>NZ_JBNJMZ010000001.1:4800000-9005240 GCF_050936335.1 Dactylosporangium sp. CA-152071 | reverse complement strand
CGGATGGCGCCAAGATCCTGCTTCGGGAGCTCCGGCCGGACACCGATGGCCGAGCCGGCGTCGCGCTGCTGCCGACCGCTGACCTGAGGCCCCTGGCCGGAAGGCGGTGGCTGCCTCCGGGCAAGCTTCCGGTGCTCGTGGTCGTAGCGTCAGTGGGCCGCCTGCTCGTGCCCGTCGAGGACGAAACCGGCGAGCGTCTGGTGACACTGACGCCGGAGCAGATGGCACAGGTAACCGGCGTGCGTATCCCGCCGACGGCGGCGATGGCGTTGCTGACCTGCGACGACACGATCATTCCAGGAATGACGGCGCGACGGTTCCAGGCCGAGCGGCGCCGGCAGTCCGGCGCCGAGCCCGTCGGTGACCTGCTCACCGTTCCCGATGCGATCATTCTCGGTGGCAGCGGCGGACTGCTCACCACGGAGCACGGCCGGGCATGGGTGCTGGACACCGGCGGCGACCTCGACGGCTCCGGCTGGGACGTTGTCAACGACCTGAACGCGTTCGACTTCGACGGCTTCTTCGCCGCGAGTGGCACCCCGGACGGTCTGCATCTGTCCGTGCCGGCCGGGCACGGCGCCGAAGGTCAGCTGGCGACGTTGACCCACGCGACGTTCCGGCACCTTTCGGGTCCCGCCCAGCCGGCGAGGTCGTCCAGGGATTCCGTGCAGTGCTCGAGGCGCTGCAGCGCACCGGCTGGGTGGTGCAGGTCCTTCCGTGGGGGGTGTGGGTGCGGCCGGCCGACCTGCCAGCCGCACGGGTCGCCGAGAAGGTCCGTTCGTACCCGGTAGGCGGCCTCACGCAGGAGCGGAAGGTCGTTCTGGTCGGCGCGCCGGGCCGGGCGCTACCGGCGGCCGTTGAGGAGGCATTCAGGCCACTCTACGAGCAGCTGCCGTCGAAGGTCGCGGCCCGGGTGGACGTGGTCCGGCTGAGTGCGCCCGTCACGCCGGCTCCGGATGCGCTCCGGGACGACGGGGTCCAGCGGCCGGGAGATCCGCAGCGGGCGCAGCTCCCGTCGACGGTGACGACGGACGGCCGGCTGATGGTGGTCGGCGCGGGCGGGGGCCGGGCTGGCCGGATCCGGGAGGTGTTGCGCACGGCGGGAGCGGTGCCGTTCGGAGTATTGGCGTTGGAGGATGTGGCGGCCCTGCCGGACCTGGTGGCCACGGTTGAGCGGCTGCGGTGGCGTGGCGATGCTCCAGTGGTGTTCGTGCCGCCGGGTGCGGGCGGGGTGGTGGCGGTGGCACGGGTGCTGCGGTCGCAGCAGGTTGCGATGGTGTATCCGCGGTCGGCGGGCTCGGTCACGAGTGGCAGGTGGAGGGGCCGGCGGGGCCTGGGGAACGTTTCGCCGAGGCGGAGCTGTGGGAGGCGCTCATGCATGCTCGTACGTTGTCGCAGCCGATGGCGTTGGCGGATCGTCCGTCGACGGTGCTTGCTGACTGGTTGTCGGCCGCGGACTGGGCCCGGGCACGTGAACTGCTCTCGCGGCACCGGGAGCGGCTGACCGATGACGACACCGTGCGGCAGCTGGGCCAGATCGCTGCCCGGTCGCGCGATGACCGGCGGCTGGCTGTGTTCGAGGCGGTGCTGCGCCTGGCGCGGGCTGGTCATGCCGATGTGGCGTTCAAGTATCTGGGTCGGCGGCAGCCGGCGGACCGGGTGCGATTCCTGCTCGGGACGGTGCGCAAGCAGGATGTTCCGCCGGCCTTGCTGGCGGGGTTGATCAGGCCGGCGCGGTGGGTAGCCGCCGGCGAGGATGATGAGGCCGATATCGTGCTGCAGATCGCGGTGGAGACCGTCCTGACGCTTGGACGGTTGGAGCTTGACGACGCTGAGCGCAAGGCCATCCTCTGTCTGCAACCGGCTCATCGTGGCCAGTGGCTGGATGAGCGGCGAACGATTGTCGGCCTCATCGGCGAGGAGCTCGGTGCTGCCGGCGCTGATCTCGTCAACGCCATCGGGACCTGGCGAGGATCGTGGTGCGGTGCGATCCGGCAACGGTTGATGCCTGACCAGGGACGTACGACGGGGACTGCGCCCCGCGACACCAAGCCGGTGCCGGCTGGCGGCCTGCCGTGCCCCGGGGCATGACGGCCGCCGGCGACCGATTCCGGGTGACGGCGGTGGCGGGAACAGGGACTGGCCGGCTCCCCGGCGGTCGGCCGTAGGTTTGAGGCGGAGTGCCGCGTCGTCTCAGGGGAGTCATGCTGCCGGCAGATCAACGACTGCTGAGCCCGCGCCGGCACTGCGGATCGTGCCCGCCCCGCGCGGCGTCGTGGCCTGGCCTCGGGCCGCCGGCGGCGAGACAGCGACCGAGGTGCGCACGCACGCCAATCGATGACATTAACATAGTTGCCCGGACCGGGGTGTTGTGATGCCGACTGTTCTTCCGTGTCCGCCGTGGCGGGCGACGTCGCTGCCGCGCGGTGTGCTGGTGCGGCCGAGGAGTGCGCCGGTGCGTCCGGAAGACCGGCTCGTGCGCTACGGGTCGAAAGCCACACCCTCTGGGGAGATACGGCTCATTCTCGGCGCCGACCTGCTCGACGATGATGTGTTGCTTGAGTATCTGAGGTCGCTGCCGGCGCGGGTCCTCGAGCGGGTGGTGGTCGACGCGAGTGTGGTCGAGGAGAGCATGGTTGAGACCCGGCCGCCGGTTGAGGAGCTGGTGGCTGCGGCGGCTCGGCTGGGCGTGCCGGTGGAGACGCTCTGGTTCGGTGAGGCCCCGCAGGACGTGGACTGGGATCGGCTGGAGTTGCTGAATCGCGAGGGTGTGCCGGCCGGCATGCCGTTCGCGCGGACCGTCCGTGCGCTGCCGCCTGGTGTCCAGGCGCGCCCGCCGGCGGCCGGCCTTTCCGGGCCACGGTTGTGGCCGGAGACATTCAATGTCTCCGCCGGGGCCTATCTGCCGCCCGGCGATGACTCCGGCCTGGAGACCGCCGAGACCCGTCATCTCGCGGAGTTGTATCCGGTGGTTGTGGGCATGTTCGTCGTGTTCGTACATGGCCACGGTGCCGCAATCGTGTGGAAGGAGGAGGTGTACGACGCGGGCCGGTTCGTCGCCGCGATTCCCCGGATCGCCGCAGCGCGTGGCATGCCGCTTCGCAGCAGCCAACACCGGAACACGCTGTTCGCGTTCGACGCGCTGATGGTGGTAAATCTCTCCCCGCCGGAGTACAGCCTCGACGAGGGGTTCGGCAGGCAGGTAAGTCAGTCGCTCGGCCGGCAGGTCGTCCTCGTCGAAGGGCTGACGCCGATTCCCCTGTCTGACAGCGGCGCCGAGCCGGAGCAGTTCACGACGGCAAACGGGTCGCCAGCGCGGTCGTTCCGTCCTGACGGCAGCCCTCCGCAGCCGCTCGCGCCGGCGTTGCACGACACGCTGCGATTGCTGTTTGCCTTCTCCCGGCCGGGCGTGCCGTTGAACGACTTGGAGTTTCCTGAGCTGCTGCGTACGTTGCACATCACGTGGGGCAGTACTCAGGCCGCGCACGTGCGCAGGTGGATTGACATGATCGGCCGGGTCCCGGGCAACCTGCCGGAGCTGGCCACCATGTTCGCCGTGAGCCAGATGGACCTGTTCAACCTGAGCCAATCGCTGGCCGTGCACCCGCGCGCGTTCCGCCTGGTCGCCGGACTGCTGCCGGCCGCCCTCGCAGACGGGCACAAATTGGCATGGTCCCGGCTGCAGGTTGCGTTGCACGACGCCGGCGTGCACAACGGCTTAGATCTGGTGCTGCTGCTGGAGCTCGCAGACCGGCACGTGCTCAATCCCGCCGACCTGCCGGTGCTGCGGTCGTTGGCGCGGCGGGGGTTGCCGGTGGAACTCCTGCATTACCTGCCGTTTGAGGCCGTGCACCGGATGCTGGTCCGTGAACGTCGACGAGTCACCGCACCGGCGTCTGCGGCAGAGCTGGTCACGCAGTGGGACCTGCGGCACGAATCGGCGCTGCGTACGCTCGCGTTCCGGCTGCAGGTGACCGTCGAGGACCTTCCCGGGCTGTATGGCGAGCTTCTGGACAAAGTGGTGAAGCGGCTGTTGAAGGAGGGTCAGGGCGTCAAGCTGCCGGGCCGCGACGAACCTGCATGGCACAGCCCGTACAGCACGTTGGTCGATGGCTGGGTGACGAAGCTGGTGGCCGAGGTCGAAAGGTCGCTGCGAACGGAATGGGGCGTCTCGGCGAACACCCTCGCATGGGCGATGGGTGCCTCCGGACAGCTGGGCTTCCCGGTGACCGAGCTGGCCGGCGTCCCATCGACCCGGCTCTGGGACATGCTGGTGGCCCAGACGCTGATGCGCGGCGGTGCGCGTGCGACCGTATCGATGCTGGCAATGGTGGCGTCGTCCGGCGAGGCGGATTTGCCGCCGAACATGCCGGAGCCGGTCGGCGTGCTGACGCGCGACCCGCACCGTGCGCCGGACTACACGCCGTCGGGCAGGGTGGCACAGCCCAGCGGGTCGGCAGCGCCGCCGTATCAGGAACGCGACGTGCGGGAGGTCGACCGGCTGGGCAGGCGGCTCCACCTGAGCCCGCAAGACCTGGCGAGGCTCGTCCGGCTCACCGCCACGATCGGCCGGGCCCCGACCGACCTCGCCGCGCTGGCGCACCGGATGGACATCCCGGCGCAGCTGCTGCTCGAGGTCGCGGAGGGCCTCGGCGTCGAGCCGAGGCACCTCTGGCCCTTCCGGAAGTTGCTGCGCCGCGCGGATTCGGAGGGCCGTCGGGGTCTGCCGGTTCGTTGGATCGTCGTTACGCTGGAGAGGCTGGCGACCAACGCGCTCGGTCCGGTCCACGATCCCAGCGCAGATGCTCCGCAGATGATTTCGACGTTCCTCTGGCTGGTCACGGCCGCGCAGCTCGATGCTGACCAGGAACTGACCTTCCTCCGCCGGCTCCACAGGTTTTCCAGCTTGATGAGACGCGCCCACCTGAGAGACGAGCCGCTGGACGTGGTGCTGAGCCACAGCGGGCGGACGGAAGATGCCAGCTTCGACGATGGACGGGGGGACGTGGAGCTGAGCCTCAGCGGGCAGACGGAAGATGCCAGCTTCGACGATAGATGGGGGGCCGTGGACGAGGTCCTGGTCGGTGACACAGCGCCCTACGGCAAGCTCCTGCTGGACTACTGGGCGGCGCGGTTGAAGGTCGACCGCGCCGACGTCACCACGTTCGTCGAGAAGTATCCCGGCTCCAGCCTCGACGTCCTTATTCAGTTGGCTGAGGGCAAAAGAATCAAGGGCGCGGCGCTGCTCCGGTATGCAACAGCGATCGGCCGCGTCCCGGTAGAGCTGGCTTCGTTCGCAGGCAGTCCGCTGGTGAAAATCGGCGAGGTGGTGTCGGTGGGGACCGCCTTGGAGGTCGACCCGCACCTGACGACCCCCGTGGTTCTCCAGGCCAACCAGCAGCTCGACGCGCCGCCGCAATCTGAGCGGCTGGACACGCTGAAAACAGTGCTGGTCCCAGAGCTCGGGCTGGACCCGGCGCTGATCCTGAGCGTCATGTACGACTTCCGATGGTTCTTCAGTACGCGTCGGCTGCCCCAGGCGACTGATCTGGCCGAGTGGCGTGCGATTGCGTGGGGTGTGTCACCTGCTGTCGTCGCCGACTACGGCTCCCGGCTCAATCGGCTCCAGCACACCGCGCTCACCCAACTGGTGTCGGAGCTGGTCGCCAGCCTGTATCCGGACGAGGCGCTCCAAGACCAGCCGGCGTGGACCCGGCTCTTCGGTCAGATCCACATGAGCCGCACACTGCTCGAAATGTACATTCTGCGGATCGGTCGGGTGCCGACCGACCTCAGCACGGTCGCGGCGCGCCTGCGGGTGGACCACCCGTCGCGGCTGCTGGCACTGGCCGCCCGGCTCAACGTCGATGTCCGTGTGTTACGGGACTCCGACGGAGTGGCACGGCTCAACCGGCGCGGGCACCGTAAGCATCTGCTGAGCGGCGTGGAGGACCTCGCCCAGGAGATCGAGCGCCGCGAAGACTGGTCGGAGCGCGACCGCCCGGAGCGCAACATGCTCGACGACCTGCTGTGGCTCGCCGCTCACACCGGGCGGGTCCCGGCCGACCTGCTCAACCTCGCCGACAGCGCCAATCGCGATCTGTCCGTCACCCTTCTGCTCGCCGTCGCTCGCGATCTCAAGGTGGACCCGCGCTTGGTGGCGGCTCTGGTGCGGGAGCGGACATCCGGCGTTGTCAACGCGACCGCCCCGCCACGGTTGAGCCGCCTTGCCGACGAGCGGCGGCGAGGGACAGAACGGGATACTGCGATGACCGATGTGCTCCGTGCGGCGACGGGCGAGCCGCAGGATGGTGTTTCTCTGCGGCAGGCGATCGTCGACCGGTACCGGGGCTGGGCCGATGCGTTGTTTCGCGACCACCGTCTGCCTGAGTCCGACATCTGGTCGTTCTTCACCTGGCTCGACGGGGACCGGGAGCGCGCGTCCACCTACCCCAGTCAGGCGACCGTGCTGGTGCAGCAGTGGTTCAACCATGCACTCATGAACCTTTCCCCGGTCATTTCCTGGCTGTCCGACGCCCGGCAGTGGCACGGGCTGCTGCTTTCAGCCGCGGGCCGGCTCGGCGTCAGCGCCGAACGGCTGACTGTGCTGAGCCTGCGGGTTGGGCGTGCGTTGACCGATGTCGCCGAGCTGGCACGCCGGGCTGGGGTCGAGGACCCGGTACGGTTGCTGGCACTGGCGCATCTCCTCGGGGTCGACCCAGCCGTCCTCGCGGAGCAGGAGTGGATTCGGCGGCTCAACACGTCGCCTGCCGAGGAGGTAGCCGGCTGGGTCCGGCAGGATCCGGTCCGCCGGCGGCGCCTGCCCTCAGCGCCGAGCGTGTCATTGCTGATCATGGTGACAGGGCGGCTTGTGCTCAAGCATGCGGTGGACCCGTCCGAGGTGGTGGCGGTGCTGCGGAGGCTCGTCGAGTCGGGTCTGGACCCGCTGTCCGTGACGGATGCCAGGTTCGTGGCCGTGGTCCAGGCCGAACGGGCGGCGGCCTGGGCGCCTAGCTTCGATGCGTCGGCGGAGGAGATCGCGGACGACTTCACCTCGCGCCCCTGGCTGTCGCATACAGATGTGGTGTCCGCGGCGGACGATGCCGGCGTCGCAAGGCGGGACATGCTGATCCTGGCCCGCCGAGTGGGCAAGCAGCCGACGAGCGTGCGTCACCTCGCCGAGCAATGGGGTAGGGGTGTGTCAAGTGCCAGCCTGTTCGAGCTGGCCGCCTCATTCGGGATCGACCCAGTTCACCTCTGGCCGCTGATAGCAGGCCCGGTGAACGACAGCCAACCGCTGGCCGAGACGATCAGGCGGCGGCGCGAGACCCTCGACACCTTGTCGGCAGAGTCCGGATACGACGCCGCGACGCTGCTCCTGGCGATGAACGACCAGCTGGTATGGATCGACTTCGTCGCCAGCGCAGCGCACGCCCGCAGCATCGTCGAAGCATGGCTCGCCTTCACTGCGGGCCTGGACGTGCCCACCTACCAGAACCTTGCCCGGGAACCCTGGTTCGACCTGGACCGGATCAGAGCGGCGGTCAAATACTTCGCCGACCTGTGGCGCGTCGGCGCGATCGGCAGACCCACCAGCACGTGGATGGAGTCGGAACTGCACGCGAACGGGTCCATCGTCCTGTTGGAGAACGTGACACGGGGGTTGACCTTTGTCAATCAGGGCCCACGTGCGGGGCGGCTGTCGACCACTATCGCCGAACGCGGGCCGTACCGGCTCATGCTGGCGTTGCTGCCGAAGATGGACCTCGGGCTGAGCGGTCATGACGCCGCCGAACTGTACGAGCAGTCGGTCGCCGGCGGGTATGCGCTGGACACCTTGACGCCGGACGTGCTGGCTGCATACGAGGCGGTGTGGAAGGTGCATCGCGACAGGCGTGGGGCTGTGACGAAGCCGGTGGTCGAGGCGCTGCTGGGGCGGTTCGGCCGCCCGTGGCCGTTGCCTGGCGAGCGGCAGCCGACCGTGGTTTACGGCGGGCGCCGGACACTGGAGCCGGCAGCGTCCGGTGATCTCAGGCTGTACCAGCACCTGCTCGGGGTGCCTGCGGACTGGCAGGCCATACAGGCGGCCTATGCCGGACCGCTGCGGGCTGTCCGGGACCTGGACCGCCGCCGTGCCGGCACGCCGGCAACCGAGGACGCGGAAGACGCGGAAGCGCTGGTCGACCTGGCCGGCTTGGGCGAGGAGTACGAGAAGTCCGGCAGTGGGTGGGGGCGTTTCCTGTCCGCGGACGGCGCTCGGGCGGCCGGCCTCAGCGGGATTGTGGAGCACATCGCCGGCACCGCCCGCGGCCGGGGTATCGTGCTGTTGCGTTCGCCCGGCGGCGCCGCACCGCCCAGCGAGCGACTGCTGAATGTTTTCGGCGGTGACGCCGGCGAGGTCGTTTTCATCGACCCGCTGACAGGTGGCCCGGCCGACCTGTCCGGGACCGCGGCGCTCGACGTGTTCTTCCTGGCGACTGAGAGCGGTGTGACCGCGCCGTTCGAGCTGGCCAGCCCGCAGGCCGAGGCGGTGCCCAACCGGCCGCGTCGCAATGTGTCGGATCTCGGGCTGCATCCCGTCGAGGTCGGCCCGTTCCTGGCCGCGCTCACCGGGCCCGTGCCGGTCGGCGCGGCCGCGGCGGACGTCGTGCGCCGTTGGCGGATCGGCTGGTGGAGCGACATGTTCGGGGTGGCACCCGAGGAGATCGAGGTGGACCTCCGGGAGCGGCCCTGGCTGCAGTACTCCGAGATGCTGGCGCTCGCCCGGACGACCGGCACGGCACCCGAACTGATCCGTCAACTGAGCATGACGATCGAGCGGGTCCCAGCCGACCTCCCCGGCCTGGCACGTCGGATCGGGTCGACCTCGCGGCAGCTGTGGGCGTTGTCGTCGACGTTGGACGCCGACCCGTTGCACGTCGCGTCGATACTCGGCGCCGGTGCGGACTACGACGCTGTGACCCGGCTGGAGATTCAGCTCATCCGGGTCGGTCAGCAGGTTGGTGACAGCGCCGCGACGCTGGTAGCGGTGTTGACTGATGAGGGTCTCAACGCCCGCGATCTCGAGGACATCGGCGATGACCTGCTCGTCGAGCGATACAATGCGTGGCTGCAGAATACGCTCGATGTGGCACCGCAGCAGGCCAAGGACCTGATCCACGCGTCGCACACGGTGCATTCGTCCTTGCGCTTGGCCGCGGCTGCGGTCGCGGGCAGCGTCCACGACATTGTGCGAGCCGCCCAGGATGCCGGGGCGAGCTGGCAGCGGGCGACGGTGCAGCGGCTGCAGGCTCATCCGATCATCCGCCAGGACCTCGGACCGGCCACCGGGACAGACCGGATGGACATCGACGATGCCGGCATGGTTGGCCGGTTCCTGGTCGACCTCGTCGAGTTCGTGCAACGGCACGCGTTGCGGCCGCACGAGATCGGGCCGGTCGTCAGCGAGCTGGCCGGCACCGCGCAGACCGCGGACGAGGTGGTCCGCAACTTCCGGACGACGGGCGAGGCGCTCCTGCTGCCCGCCGACGCCAACGAGGTCGACGCCGGCCCGCTCGACCTGGCGGCGGAGCGGGGTGTCGTCACCGAGGAACCGGCGGGCCCCGAGCCGCGTCGGCTGATGCTTCCCGAGGGCGTGACCGAGGTCGAAGGGGTCCTGGTCGTTGGTGCGTCACCGGACCCCGAACGTCCGTTGTGGGGTGTTGTCGGTGGGCATGCGGAGGGGCTGGGCCGGCCCGTCGTCGTGGAGTCACCCGAGGATCCGGCGACGCTGATTGCCGTGGGTCGGGTGCTGGAGCGGCTGCGTTGGAACGGCGAACAGGCAATTGTGGTGCTGGGTGGCGGTGCGTCGCCGGCTCCGGACCTGCTGCGGCTGCTGGCCGGGCATGAGGTCGCATTGGTGCACCAGGCGCCTCCGGCGGCGATGAGCGGCGCGGTGCCGCAGCTGACGAATGTCTGGGCGGTCACCGATCCGGACGGGGTGACCGTGCGGCACGACGGCGCCGAGCTGACCGCCGCGGTGCTGGATGCGGCGGCCCGGACGCCCCGGCCAGCCGGCGATCTGCCGCCGGCGGTGTTTGTCGACTGGCTGACGGCCGGTCCGGAGCGATCCGGTGCTGTGCTGCTCAAGCAGTCCGCCGAGTTGGACAGCGTTGAGGTGCGGCGGTGGCTGCAGGCGATGACCGCCCGGGCTGCGACCGGCGACCAGACCGGTCCGATGCACATCGCCTTGCTGGATTTGGCAGCCCTCGGACATGCCGCGTGGGGGCTGGCCTATCGTGCCGCGCCGGATCCGCGGCAGCGGGCGGCGACGGCCTTCGGCGCCGACCCGGCGCGGTTGCGGAACGCGGCCGACCCACTGGCGAGGCTGGCCTCGGCGACCGCCGTGGATGAGATCGACCGTGCCAACGCGGCCATTCTGGCCGCCATCGACATTGTCCTGGTTCAGGAGCCGGATCTCGGGGAGCATGACCTGTCCGCGATCGTTTGTCTGCCCGGCGATGACCGGCTGGAGTGGTATGCGCGGCTCACGCAGCTACACGGAGTGCTGGGTAGCGACGTCCGGCGCCACGAAGCGCTCGGCGAACTCATCCTGTTGACCCTGAGCTGCAAAGAAGTTGCTTCATGAGGTCCGCGCGCTCGGCTGTCCCGGCGGCTGCAGCGGGCTGACCCTGCCCGGCAACGGCCCATGGAAGGCGCCGGGTCGAGTTTCCTGGAACGTCGGTGTGCCGTGGGGTGTGTTTCGCCCACGTTCCGCAGTTGAGGGATCAACTAGTGCGCGGAACCAGGCATTGAGCTGCGACAACTCACGGCTACCTAGTGGCAAGGCGTGTCACTAGGCGAGGACGTTTCCGCAGGTCAACGGCCTCGGCGGTGCTCCCTGCCCCGTCAGGCGGGAGGTGTAGTGGCATGGATCCTATCGACTCGTTGAACGTCAATTGTCGATGGGTGGGCGCGTCGCGCCCAGTCCTGTATGGCAAACTGCCCACGAATCGATGGCTGTGACGGTCATTGGTGGCCCCGGACGGGCGGTGTTAGGTGGCCCCGGCTTGCCCGTGGCGCGTTGCGCGGATGGCGGCGCGCGGGCTTCAGGCAAAGCGATGAACAGCGATGCGTGTGACGGTTGATTGTGGCCCCACCGGTGTCCTGGTGTTAATGCACGGCCCCGGCGTTGTTCTTCTTTGTCGGTTTTGATCACGGTTTGTTAGCTTGAGATTTAACCAACGGCCCGGGCGATCAGAAGATCGTCCGGGCCGTTTCGGTGTGTCGCAAGGATATGGGTACGGCCACCCGTGATCATTCGGAGTGCTGAAGCTTCGAAGGATGCGGGGTGGCCGTGGGGCCTACTATGCCAGGTTTGCAGGCTGTGGTGGCAACAGATGCCTCGGTGTGTCGTGCGGCATTGGTCGCGTTCCGAGCCGGATTGTATGCGTGCTTCAGCAGACGCGCGGACGCGTTGTTCGAGCTCGTGGATGCGGTGTTGACCGCTGATGGTCCGGTGGACTCCCTGGTGGAACTGTCGCAGGAGAAGGTGTTCCGGCGTGGACACGGGGCGTTGTATGACGCGCTGGCCTGTGGTGATCTCGACGTTGAACAGCTGGCTGGGCTGATCGCGTCGTCGTGGCAGCCCGCCGACGACGGTCCGGTGAAGATCGCGGTGGATACCTCGGCGTGGCCACGGCCGGACGCGGTGACCTCTGCGGGGCTGTGTCACTGCTACACCTCCTGCCGTTGCGACGGATCCCGCAAGACGATTCCGGGCTGGCCGTTCTCCTTCGCCGCCGGGTTGGAGTGGGGTGCGTCGTCGTGGACCGCGCTGCTGGACGTGGTGCGTATCGGCCCGGACGACGACGTGACGGTGGTGACGGTCGCCCAGATCGCCAATGTGCTGGCCCGTCTGGAGGAGGCCGGGACGCTCGCGCGGCGGCCCGCGCCGGTGTTCACGTTCGACTCCGGATACGACCTGACCCGCATCACCTATCTCGCCGGACTCGACGGTCTGGGTGTGCAGGTCCTGGGTCGGGTGCGCAGCGACCGGGTGTTCTACGCACCGGCACCCAAGCGACGCAAGGACGGTCGGCCGGGCCGGCCCAGGAAGCACGGCAGCCGGTTCGAACTGTCCAAGCCGACAGCGCTTCCGGCGCCCGATCAGCGGCTGCGTGGGCAGAACCCGCGATACGGCGAGGTGATGGTCAGCGCGTGGCACGGGCTGCACCAGAAACTGTCCAGACAGGCCGGCTGGACCGACTTCGAGGGGGTGCTACCGGTCGTGGCTGGCACCGTGATCCGCATCCAGGTCGAGCGTCTGCCCGGCAACCGGGCGCCGCAAGACCTGTGGCTGTGGCACACCGCACCACCGGGCACCGTCTTTGACCTGGACCTGCTGTGGAAGACCTACCTCCGCCGGTTCGATGTGGAACACACCTTCCGGCTGCTCAAGTCCACCCTGGGCTGGACCGCCCCGCAGATTCGTACTCCTGAGCAGGGTGAACGCTGGACATGGCTGATCCTGGCCGCGCACGCCCAGCTGCGGCTGGCGAAGACCCTCACGACTGATCTACGCCGTCCCTGGGAGAAGACGATCCCTGCGGGGCGGTCGATGACCCCTGGACGGGTCCGCCGGGGTTTCCGTAACCTGCGCCGGCATCTGGGCACTCCGGCCGGTAGGCCGAAAACCACCAATCCTGGTCCCGGCCGTCCCGTGGGTAGCACCCGGCCTCCGCGAACCCGCTACCCAGTCGGCAAGAAGAAGTCCACAGTGGACACACCAAAAGTCAACAATCAGGCACTCAAGGGATAAAACTCAAGGTTAGATGCCGTAGACGGCGAAGGTGTCGGTGCGGTCGTGTAGGTCGCGGCGGGCGTGGGCGATGTTGGCGCGTCCGGCGAGGCGGAAGGTGTTCAGGGCCAGGTTGCGGAAGGTGGCCGCAGCGCGTGGTGCGGTGCCGGTTCTGAGCTGGGAGTCGTCCTCATGGAAGGTCACGTCCCGGGTCCGATGTAGACGGTCCTCGACAGTCCAGTGCCCTCTCGCGTAGTGGTTGAGGTGTGCCGGGGTGGCCTGCTCTGCGTCGAGGCTGACGATGCCGTGGATGATTTCTTTGCTGGTGCGTACGCCGTCGAGGCCGCCGGTGTCGCGGCGTAGCCGGAAGACTTGCCGGGCGCCGGGGAACACCGTGTCGTGGCAGGGTGCGACGCGTAGGGTCCGGCGTTCGGTACGTCCGTGTCCCCGATCGTCGGTGACGCTGGTGCGGTCGGCGAACTCGGTGTCGGTGCCGGATAGCAGCGCTTGCGCGGCCTGCAGCGCGAGGGGCTGGTTACCCTTCAGGATCAGCAGGTAGTGGGCGTTCAGCGGTCCGGTGATCAGCCGGGCGGTCTGCTTCGTCGTGTGCAGCGCGTCGAGGGTCAGCAGCATGCCGGCCACGTCCAGGGGTGCGAGCAGGTCGGGGATCACGGTGGTCTCGCCTCGCTTGTCGCCGACCTGGCGCTGACCCAGGATCACCCCGCGCTCGTGGGTGACCGCGGCGACCAGGAACACCTGCCCAGCTTCGGTGCGGGTGCCGTGCAAGAGCTTCCCGTCGATCGCGACCGCGGGCAGCAGCCCTGCCGGCGCCGGGTGGGTTACCGCCCGGACCGCGGCGCGGCGCTGCTCACGCTCGGCCGGTTCGTCAGCGGTGGCGGCAATCACCGGAGGCGGGGCGTCACCACGCACCACGTCGGCGGCGTAGCCGCAGGTCGCCGCATCCAGGGCGTCACCGTCCAGGCCGGCCAGGACCCGCCGGAAGGTGTGTTCGCTGGGCACCAGGTACCGGCCGGTCAGCGGGTTACGCCGAGCTCCGAGACGGTGCAGGACATCCTGCGGGGTCCGCGCCGCCCACTGCCGGATCGCCGTCACGCAGTCGTTGCCCGCCACCAGCGTCGCGCACGCGGTCAGGACCAGAACCACCAGCAGCGGATGGCGAAGCCCTCGTAACCGGCGCGGGTCCGGCACCTGCCGCAACCGCTGCACCAGCGGCGACGCCACCGACAACGGATCGACGCCGTCCCGGTCCGCGGCGAGTTCGGCCTCCCACAACGCCAGATCAGCAAGGTGGCCAACAACAGGGTCGATCAGGGAAGATGACGACACGAGCGCGACTCCACGGATGATCTTCAGGACTAGACACCCAAAAGATCATCAGAAGTCGCGCTCGTCCCACAACTCCCGCCCTGTCCGATCCTCAACACGGACAGAACACCTCAAGCCGGAACAACGCCGGGGCCGTGGGTGTTAATGAGGTTGACAGCTGGTTCGAGGGGTTCGTCTTGGGCTCGTCGGCCGTTGATCAAGACGCTCGGTGGAAGGTCGATCTGGTTCCGACTATGCAGGTCAGGTTGACCATGCCGGCGGCCAGCTGTTGTGCCGGCATGGCGACCGCCCGGCATCATGGACGCCATGGACGAATCGAGCAACGCCTCGAACCCCCAGCTGTTCAACACCGAACGGGCCGTCCCCGTGGCGACAAGTGGCCCAGATCCTGGCTATCCCCGGAATGCATCTGGTGAGACGTATGGTTCGGCCGCCGAGGCCGGGTCGCCCGGCCAGGCGCCTGACCTGATCCTCGTGTCGTTCGGGCAGGGTCAACGAGGGTATGTGCGGAAAGACGATCTCGACTCGCCCGAGTTCACCGACCCTGCGGACGCCGTCGAGTGGTCGCGGCAGAACGAAGGCAGACCGCCGCGGGTCATTCCGGTGTATGCAGCGGACGGTAGGACAGTCATCGGGACCCGCGCTTTCGGCTGAGAACCCCACCCCTAGGCGCCGGGCGCTGACTATCCACCTCGGGCGACAGTTGTCATGCGTCGGGTTGAGAGCGATCGACCGAAACGCTCCATGTGCTCGTCGTGCGGCAAGATCGGCATGGTCTCGCGACCGTCGGCAGGATCAAGCTCGTGGTTATGAATCAGATGCTGGTCAGAAGAGTCGTTCGTCAGGCTTCCGGGGCGCCGGGCTCGCCGGTTTCGGGTTGCCATTCGTCGATGTCGTCGGGCCAGGGTGCGGGGCGACCGCGGTCGTCCCAGAAGCCGGTCTCGGCGCCGGTCGCGGCGAGAGCGGCGTTGAGCCGCACCCGGTCGGCCGGGCCGGGGATGGCGGGGTCGCCGGGGTTGTCGGTCATGCTGCGGTCTCCGGTTCGGGCAGGTCCGCGGTGGATTGCTGCGCTGTTCGTCAGTCGCGGGGTGGGGCCTGTCCGGTGAGGGTGGTTTTGGTTCGGGCGAGGCGGTAGGAATCGGTGCCGGTCTGGATGATGTTGCCGCCGAAGGTGAGACGGTCGACGATCGCGGCGCAGAGCCGCGGGTCGGTGAAGGTCTTGGTCCAGCCGGAGAACGCCTCATTGGACGCGATCGCGACGGACGCCTTCTCCTCCCGTTCGGTGAGGACCTGGAAGAGCAGCTCAGCGCCGCGTTTGTCGAGTTCCATGTATCCCAGTTCATCAATTTATGTCGAGTACGGCATAAATCGATCTATGCCGAGACCGGGACTATGCCGAATCGGTGGTCCTCGATCGAGTGAAATCGGCGTAACCATTCAGCAGGTTCTTGCTGGTAGGTCTTGATCTTGGTGGGTGTTCTGGCCCATCCTGGCTCTTCGAAGTTGAGCGGGATTCGCGTGTGCCACCCGTGTCCGGGGGCGCCCCGGTGAGGGGTGCCCGTGGCTCATCGGTGATCATCTCTGTTGCTGAGGCAGGGAAATCACAACAGAAGAGCCACGGGCATGGTCAACGATACGACCCGACTGCTGGGCCTGGAGGGCCTGGCCGTCGTCGGGGTCGAGGATGACGGTGCGGGCGGACCGGTGGTCCACCTGGTCACCGCGGACGAGCAGGCGCGCTGCTGTCCCGATTGCGGGACGCCGGCGGTCCGGGTCAAGCAGTGGACGACAACCCGACCGAGGGATCTTCCTGTCGCCGGCAGGACCAGCCGACTGCGGTGGCGCAAGCGGCGATGGTTCTGCGATCTGGCCGGATGCCGGCGGCGGACCTTCACCGAGCAGGTCACCCAGGTTCCGGCCCGTGCCCGGCTGACCACCCGGCTGCGGCAGGCCGCCGGGGCCGCAGTCGCCGACGCCGGACGCACTGTGGTGCAGGCCGCCCGCGACCATGGCATCTCCTGGCCGGTCGCCGCGGCCGCGTTCACCGTCCACGCCGCGGCAGTGTTGCCGGTCGAGCCCGATCCGGTCACGGTGCTGGGCATCGACGAGATCCGCCGCGGCAAGCCCCGCTGGATCTGGGACGAACAGGCCGCCTCCTGGACCGTCACCGCCGACCGATGGCACGTCGGCTTCGTGGATCTGTCCAACGGCCAAGGCCTGCTCGCCCAGGTCGAAGGCCGCACCACCGCAGCGGTCACCGGCTGGCTCACCGCCCGCCCACCAGCCTGGCGCGAACAGGTCCAAGCCGTCGCGATCGACATGTGCACCGTGTTCAAGGCCGCGATCCGCCAGTCCCTGCCGCACGCGCTGCTGGTCGTCGACCACTTCCACATCGTGCAACTGGCCAACCGGGCCGTCACCGAGGTCCGCCGCCGGACCACCCTGACCCAGCGTGGGCGTCGCGGCCGCGGCAGCGACCCGGAATGGCGCATCCGCAACCGGCTGACCCGATCCGCAGCCCGCATGCCCGGCAAGCACGTCGACCGCCTGGCCGACACCCTCGCCGCCCTCCCGACCAAGATAGGCACCCCGATCCTCACCGCGTGGAACGCGAAGGAAGACCTGCTCGACCTGCTCGCAACCGCCCGTCACCAACCAGACCGCGAACACATCCACCGCCTGCTGCACCGCTTCTACACCCGCTGCGCCGCCTCCGACCTGCCCGAACTGCACCGGCTCGCCACCACCGTCGAGACCTGGTGGCCGCAGATCCTGGCATTCCTCACCACCGGCATCACCAACGCCGGCTCCGAGGGCACCAACCGCGTCATCAAGACCGTCGCCCGCGACGCCTACGGCTTCCGCAACCCCGAAAACCAGCGACTACGCACCCGCACCGCAACTACCCGCCGCCACCGCGGACACCTCAACCCCGCCTAACTTCGAAGAGCCCCCATCCTGGGTGGCGTGTCCGATTCGCTGCCGGTTGCCGAGTTGCTGGGGCGGCTGGCCCGGTTGGAGTCCTCGCTGGTTGAGCGGGACGCGCGGATCGAGGTGTTGACGCGGCGGGTGGCTGAGTTGGAGGCGTTGCTGCGCAAGGATTCGCGGACGTCGTCGAAGCCGCCGTCGTCAGACGGGCCGGTGAAGCCGCCGCCGCGGTCGCGGCGGCAGTCCTCGGGCCAGGCCCCGGGCAAGCAGCCGGGTGAGGCCGGGTTCACGCTGCGGCAGGTCGCCGAACCGGACCGGGTGCTCGTGCACACCCCGGTCGCGTGTGGCGGGTGCGGCCGCTCGCTGCGCCGGGCACCGGTGACGTCGGTCGAGGCACGGCAGGTGTTCGACCTGCCCGAGGTACGCCTCGAGGTGACCGAGCACCAGCTGGAGCACCGCCGTTGCGGGTGCGGGACAGTCACGATGGCAGCCCTGCCCGACGGGGTGGGCGCGCCGGCGCAGTACGGGCCGCGGGTCCGCGCCATCGGCGCCTATCTGGTCGGCTACCAGCACCTGCCCTATGAGCGCGCCTGCGAGACCCTGGCGGACCTGCTCGGTGTCGGCATGTCCGCGGGCACCCTGCTCACCGTGCTCGCTCGCACCAGCGACCGGCTGGGCCCGTTCCTGGCAGCGGTCCGGGACCGGATCGCCGCCGCACCCGTGGCGCACTTCGACGAGACCGGGCTGCGCGTGGCCGGCGCCGGCGCGTGGGTGCACTCGGCGTCAACCGCGACGCTGTCGCTGTTTGCGGTGCACCCGTCCCGAGGCCACGACGCCATGGCCGCCGCCGGGGTCCTGCCCGTGTTCACCGGCATCGCGGTGCACGACGGCTACACCCCCTACCGCCGCTACGGCACCGCGCACGCTTTGTGCAACGCCCACCACCTACGCGAACTCGCCGGCGTCCTCGACGCCGACCCGTCCCAGACCTGGGCGGAGAACCTGATCCGGCTGCTGTGCGAGATCAACGACATGACCCGCTCCGCCCGCGCCGACGGGGCCGAGGCCATCGGCGAACGCCTGCTGCACGTCTACCGACAACGCTACGACACCATCATCGCCGCCGGCAGGGCCGCCAACCCCACCCCGCCGGGCCACCGCGCCCGACCACCCGCCGTCAACCTCCTGGCCCGGCTACGCGGATTCGCCACCGACGTGCTGCGCTTCGCCCACGACCTGCGCGTACCGTTCGACAACTCCCAGGCCGAACGCGACATCCGCATGGTCAAACTCCGGCAGAAGATCAGCGGCGGGCTACGCACCTGGACCGGCGCCGAAACGTTCTGCGCCATCCGCAGCTACCTGTCCACCGCCCGCAAACAGGGCATCAACGCCCTCGACGCACTCACCCGCCTCCACAATGGACGGACCTGGCTACCAGGAACCAGCTGAACAGTTACAAATCGGCGTGGTGATGTCGGCATAGTTCTGGAGCCGGGGCACGGCCCTGATCAGGGGAAGCACGCGCTTCCCGTGAGAGGGGTGATGAGGATGGCGAGTCCACGCCGGAAGGCCGGCGCTCTGGCGGCGCAGGTCGACGGTTATCGGGACTGGTTGGCGGAGCGTGGCTATGCGCCGTTGACGGTCAGGAACATGCTCAAGGACTTGGGCCAGGTCGGGCAGTGGCTGGACCGGGAGCGGCTCGAGGTCGCCGATTTGAGCGAGGACCGGCTGCAGGAGTTTCTGCTGGATCGGCGGCAGGCTGGTCGTCGCAGGCTGGCTGGAGCTCGGGGTTGGCTGCCGCTGCTGACGTTCCTGCGCGGCGTCGGCGTGGTACCAGCGGCGCGGCTCGCGGCAACGCCGCTGGATCCGTTGCTGGGGCGCTATCGCAGCTGGATGCACCGCGATCGCGGCCTGTCGGCGTCCACGATGCTGCGATATGAGAACACGGCCCGTCGATTTCTGACCGAGCGCGCGATGACCGGCGGCCGGTTCACACCGGAGCAGTTGACCGGAGCGGACCTGAACGCGTTTCTGCTGCAGGAGTGCGGACGGGTTTCGTCGGGCTCCGCGAAGGGCAGGGTGGCCGAGCTCCGGTCGCTGATGCGGTTCCTGCACCTCAGTGGCGTCATTGCGATGAAGCTGGGGACGGCGGTTCCTCCGGTCGGCGGGTGGCGGCTGGCCTCGGTGCCGTCGACGATGGCGCCGGGCGACGTTCAACTGTTGCTGGACCGGTGTCCGCGCGGCAGCGCGGTCGGGGTCCGCGACTACGCGATCCTGATGCTGGTGGCGCGGTTGGGGCTGCGATCGATCGAGGTGGCCAGGCTGCGGCTCGACGATGTCGATTGGCGCTGCGGTGAGATTGTCGTGCGGGGCAAGGGCCGGCGCGAGGACCGGCTCCCGCTGCCGGTCGAGGTCGGCGGGGCCGTGGTCGCCTACCTTTGCGACGCACGTCCCCAGCTGGGTGACCGGCACCTGTTCCTGACCGGTCGAGCGCCACTCACGCCGATCCGTGCGGATCTGGTCGGCGACGTCGTCGAGCGGGCCTGCGTCCGGGCCGGGCTCACCCGGGTGGGACCGCACCGGCTGCGGCATGCCCTGGCAGCGCAGATGCTGCGCCAGGGCGCCGGGCTGACCGCGATCGGTCAGGTGCTGCGGCATCAGGATCTGGCCACGACCGCGCTCTATGCGAAGGTCGACTTCGCCGCGCTGCGCCAAGTCGCCCAGCCATGGCCCGGGGCCGCGGCATGAACGGGCTGCGCGGGCATCTTGCGGACTATCTGCGGCTTCGTCGTGCTCTGGGACACCGGATGGCGGAGGCGGCCTGGCTGTCGGCGCTCACGGAATTCGGCTCTGGCACTCATCCGGTGATCGACTGATCTTGATGGTTTGATCGTTCCCTTGTGGAGCTTGTTGGCGCGTTGTTCCCGCATCTGCATGGCGTTGTGGTGGACCGGGTTGTGTTGGCGGAGTCGAGCGTTCATGTGGAGGCGCGGTGCGTTGTGTCGGCGGCATCGTGCCCGAGCTGCCGCGGGACGTCTGTGAGGGTGCATAGCCGGTATCGGCGTCGGTTGGCCGATCTGGCGATTGCTGGGCGTCGGGTGCTGATCCGGCTGATGGTGCGCAGGTTCTTCTGCACCGATGCCAGCTGCGACCGGAAGATCTTCGCCGAGCAGAGCGGCCTGGCTTCACGGTATGCACGTCGGACCCAGTTGGCCGGCGGCGTCCTGGAGACTATCGCTTTGGCGCTGGGCGGCCGGCCGGGTGCGCGGATGACCGACGCGCTCGAAGTCCCGGTCAACCGGATGACGTTGCTGCGTATCATCCGCCGCATCCCAGACCGCCCAGTCCAGGCGCCGGAGGTGCTTGGCGTCGACGACTTCGCGATCAAGAAAGGTCAGAACTACGCGACCATCCTGCTCGATATGGCGACGCACCGGCCGATCGACGTGCTGCCCGACCGCAGCGCGGACGCGTTCGCCGACTGGCTGCGCCAGCATCCTGGCGTGCGTGTCATCTGCCGCGACCGCGGCGGCAACTACGCGATCGGCGCCCGAGCCGGCGCCCCGAACGCGATCCAGGTCGCCGACCGCTACCACCTGTGGGCCAACCTCGGCGAGGCCGTCGAGAAGACGGTACTGGCCCACCGGGCCTGCTTGCACCCGCCCGAACCCGCCGCCGAGGAGCAGCCCGAACCGGCACCCGTGCAGACCGCACTTGCGCCTGACGGCGTCCGTGACGTCCACGGCCGCGAACGGCGCCTGGTCACCCGAACTCAGGAACGCTACGCCGCAGTGCAGACGCTGCTGGCCCAAGGCAAGTCCCTCAGCGCGATCTGCCGGGAGCTCAACCTGGAGCGGGGAACGGTCAGACGGTTCGCCCGCGCCGAAAGCCTCGACGAGCTGCTGTTCAAGGCCACGCACCGGGTGACCAAACTCGACCCGTTCAAGGCCTACCTGATCGAACGCTGGAACCACGGCCAGACCGACGCCGCAGCGCTGTTCCGGGAACTGCTCGAGCAGGGCTACCGCGGCGGCAAGCTGACCGTCCGACGCTTCCTGCACCAGTTCCGCGGCCACCACCACATCCCGCAACCCGGGCCACGCCCGATCAAGCCGCGCCACGCGACCCGATGGATCATGACCAGACCTGACCGGCTCACGGATGCCGACCGCGCCTATCTTCGCCAGATCCGGGACCGCTGCCCCGAACTCGACCGCACCGCCGAATACGTGCGCGCCTTCGCCGTCATGATGACCGGACGGCAAGGCGGCAACCTCGAACGCTGGCTCACCACGATCGAGGGCGACGACCTTCCCGCACTGCGATCCCTCGCCATCGGCATGCGCCGCGACCAGGACGCCATCACCAACGGCCTCACCCTGCCCCACAGCTCAGGAGCAGTCGAAGGCGCCGTCACCAGAGCCAAGGCCATCAAACGCGCCATGTACGGCCGCGCCAACCTCGACCTGCTCCGCAAACGTATCCTCGCCCAGCACTGACATCCCCATCCGCCGATCACCGAATGAGTGCCAGAGCCGAATTCCGTGAGCGGCAGACCGCTACAGCTGGGGAATTCCGGGTTCTGGCTCACGAAAAGTGGACGGGTGGCGGACGATCACGTTGATGTCTTCGGACCAGCTTCGACACCGTCGGTAGGCGAAATCGGCACACGGGTGGCATGGCCGTTGAGCTGCGCGGCTTTGCCGGCGGGCGATCGTCGGTGATCATGGCGCGGTGCTTGATCAACCAGTAGTCGGGCTGCGG
The DNA here is from genome assembly GCF_050936335.1 of Dactylosporangium sp. CA-152071. NCBI lineage: Bacteria > Bacillati > Actinomycetota > Actinomycetes > Micromonosporales > Micromonosporaceae > Dactylosporangium > Dactylosporangium sp. CA-152071. Next base: position 8,983,420 of record NZ_JBNJMZ010000001.1, on the reverse strand, counting down.
CTGCCGCATCTCGACCGGGTCGTCGTGGAACGGGCCGAGACCCGCCCCGACGCGGTCTGGCTTCACGCCCGGGTCCGCGGCGACACGGCTGCCTGTCCCGTCTGCGAGACCGAGTCGAGGTCGGTGCATGTGCGGTACCACCGCCGCTTCCGCGACGCCCCGATCAGCGGCCGACCGGTGTGGATCGTGCTGCAGGTGCGCCGCTTCACCTGCCGGAACATCGACTGCACGAAACGGACCTTCGCCGAGCAGGTACCCGACCTGACGATGCCGCGGAGCCGGCGCAGCGTGGCGGTGCGGGGCATGCTGCACGGCATCGGCGCCGCGTTGGCCGGCCGGGCCGGGGCCCGGCTCGCCGCGAACCTCTCGATCAAGGTCAGCCGGCACACCCTGCTCCGGCTGCTCCGCGCGGCCCCCGCCGCCGAGGTCCGCACCGCGCCACGAGCACTCGGCGTCGATGATTTTGCCCTCCGCAAAGGCCAGACCTATGCGACGATCTTGCTCGACATGGACACCCGCCAGCCGATCGATGTCCTGCCCGACCGGGAGGCCGGCACCCTCGCCGCATGGCTGGTGGCGCACCCAGGCGCGGACATCATCTGTCGGGATCGGGCCGGTGCATATGCCGACGGTGCCCGCACCGGCGCTCCGGACGCGATCCAGGTGGCCGATCGGTGGCATGTGTGGCACAACCTCGGTGAGGCCGTCGAAACCGTGGTGGTGGCCCACCGGGCCAGCCTCCCCGAACCCGCACCACCGCCTACCGACCGGCCCACCCCGGCCATGCCCCCGACCGAACCACAGGCTCCGCCCGCACCAGACCCGGCCCAACCGCAACAACCGTTGCCGGATAAGGAGATCCGGCTTGTGACGAGGACCCGGGAGCGGCACGCCGCAGTGCAGGCGTTGCTCGCCGAAGGGTGTACCCGCGCCGAGATCGGCCGGCGTCTCGGCCTGGACCCGCAAACGGTGCGCCGCTTCGCCGATGCGTCCGACGTGGACGAATTGCTCGCCAACACCCGCCGCGAAACGCTCATCGACACCTACGCCCCGTATCTGCGCCAACGCTGGGACGACGGCTGCACCGATGCTACGACGCTGCTCGACGAGATCCGCGCACAGGGCTTCCGCGGCAGCATTCAAACCGTACGCCGATACCTGCAACCGTTCCGTGGCACCACATCCACCGGCGGCACCCGGCCGAAACGTCGAGCCACGCCCGCCCCGCCGACCCCACCGAAGCCGCGCCGGGTCGCCACCTGGATCATGTCCGACCCGGCTAACCTCCGCGCCGAGGACCAGGCCTGCCTCACCGCGATCTACCAACGGTGCCCGGCACTGCAGACACTGGCCGACCATGTCCGGGACTTCGCTGCGATGATGCGGAACCTCACCGGCGCTGACCTTCCACAATGGATGGCCAAGGTCCTGGCCGACGACCTCCCCGGGCTGCACTCGTTCGTCAAAGGTGTCCGACGCGACCAGGCCGCCGTCACTGCCAGCCTCACTCTGCCCTGGAGTTCCGGCGCTGTCGAAGGTCAAGTTAATAGGGTCAAAATGCTCAAAAGGCAAATGTACGGCCGAGCCAACTTCGACCTCCTCCGCCTCCGAATCCTTCAACCCAACTGACATCACCGTCCGCTACCGGTCCACTTTTCGTGAGCCAGAACCGGAATTCCGTGAGCGCCGACACCAACGACAACCCGTACATCGAGGCCAGCTTCAAGACACTCAAGTACGACCCGACGTTCCCGGACCGGTTCGGGTCGATCCAGCACGCCCGGCAGCACTGCGAAGCCTTCTACACCTACTACAACCACGAACACCGACACTCCGGGATCGGCCTGCACACCCCGGCGTCGGTCCATCACGGCACCGCCGGGCAGATCCGTGAACAGCGGCAACGCACCCTCGACGCCGCCTGGGCCGCGCATCCCGAACGGTTCGGCCGCCGCCGTCCACAGCCGCCCCGCCTCCCGGAACGGGCATGGATCAACAAACCAGACGACAACGCCCTCGAACAGGTCGCCGCCACGGCGGCGACCAACCTTCCACCAGCACAAAGCTAAACAAAATCAAGAAACTGTCTCAGTTGACTTGACAGGTTCCGACCCCGGACGGCCGTATCGGCTCCGCCTTCCCACGTTCCACGCGAAAGCCGCAGATCGAGCTCGCGCCGCCTACATGCCGGACACCGCCTGGCCAGTAAGTGGGTGACCGCCAGACTCATCCCGAAGCAGTTCAGATACCCCGGTTTCGATGTCGACCAAGATCCCTTTCGACACTTCGCAGGCTGTGACGCAACGCCTTCCCGATCCCCGCCTGACGCCTCAACCGGCGCCTTTTCCACCTCGCTCACCACGACGGTCTTCAGCCAACGCAGCAGGTGGCGGCTTGAAGCCTCCCCCCACAGAGCGACTCCGAGGGGCCAATACCCTCATCTTCCACGCAGCACCGCCTCCAGAGGAACCGTCCACATAGGACCTCCATCGACGTTCGTGGCACACCTGGGCTGGGAAGATAGGACTTGTCGAGGGTCCTTATCCATCCGTCCGGAGGGCACCTGCATGGTGAAGCGTACCGGAACGCGTCCGAGGGTTGTGGTGTCCGCCGACGGTCGTGGCGTCGTCGGTCATGCCGGTGCGCGCCTACTCACCGACGTCGCCGATGTGACCGGTCTGACCGTCGCGTGCAGTGATGCGCTCGCCGGGTTGCGGCAGCGTCGAGGCGGCCACGACCCCGGCCGGATCGCGGTCGACCTGGCGGTGATGCTCGCCGACGGCGGTGAAACGATCTCGGACCTGGCTGTTCTCCGCGACCAGGCGGCATTGTTCGGGCCGGTCGCGTCCGATCCGACCGCGTGGCGCCTGCTGTCCAGCATGGACAGTGCGGTGCTGCGCCGGCTCGGCACCGCGCGAGCCCAGGCACGCGAGATCGCGTGGGCGCAACGGATCGACACACACGGCGGCCTGCCACAGACCACCGCCGCCGGCCTACCCGTCCCAGGTCTGGTCCTCGACCTGGACGCCTCCATCGTGATCTGCCACTCCGAGAAAGAAGCCGCGACCCCGACCTGGAAGAAGAATTTCGGGTACCACCCGCTGTTCTGCTTCCTGGACAACACCCGCGAAGCGCTGTCCGGACTGTTACGTGAGGGCCGCGCCGGGTCGAACACGACCGCCGATCACATCACCGTCCTGGACGACGCCCTCACCCAGATCCCCGACCACATGCGGCACGGCACCCCGATCCTGATCCGGTCGGACTCCGCCGGCTGCACCCAAGGGCTCCTCGCCCACATCCGCGACCTCCGCGCCACCGGCGTCGACGCCCGCTTCTCCGTCGGCGTCGCGATCACCGAACCGATCCGCCAAGCCATCCTCACCGCCAAACAGCACCTGCAATGGGTCCCGGCCCTCGACAGCGACGGCGAACCCCGCGACGGCGCCGACATCTGCGAACTGACCGGCCTCGTCCCCGACGACAGCTACCCACCCGGCACCCGGTTCATCGTCCGCCGCGAAGAACCACACCCCGGCGCGCAACTGTCCCTGTTCGACACCGTCGAAGGCCTCCGCCACCAGGTATTCGCCACCGACACCCCACCCGGCAACAGATCCGTGCAGCACCTCGAGGCCCGCCACCGCGGCCACGCCCGCGTCGAAGACCGCATCAGATGCGGCAAGGACACCGGCTTCGGCCGGTTCCCCTCCCGTGTCTTCGCCATCAACCAGGCCTGGCTGCAACTCGCCCTGACCGGGATCGACCTGCTCGCCTGGACCCAGATGCTCCTCCTCAACGGGGCCCTCGCCACCGCCGAACCGAAGAAGCTGCGCTACCGGCTCCTGCACGTCGCCGCACGGATCACCCGCACAGCCCGCAGCACCCGGTTACGAATCGCCGAAACCTGGCCCTGGGCAACAGATCTCGTCACCGCGTTCACCCGACTCAACGGGCTACCACGCCCCACCGGCTGACACCCGCACCCCACCGCGTCGACACCGCACGGAGGAAACCGGCCAACGCGCCGGGACCTCGGCACGCCAGCACACCCCACCGACCCAAACCAAGATCAACAAACCGTCTCAGCCACCACGATCAGCGGTAACGAAAGACCGGGGCTAACCATTCCACCCCGGACAGATAGATTGCTGCCGGCGTGCCTGGCGGTGCCGGGCACGCCGACCAGTCGTGAGATGGATGACAGAACGTCGGTGGCACGTAAGGATCAGCGCGCCTCCGCGCAGCCCCATCGGCTCTCCCGGGCCCCGTGTCGCCCGTTTTGGGACAGCGGCCGGGGCGGCACAGGGGACATGACACCCAGCTGTTCGTTGTGCGCTACTTAAGGCAGCGGTATGCGATGCGGTGCGGCAGGCCGCCAGTCTGGACGCTGGCGGCCTCGCCCTGTGATCTGCTACCGCACACCGGGACGCTGCCACGAAGCAGGCGTCGGTCAGTTTGGTGGCGCACCGTTCCCATGGGTCGAGGCGCTCCTCGTCACCGTGAACGTCGAACGTTCGTCGCGGCGATGCCCGCCGGCATGGGGCGTGAACCTCGCGGCCGCCACGTCCGTCTACCGGGGGTCCCATGCAAGCCCGCGGAGGAGGAAAGCTGTGGTCACCACCCGCCGAGGTGTGCCCGTGTTGCTCACCGCGCTGTTGGCGGCGCTGCTGCTGGCGGCGCCGGGTCGTGTCGCGGCAGCGCCTGCCGAGGCGCCGTTCGTGCTGTACTACACCGTCGCCAGCCCCAGTGAGACGCTCACCGGGCTGGCCGACCGACTCCTCGGCGACCAAAAGCGAGCCGCTGACCTGTACCGCCTCAATGCGGGCCGCACCCAGCCCGACGGAGGGGTCCTCACCGACCCGGGGCAGCTGCGCGTCGGCTGGGTCCTGGTCCTGCCCTGGGACGCGGTCGGCGCCGGCGTCCGCTACGGCCAGCTACCCGGCACCGCGGCCCCAACGGCCCCCGCGGCGGACCCCACGAGACCCACGGGCAGCACCCCGCCGCCGACGAGCGCACCGTCGACCGCCGCACCGACGAGCGCATCGGTGGTACCACCGAAAACTACGGCACCGGCCGCGAACCCGACGGGGCCGAACGGCTGCGTCCTCGGCGCCGCCGTTCCCAAGACCGACTGGGCGCGCGAGCGCGTCGACGCCGGTCGCGTCTGGGACAAGGCTCGCGGCACCGGGGTCACCGTCGCCGTCGTCGACTCCGGTGTCGACGGCAGCCTGCCGCAGTTCGGCGATCGGGTCCTTTCCGGTGCCGATCTCGTCACCGGAAAGGGGCGCGGCGACCAGGACTGCCTTGGCAGCGGCACCGCCATGGCCGGCCTTATCGCCGCAGGAGGTGAACAGCCGCTCGGCGTCGCGCCCGCCGCACAGATCCTGCCGATCCGGGTCAACGACACGGGCGCGGCGATGACCGGTGCCGCGAAGGCGTCCGCTCTCGAGGTCGCAGTCGCCGCGGGCGCCGATGTCGTCGCGCTCGGCGCCGGGTTTGACGTCGCTGACCCGGCCATCGCCGAGGCGATCGCGCTCGCACTGCGCCATGACGTCCTCGTCGTCGCCGCCGCACCCGCCAAGGGCTCTCCGCCGGCGGCGCCCGGCGACGGATCGACCGGCGCACTGTTGCTCGTCGGTGCCGTCAACCCGGCCGGTGCACTCGCCAGTCGCTATCCCGAAGGGCTCGTCGATGTCGTCGCCCCGGGGGTCGACCTGCGCAGCCTCGGTATCGCCGGCACCGGAGAGATCGGTGTCGCCGGCGATCAGTACGCGGTCGCCCTGGTCGCCGGCGCCGCCGCCCTGGTCCGCTCGGCCGAGCCGAAGCTGACCGCGGTCCAGGTCAAGGACCGGCTGACGCACACCGCCAACCGGATGGGCAGCGGCGCACCCGACGCACAGTTCGGCTGGGGCATGATCGACGCGGCCGCGGCCGTGACCGAAACAGCGGCCGATGACGGCAACTCCCCCGGTGGCAAGGACGGTGGTTCGACCGGCACTGCCTGGCTGGCGCTCGCCGTGATCGCGGTGGTAGCCCTGGGTGCCGTCGCCCTGTTCATGGTCCGCGTCCGGCGCTGGGCTCGTACCGAAAGCCCGGCGGAGCCCGTCGAAGCGCCGGAACCCTCACCCGCCGACGACAACCGGTCCGCGTGGGACCCGGACGAGCCCGACCTGCTCGACCGCAGCCTGCTCAGCCGGGAGCCGTCGGCAGGCGACAGAGGACCGCGTCCGAGCACACCGCCGCCTGGCGACCAGGGTTGAACGCGGTCGTGGAACACCGGTCGCCGAGTCGTGCACTCGTTGACAGCAGGCGGCGACCCGTCTCGAGGATCCCGTTCGCCGTCTTGATGCAGATGAACGGTTCGGGGCGGACGTCGCAGGCCGCGACCCCGGCAGCCACACGTCGGCTGCCGGGGTCGGCGACGCTGCGGTGGAGGCACGGCAGAGTTTGCGGTTGGTCAGTTGGCGAGCTGGATGTCAGATCCAGGCCGGAAGCCGATCGTGATCAGCAGCGGAAGGGCTGGACCTGGGCCGGGCCGGCGCCCGCCTGCGGTATCCGATCGCGCAGGTTGAGCTTGGGGCATCTCGATGGCGCCGTATCGGGGTCAGCATTTGGCGTGGTGGTCGGACGGTGCGTCGTCGTGCCGGATGGTGCGCAGCAGCAGTTGCCGCTCGGTTGGTTGTGGCGTTTGCAGGTAGGAGAGGCCAGGTTGGTGTGCCCGGCCTGGGCGAGGTCCAGCGGCGTCTGGAAATTTCCGGGCGTTGGTCGTCGGGTGAGCGGGCGGCGATGTCGCGGTGCTGCACCGCGTCGCGTCGTCGCGGTGCAGCACCTCATGGTGCTCGGTGTATATCTGCTGTGCGTAGGTCAAGTCGGTGGCTGACAGGAACTCGGCCAGTGCCGGCGATGGCCGGTCCGGCAACGGCATGACCTGGGACAGGCTGTGGGCAGCGTGAGACCCCGCTCGGCGGCGACCAGGCCGGCGATGCGGTTGACGACAGCGTTCGGGTGGGGTCGGTGGGGGCAACGGCCCATCGACGGCAGGGACGAAGGTGGCGGGGGCGACGGTTTGGCAAGGTGCACCGAACTGTTGAAAGCTTCGGGATTTGCAGGAGTGATCGCCTCGCCGGGCGCGTCGATCCGCTCCAGGGCATACATGCGGCCGGGCTCGGAAAAGCGCGGCGGCCCAGTTCCGCACCGCCAGCCGAGCCTCGTCGGTCCAACATCGTCCTGCGGCAACACCGCCCGGTAGAAGATACGGTGCCCAGCACGGGCGGCTTCCTCGGCCATCCCCTGGGCCCGCAACGCCCGCAGGCAACGGGCAGCGGCGGCCGTCGATTTGATACTGAGCGCGCCCAGGGCACCGGAGGCAATGTCGCCGGCGCTGGCCTGCTCCGGCCCGGCGAGCATAACCGCCCACAACCGCAGCACGGACGTGGCATCCGCCTCGGGATACTTGTCGAGTGCCTCCGCGATTGCGGTAGGGACGGACGGTGGCGTCATGATGGTGGGGAGGGGGTCGATCCGTTGCAGGGCATGGGTGCTGCCAGGCTGGGGAAGTGCGGCGGCCCAGTCCCCGCACCGCCTGCCGAGCCTCGTCACGGCCCGCACACCATCAACCCGGCACCAGCCCACCCAAGGGGACGTTGCCGCCCCGGAACCCATGCGGTACCGCAGCGAAGCGCGCCGTCGGGGACGCGTTTCAGCCAGAAGCGCCCGCGCCTGGACTCTGTGCAGATGTGCGGAAGGCTCAGGAGGTCGAACGCAGAGGCTCACCCGTCCGGCGCGGCGACCGCCTGGGGAGGAGGGCCGCCGCCGCGCCGGGCGAGCTTCATGCGGGAGCGGTCAGGTCCGCGTCCACCTGAAGCCGGCGGTCGCGGCGGCGTTGCCCGTCGCGCCAAACGTGTACACCTTCACGCCCGGATTGGTGTCCGAGTTGACGAGCAGAGCGCCGAGCGTGAACTGGTTGACCGAGGTGTGCCACTGGCCCATCACCTCGACGGTTTCAGATCCCTTCGGGATGTTCCACGCACCGCACGTCCCCGGCGCGACCAGGGTCGTGTAGGCCCGCCCGCCCGTGGCCGGCCCCGGCGGGTCGGGCCAGAGAAACGACAACATGGAGCTGTAGCTGCCCTGCGAACAGAGCATGACCCGCCCCTTGCCCATCGGCGCCGCGGCAGCCGACCCTGTCGTGGCGATCAGCGTCACGCCGGTCACCACCGCCGCGGCAGCAACACCGGCCGCCGCCTTCTTGATAGTGGTGGTCTTGATACCCACTCGCGCGTCCTCCTCCGTCGTGCCTCCCAACCCCCAGCAGAGCGCCAGGGGCGTGACACACCCGCAAGACGTACACGTCAACGGACAAGTTCACGGATCACGGGTCTGTAGAACGAACGGCTCTGGCGCAGAAACGGGGACTGTAAATTTAACGGTGTAACTCAGACAAAGAGGACACCGAGATGACGATGACCGCAGACGCGAATGTGCAGCCGCTGGCCGATGACGTGGGGTTGGCCGGGTTGGTCGACGATGACCTGATCGCACGGTTGGCGGGGCAGGCCCGGGCGCAGGGGTGAGCCTGGTCGGTGAGGGTGGTCTGTTGCAGCAGCTGACGAAGCGGGTTCTGGAAGCCGCGTTGGAGGGCGAGATGGACTCGCATCTCGGCTCGGGGAAGCACGTGCGTGCGGGCCGCACGTCCTCTGGTAACGCCCGCAACGGTCGGCGGGTCAAGACCGTGCTGACCGAGGCCGGACCGGTCGAGCTCGACGTGCCGCGGGACCGGGACGGGTCGTTCACGCCGCAGATCGTGCGCAAGCGGCAGCGCCGGCTGTCCGGTGTGGACGATCTGGTCCTCTCGTTGACCGCGAAAGGGCTCACCACCGGGGAGGTGTCGGCGCATCTGGCCGAGGTGTACGGCGCGGATGTGTCCCGGCAGACGATCTCCACGATCACCGACAAGGTCGTGGAGGGGATGACGGAGTGGCAGAACCGGCCCCTGGACCCGGTCTACCCGGCGATCTTCCTCGACGCGATCCACGTGAAGATCCGGGACGGGAAGGTCGCGAACCGGCCGATCTACGTCGCCCTGGCCGTGACGGTCGAGGGCACCCGGGACATCCTGGGGTTGTGGGCCGGCGACGGCGGTGAGGGCGCCAAGTTCTCATAGTAGGTCCCAGGTCCGGGACCGCTCCTTTGGGAGAGTGGGCTGATCTTTCCCCTGAAGGAGGTTGATATGGCGAGCTTCGCCGGTGGTGTCGCTCAGGCTGGCTATGTGGATCGCATCCGTGATCTGGCGCCGCAGCGCTGTCTGGTGGTCCCGGTCGACGTCGGTAAGCGCACCGCGGTGGCTCTGGTCGCTGACCACTATGGACAGATCATCGTTGCGCCGTTCGAGTTCGACCTCACCGTCTCCGGCGCTGGGAAGCTCGTGACGACTATCGCCGCTACGCGGCAGCGGGTGGGTGCCGAAAGCGTGCGGGTGGGCATCGAAGCCGCCGGGCACTACCACCAAGCTCTCGCCACCACGTTACGCAGCAACGGGTTCGACGTGGTCGAGTTGAACCCGTACCAGGTCAAGATGGCCAGGGCTCAGCTCGGAGCTGCGCGGGTCAAGACCGACGTGCGGGACTGCACGGCTATGGTCGAGCTGCTGGTGCGGGGGCAGGGCTGGCCGCTGCACCGCCAGGACGGCGCGATGGCTGAGCAGGTCGTATGGGTGGCCCACCGCCGGCGCAAGTTGGCCGCCGCGCAGGCGTTGGGCAGCCAGGTCCACGCCCTGGCCGATCTGGCGTTCCCGGGCCTGACCGGGTGTTTCACCACCGGCCTGGAGGCCAAGACGTTGCGGATGCTGCTGGCCACGCTGCCCGACCCGGCGCGGGTGACCGCCATGAGCGCCGAGGAACTGGTGCACCACGCCCGATCCCGTCAGGTGCGGATGACCCGCCCGAAAGCGGCCCAGGTCATCGCCGCGGCGGGCGAGGCGATGTGCGTGCCCGACGCGCAACGCGCCGCCGCAGCGCGACTGCTCGCCGCGGAGGTCGAGGTGTTCGACGCCCTGCAACGCGACCTGGCCGCCTGCGACCAGCGCCTGGCGCAGCTGCTGCCCGACACACCCGCCGGGGTGCTGACCTCGATACCCGGCGTCGGGACACTCACCGCCTCCTACTACGGCGCAGCCCTGGGCGATCCCGCCCGGTTCGCCAACGCCGGCGCGGCCTACCGCTACTCCGGTCTGGCCCCCACCAGCTACGAGTCGGCTGGACGGCGCACCGCCAAGGTGAAGATCAGCAAGGTCGGCTCGGTCGAGTTACGGCAGGCGATGATCGCCCTGGGCACCGGGATCGCCTTGCACCACAACGATTTCGCCGCCTACAAGCGCCGGCTGGTCGACGCGGGGAAGAAGCCGATGGTGGCCGCCATCGCCGTGGCGCACCGCGCCCACCGGCTTGCGTTCGCGGTGATCCGATCGCAGCAGCCCTACGACCCGGCCAAGTGGGCAGCCAGCACCTCCGGCCGTCAGCGGCGAGACCGGTCCGCCATGGCCGCCGACCCGGCGACCGCTGCGACGTAACCGGTCTCAGCAGCCACCATAAACCCCGGGGTCGACCGGATGCAGTCTCCTTGCGGCACGACCGCAAGGCCGAAGGTGGCAGGGGCCGGAGCGACGTCGTCAAGCATCAGCAGCCGAGCCTGGACTGCGTAGCCAGCAAGACGTCCGGTCTCTTCCGCTCACGCGAGTGCGCACAACAGCCAGCGTCACGAACGCGACTACATGAGTAAGCACCGCACCGTGAAGTTCCACCCCAGGATCGGACACCGGGGTTTCATGCCGCGAGGGCGGTGGTCTGACCGTAACAGACGCGGGCCTCGTACGGGGTTCGGTGGCTGAGTGTCGAATGTAGACGGTTGCGGTTGTAATAGGCAAGGTACGCGAACACGGCTCGGCGCGCGTCGGCCCGGGTGGCCCAGACCCGGGTGCCGATCTCGGCTTTCAGGGTCGCGAAGAACGATTCGGCGACGGCGTTGTCGTAGCACGATCCGACGCGGCCCATCGACCCTCTCATGTGGAGCGACTTGAGCGTGGTGCGGAACTCGGTCGAGGTGTACTGACCGGTTTCAACCAGTCGTTGCAACACCACTGTCCTGAGTGGACGATAACAGGTCGTTGAGGGCTTCGCCGGGAGTCCTCCACCCGAGTGCCTTGCGTGGCCGGCTGTTCAATGTTGCCGCCACCGCCTCGAGTTCGCCGGTGTTCCAGCGGGCCAGGTCCATACCTTTGGGAAAGTACTGCCGCAGCAGCCCGTTGGTGTTCTCGTTCGTGCCGCGCTGCCACGGACTGTGCGGGTCGGCGAAGTAGACCTGCACGCCGGTGTCGATCGTCAGCTTCGCGTGCTGGGCGAGTTCCTTGCCGCGATCCCAAGTGAGCGTGCGACGCAACTGCTCGGGCAGGGCGGTGATCGTCGCGGCGATCGCTTCCCGGACGGCTTCAGCGCCGTGCCCGGCCAGGGCCGGGCCGTTCTTCGACCGCGCTTCGACGCCCCAACCGTCCATGCGGGGCAGGTGCAGCAGCATGGTGAAGCGGGTGGTCCGTTCCACGAGGGTGCCGATCGCGGACCTGTCCAGCCCGATGATCAGGTCACCTTCCCAGTGCCCCGGCACGGCCCGGTCCTCGACCTCGGCCGGACGCTGACTGATCATCGCTTCAGGGGTGACCATACCGTCGCGGCGTAGCCGGGCCCGGGCGCGCGGCACCCGCAACGCGCGGCCGGTGCGCAGACACGCGACCAGTTCACGCTTCAGCGCGCCCCGGCCCTGGATGAACAGCGATTGGTAGATCGCCTCATGCGAGATGCGCATGGACTCATCATCCGGGAAGTCCAGCTTCAACCGGTTGCTGATCTGTTCCGGGCTCCAGGCTGTGGCCCAACGACGGTCTTCCCGGCGGGGCTTGTTACGTCCCTTCCAGGCCCGAGCCGTCGGCCCGGCCACGAGCTCGCCACCGGCCCGGCGCACCGCCCCGGACAGTCGGTCCTGCACGTACTCGCGCAGCCGCGGATTGGACACCAGCTTGGCGGTCTTCGGGCGCTTGGCCGCCTGCTGCGCCTTCCACTGCGCCACCACGGCCCGATACTCCTGCCTGCCGGCCCGGGTCGCCGCGTTGCGCCGCAACTCACGCGAGATCGTCCCCGCATCGCGCCCGATCCTGCGGCCGATCTCCCGCACACCCGTGCCCTGCGCCCGCAGCAGCGCGATCTCCTCGCGCTCGGCGAAGGACAGATAGCGGCCCGAAGGCTCGTCCAGGCTGATCGGCGGCATACCGCCAGCGTGACGAAACCACCGCGCCCCAACCGGCCACGACACGCCAACGGCAAGCGCCGCCTCGACCGTCGTAACCCCCGTCGCGATCAGCCGCCAGAACTGCCGCTGCACCGCGCGCGAAGGCTCAGGCCGACCCGGCGACCGCATCGGCGCCCGCAGCGCCCGGTCCGCCGCCCACTGCCTCCGCGCCCCCTCCGGCACCTGCTCCAACTTCATGTTCCGGCCCATGCACACCTCCGTGATCAAAGGTGTTGCGACGACCGGTTGAAACCGCCCTGGGAGCCGCGGTCGGAGTGGAAGATGGCCCGTGGCTTGACCAGACCGCGCCGGTGGGCCAGCTCGACCGCGTCGCACACGAGGTCGGCGCGCATGCGCTCGGCCATCGCGTAGCCGACGACCTCGCGGTTGAACAGGTCGATGGTGGTGGCCAGGTAGAGCCAGCCTTCCTGGGTGGGCAGGTAGGTGATGTCGCCGACGAGGCGGTGCCCTGGAGCGGGCGAGGTGAAGTCGCGGCCGATCAGGTCCGGCGCGGGCGCGGCGGTCGTGTCCTGCTTGGTCAGCGACCGCCGTCGGCGGCGGGTGATGCCGACGATGCGGCGTTCCCGCATGATCCGCTCGACGCGCTTACGGTTGACCCGGCGGCCGCGCCGGCGCAGCTCGTCCGTCACACGCGGCGAGCCGTAGGAGCCCTTGTGCTCGCCGTGGATGGTGCGGATCTCGGCAGCGAGGTCGTCCTCGGCCTCAGCACGCTCCTGACGGGCGGGCTGGGCAGCGACCCACTCGTAGTAGCCCTGCCTGCGACCGACCGCCAGAACGCGGCACAGCCGCGTGACGCCATAGGTGGCGTGGTGCCCGGAGATGAACCGGTAGCGGTGGATCATCGACCCATCTGACTCGAAAATATCCGCGACCACCGGCTCAGGCTGCCGCGATGGGGTCGAGGCGGACGGTGTAGCCGAGGTTGTTGAGTTGGGTGACGAGTCGTCGGGTCTGTCTGGCGGTGCCGGCGCGTTCGGTGAAGTAGTTGGCGCCCAGGTCGTGGTAGGCGACGTCGTGTGTGAGCATGTGCCAGATCGCGATCAGCATCGAGTGCTGAACCGCGACGATCGCGCGTTTCTTACCGCGGCGGGAGGCCACCCGTTTGTATCGGGCCGCGAGGTAGGTGTCCTTGGTGCGGGTGACCGCCAACGCGGCCTCACCGAGCGCGGCTCGCAGCGCGGCGTTGCCGTTGCGGGTCTTGCCGGACAGTTGCTTGCCGGCGGACTCGTTGTTACCTGGACACACCGCTGCCCACGAGGCCAGATGGCCGGCCGACGGGAACACCGACATCGTGACACCGATCTCGGCGATGACCACCTCGGCGATGCGGGTGCTGATCCCGGGGATCGTGGCGAGCAGGTCGGCTTGACGACGCATCGGCGTGATGTGGTCGCTGATCCGCGCCGAGATCCGCTCCACGGTCAGGGCCGCGGCGTCGATGCGGTCCAGCATCGCGCGGACCAGGAAGGCGTGGTGGTCGGTGAACCGTCCGGTCAGCGCCTCGACCAGCTGCGCCCGTTTGGACTTCATGCGTCGCAGCGCCATGTCGGCCAGCACCTGCGGGTCACGTTGCCCCGCGATCATGGCTTCCAGCATCGCCCGGGCGGACTTGCCGAGCAGATCCGCCACCACCGCGGACAGCTTGATCCCGGCGTCTTCCAGCAGCTTCTCCAACCGCGCGATGTCCCGCACCCGTTCCCGCACGACCTCGGTGCGGTAGCGGGTCAAATCCCGCAACTGCCGGATCGGCGCCGGCGGCACGAAGCTTGGCCGGACCAGACCGTGCTGCACCATCCGGCAGATCCACTCCGCGTCGATCACATCGGTCTTGCGCCCCGGCACGTTGTGCAGGTGCCTTGCGTTGAGCAACTGGACGTCGAACGCGTCTTCCAACGCGTAGTACGGCGGCTTCCAATACGCTCCGGTGGCCTCCATCCCGACGGTGGTGATTCCTTCAGCGGCCAGCCAGTCCCGCAGCCGCAACAGATCACCGGTCATCGTTGTGAAGGTGCGCACCTCGACCCGCCAACGGCCGTGCGCGTCCGGCACCCGGATACATGCCTTGACATCACGCTTACCGACATCGATGCCTGCGCATCGCACAACGATGACCTCCACCAGCACCCTCCGACTCGCGAATCATCCGAACCGCCCAGGGGCACCCGACAGGCCGAAGAATCTGACTCACGTGCTCGAAGCAACACTGCGGGGAGCCTGTCACGCGGGCACCCAGCGTCATACTCCTTCTCGGGCGCGCAGCACCACGATGGAACGACGTCGCCGGGCGGCCCACCATTTTCTCCCCGCGGGGAGGCGCGCAGCGCCCGGACTACTCCTTCGCAAAATACTGAGCCGCCTTACGGAGAATCTCCTTCTCCAGCTCCAGCTCAGCGACCTTCTTCCGCAACCGGCGCAGCTCCTCCCGCTCATCCGCGCTGACCTGCCCGCCGCGCTCGGAGCTGCCCCCGCCGCCCGCGCCGGCCTGCTCAGCCCGCTTGGCGACGTTCACCCAGTTACGCAGGGTCTCGTGGTTCACGCCGAGCTCTCGGCCGATCTCACGAATCGTCCGGCCAGGCGACGAGCGGACCAACTCGACCGCATCCCGGCGGAACTCCTCGGGGTACTTCGATGGACGGGGCACCAGGACATCCTTCCCCAGACCAACTGTCTGGTTTCAGGGTGTCCGGTCCGCAGGTGGAACTTCACAGCGGCGGCTTCCCCACAACTCCGGACTGCTCTCAACAACGTAGCGACCACCCTACTCGAATGCTGAGCTTGTGGTTCCCCTCGTAACGTGGAGGCCAGGACTTGAGGATTGAGGTTCATGGCTGAGACGAGACGTCGGTTCCATCCGGAGTTCCGCCAGGGAGCGGTCCGGATTGTGCGGGAAGCGGGTAAATCGATCGCGCAGGTGGCGCGCGACCTGGAGATCAACAGCGGCACCCTGGCCAACTGGGTGAAGCAGGACCGTGAGGCCCGCGGGGAGGCCGCGGCAGGGCAGTTGCCGGAGGACGAGCGGGCCGAGTTGGCCCGCCTGCGGCGCGAGAATGCCGAGCTGGCGATGGAGCGTGATGACGCCCCTATGTTTGTCAAGTAGCGGTTTGTGCTGGTCGTAGCGCTGCGGTGATGAGCGGGAAGACCTCGCGGGCGACGTTGTCAATCCCCTGGAATCGTGGAGGACTCGGTTATGCGGCCTGGTCCTCCAGGGCGCGACTGGTTGATCGCTCGTAGTCGATCGGTGAGCGTCCGTCGCAGACGGAGTGGCGGCGTCGGCGGTTGTAAAAATCGGTGATCCAGGTGGCGATCTTCAGCCGGGTGTTGCCCGGCGTTTTCAATGAGGACGTAGCCGTCGTTCGTGGTGAGGACGGGCGGGCAGAGAAACGCCCCGCCAGCGGTTGCTGGGCGGGGCGTTGGTCATCGCGGTGACGTGCTGCTGATCGTGGTGATGTTGTCATGCTCGCGGTGCCGGATCGGGCTATTCGGTCATGACTTCGCTGATCGCGGCGCGGGTGGAGGATTCGTCGACGATGGCTTTGCCGTCGGCGAACGCGGCGATGAGGGCTTGGACGGCGAGGTTGTTGACGGCGCGGGGGTAGCCGCGGCTGGATTGGTGGATCGCGGTTGCGGCGTCGTCGGAGAACAAGGGGTCGTCGCGGCCGGCGAGGCGCAGGTGATGGCGGAGGTAGGCGGTGGTTTCCTGGCTGGTCATGCCGGGCATGGCGTAGCGCAGGCCGATGCGCTGGTCGAGGGCGGCCAGGACGCCGAGTTTGATGCGTCGGCGCAGGGTGGGTTGGCCGATGAGGAGGCAGGCGAAGGGTGACCAGCGGTCGAGGTCGTGGTTGGTGAGCATGCGGATGCCTTCGAGTTGGTCGTGGTTGAGGAGGTGGGCTTCGTCGATGACGAGGACGGGGGTGCGGCCGCGTTCGGCGTGTTCGCCGGCAAGGGCTTCGGCGGCTTGGGGGACGAGGATGGCCATGTGTGGGTGCGGGACGCCGCCGAGGGCGGTGACGATGGCGTGGTGGATGCCGCGGGCGCCGATGGTGGGGTTGCCGAGGTAGATGATGGTGTGACGGACCTGGTCGAGGGCGGCGAGGGCGGCGCGGACGGCGACGGTTTTGCCGGCGCCGACTTCGCCGGTGATGACGCCGAGGACGCGTTGTTCGACGCACCAGTTGATCCGGGCGACGGCCTCGGCGTGGGCGGCGTGCCGGTGCAGCATGCCCGGTGCCAGGTCACGACCGAACGGCATCCGGGTGAAGCCGTGGTGTGCTTGCAGACGGTCGATCATCGGGTGGTCTCCTCTCCGGGCGTGCTGGTCGGCGTGCTGGGGCCGGTCCGTTGCCCGGTCAGGGCGGTGTAGTTGACCCGGTCGGCCAGTTCGGCCTGGTGGGTGGCGTCGATGAGCTTGAGGTAACCGATCCCCGACGCCGCTGGTGCCGGGTCGGGGGTTTCGGGTTTGGCCTTGGGGTGGGCGTGTCGGCCAATGCGGTGCGGGATGGCCAGCCCGACCGGCTTGCCCTGCAGCCGGACCTCGATGCTGGTCGGGTCGAACGGGTCGAACACGAGCTCGACCCGCCGGCCGGCCAGGCCGCCATCGACCTGGTAGGTGTTGCCGTGCAGGGAGACGGTGCCGGTCTTGGTAACCGTGCGGGCGGCTTCCCAGAGGAACGCCTCGCGCAGCGCGGCCGGGCTGGGCAGCCGAGGCGGGTCACCGGCCTGCCAGCGGTCCAGGGGTGTCTGCCCGGTCTCCGAATGCGTGCGGCGGTGGTACTCGGTCTCGGCCCAGGCGGTGAACAACCGGTTGAGGCTGACCAGATCCGGCACCAGCAGTTCACTGTCCGGTGTGGACAGTTCGACGAGGAACTGTTCACGCACCCGCCGGAAGAACCGTTCGATCTTCCCACGGCCCTGTGGACGGCCCGGGGTGGAGTGCACCAGCTTGATGCCCAGCTTGGCGCAGGCCCGCAGCAGCCACGCGTCGACGAACGCGCTGCCGTTGTCGACGTAGACCCCGGCGGGCACTCCGCGCGAAGCCAGGGCCGGGCGCAGCGCGGCCGCGAGGCGCACGGTGTCCTCGGCGAACCCGAACCGGTGCCCGACCAGCAGCCGGCTGTGATCGTCGAGGAACGCGAACAGGTAGGTCTTGCGCCCGGCGATGACCGGGCCGTGCAGGGCGTCGCCGACCCACAACTCGTTGGGGTGGCTGGCTTCGAACCGGCCGAACACCACGGTCTGCGGCGCCGGGCCGACCAGTTCGAGCCGGTTGAGATGGCGCAGCACCGTGGACTCCGACGGCGCCCAGCCCAGATGCTTGTGCAGGATTCGGGCCACCTGCGCCGCGGTGCGGCCCGGGTTCTCCCGCTTGAGTGCCGCAGCCATGTCCAGGATCTCGGCCGGAGTGCGCGGGGTCGCCTGCCGGGGACTGGGCACCAGGGCGTCGAACCCGCCCCGCCGCCACGCCGTGATCCACCGGTCCAGGGTCGCCCGGGCCACCCGCACCGGCGTCCCGAACGGCCCCGGATGCTCCCGCTCGGCGAGCTGGCGCACCATCCGCCCGCGCTGGCGGGTGGAATACGCCGGGTCGGCAGCCTCCCGGATCAACTGATAGCGCCACAACGCAATCTGCCGGGCGCGGTCGGCCCGCACCCGGACCTCGTCATCAACGGTCGTCAACAACAGCCTCCTCAACACTCGAAGATCGGCAAATGTTGAGGGTTGCCGGTCACACGGCCGCCGACCAGGGCGAACTCGTGTTGATCCACTCCAGCGGCCGATCCGGTGGCCAGTCCGGCGACAACAACCGGCCACCGGACACCGCGCCGGCGACCTGCCACGCCGTCACCATGCGTAGCGCGAACCGGTCGGCCACCGCCCGCGCCGCGGCCTCGATCGCGGCCACGGCATCGGCGAACACCGTCGCGGCCGGGCCGGGCACCACCGGATCGGCCGCCACGGCCACCAGCAGCCCGGTGAACCAGGCCCGGACCTGCTCAGCCTTGCCCGCGAACCGGCGCAGCCAGCCCCTCACCGTCCCCAACGGGCGATCCACCACCGCAGCGACCGGCCGCGCACCCAGCCCGGACGCCGTCGCGGCCAGGGCCCGACCGACCACGCCGATCTCGTCCGCCCGGCGCACCAGCACACCGACCGGCAACAGCACATGCGTCGCCGCGCAGCCCGAGCAGCGAGTACGCCGCGGCCGCACCAGCCACCGCCGGCCCGCCTCACCCCGGATCAGACGCCGCCTCGCCCACCCCCACCCGGTCAACCGGCCCTGACAACCCGGACAACACAGCCCACCCGCCCCGAGCTGCCGTTCGACCCCAGCCGGGTCGTCGTTTACCGTCATCACCAAGGTGCCTCCGCACCGAAGCGGCCCTCCCGAGCGCCTGGCCAAAGGAACACCGGGAGGGCCGCTGCCTGCAGCAACGTCCTCACGGTGATGACGCGCACGAACAAGCGCAACCCCTCCGGGCTGCACCACAGACATCCTCAAGATCAATGACGGACAAGAGCAAACTCGTCGTCACCTTCGGTGACGGCTAACACCGCCTGGCAGCAGCCCAAACGGCATGACCCCCAGCACGGCCCCCGGCGGCCGGCCGCCCCCGGACCCAGCCGTGGGCAGCCGCACTCACATCCACTTTTTCAGGTCGAAGTAGCTAGCGGTAGTTTGTTGCCTGCGGCTTCTGGGCAGTAATAGCCGTGAAGTGTTCGGACTTTTGTAGGTTTGCTGAGGTGTGAGCGATGACTGTGCGTCGTCGGTGTCCACCGGCGCCGGGTTCGTTGGAGGGCTACGCTGCCCGCTTCGATGATCTGTTCGGCAGGCTGGCCCAGCGTCGGGGGTTTCGTGAGTACCTGACCGGGCTGCTCGCGCCGCGTGACCGGAACAAGACGTTGACCTGTCTGGCCGGGGCTGAGCCGGTCATCGGGGCTCAGCATCCGGCGGTACAACGGCTGCAGTTCTTCCTGTCGGAGTCCACCTGGGACCATGAGCAGGTCAACGCCCGGCGGGTGGAGTTGCTGCTGGCTGATCCCGCCACCGCGCCGCATGCCGGTGGGGTGCTGGTCGTCGACGATTCCGGTGACCGCAAGGACGGTACCGCCACCGCGCATGTGGGCAACCAGTGGCTGGGCCGCTATGGCAAGACCGACCGCGGGATCGTCACCGTGACCACCCTGTGGGCCGACGAGCGGCTGTACTACCCGCTGCATGCGGTGCCCTACACCCCCGCGCACCACTTCCCGAACTTCCGCACCAAGCTGCAGATCGCTGCCGACCTGGCCGTGCAAGCCCGTCAGTCGGGCGTGGTCTTCCGCGCGGTGGCCGCCGACTGTGCCTACGGCGACCAGGACGGCTTCCGGGCCGACCTCCGCGCGGCGGGACTGCCATTCGTCATGGCCCTCAAACCGCACCGGGGGACATGGGCCTACGCAGACCAGGCGTACACCCCCGTCGACGCTGCCCGCGACCTGGCCTGGAACAGTCCCGAAGAGCCGGGCGACTGGACGCCGGCGCCCCGGACGTTCCGCGACGGGCATACCCAGACGTGGTGGGCCGCCGAGGCGCGGCTGGGCTGGTGGGGGCCGGACGGGACGACCCGGCTGGTCGTGGCCACCGCCGACCCGGCCACCCTGCCGGAGAAGGCCACCTGGTATCTGGCCACCGATCTGCCTCGACTCGGCGGCCCCCGGGCTGTCGACAGCCCTCATCCACCCGCGGACCTGGCGGAGATCGTGTGGATCTATGGGATCCGGCACTGGATCGAGCAGGGCTACAAGCAGGTCAAGGACGAACTCGGGTGGGCCGATTTCCAAGCCCGTTCCGACACCGCCATCCGTCGCCATCAGACCCTGGTCAACTGCGCGTTTTGCTTCTGCTGGGATGCCTGGTTAGCAGATCGAGCACCGTCACAGCCAGCAGCACCACCCCCTGATCCCGGTGCTCGAGAGGGGGACCCGCACCCGGCAGGCCGTCGGCAGCCCTGTGCTGGCCCCGAACCATCCGGGAGGTCCGCGGCTGGCTCGTTCCCTGGATCATGTTGCGGCGCTGTTGGCGGGCGTGGTCGAACAGGCCCCCACCCGCCGAGCTCCAGGCACTCCTCGACGCCGTCGCAAGTGGACAACCCCTGTACCTGTACCACCTGAGCTAACAAACTACCGCTAGCGGTAGTTTGTTGCCTGCGGCTTCTGGGCAGTAATAGCCGTGAAGTGTTCGGACTTTTGTAGGTTTGCTGAGGTGTGAGCGATGACTGTGCGTCGTCGGTGTCCACCGGCGCCGGGTTCGTTGGAGGGCTACGCTGCCCGCTTCGATGATCTGTTCGGCAGGCTGGCCCAGCGTCGGGGGTTTCGTGAGTACCTGACCGGGCTGCTCGCGCCGCGTGACCGGAACAAGACGTTGACCTGTCTGGCCGGGGCTGAGCCGGTCATCGGGGCTCAGCATCCGGCGGTACAACGGCTGCAGTTCTTCCTGTCGGAGTCCACCTGGGACCATGAGCAGGTCAACGCCCGGCGGGTGGAGTTGCTGCTGGCTGATCCCGCCACCGCGCCGCATGCCGGTGGGGTGCTGGTCGTCGACGATTCCGGTGACCGCAAGGACGGTACCGCCACCGCGCATGTGGGCAACCAGTGGCTGGGCCGCTATGGCAAGACCGACCGCGGGATCGTCACCGTGACCACCCTGTGGGCCGACGAGCGGCTGTACTACCCGCTGCATGCGGTGCCCTACACCCCCGCGCACCACTTCCCGAAAGGCAAGCACGACCCAGACTTCCGCACCAAGCTGCAGATCGCTGCCGACCTGGCCGTGCAAGCCCGTCAGTCGGGCGTGGTCTTCCGCGCGGTGGCCGCCGACTGTGCCTACGGCGACCAGGACGGCTTCCGGGCCGACCTCCGCGCGGCGGGACTGCCATTCGTCATGGCCCTCAAACCGCACCGGGGGACATGGGCCTACGCAGACCAGGCGTACACCCCCGTCGACGCTGCCCGCGACCTGGCCTGGAACAGTCCCGAAGAGCCGGGCGACTGGACGCCGGCGCCCCGGACGTTCCGCGACGGGCATACCCAGACGTGGTGGGCCGCCGAGGCGCGGCTGGGCTGGTGGGGGCCGGACGGGACGACCCGGCTGGTCGTGGCCACCGCCGACCCGGCCACCCTGCCGGAGAAGGCCACCTGGTATCTGGCCACCGATCTGCCTCGACTCGGCGGCCCCCGGGCTGTCGACAGCCCTCATCCACCCGCGGACCTGGCGGAGATCGTGTGGATCTATGGGATCCGGCACTGGATCGAGCAGGGCTACAAGCAGGTCAAGGACGAACTCGGGTGGGCCGATTTCCAAGCCCGTTCCGACACCGCCATCCGTCGCCATCAGACCCTGGTCAACTGCGCGTTTTGCTTCTGCTGGGATGCCTGGTTAGCAGATCGAGCACCGTCACAGCCAGCAGCACCACCCCCTGATCCCGGTGCTCGAGAGAGGGGACCCGCACCCGGCAGGCCGTCGGCAGCCCTGTGCTGGCCCCGAACCATCCGGGAGGTCCGCGGCTGGCTCGTTCCCTGGATCATGTTGCGGCGCTGTTGGCGGGCGTGGTCGAACAGGCCCCCACCCGCCGAGCTCCAGGCACTCCTCGACGCCGTCGCAAGTGGACAACCCCTGTACCTGTACCACCTGAGCTAACAAACTACCGCTAGTGTCGCGTGATTCTGGTGTCGTTACTTCGCGTTGTTCTCGACGAGTTGTTTGACGCTGGCCTGGACCCAGCGGACCTTGGCGAGGATCTCGTCGGCGGTGGCGGTCCAGGTGAATGGCTTGGCTTCGGCGTTCCAGTGCGCGACGTAGTCGCGGATGCGGACGATGAGGGCGTTGACCGAGGTGAACGTGCCGCGGCGGATGGACTGGCGGGTGATGAGTCCGAACCAGATCTCGATCATGTTCAGCCAGCTGCTGCCGGTCGGGGTGTAGTGGAACGTGACGTTCGGGTGTGCGGCCAGCCAGGCCCGGACCTCGGGGGTGCCGTGGGTGGACAGGTTGTCCAGCACCACGTGGATCTCTTTGCCGGCATGGGGTTTCACGGCTTTGCGCAGGAAGGCCAGGAACCGGGCGCCGTCGCGGACGGGCTGGCAGTCGGCGGTGACCTGCCCGGTGGCGACGTCCAGGGCGGCGAACAGGTTGGTGATGCCGTGCCGTCGGTAGTCGTGGGTGCGTTGCTCGGTCACCCCGAAGTCCAGCGGCAGCAACGGCTGGGTCCGGTCCAGAGCTTGGACTTGGGTCTTTTCGTCGATCGACAGGACGACCGCGCCGCCGGGCGGGTCGAGGTAGAGCCCGACGATGTCGGCGACCTTCTCGGCGAAGCGGGGGTCCCTCGACAGCTTGAAGGTGCCCTGCCGGTGCGGCTGCAGCTTGTTGTCCCGCCACAGTTTCGCGACGTAGTGCCAGGACACCGACACGCCCTCGGCCCGTTTGAGGTATGCGGCCAGTTGCCGGGACGACCAGTGCGACAACCCGGTCTCCACCGGCGGTGTGGCACGGGTCAGCGCCAGGACCCGGGCCCTCACCGCGGCCGGGACCTGCTCCCGCGGCGCGGCGTGGGAGCCGTCTTCCAGACCGGCCAGACCGTTGTCCGCGTACCGCTGTACCCAACGGTCCACAGTGGGCAGTGACACCCCGGCCAACCCGGCGACGTCCTTACGGCGCCGGCCCTCCGCCATCCACAACACGATCCGCGCCCGGGTCGCCACCACCGCCGGCACGTCCCGGCTGTTGATCACCGCCCGCAACTCCGCGGTCTGGCCCTCGGTCAGCATCACACCAGGATCAACGACCGACCCGACATAACGCAACCAGCATCACGTGACACTAGGCGATTCGACCGTTCCAGCACCCAGACGGCCCGGTGACCTGCAGCTTTACCGCCGCCCGTGCCTAGAACCGCCGCTCAACTGTGGAACGTGGGTGAACGGCTTCCACAAAGACCGAACTGGTCGAGCGTCACGGACCGTGGCGCAGCCTTGACGAGCTGGCACGACGTCCCGGTCGCCCCGGCCGGAGCGCAATACTCAGAGTCTCCAAGATCACCTGGGCGGTCCAGATCCGCAACGGATCAAGTGGAGCCCGACACTGTGACCCGAGTCGCGCCCCAGCACTGGATGAACCGTCGCGGTGTGGCGTTCGTTCTAGAGGTGTCCGGGAGTGGCAGCTGCGCCGGCGGGTGTTCGAGTAGGAATTGAGCCCCCGTGCGGGGATGGCTGGACATGGTCGCTCGCCGAAGGACGATGCCGACCGCGGTACGCAAGGAGATGGTGGGCCATGACACCGATTAGGCGCCGGCGCGGCCGGCAAACGTCGGCCTCGTGCGCCGGCTGACACGGTTGGAGTGATGTCGATGTCCGCATCCGCGGACCATTCCAGTGTGCGTTCGGTCTTCCTGACCGGCGCCTCCAGAGGGCTCGGCGCGGCCCTGTTCCAAACGCTGCAGACCGACGGCGCCAGGGTGCTCGGTCTGGCCCGCACATTCACCACCGAGCAACAGACGCTGGCGGCGCAGCGGCCGACGTCCGTACGGCTGCGCCCCACCGACCTGTCCGATCCGGCCACGCTATCCGATCCGGCGGGCGTGGGCCCGGCCGGCCTGCCGTCCGGCGCCGAGTTGGCCACGTTCGTCGGCGAGGCCGGGCCGGACGACGAGATCGTGCTCGTGCACAACGCGGCCACGGTCGAGCCGATCGCGCTTGCGGGTGAACTGCCGCCGGCGGCGGTGCTCGCGGCGGTCAACCTCAACCTCGTCGCCCCGATCCTGCTCACCAACCTGTTCCTGGCCACGTTCCGCGACAGCCCGGCGCGGGTGCGGATCGTGTACATCGCGTCGTCGGCGGCACACCGGGCGTACCCGGGCTGGGCGACGTACTGCGCGACGAAGGCGGGCGCCGAGGCGTTCGTCCGGTGCGTAAGCGAGGCGGCGAGCCGGGCGTGCCAGGTCGACATCATCGACCCAGGCGCGATCGAGACACAGATGCAGCAGGCGCTGCGCGACCGCGGCACCGGCATGCCGGGGCACGCGCGGCTGGTCGAACGGCATCGGGTCGGCGACATCGGCGACCCGTCGACGGTGGCGAAGAGCATCGTCGACCGGTACTTCCCTCCGCTGGCGCCGGCGCTCTGACGCCGGTGGGCGGTCCCCGAACGGACCGCCCACCGGGCGGGCATCGACCACCGTGTGCTGCAGTGTGTGGCGGACCGCCCGCGCGGGTAGTTTCACCCAGAGGAGGTGCCTCCGATGTTTATCGTCATGGGTGTTGCCGGGACCGGGAATACCACCATCGGTGCCCTCCTCGCGGGCCGACTCGGCTGGCGCTACGCGGAGTCCGAGCGACTTCCACTCGACGTCCAACGTGGACAAGAGTGGCGTCCGGCCGGCCGCTGCTCTGGGTGTGTACGCCTCGGCTTGGTACTGCCAGGTGCCGCGCGGGTGCGGGTTTGAGCGCCATCACGAACCCCAGCCGCCCTGACGCATTTCGGCACGCAGATCGTCGTGGTCGCCGTGGCCGCAATCGGCCACCACCGCCCGGCACGCGACCCCGGCCGCGCGCGCCTGAGTCACCAGATCCGAAGCGATCTGCAGCGCCCGGCAGCACTGCGAAGCGTTCTACACGTACTACAACCACGATCACCGGCACTCCGGGATCGGCCTGCACACCCCAGCCTCGGTCCACCACAGCACCGCCGGTCTCGTCCGCGAGCAGCGGCAGCGCACCCTCGACACCGCCTGGGCCACCCATCCCGAGCGGTTCGGTCGCCGGCGGCCCCGCCCACCCCGCATCCCGGACCGGACATGGATCAACAAACCCGACAACCCCGACCCCGACCCCGACCCCGACCAACCGACCACCAGCATCCACCCAGCAGCACACCTACCAGCAAGCTAACCGAAATCAACAAGCTGTCTCACTGGACTTGACAAGTTCCGAAGTGCGACGCCGGGGTGTACGCCTGGGCGTGTAACGGGCAGTAGACCCGCGGGTCGGCCCACAGCGTGGTCACTTTCGGTGTTGTAGCTGCCCGGCTTGGTCTGGAACACCAGTTTCGCGCGGCTGCGGTCGGGCCGGTAGGCCAGGACGCCGGCCATGGACATGCGGGTCCAGGAGAACCGGTGCCGCAGCACCGGAGTCTGGCCGCGCGGTGCCCAGGTTCCGCCGACTACCGGCAGGAGCGAGAACCCGCTCTCGTCCTGGAAACAGATCCAGGCGCCGCGTCGCCGAGCCCCCTTTTGATCCTCGGCCAATCCCGCTTCACCCACGCCTCGATCGCTGCGTCGTTACGTTCCACTGCCCGCCGGGCGGGCCGCTGCCGGGTCCAGCCGAGGCGCTGGCGCAGGATCAGCCAGGTCTGCGACAGCGTGTACCGAACCCCGGCCACCCGCTCGATCACCTCAGCGACCCGGGCCAGGGTCCACAGGTCCGTCCCGAACCCGTTCGCCTTCGGCCCCTCCAGCAGCGCCGCCTCCACCTCAGCCAACTGCTCGTCGGACAGCCGCGGGGTCCGCCCCAGCCGGGCCGCGCCGGCCAAGGCCTCCCGACCACCGCTGCGCCACGCCGCATGCCACCGCGACGCGGTCTGCGCCGACACCCCCAACTCGACGACCACATCGGCCTGCCGCGCGCCGGCCTCGAACAACTCCACCGCCCGCATCCGCCGCTCCCGCAACGCATCCACGTCACAACCGGGATCACGACGCGGCCCTATCTACCGTCCAGCAGTACGCATGACCATGATTGTCTTACCCACCAACGGCATCGACCCGCAACGACTCACCCGAATGTTGAAAGATCTTTAATGGACAGTGCTTGCCGCACGACATCTCACGAGCCGTTCGCCTCGCCACCGGCGGCGCCCGCGCTCGCGCAAGGCTCCAGGCCTGCGACTAACCAAAGGCTCAGCCCGCCGGCGAACCACTCAGAGATCATGCCCGCCGATCACCGCGACCGCTGCACGCCCCACTCGACATCCCGGGTCAAGCCTTCAACGTTCTGCCAGGGGTCAACAGCGGCCGCGGTCCTCAACCAGGGTCGGGTAGCCGGAGGCATTTCAGCCTCCGGCTCCCACAGATCCCGGCGTGACAGTCTCTGCAAAGCAGATCGACGCGGCCGTAGCGGGCGATGGTTTTGGTGAGCTGCTTGTCGTCGGCGGCCTCGACGAGCTCGTTGACGAGTTTGGCGGCCATGACGTAGCGGACCCGGTAGCCGGCCATGGCCGCGGCGGCGCCGAGACCGATGAGCAGGTGACTCTTGCCGGTGCCGGAGTCGCCGATGAGGCAGAGCGGTTCGCCGTTGCGGACCCAGGCGCAGGTGGACAGGGTGTGGATCATTGCAGGGTTGACGGTGGGGTTGGCGTCGAAGTCGAAGTCCTGCAGCCATTTGTCGCGGGGGAACCCGGCGGCGCGGATGCGGCGTTCGGAGCGGCGCCGGTCGCGTTCGTCGCACTCGGCGAGCAGCAGTTCGGCGAGGAACCCGCGGTAGGTCAGCTGCTGGCGGTTCGCGGCGTCGGCGACCTCGCCGGCGCGGTCGCGCAGCGTCGGCAGGCGCAGGGTGCGGCAGGCGGCCTCGATCGCGGCGTCGGCGGCCTGTTCGGTCAGGCCTCGACCGCGTTGCGCGAACCCGGCGGTCGGGCTGGTCGTGACCGCCGGCGCGGTTTCGGTCTCGCGGTTGGCGGAGCGGCTGCTGGTGCGTGGGCGTGGGGTCGTGGTGCGGCTGGTGGTCATGACACTCTCCCGGTAGCCGGCGGCGGGCCGTCGTTCGCGGCGCGTCGCAAGGTGAGTAGTTCGTCGTAGTGCGCGACGCTGGGCAGCGGCCGCGGGTCTGGGGGCAGCCCGCCGATGACCGCGGCGGGGTCAGCCAGGCGCCGTTCGGTGAGGCTGACGACCTGCGCCCCGCCGGTGTTGCCCGGCCAACCCGACTGGCCGGTCTGGGCGGGTTGGCCGGGTTGAGTGCGCCGCGGTGTCTGCTGGGTGCGTTTGCGGGCCTCGACCGCCACGACGTCCGGGGTGCTGGTCCCGGCGCGTAAGGCTGCCTCGAGGCCGGCGACGACGTCGGCGTGCGGCAGGTAGCGGTGCAGCAGCAGGACCTCGACCAGCGCGCGGGTGCCGCCGGCGTCGCCGTGGGCGCGGCGGGCAGCGGCCCAGAACGCGTCGTGGGCGCGGGTGAACCAGCCGTTCGCGCGGGCCTGCGCCAGGACCGTCGCGCCGGGCAGCGCGCCGGGCTTGCGGGTGAACACCTCGAGGTAGTGATCCAGCACGAGGGTCTGCGAACCTGTCGCCACCGCCCGTTGATGCCGGGCGACTTCCCGCCGGCCGTCGAAAACGATCACCTCCGACGCGCGCAGCAGCACCCGCACCTGCCGGCCGATCAGCCCCGCCGGGACGGAGTAATGGCAGCAGCGCACCGTGACCCGACCGAACCGGTCGACCCGCGGGGTCAGCCACAGCCCGGTCTCGAACGCGTCGCTGGGCAGTTGGCGCAGCAGCGGCCGCTCGGTCAGGAAGTCCTGCCCGACCGTGCTCGTCCGGCCGGTGATCCGGCGGGCGTCCTCCGCGGTGTCGGCCTGATCGATGACCGCGTTGAGCTCGGCCAGGTCGTCGGCCACCGGGGTGAGGTGGGTGCGCCGGAACCGGCCGATCTCACCCTCGACGCCGCCCTTCTCGTGCGCGCCTTCGACGCCGGGAATGCAGTAGAACGGGTCGAAGCCGATCCCCGGTGAGTTCACGAATACTGACGTCATGCTTGCCTGAACTCACCGCTGCAACAGCGCAGCGGCGGGTGAGTTCGGACTTCGTGGCGTCGATTGATGACACGCCCGTTGAGATCTTTATGCTCCGGCCTGCCGGATTGTGCAGCACTCGTCCCTCAATGTGGTTCAGTGCGGACGGCCGCAAGTCGGCGGTCATCTTTTGTTACTCAGCCGCTCCCAGACTGTTGTCGGCTCTCTCTGCGGCGAGCAGCCTTCGTAGTATCTCCATGTCGCCGATATCTTTCTGCCGCCACGGCCGGCCGTTGCGCAGGTGCGGGAACTGCTCCTTCATCGCGAGCATGCCGGAGACGCTCATGGCAAGGACCGGCGTGCCGTCGAGCGTCACGGGCTCGTCGTCGAAGGACCCTGGCGGAAACAGCCAGTCAGAAAATCCTCCGAGGGGCTGGTCGAATGATCCGTCGGGTCGTCGGTCGAAGTAGGCGGTGCTGAAAGAGGTCCCGTCAAGGATGAACTCGCAGGACTCTTCTGGCGGCTGAGTCGGCAAAGCCGTGCCGCCGGTCCCTTCGATCAGTGCCTTTGATTGCTCGGCGTGGGTGCGTTCGACCCAGAACTCCACGTCGCCGTGCTCTCGCGTGATCCTGCCGATCCTTGCGTCGAGTCCCCAGCCGCCGAACAACCACGCCGGGATGCCCTCGGCTTGCAGGGCCGCGATGACTTCGCGGATGACACGTAGCTGCGCCGTGGCCTTTGGACCCATGGATTGATCCTGTCACGGGGCGCGACGGCCGATCTATAACCCCTGGAGCCAGCGAATCGTGATGTCTATCGACTTGCTCTCAGTGTTCACGTCGGTTTCTGCTCGGCGGGCTCCCCCGGCCAGACGGTCTTGGCGTAGCGCAGAGCGGGTTTGGCGCTGAGTCCGAACATCACGGCGATGTGCAGCGGGTCGCCGTTGGCAGCTCGCGCCTCTTCCAGGATGCGATCTTCGCGGAGTTGGGCGGCGGTGGCCGGTAGGCCGTCGAAGAGGCTGGTGAGCCAGTAGGCGCTGACTGGTCCGCGTTCGTGGGCGGTGCGGCGCGTCAGCAACAGGTGCTGGTTTCCGGTGTCTGGCCAGCGCTGATGCCGGTAGTGCAGGTAGGCGGCCAGCGCGGCAGTGGTGAACGCGTCCAGGCGCCGTCGGGCGGTGCCCAGGTTAATGCGCTGGTTGGGTAGATCGATCTGGTCGAGAGTCAGGTCGCGGACCTGATGAGGGCGTAAGGCGTGGACGCCGATGAGCGCCACCACGGTCTGCAGAGGGGGGTCGTTCTTAGCCGCGTCGCCGATGGCGTGCAGTGCTTCTCCGGTCAACGCGGCCGGCGTGCTCGGGTTGGCGCTGCCGACGTGAATCCGTGCGAGCGGATTGGCGAACACCAGTCGCTGGGCCTTGAGGACGCCGAACAGGTCGCGCAAAGCGTGAGCGTCGGAGGCCCGGTGTTTGCGGTCGTCGAGCCAGTCGAGCACGTCTTGGCGGGTGACCTCCCGCAGTGTGGTGTAGCGGTCGGTGATCTCGGTGAGGAACGGGTGGGCGGCCGCCAGCAGGGTGAAGGTGGTGATGCGGGGTCGGGCTCGCCGCCGTGGGGTGCCGTGTCGGAGCACGGTGATCCAGGCGTCGAGCTCGTCGCGGATCCGCGGGGGCAGCGAGGCGAACTTGGCGTCGATCCAGACGGTGAGCGAGTCGGTGCGGTCGTCGACGACGAGGTCGTCGCTGGCGGCGAATAGGACTTCGAGCACGCGCAGGCCGGGGACGCCGTGCGGGCTCATCGCGGTGACGGTGCTGGCCTTGACGGGCTCGCCGGGTTCGTGGCAGCTGGCGATCATGCGCAGGCCGCGGCGAACCTGTTGCAGGGTGCGTGGTGGCCAGCCGTTGTGCTCGGCCAGGACATCCGCGTGGCGCAGCACCAGCTGCAGGAAGCCTGGATCGCGAGGCGGGTCGAGGCTGCTGGCGTGCCGGCAGTCGCGCGGCGCATCGACCAGGATCGGCTGTTCCCAGCCCTTCGGCCGCGCGGCCGGAGCCGCCAGTGCCGCCGAGAGCGCCGGTGACTGCGCCGGCTTCGAGCGGCTCCTGGCCGCCCGGGAGAAACCGGCGAGGAACAGCTGCTGGCCGGTGCTGGCCGCAACGGTCAGATCCAGCGCGATCTTGCAGTCGGGTCCGGCGACCAGGCTGGCCTGCCGGCGGCAGAGCCGGCAAACGCCCTCGTCGACCGGGACGGCGCGGCGGGCGCAGGTGCGGCAGCGGCCGAGCGGATTCTTGCGGGCGAACGCCTCGCAGCCGCGGCAGACCCGCTGACGCAGCACGCCCCAGGCCAGGCACTGCTCGCAGCTGCGCGCCGGGCCCCGATAGACGCGTTTGCCCCGGCGGCGCGGTGAAGCTGCCGTCATACTGGGGGTTTGCTGCGGCCGGTGTGCCGGCGCTGGATAGGTGCCTCGCCCGCCACGGCCCGCAGCGGAGCGGCCTCGGCCGGGCGCGGCGCCGGCAGCGGAAGGTCTTCCAGCACCAGCAGGTCGTTCGGGGTGCAGCCGAGCACCGTGCAGATGATCTGCAGATCTTCCAACCGGATCGTCACCGGTTGGCTCGACCACAGGTGCGACATCTTCCCGGCGCTGATCACCAGGCCCGCGTCGGCGAGCATGGCCTGTAGCTGCGAGGCTTTCCAGATGTCGCGTTGCGCGGCGGCCAGGCGCAGGTTCCACTTCATCGTCGGCTCCCGAAACGGTTCGCGGCCCGCTGGCCGGCACCGGCCCAGGCGTCTTCGATGTGGGTTTTGTCGACGTGAACGTAGATCATCGTTGTGTTGAGCCAGGCGTGGCCCAGGATCTCCTGGATAGCCACGACGTCCATGCCGTTGCGGTAGAGATCGGAGGCCGCGAAGTGACGCAGCAAGTGCGGTGACAGCCGGCCGGTCTGCGCGGGCAGGTGGGCGGCGACGGCCTCGGCGAGCCCGTCGCGCAGCGTGTCGGTGGTTGCGAAGCCGCTGCTGCCGTCGGCTCGGCGGCGTTCGGACGGGAACAGCGGCGCCATCGGGTCGTTGATCCGGTCGTCGAACTCCCAGCGCGGTCCGTGTACCCACCAGTCCAGCAGTTCACGGGACCCGTTGATCAGCGGGACCAGGCGTTCCTTCTTTCCGCGGCCGTTACTGCCCTTGCCGCGCAGCAGCACCTTGCCGAACCGGCCCAGCTCCCAGCGCAGGTCACCCATGCGCAGCAGGCACAGCTCCGACACCCGCGGGCCGATCAAGCTGACCAGCCGGAATGCCGTGTAGTTGCGGACCGCCGGCGCGTACTTGCGGGCGCTGTCCAGCCCGTGCTGCCAGCCGGTGAACAGCTGCGTGACCTCCCGCGGTGTCGGCGGGATCCGCAGCCGGCCATGGGTGCCGCCGCGCGGCCGGTTCATCTCGTCCAGCGGTGACTCGACCACAAACCCGGTCGCCGCGTGGATGTCCGGCTTGTGCCGCAACTCCAGGAACTCGAAGTAGACGGCGAACCCGGCCGCCTTGCGGACCTTCGTGCCCGGCATCGCCTGCCGCAGATGCCGGCCGAAGAAGGTGTCGATGTGCTGGGGCGTCATCTCCCATAGCGGCCGGCCGAACCACTCCCGCAGTTCCTCGACCGCGGCCACGTCGGCTCGGATCGTCGCGTCGGTGATTCCTGCTGACGAGCGTGCCAGCACGAACTCGGCCAACAGATCCTGCTCGAACGCCGCGATCTGGCCGGGTTCGTCCAGTCGCTGATGCGCCCGCAGGTCCCTGACCACTGCCACCGACACAGCGGCCTCCAGCTCGAAGATCCACGACAACCATCGGCTTCCCGATGGATACCTCAGGAATCCCGAGACTGGATCATAGATTCATCGAAGATCAGGAGTCCAGCCCTGCGTCGAGGTCAGCCCGGTCACCACGCTGGCCAAGGTGGACACCCGGCCGCGGGAACTCACGGCAACACGGGTTTAATGCGACCGGAACGCGACCCAATGCTCCGACTCGCGGCGGTTGCGGCCCAGCAGCACCCGCGACACCGCCGAACGCAGATTGTCGTAACGGATGTGCCCAGCCGGCACCCCACCGATCGCCGTGAACGCGTGGACGTGCCCTTCGATGAACGCCTCCTGACCCTGCGAGGCAAACACCCGATGCACGGCCTTGCCGGAGAACGACAACCGGAACGCGAACAGGAAACACTTCGTGCGTTCCCCGGCCAGCTCGACCCAGACCTCGCCGAAGTCGACTTCGGCCTCCGCCCCCGGTGCGTGATCCTGCAGGATGAACGCCGCCGGCCGAGCCCGCCCAGCGGCCGCCGCGATCTCCGGCCGACGCCGGCGCACGTAGTCCCGCACCGCCGAGTACGACAACCCGACCACACCATGCTCGGACAGCAGCCGATCATGAATGCGTCGTGCGGTATGCCGCTGCTTGCGCGGCGCGTCCAGATCCCCGTGCAGGATCTCGTCGATCACCGACCGGACCGGATCAAGCTTCGGCGCCTGCGCAGTGCGCGGCTTCCGCGGAACGGGCACCGCCGAGCGCAGCGCCTCCCGCACGGTGCGCCGATGCACACCATGCCGCTCAGCCAATGCGCGGATCGACAGCTCTTCACGGCGCGCGTCGCGCCGGATCGCCTCGAACAGCTCCACCCTGGATCTCAACCAGCCCCCTACCGCGATGCGACACGGAACCGCCGAAATTCATCCTGCCGGTGGGGCCAATATCAACCGTCACAAACGCCTGCCATGTCACCCGGCCGGGGCCAAATACGACCGTCACACCACCATCCCGAACTCCGGGTGGGGCCAATTTCGGCCGTCGCATCAATCGGCCATCATCACCGCGGCCGGGGCCGGATATGTCCGTCATCGTGGGGCCACGAACGACCGTCACAGCCAAATCGAAATTCGGCTTAACGACCGCACCGACGCGTTCGAGCGCGCGGTAGGTGGCCTGACCTGGGCAGATGCTCCGACCTAGTGACACGCCCTACCACCAGGTAGCCAAGGGTTTCTGCAGAGCTCAGACCCCAGAGGCGTGGGACTAGTCACCTCCGCAACTGCGGAACCCGGGTTTCGGGCGCGTTACGTTTCTGCTGGTGGGTGCCTTTTTTTGTGGGACGTCGGGGGCTGGAAGGTGGACTCGTTGGGTGGGCGGTGTGGGTTTTAGCGTGTGGTTGCAGGGGTCTGAGTTGTTGGAGGTTGTCGTGCCGGAGAGTGGTTTGGCGTTGTCGTTGTGTCCGGATCGGGTGGCGATGCCGGTGCCGTCGGGTTCGGTGTTGGGTGTGGGGTTGGTGTCGCGGGTGGTGGCGGTGCGGGTGGTGCGGTATGCGTTGGGGTGGCGTGCGCCGCAGACGGGTGAGGTGCGGTTGATCCTTGCTGGGGCGGGGTTGTTGGGGTCGCCGTTGTTGTCGCGGTTTTTGGGGCAGTTGCCGGTGTCGACGCGTGGGGTGAGTTTTGTTGATGCGGTGCCGGTGTCGGTGCCGGGGTTGGGTGTGGTGGTGGAGGCTGCGAATGCGTTGGGGGTGCCGGTGGAGGTTGGGTTGGGGGCGGTTGGGGGGTTGGACGGGTTTGCTGACGGGTTGGGGTTTGGTGGGGGGTTGTTTGAGTTTCGGGATGGGTTGGGGTCGGTGCCGGGGGTGTTGGCGGATCGGGTGCGGGTGTGGCCGGTGGATGTGGTGGGGGAGGGTGTGTTGTCGGTTGAGGTGGTGGCTGGGCGGGTGGCGGAGCGGTTTGGGGTGGTGGTGGGGGATGCGGGGGTGGGGGTGTTTGGGCTTGGGTTTGGGTGGGTGGTGCAGGTGTTTGGGTGGGGGTTTTGGGTTCGGCCGGAGGGCGTTGGGGATGGTGTGGTGGCGGGTGTGGTGGGTGATGTGGTGGCGGGGCGTGTGGGTGCGGGGCGGGTGCGGGCTGGTCGGGCTGGTCGGGCTGGTGGGGGTGTGGTTCGGCCGTTGGTGTTGTTGGGGGTGCCGGGTGGTGGGACGGCGCCGGATGTTGTGTTGGAGCGGTTGGAGGGGTTGCGTGGTGTGCTGTCGCGGGTGGTGGTGGCGCGGTTGTGGGTGGAGTGGCTTGGTGGGCGGCCGTTGCCGCGGGTGACTGAGTTGTCTGATGCGGAGCGTGTGGAGCTGGCCGGGACGGTTCCTGGTGGGGTGACCGAGTTGGGTGGTCACGCTGGGTCTTCGGGTGTGGGGCGTCGCCGGTTGTCGGGGATGCTGGCCGATTTCGGTGTTGTGGGTGGTGATGTGACGGTGGGTCGGGTCGGTGAGCTTGCGCCGCGGTGGGTTGCGTTGCTGCTGGGTGGTGAGGTTGTTCATGCGGATGGGCCGTTGCTGGCGTCGTTGCTGGATCTTGTTGAGGAGGGGGTTGACGCGGCGGGGTTTGACCGGGCTGGGATTGTGGCGGTGGCGGGTGCGGCTGGTGTCAGCACGGTGTTGGTGTCGGCGTTGAGTTTGCGGATCGGGCGGGTGCCGGTGGAGTTGGTGTCCGCTGATCCGGGTGGGTGGTTGATCCGGTTGGCGGCGTGGTTGGGGGTGGACCCGGCGGTGCTGCCGACCGACTTCAGCCGGCCCGGGGTGTCTGGGGTGTCTGGGGTGCCGGGTGTGGTGGGGCCGGTGGATGCTGCTCGGTTGGCTGCGGTTGCGTTGCGGGGGGATCCGGTGTGGTCGGCGGCGCATCCGCCGGAGCAGGAGCTGCGGGTGCGGTTGACGCAGACGGTCGTGCAGGCGTTTGCGTTCGGCTCGGCCGCGGATGAGCTGGGACCGTTCGGGGAGTGGCTGGCCGGGCAGGGGCGGGACATCGACAGTCTCAGCCTCGGCATGGAGGCGGTCGAGGTGCAGGAGCGGTTGCGGCGGCAGTGGCTGGCTGCGGTGTTCCTTGTCCCGGTGGAGGAGATCGTCGAGGATGAGGTCATCCGGCCGTGGCTAGTGTATGGGGCGATGTGGCGGCTGGCGCGGAGGCTGGGGGTCGCGCCGCAGGTCGTGCGTCAGGCCGCGGTCATGGCGGAGGATCTCCTGGCAGATCTCGACGACCTTGATGAGATCGGCGGGCGGTACGGGCTCAGCGGTGCGGCGTTGTGGCGCCTGGCGTTCGATCTCGACCTCGATCCGTGGGCGCTGGAACCGGTCCTGGCCGGCCGGACCACGTTCACCGCCGCCGCCGTCCGCGCCGATCTCGACCGGTGGAGTGCCCTGCTCGGTGTCTCGGACCGCATCGCTCTGGCATTCCTGCGTGACACCCGCCGCACCGGCACCGACCTGGCCAGCACCAGCATCGACGACCTCGACGCCTGGGCCGCGATGATCCTCGTTCCGAGCCGCTCCGCCGACGGCTGGACCGTTCGCGGCGCCCGGGAATGGCTCGGCCCCCGCTACCTCGACCCGGTCCTCTGGGCCGCTGACGCACTCACCTACACCCCGGGCGACCTGATCCGCACAGCCCACGCCAGCGGTGTCAGCCCGTACTGGCTCGCCGCCGCCAGTATCCGCACCGGCCTGCCGTTCACGGACCTCGCCACCATCGCACGAAAACTTGCCATCGACCCACCACAATTCCTCGCCATCGCCGCACACCTGAGCATCATCCCGGACCGGCTCGGCGGCCTGCTGCAAGACCTGCAGGACGACCTGCCCGAATGGCGTTCCCGCCTGAACAGTCCCCAGCCGCACGGCGACCTGTACCGCGCGGCGCTGGCCCTGGCCGAGCAATTGCGTCCTGCAGCATCGCCACGTGATCCGCGCCGGCGTAATCCAGGGCGACGGGTTTTCGGCGACAGCGGTCCCGGCGGTCTTCTCAAGATTCTGCCGGTCGTTACCGCCGACGACCGCGACGTGGTCAGCCATGCCGTGCGCGAAGAGTATGTGAGCGTGCTCCCTGTCGATGCCAGCGGTAAAGTGCGGCGTCGCCTCTGGGCGCATTGGGCCAGGAACTGGGCGCCGCGACTAGGCCAGCCGGTCGAGATTGTCGAAGCAGATCTGTGCCGCCGCCACTGGCTGTCACCCGGCGCGGTCGAAGCGGCTGCTGCCGCGATCGGTGGCGGCATCGACCCGGCCGAGGTGTGGAAGTTCGCGGTCCGTTTCGGCCGTATTCCCAGCGACGTTCACCAACTCGCCGACCAGTGGGGCATCGAGCCCAGCGCCCTGTTCCAGATCGCGCTGACCTTCGACACCGACCCACGCCACCTCAGCCCGATCCTTTCGGTCTACCGGCCAGATCAACAGCGCACCCTGACCGACCACATCACCGAATGGGAAGCGTGGTTCGACGAACAGCGAGAGATCCGGTCCGACCGCGGGCTGCTGATGACCGCCCTGCACGACCATCGCATGACCATCGAATCGGCGACCGACACCGACGAACTCCGCGACATCGTCGACTCCTGGATCGCCACCACCCTCGGCCAGTCCATCGAAGCGTTCCACGAACTCGAACGGACCGGCCCGATCGACGTCCGCGCTGGCTGGGGCCTTATGGCAGGCGTGACCATCCGGCGGCACCGGACATGGAGCCCGTTCTGGACCAATGATCCTGAACAGCTGCGGTATGATTGGTCGTATCCCTTGATCGCCCAGCGGTTCGGCGTTTCGGCGGAATGGCTGCGCGGCGTTGTTCTTCGCTCCGACATCAAGCTCGACGTCACAAACTGGGACGCGTCCCTGCCGACGACCGCCCTGCCGACGACCGCCCTGCCGACGACCGCGCAACTCGCGCTTGCGGCCGACCTCGGGTATCTTCCGACGCTTTCCGTCGAGCAGACCGACCAGCTGCGTGAGCCTGGCGCGTGGCGGGCAACCGTCCGGGAGATGGCGGCCGCGTTTCCCCGTGGCCCCCGGCGGGACCCCCAGGCCAACCTTCTCCGCGCGTCTTCTGTCGCGAAGACTCTGGCGCTGTTCGCCACGTTCCAAAAACTCCCGCGCCCCTTCGACTGGTCCCGGTTCAACGGTTTGGAGCAGGCGATTAAGCACGGCCTGACCGACCGCCCCAAGGGTACGGACCGCAGTGTCATAGATGGCCGGGACTATGACCTTCTCGCGCGGAGCCCGCAGTTCTGGGCCGCCTTCGCTGAAGAGGCAGTAGAGGCAACAGCCTCCCCGGACCTGAAGTTGGAAGCCCACCTGCGGCTGATGGACCGGTTCGTCGACATGCTCGGGAGGCCCTGGTCGGACCCAGGCATCCCCGCCGGCCGGACCTGGCGGGTGGTCCACGCAGCCGACGCGGCGGGCAGCGACACGCACCTTGCGCAGCTGTATGTGCGGCGCGCCATTGGCCTCTACGCCCCGGGCGGCTGGCGGGGGATCCACCTGCAGCCGGCTCCGGAGTCGGCCCGGCTGTCGCGGGCGGCCCTTGGCTTGGACCGAGTCGCGGAGGTGCTCGACAGCGCCGGCTGGGACCGCTACACCAGGTGGCTCAGGGAATATGGTGATACCCCTCTGCCCAGAGCTCAACCTTACTGGAAGTTCCTGCGGGACACCGGCGGGCTTTCCATCGATTCGTTGCTCGCGTCGTTGCTCGCGGCCTACCCCGGCCGCTCGTTTGTCCGGTTCGACGGCTTGCAGGACGACCCGGGGTCTGTCTTCGACGGCGTCGTGCGGCACCTCGCGACGACCGAAGGCGCACGTGGCATCGTCCTCTATCGCACGGGGACCGAGACCATGACTAGGATGGGGCTGATCAACGCCTTCCGTGGCCCGTCCGGCGCAGTCCTGTTCGTCGACCCGCTGACGCTGTCGCTGGCGGTCCTGCCGACCGAAGGCCAGGTCGAGGTGTTGTTCCTGCCGACGGATGGTGCCGGGCCCGGCACCGGTGTCACCCGCGTCGACCCACGCACCGACCTGGCCTGGCCAGATCCACTACGGGACCACGCGGATGCACTCGGTATCAACCGGCTTGTCCTCGGGCAGATGTTCGTCGACACCGGCCGGACGGCGGAGTGGTCCGGTGACCTGAAGGCCGCCCGTGGCGTCGTCGACGACTGGCATACTCACGTCCTCGGCGTGACCGGCGTGCCGGTGGCAGCAGCGGGGCGGATCGAGCGGCTGATACTGCAGCTGTTCCGGCTCGCCGGCTCGTCGGTCGAGACCGCCGACGAGGAAGCCCGCCAGCACGGCGTCTCCGCATCGTGGTTCCGCGCCACGGTCCTGCGCGCTGCTGATGGCGCGTTTACGCCGGATCTTCTGGTGCCCGCAGGCAGGTTCGCCTCCGGGCAGGGGCCGTGGGCCGGTGTGCTGAGTCTGTTGCCGTACGTTGGTGATCTCACCGATGAGCAGTTCGAGGCGCTGCGTGTGGGGTTGGCCGATGACGATGTCGCTATCGCCTCGCTGCCGGATGCCGGGCGGGCGCCCTACGCCGCAGCCGTGCTCGGCGATCCGCAAGCGCTCGCCACATACCTGCTGTCGCAGGTCGCTCCAGCCGGGGTCGCGCACGCCAGCTCCGGCCGTGCAAACCTGACCGAGCAGCGCCTGTACCTCAGTCGTGGCGGCCCTCAGTTGCCTCGCCGGCAGGATATCGTCAGCACGGGCAACCCGCTGGCCGACGTGGTGGCGCTGGATGAATGGCGCCGCGGGCCGGTTGCTGGCCGTCTCTTCCCGCAGTTGGAAACGTTGGGGATTGCGGATCTGGTGCAGCGCTATGCGGGTGGTGGGGGGTTCGTCCGGTTCCTGGACGAGGCCGGCCGTCCGGTGATCGGTGTTGGCGGTCTGGTGCGTCATCTCGCGGGTACCGGCGATGCGGGTGTGGTGTTGTATCGCGCCCTGGATGGTGCTGGCGCGCCCGTCGAGCGGGTGATGTACGCGTTCGACGAGCAGGGCACGGTCATCCTCATCGACCCTGTCACCCTGGAACTGGCCGACGTGGACGAGGATGAGGCTGACGTGCTGTTCCTGTCCACCGGCGGGCAGGCAACGACCGGCGGCCGGGCTGAGCATGTCGACGCCGGTGCTGACTGGGCGGGCAGCCTGGCGGAGTTGCTGCTGCCGCCGCTGCTGCTGCCGGACGGGGTGACCAAGGTCGTGAACAAGCGCGGCGGCAGTGCACTGGTCGTCGACGATTCGGGCGAGCGGAGCCCGTTGTGGAGGAATGTCAGGCGGCTCACGGGCGCGTTGCCCGCCACGTTCGTGATCGTCGACCGGCCGGGCGACGACGAAGTGCTGGGCGGGCTGAAGGTCCTGCTGGAACGGCTGCGGCTGCGCGGGCAGGTGCCGGTGGTCCTCACATCCCGGTGGACGCCGGCGCTCAGCGGTGTGCGCGATCAGTTCGGGGTGGCGATCGTCTATCAAACCGTGCCCCCCGGCGGGCAATCCAGCCTCCGGTTGGACAACGTGTGGGCACTGACCGGCGCTCGAGCCACCGAGCCCGAGCATCACGGGGCGACGCTGGCCCTGCAGATCCTCCATGATGCGGAAGCGCTGGTGGTGCCGTCCCCGCCGGTCCCGCGGAAGCTCGCCTCCTGGCTGGACATGTGGGCCCGCGGTGATCGGGAAGCCTGGTGGAACCTGCTCGCCGTGCATCCCGCACGACTGACGTCCCAGGCGGTGCTGGACTGGCTCGCTGAGATGGCCGACCGGGCACCGCGCGGGGTCAACGACGCCCACGTCCACGGTGCGGTCATCCGGCTGGCCCGCGCCCAACACACCGACCTCGCCTACCGGTTCTTCACCGCGCCCGATGCGGAGGCGCGGGTTGCGGTGACGCTGGCGGTCGAGCCGCAGGACCTGCGGGACGTGACACCGCAGCTGGCAGACCTCGGCGAGGCCATCTCCGCAGGGCCCGTCGACAAGGCCAACGCCGCAGTCCTGCGAGCCCTGCACGAGGTCCTCACCAAAGACAGCCCGAAGGCCGAATGGTTCCCGGCAACCGTCATCAGGAACCTCACCCCGCCCGACAGGATCCTCTGGGCCGACCGGCTCAGCGCGCTGACCACGCTACCGAACCTCGGCCCCAACCAGCAGCTGGCGCTCGACGACCTGCGCACCCTCACCCTCACCTGCTGAAACGATGACCAAGACGTTGTTGCTCAACTGCCGACGCTGTCATGACCAACCGGCGCCGGTCGGTCCTGTGATCCGGGGTCCCTCTGAGAGTCGAAAATGAACAAAAAACCTCGGGTCTGTCAAATTAACGGTGGAAGTGTTGTTCAGGTTTGGGTTTCGGTAGTCGGGGTTGTCTATGTGCGGGGGTTGGAGAGGCGTCCGTCGAAGGTGATCTCGAAGGCGTTCAATGCCTGTTTCCAGCGGTTGGACCAGCGTTGCCGGCCGCGGCCGGTGGGGTCCAGGGACATGACGGTGAGGTAGAGGATCTTCATCGCGGCCAGCTCGTTGGGGAAGTGGCCACGGGCGTTGACCGCGCGGCGGAACCGGGCGTTGAGACTCTCGATGGCGTTGGTGGTGCAGATGATCGACCGGATGTCGGTGTGGAAGGCCAGGAACGGCACCATCTCCGCCCAGGCGTTGGTCCACAACCGGACGATCGCCGGGTACTTCTGTTCCCAGGCGGCGGCGAACTCGGCGAACCGGTCCAGGGCGGCCTGCTCCGACGGCGCGGTGTAGACCGGCTTGAGCGCGGCGGCGATCGCGGTCCAGTCCTTGCGAGAGGCGTATTTGAACGAGTTTCGCAGTAGGTGCACGATGCACGTCTGGACCACCGTGCGGGGCCAGACGGTGGCGACCGCGTCGGGCAGGCCCTTCAGCCCGTCGCAGACGACGATGCACACGTCCTGGGTGCCGCGGTTGCGGATCTCGGTCAACACGCGGAGCCAGCTGTTCTGAAGCACATGTCAAGGGCCTGTTGGGCGTGTTTCTCCGACCTGACGTGATGGCCAGGTTGTTGATCTCTATGGCCGGAGTGGTGCTGGGTGCGTGGCGGCGTTTCCGGTGCGGTGCTTACTCATGTAGTCGCGTTCGTGACGCTGGCTGTTGTGCGCACTCGCGTGAGCGGAAGAGACCGGACGTCTTGCTGGCTACGCAGTCCAGGCTCGGCTGCTGATGCTTGACGACGTCGCTCCGGCCCCTGCCACCTTCGGCCTTGCGGTCGTGCCGCAAGGAGACTGCATCCGGTCGACCCCGGGGTTTATGGTGGCTGCTGAGACCGGTTACGTCGCAGCGGTCGCCGGGTCGGCGGCCATGGCGGACCGGTCTCGCCGCTGACGGCCGGAGGTGCTGGCTGCCCACTTGGCCGGGTCGTAGGGCTGCTGCGATCGGATCACCGCGAACGCAAGCCGGTGGGCGCGGTGCGCCACGGCGATGGCGGCCACCATCGGCTTCTTCCCCGCGTCGACCAGCCGGCGCTTGTAGGCGGCGAAATCGTTGTGGTGCA
The DNA here is from genome assembly GCF_050936335.1 of Dactylosporangium sp. CA-152071. Taxonomy (NCBI): domain Bacteria; kingdom Bacillati; phylum Actinomycetota; class Actinomycetes; order Micromonosporales; family Micromonosporaceae; genus Dactylosporangium; species Dactylosporangium sp. CA-152071. The sequence continues at coordinate 8,942,009 of NZ_JBNJMZ010000001.1, read as the reverse complement.
AGGCGATCCCGGTGCCCAGGGCGATCATCGCCTGCCGTAACTCGACCGAGCCGACCTTGCTGATCTTCACCTTGGCGGTGCGCCGTCCAGCCGACTCGTAGCTGGTGGGGGCCAGACCGGAGTAGCGGTAGGCCGCGCCGGCGTTGGCGAACCGGGCGGGATCGCCCAGGGCTGCGCCGTAGTAGGAGGCGGTGAGTGTCCCGACGCCGGGTATCGAGGTCAGCACCCCGGCGGGTGTGTCGGGCAGCAGCTGCGCCAGGCGCTGGTCGCAGGCGGCCAGGTCGCGTTGCAGGGCGTCGAACACCTCGACCTCCGCGGCGAGCAGTCGCGCTGCGGCGGCGCGTTGCGCGTCGGGCACGCACATCGCCTCGCCCGCCGCGGCGATGACCTGGGCCGCTTTCGGGCGGGTCATCCGCACCTGACGGGATCGGGCGTGGTGCACCAGTTCCTCGGCGCTCATGGCGGTCACCCGCGCCGGGTCGGGCAGCGTGGCCAGCAGCATCCGCAACGTCTTGGCCTCCAGGCCGGTGGTGAAACACCCGGTCAGGCCCGGGAACGCCAGATCGGCCAGGGCGTGGACCTGGCTGCCCAACGCCTGCGCGGCGGCCAACTTGCGCCGGCGGTGGGCCACCCATACGACCTGCTCAGCCATCGCGCCGTCCTGGCGGTGCAGCGGCCAGCCCTGCCCCCGCACCAGCAGCTCGACCATAGCCGTGCAGTCCCGCACGTCGGTCTTGACCCGCGCAGCTCCGAGCTGAGCCCTGGCCATCTTGACCTGGTACGGGTTCAACTCGACCACGTCGAACCCGTTGCTGCGTAACGTGGTGGCGAGAGCTTGGTGGTAGTGCCCGGCGGCTTCGATGCCCACCGCACGCTTTCGGCACCCACCCGCTGCCGCGTAGCGGCGATAGTCGTCACGAGCTTCCCAGCGCCGGAGACGGTGAGGTCGAACTCGAACGGCGCAACGATGATCTGTCCATAGTGGTCAGCGACCAGAGCCACCGCGGTGCGCTTACCGACGTCGACCGGGACCACCAGACAGCGCTGCGGCGCCAGATCACGGATGCGATCCACATAGCCAGCCTGAGCGACACCACCGGCGAAGCTCGCCATATCAACCTCCTTCAGGGGAAAGATCAGCCCACTCTCCCAAAGGAGCGGTCCCGGACCTGGGACCTACTATGAGAACTTGGCGCCCTCACCGCCGTCGCCGGCCCACAACCCCAGGATGTCCCGGGTGCCCTCGACCGTCACGGCCAGGGCGACGTAGATCGGCCGGTTCGCGACCTTCCCGTCCCGGATCTTCACGTGGATCGCGTCGAGGAAGATCGCCGGGTAGACCGGGTCCAGGGGCCGGTTCTGCCACTCCGTCATCCCCTCCACGACCTTGTCGGTGATCGTGGAGATCGTCTGCCGGGACACATCCGCGCCGTACACCTCGGCCAGATGCGCCGACACCTCCCCGGTGGTGAGCCCTTTCGCGGTCAACGAGAGGACCAGATCGTCCACACCGGACAGCCGGCGCTGCCGCTTGCGCACGATCTGCGGCGTGAACGACCCGTCCCGGTCCCGCGGCACGTCGAGCTCGACCGGTCCGGCCTCGGTCAGCACGGTCTTGACCCGCCGACCGTTGCGGGCGTTACCAGAGGACGTGCGGCCCGCACGCACGTGCTTCCCCGAGCCGAGATGCGAGTCCATCTCGCCCTCCAACGCGGCTTCCAGAACCCGCTTCGTCAGCTGCTGCAACAGACCACCCTCACCGACCAGGCTCACACCCTGCGCCCGGGCCTGCCCCGCCAACCGTGCGATCAGGTCATCGTCGACCAACCCGGCCAACCCCACGTCATCGGCCAGCGGCTGCACATTCGCGTCTGCGGTCATCGTCATCTCGGTGTCCTCTTTGTCTGAGTTACACCGTTAAATTTACAGTCCTGACCTTTTTACAGACCCATAGTCCCGGTTGGGGGACTGTGGCCGTGTTCAAGGTCAGGGGTCAGGGCCTTTGGGTGGGTTGGGGTTATGTTGATGGTGGATGGGTCTGTTGTATTGGGGGTGGGGTGTTGACGGGTGCGCAGTGGTTGGGTCTGTGTCCGGTGTTGCGGCAGGTGCCGGCGGGGCGGGCGACGGTGGTTCGGTTGCGTTCGTTGGTGGGTGAGGTGGCTGAGGATGTGGTGGAGTATGCGCGTTCTCGTCCGGCTGATGGTGTGGTCCGGGTGGTGTTGGATGGGGATTTGTTGCGGGGGTCTGGGCTGGAGTTGGGTTTGGTGCCGTATGTGGCTGGGTTGTCGTCGTTGGTGCGTGCCGTGTTGGTGATCGATGCGGGTTTGGTGCGGCCGTTGCCGTCGGCGGCTGAGGCGTTTGCTGCGGTTGACGTTCTGGGTGTTCCGGTGGAGTTTCCGGTGGGGTTGCCGGTGGGGTTGCCGGTGGGGTTGCCGGTGGGGTTGCCGGTTGGTGTGGATGTTGGTGATGACAGCGGCCGGTTGGAGTATCGGGATGCTGGTGGTCGGCCGGTGTCGCGGCGGTCTGCGGTGTCGGTGTGGTTGTGGCCTCGTGGGTATGTTGCGGGAAGCGGCGCTGCCGATCTGTCGTTGGGGACCGGCTTGTTGGGGACCGGCTCGTTGGGGCAGCCTGTGCTCGACCAGTTCGCCACGGACCAGCGGTTGGCAGGCCACGCGCTGGTCTCGCCGGCCAACACGTTCGGCGCGGGCGACGGGTCCGACCACGCCTTCCACGCCGCTACTCACGCCGCTACTCACGCCGCTACTCACGCCGCTACTCACGCCGCTACTCACGCCGCTACTCACGCCGCCGCTGACGCCGCTACTCACGCCGCCGCTGACGCCGCCACTCGCGTTGTTGCCGGTGGGGGCACCGTCGGGCGTGGGGGGCGCGGTCGGGGGGTGAAACGTCGGCGGTCTGTTCAGGGTTCGGTGCAGGGTTCGGTGCAGGGTTCGGTGCAGGGTTCGGTGCAGGGTTCGGTGCAGGGTTCGGTGCAGGGTTCGGTGCAGGGTTCGGTGCAGGGGTCGTCGGGGCGGGTGGAGCGGGTGGAGGTGGTGTGGGCGGCCGATTCTGTTGATGTTGTTGAGGCTGTCGAGGGTCGTTTCGGGCGGCCGGTGACGCCGCCGGGTCGGCCTGATATTGACGGTGGTGGTTCGTTGGGGTTCGCGGCGGTGGGTGTGGAGTTGGAGTTGCCGCGGTTGAAGCTGGCTCGTCCGAAGCGGTCGGGTGGTGGTCTGTTGCTGGGTACGGGGAAGTTCACCGAACTGGTGATGGACGGTCTGTATCGTGACGTGCCGGAGATTGTCACGGTTCCGGTTGGGTTGTTCGGGGACCGGCCGGGCCGGCCTGCCCGGGTTGAGGTGTTCGGGGAGGTGCGGCGGTGGGCGGCGGCGTTGCTGGCCGTCCCGGTGGACGGCCAGCGTCTCGACAGGCTCACCGAGGAGGTCATCGCCGAAGGTCGCGGGTTGGCGCTGGAGCCCAGGTTGGCTGGGACGTTGGTGGTTCCCGATCCCGACGAACCGAGCATCGACGTGGACTACAGCGTGGGTGTGCCGGTCACCCGGCTCGCCGAATTTCTCCGTCTTGCGCTTGAGCGGGCCCGGACGGTGCCGGCGTTCTTTGAGATCACCGCCGCCATGCAGCACACGGTTGACGCGTTGGACTACGCACGGCACGAGGCCGGTCGGCTGCTGCCCGAAGACCCGGGCTCGGCTGAGGTCCTGTCCGGGTTCCTGGCGCTGCTCTACACCCAGATCGCGGCCTTCCTGCACGTCTTCGACGATGACGACAAGGCCGGCAATCCCAAGAGATACACGCTGCTGATGTCCCGTACCTCGATGTCGGGCATCCGCGCGGCCCTGCCCGACGGCCTGGCCGGCATGCTCAAAGAGCATGTGGCAGACCTGATCGACCGCTTCGCGGCACACTTCAACAACCACAACGCAACCTTCGTCGGCCGTGTCGCCCGCAACGATGTGGACACCATCTTCCGCCAGCGACCGTACGGATACGACTTCACGCCGTACCAGTACCTCCGAGCCGCGCTGGGGGCCGGCACCAAACCCATCCACCAGGACAGGCTCCTCGTCCACACGTACTTCCCCGTAACCGACCGCGCCGGCGGGCATCACCTGGCCATCCTCGAAATGCGGTATGCCCTCGGTCAGAACGCCACTGTCGACGAAGCCCTCGACTACGTCGAACAACTCAGCACCCTCCTGGCCCCCTCCACGACCGCGACATAAGCGACACCCCCACCACCCCCGCTCACCCACAACCCCGCCCACACGACCCACCCACCACGCCGCACGCCGGACCCCACCTGCCGGCCCCGACCAGCCAACCGCTGACCAGCCAACCGTTCGAGCCGGGCGGCGACCCCATCCATCCACGCCGGCCGACCGTCCCCACCCACACCCACACCCACACCCACAGCGACACCGGCAGCGGCAGCGGCAGTGACACCGACATGCCTGACGCGCTGCCACCGGCCAGCCCAGCCAGTCCCACGGTCAGTGATCCGCCCCTGCTCGTGGTGACTGCTCTCACCGCGATCCACACGCTGGAACGCGGCACCGCCGACCCGGTTCAGCGCACGTCGGTCGAGACCGCGGCACGGTTGTGGACACACATGTTCACCACCCCCGGGAACTTCTCACCCACCGACGTCACCGGCATCGTCGCGTCCGAGGACCCAGCCGGAAGCGGGGAATCCCCGACCCGGCCCGGGTGGCTCGGACATACCAGCACCTCAAACTGCTGCGGTTGGCAGGCCTGGCCCGACAGGTATCCCACTCCGCCGGCGGCGTGCGCTACCGGCCCGGCCTGCCCCGCACATGGCAAACCAGCGAACACCAACAGATCCAACACTGGACCGGCCAACTCCCCGACCCCGGCCGTACCACCGCCCAACAGCGGATCCCCCCCACCACCACAGCCGACCCACCGCCCGTCCCCACCACCATCAAAACGGCACTGACCGAAACCCGCAAGGTGGTTGCCGCGACCGCGCTGCGGTTGTGGGCAGCCCTGCTCACCAAGCCGGAAGCGGTCAGCGTCGACGACATCATCGCCGGGGACCTGGGCCCGCTCAACATCAACTCGGCGTCCGCCGCTAGCAGCTACCTGTGGGCGTTGCAGGCCCAGGGGATGGTCAAGGAAGCCGCCCGTGCCGGGAACCGTCAATTCCACACGGCGGTGCTGCCACCCGGCGGTGCCTGGACCGACGAGGACCGGCGGAAGATACGGGACTGGGCCGACAAGCTCCCCGAGTCCGACCACAACTGGGCCCTCCAGCGGATCGACGCACCCGGCCAGGTCATCACCACCACCCCCACCGAAGCCGACCCACCGCCCGTCCCCACCACCATCGATACAGCACTGCAGAAAACCCCCAATGTGGATGCCGCGACCGCGCTGCGATTGTGGGCAGCCCTGCTCACCAAGCCGGAAGCGGTCAGCACCGACGACATCGCCGCCGGGGACCTGGGCCCGCTCAACATCAACACGACGTCCGGCGCTAGCAGATACCTGCAGGCGTTGCAGGCCCAGGGGATGGTCAAGGAAGCCGCCCGTGACGGGCACCGTCGACTCCACACGGCGGTGATGCCACCCGGCGGTGCCTGGACCGACGAGGACCGGCGGAAGATACGGGACTGGGCCGACAAGCTCCCCGAGCCCGACCAGGACTGGGCCCTCCAGCGGATCAACGAGCCCGGCAAAGTCATCACCACCACCCCCACCGAAGCCGACCCACCGCCCGTCCCCACCACCATCGATACAGCACTGCAGAAAACCCGCAATGTGGATGCCGCGACCGCGCTGCGATTGTGGGCAGCCCTGCTCACCAAGCCGGAAGCGGTCAGCACCGACGACATCGCCGCCGGGGACCTGGGCCCGCTCAACATCAACACGGCGTCCGCCGCTGGCATATACCTGCGGGCGTTGCAGGCCCAGGGGATGGTCAAGGAAGCCGCCCGTGACGGGAACCGTCGACTCCACACGGCGGTGATGCCACCCGGCGGTGCCTGGACCGACGAGGACCGGCGGAAGGTACGGGACTGGGCCGACGAGCTCCCCGAGTCCGACCAGGACTGGGCCCTGCAGCGGATCGACGCACCCGGCAAAGTCATCACCGCCGCCACCACCACAGCTTCCACCAGTTCGCCAAAGCCTGCCAAACGTCGCCGAACCATCCCCACCACCACCACCACCGCCGCCACCGAAGCCGACCCACCGCCCGTCCCCACCACCATCGATACAGCACTGACCGAAACCCCCCGGGTGGTTGCCGCGACCGCGCTGCGGTTGTGGGCAGCCCTGCTCACCACGCCGGAAGCGGTCAGCGCCGACGACATCATCGCCGGGGACCTGGGCCCGCTCAACATCAACTCGGCGCCCGCCGCTAGCAGGTACCTGGGGGCGTTGCAGGCCCAGGGGATGGTCAAGGAAGCCGGCCGTGACGGGCACCGTCAACTCCACACGGCGGTGATGCCACCCGGCGGCGCCTGGACCAACGAGGACCGGCGGAAGATACGGGTCTGGGCCGACAAGCTCCCCGAGTCCGACCACAACTGGGCCCGCAAGCGGATCGACGCACCCGGCCAGGTCATCACCACCACCACCACCACCACCGAAGCCGACCCACCGCCCGTCCCCACCACCATCGATACAGCACTGACCGAAACCCGCAATGTGGATGCCGCGACCGCGCTGCGGTTGTGGGCAGCCCTGCTCACCACGCCGGAAGCGGTCAGCGCCGACCACATCGCCGCCGGGGACCTGGGCCCGCTCAACATCAACTCGGCGCCCGCCGCTGGCCACTACCTGCGGGCGTTGCAGGCCCAGGGGATGGTCAAGGAAGCCGCCCGTGACGGGCGCCGTCGACTCCGCACGGCGGTGATGCCACCCGGCGGTGCCTGGACCGACGAGGACCGGCGGAAGATACGGGACTGGGCCGACGAGCTCCCCGAGTCCGACCAGGACTGGGCCCGCAAGCGGATCGACGCACCCGGCCAGGTCATCACCACCACCACCACCGAAGCCGACCCACCGCCCGTCCCCACCACCATCGATACAGCACTGCAGAAAACCCGCAATGTGGATGCCGCGACCGCGCTGCGATTGTGGGCAGCCCTGCTCACCACGCCGCAAGCGGTCAGCGCCGACCACATCATCGACGGGAAACTGGGCCCGCTCAACATCAACTCGGCGCCCACCGCTCGCGGATACCTGCGGGCGTTGCAGGCCCAGGGGATGGTCAAGGAAGCCGCCCGTGACGGGAACCGTCAATTCCACACGGCGGTGCTGCCACCCGACGGTGCCTGGACCGACGAGGACCGGCGGAAGGTACGGGACTGGGCCGACAGGCTCCCCGAGTCCGACCAGGACTGGGCCCTGCAGCGGATCGACGCACCCGGCCAGGTCATCACCGCCGCCACCACCGCCGAAGCTTCCACCAGTTCGCCAAAGCCCGCCAAACGTCGCCGAACCATCCCCACCACCGCCACGGCCGGCCCACCGCCCGTCCCCACCACCATCGCCCCGATCGTCGTCCCCACCGTCGACGGGACCCTGACGCCCACCAACCCCACCACCAACCCCACCACCAACCCCACCACCAACCCCACCACCAACCCCACCACCAACCGCATCGCCGGCCCCATCGCCGCCGACCGGGGTCTCACGCTGATCAGCGCAGACAACGGACGCAACAGCCCGAGCCGGATCGCGTTGCGCGATGCGGCTGCAACGCTACCGTTCCCAGTACTCGCCTTGAACGACCCGGCTGCGCTGCTGGACCTGATCGCTGCAGTCGAATGGCTCCGGTGGCGCGGCCAGGCACCGGTCGTGCTCGTCCCCCAGGGCGAGAACCCAGCAGTGGCACACGCACTGCAACAACAGCAGGTCGCGATCGTGTACCCGAGACCAAGAGGACTCGGACACGAATGGCACATACAGGGACCAGACCAACCAGCAGACCAACCAGCAGACCAACCAGCAGACCACCTCACCGAGACCGTCACCGAGACCTTTACCGAAGCGCAGCTGCGGCAGGCACTCGAACACGCCCACAACCTGTCCCAGCCCATGCCGATCCCGGACCGACCATCACCAGAACTGGCCGAGTTCCTGTCAGCCACCGACTGGTCCCACGCACAGCAGATACACACCACACACCACCAGGTGCTACACCAGGACGACGCACCACGGCAGATACGCGAGATCACCACCCGGTCACCCAACGACCACCGCCCGAAGATCTTCCAAGCAGTACTGGACCTAGCCCGTGCCGAACACGCCGACCTGGCCTTCAACTACCTGCAAACACCAGACCCAGCCAACCGGCAGCAGCTACTGCTCCGCAACACCCAACACGACAACGAACCGCCCGACCAGCACCGCAAAATGGACCTCTTCATCATCGCCGATCGGCGCAACCTCCTCGCCGAACTGATCAGATCAGCACGGACAACGGACACAAACACAAGCAACAGCGAAACCGCACTACAGATCGCAATGGAAATCACACTGAGCGGAAACACACTGACACTCACCGACACCGAACGCAACGCAATACGCTGCCTCGACGCCAACCGCCGCGATGAATGGCTGACCGACCGGCACAGAATCCTCAACCTCATCAACAACGAACTCGGACCAGCCGGCACAGACCTCATCAACACCATCCAGCAACTCGCAAAACTCGTAGTCAAATGTTGACCGCGGGGTCTGTGGGTCTGTCAAATTAACGGTGGAAGTGTTGTTCAGGTTTGGGTTTCGGTAGTCGGGGTTGTCTATGTGCGGGGGTTGGAGAGGCGTCCGTCGAAGGTGATCTCGAAGGCGTTGAGAGCCGCCTTCCAGCGGTTGGACCAGCGTTGCCGGCCGCGGCCGGTGGGGTCCAGGGACATGACGGTGAGGTAGAGGATCTTCATCGCGGCCAGCTCGTTGGGGAAGTGGCCACGGGCGTTGACCGCGCGGCGGAACCGGGCGTTGAGACTCTCGATGGCGTTGGTGGTGCAGATGATCGACCGGATGTCGGTGTGGAAGGCCAGGAACGGCACCATCTCCGCCCAGGCGTTGGTCCACAACCGGACGATCGCCGGGTACTTCTGTTCCCAGGTGGCGGCGAACTCGGCGAACCGGTCCAGGGCGGCCTGCTCCGACGGCGCGGTGTAGACCGGCTTGAGCGCGGCGGCGATCGCGGTCCAGTCCTTGCGAGAGGCGTATTTGAACGAGTTTCGCAGTAGGTGCACGATGCACGTCTGGACCACCGTGCGGGGCCAGACGGTGGCGACCGCGTCGGGCAGACCCTTCAGCCCGTCGCAGACGACGATGCACACGTCCTGGGTGCCGCGGTTGCGGATCTCGGTCAACACGCGGAGCCAGAACTTGGCGCCCTCACCGTCACCGTGCTCCCCGGCCCACATGCCCAGGATGTCGCGGTGCCCGTCCGCGGTCACGGCGAGGGCGACGTAGATCGGCCGGTTCGCGACCTGCCCATCACGGATCTTCACCTGAATGGCGTCGATGAACACGACCGGATACACCCGATCGAGGGGCCGGGACTGCCATTCACCCATCGAGTCCAGGACCCGGTCGGTGATCGTGGAGATCGTCTCCTTCGACACCTCCGCGCCGTACACCTCGGCCAGATGCGCCGACACCTCCCCGGTGGTGAGCCCTTTCGCGGTCAACGAGAGGACCAGATCGTCCACACCGGACAGCCGGCGCTGCCGCTTCCGCGCGATCTGCGGCGTGAACGACCCGTCCCGGTCCCGTGGCACGTCGAGCTCGACCGGTCCGGCCTCGGTCAGCACGGTCTTGACCCGCCGACCGTTGCGGGCGTTACCAGAGGACGTGCGGCCCGCACGCACGTGCTTCCCCGAGCCGAGATGCGAGTCCATCTCGCCCTCCAACGCGGCTTCCAGAACCCGCTTCGTCAGCTGCTGCAACAGACCACCCTCACCGACCAGGCTCACACCCTGCGCCCGGGCCTGCCCCGCCAACCGTGCGATCAGGTCATCGTCGACCAACCCGGCCAACCCCACGTCATCGGCCAGCGGCTGCACATTCGCGTCTGCGGTCATCGTCATCTCGGTGTCCTCTTTGTCTGAGTTACACCGTTAAATTTACAGTCCCGACCCCCGCAGGCATCAACGTAGGGCCCACCACGGGGTCAGCCACCAGTCCCACTTTCACGCCAGCGACGTCACCCGGCTACGGATTGTTGACCGAGGATTCATCCTCACCCCGCACCCGACTTCGGCCGCGGTCAGGCCGCTGCCCGTGTGCAGTCGACGACGAGCCGCGCCAGCGCCTCGACATCGTCGGTGAGCTGGGCGGCGTCCGGGCCGGCCAGCTCGGCGATGGCGGCGACGATCGAGCCGCGCCTGGCCAGCCACTCGCCGCGGCGGTCCCGGTCCAGGCAGCGCAGCGTCTCGACCTCGTCCGGGGTGAGGTCCAGCCGGCCCAGTGCCAGCATCGTCTCCGTCGCGATCAGCAGCACCACGTCCTGCGCGCTGTCGTCTCGCCGGGCCGCCCACCGTGCTGCCCGGACCAGAGCGGCCATGAGGCGGCGCAGTCCGGGGCCCCGTACGTCACGCAGCAGCTGCCGCTGCCGGGTGCCCGGGTCCGGCTCGTGGAGGTAATCGAACGCGACCCTGGCATGGCCGGCCCGGGCCAGGTCCAGGACCGCCCGGAAGACCGCGAGCGTCGTGTCGCGTGGATGGCGGGCGCCGATGGCGTCCAGCCGGTCCGAGACATCGTCGGCGCGCAGCGCGCCCTCGTGGCGCTGGTACACGTCCCGGGCCTCGGACCAGCCGTCGGACCGTAGCCAGTCGGCGAGCGCCGGCGGCGGCCGGTCTGGTGCGGGCATTGCCTGCGACAGGGTGCCGGCGTGTTCGACGGCCCGGTCCAGTTCCGCTTTGGGGTACCTGCCGGTTTGGCCGCCGGGGCCCTCGACGTGCCACCGGTCGTTGATGCCGTCCGACCGCGGGTACACGACCGCGACGCTGTGCTGCCGCAACTCCTGCACGGCGTCAGCGTCGGCGCCGGGCGACAGGAACACCACAGGCGTGTGACCGTCCCACCGCAGCCGCTCCACGATGGTGTACAGGTGCGGCAGCGCCGCGATGTGCTCGAGGACCACCAGGGGAATGTGGTGCAGCCGCTCGGCGACCTCGCGCAGCGCATCCCGCCGCGGGCCGGTCCGGAGCTGGCCGGCGGCGAGCACGACGAGGCGGCCGTCGAGCGTTGCGAAGCCCGGCAGTCGCACGGCGCCGTCGACCCGCCAGACCTCGCCAGCGCCGTGCTCGGCGGTGGCGGCGACCTCAATCATGCGCAGTTCGCGCAGGCCGGCACGCAGACTCGGGCCGAGCGGCCGGCTCGTGCCGTCAGGGGCGACGGACCACCAGTCGCCCCGGTTGCCGTTCGCGTCCTCGGCGAGGGCGTCGGCGGCGGTGACACGGACGGTGACACGGACCGGGCGGTCGGGCACGAGGACCTGCCCGGTGCCGGTGCGGGCGAAGCCCTCGGCGAACCGCCGGGCTCCCGTGACGCTGCCCGGCTCGTCGAGCGGGACGAGGATCAGGCCGGTGCCCGGTGACACGGCGTCGGCCGTGTGCCGCCGCCGGAGTTCGAGATGGGTGAAGGTGGTGCCGTCGGGTGTGGTGACGGCGCTGCCGTCGGCGGCGAACGAGCCGACCACACCGAACACGTCGGGCAGGTCCAGCGCATCCATGGATTCGCCCGTCGGGGGTGCCGCGGGCGGGTCGAGGACGGTGTGGTGGGCGCGGATGTGGTTGGTGGCCGCGACCCACTGCCGGCGCGGCGTGCCGTCGTGCCAGGTGTCGCTGCCCTTGCGCCGCCACCGGGTGACGCCGGTCACCTCGAACAGGACGTGGCGGTACACGAGCCGGTGGGCGGCCGGGGCGGCGGGGTCGGGGCCGATGCCCGAGGCGTCGCCGGGCGGCTCGGCGATCAGCCGGGGCGCGCGGCGGGCCTGGCTGAGCCCGGCGGCGGTGGTGGTGTGATCGGCGCCGGACTGGGCGGCGATGCGGGGCAGAGCGAGGGAGACGGTGTGGCGGTTGCCGACGGTTGCCCCGTGCTTCGGGTCGACGACGCCGGTGCGGTCCCACGCGCGGTAGCTGATCTGCGCGGCGAGGCTCCACCGGCGGTTCGTGGTGGCGGTGACCGCGGTCGACGTCGTGTGGTTGGTAAACCGCTCTAGGTTCACCTTGGTGGCGTCGCCGAGGATGACGGGGGTGCCGGCCTGGGTGCCGTCATCGAGCTGGTCGGTGACGGGCGCCCAGTCGGTGGCCCGCAGCGGCCGGATGGTGAGGACCTCCTCGTAGAGGCTGGTGGGATCGTGGCTGTCGACCGGGAACGTCCGCCGGTCGCCGTCGCTGGTGGAGATCCGTTCGTGCAGCGTGGCGGATCCGGGGCCGGAAAGATACTCCACAACGGCCCCTTCGGCGAGCGTGGCCTGCTTCGCCGTGGGCAGGACGGCGAGGGCTGCGGCGGTGAGCGCTTCACGCGCGTCGGACACGGTGGTGCGGTGCACGGCCGGCGGTTCGGTGTACTGCGGCCATTGCTGGACCTCGGCTGCTGTAAACACACCGGAACCCGGGCCGGGCGATGGCGCCGTGATGGTCAGGGGGTCGTCCTCGAACCGCGTCGCGGTGCGCAGCCAGGCGGGCGGCGGGCCGTCGACGTGCGGGACGATGGTGGTGTCGTGCTGCAGCAGGTCGAGGTCGACCGACATCTCCGTCCAGGTGGTGGGCCGGTCTTTGCGGAACCACGAGCTGACCGTCTTCCACAGGATGGGTCCCACGCCGGTGACGATGCTCTTGTCCGGCCGCGAGACGTGGACCTGGACGCCGAGACGCAGCGGAACGTCGTCGAACCTGGCGGCGCCGTCGGCGGCGCGCTGCATGTACCGCTGCGCCGACTCGTGCAGGTCCCGCTGTCCGCGGTTGCGGGCGCCGCGCCACTCGACCGTCACGCTGGGCATGGCGGCGCCCTGCCGGGCCGACACGCCGCGCGGGGCACCGCCGATGCCGATGCCGGCACTCCATCGAGCGCCGCTGGTGGAGGTGTCTGAGCGGCCCTCGGCATTGAGGCCGTGGTTCTCCAAGTCGACGTCGCCGTCGACCCGCCCGAACAGGGTCCGCAGTTGCGGGTTCGGGGTGGCGTCGGCGACGAGGAGCACCTCGGCCTGCACGAGGCCGAGCGGGGTGGTCGTGACGAACCCGAAGGAGGCGAGCGTCACCGTCCCGGTCGTGCCGGAGTTGGCCCACCACTGCGCCGCCGCCGGACGCACCACCGCGGGCGACACGAGGTTGGTCAGGTTCTGGTAGACGCCCGGCAGGAAGCTCGCTGAGCCGGGGCGGGTCACCCCCGGTACCGCCGCCTCGACCTCCCGCAGCCCGGCCTCGAGCAGGGCGCGGTGCCCGCCGCGGGGCCGGACGTCGGTGACGGTCGCATCGCCGAGGCCGCGCCGGGCGGTGACCCACCGCGGCAGGAACCGCACGTCCGGCCCGGTCGCGGCTCGGCCCGCCGCCCGCAGGTCCCGGTCGGCGACCTTCTGCAGGTACAGGTTGTGAATCCGGTCCTGGACGTGCTGCGGGACGCCGTCGACCAGGGTGCCGATGGTGGCATCCGGGGCGAACTGGCGCATCACGGCGAGCATCTTGACCAGCGTGCCGAGGCTGACGTGGACGGTGAGCGCGTCGGGGACGGTGACGAACCCGGTCGCGGTCGTCGACACGTCGTGCACCAGCGACACTGGGGTGGCGAGGACGTTGCGCGGCGCGCCGCGGACCTTGGCGACGAACGTGAGCGCGGCGTGCAGGGTGTACGTGTCGCCCTTGAACGTCGAGGTCCGGTCCTCGCTGCTCTCGCTCCAGTGCCAACGTATCCGGCGGTTCGACGCGGTCCTGCCGCCGCTGAGCGTCGGAGCGGAGAGGCTCCAGTGGTCACCGGCTGGGAAGAGCCCGGCGACGGCGCCGCCGAGACGGTGGGCGCGGTCCCGTCCGGCGGCGCTGGCGGAGCCGCCGATGGCCGTGGTGGTGTCCTCGATGTACATGTCGTTGGTCTCGGCGCCGGTGTGGTTGGGCCGGTAATCGAAGGTGTCGACGAGGGCCCGCAGCTCCAGCCACCCCTCCGACTGCGACAGCAGCCCCGGCTCGAACAGCTGGTCCGAGACGTACACCCCGCGGAGCATCTGTTCGAGGGCCGCGTGGAGCCGGGCAGGGGACGCGAAACCCCGCACGGCCTGCGCCGACAGGCTCGCCTGGTCCGCCGGGCCTCTCCCGGTCCCGAACACGACCTCCAGCAGCCGCGTGAGCAGCCGGTTCAGGGCCGCCGAACCGCCGATGTCGGTGATGCCGGTCAGCGCCGGCGGTGGCTCAGTCACGCGCCGCAGCCGCTGTTCGAGCGCAAGTCGATCGACAGAGGTCGAAGCGACCGTGATCCCGGGTTCCTCGGGCTTGCGGGTGCGGGCAGTCAGCATCCGGAAGTCTGGGACGAGGACCGCCACTGTGCCCCGCTGCGGGTTCGGGGCGGTGAAGACCCGGCTGGTGGTGCCCTGCCGGCGGATCTCGGCGCCGAGCTCGAATCGGACGACGTGGCGGTGGTGAGTGCCGCCGGCCGGGGAGACCACGACGGACTCCCGCTCGTACGATCCGCCGAGGTGCATGGTCCGGTCGGCGGAGGCGGTGTACTGGTACGGGCCGACCGCGACTGGGACGGTGATCACCGACGTCACCGGCAGGGCGGGCAGGACGTCGCCTTGGAGAAAGGCATGGGCACTGTCGCCGGTCTGGTGGGTCATGTCCATCGCGAACGGCCGGTCCACGGCCCGCCATACGGTGAAGTCCTCGACGACGCCGTCGCTGTCCGCCGTCTGCCCGTCGACCCGGCGGACCCGCCATCGGACCGCGATCCGCTGGACGCCGGTCAGCGTGGTGCGGGTGAACGGCTCCCAGATCCCGTGGCCGTCGAGCTCGTCCCAGGCCGTCTCGCGGTGCTCGGCGGTGACGACCTCGAGGTACCGGCGGTAGTTGGCGAGCTGCTCGTCGGTCGCGGACGGTCCCGCCGCGATGAACTTGTGCTCTTTGAGCCAGTTCTCGACGTCGTCGTCGACCCCGTTGACGGAGTATTCTGGCTGGTTGAGCGTGAAGCCGGACACGTCGGCGAGGCCGGACCCGCCGCCGTGCTCGACCCCGGCCGGCGGGTACAGGCCGGGGACGGGCGACGTGGTGGTGAGCGGCACATGCCGGACCCGGACGCCGGGCTTGCCGGTGGCGGTGCCGTCGATCCGCAGCGGTGCGGTGCCGGTGGGCGCGCCGACCAGGGTGATCAGCCAGACCAGGTTGGCGTCGGAGATGTGGATCGGCCGGTTGTGGCTCGCGGTGGCGGACAGGCCGCCGGTGAGCCCGGCGCCGCCGGTGGCCATCAGGGTGTCGGTGGTGAACCCGCCGATGCCGCCGCCGAGCTGCGGGCCGCCGGCGAGGCGCGGCGCGCGGCCGATGGTCTCCATGTAGGGGATATGGGTGCCGGTGGACCCGGCGGAGATGGTGAGCTCGGTGGCGTTGTGGATGGCGGCGGCGCCGCGCTCTTGCACGTAGTGCCGCCGCCACATCTCCATCCACCCCTGCCGCTGGAGGGTGACGGTGCGGTACTCCTCGACCGTGGGCAGCTCCAGCCGCAGGAACCCGACCGGTTTACCGGACCGGTCGTACATCGGCTCCGACAGCAGCCCGCCGGTCCGCGCCTTCGGGAACCCGGCCCGCAGGTTGTCGGCGCCGACGAAGCGCAGCAGCGCCCGCAGCGAGGCGGGGTTGAGCGACTTGAGCTGCGGGTAGTGCTCAGCTAGCTCGGCGTGCAGGAACTCCGGGTCGTGGAACCCCTCAGCGAGGGCCAGCTGCTGGGGCAGCGGCGCCGGCGGGCCGACTGAGGTGACCTGACCCGGCGGGCGGGCGATGTGGCTGGGGAACCACACCGTCAGCGGCTCCGGGTCGGTCAGGGTGGCCGGTGCTATCGCGGCGGGCGCGCCGAGGACGGGTTCGGCGGCGGTCACCGCCCAGGTGAGCGTGTACCGGTGGGCGTATTGGTCCTCGCGCAGCCGGTGGATCTGCAGTTGGGTCGTGCGCTGCTCGGTGGCCTGGTGGCGGCGGTACTGGTTGATCGTCATGCGCAGTGTCAGGGCGTTCAGGATGAGCCGCAGGAACGTCAGCACGCCCATCCCCCAGGCGATGGCGTAGCCGAGCGGCACGTCGCGGAAGTTCGCGGCGAACTGCTGGGCGATCCCCCTGATCTCCTGGAGGTAGCGCAGTTCGCTCTGCATGTCGCCGGGGCGCACCGGCAGCTCGGCGTGGGCGCCTTCGGGACGGCGGCGCAGTCCGGCGGTGAACCGCAGTTGCACGGCGCGGTCGTCGTCGCCGAGCAGCAGCGCCTTGCCGGTAGCCGTGCGCATGCCGGGCAGCTCGGTCTTCACGAACTCGAGCGTGACCCGCTCCCGCAGCTCGTCTAGGATTTTCGGCGGTACCGCCGAGGCCCGGTGCGGCTGCTGGTAGTAGTCCGCGAGCGACTGTTCGGCGGTCCGGACGAGCCGCGAGACCTGGCTCTCGCTGAGGTCGTCGATGGTGCCGGCGTCGAGCATGGCGAGGGAGCCGTCCCCGAAGCCGGTGAGGTCGGCCTGCTGGTCGATGCGCCGCTGCCATGCGGCGACCTCGGTGGCCTGCCGGTCGGCGGCGTCCTGCCGGCTGCGACTGTGCTCTCGGGCCTCGTCGCGACGCTGCAACGCCTCGTCGGCCGCGGCGGCGGCGCCGGTCAGCTCCGAGCGGGCCACGTCGCGTAGGCCGGTGCGTTCGGTGACCAGATCGTCGGCGGTGCGGAGGTTCTCCTCGGCGCTGGCCAGCTGGTCTGCGGCCCGCTCGGCCTTCTCGGCGAGGCCGTCGCGTTCCAGCGTGGTGGCGGCGATGTCGAGGCCGAGACGGTCGGCGTGATCCCGGTGCCGGGCGACCTCGTCGGTGGTCTCGTCGAGGCGCCGCTGGGCCGTCTCGACCTCGGGCTCGTCGGGCCGCTGGGCCGTCTCGACCTCGGGATCGTCGGGCCGCTGGGCCTGTTGCCGGACCCGGTCGAGCACCTCGCGGGCAGTCTGCTCGAGGGCGGTGGCCGCGCGCATGCTGGACTCGGCCTCGCGGTGCTGCCGTCCTTGGTCGTCGGCCCTCGCGGCGAGCCGCCGGACCGCGTCGTCCGCCGTGGCGCTCTCCCGTTTGGCCCGTTCGAGGGCTCCGGCGCGCTGCCGCCGGGCGCTGATGGCCTCCTGGAGCGCCGTCTCCCGCTCGCCCAGTTCTCGGGTGCGTTCGGCGACACCGTTGTTGGCGGTGGTGAGGGCGGTGTCGAGGGCGGTCAGGGCCTGCTGCGCGGTCTCCAGGGCCGCGTCGGCCTCGGCGCGGGCGCGCAGCGCGGCGGCGTGCCGGTCGTGGGCCTGTGCGGAGGAGAGCGTCAGGTGCGGGTCACGGACCGGGGCGGTGGGCAGCAGTCGGGCCGTCGCCGCGTCCTGGCGGGTGGTGGGGCGGCCGGCGGCGTCGCGGTACTCGACCCAGTCCTCGTCGACACCGGTCGCGGCCGCGGCCGGCAGCTGGACCGGCACCCGGAGCCGTTCGGCGGCGGCGAGGGCGGCGGCCGCCGGCGGCGGCGGCTCGAGCGCGCCGGCGTCGATCACGACCCGACGCCGGATCGCCGGCGCCAGCCCGGCGACGTACGACGCCAGGGCCTGTTCCAGCGGCGGCGCGCTCAGTAGGTCCTCGTCGAGCACAAGCCAGACCGTCCGGCCATCCGGGCGCGTCCTGGCATACTCCACCACCGCCGGTTCGACGTCGCCGGCCATGTCGCGGCGGCGGACCACGGTGCCGCGCTGCGTCGGCACCGGCCGGATCGCCGGGCAGGGGTTCAGGAGCTGCGGCTCCACTGTCACCGGCTGACCGTACGGCCGGGCACCGGGAGGCGGCTAGTCCCCGTTCAGGCCGGGGCCGTCACCCGGACGCGGATCGTTCACGCTTCCGGTCGCCGCAGCTGAGCACCAGCAGGATCAGCGCGCCGAGGGCATCGAGCCGGGCTGGGGCGTCCTGCAGCGGCGCCCGCAGCGACATGAGCCAGTTTGCGCAGGCGAGCCGGTCAGGGCCGGGCAGGCAGAGGATCGCGGCGCTGTTGAACCGGCCGGGGTCCGGCCGCGCGACGGTGAGGACGTGGTCGAGGGCGGCGAGGACGGCGGCGGTCGCGCGGTCCAGGGGCGCCCCGGCGGTGGCGGCGGCCAGCCGGGCGAGCGGGCCCGCGACATCCGGCAGCACCGAGGATTCCAGGTGATACGCCACGCTCGCCCGGGCCTGCGGGTCGGTAGCGGCCCGGTAGGCGGCGCCGACGGCGGCGTGGCCGAGCCGGGCCAGTTCGTGCAGTGGGCCGCTCGTGCCGTCGTCGACGGCGACGCCGAGCCGATCGGCCACTGCGGCGACGGCCGCCGCGGACGGGCGCGGGTCGAGGGCACCGACGTCGACGACGACTCGGCGCCGGATCGCCGGCGGCAACGACCGCAGGTATCGGTCCAGCAGGTCGGTGCCGAGCAGGTCGTCGCCGAGCACGACCCGGACGGCGCCGGTCACCGGGGCGCCGAAGGCGTAGGCGACCAGCCGCCCGTCCGCCGCGGTGCGGGCCGCGCCCGGTGCCGGCCGGGCCCGCAGCAGCACGCCGCGGGGCGTCGGCGTGGCCCGCCAGCCCGGACACGGGTCGCGGCCGGGGTTCGGCTCGTCCGGCATGGTCTCAGCAGGTAAGGGTCAGGTCCCGCAGCTCGAGCAGTGCCTCCTGCTTCGGGCTGAACTGTTGCACTTCGCTCAACTTGCTCAGCCGGTCGGCCCATAGCACCTTGTCCTGCGTGGTGAGGTGTTTGATGACGTCCAGCCGGAACCACTTCGTCTTCGGGCGCTCCTTGGTGAGAATCGTGTGCAGCGACGACAGGACCTCGGCGTTGGCCATGTCGGCCGGCTCCCGGTAAGTGGCCAAGCCGAGTTCCGCCAGTAGGTTCGTCACCTCAGGCAGCCGCTCCGGCGCGGCCGACAGCGCCACCTCAACCTTCGTCGCCACATCGGGCGCGTCAAGGAAGCGGTACGCGAGGTCGGCCTGATCAAGCTTGGCCAGCTCGATGACCGCCTTGTACAGGAACGAGTCACGGACGCCGACCGGGTGCGACCGGTCGATCATCTCCTGGATCCAGTCCAGGACCGCCTGGGAGGTCAGCTCCGTGGGATGCTTCGCGAGCACGGTCCGCGACTCTTCCCGATCGTCGCGTGCCCAGGCGTCGAGCCACGTGGCGAGCATTGGCGGAGCCGGCGGAGCCGATGTCGTCTTGTTCGACGCGTCGGAGAAGACCCGCTCCGTCAGGGTCTCCCCGTGATAGCTGGGCTCGCTGAGGCCCGGTCCGGTCACGGCCCACACGTTGTCCAGCCGGAGGCCGGACTGCCGGGTGGGTCCCGCCGCCTGATGGACGATCGACGCCCCGAACGCCGAGCCCGCATGCCGCAGCCGCCACGTCGACGCGAATGCGAAGATGACCGGCACCCGGCCGCGCAGTCGCAGGCGTTCGAGCAGGACCTGCAGGTTCCGCGCCGCCGCGGCGTCGTTCGGTTTGTCGACGATCACGAGCGGCCGGCGTAGGGCGCCCGCGAGCCGCGCCGCCTCCGTCCACAGTTGACGATTCCCGGTCGGTTCGCCGACGAGCAGCGCGCCACCGTCCAGCTCGGCCACCCCGTCCGGCAGCCGCAGCGGCGGCAGGAACAGCTCCGCCAGCGTGTCGGGCCAGTCCGCGTCGGTGTCGACCGGTTCGGTCCGGGCGCCCGGCGCGACCTGCCCGCCCGTGGGCAGGAACAGCACGTCGGCAGGCCCACCGGCGGGCAGCTCGGCCAATTGCAGCGTGTCGGGGTCGACGAGGACTACGGTGCCCTGCTCGTTGAACGCGTACAGCACCCGCTGGTGGGCCCGGCCGGCGCCGTCGAGGCTGCGGTGCAGCACGATACCGGCGTCGCCGGTGCCCGCGATGTGCCGCACCAGGCCGCCGATGCCGGGCACACGCCGGGCGGCGCCGTCGAGGAACCGGACGAACCCGCCGCTGGCCGGGTAGCGCCCGACCACGTCCGCGATCCTCGCCAACTCCCTGAAACGCCGGCCGGGCTCTCCCGTGCGGCGCCGCGTGTCGAGCTCCACCGCCCGCGCCAGGAGATCCTCGTTGCCGACCCGGAGCAGGGGCAGCTGGAGGCGGCCGACGTACAACCGCCGCTCGGCGGGCGTCGCCGGGCCGGACGCGGCGTGCGCCACCCCGTGCTCGGCGACCCGGGGCAGCAGCGCGGTGACGAGCGCTTGGGTGTCGCCGAACACGGTCGCGGCGTACGCCGCCTGCACCGGTTCCGGCAGCGCGGCGATGGCGACGCCGTCCTGGGCCAGCGCCGCGCGCAGCGCCTCGAGCTGCTCGTCGGTGACGTCGTCGCTGATGTGCGGCAGCAGCCGCAGCACCTCGGCCCACGGCGCTCGCCGCCGCGGCGGGGGGAATTGCGCGGCTACTGCCTCGACGGCCTCGTGCCAGCCGTTCGGGCCACGCTCGGTCAGCTGTTCCAACATGGCGCCGGTCAGCTCCACGTCGCGGGGCCCGGGGCCGAGCCGCGCGAGGAGGACGAGCAATGCCACCCTGTGCGGCGCGGGAGCCGGCCAGTGTTCGGGGACCAGCATGTCGGCCGGCCAGTCGGCGAGGCCCGGCAGTTCAGCCGGGCCGACGCCGGCGAGCAGGACCGTGGTGCGGAACCACGGGAGGGAGACGCCAAGCCTGCGAGCCGTCTCGGTGACGGCTTCGTCCGACCAGCCGGCGAGCCGGGCGAGCCGGCCCGTCAGTTGCTGGATGCGCTCCGCTTCCGACGGCGGGACGCCGGTCACGCCGAGGACGTGAGCCTGCCAGGCGTCGACGAGCGCACGTGCGGCCTCCAGGTCACCGGACCAGGTTGCGGTCAGGCCCGCGTCGACGAATGCCCGCTGAACGTGGATCCGGGGCAGTCCCAGGGCCTCCGCCCAGTCCCGCAGCTGGTCCGGCCAGGACGGGTCGGTGCGTGGGTCGACGGGGGTGACGTCATCGCTGGGCTGCTGGCCTCCGGTCGGCAGGAACAACACGTCGACGGGTCCCTCGGATGGCAGGACCGCCGGCAGAAGGGTCAGCGGGTCAAGGAACACGATCTCGCCGGAAGGGCCTCGGAAAGCATTGAGCACTCCGGCGCGGACCGCGCCAGTGCCGTCCGGGCTCGTGCGATAGAGCACGATGCCGCGGGCGCCGTCGGTTGTCGCGAGGTGCCGGACGACGCCGTCGAAAACATGCGCCGGGTCGCTCTCGAGGGCGCCGAGCCGGAGAAAGCCGCCGTCGGGGAACTCCGCGAGCAGGGTGTCGATGAAGGTGCCGAACTTGTCATCGAGGTACGGCTCGTACGCCAAGGGATTCGTCGGAGCGCGGTGGCTGCCGTCGAGTACCTCGACGGTGCGGTCGAAGCCGAGCGCCCGCGACAGCCGGGCCGATTCCGGGGCCGGCGGGCCGCCAAGCCGTCGCTCGATGCTGGTCGGATTGTACAGAGCGACGGCGAACTGCATGTACAACCGCGCGTCGAGGGATGTTCCGAGGCCGCCTGCGCCGATCACGCCCGCGTGGACCACTCGCACAGTCTGGCCTTCCGAAAGGCCGGGAACCGGGCGGGCCTCGCTGAGCACGGCGGCGAGCTCTGTCAGCAGCCTCACGCGGGCCGGACTCGCGGCGTGCCATGGCACGGTCAGGTACTCGGCATACCAGGTCCGGACCTGCGGGCTCAGGTCCCAGACGTCGAGCGCTTTCTCCCGCACCCGCTTATGCAGGTTCAGGACATCCTGGCCGAGGAGTCCGGTGGATGCCAGCGGGAGCGCGATGAGCAGCGCCTCGGCGACCGTGCCCGCGGGTGGTCTGCCGGGCCGGCTGTGGACGTCCGGCTGCACGTTCGACCCGATGCCCAGCCGGAGACGGATGTCGGCCGCCACGCGCCGGACCACCGACCACCACCCGGCGGGCTCGTCGGCGCGCAGCAGGTCGGCTTCCTCCGGGGTCAGCTCCGGCACGGGACTGAGCTCGGTCGCAAGCGCGAGCATCACGCCGCGCAGCCACACCGCAGAGGCGCCGAGCCGCTCGGCGATATCGGTGATCGGTGTGCTCTGCGGTAGCGGCGGGTGCAGTTCCTCCACGAGCCGCCAGCTGGCACGGAGGTCGATCGGCCCGGCCCGTTCGGCCTCGCGGAACGCCTCGACGTCCTGGCCGAGGGTCGTCGCGATCCAGCTGTCGACGATGTCGCGCAGCTCCTCGTCGCTGCCGTCCCACTGCACGGTCATGTCGGTGTCGTGCAAGGCGGTCATCAGCAGTCCGCGGTCTGGTCGCACGTCCGTCCACCGGTCGAACCACGTCACCCACTCGGCGATCTGGTCCGCCAGCGGCCGGTCCTTGTCGTACACCGCCACGACCGGGGTCAGGTCGCGCGGGTCGGCGTCGAAGGCGACCGCCATCTGGAACAGCTCGCTACGCCGGATGTTCGACCGTTCGGCGATCCGGTGCAGGTCGTCGGGCATGCGCCCGACGCGGACCGCGAACCGCCACACCTCGACAGGGTCGGTCCCCTCACCGATCACGGCGGCGACCGCCTCGACGGCCTGGGGCGACAGCCACACGAACCGGTGCAGGTCGCGGGTGACCTCCTCCGGCGATTGACCCAGCCGCTGCGCCCACTCATCCGCCCAGACCGGGATCAGCCCCCAGCGCGTGCTCCAGGCCACGGAGGTGGTGTTCAGATGTCCATCGGCCATCAGCGTGCGCGCCTGCTTGGTGACGACGTGGCGCTCGTTACCGGTGAGGGGCGGTAGGGCATCCAGGAGCAGCTTCAGTACCCTGTCGCCGTCCGGTCCCGCGGGGTGCAGGTGCCGATCCCCGCGCAGCTCGTCGGCCAGGGCCCGCGCCGCGCCGTACCGATCGCCGGCTGGCTGCGGACCGTTCAGGCGGTGGCCTAGCCCGTGCCAGCCGCGCAGCGTGTCCGGGTCGACGCCCAGGGCCGCGGCCACCGCGAGCAACTGCAGCGGGTCGACCTCGAGCCGCCGGGCGGCACGGGCCAGACCGGTGAACGGCAGACCCGCACGGACGCTCGCAGCGGCCAGCCAATACGGGCTGACGCCACTCGCATGGGCCGCCCGAACCACCTCACCCGGCGTGCGCGTAAACCCATCAGCGGCCCACAACACCGGATCGAGATACCGCCGGCCGAGCCGCTCCCGATAGCCACGAGCCACCTCGACGTCCACACCGAGGATCACCGCCGCCCATGCGTCGAGGTCGTTGATTGTGGTGCGGCCGAGGTCGGTGCTGGTGCGGCGGGTGTCACGCAGGAACGCCAGGGCGATGCGGTCGGAGACGCCGAGCAGCGCTGTCCACTCGTCGACGTCGGCGCGGACATCGGCGACGACGAGCCGGGCGGACCGCGAGCGGCCGGCGAGGATCGGCTCCAACGCCCACGGATCGAGATCGAGGTCGAACGCCAGGTTCCACAACGCTTCGGCGCTCACCCCAAGCCGCTCGGCGACCTCGTCGAGGTCCACCGGCAGATCATCAGCGGCAAGCGCGGCCTGACGCACGACCTGCGGGGCCACCCGCAAACGACGGGCCAGACGCAACCCCTCATGGTGCACCAGCCACGGCCGGACATCCTCGTCATCATCGATGTCACCCGGCCGGACGTGGAACTCGGCAGCCAGCCACTCCTGCCGCAACCGCACCAGCTCAGACGAACCCGCGGCGAGGCCGTCAAGGTCCCGCCCCTGCCCGGCCAGCCAGTCCACAAACGGCGCCACCTCCTCAACAGCCAGACCCAGCACAGACGCCCGCCGCACCACATCCATCAACCGCACCCCAAACACCTGCTCCGGCGGATGCGCAGCCGACCACACCGGATCCTCCCGCAACATGAGCGCCGTCACCCGGGCAGCACCAGCCGGCCCCACAACCGAATACGGCGGCAACGCCGGCGCTCCCAACAGACCAAGCAGACCAGAATCCGCCAGCAGAACAGCCGGGTCCACCCCAAGCCGCGCCGCAAGCAGCGTCACCCGCCCATCCCGGTCGGCGGTCACCAGCTCCACCGGCACCCGCCCAAACCGCAGACTCAACGCGGACACAACAGCTCCACTGACACCCGTCACACCAGCCACAGCCTCAATACCAGCCCGATCCAAACCAGCCGCGTCGACCTCCTGCTCGATCAAGTTCACCACCGACACAACCGACCCCTCCTCAAAACCGGCATCACCACCGAGAAGAAGCCCAACCCACTGCGCAACCAACCCCCCAACATCCCCCGACGCCACATCACCAAGCGGAACACCCAAATCGGCAAGCATCCCCCGAAGCCACCGATACCCCAGACCCACAGACCCGGCCAACCGGTCCAACTCCCGCTCCCAACCCCCAGCCAACCCATCAAGCGACAGCACAGCCCCCAACCCAGCACCAGCACCCGGCAGCAACACCGCCAAATGCAACGGATGAAGACCAGCCTCCTTCACCAACGCCATCAACCGGCCAACCGGAATCCCGTGCTGCTCGGCGAGCCGTGATACAGCGGCCGGGTCAACGGTGTCGGGAACATCGATTACCCGCGACGGCGGCCGCGCACCCAGCCACTCAACCCGCAGCCGCGCCACAACCCGCCGCGGAAGAACACGACGGGCCTCCTCCAGCCGATCCAGCACCACATCCGGCACCGTCCCACCACCCGACTCCCCCAGCAACACCAGCGGCCGCGGCGCCGCCCCGCCCCGCCCCACCTCCCCAGCGACACGCTGCTCCACCCCGGCCACCACCCCGGCCACAACACCATCCGTGACACCATCCGGCCGAACCCACAAACCCCACTCGAAAACCTGCACAACCCAGCCGTGGCCCAGACCATACGTGCCAGCCTCAGACCCCGGGACCACCCCGAACCGCGCCCCGATCCGCCTGGCCGCATGGTCGGCGGGGTTCGTAGCCTCGTCCAGGGTGTCGGCCGGAAAGACCCGCACCCGATCCGCCAACACCCGCGGCACCGGCCCGAACCCGTCCCTGAACTCGAACACGCCTTCGGCGAATCCGTCGGCGTTCTCGTGCCGCACCTCGATCGGCAGGGCGAGCGTGTTCGCGGCGAGCATCACCGTTCCCGCTTCCGGCGGCGGTTCGGCGATGACGGCGTCGATGAAGCTGGCCTCGCGGATGGACGGCGGAAGCTGCCCGAGATACCGCGGGAGCATCGGGGCCTGCAGCAGCGCCGCCTCGGCGATGATGATGCGGACCTCGTCGGTCTGCGGCGTGCGGGGGCCCAAAGCATACCGCACCGCACTCCCAGCCTGCTCCTTGGACACCAGCGCGGTCAGCAACAGCGAACCCGACGGCGTGGGCATGGATGCCTTGTCCGGACAGGCGATCGGCGGATGACCAACCGGCACGCAAACCTCCCGCACTCAGAGCCCGCTTCAAGGCCACACGGTACAGCCGCGCCGCGCAACGCAACGAGTCCACGTTCCAGCCGACGCTGTCGCGCGAAACGGGCATCCACCAGCAGAAACATGCCTGAAACAGGTCGGGGCACCGCAGTGCGCGGCCGGCTGCGGATCAGCTCGGCGGAGGCCATCAGGCGCTGGCGCCGGAACCAGCCGGGCAGGGTGCAGGCGTTGTTCGGCGAACCCGAAGTCCGCTACGCCGCCGGATGACCACGGCGTGTTTGCCCTGCGGATCGAGAACCGGGCTCGCGGTGGGATCAGATCGCGCGGTGGAAGTGAGTCGTTCTGTCTGCCGGGCGCGCCGGCGGCGCTGCTGGAGCGGCGCCGCCGGCGCTGCCCGTCAGATGCCTCCGGTCAGGCACTCATCGACGACGCGGCGTGCTCGGCCAAGACTGACACGGCAGGCCGGCCCTGCGATTGGCCTGGCGTCATCGCCACACACCGCGTCATTGAGCCCTGGGCCGGCCAGCAGCCGGCCACGCCGCAGCCACCGCCATGCATCCTTGGCCAGGCGTATGTCAGGAGTACTCATAGCCGCCTGCGGCTCCTCAAGACGGGACCGGCACCATGCGAGCCATCCTGTCGCGACGGCGAGGTGGTCGCGGAGCAGTTCCAGGCAGTTTGCGGGCAGGTCAGCAGACGACCGGTCGAGATCGGCGAGGAAGAGCGTCATCGCGAGCACATCACGCGTGGCACGGAACTCGAAGGCGTCCCGCCGGGCGGCCTCTTCGCCGGCCACGATCAGATCCTCCGCTGCTGCCTCCGCCCACAACCAGGCGAGAGGTACCTCAATTGCCATGCTCGGGACCATGTCAGTGGAAGGAATCGCCGCAGGCGCAGCTACCGGCCGCGTTGGGATTGTCGATCGTAAACCCGTGCCCTTGCAGGCCGTCCGCGAAGTCGATCGTCGCGCCGGTAAGGTACGGCACGCTCTTGCGGTCGATGACAACGTCGAAGCCGACCGGTTTGTGGGCAACCTCGCGGATCGGGCCGGTACCGAGACCCGCTTCGTGATCACTCATCAGACCCGCTCTCATAGCCGCTGTCGTAACCGGAGTCCGGTTCAGACATCCCGTTGTCGGCATCGCCGAAGCGGATGATCAGGCCATCGTTGAACAACCGGTCATCGAAGAACAGCTGATAGCGAAGGCCCGAGCAACCTCCCGGCTGGACCGCCACGCGTAGCTCACAGTGAGCTTCCCCCGCTTTGATGGAGTGGTGGTTACCTGCCTCCGGTCGGGGCAGGGGTGAGGTTATCTGGCTCGGCCTGGGCGTGCCAGGCGGTCTCGTATTCGTCGGGGCTTCGGTAGCCGAGTTCTTTCTGGATGCGGCGAGTGTTGTACCAGGTGTCGATGTAGGTGAAGATCGCGTTTTCGGCTTCGTCCCGGGTCCGCCACGAGGTGCGGTAGACGAGTTCGACCTTCAGGGTGGACCAGAAGTTCTCCATCAGCGCGTTGTCGTAGCTGTCGCCGACGGAGCCCATGGAGGGCAGGATCCCGTTGTCGGACAGGCGTTGCGTGAACCGGAACGACGTGTAGTTCGAGCCCCTATCGGAGTTAAACCGAATTCGGTTTAACTCGGATTATGCCGAGTCTTGCGTTAAGCCGAGGAACCGCGGGTGGCCTGCGCTGGGTGGGTTGCTCTGTTTGGTTCCTCGGCTTAACGGGGGCGTGTCATCGGAGGCTGTAGAGGGCCTGGAGTCTGTCGTCGGTGAGTTGCTGCGTGGCTGGCGAGTCGATTGCAGGGGTGGCGGCTTCCACGGCTTGCCGCATCATGTCGATGGTGGCGAAGGCGTAGAACGCCGCGGTCGTGGACACGTTCTCGTGGCCGAGCAGCCGCATGATGACCGGCAACGGGATGCCCTGCTGGTAGAGGTCCATGGCCTTGGTCTTGCGCAGCATGTGGCAGTGGATGTTCTCCGGGATTGAGGAGCATTTCTGGCGCGCGGCTGTGGCGGCGTGCGTGAGCACTGCGGCGACGGTGTCGCTCGACAGTGCTGTCGGCTTGCCGTTGTGCAGGCTGTAGAAGACCGGCCGGGTCGCAGGAAGCTGTGTCGTGCCGGGGTGGAACTCGGCGAGGTAGGCGCTCAGGTGCTGGATTGCCTTGCCGGTGAGGGGGACGACGCGGGTTTTGTTCCTCTTGCCGGTGAGGATGACGTGTCCGGGCTTGCCCAAGTGGAGGTCCTGCAGCGTCAGGTTGGTGATCTCACCGACGCGGGCTGCGGTGTCATAGAGCAGGATCAGCAGCATCCGGTTCCGGCGCGACTTCGCGGTGCGGCCGGTGAAGGCGGCGAGCACGGCCCGTGTCTCGGGTTCGGTGAGGTACTCGATCGGCTTTCTCGCGCTGGCCGGCGCGGGTAGCGTCTTGGCCGACTGGCTGAGCGCGACGAGGGTGATGTCCTCGGCGGAGCAGTAGGTCAGGAACGCTTTGATGGTGGTCAGCCGCAACGCGACGGTCCTCGGTGCGTAGTGCCGGTGGTCGGCCATCCAGGCCAGCCAGCCTTTGAGGTGTGGCCGGTCGAAGTGGTCGAAGGTCACGTCGGCGCGGTCGATGTGGTCGTGCTCGGTGAGGTAGCGCAGGAAGCATTCCAGGCTGATCCGGTAGGCCTCGATCGTGTTCGGTGAGCGTCGGGCGACGGTGGGCAGGTAGGTGTGCAGGTAGTCCCGGGCGAAGCGGTAGAAGTCCGGGGCGCCGGTTGCCGGGTCACGTTTCATCGAACCCGACCTCCGGTAGCAACGACTGGCTCGCGGTGGTGAGGTCGGCGTAGGCGTGCAGGAACTGCGGGGAGGTGTGGATGTAGTAGAAGCTCGACTCGATGTCCGCGTGGCCCATGTAGCGGGCCAGGTAGGGAAGCATCGCCATGACGTCTTTGCCTTGGGTCGTCCAGCGGTCGACGTTGGCGTAGGCGAAATGATGGCGGAAGTCGTAGGGCCGGGGCTGCTGACCGCTCACCAGCCGTGGGAGACCGGCCTGGTCCCAGACACGGTTGAACATCTTCCCGACGGTCGCGGCGGTGACCTGGTTGCCGGCCGCGGAGACGAAGAACGTGCTCCGCGTGGGGCCGAACCGGGCGCGGGTGACCCGGTCGCAGTCTGCCAGGATTTCGGTGACTGCGCCGGTGATCGGCAAGCGTCGGGAGCGGTTGCCTTTGGAAGCCAAGATGTCGAGGTTGCGGTCACGCAGGTGCACGTGTTCGGGGCGCAGCTGGCGGGTTTCCCCGGTCCGCAGCCCGCAGGAGTGCATCAGCGTGAAGAACGCGACCGCCTGCCACCGCCACGGGGACGCGGCATGCAGCGTTGCGGCGGCCGCGAAGAACGCCTCGATCTCGTATTTGTTCAACAGGTAGGGGTGGGCGGGAACGACTGCGGCCTTCCACCGATCGGACAGGACATAGGCGTCACGCTGCCCGTGGGCCCGCAGCCATCGGCCGGCGTCGCGGATGTAGGACATCCAGGACCGGTACCGCCCCGAACGGGTCAACTGCTGGCTGACCCATCCCTCGACCGTGTCGCGGTCGAAGACGGTCCGCTCGTGTGCGGCGCAGTAGGCATCGAACTGCTTCAGGTACCAGCTCCGGGAGGCGCCGTAGAAGCCCATCTTCTCCTTGAACGCGAGGTAGGCCTCCAGTTGCGGCGCGAGGGAACTGCTGAAGCCGTCGGCCTTCACGAGCGCGTCCCGTCGGGGACGTCGAGGACGCAGTCGAGCAGACGATCCTCATCGACGCTCAAATACAGGTCGGTCGATTCCAGGCTCGCGTGGCCCAGCACGGCCGAGATCGTCGGCAACGGGACCGCCGCGCGCAGCAGCCGCGACGCGGCGTTGTGGCGCAACAGGCGAGTGCCGGCCTTCACGTCGGTGACGCCTGCCTTGCCGAACACAGTGGTGATCACCCGGTGGATCGATGCGTGGTCGGACAGTCGCGTATATGGCGCCACGCGGCGCAGGAACACGTGGTCGTCGGACGAGTCGGACCGTTCGTCGAGTACGTAGTCGGCGAGCCTGCCGACCAGCAGATCGGTCAGCGGCACGGTCAGCGGGTTGTGCGTCTTCTGCTGCACGAGGCTGGCGGTTCGTGCACGCCAGTCGATGTCGGCCAGTCGCAGGTTGATGATGTCGCACGCGCGCAGCCCGGTCGTCATCGCGAGCAGGGTGATCGCGGCGTCCCGCGCGGAAATCGCCGGTGTCGCGCATGCATGCACGACCAGGCGTTCAACCTCGTCGGGAAGCACCGGCAGGATCGTGTGGGACCGCCTGACCACGGCGAGCCCGGCCGCGTCGACCAGATCGTTGCGGCCGGTGAACTTCAAGAACGGCCGAAAGTTCGACACCACCCAGAACAACGAGGACGTCGCCCACCTGCCGGACAGTGATTCCAGAAACCTCAACACGCTGGCGCCGTCGGCATCACCAAGACAGCGGATCCCGCGTGACTCCAGAAACACCAGATAGGCACGGGCCACCCGGCCATAGGCATCGCGGGTAGCCGGCGCCAGTCCACGATCATCCGTGTCGGTGTCCCACGCGGTGGCAAGCGCGGTGAACTCACCCGAAGCGGGCCGTGCACCACCCCCACCGCGTTTACGGCACGACAGGTCCACCCGGCCGGTCCTCACGTAGGCATCGAACACACCGACCAGCCGCCGGTAGTCGAAGCTGCGCTGCGCACTGAACCGGCCCGTGCGCGGACTGATCGTCAACGCCGCGAACGCAGCGCCGAGCGACGGCGTGTAGCTGCCGCCACGCCCCTCAGCGAAACACCTCAACGCCCTGATCGACTTCCTGTACTGGCCAACCGTCGACTCCATGTAGCCGGCCGCGCGCAACTCCGCGACAACAACCGACCCGACCCCTGCGACCGTCGTGTCCATGACCGTCTCCTCTCCGCAACGCATAGGACACAGCGGACAGTAGCCACGAACAGCAGATCGTTAAGCCGAGGAACCAAACAGAGCAACCCACCCAGCGCAGGCCACCCGCGGTTCCTCGGCTTAACGCAAGACTCGGCATAATCGGAGTGGTGGATCAGCTGTTGGTCGCGCACGTCGCGGGTCCAGATGCCGTACTCGAGGGCGCCGAGGATGAGGTCGGTGTCGCAACGGTCGCCGGCTTTCCAGCCGACGATGCGGTTGGAGAACGCGTCGCGGACCGCGGCGAGCCAGAACATGCCCTCGCCGCAGCGGATGCGGGTGGCGTCAGCGACCCAGAGCCGGTTCGGTGCGGTGGCGGTGAAGTTGCGGTTGACCAGGTCCGGCGCGGGTGTCGCCTTCGGGTCCTGGCGGGTTGAGCCGCCGCGCCAGCCGCGGCGCAGGAACGCACCCTGCCAGCCCTGGTCGGCCATCAGCCGCTCCACACGTTTGCGGCCGACCTGGATGCCGTCGCGGCGCAGCTGGCGGTGGACCCGGTCCGCGCCGTAGGTGCAGCCGGAGGCGGTCCAGATGTCGCAGATGTTGGACAGCAGCCCGCGGTCGACCAGGTCCCGGTCGCACGGCTGCTGGGCTTGGCGCAGCCAGGCGTAGTACGTCGAGGTCGGAATCTGCAGAACCCGTAGCAGGAGCGCGACCGCGAAGCGGTCTGAGTGTTCGTCGATGAACGTCATGACCGTCGCCGGGTCGGGTCGAGCTCCGCGGCGAAATACGCGCTCGCCGCCTTCAAAATCTCGTTCGCCCGGCGCAGTTCAGCGTTCTCCCGCGCCAGCCTGCGGTTCTCTTCGAGGAGGTCACTGGACGGCCGGTCGGTGCGTTCCCCGGCGTCGGCCTCGGCCTGCCGGATCCAGTTGCGCAACGCCTCATGATGCACGTTGAGCTGTTCGGCCAGCCGGCGGATCACCGGCTTGGGGTCCGACTCCCGATACAGGCGCACAGCGCGCTGCCGCAGGTCATCGGGGTACTTCTTCGGTGCTGGCACGGATCTTCCTCCCCATGGCCATCAGACCATGATCAAGAAGCTCCATGAAAGCGGGGGTAGCTCACAGGTCGTCTCGACCCTCCCGCGCCAACAGGGTCTGAACCTGCTCGATGGCGGCGGGCGTCAGGATCACACCGGTCGAACTCGCGCTGCGGGCCGGAGCCCTCTTGGACCGGCTCGACAATGTCTGGACTGGTCAAAGTACATTCTCCCACATGATCACGTAGGGCCCGGGCAATGTCCACATAGGGCGGTCAAGTCCGACGATCCACCCGCCGAGCTCGGTCAAATTCGTTGAGCCCTCATTGCCCGGCTCGCGCCGCCGGAGCTATCCCTGGTCCGGTGGGACCGACTCCTGAGGATGTGCTGAACCGTAACGGCCCTCACCCGAGCACGGTTGAGGGCCGCCCCACCGCCGCCCGATGTCATGAGACTATGTCGCGGCCCATCGCGAGCAGCTCGGTGTACACCCCGAAGACGCCCATCGCCAGGGGCGCCACCGCGAGGTGGCAGAGCATGCCGATCACTTCGGCGGCCGAGCGCCGCCCGGCCGCGGCGGCACCGCCGAGCGACACGTCGGACGTCCCGCCCCTGATCGGCATACGGACGACGGTGACGAACAGGCCAGCGCCGAGCACCACGCAACCGCCGAGCAGCAGCACCGTCGCGACGCCGCCAGTGCCGGCCCACCGGCCGGCGAGTTCGGCGACGACGGCGAACACCCCGGTCAGGGCGGCGGCGCCGAACCCGACCGTCTCCGCGAACGTGCCGGCCTGCTGGGTCCGCACCAGCAGCGTCACGGCCGCCACAGCGGCGAGCAGCAGCGGGAACCAGCCGGGCGAGCGGGCCAGGACGAGCATCCCTGCGGTCAGCGCCAGCAGCGGACCGGCGATAAGGGCGGTGAGCAGCCAGTCGGCCCGTCCGAGGAGCCGGCCGACGGACGGGGCCGCGGGGCGCTCGGCCCAGGCGGTGATCGTCGCAGCGAGCCACTTCGACAGGCCGAGCAGCCCGACGGCGAGCACGACCGCGGCCGCGGCGACCTGCGCCGGACCGACCTGCAGGAGGATCAGCAGCGGGCAGACCAGCGCCGCCGCGACCGCGTGCAGCTGCAGCGCGGCAAGGACGGCGTCGGGCACGGCGGTGAAGGCCATGACGACGCCGAGGTTGGCCCCGGCGATGATGCCGATCCAGAAGTACCCGGGGCCGGCGAGCCCGGTCGCGAGCAGCCCGCAGGCGACGGCGACACAGGCGGCAGCGGTGACCGCCATCCCGAGCGGCAGGGCGGCCGGGACCGTGGTGCGTCGCTGACCGAGCAGCCACGCGGTGCCCAGCAGCGCCAGCCCGGTCACCGCGAGCCCGGCGGCGGCACCAGGGCCGCCCGCGCGCGCGGCCAGGACCGCGGCGGTGACAGCGAGCCAGACCAGCGCCAGGCCCGCGACGACCGCTCCCCGGCGCGGCTGCGCCGCCCGGGCCCGTTCGCGCCCCTCCGCGACAAGCTCTGCGATGTCCTCAACCGCGGGCTCGAGTGCCGGGTCGCCGGCGAGGTCGGTGAGGTACAGCACGGCGCCGTCGACGATCCCCGCCTCGGCCAGGGACTCGTGGATCGCGATCGGGGCGGCGCCGGGCGCGGCGAGTGACCAGGCGGGCGGGAACACGTCGTCGCTGTCCTGGCCGCACAGCTCGGCGAGCCGGCCGACGTACTCGCCGACCGGCGCCGCCGACGGGACGGTGACGTCGGCACGCTTGCGCGTGCCGACGACGGTGACCCGGCTGTACTGGTCGAGCATCAGTGCTTCCAGTAGTTGCCGTTGACCGCCTCGGTCTCGGCGTAGTTCTCGAAGTTGACCTTCATCGCGTGGGCGATGGCGGTGAGGATGCCGTGTTCGCCGAACAGGCCTTCCGCGCCGGAGTGCCACATCGCCTGATAGTTCTGGTATTCCAGCTGTGTGGCGCCCTGCCAGATGTCGGCGAGCGGTGCGAGCTTGCCGTGCAGCATGCTCAGCTCGCCGACGAGCAGGTCGGAGGCGCCGTGCAGGAACGGGCCGGCCTCGGCGAGGCTCGCCGGTACCCGCAGCTGGGTCGACTCGACGTTCGCCATCAGGTGCTCTCCTTGTCCCGCCTCACAGCCGGACGGGCTGCATGGCGACATCGACGTTCTGCAGGTTGCCGCCGACGACGCTCTCGTTGTCGACGTAGTTCAGGTAGTTGGTGTGCAGCCCTCGCCCGATGCCGGTGAGGGCGATGTGCAACTGCTGCGCGTAACCGTCCCAGTTGACCATCAGCTGCTCGAACGACGTGGCGGCGACGCCCTCCCACTCGGCGCGCAGGCCGATCACGTACCGCTTGAGCGTCTCCAGCTGCTCACCGATCTGCTGGGCTGTCTGCTGGCAGTCGACCGAAGCGTCGGCGAGGTACTGCGGGGTCACGACAAACGCCATGGTGATCTCCTTCCCATCGGCTCTTCCTCGACAGCAGGATCGCAGTACGGGCGCGGACCCTGCCATCTCCCGTATGCGGTGTCCCACCGCGCCGGATCGGGGTACGTCACGCGGTGTCCGTCAGTGCCACCTGGATCAGCCGGGTAGCGGTGCCGCGGCGGACCAGCGTGCCGCGCCCGGGCACCCGTTGCGCGGCGCGTTCGGCACCGAACACCGTCCCCTCCCGCGGGTCGCCGGAGAGCACCAGACCGGCCGCGCCGAGCTCCTTGACCCGGTTGAACAACTGGTCGCCGAGCGCCCGGCCGGAACCAGCGACCCGGCGGGCGAGGACCACGTGCAGGCCGATGTCACGGGCGTGCGGCAGGAGCTCCACCAGGGGCCCCAGCGGCGACTGCGGCCCGCCGCCGACGAGGTCGTAGTCGTCGACGACGACGTAGATCTCCGGCCCCTCCCACCAGGTGCGTTCCCGCAGCTGCTGCGGGGTGATCGTGGCGGGGGGCAGCCGCTCCCGCAGTTTGTCGGCGACCTGCTCGGCGTAGGTGGCGGCGGCCTGCGCGTCGGCGGCGTACGCACCGAGGTGCTCGTCGGGCACCGCGCCGAGCAGGGAGCGACGGTAGTCCACGACCACGGCCCGGACCTGCATCGACGACTGCCGGGCGGCAAGACCGGCGAGCCAGGTCCGCAGAAATTCGGTCT
The DNA here is from genome assembly GCF_050936335.1 of Dactylosporangium sp. CA-152071. Classification (NCBI taxonomy): domain Bacteria; kingdom Bacillati; phylum Actinomycetota; class Actinomycetes; order Micromonosporales; family Micromonosporaceae; genus Dactylosporangium; species Dactylosporangium sp. CA-152071. The sequence goes on along the minus strand of NZ_JBNJMZ010000001.1, from coordinate 8,907,345 downwards.
TGCCGGAGCCGGTGTCGCCGAAGACGATGAGGTGTGGGTCGGCGCCGGACAGGTCGACGACGGCCGGGCCGAAGTCCGGCTCGCCGATCCCGACCGGGACGGCAGCCTCAGGCAGGTCGGCCGGGACGTCGAGGTCGGCCGCGGCGAGCCGCTCGGGGAGCATCCGCACCGCCGGAGCCGGCTTCCCCTGCCACGACTCGGCCAGCTTGCCGAGCACGTCCTGTTGAGCCTCGCGGATGCCCTCGTCGTCGTCGCGACCATCGGCGCGCGGCAGGAGGATGTGCGCGTAGACCCCGGGCGGGACCAGCGCCCGGCCGGGCACCCCGGCCGGCATTCGCTGGGCCATCCGCCGATGCACGTCGGACTCGGTGTGGTCGTTGAGCCGCAGTTCGAAGCGGGCGCCGATCGAGTCCCGCAGGGCCGGGCGGATGTCGAGCCACCGGTTGGCGGTGAGGACCAGGTGCACGCCGACACCGAGCCCGCGAGCGGCGATGTCGGTGACGATCCCCTCGGCGCCGTCGAACTCGGCGCGCAGCGCGCCCCAGTTGTCGACGAGCAGGAACACGTCGGCGGTGCGCAGGTCGGCCGGCAGCCGCCCGGCCTTGCGGCGCATCCGGAAGTCCTCGATCGACTCGATGCCGAGGTCACGGAACAGCCGTTCCCGCTCGGTGACAACGGCCCGGACGTCGGCGAAGGTCCGGCCGACGTGCTCGGCGTCGAGCCGGCCCGCGACGCCGCCGACGTGCGGGGCGGCGGCGTACGGGTGCAGGGTCTCCCCGCCGAAGTCGACGCAGTAGAACTGGACCTCCTCCGGCGTGTGGGTGAGCATCGCCGACAGCATCAGGGTGCGCAGCAGGGTGCTGCGGCCGGACCTGGGCGCCCCGACCACCGCGACGTGGCCGTGCGGGCCGGCGAAGTCGAGGATCATCGGCTCCTGGGCCTGTATGGCCGGAATGTCGAGCACCCCGACCGGCACGGCGAGATCGCCGGTCCCCGGCCAGGTGGTCGCGGTGAGGCCACGCTCGGGCTCGGCGGCGAGCGGCCCCAGCAGCGAGTCGAGGGGGACCGCCGGCGGCAGCGGCGGCAACCACACCTGCCGGGCGGCGGGGCCGAGCCCGCGCAGTTTGCGCACGATGATGGAAAGCTCCGTGCGCTCCGGCTCCCCTGCCGGCCGCGACGTGTGAGGCTGCGGTGCCGGCGCCGGGGGCTGCTCGTCGTCGGCGCTGCGCAGCCCGAACGGCACGATCGGGATCAGCGCCTCGACCGGCTCGCCGTGCCCTTCGCCGGGCACCGGCGCGGTCACGTGCGCGACCCGGAACCGCTGGTAGATCGACTCGTCGACCTTGAGGTAGGCGGAACCGGGGATCGGCGGGAGCTGGTAGGCGTCCGTGTTGCCGATGACGGCGCGGCTCTCCTGCGCGCTGAACGTGCGAAGGCAGATCCGGTACGACAAGTGGGAGTCGAGGCCACGCAGCCGCCCTTCGTCGAGCTTCTGGGTCGAGAACAGCAGGTGCATGCCGAGGCTGCGGCCGACCCGGCCGATCTGGACGAACAGCTCCACGAAATCGGGGCGCTGGGACAGCAGCTCGGAAAACTCGTCGATGATGACGAGCAGATAGGGCATCGGTTCCAACGGGTGACCCGAGGCCCGGAGCCGCTGGTACTCCCGGATCGAGTCGACGTTGCCGGCCGCCCGCAGCAGCTGCTGGCGGCGCTGCTGCTCGCCGGCGAGCGCGGCCTGGACCCGGTCGATCAGCGCCGCCTCCTCGGCCAGGTTCGTGATCATCCCGGCGACGTGCGGCAGGTCGGCGAGCGGCGCGAACGTGGCGCCGCCCTTGAAGTCGACGGCGACGAAGTTGAGCACCTCCGGCGAGTGCGTCAGGGCGAGCCCGGCGACGAGGGTGCGCAGCAGTTCGCTCTTGCCGGAGCCGGTGGCGCCGACGACGAGCCCGTGCGGGCCGGACCCGCCCTGTGCCGACTCCTTGAGGTCGAGCACGACATGCTGCCCCTCGCCGTCGGTGCCGATCGGCACCTTGAGCAGCCGGTCCGCGGGGGCGGCGGCCCAGCCTGCGGCGATGTCGTTGTCGAGGCCGCCCGCGCCGAGCAGGGTCTCGGTCAGTGACACGGTCCGCGCGAGCATCTGCTCCTGCTCGTCGTTGAGCGTGAGCGGCGCCAACGCCCGGGCGACGAGGTCGGCGGTCACCGGCTCGATCGCGTCGGCCTCGGCGCCGTCCGGAACGCTGCCGTTCCGCCCGACGACGCGCAGGAGGTTGTCGGCGTCGACGGTGACCCGTACGTCGACGCGGCCGGGCTCGTCGGCGTCATGCTCGCCGATGAACAGCAGCGTCAGCCCGTACTGCGACCCGGCAGCCTCGAGCAGGCTGCGCAGCAGCGGGCCACGACCGAACTCCGACATCGGGTCGAACCCGGTGAACACGACGAGCAGCCGCTGCTGGTGCGGGGCGGCCGACCGGTCGTAGCCGACGGCGAGCCGGCGGGCGGACTGCGCATCCTGGCGGCGGGCGAGCTCCCGTTCGAGGAACCCGGTGAGGTCACCGGGGCCGGCCGCGACGAGGGACGCCCGGGTGCCGGGTTCGACCGCGTGCGGCAGCCACTTCACCCACTCCCACTGTGCCCCGGCGGTGGCGTCCACGGCGACGAGGACGTCGTCGGGCGCGTGCAGGACCGCGACCTGGCACAGCAGGGCCCGGGCGAGGGACTCGGCACGGTCGGGCGGGCCAAGGATGCTGATGACGCCCGCGGCGCCGATCTCGAGCGGCACCGGCTGCCCGCTGACGGTCCCCATCCGGTCGACGAGCCGGCGAGCGGCGCTCATGCACTCCCAGTCGTAGTCGGCGAGCGGATCCAGCCGGGCGCCGATCTGCAGCGGGGTCGCCAGGACGGCATCGCCGCGGCCGATGCGCACCTGCAGAAAGTCGGGATCGCCCTGGCGCCGCTCCCAGACCCGCCGGGCCGCGGCGGCAACGGCGAGGAGCCGATCCGGTTCCGGGTGCCCCCAGGCCCCGAGCGTCCGCTGCGCGGCGGCGACCTCCCGTGCGCGGCTGCGCACGTCCATGAGCATCGCGCGGTACCGTGCCCGCTGCCGGACCCTCGCCCGCCGCTCCGTGTGGCGGGTCTGGGTCCGCATGCCCACGCCGGCACCGAGCGACACCACCGCGAAGACGATGGCCAGGGCGATGAGCGTGGGGCGGCCGTAGGAGACCATGTAGGCGGCGATGCCGAGGCTGCCCATCAGCGGCAGGATCATGGCGATGGCGTTGAACGCGCTCTGCTTCACCTCCGGCGGGGCCGGGAGGACGACCTTGTCGTCGGGGGCCGGCGGCGGCATGAACCGGGCCGGACGATGGAACGAGAGGCGAGCCATAGCATCCTTACCGATCGGGTGTCACGTCGAGCAGGTCCTGCGGAGCCAACTCGGTCAGCTGGTCTGTGGTCGGGTCGGCGAGATCGGCGACGCGGGCGGCGTGCCGCTCCGTCATCCGCTGGAACACCCGCCGGGCGTAGCGGCCGTTGCCGAAGCCCGGCCCGCGGTCGACGTCCTCGAAGTGCAGTCGCAACGCGTCCAGGGTCGCCGGCCCGAGCGTGTACCGATGCTCCGCCGCCTGGTACTCCACAATGGACACCAGTTCACCGGCCGTGTAGTCGTCGAAGGTCAGGGTGCGGGTGAACCGCGACGACAGGCCAGGATTGGTGGCGATGAGCCGATCCATCTCGTCCGGATAGCCGGCGACGATGACGACGACCTCCTCGCGGTGGTCCTCCATCAGCTTGACCAGCGTCGCGATCGCCTCCTGGCCGAAGTCGGCGCCGTGACCGTCGGGCACCAGCGCGTAGGCCTCGTCGATGAACAACACGCCGTGCATGGCCCGGCGGAACACCGCCTGGGTCTTCGGGGCGGTGTGCCCGACGTACTCGCCGATGAGCGCGGACCGGTCCGCCTCCACGAGGTGGCCGGCGCGGAGCATGCCCAGCGCCTTGAGAATCCGGCCGTACAGGCGGGCAACGGTCGTCTTGCCGGTGCCCGGATTCCCGGCGAACACGAGATGCCGCGACAACGGTGGGGGCGGCAGGCCGGCCTCGCGACGCCGGTTCACCATCTGCACCAGCTTCACCAGCGCACCGACGTCCTGTTTGACCCGGTCCAGGCCGACGAGCAGATCCAGCTCGGCGAGCAGGGCACCGAGGTCGGGCGTCGCGGTGTCCGCGGACTTTGCCTGTGGTGCCGCGGCAGAAGCCGGCGCCTCGTCGAAGACCGGCGCCGCGGTTACGTCGATGTTGAGCTCGGTGTCGCAGTCGTGGATGGCGAGGCCGTGCAGGATCGGACGGGCGTCCGGCCCGACGTACACCGCCGGGAAGTCAGTGCCGGACACGTCGGCACCGAAGACCCTCGCCCGGCATTCCTCGCCGAGATAGAGGCCGTTCTTGGCGCAGCGGGCGACCGTCAGGTCACGGATCACCGGCGCGGAACCGGTCCACGCGACGAGCCCGCTGCCGGCGGTCCGCTCGACCCGGCAGTCCTCGACGAGCGGCACCGCAGCGGCCCCGACGGAGATGCCGGCGGCGCCACACGCGGTGAACCGGCTCGATCGCACGATCGCTGAACGACCTGAGCCGATCTCGAGGCCGTTCTGGGCGATCTCGCCGACCGTGCAGTCCTCGACGAGCGGCCGGTGCGGGGTGTCAAGCTGAATGCCGGTGCCGCAGCCGTGCACGGACACGGCCCGTAGCCGGGCGTCGCCGCCCTCCTCGACGCGGACACCGGCCTGTCCCGCGGCGGAGATCCGAGCGCCGTCGAGGGTGAGCAGCGCCCGGCCGGTGACCCGCACACCGCACTCCGGCGTCGTGTCGACCTCGCACGCGGTAAGGGCGGCGATCGTCGTGCCGCCGAGATGGACGGCGGTGTACCCGGATCGGTGGGCGACCACGCCGCGCAGATCGGCGCGGCTGTCGTCTTCGAGGAAGAAGCCGTTGGCGCCGCTGTCGGCAACCCGGCAGTCGCCGATCCAGGCCCGGGCCCCGTCACGCAGCGCGAAACCGGTGCTGCGGGTGCCGGTGACCGCACAGTCGCGGGCGAGGAGCTGGGCCTGCCCGCCGGCCAGCACGCCTGCGGCGCCCGCGGTGTCGATCGTGCAGCCGAGCAGCACGGCACGGGCATCGCCGGACAGGGCGACCGCGGTGCCGCCGGTCCGCCGCACTTCGCAGTCCACGATGGACGCCCCACCGACGTCGGTGCCGGGGTCCGGCGCGTCGGCACCCCCCAGAGCCGGGTCCGGGTCGCGCCACCAGCCCTCGAACGGGGCACTGCCCGCGATGTGCAGGCCGTCACCGTCGTTGTCGTGCAGTTGCGACTCGCGCATCCGCAGCCGCCCCGCGCCGGCCACGACCACCGCCGCCGTCGTCGTCCTGGAGATGACCGCGCCCGTGACGACCGCGGTGGCTTGCTCGGCGACCTGCAGCCCTGCCTTGCCCGTGCGCCGGATCGTGCTCGCCGTGAGGGTCACGGCGCCGCCCCCGCCCACCGCGACGCCGACCCCGTCGACATCCTCGACCGTGCAGCCGGCCACCTCGGCCCGGCCCCCGTCGACAACACGCAGACCGGCGCCCGTGCCCGCGAGAACACAGTCCCGCAGCACGGCAGCCGACCGGCCGGCGACCCGCACCGCGCCGGCGCCGATCCGGCACCCGGTCAGCCGTGCCTCGCCGTCGATGGTGACCGCGGTCCGGCCGTCGCCGTCGACGGTCAACCCGTCGACCTCGACCGGGCCGGACCGCAACACCAGCGCCGGGCCGTCGCCGGAGACGAGCCGGACGTCGCCGCCGGGCTCGGCAGCGATCTGCAGTGGTTTGTCGACGACGACGCTCTCCACGTACGTGCCCGCGGCGATGACGACCGTCGTGCCGGGCAGGGCCATGCGCACGGCGGCGCCGATCGTCCGGTGCCGCCCCCAGCCGCGGGCGCCGACCCGCTCGACCCGGCCCGAGCTGAGGGAGATCACCCGTCCCTCCCGCAGCTGACCCGGATCTGGCTCACCACGACCCGGCCGTCCTTGGGTTCGGGTGCACCGCCCGACGCGGCCAGGCGTACCGTCAAAGCCCCCTCGTACAACGGAAACGCTCCGGCATCGGTCCAACCGGTCGGGGCCTTGGCCAGGTCCAGCTGGAACGTCGCCGCCACAGCACCGTTGCGGCCGGCCAGCACGTGGTAGGTCGTCATCTGCGTCGGGGCGGCCTCGGGGCGGTACACCACGACGGTGCAACGTCCGGCCGTGAACCCGGGGCGGAACGTCCACAGTGCACCCTCACTCGGCGATCCCACCGGCACGGTGACGTACGCCCCGCGGCAGCCGTCGCCGGTCCACCCGCCACCGGGGACGGTCGTCCACCGGTCGGTGCGGCCGAACGCCTCGAATTGACGGTCGGTGCTGCCGCGGCAGTCCCAACCGGAGACGGCGGTCCAGGCGGCCGGCGCGGCCGCGGCGGTGCGCCGCTTGCGGTCGTTGCCCAGCAGACCGGCGATGAGCCCCGCGACGATCACACCGATGACGATGACCAGGGCGAAGAGCAGCACGCCTCGCAGGCCGGCGGCGAGACGGTCGGCACTCGGCCTGGCCCTGGTGTGCTCGACGAAGGCATCGACGAACTCCCACCGCTCCGCGTGCGGTGCCGCCTCCTGTGGCACCTCAGGCGGCCGGGTAGCGTCGGAGGTCGCCGGGCACGTGGCCGAGCTCGATGGCGAGCCGGGTCAGCTCGGCTTTGTTGCCGGCGTTGAGCTTTGCCCGGATGCGCTTCGCGTAGGTGTTGACGGTCGCTTCGGTCAGCCCCATCCGCCCGGCGATCTGGGCGTGCGTGAGGCCGCGCGCGATCCACCGCAGTGTCTCCACCTCGCGTGGGGCAAGCCCGGCCGGGTCCTCGTTGACGTTGCGGACGATCTCGCTGCGGAACCGGCTGGTGAGGTCCGGCGAGACGTAGAACCCGCCGAGGCCAACCGTCTGGAGGGCGGCGACGATGCTCGGCCCCTCGGAGTAACTGGACACGAACCCGCACGCGCCGGCCCGCAGCACCGCCCCGAACGTCAGCGGCCGATCCCATGAGGAGCTGACGACGACCGGCGCCTGGGCGCCGAGCTTCTCGATCGCCGCCAGGGAAGGGCTGCTCGCCTGCGGCCGCAGGTCGAGGATGGCCACATCGAACCCCGTCGCGGAATCGAGGTCACCGGCGCCCGCCACCGACCGCGCGACCTCAAGGCCGACCGTGTCGGAGATGAACTTCTCCAACCCGGCCCGCCGGACCGGGCGGTCGTCCACAACGGCGACAGCAAGCATGGAATCCTCCTCGTTCGGGTTCGTGCCCGTGTAACGAGCAGGGGGACGTCCGGGTTCAGGCGCGAGCGAGATCGTCCGGACGGCCGGCCGTCGAAACTGCGCCGCTCTTGCTCTTCGCCAGGTTCGCCGCTGAGGACAGCCGGAAAGGGACTTTGTCGTCGTCCCGCGGTTGGTGCGAGGGTCGATCCTGGGGCCGGCACGGCGCCGGCCGCATAGGGAGGGTGAGATGGCCTCGGACCTGGATGCAATGATGGCGAGGACCGCAGCGCTTCGCGACCAACTTGAGCAGATGCAAGCGGGCATGCAGGACGCGGCGGCCACCGTGTCGGTCGGCAACGGGCTGGTCACCATGACGTTGACGATGCACGGCGCCATGCGTGACCTGCGCATTGATCCCAGGGCCGTCGACCCGCGGGACGTCGGTGCGCTGGAGGCCCTCATCCGTGAGGCGCACGCGAGTGCCTCGGCCAAGCTGCAGCAGCAGGCGGAGGAACGGTTACGCCCCATCGGCGACTACCTGGGCGAGTTCGGCCAGGTGTTCGGCGGCGATCCGGGCCGGTCCGCCGACAGATGACGCTTACAGCGGCGGCTGGTTGTACTCCTGGATCGGACCGTCGAAGTACCGCCGGTCGCCGGTGTTCGCCCCTGTCTCCGTGCCCCCGGCCGGGTACTCCATGCCCTGCGGGATCTTGTCGCGCCGCACGTCGTGATTCGGGTCGGTGACGAGGTCGGCCATCCATTTGAAGTTGTAGTAGAGATTCTGTTCCGTCAGTTCGTAGATGGCCGCCGCACCGGAGATGGCGGCAGCAAACCGGTTGAGCGCACCCGGCTCGATGACGCCATCGGCCTTCGCCTCGTCGTCGTCGGGATTCTCCCCAAAGAAGTCGATGATCACCGCGTTGTACAGCGCGCGGAACTCATCTGCCCGCTGCTGGGTCGGCCCGGCCCAGCCGATCGCCAGCTCACTCCACCGCTTGTTGATCAGGACAAGTTCCTCGCTGATCTCCTTGCGGAGGTTGTTGACAGCGAAGCCGACACGGTCGAGCGACTTCTGGTCGACCGTGAACGCTCCGCCCGTGTTGTAGTCGGCACCCATGTTGACTCCCGTCGTCTCGTCACCGCTGTCACGATGGTGCGTCCGGTGAGCCGGTCACCGGCAACGTCCCAGTCACGGTGACCTCGAGACGCATCCCGACAAGGGCTTGTGGTTGCTCTCCCGGGTCTGGCTACCCTCGGTGCTTCACTGCCTCCGCGCCGGCGCGGGCCACGACGGCCTCGTCAGCCCTGCGCACCACCGCCCGGAATGTTGTTTCCGCTGAGCCGATGACGAGGACGGTATAGATGGACAACTTTGTCGTCACACCGCAGACCCCGCCTCTTGAGCCGATCGCCTCACCTGCGAGCCTGCCGTTGCCACCCACCGTGGTGCGGCTCCCGTCCGCACCGGCGGCGGTGCTACGCCGCGTTCTCGCCGGACGGCTCCCCCATCCGATGCGCGTGCCGATGGCCGCGGTCGCCCACGCCCAATCGATTCGCCGGGTCGTGCGTGCGGTGCCCGTGCGCCTCCAGACGCTGCCCGTGCGCTTCCAGGCGCTGCCCGCCAGCTCGGTGGTGCAGCGGTGAGCAGGCCATCGCCGGGGGACGGGTTCACGTTCACGGAATTCGACGCCGAGGACAGGCCGTTGCGGGGCACCTACGACCCCGACGGCCCCGGCGGCAAAGACCCCATCCCCGTCACCATCACCTACAACCCCGACCACACCACCACCCAAACCACCGGCACCGGCCCAACCGCCACCATCATCACCACCAACACCGCCGGCGACACCATCTCCCTACGCTCCGGACCCTACGAATACACCAAATTCAACAACGCCGGCCAACCAACCCAAGGCACCTACGACCCCGACGGCCCCGGCGGCAAAGACCCCATCCCCGTCACCATCACCTACAACCCCGACCACACCACCACCCAAACCACCGGCACCGGCCCAACCGCCACCATCATCACCACCAACACCGCCGGCGACACCATCTCCCTACGCTCCGGACCCTACGAATACACCAAATTCAACAACGCCGGCCAACCAACCCAAGGCACCTACGACCCCGACGGCCCCGGCGGCAAAGACCCCATCCCCGTCACCATCACCTACAACCCCGACCACACCACCACCCAAACCACCGGCACCGGCCCAACCGCCACCATCATCACCACCAACACCGCCGGCGACACCATCTCCCTACGCTCCGGACCCTACGAATACACCAAATTCAACAACGCCGGCCAACCAACCCAAGGCACCTACGACCCCGACGGCCCCGGCGGCAAAGACCCCATCCCCGTCACCATCACCTACAACCCCGACCACACCACCACCCAAACCACCGGCACCGGCCCAACCGCCACCATCATCACCACCAACACCGCCGGCGACACCATCTCCCTACGCTCCGGACCCTACGAATACACCAAATTCAACAACGCCGGCCAACCAACCCAAGGCACCTACGACCCCGACGGCCCCGGCGGCAAAGACCCCATCCCCGTCACCATCACCTACAACCCCGACCACACCACCACCCAAACCACCGGCACCGGCCCAACCGCCACCATCATCACCACCAACACCGCCGGCGACACCATCTCCCTACGCTCCGGACCCTACGAATACACCAAATTCAACAACGCCGGCCAACCAACCCAAGGCACCTACGACCCCGACGGCCCCGGCGGCAAAGACCCCATCCCCGTCACCATCACCTACAACCCCGACAAGACCTCACGCATGAATGTCGGCGACAAGGACTACATAGAGTTCAACGCCGACAATGTGCCGGTTGTGGTGGTGCGCGGCGGGGTCACCTACACGGACTTCGACCAGAAGACGCTCAGGCCGACCAAGATGATCAGCGAAGGCGTCGAGTACCGGATCGCGTACCTGCCCGGCGACCAGACCAAGTACCAGACGAAGGACGGATCCTGGGTCCGCTACGACGGCAACGGTGCCCCCGTGACGATTGGTAAGGGTGACAAGACACTCATCACCTTCGCGACGGACCTGCCCAAGCTCCTGGACGGAATCCAGTACGTGAAGCATCGACGGTTCATCCTCGACGGGTTCATGACAGAGCTGTTGTACTGGATCCGCAGCGCGCCGCAGTTGTGGACCGGCCCGGCGGCCGACGCATACCGCGAGTACATGAACGAGGTCGTCAGGAGCAGCGAACACCTCATGCGGGTGCTTGACGAGGCCATCGTCCGTATGCAGACGACGTATGACAACTACGTCAACGTCGAGACCCGCAATGCGAACAATCTACGGTCGTCATAGACGCCGGTCAGCTGCGAACGGCACGCAGCCGGACCGGCGCCATTCCCGGGTCCGGGCGCTCGACCAGCCGAGCCCGACGCGGGACTGTAAGAAATTCGGCTCTGGCGCAGAGACGGTGGTGGGGTCTGTCCTTAGTGGTCGGTCGCGGTAGGGCACACTCCATGCCGGTGTGCCTCCGACGTGATCAAGGTGTTGTTGCCTCAGCTGTCCTCGCTGTTGATCGATGCGGTGGTGGAGCAAGGATCGACGCTGCTGGTCAGAGCTCGGATGCCGACGGTGGCGGTGGTGTGTCCGCAGTGTGCTCAGCCGACCGGACGCGTGCACGCCTATCACCTCCGGCGGCTGGCCGATTTGCCGGCCGCGGCCGTGGCGTGGTCGTTGAGCTGCGGGTGCGGCGTCTGGTGTGCCAGACCGCCGGCTGTGCGCGACGCACGTTCCGGGAACAGGTACCCGCGCTGGCGCACCGGTGGGCTCGACGTACCCGGCAGCTGACCGCGCTGATCGCGGACCTGGCCGTGGTCGTGGCCGGCAGGTCCGGTGCCGCAGTGCTGTCCCGGCTCGGCGTGCGCGTCTCCCGCAGCACGGTGCTGCGGGTGCTCATGGGCATCCCGACCCCGGCCGGTCCGGCACCGGCCGTGCTGAGCGTGGACGACTTCGCGCTGCGCCGCGGCCGCCGATACGCGACCCTGCTCATCGACGCGGTCACCCACCGCCGTATCGACGTGCTACCCGACCGCAAGGCCGCCACCCTCGCGGCATGGCTGCGCGAGCATCCCGATGTCGAGGTGGTCTGTCGCGACGGGTCCGCAGCCTACGCCGAAGCGATCCGCGCCGGGGCACCACAGGCGGTGCAGGTCAGTGACCGCTGGCATCTGTGGAACAACCTCGCCAAGGCGGTCGAGAAGACCGTGACCGCACACAGCAGCTGCTGGCACACCGGCCCACCCCGCCAGAGCACGGCACTCGACGAACGCACCAAGACCCGGCACGCCGCCGTGCACGCTCTGCTCGAGCAGGGCGTCGGTCTGCTGGAATGCGCCCGCCAGCTGGGCTGGGCACTCAACACTGTCAAGCGCTACGCCCGCGCAGCGACCGCCGACGAGCTGCGGCGGCCACCGAGGTACCGGCAGACACTCGTCGATGCGTACCGCGATCACCTGCGCCGCCGCCTCGCCGAGCAGCCCGACGTCGCGGTGACCCGACTGCTGGCCGAAATCCGCGATCTGGGCTACACCGGCAGCCACAACCTGCTCGTGCGCTACCCCAACCAGGGCCGCGCCGACGCCGAACGCACCCCGCCGTCACCACGCCGCCTGGTCTCCTGGCTGATGACCAGACCGGACAAGCTCCCCACCCACCACCACAATCACCTCGACGACCTTCTCGCCACGTGCCCGCACCTGACCACCCTGGCCGAACGGGTCCGCGAGTTCGCCGGCCTGCTCACCACCCGCCGCGGACAAGACCTCGACACCTGGATGACCACCATCGAAACCGACGACCCGCCCGCCCTGCACACGTTCACCCACGGACTGCGGACGGACCTGCCAGCGGTCGCGGCCGGGCTGACCCTGCCCTACAGCAACGGCCCCATGGAAGGCGCCAACACCAAGGTCAAGTTCCTGAAACGCCAGACGTACGGCCGAGCCGGATTCGCGCTCCTACGACAGCGGATCCTGCTGGCATAAGGTCACCAACCGCCGACCACCCTCTTCGCGCCAGAGCCAACTTAACGGTGGAAGTGTTGTTCAGGTCTGGGTTTCGGTAGTTGTGGGTGTCTATGTGCGGGGGTTGGAGAGGCGTCCGTCGAAGGTGATCTCGAAGGCGTTCAATGCCTGTTTCCAGCGGTTGGACCAGCGTTGCCGGCCGCGGCCGGTGGGGTCCAGGGACATGACGGTGAGGTAGAGGATCTTCATCGCGGCCAGCTCGTTGGGGAAGTGGCCACGGGCGTTGACCGCGCGGCGGAACCGGGCGTTGAGACTCTCGATGGCGTTGGTGGTGCAGATGATCGACCGGATGTCGGTGTGGAAGGCCAGGAACGGCACCATCTCCGCCCAGGCGTTGGTCCACAACCGGACGATCGCCGGGTACTTCTGTTCCCAGGTGGCGGCGAACTCGGCGAACCGGTCCAGGGCGGCCTGCTCCGACGGCGCGGTGTAGACCGGCTTGAGCGCGGCGGCGATCGCGGTCCAGTCCTTGCGAGAGGCGTATTTGAACGAGTTTCGCAGTAGGTGCACGATGCACGTCTGGACCACCGTGCGGGGCCAGACGGTGGCGACCGCGTCGGGCAGGCCCTTCAGCCCGTCGCAGACGACGATGCACACGTCCTGGGTGCCGCGGTTGCGGATCTCGGTCAACACGCGGAGCCAGCTGTTCTGAAGCACATGTCAAGGGCCTGTTGGGCGTGTTTCTCCGACCTGACGTGATGGCCAGGTTGTTGATCTCTATGGCCGGAGTGGTGCTGGGTGCGTGGCGGCGTTTCCGGTGCGGTGCTTACTCATGTAGTCGCGTTCGTGACGCTGGCTGTTGTGCGCACTCGCGTGAGCGGAAGAGACCGGACGTCTTGCTGGCTACGCAGTCCAGGCTCGGCTGCTGATGCTTGACGACGTCGCTCCGGCCCCTGCCACCTTCGGCCTTGCGGTCGTGCCGCAAGGAGACTGCATCCGGTCGACCCCGGGGTTTATGGTGGCTGCTGAGACCGGTTACGTCGCAGCGGTCGCCGGGTCGGCGGCCATGGCGGACCGGTCTCGCCGCTGACGGCCGGAGGTGCTGGCTGCCCACTTGGCCGGGTCGTAGGGCTGCTGCGATCGGATCACCGCGAACGCAAGCCGGTGGGCGCGGTGCGCCACGGCGATGGCGGCCACCATCGGCTTCTTCCCCGCGTCGACCAGCCGGCGCTTGTAGGCGGCGAAATCGTTGTGGTGCAAGGCGATCCCGGTGCCCAGGGCGATCATCGCCTGCCGTAACTCGACCGAGCCGACCTTGCTGATCTTCACCTTGGCGGTGCGCCGTCCAGCCGACTCGTAGCTGGTGGGGGCCAGACCGGAGTAGCGGTAGGCCGCGCCGGCGTTGGCGAACCGGGCGGGATCGCCCAGGGCTGCGCCGTAGTAGGAGGCGGTGAGTGTCCCGACGCCGGGTATCGAGGTCAGCACCCCGGCGGGTGTGTCGGGCAGCAGCTGCGCCAGGCGCTGGTCGCAGGCGGCCAGGTCGCGTTGCAGGGCGTCGAACACCTCGACCTCCGCGGCGAGCAGTCGCGCTGCGGCGGCGCGTTGCGCGTCGGGCACGCACATCGCCTCGCCCGCCGCGGCGATGACCTGGGCCGCTTTCGGGCGGGTCATCCGCACCTGACGGGATCGGGCGTGGTGCACCAGTTCCTCGGCGCTCATGGCGGTCACCCGCGCCGGGTCGGGCAGCGTGGCCAGCAGCATCCGCAACGTCTTGGCCTCCAGGCCGGTGGTGAAACACCCGGTCAGGCCCGGGAACGCCAGATCGGCCAGGGCGTGGACCTGGCTGCCCAACGCCTGCGCGGCGGCCAACTTGCGCCGGCGGTGGGCCACCCATACGACCTGCTCAGCCATCGCGCCGTCCTGGCGGTGCAGCGGCCAGCCCTGCCCCCGCACCAGCAGCTCGACCATAGCCGTGCAGTCCCGCACGTCGGTCTTGACCCGCGCAGCTCCGAGCTGAGCCCTGGCCATCTTGACCTGGTACGGGTTCAACTCGACCACGTCGAACCCGTTGCTGCGTAACGTGGTGGCGAGAGCTTGGTGGTAGTGCCCGGCGGCTTCGATGCCCACCGCACGCTTTCGGCACCCACCCGCTGCCGCGTAGCGGCGATAGTCGTCACGAGCTTCCCAGCGCCGGAGACGGTGAGGTCGAACTCGAACGGCGCAACGATGATCTGTCCATAGTGGTCAGCGACCAGAGCCACCGCGGTGCGCTTACCGACGTCGACCGGGACCACCAGACAGCGCTGCGGCGCCAGATCACGGATGCGATCCACATAGCCAGCCTGAGCGACACCACCGGCGAAGCTCGCCATATCAACCTCCTTCAGGGGAAAGATCAGCCCACTCTCCCAAAGGAGCGGTCCCGGACCTGGGACCTACTATGAGAACTTGGCGCCCTCACCGCCGTCGCCGGCCCACAACCCCAGGATGTCCCGGGTGCCCTCGACCGTCACGGCCAGGGCGACGTAGATCGGCCGGTTCGCGACCTTCCCGTCCCGGATCTTCACGTGGATCGCGTCGAGGAAGATCGCCGGGTAGACCGGGTCCAGGGGCCGGTTCTGCCACTCCGTCATCCCCTCCACGACCTTGTCGGTGATCGTGGAGATCGTCTGCCGGGACACATCCGCGCCGTACACCTCGGCCAGGTGCGCGGCGATCTCCCCAGTCGTCAATCCCTTGGCCGACAACGAGATCACCATGTCCTCGACCCCGGTCAACCTACGTTGCCGCTTCCGCACGATCTGCGGCTCGAAACTGCCGTCCCGATCGCGTGGCACCGCGAGCTCGACCGGACCCACGGCCCCGGCGTTGTTCTTCTTTGTCGGTTTTGATCACGGTTTGTTAGATGCCGTAGACGGCGAAGGTGTCGGTGCGGTCGTGTAGGTCGCGGCGGGCGTGGGCGATGTTGGCGCGTCCGGCGAGGCGGAAGGTGTTCAGGGCCAGGTTGCGGAAGGTGGCCGCAGCGCGTGGTGCGGTGCCGGTTCTGAGCTGGGAGTCGTCCTCATGGAAGGTCACGTCCCGGGTCCGATGTAGACGGTCCTCGACAGTCCAGTGCCCTCTCGCGTAGTGGTTGAGGTGTGCCGGGGTGGCCTGCTCTGCGTCGAGGCTGACGATGCCGTGGATGATTTCTTTGCTGGTGCGTACGCCGTCGAGGCCGCCGGTGTCGCGGCGTAGCCGGAAGACTTGCCGGGCGCCGGGGAACACCGTGTCGTGGCAGGGTGCGACGCGTAGGGTCCGGCGTTCGGTACGTCCGTGTCCCCGATCGTCGGTGACGCTGGTGCGGTCGGCGAACTCGGTGTCGGTGCCGGATAGCAGCGCTTGCGCGGCCTGCAGCGCGAGGGGCTGGTTACCCTTCAGGATCAGCAGGTAGTGGGCGTTCAGCGGTCCGGTGATCAGCCGGGCGGTCTGCTTCGTCGTGTGCAGCGCGTCGAGGGTCAGCAGCATGCCGGCCACGTCCAGGGGTGCGAGCAGGTCGGGGATCACGGTGGTCTCGCCTCGCTTGTCGCCGACCTGGCGCTGACCCAGGATCACCCCGCGCTCGTGGGTGACCGCGGCGACCAGGAACACCTGCCCAGCTTCGGTGCGGGTGCCGTGCAAGAGCTTCCCGTCGATCGCGACCGCGGGCAGCAGCCCTGCCGGCGCCGGGTGGGTTACCGCCCGGACCGCGGCGCGGCGCTGCTCACGCTCGGCCGGTTCGTCAGCGGTGGCGGCAATCACCGGAGGCGGGGCGTCACCACGCACCACGTCGGCGGCGTAGCCGCAGGTCGCCGCATCCAGGGCGTCACCGTCCAGGCCGGCCAGGACCCGCCGGAAGGTGCGTTCGCTGGGCACCAGGTACCGGCCGGTCAGCGGGTTACGCCGAGCTCCGAGACGGTGCAGGACATCCTGCGGGGTCCGCGCCGCCCACTGCTGTTAGCCGTCACCGAAGGTGACGACGAGTTTGCTCTTGTCCGTCATTGATCTTGAGGATGTCTGTGGTGCAGCCCGGAGGGGTTGCGCTTGTTCGTGCGCGTCATCACCGTGAGGACGTTGCTGCAGGCAGCGGCCCTCCCGGTGTTCCTTTGGCCAGGCGCTCGGGAGGGCCGCTTCGGTGCGGAGGCACCTTGGTGATGACGGTAAACGACGACCCGGCTGGGGTCGAACGGCAGCTCGGGGCGGGTGGGCTGTGTTGTCCGGGTTGTCAGGGCCGGTTGACCGGGTGGGGGTGGGCGAGGCGGCGTCTGATCCGGGGTGAGGCGGGCCGGCGGTGGCTGGTGCGGCCGCGGCGTACTCGCTGCTCGGGCTGCGCGGCGACGCATGTGCTGTTGCCGGTCGGTGTGCTGGTGCGCCGGGCGGACGAGATCGGCGTGGTCGGTCGGGCCCTGGCCGCGACGGCGTCCGGGCTGGGTGCGCGGCCGGTCGCTGCGGTGGTGGATCGCCCGTTGGGGACGGTGAGGGGCTGGCTGCGCCGGTTCGCGGGCAAGGCTGAGCAGGTCCGGGCCTGGTTCACCGGGCTGCTGGTGGCCGTGGCGGCCGATCCGGTGGTGCCCGGCCCGGCCGCGACGGTGTTCGCCGATGCCGTGGCCGCGATCGAGGCCGCGGCGCGGGCGGTGGCCGACCGGTTCGCGCTACGCATGGTGACGGCGTGGCAGGTCGCCGGCGCGGTGTCCGGTGGCCGGTTGTTGTCGCCGGACTGGCCACCGGATCGGCCGCTGGAGTGGATCAACACGAGTTCGCCCTGGTCGGCGGCCGTGTGACCGGCAACCCTCAACATTTGCCGATCTTCGAGTGTTGAGGAGGCTGTTGTTGACGACCGTTGATGACGAGGTCCGGGTGCGGGCCGACCGCGCCCGGCAGATTGCGTTGTGGCGCTATCAGTTGATCCGGGAGGCTGCCGACCCGGCGTATTCCACCCGCCAGCGCGGGCGGATGGTGCGCCAGCTCGCCGAGCGGGAGCATCCGGGGCCGTTCGGGACGCCGGTGCGGGTGGCCCGGGCGACCCTGGACCGGTGGATCACGGCGTGGCGGCGGGGCGGGTTCGACGCCCTGGTGCCCAGTCCCCGGCAGGCGACCCCGCGCACTCCGGCCGAGATCCTGGACATGGCTGCGGCACTCAAGCGGGAGAACCCGGGCCGCACCGCGGCGCAGGTGGCCCGAATCCTGCACAAGCATCTGGGCTGGGCGCCGTCGGAGTCCACGGTGCTGCGCCATCTCAACCGGCTCGAACTGGTCGGCCCGGCGCCGCAGACCGTGGTGTTCGGCCGGTTCGAAGCCAGCCACCCCAACGAGTTGTGGGTCGGCGACGCCCTGCACGGCCCGGTCATCGCCGGGCGCAAGACCTACCTGTTCGCGTTCCTCGACGATCACAGCCGGCTGCTGGTCGGGCACCGGTTCGGGTTCGCCGAGGACACCGTGCGCCTCGCGGCCGCGCTGCGCCCGGCCCTGGCTTCGCGCGGAGTGCCCGCCGGGGTCTACGTCGACAACGGCAGCGCGTTCGTCGACGCGTGGCTGCTGCGGGCCTGCGCCAAGCTGGGCATCAAGCTGGTGCACTCCACCCCGGGCCGTCCACAGGGCCGTGGGAAGATCGAACGGTTCTTCCGGCGGGTGCGTGAACAGTTCCTCGTCGAACTGTCCACACCGGACAGTGAACTGCTGGTGCCGGATCTGGTCAGCCTCAACCGGTTGTTCACCGCCTGGGCCGAGACCGAGTACCACCGCCGCACGCATTCGGAGACCGGGCAGACACCCCTGGACCGCTGGCAGGCCGGTGACCCGCCTCGGCTGCCCAGCCCGGCCGCGCTGCGCGAGGCGTTCCTCTGGGAAGCCGCCCGCACGGTTACCAAGACCGGCACCGTCTCCCTGCACGGCAACACCTACCAGGTCGATGGCGGCCTGGCCGGCCGGCGGGTCGAGCTCGTGTTCGACCCGTTCGACCCGACCAGCATCGAGGTCCGGCTGCAGGGCAAGCCGGTCGGGCTGGCCATCCCGCACCGCATTGGCCGACACGCCCACCCCAAGGCCAAACCCGAAACCCCCGACCCGGCACCAGCGGCGTCGGGGATCGGTTACCTCAAGCTCATCGACGCCACCCACCAGGCCGAACTGGCCGACCGGGTCAACTACACCGCCCTGACCGGGCAACGGACCGGCCCCAGCACGCCGACCAGCACGCCCGGAGAGGAGACCACCCGATGATCGACCGTCTGCAAGCACACCACGGCTTCACCCGGATGCCGTTCGGTCGTGACCTGGCACCGGGCATGCTGCACCGGCACGCCGCCCACGCCGAGGCCGTCGCCCGGATCAACTGGTGCGTCGAACAACGCGTCCTCGGCGTCATCACCGGCGAAGTCGGCGCCGGCAAAACCGTCGCCGTCCGCGCCGCCCTCGCCGCCCTCGACCAGGTCCGTCACACCATCATCTACCTCGGCAACCCCACCATCGGCGCCCGCGGCATCCACCACGCCATCGTCACCGCCCTCGGCGGCGTCCCGCACCCACACATGGCCATCCTCGTCCCCCAAGCCGCCGAAGCCCTTGCCGGCGAACACGCCGAACGCGGCCGCACCCCCGTCCTCGTCATCGACGAAGCCCACCTCCTCAACCACGACCAACTCGAAGGCATCCGCATGCTCACCAACCACGACCTCGACCGCTGGTCACCCTTCGCCTGCCTCCTCATCGGCCAACCCACCCTGCGCCGACGCATCAAACTCGGCGTCCTGGCCGCCCTCGACCAGCGCATCGGCCTGCGCTACGCCATGCCCGGCATGACCAGCCAGGAAACCACCGCCTACCTCCGCCATCACCTGCGCCTCGCCGGCCGCGACGACCCCTTGTTCTCCGACGACGCCGCAACCGCGATCCACCAATCCAGCCGCGGCTACCCCCGCGCCGTCAACAACCTCGCCGTCCAAGCCCTCATCGCCGCGTTCGCCGACGGCAAAGCCATCGTCGACGAATCCTCCACCCGCGCCGCGATCAGCGAAGTCATGACCGAATAGCCCGATCCGGCACCGCGAGCATGACAACATCACCACGATCAGCAGCACGTCACCGCGATGACCAACGCCCCGCCCAGCAACCGCTGGCGGGGCGTTTCTCTGCCCGCCCGTCCTCACCACGAACGACGGCTACGTCCTCATTGAAAACGCCGGGCAACAACTGCCGGATCGCCGTCACGCAGTCGTTGCCCGCCACCAGCGTCGCGCACGCGGTCAGGACCAGAACCACCAGCAGCGGATGGCGAAGCCCTCGTAACCGGCGCGGGTCCGGCACCTGCCGCAACCGCTGCACCAGCGGCGACGCCACCGACAACGGATCGACGCCGTCCCGGTCCGCGGCGAGTTCGGCCTCCCACAACGCCAGATCAGCAAGGTGGCCAACAACAGGGTCGATCAGGGAAGATGACGACACGAGCGCGACTCCACGGATGATCTTCAGGACTAGCCTCGGTCTTTCGCTAGGTGTTGATCAAGGGTTGCATCCGGAGTGTTGATCTTTGATGGCTGGGGTTTCGGCAGCTGGGCGTGGTGACGGGCCGGCGCGTGGCCGGGTTCCTCCGGATGTTCGTCGGGTCTGGGTGTGGTGCTCAGGTGATTGGTTGCGGGAGTGCGGCGAGGCGGTCGAACGCGGTGACGAGATCCGTTGCCCAGGGCCAGGTTTCGGCGATTCGTAGCCGGGTGGTGCGGGCTGTGCGGGTGATCCGTGCAGCGACGTGCAGGAGTCGGTAGCGCAGCTTCTTCGGTTCGGCGGTGGCGAGGGCCTCGTCGAGGAGGAGCATCTGGGTCCAGGCGAGCAGGTCGATGCCGGTCAGGGCGAGTTGGAGCCAGGCCTGGTTGATCGTGAAGACGCGGGACGGGAACCGGCCGAAGCCGGTGTCCTTGCCGGTGCGGATGCGGTCTTCGACGCGGGCGTGGCCGCGGTGGCGGGCCTCGAGGTACTGCACTGATCCGTTGCCGGGTGGGGTGTCGGTGGCGAACACCTGGTGGCGGAGGCCTTCGACGGTGTCGAACAGCGACAGTTGCGCACCGGGGTGCGGCTCTTCGCGGCGGACGATGAACCGGGTGCCGGGTGGGTAGCCGTCGTCCGGGACGAGGCCGGTCAGTTCGCAGATGTCGGCGCCGTCGCGGGGTTCGCCGTCGCTGTCGAGGGCCGGCACCCACCGGCTGTGCTGTTTCACGGTCAGGATCGCGTGGCGGATCGGTTCGGTGATCGCGACCCCGACGGAGAACCGGGCGTCGACTCCCTGGTCGCGGAGGCTGCGGATGTGGGTGAGCAGGCCGTGGGTACACCCGGCGGAGTCCGACCGGATCAGGATCGGGGTGCCGTGCCGGTACTGGTCCGGGATCTGGGTGAGGGCATCGTCGAGGACGGTGATGTGGTCGGTGGTGGTGTTCGACCCGGCCCGGCCCTCGCGCAGCATGCCGGACAGCGCTTCGCGGGTGTTGTCCAGGAAGCAGAACAACGGGTGGTACCCAAATGACTTCTTCCAGGTCGGGGTCGCCTGTTCCTTCTCCGAGTGGCAGATCACGATGGAGGCGTCGACGTCGAGGACCAGACCTGGGACCGGTTGCCCGGCCGCGGTGGTCTGTGGCAGCCCACCGGACGTGTCGATCCGTTGAGCCCACGCGATTTCGCGTGCTTGTGCTCGCGCGGTGGACAGCCGGCGCAGCACCGCGGTGTCCATGATGGACAGCAGCCGCCATGCGGTCGGGTCGGACGCGACCGGTCCGAACAGGGCTGCCTGGTCTCGCAGCACTGCCAGGTCGGAGATCGTCTCGCCGCCGTCGGCGAGCGTCACCGCCAGATCGACCGCGATCCGACCCGGTTCGTGGCCGCCGCGACGCTGCCGCAACCCGGCGAACGCTTCACTGCACGCTCTGGTCAGACCCGTCGCATCAGCGACATCAGCGAGCAGCCTGGCGCCGGCATGACCGACCACGCCACGACCGTCGGCGCTCACCACGATTCTCGGACGCGTTCCGGTACGCTTCACCATGCAGGTGCCCTCCGGGCGGGATGGACAAGGACCCTCGACAAGTCCTATCTTCCCAGCTCAGATGGCACCTGTTCTCTTTTGACCCAGCATCTGGGCAGCCCTTAACGAAAGACCCGGGCTAGACACCCAAAAGATCATCAGAAGTCGCGCTCGTCCCACAACTCCCGCCCTGTCCGATCCTCAACACGGACAGAACACCTCAAGCCGGAACAACGCCGGGGCCGTGCGACCGGACCGACCTCGGTCAGGACCGTCTTGCCCGGGAGTTCCCGCCGTTCTTCCCGGCCGGGTCGCCCTTGTCATAACCGAGATGATCGGTGATCTCACCCTCGAGCGCGGACTCGATCACCCGTTTGGTCAGCTGCTGCAGCAGACCGCCCTCGCCGGTCAGCTGCAGCCCGGCCGTCCGGGCCTGCTCCACCAACTGGGCGACGAGCTGCGCGTCGACACCGTTCACGTCCGGCCGGGCCGGCTTCCGCTTCGCCACCGAGCCAGTATCGGCCTCAGCGATCAACACATCCGTCATCAGGTGCTGCTCCTTGATCAGGAGTTACACCGTTCGTTTTACAGACCCGCGGTCAACATTGGACTACGAGTTTTGCGAGTTGCTGGATGGTGTTGATGAGGTCTGTGCCGGCTGGTCCGAGTTCGTTGTTGATGAGGTTGAGGATTCTGTGCCGGTCGGTCAGCCATTCATCGCGGCGGTTGGCGTCGATGCAGCGTATTGCGTTGCGTTCGGTGTCGGTGAGTGTCAGTGTGTTTCCGCTCAGTGTGATTTCCATTGCGATCTGTAGTGCGGTTTCGCTGTTGCTTGTGTTTGTGTCCGTTGTCCGTGCTGATCTGATCAGTTCGGCGAGGAGGTTGCGCCGATCGGCGATGATGAAGAGGTCCATTTTGCGGTGCTGGTCGGGCGGTTCGTTGTCGTGTTGGGTGTTGCGGAGCAGTAGCTGCTGCCGGTTGGCTGGGTCTGGTGTTTGCAGGTAGTTGAAGGCCAGGTCGGCGTGTTCGGCACGGGCTAGGTCCAGTACTGCTTGGAAGATCTTCGGGCGGTGGTCGTTGGGTGACCGGGTGGTGATCTCGCGTATCTGCCGTGGTGCGTCGTCCTGGTGTAGCACCTGGTGGTGTGTGGTGTGTATCTGCTGTGCGTGGGACCAGTCGGTGGCTGACAGGAACTCGGCCAGTTCTGGTGATGGTCGGTCCGGGATCGGCATGGGCTGGGACAGGTTGTGGGCGTGTTCGAGTGCCTGCCGCAGCTGCGCTTCGGTAAAGGTCTCGGTGACGGTCTCGGTGAGGTGGTCTGCTGGTTGGTCTGCTGGTTGGTCTGCTGGTTGGTCTGCTGGTTGGTCTGGTCCCTGTATGTGCCATTCGTGTCCGAGTCCTCTTGGTCTCGGGTACACGATCGCGACCTGCTGTTGTTGCAGTGCGTGTGCCACTGCTGGGTTCTCGCCCTGGGGGACGAGCACGACCGGTGCCTGGCCGCGCCACCGGAGCCATTCGACTGCAGCGATCAGGTCCAGCAGCGCAGCCGGGTCGTTCAAGGCGAGTACTGGGAACGGTAGCGTTGCAGCCGCATCGCGCAACGCGATCCGGCTCGGGCTGTTGCGTCCGTTGTCTGCGCTGATCAGCGTGAGACCCCGGTCGGCGGCGATGGGGCCGGCGATGCGGTTGGTGGTGGGGTTGGTGGTGGGGTTGGTGGTGGGGTTGGTGGTGGGGTTGGTGGTGGGGTTGGTGGTGGGGTTGGTGGGCGTCAGGGTCCCGTCGACGGTGGGGACGACGATCGGGGCGATGGTGGTGGGGACGGGCGGTGGGCCGGCCGTGGCGGTGGTGGGGATGGTTCGGCGACGTTTGGCGGGCTTTGGCGAACTGGTGGAAGCTTCGGCGGTGGTGGCGGCGGTGATGACTTTGCCGGGTGCGTCGATCCGCTGCAGGGCCCAGTCCTGGTCGGACTCGGGGAGCCTGTCGGCCCAGTCCCGTACCTTCCGCCGGTCCTCGTCGGTCCAGTCACCGCCGGGTGGCAGCACCGCCGTGTGGAATTGACGCTTCCCGTCACGGGCGGCTTCCTTGACCATCCCCTGGGCCTGCAACGCCTGCAGGTATCTGCTAGCGCCGGACGTCGAGTTGATGTTGAGCGGGCCCAGGTCCCCGGCGGCGATGTCGTCGGTGCTGACCGCTTCCGGCTTGGTGAGCAGGGCTGCCCACAATCGCAGCGCGGTCGCGGCATCCACATTGCGGGTTTTCTGCAGTGCTGTATCGATGGTGGTGGGGACGGGCGGTGGGTCGGCTTCGGTGGGGGTGGTGGTGATGACTTTGCCGGGCTCGTTGATCCGCTGGAGGGCCCAGTCCTGGTCGGGCTCGGGGAGCTTGTCGGCCCAGTCCCGTATCTTCTGCCGGTCCTCGTCGGTCCAGGCACCGCCGGGTGGCATCACCGCCGTGTGGAATTGACGCTTCCCGTCACGGGCGGCTTCCTTGACCATCCCCTGGGCCTGCAACGCCTGCAGGTATCTGCTAGCGCCGGACGTCGTGTTGATGTTGAGCGGGCCCAGGTCCCCGGCGGCGATGTCGTCGGTGCTGACCGCTTCCGGCTTGGTGAGCAGGGCTGCCCACAATCGCAGCGCGGTCGCGGCATCCACATTGGGGGTTTTCTGCAGTGCTGTATCGATGGTGGTGGGGACGGGCGGTGGGTCGGCTTCGGTGGTGGTGGTGGTGGTGATGACTTTGCCGGGCTCGTTGATCCGCTGGAGGGCCCAGTCCTGGTCGGACTCGGGGAGCTTGTCGGCCCAGTCCCGTATCTTCCGCCGGTCCTCGTCGGTCCAGGCACCGCCGGGTGGCATCACCGCCGTGTGGAATTGACGGTTCCCGGCACGGGCGGCTTCCTTGACCATCCCCTGGGCCTGCAACGCCCGCAGGTATCCGCGAGCGGTGGGTGCCGTGTTGATGTTGAGCGGGCCCAGGTCCCCGGCGGCGATGCGGTCAGCGCTGACCGCTTGCGGCGTGGTGAGCAGGGCTGCCCACAACCGCAGCGCGGTCGCGGCATCCACCTCGGGGGTTTCGGTCAGTGCTGTATTGATGGTGGTGGGGACGGGCGGTGGGTCGGCTTCGGTGGTGGTGGTGGTGGTGATGACCTGGCCGGGTGCGTCGATCCGCTTGCGGGCCCAGTTGTGGTCGGACTCGGGGAGCTTGTCGGCCCAGACCCGTATCTTCCGCCGGTCCTCGTTGGTCCAGGCGCCGCCGGGTGGCATCACCGCCGTGTGGAGTTGACGGTTCCCGGCACGGGCGGCTTCCTTGACCATCCCCTGGGCCTGCAACGCCCGCAGGTACCTGCCGGCGGCGGACGTCGAGTTGATGTTGAGCGGGCCCAGTTTCCCGTCGGCGATGATGTCGGTGCTGACCGCTTGCGGCTTGGTGAGCAGGGCTGCCCACAACCGCAGCGCGGTCGCGGCATTCACCCCGCGGGTTTTCTGCAGTGCTGTATTGATGGTGGTGGGGACGGGCGGTGGGTCGGCTTCGGTGGTGGTGGTGGTGGTGGTGGCGGTGGTGGTGGGGGGGATGGTTCGGCGACGTTTGGCAGGCTTTGGCGAACTGGTGGAAGCTTCGGTGGTGGCGGCGGTGATGACTTTGCCGGGTGCGTCGATCCGCTTGCGGGCCCAGTTGTGGTCGGGCTCGGGGAGCCTGTCGGCCCAGTCCCGTACCTTCCGCCGGTCCTCGTCGGTCCAGTCACCGCCGGGTGGCAGCACCGCCGTGCGGAGTCGACGACGCCCGGCACCGGCGACTTTCTCGACCATCCCCTGGGCCTGCAACGCCCCCAGGTACCTGCTAGCGGTGGACGCCGTGTTGATGTTGAGCGGGCCCAGGTCCCCGGCGATGATGTCGTCGGCGCTGACCGCTTCCGGCGTGGTGAGCAGGGCTGCCCACAACCGCAGCGCGGTCGCGGCAGCCACCTCGGGGGTTTCGGTCAGTGCTGTATTGATGGTGGTGGGGACGGGCGGTGGGTCGGCTTCGGTGGTGGTGGTGGTGGTGGTGGTGGTGGTGATGATGACTTTGCCGGGTGCGTCGATCCGCTGCAGGGCCCAGTCCTGGTCGGACTCGGGGAGCCTGTCGGCCCAGTCCCGTATCTTCCGCCGGTCCTCGTCGGTCCAGTCACCGCCGGGTGGCAGCACCGCCGTGCGGAGTCGACGGTGCCCGTCACGGGCGGCTTCCTTGACCATCCCCTGGGCCTGCAACGCCCGCAGGTAGTGGCCAGCGGCGGGCGTCGAGTTGATGTTGAGCGGGCCCAGGTCCCCGGCGGCGATGTCGTCGACGCTGACCGCTTCCGGCGTGGTGAGCAGGGCTGCCCACAACCGCAGCGCGGTCGCGGCAACCACCCCGCGGGTTTTCTGCAGTGCTGTATCGATGGTGGTGGGGACGGGCGGTGGGTCGGCTGCGGTGGTGGTGGTGGTGGTGATGACCTGGCCGGGTGCGTCGATCCGCTTGCGGGCCCAGTTGTGGTCGGACTCGGGGAGCCTGTCGGCCCAGTCCCGTATCTTCCGCCGGTCCTCGTCGGTCCAGGCACCGCCGGGTGGCATCACCGCCGTGCGGAATTGACGGTTCCCGTCACGGGCGGCTTCCTTGACCATCCCCTGGGCCTGCAACGCCCCCAGGTAGCTGCTAGCGGTGGACGCCGTGTTGATGTTGAGCGGGCCCAGGTTCCCGTCGGCGATGTCGTCGACGCTGACCGCTTGCGGCGTGGTGAGCAGGGCTGCCCACAACCGCAGCGCGGTCGCGGCAGCCACGTTGGGGGTTTTCTGCAGTGCTGTATCGATGGTGGTGGGGACGGGCGGTGGGTCGGCTGTGGTGGTGGGGGGGATCCGCTGTTGGGCGGTGGTACGGCCGGGGTCGGGGAGTTGGCCGGTCCAGTGTTGGATCTGTTGGTGTTCGCTGGTTTGCCATGTGCGGGGCAGGCCGGGCCGGTAGCGCACGCCGCCGGCGGAGTGGGATACCTGTCGGGCCAGGCCTGCCAACCGCAGCAGTTTGAGGTGCTGGTATGTCCGAGCCACCCGGGCCGGGTCGGGGATTCCCCCGCTTCCGGCTGGGTCCTCGGACGCGACGATGCCGGTGACGTCGGTGGGTGAGAAGTTCCCGGGGGTGGTGAACATGTGTGTCCACAACCGTGCCGCGGTCTCGACCGACGTGCGCTGAACCGGGTCGGCGGTGCCGCGTTCCAGCGTGTGGATCG
This sequence comes from Dactylosporangium sp. CA-152071, assembly GCF_050936335.1. Taxonomy (NCBI): domain Bacteria; kingdom Bacillati; phylum Actinomycetota; class Actinomycetes; order Micromonosporales; family Micromonosporaceae; genus Dactylosporangium; species Dactylosporangium sp. CA-152071. Next base: position 8,880,748 of record NZ_JBNJMZ010000001.1, on the reverse strand, counting down.
CGGTGAGAGCAGTCACCACGAGCAGGGGCGGATCACTGACCGTGGGACTGGCTGGGCTGGCCGGTGGCAGCGCGTCAGGCATGTCGGTGTCACTGCCGCTGTGGGTGTGGGTGTGGGTGGGGACGGTCGGCCGGCGTGGATGGATGGGGTCGCCGCCCGGCTCGAACGGTTGGCTGGTCAGCGGTTGGCTGGTCGGGGCCGGCAGGTGGGGTCTGGCGTGCGGCGTGGTGGGTGGGTCGTGTGGGCGGGGTTGTGGGTGAGCGGGGGTGGTGGGGGTGTCGCTTATGTCGCGGTCGTGGAGGGGGGCCAGGAGGGTGCTGAGTTGTTCGACGTAGTCGAGGGCTTCGTCGACAGTGGCGTTCTGACCGAGGGCATACCGCATTTCGAGGATGGCCAGGTGATGCCCGCCGGCGCGGTCGGTTACGGGGAAGTACGTGTGGACGAGGAGCCTGTCCTGGTGGATGGGTTTGGTGCCGGCCCCCAGCGCGGCTCGGAGGTACTGGTACGGCGTGAAGTCGTATCCGTACGGTCGCTGGCGGAAGATGGTGTCCACATCGTTGCGGGCGACACGGCCGACGAAGGTTGCGTTGTGGTTGTTGAAGTGTGCCGCGAAGCGGTCGATCAGGTCTGCCACATGCTCTTTGAGCATGCCGGCCAGGCCGTCGGGCAGGGCCGCGCGGATGCCCGACATCGAGGTACGGGACATCAGCAGCGTGTATCTCTTGGGATTGCCGGCCTTGTCGTCATCGTCGAAGACGTGCAGGAAGGCCGCGATCTGGGTGTAGAGCAGCGCCAGGAACCCGGACAGGACCTCAGCCGAGCCCGGGTCTTCGGGCAGCAGCCGACCGGCCTCGTGCCGTGCGTAGTCCAACGCGTCAACCGTGTGCTGCATGGCGGCGGTGATCTCAAAGAACGCCGGCACCGTCCGGGCCCGCTCAAGCGCAAGACGGAGAAATTCGGCGAGCCGGGTGACCGGCACACCCACGCTGTAGTCCACGTCGATGCTCGGTTCGTCGGGATCGGGAACCACCAACGTCCCAGCCAACCTGGGCTCCAGCGCCAACCCGCGACCTTCGGCGATGACCTCCTCGGTGAGCCTGTCGAGACGCTGGCCGTCCACCGGGACGGCCAGCAACGCCGCCGCCCACCGCCGCACCTCCCCGAACACCTCAACCCGGGCAGGCCGGCCCGGCCGGTCCCCGAACAACCCAACCGGAACCGTGACAATCTCCGGCACGTCACGATACAGACCGTCCATCACCAGTTCGGTGAACTTCCCCGTACCCAGCAACAGACCACCACCCGACCGCTTCGGACGAGCCAGCTTCAACCGCGGCAACTCCAACTCCACACCCACCGCCGCGAACCCCAACGAACCACCACCGTCAATATCAGGCCGACCCGGCGGCGTCACCGGCCGCCCGAAACGACCCTCGACAGCCTCAACAACATCAACAGAATCGGCCGCCCACACCACCTCCACCCGCTCCACCCGCCCCGACGACCCCTGCACCGAACCCTGCACCGAACCCTGCACCGAACCCTGCACCGAACCCTGCACCGAACCCTGCACCGAACCCTGCACCGAACCCTGCACCGAACCCTGAACAGACCGCCGACGTTTCACCCCCCGACCGCGCCCCCCACGCCCGACGGTGCCCCCACCGGCAACAACGCGAGTGGCGGCGTCAGCGGCGGCGTGAGTAGCGGCGTCAGCGGCGGCGTGAGTAGCGGCGTGAGTAGCGGCGTGAGTAGCGGCGTGAGTAGCGGCGTGAGTAGCGGCGTGAGTAGCGGCGTGGAAGGCGTGGTCGGACCCGTCGCCCGCGCCGAACGTGTTGGCCGGCGAGACCAGCGCGTGGCCTGCCAACCGCTGGTCCGTGGCGAACTGGTCGAGCACAGGCTGCCCCAACGAGCCGGTCCCCAACAAGCCGGTCCCCAACGACAGATCGGCAGCGCCGCTTCCCGCAACATACCCACGAGGCCACAACCACACCGACACCGCAGACCGCCGCGACACCGGCCGACCACCAGCATCCCGATACTCCAACCGGCCGCTGTCATCACCAACATCCACACCAACCGGCAACCCCACCGGCAACCCCACCGGCAACCCCACCGGCAACCCCACCGGAAACTCCACCGGAACACCCAGAACGTCAACCGCAGCAAACGCCTCAGCCGCCGACGGCAACGGCCGCACCAAACCCGCATCGATCACCAACACGGCACGCACCAACGACGACAACCCAGCCACATACGGCACCAAACCCAACTCCAGCCCAGACCCCCGCAACAAATCCCCATCCAACACCACCCGGACCACACCATCAGCCGGACGAGAACGCGCATACTCCACCACATCCTCAGCCACCTCACCCACCAACGAACGCAACCGAACCACCGTCGCCCGCCCCGCCGGCACCTGCCGCAACACCGGACACAGACCCAACCACTGCGCACCCGTCAACACCCCACCCCCAATACAACAGACCCATCCACCATCAACATAACCCCAACCCACCCAAAGGCCCTGACCCCTGACCTTGAACACGGCCACAGTCCCCCAACCGGGACTATGGGTCTGTAAAAAGGTCAGGACTGTAAATTTAACGGTGTAACTCAGACAAAGAGGACACCGAGATGACGATGACCGCAGACGCGAATGTGCAGCCGCTGGCCGATGACGTGGGGTTGGCCGGGTTGGTCGACGATGACCTGATCGCACGGTTGGCGGGGCAGGCCCGGGCGCAGGGTGTGAGCCTGGTCGGTGAGGGTGGTCTGTTGCAGCAGCTGACGAAGCGGGTTCTGGAAGCCGCGTTGGAGGGCGAGATGGACTCGCATCTCGGCTCGGGGAAGCACGTGCGTGCGGGCCGCACGTCCTCTGGTAACGCCCGCAACGGTCGGCGGGTCAAGACCGTGCTGACCGAGGCCGGACCGGTCGAGCTCGACGTGCCGCGGGACCGGGACGGGTCGTTCACGCCGCAGATCGTGCGCAAGCGGCAGCGCCGGCTGTCCGGTGTGGACGATCTGGTCCTCTCGTTGACCGCGAAAGGGCTCACCACCGGGGAGGTGTCGGCGCATCTGGCCGAGGTGTACGGCGCGGATGTGTCCCGGCAGACGATCTCCACGATCACCGACAAGGTCGTGGAGGGGATGACGGAGTGGCAGAACCGGCCCCTGGACCCGGTCTACCCGGCGATCTTCCTCGACGCGATCCACGTGAAGATCCGGGACGGGAAGGTCGCGAACCGGCCGATCTACGTCGCCCTGGCCGTGACGGTCGAGGGCACCCGGGACATCCTGGGGTTGTGGGCCGGCGACGGCGGTGAGGGCGCCAAGTTCTCATAGTAGGTCCCAGGTCCGGGACCGCTCCTTTGGGAGAGTGGGCTGATCTTTCCCCTGAAGGAGGTTGATATGGCGAGCTTCGCCGGTGGTGTCGCTCAGGCTGGCTATGTGGATCGCATCCGTGATCTGGCGCCGCAGCGCTGTCTGGTGGTCCCGGTCGACGTCGGTAAGCGCACCGCGGTGGCTCTGGTCGCTGACCACTATGGACAGATCATCGTTGCGCCGTTCGAGTTCGACCTCACCGTCTCCGGCGCTGGGAAGCTCGTGACGACTATCGCCGCTACGCGGCAGCGGGTGGGTGCCGAAAGCGTGCGGTGGGCATCGAAGCCGCCGGGCACTACCACCAAGCTCTCGCCACCACGTTACGCAGCAACGGGTTCGACGTGGTCGAGTTGAACCCGTACCAGGTCAAGATGGCCAGGGCTCAGCTCGGAGCTGCGCGGGTCAAGACCGACGTGCGGGACTGCACGGCTATGGTCGAGCTGCTGGTGCGGGGGCAGGGCTGGCCGCTGCACCGCCAGGACGGCGCGATGGCTGAGCAGGTCGTATGGGTGGCCCACCGCCGGCGCAAGTTGGCCGCCGCGCAGGCGTTGGGCAGCCAGGTCCACGCCCTGGCCGATCTGGCGTTCCCGGGCCTGACCGGGTGTTTCACCACCGGCCTGGAGGCCAAGACGTTGCGGATGCTGCTGGCCACGCTGCCCGACCCGGCGCGGGTGACCGCCATGAGCGCCGAGGAACTGGTGCACCACGCCCGATCCCGTCAGGTGCGGATGACCCGCCCGAAAGCGGCCCAGGTCATCGCCGCGGCGGGCGAGGCGATGTGCGTGCCCGACGCGCAACGCGCCGCCGCAGCGCGACTGCTCGCCGCGGAGGTCGAGGTGTTCGACGCCCTGCAACGCGACCTGGCCGCCTGCGACCAGCGCCTGGCGCAGCTGCTGCCCGACACACCCGCCGGGGTGCTGACCTCGATACCCGGCGTCGGGACACTCACCGCCTCCTACTACGGCGCAGCCCTGGGCGATCCCGCCCGGTTCGCCAACGCCGGCGCGGCCTACCGCTACTCCGGTCTGGCCCCCACCAGCTACGAGTCGGCTGGACGGCGCACCGCCAAGGTGAAGATCAGCAAGGTCGGCTCGGTCGAGTTACGGCAGGCGATGATCGCCCTGGGCACCGGGATCGCCTTGCACCACAACGATTTCGCCGCCTACAAGCGCCGGCTGGTCGACGCGGGGAAGAAGCCGATGGTGGCCGCCATCGCCGTGGCGCACCGCGCCCACCGGCTTGCGTTCGCGGTGATCCGATCGCAGCAGCCCTACGACCCGGCCAAGTGGGCAGCCAGCACCTCCGGCCGTCAGCGGCGAGACCGGTCCGCCATGGCCGCCGACCCGGCGACCGCTGCGACGTAACCGGTCTCAGCAGCCACCATAAACCCCGGGGTCGACCGGATGCAGTCTCCTTGCGGCACGACCGCAAGGCCGAAGGTGGCAGGGGCCGGAGCGACGTCGTCAAGCATCAGCAGCCGAGCCTGGACTGCGTAGCCAGCAAGACGTCCGGTCTCTTCCGCTCACGCGAGTGCGCACAACAGCCAGCGTCACGAACGCGACTACATGAGTAAGCACCGCACCGGAAACGCCGCCACGCACCCAGCACCACTCCGGCCATAGAGATCAACAACCTGGCCATCACGTCAGGTCGGAGAAACACGCCCAACAGGCCCTTGACATGTGCTTCAGAACAGCTGGCTCCGCGTGTTGACCGAGATCCGCAACCGCGGCACCCAGGACGTGTGCATCGTCGTCTGCGACGGGCTGAAGGGCCTGCCCGACGCGGTCGCCACCGTCTGGCCCCGCACGGTGGTCCAGACGTGCATCGTGCACCTACTGCGAAACTCGTTCAAATACGCCTCTCGCAAGGACTGGACCGCGATCGCCGCCGCGCTCAAGCCGGTCTACACCGCGCCGTCGGAGCAGGCCGCCCTGGACCGGTTCGCCGAGTTCGCCGCCACCTGGGAACAGAAGTACCCGGCGATCGTCCGGTTGTGGACCAACGCCTGGGCGGAGATGGTGCCGTTCCTGGCCTTCCACACCGACATCCGGTCGATCATCTGCACCACCAACGCCATCGAGAGTCTCAACGCCCGGTTCCGCCGCGCGGTCAACGCCCGTGGCCACTTCCCCAACGAGCTGGCCGCGATGAAGATCCTCTACCTCACCGTCATGTCCCTGGACCCCACCGGCCGCGGCCGGCAACGCTGGTCCAACCGCTGGAAACAGGCATTGAACGCCTTCGAGATCACCTTCGACGGACGCCTCTCCAACCCCCGCACATAGACAACCCCGACTACCGAAACCCAAACCTGAACAACACTTCCACCGTTAATTTGACAGACCCGGACTGACCGCCGTCCCTCGGGTGGGCTGTCAGGCGTTCGGCGGCGGCATCGTCGCGTTGTGGTCGGCCTTGGCATACAGCTGCGCGGCCTGGTCGAGCAGCGCGATGAAGTTGCCCGCAAGGTGGATCGTGTCGGCCGCGGCCAGCAGCAGGTTGTCCTGGTTGATGTTCCAGTCGTCGATCTGATCCTGTGGCAGGCCGAAGTAGTACGCCGACGGGTGCGTGCTGACGTTGGTCGGTGCGGTGCTGGTGCTGGTCGGGTACGAGGTGTACATGTTGCGGATCGTGGCTTCTTCGAACGTCTCGGGGAGCACGGGATACCTGCCGTCCGGGCCGACGTGCTCCGGGCCGGTCACAGCGAACACCCAGTCCTTGACCGTCGGAAGGTACGCACGGAAGTCCTCGTAGGCGTCCACACCCGTGCGGGTCGCCCCGAGCAGCGACGTCACGGCGTCCCGGATGCTGCCCGGGCTCACCGACAGCTCCCGGCGCACCGGCGTGGACGGGTCCATTTTCGACCCGGACCCCGATTCGCTCGCAACGACGATCGTGCTTGCGAAGTCCTGGATCTGTTTCAACACAGGCGGGGTGACTGGCTGCAGCTGCTGTTCCGGTTCCGCCATCTGTCCACAACCTTCGATCAGACCCCGAGTGTCCTGTCACCATCGGTCCGCGACCGTATGACGCGCCAGGTCCCTTTCCGGGCGACCACAGCGTTCGGTGAACGTGGGCTTGCCTCGGTCTCAGCACGTTCGCTTACTGTCGCAGCAGCCGACCCTGCGATGGCAATGGCGCGGTGACGGACGGTTTCTTGAGAGGCGGCAGACGTGGGTACCTACGACCCCCGGCACGCCGACGTGCTGCACCCGGACCCTGCTGCGCTCGACCGGCTTGCCGACCGGTGGCACCTGCTGGCCTCGCACCTGCGCTGGATCGCGCAGTCCCTGGTGCCGGCCGTGGACGGCATCTCCTGGACCGGGGATGCGCATCACCAGGCGAGTCGAGCGGCGCAGAGCGTCGCCGATGCGCACCAGAAGACCGCTGAACAGTGCGACCAGATGGGCACCGAGGTCCGCAAGATGGCGACCCAGATCCGCGAGGAGATCACGCGCCGGGCGGAGGCGGAGAAGCTCGGACTCGGGATGGCCATCGCATCGCTGGTCCTGACCTTCTTGTTCTTCGCCGCGCCGGCCATCACTGCTCTCGCCACAGCCATCTCCAGGGTCTTCGAGCTTGCCGTCCGCGCCGTGTCCTACGTGTTGTCGCAGCTGCGCTTCCTGTCCCCGGCAACCATTGACTTCGCCTCCCGCCTCATCACCGGCGTCACGCTCGGCACCGCGGGCAGCGTCTTCTTCGAGGTCGGGGTCCCCGGACTCCACGCGGCGAACACCGGCCTTTCGTTCAGCGACTTCGTGGACTGGGAAACCGCCGGCGTCGGCATCGGTGTCGGGGCCTTCCTCGGCGTCCTCGGCCTCGACGGGTACAGGCGTGGAGTCATCGGCGGGAAGAGCACCGGATTCCGGGCGCCGGGCAACGTGACCGGGTCGGGCGGGCACGCGGGAAAGCCTGTGAACGTCAAGATTGATCAGGTGCCGACGGGGCTGGCCGACGGGAAGCGGCCGCCCGTGCCGGATCAGATCGGCGACGGTGCCGGTCTGGGCAAGACACCTGAAACGGTGAAGTCCGTCGATGATGTGTCGGTGCCGAAGACCTCGCTCCCGGAGGCGACGACGCGCCCGCCGGGTGACCGGACGCCGGATGTCTTCGGTGAGCGCACGCCGACCGGCGCGGGCACCGGTGGTCCGGTCCCGCTCGGAGACAGGTCACTGCTGCCGCCGCTCCGGTTGGACGGCAACAGTGGCCCGGTCCTTCCCCGGCGTGCGGGTCCTGAGCCGCACGTGGAGGTGCCGCCGTTGCGGCGGGTGGGTTCTGAGGGTGTGTTGCGCGATGTGGGTGAGCCGGCGCCGTCGTTGGCGCGCGGGTCCGGCGGCGGCCCGGCTGGGGACGTGCCGCCGTTGCGGCGCACGGCTTCGGAAACCAACCTGACACCACCGCCCAGGACCGGGCCGGTGATCCGCCCGGAACCGCGTCCGGAGCCGGTGCACTCCGCGCCGGAGCCGAAGCCGGCGAGGCCGGTGCAGCCAGTGGAGACGACGCGCCTGCCGGAGAGCACGACCCAGCCGGGCGCCAACCCACAGACGACCCGCCGGCCGGAAAGCACCACCCAGCCGGGCGCCAACCCGCTGACGCCAACCAACACCCGGCAACCCCGCTCCATCGAAGCACTCAACCTCGAAACCCCCATCCAGCCGGCACCGACAACCCGCCGGCCGGAAAACACCACCCAGCCGGGCGCCAACCCGCTGACGCCAACCAACACCCGGCAACCCCGCTCCATCGAAGCACTCAACCTCGAAACCCCCATCCAGCCGGCACCGACAACCCGCCGGCCGGAAAACACCACCCAGCCAGGCACCAACCCACAGACGCCAACCAACACCCGGCAACCCCGCTCCATCGAAGCACTCAACCTCGAAACCCCCATCCAGCCGGCACCGACAACCCGCCGGCCGGAAAACACCACCCAGCCAGGCACCAACCCACAGACGCCAACCAACACCCGGCAACCCCGCTCCATCGAAGCACTCAACCTCGAAACCCCCATCCAGCCGGCACCGACAACCCGCCGGCCGGAAAACACCACCCAGCCAGGCACCAACCCACAGACGCCAACCAACACCCGGCAACCCCGCTCCATCGAAGCACTCAGCCCCGACAACCCCGTTCAGCCGGTACAGCCGGTACAGCCGGCTCGGACCGACCAGCCGACCACCACGAACCCGTCCGACGCCGGCACCCGGACGCCCCGCCAGCCGCGCTTCACCGAACGGTTCGACCTCGACAACACCACGCTCGGACAGCCGGTGCCGGCGCCTCGGGCCGACCAGCCGAACATCACGAACCCGTCCGACGCCGGCACCCACGTGCCGGACGGCGCCCGGGTGTCACGTTTCGCCGAACGGTTCGACCTCGACACCTCCACTTCCGTGCCGCTCTCCCCCGAGGGACGGCAGCAGCAGCACTGGCAGGCGCGGCGGGAGCAGCTGCAGGATCAGCTCCGCGACGACATCACCATCGAGCGGCGTGTCCAGCAGGAGCAACGACTCCGTGACGACGCGAACGCGCGGATCGACAAGTGGGCCCGGCAGGAGGCGGCCCGGGGCCGGCCGGTGTCGGAGGAACTGCGCGGTCACCTGTTCGACAGGTTCGACGCCGATCTGCGAGGCGCGGTGGCCGACCACGTCGGCGCCCGGCCGGGCAGGCGAGGGCAACAGGATCCACAGTGGACCCGGGCCGAACAGCAGCTGTTCAAGAACCTCAACAACAGCATGCGGCTGGAGACGAAGGTCGCGCAGTACGAACATCGAGCCGCCTCGTACACCCGTGATCTGCTGACCGGCAGCGACGGGCGGCTGACGGTGTCGCCGGAGACGCTGCACCGCATCTCCGAGGAGTTCGTCTCCCACGTCGGGCGGGAGGTCCGCGCGACGCCACGCTGGGGTGAGCGGCGGTTCGCGTACGCCGTCACGCAGCACGCGCAGCGCTGGGGCCTCGGTGAGCGCGTCGCGTCCGAGCGGCAGGTCGACACTCAGCTAGGCCGGTTCGATACAGCGCTGGGCGAGTGGCGGCGGTTCAACGAGCAGACCTCGCACGGCCCCGACACAGCACCGTACCTGCGCGGGCCCGGCGGCGACCCGGTCTGGGCGGGCGAGACCAGAGTCACCTTCGAGCAGGACCTGCGCGTGGCGTTGCAGATAGAACTGGAACTGCCGTACGTGCGCCCGAAGGACGGCAGTGACCTGGGGGGGCTGTTCGACGAACTGCCGGACCGTTTCCAGCACGCCGACAATCTGGCGCGGCTGCGCCGTACCGCCGGCGAGCAGTTCGACCGACAAGCGGCACATCTGGGCACCGTGTCGCCGCAGCGGCTGGCACTGCTGCGGGAGTTCGACGGATTCCCCGACACTGTCGCCGAGGCCCGCGGCCGGTTCGTCGACGGGGTTTCCGACGTGTACCGACGTCTGCAGGAGCAGCAGGGGCCCGGCGGCGCGCTGCGCTCGACGCTGGACGGTGCCGAGTTCCAGCGGCTCGGCGTCACGGTGTTCGACGAGCTCCGGTTCATCGCGGACCTGCGCGGTCGCGTGGTGGGCCACCAGCAGGGTCGTTTCGACGTCGCCGGCGAAGGCGCCGCGGTCCGCGTGTTCGACGAGCTGTTCGCGCGCCTGCAGCCGCAGTTCCGCGAGCACTGGCAGCAGCATGAAGGGCTCTACGGGACCGGACGGCCGCGCGGCCGCGATGTACAGCGGGCCTGGGACGAGCAGCTCGAGCAGCACACCGCCCACCTCGGTGACCGGTTCGACGCCGACGAGGTGCTGACCGATCAGCTCCGGGTCGCCGGGAGGGTGTTCGACGAGCACGTCTCCGAATACGGCGGCCGCTACCTGGCGCACGACCGTCTCACCGAGCTCGCCACCAGGTTCCGGGAACGATGGATCACCGCCCACCGCGACACGTTTGAGGACCCGACCGGCACCGACATCCGGCGCTGGTTGGACATGGAGCGCGACACCGGCGACATGTTCGGCCAGCACTGGACGCCGCCGCGGGAGGTGCCCGTCGTCCCGTCGCGGCCGGACGGGTTCGGTGATGCCGTCGGCGACGTGGCGACCCGTGACGTGTCCCAGCCGGCCACGCGGGGCGACGCTGTCCGGCAGCGGGCCTGGCAGCAGCGCCAACGCGATCTGGTCGCCGGCCTGGAGGCGACGTTCGACGGGGACCTGGCCGTGCACCGGCACTTCGGCGACGCGGAGTACGGCTCGGACTGGCAGGCAGTGGTCGAGCGGGTGGTGCGCCCCGCGCCGGGCGACGACCCCGCGCCGGACCTGTCCCAGGCCGGGCGGGAGCGGGTCCTCGGCGACCTCGAGCACGACCTGCGCACGGCCGCGGGACATGCGGCCGACCGGGAACTGCGGACCGGCACGCCGGCCGGCGAGTTGCCCGTGCGTTCCATCGCCGAAACGGTGGACGGCAGGCTGCGCGCCGAGCTGGCCGTCGAACGACGGGCCGACGCGCTCCTCGCCCGGTTCGACCGCGAGCTCACCGGCTGGCTCGATGCGAACCCGGACGCGCAGCGGTTCGGCACGTCCTGGTCCGAGGATCTGCGCCGCGTGGTGTCGGACGAGGCCGTCCGGATGGCCAGGGACGCCGATCCGGGTCTCCCGCCCGCCGACTGGGCGAGCAGGATGCCCGCCGGTTCGTACCGCGATCGCATCGACGCGGCGTACCAGCAGCTCGACATCAGATCGTCGCATCGGGACGCCAGGGTGGACAGCCCGTTCGAGCAGGCGTTGCAGCAGATGACACGGTTGAGTTCGTACGATCCGGGCGGCCGGGTGGACGGCCCGTTCGAGCAGGCGTTGCGTGACTTCAGAGCGGCCCGGCCGGAGGTTGCGCGCGGGCTCGACGAGCACGAGGCGCTGCCGTGGAGTGCCGAGGAGCAGCTGCGCGCCAGGTTCGCCGCCGCACCCGAACGGTTCCAGCTCGACGCGGCCCGGGTCGCGCAGTTCCGCCGCACGTACTCCGAGGCCTACGACCGCTGGCGGGGGCGCCTCGAGTACCGGGACGGCGAGGTCGACGCCGCGGTGCGGGAACGAGTGTGGCGCCAGTACGCCGCACAGCTCGACGGTATGCTCGACGGCCCACCGGTCAGCCAGGCTGGGTGGCAGTCCGTGATCAGGTCGTTGCCAGGCGATGTGCACCTGCGCTTCGCTCACGAGATGGATCTCGTCCAGCAGGTAGTCAGCGCCCGGGGTACCTTCGACCGGGTCGGCGACGCCAGGGGCATCGGCGATCGCCTGCCCGAGGCGATCGTCCGGGAACGTGCCGACGAGTTCCGGACGAACTGGATCCGGGAGTACGACGACGTGTGGGGCGGCCGGGACGTCGACGTCGACGCCTGGCTGGCGCACGAGCGCGAGCACGGTGACGCGTTCGCATCCTCGGCCGTTCACGACACCCGCAGCGTTGCGCCCGACCCGGCCGCCGCCCGCAGGGACCTCGCCGAACGTCTGATCGCCATGAGCGACGACCTCAACCGGCGGATGCTCGCACCCGAGTCCGGCGCCCCAGCCGAAACCCGGTCAGACGCACAGCTCGTCCAGCTCACCCGGCCAGGCCAAGCCGAGCCGCCGGCTCTGCTGGATCAGGTCACGAGGTGGCGGAGCGGCACCGTCGCGGGGAGCCGAACGCCCGGTGATGCCCACACCGCCCTTGAGGCCGGGCTGCTGCAGCGGATCGGGGCGCTGCCGGCCGGAGCGCGGCCGATCGACGTCGCCACGCTGTCGGTCATTGTCGGGGACTTCGACGAGACGGTCGCCCTCGCCGGCGGCGCCGGCTACGACGCGGCACTGCAACAGGTCTGGCAGCGCTTCGACACGGCAGTCCAGCAGCTCGCCGCCGCGTCCGGGGCCGCTGAGGGGATGCTGGCGCCGGTCGTGCAGCGGTGGACCGATCGCGGACTGTCCACCACGGACATCGAAACGGCCCTCGCCCCCCACCTGACCCGCCTGACGACAGCGCTGGCACCCTCCGTGACCGGCACAAGCAGCGTCCCCGCCCAACGCATCCGCGACGACGCCGAACGGGAACTGTTCGTCCTCGACCGGGAACGGCGCATCGGGCCGGCCCTGGACGACGCGGTCCTCGACGCCCGCACCGTCCTCGACGACGCACTCGAAGCCCGCCGCGCCGACGCCGAACAGCAAGGAAGGCAACTCCCACCCGAGCGGCTGCACGAAATCCTCGGCGACTTCGAAGCCCAAGTCCGGCAGGCATACCGGGCGGAATACGACCGCTCCGGCTGGAACCCCGGCCAGGTGACCGTCGCCCTCGACGAAAGCGAAATCCAACGCCTGGTGAACCAGGCACTCCACCACCTCGACACCACCACCGAGACAACCACCGGCACCCCACCACAGGCCGACACCACACCGACGGCGGACCTGTTCGCCACGGGCGTCGACGCCGCCCGGCGTGCGCCGGTCCACGACGCCGGCGCTCCGATCCGGACCCGGCCGGACGCTCCACTCGTCCAGCTCACCCGGCCGGGCGAAGCCGAGCCGCCAGGGCTGCTGGAGCAGGTCACCAGATGGCGGACCGGTCATACAGCCCTCGAGGCCGGGCTGCGCCAGCGGATCGGGGCGCTGCCGGCCGGGGCCTGGCAGCTCCATGTCGCCACGCTGTCGGCCATCGTCGGGGACTTCGACGATGCCGTCGCCCGGGCCGCCGGAGCCGGGTACGACGAGGCACTGGAACAGGTCTGGCAGCGCTTCGACGCGGCGTACCGGGCCGCCGAGCAGCACGCTGCAACGTTCGACACGCTGGCGCTGCACGGCCCAGCGCTGCGCGACCTTTCCCCGGCTGCACGGGAGGAGCTGCGCGGGACGTACCTGGCGCGCGCGGCCGCGCTCGGCGACCGCCCGGCGGCACTGCGTGCCCTCGGCGCCACGATCGAGCGGGACGCGTACCGGATTGCCCGCACCGAGGCCGCTGAGGGGATGCTGGCGCCGGTCGTGCAGCGGTGGACCGATCGCGGACTGTCCACCACGGACATCGAAACGGCCCTCGCCCCCCACCTGACCCGCCTGACGACAGCGCTGGCACCCTCCGTGACCGGCACAAGCAGCGTCCCCGCCCAACGCATCCGCGACGACGCCGAACGGGAACTGTTCGTCCTCGACCGGGAACGGCGCATCGGGCCGGCCCTGGACGACGCGGTCCTCGACGCCCGCACCGTCCTCGACGACGCACTCGAAGCCCGCCGCGCCGACGCCGAACAGCAAGGAAGGCAACTCCCACCCGAGCGGCTGCACGAAATCCTCGGCGACTTCGAAGCCCAAGTCCGGCAGGCATACCGGGCGGAATACGACCGCTCCGGCTGGAACCCCGGCCAGGTGACCGTCGCCCTCGACGAAAGCGAAATCCAACGCCTGGTGAACCAGGCACTCCACCACCTCGACACCACCACCGAGACAACCACCGGCACCCCACCACAGGCCGACACCACACCGACGGCGAGCGGCGATGAGGCCTTGCTCCGCCGGTACGCCGAACGGATCCGGGCCGCCACCCTGGCCGAGGAGCACCAGCCGGACTTCGCCGCGGACTTCGAACAGCTCGCCGCGACCGATGACATCCGCGCGCTGCCCGACCGGCGACGCACGGAACTGCGGCGGTACTACGAGCAGGCCGGGCAGCGCGCCTACGGCGATGTGTGGAGCCGTGTCGACGATGCCGGCGAGGCTTCCCCGCAATGGCGCACCGCCGAGGAACGCTGGCGCCTCGTCCAGCGCGACCTCGACGCGGACACACTCGCGAAAGCGCGCGAGGTCGCCGCACGCGAGCACGCCGCCGGGCAGTTGCGAGGCATCCTCGACCAGGCCAGCAGCGACGGCCTGCCGCAGTACCTCGTCGACGCGATCAGCGCGCCGTGGATCGGCCGACTCGCGGACCTCAACCGCGGCCGGAGTCCCCGGCTCAGCCCGCACAGCGCGGTGCTGTCGCAGCAGGACATCCGCCGGGAGCTGGCTGCCCTGCTCACGCATACCGCGGCGTGGCGTCGCGCCGAACAACGGGCCGATCAGGCGCTGACCGACGCGGTCGAACGGCTCGGCCCGCTCGACGTCCGTGCCGAAGCGCGCGTGGACGCCGAACGACAGCGGCTGCGGCGACTGGCCCAGGCCCGATCTGCCGAGGTCTGGGAGACGTCCGGCGGCTCGCTCGGTGTGTACCGCGTCCGGTCGTCGGTGGTCGCGTTCCTCTCCGACGTGCAGGAGCGGGTCGACCGCTTCACCGAAGACTTGCCGACACTCCCGCCCGCAACGCCTGACGAGCCGATGAGGCAGGCCTCGGAGGATGCGGTCGTCGAGGCTCGGACGGTGCTCGACGATGCGCTCGAGGCCCGTCGCGCCGAGGCTGAGCACGAGGGGTGGCAGCCGTCAGCGGAGCAGCTGCACGAGATCGTCGGGGATTTCGACGCCGAGGTCCGGCTGGCGTACCGGGCGGAGCACGACCGTTCCGGCGGAAGCTCGGGGATGGTCACGGTCGCGTTGGACGACAGCGAGGTGCGGCGCCTGGTGGATCGGGTGCTGCGCCGCTTTGACGCCGTCAAGGAGACGGCCACCGGCATCCCACCGCGGGTGGACAACATCATCGACCTGACCGCCGTCGCGGACCCGCAGTCCCTGGGCGACGACCCGGAGTCCGTAGCGGACCTGGAATCCGTGGCCGACCCGGAATCCGTGGCCGTAACGCCGTCGTCGGCCAGCAGCACCACGTTGGCGGACCTGGAATCCGTATCAGCCGGGTCCACAGCAGTCCCCGAGCCGGCAGGTGACCTGTCGGAGGCGGCGGTGCAGCCGCCGGCGGAGCCGGACAAGGTACTGGAGGGCGTGCGCGCCTTCGAGCGGCTCATCCGCGAGTCGCCGCTGCCGCCGACGTTCCTCCACCAGATCAGCCGCGACTTCGCCGACGAATGGCTGCATGAACTTCCGCCGGTGCCGCCGGAGCCGCCGGTACCACCGGACGAGCAAGCCCGGCGGCGCAAGCTGTTCCTCACCGTCGCCGTCCAACACGCCGTGCTGCGGTTCGCCGACATGGGCGAGGTGTGGCTGCCGGACCTGCGGACCCCGCTGAGCAAGGCCTCCGCCCTGCTCGCGTTCGCCGCCACGTCTGCCTGGCCCGGCGACGAGGCCAGGGAGGGCGGCGGCGAGGAGCGCCGGACCGTGCTCCTCACCGGCGCGGTGGACCCCGAGCGCGGCCTCGTCGACAGCCACGCCGGCTGGCTCGGTCTCGACCAGCTGCTGCAACTGCTGAGCCCGGCCACCGGTTGGCCGACCACGGTCGTGTTCACCGATCCGGCGGCGCGGGCCCCCGGCCCGGACGGCAGGTCACTCGCCGACCGCATCGCCGAGGCCGTCCCCGTCCGGGTCGTGCTCGTCGACGAGCTCGGCCGCGACCCGCGGTCGCTGCACGGGGCACTGCTCGACGGGCTGCGGCCCGGGTCACCGCTCCGGCTGGACACGCTCGACGACGGCTCCGTCGTGGTCAGCCGATCCGGGCTGGAGCCGCAGGCCAGTTCCGTGGCCCTGCACGGCCCGCGGCCGGGAGTGATCCTGGACAGCTCGGTCGGCGCCGACCTGCTCCACGACGTCGGCACACTGCTCGCGGCGCTGCCGCCGCACCTGCAGGAAGGCCTGTTCGTCCACGCCGATCCCGAGCGGCGGCAGCTGGCCAGGGACATGGTGGCCTGGACCAAGCGGTACCTCGGGCGGGCCACGCTCGTCGTTCCGGCTGACCGGTTCACACGGCAACCGGACGCCGACGGTTCCCTGGTTCCCGTCGCGCTCCTGCCCACCGGGACGGTGGACACGTTCCCGCAGACGGCCACGCACTACCAGGTGCTGCCGAAGCGCGGGACGCGCACCCCGCACGGGCTCAAGCCCCTCGGCCGGCCGGGACGGTACGAACTGCCGGACGGGTGGGTGCTCGACGCGACCGGCTCCTCGATCGCCGTGCTGCCCCCGGACGACACGGCGATCGAGGATTCGATCGAAGGCCTGGCAAGCGCGCCGAGCCGTCCGACGACCGTCTTCGTGGGCGGCCCGGCGGTTCCAGCCGCCGTGCAGGCGCGGGTCGCCACGATCCTCGCCGAGCTGGGCGCTCACCGCGACGCTGGCGCGGTGCGCCTGCACGTGGATGCCCCGCCGCCGGTCGGCAAGCGTGACTGGTGGGCCCAGTTCGACGACGTCGCGCTGCGCTCGGCGCTGCCACCAGGTCTGGCGTTGCACGGATTTGGCCCCGACCGCTTCGGGCTCGGCAGGATCGGCAACATCCTCGACGGCCGCGAGCTCGACCAGGTCCCGGCGCGCCCGGGCATGACCACGCTCCTGGTGGACCCGGCCCTGCCGGCCCACCGGATCGTGCGCTACCTGCAGCAGCTCCCGGCCTCGCGCCTGTCCACGATGATCCTGTACCTGGGCCACACCGAATCGCTGAGCACGGCGCTGGACCTGGCGGCGACGCTCGACGCGCAGCTTCCTGTACCGGTGCGGTTGATGACCGCACCGCGTCGCGGGGCCCCGCCCGTCCAGCTGGGCAACCGGCTCGTTCCGTACACGCGCAAGGGGATCGCGACCATCGCGCCGCTCGCGGACATCATGCTGGTGCTGCCCCGGGCGGCCCGGGTCCCGCTGCCACACGGGTTGATCGCCGGCGACACACCGGACACGTACCGCCTCCCGGCCGGGTGGGTGCTCGACGCCTCCGACCCCGATGCGCTGTGGGCCCACCCGGCCGACCTGCCGGAGGGGACGCAGCGCCCGGACGTGCCGGCCGGCCCGGAACCCGGCCGGACGATCGTGGTCAGCGGGACGCCGGGCGTGACGGTCCCGGACAACGTGTGGACCACCCTGGCGGCGATCGTCGTCGACACCGATGGGCGACTGGTCGTGCAGGACCAGCAGGACCAGCCGGAGCAGCCGCACGCCGAGACCCCCGGCGCTTCCGAGGAGCCGATCCAGCAGGCACCGGGCGCAGTACTGGACCAGAAGGTCCACGAGTTGATCGCCATGGTGGTGGCGGGCGACTGGGAGCAGGCGCAGGAAGCGGCGATCGCGGTGCGGTGTGACTTCACGCCCCAGGACCGGATGGACTGGATCGGCAAGATGGAGGACGAGAAGACGCGGCATCCCGGGCACGTGGCTGAGCTGGGCGCGCTGCTGAGCCTGCTGGTAGCGTGCGGCTGAGCGCATCCCAGATACCGGGCCTCCGGAGGACTCGTTACGCGGGCTTTTCTCAAAGATGTAGTCTCAGTGCGGGAGTTGTGTTCCTGCGCGTTGCCCCGCACCATGGTCACCGATCGGGTGAAGGGGTGTGCGCAGCACAATGGATACGACGACTCGCACCACCACCGCGGACTCGGAACGGTCCGGCCGTGGTCGCCGGCGTGCCCAGCCGTCGCCGCGCACGGCCGTGCAGCTGCGTCGGTGGCGCAATGTGTGCCTTGCGGTCGCGATCGGCCTCATCACGGTCGCGGTGCCGCCCCTGCTCATCCCCGACGACAAGCCTGCACCGGCCAGCGACGCCTCGACGGGCGCGGAGCTGGCAATGGATGCGTCCTCACCGGCCAGCGCCGCCGCGCCGAGCGCCGCGCGGGCAATGGATCCGTCCTCGACGGCGACGGGCCCGACGAGTCCCGCAGCCGCCTCGGCGTCAGCATCCAGCCGGGCCACGGCGTCGGCGAGCGCCACGACGTCCGCCGGCTTCCTGCGCAACGGGCAAACCGGGCGCTGTCTGCAGGCCGCCTCGAATACGCCCGTGTCCACACAGCTTTGCGACGCCAACAACAACAGCCAGAAATGGCAAGCCATGTATGTCGGGAAGTCCAGTGACCGATTCGACGTGGTGAAGTTCGCGAACGTGGCGACCGGGCAGTGCCTCGCCATCGAGAAGAACCAGCAGTCGTACCTCCTCCGCTCCGTCCCGTGCAGCACCGAGGGTGCGCCCGCGGTGACCTGGTGGAGAGTCAAGGGAAGCTACGCCCAGTTCGAGATGACCTGGCAGTTCCTGCACAGCTACTGCGTCGGCAGCAACCCGAACGGAGACTGGACCCTCGTTCCTTGCAACCACGACGGTTACCAGAAGTGGACATTCGGCCTCTGACCGGCGCCGCCACGTCTCGACCGAGCTTGTCCCGGTCGGATCGTTCTACCAGGCCCTGAGGCGTGGGTGTCCCCTTCCGGGGATGCGTCGGTGCCCCCGTGGACGGTGACGTCTGTGGCGAACAACGCGTGAACGGCGGGCCTCCTCGGCCGGAGGAGCCCGTGACGGCGGCGTGCCCGCGCCCGCCCGAGCGCCTGCCAGATCCCACGGACGGGGACCACGCCACAGTCCCGGTTCCGGGGTGCGGACCGCGTGCCGCGCCCCCCGGTGGGACGGACCGCCCGATCTGACGGCTCGTCCCCTCGGTCGCCGCTGACTAGCGTCGGAGTCCGGCGACGGGATGAGGAGGCGGGGGGGTGGCGGCAGCGGCGGACGTACTGCGGGAACTGTGTGCGGACGGCCGGATCATGCCGATGCCGTCCGGGGTCTACCTGCACATCGGGCCGATGACCCGGGATCCCGACCCGGCGACACTGCAGTACGCAATGACGGCAAAACCCCGGGACGGGTTTGCGCGGATTGTCGTGCCACCGGGCGGGCTCGGGTCAGGGCTGCTCGAGCGTTACCTGGGCCGGCTGCTGCCGGCCGTCGCCGAACGGGTCGTGCTCGACGTCGGCGATCCGCTGCAGCTGCCGTCGCAGGAGGAGGCCGAGCGGTACGCCGAACGGCACGGCGTGCCGATCGAGCTCCCCACCCGCGCCGTACAGCATGCGGCCTCGCCCCGGCTGGCGGCCGTCGACGAGGGCGGCCTGCCGACGTTCGTGCCGCTGGCAAAGCGGCTGTGGGTGCTGCCGGCCGTTCCGGAGGGCGGTGCGCGGCAGACGCCGTACGGGCTGGCGCCCGGCGCGCGGGCCGGGACGTACAACCTCGGCGGCGGCTGGGTGGCCGAGGCCGGCCGCACGTGGCTCTGGCTGCGCCCTGATGGGGCGGGCAACGCGCCGCCGGCCACGAAGAACGGGCCGCCGACTGTCTACATCGGCGTCCCTGGCGTGGAAACACCCCCACGGATCGCGTCGTTCGTGAATCGGCTTCCAGGCGCAGCGCGGCCGGTGTGGCTGGGCTCGATGCCGCCCGCCGAATTCGGCGGGTTGCACGACGGCACTGCCGACGATCTTGCGATCGTGTCGATGTCGGCGCTGACGGGGGAACTGCCGTCCGTCGGCGGCGAATACAGCGAGCTCCCCGGCCAGACGCTGCGAGCCGGCGACCGTGTCTTCGGTCACGTCTTCGCGGGTCCTGCCGGATCGCGTGCCCTCGATGCGGCGCACGCCCAGGGGCTCTCATGGGTACGCGGGTTCTTCGTCGTCGTCCTGCACGGTGCCGGTGCCCGCGTGCGGGTCGGGAATCGACTGTACACCGCCGGGCAGTTCAACGACCTGCTCGACCGGGCCCGTGGCGCGGCCGGCGCCGACCTGCTCCTGCTGGACTGCGCGGTGGACGCCGGCCGCGGGCTGACGAGTTTCGCCTCGCGGCTCGCCGAGATCCGCAACCGGCGGGTGGTCGCGGCGAGCGGGATGCTCGGGGTCATCGGCGACCGCTGGTACTCCGGCGTCATCCCCGGGCTCGACCACGACGACCCCCGGGTGACGGCCGGGCGTGCGCCGTTCTACGAATACCGGCCAGGCGCGGAGCCCCGCCGGCTCGTCGCCGACCTCGCCGGCTCGCTGCAGCGGCTCGCCGACTCGCCGACTCGGCTCGCCGAGCCGGAGGTCGGCCTGTCCGGCATGGTCGAAGCGGCCCGCCGCATGCTCACGGACGCCGGCGCGAGCCTCGAGATCGCCGTCGCCGGCGGCGACGTGGTCCGGTTCACCCGCGGCGGGCGCGTCCGCACCGTCGAGGTCGACCTGACCCGCGGCGGGTGGGACACCGCGTCCGACGAGGATGCGCGACGGCTCATCGGGCTCGGCGCACAGGCCCTGGCCCGACCTCAGGGCAGGCTCAGCCGGTTCCGCACCGTGCTCAGCGCCCGGTCCCGACCCGACCGGCTCACGCCGGCCGGCGCCACCGTCGTGCACCACTCGGTGACCCCGGCCGACCGGGGCCGGCTGTACCTGGCCGAGCTCGCGGTCACGACCTGGCAGCGGGCTCCGGCCGACCGGCGCGCGGACGCCGAGCTGGGGCTGGCCGCGGCACTTCGGCAGCTCGGCGCCCTGCGGGACACGACCGGTGGGTTCCAGCGCGGCGAGAAGGTCCTGCGCGGACTGTCGTTCGCGGTGCTCACCGCGCCTTCGCGCGAGGTGCTGCTGCGAATCATGTGGTCGGCCCGGACCGTCCTCGGCGACACGGAGGTTCTCGACGCGGTCGACCGGGCCGCAATGTCGTTCGCGGTGCGGCACCAGGACGTCGTCAGCGCCGTCGAGCTGGTGCGCCCACGTGGGGGCGCACCAGCGCTGCGTCTGACGACACCCGGGGCGCAGGATGCCGACGTCGCCACCCTGCCGGTCCGCCTGGTGCCGCCGCAGCGGTGGGGCGGTGCGGACCGGGCGGTCGTCCTGCGCTCCGGCACCCTGGAGGTGCGGGCGGACGCCAGCGACGCGGCGATCGCCGTCTCCCTTGCCGGCGAACTGCACGCGTGGGCGGTCGCGCACCTCGACCCGGCGGCGGCCGAGCCGTTGCTGCACGCCTGGCGGCTCCTGGGGCAGCACCGCACGGTGCTGCATCTGGCGTTCCAGCGGGGCCGGTTTCGCCGCGCCGCGCACCGGGCCCGATCCGCGATGACGCCGTACGCTGCCGACCCGGCCGAGGTCGCGTTGCACACCGTGGAACGCGACATCCGCCGGCTGCTCGTCGGGGCCGGCGCGCAGCTCCTGGCGCCGGCCGTCGCGAAGCAGCTCGGCGACGCGCTGCACCGGCGGCGGGCGGAGCGGGTCGAGGAACCGCTGCCGGGCCACGCCCCGACGACTCTGCACATGACGCGGCGGGTCACGGCGGCGACGGCGCAGGCGGTGCTCACGTACGGTGTCGCGACGCTGGCCGGTCGGGACACGGCGCTCACCGCCACCAGCATCGGCACGTCGATGTCGCAGGCGGCCAGCCAGGCGCACGCCGACGGGCTCGCCGCCGCGTCCGGCGGCGCCGGCCCGGCCACTCGGGTGCTGGCCAGGCCCGGGCCGCCCCGTGCGACAGGGTCGTTTCGTCCGCCGACGATCGGGCTGCCGAAGGCGGCGCTGCAGAAGCGGGGCGAGTCGGCGGTCGTCAGCGCGCTGGCCGGCATGATCGTCGGCGGGGCGGTCAGCGGACGCCCCGAGGTCGGCGCCATGGCCCTCGGCCTGAACCTCACCCAGAGCATCGTGACGGGCGCCGGTGGCGAGTGGGTCGCCGAATGGCGGGAGTCGGTCGCGCGGCGCCGCTTCGAACATCTGTACGAAGCAAGTCCCGACGGGCTGCGCAACCGCTTCCTGGAGGCGCTGAACTACCACGTGTTCGGGGCCGCCGAACAGCTCACCCGCACTGGTCGGCCGCTGACCGCCCAGGAGCGGACGGCGGCCGAGGGGGCCGCCGGACAGCTCCGCGCCATGCGGGGCGCGCTCGAGCAGGAGGTGGGCATCCACCTCAAAGAGCTGCGCGCCCGCCGCCGGTTCGCCCTGGCCAAGGCCGGCAGCGCGGCCCGGCGGGCGGTGCGGCGCCACGGCGGTCCCGCCGGGGATTCCGCGGTGTCTCAGCCGGTGACGTACGACGTGTTCGCCCGGGGCTTCCCGCGCGCCGCGCCGCGCCACCGCGTCAACGTGCTGCGAGTCGGTGCGCAGGACCCCGGGCTGCAGATCCCGACGCTCGCCCTGGCGCACCTGCTCAACAGCGTCCCGTGGCTGGCCGACTCGACGATGATCGCGGCGACGCTGCGGGCGGTCGGCTACGGCTTCGGCCGCAGCTACGTGAAACGCCCCGAGTTCACCGACCGGGTGGCGCTGGCCTCGGTCGATGCATTGTGGTGGCTGACCAGCGCGATCACGGCCCTGGAGGCGATGCTCGGCGGCCTGCCGGTGGTCACGCCGCGGGCGGCCGACCCCGCGAGGCGTCCATGGTTGCGTCGGATCTCCGAGCGCACCGCGCTCGCCGCCGACCAGGCTGCGCTGCACAAGGAGCGGAAGCGGCCGACGCAGGTGCCGCTGCGCCGGGAGATCTACAAGCACCTGCCGTCCGGGGCTGGGCAGGCCGCCGGGCTCGGCATCGCCATCGGGGCCGGGCTGCTCGCCGGGCCGCCCGGCTGGGCCCTGCTCGGCGGCGGTATCGGGGTGTCGCTGCTGACGTTCCTCGGCGAGGCCGTGCTGCGGAATCTCGAGCCGATGTCCGCGCATGCGGCCCGCGACCGGGAGGCCCGGCAAGAGGTCCGTCTCCTGCCGTGGACGGTCGACGAACGGCTGATCGTCGTCGACGCGCTCGCCACGCAGGCCGCGACGTTCCAGGCCAAGGTGACGCCGGTGCCGGTGCCAGGCGGGCAGGGGACCCGCCGCCTCGGTGGCGGGCTGGGGCGCCGCCTGTATCACGGAATTGTCCGCGTCTCGATCCGGATCGCCGACCTGGCCCACCGCGACGGCGGCCGGATACTCAGCCGCGCGCCGGTGCCCGCCGCCCGGGGACTGCGGCTCACCCCGCAGGATCGGGCCGCCCTCGACCGCCTGCACCAGCTCCTCAACGACCTCGCCCTGGCCGAGAGCGGAACGGCCACCGCCCGCGGCGACCTCGACGCGGACCGGCTGCGGGCCGAGGTGGCCGTCCTCGTTGACGAACTCGGCCTGCGCGATGAGCAGCCGGAGACGGAGCGTCGCTGGACGCTGGTCCGGCCGCACATGTGGCGCCGGCACCACCGTGACCTGGGCCCCGAAATCGCCGTGGCCCGAGCCCGCCGGGTCAGGCTCGGCGCGCCGCCGGCCGCCGGCGCACGGGAGCGGGCAGCGTACGAGGCGATCCGGGACTCGCGGGCTGGACAGCCCGAGACGGAGCGGCTGTGGAAGGCCGCGGCGCGGGTGTGGGACAGCACCGGCTTCCGGGTGCGCGTCGACGTCCGGTCGGCGACGACACTCGAGGTCAGCACCGGCGCCACACCGTTCACCCTCACGCTCGCCGAGGGGCGGCTGCCGCACGGCCGCCGCGGCGAGCTCCGGCTGGCCGACGACGACCTGCTGCACGCCCTGCCGGGCCGGGCACCGCGGGACCCGCACACGCTGACGGTGACCGTGGCGGCACTGGCCGATACGGCCATCCTTGCCGACCTCGTCGAGCAGGCGGCACACGTCGTCGACCTGGAACGGCCGGCGTCCCGGCGCCGGCACCTGCTGTGGTCCGGCGGCATGCCCCCGACCCGCGCGCTCAACGCGCCGCAGGACGCCGCGAACTGGCCGATGGTGCTGCCGCATGGCGTGGCGGAACGGGACTGGCTCCACCTCGTCGGCGCCGACGCGGCCGCGTCCCGGCCGTGGTGGGACCGGGCGAACGAGCTTGCCGCCGCCCGGGGCGTCCCGGTCGTGGTGTTCGGCACCGCCGGCAGCCCCACGGTCCTCGCCGCGCTGCTGGAACGGTTCCGGTGGCGGCGCGAGCGACCCGTCGTCGTCACGCAGGGACCCGCCACCCGTGCGCTTGTCGCCCTCACCGCCGCCCACGGCCTGGCCCTCGTCCACCAGGCCACGCCGTCCGCCGGAGCGCTGGGGGGCAGGCAGCCCGCGCTGCGGCTCGGCAACGTGTGGGCCGTCCACCGCCCGGACGGCACGACCACGCCCCTCGGCGACGCGTTCACCGATCACCTGTTCGACGCCGCCACCGCGGCCGCGCAGCCGGTAACCACGCAACCGCCAGTGGCGCTCGCCGACTGGCTCACCGCACCTGACTGGCCGCAGTCGCAGCGCCTGCTCACCGACCACCTGAGCACGCTGCTCGCCCCGGCCACCCGCCTGTTCCTCGCCGAGCTCGCCGGCCGCGCCGCCCCCGGCGACCAGAGCGGCGTCCTGCACGAGGCGATCCTCGACCTGGCCGCCCAGGGTGACGCCGGCTTCGCCTTTGAATACCTGACAGCAGACCGCGACACCCGGCACGCGACGTACCAGAAGGCTCTGCTGCAACCGGCCCTGCTGGCTCCGCTGAGCCGCCTGGTGCAGGCCGCCGACCGCGGCGACGCCGACCGCGCGGACGTGGCCATCCTGCAGGCCCTGCACAAGGTGATGAACGAGTCGGCAACGAGCACCGCCGCGTTCGACGCCGACGCCATGAAGTGTCTTTCAGGCTCGGATCGCGTCGCGTGGAGCGACCTGCTCCGGCCGCTGCGGGACCCGACCGGCGCGGGCGGCGCCACTGTCATGCAGGCACTCGCCACATTGATCATGACGTGCTGACCGCGCGCAGCCGGGGGCGGCCGCGGGTTGCGCCGGGCGGTGCTGCCGGTAGCCTCACATCCGATGACCTCACTCTCGTCGGCTGAGGCCCCACGGCCGCCCCTCAGCATCGACCCGGCCGTCGCGCCGGCCGCCATCTGCCGCTCGCTGCTGCTCGGCCGGGCCGCCGTGGTGCTGGTCGCGGCCGGGGCCGGGCTGCTGGTGGTGGCAGAGACATGGCGGATCGTCGCGGTCCTCGTCATCACCGCGGTGTCGACGGTCGCGATCGTGAGCGCGCTGACCCGCTGGCCGGGTCTGGTCCGCCGGCCGTCGGCGGTGCTGATGGTGGACCTGGCCGTGGCCATCGCGATCATGTATGCGATGGACGGCGGCATGGCGTACTTCTGCTACCTCGTCGGGTCGGCCGCGCTGGCCGGCGCGCTGTGGGGCATGCGGGCCCTGCCCGTGTGTGTCGGCTACGCCGCGCTCGGTTACGTGGCGGCCGGCATGATCGTGCGGGGCAACGCCTCGTCGCCGGAGGTCGCCGCGTTCATCGCCGCGTTCCCCGTGATGTGCCTGCTGGCCGGGATCGGCGCGGCCACCGCGACCGCCGCGCTGGTGCGGTTCATGACGCTCAGCGTCAGTGCGATCGCCCAGGCCCAGCAGTCCGCCGCCGCGTCCGAGCGCGCCCGGCTGGCCCGCGAGCTGCACGACTCGGTGGCCAAGACACTGCGGGGCATCTCGTTCGCCGCGCTGGCGCTGCCGTCGTCGCTGCGACGGCAGCCCGCGCTCGCCGAGCAGCTGGCTGCGACCGTCTCCCAGGGCGCCGAGGCCGCCGCCCGCGAGGCCCGCGAACTTTTGGAAGGACTCCGTGTCGACGCGGTCGATCAGCCATTGCGGGACACCGTGTCGATGGTCTGCCAGCAATGGGCGGACCGCACCGGAATCGGGCTGTCGCTGAACGTGGCTTCGGTGGACCCGCCCGTGGACGTCCGCTACGAGCTGATGCGGATCCTCGGTGAGGCCCTGACCAACGTCGAGCGGCACGCGGGAGCCCGCCGGGTCCGCGTCACTCTCACCGGCGGCGCCGACGCGGCCACGCTGAGCGTCCGCGACGACGGCGACGGATTCGTGGCGCAGGAGCCGACGGCCTGGCAGGCCGACGGCCATTTCGGCATCGTCGGGATGTACGAGCGGGCCCGCCGCGCCGGCGGCGAGCTGCAGTTCACGACCGCGCCCGGGAGCGGCACGACGGTGACGGTCCAGGTGCGGTACTGAGACAGGGCCCAGAAAACTGGGCCCACGCACCGGGCCCGTCTGGGAGCTTCGGCCCGGTCCCTCGCCCGGCCGAGCCCGTAGCGTCACCGGCGTGAGAAGCCTTCCGCGAAGTGGGATGATCGTGCTGGTCTCGGTGGCCGTGTTCGGCGCCGCGGCGTGCCGGTCGGCCGGCGTCGAGACGTCGCCGGGCGCGCCGGCCGCCAGCTCTCCGGGCCGCCCGGCGATGGGCAGCCAGTCGGCACCCGGCGCGGGGCCGAGCACCGCGTCCAGCCTGGCGCCGGCGTCCGGCCAGGTCCGGCCGACCCGGACGTTCGGGGGTCCGCCGCCGCACGCGCAATACCAGGAGGTCGCGGCGAACTGCACCGTCACCCACCGGCTCAACGACGACCCGATCGTCTTCCCCGGCCTGGCTGGCGCGTCCCACAACCACACGTTCGTCGGCAACCCGTCCACCAGCGCGGGCAGCACGAACGCGTCGCTGCTGGGTGGTCGTAGTTCCTGCCAGGACCCGAAGGACGCGTCCGGCTACTGGTTCCCCACCCTGCTGCAGCACGGCGTCCCGGTCGAGACGGGGATGGTCACCGTGTATTACAAGGCCGACGTGAAGGACTATCGCACGGTGCTACCGTTTCCCGCCGGCTTCCGGCTGCTGGCCGGCGACATGAGGACGCCGGACGCCGCGGCCTTCCGGGGCACCTGGAGCTGCGGCGGCGACCTCGCCAACGACATTGCGGCGTCCTGCCCGGACGGGTCGTCGCTCATCGTGCGGTACCAGGCGCCCAGTTGCTGGAACGGCGCCGACCTCGACCCGCCGGACCACAGGTCGCACATGGTGTACCCGGTGCAGGGCGTCTGCCCGGCCGGCCACCCCGTGCCGCTGCCAATGCTCGAGCTGAAGGTGCCGTACAAGCTGCCCGGCGGGAAGACCGACGGCCTCGCGTACTCGTCCGGCCCGAGCTACTCCTTCCACTTCGACTTCATGAACGGCTGGGACCCCGAGCGCCAGCGTCGGGTCATCGAGCACTGCGTCAACGGCGGCAGGCAGTGCAACGGCGTCGGCGTGGACAAGCACAAGCCATGAACGCGGACAACCCAGTTGTTCACGAAGAACCGTCCCAACGACCATTGCATCGTGAAACAGGGCATCCCTACGATGCCGCGGTGGATGATGGGAACGGGCCGCCACTGGTCAACGAGCCACGGCACCTGCTGGATCCGCCGTTACGGCACCGGCGGCGCCGGCGGCCGACCAGGATCGGGCTGGTGGCCGCGGTCGGCGGCGCCGCCGCGCTCCTCGTCGGGGCGCTCGTCGCCGCCGGCACACTGCGGCCGTTCGCGGAGTCGGACGCCGACCCGGCCGAAAGCCGCCACCGGACGGGGGTCGGGACGCCGGTCGTCGGCACCGGTCCCGCCATGTCCGCCCAGGACCCGGCGTCGGCCTCCGGCTCGACGTCGGGCGCACGATCGAGTCCCAGCGCCGGCCCCACCGCGGCAGCATCACCGTCCAGCTCCGGCGCCCCGGCGCCGGAGCTCACGCTCTCAGCGCCGCTACCTACCGGAGCGCCCGCTCCTCCAGGCAGCAATGGCGTGAACCTGGCCCGCGGCAAGGCGGTCACGACCTCATCGCAGGCGGGCGCCCGCTTGGCCGCCGCCAATGCCGTCGACGGCGATCCGGCCAGCCGGTGGGCGAGCCTGGCCTCCGATCCGCAGTGGCTCGCTGTCGACCTGGGATCCGTGTACACCGTCGAACGCGTCACACTGCTCTGGGAATCCGCGCGAGCGAAGCAATACGCGATCCGGGTCAGTGTGGACGGCACACAGTGGACGGTCGTGCAGACGGCCGGCGACTCCGGCGGCGACGTCGACGAGGTGCGGTTCGCCGCGGT
Organism: Dactylosporangium sp. CA-152071; assembly: GCF_050936335.1. NCBI lineage: Bacteria > Bacillati > Actinomycetota > Actinomycetes > Micromonosporales > Micromonosporaceae > Dactylosporangium > Dactylosporangium sp. CA-152071. Next base: position 8,852,766 of record NZ_JBNJMZ010000001.1, on the reverse strand, counting down.
GGGTGCGCGATACGTCCAGATGTACGGCACGGCGCGTGTCGGCAGCTACGGGTATTCACTGTTTGAGTTCGAGGTTCGCTGAACCGTGGGGCCCACGGCCGGGCCGGGGGCCGCCGGCCGCAGGCTCAGCGAGGCCGCGGTGAAGGCGGTGCCGCAGTGAAGGCGGTGCCCGCGGCGCATCTCCTATGCGCCCTGCCCCTGAACCGGCGGAGCTCCTTCAGGACAGGCGCAGCGACCAGCGGGCCGGTGGCACGTCCCCGATCAGCACGACGCGCGCGCCGGGCTCGCTCATGAGGCGGACCAGCGGCAGCAGCTCCTCCCCGGCCCGCACCGCGCACACGAAGACGTGCGGCACCGGCGCCGCGGGAAACGATGGCTCCTCGGGCAGCTCGGCGACCGAACCGGCCCCGGCACAGCCCTCCGGACGGTCGCGCATCAGCTCGGATCCGACGACGGTCAGCGGCACCCCGGCAGCCCACAGCTGTGCGATCAGCACGCGCGCGAACCGCAGCCCCTCGGCCCGGTCCCCGACAACCGTGAACGCGTCCGGGGCCAGGGCCAGGTCGACCGGCTGACGCCCGCCGGCGGCCTCGACGAACACGACGGCGGTGCCGCCGGTGCCGTCGCGGGCCCCGACGAGCCGCAGCTCCCCCGGGCCGGCGGCCAGCTCCGGCGTGGTTCCGGGCACCGTTTCCGGTGCAGGGGAAGCAGGGCGGCGGGATCGGCGGACGAACAGCGCCACCCCGAGCAGCACAACGGCGCCACTGACCGCAGCGGCCCGCATCGGCAGGGCGCTCGGCTCGGCCGCCCCCGGCAGTGACCGGGTCGGCTGCGGGCTGGCGGAGATGCCGCCCGGCGGGAAGCTGGGCACGACGCCGGTGCGGACCCGCGCACCACCGGCATCGGCTGGAAGCAGCAGGATCCAGCCGGGCTCGATGACGACGTCGGTCATCCGCTCCCCGTCCGGCTGGATGCGGCCGCGGTTGAGCTCGAGAATCTCCGAGTACCGGCGGCCGTCCCCCAGTGTCTCCAGCGCAATGGCGAACAACGTGTCCCGCTGGCCGTTCGCCCGGGACTCGACGACCGTGTACTTCGCGATGGCCGGACCCGGCTCCGCCGCCGACGGTGCGGGAAGCGACACCACGAGGACCACGACAGCCACGACAGCCATGACCAGCCTGACAACCACACCCTCAAGACGGACGGCGGCCTGCCGTGGTTCACGGAGCGGGGGGATCCCGTTACAGGGACGTTGTCAGACCGATCATCGGCGTCCTCCTACGGCCGGTCAGAGGTTGCGTGGACAACGTTCGACCCCGCACGATGTCCTCGGATCAAGCGTTCAAAAACACCCGCCGCAGCAGCTCATGAGGGGACGGCACCGCATGGAACCGACCGTTGCGCCCGCCGACGGCCGGTCGCCGGCCGACCGGGCCCACCAGTCGCCGGGCGCGACAACGGCGCCGACAGCCCGGGCAACGACATGAGCGTGATCACAGTCCTGGTGACCGACGACAACCCGATCGTGCGGCAGGCACTGTGCGCGATCCTGGCCGCCGAGGACGACATCGAGGTCGTCGCCGAGGCCGGCAACGGCGTCGACGGACTCAAGGCCGCCCGGCGGCTGCAGCCCACCGTGACGCTGCTCGACTACCGGATGCCAGTCGCCGACGGACTCTCGATCGTCGCCGACATCACCCGGTACACCAGCGTGCTGACGCTCACCAGCGACGACAGCGAGGCCGTCATCGCCGCGATGCTCCGCGGCGGGGCCCGGGGTTATCTCGTGCACGGCCAGTTCGACGCACCGGACCTGGTCCGGGCGGTCCGCTCGGTCGCCGCCGGGCAAGGCTGGCTCTCCCCCACCGCCGTGTCGATTGTGACCGCAGCGCTGCGCACGCATGACGACAAGGACCGCGCCGAGCGGCAGCGCGCCGACTTCGCCCGCCGGATCGGGCTCACCTCCCGCGAGCGGGAGATCATGAACCTGCTGCCCGAGGGCCTGTCCAACGGGGCGATCGGGCAGCGGCTCGGCCTGAGCGAGAAGACGGTGAAGAACCACCTCAATCACGTCTTCGCGAAGCTCCAGGTCGCCAACCGGACCGAGGCCGTGGCGCGATGGACGGCGGAGGGCCCAGGAACTGGGTCCCCCGGGCCGCGCTCGGCGGGCGGGTAGGCCCATCCTTTGGGGACGCCGCGATCGTAGCGTCCGAGGCATGGAAAACAGCGACGGCGCTCTGCGCGAACTGTACGACGTGCACGCCCCGCTCCTGCTCGGGCTCCTGCTGCGCCTCTGCAACGGCGACCGGCACCGGGCCGAGGACCTGTTGCAGGACACACTGATCCGGGCCTGGCGGCACCCCGAATCCCGCCGGCCCGACGGCAGCTGGAGCCGCGCATGGCTGTTCACCGTGGCCCGCCGGATCGCGATCGACGCGGTCCGTGCGGCCCGGACCCGCCCCACCGAGCTCGGCACCGTCCGCATCGACGAGCGCCCGGACGCCGGCGACCTGGCCCAGGCAGTCGTCGACGCGACCGGGGTCCGCGAGGCCCTCGCCGCGCTACCGGGCCGTTTCCAGGAGGTGCTGGTCGCCACCTACGTCCACGACCGTCCGATCGCCGAGGCCGCCGAGCGGCTGGGCGTGCCACCGGGCACCGTGAAGTCGCGGACGTTCTACGCCCTCAAGGCCCTGCGCGTGGAGCTGCTGGCCCGCGGGTTCGACGCATGACCGGCCTACTGACGGTCGACGTGGACGTGACCGCCGGCGCTCTCGTCGGCGGCGGATTCGGGGAGCGGCTGGCCGTCCGGATGGGGACGATGCCCTTGTACGGCGGGGACGTGCGCCTGTCGCTGCAGTGGCCCGCCCAGGCCGACGACCGGGACCACCTGCACGCCAGCCTCGGCCGGTTCGCACGCATCACCGGCGCCGTCGTGTGGGCGCCGCATCCCGGCAGCCGGGTCACCCACGCCGCCGACTGCGACGACCTGGTCGCCGACGGCGGAGGCTGGGAGGCGTACCGGCCGCATCCTGCGGCGCCGCTGCGCTTCGAGTCCGACCCGGACGGCCGACTCATCCCTGCGGGCGGGTTCGTCCTGCGACGGTTCCGCGGCGTCGCCGCGGTGTCGGTGCCGGACCGGCGGCTGCGGCGGCTGGCAGCGATCTACCCACGAATCCGCCCCCGCCAGGGCCTCGCCGTCGCCGACCTCACCGTGCTCGACGACGGCCGGCTCGCGGGCATCTGCGTCGACGGCAACCTGGTCGCGCTCGGCGGGGCACGGCTGCGGCGGATGCTCGGCGACCCGGCCGCGCGCGGCGCCGACGTGGCCCTGCTGGCCCGGGTCGAGCCGCGGCAGCTGGCGGGACTGCGGCGGTACCTCCGTGAGGCCGGCCTGGGCTGCGCCGTCTACCTCCCCGAGCCGGGCAGCGACATCGAGGTTGCCGACGACCTGCCCCGCGCTGTCACCCCGCACGGCCCGTCGTCCTGGCGGCGCCTCGACGACGGCACCCCGCCCCGCTGGGAGAGCCGCGACGGCTACCTCATCTCCGTCCCCGGCACGGCCGAGCCAGCACCGCTCGACGACCGGTTCGAGGGCCCGTTCTTCGGCCCCCAGCTGGAGCCCGGCCCACGCGGCGGCGGCCACGGCGTGGCCTGGTTGCCGGAACGGCCGCAGGTCAACGCGGTCCCGTTCGCGCTGTACGTGTCCACCCGCGACGACCCGGCGGACGTGGCCGAGCACGGCCTGGCGTCCACGGGACTGTTCGCCGTGGGGCAGCTCGATCCGGGGGTGCTCGCGCACGAGATCCGGCAGGGACACCTGCTGCGGGTGACGGTCGGGCCGCAGGGCGCCGTGGACGTCCCGGCCAGCGAGGTCACCGCGCCGCCCCAGGTCACCGGCGCGGCGGTCCGGCGGGGCGCGTACCTGCTGCCGGCGGGCTGGCTGGACCGAGCGCGGATCGTCGCGGCGATACGGGTCTCCGGGGGCGAACTGATCGACGAGCAGCCGCTGCCGCCCGGGCCGCTGCGGCTGCGCGCCACCGGCGTGGCCGGCCTGCCCGACGAGGCCTGCCCATGGCCGCGGCCGGGCTGGCGACCGTATCGCCGTGCCTACGCTCTGCTCGGCGTCGACGCCCCGCCGCCGGCGTGGCTGGGCCTGCACCTGCAGCCGCCCCAGCCGCGCCCCGGCTACCGGCTGGCGACGCTGCGGGTCCGCGCGGGAACGGCGATCGATGTCGCCGCGACCGCGGCCCACCTGGCGTCGCTGCCCGCGGTGCGGTCCGACGCGGCCCGGCTGCTCGACGACGGGCCCACGCTGCTGCTGCCGTGGCGGGCCTACCGGTACACCCGCGTCGTCGCCATGGCCTCGGCCAGCGAGGGCCGCTGGCGCCGCGCCGACGCGCCGTGGACATCGGCCGCGCGGGACCTGGGCGTTGTGCTCGCGCCACGCGCCGTTGCCGGCCGCGTCCGCGCGCCCGCGTAGGTGGTTTCCAACGCCGCGCCGAACCGGGCGCGTGTCCCCGGGGCGGCCCGAACGCCGACCGCGCACCCGCCGGTCGGCGGGACCGCCACCGCACAGTGAACCCAGCCGATCGGAGCATCGTCATGAGCGTGACCGCCCGCACGCGAGATTCCCGACCCTGGAGCCGTCGTCATGCCACTGCCCGGGCCGTACATCCAAATCGCACTCGCCGCCGCCGCCCTGCTGCTGGTGGCCGTTGCGGTGCTGCAGATCACGCTCGTCATCCAGAGCGGCCGCGCCACCCGGTCGCCTGCGCTCCCCGCGTCGGCGCCGTCACCGGCTCCCCGGCCGAGCGCCTCACCTGCGCCTGGCGGCTCTCCGGCCAGCGGTCCGCCGGCGGCACAGCCGTAACGCTGGCGACCGCGCGGGAGGGCTCCTGATGCAACCGGACGCCGTCGCCCTGGTGGTCTCCTATCTGCGCGGCCAAGAGCATCTGGCCGGGGTGACCGTCGTGACCGCGCGGCCGCACGATATCACCGGCCCTGACCCGGTGCTGCTCGTCGAGCCGGTCGGGGACCCGGTCAGGTCTCGGATGCCCTGGGCCCGGCGCGAGCGCTGGCACCTCGGCCTGCATGCCTGGGCCCCCGAGGGCGAGGCGACGGTGATCGCGTACGGCGCGTTGACGGCGCTGGCGGCGGCCTGGGGTGTGTGCATTCCCGACGCCGGCCGGATCGTGCGGGCCGACCCGTCGGCCGGCCCGCACGACGTCCCGGACGGCCGGGTCGGCGACGGTGTACGCCGCGCGGTGGCAACGTTCGATGTCGTCGTCCGCCCGTAGCCGCCGCCTCACCCGCCGGCCGGATGGCGGCGCCTGCCGTTTGAACCTCGGCGTCGTCCCATCCGTTCTCCTCCGGTCAGACGCAGCCGTCCTGGAAGGCAAGGCGTGATGGTGATGCTTGGTGGAAGACGCCGGCGGGTGATCGCCGGGACCGCTGCCGCCGCGGCGTTGTTGCTGGGCGGGGTCGCGTCAGTGCAGTTCGGCGGGGCGCAGGCCGCCCCGGACGTCGACAACCGCGGGCTGACCGGCAGAGAGGTCGACGCCGTGCTCGTCGCGGCGTCGTCGTGTCCGGCGCTGACCCCGGCCCGCCTGGCCGCGCAGCTCGTCGCCGATCGCGGTGCGGTGTCGGTCGAGGTCTGGAACCGGTGGGCACCGTGGCCGGCGGCCAACCGGGCCGACCCGAACGCGGGCGTTCAGGCCCTGGCTCACCACATGTGCCAGCTCATCGGGGAGCTGCGGGTCGCCGGAGTGTCCGGGGATCTGTGGCCGGGTGCCCTCGCCGCACACCGGGTCGGGTCGGGCCAGGTCCGGCTGACGAATGGGGTCCCGGCGGGGAGCGCGACCGAGTACGTCGACACTGTCGGGCGGTACGCGCAGTGGTACGCGGCCCAGTCGCAGCTGCGGACCGGCCCGCCGCTGTCGCTGTCCGCCCTCGCCGGCGGCGCGGCCCGCCCGTCGGCCCCCACCGCGAGCAGCACCGCCAAGGCGTCCGCGTCGGCCGGGCCGAAGCCGTCGAAGACCGCCGGGCCGGTGCCGACCGTGAAGCCGACGACCGCCGGGCCGGGCCGGGTCGACTGCACCAAATCCACCAAGGTCGGCGACGTCACGTTCGAGGTGTGCTGGACGTGGGACTGGGTCACCGGCACCTCGATCTGGCGCCCCCGCACGATGCGGTTCACCACCACCGACGCGTCGAAGACCGTCACCATCACGATCTCGACCGGCAACGTGACCACACCGGCCGGCGTCGGCTTCGGCAACGTGAATGGCAACAGCAGCTGGACCGTGCCGATCGAGTTCGACTGGAACATGACCGCCGGTGCCGAGTTGACGACGACGACCATCGTGCGGCGGGTCCCGGGCCGCGCCACCGACTGCACCGCGCGGGTGCGCCATCAGCCGGACAAGCCGTTCGTGCTGGAGGTGGTCGGCTCCTGCTGAGCGGGCACGGCCGGACGGCCTGACCCGCGGCCTCCCTCGGCGGGCTTGCACGGCTGCCCTGTTCGCCACGGCGAACAGGGCAGTCGTCGTTGCCGTATGCGATCATGGGTTTTGCCGGGGCGGCCGCCCCGGAGGATGGCGACGGCATCATCCGACACGACCCCGAGGCGGCACCGTTGACCTCGCTCTCCAATGTCGACCACCTGCACGGCGCGGAGCCGGCCGTCCGGATCGACCCGGCTGTCGCGCCGGCCGCCGTGTGCCGGTCGCTGCTGCTCGGGCGGGGCGCCGTCGTGCTCGTCGCGGCCGGGTCGGGGCTGCTCGTCGTCGACGAGGCGTGGCGGGCCGCCGCCGTCCTCGGTGTCGCCGCCGCCGCGACCGTCGTCATGGTCAGCGTGCTGACCCGGTGGCCCCAGACGGTCCGCCATCCGCATCTCGCGCTGCTCGCCGACCTCGGTGTCGCGCTGGCGATCCTGGCCGCCGGGCGGCCCGGTATGGCGTACTTCTGCTGGATCGCCGGCTCGGCCGCGCTCGCCGGCGCGCTGCAGGGGATGCGCGCCGCTCCGGTGTGGTTCGCGCATTCCGCACTCGGATACGTCACCGCCGGTGTCCTGCTGCGGACCGGCCAGGCCTCGGCCGAGGTGACGGCCTTCATCGCGGCGTTCCCGGTGATGTGCGTCCTCGCGGGGCTGGGCGCGGCGACGGCGACCAGGACACTCGTGGGGTTCATGACCCTCAGCGTCGACGCGATCAGCCGGGCCCAGCAGTCGGCGGCGGCCTCCGAACGGACCCGGCTCGCCCGCGAGCTGCACGACTCCGTCGCCAAGACACTCCGCGGCATCTCGTTCGCCGCCCTGGCCCTGCCCACGTCACTGCGCCGCCACCCCGACCTCGCCGAGCAGCTCGCGACGACCGTGTCGCAGGGCGCCGAAGCGGCCACCCGCGAGGCCCGGGAACTGCTCAAAGGGCTGCGGTTCGACGCCACCGACCGGCCGTTCGCGGAGACGGTCCAGGCCGTATGCCAGCAGTGGTCGCAGCGTTGCGGGATCGAGACCGCCGTCAGCACCGCCCCGGTCGAGCCACCCATCGACGTGCGGTACGAACTCGTCCGCATCCTCGGCGAGGCCCTCGCCAACGTCGAGCAGCACGCCGAGGCGACCCAGGCCACGGTCCGGGTCGCCGGCGGCGGCGGGCGGATCGAACTCGTCGTCGGTGACAACGGGTGCGGATTCCAGCCACGAGACCTGACCGGCTGGCAGGCCGACGGGCACTTCGGGATCGTCGGCATGCACGAGCGGGCCAAGCGTGCCGGTGGCGAGCTGCGGCTCACGACGGAGCCGGGTGCCGGGACGACACTGACCGTGATCGTGTCGTTCCGCTGAAGCCGGCACGGTCCGCCCCGGACGTTCGTGCATGTTTCAGCGGGCGCCCGCCGCAGACCCGGGCTGGACCGGCTCGACCGGTCTTGCGTTCCGATACCGCCGCCCCCCGCACGGCCGCAAAGGCCAGGTCAAGGGTGTTCTTGCGGCGCACTCCCAACGGATCGGCCGGCGAGCGAGGCTGTGCCAGATCCGCAGCGTGAACCGCCCGGGTTGCACTGGACCCAAACCTTTACCTGGCAACTATTGCGCGGTTCGCAACATCCTTGGTGATGTAAGGAGCGCCACAATAAATTCATCTCGCATTCCGCATCTGCCGCGGCCCGGAACCGGCGCGCCGTGAACGTGGCATCCATGGAAGGAAACACAGTGAAACAGCTCCTCCGAAGGGTCGGGTTGCTTCTCGTGCCCTTAGCCGCTGTGCTCGCAGTCGGCCTGGCCACTCAGGGCACCGTTGTCAGCGTCCAGGCTGACGGCCTCCCCCTGTGCGTCGCGAACCGTTGCCCCAAGTAACTCGCCACACTCAGTAGCACAACCGCTCGTCGTTGCACTGTCGTCGCCGGGCCCCAAGTTCGGCGACGACACCCGAACCCGAACCGGTCGCCAGCCGTGAGGGTCGCCCCCCGGAACGCGGACAGGTCACACCTGGTGCCCCGCACGGCGGTCCGCCGACCGGTCAGCAGGTGAGGACCAATCGTCGCAGCACATCCAGCGCATCGCGGCGGGGCTGGGTGAGCTCCTCAACCGCACCGAAGCGCCGCAACAGGTCATCCCACGCGAGCTTGTCCGGTTTGGTCAGGTTCTTGATCTGGCCCTCGAACCACTGCGAGTTCGGGCGCTCGGACGAGATGATCTCCTCCAGGGCCTTCAGCACCGCGTCGTAGGCCTTCTCCGCCGGGCCGTTGCCGACGCCCGTGACGAGCCTGCGGAGCGGGCCGATCGCGGACGCCAGCCGCACCGATGGGATGTCCGCCATCGCCTTCCCCCGCGCCGCCGGGTCCTTCGCGGTGAGGTACCGATACGACTGGTCGATCAGATCGTGCCCGACCAGCTCAACGAGCGCGTGGTGAACACCAAGGCTGTAGCCGCCGTCGAAGGTCACTTCCGACAGCTGCGTCATCCACTGCCCCACCGCGGATGACGTCAACGCGGACGCGTGCGCTTCCAGCACCTCCTGCGACCGCTGCGCGTCCCCGCGCAGCCCGGCGTCGAGCCACTCGGCGAGGGCGGGCGGCACCGGCGCCGGCCTGCTCGTCGCCTGCGCGGCGTCGAAGACCTCCTGCGTCAGGTCCTCGCCGAACCGGACGGTCGTGCCCTCTTCGCCGGTCACCGCCCAGACGTTGCCCAGCCTCAAGCCGGGTGCACCGAGCGGTGGCGGGACCTGGTGGATCACCGGGATGCCCAAGGACCGAAAGACGTCCGGCGTGTCCTTCGCGGGCTTGGTGACGACCATCGTCGGCGGCATGCCGAGCAGACGCATCCGGTCCGCCAGCACGACCAGCGCGGTGCCCTCCACCGTGGGCTGGTCGAAGATGACCACCCGTCGGCGCGACCCGGACGCCAGCCGGGACACGACATCCCACAACGGACGGCTCGCCGCCGGGTTGCCGACCAGCAGCACCGTGCCCAGGTCCGAGACCCCGGCCGGCAGGATCAGCTCCGCTGGACGGAACAGCTCCGCGAATGTCGTGGCCCATTCCGCGGTCGGGTCGACCGATTCGACCCCGGCGAGGGCGGCACCGCTCCACGTGGGCAGGAACAGCACGTCGACCGGGCCGGTCGGGAGCGTCGCGGGGCGCTGCGTCAGCGGGTCGAGCAGCACCACCATGCCGTCCTGCTCGAAGACGTTGAGCACCCGCTCCACGGGCCTGCCGCGCGGGTCGAGACCCCGGTGGAGCACGATGCCGGAGCCGCCGGAGCCGGCCAGGCGCGCCACGAGCGCATGAAAGCCGCGCGCCGGTTGACCGTCCGCGTCGAGGAACCGGACGAAGCCGCCGCTGCCGGGATAGTGGCCTGCCAGCGCGTCGAACGACAACCGTTCGGTCTCCTGGAGCTCCCGGCCGGCGGTGCTGTTCCGGCGCCAGACGTCCACCGCGCGGGCCATGGCGAGCGGGTCCTGGCCGGCCGGCCGCGGCTCGGGCCGGCGGACCCGGGACAGCTCCCTGATGTCGGCGGTGCGCCCGCCGGAGCGGTGGTCACGGCGGGGCGGATCGAGGTTGACCGGTTCCGGCTCGAGGAACATCAAGCGGTTCAGGTACAGCATCCGCTCGCCTTCGGTGACGGCCCTGCCGGAGTTCGCGTGCAGCACCCGCGCCGTCCGGCCGCCCGGCACTGTCCAGGCGTCCGCTACCCGGCCCGACAACGCGGCGATCAGCAGTTGAGGGTCGCCGGTACGCACGGATCGCACGTACGCCGTTCGGATGTCGTCGGGCAAGGTGGTGAAGTCGGCCCCTTCCTCGTCGAGGTGGTCCAGCAGGTCGCTGATCTGCGCCTCGTCCAGGTCCCCGTCGACGAGCGCGAGCAGTTCGACGACGCGCGCCCCGGCGGCCGGGTGGTGGCCGGGCGGCTGCCCGGCGCCCGCGGCGCTTGGCACGAGCGGCTGGTCCCGGCTGGCGTGTTCGACAAGGGTGGTGACGCTGGCGGCGAAGTCGCTGCGGTTCTCGATCTGGCGTTGGTGCAGGATTTCCAGCCGGTCGGTCAGGTCCGGCGAGCGCTGGTAGGCGCCGAGCATGTCGCGGAGGTGCTGAGGCAGCCGTTGTATCGCCTGGTGCACGTCTTCCGGGCCGCCGGTGCTGTTGAGCCGGACCACCTCGCCGCTTGGATAGGCCAGGTACGACCGGGGGCGACGCGAGCCGGGTCCGGTCACGCGCAGCTCTATCATGGTGTGCAGCGCGCCGGCGAGCTGGCTGGCCAGGATCTTCCGGTCCAGCCCGGTGACGGCGGCCTCGTCGCTGGGCAAGGGCCCGCCGGCGGGCTGCCAGCCCTGATCGGTGGAGAGGACCAGGCGCGGCGGCACCGCACCGCCGGCCTGCTCGCCCAGCCGGGTCGCCAGCACCGGCACGACCGTGGTGGTGTCGTGGCCGACCCTGGCCAGGTCGGCCAGCACGCCGTCCAGGTCGGTGGCCACGGTGCCGGTGTCCGGCGGCGGATCCGCCAGCCGCATCGCGTCGACGACGGCCTGGGCGGCGTCGCGCGCCGCGGTCCGCTCCCGCCGTTTCCGGTCACTCATCTCCACGCTCTGGTCATGGGTGTGCAGGGCCGCCTCGCGGGCACCGAGGACGTCGCCGGTGTCCCGCACCTGCTGACGCAGCCCCGGCAGCGCCGCGTCGAGCCGGCCGAGGAGCGCGTTGGCGTCCCCGGCGGCGTCCTGTGCGTCGGACAGGTGCCGCTGCGCGGCCCGGGCCGGTTGCCGCAGCAGTTCCGCCGCGTCGCGCAGGTCGGCCGCCCGCCGGCGCAGGTCCGTGTCGTCGGGGGCCGCGTCCCGGTCCGCCTCGGCCGCGACGGCCAGGCCGTGCGCCGCCCGGAAGGCATCGCCCGCCTCGTCGGCCGCCGTTTGCAGGCCGGGCAGTTCGCCGGTGCGCCGGCGGACCATGTCCTCGGCGGACCGGGCTTGCGCAAGCACGTCCGCCAGTGCGGTGCGGGCCTGTTCGTGGGCGGCAGCGGCGGCGTCACGGTCCGTCTCGGCACGCCGCCGGGCCTGGCGGGCCTGGTCCATCGCCGTCTGGGCCGCCTGGAGGTCGTGCACGGTCTGATGCAGCCGCGCCAGCGCGTCCTGCCGCGCGGTGCCGGTGGGCGCGGCCAGCGAGGTCGGTGGCGCCGCCGGGTACAGCCGCTTAGACAGGCGCTGCAACGCCGCGCCGGGGGCGCCGCGGGTAGCGGCGAGGCCCCGGACGGTGGTGGCCCACTGCTGCCGCTGCGGCTCGCTCAACGTCTCACGGGCACGGCGGACGGTGTCGGTGACCGCGGCGTCGCCGACGGTCAGTCCGGCCAGGGCGTCGCCGATGATGCGCAGGATTGCCGCGTCGGCACGGTCGAGCGGTCCGGGAAGGGCGGCGGCCAGCTTGGCGAGCGCGCCGACGGCGGCCGGCTCGGCGAACTCCGGGTCGATCAGCAGCTGGTGCAGGAACCGTTGCCGGGCGGTGGGGCCCGCCCCCGCCGGCGCGGGCACCGGCGCGACGGCGCCGGTGAGGTACCGGTAGCCGTCCTCGATCCGGCCGTACCGGGCCAGGGTGAGCAGGCCGTCCTGGGCGGTCAGGGTGGCGTGCCCGGCCGGCCCCTGGGCGAGGCGGCGTTGCAGTTCGCGATGGGCCGGGTCGGACAGCAACTCGGACCGGTGGGCGTCCAGGAAGGCCCGCGACTGGCCCCAGTCGGTCAGCGCGATCCACCGCTCCAGCGTGGCCGGGACGGGCGGCACGCCGTAGGTGACCGTGGCCGGCGCCACCGGTGCCGGGCGGGCGCCGGGCGGGGCCGCCTGCACCGCGGCGAGCAGCTGCGGCGCGTCATCGGCGGTGTGCCACAGCCGCGCAAGCGCGGCCGCGCCGAGCCCGGTGGCGACGACCGCGCGGGTCAGCCCGCTGATCTGCTCCGGGGCCATCTCGGCCAACGTCCGTTCGTTGTGCCGGTAGGCCATCCGCTGGGTCGGGTCGGTGGCGCTGTCGAGCAGGGCCCGCAGGTCTGCGGCCCGCCCCGGGCCGGCCACCCGACCGGCCAGGTGCTGCAGGGTGGTCGCCCAGACCCGTGGGTCCGGCACGTTCGACGTGGCGACCGCGATGGCGCGCAACCGCTCGATCGCGCCGGCGGACGGGTCGAGGATGCTGGCCACGGCGCGCAGCATCGCGGCGTCCCGCGCGGTGACGGGAGCGGGTGACGGGAGGACGGACGGGGCGGCCATGGCCAGGTCCGCCATGGCGCGCAGCGCCGCCGGGGTCGGCGTGACGGCGTCGCCGAGCAATCCGGTCAGCACCGCGAGCCGGGCGGCGGGTGTGGTCGCGGTCAGGTATCGGTAGGCGCCGGCCAGCTGACCATTGCGGATCGCGTCCAGCAGGGGCCTGTGCCGGTTGAGCACCGGGTCGCCCGGGCCGGGCGGCGCCCCGGGCGGCAGCTCCGTGGCGCGCTGCTGTTCCTGCGCCAGGCTCGCCGCGTTCGCATCAGCCAGGAGTGCGGTCAGGTGGTGCTGGGCGAACTGCTGGGAGGCGGCCCAGTCGCCGTCGTGGGCGAGCCAGCTGTGCAGCACGTCCGGTGCCACGACGGTGACGGCCTGGGCGGTGCCGAACCGTTGCCGGAACGCCGCGGCGGTCATGGTCTGCTCGCCCCCCCGGGTCAGCGGGTCGTGGACCCGGTAGTCGCCGTCGACGTGCAGGTATGCCGCGACGGCACCCTGCGGCCGGGCGATCCACATCCGGGTGCCCGGCAGCGGGTTGCCCGGCAGCTGGTGCAGAGGTCCGGTGCTGGACCAGCCGGGTGGCAGGTCGGTGGTCACCTGCTGGCGGGCCCGCGCGGCGCGGGAGTCGGGTGACTCGGCGGTACCCCGGTTCCTGTCGTGGGCGGGGCCGGCCGGTGGGCTGCCGGCCGGGCGGGGCAGACCGCCGGCGATCCAGGCCCCGGCACCGTCGTCGGCGTTGGCGCGGGCCCGCTGGATGCGGCGGCGCAGCTCGTGCTCGAGCCCGGCGGCCGCCTCCATCTGGATCGCGGTGCCTTCCAGCAGTTCCTCGTAGATCCGCCGCTGCTGTGCGCTGTCGATACCTGCCTCCCGGGCCGTCCGGCGCAGGGACGCCGGCAGGTCACGCAGCACCTGGTTGTAGGTGATCGGGGTGTCGGCGCCGGCCTGGACGCGCAGTTCGACCACCCGGCCCTCCGGGTCGATCCGGTACCGCGACACAGTGCCCTGCGCGTCGACGGCGGTGAAGTCGACGTGGGTGCCGAGCTCGAACGCCACCCCGCGGGCCACGGTCATCGGGTCCTGGTTGAGCAGCTGGACCTCGTGCGGCTGCTCCGGCGGGGCCACGCCGGCCGGCTGGACCCGTTCGACCCGCCGCATGATGTCGGCGGCCCGTTCGTCGGCCTGCCGGATCTCCGGCGGGTCGCCGGCGCCCACCTGCCCCTGCCACGTGGTCAGCTCGGCCAGGTCGGCGGCGGCCTGCTGCGCGGGGGTGGCGGTGCCGAGGTGCCGCACCGCCCAGTCGAGCAGCAGTTCATACCGGCGCCGCGACCGGGTGCGCGCGTCGGCCGACAACTCGAAGGGCAGCACGGCACCGTAGTGGTTGCCGAGCTGGTCGCGGATGAGCAGCGCGGTGTGCGCGGCGGCCTGGCCGGGGTCGAAGTCCCCCGGCTCGACGCGGCGGCCGGCGACGGTGCCCGTAGCCCGGCCCGCCGGTCCGGCCGGTCTCGTGGCCGATCTCGTGGCCGGTCTCGTGGCACCGGCGCCGGCGGCCATGGCCGCGGGCGTGGACTGTTCCAGCAGCTGGTCCAGGTCGGCCTGGTGCGCGCCGGGGGCCGGTGCGGGCCAGTGCCCGGCACCGCCGAGGTTCCACTGCTGCGGCCGGTCGCTCATCTGCCGCTGCAGGTCGCGGACCTCGTCGGCGAACATCTCCACGTACACGTCGCCGGTGATCCAGCCGGTGGAGTCGGCGTCCGGGCCGAACCGCTCCGGGCCGATCGGGCCGGTGTCCTCGGCCGGGACGAACGGGCTGTGCGTGTGCGCCACCGCGGCAAGGCGGAACCGGCCGCGCAGCTTCACCAGGTACACCGCGCCCTGCATCTTGACGTGGGTCTCGTTGCGCTTGTTGTCCGCGTAGGTGGCGCTGTGGCTCATCGGCGCGTTGCGGTTGCCGCCGATGGTGAAGCCGCCCTTGGCCCTGGTGTCGTCCTGGGCACCGACGTGGGTCTCCTGCATCGACCAGGCACCGGACAGGTCCCCGTCGAGGTCGACCCGCCAGCGGTTGCGTGACTGGGTAGCCGCGGCGCCCACCTGAAACTTCGCGTACCGGCCGGTGCCGGTGCTGTTGACGATGCTGCTGACGATCTCCATCCCGTGCAGCGAGGCGTACAACCGCATGGCCACCCGACTGTTGGAGGCACCGGCGTTGAACAGGTGCGAGGCGAGGGTGTAGCCGTTCTCCACCACCATATCCGGCAGGTGGTTGTCCACGCTCAGCCGGGACAGCAGCCCCGGCAGGGCCACACTCCCGCGGTAGTGCTCATCGTCGCCGGCCGAGCCCAGCACGCGGGCCATGAGCTTGCGCGCGGCCGGGAACAGATCGTCGACCAGCGCTCCACTGACATAGGCGTCGCCGGGCAACGGCGGCAGCGGGCGCAGGTCCAGCGTCGTGGTCAGCGGCATCGCCGTCGCCTCCGCCAGACCCCTGGGCACCTTGAAGTCCAGCCGGGCGTCGTGGTCGACGGAGCCGGATTGTACGACCTTCGCGTTGGCGAGGGCGGCCGCCATCGCCTTGGCTCCCTTGGTCAGCTGGGAGCCCACCGTGACCGCGGCGCCGGCCGGGGGCGGGTCCGGCAGGCTGGCGTCGGCCCAGCCGCCGGCCGAGGCCAGCAGATTGGCCGAGCCGTCCCACACGCTGCTCAGCAGCGAGTGCAGCGGGCGGGAGGCCATCTTGAGCCGCCGCACCCCGATGGTGATCCGCGCGCCGGTGGAGGCGCGGTAGTGCCCGGCCCAGTCGTACACGGTCTGTTCCCGCGTAGCCTGCTCGGACCGTTTCAGGTTGCGCGACCCCTGCGGCGCGTAGGACGCCGAGACGCTACCCGCCACTGGTGAGCCCCCCTGGGAGAAGCCGAACCTGGCCGCAGTGATGTTCCAACCCAGCGAGCGGCTCAAATTCGTGGCGTACGCGGCGTAGGCGTGCCCGTAGTTCTCGATGCCGGAATCGGGCACCCAGTCGGTGTAGTACGGCCGGCCCTCCAGGGCCGCCGACACCTGCACCTCAACCACATCCGCCAGGAGCCCGCCCTTACGGTCGACGAAGTAGAACGTGACCGCATTGTGCTGGTGCAGCATGTCCGCCAACGCGACGTTGGCCCGCTGCCCGGCCAGAATCGCCTGCAGCGACTCCAGCGCGCCGGGCAGCGTGCCGAAGATCTGCCGGCCGGGTGAGAACATCAGCACACCCCAGCTGCCGTCGGCCTGATGCCAGGCGTCCGCGCCGGACCCGAGCAGCCCGGGTGCCACCGCCCTGACCTGAGCCACCACCGCGTCGAGCAGGGTTGTCGTCGGCCGGGGCCCGCCGTCCGGGGCCGGCCCGGTGAACAGCGTCAGCTCGTCGACACCGGAATGTCCCAAGGACCGGTCGCCGGTGCGGGTCATGTACGCGGGCAGCGTCAGGGCACGGAACGGGTCCTTGCCCGGGTCCAACGCCGCCCCGAAGCCGGCCCGGAACTGCCGCCGCAGATCCTCGTCCAGCACGACGTCGCGGGTGCTGTGATCGTTGTGGCGGATGGCCAGGGTCTGCGCCCACCGCTGGATCTCGTGCCGGATCCGCACCGTCGCCACCGCATCGGGCGTGCCGGCACCGGCGCGTGCCTCCACCTCTTGCCACCACCGGTGCAACAGCCCGGCCACGGTATTGCCGGGCAAGGTCAGCTCCCCACCGGCCCATCGGCCCATCGCGTCGACCAGCTGCCGTTCGCTCAGCGGCAGCTGGCCCTCCGCGTACCGGGCCAGCGCCTCGGGCTCCGGCAGCAGGAAGATCATGTCCCGGGCCGGCACCCGGACGGGTGCCGGCGACCTGTTGCTGCTGAAGACGAATCCGGTCTGGGTGCGGGTGCCGGTCCGCACGCTGTAATCCACCGGGGCCAGGAACGCATAGGCCCGGTTGAAGGCGAGCTTGATCATCTCCAGGCCGCCGGTACGCTTGGTCTCCTCGGCGGAACTTTCACTGAACTTGCCGTTCACGGACTCGGAGAAGCCCAGCTTCATCAGATTTCGGCCGTCCTTGGCGAACTTGTGCCCGAGACGGACGTTGGGCAGGCTCACCGTCTTGGCGGACGAGCGGCTGGAGGTGTTGGCCGTCTCGGCCAGATACAGCTCGATCAAGCCGATGATGTACTTGTCCGAGGTGGCGCCCACGAAGCGGGCCGGACCGATCCGATCCACGCCGATCGACGCTGCCGCGTTGGCGTTGGCGAACAGTCCGGGTTCGACCAGCAGGTCGGTGCTGTAGTGGTCGTACAGCGCCTCCTTGAAGTGTGACTGCACCGAGATCAGGTTGGCCAGGCTGGCCAGCGGTCCGGCCATCGGATGACCGGCCCTGGTCAGGTCCGGCAACTGGTCACGGATCGCGGTGCTCAGGCCGTGCGTGTCGAGGTAGTAGACGACACTGTGGTGCAGCACCGAGGGCGCGGTGTCCCCGGTGGCCGGCTCGCTGAACGTCGACGGATCGCTGTTGAGGTCCAGCAGCACCGCGTGCACATCGCCGCGCACGTCCGGCGGGCTGAAGTGCGGCGCGGCACGGTTGTCGTAGCGCACCGTGAAGCTGAAGTCGAACGGCAGGTCGAACTTGCCCACCCGGCCCGGGTACTCCAGCAACTCCGGCCGGTTCACGATCCGGGTGAGCCGATCCGCGCCCCCGACGCTGCGGCTGAGCGCACCGCCGACGATGCCCATCGACTCCAGCGGGGCCACCCCCTGGGGCATGTCGAGCTTCAACCCGCCCTCGAGCGACCAGCCCTGGGTGCCACCCGCCCCCTGGCCCTCGATGCCCAGCGCCATGGACAGGTTCACTACGTGGTACTCGTCGGTGAGCCGGTCGAAGTGCACCGAGTTGCCGTCCGGACCGACCTCGTCCGTGACCTGGGACCGGGCGTGGACTGTCACCTCCGCCGTACGCATCACACCGTTGCGCCAGCTGTGCAATGTGAACGTCAGGCCGTCCTGGGTGAGGGTGTCGAAGTGCGACTCGAGACCGTCGTTGGAGACCAGCTTGTCGACCAGGTCCAGGTTGTCCACCCACGCGTCGATGTCCCGGGCGACCGCCTCCTTGGCGGACAGCACCACCGCGTCCTGCCCCCGGAACGCGGCCGCCTTCGTTTTGTCCCACAGGTCGGCCGTGGCCGGGGTCCGGGCGTGCTCGGGCCCCCGCGCGCTCTCGTCCAGCCGGGACCAGATCCGGTCCCCGTCCGGGGGCAGGAACCCGCTGGCGACCAGTTCCCGCCGCAGGTTCGCCTGGAGCTGCGCGACCGCGGACGGGTCGATCTCGGCCAGGCTCTGCCCCAGGCCCCGCCCGGCCAGCACGTGCCGCGGCACCAGGTTCCCGCCGGAGTCCTCGGGATGCTTGCCCGTGTTGCGAAGCTGCTCGCTCCATTTCCGGTACGGCAGCGTGCGCGGACGCCCCGAAGCCGGCGGGGCGGGCAGCTCGGCGGTGCCGGTGGTGGTGAACGCGCCGGCGTCCACGCCGAAGCCGTACGCGAACGCGTCCGGTTCGGACAGGCGCACCACCACCGAGCCGTCGACGGCCGGGGTGGTGCGCGGCCGCTCGGTCGGTCGCCGCGACGTCGACACGTCGGCGGACAGCTCCAGCTCGACCGTGTGGCCGCCGGTCTGGCCGGTGTACCGGGACACCATCACGTTCAGCGACACGTGGGTGGCGCCGCCACCGTCGTTGCTGTTCCAGCTGACCCCGCCCTTGGCTGACAGCCCGATCTTCGGCCCGTGCTTGAACACGGCCGGATCGCCGTAGTCCTTCGCCAGTGGCAGCTCCAAGCTGCCGCCGAAGCTCACGGCGGTGCTCTGGCCCAAGGTGAACTCACCGCCGTGCCCGACGATCGCGGTACGGACCTTTTCGATGTGCGCCGCGTCGCTGGTGCTGCCCACCCGCCCCGTGGCACCGTGCCGGCGTGCGTGCACCCGGATGGTGGCCGCCGCCTTGCCGTGCTCATGCAGCGTGAACCGGTACCCGCGAACGTCTGCGTTCACCGGCGCGCTCGACGTCGAAGCGTGCGGGCCGGTGACCGTGTCACCCGGCGACCGCCGGTTGATCGCCTCATCCAGGTGGGTTTCGGTGTTCCACAGCTTGCGCTGCAACTCCTGGCGCATCGGGCTGCTGATCGACATGTCGAATCCGTCGGCTCGCAGCCGGGACACGATGTGGTCGTATAGTTCGGTCAGGCCGGTGAGGTTGCTGGCCGAGAACGTCTCCGGCAGACGGGTCAGGTTCGCCCGGCTCGGCCGCTCGGGATGGCCCGGGTCGACTGCGGGCAGGTCGGCCACCACCTGTTCAGCCGGGTCGGCCAGCAGATGGTCGGGGATCGCGACCACTAGCCGGGCCGGCTCCGGCCCGCCCGGCGGCCACGTCATCTCGACCGGCTCCCACAGGCCGGTGTCGTCGCGGGTCTCGATGCCCCAGCCGGGGAGGTAGGAGTAGAACGTCGACGGTGAACGGGTGTCCATCACCCGGCCCTTCTCCGCGTCGATCAGGTAGCTCGACTTCTGGTCCGTCCTGTTGGCCGTGAAGCTGACCTTGGGTCCGAAGTGGGTCGACGGTCCCAGTGGCACATCGAAGTTGAGGTCACCACGCACCCGGTTGGCCCGCATCGTGGTGCCGTCGCCCTGACCGTGGGCACCGGTCTGGAACACGCCCTGAACGAGCTCGTTGGCGTGGAAGCGGCCCTCTTCCGTCGAACCGCGATGCTCGAGGTCGTCCAGGGACGGGCTGTCCACGGCGGTGCCGGAAGAGCCGGCCGGGTTGCCAACCAGCCGCGGGTCTGCCGGATCCAGCTCGACCCGGACCTCCATGCCACCCAGCGCGAACAGGTATCCGTCCGGACTGATCAGCTGCGGGTAGTTGTTGAGCAGGCGCTGATGCAGCATCTCCCAGTCGGCGGCCGGCACCGTCAGCCCGCGACGCGTCGCCTCGTCGCGCAGCGCCTTCTCGACCCGATCAAGGTCTGGCAGGGTCGCCTTCGGGTCCCCCAGGGCCAGCGCCAGCCGGTTCGGCGCGGCCTCCGGCTCGATCGCCGGCTCCTGCCCGCCGGGTGCGCCCTGCGCCGGGGCGTCGGTGGTGACCGGCCCGGCACCGCTCGCCTCGGCATGCACGTACACCTGCCGGTCCGCCTCCGGCACCCCGGACAGCAGCCCGGACACGACGGCGGCCACCTCCGGCGGGACCGCGCCGCCGCGGGGCTGCACCACGACCGTGACGGCGCCGGGCGGCTGGGCCGGTGCCAGCAGCGGCAGCACGCCCGGATCGGTGCCGTGCTCGGCGAACAGCACCGCGCCGTTGTGCTCGGTGACCGTCCAGCCCGGCATCACCCGGTAACCCCCACCGGTCGCCGGACGCAGACCCAGCGGCCCCGCCGCGGGCACCGGCACCGGCCGCGCCGGCAACAGGTACGCGTGCGCGGCGGCGGGCAGCGTCCGCCGGCCGCGCGTGTCGACCGGGACCAGGCCGGCGGCACCGGCCGGACTACGCCCCACCGCGCTGACCGGCAGGACCAGCTCCACCGACCCGCCCAGGCCTCGCCGCAGCGCCTCGGCTACCCGGACAGCACGCCCTGCGGCGCCCGGTGCTGGTGGGTCCACCGCGAGCAGCACCCGCAGCGATGTGGCGTTCGAACCCAGGCGGCCCTGAACCGCCCGGACCACCGCCACCGGATCAGCGACGGACTCGTGCACGACCAGCCGCGGCCGGTCCGGGGCGGACAGGTCACCCCAGTGCATCGCCGTGGCCCCGGACATCGGCGGCGGCCCGGTGTGGGCGAGCACCCCGGCGGGGACGTGGCTCAGCCGCACCCCGCCCGGCAGGCCCATCACCGCGTCCACGTCGAACGCATGCCTGTCTAGGCCGACACCGGAGGTGATCAGCCGGGCCGGCACGCCCTGCGGCATCCCGGCGAAGACGCGGCCGACCTGCGCACCGGCCCGGGGCGGCAGCACGGCGCCGCCCCAGCCCAGAAACACGGTGGGCTCGGCGAGCCGGCCGCCGGCCCGTGGCAGCAACGCCTCGACCTGCACCAGTTCCGCGGCC
Source organism: Dactylosporangium sp. CA-152071 (assembly GCF_050936335.1). NCBI lineage: Bacteria > Bacillati > Actinomycetota > Actinomycetes > Micromonosporales > Micromonosporaceae > Dactylosporangium > Dactylosporangium sp. CA-152071. The sequence continues at coordinate 8,831,958 of NZ_JBNJMZ010000001.1, read as the reverse complement.
GGTCCGATCCACAGGTGGCTGCCGCCGTCCCAGACCACCCAGCCGTCGGACAGCTGGTATACGCCCGGCCGGACCTCGGGCAGCCCGTACGGGGCCGGCCGGGTCCACGCGCCGGAGGCGGCCGGCAGATACAGGTACCGCTGCGGGCGCGCGTTGAAGAACGTCACCTCGCCATCGGCGTCCAACGGCACCACCAGCGGGTCGTCCCGGCCCGGCGCGTCGGCCAGCGCCTCCCGCGGCACCGACAGCACCGCCGAGCGGGTCTGCGGGTCCAGCACCAGGGTGGTGATCTGCCGCGCTCGGGCCGCGCTGATCCGCTGGTCCTGCGGCCAGTGCAGCACCGCCAGCGTGGTGTCCTGGGGCCGCAGGCCGGCCAGCGCGTCGCCGAGCACCGCAGGGTCGGTGGCCGTCGGATCCAGCAGGATCGCCGGCCCGGGACCGGTCGGCTCCGGCACCCGTGAGCTGATCGTCGCGCCGGCACCGCCGGCGTGCAGCAAGGTTCCGCCGACGGCGCGCTGCACCCGCAGGTTCGCCGGCAGGCCGGCCGCCATGTCACGCAACTGCCGGTCGGTCGAAGGGGGAGACCGCAGCTGCTGCGGGTTGACCGCAGGGGCGGACCCGACCGGCTGGGCCGGCGTCGGTGCGGCATGCGTCCCGGGTTCCGCGGTGACGACATCGTCTTCGAGGCTGCGGGCCGGGCCGAGCACGGGGGTGCCGGCGTCAACGTTGTCTGGCCGCTCGCCCAGCCACACCGTCCGCAGCCGGGCCGCTGTCCGGGGCGGCATGAGTGCGCGCAGTCGAAGCAGGCGCTGCAGCACCACGGCCGGGACCTTGCCGCCGCCGGGCACTCCCAGCAACATGGGCGGCCGTCTGCCCGGCGGGCCGCCGAATGCCTCGACGACGTCGGCGACGAGCGCGGCCGGGGCACGCGCCGGGCGCACCCACACGCCCCACTCAAAGATCTGTACCAGCCAGCCCGCGCCGAGGTCGTAGGTGTCGGGCCCACGACCCGGTCGCACCGAGAACCGGGCCGCGACCCGGTCGTCGGACGGCACCGAGTCGGAGGGCCAGACTCGCGCGCCGGTGGCGAACAGGCGTGGCATCGGGCCGTAGTCGTCGACGAACTCGGTGGTGCCGGGCGGGAAGCCGGCCGCCGTGTCGAGGGAAACCTCGATCGGCACCGCCAGCTGGTTTGCCGCCAGCACTACGGTGCCGGGCGTCAGCTGCGGGGCCAGCCGCGCGTCCACGAACGTCTGCTCGCGGATCGACGGCGGGAACTGCTTGAGGAACCGGGGAAGTAACGGCGCGTTCAGCAGGTCCTCAACGACAACGACACGTACCCCATCAATCTGTGGTAACCTCAACACGTAGCGTGCCCACTCGTCGTCACGGTGCGCGACACGCGCCGTTCGTAGCAGCGCACCGGACGGCGTCGTAAGGGCGGCCTTGTCCGGACACACAGTCAGTCGTTCTGCGGTCGGCGGCACCGCGCCCTCCCTGGGGTGTGGAAACGCTCTAGCAGACCGACGTTACGGCCGGGTTACGGCATGTGGCGAGTCCTCGTTCCAGCAACCGGCGTCCCTCAAGACGGACCTGCCCGCGTCCCGGCTCTGAGGCTCGATGACGCGCCTCCACCACCACACCCGGCTGCGACACGCGAAAGGCCCGCCACGTTGAACGCAGCGGGCCTTTTCGTTGCCCTATGGTTGGTGTGTCAGCAGGTGAGGGTGAGGCGTCGCAGCTCGCTGAGTGCGGCGTGTTGGTCGGGGCTGAACAGCGGGTTTCCGGTCAGGTCGCTGAGCTGGCCGTCCCATCGGAGCCTGTCGACCTGGGCGAGATGCTTGATGATGTTTGCCGGGAACCAATTGGTATTCGGGCGTTGTCCGGCGAGGATCTCGTGCAGCGTTTGCAGGACGGCGGCGTTGGCGCGGTCGGCTGGTGTTGCTGCGGCTGCCCGGCCGAGGTGCCCGAGCAGCCCGGACACGTCGGGCAGTTGTACTGGCGCGACTGAGAATGTCGCCTCGACCCGTGCAGCCACATCAGACGCGGCGAGGAACCGGTAGGCGAGGTCAGCGTGGTTGCGCCGGGCCAGCCGGACGATCGCGTCGTGCAGCTGCGGGTCTCCGGTATCCCCTGGAGTCCGTTGCGCGATCTCGGCGAGCCAGTCCGTGACCGCCTCGGACGTCAGGTGCTTGAGATGGTCGGCAAGGATGGTCGCCGACCCTTCCCGATCGCCGCGCGCCCAGGCGTCAAGCCACAAGGCCAGCAGCGGCGGAGCGGTCGGTGCCGGCAGCGCCAGCTCCCGGGCGTGGTCGATGACCTGTTCGGTCAGCGTGTCCCCGTAGTGTTCGGCCCGCCTGGATCGAGGGCTGGTCACCGCCCACACGTTGCCCAGCCGCGGAGCCGGGTGCCCCTTGGGCGGCGCAGCCTGATGAACGATCGGCACCCCGAACTGTTCGCCGACGACGCCGAGCGCCGCCGTCAACCGCGACGCGACGACAACCAGCACCTCACCACGCAGCCGCAACCGTTCCAGCAGCACCTTCAGCCTCGCCCGCGCCGCGTCGTCGCTCGGCTGATCCATGACCACGAGCCGCGGGAGCCGTGGGCCGGCGAGCCTTCTGATGGTCCTCCACAGTGGACTCCTCGGGCCCGTGCCGTCAACGAGGAGCGCGGCGCCGCCCAGCTGGTTCACCAGTTCGGTCACCCCGTCCGGCAGCAGCAGCGGCGGCAGGAACATCGCAGCCAAGGTGCCGGTCCACTCCGCGTCGGCGTCGACCGGTTCGGTTCGCCCACCCGGCAGGGCATGCCCGCCAGTGGGCAGGAACACCACGTCAGGCGATCGACGCCGAGCGCCCGCGACAGCCAGGCCCGCTCGGGGGCGGGCGTGCGCTCCATCCAGTCCACGAAGCGCTGATCACCGAAGAACTCGATGGCCCGCCCCAAGTACCCCATGACTTCGACCTGCGATGCGCGGTTCTCCACGTATGTCGCGTGGACCACCCGGACGGTCTGACCGCCGGTCAGGTCCCGAACCGGCCAAGGTTCGCCGAGCAGTGCGACGAACTCGGCCATCAGCCGTGTGGCGGCCTCCGCCTCCGCCTCGGCCGAGGCGGTCGCAAACCGCAGCCGGGTGGCAGCGATCCTGATCCGCGGGTGTATCGCCCGGAGTTCGTTCTCGTCGTACGTCGTGAACCGCTCGCCCAGCTGCGCGAACCACTCGCCGGGGGTCTCGACCGGTGGCAGTGGGAGCAGCGGGAACGCCAGGAGCAGTGCCAGGTCAATCGCGATCTGCGAGTTCGGCAGGATCTCCCGGACAAAACGCTCCCAGTCGTCCGACGGTGTGCTACCGGCGGCCGATCGGCTGTCCGACCCACGGCTCCGGTGCCCCCGAGCTCCGGCGTCTGGTCGGCGGCGGACAGCGGCCGCCACTTCCCGGACGGCCGCCCACCACCCGGACGGCCCGTGGCGGACGTACAGCGGTGCGGCGTCCTCAACGCTCAGCTCCGGCCAATACCCGAGGTCGGCCGCGAGCGCGAGGTCCGCCCTGCCCCAGGTCCGCCGGTCGAGATCGGATGCGCTCGTTCTGAAGCGGAGCAGTGCGCCGCGCAGCCACGTCACCGACACGCGGAACTGCCAGGAGAGCGTGGTGAACGGTGTGCTCTGCCGCGGCACCGGGATCACCGCTGCCATGAATTCCCAGCCGGCGCGGACGTCGATCGGGGCGGCCCGTTCGAGCTCGCGGAGTGCGTTGAGGTCCTGGCCGAGGGTTGTCGCGATCCAGGTGTCGACGATGTCGCGGAGTTGCTCGGTGGTGCCTTCCCATTCGACGGTCATGCCGGTGTCGTGCATGGCGGTCATCAGCAGCCCGCGGTCCCGTCGTACGTCCGTCCACCGGTCGAACCATGCGACCCACTCGGCGATGTGGTCCATCAGCGGCCGGTGCTGGTCGTACACCCGCAGCACCGGGGTCAGGTGGCGCGGGTCGGTGTCGAAGATGACCGCGAGCCGGAACAGCTCGGCGGGCGTAACGTCCCAGCCGGAGGCGACCCGGTCCAGGTGGTCTGGCACGCGCTCGACGCGGACCGCGAACCGCCACACCTCGGCGGGGTCGACCCCCTCACCGATCACGGCGGCGGCCGCCTCGACGGCACTAGGCGACAGCCAGGCGAAGCGGTGCTCCAGGACGTCGGCGACGACGTTCACCGGCTGCCCCAGCCGCTGCGCCCATTCCTCGGCCCAACGCGAGATGAGCGCCGACCGCGCGATGCCGCCGGCAGTCCATGGCGCGTCGGTGTCCCGCGTCTCGCGTACCGCAAGGGTGACCACGTCGCGCTCGTCGCCGGAGATGGGCGGCAGGGCATCCAGGAGCAGCTCCAGTACCACGTCGCCGTCGAGCCTGTCGTCGCCCGGCTCCGCGGCCCACATCGAGGGACGGGAATTCGCCGGCCAGTTCCCGGGCCGCGCGGTACAGGTCGCCGTGCGGCTGGGGACTGTTCAGGCGGGAACGCCACCCAGTTATTCACGAACTTCGGGCAGCCTGGTCCAGACCCACTCGACGGCCCGCACACGTGTTAGTCACGACCCTGCCCCGCTGATCCGCGCGCCGCCCGGCACAACCAGCAGCAACTGGCGGCCCGGGCGCGTGACCATCCGCACCGGCACCCGCAGAATCCGACCTGCGCGGACCAGCAAGGTCGCGGTGTCGAGGTCCGCGACTCGCAGGCCGGGCGTGTTGGCGCGGGTGGGACCGGACACCAGGAGCATCGCGCGCCAGGCCGCCTCCGACAGCAGGCGGGTGTGCCGGGCCCGGCGCGGCTGATGCGGCAGTCCGAGGTGGTGCGGACGTCCACAGATCTCGACATACCCCTGCTGCCAGGTGCGTTCGAGCAGCCCGGGGGTGCCGAGTTCGGAGTACACCTGCGAGATCTCGTAGCGGTGCCGGTTGCCGGCCGTGTACCGGGACACGCTCGCCGACCTGCCGATGGCTTGCAGCAGTTCGGCCAGCCGATCCGCCCCGCTGGACCGGCTGAACTCGGCGAGCGGCCCAGGTTCGACGCGCGCGAGCCGTGGTTGCGAGCCGCTGCTGGTCCCGTCACGAGCGCCGCGGCTCAATGTTGCGGTGCATCGCACGAGCATGCACGCCTCGAACGCGGCAATCTCCAAGGCTTGGCGGCGATCCGGCACGCCAACCTCCCGAAACTTCCAGGCCAACATCAACGGCAGACGCTACGGCCGCGGCACGGAACGCGACGAGTCCACCTTCCAGCCCTCCCTGTCGTGCGAAACGGGCATCCACCAGCAAAACGTAACGCCGCTGAAACACTGCGGTCCGGGTCAGCAGTTGAGCGTCATCGTCCGCAGCTCCGCCAACGCCGCCTTCTGGGCCGAACCGTCGTCGAATGCCGCGCCGATCTCGCGGAGCCGGTCCGTCCACTTGATACGTTCATCCTCCGACAGGTGCCGGATGCGCTCGCGGTCGAACACCTTGGGCGTCGGGCTGTCGGTGGTGAGGATGTGCCGTAGCGCCTCCAGCACCGCCGCGTCGGCTTGGTCGACCGGGCCTTCCGCGGTGCCTTGTGCGAGGCGCACCAGCGGCTCAAGCACGCCGTGCAGCACAGCGACCGGCGGCTTCAGCGCGGCCTCCATCCGGGCCGCGGGGCCGGACGCGGCGAGGAATTCGTAGCCGTGGTGCGCGGCGCGGAGCCCGGCCAGGTCGAGCAGCGCGGCGTGGATCGCGGCCGTGTTGTCGCCGGGTGCCGCCCGGGCCGTCATGCCGTCCAGCCATGCGCGCACGGCCGGCTGCGTGAGATCGCCCAGCTGGTCGTCGAGGAGCCGCTGCGATTCGCTCCAGTCGGCCGCCGCCGCCGTGTTCAGCCACTCGCCGAGTGTTGCCGGCGCCGGCTGCGACAGCAGCGCGGTCATCGTCGCGGCCGCCTCGAAGACCTGCCGCGTCGGCTGTTCGCCGTACAGCGCCGGGGTGCGGCCGGGACCGGTCGCTGCCCACACGTTGCCCAGCCGGGGGACCGTGAGCGAGCCCGCCGGGGACGCCTTGTGCACCAGGGCCACACCGTGCGCGGTGCCGAGGTCGCGCAGCGCCGGCGTCAGGGTGGCCGGATGCACCACGACCGGCAGCCGCCCTTGCAGCCGGAGACGTTCCAGCAGCGCACCCAGTGTCGTGAGGTTCGCGTCCGTGACCGGAGCGTCGAGGATCACGACCGGCGACCGCAGACCGACGGTGAGTTCGACGATCGCCGTGCGCGATGGATGGTCCGTGGCGTGAGCACCGACGAGCAGCGCGCCGCCGTCGATCTCGGCCGTGCCGGGCGGAAGGATCAGCGGCACCGGCGGGAAGAGTTCCGCGAACGTCGGTGCCCACGCCGCATCCGGGTCGACCGGTTCGATCCCGCTCTCCGGTACACCTGCCGAGGTGGGCAGCAGGAGCACGTCGACCGGCCGGCCGGTGGGCACCATGGCGGGGGCCAGCGTCCGCGGGTCCAGCAGTATCACGGCCCCGTCCACGACGACTGCGTTGAGGATCGTCTGGACCGGCCGGCCGGCGTCGTCGACGCTGCGGTGCAGCAGGATGCCCGCACCGCCGGTAGCGGCCAGGTGAGCGACGGCGGCGCCGAAGCCGGGCACCCGGCGGCCGTTCGGGCCCAGGAGGCGGACGAATCCACCGCTGTGCGGGTAGTGCCCGACGAGCGCGCCCAGCGACAGTTTCCTGGTCTGGAAGTGTTGCCGGCCTGAGGCTGGGCTCCGGCGCCAGGCGTCGACCGCGAGCGCGCGGGCAACGAGTGCCTCCGCCGGCTCGGAGCCGGCGGGCACCTCGGGGAGGCCGTCGCCGCCGGGCCGGGGTAGCTCGAGCTGGCCGAGCACCAGGGCGATCGCGGGTCCCGCCGACCCGGCGTGCACGACTCGGACGTCCTTGCCGCCAGGCAGTCTCCAGCCGTCCGCGGCCTCACGCAGCACGGCGCCGGCCAGGCGGGTGACGTCCTGATGAGACACGAACTGGAGGTATGCCCGCAGAACGTCCTGCGACAGGGTGGCGAAGTCGACGGATTCGGCATTGGCTCGGTCGCGCGCCTCCACGAGCACGTCCAGGTATTCGTCCGTCCCGTCCACGGACTCGTCCACGAAGCGGTCCAGCGAATGCAACGGGATGAGATGGAACACCTGGGTGTTCGCCTTCGAGATGGGTGTTGACCCGGCGAACCGCAGCTGCTCAGCCGTTTGCGTCACCGCCGCGAACCAACCCGCGGGATCGGGTGTGCTCAACCGCTTGATTTGGTCGTCCGTCAGGGGGAGGTCGGCCGGTGCCCGGCGCAACTCCACCGCCACCGCGAGCTCTGCCCGCCGCAGGTGGGCATCCTGCCGGTCCTCGAAGTTGTTCAGGTCGATCGGTTGCGCGCCGGTGAGCAGGAGGGCGCCCCGCAACCACTCGGGAGAAATGCCGAGCGCCGTCGCGGCCTCGCTGACCTGCTGGGCGGTCCAGCCGTTCTCGCCTGCCAGGTGCCGCAGGTTCCGGCGCAGGTGGTCCTGCTCAGCAGCCGGGAGTGCCTTCAGCGTGCGATACAGGTCCGGGGTCAGCCCCAGCACCGTCGTATCCCACCGGTCCTTGACGGTGTTGAAGTCGCCGACCCAGCCGCTCTGCACCCCGATGTCGCTAGCGATCCGGTATGCGTCGGCGCGGCTGATGCCGAGCTCGGCGGCCCAGTCGCTGAGCTGGTCCTGCCAGTCCCATGCTTCGCGCGGGTCGGCCGGGTCGGCGCCGCGCAGGCTCAGCGGCTGCGGCGTCGTGTCGAGGAAGAGCACGTCAACGACGTCGGCGGCGGGCAGCCGGGCCGGGGTGAAGGTGAGCGCGTCGAGAAATACGACCTCGTCGCTCGGTCCGCGGTACACGTTGAGCACACCGGTCGTGCTCCCGGCGGCACCGGTCTCCCGGTAGAGCACGATGCCTCGCCCGTACCGCTGCCCGCTGATGTGCCGCACGACGCCGTCGAAACCGCGTCCGGACCCGCCGTCCGGCCCACGGAAGCGCACGAAGCCGCCACGGTGCCGGTACGCCGCGAGCAGATCCTCGAGGAACATACCGCCCCCGTCGCCGAGACGGATGCCGTCGGAGGGCGCGCCGAGGTGCCGGTCGAAGTCGACGGCCCGGGAGAATCGCGTCCCCTGCGGCGCGGACTTGATGAGCTGCGGGCCGGGCAGCGTGAGCCGGAGGTAGAGCGACCCCTCAGCCGGTCCGGTCCGGCCGGCCGGACCGCCCGGATCGGCGTGCACGACCCGTACCGGTGCCGGAGCCGCCACGCCCTGGGTCTGCCCGTCCGATCCCGCTGGCAGTGACCAGTCGCCGGCGACCCTCGCGAGCAGCAAGGTCATCAGCTCGGTGGCCTCCCGCGTCCCGGTGCTGGCGTTGACCTGCCACACGTTCCAGTGGCGTACGTAGCCGGACCGGATCTCGACGGGTAGGTCGAGCAGCGGAATCCTGTAGTCGCGCAGATGCGCCACCAGCTGCGCGATCCGCGCCTGGCGGACCGCAACACCCGCCCGCAGGAGTTCGATGAACGCCTCTGCCTCGGCGACCGGGCCGCCGGCGGGTGCGGGGGCGGCGGTGCCGGCCCGGAGTTCGGCCGCGATCTCCTTGACCGCCGGCCACCACCCGGCCACCGGGTGGATGACCAGCCGGGCGGACTGCTCGGGGGTCAGACTGATACGCGCCGGGGGACGGCCCAGCTCGGCGGCGAGCGCGAGCAACGGGGTGACGCTCGCGCCGCCGGAGACCGCGTCAACGATGTCGGCCGGGGACATGCGGGTGCGGACCTGGACCCCGCGCAGCCAGACCACCGGGACGCCGGCCGCCATCGCGAGCCGCTCAAGGTCGCGCGGCTGACCCCCGTCCCCACCGATCTGCTCGGCGAGCTGGCGCACCACATCCCAGAGCTCGCGCAGGTCCACCCGTCCAGCACCGCGAAACGTCGTGCGGTCCACGCCGAGGGTCACGGCCAGCCAGTCGTGGACCATGTCACGCAGGGCATCGACGCTGCCGTCCCAGTCGAGCGACAGGTCGAGGCCGTGCAACGCGAGCATCAGCATGCTCTCGTCCCCCATGTCCGACCAGGAGCGGAGCCGACGCGTCCACTCCTGCAGCTGGGTATCCAGCGGCCGCTGCGGGTCGTACACCTTCAGCACCGGCGAAAGGTGATACGGGGCGACGTTGAGCGCGTCCGCGATCCTGTAGAGGTCCCTGCCGTGCAGTTCCCGGGCCGTGGTGAGGTCGTCCAGGTCCCTGGGGAGCCTCCAGAACGAGACCGCGAACTCCCAGATCATCAGCGGGTCGGCGCCGAGCCGGGTGGCGAGCGGCTCGACCGCGCGCGGGGTCAGCCAATCGAGCCTCCCGTCGGTTTCGCCGCCGGACCACGGCGATGCGAGCATCGCGCGCTGGGCCGTCACGATCCGGTCGGCGAGGCGCACCGATGTGTCGTGGTCACCCCCGTTGCTGAGCACCGAGTCCACGAATGGCCCCAGCATTGCCGCATGCGGCGAAAGGCCACCGTTCGCGCCGTGGCGTGCGTTCAGGGTCTGGGCGAGCGTCCACGCTTCTCGGTATGGAAAGCCGGTTTGCGGTAGCTGTCGGTACCGATTGAGCACGACAGGATTGTCCGGCCGGGAGGACAGATCGGACCCGTGCGCGGACATGAGCGCGAGGAGCTGCCTGGTGCTCGGCATACGGTATTTAGCGGCCCTCGCGGGCAGGTCCAGCAGCAGCTTGCCGACGCGGACCGATGTCAGGACGAGCCACAGTGGACTGACGACGATCTGGCGGGCTGCCCGGGTAAGGTCACCGTCTTGGTCGAACGCCTCCGCGAACCACGACAGCGGCTCCAGGTCTGCGGCCGTGACCGGCCGGTTGAGGGCATGTGTGTCGTCAGTCCCGCGCCGGCCGAGCAGCATTCCCGCCCACGCGTCCAGATCGTCGCGGGTCACACGGGTCGTGCCGGACGCATGCGGCCCGAACGTGGCCTGCGCGGTGTCGAGCAGGAACGGCAGGACGATGCCGACCGGCACGCCGAAAGCCGCCGACGATCCCTCCAGGTCGGCCCGGACGGCGGCGACGAGCTCGTCCTGGTCCACCGGCAGGCCCGGCTTCGCCCGGCCGGCCAGCACCGGTTCGAGGGCCCACGGATCGATCTCCAGGTTGGTGATCAGATGCCACAGCACCGGTTCAGGCAGCCGCAGCCGCTGCGCCTGCTCGGCCAGGTCCACTGGCACCTGCCGGAACCGCAGGCTCCACCTCCGCACCTCGGCCGGCGGGACACGCAGACGCCCGGCCAGGGACAGCGCCTGGGTGTGCCGCAGCCACCGATGCCGGGCTTGATCTTCCGCGATGTCGGACGGTGCCACGTTGAACTCGGCGGCAAGCCATTCCCGCCGCATCGGGCGGAGGACGTCCGCGTCCACGTCGGCGAGGTCTGCCGGCCCCTGGCCACCGCGGGCCAGCCAGGAGAAGAACAGGACCACCTCGTCAGGCTCGAGCTCCAACCCGCGGGCCAGGCGGATGATGGCCATCAGGTCGGCGCCGAAAGCCGACTCGGGTGGATGCCGCTGCCGCCACTCGGGATCATCACCGCGCTGCGCCAGGGCCGCCCGCGCGACGCCCACAGGTCCGCGCATCTCCCGCCCGCCGCCGACCGGGGCGACGTCCAGCAGCTGCCGCAGCTCCGCTTCGGCAGGCCCACCGGGATCGATACCGAGCAGGACGGCGAGCAGCAGCAGCCGCCCGTCGCCGGCGGTGCCGAGCCGCGCCCATTCGGCCAGTTCCACCGGCACCCGGCCGATGCGCAGGCTGAACGCGGCGACAAGCGTGCCGCTGAGTCCGGACGACCGGGCCAGCCGCTCGATCCAGAGGCGGTCCAGGCCCGCCTGTCCGACCCGCCAGTCCACCAGATCCCGCAGCGGTCGCAGCGAGCCGAACAGCTGCGGGTACTCCGACCCGTGGTCGCCACCGAGCACCAGCGAGACCCAGTTCCGCTGCAACTCCCCCAGCTCGCCGGTCGTCCCGGCCTGGTTCAGGTCCGCGCCAAGATCGGCGAGGATCTCGCGCAACTCCACCGCGGTGAGCCCGGCCGGCTTCCCCAGGGCGAGCAGGCGTTGCTGCCAGTACCGCCCGGTTTGGGCCGCGAACTCCTGCGGCGTGGCTTCCACGGAGTGCGGCGGGATGGCCACGGCCGTCAACAGGCCCCGCACGGCGAGTGGATGCTGCCTCGTCACGTGCATGAGGTCGACGAGCAGGCCGGTCGGGTGACCACGCGCTGCGGCGAGTTCCGGCACCTCGATCGGCAACCGGCCGATGCCGACCGTGACCGCGTAGAGTGCGCCCAGCCCGGCACCCCACCGCTTCGCCATGCTCCGCACCGTGTGCAGGTCGGTGCCGACCCCGCGCAGTCTGGTCCGCATCTCGTCGAGGGTGTCGTCGAGCCCGCCGCTCGGCAGGGCGGCGAGTATCCACTCGTCGACGAGCGCTCCCAGCTCGCTGGGAAGCCGCCCGACCTGGTCGGGTTCGTGCAGCCACGCGAAGAACGGCTTCAGCTCGGCCGGGGCGAGGCCGCGCTCAGCCGCCCACTGGGCGTATCGCTCGACAACCGCGGCCCGGGAGCGTTCGAAGCCGGTGCCGAGCTGCGGAAAGGTCCGCGCGATCACGCGCGGGTCGGCGTCGAAGTCGGCGGACACGCCGAGCAGGACGGCGGGCGAGATCCCGAGCTCGTCGGCGAGCCCGAAAAGGTCCGTCGGCACCCGGCCTCGACCGGCGATCGTCACCGCCAGATCGTCCATCAACTGGCTCTCCGGCTTTGGCAGGCCGCTGCTGTGAGCGACACCGATTCCGGCGACGGCCTCCACCGCGTGCCGTCGGCTGACGTCGTTGCCGTTGAACAGCCCGGCCAGTTGGCCCGTGCCGGTCAGCGACCGGATGTCAACGCCGAGGAGGGACGCGAGCGCGAGCAACCGCGCCGGCTGCACCGACGCCGCGGCGGCCAGGTCGAACAGGTCGTGCGGGACCCGGCCGGTGCTCAGGCTGTACATCGCGAACAGGGTCGGGCTCACCCCGGCCTGTGCCGCCAGCTGGTGCAGCACCTGCGGGTCGTTGCCCTGGGCGGCGAACGCGTCGGCGGCGAAGGATCGCAGATGTTGCGCCAGCGCGGGCCAGCGAACCGCGTTGACCGTCTGGATCCGGTCGGGGCCCCACAGCCACTCCCACCATCGGTCCGCCAGGTCGCCGGAGTGCCGCAAGGACCAGGCGTCGTCGAACGTGAGATCAAGGTCGGTCAGCAGGGCCAGGGCACTGCCTCTGTCTCCCCCGAAGAACCACTCCATCCACATGTTGGTGTTTCGGTCGAGCAACTCCGACGGGTGCCGCATCGGGGCCAGGGCGGCCGGTTCGACGTTCCACGTCACCGCCGCGTCCAGCAGTCCCTCCACGCCGACCCCCCACCGCTGGACCAGGCCGGGCAGTTCGACGGGGATCCGCCCGGTCATCTGCACGAACCGCACGAGCGGACCCGGGCCGGCCGGGAGCGTCGCGGCCATGGCGACGAGCGCGTCGAGGTCGACCCGGAGGTCGGCCAGCTCCTCGACCGGCACGGCGAGCCGCGCCGACCACCACTGTTGCCGCAGCCCGCTGTACAGGTCGCCGCCGAACGGGTCGCCGAGCGGCGCCGTCGTCGCGTCCATGCCGGCCAGGGCGTGCAGGACGTCGCCCAGCGGAGCGGGCCACAGCCCGGACCGCAACGCCGCGGCCGCATGCCGCAGGCGGGTGAGGAACTGCTCCTCGTCCGGGCCGTCCAGGCCTGCGCTGGCGATCAGCCAGAAGAACGTCGGCACGTCCGCTCCGGCGGGACCCGCAGCGGTCTCCGCGAGCGTCCGCAACGCGACGACGACGTCGCCGAGCGCGATGCCGTGCGGCAGCACCGCCGACCCGACCCGCCGCAGCAGCGCCCGGAACGGCAGCAGATGCCGGGGATCGGTCTGCAGTGCCGCGGCCACGGACAGCAGCACCGCCGGTGTGGTCCCGGCAAGGTGCGCCAGCGTGGGCAGGTCGGCCGGCACCCGCCCGGTCCACGCCGCGAGCGCCGCCGTTTCCGGGTCGAGCTCCAGGGCGGCGTCCGCCGCCGCTCCCGCGCCGAGCGACGACAGCACCGTGCGATCGATCTGTTCGCCGGTCAACGTCGGGAATGTGCGTGCCAGCAGCATGTGCCGGTGTCGGCCCGCCGGCAGCAGACCCAGCACCGTCGCGACGAACCCGGGGTCGTCACGCAACGCCGACCCGCCGGGCGGGGCCACGCCCTCACGGTCCAGCAGCCGCTGGACCGCGTCATGCGGCAGATCGGCCAGCAGTTCCAGCGGTGCTCCTCGGGCTATCAACGACGAGAGCGCGGGCAGGCCGGCCGTGCCGAGCCCGTGCCGGTCCGCGAGGGTCAGCAGCCACACAAGGTCCAAGTCGGTGTGTACGCCGAATTCGCGCAGTTCCGCGCGCAACCCGGCCAGCAAGGTGCCGGCATCGGTCGCCCGTGATCCGGCCGCGGCGGTCGCAAGCCGGTCGGCGATCGGCAGCAGAAGACCGGGCGGCACCCCGACCGCGGACGCGACGACGTCCAGCGGGTCGACCGCGTCGACGACCGGTCGCACCGGCGGTTCGGCGGGCCGGTGCGGGGTGAGGTCGGCCGCGACGAACGCGTTCAACAGATCTGGGGACAATGGCTGCGGCGTGTCGCCGTCGGCGCGGTAGCGGATCGCTGTCATGCCCTCCTGCACGGCAAGCACAAGAGGAAGTCCGCCGGCCGGCGGGTTTGCGCTCACCGTGCCGCCGGAGCCGCCGAACCCGAGGCCAGCAACCTCGATCACGTCGGCACCGCGCAGCACGGCGAACCGGGCGGCATAGTCAGGGGTCAGCCGGGACTGCTCGCCCAGAGCGCTGGCGAGCAGGAGCGGTCCGCCTGCTACCGCCGGGGGCACGATGCCGGCGAGCCCGGCCTCGTCATACAGCCGGTCCTCGAACACCACTTGCCCGGCCAAGGCGTGGACGACCAAAGCCCGTGCACCGACGTCCGCCAGGTGCCAGGCCAGCTGCTGGCCGGCCGCACTGTCAAGACCTGAGCGCTGTCCCGGGTCAAGGTGGACGGCACTGGCCGCGACGGTCGCCGCCGTCCCGGCCGGCCGCGGTGCGCGCTTGCCCAGCCACCGCAGGCGCGGCCAGTCAGCGAACGTGGCCAACCGCTTCCGCAGCCCGTAGACCCGGCGCAGCACCGCGTCCGGAACGATGCTGTCACGCACCCCGAACAGGACCAGCAGCGGGCCGCCGGCCGGCTCGCCGAACGTCCGGCGCACCTCGTCCGCGACGGCGGCCGCGACGGTGGACGGGCGGACCCACACTCCCCAGTCGAAGGCCTGCAGCACCCAGCCGTCGCCGATGGCATACGTCTCGGGTTCGGTGCCCGGCAGGACGCCCAGCCGCTCCGCCACCCGGTCGGTGCCGGCCCACTCCTCCAGCGTATCCATCGGGAGCACGAGGGCCGCGGTGGCGAACGGCCGCAGCGTCGGGCCGAAGCCGTCGACGAACTCGAACACCTCCGGGTCGAGGACCGACGCCCTGCTGCTCGGCACCCGGATCGGCACCGCAAGGCGGTTCGCCGCCCGCACCACCTCATCCGGGTCCGGCTGCGGGTCCAGCATGACGATGTCGATGGAAACGCGCAGTCGCGGCGGCAACTCCATCAGCGAACGAGCCAGCGTCGGCGCGTTCAACAGATTCTCGGCGAGGTAGACGCGTACCTCGCCGGCCTGTGGTTCCTCCAAGGCGTACTGCTGTGTCCGGTCGGACTGCGCCGCGTCGACCTGTGGGGACTGCAACAGCATCCCGGACGGCACCGGCGACGACCACTTGTCGGGGCAGGCGACCGGCGCATGTCCACCAACCAGCACTTTCGACCTCCCGATGACAGTGATCCGACGCTACGGCCGGTCCGGGTTTGTTGGGCGAGTCTCTGTTTCTGCGCGCCGCGTCATCCGAACACAGGCGTCACGGGAAGCCGTCGCCTGCGCCGCACACGGCGGTCGTGCCGGACGTCAGCAATTCACCACGATCAGCGCGAGACGTTCCAGCGCCTCGCGTCTACGCCGCAGCGGCGCGTCGTGCTCATCCGTTGTGCTCTGCGATTCGAGCAGTTCGAGGAGCTTGGTGCGGGTATCCAGCCACCGGCCGCGGTGATCTCCGTCCAGGCACTGCAGGAGCTCCTCTTCGGCAGCGTCGAGCGTCCGGTCACCGTTCGCCATGATGAGATCCACGACGGTCATCAGCAGTGTGTCGGCGTCGTTGCCCGCCGGCTCGGCCCGGCGCGCCGCGATGATCAGCTTTGTCAGCAGGTCGGTCCCGGCGTCGCTCAGCGCCGCTTCCAGCACGATCCGCGCCCGGGCGATGTCGTCTCCCGCCTGGACGTAGCCGAACGCCGTCTCGACATTGCCGGCGGCCGCAAGGTCGAGGACCGCCCCGAAGACCGCCGGTCGCGGGTCCTCCAATACCCGATCGACGATCTCGGCCAGCTGCCTCCGCATGTCGACGTGCTGCAGCGGCTCGGCGTATTCGTCGAACAATGCCTTGGCCTCGTCCCAGTCATCGGCAGCGAGCCACCCGACCAGCTCGGGCGGCGGTGCATTCGGCGCGGGAGCGGCGAGTCCGGCGGCGTGCTGCAGCGCCTTGGCCAGGTTCGAGTACGGGAACGCTCGGATCCATCCAACCGGGCCGCGCACCAACCATTCGTCCTGAATCCCCGCCGCGCCGAGGTTGACAACTGCGAGGCCGTGCCGATGCGCGACGTTCAGCGCACCTTCGTCCCGAAGGTCCCGGGCGACCACGACCGGCGACAGTCCGCTCCACCGGAGCTGCCGCAGTGTGGCGTCGAGGGTCGCAAGCGCGTCCGGTTCCACACCGACCAACGGTGCGTCGACGGCATCCCCATGGTGAGCGACGGTCTCCCAGAACCGCCGGGCGGCGGCTGCGTCTGTGCCGACGACCACGATGTCGACGCCCGAAACGGCCTTGACCGAGCGGGCACCCGCGGGCAGCCGCGGGAGCAAGATGTTGTGGAAACCCGGCACGACGTCTGCCCAGTCTTCGTTCAGGTCGACGGATTCCGTCAGGCCCAGGTCGACCGGGTTCATGGTCGGCCAGAACAGCACGTCGACCGGCAGGCTCAGCGGCAGGTCCGCCAGCGCGAACGAGACCGCGTCGACGAAGAGGATCTCACCGCGCGGGCCGGTGAATGCGTTGAGCAATCGCACGCTGGGCTTGCCGTCCAGACCGATCAGACGGTACATGACGAGGCCTCGGCCGTGCGTCGTATCGAGATGTCGAACGACGCCGTCGAAACCTGAGACCCGTTCACCGGACGGGCCGAGGAACCGCACGAACCCACCGCTGCCGGGGAGCAGCCGCATGAGCGTGTCGGGCGGCTCCTCGTCGTTCTCCGGCTCGAAGACAACGGTGGTGCCGGCGAGGGACTGGTCGAGGTGGAACGCGCGGGCGAACTGCTCGAACTCATCATCGGTGTCGCCGATGTGCTCGACGCTGCGCGCGGGCAAAGGTCGGAGCCCGGCCAGGTTCAGCAACAGCAACTGCATCGCGTCCAAGGCCGGCCGGGCGCCGGACGCCGCGGATCCCGACGTGGCATGGACGACTCCGGCCTTCGTCCCGCCCGGCAGGCGCTGGACGCCGGCGAGTTCCTCCAGGAGCGCCGAATGCAACCGGCGGCGTGCGCTGATCCTCTCTGGGCCGGTCGGGGCGCCCCACCATTCGGCGTACCGCTGCCGGAACTGTGGTGGGAGCGCCTCGACCTGGACGCCTACCGATGCGGCATGGCGCAGGAGCAGGCCGGCGTCGGCGGGGTCGAGCCCGAGACCGGTGAGTACCGCCGGCGGCCAGGCGAACACCGCGTCCAGGTCCGGCGGCACGTCGCCGAGCCGCGCGAATCGGGCCGGCATCGGCCCACTGGTCGGCAGGAACAGTACCTCGACCGCGTCGCCGCTGGGCAGCTCCGCGAGGCCGGGCTTCAGCGGATCGAGGAACACAACCTCGTCTGCGCCGCCGGTGAAGACGTTCAGCACGCCCATCGTGTGGCTACCCGCGGCGCCGGGGGCTCGGAACAGTGCGATGCCGCGGCCGCCGGTGGCCGCCAGGTCGCCGATGATGCCGTCGAAGCCGGGCACGACTCTTCCGTCAGCGTCGAGGAAGCGCCCGATCCCGGGCATCTGGGGATACGAATCAAGCAGTTCCGGGAGCGTCATGCTTGCGGCGGCGTCGGCTTCCGCCTCGTCCTCGCCGGCGGTCAGGGCGTGGTCGGTCGTCAGGGCGCGGGCAAAGGGCAGCCCGGCGCCCGGTGGATCGCTGATGCCGACCGTGTCGGGCAGCTGCTGGTACAGGTCGAGGAAGGCGGCCTCGACAGCAGGGTCGTCACCGGCGTGGACGACCCGGACCGACGATCCGTCCGGCAAGGGCAGTTGCGTGCCGAGCCTGCCCAGCAGTGCCAGGTGCAGCGGGACTGTGCCGCGCTCAGGAGACTGCCTGAACGCGAAGTAGAGCCGGCGCAGGTCGACCGGCAACGCGTCGATGTCGACCGGACTGCCTTTGTTGCCTAACTCCAGGGCGAGCATGGCCAGCTCAATCATGTCGGCGGAATCGTCGAGCATGTCGACGAGACCGAGCACGCCGGTCTGAGACGGCCCGTCGGCAAGACGCCGGAGTCTCTCGTGGATGTCGTTGATGCTGTGGACCTTGAGGACCGACCTACCCAGCTGGAGGTACGCACCGAGCATCCAGGACCGGCTGACCCGGAGGCGGTCCGCGTGCCCGACGACCTCCTCGTACCGGCCGCTGACCTCACCCATCGCCGCGATGAGGCGCAGTGCAAACGACAACGAGAACACCGCCTGGCGGCGCAGCGCGGCGTAGCCCTGCGGACCCAGCGCCAGACGTGTCGCCTGCCAGCGGTCCACCACCGTCCTGAGGTCCTCGACCGTGCCGGGCCAGGTGATGGCCAGCCGGGAGTCGTTCATCGCCTGTAGCAGGATCGGCCGGTCGACGCTGAGCCGGTGACCAAGATCGTCCAGTCGCGCGCTCCACTCCGTGAGCTGCTCGGACAGCGGCTGGTCCGGGTCGTGGACGGCCAGGACCGGGTGCAGCCACTCCGGCTCCGCGCCGAGCCCAAGGGCGATCGACAGCACGGTGTCCACATCTCGATGCCACGCATCCGCCACCCGGGCAAGGCCGGTCGGGAGCCGGCCGATGTCCAGCGCCAGCCGACGTAGCGCGGGGTACGCGTCCTGCGGCAGTGAGTCACCCGCCGCCGAGACGAGCCGATGGTGGACCAGCCACTCCCGTCTGAACAGATCGGCCATGATCTCGTGCCAGTGGACGGCGAACCTGTCCGCCCAGAGCCGCGACCGCAGGTGGAAGACCTTCGCCTTGACAATCTCCTCCGGTGCCCGCTCGATCGAGATCCTTTCGTCGGCCAGCTGCCGCGTGAGCTCCGACGCCTCCGCCGGGTTCAGATCGTGCCGCCGGATGGCCCGTGCCATCGCGGTGACCATTCCCGCGATCGGCCTCGCATGGGTCGGCCGCAGCGCGAGTGTCGCGGCGACATCGGTGACCGGTTGGTCGTTCAGCCGCTCAATGTGATCGTCGGGACCGAACCGGGACGGATGCACGTGCGAGACCGACGCGAGAATCAGCACCTGGCGGGCGTTGTGGACTCCGTACCTCGCCGCGACCGACGCCACGCCGGTCACGGGCGCCCGCAGTTCCAGGCTCAACGACGCCAGGTACGGCCAGCCCATGCCGAGCAGCGCAGCCTCGCGACGCAGGTCGCCCAGCTGCCATCCCTCGCCCGCGATGAGCGGCTCCAGCAGGGCGGCGTGCAGATCGAGCTCGGCACCGCGAAGCTCCCCGAGCACGGTGGGCGAGAGGTGCAGCAACCAGGTGAGCCAGTGCGTGAACTGCTTCTGGAGTTCGGCGTCCGCCGCCGCGTCATCTGCCTCCAGGTCCACTACCTTCAGAACCATGTCGGCCATGAACGCCAGCAGGAAGTCCTGTGACGTGCCGAGCCGATCACTCTGCCGCTGGAGCCAACGCGCCCACACCTCCGGCACCTCGTCCGGCGGTACCGTCCACCCATGTTCCAGCAGCGGCCGCAGCGACCGTGGATCCGCTGTCAGCTGTGTCACCGCCCGGATCAGCACCGCTGGCGGCAGGCCGGCGTGGTCGGCCAATTCGGTGATGTCGGTCGGCACCCGGCCGAGCCGGAGGCTCAGCCGCCGCAGGTCATGTCGCGAGACGCGGTGCTCGCCGGCCATCAGGTCGAGATCCGCGTGCGACAGCCACGGCCGCGTCGACAGGTCCACGCGGATCGTCGCCGGCGTTTCCTCGAAGCTCCGCGCGAGCCGATCGGCCCGGTCCGTGCCCCCGGGCGATGGCGCTGCCCACTCATCGACCGTCAGGCCGAGCCGTTCAACCTCCCGGGCCGGCCCCCGCACGGCGGCGGCGAGGCCCTGCTCGGGCGGGTGCGCCGCCGACCAGACCGGGTCCGCACGCAGCGCCGCAGCCGTGGTCCGTACAACGGTGTCCTGATCAACGTCGGCCGCGTCGACGACCTCCCGGACCCTGTCGGCGGGGATGTCGCGGGGGGCGACGCCCAGCATCGCGGCAAGCGTGAGCCACCGGCGGTTCCGCTTCGCTGCCTGATCGTCTCCGCGCAGGTCGAGTTCTTCGGGGACACGGCCGATGCGGCCGCTGAAGAATTGCAGCCACGGCGGGCTCACCTCCAGGCGGGAGGCGAGGGCCCGGGCCTTGTCGTCGTCGGCGGGGCTGAGGCGGCCGTCGAGCCATCGTTCACCGAGCTGCCTCATCCGTACGAACAGCCGTAAGGACACCGGTTCCGGGTCCGGTGCGAGTCCGAACACGAGGGTCGTCCAGGTCTGGATGTGGCGCCGGAGTTCGTCGCCGCGGCCAGCTGTCGTCAGCGTCAGGCCGAGATCGGCAAGGATCACGCTGAGCCCGCCTGTGTCCCAGCCGACGGTGGTGGCCTCCTCATGCACCAGCCGCCGCCACCGATCCGCCCAGGTGAGCGTGTCCTCACCCGCGACGGGCGCCTCGGTCACCACGGACGCCAAGGGGAGCTCGACGCCCATGGCCAGGGCCTCCAGCAGCCTCCGCGGCCGCATCCGCAGCGCCGCCGCCAGCCTGGGTACTGCCCATGGGAAATGGTCGAGGACGACGCCGGTCGCGTAGAGGTCCTCCGGTTGCATCCGGTGGCGGTCAGCGAATCGGAGTATCTCCTTCGGCTGCACCTCCCACGCTGCAATATTCTGGCGGACCTGCTCCGGCTCCGTCATGGTGTGCTTGGCGAGCCGGCCCAGCAGCCACGTGTCCACGAGTTCCGCGCCGTCGCTGGGGAACCGGGAGGCGTTCGCCCGGTCTTCGTCGAGCCAGCCGAAGAACAGCCAGATGTCGTTCCCGCTCAATGCGAGATCGCCGAGGATGCCTGCCCAGGCCGGGTAGTCCGTCACTATCACGTCGTGCAGCGCAGCAGCGGGGGTGGCCTGGTTCATCCGCCGGGCTGACTGGCCGAGTTGATGCGTCTCCCAGCGGGCGAAGCGGGCGACGAGCCGCGGATCGACCTGGAGGTCCCGCGCGGCGCTGAGCAGCACGCGGACCGGCAGCGCCCCGCTGCCGCTGTTGGCGAGCGTCACCACCTCCGTCAGGGGTCTTCTGGTGGTGGTCATCGCGTGCAGCAGGTCGTGCAGGACGTTGCGGGCGGGCTTCGGGAACCCAGCGCGGTCACGCCGCTGCCGGACGGCACTGGCGAGGTTTTCGACCCAGGCAAGCCGATGCGTGACCTGCCCCCACGTGACCTGCCCCCAGAAGTTGAGACGGCGCAGTTCATCGGCGGTGTCCAGGTCGCGAACGTCGACGCCGGCCAGCGAGGCCACGGCCAGCAGCCGCAGCGGGTCGTCGACGCCGAGACGGCGTGCCACGTCGGCCAGATCCAGCGGGATCCGCCCGACGCGGAGGCTGTACGCCGCGAGCAGCGTGCGGCTGACCCGCAACCGCACGGCAAGCTCCGCCAGTACAGACAGGTCGAGGCCTTCGTGGCCGGCTATGGTGTCGACGACCGTGCCGAACGTTTCCAGCTGGTCGTTCGACAGCGCTTCCGCGAAGCTGCCGGCGTCGGCCGTCGGGACGCCCCAGACCACCGCCCGCCAGAGCGGCAGCACCCCGGACTTGACGGCGTCCGCCACCGAGTCGGTGGTGAAGGACAGGAGGCTGTCGGACATCATCTCCAGAAGCTGACCTTTTGACAGGGCAAGCGCCTGCGTCCAGTCCTGCAACTGTCGGACGTCATCGGGCAGGCTCAGCACTCTGTCGGCCCTGACCGGGTCGAGCAGATGCGGCGCGACCTGCCAGGACGTCGCCGTCTCCGCCACGTCGTCCGGCGTGTTCCACCATTCTGCGGCCAGTTCCGCCAGCTCGACGGGCACCCGGCCGGTCACGTCGGCGACGTCGAGCACACGCGCCGGTGTGGCACCGATCTCCTGGGCGAGGTCGACCACCGCGTCGAGGTCAAGGGCGGGGTGGTCGCTGCGGATCTCGGCGATCCTCTGCCGGCGGACCCCGAGCCGGCGGGCCCACCAGCCTTCCCGGAGTTGTTGGTACGGGTCCAGGCCGTCGAACGGATCCGCGACCGGCGGCGAGACGAGATCGTGGTCGGGGACCAGCCACGGGAGGGTGCCCTCGAGGAACCGGGCGAGTGGATC
Source organism: Dactylosporangium sp. CA-152071 (assembly GCF_050936335.1). Taxonomy (NCBI): domain Bacteria; kingdom Bacillati; phylum Actinomycetota; class Actinomycetes; order Micromonosporales; family Micromonosporaceae; genus Dactylosporangium; species Dactylosporangium sp. CA-152071. The sequence continues at coordinate 8,810,100 of NZ_JBNJMZ010000001.1, read as the reverse complement.
CAGCCATGGGCCGCGCAGCGCCGCCACGGTCCACCGCAGCCGACGGAGGAACAGCCGCTCGTCCGAGGTCTCGATCATGCTCTGACTGATCAGGAAGAAGAACAGTGCGAGGCGGCCGTCGTCGGCCGCGTCGGTCTGGGCGGCACCGTCCGGTGTGTCGGTGCGGCCGCGCAGGGCGGTCTCCGCGATCGTCCGCAGCACATCGGCGATCGCCGGCACCGGGATTCCGTCAGGCCGCACTGCCGACTGCGTCCGGCGGATCAGGCCGCGGAACGGTAGCAGGTGCCGCGGGTCGGTGCGCAGCGCGGCGCCGAGCGCGACCAGCGTGGCCGCCGGAACGCCGATGCGGTGCGCGAGCGATCCCAGATCGGCCGGCACGCGGCCGATGCGCAACGCGAGTTCGGCCAGTTGCGGCACCTGGACGGCGGGCAGGTCGAGCCCGTAGCCAAGGGCGTCCAGGTCGGCCGATCGCACTCCGAGCACGGCGGCCGGGTCCAGTACATCGGCCGCCAGATGTGCCGGCGGGTCGCCCGCAGGCCGGCCCGCCGCGATCCGGGTCACCTGGAGCCCGACCGTGTCCAGCGGTTCGTTGCGCAGCGTCTGGGCGATCAGCATGTCCCGGTGCCGGCCCGCGGGCAGGGTCGCCAGCTCCGTCACGGCGAAGCCGAGCTCCCCGCTGAAGATCAGGTACCGGTCGATGTCGGCGCCGGCGGCGTCGAGCGCGGCGCCGATCGAGGTGCGGACCCAGCCGGCCAGCTCGACCGCTCCCATCCCCTGGGCTCCCTGACCGGCGAGATCGATCACGGCCGCGTCGAGGTACTCGCCGTACAGCGGCGCGAGATCCTCCGGCGTCGTGCGCAGCGACCTGGCGAGCGCGGCGACCGCACCGTCGCTGTCCAGCCGCCAACGCTGCGCCAGCGCACCGGGGCCCATCGGCGCCGCCAGCCGCCGCACCTGCCCGTCCAGCACCCGCCGCACGGTCGCGGCCGGTAGGTCGTGCAGGAGTTCCAGGGAGATGCCGCGACCGACCAGTGCGCTGACGGCGGCGAGGTCGCCCGGGGTGAACGTGTGACGGACGCCGAGCTGGAGCAGCCACACCAGATCTGCCTCGGTGTACACGCCGAGGTCCGCCAGCTCGGCCCGCAGGTGGTCGAGCAGCGGCCCGGCGCCGGCGCGCGCCGCAGGCGCCGCCGCGCGGACCCGGGCGGAGACCATGCGCAGGCTGCGCGGATCGACGCCGAGCCGTTGGACAAGCAGGTACAGCGACCACGGGCCGTCAAAGCCGAATTCGGCAGCCAGCTGCGGCAGGTCGTCGGGCACCCGGCCGATCAGCCGGCTCAGCCGGACGAGCCTGTCGATGTGCTGCCACCGCGCTTCATCATCCGGGCTGCGGCCGCGGCCGGGAATGCCGAGCGCGTCGATCAGCTCCGGCAACCGGCTCCGGTCCAGCCGGAGCGACGCGGGCTCCAGCAGCAGGCGGAGATTCTCCGGACCGTACAGACCCACCGGCCCGACCCAGCTCGTGTCGTCAAGGCCATACGGCGGCCCGGCATCCTCGGCAATCGTCAGCCCGAGCATTTCGAACGACTGGTGGAGCCCGGCGGCCAGCGGTTGCGCCGGGTATAGGCCGGGGTCCTGCAGGAAGGCCGTCTCCTCAGCGACGGTCAGATCGAGACCAAGCCGCTCGAACGAGATCACCCTGGTGTCCAGCATGGCGACGATCCAGTCGACGGCGCCGTCGCGCCACCGGTCACTGTCCGGCGTGGTCACCAGGACGAGCGGCGCTTCCTTGAGCGAGTGTCCGAGTGCGGCCGCGATCAGCTTGATCTGAGCGGCGAGCGCCGCAGAGTCGTACCGTTCGCCGCCCCACACCACGGCCCCGCCGCGCACATGGACCACGACCGCGAACGCCTGGCCGAGGCTCGGCAGCAAGCCGGCGAGGCGAAGGCCCTCCGCGGCGTCGCGTTCCTCGAGGAGACCACCCGGGGGCAGATACACCCCGGCAGTGACATGGTGCGCCTCCGGACGGGGCGGCTCGGGCCACACCTCCCGAACCCCGTCCGGCAGCCCAGCTGTCAGGGCGTCGCGCAGCCGTTCCACCCGCAATCGGACCGGCTCCGGCATGGTGACGCCACGCACGCCGAACACCAGCACCGGCGTACGGTCCACAGTGGAGTCTCGGATCAGCTCAGCCGGTGGTGCGCCGGTCCCTTCCGCGGGGCGCACCCACAGCCCACGGTCGAAGACCTCAACCACCCAGCCACCAGCCAACTCGTAGGCTGCCTGCCCGCCGGCACGACGCAACCCGTGGCGCGCTATGGCCCGCTGGCCGCCGTCGACACCGCGCGGCAACACCCGGACCGACACCGCGAACGGCCGCAGCGTCGGCCGGCCGAGACCGTCACGATACTCCAGCCGCACCTCGTCGACGCCGACCGTGGCCGCGGCCGGTAGCTCCACCGGGACCGCTAGGTCGTCGGCGGCAGCGAGTGCCTCGGCGAGCGACGGTGCCGGGTGCACCGCACCGGCGTCGATCACCAGCTGGTCACGCAGCGGACGCAGCAACTTGGCCACGAACGGCGTCAGGAACTCCTGCCGCGCTGTGGTCCCCAGCAGGTTCCGGTCGAGCACGGCCCAGATGCTGCCGTCCGCCGGCCGCGCATTGGCATACGCGAGCAGGTCAGGATCTACCTCACCGGTCTCGTGTCGAGGCCGGATCACGGCGCCGCGGCTGGTGGACACGGTGCGCAGCGCCGGGCACAGGCTCAGAAGTCCTCGCACTGCTGGCTCCATGACTCCCGGGCCCCTCGCTCGACGCGGCACTCCGCCGCGCCGCGAACCTACGACTGGTCACCGGGCAGATGACCAGTCCCCATTCCTGCCGACGTTGTCACCCGGAAGCGGGTCGCTCGGGCTGCGTGACAACCGGAAGACGTACACAGCGCCGGAGAGGTTCACGGGGCGGGGCATCGCTGCGTCCCTGGCACTTTTTTCGCGGATGGCCAGCCGCCGGTCGCGGGCCGTTTCGGAAGGCTGGGTGATTTTTGACGGGGTTGCGTCCGCCGCGCCGACCCCGCACCATGGTGGCCGCCCAGGTCCGCGACGAGCTCCAGGGATCACACCGGTGGAACGCACTGATGCAACACCTTCGGCCACGTTCGACGAGTCCGATGACACCACGCCCCCCGAGGGCGAACGCACACCGCCGTTCGCCAGGCTCGCCCAGCGGTGGCGCACCGTCGGCCTCATCGCTGCCATCTGCCTGATCGCGGTGATAGTCCCGTCGATCCTCGTGCCTGACGGCAAGCCGGCCGAGACAGCGAGCGAGATGACACCCACGGACGTCGGCTCGATTTCCGTCATGGCCGGGGCGACCGCCGACACCTGGTCCGCCGCGGCCACCACTCCGGCAGCGACCTCGGCCCCGGCCACCACGCCACCGCCCACCGGCTCGCCTCCGGCCCCGCCCGCAGCGCCGGCATCCACGCGCAACACGCCGTCGAGCACCACCTCCTGCACCGGGAACACGGCCGTCGCCGACGTCGTCGTCCAGATCTGCTGGGTCTGGACATACGTGGGCACAGGCTCCTCCAGGTGGCAGCCACAACAGCTACGCCTCAAGACGGCCGATGTCGACAGACGCGTGAGCCTCCATGTCATGACCGACCACCCGAACGGCCCGGCCGACACCTACGTCGGCATCTATGGCGGCGGCACGACCTGGGACATACCAGGCTCGTACAACTGGAACATGACCGCCGGCCAATCCACCACGACACTGGTGGCCCGTCGCCGACCCGACCAGAAAACCGAATGCTTCGCACGGTTCCGGCACCAGCCCAATGGGGTGGTCCTGCTCAGCATGACAGGAGCATGCTGACGCCTCGCCCGGACGCCGGAACAGCCACGGCGACGGCTCGGTCCTTCTTCTGACTGCTGCCCGGCAACGCAATGACCCTGCACGAGTCCTGCCAACGGCCTGGATGAACCGTCGTGGCGTGGCGCTCGTTTACGCCTGCGGTCGGTGTTGCGTCATTGCGGTGCGAGATTCTGGGGGAGCTGTGAGCTTACTGGTTCAGCAGGCGACTGTGCCGCGGCAGGCGGAGGGCCACTACGGCGACGCATGGGCGGCCGTCTACGACGATCTGTACGCCGACCGGGATGATGCCGTTCAGGTCGTGCGGTTCGTCAGCCGCTACGCCAGTCCCGCAACAGTCTGCGAGTTCGGCATCGGCACCGGAAGGATCGCGCTGCCGCTGGTGGCCGCGGGCTTCGAGGTCCACGGCATCGACAACTCCTCGGAGATGCTCGCCCGTCTCCGCACCAAGCCGGGTGCCGAGCGCATCCACGCGAGACTTGGCGATATGACCGATCCGCGAGAGGCCGGCCGGTTCGGTTGTGTCCTGATCGCGTTCAGCACACTGTATCTCCTGGCCGACCGGACGCTGCAACGGCGCTGCATAGCCGCGGCCGCTCGGCTGCTGGAGCCCGACGGGGCGCTCATCGTGGAGGGCTTCACTCCGGACCCGACCCGATGGCACGGTGGGTATTCGCTGTCGGTGGCGCACTGGGAGGATGCTGCACACTCCTACACAATTGGCAGAATTGATCCAGCTTCCCAGGTGATCGAGACGATCCGGGTGGACCGGCTGACCGACTCCGCAAACGAGCTGCCCAACCGGCTGCGGTATGTGCTGCCCGCCGAGCTGGATCTCATGGCTGAGCACGCGGGACTCGGACTCGTGGACCGATTCGCAGACCTCGCCGGAACTCCGATCGGCCTCGGCGCAACCGATCACGTATCTGTCTACCGCCGGATCGGGAACTGAGCGTTGCGCCGGGTGAACCACGGCGGAGGTGTCGTCATGCCGCGAGCCGGTGCCCTGCGGTACTGCCCGCGGCGCTGCAGCGCATGATTGGTCCGGACCCGACCTGCCGCACCCTCGAGGTTCCGGGAAGGAGACCGTGGCACCGCGACCATCTGACAGTGGCAGCACCAGCGACGCCGCCTTCAACCCGACCCTCCTCAGCGGATTCACCATCGCCGTGATCGGCCATCGCCGCCGGCACCACCTCGCCGACCTGCTCGCACGACACGGCGCCCGGATCGTGTCGGTGCAGGGTGTCCGCGCGGTGCAACAGCCGGACACCGACGCGCTGCGCCGGACCACGACCACGTGTCTCGACACGCCGATCGACGACGTGGTCCTCTCATCCGCCGCCGGCGTGCGAGCCTGGTTTCGCGCAGCACCCGATCCGGACCGGCTGCTGGCAACGCTTCGCTCCGCCCGGCTGCTGGCCGCCGACGCTCGCACCGCCGACGCCTTGCGGGCCGGCGGGCTGCACCACGCCCACTCCACAGCGGCCGCAACCACCGACGAGTTGTACCGGTACCTGCTCACCCACCGGCCAGGCGGGCGGCGCATCGCCGCTCAACTCGACACACCGGAGCACGCGGAGCACTGCCAGTCGCTCCGGCTGCACGGCGCCGACGTGGTCGAGATCCCCACGTACGTCACCGAATCACCGAACGATGTCGTCGGCGTGCGGCGCGTCCTCGAGCTGATGAGTCGGCGCCAACTCGACGCGGTTGCCTGGCTCGACCCGGTCGCAGCCGCTCACATCCTGCGGTTCGCCACGGACCATGGACGGCTTCCGGCAGTGGTCGCCCAGCTCGGCGCGCACATCCCGGCCGTCTGCCGCGGTCCACTTGCGGCAGCGGTGCTCCGCCTGCACGACGTGGAACCGGCCACCCCGCCGATGCCGTTCGACCAGGAAACGGCCGCGCTGCTGGCCAGATCGGTCCTCGACCGGGCTGTGCGCGTCACCGTCGGCGGCCGGGCGCTGGAAGTGCGTGGACACGCGGTACTGCTCGACGGAAGGCTCTACCCGGTCCAGCAAGGACCCGTCGAGGTCCTGCGAGCTCTCGCCACCGAGCCGGGCAAACTCCTGTCCAGCGCGGACATCCGGCGGCTCGTCCCCGGTCTGACCGACGTTGACGACCACGCCATCGAGATGACGGTGTCCCGGTTACGCCGGGCGGTACCAGACCTCGAACTTGTCCACACGGTGATCAAACGCGGGTATCGGCTCGCCGTCTGACCAAGAACCGGAACACCGGCATCCTCGGCGCGGGCCCGCCCGCATCGTGCACAACGCCGAAGGCGATGCTGTTCGCCCGGTGCGGCAACGGTCGCACAGCACCGCTGCCGCACCGGGCGAGCCTCATGCGGGGAGGGTCAGGTCCGCTTCATCTCGAAGTAGGCGGATGCGGCGGCGTTGCCCGTCGTGCCCTTGGTGTACACCTTCACGCCCGGGTTGGATTCCGAGGTGGCCTTGAACGTACCCAACGTGAACTGGTTGACCGAGGTGTGCCACTGGCCCATCACCTCGACGGTTTCAGATCCCTTCGGGATGTTCCACGCACCGCACGTCCCCGGCGCGACCAGGGTCGTGTAGGCCCGCCCGCCCGTGGCCGGCCCCGGCGGGTCGGGCCAGTGAAACGACAACATGGAGCTGTAGCTGCCCTGCGAACAGAGCATGACCCGCCCCTGACCCATCGGCGCCGCCGCAGCCGACCCAGTCGTGGTGAACAGCGTCACGCCGGTCACCGCCACGGCGGCAGCAACACCCGCCGCCGCCTTCCTGATACTGGTGGTGGTCTTGATACCCACTCGCGTCCTCCTCCGTGGTGCCTCCCCAATCCCCCGCAGAGCCCGCAGGGGCGTGGCACACCCGGAAGACGTACACGCCATCGAACAAGTTCACGGTTGACCGGTCCGTTGACATCGCGGCCGGGCCGGCGGGTCATTGTCCCACCGATCGCAACGGTGACGCTGCTGGCGCAGCGCCACCGCGGCCCGTCAGGCGACTCCGCTCAGGCATGCATCGACGACGCGACGTGCTCGGCTCAGACCGACCTGGCAGGCCGCCTCCTCAGCAGGCCAGGCTTCATCGCCATACGCCACGTCAGGCAGCCCTGCGCCGGCCAGCAGCCGACCACACCGCAACCACCGCCATGCATCCATGACCATGCCCTTGTCACGAGTACTCGCGGCCGCCGGCGTTCGTTCGAAACGGGACCGGCACCATGCGAGCCATCCTGTCGCGACGGCAAGGTGGTCGCGGAGCACATGCACGCAGTTCGCAGGCAGGTCGGCAGACGACTGGTCGACATCGGCGAGGAAGAGGGTCAACGCGAGCACATCACGCGTGGCACGGAACTCGAAGGTGCCCGGCCCGGCGGCGTCTCGACGGCCACGATCAGATCCTCCGCTATTGCCTCCGCCCACAACCAGGCGAGAGGCACGTCAAGTGCCATACCCGGCTCCATGTCAGTGGAAGGAGTCGCCGCACGCGCAGCCACCAGCGGCGTTGGGGTTGTCGATCGTGAAACCGTGCCCCTGCAGGCCGTCCACGAAATCGATCGTCGCGCCGGTGAGGTATGGGACGCTCATGCGGTCGATGACCACATCGAAGCCGACCGGCTTGCCGGCCACATCGTGCATCGGGCCGGTGCCGCTACCTTCTTCGTGATCACTCATCGGGTCCGCTCTCATAGCCGCTGTCGTAACCGGGGTCTGGTTCTGGCGGCGCGACGCCGACGTCGCCGAAGCGGACGACCAGCTCATCGTCGAACAACCGGTCATCGAAGAACAGCTGATAGCGAGGGCCCGAGCAACCTCCCGGCTGGACCGCCACGCGCAGTCGCAGGTCGGCTCGGCCCTCCCGCGTGAGCACGGCCTGAACCTGCTCCACAGCGGCGAGCGTCAGGACCACACCGGTGGAACTCGCGGCGCGGTCCGTGCCCTCTCAGACCGGGTCGGCAACATCTGGACTCGTCAAGTACATCCTCCCAACAGCCATGGGCTGCGACCGGCGGTAACCCGGCAGCCACCTCCAGGACGTACCGAACCAGAACGAGGTTCACCGTTTCACTGCGGCGGATGCACGGCCTGTCCGCACCGGCCGACGACTGTCGCCCTGAGGGGCGGGGGCCCATCCGCTCCGAACACCGACAACGGTCGGGGTCAGACCGCCGCGCGAACAGCAGCCTGACCCACACCGTCAACTCCTCCGAGCCTGGCCTACCACTTGCTCTCCGGGAGCACGGACAGCCGCCACGTCTGGTAGGTACCCCAGTTGCAGATGTTCGCATAGGCCATACCGGCGCGAACACTGTCGACACAGAGCTGCCGGCCAAAGGTCCAGTAGTGCAAGCCCCGCAACTGCACGTTTTGCCAGTTCGGGCCACGGCCATCGAAGACGCCCTCGTTCTTGACATTGACACAATAGCTAGTCTTGACGGACATGCTGTTGTTGTTGCCGGGGCTGAGGAACATTTTAAGGCAAAGGCCGGTCGCCTTGTTGATAATCCGGACCTGTTCGTATCCGTCGTGACTTCTGCCTACCGGTCCCTGAATCCTCCACGTCTGGTAACCGTTGCCATACTGACATTCCAAGGTGTACACGTCGCCAGCCTTGTTGCTGTCCAGACAGGCTTTGGTCTGGTGGTTCTGGAGATAGCCGACGAGTTCGTATGCCTGCGCGGCCGTGGCGCTGACGAATGAGGTCGCTACGACGACAATGAGCACGACGGCGGCACGACCGCCGAGGCGCCAAAGTTTGCGCATGTGGACTCCTCCGATGCATTGGATCGCGATGGACATTCCCGGGATGCGCTCGGGCGCCAGTGGTCGCGGTGACTGCCCGAATGTCAACCAGGTGAATGCGTGACCTTCCGCCCCCGAAACGGACGGGACGCCGGTCAGGTTCACCGCCGTGCGAGATGCACGGTTCGGTGTCCCCATACAGGGACACCGCATTTGACCCGGGGGGTCGCGGCGTCGGGTCCAGCGCAGGATGAACCTTCGTGGTGCGGCGTTCGTTCTAGGGGCGTCCCGCAGTGGCGGCCGCCGTGCCGGTGCCCGGGGCGCGGATTGTGCAGTGTTCGAACAGGGAGTTGAGGCACATGCGGAGGTGGCTGGACCTGGTTGGCCGTCGAAGGACGATCCCGGCCGCGGGACGCAGGCAGATGGTGGGCCAGGACAGCGATCAGGCGCCTGCGGCCGGCGGGCACCGGCTTCGCGCGCCGGCTCGCCGCGGCGGCGCTGGTCGGTGTCGCGCTTGCGGCGACGGCAGCGGTCGTCTAGGTGGGCGCGGCGTCCGCCGCACCGTACGCAGGAGTCGTCGGTCTTTTCAAATGCAAAGCGACGGGCAGGTGCCTAGTTGGGGGCGACGTTGGGGGCGACGTCGCGATCTATGACGCCCCATGCGACAAGAACGAGCGCCGCCAGCTGTGGGAGCGGGCGTACATCAAGAAGGACGGCATGGACATCGTTGCCCTCAAGAACGGCAAAACAGGTCTGTGCATATCCGACATAGGACCCGTTCCCACCGGCCCGACCTTCGGCATGCTCGAATGCGTCCTGGCCCGGACCTGGCAACAGTGGAAGGCATGGGGCAGCAATTGGGGTGATGTGATGCTCGAGTCGTATCACACGACGAGAGACGTTCCGGGACGCCAGCTTTGCATAGATGGCGGCAACCGTGTCTACCCTGAATTCATGCAACGGCAACAACAGTTACCACCACTGGAGTTACACCACGAACGTCTGGATGGTCCGGCGTGCAGGCAGATCGATGTCGGTGTGCCCGGCAGTGCCGGGCACACCGACCGACCTGTTGACGAATTCCGGCGAATACAACGAACCAGAAATCGGGAGTGGTCCGTGGCGAAGATCAGGCTCGACGAGGTGAGCAAGGTGTACACCGACGGGACGCGGGCCGTCGACGGCCTGAGCCTCGAAATCGCCGACGGTGAACTGCTCGCGCTCGTCGGCCCGTCCGGTTGCGGCAAGACAACGGCGCTGCGCATGGTAGCCGGGCTCGAGGACATCAGTGAGGGCGTCGTCAGCATCGGGGGGCGGGCGGTCAACCGGGTACCGGCTCGCGACCGCGACATCGCCATGGTGTTCCAGAGTTATGCGCTCTATCCGCACCTCGACGTCTACAACAACATCGCCTTCGGCCTGAACCTGCGCAAGGTGCCCGGTGCCGAGATCGAACGCCGAGTCACCGCGACAGGCGGCGTGCTGGGCCTGAAGGACCACCTACGCCGCCGGCCACGGGCGCTGTCCGGCGGGCAGCGCCAGCGGGCCGCGATGGGGCGCGCCATTGTCCGTGAGCCGCGTGCGTTCCTCATGGACGAACCTCTGTCCAATCTGGACGCCAACCTGCGGGTGCAGATGCGAGCAGACATCGCGCGCACGACCCGGCGGCTCGGTGTCACGACCATCTACGTCACCCACGACCAGACCGAGGCGATGACGCTCGGTCACCGCGTGGCGGTCATGAAGAAGGGCGTGCTGCAGCAGGTGGCCGCGCCCCAGGAAATCTACGACCGGCCGGCCAACATGTTCGTCGCCGGCTTCATCGGCTCGCCCGCGATGAACCTGGTCACCGGAGTCTTCACAGCGTCAGCGGAGGATGTGACGCTACGGATCGCCGACCAGCACCTGCGGGTCGACCCGGCGCTGTTGCGCTCCCGGCCGGGCGTGCGGGCGTACTTCGATCGCCCGGTCGCCGTGGGCATCCGGCCCGAGGACATGCAGGACGTGTGCATGGTGCCGGCCGGCGGTGCGGCGCTCTACGCCGCCGTCGATCTCGTCGAGGCGCTCGGCTCCGAACTGCTTGTGCACCTCCGCATCGGGGCGTGCGGCGTCACCACGGACGACACCCGCGAGCTCGCCCGCGACGCCGGCCTGGACCCGGTCGACCCCACCGGCTCGGGCGGGTGGGTCAGGCCGCTAACCGAGCTCATCGCAAGGTTCAGTCCGCGCTCCCGGGTCCGCAGGGACGAGGTGGCCGAGGTCGCTGTCGACACGGCTCGCCTGCACGTCTTCGACCTGGACACCGGCCGGTCGATCCGCTGATCCGCACGACCCGCGGCGCGATCGACCGCCAACGCCCGGCGCGGGTGCTGCTTCTCACGCACAGCGAGCACGAAGGAGACCTTTCATGGCACGTCTGGCACGACTCTCCGCGGCGCTGGCCGCGGTGATGGCGGTTGCCGCCTGCGGGGGCACCACCTCGGACGCGCCCGGCACATCGGGCCTGAGCGGCACCGTCGAGGTCGTGGCGAAGTGGTCGGGCGTCGAGCAGACCAACTTCAAGAAGGTCCTCGAGCACTTCCAGAAGAAGACCGGCGTCAAGACCATCTATACCTCCGCCGGCGACGACGTCGCCTCGTTCCTCAACCAGAAGATCTCCGGTGGCACGCCGCCGTCGATCGCGCTGATTCCGCAGCCCGGCACGGTCGCCGACCTGGCGAAGAAGGGCAGCCTCAAGCCGCTGAGCGGCGAGGCGCTCGACACCGTCACCACGAACTACAGCGCCGCGTGGAAGGATCTCGGCACGGTCGACGGGAACGTGTACGGCTTTTACCTCAAGGCCGCCCAGAAGTCGATCTGCTGGTACCGCACCGACGCATTCGCCACGGCGGGTGTGCGGGAGCCGAAAACCTGGGAAGCGTTCATCGCCTCGGCCAGGACGCTCGCCGATGCCGGCATCACACCGTTCGCGGTGCCTGGCGGGTCGGCGTGGACGTTGACCGACTTCTTCGAAAACGTGTACATCCAGGTCGGCGGCCCGGACAACTACGACAAGCTGTCCAGGCACGAGATCCCGTGGACCGACCCGACCGTGGTGAGGTCCCTGGACATGATCGGCCGGCTGTGGTCGACGCCGCGGATGATCGACGGCGGCAATGCCGGTGCACTGAAGATCGACTTCTCGCAGTCGGTCGCCGAGGTGTTCGGCGAGAAGCCGAAGGCGGCGATCCTGTGTGAGGGCGACTTCGTCGGCTCGGAGATCACCAAGGCGGGCCGGTACAGGGTTGGCGACACGGCCAGGTACATGCCGTTCCCGTCGATCAGCAACGCCAGGTCGTCTGTGGTGGTCGGCGGCGATCAAGCGGTGGCACTCAAGGACGACAAGGCGACGATGGCGCTCATGGCGTACCTCGCCTCGAAGGAGTCGGCCGAGATCTTCGCCAAGGGCGGTGGGTTCATCACGCCGAACAAGACCGTAGACCCGTCGGCGTATCCGGACGATACGGTGCGCGGCCTGGCCAACCTGGTTGTCAGTGCCGACGTGATCAAGTTTGACATGTCCGACCTGGCGCCGGCGTCCTTTGGCGGCGGCACGAACGCTGATGAGTGGAAGTTGCTCCAGGAGTTCCTGGGCAACCCCGCGATGGACGTGAACGCCCTGGCGGGCAGGCTCGAAGAAGCAGCCGAGAAGGACTTCGGGAGCAACTGATGGTGCGAGCGTCCGAGCCGGCAGGCGCATTCGACGCCGCACCGGCAACGAGGAACACGGGCCGGCGAACCGCCCGCCGGCCGGACGCGCCGGCCGGCAGGCCGAGGCACCGGGTGCGCAGAGGGCGCCGGGGAGATGTCCCCCGTCTCAGCCCGGCGCTCTACCTCAGCCCGGCGCTGGTCATTCTGGCCACCGTCGTGGCGTACCCGATCGTCGCCACGGTCTGGTACAGCCTCTTCAACGCCGACAGCACCCGCTTTGTCGGTCTGGCCAACTACGTCGAGATGTTCACCGGGCCGGCGACCCGCCGGGCCATCATCAACAACGTCGTCTGGGTCGTCGTGGCCCCGACGATGGTCACCGCGCTCGGGCTGTTGTTCGCCGTCCTGAGCGAACGGATCCGGCTGGCCACCGCCTTCAAGACCGTCCTGTTCATGCCGATGGCCATCTCGTTCCTCGCCGCCGGCGTCACGTTCACCATGGTCTACGAGGCGGACAAGGACCGCGGCGCGCTCAACGCCGCGATCGTGTCGGTGCACGACGTGTTCAAGCCGCCGTCGAAGTACTACGGGACCAGCCCACGCGAGGAGGCCGGCCTGGAGACCGTGGACGGCGCCGTCCAGACCGTGCAGCCGGCTGCCGCGACCGCGCCCGTCATGCTGCCGATGGTCGGCCTTCCGCCCGATCGGGTCCCGGCCGGGGCGGTCAACGCAGCGCCCGGCGTTGCGGGGACCGGCCTGCACGGCGTGGTCTGGCTCGACTTCAGCCCCGGCGGCGGTGGCCGGCCCGGATCCGTCGACGCGAACGAGAAGGGCCTGCCCGGCATGGTCGTCGAGGTGGTGCGCAACGGCACCGTGGTCGCCACGAGCCGGACCGATCCTGCGGGAGGCTTCGCCTTCCCCCAGCTCACCGGCGACGGGTACATCCTCCGGCTGGCCGCGTCGAACTTCGCGCCCCCGTTCAACGGAGTCACCTGGCTCGGCGGCAGCGTCGTGACACCCGCGATCGTTGCCGCGTACATCTGGATCTGGGCCGGCTTCGCGATGGTGCTGATCTCGGCGGGCCTGTCGGCGATCCCGCGGGACGCGCTGGAGGCCGCCCGGGTCGACGGCGCCACTGAATGGCAGGTGTTCCGGCGGGTGACGATCCCGCTGGTCCGGCCGGTCCTTGTCGTTGTGCTGGTCACGCTGGTCATCAACGTCCTGAAGATCTTCGACCTGGTGTACATCCTGGCACCCGACCCGGTGACCCAGGACCGCGCGAACGTGGTGGCGTTGCAGATGTACCAGACCGCCTTCGCTCGCCAGGACACCGGCCTGGGCAGCGCACTGGCCGTACTGCTCTTCGCGCTCGTGCTGCCCGCCATGTTGTACAACGTCCGCAGGCTTCGAGGGGACAGGGACCGATGAGCTTCGTATCCCCGGCCAGGATGCCGGCAATCAAGCCGAGCGGCATGATGGTGGCCGGCCCACCGAGGCGTGGCGTGATGTCCCGGATCGTCACGCGGCTCGGCAGAGGACTGATGCATACGCTCGTCGTGTTCGTCGGGCTCATCTGGCTGCTACCGACGATCGGCCTGCTGGCAGCCAGCCTGCGTCCGGCGTCGGCCAGCGCCGCCACCGGCTGGTGGCACGTCTTCTCGAAGCCGAGCGAGCTGACCCTGGCCAACTACGCCAAACTCCTGGACAACCGCGACATGGTCGGCGGCCTGTGGAACAGCGTGCTCATCTCCGTGCCGTCCACCATCCTCGTCGTGACGATCGGAGCGCTGGCCGCCTACGCCCTGGCCTGGCAGGACTTTCGCGGCCGCGACGCACTGTTCGCCGTGGTGGTCGCGCTCATCGTGGTGCCGATCCAGATGGCGATCATCCCGGACGCGAAGCTGTTCGGCGCGCTCGGCATCTTCGGCACGCTCACCGGCGTGGTCGTGTTCCACCTCGCATTCGGTCTCCCGTTCGCCATCTTCCTGCTGCGCAACTTCTTCATCGGTATCCCGCGCGACCTGCTCGACGCCGCCCGGATGGACGGCGGCACCGAATTCATGATCTTCACCCGGGTGGTGCTGCCGATCGGGTGGCCGGCGATTGCCTCGCTGACCATCTTCCAGTTCCTGTTCGTCTGGAACGACCTGCTCATCGCGAAGGTCTTCGCCGGGGCGTCCAGCAAGCCCATCACCTATGTCTTGCAGGAGCAGATGGGCACGTTCTCCTCCAACGTCGACGTGATCGCGCCGGGCGCGTTCCTGTCCATGCTGCTGCCGTTGATCGTGTTCTTCGCCTTCCAGCGGCACTTCGTGCAGGGCGTGCTGGCAGGTTCGATGAAGTAGCCAGTCGTCCGCCGGGCCGGCCACACCAACCAAGGCAGCCGGCTCGGCGGCTTCCAATCTCCCCGGACGATGTCAGTGGCGAGGCAGGCCAGGTGTGATGTCGACGCCGGTCAGTTCCGCGGACCGTGACCACAGGCGTGTCGCCAGGTCGGGGTCGGTGGCAGTGCCGAAGAACTTCTCGAACGTCGGCTGTGCCTTCCGCAACGGCCGGCCTGGGCCGATGTGGCGGCCCGTGGGTGCGGCAGGGTCGGTGGCGGCGTAGAGGATCGGCGTCACGGCGTCGTCGATCGGCCGGCGCATGATGAGTCCGAGCACCGTCCCGACCACGCGGGCTGAGAGCGGTGCGCTGCGGTCCAGGTCGGTCTTCGCCATGCCGGGGTGGGCGAGCAGGCTGCGCACCGGTGACCCGGCGGCGCGCAGGCGGCGGTCGAGTTCGAGGCCGAACAGGATGTTGGCGAGCTTGGAGGTGGCGTAGGCGCCGCCCGGCGAGTAGCGGTGCTCTGCGGCGAGGTCGGCCAGGTCGAGGCGGCCCAGGCGGTACAGGCCGGATGCGACGGTGACCACGGCGGGATCGTGCCCGGTGGCCAACCGGTCCAGCAGCAGGCAGGTGAGCACAAAGTGCCCGAGGTGGTTGGTCGCGAGCTGGCTCTCCACGCCCTGCCGGCTGAGTCGCCGGGGCACGGTCCCGATGCCACCGTTGTTGATGAGCACGTCGGGCGTGACGCCGTCGGCGTGCAGGCGGTCGGCGAAACGATGAACGGTCTCGAGGTCCAGCAGGTCGATGTGGCGGACGTCGAGGTCAGCCTTCGGATGCTCGATCCGCAGCCGGCTGCGGACGTGGTCGCCCTTGCCGGTGTCGCGGACCGCCATGATGACCCGGGCGCCGCGTGCGGCGAGGTGACGGGTGATCGCCACGCCGAGACCGCTGCTCGCACCGGTGACGATATGGGTGCGGCCGGTCTGGTCGGCGAGATCGGCGATGTTCCATGTGGTGGTGTTCGGCACGGGCCCTCCCAGATTTTAAGCGGATTCCTTATCCGATTAGAGAGGACCAGAAGCGGATTGTCAATCCGGTTCGGTAGACTGGCACCATGACCGCGACGCCTCGCGCCGACGCCGCCCGCAACCGTGACCGGCTGCTGGCCACGGCTCGCCTGATGGTTGCCGCAGGCGACCTGCAGCTCCAGCTCAACGACGTCGCTCGCCGGGCCGGGATGGGCGTCGGCACCGTCTACCGGCACTTCCCGAACCGCCGGGCGCTCGTCGAGGCCCTCGCTGACGGCACCTTCGCCGCACTGGTCGACGACGCGCACGCCGCGAGCCAGCACGACAACGCCTGGGCCGGCGTCGAGCTGCTGCTCCAGGCGCTGCTCACCCGTCAGCTGGCCGAGCCGACCTTGGCCGAGGTCCTCTCCACCGGACCGGACCTGGACGCCACCCCGGGAACCACCGCCCATCGTGACGAGTTCGGGCAGCTGGCCCAGATCGTGCTCGGACGCGCCAGGCGCGGTGGTGAGCTGCGGCCCGGTCTCACTGACGAGGACCTGCGTCATCTGGTCTGCGGCGTCGTCTTCGCACTGCGCATCGACGACGCACCGCAAGGGCGGGTCGACCGCTACCTGCGGGTGCTCCTCGACGGCATCCGCGCCACGACACCGGCGCTGCCCGCCCGGTAGCTTTGGTGTGCGGGCCCAGGAGGATGCCCGGGCATCGATCTCCTCCGCAGACTGAGGTGAGGACTCGGCCGGCCGTGAGCGCTGGGAGGTGAGACTCCTCCCGGCCACTCGATCTCCGCGGGTGTGTCGTTGTCCGGAACGGCTCAGCAACCAGACTTCCAATGCTGGAAACCGCCGTCATTGAAGGCGTGCGGGTGGACGTGGCCGACGTAGGTGCCGTCGAGAGCCTCGCCACCGTATTGGTTGTAGAGGACGACGTTCTCCCAGCTCTTGCCGCGTACGGACCAGAGGGTGCGGATGTCCCTGGCAAATCCGTCGAAGCCGCATTGCCTGGTGGTCGCGACCACGTTGGGTCCGGGTGAAAGCCGGACGAGGCATCGTCCGGTGGCCCTGTTCCTGAAGATGACGATGTGGGACTCGGCCTTGGCCACAAGGACCGGCTCCCACATCTGATGATCGTTGCTACCGACCGGCAGGTCGCGCGGCAGCGTGTACACGTCCCCGTTCCGGTTGCTGTCCAGGCATCGCCCGGTCGCCCAATTCCGCAGGATGTTCGCGCCTCGGTACGCCTGGGCAGGCGACTGGAAGGCCACCGCGGACACCGCGATCGTGACGATGGCGACGAGCGCCGCGAGAAGGCGGCGAGATGGCATGGCCTGTTGCACGATCCACAGAACGATGACGAGTGGCGCCAGTTCACCCGATCCGGTTGGACAAGCGGGAACGATGTCCGGTGCCGGATGAACTCCCGTGATGTAGCGCTCGTTTCCAGGGTTGCTTGGAGGCGGCACCCGCGCCAACGGCCGTCTCGATGTGCCCCGGCGATGCTCTCGTCGACGTTCGGCAGATCGGCGCACTGCCCGAGGCGCAGCGGACGGCGTGGCTGGCGCAGCCTCGGCGGACGGGTTCGTGGTCTTGGTCGCAGTGTCAATGGTCATTCGGCTGGATGAGGGTGGTTGTGGTGTCGATGTCGGGCACGCTTGTGCGATACGACGATGTGCGCGGTTACGGTTTCATTGCTGTCGCCGGCGGTGGTGAGGACGTATTCGTCCACGCCAGCGACTTCGGCGATGCACGACATCTGGCACGCGCTGGCAAGCACGTGGAATTCGAGGCAGAAACGACAGACCGGGGACCGAAGGTCGTCTCGGTTCGGCTGGTCGACGAGGCCCGGCCGCCCGTCAGCGCGCTGTCCGGCGAGGAGGGTGAGTGTGACGTGCTGACTCCTCGCGCGTTCGAGGTCGAGGTCACTGAACTGCTTCTCCAGCATG
Source organism: Dactylosporangium sp. CA-152071 (assembly GCF_050936335.1). NCBI lineage: Bacteria > Bacillati > Actinomycetota > Actinomycetes > Micromonosporales > Micromonosporaceae > Dactylosporangium > Dactylosporangium sp. CA-152071. The sequence goes on along the minus strand of NZ_JBNJMZ010000001.1, from coordinate 8,792,506 downwards.
TTGGAAGTCTGAGCGGTGATCAGATCCGGCAGGTTCGCGAGTTCATGGGGCGGCTCGCGCGGACGCACGGATGGATCGAGGCGTAGCAGGCCGCTGGTACGACGTCCGGCGGACCGTGGCGTGACCGTCCACGGCCCGCCGTCGTCTCGGCCCCTCCTTGACAGCCGGCAGGAGCGGCGCCGGCGGTTGCGGAGTTCGGTCTGCATTCGTCCGCAGCGGGTAGCCTCGGCGCAGGCGCCGGACTCCTCCCCCGCCGCCAAGTCGGCTCGCTGAAACTGAGCCAGCCCGGCCGAACGGTTTGCCGCTGGTCTCGCGCCTCGCCCGTTTCAGCACGTGAGGGTCAGGGTTCGCAGGTCATCGAGCGCCAGCTGCTGGTTGGGGCCGAGGTTCGGTAGCGTGGTCAGCGCGCTGAGCCGGTCGGCCCAGAGCATCCTGTCGGGCGGGGTGAGGTTCCTGATGACGTTTGCCGGGAACCATTCGGCCTTCGGGCTGTCTTTGATGAGGACCTCGTGCAGGGCTCGCAGGACTGCGGCGTTGGCCTTGTCGACGGTGTGGATGCCGAAAACGCCATCCATGGCCTGTGACCTGCGCTTCCTCGGAGGGCGCGCCAGAAGGCCTGTGTAACGGATGAACCAAATATCCGTTATTGCCGGGTAGTGCCCGGTTGCGCAGACAGGTTGAGCGTAGATGACAGTGATCGACAGGTTCGAGCAGGTTGATACCGCCGAGGTGGTGGTGTCGCCGCGGCTGCCGTTGGCTGGTGGGTTGGCGGAGGGGATGGCGTCGCCGCGGCTGGCGGTGAAGTCGCTGCTGGATGATCAGTTGCTGGATCAGATGGTGGCGCGGGTCCGTGCCGACGGCGGCCGGTTGACCGGGCCGGGGAGTTTCCTGACCGAGTTGTGCAAGGCGGTCCTGGAGCGGGGGGTGCAGGCCGAGTTCGGTGAGCATCTGGGTGACGCCAAGCATGACGCGGCCGGGAACGGCAGCGGCAACTCGCGCAACGGTACGACGCCGAAGACGGTGCAGACCGAGGTTGGTCCGGTGCCGTTGAACGTGCCGTGGGACCGGGCCGGGACGTTCGCGCCGATGCTGGTCCCGAAGGGCGAACGCCGGCTCGGCGGCCTGTCCGATGTGATCATCAGCTTGTATGCGGGTGGGATGACGGTGCGCGACATCTGCCACCATCTGCAGCGTGTGGACGGCACCGAGATCTCCCCGGACACGGTCTCGGTCGTCATCGACCCCGTGCTGGACGAGGTCAAGGCGTGGCAGACCCGCCCGTTGGAGCCGGGGTGTATCCGATCATCTACATCGACGCCCTCGTCGTGAAGGTCCGCGACGGCAACCAGGTCCGGAACAATGCCGCGCACCTGGTCGTCGGTGTCGACTGCGACGGCGTCAAGCACGTGCTGGGCAGCTGGCTGCAGAACAGTGAAGGCGCGAAGTTCTGGCTCGGGGTGCTCACCGAACTGCGCAACCGCGGGGTCCGGGACGTGCTCATCGCCTGCTGCGACGGCCTGGAGGGGCTGCCGGCGGCGGTGGAGGCGGTGTGGCCGCGCACGCTCGTCCAGACGTGTGTGGTGCACTATCCCGAGACCGCGGTTCTGCCGATGTCGCAACAGGCGCAGGTCCGAACGTTGCGGGCCCGTCTGCCCCTGTCGGCATAATCCTGGCGGGTTGATGCTGGTCTCTCCATCGATTGGAGAGGTTGGCAGACATGGATCTTCTCGGAGCCCGGGTGGTCGGGCCGCTGGAGCCGTATGCGGTGGGGTTCGCCGGGCATCTTGAGCAACTCGGTTACACGTTCCCGACTCGGTGCCAGCACATGACGTTGGTAGCGCATCTGAGGCACACGACCGCCATGTCGCTCCTGCACGCCGGCGTCGACACCGCGGTGATCGCACTCTGGCTCTGCCACGCCGACACCCACTCGACCCAGCTCTACCTCCACGCCGACATGACCATCAAAGAACGAGCCCTCGCCCGCACCACACCACCAACGATCAAGCCCGGCCGATACCGCCTCACCGACAAACCCGAGTTCCGCAGTTGGTAGACACATGAACGCGAGGCTTTCCGTGTTGTGCCTGGTAGAGCGCTTGCCGTGCGGGAACGGCGTGCCCGGATCGCTGAAAGTGTAGTAACACGACTTGTAGCTCGGGTCTTGTGCTGCCAGGGCAGATGCGGTTGAGTCGTGGACATGTTCCTGCGGTTCACGTCGCGGACGAACGCCGACGGCAGCGTGGTGCGCTACGTGGCCCTGGCTCACAACCGGCGTATCGACGGGCGGGTCAAGCCCGACGTGCTGATGAACCTCGGCCGCACCGACCAGGTCGACGTGGCCGGGCTGCGCCGGCTGGCCGCGTCGATCAACCGGCACTACGGCGACGGCGACACGGTGCCGGGCCGCGAGGCCGGCGCGGTCACCGGTGCGGCGCCGTTGGAGGTGATCGACGCCCGCACCATCGGGTCGGTGTGGTTGCTGGAACAGCTGTGGCAGCGTCTCGACGTCGCCGCGGCGGTCCGCTCGGCCACGGACGCGCGGCGGTTCACCACGAATATGGAACGGGTCCTGTTCGCACTCGTGGCGAACCGGGCGGTCGCGCCGATGAGCAAGTTGTCCGCGGCCGAGTGGGTGCGTGAGGACGCCGCGATCCCGGGACTGTCCACGATGGACCCTGCGATGAGCGATGACCACGCCTACCGGGCGATGGACCTCCTCGTCGACGCGGACACCACCGGCCGGGTCCAGGAAGCGGTGTTCTTCGCCGTGGCCAACCTCTTGAATCTTGAGGTCGACCTGCTGTTCTTCGATTATCCGGCTAGTCGAAGATCGTCGTTGTGTTTGGCGGCATAGCCAGTTCAGCTCCTTCTCGTGGTGTGTGGGCCTTCGTGTTTGATCGTGCGGAGGTCCTCTTCGTGTCGGCGTACTTTGGCGGCGACGGCTTCAAGGGCTTGGCGGAGCTGGTCGATCTGGGTGGCCAGCCCGGTGATGGTGGGTGTGTGCCCGTCGGGGTTGCGGTGGGCCTCGATGATCTCGCGTAGGTCGCGGCGTCGGTAGAGGGTGGCGCGGCTGATGCCGGTGTGCTCGGCGACGGCGGGGAACGTGACGCCGTGGTGCTGGGCGAGGGTGGTGCAGGCGGTGCGGACCTGAGCGGGCAGGTCGCCGGCGTCTGGCTGGTCGGGGATTCGTTGGCGTAGGAGGGCGAAGCCGGCTCGGCCGTACATCTGCCGTTTCAGGAACTTTAAAGTTACTTGGAATCACGCGGTGGACTGAACCCCTGGTGGGTCTGTCAACTTAACGGCTCTGGCGCAGAGACGGTGGTGGGGTCTGTCCTTAGTGGTCGGTCGCGGTAGGGCACACTCCATGCCGGTGTGCCTCCGACGTGATCAAGGTGTTGTTGCCTCAGCTGTCCTCGCTGTTGATCGATGCGGTGGTGGAGCAAGGATCGACGCTGCTGGTCAGAGCTCGGATGCCGACGGTGGCGGTGGTGTGTCCGCAGTGCGATCAACCGACCGAACGCGTGCACGCCTATCACCTCCGGCGGCTGGCCGATTTGCCGGCCGCGGCCGTGGCGTGGTCGTTGAGCTGCGGGTGCGGCGTCTGGTGTGCCAGACCGCCGGCTGTGCGCGACGCACGTTCCGGGAACAGGTACCCGCGCTGGCGCACCGGTGGGCTCGACGTACCCGGCAGCTGACCGCGCTGATCGCGGACCTGGCCGTGGTCGTGGCCGGCAGGTCCGGTGCCGCAGTGCTGTCCCGGCTCGGCGTGCGCGTCTCCCGCAGCACGGTGCTGCGGGTGCTCATGGGCATCCCGACCCCGGCCGGTCCGGCACCGGCCGTGCTGAGCGTGGACGACTTCGCGCTGCGCCGCGGCCGCCGATACGCGACCCTGCTCATCGACGCGGTCACCCACCGCCGTATCGACGTGCTACCCGACCGCAAGGCCGCCACCCTCGCGGCATGGCTGCGCGAGCATCCCGATGTCGAGGTGGTCTGTCGCGACGGGTCCGCAGCCTACGCCGAAGCGATCCGCGCCGGGGCACCACAGGCGGTGCAGGTCAGTGACCGCTGGCATCTGTGGAACAACCTCGCCAAGGCGGTCGAGAAGACCGTGACCGCACACAGCAGCTGCTGGCACACCGGCCCACCCCGCCAGAGCACGGCACTCGACGAACGCACCAAGACCCGGCACGCCGCCGTGCACGCTCTGCTCGAGCAGGGCGTCGGTCTGCTGGAATGCGCCCGCCAGCTGGGCTGGGCACTCAACACTGTCAAGCGCTACGCCCGCGCAGCGACCGCCGACGAGCTGCGGCGGCCACCGAGGTACCGGCAGACACTCGTCGATGCGTACCGCGATCACCTGCGCCGCCGCCTCGCCGAGCAGCCCGACGTCGCGGTGACCCGACTGCTGGCCGAAATCCGCGATCTGGGTTACACCGGCAGCCACAACCTGCTCGTGCGCTACCCCAACCAGGGCCGCGCCGACGCCGAACGCACCCCGCCGTCACCACGCCGCCTGGTCTCCTGGCTGATGACCAGACCGGACAAGCTCCCCACCCACCACCACAATCACCTCGACGACCTTCTCGCCACGTGCCCGCACCTGACCACCCTGGCCGAACGGGTCCGCGAGTTCGCCGGCCTGCTCACCACCCGCCGCGGACAAGACCTCGACACCTGGATGACCACCATCGAAACCGACGACCCGCCCGCCCTGCACACGTTCACCCACGGACTGCGGACGGACCTGCCAGCGGTCGCGGCCGGGCTGACCCTGCCCTACAGCAACGGCCCCATGGAAGGCGCCAACACCAAGGTCAAGTTCCTGAAACGCCAGACGTACGGCCGAGCCGGATTCGCGCTCCTACGACAGCGGATCCTGCTGGCATAAGGTCACCAACCGCCGACCACCCTCTTCGCGCCAGAGCCAACTTAACGGTGTAACTCAGCTTGTTGAGAACTACCTACGGCCTGCGGAGAGTCGTCCTTCGAAGGTCATCTCGAAGGCGTTCAACGCTGGTTTCCAGCGCATCGTCCAGCGTCGGCGGCCCTGCCCGGTCGGGTCGAGGCTCATCACCGCGAGGTAGACACATTTCAGCGCGGCGGCCTCGTTCGGGAAGTGCCCACGGGCCCGGACCGCCCAGCGGATCCGGGCGTTGACCGATTCGATCGCGTTCGTGGAACACACCACGGTACGGATCTCAGCCCTGATCCACCGATGAGATTGATGTGGCGGGGACATCCCGGACGCGACAATGCCCCCGCGAGCTGGAAAGATAGAGGTTCTTGAGGCATCTATCGTCCGGTTCGAGAGGGCACCGTCAGGGTGAGAATATCGCATGGCGCGGCACGGCTGCGTGCATCGTTTGATGATCCGAATCTGGTGTCGTGTGCCGGGCTGGCGCCGGTCATGGCCCTCGCGCAGCGGTGTGACCTGCGCGGGGTCGTCGCTGCTCGGCTGCGTGTGCCCACGGACAAGGGGTCCAACGCGTCGGGGAAAGTCGCCACGATCGTCGCGGGTGGTCACCTCGCTCACGACCGACTGGTGATCAGGATGACAGGAGCCCGTAAACCGAGAGGTTTACGCCGGGATCTGTGGGAGCCGGAGGGTGAAACCCCCTCCGGCCACCCGACATGGCACCTGTTCTCTATCGACCCAGCATCTGGGCAGCCCTTAACGAATGACCCGGGTTAGTGGTCTGTTGCGGTGCGGCACTATTCGTGCTGGTGTGCCTCAGATTTGATCAAGGTGTTGCTGCCTCAGTTGTCGTCGCTGCTGATCGATGAGGTGGTCGATCAGGGGCCGGTGCTGCTCGTGCGGGCTCGGACACCGGCGCGGCCGGATCGGGGGCGGCCGGCGCTGATACGCTCCTGGCCGGATTGCGCGCGGAACTGCGCGAATTCGGCGTGCACACCGACCTGGACCTGGTGTGGCTGCTGACCCTCGCGGACCAGCACGGGCTCGACGCGGCCAGCCTGCCCGCGTTCGCGTCGCTGGTGGCCCGAGGCGCACCGCTGGAACTGCTGGCCGACCTGCCGCATGACGCGGTCCAGCAGCTGCTGGATCGTGAGGGCGTGGCCCCGCCCGGCGGGTCGGCGTTGCGTGGCGAGGCCGGGTTCGTCACGACGGTGCTGGGTCTGCTGCCGGCGGGGCGGCACCGGCACATGCTGCTGGCACGGACGTTCCCGATGCTGACCGGTGAGCAGATCCATCGCACGGTGCTGCCGTCGCTCGGCGCGGGACCGGCGCCCGCCGCCGCGGAGGCGCTCGACCCGGACACGGCGGCGCTCGCGGCGCGGACCGGGCGGGTGCCGGCCGACCTGTCCGCGTTGGCGCACCTTGCCGGGATCACGCTAGCGGTGCTGCTGGCCGTGGCCGCGGCCCTGCAGGCCTGTTTTCGCTCGAGTAGCTGAGCGGAGCTGGGGGTCTTCGGGGTGGGGAAGTCGCAGTGGGTGCAGGCCGTCCGGTGCTGGCACTGTTCGACGAACGTGTTGTTGCGGTAGCCGTGGCCGAGGTCATGGTGCTGTCAGGGTTCGCCCTTGGTGGTGGCTCCGGAGGCGACGGCGTCACGGGGGGGGCGCCCGGGGGTGGGAGCCGAGCCGGGAATTTCGCCGCGTTGCCCGGTTGTGCTGCGGGGTCCGGTCGTTGGTGGCGGGGTCATGCGGTTCGCCGGTGGGTGTGTGTTGTGTGGCCTGTTTCAGCAGGTCAGGGTGAGGTTTCGCAGGTGACTGAGCGCGGTCTGCTGGTTGGGGCTGAATTGCGGCATCTGGCTCAGTTCGCGGAGCCGGTCGGCCCAGCGGATCTTGTCTTGCGGGGTGAGGTTTTTGATGATGTTTGCCGGGAACCATTGGTCTTTCGGGTTGTCGTTGGTGAGGACTTCGTGCAGGGCCCGCAGGACTGCGGCGTTGGCCCTGTCGACAGGCCCTTCGGCGGCAGACCCGTCGGCGAGGGGCCCGTCGGCGGTGGGCCTTTCGGCGGTGGGTCCGTTGGCGATGGCTTCGCCGAGGTTTGCCAGTTGTAGGGTCACGGCCGTCAGGTGTTGCGGCTCGACCGATAGTGTCACTGTGACCCGTGCCGCCGCGTCGGGTGCGGTGAGGAACTGGTAGGCGAGATCGGTCTGGTCGAGGCGGGCCAGCCGGACGAGCGTGTCATGGACCTGGGCGTCGTTGACCCCGCGTGGTGCCCGGTTGGCCATCCCAGCAAGCCAGTCCAGGACCGCCTGGGAGGTCAGCTCTGTGGAATGCTCGGCGAGCATGCTCCGCGATGCTTCCCGGTCGCCGCGGGCCCAGGCGTCGAGCCACGAGGCGAGCATCGGCGGGGGCGGCGGGGGCGGCATCACCAGCGTTTCCGCGTCGTGCAGGATCTGCAAGGCCAGGGTCGCCCCGTGATAGTCGGGCCGGGTGGATTGGGCGCTGGTCAGCGCCCACACGTTGCCCAGCCGGAGGCTGGACTGCCCGCCGGGGGGCGCAGTCTGATAGACGATCGCCGTCCCGTACTGATCGCGGACACCGTCGAGCGCTGCCGTCCACTTCGGCGCGAGGATGACCGGCACCTGCCCCCGCAGCCGCAGCCGCTCCAGCAGGATCTTCAACCTGCCTGATACCTCGTCGTCGCTGGGCTGGTCGACGATCACGAACCTGGTGGGCAGGCGGCCGGTGAACCGCTTGACGTTCCTCCACAACGGACTCCTCACGCCCGAATCACCGACGATGAATGCGTGACCGTCGTGCGCGCTCTCCACGAAGGTCACTCCGTCAGGCAGCAGCAGGGGCGGCAGGAACAGTTCGGTCAGGGTAGCGGCCCAGTCGGCGTCGGCATCGACAGGTTCGCTCCGGCCGCCGGTCGTTGCCTGCCCGCCGGTGGACAGGAACAGCACATCGGCGGCCGCACCGGCCGGCACCTCGGCCAACTGCAGCGTGACCGGGTCGACGAGCACGACCGTGCCCTGCACGTCGAACGCGTACAACACACGCTGGACAGGCCGGCCCCCGCTGTCCAGGGAGCGATGCACCACGATACCCGCATCGCCGGTACCCGCGAGCCGACGCACCAGACCACCGAACCCAGGCACCCGCCGACCGGCCCCGTCAAGGAACCGAACAAACCCCCCACTACCCGGATACCGCCCCAGCAGGTCCCCGATCCGCGCCAGGCGACGGAACGACCCGCCGGATCGTCCCGCACGACGCCCGGCATCGAGGTCCACCACCCGGGCCAGGGCGTCCTCGTTACCGGTCCGGAGTCGGGGCAGCTGGAGACGGCTGACATACAACCGCCGCTCCGCCGCCGTCGCCGGGCCCGTCCCGGCATGCGCCACCCCGCCTTCAGCAACCCGCGGCCGCAGCGCGGTGAGGAACGCCGACGCGTCGCCGAGCACGGCCGCGGCGTAGGCCGCCCGCACCTCCTCTGGCAGCGCGGCGACGTCGACACCGTCCTCGGCCAACGTCACACGCAACGCCTCACGCAGCGCCTTGAGCTGCTCGTCGGTGACGTCGTCTCCGATGTGCGGCAGCAGGCGCAGCACATCGGCCCACGGCCGCTGCCCGCTGCCCGGCCGGCCGTCCTCGTCATCGGTCGGCTCAACGGAGGCGGACCTACCTCCGGACTGCACAAGGCGGTCGAGGATTCCCGTCCCGCGCGACGCGAGGTGCGGCAAGTCGGCGAGAGTTGGCATGTCAGCCGGGACGACGCCGGCGAGCAGGACCGTGGCGCGCAACCACGCTGGGGAGACGCCGAGCCGGCGGGCCGCGTCGCCGGCGGCCTCGATAGACCAGCCGGCGAGCTGGGCGAGCTGGGCGGTCAGCCGCTGGATCCGCGTCGCTTCCGACTCCGACACGCCGGTCACGCCGAGGACGTCAGCCTGCCAGTCGTCGACGACCACGCGGGCGGCCTTCAGGTCACCGGACCAGGCCGCCGTCAGGCCCATGTCGATGAACATCTGCCCGAGCTCGGGCCGGGAGACGCCGAGAGCGGCCGCGTGCTCGCGTAGCGGGTCCGGCCAGGCCGGGTCGGTGCGTGGGTCGACGCGGCTGACACCGACGGGCCCGGGACCACGCGTCGGTAGGAACACCACCTCGACCTGGCCTTCGGTGGGCAGGACCGCCAGCGACAGGGTGAGCGGGTCGACGAACACGACTTCGCCGGACGGGCCACGGAAGGCGTTGATCACCCCGGTCCCGGTCGTGGTTTCGGTACTCGTGCGATAGAGGACGATGCCACGTGCGCCGCCCTCGGTCGTCGCGAGGTGCTGCACAACACCGTCGAAGGCAGACACCGCGTCGTCCTGCACGCCGTCGAACCGGAGAAATCCCGACGCGTCCGGGTACGCCGCGAGTAAGGAATCCACGAAAATCCCTTCGGCGTCCCACAGATACCCCCGGTACGCTGCGGCGTCGGGCGGAGAATCGCTCCCCAATCTCCAGGAGACCGGTTCGTGGCGGAGCCAGCCGTCGCTGTCGAGCACCTCCGCGGCACGGTCCAAGCCAAGGGCCCGCGACAGCCCGGCTGACCCGGGACCCGGCATGGGCCTCGCCCAGCGCATCGACCAGTCGTCCGGGATGTAGAGGCCGATGGCGTACGACAGATACATGTGCGCAAGGTGCGTTTTGCCGGCCGCCGCGTCGGCTGCATGGACCACCCGCGGGGTCCCGCCGCCGGCGAGGCCTGGAACCGGCCACGGCTTCCCGAACGCGTCGACGAACCGGTCCATCAGCCGCATCCGGGCCTGCCAACGAGAATCCTCCGACGCCGATGCATGCTCAGCGAAGGCGGCCCAGATCTGCGGACTCTGCGCTGCGAGGTCAAGTTCCCGGCCATAAATGTGGCCCATGTTGTTGGGCCGCTCGGTCAGGGCCATGGTTCCCATCCTCAAGCTGCCGAACCAGTGAGCACGGTCGGCGTGCTGGTCGACGGGTAGCGGGAGTTTCGGGAACGCGGCGAACAGCGCCAGAATTGACACGGTATTCTGCACATGCTGATGGTGAGCGTAAAGGCTCCGCTCGGGGTGACGGGGGAACGCGGCCGCCATCTCCCGGACGGTCGACCGCCACATGCCAGGCACGCGCAGTCGGTCGGTCTGCTCCCTGGAAAGCTTCGGCAGATACCTGAGGTCGGCCGCGAGCGCGAGTTGCGCGGTCGCCTGCAAGGGCTCATCCCAGCCCGTGAGGTCCCGCGTGATGCCGGAGCGAAGGATCACGCCGCGCAGCCATACCGCCGAAACGCCGAACCGGTTGGCGATCGAGGGGTACGACCAACGTGTGTAGTGCGGGTGGACCTGGTCTGTCATAAGGTCCCAGCCGGCGCGGATGTCGATCGTGCTGGTCTGTTCGAGTTCGTGGAACGCTTCGACGCTCTGGCCGAGGGTGGTGGCGATCCAGCTGTCGACGATGTCGCGCAGTTGGCCGGGGTCGGTCACCGATTCGATGGTCATGCGGTTGTCGTGCAGAGCGGTCATCAGCAACCCGCGGTCGGGCCGGACGTCGATACGTTCGTCGAACCACGCGACCCATTCGGTGATGTGCTCGGTCAGGGTGCGCTGTTGATCTGGCCGGTAGACCGAAAGGATCGGGCTGAGGTGGCGCGGATCGGTGTCGAAGGTGAGCCCGATCTGGAACAGGGCGCTGGGCTCGATGCCCGACGGTTCGGCGAGTTGATGGAGGTCGTCGGGCATGCGGCCGAAACGGACCGCGAACTTCCACACCTCGGCGGGGTCGGTACCGCCGCCAATCTCGGCAGCGGTCACTTCGACAGCGGGGGGTGACAGCCAGACGTAACGGCGCAGATCTGCTCGGACAACCTCAACCGGCTGGCCCAGTCGCGGCGCCCAGTTCTCGACCCAAATCGCTTGGAGGCGATCTTGCGCGATGTAGCCGACATCACGAACCCTTCCGTGCTCATAAGCCTCTCGCACGACCTGGGTGACCACGTCGCGATCGTCGCCGGTAACGGCCCGCAGGTTCGCCACGAGATGGTGGACACCGGTGTGGTAGTCGCGGTGCCCTGGATGAAGTCGGGGCGGATCGGATGGCGTCGGTATCCGGCGAGGCAGGTGGGGACGCAGCTGCTCGGCCAGGGCCAGCGCCACGCGGTAGGGGGCGCCGGGCGGCTGGGGGCCGTTCAGGAGGGAACGCAACTTGTCCAGCAAGCCGCCCTGCAGGTCGTCCAGCAAGCCGCCCAGCGACTCGGGGAGGATGGGTAGGTCCGCGGCGATGGCGAGGAGCTGTGGTGGATCGATCTGGAGCTGCTGGGCGATGTGGGGCAGGTCTGTGTAGGGGTAGCCGGTGCGGGCGCTGGCGGCGGCGAGCCAGTACGGGCTGACACCGCTGGCGTGGGCTGTGCGGATCAGGTCGCCCGGGGTGGGGGTGAGTGCGTCAGCGGCCCAGAGCACCGGGTCGAGGTAGCGGCGGCCGAGCCGGTAGCGGTAGCGGCGGGCCCAGCCGTCGTCGGTGCCGAGAATCATCGCCGCCCATGCGTCGAGGTCGTCGCTTGTGGTGCGGCCGAGGTCGGTGCTGGTGCGGCGCGTGTCGCGCAGGAACGCCAGGGCGATGCGGTCGGAGACGCCGAGCAGCGCTGTCCACTCGTCGAGGTCGGCACGGACGCCGGCGGCGTCGAACCGGGTCCGGCCGGCGAGGACCGGTTCCAGCGCCCACGGGTCCAGCTCAAGATCGATCATCAGGTTCCACAGCACAGCGGTGGTGGTGCCGTGCCGCTCGGCGATCTCGGCGAGGTCATCGAAGTCCGCCGGCAAGTCCTCAACGGCGATCGCGGCCCGACGCACGACATGCGGCTCGATCCGCAGCCTGCGAGCCACCCGCAGCGCCGCCCCATGCACCAACCACGGCCGATCCACCGCGTCGGCGCCGATATCACCGGCCGGAACCAGGAACGCAGCAGCCAACCACTGCAACCGCAACCCCTCCAGCGCGATGGACGCCATGTCATCGAGGCTGTCATCCGGCCACTGCGCGGCGAACCACTCCTCGAACGGTGCCTCCTCGTCGGCGCCGACGCCCAGCTCAGCCGCCCGCGCCACCTCTTGCATCAGCTGCGTCCGCAGCGCCGGATCCTCGCGCGGCGGGGCGGCATCGGCCGGCCCCACGACCGAGCCCGGCGCCGATGCCGGCTCTTCCAGCAGGCCGTGCGCGAGCAGGACGGCCGGGTCCACCCCGCGGCGCGCGGCCAGCCGGGTCACTCGCCCGTCCGGGTCGTCGGCCGGGACCAGGTCCATGGCAGCCAGCCACTGCAGCCGCAACTCCTCCAGCGCGATGGACGCCATGTCATCGAGGCTGTCATCCGGCCACTGCGCGGAGAACCACTCCTCGAACGGTGCCACCTCGTCGGCAGTGACGACGCCCAGCTCAGCCGCCCGCACCGCCACGCGCATCAACTGCGTCCGCAACGCCCCCTCCGGCGGGTGCGCCGCCGACCACACCGGATCCCCCCGCAACACGGCCGCGGCCCGGCGGGCCGCATCGCCCGGCCCCACCACCACGCCCGACGCCGATGCCGCCTCGTCCAACAGGCCAAACAGCCCGAACAGCCCAGAATCAGCGAGCAGCCCGGAATCGGCGGGCAGCACAGCCGGGTCCACCCCGAGCCACGCAGCCAGCCGGATCACCCGCCCGTCCGGGTCAGTACCCCTCAACTCAACCGGAACCCGCCCGATCCGCAGACTCAACGCCGACACAAGCGCTGTACTGACCCCGGTCGCCTGGGACACCGCCTCGATACCGGCCCAGTCGAACCCGGCCGCATCAACCCGCTCGTCGATCAAATCGAGCAGTTCTGCAAGGAACGACACATCATCACGCCGGGCGTCACCACCAAGCAACAGCCCGATCCACTGCGGTCGAAGCTCATCAACATTCCCCACCGTGACACCGCCGAGCGCAACACCAAGATCAGCGAGCATCCCCCGGACCCGGCCACGCCCAAGGTCCGGAGCCTCCGCCAACCGGCCGAGCAACGGCGTGAACCGCGGCACCTCAGCCAGTTCGGTAACCCGTGACGGCGGCCGCGCACCCAGCCACTCAACCCGCAGCCGCGCCACAACCCGCCGCGGAAGAACACGACGGGCCTCCTCCAGCCGATCCAGCACCACATCCGGCACCGTCCCACCACCCGACTCCCCCAGCAACACCAGCGGCCGCGGCGCCGCCCCGCCCCGCCCCACCTCCCCAGCGACACGCTGCTCCACCCCGGCCACCACCCCGGCCACAACACCATCCGTGACACCATCCGGCCGAACCCACAAACCCCACTCGAAAACCTGCACAACCCAGCCGTGGCCCAGACCATACGTGCCAGCCTCAGACCCCGGGACCACCCCGAACCGCGCCCCGATCCGCCCAGCCACCGCCTCAGCCGTATTCACACCCTCATCCACAGCATCCACCGGCCACACCCGCACCCGATCCGCGAACACCCGCGGCACCGACCCGAACCCATCCCGGAACTCGAACACCCCACCCACAAACCCATCAACCGACCCCAAACCCACCTCAACCGGCCGAGCCAACATATCCGCCGCCGACACCACAACCCCCGCCACCGGCGACGGATCAACCAAAACAGCATCGACATAACTCACAGCAAAAATCGACGGCGGAACACCCCGCAGAAACCGGAACAGCAACGGCCCCCGCAACTGCGCCTCTTCCGCCACAATGATACGAACCTCATCAGTCTGCGCAGCACTCAACGCATACCGCTGCGCCCGCACAACCTCCCCCTCAGACACCGACACCGGCAGCAGCAACGCACCCGACGGCGTCGGCACCGACCCCATATCCGGACACGCAACCGGCGGATGACCCGGCACACCAACCTCCCACAACAAGAAACACCGACACCAACCCCAAACGCTACGACCCCACCACCCAACCCAACGAGTCCACCTTCCAGCCCACCCAGTCGCACAAAACAGGTACCCACCAGCACAAACGTAACCCACCCGAAACACACCAGACGACAGACCGACACCCACACCGCGCAGCCGTCGTTACGACAATTGAACCGTCGTACCCGCAGCTGCAGCCACACCGGCCGGCCGCCGATCGGTGTGTCAGTGACCCGCCGCTGGTAGCGGCCGCGCACCGACATGGACTCCGTCGCACACGCCGGGCACGGCGCGGCTTCAGCGCGCGCCCGGGCGAACACGGACGTGCCGGCGGTACCGACCTCCACCCGGTCAACAATCAGTCCCAGCAGATACGGCAGGACGATCCCGTCAACACCGTGATCACGCACCGCGACATGATCACCAATCACACAGCGGCGAAATACCGGGCGGCCTTGCGCAGGATGTCGCGTTCTTCCTCCAGCTCACGGACCCGCCGACGCAGTTCGGCGTTCTCCTCCTCGACCGTGCCGGCAGGCTGCAGCTTCGCCGCCGCCGCTGGACCGCCGGCCTCACCTCGCCGCTGCTCATCGAGCCGCACCCAACTGCGCAGCGTCTCACGGTTGACGCCCAGGTCATCGGCGATCTGCGCGATCGTCACGCCCGGCCTCGACCGGTACAACGCCACCGCATCGGCCTTGAACTCGGGCGGGTAGTGCTTGTTCACCATGGCGCTCAGGACTCCTGATCGGGACTGTAAATTTAACGGTGTAACTCAGACAAAGAGGACACCGAGATGACGATGACCGCAGACGCGAATGTGCAGCCGCTGGCCGATGACGTGGGGTTGGCCGGGTTGGTCGACGATGACCTGATCGCACGGTTGGCGGGGCAGGCCCGGGCGCAGGGTGTGAGCCTGGTCGGTGAGGGTGGTCTGTTGCAGCAGCTGACGAAGCGGGTTCTGGAAGCCGCGTTGGAGGGCGAGATGGACTCGCATCTCGGCTCGGGGAAGCACGTGCGTGCGGGCCGCACGTCCTCTGGTAACGCCCGCAACGGTCGGCGGGTCAAGACCGTGCTGACCGAGGCCGGACCGGTCGAGCTCGACGTGCCACGGGACCGGGACGGGTCGTTCACGCCGCAGATCGCGCGGAAGCGGCAGCGCCGGCTGTCCGGTGTGGACGATCTGGTCCTCTCGTTGACCGCGAAAGGGCTCACCACCGGGGAGGTGTCGGCGCATCTGGCCGAGGTGTACGGCGCGGAGGTGTCGAAGGAGACGATCTCCACGATCACCGACCGGGTCCTGGACTCGATGGGTGAATGGCAGTCCCGGCCCCTCGATCGGGTGTATCCGGTGGTGTTCATCGACGCCATTCAGGTCAAGATCCGTGATGGGCAGGTCGCGAACCGGCCGATCTACGTCGCCCTCGCCGTGACCGCGGACGGGCACCGCGACATCCTGGGCATGTGGGCCGGGGAGCACGGTGACGGTGAGGGCGCCAAGTTCTGGCTCCGCGTGTTGACCGAGATCCGCAACCGCGGCACCCAGGACGTGTGCATCGTCGTCTGCGACGGGCTGAAGGGCCTGCCCGACGCGGTCGCCACCGTCTGGCCCCGCACGGTGGTCCAGACGTGCATCGTGCACCTACTGCGAAACTCGTTCAAATACGCCTCTCGCAAGGACTGGACCGCGATCGCCGCCGCGCTCAAGCCGGTCTACACCGCGCCGTCGGAGCAGGCCGCCCTGGACCGGTTCGCCGAGTTCGCCGCCGCCTGGGAACAGAAGTACCCGGCGATCGTCCGGTTGTGGACCAACGCCTGGGCGGAGATGGTGCCGTTCCTGGCCTTCCACACCGACATCCGGTCGATCATCTGCACCACCAACGCCATCGAGAGTCTCAACGCCCGGTTCCGCCGCGCGGTCAACGCCCGTGGCCACTTCCCCAACGAGCTGGCCGCGATGAAGATCCTCTACCTCACCGTCATGTCCCTGGACCCCACCGGCCGCGGCCGGCAACGCTGGTCCAACCGCTGGAAGGCGGCTCTCAACGCCTTCGAGATCACCTTCGACGGACGCCTCTCCAACCCCCGCACATAGACAACCCCGACTACCGAAACCCAAACCTGAACAACACTTCCACCGTTAATTTGACAGACCCTCCTGATCTCCCAGGACCTCACGATCCCAGGTTCAAGTGTCCAAGATCAGGGGGCAACTCCCCTGGTCTGCCCGTTCTGTGGTGGTGTTCTGACTGGTTGTGCCCGGTGGCGGGTGCTGCGTGGGGTGGCGGGGTCGGTGCGGGTGCGTCCGCGGCGGGCGTGGTGCGCTGGTTGTGGCCGCACGCAGGTGCTGCTGCCGGTGATCGGGTTGTCCCGGCGTGCGGATGTCGCCGAGGTGATCGGTGCTGGGCTGGTAGCGGGGGCTGCCGGGTTGGGGCATCGGCGGATCGCGGTGCTGCTGGACCGGCCGGCGGCGACGGTTCGGGGGTGGCTGCGCCGGTTCGTCGGGCGCGCCGAGTCGGTCCGGGCCGGGTTTACGGCCCTGGCCGTGGATGTTGATGCTGGCACGGCGCCGCCACTGGCGGCGGGGTCCGGGTTCGCTGACGCGGTTGCGGCGGTGCTGGCGGCGACGGCCGCGGTGGCGGCGGGGTGGCCGGGGCTGGCGCTCACCGTGTCGCCGTGGCGGTTGGCGGCGGCGGTGTCCCATGGCGGGTTGCTCGCACCCGCCGACGGCGGACAGTTGATCAACACGAACCGCCTCTGGGCAGGGGTTTAGTGATCGAGGACCCTCACGCGCAGGTCCCATGGCCTTGCGGGTGAGGGGAGTGCATTGACTGTCTTTGATGACCAGGTGCGGGTGCGGGCTGAACGGGCCCGGCAGGTTGCCTTGTTCCGGTATCGGCTGATCCAGGACGTCATCGACGTGCGTCTGACGAGCCGGGAACGCGGCGTGTTGGCCACTGTGATCGCCGATCGGGAACACGACGGCCCGTTCGGGGAGAAGATCACCGTGTCGAGGCCGACCATCGACCGGTGGTGCCGGTGGTGGCGCCGCGACGGGTTCGCCGGGCTGGTCCCGCAACCGGCGCAGGTCCGCCCGCGGACCCCGGCCGAGGTCCTGGACATGGCCGCCGGCCTGAAACGGGAGAACCTGGCCCGGACCGCGACCCAGATCGCCCGGATCCTGCGCGCCTCGACAGGGTGGTCGCCGTCGGAACGGACCCTGCAGCGGCATTTCGAACGTCTCGAGTTGTACGCCCCCGCACCGTCGGGCCCCGCGCAGACGGAGGTGTTCGGCCGGTTCGAAGCCGACCGGCCCTGGCACGCGTAACGACCGGTGCCCGGCCAGTGAACCGGGCGGCCGCGCCGTCCGTCTCCCCGCATCCTGGTCGTGTGTGGCTGGCACCGCCGGTCGAGATCCCAGCCGCGCCCAGGTGTCGGTCTGTCGTCTGGTGTGTTTCGGGTGGGTTACGTTTGTGCTGGTGGGTACCTGTTTTGTGCGACTGGGTGGGCTGGAAGGTGGACTCGTTGGGTTGGGTGGTGGGGTCGTAGCGTTTGGGGTTGGTGTCGGTGTTTCTTGTTGTGGGAGGTTGGTGTGCCGGGTCATCCGCCGGTTGCGTGTCCGGATATGGGGTCGGTGCCGACGCCGTCGGGTGCGTTGCTGCTGCCGGTGTCGGTGTCTGAGGGGGAGGTTGTGCGGGCGCAGCGGTATGCGTTGAGTGCTGCGCAGACTGATGAGGTTCGTATCATTGTGGCGGAAGAGGCGCAGTTGCGGGGGCCGTTGCTGTTCCGGTTTCTGCGGGGTGTTCCGCCGTCGATTTTTGCTGTGAGTTATGTCGATGCTGTTTTGGTTGATCCGTCGCCGGTGGCGGGGGTTGTGGTGTCGGCGGCGGATATGTTGGCTCGGCCGGTTGAGGTGGGTTTGGGGTCGGTTGATGGGTTTGTGGGTGGGGTGTTCGAGTTCCGGGATGGGTTCGGGTCGGTGCCGCGGGTGTTCGCGGATCGGGTGCGGGTGTGGCCGGTGGATGCTGTGGATGAGGGTGTGAATACGGCTGAGGCGGTGGCTGGGCGGATCGGGGCGCGGTTCGGGGTGGTCCCGGGGTCTGAGGCTGGCACGTATGGTCTGGGCCACGGCTGGGTTGTGCAGGTTTTCGAGTGGGGTTTGTGGGTTCGGCCGGATGGTGTCACGGATGGTGTTGTGGCCGGGGTGGTGGCCGGGGTGGAGCAGCGTGTCGCTGGGGAGGTGGGGCGGGGCGGGGCGGCGCCGCGGCCGCTGGTGTTGCTGGGGGAGTCGGGTGGTGGGACGGTGCCGGATGTGGTGCTGGATCGGCTGGAGGAGGCCCGTCGTGTTCTTCCGCGGCGGGTTGTGGCGCGGCTGCGGGTTGAGTGGCTGGGTGCGCGGCCGCCGTCACGGGTTACCGAACTGCCCGACACCGTTGGGCCAGCCGCCGCATCACGGCAGTCCGAGCACACAGCGCCCGTCGTGCCGGTCGAGGCCGCTCCTGGCCGGGCGACCGGGCGGGACGAACACGCCGACAGTGCAGCGCGACTATTCGGGCTGGATCCCGATGCCGCCGAAGCGCGGCTCCGGGCGGCCGGTACGAGCGTGGCCGAGTTGTACCAACGCGCCCACGAGTGGGCCTCCGAGTGGCAGGCAAACTTCGACGTGTACCCGGTCACGCTCACCCTTGGGCGGCTGCCGTTCGAGGTGCCGGCACTCGCCGAGCAGCACGGGATTCCGGTTGGCCGGTTGATGGCGTTGGTGAAGGAGGCTGGTCTTCATCCGTTGCATTTGGCGGTGTTGCTGCCGGGTGCTGGTGCTGGGTTGGGGGCTGTGCTGTCGCTTGATGGGTTGGCTGGGGGTTGGGAGCGGGAGTTGGACCGGTTGGCCGGGTCTGTGGGTCTGGGGTATCGGTGGCTTCGGGGGATGCTTGCCGATTTGGGTGTTCCGCTTGGTGATGTGGCGTCGGGGGATGTTGGGGGGTTGGTTGCGCAGTGGGTTGGGCTTCTTCTCGGTGGTGATGCCGGTTTTGAGGAGGGGTCGGTTGTGTCGGTGGTGAACTTGATCGAGCAGGAGGTCGACGCGGCTGGTTTGGATCGGGCTGGTATTGAGGCTGTGGCTGGTGTGACGGGTGTCAGTGGAGCTGTTGTGTCCGCGTTGAGTCTGCGGTTTGGGCGGGTGCCGGTGGAGCTGGTGACCGCCGACCGGGATGGGCGGGTGACGCTGCTTGCGGCGCGGCTTGGGGTGGACCCGGCTGTTCTGCTGGCGGATTCTGGTCTGCTTGGTCTGTTGGGAGCGCCGGCGTTGCCGCCGTATTCGGTTGTGGGGCCGGCTGGTGCTGCCCGGGTGACGGCGCTCATGTTGCGGGAGGATCCGGTGTGGTCGGCTGCGCATCCGCCGGAGCAGGTGTTTGGGGTGCGGTTGATGGATGTGGTGCGGCGGGCGTCTGTGCTGGGTCTGGCTGTTGAGGAGGTGGCGCCGTTTGTGGACTGGCTGGCCGGGCAGGGGCGGGACCTTGACGGCCTCGCCGCGGGTTCGTCTGAGCTGGTGCGGTTGCGGCAGGAGTGGCTGGCTGCCGAGTTCCACGTCCGGCCGGGTGACATCGATGATGACGAGGATGTCCGGCCGTGGCTGGTGCACCATGAGGGGTTGCGTCTGGCCCGTCGTTTGCGGGTGGCCCCGCAGGTCGTGCGTCAGGCCGCGCTTGCCGCTGATGATCTGCCGGTGGACCTCGACGAGGTCGCCGAGCGGCTTGGGGTGAGCGCCGAAGCGTTGTGGAACCTGGCGTTCGACCTCGATCTCGATCCGTGGGCGTTGGAGCCGATCCTCGCCGGCCGCTCGCGGTCCGCCCGGCTCGTCGTCGCCGATGTCCGCGCCGACGTCGACGAGTGGACAGCGCTGCTCGGCGTCTCCGACCGCATCGCCCTGGCGTTCCTGCGTGACACCCGCCGCACCAGCACCGACCTCGGCCGCACCACAATCAACGACCTCGACGCATGGGCGGCGGTGATCCTCGGTGTGGACGTCGAGGTGGCTCGTGGCTATCGGGAGCGGCTCGGCCGGCGGTATCTCGATCCGGTGTTGTGGGCCGCTGATGGGTTTAC
Source organism: Dactylosporangium sp. CA-152071 (assembly GCF_050936335.1). Lineage (NCBI taxonomy): Bacteria > Bacillati > Actinomycetota > Actinomycetes > Micromonosporales > Micromonosporaceae > Dactylosporangium > Dactylosporangium sp. CA-152071. The sequence goes on along the minus strand of NZ_JBNJMZ010000001.1, from coordinate 8,772,563 downwards.
GCGCACGCCGGGTGAGGTGGTTCGGGCGGCCCATGCGAGTGGCGTCAGCCCGTATTGGCTGGCCGCTGCGAGCGTCCGTGCGGGTCTGCCGTTCACCGGTCTGGCCCGTGCCGCCCGGCGGCTCGAGGTCGACCCGCTGCAGTTGCTCGCGGTGGCCGCGGCCCTGGGCGTCGACCCGGACACGCTGCGCGGCTGGCACGGGCTAGGCCACCGCCTGAACGGTCCGCAGCCAGCCGGCGATCGGTACGGCGCGGCGCGGGCCCTGGCCGACGAGCTGCGCGGGGATCGGCACCTGCACCCCGCGGGACCGGACGGCGACAGGGTACTGAAGCTGCTCCTGGATGCCCTACCGCCCCTCACCGATAACGAGCGCGACGTGGTGAGCCGTGCGGTGCGCGAGGCGCGTGACGCCGACCGGCTATCGACTGCCGTCGCCATCGCGCGGTCGGGGCTCATCTCGCATTGGGCTGTGGAATGGGCGCCGCGGCTGGGTCAATCGCCGGAGGAGGTCACCCGCGACCTGCACCGGTTCGTGTGGCTGTCGCCCCAGGCCGTCGAGGCGGTCGCCGCCGTGATCGGTGAGGGGACCGACCCTGTCGAGGTGTGGCGGTTCGCGGTCCGCGTCGGGCGCATGCCCGACGACCTGCACCGGATCGCCGAACGGTCGAACATCCGGCGTAGCGAGCTGTTCCAGATGGCGGTCGCCTTCGACGCCGACCCGCGCGACCTGACCCCGGTCGTGGCGGTGTACGACAAGGACCGGCCGCTGGCGGACCAGATCGCCGAGTGGGTGACGTGGTTCGACCGGTGGACGGACGTGCGACCAGACCGCGGACTGCTGATGACCGCCTTGCACGACACCGACATGACCGTGCAGTGGGACGGCACCGACGAGGAGCTGCGCGACATCGTCGACAGCTGGATCGCGACGACCCTCGGCCAGGACGTCGAGGCGTTCCGCGAGCTCGAGCGGGCCGGGCCGATCGACATCCGCGCCGGTTGGGAACTCATGGCAGCGGTGATCCCGGTGCCGCCGCAGAGCACACCGCTCACCACGCTCTCCTGGCACTTCCGCGTGTCGACAGTGTGGCTGCTCGGCGCATTGCTCCGCTCCGGCACGAGTGCATCCGACCTCCACAGGCGGACTCGGCTCAGGGCGGAACTCGCACTCGCGGCCGACCTGGGGCATTGGCCAGAGCTGAGCCCTGAGGAGGCCCAACCGCTGTACGTCCGCCACGGACCCGCCGGATGGTGGCCGGCCGTCCGCGAGATGGCGGCCGCTGCCCGCCGTCGACCGGCCGCCGAAGCTCCGCAGTACCGGAGCCATCGGTCGGACAGCCGATCGACCGCCAGTAGCACGTCATCGGACAACTGGGAAATCCATATCGAGGAAATCTTGCGCGAATCGCTTATTGCGATTCATCTGGCACTGTTCTTCGCGTTCCCGCTGCTCCCACTGCCACCGCACCAGAGCCGCCGCGATTGGTTCAATCATCTGCGCGAGCGGATACGCGATCACTCTGCAAACGACCTCCGGGCACTGAACCCGCAACTCCGGACCGCCGCCACTCAGTTGATGTTGGCGTCCGGGTCAGCCAAGGCCGAGGCCGCCACCCGGCTGATGGCCGAGTTCGCCGAATGGCTCGGCGAGCCTTGGCCTGTTCCGGGCTTGTCCGACGGCCAGACCGCGCGGGTGGTTCACGCGGCAGGCGTGGAGAGTCGGGCAACGCACGTCGAGGTGGCGTGGTACCTGTCGCGCGCCATCGAGTTCTTCGGTGATCAGCGCCGTGAGCACTGGGCGGGGCGCGCGCCTGCCCCCGACTCGGCCCGGCTGTCGCGGGCTCTCGGCGTCGACCGCGTCGTCGCGGTGATGGACAGTGCCGGCGAGCGCCTAACCCCCTATTTCTTGAACGGAAATGGTGCCGGCTCTGCCGATGCCAGGTCGTTCCGGCCGTATCTGGACGACACTGAGGGCATTTTCATCGATGCTCTGCTGGCGGCGTATCCTGACGGCGGTTTTATTCGGTTCGGCGGCTCCGTGACTGACACAGCGCGGGCTTTCGATGGGGTTGTCGGGCATCTGGCGACGACGGCGGATGCCCGTGGCATTGTGCTATATCGCGTGAGCGCGGGGACCGAGACCGAGACGGGCGTGTTCAACGCTTTCCGTGGTCCGTTCGGTGAGGTTCTGTTCCTTGACCCGTTGACGTTGTTGCCGGCGGTCCTGCCCGTCGAGGGTGATGTCGAGGTACTGTTCCTACCGTCGCGGGGTCCCCAGCCCACCGCCGATGTCACCGTTGTCGACCCACGGACCGATCTGTCGTGGCCGGACCCGCTGCGGGAGTGGGCGGATGCTCTCGGTGCCTCCCGGCTGGAGGTTGGGCAAGCGTTCGTCGATGCGGGCCTGACGGCGACGTGGGCCGGTGACCTGGAGGCTGCCCGTGCGGTGGTCGATGCCTGGCAGGCTTCTGTTCTCGGTGTGACTGGCGTCCCGGCTTCGGAGGCGGCGCGGATCCAGGTGCTGACGGGCCGGCTCGTCCGACTCGCCGGCTGGTCGAAGGATGACGTCACCAAACTGACCCGCTTGCTGGGCGTGTCCCGGGCGTGGCTCCACGCCGCGGTCCTGCTCACCGGTGCCAGCCCGGCTGAACTGTGGAACATCGCCGACTGGCCGGCGCTGAGGGCGATCATCGAGCCGCGAGAGGCCAGTGACGCCTTCGGGCCGCCGCAGATGACGACCGTCGACGTCGAGCAGCCCCCCGCATCGCACAAGACGGCGATCATCGGCCTCTTCGCGCGGCTCGGCCGTAGCGTGCGTGAAGATCTGGAGCTGACCGACAACGAGGTGGGCTGGCTGACCGAGCGTAGCCCGGACGGCTGGCACAAGGCGGTCGAGGAGGTGGCCGCGCGGTTCGGCCCGCCGCGGCGGCGGGCGCCGTGGACCGATGTGCTGCGCCTGCTGCCGCACATCGGTGACGTCACCGACGGGCAGCTTGAGACGCTGCGCGCAGCGACGGCCGGCGACGGTGTCGATGTTGTCGCGCTGTCGGTGCCGTTGCGGGCGGCATATGCCGCGGCTGTGCTCGGCGACGCCGGAGCGCTTCCCTCTTTCCTGCTGCCACTGGTCGCCGAGGCCGGATTGGTGCACGCGAGCTCTGGCACTGCGACGCCGATAGAGCGGCAGTTGTATCTGAGCCGTGGCGGGCTGCGTCTGCCCCGCCCGCAGGGTGCCAGCTCGGGCGCGAATCCATTGGATCGGGTGATGGCGCTGGATGAGTGGCGCCGTGGGCCGGACCCGGATCGTCCACTTCCGCGGCTGGGGCGGCCGCGGATCGCGGATCTGCTGCGGCGGTATCCGGGCAGTGGCGGGTTCGTCCGGTTCCTTGATGGGGCCGGCCGGCGGGTGCCTGGGTTCGGTGGCCTGGTGCGCGTTCTCGCGGGCACCGGCGACGCGGGCATCGCGCTGTATCGCAGCTTCGACGCCGCCGGCGGGGCTGTCGAGCGTGTGTTGTACGCGTTCGACGAGCAGGGCACGGTCGTCCTCGTCGACTCGGTCAGCCTGCAGTTGGCGGAGTTGCCCGGCGGCGCGGCCGCCGACGTGTTGTTCCTGCCCACCGGCGGGCATGCCGTGCCGGGTGGGCGGACCGAACCGGTCGACGCCGACGCGGACTGGGCCGGCACGTTGGGTGAGTTGTTCCTGCCGCCACTGCTGCTGCCGGACGGGGTGACCGAACTGGTGAACCAGGTGGGCGGCGGCGCGCTCGTCGTTGGGGCTTCAGCGGTGAACAGTCCACTATGGACGAGTGTGGACCGGTTGGCCGGCACCGTGGGCCGTCGGCTTGTCCTTGTCGAGCCGGCGGGTGACGACGCGGTGGAGGTGAAGCTGAGGGTGCTGTTGGAGCGGCTGCGGTTGCGTGGCGAGGTGCCGGTCGTTGTCGCGTCGCGGTTGACGACGGCGCTCGGTGTTGTGAGTGGTCAGTTCGGGGTGCCGATCGTTCATCAGGCTGCGCCGCCCAAGGGGCAGTCCGGTCTGCGGCTGGGTAACGTGTGGGCGGTGACCAGCCCGGGGTCCGTGCGGGCCGAACATTACGCGGAGATGCTCACCGGGCAGGTCCTGGCTGATGCGGCAGCGCGGGTGGTGTCGGTGTCGCCGCCTCCGCCGATGCTTGCTTCGTGGCTTGATGCTTGGGCGCGCGGCGATCGGGAAGGGTCGCAGAGCATGCTTGCGGAGCATCTCGTGCAGCTGACGTCCGAGGCGGTTTTGGGCTGGCTGGCTGAGATGGTTCAGCGGGCGCCGCGTGGTGTCGAGGACGCGCGGGTGCACGACGCGGTCGTCCGGCTGGCCCGGCTCGATCAGGCCGACCTCGCGTACCGGTTCCTCACCGCGCCGGATGTGGCGGCGCGGGTCGAGGCGACGCTGTCGGTGGTCCCGGAGCAGTTGGCGGATGTGACGGACCTGCTGGCGCACCTCGGCTTGGCTGCTGCGGAGGGGCCGGTCGACCGGGCCAACGCCGCGGTCCTTCGGACGTTGCATCAGGTCCTCACCACGGAGCGCCCGAAGACCGAATGGTTCCCGGCGAACGTCATCAGGCATCTGACCTCGAACGACAAGCTGCTGTGGGCCGACCGGCTCGGTGACCTGACCAGGATGCCGCAGTTCAGCCCCGGTCAGCGGGATGCGCTCGGCAAGTTGCGGAAGCTCACTCTGGAGTGTTGACAGACCGGGCGGGGCGAACCTGACCCCGGGCCGGGGACTGTCGTGAAAACGGCTCTGGCGCAGAGACGGTGGTGGGGTCTGTCCTTAGCCCCGGTCTTTCGTTACCGCTGATCGTGGTGGCTGAGACGGTTTGTTGATCTTGGTTTGGGTCGGTGGGGTGTGCTGGCGTGCCGAGGTCCCGGCGCGTTGGCCGGTTTCCTCCGTGCGGTGTCGACGCGGTGGGGTGCGGGTGTCAGCCGGTGGGGCGTGGTAGCCCGTTGAGTCGGGTGAACGCGGTGACGAGATCTGTTGCCCAGGGCCAGGTTTCGGCGATTCGTAACCGGGTGCTGCGGGCTGTGCGGGTGATCCGTGCGGCGACGTGCAGGAGCCGGTAGCGCAGCTTCTTCGGTTCGGCGGTGGCGAGGGCCCCGTTGAGGAGGAGCATCTGGGTCCAGGCGAGCAGGTCGATCCCGGTCAGGGCGAGTTGCAGCCAGGCCTGGTTGATGGCGAAGACACGGGAGGGGAACCGGCCGAAGCCGGTGTCCTTGCCGCATCTGATGCGGTCTTCGACGCGGGCGTGGCCGCGGTGGCGGGCCTCGAGGTGCTGCACGGATCTGTTGCCGGGTGGGGTGTCGGTGGCGAATACCTGGTGGCGGAGGCCTTCGACGGTGTCGAACAGGGACAGTTGCGCGCCGGGGTGTGGTTCTTCGCGGCGGACGATGAACCGGGTGCCGGGTGGGTAGCTGTCGTCGGGGACGAGGCCGGTCAGTTCGCAGATGTCGGCGCCGTCGCGGGGTTCGCCGTCGCTGTCGAGGGCCGGGACCCATTGCAGGTGCTGTTTGGCGGTGAGGATGGCTTGGCGGATCGGTTCGGTGATCGCGACGCCGACGGAGAAGCGGGCGTCGACGCCGGTGGCGCGGAGGTCGCGGATGTGGGCGAGGAGCCCTTGGGTGCAGCCGGCGGAGTCCGACCGGATCAGGATCGGGGTGCCGTGCCGCATGTGGTCGGGGATCTGGGTGAGGGCGTCGTCCAGGACGGTGATGTGATCGGCGGTCGTGTTCGACCCGGCGCGGCCCTCACGTAACAGTCCGGACAGCGCTTCGCGGGTGTTGTCCAGGAAGCAGAACAGGTCGAGTCGGCCTGGGGCGCGGTGCCGGTGTTGCCGCCGGTCCGTTTCCCCAGGCCGCTCGCCGAACCCGCCGTGCGCCTCTCGACGCAACGGGCTCTCCACGGCTGTTGCTGTCAGGTGTTGTTGGTTCGGTATTGCCAGGGGTTGGGGATCGCTCCTCGGTAGCGGTATCGGGTGACCGATATCGCGTCGAGGTCGAACAGGGTGATCCCGTTGGCGGAGAGCGGCAGCCACCGGCCGGTGTGGTCGGTGAAACGTCTGCGGATCTCCTTCCATCTCCAGCGATGCAGCACGGTCAGCCACCGGATAACCCGCCACCAAACGAAGCGTCGTAGGTGCCGGAAGGTGTGCTTCGCGACGGCATGCTTGAAGTACTGTGCCCAGCCGTTCAGGATCTGGTTGATCCTGAGCAATGCTTCCCCTGGGTTGACCTGCGACGTTCGTCGGGTCTGGTCACGGATCTTCGTCTTGAGCGACCGGATCGGCCGCTTGGCGATGAACGTGTAGACGTACCACTTCTGCGTGCCCCGTTTGCGGCGCCACTGGATGTGGAACCCGAGAAAGTCGAACCCGTCGCTCATGTGCACGATCTGGGTCTTGGCCGGCGACAGCCGCAGCCCCAGTGGTGCCAGCACTGCAGCGACGTCCTCGCGGATGGCTTCCGTATCAGCGCGGGTGCCGTGCACGAGAACGACGAAGTCGTCCGCTTATGCCGAAGCCCGGGTTATGCCGACGTCGCCTGAGATGCCCTGGTCAGCGGGTGGGTGGTTGGCGTCTGAGTCGGCATAACCCCGGTCGATTCCGGTCGTGGCTAGAGGTTTGTTAGCCGTCACCGAAGGTGACGACGAGTTTGCTCTTGTCCGTCATTGATCTTGAGGATGTCTGTGGTGCAGCCCGGAGGGGTTGCGCTTGTTCGTGCGCGTCATCACCGTGAGGACGTTGCTGCAGGCAGCGGCCCTCCCGGTGTTCCTTTGGCCAGGCGCTCGGGAGGGCCGCTTCGGTGCGGAGGCACCTTGGTGATGACGGTAAACGACGACCCGGCTGGGGTCGAACGGCAGCTCGGGGCGGGTGGGCTGTGTTGTCCGGGTTGTCAGGGCCGGTTGACCGGGTGGGGGTGGGCGAGGCGGCGTCTGATCCGGGGTGAGGCGGGCCGGCGGTGGCTGGTGCGGCCGCGGCGTACTCGCTGCTCGGGCTGCGCGGCGACGCATGTGCTGTTGCCGGTCGGTGTGCTGGTGCGCCGGGCGGACGAGATCGGCGTGGTCGGTCGGGCCCTGGCCGCGACGGCGTCCGGGCTGGGTGCGCGGCCGGTCGCTGCGGTGGTGGATCGCCCGTTGGGGACGGTGAGGGGCTGGCTGCGCCGGTTCGCGGGCAAGGCTGAGCAGGTCCGGGCCTGGTTCACCGGGCTGCTGGTGGCCGTGGCGGCCGATCCGGTGGTGCCCGGCCCGGCCGCGACGGTGTTCGCCGATGCCGTGGCCGCGATCGAGGCCGCGGCGCGGGCGGTGGCCGACCGGTTCGCGCTACGCATGGTGACGGCGTGGCAGGTCGCCGGCGCGGTGTCCGGTGGCCGGTTGTTGTCGCCGGACTGGCCACCGGATCGGCCGCTGGAGTGGATCAACACGAGTTCGCCCTGGTCGGCGGCCGTGTGACCGGCAACCCTCAACATTTGCCGATCTTCGAGTGTTGAGGAGGCTGTTGTTGACGACCGTTGATGACGAGGTCCGGGTGCGGGCCGACCGCGCCCGGCAGATTGCGTTGTGGCGCTATCAGTTGATCCGGGAGGCTGCCGACCCGGCGTATTCCACCCGCCAGCGCGGGCGGATGGTGCGCCAGCTCGCCGAGCGGGAGCATCCGGGGCCGTTCGGGACGCCGGTGCGGGTGGCCCGGGCGACCCTGGACCGGTGGATCACGGCGTGGCGGCGGGGCGGGTTCGACGCCCTGGTGCCCAGTCCCCGGCAGGCGACCCCGCGCACTCCGGCCGAGATCCTGGACATGGCTGCGGCACTCAAGCGGGAGAACCCGGGCCGCACCGCGGCGCAGGTGGCCCGAATCCTGCACAAGCATCTGGGCTGGGCGCCGTCGGAGTCCACGGTGCTGCGCCATCTCAACCGGCTCGAACTGGTCGGCCCGGCGCCGCAGACCGTGGTGTTCGGCCGGTTCGAAGCCAGCCACCCCAACGAGTTGTGGGTCGGCGACGCCCTGCACGGCCCGGTCATCGCCGGGCGCAAGACCTACCTGTTCGCGTTCCTCGACGATCACAGCCGGCTGCTGGTCGGGCACCGGTTCGGGTTCGCCGAGGACACCGTGCGCCTCGCGGCCGCGCTGCGCCCGGCCCTGGCTTCGCGCGGAGTGCCCGCCGGGGTCTACGTCGACAACGGCAGCGCGTTCGTCGACGCGTGGCTGCTGCGGGCCTGCGCCAAGCTGGGCATCAAGCTGGTGCACTCCACCCCGGGCCGTCCACAGGGCCGTGGGAAGATCGAACGGTTCTTCCGGCGGGTGCGTGAACAGTTCCTCGTCGAACTGTCCACACCGGACAGTGAACTGCTGGTGCCGGATCTGGTCAGCCTCAACCGGTTGTTCACCGCCTGGGCCGAGACCGAGTACCACCGCCGCACGCATTCGGAGACCGGGCAGACACCCCTGGACCGCTGGCAGGCCGGTGACCCGCCTCGGCTGCCCAGCCCGGCCGCGCTGCGCGAGGCGTTCCTCTGGGAAGCCGCCCGCACGGTTACCAAGACCGGCACCGTCTCCCTGCACGGCAACACCTACCAGGTCGATGGCGGCCTGGCCGGCCGGCGGGTCGAGCTCGTGTTCGACCCGTTCGACCCGACCAGCATCGAGGTCCGGCTGCAGGGCAAGCCGGTCGGGCTGGCCATCCCGCACCGCATTGGCCGACACGCCCACCCCAAGGCCAAACCCGAAACCCCCGACCCGGCACCAGCGGCGTCGGGGATCGGTTACCTCAAGCTCATCGACGCCACCCACCAGGCCGAACTGGCCGACCGGGTCAACTACACCGCCCTGACCGGGCAACGGACCGGCCCCAGCACGCCGACCAGCACGCCCGGAGAGGAGACCACCCGATGATCGACCGTCTGCAAGCACACCACGGCTTCACCCGGATGCCGTTCGGTCGTGACCTGGCACCGGGCATGCTGCACCGGCACGCCGCCCACGCCGAGGCCGTCGCCCGGATCAACTGGTGCGTCGAACAACGCGTCCTCGGCGTCATCACCGGCGAAGTCGGCGCCGGCAAAACCGTCGCCGTCCGCGCCGCCCTCGCCGCCCTCGACCAGGTCCGTCACACCATCATCTACCTCGGCAACCCCACCATCGGCGCCCGCGGCATCCACCACGCCATCGTCACCGCCCTCGGCGGCGTCCCGCACCCACACATGGCCATCCTCGTCCCCCAAGCCGCCGAAGCCCTTGCCGGCGAACACGCCGAACGCGGCCGCACCCCCGTCCTCGTCATCGACGAAGCCCACCTCCTCAACCACGACCAACTCGAAGGCATCCGCATGCTCACCAACCACGACCTCGACCGCTGGTCACCCTTCGCCTGCCTCCTCATCGGCCAACCCACCCTGCGCCGACGCATCAAACTCGGCGTCCTGGCCGCCCTCGACCAGCGCATCGGCCTGCGCTACGCCATGCCCGGCATGACCAGCCAGGAAACCACCGCCTACCTCCGCCATCACCTGCGCCTCGCCGGCCGCGACGACCCCTTGTTCTCCGACGACGCCGCAACCGCGATCCACCAATCCAGCCGCGGCTACCCCCGCGCCGTCAACAACCTCGCCGTCCAAGCCCTCATCGCCGCGTTCGCCGACGGCAAAGCCATCGTCGACGAATCCTCCACCCGCGCCGCGATCAGCGAAGTCATGACCGAATAGCCCGATCCGGCACCGCGAGCATGACAACATCACCACGATCAGCAGCACGTCACCGCGATGACCAACGCCCCGCCCAGCAACCGCTGGCGGGGCGTTTCTCTGCCCGCCCGTCCTCACCACGAACGACGGCTACGTCCTCATTGAAAACGCCGGGCAACAGAGGTTGTCGAGGAACGTGAGCAGGGTGTCGGAGGGCTGGTAGCGGCCGGGGCTGGTGCCGGGTTGGTGGAGGCGGGCGAGGGCTTGTTCCTTGATGGTCATGTCGGCGTGGAGATAGATCTGGGTTGTTTCCGGGGTCTCGTGGCCGAGCCAGAGGGCGATGACGGAGGTGTCGACTCCGGCCTTGAGTAGCGACATCGCGGCGGTGTGCCGAAGGGTGTGCGGGGTGACGTTCTTCGCCCTGATCGATGGGCAGTTGCCCGTTGCCGCGGTTGCGTGTTTGGCGACGAGTCGTTCGACGGCGTCGCGGGAGAGCCGGCCTCCGGTCCGGGTGGGGAACAAAGGACCGGCGGAGGCGGAGTCGAGTTCGGCGAGCCAGATCTTGAGGACCTTGACGGTCTGCGCGGTCAGCGGTGTTGCCCGGTCTTTGCGGCCCTTGCCGTGGCAGCGGACATGCGGGCCCGCGCCGAGGTGAATGTCCTGGCGGGTAAGGCCGATGACCTCTGATACTCGCAGTCCGGTCTGGACAGCGAGCAGGAGTAAGGCGTGGTCGCGGCGGCCGTGCCAGGTAGTGCGGTCGGGGGCAGCGATCAGCGTGTCTGCTTCCTCGTCGGTGAGGTAGCAGACGATGGCGCGTTCGCGGCGCCGTGGTGGGATTGCCAGGACCTGACTGATCACGGCGGCGTGCTCGGGAGCCTTGGTAGCCGCGTAGCGGAACAGAGAGTGGACGGCGGCCAGCCGGGCGTTGCGGGTGGCGCTGCCGTTTCCCCGGTGCTCTTGCAGGTGTTGCAGGAACGCGCCGACCAGAACAGCGTCCAGGTCGGCGAGGCTGAGCCGGCTGGGCGTCTTGCCGGTCTTGGCGTGCGCGAAGGCCAGCAGGAGCTTGCAGGTGTCGCGGTAGGCGGCGACCGTGTTCGGGCTGGCGTTCTTCTGCCGGGCGAGCCGGTCGGTGAAGAATCCCTGCAGGACGGGAGCGAGGTCGGTCATGACGCTGCCCGCCGGTCCGGCTGTCGCTCGAGCCTGCCGACGGCCAGGGCCAGCAGTTCCGGAATGGCTTGCAAGTACCAGTAGGTGGATTTCGGATCGACGTGGCCGAGCCAGGTGGACAGGACCGGAAGCCGGGCCTGCACGTTGTCGCCGTCGCGATACCAGTCCAGCATCGTCGCGACCGCGAACACGTGCCTCAGGTCGTGCAGCCGCGGAGCACGTCGTCCCGGCGGGGCTTGGATGCCTGCCGCGGTGACCAGCGCGGCGAACGTGTGCTGGATGTTGTGATTGTCCAACGGCCTGCCGCGGCTGTTGACCAGGAACGTGCCCGCCCGCGGCTCGGGCATCTGCTCGTCACGGACCCGTGCATAGTCGCGTAGTTCAATGATCGTGCTCGGGTGCAGGAACAGCAGCCGGGACTTGCCGAATTTGGAGTCGACGATCTCGATCGTGCCGGCGTGCAGGTCGACGTCGTCGCGGCCAAGGTGACAAGCCTCTCCCGAGCGCATGCCGGTCACCGCGAGCAGCCCGATCAGCGTCCGCCAGGTCGCCGCCCGGATTCCTGGTCGCAGATCGTCCGCCGCACTCATCAGCGCAACGACCTCGTCCGGTGAATACAGGTAGGGAGGGATTCGCCGGTAGCGGCGCGGCAGGACGTCCTCGGGCGGGATCTCAGTGGCCGGGTCCAGCGCCTGCAGGTGGCGGGCGAAGATCCGCACGGTGTCGAGCCGCCGAGCCTGGTAGACCTCGTCGCTGCTGCCTCGGCCGGTCTGGGTCGCCCACGCGATCGCCAGGTCAGCGGTGACATGCGCTGCGCCGCGCTGCTCGCAGAAACGGACGAAGCTCGTCAGGTGAGGACCTTGCGTTTCCAGCTTGGACCCGAGCGCACGGCGCATGACGAGGTACTGCTCAGCCCTGGCCCGCAGCGTGGTCACCGGCCGGCTCCGGGCCACCGGCGCGCCAGCGGGCGCAACGCCTCTTGATCGACTTTGGCATAGATCGCCGTGGACAGCTGGCTGCGATGCCGCAGCACCTGGCCGACCTCGGGCAGCGACGCGCCGGCGCGCAGCATCTCGGTGGCGAGGGTGTGTCGCAGCCGGTGCGCGCCCCGCCTGGTCAGACCGGCCCGGCCGCAGGCCCGCGCCATCACCTGGCGGACCGCGTCCGGTGTCAACTGCCGATACGGCTGCCGCACGGTCACGAACACCGCCCGCGACTCGCACCGGGGACGGCCATCGGTCAGCCAGCCGGCCAGCGCCTGCCCGGCCGCCGCCGGCAGTGGAAGTCGCTCGACCCGGCTGCCTTTGCCCCTGACCGCGACCTCGCCGGCCCGCCAGTCGATGTCACCCAACTGCAGGCCAGCAGCTTCAGCGCTCCGCAGGCCGAGCCGTGCCAGCAACGACAAGACCGCATATGGATCCGCGACGTCACCTACGACGAAGACCGATCCCAAATCCGCACCGGCACCGGCCCGCAGGTCATGGCCACCCTCCGCAACGCCGCCATCGACGTCCTCCGCCTCGCCGGCAACACCAACATCGCCGCCGCCAACCGCCACCACACCCGCGACACCAACCGACCACTGGCCCTACTCGGCATCACCTGACGACTTTGCCGGGGCCCTGGGACCAGCCCCGACCCCATTCAGGGACCTTATGCTCTGGCGCGAATAGTGAAGTGCCCTGAGTTTGGTGGAGGCTCCCCCGGACTGGGCAACCGCATCGCACTGCTGCCTGGCATCGACTGGCGGCCACGGCGGCTACGCGTCGCTGCACCCAACCGGGCGGGACCCTGCTGGCGAATTCGTGATCCGGTTCGCACCAACGCTGACCCGGACCCGGACGCCGCATGCCTGACCCAGCGCAAACTGACTGCAACCGTCTGGTACCGAGCCAGCACGGTGGCATGACCGATAATTCAAGCGACCTGTCAACCGAGAAAGGGACCAACATGCCTTCGAGGGTCAGTGGACGTTCGGCTGGGTGGTTTGTCGGCGCGGTCGCGTTGCTCCTCGGGGCGGCCACCGTCTGGCAGTCGTCCTACGCTGTCTTCGTCGCCAAGGCCGACAACCCCGGCAACGCCTGGGCCACCGGCAACCTCCAGCTGGCGACCCAGGATGGCAGCGGCGGCCCGCTGACCGGCACCGCGGTGTTCGCGGCCACCGACCTCCGGCCCGGCCCCACCATTGCGCCCCGGTGCGTGACCGTCGACTACAGCGGCAGCATCGCCCCGGCCGGGGCGATTCGCCTCTACGCCAAGGACGGCACGAGCAGCCCCGCCGTCAACGCCCACACGCTTTCCAGCTACCTGTCGCTGACGATCGAGGAGGGCACCGGCGCGACCGACGTCGCCTGCACCGACTTCACCGCGAGCAGCACGCTGTTCGACACCGTCAACCGCTCCGGTCCGACGGACGCGACCGTCATCGCCGGCTCGCTCCTGGACTTCACCACCAGCAACTCCTCCTACGCCACCGCCCGCGTCGGCGGCTGGACGCCAGCCGCCGCACCGCCGAAGACGTCGCGCAGCTACCGATTCACCGTTGCGTTCCCGGGCAGCGCCGTCTTCCCCGGCGGCGGCAGCGACACCATCGACAGCGACCTCATGAGCATGACGGCGCGGACCACGTTCGTCTGGGAAGTCCAGAGTTAGCCATGTTCGTGATACGCCTGCTCGCGCGGACCTGTCTCGCGCTTGGGATCGTGCTCGTCGCCGCGACCGTGCTGCCGGGGCTGGCGGGCTGGCGGTCATACGTGGTGATGTCCGGCTCCATGGAGCCGGCTATCCATCCCGGAGACGTCATCGTCGGCGCGCCTGCCGATTCAACGACGATCGTCCCCGGGCGGGTCGTCGTGTTCCAAGTCGACGGCCGCCGGTTGGCGCACCGGGTCGAGTCCCGCACCGCGGCGGGGTTCGTCACCAGAGGCGACGCGAACGCCACGGCGGACTCAGCGCCGGTACCGCCGGCGGCAGTCATGGGAGTCGCACGGCTGCGCGTGCCGGCCGTGGGGCTTCCGGTGTACTGGGCGGCCACTAGGCAATGGCATCCGCTCAGCACGGCCGCCGCCGCACTGCTCTTTGTGCTCCTCGCAGCCCGGAAGGCTGGTCATGGCCGGCGCAATCTGACGGCCACGGGACGCCATCGCGCCGGCGCCGGTGGTCGCCAGGCTGCTCGCCGGTGGCCTCGGCCCGGCTGGCAACAGGTGCTCGCGGCGGCCGACCCCGACAACCGGAACGACTGACGTCGTCCGCGTGTTGTCCTCGTGCCTCAACCGCCGAATGCCGACAGTGCAAAACGCTCACACAGGCCGTTCGCCGGCCGATGGAACACCCGTGTTCGGAAAAACCATCCGGGTGATCGCTGCGGCGGCGATCGCGGTGTCGACTGCCACCCTGTCCACCGGCAGCAGCGCTCGGACCGCCTTCACCGCGTCGACCTCGAACACGGCCAACACGTTCACCGCCGGCACGGGGTTCGCTGCGGGAACGCTGTGGACGTGGGGCGACACCGGCGACCCCACGCCAAGCCCCCGGCAGGTCGGCTCGGCCGCGTCGTGGACCAGCGCGGCGGTCAGTGGCAGCTGGACGTGCGGGATCCAGACCGGCGGAAGCCTGTGGTGCTGGGGGGCTGACAACGACCAGGGCCAATTGGGCGTGGGGCACCACAACACTCGCTCCATTCCGACCATGGTCGGCACGGCTACCTGGTCACAGGTCGCCGCCGGTGGCACGCACACGTGCGGCGTGCGGACCGACACCACACTGTGGTGCTGGGGCGGCGCAGACAACGGCAAACTGGGCCTGGGCGACACCACCTCCTACGACAGCCCGCAGCAGGTCGTGTCACCGGCTGCCACGGGCTGGGCCACGGTGTCCGCCGGCGACGAGTTCACCTGCGCCACCCGAACCGACACCACCCTCTACTGCTTCGGCAGCAACGACAGCGGCCAAGCCGGAATCGGCAACACAGTGACGCCGCAACTGACTCCGGTCGCGGTCAGTACACCGTCTACGACCGGTTGGGCGACAGTTTCCTCGGGCTATCAACACGCGTGCGCGCTGCGCACCGACAGCACGCTGTACTGCTGGGGCGACGGAGGGTCCGGCCGGCTCGGGGTCAACTCGACCGCCAGATTCACCTCCCCGCAGCAGGTGGCAGGCACCTGGTCTGTGCTGTCGCTGGGCCTCAACCACACCTGTGCGATCAAGCCGGACGGCAGCCTTTGGTGCTGGGGCGCCGGCGGCAGCGGCAGGCTCGGCTTGGGCGACACGGCCAGCCGGCTGGTGCCGAACCAGGTCGGCACGATCGCCAGCGGTACCTGGCGCACCGTGGCTGGCGCTTCGGCGCACACATGTGCCACGAAGACGGATGGCACGCAGTGGTGCTGGGGCGAAAACACCTTGGGCGAGCTCGGTCTCAACGATGCCGTGAACCGGACCAGTCCGGTTCAGGTCGGCACAGAGACCACTTGGTCCACCTCTGCGACCGGCCATTCGCCGCACCAAACCTGTTCCACCAAGAGTGACGGCACGCTGTGGTGCTGGGGGGACCTCCGGCCCGCCACGGCCCAGCCGAGCCAGGTGGGCGCCGCGAGCACCTGGCGCTCGGCTGCGCTCGGAAACGCCTTCACCTGCGCCACCCAGTCAAACGGCACCCTATGGTGCTGGGGCAGGGGCAGCAACGGCCGGCTCGGCACCGGAGACACGAACCCGCGACTTGTCCCTACCCAGGTGGGCCCCGCAACGACCTGGGACCGCGTCACCGCAGGGGAATACTACGGCTGCGCCACCCGTACCGACACCACACTCTGGTGCTGGGGCGACAACAGCCAAGGCAACTTGGGCATCGGCAGCACCACCCAGCAGAACAACCCGGCCCAGATCACCAGCCCCGCCGCCACCGGCTGGGCCTCGGTGTCCGCCGGCGACAACTTCACCTGCGCCACACGAATCGACACGACGCTGTACTGCTTCGGGCGCAACTCCGACGGCCAAGTCGGCATCGGCTCCACGGTGTCACCGCAGACCACGCCCGTCCAGGTCACGTCCCCGAGCACCACCGGGTGGACCGCCGTGTCCCTCGGATACCGGCACGCGTGCGCCATCCGGACCGACCAGACGCTGTACTGCTGGGGTGACGGCCACGCGGGGCGACTCGGCCTCGGCAACGGCAACGGCAACGGCCAACCTCAACCCACGCAGGTGCCGGGCTCGACCTGGTGGGCGGTATCGCTGGGCGCTGACCACTCGTGCGCCATCAAGACCGACGGCTCCCTGTGGTGCTGGGGCAGCGGCAGCAGCGGCCAGCTCGGCGCCGGGACAACCGCGGACCAGTCCGCCCCCGCCAGCGTCGGCAGCGCCACCACCTGGCGCACGGTCAGCGGCGGTGTCCGGCATACCTGCGCCGTTCAGAGCGTCGGCACCGTATGGTGCTGGGGCAGCAACGCCCTCGGCCAACTCGGCCTCGGCTCCGGCATCACCACACAGACCACGCCGGCGCAGGTCAACGCGCCGATCGGCCGTCCGACCTTCACCGGGCCGCGTTCGAACGCCACCGCTGTGCTCAGCTACTGAAACCAATCCGCTCCGCAAATCGGTGAAACAGCCCGCAGCGCTGCCGATCCAACCCGTGTGCGAACGGATGACTTCACGCCAGGGCGACACCGCCTGCGAGTCCATGCCGCAGCGCCACCGCGCCACCGCGTGCCGCCCCGACGCGGACTGAGCATGGCCATCGTGTCACTGTGCGCCCTGGTGATCGGAGCCGCCACCACCACGCTCACCTGGGCGGCCTTCAGCGCGCAGGCCACCAGCCCGGGCAACAGCTTCGACACCGGGACCGTCTCCATCACCGACAACGACGGTGGCACGGCCCTGTTCAACGCTGCCGCGATCTGGCCGGGATCGCCGATCAGCAAGTGCATCCAGGTCACCTACACCGGCACGCTGCCGGCCGGGGTACGCCTCTACGGCGCCACGACAGCCGGTACCGGGCTCGAAGCGTACCTAGAGCTCACCGTGGTCCGGGGCACCGTCTCGAACGGCACGTTCCCCGACTGCGCCAGCTTCACTGCCGACAGCACCGACCACATCGGGCTCGGACCCGGCGTCCTCTACAGCGGACCGCTTTCCGGTTTCGCGATCGGCGTCACCGACCCCGGCGCGGCATGGTCCACAAACGACAGACACGCCTACAAGCTCAGCATCGACCTCGCTGACACCATCGCCGCCGAAGGCAAGACGGTTACCGAGACGTTCGTTTGGGAGGCCCGGTAGCCGCTCCGCCTCCCCCGGCGGCGGTCGACACGGAAGTCGGGGGTGAATCGGTTGCCAATAGCCCGAACATCGCAAGAACCCGATCATCATGCCGACGGATCATCGTGCGCGTACATGTTCCCGCCGTGCTGACGGCCGCTGCCGTGGCATACTGCGCGCTGGCCGGGCTGCAGGCGGCCGGGCCTCCCCCGCGTCCCGCCGCCGTGATGTCGTCACTCGCACTCGTCAGCGACAACCCGGAGGCGATGTTCCCGTCGACCGCGCTCGCACCGGGCCGGCCGGTGACGCGATGCACAGGCATCACGTATAGCGGCGTCGCGGCGGCGGACACCGCGGTCGTGCTCGACGCCCGTGAGGTCAGCGGTGCCCTGGCGGACCGCCTGCGGCTTCAGGTCGACGTGGGCACCGGCGGCTGTGACAACTTCGCCGGCGCTGAGATGTATGACGGTACCGTTGCGGGGCTCGTCAATGTGCCGACGGGTTGGACACCGGCTCCGGGTGAGCGGCGCACCTTCCGTTTCACGGTCACGTTGCCCGAGGACGCTGCCGCGGACCATGCGCGGGCCAGCGCAACGATCCAGTGGTCGGTGACCGGCTTCAGGGCGGCCGAGAAGGCACCGATGCCTCAACCGCCGACCCAGACACCCGCACAGGTGCCCACCCAAGCATCCGTCCAGGGGCCCGATCAGCAAGGGCCCGATCAGAAGGACGCGACGGTGGCCCGCAAGGAGGGCAGCGGCACGTCCACGATCGCCGAGGTCATACGCGACGTGCTCGACGTCACGAATCGCACCCGCCGCCACAGTGGTTACCTGCTGGCGGGCGGCGCGATCCTGATCCTGTTCCTTCATGTACAACGCAAGGTCGACCGCCGCGACCCGAAGCTCGCCCTCGCCCCGCTCACCGAGCGGTACGCCTACTTCACCATGCCGGCGAAGGAGCCTCGATGACCGCCACACAGGATCTGGTGCCGCTCGTCGACCGCATCCGCTGGATGCTGGTCTATCGGTGCGCGGTCGTGCTGCTGCTGGCCGCCGCCGGACTGGCCCGGGTACTGCCCGACCACACGGCGCCGTTGATCGGCTCGGCGTGGCTCGCGCTGAGTGCGCTGACCCTGCCCGTGACCCGGCTCGGCCGACGCGTCGCCCGAGCCGCGTTCACCGCCTCGTTGATCGGTGACGCGGTGCTGCTGTGCGCGCTGCGACCGGCGCTGGGTTGGCTCGGCTGGCTCGGCGGCGGCGTCGAGCTTCTCACCCTTGGGCACGTGGTGGCGGTCACGCTGCTCGCATCGTTCCGCACCGGCGGGCGGATCGCGCTGTGGCACACGGTGCTGACGTTGTTGCTGCTCGAATCGCGGGCCGCCGGTCTGCTGGGGCCGCCCCTCGCGACGCCACTGGTGCCGTTCGCGGTCACCGTCGCCGGCACCTGGCTCATCATGGTCGCCACCGCGTCGTTTGCCGCCATCAACGAGCGCGAGTTGCGCCGCCGCCGCTACGACGACGACCGGCTGCGCCGCTTCGGCCTCGCGGTCGGGCAGAGCACCGGCACCGCAGAGGCGGCCGGGATGCTGGCCGGATTCGCCCGCGACGAGCTACTCGCCCAGCGCGCCATCGTCGTGTGGTATCCGCAGGAACCCGCCACGGCCCTCGACGGCGCCGGCTTCGCCTGGGCCGACGACGGCACGACCGTAGAGGTGGACGCCGGCCTGCCACAGAACTCGGTCCTGCGGCAGGCCGTCGCTGAGCGGACCACCAAACTCGTGGTCTGGGCCGACGACCCGGTCCTCGATCAGCTTCTTCCCGGCGGCCGCAACCTTATCGTCGTGCCCTTCCAGTTGGCACAGGCCACCGGCGCGCTGGTCATCGAGCACGGCCGCTGGTCGTCGCAGCGCGCCTCACGCCGAGTCGAGCTGCGTATGATCGGCACCGCTGAGCTTGCCACGGCACAGGCGTCGGTGGCGATGGGCCGCGCAATGCTGCTCGAGCAGGTCCGCGCCGCCGCGCAGACCGACGGGCTGACCGGGCTCGCCAACCGCCGCACGTTCGATGAGCGGCTGGCGGCCGAACTTGCCGACCCGGCTCATCACGTCACCCTCGTGATGGTCGACCTCGACCACTTCAAGCGCCTCAACGACACCCACGGACACCAGGTAGGCGACGACGTACTACGCGGCGCCGCCGCTGTGCTGCGTTCGGTCACGCCGAACGGCGCCCTCGCCGCCCGGTATGGTGGCGAGGAGATGGCTCTCATCGCTCCCGGCATCGACGTCTCTGTCGGCGAACGGTTCCGCACCGCGCTACACGCGGCGGCGCTTCCCGTGCCTGTCACCGCCAGCGTTGGTGTCGCCATCGCGGCCGGCGTCCCGCCCGAGACGCTCCTGCGCGCCGCCGATGGTGCGCTGTATGCCGCCAAGCACGGCGGCCGGGACCAGGTCCGCACAGCCGAGTCCCTGTTCGCCGCCTGAGCGCCTCGGGCCGCGGCTACGGGGTTCGGTGCGTCAACCACCGCCGCACGTAGAGCAGGATCCACTTTTCTGGTCGGTGAGCGCGGGCGGCAGGTTCGCCTCCCGGTAGAGCGCCGGCTCGCCGCGACCGAGCATCGTGGGCGGGCACTCGACCTCGGGCGGCAGCAGCACGGGCGGGGCGAGCCGCCGACGACCGTGGCGGCGACGATCAGGCGTCGCCTGAAAGTCACCTGGAGTGTGCCGGGCAGCTGCGGCTATCGTCGGCCGCGCTGCGCCGCCGGTGTTGTGGCGCGGATGCCGTCGAGGAGCACCCGCAGGTAGCGGTCGACCCGCCCTTGCGGTGCGTCGTCGATGCGCAGCGCGAAGACGACGCCGCAGACCAAGTGGTGCAGGTCCGCGGCGGTGAGGTCGGGTCGCAGGTCCCCGCTGTGCCGGGCGCTCGAACACGGTCCGGGCCAGCTGTCCGAACCTGCTCCTCGACCGGCTGGCGGCCGGGCGCGACCCGGCCGTGGTCACCGTCGCATCCGGCCTGTACCGCCTGGGCCGCCTCGACCTGGCCGACCTCGCCGCAGAGCACCGCTACTCGCCGGGCGGCGCCTACGCCACCTCCAAGCTCGCCAACATCCTGTTCGGCCTCGAACTCGACCGCCGCCTGCGCGCCGCCGGGTCACCGGTGCGCAGCCTGCTCGCCCACCCCGGCATGGCGAAGACCGACCTGGACCGCAGCGCACCGCTCTCAGCCCGCGTGGTCGGGACGGTGCTCGGACTCATCATGCGCCGGCCGATCGACGACGCCGTGACGCCGATCCTCTACGCCGCCACCGACCCTGCCGCACCCACGGGCCGCCACATCGGCCCAGGCCGGCCGCTGCGCCGGACCCGCCCGACGTTCGACACCTTCTCCGGCGCCGCCACCGACCCCGACCTGGCCACGCGCCAGTGGCCGCGGTCCGCGGAACTGACCGGGATCGACATCACACCGGCCCTGCCCCGCCACCGACGTCGCTCGGGGGCGATGGCGAGCCTGGACGCGGCCGCGACCCCCGTCCACGACGACTCCAGGATCACACCGGCGAAAGCCCGATCACACCGTCGGGGCCGGCGGCACCACGCCCCCAGCGGGCGAGCGCACGCGCTGGCGCACCTTCGGCCTCGTCGTCATCGGCCTGATGGCGGTGGTGGTCTCGCCGTTTCTCACGCCGGACCAAGAGCCGACCGAGAGCCGGACCGGACGTCGGGCGACATGACGCTCGCCGCTGACGGCCCCGGCTTCTGTCACGGCGGCGGCAACCGTGCCGGCACCGCGCCGGCACCGCGGCTGAGCGACCAGGACCACCGCTCCAAGCTGTACCGGCTGGAGGTCGGCCGGGCGGCCGCCGACCAGATCGCCGCCTGCGAAACCCACCTGCAGCGCCTCGCCGCCTTGGCGCGGACGACTTCGCCGAGGGTTGGGAGCACGTGTTCAGCCACCGCGACGGGGAGCCTTGCGGCATTGAAGTGGTCCGGGTGTCTACTGCGAACGGCTACAGCAACCCCGTGCCGGCGCGACCGCAAGGGCAACAGCGAGTGGAAGCTGCGCAGCCGGCCGCCGTCTGGGCGTCGACGCGGAACCCCGATGACGATGAAGGTGATCCGTGGAAGAACCTTTTCATTTCGGGGCTCCGCGTCGCTGTCGCTTCCGGCACCTCAGCGGGCGCGTCGTTGTCCGGGATGGCTCAGTAACCAAACTTCCACTGTTGGAAACCGCCATTGTTAGAGGCGTGCGGGTAGACGTGGCCGACGTGATTGCCGTCGAGGACCTGACCGCCGACCCTGTTCCGGAAGACGACGTTCGACCAGCCCGTGCCCTCCGCGGCCCACGAAATGCGGATGTCGCTGGCCAAACCGTTGTAGCCGCACTGGTCGGTCGTCCTGATCACATTGGGATTGCCCGGAAGCCAGATGAGGCATAGGCCGGTCGCTTTGTTCCTGAGTTTCACGATGTCAAACTTGTTATGCACCAGCTTGACCGGCTCCCAAATCTGATGATCGTTGCTACGAACCGGCAGACTGCACGGCAGCGTGTACACGTCGCCGTTCCAGTTGCTGTCCAGGCATCGCCCGGTCTCCCAGTTCCGCAGGACGCTCGTGCCTACGTATGCCTGGGCAGGCGACTGGAAGGCCACCGCAGACATGGCAACCGTGACGACGGTGATGAGAACCGCGAGCAGGCGGCGGGAGCGCCGCCCGTATCGGGGTGTGCGGTCGGTGCCCGACCGGGCCAGCTGATCTATCAATTCGGACATACGAGGCTCCAATCCACGAGCTCACCTCGAGCTGCACGCAGAGGCGGTCATGTGCTGACAAGGTGTGGGGCTGTACATGCCGATCCGTAGAACGGTGGCGAGTGGTGCCAGGTTCACACGATCTGGTTGGGCAAGTGGGAGCGCCGCATCGCCGTCGGTTCCTCGGCCTGTCAACGGTCAGGAGCACACGTGTCCGACCCGGTCGCACTGGCCCATTCGCGTCAGGCGGGCCCCAGGGCCTTTGCAAGGTAGGTATTTGACCGCTTTGCGCTACGGCAGTAGGCCGAGGGCTCGCAGCGGTCGGCGGGGTCTCTGGCGTTGGCGCGGAGCGCTTGGGCGATCGTGGTGGTGCCGGCCAGTCGGAGCACGCTGACCGCGGCGTTGCGGATTCTCTGAACTTTGATGTTTGTCGATTCGTGGGTGTCCACTGGCGGTCAGCGGTTGCTTGTGAGGGTGGGGATGCGCAGGTGGACGGTGTGCTGGTTGGGGGTGCGTCGTTCGATCCGGGCGAGTTTGTCTTCGGCGCCGGCGAGGCTGATCTTCAGTCCTTCGACCTCGCCGAGCCAGCCCTCGCGTTCGGCTTCGGCGATGCGGGCGGTGAGGTTGTCGCGGATGTCGGTGAGCCGGTCGCGTTGAGCGGGGTCTGGCCAGTGCATTGCGCAGCGGATGCCGGCATAACCGAAATGATCTTGAAGTCAACCCAGCACGTGGCGGACTTTCCCGGCGTGACCCAGCGTGACTAAGAAATCTTGGCGTGTGTGACGGGCGGGCGTGTCGGCGTTGTTCGCTGTCGGCAGCGTCAGGCGTGTGCGCGCCGGGCCGGGCTCGTGCAGACTGCCACCATGGCCGAGATCTCGCTGTCTGTGCCCCGTTACGATTCGACGAGGGGCGTTGTCGCTCCTGTCGAGGGTGGAACGGTGATCGTGGAAGTCGTTGACGGGTCGGTCGAAATCTTTGGGGATCCGGCTGGTCTACGTGACCTTGCACGGTGGTGTCTTGCGCTCGCGGACGAGAACGCTCCATCTGGATCTCATATCCACCTTAATCCGGGAACCGTGCCGCTGGCGCTCGAGTCTGCCTCCTTGATGCTTGCTCGGCAGCCCACCCGCTGACCACACTCAGGCAGATCCGGTGCCCGTGGGCGCGCGGTGCGGTTAGGTGACGGTACTTGGTGTCGACGGCGGCCTGAGACTGGTTCTGGTTCTGGCCCCCTTTAGCCCGGGTCATTCGTTAAGGGCTGCCCAGATGCTGGGTCGATAGAGAACAGGTGCCATGTCGGGTGGCCGGAGGGAGTCTCGCCCTCCGGCTCCCACAGATCCCGGCGTAAACCTCTCGGCTCACCGGGCTCCTGTCACCCTGATCACCAGGCCGTCGTAAGCGAGGTGACCCATGCCCAGTGCGCGAACAGTCCCCGCCGTCTGGCGACGGTCCTTCTCCAGTACTGGAGGGCCTTCTTCTTGCTCCGCAACCGTTTGAGCTTGCGACGGAGGAACCGCATCAGGTAGGCGTTGATGCGCTCCAGCAGCGGAACCTGTCAAGTCAACTGAGACAGTTTCTTGATTTTGTTTAGCTTTGTGCTGGTGGAAGGTTGGTCGCCGCCGTGGCGGCGACCTGTTCGAGGGCGTTGTCGTCTGGTTTGTTGATCCATGCCCGTTCCGGGAGGCGGGGCGGCTGTGGACGGCGGCGGCCGAACCGTTCGGGATGCGCGGCCCAGGCGGCGTCGAGGGTGCGTTGCCGCTGTTCACGGATCTGCCCGGCGGTGCCGTGATGGACTGACGCTGGGGTGTGCAGGCCGATCCCGGAGTGTCGGTGTTCGTGGTTGTAGTAGGTGTAGAAGGCTTCGCAGTGCTGCCGGGCGTGCTGGATCGACCCGAACCGGTCCGGGAACGTCGGGTCGTACTTGAGTGTCTTGAAGCTGGCCTCGATGTACGGGTTGTCGTTGGAGGTCTTCGGCCGGCTGTGACTGCGTCCGATCTTCAGGTCGGTCAGCAGCTGGGTGACGGTCTTGCTGGTCATCGCGGCGCCCCGGTCGGCGTGCACGATCAACTGGTCCGGGTTCACGCGTTCCCGGGCGGCAGCGTCAGCGATCAGGGCTTCGGCGAGCTGCCCGTCCTCGTAGGTGGCGATCAGATGGCCGACGACGTAGCGGGACCAGATGTCGATCACCGTGTAGAGGTGGAACCACACGCCCCGGTCCGGGCCGCGTAGCTTCGTGATGTCCCAGGACCAGACCTGATTGGGCGCGTCGGCCACGAGTTCGGGCTTGGTGCGGGCCGGATGGGTGGCCTGGGCCCGGCGTTCGCCGGTCTGCCCGGCCGCGCGCAGGATCCGGTACATCGTGGACTCCGAACACCACCAGCGGCCCTCGTCGAGCTCACGGGCCCACACCTGCGCCGGTGCCAGATCGGCGTACTCGGGCTGGTTCAGCAGCTGCAGCACCTGCTCACGCTCAGCCTCCGACAGCGCCGACGGCGGCGGTTTACGCGGCGTGCGCGGCCTCGGCGGCGCGGGCGGGGTGCGGCGCCGATACAGCGTCGCCCTGGACAGGCCGGTCAGCCGGCAGGCGGGCGCAACGCCCCAGACCTCGCTCAGCGCCTGCTGCGCCTCGGCGAGGACGGGTTCGGCATCGGCGCGGCATCCGCGCTCTCGGAGAGCAGTTCCAAGCTTGAGATTTAACCAACGGCCCGGGCGATCAGAAGATCGTCCGGGCCGTTTCGGTGTGTCGCAAGGATATGGGTACGGCCACCCGTGATCATTCGGAGTGCTGAAGCTTCGAAGGATGCGGGGTGGCCGTGGGGCCTACTATGCCAGGTTTGCAGGCTGTGGTGGCAACAGATGCCTCGGTGTGTCGTGCGGCATTGGTCGCGTTCCGAGCCGGATTGTATGCGTGCTTCAGCAGACGCGCGGACGCGTTGTTCGAGCTCGTGGATGCGGTGTTGACCGCTGATGGTCCGGTGGACTCCCTGGTGGAACTGTCGCAGGAGAAGGTGTTCCGGCGTGGACACGGGGCGTTGTATGACGCGCTGGCCTGTGGTGATCTCGACGTTGAACAGCTGGCTGGGCTGATCGCGTCGTCGTGGCAGCCCGCCGACGACGGTCCGGTGAAGATCGCGGTGGATACCTCGGCGTGGCCACGGCCGGACGCGGTGACCTCTGCGGGGCTGTGTCACTGCTACACCTCCTGCCGTTGCGACGGATCCCGCAAGACGATTCCGGGCTGGCCGTTCTCCTTCGCCGCCGGGTTGGAGTGGGGTGCGTCGTCGTGGACCGCGCTGCTGGACGTGGTGCGTATCGGCCCGGACGACGACGTGACGGTGGTGACGGTCGCCCAGATCGCCAATGTGCTGGCCCGTCTGGAGGAGGCCGGGACGCTCGCGCGGCGGCCCGCGCCGGTGTTCACGTTCGACTCCGGATACGACCTGACCCGCATCACCTATCTCGCCGGACTCGACGGTCTGGGTGTGCAGGTCCTGGGTCGGGTGCGCAGCGACCGGGTGTTCTACGCACCGGCACCCAAGCGACGCAAGGACGGTCGGCCGGGCCGGCCCAGGAAGCACGGCAGCCGGTTCGAACTGTCCAAGCCGACAGCGCTTCCGGCGCCCGATCAGCGGCTGCGTGGGCAGAACCCGCGATACGGCGAGGTGATGGTCAGCGCGTGGCACGGGCTGCACCAGAAACTGTCCAGACAGGCCGGCTGGACCGACTTCGAGGGGGTGCTACCGGTCGTGGCTGGCACCGTGATCCGCATCCAGGTCGAGCGTCTGCCCGGCAACCGGGCGCCGCAAGACCTGTGGCTGTGGCACACCGCACCACCGGGCACCGTCTTTGACCTGGACCTGCTGTGGAAGACCTACCTCCGCCGGTTCGATGTGGAACACACCTTCCGGCTGCTCAAGTCCACCCTGGGCTGGACCGCCCCGCAGATTCGTACTCCTGAGCAGGGTGAACGCTGGACATGGCTGATCCTGGCCGCGCACGCCCAGCTGCGGCTGGCGAAGACCCTCACGACTGATCTACGCCGTCCCTGGGAGAAGACGATCCCTGCGGGGCGGTCGATGACCCCTGGACGGGTCCGCCGGGGTTTCCGTAACCTGCGCCGGCATCTGGGCACTCCGGCCGGTAGGCCGAAAACCACCAATCCTGGTCCCGGCCGTCCCGTGGGTAGCACCCGGCCTCCGCGAACCCGCTACCCAGTCGGCAAGAAGAAGTCCACAGTGGACACACCAAAAGTCAACAATCAGGCACTCAAGGGATAAAACTCAAGCCAAGAGCGCGTGCGCTTTTCCCATGATCGACAGGGCGGTCTCGGTCTTGGCCAGCTTGGCCTGCAGCCGAGCGTTCTCCCGCTGTAGCAGGGCAAGTTCGGCGTTCTCGGCCTTCTTCGCTGCCCGCGCGGCCGATTGCCGCCGGTCCGTCAGGCCAGCCGCGGCTCCGGCATCCCGGGCCTTGCGCCAGTCGAGAATGTGTGACCCGTAGAGCCGTTCCCGGCGCAGGATCGCCCCGCGAGCCGCCGCGTCCGGCGCCGCGTCGTACTCGGCCAGGATCCGCGCCTTGAACTCTGCGGTGAATGTCCGCCGCTGGGGCCGAGCGTCCGGATCCGGGTTCTCGTGGGGCTTCGACGTCATGCTGATGATCTCTCCTCGCAACTGTCCAGGAAGAGTATCCCCTGGTAGACGGGCTGTCTCACATCAGCGTGACAGGGAGGGCAGCGGGTGCAGTTTGGAGCGGTAGAACGCTCCGTAGTACCCACGTTCCGCAGTTGAGGGATCAACTAGTGCGCGGAACCAGGCATTGAGCTGCGACAACTCACGGCTACCTAGTGGCAAGGCGTGTCACTAGGCGAGGACGTTTCCGCAGGTCAACGGCCTCGGCGGTGCTCCCTGCCCCGTCAGGCGGGAGGTGTAGTGGCATGGTTCCTATCGACTCGTTGAACGTCAATTGTCGATGGGTGGGCGCGTCGCGCCCAGTCCTGTATGGCAAACTGCCCACGAATCGAAATTCGGCTTAACGACCGCACCGACGCGTTCGAGCGCGCGGTAGGTGGCCTGACCTGGGCAGATGCTCCGACCTAGTGACA
Organism: Dactylosporangium sp. CA-152071; assembly: GCF_050936335.1. NCBI lineage: Bacteria > Bacillati > Actinomycetota > Actinomycetes > Micromonosporales > Micromonosporaceae > Dactylosporangium > Dactylosporangium sp. CA-152071. Next base: position 8,745,597 of record NZ_JBNJMZ010000001.1, on the reverse strand, counting down.
CGCCCTACCACCAGGTAGCCAAGGGTTTCTGCAGCTCAGACCCCAGAGGCGTGGGCTTAGTCACCTCCGCAACTGCGGAACCCGGGTAGTACTGCATCCAACCTCGCACGATCGGGTTGATCCACCGTGCGAGGTCGTCGAGTGTCAGGTTCGTCTTGTGGTGCAGCTTCCACGATCGCACCGTCGTGTTCATCTTGCGCTGGGCCGCGTCGCTGCGCGCGGGCAGGAACCCACTGAAGTGCTGTCCCCGCCTGTTGCGCGCCTCCCGTTGCCGGAACGTGAAGCCCAGGAACGTAAACGATGTGTGCTCGTACGAGCCTCGCCGGTTGCTGTCCTGGCAGTAGACGATCCGGGTCTTGTCCGGATGCAGACGCAGGCCCACCTGTCGCAGGCGTTCCGCGATCGCGTCCCGCACCTGGATGGCGCGGGCCTCGCTACGGCAGTGCACCACCGCGTCATCGACGTAACGGGCGAACTCGACGTCCGGGAACGTCTTCGTCAGCCACGAGTCCAACGCGTAGTGCAGGAACAGGTTCGCCAATGCGGGCGATGCTGCTGATCCCTGTGGGGTCCCCCGCTCCCGGTGGACCATGGTCCCGTCCGCGGTGACCATCGGCGCGGCCAGCCACCGCTTCACATACAGAATGATCCACGGCTGGTCGGTGTTGGCCTCCACGGCTTTGACCATGAGGTCCCACGGGACGCTGTCGAAGAACTTGGCGATGTCCATGTCCACCACCCAGCCCATCCGCCAGCAGCGTTCCTTGGTCCGCGCGACTGCTTGCAGCGCCGACCGGCCGGGACGGTAGCCGTAGGAGTCCCGGTGGAAGATCTGCTCCATCCGGGCTTCCAGCCTCGCCGCGACCACGGTCTGCGCCACCCGGTCCCCCACCGAAGGCACCCCCAGCGTTCTGGTGCCTCCCGACCTTGGGGATCTCCACCGCTCGGACCGGTGGGGGAAAGCAGCTCCCCGACGACAGCCGATTCCAGATCTTGTACAGGTTGTTCCGGAGATCCTGCTCAAAATCCTCGATCGACTGTCGATCGATCCCAGCGGCACCCTTGTTGTCCCTGACTTTCTCCCACGCCCGCCAGACCTCCATCCTCGAGATCTCGAACGGCTTGTCTGGTGACTGCTGCTCGGCCACCCGATTCCTCCCCGGCCCGGACCGGGCCTGGTTGATCGAATCTCCGAACCACGGATGACCTGGCCCCTTCGCTCCACCCCCACCGCGTCAAGCAGGAGCTTCACCGCTACTACGAGCCAGTCCGCCGGCGTTGCCGCATCGGTACTCAGTTCCTCCCGTGCTACCGGTCGGAACGCTCCCTCTCGCCGCCCGGTCAACCCCGGACGGCCGTATCGGCTCCGCCTTCCCACGTTCCACGCGAAAGCCGCAGATCGAGCTCGCGCCGCCTATATGCCGGACACCGCCTGGCCAGTAAGTGGGTGACCGCCAGACTCATCCCGAAGCAGTTCAGATGCCCCGGTTTCGATGTCGACCAAGATCCCTTTCGACACTTCGCAGGCTGTGACGCAACGCCTTCCCGATCCCCGCCTGACGCCTCAACCGGCGCCTTTTCCACCTCGCTCACCACGACGGTCTTCAGCCAACGCAGCAGGTGGCGGCTTGAAGCCTCCCCCCACAGAGCGACTCCGAGGGGCCAATACCCTCATCTTCCACGCAGCACCGCCTCCAGAGGAACCGTCCACATAGGACCTCCATCGACGTTCGTGGCACACCTGGGCTGGGAAGATAGGACTTGTCGAGGGTCCTTATCCATCCGTCCGGAGGGCACCTGCATGGTGAAGCGTACCGGAACGCGTCCGAGGGTTGTGGTGTCCGCCGACGGTCGTGGCGTCGTCGGTCATGCCGGTGCGCGCCTACTCACCGACGTCGCCGATGTGACCGGTCTGACCGTCGCGTGCAGTGATGCGCTCGCCGGGTTGCGGCAGCGTCGAGGCGGCCACGACCCCGGCCGGATCGCGGTCGACCTGGCGGTGATGCTCGCCGACGGCGGTGAAACGATCTCGGACCTGGCTGTTCTCCGCGACCAGGCGGCATTGTTCGGGCCGGTCGCGTCCGATCCGACCGCGTGGCGCCTGCTGTCCAGCATGGACAGTGCGGTGCTGCGCCGGCTCGGCACCGCGCGAGCCCAGGCACGCGAGATCGCGTGGGCGCAACGGATCGACACACACGGCGGCCTGCCACAGACCACCGCCGCCGGCCTACCCGTCCCAGGTCTGGTCCTCGACCTGGACGCCTCCATCGTGATCTGCCACTCCGAGAAAGAAGCCGCGACCCCGACCTGGAAGAAGAATTTCGGGTACCACCCGCTGTTCTGCTTCCTGGACAACACCCGCGAAGCGCTGTCCGGACTGTTACGTGAGGGCCGCGCCGGGTCGAACACGACCGCCGATCACATCACCGTCCTGGACGACGCCCTCACCCAGATCCCCGACCACATGCGGCACGGCACCCCGATCCTGATCCGGTCGGACTCCGCCGGCTGCACCCAAGGGCTCCTCGCCCACATCCGCGACCTCCGCGCCACCGGCGTCGACGCCCGCTTCTCCGTCGGCGTCGCGATCACCGAACCGATCCGCCAAGCCATCCTCACCGCCAAACAGCACCTGCAATGGGTCCCGGCCCTCGACAGCGACGGCGAACCCCGCGACGGCGCCGACATCTGCGAACTGACCGGCCTCGTCCCCGACGACAGCTACCCACCCGGCACCCGGTTCATCGTCCGCCGCGAAGAACCACACCCCGGCGCGCAACTGTCCCTGTTCGACACCGTCGAAGGCCTCCGCCACCAGGTATTCGCCACCGACACCCCACCCGGCAACAGATCCGTGCAGCACCTCGAGGCCCGCCACCGCGGCCACGCCCGCGTCGAAGACCGCATCAGATGCGGCAAGGACACCGGCTTCGGCCGGTTCCCCTCCCGTGTCTTCGCCATCAACCAGGCCTGGCTGCAACTCGCCCTGACCGGGATCGACCTGCTCGCCTGGACCCAGATGCTCCTCCTCAACGGGGCCCTCGCCACCGCCGAACCGAAGAAGCTGCGCTACCGGCTCCTGCACGTCGCCGCACGGATCACCCGCACAGCCCGCAGCACCCGGTTACGAATCGCCGAAACCTGGCCCTGGGCAACAGATCTCGTCACCGCGTTCACCCGACTCAACGGGCTACCACGCCCCACCGGCTGACACCCGCACCCCACCGCGTCGACACCGCACGGAGGAAACCGGCCAACGCGCCGGGACCTCGGCACGCCAGCACACCCCACCGACCCAAACCAAGATCAACAAACCGTCTCAGCCACCACGATCAGCGGTAACGAAAGACCGGGGCTAGCGGTAGTTTGTTGCCTGCGGCTTCTGGGCAGTAATAGCCGTGAAGTGTTCGGACTTTTGTAGGTTTGCTGAGGTGTGAGCGATGACTGTGCGTCGTCGGTGTTCACCGGCGCCGGGTTCGTTGGAGGGCTACGCTGCCCGCTTCGATGATCTGTTCGGCAGGCTGGCCCAGCGTCGGGGGTTTCGTGAGTACCTGACCGGGCTGCTCGCGCCGCGTGACCGGAACAAGACGTTGACCTGTCTGGCCGGGGCTGAGCCGGTCATCGGGGCTCAGCATCCGGCGGTACAACGGCTGCAGTTCTTCCTGTCGGAGTCCACCTGGGACCATGAGCAGGTCAACGCCCGGCGGGTGGAGTTGCTGCTGGCTGATCCCGCCACCGCGCCGCATGCCGGTGGGGTGCTGGTCGTCGACGATTCCGGTGACCGCAAGGACGGTACCGCCACCGCGCATGTGGGCAACCAGTGGCTGGGCCGCTATGGCAAGACCGACCGCGGGATCGTCACCGTGACCACCCTGTGGGCCGACGAGCGGCTGTACTACCCGCTGCATGCGGTGCCCTACACCCCCGCGCACCACTTCCCGAAAGGCAAGCACGACCCAGACTTCCGCACCAAGCTGCAGATCGCTGCCGACCTGGCCGTGCAAGCCCGTCAGTCGGGCGTGGTCTTCCGCGCGGTGGCCGCCGACTGTGCCTACGGCGACCAGGACGGCTTCCGGGCCGACCTCCGCGCGGCGGGACTGCCATTCGTCATGGCCCTCAAACCGCACCGGGGGACATGGGCCTACGCAGACCAGGCGTACACCCCCGTCGACGCTGCCCGCGACCTGGCCTGGAACAGTCCCGAAGAGCCGGGCGACTGGACGCCGGCGCCCCGGACGTTCCGCGACGGGCATACCCAGACGTGGTGGGCCGCCGAGGCGCGGCTGGGCTGGTGGGGGCCGGACGGGACGACCCGGCTGGTCGTGGCCACCGCCGACCCGGCCACCCTGCCGGAGAAGGCCACCTGGTATCTGGCCACCGATCTGCCTCGACTCGGCGGCCCCCGGGCTGTCGACAGCCCTCATCCACCCGCGGACCTGGCGGAGATCGTGTGGATCTATGGGATCCGGCACTGGATCGAGCAGGGCTACAAGCAGGTCAAGGACGAACTCGGGTGGGCCGATTTCCAAGCCCGTTCCGACACCGCCATCCGTCGCCATCAGACCCTGGTCAACTGCGCGTTTTGCTTCTGCTGGGATGCCTGGTTAGCAGATCGAGCACCGTCACAGCCAGCAGCACCACCCCCTGATCCCGGTGCTCGAGAGAGGGGACCCGCACCCGGCAGGCCGTCGGCAGCCCTGTGCTGGCCCCGAACCATCCGGGAGGTCCGCGGCTGGCTCGTTCCCTGGATCATGTTGCGGCGCTGTTGGCGGGCGTGGTCGAACAGGCCCCCACCCGCCGAGCTCCAGGCACTCCTCGACGCCGTCGCAAGTGGACAACCCCTGTACCTGTACCACCTGAGCTAACAAACTACCGCTAGGTGACTGGTGTTAAACGATGGTCTGGCCCTGCGGGCCAGACCATCGTTTGTTTGGTTGGGGGTGTGGGGTGTTGAGGGGCCGGTGGCAGGTGTGGGTGTGGAAGTTTGTTGCTGGGTTGGGGTTGTGGGGTTTGTGGCGCCTTGGACTGCTGTGGCGTGGGTGGTGGGTCTGCTGTGTTGTGGTCAGGCGGTGGTGAGGGTCCTGCCTCGGGTGGTGTGGGTGAGGCCGAGGGTGGCGAGTCTGGCGAGGTTGACTGCGGCGGCGAGGAGGTTGAAGTCGGCGGCGATGCGGATGCGTCCGCGCATGCGGGCGCGTCGTCCGCCGTGGCGGCGGCGCATGAGGTGCGCGATTTTGCGTTCGACTTTGGGTCTGGTGGCGCGGTAGTCGGCCTTCCAGGCGGGGTCTTGTTGGCGGGTGCGGGCGGCGGTGAGGCGGGTCTCGTGGTGGCCGATGGTGATGCTGCGGCCGGTCTTGGAGTCGGTGCACTGCCCGCGGAGTGGGCAGGTGGCGCAGGCAGCGCCGAAGTCGGCCTTGCCGGCGTGCCGGGGGTGGTCCTTGACCTTCCGGATCGTTCTGACGGTCCCGTTGGGGCAGGTGACCCGCTGTTCGTCGAGGTCGATGTCGAAGCGGTCCTTGGTGAACTTCCCGGCGGGTGCGACGGGTGGCTGGACCTTGGTCTTGGCGTCGATCCCGGCGCGGTCGAGCCGGTCGAGGATCTCTCCGGCGCCGTAGGCGGCATCGCCATAGACCGCGGCGGTGCCGTCATCAGGTCCGTCGGCGGGGTCGGTGAGGTCGGTGATGAGGTCGGCGACGGGGTCGACGTCGCCGGTGTTGCCGGCGGTGACCGCGGTTGCGGTGACGATTTCGCTGTCGGGGTCGACAGCGACGTGGCCTTTGTAGCCGTCGAAGCCGCGGTGGTTGGTCTTGTGTCCGTGCCGGGCCTCGGGATCGACGGTGGAGATGACCCGGTCCGCGGCGACCTTCCGCGCGATCCGCAGTGTGCCGTCCGGCCCGGTTTCCAGGTCCTGGCCCAGCACCGTGGCGAGCAGCCGCATCGCCTGGGTGACCGGCTCGGGAAGGTCGTCGCGGCCGTCCAGCGCGGCCAGGAGCGCGTGGCCGTCCCGGGCGCGGGAGTCGATCAGGACTTCCCGGGCGGGTTTGTCGTCCCAGTCGATCAGCGGTTTGCCGGAACTGGTGTAGTCGTCACCGCTGCCCAGCCTGGCCAGGACGGCCCGTAACGGCTGGACCAACTCGGGGCCGGCGACGCTGAGCAGACCGCGGATCGCGGAACGGATCAGTGTGATCGTGTCCATCGTGGCGACCGCGTCATACAACGGCGTGGAATCAAGGACTCTGCGCCGCCCGATCAGCCCGGCGTTGCGGGCCGCGGCGAGGGCCACCTCGAAGATCCGGTCCGGGCGGCTCGAACGGCGCAGCCGTTCCCGCATGTCGACCAGGACGGTGTGCGCGAACCCGACCCGGCCTGCACCGTCCCAGCCACCGACCCCGGCGGCATACCGCCAGCGGGCGTCGAACGTGAACCGGTCCACCGCCTCCCGATCCGACAAGCCTTCCAGCCGTTGCAGGACCATCACCGCCGCGACCACCGACGGTGGCACCGACCGGCGACCGACCGGCGCGAACAGATCGGCGAACATCCCGTCCGGAAACAGCGCGTCACGATGTTCGTGCAGAAAAGCGAAGATCGAGTTCGTCGGCAACGTCTCCCCGCAGAACCGGGACACCGCATCCAGCAGATCCAACTGCTGCGAAGCCCTTCCCAACGCCATCACGACATACTACCTGAAATAGATACAAAACGATGGTCTGACCCGCAGGGCCAGACCATCGTTTAACACCAGTCACCTAGTGTCACGTGATGCTGGTTGCGTTATGTCGGGTCGGTCGTTGATCCTGGTGTGATGCTGACCGAGGGCCAGACCGCGGAGTTGCGGGCGGTGATCAACAGCCGGGACGTGCCGGCGGTGGTGGCGACCCGGGCGCGGATCGTGTTGTGGATGGCGGAGGGCCGGCGCCGCAAGGACGTCGCCGGGTTGGCCGGGGTGTCACTGCCCACTGTGGACCGTTGGGTACAGCGGTACGCGGACAACGGTCTGGCCGGTCTGGAAGACGGCTCCCACGCCGCGCCGCGGGAGCAGGTCCCGGCCGCGGTGAGGGCCCGGGTCCTGGCGCTGACCCGTGCCACACCGCCGGTGGAGACCGGGTTGTCGCACTGGTCGTCCCGGCAACTGGCCGCATACCTCAAACGGGCCGAGGGCGTGTCGGTGTCCTGGCACTACGTCGCGAAACTGTGGCGGGACAACAAGCTGCAGCCGCACCGGCAGGGCACCTTCAAGCTGTCGAGGGACCCCCGCTTCGCCGAGAAGGTCGCCGACATCGTCGGGCTCTACCTCGACCCGCCCGGCGGCGCGGTCGTCCTGTCGATCGACGAAAAGACCCAAGTCCAAGCTCTGGACCGGACCCAGCCGTTGCTGCCGCTGGACTTCGGGGTGACCGAGCAACGCACCCACGACTACCGACGGCACGGCATCACCAACCTGTTCGCCGCCCTGGACGTCGCCACCGGGCAGGTCACCGCCGACTGCCAGCCCGTCCGCGACGGCGCCCGGTTCCTGGCCTTCCTGCGCAAAGCCGTGAAACCCCATGCCGGCAAAGAGATCCACGTGGTGCTGGACAACCTGTCCACCCACGGCACCCCCGAGGTCCGGGCCTGGCTGGCCGCACACCCGAACGTCACGTTCCACTACACCCCGACCGGCAGCAGCTGGCTGAACATGATCGAGATCTGGTTCGGACTCATCACCCGCCAGTCCATCCGCCGCGGCACGTTCACCTCGGTCAACGCCCTCATCGTCCGCATCCGCGACTACGTCGCGCACTGGAACGCCGAAGCCAAGCCATTCACCTGGACCGCCACCGCCGACGAGATCCTCGCCAAGGTCCGCTGGGTCCAGGCCAGCGTCAAACAACTCGTCGAGAACAACGCGAAGTAACGACACCAGAATCACGCGACACTAGCGGTAGTTTGTTAGCTCAGGTGGTACAGGTACAGGGGTTGTCCACTTGCGACGGCGTCGAGGAGTGCCTGGAGCTCGGCGGGTGGGGGCCTGTTCGACCACGCCCGCCAACAGCGCCGCAACATGATCCAGGGAACGAGCCAGCCGCGGACCTCCCGGATGGTTCGGGGCCAGCACAGGGCTGCCGACGGCCTGCCGGGTGCGGGTCCCCCTCTCTCGAGCACCGGGATCAGGGGGTGGTGCTGCTGGCTGTGACGGTGCTCGATCTGCTAACCAGGCATCCCAGCAGAAGCAAAACGCGCAGTTGACCAGGGTCTGATGGCGACGGATGGCGGTGTCGGAACGGGCTTGGAAATCGGCCCACCCGAGTTCGTCCTTGACCTGCTTGTAGCCCTGCTCGATCCAGTGCCGGATCCCATAGATCCACACGATCTCCGCCAGGTCCGCGGGTGGATGAGGGCTGTCGACAGCCCGGGGGCCGCCGAGTCGAGGCAGATCGGTGGCCAGATACCAGGTGGCCTTCTCCGGCAGGGTGGCCGGGTCGGCGGTGGCCACGACCAGCCGGGTCGTCCCGTCCGGCCCCCACCAGCCCAGCCGCGCCTCGGCGGCCCACCACGTCTGGGTATGCCCGTCGCGGAACGTCCGGGGCGCCGGCGTCCAGTCGCCCGGCTCTTCGGGACTGTTCCAGGCCAGGTCGCGGGCAGCGTCGACGGGGGTGTACGCCTGGTCTGCGTAGGCCCATGTCCCCCGGTGCGGTTTGAGGGCCATGACGAATGGCAGTCCCGCCGCGCGGAGGTCGGCCCGGAAGCCGTCCTGGTCGCCGTAGGCACAGTCGGCGGCCACCGCGCGGAAGACCACGCCCGACTGACGGGCTTGCACGGCCAGGTCGGCAGCGATCTGCAGCTTGGTGCGGAAGTCTGGGTCGTGCTTGCCTTTCGGGAAGTGGTGCGCGGGGGTGTAGGGCACCGCATGCAGCGGGTAGTACAGCCGCTCGTCGGCCCACAGGGTGGTCACGGTGACGATCCCGCGGTCGGTCTTGCCATAGCGGCCCAGCCACTGGTTGCCCACATGCGCGGTGGCGGTACCGTCCTTGCGGTCACCGGAATCGTCGACGACCAGCACCCCACCGGCATGCGGCGCGGTGGCGGGATCAGCCAGCAGCAACTCCACCCGCCGGGCGTTGACCTGCTCATGGTCCCAGGTGGACTCCGACAGGAAGAACTGCAGCCGTTGTACCGCCGGATGCTGAGCCCCGATGACCGGCTCAGCCCCGGCCAGACAGGTCAACGTCTTGTTCCGGTCACGCGGCGCGAGCAGCCCGGTCAGGTACTCACGAAACCCCCGACGCTGGGCCAGCCTGCCGAACAGATCATCGAAGCGGGCAGCGTAGCCCTCCAACGAACCCGGCGCCGGTGAACACCGACGACGCACAGTCATCGCTCACACCTCAGCAAACCTACAAAAGTCCGAACACTTCACGGCTATTACTGCCCAGAAGCCGCAGGCAACAAACTACCGCTAGGTGACTGGTGTTAAACGATGGTCTGGCCCTGCGGGCCAGACCATCGTTTGTTTGGTTGGGGGTGTGGGGTGTTGAGGGGCCGGTGGCAGGTGTGGGTGTGGAAGTTTGTTGCTGGGTTGGGGTTGTGGGGTTTGTGGCGCCTTGGACTGCTGTGGCGTGGGTGGTGGGTCTGCTGTGTTGTGGTCAGGCGGTGGTGAGGGTCCTGCCTCGGGTGGTGTGGGTGAGGCCGAGGGTGGCGAGTCTGGCGAGGTTGACTGCGGCGGCGAGGAGGTTGAAGTCGGCGGCGATGCGGATGCGTCCGCGCATGCGGGCGCGTCGTCCGCCGTGGCGGCGGCGCATGAGGTGCGCGATTTTGCGTTCGACTTTGGGTCTGGTGGCGCGGTAGTCGGCCTTCCAGGCGGGGTCTTGTTGGCGGGTGCGGGCGGCGGTGAGGCGGGTCTCGTGGTGGCCGATGGTGATGCTGCGGCCGGTCTTGGAGTCGGTGCACTGCCCGCGGAGTGGGCAGGTGGCGCAGGCAGCGCCGAAGTCGGCCTTGCCGGCGTGCCGGGGGTGGTCCTTGACCTTCCGGATCGTTCTGACGGTCCCGTTGGGGCAGGTGACCCGCTGTTCGTCGAGGTCGATGTCGAAGCGGTCCTTGGTGAACTTCCCGGCGGGTGCGACGGGTGGCTGGACCTTGGTCTTGGCGTCGATCCCGGCGCGGTCGAGCCGGTCGAGGATCTCTCCGGCGCCGTAGGCGGCATCGCCATAGACCGCGGCGGTGCCGTCATCAGGTCCGTCGGCGGGGTCGGTGAGGTCGGTGATGAGGTCGGCGACGGGGTCGACGTCGCCGGTGTTGCCGGCGGTGACCGCGGTTGCGGTGACGATTTCGCTGTCGGGGTCGACAGCGACGTGGCCTTGTAGCCGTCGAAGCCGCGGTGGTTGGTCTTGTGTCCGTGCCGGGCCTCGGGATCGACGGTGGAGATGACCCGGTCCGCGGCGACCTTCCGCGCGATCCGCAGTGTGCCGTCCGGCCCGGTTTCCAGGTCCTGGCCCAGCACCGTGGCGAGCAGCCGCATCGCCTGGGTGACCGGCTCGGGAAGGTCGTCGCGGCCGTCCAGCGCGGCCAGGAGCGCGTGGCCGTCCCGGGCGCGGGAGTCGATCAGGACTTCCCGGGCGGGTTTGTCGTCCCAGTCGATCAGCGGTTTGCCGGAACTGGTGTAGTCGTCACCGCTGCCCAGCCTGGCCAGGACGGCCCGTAACGGCTGGACCAACTCGGGGCCGGCGACGCTGAGCAGACCGCGGATCGCGGAACGGATCAGTGTGATCGTGTCCATCGTGGCGACCGCGTCATACAACGGCGTGGAATCAAGGACTCTGCGCCGCCCGATCAGCCCGGCGTTGCGGGCCGCGGCGAGGGCCACCTCGAAGATCCGGTCCGGGCGGCTCGAACGGCGCAGCCGTTCCCGCATGTCGACCAGGACGGTGTGCGCGAACCCGACCCGGCCTGCACCGTCCCAGCCACCGACCCCGGCGGCATACCGCCAGCGGGCGTCGAACGTGAACCGGTCCACCGCCTCCCGATCCGACAAGCCTTCCAGCCGTTGCAGGACCATCACCGCCGCGACCACCGACGGTGGCACCGACCGGCGACCGACCGGCGCGAACAGATCGGCGAACATCCCGTCCGGAAACAGCGCGTCACGATGTTCGTGCAGAAAAGCGAAGATCGAGTTCGTCGGCAACGTCTCCCCGCAGAACCGGGACACCGCATCCAGCAGATCCAACTGCTGCGAAGCCCTTCCCAACGCCATCACGACATACTACCTGAAATAGATACAAAACGATGGTCTGACCCGCAGGGCCAGACCATCGTTTAACACCAGTCACCTAGGGCGCGTTTCATAAACCCGGTCAGAGCCATTCGGTGATGATGGTGATGGTGAGGACTGCCTGGTAGCGGACGGCGAGTTTGTCGTACCGGGTGGCGACGCCGTGGTGTCGTTTGAGGCGGTTGATGCCGCATTCGACGGCGTGGCGTTGCCGGTAGACGATCGGGTCGAACGCTGGCGGTCTACCGCCCTTTGATCCTTTGGCTTTGCGGTGGGCGTCCTGGTCGCTCTTGCTGGGGATGCAGGCCTTGATCCCGCGGGAACGCAGGTGCTGCCGGTTGCCTTTGGAGGTGTAGGCCTTGTCCGCCAGGACCAGGTCCGGGCGGGTCCGGGGACGTCCGCCTCCGGGCCGGGCGACCCGGATGTTGCCCAGGACGGGGATGAACTGCGGGCTGTCGCCGCGCTGACCGGCGGTGACGGTAAAGGCCAGGACCTTCTGGCCTTGCTCGCAGGCCAGATGGGTCTTGGTGGTCAGGCCGCCGCGGGAGCGGCCGAGCGCGTGGTCGGCGGGTTCGTCGTGGACGCCGCCGGGTGGTTCCTTCTGCAGGTGCCCGTCGTGGCGGGCGCCGGCGGCATGCTGATGGGCGCGGCTGGTCGTGGAGTCGATGCTGACGTCCCAGACGATGCGGCCGTCCGCGTCCGCGACACTCTGCGCCGCGGACAGGACCGCGGCCCAGGTGCCGTCACGCTGCCAGCGGCGGAACAGCCCGTACACGGTCTGCCAGGGTGCGTACTCGGCCGGGACGTCCCGCCACGGCGACCCGACCCGGATCCGCCACCGGATCCCGTCGATGAGCTGCCGTCTTGTCCACTTCGGCGGACGACCCCGCACCGGCGCGGCAGGTAGCAGCGGCTCAAGCGCCGCCCGCTGAGTAGGCCCGGGGCGCGGTGTCGGGATTGCTCCCGGTCCGTTTCCCCGGACCTCTCGCCGAACCCGCCGTGCGCCTCTCGACGCAACGGGCTCTCCACGGTCTTTGCCGTCAGGCTTGTTGCAGGTTCCAGGGGTTGGGGATCGCTGTGCTGCGGTAGCGATACCGGGTCACCGGGATCGCGCTGATCTTCCGCAGTTCGATCTCGCCCGCTGTGATCGGCCGCCACTGCCCAGAGGCGGTGACGAACCGGCGGCGGACGTCCGACCACGTCCAGTGATGCCGCTCGCGCAGCATACGGATCAGCCTCCACCAGGTGAAGTTGTCCAACATGCCGAAGGTGTTCTTCGCGACGGCGTGCCGGAAGTAGTTGGCCCAGCCGTGCAGGACCATGTTCAGACTGGTCAGCACATAGCCCAGATCCTGTTGCGACGTCTTATGGGTCAAGGCACGAATCTTCGTCTTCAGCGACCGCAGAGGCCGCTGGGCGACGAAGGTGTAGACGTGCCATTTGCTCGTTCCTCGCTTGCGGCGCCACTGGATGTGAAACCCCAAGAAGTCGAAACCCTCACTCATATGCACGACTCTGGTCTTGGCCGGTGACAGCCGAAGACCGATCGGCCGCAGCACTTGAGCGACCTCCTCGCGCAACACCTCGGTGTCCTGCTCGGTCCCGTGGACCAGAACCACGAAGTCATCCGCTTATGCCGAGGTCCGGGTTATGCCGATGTTGGTGTCGGATCGGCTGGTCAGGGCGGTGGGCGGCGTCCCGCCATCGGCATAATCCTGTGGTGTTTGCGGGTGGTGTGCCTGTCTGGAGTGATCGGTGTTCCTCCAGGTAGGAGATGATCATGGGAACGGATGCGGGTTCGGGCTGCGGGCAGCCCGACGTTGTGCTGTTGGCTGAGTTCCGAGGCTGGCTGGACCGGGAGCGGGGCTTGTCGCCGGTGACGGTGCGCTGTTACTCCAAGCAGTCGAAGGCGTTCCTGGCTGGGATCGGCGGGGCCGCGGCGGTCGGTGAACTGGACGCGGGGAAGGTGACTGCGTTCATGGTGGACTGGACGCCGGGTCGCAACACGTGGACGGCGAAAGCGATGGTGACGTCGCTGCGGGCGTTCTTGCGGTTCGCCCACGCGACTGGGCGGATATCAGTTGCTCTGGCGGGGGCGGTTCCGGCGATCGCGTCGTGGCAGATGGCCTCGCTGCCCCGAGGCCTGAAGGCAGTGGAGATCGAGCGGCTACTGGCCAGCTGTGACCGGGACACGCCGGTCGGCTCGCGCGATTACGCGGTCTTGTCGCTGCTGGCCGGGCTCGGCCTGCGGGGTGCCGAGGCCGCCGGTCTGCAGGTCGGTGACATCGACTGGCGGGCCGGGGAGATTGCGGTCACCGGCAAGGGCAGCCGGACCGAGCGGCTCCCGCTGCCGGTCCCGGCTGGGGAGGCCCTTGTCGCGTGGCTGGAGCACGGGCGGCCGAGGTGTGAGTCGCGGTCGGTGTTCGTGACGGTCCGGCGGCCCTACCGGCCACTGACGGCGGAGGCGGTCCGGGCCGTCATGGGCAGGGCATGCGGGCGGGCCGGCCTGCAGCGGCGGGGAACGCACCGGTTCCGGCACGCACTGGCGACCGAGATGCTGCGGGCGGGGGCATCGCTGCCCGAGGTCGGACAGGTGCTGCGGCACCGCAGCATGCTGTCGACCTCGATCTATGCCAAGGTCGACCAGAACGCGCTGCGCCCGCTGGCCCGGCAGTGGCCTGGAGCCGGTCGGTGAGCGCGCTGCGGGCCAGGGCCGAGGAGTACCTGGTCATGCGCAGGGCGCTGGGCTTCAAGCTGGAGAGCTGGGGGCCGCGGCTGATGAGCTTCGTCCGGTTCTGCGAGGACCATGGGGCCACGACGGTAACCATGGACCTGGCGGTGCAATGGGCGACCTCGACCGCCAGGGGCAGCGACCACGAGGCATACCAGGCCCGCCGTCTTGACGTGGTGCGGATCTTCGCTCGCTACCTGCAGCCGCTGGATCCTGCCACTGAGGTCCCGCCCGAGGACGTGCTGGACCGCCGCCAGTGGCGGGTTCCGCCCTACCTCTACTCCCCGCAGGAGGTCACCGCTCTGATGGACGTGGCCAGGACGCTGCGGCCCGCGTTCCGAGGGCTGACCTGGCGCACGCTCATCGGCCTGCTGGCTGTGACCGGCGTGCGGCAGGGCGAGGCCTGCCGCATGCGCCGCGGCGACGTCGACCTGAACGCGGAGACGATCGTGATCGAGGACTCCAAGTTCGGAAAGTCCCGCATGGTGTTCCTGCACCCGACCGCGGCCGCTGCCCTGCGCGCCTATGAACGGGCCCGGGACGAGGCGTTCCCTCGGCCGACCGCGGGCACGTTCCTGGTCAACAGTCAGGGCCGGCCACTGGACCGCCGCAACACCCCCAAGACGTTCGCGCAGCTGGTCACGGCAGCAGGGATCAAGGCTCCTGCTGGGCGGCGGCCCCCGCGGTTGCATGACCTGAGGCACGTTTTCACCGTCGCAACGTTGCTGGACTGGTACCGCGACGGCAGCGACGTCCAGGCCAGGCTCCCGGTCCTGTCCACTTGGCTGGGGCACATCGATCCGAAGTCCACTTACTGGTACCTCTCGGCCGTCCCGGAACTGCTCGCCCTGGCCGCCACCAGGTTGGAGCCCACCGGGCAGGACGCGAAGGTGACGTCGTGACCGACCTCGCTCCTATCCTGCAGGGGTTCTTCACCGACCGGCTGGCCCGACAGAAGAAGGCCAGCCCGAACACCGTCGCCGCCTACCGGGACACCTGCCGCCTCCTGCTGGCCTTCGCCCGCGACAAGACCGGCAAGACACCCAGCCGGCTCAGCCTCGCCGACCTGGACGCCACCCTGGTGGGCGCGTTCCTGCACCACCTGGAAGAACAGCGGGGAAACGGCAGCGCCACCCGCAACGCCCGCCTGGCCGCGATCCACTCGCTGTTCAAGTACGCGGCCCCGAAGGCGCCTGAGCACGCCGCCACCATCAGCCAGGTCTTGGCGATCCCACCGAGGCGACGCGAACGGGCCATCGTCAGCTACCTCACCGCCGAGGAGATCGACGCACTGGTCGCGGCCCCCAGCCGCGAGACCTGGCACGGCCGCCGCGACCGGGCCCTGCTCCTGATCGACGTCCAGACCGGCCTGCGGGTCTCCGAGCTCACCGGTCTGAAACGCCACGACATCCACCTGGACGCCGGGCCGCACGTCCGCTGCCATGGCAAGGGCCGCAAAGACCGGGCCACCCCGCTGACCACCCAGACCGTCAAAGTGATGCGGACCTGGCTCGCCGAGCTCAGCCCCGACCCCGCCGGCCCGCTGTTTCCCACCCAGTCCGGCGGACGGCTATCCCGCGACGCCGTCGAACGCCTCGTCGCAAAGCACGCCGCTACCGCCGCAGACAGCTGCGCGTCGATCAAGGAGAAGCAGGTCACTCCGCACACGCTGAGGCACTCCGCCGCCATGACGCTCTTGAAGGCCGGAGTTGACACCTCCGTCATCGCCCTCTGGCTCGGACACGAAGGAACCGAAACCACCCAGATCTACCTTCACGCCGACATGACCATCAAGGAACAAGCCCTCGCCCGCGTCCAGCAGCCCGGCACCAGCCCCGGCCGATACCGGCCACCCGACACCCTGCTCGCGTTCCTCGACAACCTCTAACCACCGCCACCACCCACCGGGTTATGCCGATGGCGGGACGCCGCCCACCGCCCTGACCAGCCGATCCGACACCAACATCGGCATAACCCGGACCTCGGCATAAGCGGACTTATGCCGAGCTCGGCATAAATCCGCGTAACGGACGACCCGCCAGTTCGGCAGCCCTCGGTCACGTCGTCGTCTCCGGCGTCCTTGGGTCGACATCACCCCACCCGGCTCCCACCCCCGTTGCAGATGCTCGTCGAGCACCGCCAGGGCGATGTTGGCCAGAAGCGGTGAGATGATGCCGCCTTATGAACAGTGCTGGGTTATGCGCAGCGTCGGCCTGTCGGTCCTGGTCAGGGCGGAGCTGGGGGTCGAGCGCTGCGCATAACGCGCCGAGGATCTGATCAGGGTCGGCATGGTGCCGGCTCGCGTGATCGGAGGTCGGCTGTGATGACGGCTGTGTCTGCGCTGGTGTCGGGTTTGGACGCGGAGTTGCGGCGTCTGGGCTACAAGGACTCGACGTTGGTCTGGTATCGGGGCTGCTGGCGCCGGATGGAGAGGTTCTTCGCTGCCCGTGGCGTCGAGGAGTTCTTCCTGGACGTGGCGATGGCGTGGGTCGATGAGGCGTGTGGCTTCTTCGACAAGGAGCGGGCGGGCGCGCTCAAACCGAATGATATCTATCTGTTCAGGGTCGCGCAGATGCTGGGCGATTACGCGTTGCACGGGGCGGTGCTGCGCCGCTACTCCCGGTCCGTGGCCAAGCTGGACGGGGAGGGCGCCGACGCGGTCGTGCGGTTCCAGGCGTGGCTGCGCTCCGCTGACCGCGCCGTATCGACCGTGCGGGTGTATGCGACGGTGGCCGGGGAGTTCGTCGCGTTCGCCGGCACCCATGGCGGGCTGGCTCGTTGCGACGCCGCGACGCTCCAGGCGTTCGTCGCCACCCTCGCGGGATACCAGGTCAAGACTGTCGAGCAGAAACTGTGCGCGGTGCGGTCCTTCCTCCGGTTCGCCTGCGCCGGCGGCCTGGTCGACGCCGCTGTCCTGGAAGCGGTCCCGGCGGTGCGGTCCAGCAAGCGGGTCAGGGTCCCGTCGGTGTGGGATCCCGGCGACGTGGCCAGGATCCTGGACGCGATCGACCGGGGCAATCCGTGCGGGAAGCGGGACTACGCGATTATTGTGCTGATCGCCAGGCTCGGGCTGCGCGGCGTGGATGTCAGACGGCTGGAGTTCGCCGACTTCGACTGGCCGGGCAACCGGTTGAGCGTGGCGCAGGCCAAGACCGGGCACCGGGTGCAGTTGCCGTTGCTCAAAGAGGTCGGCTGGGCGGTGATCGACTACATCCGTCATGGTCGGCCGGTCTGCGACTACCCGCAGGTGTTCCTGCGGCACCACGCTCCGATCGGACCGTTCTCCGAGCAGGACCATCTGCATCAGATCCTGGTCAAGCACGCCCGGGCGGCGCACGTTGCGGTGAGTGAGCAACGCCGCCACGGCATGCACTCGCTGCGGCACACCCTGGCCACTCGGTTGATGGAGGACGGCACGCCGGTCGAGCAGATCGCCGACATCCTCGGTCACCGGTCGGTGCAGTCGACTGGCGTGTATTTGAAGTCGTCGCTGGGTCTGCTAGCCACGTGCGCCCTGGACCCGGACGCGCCGGTGCAGCAGGCGTCACGATGAGCGCCGACATCACCATGACCGACGCGATCACGGCGCTGGTCGCCCAGAAACGCGCCCTCGGCTACAAATACGCAGCCGAAGAACGGGTGCTGGCCCGGTTCGCCGCGTTCTGCCGCAGCGAGTTCCCCGGACTGGCCGCGCCCACCGAGGCTTCGGTCGAGGCGTGGCTCGCGGCCGCCCGGCGGCGCGCAGTCACGCCGGCGACCCTGCAGGGCCTGGCCGCGCCGGTGCGGGAGTTGGCCCGGTGGCTTCACCGCCAGGGCGTGCCGGCCTACGTCCTGCCCAAAGGTGCGCTGCCCAGACCCGGCCGTTACGTCCCGCACATCTACACCGATCAGGAACTGGCGGCCCTGTTCACCCAGACCGACCGCTGCAACTCCTGTTCCCAGGTCCCGTTCCGGCATCTGGTCATGCCAGTGCTGTTCCGCACGATCTACGCCTGCGGGCTGCGTGCCTCCGAAGCCCGCCTGCTGCGCGTCGACGACGTTGACATCACCACCGGCGTGCTGCAGATCCGCGACGCGAAGGGCGGCAAAGACCGGCAGGTGCCCGTCAGTGCGCCGCTGCGCGTGAGGCTCGCCGACTACCACGCCCACGTCGCCGGCCGCTCGGGCGCAGACTGGTTCTTCCCCGGCACGGCCGGAAAGCCGCTGACACTCGGGAACATCGACAAGAACTTCCGCCGATTTCTGTGGCAGGCCCGCATCTCTCATGGTGGTCGAGGCCACGGCCCCCGCGTCCACGATCTCCGCCATACCTTCGCGGTCAACAACCTGCGTTCCTGGTTCGCCCACGGCCAGGACGTCGGCGCGTTGCTGCCGGTCCTGCAAACCTACCTGGGCCATTCCTCGATCGCCGACACCGCCTACTACCTCAGGCTGACCGCCGAGTCCTACCCGGACGTCACCGCCCGAGTCCAGCAGGCCACCGGCGACGTCGTCCCGCCCCTCACCACAGGGCCGTGCCATGGCTACTGACAGAGATGATGTGTGTGAGCACCTCCCGCCGGGGTCTGACCCAGCTACTGACTGACTTCGGGTCCTTAACGGGATTTGTCGACCCTCGGTCGGGAGGTGCTCGTGCACGCAGTGGACGTGGCGTTGTGACTTCATAGGAGCCTGGCTAGAGGCCCCATCTCTGTCTTGTCCGCGTTGCCCGGCTGGTGCGTGCCGCCCTGCCCACCATCACGAGCGACAGGACGACGATGCCCTCCATTACACCCGATGCCGCCGCGTTCGACATTGCCGGCGGCGTCGACACCCACCTGGACACCCACACCGCCGCAGTGATCGATCTGGTCGGCCGAGTCCTGGGCACCGAACAGTTCCCCGCCACGACGGCCGGATACACGGCCCTGTCGGCGTGGATGCGCGGGTTCGGCCGGCTGGGCCGGGTCGGCGTCGAGGGCACCGGCGCCTACGGCACCGGCCTGACCCGCCGTCTCCGCGCCGAACAGGTCGAGGTGATCGAGGTCGACCGACCCAACCGCAAGACCCGCCGGTTCCAGGGCAAGTCTGACCCGATCGACGCCATCGCCGCAGCCAAGGCAGCCCTGGCCGGCGACCGGACCGGCACCCCCAAACACCGCGACGGCCAGGTCGAAGCCCTCCGCAACCTGCGAGTCGCCCGCCGCAGCGCTGTCCAGCAGCGCGCCGACACCCAACGCCAGATCAAGACCCTGATCGTCACCGCCCCCGACGAACTCCGCGCCCAACTACGCGGCCTCACCGTCAAACAGCTGATCGTCACCTGCGCAGGCCTGCAGCCGGACCGGGCCGACGCCGCCTCGCCAACGACCGCAGTCGCGATCGCGCTGCGATCCCTGGCCCGCCGCCACCAGCAGCTGTCCACCGAGATCACCGACCTGGACGAAGTCCTCACGCCCCTGGTCGCGACGATCAACCCCGGTCTGCTCGCCGCGAACGGTGTCGGCGCCGACGTCGCCGGCCAGCTGCTGGTCACCGCCGGAGAGAATCACGCCCGGCTCACCAGCGAGGCCGGGTTCGCCATGCTCTGCGGTGTCGCCCCGATCCCTGCCTCGTCCGGCAAAACCACCCGGCACCGGCTCAACCGCGGCGGCGACCGGCAAGCCAACGCCGCCCTCTACCGCGTCGTGCTCTGCCGTCTGCGCTGGGACCCCCGCACCCGCGAATACGTGCAACGCCGCACCAGAGACGGCCGGTCCAAGAAAGAGATCATCCGCTGCCTCAAACGCTACATCGCCCGGGAGCTTTACCAACTCATCATCTCAAACGATCTTCAACCCACCTCTTGACATCCATAGGAGCATCTTCGCGGTCTTCCTGCGCCGCTTCCTCACCACGCACCTGGCCGGGATGCGCGGCTGCTCACCCAACACGGTCGCGTCCTACCGCGACACGTTCAAACTCCTGATCGCCTACTTGCGCGACGAAAGGTCAATCCCCGCAGCCAAGCTCACCCTCGATCACGTCGATGCCGCCGCTATCACCGGGTTCCTTGAATGGCTCGAGGCCAGCCGGCACAACAGCGCGTCGACGCGTAACCAGCGACTGGCCGCGATCAGCTCGTTCTGCACCTGGATGCAAACCGAGGACCCAGCCCGGATGGCCTGCTACCAAGACATCCTCGCCATCCCCACCAAGAAGCAGGCCCGCCCGGGCGTCAACCACCTGACCGTCGGGCAGACCCGTCTGCTGCTCGCTCAACCCGACCGGTCCACCCACCGCGGCCGACGCGACGCGACCCTGCTCGCCACGCTCTACGACACCGCCGCCAGGGTCCAGGAAATCGCCGACCTCACCGTCCGCGACATCCGTCTCGAACCCCCCGCCATGGCCGCCCTGACCGGGAAAGGCCGCAAGACACGCCACGTCCCCCTGATAGGCAACACGACAGCGATCCTGGCCGCCTACCTGGCCGAACATCGCCTGGACCGACCCGGCCACGACGACCACCCGGTGTTCTTCAACCAGCACCGCAGCAAGCTCAGCCGTGGCGGCATCGCCTGGGTCATCAGCAAATACCTGGCCAGGACAGACAACCCGCAACTCGCCGGCGCCGACGTCAGCCCGCACACCCTGCGCCACAGCAAGGCCATGCACCTCTACGAAGCAGGCGTCCCCCTGCCCTACATCCGCGACATCCTCGGACACATCGACCTGTCCACCACCGAGATCTACGCCCGCGCCTCGACCGAAGCGAAACGCAAAGCCCTCGAAGCCGCCTACACCGACACAACCTCCGACGACCTGTCCGAATGGAACCAAGACCCCGGACTGCTCGACTGGCTCACCAACCTCTGACCCGAACACCCACGCGTTATGCGCAGCGCTCGACCCCCAGCTCCGCCCTGACCAGGACCGACAGGCCGACGCTGCGCATAACCCAGCACTGTTCATAAGGGTCATTATGTTCAGCTGAACATAACGACCCCTGAGGTGTCCCGGTGTGACTGTCCTGGAGCTCGCCGAGCTCAGTGAGGACACCGGCCCTCAGAAACGCCTTCACCAGCGCCAGAACCCGTTTGTCCTTGATCCGCTCCCGGACGCGGTCCATCAACGCGGCGTGCTCGATCTCGTCGAAGCACGCTTGGATGTCCGCGTCCAGGACCCAGCGGTAACCGCGGGTCCCGAAGAAATGGATCTCAGCAACGGCATCCTGAGCCCGCCGGTTGGGCCGGAACCCGTAGGAGACCGGCTTGAAGTCGGCCTCGAACAACGGCTCCAGCACCAGCTTCAACGCGGCCTGGACAACCCGATCGGCGACGACGGGAATACCCAGCCGCCGAACCTTCCCGGATCCGCCCGGCTTGGGAATCCTCTTCTCCCGCACCGGCAGTGGCCGGAACGTGCCCGCTTTGAGCTGGCCACGCAGGTCGTCCAGGAACCCAGGAACACCGATCCGCTCCTCGATGTCGGCGACCGAAAGGCCGTCCACGCCGGCAGTTCGTGCCCCCTGATTGCCGGCGACCCGGTCGAACGCCACGATCAGCGTCGCCGGGTCGTGCACGAGGTTGAACAAGTCGCCGAACCGGCGGCCCGGATCGGCCACCGCCCAACGGTGAAGCTTGGCCTGCATCTCCGATACCCGCCGACGCGGCCCCATCGAGGCCGGTTCCGGCGCGGCCCCGGTATTCACCGGTGCATCTTTCGGCATTACAGCCTCCGCCCCTCGCAAAACCGCTGCCGTCCTTCCCCATGCACCGGGCTCTCCCCGGCTCGGAGTACTACGACGGCTCCGCCCCACCCGTCCCGTTCGGCAGTCGGTGTGCCTATCCCGGTGTGCGAGCTGGTCGCTCGCCCACCGGGAACCGAAGACAGGCGGTTCCCGTGTTCACTGTGATTCGCTCGACGGAGTAGGAGCCCGACTGTGTCCCAGCGGCATCGCCATGAGTACGCCGCAGACCTTCCTCATGGCCTCCAGGACGAGCGCAATAACACGCCCCAGGAGTTCCCGCCGCCAACAGACGACGGTGCGCACCGCACCCGACCCATATCCACCAGATTTGAGTCGGTGACCGAGTTAGGACGTAACAACGCCGGTTCCTCTCGTACTCCTCTCCGCCACGCTTGCCGAACCCGCACCATCTGGCAGTACTGGCACGTCCCGACGTTGTCAGGGCCGCTCCCACCCTTTCCCGGCACCACCCGGACCAGGCTGCCCCCAGCTCCACCGCCCCGCTGCGACAGGGTCAGCGACGAAGGTCTTCCACCTCCGCTCGAATCAACAGCGCCTCACGGCGCAAACTGCGCGTCGGTCAGGTCGTGCCGCCTCGTCACCGATAAGGTGGCCACGAGGTCTCCGGTATGCAGTTCTGCTTGGTCGCTGAACCATCTACCGGAGACCTCTTCAATTATCGATCACCGCCACGCCGTGACTTCACCCCGCGCAGGCACCCACTTATGAAACGCGCCCTAGGCGGGACCAGCCAGCACAGCCAGACGCGCCACCACGCGCGCCAGCGGCTCCACCGCTGCCGACCACGGTCCTGACGGTGCTGGCCACTGTGCTGACCATGGCGTAGCCCGCTCCCGCCCGTCGCACCCGTCTGCGACGGTTGCGACGACGGCGTCGCAGCACTGTGATCGGCGCTGTCCTTGAATCCCCGTGTCGGTCGAGTACCGGCACACCACGAGGACCCCACCGCACCTGCAGCGCATTTATCACCGTGATGAGCACGAATCTGACCCTGCCGGAACACACCTGAACCCGGAACGTGTCGGCACGTGTGGAGGTGTGCGCGGGCGTGTGGGAATCGCCCCGGCGCTGCAACGTCCGTCGTAACTTCTGCCGACCGGTTCCTGGACCTTCCAGGTCTGCCAAACGTTGCCTTTTTGGCATGGCATGGTGGGGAGTTACCCCCTGATCTTGGACACTTGAACCACGGGCCTTGAGGTCCGGGGAGATCAGGAGTCCTGGAACACCATGGTGAACAAGCACTATCCGGTCGAGTTCAAGGCTGACGCGGTGGCGTTGTACCGATCCCGGCCGGGCGCGACGATCGCGCAGATCGCCGATGACCTGGGCGTCAACCGCGAGACGCTGCGTAGCTGGGTTCGGCTCGATGACCAGCGGCGCGGCGGCGCTGACCGTCCGGCGGCGTCGGCGAGGCCGCAGAGCGCCGGCACAGTCGAGCAGGAGAACGCCGCGTTGCGGCGGCGGGTCCGTGAGCTGGAGGAAGAGCGCGACATCCTGCGGAAGGCGGCCCGGTATTTCGCCGGGGAGACGCGCTGGTGAACCGCTTCCAGTTCGTCGCCGACCACCAGCAGCGCTACGGCGTGAAGCGGTTGTGCCGGCTCGTCGGGGTTGCCCGCTCGAGCTTCTACTACTGGAAGGCCACGGCTGCGGATCGGGCCGCTCGTGACGCCGCGGACGCGGCCCTGGCGGTGCGGATCCGGGCGGTGCGGGCCGCGCACGACGGCACCTACGGCGCGCCAAGGGTCACCGCCGAGCTGCACGATGCCGGCGTGCTGGTCAACCACAAGAAGGTCGCCCGGGTCATGCGCCGCTACCGCATCCGGGGCCTGCGGCTGCGCCGGCGGGTGCAGACCACCATCGCGGACCCGGCCGCGGTGAAGGCCCCAGATCTGATCCGGCGCGACTTCACCGCTGCGGCGGTCAACCAGCGCTACGTCGGTGACATCACGTATCTGCCCGTCGGCGAGCGTGGCTTCCTCTACCTGGCCACCGTGATCGACCTGCACTCCCGCCGGCTGACCGGCTGGGCGATCGCCGACCACATGCGCACCGACCTGGTCATCGACGCCCTCGCAGCGGCGCAGCGCACCCGCGGAGACCTCGACGGGGCGATCTTCCACTCCGATCACGGCGCCCAAGGCGGTTTCAACCGGTCGTCGCAACACCTTTGATCACGGAGGTGTGCATGGGCCGGAACATGAAGTTGGAGCAGGTGCCGGAGGGGGCGCGGAGGCAGTGGGCGGCGGACCGGGCGCTGCGGGCGCCGATGCGGTCGCCGGGTCGGCCTGAGCCTTCGCGCGCGGTGCAGCGGCAGTTCTGGCGGCTGATCGCGACGGGGGTTACGACGGTCGAGGCGGCGCTTGCCGTTGGCGTGTCGTGGCCGGTTGGGGCGCGGTGGTTTCGTCACGCTGGCGGTATGCCGCCGATCAGCCTGGACGAGCCTTCGGGCCGCTATCTGTCCTTCGCCGAGCGCGAGGAGATCGCGCTGCTGCGGGCGCAGGGCACGGGTGTGCGGGAGATCGGCCGCAGGATCGGGCGCGATGCGGGGACGATCTCGCGTGAGTTGCGGCGCAACGCGGCGACCCGGGCCGGCAGGCAGGAGTATCGGGCCGTGGTGGCGCAGTGGAAGGCGCAGCAGGCGGCCAAGCGCCCGAAGACCGCCAAGCTGGTGTCCAATCCGCGGCTGCGCGAGTACGTGCAGGACCGACTGTCCGGGGCGGTGCGCCGGGCCGGTGGCGAGCTCGTGGCCGGGCCGACGGCTCGGGCCTGGAAGGGACGTAACAAGCCCCGCCGGGAAGACCGTCGTTGGGCCACAGCCTGGAGCCCGGAACAGATCAGCAACCGGTTGAAGCTGGACTTCCCGGATGATGAGTCCATGCGCATCTCGCATGAGGCGATCTACCAATCGCTGTTCATCCAGGGCCGGGGCGCGCTGAAGCGTGAACTGGTCGCGTGTCTGCGCACCGGCCGCGCGTTGCGGGTGCCGCGCGCCCGGGCCCGGCTACGCCGCGACGGTATGGTCACCCCTGAAGCGATGATCAGTCAGCGTCCGGCCGAGGTCGAGGACCGGGCCGTGCCGGGGCACTGGGAAGGTGACCTGATCATCGGGCTGGACAGGTCCGCGATCGGCACCCTCGTGGAACGGACCACCCGCTTCACCATGCTGCTGCACCTGCCCCGCATGGACGGTTGGGGCGTCGAAGCGCGGTCGAAGAACGGCCCGGCCCTGGCCGGGCACGGCGCTGAAGCCGTCCGGGAAGCGATCGCCGCGACGATCACCGCCCTGCCCGAGCAGTTGCGTCGCACGCTCACTTGGGATCGCGGCAAGGAACTCGCCCAGCACGCGAAGCTGACGATCGACACCGGCGTGCAGGTCTACTTCGCCGACCCGCACAGTCCGTGGCAGCGCGGCACGAACGAGAACACCAACGGGCTGCTGCGGCAGTACTTTCCCAAAGGTATGGACCTGGCCCGCTGGAACACCGGCGAACTCGAGGCGGTGGCGGCAACATTGAACAGCCGGCCACGCAAGGCACTCGGGTGGAGGACTCCCGGCGAAGCCCTCAACGACCTGTTATCGTCCACTCAGGACAGTGGTGTTGCAACGACTGGTTGAAACCGGTCAATACACATCGAAAGGCTTCGCTGCTGCCTGCGCTGCTGCCGGAGTCCGCCAATCTATGAGCAAGGTCGGCAGCAGCGCCGACAACGCCCTCGCCGAGTCGTTCAACGCGACCTTCAAACGCGAAACCCTGCAAGGCCGCCGCGCCTTCACCGACGAGCGCGAGGCCCGGCTCACCGCGTTCCGCTGGCTGCACCGCTACAACACCGTCCGCCGCCACTCCCGGCTCGGACAACAATCCCCGATCAAGTACGAGAACAGCACCCAACCGGCACCGGCTACGCTGACCCAAGCCGCATAAACCCCGTGTCCAAGATCAGGGGTCAAGGCCCGTGTACACGCTGCCGGCCTTGTTGCTGTGCAAGCAGACATCGCTGTGCCAGTTTGTGGAAGTACCCGCGTACGCGTATGCGGCAGTGGCGCCGACAAGTGAGGTCGCTGCGACGATCATGAGCGCGACGACGGCACCACCGCCGAGGCGCCAGAGTTTGCCCATGATGGACTCCTCCGTTGAGATGTACCGTAGTAAACATTCCCGGGATGTGTTCGGCCCACCGGTGGTCGGCCGGTGACTGCCCAGATGTCGCCCACATCGATGCATGACCTTCCGCCGTAGCAACGGACGGGATGCCGGGCAGGTTCACTGGCGGTGTTTGAAGCACGGACGGTGTCCCTGTACGGGGACACCACGTTGCTCCCGGTTCGGTCGGCCAGCTGCGCTGTTGTGGAGGATCGAATCACCGATCACGTCGGCTACGGCAAGCACGACCCGCAGGGGCGCGGCAACTTGCGCAACGGTCACCTCGCCAAAACCGTGCTGACCGTGCAGACGGGGTGGTCGATCTGCTGCGCAACTCGTTCCGCTACATGGGCCGGCAGGGCTGGAACACGATCGCGCGAGCGCTCGAACCGGTCTACATCGCGCCATGGAGGACGCCGCGACCGAACCGTTCATGGAGCACGAAACCGTGCCACGAACGACAGGTGGCGGCGGCCTCAGACTAGACCGAACGGGCAGTCGCGTGGGTGCAGGCCGGTGCTGAGCACCCGCCCCCTCAATTAGCCACCCACCCGCGGGACCTTGCGCTGCCGGCTGCGGGCCAGACGGCGTGGCCGCCCAGTTCACGGGCCGGACACCGGTCGTTGCGTGTGCCACGCCGATGCCGTCTGGATCGCCTCGCCAATGGCCAGCAGCCGCCAGTCCGAACCGCCCGGCCCAATGAACTGTCCGCCGACCGGGAGCCCGTCGCCCGAAGGCGGCAAGGGCAGCCCGAGAGCCGGCGTGCCGAGCAGGGACCAGCAGCCGGTGAAGCGGTTGATGCGGCGGCTCAACGTGATCAGGTCGTCCGGGGCGATCGGTGGGGCGACGAACGGCGTGGCCGGCGTGACAATGACGCTCACCTCGGCGAATGTGTCGGCAACCGTGCGACGCCATCGCCTCGCGGTGCGGAGCGCGGCGGCGAGCTGGGCATTGGTGGTGGCCCGCCCGACGTTCATGCGCTCGCGCACGCCATCGCCGAGGCGGGGGTCGTCCCAGTACGCCCGCAGGGTACTGGCGGCCTCGGCGTTCTGCAGCACTGCCATGGCGTCCGCGGCGCCGGCGACGCCGGCCAGCGTGACCGGTGCCAGCCGGGCACCGCCGGCCCGCAACACGCCGACCAGGGCGTCGAATCCTTGCGCCACCGCACCATCCAGCTCGTCGAAGAAGTACCCGCGAGGCACCCCGACGGCCAGGCCCCGCAGCGGGACCGCCTCCCGCGGCCCGGCTTCACCGGTCAGCGCGACCATCAACCGGCGCAGGTCGGCAACCCGCTGCGCGATCGGACCGACGACGTCCATGCTGGGGCTCATCGGTGTCACCCCGGCGGTGGGCACCAAGCCGTGCGTCGGACGCAGGGTGCTGACGCCGCAGAACGACGCGGGGTTGCGCAGGGAGCCGCCGGTGTCCGTGCCGAGCGCCGCGTGCACCATGCCGGCGGCCACCGCCACCGCGGAGCCACCGCTCGACCCACCCGGAATCCGGTCGCGGTCCCACGGGTTACGGCATGCCCCCCAGGCAGGATTCTGGGTGGTGGCGCCGAAGCCCAGCTGCTCCAGGTTGGTCTTCGCCACGACCACGGCACCGGCGCGGCGCAGGCGACGCACCGCCTCACTGTCGGTCGCCGAGGGCGGCCGGTGCGGGGGGCCGAGTCCGTCGGTGCGAACCGTGCCGGCGACGTCCATGTTGTCCTTGACCGCGACCGTCCAGCCCGCCAGCGGCAGGTGACGGCTGGACGCGTCGACGGAGTTGGCCTCGTCGACCGCTTCCGGCCGCAGCAGGATGCACGAGCGCAGGTCGCCGTCGAGGTCGGCGATCCGTACCAGGCTGCGCCGAACGTGATCGACGGCCGTACGTGGGCCGGTCACGACCCAGCCTCCGCTGCGCCGGCCCGCAGCGCCGCGCGCCAGCCCGCCTCCGACAGCAGGCGAGCGTGCCGCGCCTGCCGCGGCGGGTACAGGTGGTGCGGGCTTCCGCAGCTCTCGACGTACCCCTGCTGCCAGGTACGCTCGAGCAGGCCGAGGGTGCCGAGTTCGGTGAACACCTGCGGAATCTCGTAGCGGTGCCGGTTGCCGGCCGTGTAGCGGTACACGCTCGCCAACCGACCGATCGCCTGCAACAGCCCAGTCAGCCGATCCGCCCCACTGGACCGGCTGAACTCGGCGAGCAGAACCGACGCGATGCGCGCGAACTTTCTCCGCGAGCCGCTCCCAGCCCCGCCGTGAGTGCCCCGGCCCAATGAACCGGCACACCGCACCAGCATGCACGCCTTGAACGCGGCGACCACCAAAGCCTGGCGGTCCGGATCTGACGCCGAGCCAACGCTCATCACCGCTGTCGAGTCCGCCGTGGACATGCGCAAAGTCTCCCTGAGGGTTCGGATGACAGTGGAGCACCGTCACGGACGGCGCGGACCGGCGGGTCGACACGACCGGCGCCCGAATGTCGACTATGGACACTCCGTAGGCCAGGCGAGGCCGGGCGGACAAGGAACCGGCATCGGATGACGCAGCCGCCGCGATCCGCGGATCGCGGCGGTGCGCCACCCGGGAGCGATTCCACCGCATCGGCCCCGGGCCCAGGTAAGACGACCGGCCCGCAGGTTCGGTTCAATGTCGCCCGAGAGTTACCTGAAGTGGTCCGGACGGTCTCCAGCGCGGGCTATTCGCAGATCAGGGTGAGCAGGATGAGCGATCTTCACCTACATCGGCACCTGGTACAACACCCGCCGCATCCAACGCGACCTCGGCTACCGCAGCCCAGTCGAATATGAGGCCGCCTGGCACACCCACGCCGAGCCAGACAACCTCACCCCTGCTCCAACCGGAGGCAGGTAACACCACGGCGTCAGACGCGGACGGAGCTCCAGTGGTGGTACGCGCTGCCGGTGTTGCAGTCGGCGAGCTCCACCCGATTCTTGCCGCTCACGCAGCTGGGCACCTGGCTGTGGCCGGGCACCTCGGTCAGCAGCAGGCTCCGGTACGACACGAGGATCACGTCACTCCAGTTGGTGCCCTGGGCCTTCCACTCCTGGTCCGGCGACCGCCAGCCCTGCCCGGTCGGGCGGCAGCCGGTCACCGCGAAGCCCGCAGCACTCGATGCGGTGTTGGACAGGCACAACCCCGTCTCCTGGTTCACCAGCAGCACGATGTCGTTGCCGTCCTTCGCGACGTAGACGGGCCCCCACAGCTGGTCGCGCTTGCCGGCCTCGCAGACGCCGTCGAAGACCGCGACCTTGCCCGCCTGCAGGCACCGGCCCGTGGCCTTGTTCTTGAAGTGCCTGATCCCCTGGTAGTAGCTGTTGTTCGAGGTGTTGCTGTCGTTGTCGCCGGTGGCCGCGGCGGCGGGTACCGCCTGTGCTGCGACCGCGGTCGCGGTGAACGCCAGCGTGGCCATTGTCTGCTTCAGCCAGCTCCGCATGTGGCTCAACTCCCTGTCTGGAGGCCGCGCGGCCGCCGCGCGGGGCGCCCGTAGAACGAGCGCCGCGCCCCGCTGGTTCACTCGCCGCCTGCCTGCCCCGGCCCCGTCTCCGATTGGGGATCTACCGGCATCCAAGCCGCGGGCGGTCTACTCCTCGGCGGAGTAAGGCCATCCCAGACAGAGGAGAGCTATGAGAATCGGCGCAGTCGTTGTCCGGCTGACGGCACTGCTGGCCGTCGCCGCGGGGGTGTCCGTCGTCGCCGCAGCCCCCGCCGAGGCAGCCCCGCCCATCGGGAAGCTGTACAACAGCGCAACCGACACGTGCCTCGTGGTGTCGGGTGTGCCTCCGTACAAGTTGCGACTCGCCGAGGGCTGCTCGTCGGACCTCAACTTCCAGATGTGGTACTTCGTCTGGCGTCCTTCGTTCGGCACGACCAGCGACGGCTACAAACGGTGGGCGCTCAGGCATCAGCGGACCGGTCTGTGCCTGGCGGTCTGGTCGGGGTTCGACCCCGAGGTCCCGGTGGTCAGCCTGAAGTCCGACTGCAACGCCGCTGAGGTCCGCCTCGACGGCGTCGGCAACAGCCTGTACAACGTCACCCTCCGCAACACGCAGCCCGGCGCGACCGGGGGCTCGCACGTCTGCCTCGACGCCGGAGTGCGCGCCATGGCCCTGCGCTGCAACTACGGCGACAACCAGCGGTGGCGCAAGATCTGACGCGGCTGGACGGGGTCCGAAGGCGGGGCGGGCCGGTAACGGCGCGCCCCGCACACCACCCCTTGCGCGTAGGTCACGGATTGGCAACATCAGGTTGGGGGTGCGTCACCGAGATGGACGCCTGGGCAGGTGGGCGTGGCCCGACGGTCGCCGGGCCGGGTCGAGAGTGATCTTGTGAGGCGCTTTGCAGATCGGTCACACGCTGCCGCCGGCCCTGGTGCGGGCTGCCGCCGAAGCCAAACACTCCAAGACCACGACGGGCACGTGACCGAGGAGGTACGGATGGGTGCCAACACGCTGCTGGTCCCGGACGCCGGTGCAGGCACCGCCGGCCGGCGGCCGGTGAACCTGCTCGCCGCCGTGCTCATCGACCGCGGCGACCGCCTCATCCTCGACGTGCACGGCCAGCAGATGCCCGTGCCGGGGCTGCGGCGTCGGGTCGAGCGGCAGCCGGGGAGCCGGCATGTGTTCGTCGAGATCGGCCCGGAGCACCTGCACGACGCGTCGGTCGGGGTACCACCGGGCGTGCGGGCGTCGGTGCTGCACGGCATCGTCCGGGCCGTCCGGGTGGAAGGTGCGCAGCGGTTCCTGGACGTCGAGGTGGCGGACTCGACCAGATGGCAGCCGGCACCGGAGCTGACGGTGCGGGCGGACCGGCGCTGTACCGCGAAGGCCGGCGACCCAGTCATGCTCGCCGTTGACCTGCGCCACCTGCAGGTCTACCCGGGCGCCGGCGATCCGCTGTGACGAGGCCGCGATGCTGAGATCGTGGCGCCGCGCCGCCGCCGGGCTGTGCTGCGCGCTGTTGCCGGCGGCTGGCTGCACGCCCGGCGTGGCCACCCATCAGGGCCCCTACAGCGGGCAGTCGGTCGAGGTCGCGGGCAGCTGGACCGGCGACGAGCAGGCGCACTTCGAACGGCTCCTGCAGAAGTTTCGCGACCGGACCGGCGCGCGAGTGCGGTACACCTCCGGCGGCAGCGACCTCGGTGTGCTGGTGTCGTCCCGGCTCGACAGCGGCAGCCCACCGGACATCGCGATGATCCCGCAGCCCGGAGTGCTCGCACAGTACGCCGCGACGGGCGCGGCGAAGCCTGTCACGGGCGCGGCTGCCGCCGCGGTCCGGGCCGACTTCTCCCCGCAGTGGCAGCAGCTCGGCTCGGTCGACGGGCAGCTCTATGGCATCTACTTCAAGGCCGCGCACAAGTCCGTCATCTGGTACCGCGCCGACGCGTTCGCCGCCGCGGGGGTCGGCCCACCGTCGACGATCGAGGAGCTGACCGAGGTCTCGCAGACGCTCGTGGACTCCGGCACCGCGGCGATGACGGTCCCCGGCGCCGACGGCTGGCCGCTGACCGACTGGTTCGAGAACGTGTACCTGCAGCTCGCCGGTCCACAGCGGTACGACCAGCTGGCCGCGCACGAACTGCCGTGGACGGACCCGACCGTGGTCGACGCGCTGCGGACGATGGGCCGCTACTGGGCGGCGCCGCAGTTCCTCCGGGGCGGCTCCAAGGGTGCGCTGCAGACGACGTTCACCCGGTCGGTGGCGGACGTCTTCGGTCCGAAGCCGACCTCGGCGATGCTCTACGGCGCGGACTTCGTCACCACCGAGATCGCCAAGCTCGGCGTCTACCGGGTCGGCAGCGACGCCCGGCAGGACGCCCGGCAGTTCGCCTGGCCGTCGCTCGCCGGGACCGGCCGCGCGGTCGTCGCCGGCGGAGACGCGGCCGTCGCGTTCACGAACCGGGCCGTGACCATGGAGCTCATGGCATACCTGGCGTCACCGGAGGCGGCCGCGATCATGGCAGCATCCGGCGGATTCCTGTCGGTGAACCAGAACCTGGACCCCGCCGTGTACCCGGACGCGACCACCCGGGCGCTCGCCGAGACCCTGCTGCATGCGCAGACGCTGCGCTTCGACCTGTCCGACATGAACCCCCCGCAGCTTCGGCGGCGGCAACGGCGCGTCCATGTGGCGGCTGCTCCAGGAGTACCTCGCCGCACCGGGCACCGACCCGGCCGTGGTCGCGGCCAGGCTCGAGCAGGCCGCGGTCAAGGCATACGGGGCGGCGTGATGGGGCACACCGCCAAGTTCTCGACCGCGGCCTGGTTCCTGGCACCCGCCGCCGTCATCGTCGGCGTCCTGCTGGTCTACCCGATCGGCCAGACGCTGTGGCTCAGCCTCCACGACGCAGACGGCCGCACCGGCGTCGGCGCGGGCAACTACACCGACATCCTCGCCACCCCGCAGCTCCGTCAGGCGCTGCTCAACAACGCCATCTGGATCGTCGTGGCGCCGAACCTGGTCCTGGCCGTCGACCTGCTGGTCGCGTTCCTCGCCCAGCGGGTCCGGCGCAGCAGCATGGTCCGCGTCGTGCTGTTCATGCCGATGGCGATCTCGCTGGTCTCCGCCGGCATCGCGTTCCGCCTCGTGTACGACGAGAGCCCGGACCGCGGCGCCCTCAACGCCGCGGTCGTCACCGCCCGCGACGCCGTCCGGCCACCGTCGCCGTACCACGGCGCACGGCCTCGCGACGAGCGCGCGCTGGTGCCGACCGGCGGTGCCCTGCAGACCAGTGGCACCGTCACCGCGGGCGAGACCGTCCTGCTGCCGCTCGTCGGGCTGGCGCCGCAGCGGGTGCCCCCGCAAGCGAGGCAGGCCGGCGCCGGCGCGGACGGCGACGCCGGCGAACGCGGCCTGCCGGACGTGACGGTCGACGTCGTTCGCGACGGCATCGTCGTCGCCCGTACCCGCACTGCCGCCGACGGCAGCTTCAGCGTGCCGCAGCTGCGCGGGGACGGATACGTCGTGCGGTTGGCCGCGGACAACTTCACCGCCCCGTTCGCAGGCCTGACCTGGCTGGGTCCGGCGTTGATCACGCCGGCGTTAATCGGCGCCTACATCTGGATCTGGGCCGGATTCGCGCTGGTCCTGCTCACCGCGGGCTTCGCAGGTATCCCGAAGGAAACCTTGGAGGCTGCCCGGACCGACGGCGCGGGGGAGTGGCAGGTCCTGTGCCGCGTCACGGTCCCGATGATGCGGCCCGTCGTCGTGGTCATCCTCGTCACCCTGACCAACAACGTCCTCAAGGTCTTCGACCTGGTGCTGGTGCTCGCACCCGAGTCCACACAGGGATCGGCGTCGGTCGTGGCGCTGGAGATGTGGCGCTCCTCCTTCGACCACGTCGGCCGCGGCAGCGCCCTCGGCGTGCTGCTGTTGGTCCTGGTGCTGCCCGGGGTGCTGTACAACGTCCACCGGTTGCGCAGGAGCGAGCCATGAGCCTGTTCGCCGCCGTCGAGGTCCCCGTGCTGCCGGCCGGGACCGAACCGCCGCCGCCAACGCCGAGCCGCGCCACCTGGGCCGCGCGTCGGATCGCTGTGACCGCCGCGCAGGTCGCGCTGTTCACCGTTGGGCTGTGGTGGCTGGTCCCTACCGTCGGCCTTGCCGTGGTCAGCCTGCGTGGTCCCGCCGACAACAGCGGCACTGGCTGGTGGGCGGTCCTGACCGAACCGGCCCAGCTCACCCTGCGCAACTACCGCGGCCTCGTGGCCGACGGCCGGCTGACCCACGCGCTGTGGAACACCGTGCTGATCTCGGTCTCGTCGACGCTGCTCGTGGTGGCGATCGGCGCCATCGCCGCATTTCCGCTGGCGTGGCTGGTCTTCCGGGGGCGGCACGCCGTCGTGCTGGTCGTGGCCGGGCTCGTCGCCGTGCCGGTTCAGACGGCGCTCATACCCGACGCGCGGCTGTTCGCGGCGGCCGGCGTCGCCGGCACCGTCCCGGCGGTGGTGGCGTTCCACGTCGCGTTCGGGCTGCCGTTCGCCGTGCTGCTGCTGCGCAACTTCTACCTGGCCATCCCATCGGATCTCATCGAGGCCGCCCGCATCGACGGCGGCAGCGAGCTCACGGTGCTGCGCCGGGTCGTACTGCCGTTGGCGAAGCCTGCGCTGGCGTCGCTGGCGGTGTTCGAGTTCGTATGGGTGTGGAACGACCTCATCGCGGCGCTCGTCTTCGCCCGGCCCAGCAGCGCGCCGCTCACCCTTGCGCTGCAGGAACAGATGCGCTCCTTTCCGTCCAATGTGGACGTCGTCGCGGCGGGCGCGATCATCTCGATGCTCGTACCGCTGCTGGTCTTCCTGGTGTTCCAACGGTCCTTCACCCAAAGCGCTCTTCCCGGTTCACCCCGGTAGAGACACCCCCTGTTCCCCGCTCGCGATGGCCAGTCGACGACGACCGGCCAGCCGTGCGGCGTCCTCACCCCACCGATCGACGGGAACGACGATGCACCAACCCACCCACATTGCCCGGCGGCTGCCGGTCCAACCCGACTGGTTCCGGCGGGCCGTGTTCTACGAGGTCCTCACCCAGGCGTGCTTCGACTCCAACGACGACGGCTGCGGCGACCTGCTCGGCCTGGTGTCCAAACTGGACTACCTGCAGTGGCTCGGCGTCGACTGCATCTGGCTGCCACCGTTCTACGACTCGCCGCGCCGCGACGGCGGGTACGACATCAGCGACTACACCGCGATCAGCCCCGAGTACGGCACCGTCGCGGACTTCGTGACCCTGCTCGACGAGGCGCACGCCCGCGGCATCCGGGTCATCACCGACCTCGTCCTCAACCACACCTCCGACGCCCACCAGTGGTTCCAGGAGTCCCGCACCGACCCGTCCGGCCCCTACGGCGACTTCTACATGTGGCGGGACGACGACACCGGCTACCCCGACGCCCGGATCATCTTCGCCGACACCGAGACGTCGAACTGGACGTTCGACCCGGTCCGGCAGCAGTTCTACTTCCACCGCTTCTTCCACCACCAGCCGGACCTCAACTACGACAACCCCGCCGTCGCCGACACCATGCTCGACGTCGTGCGCTTCTGGCTCGACCTCGGCATCGACGGGTTCCGGCTCGACGCGGCGCCCTACCTGTTCGCCCGTGAGGGCACCGAGTGCGCAGGCCTGCCGGAGACGCACGAGTACCTCAAACGCATCCGGAAGATCGTCGACGACGAGTACCCGGGCACGGTCCTGCTCGCCGAGGCGAACCTGTGGCCGACGGACCTCGTGGAGTACTTCGGCGACGCCACCGTCGGCGACGAGTGCCACATGGCGTTCCACTTCCCGCTGATGCCCCGCATCTTCATGGCGGTCCGCCGCGAGTCCCGGGTGCCGATCTCGGAGATCCTCGCGCAGACCCCGGCGATCCCCGACAACTGCCAGTGGGGCACGTTCCTGCGCAACCACGACGAGCTGACCCTGGAGATGGTCACCGACGAAGAGCGCGACTACCTGTACAGCGAGTACGCCCAGGACCCCAGGATGCGGCTCAACGTCGGCATCCGGCGGCGGCTCGCGCCGATGCTCGGCAACGACCGGAACCAGATCGAGCTGTTCACGTCGCTGCTGCTGTCGTTACCGGGGTCGCCGGTCATCTACTACGGCGACGAGATCGGGATGGGCGACAACGTCTACCTCGGCGACCGCGACGGGGTGCGGACCCCGATGCAGTGGAACGTCGACCGCAACGGCGGGTTCTCCCGCAGCGACCCGAGCCGGCTGTACCTGCCGATGAACAACGGCTGGGTGTACGGCTACCAGTCGGTCAACGTCGAGCGGCAGATGGAGGAACCGGCGTCGCTGCTGCACTGGACCCGCAAGATGCTCGCGATCCGCAAGCGGCACACCGCGTTCGCCCTCGGCGACTTCACCGAACTGACCGGCACCAACGGCGCCGTGCTCGCGTTCCTGCGCCGGTACCGCGACGCCGATGCCGCCGACGCCGCCGAGGAGGTGCTGTTGTGCGTGCACAACCTGTCCCGGCACCCGCAGCCGGTGCAGCTGCCGCTCGGCGAGCAGTTCCACGGCCACGTACCGGTGGAGCTGACCGGCGACACGAGGTTCCCGAGCATCGGCCGGCGGCCGTACCTGCTGACCCTGCCGGGCTACGGCTCGTACTGGTTCCGCATCGTCCCGCCCACCCGCACCGGAGGTGGCCGTGTCCGATGAGGACGGTGCCGACCTCTTCGAGGCGAGCCTCCTGCTGGTCGCCGGAACGGCCCCGCCGGGCCACGCGACGGCCGCGCGGCGGCGCACCGACTGGCAGCTGGTGGCCGCCGCGTGGGAGGAGGCACCGCTGCGGGCGGAGTTCGAGGCGGCGTACGCGGCCGCCAGGTTCGCCGAGGTGATGCGGGCCGTGCCCGCGGTCGACTGCTGGACGGGGCGCCGCGAGGCGGGCATCCGCCGCCGCTATGAGACGTTCGTCGTCGACGTCGCAGCGGCGGACCCCGGCGACGTCCTGGGCCGCCTGGAGGACGAATGGACCCGGGGCGCCGACCTGCTGCTCGGCGACGGTGCCGCGGACGAGACACGGCTGCGGACCCGGGCGGTGGCGGTCTGGCGGTGCGCGCTGCTGACCGCGGCGCCGCGGCACTCGACGTCGGGTATGCGGCTGCGGGCCCGGGACGGCCGGTCGCTGCGGCTGCTGGCGCGCTCCGCTCAGGTCCTCGGTGTGCCCAGCGAGGCGCACACCGGCCGGGGCCGGCAGATCCTGTCCGTCGGCGGGCGCGGTGCCGTGAAACTGCGCTTGGCGACGCACGTGACACCGACGACGGAGCGGTCGGCGGACGGAGAGGCGCCGGTCGCGCGCTGCGGCAACTGACCCCGCAGGCCGTCGGCGGCACCGCCCCGCTCGCCGTGAACCTGGCCGCCGGCCGGACCGTTCTCCCGGCGAACGCCGCTTGTCGGTTCCCGGGCGCGAAGGAGATCTTGTGAACCATCCAGCGGAGCGGGCGCCCCGGCGACGCCGGCCTGCGCTCGTCACACTCGCAGTGCTGATCGCCTCAACGCTGGCTGTACCGGCAGCGGCCCACGCGGGGTCGGCACGCTCCGACTCCCGTCCGCTCGCGAGGGCGCGGGCGGCGTCGTGGGCGGCGGCGGGCGCGCTTGCTCTCTACGTGCACAGCTGGGACAGGCGCTGCGTTCTAGCGGACAACCGTAGTGCAGGCGTGTCGACGCAGCCGTGCGAATTCAGCAGCGACCGTTGAACGCGGCTGACGAGAAGCGAGGTCTTCACGTGACGGATCAGGGCTCGCAGCGCCGGCCGATGTCCCGGGCCGAGGTGACCAGGCGGGCACTGCTCGGCCTGGGATCCGTCACCGCGGGCAGTGTGCTGCTGCCGCCGGCGACGACCTTGGCGTCGCCCGGCACGGACCCGTACACGAGATTGCGGGCGAACTGGTTCGCGCAGTTGACCGGGATCCCGTTCAACCAGTCCATTCCGTCCGTCCGGGCGGCCGTCCATGGGCTCGGCGCGGCCGCGCGAGGCGTCTCCGACACGATGGAGACGTCCCGCGGCCGCGGTCGGCTCTGGTCCGACCTGCCGCTCGGTACGTCGTCGGCAAATGCCCGGGCCAGCTTCAACCGACTGAAGGGCATGGCCCTCGCGTACGTGGCCCGGCGTCGGTCATCGCCAGGCGCCGCACTGGAGGCGTCGCGGTGTCGGTGGCCGACCCCACCCGCAGCCGGGCGACGGTGACGGTGACGCTGCAGAAGTCCGCGTTTGGCCTGCTCAGCGCAGAGCAGGCGGACGGCATCCACGTGCTGTCCAGCGACCATAGGGGCACGGTGCTGCTCGTCGAAGTCGGGGGCGCGCACGGCGCGACCCGCACCGTCGACCTTGCCCAGCGGGCCGACCCCCCAACACCGAGAACCAGCCGTCTGCTGATGCCGAGCGCGGACACCTACGTGCAGGACGGCAAGCAGGCCGGCACCACCTTCGGCACCAGCGCGTATCTCGCGGTCAAGAAGTCGGGCGACGGCCGGGGAGACACCGGCTACAGCCGGCGGGCGTTGCTGACGTTCGACGCGCGGCAGGTCACCGGCAGGGTCCGCCGCGCCGTGCTCTGGCTCAACGGTCGAACCGCCGACAGCGGAGGCAGGCAGACCCAGGTGCAGGCGTTCAGCATCGGCAGCACCTGGACCGACCGCACCGTCACCTGGCGCAGCGCCCCGCCGATGTCCACCCCACTCGGCACCGGCTGGGTCACCGACCGCACCGACTGGGTCGGACTTGACGTGACCGGCGCGTTCGCCACCGCTACGGCACGGTCTCGTTCGCGATCTGGCAGCCGGCGGACATCCCCGGGATCCTGGCCCGCTTCAACAGCACAGACGCAGGGGACGCCGTACCGACATTGGAGATTGTCAGCGAACCACCGGCGTGAGGACAGGGCCGGCTCCTCGTGGTCGAGGGGCCGGCCGGGATCGGCAGAGCCGCCTGCTGGCTGAGGCCCGCCGCCAGGCCGAGTCGGCGGCCGATCGGCGGCCACCCCTCCTGCTCACCGCACGCGACAGCGAGCTGGAGCAGAAATTCGCCTTCGGCGTGGTGCGGCAGCTCTTCGAGACCGAGCTGGCCTGGCACGGGGAGGCCCGGCCCGGCGGCCTCCGCCGCAGCGGTCTCCGGCCGGGTCATCTGTCCGTTGCGTGTCCGGTCAAGGGGTCGTGGGTTCGAATCCCGCCGTCCCGACAGCGCAAGGGTTTTCGCAGGTCACAAGCCTGCGGGAGCCCCATTTTTCGGCTCTCCTGACGCTTCCGTGGGTGGTGCGGCGCGTCGTGAATAGCGCACGCCGTTGTCCTGCCTAGGTTCTGGCTTGTCGAAGGTCAGAATCATGGTGGCGGGAGAACGGCGTGCGTCAGGCAAGGTTATGGGCCCGGCTGGTGGGAGTCGAGAACGCGGTGGTTGAGCGTGTCGTCTTCGGTGAGGACGATGGTGTTCTGGTGGTGTCGGTGCGGCCGGCGCGGCAGCGGCGTCGCCGGTGCGGGATCTGCCGGCGGCGGGCTCCCGGATACGACCAGGGGCATGGGCGCCGTCGTTGGCGGGCGCTGGATCTGGGCCGGGTACGGGTGTTCGTGGAGGCCGACGCGCCGCGGGTGTGCTGCCCGCGGCATGGCATCGTGGTGGCGGCGGTGCCGTGGGCGCGGCACGGCGCCGGGCACACGTATGCGTTCGACGAGCAGGTGGCGTGGCTGGCCACCCAGTGCTCCAAGACCGCGGTGACGCAGTTGATGCGGGTCAGCTGGCGCACGGTCGGCGCGATCGTGGCCAGGGTGTGGGCCGATGTTGACGGCCTGGTCGACCGGCTCGCCGGGCTGCGCCGCATCGGCATCGACGAGATCTCCTGGAAGAAGGGGCACAAGTATCTGACCGTGGTGGTCTGCCACGACTCCGGCCGGTTGGTATGGGCCGGCTCGGGCCGTGACCGCGCCACCCTGAGGGCGTTCTTCGCCGCTCTGGGCCCGGGGCGCAGCGCTCAGATCACGCACATCTCTGCCGACGGGGCGGACTGGATCGCTGATGTGGTCGCCCGGCACTGCCCGGCCGCAGTCGTGTGCGCGGACGCGTTCCACGTCGTGTCCTGGGCTACCGACGCTCTCGATCAGGTACGCCGGCAGGTATGGAACCTCGCCCGTCACGAAGCGGGCGGTAGTAAACGACACGTGCAGGGACCGGGCCGGGCCACCCAGCGAGCCGTCGGTGCGGCACGCACGCTGAAGCGATGCCGGTGGGCGCTGTGGAAGAACCCCGACACCCTCACCGAACAGCAGACCGCAAAACTGGCCTGGATCGCCAAGACCGGCCCGATCCCCTACCGCGCCTACCTGCTCAAGGAAGGCCTACGAGCGGTGTTCCAAATCGCCAAGACCAACGCAGACGACGCTGTGGTGGCACTGGACAGATGGGCCAGCTGGGCCCGCCGCAGTCGAATCCCCGCGTTCGTGGCCCTACAACGCCGCATCGCCGCGCACCGCACCGCAATCCTCGCCACCATCAACCACCGCCTGTCCAACGGCCGCATCGAGTCGATGAACACCAAGATTCGGCTGATCACCCGGATGGCATTCGGGTTCCACTCTGCCGACGCACTCATCGCCCTCGCCATGCTGTCACTGGGTGGCCACCGACCCACTCTTCACAGCAAGTAGCACCCCAACCAACCCACGGATTGGTCAGGAGAGCCCATTTTTCGTGTGTGAGCAGTTCGTCGAGGTCGAGCACGCCGTTGTTGGACCCCTTGACTCGACGGGTGACGAGATGCCCCTGCTCAAGATCGAAAAGCTGTCCGAAGGCCTCGCCGGTGACTGGCCCGGACACCTCCGCGACTGGGACCGGACCCTGCGCGCCGCCAACCATCCGGAGACCACCCGCTACAACTACCTGCTCGCCGCGGCACAACTCAGCCGGTACCTCGGCGAACATTCCCCGGACCCCGACGCGGAGGACGCGGCCGAGGACCCGACCGACGTGACGAAGGCGCACGTCGAGTACTTCCAAGCCTGGGTGATCGAGACCCGCTCCGCCGCGACGGCCTTGAACAAGCACAAGGGTCTGCAGCAGTTCTTCAGGTACCTCGTCGATGAGGACGAGATGGACCGGTTGTCCCGTCCATTTGCACTTGGTTCGGGGCCGGGGGCTGTGAGCTGCGAAGAGAGCAGCTTGACCAAGACTGCCGTGGCGATCGTGTCTTGGTGAAGGTGGTTCGTCGGTCATGATCTGTTGCTGCGTCTTGCTGAAGATGCTTCGTTTAGGACGTTTGCGGCTGTCCGTTTCGTGGGTGCCTTCGGGGCATCAGGTCAGTTCGGTTTCCCAGGCTTGCAGTGGCGGATCGATGCGGTAGCTGGGGTCGTGGCGGGCGCGGATCCATTGGGCTGCGCGGTGGTGGGCTGCGTCGGTGTTGGTGACGAGGCCGTTCGCGTCGATGTCGAGGACGTTGGTGAAGATCGCGAACGTCATCTCGAGTTCGGAGCCTGGGTCGGTCAGGTATGGCCGGTAGTCGATTCCGTTGAGGAGTCTGGGGCTGAGGGTTCCGTTGGTCAGGCGCATGGCGAAGTAGTGGATGGCTGAGCGGACGTTGTCGGGGAGCCGGCGAGCTGGGTCGGCACTGGGCAGGTCGCGGTGTGGTTGCGACGGTGCGGTGTCAGCGAGTTCGGCCCGGCGGCGCACGACGTAGTCGCGGACCGTGGAGTAGGACACGGTGATGTCGTGGTCGTCCAGCAGCCGTTCCCAGATCTGTCGGACGCTGTGGCGTCGCCGGGACGGCACTTGCAGGTCCTGGCGGATGATCCCGTCGATGAATTCTTGGGTGTCGTTGCGGAGCGTCCGTGCCCGCGGTGCTTGTCGTTTGCGGGGTGGTGGAACGGCAGAGGCCAGGGCTTGGCGGACGGTTCGTCGGTGGACCTGGTAGCGGGCGGACAAGGCCCGCACCGAGATGTCTTCGCGCCGGTGATCGGCCCGGATCGCGGCGAACAGTTCCGCTCTGGCCTCCGCCCTCTGCTTGGCCCGTTCCGCCGGCGAAGGTTGGCCTGAGAGGACGGCCCGCGGACGTGGGATGGGCGTGGTGATCAGCGCCCGCTGCAGGTTGGCGAGGTGTCTGCCGGACAACTGGGCCAGGCGTTCGATATGGATCCGGCCGAGTTGAGAACCGCTGAGGTAGGCGCGAAGGTAGCTGGGGCGCAGGTGCCCGCGTTCCGCAGTCCGTGGGCATGTGAAGTCGCCTGACGGGGTGTAGGTGCTGGTCAGCGGGTTGATGCCGTGTGCGCGGCACGGAAAGGCGTGGGCACACGAGATCAACAACTGTTCCCTTGTTGTGCCTTGTGAATGAACGGGTTCAGGGTCATCGTGTGGGCATGTATCTGCGGACGACGCAGCGCCGCAACAGCGACGGGTCCACGGTTCGGTACCTGCAACTGGCGCACAACCATCGCGTCGACGGGGTGACGCAGGCCGAGGTGCTGGTCAACTTCGGTCGCGAGGACCTGCTCGACGTGGCCGGTCTGCGCCGCCTGGTGGGTTCGATCAACCGTTATCTGGGCGAGGAGCCGGTGGACTTCGCCGGGACAGCCGGCGGTGGCCCGCTGACCGTGGTCGAGTCGCGTTCCTGCGGGTCGGTGTGGCTGCTCGACGGGCTGTGGAAGGCCCTCGGCATCGACAAGGCCCTGGGTGAGGTCCTCGACGGGCGCCGGTTCCGCACGCAGGTCGAACGCGTGCTGTTCGCGCTGGTGGCCAACCGCGCGGTGGCGCCGGCGTCGAAGCTGGCCGCGGCGGAGTGGGCATCGTATGACGTCGCCGTCCCCGGACTGTCCATGATGGACGCCGATCAGGCGTATCGGGCGATGGACCTGCTCATCGACGCTGACGCCGGCGCGCACGCGACCGTGCAGGAGACGGTGTTCTTCGCCGTGGCCGACCTGCTCAACCTGGAAGTCGACGTGCTGTTCTTCGATTATCCGGCTAATCGACGGTCGGCTTTGGCTTTGGCGGCGTAGGCGCGAGCTATCTGCTTGTGCGTTGGCCTTCGCGTTTGATGGCGCGGAGGTCTTCTTCGTGTCGGCGGACCTTGGCGGCGACGGCTTCGAGGGTCTGCCGGAGCTGGTCGAGTTGGGTGGCCAGGCTGGTGACGGAGAGGGTCTGCTGGTCGGGGCGGCGGTGGGTCTCGACGATCTCGCGCAAGTCGCGGCGTCGGTAGAGGGTGGCCCGGCTGATCCCGGTCTGCTCGGCGACGGCGGGGAAGGTGACCCGGCCGTGCCGGGCGAGGTCGGTGCAGGCGGCGCGGACCTGGGCGGACAGGTCGTCGGTCTGGGCGTTCATGCGGGCTCCGTGTTGGCCAGGTGGGCGTCGAGGCGGTCGAGCAACCGCCGGTGGCGGGCGGCTTCTTCGCCCCAGCCGCGGGCCTCGGCATCGGCGGCGAGGATTTCGACGTCGGCGCGCTGGGTGGCCAGTATGGTGCGGAACGCCGCGTCGGTGCGGAAGTTCGGACAGTGTTCGCAGATGTTGGCGTAGGCGCAGGAGCCTTGTGCGGCGGTGCGCAGGCAGTAGCCGCCGGCGAGTCGGGCCTTGATCAGTGGGGTGTCCTTCCAGTCGCTGCCGCCGGTGACGTCGATGATCGGCAGGGTGGGGCGGCCGGGCAGGGCGGGACCGTGGTGGGCTTTGGCTTGGGCGAGGGCGTGCTCGTATTCGGCGCGGACGGTGGCGTCGAAGAGTTTGGCGTAGCGCAGGCTCATCGCCGCGCTGGTGTGGCCGAGCAACTGCATGAGCGCCTGCAGGGAGCAGCCGGCGTTGATCAGCGCGGTGGCCCAGGTGTGTCGCAGCTGATGCGGGGTGATCCGGTCCAGGCCGGCGGCCTGGGCGGCGCGGGCGAGCTCGGCGCGCAGCGCGTGGACCGAGACGCGTTTGCCGTGGTGGGTGAGCAGGAACTCGGTAGGTCTGCCGGTCTTCGGGTGCGGCAGTGGCCGGCCTGGGCTGCGGCTGGCGGCGATGCGGTCGACGACGGTCAGGGCGTCGTCGTCGAGTGGCACCATGCGTTCGGTGTCGAGTTTGCCCAGCGGGACCTTCAACCATGCTCCCTGTCCAGGGATCTCGTGGACGCAGTCCAGTTCGAGGTCGACCAGTTCGCCGACGCGGAGCCCGGTGGCGCGGGCCAGCAGCAGCGCGTCGGCGAGTAGCCGGTTGGGTGAGTGCTGCAGCGCCTCGCTGAGGCGCCGGTCGGCGTCGACGGGCACGTAGCGCGGCAGCGGCCGGGGGGTCTTGGGCACGTCGCGGGGAAAGACCAGTCGGCGGGGTGGGGCGTCGGGCCAGCCCCAGTCGGTGATGTCGGTCAGGAACCGGCCCAGGGTGATGACCCGGTTGCGTTGCTCTCCGACCGAGATGGGCTGTCCGCCGCGAAGCCTGCCGGCGGCGACGGCGGCCAGGTAGGTCTCGATGTGCGGTTGTCGCTCCAGCTGGGCGAGTGAGTCCAGGCCAGGGTCGATGGCGGCCAGGTGCCGGCCGAAGTGGGCCAGCCGGATCGCGATACCGTCGCATGTGGACGGTGCGTGGGTGCCGATCAGGGCGGTGGTGTAGTCACCCAGCCGGGCGGCCAGCCAGGCGGGCACACCACCGAAGTGGTGGGCGTGGCCG
Organism: Dactylosporangium sp. CA-152071; assembly: GCF_050936335.1. Taxonomy (NCBI): domain Bacteria; kingdom Bacillati; phylum Actinomycetota; class Actinomycetes; order Micromonosporales; family Micromonosporaceae; genus Dactylosporangium; species Dactylosporangium sp. CA-152071. The sequence continues at coordinate 8,701,633 of NZ_JBNJMZ010000001.1, read as the reverse complement.
GTGTGGTCGCGGCGGCGCCGGTTGGGTGGGGTCACCTCGATGATGCCGAGATGGAACAGTGTCGCCCAAGCGGCGTGCAGGAAACCGCGGTCGTTGTCCCCGCCGCCGCCCCGGGCAGCGGTGTGGGCGGTGAACGCCGTACCGAGCTCGGTCAGGTCGGCCACGGTCAGTTCGTGCATGGGCCGGCCGGTCTGGATCAGCAGCCGGGCCAGCACCCGTTCGGCGGCGCGGGCGCGCACGTGGGCGGAGAACCCGAGGGCGGTAGCCGCCTCGGCGAAACCGGTCAGGTCTGCCTCCAGGCGTGTGCCGCGGGCCAGGTCAACCAGCCCGGCGAACTTCCGTGCCACCAGGTAGTCGTATCCGGGGCGCAGCAGGTCGTGCAGCAGCAGGAAGGTGATGAACGGGCGGGTGTGCGCATCGGCTGCCAGCATCTGCGCCAACGGCTGGTCGGCGAATGCCTGCGGATGCGGCCACCGGGACAGGAACCTCACCGCCGCGTCGTGGTAGCAGCGGTTACCGCGGCCCCGCCCGGCAAGCCACGCCCCAAAGCCGGCCAGTAAACGTCCACTATGGACAGCCGCGGCCGGCCGGGGCGGGCGGTCAGCCGTGGCGTTGGCGAGCGCGGGCATCGTCGAACGCGGCACGCACGTGCGCGGGTGCGAGGTGAACATACCGAGCGGAGGAGTCGATGTGGTCGTGGCCCATCAACGCCTGCACCACCGCCAGGTCGACGCCGGCCTCGGCAAGGGCAGTGCCGAACGTATGGCGTAACGCGTGCGGATGGCCGGCCGGCACGCCAGCGCGGTCGCGGTGGTAGCGGAACACCGCCCGCAGCCCCTCCGCGGACAGCGACCGGCCCCGGTGCGAGCCCTTCGCCACCACGAACAGCGCGGTCACCTCGGTGTCGGGCCGTTCTGCCAGCAGGTAGGTCTGCACCCAGCCGGCCACCTCGGCGTCGACGGGCACCCGGCGTTCCTTGTCGCCCTTGCCGATCACCCGCACCCAGCCGCGGGGGATGTCCACATCGGCGACGGCCAGGCCAAGGACCTCCGCCGAACGCAGGCCCGAGAACAGCATCAGCCCCGCGATCGACCGGTCCCGCCAGGTGCGGAAACTGTCCAGCAGCGCGGCCACCTCGCCACGGTCCAGGCCACGCGGCAACCGCCGCGGCTGGCGCACCCGCAACCTCGATGCCGGCCGGGCCCGGGCCAGATGCCCCAACATCCCGCCGCGTTCACCGCGTGCGGTGGCCCGCCGTTGCGGCCCGCGCGGCACCGGGTTGACCGCTGCCGGGTCACGCATCGCTGTGAACTCGAACAGGCCCGAGACCGCCGCCAGCCGCCGGTTGACCGTCGCCGCCGCGTAGCCGACGTTGCGCCCGTCGCCGATTGAGTACACGTTGCCGCCCGGCCGACCCCGATACGTCGCGGTCCGGCAGAACGCCAGATACCGCAGCAGCACCGGCGTGTCCACCTCGGCCAGCTCCACATCCTCAGCCATCAGCCACCGGCACCACGCCAACAGGTCGAACGCGTACGCACGCACCGTGCGCGGCGAGTACCGCCGATCGACCAGATAGCCCAGATACTCGTTGACCAGCCCGAACCCGGACGCGGCCGGACCGACCAGCGTCCAGCCGCCGGCGTGTTCCTCGACCCGCAGGCCGCCCTCGTCACTCATGGGACATGTCTCGCAGCCAGACCATCTCCGACGCAAGAACCACAACTATCGTGGGCGTGTCGCCTTCCGTTCCAATCACCGATTAGCCGGTTAAGAGGGATACCACCAGCACGTACTTCGAACTCGACGACGAGGACGGCGCCGATGGCGGCGCTGTGTCCACGCTGCGCCGGTTCGGTAAGAGCAAGGACCACCGGCCCGATCTGCCGCAGGTCGTCATCGGCCTGGCCGTCACCCGTGAGGGCATCCCGGTGCGCTGCTGGGTATGGCCGGGCAACACCACCGACGCGACGGTGATCCCGCAGGTCAAGGACGATCTGCGTGGGTGGCGGCTGGGCCGGGTGGTCACCGTGGTCGACCGGGGGTTCTCCTCGGATGCCAACCTGGCCTACCTGGCCCGGGCCGGTGGCGGGTGGATCGCCGGGGAACGGATGCGTGACGGCAGCGCCGACGCCGCCGCGGCCCTCGCCCGGCAGGGCCGCTACCAGGTCGTGCGGGACAATCTGCGGGTCAAGGAGGTCACCGTGGACGCGACACCGGGCAAGCGGTGGATCATCTGCCACAACCCGGTCGAGGCCGAACGCGACCAGGCCACCCGCGAGCGTCACCTGACCCGCATCGACGCTGAACTGGCCCGCATCGCCTCCGCCCGCGCGAAAGCGCAGGCGAAGGCCGCCAAGGCAGGCCGGATCGCCGCCGACGATGCGCACCAGCGGGCCGAGTGCGCCCTGCGCGATCATCCGACCCTGGGCCGCTACCTGCGTCAACAGGCCAACGGCCGACTCGTCGTCAACCGGGCCAAGGTCGCCGAGGAAGCCAAACTCGACGGCAAGTACCTGCTGTCCACCAACGACCCCCACCTGTCCGCCGAGGACGTGGCGCTGGGCTACAAGAACCTCCTCGAGGCGGAACGCAGCTTCCGCGACATGAAGCAGGTCATCGAGCTGCGACCCGTCTACCACCGCCTCGACCAGCGCATCCAGGCCCATGTCCTGCTCTGCTGGCTGGCGCTGCTGCTCGTGCGGGTCGCCGAACGGCGCACCGGACAGACCTGGAACCACATCAACACCCAGCTGTCACGGGTGCACCAGGTCCTGCTGCAGAGCCCCGACGGCCACATCGTTCAAACGACATCGCTCAATGCATCACAGCAGGCATTGTTCACCGCCGTCGGCGTGCCCAAACCACCGCGAATCACCGCGATCCACCCCGCCTGACCAGGTCAACGCGTAGGCACACGACCACCCGGCCCCACCACGCCCATTTCCGCAGCCCAAACCCACAATTCACCATGATCGTCTGCCCACCAACTGCGGAACGCGAGTTTAGCCTCGATCCGTGGATCGGCTGCGGCGTTGGTCTTTGGGTGGGGTGTAGTTGATCTTGTTGGGGTTGAGGGCGTGGTGGTGCTGCTGGCCCGCCGCGCCAGCGTGCTCGGGTTTCGTGTGGTCGGTTGCGGGTGGGTGTTGCGTTGCGGTGTGCGCGGTGGGGGCCGCTGGTCAGGTGAAGACGGCTTTCCAGAGGGCGAGCCAGGCGTGGGCGCGGGGCCAGAGGGTGGGCAGGTGCAGAGTCGGGCGGCGTTGCGGGCGGGCCAGCCGTGCGGGGATGTTGATCAGGTGGGTGCGCAGGGTGGCGCCGCGGGCGGTGGCGTAGCGGGGGATGCGGGTGAGGGTGCCCGCGGCGCGGAGCAGGTTGTGACAGATGGCGGCGAGGATGGTCCAGGCGGCGTTGGCACCGAACTGACCGGAGGGTTGGTGGGCCCAGGGGCCGTCGATGAGGTCGGACCAGACGGTTTCGCAGATGGCGTGTCGTCGGTGGGTGATGTCGGCGTCGGCGGTGGGTTCGGGGTTGTTGGTGAGGAATGGGTGGTGGCGCCAGACGGGGAACAGCGGGTCCTGGGTGTTGGCGTCCAGGACACGGCGCACGATCAGTCGGGCGGTGACGCGGTGGTGGCTGTCGGCGAACGCGGTGAAGGTGATTTCGGCGACCTGGGCGTCGGAGATGAGTGCGCCGGTGTCCGGGTCGGTGACCGCGCCGGGGTAGTGCACCGGTGTGTACTGCTCGTCGTCGATGGCGGCGATCGCGGCGTTGACGGTGCTGGTTTTGGTCAGGGTGAAGGAGAACCGGGCTCCGGCGTTGCGGACTGCGGTGATGACCTTGCCGTTGCCGTAGGTGTCGGCGCTCACGGAATTCGGCTCTGGCACTCATCCGGTGATCGACTGATCTTGATGGTTTGATCGTTCCCTTGTGGAGCTTGTTGGCGCGTTGTTCCCGCATCTGCATGGCGTTGTGGTGGACCGGGTTGTGTTGGCGGAGTCGAGCGTTCATGTGGAGGCGCGGTGCGTTGTGTCGGCGGCATCGTGCCCGAGCTGCCGCGGGACGTCTGTGAGGGTGCATAGCCGGTATCGGCGTCGGTTGGCCGATCTGGCGATTGCTGGGCGTCGGGTGCTGATCCGGCTGATGGTGCGCAGGTTCTTCTGCACCGATGCCAGCTGCGACCGGAAGATCTTCGCCGAGCAGAGCGGCCTGGCTTCACGGTATGCACGTCGGACCCAGTTGGCCGGCGGCGTCCTGGAGACTATCGCTTTGGCGCTGGGCGGCCGGCCGGGTGCGCGGATGACCGACGCGCTCGAAGTCCCGGTCAACCGGATGACGTTGCTGCGTATCATCCGCCGCATCCCAGACCGCCCAGTCCAGGCGCCGGAGGTGCTTGGCGTCGACGACTTCGCGATCAAGAAAGGTCAGAACTACGCGACCATCCTGCTCGATATGGCGACGCACCGGCCGATCGACGTGCTGCCCGACCGCAGCGCGGACGCGTTCGCCGACTGGCTGCGCCAGCATCCTGGCGTGCGTGTCATCTGCCGCGACCGCGGCGGCAACTACGCGATCGGCGCCCGAGCCGGCGCCCCGAACGCGATCCAGGTCGCCGACCGCTACCACCTGTGGGCCAACCTCGGCGAGGCCGTCGAGAAGACGGTACTGGCCCACCGGGCCTGCTTGCACCCGCCCGAACCCGCCGCCGAGGAGCAGCCCGAACCGGCACCCGTGCAGACCGCACTTGCGCCTGACGGCGTCCGTGACGTCCACGGCCGCGAACGGCGCCTGGTCACCCGAACTCAGGAACGCTACGCCGCAGTGCAGACGCTGCTGGCCCAAGGCAAGTCCCTCAGCGCGATCTGCCGGGAGCTCAACCTGGAGCGGGGAACGGTCAGACGGTTCGCCCGCGCCGAAAGCCTCGACGAGCTGCTGTTCAAGGCCACGCACCGGGTGACCAAACTCGACCCGTTCAAGGCCTACCTGATCGAACGCTGGAACCACGGCCAGACCGACGCCGCAGCGCTGTTCCGGGAACTGCTCGAGCAGGGCTACCGCGGCGGCAAGCTGACCGTCCGACGCTTCCTGCACCAGTTCCGCGGCCACCACCACATCCCGCAACCCGGGCCACGCCCGATCAAGCCGCGCCACGCGACCCGATGGATCATGACCAGACCTGACCGGCTCACGGATGCCGACCGCGCCTATCTTCGCCAGATCCGGGACCGCTGCCCCGAACTCGACCGCACCGCCGAATACGTGCGCGCCTTCGCCGTCATGATGACCGGACGGCAAGGCGGCAACCTCGAACGCTGGCTCACCACGATCGAGGGCGACGACCTTCCCGCACTGCGATCCCTCGCCATCGGCATGCGCCGCGACCAGGACGCCATCACCAACGGCCTCACCCTGCCCCACAGCTCAGGAGCAGTCGAAGGCGCCGTCACCAGAGCCAAGGCCATCAAACGCGCCATGTACGGCCGCGCCAACCTCGACCTGCTCCGCAAACGTATCCTCGCCCAGCACTGACATCCCCATCCGCCGATCACCGAATGAGTGCCAGAGCCGAATTACGTGAGTTCAACCCCGGGGAATTCCACGGCCCCGGCGTTGTTCCGGCTTGAGGTGTTCTGTCCGTGTTGAGGATCGGACAGGGCGGGAGTTGTGGGACGAGCGCGACTTCTGATGATCTTTTGGGTGTCTAGTCCTGAAGATCATCCGTGGAGTCGCGCTCGTGTCGTCATCTTCCCTGATCGACCCTGTTGTTGGCCACCTTGCTGATCTGGCGTTGTGGGAGGCCGAACTCGCCGCGGACCGGGACGGCGTCGATCCGTTGTCGGTGGCGTCGCCGCTGGTGCAGCGGTTGCGGCAGGTGCCGGACCCGCGCCGGTTACGAGGGCTTCGCCATCCGCTGCTGGTGGTTCTGGTCCTGACCGCGTGCGCGACGCTGGTGGCGGGCAACGACTGCGTGACGGCGATCCGGCAGTGGGCGGCGCGGACCCCGCAGGATGTCCTGCACCGTCTCGGAGCTCGGCGTAACCCGCTGACCGGCCGGTACCTGGTGCCCAGCGAACGCACCTTCCGGCGGGTCCTGGCCGGCCTGGACGGTGACGCCCTGGATGCGGCGACCTGCGGCTACGCCGCCGACGTGGTGCGTGGTGACGCCCCGCCTCCGGTGATTGCCGCCACCGCTGACGAACCGGCCGAGCGTGAGCAGCGCCGCGCCGCGGTCCGGGCGGTAACCCACCCGGCGCCGGCAGGGCTGCTGCCCGCGGTCGCGATCGACGGGAAGCTCTTGCACGGCACCCGCACCGAAGCTGGGCAGGTGTTCCTGGTCGCCGCGGTCACCCACGAGCGCGGGGTGATCCTGGGTCAGCGCCAGGTCGGCGACAAGCGAGGCGAGACCACCGTGATCCCCGACCTGCTCGCACCCCTGGACGTGGCCGGCATGCTGCTGACCCTCGACGCGCTGCACACGACGAAGCAGACCGCCCGGCTGATCACCGGACCGCTGAACGCCCACTACCTGCTGATCCTGAAGGGTAACCAGCCCCTCGCGCTGCAGGCCGCGCAAGCGCTGCTATCCGGCACCGACACCGAGTTCGCCGACCGCACCAGCGTCACCGACGATCGGGGACACGGACGTACCGAACGCCGGACCCTACGCGTCGCACCCTGCCACGACACGGTGTTCCCCGGCGCCCGGCAAGTCTTCCGGCTACGCCGCGACACCGGCGGCCTCGACGGCGTACGCACCAGCAAAGAAATCATCCACGGCATCGTCAGCCTCGACGCAGAGCAGGCCACCCCGGCACACCTCAACCACTACGCGAGAGGGCACTGGACTGTCGAGGACCGTCTACATCGGACCCGGGACGTGACCTTCCATGAGGACGACTCCCAGCTCAGAACCGGCACCGCACCACGCGCTGCGGCCACCTTCCGCAACCTGGCCCTGAACACCTTCCGCCTCGCCGGACGCGCCAACATCGCCCACGCCCGCCGCGACCTACACGACCGCACCGACACCTTCGCCGTCTACGGCATCTAACCTTGAGATTTAACCAACGGCCCGGGCGATCAGAAGATCGTCCGGGCCGTTTCGGTGTGTCGCAAGGATATGGGTACGGCCACCCGTGATCATTCGGAGTGCTGAAGCTTCGAAGGATGCGGGGTGGCCGTGGGGCCTACTATGCCAGGTTTGCAGGCTGTGGTGGCAACAGATGCCTCGGTGTGTCGTGCGGCATTGGTCGCGTTCCGAGCCGGATTGTATGCGTGCTTCAGCAGACGCGCGGACGCGTTGTTCGAGCTCGTGGATGCGGTGTTGACCGCTGATGGTCCGGTGGACTCCCTGGTGGAACTGTCGCAGGAGAAGGTGTTCCGGCGTGGACACGGGGCGTTGTATGACGCGCTGGCCTGTGGTGATCTCGACGTTGAACAGCTGGCTGGGCTGATCGCGTCGTCGTGGCAGCCCGCCGACGACGGTCCGGTGAAGATCGCGGTGGATACCTCGGCGTGGCCACGGCCGGACGCGGTGACCTCTGCGGGGCTGTGTCACTGCTACACCTCCTGCCGTTGCGACGGATCCCGCAAGACGATTCCGGGCTGGCCGTTCTCCTTCGCCGCCGGGTTGGAGTGGGGTGCGTCGTCGTGGACCGCGCTGCTGGACGTGGTGCGTATCGGCCCGGACGACGACGTGACGGTGGTGACGGTCGCCCAGATCGCCAATGTGCTGGCCCGTCTGGAGGAGGCCGGGACGCTCGCGCGGCGGCCCGCGCCGGTGTTCACGTTCGACTCCGGATACGACCTGACCCGCATCACCTATCTCGCCGGACTCGACGGTCTGGGTGTGCAGGTCCTGGGTCGGGTGCGCAGCGACCGGGTGTTCTACGCACCGGCACCCAAGCGACGCAAGGACGGTCGGCCGGGCCGGCCCAGGAAGCACGGCAGCCGGTTCGAACTGTCCAAGCCGACAGCGCTTCCGGCGCCCGATCAGCGGCTGCGTGGGCAGAACCCGCGATACGGCGAGGTGATGGTCAGCGCGTGGCACGGGCTGCACCAGAAACTGTCCAGACAGGCCGGCTGGACCGACTTCGAGGGGGTGCTACCGGTCGTGGCTGGCACCGTGATCCGCATCCAGGTCGAGCGTCTGCCCGGCAACCGGGCGCCGCAAGACCTGTGGCTGTGGCACACCGCACCACCGGGCACCGTCTTTGACCTGGACCTGCTGTGGAAGACCTACCTCCGCCGGTTCGATGTGGAACACACCTTCCGGCTGCTCAAGTCCACCCTGGGCTGGACCGCCCCGCAGATTCGTACTCCTGAGCAGGGTGAACGCTGGACATGGCTGATCCTGGCCGCGCACGCCCAGCTGCGGCTGGCGAAGACCCTCACGACTGATCTACGCCGTCCCTGGGAGAAGACGATCCCTGCGGGGCGGTCGATGACCCCTGGACGGGTCCGCCGGGGTTTCCGTAACCTGCGCCGGCATCTGGGCACTCCGGCCGGTAGGCCGAAAACCACCAATCCTGGTCCCGGCCGTCCCGTGGGTAGCACCCGGCCTCCGCGAACCCGCTACCCAGTCGGCAAGAAGAAGTCCACAGTGGACACACCAAAAGTCAACAATCAGGCACTCAAGGGATAAAACTCAAGCTAACAAACCGTGATCAAAACCGACAAAGAAGAACAACGCCGGGGCCGTGCGGGGAATTCCGTGAGCGACGACAGCCACCAGGGCGGCGATTGCGCCCTGGTGCAACCCGAGGACTTCGACCCTAGAGCTCAGGCCCTGGCCCTTGAAGCAGCCGCACTCATGGGCAGTGAGGTCGCCGGGATCAACGTTATCCAGCACTGGACCAGTGGGCAGTGGTTCATCCTTGACGCCAACGTCAACCCGGCCATCGCCGGTGGCGCTTTTGTGGAACAGAAGGTAGCCGCGTACCGGTCCTACCTACGCGATCGGATACGGCAGGCGGCCGCTCGCCCGGCCCAAGTCCACCCCTTCCACTTCTGATCACGATCGAGTTCCGGCCTCGATCTGACCATCCAGAACCATGGGCCAGATGAGGCAATCCCTGCAACACATTGATCATTTGCGGCATTCCGACCATCGAAGGATCAGCACGGCCTGGTCATGGCAGGACGATGCCCGCGTCCTGGCGTCGGTACCCGCCGATCCCGTTCGACGGCCAGCAGCGTCGTCGTGAGCAGACGAGTCCTCCAAAGCGGGGCATCGCCTCGTGCTGCTGCGTCTGACTACCATCAGGTCGTGTAAGTCAGCAGCGGTGCGACAGCAGCCTCACTTCCGTGGAAGATTCACCGATCGCATGCTGGTCGATCTCCGGCCAGGTCGCCTGCCGCAACCTGGTACTGCTGCGGCCGAGGCCGTCGGGCCGCCAAGCGGAGCCTCCCCGTGCCGGGCAGCTCGGTCTCGAAGAGCTGCCGCATCATGCCGAAAGCGAATTCCTGCTCCAGCTCGCTGCCGCGAGCGGTGAGCAGGAGGGTGGCCGCCGATCGGCGAAGGGGGCAGGAGGCGTCCACACCGCGTCCCCCGGCGCACCTTTCTGGATGCCGTGAACCTAGCCGCCGGGCAGGCCGTTCTACTGACGTATGCCGCTTGTCGGTGTGTTGAGTGCGAAGGAGATCTTGTGAACCATCCACCGGAGAAGACGGCCGGCCTGCGATCAGGAGCGTCTCGGCGGCGCTGGCTGGTGCGGATGCTTGTCGCATTAGGGGTGCTGACCGCCGCAACGCTGGCTGTGCCAGTGGCGGCGTACGCGGGGCCAGCAAACCCCAACTTTCTGCGCAACTGGGAGACTGGGCGCTGCATTCAGGCGTACACATCTGCAGCGGTAGCGACACAACCGTGCAATTTCAACAACAACGATCAAAAGTGGCGTCTCACTATGGTCGGGCAGTCCAGCGACAAGCATCACGTGGTGAAGTTCAAGAACATCGGGACCGGGTACTGCCTCTCTTACTACGACTACCTGTCAGGGGCCGCCCAGCTCTTTCTCGACAACTGCAGCGACCCGAACCCGAACCCGTGGGGCTACCTCTCGAAGACTTGGTGGAGACTCAAGGGAAGCTCGTACGACCAGTTTGAGATGACCTGGCAGTTCATGCATAGCAAGTGCGTGGATAGCAACTACGCCGGACACCAATACATCATTCCGTGTAACGGTGGCGGGTTTCAGAAATGGCGATTCGGCTACTGAACCCTGATCCGCCGATGCGATTGACGTGAGTGTGGCGGGCGGGCTGAGATGGTGCCCCCGCGAGGTGGAATGATAGAGGCTCTTGAGGCTTCTATCGTTCAGTTCGAGAGGGCACCGTCGAGGTGAGGTTACCGCAGGGCGCGGCACGGATGCGCGCATCGTTCGATGATCCGAGTCTGGTGTCGTGTGCGGGGTTGGAACCGGTGATGCGGCTGGCCGACTCCTGCGGCCTGCACGCGATGGATGCGACCCTCAGCAAGTCCTATCTTGCCAGCTCAGGTGTGCCACGAACGTTGATGGAGGTCCTATGTGGACAGTGCCTCCAGAGGCGGTGCTGCGTGGAAGATGAGGGTTTGGCCCCTCGGAGCCGCCCTGTGGGGGGAGGCTCCAAGCCGCCACCTGCTGCGTTGGCTGAAGACCGTCGTGGTGAGCGAGGTGGAAAAGGCGCTGTTCAAGCGTCAGGCAGGGATCGGGAAGGCGTTGCGTCACAGCCTGTGAAGTGTCGAAAGGGAAATGGTTGACATCGAAACCGGGGCATCTGAACTGCTTCGGGATGAGTCTGGCGGTTACCCACTTACTGGCCAGGCGGTGTCCGGCATATAGGCGGCGTGAGCTCGATCTGCGGCTTTCACGTGGAACGTGGGAAGGCGAAGCCGATACGGCTGTCCGGGGTTGACCGGGCGGCGAGAGGGAGCGTTCCAGACCGGTAGCTCCGGGAGGAACTGAGTACCGATGCGGCAACGCCGGCGGACTGGCCCGTAGTAGTGGAGAAGCTCCTGCTTGACGCGGTGGGGGTGGAGCGAAGGGGCCAGGTCATCCGTGGTTCGAAGATTCGATCAACCAGGCCCGGTCCGGGTCGGGGAGGAGTCGGGTGGCCGAGCAGAAATCACCAGGCAAGCCGTTCGAGATCTCGAAGATGGAGGTCTGGCGGGCGTGGGAGAAGGTCAGGGACAACAAGGGTGCCGCTGGGATCGACCGGCAGTCGGTCGGCGATTTTGAACAGGATGTTCACAACAACCTGTACAAGATCTGGAATCGGATGTCGTCGGGGAGCTACTTTCCCCCACCGGTCAAAGCGGTGGAGATCCCCAAGGTCGGGGGTACCAGAACGCTGGGGGTGCCTTCGGTCGGGGACCGGGTGGCGCAGACCGTGGTCGCGGCGAGGCTGGAAGCTCGGATGGAACAGATCTTCCATCCGGACTCCTACGGCTATCGTCCCGGCCGGTCGGCGCTGCAAGCAGTCGCGCGGACCAAGGAACGCTGCTGGCGGATGGACTGGGTGGTGGACATGGACATCGCCAAGTTCTTCGACAGCGTCTCGTGGGACCTCATGGTCAAAGCCGTGGAGGCCAACACCGACCAGCCGTGGATCATCTTGTATGTGAAGCGGTGGCTGGCGGCGCCGATGGTCACTGCGGACGGGACCGTGATCCACCGGGAGCGGGGTACCCCGCAGGGGTCGTTATGTTCAGCTGAACATAATGAACCTTATGAACAGTGCTGGGTTATGCGCAGCGTCGGCCTGTCGGTCCTGGTCAGGGCGGAGCTGGGGGTCGAGCGCTGCGCATAACGCGTGGGTGTTCGGGTCAGAGGTTGGTGAGCCAGTCGAGCAGTCCGGGGTCTTGGTTCCATTCGGACAGGTCGTCGGAGGTTGTGTCGGTGTAGGCGGCTTCGAGGGCTTTGCGTTTCGCTTCGGTCGAGGCGCGGGCGTAGATCTCGGTGGTGGACAGGTCGATGTGTCCGAGGATGTCGCGGATGTAGGGCAGGGGGACGCCTGCTTCGTAGAGGTGCATGGCCTTGCTGTGGCGCAGGGTGTGCGGGCTGACGTCGGCGCCGGCGAGTTGCGGGTTGTCTGTCCTGGCCAGGTATTTGCTGATGACCCAGGCGATGCCGCCACGGCTGAGCTTGCTGCGGTGCTGGTTGAAGAACACCGGGTGGTCGTCGTGGCCGGGTCGGTCCAGGCGATGTTCGGCCAGGTAGGCGGCCAGGATCGCTGTCGTGTTGCCTATCAGGGGGACGTGGCGTGTCTTGCGGCCTTTCCCGGTCAGGGCGGCCATGGCGGGGGGTTCGAGACGGATGTCGCGGACGGTGAGGTCGGCGATTTCCTGGACCCTGGCGGCGGTGTCGTAGAGCGTGGCGAGCAGGGTCGCGTCGCGTCGGCCGCGGTGGGTGGACCGGTCGGGTTGAGCGAGCAGCAGACGGGTCTGCCCGACGGTCAGGTGGTTGACGCCCGGGCGGGCCTGCTTCTTGGTGGGGATGGCGAGGATGTCTTGGTAGCAGGCCATCCGGGCTGGGTCTGAAGTTCCACCCCAGGATCGGACACCGGGGTTTCATGCCGCGAGGGCGGTGGTCTGACCGTAACAGACGCGGGCCTCGTACGGGGTTCGGTGGCTGAGTGTCGAATGTAGACGGTTGCGGTTGTAATAGGCAAGGTACGCGAACACGGCTCGGCGCGCGTCGGCCCGGGTGGCCCAGACCCGGGTGCCGATCTCGGCTTTCAGGGTCGCGAAGAACGATTCGGCGACGGCGTTGTCGTAGCACGATCCGACGCGGCCCATCGACCCTCTCATGTGGAGCGACTTGAGCGTGGTGCGGAACTCGGTCGAGGTGTACTGACCGGTTTCAACCAGTCGTTGCAACACCACTGTCCTGAGTGGACGATAACAGGTCGTTGAGGGCTTCGCCGGGAGTCCTCCACCCGAGTGCCTTGCGTGGCCGGCTGTTCAATGTTGCCGCCACCGCCTCGAGTTCGCCGGTGTTCCAGCGGGCCAGGTCCATACCTTTGGGAAAGTACTGCCGCAGCAGCCCGTTGGTGTTCTCGTTCGTGCCGCGCTGCCACGGACTGTGCGGGTCGGCGAAGTAGACCTGCACGCCGGTGTCGATCGTCAGCTTCGCGTGCTGGGCGAGTTCCTTGCCGCGATCCCAAGTGAGCGTGCGACGCAACTGCTCGGGCAGGGCGGTGATCGTCGCGGCGATCGCTTCCCGGACGGCTTCAGCGCCGTGCCCGGCCAGGGCCGGGCCGTTCTTCGACCGCGCTTCGACGCCCCAACCGTCCATGCGGGGCAGGTGCAGCAGCATGGTGAAGCGGGTGGTCCGTTCCACGAGGGTGCCGATCGCGGACCTGTCCAGCCCGATGATCAGGTCACCTTCCCAGTGCCCCGGCACGGCCCGGTCCTCGACCTCGGCCGGACGCTGACTGATCATCGCTTCAGGGGTGACCATACCGTCGCGGCGTAGCCGGGCCCGGGCGCGCGGCACCCGCAACGCGCGGCCGGTGCGCAGACACGCGACCAGTTCACGCTTCAGCGCGCCCCGGCCCTGGATGAACAGCGATTGGTAGATCGCCTCATGCGAGATGCGCATGGACTCATCATCCGGGAAGTCCAGCTTCAACCGGTTGCTGATCTGTTCCGGGCTCCAGGCTGTGGCCCAACGACGGTCTTCCCGGCGGGGCTTGTTACGTCCCTTCCAGGCCCGAGCCGTCGGCCCGGCCACGAGCTCGCCACCGGCCCGGCGCACCGCCCCGGACAGTCGGTCCTGCACGTACTCGCGCAGCCGCGGATTGGACACCAGCTTGGCGGTCTTCGGGCGCTTGGCCGCCTGCTGCGCCTTCCACTGCGCCACCACGGCCCGATACTCCTGCCTGCCGGCCCGGGTCGCCGCGTTGCGCCGCAACTCACGCGAGATCGTCCCCGCATCGCGCCCGATCCTGCGGCCGATCTCCCGCACACCCGTGCCCTGCGCCCGCAGCAGCGCGATCTCCTCGCGCTCGGCGAAGGACAGATAGCGGCCCGAAGGCTCGTCCAGGCTGATCGGCGGCATACCGCCAGCGTGACGAAACCACCGCGCCCCAACCGGCCACGACACGCCAACGGCAAGCGCCGCCTCGACCGTCGTAACCCCCGTCGCGATCAGCCGCCAGAACTGCCGCTGCACCGCGCGCGAAGGCTCAGGCCGACCCGGCGACCGCATCGGCGCCCGCAGCGCCCGGTCCGCCGCCCACTGCCTCCGCGCCCCCTCCGGCACCTGCTCCAACTTCATGTTCCGGCCCATGCACACCTCCGTGATCAAAGGTGTTGCGACGACCGGTTGAAACCGCCCTGGGAGCCGCGGTCGGAGTGGAAGATGGCCCGTGGCTTGACCAGACCGCGCCGGTGGGCCAGCTCGACCGCGTCGCACACGAGGTCGGCGCGCATGCGCTCGGCCATCGCGTAGCCGACGACCTCGCGGTTGAACAGGTCGATGGTGGTGGCCAGGTAGAGCCAGCCTTCCTGGGTGGGCAGGTAGGTGATGTCGCCGACGAGGCGGTGCCCTGGAGCGGGCGAGGTGAAGTCGCGGCCGATCAGGTCCGGCGCGGGCGCGGCGGTCGTGTCCTGCTTGGTCAGCGACCGCCGTCGGCGGCGGGTGATGCCGACGATGCGGCGTTCCCGCATGATCCGCTCGACGCGCTTACGGTTGACCCGGCGGCCGCGCCGGCGCAGCTCGTCCGTCACACGCGGCGAGCCGTAGGAGCCCTTGTGCTCGCCGTGGATGGTGCGGATCTCGGCAGCGAGGTCGTCCTCGGCCTCAGCACGCTCCTGACGGGCGGGCTGGGCAGCGACCCACTCGTAGTAGCCCTGCCTGCGACCGACCGCCAGAACGCGGCACAGCCGCGTGACGCCATAGGTGGCGTGGTGCCCGGAGATGAACCGGTAGCGGTGGATCATCGACCCATCTGACTCGAAAATATCCGCGACCACCGGCTCAGGCTGCCGCGATGGGGTCGAGGCGGACGGTGTAGCCGAGGTTGTTGAGTTGGGTGACGAGTCGTCGGGTCTGTCTGGCGGTGCCGGCGCGTTCGGTGAAGTAGTTGGCGCCCAGGTCGTGGTAGGCGACGTCGTGTGTGAGCATGTGCCAGATCGCGATCAGCATCGAGTGCTGAACCGCGACGATCGCGCGTTTCTTACCGCGGCGGGAGGCCACCCGTTTGTATCGGGCCGCGAGGTAGGTGTCCTTGGTGCGGGTGACCGCCAACGCGGCCTCACCGAGCGCGGCTCGCAGCGCGGCGTTGCCGTTGCGGGTCTTGCCGGACAGTTGCTTGCCGGCGGACTCGTTGTTACCTGGACACACCGCTGCCCACGAGGCCAGATGGCCGGCCGACGGGAACACCGACATCGTGACACCGATCTCGGCGATGACCACCTCGGCGATGCGGGTGCTGATCCCGGGGATCGTGGCGAGCAGGTCGGCTTGACGACGCATCGGCGTGATGTGGTCGCTGATCCGCGCCGAGATCCGCTCCACGGTCAGGGCCGCGGCGTCGATGCGGTCCAGCATCGCGCGGACCAGGAAGGCGTGGTGGTCGGTGAACCGTCCGGTCAGCGCCTCGACCAGCTGCGCCCGTTTGGACTTCATGCGTCGCAGCGCCATGTCGGCCAGCACCTGCGGGTCACGTTGCCCCGCGATCATGGCTTCCAGCATCGCCCGGGCGGACTTGCCGAGCAGATCCGCCACCACCGCGGACAGCTTGATCCCGGCGTCTTCCAGCAGCTTCTCCAACCGCGCGATGTCCCGCACCCGTTCCCGCACGACCTCGGTGCGGTAGCGGGTCAAATCCCGCAACTGCCGGATCGGCGCCGGCGGCACGAAGCTTGGCCGGACCAGACCGTGCTGCACCATCCGGCAGATCCACTCCGCGTCGATCACATCGGTCTTGCGCCCCGGCACGTTGTGCAGGTGCCTTGCGTTGAGCAACTGGACGTCGAACGCGTCTTCCAACGCGTAGTACGGCGGCTTCCAATACGCTCCGGTGGCCTCCATCCCGACGGTGGTGATTCCTTCAGCGGCCAGCCAGTCCCGCAGCCGCAACAGATCACCGGTCATCGTTGTGAAGGTGCGCACCTCGACCCGCCAACGGCCGTGCGCGTCCGGCACCCGGATACATGCCTTGACATCACGCTTACCGACATCGATGCCTGCGCATCGCACAACGATGACCTCCACCAGCACCCTCCGACTCGCGAATCATCCGAACCGCCCAGGGGCACCCGACAGGCCGAAGAATCTGACTCACGTGCTCGAAGCAACACTGCGGGGAGCCTGTCACGCGGGCACCCAGCGTCATACTCCTTCTCGGGCGCGCAGCACCACGATGGAACGACGTCGCCGGGCGGCCCACCATTTTCTCCCCGCGGGGAGGCGCGCAGCGCCCGGACTACTCCTTCGCAAAATACTGAGCCGCCTTACGGAGAATCTCCTTCTCCAGCTCCAGCTCAGCGACCTTCTTCCGCAACCGGCGCAGCTCCTCCCGCTCATCCGCGCTGACCTGCCCGCCGCGCTCGGAGCTGCCCCCGCCGCCCGCGCCGGCCTGCTCAGCCCGCTTGGCGACGTTCACCCAGTTGCGCAGGGTCTCGTGGTTCACGCCGAGCTCTCGGCCGATCTCACGAATCGTCCGGCCAGGCGACGAGCGGACCAACTCGACCGCATCCCGGCGGAACTCCTCGGGGTACTTCGATGGACGGGGCACCAGGACATCCTTCCCCAGACCAACTGTCTGGTTTCAGGGTGTCCGGTCCGCAGGTGGAACTTCAGTCCTCGGTTTGCATCCAGGTGCAGAACGAGCTGATCGCGGCCAGTCGCTGGTTACGCGTCGACGCGCTGTTGTGCCGGCTGGCCTCGAGCCATTCAAGGAACCCGGTGATAGCGGCGGCATCGACGTGATCGAGGGTGAGCTTGGCTGCGGGGATTGACCTTTCGTCGCGCAAGTAGGCGATCAGGAGTTTGAACGTGTCGCGGTAGGACGCGACCGTGTTGGGTGAGCAGCCGCGCATCCCGGCCAGGTGCGTGGTGAGGAAGCGGCGCAGGAAGACCGCGAAGTCAGTAGCCATGGCACGGCCCTGTGGTGAGGGGCGGGACGACGTCGCCGGTGGCCTGCTGGACTCGGGCGGTGACGTCCGGGTAGGACTCGGCGGTCAGCCTGAGGTAGTAGGCGGTGTCGGCGATCGAGGAATGGCCCAGGTAGGTTTGCAGGACCGGCAGCAACGCGCCGACGTCCTGGCCGTGGGCGAACCAGGAACGCAGGTTGTTGACCGCGAAGGTATGGCGGAGATCGTGGACGCGGGGGCCGTGGCCTCGACCACCATGAGAGATGCGGGCCTGCCACAGAAATCGGCGGAAGTTCTTGTCGATGTTCCCGAGTGTCAGCGGCTTTCCGGCCGTGCCGGGGAAGAACCAGTCTGCGCCCGAGCGGCCGGCGACGTGGGCGTGGTAGTCGGCGAGCCTCACGCGCAGCGGCGCACTGACGGGCACCTGCCGGTCTTTGCCGCCCTTCGCGTCGCGGATCTGCAGCACGCCGGTGGTGATGTCAACGTCGTCGACGCGCAGCAGGCGGGCTTCGGAGGCACGCAGCCCGCAGGCGTAGATCGTGCGGAACAGCACTGGCATGACCAGATGCCGGAACGGGACCTGGGAACAGGAGTTGCAGCGGTCGGTCTGGGTGAACAGGGCCGCCAGTTCCTGATCGGTGTAGATGTGCGGGACGTAACGGCCGGGTCTGGGCAGCGCACCTTTGGGCAGGACGTAGGCCGGCACGCCCTGGCGGTGAAGCCACCGGGCCAACTCCCGCACCGGCGCGGCCAGGCCCTGCAGGGTCGCCGGCGTGACTGCGCGCCGCCGGGCGGCCGCGAGCCACGCCTCGACCGAAGCCTCGGTGGGCGCGGCCAGTCCGGGGAACTCGCTGCGGCAGAACGCGGCGAACCGGGCCAGCACCCGTTCTTCGGCTGCGTATTTGTAGCCGAGGGCGCGTTTCTGGGCGACCAGCGCCGTGATCGCGTCGGTCATGGTGATGTCGGCGCTCATCGTGACGCCTGCTGCACCGGCGCGTCCGGGTCCAGGGCGCACGTGGCTAGCAGACCCAGCGACGACTTCAAATACACGCCAGTCGACTGCACCGACCGGTGACCGAGGATGTCGGCGATCTGCTCGACCGGCGTGCCGTCCTCCATCAACCGAGTGGCCAGGGTGTGCCGCAGCGAGTGCATGCCGTGGCGGCGTTGCTCACTCACCGCAACGTGCGCCGCCCGGGCGTGCTTGACCAGGATCTGATGCAGATGGTCCTGCTCGGAGAACGGTCCGATCGGAGCGTGGTGCCGCAGGAACACCTGCGGGTAGTCGCAGACCGGCCGACCATGACGGATGTAGTCGATCACCGCCCAGCCGACCTCTTTGAGCAACGGCAACTGCACCCGGTGCCCGGTCTTGGCCTGCGCCACGCTCAACCGGTTGCCCGGCCAGTCGAAGTCGGCGAACTCCAGCCGTCTGACATCCACGCCGCGCAGCCCGAGCCTGGCGATCAGCACAATAATCGCGTAGTCCCGCTTCCCGCACGGATTGCCCCGGTCGATCGCGTCCAGGATCCTGGCCACGTCGCCGGGATCCCACACCGACGGGACCCTGACCCGCTTGCTGGACCGCACCGCCGGGACCGCTTCCAGGACAGCGGCGTCGACCAGGCCGCCGGCGCAGGCGAACCGGAGGAAGGACCGCACCGCGCACAGTTTCTGCTCGACAGTCTTGACCTGGTATCCCGCGAGGGTGGCGACGAACGCCTGGAGCGTCGCGGCGTCGCAACGAGCCAGCCCGCCATGGGTGCCGGCGAACGCGACGAACTCCCCGGCCACCGTCGCATACACCCGCACGGTCGATACGGCGCGGTCAGCGGAGCGCAGCCACGCCTGGAACCGCACGACCGCGTCGGCGCCCTCCCCGTCCAGCTTGGCCACGGACCGGGAGTAGCGGCGCAGCACCGCCCCGTGCAACGCGTAATCGCCCAGCATCTGCGCGACCCTGAACAGATAGATATCATTCGGTTTGAGCGCGCCCGCCCGCTCCTTGTCGAAGAAGCCACACGCCTCATCGACCCACGCCATCGCCACGTCCAGGAAGAACTCCTCGACGCCACGGGCAGCGAAGAACCTCTCCATCCGGCGCCAGCAGCCCCGATACCAGACCAACGTCGAGTCCTTGTAGCCCAGACGCCGCAACTCCGCGTCCAAACCCGACACCAGCGCAGACACAGCCGTCATCACAGCCGACCTCCGATCACGCGAGCCGGCACCATGCCGACCCTGATCAGATCCTCGGCGCGTTATGCGCAGCGCTCGACCCCCAGCTCCGCCCTGACCAGGACCGACAGGCCGACGCTGCGCATAACCCAGCACTGTTCATAAGGGTCGTTATGTTCAGCTGAACATAATGAACCCTGGGGCGTGCCGGTGACGGAGTCCCTGACCTGGCCCGTCTCGGCCATGATGCCCGCCTTGAGGAAGGCTTTGATCAGGGCCAGCACACGCTTATCCCCGACGCGTCTGCCCACCCGTTCTAGGATCACGGAGTGTGACAGCTCGTCGAAGCATGCTGTGATGTCGGCTTCGAACACCCAGTGGTAGCCCTGGGAGCCGAAGTGGTGAATCTCAGCGATCGCGTCCTGGCACCGTCGTCGAGGGCGGAAGCCGTAACTGCACGGCTTGAACGTCGCCTCGAAGATCGGCTCCAGTACCAGCACGAGGGAAGCCTGCACGAGTCTGTCCATCGTGGACGGTATCCCGAGCCGCCTCAGCTTGCCCCCGCTACCGGACTTGGGAATCATGCGCTCCCGCACCGGCAGTGGGCTGAACGTGCGGGACTTGAGCTGCTCCCGCGCGTCGGCCAGGAAAGCGGCCACGATGTCCGGGCTTGCGGCGACCAGCGACGGGGCTACCCCGTCGACTCCCGCCGTGCGTGCCCCCTTGTTCCCCTTCACCCGTTCCCACGCCACGGTGAGAAAGTCCGGGTGACACACGAGGTTGAACACATCATCAAACCGGCGACCGGGATCTTCGGTCGCCCAAAGGTGCAGCTTGGTCTGCATCCGCCGTACCCGCGGCCACGCCTCATCCGGCGTCGGCCACAGCTCACCGGTATTCACCAGCGCCTCCAACCCTTGCAGTGCCTCACATGCATGAACCCGCTGGGCCGCTTCGCCATGTGGACGGCTTTCCCGTCCCCGGACTACTACCGGCCCTCCGCCCCACCCCAGGCGATCGGCGGACAACGCGCTCACCCGCCGCAGCCTGTCTGGACGACAAGCCACGGACGGGAGCCTCGGGGTGGTTCCCACGTTCACCACGAACCGATCAACAGGTGAGGTGGCCAGCTATGCCCCTGCGGCCTCGCCACGGCTACGCCGCAGGCCTTCACCGTGGCCTCCCGACCGGCGACATCAACCGATCCAGGAGTTCCCCACCCGTCATGAAGGGCGGGTACGCGCCGCTATCCAGCCCGGATCCACCGGGTTCGAGCTGGCGGTAGCCCTTGAGGGGCTTTACAACGCTGGTTCCTCGCGTCCACCTTCCCGTCTCGCTTGCCGGACCCGCGCCGTCCGGTAGTGCCAGCGCGTCCCGTCGTTGTCGGGGCTGCTTCCCGCCCTTCCCGGCGTCTCCCGGATCAGGCTGCCCCCTGCTTCACCGTCCCGCTGCGACGAAACGGCGGTGGAGTCCTTTCACCTCCACTCGGTTCGCGGCGCCTCGTGGCGCTCGATGTCCCAGGACCAGACCTGATTGGGCGCGTCGGCCACGAGTTCGGGCTTGGTGCGGGCCGGATGGGTGGCCTGGGCCCGGCGTTCGCCGGTCTGCCCGGCCGCGCGCAGGATCCGGTACATCGTGGACTCCGAACACCACCAGCGGCCCTCGTCGAGCTCACGGGCCCACACCTGCGCCGGTGCCAGAACGGCGTACTCGGGCTGGTTCAGCAGCTGCAGCACCTGCTCACGCTCAGCCTCCGACAGCGCCGACGGCGGCGGTTTACGCGGCGTGCGCGGCCTCGGCGGCGCGGGCGGGGTGCGGCGCCGATACAGCGTCGCCCTGGACAGGCCGGTCAGCCGGCAGGCGGGCGCAACGCCCCAGACCTCGCTCAGCGCCTGCTGCGCCTCGGCGAGGACGGGTTCGGCGTCGGCGCGGCATCCGCGCTCTCGGAGAGCAGTTCCAAGCTTGACTTTTAACCCTTGACCTGCCGTTTTCTAGTCTTCTTGTTGTCCACTGTGGACTTCTTCTTGCCGACGTCGTAACGGGTTCGGGGAGGCCTGGTGGTGCCTGCGGGGCGGCCGGGACCGGCGGTAGTGGATTTCGGTGTTCTGGCTGGAGTGCCCAGATGCCGACGCAGCATACGAAAACCTCGACGGACCCGGCCCGGTGTCATCGGCCGCTGGATGGGTGTGGTCTTCTCCCATCGGCGGCGCAGATCGATGGTGAGGGTTCTGGCCAGCCGCAGCTGGGTGTGGGCGGCCAGCACCAGCCAGGTCCAGCGCTGGCCCTGTCCGGGTGTGCGGATCTGCGGGGCGGTCCAGCCCAGCATGCCCTTGAGGAGCCGGAACGTGTGCTCCAGATCGAAGCGGCGAAGGTAGGCCTTCCACAGCAGGTCCAGGTCGAAGACCGTGCCCGGTGGGGCGGTGTGCCACAGCCACAGATCCTGCGGTGCGCGGTTGCCCGGCAGCCGTTCGACCTGGATTCGGATGACCGTCCCGGGCACGACCGGCACCGGACCGACGAACCCGGTCCAACCGGCCTGTTTACACAGGCGCTGATGCAGCCCGTGCCAGGCACTGACCGCGACGGCACCGTAGCGCGGGCTCTGTGCGCTCAGTTGCTGCTCGGCCGGCGGCAGCGACGCTGGTTCGGACAGCTCGAAACGGTTCCCGTGCAGCCTCGGCCGGCCGGGTCGCCCATCCCGCAGCCGTTTCGGGGCCGGCGCGTAGAACACCCGGTCACTGCGAACCCGGCCGAGGACCTGCACAGCGTGATCAGCGGCCAGATAGGTGATCCGGGTCAGGTCGTAGCCGGAGTCGAACACGAACAGCGGCGCCGGCCGCCCGGCCAGCGAACCGGCCGCGGCCAGCCGTGCGACCACAGCGCCGATCTGCGCAACGGTCACCACGGTGGCGTCGTCCTGCGGTCCGATCCGCACCGCGTCCAGCAACGCCGTCCACGACGAGGCGCCCCATTCCAGCCCCGCGGCGAAGGAGAACGGCCAACCAGGGATCGTCTTGCGCGCGCCGTCGCACCGGCACGACGTGTAGCAGTGACACAGTCCCTCGGACGTGACCGCGTCCGGGCGAGGCCACGCCGACACATCCACCGCGACTTTCACCGGCCCGTCATCGGCCGGTTCCCAGGAGGCAGCGATCAGCGCCGTCAACGCCGCGACATCCACTTCGCCACACGCCAACGCGTCATACAACGCCCCATGACCACGCCGGAACGCCTTCTCCAACGACAACTCCACCAGCGACGACACCGGACCATCAGCAGTCAGCACCGCGTCAACCAACTCGAACAACGCATCCGCGCGCCGACCGAAACATCGGTACAACGCCAACCGAAACCCGACCAACGCCTCACGACACGCCGCCGGATCCGACACCGACGCCGCCCGCAAACCTGGCATAGTAGGTCCCACGGCCACCCCGCATCCTTCGAAGCTTCAGCACTCCGAATGATCACGGGTGGCCGTACCCATGTCCTTGCGACACACCGAAACCGCCCCAGCGATCGAAGATCCTCAGGGCAACCGGTTAAAAGTCAAGCCAAGAGCGCGTGCGCTGATCCGAAAATGAAGGGTGCGTGGGCAGGCGGCAGCATCCCGGCGGAGCCGGGATGGGTTCTTGGCTCCGGATCGGTTAGTCGGCTTGGGTGAGGGTGACGGTGTAGCCGAGGGCTTCGAGCTGTCGGATGTGGTTGCGTTTGCGGCGTTCGGGGTTGACGCGGGTGTCGTAGAAGTCGGCTCCGAGGTCGGTGAAGCGGGTGGCCGGGTCGGACAGCAGGTGCCAGACGATGGTCAGGATGGACCGGCCGACAGCGACGATGGCGCGCCGGTTCCCGCGGCGTCTGGCGATGCGTCGATACCGTTCACCCAGAAAGGTGTCGGTCTTGCCGGCGGCGACCGCGGCCTCGCCGAGGACTCTGGCCAGGTAGGAGTTGCCGTGACCGGTGGAGCCGGAGCCTTTGCTCTTACCGGCTGACTCCTTGACTCCTGGAGCGAACCGCGCCCAGGAGGCCAGATGCGCGGGCGTGGGGAACCTGCTCATGTCCACACCGACCTCGGCGATGATCACGTGGGCGGTGGCCGGTCCGACGCCGGGGACCTCGTCCAGGCGTTGCGCCGCAGTGAGGAACGAGCCGATCTGTTCCTCGATACGCTGGTTCACCTCAGCGATGTCCGCGGTGATTGCGTCGACGCGGGCCAGCATCTTGGCCAGCAGGAACCCGTGATGCTCGCTGAACCGCCCGACGAACGCGTCCTCCAGCTGGGTGAGCTTCAGGCGCAGCCGGCTGCGGGCCATCTGCGCCAGCACCTTCGGGTCCCGTGTCCCGGCGATCAGCGCGGCCATCATGTCCCGGCCGGACGTGCCGAAGATGTCACTGGCGACCACGCTCAGCTTGATCTGCGCGTCTTCGAGAAGTTTCTCGACCCGGCTGCGTTCCGCGGTCCGGGTGGCGATCAGATCGACGCGGTAGCGGGTCAGGTCCCGCAGCTCACGGATCGGCGGCGGTGGCACGAAACTCGGCCGGATCATCTGCCGTTCAGCGACCTTGCACAACCACACCGCGTCCAGCCGGTCGGTCTTCGGACGGCCGGGCAGATGCTTCACGTCCTTCGCATTGACCAGCCACGCATCCACACCAGCCGCTTCCAGCAGGTAGAACACTGGTTTCCAGTAGTCCGAGGTCGACTCCATCACCACCCGGGTGACGCCCAGTTCCCGAAGCCGGTCCACCATCGTCAGCAACGACCGCGTCATCGTGGAGTACGTCGCCACCTCCTGCCGCCGACGGCCCCCAGGCCCTTGACCTGGGACGCGCACGCAACACACCAGGGTGGCCTTGCCGATGTCGAGCGCGGCGACCCGCTCGATGATCTCCTCGTTGTCCTGGCTCGACTCCAACACTGCGGTCCTTCCACCCGAACGGTCACAGGGCGGCCGCCCGCGGGAGCTGCTGGAAACGAAAGCGAAGCTGATCCGCGTGCTCGAAGCAACAATGAAGGGCCCATGACGCAGCTCCCCACACCCGACTTTTCCACGGCCTCGAAGACCAAGCGCACACGGCGTCAGCGAGCGGCCGCGATCATTTTCAGCCCGGAACGGGCCCGCTCAAAGAGCAGCGAAGGAACTTTTCCCATGATCGACAGGGCGGTCTCGGTCTTGGCCAGCTTGGCCTGCAGCCGAGCGTTCTCCCGCTGAAGGCGGGCAAGTTCGGCGTTCTCGGCCTTCTTCGCTGCCCGCGCAGCCGATTGCCGCCGGTCCGTCAGGCCAGCCGCGGCTCCGGCATCCCGGGCCTTGCGCCAGTCGAGAATGTGTGACCCGTAGAGCCGTTCCCGGCGCAGGATCGCCCACGAGCCGCCGCATCCGGCGCCGCGTCGTACTCGGCCAGGATCCGCGCTTTGAACTCTGCGGTGAATGTCCGCCGCTGGGGTCGAGCGTCCGGATCCGGGTTCTCGTGGGGCTTCGACGTCATGCTGATGATCTCTCCTCGCAACTGTCCAGGAAGAGTATCCCCTGGTAGACGGGCTGTCTCACATCAGCGTGACAGGGAGGGGGCATCCGAGTAGGGTGGTCGCTACCTTGTTGAGAGCAGTCCGGAGTTGTGGGGAAACCGCCGCTGCTATTGCGGACAGGGCGTGTACCACGGCTATCCGCTCATGCACGTCAATCTCACCGCGTGAGGCGGCCAGCCGGGCTGTCACTGACTCGGTGGTTCCGGGTATCAGTGCTGAGGCGACTGCTTCCAGCAGTGTGGCCCGCCCTTCCCCGAACCCAGCGCTGCGTACCAGATCCGCCCACGCCCACAACTGTTCCGGCCCGGCCACCCTCAGCAAGGGCGCCACGCTGCGATCACCGGACAGTAGATACTGGTATCCGAAGTCCACCTGCCCCTGCCGGGCCAGCGCCAGCAACGCCCGATCCGTCCACAACCGGTCGCCGCCCGGCCAGACGGCGGCGATCAACGCATCCAGCGCATGACCCGCCGCATCACTGGTGAGGTAGTCCCTGACAGCGTCGAAGGCAGCCCACGACGCCGCCGGATCCGCTACCGCGTCGATGGCCAGCCACTGCTGCAACTCCGACTCCTCACCGCCGTCGCTGTCCATCAACTGCGGCAACGGCAACGCCCCCACCCGACCCAGCCCACCCCCACCCACCGACGCCCCGCCCCAGGCTGGATCAGCGAGCGGCCCACCGAGTGAGACCTGCACTCGGTGTCCGCCCTTAATCATCTGCACCCATAGCTCAGTACCGGTATACCAACATTTGGCCTGCCTCTCGTCCTTCGAGGCATCTCGGGGGACGACGGCCTTCCCCAAATGGAACGTCCTTCTGCCGACCCGCAGCGACCCCTGGTTCGTGACGGTGCCGGTGTACTCGACGGCATCCGGGGGAGGCTCCGAAGACCATCCACTCCCGACCTGCGGCGCGCGATTCGGCGTGTCGTGCAACTCCGCGTCAGTGAGCGGTTGGCTGATTAGCCTTGCAAATTTCTGTCCGTCGAAGAGCCTCTCCAGCCACAGTCTGTCCCGGGTAACCGAATACTTGACCCCCCTACTGTCGTCCGGGAGGCCCCGAACGACATCAACCCCCACAGAGATCTGCCTTCCGGCAATCGACAGCTCCCCGCTCTTCGAGACCGTGCCGACACCGGTGACCGCGTCGCTGGGGGGCTGCGAAGACCATCCACTCTCGACCTTCGGCGCACGATTCGCACGAGTCCGCGCGTTGTGCAACTCCGCGTCAGTGAGCGGTCTGATTCGTCGCTCCCATTGCTGTCCGTCGGAGAGCCTCTCCAGCCACAGTCTGTCCCGGGTAAACGAATACTTGACCCGCCTTTTGTCGTCCGGGAGGTCTCGAACGACATCAACCCCCAGGTAGATGTGCTTTCCGGCAATCCCCAGGTGCCCTTTCGTCGCGACCGTGCCGATGCCGGTGACCGCGTCGCTGGGGGGCTGCGAAGACCATCTACTCTCGACCTGCGGCGCACGAGTCCGCGCGTTGTGCAACTCCGCGTCAGTGAGCGGTGGGCTGATTCGCCTTGCAAATCTCTGTCCGTCGGAGAGCCTCTCCAGCCACAGTCTGTCCCGGGTAACCGAATACTTGACCCCCCTACCGTCGTCCGGGAGGCCCCGAACGACATCAACCCCCACAGGGATCTGCTTTCCGGCAATCGACAGGTCCCCGCGCTTCGAGATCGTGCCGACACCGGTGACCGCGTCGCTGGGAGGCTGCGAAGACCATCCACTCTCGACCTTCGGCGCACGATTCGCACGAGTCCGCGCGTTGTGCAACTCCGCGTCAGTGAGCGGTGGGCTGATTCGCCTTGCAAATTTCTGTCCGTCGGAGAGCCTCTCCAGCCACAGTCTGTCCCGGGTAACCGAATACTTGACCCCCCTACCGTCGTCCGGGAGGTCTCGAACGACATCACCCCCCACAGGGATGTGCCTTCCGGCAATCCTCAGGTCCCCGCTCTTCGAGACCGTGCCGAAGCCGGTGACCGCGTCGCTGGGAGGCTGCGAAGACCATCTACTCTCGACCTGCGGCGCACGATTCGCACGAGTCCGCGCGTTGTGCAACTCCACGTCAGTGAACGGTGGGCTGATTCGCCTTGCAAATTTCTGTCCGTCGGAGAGCCTCTCCAGCCACAGTCCGTCCCGGGTAACCGAATACTTGACCCCCCTACCGTCGTCCGGGAGGCCCCGAACGACATCAACCCCCACAGGGATGCGCCTTCCGGCGATCGACAGCTCCCCGCTCTTCGAGACCGCGCCGAAGCCGGTGACCGCGTCGTTGGGGGGCAACGA
Source organism: Dactylosporangium sp. CA-152071 (assembly GCF_050936335.1). Lineage (NCBI taxonomy): Bacteria > Bacillati > Actinomycetota > Actinomycetes > Micromonosporales > Micromonosporaceae > Dactylosporangium > Dactylosporangium sp. CA-152071. The sequence goes on along the minus strand of NZ_JBNJMZ010000001.1, from coordinate 8,674,559 downwards.
TGACCATCCGCTCGGGAGTGCTTGGTAGCGGCCGTCGGTCCAGCGGTAGAGCCGTATCCGTGGGTGCGTCGGGTCGGTCACGAACCCGGCCGGATCGATGTGGGTTACGTTCCCACCTTCGTCGGTGACCTGCACCGGCAGGCCCGATACGGTGACGAAATACCGCACGAACACATCTGCCGCCGAGCCCGCTGCCGCTGGGTCTGCTGTGGCCATGTTCGCCTGACCCGTCAGGATCCAGTCGATCAACCGCTGCTGCGGCACGTCCGGCTCGGCAGCGCCGTCCCGATCGACGAACACGCCGGAAGACCAGCTCTGACCGCCGGCCTCCGCCGAGGTGAGATCGCCCATGAGCAGGCCGGCCAGCCAGGACTCAACCGTCGAGACGGTAGGGACACGGTCGATCCCGAGGGCCTGCTGGACCTCGACCGGAGCCGCCGCGAGCACCGCCGACAGGAAATCACCCCCACCCAGCCCAGTGCTGGCGGGGTCGCTGATGGCGGGGTCGCTGGTGGTGGTGGGGTTGGTGGTGGTGGGGTTGGTGGGGACGCTGTGGAATGGGGAGGGCTGGCCGCTGGCGTGCCAGGCTCGCCGGAAGTCGGGGATGTCCGGCAGTTGGAGCGCGGCCCAGCCCCCGGCGGGTGGCTGCCGGTCCCGGCGGTACCTGACAGCCTGCCAGTGCTGGCGGTGCAGCACGACCGGGACACGCTCGTTGCGCCAGCCCGGGAACCCGACCGGCAACCCGGGCGGATCAATGGGAACCGCCCACCCGGGCATGTACACGTGCAGCGGAACTCCCGTCGACCGCACGAACAGGTGAGCGGCAAGATCGCCGATCTGGTTGTTCCACTGCCCAGGCTCACGGATCTGACGGACCCACCCATTCCGAAGAGCCAACCACTCGGCATCCCCCCAACCAAACACATCCTCAGGAACCGTCAAGAACGGCGCGAACCAACTATCCCCCGAATTGATATCCTCCGTGAGCCGATCGGCCAACCAACCCCGCAACCCAACCACCGAACCGTCGATCCCAAGCCTGTCCCGCCAAAACTCGGCAGGCAGCACAGCAAGCAGCGTGTGAAAGAAACAATCCCCATCCGCGGGCACCTCACCCACACGCTCGAACCACTCATCCGCCCAACGCTCAAACACCTCGTCAGCCAGCCCGGCAACCCACAACGGCCCTGCAACAACCGCCTGGTCCCACTGCGCATCGGTGAGCTCTGCAGGGAACCTGCCGTACATCTGCAGCCCGCCAGTCCACTGCACCCACACCGTCGTGCGGTCATGCCAAAACCAGACCTGCCCCAACGGGGCCACACCACCATCACCCGCCCCCAGAAAGATCGACTGCCCGGCAACCTCCAGCCACCCGTCACCGTCCACAAAACCGACACCGAACGCGGCATCAGCAGGAGGCGACAACGACACAAACCCCCCAGCAGACACGGCAACAGAACCCGCACCCGCCCACCCACCCACCCCAACCCCGGAAACCACCCCACCAACACCACCCCCAGCGAGCACCACACCCACCGGGACCGGCACACCACCACCAGCACCCACATCAAGCCCATCCACCACGAGCCCATCCACCACGAGCCCATCCATCGCCATCGCCAGCCCGTCCACATCAAACCCGGACGACAAACCATCAAAATCCCAAAAACCCGGCTGCGACATCCCCCCAAACTACCCCCACAACCATCGACAACCACACATCCCTCACCAGAACCAACCCCGACCCCATTCAGGGGACCTTGGGACTGTCACGCCGGGATCTGTGGGAGCCGGAGGCTGAAATGCCTCCGGCTACCCGACCCTGGTTGAGGACCGCGGCCGCTGTTGACCCCTGGCAGAACGTTGAGGGCTTGACCCGGGATGTCGAGTGGGGCGTGCAGCACGGCCCCGGCGTTGTTCCGGCTTGAGGTGTTCTGTCCGTGTTGAGGATCGGACAGGGCGGGAGTTGTGGGACGAGCGCGACTTCTGATGATCTTTTGGGTGTCTAGTCCTGAAGATCATCCGTGGAGTCGCGCTCGTGTCGTCATCTTCCCTGATCGACCCTGTTGTTGGCCACCTTGCTGATCTGGCGTTGTGGGAGGCCGAACTCGCCGCGGACCGGGACGGCGTCGATCCGTTGTCGGTGGCGTCGCCGCTGGTGCAGCGGTTGCGGCAGGTGCCGGACCCGCGCCGGTTACGAGGGCTTCGCCATCCGCTGCTGGTGGTTCTGGTCCTGACCGCGTGCGCGACGCTGGTGGCGGGCAACGACTGCGTGACGGCGATCCGGCAGTGGGCGGCGCGGACCCCGCAGGATGTCCTGCACCGTCTCGGAGCTCGGCGTAACCCGCTGACCGGCCGGTACCTGGTGCCCAGCGAACGCACCTTCCGGCGGGTCCTGGCCGGCCTGGACGGTGACGCCCTGGATGCGGCGACCTGCGGCTACGCCGCCGACGTGGTGCGTGGTGACGCCCCGCCTCCGGTGATTGCCGCCACCGCTGACGAACCGGCCGAGCGTGAGCAGCGCCGCGCCGCGGTCCGGGCGGTAACCCACCCGGCGCCGGCAGGGCTGCTGCCCGCGGTCGCGATCGACGGGAAGCTCTTGCACGGCACCCGCACCGAAGCTGGGCAGGTGTTCCTGGTCGCCGCGGTCACCCACGAGCGCGGGGTGATCCTGGGTCAGCGCCAGGTCGGCGACAAGCGAGGCGAGACCACCGTGATCCCCGACCTGCTCGCACCCCTGGACGTGGCCGGCATGCTGCTGACCCTCGACGCGCTGCACACGACGAAGCAGACCGCCCGGCTGATCACCGGACCGCTGAACGCCCACTACCTGCTGATCCTGAAGGGTAACCAGCCCCTCGCGCTGCAGGCCGCGCAAGCGCTGCTATCCGGCACCGACACCGAGTTCGCCGACCGCACCAGCGTCACCGACGATCGGGGACACGGACGTACCGAACGCCGGACCCTACGCGTCGCACCCTGCCACGACACGGTGTTCCCCGGCGCCCGGCAAGTCTTCCGGCTACGCCGCGACACCGGCGGCCTCGACGGCGTACGCACCAGCAAAGAAATCATCCACGGCATCGTCAGCCTCGACGCAGAGCAGGCCACCCCGGCACACCTCAACCACTACGCGAGAGGGCACTGGACTGTCGAGGACCGTCTACATCGGACCCGGGACGTGACCTTCCATGAGGACGACTCCCAGCTCAGAACCGGCACCGCACCACGCGCTGCGGCCACCTTCCGCAACCTGGCCCTGAACACCTTCCGCCTCGCCGGACGCGCCAACATCGCCCACGCCCGCCGCGACCTACACGACCGCACCGACACCTTCGCCGTCTACGGCATCTAACAAACCGTGATCAAAACCGACAAAGAAGAACAACGCCGGGGCCGTGGGTACCTGGAGGGCTTTTCAGAAGTCTTATCCGTAGACCCTGTACATCTCCAGCTTGGTGACTGTGCGTAGGACCGCGGCGAAGCGGTGCAGGGATCGGCGGTAGCCGGTCTTGAGGATCTTCCAGTTTTTGAGGTGGGCGATTGTGCGTTCGACGGCGGCGCGGATGCGGTTGAGGGCGGTGTTGCACGCCTGCTGGACCTCGGTGAGGTCCCGGCCCGGCGGCTTCTTGGTCGGGGTGATCAGGCCGGTGCCCTGGTAGCCCTTGTCGCCGATCATGCCCGGCCCGCCGGTCTGGATGTGAGCCGCCCAGCGTGCGGCGAGACCGGACTCGGTGAACGCCCGGCTGTCGTACATCGAGCCTGGGCAGGGGTCGCCGACGTCGACGACCCGGCCCTGGAGGTTGGCCACGACCTGCACGTTCTGCCCGCTCAGATGTTTCTTGCCGGAGAACAGGCCGGTCACGGCGTCGCGTTCACCGACCGGCGCGACGAACCCGTCCACGAGGACACCACCGCGGCGGGCCTGGCCGGTGACCTGCTCAGCGAGGACCGACAGTACCGCATCGAGCAGTGGTTCGAGCTCGTCGGCGTACCGCCACACCGTCGCCGGCGAGCAACCGAACAGTTCACCACAGACGTCCTCGGCCAGGTTGTGGCGCAGCTGGAACAGCACCATCACCAGCGCCGTGCGCAGCGGCAACGCCCGCGGCCGGCCCAGCGGCACCTCCCACGGCAGGAGCTGGCGATCTGCTGATACAGCCAGTCCACTTGCTCCCGGCTCAGACCGGTCATACGCTCACACGGCGGCGGCTGTCCCTCGATCATTTGTGTCCACACAACCCAGATGATCTACCGGGTGACAGCCGCCGTGTCCACAAGGGACACACTCCGACCGGGACGAGACCACCCGGAACCCCACATTACGTGACATCGATCAGCATCAAGTCACAGTCATCAATGGAGTTGAAAAACCCTCCTGAGTAGGAGGGCGTTTGCCGTGCCGGGTCGGGATCCGCGGTTTCGCTCGTAATGGGTGGCGCTGCTGCGCGCCACGGACCGGTGGACGGTGGGACCTGCCGCAGCCGCCGGACAATCTCCGGTGTCGCCGCGGTCAACATTTGACTACGAGTTTTGCGAGTTGCTGGATGGTGTTGATGAGGTCTGTGCCGGCTGGTCCGAGTTCGTTGTTGATGAGGTTGAGGATTCTGTGCCGGTCGGTCAGCCATTCATCGCGGCGGTTGGCGTCGAGGCAGCGTATTGCGTTGCGTTCGGTGTCGGTGAGTGTCAGTGTGTTTCCGCTCAGTGTGATTTCCATTGCGATCTGTAGTGCGGTTTCGCTGTTGCTTGTGTTTGTGTCCGTTGTCCGTGCTGATCTGATCAGTTCGGCGAGGAGGTTGCGCCGATCGGCGATGATGAAGAGGTCCATTTTGCGGTGCTGGTCGGGCGGTTCGTTGTCGTGTTGGGTGTTGCGGAGCAGTAGCTGCTGCCGGTTGGCTGGGTCTGGTGTTTGCAGGTAGTTGAAGGCCAGGTCGGCGTGTTCGGCACGGGCTAGGTCCAGTACTGCTTGGAAGATCTTCGGGCGGTGGTCGTTGGGTGACCGGGTGGTGATCTCGCGTATCTGCCGTGGTGCGTCGTCCTGGTGTAGCACCTGGTGGTGTGTGGTGTGTATCTGCTGTGCGTGGGACCAGTCGGTGGCTGACAGGAACTCGGCCAGTTCTGGTGATGGTCGGTCCGGGATCGGCATGGGCTGGGACAGGTTGTGGGCGTGTTCGAGTGCCTGCCGCAGCTGCGCTTCGGTAAAGGTCTCGGTGACGGTCTCGGTGAGGTGGTCTGCTGGTTGGTCTGCTGGTTGGTCTGCTGGTTGGTCTGCTGGTTGGTCTGGTCCCTGTATGTGCCATTCGTGTCCGAGTCCTCTTGGTCTCGGGTACACGATCGCGACCTGCTGTTGTTGCAGTGCGTGTGCCACTGCTGGGTTCTCGCCCTGGGGGACGAGCACGACCGGTGCCTGGCCGCGCCACCGGAGCCATTCGACTGCAGCGATCAGGTCCAGCAGCGCAGCCGGGTCGTTCAAGGCGAGTACTGGGAACGGTAGCGTTGCAGCCGCATCGCGCAACGCGATCCGGCTCGGGCTGTTGCGTCCGTTGTCTGCGCTGATCAGCGTGAGACCCCGGTCGGCGGCGATGGGGCCGGCGATGCGGTTGGTGGTGGGGTTGGTGGTGGGGTTGGTGGTGGGGTTGGTGGTGGGGTTGGTGGTGGGGTTGGTGGTGGGGTTGGTGGGCGTCAGGGTCCCGTCGACGGTGGGGACGACGATCGGGGCGATGGTGGTGGGGACGGGTGGTGGGCCGGCCGTGGTGGTGGTGGGGATGGTTCGGCGACGTTTGGCGGGCTTTGGCGAACTGGTGGAAGCTTCGGCGGTGGTGGCGGCGGTGATGACCTGGCCGGGTGCGTCGATCCGCTGCAGGGCCCAGTCCTGGTCGGACTCGGGGAGCCTGTCGGCCCAGTCCCGTACCTTCCGCCGGTCCTCGTCGGTCCAGGCACCGTCGGGTGGCAGCACCGCCGTGTGGAATTGACGGTTCCCGTCACGGGCGGCTTCCTTGACCATCCCCTGGGCCTGCAACGCCCGCAGGTATCCGCGAGCGGTGGGCGCCGAGTTGATGTTGAGCGGGCCCAGTTTCCCGTCGATGATGTCTTTGGCGCTGACCCCTTCCGGCTCGGTGAGCAGGGCTGCCCACAACCGCAGCGCGGTCGCGGCATCCACCTCGCGGATTTTCTGCAGTGCTGTATCGATGGTGGTGGGGACGGGCGGTGGGTCGGCTTCGGTGGGGGTGGTGGTGATGACTTTGCCGGGCTCGTTGATCCGCCGGCGGGCCCAGTTGTGGTCGGGCTCGGGGAGCTTGTCGGCCCAGTCCCGTATCTTCTGCCGGTCCTCGCTGGTCCAGGCACCGCCGGGTGGCATCACCGCCGTATGGAGTCGACGGCGCCCGTCACCGGCGACTTTCTCGACCATCCCCTGGGCCTGCAACACCTGCAGGTATATGCCAGCGGCGGACGCCGAGTTGATGTTGAGCGGGCCCAGTTTCCCGTCGGCGATGTCGTTGGTGCTGACCGCTTCCGGCTTGGTGAGCAGGGCTGCCCACAACCGCAGCGCGGTCGCGGCATCCACCTTGCGGGTTTTCTGCAGTGCTGTATCGATGGTGGTGGGGACGGGCGGTGGGTCGGCTTCGGTGGGGGTGGTGGTGATGACTTTGCCGGGCGCGTCGATCCGCTGCAGGGCCCAGTCCTGGTCGGACTCGGGGAGCTTGTCGGCCCAGTCCCGTATCTTCTGCCGGTCCTCGTTGGTCCAGGCACCGTCGGGTGGCATCACCGCCGTATGGAGTCGACGGCGCCCGTCACCGGCGACTTTCTCGACCATCCCCTGGGCCTGCAACGCCTGCAGGTATATGCCAGCGGCGGACGTCGAGTTGATGTTGAGCGGGCCCAGGTTGCCGTCGATGATGTCGTCGACGCTGACCGCTTCCGGCTTGGTGAGCAGGGCTGCCCACAACCGCAGCGCGGTCGCGGCATTCACCTCGGGGGTTTTCTGCAGTGCTGTATCGATGGTGGTGGGGACGGGCGGTGGGTCGGCTTCGGTGGGGGTGGTGGTGATGACTTTGCCGGGCTCGTCGATCCGCCGGCGGGCCCAGTCCTGGTCGGACTCGGGGAGCTTGTCGGCCCAGTCCCGTATCTTCTGCCGGTCCTCGCTGGTCCAGGCACCGTCGGGTGGCATCACCGCCGTGTGGAGTCGACGGTTCCCGGCACGGGCGGCTTCCTTGACCATCCCCTGGGCCTGCAACGCCTGCAGGTATATGCCAGCGGCGGACGCCGAGTTGATGTTGACCGAGCGCAGGCGTCCTTTGGCGATGTCGTTGGTGCTGACCGCTTCCGGCTTGGTGAGCAGGGCTGCCCACAACCGCAGCGCGGTCGCGGCAACCACCTTGCGGGTTTTCTGCAGTGCTGTATTGATGGTGGCGGGGACGGGCGGTAGGTCGGGCGTGGTGGTTGTGGGGATGGTTCGGCGACGTTTGGCGGGCTTTGGCGAACTGGTGGAAGCTGCGGTGGTGGTGGCGGTGATGACTTTGCCGGGCTCGTTGATCCGCCGGCGGGCCCAGTACTGGTCGGACTCGGGGAGCTCGTCGGCCCAGTCCCGAATCTTCTGCCGGTCCTCGCTGGTCCAGGCACCGCCGGGTGGCATCACCGCCGTATGGCGGAGTCGACGGGGCCCGCCACCGGCGACTTTCTCGACCATCCCCTGAGCCCGCAACGCCCGCAGGTGATTGCCAGCGCCGGACGCCGTGTTGATGTTGAGCGGGCCCAGGTTCCCGTCGGCGATGTCGTCGGTGCTGACCGCTTCCGGCTTGGTGAGCAGGGCTGCCCACAACCGCAGCGCGGTCGCGGCATCCACCTTGCGGGTTTTCTGCAGTGCTGTATCGATGGTGGTGGGGACGGGCGGTGGGTCGGCTTCGGTGGGGGTGGTGGTGATGACTTTGCCGGGTGCGTCGATCCGCTTGCGGGCCCAGTCCTGGTCGGGCTCGGGGAGCTTGTCGGCCCAGTCCCGTATCTTCCGCCGGTCCTCGTCGGTCCAGTCACCGCCGGGTGGCAGCACCGCCGTGCGGAATTGACGGTGCCCGTCACGGGCGGCTTCCTTGACCATCCCCTGGGCCTGCAACGCCCGCAGGTATATGCCAGCGGCGGACGCCGAGTTGATGTTGAGCGGGCCCAGGTCCCCGTCGGCGATGTCGTTGGTGCTGACCGCTTGCGGCGTGGTGAGCAGGGCTGCCCACAACCGCAGCGCGGTCTTGGCAGCCATGTTGGGGGTTTTCTGCAGTGCTGTATCGATGGTGGTGGGGACGGGCGGTGGGTCGGCTGTGGTGGTGGGGGGGATCCGCTGTTGGGCGGTGGTACGGCCGGGGTCGGGGAGTTGGCCGGTCCAGTGTTGGATCTGTTGGTGTTCGCTGGTTTGCCATGTGCGGGGCAGGCCGGGCCGGTAGCGCACGCCGCCGGCGGAGTGGGATACCTGTCGGGCCAGGCCTGCCAACCGCAGCAGTTTGAGGTGCTGGTATGTCCGAGCCACCCGGGCCGGGTCGGGGATTCCCCCGCTTCCGGCTGGGTCCTCGGACGCGACGATGCCGGTGACGTCGGTGGGTGAGAAGTTCCCGGGGGTGGTGAACATGTGTGTCCACAACCGTGCCGCGGTCTCGACCGACGTGCGCTGAACCGGGTCGGCGGTGCCGCGTTCCAGCGTGTGGATCGCGGTGAGAGCAGTCACCACGAGCAGGGGCGGATCACTGACCGTGGGACTGGCTGGGCTGGCCGGTGGCAGCGCGTCAGGCATGTCGGTGTCACTGCCGCTGCCGCTGCCGGTGTCGCTGTGGGTGTGGGTGTGGGTGTGGGTGGGGACGGTCGGCCGGCGTGGATGGATGGGGTCGCCGCCCGGCTCGAACGGTTGGCTGGTCAGCGGTTGGCTGGTCGGGGCCGGCAGGTGGGGTCTGGCGTGCGGCGTGGTGGGTGGGTCGTGTGGGCGGGGTTGTGGGTGAGCGGGGGTGGTGGGGGTGTCGCTTATGTCGCGGTCGTGGAGGGGGGCCAGGAGGGTGCTGAGTTGTTCGACGTAGTCGAGGGCTTCGTCGACAGTGGCGTTCTGACCGAGGGCATACCGCATTTCGAGGATGGCCAGGTGATGCCCGCCGGCGCGGTCGGTTACGGGGAAGTACGTGTGGACGAGGAGCCTGTCCTGGTGGATGGGTTTGGTGCCGGCCCCCAGCGCGGCTCGGAGGTACTGGTACGGCGTGAAGTCGTATCCGTACGGTCGCTGGCGGAAGATGGTGTCCACATCGTTGCGGGCGACACGGCCGACGAAGGTTGCGTTGTGGTTGTTGAAGTGTGCCGCGAAGCGGTCGATCAGGTCTGCCACATGCTCTTTGAGCATGCCGGCCAGGCCGTCGGGCAGGGCCGCGCGGATGCCCGACATCGAGGTACGGGACATCAGCAGCGTGTATCTCTTGGGATTGCCGGCCTTGTCGTCATCGTCGAAGACGTGCAGGAAGGCCGCGATCTGGGTGTAGAGCAGCGCCAGGAACCCGGACAGGACCTCAGCCGAGCCCGGGTCTTCGGGCAGCAGCCGACCGGCCTCGTGCCGTGCGTAGTCCAACGCGTCAACCGTGTGCTGCATGGCGGCGGTGATCTCAAAGAACGCCGGCACCGTCCGGGCCCGCTCAAGCGCAAGACGGAGAAATTCGGCGAGCCGGGTGACCGGCACACCCACGCTGTAGTCCACGTCGATGCTCGGTTCGTCGGGATCGGGAACCACCAACGTCCCAGCCAACCTGGGCTCCAGCGCCAACCCGCGACCTTCGGCGATGACCTCCTCGGTGAGCCTGTCGAGACGCTGGCCGTCCACCGGGACGGCCAGCAACGCCGCCGCCCACCGCCGCACCTCCCCGAACACCTCAACCCGGGCAGGCCGGCCCGGCCGGTCCCCGAACAACCCAACCGGAACCGTGACAATCTCCGGCACGTCACGATACAGACCGTCCATCACCAGTTCGGTGAACTTCCCCGTACCCAGCAACAGACCACCACCCGACCGCTTCGGACGAGCCAGCTTCAACCGCGGCAACTCCAACTCCACACCCACCGCCGCGAACCCCAACGAACCACCACCGTCAATATCAGGCCGACCCGGCGGCGTCACCGGCCGCCCGAAACGACCCTCGACAGCCTCAACAACATCAACAGAATCGGCCGCCCACACCACCTCCACCCGCTCCACCCGCCCCGACGACCCCTGCACCGAACCCTGAACAGACCGCCGACGTTTCACCCCCCGACCGCGCCCCCCACGCCCGACGGTGCCCCCACCGGCAACAACGCGAGTGGCGGCGTCAGCGGCGGCGTGAGTAGCGGCGTGAGTAGCGGCGTGAGTAGCGGCGTGGAAGGCGTGGTCGGACCCGTCGCCCGCGCCGAACGTGTTGGCCGGCGAGACCAGCGCGTGGCCTGCCAACCGCTGGTCCGTGGCGAACTGGTCGAGCACAGGCTGCCCCAACGAGCCGGTCCCCAACAAGCCGGTCCCCAACGACAGATCGGCAGCGCCGCTTCGCGCAACATACCCACGAGGCCACAACCACACCGACACCGCAGACCGCCGCAACACCGGCCGACCACCAGCATCCCGATACTCCAACCGGCCGCTGTCATCACCAACATCCACACCAACCGGCAACCCCACCGGCAACCCCACCGGCAACCCCACCGGCAACCCCACCGGAAACTCCACCGGAACACCCAGAACGTCAACCGCAGCAAACGCCTCAGCCGCCGACGGCAACGGCCGCACCAAACCCGCATCGATCACCAACACGGCACGCACCAACGACGACAACCCAGCCACATACGGCACCAAACCCAACTCCAGCCCAGACCCCCGCAACAAATCCCCATCCAACACCACCCGGACCACACCATCAGCCGGACGAGAACGCGCATACTCCACCACATCCTCAGCCACCTCACCCACCAACGAACGCAACCGAACCACCGTCGCCCGCCCCGCCGGCACCTGCCGCAACACCGGACACAGACCCAACCACTGCGCACCCGTCAACACCCCACCCCCAATACAACAGACCCATCCACCATCAACATAACCCCAACCCACCCAAGGCCCTGACCCCTGACGGGCCTTGACCCCTGATCTTGGACACGGGGTTTATGCGGCTTGGGTCAGCGTAGCCGGTGCCGGTTGGGTGCTGTTCTCGTACTTGATCGGGGATTGTTGTCCGAGCCGGGAGTGGCGGCGGACGGTGTTGTAGCGGTGCAGCCAGCGGAACGCGGTGAGCCGGGCCTCGCGCTCGTCGGTGAAGGCGCGGCGGCCTTGCAGGGTTTCGCGTTTGAAGGTCGCGTTGAACGACTCGGCGAGGGCGTTGTCGGCGCTGCTGCCGACCTTGCTCATAGATTGGCGGACTCCGGCAGCAGCGCAGGCAGCAGCGAAGCCTTTCGATGTGTATTGACCGGTTTCAACCAGTCGTTGCAACACCACTGTCCTGAGTGGACGATAACAGGTCGTTGAGGGCTTCGCCGGGAGTCCTCCACCCGAGTGCCTTGCGTGGCCGGCTGTTCAATGTTGCCGCCACCGCCTCGAGTTCGCCGGTGTTCCAGCGGGCCAGGTCCATACCTTTGGGAAAGTACTGCCGCAGCAGCCCGTTGGTGTTCTCGTTCGTGCCGCGCTGCCACGGACTGTGCGGGTCGGCGAAGTAGACCTGCACGCCGGTGTCGATCGTCAGCTTCGCGTGCTGGGCGAGTTCCTTGCCGCGATCCCAAGTGAGCGTGCGACGCAACTGCTCGGGCAGGGCGGTGATCGTCGCGGCGATCGCTTCCCGGACGGCTTCAGCGCCGTGCCCGGCCAGGGCCGGGCCGTTCTTCGACCGCGCTTCGACGCCCCAACCGTCCATGCGGGGCAGGTGCAGCAGCATGGTGAAGCGGGTGGTCCGTTCCACGAGGGTGCCGATCGCGGACCTGTCCAGCCCGATGATCAGGTCACCTTCCCAGTGCCCCGGCACGGCCCGGTCCTCGACCTCGGCCGGACGCTGACTGATCATCGCTTCAGGGGTGACCATACCGTCGCGGCGTAGCCGGGCCCGGGCGCGCGGCACCCGCAACGCGCGGCCGGTGCGCAGACACGCGACCAGTTCACGCTTCAGCGCGCCCCGGCCCTGGATGAACAGCGATTGGTAGATCGCCTCATGCGAGATGCGCATGGACTCATCATCCGGGAAGTCCAGCTTCAACCGGTTGCTGATCTGTTCCGGGCTCCAGGCTGTGGCCCAACGACGGTCTTCCCGGCGGGGCTTGTTACGTCCCTTCCAGGCCCGAGCCGTCGGCCCGGCCACGAGCTCGCCACCGGCCCGGCGCACCGCCCCGGACAGTCGGTCCTGCACGTACTCGCGCAGCCGCGGATTGGACACCAGCTTGGCGGTCTTCGGGCGCTTGGCCGCCTGCTGCGCCTTCCACTGCGCCACCACGGCCCGATACTCCTGCCTGCCGGCCCGGGTCGCCGCGTTGCGCCGCAACTCACGCGAGATCGTCCCCGCATCGCGCCCGATCCTGCGGCCGATCTCCCGCACACCCGTGCCCTGCGCCCGCAGCAGCGCGATCTCCTCGCGCTCGGCGAAGGACAGATAGCGGCCCGAAGGCTCGTCCAGGCTGATCGGCGGCATACCGCCAGCGTGACGAAACCACCGCGCCCCAACCGGCCACGACACGCCAACGGCAAGCGCCGCCTCGACCGTCGTAACCCCCGTCGCGATCAGCCGCCAGAACTGCCGCTGCACCGCGCGCGAAGGCTCAGGCCGACCCGGCGACCGCATCGGCGCCCGCAGCGCCCGGTCCGCCGCCCACTGCCTCCGCGCCCCCTCCGGCACCTGCTCCAACTTCATGTTCCGGCCCATGCACACCTCCGTGATCAAAGGTGTTGCGACGACCGGTTGAAACCGCCTTGGGCGCCGTGATCGGAGTGGAAGATCGCCCCGTCGAGGTCTCCGCGGGTGCGCTGCGCCGCTGCGAGGGCGTCGATGACCAGGTCGGTGCGCATGTGGTCGGCGATCGCCCAGCCGGTCAGCCGGCGGGAGTGCAGGTCGATCACGGTGGCCAGGTAGAGGAAGCCACGCTCGCCGACGGGCAGATACGTGATGTCACCGACGTAGCGCTGGTTGACCGCCGCAGCGGTGAAGTCGCGCCGGATCAGATCTGGGGCCTTCACCGCGGCCGGGTCCGCGATGGTGGTCTGCACCCGCCGGCGCAGCCGCAGGCCCCGGATGCGGTAGCGGCGCATGACCCGGGCGACCTTCTTGTGGTTGACCAGCACGCCGGCATCGTGCAGCTCGGCGGTGACCCTTGGCGCGCCGTAGGTGCCGTCGTGCGCGGCCCGCACCGCCCGGATCCGCACCGCCAGGGCCGCGTCCGCGGCGTCACGAGCGGCCCGATCCGCAGCCGTGGCCTTCCAGTAGTAGAAGCTCGAGCGGGCAACCCCGACGAGCCGGCACAACCGCTTCACGCCGTAGCGCTGCTGGTGGTCGGCGACGAACTGGAAGCGGTTCACCAGCGCGTCTCCCCGGCGAAATACCGGGCCGCCTTCCGCAGGATGTCGCGCTCTTCCTCCAGCTCACGGACCCGCCGCCGCAACGCGGCGTTCTCCTGCTCGACTGTGCCGGCGCTCTGCGGCCTCGCCGACGCCGCCGGACGGTCAGCGCCGCCGCGCCGCTGGTCATCGAGCCGAACCCAGCTACGCAGCGTCTCGCGGTTGACGCCCAGGTCATCGGCGATCTGCGCGATCGTCGCGCCCGGCCGGGATCGGTACAACGCCACCGCGTCAGCCTTGAACTCGACCGGATAGTGCTTGTTCACCATGGTGTTCCAGGACTCCTGATCTCCCCGGACCTCAAGGCCCGTGGTTCAAGTGTCCAAGATCAGGGGGTAACTCCCGACCTTGAACACGGCCACAGTCCCCCAACCGGGGACTATCGCCTCTACGGTGTAACGCTTCTGCGTTAGATCGATGCCTTGAGTGGGTCTGTCAACTTAACGGCTCTGGCGCAGAGACGGTGGTGGGGTCTGTCCTTAGCCTCGATCCGTGGATCGGATTCGTCTGTGACGGTGTCATGGCGGTTTGGAAATGATGAGAGTGCCCTGCGGGCTGCGATGATCGGGTTTCTCTAGGACCTGATCGGTGCGGCTCGGAAGGACACTCTCGGTGCAAGGATCTCATGCCTTCCGGGCGGACGGCGCGGTGTTCGACGAGGGCAATCTCGTGTCGCACGCGGGTCTGGTCCCGCTGCTGGAACTGGCTGAGCAGGCAGGCCTGTCACAGCTGCTGGATCAGCATGTGCGGTTCGTGGATGAGCGGGTCAGATCCGGGGCGGCGAACCCGACCCCGAAGCTGACCTCGATCATCGCCGGGATGGCCGCCGGCGCGGACAGCATCGACGATCTGGACGTGATCCGGGCCGGTGGGATGCGGCAGCTGTTCGGCGGGGTCTACGCCAGCACCACGCTCGGGATCTTCCTGCGTGAGTTCACCCACGGCCACACCCGGCAGCTCTCCACGGTGCTGCGCCGGCACCTGGTCGCTCTCACACAACGCACACCGGTGCTGCACGACATCGCCGAACAGGCCTTCATCGACATCGACTCGCTGCTGCGCCCGGTCTACGGCCACGCCAAACAGGGCGCCTCCTTCGGCCACACCAAAATCGCCGGAAAGACGATCCTGCGCCGCGGGCTGTCCCCGCTCGCAGCCACCATCTGCACCCGCACCACAGCGCCGGTGATCGCCGCGGTCCGGCTCCGCGCCGGCCGGGCCGCATCCGCCAAAGGCGCCGCGAGCATCCTCACCGAAGCGATCAACACCGCCGTCGCCGCCGGCGCGCAACCCGGCAACCTCCTCATCCGCGGAGACTCCGCCTACGGCAACGGCAAGGTCATCACCGCAGTCCGCAACGCCGGAGCCCGGTTCTCCTTCACCCTGACCAAAACCAGCACCGTCAACGCCGCGATCGCCGCCATCGACGACGAGCAGTACACACCGGTGCACTACCCCGGCGCGGTCACCGACCCGGACACCGGCGCACTCATCTCCGACGCCCAGGTCGCCGAAATCACCTTCACCGCGTTCGCCGACAGCCACCACCGCGTCACCGCCCGACTGATCGTGCGCCGTGTCCTGGACGCCAACACCCAGGACCCGCTGTTCCCCGTCTGGCGCCACCACCCATTCCTCACCAACAACCCCGAACCCACCGCCGACGCCGACATCACCCACCGACGACACGCCATCTGCGAAACCGTCTGGTCCGACCTCATCGACGGCCCCTGGGCCCACCAACCCTCCGGTCAGTTCGGTGCCAACGCCGCCTGGACCATCCTCGCCGCCATCTGTCACAACCTGCTCCGCGCCGCGGGCACCCTCACCCGCATCCCCCGCTACGCCACCGCCCGCGGCGCCACCCTGCGCACCCACCTGATCAACATCCCCGCACGGCTGGCCCGCCCGCAACGCCGCCCGACTCTGCACCTGCCCACCCTCTGGCCCCGCGCCCACGCCTGGCTCGCCCTCTGGAAAGCCGTCTTCACCTGACCAGCGGCCCCCACCGCGCACACCGCAACGCAACACCCACCCGCAACCGACCACACGAAACCCGAGCACGCTGGCGCGGCGGGCCAGCAGCACCACCACGCCCTCAACCCCAACAAGATCAACTACACCCCACCCAAAGACCAACGCCGCAGCCGATCCACGGATCGAGGCCAAGAGGGCGTTGCTAGAGGACGTTTGGAAAGGTCCTGGTGGGTAGGCGATTGCGGGAGACAGTAACGGGAACGTCCTGGTGGAGGTCCCGATGGGTGCGTCGCGTGCTCCGTACCCGACCGATCTGTCCGACGCTGAGTGGCAACTGCTGGCGCCGTTGATTCCGGTGCCGAAGACCGGCGGGCGTCCGGCGGTGCATGAACGCCGGGAGATCGTGAACGCCTTGGCGTACTGGCTGCGGGCGGGCTGTGCGTGGCGGCTGCTGCCGCACGACTTCCCGCCGTGGCAGACGGTCTACTGGTACTGGCGGACCCGGCAACGGCAAGGCCGGTGGGAGCAGATCCTGGCCCGGCTGCGGGAGGGTGAACGTACCCGGCTGGGCCGGGACCCGACACCCAGCGCCGGGGTGCTGGACAGCCAGAGCGTCAAGGCCACCGACCGGGGTGGACTGCACGGCTACGACGGCGGCAAGCGGGTCAACGGCATCAAGCGTCACCTCCTGGTGGACACGCTCGGCATCGTGCTCAAGGTCTGTGTCAGTCCGGCCAGTGTCGATGACCGGGACGCCGCGATGGTGCTGCTGTCGTTGCTGGGTAAGGGATTGACCCGGCTGCGGCAGGTGTGGGCAGACGCCGGCTATCAGGGGCCGTTCGTGCAGTGGGCCAATCGGGTGCTGGGCATCACGGTAGCGATTACCCGCCGCCGTGACGGCGGCCTGCGGCATACCTGGGCGCCGGCTGATGCCCCACCGCGCAGCGTGCCGCGCTTCGTGGTAGTGCCGCGTCGATGGGTGGTGGAGCGGACGTTTGGCTGGTTCGGCCGGTGGCGACGGCTGTCCAAGGATTATGAGTATCTGACCGTCACCTCGGAGAACGTGGTCTACCTCGTGATGGCGTTGATCCTGGTCCGTCGAGGCGCCAGAGCGGCAGCTTGAGCTTTCCAAACATCCTCTAGGTGACTGGTGTTAAACGATGGTCTGGCCCTGCAGGGCCAGACCATCGTTTAACACCAGTCACCTAAGCGGGTTGACAGAGGTTCTGCGCGTAACCAGGCGTGGGTGGGTCGCCAGGGGCGAAGACGACACGGCCTTGCCGGTTGTTGATGATTGGTGAAGAACCAGACACCACCACAACGAACCGGCAAGGTCGTGTCCATTATGCGCCCTGTCTGTGTATCCGCCGAGGTCTCCAGCAGCGCCCGGGCCCAGATCATGCACCTGCTGCACGGCCGGTGGCGTACCGCCACCCGCCTGATCATGGTCGTGCTGTCCACCGCCGGCATGTCCCCGGCCCAAATCGCCGACCTGCTGGACTACCACCCCGCCACCGTGCGCCGCTGGCTGCACCGCTACACCATCGACGGCATCCCCGGCCTACCCGACCGGCCCCGACCCGGACGGCCCCGCCTCGGCGGCCCAGCCCTCACCGCACGCATCACCACACTGCTCGCCAAGCCCGGGCCGTGGACCATCCAGCGAATCCGGCAGCAGCTGGGCAGACCCCAGGTCAGCCTGCACACCCTGTGGCGACGCACCCGCACGGTGGCCCAGTGGCGACGACCCCGCCTCGTCCCCAAAGGCGACCCCGACCACGACCGCGTTGTGGCGGGCATCCGCCGCCGCATCGCCCGGCTCCCGGCCGGATCGGTCGTCCTCGCCGCGGACGAGGCCCACCTCGACCTGCTCCCCACAGTGCGGGCCACCTGGACCCTGCACAGACGCCGCCACCGGGTCATGACACCGGGCAAGAACCGGCGCGCCACCGTCTTCGGCGCCCTCGATCTGGCCACCGGCGCCTGGTGGTCGCTCTGGGCCCGCCGCAGCGCCGCCGGTTTCACCACCATGCTGCAACTGCTGCTGACCGCCTACCCCACCGCCCCAGCAGTGGCGGTCATCTGCGACAACGACAACATCCACCACGCCGCGAGAGTGCGGCAATACACCAGCGACCACCCACGGCTGCGCCTGCTCTACGGCGCCACGTACAGCCCGCACGACAACCCGGTCGAACGCATCTGGGCCGCGCTCAAAACACAGTTGGCCAACACCGCGGTCACCTGGACCGAACGCATCCACCAAGCCCGCGTGTTCTTCCGGCGACGAACACCCGACCAGATGCTGACCACCGCCGCTCCATGGACCTCACCCTGGCTGCCCCGCAGTTACGCGCAGAACTTCCGAGGACCCGCTTAGCTAGCAGACGCCGCGTGTCGTCCAGGTCAGACGGCAACAGGGCGCGGGCCGCCTACACACCTGCGGCCACCACCTCACCAGCCCGCTCGTCATTAGGCATGAACCCCGGCCACACTCCGGCCGCGGCGAGGACGAACGTCCGGGCATCCTCAGCCTCGGTGGGCATGTCCCGCAGCACGTGACGAGCCGTCTCCGCATCGCCATCGCGGGACCGGCCCAGGCAGCACCGGCACAGCAGCTCAGCCAGCGCAGCCAACGTCGCGTCGCCATCGATGGGCACTCATCGAGTGTGCCACCGCCGAAGCGACGCGCCCCGAAGTTGTGCCGCCACCGGTGCGCGTGCACACCGGTGAGGCCCGCGGCGAGGCCGATCCGTTTCAGCCGGATCTTGATGCCGTTCGGCAGCAGCAGCCGGGCGCCACGCTCGGCCAACCACAGGTTCGGGACCTGTTCGACGTCGCGGCGTTTCGCCCGGGCCCGCAAGTACTTGCTCAAGGCTCGGGCGGTCTTCGGACCGAACCGCACCCGCCGGTCCTTCGCGCCCTTGCCGTGGAAGCGCACCGACTCGGTGTTCAGGTCGAGGTCGGTCAGCAACAGATTCCCGACCTCCGACAGGCGGGCGCCGGTGTTGCAGTACAGCCGGATCAGCGCCTCGTCGCGCAGGTTCACGAACGACTTACCCTTGCACGCGTCGAGCAGCTTCTTCGTGTCGTCATCACGCATCACCGGGATGAGCTTCTTCGGCGTCTTCGGCTGCTTGGCCGTGACGGACAAGACCGGCCCCGCCGGGGCGGTCATACTTGGCCCCAGCTTGATCGATAGCGCTTCCGTCACAGTAACGCTGCGTAGTTTGAGTCCGCTGCAGGCGCCGCGCGCTCATGCCGATGACAGTGCACCCGATCTTGCCCCTGGCGATGTGGTTGGTTCTTGTGGCGTAGGTTGTGCGGCTGTGGAACTCCGTCCGGAACTCTGCCCACCTGTCACCTGTCGTGTCCAGCGCTCGCATCGAACGACTGTGCGCCGCCATCCACACTAATCAAGATCTCTTATCCAAAAGTCTTGACAATTGCTCGATTCGGTCACCACGACCCTGCCCGCCCCGCACCCCGGTCCCAAGGGACGAGCAGGCCCCGAGCCCCGGTCCGTCTGCGTCCCCCGTCGCAGGCAGACCGGGGCTCTTTTGCCGCCATGATCCGCCACGCGTCCACCGCGAGGTCAGCGATCCGGCCTACTCACGGCCGCGGGACCCTTTCGCTGAGAAAACCTCAGTAGAACAACTCCTTGAGCTCCTTCCGCCCCAGGGTAAGGAGTTCGCTGAAGCTGTCACAGGGGTCGGAGAGCGCGCCGTACTTCACGGCGAGGATGTAGGCCCGGTACTCACCGTTGTCCAGTACGTCGCTGGTGTCCAGCAGAAAGAGATCCGCATTCTGGGCAATGATCAGGCCGTACTTGAAAACGTCGTCGCTCTCGTCGTCCTCTTCAACCCACCCGTCATGCACGTCGGTGAACCAATGAATGTCGGCGCAGGAGTGCAAGGAATCGATGTATGTCGCGACACGACTCCAGCCGTTGCTGGTGAGTAGAAAGGCCCGCAGACTCGGCGGCAGGGCCACCCCGAGGCGCTCCTCGGTCGCTTCGATCAACTGCTCGTCGGCCGGCTCGTATCCCGCGCGTCCGTCCTTCTGCAACTGCGACAGGTCCCTGTCTTCCGCGAACCTGAGAATCCAGTCGCGGTACTCGGCCAGATAGGCGCGCCACTCTTCCGGTGTCCCCGGGAACGGAGCGGGCGGCACGCTGCTGTGATCATTGTCCGTCATCGGCCCTCTGCGCTGCTCGTACGGGAGTGCCCCTGCCAGTTACCCAGACGACTACTCATCCGCAGCTCGTTCAAATCTTCTATCAAGATATGGCGCCATGTTATATCACTGGCCCGGCACGTCCGGGAAACGGCGGCGGCCGAGGTTGCGCAGACGCTGCGGGACACGACGCTGTACCTGCAGCGGCACGGCTGGAACCAGGGCGAGTACTACGACGCGACGTGCGTCCGGTTCACGCCCCCGGCGTGCCTGGTCGGCGCGGTCGGCATCGTCTGCTACGGCGGTCCGGTCGACGCTCCGGCGCTCAACTTCGGCGACCCCTGGCTCGATATCCATCTCGATGTCATGACCAGCCCGCGTGGTCCTGAACGTGACCGACGTGTATGGCCACAGTTCCCGCCAGTCGAACTCATAGCCCGCCGCGCGCTCGTCCTCGGCGTACCGGTAGACAGGCTCGGCCTCGAACAACCAAATCAAGTCCTCGTAGCTGGGGACCGGCTCCATGACCATCAGCAAATGATCCCACGCGCCGAAGGTGTCCCAGCGGCATCCGCTATGCCGCGAAGCGCTCGTCACGAAATGTGATTGGAATGCCGAAGGCTCGCGCCGTCGACCGATCAGCGTGTACTCGCATAGCCGACCCGAAACCCTATGGAGCAGGCTCATCGTCGCGGAGTACGTCGGCGTACTCCGCGCCCGGGTCTACCGGCACGGCATAGCCGTAGTGCGGATCGAACCGGACGTCGCCTCGATCGAGGGCGGCAAGCCAGCGATGCAGAAGATCGGTGAGCGACGAAGCGACGACCACGCGATTGACCTCGTCGAGCGGGAACAAGACCTGGCCGACCGTTCCCTCCGGCCCAGGCTGGAAGTCCAGCACGATCGAGCTGTCGTCGTTCTCCGCCACCGGCAGCCACGACCGAATCGCCGGCCAGTCGTAGTGCGTACCGGCATCGGCGAGCTGCGGCATCCCGCCCTGCAACTCCGCTATGGACGCGGCCCAGTACCGCCAGCAGGTCAACATCGCCTCATACGGCAACAGCGACATCCCATACGGCAGCAACGGCGCATACGAACCGCCCTGCACCCCATACAGAGTCCGCAGGTCCATCGGCAGCACGACACCGCTCTCCGACTCCAGCACCCGCCCGACGGTGTCGTCGCCTGGGGGCTCGAACAGCGGCCGGGTGACCCAGCCGTCAACGACCGCCGCCCGATAGCTCGGGGGCAGGCACAACCACCCAGCACTGAGCACCGGCGGCGACAGCCGCCAACGCACCGCCCAGTCGTGTAGGCGGGACCACAGCCCGACCGGTCCGGCATCATCCACCGCCACAACCTACCGACAGTGCCGAATACGAGCATCCTCGACACGACATCAAGATTGAGTGCACTGTCATGCCGCTGACAACGGTCGCGCGTGTGGAACTAACGGCAGACGCCCCTGCACCGAGAGTGATGATGACGTGGGTCCCGCTCGAGCGGGTGGGGCCAGTCATGGACGTCCTGGTGGGGCCACCGATCTCCGTCACAGCCAGCTGCTTCACCCGCTCCATCGGCGACCGGTGTCCCGTCTTCGTGAAGTTGCTCTGGTCTTGGTGAAGTTGGTCTGATCCGTCGTTCTGTCTTGATGAAGTTGCCGGTTCTCAGTTCGTCGTCGTAGTCGGCGCCGGACTCGCGTTGGAGCCCGGGGCGGTGGTGCAGCGGTCAATCATCGGGGTGAGCGGGCGCAGGGTCTTCGGGTTGAAGCGGACCTGCCACTCCTCGCCGGCGGTGGTGTGCACGACCAGGGTGTCGCCGCGGGTGAGCGTGGCTCGGTTGAACGTCCACGCCTCCTCGTCTTTGGCGGCCCATTCGTCGTCGATGAAGCAGCCCAGGTCTCCTGTGCCGTCGCGGCTGAACAGGCCGTCGCGGGTCCGCAGGCGTAGCAGCACGTGGCGTCCGCTGCCCACCTCGGTGATCTGCCACGCGATGACCTGCAGGGAGCGGTCCTCGGCGACGACCTTCGGGGTGTGGGGCTTGTACTCCTCCTCGCTTGCGTCCACCAGCCCGACGGCGCCGACGAGCAGTCCCAGTGCGCCGGCACCGGCCTGGGTGAGCCGTCGCGGGGTGCCGTCCGGCATCAGGCTGAGCAGCGCGATGATTGTCACGACCGCGGCGAGAAACCCGGCCAGGAACGGGTGGTTGAGCGGGCGCAACGTGACGTGCCGGCTGTGGTCGGCGTCGACCGCCGCGACCACTGTGAGGACCACCGCCATGGCGGTGACCACAAGCGCTGTGATCGCGGTCCTGCGACGCATGCGCGCATTGTCGCAGAGCGATGCCAGACCATGGGTGGTGCGCCAGGGAGGACACGCTACGCGGGAGGGTGGTAGCGGATCCGTTGTTCCCTTTGGAGTGAATTACATCGCTGTAGTCTTGGCTTGTCTCGATCGATCGGTGATGGTTCGGGCGTGGGCGGCATACGCGTGCCGGATGCTCGCGGTCCGATGGATGCGGTTGTCTTTGATGTGGTGTGGCTGGGGCCCGACGGTGAGACCCGGCAGCCGTTGACGGTCGCGGCTGGGACTGCGTTCGAAGGCGTGGCGCCGGTTCGGGGGTTCCCGGCAGTTCGTGGCCAGCGCCATTTTCCGGGTTTCCGATGGTCTGCCAGCTCGGGTCGGCATGTCGGGTATGAGTCCTGGCTGGAGCGTGATCACGCGATGCTGTTGGACTTCGACCCTGAGGTCGCTGGGTATTCCTCGCAGCCGTTTTGGTTGTGCTGGCATGACGGGCGGCGTCGGCGGCGTCATGCTCCGGACTTCTTTGCGCGGCTGGCCGATGGCAGTGGCCTTGTGGTCGATGTCCGCGCCGACAACCGGATCGAGGTGAAGGACGCGGAGGCGTTCGCGGCGACCGAGCGGGCCTGCGGCGCGGTCGGGTGGGCGTTTCGGCGGGTCGGGGCCGTGGATCCGGTGTTCGGCGCGAACGTGCGCTGGCTTGCTGGCTATCGGCATCCCCGGTGCTACCGGTCGCAGGTCGCGGTTGGACTGCTCGAGGCGTTTTCCGAGCCTCGTGCCTTGTTCGATGGCGTGGCCGCGGTGGGTGTCTCGTTGCTGGTGCTGCCGGTGCTCTATCACCTGATGTGGCTGCAGGTCCTGGTCACAGACCTGGGTTCGGCATTGCTGGGTCCGGCCAGCGTGCTCGTCGCGGCGGGAGATGCGCGGTGAGCAGGGCCCGGCCCGGGGTGTTGAGGATCGGTGATCGGGTATGTCTGGATGCGGTGGCCCGGACCGTGGTGGGGTTCGCGGGCACGACGGTGCTGCTCAGCGATGAGCACGGTGCGCTGATCACACCGGATCTCGCGGTCGTCTGCACGCGCGGCGTCTTCGAGCCGGCCCAGGACCGGGTTGGTGATGGGCTTGCTTCCGGGCTCCTGCCGGATGCTGCGGAGCCGGCCGTGGCGCAGGCCCGCTGGTGGGAGCGGCACGTGCTGGAGGTGATCACGGGCCGGGATCCGCAGACGGCGGCGGCGCGAGCGGAGTACGACCCGCAGACCCGCACGGTCGCTGATCGCGAGGCCGCCAAGGCCGCTGAACTGAGCGGCGGTGGTTACGAGGTCAGCGCTTTCACGGTGCGTCGCAAGCGGCAGCGATATGAGGCCCGCGGGCTGGCAGGTCTGGTCGATGGCCGGTCGAACCGGGCCCGGCCTGTCGCGGGGCGCACGGATCCGCGGGTTGCTGAGGCGTTGCGGCAGGTGATCGACGCGTCGGTGGAGTCGTCGTCGCGGACGGTCGAGTATTTCCGGTGGAAGGTCGAGCAGGTGCTGGCCGCCGAGCACGGCAAGGACCAGGTCGTGATGCCGTCACGCGCGGCGTTCTACCAGCTGTTCGCTCGGGTCACAGCTGGTCGGCATGTTACGGGGTCGGCGCGGACCCGGCGCGCGGAGGCGGCCAAGCCGGACGGGCCGTTCGGGGTGTTCTCACCGGTCCGGCCGGGCGAGTTGATGCAGATTGACTCCACGCCGTTGGACATCGCGGTGATGCTCGACGACGGGGTTACCGGGCGGGTCGAACTGACTGGGATGATCGACGTCGCGACGCGGACGGTGACCGCGGCGGTGCTCCGGCCGACCACAAAGTCGGTGGACGCTTCTCTCCTGCTGGCCCGCACGGTCACCCCGGAGCCGATGCGTCCCGGCTGGGCCGACGCTCTGCGAATGTCGCGGTCGGTGCTGCCGCACCGGCACATGCTGACGGTCGATGAGCGTTTGGAACATGCCGCGGCCCGGCCGGTCATCATCCCCGAGACGATCGTCTGCGATCAGGGCAGCGTGTTTGTCTCCCACAACTTCCGGGTCTCCTGCGCCTTGCTGGGCATCGATTTTCAGCCGGCACACCCTGGCTCGCCCGCGGAGAAGCCGCACATCGAGAAGATGATGTCGTCCGTCGGGACCTTGTTCTGCCAGTATGTGTCCGGCTATCTGGGTTCCTGCGTCGAGCGGCGGGGCCGAGGGGTCGAGGCCGAACCGCTGTGGTCGATGCTGGAACTGCAGAACCTGCTCGACGAATGGATTGTGGCCTGCTGGCAGAACCGTCCGCACGATGGGTTGCGTGACCCGGTGAGCCCGGGGCGGACGTTCACGCCGAACGAGAAGTACGCCTCGCTGGTGCAAGCGGCCGGTTACATCGCGGTCGCGTTGCGGGCCGAGGACTACATCGAACTGCTCCCGGCGACCTGGCGGGCGATCAACGCCTACGGCGTGAAGATCGGCCACCGCAGCTACGACAGCGAAGACCTCAATCCGTTCCGCCGTCAGCCGTCGGGGGTGGTGGACAAGAAGCATCTGTGGGAGGTCCACCGTGACCCCTACGACGTCTCCCGGGTCTGGGTCCGCAACCATCTCGACGGCGGGTGGATCACGCTGTTCTGGAAACACCTGCACAGCATGCCGATGCCGTTCGGGGAACTGGCCTGGAACCATGTCTTGGCCGGGCTCCGCGCCCGCGGCACGGACCCGACCGAGGACGAAGTCGCTCAGGCCGCAGCCGATCTGCTCGACCGCGCCCACCACGGCCCGATACCGCAGACCCGACGATCGGTTGCCGAGCCCAAAGCGTCCGGCCGTGACCGGAGGGTCGCCGCCCGGACCCGCGCAGCCGGACCGGCGCTGCCCGCCGAGTCACGCCCCGTGGCTGAGCATGCCCCGGCTGATCAGAGCATGGATCTCGACGAGGAACAGCCGGTGGACAACGTCATCCCGCTGGGCATCTTCGACGCGCGGGAGGAAGCCAAGACATGGTGGTGACCGGCAGCGAACAGCTCAACCAAACAGCAGCATGGCGGCGGAA
The DNA here is from genome assembly GCF_050936335.1 of Dactylosporangium sp. CA-152071. Taxonomy (NCBI): domain Bacteria; kingdom Bacillati; phylum Actinomycetota; class Actinomycetes; order Micromonosporales; family Micromonosporaceae; genus Dactylosporangium; species Dactylosporangium sp. CA-152071. Next base: position 8,649,482 of record NZ_JBNJMZ010000001.1, on the reverse strand, counting down.
CCTCATCGACGACCGGCACCGTCACCTGACCACGGTCGAGGGCTGGCGGCACTTCATCACCGATGCGCCGCTCCCACCAGATCCCCGTCCCGACGACACCGGCGATGACGAGACCCGGTTGGACTATCACACCAGGCTGGCGGTGGTCGCGACGTCCGCGCTACGGCAGGTCATCAACGCAGGCCGACGGTTGACGCTGCTCAACCGGCATGCGGTCAGCGCCCGCCGTGGCCTGATCCTGTCCGGGCCCGCCGGGACCGGCAAGACCACCGCACTCACCCAACTCGGCAAGACTCACGAGACCATCGACAAATCCCGTCATCCCGGCCTCGACGATCGCATCCCGGTCGTCTACGTCACCGTCCCGCCCGCCGCGACGCCGCGAATGCTGGCCGTCGAGTTCGCCCGGTTCCTCGGCCTGCCGGTCACCACCAGAGCGAACATCACCGACGTCATCGAAGCCGTCTGCGGCGTCATGACCGACGCACGCACCAGCGTCGTATGTGTCGACGAAATTCACAACCTGTCGCTGGCGACCCGCAACGGCGCCGAGGTCTCCGACACGCTGAAGTACTTCTCCGAACGGATCCCCGCGACCTTCTGCTACGCCGGGATCAACGTCGAACGCGAAGGACTCTTCAGCGGCACCCGCGGGCAACAGATCGCCGGACGGTTCGGCCTCATCACCACCACCGCGTTTCCCTACCACGACGAGTGGAAAGGACTCATCGCCACCCTCGAGGGCTCCCTGCGGCTGCGGGCACACCGACCCGGCGCCTTGACCAAGCTCGACCGCTACCTGCACCACCGCACCGGCGGCATGATCGGCAGCCTGTCGCATCTCGTCCGCGGCGCGGCGATCGAGGCGATCCTCACCGGCACCGAGAAGATCACCAAAGGTTTCCTCGACGCCGTCGAACTCGATCACAGCGCGCAACACGGCACGCCCGAACGGTCGGCGAGACGCAGCGCGTGAGCGGCGAACACGCCCCGGAGCACCTCCGTCAGCTCCCCATCCGACCTCGCCCCATCGCCGGCGAGACCGTCGAGTCCTACATCCGGCGGCTGGCCCGAGCCAACCACCTCTCGCGTTCCGCAGTTGGTGGGCAGACGATCATGGTGAATTGTGGGTTTGGGCTGCGGAAATGGGCGTGGTGGGGCCGGGTGGTCGTGTGCCTACGCGTTGACCTGGTCAGGCGGGGTGGATCGCGGTGATTCGCGGTGGTTTGGGCACGCCGACGGCGGTGAACAATGCCTGCTGTGATGCATTGAGCGATGTCGTTTGAACGATGTGGCCGTCGGGGCTCTGCAGCAGGACCTGGTGCACCCGTGACAGCTGGGTGTTGATGTGGTTCCAGGTCTGTCCGGTGCGCCGTTCGGCGACCCGCACGAGCAGCAGCGCCAGCCAGCAGAGCAGGACATGGGCCTGGATGCGCTGGTCGAGGCGGTGGTAGACGGGTCGCAGCTCGATGACCTGCTTCATGTCGCGGAAGCTGCGTTCCGCCTCGAGGAGGTTCTTGTAGCCCAGCGCCACGTCCTCGGCGGACAGGTGGGGGTCGTTGGTGGACAGCAGGTACTTGCCGTCGAGTTTGGCTTCCTCGGCGACCTTGGCCCGGTTGACGACGAGTCGGCCGTTGGCCTGTTGACGCAGGTAGCGGCCCAGGGTCGGATGATCGCGCAGGGCGCACTCGGCCCGCTGGTGCGCATCGTCGGCGGCGATCCGGCCTGCCTTGGCGGCCTTCGCCTGCGCTTTCGCGCGGGCGGAGGCGATGCGGGCCAGTTCAGCGTCGATGCGGGTCAGGTGACGCTCGCGGGTGGCCTGGTCGCGTTCGGCCTCGACCGGGTTGTGGCAGATGATCCACCGCTTGCCCGGTGTCGCGTCCACGGTGACCTCCTTGACCCGCAGATTGTCCCGCACGACCTGGTAGCGGCCCTGCCGGGCGAGGGCCGCGGCGGCGTCGGCGCTGCCGTCACGCATCCGTTCCCCGGCGATCCACCCGCCACCGGCCCGGGCCAGGTAGGCCAGGTTGGCATCCGAGGAGAACCCCCGGTCGACCACGGTGACCACCCGGCCCAGCCGCCACCCACGCAGATCGTCCTTGACCTGCGGGATCACCGTCGCGTCGGTGGTGTTGCCCGGCCATACCCAGCAGCGCACCGGGATGCCCTCACGGGTGACGGCCAGGCCGATGACGACCTGCGGCAGATCGGGCCGGTGGTCCTTGCTCTTACCGAACCGGCGCAGCGTGGACACAGCGCCGCCATCGGCGCCGTCCTCGTCGTCGAGTTCGAAGTACGTGCTGGTGGTATCCCTCTTAACCGGCTAATCGGTGATTGGAACGGAAGGCGACACGCCCACGATAGTTGTGGTTCTTGCGTCGGAGATGGTCTGGCTGCGAGACATGTCCCATGAGTGACGAGGGCGGCCTGCGGGTCGAGGAACACGCCGGCGGCTGGACGCTGGTCGGTCCGGCCGCGTCCGGGTTCGGGCTGGTCAACGAGTATCTGGGCTATCTGGTCGATCGGCGGTACTCGCCGCGCACGGTGCGTGCGTACGCGTTCGACCTGTTGGCGTGGTGCCGGTGGCTGATGGCTGAGGATGTGGAGCTGGCCGAGGTGGACACGCCGGTGCTGCTGCGGTATCTGGCGTTCTGCCGGACCGCGACGTATCGGGGTCGGCCGGGCGGCAACGTGTACTCAATCGGCGACGGGCGCAACGTCGGCTACGCGGCGGCGACGGTCAACCGGCGGCTGGCGGCGGTCTCGGGCCTGTTCGAGTTCACAGCGATGCGTGACCCGGCAGCGGTCAACCCGGTGCCGCGCGGGCCGCAACGGCGGGCCACCGCACGCGGTGAACGCGGCGGGATGTTGGGGCATCTGGCCCGGGCCCGGCCGGCATCGAGGTTGCGGGTGCGCCAGCCGCGGCGGTTGCCGCGTGGCCTGGACCGTGGCGAGGTGGCCGCGCTGCTGGACAGTTTCCGCACCTGGCGGGACCGGTCGATCGCGGGGCTGATGCTGTTCTCGGGCCTGCGTTCGGCGGAGGTCCTTGGCCTGGCCGTCGCCGATGTGGACATCCCCCGCGGCTGGGTGCGGGTGATCGGCAAGGGCGACAAGGAACGCCGGGTGCCCGTCGACGCCGAGGTGGCCGGCTGGGTGCAGACCTACCTGCTGGCAGAACGGCCCGACACCGAGGTGACCGCGCTGTTCGTGGTGGCGAAGGGCTCGCACCGGGGCCGGTCGCTGTCCGCGGAGGGGCTGCGGGCGGTGTTCCGCTACCACCGCGACCGCGCTGGCGTGCCGGCCGGCCATCCGCACGCGTTACGCCATACGTTCGGCACTGCCCTTGCCGAGGCCGGCGTCGACCTGGCGGTGGTGCAGGCGTTGATGGGCCACGACCACATCGACTCCTCCGCTCGGTATGTTCACCTCGCACCCGCGCACGTGCGTGCCGCGTTCGACGATGCCCGCGCTCGCCAACGCCACGGCTGACCGCCCGCCCCGGCCGGCCGCGGCTGTCCATAGTGGACGTTTACTGGCCGGCTTTGGGGCGTGGCTTGCCGGGCGGGGCCGCGGTAACCGCTGCTACCACGACGCGGCGGTGAGGTTCCTGTCCCGGTGGCCGCATCCGCAGGCATTCGCCGACCAGCCGTTGGCGCAGATGCTGGCAGCCGATGCGCACACCCGCCCGTTCATCACCTTCCTGCTGCTGCACGACCTGCTGCGCCCCGGATACGACTACCTGGTGGCACGGAAGTTCGCCGGGCTGGTTGACCTGGCCCGCGGCACACGCCTGGAGGCAGACCTGACCGGTTTCGCCGAGGCGGCTACCGCCCTCGGGTTCTCCGCCCACGTGCGCGCCCGCGCCGCCGAACGGGTGCTGGCCCGGCTGCTGATCCAGACCGGCCGGCCCATGCACGAACTGACCGTGGCCGACCTGACCGAGCTCGGTACGGCGTTCACCGCCCACACCGCTGCCCGGGGCGGCGGCGGGGACAACGACCGCGGTTTCCTGCACGCCGCTTGGGCGACACTGTTCCATCTCGGCATCATCGAGGTGACCCCACCCAACCGGCGCCGCCGCGACCACACCGGCCACGCCCACCACTTCGGTGGTGTGCCCGCCTGGCTGGCCGCCCGGCTGGGTGACTACACCACCGCCCTGATCGGCACCCACGCACCGTCCACATGCGACGGTATCGCGATCCGGCTGGCCCACTTCGGCCGGCACCTGGCCGCCATCGACCCTGGCCTGGACTCACTCGCCCAGCTGGAGCGACAACCGCACATCGAGACCTACCTGGCCGCCGTCGCCGCCGGCAGGCTTCGCGGCGGACAGCCCATCTCGGTCGGAGAGCAACGCAACCGGGTCATCACCCTGGGCCGGTTCCTGACCGACATCACCGACTGGGGCTGGCCCGACGCCCCACCCCGCCGACTGGTCTTTCCCCGCGACGTGCCCAAGACCCCCCGGCCGCTGCCGCGCTACGTGCCCGTCGACGCCGACCGGCGCCTCAGCGAGGCGCTGCAGCACTCACCCAACCGGCTACTCGCCGACGCGCTGCTGCTGGCCCGCGCCACCGGGCTCCGCGTCGGCGAACTGGTCGACCTCGAACTGGACTGCGTCCACGAGATCCCTGGACAGGGAGCATGGTTGAAGGTCCCGCTGGGCAAACTCGACACCGAACGCATGGTGCCACTCGACGACGACGCCCTGACCGTCGTCGACCGCATCGCCGCCAGCCGCAGCCCAGGCCGGCCACTGCCGCACCCGAAGACCGGCAGACCTACCGAGTTCCTGCTCACCCACCACGGCAAACGCGTCTCGGTCCACGCGCTGCGCGCCGAGCTCGCCCGCGCCGCCCAGGCCGCCGGCCTGGACCGGATCACCCCGCATCAGCTGCGACACACCTGGGCCACCGCGCTGATCAACGCCGGCTGCTCCCTGCAGGCGCTCATGCAGTTGCTCGGCCACACCAGCGCGGCGATGAGCCTGCGCTACGCCAAACTCTTCGACGCCACCGTCCGCGCCGAATACGAGCACGCCCTCGCCCAAGCCAAAGCCCACCACGGTCCCGCCCTGCCCGGCCGCCCCACCCTGCCGATCATCGACGTCACCGGCGGCAGCGACTGGAAGGACACCCCACTGATCAAGGCCCGACTCGCCGGCGGCTACTGCCTGCGCACCGCCGCACAAGGCTCCTGCGCCTACGCCAACATCTGCGAACACTGTCCGAACTTCCGCACCGACGCGGCGTTCCGCACCATACTGGCCACCCAGCGCGCCGACGTCGAAATCCTCGCCGCCGATGCCGAGGCCCGCGGCTGGGGCGAAGAAGCCGCCCGCCACCGGCGGTTGCTCGACCGCCTCGACGCCCACCTGGCCAACACGGAGCCCGCATGAACGCCCAGACCGACGACCTGTCCGCCCAGGTCCGCGCCGCCTGCACCGACCTCGCCCGGCACGGCCGGGTCACCTTCCCCGCCGTCGCCGAGCAGACCGGGATCAGCCGGGCCACCCTCTACCGACGCCGCGACTTGCGCGAGATCGTCGAGACCCACCGCCGCCCCGACCATCAGACCCTCTCCGTCACCAGCCTGGCCACCCAACTCGACCAGCTCCGGCAGACCCTCGAAGCCGTCGCCGCCAAGGTCCGCCGACACGAAGAAGACCTCCGCGCCATCAAACGCGAAGGCCAACGCACAAGCAGATAGCTCGCGCCTACGCCGCCAAAGCCAAAGCCGACCGTCGATTAGCCGGATAATCGAAGAACAGCACGTCGACTTCCAGGTTGAGCAGGTCGGCCACGGCGAAGAACACCGTCTCCTGCACGGTCGCGTGCGCGCCGGCGTCAGCGTCGATGAGCAGGTCCATCGCCCGATACGCCTGATCGGCGTCCATCATGGACAGTCCGGGGACGGCGACGTCATACGATGCCCACTCCGCCGCGGCCAGCTTCGACGCCGGCGCCACCGCGCGGTTGGCCACCAGCGCGAACAGCACGCGTTCGACCTGCGTGCGGAACCGGCGCCCGTCGAGGACCTCACCCAGGGCCTTGTCGATGCCGAGGGCCTTCCACAGCCCGTCGAGCAGCCACACCGACCCGCAGGAACGCGACTCGACCACGGTCAGCGGGCCACCGCCGGCTGTCCCGGCGAAGTCCACCGGCTCCTCGCCCAGATAACGGTTGATCGAACCCACCAGGCGGCGCAGACCGGCCACGTCGAGCAGGTCCTCGCGACCGAAGTTGACCAGCACCTCGGCCTGCGTCACCCCGTCGACGCGATGGTTGTGCGCCAGTTGCAGGTACCGAACCGTGGACCCGTCGCTGTTGCGGCGCTGCGTCGTCCGCAGATACATGCCCACACGATGACCCTGAACCCGTTCATTCACAAGGCACAACAAGGGAACAGTTGTTGATCTCGTGTGCCCACGCTTTCCGTGCCGCGCACACGGCATCAACCCGCTGACCAGCACCTACACCCCGTCAGGCGACTTCACATGCCCACGGACTGCGGAACGCGGGCTTCCCAGCGCCGGAGACGGTGAGGTCGAACTCGAACGGCGCAACGATGATCTGTCCATAGTGGTCAGCGACCAGAGCCACCGCGGTGCGCTTACCGACGTCGACCGGGACCACCAGACAGCGCTGCGGCGCCAGATCACGGATGCGATCCACATAGCCAGCCTGAGCGACACCACCGGCGAAGCTCGCCATATCAACCTCCTTCAGGGGAAAGATCAGCCCACTCTCCAAAGGAGCGGTCCCGGACCTGGGACCTACTATGAGAACTTGGCGCCCTCACCGTCACCGTGCCCGCCGGCCCACATGCCCAGGATGTCGCGGTGCCCGTCCACCGTCACGGCGAGGGCGACGTAGATCGGCCGGTTCGCGACCTGCCCATCACGGATCTTCACCTGAATGGCGTCGATGAACACCACCGGATACACCCGATCGAGGGGCCGGGACTGCCATTCACCCATCGAGTCCAGGACCCGGTCGGTGATCGTGGAGATCGTCTCCTTCGACACCTCCGCGCCGTACACCTCGGCCAGATGCGCCGACACCTCCCCGGTGGTGAGCCCTTTCGCGGTCAACGAGAGGACCAGATCGTCCACACCGGACAGCCGGCGCTGCCGCTTGCGCACGATCTGCGGCGTGAACGACCCGTCCCGGTCCCGTGGCACGTCGAGCTCGACCGGTCCGGCCTCGGTCAGCACGGTCTTGACCCGCCGACCGTTGCGGGCGTTACCAGAGGACGTGCGGCCCGCACGCACGTGCTTCCCCGAGCCGAGATGCGAGTCCATCTCGCCCTCCAACGCGGCTTCCAGAACCCGCTTCGTCAGCTGCTGCAACAGACCACCCTCACCGACCAGGCTCACCCCCTGCGCCCGGGCCTGCCCCGCCAACCGTGCGATCAGGTCATCGTCGACCAACCCGGCCAACCCCACGTCATCGGCCAGCGGCTGCACATTCGCGTCTGCGGTCATCGTCATCTCGGTGTCCTCTTTGTCTGAGTTACACCGTTAAATTTACAGTCCCGCGCCCGCTGGAAGGTGTGTCAGTCGATGGGCCGGGTCGGGTCATGCTGGCTCTTCGAAGTTGAGCGGGATTCGCGTGCGTGCTGCCTGTCCGGCGGCGCCCCGGTGAGGGGTGCCCGTGACTCATCGGTGACCATCTCTGTTGCTGACGCAGGGAAATCACAACAGAAGAGCCACGGGCATGGTCAACGATACGACCCGGCTGCTGGGCCTGGAGGGCCTGGTTGTCGTCGGGGTCGAGGATGACGGTGCGGGCGGACCGGTGGTCCACCTGGTCACCGCGGATGAACAGGCACGCTGCTGCCCCGAGTGCGGGACGCCGGCGGTCCGGGTCAAGCAGTGGACGACGACCCGGCCGAGGGACCTGCCGGTCGCAGGCAGGACCAGCCGGCTGCGGTGGCGTAAACGGCGATGGTTCTGCGATCTGGCCGGATGCCGGCGGCGGACGTTCACCGAGCAGGTCACCCAGGTTCCGGCCCGGGCCCGGCTGACGACCCGGCTGCGGCAGGCGGCCGGGGCCGCGGTCGCCGACGCCGGACGCACCGTCGTGCAGGCCGCCCGCGACCATGGCCTCTCCTGGCCGGTCGTCGCAGCCGCGTTCACCGCCCACGCCGGCGCGGTGTTGCCGGCCGAGCCCGATCCGGTCACGGTGCTGGGCATCGACGAGATCCGCCGCGGTAAGCCGCGCTGGATCTGGGACGAACGGGCCGCCTCCTGGACCGTCACCGCCGACCGATGGCACGTCGGCTTCGTGGACCTGACCGGCGGCCAGGGCCTGCTCGCCCAGGTCGAAGGCCGCACCGTCGCAGCGGTCACCGGATGGCTCACCGGCCGCCCACCGGCCTGGCGCGAACACGTCCAAGCCGTCGCGATCGACATGTGCACAGTGTTCAAGGCCGCCGTCCGCCAGGCCCTGCCACACGCGCTGCTGGTCGTCGACCACTTCCACATCGTGCAACTGGCCAACCGGGCCGTCACCGAGGTCCGCCGCCGGACCACCCTGACCCAGCGTGGGCGTCGCGGCCGCGGCAGCGACCCGGAATGGCGCATCCGCAACCGGCTGACCCGGTCCGCAGCCCGCATGTCCGGCAAGCACGTCGACCGCCTCGCCGACACCCTCGACGCCCTACCCACCAAGATCGGCACCCCGATCCTCACCGCATGGAACGCGAAGGAAGACCTGCTCGACCTGCTCGCGACCGCCCGCACCCACCCGGACCGAGAACACGTCCACCGGCTGCTGCACCGCTTCTACGCCCGCTGCGCCGCCTCCGACCTGCCCGAACTCCACCGGCTCGCCACCACCGTCGAGACCTGGTGGCCACAGATCCTCGCCTTCCTCACCACCGGCATCACCAACGCCGGCTCCGAAGGCACCAACCGCGTCATCAAAACCGTCGCCCGCGACGCCTACGGCTTCCGCAACCCCGAAAACCAGCGCCTACGCACCCGCACCGCAACCACCCGCCGCCACCGCGGACACCTCAACCCCGCCTAACTTCGAAGAGCCGTCATGCTTCGACGCCGTAGCCGAGGCCACCTTCTCCGCCATGAAGGTCGAGTATGTGCACCGCCGGCAGTTTCGCACCCACACCGAGGCACGAATCAAGATCGCCATCTGGATCACCGACTTCTACAACTACCGCCTGCGGCACTCCGTCTGTGACACTCGCTGGTTGCCAGAGGAGCTGTTTACAGTCCTGGTTGGGGGACTGTGGCCGTGTTCAAGGTCAGGGGTCAGGGCCTTTGGGTGGGTTGGGGTTATGTTGATGGTGGATGGGTCTGTTGTATTGGGGGTGGGGTGTTGACGGGTGCGCAGTGGTTGGGTCTGTGTCCGGTGTTGCGGCAGGTGCCGGCGGGGCGGGCGACGGTGGTTCGGTTGCGTTCGTTGGTGGGTGAGGTGGCTGAGGATGTGGTGGAGTATGCGCGTTCTCGTCCGGCTGATGGTGTGGTCCGGGTGGTGTTGGATGGGGATTTGTTGCGGGGGTCTGGGCTGGAGTTGGGTTTGGTGCCGTATGTGGCTGGGTTGTCGTCGTTGGTGCGTGCCGTGTTGGTGATCGATGCGGGTTTGGTGCGGCCGTTGCCGTCGGCGGCTGAGGCGTTTGCTGCGGTTGACGTTCTGGGTGTTCCGGTGGAGTTTCCGGTGGGGTTGCCGGTGGGGTTGCCGGTGGGGTTGCCGGTGGGGTTGCCGGTTGGGTTGCCGGTTGGTGTGGATGTTGGTGATGACAGCGGCCGGTTGGAGTATCGGGATGCTGGTGGTCGGCCGGTGTCGCGGCGGTCTGCGGTGTCGGTGTGGTTGTGGCCTCGTGGGTATGTTGCGGGAAGCGGCGCTGCCGATCTGTCGTTGGGGACCGGCTTGTTGGGGACCGGCTCGTTGGGGCAGCCTGTGCTCGACCAGTTCGCCACGGACCAGCGGTTGGCAGGCCACGCGCTGGTCTCGCCGGCCAACACGTTCGGCGCGGGCGACGGGTCCGACCACGCCTTCCACGCCGCTACTCACGCCGCTACTCACGCCGCTACTCACGCCGCCGCTGACGCCGCCACTCGCGTTGTTGCCGGTGGGGGCACCGTCGGGCGTGGGGGGCGCGGTCGGGGGGTGAAACGTCGGCGGTCTGTTCAGGGTTCGGTGCAGGGGTCGTCGGGGCGGGTGGAGCGGGTGGAGGTGGTGTGGGCGGCCGATTCTGTTGATGTTGTTGAGGCTGTCGAGGGTCGTTTCGGGCGGCCGGTGACGCCGCCGGGTCGGCCTGATATTGACGGTGGTGGTTCGTTGGGGTTCGCGGCGGTGGGTGTGGAGTTGGAGTTGCCGCGGTTGAAGCTGGCTCGTCCGAAGCGGTCGGGTGGTGGTCTGTTGCTGGGTACGGGGAAGTTCACCGAACTGGTGATGGACGGTCTGTATCGTGACGTGCCGGAGATTGTCACGGTTCCGGTTGGGTTGTTCGGGGACCGGCCGGGCCGGCCTGCCCGGGTTGAGGTGTTCGGGGAGGTGCGGCGGTGGGCGGCGGCGTTGCTGGCCGTCCCGGTGGACGGCCAGCGTCTCGACAGGCTCACCGAGGAGGTCATCGCCGAAGGTCGCGGGTTGGCGCTGGAGCCCAGGTTGGCTGGGACGTTGGTGGTTCCCGATCCCGACGAACCGAGCATCGACGTGGACTACAGCGTGGGTGTGCCGGTCACCCGGCTCGCCGAATTTCTCCGTCTTGCGCTTGAGCGGGCCCGGACGGTGCCGGCGTTCTTTGAGATCACCGCCGCCATGCAGCACACGGTTGACGCGTTGGACTACGCACGGCACGAGGCCGGTCGGCTGCTGCCCGAAGACCCGGGCTCGGCTGAGGTCCTGTCCGGGTTCCTGGCGCTGCTCTACACCCAGATCGCGGCCTTCCTGCACGTCTTCGACGATGACGACAAGGCCGGCAATCCCAAGAGATACACGCTGCTGATGTCCCGTACCTCGATGTCGGGCATCCGCGCGGCCCTGCCCGACGGCCTGGCCGGCATGCTCAAAGAGCATGTGGCAGACCTGATCGACCGCTTCGCGGCACACTTCAACAACCACAACGCAACCTTCGTCGGCCGTGTCGCCCGCAACGATGTGGACACCATCTTCCGCCAGCGACCGTACGGATACGACTTCACGCCGTACCAGTACCTCCGAGCCGCGCTGGGGGCCGGCACCAAACCCATCCACCAGGACAGGCTCCTCGTCCACACGTACTTCCCCGTAACCGACCGCGCCGGCGGGCATCACCTGGCCATCCTCGAAATGCGGTATGCCCTCGGTCAGAACGCCACTGTCGACGAAGCCCTCGACTACGTCGAACAACTCAGCACCCTCCTGGCCCCCCTCCACGACCGCGACATAAGCGACACCCCCACCACGCCGCACGCCGGACCCCACCTGCCGGCCCCGACCAGCCAACCGCTGACCAGCCAACCGTTCGAGCCGGGCGGCGACCCCATCCATCCACGCCGGCCGACCGTCCCCACCCACACCCACACCCACAGCGACACCGGCAGCGGCAGTGACACCGACATGCCTGACGCGCTGCCACCGGCCAGCCCAGCCAGTCCCACGGTCAGTGATCCGCCCCTGCTCGTGGTGACTGCTCTCACCGCGATCCACACGCTGGAACGCGGCACCGCCGACCCGGTTCAGCGCACGTCGGTCGAGACCGCGGCACGGTTGTGGACACACATGTTCACCACCCCCGGGAACTTCTCACCCACCGACGTCACCGGCATCGTCGCGTCCGAGGACCCAGCCGGAAGCGGGGAATCCCCGACCCGGCCCGGGTGGCTCGGACATACCAGCACCTCAAACTGCTGCGGTTGGCAGGCCTGGCCCGACAGGTATCCCACTCCGCCGGCGGCGTGCGCTACCGGCCCGGCCTGCCCCGCACATGGCAAACCAGCGAACACCAACAGATCCAACACTGGACCGGCCAACTCCCCGACCCCGGCCGTACCACCGCCCAACAGCGGATCCCCCCCACCACCACAGCCGACCCACCGCCCGTCCCCACCACCATCAAAACGGCACTGACCGAAACCCCGGGGGTGGCGGCCGCGACCGCGCTGCGGTTGTGGGCAGCCCTGCTCACCACGCCGCAAGCGGTCAGCGTCGACGACATCATCGCCGGGGACCTGGGCCCGCTCAACATCAACTCGGCGTCCGCCGCTAGCAGCTACCTGTGGGCGTTGCAGGCCCAGGGGATGGTCAAGGAAGCCGCCCGTGCCGGGAACCGTCAATTCCGCACGGCGGTGCTGCCACCCGGCGGTGCCTGGACCGACGAGGACCGGCGGAAGGTACGGGACTGGGCCGACAGGCTCCCCGAGTCCGACCACAACTGGGCCCGCAAGCGGATCGACGCACCCGGCCAGGTCATCATCACCACCACCACCACCACCGCAGCCGACCCACCGCCCGTCCCCACCACCATCGATACAGCACTGACCGAAACCCCCGAGGTGGTTGCCGCGACCGCGCTGCGGTTGTGGGCAGCCCTGCTCACCAAGCCGGAAGCGGTCAGCACCGACGACATCATCGCCGGGGACCTGGGCCCGCTCAACATCAACTCGACGTCCGCCGCTAGCAGATACCTGTGGGCGTTGCAGGCCCAGGGGATGGTCAAGGAAGCCGCCCGTGACGGGCACCGTCGACTCCGCACGGCGGTGCTGCCACCCGGCGGTGCCTGGACCGACGAGGACCGGCGGAAGATACGGGACTGGGCCGACAAGCTCCCCGAGCCCGACCAGGACTGGGCCCGCAAGCGGATCGACGCACCCGGCCAGGTCATCACCACCACCACCGAAGCCGACCCACCGCCCGTCCCCACCACCATCAATACAGCACTGACCGAAACCCCCGAGGTGGATGCCGCGACCGCGCTGCGGTTGTGGGCAGCCCTGCTCACCACGCCGCAAGCGGTCAGCGCTGACCGCATCGCCGCCGGGGACCTGGGCCCGCTCAACATCAACACGGCGTCCGCCGCTAGCAGGTACCTGGGGGCGTTGCAGGCCCAGGGGATGGTCAAGGAAGCCGCCCGTGACGGGAACCGTCGACTCCGCACGGCGGTGCTGCCACCCGGCGGTGCCTGGACCGACGAGGACCGGCGGAAGATACGGGACTGGGCCGACAAGCTCCCCGAGCCCGACCAGGACTGGGCCCTGCAGCGGATCGACGCACCCGGCAAAGTCATCACCACCACCACCACCGAAGCCGACCCACCGCCCGTCCCCACCACCATCGATACAGCACTGCAGAAAACCCCCGAGGTGAATGCCGCGACCGCGCTGCGGTTGTGGGCAGCCCTGCTTACCAAGCCGGAAGCGGTCAGCGTCGACAGCATCATCGCCGGGGACCTGGGCCCGCTCAACATCAACTCGACGTCCACCGCTCGCAGCTACCTGTGGGCGTTGCAGGCCCAGGGGATGGTCAAGGAAGCCGCCCGTGACGGGCGCCGTCGACTCCACACGGCGGTGCTGCCACCCGGCGGTGACTGGACCGACGAGGACCGGCGGAAGGTACGGGACTGGGCCGACAGGCTCCCCGAGTCCGACCACAACTGGGCCCGCAAGCGGATCGACGCGCCCGGCCAGGTCATCACCGCCGCCACCACCGCCGAAGCTTCCACCAGTTCGCCAAAGCCTGCCAAACGTCGCCGAACCATCCCCACCACCACCGAAGCCGACCCACCGCCCGTCCCCACCACCATCAATACAGCACTGCAGAAAACCCGCGGGGTGAATGCCGCGACCGCGCTGCGGTTGTGGGCAGCCCTGCTCACCACGCCGCAAGCGGTCAGCACCGACCACATCATCGACGGGAAACTGGGCCCGCTCAACATCAACACGGCGCCCGCCGCTAGCAGATACCTGCGGGCGTTGCAGGCCCAGGGGATGGTCAAGGAAGCCGCCCGTGACGGGCACCGTCAACTCCACACGGCGGTGCTGCCACCCGGCGGTGACTGGACCGACGAGGACCGGCGGAAGATACGGGACTGGGCCGACAAGCTCCCCGAGTCCGACCAGTACTGGGCCCGCCGGCGGATCGACGCACCCGGCCAGGTCATCACCACCACCACCACCACCGACCCACCGCCCGTCCCCACCACCATCGATACAGCACTGCAGAAAACCCCCGGGGTGGATGCCGCGACCGCGCTGCGGTTGTGGGCAGCCCTGCTCACCACGCCGGAAGCGGTCAGCGCCGACATCATCGCCGGGGACCTGGGCCCGCTCAACATCAACTCGACGTCCGCCGCTCGCGGATACCTGCAGGCGTTGCAGGCCCAGGGGATGGTCAAGGAAGCCGCCCGTGACGGGAACCGTCGACTCCACACGGCGGTGCTGCCACCCGGCGGTGCCTGGACCGACGAGGACCGGCGGAAGGTACGGGACTGGGCCGACAGGCTCCCCGAGCCCGACCGCAGCCAGGCCCTGCAGTGGATCAACAACAACACCACCACGGCCGACCCACCGCCCGTCCCCACCACCATCGATACAGCACTGCAGAAAACCCGCGGGGTGAATGCCGCGACCGCGCTGCGGTTGTGGGCAGCCCTGCTCACCAAGCCGGAAGCGGTCAGCGTCGACGACATCATCGCCGGGGACCTGGGCCCGCTCAACATCAACTCGGCGTCCGCCGCTCGCGGATACCTGGGGGCGTTGCAGGCCCAGGGGATGGTCAAGGAAGCCGCCCGTGACGGGAACCGTCGACTCCGCACGGCGGTGCTGCCACCCGGCGGTGCCTGGACCGACGAGGACCGGCAGAAGGTACGGGACTGGGCCGACAGGCTCCCCGAGTCCGACCACAACTGGGCCCGCAAGCGGATCGACGCACCCGGCCAGGTCATCACCGCAGCTTCCACCAGTTCGCCAAAGCCTGCCAAACGTCGCCGAACCATCCCCACCACCATCCCCACCACCACCGCCGCCACCACCACCGCCGCCACGGCCGGCCCACCGCCCGTCCCCACCACCACCACCACCGCCGCCACGGCCGGCCCACCGCCCGTCCCCACCACCACCACCACCACCGCCGCCACGGCCGGCCCACCGCCCGTCCCCACCACCACCACCACCACCACCGCCACGGCCGGCCCACCGCCCGTCCCCACCACCATCGCCCCGATCGTCGTCCCCACCGTCGACGGGACCCTGACGCCCACCAACCCCACCACCAACCCCACCACCAACCGCATCGCCGGCCCCATCGCCGCCGACCGGGGTCTCACGCTGATCAGCGCAGACAACGGACGCAACAGCCCGAGCCGGATCGCGTTGCGCGATGCGGCTGCAACGCTACCGTTCCCAGTACTCGCCTTGAACGACCCGGCTGCGCTGCTGGACCTGATCGCTGCAGTCGAATGGCTCCGGTGGCGCGGCCAGGCACCGGTCGTGCTCGTCCCCCAGGGCGAGAACCCAGCAGTGGCACACGCACTGCAACAACAGCAGGTCGCGATCGTGTACCCGAGACCAAGAGGACTCGGACACGAATGGCACATACAGGGACCAGACCAACCAGCAGACCAACCAGCAGACCAACCAGCAGACCACCTCACCGAGACCGTCACCGAGACCTTTACCGAAGCGCAGCTGCGGCAGGCACTCGAACACGCCCACAACCTGTCCCAGCCCATGCCGATCCCGGACCGACCATCACCAGAACTGGCCGAGTTCCTGTCAGCCACCGACTGGTCCCACGCACAGCAGATACACACCACACACCACCAGGTGCTACACCAGGACGACGCACCACGGCAGATACGCGAGATCACCACCCGGTCACCCAACGACCACCGCCCGAAGATCTTCCAAGCAGTACTGGACCTAGCCCGTGCCGAACACGCCGACCTGGCCTTCAACTACCTGCAAACACCAGACCCAGCCAACCGGCAGCAGCTACTGCTCCGCAACACCCAACACGACAACGAACCGCCCGACCAGCACCGCAAAATGGACCTCTTCATCATCGCCGATCGGCGCAACCTCCTCGCCGAACTGATCAGATCAGCACGGACAACGGACACAAACACAAGCAACAGCGAAACCGCACTACAGATCGCAATGGAAATCACACTGAGCGGAAACACACTGACACTCACCGACACCGAACGCAACGCAATACGCTGCATCGACGCCAACCGCCGCGATGAATGGCTGACCGACCGGCACAGAATCCTCAACCTCATCAACAACGAACTCGGACCAGCCGGCACAGACCTCATCAACACCATCCAGCAACTCGCAAAACTCGTAGTCAAATGTTGACCGCGGGTCTGTAAAACGAACGGTGTAACTCCTGATCAAGGAGCAGCACCTGATGACGGATGTGTTGATCGCTGAGGCCGATACTGGCTCGGTGGCGAAGCGGAAGCCGGCCCGGCCGGACGTGAACGGTGTCGACGCGCAGCTCGTCGCCCAGTTGGTGGAGCAGGCCCGGACGGCCGGGCTGCAGCTGACCGGCGAGGGCGGTCTGCTGCAGCAGCTGACCAAACGGGTGATCGAGTCCGCGCTCGAGGGTGAGATCACCGATCATCTCGGTTATGACAAGGGCGACCCGGCCGGGAAGAACGGCGGGAACTCCCGCAACGGTGTGCGGGGCAAGACGGTCCTGACCGAGGTCGGTCCGGTCGAGCTCGCGGTGCCACGCGATCGGGACGGCAGTTTCGAGCCGCAGATCGTGCGGAAGCGGCAACGTAGGTTGACCGGGGTCGAGGACATGGTGATCTCGTTGTCGGCCAAGGGATTGACGACTGGGGAGATCGCCGCGCACCTGGCCGAGGTGTACGGCGCGGATGTGTCCCGGCAGACGATCTCCACGATCACCGGCAAGGTCGTGGAGGGGATGACGGAGTGGCAGAACCGGCCCCTGGACCCGGTCTACCCGCACGGCCCCGGCGTTGTTCCGGCTTGAGGTGTTCTGTCCGTGTTGAGGATCCCCTCTCTGTCAGGCTGAGTTGAGACACCTGGTTTGATACATGGTCTGAGCAGGGCGAGTGCAGGATGATCTACGTTGACGATGACCCGTGCCGACCTGAGGGTCGGCGTGACCGATGATGGGGCGATGGGCCCTCGGTCGCAGCAGCCGAAGCGGCGGTCGTTCACCGCTGAGTACAAGCTGGCGATGATCGCTGAGTACGACGCGGCCATCGAGCCGGGCGCGAAGGGTGCCCTGCTGCGCCGGGAAGGGCTGTACTCCTCGCACATCATCGAGTGGCGGCGCGCCCGGGATGCCGGAGCCCTGGCCGGGGTTGCTGACAAGCCGCGTAAGCCGGCCCGAAGCGACGCCGAGCGGGGGGCTGAGCGGCTGCGGGCGGAGAACGAGCGGCTGCGGACGGAGCTGGCCAAGACCCGTGCCGCGTTGGACGTCGTGGGAAAAGCACACGCGCTCTGTCCTTTGCCATCGAGGTGTGTCCCTCGTGCCAGCGAACTTTGTCCCCGTGAGGGTTTGTGTCATCGAACTTCGTCCGCTGGGTTGAGACGATCGGCTGGTGAGCACTCAGGTCGAGGCTGAAAGGGACGACTTCGGCGCGACGGACTTCGAGATCGAGTTCATCGACGCGGCGGGGTCTCGCTGTCGTGGCTCGTTGGCGCAATGCTGGACGGTGGCGTTCGAGGAGCTGCCGCCGATACGCGGTTTCGGCTGGTCACGGGGACAGCAGCACTTTCCGGGCTGGTGGTGGTCGGCGACCACTGACCGGCATGTGGGGTTTGAGTCCTGGCTGGAACGCGATCACGCGATGCGGTTGGACTTCGACCGGGAGGTGGTGGCGTTCTCGTCGCAGCCGTTCTGGTTGTATTGGCAGGTCGGGACACGTTGGCGGCGTCACGCGCCGGACTTCTTCGCCCGGCTGGTCGGCGGCGGCGGGGTCGTGGTCGATGTCCGCCCGGACGACCGGATCCCGGACAAAGACGCCGGGGCGTTCGCGGTGACCGCTCGGGCTTGCGGTGGAGTCGGCTGGGCGTTTCGCCGACTCGGCGTCATGGATCCGGTGTTGGCGGCGAATCTGCGCTGGTTGTCGCGGTATCGGCACCCGCGGCACGGCGCCCGGACCGACGTTGTCGACCAGTTGGTGCAGGCGTTCGCGTCTCCGACGCCGCTGGTGGCCGGCGCCGCTCGGGTGGGTGATCCGCTCGTGGTGTTGCCGGCGTTGTTTCACCTGCTCTGGCAACAGGTCCTGGCCGCAGATCTCGACGCCGCGGTGTTGGCCGGCTCGTCCGTCGTCAGCGTGGCGTCCTGGAGCCGGGCGTGAGCGTGTTACCTGCTTACGGGTTGCTGGACACGGTTCCGGCGCCGGTGTTGCAGGAGGCGTTGTGGTGGGAGCAGCACATCTTGGAGGTGCTGACCGGCGCTCGGCCCGGTGAGCAGGACGGTCGCCCGCGGTTCGACCCGCAGCGGCGGAGTCTGGCCGAGCGGGAGGCGGCGAAGGCCGCCGAGCTGGTCGCGGCCGGGCGGAAGGTCACTGCCCGCAGCGTCCGGGATCGCCGGCAGCGCTATCAGACGGACGGGTTGCTCGGGCTGGTGGACCGGCGGGCGATGCGGCCGGCCTCGGCGTCCGGCCGGGTCGATGCGCAGGTCGTGACAGCGATGCGGACAGCGATCGCGGAAGCATCGGACACGTCGACCCGGACTGCCGGGTTCGTGCTCTGGCGGACCCGGCAGCTGCTGGAGCATGCAGAGGGTTGGTCGGGGTCGATGCCGTCGCAGCGGACGCTCTATCGGCTTTTCGGGCGGCTGTCGCAGGGTCGGCAGACGCCCGGCACGGCCCGCGCCCGCCGATCGTTGGCGGCCCGCCCAGAGACGGCGTTCTCACAGGTCGGCGTGGTCGCACCGGGCGAGGTGATGCAGATCGACTCGACCCCGTTGGACGTGATGGTGCTGCTGGACGAGGGCGTGACCGCCCGAGTGGAGCTGACCGCGCTGGTCGACATCGCCACGCGGTCGATCACCGCGGCGGTGTTGCGGCCGTCGACCAAGGCGGTCGACGCCTCGGTGTTGCTGGCCCGGTCGGTGACCGCCGAGCCGATGCGTCCCGGCTGGAGCGACGCGCTGCGGATGGCCGTGTCGGTGCTGCCCCATCAGCGGCTGCTCGACATCGATGCCCGGCTGCAGCACGCGGCGGCTCGCCCGGTAATCGTCCCGGAGACCGTCGTCTGCGACCACGGCAAGGCGTTCATCTCGCATACGTTCCGGGCTTCCTGCCGGTTCCTGGGCATCAACCTGCAGCCGGCCCGCAAGGCAACACCGACCGACAAAGAGGTTGCTTCATACTGCGCTCCTTGTGGTTGATGCGGTCGTGGTTTTGGTGGTGCTGGGGTTGCGGGGTGGGCGGCCGGGGCGTGGTCGTGGTAGGTCGGTGTCGGGTAGTTGGTAGAGGTATTCGCCTTTGTCGTTGGCGAGGCGTCCGGTGAGCAGTCCTCTGTTGCGCCAGGTCTTGACGGTGTTGGGTGAGACACCCAGCCGGTGGCCGATTTCGGTGAGGGTGAGCAGTCCGGCGTCGCGGAGCCGTTGGGTGTGGCTGCGCAGTTGGTGGTGGTGGCGGATTTGGCCGATGAGGCGGCCGTAGAGGGGTTGGCCGGTGCCGCTGGTGAGGTTGCGGCCGGTGAGGATGGCGGCGATCTGGGAGTCGGTGTGGTCGTCGAGGAGTTCGTCGATGGCGACGACGACGTGGGGTGGGGTTTGGCGCAGCTGCCAGGCGGCCAGTGGGAGTGGCAGGGTCAGGGTGTGGTGCTGGCCGCCTTTGAGTCTGATGTGGACGGTGATGGCGTTGTCCCGGCGGAGGGTGACGTCTTCGATGAGAAGGCGGACCATGCGTTTGCGTTCGCGTGGTGGGGTGGCGGGGTTGTTCCACAGGGTTGGGAAGTCGGCTGCCAGTGCGGTGATGCGTTGCCGTTGCGTCTCGGTGAGGGTGGCTGCGGCGGATTTCGCGTGTTCGTAGGCGTCGGTGGCGTCGGCCAGTTCTCGCAGGGCGCTGTTCCAGTCGGCTTCGAGGGTGTCGGCGACGAGCCGGTTGGTGGGGTCGACGGCGAGGTAGCGGCGGCGGGCTTGCTCGGCGTGGTGTTGGGCGCGGTGCACGGTGGTGGCGCGGAGCCGGTCGGCGTCCTCGGCGCGGGTGGACAGTTCGTCGGCGACGGCGAGGGCGGTTTCCAGGGCGAGTGGGGTGAGGGTGTCGACGAGGAACTGGCCGATGGCGGTGTCGATACCGGCGCCGGGGATGGCCTGGCATTTGGCGGTGGCGGTGCGGATGCCGTCGTTCTGGCAGACGTAGTCGGGGAGGTGGGTGCCGCGGCGGGTGTGGTAGCGCACGGTCATCCGCCGGCCGCACAGGCCGCAGACGGCGAGGCCTTGCAGCAGGGCGGGTCCTTCGCGGGGCGGGCCGTGGCGGCGGTCGGGGCCGTGCGCGACGGCGAGTTCGGCGAGGCGGTTCTGGTTGGCTTCGAACTGTGTCCAGGTGATGTATCCGGGGTGCGCGTCGGTGATCAGCACGGTCCACTGGTCGCGGGGCAGCGTGACGGTGCTGGTCTTGCCGCCGGGGGCGGGTCGTTGGCTGTGCCGGCCGTAGCAGAACGCGCCGGCGTAGCAGGGGTTGTGCAAGACCCGCAGCACTCCGGAGTGCTCCAGCGGTCCCCAGATCAGCTCGCCCTTGCGGTCGCCGGCGTTGATGCGGTGGGGGAAGCGCAGGCCCTGTTGGCGGAAGGCTTTGACGGTGGCCAACGCCGAGCCGGTGGCGGTGAACGTGGTGAACAGGTGCGCCACGGCCTGCTGCACTCCGGTGTCCGGGTCGAGGGCGACCTTGCCGGCGGGGGTGTGGACCAGCCCGACCGGTAGCGGTTGGATCAGCTCGCCGCGGCGGGCCTTGGACGGGATCCCGCCGCGGAGCCGGCCTTTGAGGAGGTGGAGTTCGGCTTCGGACATGGTGCCTTTGAGGCCGAGGAGGAGCCGGTCGTTGAAGTTGCACGGGTCGTAGAGGCCGTCCTCGTCGAGGATGAGGGTGCCGGAGAGGGCGCAGATCTCCAGGAGCCGGTGCCAGTCGGCGTTGTTTCTGGCGAGTCGGGAGACCTCCAGTCCGAGGATGATCCCGGCGCGGCCCATGGACACCTCGGCGACGAGGTGTTGGAACCCGTCGCGGTCGGTGGCGGTGGCGCCGGACTGGCCTTGGTCGGTGTCGATGACGATGACTTGTTCAGCGGTCCAGCCCAATGCGGTGGCCCGGCCACGCAGGTCGTACTGGCGGTGGGTGGACTCGGTGTTGGTCAGCACTTGCCGCAGGGTGGACTGGCGCACATACAGGTAGGCGTTGCGGCGCAGGTGTTCGGCGGTGACCTTCATCAGTGCGGGTGGTACGAGGCTGTTCATGTGCTGGTCCTCCTGTCCGCTCAGAGGTGGGCCAGGGCCATGGCGGCCATGACCGCAACGATTTCGGCGGCGGCGTCGACGGCGATCGGGTTGGCGGTGCCGCAGCGAGGCGCGGCCGGCGGCGGTGGGATCGTTCGGCAGGTGTGCATCCAGCCGGTCATGCCGCGGGTGGCCAGCACGCCGAGGCCGTGGCGCCAGCCCTCCGCGTTGCCGGTCAGCGCGACCTGGCGCAGTTGCTCGTACCGGGCGGTCAGCGCGGCGGCGCCGTTGTCGGCGGCGGGCTGGTCAGCCACTTTTGGAGCCCTCACCGGCCTGCCGTCGTCGGGTCAGGCCACGTTCGATGGAGCGCGGGTGCACCCGCACCCCGAACCGGGCGGCGAGGGGTTCGACCAGGTCTTTCGGGCGTAGTGCCGGGTCGGCGGCGAGCAGCGTTTCGGCGTGGGCGAGCACGTCGTCGGTGAGCTTGTGCGCGCCGCGCGGCCCCGGCTTGTCCGGGACCAGCCCGGGGAGCCCGTCCCGGGCCAGGGCTGCGGCGGCCTCGTAGTAGGAGGGGCGGGAGAACCCGAACGCCGCCGCTGCGCGCGCCACCGCCACCCCGTCGACCTGCACCCTACGCACCATCTCGTACTTGACCTGGACCAGATCGCGGGCGTCGAAGAACCCGGACGAGCCGAACTCGGCATCGGCGACCGCGTCCGGATGCGGGTTGAGCGTCCGCGCTTCCCGCAGCGCCTGCACCTTCGGGTCCTGCTTGCGTCGCCGCGCCATCCGAGCCTCCTCACCGCGCGAGCTGTCGTAAGGCAGATTACGCCGAAGTGCAGGTCGGATCTGACATGACACGCCGATGTACTTCACGTATATGCCTGCTGTGATTGCATATTCGAACATCGGCACAACGCCGCCGATCGAGACTCACTCGATCGGCGGCATAATCGGCTTAACACATGCGGCATAGTTTGCCTGACAGCTCGGTCAGCCCTCGACCCGTGGCCGGAGCTGGTCAGCAAGATCGGCTAGGTCCAGCAGGTCGGCGACCCGGAACGGGCTGCGGCCGGCGGCGATCACCACGAACGGGTCGACCTCAGCCATATCGGTCCAGCCAGTAGGCAAGGAAACCAGCTCGCCGCACTCGTCGTGGACGAAGACCCGGTCCTCACCCCAGTAGACAGTGCGATCGACCGCCGCAAGAGCGCCTGACCGGTAGCGGCGGCGCCGCTACCCGGTAGCGCCGCCGCTACCCACCCCGCTACCAACCTGGCCAGCCGCTACCCACGCAGGTAGCGGGTAGCGCCAGCGACCCCCTGCACCCAAAAACAGCCTCTGGAGGCCGTTCCGTGCACACCACCGCCGCTACCGCTACCGACAACGCCGCCGCAAGCGGCCTGCTGCTCCTCGCCCTGATCGTCGTGACGCTCGGTTACCTCGCCGCGTGCTGGCTCTGGCCGTTCATCGCTTGCCGCCGCTGCTCCGGCACCGGCAAGCGCCGCGCCCTCATCGGCCGCGCGTTCGGCCTCTGCCACCGCTGCGACGGCACCGGCCGCCAGCTCCGCCCCGGCCGCCGAGCCATCAACTACCTCCGCACCGTACGCAGCAAGGACACCAACCGATGAACACCCGACACACCGACTGGTGCGCCGGGGGCCACCGCTGCAACCTCGGCGAGCACCGCGCCGACCCCCTCGTGGTCGACGTTCCCGGCCTCGGCCGCGCGCTGCTCACCCGCGTGCGCGCCGCCGACGGCCGGGAGCACGCCGAGGTGACCCTCACGGTGGCGCTCGCCGCCGCCGAGCCGGTCGCCCGCGCGCAGCTGCTCGGCCTCGCCCACGACTTGGACGTCGTCATCGCCCGCGCCACCCGCGCGAGCGTCCGCCCCGTCCGGCGGGCCGCGTGACGACCGCAACCGCTCGGTGCGGGTTCTGGGTCGCCGCCGACCGGCGCTGCGGCGTCGCCGAAGGCGTCCGCCTGTACCTGCCCGGCGAGCGCTGCCCGGAACACACCCCGGCCGCGCTCGCCGGGCTCCCCGAACCAACTTCCCCTTCGACCCCCGAAGGAGCCGATGTGGAGCTTCGCCCTGCCTCACAAGCGTTGCTGCGCAACGCGATCCGCTACGCCGAACACGGCTGGCCGGTCTTCCTGCTCGGCCGCACCAAGCGACCCCTGGCCAACTGCGATCCGTGCCGGGAAGCGGGCAACGGCCACGACCCGGCCGCGTGCGACTGCCTTACGTGCCACGGCTTCTACGCCGCGACCACCGACGCGGACCGCGTGACCGCGATGGTCGCCGCCAACCCGGGCGGCATGCTCGCCATCCGCACCGGAGCGGCGTCCGGCACGGTCGTCATCGACATCGACCCCGCGCACGGCGGTCGTGTGGATCCCGCGCTCATGCCTGAGACGGCCTGTGTCGCCACCGGAAGCGGCGGGTGGCATCTGTACTACCTCCACCCGGGAACGGCCGTCCTGTGCAGTCAGGGCCGCGTTGCGGACGGCGTGGACGTGCGCGGAGACGGCGGGTACGTGGTGGCGCCGCCGTCGATCCACCCGCGCACCGGCCGTCCGTACCGGTGGACCGGTCGCCGGTCCCTGATTGAGATGCCCCCCGCGCTGATCGAGGCGTGCCGGCAGAACGAGGCACCCGCGACGGCCGCCCCGACCAGCCTCGCTCCGATGCGCAGCGGCGGGGGCATCTCATCGCCTGAAGCGCTGCTCCGTTCGCACCTCGACGCGGTCGCCAAGGCGCTGAAGGGCAGGCGCCGTACCACCCTCTACGGCGCCGCACGGGGCGTCGCCCGGATGGTGGCCGCCGGAGCGCTCGCCGAGGCCGACGCCCTGGCCGCGCTCACCGACGCCGGATACGCCGCCGGACAGACCGAACGCGAGACACGCGCCGCCATCGCGGGCGGGTTCCGCGACGAACACGTTGCTACGAAAGGGATCGCCGCATGAACACCTCACCCGAAACCCCGGACGGCGCCGCGATCCTCGACCGCCTGCACGCCACGATCACCCGCTACGTCGTGCTGCCCTCGCCCGAGGCTGTTGACGCCGTGGTCCTGTGGATCGCCGCGACCCACGTCCAGCAGGCATGGGCGCACGCGCCCCGGCTGGTCATCCGCGCGCCGGAGAAGCGCTGCGGAAAGTCCCGGCTCCTCGACGTGGTCGAAGGCATGTGCTGCAACCCGCTCATCACCGTGAACGCCTCACCGGCCGCCGTCTACCGGGCCATCGGCACCGACGAGCCGCCGACGCTGCTCGTCGACGAGGCGGACACCATCTTCGGCGGAAAGAACGCCGAGGCCAACGAGGACCTGCGGGGGCTGCTCAACGCCGGACACCAGCGCAACCGGCCCGCGATCCGCTGGGACAACAACCTCCACCGCCTCGAAAAGATCCCTACGTTCGCCATGGCCGCGCTCGCCGGGATCGGCGCCATGCCCGACACCATCGAGGACCGCGCCGTCGTCGTACGCATGCGCCGCCGCATGGCGGGCGAGACGGTCGCGCCGTACCGGCACCGCCGCGACGGGCCGGTCCTGCGCAAGGTCGCCATCGAGCTGACGCGGTGGCTGCGCAGCCACCTCGCCGAGCTGGAGCGCGCGGAGCCTGCGATGCCCCTCGAGGACCGCGCCGCCGACACGTGGGAGCCGCTGATCGCGGTCGCCGACCTCGCCGGTGGCGACTGGCCGGCACGCGGCCGGGCCGCCGCGACCGTCCTCACCGCCGAGGCCGAGGACACCGGGCAGGTGTCCAACCGCATCCGGCTCCTGACCGACATCCGCGCCGCGTTTACCACTGTCGGCGACCCGCCCGCCGCCACCACCGCCGACCTGCTCGCCGCCCTCAACGACGACCCGGAAGCGCCCTGGCAGGGGTTCAGCCCGGCCGGACTGACCGGCAAGCGCCTCGGCGACATGCTGCGGGAGTTCGGCATCAGTTCCGAGACGATCCGCTTCCCCGTCGGGCAGGCCAAAGGCTACGTCCGCGACGCGTTCACCGACGCGTGGCAGCGGTACTGCCCGACACCCAAGCCCGGGGCATCCGTACCAAACGTACCAACGTCGTTTTCCCAGGTCATCCCTGGTACGGATGCCCTCCCTGGTACGGATCGATCCGTACCACAACACGTCCCTGGTACGGATCAAAGCGTACCGGCCAACCAATCCGTACCAGCCCTGAGCAGCAAAAACGAGCTTGGTACGGATGGTACGGATACCCCGGGGCGACGGCGTCGGGGAGGCGCCGCGTGAGGACCATCCCGGCCTCCTGCCCGGCCGGATGACCAACCCTCTCAGAGCCTCCCAGACCGACTGACGCCTAGGAAGACATCGACATGCGTAAGATCTTGCGTCCACGGGCCGTACAGCGGCCCGCGAGAGCCACTCAGCCGGAAACGCCCGCCGAACCAACCCAGGACCGAACCGACGCCCGAACGGCGCTTGCCGTGCACCTGGAGCCGCGTAACACCCCGACCTACGAGGGAGCCAACGTGACCGTCGCCCGGCGACTGCTCAGCACGGAGGACCTGGCGGAGCTGCTCGACGTCGACCCGTCCACGATCCGCAGGTGGCGCACTGCCCGCCCGGTGCAGGGACCGCCGTTCATCCAGATCTCGGAGCGGGTCACCAAGTACCGGCCCGAGGACGTCGAACGATGGCTTGACGGCCTGCGCGTTGTGCCCGAGGCCGCCTGATGGCCGCACCGCAGATGCCGCCGATCGGTGTGGACCTGGCCGCCGACGTCGAGCACCGTCCCGACCGGGCAAAGCCCTACCGCGCAAGGGTTCGCTGGGTCGACCCCCACACCGGCCAGAGGCGCTCCAAGTCCGAGGCGCACCAGGAGCCGGAGGAGGCGCAACGCTGGATCGAGGCCATGCAGCGCGCGGCGCGCGGCGGGATCGACCCGACCGCCGCAACCATGCGCCTCGCTGACTACGGCGAGGCGGTCATGACTCTCGCGACGCGCGGACTGGAGCGCAAGACCCTCGACCCGTACCTCGCTGGCTGGCGGAAGCGGGTCGTGCCGACCCTCGGCCACCTCCCAGTGCGGATGATCACGAACGGTGCCGTTGACCGGGCCGTGCACGGCTGGATCGCCGACGAGTGCGGGCGCTCAACCGTCAAGAACAGCATCGCGATCCTCGTACGGGTGATGGAGCAGGGCGTTCGGGACGGCATCATCGACCGCAACCCCGCACGGATCAGCGGATGGCAGCACGCGTACAAGCTCGCCGAGGACGAGTTGGACGACCCGCGCTCACTCGCCCTGCCGGACTGGGATTCGTTGCTACGGCTCGCCGAGGCGGTCGTTGCCCGGTCACACGGCCAGTTCGCCGGATGGGGAGACGTGGTGGTGTTCGCCGCGTGCACCGCCGCCCGCATCGGCGAAGTGTCCGGCGTCCGCGCCGGAGACATCGACCGCGAGACGTGGACGTGGACAGTGCGCCGGCAGACCACGCCCGGACCGGGTGGCCTGATCGACAAGGGCACCAAGGGCAAGCGGGCGCGGCGGGTGCCCATCATCGTGGAGGCGCGCGAGCTGCTCACGCCGCGAATCGACGCCGCCAAGGGACCCGATTCCCGGTTGTTCACTGGCCCGCGCGGTGGCCGGATCAGCACGGCGGTTCTCCGTGACGCCACGCACTGGGATGAGGTGGTGGGGACGCTCGGGTTCGAGCATCTCCGGCGCCACGACCTCCGGCACACCGGGCTGACGTGGCTCGCCGACGCGGGGGTGCCGGTCCACGTCCTGCGAAAGATCGCCGGACACGGGTCGATCACCACGACACAGCGGTACCTGCACCCCGATCGACGCTCGATCGACGACGCCGGAACGGCGCTGAGCGCCCATCTCGCGGCCCGCCGGTCCCCAAATGGTCCCCAGACCGACGCCGCCTAGATCCACTCACCGGATCGAGTGACACCAGGAAAACGGCCGTTGACCAGGGCGTAAGCTCTAGTCAACGGCCGTTTTTGTGCTGTCGGGACGGCGGGATTCGAACCCACGACCCCTTGACCCCCAGTCAAGTGCGCTACCAAGCTGCGCTACGTCCCGTGCAACCGGACTCGTCCGGAGCAGCCGCTACAGACTAGCGCATAGGGTTACCGCCGCGCGCAGGAGTATCCCCTGTCCCAACTACGGTGGGGGGATGCGGCTGGATCTGGTGACGGTGGTGGTGGAGGAGTACGACCCGGCGATCGTCTTCTTCACCGAGGTGCTGGGGTTTGCACTGGTGGAGGACTCGCCGGCGACGACGACCGACGGGGCGGCGAAGCGGTGGGTCGTGGTGCGGCCGCCGGGTGGGGGGACGGGGTTGCTGCTCGCGCGGGCAGACGGGGAGCGGCAGCGGGAGGCGGTCGGGGACCAGGTGAAGGGAAGGGTGGGGTTCTTCCTGCGGGTGGATGACTTCAGGGCGACGTTCGAGCGGCTGGAGGCGGCCGGGGTCACGATCGTGCGGCCGCCGCGGGACGAGGTGTACGGGCAGGTCGCGGTCTTCGAGGACGTCGTCGGCAATCTGTGGGATCTGCTGGGGCCGCCGGCGGCGGCGGGGGAAGTGCAGTGACGTAGCGCACACAACCGGTCGGCAACGGAAAGGGCGCTGAAGCGCAGCCGGGTGCGGTGAACCTGATGGTCTCAACCCGTTGCAGGAGGTTCCCGATGAACACGGCCATCGCGTCCGAAGCGCAGACCGCCCGGATTCTCGTCGTCGACGACGACCCGGATCTGCGGGGCATGGTGGCGTACAAGCTGGTGAAGGCGGGCTTCGAGGTCATCGAGACCGACAACGGGCTGGCCGCGGTCGACGCCGCGGTCGCCTGCCTGCCCAACCTGGTGATCCTCGACATCATGATGCCGGGGCAGGACGGGCTCACCGCGTGCGAGCAGCTGCAGGCGGACCCGGAGACGGCGCAGATCCCGGTGATGCTGCTGTCCGCGCTGTCGCAGCCGGACGTCGTACGCAGCGGCGTGATGGCGGGGGCGGTGCACCACATGGTCAAACCGTTCAGCCCGGAGGCACTGCTGCGCAGCGTGCAGTCGCTGCTGCGGGTGCACCCGACGCCGGTGGACCCCAACACGGGCCACGATCTGGGCCGCAGCTATCAGTGGTGACCGAACGTGTCTGTCGTAAAAGCGCAGTCAACGTATCGACAGCGTGATCACGTGCTCTCTTCAAGTGACCACACTTGGAGGGCACCATGGGATACCTCACCCCACCGGTGGACGCTCCGCAGCGTCCCGGCAAACCGCAGGATCAGGCCGACGAGAACCTGAAGGCCAGGATCCTCTACCTGCGCTCCTTCCTGCTGATGCGCACCCTGATCGGCGTCATGGGCATTCTGCTGCCGGTGACGCTCCTGCTCGGCGACGGCTTCCTGTTCGAGGGAGGGAAGCCGCGGGGGTCGCTGAGCGCGTACTACTACTCCGGCATGCGCGACATCTTCGTCAGCTGCCTGTGCGTGACCGCGTTCTTCCTGATCTTCTACAAGTTCTTCGAGCGGAACCTGGAGAACACGCTCAGCATCGTCGCCGGCGTGACGGCGGTGGGTGTGGCGCTGTTCCCGACGGGGCGGCCGGGCGGCGGGACGGTGCCGCTGTCGCCGTTGCAGGAGAAGCTCGGCGAGCAGACGGTGCAGAGCGTGCACTACGTGTGCGCGGCGACGTTCATCCTCTGCCTGGGCGTGATCAGCTACTTCTTCGGCCGCCGCGAGGGTGCCAGGTCGCAGCACCGCGACGGGCACCTGGCGCGGTTCTCCCCCGCGTTCTGGCGGTCGTTCCACTACGCGTGCGCGGCGGGGATCGCCCTTGCCGTGGTGTACATCGCGGTGACCCAGGTGTTCCACACGCTCGACGCGTACAGCCTGATCATCGGCGAGACGGCCTCGGTGCTGTGCTTCGGCGCGTCGTGGCTGGCGAAGGGCCTGGAGCTGGACGTCCTGACCAGCGCGTCGGCGGCCCAGGACCAGATCGAGGCGGGCACGACCGAGGAAACGGCAGCAGCCTAGGTGCGTAACGGTGCGCCGCTCAGCTGAGCGGCGCACCTGTCGAAGTCGCGGGCATGGGACTCATGATCTTCGCCGGGCTGGTCGTCGTGGCGGTGGCCGCCGAAGCGTTGCTACCGCGGCGGGAGCCGGCGAGAGCTACTTCTTCCCGCGCGGGCTGTTCTTCTTGCGGGGCTTCACGCTGATGTGGATCGGGGTGCCGAGGAAGTCGAACTCCTCGCGCAGCTTGCGCTCCACGAACCGGACGTAGCCGGGGTCGAGCGCGCCCGTGGTGAAGAGCACGAACTTCGGCGGCGACACGCCGGCCTGGGTGGCGAAGAGCACGCGCGGGGCGCGCCCGCCGCGGACCGGGTGCGGGGTCTGCTGCACGAGCGCCGTGAGCCACTGGTTGAGCTGCCCCGTGGGCACGCGACGTTCCCAGTTCTCCAGGGCGGTGCGCAGCGCGGGCGCGAGCTTGTCGACGGCGCGGCCGGTGAGCGCCGAGACGTTGTGCCTGATCGCCCACGGCACGCGGCGCAGCTCCCGCTCGATCTCCTTGCCGAGCTGGTGGCGCCGGTCCTCGTCGACGAGGTCCCACTTGTTGAAGGCGATGACGAGCGCCCGGCCGGACTCGATGACCATGGTGATGATCCGCTGGTCCTGCTCGGAGATGACCTCGCTCGCGTCGAGGAGCACGATCGCGACCTCGGCCGCCTCGATCGCCGCGTTGGTGCGCAGCGAGGCGTAGTACTCGGTGCCGCTGGCGTGCGCGACCCGCTTGCGCAGGCCGGCGGTGTCGACGAGGTGCCAGGTCTCGCCGCCGAAGTCGACGAGGCTGTCGACTGGGTCGACGGTGGTGCCGGCGACGGAGTCGACGACCGCCCGCTCCTCCTTGGCCAGCTTGTTGAGCAGGCTGGACTTGCCGACGTTGGGCCGGCCGACGAGCGCGATGCGGCGCGGCCCGGCCTCGCGGGGCGGGACGACACGAGCGGCCGGCAGCGCCTCGAGAATCTTGTCGAGCAGGTCGCCGGAGCCGCGGCCGTGCAGGGCCGAGACGGGGAACGGCTCGCCGAGGCCGAGGCCCCAGAGGCTGGAGATCTCGCCCTCGATGCGCGCGTTGTCGACCTTGTTGGCGACGAGGATCACGGGCCGGCCGCTGCGGCGCAGCATCCTGACCGCGGCCTCGTCGTCGGAGGTCGGCGGGATCGTGGCGTCGACCACGAACAGCACCACGTCGGCGGTCTGGGTGGCGATCTCGGCCTGGGTGGCGATGGCCTTGGCCCGCTCCTTGGCGTCGGGCAGCCAGCCGCCGGTGTCCACGACGGTGAAGTGCCGCCCGGTCCACTCGGCGTCATAGGCGACCCGGTCGCGGGTGACGCCGGCGACATCCTCGACGACCGCCTGACGGCGGCCCAGGATCCGGTTGACGAGGGTCGACTTGCCGACGTTGGGTCGGCCGACGACGGCGACGATCGGCACACTCAGCTCGACGTCATCGACAACGTCGACGTCGACCTCGGCACCTGCTGATGCCTCAGCGCTCACGGGGGTCCTTTGCTCAACGGCCGGGGGGCCGGCGCTCGCCTATGCGGTGACCTTGTCCAGCATCCGCTGGAGTCGCTCGACCACCTCGTCGATGCCGAGCGCGGTGGTGTCGAGCACAACGGCGTCGTCGGCTTGGCGAAGCGGATCGGCGGCGCGCGTCGAGTCAAGTCTGTCACGACGGGCCAGGTCGGCTGCGGTCGCGGCCTGGTTGGTCGCATTCTCGGTGCTCCGGCGCCTGGCCCGCTCGTCCGCGGAGGCGGTGAGGTAGACCTTCAGGTCGGCGCCGGGGGCGACGACGGTGCCGATGTCGCGGCCCTCGACCACGATCCGGCCCGCCTCGGCGATGATGTCCCGCTGGAGCGCGACGAGCAGCGCCCGCACGGCCGGGACCGCGGACACGGCCGACACCGCCTGGGTGACCTCGGTGCCGCGGATCTCACGGTCGACACCGACGCCGTCGACGCTGATGTGCGGCTCGGCCGGGTCGGTGCCGATGCCCAGCGCCGCCGACGCCGCGACGGCGTGGATCTTCTCCGCGTCGGCGAGGTCGACGTTGTCGCGCAGCACGGCCCAGGTCACCGCCCGGTACATGGCGCCGGTGTCCAGGTAGCGGGCGTCGAGGGCCTGTGCCACCCGGCGCGAGATCGTGGACTTGCCGGACCCGGAGGGCCCGTCGATGGCAACCACCAACTGGCCGCTGTGTCCTGCCACGCCCGATCCTCCACAAACAATGAATCCCGATGACACCTGCTGTTCGACAGTACTTGACCCGCCGGTGGCCCTACCTCACGGGAGCACGTCGTCGCAGGAGGATGGCACATCGCCCGGTGAGCTCGGTGAGCAGGAGGAGCACGGCGAGCAGGGCTCGCTCGCCGAGAGCAGGTGCCGCGTCACCGCCTCGTTGACCTCGATGAGGGCGTCGACGTGTTCGGGACCGAGCGCGTCGAAGAACCAGTGCCGCACGTGCTCGACGTGGCGGGGCGCGGCGGCGGTGATCGCGTCCCAGCCGGCCTCGGTGAGCACGACGAACGCGCCGCGGGGGTCGTCGGCGCACGGCTCGCGGGCGACCAGCCCGCGCGCGGTCATCCGGGTGATCTGGTGCGTGAGGCGGGTCTTCTCCCAGTCGGCGGCGACGCGGAGCTGGAAGACGCGCAGCCGCCCGCCGGGTGCCTCGGAGAGGCTGACGAGGACCGCGTAGTCGGCGCTGGACAGCCCCGTCTCCTGCTGCAGCTGGCGGGCGATGCGACCCCTGACCGCGGCGTTGACGGCGAGGAACCCGCGCCAGGCGCGCTGCTCCCGCTCGTCCAGCCAATTGGGATCCGTCACACCCGAAGTCTACGTCCATGGGTGACACATCACCGTGGGACGAGCTAGCGTGACGGTGACGCGTCACCCATGACGTCGCACGAGCAGAGAACCACGCCGCACGAGCAGAGAGTTGGACCATGACCAAGATCGGGATCATCCTCGGCAGCACCCGCCCCGGCCGGAACGGCGAGGCGGTCGCCAAGTGGGTGTACGACATCGCGAGCCGCCGCTCCGACGCGGAGTTCGAGCTGGTCGACCTGCTCGACTACAACCTGCCGCACCTCGACGAGGCGGTGCCGCCGTCCATGGGGCAGTACGCGCACGAGCACACCCGGCAGTGGGCCGCGAAGATCGCCGAGCTGGACGGCTTCGTGTTCGTGACGCCGGAGTACAACCACTCGACCAGCGGCGCGCTGAAGAACGCGATCGACTTCGTCTACTCCGAGTGGAACAACAAGGCGGCCGGGTTCGTCAGCTACGGCTCCGCCGGCGGCACCCGCGCGGTCGAGCACCTGCGGCTGATCATGGGCGAGCTGCAGATCGCGGACGTCCGGGCGCAGGTGGCGCTGTCGCTCTTCACCGACTTCGAGAACTTCTCGACGTTCAAGCCGGGCCCGCAGCACGAGGGCACGCTCGGCGTGGTGCTCGACCAGACGGTGAGCTGGACCAAGGCCCTCGAAGCGGTCCGCAAGCGGTAGCTCAGGAAGCGGCGGCCGCCCGTGCGAAGCGGGCGGCCAGGGCCGCCGTGGCCGACCGCAGCTCCGGCGGCCCGACCACCTCGACCTCGGCGTCGAACATGCCGAACCACGCGGCCAGGCCGGTCCACGACCACGAGCCGGCGCTGACCCGGCACCGGTCCGGGCCCAGCTCCTCGACGATGGCCTGGCCCCGGGTCCACTCGGTGATCGCCGCCGCCGGCGCGTGCAGGATCGCCTCGCCCCGGCACGGCAGCGGGTCGTGGCCCTCGAACCGCTCCGCCACGAACGCCGCCACGTCCGCCGCCGGCAGCGGCCGGGGCGTGAACCGGGGACCGTTGGGTGTGCGCAGCGTCATGCGGTCCACCCGGTACGTGCGCCAATCCACCCGATCGAGGTCGAAGCCGATGAGGTACCACCGGCCGCCCCACGTCACCACGTGGCACGGCTCGACCCGGCGCCGGTCGCCCGTCAGACCGGCCGCGATCTCCCGTACCCCCGCGTAGTCGAAGCGCAGCACCTCCCGCGCCCGGACGGCCTGGCCGATCGCCAGCAGGACCGCCGTGTCGACCCGCGACGGCTGCCAGCCGGCCTTCGCCACCCGGGTCACCTGCAACGCGTCGACCCGCTGGCGCAGCCGGGCCGGCATCACCTGCCGCACCGTCGCCAGGGCGCGCAGCGCCGCCTCCTCGACGCCCTCGACCGACATCGTCGCCGTCTGCAGCGCCACCGCCACCGCGACGGCCTGGTCGTCGTCGAACAGCAGCGGCGGCAGCTCCGACCCGGCGTCGAGCCGGTAGCCGCCGTCCGGGCCGCGGGTCGCCTGCACCGGATAGCCGAGCTCGCGCAGCCGGTCGACGTCGCGCCGGACGGTCCGCGGGCTCACCTCGAGGCGGTCGGCGAGGGTCTGCCCCGGCCAGTCGCGGCGGGCCTGCAGCAGGGACAGCAACGCCAGGAGGCGGGCCGAGGTCTCCAACATGCGTCCAGTATCGCCCGCACTTGAGGACAGAAGCTGTCCGCATCTACCGGCAATGTCAGCGGCATGATTCAGACGAGAGCGCTGACGAAGGACTTCGTCGTCAATCGCAAGACCACGGTGCACGCGGTCCGTGGCATCAGCCTGGACATCGCGCCGGGCGAGCTCGTCGCGGTGCTCGGCCCGAACGGTGCCGGCAAGACCACGACGCTGCGGATGCTGACCACGCTCATCGCGCCGACCAGCGGCACCGCGACCGTCGCCGGGCACGACGTGGCGACGCAGGCGGCGGCGGTACGGCGGGGAATCGGCTACGTGGGGCAGGGCAACGGCGCCGGCCACATCCACCGCGTCGCCGACGAGCTGCGCACCCAGGGCCTCATCTACGGCCTGGACCGCAAGGCCGCCGCCCGGCGCACCGACGAGCTCCTGGAGGCGCTCGACCTCGCCGAGCAGCGCGACCGCAAGGTGTCGGACCTGTCCGGCGGCCAGCGACGGCGCCTCGACGTGGCGATCGGGCTGGTGCACGCGCCCCGGCTGCTGTTCCTCGACGAGCCGTCGACGGGGCTCGACCCGCAGAACCGCGCGAACCTGTGGCAGCACATCCTGCGGATGCGCGAGGAGCACGGCATGACGATCGTGCTGACCACGCACTACCTCGACGAGGCCGACACCATGGCCGAGCGGGTCGTGGTCGTCGACCACGGCGAGGTGATCGCCGACGACACGGCGTCGGCGCTGAAGGCCAAGCTGGCCGGCGACAAGCTGCTGCTGACCGGTGACCTCCCGCTCATCGCCAAGGCCGCCGGCGGGCTCGCCGGCATGCGCGACATGACCGAGATCTCGGACACGCTGACGTTCCGGGTCAACGACGGACCCGCCGCGCTGCCCGAGCTCATCGCGGCGGTGCCGGGCGCCGTCCGTACCGCCGAGATCCAACGCCCCACGCTCGACGACGTCTTCCTGTCCCTGACCGGCCGCAACCTCCGGGAGAACGCATGACCACCCTCGCCCTGCGCGACGTCCGCATCGTCGCGGCCCGGGAGCTGCGGCCGCTGCTGCGCTCGCCGTTCTCGCTGATCTTCGGCATGATCCAGCCGCTGGTGTTCCTGGCGCTGTTCGGGCCCTTGCTCGCCGGCTCCCTGAAAGGCCAGGAAGGCGGCCTCGGCAGCGACGTGTGGCAGTGGTTCGTGCCGGCGATCCTCGTCATGACCACGCTTTTCGGCACATCGGCCGTCGGGGCGAACCTGCTCAGCGAGTTCGTCACCGGCGCGCACGAGCGCATGCTCGTCACGCCCCTCGCCCGGCACGCGCTGCTGGTCGGCCGCGCACTCAAGGAGATGGTGCCGCTCGCCGGGCAGGCCCTGATCATCGTCGTGGTGATGCTGCCGTTCGGCTTCGAGCTGCACCCGGCCGGCGCGCTGCTCGGCCTGGCGCTGCTCGCCCTCTTCGGCGTCGGGCTCGGCTCGTTCAGCTACGCCCTGGCGGTCGCGGTCCGCCGCACCGACTGGATGTTCTGGGTCGTGCACCAGACGCTGCTGTTCCCCCTGATGATCCTCTCCGGGATGCTGCTGCCCCTGGAGACCGGGCCGGGCTGGATGCGGGCACTGGCGCAGTTCAACCCGCTGGCGCACATGGTGACCGCCGAGCGTCTGCTCTTCGCCGGCACCGTCAGCGACCGCGCCGTCTGGTGGGGCTTCGCCGCGGCGGCCGCGACCGCCCTCGCCGGGCTCACGGTCGGCATCCGCGCGATGCGCCGCTCCACCTGACGGCGGCTACTCGCCGACGGCCTTGAAGAGTGCGCCGATCTCCGCCTGGGACAGGTGTCGCGTCCTGCCCGGGCGGAGATCGCCGAGCCGGATCGGGCCGATCTGGGTGCGGATCAGCCGCTGCACCGGGTAGCCGACCGCGTCGAACATCCGCCGCACGATGTGGTTGCGCCCCTCGTGCAGCACGACCTCGACGAGCGCGACCTTCCCGTACGCGTCGACGACCCTGAACGAGTCGACCTTCGCCGGCCCGTCCTCGAGCTGCACGCCGGCCTTCAGCTCCCGGCCCATCGCCCGCGGCACCGGACCGGCGATCTCGACCTGGTAGGTCTTCGCCACCTCGTACGACGGGTGCATCAGCTTGTGGGCGAGCCCGCCGTCGTTCATCAGCAGCAGCAGGCCCTCGCTGTCGAGGTCCAGCCGCCCGACGTGGAAGACGCGGGTCGTGAGGTTTGGCACGTAGTCGGCGAGCGCCTCGCGGCCCTTCTCGTCGTCCATCGTGGACACCACGCCGCGCGGCTTGTTCAGCGCGAGGTACACCAGGCGCGTGTCGGTGATCAGGCGCGAACCGTCGACGTGGATGGCGTCCCGCGTCGCGTCCGCCTTGTCGCCGAGGGTCGCCTCCTTGCCGTTGACGGTGACGCGGCCCTCGTCGATCATCCGCTCGCAGTTCCGGCGGGACCCGAGCCCCGCGGCGGCCAGGATCTTCTGCAGCCGCTCCTCGTTGCGCGGCAGCTCGGCGTCCGGTGGCGCGTCGAACGCGGAACCCTCGAAGTCGGCTTCTGTGGACTTGTCAGCGCTGGGCATCGGCGATCTCATCAATGTCGTCGGGAAGGAACGGGGCGAGCGGCGGCAGCTGGTCGACGCTGTCCAGGCCGAGTTTCTCCAGGAACAGCGACGTCGTCCGGTACAGGAACGCCCCGCTTTCGGGCTCACTGCCGGTCTCCTCGATCAGACCCCGCGTCACCAGCGTACGGACAACGCCGTCGCAGTTCACACCGCGGATGGCCGAGATACGCGACCTGGTGACAGGCTGCTTGTAGGCGACCACGGCGAGTGTCTCCAGGGCGGCCTGGGTGAGCCGGATCTGCTGCCCGTCGAGCACGAACTTCTCCACGTAGGGCGCGAACTCCGCCCGCGTGTACAACCGCCACCCACCCGCGACGCGCCGCAGGTCGAAGCCGAGGCCGAGCTGGGTGTACTGCCGGGCGATGTCCTCCAGGACCCCGCGGATCCGGTCGACGGGCTGGTCGAGCACCTGCGCGAGGGTGATCTCGGTGGCGGGCTCGTCGACGATGAGGAGGATCGCCTCGACCGCGCCGCGCAGCTCGCTCTCCGACATGACCGGCACCGGCTCCGGCTCGGGTTCCGGTTTCGGCTCTGGTACGGCGGCAGCGGGCACCTCGAACAGGGCACCGCTGTCGACCGCGGGCTCGTCGGCTTCCTCAGCGGGCGCGTCTTCGGCTGCGGCCTCGACCACCTCCTCGGCGGCGGGCTCCTCGACGACCACGGCCTCCGGCTCAGCGACAGGCGCTTCCTCGGCGGCGGGCTCCTCGACGACCACGGCCTCCGGCTCAGCGACAGGCGCTTCCTCGGCAGCCGACTCCTCAACGAGGGACTCGATCACCTCCTCGGGAGCGGCCTCCTCGACGACCGCGACCTCAGGCTCAGCGACAGGCGCTTCCTCCGCGGGCGGCTCTTCGACGACCTCGGGCTCGGGCTCGGGTTCGGGCTCGGCGGCGGCCTCCTCGACCGGCGCTTCGCCGGACACCGCGTCCTCGGCGGCGGGCTCCTCCGCGACCTCTACGGCGGCGGGTTCCTCGGCGGGCAGCTGCTCGGCGGGGGGCTGGGGGCGAGCCCAGGGCGGGACCCAGTTCGCTGCCTGGTCGGCGAGCGACCTCGACTGGTCGTCCTGGCTCACTGGTCCACCTCGCTGTTCACTGCTTCCGCATCATCCGCCGCTGGTTCGTCCGCTGCCGGGCCCTCTGTCGGGTCCGCTGTCGGGTCCGCTGCCGGGTCCGCTGCCGGGTCCGCTGCCGGGTCCGCTGCCGGGTCCGCTGTCGGACCCTCAGCCGGGCCTTCGGCCGGTGGGGTCTCGGGCGGGGCGGGGCTGCCTTCGTACTCCTCGACCTCGATCGTGGCGGCCGCCGCATCGTCCGGGCCCGTCCAGCGGACGAGCAACTCCCCCAGGGCCTGGAGCTGTTCGAAGGAGACGAGGTCCTCGCGGTACAGCTCCAGCAGCGCCAGGAAGCGGGCGACGACCTCCAGGGTCGACTCGCAGTCGATGCACAGCGCGCTGAACGTGGCCTCGCGTTGTGCGATGAGACGGTCGCGGACGATGTTGGCGTGTTCGCGGACGCTGACGCGGACCATGTGGATGTGCGCGATCGAGACGACCGGAGGGCCCGCCTTCGGGGTGAACGCCTTCAGCGCCAGCTTCAGCAGCCTCGCCGGGCCGACGCCGAGGACGAGGTCGGGCAGCGCCTCGGCGTACTGCGACTCCAGGGACACCGAGCGCGGGTAGCGGCGGGACCCGATGGCCTCCAGGCCCGCGATGTGCGCCGCCGCCTCCTTGAACGCCTTGTACTGCAGCAGCCGCGCGAAGAGCAGGTCGCGCGCTTCCAGCAGCGCCAGGTCCTCCTCGTTCTCGACGGTGGCCGACGGCAGGAGGCGGGCGGCCTTCAGGTCGAGCAGGGTGGCGGCGACGACCAGGAACTCCGACGCCTCGTCGAGGTCCCAGTCGTCGCCCATGCCGCGGATGTACGCGATGAAGTCGTCGGTGACGGTGTGCAGCGCCACTTCGGTGACGTCGAGCTTGTGCTTGCCGATGAGCTGGAGCAGCAGGTCGAACGGACCGGTGAAGTTCGCCAGGCGCACCTGGAAGCCCGAGGGGGCGGCGTCGGCACCCGGCAGCGCGGGCACATCCGGTACAGGAGCCGCAACGTCCACGACGTCCGCCACGGCGGCATCGGAAAGCGCGTCCACGGTGGAGGGATCCGGCGAGGGATTCGCGGAGTCCACGGTGGCGGGGTCGGTCACCGGAAGACCGTAGCGCAAAGGGTCGCGAAAACCGTTACAACCGCCGCTCGGCCTGCTGGGCGATGACCTCGCGGGCGAGCTGCCGGTAGTTGCGGGCACCCGAGGACGACGGATCGAGCGTGGTGATGGGCGCGCCGGCGACCGTCGACTCGGGGAACTTGACGGTCTTGGTGATGACCGTCTGGTACACCTTGTCGCCGAACGCCTCCACGACCCGCTGCAGCACCTGGCGGCAGTGGGTGGTGCGGCTGTCGTACATGGTGGCGAGGATGCCTTCGAGCTCCAGGTCGAAGTTGAGCCGCTCGCGGACCTTGTCGATCGTGTCGAGCAGCAGCGCCACACCGCGAAGTGAGAAGAACTCACATTCCAGCGGGATCATGACGCCGTGCGCGACGGTCAGCGCGTTGATCGCGAGCAGGCCCAGCGACGGCTGGCAGTCGATCAGGATGTAGTCGTACTCCTTCAGGACCGGACGCAGCACCCGGGCCAGGGCCATCTCGCGGGCGACCTCGGTGACCAGCTGGATCTCGGCCGCCGACAGGTCGATGTTGGCCGGCAGCAGGTGCAGGCCGGCGATGTCGGTCTTGATCCGGATGTCCTCGACGGTCACGTCGGAGTCCATCAGGATGTTGTAGATCGTCAGGTCGAGGTTGTGCGGGTTGACGCCGAGGCCGACCGACAGGGCACCCTGCGGGTCGAAGTCGACGAGCAGGACCCGCCGCCCGTACTCGGCGAGCGCCGCGCCCAGGTTGATGGTCGACGTGGTCTTGCCCACGCCGCCCTTCTGGTTGGCCATCGCGATGATCCGCGCCGGGCCGTGCCGATCCATCGGCATCGGCTCGGGGATCGGCTTGCGCATCGTGTACGCCGTCGGATCCGCCGGCCCGAGCTCGGCGCCGAGGTCAAGCGATGCCTGCTCGGCGCGCATCTGCGTCGTCCAAGACTCCGCTTGGTCACCCATGCCTGTCATCGAACCTCTTCGCCCCTCCCGGCGGCTCATCTCCACCCGGGGCCGATTCGTCGTCGGCGATCTGGGGAAGCGGGACGGCCGTTGCCCGACTCTACGTCACTGCAGGGTACATACCCCACTCCGCGCGCCCGGCGTGTCGCGGCCGGCTTCGTTGGGTACGGTCATCGACGTGTTGGGACCAGGAGACGTGCTCGGCGACAGGTACCGCCTCGATGAGTTCGTCGCCAGCGGCGGCATGGGGCAGGTGTTCCGCGCGACCGACAAGACGCTGAACCGGACGGTCGCCGTAAAGGTGCTGCTGCCGGGCCTGACCAGGGACGCGGAGTTCGGCGTCCGGTTCCGGGCCGAGGCGCGGATCATGGCCTCCGTCGGACACAAGGGCGTGGTCGGCGTCTATGACTACGGCGAGACGCCCGAAGGCACCATGTTCCTCGTCATGGCGTTCGTCGAGGGCCGCCCCCTCGGCGAGCGGATCACCCGCGAGGGTGCACTCCCGGCCGACGAGACCATGGCGATCGTGGCGCAGGCGGCCGACGCGCTGCACGCCGCGCACAGCAACGGCATCATCCACCGCGACGTGAAGCCCAACAATCTCCTGGTCGGCCACAACGGGGCGGTGACCCTCGTCGATTTCGGTGTGGCCCGCTCGGCAGACGTGACGTCCGTCACCAAGGTGAACGCGGTGATCGGCACTGCGCTGTACATGTCGCCCGAACAGGCATCCGGGAAGCCGATCTCCCCCGCGACGGACATCTACGCACTCGGCGCGGTCGCGTACCACTGCCTGACGGGCGCGCCGCCGTTCACCGGCAACTCGCCGCTCGAGATCGCGATCAAGCACCTGCAGGACGATCCGGCGCCGCTGCCGGAGGCCGTGCCGGCCGGCGTCCGGGCCGTGGTCGAGCGCGCCATGGCGAAGGACCCCGAGGACCGCTTCCCGACCGCGGCCGCCCTCGCCGCCGCCGCCCGCGACGCGCAGGTGGCGACCCTTCAGGATCAAGATCTGGCGTTCGTACCGGCGGCGGCCACGCGACGGTCCGCGACGATGGCGTCACCACGGGTGGCCGCGAACGGCCGGCCGGGATCGTCCGGCGCGAAGCCGGACCGGCCCGCCTGGATCCCGGTCGCCATCGGCCTGGCGCTGCTCGTCATGGCCGGCGGCGTGGTCCTCGCCGCGATCGCGCTCAGCCAGGGCGACAAGAAGGGCGACGCCCCCAGCGGCGTGCCCGGCATGTCACAGTCCGCCGTGGTCGCCACGTCGGGTCCGGCACCCGGTGGGGGCGGCGCCACCCGTACCTCGGCGGCACCACCCACCAGCGCACCGGCGTCCGCCTCGCCGACCCCCGCCACCAGCAGCGCCGCTCCCCCGCCGGCGACGAGCGAGCCCCCGCCGCCGCCCGCCACGACGACGCAGCCCCAGCCGACGACCGGCGGCACGACACCTCCTGTCGACGGCTCGGTCCCGCCCGCGTAGCCGGTCGGCCAGATCTGGGGCGGCCGGGATTTTCTGTCGTACCTTCGTGCAACCCTTCGCGGCGGGGCTTCGTCTACCCCGCGACGAAGGGAGCCCGAACGGGTGAACGAAGACGACGAAGCGCAGTTCCGGGAGTTCGTCGCCGCACGGTTCGACGGCCTGCGTTCGCTCGCCTACCTGACGTGCGGGGACTGGCACACGGCGGAGGACGCCGTCGCCTCGTCCCTGGCGAAGCTCTACGTGCACTGGCACCGCGTCGACACGCCCCTCGCCTATGTGCGCAGGGCGGTCGTGCACGCCCTGGTGGACGAGAGCCGCCGGCCGTGGCGGCGCAGGGAGCGCTCGGTGGGCTACAGCCTGCCCGAGCTGCCCGGCCCCGACCACGCCGAGCAGGTCGACGAGCGGATCCGGATCCGCGCCGCACTCGCCCGGATGGCCCCCGGCCAGCGCGCCGTGCTGGTCCTGCGGTACTACGAGGGGCTGAGCGTTGAGGAGACCGCCGAGGTGCTCGGCCGCCAGCCGGGGACCGTCAAGAGCCAGACCGCCCGCGGGCTCACCGCCCTCCGTGCCCTGCTCGACGCGGAGCCTCGTGACGACCCCGGTGTCCGGCCCCCCGGCGCGCGAGCGTCCGCTCCCCCACCGCAGGCGACACCCACTCACGAGATGGAGAACAGGAGGGAAGGGCATGGAGCACGACCTGCACAGTCTGCTGGCAGCGGCCAGGGACGACGCGCCGCCACCGCGACTCAGCATTGACGACATCACCACCGCCGGCCGCCGGCTCGCCCGGCGTCGCCGCCGCCGCACCCTCCTCACCTCCGTCGCCGGCGGCCTGGCCGCGGTGATCACCGGCGCCACCGCCGCGATCGCGCTCTTCAACCCGCCGGTCACCGCCCCCACCGCGGACCCCAACGGCACGCCCGGGCTGGTCGTCGACGCCACCCAGTCCCCCGCCCACCCGGCCGGCTTCACGTCGGCCGGCCCGTTCCAGACCAACTACAGCGGCTACACCTCCGGGCGGTATGCCGTCAGCGACCCCTACCTGGTCACCGCCCACTACCAGCTGTCCACGATCGACCTCAACGCCGCCCCGTCCGCCGCGCCGACCGTCTCGCCCTCCCCGACCGTCAACGGCAAACCGGCCCGCACCACGTCGCCGGGCAGCATCGTGCCCCGCGAGGGCCGCCTCGTCGTCTTCGGCACCGGCTCCTTCGAGCCCCGCGAGTTCAACGGCGGCACCAAGCTCAGCATCGGCGGCCGGCAGGCCCTGCTGCTGCACGCCGCCGGGTCGGTCTCACCGACCGTCGCCGACAAGTACGGCTGCTGCACCGACCCGGTCATCCCGGCCATGGCCTGGCAGTACCTGCCGGGCGCCTGGGCGGCCGTATACTGGTCCCGGGCCGAGACCATGCCGACCCGCGACGAGCTGGTCGCCCTCGCCGAGGCCCTGCCCGCCGCCGTCCCGGCCCCCTTCCCCGTCGGCATCCAGGTCCGCGACCTGCCGAAGGGGTACCGCCTCATCGCCGCCGGCACCCGCACGTCCTCCTACGACAACACCAACCTGTCGGTGGTCCGCCTGGGCCTGAAACCCATGGCGCCCCCGCTCACCGGCGCCACCGACCTCGACGCGTACTCATCGCTCATCCTCACCCTCGGCATCGCCGACCACGTGACCGGCGAGGCGATCAACAAGACCACCTGCCCGCCCGCCACCAACCGCTGCGCCATCCTCATCGAGGACGGCCAGTTCTTCCTGCAGGCGGAGACCCTGGGCGACCGCGCGATGAGCACCAGCGAGCTGTCGCAGATCCTGAAGACGATGACCGCCGAGGACCCGTTCGACCCCACCTCCTGGCCCGCCGCCACCGCGGCGTACACCTCCTGACCCGTCGCCGCCCGCGCGATCCGGTGGACACTCCCGCTTCACCGGATCACAACCCACACCGGGCCACCCAGCCAGATCAACACCGCGCGATCTTCACAGCTCCTTGCAACCGGGTCGCATTCAGGCTTCTCACCAACCAACCCGCATACCGGCCATTGACCAACATCTCATCCAACGCTCCGAGCCCTCCATCCCACGAAGCCGCAGACCGGAGCCGGCACGGACGTCGCTTTTCAGCATGCCGCGCCCCCTCTCGACAGACGCCCACCGATCACCGGACCGCCACGACCCGACAACCCACCCCGCGGCGCCCACGAGCTTCGAGCCCCACTCCCGCACAGCCACCACAGAGCCGGCTCGGCACGG
Source organism: Dactylosporangium sp. CA-152071 (assembly GCF_050936335.1). Taxonomy (NCBI): domain Bacteria; kingdom Bacillati; phylum Actinomycetota; class Actinomycetes; order Micromonosporales; family Micromonosporaceae; genus Dactylosporangium; species Dactylosporangium sp. CA-152071. The sequence continues at coordinate 8,606,084 of NZ_JBNJMZ010000001.1, read as the reverse complement.
CGGCACACTCGACCCCCGCGCCCCGCAACACTTCGCGCCCACGACTTGATCAAAAGACAGCCCCGGCCACCATCACGACCACAGCCGTCCTCCGATCATCACGCCGCCGACCCACCCGATAGACGGCGCGCGATCCACCTCCGCCTCAGAAGATCGTTTACGGGTGGCCCGCGCACCGCCCAATGCGCAAAAGCCACGAACCCGGGCATCGACCAACGTTTACGGCAGCCCGGTAACGCACCGTCCCCGGACAAGGCGCGAACACACCGCCGCCCCAGACAGAACCGGACGCACCGCGCCCGCCCGACACGGCGGCAAACTCGGCCCGCTCGACCCACGCGCCCCGCAACACTTCGCGCCCACGACTTGATCGAAGGACAGCCCCGGCCGCGATCACGACCGCAGCCATCCTTCGATCATCGGGCGGCCGGACACGGCAGCCCCACCCGATAGACGTAGCGCGATCCACCCCGTTCCAGATCATCTTGGGGGTGGATCGCGCAGGACCTATGGAACGAAAGCCGCGAACGTGGGCATTGGCCGATGTCTCATGCGGGCAGGGAGCATGTCGCCCGCCCCGGGCAGGCAGGGAAACGCACGCTGCCTGCCCGGACCCGACGCCGGGGAGTGGGTTACTTGTGGCGGTTGTACATGCGGGGGGACTTCGACTTGGCGCCCTTGCCGCCGGAGCCCTTGCCGCCGCCGTGCTGCTGGACGCCGGGCGGGAGGGAGCGGCTGGCCTGGGCGCGGCGGATCGCTTCGAGCGGGTTGCGCGGGGGCGCTTCCTCGGACTCGGCGGCAGCAGCGGTGGCGGCAGCGGTGGTCGTGGTGTTGTCGGGCTGGTTGTCTGCGGTACCGGCAGGCATGGCGTCTCCTTCGCGGATGACTGACGCGGAAGTACCTTCCGCGGGAAGGTGAACGGGGACGTGGACAGGCGTCAGCCGCGCAGCAGACGAAGTGGGAGCCGAGCGAAACCCCTCCACAACAGCGGGGGTCGTGCGAGAACCCACAACGGGGGCCGCCAAGGCAGACCAGTCACAACAGGTCGCGGCGGCACGCGCGGCGTCAGTGGGCTCAGAAACGCATGCGCCTACGGTAACACGGCTCCAAGCTCCCCGGTGAGGTACCGCTGCACGGTCGCACCCACCTGGACCACCAGTGACGAAGGGGTGGCGGCGACGACGGGCGGCAGGCGCAGGATCTGCCGGCAGAAGGCGAGGCCCAGCATCTGGGTGGCGACCAGGCCGGCCCGGACCGTGGCCTCGGCGGGGTCGGGGCAGACGGCGAGCGCCACCGGAGCGACCTGCGAGGCGAAGATGTCCCGCAGCCGCGAGGCGGCCGCCTCGTCAGTGGCGGCGGAGCGCAGCAGGGTCAGCAGCGCGTCGTCGGACGGGTCGCCCTCCCAGCGCTTGATGAAGTGCGCGACGAGCGTCTCGCCGAGCCGGTCGCGCGGGATGCCGGCCACGTCGGGCAGCCGCAGGTGCACGTCGACGGCGGCGGCGAAGAGCTGGGCCTTGTTGCCGTAGTAGCGCATGACCATCGAGGGGTCGATGGCGGCGTCGGCGGCGATCGCCCGGATGGTGGCCCGCTGGTAGCCGTCGGCGGCGAACCGTTCCCTGGCCGCGCGGAGGATCGCCGCGCGGGTAGCGTCGGATCTGCGCTCGGGCTGCATGCCCACAACCGTAGGCCAACAAGCGTTGACAGAAAAGTCAACACGTGTTGGCATTGGCTGATGTACGACGTCATCGTGGTCGGCGCGAGGCCGGCCGGAGCGGCGACCGCCATGCTGCTGGCCCGGCGCGGGCTCAGGGTGCTCGCGGTCGACCGGGCCAGGTTCCCCAGCGACACGCTGTCGACGCACCAGGTCCAGCCGTCCGGGACCGAACGGCTGCGGCGCTGGGGGCTGCTCGACCGGCTGCTCGCCGCCGGTACACCGGCGACCGAACGCGTGCGGTTCGACCTCGGCGGCACCGTCCTGCAGGGCAGGTTCCCGGAGGGCGTCCTGTACAGCCCGCGGCGCACCGTCCTCGACGCGATCCTGGTCGACGCGGCCAGGGAGGCGGGGGCCGAGGTGCGGGAGGGGTTCCACGTCGCCGGCCTGGTCTGGGACGACAGAGGCGTCGCGGGCATCCGGGGACGCGACGGCACCGAGCTCCGCGCGCCGGTCGTCGTCGGCGCCGACGGCAAGCATTCGCTGGTCGCGAAGGAGGTCGCCGCGCCGGTACAGCGCGACGTGCCCCCCAGGACGGTCGCCAGCTACGCCTACTGGGAGGGCGTCGAGCACTGGGAGGGCGGCGAGCAGCGGGCGGGCGGCCAAAGGCGGGCGGGCGGCGAGCAGCGGCACGGCGAGCTCTACCACCGCCCCGGCCGGGCGGTCGCCGCGTTCCCGACCAACGACGGCCTCACCATGGTGTATGCCGCCGCGCCAATCGACGAGTTCAGCACCTGGCGCACCGACGTCGAGGGGCACCTCCTGGCGACGCTGGACCAATGCGGCGACCTGGGCGAGCGGGTCCGGGCCGGCCGGCGGGTCGAGCGCCTGCGGACCACCGTCGACCTGCCCAACGTGGTGCGCCGGGCGCAGGGCCCCGGCTGGTTCCTCGCCGGCGACGCGGGGCTCGTCATGGACCCGGTGACCGCGCAGGGCATCGGCAACGCCCTCGCCGACGCGGAGCTGCTCGCCGAGACGATCGCCGGGGGCCGGACGGACTACCAGCGCCGGCGCGACGCGGCGCGGTTGCCGATCTTCGGCCTGACCACGGGGCTGGCCGCGCTGCGGCCCGCGAAGGGTCTCAACGCGGTGCTGCTCAAGGCCATCGCGCGACGGGAGGCGAGCACGGAGCAGTTCCTCGGGGTGTTCGCGGGCACCGTGCCGGTGAGGACGTTCCGCAGGAGCGTCCCGCGGATGCTGGTTCAGCGCGCCCGGGGGTGGGCGGTCGCGTAGACCTCGCGGAGCTTGTCGACGGTGACCAGCGTGTACACCTGCGTCGTGGTCACCGAGGCGTGCCCGAGCAGCTCCTGCACCACGCGGATGTCGGCGCCGCCGTCGAGCAGGTGTGTGGCGAACGAGTGGCGCAGCGTGTGCGGCGACACCCCGTGCGGCCCGTCGACCGGCAGCCCCGCCCGGACGGCGGCCTTGCGCAGGATCGTCCACGCGCTCTGCCGCGACAGGGCGCCGCCGCGGGCGTTGAGGAAGACGGTGGGCGTGCCGGTGCCGTTGGCGACGAGCGACGGCCGGGCGCGGACCAGGTACACGTCCATGGCGGTCCGCGCGTAGCTGCCCATCGGCACCAGGCGGGTCTTGCCGCCCTTGCCGCGTAGCGTCACGAGGCCGTGCTTGCCGGTCAGGTCGAGGTCGTCGACGGCGATGCCGACGGCCTCGGAGATGCGGGCGCCGGTGCCGTACAGGAACTCCAGCAGCGCCTGGTCGCGCAGCCCGAGCGGCCCGGCGTCGGCGGCGGTGGCGAGCAGCCGCGACACCTGGTCGACGTCCAGGGCCTTCGGCAGCCGCTTCGGCAGCGACGGCGGCTTCACGTCCCGTGACGGGTCGGTCGGTGCGAGCCCCTCCAGCAGCAGGAACCGGTGCAGCCCCCGCACCGCGCTCGCGGCCCGCGCCGCCGACGACGCCGACAGCGGCGGGTGCTCGCCGCCGTCCTGGAGGTCGCCGGTCCGCAGCGCCGCGACGTGCCCGGCGATGTCCCGCGCCCCGACGTCGGCGAGGTCGCCGATCCCGCACGCGGCGAGCCAGTCCACATACCGGTCGAGGTCGCGCCGGTACGACGCCAGGGTGTTCTCCGCGAGCGCCCGCTCGACCGTGAGGTGGTCCAGGTACACGTCGACGGCCTTGCGCAGCACGGACGCGTCGGTGGACGCGGGCCCGCCGACGGGAGAAGTGGACGCGGGCACGCCGGCGGCCGCCGCGACCGGGGAATGGGTCGCGGCGGCGTCCGCCGGCTCGAGCGTCACCGTCTAGGCCAGCACTTCCGCCAGCGCGAGGTGGTCCATCCCGTGCGCGTCGGCGACCGGTCCATAGGTCACGTGGCCGTCGTGCGTGTTCAGCCCGAGCGCCAGGGCCGGGTCGCGGCGCAGCGCGTCCCGCCAGCCCCGGTTCGCCAGCTCCAGCGCGTACGGGAGGGTCACGTTCGTCAGCGCGTACGTGCTGGTGTGCGGCACCGCGCCGGGCATGTTCGCGACGCAGTAGAAGATCGAGTCGTGGACCCGGTAGGTCGGCTCGGCGTGCGTGGTCGGGCGGGAGTCCTCGAAGCAGCCACCCTGGTCGATCGAGATGTCGACGAGGACACTGCCGGGCTTCATCCGCTTCACGAGGTCGTTGGTGATGAGCTTCGGGGCCTTCGCGCCCGGCACGAGGACCGCGCCGATGACGAGGTCCGCGTCGAGGACGGCCCGCTCGATCTCGTAGCTGTTGGACGCGACGGTCTGCAGGTGCCCCTGGTAGATCGCGTCGGCGCCGCGCAGCCGCGAGATGTTCTTGTCCAGCAGCAGCACCTCGGCCTGCATGCCGAGCGCGATCGCGGCCGCGTTGAGGCCGGAGACGCCCGCGCCGATGACGACGACCTTCGCCGCGTACACGCCGGACACCCCGCCGAGCAGCACGCCGCGCCCTCCGCCGGCGCGCATCAGGTGGTACGCCCCGACCTGCGGCGCCAGCCGCCCGGCGACCTCCGACATGGGGGCGAGCAGCGGCAGCGAACGGTCGGTGAGCTCGACGGTCTCGTACGCGATGCCGGTGACCTTCCGGTCGACCAGCGCGTCGGTGCACGCCTTGGACGCGGCCAGGTGCAGGTAGGTGAAGAGGACCTGCCCCTCGCGCATGCGGTGGTACTCCTCGGCGATCGGCTCCTTGACCTTCAGGACGAGGTCGCCGGCGGCCCAGGTGTCGTCCGCGGTCGGCAGGATCTGCGCGCCCGCCTCGCGGAACTCCTGGTCGGTGATCGAGGAGCCGTCGCCGGCACCGGCCTCGATGAAGACCTCGTGCCCGTTCGCGGTGAGTTCGTGGACTCCTGCCGGGGTGATCGCCACCCGGTACTCGTGGTTCTTGACCTCGCGTGGGACTGCGACCTTCACGTCTCGTGACCCCTCTCCACCAGCGACGACGGTGACGCTGCGTGTACCAGCGGCAGTCTATGGCGCGCTGACCGTCCGCGAAGGCAGCACAGTGTGAACTCCTCCGCGAACGGATTGACACAGTGTCGCCTTCTCCGGTACTGCCACCGCCGAAACGCACCCAGGAGGCTGATCTATGCTGTGCGGCCATGACCGTCTACGGCGGGCCCCGCCCGACCTCGCCCGCGGCGCCCGGTGGCTCTGGCGGGCCGCCGCGTGTCAAGCCGGACCCGCTGCTGTTCGGCGCGTTCGGCTTCCTGGTCGTGGCCGTCATCGTCGGGCTGGTCCTCGCGTTCCAGGGCGGTGGTGGCGGCGGCGGTGAGCCGAGCGCCGCCGAGCGGGCCTCCGGCGCGCCCGCCGAGCAGGCTTCGTCGCAGGCCGGGCCGGCCTCCGCGCCGCCCCCGCCGCCGTCGAGCGCCGCCCCGTCGCCGACCCCGCCGCAGGCACTGATCCCGGCGAAGCCGACCCTGCTGCGCGCGTCGCACTCCAGCCTGTGCATGCAGGCCCAGGAGGGCAACGGCGGCGTCGCCACCCAGATGCCCTGCGACAACAACCCGACGCAGGTCTGGATGCCGCAGTCGGTCGCCGGCACGCGGGACGTGTTCGCGTTCGTCAACACGAAGGACAACCGCTGCCTCGACGTCAACGGCGGCTCCAAGGACAACGGCGCGCAGATCCTGCAGTGGGACTGCCACGGCGGCCCCAACCAGCAGTGGCGCCTGCAGCGCGACGGCGACGGCTTCAGGTTCGTCAGCCTCAACAGCGGCCGCTGCATCGGCGTCGACTCCGGCAGCCCCGCCCCGGGCGCCGCCGTCCGCCAGTGGGACTGCGACAACTCCCCCAACCAGCGCTGGCAGCTGCCGACCTGACGCCGTTACAGCGCCGCGATGTCGCGGGACTCCAGGATCTGCTTGGGCGCGCCGGACCGGGCGACGTGCAGCATCGCCCGGCCGATCTGCTGGGTGCTGGTGGCGATGCCCGGGGCGAAGCGGACCAGGGCCGCGCTCAGCGGGGTCAGGACCGTGTAGATCACGCGGAACAGGCGGACCTTGGACACCGCGCCGTGCATCGGCCGGATGAACCCGGGCCGGAACATGTAGGCCCGCAGGTCCATGGCGAGCAGCGCCTGCTCGGCGGTGCCCTTCACCTGCGCCCACTTCGCGCGGCGGTCGCCGCCCGTGCCGGCGCCGGACACGTAGACGAACGTGGAGCCCGGTGACACCGCCCCGGCGGCGGCGAGGGTGTAGTCGACGGTGATCCGCCGGTACACCTCCTCGGACATGCCGACGGAGGAGACGCCGAGGCAGAAGAAGCAGGCGTCGTAGCCGGCGAGGGGGACGCCGGTGAAGTCGGTGAAGTCGGTGCGCAGGGTCTCCCGCAGCTTCGGGTGGCGCTGGCCGGTCAGGGTGCGGCCGACGACCAGGACCTCGGTGACGTCGTCGGCGAGGAGGCACTCGCGGAGCACGCCCTTGCCGACCATGCCGGTGGCGCCGAAGACGATGACCTTCATACCGACATCATCCCCCTCATGCCCGCAGGACGGACAGCGTGGCGCCCTTCAGCGTGGTGTACAGGTCGGAGTCGGTGAAGTCCGGGCCGGTCTCCTCGCCGATGTATACGTCGACGTGCTTCGAGCCGCCCATGCCGGGCGTGAACTCGTCGACGATCGTCCACGTCGGCGCCTTGAGCTTCGCGCACACGTCGGCGGTGACCTCGGCGGTGCCGCAGCGCAGCACGCTGAAGCGGGCGCCGGCGCGCAGCACGTCACCGTCGGCGGCCGCCGACACCCACGGGACGAGCGGGCGGCCGGCGGTGTCCCGCGGGGCGGTGTCCATCCAGTACCCGGTGTCGTAGGACCAGTTGAGGTACCGCCCGTCGGCGGTGCGGCCGGTCCCCTCGTCCTTGACGGCCTTCACGAACGACGCCGGGAACGTGCCCAGGTCCCGCTGGTCGTGCCCCTTCCGGCAGTCGATCGTGGGGCAGCCGGTGACCCGCTGCGACGCGCCGCCGTGCAGGGTCGCGACGGCCGTGTAGTACACGGTGACCTCCCAGCCCGCCGAGGTCACCGGGCTCGCGCCAGGAGCAAGAGTCGGCATAGCCGACATGTCGGAGATTCCGGGTAGCGCGCCGGTCTGCGGCGGGTGTCCGGGCGTCTCGGAGACGGATGCCACAGGGGCGTCGCCGGACGAGCACGCCGCCAGCGCCAGCACACACAGCAACAGCGCGTTGACCCGGACCACATCCTGATCTTCTAATCCTGAGGGCGGCGCCGCTCCTGTTTCCGCAGCGAGGTGAAGCGCTTGTCGGTCAGCCGCCGCTCGATCGCGCCCTTCGAGGGCTTTGTCCGTTTGCGCGGCCGAGGCGGGGGCGCGATGGCCTGCGCGATCACCGTCACCAGGCGCTCCTCGGCCGCGCGCCGGTTCTGCAGCTGCGAACGGTGCTCCGAGGCGACGATCGACAGCACCCCGTCGACGAGCCGGCCGGCGAGCCGCAGCAGGGCGCGCTCCTTCAGCGGCTCGGGCAGCGCCTGGGTCCCCGCCAGGTCGAACCTGAGCTCGACCCGGGAGTCGGTGGTGTTCACCGACTGCCCGCCCGGCCCGCCGGAGCGGCTGAAGCGCCACGCCAGCTCGGCGCGCGGCAGTGCAATGTCGTCGGTGACCCGCAAGTCGTCGTCCACGCCGTCAAGAATGCGGGTTCCGGACTGCATCTTGCACTCCAGGGTGACTTCGGCGGTTGTTTAGGATCGGCTCGGGGTACTCTCGGCTCGCAGCGGGGACGCAGCGGAAAGGTGACACTGTGGCTGATGCCGTCGAGACGGCGCTGCTGGTCGAGGAGTTCGACGCTGAACAGATCACCCCGGTGCGGCACGCCGTGAGCCGGTCGGCCGCCGCCGTCGGCCTGCTCGGGCAGCGCCTGGAGGACTTCGTCCTGGCCGTCAACGAGATCGTCACCAATGCCGTGCGCCACGCCGGCGGCCGCGGCGCGGTGCGGCTGTGGACGCTCAACGGCATCCTGCTGTGCGAGGTCACCGACAAGGGCTCCGGCATCCCCGCGGAGCGGCTGGACGGTCAGACGCTCCCGCCGAGCAACGCGATCAGCGGCCGCGGCCTGTGGCTGGCCAGGCATCTCGTCGACGAGGTCACGGTCCTGTCGACGCCGGCGGGCACAATTGTCACGCTTCGCAGCGCTCTGGCGGGTTAGCATCCTGATCGTGCTCCGCCCCTCCTACCCCATCCGGACCGAACGGCTGACCCTGCGCCCGTTCGCCGAGCGTGACTTCGCCGACCTGCACGCCCTCACCGGGGACCCGGACGTCGTGCGGTACCTGTACTGGGACGTCCACGACGAGGAGATGACCCGGGCCTCGCTGAAGAACCGGATGGCCCAGGACGCGCTCACCGAGGAGGGCCAGTGGCTGGTCCTCGCGATGGACCTCGACGGGCGCGTGATCGGCCAGGTGGTGCTCAAGTGGGAGAGCGCGCTGAGCCGCCAGGGCGAGCTCGGCTTCGTGCTGCACCCCGACTACCAGGGCCGCGGCTACGCCCGTGAGGCGTCCGAGGCGATGCTGCGGCTCGGCTTCGAGGAGCTCGGCCTGCACCGCATCTGCGGCAAGTGCGATACCCGCAACGTGCCGTCGTGGCAGCTGCTCTCGCGGCTCGGGATGCGCCGCGAGGCACACTTCGTCGAGGACGAGCTGTTCAAGGGCGAGTTCGGCGACCAGTACGTCTACGCCATGCTCGACCGCGAGTGGCGGGCCCGCCGGATCTGAGCGTCAGACCTCGTCGGCGGGCGCGCCGGACCTGAGCGTCAGACCTCGTCGACGTAGAGCCACGTCCCGTCGGCGGTCTTCACGAACCGGCTGGTGTCGTGCATCACGCCGGGCTTGCCGTCGGCCTCGTACCGCGCCTTGAACTCGACCGTGCCCTCGGTGTCGAAGAGCCCGCCGCCGGTGCGGTTCAGGATGTACAGGCCCTTCCAGTGCTGCCCGTCCTCGACCGTCAGCAGCCGCGGCCGGGTCTTCTCGTGCCAGGTGCGCAGCAGGAAGTCGCGGTCGCCGACGACGTACGCGCTGTACCGGGCGCGCATGAGCAGCTCGGCGCTCGGCGGCGCGTCGGCGCCCCGGTGGAAGCGGCCGCAGCAGTCGTCGTAAGGCTCGCCGAGCCCACACGGACAGAGTGACATGTCAAGATTGTCCACGATGCTGCTGCGGGCTCACGCCGCGGACACGCTTGAACGCGGCGCTCAACGCGAAAGCACCCCCGTAGCCCACCCTCCTCGCCACGGCGCCGAGGGTCGCGCCGGGCTCCAGGAGAAGGTCGGCGGCGAGCGCCAGGCGCCACCCGGTCAGGTACGCCATCGGCGGCTCCCCCACGACCTCCGTGAACCGCCGCGCGAGCAGCGCCCGCGACACGCCCACCTTCTCCGCGAGGACCGCGACGGTCCAAGGGTGCGCCGGGTTGTGGTGCAGCAGCGTCAGGGCGGGCCCGACGACCGGGTCGGCCTGCGCCCGGTACCACCCCGGCGCGCCCTCCCCGGCCCGGTCCAGCCAGCCGCGCAGCGCCGAGATGAGCATCAGGTCCAGCAGCCGGTCCAGGACCGCCTCCTGCCCGGCCCGGTCCTTGGCGATCTCCTGCGCCAGCAGCTCGACGAGCGGCCCCTCCTCGCGCACCACGATGGCGTCCGGCAGAGCGCCGAGCAGCCGCCGGCCGACCTCGCCGGCCAGCTCGTAGGCGCCGGTGATGACGAGCGTCGGGCCGTCGGCGTCGGTACCCCAGGTGCGCACCCCCAGGTGCATGACGTCGGCGAGGTCCCGGCCGTCGGGGGTGGTGCACCGCTGCCCCGGGTGGATGACGATCTGCGGGTCGGTGCCGGGCGGGTCGGCGACGGTGTAGTGCCCCGGCCCGCGGATGACCATCACGTCCCCCGGCCCGATCGTCCGCGGAGTTCCGTCGTCGGGGATGTACGTGGCCTCGCCGCGCACCATCGCGACCAGGGCGAGGGGCGCCTCGTCCCGGACCCGCAGCGACCACGGCGGCGTCAGCACCGACCGCAGCAGGAACGCCCCGCGGGCCCTCGGCCCGTCGAGCAGTGCCGTCAACGCGTCCACACCGTAGACGATGACACATGCATCGGCGATGCTCGGCCATGGCGCGTCTGCGGGTGCACCGGATTGACTGATCCGCATGGAACAGTTGCGCAGCGTCGTCCTCGCCACCGCCACCCTGCTCGTCGGCCTGTCCGCGGGCGTCTTCTTCGCCTACTCCACGTCGGTCATGCTCGCCCTCGGCCGCGTCGAGGACCGCACGTTCGTCGAGGTCATGCAGAAGATCAACACCGCGATCCTCAACGGCTGGTTCCTGACCGCCTACGTCGGTGCCCTGCTCGCCGCGATCGCCGCCGTGCTGCTCCATCTCGGCGGCCCGCACCGCCCGATGCTGCCCTGGCTGATCGCGGCCACCCTGCTGTACGCCGTGGTCTTCATCGTCACGGCGGCGGTCAACGTGCCGCTCAACGACCAGCTGGACGCGGCCGGCCTGACCGACCCCACCTCGGCACGGGCCGCCTTCGAGGCCTCGTGGAACCGCTGGAACACGGTCCGCACGGTCTCCTCCGCCGGTGCCCTGCTGACCCTGGCGATCGCCCTCCTGAAGCACTGACGGCCCGTCCCCATGATCCGGAAGACTTCTGGTCGCCAGGGCGACGAAAACTCTTCCGGATCATGAGAAGCGGGTCAGGTGGCGGTCGAGGCCGGGCGCAGCGGCTTCCAGCCGCGGTCGCGGGCGTGGGCGGCGCCGAGGATGCCCACCATGCAGGCGGCGTTGGTGACCTCGCCGCTCAGGGCCATCCCCACCGCCGTGTCGAGGTCGACCCAGTGCAGCTCCAGCTCCGCCTCCTCGTGGGTACGGATGTGGCGGGAGGTCTCCGGTACCGGCGAGATGTCCCGGGCCAGGAACAGCCGGATCTTCTCGTTGGAGCAGCCGGGTGACGGGTGCACCTCGGCGAGGAGGTCCCACGTCGCGGCGGCGAGGTCGACCTCCTCGGCGAGCTCCCGGGCCGCCGCGTCGACCAGCGGCTCGCCCTCCACGTCGACGAGGCCCGCCGGCAGCTCCCACAGGACCTGCCGGACCGCCGGCCGGTACTGGCGGACCAGCGCCACCCGCCCGGCGGTGTCCACGGCGACGACCCCGACGGCGCCGACGTGCACCATGTAGTCGCGCAGGGCGGTCCCGCCGCCGGGCATGACGACGTCGTCGGTGAAGATCGCGAAGACCTTGTTGCGCAGCCGCTCCGTGTGCGACAGCACCTCATAGGTCATGCGTCGACCGTTTCCAGCTCGACGGGAAGGCGGTCGGCGGCGTTGTAGGCGACCGCCGCGCCGACGAACGCGGCGAACAGCGGGTGCGCGCGGGTCGGGCGGCTCTTGAGCTCCGGGTGGGCCTGGGTGGCGACGAAGAACGGGTGCCGCTCCCGGTCCAGCTCGACGAACTCGACCAGCCGGCCGTCCGGCGACGTGCCGGAGATGCGCAGCCCGGCGGAGGTCATGGCGTCGCGGTAGGCGTTGTTCACCTCGTACCGGTGGCGGTGCCGCTCCGACACCTCGGACGCGCTGTACGCGTCGGCGGTGAGCGTGCCGGGGGTGAGGACCGCCGGGTAGGCGCCGAGGCGCATCGTGCCGCCCAGGTCGCCCTTGCCGGCGACGATGTCCGCCTGGTCCGCCATGGTCGAGATGACCGGGTCGGCGGCGTCGCCGTCGAACTCGACGGAGTTGGCGCCGGCGATGCCGCCGACATTGCGCAGGACCTCGATCGTCATGCACTGCAGGCCGAGGCACAGGCCGAGGGTCGGGATGCCGTGCTCGCGGGTGTACTGCGCGGCGCCGATCTTGCCCTCGATGCCGCGGACGCCGAAGCCGCCGGGGATGACGACGCCGTCGACGCCGGCGAGGGCCTGGGCGGCACCGGCCGGGGTGGTGCAGGTGTCGCTGGGCACCCAGCGGATCTCGACCCGGGCGCGGTGCGCGAAGCCGGCGGCGCGGACGGCCTCGGTGACCGACAGGTACGCGTCGGGCAGGTCGACGTACTTGCCGACGATCGCGACGGTGACGGTCTGCCGCGGGTGGTGGACCCGCTCGAGGAGGTCGTCCCACTTCTTCCACGCCACGTCGCGGAAGGACAGGCCGAGGCGGCGCACGACGTACGCGTCGAGGCCCTCCTCGTGCAGCACCCGGGGGATGTCGTAGATGCTCGGCGCGTCGGGCGCGGACACGACCGCCTCGGCGTCGACGTCGCAGTACAGGGCGAGCTTGTTCTTCGTCTTCTCCGGGATCTGCCGGTCGGAGCGGCAGACGAGCGCGTCGGGCTGGATGCCGATGCTGCGCAGCGCGGCGACGGAGTGCTGGGTCGGCTTGGTCTTCAGCTCGCCGCTCGGCGCGAGGTACGGCACCAGCGACACGTGCAGGAAGAAGCAGTTGTCGCGGCCGATGTCGTGGCGGACCTGGCGGATCGCCTCGAGGAACGGCAGCGACTCGATGTCGCCGACGGTGCCGCCGACCTCGGTGATGACGACGTCGGGGGCGACGCCGTCGGCGTCGGGCGCCGACATCGCCCGGATGCGGGCCTTGATCTCGTTGGTGACGTGCGGGATGACCTGGACGGTGTCGCCGAGGTACTCGCCGCGCCGCTCCTTGGCGATGACCGCCGAGTAGATCTGGCCGGTCGTGACGTTGGCGTTGCGGGACAGGTCCTGGTCCAGGAACCGCTCGTAGTGACCGATGTCGAGGTCGGTCTCGGCGCCGTCCTCGGTGACGAACACCTCACCGTGCTGGAACGGGTTCATGGTGCCGGGGTCGACGTTGAGGTAGGGGTCCAGCTTCTGCATGACGACCCGCAGACCGCGGGCGCTGAGGAGACTGCCGAGGCTGGAGCCGGTCAGACCCTTGCCGAGTGAGGAGGCGACGCCCCCGGTGACGAAGATGTGCTTAGCCTGCCGGCTCGCACCGGTCCGTGTCGAAGAGCGATCCACGGGAGTTCAGCCTAACAGCAGGTGAACGGGGCCGCTTCGGACACTCCGGGCCGCCCAGCCTGCGGGAAAATCATCGGGTGCGGTCGTCGGCGTGGTCGAGGACGCGCAGGCACGCGAGGACGGTCAATGGCGCGGCGGTGGCGAGGGCGGCCCCGAGGACGTTGAGCGACACCCCTTCGATGACCCCGGCGAGCAGGCTGGCCAGCACCAACCCGGCCAGAGCGCCCCGGACCGGCGGGAACACGCCGAGCAGCCGGCGGAACCCGCCCCAGTCGCGCAGCAGCACGAACGTCACATAGAGAACGGTGCCGATGACGAGGATGGTGAGCGGGCTGGTGACGGTTGTCACCACGTTGGCCTCGCCGATGCGCCGGGCGATGTAACCGACGGTGCCGTCCTGGGTGCGCAGGAGGAGCCGCCCGACGCTGCTGCGCTGCGCCTCGGGGCGGAAGAGGTCGAGGACGCCGATGCCGGCGGTGACGGTGAGCGCGGCGACGGCCGCCCAGACCAGGCGGGTCATCGTGAGCCAGCCGCCGACGGCGAGGGCGGCGGCCGCACACACCCCGGCGGTCAGCGCGACCGCTCCCGAGGCGTCGGCGCCGAGGTACGGGCTGCCGATGACGACCAGCCCGGCCCCGCCGACGACGGCCATGACGAACGGCCGCCACCGCCGCTCGAAGCGCTGCGCGAGGCTGGCGCCGCCGAGCAGCACGCCGGTGACGAGCAGCCCGAGGCCGATGACGCCGACGCCCGCGTAGCGCCCGCCGGCCGCGGCGGAGTAGCCGGCGACGCCGTTGAGCTGCAGCCGCGCCCCGGTGAGCACGTCGAGGGCGACGGCGAGCGCGCCGACGGCGGCGACCCCGCCGAGCGGGGCGTTGGCGCGGCTGCGCGAGGAGGTGAGCGCGATGACGGCGGTGGCGACGGCGAGCGCGGCGAGGGTCACGCCGCCGAACCCGAGGCCGGGCGACGACCACCGCCACCAGGGCAGCAGGTCGGCGACGAGCGCGGCGGGCACGGCGAGCGACGCGGCGATGAGCAACACCTCGGCGGCGCGCACGACGACCCGCGGGGCGGGCGGGTGGGCGACCGGCCCGGCCGGCCGGCGGGCCCACCGCAGCAGCGGCACGACGAGCAGGAACAGGGCCAGCTCGGCGATGACGAGGAGCAGGAAGAAGTTGGAGCCGACCCGCTGCTGGACGCTGGCTTCACGGTCGGCGTCGGCGAGGCGTTCGACGGCCTGCTCGACGGACGCGGGCCGGCCGTCGCTCCTGGTGGCGGCGCCGCCGGCGAAGAGCTTGCCGGGGATCGGCCGGTCCAGCGCCGAGAGGGCGGTCGGGGCGAGGTCGACGACCTGCACGTACCCGGGCCGGGAGGTGGACGGCGAGGTGAGCCAGCCGCCGGTGTAGCCGGGGCCCTGCGCGATCGCGACGTGCAGGCGGCTGCTGGCGTCGAGGTCGGAGAGGCCGGCGAGCACGACGACGGCACGGTCGGGGCGGTTGGCGATGACGGCGGCGAGCCCGGCGTCGGCGCGGCGGGCGTCGGAGGCGCGGGAGGCGGCGTCGGTGCCGGCGATCTGGCCGAGGTCGACGATGGACAGCGCGCACGCGGACAGGAGGTTCTCGTCGACGGCGTCGGCGTAGCGGTCGACCCGCCCGTACGGCCTGGCGGCGGCGACGGCGGCGCCCGGGCCGACGGCGGTGGTGCAGCGGACGCCTTCGGCGAGCGCGCCCGGCTGGGCACCCCAGTGCAGGGCGCGGTTCTTGGCGACGACCCCGCCGAGGTCGGGCAGCGACGCGCCGGTCCTGGTCTGGTCGGCGGAGATCGACACCTGCAGCGGCGGGCACGTGGACGTGATGGGGCCGGTGGTGAACGTGGCGTAGTTGCCGGCGCCGAGCGTGAGCCAGCCGTCGCCGGCGCAGGTGACCCGCCGCGCGGAGCGCACGGACAGCGCGCCGATGGCGCCGTTCTCGGCCAGCTGCCACATGGTGGGGGTGTCGGTCGGGTTGACGTCGTCCCAGCGCAGCCCGGCGACCCCGACGATGATCACGTAGTCGGCGGACGGCGGGACGGCCTCGGCGGCGGGCCGCGGGATGAGGGCGAGCAGCGCGACGAACCCGACGAGCAGCGACAGCAGCGCCGGGGTGAAACGGTGCAGCCGGTGCCGCATCAACGGTCCCCGCTGGCGCGTACCTGTGCGTACACCGCCTCGACCTGGTCCAGGGTGTCGCGCTCGGTCGGCCAGGTGGCGGCGCGGGCCTGGCCGCGCTTGCCGAGCGCCGCCAGCTCCTGCGGGTCGGCGAGCAGCGCCTCGGCGGCGGCGGTGAAGCCTTCGACGTCGTGCGGCTCGACCAGCCGGGCGCCGTCGCCGACGACCTCCGGGATGCCGCCGACGGAGGTCGCGAGCAGCGGTACACCGGCGGCGAGGGTCTCCTGGACGAACAGCGGCTGCCCCTCCCACACGCTGGTGACCACGACCAGGTCGGCGGCGGCGAGCAGGTCCGGGACGTCCTCGCGGTAGCCGAGCAGGTGCACGGGCGCGTGCTCGGCGGAGATCCGCTGCGCGAGCGTCATGTAGGACGGGCCGCTGCCGGCGATCGCCACGTACGGCTGCGGCTCCGACCAGCGCGCGGCGACCAGGTTCTCGAACCCCTTCTGCGGGTGCAGGCGGCCGACGGCGAGGACGAGCGGCCGGCCCTCCTCGACGCCGAGCTCCTCGCGGACCTCGTCGCGGGTGCGGGCGGGCGGCGGCAGGACGGGCGCGGGCACGAGCGCGAGCCGGACGTCGCGGCCGCCGAGCTCCCGGATCCGCTCGACGAGGTCGGTGGAGACGCCGAGGCCGACGTCGGCGCTGCGGGCGACCCGCCGCTCGAGGGGGCCGTAGAGCCTCGCCCGGAGGCCGCGGGCGAGGACGAGGTTGTGCCAGGTGACGACGAGCGGGGTGCCGGCGGGCCTGGCGAGCGCGGCGACGAACCCGGCGCGCAGCCCGTGCGCGTGGATGACGTCGACGTTCTTCAGCGCCCGGCGCAGCGCCCGGACGGCGAGGACGTCGCCCGGCTGGGGGCTGGCGGGGATCTCGACGGGCACGAACCGCGCGCCGCGCCGGGCGAACCCGAACTGCTCGTCGGTGGCGGCCGGGCCGTGCACGCTGACGTCGGCGCCGCGCCCGGCGAGCCCGTCGACGAGCATGCCGACGTGCCGCCCGACGCCACCGGTGCTCGACGCCAGGACCAACGCGATGCGGGCGGCTCCCACCCTCAGCCCCTTCTGTGTCTGAGTCGCTGCAGGGTCCGCCGGTCCATGACCGCCACCCCGGCGAGGAACACCACCGCCACCGCGACTCCGCACAGCATGCCCTGTGCGACGGCGGCGGGCACACCTGGGGTCTCGCCACCCCAGACGGCATTTCTGAACATCAATGCCACGGTCGTGGCGGCGGCCGCCGACGTGGCTGCGGCGGCGGTCGTGCGGCCGGCGCCCGCGACCGCTCCGGCGCCGGCCCGGGCGCGGACGGCCAGCCAGAGCGCGGCCGCGAGCACGAGCATGCCGATCGAGTTGGCCGCCGCGAGGGCGGCGACGCGCCGGTCGAGCGGCAGCGCCACCGCGAGCGGCACGGCGGTGGCGGCGACGACGGCCCAGCCGACGCCGGTCGCCCAGGCGGCGGGGTACGCGTTCCCACCCGCGTACAGGGCCCTCGACAGCAGCGCAAACAGCCCGTAGCCGACCAGCCCGGGGGCGAACCAGGTGATGCCGCCGGCGAGCTGGCCGATGTCCGGCGGCTTCGACGACAGCTCGGCGAGCACGACCGCGACCGGCTCGGCGAGCACGACCAGCGCGGCCGCGCCGAGGAACGTGACGACGACCACGGTCCGCAGGGCCGGCGCGAGCGCCTCCGCGAACCCGCGCCGGTCCTTCGCCTCGCCGGCCTCCGCCAGCCCCGGGTACGCGGTCGTCGCCACCGGCACGGCGAGCACCGCCCACGGCAGCAGGTAGATCGTCTGGGCGAGGCTGTAGACGACGACGGCGCCCTTGCCGGCGTAGCCGCTGAGCGCGATCGCGAGCCCGAGCACCAGCTGCTGGCTGCCGACGGTGACGATCCCGGCGACGACGAGCGGCTTCAGGGTGCGCACCTCGCCGACGTCGAACCGCAGCGTCGGGCGGAGCCTCAGATCGAGCCGGCGCAGCGGGACGAGCAGGCTGAGCGTCAGGACCGCGACCGCGAGGGTGGTGCCGCCGGACAGCAGCCACAGGTCGCCGGTGTCCACCTGGCCGAGATCCGCGCCGCGCCCGGCGAGCCGCCCGAACGTCACGTACACCGTCATCACCGTCACGCTGGACAGCAGCGGCGCGATGACCGGCCACGCGAACCGCCGGTAGGTCTGCAGGGTGCCCGTCAGCACGATGCCGATCCCGTACAGCGGCAGCTGCGGCGCGAACACCCGCAGCATGTCCGTCCCGGCGTCGACGGCCCCGGCCGGCTGCCCGGGCATCAGCAGCCCGACGAGCGGCCGGGCGAGGAGCGCGACGAGGACCGACATCGGCACGAGCAGCAGCAGCACCCAGCCGAGCAGCGCCGACACGGTCCGGGCCACCGCCTGCCGGTCCTGGCGGGCCACCGACCCCGCGAGCAGCGGCACCACGAGACTGGCGAGGGCACCGCCGGCGACGAGCTCGAAGATGATGTTCGGGATGGTGTTCGCCGCGGTGTACGCGTTGCCGAGGTACGTCGGCCCGACGGACCAGTTGAACACCAGAATGCGCGCAAATCCGGCAATCCGGCTCAGCATGGTGAGACCCGCGACCAACGCCGCGGCTCCGACCAGCCGCTTCCCCGTCACCCGTCGCGACGCGGTCTCGGCGAAGGCTTCGGCTTCTGCTGCTTCTCCGGTACGGCCATCCGGGCGGCTTCCTCGGCCCCTTCGCCCCCCTCGGGCTCCTCGACGTCGGGCGCGGCGGGTGGGGTGGCCATGGCGGGCAGGACGGTGGGCTTCAGCCGGCCGAGGTGGTCGAGCGCGCGCAGCGCCGGGGTCCTCTCGATGACCTGCGTGAAGCTGACCTTCTCGCTCGCCGCCGTCAGCGCGACCAGCCCCGCGAGCGCGGCGAGCCGGCCGAACGTGCTGGTGCGGGCCACGTACGCGGTGCCGAGCACGGCGCCGAGTGCGTTGGCCCCGGCGTCGCCGAGCATGATCTCCTCGCCGAGGTCGTCGGCGATCAGCGCCCCGGCGGCCCCGAGCGCCCCGGCCGCGACGCCGCCGCCCTTGCCGGCCGCGAGCGGCGCGCCGACCAGCATGCCGGCCTTGATCGCCCGCCCGGGGCGCAGGTCGAGCAGGTTGAACAGGTTCGCCGTGCCGGCGATGACGCCCGCGCCGAGCAGCACGTCGACGGCCCGCCGCCGGGGCAGCAGCGCCGCCGCCACCAGTCCCGCCGCGCCGACCCCGGCGATCTTCACCAGGCCGCTGGTCACCCGGCCTTCCTTCAACGCCCCGAGGTGGCCACGGAACCCCTTGGCCGAGTGCTCGGGCCGCCCGCCGACGAGGTCGTCGTAGAGCCCGACCGCGCCCGCGCCGAGCCCGGCGACCGCCGCGGCGCCCATGACGGCCGGTCCGCGCCCGGTCAGCGGCGCTCCGGCGCCCCGGCGCTGCCGAGGGGATGTCGCACCGCGCCCGGAGGACCGCACCTCGGCCGGCTCCCCCAGCTTCAGGCCACGCTCCACGGCGCCGCTGGTGTCGCTGCCCGCGCCGCGGCCGGTCTCGCCGCTTCCGGCTCCGTGGCGGGTGGTGCGTGTGGCAGCGCCCCCGGCCCCGCGGCCGGTCGCGCGTCCCGTGTCGCGGCCGGTCGCGCGGTTGGTGTCGTCTCCGGCGCCGCGTCCCGGGGTGCTGCGGCCGGCGGCGCCGAGGACCGCGCCCGCGGCGGCGCCGAGGGCGAGGGCCGGGCCACCGGCGAGGGAGACGGTGCGGCCGCGGAAGTTGGTGCGGTCGAGGGCCGGAAGGCCACGCAGCTCACGCAGCGCGGCCCTGGCGGCGGCCGCCCCCGCGGCGGCGGCGAGCAGCTTACGAACCACTGACCACACCCGCGGTCTTGGGCAGCAGGCTGTTGGCGCCGCTGCCGATGCCGTAGTGGCCGGTCTTGCCGCCGATCCGCTCGACGAGGGCGAGCACCGCGGCGACCTGGCCGTAGGCGGTGACGGCGTTGTCGACCGTCGACACGCTCTTGGCGATCGACGCGTCGTCGCGGACCGCGGACACCAGGCCGTTGGCGGACAGGCCGGCGACCACCATGTCGTTGGACAGCGCGAGGGCGAAGCGGCTCACGACGGTGAGCGCGACCGCGTTGCGCTCCTTCGCGTCCTTGCCGCTGGCGGGCGCGCCGGAGATGACGATGACCGCGTCCGCCGAGGTCTTCAGGTCGCCGTCGAGACTGATCCAGCCGCCCGCCTCGTACGCCGACAGGACCCTCCGGGTGCCGTCGATCTGCGGCGCGCCGGGCTTGTCGGCGACGAGGACCGCGGCGAGCAGCGCGGCCGACGTCTCCTGACCCTTGCCGTTGTTGGGCAGCGCGCCGCTGATCGCCGGCGGCGCCGAGGTCTCGGCGAGGTCGAGCAGGTTGTAGTCGCTGGACGCGGCGGTGAACTTCTCCTTGATCGTGACGGTGCCGGTGACCTTGGCGCCGGCGGTGTGCAGCATGTTGCCGATCCCGTCGGCGGCGGTGTCGACGTCCTTGTCACTGCCCTCGATCTTGACCAGCAGCACGTTGCGCCCGGGCAGCTTGCCGTTGAGCAGCATCGGGGCGACCTCGGTCGCGAAGTCCGCGTTCTTCTTCAGCTCCGCCCGGGACTGGTCCAGATCGTCGCGCAGCTGCTGCTTCTCGTCGGTGATCTTGTTCACCTGGTCGTTGAGCTGGTCGGCGAGCGGCCCGTTCGCCGCCGCGGTCCCGACGACGAGGCCGATGGCGAGCGCCAGGAACACGGCGGCCAGCGACACCACGTGGTACCGGAAGTTGATCACAGGAAACGGTCCCGTCCAGAAAGAAGCAGCGCCCGGTCGAGCGGCGCTAGGAGAACAGCGTGAAGATCAGGTTGTCCCACCACTCGGCGATGACGCTCAGATACGCCCGGCCGATCGTGGTGACCGCGAGCGCCGCCGCCATCGCGGCGATCGCCGAGGCCAGCAGCAGGATCAGCGACGAGCCCGACAGGCTCTGCCGGTAGAGCCTGCTGACGCCCTTGGCGTCGACCAGTTTGCCACCGAGCTTCAGCCGGGTGAGGAAGGTGGAGGCCATGCCACCGCGACCCTTGTCGAGGAACTCGATCAGGGTGTTGTGGGTGCCGACCGCCACGAGCAGCGAGGCGCCCTTCTCGTCGGCGAGCAGCATGGCGATGTCCTCGCTCGTCGCCGCCGCCGGGAACGTGATCGCCTCCACACCCAGCCGCTGCACGCGCGCCAGCCCGGGCGCCCGCCCGTCGGGGTAGGCGTGCACGACCACCTCGGCGCCGCAGCGCAGCACGTCGTCGGAGACCGAGTCCATGTCCCCGATGATCATGTCCGGCGTGTAGCCGGCCTCGACGAGCGCGTCGGCGCCGCCGTCGACCCCGATCAGCACGGGCTTGTATTCGCGGATGTACGGCCGCAGCACGTCGATGTCGGCCTTGTAGTCATAGCCGCGGACCACGATCAGGCAGTGCCGCCCGGCGATCTCCGTCTGGATCTCGGGCACGCCGACGCCGTCGAGCAGCAGCGCGCGCTCCTGCTTCAGATACTCCATCGTGTTGGCGGCGAACGCCTCCAGCTGCACCGACAGGCCCTCGCGGGCGTCGGCCATCGACAGCGCGACCGTCTCCGCGTCCTGCCGCTGCCCCTTCGCGACCGCGTCCTCACCGACATACACGGTGTCGCCGTCGATGCGGACGGTCTCGCCCTCCCGCAGCCGCTCGAACAGCTCCTCGCCGAGGTCGTCGACGAGCGGGATCCCGGCCTTGATCAGCCCCTCTGGGCCCAGGTTGGGATAGCGGCCCGACACCGACGGCTTCGCGTTGAGCACCGCCGCGACCCCTGCCGCGACGAGCGAGTCGGCGGCGACACGGTCGAGGTCGACGTGGTCGATGACCGCGATCTCACCGGGGCGCAGCCGGCCCACCAAGCGTTTGGTCCGCCGATCCAGCCGCACGACGCCACCGATGACACCCGGCTCGGCGGGCCGGGTGCGGCGCAAGGTTGGAAGTCGCATCTCAACCATCCTGGCATGGACCTCTGACAAAAGCCGCGCGCGACATGTCCACTACCAGGTGGAAGGGGGCCTTTCGCGCGTGGGGTGATGCCCATCACTCTTCCCGACTGTCAGCCAGGCGACACATTTTCCGCGTATTCACGACCCCTCTGGGCTCCTCTAGTCCGTGAAGCATCGGAAGGAGCCGCAGTGAACCTCTCGTCGATCAGCCTCACCCTGGTCCCCAACCTCACCGGAAAGTCACCCACCGACGCCGCCACCGAGCTGCGGGCCGCCGGCCTCGAGCTGGGTGTGATCCGCGAGGTCGGCCCCAGCGGCACCATGATCGTCCTGGAGCAGTCGACCCTGCCGCTCACCGTCGCCCCGCGCGGCACCCGGGTCAACCTGCTCGTCGGCCTCCCCTAGGCCCTCGCCGCCCGCGTCCCCGTCCCGATGCCCGGCGTCCCGCTCATCGGCGCCCTGGCCGGTCGCGGCCGGTGGGGTGGCCCGCCGCAGCGCCTCCGCGACGAGCAGGAGCGCCGCCGCGCCGGCGTAGGCGAGCAGCAGCGCCTGCCAGGGCCGCCCGTCGAGGAACCGCCCGGACATGTACCCGATGGAGCCGGCCATCGCGGCCCACACGCTCACCCCGACGGCCGTCCACGCCTGGAACCGCCCCGCCGGGTAGCCGACCACCCCGGCGGCGAGGGCCGACGCGGACCGGCCACCCGGCAGATATCTGGCGAACACGAGCACCTGGCCGCCCCGCTCGGTCAGGGTGCGGTGCGCCCATCCGTACACCTGCAGCCCGCGACGCTTCGTCCGCAGCCGCCGCAGCACCCCCGCCCCCGCCCTGACCCCGATCCGGAACGACACCACGTCCCCCACGAACGCACCGGCCGCCGCCGCGACGATGACCAGCCAGATCGCCGGCCGCCCCGTCTGCGCGGACAGCACCGCGACCGCGATCAGCGTCGACTCGCTCGGCGACAACGGCACCACGGCGTCCAGCGCGGCCACCACGAACACGACCAGCACCACCCACGGCGTCGCCGCGAACGACTCAACGAGGTCCCGCATCGCCCGACTGTCCCCTGACGCGCCGAACATCGACCGTCGCGCGGACGACCATCACCCGTCGGTTTCGATACGTCCCGTCTGCTCCACCGTCGCGTACCAGCCGAAACACGCCGCCGTGCCGAGCTTCCCGACCGCCGTCCTGTAGTGCCCCGCCAGGGTCCGCAACACCCCGCGGTCCAGGCTCCCCGGCGCCTCCGGATCGATCGCGGGCACCACGCATCGCGGCGTCGGCAGCTGTACCCGCAGCCGCACGCCCCCGATCGTCACCGCTTCTCCTGGCGCGGGGTCCTCCGGCAGGTCCAGCACCAGGTTCGGCCGGAACCGCCGATGGTCGACCACCGAACCGTGCACCTCCGCGAGCCGGCGCAGCGCCCCCGTCGTCACGGCGTGCACCGCCCCGAAGTCGTGAAACCTCCCGCTGCCGATCCCGCTGAGCACCTCGGTGCCGCCCGTCGCCCCGCCGGCCGCCGCCCAGGACGGGATCATGTCCCGCTCCTGCGGCCAGTACCGCCGAAGCACCGCCCCCTCGGGCACCACATCGGTCACCGTCACCGCCCGCCCCAGCCACGCCGACAGCAGCCCACCGGCTGCCTCGTTCAGCACCGCCGACTCCCCGCCGGGCAGATACACCCGGCCCCCCGCGGCCCGGACCTGCAACAGCCGCCCCCAGAGCCGGGGCTGCTTCGCACTGACCACCACCCCGTCCCGGTCAACGCAAGCCCACCGCCGATCCCCGACCATTCCGTGAGCCCCGACCTCAACCGCGCCGACCCGCTCCCCTCCCGCCGACTTCATCGCGTACCGCCAAACCTCCACCACCCGAACCCCACCCATCCGACCCCCCTCCCCGTCAATCCCGACGACTCCCGACTCCCCGCGCACAGACATTGGTCAATGCCCCCCTATGCACCTTTTGCGCCATCGACGCTGCGCGATCCACCCCCAAAATGATCTCTGTTTGGTAGGCAGATCGCGCGATATCTATCCGCAGCCGCCCATCCGCCGCCAGTTCACAACAGGCTCCCTGACCACCGAACCACACAGGATCACGAGCCACACCCCGCCGCCAAACCAACGATCGCCAGGCGAACCCTCATGATCCGGTAAAGAATTTGCCGCCAGAGCAACCACAACTCTTCCGGATCACGGAAACCAGCCCGACCACCGAGCCACAACCAGGGACAACCTCACCACCCGCAGACAGCGGCGCCCGGGGCACTTCTCAGACCGGCGGACACCGGCACCAACCACATGATCCGGAAGAGAAAATGTCGCCAGGGCGACCACAAGTCTTCCGGATCACGGGAGGCGGCCTGACGCTGAGCTGCGACCGGACTTCCGGATCGGAGCCGGGCCGGAGGCCGAGCGGTGGGGCAGCGTCACCGCCCGCGGGCTGGGTGGCCGGCGGGCGGTGACGGCAGGGTCAGGGTGCGGTCAGGGGTTGGACTTCTCGCGGTCGGCGACCGACAGGAGCTCCTCCGCGTGTGCGATGCCCAGGTCGGAGTCGGGCAGGCCGGCCAGCATGCGGGCGAGCTCCCGAGCCCGGTCGGTGTGCTCGACGACGCGGACGCCGCTGGTGGTGACGGCGCCGCCGGTGTCCTTGGCGACGACGAGGTGCCGGTCGGCGAACGCGGCCACCTGCGGCAGGTGGGTCACGACGAGGACCTGGTGGTCGCGGGCGAGGCGGGCGAGGCGCTTGCCGATCTCGACCGCCGCGGTGCCGCCGACGCCCGCGTCGACCTCGTCGAAGACCAGGGTGGGCGGGCCGCCGACGCCGGCGAAGACGACCTCGATGGCCAGCATGACGCGGGAGAGCTCGCCGCCGGAGGCGCCCTTCTGCAGCGGCTGGGCGGGGGCGCCGGGGTGCGGCAGGAGACGCAGCTCGATGTCGTCGGCGCCGTCGGGGCCGACGCCGGCCTCGGTGCCGTCGGCGGTGGGGACGGTCGCTCCGCCGCCGGCGGGCTTGGGGGCGACGACGATGTGGATGCGGGCGTGCGGCATGGCGAGGCCGGCCAGCTCGACGGTGACGTCGGCGGCGAACCTGCCGGCCGCCTCCTGGCGGGCCGCGGACAGGGTCGCGGCGAGGTCGGCGACCTCACCGTGCAGCCGGCGGCGCTCCCGGTCGAGCTCCTCGAGCAGCTCGTCGGACGTGTCGAGCTCGCCGAGCTTGGTGCGGGCGCGGTCGGCCCAGGCGACGACGCCGTCGACGTCCTCCGCGTACTTGCGGGTGAGAGCGCGCAGCGCCGCGCGGCGCTCGTAGACCTCCTGGAGGCGTCCGGGGTCGGCGTCCAGGGAGGCGAGATAGCTGCCGAGCTCCGTCGTCACGTCACCCGCGAGGGTGGCGACCTCGTCGAGGCGGGCGGCGAGCTCGCCGAGGACCCGGTCGACGCCGGTCTGCGCCTCGAGGGTGCGCCGGGCCGTGGACAGCAGGCTCAGCACGTCGACGACGTCGTCACCGTCGCCGGTGCCGGTCAGGGAGACGTGGGCGAGCTGGGCGGCGCTGCGCAGGCCCTCGACGTGCTCGAGCCGCTGGGCCTCCTCGCGCAGCAGCTCGTCCTCGCCGGGCTGCGGGTCGACCCGGCTGATCTCGTCGAGGCCGAGCCGGAGCAGGTCCGCTTCCTGGCTGCGCTGCCTCGCGTTGGCCCGGCGGTCGGCGAGGTCGTCCTCGACCGCGCGCCAGCGCGTGTACAGCTCGGCGAAGCGCCCCAGCAGCTTCTCGTGCTCAGCCCCCGCGTAGCGGTCCAGGGCGGCGCGCTGCTCGGACGGTCGCAGCAGGCGCAGCTGGTCGGACTGGCCGTGCAGGGCGAACACGCGCTCGCCGACCTCGCCGAGGACCGCGACGGGCACGGTGCGCCCGCCGACGTGCGCACGCGAGCGGCCCTCGGCCGTCAGGGTGCGGCTCATCAGCAGGGTGCCGTCGTCGTCGACCTCGGCGCCGGCGTCGACGATGCGGCTCTCGACCGCCGCGCGCAGGTGCACGGGCAGCGTGAGCCGGCCGTCGACGGTGGCACGGCCAGGGTCGGCGCGGACCCGGCCCGCGTCGGCGCGTCCGCCGAACAGCAGGCCGAGGCTGGTCACGACCATGGTCTTTCCCGCGCCTGTCTCGCCGGTGATGACGGTCAGGCCCGGGCCAAGGGGCAGTGTGGCGTCTTCGATAACGCCGAGTCCGGTAATGCGGAGTTCCTCCAGCACAAGCAGAGACACTAGCCGCGGGGTACGACACTTCTCCACTCAGCCGTGCCGTTTGTTGTGTCTCCAACCGTCGACCGGCAGGGCGAACTTCGCCACGAGGCGGTCGGTGAACGGTCGCTCACGCAGCCGGACCACCCGGACGGGGAGCGCGCCGCGCCGCACGGTGACCGTCGATCCCGGCGCGAGGTCCATGACCCGCCGGCCGTCGCAGGACAGCAGGGAGAAGCTGGTGAACGGTTCGACGTTCACGGTGATCGTCGAGGTCGGCGCGATGACGAGCGGCCGGCTGAAGAGGGCGTGCGCGCTGATCGGCACCAGCAGCAGCGCCTCCAGCTCCGGCCACACGACCGGGCCGCCGGCGGAGAACGCGTACGCCGTCGAGCCCGTCGGCGTGGCGCACACCACGCCGTCGCAGCCGTAGCGGGACAGGGGCCGGCCGTCGACCTCGACGAGCAGCTCCAGCATCTTCTCGCGCGCGCCCTTCTCGACCGTCACCTCGTTGAGCGCCCACGAGGAGCCGACCGGCCGCCCGTCGTGCTCGGCGAAGACGTCGATCGTGAGGCGTTCGTCGACGGTGTACGTCCGCTCGACGACCTCCCGGACAGCCTTGTCGACGTCACCGATCTCGGCCTCGGCGAGGAACCCGACCTTGCCCAGGTTGATGCCGAGCAGGGGCGCCTTCGCCGGCCGGGCCAGCTCGGCGGCGCGGAGCAGGGTGCCGTCGCCGCCGAGCGCGAACACGATCTCCACGCCCTGCGCGGCGGCCTCGCCGCTGACCGGGACGGCGCGCGGGATGTCGAGCTCGCCGGCCTCCTCGGCGAGGACGCGGACCGTGAACCCGTTGTCGAGCAGGTCCGCGGCCACCGTCCGGGCGTGCTCGTTGTTGCTGCGTTTCCCCGTGTGGGTGACGAGCAGCGCCTCCCTGGCGCTCATGCCCGCCCTCCGCTACGCTCCGGACCGCTCAGGCCACCGCCTCCGCTGCGCTCCGGCGCCAGCCTGAGCCAAACCACTGCGCCTCTGGTTCGCAGCCCTCCGCTACGCTCCGGACCGCTCACGGAACCAATCCTTCCAGGGAGGCGGAGGCCGCCTCGTACACCGCGGCACGGGACACGGCGGGAGCGTCGCGGCGCAGCCAGAGAAAGAACTCGACGTTGCCGGACGGTCCGGGCAGCGGGCTGACCGTCACCCCCGCGACGCCGAGGCCGAGCTCCGCGGCGACGGCGGCCACGTCCAGCACCGCCTCCGCGCGCAGCGCCGGGTCCCGCACGACGCCGCCCTCCCCGACCCGTTCCTTGCCGACCTCGAACTGCGGTTTCACCATCGGTACCAGATCCCCGTCGGCCGACGTGCAGGCGGCGAGGGCGGCGAGGACGAGCCGCAGCGAGATGAACGACAGGTCGGCCACGGTCAGGTCGACGGGCCCGCCGATGACGTCCGGTGTGAGGGTGCGCACGTTCGTGCGTTCGATCACCGTCACCCGCTCGTCAGTGCGCAGGGACCAGGCGATCTGACCGTATCCGACGTCCACGGCCGCGACGGAGGCCGCGCCCCGGCGCAGCAGCACGTCGGTGAAGCCGCCGGTGGACGCTCCCGCGTCAAGACACCGCCGCCCTTGTACCGGGAGTGCCTCGAACGCCGTGAGCGCCCCGGCCAGCTTGTGGCCGCCCCGCGACACGTACTCGTCGCCGACGGGCGAGGCGAGGACGTTGACGGGGTCGGCCGGGTCGACCTGGGCGGCCGCCTTGCCGGCCACGACGCCGCGCACCTCGACGCGCCCCTCGGCGATCAACGCGGCCGCCTGCTCCCTCGACCGGGCCAGGCCGCGGCGCACCAGCTCGGCATCGAGTCGTGTCCGCCGCGCCATCACCGTTCCTCGATCGTGCCCAACGTCTCCTGCAGCGTGCGGTGGGCGTCGGCGTACACCGCGACCTGACGCTGCAACGGCAGCGACGCTACCCCGTTGAGTGCCTCGACCGCCGCCTCGACCCGCCCGAG
Source organism: Dactylosporangium sp. CA-152071 (assembly GCF_050936335.1). Lineage (NCBI taxonomy): Bacteria > Bacillati > Actinomycetota > Actinomycetes > Micromonosporales > Micromonosporaceae > Dactylosporangium > Dactylosporangium sp. CA-152071. The sequence continues at coordinate 8,578,475 of NZ_JBNJMZ010000001.1, read as the reverse complement.
CGCCGCGGCACCGGGCGGACCCGGCATCGGGCCTGGACCGGGAACGGGGGCTGGACCAGGAGTGATGCTCACGAGGACGACGCCCGCTTCCGGGGAGAGGTCTTCTTCACAGGCGCCACATCCGACGCTTCGGCGATCTTCTCGACCGCGGCCTTCGTCGCCGCCTTCTTCGCCGGGGCAGACTTCTTGACGGGCGCCTTGACGGGCGCCGCCGGCGCCTCAGCCTGCGTGGGAGCGGCCTTCGTGGCCGCCGTCCTGCGCGCCGGGGCCGTCTTCGCCGGCGCGGTCTTCGCCGGCGCGGTGGCCGTCTTCTTGGCGACGACCCGCTTCGCGACCGTCTTCTTCGCCGCCGGTGCGGCGGCCTCCGGCTCGACGGCCTCGGCACCGACCGGCAGCGCCGGCTCCGGCTCGACCGGCGACAGCTCGATCGGCGAGGTGGTGGCCGGCGCCGCGGGTGCCGGCTTCACGGCGGCCGCCTTCAGCTTCGCCTCCAGCTCGTGCACGCGGTTCGTCAGCGCCGAGACCTCTTCCGCCGTGGCGAGGCCGACGGCGCCCAGGGCGCGGTCCAGCTCGTACCGGACGAGCTTGGTCATCGCCTCACGGTTGGCCGTGCCGGCCTTCAGCAGGTCCTCCGCCATCACCTGCAGCTGCTCCGCGGTCGCGCCGCTCCTGCCGACCAGCCTGCGGACCGTCTTGGTCGCCTTCTTGGTCGTCGCCTCGGTCATGCCGTAGGCCAGTTCCAGATATGCCCGCCAGGCTTCCTGAGCCATGGTTGCGCCTCTCCTCCAAGTGGTGTACCGCTGTTCACGCTACCGGGCGGTCCGTGACGCCGTACGGTACGGTCACAATCCAAGTGTCCGCATTGGACATTTAGATGCACGGAAACGGGGGGAAACATGGCCACGGTCGAGGAATGCCGCGCCGCGTTGCAGAAGCTCGGGGCGAAGCTCGCTGAGAACGCCGCCGAGGCCCGCGAGAAGCTGGACTTCGACCGCTCCCTCGCCTGCCGTGTCACGGACCTGAACGTGGCGTTTCACGGACAGCTGAAGGACGGGCAGATCACCGGCCTGACCGACGGCGACGACCCCCGCGCGAAGATCAAGCTCACCGCGACGAGCGACGACCTGGTCGCCCTCGTCAACGGTGAGCTCAACGTCATGCAGGCCTGGACCAGCGGCCGCATCAAGATCGACGCGGGCGTGTTCGACCTGCTGAAGCTGCGGAAGCTGCTCTAGCGCGCGGCCGGAGCGTCATCCACCCGCCAGAGCCTCATCCGCTCGCGGTCAGAGCCTCATCCACTCCAGCGCCGCCGAGGCGGCCTCGCCCTTCGCCGTGATGGGCCGGACCTCACCCGCCGCCCACGCGACCGCGCACAGCGCCATCAGCGCGTCCACCCGCCGCCCGTCGCCGGCCAGCACCCAGCGGTCGCCGAGGTCGTCGACGCGCCACTGGTTCGTCCCGGCCTCCGGCGGCGTCTCGAACAGCCCCGCCAGGTCCTCCGCGACGAACGTGGGCCGCCGCTCGACCGGTGCCGCGAGCAGCTCGGCGGCGTCGCTGACCCCGGTGAGGACGAGCAGGCTGTCCATGCCCGCCCGGTATGCGCCCTCGATGTCGGTGTCGAGCCGGTCGCCGACGACGATCGGGTGTGCCGCCGCCCGCTCCCGCGCCGCCTCCAGGAACAGCGTCGGGTCGGGCTTGCCGACGATCGTGTCCGGCTGCCGCCCGAGGGCCGTGGCGAGCGCCACGACCAGCGAGCCGTTCCCGGGCAGCGGCCCGCGCGGCGACGGCAGCGTCTTGTCGGCGTTCGTCGCGATCCACGTCGCGCCGGCCCGGATGGCGACCGACGCGTCGGCGAGGTCCCGCATGGCGACGTCCGGCCCGTACCCCTGCACGACCACCTTGGCCTCGTAAGGGTCGGTGACCGGCCGGAGCCCGACGGCCCTGACCTCCTCCTGCAGCGCCGGCGCCCCGAGGATCAGCACCGGTGTCCCGGCCGCGAACCGCTCGGCGAGCAGCAGCGCCGTCGCGTGCGCGGACGTGACGACCTCCCGCACGTCGGCGGGGATGCCGATGCGCGTCAGCAACGCCGCGACGTCGCCGGGCAGCCGCGAGGCGTTGTTCGTGGCGTACGCGCTGGGAATCCCCCGCTCGCGCAGCCTCGCACACGCCTCCGCGGCGCCCGGGATGACCTGGTCGACGAGGTACAGGACCCCGTCGAGGTCGAAGATGACCAGGTCGTAGTGGCTGACGAGGTCTTCGCTCGCCTGCTCAGCCACGAGTCGTCCCACTGTCGTCGTTGTCGGCGTCGGTACGGCCGGCGCCCGTCTCGGTCCCGCGGTCGTCGACCGTGGGTCCGTCGGTGTCGCGGTCGTCCTCGTCGTCCGGCTCCCCGTCGCCGTCGACGTCGTCGTCCACGTCATCCGGGTCCTGGTCCTCGGCGTCTACGTCGTCCTCGTCCTCGTAGTCGCCGTCGCGGTCGTCGTCCTCGTCGTCGTCATCGTCGTAGTCGTCTTCGTCGTCGCGGTCGTCTTCGTCGTCGCGGTCCGCGTCTTCGTCGTCGTCCTCGTCGTCATCGTCGTCGTAGTCGTCTTCGTCGTCGTAGTCGTCTTCGTCGCGGTCGTCTTCGTCGTCGCGGTCGTCGTCCTCGTCGCGGTCGTCCGCGTCGTCCTCGTCCTCGGCGCTGTCGTCGGCGAGGGCGCGCTCGTCGTCCTCGTCGTCGTCCTCGTCGCCGTCCAGGACGATGCCGTCGAGCTCCAGGAGCCGCTCAGCCGCGTCGGTGGCGAGGTCCTCGTCGAGGTCGGCGGCGCGCGCGAACCACTCGCGGGCCTCTTCCCGGCGACCGGCACGCAGGAGGGCGTCGGCGTACGCGTACCGCAGCCGAGCCGCCCACACCGCCTCGGGTGCCGACGTCAGCTCACGCACCTGCAGCATCGCCACGGCGGCGTCATGCTGCCCCATGTCGCCGCGCGCACCGGCGGCGACGATCAGCAGCTCGACGATCTCCTCGGCGGTGAGCTTCTCCCGGTCCGCGGTCCGGAACAGGTCGATCGCCTTCTCCGGCCGCCCCAGCGCCCGCTCGCAGTCGGCGATGACCGCGATGTGGGTCTGCCGGCCGGTCATCCGGTGGTACGTCCGCAGCTCACCGAGCGCCGTCTGCCACTCCCCGGCGTGGTACGCGGCGAGACCGGCGGCCTCACGTACCACGGCGATGCGCGACGCCTTCCGCCGTGCGACGAGCGCGTGGGCGAGCGCCAGCTCCGGGTCGTCGTCGAGCAGCTGCCCCGTCGCGATGAGCCGGCGGGCCACCTCCTCCGCGACGGGCCGGGCCAGCGAGCTCAGCTCGCTGCGCACCTCACGGTCCAGCTCCGCCGGGTCGATGTCGTCGGCGAGCACCGGGTCCGCGACGCGGCTGACGGTCTCCTCGCCCTCGATCTCCTCGGCGACGAAGCCCGGGTCGCTCTGCCGCGGCCGGTAGCCGCCTGCGTCGTCGCGCCGCAGCCCCTCGGGCCGCTGGAAGCCGGCACCACGCCCGCCGGAGTCCCGGTCGCGGAACCCACCGCCACGCGGACCACCGTCGCGCTGCCCGGGCCGGTCGCCGCGGTCGCGCCGCGGGCCGCCCCGGTCGTCCCGGAAGTTCCCGGGCCGGTCGCCGTGGCCACCGGAACGCTGCCCGTCACGGTCCCGGAACCCACCGGAACCCGCAGGGCGGTCACCCCGGTCGCGGAACCCACCGGTGCCACGGTCGTCCCGATCCCGGAACCCACCGCCACGAGGACCACCGTCGCGGTCACGGAACCCGCCCGGCCGGTCGCCGCGCGGCCCGCCGTCACGGTCCCGGAACCCGCTCGGCCGGTCGCCGCGGGGAGCACCGTCGCGGTCGCGGAACCCGCCGGGCCGGTCGCCGCGGGGGGCACCACCGTCGCGGTCCCGGAAGCCACCGGGCCGCTCACCGCGGTCGCGGTACGCCGGCCGGTCGCCGTCACGATCCCTGAACCCACCACGAGGACCACCGTCACGCGGTCCACCGTCGCGGAACGACGGACGGTCCCCTCGCGCGGCGTTGTCCCGGAACGGCGGCCGGTCGCCGCGGGGTCCACCCTCGCGGTCGCGGAACCCGCCCGGCCGGTCGCCACGGTCACCGCGCGGCCCGCCGTCGCGGTCACGGAACCCACCGCCACGCGGCCCGCCGTCACGCGACCCGTCCCGGTCGCGGAAGCCACCCTGCCGGTCGCCGTCACGGAACCCGGGCCGGTCGCCACGAGGACCACCATCACGGTCACGGAAGCCACCGGCGCGATCGCCACGAGGACCACCGTCACGGTCACGGAACCCGCCCGACTGGCCGTCGCGGTCGCGGAAGCCACCGGGACGGTCGCCACGAGGACCACCGTCGCGGTCGCGGAACCCACCCGGCCGGTCGCCGCGCGGTCCGCCGTCACGGTCACGGAAGCCGCCGGACCCGCCGGCACGGTCGCCGCGCGGTCCGCCGTCCCGGTCGCGGAACCCGCCCGGCCGGTCGCCGCGCGGCCCGCCGTCACGGTCCCGGAAGCCGCCCGGCCGGTCACCGCGGTCGCCACGAGGACCACCGTCACGGTCGCGGAAGCCGCCCGGCCGGTCACCGCGGTCGCCCCGCGGTCCGCCGTCACGGTCACGGAACCCACCGGGCCTGTCCCCACGCGACGCACCGTCGCGGAACCCTGGCCGGTCACCACGGTCACCGCGCGGTCCGCCGTCCCGGTCGCGGAACCCGCCCGGCCGGTCGCCGCGCGGTCCGCCGTCACGGTCCCGGAAGCCGCCGGACCCGCCGGCGCGGTCACCACGGGGAGCGCCGTCGCGGAAGCCGCCCTGTCCACCGTCGCGGTCGCGGAACCCACCGGAACGCTCACCGTCACGGAATCCCGGCCGGTCACCACCGGAGCGATAGCCGCCGGGACCACCCGAGCGGAACCCGCCCTGCCGGTCACCACGGTCGCCACGGGGCCCACCGCCGCCTTCCCGGTCGCGGAACCCGCCGGAGCGGTCGCCGCCCTCGCGCGGCCGGAAGCCACCGGAGCGCTCACCGTCGCGGTACCCGGGCCGGTCGCCGCCGCGGAAGCCGCCGGAGCCGCCCTCGCCGCCGGAGCGGTAGCCGCCGCCGGAGCGCTCGCCGCCGGCCGGACGGTCACCGGAGCGGTAACCACCCGATCCGCCGGAGCCGGCGCGATTGCCGTCACGGGATCCGCCGGTACGGTCACCGGAGCGGTATCCGCCGCCGCCGGAGCCACCGTCGCGGTCGCGGAAGCCACCGCCACGCGGCCCGCCGTCACGGTCGCGGAAGCCGCCGGAGCGGTCCTGACCTGCGCGGGGTCCGCCGTCGCGGGGCGTACGGGAGCTCGAGGCCGACCCGCGGTCGCGGTCGGCGCCGGTCCAACGTGGTTTGCGGTCGCCGGAAGCGGGGCGCTCGCCCCGGTCCTGCCCGCTGTTGTCGCGGTCGTGGGGTCCTGCAGTCACGACTTCATCCTTCCCGACCGGGGTGCACCGCATGCGCTCGACCCGGTAAACGAATTAAGGGCCGCCCCAGGAAAGGGCGGCCCTTAATCGAAAATTTGTCCGGCGGCGTCCTACTCTCCCACACTCTCTCGGGTGCAGTACCATCGGCGCTGGAGGGCTTAGCTTCCGGGTTCGGAATGGGACCGGGCGTTTCCCCTCCGCTATGGCCGCCGTAACTCTATGAACCTGTCAACCACCGCACACCCCAATCTCTGTCGGGGGTGCGTTCTGGTGTTGGTTCAGAATCACACAGTGGATGCGTTGTCTTCACAGCTTTTGTGTATGAGGTCAAGTCCTCGGCCTATTAGTACCGGTCAGCTCAAACCTGTTACCAGGCTTCCACTTCCGGCCTATCAACCCAGTGGTCTAACTGGGGGCCTTAACCCTCAAGGGGTGGGATACCTCATCTCGAAGCGAGCTTCCCGCTTAGATGCTTTCAGCGGTTATCCCTTCCGAACGTAGCCAACCAGCCGTGCTCTTGGCAGAACAACTGGCACACCAGAGGTTCGTCCGTCCCGGTCCTCTCGTACTAGGGACAGCCCTTCTCAAGTATCCTACGCGCGCGGCGGATAGGGACCGAACTGTCTCACGACGTTCTAAACCCAGCTCGCGTACCGCTTTAATGGGCGAACAGCCCAACCCTTGGGACCTACTCCAGCCCCAGGATGCGACGAGCCGACATCGAGGTGCCAAACCATCCCGTCGATATGGACTCTTGGGGAAGATCAGCCTGTTATCCCCGGGGTACCTTTTATCCGTTGAGCGACACCGCTTCCACCTGCCAGTGCCGGATCACTAGTCCCGACTTTCGTCCCTGCTCGACCTGTCAGTCTCACAGTCAAGCCCCCTTGTGCACTTGCACTCAACACCTGATTGCCAACCAGGCTGAGGGAACCTTTGGGCGCCTCCGTTACATTTTAGGAGGCAACCGCCCCAGTTAAACTACCCACCAGACACTGTCCCTGAACCGGATCACGGTCCGAAGTTAGATACCCAAATCCAACAGAGTGGTATTTCAAGCTTGCCTCCACAACCACTGGCGTGGCCGCTTCACCGGCTCCCACCTATCCTACACAATCGAATTCGAGTACCAATGTCAAGCTATAGTGAAGGTCCCGGGGTCTTTCCGTCCTGCCGCGCGTAACGAGCATCTTTACTCGTAGTGCAATTTCGCCGGGCCTGTGGTTGAGACAGTGGGGAAGTCGTTACGCCATTCGTGCAGGTCGGAACTTACCCGACAAGGAATTTCGCTACCTTAGGATGGTTATAGTTACCACCGCCGTTTACTGGCGCTTAAGTTCTCCGCTTCGCCCCGAAGGACTAACAGGTCCCCTTAACGTTCCAGCACCGGGCAGGCGTCAGTCCATATACATCGTCTTACGACTTAGCATGGACCTGTGTTTTTAGTAAACAGTCGCTTCCCCCTGGTCTCTGCGGCCACCAACCGCTCCACCAGCACGTGGTCTCACCATCGGTGGCCCCCCTTCTCCCGAAGTTACGGGGGCAATTTGCCGAGTTCCTTAACCACAGTTCGCCCGATCGCCTCGGTATTCTCTACCTGACCACCTGTGTCGGTTTGGGGTACGGGCCGCTCGAAACTCGCTAGAGGCTTTTCTCGGCAGCATGGGATCACTGACTTCGCCTGAAACGGCTCCGCTTCACGTCTCACCCTCAAGCAGTGCGGATTTGCCTACACTGCGGGCTACACGCTTGCCCCGGCACAACCACCGGCCGGGTCCAGCTACCCTCCTGCGTCACCCCATCGCTTGCCTACTACCCCACAAGTTCCCAACATCAACCCATCCACCCGAAGGCTTCAAGGAATCCGGAGGTTAGTACATGAAGGTTCAGCATGGACGCTTCTACGCGGGTACGGGAATATCAACCCGTTATCCATCGACTACGCCTCTCGGCCTCGCCTTAGGCCCCGACTCACCCAGGGCGGATTAGCCTGGCCCTGGAACCCTTGGTCATCCGGCGGCAGGGTTTCTCACCCTGCTTTCGCTACTCATGCCTGCATTCTCACTCGCGTCACCTCCACGGCTGGATCACTCCGCCGCTTCACCGGTGACACGACGCTCCCCTACCCATCCACACACCTGGACCCTCATCCGAAGAATCAGGCCGGGTTATCATGTGAATGCCACAGCTTCGGCGGTGTGCTTGAGCCCCGCTACATTGTCGGCGCGGAACCACTTGACCAGTGAGCTATTACGCACTCTTTCAAGGGTGGCTGCTTCTAAGCCAACCTCCTGGTTGTCTATGCGACCCCACATCCTTTACCACTTAGCACACGCTTAGGGGCCTTAGCTGGTGATCTGGGCTGTTTCCCTCTCGACTACGAAGCTTATCCCCCGCAGTCTCACTGCCACGCTCTCACTTACCGGCATTCGGAGTTTAGTTGACTTCAGTAAGCTTGTAGGCCCCCTAGGCCATCCAGTGCTCTACCTCCGGCAAGAAACACGTGACGCTGCACCTAAATGCATTTCGGGGAGAACCAGCTATCACGGAGTTTGATTGGCCTTTCACCCCTAACCACAGGTCATCCCCCAACTTTTCAACGTTGGTGGGTTCGGCCCTCCACGCGGTCTTACCCGCGCTTCAGCCTGCCCATGGCTAGATCACTCCGCTTCGGGTCTAGGACACGCGACTGAACGCCCTGTTCAGACTCGCTTTCGCTACGGCTCCCCCACACGGGTTAACCTCGCCACGTATCACTAACTCGCAGGCTCATTCTTCAAAAGGCACGCCGTCACCCCCACCAAACGGTGGGACGCTCCGACGGATTGTAGGCGCACGGTTTCAGGTACTATTTCACTCCCCTCCCGGGGTACTTTTCACCTTTCCCTCACGGTACTAGTCCGCTATCGGTCACCAGGGAGTATTTAGGCTTACCAGGTGGTCCTGGCAGATTCACGGCAGATTACAGGAGTCCGCCGCTACTCGGGAACACACCAACACAGACCCGCGATTTTCGCCTACCGGACTCTCACCGTCTACGGTGCCGCTTTCCAGCGGACTTCGACTAACCACGAATTTTCTGACTGTGCAACCAGATGGCAGCCTGGTTCAGACATGTCCCACAACCCCGCACACGCAACCCCTGCCAGGTATCACACGTGCACGGTTTAGCCTCATCCGCTTTCGCTCGCCACTACTCACGGAATCACAATTGTTTTCTCTTCCTGCGGGTACTGAGATGTTTCACTTCCCCGCGTTCCCTCTACCCGCCCTATGTGTTCAGGCGGGAGTGACACCACATGACTGGTGCCGGGTTCCCCCATTCGGACACCCTGGGATCACAGCTCGGTTGACAGCTCCCCCAGGCCTATCGCGGCCTCCCACGTCCTTCATCGGCTCCTGGTGCCAAGGCATCCACCGTACGCCCTCAGCAACTTGACCACAAAAAAGCTATAAAGATGCTCGCATCCACTGTGCAATTCTCAACCAACACCAAACCCACACCTCTTTATCAGCCACAACCTCGCCGGCTACGCCGACCGGTTTTGCGACAGATGTGGATCTCGTCTGAAAACAACCCCGCTCACGCGCTGATTGTTTCAGGACCCAACAGGGTGCCTGTGTGACCTCCCAACCGCATCCAATCGCCGTTCCACGCCCACAAGTGAGCAGTACTAGGACACATGAACCGTTGTCAGGAAGTCTTCGCCAGTGTCTCCGCCATATGAGCACCCTGTCGACACATTCGGTCGACCATGGGCTCCTGTCACCTTTCGGTGAAGGTTGCTCCTTAGAAAGGAGGTGATCCAGCCGCACCTTCCGGTACGGCTACCTTGTTACGACTTCGTCCCAATCGCCAGTCCCACCTTCGACGGCTCCCTCCACAAGGGTTGGGCCACCGGCTTCGGGTGTTACCGACTTTCGTGACGTGACGGGCGGTGTGTACAAGGCCCGGGAACGTATTCACCGCAGCGTTGCTGATCTGCGATTACTAGCGACTCCGACTTCACGGGGTCGAGTTGCAGACCCCGATCCGAACTGAGACCGGCTTTTTGGGATTCGCTCCACCTTACGGTATCGCAGCCCTTTGTACCGGCCATTGTAGCATGCGTGAAGCCCTGGACATAAGGGGCATGATGACTTGACGTCATCCCCACCTTCCTCCGAGTTGACCCCGGCAGTCTTCGATGAGTCCCCGGCATAACCCGCTGGCAACATCGAACAAGGGTTGCGCTCGTTGCGGGACTTAACCCAACATCTCACGACACGAGCTGACGACAGCCATGCACCACCTGTGAACGCCCCCGAAGGACACAACATCTCTGCTGCTTTAGCGCCCATGTCAAACCCAGGTAAGGTTCTTCGCGTTGCATCGAATTAATCCGCATGCTCCGCCGCTTGTGCGGGCCCCCGTCAATTCCTTTGAGTTTTAGCCTTGCGGCCGTACTCCCCAGGCGGGGCGCTTAATGCGTTAGCTGCGGCACAGAGAACCGGAGAGGCCCCCCACACCTAGCGCCCAACGTTTACAGCGTGGACTACCAGGGTATCTAATCCTGTTCGCTCCCCACGCTTTCGCTCCTCAGCGTCAGTATCGGCCCAGAGACCCGCCTTCGCCACCGGTGTTCCTCCTGATATCTGCGCATTTCACCGCTACACCAGGAATTCCAGTCTCCCCTACCGAACTCAAGCCTGCCCGTATCAGCTGCAAGCCCACAGTTGAGCTGCGGGTTTTCACAGCTGACGCAACAAGCCGCCTACGAGCTCTTTACGCCCAATAAATCCGGACAACGCTCGCGCCCTACGTCTTACCGCGGCTGCTGGCACGTAGTTGGCCGGCGCTTCTTCTCCAGGTACCGTCACTTGCGCTTCGTCCCTGTCGAAAGAGGTTTACAACCCGAAGGCCTTCATCCCTCACGCGGCGTCGCTGCATCAGGCTTCCGCCCATTGTGCAATATTCCCCACTGCTGCCTCCCGTAGGAGTCTGGGCCGTGTCTCAGTCCCAGTGTGGCCGGTCGCCCTCTCAGGCCGGCTACCCGTCGTCGCCTTGGTAGGCCATCACCCCACCAACAAGCTGATAGGCCGCGAGCCCATCCCAGGCCGAAAAACTTTCCACACCCCACGATGCCGCGGAGAATGAATATCCGGTATTAGCCCCCGTTTCCGAGGGTTATCCCAAAGCCTAGGGCAGGTTACTCACGTGTTACTCACCCGTTCGCCGCTCGAGTACCCCGAAGGGCCTTTCCGCTCGACTTGCATGTGTTAAGCACGCCGCCAGCGTTCGTCCTGAGCCAGGATCAAACTCTCCAACAAAATCTGGAAAATCAGTCCTAGCAACAAACAATCGTTTGTCACCAAAGGAATCCTCGGACACGACAACAAAGCCATGTCACGGGGTCAATCAATTGGCACTGGCTTAACAAGCACCCTGTTGAGTTCTCAAACAACCAACACACACCGCAGACCCTGACCGCGATCCGGTCCCGATCTCCCGGGGCATTTTCCTACCGTTCTACCCTAGCATCTCCGTTTTGCGGTGTCAAGTCCGGCTCGCCGTACTTTGTCCCGTTTCGCGGACACACAACTACTCTTCCGGTAACCCGGTCGAGTGTCGTATGGTTTCGGCAGGACGTCCGCTGCGGCTCGTGTGAGCGACCCGCGTGCCTCGTCCGTGTCCCTGCCGGGGTAAAACCTTACCCGCTCCGCGTCCCGCATCCAAATCGACCGTGTCGACTGGATGTCGTCCGCCTTACGGGCACGACCTTCGGCCGGTCACCCGGTCTCTGGCCGATCAAGCTTTCGGTAGGCCGTCCGACGCGTCTCGCGCGCCGCCCGTTTCCCTGCCGGTCATCTACGTTACCCCGGCTTCCGATCTCCACCAAATCGATCACTCGTTTGGTGGTGAGCGGGGCCCGGTCGTGCAGAGCGCCACCAGGCAGGTGCCCCGTGGCGCTCGCAAAAGCTACGTGGAACGCAGCGACAGAGTCAAATCGCGCCGAGCTCGACGCCGGCGAACGTCCGCTTCCCCTTGCGCAGCACCAGCAGCCCGCCGGCCAGCGCACGGTCCGCGGCGACGACCTCCTCCGCGTCGCTCACCCGCTCGTTGTTCACGTACGCGCCGCCCTCTGAGACCGTCCTGCGTGCCTCGTTGCGGCTGCTCACGAGGCCCGCGGCGATGAAGAGGTCCGCCACGGACGTCCCGGGCGCCGCCCGTACCAAACCTGCCTCCGCCAACGCGGCGCGCAGTGTCGACGCGGAAAGGGTCGCGAGCTCGCCACGGCCGAAGAGCGCCTGCGACGCGGCGATCACCTGCTCGGTCTCGTGCGCCCCGTGCACGATCCGGGTGACCTCCTCGGCCAGCTTGCGCTGCCCCAGCCGGGCCGCGGGCCGGTCCGCCGTCTCCTTCTCCAACACCTCGATCTCCTCCCTGGACAGGAACGTCAGGCGGCGCAGCAGCCCGCCCACGATCGAGTCCTCGAGGTTCACGAGGTACTGGAACAGCGCGTACGGCGAGGTCATCGACGCATCCATCCACAGGCTTCCGCCGCCGGTGGACTTGCCGAGCTTCTCCCCCGCGCTGTTGGTCAGCAGCGGCGTCGCCAGCAGGTGGACCGACTGTCCCTCGATCCGCCGGATGAGGTCGGTCCCGGCGGTCAGGTTGCCCCACTGGTCGCTGCCGCCCGTCTGCAGGCGGCACCCGTACCGGCGGAACAACTCCAGGAAGTCCATGCCTTGCAGGATCTGGTAGCTGAACTCCGTGTAGCTGATCCCCGCGTCGGAGTTGAGCCGCGCGCTGACGGCGTCCTTGGTCAGCATCTTGTTGACCCGGAAGTACTTGCCGATGTCGCGCAGGAAGTCGATCGCCGACATCGGCGCGGTCCAGTCCAGGTTGTTGACCATGGTCGCCGCGTTGTCACCGGTGAAGTCCAGGTAGGGCTGGATCTGTCCGCGGATCTTGTCCACCCACTCCGCGACCTGGTCACGCGAGTGCAGCTGCCGCTCGGCGGTCGGCCGCGGGTCGCCGATGAGGCCGGTGGCGCCGCCGACCAGCGCGAGGGGACGATGGCCGGCCAGTTGGAGGCGGCGCATCGTCAGCACCTGGAGCAGGTGCCCGATGTGCAGGCTCGGCGCGGTGGGGTCGAAGCCGCAGTAATAGGTCAGCGGCCCCTTCGCCATCTCGGCGCGCAACTCGTCGAGGTCCGTCGAGAGCGCGATCAGGCCCCGCCACTGCAGATCATCAAGCACATCGGTCACGTCGCGATTCTCGCACCCGCCCCCGGACGCCTCCCACCGCATTGTCGACGGCGTCGACCCCTCGCTGGTGGGGAAGAAGTGTCGGTGGGGGTCGCTAGTGTGGTTGGCATGGCGGTTGTGAAGATCAACGCGATCGAGGTTCCTGAAGGTGCGGGCCCTGAGCTGGAGCGCCGGTTCGGTGCGCGGCACGGTGCCGTGGAGGGGTCGAAGGGGTTCCTGGGCTTCGAGCTGCTGCGCCCGGTGGCCGGCGAGACCCGCTACTTCGTCTACACACGGTGGGAGACCGAGGAGGACTTCCAGGCGTGGGTGAAGGGCCCCGCGATGGAGGCGCACTCGGGTGAGCGGGCCAAGCCGGTGGCGTCCGGGGCGAGCCTGCTGGAGTTCGAGGTCGTGCAGAGCACCGGCCCGGCACCGGCAGCCGAGGGCTGACCTGTGGAGCGCTTCGTCCTGTTCCCCGGCCGACACCACCTGCTGACCAGGTTCCAGGCCGGCTACCTGCGCGAGTTCGCCGCCCCGACGGATGAGGACGGGCGCACGGTCGTGTGGGCGGTGACGAGAGACTAGGACCGTAACCCTGTAACGTGCCAGGGCGTGACGCTCCCTACGTTCCAGACTGCTCGCGCCGGGCTCTACAGCCGGCAGTCCAAGGACAAGAGCAAGAGCCTTGCTGAGCAGGTCGCCGAGTGCACCGCGGACATTGAGGCCGAGGGCTGGACGATCGGCGAGAACGGGCGCTACTCCGACGGTGTCTCCGCATCCCGGTTCTCACGCAAGGCGCGGCCAGACTGGGATCGCCTCCTGTCCGACGTCGACGCCGGGCAGCTCGACGTGCTCGTGCTGTGGGAGAGCAGCCGCGGGGACCGCGACGCCGAAACGTGGCTGGGACTGCTGCGTCGATGCCGGGAACGCAGGGTACTCATCCGAGTGACGAGCCACGAGCGGACCTACGACCCGGCGAGGGCACGGGACTGGAAGGCCCTCGCCGAGGATGGTCTGGACAGCCACTACGAGTCCGAGAAGACCTCACTACGACTGCGCCGGGCAACCGCAGCGGCCGCCGCCGCGGGCCTGCCGCACGGCAAGGTCACCTACGGCTACGTACGCCGCTACGACCCCGTGACGAAGAAGCTGGTCGAGCAGGTCCCACATCCCGACCAGGCGGCGATCGTTGTCGAGATCACCAGCAGGGTCGGTCACGGTCACCCGATCGTCACCATCGTCGACGACCTCAACGCCCGCGAGGTGCCAGCACCCGCCGGCGGCAACTGGACCCGCAAGACGGTCAAGAGCATCGCCACGTCCCCGACGTACCGCGGCAAGCGCGTGCACGCCGGCGAGACCTACGACGCGATCTGGTCGCCGCTCGTCGACGATCTCGCACACCTCGCGGCGCGCCGTGTGCTCGAGGACCCGCGACGCAAGACGACCCGGCCCGGACGCCAAAAGTGGCTGCTGTCGTATCTCGCCATGTGCGGTGTCTGCGGTGGGACGGTGACCCGGATCCCGATGCGCGACAGCCTGACCCGACCCGACCGCTACCAGTGCGGCCGCGGCTGCACCGGCATCCAGGCCGCGGGCCTCGACGAGTTCGTCAGCGAGATCGTGTGCCGGCGCCTGGCCGCACCGGACGGCATCGACCTCAGTCACGCCGACGATGCGGAGGTGCTCGCCGCACGTACGGAGGCGAGCGAGCTGCAGGCGCGCCTGGATGCGTGGCGGGACAGCGGGGCACGTGGCGAGACGTCGCCGGCGAGTCTTGCCCGCATCGAGGCCGACCTCATCGTGCAGATCAGGGCGGCTCAGCGACGCGAGGTCTCTGCGACGACCCCGCCGGCTCTTGTCAGGCTGCTCGACGGCGCTGCCGAGGTCCTTGACGACGACGAACGGTACGCGGAGATCCGGCGTCGGTTCGATGCCGAACCGGTCGCGGTCCGGCGGGAGGTCATCACGTTTCTTGCCGAGGTTCGGGTGGCCCGGGCCGAGCAGAGCGGCCTGCATGGCTTCAACCCGTTGCGTCTGGCCGGCTCGCAGTGGGTCGGCGACGAGCAAACGTGGGGCGATCACTGGGCCGAGTGATCTCGCGCGCCGTTGATCGACAAGTCCGAACACGCGTGCTAGATTCGCTAGCAACAAATCCTTGCACCCGAGCGAGCAGGCTCAGGTGGGGTCAGGGTGTGTTGGAGCTGCGAGTACCCTCGCCAGCAGTCAGGGCCGGTTTCCGCTTGCCAGACTAGCTGACCGGAAGGCCACGGCGTTCAACGTCTCACAGAGGCGCGCGACCGGCGGAGATGACGGAGCAACCCCCTGCACGTGTCCATTCCGTGCAGGGAAGGCATCACCCCTTGGCTACATCGCTGTCCCCACGCCTTCGGCAGGCCCGCGCTCGCGTGGCCGCCAATCGTCGGCATCACCCAGACCGACCTGAGTTGTGCGAGGACGACCTACGCGCGCTGAAGGTAGACGCCACCGAGCGCTACATCCGCGATCTCCTCACGACCCCGCCAGCGCTGACGCCCGATGAGCGCCGGCGCCTGGCCGCGCTGCTCAATGAGGCCGCGGCATGAGGTCGGTCGCCGAGCTGATCGCCCGCGCCGTGGCCGCCGCGCCGCCGCTGACCGACGAGCAGCGCGCACGCCTCACCGTGCTCCTGTCGCCGCCCACCAAGGCTGTCCGCCGTCCGGACGCTGGCGAAACGCAGCGGGTGGCAGCGTAGATGTTCCAGACGCGACGAAGCGGCCCCCGGCAGGGCCGCCCCGACACCAACACATCCGCAGACACCAGGGTAAGCCCCGGTTCCGACAACGGGGACCAGGCCGCCGCCGGCGACTTCTGGCGTGACATCGGCATGCACCTCGGCGTTGCCGAACGCGATCGGCTCGCGTCGGACCCGGTGACCAGCCATGGCTGACGTCGAGTACCGCGTCCAGTGGCGCCGGGTCGACTGGTCGCCGTCGTCGGCGACCAAGACCCGCACATTCGCCCGTGAGCGTGACGCTCGCGCGTTCGCCGACCGTCTTGGTGACCACCGACGCGCAGGGCTCTCCCCCGCGGTCGTCACCGTCTCGCACCGGCCGGTCGGCGCCTGGACGAGGGGCTGGCCGCAGTGAGCTACCAGCTCGTCGCCGAGGTTCTCTTCCACGCTCCGCCGGAGCTCACAGCGGCCGAGCGCCTGGTGCTCGTCGTGCTGGCGGAGCGGATGCGGTACCGGCGCCCCTGGTGGGTCAACACGCCCACCCTCACCCAGTGCACCGGCCTGACTGAGAACGGGCTGCGGAAGGCGTTGCAGCGGCTCGCCGACCACGGCCTGGACGTCCGGGTTCCCCTCGGCACCGACAAGGCGGGG
The DNA here is from genome assembly GCF_050936335.1 of Dactylosporangium sp. CA-152071. Taxonomy (NCBI): domain Bacteria; kingdom Bacillati; phylum Actinomycetota; class Actinomycetes; order Micromonosporales; family Micromonosporaceae; genus Dactylosporangium; species Dactylosporangium sp. CA-152071. The sequence goes on along the minus strand of NZ_JBNJMZ010000001.1, from coordinate 8,562,391 downwards.
CGGCCGTACTACAGCGTGCGCGGCAAGTCCCCGCGCTACCTGCTGCCGGAGCTCAAGCCGCCGCTCGACTGCGAGTGCGACGCGTGCACGAAGGTGCAGGCCGACGAAGGCGGTACTGAGGTACCGCCTAGCGCGAACTGGACAGATGGGAGTGGTTCGCCGGAAGGCAGTACCTCAGTACCGCCTTCCGGCGACGGGGATGTTGCGTCGGCTGATACACGCAACACCCGTCCCGAAGGCGGTACTCCAGGCCAACTGCCAGACCCTGTGGGCCAATCGCGGAGCCTGAGAGGCTCGGTATCTGACCCTGTGGTACCGCCCAAGCCTTCCGTGCCCCCAGCCGGAAGGCGGGACCACGTGCGTTCGCCTGGAGGCTCACACACGGTCCCGCAAGATCAAAGACGGGCGGGGAGCGGTCCGCGTAAGAGCGCAGCCCCAAAACAGCCGCTGACCGCGGCTGGACTGGCCGCGAAGCTTCGCGGCCCCGTCGACGACCAGGCCGCCAGCGCCGGGCCGCCGATGAGTGCCGAGGATGCCAAGGCGCAACTCCGCGCCCTCGGCATCGGCCGGCGCCGCGCGGAAACGTCGCACTGGAAGGTCGGCACTGCACCGGTCGGCGAACCCAACCCGCACTACGACCCCACCGCCCTCGCCCGCCTCGCACAGGAGGCCGAGAGCGCATGACCGAGATTGCCGACTGGGACGCCATCGTGGCCGAGCGCCTCGCCGCGCAGCGTGCCGAGCACGACCGGCGGCAGGCAGCCAAGCGCGCCACCCGCGCCGAGTTCGCCGCCGCCCGCACAGCCGGCCTACGGCAACGCCACACCGCCAAACTCGCCCGCACCCAGCAGACCACCCCACCACAGGACAACCCATGAGCGACGACATCGACCCGATCGCCCGACTCGCCTACGCAGAGGGCACCTCACCCATCGACTGGGCAATCAACCTGGCCTTCTGGCAGATCGAAGTCCGAACGGACGTGGTAGCCAGCCGCCAGCGAGACCCCAACGCGTACCCCAGCTACCACCTGGCACTCGACGACCAGGCAGTAGCCCGCCGCATCATCGGCAACCTCCTCGACGCCGGATGGACACCGCCAGACACCCCCACACAGGACACCCCATGACCCCGCACCACGCCCCGGCCCCGGTTCCTGCCCCGCGCGCGTCAGGTGCGCCCGTTGGACCGGCAACCCCCGGTGCCCGGGTACAGCCCGGCCCGACCGAACAGGCCCGGCTCCGCGCCTCCCTCGGTGCCGTTCTTCGCCGTGAGCGGGCCCGCGCGTCCCTGTCGCAGCGTCGCCTTGCCGCCCTGGCCGGCTGCCACGCCCGCACGGTCGAGCGGCTGGAGGTCGGCCAGCTGCGCCCGACCACGGCGCTCCTGGCGGCCCTGGCGCACGCCCTGGTCGTGCCCGCCGGCTACAGCCCCGCCGGTCGCCGTACCGCCGTGCTGGAGGTCGCCGCGCTCCTGGAAGGCGCCGCCGGCGCCTCCCTGGTCGTGTCCACCGACGGCGGGGAGCGCCGCCGCCGGCGCCGGCTACGCAAGGCCCGCCTCGCCGCCAACGCCGCGGCGTTGCCCGCCCTGCGGGCCCGGCACGGGCGGACGTGATGGCCGGGCGCCGCCACACCCGGGAGCGTCAGGCGACCCCGGCGGAGCAGGCCGCGTACGAGCGCGCGGCCGAGCTGCTGCGCGCGGCCGTCACGGCACCCGCTGGCGAGCGTCAGGCCGCCGTGTGGCGGGCGCGGCAGGTCGTCGACCGGATCCGCGACCCCGGCAACCTCTCCAACGTCCCCGGGCGCGAGCTCCACGCCGTCCTCTGCGACCGGTACCCGGCCCTCGTCGGCGACGATCAGGACCACGACGCCGGAGGCTCAAGTCGGTACGGCCGTGCCGAGATCATCGGAGGCCGAAGTCCGTCAGCGAGCGACGGACTTCGGGACCGGGACGTCGACCAGGACGACGACCACGAGCCCAGGTGACCCACCAGCACGCCGCCCCTGGACCTGTTGAGCTGGTCGACGGGTCCGTCGTCGTGCCGCCACACCTCGCCGGCGCCGTGCGTCGCATCCTCGTCCGCGACCTCGCCCAGCACATCCGCACGGATGGCGGCGCGCCCACCGCAGACGTCCGCAACCTCGTCTACGCCTTCGCCCGCGCCGAGCACCACCACGACCAGGACGCCGCCGGTTTCGCTACCGAAACCCCACCGGCCGCAACGCCGAAGCTGGAGATCAGCACCGCTGCCGCAGCAGCACTCCTGGAGTGCAGCGCGCAGCACGTGCGCTCGCTGGTCCGGTCCGGCCGAATCCTTGGCCGTAGGGCTGGACAGCGGGCATGGCTCATCGACCGCGCCTCGCTCGACGCCTGGCGCTACCGGAAGGACCCACCCCATGCCCACACTCCATGAGGCCATCGCGGCCAAGATGGCCGCCAGCGCCGTTGACGACCCGGAACAGCTCACCCGCGTTGCCGAGCTGGCCAAGACCAACCCCACCGCGTACGCCGACCTGCCCGCCGGCCTCCGGGCCCGCGCCGCCCTGCACGCCACCACCCCGCACGCCACCACCCCGCCGCCAGCTGAGGCGGAAGGCGACCAGCAGTGACCGCAAACGAAGCCGCCGCGGCGGCCGGCCGCAAACAGATCGAGACGGCCGAGGAAGACCACCGCCAGACCGCAGCGTTCCTCGCCGCCCTTGAAGAGCGGGTCCGCGCCGGCGACCCCGACATCAAGCCCGCCGAGCTGCGCGACGCCCAAGACCTCGTCGGCTACGCCGCCCTGCGGGTCGACGCAGCGAAGCGCAACGCCGAACAGCTCGAAACCGGGGCCCGGCACGCCCTGTACGCCACGCTGGGCGCCGAAGCCCGCACCCTGGACCTCACCGAAGACCCGGCGATCCTCGACGCGTTCACCGAGGCGGTAGCGGCACTGCGCCGAGTTGCCACGCGCGCCGGCCAACGGTCGACGAAGATCCGCGACCTCGCCCGCCGAGCGATCGCCACCGTCGACCTCGCCGACCAGCACGGCGAGCGCGAGCAGCTGCGCGCGGCCGGGCTGCACAACGCCGGCCACGACGGCGCCGGCCAGGCCGTCGTCACCGTCATCGACCAGGACGGGGCCGGCCGATTCCTGACCGACGTCCAGGCGCACCACATCGTTGCCGCGGCCCTCGCCAGCGCCGGCCTGCCGGACACGGCCGCCTCGGACACGGTCAACCCGGCCGCCTCGCTGACCATCGCGGCGCGAGTCCTTCCGGCCCTGGCCACCACCGACACACCCGACGCCGCCGGTCATCAGTCGTGAGCACCATCCCTGGCGACGTCGCCCGGCTGCTCCGCCCCGACGGGTCGGTGCTGGTACCTGGCGACGTCGCCGGGGAGTTGCTCGCCGCCGCTGTACGCGACCTGACGGCCCGCGCACGCCGCGATGGTCTGCTGGTGTCCGCCCGCGCGCAACGCATCCTCCTGGCGCTGCACGAGGCCGCCGAACGCCACGAACAGACCAGTACCGCCGCCGGTACCGAACCCGTCGCACCCGCGACAGTGGCGGGCAGGGTCGCAGCCGCCCAGGCGGCCGGCCTGCTCGGCTGCACGGAGTCTTACGTGCGGCGCCTGTGCCGGGCAGGCCGGCTCGCCGGGGAGCGCGTCGGGCCCGTGTGGCTCGTCGACACCGAGAGCCTGGACGCCTACCGCTACCGGAGGACCACATGACCACCACCACAGACGGCCCCGACGTCGAGCACGTCACCGACGCCGACGTCGCCAAGGCCGAACGCGAAGCCGCCGAAGCCGCCCAGCTCGTCGACGCGCTCGAGGAACGGGTACGCGACGGCGACCAGGACGTCACGCCCGCCCACATCGCCGCCCAGCGGGACCTGGCGCACTTCGCCCAGCTGCGCGCCGAAGCCACCCGCCGCAACGCCGACCGGGCCAAAGCCGCCGCACACGCACAGGCCCTCGCCGACCTGCGCGCCCAGATCCTCGCCGACGTCAACGGGGGCGGGCAGGGCCTCGCCGCGGTCGCCCAGGCCCTCGACAGCGTCGACCGGGCCATCACCAAGTTCCTCACCACCGCCCGGCAGCACAACGCCTGGCACGCGCAGACCCGCGACCGGCTACGGGACCTGTGCAACACGCTGCCGAGCGACCGCGGCGAGGACGCAGAGTCTGGGTTGGCGTTCGCTGACCGGCTGTCCCACAACGAGCCGGCCGTCATCGTCGTTGACGACCAGCCGATCGAGGAAGTCGGTGAGGGAGACCTGCTTGCCGCATCGGTCTACCAGGCGGTCGCGCAGCATGGTGGCCTGCCGCACGGCGGCGCAGGCGTCCGCGTCGACAGCATGCTCAGCATGGGGCTGACGAACCCGGCCGAGTGGTACGCCCGCAAGCGGTCGCGTCTGGCCGAGCTGGCTGCCGCGGCGAAGGCCCGTAGGAGCACCCGATGACCAACCCGAGGCAGACCCTGGCCGCCGGCTACGCGGCCAGCACCCCACCCGACCCCGCCCGGCAGAGCGTCGCCCGGACGTGGCGACCCGACCTCGACATGGAGGCCCTCGCCAAGCTCTGCATCGACGACCCCAACGGGTTCGCCACCCTGCCCGCCCAGCACCGGATGGCCCTGGGCATGTACGAGCAGGCGAAGGCCGCCGCTGAAACCGCCGGCATCGACACCTTCGCCGCCGTCCTCAACGCGCAGGCCGGCAGGCAGCAGGGGCAGGGCTGACCGGTGCGCACCCTGACGACGGAGCTGCTCCGCACCACCATCCGCGGCGAACGCGCCGTCGCCGAGGTGCCGGTCATCCCCGACGACGCCCCACCCGCGCTCCGCGAAGGCCTGCGCCGGCGCCGGGTAGCCGCAGGACTCGGCCGGTGCCCCTGCGGCGCCACACGCCACATCACACCCGCCATCTGGGCCGCGCTGTGCCAGTCCGACCCCGACCGGCCGACCGGGCACGCACCGTTCAACCACACCGCCGACTGCCCCGCCCACGCCGAGCGTCTCGGCCCCGAAATCGAGCACTGGCAAGGGAAGTAGGGACACGATGGCACTGGTACTCGGCGACCTGTCCGCGGTCATCCGCACCGACGACCGGCCCTTCGAGGAAGGCCTCGACGAGGCGCACAGCAAGTTCGCCAAGTTCGGAAACAAGCTGCAGATGGCCGCATCCGTGATCTCTGCAGCCGCCGGTGCAGCCCTCGTAGCCGGCATCACAAGCGCTATGGAGTTCGACACCGCCAACGACAAGCTCGCCGCCCAGCTCGGCCTCACCGCCGCGGAGAGCGAACGCATGGGCAAGATCGCTGGCGAGCTGTACGCCGGCGCGTACGCCGACTCCATGGGCGAGGTCAACGACGCCATTGCCGCGGTCACCCGCAATCTCGGCCAGCTCGACGACGCCAGCCTGCAGAACATCAGCGGCTCCGCACTCAACCTGGCCTCCACGTTCGGCATCGACGTCGCCGAGTCCACCCGTGCGGTCAGCAAGCTGATCAAGACCGGCCTGGCCGCCGACGCTGAGGCCGCCTTCGACATCATCGCCCGCGGCTTCCAGGGCACCGCCAACGAGGCCGACGACCTCCTGGACACCTTCACGGAATACAGCACCCAGTTCCGGGCGCTGGGTGTCGACGGCAAGCAGGCACTCGGCCTGATCGAGCAAGGGCTGGCCGGCGGCGCCCGCGATGGCGACACGGTGGCGGACACCCTCAAGGAGATCAACGACCGGGTTCTCAACGGCGACGCTGCGGAGGGGTTGAAGGCCATCGGTCTCAACGCCCGGCAGATGGCTGCGGACTTCGCCGCTGGCGGGCCGCGGGCGAACGGGGCGCTCGACACCATCTTTGACCGGCTCCGCACGATCAAGGACCCCGCGGACCGGGCGAAGGTTGCAGCCGAGCTGCTCGGCGAGAAGTGGGTCGACCTGCAGAAGGCCGCGTTCGCTCTCGATCCGTCGTCGGCGGTCAACGCCCTCGGCGAGATCGACGGGGCGAACAAGCAGCTGGGCAAGAGCCTCAGCGACAACGCGACGACACAGCTGAAGCAGCTCAGGAACCAGGTTCAGCTGGCCTTGGTTGAGAAGCTGGCCCAGGCGCTGCCGTTCATCCAGGCGACGTTGGGGTGGCTGAAGGACAACTCCGACTGGGTGGCGCCCGTGGCGATCGGTCTGGGTGTCTTTGCCGGCGCCATCTACGCGGTGTCGGTGGCGATGAAGGCGTGGACCGCCGTCCAGTGGCTGCTGAACACCGCGCTGTTCTCGTCGCCGATTACGTGGATCGTCCTGGCGATCGTGACCCTGGTCGCGATCATCGTGATCATCGCGACGAAGACGACGTGGTTCCAGGACGTGTGGAACGCTGCCTGGGGCTGGATCAAATCGACGGCACTCGATTTCTGGTCGTGGGTCAAAGACGTCCTCTGGCCCGGCATCGTCGGCGTCTTCACGGACCTGTGGACGAGCGCGAAGGCGTTCGGTCAGGTGTTCGTCGACGTGTGGGGCTGGATCAGGAAGACGGGCGAGACCTGGTGGGGCTGGCTGTCCGCCCTCCCTGGCAAGATCCGCGACGCGTTCGTGTCGATCGCGTCCTTCATCACCGCCCCGTTCAGGGGTGCGTTCAACACGATCTCGCGCCTGTGGAACAGCACGATCGGCGCCCTGCACTGGACGGTACCCGGGTGGGTGCCGATCATCGGCGGCAACTCGATCAGCGCTCCGCGGCTGCCTCAGCTGGCGGAGGGCGGGTGGGTGCCCGCCACACCAGGCGGCCGCGTGGTCGTGGCTGGCGAGGGCCGCGAGGGTGAGATCGTCGCGCCGGAGAGCAAGCTCAACGCCCTGCTCGACCGCGCGATCGCTGCTGGCGCCCGCACGGCCGGCGGGCCCGCTGCTGCAGGCGGCTCCGGCGAGCGCGTCCGCGACGTGATCCTGATGGTCGACAACCAGGTCATCGAGCGCGTATCCCTGGCAGCCATCGATCACAACAGCGAGCGCGTCGCCCTGGCCGTGCGCGCCGGCGACAAGTCGCTGACCTTCGCCGACTAGGCGCCCTTCGGATCGGGACAGTTCACCACGGTGGCCGGGTACGGACCCTTGACCCGGCCACCAGTCCGGACGGCGGCCGTCTGCTCATCAGCGACGTACTCAGCGCGGCACACATACGTCTTGTCCGCGGCAGCACGGACCACGGTCACGACCAGGTGCTTGGAGTCGCCAGCGTTCTTGGCCAGCCAGTCGCTGATCGCGGCGCGGGCCCCGTCGACGGTCACGCCCGGGGCGACCAGGTCGGCACCCTGCTTGACGGCGGTCGCGGTGTAGGGCGTCACGGCAGCATCCGACGCAGCAGCTGTCGGCTTGTCGTCGCCGCTCATGGTGAGCACCGCGATCAGCACACCGACGCCGCACAGCACAAGGACGCCGGCGACGGCCAGCAACACAACCTGACGTGCCTTCACATCGACCTCCGTAGTCGTGACCTGCACGCACCGTACAAGGCCGGCGCGAGGGCGACGGTCGACAATCCGACGCTATGGCCTACCGCCGGTAGGCCCAGGAGACGAAACGCTCGTGCAGCTGCTCGACAGGGTCGGCGAGGTCCTCGGTGGCGTCGATCAGGAACAGGGCCAGGACGCCGCGGAGCTGCATGCGCCGGCCCTGGAAGTCCTCGAGGAATATGCGGCGCCGTTCCGGGCATGGCCACGGCTGGCCGCAGCCCGAGCATGTCCAGGTCGGGCGGGCGGGCCGATGGCGGGTGTCGCTCACGGTGTGCTCCCGGCGGCTGGTGGCGTTGGAGGGTGCGCCGCCCGTGACTCGCAGCCGTTCCGCTCTACGAGCGGCGCACCCACGCCTGACCGTAGCCGTGAACGTCCTGCACGTACAGGACGTACCGCACGAACGTCCAGAACGTACAGAAAGTCACGATGTTCGACATGACCGACCCGATGGACCCAACGCCGCTCTACATCCAGGTCGCCGACCTGATCGCGGCCCGCATCGAGGCCGGCGAGCTGCGGCCCCGCGACCCGATCCCGTCCGAGCTGTCCATCCAGCAGGCGTACGGCGTGGCCCGCGGCACCGCCCGCCGGGCGGTAGAAACACTGCGGGACCGTGGCCTTGTGGTCACGATCCCGCAGCGCGGCACCTACGTCGTCGAGCGTCCTACACCCTGATGTCCGGCACCGCCAGGCCGCGATTCAGGCACTCGGCGGCCAGCACGCCGGCGAGCGCGGCCAGGCGGGCGTTGTCGAGCTCGTCGAGCCGGCAGGCCAGCTCGTGGGCGATCCGGGCGGCGTAGGCCCGCCGGCGGGCCGCGGTCGCCGCCGCCGTGCGAGCCGTCCCGTCCACGGTCGGCGTCGACGTGTACCGTGCCGCCTCCGTTGCCGCCGGGGTACAGGCACGCTTGACGCTCACGTCGGCCGTCACCGCGTGCCCGCCCACACGATCGCGGTGTCGAGCAGGTCACGCAGGTGCCGCGCCTCGTCGACGGTCATCTTGGTGCGGACCGGGTCCGGGCTGCGGAAGTCCGACAACTGCACCGTGACGTTCCCGCGACTGTGCTGCAGCAGCATCACCGCAACAGCGTTGCCGTAGGCGGGCATGTCGACGCCGCCGACCTCGTTGGAGTGCAACGGCCAGTTGTCGGGGTGCTGCCCGCTGCACCACAGCGGGTGCCGCCCCGCCGCCGTCACCGCGTCCGCCGCCCGTACAGCGGCCGAGACCTCCGGCAGGAACGCGCCGGCGGTGTAGTCGGCGAACCACGCGTCGGCGCTCACCGTAGACCCGCCTCACGGGCGAGCAGGCCGAGGCCCTCGCCGAGCAGGTCCCGCAGGATCGACGCCTCCAGAATCGTGAACCGGGTGAACGACGTCTCCTCGGCGGTGTGCCGCATCAGGTGCACCTCGGCCGGCTCGCCGGGCTTCTGCTGCAGGTACACGGCGTACGCAAGGTCTCCGGTGAGGTCCAGGTCGGCGCCGACCTGTCCGGAGTGCAGCGGCATCTCTCCGTGCTCCTGGTCGCACCATGCCGGGTGCGGCTGCGGGGCGGTCACGCGGCACCCCAGCTGCCGAGGTGCTTGTCCGCCACGTCCTGCATGACGCCGGCGAGGAACATGCTGACGTCGTAGCGGGCGGCAATCTCCTCAAGCGTGTGCGCAGCAACCCACAGCGCCCACACCGTGTGCTCATCCAGCTCGGCGGGCATGGCGGCCCGCATCGACGCGGCGACCGCTTCAGGGTCACCAGGGTGGAGGATGCGCGCGCCAGCGGCGAACGCAGCGTGAGCGCTGATGTGTAACTGGTCGGCGACCTGCACGACGCCGAGGCCCTGAGCGGTCAGGTGACGCACCTGATCGGCGAGGGTCGGCGCGTTCACCGCTCGCCGCCGAAGTCCGGCGTTGGTGGGTGCGGGCGCTGCGAGTCGTCGGTCAGCAGCACGGCGACGTCGGCGTCGGTGACGTGCTCGACGTCGGGGCCGTCGGTGACGTACCGGACGCCGCGGCCGCACCGGGTGCACACGTCCGCCGGCGGGGGCACGAACGCGGCCAGGGTCGCCGCGATCTCTCGCTCCGACAGCTGCGCGAAGTGCTCCCAGCGCGGCAGCTCAAGCAGCGCGTCGCGGACGTGGTCGACGCCGGCCGCTGCGAGCCACGCCAGGGCGAGGGCGATGATCGGGTGGTCGGCGTACGCGGCCCGGAGGTCGCGCGCTTCTTCGGGACTTGGGACAATGCCCATGGGTCGCCTCCTGGGGCGATCAAGGCCCCTCGGTTGGCGCTGACACCGCCGCCGGGGGCCGTCCATTTTCTGTGGAGGGGCGCAGCGGCAGGGAGTCTCGATGTCGCCGACCGCTGCACCCGTGCACCGATCATGCGTCCAACTGTGAGTCATAGTCAAGGAGTGGGAGTCATATTGGCGAACTGGCGCCATGCGCCTAGACTTCGCCCGAAGAGTGGAAGCGTGACGCACACCGACGTGACAGGAGCCTGTTCAGGTGAACGACGGTCCGGCCTATGGGCGCATGGTCGACGAGTTGCGCGAGGCGATCCGCTCCGGCGAGCTGACGGGACGTCTGCCGTCGCTGATTTCCCTGGCCGACCGGTACGGCGTCGCACCGGCCATCGCACGCAAGGCCGTGGACATCCTGCGCGCCGAGGGACTCATCACCCACACCCGGCAGGGCGCCCGGCCGTACGTCCGTCAGTTCCAGCGGATCACACGTCGCTCGCCGGATCGGCTCTCGCGTGAGCAGTGGGGCGCCGGAAAGGCCATCCAGGACGCAGACACCGGCATCCGTCCGCGGGCGGTCGACGTCACTGTCGGGGAGACACCGGCGCCGCACGACGTCGCCGAGGCCCTGGGCGTGGAGCCTGGCGCACCCGTACTCACCCGCGACCGGCGATTCCTCGTCGAGCAGCGACCGGTGCAGCTCGCGACGAGCTACCTACCGCTCGACTTTGCGGACACCAGGTTGGCCTACACCGACGTGGGCGCCGGCGGAACGTACGCCCGGCTTGCCGAGCTTGGCCACGCGCCGGCACGGTTCGTCGAGCGAGTGACCGCCAGGGTGCCGCGGCCGGACGAGGTCGAGCGGCTCGGGCTGGCCTCCGCGGTCGGCACGGTGGTGCTGGAGATCGTTCGGCACGCCTACACCGATGCGGGCCGGTGCGTGGAAGTCAACCGGATGATCCTCGACGCGACCACCTACGACCTGGAGTACGCGTTTCCCGCTGAGTAGCAGCGGCCTCGGCCGCCGCAGGAACGCGGGGGTCGGTACGGTGGTCATGCCAGCTGATCAGGTCCCGCCCGAGTTGCAGGCTAAGGAACCATGTCTAGCGCCAACCATCAGAACACCAAACGCAACCCCGTCGGCTATGACCGGCGGCAGGCGGCGATCGAGCGGTTCAGCGTCCAGGAGGGGCTGCGGTCCCTCGTGGTGCCGGTGTTCGACACCGCGCACACCGACCGGTTCGCCGAGGTCACCCTCAAGAGCGTCGAGTCCGTGCTCGGCCGCACCCTGACGCCGCACGACACCGTGGTGGCGTGCTCGACACCCGAGGTCGCGGCGATGTATGCCGAGCTCGGTTTCGCGATCGCCGGCGTCGAGGCCGAGCGCGACCCTGTGCCCGACCGGCCGTGGGACGTGCTGCTGCGGCTCGCCGCCGGCGACCCCGCGTGGCGGGAGCTGGCGCACCCCGCGACGCTCGACGTCTTCGACCGGTATCGGCTCGGTGAGCAGGTCGCCCAGGTCGTCAACGATCCGGTCGTCGGCGAGGAGGGCGGCCTCACCACGACCCGTGACTACCGCACCTATGCCGAGGCGTTCGAGGCGAGCGCCGAGCGCAAGTGGGACCTGGTCCGCCGGCACGTGCGGCCCGGCAGGATCGTCGACGTCGGCTGCGGCGCCGGCGCGGTCCTCGCCCTCGCCGACCGGGATCCTGCGCTGCGCGAGAGCGACCTCATCGGCGTCGAGGTCGCCCGTCACCTGTTCGAAGAATGCATGCACCGCAAGGCGCAGGGCTGGTTCACCAACCCCAACGTCTACTTCTACTGCCGCAACGTGCTGGGCGGGGCCGTCTTCGCGCCCCGGTCGGTCGACACGACGCTGACGTTCGCGCTGACGCACGAGATCTGGTCCTACGGGCAGCGGATGGACTCGCTGCGCCGCTTCGCCCAGGCCATCTACGACCACACGGTCCCCGGCGGCGTCTGGATCAACTCCGACGTGTCCGGCCCCGACAACCGCGACCTGCGGGTGCGGCTCGCGCTGCAGGGCGCCGCCGGCGGTCCGCTCGTCGATCTGGACGGCCTGACCCGCGAGGAGATCGCCGCACACGTCGAAGGGCTGCCGACCAGGGCGCGGCTGGACCGGTTCGCCGCCGACTTCCACTTCCCGTTACCGTTCGACGCCCGGGCCGACGGCACCGTCGACATCGCCCTCGGCGACGCGATGGAGTTCCTCACCCACAAGGACTATCCCGACAACTGGCTGTCCGAGGCACACGAGCAGTTCTGCGGGCTGGAGTTCGCCGACTGGAAGGCGCTGCTGACCGACGTGGGCTTCGAGGTCGACGCCGCGTCGCACTCGTGGCGCAACGACTGGATAGTCGAGCACCGGCTCGCCCCGGTCGCGGCGCTCTCGGACCAGGACGGGACGCCGCGGCCGTGGCCCGACACGCACGTCCTGCTGGTGGCCCGCCGGCCACTCAACACCTGACCCGCCGGGCGGGCCGTTCGACCATTGAACCGGCGGTTGCGGGGTATCGGGCCCAGCGGCCGCGCAGCACGTACACCACCATCGGAGGGGCACCCGTGAAAGCGTTGCGGTATTCCGAATACGGGCCGTCGAGCGTCCTGCACGTCGTCGACGTCGACCCGCCGCAGCCCGGGCCGGGGCAGGTCAGGATCGCGGTGCGGGCGGTGGGCATCAACCCGTTCGACTGGAAGGTCCGCAGCGGCCTGTTCGGCGACACGACACCGACCCGGCTGCCGGTGATCCCGCACGGCGACGTGTCGGGTGTCGTCGACGCCGTCGGCCCGGGGGCGGACGCGCAGGTCGGCGACGAGGTCTTCGGGCTCGCGGCCGGTGGCGGCGCCGCCGAGCACGCCGTCATGAAGCTGTGGGTGGCCAAGCCGGCGGCGATGTCGTTCGAGGAGGCGGCCGGGCTGCCCGGTGTCGTCGAGTCGGCCGGCCGCGCGCTCGCGCTGCTCGGTCTCGAGAAGGGGCAGACGCTGGTCGTCAACGGCGCCGCCGGCGGCGTCGGCATCGCCGCGACCCAGCTCGCGGTCGCCCGCGGGGCCACGGTCATCGGCACCGCCAGCGAGCGCAACCACGAGTTCCTGCGCTCGATCGGCGCCATACCCGTCACGTACGGCGAAGGCATGCCCGACCGCATCCGCGCCGCCGCGCCACAGGGCGTGGACGTCGCCCTCGACACCGCGGGGCGCGGCGCGGTCGCGCAGCTGATCACGCTGACGCCCGCGCCGTCCGACGTGGTCAGCCTCGTGGACTTCGACGCACCGACGCTCGGCGCCCGGGTCACGGACGGCTCGGAGGGCCGCGCCTGGCAGACCCTGGAGGAGGCCGCCGAGCTGTACCGCCAGGGCCGCTTCACGATGCCGGTCGAGCGGGTGTTCCCGCTGTCGGAGGGCGCCGCCGCCCACGACCTGAGCCAGTCCGGCCACGTCCGCGGCAAGGTGATCCTGGTCCCCTGACCGAGCGGCGAACCCACCCGGCGCGGCGGGTGCCCTGACCGGCCGGGCCGCTGCCCACCCGGCACTCCGACTGTGCCGTCCGTCCACTCGTCAGCACCACCAACAGCTCCGCATGCTCCGCGGTGCCGGCCGCGCCGGGCCGGTTCCTCAAGGCTGCACCGGCCGCGCCGGGCCGGTCGCTCAAGGCTGCACCGGGCCGCCGGTCCGGTTGGTCGAGGCGAGCCGGGCTGGGACGGTTGCTTGAGGGCGAGACGAAGGGGTGAGCCGCGCCGGCGGTGGCTGCTTGTGGCGACATGGCCGGGTGGCCGGCGGCGCTTCTTTGTTCCGTGGGTGGGCGCGATCCGCAACCCACCGCGTCGTGACCCGCTCCGTGGGAGGTGGTCCGGCCGGTGGACGGCGGCACCGCTCGCCACGGCGCCCGGAGGCACCGTGGCGGGGCACGGACCGCGAGACGACGATGCGGCAGCTCGGACGCGGTTCACGTCTGCGATGGGTCAGACACCGGGAAGGATCAAGCCGGGGATCTTGGCCGGAGCGCCGGGATCCAGGGCGCGGCGGGCGGGGGTTGTGGCGGGTCAGGCGTCCGGGAGGTCGACCGGGGACGGGTCGGGGCGTTTCGGGAAGCGGTCGTCGCCGGAGGACTTGCCGCGCAGGTGACGGCCGAGCCAGGGCAGCAGGTGGCGGCGGCCCCAGGCGAGCTCCGCCCGGAGCACCTCGTGCCGGCGGCGCAGCGGAGGGGACGGCAGCGGCGAGGTCCACGACTCGTCGGTGCCGGGCAGGCCGGCGGCGTGGGCGAGGGCGGCGGCGATGCGTTCGTGGCCGGCGCTGTTGGCGTGCAGGCGGTCGTCGCTCCACAGGCGCGGGTCGGACGCGACCGGGTACGCGCCGAGGTCCAGCAGGATCGCCCCGCTGGCGGCGCACGCGTCGCGGATCGCGGTGTTGAGGGCGAGGACCCGGCCGCGCAGCGGCTTCGCGATCGGCATGACCGGGGCGGGGTCGGGCAGCGTGAACGTGATGACCGTGGCGCCGCCGCCGATCAGGGCCTTCTGCATGGCGAGGAGGTCACCGGCGACGGCGGCGACGTCGAAGGAGCCGCGCAGGATGTCGTTCATGCCGGCGACGACGGTGGCGAGGTCGGGCGCGAGGTCGAGGGCCGGCCGGAGCTGCTCGGCGCGGATGCGGGCGGTGGTGCGGCCGCGGATGGCCAGGTTCGCGTACTCGAGCCGGTGGCCGGGCTGTGCGCGGGCGACGTGCGCGGCGAAGCGGTCCGCCCAGCCGCGGTAGCCGCCGGCGCCGTCCGGGTCGTCCATGCCTTCGGTGGTGCTGTCCCCGATCGCCACGTACCGGTGGAACATCACGCGCTCCTGCTGGCGTACTGCTCGCGGGCGTCGAGCACCTCCGGAAGGTGTTCGACGGCCCAGGCCCGGCAGGCGGCCATCGCGGGGAACAGCGTCCGCCCGAGCGGCGTCAACGCGTACTCGACGCGCGGCGGCACCTCGTCGTACGCGGTACGGGTGATCATGCCGTCGCGTTCGAGGGCGCGGAGGGTCTCGGCGAGCACCTTGGCGGAGACGCGGTGCATCGGCACGCGCAGCTCGGAGAAGCGGCGCGGCCCGTCCTCGAGGCAGACGAGGACCATCCCGGCCCACTTGTCGCCGATCTGGAACGGCGTGGCGTTCGACGGGCACGCGGGGTCGAACAGGTCGCGCGGCAGTGGCTCGCTCACGCAGCCGAACGTAGCGTACGCCTCGGTTACCTTGCAGTTACCGACGTCTCCCGCCCTATGGTCGCCGGCATGACCTCATTGGTGGTGTTCGGAGCGGGTGGGCGGGCAGGCCGGCGGATCACGGCGGCGGCGAGGGATCGAGGGCTGCGGGTGACACCGGTGGTACGGGATCCGGCACGGCACCCGGACGTCGCGGGCGCGGTCGCCGGCGACGTCACGGACGCGGACGCGGTGGCGGCCGTCGCCGCGGGGCACGACGTCGCGGTCAGCGCGATCTACACGGCCGACATCGACCCCACGGACCTGTACGGCGCCGGCACCCGCTCCCTCCTGGACGGCCTCACCCGGGCCGGCACGAAGCGGCTGCTGGTCGTGGGGCTGGCGACGACCCTCGACGGTCCGGACGGTGTGAAGCTGTACGAGGCGGAGTCCTTCCCCGACGCCTACCGCCCGTTCTCGCTGGGCCGGGTTGCCGAGCTGTCCGCGCTGCGCGAGGGCTCCCTGGACTGGGTGGTGTTCACGCCGACGAAGGAACTGGTCGACACCCCCGGCACCGGCGCGTACGAGGTCACCACCGACGGCCGTATCGCGGAAGGCACCACGACCTACGCGGACCTGGCCACGGCCATCCTCGACGAGGTGACCTCCCCGGCCCACCACCGCACCCAGCTCACCATCCGGACCCGGACCACCCCCTGACCCAGCACCGGCCGGCCCGCCCGCATCCCGCGAGCAGGGCCGCGCCGGCGGTCAGGTCGGGCGACCACGACGCCTCACGACTGGGCGAAGGCCTCGAACCGTTCGGCGACGCCGGCGAGGTCGTCCTGCACCGTCTCGCCCCGCTCCTCGCCCACGACGGTCTCCAGCTTCCAGCTGCGCTGGCCCGGCACGTACGTGACGCGGATCGACGACCCGTCCTCCCGCCACAGCACGGCGGAGCGGTTGTCCGCGTCGAGCCGGCCGAGGAAGTCGCGGATGTCGTCACCGGTCGGGTGGTGCGCGAGCGAGCCGTCCTCGGTCGAGAGCCGGGGCACCGGCACCCTCAGCAGCCTGCGCGGCTGCCACAGCGCCGCGGGCTGGTGCCGGCCGGGGCGCTGGAAGCAGAGCAGCTCGCACTCGTCGGCCACCCGGTGCACGAGGTCGAGCGCGGCCTCCGGCGTCTCCGGCTGCAGGCTGAGCAGCACGTGCGTGTCGGCCGCGACGACCGGACCGGCCCACCACGCGGCGTCGACGCCGGCCAGCACCTCGCGGTGAAACTTCTCGATCCCGGGGTCCGCCGCGGCCCATCCGGTGTCGCCGCGCCGCAGCGCCTCGAAGCGGTCGACGCCCTGCTCAACGGTGATCGGCCGGGCCTCGAACCAGACACCGACCTCGATCAGCTCTGCCATGGAAGACCACCGTACGGAAGCGCCAGAAACCGGCGCAACTCAGCCACGCAGAGTCTCCGGTCGATCACCCGGGTCGTTCGTCTCCCGAACCCGGCCCGGCGGCGGTCCGCAGCGCGATCAGGTCGGCGAGTCCGGCCGCGTCCGGCGTGGCGAACGGCAGCACCCCGCCGTCGCGCAGCACCACCTCGATGACGTCGAACGGCAGTACACCCACCTTGCCCCAGTCGGTCACCCGGGTCGGGCGGGCCTGCCGTACCGACGCGATGTCCACCCACGAGACGAGGATCGGCGCCCGGCGCGGACGGCAGCCCTCCGCCCGGTGCCCGGCCACGCCCTCGCGCAGCCGTGACCGGCGCACCTCGACCAGGAGCCCGAGCGGCTGCGGGGTGAGGCGCACCGGCACACCCGCGCCGAACAGGAACGCCGCGCCGACGCCGACCTCCCACAGCCCGACGGCGCTGTCCAGCGCCAGGTGCCCGGCCCACACCTGCGCTCCGCCCGCGTGCGCCGCCCGCTGCCGGTGACGGCTCCGCCACTGTCCGGCCAGCACCGGCGTGACCATGCCGGCGCACACGATGGCGAACAGCGCGATCGCCTTCCACAACCCGGCGAGCAGCAACACCACCGGGACCGCCAGGGCGAGGGCGGCCCACCGCGGACGCCCCCGGTCCCCCACCCCGCCATGGTGACGCACTCCGGACCCGTCCCGGCCTCGGCGAACGCTCCCGCCCCGGCCACCTCACGTCAAATACCGCCCGGGGTTTGTGCTCCGGCAGGCGGAGCGTGAGGATGGACCATGCTTTCGACCCTGGTCACCCAGCCGGCGGCACCGCCCACCACCGCGTCGACGCTCCCGCCGGCGCGGGACGTGACCGGGGTCCGGCGGGTGAGGGTCGTGCTCAGCGCCGTGGTCGCGAGCATCGCGCTGCTCGTCCTCACCGGGTGCGGGTCCGAGGACCCGGGCGCCGCGCAGACCGCCCAGCCCGCCCGGTCGGGCAGTGGCGTGGGCAGCGCCTCGGCGGGACTCTCCACGCCCTCCGCGGCGGCCAGCCCGTCCCCGTCGGGCGTGGCCACGGTCGCGGTGCCGGCCGGGGTGACGGCGGGGATCGTGATCTTCGACCGGCAGCAGGGGGCGTTCGTTGTACAGCAGAAGGCGAGCTGGCGCTTCAGGTCGGCGTCACTGGTGAAGCTGCTGATCGCGCTGGACTACTTCTGGGCCAAGGGTCCGTCGTACACCGTGCCGGCGGCCGACAAGCCGAAGCTCGACGTGATGCTGCGCAGCAGCGACGACAGCGCGGCGACGGGGCTGTGGAAGGCCAACGGGCAGCGGGAGATCGTGACCCGGATGGTGCAGCGGCTCGGGTTGCAGGACACCGCGCCGCCGCCGGTGAGCCAGCCGGGCTACTGGGGGTACACCGCCGTGAGCGCGGGCGACCTGGTGCGCGTCTACCAGTTCATCCTCGACAAGGCGCCGGCGCCGGTGCGCGACTACATCATGGGCAACCTGCACGCGTCGACGAAGTGCGGCACCGACAAGTACGACCAGTCGTTCGGCATCCCGAGCACGTTCAGCAAGCCGTGGTCGGCGAAGCAGGGATGGTCCGGTTTCGGTGACAACCCGGCCACGCCGTGCGCCGCGCCGGCCGCGTATCAGCCCTCCGCGCCGGGGCAGTTCGTCGGTGTCGCCGCGCCGCCGAACGCGCCGGACATGAGCGGCGAGGTCCTGCACACGACGGGCACGGTCGGCGACGGCGACCGGTACATCGTCGCGGTGCTGTCCGTGCATCCGAACGGCACCCAGTTCGCGAAGGCGGCGACGACCCTGACCAAGCTGACCCGGTCGCTGCCCCTGCCGGCCGCGGTGAAGAATTCCTGAGAGACGTGTAGAGCACCGCGCGGCGGCTCCGACCAGTCGGTGCGAGCACCCGACGACAGAGGAGCGTTCCCGTGAAGTACCTGCTGCTGATCCACATGAACCCGGACGTCTGGGCGACGCTGACGCAGGCGGACGTCGACGAGGTGATGGCCGGGCACGAGCGGTTCATCGCCACGATCACCGAATCGGGTGAGATGGTGAGCACCCACGCCCTGGCCGACCCGAAGGACAGCGCGGTGGTCCGGATCAGGGCCGGCGCGGAGACGGTGACCGACGGGCCGTACGTGGAGGCCAAGGAGTTCCTCGCCGGCTTCTACCTGGTCGAGTGCGAGTCGAAGGAGCGGGCGGTGGAGCTCGCCGCGATGATCCCCGACGCGAAGTGGAACGCCATCGAGGTGCGCCCGATCGTGTTCAGCCAGTAGTCAGATCGTCCACCGGCCGTCACGGCGGCGATTCTTGTCGGTCGCCGCTCGTAGAATCGCCGCGTGGACAGCACCGTGGGGGTTGAGACGGCCGGGCCGGCGATCGAGGTCCTGCGCCGGGTGTTCGGTTATGACACGTTCCGGGGCAGCCAGCAGGAGATCATCGAGCACGTCATCGGCGGTGGCGACGCGCTCGTGCTGATGCCGACCGGCGGCGGCAAGTCGCTGTGCTATCAGATCCCGGCGCTGGTCCGCGAGGGCACGGCGGTGGTGATCTCGCCGCTGATCGCGCTGATGCAGGACCAGGTCGACGCGCTGACGGCGCTGGGTGTGCGGGCCGGGTTCGTCAACTCGACGCTCGACTTCGACAGCCGCCGGGCGGTCGAGGCCGCGTTCGTCGGCGGCGAGCTCGACCTGCTGTATCTCGCGCCGGAGGCCCTCGCGTCCCCGCAGACGATGCGGCTGCTGGAGCGCGGGAAGATCGGGCTGTTCGCGATCGACGAGGCGCACTGCGTGTCGCAGTGGGGGCACGACTTCCGGCCCGACTACCTCAACCTGTCGGTGCTGCACGAGCGGTGGCCCGACGTGCCGCGGATCGCGCTGACGGCGACCGCGACGACGGCCACCCACAAGGAGATCGCCACCCGGCTGGGGCTGACCGGGGCGCGGCACTTCGTGTCGAGCTTCGACCGGCCCAACATCCAGTATCGGATCGTGCCGAAGCAGGAGCCGCGGCGGCAGCTGCTGGAGCTCCTGCGCACCGAGCACCGCGACGACGCCGGCATCGTCTACTGCCTGTCCCGCGCCAGCGTGGAGAAGATCGCCGAGTTCCTGAAGGACAACGGCATCTCGGCGCTGCCCTACCACGCAGGGCTCGACGCCCGGACCCGCGCCGACAACCAGGCCCGGTTCCTGCGGGAGGACGGTCTGGTCATGGTCGCGACGATCGCGTTCGGGATGGGCATCGACAAGCCCGACGTGAGGTTCGTCGCGCACCTGGACCTGCCGAAGTCGGTGGAGGGCTATTACCAGGAGACGGGCCGGGCCGGGCGGGACGGCCTGCCGTCCAACGCGTGGCTGGCCTATGGCCTGCAGGACGTCGTCCAGCAACGCAAGATGATCGAAGGCTCGGAGGGCGACGCGGCGCACCGGCGGGGGCTGGGCCGGCACCTCGACGCGATGCTGGCGCTGTGCGAGACGGTCGAGTGCCGGCGGGTGCAGCTGCTGGCCTATTTCGGGCAGCAGAGCAAGCCGTGCGGCAACTGCGACACGTGCCTGAGCCCGCCCGAGTCATGGGACGGCACGGTGCCGGCGCAGAAGCTGCTGTCGACGGTGTACCGGCTGCAGAAGGAGCGCAACCAGAAGTTCGGCGCCGGGCAGTGCATCGACATCCTGCTCGGCAAGAAGACCGACAAGGTCGTGCAGTGGCACCACGACGAGCTGACCGTGTTCGGGGTCGGCGCCGACCTGCGGGAGGCGGAGTGGCGGGCGGTGGTGCGGCAGCTGCTCGCGCAGGGCCTGCTCGCCGTCGAGGGTGACTACGGCACGCTGGTGCTCACCGACGACAGCGCGGAGGTGCTCGGCCGGCGGCGGCAGGTGATGCTGCGCCGGGAGCCGGAGCGGCCCGTGTCGGCGGCGAAGGTCGCCAAGCAGCGCGGCGCGGCCGCGGCGACGGAGCTGCCGGCGGAGGCGGCGCCGCTGTTCGAGCGGCTGCGTGCGTGGCGTTCGGCGACGGCGAAGGAGCAGAGCGTCCCGGCGTATGTCATCTTCCACGACGCGACGCTGCGGCAGATCGCCACGGAGGCCCCGGCGACCCTGGCGCAGCTGTCGACGATCAGCGGTGTCGGGGAGAACAAGCTCGCCAAGTTCGGCCAGCAGATCCTCGACGCCATCCGCGAGCCGGACCCGTCGTGATCAGCGCTGCGGCCCGCGTCTCCCCGCGGACGACACCCGCTCTGCTGCGGGGAGGTGCGGGTGGCGGACCGGCGGGCGGACCGGCGGTGGCTCGCCGCGCGGGACCAGGTGGTGGCCCGGTGCGCGTGTGATGCCGGCGGCCTGGCACGGGAGCTGAGGTCGCCGGGAGACCACCGGGAGGAGCGTTCCCGCTGGTCCGCGGTCGCTTGGAGCGACGCCGACGCCCACGCGGTCGGGCGCGCAGCGCGGTCCAGCGACGAGCGGTCGGCGCCACGCGGTCAGGCTTCATGCGGCCCAGCGCCAAGCGGTCGGGCGTCATTCGGCGTGGTGCCATGCCGTCCAGCGCCATGCGGTCCAGCCGCACGCGATCGGGCGCACACGATCGGACAACACACGGTCCAGCGCACACTGTCCACACGATCCAGCGTCCATGCGGTCCAGCGCCATGCCGTCCAGCACGCACGCGGTCGGACGCCGCACACGGTCGGACAACGCACACGGTCCAGCGGCCACACAGTCCAGCGGACATGGTCCATCGCGCACAGAGTCCAGGCCCCGGTCCACCGCGGGCACAGTCGGCGCGCACGATCCAGCGGCCACACAGTCCAGCGCCCCCACACGGACCGGCACGCACGTGGGCCAGCACGCAGGACAGCGGCCGCTCGGTTGAGGACGCACGCGGGCCGGTGCGCGCAGGGCAGCGCGCGCACGGTCCGGCGTGTGTGTCGCGGGTGGTGGGCGTCAGATGGCGCGGGCGGGGCGGGGGCGGCGTTCGGGCAGTGTGGGGACGACCGAGCCGTCGACGAAGATGCCGTGCCACAGGCAGAACGTCAGCAGGATCCACAGTTTGCGGGCGTTGTCGGCGTCGCCGCGTTCGTGCTGGGTGAGCAGCTCGTGGGCGTACTTGAGGTCGATCAGGTGGCCGGCGCCCGACGTGGACAGGACGTGGTGGGCCCATTCCGCGAGCTCCGTGCGCAGCCAGCGCCGGGCCGGGGTCGGGAAGCCGAGCTTCGGACGGTCGGTGATGAAGTCCGGCACGATGCCCGCGAGGGCCCGGCGCAGCGCGTACTTGGTGGTGCGGCCGCGGGGTGGCACCTTCAGCCGGTCGGGCAGCCGGGACAGGACCTCGAACACGCCCTTGTCCAGGAACGGCACGCGCAGCTCCAGCGAGTGAGCCATCGACATCCGGTCGGCCTTGGTCAGGATGTCGCCGGGCAGCCACGTGTTGATGTCGATGTGCTGCATGGTGGTGAGGTCGTCGAGGTCCGCGGCCTCGGCGTAGAGCGCCGCGGTCACGTGCGGGTGGCCCACCCCCGGGCCGCCCAGGAGGATCCGGGCCTTCTCCTCGTCACCGAGGACGCGGGCGTTGCCGAAGTACCGCGTCTCGATCGGCGTCGTGGCCCGCAGCAGGTAGCTCTTGCCCTTGACACCGTCGGGGACCGCACGGGCCAGGGCGCGCAGGCCGCGCTGGATCGGTGCGCCGAGGCGGCGCACCGGTGCGAGGGAACGCGGCTCCCCGTAGATGGTGTAGCCGCCGGCGAGCTCGTCCGCGCCCTCGCCCGACAGCACCACGGTGACGTGTTCGGCCGCCGTCTGCGCCAGGAAGTACAGCGGGACGATCGACGGGTCGGCGACCGGATCGCCCAGGTGCCAGATGATGCGCGGCAGCGCCACCATCACCTGCTCGGGATTGACGATGGTGGGCACCAGGTCGACGCCGAGGTGGCGGGCGGACTGCTCGGCCACGTCGAGCTCGGAGTACGCGGTGGCGGTGTCGAAGCCGGCGGTGAAGGCGCGCAGGCGTGGGTGGACCTCGGCGGCGAGCGCGACGATGGCGGTCGAGTCGATCCCGCTGGACAGGAACGCGCCGACCGGGACGTCCGCCCGCAGGTGGCATCGCACGCTCTCCCGCAGCGCGTCGCGCAGTTCGTCCACAATGGACTGCTCGGTGACCGCCGGGTCCGGCCGGAACTTCGGCCGGTTGAGACGCCGGACCACCGGCGGGTAGCCGAGGGCGCGGGTGAGCAGCCCGCCGCTGGGCAGCCGCGCGATGTGCCGGTGCAGGGTGTACGGCTCGGGCACGTACTGCATCGTCAGGTAGAGCGACAGTGCGGTCTGGTCGAGCTCGCCGCCGGCGACCCCCAGCAGCGGCGCCTTCTCGCTCGACAGCCACAGCCCGTCGACGGTCGGCAGGTAGTACAGCGGCTTGATCCCGAACTGGTCCCGCGCCGCGTGCACCGTCTCGGTGGCCTCGTCCCAGAGGGCGAACGCGAACATGCCGCGGAGCCGGCCGAGCGCGGCCTCGCCCCAGTAGTGGTAGGCGGCGGCGACCACCTCGCTGTCCCCGCCCGTGGCGAACTCCGCGCCGTGCACGCGGATCAGTTCCTCGCGCAGTGCCTCGAAGTTGTAGATCTCGCCGTTGAAGACCAGCGTCCACCGGCCCGCGTCCGGCCCGCTCGGCGGGTACCGCAACGGCTGCCGGCTGCCTTGCACGTCGATGATGGCGAGCCGTTTGAAACCGGCCGCCACGCCTTGTCCGGCCTTCTCCAGGGCCATGTCGTCGGGGCCGCGGTGGTCGAGCAACTCGAGTTGCCGTTCCACCAGTCCGAGGGTCTCTGGGGAGATGGCGAAGTCCCCCACGTACATCAGGAAGCCGCACATGGCGTCGTTTCCCTTCGGTCGCCTCGCGTGGCAGCGGTGTCGGGCCGTGGACCGCTCTGTCGGCGGTCGCCCGTGAGCCGTCGCCGGTGAGCTCCCGCCGGCACCGGCTGAGCCCCCGCTCGAACGGCCACAGTGCGCCGCGCGATCCAGCCGAACAGAGGCTGCCGGGTCCGGGCGCCCGATTGCCCGGCCGTCATCCGATCCCTCCTCACCAGGGGGATCGCCGGCCCGCGGAGGGGTGAACCCCGCCCCGGGGTGACGATCGGGGCGGGCGGGCACTCCCGCCGTTTGGCCCTGCACCCCCCGGGTAGCGGCGCGCCGGTCACATCGGTCCACGTCGGATCGGCGGCTAGCGAACCACCCGTTGTCTCCTGGGGAGAAGCCAATGCGCCTCGTCCGCGCCCGAAGCCGACCCGCGCACAGCGCCAGCAGCCGCCGTGCGAAAGCCGGGGCGCCGAGCCGCTCAGCACGCTGGCTCCGGGGGTTCGGCCGGCTCCTGCTGTGCGGCGTCATCTCGGGTCTGGTCGTGGCCGCCGGTGTACTGCCGCTCGCGTTCATCGGCGGCTCCACGGTGAACGCGAGCCGTGACGTCTGGACGAACCTCCCGGCGGACCTGGCGCTGCCACCGCCGCCGCAGGCCACCTACGTCTACGCCAACGACGGCAAGACGCTCATCACCACGTTCTACGACGAGAACCGCAAGGACGTGCCGCTGGACCAGATCGCACCGGTGCTCCAGCAGGCCGTCGTCGCGGCCGAGGACACCCGCTTCTACCAGCATCAGGGTGTCGACGGCAGGGGCGTCCTGCGCGCGCTGGTCTCCAACGGCAGGGGCAACGCCCAGCAGGGCGCCTCGACGCTGACGATGCAGTACGTGCGCAACGTGCTGAAGAACGACCCGACCCTGTCGCCGCAGCAGCGGGTCGACTCGCTCGCCGACACGCCCGCCCGCAAGGTGCGCGAGATGCGCTACGCGACGAAGCTGGAACAGCACCTGAGCAAGCAGGACATCCTCCAGGGCTACCTGAACATCGCCTACTTCGGTGCCGGCGCCTACGGCATCTACGCCGCCAGCCAGACGTACTTCGGCAAGTCGGCCCTGGAGCTGACGCTGCCCGAGGCGGCGCTGCTCGCCGGGCTGCTGCAGTCCCCCGACGGCGACAACCCGATCAGCGGCGACCGCGACGCGGCCCTGCGGCGCCGCGCCTACACGCTCGACTCGATGGCGAAGATGAAGATGATCAGCGCCGCGGACGCCACCGCGGCGAAGGGCCAGGAGCTGAAGATCAACGAGCGCGACCTGCCCAACAACTGCGTGTCCGTCCCGCGGGAGCACAACGACTGGGGCTTCTTCTGCGACTACTTCCGCCAGTGGTGGGGCAGCCAGCCCGAGTTCGGCGCCACCCGCGCCGACCGCGACGAGGCGCTGCGCACCGGCGGCTACACCGTGGTCACCTCGCTCGACCCGGGCATCCAGGCGGCCACGCTCAACCAGTCCCTGAGCGTCTACGGCTACGGCAGCGCGCGGTCGATGCCGACGGCCGTCGTCACCCCCGGCACCGGCCGGGTCCTGGCGATGGCCGTCAACCGCCACTACAGCCTGGAACCCAACCCGCCCCAGCATCCGCTGTTCCCGAACACCGTCAACCAGCTCATCGCGGGCGGTGGTGGCGTCGCCGGGTATCAGGCGGGTTCGACGTTCAAGATGTTCACCATGCTCGCCGCGCTCGACGCGGGCATGCCGTTGAGCACCAACTTCAACTCACCGAGCCGGATAGCGACCGTGTGGCCGGCCAGCGGCCCGGGCAGCTGCGGGGGCAGGTGGTGCCCGGGGAACGACTCCCCGAGCTGGATGAACGGGAACCGGACGATGTGGAACGGCTTCGGCCGTTCGGTCAACACCTACTTCGTCTGGCTCGAACAGCAGATCGGCGCGCGCCGCGTGGTCGAGATGGCGCAGCGGCTCGGCATCACGTTCCGCTCCGCCGAGGACGCGGCGATGGCGGCCAAGGCGGACCAGTGGGGAGCGTTCACCCTCGGCGTCGCCTCGACCACACCGCTCGACCTCGCCAACGCCTACGCGGCGGTCGCCGCCGGCGGCCTGTACTGCCAGCCGCTGCCGGTGCTGTCGATCACCGACTCCAACGGCAAACCGGTCGACGCCGCCGCCCCGAAGTGCCGGCAGGCGGTCAGCCCCGACGTGGCGGCCGCCGCGACCGACGCGGCACGGTGCCCGGTCAGCCGGTCCTCGGCGTACGGCAAGTGCGACGGCGGCACGGCGGAGAACGTGTCCGGCATCCTGGGCGGCCGCCCGGTCGCGGGCAAGACCGGCAGCTCCGAGTACAACTCGACCGAGACGTTCGTCGGCTTCACCCCGCAGATCGCGGCGGCCGGCATCGCGGTGAACGTGGACAACCCGAACGACCACGTGGGCAGCGGCGTCTCCGGCTCGGTCAACGCCGCCGTCGCGCAGACCATGGCGAGCGCGCTGCGCGGCCAGCCGGCCCAGGCGTTCCGGCCACCCAGCCGGGTACGCGCACTGGGCCGCTGACCGCGAGCCGCTGACGGCCGTGTCAGGCGGAGTATCCGCGCAGGGCGGTCCAGTGCGCGAGCTTGGCCGTCGTCAGCGTGTAGTACCCGACGCCCAGGGCGTCCGCGGGGTCGGCGATCTTCACCGTCTTGCCGCCGTCGAGGTACCCCACCACCGTGAGGTAGTGGCCGCCCGGGTACGAGTGCGAGTTGCCCTTGTCGTCCACGGTGGAGCCGGCGATGTTGGCGACCACGGCGTAGCCGTTGGTGATCGCGTTGACGACGTCGGCCTGCATCTGGTCGATCTCCGCCTGGGTGGCCGACTGACCGGGGATGAAGTGCGACTTGTAGAAGGAGCTCTTCGTGTACTCGTTGAGCGACCGGGTGGTGTCGTCGGCGGAGTTGGTGCCGTTGACGGTCGTGTGCAGGCTCTGGGCGACCTCGGACTGGGACGGGTACATCGACCGCGCGGTCAGCGCGATCCGGGTCGCCGCCGGGCCGCAGTAGTAGAAGTTCTCCTGCCAGGCGAACCGGTACGCGAGCTCCTTCTCCGCCGGGGCCGCCGGTTTGGTGGGGCTGGCCGGGGCGGCGGGCGGGGCGGGCGTGGCGGGCTTGGACGTCGCCGTACCGGCGGGGGCCTTCGACGGGGCGGAGGCGGCGTCGGGCGCCGCCTGGGTCCGCTGCCGGTCACGCCCGGCCGGACCGACGCCGGTTCCGGACGGATCCGCGGCCGTCACCGACTGCGCGTCGGCCACCGGTGTGGGGGTCGAGGCGTGCACGGCCACGCCGACGGCCGCCGTCACCCCGAGGACCGCCGCGGCGGCCGCGATCGGCAGCACGCGGAAGCGCGACGGGGCGGGGCTCTGGTTCTGGTGCCTGGGTTTGTACAGGTAACTCACGGGTACCTCGACAGACATGCTCGATGACGGCTGCTGTTGCCGGTGCCGGACGTGATCCGGGCAGGGGGGGTGCCACGCCGGCCGAGGGCCGGTGCGGTGACGGTCGGCGACTACCGGGCCGGGCCGAGGGTCGAGGTGCCCGAGGTGCTGCGGCACGGGCGATGCCGGGTCTGTGGCTGCACGGAGTGCTCCTTCCGGTGCCGCCTACCGGGTTAGCTGACGGGTTCGGGCGGGAGGATCGCCCTACCTCGAGGCGCTGGCCCCGTGGATTCACCCCGGTGGTGCTCGGTTCCCCGGCTCGCGCGGACGCGACTCAGCGGATCCGCCGCGGTGTCATCCGAGGTGGGTGACGGCGGGCCGGGCGGATGCGAGGACCATATCGGGGCGCGGGAGGACCCCCGGAACCCCCACGCTGGTCGGCTACCTTGCGTGACGACGGCGTGGCGAACGGCCGGGTGCACGGGCCATCAGCCCGCCGGTCGGTTGCGCCGTGCCCCGGTGCACCTCGCCGACCGCGCCCCGGCCCCGTGCGGCCCGCCCAGTGTCCGGTCGGCAGGTTCGCATGCCCGGCATCACCCCGGATCCGGGGCCTCCCTAGGCTCGCCGGATGCTTCCGGGCGCCGATGATGACCAGCAGCTCAACGGTGCGACCGCACGCGGTCCCCGACACCTGCGCCGCTCCCGGCGGGGGCGGCACGCGACCCGATTCCGGCTGCGCGCACCCGTGCCGGCCGAGATCCGCCGCTACGCCGTGGGCGCCGTCGCGGTCGTGGCGGTCGGCCTGTCCGCGACGCTGTCGGCGTCGGCCGGACCCGCCGCCGTGCCGACAGACAGTGCGGCGTTCGCCGTCGACGCCGAACGCTCGGCGGCCGGCGGGCAGGCCTCACGCAGCCGCACCCGGAAACCCGCCGACAGCGCGAACAAGGCCACGCCGGCACCGACGAAGGCCGCCCCGGCACCGGCGAAGACCACCCCGGCACCCGCCGCCACGCCACCGGCATCGACGGCGGCGCCGTCGCCGACCGTGCACGCGCCCGTCGGCGGGCTGACCCAGGCCGAGATGAACAACGCCGTCGCGATCATCGACGTCGCCCGGCAGCTGAACCTGCCGCGGCGCGCGGCCGTCGTGGGGATCGCCACCGCCCTGCAGGAGAGCCACCTGCGGAACCTCGCGAACCCGAACGTGCCGCAGTCGCTGCAGCACCCCAACGAGGGCGTGGGGTACGACTACGACTCGGTCGGCCTCTTCCAGCAGCGGCCGAGCTGGGGTTCGGTCGACCAGCTGATGAACCCGCACGAGTCCGCCCGCAGGTTCTACGCGGCGCTCGCCCAGATCCCGGGCTGGGAGCAGCAGGCCGTCACCATAGCCGCGCAGATGGTGCAGCGGTCGGCGTTCCCGGACGCCTACGCGAAGTGGGAAGGGCTCGCACAACAGATCGTGGACGCCGTCATGTAGGAATTCCACCGCGCGGGCCCAGGTCCCTCGCATTGTCACTCGTATTGCTGCCCCGGCCTCGCCCCGATGCGCACGACGATGCCCCCATGTCCATGCACAGGCAGAACACATGAGGGGGCCCAGCCGGACCGCGGCGGCGCTGGTCGCGCTCGCGGTGGGAGCGCAGTTGGGCCTGTCGGCGTGTCACAGTTCGACGAAGAAGCCCACGGCGGCGAAGTGGACCGCTCCGCCGCCGGCGGTCGGGCTGGCCGTCAGCCCGGCGGCGGGCGAGTCGGGGGTGGCGATCAGCACCGAGATCGGCACGAAGGTCAACGACGGGAAGATCACCGAGGTCGTCCTGACCGACCCGGCGGGCCAGCGGGTCGCCGGCGAGTTCCGCGACGACGGTACGTCGTGGGTGCCCGCCACCGCGCTGCGCTACAGCACGGCGTACACCGCGAAGGTCACCGCCGTCGGTGCCGACAACAAACCCGTGACCCGGGAGACGGCCTTCACCACGGCGGCGAAGGCCAGCGGACCGGTCGTCACGTCCGACCTGATGTTGACCAACGGCGGGACCTACGGCGTCGGCATGCCGATCGTCGTGGAGTTCGGCTCCGACGTCCCGCAGGAGTCGCGTGCCGCCGTGCAACAGCGCCTCTTCGTGAAGAGCGATCCGCCGCAGCCCGGTGCGTGGCACTGGTTCGGCGGCCGGCAGGTGATGTACCGGCCGGAGAAGTACTGGCAGCCCGGCACGAAGATCACCGCGCGGAAGGCGCTCAACGGCGTGCGGATCGGCTCCGGTCACGCCGACGAGGACTTCGCGGCGACGGTCACGATCGGCCGGAAGCTGACCATCGACATCGACAACGCGACGAAGCAGATGAACGTCTACCAGAACGACGCACTCGTGCGGACCATGCCGGTGAGCCTCGGCAAGCCGTCGACGCCGACGTCGAGCGGCGCCACCGTCATCATGTCGCGGGAGGCCTCGACGGTGTTCCGCACCCCGGAGTACACCGTCGCGGTGCAGTACGCCATGCGGCTGACGTGGGGCGGCCAGTACATCCACGCAGCGCCGTGGTCGGTCGGCGACCAGGGCCAGCGCAACGTCTCCCACGGTTGCACCAACGTCTCGACCGCGAACGCGAAGTGGCTGTACGAGCAGACGCTCGTCGGTGACCCGGTCACCACGCGCAACACCGGGGTGCCGCTGGACCCGGGCGACGGCTGGACCGCCTGGGACCTGTCCTGGGCCGACTACAAGGCCTGACGCGTCCGCCCGGGCGAATCACAGCAGCGAACCGAAACAGGGAGTCCGTTTCCAGAGAGGAAGGTCCATGGAAGTCGTCCGTGCCCCGAGCCGAGGCCGGCAGGCCCCGCAACAACACTATTCCGGCGTCGTCTGGATCGACCGGGACGTCACCGGCCCGGAGCCGTCCCGCCTGCAGACGTTCCATGCGCAGTTCAGTCCCGGCACCCGGACGGCCTGGCACCGCTGCCCGTACGGCCGGATCCTGACCGTCCTGCACGGCGTGGGCCGGGTGCAGCGCCGGGGCGGCCCGATCCACGAGGTGCGCGCCGGCGACACCGTCGTCGTCGAGGCCGGCGAGTGGCACTGGCACGGCGCCGCGCCGAACACGTTCATGGCGGTCGTGTCGGCCCACGAGACCGGCCCGGCCGGCACCGGCACGGATGTCACCGGCGCCGACACGGACGACACCGGCACGGAATGGGGCGAGCACGTGACCGACGCCGAGTACCGGCTGGCACCGCTCACCGCGATGATCCGCCGGCCGGACGCGGACCGGGTCCCGCAGCGCGAGGCGTGCTGGTAACGGTCCCGGCATTGATGGCAAGCCCGGTCCCGCGGCCGTCACGGTCGCGGGGGCCGGGCCGCCGCGAAGTCCGGAGTCCAGATCCTGGACACGCTCGGCACACACGCGTAACACTGTCGACATGATTTCTGCACGAAGCGTGCTGAAAGACGTGTGACCCGTGGACACCCGGCAGATCAGGTACTTCCTCGCCGTGGTGGAGCACGGTGGGTTCGGCAGGGCGGCGACCGCGCTCAACGTCGCCCAGCCGACCATGTCGCAGTCGGTGAAGGCCCTGGAGCGCGACCTCGGCACGGCCCTGTTCCACCGGGCGTCGCACGGGGTGACGCTGTCCGCGGCCGGCCGGGCGTTCCTCGGGCCGGCCCGGGTGCTGATCCGCGACGTCGCCATGGCCGGCGAGGCCGTCGGCGGGCGGCCCGAGCACGACAGCCTGGAGCTCGTGGCGTCGGCGCCGCTCGGGGCGCACCCGGGCGCCGAGCTGGTCGGTGGCTTCCTGCGGGCACACCCGGGCGTGTCGGTCAACCTGGACCGCGACACCGACGAGGCGCTGCTGGCCCGGGTCCGCGACGGGGGTGAGCGAGCTCGGCCTGGTCCACCTGCCGGCGGCCCGGCTGGGGCTGTGCGAGGTGGCGCTCGGCGCGCACGACCTGGTCCTCGTGTTCCCGCCGCCGCACACCGCCCGCCCCGCGACCCGCGTCCCACCCTCCTCCGCCTCTGCCGCCGCCTCTGCCGCCGCCGCCACCGCCGAGGCCGTGCGGCTGGCGGATCTGGCGGGACTGGAGCTGCTCGGGGTCCCGCGCGGCAGCGCGTCGCGGCTGCTGGTCGAGTCGGCGCTGCGGGCGGCCGGGGTCAGGACCAGGGTCGTGGTCGAGAGCGGGCAGCGGGACCTGATCACCGACCTGGTCATCGCCGGGGCCGGGGCGGCGTTCATGCCTGACGTGGCCACGCCCGCGGCGGTGGCCAGAGGGGCCGTGGTCAGGCGGGTCGTGCCGGCGTTGCGGCTGCCGTACGGCATCGTGCACCGCCCCGGCGAGCTGTCCGCGACGGCGCGGGCATTCCTGGACCATGCCCTGCGAGAGGCCGACCACGCCCCGCGAGAAGCAGGCCACGGCCGGCGGGAAGCCGACCACGCGCTGCGGGAGGGGTGACGGCGGCATGGACCTGCGCAGGCTCGCGTACTTCGTCGCCGTCGCCGAGCACGGCAGCGTCACCGCGGCGGCCGCCGCGCTGCACGTGGCACAGCCGTCGCTGTCCCAGTCGATCCGGGCGCTCGAACGGGACATGTCGGTGGAGCTGTTCGACCGGCGGCAGCGCCCGCTCGCCCTGACGGACGCCGGGAAGGCGCTGCTCGACCCGGCCAGGAAGGTGCTCGCCGACCTCGCCGACGCCCGGGCCGCGGTCGGGTGCGTCGTCGGCCTCGCCGCCGGCTGGCTCGACGTCGCCGTCCTCGACCCCCTGGCCATGGACGTGGCGCCGGCCATCGCGGCGTTCCGGCGGCGGCATCCGGGGGTGCCGGTGCGCGTGCACGGCCCGCGCGACGAGGACGACCTGGTCCGCCACGTCGTCGACGGGCGCTGCGAGCTCGGCGTCACGTACCTGCCGGTCGAGCACCCCGCCGTCCGCGTCGAGCCGCTCGGCCGGCAGGAACGGTTCCGCGTCGACGGCGCGGACGTCAGGACCCGGCACAGCGAGGCCGTCCTGCCGCTGCTGCGGGCGGGCGCGACGGCGGTCGTCGCCGGCGGCTACGCGCGGCGGGCCGAGGCGGCCGGGGCGGTGCTGCACCGGTTCGACCCGCCGGCGACGGTCGACGTCGGAGTGGTCAGCCAGCTGTCACGCCCTTCCGGCAGCTCCCGGCACCAGCACCGATCACCGGCGGCGCGGCGGCTCGAGACGATGCTGCGCACCTATGGGGTCGATGGCTTTTCGTCTTTGCATTCTCGATGATCGCGCACTGTTATCAAGCGATGCCCGAGCCTGATCAGCGCCACCGCCCCCTGTACTGGCTGCTGGTGCTCCCGACCGTCGCACCCCTGGCCGTGCCGTTCTACAACCGCCTCGAACCGACGCTGCTGGGGGTGCCGTTCTTCTACTGGTACCAGCTGGCCTGCGCCGTCCTCGCGACCGTGGTCATCTCGATCGTCTACGTCGGCGTGCGCCGGAAGACCCACCGATGAGCGACCGGGACGTCGAGATCGCCGTGTTCGTGCTGCTCATGACCGTGATGATGGGGCTCGGCCTCGCGGCGGCGCGGTGGCGGCAGCCGCAGAGCATCCACAGCCTCGAGGAGTGGGGCGTCGGCGGCCGGGCGTTCGGCAGCTGGGTCACCTGGTTCCTGCTCGGCGGCAGCATGTACACCGCCTACACGTTCGTCGCCGTGCCCGCGCTGACCTACGGGGTGGGCGCGCTCGGCTTCTTCGCGGTGCCGTTCGCGATCGCCACGACCCCGGTCGCGTTCATCCTCTCCGCCCGCGCCTGGTCGGTGTCGCACCGGCACGGGTTCGTGACGCCGGGCGAGATGGCCGGGGCGCGGTTCGGGTCGCCGGGGCTCGCGGCGCTGGTGGCGGTCACGGGCATCGTGGCGACCATGCCGTACGTGTCGGTGCAGCTGCTGTCGCTGCAGGCGGTGTTCAAGACGCTCGGCGTCGACGGTGAGTGGCCGCTGCTGGTCGCCGTCGGCCTGGTTTCGGTGAGCACGTTCCGCTCCGGGCTGCGGGCGCCGGCCCTGCTGTCGATCGCCAAGGACATCCTGCTCGTGTGGGTCGTCGTGTCCGGCGTGCTGATCGTGGCGATGTCCGGCGGCTGGGGCACCACGTTCCGGCGCGCCGCGGAGCACTTCGCGAAGACGCCGTCGCCGGCCGACGGCCTGCTGCTGTCCGGCCCGGGGCAGATCGGCTACCTGACCATGGTGGTCGGCTCGGCGCTGTCGATCTTCGCGTACCCGCACGCGGTCATCGCGATCATCGCCGCCCGGGACCGGTCGACCGTGCAGCGCAACACCGCCGCCCTGCCGGTCTACTGCCTGGCGCTGGGCCTGATGGGGCTGCTCGGCCTGTTCGCGGTCGCCAACGGCGTCGTCCCCGTCGGCCGTGACCTCAACACCATCACCCCGCAGCTGTTCCACAAGCTGCTGCCCGGCTGGTCGGCGGGCATCGCCTACGCCACGCTCGGCGTCGCCGCGCTGATCCCGGCCGCGGTCATGTCGATCGCGGCGGCGAACGCGTTCACCCGCTCGATCTACCGCCAGTACCTGCGTCCCGACGCCGGCCCCGCCGAGGAGGCCCGCGTCAGCCGCTGGGCGTCGCTGGTCGTGAAGTTCGGCGCGGTCGCGGTCATCCTCCTGATCGACCCCGCGTACTCCGCGGAGCTCCAGCTCATCGGCGGCGCCGTCATCCTGCAGACCATCCCCGCGGTGATGTTCGGCCTGACGACGGCGTGGTTCCACCGCGCGGCGCTCATCGCCGGCCTGGTCACGGGCCTGGTCACGGCCGTGGCGATGCTCTACCGGATCCCGCAGCTCGGCCCCGGCGGCGTCGTGGTGAAGGCCCACTTCGGCGGCTCCAGCTGGTCCTTCGGTGACGGCGTCATGGTGTACGTGGGCCTCATCGCACTCCTCGCCAACCTGGTCGTGTCGGTGGCCGGCACGGTGCTGCTCCGGCTCGCGAAGGTGCCCGCGGGGATCGACCGGACGCGCCCGGAGGACTACACGGCCGACGTCGGCGACCCCATGGTGAAGCGCCTCGACGACCTCCTCGACGGCCTGCCCCGCACCCCGGGCGGCGCCCACACCCGGCCCTTCGCCCCGCCGCCGCACCAGCGGGGCGTCACCACCCCGCGGCGGCGCACCCGCTTCTGACCTTCCTCACATCGCCTGTTTCGGCGTGTGGCGCCGGTACGCGCTGACCGTCGCGTCACCGGTGACCCAGAAGCGCCACGGGACGTCGTGCGCGCCGGTGACGCCGACGCGGGGGCCGGTCGAGACGGCGAGGGCGGGCACCGCGGCGGCCGGGGCCCGCAGCAGGGGCGGGTCGCCCAGGAGGTAGGTGCCGTAGAAGGACTTGTCGATGCCGAGCGCGGAGCACAGCCTGGCGGGGCCGCGGGCCAGCTCGGCGTCGGTGCGCGCGGCCGGCCGGCGCGACCTGGCGACCGGCAGGCCGTCGACGACCTCGCCGGCCCGCAGCAGCACCGCCGACGCGGTGCCGTCGGTGCCGGTGACGACGTTGACGCAGTAGTGCATGCCGTAGGTGAAGTAGACGTACGCGTGGCCGGCGGGGCCGAACATGATCTCGTTGCGCGGGGTGCGGCCGCGGTGGGCGTGGGAGGCCGGGTCCTCGCCGGTGCCCGAGTACGCCTCCACCTCGGTCAGGCGGACCGTCACCCCGCCGGCGGTCAACGTGCAGCCCAGCAGGGCCCGCGCGGCGGTGTCGACCGGGCCCGCGAGGTCGTCGGCGAGGGTCACTGCGAGATCCGGCAGATGCGCAGGACGACCGCGTCGACGGACTCCTCGAACGGCGGCCACGGGAAGCCCGGCACGAACTGGCGCATCATGACCGCGCCGTGCAGCGCCGTCCACACCAGCGCCGCGTCGGCGAACGGGTCGGTGCTGGTGGACCGGCCGGCGGCGACGCAGGCGCCGAGCGCGTGGACGAGCACCTCGAAGGACTGCAGGCGGGACCGCCACTTCGGGGGCACGTCCTCCAGCTTCAGCGGCATCTTCAGGTCGGGCCGGCCCTCCCGGAGGCGGCCGAACAGCACCCGGTAGCGCGCCGGCTCCCGCATCGCGAAGTCGACATAGGCGTGACACCCGGCCAGCAGGGACGCGACGCAGTCGTCGTCGGCGAGCGCCGTGGTGGTGTCGATGACGATCTGCCGCAGCCGGTCGAACGCGATGTCGAGCACGGCCTCGATGACGGCGTCCCGGTCGGCGAAGTGCGCGTAGATGGACGGCGCCGCGATCCCGGCCTCCCGGGCCACGGACCGCAGCGTGATCGCGGCCTCGTCGCCCTCGCGCTCCAGGATGCGTTCGGCGGCGGCGACGATCTCGTCGCGCAGGAGGCCGCCCTCGCCCCTGCGGTTGCGAGTGCGGCCTCCCGATGTCGTCATCGGTCCATCATGCCGGTTGGGCGACGAGCTGCGCCTCGGCGGGCGCGGTGCGGGCGGCCGCCGGGCGGATCACGGCCACGGCGACGGCCATCAGGGCCGCGATGCCGGCCGCGACCAGGGCGCCGCGGTCCATGGCGGCGGTGAAGGCGGCGTCGGCGGCGGACAGGACGTGCTGCGCGTCGGCGGGCGGCATGGTGGCCGCGGCGGCGTGCGCGGCCGGCAGGTCCGCGCCGGGCAGGACCAGGGCGGGGTCGCTCCGGTACGCCGAGGAGACGACCGTGCCGAGCACCGCGATGCCGAGGACGCCGCCGAGCTCGCGGATGACGCTGTTGAGGGCGGCGGCCATGGAGCTGTACTCGGGCGGGACCGAGCCGCTGATCTGCAGGCTGGCCGGGGCCATCATCATGCCCATGCCGAGCCCGATCACGCCGGTCCCGAATGCGACCTTCCAGAACTCGGTGCCGACCCCGGTGGTGGACAGCGAGAGCAGCCCGGCGACGGCGAGGGACAGGCCCAGCACGAGGGTCCAGCGCACGCCGAGCCGCTTCGACAGCAGCGCCGAGGTCGCGGAGGTGGTCGCCATCGCGACGGCGAAGGGCATCGCGCCCAGGCCGGCGACGAGCGGGCTGTACCCGTGGACGAGCTGCAGGTACTGCGACAGCTCGAACAGCGTGCCGAAGAGGACGAAGAACACGACGGCGAGGGACAGCGCGGCGAGCAGGAAGGTGCGGTTGGCGAACAGGTCGAGCCGCACCAGCGGCGACGCCGCCCGCAGCTGCCACGCCACGAACAGCGCGGCCAGGACGACGGCGGCGCCGAGCTCGGCGAAGCCGAGCGGAGCGGTCCAGCCGCGGGCCGGGGCCTGGATGACGAAGTCCACCAGCAGCGCGACCGCGGCCGTGGACAGCAGGGCGCCGAGGATGTCGAGGCGGCCGGTGCGCACCACCGGGACGGCCGGCACCAGCCGGACCACCGCGACCAGCGCGCCCGCGACCAGCGGGACGTTGATCCAGAAGGCGCTGCTCCACGAGTAGTGCTCCAGCAGCGCGCCGCCCGTGACCGGGCCGATGAGCACGCCGATGCCCGCCGCCGCCGACCAGGCCGCGAACGCCTTCGGCCGCTCCGCCGGGGAGAAGATGCGGGTGATGATGGCGAGGGTCGCCGGCATGACGAACGCGGCGCCGAGCCCCATGACGGCCCGCCACGCGATCAGCTGGCCGGGCGTGTCGGCGAGGGCCGCCACGGCGGAGCCGCCGCCGAAGACCACGAGGCCGCCGATCAGGGCGCGCCGCGAGCCGAGCCGGGCGCCGAGGCTGCCGGCGAGGATCAGCGCCGAGGCGAAGACGAGGGTGTACGCGTCGGTGATCCACTGCAGGTCGGACGTGGTGGCGTGCAGCCCGTGCGCCAAAGACGGCAGGGCGGTGTTCAGCACGGAGTTGTCGAGGGTGACTGCGACCAGGGTGAGGCTGAGCACCGCGAGCGCGGCCCACCGGCGCGGATGTTCGGACATCGGAGACCCCTTACGGACGTTTGTTTACGCCCGTAAGGTTAGACACGTCAGCTAACGCTTGTAAAGTTATCGGTAGTCGATCAGCGACGTGGCGGTCGTCACCCCTCCCCGGTGAGCAGGTAGTAGCCGTCGCGGGAGAACCCGGCGATCCGCCAGCCGGCGGCGAGCCGCCCGGCCATGACGTCCCGCACCGCGAGCCGCCACGCCGCCGCGCCCGCCGGGTCGCTGGCCCGCAGGCCCTCCACGTCCGGCGGCACGGCCACGAGCACCGCCGGCGCCGGGACGGCCGGCAACCGCAGCGGTGTGCCGTCGCCGGCACGGTCGAGGAGCTTCGCGGTGCCGGCGACGTCGACACCGGCGGGAGTGCCGTGGGCGGCGGCGACGGCCTCGGGCGCGGCGAGCCGCCACACGAGCAGCAGGCGGTCGCTGAGGTCGCCGCTGTTGATGCCGTCGGCCATCGCGCCGTAGAACTCGGGCAGGTAGCGGACCGCGTGGCCGCCGAGCTTGCGCAGGTTGAAGGAGGCGTTGCGCAGCACGAGCGGGTCGTAGGTCCAGCGGACCTCGGGCACGTCGCGGGCGAGCGTCCAGGCCCGCTGGTGCTGCTTGATCGCGAACCCGACCCCCGCGCCGAGGCCGCCGGGCTCGACCCCCGCGACGAACGAGTGCAGGTGCGGCGTCCCCCGCTCGTCCCGGCCGAAGAAGCCGACCGCGGCACCGGTCAGCCGGCCGCCACGGTAGGCCCCGGCGACGTAGTTGCCGGAGTGCGCGTAGGTCCGCAGCAGGCCCGGCGCGGCGATCTCGGCCCGGTGATCGGCCCGCCACACCCGCTGCAGCAGCACCGACACGTCGTCGAACGCGGCCCGGCCGGGCACGTCGGCGGTCTCCACGATCTCGACCCCGGCCCGCTCCGCGGCCGCCGCCGCGCACTCCCACGCGTCCGCCACCGGGGAGGCGGCGTCGGCGGCGGCCAGGTTCACCGTAACCGGCCGATCGCGTCGACGAGGCCGGCGACGAGGGCGGCCCGCTCCGGCATGGTCGCCAGGTCGGACCACTCCCCTTCGGCGTGCGCGTTGCCGCCGATGACGCCGAGCCCGTCGAGGGTCGGCACGCCGATGCCGGCGGTGAGGTTGCCGTCGGAGCCGCCGCCGACCGCCTCGCCCGAAAGCGGCGGCAGGCCCAGCTCGGCGCCGACCCGGCGGGCCAGGGCGAACAGCGACGCCGACGCCGACTCGGGCATCGCGGGCCGGGACGGGCCGAGCTCGACGGTGAGCTCGGCGCCCGGCAGCACCGGCCGCAGGCCGCGCAGCGCCGTGTCGACCCGGGTCAGCTCGGCCGGGTCGAACGCGCGGACGTCGACGCTGACCCGGGCGGCGGCCGGCACCGTGTTGCTCGTGGTGCCGACGACGGCGTCGGTGGGGGTGACGGTCGTGCCCGGTGGGGCGCCGAGCGCCGCGACCCGCAGCACCTGGTGCGCCAGCTCGACCCCGGCGTTGATCCCGAGGTGCGGGGCGACCCCGGCGTGCGACGCGCGGCCGGTGACCCGCAGCGAGTAGTGCGCGATGCCCTTCCGGGCGATCTTCAGCCGGCCGTCGGCGCTGCCCTCGAGGATCAGCGCGCCCGCCGCGCCGGCGGCCGTCTCCTCGATGAGCGCCAGCGATGTCGGTGAGCCGATCTCCTCGTCGGAGTTGCACACCACGGCGACGCCGTCGAGGTCCGCGACCGCCGCCAGGGCGTGGAAGAGCACGACCAGGCCGCCCTTCATGTCCACGACGCCGGGGCCGGTGCACCGGTCGCCGTCGACGGCGAACGGCCAGCGGGCCAGGGTGCCGACCGGCCACACCGTGTCGAAGTGCCCGACGAGCACCACGCGGACCGGCCCGTCACCGAAGCGCCACCGCAGGTGCGGCCGGTCGGCGACGACGACCCGCTCCGGCGCCAGCCCGGTGCACCGCCGGCCGAGCCCGGCGACGACGTCGGCGCATCTGGCCAGGGCGTCGAGGTCGGCGGACGGCGACTCGACGGCGACGAGCCCGGCAAGGTCCTCACGCATGACGGGCGCGGCAGCCCGCAGCTTCTCCAACGCGCTCATCGATCCAACCTATCCGGACCACCGCGGCGACACCCGGGGGCAGGCGGCGAAGACCGCCGGCGCGCCGGTTCGGTTGCGTCGTCAACAGTCGGACACCCGGCGGTCAGCGCCCGGGTTCATCGATACGTTCGAGGGAGTCAACCGTTGGGGGGCGGCGGCGTTGCGGGTGAGGCTTCTCGGTCCGGTCGACGTGCTCGTCGACGGTGCCGCGCGCCCCGTGCGGGGGCAGCGGCGCAAGGCGGTCCTCGCGGTCCTCGGCCTGCACCCGGGCGAGGTCGTCAGCACCGGGCGCCTCGTCGACCTGGTGTGGGGCGACGCTCCCCCGCCGAACGCCGTCAACGCGTTGCAGAGTCACGTGTCGTACCTGCGACGCACCCTCGGCGACAAGGCCGTCATCGCGTCCCGTCCACCCGGCTACCTGCTCGACGCGGGCGGCGACGGGACCGACGTCGCGGTCGCCGAACGGCGCATCGCCGCCGGCCTGCGGGAGGCCGACCCCGCGGCCCGCGCCCGCCACCTGCAGGCCGCGCTCGAGCTGTGGCGCGGCACGCCCCTCGCCGACACCGGCGGGCTGCCGTGGCTCGACGAGCAGGCCGAGCGGCTCGGCCAGCTGTGGCTGCGCGGCCGGCGCGCCCTGCTGGAGGCGCGGCTCGGGCTGGGGCAGCACGCGCAGCTGCTGCCGGACCTGGAGCAGCTGACCCGCGAACACCCCTTCGACGAGCAGCTGCACGGGCTGCTGATGCTCACGCTGTACCGGCTGGGCCGCCAGGCCGACGCCCTCGCGGCGTTCCGGCGGCTGCGCGGCACGCTCGACGACGACCTCGGCATCGAGCCCGGCGCCGCGCTGCGCGACCTGGAGGCGGGGATCCTGCGCCAGGACCCGGAGCTGGACGCGCCCGCCCCGGTCGCCGCCACCGCCCCCGCGGTGCCGGCCCAGCTGCCCCTGGCGGTGGGCACGTTCGCCGGCCGGACCGGCGAGCTCGCCCGCCTCGACTCGCTCCTCACCGGAGCCACCGGCGACACCGCAGACACCGCAGACACCGGCACCGGTGGGGTCGCGGTCGCCGCGGTCACCGGGACCGCGGGCGTGGGCAAGTCGGCGCTGGTCGTGCACTGGGCGCACCGCGCCGCCGGGCGGTTCCCCGACGGCCAGCTGTATGTCAACCTGCGCGGCTTCGACCCCGGCGGCCGGCCGGTCGACCCCGCCGACGCGGTCCGCGGGTTCCTCGACGCGTTCGGGGTCGCCGCCGCCCGCGTCCCCGCCGGGCTCGCCGCGCAGGCCGGCCTGCTGCGCAGCCTCCTGGCCGGCCGGCGGGTCCTGATCGTGCTCGACAACGCCCGCGACGCCGAGCAGGTCCGGCCGCTGCTGCCCGGCACCCCCGGCTGCCTCGCGGTCGTCACCAGCCGCGACGCGCTCACGTCGCTGGTCGCCCTCGAAGGGGCGCTGCCCGTCGCCGTCGACCTGCTCAGCGCCGGCGAGGCCGGGGACCTGCTGGTCCGCCGGCTCGGCGCGGCCCGGGTCGCGGCCGAGCCCGCGGCGGTCGCCGAGATCGTGGCCCGCTGCGCGCGGCTGCCCCTGGCGCTCGCCGTCGCCGCCGGGCGGGCCGCGACCCGGCCGGAGCTGCCCCTGGCGGACCTGGCGGCGTCGCTGCGCGCCGCCGGCACGCCGTCCGGCACGCTGGACGCGATCGCCGGCGACGACCCGGTGTCCGACCCGCGGGCGGTGTTCTCCTGGTCCTACCGGGCGCTGCGACCGGCGGCCGCGGAGCTGCTGCGCCGGATGAGCCTCGCCCCCGGCACGGACCTCGGCGCCGGCGCGATCGCCAGCCTCGCCGGCGTCCCGGCGGCCGCGGCCCGGGTCCCCCTGGCGGAGCTGGTGCGCGCCAACCTCGTCTTCCAGGACACGCCCGGCCGGCACTGCCTGCACGACCTGCTGCGGGCGTATGCCGCCGAGCAGGCCGCCGTCCACGACGCGGCGCCGGGCCACCGGCTGGCCGTACACCGGCTGCTGGACCATTACCTGCACACCGCCGACGCGGCGGCCCGCCTGCTCGACCCGGCCCGCGGCCCGCGGCGCCTCGGCGACCCGCAGCCCGGCA
This sequence comes from Dactylosporangium sp. CA-152071, assembly GCF_050936335.1. Lineage (NCBI taxonomy): Bacteria > Bacillati > Actinomycetota > Actinomycetes > Micromonosporales > Micromonosporaceae > Dactylosporangium > Dactylosporangium sp. CA-152071. The sequence continues at coordinate 8,521,707 of NZ_JBNJMZ010000001.1, read as the reverse complement.
CGACCGTGCCCCGGCCCCAGACCCGCGGCGAGGCCCTGGCCTGGTTCGACGCGGAACGCGACCCGCTGCTCGCGGCTGTGCGCCTCGCCGCCGACGCCGGCTTCGACGGGCACACGTGGCGGCTCGCGGCCGCGGTCACGACGTTCCTCGACTGGCGCGGGCGGTGGCACGACCTCGCCGCCGTCCACGAGACCGCGCTGCGGGCCCAGCTGCGGGGCCGGTCGCCGGCTGTGGACCACGCGGGCCTGGGTGACACCGCGTGCGCGCTGGGTCGCACGTACGCCCGGATCGGCCGCTACGAGGACGCCGAGCACCACCTGGGCGCCGCGATGTGGGTGCACGAGCAGGCCGGTGACACGGCGGGGCTGGCCCGGGCCGGCTACCACCTGGGCGGGCTGGCGCTGCGCCTGCGGCGGTACCCGCAGGCGCTGTCCCTGACCGAGGAGGCGCTGCGCCGCTTCGACCGGCTCGGCGACCGGATCTGGCGGGCCCGCGCCCTCAACGCCACCGGCTGGATCCACGGCCACCTCGGCGAGCACCGGCAGGCCCTGCAGCGCTGCCGGGAGGCGCTCACCGAGACGATCGAGCTCGACGACCGGCACGGCGAGGCGGGCGCCTGGGACGCCGTCGGCCACGCCCACCACCGGCTCGGCGACCCCCGCCAGGCGATCGCCTGCTACGGGCACGCGCTGCGGGCGTACCTGGAGCTCGGCGACCGCTCCGGCGAGGCCGCGGTCCTGGCCCACCTCGCCGACGCCCACGACGACGCCGCCGACCCGGTGACCGCCGCCGAGCACCGCCGCCGCGGCCTGTCGATCCTCAGCACGCTGGATCCCGCACCGGGGGCGTGACGGGGGGCGTGACGCCGGCGCACGGGTCAGGCGGTCGCCTTGCGCAGCGCGGTCCAGGACAGCGCGGTCAGCAGCACGACGGCGAGCGAGGGCCAGCCGGCGAACAGGGACAGCGCGCTCTGGTCGAGGAACCAGTCGCCGACCGCCGGCCACCTGCCCGTCCTGGTGATGAGGGCGGCGGTGAGCCCGAGGACGACCATGACGGCGGTGATCGCGCCGAAGACGCCGTTGGTGCGCCAGCGCACGTACACGGCGCCGAGCGCGATCCCGATGAGGCTCATCAGCAGCAGCGGCACGCCGTAGATGAGCAGCTGGGCCGGCACGCCGTAGGTGTCGAGGGGGCCGATGCCGAAGAACCGCATCCGCAGGCCCCACCCGCCGGTGGCGGCCTCGACCGCCTGGAGGACGACGAGGAGCACGGCGTAGATGACGGTCTGCGCGAGGGTGAACAGGCCGATCGCGGCGCCGAACTCGCGCCGGGTCACGCTCATCCCGAGCGCGAACGGGAACTGCTGCGCCATCGCGACCGCCCCGAACACGAGCGCGGTGATGTAGACGCTGGCCAGGCCGCCGGTCACGGGACGGTCGCCCATCTCGTCGCCCATCGAGCCGAACAGCACCAGGTTGACGGCGAACGCGATGCCGAGGATGACCAGGGGCCAGACAAGGCCGTCGCGGCGGCCCGCGGCCTGCATTCGGACGATGGCGAAGACGCGGTTCATGAGGCGGCCTTCCGTGCGGTGATGCGGACGACGAGCTGCTGCAGCGAGACGGGTTCCAGCTGGACGCCGGCCTCCCGGGCCGCGCTGGCCGGGACGGCGCCCCGGACGGTGGCCCGGGTGAGCGGCCCGAGCTGCTCGCGGTGCAGCTCGTCGGTGTTCACGGTGAGCCGGTCGACGGCCGGCGCCGGGCCGGTGACGGTGACGACCTGCCCGCGCAGCGCGTCGGCGGCCTCGTCCAGGACGATCCGGCCGCGCTCGATGAGCAGCACGTGCTCGATGAGGTCGCCGACCTCGTCGATGAGATGGGTGGAGAGCACGACGGTCCGCGGGTGCTCGGCGTAGTCGGCGAGCAGCCGGTCGTAGAACAGCTGGCGCGACACGGCGTCCAGGCCCAGGTAGGGCTCGTCGAAGAACGTCAGCGGCGCCCGGGACGCGAGCCCGACGGTGACGCCGAGCGCGGACAGCATGCCGCGGGACAGCTTCTTCACCAGCCGGCCGACGGGCAGCTGGAAGTCGGCGACGAGCGATCGGGCGAACGCCTCGTCCCACTCGGGGAACAGCAGCCGGCCGGCGAGCAGGACGTGCCGCACCTTGAACGTGTCCGGGTAGCGCTGGCTCTCCTTGACGAAGCTGACCTGCCGCAGCACCTGGCTGTTCTCGACCGGGTCGGCGCCGAGGACGCGGATCGTGCCGCCGGTGGCGAACTGCTGGCCGGTGAGCAGCTGCATGAGGGTGGTCTTGCCGGCGCCGTTGCGGCCGAGCAGGCCGTAGATGCCGTTGCGGCGCAGGTCGAAGCTGACGTCGTCGACCGCGGCGACGGAGCCGAACCGCTTCGAGACGCCCTGCACCGACACGACGGGGGTGGTGGTCATCGCTGCTCCTCGTGGCGGTCGATCATCGTCTTGAGCTCGTCGGCGTGGATGCCGAGCTTCGCCGCCTCGGCCAGTAGCGGCTGCAGGTACAACTCGCTGAACTGCTCCTTGCGGCGCTGCCGGAGCCTGGCCCGCGCGCCCGTGGAGACGAACATGCCGATGCCTCGCTTCTTGTAGAGCACGCCGTCGTCCACCAGCTGGTTGACGCCCTTGGCGGCGGTGGCGGGGTTGATCCGGTGAAACGCCGCGAGCTCGTTCGTCGACGGGACCTGCGCCTCCTCGGGCAGCGAACCGTCGACGATCGACGTCTCGATCTGCTCTGCGATCTGCAGGAAGATCGGCCGACCCTCATCCATCGGCTTGGTTCGTCGGTTCATTACTCATGTAACTAACCATGCAACCTCGCCGCCGCCGCGTCAAGCCCCGCGTCGCGGGGTAGCGTCGAAGCGTGCAGAAGATGGCGTGGCTGGCCGTGCGCGACCGGGACCCGGCGGCGGCGCTCGGACTCACCGAGCTCGGCGAGACCGGCTGGCGGGCCGGCGTCGACCTGGCGTACTTCACCGACGACCGCCTGATCGTGACGCCCCCGGTCGACGGGTGGGTCCTGGTCCTGGGCATGGCGCTCATGAAGGACCGGCCGGACGTGACGGGGCTCAGCGCGGCCCTGGAGACCGAGGTGCAGTTCTTCTCGTCACATCGAGGGCTGCAGGTGTACCGGTGGCAGCGCGCCCGGTCGGGGGATCTGCTCCGGTCGTTCGCCGCCACCGACGGCGAGATCGACGAGATCGGCGAGGCGTCGGACCTGGAGCGGTCCTTCGGTCAGCTCGTCGACGACGGCGACGTGCACCGGGTCGCGGCACAGTGGAGCGTCGACCCGGGCACGGTGAACGTCCCGGTGCGCGTGTTCAGCAACGGGTCGTCCTCCCGCGGCGACCGGTAGGCGGTTTCGGCCTCCGCGGGCTTCTTCAACTGCGGCCGCTCAGCCTCAGCTTTCGGCTTCTCAGCTGCGGCTTCGGCTGCGCCAGGGCTTCAGCTGCCGCTGCGGCGGCCGCGGCTGCGCCACGAGAACGGGCCGGGCAGGTCGTAGCGGTGCGCCCTGGTCTTCGAGTTCCACGACCACTTGCCGATCTTCAACCCCCACGAGGACAGGCCCTTCGGGGTGAAGTTCAGCACCAGCGGGCCGAAACGCATCGCCTTGCGGAACAGGATCGGCACGGGTCCTCCTCGACGTGATGTGCCGTCAAGGATGACCCATGCGCGCCACCGGCCGGGTTGAGGGGTCGGTCTACGTTGGACACATGGCCCAACAGGTGAAGTACGACCGCCGTGAACAGTTCGAGCAGATCCAGTCCGGTCTGCTGCCCGGCGAGACCATCATCGCCGTCTACGACGCCGTCGGCATCGGCACCGGGTTCATCGGCCTGACCGACCGACGCGTGATCCTGCAGGACCGCTCGTTCGTCGGCAAGCGGCTCGCACTCACGTCGATCCCCTACCAGAAGGTGACCGCCGTCTCGATCGTGAGCAACAAGTCGTGGGCGGGCAACTTCTTCAGCAGCGGCAACATCGCCGTCCACGTCGGCGCCCACACGTACGAGATCGAGGTCCGCGGGGTCGAGAAGACCCAGCACATCCACAACGTGATCCTGCACTACGCCGTGTCCCACTGACCCACGGCCGGCCCACGGCCGGCTTACGGCGTCAGGACCACCTTGCCGGTCGTGTGGCCGAGCTCGCCGTACTCGTGCGCGCGGACGACCTGGTCGAGCGGGAAGACCCGGTCGACGTGGACGGTGAGCCGGCCGTCGAGCACGAGCGCCGTGAGGTGCTCGAGGCCGGCGCGGTCGGGCTCGGCGAGCAGGAACACGCCGCCCGCCTCGATCACGGCGGCCTCGTCGGCGCCGTTGAGGGCGACGAGCGCCCCTTCCGGCCCGAGGGTCGCCACCAGCTCCGGGATCTGCCCCGCGATCGTGGCGACGGCCACGTCGATGTCCTTCACGCCGGCCAGGTCGCCGGGCTGGTGGTCCAGGACCTCGTCGGCGCCGAGGGACCGCACGAAGTCGTGCTTGGGTGCCGACGCGGTGCCGATCACGTACGCGCCGCGGGCCTTCGCGATCTGCACGGCGAGGTGGCCGACGCCGCCGGCCGCGGCCGGGACCAGCACCCGCTGCCCTTCGAGGACACCGGCCGTCTCGACGAGGACCTGCCAGGCGGTGAGGCCGGCGAGCGCGAGCCCGCCGGCCTGCTCGTGGCTGAGGTTGAGCGGTTTCAGCGCGAACTGCCGGGCGGGCCCGGTGACGTACTCGGCGTAGGCGGCCGCCTCCCCGGGGAAGCGGGGCATGCCGAACACCTCGTCGCCGACGGCGAACCTGGTGACGCCGGTGCCGGTCGCGGCGACGACCCCGGACAGCTCCCAGCCGACGGTGAACGGCGGGGTGCCGAGGAAGCCGCCGCCGGAGCGGACCTTCCAGTCGACCGGGTTGACGCCGGCGGCGTGCATCTCGACCAGGATCTCGGTCGGGCCGGGGTGCGGGACGTCGGCCTCGGTGACGCGCAGCACCGACGCGTCGCCGAGCACGTTCTGCGTCACCCGTCGCACTGTGTCACCCGCATCATTCGGACGGTAGCACCGTCTCCGCCGCCCAGGACCGCCAACTGTCGAGCTTGCCCCCGGCGACCGCGAGCTGGTCGGCGACCGGCCCGGGGCCCGTCGACCCGGGCGTGGTGCGCGCCGCCAGGGCGCCGGGGACGGAGAACACCTCGCGGACCGCGGGCGTCAGGTGCGGGCTGACTGCCTGCAGGTCCTCGTCGGAGACCTCGTCGAGGCCGATGTCGCGGGCCGCCGCGATCACGACGAGCTTGCCCGTGATCTCGTGTGCGTCGCGGAACGCCACGCCCTGCCGGACGAGCCACTCGGCGACCTCGGTGGCCAGGGTGTAGCCGACCGGCGCCTGCTCGGCGAGCCGGTCGACCCGGACCGTCATCGTGGAGACCATCCCGGCCATCGCGGGCAGGACCAGCTCCAGGGTGTCGACCGCGTCGAACACCGGCTCCTTGTCCTCCTGCAGGTCCCGGTCGTACGCCAGCGGCAGGCCCTTGAGCATCGCCAGGACGCCGGTGAGGCCGCCGATGAGCCGGCCGGACTTGCCGCGGGCGAGCTCGGCGATGTCAGGGTTCTTCTTCTGCGGCATGATCGACGACCCGGTCGCGAACGCGTCGTCGAGCTGCACCCAGCCGAACGCGGGGGTCGTCCACAGCACGACCTCCTCACCGAGCCGCGACAGGTGCACGCCGGTGAGGGCCGCGACGAACAGGAACTCCGCGACGAAGTCCCGGTCGGAGACGGCGTCGATCGAGTTGGCCGCGGCGCTGGCGAACCCGAGCTCCTTCGCCACCTGCGTCGGGTCCAGCGGCAGCGACGACCCGGCGAGGGCGCCGGCGCCGAGCGGGCTGACCGAGGCGCGCGCGTCCCAGTCGCGGAGCCGGTCGAGGTCGCGCAGCAGCGACTGCACGTGCGCGAGCAGCTGGTGGCCGAACGCGATCGGCTGCGCCGGCTGGAGGTGCGTGAACCCGGGCGCGGGCGTGTCGACGTGCCGGGCGGCCTGCTCGACGAGCGCGTCGGCGAGCTCCACGATCCGGGCGGCGACGCCGCGGGCGTGGTCACGCAGGTACAGCCGCAGGTCGGTGGCGACCTGGTCGTTGCGGGACCGGCCGGCGCGCAGCTTCCCGCCGAGCGCGCCGAGGCGCTCCAGCAGACCCCGCTCGAGGGCGGTGTGCACGTCCTCGTCGTCGACCGTGGGCCGGAACTCGCCGGCGGCGCACGCCGACTCCAGGTCGTCGAGCGCGGCGAGCATCCGGCCGAGCTCGTCGGCGTCGAGCAGCCCGGCCCGGGCGAGGACCCGCGCGTGCGCCCGCGACCCGGCCAGGTCGTAGGGCGCCAGCCGCCAGTCGAACTGCACGCTCACCGACAGCCGGGCGAGGGCCTCGGCGGGCCCGCCCGCGAACCGGCCGCCCCAGAGACGGGTCGGGGACTCAGAAGACGAAGTTGCCACGCGACGATCCTTCCATGTGCAAGATCGCGTTATTTCGACGGGCCGTCGAGATGGGCCCATTCGGTGAGTTTCGCCGCGAGCAGCTCTCCGGCGGTCGGCTGTCCGAGCGGGTCGGGCCCCTGCCGGGCGACGACCATGATGGTGTCGTCGCCGGCGATGGTGCCGACGATGTCGGGCAGCCCGGTGCGGTCGATGGCGCTGGCGAGGAACTGCGCGGCGCCCGGCGGGGTGCGCAGGACGACGAGGTTGCCGGAGCTGTCGGCGCCGGTGAGCAGCTCCCGCAGCAGCCGGATCAGCCGGGTCGGGGCCTCCTCCGCCGGGCGCAGCGCCCGCTCGCCGTCCTCGGGGATGAGGTACTCGCCGCGGACCTTGACGGCCCGCAGCTCCTCGAGGTCCCGCGACAGCGTCGCCTGCGTCACCTGGATCCCGTCCGCGGCCAGCAGCTCCGCCAGCTCCGTCTGCGACCGCACCGCCGACCCGCGGATCAGCGACGCGATCCGGTCGTGCCGCGCGGCCTTCGAGACGGGAACGCTCATGACGTCGCCCCGGCCGCGGCGCGGCGGTCGCCCTCCGCGCCGCTCACGAATGGTCCAGCAGCCAGGCCAGCAACGCCTTCTGGGCGTGCAACCGGTTCTCGGCCTCGTCCCAGATCGCGCTCTGCGGGCCGTCCATCACCTCGGAGGTGATTTCGTCGCCACGGTGCGCGGGCAGGCAGTGCAGCACGATAGCGTTGGCATGGGCGTTCGCGAGGAGCTCCGCGTTCACCTGGTAGGGGCGGAAGGGCGTGATCCGGTCGAGCCCGTCGCCCTCCTGACCCATCGACGTCCACGTGTCCGTGACGACGACGTCCGCGTCCTTCACGGCCTCCGCAGGGTCCGGCACCCATTCGACGCCGCCCCGCCGGCGCGCGGCGTCCACAATGGACGCGTCGGGCTCGAAGCCGGCCGGGCCGCTCAGGCGCACCCGCATGCCGGCGGTGACCCCGGCGAGCGCGTAGGAGTTGGCCATGTTGTTCGCGGTGTCGCCGAGGTACGTGAGGGTCCGGCCCTGCGTCGAGCCGAGGCGCTCCCGTACCGTCAGAAGATCCGCGAGCAGCTGACACGGGTGGAAACCGTCGGTGAGCGCGTTGACGACCGGCACCGTCGCGTGCTCGGCCAGCTCCGCCACGCGGGCGTCCACATTGGACCGGATGACGATCGCCGACACGTACCGCGACAGGACCTTCGCCGCGTCACCGATCTCCTCACCCCGGCCGAAGTGGGTGCTGACCGCGTCGATGATGAGCGGGGTGCCGCCGAGCTCGGCGATGCCGACCTCGAACGAGACCCGCGTCCGCAGCGACTGCTTCTCGAAGATGACGGCGACGGACCGCGGACCGGCGAAGGGCTTGAACCCGTGCCGGTCGGCCTTCATCGCCGCGGCCAGGTCGAGGATCTCCGCCTGCTCGGCCGTGGTCAGGTCGTCGTCCCTGAGCAGATGACGAGGCATCAGGCCCGCACCGCGTCCAGGGCCGGGCCGAGCGCGGCGAGGAACGCGTCGGCCTGCTCGTCGGTGAGGATGAGCGGCGGCGCGATGCGCAGCACGTCCGGCTGCGCCGCCTGGGCGAGGAACCCGGCGTCGCGCAGCACGGCGGCGAGCGCGCCGGCGGCCGGCCCGTTGAGGACGATGCCGAGCAGCAGCCCCGCCCCGCGGACCTCCCTGACGAGCGGGCTGTCGATGGCCTCGACGCCGCGGCGGATGCGCTCGCTGAGCTGCTTGACGTGCTCGAGGAGGTGCTCGGACTCGATGGTGTCGAGCACCGCGAGGGCGGCGGCGCAGCAGACCGGGTTGCCGCCGAACGTGGACGCGTGCTGGCCGGGGCCGAGCAGGGTGGCGGCGCCGTCGAACGCGATCATCGCGCCGAGCGGCAGCCCGCCGCCGAGACCCTTGGCGAGGGTCACGACGTCGGGGCGCACACCCTCGGCCTGGTGGGCGAACCAGTGCCCGGTCCGGCCGATACCGGTCTGCACCTCGTCGAGGGCGAGCAGCGCGCCGTGCCGGGCGGTGACCTCCCGCGCGGCGGTGAGGTAGCCGGCGGGCGGGACCACGACCCCGGACTCGCCCTGGATCGGCTCGAGCAGCACCATCGCCGTGTCGCCGTCGACGGCCGCCTCGAGCGCGGCGACGTCACCGTACGGGACGTGCACGACCTCGCCGGGCAGCGGGCGGAACGGCTCCTGCTTCGCGGGCTGCCCGGTGAGCGCGAGCGCGCCCATGGTGCGGCCGTGGAAGCCGGCCTGCGCGGCCACGATCTTCGTGCGGCCGGTGCGGCGGGACAGCTTGAACGCGGCCTCGTTGGCCTCGGCGCCGGAGTTGCCGAAGAACACCGCGCCCGGCCGGCCGCCGAGGTCCAGGAGCCGCTCGGCGAGGGCGACGACCGGCGGCGACGCGAACAGGTTGGACACGTGGCCGAGCGTGGCGATCTGCTGCGTCACGGCGGCGACGACCGCGGGGTGGGCGTGGCCGAGCAGGTTGACCGCGATCCCGCCGAGCAGGTCCACATAGGACCGTCCGGCCTCGTCGACGACGACGGATCCGCTGCCGCTGACGAGTCCCAGCGACGGCGGCCCGTACGTGTTCATCACCGACGCCTCGAACCGCTGCACCAGCGTCATGAGCTCACCACCATGGTCCCGAACCCTTCCGATGTGAAGACTTCCAGCAGCAGGGAGTGGGGCACCCTGCCGTCGACGACGTGCGCGGCGGGCACGCCGCCCTTGACGGCGCGCAGGCACGCCTCCATCTTCGGCACCATCCCCGACTCGAGCGTCGGCAGCAGCTCGGTGAGCTCGTCCGCGGTCAGCTGCGAGATCAGCGACTCCGGGTCCGGGTAGCGGGCGTAGAGGCCCTCCACGTCGGTGAGCACCACGAGCTTGCGGGCCTTGAGCGCGATGGCGAGCGCCCCGGCGGCGGTGTCGGCGTTGAGGTTGTGCAGCACCCCGTCGGCGTCGGGCGCGACCGTCGACACGACCGGGATCCGCCCGGCGGCGATGAGGTCGGCGACGGCGCCGACGTTGACGTGCTCGACGTCGCCGACCTGGCCGATGTCGACCGGCGAGCCGTCGACGATCGCGGGCCGGCGCACCGCGGTGAACAGGCCCGCGTCCTCGCCGGACATGCCGACGGCGTGCGGGCCGTGCTCGTTGATCAGACCCACGAGCTCCCGGCCGACCTGCCCGACGAGCACCATCCGGACCACGTCGGCGGTCTCGGGGGTGGTGACGCGCAGGCCGCCCTTGAACTCGCTGGCGATGCCGAGCCGTTTGAGCATCGCCGAGATCTGCGGGCCGCCGCCGTGCACGACGACCGGCTTGATGCCGACGTGGCGCAGGAACACCATGTCGGCGGCGAACGCGCGCTTCAGCTCGTTGTCGAGCATGGCGTTGCCGCCGTACTTGACGACGACGGTCGAGCCGGAGAACCGCTCCAGCCAGGGCAGCGCCTCGATGAGGGTGTTCGCCTTGCCCAGCGCGATGCCGAGGTTCCGCCCGTTCATGCTGCGTTCGCCTTCGCCGTCACGACGTTCGCCTTCGCCGTCACGACGTTCGCCTTCGCCGTCACGACGAGTACGCCGAGTTCTCGTGCACGTAGCCCATGGACAGGTCGTTGGTCAGTACCGTGGCCGCCGCCGCACCCGCGTGCAGGTCGACGGTGACCGTGACCTCGCGGGCGCTGAGGTCGACCTTGGAGCGGTCCTCGCCGGCCGCCCCGCCCTTGCAGATCCACACGCCGTTGATGGCGACGTCGACCTCGTCGGCCTCGAACGCGGCCTCCGTGGTGCCGATCGCGGCCAGGATCCGGCCCCAGTTGGGGTCGTTGCCGAAGAACGCGGTCTTCACCAGGTTGTTGCGGGCGATCGACCGGCCGACCTCGACCGCGTCGTCCTCGCTCGCCGCGCCGGTGACCTCGATCGCGATCTCCTTCGTCGCGCCCTCCGCGTCGGCGACCAGCTGCTCGGCGAGGTCCTTGCAGACGGCGGTGACCGCCTCGGCCAGCTCCTCCTGGGTCGGCTGGATCCCGGCGGCGCCGCTGGCCATCAGCAGCACCGTGTCGTTGGTCGACATGCAGCCGTCGGAGTCGATCCGGTCGAACGAGACCCTGGTCGCGGCTCTGAGGGCCGCGTCGAGCACGTCCGCGTCGGCGACGGCGTCGGTGGTCAGCACCACCAGCATCGTGGCGAGCCCCGGCGCGAGCATGCCGGCGCCCTTGGCCATCCCGCCGACGGTGAACCCCTGCCCGTTGCGGGCGGCCGTCTTCGGCACCGTGTCGGTCGTCATGATGGCCTTCGCGGCGTCCGCCCCGCCGTCGCGGGCCAGCCCGCGGGCGGCCGCGTCGACGCCGGACAGCAGCTTCTTCAACGGCAGCCGCTCACCGATCAGGCCGGTCGAGCAGACCGCGACGTCACCGGCCCCGACCGGGAACCGCGACGCCCGCCCCGACAGCACGGCCGCGGTGTGCTCGGCGGTCGCGTGCGTGTCCTGGAAGCCCGACGGCCCGGTGCACGCGTTGGCGCCGCCGGAGTTGAGGATGACGGCCCGCACGATGCCGGCCCGCAGGACCTGCTGGCTCCACAGCACCGGCGCCGCTTTGATCCTGTTGCCGGTGAACACGGCCGCCGCCGTCCAGTCCGGCCCGTCGTTGACGACGAGCGCCACATCCAGCGCTCCGGCGGTGGCCTTGATGCCGGCGGCGACCCCGGCGGCCCGGAAACCCTTCGGTGCGGTGACACTCATGGCGCGATCCCATCGGCGGTGAGCCCGGCACCCTCAGGCAGCCCGAGCATCAGATTCGCATTCTGTACGGCCTGGCCCGCGGCACCCTTGACGAGGTTGTCGATCGCCGAGACCACGATGATCCTGCCGCTGTCGACGTCCACGGTCGCCTGCAGGTGCGCGGCGTTGCTCCCGAACGTCGACGCCGTGTGCGGCCACTGCCCTTCCGGCAGCACCTGGACGAACTGTTCGCCGTCGTACGCCTGCCGGAGCACCTCGGCGGGGTCCGCGGCGGTCTTCGCCTTCGCCGTCACCGTCGCCAGGATGCCCCGCGGCATCGGCGCCAGGACCGGCGTCATCGACAGCGACCTGGCCCCGGTCGCCTGCTTGATCTCCGGCACGTGCTGGTGCGCCCCCACCTTGTACGGCGACAGCGACCCCATCACCTCGGACGCCAGCAGGTGCACCTTCGCGGACCGGCCCGCCCCCGACGTCCCCGACGCCGCGACCACCACGACGTCCTCGGGGTCGGCGACACCCGCGGCGATCAGCGGCGCGAGCGCGAGGACCACCGACACCGCGTAGCAGCCGGTGTTGGCGACCCGGCTGGACGCCGCGATCCTCTCCCGCTGCCCGGGCAGCTCCGGCAGCCCATACGTCCACGTCCCGGCGTGGTCACCGGGGTAGTACTTCGTCCAGTCGGTGGCCGCCGCGAGCCGGAAGTCCGCGCCGATGTCGACCACCTTCACCGACGCCGGCAGCTGCGCCGCGAGCGCCGCGGACTCCCCGTGCGGCAGCGCCAGGAACACGAGGTCGGCGCCGGACTCGGCGAGCACCCCGGCCTCGGTCGGCGCCAAGACGACATCACGCAGCGACCGCACGTGCGGGTGCACCGCTCCAACCTTCGACCCTGCCTGCGCAAACCCGGTTGCCACCCCCAGGTCGAGATGCGGATGCCCGGCGATCAGCCGCAGCAACTCCCCACCCGCGTACCCTGAAGCCCCCGCAACAGCGACTCGTATTCCCATGCGTCCAACTGTATCTCTATGCATGCGTTGGTTTCAAGCAGATTGCGGACCCCGTCACTCCAGCCTCGGCATTCCCTTCAACTGATACACTGCGTAGCCCTCCAACTGCACCACCCAAGGTCAATTAGGTGGATGGAGTTAGGATGCTGGAGACCGGAACGCAGCGGCCATCACGGGTCCCGTAACCGCTCGCCGACCCGTCCACCGCTTTCGCCCCCAGCCCGCCAACCACCACAACCCGTCCCGCCTTCACGCGCGCGAATACAGGAAGCAACCCTCACCGACGCTCCCCCCGGTGGCGCGTCGACGCTGGAGCGTGGAGCGCCTGACGATTCGACACCGGCCACCTCAACAACGAGCCCGCAAGCCGGCCATCTGCACCAGCCCGGCTCGACTGGACCGGCTCGACTGGACCGGCTCGACTGGACCGGCTCGACTGGACCGGCTCGACTGGACCGGCTCGACTGGACCGGCTCGACTGGACCGGCTCGACTGGACCGGCTCGACTGGACCGGCTCGACTGGACCGCAAGCCCCCGCCTGGGGCTGCCCAGCCCCGACCGGCGGCCCGGATGACACGACCCGGGACGATCCTGACGGCAGCCATCGACGGCGATCCCAGGCGAGGCCCGGCCCGCCGGTTGCTGATCCGGCCGGTGTCCGAGTCGGCCGGGATGACCGGGCCCTCGCTGGTGACCTGGCAGCCGACCCACTGTCCAAGGACCCCGTGCAGGCGGTCAGCCTCCGCCGGGCCGCCGTCCAGAGGGTCGAGCCGAGCGGTGTTGCGGTCCGAGCGGTCCCGCCGGTTGAGCCGCCCGAGGCCGCCCGCCGGTCGAGCAGCCCAAGGCCGCGCTGCCCGGTCGAGTGGCCCGCCAGCCGAGCAGCCCACCGGCCGAGAGGCCCGCTCGTCGAATAGCCCGGTCCAGCCGTCCCGCCGGTTGAGCCGCCCAAGGCCGCGCTGCCCGGTCGAGCGATCACGCGGGTCGAGCGGTCCACGGCCGTCGTGCCCCGGTGGCGCCGGCAGAGTCGACTGGCCACGCGCTCCAGCACGGCCCGATGGGTACGACGACGGCGGCCGGCCACCGAATGCGGCGCGCACGCGCGATCCCAGCCAGCGCGCCACGCGCGGCTGTGCGCCGCGCAGCGGCGCATTGGGGTGCGGATGAGAATCCCCGCCGGGACCCGCCGCGCCAGCGGTGGGGCGGAAGCACAGCGGTGCGGGTGAGAATCCCCGCCGGGCCCCGCCGCGAAGCGGTGGGGGGAATTACAGCGGGGAGTTACAGCGCTATTCAGGGTCTAGGACGCGGGCCAGTTGGGCGCGGTTGCGGACGTTCAGGCGGCGGTACAGGCGGGTCAGGTTCGCCTCGACGGCCTTGATCGACAGGAAGAGGGCGCGGGCGATCTCGCGGTTCGTGGCGCCGGCGCGGACGAGCTCCACGATGCGGCGTTCGGTCTCGGAGAGGCCTGCGCCGCGGCCGCCGTCGAGGCGGGCCAGGTCGGCGGCGGCGACCTCACGCCAGGGGTGTGCCTCGGCGGCCGCGTAGCGGCGGACGGCCTCGGAGAGGGCGGCCCGGGCGGCGCCGCGGCGGTGGGCCCGGCGTTCGAGGCCGCCCAGCGTGTAGTACGCCCGCGCGACCTCCAGCGGGTACGGGTGGTCCTGCCACTCCTCGATCGCCTGGTGCAGCGCCTCGGCGCCCTCGCGGGCCTCGCCGGTGGCGGCGGTGAGGACAGCGCGGGCGCGGGCCAGGCCGAGGAAGACGACCGTGCGGTCCAGGTGCCGGGCGTGCTTGTACACCTCGTCGAGCACCTCGGCGGCCTCGGCCCGGGCGCCGGCGCCGACGAGGGCCTCGATGAAGTCGGCGTGCCAGGGAAGGATGCCGGGGTCGAGACGGCCGAGGCGCTGGTCGAGAGCGTACGCCTCGCGCAACGCCTCGGCGGCCGCGACCGGGTCGCCGCGCAGCATGTGGACGAGGCCGGAGGCGGCGTAGGCGAGCTTGATCCAGTCCTCGTCGCCGGCGGCGAGGCAGGCCGCGAGGCCGCGTTCGGCGTAGCCGGCGGCGGCCGTGGCGGTGCCGCCGCCGCTCTCGGCGAGGGCGGCCACGAGGTAGCCGGGGCCGGGAGTGGTCTCGACGTCGACGTAGAGGCGGACGCATTCGCGGCCGGCGGCGACGGCGTCGGCGCAGCGGCCGGCGCGCCAGTAGATGCCGGCGACGGACACGAGGACGGAGGCGAGGTCGCGGACGGTGCCGGCCCGTTCGACGGCGATGCGCAGGGCCTCGATGCGGCGGACGGCCTCGCCGGTCTCGCCCTTGAAGAGGCGGCTCATCGCGGCGACCTGCCGGGCGGCGACGGTCGCCGGGGTCAGGGAGAGGCCGCGGGCGAGCTTGCCGGCGCGTTCCAGGTATTCGTCGCCCTGGGTGCCGAGCAGGATGTTGCCCTTCCAGCTGAGCACCTCGACGAGCCGCTCCATGTCACCGCACAGCTCGGCGGCCTCCTCGGCGCGCTTGAGCTCGGCGAGGGCTCCTTCGCCGTCGCCGTCGTAGTAGGCCTTGACGCCTTTGTACAGGCGGACGTGCGCGAGCAGATCGGGGGCGTCGACGGCCTCGACGAAGGCGGCGTCCAGCAGCGGGCCGGAGTTGGAGTGGTCCTCGCCGGACATCTCGACGAGCAGGAGCCGGGCGCCGATGCGGGTGCGGCGGTCGGCGGCGTCGCGCAGCGCGGCGGTCGCGTGCCGGCGGGCGGCGGCGGGCGATCCTGCGGCGTACGCGTACTGCGCGGCGCTCAGCCGGCGGACCGCGCCGACGCCGGGGGTGTCGCGCGGCGTGCGGTCGGCCGCGAGGGCCGCGAGGTCGGCGGCGACGGCCGGGGCACCGCGGAGGCGCGCCGCGGACGCCGCGTCGGCGAGGCACTCCGCGAGGGCCTCGTCGGGCTCGGGGCGGGCGGCGGCGAGGTGCCGGGCCCGGTCGACCGGGTCGGAGACGGTGTCGGCGAGGCGTTCGTGGGCCTCGCGGCGGGCGGCGGCGGTCGCGTCGGCGTACACCATCTCGCGCAGCAGCGGGTGGCTGAACCGGATCGCTCCGTCGGCGTCGGCATCCAGCACCGACGACGCCAGCGCCGCGTCGAGGTGGTGCTCGGCGAGGCCGCACCGCTGCAGGAGGGCGAGGCTGGGACGGGCGGCGGCCGCGACGACCAGCAGCGCGGGCCAGTCCGGGGCGGGGAGCGCCGCGAGCCGCGCGGCCAGCAGCGAGCGGAGACGGTCGGGCACGGGCAGGGGGTCGGTGGTCGGCACCGGTGCCACGCCGAGCGCGCGGCCGAGCTCGACGGCGTACAGCGGGTTGCCGGCGCTGGCCTCGTAGATCCGGTGCAGGTGCGCGCGTCCGGCCTCGGCGCCGAACCTGGCCCGGAGCAGGTCGGCGACGTCGCTCTCGGGCAGCGGCGGCACCAGCAGCGTCGTGCCCGGCGGTGGGCACAGGTCGAGGCGGGTGGGGCGGTCGCCGTCGGTGATCCGCTCGGCGGCGAGGATGCGCACGGGTGCCTCGCCGAGCCGGCGGGCGACGAACCGGAGGACCTCGGCGCTCGGCTCGTCGATCCACTGGACGTCGTCGAGGACGAGGAGCAGGGTGCGGTCGGCGGCGAGGGCGCGCAGGAGCTCGAGCACGGCGAGGCGCACGGCGAGCTGGTCGTGCGGGGTCGCGGGCAGGGCGCTGCGCAGCAGGGCGCCGTCGAGGGCGGCGCGCAGGTGCGCGGGCAGGTGCTCGGCGGCGTCGGGCGCGCCGTCGAAGAGGTCGACGAGCGCCAGGTACGGCAGGTCCGCCTCGGCCTCCGCGGCGGCGGCGCGCAGCACGAGCGCGTCGGTCTCGGCGCCCGCGATGGCGTCGAGGATGGTGGACTTGCCGATGCCCGCGGGGCCGTAGAGCAGCACGCCACCGCCGCCCGCAAGGCGCTCGCGGGCGTGCGCCAGGAGATCGGCGCGGCCGAACGGTACAACCGGCCAGGTGCTCACCACCACTGTTCCACCACGACGCCGAGTCTCTCCCGAACGCCACGCCGCCGCAACGGCTGCCCAACGCGGGTGAGCGTTCAGGCATCGCGATGTTGAACACCGTCAACGGAGCCGGTCGCAGGGCAGGACGGCCTCCCAGCCGAGGACCGGCCACTGTGCGGTATGGACCGTCACCCTCCGCAAACGGGGCTCCGCTTGGCATTGGGCGCGGGCGTACGACACGGTGGTGTCCCAGCGCGGGAGGCCGTCGGTGTAGCCGTCCGGTCGCAGACCGGCGACGCTCACCGCCGCCACGAGTGTCGCCAACGCGACAAACGGGACGGCCCCGAACCGGCCGTCCGGACGATCACCGGGGAGTGTCAGGGCGACGGCCGCGGCGATGTTGGGCAACGTGATCAGCACCAGGTACCGGCCCTCGGGGGCGCCGTGCACGGCGAGCTGGAACGCGCCCGCGAACGCGGCGAACCCGGCCAGGAGCGCCGCGAGCCGCCACTGCGGCCGGGTCCGGCGCAGCAGCGCGAGCCCGGCGCAGGCGGCGGGGACCGCCAGGCCGAGCAGCACGACGGCACGGTGCGAGAGCCATGCGTCGTCGAAGGCGTCGAGGAAGCCGAGGAACGAGCGCGGCACGCCCCAGCGCAGGTAGGTGCCGGCGACGGAGACCGGGTCCAGGTCGGGGCGCTCCCCCACGTCCCGCCGCGACCCGCCCGCCAGCAGCGGCACGAGCTGCAACGCCGCACCGGGCAGCAGGACACCGGCCCGCAGCAGCGCGTCCAGGTCGCGGCGGAGCCCGAGCCGCAGCAGCGCCACCGGCACGAGCAGCAGCCCGAGGATCGAGTTGAGCACGGCCAGCGCCGGCAGGGTGCACGCGACCACCCGCGGGAAGGTCCGCGACGGCGACCACAGCAGCATCCACAGTCCCGCGTACACGAGGGGGAACTGCAGCTGCGCGAGGGTGTTCGGCACGTACCCCACCGGCACGGCGGCGGCCCCGGCGACGACCCAGGCGCCGGCCCCGGCGCCGGCCCCCAAGCGGTCCCGGGCGGCGGCGAACACGGCGGTGGCCAGCAGCGCGGTGAGGGCGGCGGCGAAGGTGGCGTTGAGCGCCGCGGCCCAGGAGACGGGGAAGAGGGCGATGACGGCGAAGCACCCACGGGCCACGGTGTGGAAGTAGCCGTTGAAGGGCGTCGCGAAGGGTTCGTACCAGGGCAGGCTCAACGCGTCGGTGAGGAACTCCTGCCCGTCCTCGGCCCAGACGCTGTTGAACCCGCCGCGGAGCAGGCCGGCGGCGAAGAACAGCGGCAGGGCCCAGCGGACAGCGTTCACACCGGGTCAAACGAACGGGCGCCCCGCACCGCAGTGCGAGGCGCCCGCCTCAAAAACAGCCGGCCCGCCGGAAACCGAGCGGGAGCGGAATCTACAGCTTGCCGTCGGCCACGGCCTGGGTCACCCACGGGATGACCTCGTCGAGCATCTCGTCGAGCGACGTGGTCGCCTCGTAGCCGAGGACCTCCTTGGCCTTCGACACGTCCGGGACGCGCTTCTGCACGTCGTACTCGTACGGGTCGTCGGACACGACGCTGAACGGCACGCTGTCGCCCTTGATCTTCTTCCAGATCACCTCGGCGAGCTCCAGCACCGTGGTCGACTCGGCGGTGGAGATGTTGAAGTCCTGGTTGAGGGCGTCGTCGTGCTCCATGACGGCGATGATGCCCTTGGCCAGGTCGCCGCCGTAGGTGTAGTGGCGGACCTGCTCGCCGGTGCCGAGGATGTGCAGCGGGTCCTGGCCCTTCACGATCTTCTGCACCAGGTCGGGCACGACGTGCGACATGGCGAGCTTCACGTTGCCGGACAGGACCTCGACCTCGCCGAGCGCGCGGCCCTCGCCGACGCCGACGCAGTTGAACGGGCGGACGATCGAGTAGGGCAGCTTGTACTGGTCCCAGGCGGCCTTCGCGTAGTACTCGACGGCGAGCTTCTGGAAGCCGTACGACGACAGCGGCGGCGGCACGAGACGCTCGTCGCCCTCTTTCGACGGCCAGTGCGTGGTCGACTCGAAGACCATCGACGACGACAGGTAGGTCATCTTCTTGAGGGTGCCGTCGCGGTGCGCCTTGATGGCCGCGTCGCAGGAGGAGGCCATGATCCGCTCGTTGGTGGCGAGCAGGTCGTAGGCGTAGGCGTGGAAGTAGGAGATGCCACCGATCATCGCCGCGCCGGCGATGAAGTGGTCGCAACCGTCGAGCAGCTCCGTGACGAGGTCGACGTCGCGCGCGTCGCCCTCGACGAACCGGTAGTCGGGGTGGGAGTCGTAGCTACGGGTGACCGGACCGTACTTCGAGTAGTTGTCCAGGCCGACCACCTGGTAGCCGCGGGACAGCAGCTCCTCGACGACATAACCACCGATGAAGCCGGCCGAGCCGGTGACCAGGACCTTTGGCACAGACACTCCTTAGTTCTGAACTGCTTCGTGATTGCTGGAAAAGGTGTCGCGGACCTCGGCGGGGGCCACCGTGGACGCCGCGCGGGCCGCCTGCGCGTCGTCGCGGGCCGCGGACGACGCCGGCCGCTTCGCGAGCTGTTCCATGGTGAGCCTGCGGCCGAACGCGAACCGGTACCACTTCAGGTAGCTGGGCAGGAACCGGCCGACGTCGAAGCGGGACTCGCCGAGCTGGCGGTCGAGCCAGATCGTCGGGATCTCCGCGACGGGCAGCCGCAGCCGCGCCGCCTTCGCGGTCAGCTCGATGCCGATCTCGAACCCGGTCTTGCTCTCGATGCCGACCTGCCGGACGTACGCCGTCGAGTACGCCTTGAAGCTGTTGGTCGCGTCGCGGGTGCCGACGCGGGCGAACATGTACAGGGTCCGGCCGGCGCCGCGGGACAGCGCCCGCTTGAACCGGGGGCCGCCGACCTGCTGCCCGCCGGGCATGTACCGGGACGCGGCCGCGACGACCACGCCACGCTCGACGAGCCGGGCGAGGTCCTCGATCTGGCGCGGGTCGTCGGAGCCGTCGGCCATCGTGACGACGGCGACCGGGGCGCGGGCGACGTCGATGCCGAAGCGGATCGCGTTCGCCGGGCCGCGGCCGTAGGTGTTGAGCACGGTGCGGACGCGGGGGTCGCGGGCGGCGACGCTCTGCGCGAAGGGCACGGTGGTGTCCTCCGCCATGTCGTGCACGACGAGGACCTCGGCCGGCATGAGCACGGCGCGGAGGATCCGTTCGAGGCAGGGCACGATCGCCTCGCCCTCGTTGTACACGGGGATGACCACAGAAACCTGCGGCGTAAGCGTCATACGCGCACGCCCTTGTTGGTGATACCCCACATGTCCGCGACCGGGATGTCGGTCTGCAGGTCGCGGTACTCGGGGTGCGGCGCGGCGATGATCAGCAGGTCGGCCTTGGCGAGGATCTCGTCCTGCGACACGAACCGGTCGTCCTTGACGTACGGGTCGCTGCAGAGGGTCTCCTTCGCCTTCAGCATGACGACCTTGCGCAGCTTGTAGGCCAGGGACTCGCGGATGTCGTCGCTGCCGCCCTTGAACGCCATGCCGAGGATGCCGACCGTCATCTCCGACAGGTCGAAGCGCTCCTGCAGCTTCGACACGACGTACAGCGGCAGGCCCTCGTTGATCAGCATGGCGCTGTGGCCGAGGACGAACGTGTTGTTGGTGAACGCCGCCAGCTGCATCGTGTCCTTGAGCAGGCACGGACCCGCGGCGAAACCGGCGCCCGGCATGTCGTTGGCGCGCGGGTACTGGAAGCGGATGGCGTGCCGGATCCGCTCGAAGTCCAGGCCGAAGTCGTTGGACATCATCCAGAACTGGTTGGCGGCGGCGAACTTGATGTACCGCCACGTGTTGGTGAACAGCTTCGCGAGCTCGGCCTCCTCGGGCTCGAGCCGCACGATGTCGCTCGCCAGGTTGCGGAACAGCTTCTCGGCCCGCTCCATCGCCGCGGGGTTGCGGGCGGCGACGATCTGCGGCAGCTCGAACAGCTCGGTCATCGCCTTGCCCTCGGCGATGCGCTCGGGGCAGAAGGCCACGTCGGCCTGCACGCCGAGGCGCTTGATGAGCTTCTCGGTGAGGGCGGTGACGCCGGGGTGCACGGTGCTGCGCAGCACGATGAGCTGACCGTCGCGCAGGTACTCCGCGCAGCGCTCGATCGCCGCGGGGACCGCGCCGATGTTGGGGTTGAGGTGCTCGTCGACGGGCGTGCCGACGATCACGACGAGGTGCTCGGCCGACGCGACGGTCGACGGGTCGGTGCTGGCGGTGAGCCTGCCCTCCTTGACGGCGGTGGCGAGCGGCTCGGCCGCGCCCTCCTCGTCGAACGGCAGCCGTCCGTCGTTCACCACCGCGACCGCGGCGGCGTTGATGTCGTACAGGGTGACCTGCAGGCCGCGGGAGGCCATGGCGATGCCGAGCGGCAGTCCGACCCGGCCGCAACCTCCGATGATCACGACGTCGGTCGTGAAACCTGCCGATGCACTATCGTCTGACACGCGCTGCCCCTCCAGGAGAGCCGAGATCGAAGCCGGCGCTTGGCGCGGGCCGAGCCTTCAGGATGACCTCACGCCACGTGACAAGACGGAGGATGGCTCGGCGCCGTGACGGTACCACTTCCGCACTGCCGGCTCCCGACCCGTTCAGGGTGAAGCGTCCCGCCCCACACCTTTCCCCCGGCTTTCCCGCCAGCGGAAATGTCGCTCGGTCCGATATCTGACCGTCGCCTGGCAGGGGGCTCGACCGTTGTGACCAACCGTTCGGGCGGCCGCATCTGTCCGATGCGGCCGCCCGTGTTCGGCTGTGCGGAGGGTCACCTCCGGCAGGCGCGTCGCGCGCCGCCTGGACGGTCACGCTGCGCGTCTGCGGTCACGCGCCCCTGAGGGTCGCGCCGAAGCGGTCGGCGGCCACGGCGACGGCGGCGTCGCGGGCGGCGAGGGCCTCCTCGCCGGTGAGCGTGCGGTCCGGGGCGCGGAACGTCAGCTTGTACGCCAGGGACTTGCGTCCCTCGCCGAGCTGCTCGCTCTCGTACACGTCGAACAGCCGCACCGACTCGAGCAGCGCACCCGCTCCGTCGGTGAGCGCGGCCTCCACGTCGCCGGTCGGGGTCGCGGCGTCCACGACGAGTGCCACGTCGAGCAGCGCCGTCGGGAAGCCCGACAGCCGCGGCGCGGTGGCCACGTCCGGCAGCGGCAGCGCGTCGAGGTCGAGCTCCATCGCCACGGTGCGGCGGGGCAGGTCGAGGTCGGCGCAGACCGCCGGGTGCAGCTCGCCGGCGTGCCCGACGACGGTGTCGCCGACGAGCAGCGCCGCGCAGCGGCCCGGGTGCCACGGCGCGACCGCGTCGGCTCCTCCCGGGACAGCCACAGCGGCCTTGACGGTGATCGTGACCCCGGCCGCCTCGGCGGTGATCCGGGCGGCCTCGACGGCGTCGGCCCAGTCGGCGGGGCGGCCCGCGCCCCACCAGCCCGCCGGGTCGGCGTCGCCGGCGATGACGGCGGCGACGTGCCACGGCTGGTGCGGCAGCAGCGCCTCCGCGGCCCGCAGCTCCTCGGCCGGCGGCGGCCCGTCGACGCCCGCGGCCGGCGCGACCTGGACGGGTCCGCCGGGCAGGAAGACGGTGCCGAGCTCGAACAGCGCGACGTCCCGCAGGCCGCGGCCGAGGTTGCGGCGCAGCGCGCCCAGCAGCGGCGGCAGCAGCGTCGTGCGCATCCCCGGCTCCTCCTCGGAGAGCGGGTTGCGCAGCAGCACCATGTCGCGGCGGGGGTCGCCGGCCGGGATCCGCAGCGCGTCGAGGGTTGCCTCGCCGACGAACGGGTAGCACAGCGACTCGACGAACCCGGCGTCGGCGAGGGCGCGGCCGACGGTGCGGCGGCGGCGCTGCGTGACGGACAGGCCCGCGCCGGGCGGCGCGATCGGCAGGACGCTGGGGATCCGGTCGTACCCGTCGAGGCGCAGCACCTCCTCGACCAGGTCGGCCGGGTCGACGAGGTCGAGCCGCCAGCTCGGCGGGGTCACGACCGCGCGCCCGTCCTCGACCTCGACCGAGGCGCCGATCATCGTCAGCACCTCGACGACCCGCTCGGGCGTGTAGTCGATGCCGGCGAGCTCCGACGGCCGGGTGAGGGCCATCGTGACCGGCGCCGGCGGCGTGACCGCGTAGACGTCGGTGACCCGCTGGTCGACGGTGCCGCCGCCGTGCTCGGCGAGCAGCGCCGCGGCCCGCGCGCACGCGGCGGCGGTGATCTGCGGGTCGACGCCCCGCTCGTAGCGCTTGCCGGCCTCGCTGGGCAGCTTGTGCCGGCGGATCGTGCGGGCGACCGACAGCGGGTCCCAGTGCGCGGCCTCGAGGAGCACGTCGACGGTCGTCGCCGACACCTCGGTGGTGCTGCCGCCCATGACGGCGGCGAGCGACACGACACCGGAGTCGTCGGCGATGACGATGTCCTGCGGGTCGAGGGTCCGCTTGACGCCGTCGAGCGTCGTCAGCGTCTCCCCCGCGGCGGCACGCCGCACGACGAGGGGGCCGGTGAGCCGCTCCAGGTCCCACGCGTGCATCGGCTGGCCGGTCTCGAGCATCAGGTAGTTGGTGATGTCGACGGGCAGCGAGATGGACCGGACGCCGGCGACGGCGAGGCGGGACTTCATCCACTGCGGGGTCGGCGCGGCCGGGTCGACCCCGCGGACCGCGACGGCGGTGAACCGGTCGCAGGCGACGCTGTCGCGCACGTCGATGCGGTACGCGTCGGTGCCGTCACCCTCGATCGGCACGACCGCCGCGACCGGGTCGCGGTACGCGCCGCCGAGCGAGTGCGCCAGCTCCCGGGCGAGGCCGCGCACGGAGAAGCAGTAGCCGCGGTCCGGGGTGACGTTGACCTCGACGACGATGTCGTCCAGGCCCACGACCGGCCGCGCCTCGGCACCGGGTGACGCGGTCCCGGCGGGCAGCACGATGATGCCCTCGTGCTCGTCGGAGACGCCGAGCTCGCGGGCGGAGCAGATCATGCCGTTGGAGATGTGTCCGTACGTCTTGCGGGCGGCGATCGCGAACCCGCCGGGCAGGACCGCCCCGGGCAGCGCGACGACGACGAGGTCGCCCTCGGCGAAGTTGCGGGCGCCGCAGATGATGCCCTGCGGCTCTGGGTTGCCGACGTCGACGAGGCAGTACCGGATGGGCTTCTTCAGCCCTTGCAGCTCCTCGATCGACTCGACCCGGCCGACGACGAGGGGACCCTCGACGGAGGCGCCGGCGTCGGTCATCTCCTCGACCTCGAGGCCGACCTTGACGAGGGCCTTCTCCAGGCCGTCGGCGGTCAGGTCCGCCGGCAGGTCGACGTGCTCACGCAGCCATGACAGGGGTACGCGCATCTCAGGCCTCCCATCCGAACGCCCGCGCGTAGCGCACGTCGCCCTCAACCATGTCCCGCATGTCGGCGGCCGCGTTGCGGAACATCAGCGCCCGCTCGATGCCCATGCCGAACGCGAACCCGGAGTACTCGTCGGGGTCGATGCCGCAGGCGCGCAGCACCCGCGGGTTGACCATGCCGCAGCCGCCCCACTCGACCCAGCGGGCGCCGTCGCGGTGGTGCGGGAACCACATGTCGATCTCGGCGCCGGGCTCGACGAACGGGAAGTAGGACGGCCGCAGGCGGGTCTCGGTGCCCGGGCCGAACAGTCCCTTGACGAAGTGGTCGAGGGTGCCCTTCAGGTGCGCCATCGTGATGCCCTTGTCGATCACGAGGCCCTCGACCTGGTGGAACACGGGCGTGTGGGTCGCGTCGAGCTCGTCGGTGCGGTACACGCGACCCGGGCAGACGATGTAGATCGGCGGCTTGCGGGTCGTCATCGTCCGCGCCTGCACGGGTGACGTGTGCGTGCGCAGCACGATCCGCGAGTCGACGTCCTTGGCGACGTCATGGGCATGGTCCGGGCCCGCGCCGCTGGCGGCGACGAAGAACGTGTCCATCATCGAGCGCGCCGGGTGGTCCGGGTGCATGTTGAGGGCGTCGAAGTTGTACCACTCCCACTCGGCCTCGGGGCCTTCGGCGATCTCGTAGCCCATGCCGACGAACAGGTCGCCGACCCGCTCCATGATCTTGGTCAGCGGGTGCTGGGCGCCGCGGGGGCGGCGGCCGGTCGGGAGGGTGACGTCGACCGTCTCCTCCACCAGGACGCGCTCCTCGCGCTCCGCGGTCAGGGCGGCGAGCCGGGCGTCGAACGCCCCCTGCACCGCGACGCGGGCCTCGTTGACGCGCTTGCCCGCGTCGGCCTTCGCCGCCGGTGGCAGCGAGCCGATCTCGCGGCGGGCGAGGGAGATCGGGGCGCGGTCGCCGAGGTGCTGCGACTTCAGCGCGGCGAGGGCGTCGAGATCGCTCGCGCCGGCGAATGCCTTGTCAGCGCTTGCCACGGCGTCGTCCAGGGCGTCCTGGGCGAGCAGCATCGCCTGCTTCGGGTCATACGGATCATTGCGGTACGTCATCGGACTCTTCCCACGGGAGGTTGGCCCCATTACAGGCCCCGGACAGTGTAGAGAAGGGCGCCCGCCGGCCGTGGGAAGGTGTCAGGAGGTGCGACGTCCTGTCCGCCCACCGTCACCGGCGGGCCAGATAAACAGGCGCGTGCTCACATCGACTCCTTTGACACGTTCAGTGCTTTCGCCGAAGCGTACAGGCACACCGCGGCGGCCGCAGCCAGGTTCAGGCTCTCGGCGCCGCCGAGGATGGGCACCCTGACGCGCGCGTCGGCGGCGTGCTTGAGCTCCTCGCGGAGCCCGTGCGCCTCGGATCCGAACAGCCACGCGGTGGGCCGATCCAGGTCGGACAGCTCGAACAGGTCCGATTCGCCGTAGCCGTCGGCGGCGAGGACCCGCAGGCCGGCGTCGCGCAGCGCGGCGATCGTGGCGGCCGCGTCACGGGCCCGGACCACGTCGACGTGGAACAGGCTACCCGCGGAGGAGCGCACCGCCTTGCCGTTGTACGGGTCGACGCTGTCGCCCGCGAACACGACCGCGGTCGCGCCGGCGGCGTCGGCGGTGCGCAGGACGGTGCCGGCGTTGCCGGGGTCGCGGATGTCGGCGCAGACGGCGACCAGCCGGGGCTTCTTGCGCAGCGCGTCCGCGAGGGGGACGTCACGCTGGGTGCAGACGGCGACCAGGCCCTGCGGCTGGACGGTCTCGGTGAGCGCGGCGAGGGCGTCGTCGTCGACGACGCTGACCCGGGCCCCGTCCAGGAGGGCGGCGTGGCGGGTGAGGGCGTCGGCGGTGCAGTACACCTCGACGACGGCGCCGCAGCGGAGGGCCTCGCGGACCGCCTGGGGGCCCTCGGCGAGGAAGCGGCCGGTCTCGTCCCGGTCGCGGCGGCGCTGCAGCCGCCGGGCAGCGACAACCCGGGGGGTCCGTGTGGTGAAGACCGCCCCGGGTTGCCCAGTTCGCACTGCGTCAGGCTGCGGCAACGGCCGTCTTCGCCACCGCGACCAGGCCGCTGAACGCCTTCGCGTCGTTGACGGCCAGCTCGGCGAGGATCTTGCGGTCGACCTCGACGCCCGCCAGGCGCAGACCCTGGATCAGGCGGTTGTAGGTGAGGCCGTTCGCGCGGGCGGCGGCGTTGATACGGGTGATCCAGAGCTGGCGGAAGTCACCCTTGCGGTCGCGCCGGTCCCGGTAGGCGTACTGCATCGAGTGCAGCATCTGCTCCTTGGCCTTGCGGTACAGCCGCGAGCGCTGCCCGCGGTAGCCGCTGGCGGTCTCCAGGACGGTACGGCGCTTCTTCTGGGCATTCACTGCCCGCTTCACGCGTGCCACGGTTCGTTACTCCTCATGCGAGACCGGCCCTGAGTCATGCGGGCCGGTCGGAAAAGTCAGGAAAGGGGGGAGCTGCGGTACGCGTGATTAGAGGCCGAGCATCTTCTTGACGCGCGTGGTCTCGGTCTTGGCGAGCTCGACGGTGCCGCTGAGCCGGCGGGTCCGCTTGCTGGGCTTGACCTCGAGCAGGTGGCGCTTGCCGGCCGGCTCGGCGATGAACTTGCCGCGACCGGTGATCTTGACGCGCTTCTTCATCCCGGAGTGCGGTTTGAACTTCGGCATGGCTGATGTTGCCCCTTCATGTGCGGCGCGCCAGAGCCGGCACCCTCTCCGTTGGAACGGGAGGGTGCCGTGGCGCACCGGCGCACAGGCCGGGACGACCGCTGTGCGGGTCCCGCCCGCACGACGCGGTCGTTGTGGTGTGGTGCAGTGGTGCCGGGTGGTGCTTTATCCCTGATCGGCGGTGACGACCTCGGGCAGGACGGCTGCTTCGCCCTCCGGCGCGGCGGTGTCCCCTCCGGTGTCCACTGAGGAATCCTCAGAGCGACCCTCACGGGAAGCGGTCGCCGCGGCCTTCACGTTGCGGTGAGGCGCGAGGACCATGATCATGTTGCGGCCGTCCTGCTTCGCGGACGCCTCGACGAAGCCCAGCTCCGAGATCTCCTCCGAGAGCTTGCGCAGCAGCCGGAACCCCAGCTCCGGGCGGCTCTGCTCGCGGCCTCGGAACATGATCGTTACCTTGACCTTGTCGCCCTGCTTCAGGAACCGCATGACGTGACCCTTTTTGGTCTCGTAGTCGTGCGGGTCGATCTTCGGGCGGAGCTTCATCTCCTTGATGACGGTCTGCTGCTGGTTACGCCGGGCTTCCCGGGCCTTGAGCGCGCTCTCGTACTTGAACTTGCCGAAGTCCATGAGCTTGCAGACGGGCGGGCGTGCCATGGGCGCAACTTCGACCAGGTCCAGGTCCACGTCGGCGGCCAGCTGGAGTGCGCGCTCGAGCGGGACGATGCCCACCTGCTCACCCTCCGGGCCGACCAGCCGGACCTCACGTGCCCGGATCTGCTCGTTGACGCGTGGCTCGACGCTGATGTGGCCTCCTCGATCGGTGCTGTCTGGTGTGCCGACCGAAGCGGAAAAGCCCCCGGATGCGCAGCGCGCATGCGAGGGCCCACTCGACCACACCACCTCACAGCGAGGCCATGCGATCAGACCGGGACCCGGCTGCCCAGAGCTGCACGGGTGGGAGTTTTACCTCCGCTTCGAACACGCCTCGCTCCATTACGGGACGCGGCGTGCGGTCGACTCCAGTTACTCTACCACGCTGCTCGTCAGCGACGCCGCGTGCAGGGCCCGCAGCCCGCGGGCCGCCTTGACCGCGTGGTCCTTGTCCGCGATCTGCACCGCCATCACCGAGACCCGCTCGTCGTCGTGCAGGTCCAGGGTGAGCCACGGGGCGCCACGGCCGAACGTGACGGCGCGCACCACGTCCCACGGCAGGTCGTAGGAGCCGATGATGTTCTGCACCCGGACCCCGGTCTCGTCGGCCTCGACCTTGGGCCTGGCCATCAGCAGGATGGCGAGCGCGGCGCAGATCCCCAGGCCGATCATGGCGGCCTGGTCACCGCGCTGGAAATAGCCGGGGCCGTCGCCGGTCTTGCCGTGCAGCCCCAGCGCGATGAGCGTGAAGACCACCACGACCACGGCGGCGAGGACGAAGGCGAGGATCCTGGCGCGCCGCGGACGGGCGAGAACGGTGCTGCTCACACCGATGAGACTACAACCGGCACGCGTGGATGCCGGTCACCAGGATGGCCCGGGCGCCCACCTCGTACAGCTCGTCCATGATCCGGTGCACCTCGTCGCGCTGGACCATCGCCTGCACGGCGACCCAGCCCTCGCGGTGCAGCGGCGACACCGTCGGCGACTCGATGCCGGGGGTCAGCGCCACGGCCGCGTCGAGCGCGTCGGCGCGCACGTCGTAGGCGAGCATCACGTACCGGCGGGCCACCAGGACGCCCTGGAGGCGGCGCAGCAGCTGCTTCGCCGCGGGGGCCAGATCACCGGTCCCGCTGCGGCGCACCAGCACCGACGACGACTTGAGGATCGGCTCGCCGAAGGTCTCCAGGCCGGCCTGGCGCAGGGTCGCCCCGGTCTCGACGACGTCGGCGATCACGTCGGCGACGCCGAGGCGGATCGCGTTCTCCACGGCGCCGTCGAGCCGGATGACCTCGGCGGTCACGCCGTGCTCGGCGAAGTAGCGCTCCATAACGCCCGGGTAGGCGGTCGCGACCCGCAGCCCGGCCAGGTCGGCGGGCTTGTCGCCGTCGATCGAGCCGGCCACCCCGGCGAAGCGGAACGTGGCCCGCCCGAAGCCCAGGTCGAGCAGCTCCTCGGCGCCGCTGTCGGCGTCGATCAGCAGGTCGCGGCCGGTGATGCCGAGGTCCAGGTCGCCGGAGCCGACGTAGGTGGCGATGTCACGGGGGCGCAGGTAGAAGAACTCGACGTCGTTGGCCTCGTCACGGCACAGCAGGTCCTTGGGGTCGGAGCGCTGGCGGTAGCCGGCCTCCTGGAGCATCTGGGCGGCGGGACCGGACAGGGTGCCCTTGTTGGGCACGGCGATACGCAGCATCGGTGGGCCTTTCGAAGACAGGAGGGACGGGATCGCGGCTACCGGCCTACAGATGTCGGTAGACGTCCTCCAGCGACAGCCCTGTCGCCAGCATCAGGCACTGCACCTGGTACAGCAGCTGTGAGAGCTCCTCGGCGGTGCGCTCGCGACCCTCGTGCTCCGCGGCCATCCAGCTCTCGGCGGCCTCCTCGACGACCTTCTTGCCGATGAAATGGACGCCCTTCTCCAGCGCGGCGACCGTGCCGGAGCCCGGGGTGCCCGCGGCGGCCTTGGCGGTCAGCTCGGCGAACAACTCGTCAAAGGTCTTCACGGGCACGAATTCTCGCAGGCCCGGCCGCGAAAGGGGAATCACGATCACGACAGGCGTGTCCTGCCTCACGCCGCGCGGTCGGCCGGTTCACCCCACCGTGAACTCGTGGTCGTCCACTCCCTGGACGCTGCCGTCCGCGATGGAGACGTAGTACGCCTCGATCGTGTACCGGCCGGTCGCGAGCGTCAGCGGCACCCTCGCCTCCCCGACCGCGGGCGCGCCCGCCGTCAGCTGCACGGGCTGGTCCACGACGACCTGCTCGACCCCGCCCGCTCCCCCACGGATCCGCAGGTGCACGGCGCCCTCCGGCACGATCCCCGCCAGGTGCACGGTGAACGACTTGCCGACCACCTGGCCCTGCTGCGGGTCGATCACCCACACCGGTGCGTAGATCTCCGACGGCGGCAGCTGCTTCACCGGCCGGCTGGTGTCGACCGCGCCCCACAGCTTCGCCACGGCCGAGCCGTCCACCGTGATCCGCACCCCGTCGATCCGCTTCACCGACGTGTACGAGGCCGCCGCGGCGACCGTCGACACCAGCTGCTGCACCGCGAGCGCGGGCGTGCCGGACCGCGGCCCCGCACCCACGTCGGACAGGTCGACGACCACGACCTTGCCGTCGAAGGCGACCCCGCGCACCGTCACCGAGTCCGGCCACAGCGACAGGTAATCGGGGTCCGCGGCGGTGCCGGCGCGCAACGCCTCACCGACGGCCGCCGCCACCCGGTGCGCGTCGTCGTCGGCCGGGAGCGGCAGCTCGTGGAACTCCCGCACCAGCCGGTCGTTGCGGGCGTAGTACACCGGAAGCAGCACCGTCACAGGCCGCGCGATGGGCGACGGCGGCTGCACCGGGACCGTCGGCGCGGGCAGGGCCGGCAGCCGGTCCTGCGTCCCGTCCGGCCCCGGCACCCGTTCGGGGACGGACACCACCACCGCGAGGGCGATGACGGCGGCGACCGCCGCGGCCGCGGCGAGGACCACCCAGCCGCCCCGGCGCCGCTGCTCGATCCGGCCGCGGATGCGCGGCAGCGCGTCCGGCGCCACCTCGACGGTGTCGACCTGCGCCTGCAGCGCCGCCCGCAGCCGGTCCTCCGGCGACATCTTCATGGTGCCTGCTCCAGACCGAGCCGCAGGGCGGCCATGCCCCGGGCGGCATGGCTCTTCACCGACCCCTTGCTGACCCCCATCGCGTCGGCGATCTCGGCCTCCGACAGCTCGGCGTAGTACCGCAGCACGATCGCCTCCCGCTGGCGCGCCGGCAGGCGACGGACCGCCTCCAGGACCTCCCGGTGCCGCAGCAACGCCAGCGCCCCCGTCTCCGCGCTCGCCACCGTCTGCTCGTCGACCTGCCGCCGCGCCGCCACGTACCGGTCGGCGACCCCCCGGTGCCGCAACGCCGACCGCGCCCCGTTGACGACGCTCGTGCGCAGGTAGCCGAGCGCCTTGTCCGCGTCCCGCAGCCGCCACCAGCGCCGGTGCAGCCCCACGTACGCGTCCTGCACCACGTCCTCGGCGGCCTGCTCGTCGTGCAACAGCAGCACCGCCAGCCGCACGAGCCCGCGGTAGTGCGCCGAGAACAGCGCGGTGACCGCCTCGTCGGCGCTCCACTCGCGCGCGGCGTCCCGGGCGGGCTCTGCTAGCACCGCCCTACCGTCCCATGGCGTGGTCCCCACGTCGGCCGTCACGCACCTACGACGCGCGAGCGGGTTTCCAGGTTTACCGCGATCACCCGAAAGGCGAACTCCGCCCACCCTGGATAGGCTGTTCTGCGTGGAAACCGTGCCGAAGTACACCGACGAAGAGTGGGGGCTCCTCGTGGGCCTGCCCCAGTCCGTGCTGATCGCCGCGTCCCAGGCCGAGCAGGACGGCGCCCGCCGCACCCGCGAGGAGTGGACGGCGGGCATGACGGCCATCGCCGACGGCCGCGACTCCGCCAGCGACCTGGTCCGCACGGTCGCCGCCGACGTCGTCGCCCGCCAGGGCGACATCGACGAGGACGCCGTGGGCGGCTTCGCGGGTGGCGTCGAGCCCCCGATCATCGAGTTCCCCGACCGCGCCGCGGGCATCGCCGACGTCATCGAGCGCGCCAAGGCCGCCCACGTGCTGCTGGCCGCGAAGGCCACCGACGCCGACGCCGAGTCCTACCGGTTCTGGCTCATCACGCTCGCCGACCAGGTCGTCAGCGCCGCCAAGTCCGGCGACGTCCTGGGCTTCGGCGGCGAGCTCATCACCCCCGCCGAACGCAACTTCCGCGACACCCTGGCCGCCGTCCTCGAAGTCTGACTGTTACCCGCTGGGCGGGGGCTTCTCATGATCCGGAAGACTTTGTGTCGCTATGGCAGCACAAAGTCTTCCGGATCACGGAAAACGGGGTCAGAGGCGGCCTGCAGCGCGAGCCGGCATCAGGACTTGGCTACCTGACGGAGGGCGTGGGCGGCGTCCAGGGCGGCCAAGGTCGCCGAATAGCCCTTGTCCTCCGGGGAGCCCGGCAGGCCGGCCCGGGCGCGGGCCTGGTCCAGGTTGTCGACCGTCAGCACGCCGTGGGCGACCGGGGTCGACTCGTCCAGGGCGACCCGGGTCAGCCCGTCCGTGACGGACTGGCAGACGTACTCGAAGTGGGCCGTGTCGCCGCGGACCACCACGCCCAGGGCGACCACCGCGTCGAAGCGGTGCGCCAGGGCCTGGGCCAGGACCGGCAGCTCGACGGCGCCGTCGACGCGGGCGACGGTGATGTGGTCGACGTTCGACGCCTCGCCGGCCTCGATGGCCCGGTTGAGCATGTGGTCGACCAGCTCGGCGTGCCACCGGGTGGCGACGATGCCGAGGGTCAGTCCGGTGCCGTCAACCCGCTGCAGCACCGGTGCGCCAATTCCAGCCATCACGCAAGTCCTTCCGCGACCTCGTCGAGCTCGTCCAGCAGATGCCCCATGCGGTCCCGCTTCGTGCGCAGGTACCGCACGTTCTCCGGGTGCGGCCGGGTCGGCAGGGGCGTGCGACCCAGCACGGACAGACCGTACCCTTCCAGACCCGCCCGCTTTGCCGGGTTGTTCGTCAACAGGCGCATCGTCTTGATGCCGAGGTCGACGAGGATCTGCGCGCCGGTGCCGTAGTCGCGGGCGTCGGCCGGCAGGCCGAGGTCCAGGTTGGCGTCGACGGTGTCCCGGCCGAGGTCCTGCAGCTGGTACGCCTGCAGCTTGTGGATCAGGCCGATGCCGCGCCCCTCGTGGCCGCGCATGTAGAGGACCACGCCGCGGCCCTCGGCGGCGACCAGCTTCATGGACGCGTGCAGCTGGGGTCCGCAGTCGCAGCGCACCGACGCGAACACGTCGCCGGTGAGGCACTCGGAGTGCACGCGGACGAGCACGTCCTCGCCGTCGCCGAGGTCGCCGTAGACGAGGGCGATGTGCTCGCCGTCGTCGAACTCGGTGGTGTACCCGACGGCCCGGAACACGCCGTGCTCGGTCGGCAGCCGGGTCTCGGCGACCCGCTCGATCTGCTTCTCGGTGTGCCGGCGGTACGCGATGAGGTCGGCGATGCTGACCAGCGCCAGGTCGTGCTGCTTGGCGAAGGCCTGCAGGTCGGGCAGGCGCATCATGGTGCCGTCGTCGTTGACCATCTCGCACAGCACGCCCGCGGGGCGCAGGCCGGCCATGGTGGCGAGGTCGACGGCCGCCTCGGTGTGCCCGGCGCGGCGCAGGACCCCGCCCTCCTTGGCCCGCAGCGGCACGATGTGCCCGGGGCGCGAGAGGTCGGTCGGCTTGGTGTCCTCGGACGCGAGGAGCCTGATCGTGCGGGCGCGGTCGGCGGCGGAGATGCCGGTCGTCCCGCCGAACCTGGCGTCGACGGTCACGGTGTACGCCGTGCCGCGGCGGTCCTGGTTCGTGCGGTACATCGGCGGCAGATCGAGCCGGTCGGCCTCGGCCTCCATGATCGGCACGCAGATGTAGCCCGACGTGTAGCGGACCATGAACGCGACCAGCTCCGGAGTGGCGAACTCCGCGGCGAAGATCAGGTCGCCCTCGTTCTCGCGGTCCTCGTCGTCCACGACGATGACGGCCTTGCCGGCGGCGATGTCCTTGACCGCCCGCTCGATCGGGTCCAGGCCCGTGACCGGTGATCCCATCACTTGCCACCCTTCGCCAGCAGCTTCTCGACGTACTTGGCCATGATGTCGACCTCCAGGTTGACCTTCTCGCCGACGCTCTTGGCACCGAGCGTCGTGAGCTTGAGCGTGGTCGGGATGAGCCCGACGGAGAACGTGTCGTCGGTGACCGCCATGACGGTCAGCGAGATGCCGTCGACGGTGATGGAGCCTTTCTCCACGACGTACCGGCTGAGCTGCGGCGGAAGGGAGAACGTGACGGTCTCCCACTGGTCGCCGGCCTCCCGCGACAGGACCGCGCCGACGCCGTCCACGTGGCCCTGCACGATGTGACCGCCGAGGCGGGTGGCCATGGTCGCGGCGCGCTCCAGGTTGACCGGGGAGCCGGCGGTGAGCGTGCCCAGCGTGGACCGGTCCAGCGACTCGCCCATCACGTCGGCGGTGAAGACGCCGCCGTCGTTGTCGACCACGGTGAGACAGACGCCGTTGACGCTGATGGAGTCGCCGTGGGCCGCATCGGAGGTGACGGTCGCGCCGCGGATCGACAGCCGCGCCGAGTCGCCGAGCGGGTCGATCGCGACGACCGTGCCGAGCTCTTCGATGATGCCGGTGAACACTGGGTCACGCACCTTTCACTGTTGCCGTCAGGCGCACGTCAGGCCCGATCACGGCAAGGTCGACAACGTCGAGCGTCAATGCCTCGGCGATGGTGGAGATTCCCGCGGCGCCCAGGGCGGCCGGGCCGGCGCCGAGCAGCTTCGGGGCGAGGTAGGCGACGACCCGGTCGACCAGACCGTCGGCGAGGAACGCGCCCGCCAGGGTCGGGCCGCCTTCCAGCAGCGCCGTGCGGACGCCCTGGTCGTACAGGTGCCGCAGCATGCCGTGCAGGTCGACCCTTCCGCCCTCAGGTGCGGCGGCCACGAACGTCGGCGCCGAGCCGTCCAGGATCTTCGCGGCGGGAGGTGTACGACTACCGCCTTCCACCACGACCCTCAGCGGCTGGCGGGCGGCGGGCCCCTCGGGCGTGCGGACGGTGAGCTGCGGGTCGTCGGCGAGGACGGTGCCGATGCCGGCGATGATCGCGTCGACGCCGGCCCGGATGCGGTGCACGTCGGCCCGGGCCTCCGGCGAGGTGATCCACTTGCTGGTGCCGTCGGCGGCGGCGGAGCGCCCGTCGAGCGTGGCGGCGAACTTCCAGATCACGTACGGCGTGCCCCGCCCGACCGCGGTCAGCCACCCTCGCATGGCGTCGTGGGCCTCTTCACTTTCGACGCCTTCGTCGACGTGTATTCCGGCCTGTCGCAGGGTCTGCGCGCCACCTGCGGCGACCGGGTTCGGGTCGCGGACGGCGACGACGACGCGGGCGACCCCGGCCGCGATCAGGGCCTGCGTGCAGGGGCCGGTGCGGCCGGTGTGGTCGCACGGTTCGAGGGTGACGTAAGCGGTGGCCCCCCGGGCCAGCTCGCCGGCCGCCGCAAGGGCGCTGACCTCGGCGTGCGGCCCTCCGGCGGGCGCCGTGCGGCCCTCGCCGACGACCTCGCCGCCGGGGCCGACGAGGACGCAGCCGACGTTGGGGTTGGGGCTGGTCTCGCCGAGGCTGCGCAGGGACAGCTCGACGGCACGCCGCATGTGGCTGGCATCTGCGTCTGCGTCCATTGGCCCTCTCCGCGCGGTGTGGTCACGCGTCGGGAGGCTGATGGGGACGGCTGCGGGCGGGGTGCGGGGATGCGCAGATGCGCAGGCCAGCCCCCAGGCGCCCGCCGAAACGGACACCGGATCCCGCGCGCTGAACTCCCATCCGGACTTTGACCGTCGGCTCTGGACTCACACCAGATCCACCGGCCGATGGCTTCGACCGGGTCGCGGGCTCGCGGTCTACGACCGCTTACCGCCGGTTCGGAATTTCACCGAGCCCCGCCAGCGCGTGGTGGGTACGTAACCTGAGTCTTGCACATTTCCGCGGCGACCGACCCGGTCCTTACCCAGGGACATACATCACAGGTGCAGCGCACTGCGGCGGTCGACAGCCACGTAGTTGCCGTTGTGCTTCTTCGCCACGGACTTCATGTCGGTGGCGATCGCGATGACCTCGCGCGGGTCGGTGAGCTGCCCGCCGGCGGCCGCCTGTCCGATCGCCACCCCGATCGACAGGGTGACCAGGTTGGCCTGCTGGACCTCGCCGTTGCGCTGCACGACCTCGACGAAGCCACGCTCCGCGTCGGACGGGTCGTAGAGCGCGTCCGACGCTGCCTGGAACTCCAGGATCGCCTTCGTCGTCAGCGGCTTGAGCTGGTCGGGGCTGCACACGACGAGGAAGTCGTCGCCGCCGATGTGGCCGAGGAACGCCGGCGGCAGCCCGACCTCGACCACGGCACGGTGCAGCGCCCGGGCGAGCGAGGTGATGAACTCGTCGCCGCGGGCGAACCCGTACACGTCGTTGACGGCCTTGAACCGGTCGATGTCGACGTGCGAGACGGCGAAGTCGGCGCCGGCCCGCGCCCGGTCGGTGATCTCGCGCAGGATGCGGCTGTTGCCGGGCAGCCCGGTCAGCGGCGACACCTCGCGGTTCTCCTGGTTGCGGCGCAGCGTGGAGCGCACCCGCGCGACCAGCTCCAGGGTGTCGAACGGCTTCACCAGGTAGTCGTCGGCGCCCGCCTGCAGCCCGATGACCTTGTCCGCGGTCTGCCCGCGCGCGGTCAGCAGGATCACCGGGATCGGCGCCGTCATCGGGTCGGCCCGCAGCCGCCGGGTCAGCTCCAGGCCGTCCAGCTGCGGCATCATCCAGTCGACGACCGCGAGGGCCGGCATGTGCTCCTCGACGAGCTGCAGCGCCGTGGCGCCGTCGTGGGCGAGCAGCACCCGGTAGCCCTCGAGCTTCAGGTTGACCTCGATGAACCGGGCGATGTCGACGTCGTCGTCGACGACGAGGATGGTGTCGGGCTCGCCCATGCGCTGTCCTCTTCGGTTGTCTCTCGGGCTTCCTCGTTGGTGCCGTGCTTAGTGCCGCGTTTGTTTGGTGCCGTCAGCCGTTCGCCAGGGCGCGGAGCCTGCGCACCGCGGCGGCCGGGTCCTCTGCGCCGAAGACCGCGGTGCCCGCCACGAACGTGTCGGCACCCGCCTCCGCGCAGGCCGCGATCGTATCGTCGGCCACTCCACCGTCGACTTCAATGCGCAGCTCGAGATGGCCCGCGTCGACGTGCCGGCGCGCGGTCCTGACCTTGTCCAGCAGCTCCGGGATGAACGCCTGCCCGCCGAACCCCGCCTTGATCGTCATGATCAGCAGCAGGTCGAAGTGCGGCAGCAGCTCCAGATACCCCTCGACCGGCGTGTCCCGGTCGATCGCGAGCCCGGCCCGGCTGCCGGCCTTCCTCAGGTCCTTCGCGATCGCGACCGGGTCTGTGGCCGCCTCGGCATGGAACGTGACGTTGTACGCCCCCGCCTCCGCGTACTGCGTCGCCCACCGCGCCGGGTCCGCGATCATCAGGTGGCAGTCGAACGGCAGCGTGGTCGCCTTCCGCAGGCTCTGCACCACCGGCAGCCCGATCGTCAGGTTGGGCACGAAGTGGTAGTCCATGACATCCACGTGCAGCCAGTCGGCGCTGCCCTCCACCGCCCCGGCGGACTCGGCGAGCCGCGCGAAGTCCGCGGCGAGAATGGACGGTGCGATCACGGTGTTGCTCACATCAGCACTCTAGGCGACGGTACGCCTTCCGCCGGATATGGGGGACAATCGGTGGATGGCTGATGTCGTCGATGTGATCGTCGCCGATCACGTGCGCTTCGAGACGCTGCTCCGCTCCATGCGCGACCGCTCCCCCGCGGATCTCGAAGGCCACCGGCGGCGCACCTTGACCGAGCTCGCCGACCTTCTCGTCGCGCACGCCACCGCCGAGGAGTCCGAGGTGTACCCGAAGCTGCGCGAGCTCACCGGCGGCGACGGCCACGTCGAGCACGGCGAGGACGAGCACCTCGACGGCCACCGCCGCCTCCTCGCCCTGCTGGACGTGCCCGACATGACGTCGCTCGCCTTCGACAAGGCCGTCAGCAAGCTCGCGAACTCGCTCTACCACCACCTCGACGAGGAGGAGCGCACCCTGATCAACGACGCCCGCGGCCTGGACCCGGCGACCCGCCAGGCCCTCGGCGACGCCTGGCTCGCCGAACGCGACCGGCTGATCGCCCTCTCCTGCGGCACCCGCACCGCCGTCGCCGCCCTCCTCCCCGACTGACCAGCGCCACCCACACCCCCACACCATCAACACACTGGCCAACATCGCTGCACGGCCAAGCCAACCGCCCCCACCGAACCGCCGCACCCCACATACGTTGATCAATGCCAACTAATGCGGCATTTACCCCATTACCATTGCGCGATCACCCCTCAGCGATCCCGGATCGGGGGCGCACCACACGACGCCTTTCGCCTAAAAGCCACAAACCATGGCATTGACCAATGTCTACACAGGGCAGGGCAGAGCCATGAAAGCGAACCAGGCAGAACGGACAGAACCGAGCAGAGGCAGAGCGGAGCTATCCAGGCGAACCGGGCAGAACTGGGCAGAGGCAGAGCAGAGCCATCCAGGCGAACCGGGCAGAACTGGGCAGAGGTGGAGCGAAGGCAGGAGCGGAGCCCGCCAGAGCGGAGCCCTTGCGGGATTACG
Source organism: Dactylosporangium sp. CA-152071 (assembly GCF_050936335.1). Classification (NCBI taxonomy): domain Bacteria; kingdom Bacillati; phylum Actinomycetota; class Actinomycetes; order Micromonosporales; family Micromonosporaceae; genus Dactylosporangium; species Dactylosporangium sp. CA-152071. The sequence goes on along the minus strand of NZ_JBNJMZ010000001.1, from coordinate 8,483,927 downwards.
GCTCGCCGGAGCGACCCAGCGGGGCCTCAACCCCGCGCAACGCCGCAACCTCAGCACACCCACATACGTTGATCAATACCAGCCCGCGCAGCCTTCACCCACCAACGCCGATCGACACCGGCCCACGCAGCCCTCCACCCCCACTCCGATCAGCACCGGCCCACGCAGCCCTCCACCCCCACTCCGATCAGCACCGGCCCACGCAGCCCTCCACCCCCACTCCGATCAGCACCGGCCCACGCAGCCCTCCACCCCCATTCCGGTCGGCACCGGCCCACGCAGCCCTCCACCCCCATTCCGGTCGGCACCAGTCGACGCAGCCTCCACCCAATGCCGAGCAGTACAAAGGCCGGCACGCCAGGAAGGCCGGACCACACCAGGCCGACCCGTCGCGAAGGTTGCAGCCCGCCGGAGCTGCGTGACGTAGGTCCAACCCGCACGGCGCCCGGCTCCCAGCCCACTCCAAACCGACGCTGATCAATGCCCGCTTTTGCGGCTTTTGTTCTATCGAAGTTGCGCGATCAACCTACAAGATGATCTTCAAATTGGGGGGGATCGCGCAACGTCAATCAATAGAAAGCCGTAAACCTGGACATTGATCAACGTCTGTGCGGGGGGCCGACAGGGCAGAGTCGAGCACCGGGTGGCAGGGCCGAGCCAGGCAGAAGCCGAGCCAGGCAAAGGCCGAGCCAGGCAGAAGCCGAGCCAGGCAGAAGCAGCGCAGTGCAGTGCAGTGCAGAAGCAGCGCAGTGCAGAAGCCGGGCCAGGCAAAAAACCGCGCCAGGCAAACACCGCGCAGGGCAGGGCGCAGGGTGGTGGGTGAGGGCGGGGCGGGGGGCGGCGGGGGTTACTTGTCGGCGCGGCGGAGCAGGGCCAGGAACATGGCGTCGGTGCCGTGGCGGTGGGGCCAGAGCTGGACTGTCGGGCCGGTGCCCAGGTCGGGCAGCGAGGACGGCAGGAAGGGGCGGGCGTCGATGAGGTCCATGTCGATCTGCGAGCGGCGGGCTGCCTCCGTGACCGAGACCTCGGTCTCGGCCTGGTGCGGGGAGCAGGTGACGTAGGCGACGACCCCGCCCGGCCGGACCGCCCGGAACGCGGACTGCAGCAGTTCGCGCTGCAGGCGGGTCAGCGGGGGCAGGTCCGACGGCTGGCGGCGCCAGCGGGCCTCGGGGCGGCGGCGCAGCGCGCCGAGGCCGGTGCACGGGGCGTCGACGAGGACCCGGTCGAAGCCGCCCTCGGGCAGGTCCGCGTCCTTGCCCACGTCGCGGCCGTCGGCGTGGATCGTGTAGACGGGCAGGCCCTCGGTGGCCTTGGCGACCAGCGCCGCCCGGTGGTGGGCGACCTCGACGGCGGTCACGTGCGCGTCGCGGGTGCGGGCGAGCGCGCCGAGCAGGCCCGCCTTGCCGCCGGGGCCGGCGCACAGGTCGAGCCACCGCTCGTCGCGACCCTCGATGTCCGACAGAGCCAGGGCGGCGGCGACGAGCTGGCTGCCCTCGTCCTGCACGTGGGCGCGGCCGTCGCGGACGGCGGCGATGCCGGCCGGGTCGCCGCCGCCGGTCAGCACGACCGCGTAGGGCGAGTACCGCCCGACGGAGGCGCCCCGCAGCGACGCGGCGAACGAGGCGGGGTCGAGCAGGCCGGGCCGGGCGCACAGGTGCACGGGTGGGGCGAGGTTGTCGGCGTCGAGGGCGAGCTCCGCCTCGTCGAGCGAGCCGAGCGCGTCGGCGAAGGCGCGCACGATCCACTGCGGGTGCGCGTGGTTGAGCGCGGCCGCCTCGAACGGGTCGGCGGGGGCCAGCCGGGTCAGCCACGCGGCGCGGTCGGACTCGGCGACGCGGCGCAGGACCGCGTTGGCGAAGCCGGCGGCGCCCGGGACCAGGGAGCGGACCAGGTCGACGGTGGTCGCGACCGCGGCGTGCGCGCCGACGCGCATGTTGAGCAGCTGGTAGGCGCCGATCCGCAGCGCGTCGCGGACGGGCGGGTCGATGCGGTCCACGGCACGGTCCGCGGCGGCGGCGACGATCGCGTCCAGGGTGCCGGTCTGGCGGAGCGTGCCGTAGGTCAGCTCGGTCGCGAACGCGGCGTCGCGGCCGGTGACCCCGGTCTCGCGGAGCAGCTTCGGCAGCACGAGGTTGGCGTACGCGTCGTCGCGGTGCACGGCGGCGACGGCCTCATAGGCGGCCTCGCGGGCAGGGTCGATCGCCGGGCGGCCACCGCGCGGCGGCCGGACGAGCCGGTCGTCGCGGGCACCCGCCGGGCGTGGCCCCGGCCCCCGCCGGGGCGACCTCAAGACGAGGCTCCGGAAGCCGGGGCGCCGAGCACCACGCCGGACTCGATGCGGGCGCCACGCGCCCAGGCGTCCGCGGGCATGGCCTTCTTCCCGGGTGCGGTGACCGTGCCCAGCGCGACCGGCACCGTGCCGGTGCCGACCAGGACCCGGTTGCGTTCGACGGCGACCACGCCCGGGCCGAGCGTCGCGCCGCCGCCGATGACGGAGGCCGCGGTGACCGGCGTGACCGGGCCGAGCTTCAACCGGTCGCCGCGCAGGGTCGTCCAGGCGCCGGGGGCGGGCGTGCAGGACCTGACCCGCCGGTCGACGGCGAAGGCCGGGTCGCCCCAGCGGATGAGGGCGTCGTCCACGGTGAGCTTCGGCGCGAGGGAGATGCCCTCGTGCGCCTGCGGCACGGCGGCGAGCGAGCCGGCGGCGATGCCGTCCAGGACGGAGACCAGCAGCGAGGCGCCGGAGTCGGCGAGCCGCGACAGCAGGTCGCCGGAGGTGTCGCGGGCGCCGACGGGCTCGGTGAGCGTGCCGTAGACGGGGCCGGTGTCCAGGCCCTCCTCCAGGAGGAACACGCTGGCGCCGGTCATGTCGTCGCCGTGCAGGACGGCGTGCTGCACGGGCGCCGCGCCGCGCCACGCGGGCAGCAGCGAGAAGTGCAGGTTGATCCACCCGAACCGGGGGATGTCGAGCGCGACCCGCGGCACCAGCGCGCCGTACGCGACGACCGGGCAGCAGTCTGGCTCCAGCTCACGGAGCCGGTCCAAGAACGAAGGCTCACGCGGCCGCTCGGGCGCCAAGACGGGAATGCCCCGCTCCTGCGCCCAGGCGCTGACCGGCGACGGCACCAGCTGCCGGCCGCGGCCGGAGGGCGCGTCGGGGCGGGTCACCACGGCGACCAGTTCGTGCGAGGAGGCCGCGATCGCGTCGAGGGCGGGCAGCGCCACGGCGGGCGTCCCCGCGAAGACGAGCCTCACCGGCCGAACAGACCGTGCGGGCTGGTCTTCACGACCGGCGGGGCGTCGGGGTTGTACCACTCCGCCGCCCGGATCTCCTTCATCGCCTGCTTGCGCCGGTCGGCGTCGAGCCGGTCGACGAACAGGACCCCGTCGAGGTGGTCGGTCTCGTGCTGGGCGCAGCGCGCCATCAGCCCGGTGCCGACGATCTGGATCGGGTCGCCGTGCTCGTTGAAGCCCTTGGCGATCACGTTCTGCCGGCGCTTGGTGTCCACGTAGACGCCCGGGATCGACAGGCAGCCCTCGGGACCGTCCTGCTCCTCCTCGTCGGGGAACTCGAGCACCGGGTTGACCAGGTGCCCGATGACGTCGTCGACATCGAAGGTGAACACGCGCAGCCCGACGCCGATCTGCGGGGCGGCGAGGCCGGTCCCGTTCTGCTGGCCCATGGTGTCGAGCAGGTCCTTGACCAGCTTGCGCAGCTCACGGTCGAAGTCCACGACGCTGTCGGCGGGCGTGCGCAGCACCGGGTCGCCGAAGAGGCGGACGGACTGGACGGTCAAACGAGGCACCCCATATCTGGTTCGAGTCAAACAAGTCTAGTGTGGCCCGATGACGAGCCTCCACCTGCGTGGCACCGTCCTGCCGGACGGTGACGTCCGCGACATCTGGGTGCTCGGCGACCGGCTCACCTTCCAACGCCCGTCCGGCGACGTGACCACGGTCCACGAGGGCGGGTTCATCCTGCCGGGTCTCGTCGACTCCCACGCGCACCTGGGCCACCACGCGGACACGATGGCGTTCGACCCGGAGCTGTTCGCGGCGGCCGCCCGGCAGTACACAGGCGACGGCACCCTCCTGTTGCGCGTGCCGGGGCATCGGGAGCCGATCCCGGCAAGCCTCCGCGAGGACGCCGCCGTGCCGCGGCTCGTCACCGCCGGCCCGTGGCTGGCCTGGGACGGCTTGGAGGAGCTGGACGACCTGCAAACAAAGACCAGCGACCTGACCGCAGCAGGCGTCGCGCAGGCCCTCGCCAACGACGGCTGGTGCAAGACCTACGGCGACTGGGAGTTCGACCGGGTCAAGACCCCGGAGTCGGTACTGCGGGAGCTCTGCGACGCCGTGCACGCGGTGAACGGGCGGGTGGCCGCCCACTGCCAGACCGCCGAGGGCACCCGCGCCGCGGTCCTGGCCGGTGTCGACTCGATCGAGCACGCCTGGTTCCTGACGCCCGACCTGCTCGACGTGCTCGCCGCGCGGGGCGGCGCGGTGACCCCGACCTGGACGGGCTTCATCGGCCACGTCGACAACGTGCGCACGAAGCCGGAGGGGCCGCGCAAGGACTGGTTCCTCGGCGGGGTCGAGAGCCTGCGCACCGCGACCGTCGACGCGTGGGAGGCCGGCGTGACCGTCCTCGCCGGCACCGACTCCCTCGGCCACGGCGACGTCGTCGCGGAGATCGGGCACCTGGTCGCGGCGGGGTTGCCGCCGGCCGCCGCGGTCGGCGCCGCGTGCTGGGACGCCCGCCGCTACCTCGGGTTCCAGGGCATCGAGGAGGGCGCGCCCGCCGACCTCGTCGCGGTCACCGCCGACCCGAGGGTGACGCCCGAGGCGCTCCGGCACCCGTCACTGGTGCTCCTCAGGGGACGCCCAGCGAAGTAGCGACCCAGGGACGCCCGGCACACCAAGGACTCAGGGGACACTCAGCAAGACAGGGCTAGCCTCGGCCAGGTGGCCACCAAGAAGGATGCCGTCTCGCTGCGTTCCCTCCTGCCGTACCTGCGTGACCACCGCCGGACGCTCGTCGTCGTCGGCGTGCTGTCGCTGCTCGGATCCGTCACGACCCTCGCCCAGCCGCTGCTGACCCGCGACGTCCTCGACGGCCTGCAGGCCTCGGAGGCGGTCGGGCGGACCGTCGCGCTGCTGGTCGCGGTCCTCGCCGCCGTCGCGGTGCTCAACGCGCTGCGCGACTACCTGCTGCAGCGCACCGCCGAGGGGCTCGTGCTGACCGCCCGCCGGCGGCTGACCCGGCACCTGCTGCGGCTGCCGATCGCCGAGTACGACCAGCGCCGCACCGGCGACCTGCTGTCCCGCGTCGGCGCCGACACGACGCTCCTGCGGGCCGTCGTGACGTCCGGCCTGTTCGAGACCGTCACCGGCGCCGTCATGGTCGTCGGCGCCGGCGTCGCGATGCTGCTGCTCGACCCGGTCCTGTTCCTCACCGCCGGCGGCGGTCTCGCGCTGGGCCTGTCGATCGCGGTGATCTTCTCCCGCCGGGTCCGGCCCGCCTCGGAGGAGGCGCAGGCCCGCATCGGCGACATGACCAGCGCCGTCGAGCGGGCGCTGACCGCGGCCCGCACGATCCGGGCCAGCAACGCCGAGGACCGCGAGGTCGCCACCGTCGAGTCCGGCGCCGAGGCGGCGTACCGGGCGGGCGTGCGGATCGCGAAGCTGCAGGCGCTCGTCGGGCCGGCCAGCGTCGCCGCGATCCAGGGCGCGTTCCTGCTGCTGCTCGGCGTCGGCGGCGCCCGCGTCGCGAACGGCACCATCTCCGTCGGTGACCTGGTCGCGTTCGTGCTCTACCTGTTCTTCCTGGTCATGCCCCTCGGCCAGGCGCTGCACGCGTACACGCAGCTGCAGACCGGGCTGGGCGCGCTGCAGCGGATGCAGGACATCCTGGTCGTGCCCCTGGAGGAGGACGCGGGCACCGCCGCGGTGGCGGACTCCCCCGTCGCCGTCGCGTTCGAGGGGGTCACGTTCGGCTACGCCGCCTCGCTGGAGCCGGTCGTGCGCGATGTGTCGTTCACGGTGGCGTACGGCACCCGCACCGCCCTCGTCGGCCCCTCCGGGGCGGGCAAGTCGACGCTGCTGCAGCTCGTCGAGCGGTTCTACGACGCGACCGCCGGCACCGTCCGGGTCGCCGGCGTGGACGTGCGGGACCTGCCGCGGCAGACGCTGCGCGCCCAGCTCGGCTACGTGGAGCAGGAGGCGCCGGTCCTCGCCGGGACGCTGCGGGAGAACCTGCGGCTCACCACCCCCGGCGCCACCGACGCGCAGATGCTGGAGGTCCTCGACGCGGTCAACCTCGCCGACGTCGTCGAGCGGACCCCGCTCGGCCTGGACGCGCAGGTCGGCGAGGGCGGGGTGCTGCTGTCCGGCGGGGAGCGGCAGCGGCTCGCGATCGCCCGGACGCTGCTGGCCGCGCCGCCGATCCTGCTGCTGGACGAGCCGACGTCCAACCTCGACGCGCGCAACGAGGTGGCATTGCGTCAGGCGATCGACACTGTGGCGCACAATCGGACGATGATCGTCGTCGCGCACCGCCTGTCGACCGTCGTCGACGCGGACCAGATCGTGGTCATGGAGGGCGGCCGGGTCGTCGCCACCGGCCGGCACGCCGACCTGCTCGACTCCAGCGAGCTGTACCGCGAGCTGGCCACCAACCAGTTGCTGGTGGCATGAGCGGCCGGAGCGCAGCGGAGGCCGTTCATGCCGCGGGCTCTTCACAAAGGGGCACAGCATGAGCGGCCGGAGCGCAGCGTGACCAGGCGTGGCCCGGCCGACGTCTGGGTGGTGGCCGGGCCGCCCGGGGCGGGCAAGTCGACGGTCGCGGACCTGCTGATCGGGCTGCTCGACCCGGTGCCGGCGCTGCTGGACAAGGACACGCTCTACGGCGGGTTCGTCGCCGCCACCCTCGCCGCCGCCGGCCGGTCCCCGGGTGAGCGCGAGGGTGTCTGGTACGACGCCAACATCAAGCTGCACGAGTACGCGGGGCTCGCCGCCACCGCCCGCGAGATCCGCGCCCGCGGCTGCCCGGTGGTGCTGTCCGCGCCGTTCACCGGCCAGATCTCCGACGCGGGCCGGTGGGCCGGGTTCGTGTCCTCGCTCGGCGGCGACGCCGTCCACCTGGTGTGGGTCCGCTCCGACCCGGCGACGCTGCGGGCCCGGCTCCTGGCCCGCGGCTCGCACCGCGACGGCCAGAAGCTGGACCGGTGGGACGACTTCCTCGCGGCGATCCCGCCGGACCGGCCACCGGCGGTCCCGCACCGCGAGGTGGACAACCGCGAGGGCGCCCCGCCCCTGGAGGCGGCCCTCAGGGCCCTGCTAGCGGGCTGACAGGACCAGGTTGGTCTGCGTGGTGGCGACGACCCGGACGTCGGTGAACCCGGCCTCGGCGAGCAGCCCGGTCAGCCGCGCCGCGCCCGCCTGCGCACCCAGCGCGGCGCCGCCCTCGGAGATGGCGTGCGGCACGCACAGGTACGTCGACGCGCCGTAGAAGAGCCGCCCGAGCGGGTGCAGGTTGTCCTCGACCCGGTCCCCGGCCAGGGGCTCGACGATCAGCCAGGTGCCGTCGTCGCTCAAGGTCTCCCGGACCCGCCGGGCGGCCCCGAGGGGGTCGCCGAGGTCGTGCAGCGCGTCGAAGATCGTCACCAGGTCGTAGCCGCCACCCGGGGGCGCGGGGAACCCGGCGGCGGTCGCGACCTCGAACTCGGCCCGGACGCCGGCCTTCGCCGCGGCGGCCGTCGCGGCGGCGACCGACCCTGGGTGCGCGTCGAAGCCGGTGACCGTCGCGGCCGGGAACGCCTCGGCGATGAGGACGGTCGCGGCGCCGTGCCCGCAGCCGATGTCGGCGACGCTGCCGCCGGCGCGCAGCCGGTCGGTGACGCCGTCGAGGGCCGGCAGCCACCCGCTGATGAGGTGCTGGGCGTAGCCGGGGCGGTAGAACGCGGCGACGCCCGCGTGCAGCGCCTCGTCGTGCTCGCCCCAGCCGATGCCCTCGCCGGTGCGGAAGGCGCGTTCGAGCCGGTCGGTGTCGCGCAGGATCGCGAGGCAGAGTTCGGCCGCCGCCGGCAGGTTCACCGGCCCGTCGGGGTCGAGCAGGACGTGCTGCTCGGGGCTCAGCGCGTACGTGCCGCCGTCGTGCGTCAGGTAGCCGCCCGCGGTGAGCGCGCCGGCCCACTCGCGGACGTAGCGCTCCGCGGTCCCGGACCGCCGCGCCAGCTCGGCGGTCGTCGCGGGGCCCTGCCGCAGCGCGGCGAACAGGCCCGTCCGCTCCCCCACGGCGATCAGCCCGGCCGACGGGCACGCGCCGAGGTCGGCGACGGCACGCTCCAGGAGGTCGTTGAACCGTTCGGTATCCATGCCATCCATGCAACCGCCTGCCGGGGGTGACTCCGGAGCGAGAAACAGGGCGAATCACAAGTTCAGAGCAGAGCAGGTCAGAGCAGGTCAGAGCAGATCCAGGGGGTCGACCTGGACGCGGACGGGGTCGGTGGCCTTGCGGGCGGAGCGCAGGCCGGCGGCGGAGCGCAGGGCGAGGGTGAGGGCACGGCCGCCGGACCGGCCGGTGCGGACCAGCATCCGCTCCTGGCCGTCGGCGGCGGGGACGGGGCCGAGGACCTCCGCGCCCTGCGGCAGCTTCGCCGCCGCCAGGAGGTCGGCGACGGCGGCCGGCGCGCCCGTCAGCGACGCCATCCGCATGACCGGCGGGAAGCCGAGCTCGCGCCGGTCGGCGAGCTCGCGGGCGGCGAGCCAGCCCGGGTCGAACCGCACGAGCGCCTGCACGACCGCGAGCGACGCGTCGGCGACCACGACGACCGTGCCGGTGTGCCGGCACAGGGACGCGGCGGTCAGCCAGCGGCGCAGCGCCTCCTCGGTGCCGCGCAGGTCGGCGCGGGTGAGCAGGGCCCAGGTGTCGAGGAGGAGGACGGCGCCGTACCCGCCGTGGGCCACGGGCTCCGCGCCCGGGGTCGACACGACGATCGACGCCTCGCCGGGGACCGTCGCGAGGACGCCGTCGCGGCCCGAGGTCCGCACCGGGGTGTCCGGGAACGCCCGGGCGAGCTCCTCGGCGGTCCGGCGCGCGCCGACGACGGAGGCGCGCAGGCGTCTGCTGCGGCATTCCGGGCAGGCGTACGCGGCGGCGACCCGTCCGCACCACCGGCACGACGGCGGCGCGGTCGCCGACGGCAGCGCGAGGGGTCCGGAGCAGTTCGGGCAGCGGGCCGGGGTGTGGCACTCGGCGCAGGCGACCGACGGGATGTACCCGCGCCGCGGCACCTGGATGAGCACCGGCGTGTTTCGCAGCAGCGCGTCGCGGGCGGCCCGCCAGGCGGCGGTGGGCAGCCGGGCCGAGACCGCTCCCGGGTCGCGGGCCATCTGGTCGTCCTCGCCGACGGTCACCACCTGCGGCATGTGCCGCCGCACGACGTCCCTGCCGGCGGCGACCTCGATGGCCCAGCCGGCCTCGACGAGCTGCTGGGCTTCGGCGGTACGCGCGAACCCTCCGACGATGATCCCGCACCCCGCCTGTTCGGCCCGGGCGAGCAGGACCTGCCGGGCGTGCGGGTACGGCGCCCTGGGCTCGGCGTGCAGGTCGTCGCCGTCGTCCCAGACGGCGACGAGGCCCAGGTCGGCGACGGGCGCGAAGCAGGCGGCCCTGGTGCCGATGACGACCTTCACGTGCCCGCGCGCCGCGGCGAGGAAGCGCCGGTACCGTTCGGCGGGCCCGAGCGCCGCGGACAGCGCCACGTGCGCCCCCGTGCCGCCGAGCGCACCGGTCATCGCCGCGTCGAGCCGGTCGAGGTCCCGGGCGTCCGCGACGACGATCAGCGCACCGCGCCCGCCGGCGAGGGTGCTCGCCGCGGCCTCGGCGAGCCGCGCCGGCCAGTCCTCCCCGGGCAGCGCGGTCCACACGGCGTGCGGCCGCCGCCCGCCGCCGAGGGCCCGCAGCAGCGCCACCCCCGCCGGGTACCGCCGCCACCCGGCCTCGGAGACCGCCGGCACCGCGGCGGGCGGGATCCCGGCGGACCGGGCGGCCGCCGAAGACGGCACGTCCGAAGAAGCCTCGCCCGGCGGAGCCTCGTCCGGAGACCCCTCGCCCTGAGACCCCTCGTCCTGAGAACCCTCGTCCGGAGACCCCTCGTCGGCGGCCGGCACGGAGGGTGAAGTTGCGGGGGAACGTTTCTCGGTGGCCGCGTGACGGGGCGGGACGGCGAGGCGGAGGACGTCGGACAGGGTGCCCGCGTAGCGGTCCGCGACCTCGCGGGCCAGGGAGGCGACCTCCGGCCGCAGCACCGGCTCCGGTGACACCACCTTGTCCAGGAACTGCAGGCGTCCCCCGTGCTCCGACTCCGCGACCCGCTCCAGCAGGAACCCGTCGGCGAGCTGGCCGGAGAAGCGGACCTTCACCCGTACACCTGGAACGGCGACCGCGTCGAGGGTGGTGGGCACCAGGTAGTCGAACGGCCGGTCCAGGTGCGGCAGCGGCACGTCGACGCAGATCCGGGCGACCGGCAGCACGGCGGCGGCCTCACGGGGCTTCGCGGTGCGCGACTTTCCCGCGACGCGCTCGGCGGCGGCTTTTCCGGTGGCCTTCGCGGCGGCCTTCCCGACCGGCTCCAGTGACGGGAAGAGACCGTCCTGTGATAGGCCGGAAATAGACGTTGACCGATCAATCTCGGTATCAGATTGATCGGCCAACGTCGAAGTGTGGATCAGGCGCCGGCGGCGGACTTCAGCTCGGCCGTGCGGCTCGCCTGCTCCCACGTGAAGCCGGGCAGCTCGCGGCCGAAGTGACCGTAGGCCGCGGTCTGCTGGTAGACCGGCTTGAGCAGGTCGAGGTCGCGGATGATCGCGGCCGGGCGCAGGTCGAAGACCTCGTTGATGGCCTTCTCGATCCGCTCGACCGGCACGACCTCGGTGCCGAAGGTCTCCACGAACAGCGAGACGGGGTGCGCCTTGCCGATCGCGTAGGCGACCTGGACCTCGCAGCGCTCGGCCAGGCCGGCGGCCACGACGTTCTTCGCGACCCAGCGGGTGGCGTACGCCGCGGAGCGGTCGACCTTCGACGGGTCCTTGCCGGAGAACGCGCCGCCACCGTGGCGGGCGTAGCCGCCGTAGGTGTCGACGATGATCTTGCGGCCGGTGAGGCCGGCGTCGCCCATCGGGCCGCCGATCTCGAAGCGGCCGGTCGGGTTGACCAGCAGGCGGTAGCCGTCGGTCTCCAGGCCCAGGCCCTCGAGCTCGGGGGCGATGACGTGCTCGCGCACGTCGGGGGTCAGCAGCGACTCGAGCGAGATGTCGGGCGCGTGCTGGCTGGAGACGACGACCGTGTGCAGCCGGACCGGACGCAGGCCGTCGTATTCGATCGTGACCTGCGTCTTGCCGTCGGGCCGCAGGTAGGGGATCGTGCCGTCCTTGCGGACCGCGGAGAGGCGGCGCGCGAGCCGGTGCGCGAGCGCGATCGGCAGCGGCATGAGCTCGGGCGTCTCGCTGCACGCGAAGCCGAACATCATGCCCTGGTCGCCGGCGCCCTGCAGGTCGAGGTTGTCGCTGCCGGAGCCCTCGCGGACCTCGATCGCGGAGTCGACGCCCTGGGCGATGTCGGGCGACTGGGCGCCGATCGACACGCTGACGCCGCAGGAGGCGCCGTCGAAGCCCTTCTTCGAAGAGTCGTAGCCGATGCCGAGGATCGTCTCGCGGACGATCTTCGCGATGTCGGCGTAGGCGCTGGTGGTCACCTCACCGGCGACGTGGACCTGGCCGGTGGTGATGAGCGTCTCGACGGCGACCCGGCTGCGGGCGTCCTGCGTGAGGAGCGCGTCGAGGATGCCGTCACTGATCTGATCGGCAATCTTGTCGGGGTGACCTTCGGTGACCGACTCTGACGTGAACAGGCGGCGGGCCAATGGTGCTCCTCAGGGGTTACGGCGTCGGTTTGGTTGGCTTCGCAGCAGTGTACGACTTGGCCCTCGAGAACCGACAAAGGCATGGTGGACTCCGGGCCGTCACATCGTCGTGGGGCCGGGATGATCAGGGCAAACGGTCGATTACGAGATCTAAAATCCTATCGGCAAGGTCGTCTTTGGGCAGTTCGGGCAGGGCCGAACGGGTCCCGTCGGCGCCGAGGATGACCGCCTGGTTGTGCTCCGCGCCGAAGGTCTTGCCGACCCCGACCTCATTCACGACGATCAGGTCCGCGCGCTTGCGGAGCAGCTTTTCGTGACCGTTCGCGACGGCCTGCTCGATCGCGGCGGTCTCGGCGGCGAACGCGACGAGCACCTGCCCCTCCGGCTTCGCCGCGCCGAGCTCCGCGGCGATGTCGGGGTTGGTCACGAGCTCCAGGGTGGGCGCGGTCCCGTCCACCTTCTTGATCTTGCCGGGGGCGAAGACCGCGGGCCGGAAGTCGGCCGGCGCGGCCGCCATGACCACGGCGTCGGCCTTCGCGGCCGCGTCCAGGGTGGCGACCCGCAGCTGCTCGGTCGTCTCGACCCGGACCAGGTCGGCGCCGGCCGGGTCGGGCAGCGCCACGTTGGCCGAGATGAGGGTGACCCGCGCGCCCCGGGCGACGGCGGCCCGCGCGATCGCGTAGCCCTGCTTGCCGGAGGAGCGGTTGCCGATGAAGCGGACCGGGTCGATGGGCTCGCGGGTGCCGCCGGCGGTGACGACCACGTGCCGTCCGGCCAGGTCGGCGGCGAGGCCGCCGCGGCGCAGGAGCCGCTGGGCGGTGGCGAAGATCGCGGCCGGGGCGGGCAGCCGGCCCTTGCCGGTGTCGGCTCCCGTGAGCCGACCCACGTCGGGCTCCAGGACCACGACGCCGCGGGAGCGGAGCGTGGCGACATTGGCCTGGGTGGCGGGGTGCTCCCACATCTCGGTGTGCATCGCCGGCGCGAAGAGCACCGGGCACCGGGCGGTGAGCAGCGTGTTGGTGAGCAGGTCGTCGGCGAGCCCGTGCGCGGCCTTCGCGAGAAGGTCGGCGGTGGCGGGTGCGACGACGACGAGGTCGGCCTCGCGGCCGAGCCGGACGTGCGGGACCTCGTGGGCGCCGGTCCACACGTCGGTGCTGACCGGCCGGCCGGACAGGGCGGCCCAGGTGGCCTCGCCGACGAACGTGAGCGCCGCCGCCGTCGGCACGACCCGGACGTCGTGCCCCGACTCGGTCAGCAGCCGCAGCAGCTCACAGGCCTTGTAGGCGGCGATCCCACCGGCGACGCCGAGAACGACCCTCGGCCGGTCACCGGCTCCGTCGTCCTCGGCGTGCATGTCGGACTAGACCTCTTCGATGCGCTCGGCGGTCAGCAGGCCGCTGTTGATCTCGCGCAGCGCGATGGAGAGCGGCTTCTCCTGCGGCGTGGTCTCCACCAGGGGACCCACGTATTCGAGAAGACCCTCACCCAGCTGGCTGTAGTAGGCGTTGACCTGACGGGCCCGCTTCGCCGCGAAGATCACCAGGGCGTACTTCGAGGTGGTCTTCTCCAGCAGCTCGTCGATCGGCGGGTTGGTGATGCCCTGGGGGTCTGCCACGGTTCCGGCCACGAAACAACCTCACGACTTTCCAATTGACAGCTCGCGAACCCGTAAACCTTACCAGGTCAGAGCGCGGGCAGTGGGAGCGCAGCGAGCATCGGGGGTCCGGGGTGAGAATCCCCCGGCGGGACCCGCCGCCTGCGGTGGGGCAGCTAGCGACTGCGCAAACACAACGCGCCCGGACCCAAGGGGTCCGGGCGCGCCGAGGTCTCAACACTGGTCCGGGGGGACCGGCCACGCGGCAGTCACTTGCCGCCGGCGAACTCCCCGAGCAGTGCCTTGCGCTGCTGGTCGCCCAGGCCGCGGAGGCGGCGGCTGTCGGCGATCTTCAGCTTCTCCATGATCTGCGTCGCGCGGATCTTGCCGATGCCGGGCATTGCCTGCAGCACGGCCGAAACCCGAAGCTTGCCGACGACGTCGTCGGACTCCGCACGATCGAGCACGGCAGCGAGGGTGGTCTTCCCCTGCTTCAGTTGCTCCTTCAGCTCAGCGCGAGCCTTACGAATCTCAGCCGCTTTTTCCAAAGCGGCCGCGCGCTGTTCCGGGCTCAGTGACGGGAGCGGCACCAGGTCTCCTCAGGTCCCTTGAAAAGAATGTTGATGGTCTAGCGCCGGGAAAACTAGCGGTCACGAGCCATTTCGGCAACGTGGGTATCGCATGATCGACGGCCGGTGGCGGCTTGATGATCAGGCGGTGACCGCCAGAGCGGCCGCGCATTCGTCACGCGCCCGCTCCGCGGCAGCACGCAGCGTGGCCACGTCCGGGCCCGCGCCGAGGATCTCCCGGGAGTACGACGGCAGCACGTCAGGGGCTTGATCACCGAACGCGGCCCGCAGTCCGTCGGCCTTGCCGCCCTGTGCACCGAGGCCCGGAGCCAGGATCGGTCCATTGAGGTTCGTCAGGTCGTGTCCGTGCTCACCGAGCGTCGCGCCGATCACGACGCCGACGTCGCCGAGAGGCGTCACACCCGCGTTGAGCTGCGCAATCTCGTCGACGACGGTCTGCGCGACGGTCCTTCCGCCGGCCCCGACGGCGCGCTGGACCGACGCGCCCTCGGGATTCGACGTCAGCGCGAGAACGAACGCGCCGAGGCCGTTCGCGGCCGCCTTGTCGAAGATCGGGCGCAGCGAACCGACCCCGAGGAACGGGCTGACGGTGATCGCGTCGGCCCGCAGCGGGGACGCCGGGTCGAGGTACGCGTCCGCGTACGCGGCGGCCGTCGAGCCGATGTCACCCCGCTTGACGTCGAGAACTACAAGAGTCCGGGTCGAGTCAAACTGTCGGATAGTCGACTCCAGCACCGCTATGCCCCTGGAGCCGAAACGCTCATAAAAGGCGGACTGGGGCTTGATCACCGCGACCCGGTCAGCCAGGGCCTCCCCCACCGTCCGACTGAACGCTTCCAGGCCCTTGACATCGTCGGAGAGGCCCCAGGCGGTCAGGAGGGAGGGGTGGGGGTCGATCCCGACGCACAGCGGCCCCAGCGCGTCCATGGCGGCCCTCAGCCGGGCTCCGAACCGTTCGCTCACGCGTGCTCCCTGGTGGCGTGGACGGCCTGCTTCACGAGGCGCGGGCCGTGGTAGATGAATCCGGTGTAGAGCTGCACGAGCGACGCCCCGGCCTCGAGCATGCGGGTCACGTCGTCGGCGGAGGTGATCCCGCCCACACCGATGACCGGCAGCCCGCTCTCCTTGGCGACGAAGCGCACGACCTCCAGGGCCCGCGGTGCGAGCGGGCGGCCGCTCAGCCCGCCGGTCTCGGTCGTCGTCACGCCCGGCCGGGCGACGGTCGTGTTGGTGGCGATCAGCCCGGCGACGCCCTGGGCCAGGCACACGTCGAGCAGCTCGCCGAGCGCCGCGTCGGTCAGGTCGGGGGCGACCTTCACCAGCACGGGCTTGCCCGCCCGGTTCTCCGCGTGCAGCGCGCCGAGCAGCGCCGTCAGGTGCGCCTTGTCCTGCAGCTCCCGCAGCCCCGGGGTGTTCGGTGAGCTGACGTTCACCGCGAAGTACGCGCCCTGGTCGTACAGCTGCCGGAAACTGCTGACGTAGTCCTCGACGGCGCCGGTCAGGGGCGTCACCTTCGACTTGCCGAGGCTGATCCCCAGCGGCACGGGCAGGGGCCCGAGGGCCTTCAGCCGGGCCGAGAGGGCCCGTGCGCCGCCGTTGTTGAAGCCCATCCGGTTGACGATCGCCTCCTGCGGGGGGAACCGGAACAGGCGGGGGCGGTCGTTTCCGGGCTGCGGGTGCCAGGTGACGGTGCCGACCTCGACGAAGCCGAAGCCGAGCCGCGGCCAGGCCCGCAGCGCCCGGCCGTCCTTGTCCATGCCGGCGGCGAGCCCGACCGCGTTCGGGAAGTCGATCCCGAACACGGTCCGGCGCGCACCGGGCGGGCTGTAGGCCCGCTTCGTCGACGGCACCCGCGACAGCCAGTGCAGGGTCCGCTCGTGCACCGTCTCGGCGTCACCGCCGCCGAGACGGAACAGAACCGGGCGGACCAGCCGCTCGTACGTCACGACGCCGCCTCCGGCAGTCGATCCTGACCGCTCACTGCTGCCCGCGCAGGGCGGCGTGCAGCTCCTGCAGCGGCCGGACCGTCATCTCGCCGCGCAGCAGCGCCTCGACGCCCATGACCGCGGCCGCCGCGCCCGGCAGCGTGGTGATGCACGGGATGTCGGCGACGACCGCCGCGCTGCGGATCTCGTAGCCGTCCTGCCGGCCGCTGGAGCCCTGCGGGGTGTTGATCACCAGGGCGACCTCGCCGCCGGCGATCATCGACACGGCGTTGCGGCCGCCGCCCTCCTCGAAGTGCTTCGGCACGATCTCGCAGGCGACCCCGTACCGGCGCAGCACCTGCCCGGTGCCGGCGGTGGCGACGATCGAGAAGCCGAGATCGGCGAGGCGCTTGACCGGGAACACGATGCCGCGCTTGTCCCGGTTGGCGACCGTGACCAGCACCGTGCCCGTGGTGGGCAGCGACCCGTACGCGGCGGCCTGCGACTTCGCGAAGGCGTGGCCGAAGGACGTGTCGATGCCCATGACCTCGCCGGTCGACTTCATCTCCGGGCCGAGCAGGTTGTCCACGCCCTTGCCCTCGATCGTGCGGAAGCGCTTGAACGGCAGCACCGCCTCCTTGACCGCGATCGGCGCGTGATCCGGCGGGGTCCCGCCGTCACCGGTCGCGGGCAGCAGGCCCTCGGCGCGCAGCTCGGCGATCGTGGCGCCGAGCGCGATGCGGGCCGCGGCCTTCGCCAGCGGCACCGCCGTCGCCTTCGACACGAACGGCACGGTGCGCGACGCGCGCGGGTTGGCCTCCAGGACGTACAGGACGTCGTCCTTCAGCGCGTACTGGACGTTGAGCAGCCCCTGGACGCCGATGCCACGGGCGAGGGCGACCGTGTAGCGCCGCACCTCGTCCAGGTGCACCCCGGCGAGGGTGATCGGCGGCAGGACGCAGGAGGAGTCGCCGGAGTGGATGCCGGCCTCCTCGATGTGCTCCATGACCCCGCCGACGTAGACCTCGCCGTCCTTGTCGCACAGCGCGTCGACGTCGATCTCGATGGCGTCGTCGAGGAACCGGTCGACCAGCACCGGGTGCGCCGGGGAGATCTCGGTGGCGCGGGCGATGTAGCCACTCAGGGTCTGCTCGTCGTAGACGATCTCCATGCCGCGGCCGCCCAGCACGTACGAGGGCCGCACCAGCACCGGGTAGCCGATCTCGTCGGCGATGAGCTTGGCCTCGCCGAAGCTGGTCGCGGTGCCGTGCGCCGGCGCGGTCAGGCCGGCCCCGGTGAGGAGCTTGCCGAACGCGCCGCGGTCCTCGGCCAGGTCGATCGCCTCGGGCGAGGTGCCGACGATCGGCACGCCCGCGTCGGCGAGCTGCTGGGCGAGGCCGAGCGGGGTCTGCCCGCCGAGCTGCACGACGACGCCGACGACGCCGGGGCCGCCGGCCGCCTTGCCGGACTCGTCCTCGGCGTGCACGACCTCCAGCACGTCCTCGAACGTGAGCGGCTCGAAGTACAGCCGGTCCGCGGTGTCGTAGTCGGTGGACACCGTCTCCGGGTTGCAGTTGACCATGACGGTCTCGAAGCCCTTGGCGCGCAGCGCCATGACCGCGTGCACGCACGAGTAGTCGAACTCGATGCCCTGCCCGATCCGGTTCGGCCCGGAGCCCAGGATGATGACCTTGGGCCGGTCCGACGGGGCGACCTCGGTCTCCTCCTCGTAGGTGCTGTAGTGGTACGGGGTGCCGGCCGCGAACTCGGCGGCGCAGGTGTCGACGGTCTTGTAGACGGGCCGCAGGCCGAGCCGCTGGCGGAGGCTGCGCACGCCGTCCTCGCCGGCGAACTCGGGCCGCAGCGCGGCGATCTGCCGGTCGGACAGGCCGGCCCGCTTCGCCGTGCGCAGCAGCGGCTCGTCGAGCACGGCGGCGCTGAGGATCTCGGCGCGCAGGTCGACGAGCGCGGCGATCTGGTCGACGAACCACGGGTCGAAGCCGCTCGCCTCGGACACGGCCGCGACGCTGTGCCCCTCCCGCAGCGCGCGTTCGGCGGTGTACAGCCGGCCGTCGTGCGGCACCTTCAGCGCTTCGATCGGGTCGACGCCCGCCTTGTCGGGGTAGGTCCAGAAGCCGGCGGCCTTGGTCTCCATCGACCGCATCGCCTTGCCCAGGGCCTCCTGGAAGGTGCGGCCCATCGACATGGCCTCGCCGACCGACTTCATGGTCGTGGTCAGCTCCGCGTCCGCGCCGGGGAACTTCTCGAACGCGAACCGCGGGATCTTCACCACGACGTAGTCGAGCGAGGGCTCGAACGCCGCAGGCGTCTTGAGGGTGATGTCGTTGGGGATCTCGTCCAGGGTGTAGCCGATGGCGAGCTTCGCAGCGATCTTCGCGATCGGGAAGCCGGTCGCCTTGCTGGCCAGGGCGCTGGAGCGGGAGACGCGCGGGTTCATCTCGATGACGACCAGCCGGCCGGTCTGCGGGTGCACCGCGAACTGGATGTTGCAGCCGCCGGTGTCGACGCCGACCTCGCGCAGCACGGCGATGCCGAGGTCGCGCAGCCGCTGGTACTCGACGTCGGTGAGCGTCATGGCCGGCGCGACGGTCACGGAGTCGCCGGTGTGCACGCCCATCGCGTCGACGTTCTCGATGGAGCAGACGACGACCACGTTGTCGTGCTTGTCGCGCATCAGCTCCAGCTCGTACTCCTTCCAGCCGAGCACGCTCTCCTCGATGAGGACCTCGTGCACCGGGGAGGCGACGAGCCCGCCGCCGGCGAGCCGCTCGAGGTCGGCGTCGGTGTGCGCCATGCCGGAGCCGAGCCCGCCCATGGTGAACGACGGCCGGATGACGACCGGCAGGCCGAGCTCGGCGACGGTCGCGCGGACCTCGTCCATCGAGTGGCACACCCGGCTGCGCGGGGTCTCGCCGCCGGCCTTGGCGACGATGTCCTTGAACAGCTGCCGGTCCTCGCCGCGCCGGATGGCGTCGATGTTGGCGCCGATGAGCTCGACGCCGTACTTGTCGAGCACGCCCGCCTCGTGCAGCGCGACGGCGGTGTTGAGCGCGGTCTGCCCGCCGAGCGTGGCGAGCAGCGCGTCGGGGCGCTCCTTGGCGATGACCTGCTCGACGAACTCGGGGGTGATCGGCTCGACGTACGTGGCGTCGGCGAACTCCGGGTCGGTCATGATGGTGGCCGGGTTGGAGTTGACGAGGCTGACCCGCAGCCCCTCGGCGCGCAGGACGCGGCACGCCTGGGTGCCGGAGTAGTCGAACTCGCACGCCTGGCCGATGACGATCGGGCCGGAGCCGATGACGAGGACGTGCCGGAGATCGGTCCGCTTAGGCATTGGTTTTCATCAACTCCGCGAATCTGTCGAACAGGTAGTCCGCGTCGTGCGGCCCCGCTGCCGCCTCCGGGTGGTACTGGACGGTGAAGGCCGGCACGTCGAGGCAGCGCAGGCCCTCGACGACCCCGTCGTTGAGGCAGACGTGGCTGACCTCGACCTCGCCGAACTCGGTGCTGGTGCGCCCTTCGCGGGGCGCGTCGACGGCGAAGCCGTGGTTGTGGCTGGTCACCTCGACCTTGCCGGTGGTCCGGTCCAGGACGGGCTGGTTGATCCCGCGGTGGCCGTAGCCCAGCTTGTACGTGCCGAACCCGAGCGCGCGGCCCAGGATCTGGCTGCCGAAGCAGATCCCGAAGAGCGGGATCCTCGCGGACATGACCTCCCTGGCCAGGCTGACCGGGGCGTCGGCGGTGGCCGGGTCGCCCGGGCCGGGCGAGAAGAACACCGCGTCGGCGTTCAGCGCGCGGATGTCCTCCAGGGTGGTGCTGGCGGGCAGCACGTGGGTGGTCACGCCGCGGGCGGCCAGCCGGCGCGGGACGTTGCGCTTGATGCCCAGGTCGATCGCGGCCACCGTGAAGCGGTGCTCGCCCTCGGCCTCCACGGTGTACCGCTCGGGCGTGCTCACCTCGGCGGACAGGTCCGCGCCGAGCATCTCGGGCTGCTGGCGGACGCGCTCGAGGATGCCGTCGCGGTCGTCGTCGACGCTGGAGACGCCGACGCGCATCGCGCCGCGCTCGCGCAGGTGGCGGGTGAGGGCGCGGGTGTCGACGCCGCTGATCCCGACGACCCCCTCGACCGCCAGCCGGTCCTGGAGGCTGCCGGAGGCGCGCCAGTTGGAGTAGGACCGGGCGGGGTCGCGCACCACGTAACCGGCGACCCAGACGCGGCCCGACTCGTCGTCCTCGTCGTTGATCCCGGTGTTGCCGATCTGCGGCGCGGTCTGCACGACGACCTGCCGGTGGTAGGACGGGTCGGTCAGCGTCTCCTGGTAGCCGGTCATGCCGGTGTTGAACACCGCCTCGCCGAAGGTCTCCCCGATGCTGCCGAAGGCCTCGCCGCGGAAGGTGCGGCCGTCCTCCAGTACCAACAATGCTGCTCTGCGCTTCACCGAGTCGCCTTTCCGTTCAACACCGTCGGCTCGCCGCGCAGGTAGGTCGCCTCGACGCGACCGCGCAGCTCCATCCCGGCGTATGGGGTGTTGCGTGACCGGCTGGCCATGGCGGTCGGGTCGACCGTCCACCGGACCTCCGGATCGAAGACCGCGATGTTCGCGACCTGACCGACCTGCAGGGCGTGGCCGTGCCCGGCGAGACCGGCGATCTTCGCCGGCGCGACGGACATCCAGTCCGTGATCCTGTCCCACTGCGGCCCCATCGTCTGTACGACGATCGCCAGGGCGGTCTCCAGGCCGAGCATCCCCGGCCTGGCGTACGCCCACTCGCACTCCTTGTCCTCGACGCTGTGCGGGGCGTGGTCGGTCGCGACGCAGTCGATCGTGCCGTCCTGCAGGCCCTTGCGCAGCGCGAGCACGTCGGCCTGGGTCCGCAGCGGGGGGTTCACCTTGTACACCGGGTCGTAGTCGACGGCGAGGTCCTCAGTGAGCAGCAGGTGGTGCGGCGTCACCTCGGCGGTCACCCGCCAGCCCTTGGACTTCGCCCAGCGGATCAGCTCGACGCTGCCGGCGGTCGACACGTGGCAGATGTGCAGGCGGGCGCCGACGTGCCCGGCGAGGAGCACGTCCCGGGCGATGATCGCCTCCTCGGCGACGGCCGGCCAGCCGGTCATGCCCAGGCGGGCGGCGACCTCGCCCTCGTTCATCTGCGCGCCGGTGGTCAGCCGCGGCTCCTCGGCGTGCTGGGCGACGACCCCGTCGAACGCCTTGACGTATTCGAGGGCCCGGCGCATCAGGCGCGGGTCGTGCACGCAGTGGCCGTCGTCGGAGAACACGCGGACCTTCGCCGCGGAGTCGGCCATCGCGCCGAGCTCGGCGAGCTGCTCGCCGCCCAGCCCGACGGTGACGGCGCCGATCGGCTGCACGTCGACCAGGCCCGCCTCGCGGCCCAGGCGCCACACCTGCTCGACGACGCCGGCCGTGTCGGCGACCGGTGACGTGTTGGCCATCGCGCACACGGCCGTGTACCCGCCGAGCGCGGCGGCCCTGGACCCGGACTCGACCGTCTCGGCGTCCTCCCGCCCGGGCTCCCGCAGATGGGTGTGCAGGTCCACGAGCCCGGGAAGCGCGATCTTGCCACCCTTTTTGTCCGGATTTATACGGACAATGACCCCGTCTTCGACGGTGATCTCGCCCAGCTGGGTGTCCGAGATGATCACGCTTTGCCTCCGAGCAGCAGGTAGAGGACGGCCATCCGCACGGACACCCCGTTGGCGACCTGTTCGACGATGGTGGAGCGCGGCGAGTCCGCGACCTCGGGCGCGATCTCCATGCCCCGGTTCATCGGCCCGGGGTGCATGACGATCGCGTGCTCGGGCAGCCGGCTCATGCGCGGCACGTCGAAGCCGTAGCGCCGCGCGTACTCCCGCTCCGAGGGGAAGTACGCCTGGTTCATTCTTTCCCGCTGGACCCGCAGCATCATGACGACGTCGGAGTCCGGGACCACCGCGTCGAGGTCGTAGGACGTGCTGGCCGGCCACGCCCCGACGCCGACCGGCAGCAGCGTGGGCGGTGCGACGAGCGTCACCTTCGCGCCGAGGGTGTGCAGCAGCTGCACGTTCGACCTGGCCACCCTGGAGTGCAGCACGTCGCCGACGATGGCCACGTTGAGCCCGGCGAGCCTGCCGAGGCGGTTGCGCATGGTGTACGCGTCGAGCAGGGCCTGCGTCGGGTGCTCGTGCGTGCCGTCGCCGGCGTTCACGACGCTGCCCTCGACCCAGTTGGCGAGCCGGTGCGGCGCGCCGCTGGCCGGGTGGCGGATCACGACCGCGTCGGCGCCCATCGCCTGCAGCGTCAGGGCGGTGTCCTTGAGACTTTCACCCTTCGAGACGCTGGAGCCCTTCGCCGAGAAGTTGATGACATCGGCCGACAGCCGCTTCGCCGCCGCCTCGAACGAGATCCGCGTCCTGGTCGAGTCCTCGTAGAACAGGTTCACCACGGTGCGCCCCCGCAGCGCGGGCAGCTTCTTCACCTCGCGCCCCGCGATGCTCGCCATCTCCGCCGCGGTGTCGAGCACCAGCGTGGCGGCGGCGGCGTCCAGGTCGGCGGCGCTGAGCAGGTGCTTCATGCCTGCCTCTCCTTGCTCACGATCACCACGGCGTCGTCGCCGTCCTGCTCGGCGACGGACACCCGGACGCTCTCGTCGATCGAGGTCGGGATGTTCTTGCCGACGTAGTCGGCGCGGATCGGCAGCTCGCGATGGCCCCGGTCGACGAGGACCGCCAGCTGGACCATCCGCGGCCGGCCGAGATCCTTGAGCGCGTCGAGGGCCGCGCGGACCGTGCGGCCGGAGAAGAGGACGTCGTCGACGAGGATCACGCGGCGCCCGTCGAGGCCACCGGGCGGGATCTCCGTGTGACCCAGCGCACGGGTCGCCTGGAGGCGAAGATCGTCCCGGTAGAGCGTGATGTCCAACACACCGACCGGGATCTCAGCACCCTCGAAAGTGGCGATCCTGGCGGCGAGTCTGCGAGCGAGCGGTACGCCTCGGGTAGGTATGCCGAGCAGCACCGTTTCGGTGGCTCCGGACGTCTTTTCCAGAATCTGATGGGCAATCCGGTCCACCACACGGGCGACATCTGCCGCCGTTAGGATGGTTTTGCCCAGCTCAGCGCCTGTTGTCGGGGTCGACAAACCAGACCTCCTTCCCCGCCTCACCGGACGGGTCGTTAAAGGACGTCGAACGGCAACCACCCTAACAACCGCCCTGACCTGGGCAACGGATGGGTCTCGACCACTTGACCCCGCGACTTCTGCCAGTTACGGTCACGCTCCGTAGCGATCGCTGGGGAAACCCCTCAGGCCAGTGACTGGGAGTGTCCGTATGCCGTCTGAGTACGCCAAGTCTCTTGGTGCTCGCCTGCGCTCGATCCGACAGCAGCAGGGGCTGTCTCTGCAGGGTGTCGAGGAGAAGTCGGCAGGGCGCTGGAAGGCCGTCGTCGTCGGTTCGTATGAGCGGGGCGACCGGGCCGTCACCGTGTCCCGCCTGGCCGAGCTCGCCGAGTTCTACCGCGTCCCCGTCGCCGAGCTGCTGCCCGAGGGCAGCGGTGTCAGGCACGAGCCCACCAACAAGATCGTCCTGGACCTGGAGCGGCTGTACGACGCCGGCGCCGAGGACCTTGCCTACGTGGCCCGCTACGCGCGCGCCATCCAGCAGCAGCGCGGCGACTACAACGGTCGCGTGCTGTCCATCCGGGCCGACGACCTGCGCGCCCTGGCGATCGTTTACGACGCCTCGCCGTCGGGGCTGGTCGAGCGGCTCAACGAGCACGGTGTGCTGGTCACCGACCCGCGCAGCCTGTTTCAGTCCTGACCTTCCGTAGCAAGGAGGGGGCCGCTCCGGCGGCCCCCTCCTTGCGTTGATACCCGCCCGCGGTGGGGCGGACATCACCCTCCGCGGAGGGCGTGATGATGATCTCGCCGCGTCGCTGGTCCCGTGGAAAACGCACAAAACCGGGCGGATCCCCCGTCGTCCGACGGCGGATCACACCCGGTCAACTGGCTTGCCAGCGGCGTCTTACGTGGCGTAGTCGGCGATCCGGCCCAGGATGCCGTTGAGGAAGCGGGGCGAGTCGTCGGTCGACAGCGCCTCCGCGAGCTCGACCGCCTCCGTGATCGCCACGGGGTTGTCGATCTCGTCGTTGTAGAGCAGCTCGTACACCGCGATGCGGGCCAGATTCCGGTCGACCACCGGCATCCGCTCCAGGGTCCACCCCTCGGCGTAGCTGGACAGCAGCTCGTCGATCCGGACGGCGTGGCTCTCCACACCCTCCACCAGCTGGACGGTGTACGGCAGGTAGCCCGGCTTCGGCTCCTCGAGATTCGCCACGTAGGACGTCAGGACCGACCCGCGCGGCTCACCGCGCAGGTCGGCCTGGTAGAGCACGTCGAGGGCACGCTTGCGGGCCTTCCGCCGCGCGGTCATCTGCGCGGTGACGTCGCCCCCGAGAAAGGAGCCCCCACTGAAGGACACGGTCAGGACCGGCCGAGGTAACGGCTGTCGCGGGTGTCGACCTTGATCTTCTCGCCGATGTTGATGAACAGCGGCACGTTGACCGTGGCGCCCGTCTCGACCGTCGCCGGCTTGGTGCCACCCGTGGAGCGGTCGCCCTGCAGGCCCGGCTCGGTGTAGGTGACCTCGAGGATCACCGAGGTCGGCAGCTCGACATACAGCGGCACACCCTCGTGGGTCGCCACCGTCACCTCGGCCTCGGGGAGCAGGAACTTGGTCCCCTCGCCGACCGTGCCGGCGGGGACGGAGATCTGCTCGTACGACTGCAGATCCATGAACACGTAGTCTTCGCCGTCGATGTACAGGTACTGCATCGTCCGCTTGTCGACGGTGGCGGTCTCGACCTTCGTCCCGGCGTTGAACGTGCGGTCGACCACCTTGCCGGAGAGCACGTTCTTCAGGGTGGTCCGCACGAACGCGCCGCCCTTGCCCGGCTTCACATGCTGGAACTCAACAACGGCCCACAGATCGCCGTCGAGGTTGAGCACCAGGCCGTTCTTCAGGTCGTTCGTGGTTGCCATGTGGATAGACGTCACTTTCGTCAGTTGGTCCGTGCGGCATCGTGCCGGCGGAAAGGCCCGAAGCAGTGTACCGGTCGAGGTGGCCGGAGTTCATGTCGCATTGGCCACCAGGACATGAAACTCAGCCAGTGTGCCGTAGTGGGCAGACCGGACATCGTCAACCGTACCCTGGGTTTCGCGGGTTCCGTCGCGATCGCGCTGGGTGGCGCCGCCGCCGGCGCCCTTCCTCGCCGCGATCCGTTCGAGGACTGGCCGCTGATCCGCGAGCTGCGCGCCTTCCCCCTCGCGGGCGTCGCCGTCACCTACTTCGGGCTGGTGCTGCTGTGCGGCGCGTGGCTGCGCATGCGGTCCACGCTCGACGGTCAGCGCCCCGCCGACCTGATCAAGACCCTGCTGTGGTGGGCCGCCCCGCTCGCCGTCACGGCCCCCATGTTCAGCCGCGACGTGTACAGCTACCTCGCCCAGGGCGCGATGGTGCGGCAGGGGCTCGACGCGTACCGCTGGGGCCCCTCCATGCTCGGCGGCCCCCTCGCCCTGGACGTCCCGCCCATCTGGCAGGACACGCCCGCCCCCTACGGCCCTGTCTTCCTGCGCTGCGCGTCGATGATCGTCGCCATCACCGGCGAGCACACCGTCGCGGGCGTCTGGGCGATGCGGCTCGTCGCCCTGGCCGGGGTCGCCCTGGCCGTCGCCTGCCTGCCGGGCCTCGCCGCCCGCTTCGGCGTCCCACCACAGCGCGCCCTGTGGTTCGGCGCGCTCAACCCGCTGCTCCTGCTCCACCTCGTCGCCGGCGTCCACAACGACGCCCTCATGGTCGGCCTCGTCGCCGCCGGCCTGCTCGCCGCCGTCCGCGACCGCCCCCTGCTCGGCGCCGCCCTCATCGTCGCGGCAGCCCTGGTCAAGGCGCCCGCGATCCTCGCCCTCATCACGGTCGTCGCCCTGACCCGCGGCCGCCGGGGCGCCCTCCTCCGCACGGCGGCCGGGGCGGGTCTCGCCTTCATCGTGCTCCAGGCCGCGTCCGGTCTGGGCCTGGGCTGGATCGCCGCCCTGCACACCCCCACCACCGTCCGCAACGGCCTCTCCCTCAGCACCGACGTCGGCATGCTCCTCGCCTCCGCCGGCCACCCCTCCGCGATGGCCGTCATCCGCCTCGTCGCGGCGGCCGCGGGCTGTGCGCTCGCCGGCTGGGCCCTGCTGCGCGCCCCGAACCCTGTCGCGGGCCTCGGCCTGGCCCTCGCCGCGATCGTCCTGTGCGGCCCGGTCGTGCACCCCTGGTACCTGCTGTGGCCGATCGTCCCGCTCGCGGCCGGCCTGCACCACCCGCCCCCCGCCGCGATCCGCCTCTCGGTCGGCATCGCGATGTTCCTGCTCCCCTTCGGCGCCCCCACCTACCCGCAGGCCGTCGTGGCCGCCATGTTCGGCACCGTCGGCGGCATCCTGTACCTGCGCCTGCGCCCACCCCTGCCCACTCTGCTCCCCACCCCAGCTCCTGCCACCCCAGCCCCCGCCACCCCCTGACCACCACAAACCATTCGGGATCACGAGAGCCAGCCGGCACCACCCGCCCCATGATCCGGAAGACTTCATGTCGTCATAGCAGCACAAAGTCTTCCGGATCACGGAAAGCTGTCCTGGTGCCGGCCGGTCCGGCGGGCTTGCCAGAAAGTGTGGTGGGGTCAGGCGGCCACGGCGGCGTAGGCGGCGAAGAGCAGGTCGTCGGGTGGGCCGGCGAGGGTGCCCGGGGTGGCGAGGCCGTCCAGCACCACGAAGCGCAGCGTCGCGCCGCGGGCCTTCTTGTCGACGCGCATCGCGGCGTGGAGGTCGGTCCAGGCGGCGGCGTCGTACGTGACGGGGAGGTCCAGCAGCTTCAGCACCGCGGCGTGGCGGGCGGCGACGTCGGCGGGGAGGCGGCCGGTGAGCCGGCCCAGCTCGGCCGCGTAGACGAGGCCGACGGAGACCGCGTGGCCGTGCTTCCAGCGGTACTGCTCGCGGCGCTCGATCGCGTGGCCCAGCGTGTGACCGTAGTTGAGAATCTCGCGCAGGCCGGACTCGCGCAGGTCGGCGGAGACCACCCGGGCCTTGACCGCGACGGCCTTCTCGACCAGCGAGGGCAGCACCGCGCCGTGCGGGTCGAGGGCGAGCGCCGGGTCGGCCTCGACGAGGTCGAGGATGGTGGGGTCGGCGATGAACCCGCACTTGACCACCTCGGCCATGCCGGCGCGCAGGTCGTCGGCGGGCAGCGTGTCCAGGGTCGACAGGTCGCACACGACGCCGACCGGCGGGTAGAAGGCGCCGACGAGGTTCTTGCCGGCGGCGGTGTTGATGCCGGTCTTCCCGCCCACCGCGGCGTCGACCATGCCGAGCAGGCTGGTCGGGACCTGGACGAGCCGGACCCCCCGCAGCCAGCTCGCGGCGACGAACCCGGCGACGTCGGTGACGGCCCCGCCGCCCACGCCCACGACGGCGTCGCTGCGGGTGAACGCGGCCTCCCCCAGCGCGTCCCAGCAACCGGCGGCGACGGCGATGTCCTTGCCCGCCTCGGCGTCGGGGACCTCGAGGGGCAGCACCCCGTGGCCGGCGGCCCGCAGCGCCGCCATGACCTGCTCGGCGTGCCCGCGGACGGGCCCGGCGAACAGCACGGCGACCTGCGCCGCGCCGCTGACCAGCGAAGGCACCCGGTCGAAGAGCCCCCGCCCGATCAGGACGGAGTAGCCCGAGACGTCGACCACGGAAACGGCGGTCACAGCAGACCCTCCAACCAAGCGACAACAGCAGCGGAAGCGGTCACAGCTTGCCGGCCAGTTCCTCGGCGATGTCCTCGGGAGTGCGGCCGTCGGTGCCGACGGTGATGGTGGCGACCTGCTCATACAGCGGCCGCCGCTGGTCCAGCAGGTACTTCAGCGTGGCCCGCGGGTTGAGCGCGAGCAGCGGCCGGCCGCTGCCGAGCCCGACCCGGGACACCGCGTCGGACAGCTCGACCGTCAGGTAGACCACGGTGTGCCCGGCGAGCAGCTCGCGGGTCTCGGCGGCCAGGATCGCGCCGCCGCCGAGGGCCAGCACCCCGTCGAACGTGGACAGCGCCGAGGCGACCGCGGCCCGCTCCAGCGCGCGGAAGTGGTCCTCGCCCTCGTCGATGAAGATCTCCGGGATCGGCTTGCCCGCGACGGCCTCGATGTCGACGTCCACGTCGCGGAACTGGACGTCCAACGCGGCGGCGAGCAGCGTGCCGACGGTCGTCTTGCCCGCTCCGGGCGGGCCGACGAGGACGGCGCGAGGCTTCACCGGATGACCAGGTTCGACATGTAGCCGGCGACGTTGCGCTGGATCTCGGGGACCGAGTCGCCGCCGAACTTCTCCAGGGCAGCCTCGGCGAGGACGAGCGCGACCATCGCCTCGGCGACGACGGCCGCGGCGGGGACCGCGCAGACGTCGGAGCGCTGGTTGATGGCGGTGGCGGGCTCGCCGGTGGTGACGTCGATGGTCTGCAGTGCCCGGTTGAGCGACGAGATGGGCTTCATCGCGGCGCGGACCCGCAGCGGCTCGCCGGTGGTGATGCCGCCCTCGAGACCGCCGGCGCGGTCGGTGACCCGGCGGACGCCGTCGGCGGTGGGGATGATCTCGTCGTGCGCCTGCGAGCCGCGGGAGCGGGCCTGCGTGAACGCGTCACCGATCTCGACGCCCTTGATCGCCTGGATGGACATGAGGGCGGTGGCGAGGCGGGCGTCGAGCTTGCGGTCCCACTGCACGTGGCTGCCGAGGCCCGGCGGGACGCCATAGGCGAGGACCTCGACGATGCCGCCGAGGGTGTCGGCGTCCTTCTTCGCGGCGTCGACCTCCTCGACCATGCGGGCGCTCGCGTCGGGGTCGAGGCAGCGCAGCGGGTCGGCGTCGATGCGGTCGAAGTCCTCGGGCCGGGGCAGCAGGCCGGGCTTGGCGGCGACGGACCCCAGCTCGATGACGTGGGAGACGATGTCGATGCCGAGCGCCTGGCGCAGCAGGGCCTTGGCGACGGTGCCGACGGCGACCCGGGCGGCGGTCTCCCGCGCGCTGGCCCGCTCCAGGATCGGCCTGGCGTCGGTGTGCCCATACTTCTGCATGCCGGCGAGGTCGGCGTGGCCGGGGCGGGGCCGGGTCAGCGGCGCGTTGCGCGCCTGGGCGGCGAGCACGTCGGGGTCGACGGGATCGGCCGCCATGACGGTCTCCCACTTCGGCCACTCGCTGTTGCCGACGCGGATCGCGACGGGGCTGCCGAGGGTGCGCCCGTGCCGGAGGCCGCCGACGAACTCGACCACGTCCTGCTCGAACGCCATCCGCGCGCCGCGGCCATAGCCGAGACGTCGACGGGCCAACTCTGCCGCCACGGACGCGCTCGTCAGCTCGATACCTGCGGGAACACCCTCCAGGATCGCGACGAGTGCCGGGCCATGCGACTCACCTGCGGTCAACCAGCGCAACACCCGGCAAGCATGTCACGCGGGTATGACACTTCCCGCAATGAGGTCACCAAAGCCCATCAGACGGAACGCACGGCCGCCTCGCCGGCGAACAGCGATCCAAAAGACAGCACGCAGTCAGGCGGAACGCAGCGCCGCACGCATCGCCGCGACCGGAGCAGCCTTGCCGGTGAACAGTTCGAACTGGTCGACCGCCTGCCACAGCAGCAGATCGAGCCCGGACACGATCGCGCACCCGGCGGCGGACGCCGCGGCGGCCAGTGGCGTCGGCCACGGCTCATAGATCGCGTCGAACACGACCGGCCGCCCGGACCAGTCCGCGACCGCGAGCGGGTCCGCCGCCCCCTTCGGCACCGTGGAGATCACCACGGGGAACGAGGTGCACGAGTCGAGCGACGACCAGGGCGCGTGCACGAGGTCCACGGAGAGCGCCGAGGCCACCGGCAGCAGCTCCTCAAAAGCTTCGAGCCGCCGCGTGTACAGCGTGACGTCGGCCGACAGTGAAGCGGCCGCGGCCAGGGCGGCCCGGGCGGTGCCGCCGCCACCGAGCACGGCGAGCCGCGGCGTGCGCGAGACACCCGCCTCCAGCAGCGCCCGGACCATGCCCGGGGCGTCGGTGTTGTACGCGTGCCATCCGTATGCCCGCCGGACCAGCGTGTTCGCCGCGCCGATCGCCGCCGCGAAGGGGTCGACCATCGCGGCGACCGTCAGCGCAACCTCTTTGAGCGGCATGGTGAGCGACAGCCCGGCCCAGTCGGGCGAGAGCCCGGCGACGAACCCGGGCAGGTCCGCGGTGCCGCACTCGATCGCCGTGTAGGTCCAGTCGCGCAGCCCGGCGGCCGCGTAGCCGGCGTTGTGGATCGCCGGTGAGCGCGAGTGGCTCACCGGCTGGCCGAGGACCGCGGCACGCACCTACTTGACGCCGTTCTTCTGCGCCTGGGCCCACAGCTTCTCGAACTCGGGGTACGTCTTGGCGTATCCGGTGTTGCCGGCCGTGTCGATGGCGCAGAAGTAGTAGTAGTCGTGCTTCGGCGGGTTGATCGCCGCCTTCAGCGCGCTGGTGCCGGGGTTGCTGATCGGACCGATCGGCATGCCCGGGACGTCGTGGGCGTTGTACGGGTTCTTCTTGTTGTGCAGCTCCGAGTTGAGCAGCTCGGTGGACGGCTTGGCGCCCTTGCCGGTGATCCGCAGGTAGTAGTTGACGGTGCTGTCGACCTGCAGGCAGCTGCACGGGAACTTGCCGGAGTAGACCCGGTTGTAGAGCACCCGCACGATGCCCTCCTGGTCCTTGTCGAGGCCCTCGACCTGGGCGATCGACGCGCCGATCAGCGCCTCGTAGGGCGAGATGTGCAGCGAGTTCTGCACGCCGTCGATGAACCCGAGGGACTCGATCTCCTGGTTGAACCGGTTGATGATGATCTTCAGGATGGCGGTCGCGTCGACGTTCGGCGGGAAGTCGTAGGTCGCCGGGAAGAGGAAGCCCTCGATGCTCTTGGCGACGCCCTTGCCGTCCTGGCGCTGGAACCACACGTCGGACAGGCCGAGCGCCTTGGTGTCCTGCGAGGCCTTCTCGAACTCCTCGTAGGGGATCTTCGTGACCTCGGACAGCTTCTTGAACGTCTCCTGGAACGTGAGGCCCTCGGGCAGCGTCACCTTGTTGACCAGGCGGCTCTTCGGGTCGAGCATCATCGACAGGGCCTGGGCGGCGGCCATCTGCTTGCGCAGCTTGTAGAAGCCCGGCTGCAGCTTCTTGCTGCGCTCGTCCTTCTTCGCCGCCTCGACGAACGCCTTCGCGCTCTTCACGACGCCCTTTTCCGCCAACGTGTTGGCGATGTCGGCGGCATACTGGTTGGGCAGGACCTCGACCGTCACTTCGCCGGAGCCGCCGCCGTTGTAGTCGGCAGCGGTGAACATGTCCTTGACCCGGTCGACGCCGACATAGACGCCCAACGCGAGACCACCGAAGACCAGCAGACTGATGAAGAGCGCGAGGAAGGTCCTCCCGCCACGGCCCTTCCGTCTGCCGCGGGCCGGAGCGGACGCGGCGCGGCGCCGATGTCTGCTGGGCCGCTCCTCGTCGTCCCAGCCCAGGTCAAGCTCGCCCATCTGTCCTTCGCCTCCTGGCATTCAGCCGCGAACGGCCCGTCGCGCGTCGAGCCATCGTTGCAGGATCTCCACGGCGGCCACCTGATCGATGACCGCGCGTTGCCGCCTGCCACGGACGCCGCGCTCCGACAGCCTACGTGTTGCCGCCGCGGTGGACATCCTCTCGTCCGTCAGCAAGACCGGCACGGGGTCCGCCAGCTCCGCCAGACGGTCGGCATATTGCCTGATCAGAACCGCTGCGGGCCCTTCCTTGCCGGCCAGGTTAATCGGCAGGCCGACAACGATCTCCACCACTTCGTGTTCCGCGACCAGCCGCAGGATTTCCGACATGTCGGAAGAAACCTTGTCACTCTCGGTGACCTGATCGCGCGGCAGGGTGGCGACGGGGCTCGCGAGGATCCCGTCCGGATCGCACATCGCGACGCCGACGCGGACACTGCCGACGTCGACTCCGATCCGCCGGCCACGGGTCCACGGCTGCGTCGTCACGGGTAGCACCCTATGCGCACCGCGCACCCCGCGAATGCCCGCGGGTAGGTGAATCGACGAATTCACCTACCCGCATTCCAGCCGATCTACAGCGCTCGCTCGACCGCGGCGAGCAACGCGGGGGCCTCCGCCGCCGGCACGCCGCCGCCCTGCGCGAGGTCGGCGTTGCCGCCGCCACGGCCGGACAGGGCGCCCTTGACCAGGTCACCGGCGGACAGGCCGCGGCTCTTCGCGGCCGCGTTGATGCCGACGACGAGCGACGCCTTGCCGCCCGCGCGGGCGGCGACGGCGACGACCGCGGGCCGATCCGCCGGGATCCGGCCGCGGATCTCCTGCACCAGCGTCCGGACCTCGTTCGCGGAGGTGCCCTCGGGCGCCTCGGTGCCGACGTACGCGACGCCGTGCACGTCCTTCGCCGCGTCGGCGAGCCCGCCGGCGTTGGCGAGGACCAGCTGGGTGCGCAGCTTCTCCAGCTCCCGCTCGGCGTCGCGCAGCTGCGCGACGGTCTGCTCGACCCGGTCGGCGACCTGGTCGCCCGGGACCCGGAAGAGCTCGGCCAGGCGCGACACGAGGACGTGCTCCCGCGCCAGGTGCCCGAACGCGTCCAGACCGACGAGCGCCTCGACCCGTCGTACACCCGAACCGATCGACGACTCGGAGAGGATCTTCACCAGGCCCAGCTGGCTGGAGCGCTCGACGTGCGTGCCGCCGCAGAGCTCGCGGGCGTAGTCGCCGACCTCGACGACGCGGACCTCGTCGCCGTACTTCTCGCCGAACAGCGCCATGGCGCCGAGCTTGCGCGCCTCCTCCTGCGACGTGACGAACGCGTGCACCAGCAGGTCCCGCAGCAGCACCTCGTTCACCTGCTGCTCGACGTCGTGCAGCACGCTCTGCGGCACGGCGCCGGGGGTGTTGAAGTCGAAGCGGAGCCGGCCGGGCGCGTTGAGCGAGCCCGCCTGGGTCGCCGACTCGCCGAGGAAGTTGCGCATCGTCTGGTGGATGAGGTGGGTCGCGGTGTGCGCCCGCGACACGGCCCGCCGGCGCGTGGTGTCGATCTCCGCGAACGCCGACTCGCCGGGCCGGATCTCGCCCTCGAGGATCTTCACCCGGTGCACGATCAGGCCGGGCAGCGGGCTCTGCACGTCGAGGACCTCGGCCTTGCCGCTGCCGGTGGTGATGACGCCCAGGTCGGGCATCTGGCCGCCGCCCTCCGCGTAGAACGGGGTGGCGTCCAGCACCAGCGAGATCTCCTCGCCCTGGCCCCCCGCGGCGGCACCGAGCAGCGACCGCACGACCGACTCCCGGGCCACCTCGCGGTAGCCGGTGAACTCGACCGGCCCGCCCTGCTCCAGGGCGGCGCGGAACTGCGAGAGGTCGGCGTGGCCGGTCTTGCGGGCCTTCGCGTCGGCCTTGGCGCGGGTGCGCTGCTCGGCCATGAGGCGGCGGAAGCCCTCCTCGTCGACCGTCAGGCCCTGCTCGGCCGCGATCTCCAGGGTCAGGTCGATCGGGAAGCCGTACGTGTCGTGCAGCTGGAACGCCTTGTCCCCGGACAGCACGGTCTTCGAGGCGGCGCGCGTCTCCGTGACGGCGGTGTCGAGAATCGTGGTGCCCGCCTTCAGCGTCTGCAGGAAGGCCTCTTCCTCGCCGTACGCGTACGTCGAGATGCGGTCGAAGTCCGCCGCCACCTCCGGGTAGGACGGCGACATGCAGTCCCGCGCGATCGGCAGCAGGATCGGCAGCGCCGGACCCTCGTGCCAGCCGAGCAGGCGGATCGAGCGGATCGCCCGGCGCAGGATGCGGCGCAGCACGTAGCCGCGGCCCTCGTTGGACGGCGTGACCCCGTCGGAGATCACCATGAGCGCGGTGCGGACGTGGTCGGCGATGACGCGCAGCCGCACGTCGTCGGGGTGCGACTCGCCGGCCACCTTCGACACGGTCTGCCCGTAGCGCTTGCCGGTCATCTCCGCGGCCTTGCTCAGGATCGGGTTGACCTCGTCGATCTCGTACAGGTTGTCGACGCCCTGCAGCATCGAGGCGATGCGCTCCAGGCCCATGCCCGTGTCGATGTTCTTCGCCGGCAGCTCACCGACGATGTCGAAGTCCTCCTTCGACCGCACGTTGGTGATCTCGTACTGCATGAAGACGAGGTTCCAGAACTCCAGGTAACGGTCCTCGTCGACCTCCGGGCCGCCCTCCTTGCCGTAGGCGGGGCCGCGGTCGTAGTACAGCTCGGAGCACGGCCCGGCCGGCCCGGGGATGCCCATCGACCAGAAGTTGTCCTTCTTGCCGCGCCGCACGATCCGCTCGGCGGGCAGGCCGGTCTTCTTCCAGATCTCGATCGCCTCGTCGTCGTCGAGGTAGACCGTCGCCCAGATCCGCTCCGGGTCCAGGCCGAAGCCGCCCTTGTCGACCGGGTTGGTCGACAGGTCCCAGGCGAGCTTGATCGCGCCGTCCTTGAAGTAGTCGCCGAAGCTGAAGTTGCCGTTCATCTGGAAGAACGTGCCGTGCCGGCTGGTCTTGCCGACCTCGTCGATGTCCGGCGTCCGGATGCACTTCTGCACGCTCGCGGCCCGCGGGTAGGGCGGCGTGCGCTGGCCGAGGAAGAACGGCACGAACTGCACCATGCCCGCGTTGATGAACAGCAGGTTCGGGTCGGCGATCGCCGGCAACGGCGCGCTCGGCACGACCGTGTGTCCCGCCCCCTCGAAGTGGGCGAGGAAACGACGCTTGATCTCCGCGGTCTTCATCGGTGCTGCCGGCCTTCCGGGTAAAGGTCTTCGTCGAGGGTCGCGCCTTCCGCGAACGCGGCGTGGATCTCGGCCTCACGCTCCGCCATGCCGTCACGCACGTCGTCGACGAACCCGCGGACGGTGCCGGCGAGACCGACGGCCGAGTCGCGCGCCGAGGCGGCGATGCCCTGCGGGGTGAAGGCCTGCGCTTTCTTGGTGACCGCGCGGACGACCAAAGCGCCTATGGCGAGTCCGATCCCGAGCCACAGCATGCGCCGCATGGCTCAACCTTTCTTGTCTCGTTTGTCAGGTGGTGTACGGGCAGCGCCCGCGCGACTAGGCGCGCTTGCGCCGCGACTGCTTGATCTGTTCGCGCACCTCGGCCTCGTCGGCGGCGGCGCGGCGGTTGGCGGCGGCCTTGCGCACGCCATAGCCGAACGCGGCGACCTTCACGAGCGGGTTCGCCGCGGCCGCACTGACCACTGTGGACAGGTTCGCCACGTTGGCGCTCACGTGCGACACGTTCTCGGTGATCGTGTCGATGCGCGCCAGCTGCATGTTTACCCCGTCAAGCGTGGTGTGCACCTGGCTGAGGGCCACGTTGACATTGTCGATGGTGCTGTTGATCCGCTCCAGCATGGGGGTCGTCTGGTCCGCGGCGTCGCGCAGCGCGCCGGTCGCCGCGTCGATCGTGTGCCGGACCCGGAGGATCGGCACCGCGAGCACCAGCACGAGCACGAAAAAACCACCCGACGCCACCAGCGCCGCGATACCGCCCAGGGACACGGTCACGCCCGTTTCCTCCTTCACCCGCGTGGATGCGCTCATCCAACGGAGGAACCCTACCCTCCGTGATGAGGCGGCGCTTCTCGACCGGCCGGTGTCGCCGTCAGCCGCCGCCCTGCTCGCCACCTGGGCCGTAGCTGATCCGGTTGAAGACTTTGATGGTCGCCACCGCGAGGGGGCAGATCGCGGTGGGCGCGGGGCCCGGGTCGCCCTCCCCCGACGGCTGCGGCGCCGGGTCCTGCGACGCGGGCTGGCTGGCCGGTGCCTTCGGTGTCGGCTTGCCCGACTGGGACGGGTTCGCCTGCGACGGGTTCACCGTCGGGCGGGCGCCCTTCACCTCGCAGACGGCCGCGCGCACCCACAGGTCCAGGACGTATTCGTCGCGCTGCCAGCACGTCTCGATCCCGTCGACGCCCTCGGCCTGGCAGTCGGGGATGTCCCACTCGACCCAGCCGGCGTCCTTGAGCTTGCCGACGAACGCCCGGTTGGTCTCCTCCGGCCCGCGCGCCGACTCCCAGGTCCGCTGCCGGGACCGGCACTCCCGGATGCACCAGCGGCTGCCGAGCGCCCCGTCGGTCGGGTTGCGGGCCGCCCACTCCGGCAGGTTGAGGTTGTCGAGCTCCACGAACACCGGGTCCCTGGTGAACTCCCGGATCACGAAGAACGCCGCGGGCGCGCTCACCACCGCGAGCACCACGAAGATGATCGTCGCGAGCCGCAGCTGCCGCACCCGCTTGGCCTGCGCGAGCTGCAGCAGCCCGAACGGCGCGATCTGCGTCGTGGACTCCCAGTCGAACGCTCCCGGTGTGGTGGCGATGCCGCGGTACGTGGTCGCGGGGTTGGGGTCGAACCGCGCCAGGTCCACGAACGGCTTCGGCGGCGCCTCCCCCGGCTGCCGCGGCACACCGTAGGGCGAGGGCCGCCCGCCCGGTGCGTTGACCGGTGGCCGCCCGCCGGGCGCGCCGTGCGGGCCGCGCTGCTGCGGTCCCCGCTGCTGCGGACCGCCGCCGGGGAGCGCCGGACCCTGCGCGCCGCCGGGACCGCCGCCGGGCGGGCCGCCCTGGGGGGCGTGCTGGTTGCCGGCCGGGGCGCCCGTCTGGGGGCCGCCGCGCCCGAACGACTCGCCCTGGGCACGGCCGTGCGGGTCGCTCTGGGGGCCGGTGCCGGTCCGCGGGCCGCTCTGGCCGCGCGCGCCGAACGGTCCGGGCTCCTGCGGTCCCGTGCCCGGGCCGTGCGGTCCGGTGTGTTGCGGGCCGGTCTTGTCCGGTCCGGGTTGCTGCGAGCCGACGCCTCTGGAGCCGGCGGAGCCGTGGCCGGCGCGGCCCTGGGCGGCGGCGGGACCTGCCTCGGCGGCGAAGCGGCCGGCCGGCTCGGCGCCGCCGCGGCGCTGCGCCTGCGGGACGGAGCCGGCGGCAGCCTCGAACGACCTCCGGCCACCGCTGGACTCCAGGTCCGGCTCACCACGGCGCTGCGGCGGGATCGGACCGGCAGCCGCCTCGAACGACCTGCGACCGCCGCTCGACTCCAGGTCCGGCTCGCCGCGGCGCTGCGGCGGGATGGCACCGCCGGCCGCCTCGAACGACCTGCGGCCGCCGCTGGACTCCAGGTCCGGTTCGCCACGACGCTGCGGCGGTGGAACGGCGCCGGCAGCCGCCTCGAACGACCTGCGACCGCCGCTGGACTCCAGGTCCGGCTCACCACGACGGGGTTCGGGCGCGGCCCGCCGCCCGCGCGACGGCGACTCCTCGTCGGCGGCCCGGTGCCCGCCCGGTGCCGCCTCACGGGCTGGGGCGTCCCACGCGGACGGCGCGCCGCCGCGACCCGTCGCCGGCCCTGCCCCAGGCGCTGCCGGGCGACCCGCCGACGGTCCGGTGCCGGGCACCGGTGTGCGACCCGTCGCCGGCCCGGCCTCGGGCACGGACGTGCGCCCCGTGACGGGCCCGGGCACCGACGTGCGGCCCGTGGCCGGGGTGGCGGGGGTGGCGTCGGGCACGGGCGTGCGGCCCGTGGCAGGCCCGGGAACGGCGGTGCGACCGGTGGCCGGCGGCACCTCGGGAACGCCGGGGCGACCGGTGACGGGTCCGGGCACCGAGGTGCGACCGGTCGCGGACGCACGGCCGGCGGCGGGCGGAGGGCCTGCCGGCGGGGCGACCGGCGCACCCGGCACGGATCCGGTCGCCGGCTCGCGGCGCGCAACCGGGTCGGCCTGGGGCTGCCAAGGGCCGGCCTCGGGGGCGGCACGACGACCCGCCGGCTGCGACGTGTCAGGCGCGGCGCGGCGACCCCCCGGCTGGGACGTGTCGGGCGCGGCGCGACGGCTGGACTGGGAAGTCTCGGGCTGCCACGCCGCCGTCGGCTCAGGGGCGGCACGACGACCAGCCGCCGGCACGCCACCCGACGGCGACTCACGATCGACCGCGCCGCGACCAGCGGCGCGACGGCCGGACTGGGAGGTCTCGGGCTGCCACGCCGCCGTCGGCTCAGGGGCAACACGACGACCAGTCGCCGGCACGCCACCCGACGGCGACTCACGATCGACCGCGCCGCGACCAGCGGCCCGACGGCCGGACTGGGAAGTCTCGGGCTGCCACGCCGCCGTCGGCTCAGGGGCAACACGACGACCAGCCGCCGGTACACCACCCGACGGCGACTCACGCTCAGCCTCACCGCGGCCAGCAGCGCGGGGGGCCTGCCACGCCGTCGTCGGCTCAGGGGCGGCACGCCGGCCCGCGGCCGGTACACCACCCGACGGCGACTCACGATCGGCCTCGCCGCGACCGGCGGCGCGGGGGGCCTGCCAGGCCTGGGTGGGCTCGGCGCGGCGGGGGGCCGGCTGGTCCAGCACGTCGTGGCCGCCGTCGCGGGGGGCCGCGGGCGGCTGTTGAAGGCCGTCCTCGTCGCCTCGGGCGCTGCGGAGTTCGGCGAGCCAGCCGAGGTCCTCATCGCTCGGGCCTTCTTCGGCCTTGCCGCGGCCGCGCCGCTTCTTGGCCTCATCTCGACCCGATGTCACCGGTGCCGCTCCTCCACCATGCTGGTCGCGCCGTCGGTTGCGGGGTCTGCTGCCGACACTGTGGTCCCCCGCACGATACGCCGCAGTTTCGGCAATCGTTCCGCCACAGCGCGCTCTGCGCCATGGCCCGTAGGGCGGTAGTACTCCCGGTCGTCGAGCCCTTCCGGGGCGTACCGTTGCTGCACAACGCCTCGGGAGTCGTCGTGGGGGTATTTGTACCCTTTGCCGTGGCCGAGCTTGGATGCACCGCTGTAGTGCGAATCGCGTAAATGCGCGGGAACTGCACCGCCGTGCCCGGCGCGGACGTCGGCCATGGCGGCGCCGATCGCGGCAACGACCGCGTTGGACTTCGGGGCGACCGACAGGTGGATCACCGCCTGCGCCAGGACGATCTGCGCCTCGGGCAGGCCGACGAACTGCACGGCGTGCGCGGCGGCGGTCGCGGTCTGCAGGGCGGTCGGGTCGGCCATGCCGACGTCCTCGCTGGCGTGCACGATCAGGCGCCGGGCGATGAACCGGGCGTCCTCCCCCGCCTCCAGCATCCTCGCCAGGTAGTGCAGGGCCGCGTCGACGTCGGAGCCGCGGATGCTCTTGATGAACGCGCTCACCACGTCGTAGTGCTCGTCGCCGTCCCGGTCGTACCGCAGCGCCGCCACGTCGATGGCCTGCTCGGCGGTGGCCAGGTCGATGACCTCGGCGCCCTGTGCCGTCGTCGCGGCCGCGGCCGCCTCGAGCGCGGTGAGGGCCTTCCGCACGTCGCCGCCCGCCAGGCGTACCAGATGCGCCTCCGCGTCGGGAGCGAGCGTCACCTTGCCGTCGAGCCCCCGCGGGTCGGCCACGGCACGGCGCAGCAGCTCGCGCACGTCGTCCTCGGTCAGCGGATGCAGCTTCAGCGGCACGCAGCGCGACATGAGCGGCGTGATGACGGAGAAGAACGGGTTCTCGGTGGTGGCGGCGAGCAGCGTGACGGTGCGGTCCTCGACGGCCGCGAGGAGCGAGTCCTGCTGCGTCTTGCTGAAGCGGTGCACCTCGTCGATGAAGAGCACGGTCGGCGGCCCGCCCCGGCGGCGCTCCCGGCGTGCGACATCGATGACCGACCGCACGTCCTTGACGCCCGCGTTGAGCGCGGACAGCGCCACGAACTTGCGGTCGGTGGCCCGGGCGACCAGGTGCGCGACCGTGGTCTTGCCGCAGCCGGGCGGACCGAACAGGATCACCGACATCGGCGCGTCGCCGCTGACCAGCTGCCGCAGCGGCGCGCCCGGCGCGAGCAGGTGCTGCTGCCCGACGAGCTCGTCGAGGGTCCGCGGGCGCATCCGCACGGCGAGGGGCGCGTCGGCGGCGACGTCGTCGAATCCGCCGGGGGGCGCGGGATCGCCGCCGCCGCCCGGTGGTTGCATCTCGAACAAGCCGTCCACGGCCCCAGACCCTACAGCTTCTAGCTCCCCGACCCTTGCGGGCCGCGGTTTTGTGGGGGGCTGCGCCTCCCCACACCCCCCATGCGAACGCTCCGCGTCCGCACTCAAACTTTGTGTGCGCTGCGAAAGACCTTGGTCAGACAGGCCGCGGAGTGAGACCGAGCAGCGCCCGGGCCGCCGAGGAGTCCAGCACGACCCTGGCCGGACGGGTCATTCCGCTCGCCGCGAGCGTCGCCGCCGGCACCTTCGCGGGGTCCACGCCGTGCCGTTCCGCGACGCGGACGCCGATCTCGTGCCGGGACAGCGCCTCCGGGCCGGCCACGTTGAGCACGCCGGCGTGGTCGGTCGCGGCGACGGCCACCAGGGCCGCGGCCAGGTCGTCGACGGCGATCGGGCAGCGGATCTCGTCGGTGAACAGCGCCCCGGTCGCGGCTCCGGTCGCCAGGTCCAGGCAGGTCTGCTCATGCCGGGACAGCTTCCCACGGCCGCCGGAGACGATCAGCGACGTGCGGACGATCGCCGCGCCCGGGTCGACGGCGGCGACGGCCTCCTCGGCGGCGGCCTTCGCGGCGCCGTAGTCGAAGACCGGCGACGGCGCGTCCGCCTCCGTGTACGGCGCGTCCCGCCCCGCGAACACGGCGTCGGAGGAGACGTGCACGAGCCGGGCGCCGATCGAGCGGGCGGCGACCGCGACGTTGGCGGCGCCCGCCGAGACGACCGGCCAGAGGTCGTCGGCCGAGCCGCCCTTGTTGCCGAGGACCGTGGCGGTGTGGATGACTGTCGCAGGTCGTACCACGGCGAACATGGCCGACAGGGCGCCCAGGTCCCTGATGTCGATCCGCGGCGCGGGGACGGCCCCGGCCAGGGCGGCGACGGCGCCTCCGAGATACCCGGAGGCGCCGGTCACGAGCACCGTCAAGCCTTGACCTCTGTCTTCGCCTCAGTCTTCGCCTCTGTGGCTCCGGCGGCCTTGGGCTTGGCGTCCACGCCGGCCTCCAACCGCTGCTGGGCGGTGATCGGGGTCGGCGCGCTGGTCAGCGGGTCGAAGCCGCCGCCGGTCTTCGGGAACGCGATCACCTCACGGATCGAGTCGACGCCGGACAGCAGCATGCAGATGCGGTCCCAGCCGAAGGCGATGCCGGCGTGCGGCGGCGGGCCGTACTTGAACGCCTCGAGCAGGAAGCCGAACTTGTCCGCGGCGTCCTCGGCGCTGATGCCCAGCATGTCGAAGACCCGGCGCTGCACGTCGCCCCGGTGGATACGGACCGACCCACCGCCGATCTCGTTGCCGTTGCAGACGATGTCGTACGCGTAGGCGAGGGCCTCGCCCGGCGACTCCTCGAAGCGGTCGATCCACTCGCGGTTGGGCGAGGTGAACGGGTGGTGCACGGCCGTCCAGCCCTTCGCGCCGCCGCCGGTGCCGCCGGCCTCCGGGTCGGTCGGCTCGAACATGGGCGCGTCGACGATCCAGCAGAACGACCACGCCGACTCGTCGACGAGCTTCGCCCGCTTCGCGATCTCGACGCGGGCCGCGCCGAGCAGCTCCTGTGCCTGGCGCCGCTCGGCGGAGGCGGCGAAGAACACCGCGTCGCCGGGCTTGGCGCCGACGGCGTCGGCGAGGCCGGCCAGGTGCTCCGCGGACAGGTTCTTCGCGACGGGACCCTTCGGCTCGCCGGTCTCGGCGTCGAGGACGACGTAGGCGAGGCCGCGGGCGCCGCGCGCCTTCGCCCAGTCCTGCCAGGCGTCGAGCTCCTTGCGGGTCTGCGCGGCGCCGCCGGGCATGACGACCCCACCGACGTAGCCGCCGCCGTCGATGGCGCCGGCGAAGACGCGGAACTCGGTGCCGCGCAGGTAGTCCGTCAGCTCGGTCAGCTCGACGGAGTAGCGCAGGTCGGGCTTGTCGGAGCCATACCGCGCGAGGGCGTCGTGCCAGGTCAGCTTCGGGATCTCGCCGGTGATCTCGTGGCCGGCCAGGTCGGACCACAGCGCCCGGACGATCGACTCGCCGAGCTCGATGATGTCGTCCTGGGTCACGAACGACATCTCGATGTCCAGCTGGGTGAACTCCGGCTGCCGGTCGGCGCGGAAGCCCTCGTCGCGGTAGCAGCGGGCGATCTGGTAGTACCGCTCCAGGCCGCCGACCATGAGCAGCTGCTTGAACAGCTGCGGCGACTGGGGCAGTGCGTACCAGGTGCCGGGCTGCAGGCGGACCGGGACCAGGAAGTCGCGGGCGCCCTCGGGCGTGGAGCGGGTCAGCGTCGGCGTCTCGACCTCGACGAAGTCACGGTCGGCGAGCAGGTTGCGGGCGATCTGGTTGGCGCGGGAGCGCAGCTTCATCGCCTTGTGCGGGCCGGAGCGGCGCAGGTCGAGGTAGCGGTACCGGTAGCGCACGTCGTCGCTGGCGGCGTCGCCGTCGTCGACGGGCAGCGGCAGCGGCGCGGCCTCCGACAGCACCTCGAGGGCCGTCGCGACGACCTCGACGTCGCCCGTGGGCAGGTCGGCGTTCTCGTTGCCGGCGGGCCGGGCGCGCACCTCGCCGGTGACGAGCACGCAGTACTCGTTGCGCAGCGCGTGCGCGACCTCCATGTCCTCGCGGAACACGACCTGGACGACACCGGAGGCGTCCCGGAGATCCACGAAGATCACGCCGCCGTGGTCGCGCCGGCGGGCCACCCAGCCGGCGAGCGTCACGGTCGTGCCGGCGTCGCCGGCCCGCAGGGCGCCGGACTGATGGGATCGGATCACGGGATGT
The DNA here is from genome assembly GCF_050936335.1 of Dactylosporangium sp. CA-152071. NCBI lineage: Bacteria > Bacillati > Actinomycetota > Actinomycetes > Micromonosporales > Micromonosporaceae > Dactylosporangium > Dactylosporangium sp. CA-152071. The sequence goes on along the minus strand of NZ_JBNJMZ010000001.1, from coordinate 8,441,094 downwards.
CTCTCTCCTTCGCGCATGGGCAGGTGGTAGTCATTCTGTCACCGCAGCGTCGGTGCCATGTCCGCGGCCGGGGGCGCCCAGGTTTGAGCTTCGGCCGCGGCCTGCTCGCCGGACCGGATGTCCTTGACCTGGTCCGGGTTCTCCCCGTTGGCGGGGAACCAGACGAAGGGGATGCCGCGCCGTTCGGCGTAGCGGATCTGCTTGCCGAGTTTCGCCGGTACGGGTGCCACCTCCGTCGCGATCCCGCGGGCGCGCAGCGAGGCGGCGATCCGGTTGCTGACGGCGCGCTCCTCCTCGCTCCACAGCGCGACGAGGACAGCTGTCGGCACGGGGCGCGTGACGCCGAGCGCGTCGGCCTTGAAGAGCAGGCCGAGCAGGCGCGAGACGCCGATGGAGATGCCGACGCCGGGGAAGACGTCGCGGCCGGCGCTGGCGAGGTTGTCGTACCGGCCGCCGGAGCAGATCGAGCCGAACTGTTCGAACCCGGCGAGCTCCGTCTCGTACACGGTGCCGGTGTAGTAGTCGAGTCCGCGGGCGATCTTCAGGGTCGCCTGGACCAGGCCCGGGTTGTGCTCGCGGGCGGTCTCCACGACCGCGGCGAGCTCGGCGATGCCCTCGTCGAGCAGCGGGTGCTCGACGCCGAGCTTGCGGACCTCGTCGGCGAACGAGTCGTCCTGCGCGGTGATCCCGGCCAGCGCGAGGCAGGCGTCCGCCTGGGCTTCCGTGTACTTTTCCTTGATTTCGTCTTTTACCGCACTTGGACCAACTTTGTCCAATTTGTCGACTATTCTCAGAATTTCTTCCGGGTCTTCGATGCCGAGGCCCCGGTAGAACCCCTCACACAACTTCCGGTTGTTCACCAGGATCTTGACCGGCGGGATCGGCAACGACCTGAGCGCGTCGCCGATCACCAGCGGGATCTCGGCCTCGTAGTGGGAGGGCAGGGTGTCACGGTCGACGATGTCGATGTCCGCCTGCAGGAACTCGCGATAGCGGCCCGCCGCCGGCCGCTCCCCCCGCCACACCTTCTGGATCTGGTACCGGCGGAACGGGAACTGCAGCTTTCCGGCATTCTCCAGGACGAACCGGGCGAACGGGACGGTCAGGTCGAAGTGCAGCCCGAGGCTCTGATCGTCCTCGCCTTCGGCCGCCTGGAGGCGGCGCAGGGTGTAGACCTCCTTCGAGGTCTCGCCCTTGCGCAGCAGCTGGTCGAGGGGCTCGACGGCGCGCGTCTCCAGGGGCGAGAAGCCGTACAGCTCGAAGGTGCGCCGCAGCCGGTCCAGGACCTGCTGCTCGACGAGGCGCTGCTCGGGGAGCCACTCCGGAAACCCGGACAGCGGCGTGGGACGGGTCATCTGTCTCTACCAGCCTCGGTTGGGGTTCTGTGTCGTCGCCTCGCGCAGGTACGGGTTGCCCTTGCGCTCCCGGCCGATCGTGGTGCCGGGCCCGTGCCCGGGCAGGACAACGAGGTCGTCGGAAAGCGTGAGCACCTTGTCGCGCAGGCTCGCCATCATCTGCGTCATGCTGCCGCCGGGCAGGTCGGTGCGGCCGATCGAGCCCTTGAACAGCACGTCGCCGGTGAAGATCTCCTCGGCGCTGCGGAACATCACCGACCCGCGCGTGTGGCCCGGCGCGTGGTCGACGATCAGCTCCAGCCCGGCTATCTTGAGGACCAGGCCGTCCTCCAGAGGTGCGACGTCCTCGGGCTCCGTCCAGGTCAGCCGGCCGCCGAACAGCGCCGTCAGGTCGGTGCTGAGCCCCTTCGTCGGGTCGGCGAGCATCTCGCCGTCGTCCGGGTGGATGTAGGCCGTGATCCCGCGTGCGCCGCAGACCGGCGTGACGGAGAACGTGTGGTCCAGGTGGCCGTGGGTCAGCAGGACCGCGGCCGGCTGCAGCCGGTGCTCGGCGAGCACGGCGTCGAGCCGGTCGACGACCCCGATCCCGGGGTCGATGACCACGCACTGCTCACCTGGCGCCGGGGCGACCACGTAGCAGTTGGTCCCGAACGCTTCGGCGGGAAAGCCGGCGACGAGCACGGCGCTCCTCCCTGTCGATGTTCCGCACAGCGATCTCCTCAAACCCCTCAGACCCTATCCGGAGGTCAGGCACAGCGAACCGTGACCGGGCGGCGACCACCATTCCGGTTTCTACCCGTACACTCTGGCGGGCGTGTGACGTGGGACCCAAACGTATTTTCCTGGAGGGGAGCACAGGTGGCTTCCAGTAAGAGCCGGCAACGCGCCTTGGCGCGGGCGAAGACCGAGCGGCAGATCGCCCGTCGGGCGGCAGCGGCACGGCGTCGTCGGCAATGGCAGGCCGGCATCGGCGGGGCGGTGGCACTGACCCTGCTGGTCCTTGCCGTGATCTGGAAGACCGGAGGCTTCGACCCCGAACCGATCCGCGCTTCCGAGTGCGCCTGGACCCCGATCGACGCCGGCAACGGCGTGACCGACGTGGGCAAGCCGCGGACCAACGACATCGTCAAGAACGGCGTCAAGACGATGACGATCGCGCTCGGCCAGGGCACCGTGACCACCAAGCTCGACCCGAGCAAGGCGCCCTGCACCGTGGAGAGTTTCACGTACCTCGCGGGCAAGAAGTTCTTCGACAACACCACCTGCCACCGGATGGTCAACGACTCGCTGCTGCAGTGCGGCGACCCGTCGGCGACCGGCAGCGGCGGACCCGCGTACCGGTTCCCGGACGAGAACAACCCGCCGCCGGCCCCCGCGCCGTCCGCTTCCGCGGCGGACCCGTCGGCCCCGGCGGACACCAACGTCCTGTACCCGGCCGGCACGGTCGCCATGGCCAACTCGGACGTCGACACCAACGGCAGCCAGTTCTTCCTGGTGTTCAAGGACGTCAAGCTGCCGCCGAACTACACCGTCTTCGGCACGATCGTCGGCGGCATGGACGTCCTCACCAAGATCGGTGAAGGCGGCTCCGAGCCGGCCAACGACGGCAAGCCGAAGACCGAGGCCAAGATCAGCTCGCTGACGGTCACCGACGTCGCGCCGCAGGAGGACCCGACGCCCGCCACGTCGGTCCCGGCCTCGACGCCCGCGTCGTCCGCGCCCGCGACGCCGTTGGCCAGCGCTTCCAGCAAGTCGTAACTCCATCCCAATCCCTGCTGAGCAAGGAGTACCAACCGTGACCTCCAACCGGGACCGCCAGCGCGCCGCAGCGCGTGCGCGGCTGGAGCGGGAGATGGCAGACCGCGCAGAGCGCTCAGCCGGCCGACGGCGCAGGAACACGACGATCGCCGCTGCGGCCGGCGGGTTGGTGGTCCTGCTCGGTGTGGCGTGGCTGGTGGTCGTGCTGACCAAGGGCGACGACAAGGCGAGCCCCGAGGCGGCCGCCTCGGGGTCCGCCTCGGCGACCCCGACCAACTGCACCTGGCTGCCCCTGGTCGACCCGTCGGCGTCGCCCGCGCCTGAGATCCCCAAGGAGGTCAAGGACGTGGGCACCCCGCCCACCTCCGGCGAGCCGCGCACCGGTTCGCAGACCATGACCATGGACACCAGCGTCGGCACGATCAAGATCAAGGTCGACACCGCCAACGCTCCGTGCGCGGCCGCCAGCTTCACGTACCTGGCCAGCAAGAAGTTCTTCGACGACACCAAGTGCCACCGCCTGGTGACGCAGAGCATCTACGTCCTGCAGTGCGGCGACCCGTCCGGCACCAGCCTCGGCGGCCCGACGTACCGCTACGCGGAGGAGAACCTGCCGACCGGCCGCCGCCCCGCGTACACCGAGGGCATGGTCGCCATCGCGAAGACCGAGAACCCGGCCAGCTCCGGCAGCCAGTTCTTCATCGTTTACAAGGACATCGAGTCCCTGCAAGCGAACTACACGGTTCTCGGTCGCGTCACCGAGGGCCTCGACCTGATCAAGAAGGTCGCCGAGGCCGGCACCCTGCCCGACCCCGCCGCCTCCGGCGACCCCGCCGCAGCCGCCTCCGGCGACGGCGCCCCGAAGACCGAGGTGAAGATCAAGACCCTGACGATGAGCCCAGCTTCCTGACGCTCGTCACTTTCTCCCACCGAACGGCCGCGGGCTCCCACCCGCGGCCGTTCGCTTTCCACGACCTCTCCCCCGAGGTGCACCATGCCCGCGGCCCGACACCACTCCCCGCACAGACGTTGACCAATACCCAGATCCGCCCGTTCCAGATAGAGCACCGTTACACAAAAGCCGCAAATCCACCCATTGACCGAGGCCTACCGCAGACGAGGCTGGCAGCCCAGAAGCCCGCTCGCGCCGACACGCACCGGCACAGGGAACCCACAACAGCGCCGTGAATCCACCCGGCAACGGCAAGACGTAGGCCCGACCACCGCCCCGCACAGACATTGGTCAATGCCACGAATTGCCCATTTCCCCAGATGGACGCCACGCGATCCACCCCAATCGGTTCACTGAAACCGCAGCAGATCGTGCAACCTCAATGCGCAAACCACCGCAAATCCGGGCATTGACCAACGTCTGTCACAGCCGACCCGAGCACAGTCCGGCACAGGCGCAGTCCAGCACGAGTAGCACGAGCGAAGTCCGGCACGGCGGCACGAGCGGCACGGGCAGAGGCCAACACGAGCGCAGTCCAGCACGGCGGCACGAGCGGCACAGCGGAGTCCAGCACGGGCGGAATGGTCGGAGTCCGGCGCGGGCGGCACAGGCGGCCCTACTGGTGTGGCGATGGCTCCGGCAAGGTCTCGGTCGCGCCTGCACACGGCCACCCCCGGCCGGGGATCGCGGTCGCGCTTGCACGCGGCCAGCCTGGCCTGGGATCTCAGTCAGGCCTGGCCGCGCGGCAACCGACCACCCACCCCGCACAAACGTTGGTCAATGCCCTGAAACACCCCTTTTCCAGATAGACATTGCGCGATCCACCCACAATTGGATCTTCAAATTGGGGGTGGATCGCACAGCGTCGATGTACAGAAGGCCGCAAATCCGGGCATTGACCAATGTCTGGCGCGGGCGGCGCGGATGGAGGCGGCCGTGCTGGTTGGCGATGGCGCCCGGCGAGGTCTCGGTCGGCCTGCACGCGGCCAGCCCGGCCTGGAAATTTGATCGCGCCTGCAACGAGGGCTTGCCTGGCCTGGGATCTCGGTCGGGCTTGGCCGCGCCGCGGTGCCCGACCACGGGAGTCATGGTCCGTCACGAGTTGCGAGTGCCCTGCCGGGGATCTCGGTCCGTACTGAGGCGCGTTCGCAGATCCAGGGGGAAATGCCCACACGGGGAGAGACGGTCGGCCGCATAGCGAACGAGCCCTGTGTAGGTGGCGTGGTTGCCCGTCAGTGCCGTGGGGGCGATGATGCTCCGTCCTTGCAGGGTCCAGCGCCGTCCAAGGCGTCGTTCGAGGCGCCACGCCGTCGTTGGTCGCCGGGAACAGCGCCAGGGCCGTCTCGCCGGTGGTGGTGCGCCTGAGGAGGCCGCGGCAATAGCGCTGGGCGGGCGCGGTGGGTGTGGTCGCTGCGCCGTAGATGGACAGGCGGGACCCGCGCGCGGGTGGTGGCCGGGCGCGGAAAGCGGGAGCGGAAAAGGCTAAGCGCCCGATGTGACCCGGTAGGCGTCGTAGACACCGTCGATGCGGCGGACGGCGGCCAGCAGGTGGTTGAGGTGCTTCGGGTCGGCCATCTCGAAGCTGAACCTGCTGATCGCCACCCTGTCGCGGGTGGTGGTGACGGTGGCGGAGAGGATGTTGACGCGCTCCTCGGAGAGGACGCGGGTGACGTCGGCGAGGAGCTTGTGGCGGTCCAAAGCCTCGACCTGGATGGCGACCAGGAAGGTGGAGGCGCTGGTCGGCTTCCAGTTGACCTCGAGGACGCGCTCGGGCTGCTCCTTGAGGTCGGCCGCGTTGGCGCAGTCGTCGCGGTGGACGCTGACGCCGCCGGAGCGGGTGACGAAGCCGAAGACGGCGTCGCCGGGGACCGGGGTGCAGCAGCGGGCGAGCTTGATCCAGACGTCGTCGACGCCCAGGACCTCGACGCCGGGGTCGGAGGCGGCGGTGCGGGTGCGGGCGGGGCGGGTCGGGGTGGCGGTCTCCGCGATGTCCTCGACGGCGCCCTCCTCGCCACCGTAGCCGGCGACGAGGCGCTGGACGATCGACTGGGCCGAGGCCTGGCCGTCGCCGACGGCAGCGTAGAGGGCGGCGACGTCGGCGAGGTGCAGCTCGCGGGCGATCGTCATGAGCGACTCGGAGGTCAGGAGGCGCTGCAGGGGCAGCCCCTGCTTGCGCATGGCCTTGACGATCGCCTCCTTGCCGGCCTCGATCGCCTCCTCGCGGCGCTCCTTGTTGAAGTACTGCCGGATCTTGGTGCGGGCCCGGGGGCTCTTGACGAAGCCGAGCCAGTCCTGGGTGGGGCCGGCGGTCTCGGACTTCGACGTGAAGATCTCGATGACGTCACCGTTGGAGAGGGTGCTCTCCAGCGGGACGAGCTTGCCGTTGACCCGGGCGCCGATGCACTTGTGGCCGACCTCGGTGTGCACGGCGTAGGCGAAGTCGACCGGGGTGGAGCCGGCGGTCAGCGCGATCACGTCGCCCTTGGGCGTGAAGACGTAGACCTCCTGGCTGGAGAGGTCGAAGCGCAGCGCGTCGAGGAACTCCGACGGGTCGCTCGCCTCCCGCTGCCAGTCCAGCAGCTGCCGCAGCCACGTCATCTCGTCGATGTGGGCGGGCGGGCCGGCGATCGTCGCGCTCTTGGACTCCTTGTAGCGCCAGTGCGCGGCGATGCCGTACTCGGCGGTGCGGTGCATCGCGTAGCTGCGGATCTGCAGCTCGACCGGCTTGCCGGTGGGGCCGATCACGGTCGTGTGCAGCGACTGGTACATGTTGAACTTCGGCATCGCGATGTAGTCCTTGAACCGGCCCGGGACGGGCTGCCAGTTCGCGTGGATGACACCGAGCGCCGCATAGCAGTCCCGGACCGTGTCGACGAGGATGCGCACGCCGACGAGGTCGTAGATGTCGCCGAAGTCGCGGCCGCGGACGATCATCTTCTGGTAGACGGAGTACAGGTGCTTCGGCCGGCCGGTGACCTCGGACTTGATCTTCGCCTGCTTGAGGTCGGCGGCGACCTTCTGCGTGACCGTGCGCAGCAGCGAGTCGCGCTGCGGGGTGTGCTCGGCGATGAGCCGGCTGATCTCGTCGAACCGCTTCGGGAAGAGCGTGCGGAACGCGAGGTCCTCCAGCTCCCACTTGATCGTGTTCATACCGAGGCGGTGCGCCAGCGGCGCCAGGATCTCCAAGGTCTCCTTGGCCTTCTGCTCCTGCTTGGGGCGGGGCAGGAAGGTCAGGGTCCGCATGTTGTGCAGCCGGTCGGCGAGCTTGATGACCAGCACCCGCGGGTCCTTGGCCATCGCGACGACCATCTTGCGGATCGTCTCGGCCTTGGCCGCGTCGCCGAGCTTGACCTTGTCGAGCTTGGTGACGCCGTCGACGAGCAGCGTGACCTCGCCGCCGAAGTCGTGCTGGATTCGCTCGATCGTGTACTCGGTGTCCTCGATCGTGTCGTGCAGCAGCGCCGCGACCAGGGTGGTGGTGTCCATGCCCAGGTCGGCGAGGATCGTGGCGACGGCGAGCGGGTGGGTGATGTAGGGGTCGCCGGACTTGCGGTACTGCCCCTTGTGGAAGTGCTCGGCCATGTCATACGCGCGCTGCAGCAGCCGCACGTCGGCCTTCGGGTGGCTGGCCTTGTGCTGGGCGATCAGCGGCTCGAGCACCTCGCTGACCGACGGGCTCTGCCACGGCGCGTTGAACCGGGCGAGCCGCGCACGGACCCGCCGGCCGGTCGGCGCGGCGCCGACGAGGCCCAGGGCGGCGCCCGTCATCGAGCCGGCCGCCTCGGTCAGGTCCTCGGTGTCCTCGCCCGGCGGCTCGTCCACCACCCGGCGCGCCGGCGGGCCCCCGGCGGGCGCCGGGGGCTGGGGACCGGTGTAGCCCGGGTCGGTCGAGCGCCGGTTGTGCACCACGGCGCCGTCGGGGGTCGGGAACTGCAGCACCACACCGCCGGCCTCGGCCGTCTCGGGCTCGGTGCCCTGCGGTGCGTGTTGCTGATCGTCTGGCACGTGGACCGCCTCCGGTGTCGACGCAGCGCCCATCCGCTTGACCGTACCCCCCTTCGGGGATGCGATGTCGCCGGTCACCGGCCACTCCTCATCGCCGTCAACGTATGGACCGCAAGCGTACCCGCCCCCACCGACATTCCCAGGCCAGAAACAGGGTCAGGACACGGTCAGCAGGGCATGAACCGGACGCGGCGCAATCCGGGACCGCCCGTCGAGGAACCCGAGCTCCAGCAGCACGCTGAAGCCGCTGACGGTCCCGCCGGCGCGTTCGACGAGGCTGAGGGTGGCGGCGGCCGTACCGCCGGTCGCCAGCACGTCGTCGACCACCAGGACGCGCTCACCGGCGACGAAGGCGTCCTCGTGGACCTCGAGGGTCGCCTCGCCGTACTCGAGGGCGTAGCTGGCCGACACGGTGGCGCGGGGCAGCTTGCCGGCCTTGCGCACCGGCACGACGCCCTTGCCCGTGGCGTACGCGATGGCCGCGGCGATCACGAAGCCCCGCGCCTCGATCCCGGCCACCACGTCGAAGCTGTCCGGGCCGTGCTCGGCGATGATCGCGTCGATGACGGCGGCGAACGCCGGGCCGTCGGAGAAGAGCGGCATCAGGTCCTTGAACAGGATGCCGGGCTTGGGAAAGTCGGGCACGTCGACGACCTTGCTCGCGACCAGCTCCGAGATCTCCAACTTGGGGTACACCTCCGGTGACAGCGGAACGGGCGCCGCTGAGAAGCGACGCCCGTGCCAGTGATCGAATGAGGGTCAGCGACGCCCGGAGGCGCCGGGCCGTCCGCCGGCCCGAGGCCGCCTGGCCTGCGGCCGGCTGCCCGGGCGGGGCGCCGCACCGGCGAGCTCGGAACGCTCCCCGGTCTTGGTCAGCGGCACGCCGTCGCTGTCGACGACGGGCGCCTGGGTGGCCTGCTTGGCGAGCGCCGCCCGGCGGTTCGCCACGCGGGACTCGTGCGCCTGCAGCCGCGGCTCGCGGGTCTTCAGCTCCGCCAGGACCGGCGTGGCGAAGAAGATCGACGAGTAGACGGCGACGCCCATACCGATGAACAGCACCAGGCCGAGGTCCTTCAGGGTGCCCGCGCCGAGGAGGCCGGCACCGATGAAGAGCAGGCCGCCGACGGGCAGCAGCGCGACCAGACCGGTGTTGATGGAGCGCATCAGCGTCTGGTTCACCGCCAGGTTGGCGGCCTCGCTGTAGGTGCTGTTGTTGTTGCCCGTGATGCCGCGGGTGTTCTCCTGCACCTTGTCGAACACGACGACGACGTCGTACAGCGCGAAACCGAGGATGGTGAGGAAGCCGATGACCGTCGACGGGGTGACCTCGAAGCCGACGAGCGAGTAGACGCCGGCGGTGAGGACCAGGTCGAGCAGCAGCGAGGCGAGCGCCGCCACGGCCATCCGCCACTCGAAGCGGAAGACCAGGTAGGCCGTCACCAGCGCCAGGAAGATCACGAGGCTCACCAGGGCCTTGTCGGTGACCTGGTTGCCCCACGAGGTGCTGACGGCGCTGTCGCTGATCTGGGTGGGGTCGATGTTGAAGTGGTCGGCGACCTTTTCCTTGATCTCGGTCTGCCGGGCCGCGTCGTTGATCAGCTCTGTCTTGATGACGTACTGCGTGTCACCGACCGTCTGGCCCGTCTTGACCTCGACGCCGGCGTCGCCGAACGCCTTCTCGACCTCGTCGAGCGTGCCGACGCTGACCGGGACGTTGTACTGGTTGCCACCCTCGAACTCGATGCCGAGCGTGAAGCCCCGGAACACCATGCTGGCGATCGCGATCAGCAGGGCGATGCCGGCGACGGTGAACCAGAGGCGCCGGCGACCGACGACGTTGACGTTGGCTTCACCACGGTAGAGCCGGGCTGCGATGCCACCTTTGCCGCTCATCGTCAGACCTCCTTCGGGCGGTTACGACGGGGGGCGGAGGACGCCACACCAGTGCTCGGACGCTGCTCGACGATCCGGCCGAGGCCGGAGACCCGCGGCGACAAGAACGCCTTGCTGCGCGCGAACATCGTCATGATCGGATGGCGGAACAGGAACACGACGACGAGGTCGAGGATGGTCGCGACGCCCAGGGCGAACGCGAAGCCTCGGACCGAGCCGATCGAGAAGAAGTACAGCACCGCGGCGGCGAGCAGGGTGATCGCGTTGGCCGAGATGATCGTGCGGCGGGCCCGGGTCCAGGCGCGCGGGACGGCGCTGCGTGGGCTGCGACCCTCCCGGATCTCGTCCTTCAACCGTTCGAAGTAGATGACGAACGAGTCGGCGGCGACACCCAGTGACACGATGAAGCCGGCGAACCCGGCGAGCGTCAGGGTGAAGCCCATCGTGCGGCCCAGGATGATCAGCGCCATGTAGACCATCGCGCCGGACAGCACGAGGCTGAGCGTGATGACCAGGCCGAGCAGCCGGTAGTAGAAGAACGAGTAGAGCACGACCAGGCCGAGGCCGATGCCGGCGGCGAGGACGCCCGCCTCCAGGTGCGAGCTGCCCAGGGTGGCGGAGATGCTCTGCGCGTCCTGCGGGGTGAAGGACAGCGGGAGCGCGCCGTACTGCAGCTGGTTGGCCAGCAGTTCGGTGTCACGCTTGGTGAACTGGCCGGTGATCCGCGCGTCGCCGGGGATGACGCTCTCGATGACCGGCGCCGAGACGACCTGGTTGTCGAGCACGACCGCGACCTGCTTGCTGTCGGTGCCGTTGTTGTACGCCTCGCGGGTCAGCTCGGTCCACCGGTTCTGGCCGCCGCCGGTGAAGGAGATCGTGACGATCCACTTGCCGTTGGTCGAGTCGATGGAGGAGTCGGCGTTGTCCACGTCGGTGCCGAGCACCTTGGCGACGTCGAGGTTGTACTTGACGCCGGGCTGGCAGGCGACCGCGGGCTGCTTCTCGTCGCGGATCGAGCCGACCGGGCGCTTGTCGAGCTGGGCGCAGGTGACGGTCGGGATGTTGTACTGCATCGCCGGCGGCAGGACCGCGACCTCTTCGGGGGTCAGGGTCTTGAACGGCGCGTAGAGCTGGGCCTTCGCCGGGTCGGCGGACAGGTCGACCGGCGCGGTCTCGGCCATGGCGGCGGCCCAGACGGACTCGCCGAGCTTCTTCTGCACCGCCGCGCGCTGCTGGGCGACGTCCGCCGCCACCGGGGGCGCGGACGAGGCCGGCGCCGAGGCGGGGTCCGACGCGGGGGCGGAGGTCGCCGGCGCGGAGGACGGCGCGGACGCCGAGCCCGACGGCTTGGCGCTGGCCGACCCGGACGCCGACGGGGTCCCCGAAGGAGCCGCCGACGTGGAGGGCGCGGTGGAGGGCGACGCCGAGGCGGACGCCGACGGGTCTGCGCCGCCGATGTCCTGCGTCGAGCCGAGCACCTTGCGGAAGCGCAGCTCGGCGGTCTGGCCGATCTGCTTCAACCGGTCGTCGCTCTTGCCCGGCAGGGAGACGACGATGTTGGTGTCGCCCTCGACGACAACCTCGGCCTCGGAGACACCGAGGCCGTTGACGCGGCTGTCGATGATGTCCTTGGCCGTCGCCATCTGCTGCTTCGTCGGCGGCTTGCCGTTGTCGGTCTTCGCCTGCAGCGTGACCGTGGTCCCGCCGATGAGGTCGAGGCCGAGGTTAGGCTCAAGCCGGTTGCGCCAGCCGCCGTCACCGCCGAACCACACCCAGATGGCGAGCAGAACGAAGATGGTGCCGAGCACACCGAGCTGACGGCCCGGGTGCATCGGTGCCTGAGGTTGTGCCACGGCTGTCGGGTCTCCCTGCACTAACGCCGGCGGGGTGCGCGGCGTGCTTGTTCGTCGTGGTGGTGGCGGTCGCTCAGTCGATCGACTTCGGCGTCGAGCCCGGTGCCGGCTCGTCGGCCTCCTCGGTCTCGGCCTCGGTCACGTCCTCGTCGACGGCGGCGGCCTTCTGGTTCACCTTGCCGATCGCGGCCTTGGCGTATCTGGCGGTGACGCCGGGCGCGATCTCCAGCAGGACGGTCTCGTCGTCGATCTCACGAATCGTGCCATACAGGCCACCAACCGTGACGATCTCGTCGCCGACCCCCATCGAGGACTGCATGTTCTGCACTTCCCGGCGGCGGCGCTGCTGCGGGCGGATCATCATGAAGTAGAGCAGGACGAAGGCCCCGACGATCAGCAGCAAACTCGGGAAACCGCTGCCCCCTGAACCCTGCGCCTCGGCGAACAGCACGATCATGCCTTCCGGTCGGCTCGGGACCCAGTTGCCTGGGCGCACCGAGCGAAGTATGAAGTCCGCGCGGCGGACCGCGGCGAGTCTAGTCGGTGTGTCGCAAGACACGCAGACCGGCGTCTATCACGGTCCGATCACGACAGCTAGGGACGCTACGGCTCCAAGCTGAAAAGATCGGGCAATTGTGGCGATGTTCCCCCTGCGTGGCTCCCGCCACCGACGGTACCAGCGGGAACCGGGAGCCCGAGATGGCGCCATGCGCTCGGCGTGGCCACCCGCCCACGCGGAGTGCGCGCGAGCAGTCCCGTCCGTAGCAGGAAAGGTTCACAGACCTCTTCGACGGTGTCGGGTTGCTCACCAACGGCGACGGCGAGCGTGGACAGCCCGACCGGTCCCCCGCCCTGCCGGATCAGCGCGTGCAGCACCGCCCGGTCCAGGCGGTCCAGGCCGAGCTCGTCGACGTCGTACACGGCCAGGGCCGCCTTGGCCGCGGCGAGGTCGACCACGCCGGTCCCCCGCACCTCCGCGTAGTCGCGGACGCGGCGCAGCAGCCGGTTGGCGATGCGGGGCGTGCCGCGCGACCGCCGGCCGATCTCGACCGAGCCCTCGTCGGTGATCGGCACGTCCAGGATCCGCGCCGACCGGGCGATGATGAGCTCCAGCTCGTCCGGGTCGTAGAACTCCAGCTGGCCGACGAAGCCGAAGCGGTCCCGCATCGGGCCGGTGAGCAGGCCGCTGCGGGTCGTCGCGCCGACCAGCGTGAAGGGCTCGACGTCGAGCGGGATCGCGGTCGCGCCCGGGCCCTTGCCGACCACGACGTCGACGCGGAAGTCCTCCATGGCGCTGTACAGCAGCTCCTCGGCGGGCTTCGCGATCCGGTGGATCTCGTCGATGAACAGCACGTCGCCCTCGGACAGGCTGGTCAGCACCGCGGCGAGGTCGCCGGCGCGCTCGATCGCCGGGCCGCTGGTCAACCGCAGGCCGGCCGACAGCTCCGCGGCGACGATCATGGCGAGGGTGGTCTTGCCCAGGCCGGGCGGGCCGGACAACAGGATGTGGTCCGGCGGGCTGCCGCGCCGCAGCGCGCTCTGCAGCAGCAGGTCCAGCTGCTCGCGGACCCGGTGCTGGCCGATCAGCTCCGCGAGCCGCTTCGGGCGCACGCTCTGCTCGGCGGCCCGGTCCTCCGGCGAGGAGTACGCGCTGACGAGGGGGTCGGTCACCGGATGGTGCCCAGCATGCGGATCGCCTGCTTCAGCAGCACCGGCACCGGCGGGACGGTGCCGCCGTCGAGCTGCTCGGCCACGGCGGCGACGGCCTGGTCGGCCTGGCCGGCGGTCCAGCCGAGCCCGACGAGCGCCTGGCGGACCTGCTCGGCCCACGCCGCGCCGGCGCCGACCCCGACCAGCGCCGCACCGTCGCCGGGCAGCGCGCCGATCTTGTCGCGCAGCTCCAGCACGAGCCGCTCCGCGCCCTTCTTGCCGATGCCCGGGACCCGGGTCAGCGTCGACGTGTCGTTGCCGGCGATGGCCCGGCGCACCACCTCGGGGGTGTGCACCGCGAGGACCGCCTGCGCCAGCCGCGGCCCCACCCCGGACGCGGTCTGCAGCAGCTCGAACAGCTGCTTGGCGTCGTCGTCGGCGAAGCCGTACAGCGTCAGGGAGTCCTCCCGCACGACCAGCGACGTCGCCAGCCGGGCCTCGTCACCGACGCGGAGGTCCGCGATGGTGTGCGGCGAGCACAGCACGGCCAGGCCCACCCCGCCGACCTCGATCACGGCCCCGTCCGGCGACACGGCGGCGACCCGCCCCCGCACACTCGCGATCATCGTGCTCTCCTCAGCGCCGCCTGGATGCGGTCCTTGGTGCCGCCCCTCCAGACATGACAGATTGCCAGAGCCAGGGCGTCGGCGGCGTCGGCGGGCCGGGGCGCGACCGTCAGCCGCAGCAACCGGGTCACCATCGCGGTGACCTGTGCCTTGTCCGCCGACCCGTTGCCGCTCACCGCGGCCTTGACCTCGCTCGGCGTGTAGGTCTGCACCGGCAGGCCGGCCCGCGCGGCGACGAGGATCGCGACCGCGCCCGCCTGCGCCGTGCCCATGACGGTGCGCACGTTGTGCTGGCTGAACACCCGCTCCACGGCGACGGACTCGGGCCGGTGCTCGGCGACCAGCGCGGTCAGCCGCTCGTCGAGGTTCAGCAGCCGGTGCGCCAGGTCGGTGTCCGGGTCGCTGGTGACCACCTCGTAGTGCACCAGCTTGCACGGCCGCCCCGGCACGCCCTCGACCACGCCGACCCCGCAGCGGGTCAGCCCCGGGTCGACCCCCAGCACCCGCACCGGCACCCCCTCAAACGTGTGTTCGACACACTAGCCCACCCACCGCTCGTACCGGCGACAGGACACACACACCGAGTACCGCGAAGGTATGTGGGCGGACCCCATGGGACGCACGCGCGAAGGCTCGTACGTTTCCCGCCATGACGACGCCACATCCCGTTTCGCCGCACCAGGTGGTCGCCCTGGACCTGCGCGGCCGGACCGCACTGGTGACCGGCGCGGGCAGCGGCATCGGCCGGGGCGTCGCCGTGCGCCTCGCCGCGGCCGGCGCGAAGGTGGTCGCCGTCGACCGCGACGCGGACGGCATCAAGCCGCTCGCCGACCTCGGTCTCACGCCGGTGACCGCGGACCTGTCCGACCTCGACGAGGCCGAGTCGCTCCTGGCGGGGCACTGGGACGTCGACGTGCTGGTCAACAACGCCGGCCTGCAGCACGTGGCGCCGCTGGAGGACTTCCCGCCGGAGCGGTTCGCCTACATCCAGGCCGTCATGGTCGAGGCGCCGTTCCGCCTCACCCGCCGGGTCCTGCCCCACATGTACCGCACCGGCTGGGGACGGGTCGTCAACATCTCCTCCGTCCACGGGCTGCGCTCCTCGCCGTTCAAGGCCGCGTACGTGACGGCGAAGCACGCCCTCGAAGGCCTGTCCAAGACGGTCGCGCTCGAAGGCGCCCCGCACGGCGTCACGAGCAACTGCATCAACCCGTCCTACGTGCGCACCCCGCTCGTCGAGGGCCAGATCGCCGCCCAGGCCGCCACGCACGGCATCGACGAGACCGAGGTCGTCGAGAAGATCATGCTCACCAGCGCGGCGATCAAGCGGCTCATCGAGCCCTCGGAGGTCGCCGAGCTCGTCGCGTACCTCTGTTCCGACGCCGCGGGGTTCATCACCGGCACGTCCGTCGCCATCGACGGCGGCTGGACCGCCCACTAGCACAATGGGGGTGTGACGATGCTGGAGTACCTGGAGCTGCTCGCGCGGGAGGCCGCAGCGGTCGAGTTCGAGGGCCCGCTCGTCGCCGCCCGCAACGCGGGCCTCCCACCCGGCCGCCTCGCCGAGCTGGAGCAGGCCAAGGTCGTCGCGCTGCGCGTCCGGGCCCTCCTGGAGCGCCGGCGGCGCCGCGAGGAGGAGCTCTCCGGCCTCTTCGACACCGCCAGCGACCTCGCCGGGCTCCGTGACGTCGACGCCGTCCTCGCCGCCATCGTCCATCGCGCCCGGACCCTGCTCGGCGCCGACGTGGCGTACATGACGCTCAACGACGAACAGCACGGCGACACCTACATGCGGGTCACCGACGGCTCCATCTCCGCGAAGTTCCAGGCCCTGCGCCTGCCGATGGGCGCGGGCCTGGGCGGTCTCGTGGCGCAGACCGGCAGCCCGTACGTGACGGCCAACTACCCCGAGGACGCCCGCTTCCGGCACACCGGAGACATCGACGCCGGCGTCGGCGAGGAGGGGCTCGTCGCGATCCTGGGCGTGCCGCTGCGGCTCGGCTCCCGCATCATCGGCGTCCTGTACGCCGCGAACCGCTCCGCCCGCCCGTTCGCCCGCGAAGAGGTGTCGCTGCTCGTCTCCCTCGCCGCGAACGCCGCCGTCGCCATCGACACCGCCCGCCTCCTCGGCGAGACCCAGGCCGCCCTCGAGGAGCTGTCCGCCGCCAACGGCACGATCCGCGCCCACAGCGACTCCGTCGAGCGGGCCGCCGCCGCCCACGACCGCATGACGGCCCTCGTGCTGCGGGGCGCCGGCGTCGAGGACATCGCCGAGGTCGTCACCGAGGTGCTGGGCGGTGCGCTGCTCGTCCTGGACGCCGACGGCCGACACCAGGCCAGCGTCGGCGAGCTCGACGCCCCTGACGCCAGCGCCATCGCGGAGGCCCTCGCCGCCTCCCGTACCGAGGGGCGCAGCGTCCGGCGGGGACCGCTGTGGCTCGCGGCCGTCGTGGCCGGCGCGGAGAACCTCGGCGCGCTCGTCCTGCGGCCCGACCGCCCCCTCGTCGACGCCGACCAGCGCATCCTGGAGCGCGCCGCCGTCGTCACCGCGCTCCTGCTGCTCTTCCGCCGCACCGTCGCCGAGGCCGAGGGCCGCGTCCGCGGCGAGCTCCTGGACGATGTCATCACCCGCCCTGTCCGCGACGCCGACTCCCTGCGCACCCGCGCCAAGCGCCTCGGCGTCGACCTGGACGCCCCCAACGTCGTCGTCGCCGTCGGCGAGGACGCGCTCGCCGGCGGCCCCATGAACACGGCCCGCCAGCGCGCCATGTCCTGGGCCCAGACCTACGCGCAGACCCGCGGGGGCCTCGCCGCCGCCCGCGACGGCCACGTGGTCCTCCTCCTGCCCGGCGAGGCGGCCGGCCCACTGGCCCGCACCGTCGCCCGCGACCTCGGCAAGGTCCTCGGCCGCCCCGTCACCGCCGGCGCCGGCGGCCCGGCGACCGGCCCCGCGGGCATCGCCGCCGCCTACCGCGACGCCGACCGCTGCGTCATCGCCCTCGCAGCCCTGGGCCGCGCCGGCGCCGGCGCCAGCACCGCCGAGCTGGGCTTCGTCGGCCTCCTGCTGGGCTCCGCCCCCGACGGCCGCGACCGCGACGTCGAAGCCTTCCTGGGCTCCACCATCGGCCCCGTCGTCGACTACGACGTCCGCCGGGGCACCGCCCTGGTCAAGACGCTGGAGGCGTACTTCGGCGTCGGCGGCAGCCTGGCCCGCGCCGCCGAGCTGCTCCACGTCCACGTCAACACCGTGACCCAGCGCCTCGAACGCATCGGCCAGCTCCTGGGCGCCGACTGGCAGAAACCGGAGCGCGCCCTGGAGGTCCAGCTGGCCCTCCGCCTCCACCGCCTTCGCTGAGCGCTGTAATTCCCTCCACCGCTGCCGCGGCGGGGCCCGGCGGGGATTCTCACCCGCACCCCAATGCGCCGCTCCGCGACGCACTGCCCGCGCTATGGCGCGAGGCAGGGCAAGCGGCGCTCGCGCGCCGCATCCGGTGGCGGCCGCTAGACCGGGAAGTACCACGCACAGGACGGCGATCTTGCCCGCGCTTGCTTGATCGAAGTCGCAACCTGGCCGCCCGGACAGCCAGATCCGCCCTTCGATCTTCGACCGAGCGGCACCAACTCCTCCGGATCACCACCGGCAGCGAACCCAGGCCCCCACTAGATGCTGATAAGTCGGATATGTTCGCGCCAGCGGACATATCCGCGGCCAGCGTCGGCTTGCCCGCCAGCGGACGTCGACCCAGCCGAGTCCTGCCTCGCCCGGCGGCACCCCGACGGCACCCCGACCGGGCAGCATGGGTCACCGCAATCCCCGATGCGTCGCTCCGCGGCGCATGACCGCGTGTACTGCGCCGGCTGAGATCGCGCACCGCATCCGGTGCCCACCCGCCGCCGTGCCCGGCAGGGAGCCAGCCTCCACGTCCGGTGCCGATCGGCGCACGCCGCGTGGATCGAGGAGTTGTAGCCGCACGAGCTCTACCGGACCATGATCAACCGGAGCGCGCGCCGGCGCTTTCCTCGGATATGTCCGCTGCGCGGACATATCCGAAATTTCGGTTATGTCGGGGAGCGGAGCGAGTCGACATAACCGGGGCAGCCGCATGGCAGTCGGTGAGCTAGCCGGCGCCCGGTTGCCCGCGGTTCTTGAGGTCGGTCTCGACGAGTGAGCCGTCGAGGGCGTAGGTGTAGGAGCGGCGACGCATTCGTCTGATCAACTGTTGCATGTGGGCGGGGTCGGGGGCGGCCGGGTCGTGGAGGCGGAAGCCGTGCAGTTCGACGGCGTCGGGGGCGATGTCTGCCTGGCTGGGAGAGCCCTCGAGGATGAACCCGAACAGGCCTCACACGGGATGCTCGCCGGACCAGAACGGTGCCTCGAACGCGAACGGCTCGCCGGCGTTCTCGACCACGCCGTTGTCGGGGTCCAGGCTCAGCGACCGGACCAGTTCGCCGTTGTCCCAGACGGAGAACGCGAACCAGTCCGAGACGCTGTGCATCGCATGGGAGATGACGCGGCGGTGGCGGCCCGGCTCGATCAGGCGATCCGGCAGCCGCGAGGGCGCGCCCAGCGGCAGCCGCCGGTCGCAGACGAGGTCGACGCCGGGGAAGGCGCCGGCGTACGCGGTCCCGTCGGGCGGGTGGACCGCGTCGTCCAGCGAGGTGGCGTCCGCCGGCTCGACCGTCCAGCCGGGGAACACGCGCGCGATCAGCGCGGCCGTGGCGTCCGGGCGGGCCACGGCACCGGCCCGGAGCAGCTCAGCGACGTCTTGGCCCCCACCGCGGCACTCCCAGAGAGATCAGCCGTGATCAAGTAGCGGATCCGGCTGCCAGGGCGACCGGATCCGCTACGTGATCAAGCTGGGTGGAAAACCGGTCAGGGGCGGGCGCCGCGGAGGATGGCGTCGACCAGGTGCTCGGCGAAGCCCTCGTCGGGCACGGCGGGGTTCCAGCGCAGCATGTTCTGCGCGATCGCCGGGCCCGACAGCATGAGCAGGGTCAGCTCCACGTCCAGGTCGGCGCGCAGCTCGCCGCTCTCGATGCCACGGCGCAGGACGCCCCGCATCACGTCGCGGCGGGGCTCGACGACGCCGGCCTGGTAGACCTTGTGCATCTCCTCGCCCTTGACGAGCTCGGGCAGCAGGCAGGCGGTGACCTTGCCGTAGTGGTGCATGCGCTTGGTGCGCATGCCCGCGATCAGGGCGACCAGGTCGTCGCGGACCGACACGCCCGCGGGCTCCGGGACGGGGCCCTTCATCGTGGTGACGGCGTCGATGAGGAGGGCTTCCTTGTTGGGCCAGCGGCGGTAGATCGTCGCCTTGCCCACGCCCGCCTTCGCCGCGACCGCCTCGATGGACAGCGCGTCGGCGCTCTGACCCGCGCTGAGCAGGTCCAGGACCGCCTCGATGATGGCCTCGTCCGCGCGGGCGCTGCGGGGCCGGCCGGGACCCTTGCGGTCCTGGTCGGCCACCGCATCCACGCTCGCCGTCGTCATGGCTTCCATTGTTACCGAGTTCTCACACGGAAGCCATCAACGGCCGGCCCAAAGGACATCACACGTCCACCAGCTCGACACCCTGCTCCTCGGCGAGGCCTTCCGCGGTCGTGGGTGCGGGGGCCGAGGCCGGGCGCTTGCCGGGCAGGAAGGCGAACGCGACGGCCGCACCGAGGACCGCGAAGATCGCGGAGCCGATCGCCGAGTAGTGCATCGCGGTGATGAAGGCGTCGTTGGCGTGCTGGATCAGCGCCGGCCCGGCGGGCCCGACGTGCGGCGCGACACCGTACGCACCGGAGATCGACTCGTCGGCCACGTGCTTCGCCGCGGCCGGCAGGCCGGTCGTGGAGGACTCGACGCCGCTGCGGTAGTAGGAGCTGATGACCGCGCCGAGGGCGGCCACGCCGAGGGCACCGCCGACCTGGCGGATGGTGTTGCTGACGGCCGATCCGACGCCGGCCTTCTCGCGGGGCAACGCGGCCATGATGGCCTCGGTGGCCGGCGGCATCACGTTGGCCATGCCGGTGCCCATGACGAAGAACAGCGCGCCGACGACCCAGATCGGCGTCGAGGCACCGATGAAGATCCAGCCGGCCAGGCCGAGCGCGACGAGGAGCAGGCCGGTGGTGCTGACCGCCTTGGGGCCGAAGCGCTTGACCATCGCGGCGCTGCGCGGGGCGAAGACGAGCTGGCCGAGCGCGAAGGGCACGAAGAGCGCGCCGGAGGCGAGCGGGCCGTAGCCGCGCACCAGCTGCAGGTAGAAGGCGCTGGTGAACATGGCGCCCATCGCGGCGAAGAAGACCAGGCCGATCATCGCGGTGGAGGCGGAGAACTGGCGGTTGGCGAAGAGCTTCACGTCCAGCGACGGGAACTCGATGCTCCGCTCGTAGATCACGAACGCGGCGAGGACGGCGGCCGAGGCGGCCAGGGTGCCCCAGGACTTGAGCTCGCCGAAGCCGGACTCGCCGCCTTCGATCACACCGTACGTGAGCAGCGTCAGGCCGATGATGGACAGGACCACGCCGACGATGTCGATGCGCCCGGGGCGCGGGTCCCGCGACTCGGGGATGAGCACGCTGACGAGGATCACGCCGACGACGACGATCGGGACGTTGATCAGGAAGACCGAGCCCCACCAGAAGTGCTCGAGCAGCAGGCCGCCGACGATCGGGCCGATCGCGACGCCGAGGCCGACGGCGCCGGCCCAGACGCCGATCGCCTTGGCCCGCTCACGCGGGTCGAAGACGTTGGCGATGATCGACAGGGTCGAGGGCATGACCGCCGCGGCGCCGAGGCCCATGAGGGCGCGGGCCCAGATCAGCTGGGTGGGCGAGTCCGCGTAGGCGGAGACGAGCGACGCGATGCCGAAGAGCACGAGCCCGACGGTGAGCGTGATCCGCCGGCCGAGCCGGTCGGCGAGGATGCCGGCGGTGAAGAGCAGGCCGGCGAACACCAGGGTGTAGGAGTTGATCGACCACTCCAGCTCGCTCTGGGTCGCGCCCAGGCCGTGCACGGGGTCGGCGATCGTGCGCATGGCGACGTTGAGGACGGTGTTGTCCAGCACGACGACGAGCAGGCTGATGACGAGCACGCCGAGGATGGCCCAGCGGCGGGGATGTCCGGTGTTGGGTGTGGCTGCGTCCATGTGGTTCAAGCCCCCAGTGAGCGAACGCGCGATACGATACGGAACAGTTCCGTATCCTCCACCAAGCTAGGGCAAGGCGAAGCGATACGGAACCGTCTCGTATCAGAATGTGCGGGCGATCACACTAGGGAACAAAACGACGGACCAATGAAACCGCGGAGCCCCACAGGCCGCGCCGGAAGAGCAGCACGACGAGCACGAAGATGCCCCCGGTGACCAGGCCGATCAGCGTGAAGCCCGCCTGCGACAGCTGGTCCTCCAGGTTCACGACCAGGGCCGCGCCGACCACCCCGCCCCACAGCGTGCCGATGCCGCCGAGCACGACGAGCACCACGCCCTTGCCCGAGGTCGTCCAGTGCACGACGTCGAGGGAGACGAAGCCGTGCGCGACCGCGAAGAGCCCGCCGCCGAGCCCGGCGACGAACGCCGACAGGACGAAGACCAGCAGCTTGTACCGGTGGGCCGGGTAGCCGAGCGCGCGGGCCCGGGCCGGGTTGTCCCGGATCGCGACCAGCACCCGGCCGAACGGCGAGTGCACGATCCGCCACGCGAGCAGCAGCCCGAGCACGGCGAGGGGCAGCGCCGCGTAGTAGAAGTAGTACGGGTCCGACAGGTCGAGCCCGAACAGCTCCCGCGGCACGCTCTGCAGCCCGTTCTCGCCGCCGGTCACCGACGACCACTCGTTGGCCACGAAGTACACCATCTGCGCGAAGGCCAGGGTCACCATCGCGAAGTAGATCCCGGAGCGCTTCACGGCGAGGTAGCCGATCGGCACCGCGAGGGCGGCCGCGGCGAGGGCGCCGCCGAGCACGGCGACGGGGAAGGGCACGCCCACCCGCGCCGCGATGATCCCGGCGGTGTACGCCGAGGTCCCCCAGAAGGCCGCGTGCCCGAAGGACAGCAGCCCGCCGTACCCCAGCAGCAGATCGATCGCGACGGCGAAGAGCGCCCAGCACAGCATGTCCACCGCGACCGCCGGATAGAGCCCGTTGGGCAGCCAGAGCGCCACCAGCACTCCGACCAGCACGAGCGCCCAGCCGACCCAGCGGGGCGTCCGGACCCGCTGCAAGATCAGTGAGGTCATGTCGGCAGTTCCTCCCGCCCGAAGAGCCCGGCCGGCCGGAAGAGCAGGACCAGGGCCATGACCAGGAAGATGAGGGTCTGCGCGAGCAGCGCCGGCCCGTAGGCCTCGCTCCACGCCTGCAACAGCCCGATCGCGAAGCCCGCGGCGACGCTGCCGAAGACCGAGCCGAGGCCGCCGATGACGACGACCGCGAAGACGCCGATGATCAGGTCGGCGCCCATGAGCGGGTTCACCGCCCGCATCGGCGCGGCGAGCACCCCGGCGAGGGCCGCGAGGGCGACACCGAAGCCGAAGACGGGCGCGATCCACCGCCCGACGTCGATGCCGAGGGCACGGGTCAGCTCGGGGCGTTCGGTGGCGGCCCGCACGACGGTGCCGACCCGGGTGCGGGTCAGCAGCCACCACACGGCGACGCACAGCAGCACGGCCACGCCGAACACGAACACCCGGTACGCCGGGAAGTCGAAGAGCCCGAGGTCGACGGTCCCCCGCAGCCCGGCCGGCGCGCCGTAGGGGTTGGACTGCGAGCCGTACCGCGACTTCACCACGTCCTGCAGCATGAGCGTGAGCCCGAACGTGAGCAGGAAGTTGTACAGCGGGTCCAGTGTGGACAGCCGGCGGATCAGCCCGCGCTCCAGCAGGATCCCGAGCAGGCCGAGCACCAGCGGCACCGCGAGCAGCGCCCACCAGAAGGAGATCCCGGCCTCGGCGAGCAGCACGTAGGCGCCGAACGCGCCGAGCATGTAGAACGCGCCGTGGGCGAAGTTCACCACCCGCAGCATGCCGAAGATGACCGACAGGCCGAGGGCGAGCAACGCGTAGAAGCTGCCCCCGACCAGTCCGTTGAACGTGTGGGTGAGGAAACCCATCGGACTAGAGCTTGCAGTCGGCCGACGGGGCGCGGAACGCCTCCTGGGCGGGGATCGTCTTGACGATCTGCTCGTAGTCCCAGGGCTCCTTGACCTCGCTCGCCGGCTTCACCTTGGCGAGGTAGGCGTCGTGCACGACCCGGTGGTCGGCGGCGCGGAACTCCCCGTTGCGCAGGAAGAAGTCGTTGGCCTTCTTGCCTTCCAGCTGCTTCACCACGGCGTCGGCGTCGTCGGTACCGGCGGCCTGCACGGCCTCCAGGTACTGCATCGCCGCGGAGTAGTTGGCGGCGTGGGCGAACGTGGGCCGCTGGCCGCCGGCGCGGGCGGAGAACTTGTCGGCCCAGGCGCGGTTCTCGGCGTCGAAGTTCCAGTACCAGGCGTCGGTGAACGTCGTGCCCGCCAGGGCGTCCGGGGTGAGCGAGTGGATGTCGGTGAGGAACATGAGCCCGACGGCGAGCCCGACGCCCTTGTCCCGCAGCTTGAACTCGTTGTACTGCTTGACCAGGTTCACCAGGTCGGCGCCGGCCTGCATGGTGCCGAGCACGTCGGGCTTCGGGTTGAGCGTCGGCGCCTTGAGCAGGAACGTGGAGAAGTTGTCGTTGGGGAACGGGGTCGGGTCGCTCGCCACGACGCTGCCGCCGCCCTTGGCGATCGCGGCCTTGAAGGACTTCTCCATGTCCTGGCCGAAGGCGTAGTCGGGGTAGACGATGTACCAGTTCTTCGCGCCCGCCTGGGTGGTCGCGGTGCCGGTGCCGTTGGCGAGCATCGCGGTGTCGTAGGCGTAGTGGAAGGTGTACTTGTTGCAGGACTTCCCGGTCAGGTCGGTGGTCGCGCCGGAGATGTTGAAGTAGAGCTTCTTGCTCGCCTTGGCGACGTCGGCGACCTTCAGCGCGGCCGAGGAGGTCGGCACGTCGAGGATCGCGTCGACGCCGAGCCGGTCGTACATCTCCGCGGCGCGGGTGTTCGCCACGTCGGGCTTGTTCTGGTGGTCGGCGGTCTCCACGGTGATGTTCTTCGTGATCGCCTTGTCGCCGTACTTGGCCTTGAAGTCCTCGATCGCCATGTTCACGGCCACGACCGAGTTCTTGCCCGACAGCTGCGCGTAGACGCCGGACTGGTCGTTGAGGACGCCGAGGACGAGCTTGTCGCCGGTGAGCTTCGAGCTCCCGCCGGAGCGGGGTCCACCGCCGCCACAGCCCGACAGGGCGACGCAGAGGGCGGCACCGGCCGCGAGCGCTTTTCTCATGATATTTCTCCTAGATCCCGAGGTGTGCGAGGAGTTCGGCCTCGCGGGACTGGATGTCGGTGTTGTCGAAAGCGCCGACGATCCGCCCCTCGGCGAGGAGGTAGTGGCGGTCGGCGACCGTGGTGGCGAAGTGCAGGTTCTGCTCGACGAGCAGGACGGTGACGCCGTGCTCCTTGGCCCGGCGCAGGATCTCGCCGACCTGCTGGACCAGCAGCGGGGAGAGCCCCTCGGTGGGTTCGTCGCAGAGCAGGACGGTGGCGCCCATCCGCAGAACGCGGGCGAGGGCCAGCATCTGCTGCTCGCCGCCGGAGAGCTTGGTGGCCGGGCTGGAGCGCCGGGTGTACAGCGCCGGGAACGCCTCGTGGACCTGCTCCAGGCTCCACGGGGACGGCCCGACGACGGGTGGGAGGGTGAGGTGCTCGGCGACGGTCAGCGTGGCGTAGGCGCCGCGGTCGTCGGGCACCCAGCCGAGGCCGCGGCGGGCCCGCTGGTGAACCTTGCGGGCGGTGACGTCCTCGTCGGCGAGCCGGACGGTGCCGGACTGCGAGGTGTGCAGCCCCATGACGCAGCGCAGCAGCGTGGTCTTGCCGGCGCCGTTGCGCCCGCAGAGGGTGACGACCTCGCCCCGCTGCACGAACAGGTCGACGTCGCGCAGGACCTGCGCCTCGCCGTACCACGCCGAGAGACCGTCAATGTGCAACATCGGAGCTCCCCAGATAGGCCTCGATCACCCGCGGATCGGTGCGGACCTGCTCATAGGGGCCCTCGACGAGGACCCGGCCGGCCTGCAGGACCGTGACGGTGTCGGCGAGCCGGCCGACGACGCGCATGTTGTGCTCGACCAGCACCACCGTCCGGCCGTCCCGGACGGCCGCGATGAGCTCGACGGTGCGGTCGACGTCCTCCAGGCCCATCCCGGCGGTCGGCTCGTCCAGCAGCAGCACCTTCGGGTCCAGCGCGAGCGCGATCGCCAGCTCGAGGGCCCGTTTGCGCCCGTACGCCAGGCTGCCGGCCAGGGTCTCCCCCGCGTCGCCGAGGCCGACCAGGTCGAGCAGCTCGCCGGCGCGGGCCGAGAAGCGGTCCAGGAGCCGGTGGCTGCGCCAGAACGACCAGCCGAGCCCCGTCGCGCTCTGCAGGGCCAGCTCGACGTGGGTCCGCACGGTCTGCTGCGGGAAGAGGCTGGTGATCTGGAAGGAGCGGGCGACGCCGAGGCGGGCGACCCGCTCCGGCGGGAGCCCGGTGATGTCGTGACCGCCGAGCTCGATCCGCCCGGCGGTCGGTGCGAGAAACCCGGTGAGCAGGTTGAACAGCGTCGTCTTGCCGGCACCGTTGGGTCCGACGAGCGCGTGCACGCTGCCGGCGGCGACGGTGAGGTCGACCGCGTCGACGGCCCGGAAGCCGCGGAAGTCACGGGTGAGACCGCGCGCTGTCAGGGCGGGACCGTCCATCGGGGGACACACCTCCTCGTGGCGGTGGGCGGGTGGCGGTCACATGTGGCCCGCCGTTGCGGCGAACGCTATGACCGGCGCCACACCCAGGCCATGGAGGCGATCCATACATTTGCCCGTGTGAGCGTGTGCCCTTGCCCCACACAAAAAAGACACCGGTCGATTCGATGGTGATCGAATCGACCGGTGCCCGTGGGGACCGCTCATCGGCGGTCCGGTATCCACCTCGCAAGGGGTCCGAGGCGGGTCCGCAGGCCGGCGAGGCCGCCGGGGAAGAAGTACACGGCGAGGATGAAGACCGTGCCGAGCACGAACAGCGGCTGCGACAGCGGCCCGCTCAGCACGCCCGGCAGGTTGTCGACGGCGTCGGAGCGGCCGAACGCGACGAGCCGGTAGTCGAGGTACGTGAAGAGCATCCCGCCGATCAGCGGCCCCCACCGGGTGCCGGGGCCGCCGAGCACGACCATGACGAGCAGCGTCAGCGTCTGGTCGGACGCCGCCACGTGCGGGGTGGCGCCGCCGATCAGCAGCGCGTACATGGCACCGGCGAGGCCGGCGAGCCCACCCGCGACGGTGAACGCGAACAGCTTGTACCGGTACGGGTCGAGGCCGAGCACGCCGACGCGGCGCTCGTCGTCGCGGATCGCGGCGAGCACCCGACCGGCGGGCGCGTCGGCGATGGCGTGCACGACCAGGACGGTGACGACGGCGACGCCCACCGCGAGCCAGTACAGGTTCACGGTGTTGGTGACGCCGACGAGCGCGTCGGGCACGCCCGACGTGTCCATCGGCAGCCCCTCCTCGCCGCCGGTCTGCCCGCCCGGGTCGCGCCCGATGGTGATCGCGCCGACCTGCGCGAAGGCGAGGGTGACCATGGCGAAGGCGATGCCGTTGGTGCGCAGCGCGATCGCCCCGAGCGCCGCGGCGATCGCGGCGGTGCCGACGACGGCGAGGAGCACGGCCTGCCACAACGGGAAGCCCGCCTTGGTGATGAGGACGTCGGTGCCGTAGACGCCGGCGGCGAAGTAGAGCGCGTGACCGAAGGACAGCAGCCCGGTGCGCCCGAAGAGCAGGTCGTAGCCGGTCGCGAGGGCACCGAACACCAGGCACAGCGCGAGCAGCTGCAGGGTGCCGGGCTTGTTGATCGCCGTGTCGAACACGCCCGGGATGGAGATCGACCAGTACGGCAGCGCGATGAGCACGACCAGGAAGACGAGCGGCCCGAACCGGGCGGGGTGCCACTTCCGGCGCGGCTTCGGCACGGTGCCGCCGGGGGTCACCGCGGTGTCCGTCATCATGAGGTGGCGACCTTTCCGGTGATGCCCTGCGGGCGGACGAGCAGCACGATCGCCAGGAGCGCGACGACGCAGATGTCGCCGAGCCCCGGTGAGGTGTAGTTGACGAACTGCTGCAGCAGCCCGACGGCGACGGCGGCATAGGCGGCCCCGACCACCGAGCCCATCCCGCCGATGACGACGACGATGAAGCCGAAGATGAGCAGCGAGCTGCCGCCGGTCGGGGAGATCGAGCCGGCGTAGACCCCGCCGAGCGCCCCGGCGAGCGCGGCGGCGGCGCCCCCGATCGCGAAGACGAGCGTGAACGCGCGGCGCACGTCGATGCCGAGCGCGGTGACCATGGACCGGTCCTCGACACCGGCGCGGATGACCAGGCCGATGCGGGTGTACTTGAGGAACGCGAGCAGGCCGGCGAGGACCACCGCGGCCGCGCCGATGAGCAGGAAGCGGTCGTTGGGGACGCGGGCGCCGGCGATCTCGGTCAGCTCCTGCGTCCACTGCGGCCGCGGGTAGGTCCGCGGGTCCGCGCCCCAGGACGCCTGCAGCAGCGCCACACCGGCCAGCGACAGCCCGACGGTGACGAGGACCTGCTCGATGGTGCGCGAGTACAGCGGCCGGATCAGCACCAGCTCGACGAGCGCGGCGACGACCGTGCCGCAGACGACGCCGAACACGACGGCGAGGACGAAGCCCCACCCGGAGGCCCCGGCGCCGGGGAGATTGCCGGAGGCCCACCAGGTGCCGTACGCGCCGACGGACAGGAACAGCCCGTGCGCGAAGTTGAGCACGTCGGCGAGCCCGAAGACCAGCGCGAGACCGGACGCGACGAGGAAGTACAGGGCGGCGAGACCCAGCCCGGTCAAGGTCAACAGCACAAACGTGCTCATGCGTGCTCCCCCTTGCCGACGCCGAGCAGCGCCTTGGTCTTCTCGGTGTAGTCGAGCAGGTCGCTGGCCCCGCCGGTGTACGCGACGCGGCCGTTGGCGATGACGACGGCGTGGCGGGCCATCCGGCGCACCACCGCCAGGTTCTGCTCGACGAGCAGCATCGGCACGACGGCGGCGACGGCCTCCAGCGCGGCGGCGACCTCGGTGACGACCTTCGGGGCGAGGCCCTTCGTCGGCTCGTCGATGAGCAGCAGCCGGTTGGGGTTGAGCAGGACCCGGCCGATCGCCAGCATCTGCTGCTGGCCGCCGGACAGGGTGCCGGCCCGCTGCCGGGCCCGCTTGCGCAGCTCCGGGAAGAGGCCGTGGACGGTCTCGTAGTCGGGGGCCGTGCCGGCGCGCTCGGCGAGCCGCAGGTTCTCCGCGACGGTGAGCCCGGCGAAGACGCCGCGGTCCTCGGGCACGTAGCCGAGGCCCTGCCGGACCAGCCGGAACGTGGGCTGCCGCAGGATGCTGCCGCCGGCGAAGCCGACCCGGCCGGTGATCTCCGCGGCGCGCGGCATGAGCCCGAGCACGGCCTTGAGCGTGGTGGTCTTGCCGACGCCGTTGCGGCCGAGCAGCGCGGTGACGCCCTGCGGCTGCACGGAGAACGTGACGCCCTGCAGGATGTGCGACCCGCCCACCTTGACCGACAGATCGGAAATATCGAGGATCGCGGTCACAGCGTCACCTCCGCTTCGCTCCGGCGCCGCCGTGAGCCAATCTGCACCCCTGGTTCGCGGCCCGAGCCGCTCCGCTGGCCGCTCACAGCTTCTCCCCCAGGTACGCCTCCTGGACGGTGCGGTCGGCCATGACGACCTCCGGCGTGTCGCAGATGAGCAGGGCGCCGTGGTGCATGACCGCCACCCGGTCCGCCAGGTCGAGCACGACGTCCATGTGGTGCTCCACCATGAGGACGCTGCGCCGCTCGTCGCGGGTCAGCGTCTTGATCAGCGCGACCAGCCCGGGCACGTCCTCGGCGCTGACGCCGGCCATCGGCTCGTCCAGCAGCAGCACCTTCGGCTCGCCGGCGAGCAGCAGCGCGATCTCCAGCTTCCGCTTCTCGCCGTGGGCGAGGGTGCCGGCCATGGTGCGGGCGCGGTGGTCGAGCCCGACCCGCCACAGCACCCGGGCGGCCCGCTCGGCGATGTCCTTGTCGGACCCCGGCAGCGGGAAGGGCCGGATCGACCCGCCGCGGCGGGCCTGGACGGCGAGCCGCACGTTCTGCTCGACGGTGAGCGAACCGAACACCGACGAGGACTGGAAGGTGCGGCCGAGCCCCCGGCGGGCCCGGCGGTGCGGCGCGAGCCGCGTGACGTCCTGCCCGGCGAGCGTGACCGAGCCGTCCGTCGGCTTGCGCAGTCCGGAGATCAGGTTGAACAGCGACGTCTTGCCGGCGCCGTTGGGGCCGATGACGGCGAGGAACTCGCCCTCGGCCAGGTCGATCGACACGTGGTCGACGATCGCGACCTCGCCGATCTTCCAGGTCAGCCGCCTGGTGGACAGCAGGCCGGTGGCCGGGGCGTCAACCACCCCGGCCGCCGGTGCGTTGCTTCGGGGGAACAAACCTCAGCCCTTCATCTGCACGACCGGCGGGGCCGCGTCGGCCGGGTCGATCGCCTTGACGAGCTCCGGCTTCAGGTCGGCGCCGGAGCCGGAGAACTTGCCCTGGAACATCGGCTGCAGCAGGGCGTGGTCCTCCTTGCGGACCGTCAGCTTGCCCTTGACGCCGTCGAAGCTCCAGCCCTCGAGCGCGGTGACCATCTTGTCGGCGTCGTCGCCGCCCTCGCCGGCCGCCCGCACGACCATCTGCGCGGCGGTGAAGCCGTCCGGGTGGAACAGGTCGACCTTGCCGCCCTCGACACCCTTGCGCAGCGCGGTGGTGGCCTCGTTGTCGCTGGCGCCGTCGAAGTAGTGCGCGAGCAGCGACAGCTTGCTGCCGGCCGCGCCGAACGTGGCCCACGAGGCGCGCTGGTCGATGCCGGTGACGACCATGGTCGAGCCGAGCACGCCCTGCTGGTCGAGGGCCTGCCACATGGCGGGGGCGGTGGTGCCGGCCCACGCCACGAAGATCATGTCGGCCTTGGCGCCCTTCGCCTGGGCGGCGAAGCCGGTGAACTCGGTCGCGCTGGCCGGGACGAACAGGTTGTCGACGGTCGCGCCGGCGCCGCCGATGACGGCCTTGACCGCGTCGGCGTTGGACTTGCCGAAGGTGCCCTCCTGCGCGAACACGAGGACCTTCTTGCCCGTGGGCGACGGCAGGTAGGACTTCGCCGCGAGGACGTCCTGGTAGGACTGGCGGCCGGAGCGGAAGGTGTACTTGTTGACGCCGGTGACCGCGTCGGACGCGGCCGGCCCGGAGATGAAGAGCACCTTGTTCTGCGCGGCGAGCGGCGCGACCTGGCCGGCGACGGCCGAGCCGGTGCTGCCGGCGATGATCTTGTACCCCTGGCCGATGAGGTCCTTGGCGGCGGAGACGGCCTTCGCCGGGTCACCCGCGTCGTCGACCTCCTTGACCTCGACCGGGCGGTTGCCGACCTTGCCGGTGCCCTTGGTCGCGAAGGCGAGGCCCGCCTTCCAGCCCTCGATGTACTGCTTGCCGTAGCCGGCGAGGGCGCCGGTCTGCGAGTAGACGAGGCCGACCTTGATGGGGGTGCCGTCCTTCGCCGGCTCCTGCGCCGCTTCCTGGGGGCTGCTGCACGCCGCCGTGAACGTCGCCGCGATGCCCAACCCGAGCGCCGCGAACAGTACCCGCCGCGGCGCAGTCGTCTGCCGAATCACGCTTCCTCCGTGTGAACGCCTTGTTAAGGCCAGCGCCTGCTGGCGGTGTTCGCACACGCTAGGAGTGGCGCAGGGCACCGAGCTATGTGGGCGCACCACACAAGTCGGGCGGGTTGCCCGGTTCGATGCCCTACGAGACGGCCACGAGGTCGAGGAACGCCCCCAACATCGGCAGAAACACCGGCGAGTGGTCACGCTCGGTGACGAAGAGCATGTGGTCGGCGCCGGGGAGGACGGCGACACAGTTGCGCCCGCGGTGCAGCCCGGACAGGCGCTCGGCGAGGACCGAGACGCTGCGCTCGACGGGCACGAGCTCGTCGGCGGCGCCGAACAGGGCGAGGATCGGGCAGCGCAGGTGCGGGACGACCGCGGCGGGGTCGAAGCTCAGCGCCCGGGCGAAGAACGCCAAGGTCTCCACGGTGTCGTACGGCGCGGCCGCGACCACGTCGTGCCACTCGCGGCCGGCGAGCCGGCGCTGCGCGTCGAGGACCTGGGCGGGCGGGTCGCCCACGGCGAGCCTGGCGGCGCGCTCGTCGACCCAGCGCATCGCCTCGTCGACGACGGCGGGCGGGTGCCCGGCGCGGCGCAGCGCCCGCTCGATGCGGACGCGTTCCTGCTCGGCGATGCCGACCGCCGGCCCGGACACGGTGATCACGAAGTCGACGGCCTCCGGCCGTCCGGTGGCGGCGAGGAGGGAGATCCAGCCGCCCTGGCTGTAGCCGATGAGGCCGACCCGCTCCACACCGGTCTCGGCGCGCAGGGCGGCGACGGCGGCGAGGGCCTCGGCGGCCCGGTCGGCGAAGCTCTGCGCCCACCAGCCGGCCGGCTTGTCGTGCCGCAGCGTGGCCACCCCGCGCCCGGCCAGCCAGCCGGGAATGCCGACCCAGTCGTGCCGCATGGCGGGTCCGGAGCCGTCGATCAGCACCAGACCGGCCCTGGGCGCGTCCGGCGGCACAGTGAGGATCGCTTGCAGGTCGCCGACCGTAAGGTCCCGTTCAGGCATGAGGCCCTCCCCACGCTGAACATAACAGCGCGGGGAGGGCCATCGACGACTGCCTAGGGCTTCTTGGCCGTCGGCGTCGACTGGTACGACTTGAGCAGGTCCATCTTCGCCTGGTCGATCGTCTTCCAGTCGTCCTTCAGGACCCCGCCGGTGTCGCCGGAGTTGGGGTTCCAGGACCAGTACGTGTAGCTGAACCCGTTCTCCTTCATGTAGGAGATGAGGTGCCGCTGCCAGATGCCCTCGAGGTCCTTGTTGCCCTGGGCGTCCTTCTCCGCGACGGAGCGGCCGCCGAACTCGCCCATCAGGACCGGGGCCACGTTGTTCTTGACGAGGTGGCCGAACTGCTTGTCCCACAGCGCCGGCATGTTGGCCGGGAACGCCGGGTCGGTGAACCAGCGCTGCGACCACACCTTGGGGCTGTAGTCGTGCGCGGAGTACACCAGCTTCGACTGGTCCTTGAGCCGGACCGGGTCCTTGGCCGCGCCCTGGAGGTTGCCGCCCCACCAGTACCCGTCGCCGTCGTAGGACTCGATGCCCTCCACGACGATCAGCCAGTCGGGGTTCTCGGCCAGGATGGCGTTGCCGGCCCGCTCCGCGGCGGCCCGCCAGTCGGTCTTGTCGCCGCCGGTGCCCCAGGTGGCCTCGCCGTGCGGCTCGTTGTGCAGGTCGGCGCCGACGACGAGCGGGTTGTCACGGTAGTGCTTCGCGAGCATCTTCCAGTCGGAGATCCACCGCTCCTCGCTGACCTTGTCGGTGTACCAGAGGTTGCTCTGGCCCTGCGAGGTCGGCCGGTGCCGGTCGAGGATGACCATCATCCCGCGCTTGGTGATGCCCTCGACCACCTTGTCCATGATCTGTGGGCCGGTGAGCCCCTGCAGGTCCGGGTTGAGCTTGTAGTCGACGCCGTTGGGCTTCGAGGCGGCGTCGAAGAGCTCGTTGCTGAAGGGCAGGCGCACCGAGTTGAAGCCCTGCGCGGCCATCTGGTCGAGCATGTCGTCCAGGGAGCGGGACCACAGCCCGTGCGGGGCGAACGTGTTGGTCTCCAGGCCGAACCAGTTGACCCCGGTGAAGGTGACCGTCCGCCCGCCGGCGTCGACGATGCGGTTGCCGTTGGTGTGCAGCGGCAGCTGGAGCTGCCGGCCGGCCGCCGTGGCCGGACCGTGCTTCTCCTCGGAGTTGCGCATGACAAGACCACCGGTGGTGACAGCGGCGGCGGCGAGCACCAGGGTGGCGCTGAGCCACACAAGACGGGAACGCTTCAAGACCTGTCCTCACGTACGACGACGTCGGGCAGGTCAAAACATTACGGATTCGGAAATTTCAGGTCAGCGTACGAATGTCCGAAATGATCCTGGCGCAACTGTAGGAGCGTCCTCATGGCGCAACTGTAGGAGCGTCCCAGTCCGCCGCTCGTACGACGGCCTCCAGCTTCGACCGGGCACCCATCTTCGACAGCAGATGCCGCACGTGGCTGCGGACGGTGGTGTAGCTGATGCTCAGCTCCCTGGCGATGTCACGGTTGTCCATGCCGGAGGTCATCAGCGTGAGGATCTGCCGCTCCCGCGGGGTCAGGCTGTCCAGCCGCCGGGCGTGCTCCGCGGAGCGGTGCGAGCGCTCCCGCCGCCGCGCGAGCAGCTTCGCCAGCTGGCGGGCCGGCACGAGGATCTCCCCGTCGATCGCCCGGCGCACCGCGTCCGCGACGTCGGCCCCGCCCGCGCTCTTCACCAGGTAGCCGGCGGCGCCGGCCTCCAGGGCCGCGAGGATCACCTCGTCGCTGGTGTCGGCGCTGAGGAACACGATCGCGACGTCGGGCTGGTGCAGCCGCAACGCGGCGACCGCCTCGGGGCCGGTGCCGTCGGGCAGCCAGTAGTCGCACAGCACCACGTCGACCCGCTCGACGTCGGCGAGATGCTCGACCTCCCCGACGCCGCCGGCGATGGCGACGACCCGCAGCTCGTCGTGCTCGTTGAGCAGCGCGGCGAGGCCTTCGGCGACCACCTGGTGGTCCTCGACGATCAGCACTCGGTAGCGCATCAGGCGGCTCCTTTGGATTGCAGGTCGGCGCCGCGCGGCACCCAGAACGTGACGGTCGTGCCACTGCCGGCGCTGCCCCTGGGCACGCTGCCGATCCGGAACCACCCGCCGGCCAGCGCCGCCCGCTCCCGCATCAGCACCAGGCCGAGGTGCCCCGCCCCGGTCTCGAACTCCTCGGCGCCGACCCCGTCGTCGACGACCCGGATCAGGTAGCCGCCGTCCTGCTCGTCGAGGATCACCGTGCACTCGTCGGCGTCGGCGTGCTTGTAGACGTTGGCGACGGCCTCCTGCAGCATCCTGAAGAGCAGGAGCCGGGTGGGCAGCGCCGGCTCGTCCCGCAGCCGGTTGTCCAGGTGCACGGCCAGCGAGTGGTCCTCGGCGAGCCCGTCCAGCAGGTCCCTCGTCGCCGCGGCGAGCCCCTCGCTGGTCAGCTTCGGCGGCCGGAAGTCGAAGATCAGCCGCCGCAGCCGGTCGGCGGCGAGGGCCAGGCTCTCTTCAAGCTTACTGAGCAGCTCCAGGTTGCGGGGGTCGCGCAGCCGGCGGCGCAGGTGCTGCAGCCGCAGCATCGCCGCGGTGATCACCTGCAGGCTGTCGTCGTGCACCCCGGCGGCGATGCGGGCCCGCTCCCGCTCCTGGTTGAGGATGACGTCGCCGAGCGCCTGCTCCTGCGCGGCGCCCTCCTGCTGCAGCCGGGTCACGCGGTGCTCGAGGCTGGACCGGGACAGGCCGCCGGCGCCCTGGTCGTCGACGGCGAGCACGACGAGCCCGCTCGGGTCGCCCGGCAGGGTGCCCAGCCGCACGTCGACCGGCACCTCGGCGCCACCCGGCAGGCGGATCGCCGAGCCGGTGTAGACGGGCTCGTCGCCCGTCTCCGCGCCGAGCGCGCCGCGCGGGTCGCTGACGAACAGCTCCCCGACCCGGCGCCCGACCAGGTCGACGGTGGCCCGGTGGAAGAGCGCCTCCGCGGCGCTGCTGGCGAGCCGGACCACCCCGGCGGCGTCGAGCACGACCAACGCCTCCGGGGCGGCCCGGAATGCCTGCCAGTACACCGGGGCTACTTCTCCAAGTCCTTCGGCAGCACGTACGGCTTCGGCGTCGGGATGTCGACCGGGCCGCCGGAGGAGTCGACCTTGAAGTTGACGGTCGCGGTCGAGCCGCTGAGCTGCCCCCTCAGCTCGAAGATGACACTGTTCTCGGTGTTGCCGGGGATCGTGTACTGCCCGACGGCGCGGGCGGTGCCGGCCTTGTTGACCCGGAACGCGGACACGAGCTCACCCTTCGCGCCCTTGGACGTCTTCGCGTAGACGTGCACGGCCTCGTTCGGCGCGAACTGCGTGGCGTAGAAGTTGACGACCGTGCCGGGCAGGCCGCCGTAGGCGTTCGTCCGGGCCTGCGGCATGTAGGGCAGGATCGTGAACCCCGTGGACGCCGCCGCCCGGCTCTGCTCGCCGATGAAGACCAGCGACTGGGCGCCCTTGAGCTGGTACGGCATGGTGAGCCCGGCGCCCTTGAAGGTTCCGGCGCCGTCGGTCGGCACCGCCATGACCGGCTGCCCGCCGGCGGAGTTCAGCCGCACCAGGACCCGCTCGCCCGGCGCGAACCCGGCGCCGGAGAAGGTGATCGACTGGGTCGCCTTCACCGCGTAGGGCGCGAGCTTGATCGACGGGTACAGCCGCAGCACCTGGAACGGCGCGCTCGCCGCCGCCCCACTCGTCTTGCCCACGACCACCAGACTGGTCGTCCCTACCGCCGTGACCCCGACTTTGATCGGCGTCTTACCCACCGAGCCATCCTCGTCGGCCTTGAGGGTGAGGGTGGGGTCACCATTGATCCGCCCCCAGTAGACCAGCAGCTGCTCGCCCGGGGAGAAGCCCTTCACCGTCAGGTTGACGACGTCGCCGGGCTTGCCGACTATGGCGGACAGCGTCGCCTGCCCGGCGCCCTGAGCGACGGCCGCCTCGGCCTTGGCGACCTTGTCGCTGCCGCGCGCCTGTGCGGTCACCTCCAGCACGGGCGTGGTCATCTTGGTGGGGAACGAGAAGTTCACCGTGAAGATGCCGTACTTGCCGGCCTTCGCGGTGCCGACCTGGACGGGTTTGGCGTTCTTGGCGGCGCCCTTGGACGGCTGCGCCCCGGACGAGGACGGCCCGAGGAACACGTCGACCATGGACCCCTGGTCGAAGCCGGACCCGCTGGCCGTGACCGAGCCGCCGAGCCGCACCAGGCCAGGGTTCAGCGTGACCATCGGATCGCCGCCACCGTGCACCATGACCCCGTTGAGGTCGACGGTCGGCGCCTTCGGTGCCTTGGTCACCGGCGCCGTCGGCGTGTCGCCGCCGCCGCCGCCGAACGACGGCATCTTCGGTGTTTCGATACCCAGCGCCGGCAGCACCGAACGACCGACGCTGATCAGCAGGAACGCGGCGACCGCGGCGATCAGCAGCCGGCGGCCGGAGATCTTCGGCCGGGACACCCGCCGGCGGCGTTTCGCCGCTGCCGAACGGCGTTTCGCCGGTGCCAGCCGGCGCTTCAGGGTTTGCATCGTCACTCCCGCTCGCTCACGAGGTTGCACCGATCTTGATGATCTGTAGTGAGACGTCGCCGCGGGTCGCCTGCCAGACGGGTGTCCCGTGTTGGTCGATCGCCTCGAGGATCCAGGTCTCGCCGCCGCGCTCGAGTGCGTCGCGCATCTTGTTCGACATCACGACGTAGTCGACGTTCTGCCAGCTGGAGGCGAAGACCTTGTCCCGCACGTCCGGGTCGGACGTGGCCTTGTAGTGCGGGTAGGCGTACTTGTACGGCGGGTCGTTGTCGTGCAGCGCGACCCAGATGTCGTCGTCGATGATGAGCTTCGCGTTCGGTGACACGTTCGTCTTGATCCACGCGACCTGCTGCTCCTGCAGGCGGGTCAGCGGCAGCCGGTAGGCGTCGCTGAACTCCAGCTGACCCCTGGTGTTGTACTTGACGAGGAACCCGCCCGGCATGACGAGCACCGGCACCAGCAGGCAGGCGACGAGCACCGCCGCGCCGGCCGGCTTCGTGCGCCGGGTGAGCCAGCCGAAGAACATCCCGAGGTTGAGCGCGAACAGCGGGACCATCGGCGCGATGTAGAAGTCGAGCAGGGCGCTGCGGGTCAGGTAGAAGCCGTAGCCGACGGCCATCAGCGCGCACGCCAGCATCGGCCCTCGCAGCCGTTTGTTGTTGCGGCCGGCGAAGAGGGCGAGCAGCGTCGCCGCGGTGCCGGCGATGAGCAGGTGGCGGTCCTTGAACAGCCAGCTGTCCTGGAGCAGGCTGGTGAACGACAGGCCGTTGCTGCTGTTGGAGTTGCGGTGCAGCTGCCACCACACGGTGTAGAGCAGCGACACGTGGTCGCCGGGGGTGGCGGCGGCGAGGTTGAAGTTGAACCCCTCCGGGAACAGCTCGTTCTTGATCTGTGCGTAGAGCAGGTAGCCGACGACCGGGGCGAGCGCGGCGAACCACCAGAACGACAGCCCGAAGCGCCGGTTCGACTGCTCCTTCACCGTGCGGTGCAGCAGGTACGCGCAGCCCGGCAGGATGAACAGCGCGTTCTCCTTCGTGACGAGCGCCAGGCCGAAGCACGTCCCGGCGGCCATCGCGCTGACGATCCGCCCGTCCTTGCGGGCCAGCAGGTACAGGCCCAGCAGGATCCAGAACATCATCAGGTTGTCCAGCAGCACCTGGCGCTGGTAGTACACGCCGAGCGGCGACACGTTGAACACGAACGCCGCGAGGAACCCGCCGGCCTTGCTGCCGGTGTAGCGCCGGATCGTCTCGTACAGCAGGAACACCGACACCAGGTGCACGATCAGCATCAGGACGCGCCCGGTGTTGATCGCGTTGCCGAAGGCGCTGAAGCCGCCGGGCAGGATCGCGACCCAGCCCGCGATCGTGAGCCAGCCCATCGGCGCGTGGTCGTAGAAATACGTGTAGGGCGACAGCTTGCCCATGTGGAGCACGGACCACGCCTGCTCCATGTAGATGCCCTCGTCGGTGAGGTACAGCGGGTAGCGGAACATGTTCCAGCCGTGCGTCACCAGCCCGATCACCAGGCTCAGGATGATGAGCGGCCAGCCGCGGGTCTGCGGCTTCTTCGGTGTCGGCGCCGCCGGGCTCGCCGGCCGCTGCAGGGTGTCAGCCGACATTGGTCAGCTCCGCCGTCTCCGCCGCGGTGCGGTGCGCACCGACGTGGGCCGTCTTCTCCCAGTTGCGTTCGCCCTTGACCTGCCGCCACAGGGCGCGCGCCGCCGCGTAGGACAGCACCATCTGGTACGGGAACCAGGTGATCGCCATCTTCACGACCGTGCCGGGGGTGGCCTTCAGCCCGTGCGCTCCGGTGAACTCGTACAGGCCGACGACGCTCATCACGAAGTGCGCGCCGAGCAGGAGCACCGGCAGCCACGACATCATGGCCACCGGCACCGGCACGCTCAGCACGAACGCGCTGAGCAGCGCCACCGGCAGGTACACCCCGAGCATCGCCTGCACGTGCGGGAACGCCAGGGTGTACCAGGCGAGGAACCGCTGCCGGCGGGTCGGCATGAGCTTCCAGGTGCCCTTGCCGAGGGTCTGCATGAAGCCTTGACACCACCGGGTCCGCTGCTTGATGAAGCTCTGCAGCGTCGGTGGCGTCTCCTCCTTCGTGACGTAACGGTCGTCGTAGACGACCCGGACCTTCTCCCCCATGCTGGAGAGGCGCAGGCCGATGTCGGCGTCCTCGGTCAGGTTCGACTCGTCCCAGCCGCCGAGGCGCTCGATCAGGTCCCGCTTGAAGAACACGGTGTTGCCGCCGAGCGGGATCGCGCCGTTCTTCGCGTGGTAGTGCAGCCGGCTGCGGAACCAGAAGAAGTACTCCAGCACGTTGAACGTCGAATACCAGTTGGAGTCGAAGTTCATCAGCTGCACGCCGGCCTGCACGCAGCCGACGTCCTCGCCCAACATGATGGTGTTGACGATGTCGAACAGCTGCGGCTGGACCTCGTCCTCGGCGTCGAAGATCGCCACGACGTCGTTGGTGGCATACCGCAGCGCGGTGTTGAGCCCGTGCGGCTTGTTGATCGGACCGTCGTCGAACACGACCACCTCGACGTTGGTGCGGCCCATCGCGCGCAGCCGGTTCACCTGCGCCTGTGCCTGCTCGATCGTGCCGACGTCGTCGGCGGAGCAGACCACGAGGATCTGCACCAGGTGCGGCGGGTAGTCAGCGGACGCGGCGCGGGCGATGGTGTGCTGGATGACCTCCTCCTCGTGGCGTGCCGGGAGGATGGCGGTGAAGGAGAGTGCCGGCGTAGCACGTTGATCTGGCACCCGCGCCCGGTCGCCCGCCTCGGGCTGGTCCCACGTGTAGATCATGAGGTACAACGCGTGCGCCGCCTGCACTGTCAGCACCAGCGAGATCAGGGTGAGAATGGTCAACACCAGCTGTTCCATCGGTGCGTTCACTCCAAATCCACTTCGAGCTGACGGCGAAGTTGACTGCGAACCCGGCCACGATGCCGATGAGGTTCGCGGGCAGGTAGTGCATCCCGAGCGCGACCAGCAGCTGGACCGCGACGACGTTGACCGGCAGTGCAGCGAGGCCGGCCAGGCTGAAGTAGGCGAACCGCTGCAGCGACAACCGGCGGCGGCGGAACGTCCAGAGCTCGTGCAGCACGTAGTTGGTGACCAGCGCGAGCTCGACCGAGGCGACGGTGGCGGGCAGCAGCGCCAGTCCGAGCACCCCGTGCAGCACGAGCAACGCGCCGTTGTTGACCACCACACCGCCGGCTCCCACCAGCGAAAACCGGCCCAGCCGGCGCAAGTTGGGCGTCACGGTGCAACGATGCCCGTCCCGGGCGCGCCTTACATCGGGCCACGGTCGGTGGGCGGCGGCGACCTTCGTCCTCCCCCATTTGGCGTAGGCCGAACGGGACCGGGGACGTGGTGATTCGACGCCGCACCGGGGTATAGCGCGCGGCGATGAGTATCAAGATCTTGATCGCCGACGACCACGCGATGGTCCGTGAGGGCCTGCGCGGCTTCCTGTCCCTCAGCGGCGACCTGGAGACCGTCGGGTTCGCCGCGGACGGCCGCGAGGCGGTGCGCCTGGCCCACGAGCTGCGCCCCGACCTCGTCCTCATGGATCTGCTCATGCCGGTCCTCGACGGTATCTCCGCGACCACCGTGATCCGCCGTGAGCTGCCCGGGGTCGAGGTCGTCGCCCTCAGCGGCTACCTGGAGCCGCAGCTCATCGCCGACGCCCTGCACGCCGGCGCGGTCGGGTACCTGCTGAAGGACACCTCCTCCGAGGAGCTGCACCGCGCGGTCCGCGCCGCCGCCGCGGGTCAGGTGCAGCTGTCGCCGGCGGTCGCGGCCCGGCTCGTCCGGGACGTCCACGTGCCGACGGCCCCGCCGCAGCTCACCCGCCGGGAGGAGGAGGTCCTGGTGCTGCTGGCCCGCGGCCGGGCCAACGGGCAGATCGCCCGGGAGCTGCACATCGCGCCGCAGACGGTGAAGACGCACGTGAGCAACATCCTGCAGAAGCTCAACGCCGAGAGCCGCACCCAGGCCGCCCTCTACGCCATGCGGGTCGGGCTCGTGCCGGTCCACGCGGCGGCCCCGAGCTGAGGCACCGTTGAGACACATAGCGGCGCTGCACGCGCTGCTGCGCGCCGGCGCCCCGGTCGACGAGGTGCTCCACTCGGTGTGCGACCGCGCCCGGCGCGCCCTTCCGGCGGCGGCGGTCCTCGTCGTCGACGCCGCGGGTGCCGTCCGGGTGAGCTCCGGCCCGCCGCTGCCGGACCTCGCCGCGCTCGCCGCCGTCGCGATGCGGGGCGGGCGGGTGGTGCTGCGGGGCACCGTCAGCTGCGTGCCGATGCCCGGGCACGGCGGGGTCCCCGGCGTGCTCGTCGCCGCCGGCCGGCGCCGCCCTCCGCCACCGCGCCGCCTCGAGGCCTTCGCCGCGGTCGCCGCGCTCGCCATCGGTACCGGCGAGACACAGGCGACCCGGGAGCGCGAACGCCTCGCGAGGGACCTGCACGACTCGGTGGTGCAGACCCTCTACGGCATCAGCCTCGGGGCCGGCACCGCCGCCGAGCTCGTCCACGGCGACCCCGTCAACGCCCGCGCCTCCCTCGCCTGGATCCAGGAGACGGCCAGCGCCGGCCTCAGCGACCTGCGCGGCATCATCGTGCGGCTGCGCCCGGAGACGCTCGTCGGCGCGGGGCTCGCCGCGGCGCTGCGGCGCATCGTCGACGCGCTGCACTTCGCGCCCGGCACCGGCGCCGTCCCGCCCGGGTGGGGGCTGCAGCTGGACGCCGAGCCGGCGGTCAGCCCGCAGGTGGAGGAGACCCTGTACCGCATCGCCCTCGAGGCCCTCGGCAACGCCGCCCGGCACGCCGGCGCCTCGCAGGTCACCGTCCGGCTCGCCGGCGACGACACCCGCGTGGTCCTGGAGGTCGTCGACGACGGCGTCGGGTTCCTGCCCCTCACCGCGGGGGCGCCGGGCCGGCTCGGGCTGCGGTCCATGCGGGAGCGGGCCGAGCTGGTCGGCGGCACCCTCGACGTGATGAGCGCGCCGGGTGCCGGCACCGTCGTCCGCGCGATCCTGCCCAGTTCCCCCGCCGTCCTCTCGGGGTGAGGCACCGCCGCCGGGTCCGGCTGACCGTTGGGGCATGCGCGTGGTAGTTGATCTCACCAAGTGTCAGGGGTACGCCCAGTGCGCCTTCCTGGCGCCCTCCTCGTTTCGGATGCAGGGCGACGAGGCCCTCATGTACGACCCCGCCCCCGCCGAGGACCAGCGCGAACGCGTCCAGCGGGCAGCGGCCGCGTGCCCCGTCCAGGCGATCCAGATCGACCGGCTCTCCGTGCAGGACATGCCACCCGTGCACGTCGTGGACCGCCCGTCCCGCATCGTCGTCGTCGGCGCGTCCCTCGCCGGGCTGCGGGCCGCCGAGGCGCTGCGCGAGGAGGGGTTCACCGGGTCCCTCACGCTCATCGACGGCGAGTCCTGCGAGCCGTACGACCGGCCGCCGCTGTCGAAGCAGGCCCTCAGCGGCCAGGTCGCGCCGGACGCGACCGCCCTGCCACGCCCGGACCTCGACGCCAGCTGGCGGCTCGGGGTCAACGCGATCGGCCTCGACCTCGCCGCCCGCCGGGTCCAGCTCGATGACGGCTCGTCGGTGCCGTTCGACCGGCTGCTGATCACCACCGGCGTCCGCGCCCGGTCGTGGCACGACCCGGTCGAGGCCGCCCTGGACGGCATGTTCGTGCTCCGCACCCGCGACGACGCGGTGCGCCTGCACGAGCGGCTCGCCTTCCTCGCGCCGTACGGCGCCGCCGCCCACCTCAGCGAGGCGGTCCCGGGTCCGCTCGAGCCGCGCGACGCCGGCCCCACACCACGCGTCCTCGTCATCGGCGCGGGCTTCACCGGCTCGGAGATCGCCTCCACCTGCCGGTCGATGGGGCTGGACGTCATCGTCGCCGAGGCCGCCGCGACGCCCCTGGCCGGCGCGCTCGGCGGGGTCATCGGTGCCGTCGCCGCCGAGGTGCAGCGCGAGCACGGCGTCGACCTGCGCTGCGGCATCACCGTCGAGTCGATCGAGGGCGACGCCGACGGCCGCGTGCGCCGGGCCCGCTTCTCCGACGGCACGGTCGCCGACGTCGCGGTCGTCGTCGCCGCGCTCGGCGGGGTCCGCAACATCGAGTGGCTCCGCGACTCCGGCCTCGCCGTCGGCGAGTGGGGCGTCGCGTGCGACGCGGGCTGCCGCGCCTTCGACGCCAACGGCCTCGTGCTCGACGACATCTTCGTCGCCGGCGACGTCGCCCGCGCCCCGAACGCGATGTTCGGCTACCAGTTCCTGGCCCTGGAGCACTGGGCGAACGCCGTCTCCCAGGCCGAGGTCGCCGCCCACAACATGGTCAGCGACGAGTCCGACCGCTGGCCGCACCTGCACATGCCGTCCTTCTGGTCCCTGCAGTTCGGCATCAACATCAAGGCCGTCGGCGTGCCCACCTTCTCCGACGAGGTCGTCGTCACCCAGGGCTCCGTGGCGGACCGCCG
This sequence comes from Dactylosporangium sp. CA-152071, assembly GCF_050936335.1. Lineage (NCBI taxonomy): Bacteria > Bacillati > Actinomycetota > Actinomycetes > Micromonosporales > Micromonosporaceae > Dactylosporangium > Dactylosporangium sp. CA-152071. The sequence continues at coordinate 8,398,125 of NZ_JBNJMZ010000001.1, read as the reverse complement.
CTTCGCCGCGGCCTACGGGTACAAGGGACGCCTCACCGGCGCCGTCACCTTCAACCACGGCAAGTGGCTGCCGTTCTACGCGCGGCTCATCGAGCAGGCGGCACCGTTCCCGCCGCACTTCACCACCGTCGACCAGCCCGACTCGATGGTGCCCGTCCCCGCCGACGTCCCCGACCCCAAGTTCCTGGCCCGCGACGCGACCGTGGTGGTCACCGGCCACGATCCCAGCTCCCGGTCCGCTTCCCTGAGGAGTTCCCGATGACCACTTCCGTCGGCTCCGTGTTCGGCGCGGTCCTGGATCCGGTGAACCGCCACAACCCCTACCCGCTCTACACGTCGCTGCGCCGCACCCCCGTCGGCCGCGAACCCGACGGCACGTGGCTGGTCACCACGTTCCGGGAGATCTCCGCCCTGCTGCACGACCCGCGGATCAGCTCCGCCGTCGACCCCGACCGCGAGCCGGTCGGGCTGGCGCCGAGCTTCCTGCGGACCGACCCGCCCCAGCACGACCGCCTGCGCCGCCTCGCCACCCGGCAGTTCGGCCCGCCGCACCGCCCGACCTTCGTCGCGGACCTGCAGCAGTCCTTCGAGGGCATCGTCGACCGGCTCATCGCCGACCTGCCCGCCTCCACCGCGGACCTCGTCGACCAGTTCGCCTACCCGCTGCCGGTCCTCGTCATCTGCGAGCTGCTCGGCGTGCCCCTCGCCGACGAGCCGCGCTTCAAGGCGTGGATCGACCACGCGCTGGCCGCCGCCGAGAACCCGCGGGACACGCCGGCCTTCCGGGAGCTCGGGGACTACCTCGGCGACCTCGTCGACGCCGACCCCGAGCCGGGCCTGCTGCGTTCCCTCGCCCACGACGACGGCCCGGACGGCCGGATGACCCGCGACGAGCTGGTCGGCACGGCGCTCCTGCTGCTCATCGCCGGCCACGAGACGACGGTCAACCTCATCGCCAACGCCTCGCTGGTCCTGCTCCGCGAGCCCCGCTGGATCGAGCGACTCCTCGACGACCCGTCCTTCGCGATCCCCCTCGTGGAGGAGGTGCTGCGCTGGGACCCGCCCGTGCAGTTCCTGCCGTGGCGCACCGCCCTCGACGACATCCCCATCGGCGGCACCACCATCCCACGGGGCGCCACCGTCACGCTGCTCCTCGCCGCCGGCAACCGGGACGCCGCCCACGTCAGCGACCCGGACCGCTTCGACCCGGACCGCCGGCCCGTCCAGCATCTCGGCTTCGGTGACGGCATCCACTACTGCTTCGGCGCCCCGATGGCCCGCCTGGAGGCGCAGGTGGCCCTGCGCGCGCTGGCTCCGGTCCTGGCGCGGGCCCGCCTGCTGGAGGACCCGCCGGAGTACCGGCCGAGCCCCGTGCTGCGCGGCCCCCGCCACCTCCGCGTCGCCCTGCAATGACCCCGGCGCTCTTTGTAGTGACCAGGCGCTCTTTGTAGTGACCGGACGCTCTTTGTAGTAACCGGGCGTCGCGGCGCCGGCGTCATCCGTCGCCGGCGCCGCGGGCCGTCCGCTCACGCGGCGGGTTGGGGCTCCGCCGTGGGGGCGGGGGTCGCCGCCTGCAGCGGGCGGGGCGGGAGGGCCTTGGCCAGCAGGCCGTAGCCCGCGAGCAGGAGCAGCGGGCTGAGCACCGACAGCGGGCCGACGCCCACCGCGAGGAACGCCACGACGCCCAGGCCCGTCAGCACCGGCACCCACCAGCGGACCAGGCCGTCGACGGCGGCGCCGATCGGGACCGCGATCAGGCCGAGCAGGCTCACCAGCATGGCCGGCACGGCCCAGCCGATCGCGAACAGCGCATACCCGCCGAAGGCCTCCGTCACCTTCGCCGCGAGCTCGGCCGGCACCGTCTGCCGGACCGCGAGGTCGCTGAAGTCGCCGACCATCAGCCCGCTGAAGTGCATCAGCGCGAACGCGGTGACGGCGGCCGCCACGCTGGTGAACCGCCGGCCGCGGCGCATCAGCAGCAGCATCCCCGGCACGAACAGCACCCACGCCCAGTGCAGGAACAGCGCGCTCACCTGCGCCAGGTCCGGCTGCCGCACCGACTCCTCGATGTCCGGCGAAAGCCCCGGCACGGTCAGCAGCCCCGCCCCGAACACGACCGGCGCGGCGACGAGCCCGAAGCGGCCCACCCGGTCCTTGAACACGCCGAACGTCGCCGGCTCGTCCGCCCGGGACGGGTCGGTCCGCCGGCCCATCTCCCACCCGGCATAGCAGTACGCCACCAGCATCACGACCGGCCCGGCGAGGTTCACCGGCAGCGGCGAGATCGCGAACTGCAGGTACAGCACCGAACCCAGCAGCGCGGCGGCCGCCGTCCACCAGGAGATGACCTTCGCGTAGGCGGCCGCGACCGGGGTCAGCAGCAGCGCCAGCGCCCAGCCGGCCAGGCCCGGCACCTGCCAGCCCCACACCGCCCACTGCATCGACTGGAACACCTCGTCGGCGCGTTTGACGTCGGCGTCGGGCAGCGTCTGCTCCATGGCGAGGATCGCCAGGTCGTACGCCATCATCGCCGAGAACGTGACGAGCCCGAACACCGCGGCGCACCACGCGATCCGCGCGAGCACGGCGCCCCTGCGGCGAATCGGTGCGAGGAGCCCGAGGAACACCGGCACGAACAGCACCCACGCCCAGTGCAGCAGCACCGAGTGCCACTGGATGGCGTCGGGGTGCGCCCGGTAGATCCCGACGCCCTGGTCCTCGCCGAGGGCGGGGTCGACCGCCGTGGCGACGGCGAGGAAGGCGGGCGCGAGGAAGAGCACGAGCCTGAAGAGAAGAAGCCGCATATCCGTACCCCTGTCGAATCCATGTTGGACCAGCAAGGTACGTATGAGCCGGCTCGCCGGTCGCCACCATGACGAGGGAGTCGTCCTCCCCCGCGCGGGGGACCGGCCGTCATTCCTTGGACGGGCGAATCCCCGGCCGGGGACCGCTTACGGTCATCTCGTGGAGATGAGGCGGGCAGATCTCGCGCTGACGGGCGCGTTCGTGGTGTTCGCCCTGACCGAGGAGGCGGTCGCGCACCAGCCCGGGGGCTGGTGGCCGTTCGTGCTGGCCGGGTTCGCGCCGCTGGTGGCCCTGCGCCGGGCCGTCCCGCTCACGGGCCTGCTCGCCAGCTGCGTCGGCGGCCTCAAGTACTGGTATCCGGACCAGATCGTCAACTACCGCCTGTGGCAGCTCGCCGCGATGATCATCGCGGCGTACACGGTCGGCCGGCACGTGCCGCTGCTCGGCACCACCGGCCGGCTCGCCCGCGCCCGCGGGGTCGCCGGCCTGCTGCTCGCCGTCGCGACCGGCAGCGTCTTCTGGCAGGTCGACCCGGCCGACCCGATGGGCGCGTTCTTCTTCCCCGTCGCGCCGTGGATCCTCGGCACGGTCTTCGGCGTCCAGCATCGCCAGAGCGCCGACGCCGCCACCGCCCGCGCCGCGATCCGTGAGCAGCGGGTCCGCGAGGCGGTCATGGAGGAGCGCGTCCGGATCGCCCGCGAGCTGCACGACATGGTCGCGCACAGCGTCACCGTCATGGTCATCCAGGCGGGCGTGGTCCGCCGCCGCCTCGACGCGGGCCTCACCGTCGACGCCGAGCTGCTGCGCAACATCGAGTCCTCGGGCCGCGACGCCGTCGGCGAGCTGCGCCGCACGCTCGGCCTGCTCCGGGGCGACACCGGTGGCACCGGCGGCACCACCGCGGCACCGGTCGGGCTCGACCGCCTCGACGAGCTGCTCACCCAGGTCCGCGAGGCCGGCCTGACGGTCACCCTGCACCGCTCGGGCACGCCGGTGACGCTGCTGCCGGCCGCGGACCTCTCGGCGTACCGCATCGTGCAGGAGGCCCTGACCAACGTGCTCAAACACGCCGGACCCGCCGCGGTCACCGTGTCCCTGCGCTACGCCGACGACGGCGTCCACCTCTCCGTCGTCGACGAGGGCGGCCCCGTCACCGTCGCGGCCCCCGGCTCCGGCCAGGGTCTCATCGGCATGCGCGAGCGCGTCACCCTGTTCGGCGGCGACCTCGACGCCGGCCCGCTCCCCTCCGGCGGCTTCGCCGTCCACGCCCGGCTGCCGCGGCTGGTGACGTCATGAGCTCCGGTCCCGCACCCGCCTCGAAGATCAGCGTGGTCATCGCCGACGACCAGCGGATGGTCCGCGCCGGCCTGCGCATGGTCATCGAGACCGAGTCCGACATGCACGTCGTCGGCGAGGCCGGCGACGGCGTCGAGGCGGTCACCCTCACCCGCCGGCTACGCCCCGACGTGGTCCTCATGGACATCGCGATGCCCCGCCAGGACGGCCTCGCCGCCACCCGCGCCCTGCTCGCCGCCCCGAACCCGCCCCGCATCATCGTGCTCACCACGTTCGACACCGACGACAACCTGTACGAGGCCCTCCGCGCCGGCGCGAGCGGCTTCCTGCTGAAGGTCTCCTCCCCCGAGCACCTCATCACCGCGATCCGCGTGGTCGCCGCCGGCGAGGCCCTCCTCGACCCGGCGGTCACGACGCGGGTGATCGCCTCGTACGCCGGCACCCCCGGCCCGCAGCCCCCACCCGAGCTCGCCGACCTCACCCCGCGCGAGACGGATGTCCTGCGCCTCATGGCCCGCGGCCTGTCCAACGGCGAGATCGCCGCCGCCCTCACGGTCGGCGAGGCCACGGTGAAGACCCACGTGGCCCGCGTCCTGATGAAGCTCGCCCTCCGCGACCGCGTCCAGGCCGTCGTCTACGCCTACGAGTCAGGCCTCGTCCGCCCCGGCAGCGACGCGGGCCGCTCCGGATCGCCTTAGTCCGGTTCGCCACTGACCCGCTGCTGGCGCAGCTCGGGCACGAACCGCGCCATCGTCTCGAAGTCGGCATCCTCGTGCAGGACCTCGAGTTTCAACCGGATCGCCGTCGCCGCTACAAGCAGATCGGTCACCGACAGCCCATGGTGCGCACTGTGCGATGCCAACTCCTGATGGATGACAGCGGCCAGATCCCAGACGCCGTCGGGCATGGCGATCGCGAGACATGCATTCCGCACATCCTGTTCCAGCTCCGCATACCCCTTGGCATCTGCGATGCACAGCGTTTCGAGGAGCACCGGCACACAGACGGAGATCAGTCCGCGGTCGACAACGTCGAACCACACTGGGTCGACCTGGCGACGCAAAATCCTAACGAGCGCGCTGGTATCGACGAGGTATTTCACTTGTCGATCTCATCCAAGGCGCTGTAGTCAAACAGGCCTTCGTCCGACATTTGCTGAAGACGTTTCAGTGCGCTTCGCCGACGCTCTCGCCAACCCTCGACGTACTGCAGCAGTGCGGCATTCATCGCATCCACCTCGGAGGCACCGCCGAGGTGGCGTTGCGCCTCGGCCAGAAGATCCTGGTCAATGCCGGGGTCGGACAACTTGTTCACAGCGATCTCAGTCATGGTCACCTCCTCACATTGCCACCGTAGGGCCACAAGGTGCAATTCGCGTGTCTTCCTGCGGAAATGGTACGGCGCTCCGACCCGAGAGCGGATCGGAGCGCCGGGCAGGACAGATCAGGCCTCCACGAGGGCCATGACCTCGTCGGAGACGTCGAAGTTGGCGTAGACGTTCTGGACGTCGTCGCAGTCGTCGAGGGCGTCGATCAGCTTGAAGACCTTGCGGGCGCCCTCCTCCTCCAGGGGGACGGTCACGCTCGGCACGAACGAGGAGTCCGCCGACTCGTAGTCGATGCCGGCGTCCTGGAGGGCGGTGCGGACGGCCACGAGGTCGGTCGCCTCGCTGATGATCTCGAAGGCCTCGCCGAGGTCGTTGACCTCCTCGGCGCCCGCGTCGAGGACGGCGAGGAGCAGGTCGTCCTCGGTCAGCTCGCCGGCCTTGGGCACGATGATGACACCCTTCCGGGTGAACATGTACGAGACGCTGCCGGCGTCGGCGAGGTTGCCGCCGTTGCGGGTGAGCGCGACCCGGACCTCGGTCGCCGCGCGGTTGCGGTTGTCCGTGAGGCACTCGATGAGGATGGCGACGCCGTTGGGGCCGTAGCCCTCGTACATGGCGGTCTGCCAGTCGGCGCCGCCGCCGATGAGGCCGGAGCCCCGCTTGACGGCGTTGTTGATGTTGTCGTTGGGCACCGAGTTCTTCTTCGCCTTCTGGATGGCGTCGAAGAGCGTCGGGTTACCGGACGGGTCGCCACCACCGGTGCGGGCGGCGACCTCGACGTTCTTGATCAGGCGGGCGAAGAGCTTGCCTCGCTTGGCGTCGATGACCGCCTTCTTGTGCTTGGTCGTCGCCCATTTTGAGTGCCCGGACATGGCCTAACCCTCCGTCGTCTGGCCCGCCTCACGCGCCATCTCCACGAAGTACCGATGAACTCGGAGGTCGCCGGTGAGCTCGGGGTGGAAGGCGGTGGCAAGCAGGTGCTGCTGCCGAACCGCGACAATCCTACCGGCGACCGAACGTCCGGGCGGTCCGGGCCTTGCGGCTTCGCCCGAAGGCCCGGACCGCCCGCTGACACGACCCAGCACCCGCACGCCCGGTCCAACCTCCTCGACCCACGGGGCGCGGATGAAGACCGCCGAGAACGACCCTCCTTCAATGTCCGAAATGTCGACCGTACCTTCGAACGAGTCGACCTGCCTGCCGAAGGCATTGCGCCGGACGGTCATGTCGATGCCGCCGAAGGGCACCTGGTCGGGGCGGCCGTCCAGGATCGTGCCGGCGAGCATGATCATGCCGGCGCACGAGCCATAGGCGGGCATGCCGCCGGCCAGCCGCTTGCGCAGCGGCTCGGTCATGCCGAACTCGATCGCCAGCTTGCTCATCGCCGTGGACTCGCCGCCCGGGATGACCAGCGCGTCGACCGAGTCCAGCTCGTCGGGGCGGCGCACCGGACGGGCGATGACATCGAGCTCGGCCAGGGCGTGCAGGTGTTCGCGCGTATCGCCCTGGAGGGCGAGCACACCGATGATCATGCCGGCGGTCACCAGCCGCGCTCGGCGAGGCGGTGCGGCTGCGGGATCTCCTCGACGTTGATGCCGACCATGGCCTCACCCAGGCCGCGGGAGACCTTGGCGATGACGTCGGGGTCGTCGTGGAACGTGACGGCCTTGACGATGGCGGCGGCGCGCTGCTCGGGGTTGCCGGACTTGAAGATGCCGGAGCCGACGAAGACGCCCTCGGCGCCGAGCTGCATCATCATGGCGGCGTCGGCGGGGGTGGCGATGCCGCCGGCGGTGAACAGCACGACCGGGAGCTTGCCGGTCTCGGCGACCTCCTTGACCAGCTCGAACGGCGCCTGCAGCTCCTTCGCGGCGACGAACAGCTCGTCTTCGGGCAGCGACGTCAGCTTGCGGATCTCCCCACGGATCTTGCGCATGTGGGTGGTGGCGTTGGACACGTCGCCGGTGCCGGCCTCACCCTTGGAGCGGATCATGGCCGCGCCCTCGGTGATGCGGCGCAGGGCCTCGCCGAGGTTGGTGGCGCCGCAGACGAACGGCACGGTGAAGGCCCACTTGTCGATGTGGTTGCTGTAGTCGGCCGGGGTGAGCACCTCGGACTCGTCGACATAGTCGACGCCGAGCGCCTGCAGGACCTGGGCCTCGACGAAGTGGCCGATGCGGGCCTTGGCCATGACGGGGATCGAGACGGCGGCGATGATGCCGTCGATCATGTCGGGGTCGCTCATGCGGGAGACCCCGCCCTGCGCCCGGATGTCGGCGGGAACGCGCTCCAGGGCCATGACGGCGACGGCGCCGGCGTCCTCGGCGATCTTCGCCTGCTCGGGGGTGACGACGTCCATGATGACGCCACCCTTGAGCATCTCTGCCATGCCCCGCTTGACCCGCGCGGTGCCGGTGACTGACGAGCTGGTGGTGGGCGACTCGGACACGACGAAGCACTCCTCACAGGGCTGAACGGGATTCACCTTGAGTTTACGCCGACCGGGTGACAGGTTCCGACGTCCAATGGGAACCCCGCGGCCCACGTTGCATCCCACCAGCCGGCCAAACCCCCGAAAAAGGTGATTTTTCCGGTTTAGCGGGCGCGGAGCGCCTGATAAACCGGAAGGAAGGGGGAAACAGCGTGCGTTTCGCCGCTCATGTACCGGTTCACGGCAGGGACGGATCGTCGACGTCGAAGTACGCGGGGCGGGGGTGCTTGCGGGCCAGGCGGAACACGCGGACCAGCGCCCGGCGGCGCACGGCGAGGGCGTCGCGCACGACGTCGTTGTGCACCTGCCTGGCGAGGGCGACCCGCCTGCTGACCTGCACGAGCGGCCCGACGACGTCCTCCGGGCCGGCGGCCGCCTCGCGCAGGTGGCGGGTGAGGTCGTTCTCGGCGACCTCGCGGTCCTCGGGCTGGGCGTCGACGGCGATCCGGGCCGCGTACATGAGGGTGGGCAGCTGCGCCGCCTCGGCGAGGGCCACCGCGGCCACCGCGCGCCGGACCAGGTGGGCGTCGAGCGTGGCATAGGCCGCGACCGCCCGCGCGTGGAGCCGGTCGACGCGGGCCGCGAGCCAGGTGAGGTAGGTCGCCACCAGGACCACCACCGCCACCACCGCGATCACCCACCACACGGCGGGAAGCCTACGGGACGGGCTCCTCGACCACGGCCCCGGCGACCTCGATCACCGTCGAGTAGACCTCCAGGACCCGTTCGGCGACGACGGGCCAGTCGTACGCGGCGACGACGGAGGCGGCCCGGTCGGCGAGCGCGGCCCGGCGCGCGGGGTCGTCGAGCAGGCCGGCGACGGTGGTGGTCAGCGCGGCGGCGTCGCCGACGGGGAAGAGGGCACCGGCCCGCCCGCCGTCCAGGACCCGCCGGAACGCGTCCAGGTCGCTGGCGACGACGGTCGCACCCGCGGACATCGCCTCGGTCAGGATCATGCCGAAGGACTCGCCGCCGGTGTTGGGGGCGATGTACAGGTCGACGCTGCGCAGCATCCGCGCCTTGTCCTCCTCCGACACCTTCCCCAGGAAGACGATCCGGTCCTTGAAGGCCGCGATGTCCGGAAAGTCGGTGAAGATCTCGTCGACGTCGCCGGGGCCCGCCACCAGCAGCCGCAGGCCCGGACGGCGGGCGGCGAGCGTCGCGAACGCGGTCAGCAGCAGCGGGAAGCCCTTCCGGGGCTCCGTGAACCGCCCCAGGAAGCCCAGCGTGCCCCCGTCGCCGGGGAAACCGGGCAGCGGCGAGGCGGCGCGGTACCGCGACACCTGCACCCCGTTGGGGATCTCCCACGCGCTGCCGCCCAGGTGCTCGACCTGGACCTTGCGCGCCAGCTCGCTCACCGCGATCCGCCCCGTGATCTTCTCGAGCACCAGCTGGAGCAGCCCCTGCGCGGCGGCGAGCGCCCGCGAGCGGGTCATCGCGGTGTGGAACGTGGCGACGACCGGCCCGCGCGCCGACAGCACCGCCAGCATCGACAGGCTCGGCGTGAGCGGCTCGTGCACGTGCAGCACGTCGAAGCGGCCGGCGGCCATCCAGCGCCGGACCCGGGTCGCGGAGATGAGACCGAAGGAGACGCGCGCGACGGAGCCGTTGTACGGCACCGGCACCGCCCGGCCCGCGGGCACGACGTACGGCTGCTCGGCACTCTCGTCGTCGCCGGGCGCCAGGACGCTGACGTCGTGGCCGAGGCTGATCAGCGTCTCGGCGAGGTCGCGGACGTGGTTCTGCACGCCGCCGGGCACGTCGAAGGAGTACGGGCAGACGATCCCGATGCGCAACACGCCTCCCACGCCTCCTAAGCCTTCACGACGGCGGGGGTGTCGATCCAGAGTCGTTGCAGCATGTGCCAGTCCTGTGGGTTGCGGGCGATGCCGGCGGCGAGGACGTCCGCGATCCGCTGGGTGAGCAGCCGGACCCGCACGTCGAGCGCCCCCTCCGAGGCGTCCGGCAGCGGGATCGGCCCCTCGAGCCGGCCGGCGGCCGCGTCCGGGTCGAACCACATCGACACCGCGTAGAGCGGCGCGCCGGTGCGCAGGGCCAGCAGCGCCGGGCCGGCCGGCATCTTCGTCCGGCCGCCGAAGAAGTCGACCTCGACGCCGCGGGCGGTCAGGTCCCGGTCGGCGAGCAGCGGCACCACGTACCCGGCCCGCAGCCGCTCCTCCAGCACGTCGAACGGGGGCCGCTCGCCGCCGGTCGTCGGCAGGATCTCCATACCCAGCGCGCGCCGGAAATGCAGGTACCGCAGGTACACGCTCTCCGGCTTCAGCCGCTCCGCGACGGTCACGATCGGCCAGCCGTTGGCGGCGACCCAGGCGCCGGCCGCGTCCCAGTTGCCCGCGTGCGGCAGGGCGATGACGGCACCGGACTTGTCGGCGACGTTCTTGGCGAGCAGCTCGCCGCGGTCCAGCCGGAACCCGCTGAGGTGCTGCGCCCGGGAGCGCCCCGGCAGCCGGAACGCCTCCAGGTAGTAGCGTGAGTAGGAGCGCAGCCCCCGCTCGACCAGGTCGGCGAGCTCGGCCTCCGACGGCCCGGGGCCGACGACCCGGCGCAGGTTGGACGCGAGCCTCAGCGTGCCCTTGCCGCCTTTGCCGCTGCGGTACCGGCGGGAGCCGTGCGCCGCGGCGGCCGAGAACAGCGGCCAGGTCACCGCGCGGGGGAGCTTCGGGATGAGCGTGAAGGCGGCGCCGTAGCCGAGTTCCGCGAGGTTCACAGGGCCGCCCGATCGCCGGTGTCAGCGGCCGCCGCGAGCTCGCGGGCCTGCCGGTACACGTGCGACATCCGCTGCCCGATGGTGATCACCGACAGCAGCACCAACAGCCACAGGGCCGCCTCCATGCCGTATGGCACGCCGAACCCGAACAGCAGGCCACCGATCCCGACCAGGATGAGCCGCTCGGTCCGCTCGGCCAGCCCGACGTTGGCGGTCATCCCGAGACCCTCGGCGCGGGCCTTCACGTAGGACACCACCTGCCCGGTGAGCAGGCACAGCAGCGCCGCGGCGCACTCGCGCAGCTGACCCTGGGAGGCGAACCAGAAGGCGACGGAGCCGAAGATGGCGCCGTCGGAGACGCGGTCCATGGTCGAGTCGAGCAGGGCGCCGAACTTGTTGCTGACGCCGAGCTGCCGGGCCATGGACCCGTCGAGCATGTCGGTCAGGCAGCTCACGGTGACGATAACGAGCGCGATGACCATATGGCCGCGGGTGGCGAACCCGAGACTGCCGACGAGCACGCCGACGGTGCCGGCGACGGTCACCGCGTTCGGGGTCACCTTGGCGCGCAACAGCGCGGCCGCGACGGGGTTGACGATGCGGGCCAGTCCGGCCTTGCTGACTACGCTGAGGATCTTCGCCATGGCGCTCCCACGATAACGGCGGCGGAGCTTGCCGGATACCTGCGCGTGGGCCTGCTCACGGTGCTTGAGTAAACCGTAGGCCGCCGGTGGGGTCGAAGGGCTCTTGTGTCGGTGATGGTTCGGGTGTGGGATCGGTGAACAGGTCGTGACTGTGAGACTGCTCACAGCAGGCAGGACGGGAGGCGCATGATGGCGCAGAAGGTCCAGGAGAAGGGTGTCGCCGGCCCGGTGCCGGCGGTTGATGACCCCGGCAGGGTACGCAACGTGGTGGTCGTCGGGCACTCCGGCGCCGGGAAGACGACCCTCGTGGAGGCGCTGCTCGCGGCGACCGGCACGATCGGACGGGCCGGCGCGGTGTCCGAGGGCACCACGGTGACCGACCACGACCCGGCGGCGGTGCGGCAGCAGCGGTCGGTGACGCTGTCCTGCGCCCCCGTCCTCCACGGCGGCACGAAGATCAACCTGCTCGACACCCCGGGGTACGCCGACTTCGTCGGGGAGCTGCGCGCCGGCCTGCGGGCCGCCGACGCGGCGCTGTTCGTCGTGTCGTCCGTCGACGGCGTCGACGCCGCCACCGCCGCGCTGTGGGAGGAGTGCGCCGCCGTCGGCATGCCCCGCGCGGTCGCCGTCACCCGCCTCGACCACCCGCGCGCCGACTTCCAGGACACCCTGGAGCTCTGCCAGGACGCGTTCGGCGACAACGTGCTGCCGCTGTACCTGCCGATGCTCGGCGACGACGGCACCGCGGTCGAGGGCCTCATCGCGCTGGTCACCCACCGGGTCTTCGACTACTCCGCGGGCTACCCGCCGTCGGTCCGCGACCCGGAGCCGCAGCACCTGCCGGCGATCGAGGAGTCGCACAACAGCCTGCTCGAAGGCATCATCGCCGAGAGCGAGGACGAGACGCTCATGGAGCGCTACGTCAGCGGCGAGGTCATCGAGACGTCGGTGATCATCGAGGACCTGGAGAAGGCGGTCGCCCGCGGCACCTTCTACCCCGTCGTGCCCGTCTGCGCGCAGACCGGCCTCGGCCTCGACGCCCTCCTGGAGGTGCTGACCAGCGGGTTCCCGTCGCCGCTGGAGCACGTCGTGCCGCCGGTCACCGACATCGCGGGCGACCCGCACGCGCCGCTGCGCTGCGACCCGGACGGCCCGCTCATCGCCGAGGTGGTGAAGACGACGATCGACCCGTACGTCGGCCGCGTCTCCCTCGTGCGGGTCTTCTCCGGCACGCTGCGCCCCGACAGCCCGGTGCACATCTCCGGGCACGGCATGGCCGAGCGCGGCCACCCCGACCACGACGCCGACGAGCGGTTCGCGCACCTGTTCTCGCCGCTCGGCTCGGCGCTGCGGGAGGTGCCGTACGCGGTCGCCGGGGACATCGTCGCGATCACCAAGTCGACGACGGCGGAGACCGGCGACACGATCTCCGGCAAGGACGACCCGATGCTCATGGCGCCGTGGGTGATGCCGGAGCCGCTGCTGCCGATCGCGATCGTCGCGAAGACCCGCTCCGACGAGGACGCCCTCGCCAAGAACCTCGGCCGGCTCGTCGCCGGCGACCCGACGCTGCGCCTGGAGCGCAACTCCGAGACCCACCAGCTGGTGCTGTGGTGCATGGGTGAGGCGCACGCCGACGTCGTGCTCGACCGGCTGCGCTCCGGCGGCGTGGAGCTGGACACCGAGCCGGTGCGGGTCGCGCTGCGCGAGACGTTCGCCGCGCCCAGCCAGGGCCACGGCCGGCACGTCAAGCAGTCGGGCGGGCACGGGCAGTACGCGGTCTGCGACATCAAGGTCGAGCCGCTGCCGCGCGGGTCCGGCTTCGAGTTCGTCGACAAGATCGTCGGCGGGGTCGTGCCGCACAACTACATCCCGTCGGTGGAGAAGGGCGTCCGCCACCAGATGGAGCGCGGCATGGTCGCCGGCTACCCCGTCGTCGACGTGCGGGTCACCCTGTTCGACGGCAAGGCGCACTCCGTCGACTCGTCCGACGCGGCGTTCCAGACCGCCGGCGCGCTCGCCCTGCGCGAGGCCGCCGAGCAGGGCCAGACGACGCTGCTCGAGCCGATCGACGAGGTCTGGATCCGGGTCCCCGACGAGTTCGTCGGCGCGGTCATGAGCGACCTGTCCGGCCGCCGCGGCCGGGTGCTGGGCAACGAGCCGGACCCGGCCGGGCACGAGCGGACCCTCGTGCACGCCGAGGTGCCCGCCACCGAGCTCGTCCGGTACGCGGTCGAGCTGCGCGCGATGACGTCCGGCTCGGGCACGTTCACCCGCGCGTTCGCCCGGCACGACCCGATGCCGACGCACCTGGCGGACGCGGTGAAGAAGGAGCACGCCGCGACCCGCTGAGCGGCGCCGAGTGGTTCACGGGTCTGGCCGGATCTCCCGGTCCAGCCAGACCCGGTCCCGCAGCTCGATCCCGTCGACCATGATGCCGGCCGGGTAGCCGTTCGCGGGCGTGAAGACGTCCCGCTCCACCGACCGGAAGCGGAAGCCCTGCCGCTGGTAGAAGCGCAGGTTGCCGACGTCGGCGGCGCCGGTCGCGACGAGCATCGTCCCGCCGTGCTCCGCCCGTACCAGCGAGACGGCGGCCTCGATGAGCCGCGCCCCGACGCCGGTGCCGCGGTGCTCCGGCACGACCGCCATGTTCTTGATCTCCAGGCCGACCAGCTGCAGGTGCCCCACGATCCGCCCGTCCTGCACGGCGACGAGGACCCGCCCCTCGTCCAGATAGCCGTCGAGCTCGACGGCGGAGTCCTCGGCCAGCTCGAACGACCACCGCAGGCCGGCCCGGTCACCGTCGTACAGCTCCACTCGCACGACACCAGACGATGCCAGGTCCGCCTACACTGCGCGGCATGATTTTCTCGCGGGGCAGGAAGCAGGACCCGGTCGTCGAGTTCTGGGCCTGGTGGCCCACGATCCGCCAGGCCGTGATCGACGCCATCTCCACCGGCGAGTTCGAGCCGCTCACCCCGCAGATCAGCAAGCGGGTCGCGGCCATCCACAAGGACCTGACCTGGGAGTTCAGCAAGGGCAAGACCGCCACGCACGCGCTGGTCGTCTCCCCCGGCGGCAACCCTGAGCTGCGCGCGGTCGTCGCCCGCTGGGGCGCGCTCGCCCCGGCCGCCGACCCGGAGTGGGAGTTCCACACCGCGCGCCAGCCCGACCACGACACGCTGACGGCCACGATCGAGATCGCCGGCGCCCGGCTGGACCTCGCGCTGCTGCGGTTCGCGTTCACCCCCGACGAGGACTCCGCCGCGATCGACGTCGTCGGCTTCCACCCGCTGTTCCGCAAGCTGCCGGAGCCGGTCCGCGGCCAGATCACGTTCCTCGCCCTCGACTGGCTGCTCGGCGAGGAGGGCGTCGAGCTGTGGGTCGGGTCGGTCGGCTTCAGCGCCGACGAGCCCGACGGCGCGCGGGACCCGCTCGAGCTCGCCGCCGCCGTCGACGACCTGCGCGAGCGGCACCGGGAGCCGACCTGGGCCGTCTTCTCCGCCGTGGTCGACGGCGCCCCGCTGACCGGGATGGTGCAGCGGCCGCTGCGGTCGGCGCGCTGGCCGCGGTTCGACACGCACGCCGCGGTGATCCTGCCCTACCGGGCCGAGGAGGCCGGCCTGCCCACCGAAGACGCCCTGGAGGAGCTGCGGGCGTTCGAGGACGGGCCGCTCGAAGCGGCGCTGGGCGGCGCCGGCGAGATGGTCGCGCAGGAGACCACCGCGGGCCGGCGCATCCTGCACTGCTACCTCGACGGCACGTCCGGCGCCGGCGAGAAGGTCAAGGCCGCCGCGGCCGGCTGGCCGGGCGGCAAGGCGAAGGTGAAGCTGCGCCACGACCCCGCGTTCGAGGCCGTGGCGCACCTGTCCTGACTGCTACTCCCAGACCGACGCCAGCAGCTTCCGGGTGTCGGTGAGCAGCTGCGGCAGGACCTTCGTCCGGCCGACGACGGGCATGAAGTTGGTGTCGCCGCCCCACCTGGGCACGATGTGCTGGTGCAGGTGGGCGGCGATGCCGGCGCCGGCGACCGAGCCCTGGTTCATGCCCAGGTTGAAGCCGTGCGCGCCGCTGGCCCGGCGCACGGCGCGCATCGCGGCCTGCGTGAAGGTCGCCAGCTCCACCGTCTCGTCCGCGGTCAGGTCCGTGTAGTCGGCGACGTGCCGGTACGGGCAGACCATCAGATGGCCGGGGTTGTACGGGTACAGGTTGAGCACCGCGAACACGAGCCCGCCCCTGGCGACGACGAGGCTGTCCTCATCGGGCAGGCCGGGCGCCCGGCAGAACGGGCACCCCGTCGGCTCGTCGTGGTCCCCCGCCCGGTCCTCCTTGATGTAGGCCATCCGGTGCGGGGTCCACAACCGCTCGATGTCGTCCGGCGTACCCGTCGTCATGCCGCCGAGGGTCCCACATTCGTGCGGGACCTGACGACCTCCGCCACGTGCGCGACGGCCTCGTCGAGGGCGACACCGTTGCGCTGGGAGCCGTCACGGTAGCGGAACGACACGGTGCCACCGGTGACGTCGTCGTCGCCGGCGATCACCATGAAGGGGATCTTCTGCTGCTGCGCGGTGCGGATCTTCTTCTGCATCCGCTCGTCGGAGTGGTCGACCTCGACCCGGATGCCTTCCTTGCGCAGCCGCGCCGCGAACTCGGCCAGGTAGTCGCCGTGGTCGGCGCGCACCGGGATGCCGACCACCTGCACCGGCGAGAGCCACGCCGGGAACGCGCCCGCGTAGTGCTCGGTCAGCACGCCGAAGAACCGCTCGATCGAGCCGAACAGCGCCCGGTGGATCATCACCGGCTGCTGCCGGCTGCCGTCGGACGCCTGGTACTCCAGCTCGAAGCGCTTCGGCTGGTTGAAGTCGACCTGGATCGTCGACATCTGCCAGGTCCGGCCGATCGCGTCGCGCGCCTGCACGGAGATCTTCGGCCCGTAGAACGCGGCGCCGCCCGGGTCCGGCACGAGCTCCAGCCCCGACTCGAGCGCCGCGTTGCGCAGCGCCTCGGTCGCCTCTTCCCACTCCGCGGCCTCACCGATGAACTTCGGCGAGTCGTCGCGGGTGGACAGCTCCAGGTAGAAGTCGTCCAGGCCGTAGTCGCGCAGCAGGTCGAGCACGAACTGCAGCAGGCCGCGCAGCTCGCCGACCATCTGCTCCTTGGTGCAGTAGATGTGCGAGTCGTCCTGGGTCAGGCCCCGCACCCGGGTCAGGCCGTGCACGACGCCCGACTTCTCGTAGCGGTACACCGTGCCGAACTCGAACATGCGCAGCGGCAACTCACGGTAGGACCGGCCGCGGGCCCGGAAGATGAGGTTGTGCATCGGGCAGTTCATCGCCTTCAGGTAATACTCCGCGCCCTCCATCTCCATGGGCGGGAACATCGTGTCGGCGTAGTACGGCAGGTGGCCCGACGTCTGGAACAGGTTCGACTTGCTGATGTGCGGCGTGTTGACGAACTCGTAGCCCGACTCCTCGTGCCGCTGCCGCGAGTAGCTCTCCATCTCCCGGCGGATGATGCCGCCCTTCGGGTGGAAGACCGCGAGCCCGGAGCCGATCTCGTCGGGGAAGCTGAACAGGTCCAGGTCCGCGCCGAGCTTCCGGTGGTCGCGCCGCGCCGCCTCCTCCAGGAGCTTCTGGTACTCCTTGAGCGCGTCGCGGGTCGGCCACGCGGTGCCGTAGACGCGCTGCAGCTGCGGGTTCTTCTCCGACCCGCGCCAGTACGCCGCGGCGACGCGGGTCAGCTTGAAAGCCTGGATCATGCGGGTGCTCGGCAGGTGCGGCCCCCGGCACAGGTCCGACCAGCAGACCTTGTCCGACTGCGCGTCGAGGTTGTCGTAGATCGTCAGCTCGCCGCCGCCGACCTCCATGACCTCCTTGTCGTCCACCGTCTGGCCGCTGTCGCTCTTCACGTCGACGAGCTCCAGCTTGAACGGCTCGTCCTTCAGCTCGGCCTTGGCCTGCTCGACCGACTCGAACCGCCGCCGGCGGAACTTCTGCCCCGACTTGATGATCTCCTGCATGCGCTTCTCGAGCTTGTCCAGGTCATCGGGGTGGAACGGCTTGGCGACCTGGAAGTCGTAGTAGAAACCGTGCTCGATCGGCGGCCCGATGCCGAGCTTCGCCTCCGGGAACAGGTCCTGCACGGCCTGCGCCAGCACGTGCGCGGTCGAGTGGCGCAGCACGTTGAGCCCGTCCGGCGACGACAGGTCGACGGCCTCGACCTCCGTGTCCTGCTCCGGCGTCCAGTCGAGGTCGCGGAGCCGGCCGTCGGCCTCGCGGACGACGACGATCGCCTTGGGCCCGCTGGTCGGCAGCCCGGCCTCCGCGACCGCGGCGGCGGCGGTCGTGCCGGCCGTGACCACGATGGTATTCGAGCGCACTGTGGACACGGTCTGCTCCCAAGCGTGAAGAGGTCTGATTCCCCGCAAACTCTATCCGCCGCGTCACCGCAGGGCCGAGAACACCCCGCCCGCCACGACCGCGCCCACCACGGCCCCGACGACGACCTGCGCCACCGTGTGGTCCTTCAGCGCCACCCGCGACCATCCGACCAGCCCCGCCAGCGGCGCCGTCACGATCAGCAGCCAGCCGTAGACCAGCATCAGGATCACCAGCGCCCCCGCGGCCACGGCCGTGTGGATCGACATCTTCCACCAGTGGTTGACGACCGCCGCGACGACCAGCCCCACCCCACCGGCGACGACCGCCGCGAGCAGCTCCTGCTGCGCGTCCAGCCCGACCAGCACCACGAACCCGACCGCCACCGACACCAGCCCGACCAGCAACGGCCCCCGCCGCTGCCGGTGATCCCCCACATGCCGGTCCGTGAGCTCCCCGCGCCGCACGCCGCGCAGGATGTACAGGAACGGCAGCACACTCTCGAACAGCGCCGCGACGACCCCCAGCAGCAGCCCCCGCCCGACGCTCGGCGCCCCGTGCACCGCCAGCAGCACCAGCAGCACCGACACCAGCACCGCCGGCGCCAGCACCTCGGTCACCCCACGAGCGATCCGCTGCACGATCACCGCCGTACCGTACAGAACCCCGCAGCACCCCACGATCCGCGCACACACCCCCACCCCCGAGCCATGCCGGCCGATGCGCTCCCCCGTTTGAAGCACATCGACCGGCACACCCCGACCAGCGCCGACGCCCCGATCCGTCCAGCGCCACATGCCCGGCCCACCTCGATCGACCGAACACTCGATCCGCGCCCGACCCAGCTGGCCCGCTGCGGACCAACCTGCCGACCGCCGAGCCACTCCCCGACCAGCCCACGCCCGACGAGCCTGCCGAACCCGAGCCCGCCCAACCGGCCGCGCGCCCGACCAGGCTGCCAAACCCCGAGCCGATAGCCGGCAGGCCCGGGCCCGACCCGCCTGGCGGCTCTGAGCCACCGCCCGACCGGTCCGCACTCGACCGGCCCGGCGAACCCCGAGCCATTGCCCAACCAGCTGACGTTCAATCGGCCGGATTTCGAACTGCCGGCGATCGCCTCGCTCTGATCCGCCCTGCCCCTGGGTCACGCAGGCCGGACTCCCCCGGGTCAGGCTCTGGGCTCGGTGCGACGTCCTTGGCTCACGCACCGCCGAGGTCCCAGGCCGTCCGCCCCGACTGCGGCCGGCCCAGCACCAAGGGGCGGCGCTGAGACCGAGGTCCGGCGAGGCGGCGACGGATGCCGGAGCCCGCCAGCCCCCGCCATCCACGGTGAATCCCAACGACGCCGCACCCGACACCGAAGCCCAACGACGCCGCAACCAGCACCAGAGCCCAACGACGCCGCAACCGACACCAGAGCCCGAGGGCGCCGCAGCCAACGCCGACCCCGATGGCGCCGAAGCCCGCTGGCGTTCCCGAGCGGTGCCGCCATCCACGCCGAACCCCAACAGTGCTGCAACCGACACCGGAGCCCGACGACACCGCGCCCCACGCCGAAGCCCGACGCCGCCGCACCCGACGCCCGTCAGCGCCGCAGCCGTGAGCCGATGGCGCCGGGACCGATGACGGAGACCCGGGGCGCCGCGGCGGGTGTTGCACGGCCGCGGCGCCGGGGTTGGTCAGCGCTTCCAGAAGGCGCCCCTGGACTTGGGCTGGTCGCCCGAGACCTTGTCGAGCTCCTCGAGGACCTGCTGCCACAGCTCGTCGAGGGGCTGGGAGGCGATGGCCGCCGGGGTGAGGCGGTCGGCCAGGAGGCGCAGGACGCCGATGCCCAGCACCGCCAGGCGCGAGCCCAGGTCTTCGAGCAGCTCGCGGCGCTCGAAGTCGGGGCGGTCGGCGGCGGCGCGCAGGCGGCGGGCCTCCTCGGCGGCGAGCTGGCGCAGCTCCGCCGAGTCGGCGCGCTGGCGCTCCGCCTCGACCGACGGCTGGGCCGCGGGCTGCGCCGAGGCCGGTGCCTGCGGGCGGACCGAGCCCCGGCCGCGCAGCGCCCGCGCGACACCACCGGCGGGACGGGCGAACACGCTGCCGCCACCACCCGCCGACTTGCGGTGCACGGCGCCGCCCGGGGCCGGTGGCGGCGCCATCGGCGGCATCGGCGGCGGGCCGCCCGGTGCGGGTGCGGGCATCGCGACGGCCCGGGCCAGGTCCGGCGCGGCCGCGGCATACGACATCGCCGTCGGGTGCAGCGGCGGCGGGGGCACCGCCGTCGGCAGCTCCCAGCCGGCCGGCGACTCGACGGGCTGCACCACCTGGCGCGGCTCGGCGCCGTCGGTGACGACCCGCTTGTCGACCGCGACATACGCGGTGAACCGGCACAGCACCCCGAAGCGCAGCGACACCGCGGTGATCCGCTGCTCGAGCTGGTTGTCGTCGCTGGTGGCGGCCCAGCGGGCGCCGGGCCCGGCGACATAGGCGTCCTCCAGGTCGCGCAGCAGCGCGCGGGCCCAGATCGCGGTGAGCGCCGGGTTGTCGTGCTCGGTGGCGGTGACGGTGGTCGACCAGGGGGTGCCGTCGCGCATGGTGCCGGCGACGGTGAGCGTGCCGCCGGCCGGGCCGCGATACCGCCCGGTGACGACGAACGGCACGCCGGGGAACACGTCGGGCAGCCGGGCCGGTGCCTGGGTGCCGTCGATGAGGTCGAGCCCTTCGGCGGTGACGGTGACGCCGCTGACGACGGGCGTGCCGATCCGCCGGTGGATGCGGTCCATGGCCTCGTCGAGCCGGTCCTCGCTCTCGACGAGCTCGCAGCGGCCACCGCCGGCGATCGCGAGGCGGCCGAGGAACCCGGCGTTGACGGCCTGGTCGATGCCGACGGTGTGCACCCGCACCCCGCGCAGCGCGCCCGTGACGGTCCGCAGGATCTGGTCCTCGTTGCCGACCTGGCCGTCGGTGACCAGGACGAGCACCCGGTCGCGGTCGCCGGTCGCGGCGTCGAGCAGCTTCAGCCCGTCGATGAGCGGCTGGAGCAGCTCGGTGCCGCCGCGGGCGTCGACCCGGGACAGGTGCTCGACGGCCCGGAAGCGGTGCCGGTCGGTGCCGTCGGACAGGCCGGACGGCAGCGAGTCGGGTGTCTCCACCCGGTCGTCGAAGGACAGCACGGCGAAGCGGTCGGTGGCGGTGAGGGTGTCGACGATGCGGGCGGCGGCGCGGCGCGCGGCGACCATCTTCCAGCCGCCCATGCTGCCGGAGCGGTCCAGCAGCAGCACCACGTCCTTGGCCTTCGGCGGCGCCTGGGACTCCGGCGGCAGCACCGTCAACCGATAGGTGCCTTCGCCGCCCTCGGCGTCGGGCACCACCGCGAGCCCGGCCTCGCCGGCGCCATAGGCCAGCCGGAGCACGAAGTCGCGGTCGGCCCGCTCGCCGGGGCGCACCGACACGGTGCGCTCGGTCTGCTGCACGGCGTGCAGGCTGGAGCGGACCTCGCCGAGCGGCAGCCCGGCCGGGTCGATGTCGACGTCGATGCTCAGGCGCAGCGGGTTGGGGAAGCCGGGCAGCAGGACCGGCGGCGTGATGCGGGACGCGTCGGGCACGGCGTCGGTGTCCAGGGCGTGCCCGGCGCCGACACTGTCACCGTCGAGGGCGCCGCCGGGGATGTAGCGCGGGGCGACGACCAGCGGGAACCGGAACGTGGCTTCGCCGTCCTCGAACGCCAGCGGGCCCGCCAGTGACAGTGACACGCTGACCCGCTCGCCGGGCAGGATGTTGCCGACGCGCATGGTGAACACGTCGGGCCGCTCCTCCTCGGCGATCGAGGCGCGCTGGCCGGCGGCGACGGCGCGGTCGTAGGTCTCGCGGGCGGCGCCGCGCTCCTGCAGCTCCGCCTCGACGACCCGCCCGTCGGCGGTCATCGCCATGCGGGTCACGGCCGCCCGGTCGGGCAGCGGGAAGACATAGGTGGCCTCGAGGGGCACGTCGTGGACGTTGACGAACTCCTGGGTGAGGTCGATGCGCGCGACCAGGCCGGTGATGGCCGTGCGCACGTCGATCCGGTCGAGCGGCAGGTTGCCCCGCTCGGTGCGCAGCGCGCCGAGACCGGCGTCATCCTTCGGGGCGGCGACCCGCTGGGCCTCTGCCTCGGTCATCGTGGCGACTCTCATTGCCCACTCCCTAGCTCGGCACTCGTATCACGCGTCAGTCCGTTGGCCAGACCCAGCGCCGCCAGCAGCTCCAGCAGCGGCTTGGCGGCCGTCTGGATGGCGGCCACGTCGTCGGGCCCAGGTGTGCCGGGCAGCAGCAGCGTCACGTCACCGCCCAGCGGCACCCCGCTGAGCAGTGCGGGCGGTGGCGCCGGTGGCGGTGTGTGCGGTGCGGGCGGCTCGGCCCAGAACCGTGTCCTGGGTTGCTCGTGCTTCGGCAGGTCGGCGATCTCCCACAGGACAGCGTCGGGCGCCTCGGCAAGCTCGATCTGGATGTCGGCGATCCGCCTGCCTTCCGACTGGCGGCGTTTGATCGCCACCAGCTGCGCAAGGTGTCGCGGACCGTAGAGCGCGGTGCGGCCCCGCATGGTCGGGCGGTCGACGAGGCCGATCGTCGCATACCACCTGATGGCACGGGCGTCGGGAACGTCGCGCACCCGACCGTTGGGTGCGCCCGCATAGGCGGTGCCCTCGAGCGCGGCGGCAACACGTGCCGTCAGCTCGTCAAGCGTCCATCCTGTCGCGGTCACCCGCCAATCATGACACTGTCACATGACACTGTCAACAAACCGGGGCAGCCGGACCTCGGCCCGCACCCCCGGCCGCGCGTCCAGCAGCCGCACCGTGCCGCCGTGCCGCCGGACCAGCTCACGCACGATCGCCAGGCCGAGGCCGGTGCCGCCGGCGTCGCGGGCGCGGCCGTCGTCGAGGCGGGTGAAACGGTCGAAGACCCGCTCGCGCAGCGGCCCGGGGATGCCCTCCCCGTCGTCGGTGACAGTGACAACGACCTCCTGGCCGTCGGACTCCGCCTGCAGCACCACCTTGTTGCGGGCGTGCCGGACCGCGTTGTCGGCGAGGTTGAGCACCACCCTGATGAGCGCGTCCTGCTCGCCCTCCACCCACAGCGACTCGCCCGACGGTTCGACGTCGACGCCGGTGTACCGCTTCGCCAAGGTCCTCAGCAGGCTCTGCATCTCGACCGGCTCCCGCGCCACCCGCCGCCCGTCGCGCTCGTCCGCCCTGGCCAGCAGGAGCAGGTCGTCGACCAGCCGGGACAGGCGGTCCAGGTCGGTCAGCAGGTCGTCGCCGACGGTCTGCCAGTCACCGAGCTGCTGCGCCACCTCGACCTGGATGCGCATGCTCGCCAGCGGGCTGCGCAGCTCGTGCGCCGCGTCCGCGATGAAGGACCGCTGCCTGGCCCGGGTCGTCGCGAGCCGGTCCAGCATGTGGTTGAGCGTCACCGCGAGCCGTTGGATCTCGTCGCTGGACGGCGGCACCGGCAGCCGCTCGTCGGTCGCCGCGCCGGTGATCCGCTCGGCGGACGCGCTGAGCCGGTCGACGGGCGCCAGCGCCTGCCCGACGACCTTCCAGGCGATCGCGACCAGGATGGTGACCAGCGCCGGGTACGTCACCCACAACGACGTCTTGAGCAGTTCGAGGCTGCGGTTGTAGTCGCCCAGCGGCACCGCGACCACGACGATCCGGCCGTCCTCGACCTGCCGCACGGTGACCCGCAACGGGTCGCGCTGCAGCGCCCGGTCGCCGGACACGGTGATCCGCTCGTGCAGCGCCTTGTCGATCTCGTCGCGATGCAGCAATGGTACGAGCAGGTCGGCGTTCCGGTCGCCGGCGACGACCCGGTGCTGGGCGTCGAGCACCTGCACGACCTGCCCCGCCGGCGCCGGCAGCGGCGACGGGAGCGTCGACCCCTCCTCCAGCATCGCGGCGATCTCGCCGACGGTCGTGTCGGCCGAGCGGTCCAGCGTGCCCCGGAAGCTGTACGTCATCGCGGTCGCCATCGCCACGCCGGCGATCGCGAGCCCGACGATCAGCCCGCTCGTACCGAGGAGCACCAGCCGGCCTCGAAGCGAAAGACGCGACCACCAGATCATGCTGACCGCAGCCGATATCCGGCGCCGCGGACCGTCTCGAGGGCGTCGCGGCCCAGCTTGCGCCGCAGGTAGCCGACATAGACCTCGACGGCGTTGGGCGCGGTGTCGATGCTGGCGTCCCACACGTGATCGAGCAGCTCGGTCTTCGACACCACCTGCCCGGGGCGGCGCATCAGGTACTCCAGCAGCGCGTATTCCCGCGCCGTCAGCACGATCTCCTCGCCGCCGCTGGTGACCCGCCGACGCGCCGGATCCAGGGTCAGCTCCCCGACCGTCAGGACGCTCGGCCGCTCCGGCGCGCCGCGGCGCAGCAGCGCGCGGAGGCGGGCGACCAGCACCACATATGAGAACGGCTTGGTCAGGTAGTCGTCGGCGCCGCAGTCGAGGCCGTCGGCCTGGTCGTACTCGCCGTCCTTCGCGGACAGCATGAGCACCGGCACCCAGTTCTTCTCCGCGCGCAGGGCGGACACCACCCGGTACCCGGACAGGCCGGGCAGCATGATGTCCAGGATCACCGCGTCGTAGCCGCCGTGTCTGGCCAGCTCAAGGCCGGTCGGCCCGTCCCCGGCGACGTCCACGGCGAACCCTTCCGCCTGCAGGCCGCGCTGCAGCGCCCCCGCCATGCGGATCTCATCCTCGACCACCAGCAGCCTCACGTGCACCAGCGTGGCACGCTGTGCTGTGGGAACGCACAGGCGGTCTCAGCGATGTCACAGCCGACCCCGCGCACCATGGTCGGCAGGAGGTGTACCCAATGTCGAAGTTCACGTCACGACCTGTCCTACGGTGGGCGGTGCCCGCGGTCGCCGCGGTCGCCGTGGTGGGTGCCGGCGTGGCCGCAAAGACCCTCGCCGTCGCCGCCGAGCCGAACCTGCCACCGCGCACCGCCGCACAGCTGCTGGTCGATCTGCAGACCGCGCAGCTGGACGGCCTGTCCGGCACCGTCGTCGAGCGCGCCGACCTGGGCCTGCCGGCCCTGCCGTCGCTGCTGGGCGACCAGAGTTCGGAGCTCACGTCGCTCGTGTCGGGCAAGCACACCCTGCGGGTGTGGTACTCGGGACCTGACAAGGCCCGGTTGTCGCTGCTCGGCACGCAGGGGCAGAGCGACATCATCCACAACGGCTCCGACACCTGGACCTGGAACAGCAAGTCCGCGACGGCGCAGCACTACAAGAAGAACGGCGCCGACGCGGACCCGACGCAGAAGGGTCCGGTCCCGAGCGAGCTGCCGAAGAGTCCTCAGGAAGCGGCCGACCTCGCCCTCAAGGCGATCGACCCGACCACGCAGGTCTCCATCGGCAACTCCGCGAAGATCGCCGGCCGGGACGCGTACGAGCTGATCCTGCGCCCGCGTGACACGGCGTCGCTGATCGGTCAGATCCGCCTGGCCATCGACGCGCAGGAGAAGCTGCCGCTGCGGGTGCAGGTGCTCGCCAAGGGCGACTCCAACCCGGCGTTCGAGGTGGCGTTCACGCAGGTGAGCTTCGCCCGGCCGGACGACTCGCAGTTCGTGTTCAACCCGCCGGCCGGCACCAAGGTCGAGGAGGCGGACCCGGGCAAGGCCGAGGGCGCCGGCAAGCAGCCGGAGCACAACGGCCAGCAGAACGGTGAGCAGCCCAGGAGCACCGTCGTCGGCACCGGCTGGACCTCGGTCTTCGTCGTGCGGACCGGGCAGCCGGGGCAGGCCTCGACGGACCCCGCCGAGGAGAAGAAGGTGCAGGACGCCATCAACCAGCTCCCGCTGGGCAACGGCGGCCGGACGTTCAACAGCAAGCTGTTCAGCGTGCTGATCACCGACGACGGCCGGGTCCTGGCCGGAGCGGTGACCCCGGAGCGGCTCTCGCAGGTGGCCGCGGACCCGGCGGCCGCGCTCAAGTAGGCAACGAGATCACTGAGGGACCGGGGCGGCCTTGCCCCGGTCCCTTTCCTCGTGCCGGGCCGCCGCCGCGCGGTGCAGCGTCGCGATGGAGTACATGTCGCGGGCCCGCCGCAGCAGCTCCTCCTCGGACTCGGTGTTCTGCCGCACGGAGAAGCCGACCGTCGCGTACGCCAGGACGCTCAGCAGCACGCAGGCGGCCACGCAGACCGGCGTGAGCAGGGCCAGCGGGCTCGCACCGCTGACGGGCCCGCTCGACGGCACGGCGGCGACCCGCACCGCGGTCATCACCGCGTAATGCGTGCTGCAGGCCGCCAAGGCCATGATCGCCGCGGCGACGCCGAGCGCCCTGTTGCCGCGGACCGTCGACACGCACCACAGGGACACCGTCGCCCCGACGACCGCCGCGACGAGGGCGGCCAGGGCGGTCGCCGGGTCGTAGCCGACGGTGCCGGCGACGCGCATCGCGAGCGGCGCGGTGCTGTACGCCGCGGCCATGCCTGCGCCGGTGACGATCCCGGCCGGCAGCACCTTCCACAGCGACGGCCGGCCGAAGCCGACGATGTACAGGCCCAGGCAGTACACCACCACCGCGATGCCGAAACCGAGCGCCGTGATCGGCACGTCGTAGCGGACCACCCCGTCGGGCACGTCGGTGCCGAGCAGCGCCATGAAGTGCGGCACCCAGCTGCCCGCTCCCCCGATGCCGACGGCCGACAGGGTCAGCCACCGGGCTCTGCTGCCGCCGCTGGACGCCCTGGACCGGGCGGCGATGAACACGCCGAGCAGGCATCCGAGGAATGACAGGACGAGGGCGAGCGCCGGCGTGATGGCGCCGTAGGCGAAGTGCTCCACGATCGCCCATTCAGCCAGCGCGATGGGTGGGCCGGTCGGACAACCTGTGCGCGTTTGCCCTCACCCTGCGGGGGTAGCTAAAAAGTGAGCACCGAGAGTAAGGGGAGCACACATGAGTCAGGTTGTGGAGAGCGTGGACGTGGCCGTGCCCGTCCGGACCGCTTACAACCAGTGGACCCAGTTCGAGGAGTTCCCGGCGTTCATGCACAGCGTGCGGGAGATCCGCCAGCTCGACGACACAAGGCTGCACTGGGTGGTGGAGTTCGGCGGTGTACGGCGTGAGTTCGACGCGCGCATCACCGAGCAGCACCCGGACGAACGGGTCGCCTGGACGTCGACGGAAGGCCCCAGGCACGCCGGTGTGGTGACGTTCCACCGGCTCGACGACACGCACAGCAGGGTGACCGCGCAGCTCGACATCGACCCGGAGGGCTTCGTCGAGAACGTCGCGGACAAGGTCGGCATCGTGGACCGGGTGATCAAGTCCGACATGGCGAACTTCCGCGAGTTCATCGAGCACCGGGGCGCGGAGACCGGGGCCTGGCGCGGCGACGTGGCCTCCCCCTCGGCGGCTCCCGCCGCACCGAAACCCGGTTCGTGGCTGCACGGCGACGCGGTCCAGGCCGCGCCCGACCTCACGCAGAGCACCGACGTCACACGCATGCCGGACGCGGACGACTCCCGGCACGCCATCTGAGCTCCACTCTCCACCGCACCGGAAAAGCCGGCCGGCCAGCGTTCGCGCTGACCGGCCGGCGTGCTGTGTGCCGGGCTACCGCCGTCGCGCCGTGCTGAGCAGCCGGCCGCTGCCCAGGGTGTACGGTGCGCCGTCCGGCCCGCCGAACAGCTCCACGTCCGCGAACCCGCCGGCGCGCAGCAGCTCGCCGAGGTGCCCGCTGGTGTAGACGTGGTGCACGGCGGTCGCGGTGAGCCGCTCCTCGCCGCGCGTGAACGTGTACGTGCTGAGCATCCGGCTCGCGACCACGTCGTAGTCGGTGCTCGTCTCGACGGTGATGTCGCCGGTGCGCATCATCCGGTCCGCCTGGGTGAAGCCGGGCAGGACCGACTCCGCCGCCGCGCTGAAGTCGACGACGAACCAGCCGCCGGGGCGCAGCGCCGCGGCCGCCGCCGCCACGAACTCGGGCAGCTCGGCCGGCTCCAGGTAGCCGAAGCTGTTGCCGAGGCACAGCACGGCGTCGAACTCGCCGGTCCGCGGGATGTCCCGCATCTCGGCGACCCTGAACTCGACCTCCAGGCCGTTCTTCGCCTGTACGGCGTGCGCGATGGCCTCTTCGGAGATGTCCACGCCGGTGACACGGTGGCCACGGGCGGCGAGGGCGAGGCTGTGCCGGCCGCTGCCGCAGGGCACGTCGAGCACCCGTGCCCCGGGTCTGATCCTCGTCTCGATGAAGTCGACGTCGGCGGCGGTCATCTCGGGTCCGGCGACGCGGCGCCAGAACTCGTTCGGGAGCTCGGTGAAGAAGTCCGCGTACCACGCGGACTGGACGTGCTGGGACAACTGAGGATCTCCTCTTGGATGTGCACGATCGGGGTCTCTGCGTCGCCCGGGCACACCTCGGCAGACCATCGGACCGCGTCGGGTCCGTGGTTCACCGGCGACCCGGGACCGTGTCCCGGGCAGGCATGGCATCCTCCAAGAAGCTGTTGCGCCGACGGTACCAGCGACGCATCGACAGCCGGAAGCGCCTTATTCGACGGGTCGGCGCTGTGCGGGGACCCTCGTCTCCGCCGGGGTCGTGCTCTCCGAGGGCGTGTAACGGCCCGACTCCATCGACCAGTCGACGTTGCCGCGGATCCAGTGCGCGAAGTCGCCGGCGACGGCCGCGACCGCGAAGTCGCCCGCGAGCGGCCCGGCCTGGAACCGCTCACGGGCCGCGATGAACTCCTCCACCAGGGCGTCGTGCTCGGCGACCGCCACTCGGACCGCCGCCTCCACCGGCAGCCGGCGCTCATGCCGCAGGGCGAGCACGATGTTGTGGTGGTCGCCGGCGGCCTCCTCCTTCGGCCACGACACGAGGTCGTTGAAGATCGCGGTGATCATCCCGGCGGAGCGGCGCATCACGGCGAAGTCCGCGTCCTCGAACACCCCCGGGGACAGCTCGACGCCGTGCATGGGCTCGATGAGGTCGAAGAACATGTCGATGGCCGCGGTGCGGAAGCGCATGGTGCGGTACTCGGCGACGGGCGGCGGACGGTTGGCGGCGCGGTTGCCGGCCTCCCAGACGGTGGCCTCCAGATAGTCGCCGACGTGGGCGACGAACCGCTCCCGCCAGGCCGGCCCGACGCGCTGCCTGGTGCGCCGCCACACCTCGGCGACGGCCCTGAGGTGGCCCTTCGGGTCCTCGCCGTCGTCGTCGAGCAGCTGCATGACCTCGTCGACGAGGCGCCGGGTCGCCGCCGGGTCGCCGGCCCGCTCGAGGCGGTCGTCGAGGGCGAAGACGCTGATCAGCCAGGCGGTGGCGAGCTGCAGGTCGGCGGGTGCGGCGTCGGGGTAGGTGCGGGCCATCAGGTTGGCGAACCTCGCCCTGGCGAACGCGGCCCGGGCGCCCGCGCGGTCGAGCAGGCCGTGCCTGGTCGCCCAGTGCAGCGACCAGCGCTGGACGAGGTCGGCGTGCGGCGAGAGGCGCGGTGCGAACGGGCACAGGACCGCCAGCGTCGACTGCATGATGCACCCCTCTTGCCCCAGGAGGTCTTCATGGTCGCTGCTTTTCAGGGATTACGCGACCCTGTTCGAGGGTTTCGAGTTGATATTCCTTTTTGTCGAGTTACGCGCGGGCCGCACAGGTGCCGTATTGAGCTTGACCGAGGTCCATGGGTCCCCGGCCTCGGCGGGCGTGAAAAAGTGTCGTACCCCGGCGCTATCGTGCGCTTGTTCGGCTGGTTCGGCGCTGTCTGTTTGTTCGGCCTTTTTCTTGGAGGTACGGCCGTGTATCGACAAGGTGACGTCCTGCTGGTGCCCATCGCCGCGGGTGAGGTGCCCGCGACCGCGGTGCCTGCCCCGCGCGACCGCTCCGGCCGCATGATCCTCGCCCGTGGCGAGGCGACCGGCCACGCCCACGTGATCGTCGGGCCCGACACGCTGCTGCTCGCCGACCGCGACGATATCGACCGGCTCTTCGTCAAGGTCGTGTCCAAGGCGAGGGTCGTCCACGAGGAGCACGGCTCGATCGCGATCCCAGCCGGGGCGTACCGGATCATCCGCCAGCGCGAATACGTGCCCGGCTCGTGGCGTCCGGTGGCCGACTGATGACCACGACCCCGCTCACCTCCGAGACCAGCGCCGCGGCGCTCGGCGCCAACGCGGCGAAGTGGCTCGCCGCGGGCCTGTCGACCGCGCCCGCCGACCGCGAGGCCGCCGCCGAGGCGGTCCGCCTGGCCTACCGCTCGGCCGGCCTGCCCGAGCCCGCGCACATCGTGTGGTTCGCCTCACCGGCCGCGGGCGCCAGGGCGGCCGCCCTGCTCACCGGCCGCCGCGACCTGCCGGGCCCGGCCGCCGCCCCGCGACCCATGACCACCGCCGCCCGCCGCGCCGCCCGGGCCGGTCTCGCCCTGCCCACCACCCGCCTGGGCGTGGGGACCGCGGCCGCCTTCAGCGACGACGACGTGCTCGTGGCCGAGGAGCTGCGCGCCCAGGGCTGCCCACCCGTCCCGGGCACGGCCGGCGTCTCGGTCCGCGCCGCCGTCCGCACCACCCCGTGGGCCGCCGCGCGCGCCGAGGTCCACGAGTCGCTCGGCCCCGACGGCTGGGCCCGCTTGTGGGCCGCCTGCGGCGCCGACGTGTGGCGCATGGTCAATGACCGCGTCGCCGCCCCGCTGCGCACCCACCTACGCAACGAGCTGCCCGCTCACGCCCGCACCGTCCTCCTCGACGCCGTCTCCGGCCAGCACGACGCGGGCTGGCTCGCCGCATTCGACGCGGCCGCTTCTCGCGCCGACACGCCCGGCGCGCTGTCCCTGCCTCTGCCGCGCGACGGCGGTTCGGGCTCGGGCGGGTCCGTGCACGCCGGCTCCGACGGCCGGGATGCCGCGTCCACCGCTTCCCCGGGTGGTGGCGCCCAGGGCCTTGCGCCCGGCGCTTCCTCGGGTGATAGCGCCCAGGGCCTCGCGTCCGGCGCTTCCTCGGGTGATAGCGCCCAGGGCCTTGCGCCCGGCGCTTCCTCGGGTGATAGCGCCCAGGGCCTCGCGTCCGGTGCTTCCTCGGGTGATAGCGCCCAGGGCGGAGGGTGGGGCGGCAGTTCGCGCGGTGGTCGATCCAGGCCGGGTGGTTCCGTGCGCGGCGGCGCTCCCGGCGGGTGGGCCGGCAGTTCGCGGGGCGATGGGCTCCGGGCCGACAGCCCGCGCGGCGGCGGCCGGTCCGGAGAAGTCCGGGGCGGTGGATGGGCCGAGGACGCTCAGGGCGACGGCCTCCGGGGCGGCGAATGGGCCGGGGGCGCTCAGGCCGACGGCCACCCGGCCGGCGGCGCGGGCGTCGCACACTCGTCCGGGGGCCTCGGGGTCGACGCCCAGCGGGTCGACGGCGCGCGGGCCGACGGGGGCAGGGCCGACACCGCGGTGCTGCGTGCCGCGCAGCGGCTCGCGGGGCTGGCGGGTGTGGCGCGGTCCGCCGGGTGGTGGTGGCCGTATGCCAACGTCGCCATCCTGACCGACCGGCCCGTCGAGCTGCACCGCGACAACGTGGGCCGGCTGCACGCCGCCGACACCCCCGCGCTGCGCTACGGCGACGGGTTCGCGCTGCACGCTTGGCGCGGCATGCCGATCCCCTCGGAGCTCGTGCACCGGCTCGCCCGCCTGACCCACGCCGAGATCGCCGCGGAGCGCAACGCCGAGCTGCGGCGCGTCATGCTCGAGCACTTCGGCTATGAGCGTTACCTGCGGGAAGCGGGCGCGCGGCGGCTCGGCTCC
This sequence comes from Dactylosporangium sp. CA-152071, assembly GCF_050936335.1. Classification (NCBI taxonomy): domain Bacteria; kingdom Bacillati; phylum Actinomycetota; class Actinomycetes; order Micromonosporales; family Micromonosporaceae; genus Dactylosporangium; species Dactylosporangium sp. CA-152071. The sequence continues at coordinate 8,366,712 of NZ_JBNJMZ010000001.1, read as the reverse complement.
GACGCGTGCGGCGTCCTGTGGCAGCTGCGCTTCGCCGACGACGAGCCGCTCACCATGGTGGAGGTCATCAACAGCACCCCGGAGCCCGACGGCACCAGCCGCATCTACTGGCTGCGCGTCCCACCGACCACCCGCACCCCTCGGGAGGGGGTGGCCTGGACGTTCGGGCTCACCGAGCAGGAGTACCAGCCGCTGGTCGAGACCTGATCGGCGCGGGCCGGCGGGGTCAGCCGCCGCCGCGTTGCGCCTCGACCTGCGCGCGGCTCGGACCGAGGTCCGGCCAGTCGCGCTTCGGGTCGGTCTCGACGAGCTCGACCGTGTCGCTGGGGCGGATGCGGGCGGGCAGCTCGCCGAACCTGGCATGCCGCAGGAAGGCCAGGTCCGGATCGCTGAACGTGATCCTGGCCGAGCCGTCGTCCGCGGTGTCGCTCGTCATACCGACAATCGTCCGCCGGGCCCGGGCCGGTACGCAAGGCCGCCGGCCGCCGGCACGGGCCCCTTCGGGGTTGGGATGCGGGGTGAGCTGTGGGACACGAGAATGGGGCGATGCCGAGCGTGGGGCGGGCGAAGGTGCTCGCGTACCGGACCGTCGCCAACCAGCTGCACGAGCGGGTCGACGCCGACCCGGGTGACCTCGCGGTGCTCGACCTCGGGGTGCCCAACGTGCCGGCCGGGACGGCGCGGCAGGCCCTCGCCGCCCGGACGAGCAGGTTCGACGGGGACCTCGCGATGGTGTGGTCGACCCGGGGCGCACGCCACCTGCACCGGCGGGCGGACCTGCCGGGGCTGGTCGCGGCGCTGTGGCCGGTGAGCGACGCCGACGCGGAGGCCAGGTTCGGCAGCAGGCAGATCCCCGACGGCGGCAAGCTGGGGATCGGGGCGTTCCGGGCGACGGCCGGGGCGTTCGCGGCGGTGGTCAAGAGGCCGACGTCGAAGGGTGACGCGAGCCGGGGCGTCAGCGACCTCGTCCCGGAGGCGTTGACGTACTACTGCGGGCCGTGCAGGGCGACGCACATCGCCGGGTCGGTGTTCCAGCAGGCGGGGCTCGCGGGTGGGGCGCAGCTCGACGAGGCGGCGGCGACCAGCGTGCTGCTGCCGATCGACGACCCGCCGCCCGTGCCGGAGGGGCCGGGCGACCCGTCGGGGCTGATCCGCGCGTACCTGCGGCTGCTCGGACCCGCGACGCCCGGCGACGTCGCGAAGTACCTCGGCACGACCGTCACGGCGATCAAGCCGGCGTGGCCGGATGGCCTGGCGGAGGTGAGCGTCGACGGGCGCAAGACGTGGATCCCCGAGGAGTGCCTGGCGGACCTGCTGGACGCCGGGCCGGTGCACGGGGTGCGGCTGCTGCCGGCGTCCGATCCGTTCCTGCAGGCGCGGGACCGCGGCGTACTGACGCCGCAGAAGGAACGGGAGAGGGAGGTCTGGCGGGTGCTCGGCAACCCCGGGGCGCTGCTGGTCGACGGGGACCTCGCGGGGTCGTGGCGGGCGAAGGCCGCGGGGAGGCGGCTGGCGGTGACGGTGTCGGCGTGGGGGCCGCTGCGGGCGCCGGTGCGGGCCGCGATCGACGAGGAGGCGCAGCGGGCGGCGGCCGCGCGGGGCATCCCCACCGCCGAGGTCACTGTGGAGCGTGGGGATACTTGAGCGCATGAGCTACTTGATCGCGTTCGCGTCGCGGCGGTTGGTGGAGGACGAGTCGCTCCTCCCTGGGTACGTGTACCACGACCCCGAGGACGCGACCCTGCCGGCCGCGCCCGACGGGCGGAAGGCCAGCGGGTGGAACCTGCTGGTCGGCGACGAGACCGACGAGCAGCTCGCCGACGCGGGTGAGCTGCTCATGCCCGACCTGGAGTGGCTCGTCGAGCGCTACCCGGCGTTCGGCAAGGTCGTCAGCGCGGGTTCCGAGGGGCGGCAGTTCGAGTGGGACGCCGACTCCGGCACCTACACCGACGTCGGCCCCTCCACGTTTCAGGACTGAGGCCCCGGCACCGGCAGGATGATCGACGACGGGGCCAGGATCTCCTGCCGGACGGCGCGCAGCTCCAGCTCATGACCGAGCGGCGCGCCCGTGCCCGGGTTGCGCGAGAAGCGCGGGTGCGCCCCGCCGCTGACCTGGACCCGGATGCGGCGCCCCGCCGCGAACCGGTACGCGGTCGGCCACAGCTCCACCCGCACCTCGACCCCGCCGCCACCTGTGGCGCGGGCGAGCCCGTCGCAGATGTTCCACGAGCGGTCCTGCTCGTCCACCTCGCACAGCCGGACGAACACGTCGAAATGCGGCACGAGGTCGCGGTCGGTGAACGGCGTGCCGTCCGGCCGGACGCAGGCAGCCCGGACGGTGATCTCCGCGGCGATCGGGCCGACCACCTCCAGGGGCTCCTCGAGGGGTTCGGACGTGAACGTCAGCACGTCCGGTCGCGCCTCGAGCGGATGGTTGTCGCGCCGGCCGGAGATCTTGCCGATGAGCCGCGGGCCGCCGAGCGCCGGCGTCGGGTCCTTCGGGTCGTACGTGAACCCTTCCAGCCGCTCGCCGTCCGGCGCGGCGGTGGCGCTCAGGCCGCCGTCGCGGCCCAGGTTCAACCGGCGCGTCCCACCGTCCACGGGAGGCCATACCGGCAGCTCGCGCCACGTGTCGGTGCCGCCGACGTGGACCCGGACGGGCCGTTCGCGGATGCTTTCGGGGCCGCCGGTGTGCGCGCGGAACCAGGCGACGGCCTCGGCCGCGGAGTGCTGGAAGAGCCCGGCGCTGCCGTGGTGCCACGGGCCGACGGTGAGGTGCGGCCGGAGGCCCGCCGCCTGTAACGCGGTGTAGTCGGCCAGTTGCCATGGCAGGAAGATGTCGTACCAGCCGCCTATCATCAGGACCGGCGCGGTGACCTTCGGCAGGGTGTGGGTGTGTCCGCGCTGAGTCCAGTAGGGGGAGGTGGGGTCGGCCTCGGCGAGCCACCGCTGGAAGAACTCGACCTCGGCCCCGGTCGTGATGCGGTCCGCCTCGGCGAGCGGCACGCGGGCGAGGCCGCGCTGCAGTCTTGGCTGGCCGCGCAGCAGGTCGACGGCGTTGTCCAGCCGGGTGCCGCGCTGCGCGTCGAGGATCGCCGACCAGGTGAGCACGGTGTCGAGGGAGAAGGCGCCGCCGGCGTAGGTCGGCGGGCCGAAGTCGGAGGCGGTGACGATCGTGGCCATCGCCTTGAGCTCGTCGCCCGCCTCGGCCGCGAGCGCCCACTGCACGAAACCGACGTAGCTGGGGCCGTAGGTGAGGAGGCGGCCGTCGTACCAACGCTGCAACCGCAACCAGTCGAGGGTGTCGAGGCCGTCCTCGCGCTCCTGCAGCAGCGGCTCGAACGTGCCGCCGGAGTCCGACGTGCCCCGGCACGACTGGATCAGCACGTTGAAGCCGCGCTGGGCGACGGCCCGGCACAGCACGCTGGTGGGCGCGCCGCGGCCGTAGGGCGTGCGCACCAGCACCGTGGGCAGCGCGGCGTCGAGGGCCGGGCCGTAGTGGTCGGCGCGCAGGATCGCGCCGTCGCGCATCCGGACGGGGATGCCCTTGGTGACGCGGACGCGTCCGGTCAGCGCGGGCGGGAGCTTCAGCAGTCGGCCTACGGGGTCGAGCCTCATGCCGCCCTACGTTAGTAGTCGTTGCAGCAGCGGCCCATGAGCGCCTTGACGTTGTTGACGTAGTTCCAGTTGGTGATCCCGGCGTCACCCTTGGTGAGGTCGACCGCGCCGGCGCCGTTGTTATAGGCGGACACGACCGCGTTGAGCAGCGTCGGGTCGGCGCCCATGATGTCGAACGTGCCGAGCTGCTCGCCGAAGTAGCGGATCGCCCAGGCCAGGTACTGCCCGCCGAGCATCACGTTGTCCTTCGGGGTGTCGATCTTCCAGCTGGTGCCGAAGCGCTGGTTCATCCAGGTCTCGGTGTTGGGCATGACCTGCATGACCCCGACGCCCCCGTCGCAGGCGTAGATGTTGGACTGCCAGCCACTCTCCTGGTCGGCCACCCCGTACATCAGCCGCTTCGGGACCCTGATGGCCTGCACCTCGGCGGGGGTGTTGCTGCCCCAGAACTGTTTCGTGGACGCCGCGTCCAGATACTCGCGGACGCTCGACTTCGGCAGCTGGGTGCCCTTGTACGTGGGCTGACAGCCGGGCTTCGCGCTGACCTTCGGCGGCGGGGGCGGCAGCGCGGTCTGTTTCGGCGGCGCGATCGACTTCTTCGTCGGGACCTTCGAGGGCGTCGCGGACGGGGTGGGGCTCGGCGGCGGCGGCGCCGACGTCGCCGCCACGACCACCTCGCTCGCCTCGGCGCTCGGCTCGGCCTCCACCTGTGACGGCCGCGAGCCGGCGGACGTGGGCTTCGGATCCTTGCCCTTGACGAGGACCGTGAGCCCGCCGAGCGCGACCAGGACGACCACGACGAGCGCGCCCAACAGGAAGATCATCCCCGGACGCCGCCGGCGCGGCGCGTCCTCCTCGATCCCCCAGCGCTGCTCAGCGGTGTCGTCGTCCCCATAGAAGCTGCCGTAGCTCATCGATGCCTCCCCGTCCTGGCACGCTATCGCGGACCGCGCCGGCCCGCTGTCCCCTATGACGTCGGAGGAGGCCGGTTTCGATGAGTCCGGGCGCGGTACGTCACATCGCGCACTGTGCGTGACGGCACCCTCGGGCCGCCTGGAACAATGGATGCCATGCAGACCCGCGCAGACCTCCGCAACGTCGCCATCGTCGCTCACGTCGACCACGGCAAGACCACCCTTGTCGACGCGATGCTGCGGCAGAGCGGCGCGTTCCACGCGCGCGCGGAGCAGGTCGACCGGGTGATGGACTCGATGGACCTGGAGCGCGAGAAGGGCATCACCATTCTCGCGAAGAACACCGCCGTGCGCTATGTCCCTGCCGACGGCGGAGCCCCGACCACGATCAACATCATCGACACCCCCGGCCACGCCGACTTCGGCGGCGAGGTCGAGCGCGGCCTGACGATGGTCGACGGCGTGGTCCTGCTCGTCGACGCCTCCGAGGGCCCGCTGCCGCAGACCCGGTTCGTGCTGCGCAAGGCGCTGAAGGCCCGCCTGCCGATCATCCTGGTGATCAACAAGGTGGACCGCCCCGACGCCCGGATCAAGGAGGTCATCGACGAGACGTACGAGCTCTTCCTCGACCTCGACGCCGACGAGCACCAGATCGAGTTCCCGATCGTCTACGCCTGCGCCCGCGACGGCATCGCCTCGCTGAGCCAGCCCGAGGACGGCACGGTGCCCGCCGACAGCGACGACCTGCAGCCGCTGTTCCAGACGCTGCTCAACACGATCCCCGCCCCGTCCTACACGGAGGACGCGCCGCTGCAGGCGCACGTCACCAACCTCGACGCGTCGCCGTTCCTCGGCCGCCTCGCACTGTGCCGGGTCCGCGAAGGCAAGATCCGCAAGGGCCAGACCGTCGCCTGGATCCGCACCGACGGCACCGTGCAGAACGTCCGCATCTCCGAGCTGCTGATGACGCAGGGCCTGGAGCGCAAGCCGGCCGAGGAGGCCGCGCAGGGCGACATCATCGCGCTCGCCGGCATCCCCGAGATCATGATCGGCGAGACCCTCGCCGACGCGGAGAACCCGGTCGCGCTGCCCCTCATCACCGTCGACGAGCCGGCGATCTCGATGACCATCGGCACCAACAACTCGCCCCTCGCCGGCAAGGTCAAGGGCACCAAGGTCACCGCCCGCCTGGTCAAGGACCGCCTCGACCGCGAGATGGTCGGCAACGTGTCGCTGCGCATCCTCCCGACCGAGCGCCCCGACACGTGGGAGGTCCAGGGCCGCGGCGAGCTCGCCCTCGCCATCCTCGTCGAGCAGATGCGCCGCGAGAGCTACGAGCTGACCGTCGGCAAGCCGCAGGTCGTCACCCGCGAGATCGACGGCAAGGTGCACGAGCCCGTCGAGCGCCTCACGATCGACGCTCCCGAGGAGTACCTCGGCGCCATCACCCAGCTGCTGGCCACCCGCAAGGGCCGCATGGAGCAGATGGTCAACCACGGCACCGGCTGGATCCGCATGGAGTGGCTGGTCCCGGCGCGCGGCCTCATCGGCTTCCGCACCGAGTTCCTCACCGACACCCGCGGCACCGGCATCCTGCACCACGTCTTCGAGAAGTACGAGCCGTGGTTCGGCGAGCTGCGCATGCGCCCCACCGGCTCCCTCGTCGCCGACCGGGCCGGCGTCGCCACCCCCTTCGCCATGATGAACCTGCAGGAGCGCGGCTCCATGTTCATCGAGCCCACCACCGAGGTGTACGAGGGCATGATCGTCGGCGAGAACTCCCGCGCCGACGACATGGACGTCAACATCACCAAGGAGAAGAAGCTCACCAACATGCGCTCGTCCGCCTCGGACGAGACGGAGAAGCTCATCCCGCCGCGCAAGCTCACCCTGGAGCAGGCCCTCGAGTTCTGCCGCGAGGACGAGTGCGTCGAGGTCACCCCGATCGCCGTCCGCATCCGCAAGGTCATGCTCGACCAGAAGGACCGCGAGCGCGTCGCCCGCAAGCGCTCCCACGCCTGATCTGTCCGCTCGAGGGGCCGCTCCGGCGGCCCTTCAGCGTCTCCGGCGCTTGGGCGACCCTAGGCCGCCTCTCGGCGACCAGCACCTTCTCGTCCGCAGACATCGACCACCGACTGGCCGCTGCTTCGACGTCCCTCAGCCATCACCCGGCGTCTCAGGCGCTGCCCGTGGCGGCGGCGTGCGGGACGGACCAGAGTGGCTGCTCGTGGGGGATGCGCTCCAGCACCCCGCCGGCGAACACGGTGTACAGGGGCAGGCTCCGCAGGTGCACGTAGCCGATGTGGCAGTCGCACTCCTCCTTCGGGCAGGGCGCTGCGGTGCGGCGCCAGGTGTCGTCGTACAGGTTGCCGAGCGGCTCGGGCACGAAGTGGCACCGGCGGACCGTGCCGTCGCCGAGCACGGAGATCACCTCGTCGCCGGTGCGGCACGTGCGCCCGCGGGACCGGTGCGGCCTGACGCTGTAGCCGAACAGCGGGTCGATCGCGGTCCACGCGGCCTCCTCCGCCGGCGTGTACGTGTGGCCGTCGGCGGCGTTGACCCACAGGTACACCTCGGGAGGCAGCGACGCACGCAGCGCCTTCGCGTCGGGAAGGTGCGCGGGCAGGCCGACGACGCCGACGGAGTGCCGGATGCCGTGCCGGCGCAGCGTCGCCACCTGCAGCAGGAAGCGCTCCAGGCTCGTCTGCCCGGGGTGGTACGTGCACCACAGCGCGAGCGTGTCCCGGTCGGCGTCGGCGACCCAGCCGAGCCGCCCCGCGAGGTTGGTCTGGATCGCGGCCCGCCCGACGTGCGGCAGGTGCGACAGCCGGACGAGCGCGGCCCGGTACCAGGACCGCGTCAGCCCCTCGCCCCACGGCGTGAACAGCACCTCGGTCGGCTCGGCGGGGTGCGACTCGACCCAGCCGACGAACCGGTCGAGCGCGGCCCGGTCCTCGCGCAGCAGTTCGGGTGGGTCGCGCCGCTTCGCGAACGGGCAGTACGGGCAGTCGTAGTTGCAGCTCGCGAGCGGGCCGCGGTACAGGATCTTCATCGCGGCACGTGCCCGGCCATGGCGGCGCGGACGCCTGCGGAGATGAGCCAGGGCCCGATCGCGTCGGAGTGCGCGAGCCCCTCGGCGGTGAGCCGGTGCCCGTCGAGGTGGCCGCTGTCGCGGAGCAGGCCCAGCGCCGGGAAGTCGTCGTCGACGCCGGTGCCGAACCGCGCCCGGTACGCCGCCGGCTCCACCCCCGGCGCCCGCAGCAGCGACTTGAGCAGCCAGCGGCGGCGCTGCTCGGTGCCGTCGAGCACGAACCCGACCTCGGCCACGTCGAAGTCCTCCGCCGGCCGCGCCAGGTAGTCGTCCAGAATGCCCCGGACCTGCCGGACGCTCACCGCATAGTCGAACGAATAGTGCAGTCCCGTCGTGTACGACCTGGCCCCGCACCCCAGTCCGACCATGCCGTCGTCCTGGCAGCAGTACCCGGGACCGGCGGAATCACCGATCGGCGCGGCGTCGCGGCGCCGGAACGCGCGCATCGACTGCTGCTCGTAACCCGCGTCGGCGAGCAGGTCGACGGCGTGCCGGTAGAGCCCGAGCCGCTGCGCGTCCCATTCGGGGTCGGGCGTGCCGGGGGCGCGCCGGCCGAGCCCGGTCATCGGCCGCACGTACAGCGGGTACAGGTACAGCTCCTCGGGCCGCCACGTCAGCGCCGTGCGCAGCGACGCGGTCCAGGTGGCGGCGGTCTGGCCGGGGATGCCGTAGATGAGGTCGATGTTCAGCTCGGCCGGACCGGCCGCGCGGATCGTGTCGAGGGCCCGGTCGACCTCGGCGCGACGCTGCGGCCGGCCCGCGGCGTGCGCCTCGGCGTCGAGGAAGCTCTGCACGCCGATGCTGACCCTGGTCGTGCCGCGCTCGACGAGGACCGCGAGCCGGTCGGCGGTCGCCGTGGCGGGCGACGTCTCCACCGACGTCGGCACCGCGCGCAGGTCCGCGCCGGTGGCCCGCTCGACGGTGTCGAACAGCCGGCTCAGCTCGGCCGCCGTCAGGTACGTCGGGGTCCCGCCGCCGATCGCGGCCCGGGCGTAGCTCGCGCCCGGCACGGCGGCGGCGACCCGGCCCGCCTGCCGGGCCAGCTGGTCGAGGTATGCGGTGACCTGCTCGGCGGGCGGCCGCGCCCTGGTGAACAGGTTGCAGAACCCGCACCGCATCTCACAGAACGGCACGTGGACGTAGAGGAACAGCGCGTCCGTCGCCTCCGCCGCCCACACGTCGGCGAGCGCCGGCCGGGGACGCAGCGGCCGGTATGCGGTCTTGTGCGGGTACGCGTACAGGTACCCCTGATACGGAGATCCGAGCATCACCACTCCCCCGGCTCGAGCGTGAACTCGGCGTACGGCACCGTCCACACCACCTCGTGCGCGAAGCGGTGCCCGATGTGCCCGTCCTCGCCGTACGCCGTGCCGTGGTCGCTGCACATGATCACGTGGCACGGCCGCCCGCGGGACGTGACCAGCGCGAACAGCGCCGGCAGGTGCCGGTCGACGTATGCCAGCGCCGCCCCGTGCGACGCCACCGTGTCCTCGGCGGCGCCGGGCAGGTAGTGCCGGTTGGGCTGATGCATGGCGGCGACGTTGACGAACGTGAACAGCGGCCCGTCATCGGGCAGCACCGTCTTGAGCCGCTCGAGCTGCGCCTCGAAGCAGCCCGGGTTGGTGACCCCGAAGTCCCGCGTCCAGTGCGCCTCGTCGAAGAGCCCCGGCAGCACCCCGCCCTGCGCCGACGTCATCGCGAAGAAGCCCACGCCGCCGACGCAGATGGTGTGGTACCCCGCGGCCCGCAACCCGGTGACGACATCACCCTCGTCGAACTCCCACGTGTCCTCGCCGACCGTCGTGCTGCCCGGGAAGCGCGCCGCGAACGGCCGCTCGTGCGGCCCCGGCGTCACCGGTGTCGGCAGGAACCCGCCGAAGAACGCGTGGTGCGCCGCATACGTGAACGACGCCGGCGTGTGCCGCCGCTCCCACTCCCCACCGGGAAGCACCTTCGCCAGGTTGGGCGTCTGCCCGGCCCGCAACTGCCCGGCCGCGACGTCGTGCCGCAGCGTGTCCAACGTGACGAACAGCAGGTCATGGCTGCCGACAAACCTCTTCACCGCACGGCCCAGCTCTCCGTGACGCCTCCACGAGCAGCCGCGCCCGCCGCTGACCCACCACGGGGTGGGGTGAATGGCTTCGACGACCGGACTGCGACGGCGGGCGGCGGGACGATCGAATGCGACGGGGAAGTCAGCTCCCGCGGCAGGCGGACGACCGAGGACGACGGCAGGCACGCGGCCGGGAGACCAGCGACCACGGGCGGCGGGGCCACCGGCGGCGAGAACCGCTCCGCGACCGACGGCGACGGCGACGGCGACGGCGACGGCTGGACTGTGACAGCCTGCGTCTGCACGCCTGCCGCCGGAGACGGGGGCGGCGGGGCGGTGAAGCGGCCGGAGAGAAGGGCGTCGAGCTCGGCGGAGTACGTGTCGCGGCCGGCGACGAGCAGCCCGGGCAGCAGGTCGCCGAACGCGTTGACCTCGGCGACGGCGTGGGTGCCGTGGTCGCGGCCGAACATCAGGTCCACGCCGACGTGCAGACTGCCGGGGAAGCAGGCCGCCGCCGCCTCGCAGGTGCGCATCGCGGCCGCCCAGTGCTCCTCCCCCACGGCGGCCCGGACGCCGGGCAGGTCGCCGCGGGCGTTGCCCAGGTGCAAGTTGGTCATCGGGGACCTGCCGGTGCGCACGACGACGTGGCTGACCCGGCCGGCGACGACGAGCACCCGCAGGTCGAACACGAGCCCGTCGTGCGACGCCTTCGGCAGCCACCGCTCGACGTGCAGGCCGTCGACGGCGAGCCGGTCGACGATCGCGGCGATGGTCCGCTCGTCGGCATACCTGTGCACCCGCAGCTCGTTGTAGAGCTTGCCGCCGTCGAGAGCCGCGGAGGTGTACGCGACGACCCGCCCCCGCTCGCGAGCCCCGCCGAACCCGAGCGCGACGACCCCCGACGCCGACGACCCGTGCGGTGGCTTGACGAACACCCGCCGCCAGCCGCGCTCACGGATCTCCTGGTAGCCGGCCGCGGCGAACGCCTCGGGCACCGCCACGCCCCTGGACCGCAGCAGCGCGTGGCACCGTCGCTTGTCGAACATGACGTCGAGCTCGTCGACCGCGGTCAGCAGCGGCACGCCCGACGCCTCGACCCGGCGGGCCGCCGCGACGAGGCCGCGGTGCCAGGCGGCGAGCCCGACGATCTCGCCGTGCGCGGCCTCGCTTCCCGCGCCCCGCAGCAGCCGGTCGGTCTCGGCGTCCTCCCCCGGTGACTCCAGCCGGATCCAGCTCGACCCGTCGCCGTCGACCCGCGCGCCGGCGCAGACGTCACGCCAGCTCACGACCGTGGGCTCGGGAAGTCCCGCGGCGACGGCCGCGTCGCGGAACAGCCTGACCCGCCGGTTGCCGGGAACGCCGACGACGGTGATGGCGGTCATTCCGACACTGCCGTGTAGCGCTCGCCGTCGTCCTCCTCCTGCTGGTCGGACAGGTCGACGTCGACGCCGGGCAGCTCGGCCCGGAGCCGGTCGGCCAGCTCGGCCGAGACGAAGTGGTGGGACAGGTCGAGCCGTCGCAGGTGGGTCAGCGGCTGGCCGAGCAGGAGCGCCTCGGCGCCCCGGTCGGAGAGGATGCCGAGGGACAGGTCGAGCTCCTCGAGGCGGGGCACGACGGGCGCGCCGGCGAGCGCGGCCGCGACCTGGTCGGCGATCTCGGCGTTGCGCAGCGCGAGCCGGCGCAGCCGGGGCATGCCCGAGCCGCTGAGGACCGGCGTCAGGTCATCGACGGTGATGTCGCCGCCATACTCGCTGACCCCGAGCCACAGCTCCAGGTCGGTCAGCGCCGGCAGGTGCGAGTCGACGACGCCGCGGAGGAAGGCCGCGGGCAGGCCGCCGCTCTCCACCGCCAGCTCACGCAGGCGCATGTGCCGCACCGGCGACAGCTGCAGCCCGTCGGCGCCGCGGATGCGCAGGATCTCCAGCCCCGGGAACGCGGCGAGCAGCGGCGCCACATCGGTGTGGTTGATCCAGGAGATCTCGCACTCCTCACCGGTCATCTCGCCGATGAACAGCGCCCGCAGGTGCGGCAGGCGGGCACGGGCGGCGATGAGCAGGTGCAGGGGCGGCGCGGTGTCATACGCCTCGCCCCACTGGCCGATGACGAACGCGTGGATGGACTCGCCGCCGACGACGTCGAGGCACCGGTCGAGGGTGGAGCCGAACACCTCCTCGCTGTCCTCATAGTCCGTCTCGATCCGCCACGCGACGGCGCTGCGCGGGGTGCCAGCCCTGTCCAGCTTGTCGACGACGCCGGGCCCGAACTGCATCACCGGAAGCCCGGCGAACGTCGTGATGTGCCTCATGCGCGGGACCCTAACAGGACCCCCCGACATTTCCCGGCGACCGGCGGGGCAGCTGCGGCGCGGCGAACCGCCAACCCTGCGTGAGCAGCTCGTCGCATGCCGCGAGTGCCGTTCGCAGCCGCGTCCGGTACGTCCCGGCCAGCTCGATCCACGGGACCCGACCGGCGGCGAGCTCGGTGCGGAACCGGCCGGTCATCCACCCGCGTAGATGCTCGCCGTCACGCATCCCGTCGTCCTCGAAGGGCACGTCGTCGTCGGGGGTCAGCAGGTACAGCGCGGGCTCGCGGGCGGCGGCGCGGACCTCCGGCGAGGCGGAGCCGAGGTAGCGCTCCTCCCAGACGGCGGTGGCGAACGCGTCGGTGTCGCAGATGAGCAGCGGCCCGCCGGCCCGCGCGGCGGCGTCCTCCGCGGCGTTCTGCTCGCGCACGACGGTCAGGAAGTCCTCGCGGTCCCAGACGAGGTCCTCGACCTTGACGCCGCCGGCCATCTTCAGCTCGGTGAGGGTCCGCCCGTACTCCGGCACCCAGCGCGTGCCGGCGAACGCTCCGCCGCGCAGTCTGAGCTGGGCGGCGAGCGCCCGCGCGAGGGTGGTGGTGCCGGTCGACTCGGCACCGACGACGACCACCCGCCGGGCCAGCCAGCCGCGTACGGGAGGGGCCAGGAACGCCCAGTTGGCCACCGGATCGGCGCGGACGGCCGTGCCCGAGACCGGCACACCGCCCCTCGACGGGTCGACCGGGACGTGCCGCGCGTCGAACCGTCGGGCGAGCTCATCGCCGTACAACTCGGATGAAAAAACCAGGTCGACCTGCACCGGACCGACGGCCCCGCGGAAGACCTCGTAGTGCGCCTGCCAGATGTCGGGGTCGTCGTAGTCGATCGGCAGGTCGCAGTACACGCCGGCGAAGCGCACGTGCGGGCTGGCCGAATGGACCTCGCGCAGCCAGTCGAGGCGGGTTTCGAGCGGGATGGACTCGGTGCTCGACGGTGCGACGACGACGGTGACGCGGTCGCATGTACGGGCAGCGGTGTCGATGAGCAGGTGGTGCCCGGCGTGCGGCGGGTAGAACTTGCCGACGACGAGGCCGTGGGTCACGCCGGCACCGTCTCGCGCCGCGGGTCGAGGGCCTGCCGCCACGCGCGCAACCCCAGGACGCACAGGGCGAGGAAGGCGAGGTAGAGCACCGCGGTGAGCCACAGGTCCTTGTACCCGTAGAGCGGCACGTAGACGACGTCGACCGCGATCCACAGCCACCAGCTCTCGACGAGCCGGCGGGTCTGTCCGTAGGTCGCGAGCAGGGAGAGAGCGGTGGTCGCGGCGTCCGGCCACGGCACGGTCGAGCTGGTGAAACGGTCGAGGTACCACCACAACGCCACGGTGAGCGACACGCCGGCGACAGCGAGTGCACCCCATTCGACGCGGGTCGTGCGACGGACTACCGTCGTGGCACCCGGACGCCACCGCCACCAGCCGTAGGCGCCGAGCACCACATAGACCACCTGAAGCCAGGCGTCGCCATAGAGGCCGACGTGCCAGAACGCGACCATGAGCAGCAGCACGTTGGCGATGCCGATGGGCCAGTTCGCGATGTGCTGCCGCACGACCAGCCAGACCGTGACCAGCCCCGTCAGGAACCCCAGCAGCTCCGCCCATGTGGTGGGGGCGCCGAAAGCGTGGAAGGCGGTGGATGTGAGCCAGTCGAGCACGATGTCCCCTACCCTGTCCGAATGGTTCTGGAAGTTGCACTCATCGACGTGCTCGCCGGTCGCGAGGACGAGTTCGCCGCCGCGTACAGCAAGGCACACACGCTGCTCGCGACCACCCCCGGCTGCCGGTCCGTGCGCATGACACGCGGCGTCGAGTCACCGACCCGGTTCGTGCTGCTGGTGGAGTGGGACTCGGTCGACGCGCACCTGGACAACTTCCGCGCCACCGACCGCTTCACGCAGTGGCGCGGGCTGCTCGGGCCGTTCTTCAACGGCGCGCCGACCGTCGAGCACTTCGTCGACGTGCCCGCCTGACCGGTCAGTCGCCGGCCTTCTTCCACACGGTGAAGTCGAGGTACGTGGTGTAGAGCTGGCCGCTGACGACGGCCTCGCCGGACCGGGGCGTGAACCAGCCGAACCGCTGGTCGCCGGTGCGGACGCAGACCTTCGTGGTGGGCAGCAGCGCGCTGAGCAGGACCCGGTCGCCCCACTGGGCGGCCGGGACCGCCGAGCAGACGGCGAGGGTCGGCGTAGCCAGGACGGGGGCGAAGGCCGCGCCGCCCACGGCGGTCAGCCCGAGCGCGCCGGCGGCCATGTCGGCGCCGGACGCCTGCTTGGCGCCGTTGTCGAAGTCGAACGTCTCGTCGGGCTGCCCCGCGAGGACGGTCATCCGCACGGTGCCGGCGCGCAGCACGTCGGTGACGGTGCCCTCCGGCACGGGGCTGGTCACGACGGCGCTCGGGTCGGGGGTGCCGGCGCTGAGCGCGGGCACGGGCGATCCGTTGGCGTCGAGGCCCGGGGACCCTGTGCCCCCCGCAGTGGCCCCGGCGGTGGCCCCGGACCCGGCCGGCGTCGTCGCCTCGGTCAGCGGGGCGGTGGCGGCACGGTTCTCACCGGTCGGCGTCTGCGTGTCGCCGGACGACTTCCGGGTGGCGAGCACCCCGCCCACCGCCGCGGCGAGGAGCACGATCAGGCCGATGACCAGGGCGGCGATCCGCCAGCGGCGGCTGTGCGCCTCCGGGGGCGGCTCGGTGGCCGCGACCGGCGGCACGTCCTGCGGTGCCTCCTGCGGCGCCCGCTGCTCTTCCTTCGGGGGAGTCGCCTGCCTGGGGACGATCGCGTAGGCCGAGGTCGGCCAGCCGGACCCGCCGTCGAGCGGCGAGTCCGACATCCAGCCACGCCGGCTGCGGGGTCGCGGCGGCGACCCGTTGACCTGGTCGTGGCTCGGCTCCGTCGGCGGATCCTGCCGTGGGGGGTGTCCCGGCTCCATGCAGCGCGTCCTTCTGGTCCTGGCGTCGGTGCAGATCGTGCACTTGCGCACGGCACTCGTGCACTCGCCCGGGCAGAGTATCGCTGACAGCCCGCGTCTCGCGCCACGGCTGATGGCGTTGATGACCCACCGTTCGGGTGCCCGCCTGCACCCGCTCGGGTCGCCTGGTCAGCGCGCCAGCATCTGCGCGACCGCGGTCGCCCCCGACGCCGCGTACCAGCCGCTGACCGCGAGTACCGCCAGCACGGCGGCGGCGGCGAAGATGCCCGCGGCCTCGGTCGTCGACCGGCGCAGCGAGCGGCCGCGGCGGTGCCGTGGTCCCTGTTCGGCCACGTCGGCGGCCGCAATGATCATGGTGATGTCACGGCGCCCCAGGCCCGGCCGGCCGATGCAGTGTCGCCCTTGTGTCATGTTCGCCCCGCTATGTCGTCTTCCTCAGCACGGAGGTTATCTCCGCAAATGCCGTTTTCCGTGCCGTACACGCCGGAGATCACCTGACCGGTGCGCGGCGGGTCCGTCCGCTCTGCTGTGATGGGCGGATGAGGATGGTGGGGCTGACCGGCGGGATCGGCGCCGGTAAGAGCGCCGTGGCGGAGCGGCTGGCCGCGCTCGGCGCCGTGATCATCGACGCGGACCGGCTGGCGCGCGAGGTCGTGGAGCCCGGCACGCCCGGCCTGGCCGCGGTCGTCGAGGCGTTCGGCGACGGCGTGCTCACCGCGGACGGCGCGCTCGACCGGGCCGCGATGGCGAGCCGGATCTTCGGCTCCGACGAGGCGCGCGCGACGCTGGAGGGCATCGTGCACCCCCTCGTCCGGGCACGGACGGCCGAGCTGGTCGCGGCCGCGCCTGACGGCGCCGTCATCGTCAACGATGTGCCGCTCCTCGTCGAGAAGCAGATGTCGCGCCTGTACGAGACGGTGGTCATCGTGTTCGCCTCGCTTCCCACGCGGCTGGACCGGCTGGTGCGGTTGCGCGGGATGACGCCCGAGGAGGCCCGGGCCCGGATCGCGGCGCAGGCGACGGACGAGCAGCGGCGGGCGGTCGCGGACGTCTCGATCGTCAACGACGGCACACCGGCCGAGCTGGACGCGGCGGTCGCGGCGGCTTGGCCCTTGATCGCCGGCGTCGCCTGACGTCTGCGCCCCTGACGCAGGGGCGCTCGCGGCGGCCGGTCGCGCGTGTCGCGCGATCCATCCACGGTGCGCTCGCCGACCGTGACGGGCCGGGGCAGCAACCTGGCGCCGGGAGGGCCGGACCGAGTAAATGGCCGGCCTGCTCTCCGGTCGGCCGCCGCGAGCGGCCTACAGCTCTACGGTAGTCCGGTGATCTTCCCCACACAATCGTCAGGTTGAATACGATCAACCACCCAGGGCGAGGAACCCGAAAGTTGTCATACCCCCCGCGTACGGTTGGGGTCATGGCGCTCGACATTCCCCGCTTGGACAACCGCTTCGAGGTGGTCAGCGAATACGTTCCGTCCGGCGACCAGCCCGCCGCCATCGAGCAGCTGGCGCGTCGCATCCGGTCCGGCGAGCGGCACTCGGTGCTGCTCGGCGCGACCGGCACCGGCAAGAGCGCGACGACCGCGTGGCTCGTCGAGCGGCTGCAGCGCCCGACGCTCGTGCTCGCCCACAACAAGACCCTCGCAGCGCAGCTGGCCACGGAGTTCCGCGGCCTCATGCCCAACAACGCGGTCGAATACTTCGTCAGCTACTACGACTACTACCAGCCCGAGGCCTACATCCCGCAGACCGACACCTACATCGAGAAGGACTCGTCGGTCAACGAGGAGGTCGAGCGGCTACGCCACTCCGCGACGATGAGCCTGCTGACCCGCCGCGACGTCATCGTGGTCGCGACCGTCTCCGCGATCTACGGTCTGGGCACGCCCGAGGAGTATCTGGACCGGGCCGCCAAGGTGACCGTCGGGCAGGAGCTCGAGCGCGACAAGCTGCTGCGGCGGCTGGTCGACATCCAGTACACGCGCAACGACCTCGCGTTCAACCGTGGCACGTTCCGGGTCCGCGGCGACACGCTGGAGATCATCCCCGCGTATGAGGAGCTCGCGATCCGGATCGAGTTCTTCGGCGACGAGATCGAGCGCCTGTCCTACCTGCACCCGCTGACCGGCGACGAGATCCGCCAGGTCGACCAGCTGATGATCTTCCCCGCGACGCACTACGGCGGTGGCCCCGAGCGCATGGAGCGGGCGATCTCGCAGATCGAGGTGGAGCTGGAGGAGCGCCTCGCCGAGCTCGACCGCGAGGGCAAGCTGCTGGAGGCCCAGCGGCTGCGCATGCGCACCACGTATGACATCGAGATGATGCGCCAGGTCGGCTTCTGCAACGGCATCGAGAACTACTCCCGCCACATCGACGGCCGCGAGGCGGGCAGCCCGCCGCACTGCCTGCTCGACTACTTCCCCGACGACTTCCTCACCGTCATCGACGAGTCGCACGCCACCGTGCCGCAGATCGGCGGCATGTATGAGGGCGACGCCTCACGGAAGCGGACGCTCGTCGAGCACGGGTTCCGGCTGCCCAGCGCCCAGGACAACCGGCCGCTGCGCTTCGACGAGTTCGAGGAGCGGGTCGGCCAGACCGTCTACCTGTCGGCGACCCCCGGCCCGTGGGAGCTCGGCCGCACGCAGGGCGAGTTCGTCGAGCAGGTCATCCGCCCGACCGGCCTCGTCGACCCGCAGGTCATCGTCAAGCCCACCAAGGGCCAGATCGACGATCTCATGCACGAGATCAACCAGCGGGTCGAGCTCGACGAGCGGGTCCTCGTCACCACCCTGACGAAGAAGATGGCCGAGGACCTCACCGACTACCTGCTGGAGCACGGCATCCGCGTGCGCTACCTGCACTCCGAGGTCGACACCCTGCGCCGCGTCGAGCTGCTGCGCGAGCTGCGGCGCGGCGAGTTCGACGTGCTCGTCGGCATCAACCTGCTCCGCGAGGGCCTCGACCTGCCCGAGGTGAGCCTGGTCGCGATCCTCGACGCCGACAAGGAAGGCTTCCTGCGCTCCGGCACCAGCCTCATCCAGACCATCGGCCGCGCCGCGCGTAACGTCTCCGGCCAGGTCCACATGTATGCGGACAAGATGACCCCGTCGATGACCCTCGCCATCGACGAGACCAACCGGCGCCGCGACAAGCAGATCGCCTACAACCTCGCCAACGGCATCGACCCCCAGCCGCTGCGCAAGAAGCTCGGCGACATCCTCGACGACATCTACCGCGAGGCCGAGGACACCGCCGGCGCCGTCGTCGGCCACGGTCCGGGCGGCGCCATCACCGTCGGCGGCGGCCGCCAGATGAGCCGCGGCAAGTCCCCCGAGAACACCCGCGCCCGCCAGAAGGGCGGCGGCACGAAGGGCACCGCCGGCGCCGCCACCCCAGCCCGCGCGGGCATGGCCCGCGCCGAGCTCGCCACCCTTATCCAGGAGCTCAACGACCAGATGCTCGGCGCTGCCCGCGAGCTGCAGTTCGAGCTCGCCGCCCGCCTCCGCGACGAGGTCTCCGAACTCAAGAAGGAACTCCGCGCCATGGACGTAGCCGGCGTCAAGTAACCATCCACCCATCCCCGCCCCCAGCACCGCGCGTGCAACGGCTCCACACCTACCGGAGCCGCTGCACGCCACGGCCTCCCAGGCCCGCACGCAGGCAGCACTCGCACCGACCAGCGCCCCCGCCCGCCCGCCGTCGTCCGTGGCGGCGGGCGGGGCCAGCCGCGGACGGGGGCCGACGGTGGGCGCGGCGGGCGGCGGGCGGCGGGCGGCGGGCGGCGGGCAACGCTCCACACCTACCGACGACACCGCCTGGTGCCACGATGTCAGGGGCGACGGTGGGCACGGCGACCATCGGCAGACAGCACGTCCGCGCCCGTTCAGAGCCGCCCCACACCACCGCCTCCGGCTACACGCGGGCAACGCTCACTCCCACCAGCGGCACCCACCCGCCGTCTTCGGCGGGCAGCACTTCGCGCCTACCGAAGCCAGCCACCTAGCGCCCTCGGCAGGCAGGCAGCACGTCCACACCTACCGGACCCGCCGCACAGCACCACCTCCGGCCGCACGCGGGCAACGCCCCACACCCACCAGCGACACCCACCCACCATCGTCGGCAGGCAGCACTTCGCGCCTACCGGAGACGCCACCCACCCGGGCGCGGACCCTGTTGCCACCGACTGCGGCTGCATGCGGGCAGCGCTCGACGCCACCGAGAGCGCCGTCCGTCTGCCGCCACCCATCGCGCCCGTCGGCCGCAACCTCGCCCAGCCGGCAATGCCGTCAACGACCGGCACGGAGCTTCCACCGCTGTCTCCGGCTGCAGCTCCACTCCCACCGCAGGCGCTGCCCACCCAGGCGTGGACCTGCCCGTCGCCATCTCCGACTGCACGCGGGCAGCACAGGGCGGGTTGGCGGTATTGCCCCCCGACTCCGCCCTCACAAGGATCCAGCTTCGTCGTTCAGTGCTGCCACACCGCCGGTGGTCTCAGAACCAGCGCAAGTCCCTCGAATGGCTAAACCTCGCCCTCGCCGGCGACTGTGGATCTGAGGCATCCGGGGTGATCACCGTCTGGGGCGATGCGCCGCCACCCCGACTCACGACTCCACACAGACGTCGATCAATGCCATAATTTGCACCTTTTGCGCCATAGATATTTCGCTATCCACCTACAAAAATGATCTCTGAATTGTGAGTGGATCGCGCAGCGTCGATGCGGGCCGACGCGCCAGCGGGTGCCCCCACGATGGCTGCAAGACCAGCGACGGCGTGGATGCACCAGGTGGCGCTCTCGTGCGCTGACCAGGTGAGGACGGCGGCTGGGAAACATCACCACGACCGCGGCGCGGGCGGCACTCACGCCACCGTGGACGCGCAGGTGAAGTCCGTACGTGGCACGGCCGAAGCGCGCCCGAATGCGCCACGCCCAAGCACAAGGCGGGGCCGAACAAAGGCCTCCCGGAGCCGACCGTGTGGTCCGCGGACAGCGCCGTGCCTGGTGGGAACGGCGGGAACGGGAGAGGCCCCGTAGCCGAATCCGGCTACGGGGCCTCTCCTATGTTCTGCGAGCCGTCAGCTCTTGCCGCCGGCCAGCTTCTCACGCAGGGCCGCAAGGGCCTCGTCCGTCGCGAGGGTGCCTGCCGGCTCCTCCGGGGCGCGAGCCGCCGTCGGGGTCGACGAGGTGACCGGGCCGCTGCTCGTCGCGCCGGCCGCGGCAGTGGCGGCGGGCTCGGCGGCGTCGGCCTGGCGGGCCGTCTGCACCTGCTTGGTGTGGGCCTCCCAGCGCTGGCGGGCCTCAGCGTACTGCTGCTCCCACGCCTCACGCTGCTTCTCGAAGCCGGCCATCCACTCGGCGGTCTCCGGGTCGAAGCCCTCCGGGTAGATGTAGTTGCCCTGCTCGTCGTACGTGGCCGACATGCCGTAGAGGGTCGGGTCGAAGTGCTCCTCGCCCTCGACGAAGCCCTCGTTGGCCTGCTTGAGCGACAGCGAGATCCGGCGACGCTCGAGGTCGATGTCGATGACCTTGACCATGACGTCGGAGCCGACCTGCACGACCTGCTCCGGGATCTCCACGTGGCGCTCGGCCAGCTCGGAGATGTGCACCAGGCCCTCGATGCCGTCGTCGACGCGGACGAACGCACCGAACGGAACGAGCTTGGTGACCTTGCCCGGGACGATCTGCTGGATCGCGTGGGTGCGCGCGAACTGGCGCCACGGGTCTTCCTGGGTCGCCTTCAGCGACAGGGAGACGCGCTCACGGTCCAGGTCGACGTCGAGCACCTCGACCTCGACCTCCTGGCCGACCTCGACAACCTCGGACGGGTGGTCGATGTGCTTCCAGGACAGCTCGGACACGTGCACCAGGCCGTCGACGCCACCGAGGTCGACGAACGCACCGAAGTTGACGATCGAGGACACGACGCCCTTGCGGACCTGGCCCTTCTGCAGCTTGTGCAGGAACTCGGTGCGCACCTCGGACTGGGTCTGCTCGAGGTAGGCCCGGCGGGACAGGACCACGTTGTTGCGGTTCTTGTCCAGCTCGATGATCTTCGCCTCGAGCTCGCGCCCCACGTACGGCTGCAGGTCGCGGACCCGGCGCATCTCGACCAGGGACGCCGGCAGGAAGCCACGGAGCCCGATGTCGAGGATGAGACCACCCTTGACCACCTCGATGACGGAGCCGCGAACGATCCCGTCGTCTTCCTTGATCTTCTCGATCGTGCCCCACGCCCGCTCGTACTGCGCGCGCTTCTTCGAGAGGATCAGACGCCCTTCCTTGTCCTCCTTCTGAAGGACCAGGGCTTCGATGTGGTCACCGACCGACACGACCTCAGCAGGGTCGACATCATGCTTGATCGACAACTCGCGCGAGGGGATGACACCCTCGGTCTTGTAGCCGATGTCGAGCAGGACCTCGTCCCGGTCGACCTTGACGACGGTGCCTTCGACGATGTCGCCGTCGTTGAAGTACTTGATGGTCTCGTCGATCGCGGCGAGGAACGCCTCATCGGACGCGAGTTCGTCGACGACCTTGTTGCTGCTGGCGCTCGAGGTGGCCTCGATGCTGCTCGTCATGTGGGTTGTTGCTCCGGTCGGTGGGTGACTTCGGTGGACCTGCGCTCCCGCGGACCATCGTCGGGGCACAACCCGCCTGTCGCAGTGCAGGATCAGTGCATTGGAAGCTCAGGATGTGTCAGACGATCGTGAGCCTGCTCCATGCCGAGGCGCACAACCCACGAGTGCACCGATCAGCCTACCCTGCGCAATACCACATGGTCCAACCCTCCCCCAGACCCGATCCGCCGACTTTTGCGGGGCCTACCGTTGCAGTCCATGGAAACGTCACCAGACGCAGGCGTCACACGACGCGCAGTGAACCCAGCCGAGAGCCGCCGCGCGAGCCGGGGCTGGTGGGACGCTGACGCCGACGCCTACCAGGCCGAACACGGCGCGTTCCTCGGTGACGCCGACTTCGTCTGGTGCCCGGAAGGCCTGCGCGAGGCCGACGCCCGGCTGCTCGGCGACGTCACCGGCAAGGACGTCCTGGAGATCGGCTGCGGCGCGGCATCGTGCTCGCGCTGGCTGCACACCCAGGACGCGCGGGTCATCGCCAGCGACCTGTCGGCCGGCATGCTGCGGCACGCCGCCGCCGGAAACACCCGATCGGGTGTAAAAGTGCCGCTCCTGCAGGCCGACGCCACGGCCCTGCCGTTCGCCGAAGGCGTATTCGACATCGTGTGCACCGCGTTCGGCGCCGTGCCGTTCGTCGCTGACTCCGGTCGCGTCATGCGGGAGGTGTACCGCGTGCTGCGCCCCGGTGGCCGCTGGGCCTTCTCGATCACCCATCCGATGCGGTGGGTGTTCCTGGACGACCCGGGCGAGGGCGGCCTGGTCGCGGTGCACTCCTACTTCGACCGCCGCGCCTACGTCGAGGAGGACGAGGCGCACGTCCCGACGTACGTCGAGCAGCACCGCACCCTCGGCGACCGCATCCGCGAGCTCGTCACGGCCGGCTTCGTCCTCAACGACCTCATCGAGCCCGAGTGGCCAGACGACCACAAGGGCACCTGGGGCCAGTGGAGCCCCCTGCGCGGCAAGATCTTCCCCGGCACCGCCATCTTCATCGCCACCAAGCCGACCTGACCGCGCCTCGGCCGCGCCACCGCGCCAGCAGTCCGCGAGTCGGTCCAACCCCACAAAATGCTGATATTTCCGGTTTAGCGGGCGCGGAGCGCCTGATAAACCGGAAAGAAAGGTCCCACGCGAGCGCAAGCGCCGTGGAACCGGAAGAGAGGACCCGTCGAAATCGGCGTAAGACGGGTATTCGGGAGGACGAGGGCGCCGAGCGGTCCACCGTACGGGCGAAGGCGGCGAGCGGAACGACGGAGGGCGCACGTGGACCGCGATCCGCCCGTTGGTGGAACGTGGAAAGTCGAGGAGGTAGGGCGACCGACCGCCTCGTCGTCCACGGGGCGTGGAGGAGCCGGGCGTTGACCGGCCCGGTCATACCGAGCCGCTCAGCGACCGAACAGCCAAGTCGAGCCGGCAGTCCAGCAGCCGAGCTGAGCCGTCGAGCCAGGCAGCCGACCAAAGCCGCCGAACCGGAGGCACGCGAGCAGGCGAGCACGACGGCGGAGCGGCTCGGTGCCGGTGTCGGCCCGTAGACGGGGCGACACCGGCGGTGCGAGACGACGCGATCAGAGGTCAGAGGTCAGGGGCCAGTGGGACAGCGGTCAGTGGACGGGGATCAGTGATCGGCGGCGTTCCAGTCGCGGCCTGAGCCGACCGAGACGCCCAGCGGGACGTCCAAGGGGTAGGCCTCGCCCATCTGCTGGCGGACGAGGGCCTCGACGGCGTCGTGCTCGCCTGGGGCGACCTCGAACACCAGCTCGTCGTGGACCTGCAGGAGCATGCGGGACCGCAGGCCGGCCTCGCGCAGGGCTGCGTCCACGTGGAGCATGGCGACCTTGATGATGTCGGCGGCGGAGCCCTGGATGGGGGCGTTGAGGGCCATGCGCTCGGCCATCTCGCGCCGCTGGCGGTTGTCGCTGTTGAGGTCGGGCAGGTAGCGGCGGCGGCCGAGGACGGTCTCGGTGTAGCCGTCGCGGCGGGCCTGGACGACGATCTGGCGCAGGTAGTCGCGGACGCCGCCGAACGTGGCGAAATACTCCTCCATGAGGACCGTGGCCTCGGCGGGGGTGATGCCGAGCTGCGAGGCGAGACCGTACGAGGACAGGCCGTAGGCGAGGCCGTAGTTCATGGCCTTGATCTTGCGGCGCTGGTCGGGGACGACCTCGTCGGCGGGGATCGAGAAGACCGACGAGGCGGTCGCGGCGTGGAAGTCGAAGCCCGAGTTGAAGGCCTCGATCAACGCCTCGTCCTTCGACAGGTGGGCCATGATCCGCATCTCGATCTGGCTGTAGTCGGCGGTGAGGAGGGACTCGAAGCCTTCGCCGACGATGAAGGCGCGGCGGATCTGCCGGCCGTCCTCGGTGCGGATGGGGATGTTCTGCAGGTTGGGGTCGGTGCTGGAGAGCCGGCCGGTGGCCGCGACGGTCTGGTAGTAGGTGGTGTGGATGCGGCCGTCGTCGCTGACCGACTTGAGCAGGCCGTCGACGGTGGTCTTGAGCTTGGCCCAGTCGCGGTGGCTCAGCAGGTGCGCCAGCAGCGGGTGCTCGGTCTGCTTGTGCAGATTCTGCAGTGCCTCGGCGTCGGTGGTGTAGCCGGTCTTGATGCGCTTGGTCTTCGGCAGGCCGAGCTCGTTGAACAGGATCTCCTGCAGCTGCTTGGGCGAGCCGAGGTTGAACTCCCGGCCGATCACCTCATAGGCGCCCTGCGCCGCGGCCTTGACGTTGCTGGCGAACTTCGACTCCAGCTCGCTGAGATAGTCGGTGTCGGCGGCGATGCCGACCCGCTCCATCTCCGCGAGCACGGTGACCAGCGGCAGCTCGACCTCGGCGAGCAGGCGGGCGGAGGAGTCGCCGTCGCGCCGCAGCTCCTCGGCGATCGCGTCGGCGAGGTCGAGGGTGGCGCGGGCGCGGAGCATCAGATTCTCCTCCGCCTCTCCCGTGTTGCCACCCAGGCCGTCCAGGGCGAGCTGGCCGGTGTCGGGGGCGTCGACCCGCAGCTCGCGCTTGAGGTAGCGCAGCGCCAGGTCGTTGAGGTCGTAGGAGCGCTGGTCGGGGCGGGCCAGATAGGCCTCGAGCGCGGTGTCGCTGGCGACGCCCTCGAGCGCCCAGCCCCGGGCGCCGAACGCGAGCCGGGCCGGCTTCACGTCGTGCAGCACCTTGAGCCGGTCGGCGGCGGCGAGCCACTCCCCCACGGCCGCGTCGTCGGCGGCGTCGAGCTCGGTCGGGTCGAACCAGGCGGCCGGGCCGCCGGCGACGGCGAGGCCGATGCCGGTGACCTCGCCGGTGCCGCGGCCGAACTTGCCGGCGACGGCGACGCCGACGCGGGTGCCGGCCGGCGCGTGCTCGGTGAGCCAGGCGCCGACGCCCTCGCGCAGGACCGTGCCGGACAGGTCGAAGCCGCTCTCCGCCTCGGGCTCCACGGCGTCGAGATACTGGTAGAGCCGGTCGCGCAGGATACGGAACTCCAGGGCGTCGAAGACCTGGTGGACGGCCTCTCGGTCCCAGCCGCGCCAGTGCAGCTCGTCGGGGGTGATCGGCAGCTCGAGGTCGTCGACGAGCCCGTTGAGCTCATAGTTGCGCATGACGTCGGCGAGGTGGGCGCGCACATTCTCGCCCGCCTTGCCCTTGATCTCGTCGACCCTGGCGATGATCCCGTCGAGGTCGCCGAACTGCAGGATCCACTTGGCGGCGGTCTTGTCGCCGACGCCGGGGACGCCGGGGAGGTTGTCGCTGTCCTCGCCGACGAGCGCCGCCTTCGCCCGGTAGAGCGACGGCGGGATGCCATAGCGCTCCTCGACCTTGGCCGGCGTCATGCGGTCCATCTCGGAGACGCCGCGCTTGAGATAGAGCACCGTCACGAGGTCGGTGACCAGCTGGAAGGCGTCGCGGTCGCCGGTGATGATCGAGGTGGGGATGCCCTGCGCGGCGGCCTCCCGGGCGAGGGTGGCGATCACGTCGTCGGCCTCGTAACCCGGCTTCTCGATGAAGGGGATCCGCAACGCGTTGAGGACCTCCTTGATCAGGTCGAGCTGGCCGGAGAACTCCGGCCGGGTCGTCGAGCGGTTGGCCTTGTATTCCGCATACTTCTCCAGGCGGAAGGTCTGGCGCGACACATCGAAGGCGACCGCCACATGCGTGGGCTTCTCGTCCCGCAACATGTTGATCAGCATCGACGTGAAGCCGAAGACGGCGTTGGTCACCTGCCCCGTCTTCGTGGAGAAGTTCTCCGCGGGGAGGGCGAAGAACGCCCGGTAGGCGAGGGAGTGCCCGTCGAGCAGCAGGAGCCTGGTGTCCTCTGTTGAACCCGTCACATCCTTGAGCCTAGTCGGGGGGTATGACAGTTCCCCGCGGAGACCCCGCGCCGTGACGCGACAAACCGATTCCCGCGACGGTTGCGAACAGGAAGATTACGACTGCGCAACTTCCTGGGGCGTGTTGCCCCGAAGGCCTAGTGCCAGCACCCGAGTTTCATTAGGTTCTGCCCCTATCAGCGTCTTGGCATCTAGGCGCAACCACGCCTACCGCGCTGTAAAAAGGAGACAGGTGATGATCCGCCCCAACCTCGCATGGCGCTCGGTCGCCGTGCTGAGCGCTGCCGTCCTGGCACTCAGTGCATGTGGTGACGATGCAGATAAGCCCAGCACCGGCGCAACCACCGGCGGTGCCGCCCCTGGCGACGGCGTTCTGAAGATCGGCACCATCCTGCCGCAGACCGGCTCGCTGGCGTTCCTCGGCCCCCCGGAGTTCGCGGGCGTCGACGTCGCGATCAAGGAGATCAACGCCAACGGTGGCGTCCTGGGCAAGCCCGTCACGATCCAGCACATGGACTCGGGCGACACCTCCACGGACATCGCCACCCAGTCGGTCAACAAGCTGCTCACGGACAAGACCGACGTCATCATCGGTGCCGCCTCGTCGTCCGTCTCGCTGTCCGTGATCGACAAGATCACCGGCGCGGGCGTGGTCCAGATCTCGCCGGCCAACACGTCGACGGCGCTGACCACCTACAACGACAAGGGTCTCTACTTCCGGACCGCCCCGCCGGACACGCTGCAGGGCCGCGTCCTCGGTGACCTGATCGTCCAGGACGGCAACGCCACCACCGGCATGCTGGTCCTCAACGACTCCTACGGCACCGGCCTCGCCGAGAACGCCAAGGCGGAGATCGAGAGCGGCGGCGGCAAGGTCGCCGTGTCGGTCACCTACGACCCGAAGGCCGCGGACTTCTCGGCCGACGTCGCGAAGATCAAGGCTGCCAACCCGGACGCCATCGCCATCATCGGCTTCGACGAGACCAAGAAGATCGTCCCCAAGCTGATCGAGGCCGGTCTCAAGACCAAGAAGTGGTACTTCGTCGACGGCAACATCGCCGACTACTCGAAGGACTTCGCCCCCGGCACGCTGAAGGGCTTCAAGGGCACCCAGCCCGGCGCCGCGACCAAGGACGACTTCAAGAAGCGCGCCCTTGAGATCAACAAGGACCTGAAGGACTGGAACTACGCCGTCGAGTCCTACGACGCCACCATCCTCGCGGCCCTCGCGGCCCTCGAGGCCGGCAGCGACAACCCGGCCGAGATCGCGAAGCACCTGATCACCGTCTCCAAGGGCGGCGAGAAGTGCACGGACTTCAAGTCCTGCGCCGACCTGATCAAGCAGAAGAAGGACATCGACTTCGACGGCCTGAGCGGCCCGATCTCCTTCAACGACGCCGGCGACCCGGCCGAGGCCACCATCGGTGTCTACACCTACGACGAGAACAACAAGCTCACGTCGGACGTGAAGTACCAGACCGGCAAGATCTGATCTGAATAAAGCGAAAGGGCCTCACCGCGGAAGCGGTGGGGCCCTTTTCCATGCGTGCGCCACAACAAAGAATCCCGCGCCTGCCGGAGAACAAACCGGCAGGCGCGGGAATCCAAAAACGATGGTTCAGGCGCGGGCGAGCGTACCCAGGTACAACTCGATCACCCGCGGGTCGTTGATCAGATCCTGACCGGACGCCGTGTAGGCATTGCGGCCCTGATCGAGGACGTATCCCCGGTCGCAGATCTGCAGGCAACGGCGGGCGTTCTGCTCGACCATCACGACCGTCACACCGGTCGAGTTGATCTGCTTGGTCCGGAAGAACACCTCGTCCTGCAGCGCCGGCGAGAGACCCGCTGAGGGCTCGTCGAGCAGCAGCACGGTCGGCTCCATCATGAGCGCCCGGGCCATGGCGACCATCTGCCGCTCACCGCCGGACATGAGCCCCGCCCGCTGCTTGCGCCGCTCGGCCAGGGTCGGGAAGAGCTGCGTCACGAAGTCGAAGCGCTCCTTGAAGCGCTTCGGCTTCAGGAACGTGCCCATCTGCAGGTTCTCTTCGATGGTGAGGGCCGCGAAGACGTTGTTGGTCTGGGGCACGAAGCCGATGCCCCGCTCCACCAGCGCGTGCGCCTTCATGTTGGTGATGTGCTCCCCGCGCAGGGTCACGGCCCCCGAGCGGATGTTGACCAGGCCGAACATGGCTTTCAGGAGGGTCGACTTGCCGGCGCCGTTGGGGCCGATGATGCCCACGAGCTCGCCGTCGTGCACGTACAGGTCAGCGCCGTTGAGGATGTTGACGCCGGGCAGGTAGCCCGCGACGACGTCGTCGGCCCGCAGGACCGCCCCGTCGGCGTGTGCCAGGTGGTCGCCGCGGTCGACGATCTCGTTGCTGGCGACCGGGGCGTCGTCCTCGATCGGAACGGTCATGCCGGTCCCCCCTTCGGGTCTTCTTCAGGAGAAACAGAAAGCTCGTCGACGGCGCCGATCAGGGTCACCTCGCCGTCGGATTCGTCCAGCGTAGAGGCGTCCACCTCCTCGCCGCCGACGGTCTTGACCGCGCCGTCGTGGTGCGCGCCCAGGTAGGCGTCGATCACGCGCGGGTCGGCCATGACCTTGTCCGGGGTGCCCTCGGCGATGACGCCGCCCTGCCCCATGACGATGATCCAGTCGCTGATGTCGTGGACCATGTCCATGTCGTGCTCGACGAAGAGCACGGTCATCCCGTCCTCACGCAGCTGCTTGACGTGGCCGAGCAGCGACTGCGTCAGCGCCGGGTTGACCCCGGCCATCGGCTCGTCGAGCATGACCATCTCCGGCTGCACCATGAGCGCCCGGGCCATCTCCAGGAGCTTGCGCTGGCCGCCGGAGAGGCTGCCGGCGAAGTCGTCCCTCTTGGCGATGAGCTTGAACCGGGTGAGCAGGTCCTCGGCGCGGGCGGTGATCTCGGCTTCCTGCTGTTTCCAGGTGCCGGGCAGCAGCGCGCGCCAGAAGCTCTCGCCGCGCTGCCCGGTGGCGCCGAGCCGCATGTTGTCGATGACCTTGAGCTTGGACAGGGCCTTCGTGAGCTGGAAGGTGCGGACCATGCCGGCCCGCGCGACCTTGTGCGCCGCCACGCCGGACAGCGACTTGCCGTTGAACGTCCACGAGCCCTCGTCGGGCGCGTCGAAGCCGGTGAGCAGGTTGAAGAAGGTCGTCTTGCCGGCACCGTTGGGGCCGATGAGGGCCGTGATCGAGCCGCGCTGGATCTCGACGTGCTTCACGTCGACGGCGGTGAGGCCGCCGAAGCGGCGCACCACGTTGTCGGCGACGAGGATCGGGTCCGGTTTCGGGACGCCGGGCTCGCACGGCAGTCCGGCCAGGGCCTGCACGGCTCGCGCCCGAGCGGCCCGGTCGGGCTTGTTCTCAACGTCCATCGAGCATGACCTCCCTCTTGTCGCCGAAGATGCCCTGCGGCCGGTAGATCAGCAGCAGGATGAGGCCGAGACCGACCAGGATGTACCGGACGGAGCCGGCCTGCGAGGTGGTCATGAACCACTCCGGGAAGACCTTGTTGTTGGAGGCCTCGCTCAGGGCCGAGTCGATGAAGACCAGCAGGACCCAGAAGATCATCGAGCCGACGACCGGGCCGAAGACCCGGGCCGCGCCGCCGAGGATCACGATGGTGTACGCGAAGAACGTGAACTCCGTGCCGTACGTGTCCGGCTGGACCGCCGCCCGGTCGAGGGCGAAGACGAAACCGCCGAGGGCGCCGATGACGCCGCCGAGGACCAGCGACTGCATCTTGTACGAGAAGACGTTCTTGCCGAGGCTGCGCACGGCGTCCTCGTCCTCCCGGATGGCCTTGAGCACGCGGCCCCACGGGCTGCTCATGAGCAGCCAGACCACGAGGCAGCTGAGCAGCACCAGGGTCCAGCCGACGACCAGGATCCACAGCTCACGGTCGGTGAACGTGATGAGCCCGAGGTCGATGCCCTTGGTGCCGGCGAACGGGTTGAGCTCGTAGAAGTCCTGCGAGAAGCTCTGCAGGCCGTCGGAGGCACCCGTCCACTTGCGCAGGTCGGTGGCGCGGTAGAAGAGCCGGATGATCTCGGCCGCGGCGATCGTGACGATGGCCAGATAGTCGGCGCGCAGTCGCAGCGTCGGGATACCGAGCAGCAGCGCGAGGACCACCGCCGCGAGCAGGCCGATGAGGACGCCGAGCCACAGCGGCAGCCCGAAGGTCGCCACCGTGATCGCGATGCCGTAGGCACCGACGCCGAGGAAGGCGGACTGGCCGAAGTTGAGCAGGCCAGTGTAGCCGAAGTGGACGTTGAGTCCGATGGCCGCGAGGGCGTACGCAATAGCGGTGGACCCGATGATCGCTTCCAGCGACACGCTGAAGATGCTTTCCCAGTTCATCGTCGTCCCCTCAGCCGATCCGGGCCCGGCGGCCGAGGATGCCCTGCGGCCGGAAGAGCAGGATCACGATCAGCACCCCGAGGGCGCCCACAGACTTCAGCTCGGTCGGGATCCACAGCGTGGAGAGCTGGATGAACAACCCGATGACGAGGCTGCCGAGCAGCGCGCCCCAGGCCGTGCCGAAGCCACCGAGGGTGACCGCGGCGAAGATGAGCAGGAGGATCTGGAAGCCCATCTGGAAGCCCACGCCCTGGAAGGCGCCGAGGATCACGCCGCTGAGCGCGGCGAGGGCGCCGCCGATCGTCCACACGAGGCGGATGATGCGGTCGACGTTGATGCCGGACGCGGCGGCCAGGGCCGGGTTGTCGGCGACGGCGCGGGTGGCCTTGCCGAGCCGGGTGCCGACCAGCGCGAAGGACACCGCGGCGAGGACGACGAGGGCGATGCCGTCGGCGATCAGGTTCTTCGGCGCGATCAGGAAGGGCCCGTACTGCACGCCCGCCTGGGCGTTGTAGTCGGCGAAGTTGCGCGACTCACCGCCGAAGAAGTACAGGAAGACGTACCTGATCAGCAGCGACAGGCCGATCGAGATGATCATCATGGTGACCAGGTTGGTGCGGCGCTTGCGCAGCCAGCCCCAGAACGCGCGGTCCTGGAAGTAGCCCAGGGCGGCGCCGATGGCCACCGAGATGATGCCGGACAGCACCAGCGGCATCCCGATCGTCACGTTGAACAGGAACGTGATGAGGCCACCCAGCGTGACCATCTCGCCGTGGGCGAAGTTGGTCAGGCCGGTGGTGCCGAAGATCAGCGAGATGCCGAGCGCCGCCAGGGCGATGATCAGCGCGAAGTGCAGGCCGGAGTACAGCAGGTCGGCGACGCGGTCGAACGACGACGGCCCCTCGGTCTTGGTGCCGGGCTGGTTGTTGCCACTGCCGCCGGTCGTGCCGGCCGCGCCGAGCGGGAACAGCACGTTGCGCAGCTGCCCGTCCGCCACGGTGACGGTGGGCAGCACGGGCCGGTTGTTGGTGAGCCCGACCCCGGAGGGCAGCGACGCTACATCGAGTTCCACCTTGTAGGTGCCCGGACCGGTTACGGGAATACTCCACTTGCCCTGCTCGTCGGATGTGGCCTCACCGGCGGGCGCGCCGTCCTGGGTAGACGCCTTGATCTTGACACCGGCGACCGGAGCGCCGTTGTTGGTCAACGTCCCCTGCAGTGCTTCCCCTTCGGCCCACGCGCTTGTGGCGCCTAGACCGAAGGAGAGCATCACGCAGGCCAGGAAGGCCGTGAGCATGATCACGGCTCTACGCAATGGTGCTCCTCGAATAACAGATGGCAGCAATCGTCCCGACCCTCGGGACTGGCGGATCATAGCCCGCCCCAGAAGCCGATTGCGGTCCGTTACCAAGCCGTTATTCGACCCTGAGCACTACGTGCGCAGACACGCCCTGCGCAGGTAAAAGGTCAGGACTCAGGGGTTACCGTGCTGTTACCGGTGGCGGTTTCCGCGATGATCCGATCCGCCACTTCGCGCATGGTCATTCGATGATCCATCGCGGTGCGCTGAATCCATTTGAACGCCTGCGGCTCGTTCATCGAGTAGGTCGCCATGAGCTGACCCTTGGCGCGCTCGACGACTTTGCGGGTCTCGAGCCGGTCGGTCAGCGTGGCGACCTCCTGCTCGAGCACGGCCAGCTCGGCGAACCGCGACACGGCGATCTCCACCGCCGGCACCAGGTCGCTCTTCTGGAACGGCTTCACCAGGTAGGCCATCGCGCCGGCGGCGCGGGCGCGCTCGACCAGGTCCCGCTGGCTGAACGCGGTGAGGATGACGACCGGCGCGAGGCGCGCGCCGGCGATCTTCTCCGCGGCGGCCAGCCCGTCCATGATCGGCATCTTGATGTCCATGATGACCAGGTCGGGCTTGAGCTCCTCGGCGAGGCGGACGGCCGTCTCGCCGTCGCCGGCCTCGCCGACCACGTCGTAGCCCTCCTCGACGAGCATCTCCCGGAGGTCGAGACGGATGAGCGCCTCGTCTTCCGCGATGAGCACCCGACGGCTCTGTGCCTCGGCCACGCGCAACTCCCGATCCGATCCGACACGACTGACGGCGATTACCGCCGCGATCAGACTAGTGGGTACCCTGGTGCGGCGTACCCGTCCCGGTATCCCAATCGGCAGAGGAACGGAGCTCAAACCTCCGACAGTGTGGGTTCGAATCCCACCCGGGGCACGCAGGATCTCACGCGGGCGGCAGCACGACCGGGTCCGCGCCGGCGGTCAGCAGGTCCAGTCCGGCGCCGCTGACGACCTGCGCGGGCTGCCGGTCCCGCCCGAGGATCGCGGCCAGCCGCGCGACAGGAAGCCGGTCCGCGCCGCGGGACGCCGCAAAAACGACGTTGCCGAAGCGCCGGCCCCGCAGGAGTTCCGGACGCACGAGCAGGCACACGTCGGCGAAGGCGGTGCGCAGGGTGGCCGCCTGCCCCCGGGAGAAGGTCAGGGGCGCGAGGTCCGCGACGTTGACCGCGTAGACCCCCTCGGGGCGCAGGATCCGGGCCACCTCCGCGGCGAACGTGACGTCCGACACGCTTTCCGGCATCTGCGCGGCGTCGTACACGTCGCCGATGACGAGATCATAGGACGAATCCGGAATGTCGGACACGACCTCTCGGGCGTCCCCGAAGACGAACGAGACGCCGGTGGCGTCGGCGAGCGGCACGACCCGCTGCACGAAGTCGGCGAGCCGCCGGTCCCGCTCGACGATCACCTGCGTTGAGCCGGGGCGCGTGGCGGTGACGTAGCGCGGCATCGTGAAGGCGCCGCCGCCCAGGTGCAGCACGGTGAGGGGGCGCGCCTGCGGTGCCATCGTGTCGACGACCGCGGCGATGCGGCGGGTGTACTCGAAGCTGAGGTAGGTCGGGTCCGCGACGTCGACGTACGACTGCTGCACCTCTTCGAAGAGCAGCGTCCAGCCGCCCTTGCGGCGCGGGTCGCGCACCAGCCTGGCGTTGCCGAACTCGGTGCGCTCGCCGATCCCGTCGATGATCTCCCGCCACCCACCCATCTAGGCGGGTGCCTCGTCCACGAGCTCCACGGGCGGCCCGTCGGCATAGCGCGCGGCGAACAGCGGCTTGCCCTTGTCGACCTCCTGCGTGCCGACGATGACCACCCCGCGCACGAAGTCGGACGAGACGCTGTTGACGTGCACGCCCTGCTCGGCCCAGTAGGTGTTGTCGTCGTTGACCTGCTGGTAGCGCTTCGCCAGCTCGGCGGCGGAGAACTTCGCGTCGTGCACGAGCACGCACGACGCCGCGAACGTGCCGGTGATCCACTTGTCCAGGTCGGCGGACGGCTTGCGGTAGACCTCGACGCCGTCGTCGCCGACCCGGGCTCCGGCGAACACGGCCGCGAAGTCGGCCTCGCCCTTCGCGTCGATCTGCGAGACGACCTCCACCAGGTCCCCGGACGGCGACGCGCCGCACCCGGCCGTCTTCACGACCGCGCCCGAGCCGCCCGAGCCGCCGGGCGAGGCGGACGAGGACGGAGCCGCCGACGTACAGGCCGTCAGCCCGAGCAGCAGCGCCACCACCAGTACACGTCGCATCACCGCCAACCTACCGGAGCATGCACCGGGGCGCCCGCAGTGGTAGGCAGGGCGGAGCGGGCCCAAAGCCAGCGAAACCGGCGATTTGTCTCAGTTCTGGAGCTTCCGGGCCGAACCGAAAGACATGGACGGCACCACCCTGATCAAGAGCATCGACGACGTCATCGATGCCCGTGCCGTCACCACCGTGTTCCAGCCGATCGTGCGGCTCGACTCGTGGCGCCGCCACCGGCCCGAGGTCGTCGGCTACGAGGCGCTGACCCGCGGCCCGGCCGGCACGCCGTGGGAGGCGCCGCTGGAGCTGTTCGACGCCGCCGGCAGGGCCGGGCGCCTCGCCGAGCTCGACTGGGTCTGCCGCGCCGCCGCGTACCGTGCCGCGATCGACGCCGGCCTGCCGCTCGGCCTCACCCTGTTCGTCAACGCCGAGCCCGCCGCGCTCGGCGTGCCGTGCCCGCCGGACCTCGCCCCGGCGATCCTCGACGCCCAGCTGCGGCTGCGGGTCGTCGTCGAGATGACCGAGCGGGCGATCGCCGACGACCCGGCGGCCCTGCTGACCGCCGCCGAGGCGTGCCGCGGCTCCGGCTGGGGCGTGGCGCTGGACGACGTCGGCGCCGGGCCCGCGTCCCTGGCGGTCATGCCGTTCGTGCACCCGGACGTGGTCAAGGTCGACCGGCACCTCACCCAGCAGCCCGAGGGGGCCTACGCCGCCCGCGTCGTCAACGCGATCGTCGCCTACGCCGAACGCACCGGCGCCGCGATCCTCGCCGAGGGGGTCGAGACCCGCGAGCACGTCGCCGCCGCCCTGGGCATGGGCGCGACGCTCGGCCAGGGCTGGCTGTTCGGCCGGCCGGGGCCGCTGCCGGAGGACGTCGCCGAGCGCAGCGCGACCCTGCCGGTGCCGTTCGTCGCGCCGCCCGCCGGGACCGGGACCAGGACGCCGTACGAGATCGTCGCCGGCCGCCGCCCGACCGCCGAGGCGACGAAGCGGATGCTCATGCCGCTGAGCCGGTACCTGGAGGAGAAGGCGCTCGACGCGGCGGAGCCGCCGATCCTGCTCGGCTGCTTCCAGGAGGCGCGGTTCCTGACCCCGCCGACCGCCCGCCGCTACGCGACCGTCGCGCGGACCGCCGCCCTGGTCTGCGCCCTCGGCACCGAGATCCCGAGCGCACCGGTGCCGGGCGTCAGGGGCGCCGCGATCGCCGGCGACGACCCGCTGCGCGGCGAGTGGAACGTGGTCGTCGTCGGGCCGCACTTCGCCGGCGCCCTCGTCGCGCGGGACCTCGCCGACGACGGACCCGACGACGACCGGCGGTTCACCTACGCCCTCACGTACGACCGCGACCTCGTGCTCGAAGCGGCCCGTGCGCTCCTGCACTGGATCGTGCCAACATAGGCGGTTATGAAGCGGGTGGCGCTGGTGGTGGTGCTCGCCCTTCTGGCCGGCTGCGGCAACGGCGGCGGCGAGAAGGAGAGCCCGGTCAAGCTGCGGATCGAGCTGACCCAGGGCCGGGTCGACGAGGTCCGGCACACGGTGCAGATCTCCATGCACAACGAGGGCCCCGCGAAGGTCACCGTCGAGCGGGTCGAGCTGCAGGCGCCCTCGTTCAAGGGGGTCGGGCCGGTCGCGGTCGACGCCCCGCTGCCCGTCGGCGGCCTGCGCGTCGACGTGCCCGTCTCCTACGGCACGGGGATCTGCCAGGGCGACGAGCTCAAGCCCCGCAGCGCCGCCTCGCATGTCGGTTTCGCCGTCCGTACCGAGGACGGCAAGCTCCACGACCTGCGGCTGCCGCTGCCCGACCCGGACCCGATGCTCGACAAGCTGCTCGCTATCGACTGCCAGCAGGCGTACCTGGACCGGCAGGTCTCGCTCACGTTCGGCCCCTGGACGCACCTGCCGAGCGGCTGGCTCAACGGCACCGTGGTGCTGAAGCGGACGGGGTACACCGGCACCGTGACGCTGCAGGAGTTCGTCGGCAGCATCCTGCTCGAAGTGCTGCCGCTGCCCGCGCGGGAGCAGACGCCGAAGCCGTACGCGGTGCTGCAGCCCGGGCAGACCGAGGTGACGGTCCCGGTCGTGGTCGACGGCGAGCGCTGCACCCCGCACGCCCTCGCCGAGATCAAGAAGCCGTACGTGTTCCCCGCCTGGCTCAGCCTCGACGGCGGCCCGCCGCTGTACACGGAGCTGAAGATCACCGATGCGGAGCGTGACGCGTTCAAGCCGGTCATCGACGCCTGCGCCGCCAACCGCACCGAGATGTAGCGCAAACTTTTAAGCCAGACTTAGGCCAGTTGCGATGGGGTACGGCGGGTGCCATGCTCCAGAGCCATGTCCGAGGTCGGTGCGCGCGTCCGCGCGGCGTTACCCGCGGTCGCGCTGCTGACCCTGGCAACCGCGGCCGTCCTCGGCCTGTCCACGCTGCTCGGGATCGCCGCGGCGCCGCCGATCTGGCAGGTCGTCCTGACCCTGGTCGCGGGCCTGCTGCTGGGCGTCGCCGCCACCGACCAGGTCCGCGCCGCCCTCACTGACTGGCAGGGCGCGGCCACCGCCGAGGCCGGGTCGCACCGGAAGGGCCGCCGCGGGCCGGCTCCCGTCCAGGACCCTGACCAGCCGCTCGAGAAGCCCGCCCGGCCCCGGCCGAAGCGGCCGTCGTGGCGGCGGATCGGGATCATCGCGGCGGTCGTCGTCGTGCTCGTCGCGCTGCTGTGGGTGCCGCAGGTGCCGGTTCACGGGGTCGCCACGGCGATCCTCACGTTCGGGTTCGGCTACGCGGCGTACGTGCTGCCGGTCCTGCCGCTGCTGCTGCTCTGGCCGCTGCCGCGCCTGCCCCGGGCCACCTGGCCGTGGCAGCTGCCCCTGGTGCCGATCGTCGACCGGCGGCTGTGGACCGGCGCCGAACTGCGCGGCCTGGCCGTCGCCACCGGGCACTACCTGCGCGAACGGGTCCTCACCCGCACCACCGGCATCGCCCTGGCCACGCTCGGGCTGCTGCACCTGGTCCGCGGCAACCCGAGCCTCCTGGACGGCGGCACCTCCCGCGCCGGCGGGCTCGCCGGCTGGCTGCTCGCCGAACCGCTGCGCCTGATCCTGTCCACCGGCGGCGCGATCGGCCTGCTCGGCGGGGTCCTCCTCGGCGCCGCGGCGGTCATCGCCGCGTCCGTCGGCCGCGCGTGGGGCACCGTCGCCGGCTACTCGGTGCTCGCCGTCGCGGTCCTGGTGCCGCTGGTCGGCGCGGGCGCCGGGCACTGGCTCGGCTTCGAGTACTACCTGCGCACCGAGCAGGGCAAGGTGGTCGTCGTCGCGGGCCTGTCCCCGTCGCACCGGCAGGCGGTCCACGACACCGCCGTGCCCGTGGACGGCCTGGCGCCGTCGCTGGTGGCGCTGCTCGACAAGGGGCTGCAGGTCACCGGCAACGACGACGGCGACCGGATCGCGCGGGCCCTGGCGGACCCGTCGAAGGCGGCCGCCGAGCTGTTCGTCGGCGACCAGTTCGAGCTCAAGGCCGGCGAGTGCTTCGACTGGATCGGCGGGTCGTCGCAGCTGCGCTACGTGACGCCGTGCAACGCCGCGCACATCGGCGAGGTCACGTACGTCGGGCACCTGCCGTTCCTGGAGGACCCGGGCCGCGAGGCCGTCGACGCGGCCGCGAAGGCGGTCTGCGAGCAGTCCTACGGCGCGTACCTCGGCGTCCCGTACGGCCAGTCGTTCCTGCCCCTGGACAAGCCGATGCTCCCGGCGGGCTGGACGCAGCGGCCCGTCATCGCGTGCTCCGTCACGTCGGTCGGGCCGTGGACGCTCAAGGGCACGAAGACGGTCGCCGCGCTGCAGCAGAAGGTGCCGTGGGGCGCCGCGGGCGGCTGCAAGGTCGAGGTGCCGGACGCGCTGCGGGTCACCGCGGAGCAGCCCAACATCCGCTGCGTCGCGCCCGGCCCGGAGCAGCGGCTCGCGGTGCAGGGCGCCGGCTTCACGATGGACCTGGAGTTCGCCGCGATCGGCAAGGCGGCCGGCGGCGCCAAGATCGGTGCGGCCTGCCTCGACGGCGCCGACCTGGGCAACGGCTACACCTTCGAGGTCGGCCCCGAGGGCATCATCGAGATCTTCAAGCTGACCGGCGGGCAGCCGGCGAGGCTCGCCGCGTCGGCGAAGCCGAAGAACGCCGGCCCGCCGCCGACCGCCTCGACGCCGCTGCAGGTCACCTGCAAGCCGACCGCGGACGGCGGGATCGAGCTGACCGCCTTCTCGACCGGCAACCGCAAGGCGACCGCGGTCGACAAGACGAACCCGGTGACCCGCCTCTCCCCC
This sequence comes from Dactylosporangium sp. CA-152071, assembly GCF_050936335.1. Taxonomy (NCBI): domain Bacteria; kingdom Bacillati; phylum Actinomycetota; class Actinomycetes; order Micromonosporales; family Micromonosporaceae; genus Dactylosporangium; species Dactylosporangium sp. CA-152071. The sequence goes on along the minus strand of NZ_JBNJMZ010000001.1, from coordinate 8,328,507 downwards.
AGGCTGATGCTGGCCAACGCCGGCGCCGGCGGCGTCGTCATGACCACCATGATCTTCAGCGCCACCCGCATCTGAGGCGCTACCTGCGTCCGAGGGTGCGGTGCTACCCGAGTGTGAGCATGACGGACGTGGGGCTGTTCGGCTCATCCGGCCGCAGCGATGCCTCGCCGGCCGCCGCGACCTCGGCGCAGATGCTGTCGTCCCAGGTCAGCACGCCCCGCATCGGCAGGCACCCGACGTAGAAGCCCGGCGCCTGCTCCGTGACCGGCCAGCCCAGCGCGCGCAGCTCCCCGACGAGCTGCGCGATGACCTCCCCGGTGGACCGGCCGTCGGTCGCCCAGAACTCGCTGGCCTGCGGGCACTCCACGATCTCGCCCTCCCCGGTCTCGCAGCCGCCCCGGACGACCATCCGGCGCAGCCCTACCCCGTCGGGCAGGTCGTCGCCGTGCACCCACTGCCTGGCGTCGCCGGACGGCAGCGCCCTGCCGCCACCGCCGACGACGATGGTCCCGACGCACAGGAGCAGGGCCGCGACCCCGCCACCGATCATGAGCAGGGTCCCCCGGGCGTCCGGCCCGGCCGCCCGGACCCGGAACGCGAAGCCGGCCGCCCAGGCGATCAGGGCGAGCAGCACGTACGGCACGAACCAGTCCGTCGCCGGCGGCTGCAGCACCCCGGCCCGCCCGGTCGACAGCAGCACGAGCGCGGGAGCGGCGACGAGCAGCGCGGCCACCGCCGGCACCCCGACCCGCCAGGTGGGCGCGATGAACACCGCGATCAGGGCGGGGACGGGCAGCGCCACCGCCTGGGTGAACCACTCGTGGCCGACCTGGGTGAACCAGGAGACCCACGCGCAGACGGCGATCACGGCGAGGACGGCGGGCACCCGCCAGCGGCGGGCGAGCAGAGCGGTCACAGCGGTGGATCATGGCACCTGGGCGGGGAAAACGCACGCCCCGATTTGTAAAGCGAGCGTTCGCTCTATAATCAGAGGATGCCGCGCGTCTCCGAAGCCCACCTCGCCGCCCGCCGGGAACAGATCATCGACGCGGCGACGCGCTGCTTCCTGCGCAACGGGTTCCACCAGACGTCCATGCAGGATGTCATCAGAGAGGCGGAGCTGTCCGTCGGGGCGTTCTACCGCTACTTCGACAGCAAGGCCGCGCTGATCAAGGCGATCGCCGGCGAGAAGATCGGTGTGGTGCAGGCGACCGCCGACCACCTGCTGCGGCAGGACCCGCCGCCGCCCGTGCTGGCGGTGATCGACGACCTGCTGCGCCAGATCGACATCAACCTCACCGACGACGGCACGGTCCGCATCGCCGTGCAGGTGTGGGGCGAGGCGGTGCACGACCCCGAGTTCGCCGGGCTGATCACCGAGATCTACGGCCGGATCCGGGGCAACGCGGTCGCCCTGGCCCGGCGCGCCCAGGAGAGCGGCCAGCTGCCCGCCGGCGCCGACCCGGTCGCGATCGGCTCGGCGCTCTTCGGGCTCATCCAGGGGTACATCCTGCAGCGGGTGCTCATCGGCGAGGTCGACCGCGAGTCGTACATGAGCGGCATCGCGGCCCTGATGGGGGCCGGCCACGAGGACCGGCCCCGCACCGTCACGACCGAGTGATCTTGACGTCGTCGACGCCGGCCTCGACCAGGCTGGCCGTGCCGGAGTCGTTCGCCTCGATCAGGATCCGGATCGACTGCCCCGCGTAGGCGGTCAGGCCCACCGAGGCCGTGGCCCACGCGCCGGCCCGGTTCGACGCGGCGCCCGCCTGGGTGAACACGGTCGTCGTGGTGCTGCCGACGACGCGCACCCGCAGGTAGTCGGCGCTGGTCGCGTTGTTGAGGTGGGCGAGGTACCAGGAGAAGGAGAGCGTCAGCGTGCCACCTGACGGCACCGCCGGCAGCGTGATCGCGGGCGAGCGGATGCTGGTGACCCCGCCGTCCACGTCGTAGGTCCCGGCGCTGCTGCCCGCCGCCGCACCCGTGACCAGGTCGAAGCTGCCGCTGACGGTGGTGCCGAGCTGCAGCGCGACGCCGGAGCTGGTGGCGGCCGGGTCGCCCCGCTCGAACGCGCCGGCCGTGGCCGTGTCGGTGCCGGACGGGTTCGTGGTCCAGCCGGTGGCCGTCTCGAACGTGTCGCTGTAGACGGTGGTGCCCGGCGGGACCGGGGTGCTGGTCGCGATGGTCCACACCGCGTATGCGATGGCGTCGCTGTTGCGGTCCAGGGCCGTGTCGTTGATGTTGCTCGTGGTGTCGCAGGCGCGGTGGTAGCAGACGTCGAACGCGGTGCCGGACGTGCCGCCCCACTTCGTGGCCTGGGCCGCGGTCTTGGTGCCTTCCGCCCCGGTGAAGATGCCGCCCGCGGGGATGCCGTTGGCGATGAACGGGCCGTAGTCGGAGCGGCCGTCGAAGTCGGTGCCCTCCGTCGGCACGCCGATCGACGTGAAGTAGTCCTTCAGCGTCTGCTCGAGGGCGGCCGAGCCGGCGGGGCCGGGGCCGGAGCCGACGCCGTCGGAGTTGTCGCCGTCGTAGAGGAAGTAGCCGGCGTTCGGCGAGCCGACCATGTCGAAGTTCAGGTACGCCTTGATCTTCGCCTTCTCGGCCGCGGACAGGCTGTTGACGTACGCGGTCGAGCCGCGCAGCCCGAGCTCCTCCGCGCCCCACCAGCCGAAGCGCAGGTGCTTGGTGGTGCTCAGCGCCTGCCGGGACACCTCGAGCGCGACCTCCAGGTTGGCCGAGGAGCCGGAGCCGTTGTCGTTGATGCCGGGCCCGGCGGTGACGCTGTCCAGGTGGGCGCCGACCATCAGCACGTCGTCGGGGTCGCCGCCCGGCCAGTCCGCGATCAGGTTGTAGCCGGTGGCGCCGTTGTACGTGAACGACTGCACGACCGTGGTGTACCCGGCGGCGTCGAGCTGCCCCTTCACGTAGTTGACCGAGGCCAGGTAGCCGGGCCGGCCGTGGGCCCGGTTGCCGCCGTTGGCGGTCGCGATGCTCTGCAGCTGGCTCAGGTGCGCCTTGACGTTGGCGACGGAGATGTTGGGCGCGGCGGCGAGCAGGATCTTCGCCGGCGCCGCCGAGGCGGGCGCCGGCAGCGCGGTGGCCGCCAGAGCCACCGCCAGCGCGACGGTGCGGACCTTCTTCACGTGGACAGCTCCCGGGGGTCGAGGGGGTCACGGCCCGGCGGGAGAGGTCAGCCGTCAGCCGCCTGGCCGTCTGCCATGGTCCCGAGAGACATCGAAATACGTCAAGCTTTCGATTCGCTCATCGCATTGATACACGCATAAGGTGCCGGACATGAACAACCCTTCAGGCACCTCCCGGCGGACCGTCCTGGCCGCCGCGGCGGCAACGGCGGCGGCACCCTTCGTCGCCGGCGGCGAGGCGGGCGCGGCACCCGCGGCGAAACCCACAACCTGGGACCTCACGCTGCTCGGCACCTCGGACACCCACGGCAACGTCTACAACTGGGACTACTACAAGGACGCCGAGTACGACGACAGCGCCCACAACGACATCGGCCTGGCGAAGGTCGCCACGCTCGTCAACCAGATCCGGGCCGAGCGGCGGGGCAGGGCCACCCTCGTCCTCGACGCCGGCGACACGATCCAGGGCACGCCCCTGGCGACGTACTACGCCAAGCAGGAGCCGATCACCACGACCGGCGAGAAGCACCCGATGGCGCGGGCGATGAACGTCATCGACTACGACGCCGTCACCCTGGGCAACCACGAGTTCAACTACGGGCTGCCGCTGCTCGCCCTGTGGATCCGCCAGCTGGGCTTCCCGGCCCTTGCGGCGAACGCCGTCAACGTGAAGACCGGCCGGCCCGCGTTCGTGCCGTACGTCATCAAGAAGGTCGACCTGGGCCACGGCGCGCCGAACCTCCGGGTCGGCATCCTCGGCCTCACCAACCCCGGCGTCGCCATCTGGGACCGCGCCAACGTCGAGGGCACGCTCCGCTTCGAGGACTGCGTCGCCACCGCCGCGAAGTACGTGCCCGAGATGCGCCGCCGCGGCGCCGACATCGTGCTCATCTCCGCGCACGGCGGCGACAGCGGCAAGTCCAGCTACGGCCCGGAGCTGCCGAACGAGAACCCGTCGGCGCTCATCGCCGAGCAGGTCCCCGGCATCGACGCGATCCTCTTCGGCCACGCGCACAGCGACATCCCGCAGCGCTTCGTGACCAACACGGCGACCGGCGCGCAGGTGCTGCTGTCGGAGCCGTCGCGGTGGGGCCAGCGGCTGACCCGGATGGACTTCCAGCTCAGCCGCGACCGCGGCCGCTGGGTGATCACGTCGAAGGCGTCGACGTCGCTGAACACCAACACGGTCGAGGCCGACCCGAAGGTCGTCGCCGCCGTGCGGGCGCAGCACAACAAGACCGTCGCCTACGTCAACCAGGTCGTCGCGACCTCCACCGAGACGCTGTCGGCGGCCGAGTCCCGCTACAAGGACACCGCGATCCTGGACTACATCAACAAGGTCCAGACCGACACGGTCACCGCCGCGCTCGGCACGGCGCTGCCGGTGCTGTCGATCGCCGCCCCGTTCTCGCGGACCGCGGTGTTCCCCGCCGGCGACGTCAAGATCAAGGACGTGGCGGGGCTGTACATCTACGACAACACCCTGGAGGCCGTCGTCCTGACCGGCGCCGAGGTGCGCGCCTACCTGGAGTACTCGGCGAAGTACTTCGTGACGCTGCCGGTCGGCGCGCCCGTCGACCCGGCGACGATCAACGACCCGTCCGTGCCGGACTACAACTACGACGTGATCTCCGGCGTCGAGTACGACATCGACATCAGCAAGCCGGTCGGGCAACGCATCACGCGGCTCGTGCACCCGGGCACCACCACGCCCGTCGGCGACACCGAGCAGTTCGTGGTCGCGGTGAACAACTACCGGCGCTCCGGCGGCGGCAACTTCCCCGGCATCGTGAAGTCGCAGGTGTACAACGCGCAGCAGGAGATCCGGCAGCTGCTGATCGACTGGGCGCAGGCGAAGGGCTCGATCGATCCGGCCGACTTCTTCACCCCGAACTGGCGGCTCGTGCGGGAGAACGTGCCGGTCTTCGCGTAACGCCATACCCTGGGCGGCATGCAGGAACGGATCTTAGGACGGACCGGTGCCCCGGTCGGCGTGGTAGGGCTCGGCGCGTGGCAGCTCGGCGCCGACTGGGGCGAGGTCGACGAGGACCAGGCGCTCGCGACCCTCGCCGCCGCGCACGAGGCGGGCGTGACGTTCATCGACACCGCCGACGTGTACGGCGACGGCCGCAGCGAGCGCCTCGTCGGGGCCTTCATCAAGGACCGGCCCGGCATCACGGTCGCCACGAAGATGGGGCGCCGGGTGCCGCAGGAGGCCGACCGGTACAACCTCGACAACTTCCGCGCGTGGAACGACCGGTCCCGGGAGAACCTCGGCGTCGACACCATCGACCTGGTCCAGCTGCACTGCCCGCCGTCGGAGGTGTACTCCACCGACGAGGTGTTCGACGGCCTGGACCTGATGGTGCAGGAAGGCCGCATGAAGGCCTACGGGGTGAGCGTCGAGACGGTCGCCGAGGCGCTGACCGCGATCGCCCGGCCCGGCGTCGCCACCGTGCAGATCATCTTCAACATGCTGCGGCTCAAGCCCCTGGACGACGTGCTGCCCGCGGCGGAGAAGATGGGCGTCGGCATCATCGCCCGCGTCCCGCTCGCCAGCGGCCTGCTGTCCGGGCGCTACGACGAGCACACCACGTTCGGCGCCGACGACCACCGCACCTACAACCGGCACGGCGAGGCGTTCGACCAGGGCGAGACGTTCTCCGGCGTCGACTACGACACCGGGCTCGCCGCCGTGCGCCGGCTCGCGCCGCTCAAGCCCGAAGGGCTGACGATGGCGCAGTTCGCGCTGCGCTGGATCGTCGACCACCCCGCCGTGTCGGTGGTCATCCCGGGCGCCCGCAGCGGCGAGCAGGCCCGCGCCAACGCGGCCGTCGGGAGCGCCGACCCGCTGCCCGCCGCCACCCATGAGGCGGTCCGCGAGGTGTACGACGACCTCATCCGCCAGTCGGTCCACAGCAGGTGGTAGCGACTGGCGACACCATCGGTGTCGAGGAGGAGTTCCACGTCGTCGACGCGGAGACCGGCGAGCTGTCGCCGTCCGCCCGGCGGGTGCTGCGCGGCGCCGACGCCGAGCCGGAGCTGCACCGGTCGATGGTCGAGACGGCCACCGCCGTGCACACCGACCTCACCGCGCTGCGCGCCGACCTGATCGAGAAGCGCCGCTCCCTGGTGGAGTCCGCCGGGCGGCACGGCCTGGCGATCGTCGCCGCCGGCACGGTCCCCGGCTCGGGCGCGGCCCCGAGCCGGGTCTACCCGGACGAGCGCTACGAGCGCATGGCCCAGGAGTACCGGCAGCTCGTCGACGAGCAGCAGGTCGCCGCGTGCCAGGTGCAGGTCGGCGTGCCCGACAGGGACCTCGCGGTGCGGATCACCCGGCGGATCCGGGAGTGGCTGCCGGCGCTGCTCGCGCTCAGCGTCAGCTCGCCGTACTTCGCCGGCAACGACACCGGCTACGCGTCCTACCGCACGGTCGTCACGTCGCGCTGGCCGACCGTCGGCCCGCCGCCGGACCTGGGCTCCGCCGCGGAATACCAGCGGGTCGTCGACACGCTCGTGGAGAGCGGCGTGATCAGCGACGCGGGCATGGTCTACTTCGACGCCCGGCCGTCCGCGCGGTACCCGACGGTCGAGGTGCGGGTCGCCGACTCGTGCCCGAACGTCGACGACGCGGTGCTGCTCGCCGCGCTCGCCCGCGGTCTCGTCACGGTCGCCGCCGCCGACGACGCCGCCGGCCGGCCCCTGCCGGAGGCGCCGCAGGTGCTGCTGCGGGCCGCGACGTGGCGGGCCGCCCGGTCCGGGCTCAGCGGCCACCTCGTCGACCCGTCGACCCGGTCCGCGCTGCCGGCGATCGCCCGCGTCGACGCGCTGATGGAGCACGTCCGCCCGGCCCTCGAGGCCCGCGGCGAGTGGGAGATCGCCGTCGACCTCCTCGAGGACCTCCGCGGGCGCGGCACGTCGGCGACCCGGCAGCGGGCGCTCAAGGACCACCGCGAGGTCGTACAGTCCCTGGCAAAGGAGACGGCCGAAGGGACAGGTTCCGGATGACGCTGCGCGGGCTGCTGGTCGACTACGGCGGGGTCCTCACCACCGACGTGTTCGCCTCCTTCGACGCGTTCTGCGCCCGGGAGGGCCTGCCGCCCGGCACGGTCCGCGACCTCTTCCGCGACGACCCGGCCGCCCGGTCGCTGCTCGGCGGCCTGGAGGACGGCACGCTGCCCGACGCCGAGTTCGAGGCCGGGTTCGCGGCGCTGCTCGGGGTGGCGCCGGAGGGCCTCATCGAGCGGCTCCTCGGCGCCACCACCGCCGATGTGGCGATGCTCGACTTCGTCCGGGCCGCCCGCGGCCGCGGCATCCGCACGGGCCTGATCTCCAATTCGTGGGGTTCTCAGCGGTACGACCGGATCCTGCTGGACGAGCTGTTCGACGGGATCGTGATCTCCGGCGACGTCGGGGTGCGCAAGCCCGACCCGCAGATCTACGTGCTGGGCGCGGCGGCGATCGGGCTGCCGCCGCAGGAGTGCGTCTACGTCGACGACCTGCCGGGCAACCTCAAGCCGGCGCGGGCGCTGGGCATGACGACGGTCCGGCACCGCACCCCGGAGGAGACCCTGGAGATCCTGACGGCGTGCCTGCAGGACGCCCCGGCATGAGCGGGCGCGCTCCCGACGGGCGGGCTCTTGTGAACCGCCGGGCGCTCCTGCTCGGCGGTGCCGGCGCCCTGCTGCTCTCGGCGTGCGAGTCGGACGGCGCCGGGGCGACCGGAAACCTGCGGATCGCGACCGGCAGCACGGGCGCCGTCTACTACCAGTACGGCAAGGCGATCGCAGACCTCGCGAAGCGGTACCTGCCGGACGTCCACGCCAGCGTCCTCACCACGAACGCGTCGAAGGAGAACGTCGGCGCGATCCTCGCCGGCCAGGCCGAGCTCGGCTTCACCCAGGCCGACACCGCCGGCGAGGGCGACCGGGCCGCGCCGGGGCAGCTCGCCGCGCTCGCCCGCATCTACGACGACTACGTGCACCTCGTCGTCGCCCGGGACAGCCCGATCGAGACCGTCGCGGACCTGCACGGCCGGCAGGTGTCGGTCGGCGCCGCCGGCTCCGGCACCGCGGGCACCGCCGACCACATCCTCGACGTCGCCGGGGCCGGCCTCAAGGCGAGCATCATCCAGCGCCCGCTCAACCTCGACGACTCGGTCAAGGCGCTGCAGGCCCGCCAGATCGACGCGTTCTTCTTCTCCGGCGGGCTGGCCGTCGGCCTGATCCAGCAGCTGGCGGAGAAGTTCCCGATCCGGCTCCTCGCCCTCGACACGTTCGTCCAGCCGCTGCGCAAGGCGTTCGGCAACTACTACGCGGAGCGGGTCGTGCCCGCCTCGGCGTACCACGGCATCAACCCGACGGTCGCGATCGGCATCGCCAACTATCTCGTCGTGCGGGGGTCGATGCCCGAGCCCCTCGCCTACGGCGTGACGCGGCTGCTCTTCGAGGGCCGCGACGAGCTCGCCAAGGCGCACCAGGCGGCGGCCCGGCTCAACATCCGCTCCGCGATCAGCACCCCGCCGCTGCCGCTGCACCCCGGCGCCGTCCGCTACTACCGCGCTCAGAAGGCCTGAACGGCGACCACCACCACCTGCACCTGCGGGCCGAGGGCGCCGTCGAGCGCGGCGCCGAACACGATCTCCGCGTCCGGGTGGGCGCGGCCGGCGATCTCCTCCATCGCGGTGGCGACCTCGTCGTAGGTGACGCCGGCGTCGCCGGACACCGACACCAGCACGGTGCGGGCGCCGTCGACGCGGTCGTCGAGGAGGTGCTCCAGCCCGCCGGCCGCAGCCCGGGCCGCGGCGACGACCCGCTGGTCGCCGCCGGCCTGGCCGACCCCGATCAGGGCCGTGCCGCCGCCGCTCAGGGCGGCCCGGACCGTGTCGAAGCCGATGCGGATGATGCCGGGCGTGGTGAGCAGGCCGGCGATGCCGCGGACCGCGGTGTCGAGGACCCGGTCGGCCTCCCGGAACACGTCCATCATGCTGACGCTCCGGTCGCCGAGGCTCAGCAGGCGGTCATTGGCGATGACGATCAGCGTGTCGCAGTGCTTCCGGAGCTCGGTGATGCCCTCGTCGGCGACCGCCTGCCGCTTGCGGCCCTCGAACGCGAACGGCCGGGTCACCACGCCGACCGTCAGCACGCCGAGGGAGCGGGCGACGCGGGCGACCACGGGCGCGCCGCCGGAGCCGGTGCCGCCGCCCTCCCCGCACGCCAGGAAGACGAGGTCCGCCCCGGTGAGGACGGCCTTGAGGTCGGCCTCGTGCGCCTCGGCGGCGAGCCGGCCGGTCTCGGGGTTGCCGCGCGAGCCGAGGCCGCGGACCGCCTCGCCGATGTCGACCTTCACGTCGCTGTCGGACATCAGCAGCGTCTGCGCGTCGGTGTTGACGCTGATGTACTGGACGCCGTCGATCCGCTGCGTCTCGATCATCCGGTTCACGGCGTTGATCCCGCCGCCGCCGATGCCGACGACCCTGATGTCGGGTGGGCCCGCCGGGCCCCCGGGCGCCGGCCTCGGCGACGGCCCTGGTGCCGGCCCTGGTGCCGGCCGCAGGGCCGCGAACGCGGCGTTGCGGCTCAGCGCGAGCCGGGCGGCGGTGTCCCGGTTGATCTGCTCCGGGCGGGGCAGCCCGCGGGACACCATCGTGTGCAGGACCCGCTCGTAGATGAGGCCGAGGGTCAGCAACTCCGGGCCGTCCGGCACGCCGGAGCGCAGCAGCGACACCAGCTCCCCGGTGAACGCGGTGTGCTCCGCGTCGGGCGGCGCGAGCGCGAGATGGTTCGCCGCGGTGGCGGTGAGGATGTAGACGCCCTCGATGCCGGTCAGGCCGACGATGCTCTCCCCCGACATCGCCGGGATCGCCCGGCCGGAGAAGCAGCAGTCGAGCACGACGACCCGGTTCGCGGCCGGGAACCGGCCCCGGTCCATGACGACGGTGCGCAGGTCGTCGTAGCGCAGCGTGCGGAACGGCAGCCGGTCGACGTCGGTGGTGCCGATGGCCAGGTACAGCTCCCCGGTCCGCGGGCCCGGCAGGCCGTGCCCGGCGACGTAGACGATGAGGGTGTCCTCGGCCTCGACGGCGCTGTTCCACAGCTGGTCGAGGACGGACGTGTCGTCGGCGGGGTCCTGGATGACCACGCAGTGCTCCGGCGGCAGCCCGCCGAGGTCGGGGTCGGTGAGGACGCGGCGCATCGCGTCGAGGTTGTTGGCGACGGCGGGCAGGTCGGGCAGCGCCGCGGAGGCGTACGTGCCGGTGCCGATCAGCACCGCCCGGGACCGCGCCGGGTCGGGGAGCCGCACCCCGTCAGCCCTGACCGGCCGGCTGGGCTCCGGGCTGGGCTCCGGGCTGGGCTCCGGGCTGGGCTCCGGGCTGGGCTCCGGGCTGGGCTCCGGGCTCGATCGCGGGCTGGTTCAGGACCTCGCGGAGGAACGCCTGCGGGTCGGCGACCCGTTTCGCGTCGAGGGTGATCTCCCGGCCGTCGGGGGTCTTCACGGTGACCGCGATGTCGGCGCGCCGCTGGGTCAGCCACACGCCGACGGACTTCGCGAGCGCCACCCACAGCGCGCCCGCCCCGGCGACGGTCGCGGCGGCCTGCACCACCAGCGCGGTCGTGCCGCCCATGGTGCCCTCGGGCGGCGGCTCCTGGGCGAGCCGCAGCCGGCCGCGCAGCTCGGGCTCCTCCCGCAGCCACCGCCACAGCTCCTCGGTGTCCGCCGTGCTGTCGCCGACCACGATGCGTGTCTCAGGGTTCACGGAGCCACGATGTCACAGCGCTCGATGCGTCGGGTGTCCGCGCCGGTCCGCCGATCCGCCAGTTCTTCCGCACCGCCCGGCGGTTGCCGCCGCCCCGGCCGTCGCCGCCGCCGGGGTCAGGGGCTCGGGTCAGGGGCTCGGGAACCACAGGCGCGCGTGCAGGCCGCTCGGCTCGTTGGCGAGCAGGTCCAGGCGGCCCGACGACGCCTCGACGAGGACCGCGACGATCGGCAGGCCGAGGCCGCTGCCGTCGACGTTCTGCGTGCCGGGCGCCCGCCAGAACCGTTCGGTGGCCAGCTCACGCTGCTGCTCGGTGAGGCCCGGCCCGGTGTCGATCACGTGCACGGCGACGCCGCCCTTGTCGGCGGTGGGGCGGACCGTGACGGTGCTGCCCTCGGCCGAGAACTTGACGGCGTTGTCGATCAGCGCGTCCAGCGCCTGGTCCAGCGCGGTCGTCAGCGCGCGGGCCTTCAGGGCGTGCGGCGGCCGGACGTAGCGCAGCGTGATGTGCTTCTTCGCGGCGACGGGCTGCCACGCGACGACCCGCGCCCACGCGACCTCACCGGCGTCGATGTCGGCGAGCTCGAAGCGGCCCCGCTCGGCGCGGGCGAGCGCGAGGAGGCTGTCGAGCACCTCGCCGAGGCGTTCGACCTCCTCGACGGCGAGCCGGTGGCCCTCGACGGCCTGCGGGTCGGTGAGGTCTGCGCCGAGGTCCTCGACCCGCAGCCGCACCGCGGTCAGCGGGTTGCGCAGCTGGTGGCTGGCGTGGGAGACGAACGCCCGCTGCCGCTCCAGGGAGTCGGCGACGGTCGCGGCCATCTCGTTGAACGCGGTGCCGAGGCGGCGCAGCTCCGGCGGGCCGTCGGCGGCGGGCACGCGGGCGGCGTAGTCACCGGCGGCGAGCTCGTGGGCGGCCGCGTCGAGCTCGGCGACCGGGCGCAGCGTCCAGCGGGCCAGGGACCAGGCCGCGACGATGCCGACGAACAGCACGACCAGCCCGCCGCCGGCAAGGATGCTCCAGGTGGTGCGGACGCCGGTGACGCGTCCGCCGACGGGCGAGACGGTGACGACGGCCCCGATGACCTCGCCGCCACGGCCGACCGGGACCGCGACCACGAAGGGTGCCGTCCGCCACGGCCAGATCGTGCCGTCGTCGCTGGCCTCGCGGCCTTCGAGGGCGCGGTGGGCCTGCCGCAGCACCGCCTTGTCGGCGAGGTCGACCAGGTTGGCACCGGGGCGGGACGACACGATGTTGACCGCGTCCTGGTTGAGCACGATCGCGGCGATGCCGTAGACCGCGTCGTAGCGGGCCAGCTCGGCGGCGAGCTCGTCGGTCTCGCGGGGTGCCCGCAGCGCCGGCTCGGCGATCGTGGCGAAGCGGCTGGCGTCGGCGAGCCGGTCGGCGACGACCTGCTGGGTGTCGCGGCTCGCGATGCTGAGCGCGAACGGCACCTCGAGCGCGACGAGCACCAGCAGGAGCAGCAGCACGTACGTGGCGACGAGGCGGACCCGCACGGTCAGAGTCCCGGCACGAGGCGGTAACCGACGCCGCGGACGGTCTGCACCAGGCCCGGCACGTCGAGCTTCGCCCGCAGCGAGCCGACGTGCACGTCCAGGGTGTGCCGGCCGACGAAGCTGGTCTGCCACACGGCGAGGATCAGCCGGTCGTACGTGACGACGACGCCCGGCGTGCGCACGAGCACGGCGAGGATCTCGAACTCCTTGCGGGTGAGCGCGACGTCCCGGCCGGCGACGGTGACCTGGCGGGCGGCCACGTCGACCCGGACCGGTCCGGCCGCGAGGACCTCGACGGCGCTCTGCTGCGCCCGTGTCGCGCGGCGCAGCACGGCCTCGATGCGCGCGTTGAGCTCCGCCATCGAGTAGGGCTTCACGACGTAGTCGTCGGCGCCGGTCTGCAGCCCGATGACCCGGTCGCGCTCCTCACCGCGGGCGGTGACGGCGATGATCGCGACCGACTCGTCCTTGCGGCGCAGGGTGCGACACACCTCGATGCCGTCGCCGTCGGGCAGGTTGAGGTCGAGCAGCACCAGGTCGAACGGCTCGCCCGCGAACGTGTCGAGGGCCGTCTGCGCGGTCGGGCAGTGCGCGACGTCGTGCCCGCGCCGGCGCAGGGCGGTGGCCAGCGCGGCCGCCACCCGGGCGTCATCTTCGACCAGCATCACTCGCATCGTGCGCCATGGTATTCGCAAGGGCAACAGCGCGTGTGCTCAGATGAGGGTCCGCAGCGCCTTCCGGTTGAGTTTGCCGACGCTGGTCAGCGGGATCTGGTCCAGGACGCGGATCTCCCGCGGCCGTTTCGTCGGGGCGAGGTGCTCGCGGGCGTAGGCGTCGAGCTCGTCGGCGCTCGCCGCACCGGGGGCCGTCAGCGACACGAACGCGACCACCTCCTCGCCGAGCCGCTCGTCGGGGCGGCCGACCACGGCGGCCATCGCGACGGCGGGGTGGGCGGTCAGCGCGTCCTCGACGTCACGCGGGTACACGTTGAACCCGCCCCGGATGATGAGGTCCTTCTTGCGGTCGATGATGCTGAGGTACCCGTCGCCGTCGATCGCGCCGATGTCGCCGGTCGCGAACCACCCGCCCGCCACGCCGCTGTCCCGCGCGCCCCAGTAGCCACGCATCACGTTCGGGCCGCGGACGAGGATCTCGCCGTCGTCGCCGAGCCGGACCTCGATGCCTTCGAGGGGCCTGCCGACCGTGCCGCGGCGGGGCGCGTCCAGGGGGCTGCCGCTGACGATCCCGCCGGTCTCGGTGCAGCCGTACCCTTCGAGGACCCGCGCGGACGGCACCAGCCGCTCGAACGCCTCGGCCGCGGCGGGTGGCAGCGGGGCGGCGCCGGAGAACACGAACCGCAGCGCGCTCAGGTCGTGCTCCGCCAGGGGCTGGCCGAGCAGCATGACGATCATCGACGGGACGACGGCGGCGGTCTGCGCCCGCTGCTGCGCGGCGAGCCGCAGCCAGCCGGCGGGCTCGAACCACCGTTGCAGCACCGCGACCGGCGGCTCCGCGGCCTGCATCGCGCCGACGGTGACCATCAGGCCGTAGGAGTGCGACAGCGGCAGAGCGGTGATGCCGGTGTTGAGGCCGGGCGTGTGGGCCGCCTCCCGCGAGACCCGCCCCGCGTGCGCCAGGTTGGCGTGACTGAGCGCGACACCCTTGCTCCGTCCGGTGGTGCCGCCGGTGTACAGCAGTGCCGCGAGCTCACCGGGGTCCCGGTCCACGACCGGGATCGGGTCGGCCGCCAGCAGCGCGTCGAAGGACGGGGTGCCGACGACGATCGGGGGCACGCCGAACTCGCTGCACAGGTCGCCGAACTTGGGCACCAGCTCCGGCGAGGTGACGACGGCGACGGCGCCCGAGTCGCGCAGGACGTGACGGAGCTCGTCGGCGGTGACGAGGAAGACCACCGGTGTGACCACCGCGCCGGCGCGCCACACCGCCTCGTACACCTGCGAAACCTCGGGACAGTTGGCCATGACGATCGCCACCCGGTCGCCGGGGCGCACCCCGGCCGCGCGCAGCCCTCCGGCGATGCGGGTCGCGCGCTCGTGCCCCTCCCCTGACGTGTGCCAGGCGCCCTCGAAGCAGAGTGCCGGGTAGTCGCCGTGCCGGTCGAGGGACGCCTCCGCGAGGCGGGCGAGGTTGGGCATCGACGACCTCCAGTCGCAATGTTTCTACACTGACTATGCCGATACCTGGGTACTGTCAAGTCCTCGCGAGGGAGCCGCATCATGACGGACCGTCCGATCACCGCCGGCGAGCGGTTCGCCGACGTCGGCGACTGGGGCTCCAGCCGGGGCGTCAACGGAAGCGCCGGCCCCAACCTGTGGCGGACGCTGGGCTTCCGGCGCATCGGCTGGGAGCCCGGCGGCTCGACCGTGGAGTGGGACGCGACCGTCGACTACGGCTTCACCACCCCCGGCGGCCCGGTGATCCAGGGCGGCCTGGTGACCGCGATCCTCGACTCGGCGATGGGCGGCGCCTGCTTCACCACGCTGGACCGCGACGAGCTGTTCCTGACCGCGGACCTGCGGGTCGAGTTCTTCCGGCCGACCCGGCCCGGGACGCTGCGCGCCGTGGGCACCGTCCTGCGCCGGACCAGGAAGGTCGTGTTCTGCGCCGCGGAGCTGTACGACGCCGACGGCACCACCCTCGCGGCCAGCCGCTGCACGCAGGTTCTCATGGCGGTCTGACCTTTTCGGCCCGGTTTCGCAGCGTCAAGTTTCTCTCAAGGAACGACGTGCGCGATTCCGCCGGTACGGTCCGAACCGCCACGGTGAACGGGTGGACATCGTGTCAACCGGCGAGCGCTATCGGGCCTCGACCGTCGCCGCGTTCGAGGCGGCCGTGCTGGTGCGATGTGCAGGGGTGTGTGGCGGAGGAGGACGGGCCCGGGCGCTGGGGGGTGCCCGGGTCCGTTCCGCGTTCACACACGTGCCAGCGGGGGTGCTCGCCGAGTTCAACCGATCCGTCGCCGCGGACCGGCTGGTCGAGCTGCTCGGGGCGGCCGGCCGCTCGGCGAGCGTGCACCGCTACACCGCCGGCACCCGCCACCGCTACGAGATCTTCCGCGTGTTCTGCGACGCCGTCTCCTTCCTCGACCGCGCCTGGCAGCAGGGGTACGCGGACCTGTGCGGCGCGCCCGAGCTGCCCCGGTCGGCCCGCCAGATCCGCCACGCCCGCCAGCTCGCCGAGTCGGCGTGGCGGGGCGTGCTGATGGTGTCGGGGCCGTCCCGGTCCGGCTCCCCCGGCCTGCGGGTCCCCGACCTGGAGACCGCCACGGTCCTGATCCGCGCCGGCCGGATGATGAGCCTGCCGGTCCGCATGAGCACCCGCCCCGGCGGCCAGCTGCTGCTGGTCATGCCGCAGGAGGTCGCGGCCTAGCCGCGCTCGCGCGGCGCGCCGCCACTGCCGGTCGCGCCACGGGTTGTCATGCCGCAGGAGGCGGCGGCCTGCCCCCCTGTCCTAACCTCGCTCCTGAAGCCGCTCGAACTTGCGCTCCAGGCCGTCCACCAGCGCCTCCAGGCCCAGCTCGAACGCGCTGTCGTCGACATGGGTGTGCCGCTCCGCCAGGCGATGGGCGTCGCGCAGGTGCGGGTAGTCCCTCGCGTACAGGTCCGGGTCGTCGACGAAGCCGAGCGCGAACGAGCCCAGCGCCGAACCGGCGACGAAGAACCGCATGGTCGCGCCGATCCGGGTCGCGTGCCCCGGCGACCACCCGGCGTCCACGAGCGCGCCGTAGACCGCGTCCGCCAGGCGCAGCGACGCGGGCCGGCGGGCCGGGCCGCGCGCCAGGAACGGCACCACGTTGGGGTGCGCGCGGAACGCCGTCCGGTAGGCCCGCGCCCACGCCTTCAGCGCCTCCGGCCACGGGTCGCGGCCGAGCATGGACAGGTCGACGCCGGCGACGATCGCGTCGCCGATCGCGTCGACGATCTGCTCCTTCGTGGCGAAGTGGTTGTACAGCGACGGCGCCTGGACGCCCAGCTCGCGGGCCAGCCGCCGGGTCGACAGCGCGTCGAGCCCGTCGGCGTCGACGATCGCGGTGGCGGCGTCGACGATGCGGTCACGGCTGAGGAGTGGCGTTCTGGGGCGAACCATGGCTACGATCTTAGAAACTAACGGCGTTAGTTAACGGACCGGGTTTCTTGGAGCTTGCATGGACTTCACGCTCAACGACGATCAGCGCGCGATCCGCCAGGTCACCGCCGACTTCGTCAGCCGCGAGATCACCCCGCACGCCGCCGCCTGGGACCGCGCCGAGCACGTCGACCTCGCGATCGTCAAGAAGCTCGCCGACCTGGGGATCTTCGGCATCACGATCCCCGAGGAGCACGGCGGCAGCGGTGGCGACCACACCACGTACTGCCTGGTCCTGGAGGAGCTCGGCAAGGGCGACTCGTCGGTGCGCGGCATCGTGTCGGTGTCCCTCGGCCTGGTCGCCAAGAGCATCAACGGCTACGGCACGCCCGCACAGAAGGCCGCCTGGTTGCCGCGGCTGTGCGCCGGCGACGCCCTGGGCTGCTTCGCGCTGACCGAGCCCGACACGGGCTCCGACGCGGGTGCGCTGTCGACGCGGGCGATCCGGGTGGACGGGGGCTGGCGGCTGGACGGCGCGAAGATGTTCATCACCAACGGCACCTGGGCGCAGGTCGCGCTGGTCTTCGCCCGCACCGGCGGACCGGGCCCGAAAGGGGTGTCGGCCTTCCTGGTGCCGACGGACACGCCGGGCCTGCGGATCGAGGAGATCCACGGCAAGCTCGGCCTGCGCGGGCAGGCGACCGCGGCGCTGACCTTCGAGGGCGTCACGGTCGGCGAGGACGCGCTGCTCGGCGAGCTGGGCCAGGGCTTCAAGATCGCGATGTCGGCCCTGGCGAAAGGCCGGATGTCCCTGGCGGCCGGCTGCGTCGGCATCATCCAGGGCTGCCTCGACGCCGCCGTCGCCTACGCGAAGCAGCGTTCCCAGTTCGGGCGGCCGATCGCCTCGTTCCAGCTGGTGCAGCAGCTCATCGCCGACATCTCCGTCGAGGCCGACGCGGCGCGGCTGCTGACCTGGCGGGTCGCCGACCTGATCGACCGGGGGCTGCCCTTCGCCACCGAGTCGTCCACCGCGAAGCTGTACGCCTCCGAGGCCGCCGTCCGCTCGGCGAACGCGGCGCTGCAGGTCTTCGGCGGTTACGGGTACATCGACGAATACCCCGTCGGCAAGTACCTGCGCGACGCACGGGTCACTACCGTGTACGAGGGGACGAGCCAGATCCAGAAACTCATCATCGGTCGCGCCCTCACCGGCGTGAACGCGTTCGTCTAGGGGGCCTGAATGAGCGGAGCGCAGCGGAAGGTGGCGGCATGAGCGGGCAGCGGAGCGGCTCGGGCCGCTCATCATGTGACAGGTTCGGCTCAGGCCGACGCCGGAGCGCAGCGGAGGTGGCGGCATGAGCGGGCAGCGGAGCGGCTCGGGCCGCTCATCATGTGACAGGTTCGGCTCAGGCCGACGCCGGAGCGCAGCGGAGGTGGCGGCATGAGCATCGACGTCTACAACCCGGCGACCGAGGAGGTCATCGGGTCCGTTCCGGAGACCGATTCCGTGGACCCGGCCGTTGCCGCCGCCCGGGCCGCCCTCGGGCCGTGGTCGGCGCTGCCGCGGGCCGAGCGCGCCGCGCACCTGGCGGCGCTGCGCGACCTGCTCGTCGCGCACGCCGACGAGCTCGCCGGCATCATCACCGCGGAGATGGGCGCGCCGCTGGCCATCGCCCGCAAGGTGCAGGTGGGCCTGCCGATCGCGGTGCTGTCCTCGATGGTCGACCTGCTCAACCGCGACGAGTGCGAGGAGCGGATCGGCAACTCCCTCGTCGTGCGCGACCCGGTCGGGGTCGTCGCGGCGATCACCCCGTGGAACTATCCGCTGCACCAGACGGTCGCGAAGCTCGCCCCGGCCCTCGCGGCCGGCAACACCGTCGTGCACAAGCCGAGCGAGGTCGCGCCCCTGTCCGCGCTGCGGCTCGCCGAGCTGGTCCGCGAGGCGGGGCTGCCGTCGGGCGTGTACAACCTGGTCACCGGCTACGGCGACCCGACCGGGGCGGCCCTGGCGGGGCACGCCGGGGTGGATCTCGTGTCGTTCACCGGGTCGACGGGCGCCGGCCGTACCGTGGCCGCCCTCGCCGCGTCGCATCTCGCGCGGGTCTCGCTCGAGCTCGGCGGGAAGTCCGCCAACGTGATCCTGCCGGACGCCGACCTGGCCGCCGCGGTGAAGGTCGGCATCGGCAACTGCTACCTGAACTCCGGCCAGACCTGCACCGCCTGGACCCGCCTCCTCGTGCACGAGTCCCAGCACGACGAGGTGGTCGACCTGGCCGTCGCGGCCGCTTCGAAGTACACCGTCGGCGACCCCACCGACCCGGCGACCCGTCTCGGACCCCTCGCCTCCGCCGCCCAGCGCGACCGCGTGCGGTCCTACATCGCGCGTGGCGTCGCCGACGGTGCCCGGATGGCGCTGGGCGACGGCTCCGTGCCCGACGTCGGCTACTACGTGGCGCCGGTCGTCTTCGCCGACGTGGACCCCACCTCCGTCATCGCGCAGGAGGAGATCTTCGGGCCGGTCCTGTCGATCATCCGGTACCGCGACGAGGACGACGCCGTCCGGATCGCCAACGGGACGCCGTACGGCCTGGCCGGCAGCGTCTGGTCGGGGTCCCCCGAGCGTGCGCTCGCGGTCGCCCGCCGCCTCCGGACCGGTCAGGTCGACGTCAACGGCGGCTCGTTCAACCCCCTCGCGCCGTTCGGCGGGATCGGGGACTCCGGATACGGGCGCGAGCTCGGCGTCCACGGCTTCGAGGAGTTCACGTCGGTGAAGGCGATCCAGCTGTGACGTCCGCGCTGGTACTGCGAGCGGTGGACGGTCCCGCCTCGGTCGAGGACGTCGTGCTGAACCCCGTCGGCCCGTCGCAGGTGCGGGTGCGCCTGGCGGCGGCCGGGGTCTGCCACTCCGACCTGTCCCTGGCCAACGGCACCCTCCGCCAGCCGTTCCCGGTGGTGCTCGGCCACGAGGGCGCCGGCGTCGTCGTGGAGGTCGGGTCCTCCGTCTCGGACATCTCGGTCGGCGACCACGTGGTGCTGAACTGGTCGCCGCCGTGCCGCTCCTGCTGGTTCTGTTCAGCCGGCGAGCCGTATCTGTGCTCGCACGCCGACGACGCCCGCGGGGTGCCCTACGCGCGTACCGCGCTCGGAGACGACCTCTACGCGGGCCTCGGCACCGGGGCGTTCGCCACCGAGACGGTCATCGGCGCGCACGCCTGCATCCCCGTGCCGGCGGACATCCCGCTCGAGGAGGCGGCCCTGCTCGGCTGCGCGGTCCTCACCGGGGTGGGGGCGGTCCTCAACTCCGCCCGGGTGCGTTCCGGGGAATCGGTCGTCGTGATCGGCCTCGGCGGTGTCGGTCTCGCGGCGCTGCAGGGCGCCCGCATCGCCGGGGCGGCCACGGTCATCGCCGTCGACGCGTCCCCGTCGAAGTCTTCGCTGGCGCTGTCGCTGGGCGCGACCCACTTCCTGGCCCCCGGCCCGTCGCTGGCCAAGGAGGTCCGCGCGCTGACCTCCGGCCGGGGCGCCGACCACGCCATCGAGTGCGTCGGCCGCGCCGCGACGATCCGCGCCGCCTGGTCCGTGACCCGCCGCGGCGGGCGCGCCACCGTGCTCGGCCTGGGCTCCAGCACCGACGAGGTGACGTTCAACGCCCTGGAGGTGGCGTACTTCGCCCGGACGCTCACCGGGTGCATGTACGGCAGCACCGACCCCGCCGTCGACGTGCCCGTGCTGCTGTCGCACTACCGCTCGGGGGCGCTGAACCTGGCCGCCCTCGTCACCGACCACGTCTCCCTGGCCGAGGTGCCGGCCGCCTTCGACCGCATGCGCTCCGGCGTCGGCGCCCGCACCCTCGTGCGGTTCTGACGTCACTCCGGGCGCCCGCACCCGCGCTCCCAACCCGGCAATGGCCGGCGGACGTGTCGCGGGTGCGGCCGCCCGCCGGCGGCGGGGCCGTCGCGGGTGCGGCCGCCGCTGGCGGCGGGGCCGTCGCGGGGCACGACGCCCGCCCGTTGCGCCGCTGACGCCCGCTCCACCCAGGATTTCGCCCCACGGCGAGCGCACTTCTTGGCCCCGCCCCCTCGAACCACACCGCGCACTGCACCTGGCGTCACATCCAGCACTGCATCTCGGGCCGCATCTCGCCTCGAACCACCTCGCGGCCTCCCGCCATCCGCACAGACATTGATCAATGCCCCGATTCACCCCCTCTGCACCCATCAACGCCACCCCACCCCTCAGATCGCACCCAGCCTCGAACCGCATCCCGCAGCAGCACTGGCGCCACCTCCAGCGCCGCACCCCGGCCACACCTCACCTCGAACCGCACCTCACGGCCACCCCTCTCACACATGCGCTGATCAATGCCCCAACTTGCCCCAATTGTGCCATCGACGCTGCGCGATCCACCCACAAAAATGATCTCTGGAGTGTGGGTAGATCGCGCAACGTCTATCCGCATGCGCGCGGCCGGGGCCGTTTCGCGGTTGTCCACAAGCGGGCAGTTATCCACAGATCGGCGCAGGTCGCGAAGCGCGAAAAGCGCGGGCGGGGCAGCATTCAGGCATGCACCGGTCACTCCAGCAGTTCGCCGACTCCAACGACGGTGTCGTGCTCCGACGCGCCGCCGTCCGCGTCGTCGATCGGGTTGTTGTCGACCGTGCCGCCGGCTGCGGCCAGATCGTCAGGGTCTGCCCGAAGACGTTCGTCGACTCGGCTCTGGCAGACGACAGGCGGGCACTGCTGCGGGCCGTCGCCCGGTATGGCGGCGAGAGCGGCGCGCTGTCACACACCAGTGCGCTGGAGGTGTGGCGGCTTCCCGCGCCGGCCACCGGCCCGATCCATCTCACCATCGGGCCGGGGCACTTCCTGCGCAGAGCGGCGGGCGTCCGTGTCCATCGCCGGATGGCCCCGCTGGACGACGTCGTCGTCCGCGACGGGTTGCGGGTCGTCCGCGTCGAGCGGGCGGTGGTCGACAGCTGGCCGTTGCTGGAGCGGGACCTGGGGCGGGCGGCGGCGATCGTCGCGGTCAACCGCCGCATGACGACACCCGATCGGCTCATGGCGGCCCTGGATCGCGCGCCACGGATCGGTGGGCGGCGCGGGCTGGCACGGCTCGTCGAGCTGCTGCAGGCGGGGTGCAGGAGCCAGCTCGAGCTGTGGGGGTATCAGCGGGTGTTCGCCGGCGCGGGATTCGAGGGCCTGCGATGGCAGGCACCGGTCAGGGTGGGCGGGCACACGGTGTATCTGGACGCCTTCGACCCGCGCACCGGTGTCGACTTCGAGCTCGACGGCACGGAGTTCCACGCCGGTCTCGCCGATCGGGAGCGGGATCTGCGCCGCGACACGGCGTTGCAGGCCGAGGGGCTGACCGTCGTGCGGTTCACCCACGCCCGCCTGCGCCGCGATCCAGACGGTGTTCGGCGCGAGGCGCTGGCGGTCATGAATGCGCGCGCGGACGGATGGTCGCGGCGGTGGTCGTATGCAGAATAACCTCCGCGACCATGGTGGGGTTGTCGCTCATGGGGACGTGGCCGCAGCCGTCGAGGGCGACGTGGTGGGCGTCCGGGAGGCGTTCGCGGGCGACGCCTGCCTGGACCGGCAGGAAGATGCGGTCGCGGGAGCCCCAGGCGACGGTGACCGGGACGTCGGGGCGGGCGGTGTAAGCGTAGGCGCGGCCGTGGCGGGCGACGGCGCCGAAGTCCTTGCCACCGCGCAGAGCCAGGGTGTCGGCGAGGGCGCGTTCGGCGGTGAGGACGCTCGGGTCGCGCACCAGCCAGCCGAAGGAGAATGCCTTGCCGAAGCCGGTGCGGTAGAAGACCTTCAGCAGCGGCGTGGGGGTGAAGGCGCCGACGCGGTGGCCGCGCAGGATGCTCAGCGCGCGGCGCACCTGGGCGGGGGTGCAGAAGCCGGCGGGCGACAGGGCGGTCGCCGAGCGGGCGTGACCGGCGGCGGCGAGCTCCAGGGCGATGGCACCGCCGAGGCTGTTTCCGGCGACGTGCGGCCGGTCCAGGCCCGTCTCGGCGAAGTACTCGGCCAGGGCCGCGACGGCGCTCGGCATGCCCTGGTTGTCGGCCGGGGCGGGCGAGCGGCCGAAGCCGGGCAGGTCGATCGCGATCACGTCGTGGTGCTCGGCGAGCAGGTCGATGACCGGCTCCCAGGCGCGCCAATGGTGGCCGATGCCGTGGATGAGCACAAGCGGCTCACCAGTTCCCTTGCGGACACTGTGCAGGGTCATGCCCACTCCTCCGCTGCGCTCCAGTGCGGTCATGCGGTCACCTCGTATGCCGTGACGTCGAAGCGCTTCATCCGCTGCCGGAAGCGCCAGGTGGACCCCGGCCACAGGGTGGAGTTGCGGCCGGTCGTGTCGATGTACCAGCTGCTGCACCCACCGGTCGCCCAGACCGTCTTCGCCATACGGCGGTCGACGGCGGCGGTGAAGGCACGCTGCGCCTCCGCGCGCGGCTCGATGCTGCGCGCACGGTCCAGGGTCTTCAGGGCGCCCAGGACGTATTCGATCTGGGCCTCGATCATCAGCACGACCGAGTTGTGGCCGAGGCCGGTGTTAGGGCCGAGCAGGAGGAAGAGGTTGGGGAAGCCGGCGACGGTGGTGCCGCGGTAGGCCTGCGGGCTGCCCTGCCACACCTCGGCCAGGCTGCGGCCGTCGCGGCCACGGACACGTTCGGAGATGGGGAGGTCGGTGACGTGGAAGCCGGTACCGAAGATGATGGTGTCGACCTCGTGCTCGACGCCGTCGCGGGTGACGATCCCTTGTGGACGGACCTCCGCGATCGGCTCGGTCACCACGTCGACGTTGTCCCGGGTCAGCGACGGGTAGTAGGTGTTGGACTTGAGGACCCGCTTGCAGCCCATCGCGTAGTTCGGGGTCAGCTTGGCGCGCAGCGCCGGGTCGGTGACGGCGGAGCGCAGGTTGCGCAGCGCGATCCGTTGCGCGAGCCGCATCACGGGTGGGCGGAGGAAGCCGATGACCGTGGACTCGATCGCCCAGTAGACGATCGTGCGCATCAGGCGTTGAGAGCCGGGGATCCGCTTGTACAGGGTGTGCTCCCAGCGACGCAGTGGGCGTTCGTTGCGCGGCATGACCCACGCGGCGGTGCGCTGGAAGAGGGTCAGGCGGGCGACGGAGGGCTGGATCGCCGGCACGAACTGGATCGCCGAGGCCCCGGTGCCGATGACGGCGACCCTGCGGCCGGTCAGGTCGAGGTCGTGGTTCCAGCGGGAGGAGTGGAAGGTCTCGCCGCGGAAGGTCTCCAGGCCGGCGAGCTTCGGGACGACCGGCTCGTTGAGCGGGCCGCCGGCGCTGATCAGCACGTCGGCGGTCCACTCGCCGCGGGACGTCTCGATCCGCCAGTGCCCGGCGGCGGCGTCCCAGCACGCGAGCCGCACGTCGGTGTCGAAGCGGATGCTGGGCCGCAGCCCGAAGCGGTCCGCGCAGCCTCGCAGGTACTGCCAGATCTCGGGCTGCGGGGAGTACGTGTTGCTCCAGGCCGGGTTCAGCGCGAAGGAGAACGAGTAGACGTGCGAGGGCACGTCGCACGCGCAGCCCGGGTAGGAGTTGTCGCGCCAGGTGCCGCCGAGGTCCGCCGCCCGTTCGAAGACGACGAAGTCGTCGTGGCCGCGCTGCTTGAGCCGGATCGCGGCGCCCAGGCCGCCGAAGCCCGCACCGACGATCGCGATCCTGACGTGCATGCAGCCTCCCTGGTACCGACTGGTACCAGGGAGGTTACCACCGGGTATCTTCGCGGGGAAGCTATCCGGTCACAGGCCGAGCAGGCGGTCCAGGAAGTCGCGGTACTGGCGCACCGCGGCCCGCAGCCGCTCCGTGTCCTCGCCGCCCTCCTGCTGCCAGGCGCTCAGCTGCGCCCGCTGCGACTCGAGGGCTCCGGTGACGGCCGCGACCGCCTCGGTGACGAGCTGGTCGGCCTCGCCGGCGACGGACCGCGGGTCGTCGATGAAGCGCAGCTGCAGCTCGCGCCACCGTTCGCGCAGGCCGTCGGCGGCGCCTTCGGCCCAGATCGCCCCGACCGGCACCGTCTCGACCGCCCCGGGCCGCAGGTCCTGCCCGGCCCCGCCTTCCGCGCTGGTGGTGTCGCCGACCGCCGCTCCGGCCGGCACGGGGACCGCGACGACGTCGCCGGCGTCGAGCGCCTCGCCACCTTCGAGCGCTTCGCTGCTGGCGCCGTCCTCGCCGGCGGTGACGGGCTCGTCGGTCACGACTGGGTCGTCGGTCAGGACCGGCCCGGCGAGGGTGCCGTCCCGGCGGTCGTCCGCGGTGTCAGCATCGGTGTCGTCGGCGACATCGACATCCGCATCGTCATCGACACGGTTGCCCGTTGCCGCATAGTCGGACGCGTCGTCGGCGTGGGTGAAGGCGGACGCGTCGTCGGCCCCCGCGTAGGCGGGCGCGTCGTCGAAGCGTCCGTCGGTGTGGGCGTCGCGCGTGTCGGAGGCGTCGTCGTCGGTGTGGTCGTCCGTCAGGACGGCGGTGTCGGCGTAACGCGTGCCGGAAGCTTCGTCGTCGGTGCGGTCGTCCGCGAGGACTGCGGTGTGGTCGCCCGCGCGGGTGTCCGACTGGTCCTCCGGCAGGGAGCCGGCCCGGAGCTGGGTCGCGTGGTCCGCGGCCCACGCACGGTCCTCGGCGTCCTCCGCGGCGGCGGCTTCCTCCTCGCCGCGCTCGTCGGCGCGCGACTCGATGTCCGCGGGGACGAAGTCGGCGTCGCCCCGGGCCTCGTCCTCGTCACGGGCCGCGATCTCCTCGGCCGTCTCGTCACGGGTGGGGTTGCCGGTGTCCGTCGCCCCGCCGGCCCAGTCACCGCTCCGATCGTCTGTCCGGTCACCGGAGCCGTCGTCGGCCCGGTCGTCGGAGCGCTCGCCGGTCCAGTCGGCGGAGCCATCGTCGGAGTGGTCGACGGAGCCATCGTCGGCCCGGGTGTCGGAGCGTTCGTCGGCCAGGGTCTCGTCCAAGCGCGCGTCGTCGGCACGGTCCCCCGCCCAGTCGTCGGGACCACCTTCGGCCTGAGTGGCGTCCGAGCGGTCGTCGCCGGCACGGTTCCCAGTCCAGTCGTCGGAGCCGCCGTCGGACAGGGTGTCGTCCGAGCGGTCGCCGTCGGCGCGGTCCTCGGCGCGCTCTTCCTCCAGGGCCCGGTCGTGGTCGACGAGCTTGACGTCGTCGCGGTCGGCGAAGCCGTCGTGGTCGGCGTCGGTCAGGGCGGACCCCGAGGCGTAGGTTCCCGCCGGGTACGTCTCGCCTTCTCGCGCGTCGTCGGTGCGGGCGTCTTCGACGACGCCGGTCTCGTGGGCGGTGCCCACGGCGGTGTCGTCGGTGCTGTCGTCGTCGGAGGGGTGGCGGGGGCCGGGCACGTGCGTCTCGTCGAGGTTGCCGCGTTGATCCTGCATCGGGGGTTTCCTTTCCCGGCCTACGACCGGCGGCTGGTGTCGCGGGGAACGTCCTCGGGGTCGCGCTGCCCGGGCACGTCGGTGTCGCGGACGGCGGAAGCGTCAGCCGCATCGTCGGCACGGACAGCGCCGGCACGGACATGGTCGGCACGGACATGGTCGGCACGGACATGGTCGGCACGGGCGTCGTCAGCGTGGACCGCATTGGCGCGGCCACCGTCAGCGCGGCCACCGTCAGCGCGGACACCGTCAGCGCGGACACCGTCAGCGCGGACACCGTCAGCGCGGACACCGTCAGCACGGACACCGTCAGCACGGCCATCGTCGGCGCGGAGGCCGTCGGCACGGCCATCGGCGGCACGGACACCGTCGGCACGGACGTCATCGGCGCGGACCGCATGAGCAGCGCGGACGTCGTCGGAGGCGGCAGCGCCGGAGGTGGAGGTAGCAGCGTCGGAGGTAGCAGTACCGGAGGGGGCCGCGGATGACGAGATGGCGCCGGGGGTGGCGTCGACGCCGAGCAGGTCCGAGAACAGGGTGCGGTAGTGGACGACGGCCTGGCGCAGTTGCTCGGTGGTGGCCTCGCCGCGGTCGCTGAGGTCGCTGATCTCGTGCGCGTCACGGTAGTGGCCGAGGGTGCGCGCGTGCTCGACGGAAAGGTGGGCGACCTGCTCCTCGTACTCGCCGGTCGGGTAGCCGCGCTCGGCGACCAGCTCGGTGACGAGGGCGTCGGCGTCGCGGACGGCGCCGGCGGGGTCGTCGAGGAAGCGGGCCTGGATCTCGGTCCAAGCGGTGGTGTACCGGGTGCGCGCCTCCGGGGTGAGCTCGCGCAGCTCCAGCTCGGCGTGGCGGCGCTCCCGCTCGCGGAGCTCCCGTTCGGCGGCGGCGCGGCTGTCACCCTCGGCGACGGCCCGGTCGTACTCGGGGCCGAACCGGTGCTGCAGCGCCCGCCGCCGGGTGACGAACCAGATGCCGTAACCGATCGCCGCGATCACCAGGAGCACGACGATCGTGATGAGAACTTGGGTGGTTGTCATGGCGGTCCTCCTTCACAGGAGGTATGCCCGCCAGACAGTGCGTATCAAACGAAACCAGTAACTATGGACCGACGAGGTGCGTCAGGAAGTCGCGGTAACCGTGGACCGCCGCGCGCAGCTGCTCGGTGTCGTCCCGGCCGCTGGCGCGCCAGGTGCTGAGCTGGTCCTTGCGGGCGTTCAGCGACGCGGTCACCCCGGCGAGGGCGTCGTCGACGAGGCGCTCCGCCTCGCCCGCAGCGGTCTGCGGGTCGTCGACGAACCGCAGCTGCAGCTCCTGCCAGCGGGCCCGGACCTCGTACGCGTGACCCTCCGACGTCAGGGAGGACGTGGACGAGTAGTAGGAGCCGGGCGCCGGCACGGAGGACATCGGCGACGGCATCGCGGGGACGCCGGCCGCGGCGCCGTAGGCGGCCCCGTAGGCGGGCATCTGCGCGCCGTTGACGGGCATGCCGTTGCCGTTCGCGGAGGGCATGCCGGGCATGGCGCCGGGCATGGTGCCGGGCATGCCGGTGCCGGGCACCGCCGCGCCGGGCATCGCGGCGCCAGGCATCGCGGCTCCGGGCATCGCGGCGGCAGGCATGCCGGTGCCGGGCATCGCGGCTCCGGGTGTCGCGGCCACGGGCGGGCGGGGGGTGGGCGGGGCCGACGAGGCCGCCGTCTCCTCCTCTTCCTCCTCCTTGCCGCCGCGCAGCAGGATCCAGCCGCCGACCGCCAGGGCCAGCACGACCAGGCCGATCGTGATCGTCGTCGAGTTCATGTGGACCCCCTAGAGGCCGAGGATGCGGTCGAGGAACTCGCGGTAGTCGCGCAGCGAGGCGCGCAGGTTCTCGGTGTCGAGGCCGCGGGCGGCCCGCTGCTGGTGCAGCTGGCTGCGCCGGGCGTCCAGGGAGGTGGTCAGGGAGCTGACCGCCTCCTGGACGAGCCGTTCGGCCTCCGAGGCGACCAGGTGCGGGTCGTCGAGGAACTTGGCCTGCAGCTCCTGCCACTTGCCGCGGATACGGTGCCGGTCGCTGTCGTTCCAGAGGGTCGCCAGGGCCCCGGCGGGTGTGCCGCCGGTGTTCGCGCGGAACGGCACGCCGTTGGTCTGCCCACCGGCCGAGGCAGCGGAACCGCTGGTCTGCCCGGCGGCACCGCTGATCTGCCCGGCCGCACCGCTGGTCGGCCCGGACGGGGAGGAGGTCTGCCCGGTCGAGGTAGAGGGTGGCGCGGGCGCCGGCGGCTCGTCGTCAGGCTGAGGCGCCAGCTCCGGCACCGACTCGTCGGCTTCAGGTTGCATTGCGAGGTCCTACCCAGGCCCACGGAACAAAACCAGGAAAGCGTCAGACCAGGAACACATCCGGCGCCAGGTCTGATCGCGCGATGTCGGTGTTCAGGGCGATGATGTCACCCAGGGAGCGGCGGAAGTCCACCCCGTACACCCGCCTGATCATCTCCAGTCCGGGGTCGGTGCGGTAGAAGAAGCGGTCGCCGTCGCGCAGCGCCTGGAACTGGCGGCTCCAGATCGCCAGCTGCAGCTCGCCGAACTCGGTGCCGCGCACGTGCGGCTCGGCCACCATGCCGACGAACGCGTCGACGCGGTCGACGGAGCCGTACACCGCCTTGAGCCGGGCGGCGAGGGCGGTGCGTCGCACGCCGCGGGTGACGGAGGTCGACGCCTCCTCCGACGCGGGGTCGACCCGCTTGCCGGCGGCGTCGAACAGGGCGACGAAGTCCAGCGCCGAGGGGTCGTCGACCTCCTTGCCGGCGGTCAGCCGCGGGTCGCGCGGCCACTCCTCGGTCGCCTCGCCGGTGATCGCCCGGAACGTGCGGCGGGCCGGCAGCCCGTACGCGCGGCGCAGCTGGTTGTATCCGGGGATGCCGTGGTCGCGGCCGCGCTGCACGTCGATCGCGCCGAGGTCGACGACGCCGCGGAAGCACTGCGGGAGGGCCGGGCCGTCCAGGCACCGCGGGTTGCCGGCGACCGGGACCTGGAACAGGACGCTGCGCAGCTGGTTGTCGATCTGCTCGTCGTTGCGGTACTCGGCCTCGGCGCCGATGCCCCGCAGCAGCGGCCCGAGCTGCAGCGCCGGGACGAGATCGGGGTTGAAGTAGGCGACGTTGAGCGGGACGGCCAGCTCGACCTCGGCGCCGTCGGCCTCGACCTGTACGCCGCCGCGGCGCAGCTGGTCCAGCACGGCGGTGCTGTAGCGGTCCGCGGCCGACGAGACCTCCAGCTCGCCGTGGATCATGCTGTGGGCGCGGTACCCGACGGTGGCGAACTCGTTGGACAGCGACGCGTCCACGTCGGGCCGGTAGCCGCGGTACCTCGGCAGGGTGACGCCGAGCGCGGGCAGGAACTGCTCGTAGGTGATGAACTGCTGCTCCGCGATGACGACCCGGCGGGCGATCTGGAAGCGCTGCTCGGCGCTGAGCGTCGCGGGCAGCAGGTCGACGACCCGGTTGTGCTCGCGGGCGAAGAGCGTCTGGACGGCGGTGAGCCCGATGTTCTCGTTGGCCCGCTGGTCGCCGGCGACGACCGCCCGGCCGGGGCGGCCCAGCAGCATCCCGTCGACCGCCATCGCCGGCGCGGTGCCGGGGTCGCCGCGGCTGTCGCGGCGCGGCAGGTAGCCGTCCTGCAGCAGCAGGTGCGGGCCGTTGTTCGTCAGGTCGCCGTCGACCGGGCCCTCCCGCAGCCATTCGAGGCGTTCGCGGGTGCCGCCGTACACCGCCCAGGCGTCGACGTAGGAGCTGACCAGGTTCGTCTGCTGCCGCGGCCCGCCGCCGGGGGCGGGCCTGGGAGCGGGCCTGGAACGGGTGAACGGGATGCTACCGAGCGTGTTGGTGAACGACTCGAGCGGGTCGGCGGCGCTGAACGCGATGTCGGCCTTCTCCGCGGTGCCCTCCTCCCGCAGGCCGATGGTGTGGTCGACGAACTGGCCCCAGACGAAGCCCCACTGGCTCACCCGGCGGTCGGAGAAGATGTTCTGGTTCGTGTCGTTGAAGACGCGGTTGCTGACCCAGCGCACGTCAGGGCCCTGCACCATCGCGGACCGGCCGTCGGCGTAGCGCGCTGGCGCGACCCTGCTGTACGGCTGCCCGGCGCTGCCCCACCGGGGGTGTGCACGGTTGTTGCCGGATCCGTCGAGACTCTGCACCTCCAGGTCGACGCCCCCACCACGCCCCGGCGGCCGGTGCCGGCCGGAGAACCCGGGTGCGACGTCGGCGGCGAGCGCGACGGCCGTGCCCCCGGCCGCCACCACCGCCAGCGCCACGACTTGCACGGAGAACGGGACGAGCTTGCCGATGCGATGACCCATGACTCCTCCACAGGTGCGACCGCCTCGCCGATGGCAATGCTTCGCCGCCCGTGCAGGAGCGTCAATGAAGGGGTCTTCAAGTCTGTCTTAAGGCTTGCAGCGACCGACATGTCGGAAATATCCGGGCCACAAGCGCCATCGATGCGTGACCGCAACCACCCTTGAGGGGTTTCGCAAGCCGACCGCAAGTGGCCGCCAAGTGGCGCCCGGCAGAGTGCTCAACATGACGACGAACCGCAGCATCTGGGCCGGCCCGACCTTCACGACCACCGCCACGGTGTCAACCCCGCACTTGGACCATGGCAAAACTGCCGCTGGTGCGCCATGACGCGGGTAGCTTCGCCGCGACGCCCGCGGCCAACCCGGCGACCACGTCCGACTTCACCGTTCGCAGGGCCGCGACCGGCCCGGGAAAGTATGCGGTAAGACCCGAGAACGACGTCTCCGGCGCCCAGTCGCGATCGCCCACCAGGCGCCGGTAGTTCAGATCCCCCTTGAGGATGGTCAGCGTCGCCGCCCCGAAGCGGGCGGCGAGGCCGGCGGGCATCTCCGGAAACTCCAGCGGCGCACAGTAGAACGGGTCGGTGACGAGCTTCAGGCTCCCGGCCCGCAGCGCCTCCCACAGCCGCCCCCCGATCTCGCTGCCGTCGCCGAAGCGCCGCAGCTCCGCCAGGACGTCCGCGGTGAGCGCGTCGGAGACGAAGTACGGCGCGGGCTTGACGTGCAGCTCGACGCGGGCGGCCCGGCCGGTGCGCAGCAGGAAGTCGATGAGCACCAGGTCCGGCAGCAGCTCCCGGCCCGCGTTGTCGGCGACCACACAGACGGTGCCGCCGCCACTTGCAAGCCACTTCCAGAGCCGCTCGGTGTCGTCCGCCACGAGCTCGGCCTGCATGTCGGCGAGTCCGTGCGCGAGCTGGAACCCCAGATCGGCCCGGTTGCCCCACAGCGCCGCCGCCACCAGCGCCGCGGCCTGATCGTCCTCCGGCAGGGCCTGCAGCGCGTCGAGCGCCGCGAGCTCCGCCGGACCCGGCAGGTCGGCGGCCTTCTGCGGCCCGAACGGGTCGATCCCCTGCCACGGCCCGGGCTCGTGGTAGCCGGTCGCGTGCAGCAGCCGCCGGTAGAAGTAGTTCTCCGCCCACAGGAACGGCACCTCGAACATCGACCGCCCGAAGTACGGCTCGCCCCACCGGTCCCAGTCCTTGCAGTCGTGGGCGTCGCGCGGCAGCGGGGTCACCGTGGGGTCCTGCAAGAGCCTTGCAAGCGCGTCCCGGACCGGCGCGGCGAAGGGGAAGTCCGCGAGGACCCTGGCCACGATGGCCGGGTGGCGGTCCCGCAGGACGGCGGCGGCGAACGACGCGGGGTCGGCCCCGGTGATCTGAGGCGGCGTGACGGGCGGCGTGTCGGGCATGGTGCGAGTATCACCCGTAGACTCACGCCCATGGACGACATCGTGTTCTACGGCCTCATCGTGATCGGCGGGCTGCTGCTGGTCGCCATGCTGGTCACCGCGATCGTCCTCGCCACCCGCGTCTGGAAGACCGGGAAATACCTGCAGGCGATGGGCGCGGGCGGCAAGTTCGCGTTCTGGGGCGCGATCATCTACACCATCTCCCCGGTCGACCTGCTGCCCGACCCGATCTACCTCGACGACGTCGGCGTGCTGGGCGCGGCCCTGATCTACCTGACCCGCCTGGCGGCGAAGCACCGGGAGCGCCCGCAGCAGAAGGTCCGCTGACACCGGCAATCACCCCATACGACTCTTTGTGCGGCGCCGCGCCGCGAGTCCTCGATCCGACCGTTACCAATCCACACTGGTCGATACGCTGCCCTCCCCCTTCCCAGGATGGAGGCAACGTATGAGGTTCAGACGACTGACGGGTGCCGTCGCCGTCATGCTCGCCGCCGCGCTCACCGGCGCCCTCGGCGCCGCCAGGCCGGCCGCCGCGCTGCTGCCCGACGCGTTCGGGTTCGCGCTGTGGTCGGGCGGCGTGGTGTCGCAGCAGTGGCCGGCCGCGACCACCGTCAGCCCCAGCGGGGTCGGCCGGTGGCTGGTCAAGTTCCCCGGCATCGCCACCGCCGGCGGCGTCGTGCACGTGACCGCCGTGCACGACGGGTTCGCCACTCCCCCTGGTCGCTGGTGCCAGGCCGAGGCGTGGGGCCCCTCCGGCCCGGACGAGCTCGTCATGGTCAGCTGCTACCGCCCCGGCGGGATCCTCGACTCGCAGCCCGGCTTCTCCGTGCAGTTCGCCCGCAGCTCCGGCGTCTTCGCCGCCTCCCGCTTCGGCTACGTGGACGCGAACAGCGCCGGCGGGATCATCACCCAGTACAACTCGACCGGTGCCGCCAACACCGTCACCAACGCCGGCCCCGGCCTCTACTCGGTCGCGCTGACCGGCCTCGGCACCGCCGGCCCGCAGGCCGGCAACGTCCAGGCCACCGCCGTCAACCCGGCCGCCGGCGCCAGGTGCAAGGTCGCCAGCTGGCAGTCCTCCGCCAACGGCCAGTTCTTCCGCGTCTACTGCTTCAGCTCCGCCGGCGTGCCGACCAACACCCGCTTCACGCTCACATGGACCTACCAGCGCGCCCTGTACGGCGGCGCCTCCCCGCCCTACCGGTTCGGCTACCTCTGGAACACCCCGCCGCTTGGCCCGCCCCTGACGAACTTCAACTCCGCCGGCGGCGGTGGCACCCTGGCCGGCGGTCCCCCGATCTGGACCGTCACGTTCGCCTCGATCGCCGCCCCGCCCGGCAACGTCCAGGTCACCGCGTTCGGCACCACGCCGGACTTCTGCGGCCTGCACTCGCCGTGGACCCCCGGCGCCGGCGCGCTCGGCATCCGCGTCAGCTGCTTCAACAACGCCGGCGCCGCCGTCAACAGCGGCTTCACCGTCGAGTACTCGTCCCGCTTCTGAGGAGCGACCTGAGGAGCGATCTGAGGAGCGATCCGAGGAACGGCCGCTGAGGTACACTCTCCGCATGCGTATCAGGCGTTTCGTTGCCGCGGCCGCGCGAGCTCACCGCTCGCCGGACGCTGCTGCCTGATCTTTCCTCCAGTTCAGCCGGCGACCGGAAACGGTTCGCCGGCTGTTTCTGTATGCGCTGCCGGGTCCCGTCCTCCGGTCCATTCCCCGAAGGGCCCACCCATGGACACCCGCCAGATCGTCAGCACGTTCCTCGACTTCTACCGCGAGCGCGGCCACGAGCTCCTCGGCGACGCGACGCTCATCCCGCCGCAGGACGACCCGGTCCTGTTCACGAGCGCGGGCATGCACCCGCTCACGCCGTACATCGAGGGGAAACCGCATCCGCTCGGCCGCCGCCTCACCGGTGTGCAGCGATGCCTGCGCACCACGGACCTCGACGAGGTCGGCGACGACACGCATCTCACGGTGTTCCAGATGCTGGGGTCCTGGTCGCTGGGCGACTACGGCGGCGACCAGAGCCTGCGCTGGGGTTTCGAGCTGCTCCGCGACGGGTTCCAGCTGCCGGTCGAGCGGCTGCACGTCACGGTGTACGAAGAAGACCCGCGCTCGCTGGACACGTGGCGCCAGCTGGGCGTACCGGCGGAACAACTCGGCGACGAGAACTGGTGGTCCAACGGTCCGACCGGCCCGTGCGGCCCCGACTCCGAGATCTTCGTGTGGACCGGCGACGGCCCGCCCACCGGTACACCATCCACCGACGACAACTGGGTCGAGGTGTGGAACCACGTCATGATGCGCCACCGCCGCCACCCCGACGGCAGCCTGAGCCCGCTCGAGCAACCCGGCGTCGACACCGGCATGGGCCTGGAGCGCATGTCCATGGTCCTGCAGGGCCGCTCGTCGGTCTTCGACACCGACGTCTTCGAGCCGTGGACCCGCACGGTGTCGTCCCTGTGGACCCCGTCCCGGCTCGTCTGCGACCACCTGCGCTCGTCCGCGGTCGTGATCGGCGACGGCGTCCACCCCTCCAACACCGGCCGCGGCTACGTCCTGCGCCGCCTCATCCGTCGCACCCTCACCGAGCTCTGGCGCGACGACCCCTCCCGCACCCTCGGCGACCTGCCCGTCGAGCCCCTCGGCGAGACCGTGTCCCAGTTCTCCCTGCGGGTCGATCCTCTCTATGTTCATGACGTCCTGGTGTACGAGGAACGGCGCTTCCAGGCGCTCCTGCGTCGCGGCCGCCCCCTCGTCCAGCGGCTCCTGCTCCGCGGCCCCCTCACCGACGACGACTTCCACTACCTGCACGACACCCACGGCATCCCCCGCGACCTCGTCGAGGAGGTCCTCACGGCGGCGTAGTTCAGGCGAGCGTCAGGGTCAGCGTCGCGGCGTAGGTCCCCGGCAGCGTGCTGTCGGGGACGGCGAGGATCAGGGTGGCGAAGCAGTGGAACGTGCCCGCGCTGCCGCCCGCCGGCGCCGCGCACAGGGTGGCCCCGCCGGCCAGCCCGCCGGAGCCGGGCACCACCCGTACGCCTGCCGCGGCGTGACCGGAGCCGCCTCCGTCTTCCGCGGCGGGGTCCCACCCCAGCTGCGCGCCGGGGATGGTCGCGTCCGGCCGTGCGCTGTGCACGAAGTCCTCGACCTGCGCGGTCACGTTCCAGCCCGGGTTGGTGCCGCGCAGGTCCGTGACCGTGACGGCCGGCAGCCCGCCGATCGCCTCGCCGCCGACGCTGCCGCCGGTGAGCACCGCGACATCGTCCTCGACCGCGAGGGAGAACACGCCGGTCGCGACGTCGGCGTCGACCGTCTGCGCGTGCGGCGCGGCCGGGCTCGCGGTCACGCACTGTGTGCCGCTGGCCTGGTTGTCGCACTCCGGCGGCTGCGGGGCCGTCGCCAGCAACGTGTCGGTGCCGTCGGCGGCGAACGTCGGGTTCGCGCAGCCCGCGAGCGGGTCGGCGCGGGTGATCGCCCCGGGGATCCGCTGCAGCTGCTCAAGCCCCGGCCGCACCAGGTTCACCGGCAGCGGCGCGAAGCCGAGGAACTCGACGTCGCGCTGCCCGCGGCACAGCGCGTACCGACCGAACTCGCTCAACGTGAGGCCGCGCTCCACGGTGAAGCCGGCCTCGGTCGTCGTCGGCACGATCAGCGACGCGTAGGACGACACCGGGTACGCCCGCCGGTCCTGCCCGGCCCCGGACAGCGCCACCCCGACAGCACTCGCGGTCGGCGCGATGTAGTACCCGGCCTGGTTGCGCACCTTCGCGACGGGCAGCCTGTTCGCCCGCGCGTACGAGTGCTCCACATAGCCGATCATGCCGTCGCCGCCCGGCTGCACCACCGTCCCGGCGACGCCGGTCGACCCGACCCGGGCCACCTGCCCGCCGACCGGGAACGTCAACGTGGCCCCGCAGGGCGACGGCCGCCCGTGCGCCTGGCAGTAGGCGTCCCACCGGTCCGGGTGCCGCTCGCTCATCCACCCCGTGAACGCGGCCGTGGTGCCCGCCCTGTCCTCGCGCACCACGGGCCTGATCGCCCGCGCCGGCAGCCTGATCGCGGGGTTCTCGGCCGTGACCCGCGGGTCGTCCCACCGCGTGATGTCACCGGTGAAGATCCCGGTGATCGTCCCGCTGGACAGCCGCAGGTCCGTGACCCGCCGGCCGTCGACGGTCAGGTTGTACACGAACGCGAGCCCGCCGCCCGCCACCGGCACGTACGCGAACGGCCGCGCCGGCGGCTGGTCCACCCCGTCGAACCCGTACGGCGTCTCCGACACCGCGAAGTCGACGGCCCCGGCGGCGAACTGCTGCCGCCCGGTGGTGCTGCCCACGTCGGCGTAACCGGCGCGCGGCGCCGCCTGCAGGATCCACGTCCTGACCGCCGGCTGGGCCCAGTTCGACCCGGCCCCGAAGACCGGCGCACCCACCTCGGCCCGCGCTCCCCCCGGCCAGGCAACCGCACCGGCCACGACGGCGAGCATGACCAGACCCCGGATCTTCATGCCCGGACGCTGCACCCGCCCGTCGAGGAACCGGTCACCCCCACACGTCCGCCGGACATGCAGCACCCGAACTCCCGGTGACCCACCGCCCGCTTGGCGGAAGGTGGGCACGGTGGACGGCGAATTATCGTGTCGGCATGGGGATGGCTCAGCAGTTCGCATGGAAATCGGCCGTGATGCGAATGACATGGGTTGTCGTTGCCGCCGCCTCCGTGTCGCTGCTCCTCGATGCGGTGTGGCCTCCGGCCGCGAACGCAGCCGCCGCGGGGGCGTGGGTCGGTGCGTTCTGGACCGTCAGTGAGACCCCCGGCCCGGTGATGCGGTTCCGGGTCAGGCTGGTCCGGTTGGCTGGGCTGGTCGCCGCCGCCGGCGTTGTCTGGGGCGTCGTTGATCTGGCCTGGCCCCTGGAGCCGCAGCCGACCTGGCTCCTCCACCTCGGCTCTGTTTGCGTTGCGTGGATCAGTTGTCTGGCCGTGATCGGGGTCATCGAACTGCGCGTCAGACGACAGCGGGCGAACACGATCGCGAGCAGCGGTCTGCTGTAGCTGTTCAGCGCTTCGCCCCGGCTCCCCGTTGAGCAGGGGCCGTCTGTCGCGTGGCCGATGGGGGATGATGGCGCGATGGCCAGACATGCGCGACGACCTCCGAGCCTTGGCTCGGCGTTGTGGACGGCGCTCGTCTGGTTCGTGCTCGGCACCCTGGGGGTCATGCTGATCGCGTGGCTGTCCGGGCTCACGTAATCCGCCTGGACCGGCGAGCGGTGCGGTCGTGCTCGGCCGGCGAATTGCTGGCTGCACGGCCTTCGCCCCGACCGGCCCGTTGACCGAGGTCACGCTGGTGGCAGGCCGGCCGATGCGGGTGGTGTTCACGACGACCGTCAGCAGCGGCGACGGCGTCATGCAGGAGCACCAGCTGGCGGACCTCCTGGTGCCGTCAGGGCGCGAGGAGGAGGCCAGGGCACTCGTCCAGCGCTTGAACGCCGAGGTCGTCGCACACTGAGGCGCCGCGCCCGGCGGCCACGCCAGGGTGTCCGCTCCCCGATGTGGACGTCACGGTCCAGCCGGCAGGCCGGCTCAGGTGGTGGCAGGGCCGCCGGGGAAGGCGGCCCTGCACCGGGTGGGTCAGGAGGGGTCGTAGGCGAGGTTGGGGCGGAGCCAGCGCTCGACTTCCTCGACGGGGAGGCCGCGGCGGGTGGCGTAGTCCTCGATCTGGTCGCGGTTGACCCGGCCCACGGTGAAGTAGCGGGAGTCGGGGTGGGCGAAGATCAGGCCGCTGACCGCGGCGGCCGGGGTCATGGCGAAGGACTCGGTGAGGGCCAGGCCCAGCTTGCCGGCCTCGAGGAGGTCGAACAGGGCCTGCTTGAGGGAGTGGTCGGGGCTGGCGGGGTAGCCGAGGGCGGGGCGGATGCCGCGGAAGCGCTCGGCGTGCAGGTCCTCCAGGGCGGGCTGGGCGTCGGGCTCGAACCAGGCGCGGCGGGCCTCCAGGTGGATCCACTCGGCGAAGGCCTCGGCGAGGCGGTCGGCCAGGGCCTTCACCAGGATGGCGCGGTAGTCGTCGTTGTCGGCCTCGTACCGGGCGGCGAGCTCCTCGGCGCCGTGGATGGCGACGGCGAAGCCGCCCAGGTGGTCGGGGAACGCGTCGCCGGAGGAGCCGGAGGAAGCAGGGGCGATGTAGTCGGCGAGGCAGCGGTTCTCGCGGCCGTCGGGCTTCTCCGTCTGCTGGCGCAGCATCGGGAACTTCACGCCGTTGTCCAGGACGATGTCGTCGCCCACGGAAGCGGCGGGCCAGAAGCCGTAGGCGCCACGGGCGGAGAGGGTGCCGTTGGCGATGATCTCGTCGAGCAGGGTGTTGCCCTCGGCGAAGAGCTCGGCGGCGACGGGCTGGTCGAGGATCGCGGGGTACTTGCCCTTCAGCTCCCACGCGAGGAAGAAGAACTGCCAGTCGATCATCTCGCGGAGGACCTGCAGGGGCGGCTCGACGACCCGTACACCCGTGAAGTCCGGCGTGGGGATGGCGTCGAACGACACGTCCGAGGCGTTGGCCCGGGCCTGCGCGAGGGTGAGCAGCGCGGTGTGGCGGCGCTCGGCGTGCTGGCGGCGCAGGCGCTCCTGCTCCTCGCGGTTGTCGGCGGTGAGCTGCTCGACCCGGTCCGCGTCCAGCAGGCCGGCGACGACCCCGACCACCCGCGAGGCGTCCTGCACGTGGACGGTGTTGCCGTCGTACGCCGGAGCGACCCGCACCGCCGTGTGCTGGCGCGACGTGGTGGCGCCGCCGATGAGCAGGGGCAGCTTCAGGCCGCGGCGCTGCATCTCGGCGGCGACGGCGACCATCTCGTCCAGCGACGGCGTGATGAGGCCGGACAGGCCGATCGCGTCGGCGCCCTCGGCGACCGCGGTGTCCAGGATCTTCGCCGCCGGGACCATGACGCCGAGGTCGATGACCTCGTAGTTGTTGCAGCCGAGGACGACGCCGACGATGTTCTTGCCGATGTCGTGGACGTCGCCCTTGACGGTCGCCATGACGACCTTGCCCTGGCCGCTGCGGCTCTGAGGACGGGCAGCGGCACCCTCGGCGGCACTCTCGGTGGCGCCCGCGGCGAGCGCCGCGGCGCGGGCGGCCTCCTTCTCGGCCTCCATGAACGGCTCGAGGTAGGCGACGGAGCGCTTCATCACGCGGGCGCTCTTCACCACCTGCGGCAGGAACATCTTGCCGCTGCCGAAGAGGTCGCCGACGACCTTCATGCCGTCCATCAGCGGGCCCTCGATGACCTCCAGGGGACGGTTGGCGGCGAGGCGCGCCTCCTCGGTGTCCTCCTCGATGAAGTCGACGATGCCGTGCACGAGCGCGTGCGACAGCCGCTCGTTGACCGGGGCCTCGCGCCACGACAGGTCGACGACCCGGGAGGTGCCGGGGCCGCTGACCGTGCCGGCGAACGTGACGAGCCGGTCGGTGGCGTCCTCGCGCCGGTCGAACAGGACGTCCTCGACGAGCTCGAGCAGGTCGGCGGGGATGTCGGCGTAGACGGCGAGCTGGCCGGCGTTGACGATGCCCATGTCGAGGCCGGCCCGGACGGCGTGCAGCAGAAACGCGGAGTGCATCGCCTCGCGCACGACGTCGTTGCCGCGGAAGGAGAACGACAGGTTCGAGATGCCGCCGCTGGTACGGACGCCGGGGCAGCGCTGCTTGATCAGCGGCAGGGCGTCGATGAAGGCCTTCGCGTAGCCGTTGTGCTCGGCGATGCCGGTGGCGACGGCGAGCACGTTCGGGTCGAAGATGATGTCCTCGGGCGCGAAGCCGGCCTTGTTCACCAGCAGGTCGTACGCCCGGCCGCAGATCTCGACCTTGCGCTCGGTGGTGTCGGCCTGGCCGAGCTCGTCGAACGCCATGACGACCACGCCGGCGCCGTAGGAGCGGATGATCCGCGCCTGCTCCAGGAACGGCTCCTCGCCCTCCTTGAGGCTGATCGAGTTGACGACGCCCTTGCCCTGCACGCACTTCAGGCCGGCCTCGAGCACGCTCCAGCGCGAGCTGTCGATCATGATCGGGATGCGGGCGACCTCGGGCTCGGTGGCGATGAGGTTCAGGAACGTGGTCATCGCCTGCTCGCTGTCGAGCAGGTCGGCGTCCATGTTGACGTCGAGGAGGTTGGCGCCGCCGCGGACCTGCTCAAGGGCGACGTCGACCGCGCCCTGGTGGTCGTCGGACTCGATGAGCCGGCGGAAGCGCTTCGAACCGGTGACGTTGGTCCGCTCGCCGATCATGACGAAGCCGGTGTCGGGACCGATCTCGAACGGCTCCAGGCCGCTGAACCGGGTCGCCGGGGCGAGCTTCGGGACGTGCCGCGGCGCCATCCCCCGGACCGCCTCGGCGATCTTTCCGATGTGGGCGGGTGACGTACCGCAGCAGCCGCCGACGACGTTGACCAGCTTGTCGGACACGAAGCCGGCGAGCAGGCTCCCGGTCTCGGCGGGGGTCTGATCATAACCGCCGAACGCGTTGGGCAGGCCCGCGTTGGGGTGCGCCGCGACATACGTGCCGGCGAAGCGGGCCAGGTCGGCGACGTGCGGGCGCATCTCCGTCGCGCCGAGCGAGCAGTTGACGCCGACGATGAGCGGGTCGGCGTGCTCGACGGAGCGCCAGAACGCCTCGACGGTCTGCCCGGACAGCGTCCGGCCGCTCAGGTCGACGATCGTGACCGAGATCCACAGCGGCAGGTGCGGCGCGACGTCGCGGGCCGCGGCGACGGCCGCCTTCACGTTGAGCGTGTCGAAGATGGTCTCGATGAGCAGCAGGTCCACGCCGCCCTCGGCGAGCGCGCTGATCTGCTCCGCGTACGTGGCGCGGACCGTGTCGAACGTCACTGCCCGGTAGGACGGGTCCTCGACCTTCGGCGACAGCGACAGCGTGACGTTCAGCGGGCCGACCGACCCGGCGACGAACCGCGGCCGGTCCGGCGTGGAGAACTCGTCCGCCGCCTGGCGCGCCAGCCGGGCGCCCTGCACGTTCATCTCGCGGACCAGCGACTCCAGGCCGTAGTCGGCCTGGGCGATGCTGGTGGCGGTGAAGGTGTTGGTGGTGGTGATGTCGGCGCCGGCGGCCAGGTATTGCCGGTGGACGTCGAGGATCACGTCGGGGCGGGTCAGGATCAGCAGGTCCGGGTCGCCCGTGACGTCCTTCGGGTGGTCCGGGGCGATCAGGTCCGCACGGTAGTCGGCGGGAGTGAGGCCGGCGGCCTGCAGCATGGTGCCCCATGCGCCGTCGAGCACGACCACCCGCTCGTCGAGGAGCTTGCGCAGATCTGCGATCGCCATGGGATCCACCTTCCGTGGGTCAGACGGAAGGCGCCCTTGCAGACAGTGATTCCAGGTCGAGCGTGGCGGATCGTCGATGATCCGTTGCAGCGCCTCTCGCCCCGATCCCAGATTCTAGCCTGTTACCGTGGTTCGCCGTCACGCAGTCGAGCTTGGATTGAGCTTGGACCTGGCCGCATCGACCGTCCCGATGTGGCTGACGATCCCGACCTGATCAGGAGTCCCGTCATGAGCGCGCAAAGTTCGGAATCGATCGCGGTCAACGCCGCCCTTGACGTGGTGCGGGCCGTCGAGCCGCGGATCGCGGACGCCATCGCCGGCGAGCTGACCGCCCAGCGCGAGTCGCTCAAGCTCATCGCCAGTGAGAACTACGCCTCACCCGCGACGCTCCTCGCGATGGGCAACTGGCTCAGCGACAAGTACGCCGAAGGCACTGTCGGCCGCCGCTTCTACGCCGGATGCCAGCAGGTCGACACCGTCGAGTCGATCGCCGCGGAGCACGCCCGGGAACTGTTCGGCGCGTCACACGCCTATGTCCAACCACATTCTGGGATCGACGCGAATCTCGTCGCCTTCTGGGCGGTCCTGGCGCAGAAGGTCGAGGCGCCGTTCCTGCGCGAGAAGTCCGTCCGCCAGGTCAACGACCTCACCGAGAGTGACTGGGCGCAGCTGCGGCACGACTTCGGCGACCAGCGGATGCTCGGCATGTCCCTGGACGCCGGCGGGCACCTGACCCACGGCTTCCGGCCCAACATCTCCGGCAAGATGTTCCACCAGCGCAGCTACGGCACCAACCCGGAGACGGGCCTGCTGGACTACGACGCGCTGCGGGAGACCGCCCGCGAGTTCCGGCCGATGATCATCGTCGGTGGCTATTCGGCGTACCCCCGGAAGGTGAACTTCGCGAAGCTCCGCGAGATCGCGGACGAGGTCGGCGCCACCCTCATGGTCGACATGGCGCACTTCGCCGGGCTCGTCGCCGGCAAGGTGTTCACCGGCGACTTCGACCCGGTGCCGCACGCCCACATCGTCACCACCACGACCCACAAGACGCTGCGCGGCCCGCGCGGCGGCATGGTCCTCTGCCAGGCGGAGCTCGCCGACCAGGTCGACCGCGGCTGCCCGATGGTGCTCGGCGGCCCGCTGCCGCACGTCATGGCCGCCAAGGCCG
This sequence comes from Dactylosporangium sp. CA-152071, assembly GCF_050936335.1. Taxonomy (NCBI): domain Bacteria; kingdom Bacillati; phylum Actinomycetota; class Actinomycetes; order Micromonosporales; family Micromonosporaceae; genus Dactylosporangium; species Dactylosporangium sp. CA-152071. The sequence continues at coordinate 8,286,356 of NZ_JBNJMZ010000001.1, read as the reverse complement.
TCGCGCTCGCCGAGGCCCGCACCCAGTCGTTCCGCGACTACGCGCAGCGCGTCGTCGACAACGCCGCCGCGCTCGCCGAGGGCCTGCAGCGCCGCGGCGTCCGCCTCGTCACCGGCGGCACCGAGAACCACCTGGTGCTCATCGACGTCGCACAGCGCGATGATGCTGAGGGGAGTGGCGCGCCGACCGGCCTCACCGGCCGCCAGGCGGAGGCGGCACTGCTGGACGCCGGCATCGTCACCAACCGCAACGCGATCCCGCAGGACCCCAACGGCGCCTGGTACACCTCCGGCGTGCGCATCGGCACCCCGGCGCTCACCACGCGCGGCCTCGGCGTCGCCGAGATGGACACGATCGCCGAGCTCATCGCCACCGTGCTGAGCAGCACCCGGCCGGCGGCGGACTCGAAGGCGAAGTACACCCTCGACGAGTCGGTCGCGGCCAAGGTGTCCGGCCAGGCGTCCGAGCTGCTCGCCGGGTTCCCGCTGTACCCCGAGATCACCCTGCGCTGAACCACCGCGGCGGCAGCCGTGCCCCCACCGGACATCGACCGACGGGTATGGTTGCCGCCACGGGGGTGGGGTGGGTGCTGGGTGTCATCGGTGGCGTCGGTCCGGTCGCCACGATCGAGTTCTACCGATTGCTCGTCGCCGAGGTCCAGGCCCGCACCGGGGCCTGGCCGGACCTGCTCATCCACAGCCAGCCGCTGCCGGCGCGGCTGGTCGGGGCGGTCCTTGACGGCACGCTCACCGCGGCGGAGACCACGGAGATCGACGCGCTGCTCACCACGGCCCTCGACACGCTCGAGCGGGCCGGCTGCGACCTCGTCGCGATGCCCTGCAACACGTTCCACCGCCAGCTGCGCCCGCTGCTCGCCGGGCGGCACCTGAAGCTCGTCGACATGGTCAGCGAGACCATCGACGCGGCCGCCGCCCGCGGGCTGCGCCGGCTCGTGCTGCTCGCCACCGGCACCAGCGTCGACCACGAGGCCTACGCGGCGGCCCGGCTGCGCGGCATCGAGATCCTGCGCCCCGCCGACCAGTCGCACGTCGTGTCGCTCGTCACGCGGTGCGTCGGCGGGGCGTTCGACGCCGCGGCCGTGCACGAGGCGCTCGCCGCCGGCAACGTCGCCGGCGCCGACGGGGTGCTGCTCGGCTGCACCGACCTGACCGTCCTGCGCGACGACCTGTCCCGCGTCGCGCCGGTCGTGGACAGCCTCAGCTGCCTCGTCTCCGCCTGCGCCGACGCGCTGACCGCCTGATGCGGGCGCTCGCGGTCTGCCTCGGGTTCTTCCTGGTCATGCTCGACAGCACGATCGTGACCGTCGCGCTGCCCTCCATCGGCGGCGGCACCGCGACCCTGCAGTGGGTCGTCGACGCCTACACGGTCGTCTTCGCCGCGCTCGTCCTCGCCGGCGGGTCGTTCGCCGACCGGTTCGGGGCGCGCCGCTCCTACCACGGCGGCATGACGATCTTCGCGCTCGGCTCCGTCATGTGTGCCTGCACCACCGGCGGCGCCTGGCTGATCGCCGGCCGGGTGGTCCAGGGTGTCGGCGCGGCCGTGCTCATGCCCAGCTCGCTCGCGCTCATCCGGTCCACGTACCCCGAGCCGGCCCGGCAGGCCCGCGTCATCGGCCTGTGGGGCGGCCTCGCCGGCGTCGCGGCCGCGGCCGGTCCCCTGCTCGGCGGCGCGCTGCTCGCCGTCGCCGGCTGGCCCGCGCTGTTCCTGCTCAACGTGCCCTTCGCCGTGCTCGTGCTCTGCATCGGCCGTGGCCTGGTCGACCCGCCGCGCCACGCCGGTGCGCGGGTCGACGTCCGCGGCGTGGTCACGTCGACCTGCGGCCTCGCGCTGCTGGTCGCCGGCTGCATCGCCGCCCACCCGCCGCTGATCGTCGCCGGCGCGCTGGTCCTCGGCCTGTTCGTGCTGCTCCAGTACCGCGCGAGCAAGGCCCTCGCCGAGGCTCCCGCAACCGGGGGCCGCCGGCGCCCCGCCCCGATGCTGCGGCCCGACCTGCTGCGCCACCGCGCCCTGCGCGCCACCGTGGTCACGGGGTTCGCCCTGAACTTCGCCTTCTACGGCCAGTTCTTCCTGGTGACGCTGTACCTGCAGGAGCACCGCCACCTGTCGCCCCTGCTCACGGGCGTCGCCCTCGCGGTGCAGGCCGCCGGCGCCGTGGTCGGCTCCCCGTTCGGCGGCTGGGCCGGCCACCGCTACGGCCCCCGCGCGACGATGCTGGTCGGCCTCCTCACCGGCGCCGCCGGGTTCGCCGCCCTGGGCGCGTGCGCCGCCGGCCCGCTGCCGGCGGTGCTCGCCGCGCTCTTCGTCGTCGGCTTCGGCATCGACACCGCCATGACCGCCGCCACGTCCCTGACCCTGCAGGCCGCCCCCGACGGTCACGCGGGCGTCGCCAGCGGCCTGCTCAACACGATGCGGCAGGTGGGCAGCGCCCTGGGCGTCGCGGTCCTGGGCGCCGTCGGCGCCTTCCCCAACGCGATGCTCATCGCCACGGGCACCTACCTTGCCGCCGCGCTCCTGGTCGCCCTCCGCGCCGGCCCCACCCGCCCGGCCGCCGATCCGGCAGGCACACCCGTCACCGCCGGCGGCCGCGCCGGGCGATGACCGCCGGTGCCTAGTCGCGACGCCTGGAGGACCTGGTGCGGCCGGTCGCGACGATCATCCCGTCGGCGTGGGACATGTCCGACTCGACGGGGATGACGCGCAGGGAGGTGGTCAGCGGGGAGAGGCAGCCGTGGACGTCGGACTCGTCGACGGGGACGGCGGGGAAGCGGCGGCCGGCGACCTCGTAGCCGGAGGAGCGCCTCATGAACGCGGCGACGAACGGGGCGTCGGGGCGCAGCGCGCCGACGAAGCGCTGGATCGCGAGCTCGAACTCGGCCGGGTCGGAGGAGATCGAGCAGGCGACGAAGAACATCGTGCCGAGGTCGAAGCGGTGGCGCGGCAGGGTGAAGACGCTGCCGGGCTGAATCTTCGCGGCGGCGAACTTCGCGCGCGGGTCGGTCCGCCGGTACGCCGGGGACTCCAGGAACACGTCCCAGAAGGCGTCCCAGCCGCGGTCGAGGCCGGCGCGCTGGTGCTCGGCGAGCCACGCGAGGTTGGCCGGGGAGTACTCCCGCAGGGTGAGCGACCGGCTGAACGGCATCATCGAGAGCGCCGGATACAGGTTGGTGCCGGTGCCGAGATCCAGCGCCCGGCCGCCGCTGACTCCGGCACGCGAGAAGAAATCACGGGTGATGCCCATGATCTGCCGGTCGTCGTCGCGGACGAACTTGTAGTGCTGGTTGCGGTACTCCTCCGCGTCGAAGGACCGCCAGTCAGCCTGACTGTTGCGGGCACACTCGAGGACAGCAGCGCCGTTCATTGTTCGAAGACCTCCGGATGGCGAACGGCGAGCCGCGGGGACACCTAGCAGGTATAGCGTGTCACACGCGCTCAAGCAATCATCGCCAACGCTACTGCCGCTCATCCGTACGGCGGAGCGGAATGGGCGGCAGGTCGTGGGGTGAGATCTCCGGCAGCCCGGTCAGGACCTGCCCGATGACCTCGCGAAACGCGCCGTCGGGGTGATGCCGGGCGTGCCGGTCGAGCAGTGCCCGGGTCTCCTGCTGCGCGCCGAAGCGGTGACCGAGCGCACGGACCGACTTCTCCTTGACGGTCCAGTCGGGGTCGTCCAGGTGCTCGACGAACCAGGCGTGGATCTGCGGGCTCGTCTCGGGCAGCTCGGCCAGGACGGTGCCGACCACGCGGCACAGCTCGGTGTCGGCGGGATGGGCCGCGGACAGCGCGATGAGCCGCGCGGGCAGGTCCGGCTCGGCGCCGAGGAGGCGTCCGAGGACCCGCGCGGCGCCGCCGTTGACCGGGGCGGCGTCGTCGAGCCGGACCAGCAGCCGGTCCCGGACCTGCGCCTCCAGCGCGGGACCGCCGCCGGCGCGGCGCAGCAGGATCTCGGCGGCGGTCTCGATCACGTCGGCGTCGGAGTCGGTGGAGATCCGCTCCAGCAGCGCGTCCCGCGTGTCGTCGCGGTCGCCGAACCGGTCGCCGAGCAGCTCCACCGCCGTGCGGCGCAGCTTCGCGTTGGCGTTGCGGTCGCCGGTGCGCTTCACGAGGATCCGGGCGACCCGCGGGCCGGCGCCCTGATACGCGCCCATCGCCTCGGCCGCGATCCGCACCACGTCGCCGTCGAGGTCGGCGCGGATCCGGTCGCCGAGCGCGTCGCGGGCGTCCGGGTCGTCCAGGTGCGCGGCGAGGATCTCCGCCGCCGCCCGGCGGACCAGCTCGCTGTGGTCGTCGGCGACCCGCTCGACGATCAGCCTGCGCGCCTGCGGCCCGAGCGACCAGCGCCGCCCGAGGGCGGTGACGATCGCCAGCCGCACACCGGCGTCCGTGTCGAAACGGGCCCGCTCGGTCAGCTTCGTGCGCAGGTCCGCGTCGAGCGCGATGCGGTGCAGCAGGACGCCGACCGCGATCCGGCGGACCTCCGCCTCCGGATCGTTGAGCTTGCGCTGCATGGCGATGGCGACCTTGCCGTCGGTCGAGGCGATCCCGGCGAGGGCGTGCGCGGCGGCGATCCGGACGGCGGGGACCGCGTCGCTCATCTCGTCGCGCAGCGCCCCGGCGACGACCTCCTCGCCGATGAACCGGGCGCCGAGGATCTCCGCGGCGGCGAGGCGCACCGCGGGGTCGGGGTTGCCGCGGGCGGGCAGCCGAGCCAGGGCCGCGTCGCGCACCTGAGCGGCCGCCTCCGGATCGCCGGCGCCGCGGTCCGTGGCGAGGAGGTCGTCGGCGAGCGCTTCGGCGGCGGCGCGGAAGACCCCGGCGTCGGGGTCGGTGCGGACGTAGCCGAGCAGGATGTCGCGCGTGTTCGCGCACTCGGCGAGGACCTCGATCGCGGCCCGCCGGACCGCGGGCCCGGCGCCGGCCGCCAGCCGCTGCACGACGTCGTCGCGCACCAGGTCGCCCGCGTGGTGGTGCTCGACGAGCGCCTGCGCGGCCAGCTTGACGACCTGCGGGTCGGTGTCGACCCGCAGCCGCCGCCGCAGCGCCGCGACCAGGTCGTCGCTGGTGCCGCAGCGCCAGCCGACCAGCTCCACGGCCGCCTGCCGGGCCGGGACGTGGTCGTCGCCGGTGCACACCATGACGGTCCGCAGGGTCGCCGGGTCGGTGGCGCAGGCTGGGCGCAGCGCACGGATCGCGGTCGTGCGGATCCCGCCGGAGCGGTCGTCGCGGGCCAGCCGGTTGAGCGCGGCGACCGCGGCGGGGTCGTCGCCGAAGTGCTCCCCGAGCGCCTGGACCGCGGCGACGCGCACCTGGCCGTACGGTCCGGAGCCGGCCCGCTCGATCAGCATCCCGCGGACCCGTCCGGCCTCGGGGTAGGACGCGTTGACCCGCTCCGGCAGCCGGCAGCGGCGGGCGAGCTCGGCGAGGCCGGCGACGGCCGCGTGCGACGCGCGGCTGTCGCGGACCGGGTCGAGCTCCTCGGTGAAGAGCCGCTCGACATCGTCCTCGGGCTCGGCGAGGATCGCCGCGATCCGGGCCGCGTATTCGGTGACGGGGCTGCACAGCAGGTGGGAGCCGCGGCGGCGGTACCAGGCGAAGAAGCTCCGGCGGCCGGGCCAGTCGGGTCCGATGGTGCGCACGGCCGGCAGGATCGCGTCCTCGATCAGCTGGGCGGTGTCGCGGTCGTTGATCGACACGCAGTGCTCCAGCAGCAGGACGACCCGGTCGAGCAGCACCGCGGCCGCCTGCTCGACCGCGGCGCGGCTGCGCAGCTCGGCGAGGCACTGCACGGCCAGCGCGATGTTCCACGGCGGGTTGAGGAACTCCTGCGGCGGCCACTGCGGGTCGGCGTCGGTGACGAGCATGTCGACGATCTGCTCGACGCCGGCCTCGGGCAGCACGCTCGCGACCAGCCGCAGCACCTCGTGCCAGGACGTGTCCGGCCAGTGCCGGCGGAACAGGTCCGCGACATCGTCGAACGTGAGCAGCCCGGTCTTGAACCGGTGGCGGATCTCCGCCGCGCAGAAGAAGTCGAGGAACGTGCGGTGCGCGAAGCCGTACAGGTCGGGGCCGTAACGGCTGAGGATGAAGTTGCGCATGTGGAGGCGGTCGATGATGCGGTCGGCGGCGGCGCTGGCGTCGGCCCGGTCGAGGCCGAACCGCTCGACGAGGTGCCGCACGAAGACGGCCCGCAGCTCGTCGCCGTGGATGTAGTTGACGGCGGTGGAGCTGTCGAACTGCATCTCCCACGCCAGGCGGCGCAGCATCGCCTTCTTCTCGTCGGCGTTGACGTCCACCCGGTTGCCGGGCGCGGTGCCCGGCGCCGCCGCGGTGTCGCCCTGGCCGAGCTGCCGGTTGACGTCCCACCGGTCGACGAGCACGCCGGCGGCGTGGTTGTAGAGGTTCCACCGCTCGCGGGGCAGCGCCTTGTGCCGGCTGATGATCGCCAGGATGGTCAGCAGCAGCGGGTTGCCGGCCAGCTCCCGGATCGCCGAGGTGAGCCGGAGCGTCTCCAGCAGCCGCAGGCGCCGGATGCCGGCGCTCTCGTCGTCGGACATCGTGTGGCGGTACCAGCGGGCGAGGAAATCCTGGATCTGCTCGTCGCCGAGGTCCTGCAGGGTGAAGTGGGCGAAGCCCGCGTCGGTCAGCGCCTTGCGGACATAGCCGATGACGCGCGACGTGACGAGGACCCGCACCGACGGGAACTCCTCGACGAAGGCGGCGATCCGGGCGGTCACGGCGGTGCGCTGGTTGCGGTCGAAGATCTCGTCGAGCCCGTCGAAGATGAACAGCGCCCGGCCGTTGTCGGCGAGGTACTGCCGCAGCACCGCCTCGGGCAGCCCGAGCCCGTCGCGGGCGGCCTGGTGCGCGAGATACTCCACGAAACTCTCGCACTCGCCGCTGACCAGCATCGCGCTGTACGAGCGCAGCTCGACGACGAACGGCAGCACGTCGGTGAGCGCGGACAGCCGCTCGTCGCGCCGGGCGCGGCTGAGCACGAGCATCAGGTAGTTGGTCACGGTCGACTTGCCGGACCCGGGGTCGCCGAGGAGCACGACCTTGCGGTGCTCGGTGTCGGACAGGACGTCGAACAGCCGCTGCCACGGCTTGGCGAGGTAGAGCTCGCGGAGGTGGTCGGCCTCGCTGGCGTCGATGTGCTCGGGCAGCTCGCCGGGCTTGATCTGCCCTTCGGTCTGCATCCGGCGCAGCCAGTCGCGCGGCAGCTCCACCGGTGGCGGCGGCTCCTCCCGCACGAGCTGCTCCACGAACACGTCGGCGACGGTGACCTCGATGTCGTCGGGGTGGTCGGGCAGCGCGAGCGCGCTCAGGTCGAGCCGGCGCCGCTGGTCGCGGACCCTGGCCCGGTACTGCGCGACGTGGTCCGGCGGGTCGCCCCCGGCCGTGCCGGCCCGCAGCCGTGCCAGCTCGTTGGTGACCGCGGTGCCGACCTTCGCGGCGAGGTCGTCGGGGGTCGTGAACATGCTGCACAGCCGGCCGTCCGGGCCGGCCAGCTCGGCGCGCAGCGCCATGATCCGCTCGCGGGGGCGGCCCTCGTCCATGACGTTCGGCGGCCAGGGGTGCGCCGGCTCCAGCAGGAAGATCAGTCGCGGGATGCCGAGCGTGACGGCGTGGCGGTACTCCAGCTCGGTGATCGACGCGTTGTGCGAGGGCACCTCCGCGCCATACCGCCAGGCGTAGATGCCGACGAAGATCTGGCACTTCTCGACGTCGCGGAGGCAGTAGTCGAGGGAGGTCTCGTCGGCGGCGACGTAGTCCTCCATCGCGTGCGGCACGACGTGCAGGCCGCGCAGGACCGTGAGCACCGCCTGGCGGTGCGCCTTCAGGTCGACGAAGCTGGAAGACACATAGACGTCGGTCACCGTGTTGACGACTCCAGCGCCGTCACCAACTCCACCGTTTCCAGGGCGCAACCCCACGAAAGACTCACGCCTCCGCCACCGTGCCCGTAATTGTGCACGACGTGGCAGCGCCCAAGATTGACATGCTCCAATCGTACCTGCCTGCGGAAAGGCCGGACGCCGACCCGCACCTCGCGGATCACGGCGCCGGCGAGCCGCGGCTCCACCGTCGCGCACCGGCGCAGAATCTCCCGCGCCGCCCGCGGATCCGGCTCGGTGTCGGCCCGTCCGGGATATGCGGTGCCGCCCAGCACGACATGGTCGCCCTGCGGCACGAAATAGGTCAGATCGGGGTCCTCGCTGTCGACCTCGATGAAGAACTCGTCCAGTCCGGGATTGTCCACGATCACCACCTCCCCGCGCGCGCCGCTGAGCTCGTCGTCCCGGGTGAGGCGGCCGGCGGCGTGCCCGGTGCAGTTCACCACGATGCCGGCCTCGTCGCCGAGGTCCTCGAGGGCCGGCACGTCACGCAGCCAGAAGACCCCGCCCGCCTTGTGTAGCCGGTCGTAGAGGTAGGTCAGGTAGACCGGCATGTCGACCACGGGGATGCGGTACCGCCAGCCCATGGTGAACCCGGGGCGCAGCTCGTCGGGCCCGCACGCCCGGACGCCGGGCAGCCAGGCGAGGTAGGGGCTCGGGTCCTGCGGCGTCCTGCACGCCTCGACGCCGTCCATCAGCTCCACGCCCGTGGTCGGGTCGGCGGCGAGCGAGGTGAGCGTCTTCAATGTGCTTTTTCCCCACCGCTCCACGCATTCGTGCTCCACCAGATGCGGCCCCCACAGCGCGCCCGCCGCGCATGAGGTCGTTTGTGAGGGATGGTCCCGGCTCACGATGACGACGGACATTCCGCGCTCCGCCAGCAGAACGGCGGTGGTCAGTCCCGTGACGCCCGCCCCGACCACCACGACGTCCGCCCCTGAACTGGTCACCCGTTGAGAATAAGGCCCAAGAGATAGACGACCATGATCAGAGCTGGGAAAAACGAGATATCCGCACGATGTCCTGTCCGGATGCGCGGGACTCATGGCTCTGCGAGCTGCGGCCAACCGCTAGAGTAGCTGCACAGCGGGGCGTCGCGAACCCCCGCAGGCGTGAACCATCGGAGGAATGATGCTCACCTTTGGTGAGGTGCATACCGGACTCCTCCAGAACTCCACGCCGCTCGCGCGCGACAGCACCGTCCGGCTGCTGGACACCGCCCCCGGTTCGCGGGTCATCCAGTCGGAGCGGCCGATCGCCTATGCCGTCTCGCCGGACCGCCTGATCGGCGTGGACTGCGCGCTGCCGTCCAGCAGCGGGGCGAGGGTCCGCGCGGTCGGCACCGTCGTCTCGCACGCCGCCGTCACCGGTGGGCACGTGCTGCAGGGGTCGGCGCACACGTCGGTGACCCCCAGCGCGGAGAACCGGCGGATGCAGTGGCCGCACTACCTGGCCCGGCCGGCGCGGCTGGAGACGATCGGCAAGGTGAAGGCCGGCGACGTCCGCGACGGCTACCTGCGGCACGAGCGCAGCGCCGACCGGCTCGACATGGCGGGCATCGCCGGGCACACGATGGACGCCGTCCAGGGCTCGGCGCAGCTGGACCACCGCTCGCCCTTCCGGGCCCGCCGCACCCACCTGCGGTGGGTCTTCGAGCCGACCGCGGGGCACGAGGGGCTCAAGGTGGAGTTCACCGTGCAGTCCGAGACGCTGCGCACGCTGACCCTCGCCGGCAGCGGCGACTGCTCCCCGTCGGTGGTCGAGCTGTGCGAGGACCTCGCCCTGCACGACTGGCTGCTCACCACGCTGCTGTCGATCGCCGAGTCGGCGCTGACCCGCTCGACGGCCAGCACCCAGCGCGTCCGGCGCCTCCAGCCGGCGGTGGAATACCTGGTGCCGCTGTGGATGCCGGCGGCCCGCCTGGACGGCGAGGTGCTGCCGGTGTGGGAGTCGCTCGACCGCCGGCCCGGCTTCACGCGCCAGTGGGACCTGTCGGTCGGCCGGGTCCGCGACCAGATCACCCTCGCGATGATCGAGCTGCTGCGGATGACGTCGGCGGTCACCGGGACGCACACCTGACCCGCTACCTGCGGGGTGCTGCAGACGAGTTGGCGGCTCAGCGAGCTGACCTTCCCGCGTAGAGAGGCGGCGGAGCGGGACGAGGTGGCCGCCGCAGTGGCGCTCGGGCAGGTGTGCCGGGTCATCGCGTGGTTGCAGCAGTGCGCGCAGGAGCGGCTACAGACCGACCTTGCGGACCCGGCGAGTCGCCAGATCGGCATCGCGCTGAGTCAGGGCAGGCAGCAGATCGTGCAGTTCGTCGACCCGGACCCGCCGAAGTTCTTCCGGGTGGAGGGTGACCCGTGGGCCGTACGGGTTCAGCGACCCCCGCGCCGTGCTGCTGTGGCTGTCGGCGCTCTGCGAGTTCGGCGGCGGTCACGCGGGCGTCGGCATGTACATCCTGTGCGAGGTGCTGACCGGCGAGAAGTTCTTCGGCAATTACTGGGACGACGCCTGCATCTTCACCGAGATCGAGCGGCGGATCGGGCCGCCCGGGAACGGTCCACCACCGTCGAAGGCTGGTGTTCGCGTGTGGCGGTCTCGGGACGATCAGCCTCGACCTGGCGACCACCGTCATCGCCGGGCTGCGCAACCGCAACTTCCTGCCGCCTGCCGGGCGGGAATCGGACGCGAACTCCTCCACCGAGAAGGAGCGGATCGCCGCCGCGATCGCGGAGTTGGGCTACACCCGGGCGTTGGAACCAGCGACGACGGCGGCGCACCACCGGCGCAGCGGGTTCGCCACATGGGTCTTCCAGCCCGCGGCGACCGGCCGGTTCCCGGCGAAGGCGCCCCGTCCCTCGCGGTCGGTACTCAGCTCAGGCACCTCGACGGGTCGATCGGAGGGCGCTACTCGCACGTCACAGCGGAGATGATCGCCCGCCTGCTGGAGGTCCGACCGCCCGGTGGGAGGAAGCCCTCGACGCCCGCCGGCGGATGCACCCGCGTTCACCGGTCCGCGTCCTGGACCGGTTGCTCCAGGAGAACGGCCAAGATCATCTCCTAAGATTCTCCCAGGAGGGTCAATGACAAGCAAAAGGACCGGCTCCCGATGGGAAATACCGGCCCTCTACCTGCGCGTTCACGGTGGGCGATACTGGGATCGAACCAGTGACCTCTTCGGTGTGAACGAAGCGCGCTCCCGCTGCGCCAATCGCCCGTGACGTTTGTGCACTCTACCTGATCCACCCCGTCCGTCGCATCTTTGGGGGGGCGGGTGGGGTGTGTCAGCGGATGCGGGCGGGGTTGATTTCGCGGGAAGGGTGGCGGCGGAGGTACTCGCCTTCGAGTTCGGTGGTGCGGCGGGTGTGGTTGGCCAGGGCGCTGTCGGGGCCGTGGCGGAGGGCGTCGTGGCGGGTGCCGTGCAGGCTGGCCAGCTCGCGGAGCAGCGCCTCCTCGGTCAGGGCGCCTGGGGAGACGCCCTGCACGATGTCGTCGGTGCGCATGTAGCGACGTGTACCCAGCGGGCGGCGGGCTACACGAGGGTGAGGCTGAAGTCGTCCGCGTAGTAGGAGGGCTGGCCGTACCAGCCGTGCACGAAGACCGTCACGGAGGTGGTGGTGGCGCCGGTGGTGAAGGTGACGGACAGCGGGGCGTAGGTGTTGCCGGTGCCGGGGGTCCAGGTGCTGACGTTCACGCCGGTGCCGGTCGCGCCGATGTACACGTAGCTGCCCTGGACGTAGCCGGTGAGCCGGTAGGTGCGGTTCGGCTGGACCGTGACGGTCTGCTGGCACTGTGCCGTGTCGCCCGCGGTGACGGCGCCGGCGAGGGCGCGGGTGCCGGAGCGGACGGGGCTGGTGACCACGGAGCAGCGGCTGCCGGTCCACGGCGCGAGGGATCCGGTCTCGAAGCCGCCGTTGGCCAGTACACCGGCGGGCGGCGACGACACGGAGGCCGACGGCGACGGCGAGCGCGACGCGGACGGGGACGCCGACGGAGAGGCTGACGGAGAGGCTGACGGCGAGCGCGACGCGGACGGGGAGACGGTGGGCGAGGCGGACGGCAGCGTGGACCACGGCACCTGCGGCGACCGGTAGTAGTTGATCCCCTGCACGGTCCAGCGCGGGCCCTGCGCGCCGAGGCGCACCTTGAACGTGTCCCAGTTGCGCGCGGACTGCGGCGACCACGCGAGCTCCGCCAGGGCGGGCATGCGCGGGAACGCCATGAACTCGATGTCGGCGAGGGTGCGCAGCGTCTCGCTCCACAGTGGAGCCTCGACGCCGAGGATCGAGGCGGCCGGGACGCCGGGGAGGTAGGTGCCGGGGTCCCAGTTGTAGGCGGTCTGCACCTCGATCAGGCCGGCCCAGGTCAGGCCGAGCGGCGTCGCGTTGGTGTACTTCATGTCGAGGTAGGTCTTGTTCGCCGGGGAGAGCAGGATCTTGTCGCCCTTGCTGACGGCGGAGCTGAGGTCGGCGTCGGAGGTGCCGGTGCCCCAGAACTGCGCGACGCGGCCGGCGGTGTGGTCCGCCTGGCCGATCTGGTGCCAGCCGACGACGGTCTTGTTGAGTGCGCCGGCGAAGGGCTGGACGCGGTTCATGAACGTGCGGTAGTCAGCCTCGCTGGTGCTGTGCGCCTCGTCGCCGCCGAGGTGCAGGTACGGGCCGGGGGTCAGGGCGGCGAGCTCGTTCAGGACCTGCTGCACGAAGGTGTAGGTGACCTCCTTCGAGACGCAGAAGGAGCTGAAGCCGACCTCGGTGCCGGTGTAGAGCGCGGGTGCGACGCCGTTGCAGTTGAGCTCAGCGTAGGAGGCGAGCGCCGCGTTGGTGTGCCCCGGCATGTCGATCTCGGGCACGATCGTGATGTGCCGGGCGGCGGCGTAGGCGACGAGGTCGGTGTACTGGGCCTTGGTGTAGTAGCCGCCGGCGCCGCCGCCGACCTGGGTGCTGCCGCCGACGGTCGCCAGGCGCGGCCACGCGTCCACGACGATGCGCCAGCCCTGGTCGTCGCTGAGGTGCAGGTGCAGCACGTTCAGCTTGTACTGGGCGATCTCGTCGATGTACCGCTTGACGGTGTCGACGCCGAAGAAGTGCCGGGACACGTCGAGCATCGCGCCGCGGTAGGCGTAGCGCGGCCGGTCGATGATCCGTCCGCCGGCGACGGTCCACGGCCCGCTCTGCACGGTCCGGGCCTCGACGGTGGGCGGCAGCAGCTGACGGAGGGTCTGGACGCCGTGGTACAGGCCGGCCGGCGTCTGCGCGCGGATGGTGAGCAGCGACGCGGTCACGTCGAGCTGGTAGCCCTCGGTGCCGACGCTGGCGTCCGCGCCGGACAGCAGCAGCGCGATGCCGCTCGACGGCGTGCCGCTGCCCGTGGTGACCGGCAGCGCGTAGCCGGTCGAGGGGCGCAGCAGGGCGGCGAGGGCGTTGCCGGCGTCGAGCGACTCGGTCTGGATGCCGGTCCCCGAGCCGAGCGTGAACGTGACGCCGCCGGCGGGCTGGACGGACGCGGGCGCGGGCACCACGTCCTGGAGGCTCACCACGGCGGCGTCCGCGGGTGGCGCCGCGATGGTCCAGACGGCCCCCACGGTGACGGTCGCGAGGGCGAGTGCGGCGGCGAGCAGGGCGGGACGTTGCACGGCGTCCTCCAACAGGGAAACTCATTGTAAAGTTTCCTGTTAATTGATGGCCTCCTCTGCCCGGCTGTCAAGGGCTCCCAGGACCGGCTCATCGCAGCAGCGCCGCGAGCAGGTCGGCCCCGAGCGCCGCGGTGGCGGTGAGGTCGAGGGTGTGCCGCACGTACCGGCCGCGGCGCGTGGTCTGCAGCAGCCCCGCCTTCTTCAGCACGGCCAGGTGCCGGGACACCTCGGGCGGTGTCAGGTGCCAGGCCTCGGCCAGCTCGCCGGTGGTGTGCGGCCCGCGCGCCAGGGTCCGGCACAGCCGCTGCCGCACCGGGTGCGCGAGCGCGTCCAGCCGGCGCCGCACGAGGTCCATCGACAGCGGCCGCCCCTGGGAAGCCGCCGGATACTGCACCACCGGCCGCCATCCCGGCGCGTGCACGGTGAGCAGGTGCGGCCGGCCGTACACCGACGGGATGAACGTGACGCCGTCGCCGGCGGCGCTCGTCGAGCTGTCCTGCAGCTTGTCGATCCGGATCCTGGTGCCGCCGGGCCCGGTGTCGAGGGTGACCGCCGGCGACACCGCTGTGAGGGCCGCCTCGATGCCGTGCCGCGCGAACAGGTCGGCCTTGTGCCGCGCGTCGGCGGCGAGCTGGTGCTCGACCTGCCGCCACGCGTCGAGGAAGAACGCCTCCGCGCACGCTTCCAGCAGCTCCCGTACTGCGGCCCGCACCGCCGACGGGTCGGCCAGCAGCCGCTCCGCGAACGCCGCCTGCCGCGGACCCCGCGCCAGGGCCAGCTCCAGGGCCAGCTCCAGTGCCCGGTCGAGGTCGCGGGGCAGCCGGGGCGAGCCGCAGCTCATGACGAGGGCCGCCGCCACGTACGTCTCGTCGGGGATCGCGTCGACCGCGTCGAGCTCCGCCGGCAGGGTCGGGCGGGGCCGGCCGGGCACGAGGAAGTCCGCGCGCGAGGACCGCCACAGGAACTCGGCCTCCAGCAGTCGGTCGGCGAGCGCCGGCTTCAGCCCGGCGAGGGTCGCGCCCGCCCACGCCTGCAGCGCCGGGTGGTGGGCCGGCTCGGCGAGGACGTGCAGCATCGAGGTGAGCTCCGCGAGCGGCGACGGCGCGAACACGCACCGCTCCGCGGGCATCCCGGTGATGTCGATCGTCAACGCCACACCCCAATCGTGCCAGCGCCCGGCGAGCGCGTGGTGACGCTTGACGGGTCCCGTCAACCCGCGTGATCGCGCCGGGTCGCGCGCCGCACCGTTGCCGCCATGCGATTCGGTTCCCGGTATGCGGCCGCGCTCGCCGTCGACGCGCTCGGCGCGGGTCTCCTGCGGCCCTTTCTCGTGGTGTACGGCCTGAGCGTGCTGCACCTTTCCGCCACCGCCACCGGTCTGGCCCTGTCCGCGGGGCTCCTCGCGGGCCTGATCGCCGTGCCGCTCACCGGCCGGTGGATCGACGCCGGGGGCGGCCCGTTCCGCAGCCGGGTCCTGCCGGTCGTCGCCACCCTGGCCGTCCGGGTCGCCGGCGTCGGCGTGCTGCTCGCCGCGCACGGCGTGGCCGCGTTCTCGGTCGCGTCACTGCTGCTCGGGATCGGCAACCAGGTCTGGCCGCAGGCGCACGCCGCGCTCGTCGCCACCCTGGCCGCGCCCGGGCCGGCCGACGCGCCCCTGGCGGCGGCCCGGTCGCTGCGCAACGCGGGCCTCGGCGCGGGCGCGCTGCTGGCGGCGCTCGCCGTCGCCGGCGGGCCGGACGTGCTGCGCCTGCTGGCCGCCGGCACCGCGGCCGGCTACGGGGTCGCGGCCGTGCTGGTGTGCACCGTCGTGGTGCCGCCCGCCCCGCTCGCGCGCACCGGGCGGACCAGGGAGGGCCGGGTGCCGGGCATGGCGGTGCTGGTGTGGGCGAACCTGCCGTTCGCGCTGTGCTTCGCGGTCCTGGAGGTGGCGCTCCCGGTCGTGCTCACCGAGCAGCTCGGCGCGTCCCCGGCGTGGTCGGCGATCCTGTTCGCCGGCAACACCGTCCTGGTCGTGGCGCTGCAGGTGCACCTGGTGGTCCGCCTCCGTCACCTGTCGAGGCGGGCCGTGCTGGCCGCGTCCGGTGTCGTGCTCGCCGCGTCGTACCTGGGCTTCTGGGCGTGCGGCGCGGCCGGTGCGCCGCTCGCCGCCCTGTGTGCGGTCGCCGTCGCGTACACCTTGGGCGAGATCCTCTACGCGGGCAGCGGCACCGCGCTCGTCACCGCGGCCGCGCCCCCGCACCGCCTCGGTCACGCCCTCGGGCAGTGGCAGCTGTCCACCGGACTCGCCAACGCCGCGGCGCCGGCGCTGCTGCTGGCCCTGCTCGACGCCGGCCCCGGAGTGCTCTGGCCGGTGCTGGCCGGCACGACCCTCCTGGGCGCCGCGGCGATCCACCGGCGGGCCCCTGAGGCGGGCTCTGAGGTGGCCCCTGAAGTGGCGTCGGAGCCTGTCCCGGCGGTTCGCTGAAACCGGAACGGCATTCACGTCCGACGTTCCGCCACAATTGGGGGGAACGGTAGGCCAGGACTTGCGGGCGCCAATAGACTGCGACTCTCACGAGTGCGGTGCCGACGGCGCGCCGCCGAACAGATGGTGGTGCGGTCGATGAGGGTCCATCCGCGTCAGGAGCTGTTGTCGATCTGGAAGGCCGTGGTCCGCAATTCCCTGAGAAACAAGACCTGGGAATGGGGCGGGCGCGACGGGCGCAACTCGATCAGCGACGCGGAGCAACTGCTGTGCCTCCTGCTGCCGGCGACCCAGGTCGACACATTCCGGCTGGAGCGGCCCGACGAGACCAGCGAGGCGATGATCACCGCCCTGCGGCCGATGGGCGGCGCGACGGATATCGCGCCCTACCTGATCGGGCTGCTCCGGGAGTACTTCACCACCTATTCCGACAAGGAGACCGGCACGCCGGTCTTCGCCGGTGGCAGCTACTTCAAGACCCGGCCCGGCGTCGAGGTCACCAAGGACCAGGTGGAGCTGTCGATCGTCGACTCGTATTCGACGTCGATGACGCTGTCACTGGCCACATTGGGATTTGTGACGGTCTATGAGCCGGAGACCCAGCGCGAGCAGGTGAGGGCCGACCTCCAGGATCTCAAGGCGCGCGCCCAGGTCCGCCTCAGCGCGGCGATGATCGGGCTGCTGCGCAGCTTCACCGTCAACGTCTTCACCGCCGACGACGAGGAAGGCCGGATCCTCTACGGCACGATCAACCAGAGCGGGTTACCGGCCCGGGCCGTCGTCTCCCAGCTGCGGCGGGAGCTGCGCGAGACGATCGCGAGTTTCAGCAACGTGACGATCGGCTCCGGCAACGCGCCGGAGGACCTCGCCCAGTCCGACCGGCTCTTCGAGTGTGGCTGGTCGTGGGGCGTCGTGGCCAACGCGCCGGTCATCGAGACCGTCGAGGACGTGGGCCGCCAGCCCGACGGGATCGCGATCGACAAGCCCTACCTGTACTTCACCGTCACCGCCCTCGACGCGATCGAGGACCTGCAGTCCGAACGCACGCGCATCCTGAACCTGCTCAACGAGGAGCAGCTGCGGCTCGCGCAGGCGTTGCAGCTGCGGTACGACCTGACCCGGTCCTACTGGGCGGCCGTGGCGACGTTCGGCACCGGCCGGTGGCCGGTCGAGGACATCCCGTGGCGCACGGTGGACGACGTGGAGTCCGTCTACTTCACCCTGCTGGTCACCTCCCTCGCCGTGAAGGGTCTCGCCCGCGAACGCGGCTCCGACACGGAGCTGAGCCGGATCGGCGACGTGCTGATCAACCTGGCCGAGCGGGCCCGGCTGATCACCCGTCCGCTCAAGGACGACCCGATGCTGCTGCTGCACGTGCCGGGCGTGCTGCTCAACCTGGAGGGCACCGAGACGGTCGGCCCGCCGCTGCACTGGCCGATCACCGAGTTCGCCGCGCTGCTCATGCAGCGCACGCACGCGATCGCCGGCCTGCTCGGCGAGGCGCAGAAGCGGTCGGAGCTGATCGACCTCGCCGACCGGGTGTGGGACCACCTCGGGCGGCGCAGGATCAACGACGCGCCGGGCCAGGGCCTGTGGGACCAGCCGAGTTCGGCCTTCGCCGGGATCGACACGCACTACGATCTGCCCTCGTGGTACTACACCGTCCGCGTGGTGCAGGCGCTCGTCGCCGCCGCGAAGACGGTGGTCCGGCCGACGCTGCGCAGCGACGCGCTGCACAGCCTGGCGCTCGACCTTCTGAATGAGGCGGACCACTTGTTCGACAAGGAACTGCTGGCCGGGTCGATCGACGGCCGTGGACCGCTGAGCCGGGAGCTCCAGCGGGTCCGCGCCGACCTGCTGCGCGCCCGGGAGCTGGTGTCGTCGCGGCCGGGCACCTCCACGGCGCTGACGATCGAGGCGCTGCAGAAGCTCGACCAGCTCGAGAACGCCCGCAAGAACGTCTCCGAGGACTGACGCATGCTGGTCTTCGCGGCGTCGGACAAGGGTGGCACGGGCCGGTCGGTCACCAGCAGCAATCTCGTCTACCGCAGCGCCCTGGCGGGCAACGACGTGTGCTACCTCGACTTCGACTTCGGCTCGCCGACCACGGGCGCCATCTTCCAGATCAACTCGATCCTGCGCGGCACCAGCCGCGGCGGGCTGCACTCCTACCTGGACGGCTCGCGGCCCAGCCCGGAGCGGCTGGACGTGTGGGCCGAGTCCGACCGCAAGAGCCTGCGGCAGCGGCCGGCGCAGGCGGGCCGGATGGTGCTGTTCCCCGGTGACCGCGGCAAGGGCGAGTTCCCGATCGACAAGGACATCGTCGACCGCTGCGTCAAGCTCTTCCTCCAGGTGGAGGAGGAGTTCGACCTGGCGCTGATCGACCTGAGCTCGGGCCGCTCCTACGCCACGGAGATGGTCCTCGCCGCGACCGCCCGGCCGGAGCTGCAGAACGTCGGGCAGCGGTGGCTGATCTTCCACCGGTGGACCCGGCAGCACGTGCTCGCGGCGGCCAACCTCGTGTACGGCGAGGGTGGCATCCTCGCGGTCGGCAAGCACTACGAGCACAAGCCGGAGCACCTCACCAATTCGCTGCGATTCGTCCGGACGGCGGTGGTCAATCCCGACGGGCCCGAGGAATCGGCGAACCTGGAGGGGCTGCGGCCGGCGCAGGCGTCCTGGCTGAAAGAGGTACATCAGGATCTGCTGGAATTGGCCAACCAGCAGAAGGTCGGTCGGACATTGACGCTTGGCGAAGTCCCGCTCGATCCCGTGCTACAGTGGCGGGAACAGCTTATTTCGGACAACGACGTTTCAGACCGCATGATCGCGAATGCGGCGACCGTGGACGCATTCGAGCTGCTCGCGGAAAAGATCATGATCGACTCCGCTTGGGGGACGCCATGAGCGTATCTGAGGTGGTGTTCCGGGAGTCGGTCGCGCAGCGTGAGGTCGCGTCGATCCCGCTGTCCCACGTCTCGATCGAGCTGGGCCACCTCTACGCCGAGCAGTTCAACGGCGGCGACATCGACGCGATGCGCCGGCACTTCGCCGAGATCGCGCCCTGGGTCGAGGCGGCGCGGCAGTCCGCCGCCCGCCGGGCCGGCCGCACCCGCCCCCGGATCAGCACCTGCTTCCTCGTCGACGACTACTTCACCCGCTTCAGCACGCCGGCCGAGCTGATCCCGCTGCTGGTCAAGGCCGCGGCCGAGGCGGGCCTGACGATCGACTACCTGGCCCGCGAGTCCGGCTGCGCGACCACCGACCGCGGCATCCCGCTGGCGGACATGCTGGTCTCCCGGATCGTCGACGACCCGCCGCCGCTCACCAACGGCTGGCGGCCGCCGTCGTCGGAGTCCGGCTGGCTGTGCAACGGGGTGCGCTCGCCGCAGTCGGTGCCCACGGCGATGAACGGCGCCGCGAAGTGGCAGAAGCCGCAGGAGAACGCGGCCAACCGGCACTCGATCTTCCTCGACGTGGAGCTGTGGAGCGACGAGCCCGGCGGCCGGCTCTGGTCGTGCCCGCTGCTCGCCGCGGTCTGGCAGCTGCTGCGCCTCGGCATGCTGCGGTACCAGAGCGAGGACCCGGCCAGGCCGGCACGGTGGCACGGCGACCTGCCCGCCGAGTGGGAGCAGCTGCCGGCGATCGTCAGGCTCAACGAGCAGGCCGACCCGTTCAGCGCGTACCAGACCTATTCGATCCTGAGCGGCCGCTTCGTGCCGGTAGAGACGGCGGTGCGCACGATCCTCGGCCAGACCTCCGTCGAGGCGGCGGTCCTGGAGCAGCTGTCCACCCGGGCCCGCGCCGAGGGCATCGAGCTGCCGGCCACGCTCATCGAGCGGATCAGGTACGCGTTCCCGTAAACCGCATACCAGCGGCGGGATCGCCGCCCGGGCCGCGTCGCCGGCGAGGGACTCGAACAGCACCGACCGGCCGAGCCGCTCCAACAGATGCGTCAGCAACGCCAGCTGCCCAAGCAACACACGGCGCGAATGCGTCGTCGGTAGCCTACGGCCATGGCGACGATCGAAGAACTGGCTCGTCGGTTGGAGCGAGTGGAGGCTGAGCTCGCCTTGCGCCGGTTAGCGCACGACTACTGCATCGGCGCGGATCACCGAGACATGCCACGGTGGGCGTCGGTCTGGACCGCCGATGCCGTATGGGAGACCGGCCCTGACCGGACCTTCATCGGACTCGACGCCATCTGCGCGGCGGTGCAGTCTCAATGGAACACCTTCCCGATCATGCAGCACGCCACCGCGTCGGGCTGTCCGCGCTTCACCGCGCTTCACCGCGCTTCACAACCGCGCTTCACACATGTCGGGCTCCAGTTGATCCGTTACGGATCAGCGTCACATGATGCGTGACAGCTCCGGCTAGACCCGTCTTTCGCACATGGTTGTGAGCGGTGGCTTGTGGTTCACCAGCGGGGTTGGGTTGGGTCGGTGTTGAGTAGGGCGAGGAGTTGGGCTTGCAGCCATCCGGGTTGGGGGATCCTGGGTGGCTGCCGGTCGTGTGCGGGGATGAGTCGTAGGTCGTGGAGGGCTTGCAGGATGAGCCGGCCGGTGGGTCTTATCGCGCGGTTGTCGTAGGCGTAGAACCCGATCATTTCGGTGTCGGGGGCGAGGTTGGTGCGGACCTCGCGTTCGATGAGGCTGAAGATGAGCAGGGCGAGGCAGATGACGGTGATGAGTGCGGCGATGCGCCGGTTGTGCCGCAGGAACATGGGAGCGACCGCGAGAGGGCCTTTGATCGCGGCGTAGCGCTGTTCCACGGCGGGTTGGTTCTTGTAGCGGCGCAGGATCTCCGCGGCGTCGGATTCGTCGGGTGGCAGGTTGGACAGCAGGGCGTACCAGCCGTCGGTAGCGGCTTCGGCGTCGATCGCGGCCTGGTCGTAGTGCCAGGCGAAGATTGGTTTGCCGGCCCTGGCGGTCCGCTGCCCCAACCTGGACAGCCGAAGCCTCGGCTCCTCCGTGCTGGAGTGAGCCAGGGCCTGGCGCGATCGGCTACACGTGCATTCCTCGACGGCCTGCGTTCTGCGCGGTCAGAGCGTCGGCCGCGTGGGCGGCTCGATACCAAGTCGGCTCAGTGCTGTCGCGCGAACGTGCCACTCCCACAGGCAGCCGGCCCTCTGTCCGTCTGCCGTCGCAACCTGAACGTGGAATTTGCGAACCTCGTCAGGGCGGAAGGGGTCCCAGTCAATACCCCAGCTGTGCAGTCAGGCCTCCCAGGCCCAGTGCCACACGCGCGACGGCACGTTGCCGCGCATTGAGAACACCACCACCCAGTCCGTCTGACTCATGCGGACAAGGTAACTGACGGCAGCGTCGATGGGATGCCCGCTTGCCTCCGGCGGCCAGGGCTGCGCGCCCTGGACAGCGGCAGGCCGGGAAGCCCGGGGCGGGCTCCGAGTCCTCCCGTTGCGCACCGGAGGCAGCCATGCCGCACCGGCAGGGCGCCAGCGTCCGAGGTGACCAGGCCAAGCGCGTCGGCAGCCATCGACTCGTCCGTCGTGCCCTGGTGCCACCGCTGAATCACCTGCGCATGGGCCTGCAAAGCCATGACGGCGCGAAGGTTGAGTTCCTGCTCGGCGATCCCGGCAGCGCCCACCTGCGGTTACCGTCGGCGGGTGGAGTCGGAGCCTCGGGACGGGCAGTCGCCTGCGTCTCGCTCAAGTGACGTTCATCGCCGATGCCCGGAATGCCGTGGTGCTGCGCGGCTCCCGGGCATGGCGAAGGTCACCGGCATGGGCAGGGGAATGGGAAGCAAATTCGGGCCCTGTCCCACGTGCGACGGTGTTGGTTACCTGGATGAGGAGGACGTAGCGGACTGACGGCGTGGGGTGGGGGTCAGGTGGGGACCTTCTCCGACTGCTGGAGGTCGGCGTGGGCGTCGTACGCGTGGATCCAGCTGACCATCTCGGGGAGGTTGGTGAGGCGTTCGTTGCGGGCCTGGGCTTCGGGGCCGTCGGGGACCTGGAAGCACTTGGCGTTGCCGCGGGAGCCGAGCTGGAGCTGGCGGGCGCGGGGTTTGCGGAGGGTCTCGTACGCGGCGAGGGCCTCGTTGACCGGAAGGTCGCGGCGCAGGAAGTGGGCGAGGACGGCGACGTCCTCGACGGCCTGGTTGCTGCCCTGGCCGGCGTGGGGAAGCATCGGGTGGGCGGCGTCGCCGACGAGGGTGACGCGGCCGGTGCTCCACTGGCGCAGCGGCTCACGGTCGAAGAGGGCCCAGCGGCCGGTGTCCTCGACGGCGCCGAGCATCGTGAGGACGGTGTCGTTGAAGCCTTCGAAGGCGGCGACCGCCTGGCTCGCGTCGCCCTTCGCGGACCAGGACTCGTCGGTCCAGGCCGCGTCGCGGGTGTAGGCCACGAAGTTGATCAGCTCGCCGCGGCGGACGGGGTAGACGACGAGGTGGCTGGTGGGGCCGAGGAAGAACGTGAGGCCCATGGAGGAGCCGCCGGGGACCTTGTCGATCGGGACGAGGCCGCGGAAGCAGCTCATGCCGGCGAAGACGGCCTCGTCGGGGCCGGCGACGTGCTGGCGGACGGTCGAGCGGACGCCGTCGGCGCCGATGACGACGTCGGCGGTGGTGGTCGTGCCGTCGGCGAAGGTGATGGTGACGTCGTCGGGCGTCTCGGCGATCGTGGCGCAGCGCTTGCCGAGGTGGACCTCGCCGCCGGTGGCGCGGAACGCGTCGAGCAGGACCTGCTGGAGGTCGGCGCGGTGCAGGCCGAGGAACGGGGCGCCGAAGCGGGCGGTGTACCAGTCGCCCATGGGGTGCTCGTAGAAGATCTCGCCGGTACGCCACTCGTGGAACTGGATGCGCTGGAGGTCGGAGCCGACCTCGCGCAGCGCCGGGCCGAGCCCGAGGGCGTCCATCAGCCGGGTGCCGTTGGCGCCGAGCGACACGCCCGCGCCGATCGCGCTGAAGGTGGCGGCCTGGTCGTACACCTCGACCTCATGACCATCAGCGTGCAGGGCGATCGCGGTGGTGAGGCCACCGATTCCAGATCCGATGACTACGACCCGTGACGTCATGGTGCCCTCTCGACTCGCGTCCTGCTTGTCGGTATTGCGAAACAGCGACGGGAGCCTATCACCGCGGTGGATGAACGAAAGGCGGCCCTGGACGGCCGGGTAGCCTTGCCCGGTGCGTACGGCGGACGAACAGATCAAGGCGGTGCTCGACGGCAGCGTCGGGTACGAGCGCGGGCTCGACGCGCTGACCGTCGCGCCCGCCGCCGACGTCGACCCGGCGCTCTTCGCCGCCGTGCGGTCCGCCTGCTCGCGGCTGTTCGAGCGCGGCTGGCAGCCCGGTGAGCTGCACCGGGTCGCGGGGCGGCGCGGCACCGTGGCGCACACCCAGCTCGTGACCGACGCCGCCGCGGCGCACCTGCGGCAGTTCAAGCCCGCGCTGGTCGACCCGCGCTGGCGGGCCCAGGCCGACGCGCTCGGCGCGACCGTCTGGTGGGGCGCCGACGAGCGTTACCTCGACGGGCTCGCCGCGCGGTGGCGGGTCGACCGGGTCGAGGTGCTCGACACGGTGCTGGTGCTGCTGGGCATCCTGCGCACCCTGCCGCCGATCGAGGTGCTGGTCCCGCCGCCCGGCACGGTACAGGCGGCGGCCGCGAGACCGAGCAACGTCGACGTGCGGCTGCTGGACAGGGTGCGGGCGCTGCTCGCGAAGGCGGAGTCCACGACGTATCCGGCGGAGGCGGAGACCTACACGGCGAAGGCGCAGGAGCTCGTCGCCCGCCACAGCATCGACGAGGCGCTGCTCGTCGCCCGCGGCGCCGCGACGGACGTGGTGCCGTTCGCCCGGCGGATCGGCGTCGACCACCCGTACGAGAGCGAGAAGGCCGCCCTGCTCGACGCCGTCGCGGGGGCGAACCGCTGCCATGCGGTGTGGTCGCCGGAGCTCGGGTTCGCGACCGTGTTCGGGTTCGACACCGACATCGACGCGGTCGACCTGTTGCACACGTCGCTGCTGGTACAGGCGAACCGGGCCATGTCCGCGGCGGAGCCACCCGGGGGCAAGGCGGGGCGCGCGCGGCTGAAGACGTTCCGCCAGTCGTTCCTCGTCGGGTTCGCCGTCCGGATCGGCGAGCGCCTCAGCCAGGCCGTCGCGTCCGCCGCGCTCCCCCCGGACACCGCCTCCGACCTGCTGCCGGTCCTCGCCGCCCGGGACGCGCAGGTGCGCGAGACGATGGAGCGGGTGTTCCCGCGTACCGTCCGCGGCCGCGGCACCAGAGTGGACAGCGACGAGGGCTGGGACTCCGGCCGCGCCGCCGCCGACCGGGCGGCGCTGCACCGGAGCTGAGAGGATTCTCAGGGTCCCGCCGGGGTCGCGCCCTGATGCCGCTCGGGATCGATCGTTGCGAACCTGCCTGTATGACCCCATTGCTGGTACGCCTCGGCGCCCCCGTCCTGCTGTTCGTCTACGGCACCCTCCGGCTCATCGACGGGCGCGACGGCCACCACGACAAGGACGGCGCCCTGTGGAACGTCGGGCACGTCTGCTTCTTCATCGCGTTCGTGCTGCTGGCGGCGCTGACCGTGCACGCGTACCGGACGCTGCACCGGCACCGGGCGGTCGCCCTGCCGGCGGTCGCCGCCGCGCTCTTCGGCGCCGGCTGTTTCCTGTGGGTGATCGTCGGGGACATCTTCGCGTCGTTCCCCGAGCTGCCGGACGCGCTGCAGGTCGTCGGCCCGGCACTGTTTCAGCTCGGGATGCTGGCGTTGCTGGTGCTGCTGGTGCTGGCGCGGCGCGCGCCGTGGTGGAGCCCGGCGCTGGTGGTGGCGGCGTTCGCGGCGATCGGGGTGAGCCTGGACCTGATCCCGCTCGCGGCGGTCCTGCTGTTCGCGGGTCTGCTGCCGCTCGGCCGCCCCGCCGCCGCTATGCCTGCCAGCGCTGCCTGAGGGTCGCCGCCGCGATCCAGTTCCAGGCGATGGCGACGCCGAGGAACAGGGTCAGTGCTCCGCCGGTGCCGCCGGTCATCGCCCACGCGAGGCCGAGCGCGAACAGTACACCCGCGAAACGCCCTGAAACGGCCCAGCCGACCTGGCCGGTCCGGCGGAACCCGGCCGCGAGCACGAAACAGAGCGCGATCATCGAGAAGAACGACACGCTGGCGCCGGCGTTGTGCACGATCATGTGGCCGCTCATCGTGGTCAGGCGACCTTCGGGGGTGCCGAGCGGGAAGCCGTCGCTCGCGTCCATCCGGAACACGGCCGCGATGAGCAGCCCCACCCCGATGGCCGCGTGCAGTGCTCTTGTGGCTTTCGCGGCTCCTGTACCGGCGGCCGCCGCCACGCTGAGCAGCCCCACCACCACGAAACTGGTGGTCTGCACCCAGCCGAGGTCGCCCAGGGCGGGAATGCTGACGGGGTGGCGGGTGATGTCGTACCCGTCGCGGGTGGCCGCCTGCACGACCGCCGCGATGGTGAACAGGGGCGCCGCGAGGATCCCGGCGTTCGCCAGGGCGCTGGGGGTGCTGACTCGGTCGGTGCTGACGGTGTCGAGCATGATCGGATCCTTCCGGTTGCGTCTTCGCTCACTGACGCGTCGAACGGCTCCCCGGTTTTTCGACACGGCCGTTGAACTGGTCCAGGCGGCGGTGCGTGGACGCGGGGTATGCGGATCCTCTTCACCGCGTGCCCGATGTTCGGCCACGTCAACCCGGTCCTGCCGCTGGTCCTCGCCGCCCGCGCCGCCGGCCACGACGTCGTGGTCGCGACCGGCCCCGACATGGCCGCCCGCCTCACCGTCCCCACCTGGGCCGTCGGCCCCTCACACCACGAGGCCGGCGGCGGCCCCGGGACGGACTGGCTCGCGTACTTCGCCTCGACCGCCCGCGCCCGCGCCGCCGACCTCATCCCGCGCGCCCTGGACTGGAAGCCCGACCTCGTGATCTCCGAGGACACCGAGCTGTCCGGCCCGGTCGCCGCCGCCGCGACCGGCGCCCGCCACGTCGTCCACGGCATCGGCATCATGCCGCCGATCCGGCTCTGGGCCGCGTTCGGCCCCGTCCTCGACGGCCTGTTCGACCAGTTCGGCGTGCCCGGCACGAGCGCCGGTCACCGCGCCGCCACGTACCTCGAACTGTGCCCGCCGTCCCTGCGCCCCGCGGACCCCGCTGCCGAACGGATCTGGCCCACCACGCTCCCGCTGCGCCCCGTCGCCGGCACACCCTCCGGCTCCGAACAGCTGCCCGCTTCCCTCGATTCGCTGCCGTACGAGCAGACCGTCCACCTCACCCTCGGCACCGTCTTCCACGCCAACCGCAACGTCCTGCACACCGCGATCGCCGCCCTGTCGGCGCTGCCCGTGAACGTGGTCGCCACCGTCGGCCCCGACGTCGACCCCGCCGGCTTCGGCCGCCAGCCTGCGCACGTGGTGCTCGCCCCGTACCTGCCGCACACCCTGCTCCTGCCCCGCTGCACCGCCGTCGTCTCCCAGGCCGGCGCCGGCATCATGCTCGGCTCCCTCGCCCACGGCCTGCCCCACCTGGCCCTGCCACAGGGCGGCGACCAGTTCACCAACGCCGAGGCCATCGAACTCTCAGGCACCGGCCTGGCCCTCCACCCCGCCGAGGTCACCGGCGCCGCGATCACCGACCGCCTCACCGAACTCCTGACCAACCCCACGTTCACCGCAGCCGCCGCAGCCGCCCGCACCGACCTCACCACCATGCCCGACGCCCCCACCGTCCTCACCACCCTGACCACCTCCCCCCACGATTGATCGAACAGCAGATCCGGCCACCCCCACAACCAGACCCACCTGTCGATCAAGCCCACCCACCCAACGCCATGACCGCGCCGACCCACCTTGATCCATGGACAGATCTGGCCGCCCCCCGACGGCCACCACTTCGTCGAACGCAGCAGTGGCAACGCGAACCAGCACAACCGCGTGGAGCGGCGCTGCAGCGGGGGTAACCACGCCAGCGCTCGCGGGCTGTGCGTTGAACGGGCTGAACTGCGACGGCACGCCTGGGCAACGGCAACACGCTGGGAAATGGAACGGGTCGGCGACTGGAGAGGTCACTGCGCCGGGGCCGGCAAGCGGCGGCAGACAAGGGGCAGGGGGCCGGCGCGCGAGCCAGCTCGACGCGGGGCCAGCTCGACCCGGGCGGCGGTAGCAGGCTGGGCGGCAACGGGCTGAACTGCGACGGCACGCCCGGGCAACGGCGACAGGCTGGGAGATGGAACGCGGTCGACAGCGAGAGGGGTCACTGCGCTGGGGTCGGTAAGCGACGGCAGACGAGGAACAGAGGCACGCGCGGCGCGGGGGCGGGGGCTGCGTGGGACCAGGGCGGCACAGGGCGGGACGGCGCGGTGCGGTGCGGTGCGGTGCGGTGCGGTGCGGTGCGGAGAGACTGTGCTGCGGCGGGGAAACCGAACACAACGGCAGCGGGCTGTGCGCGGAACGGGCTGGACTGCGACAGCACGCTGGGCAGTGACGGCGGGCTGGACTGCGGCTGCATGCCAAACAGCGGCAGCACGCTGGGCAGCAGCACGCTGGGCAGCGGCAGCACGCTGGGCAGCGGCAGCGCGCAGGGCAGCGGCAGCGCGCAGGGCAGCGGTGGTAGGCGGTGGGTAGGGGTTACTGCGCGGGGGTTGGGGAGCGGCGGCGGAGCAGGAGCAGGGTAGTGCCGGTTGCGGTGAGGAGGGCGCCGGTGGTGGTGGCGGCGGCTGGCAGGGTGGGTGGGATGCCGAGGTAGACGGTGATGCCGAGGATGCGGGACAGGCCCCACGGGAGGAGGGCGAGCTGGTCGTTCCACAAGGTGAGTGCGCGCTCCAGGCCGATGGTCGTCACGAGGGCGCCGAGCAGGGTGAGGGGGGTGCCGGCGACGAGCAGCAGGGCGGCGGTGACGTGGCGGCGGCGGAGGTGGTAGCGGTCGCGGAGGACGAGGGTGGTGGCCACGAAGAGCCAGCCGAAGGCGGCGAACGCCACGCAGATGTAGACCGCCCGGACCGTGGGGGCGGTCCAGAACTCCAGCCAGTAGTGGCCGGGGCCGCGGACGGCGAGAGCGGCCAGCAGGAGCAGCGAGCGCAGGAGGGCGACGCCGCCGATGGTGGCCCACAGGTGGAAGGGGTCACGGCGGCCGAGCAGGAGGCGGGCGGTGAGGGCGAACAGCAGCCACGCGCCGAGCGTCAGGACGAGGTGGGCGGGGGCGGCGAACCAGGTGTAGACCAAGCGGCTCAGGATCAGGGCCGCGGCGGGCACGGCCAGGACGAGGAAGCGGTCGGTGCGGGAGACCGCGGCGTCGAGGTGGGCGACGCGCCACGGGCGGGTGGCGCCGGTCCAGAGGGCGTGCAGGGCGGCCGGGCGGCGGCGGATCGCGCCGGCGACCAGGGCGGCCAGCAGGAGGACGAAGAGGGCCCTGGCCAGCCAGGCCATGAGCGGGTCGCGGTCGGCTCGGGTGGCGCCCAGGTCGGCGGCGGTGAAGTTGTAGGCGGGCAGGTCGACGTCGCCGCCGTAGCGGGTGACGTGGGCGTCGCGGGCCGACTCGTAGCGGCGCTCCGCCGCGCGCCATGCGTCGTAGGCGGCGGAGGAGCCGGTGTCGAGCCACTGGACGTGGCGCAGGACCATGGTGCGGTACGCGCCGAGCGTGCCGAACAGATCCGCCTCATAGGTCAGGGTGTCGAGCAGCTTCGCCCGCAGCACCGGATCGCGCCACGTGGCCGGGTCGGTCGCGGTGATCAGGGCGCGCATCCGCGCGGCGACCTCCACCGCCCGCTCCCCCTCGGCCACCGCCGCGTCCACGGCACCCGAGGCGGCCGTCACGGCGTAGATGCTGGTGAGGGCGGCCGAGTCGCCGGTGGCGATGTCCCACTCGAAGATCCACATCATGGGTGGCGGCTCGAGGCCCAGGGCGCGGACGGAGTGGTCGGCGTAGGCGCCGATGTAGAGGCCCTTCGTGACCGCCTCGCGGGAGAGGGCGAGCATCTCGCAGACGGCGGCGACGGTCGCGGGGTCGGACGAGAACGTCTGGCGGACCCAGTCGGCGGTCAGCTGCTCGGCCGGGGCGTCGGGGTCGTGGGCGAGGCGGCCCAGCGTGTAGGCGTTGAGGTCATACAGCTGCCAGAAGCCGGTCCGCAGGTAGAGCGTCATCGGGCCGGCGCGCAACGGGCCGCCGTCCTGCGTCCAGGTCCAGATGCCCTCGACGTGCGGGTTGGCGGCGAGGAAGCGGCGCAGCGCCTGCTGGTGCAGGCCGGTCAGGTCGTTGGGCAGGGCGCCGAAGCCCTCGAACTCGCGCCGCGCCTGGAACTCCACGATCCGCCGGTGCGTGCCGGTCTCCAGCGTGCCGTTGAAGGGCAGGTGGCTGTAGAAGTCGCCGAGCGTGTACTTGGTGGAGACGATGAGGTGCGGGTCGTCGATGCCGCCGAGGACCTCCTCGTAGGAGGCCGGGTTGGTGTGCAGGTCGCCGACGGCGCCGACGCCGACGGTCCAGGTGCGGAAGATCAGGTCCTTGCCGGCGGTGCCGGCGGTGCCGAGCAGGGCGCGCAGCATGGCGCGAACGGCGTCGACGCCGGTGACGGCGAGCTTCGACGAGTAGTCCCAGCCGGGCTGCCGGTAGACGTCGCCGCCCTCGCCGATGCGGACCATGAGGCCGGAGACGAAGGGCATCGCCTGGAACAGCTCGGTGAGGCCCAGCTGGTACACCTGCCAGAAGCGCGGGTCGGCGACCTTGAGCCCGCCGAACTCCCGCTCCAGGTAGCGCTCCAGCGGCGGTGACACGGCCAGCATGTCGGTGAGCAGGTAGACCCGCATGCCGAGGTCGGCGGCGTGGCGGAAGACGGGGCCGAACGCCGCGACGAGCGCCTGCGCGCGGGCGATGTGGTCGTCGCCCGCCGGATAGACCGCGTGGCCGTCGCCGACCAGGGCGAACGTCACATACTCCAGGAAGCCGGGGACGACGACGCCGTTGTAGCCCTGGGCGAGGGAGTGCTCGACGGACTGCCGGAACTGCGCGTCGATGCGGGCGACGGCGGCCTGGTCGACCCACGGCGCGGCGGGCAGCAGGGCGCCGCCGACGACGTCGGTGTTGAGCGAATAGTCGGTGCCGGCGGCGAACGCGGCCGGGTCGGGCTCCCGGCCGACGGACCCGGCGTCGGTGAGCCGCAGCCCGAGCCGCGGAGCGAAGACGGCGGGGGCGCCGGTGAGATCCGGGGCGGGCAGCACCGCCGAGCCGGACCGGATCCGGTCGGCGACCGCATACAGGCCGGTGGCCGCGCCCGCGACGCCGGCGGCCTCGATCGTGATCGCCGTGCCGTCGCCGCCGAGCCGGTAGGCCTCCAGCGAGCTGCCGAACGGCGCGACGCCGACGACGACCTGCAACGGCATGCCGGGACCCTCGGCGGGCTCCTGGCCGATCGCGGGCGCGGGCAGGCCGCGCCGGACGAGCGCGTCGGCGACGGCCTTCGCGGCGAGGGTGAGCCGCGGCTCGGCCGGCACGCTGATCACGCTGATCGCCGGCGCCGCGACGAGCGGGGTGGCGGGCGCGGCGGCGGCCCGCTCGACCGGCACGGACACCGGGGCGAACGACAGCCCGAGCGCGCCGCCGACACCCCACGCCACCAG
The DNA here is from genome assembly GCF_050936335.1 of Dactylosporangium sp. CA-152071. Classification (NCBI taxonomy): domain Bacteria; kingdom Bacillati; phylum Actinomycetota; class Actinomycetes; order Micromonosporales; family Micromonosporaceae; genus Dactylosporangium; species Dactylosporangium sp. CA-152071. The sequence goes on along the minus strand of NZ_JBNJMZ010000001.1, from coordinate 8,255,758 downwards.
CGCGCCGAGCAGCAGCAGCAGGAGAGCCGAAGTCACCACCCGTCGCATGCGGCACATCGTAGAGCCCGGGTCTGACACTTCCGCCAGTCAAATGAGAGAAAGATTCACCCCGCCCCGAAGCAGACGAAGCTGCCGGTGCTCGCCCGCACCGAGGGGTCGGCCGCCGCCTGCGCCAGGGCCAGGGCGGTCGCCGGCGGGTGGCCCACGCCGAGATGGCCGTACAGGTCGCGCATCAGCAGCCGCGTCGCGCCGTCGTCGACGGGCCCGGTGCTCGCGACGACGGTGGCCGTGCCCATGTTGAGCAGCGCCGCGACCAGCCCCATCAGCTCGTCACCGGGGTGCACCTCGGCGAGGCCCGTGTCGCAGCCCGACAGCACCAGCAGCGCGGGCGGCCGGCGCAGCGCCGACAGGTCGTACACGGTGAGCGGGCCGTCGGCGAGGAGGAGGAACGAGAACAGCGGGTTGTCCACCCGGAACTCGCCGTGCGAGGCGATGTGCCCGATCGCCGCGCCGTCGAGGGCGGCGAGCGCCGGCGCCACCCGGGCCCGCTCCCCCGCCAGCACGGTCGGCGGCACGCGTTGGTCACGGGCGATCTGCGCGACCTCGGCGGCCGCCTGCGCCGCGGACGGCGCGCCGACGAGCACCGTGGGCCCGTCGGCGGGCGGCTGGGTCGCGACCCGCCACCAGATCGCCGCGGACGGCGCGACGGTGATCGACCGCCCTCGCAGCCTGGGCAGCATCGTCCACGGCATCGCGTGCAGCGCACCGGTCGGCACGAGCACGAGCGGGCCGTCGCCGATCAGGTCGGCGACAGGGTCGAGCAGCAGCCGGTCGAGCGCACCGGCGCCCCGGTCGACGCGTTCTGCGCTGGTACCGCCGTGCCCGAGGATCTCCGCGCTGAGCGCGATCCGCAGGTGCTCGAGCTCCGCGGCCACCGGCGCGATCGGCCCGACGACGCGCCGCGCGACCCGGTGCCCGCCGGCCGAGGGGAACACCACCAGCGCGTGCAGGACGCCGTCGATGGCGAGCAACTCGAACAGCACCCGCCCGTCCAGCGCGGCGGCCAGCGACGCGAACGGCACGTCCGTGCGCGCCGCGGGCCGCGAGCCGGGCACCCGCCAGGAGCGGCGCCGGATCTCCGCCTCCAGGGACCGCTGCCGCCGCAGCAGCCGCCCCGCGCGCTGCGGGCCGGCGGGCGCCGCGGCCAGCTCGCCGGTGATGCGGCGCAGCTCGGTGAGGGCCCGCGCGACGACCGGGTCGCTGGACGGGTGCGTCGGCGGCAGGGACAGCGCCGCCGACCGGCACCGCTGCGCCCAGGTGAGCGCCTCCCGCGGCCCGCCGTGGTCGAGGGCGAGCCGCAGCCTGAGCCCGGCGAGCGCGGCGGCCTCGACGCTGCCGCGCACGCGCAGCTCGGTGGCGCCGAGGCTGGCCCGGTACTCGTCGGCGATCCGCAGCCCGGCGGTCGCCGCCCGGGCCGCCTCGGCGGTCGCGCCGCGAGCGAGGTCCAGGCGGGCCCGGACGTGCGCCCACCGCACCCGCAGCGGCGCCGGGCCGAGCTTCGCCGCGGCCGCCGCCTCCTGCAGCAGGTCGGCGGCGGTGCCGTGCTCACCGAGGCCGACCGCGAGCTGCGCGGCGTCCAGCAGCGCCTCCCAGCCGGGATGGGGCCAGCCGGCGTCGACGAGGGCCCGCCCGGCGGTCCGCAGGTCCCGCAGCGTCCCGCGGTGCGCCCGGCCCGACGCGACGACCGCCGCCAGCTCCGCGACCCTGGCCCGGGCGATCCACACCGCGCGCTTCTGCCGCGCGAACACCTTCCGCGCCGCCGCGGCCGCCGCCCGCGACTCGTCCGTGCCGAAAGTGCCGGAAGCGCCGGAAGCGCCGGGCGTGCCGGAAGCGCCGGAAACAGGACCGGAGCCGCCGCTCGTGAGCAGCGCCAGCCGCGCCATCATCAGGTGCGCCTGGCCGAGCACCGAGTCGAGGTGTCCGTCGGTACAGGCGGCGATCGCCGCACGGATCGCCGTGCCGGCCTCGGGCAGCAGCCGCACCGACAGCAGCAGCTCCGCGCGGTCCAGGAGGCTGACGGCGTCGACGCCGGTCTTCCACAGCCGGTCGTGCGCCCGGTCGTAGCGGGCCAGGGCCGTCGGCACGTCGCCGGCCTGCGCCGCGACGAAGCCGAGGTTGTGCTCCACCTGCGCCGCGGCGGTCGACATCCCGAGCCGGTTGTACAGCGCCTGCGCCGCCCGCAGGTCGGCCTCGGCGAGGCGGAGGTTGCCGCGGAAGCCGTGCAGCACCCCGCGGTTGGTCAGCGTGCGGGCCTCCCACACCGCGTCACCGGAGCGCCGGAACGCCCGCAGCGCATCCCGGTACAGCTCCATCGCCTCCCGCTCGAAGCCGAGCCGGCGCAGGATCAGGGCGCGCTGCATCGAGGCCCGGGCGCGGCGCTGCCCCTGCAGGTCGGCCATCGCCCGGTCGATCTCGCGCAGCGCCGCGGTGGGCCGGCCGAGATCGTCGAGGATGAGCGCGTGACTCATCCGGGACTCCGCCTCGTACTGCGTCAGCCGGTGACGCCGCGCGACCGCGATCGACGCGCGCAGATGCCGGTCCGCGCCCGCCGCGTCGTGCCGGGCCCGGGCGGCGAGGCCGAGCGTCCGCAGCGCCACCGCCTGCGCCGCGCGGTCACCGGCGCGCTGGGCGTCGCGCAACGCCGCGTCCGCGAGCATTTTGGCCTTGACGGGATCGGCCATCACAATCGGCAACAGCCGCTGCGCCAGCTCATCGGCGGTGGTGGACACCTCCGATGTGTATCACGGCGCCGCGCCGCCGTCTCTTGTCACCGGTCCGTCTCTAGCTGAGCACTGAGGAGCAAGCATGTCCGTTGCACGAGATCGTCTCGAACGGTGGCTGGCGACCCGCGACGCGCGCCTGTCCGGACTGCCGTGGCTGCGCACCGAGTCGCACGCCGGCCGGACCGTCCGGTTCGTCGCCGACGAGATCCTGGTCCAGGACGCGAGCACCGCGATCGCCCACCGCACCCTGGTCGGGCTCGGCCACCGCACCAGCGAGATCGCCGAGGACGAGCCGGCGTCCGGCCTGCGCCGCCTGCGCACGTCCGGCCTCGACGTCTCCGACGCCGTCCGCCGCCTGCGCGGCCAGCTGCCGCAGGGCTCCGTCGTCGGGGCCAACCACGTCTTCATGTCGACGCCGCACGAGCACGGCGGCCCGTTCGGCCCGCCGGTCGCGGTGGACGCCCCTTCGGCGAAGCTGATCTCGTCGGATCACGCGTCGCCGGTACGGGTCACCGTCATGGACACCGGCATCTGGCTGAACAGCCCGCTCCCGGAGGGCTGCTACACCGCGACGCCGGAGAACCACGAGACGGTCACCGACGGCGACGGAGACGGCATGCTCGACTCCGACGTCGGCCACGCCAACTTCATCGCCGGCGTCGTCGCGCAGGGCACAACCGGCGCGCAGGTCCGCATCGTGAAGGTCCTCGACAGCTTCGGCGTGTGCACCGAGGCCGACCTCGCCGCCGCGATCACCGCCCTCACCGACACCGACGTGCTCAACCTGTCCCTCGGCGGCTACTCGATCGGCGACCTGCCGCCCGCGGCGCTGTCCGCGGCCCTGCGGACGTTCCTCGCCGGCGGCGACCGGGTCGTGGTCGCGGCCGCCGGCAACAACGGCGTCGCCGACCGGCCGTTCTGGCCGGCCGCGTTCACCGCGAGCGGCGAGGCGTGGGCGGACCGGCTGCTCGCCGTCGCCGCGCACGACGGCACCGCGATCTGCGAGTGGAGCAACACCGGCCCGTGGGTGAGCGTCGCCGCACCCGGCGCCGACGTCGTCAGCACGTACATCAACCATGACCTGTTCAGCAGCGGCTGGGCGGCGTGGAGCGGCACGTCGTTCGCCACGCCGAAGGTCGTCGCCGCGGTCGTCGACCGGGTCGCGACCGCCGGCTCGGTCACCGCCGCGGCCGCCGCCGTCCGCGCCGAGGCGCAGGGCAGCGTGGTGGGCGGCTACCCGGCGCTGCACTGAACCACCGGCGCGACGCGGCACCGCACTTGAACCACCGGCGCGACGCGGCGCTGTACTGAACCACCGGCGCGACGCGCCACCACGCCTGAACCACCGGCGCGACGGCGGCGCCGCGCTTGAACCAACGACGCGGCGCCGGCGCCGCGCTTGGACCACGGGCGCGGCGCTGAAACACCGGCACGGTGCTGCGACACCGGGGCGGAGCTGCGCCGACGCACCGGCGGGAATGGGGCCGCGACACCGGCCGGCGCGGCGTTGACACGCCGTGGTGCACTGTTGCCCGTGATCGAAGCGGAGGAGCCCGACCGTCCCGCGTGGCTGACCCCGGAGCGGGACGAGGAGCCGGCCGGCCCGGGCTCCCGGCTGACGCTGCTGCTCATCGCCGGCGGCGCGGCGATCCTCGTCCTCGTCGCCGGCCTGGCCGCGTTCGCCCTGCTCGGCTCGTCCTCCGAGCCGAACCGGCCGCGCCCCAGGTCGGCGGCGGCCGAGCCCGTGGTGGCGGTCGCCGCCTCGACGGCACCGGCCGGGGCCACGAGCCCGCCGGCCGCGGAGCAGAGCGCCACGCCCAAGACGTCGCCGGCCAAGCCGCACGTCACCGCGGCGCGGATCAGCCTCGAGCCGGCGAACGTCACCGGCCCCTGCCCCCGCTCGACGAAGTACGTCAGGGTCAAGGTCACCGTCACGATCACGGTCTCCAGCCCCGACGTCCGGCTGCGGTACACCGTCGACGGCGGCAACGAGCACGGCGCCACGCTGCGGTCGAAGACCTTCACCGACAGCTGGGAGGCGGAGGTCCGGCGGGCGGCCGGCACCTCCACCACCACGCTGCAGGTGATCGCGCCCAGCACCGCCTCCGACACGGCGACCTTCACGTACACCTGCAACTGAGAGTTCAGATAGAACACCAGTTCGAACATGAATGTTCGTGAATACCGCACGATTGGTTACGCTCGATGGACCAAGAGTGACGGGACTGACGAATGCCATGATCACCGAAGGCACGCTGCTGGTGCACTGCTCGGCCAACCAGGCGCTGCGCTGCGCGCCGATCGCCGAGCGCCCCGGCGCGGGTCTCGTCATCTCACCGTTTCAGCGGGACGAGGCGGGCCTGCTCGCCACCGCCGCGTACCTGCTGCGCCAACGCCACTTCGAGGCGCCGCTGCTGCTCGACGCGGCCCGCTACGCCGGACCGGCCCGGCTGCCGGCGAGCGCGCCGTTCAACCCGCGCTGGCTGCGCCGCCAGCGGGAGCTGGGCGTGCCCGTGCTCACCGACTCCGGGTACGTCGACAGCGGCGACGAGCCGGGCCTCGCCGGCATCCTGCACCGCGCCGCGGTCCTGCCCGACACGATCGCCGTCCTGCCGCTGCACCCGATCTGGCTCCAGGACCGCCTGCACCGCACCGTCCTGACCGGTCACATCCGCGCCGCGGGCGGCCCCGTCGCGCTGGTGCTGGAGGCGAGCCGCGACCCCTTCGCCCTGCCCGGCGTGGTGGAAGGGCTCCTCGCGGTCCTCGGCTGCGGGGTGCCGACGCTGCTGCTGCGCTGCGATGTCTCTGCGCTCGGCGCGCTGTGCCACGGCGCCGCGGCCGCCGCGGTCGGCACCGTGGCGGGCCTGCGTCACCTGACGCCCCGGCCCGCGCCCCAGTCCGGTCCGGTGGCGCGTGGCTTCCGGCCGCCGGCACCGTCCGCGGTGTTCGCCCCGGCGCTGTCGTACCGCCGCATCAACGCCATCGCGAGGGCGCACCGCCGCCATCCCGACCCCGGCCTCTTCGGGTGCGCGTGCACCGTCTGCGACGGCCGCGACGTCGACTGGATGGCCGGGCTGGACGACCGCGAGCGGGAGGTGCCCGCGTTCGAGCACTCGATCCGCGTCCTGCAGGACCTCCGCGACGAGCTGCTGCGCTCGGCCGACACCGCCCCGGCGAGCTGGACGGCGCACTGCACGGACGCCGTCTACCGCTCCCGCGAGCTCGGCTGGGACCCCGCCCCGATGCTCCGCCACTGGCAGCGCCACCAGTCCCCCGGCGCCACCGTCACCCGCCTGACCGCATGACCCGCCGGACCGCTTCCAAGCCCGCGCCGTCGCCCTTCACGCCGCCGGACGCGATCCGCCCGGCCGTGCGCCGTCAGACACCCACTGCCGACCGACCCGCGCGACGCCGCACGCCGCCCGTTCCACGCAGCGACGCCGCACGCCGCCCGTTCCACGCAGCGACGCCACACGCCGCCCACGCCACCAAAGCAACGCCACGCGGCGCCGCACGCCAAAGCGCCGAGCGACGCCGCACGCCGGAAGCGGCGTCACAGCCAGCCGTTGGACTGGGCGACGCCGACGGCCTCGATGCGGTTGCGGGTGCCGGTCTTCGTGATCGCCGCCGACAGGTAGTTGCGGACCGTGCTCTCCGACAGGCGCAGCCGCCCGGCGATGTCGGCGACCGTCGCGCCGCCCGCGGACTCGCGCAGCACGTCGCGCTCCCGGTCGGTGAGCGGGTCGGGCCCGGCCGCCAGGGCCGCCGCGGCGAGCGCCGGGTCCACGACCCTGCCGCCCGCGTGGACCCGCCGGACGGCGGCGGCGAGCTCCTCGACCGGACCGTCCTTCACCAGGAAGCCGCTCGCGCCGGCCTCCATCGCCCTGCGCAGATACCCGGGCCGCCCGAACGTCGTCAGGATCAGCACCCGGCACCCCGGCACCCGGTCGCGCAGCCGCGCGGCCGCGGTGATCCCGTCGCCGCCGGGCATCTCGATGTCCAGCAGCGCCACGTCGGGCCGGACCCGCTCCGCGACCGGGACGATCTCGTCGCCGGTCGCGACCTGCGCCACCACTTCGATGTCGGGCTCCAGGTCCAGCAGCAGCGCCAGCGCGCCCCGCATCATGCCCTGGTCCTCGGCGAGCAGCACCCTGATCACAGCGGCAGTCTCGCAACGAGCGTGAACCCGCCACCGTCCCGGGTCCCCGCCTCCAGGGTGCCGCCGGCCGCGGCGAGCCGCTCGGTGAGCCCCCGCAGCCCGTTCCCCGATGCCGCTGCCCCTGGCGCCACCGCGGTGGCCGCCCCGCCGTCGTCCGCGACCCGCAGCGCCGCCGTACCGTCCACGGTGGAGATCTCGATGTCGCAGCGCTGCGCGCCGCTGTGCCGGACCACGTTCGTCGTCGCCTCCCGCAGCGCCCACGCGAGGAGCCGGTCGGCGTCGTCCGGCAGCGGGTCCGCCGTCCGCTGCACCGTCGCGGCGATCCCGGCGCTGGACAGCACCCCCTTCGCGCGGGTCAGCTCGGCGGTCAGGCCGCTCTCCCGATACCCGGTGACCGCCTCCCGGATCTCGACGAGCGCGCGACGGCCGATGTCCTCGATGTCCGCGGCCTGCGCCGCCGCCGCGGCCGGGTCCCGCTCGGCGATACGCCGCACCACCTCGGCCTTGACGACGATCACCGACAGCGTGTGGCCGAGCAGGTCGTGCAGGTCGCGGGAGAACCGCAGCCGCTCCTCCGCGACCGCGGCGACCGTCAGCGCCTCCTGGGCCCCTTGCAGCTCGCGGATCAGCCGGCCCATCTGGCGGACCGCGCCCACCAGCCCCGACGCGAGGACGGTGCCGACGATGACGCTGAGCAGCGCCGCGGTCTCCGCGTGCTGCAGCCAGCCCAGGACCGCCTCGACCGCCACCGCGGCCAGCATCACGGCCAGCCCGACCGTCATCCGGGGGCGGCCGCCATACACCGCCATGCCGCACGCCGACACGAACAGCAGCACGATCAGCCACCGCTCGCCATACGCGGCGGCCAGCGCCACGCCGAGCGCCGCGACGGTCCCGAACCCGATGTCGGCCACCCGGCGCAGGTCGTCGCGGTGGTCGAAGCCCAACGTGGTGACGGTGACGTACAGGGCCGTGAACAGCGCCAGGCCGACCCCGGCGACCACGCCACCGTGCTGCGAGGTAATCGTGTCGATCGGGCCCAGCAGCGGAAACGTCCACACGCCGACCCAGAGCAGGCCGCCGACCGACGGCCTCCACCGCTTCCTGGGCATGCGCTCCACCCTAGCCTCCAGGCCATCAGGCTGGGCCTACAGGCCCGCGGTGCTGCGGACCGAACGGCGGAAGCCGGCGACAGCCAGGGCCGTGAACGCGACCAGCCACGCGGCCAGGGTCAGCACGTCGGCGCCGGTCGGCGCGCCGCCGAAGGCGACCTGCCAGGACATGTCGGCATACGCGTGGGTCGGCAGCCACCGCCCGACCGCCGCCACCCAGCCCGGCATCGCGTCCAGCGGCAGCCACAGCCCGCCGACGATCGACATCCCCAGGTACACCAGCAGGTTCAGCGGCTGCACGGTCTGCGCCGTCGCGAGATACCCCATACCGAGCCCCAGCAGGGCGAACGGCAGCGACCCGAACCACAGCAGCGGCACGATCGCCAGCCACTGGCCCACATCGAGCCGGACGCCGTTGACGGCCACGGCGGCGGCGCACAGCGCGACGACCGGGACGATCGCCGTCGCCATCGCCGTGAGTCCCTTGCCGACGACGACGCGCACCGGCGACAGCGGCGTGAGCCGCAGCTGCCGCATCCAGCCGATCGACCGGTCGACCACGACGCCCGAGGCGTAGTTGAGCAGGGCGCCGATCGCCCCGTAGCCGGCCATGCTCACCATCGTGTAGGTCGCGGCGACGTCCTTGTCCTGCCCGGTCAGCCCGTGCAGGTTGGTGAACAGCAGATAGCTCAGCAGGGGCATCAGCACCGCGAAGATCAGCAGTCCCGGCATCCTGCCGAGCCGCCGCAGCTCCAGTCGTACATAGGCGAACATCGCGATCACACTCCGCTGAGATTGCCGGTGAGGGTCAGGAACGCGTCCTCCAGGCCGGCGCCGACGACCTCGAGGTCCCGCAGCAGGCCCGCGGCGGCGAGGGCGAGGACGGTCGCGTCGGAGTCGGTCGTGGTGAGCACGACCCGCCCGTCCCGCCGAGCGACGGCGACGACGCCCGGCAGCCGCTCGAACCCGCCGTCGTGCCCGCTCTCCTGGTCGGCCACGCTGACGGTGCGGACCGTGACCATCCGCTTCACGCTCGTGGCGGTGCCGTCGGCGATCACGCGGCCACGGTCCAGCACCACGATCCGGTCGGCGTTGTCGTCGGCCTCCTCCAGGTAGTGCGTGGAGAACAGGACGGTGCGGCCCTGGGCGGCGTAGCCGCGGATCGCGGCCCAGAACGCGCGCCGCGACTGCACGTCGAGCGCCGCCGTCGGCTCGTCGAGGATCAGCAGGTCCGGCCGGCCGATGACCGCCATCGCGAAGCGCAGCCGCTGCTGCTGACCGCCGGAGAGCCGCTCCACGGTCCGCCCGGCGAGCCCGTCCAGGTCGGCGAGGGCGATCGCCTCGGCGACGGGCATCGGCCGCGGGTACACCGCGTGCAGGAACTCCAGGAGGTCCCGCACGCTCGACCGGGGCGGGACGCCGCCGGCCTGCGGCATCGCCCCGACCCTGCCGTCGGCGACCGCGCGGGCGACCGGCCCGCCGAACAGCTTGGCGGTGCCGGTCCGCGGCGGCAGCATGCCGAGCAGCAGGAGCAGCGTCGTGGACTTGCCGGCGCCGTTGGGCCCCAGCATCGCGACGACCTCACCGGCCTCGATCCGCAGCGACACGTCCCGCACCGCGAGGCCGCCGCCGCGGTACGCGTACGACACCCGATCCAGCTCGACTGTGCTCATGCCATGACGCTATGACCGGCCCGTTCCGGGCGGCAGAGACGGCGGTACCCGATCGGCGGTGACAAAAGTACTGGTGTGGATCTTGCGCCGGTACGATCGGTGCCATGCCCCCGACCCCGCAGCCCGGCATCTTCGCCGCCGCCATGGCCGAGCACGCATACCTGGAGTTCGACCTGCGCCCCGGCACCGACCCGCGGGCGCTGCTGGCGGCGCTGACCGCGGTCGGCGAGCCGATGCCCGCGACCGGCGCCGTCAACGTCGTCATCGGCATCCGCCCCAGCCTGTGGGGCGCCGCGCCCGACGCCAGGGACTTCGACGCGCCGGTGGCCGGTCCGGACGGCTTCACGATGCCGGCGACGCAGCACGACGCGTGGCTGTGGCTGGCGGGCGCCGACCGCACCGCCCTGTTCGACTACACGCGGGCCGCCCTGGCCGTGCTCGCCCCCGTCGCCGACCGCGCCTCGGACGTCGCCGGGTGGGTTTACCACCACGACCGCGACCTCACCGGCTTCATCGACGGCACCGAGAACCCGCCGCGCAGCCTCGCCCCATCCGTGGCCACCGCCGACGGGTGCGCCGTCGCCCTGGTCCAGCAGTGGCACCACGACACCGCGGCGTTCGACGCGCTGCCCGTCGCCGATCAGGAGCTCGTCATCGGCCGCACCAAGCCCGACAGCGTCGAGCTCGACGAGGACCGCCAGCCCCCGACCTCCCACGTCTCGCGCACCGTGATCACCTCGGCGGACGGCGAGGAGCTGAAGATCTACCGCCGCAACACCGCCTGGGGCACCGTCAGCGAGCACGGCACGATGTTCGTCGGCTTCTGCGCCACCCAGCACCCGCTCGCCGAGATGCTGCGCCGCATGGCCGGCACCGACGACGGCGTCCGCGACGCCCTCACCCGCTACACGACCCCGCTGACCGGCGCGTACTACGTCATCCCCCCGGTCGAGGCGCTCGGCTGACCGTCCCGGGGCCGATCATGGAAGGTGGCGTCATCCTTCGTCACCGGTCAGCCTGTCCCGGAAGAACTTCCCCAGAGTTCTGGTGTCCCCCCGGCCGCCGATGCTAGCCGCGAACACGCACAGAGCCGTCTTTCCGAGAATCGAACGACGGCGCACTGCGTCCGCGATGGCCTTGTTGCCGGGCTGGACCAGCAGCCGGAGGCCCGTGCCCTCCGCGGCGGCCGTCAGCATGTAGGTCATGTCCTCGACGGTGACGTCCGGCCGGAGCTCGGCCTTGTAGTGATCGAGGATGCCCTGGTAGACCAGGATCCACGTGCGGTCGATGTTCGCGTACATGCGGTCGAGGGCCTCCCGGATCACCGTTTCGCTGGGGGCCATCGCCTGCATGACCAGCTGCACGCGAAACAGTGCGTCCTCGAAGAGCTTGAGGTCTTCGCACGCGATCCGCTCCAGCACCGCGTCGATTGCATCCGTGTCGGCGGTCATCTGTTCCAGCGCGTGCTTCGCGACCTCGTCGCCCGCGAACCAGGTCGGCATCGTCAGTGCGTACATGGCCAGGTCAGCACGGTACTGCTCAAGTTGCGGCCACGTCTTCCTGAACGCGTTCACGGCCGATCGCCGCTGCGGCGAGTCGGCCGGCGAGATGCGCCCGAACAGCCGATCCGCCTCGTCGGCAGGTGCGGGCACCGGTGCGGGGTTGAAGGCCGGGCGCCTTGCCGCTTCGGTACACACAGCATCAGCCGAAGGGAATCTGAACGGTGCCTCCATGTTGGACTCGACGCCGCCGAGCAGCAGGTCGAGTCCGGCGTCGAGCAACTCCTTGACCTTCGGATTGGCCAGCCGCTTGCCAATCGCGCGCCGTGTTTGTTCGGTCACGAACGGGCTGATGTCCATCGGTTCGGGCGAGAGTCCTTCTGCCCGGCCGCTGTCGTGCCTGTCGTGCATGATGCCGTCTCTCCTCGGGAGTGGGATCAGGGCGATGCATCGCCGGGGCGATCGAACTCGGTTGAACGTGCCGCCGCGAAGGCGTCCATGCCTTCGAGGTGACGGACTACGGCGTTCAGGGCGACGACCGTTTCCCGGTCGAGGTGGGGGTCTTCCTCCACCGGCCAGGCGCTGCACTTGGCAATGACGATGTCCGCATCCGGGTCGACGTACAGGTACTGCCCATAGATGCCGAGGGCGGCGAACGTGTGGCGACCGCCGCCTGTGACCGTCCACCAGTGATTCGCGTAGCCGTAGTGGTCCGGCTGCTGCCGGCCCAGCGCGCCCGCCATGAGGTGTGGTTTGACATCTCGCCAGCTGCGCTCGACCCAAGCCCGCGACACGATCCGCTGCCCTCCGATCGCACCTCCATGAGACATCAGCTGGCCGATGCGCGCGAGGTCCCGGACAGTGGCGTTGAAGGATCCGCCGCCGATCGCGCTTCGGCCGCTCTCCCTGCTGAGCCAGTAGTAGGCATCGTGGTCAGCACCTATCCTGCTCCACAGCCACCGGGATGCGAACTCTGCCAGGCTGGTGCCGCTGGCGGCCTCCAGGACCCATCCCAGCACCTGGGTGTCTATCGTCGAGTAGTTGAACGCCGCACCGGGCCGGGCGAACCTGGCGACCGACCGGACCACCGCCTCCAGGGAACCGCCCGTGAAGATCGCGTCGGTGAACCGGGCGATGTCGCTCTCGGGATCGGTCCACGACTCCACCGTCCCCGCCCCGCTCGTCATGTCGAGCAGGTGCTCGACCGACACACCGTCGTAGGCGGTCCCGGCGAGATTCGGAAGGTATTGGGTGACCATGTCGGAGACGTCGATGATCATGCGGTTGTCGAGAGCGATCCCGACCAGGATGGATGTGATCGACTTGGTGAGAGAGAACAGCTGGAAGCGCACGCCGGGTCCGGCGAACAGTCCTGGATACGACTCGTGCACCAGGTTCCCCTTGTGGAGCACGACGAATCCGGTGGAGTAGGTCCGGCGGTGCAGATGACCCAGGTCATACGTGCGGCCGTCGAGCTGGTACTCCACCTCGAGCGGCATCGTGAGTCGCCCGGACCGGGTGTAGGAAACCCCCCGCCCCACGGTCGTCGACGGGAACAACCGATTCATGTGGGTAAACGTCCACTCGCTGGTCGGCCGCTGCATCATGACGCTGGCCTGACGGCGCCACAGGCGCATCAATCCGGCGAAGAATGCCGCGGATGCTCCAGCTAGTGCGGGCACGCGCGACATGGCGGGTCGGATCAGGCTCATCTGGGCCCCCTTGCAGGACGACTGGGACTTCCTCCTGCATGGTGGGCGGCGCAGGGAGGCGCCGGGGGCCCCGAAAAGGGTCCCCTGGGCGACCGCCCCGGACGGCGGGCACCCATCGGGGGGACTCGTTCCGGCAGCTGGAAAGGCGTCTGGGAACGGCAATGATTCGCACGTCCTGCCGTACGACGCCGCCTTCTCGGATCGAACAGGCGTCACGCCTTACAGATGCGGAACCGCCATGCCTTCCTGGATCGTGCCTCTTGTCGTCGCTTCTTACCTCGCGCTCGTGTCGGTCACCAGTCTGGCCGCGGGGTTCAGTGCCAGCCCCGGTCAGTGTGGGGCGACGCTGAGGGTGCTGCGAGTGCTGCTCCCAGCCGGCCTGCTCGACTCGCTCGCGCAGGTCGCTCTGTCCGGCAAGGCCAACACCGCTGCGCCCACCTGGGTCCTGCCCCTCGCAGTCCTGACCTACCTGGGGCTTGTCCTGCTGAGCGGAGCGAGCGCGGGCTTCAGCTCCGACGCCGACCGGCGCGAGGCGAACTTCAGGGTGCTACGGACGCTCGTCCCATGGACCGTCTTCAACATCACGGGCCAGCTGCTGGCGCCGCTCCTGGTGCACAGCCTCCTCTGAGCACGGTCCGGGCGCACCGGCTCGCTGGTCTGCCCGGGCCACGTCAGTGGGCTCTGGGGACGAGGTGCTCCAGGCCGATGGGAAGGTCGCGGACCCGGATGCCGGTGGCGTGGTGGACGGCGTTGGCCACGGCGGCGGCGGTGCCGACGATGCCCAGCTCACCGATGCCCTTCACGCCCATGGGGTTGAGGTGGGGGTCCTCCTCGTCGAGGAAGACGACCTCGATCCGCGGGACGTCGGCGTTGACGGCCACGTGGTAGGCGGCCAGGTCGCCGGTGACGAAGTCGCCGGTGCGGGGGTCCACGACGGAGCGCTCCAGCAGGGCGCCGGACAGGCCCATGGTCATGCCGCCGATGAGCTGGGAGCGGGCGGTGGTGGGGTTGACGATGCGGCCGGCGGCGAAGACGCCCAGCAGGCGGTCGACGCGGACCTCGCCGGTGACGGTGGAGACGCGGACCTGGCAGAACTGGGCGCCGTACGCGTCGCGGGCGAAGTCCGGCCGGTCGCGGACGTCGGGGGTGGTGTCGGCGCGGACGGCGACGCCGCCGTCGGGGACCGTGCCGCCGTGGTCGCGGTCGATGCGCTCGCGCAGCAGGCCGCACGCCTTGGTGACGGCCCAGCCCCAGGAGGCGGTGCCCATCGAGCCGCCCGCGACGGTGGCGGGGCCGATCGCCGAGTCGCCGACGGTGATCGCGACGTGTTCGAGGGGCACGGCGAGGGCGTCGGCGGCGATCTGGCGCAGGACGGTGCGGGCGCCGGTGCCGATGTCGGCGGCGTTGACCTCCACGTCGAAGCGGTGGTCGGCGGTCGCCCGGGCGAGGGCCGTCGAGGGCCACGTGATCGCCGGGAAGGTGGAGGCGGCGACGCCGGTGCCGATCAGCCACTCGCCGTCGCGGCGGACGGCGGGGCGCGGGTCGCGGGCGGCCCAGCCGAAGCGCTCCGCCCCCGCCTCCAGGCACTCGACGAGATGCCGGCTGGAGAACGGGATCCGCTCCTCGGGGTGCTCCGGCGGCTCGTTGTCGATCCGGAACCGCACCGGGTCCCAGTTCCCGGCGAACGCCAGCTCGTCGATCGCGGACTCCAGGGCGAACGACCCCGGGCACTCGCCGGGTGCCCGCATCCATCCCGGGGTCGGCACGTCGAGGGCCACCACCCGGTGCGTCGTGAGCCGGTTCGGCGCGGCGTACATGTGCCGCGACAGCACCGCGCTCTGCTCGACGAACTCGGCCAGCTGCGACGTCTGGCTGACCGCGTCGTGTCCGATGGCGAGCAGCTCGCCCTGCGCCGACGCGCCGAGGCGGATCCGCTGGATCGTCGGCGTGCGGTAGCCGCCGAGCGCGAAGACCTGCTGCCGGGTCAGCGACAGCTTCACCGGCCGGCCCACGAACCGCGCCGCCATCGCCGCGAGGATCGTGTTGGCCGCGGTCGCCGCCTTGCCGCCGAAGCCGCCGCCGACGTGCTCGTTGACGACGCGCACCGCGGACGGCGGCAGCTCGAACAGGCCGGCGAGCACGTCGTGGACCGACGTGGAGGCCTGGGTCGCGTCGAACACGACGAGGCAGCCGCGCTCCCAGAACGCGGTCGTCGCGTGCGGCTCCATCGCGCAGTGGTGCTCCGCCGGCGTGCGGTAGGTCGCGTCGACCCGCACCGCCGAGGCGGCGAGCCCGGCGTCGACGTCGCCGATCGCGGACCGGGCCGGGTAGCCGGCGTTGACCTGCACCGGCTGGTACAGCGCGGGATGGTCGATCCGCAGCACCGTGTCGGCGATGGTCCCGCCCTCGCTGACCCGCACGAGATCGGCGCCGGCCCGGGCGGCCTCCGGCGACGTCGCGACGACGACGGCGACGACCTGCCCCCGGAACGAGATGCGCGGCGACTGCAGGAGCAGCAGCTCCGGATCGCCGATGGGCTCCAGGCGGGGCGCGTTGCCGTGCCACAGGACCGCCAGGACGCCGTCCTCCGCGAGCGCCCGCGACGTGTCGACGCCGGTGACGACCCCGCGGGCGACCGTCGACTGCACCACCCACGCGTAGGCGGCGCCGGGCACCGGATGGTCGATGGCGTACGGCGCGCGGCCGGTGACCTTGTCCCACGCCTCGACGCGCGGGCTCGCCACCCCGATCGCGGGTGGCGCCGTCCTTCTCACCGCGGTGGTCACCAGCTGGCCTCCGTCATCCCCCGCAGGACCCCGACCGTCAGGTTGCGGATCAGGGGCACCTTGTACGCGTTGTCCCGCAGCGGTCTCGCCGCGGCGAGCTCCTCGTCCGCGGCCCGTTCGAAGCTGTCGACGGTCGCGGTCGCGCCGCGCAGCATCCGCTCCGCCGCGTACGCCCGCCACGGCCGGTGCGCGACCGCCCCGTACGCCAGCCGGACGTCCCGCACGATCCCGTCGCGGACGTCCAGGGCGGCGGCGACCGACCCGGCGGCGAACGCGAACGACGAGCGGTCGCGGACCTTCCGGTACGTCGACAGCCGCGCGATCGGGCTGGCCGGCAGCACCACGGCGGTGATCAGCGCACCCGGCGGGAGGTTCGTGTCGCGTTCCGGCCGTTCGCCGGGCAGCCGGAAGAACTCGTGCACGCTCATCTGCGCGGGCCCGTCCGGCGTCAGCAGCTCGACCCGGGCGTCGACGAGGACCAGGGCGACCGCGAGGTCCGACGGGTTCGTCGCGACGCACTGCGGGGAGGCGCCGAGGATCGCGAGGTCGCGGTGCTCGCCGTCGCGGGCGTCGCAGCCGGACCCCGGCTGCCGCTTGTTGCACGCCTTGGTGACGTCGGTGAAGTACCGGCAGCGGGTGCGCTGCAACAGGTTCCCGCCGAGGGTGGCCCGGTTGCGCAGCTGCGCCGACGCGCCGGACAGCAGCGCCAGGGCGACCGCCGGGAACCTGGTCCGCACCATCGGGTCGGCGGCGAGGTCGCTGTTGGCGGTGAGCGCGCCGACGCGGATCCCGCCGTCGGGCAGCTCCTCGATGTCCCGCAGCGGCAGGCCGGTCACGTCGACGAGCAGGTCGGGCGTGGTGACGCCGAGCTTCATCAGGTCGACGATGTTGGTGCCGCCGGCGAGGAACGCGGCACCGGGGTGCGCCATCTCCGCGACGGCGGACCCGGCCTCGCCGGCCCGCTGGTAGGCGAACGGTCTCATCGCGCGGCCACCCCGATCGACGACTGGATCGCGGCGACGATGTTGGTGTACGCGCCGCAGCGGCAGAGGTTGCCCGACATCCGTTCCCGGATCTCGTGCTCGTCCAGCGTCACGCCCTCCTGTGCCGACCCCTCCCCAAGGGCCTCCTCGAGCATGCCGACGGCGGAGCAGATCTGGCCGGGCGTACAGAAGCCGCACTGCATCGCGTCGTGCGCCACGAACGCCTCCTGCATCGGGTGCAGCGCCGGGCGCTCGTCCGGCGGCGCCGCCGTGTGGGTCGCGGTGCGGCTGCTGAGCCCCTCGACCGTCGTCACCTCGGCGTCCTGGCAGGTGACGGCGAGGATCAGGCAGCTGTTCACCCGCCGGCCGTCGAGCAGGACCGTGCACGCGCCGCACTGGCCGTGGTCGCAGCCCTTCTTCGTGCCCGGCAGCTGCAGCTGCTCGCGGAGCACGTCGAGCAGGGTCGCCCGGTTGTCGGTCCGCAGCTGCTGCGGGTGACCGTTGACGCTGAGCATGACGTCGCTGGTGAACTGGCTCTCCACGGACGACCTCCTGCCCAGCCGGGCCCCACCCATGCACGCCCCACCCTTCGGGGTCCGCGAAGTCACCCGAACTGTGGGACCGTGAGTGGTGTGAACGGCGCAGTCACCCGGGACGGCTGTCCCGTCGACCTGTATCGCCTGCTCCCGGCGACCGGCGAGCCCGCGCTCGTCCATGCGGCGGTCCCGCCCGGCGCGGAGATCCTCGAGCTGGGGTGCGGCGCCGGCCGGCTCACCCACCCGCTGACCGGCCTCGGCCATCCGGTGACGGCCGTCGACAACTCCGCCGAGATGCTCGCCCACGTGCGCGGCGCCACCACCGTCCTCGCCGACATCGAGACGCTCGACCTCGACCGGCGGTTCCCGGTGGTCCTGCTGGCGAGCCACCTCTGCAACACCCCCGACGACCGGCTGCGCGGCCGGCTCCTCGCCGCCTGCCGCCGGCACCTCGACGCGGCCGGCCGGGTCGTGGTCCAGTGGCTGCCGCCGGCGTGGTTCGACCGCGTGTTCGCCGACATGCGCCCCGTCAGCGGCCGCATCGGCGACATCGAGGTGACCGACAGCCCGCTCTCCCACGACGGCACGGTCCTGCAGGCGATGTGCACGTACCGCGACACCGGGTCGCCGGACGCCGCCGTGTGGACACACCGCTTCGCCACCCGCCGGCTGAGCCGCGCCGAGCTGCACGCCGCCCTGACCGGCGCGGGCCTGCGCTTCGAGCGCCACCTCGACCCCGGACGGCGCTGGTTCACCGCGGTGCTGTGACGCCCTTGACCTCAACGTCACTTCATGTTCGACGCTGGTGCGCATGAAGGCGATCGAGGTCGCCCGCTTCGGCGGGCCGGAAGTCCTGCAACTGCGTGAGGTGCCCGACCCGGTCCCGGGCGACGGCGAGGTGGTCGTCGAGGTCGAGGCCGCCGACACCCTGTGGCTGGAGACCCAGGTCCGGGCCGGCCGCAGCGCCTACTTCCCGGTGACGCCGCCGTACCGGCCGGGCGTCGGCGTCGCCGGCACCGTCGGCGGCCGGCGGGTCCTCGCCCGGCTCGGGCACGCCGGCGGCGGCTACGCGACCCGGGTCGCCGTCGTCGCCGCCGATCTCGTCGACGTGCCCGGCGGGGTTGGCCCGCGGGAGGCCGCCGCGATCCTGCACGACGGCGTCACCACCCTGGCGTTGCTGGACGTCGTGAAGATCGTCGCCGGCGACCGGGTGCTCGTCACCGCCGCCGCGGGCGGGATGGGCGCGCTGCTCGTCCAGGCCGCGAAGGCCGCCGGCGCGACGGTGGTGGCGGCGGCCCGCGGTGCCGCCAAGCTCGGTGCGCTGCGGACGCTCGGCGCCGACGTCGTCGTCGACTACAGCGTCGCCGACTGGACGGACGCGGTGTGGGAGGCGACCGGCGGGCTCGACGTGGTCCTCGACGGCGCCGGCGGCGACTACGGCCGCGCCGCGTTCGACCTCGTCGTGGAGGGCGGCCGGTTCTCCGCGCACGGCACCCCCGCCGGCGCGTTCGCCACCGCCGACCCCTCGGTCGCGCGGTCCCGCGGCGTCACCGCGACGGGGATCGACGAGGTCCAGCTCCCCCCGGAGCGCTTCCGCGCCTACCTGGCCCGCGCCCTGGACGACGTCGCCGCCGGGCGGCTCGCGCCCCTCATCGGCCAGGCGTTCCCGCTGGCCCGCGCCGCCGACGCGCACGCCGCGATCGAGTCGAGGACGGCCGTCGGCAAGACGGTCCTAACAGTCACATGAGACGGCCCAGCGCGGGGCGGTCAGCTCGTCGGCGGGGCGCCGGTCGGGCCCGGCCGGCGACACGAACGTGAAGCCTTCCCGCACCCAGTACTCGTAGCCGCCGAGCATCTCCTTGACGTCGTAGCCGAGCTTCGCGAACTCCAGGGCCGCCCGGGTGGCGCCGTTGCAGCCCGGGCCCCAGCAGTACGTGACGACCTGGGTGCCGGGCGGGACCAGCTCGGCGGCGCGGCCGGCGATCTGCGCCGTCGGGAGGTGCACGGCGCCCGGCAGGTGCCCCTGCGCCCAGGCCTGCGCGCCGCGCGAGTCGACGACGACGTAGTCCGTGGTGCGGGCCTCCAGCGCGGCGTGGACGTCGCTGACGTCGGTCTCGAAGCGCAGGCGTCCGGCGAAGTGCTCGATGGCGGCGGTGTTGGTCATGCGTTCATGGTGTCGCCGCCACCGGGCGGCGGAACAGTGGCGTGAATGCCACCCTCCGCTAAGATACCGCCATGCTCGACGTCTCCGTTCTGGTGTATCCGGGCATGTCGGCCTTCGAGACCGGGATCGTCACGGAGGTGTTCGGGCTGCCCCGCCCGGAGTTCGACCGGCCCTGGTATCGCCTGGTCGTGTGCGCGCCGAGCGCCGCGCCGGTGCCGATGATCGGCGGGGCGACGCTCACCACCCCGTTCGGCCTGGCGGACTTCGCCGCCGCCGACACCGTCATCGTGCCCGGCGTCGCCGACGTGCACCGGGACCCGCCGGCCGCGGTCCTCGACGCGCTGCGCGCCGCGCACGACCGCGGCGCCCGCATCCTGTCGATCTGCTCCGGCGCGTTCGCGCTCGCCGCCGCCGGGCTGCTCGACGGCCGGCGCGCCACCACCCACTGGCGCTACGCGGACCTGCTGCGGCGCCGGTTCCCCGCCGTCCACGTGGACCCCGGCGTCCTCTACCTCGCCGACGGCGACGTGTGGACGAGCGCCGGCAGCGCCGCCGGCCTCGACCTGTGCCTGCACGTCGTGCGCGCCGACCACGGCGCCGCGATCGCCAACGCCGTCGCCCGCCGGCTCGTCGTGCAGCCGCACCGCGACGGCGGCCAGGCGCAGTACATCGAGGCGCCGATGCCCGCCGACGTCGGCGACGACCGGATCGCCCGCAGCGTCGACTGGGCCCTCGCGCACCTCGCGGAGCCGCTCAGCGTCGACGTGCTGGCCCGGCAGGCGCACATGTCGCCGCGCACCTACCTGCGGCACTTCACCCGCACCACTGGCACGAGCCCGATCCGCTGGCTGATCCGGCAGCGGGTCCAGGCGAGCCTGGCGCTGCTCGAGTCGACGGACACGCCGATCGAGCAGATCGCGGCGGCGGTCGGGTTCGACACACCGGTCACGTTCCGGCACCACTTCGCCGCGACCATGCGCACCTCGCCGTCGGCGTACCGGCAGGCGTTCCGGACAGAAAGGAGCGCCGCCGGCAGGTAGGGTGACGCGCTGTGCGCCTCTGGTTGACGCTCGTCGGCATCGGCTTCCGGCGATGGTCGACCTACCGGCTCGCGGCGTTCGCGGGCGCGTTCACCAACAGCGTCTTCGGGCTGATCCGCGCCGGGGTCGTCACCGCGACGGTCGCCGTGGCCGGCGGCACCCTCGGCGGCTACGACACGCTGGCGGGCGTCACCTACGTGTGGCTCGGGCAGGCCCTCATCGGCCCGGTCTACTTCTTCGCGTGGAGCGAGCTGGCGCAGCGCATCCGCTCCGGCGACGTCGCCGTCGACCTGGCCCGCCCCGTCGACCCGATGCTCGCCTACCTCGCCGCCGACCTGGGCCGGGCGGCGTTCGTGTTCCTGCCCCGCGGCCTGCCGCCGCTCGCCGTCGGCGCGCTGGTGACGGGGCTCGCCCTGCCCGGCGACCCGCTCGGGTACGCCCTCGGGGTGCTGAGCGTCGCCCTCGCGGTCGTGGTGTCGTTCGCGTGCCGCTGGCTGGTCAACCTGACCGCGTTCTGGCTGCTGGACCTGCGCGGCCCGATGACGCTGTACCTGCTGGTCACCAACATCCTGTGCGGCCTCGCGGTGCCGGTGCACTGGTTCCCCGGCTGGCTCGCCGCCGTCGCCGCCGCCAGCCCGTTCCCGTCGATGCTGCAGACCCCGATCGACGTGCTCATGGGCCACGCCGCCGGCTGGGACGCGGTGCGGCTGCTGGCCGTGCAGGCCGCGTGGGCCGCCGCGCTGCTCGCCGCCGGCCGGGTCGTCTTCGGCTTCGGCACGCGCAAGCTGGTGATCCAGGGTGGCTAACCCGTACGTGGTGCTCGTCCGGCTGCGGATGCGGGCGCAGACGGTGTACCGCGGCTCGTTCGCGGTCGAGATCCTCGCCAGCCTCGGCGCGACGGTCAGCGGCTTCGGCGAGCTGTACGTCATCTTCGCCAACGTGCCCGCGCTCGGCGGCCTCGACTTCGCCGCCGCGGTGCTCGTCTTCGCGATCGGGCACGTCTCGTTCAGCCTCGCCGACCTGGTCGTCGGGCACCTCGACGCGCTGCCGACCTACCTGCGGGCCGGCACGCTCGACGCGTTCCTGCTGCGGCCGCTGCCGGTCCTCGCCCAGCTGATCACCGCCGACATCTCGTTGCGGCGTTTCGGCCGTACCGTCGCCGGCACCGCCATCGCCGTCATCGCCCTGGCTTCGTCCGATGTGGACTGGACGCCGGCGAAGGGTGCGCTGCTCGCGGTGACCGTCTGCTCCGGCGCGGCCCTGTTCGCCGCGTTCTTCGTCGGCGCCGCCGCCGTGCAGTTCTGGCTCGTCGAGGGCACCGAGTTCACCGCGTCGTTCGTGTACGGCGGCAACTACGCCGCGCAGTTCCCGGCGAGCGTGTTCGCCACGCCCGTCCGCGTGCTCTTCACGTTCGTCGTGCCGGCGGCGTTCGTGGCCTACCTGCCGGTGCTGACCCTGCTCGACCTGCCGGGCGGGGGCGCCCTCGGCTGGTGCTCGCCCGTCGCCGCCGCGGCGGTCTGGATCGTGGCGCTGCTCGGCTGGCGGGCGGGCCTGCGGCACTACACGGGAGCGGGATCGTGAACATCATCTCCGTGTCGAACCTGAGCCGCGCGTTCGGCGCGAAGACGGCCGTGGACGACCTCTCGTTCGACGTCCCGCGCGGCGCCGCCGTCGGCTACATCGGCGCCAACGGGGCCGGCAAGTCGACCACCATCAAGATGCTCACCGGCATCCTCAAACCCACCTCCGGCACGGCACTGACCTGCGGCCTGGAGCCGCTGCGGCAGCGCCGGCAGCTGGCCCGCCGCATCGGCGTCGTCTTCGGGCAGCGCAGCCAGCTGTGGTGGGACCTGCCGCTGCGCGACTCGTTCCGGGCCCTCGGCGCGATCCACCGCCTCGCCCCCGACGCGGTGCGCGCCCGCACCGGCGAGCTCGTCGACCGCCTGGACCTCGGCGACTTCGTCGACACCCCCGTCCGTCAGCTGTCGCTCGGCCAGCGCATCCGCGGCGAGGTCGCCGCGGCGCTGCTGCACGGCCCGGAGCTGCTCATCCTCGACGAGCCCACGATCGGCCTCGACGTGCTCAGCAAGGAGCGTCTGCGGGTGTTCCTCACCGAGCAGCGCGCCCAGCACGGCACCAGCCTGCTGCTGGCCACCCACGACATGGGCGACGTGCGCCGCCTCACCGAGCGCATCCTCGTCGTCGACCACGGCCGGCTCGCCTTCGACGGCACGCTCACCGAGCTCGCCGGCCAGGTCGGCGCCGAACGCATCGTCGTGCTCGACCTCACTGAGCCCGCCCCCGATCTCGTCGGCGTCCCCGGCACCCGCCTGGTCGGTGTCGAGGCCGGCGGCCTGCGCCAGCGGCTGTCGTTCGCTCCCGGCGAGACGACGGTCGCCGCTATCCTGTCCGTCGTGGCGTCGCGCGCCCAGGTGCACGACCTGACCATCGAGGAGCCCGACATCGAAGCCGTGGTGCGGAGGTTGTACGCGTCGTGACCACCCCTTCCGACGACGTCCTGGTCTCGGTGGCGCTGGCCCGGGAGGCCCTCGCCGGCGTCCCCGACGACGGCTGGGACCGCCCCGCCGGCACCCTCACCTGGACCTGCTGGGAGGTCGTCGAGCACGCCGCCGACGACCTGTTCGCCTACGCGGCCCAGATCGGTGTGCCCGACCCGCCGGTGACCGCCTACCTGCCGATCGCCTACCGCTCCCAGTACGACGGCGGCCCCGTCAGCACCGTCTTCGTCGAGCGCTCCGGCGGCACCCTCGGCCTGCTCCGCACGCTGTCCGCCTGCGCCGCGATGCTCGCCGGCGCCGTGACCCTCGCCCCGCCGTCGCGCCGGGCGTACCACCCGTACGGCGTCAGCGACGCCCCGGGCTTCGCCGCCATGGGCGTCGTCGAGGTCCTCGTCCACACCTTCGACGCCGCCGCCGGCACCGGCGTCGCCTGGACCCCGCCCGCCGACCTGTGCGCCCGGGCCCTCGACCGCCTCTTCCCGGGCCTGCCCGACCACCCGGACCCGTGGGAGCTCCTGCTGTGGGCCACCGGCCGCCGCGCCCTCCCCGACCACCCGGCCCGCTCCGAGTGGCGCTGGGACGGCCGCCCCCTCCACGAACGCGACTAGGTGACTGGTGTTAAACGTGGGCTGATCGGACACGTCGATCAGCCCACGGTGTGTCCGGGCCGGGAACTGGTTCCGGCATGGTGCGCGGGGTCCGTTGGCTGGTAAGGGTTGTCGGGGCTTCTGGCGGGCTGTGGGTGTTTGGCGGGACGGATGATGCTGGGTTCTCATGTCGTCAGGTGAGAGCCCAGCCGCGGTGTGGGGCGTGGACCAGGCCGAGCGTGGCGAGCCGGGCGAGGTTGACGGCGGCGGCGAGGAGATTGAAATCGGCGGCGATGCGGGCCCGGCCGCGCATGCGGGCGTGGCGGCCGCCGTGGCGGCGGCGCATGAGATGGGCGATTTTGCGTTCGACTTTCGGGCGGGTGGCGCGATAGTCGGACTGCCAGGCGGGATCTTGCTGGCGGATGCGGGCGGCAGCAAGGTGGCGTTCCCAGTGGCTGATGGTGATCTGACGGCCTGTTTTGGAGTCGGTGCACTGGGCGCGCAGCGGGCAGGTGGTGCAGGCGCGGCCGAAGTCGGCCTTGCCGGCGTGGCGGTCGTGGCCGCGGACCGGCCGGATCGGGATGGTCACGTCGTTGGGGCAGGTGACCTGCTGGGTGCCGAGGTCGATGGTGAAGCGGTCTTTGGTGAACTTGCCGGCGGGTGCGTTGGGTGGCTGGACCTTGGTCTTGGCGTCGATGCGGTGGGTGTGCAGGTGGTCGAGGACCTCGCCGGCGCCGTAAGCGGAATCGCCGTAGACCGCGGCGTCGCCGGTTGGTTCGCCGGCTGGTTCGGTGAGGTCGGCGATGAGACCGGCGGCGGGCTCGGCGTCGCCGGTGTTGCCGGCGGTGACCGCGGTGGCCGTGATGAGCTCGCTGTCTGGGTCGACGGCGATGTGGCCTTTGTAGCCGTCGAAGCCGCGGTGGCTGGTCTTGTGCCCGTGCCGGGCTTCGGGATCGACGGTGGAGATGACCCGGTCCGGGGCGACCTTCCGGGCGATGCGCAGCACCCCGTCACGGCCGGTTTCCAGGTCCTGGCCGAGCACGGTAGCGAGGAGCCGCATGGCCTGGGCGAGGGGTTCGGGCAGGTCTTGACGCCCGTCGAGAGCCGCGAGGAGCGCGTGACCGTCTCGGGCGCGGGAATCGATCAACGCCTCGCGGGCGGGCTTGTCATCCCAGTCGATGATGGGCTTGGCTGAGCTGGCGTAGTCGTCGCCGGCGGTCAGGACCGCCCCCAACGGCTCAGCTGGACCGGGCTGCGTGGCGGCGGCGAGCAGGCCGCGGGGAGGCCGGTGCGGGACCACCGCACCGTGATCTCCGGCATCCTGTTCCGTGAACGCACCGGCGTCCCGTGGCGGGACCTACCCGCCCGGTTCGGCAACTGGAAGACCATCTACCAGCGCAAACGACGCTGGGCTCTGGACGGCACCTGGCAACGCATCGCCGAACGGCTGCGCCTGGACGCCGACCGCCGCAGCCGACCCCTCAGCCGGACCCTCACCGCCGGGCAACGCCACGACCGCATCGGCTGCCCGGCGGTCATGGCAGGCGTGCCTTCATGTACCTGGCCACCATCGACGTCACCACCATCAAAATCTGGCTCCGCGACCTCACCACCCGAGATCCAAGAGACACGGCCTTGGTGGCTGAGCGTCTCGCCACCGGTGTGACGCAGGCGTGACGGCTCGCCGACGGCCCTGTGTCTTCGAGATCGCGGCCACGCTCCCCGTGTCTGTCAGGCCCGAGCCACCGCGGGGAGTTCGCTGATAATGCGTATTAGTCACTGACGCGAACGGGTAACGAAACCTCCCCCGGCGCTTGACGGCGCTGCCCGGGCGAGCGCAGGATTCGAGCCCTGAAGGTGCTGATACGCATTAGCGAAGGGGATCGTCGTGGGGCGTCGGGTCACGCAGCGGGACATCGCGCGGATGACGGGCGTCAGCCAGGCGACGGTCTCGGTGGTGCTGAACGACCGGGCGGACAGCGAGATCCGGATCGCGCCCGAGACGCGGCAGCGGGTGCTCGACGCGATCCGCGCCACCGGCTACGTGGCGGACGTCGTCGGCCGCCGGCTGGCGGACCGCAGCAACCGGATCCTCGGGGTGTTCACCTACGAGCCGGTGTTCCCCAGCACGACCGCGGACTTCTACCACCCGTTCCTGGTGGGTATCGAGCAGCGGGCCGAGCAGGTGGGGTGTGACCTGCTGCTGTTCACGTCGGGGCCGCACCGGATGCGGCTCGCCGACGGGTGCATCGTGCTCGGGCGGTTCATCGGGAAAGAGGAGCTGGCGCGGCTGGTCGGCGAGCACCACCCGTTCGTGAGCGTCGGGCGGCGGGACTCGCCGGACGTGCCGTACGTGGGGGCCGACTACGGGGGCGCGACCGCCGCGCTGGTCGCGCAGGCCGTCGCGCTGGGGCACCGGAGGTTCGCCTACGTCGGCACCGGCGGGCCCGCCGAGTCGCACCTCGACAGGCTGCGCGGGTTCGCCGACGCATGCCTGGCGGCCGGGGTGCACGCCACCCACCAGCTGCGGTGGACGCCCCAGGACGACGTCACCGCGATCTTCCTGGAGGAGCCCGCCGACGCGGCCGAGCTCATCACCAACCTCCGCGACCACGGGCGGGACGTGCCCGGCGACGTGTCGGTGGTGGTGCTCGGCGAGCCGACCAGGGCCGGCGCCACTCCCCCGCCGCTGGACGTGACGAGGTTCCGCACACCGCGCAGCGAGATGGGCCGGCAGGCCGTGGACCACCTGACCGAACTGGTCAACGGGGCGCAGGGCCGGCAGACGTTGCTGGCCTGCGAGCTCGTCGCGGGTGAAACCCTGAAAACAGCAAGATCGAGGAGAGACACGTGAAGGAGATCACGGCGGACGTGCTCGTCGTGGGCGGCGGGCTCGGCGGGGTGGCGGCGGCGCTCGCCGCGCTGCGGGCCGGGCGGACGGTCGTGCTCACCGAGGAGTTCGACTGGATCGGCGGCCAGCTCACCAGCCAGGCCGTGCCACCGGACGAGCACTCCTGGGTCGAGCAGTTCGGCGTGACGGCCAGCTACCGGGCGCTCAGGGACGGGATCCGCGACTACTACCGCCGGTACTACCCGCTGACCGACGCGGCCCGGCGGTGGGTGCACCTGAACCCCGGCGCCGGCGGCGTGAGCCGGCTGTGTCACGAGCCCGCGGTGGCGAAGGCGGTGCTGGAGGCGATGCTCCAGCCGTACCGTGGCGGCGGCCGGCTCCGCGTGCTGCAGCCGTGGAAGGCGACGGCCGCCGAGAGCGACGGCGACCGGGTCACGTCCGTGACCGGCAGGCACCGCGACACCGGCGAGCAGACGGTCGTCACCGCGCGGTACGTGCTGGACGCGACCGAGACCGGCGAGCTGCTGCCGCTGACCGGCACCGAGTACGTGACGGGCTTCGAGTCGCAGGACGACACGGGCGAGCCGAGCGCACCGGCGACGGCGCAGCCGGCGAACATGCAGGCGGTCTCGGTGTGCTTCGCGATCGACCACGTCGACGGCGACCACACCATCGACCGGCCCGACTCCTACGGGTTCTGGCGGGCCTACACGCCGCCGTTCTGGGGCGGGCCGCTGCTGTCGTGGCGCTCGCCGCACCCGCGGACCCTGGAGATCTCCGAGCGCAGCTTCACGCCCAACCCCGACGACGACCCCCTGGGCGTCGTGGCCGACCAGCGGCTCAACCCGGGCGACGCGAACCTGTGGACGTTCCGGCGGATCGCGGCCCGCAACCTGTTCACGCCGGGCGCGTACGGCAGCGACATCTCGCTCGTCAACTGGCCGATGATCGACTACTTCGAGGCCCCGGTCATCGACGTCCCGGACGCGGACGAGCAGCTGGCGCGCGCCCGGGAGCTGTCGATGTCGGTGCTGTACTGGCTGCAGACGGAGGCCCCGCGACCCGACGGCGGCACCGGCTTCCCCGGCCTGCGGCTGCGCGGCGACGTGACGGGCGGCAGCGACGGCCTGGCCCAGGCGCCGTACGTGCGCGAGTCGCGGCGCATCCTCGCCGACTACACCATCGTGGAGCAGGACCTGTCCCACGCGGTCCGCGGCGACAAGGGCAGCGTCACCTACGCCGATTCGGTCGGGGTCGGCATGTACCGCATCGACCTGCACCCGTCCACGGGCGGCGACACGTACATCGACGTGCCGTCCAGCCCGTTCCAGATCCCGCTCGGCGCGCTGCTGCCCCGCCGGGTGGAGAACCTCCTGCCGGCGGCGAAGAACCTCGGCACGACCCACATCACCAACGGCTGTTACCGCCTGCACCCCGTCGAGTGGAACATCGGCGAGGCCGCCGGCGCCCTGGCCGCGTTCTGCCTGAACGAGGGCACCACTCCCCGCGCCGTCCGGGAGGACCCGTCCCGGCTCGCCGACTTCCAGTCCCGGCTCACCGCCGACGGCGTCGAGCTCGCCTGGCCCGACGTCACCGCGTACTGAAGACACCCCACCTTCTGGAGACCCCCATGCGACTGAAAGCATCGCTGGCAATCGCCACCGCGGCCCTGCTCGGCCTCACCGCGTGTGGCTCGGGCGACAAGGAAACGCCGAAGGACACCGGACCGGTTTCGTTGCGCATGACGATCTGGACCGCCAACGAGGCGCACCTGAAGCTGTTCAACGAGATCGCCACCGAGTACAAGGCCGCCCACCCGAACGTCACCGAGATCAAGTTCGACTCGCTGCCGTTCGACACGTACACCACCGCGCTGACCACCCAGATCGCCGGCGGCAACCAGCCCGACCTCGCCTGGATCCTGGAGAACTCCGCGCCCGACTTCGTCTCCTCCGGCGCGCTCGTCCCGCTCGACGACACGCTGAAGAAGACGCCGGGCTATCAGTTCGAGGACCTCGGCGCCAGCCCGATGAAGCTCTGGCAGAGCCAGGGGAAGTTGTACGCGTACCCGTTCTCGACCTCGCCGTTCGGCATGTTCGTCAACAATGACCTGGTGAAGAAGGCGGGCAAGCCCACGCCCGCGGAGCTCATCGCGGCCGGGAACTGGAACTGGGACACCGCGCTGCAGACCGCGTCGGCCGTCAACGCCGCCACCGGCAAGGCCGGGCTCGTCGTGCGGGACTTCGACTACAAGTCGTGGCAGAACCTGGCCAGCTTCTGGGGCGGCTGGGGCGCGCAGGCGTGGAGCGCCGACGGCAAGACCTGCGGCTTCGACAAACCCGAGATGGTCGAGGCGATGACGACGCTGCACAAGGCGATCTTCACCGACAAGGCCCTGCCGGGCCCGGGCGTCACCGCCGACTTCTTCGCCGGCGACGCGGCCATGACGATCACCCAGATCAGCCGCGCGTCGCTGCTGAAGAACCAGTTCGGCTGGGACCTGGTGCCGCTGCCGAAGGGCAAGGTCGGCGACTACGCGGTGTTCGGCCAGGCCGGCATCGGGGTGTTCAAGAAGGGCAAGCACGCCACCGCGGCGCAGGAGTTCCTCGCGTTCATGACCAGCCCGGCGAACTCGGCGAAGCTCGCCGCGTACTTCCCGCCGCCGCGCACGTCGCAGCAGACCGCCGAGACGCTCGCGAAGACCAACCCGCTGCTCAAGCCCGAGCAGCTGCAGAAGGTCGTCGTCGACGGCATCACCAAGGGCGCGGTCGGCCCCAGCCACGCCGGGTTCGCCGAGCTGTCGCAGAACGTCCGCGCGAGCCTCGACCCGCTGTGGCAGCCGCAGGCCGACGTCAAGGCGGTGCTGTCCGGCGTGTGCGCGAAGATCTCCCCGCAACTGGCGAAGCAGTGAGGCTTCGGTCAAAGACCGCGGACCGGCTGGCTGGGTGGCTGTTCATCGCCCCCCAGCTGGCCGGCTCGGCCGTCTTCGTCTTCGCGCCGCTGTGCCTCGTCCTCTGGTACAGCCTGCACGAGTGGAACGTGCTCGCCGGCAGCTTCGAGTTCGTCGGCGGCGACAACTACCAGGCCCTGCTCGACGACCCGACCCTGCCGTCGGTGCTGCGCTCCACCGCGATCTTCTCCGTCGGCCTCGTGGTGTTCAACCTCAGCCTGGCGCTGCTGCTCGCGGTGCTGCTGAACCAGCGGCTGCGGGGCCTCGCGGTGTACCGGACGCTGTTCTTCTCCCCCGTCGTCGTGTCGCTGGTGGCCTGGACGATCGTGTGGGGCTTCCTGCTGCAGTCCAACGGCGGCGTCAACGGACTGCTGCAGACCGTCGGGATTGAGGGGCCGAACTGGCTGCGGACCGGGCCGACCGCGATGGTGTCGGTGATCGCGGTGCAGGTGTTCAAGAACGTCGGCCTGAACATGGTCCTCTTCCTGGCGGCGTTGCAAGGTGTACCGGGTGAGCTGTACGAGGCCGCCCAACTGGACGGCGCGTCGGCGTGGACCCGGTTCCGGCGCATCACGGTGCCGATGATCAGCCCCACGATCCTGCTCACGTCCATCATCACCGTGGTCGGGTCGCTGCAGGTCTTCGCCCAGATCGCCGTCCTCACCCAGGGCGGGCCGGGCACGTCGACGACGGTGCTCGTCTACTACCTCTACCAGCAGGCGTTCCAGTTCCATCACTTCGGCTACGGCTCCACCCTGGCCATCCTGCTGTTCGTCATCGTGCTCGCCCTGACGCTCGTGCAGTGGCAGCTGCGCCGGAAGTGGGTCGTCCATGAGCAATAAGGCCAAGGTGCTGGTGTACGGGCTGCTGTCGGTGCTCTGCGTGCCGTTCGTGTTCCCGACCTGGTGGATGGTGACGTCGTCGTTCAAGTCGACGAGCGAGATCTTCACGTACCCGCCGAAGCTGCTGCCCTCCGAGTGGCACTTCGGCGCGTACCGGGAGGTGTTCCGGCTGCAGCCGTTCGCGGAGCAGTACTGGAACAGCCTGTACATCGCGGCGGTCGTCACCGTGGGCACCATGGCGGTCGCGTCCCTGGCCGGCTACGCCTTCGCCCGGATCCAGTTCCCCGGGCAGAACGCGATGTTCGTGGTCGTGCTCACCGGCCTGCTCATCCCGAGCGAGGTGACGATCGTGCCGCTGTTCCAGCTGTTCAACCGGTTCGGGCTGATCGACACGCACTGGCCGCTGATCCTGGTGCCGATCTTCGGCGCGCCGAGCGTCCTGGCGACGTTCATCATGCGGCAGTTCTTCGTGACGCTGCCGAAGGAGCTGGAGGAGGCGGCGCGCGTCGACGGGCTCGGCCGGTTCAACACGTTCCGGCTGATCGCCCTGCCGCTCGCCCGCCCGGCGCTGGGGGCGGTCGGCATCTTCACGTTCCTCAACAGCTGGAACCTGTTCCTGGAGCCGGTGGTGTACCTGTCGAGCAAGGACAAGTTCACGCTGCCGCAGGCGTTGACGCAGTACGTCGACGCGTACGGCGGGCCGATGTGGGACGTCCAGCTGGCCGCCGCGTCGCTGACCGCGCTGCCGGTGCTCGTGGTGTTCGTGCTCGCCCAGCGCCAGTTCGTCGAAGGGCTCGCCCACACGGGACTCAAAGGGTGATACACCTTCCAGCGTGAGCAGAAGGGTCACGCAGCGGGACATCGCGCGGATGACGGGGGTCAGCCAGGCGACGGTGTCGCTGGTGCTCAACAACCGCACCGGTGACGACGTGCGGATCGCGCCCGAGACCAGGCAGCGGGTCCTGGACGCGATCCGCGCCACCGGTTACGTCGCCGACCCGGTGGCGCGGCGGCTCGTCTCGGGGCGGAACCGGATCCTCGGGGTGTTCACGTACGAGCCGGTGTTCCCGAGCACGGCGGCGGACTTCTACCATCCGTTCCTCGTCGGCATCGAGCAGCGGGCCGAGCAGGTCGGCTGCGACCTGCTGCTCTTCACGTCGCGGGCCGACAGCCGGCGGATCTTCCACGCCGACAGCCGGATCGGGATCGCCGACGGCACGATCCTGCTCGGGCGGTGGGTCGACCGCGACGACCTGGCCCGGCTCGTCGGCGAGGGGCACGCGTTCGTGTCCGTCGGCCGGCGCGACGACGCCGGCGGGCCGGTCCCCTACGTGGGCGCCGACTACCCCGCGGCGGTGGCGGCGCTGGTCGAGCGGGCCACTGGGCTCGGACACTCCCGGATCGGCTACCTGGGGACCGGTGGGCCCGCGGAGTCGCACGCCGACCGGCTCCGGGGCTTCTTCTCCGCCGGCCCGGCGGCAGTCGTACACCTGCCGCCGCCGTCGACCGGATGGCTGGACGCGATCGGGCGGGAGCGGCTCACGGCCGTGTTCCTGGAGGAGTACGCCGACGCGGTCGCGCTGGTGGCGGCGGCCCGGGAGCGGGGGCTGGCGGTGCCCGGGGACCTGTCGGTGGTGGCGCTCGGCGAGCCCAGCGGCCTGGCGCCGGTCGACGGGAGCATCACCGGGCTGCGGATTCCGCGCCGGGAAATGGGCTGGCAGGCCGTGGACCAGCTGACCGAGACGATCGAGGGCGGTGGTGCCGTGCAGCGGTTGCTGCCGTGCACCGTCCATCCGGGCGCGACACTTAGCCGCATATTGTGATCGAGCCGCGACCCCGTTGGGGCCGCGGCTCGTTCGCGTTTTCACCGGAATGCGACGCTGCATCGACCGGTTTCTCAACCCGTGGAAATCCTGTGCCGATCCGGCGCCGATCCGCAGCCGGTTGATCGTGTTTAGCGGCCGGCCTCGGCGTGGTAGCGGTCCACCACGTCCTGCTTGATCCGGCCCCGGTCGGAAACGTCGATACCCTTGGCCTGCGCCCATTCCCGAATGGCACGGTTCTGGTCGCGGTCGCCGCGGGTGACGCCCCGGCCGCGCACCTCGCGGCCGCGCACGGTGCTCACCACGCCGCCCCGCCCGATCTTCGTCGCGGCGGCGACGAACGGGGCGACTGCGTCGCGGAGCTTCGCCGCGTTGGACGCGGACAGGTCGATCTCGTACTGCACGCCGTCGAGCGCGAACACGATGCTCTCGGCGGCGGGCTTGCCGTCGATGTCGTCGATCAGCTCGTGGATGACGCGTTTCGCCATGGGTGGCCTTTCTTCAGGTGCTGCCAATGCGTGCCGCATCACCGACACGTGCGTGCCGCATCATTTGGACACGAACCAAGATACTCAGCGGGATAGTACGCCCCGATCGGGGCGACATTACTCCCACCGTACCGTTTTCGCTCACCCCTCGCTGAATCAGACCGTCACGAAACGCATACAACATGAAACGCGCACAATCGGTTAAGGTCGGCGAACCCGCGGCCGCCGAGTCACCCCGCCCGGATGTGCTTGCCTCATCCCCGGCGCTCGCATGATCGCTGTCGTGAAGTCAGGCGAGCATCCGGAGCGACAGCAGCAACGCCGCACCAACGACGAGCAGCAGTCCTCCGACGGAGACGATCCGCACCAGCCAGGAACCCTCCCGTACCAGGCGGGTCCAGCGCTGCAACTGCCGTTTCGTGAATTTCAACAGCCGCCGCGCCCAGTGGAACTCCATCGCCAGGATCGCCAGCCCGCCGAGGATGATGAGCCATCCCGGCCCCGGCAACGGCAGCAGCACCACGCCGACGGCGATGACCAGCGTGCCGGCGAACGCGACCACGATCTTCACGCCGAAGCGGCCGATCCGCGTCGCGTAGAGACGCTCCCGCCAGCCCAGCAACCGGTCGGCGATCCGCCGCCACCGGCCACCGGGCCCGAGGGCGCCCCGCAGGTCGGCTTCGGGCTCACTACCCGCTTCGGCGGCCAGGTCCGGCGCAGCGACACGCCGGAAGTCACCCTGGGGAGAGCCAAGCCGTCCGGAATCAGGCGTAACGCCCGACCCGTCCGCCTCACTGTCGCGCAATTTCCGTTCCCATCACTGGATAACCCGTCACTCCCACGAACCACTGGACGTTACCCGAATGAATTGACGTACGACCCACACGTCACGTCAAGGACCCCGGTCACGCACTGAAAACCGGACATCGCGCGCACGTTGTTCGGTTGACGGCAAATCGGGCCCAGAAACACTACAGAGTGAGATCGTAGAATCACTACGCGTAACACTGGGAATCGCCTCAACATAAGAGAGGCGGGGCACGGCATGCTCCGCAGCGGTGCCGGGGGGAGTACGACATGAGCGCTATCCGACCATCGACCGTCGAGGTCGAGACATCCCTACGACTCGTCGCGCCCGACGCGACTGCTTTGCCGGTGCGAGCCAGCTTGCGCTACGACCCGAACGACCCGTACGCGGTCCACGTCCTCTTCCACGCCGAGTCGGCGGGAGGCGAGCCGGTCAGCTGGTCCTTCGCGCGTGAGCTGCTCTTCACCGGTCTGGACGAGCCCGCCGGCATCGGCGACGTCCGGGTCTGGCCCTGGAACGGCCCGCGCGGCGACTTCGTCGCACTGGCACTGTCCTCGCCGGACGGCAACGCACTGTTCGAGGTCCCACGCAGCGTGCTGGTGCGATTCCTGCGCCGGACGTACAGCGTCGTGCCGCGCGGGCACGAGACGGACCACCTGGACGTCGACAACGCCGTCAGCCGGCTGCTCGCGGGGCGCTGACCTCGCAACCGCCCACGGGCCGGCCCCGCAGTTGCCAGCGGGGCGCCCCACGGCACAGCCACCGACCGCGAACCGCACCACCGGGACCGCGTCAACCGGGCGCCACACCGACGACCACCCTCCGCGAGCAGCCCGCCAGCTGCCGAGGGCCTGGCCGAGGCGTGGCGCCCGACGTTTCCGCCGCCGTCCCATCGGGTTTCCTTCCCTGTGCACCATGGAATTCGGGCTTCCTTCCCTTCATTCCATGGTGCACGGCGGAGCGCCGGTCCCGCCGAAGCGGACATTGCCCCACGGGTCGATCTCCAGCAGGCGGGCCGGCACGGCGTCGGCGGGTGCGCACCGCAGCAGCACGTCACGGCGGCCCGCGCGCACCAGCGCCGGCACCGCCGGACCGCCGGCCATCCGCCCGCCCCAGTGGTAGCGGCCGTCCAGCGGCTGGAAGTGCCCGCTCAGGTGCAGCTCAACGGCGTGGGCGGCGCCGTCGACGAGCAGCTCGGCCTTGACCGGTCGCGGTTCCTCAGGCATGGTACTGATGAGTACCAAGTCCTGCCGGCGCCGTCAAGGGAGCTGCGATGCCGACGACCGACACCCCTCAGACGGCGCGCGAGGCGACCGCGGCGCGGCTGCTGAAGATCTCCGCCGGCACGTCCTACGACCCCGACGTCGACATCGACTGGCGGGCGCCGCTCGACCCGGGCCGCATGTACGCGCCCGAGCACCGGCTGTCGCTGGCCGGCACCCCGTTGTGGGACGGGCTCACCCGCGAGCAGCGCGTCGAGCTGTCCAAGCACGAGGTCGCGAGCATCGCCAGCGTCGGCATCTGGTTCGAGATGCTGCTCATGCGGCTGCTGCTGCGCCACGTCAGCGACCAGGATCCGCGGACCGGTCACGTGCAGTACGCGCTCACCGAGATCGGCGACGAGTGCCGCCACTCCATCATGTTCGCCCGGATGATCGAGGCGTTCGGCACCCCCGCGTACCGGCCCGCACCGCTGGAGCGCGCGCTGGGCAAGTACCTCGGCGCGACCGCCGGCGGCGTGCAGACCTTCGCCGCCGCGCTCATCGCCGAGGAGATCCTGGACGCCCTGCAGCGCGAGGCGATGGCCGACGACAGCCTCCAGCCGCTGGTGCGGATGGTGTCGCGGATCCACGTCGTGGAGGAGGCCCGGCACATCCGCTACGCCCGCGACGAGCTGGCCCGGCAGGTCGCCGGTGCCGGCCCGATCAGCCTGGCCTACTCGCGGTTGATGATCGGGCGGGCCGCCTGGACCGTCACCCACTCGCTGATCCACCCGGGGGCGTACGCGGCGGTCGGCCTCGACCCGGCCGAGGCCCGCGCGGTGGCGTGGCGCAACCCCGCGTTCCGGGAGACGCTGCGCTGGTCCGCCGAGCGGATCACGACGTACCTGCAGGAGCTCGGACTCGTCGCCGGCCCGGCCAGGCGCCTGTGGCGGTCCTCGGCCCTGCTGTGAGAGCCGGCATTGCCGTCTCGCTGCGGGGCCGGCCTTGCTGCGGGGCCGGCCTTGCTGTGAGAGACGCAGATCACGGGACGGCGGGTGGTGGGCGCGCTACTGTTTGGTGAGTCGGTGTGCTGTGTGTCCCCGGGCCTCACCACACTGCCTTCACGGAATACCGTTCGGCTGGAGCCGTGATGCGCCTATCGCCGCGAGGCGACCTGGCACACCGACCTTAAACTTTCCCCGCCCGCTGAGCCTCAGCTCAGCACCGCGTAGACCACCACGTTCTCGCGGTAGGAGTGCCTGGCGGTGTCGAACTCGCCACCGCAGGTGATGAGCCGGAGCTCCGGCAGCGGCGTCGGGCCGTAGACCTTGGCGCTGGGAAACCTGGCCTTCTCGTAGTGCTCGCGGGCCGTCACCTTGAATGTGAGCCACGCGCCGGCGCGCTGGACCTCGACCCGGTCGCCGGGTTTCAGCTCGTGCAGCTTGTAGAAGACCGCCGGGCCGGTGCGGGAGTCGACGTGGCCGGCGAGGACCGCGGGGCCCGGGTCACCCGGGACGGTGCCGGCGGCGAACCAGCCGGCCTCGTCGTACACCTTGGGGCTCTGCAGCTCGCCCTTCGGGTCGACCTGGAGGGACTCGAGGCCGGTGTCGACCCCGAGCGACGCGATCCGCAGCCGGGTCGGCGGCGTGTCCTGCCCGGTATCGCCCGGCAGGTCCAGGTCGATGCGGTGCGGGACGATCCAGGTCGACTCGCCCGCGTCGATGTCGATCCGGCGGCCGACGAGCGTCGCCGCGCCGGTGAAGACCGGCGCGGCGAGCGCGAGGACGCAGGCGACGAGGGTCAGGGTCCGGCGCCGCGGCGTGCGGTGCCGGACGACCCGGCCCGCCGACCTGACCATGTGCCGTTCCCCGGTGCGTCAGAGCTGGGTCGGGACCCGGTGGCGGCGGCGCAGGACCAGCAGGCCGGCCGAGGCGAGGACCACCAGCAGCGCGGCGGAGCCGAACGTCAGCCAGAGGCCGGTGCGGTCCGGGTCGCCCGCGGTGCCGCCGGCGCCCGTGTCGACGCCGCCCGCGGGCACGCCGTTGCTGGTCGCGTCGGTGCGCAGCTGGGCGGTGAGGCCGTTCTTGCCGTCCAGGACGATCAGCGAGTAGACGCTGCCGGCCTGCAGCGGGGCGGTGACCGTGGTCGCGGCGGTGGTCACGCTCGGCGGGGTGAGCCGCAGCGTCCACTTGCCGGGGTCGACCAGCTGGTAGTCGGTCGTGGAGGCGAACTGGACACCGCCCGCCACCTTCGCGCCGCCCGCGATCGACACGTCCAGGACCGGCTCCTTCACCGACGCCTGCACGACGCGGACCTTCGCCTTGCCCTGCTCCGGCAGCGCCAGGTCGTCGGGGATGACGCGCAGGCCGAGGTCGGTGAACTTGCCGACGCCCGCCACGGTGTACGCCTTGCCCTCCACGACGGTGGCCTGGGTGCTCAGCACCGGCGGGCTGTCGGCGGCGGCACCCTTGGTGCGCATCGCGACCGCGTACGTGCCGGGCGCGAGCGGCAGGTACTTCGACACCACGCCGTAGCCGACCGCGTCGAACTTCTGCGTCGCCATCGACCCGCTGACCGAGCTCAGGTACACGTCGACGGCGGGCGTGTCCGGCGACAGGTGCGCGAGGCGGACGTAGCCGACCCCGGCGGCCGACGCCGGCGAGGCGCCGGCGAACGAGAGGCCGAGGCCGATGAGTGCCGCCGCGGAGAGCGCCGCGGTCCGTCGCCGCAGTGAAGCACCGATCACGATCATGTCCCTTTGCTCGATGGACCACCAGGAGGGATGGTTCGAGGGTACGTACCCGAGCGAGGGAAACTGAGTAATCCGTCCGGGCACCATAAGCACTGACCGATGTGCACGATGCCGAACGGGGCGGCGAAACACAACCGCTGGACGGTCCTTTTCCGCTACTGGGCGGTCACTGATCGGTAACGATCACTGTCTCGGCCCGCCTTGCCATCTCGGGCCGACTCACTGTCTCGGGCCGCCTCGCTATCTCGGGCTGCCGAAGTCCTGGGTCCAGATCGGGGTCTTGCCCTGGTACGCCAGCCCGACGCCGAGGTCCTTGAGGCCGCAGTTGAGGATGTTGGCCCGGTGGCCGGAGCTGTTCATCCAGGCCTTCATGACGTCGGCGGGCGTCTTCTGGCCCTTCGCGATGTTCTCCGCCGCGCCGGACCACTTGTAGCCGGCGTTCGTGATGCGGGTCGCGAAGCTGGTGCCGTCCTGCGACGTGTGCGAGAAGTAGTCGTTGGCGGCCATGTCCTGCGAGTGCTTGCGGGCCGCGGTGGCGAGCTTCGCGTTGTAGGCCAGGGGCTTGCAGCCGGCCTTCGCCCGCTCGGCGTTGACGATCACGAGGACCTGCTGCTCGTACGAGAGGTTCCCGGGCGCGGCGGGGGCGGTCGTCTTCGGCTTCGCGGGCGGCGTGGTCTGCGCCTTCGTCGGCGTGACGCTCGGCGGCGCGGCGCTGCTGGCCGCGGCCTCGGGCGTGGCGCTCGCGTCCCCGCTCCCGGCGGCGGCGGGGTCGCCCGCGTTCGCCGGGTCGCCGGTCGCGTCGCCCGCCACGGAGGTGCGGGCCGCGTCGCCGGTGTCGCCGTCGTGGCCGAGCAGCACGGCACCGCCGAACGCGGTCGCGCCGACCACCAGCAGCGCGGCGACCCCGACGCCGACGATCACGGCGAGCCGGGTGCCGCGGCGGTGCCTGGGCCCCTGCGCGTCCGCGGCGTCGTCGCCCTGGCCCTCGCCGTACGGCGCGCTCCCGTAGCCGTAACCGTCGCCCTGGCCGTAGCCGTCGGCGGAGCCGTAGCCGCTGCCGAAGCCGGCGTCCCGGCCGTCGCCGTAGGGCGTCCGGGGGTCGCCCTGCGGGGCGCCGCCGTAGGCGGGGCGGGCGGGTTCGGTGTTGCGGGCGTCGTACGGGCCGAACGCGGACACCAGCTGCCTCCTGAGGCACAGACGACTCAACCGCACCGAAGCCTATGAGCCGCGCCGCCGCCGGACCCAACCAGCGATGCCGATTTCACGACGATCTAAGCGAAACTTATGCCTCGGTCGCGCTGAGCAACGCCGTCACCCCGCGGCGCAGCACCCCGGTCGCGGCGGGCACGTCCAGGTGCAGCTCGTCGCGCAGCATCGACCACGACGCGAAGGTGGTCGCCACCGTGAGCGCGTGCAGGGTCTCCTCCCGGCTGTCGCCGGTGCGGTCCAGCTCCTCGGCGAAGAGTTTCTCCAGCTCGTCGCGGGCGTTCGTCACGTACCAGGTCCGGTTGTGCCGCAGCGCCGCGGAGAACGGCTCCCGCAGGCGGGCCGCCCGGGCCGCCGGCGCGATGAGCTCCAGCAGCCTGGCCCGCTGCTCGCAGTACGCCTCGATCCGCCGGGGCAGGGGCAGGTCCGGCGGGACGGGCCGGTGCTCGGCGGTCTGCCGCTCCATCAGGCGCGCGCCGGCCGCCGCGAACAGCCGCTCCATGTCCTTGAAGTTGGTCCACAGGGCCCGCAGCGACACCCCGGCCCGCTCCGCGATCCGCTCCGCCGTCGGCTTGAGGTCGCCCTCCTCCAGCAGCGCGAGGTGCGCGTCGACGATGGCCCGCCGGGTCCGCTCGGCCCGCAGCGTGCGCCCGTCGACCCGCCGCTGCCCGACCGCTGCCTCACTCACGCCAGCACCTCCGCTCGCCGCTCATTCGCGCCACCCCTGTTTCGCGGTCCCTGCACGGTGCTCCGTACCGCTCATGACTGATCAGCCTACGTGTGTACGGTGAGGTGCGTGGCACTGCGGACCGTGCACGAACTCGACATCGATCTCCCCGTCATCGACCAGGGTGAGCTCGAGCCCGTCAGCGCGCCGTGGGGAGGCAATCTCAACGATGCCCACGTGCAGACCGGGCGCGCCATCCGGACCACGCTCATCGATGCCCGCCTGCGCCGCTCCCACCTGGAGAATCTCGACCTCAACGGGGTCGTGTGGGAGGACGTGACGGTCTCCGGCTGCCGTTTCGAGAAGGTCGACTTCACCGCGGCGCGGCTGACCGGACTGACGTTCGAGCGGGTCCACTTCGTCAACTGCAAGCTCACCTGGGCGCACATCGCCGAGTCGCGGCTCGGTGACGTGCTCTTCGAGGGCTGCCGGCTGGACGCGGCGAACCTCGACGACATCACGACGATCGGTCCGACCGGATTCGTCGGATGCGTCCTGGTCAACACCGTCTTCCGGGACTGCGTCCTGCCGCATGCGGCGATGTCCGGCTGCCGGCTGCGGCAGATGTCTTTCGAGAGCTGCGACCTGCGCGGCGCCGACCTGCGCGGCAACCAGCTGTCGGAGGTCAGCGGCGTGAGCAGCCTGCGAGGCGTGACGATCGAGCCGGCGCAGCTGCCGGGCCTCACCGACGCGGTGATGCGGGACCTCGGCGTGATCGTCCGCGGGCCGAAGGGTTGACCCGCCAGCGGGGGCGGCGGCGCTGCGGGGGGACCGGCTCGTCGACGCACGCGGCCGGCCCGCTCGCCACGACCGGGGC
Source organism: Dactylosporangium sp. CA-152071 (assembly GCF_050936335.1). Taxonomy (NCBI): domain Bacteria; kingdom Bacillati; phylum Actinomycetota; class Actinomycetes; order Micromonosporales; family Micromonosporaceae; genus Dactylosporangium; species Dactylosporangium sp. CA-152071. The sequence goes on along the minus strand of NZ_JBNJMZ010000001.1, from coordinate 8,215,739 downwards.
CGCGAGCAGGTCGCGCGGGTCCGCCTCGACCGCGCCCTCGACGCTGGCGAAGGCGGCGATCCCGTCCATCCCGGCGGCGACCTGCGCCCACGACCGGATCGCCGGCGACGGCGCGGCGAGGCGCAACTCCCCGCCGCGCTGCCAGGCGAGCTCGGCGACCCGCACCAGCAGGGCCGCGCCGGCGGTGTCGCACACCGTCACCTCGGACACGTCCAGGACGAGCCGCGGCTCGGCCGCGACGAGGCAACCGACGAGCACCGGCTCGACGGTCTCGACGGTCCCTTCCACGAGCAACCCGTGCAGGGCAAGCACCACGGCGTTCATCGCTGTCGACGGTACCGGCAGACCCCGGCCCAATCGTCTCCTTCGGTCGGATGACCCCGCCCGGGCCGTCCCGTCACCCGCGGATCGCCTCCAGCGTCTTCTTCAATGCTTTCGGTGCGGTCGGGGTCGTCGGTGCGTCCGGGCGGAGCTGCTGCATGCGGGCGCCGAGCTCCTGGAGCTGGGCGCGGCTGAGCGCCTCACGGACCCTCGGGAACCACCCGTGCTCCTCCTCGTCGATGTGGTGCGTGACACTCTCGATGAGGACGGTGACCTTGGCATCGAAGTGCTCGTGGTCAGGCTTCATCTTGGCGAGCTCCATGCACAGCACGTCGGCGACGTGATGCTCCTCGTACGACTCGAGGATCTCCTCGTCGAGGTCCGGCACCAACCGGCGGACCTCCGGATACATCACCTCGTCCTCCAGGTACGTGTGCACGGTCAGCTCGGCCAGGATCTGCTTGACGATCCGCCCCTTCGCCCCCGCCGGTCCGTGCTCGGCTGCCTGGAACTCCTTGAACAGCCGCTTGACGTTCTTGTGGTCTTCCTTCAGCACGACGATCGCGTCGGTGGACATCGGGTCTCCTCCTGGGCGCAGCCTGACTGATGTCCGCATACCCGCCCATGAGCAGCACAAACGGGTCCTACCGGCGGGTGCTGACCACCATGCCGGAGCCGTGGTCGAGCTCCACGGAGACGAGATCGGGGTGAGACGTCAGCACCCGGCGTACGCCGGCCTGGCGGGCCTTGAAGTCCTCGGGCCAGTCGTCGACGACCCGCATGTCGTCGACCACGAGGATGCCGCGCGGCCGCAACGCGGCGATGGTCAGGTCGAGCCCTTCGATCTTGCCGCCCTGGGCGTCGGCGAAGATCAGGTCGAACATGCCCACGGCGGACGGCAGGAACGCCAGCGCGTCGGCGACCCGCAGGTCCACATAGGACGGCCAGGTCTCCCCCGCCGCGACCGCCGCCACCTTCTCGTCCAGCTCGAGCGACGTCACGGTCGCGTCGGTGCGCTCACCCAGGCCGGCGACGAGCCAGGCGACGCCGACCCCGGCGCCGGTGCCGAGCTCGAGGATGTGGCCGCCCGGGCGGATGCTCGCGGCGAGCACGGCAAGGAGCCGGCCGACGGGCTGTTCGCAGGACATCGGGAAGCCACTGGTCTCGGCACGCTGATACGCGGCATCGACGAGATTCATGGCACCGACCCTACCGAACGGTGCCCGGCGGGCCGTGCGAAGCTGACCTCCGTGAAGTCACCCCGGATCCTCACCCTCGCCACCCTGCTGGCCCTCGCGGCGCCGGCGGCCCTCGCCGGCTGCGGCTCCTCGGGGGACTCGCCCTCCACCGGCGGCAAGGGCGGCGGCGCGCAGACCGCCACCAACGCGTTCGAGGTGAAGGACGACGTCAGCGTCGTCGAGATCGACAGCGCGGGCGGTGCGATCACCGTGAAGGTCGGCTCCGGCCCCACGATCAAGGTGACGGAGACGTCGACCTTCAAGGCCGACAAGCCCGGCCGCAAGCAGACCGTCGAGGGCGGCGAGCTGGTCCTCGCGTCGACCGGCTGCGCGAGCGGCGACTGCTCGATCGCGTACACGGTGGAGATCCCGTCGACGCTCAGCGTGCGCCTCGACAGCGCCGGCGGCACGGTCTCCCTCAACGGCCTCACCGGGATCATCGACGTGTCCACCGACGGCGGCGCGCTCACCGGGGCGGGCCTGGCCCCGCCGGAGCTGACCGCGCGCACCGGCGGCGGCGCCGTCGACGTGGCCGTCACCCAGTCCCCCGACCGCATCGACCTCGACAGCGGTGGCGGCGACGTGTCGCTGAAGCTCACCGCCGACGGCTACGCACTCGACGTCCAGCTCGACGGCGGGAAGCAGTCCGGCACCGTGAAGTCCGACGCGGCCTCCGTGCACAAGGTGCACGTCATCACCGGCGGCGGCAGCCTCACCTTCAAGTAGTTCTTGTTCAGTCTTTCAGTCGGTCAGTGCGGAGTAGATCAGCTGGCGCAGCTGCGGCCGGATCGGGTGGGTGCTCGACGGCAGCAGCTGCGTGTAGAACGCCACCGTGAGCCGTTCCGCGGGGTCGATCCAGAAGGCGGTGCTGGCCGCGCCGCCCCAGTAGTACGTGCCCGGCGTCGACGGCGTCCTGGCCGGGACGGGGTCGCGGACCACGGCGAACCCGAGTCCGAAGCCGATCCCCTCGAACGTCGTCTCGGCGAACCCGCCCGTCTGCAGCCGGTCGAGGTCGACCCCGCCGGGCAGGTGGTTGCGGGTCATGAACCGCACGGTCCGGCTGCTCAGCAGCCGCTCCCCCGCCGTGCCGTCCCGGCTCGTCGTGCCCTCCCGCAGCAGCATCGCGGTGAACCTGTCGTAGTCGGCGGCGGTGGAGATCAGCCCGCCGCCGCCGGACTGCATGGCCGGCTCCTCCAGCGCGTACTTGCCGATGGCGTCGAACCTGGTCGCCTTGCCGCTGGCGGGGCTGGGCACGTAGAGCGCGGCGAGCCGCTTCGCGTCGTCACCGTCGGGGTCCACCGACCAGCGGGTGTCGGCCATGCCGAGCGGCTCGAAGATCCTGGTCCGCAGGAAGTCGCCGAGGCTCTGGCCGGACACCACCTCGACGAGCCGCCCGAGCACGTCGGTGGACACCCCGTAGCCCCACCCGGTGCCGGGCTGGAAGAGCAGCGGCAGCGCCGCCCAGTCCCGGCTGGCCTGCGCCAGGTCCACGCCCGTCTTGGCGAGGACGTCGTACCCCGCCTTGCGGTACAGCGCGTCGACGACCGAGGTCTGCAGGAACCCGTACGTGAGCCCCGACGTGTGCGTCAGCAGGTGCCACACCCGGATCGGCTCGACCGCCGGCACGGTGAACGGCGCGGAGGCAGACCCCCGGTCGTACACCTGCGGCGCCGCGAACTCGGGCAGCCACCTGCTGATCGGGTCGGTCAGCTCGAACCGCCCCTCCTCCCAGAGCATCATCGCGGCGACCGAGGTGATGGGCTTCGACATCGAATAGATGCGCCACAGCGTGTCGGGCTCGACCGGCAGCCCGGCCTCCATGTCCCGCCACCCGTACGTCGAGGCGTGCGCCACCCGCCCGTCCCGGCTCACCACGAGCTGCCACCCCGCCAGCCGCCCGTCGTCGACGTACCTGGCGAAATGCTCGTCCAGCCCAGCCAGCCGCTTCGCGTCGATGCCGACCTGCCCGGGCGCGACCTCAGGTTCGATGCTCACGCCCGGCAGCCTAAACGCGACCTCAGCTCCGCGCGAGATGCGGAACCCACACCCGAGCCGAACCGGCGGGCGGTTCCGTGCCGGTGCGGCTGGGTGGTGGACCGGTCCGCGCTGCCTCGGCCCGTTGCGCGACCTTGCCTCTGCAGGGGCGGGTCGGCGTGGGCCAAGGCGGCGACGGCGGGCGGGTCAGCTCACCGCGAGCTGCTCCGCTCCCGCGACGACCTTGTCCACGAAGCCGTAGTCGACGGCCTCCTGGGCGGTGAACCAGCGGTCGCGGTCGGAGTCGGCCTCGATCTGCTCATACGTCTGGCCGGTGTGCTCGGCGATCAGGCGCTGCATGGTCTTCTTCGTGAAGAGCATCTGCTCGGCCTGGATGGCGATGTCGGAGGCGGTGCCGCCGATGCCGCCGGAGGGCTGGTGCATCATCACGCGGGAGTGGGGCAGGGCATAGCGCTTGCCGGGGGTGCCGGCGCTGAGCAGGAACTGCCCCATCGAGGCGGCCATGCCCATCACGACGGTGGAGACGTCGTTGGGGACGAAGCGCATGGTGTCGTAGATGGCCAGGCCGGCGCTGATGACGCCGCCCGGGGAGTTGATCCAGAAGCTGATGTCCTTCTCGTTGTCCTCGGCGGCGAGGAGGATCAGCTGGCCGCAGATGCGGTTGGCGCTCTCGTCGTTGACCTCGGTGCCGAGGACGATGATGCGCTTGGTGAGCAGCCGGTCGAACACCGCGCTGTCGAAGGGGATCTGCGTGTCTGCCATGAGCGGCGTCCTTTCCCGGGGCTTTCCTCGACCGTAGTGATCGCACCCCGGGAAGGGAGCCCTGGTTCGCTGTGAGCGTGTTCGCTGTCAGCGTGCTCGATGCACGCCAAATGCTGATATTTCCGGTTTAGCGGGCGCGCAGCGCCTGATAAACCGGAAGCCCGCGGGAGCGCAGCGCCTGGCAAGCCGGAATCGCGGTGGCTTGGAGCACCTGAGAAGGCCGGCAGTGCGCGGGCGCAGAGCGCCTGGCAGAGCCGGAAGCACGCGGAAGCAGAGTGCCCGGTAAGCCGGAGCACAACGGGACGCTCATTCGGGGCGCAGGATCGGGCGCAGGGTGTCCAGGACCGACGGGTCCTCGATCGTGGACGGGACTGCCGGGTCGGCGCCGGCGGCGATGCCGCGCATCGTCTTGCGCAGGATCTTGCCGGAGCGGGTCTTCGGCAGCGCCGGCACGACCTGCACGCGGCGCAGGGAGGCGACCGCGCCGATGCGCCGGCGTACCGACGCGACCAGCTCCTGCTCGATGACCTCGTGCTCGGTGTCGATGCCCGCCTTCAGCACCACGAACCCGCGCGGCACCTGCCCTTTGAGCTCGTCGTCGACGCCGATGACCGCGCATTCGGCGACGGCCGGGTGGGCGGCCAGCACCTCCTCCATGGAGCCCGTGGACAGCCGGTGCCCGGCGACGTTGATGACGTCGTCGGTGCGGCCCATGACGTAGAGGTAGCCGTCGTCGTCGAACCGGCCGCCGTCGCCGGTCAGATAGACGTCGGGGAACGCGCTCAGGTACGACTCGACGAACCGCTCGTCGTCGTGCCACAGGGTCGGCAGGCAGCCCGGCGGCAGCGGCAGGCCGATGACGATCGCGCCGTCGACGCCGGCCGGGGCGGGTGCGCCGTCCGGCTGCAGGACCCGCACGTCGAAGCCCGGCACCGGCACCGACGGCGAGCCCGCCTTCGTCGGCATCGGCTCCAGGCCGCGCAGGTTCGCCGCGACCGGCCAGCCGGTCTCCGTCTGCCACCAGTGGTCGACGACGGGGACGCCGAGGGTGGCACCGGCCCACTCGTAGGTCTGCGGGTCGAGCCGCTCCCCCGCCAGGAACAGCGTGCGGAGCGAGTCCGTCCTGTACCGGGCGGCGAAGCTGCCCGACGGGTCCTCCTTGCGGATCGCGCGGATCGCGGTCGGCGCGGTGAACAGGGCCGTCACGCCGTGCTGCTCGATGACCCGGAAGAACGCGCCCGCGTCCGGGGTGCCGACGGGCTTACCCTCGTACAGGACGGTCGTGGCGCCGGCGAGCAGCGGGCCGTAGACGATGTACGAGTGGCCGACGACCCACCCCACGTCGGACGCCGCCCAGAACACGTCGCCGGGCCCCGTGGCGTACACGTTGGCCATCGACCAGGTCAGCGCGACGGCGTGCCCGCCGTTGTCGCGCACGATGCCCTTCGGCCGGCCCGTCGTGCCCGACGTGTACAGGATGTACAGGGGGTCGGTGGCGGCCACCGGTACACACGCCGCCTCCGCCGCACCGTCGAGGGCGTCCTCCCAGGTCAGGTCGCAGTCCTGCAGCACGCCGGGGGCCTGCGGCCGCTGGAGGACGACGCAGCGGTCGGGCCGGTGGGTGGCCTCGGCGAGCGCGGCGTCGAGCAGCGGCTTGTACTCCACGACGCGGCTGCCCTCGATCCCGCACGACGTCGCGACGACCACCTTCGGCCGGGCGTCGTCGATGCGGGCGGCGAGCTCCTTCGGCCCGAACCCCCCGAACACGACCGAGTGCACCGCGCCGAGCCGCGCGCACGCGAGCATCGTGATGACCGCCTCCGGAACCATCGCCATGTAGACGACGACCCGGTCCCCCTTCTCGACCCCCAGCTCGCGCAGCGCTCCCGCGCACCTGGCGACCTCGTGTCGGAGTTCGCGCCAGGTGTACGAGCGGAGGGTGCCCGTCACAGGACTGTCGTAGATGAGGGCCGTCTCGTCGGCGCGCCCGGCGGCGACGTGCCGATCGACGGCGTTGTAGCAGGTGTTGAGCTCGGCGTCGGGGAACCAGCGGTAGAACGGCGGGCGGTCGCCGTCCAGCACCCGCATCGGCATGCGGTCCCAGTCGACCCCGGCGGCGGCATCCCGCCAGAACCCGTCGGGGTCGGTGAGGCTGCGCTCGTACGTGTCGCGATAGGCGCCCATCCCTCGATGCTTACACCGGAGCGCTCCGGCTGGCCAGACCTGCCGGTGCATGGTCGAGCGCGGCCTGGATCGCGGCCACCAGCGCCCTGGCCGCCTCCTCGGTCAGCTCGACCGCGACCCGCGCCGCCGGCCCCCGCGCCGGGTCCGCGAAGTCGATGTTGAGCGTGTGCCCGAACGGCGCGTGGTGCGGGTGGTCGACGTACACCGCCGCCCGCGTCACCCCGAACCAGCCGTCCGGCCCTTTCGCGCTGCCCTCGATCTCGACGGTCTCGGTGTCATACGTGCACATGCTCAGGCCTCCAGCCGCTTGCCGCCGAGGTGCCGGTCGAAGAACGCGAAGATCCGCTTCCACCCGTCGACCGCCGCCTGCTGCCGGTACCCCGGCCGGTCCGGCGAGAAGAACCCATGCCCCGCCCCCTCGTAGCTGTGCCGCTCGAACTGCTTGCCGTGCTCGGCGAGGATCCCGGCGAGCCGCTCGACCTCCGCCGGCGCGGGGTTCCTGTCGTCGACGCCGAACAGCCCGAGCACCGGGCACCCGAGGTCAGGCAGCCGATCCTTGATCGACGTCATCTTCAGCCCCGTCGACGCCGCCGGCGGCTCCAACGCGAACGCCCCGTAACAGTCCACCGCCGCGTCCAGCGGCATCGCCGTCGCGACCAGCAGCGCCTGCCGCCCACCCGAGCAGTGCCCTATCACCCCGACCTTGCCGTTGTGCCCGTCCATCGCCCGCAACGCGTCCGCCGCGGTCCGTACGTCCTGGATGACCTGCTCGTCCGGAATCCCGCCCTGCCCCCGCACGAACGCCGAAGCATCATCCGGCGACGCCCCCGGCGCCTCCCGCCAGAACAGGTTGGGGCAGATCGCGAGGTACCCGTTCACCGCGAACCGCCGCACCATCTCCTTCGTCGACTCGTCCCACCCCGGCAGGTGATGAATCACCACAACCCCCGGAAACGCCCCCGGCCCAACCGGCCGGGCCTGGTAGGCCTGGATCTTCTCGTCACCGACGTACACCGTCTCGGCACGAATCGCATCAGACATACCCCCAACGTACTGCCGCCCCCACTCACCTCGACGCCACCGCCCAGCGTGGTGATCAAAGGAGGATTCCGGCCGCGGTGACAGCCAGATCCGTCCTTCGATCTACGTCCCCACCAGCCGCCGCGACCACCGCCACCACACAGGACGACCCGACAAACAGCCCCGCCGCAGGCCCCCCTCCCCCAACACAAGGCCACACGCATCGACCGACCACATCCCCGCGGCGAGGACAAAAATCGGGCGAAACAGCGCACTGATCACCAAAAGGCCCGACACAGCGCGAGCCAGCACGGAGCAGCACGGCCAGGGCACAGGGCAGCTCAGTGCAGGACGGCACGGATCGGATCGAAGTCGCGCAGACTCGACCCACGCGGGTGCCCTGCACCGCCTGGCCGACCCTGCGCCGAGCCACTGCCTGGGTCGGCGCCACGGAGGTCAAACGCCTGCCCACGCCGGCCGGCTGGGGCGGCACGACCCGAACCTGGGCGACGCAGGTCGAAGCCGGGCACCGGTCCAGCCCATACCGCGCCCACCGAAGCGTCACCCACGAAGCGAACCACGCGGCGACCAAACCGCGACCGGCCAGCCCCACGGCGGGGAGCGACACGGACCGCGCAGGTCGAAGTCCGGCCGCCGGTCCGGCCCAACGCCGCGTTGGGCGAAGCAACGCCGACGACGCGGCGCGACACCCAGCCATGCCACCCAATGGCAATCGACGCGGCAGCCGACCCAAGAGCCACGCAACGCCGCACCCCAGCCGGGACCACGCAGCGGCAGACGAAGCGCGACGGCCAACGCCACGCCCAGCCGGAGCCACGCAACGACCAGCGACACGACGCGGCGGCCAGCTGAGCAACGCCGCACCCGGACGGAGTCACACGGCGGCTGCGTCCGGAGCCAGCTCACCGACCGCGGCTAGGGCGGCGGGCGAGGTGACGCAGCCCGCCTCACCCAGCACCGCCGCGCCCAGCCACGCCACGCGGTGGTTGGCGGGGCTGGTGAGGCGGTGCTGGGTGAGGGTCGCGGCGCGGGGCGAGTGAAGTGGACGGGACGGGCGGCGGGTCTTGGGTTGGGGGTTACTGGCGGCCGGGCTCCAGGCGGCGGAGGGCCAGGCGGGCCAGGGCGATCAGAGCGGTGATGTGGAGCAGGAGGATCAGGACCGAGCGCCACCAGGCGCCGGTGTTGTGGGCCCAGAGGGTGTCGTCGAAGGGGATCATCGACGTGAGGTCGACGGTGGAGGCGCCGGCGGCCAGGCCCCAGCGGGTGGGGAAGAGCCAGGCGATCTGCTGGAGGACGGTCTGGCCTTCGAGCTCGAAGAGGCCGCCGGAGAGGACGAGCTGGGCCATCACGACCACGACCAGGACGGGGGTGGTCTGCTCGGTGGTCTTGGCGAGGGCGCTGACGAGCAGGCCGAACGCCATGGAGGCGAGGGCCACCAGGGCGACGGGGATGCTGATCTCCAGGAGCCAGTGCTCGGGGAAGATCAGGGGGGCCTTGGGCGGGTTCTTGCCGAGGAGGGCCAGCCAGGTGAAGAGGGCCGTCTGGCCGACGATGATGATGGAGAAGACGAAGACCTTCGAGGCGAGGTAGGCGCCGGCGGAGAGGCCGACGGCGCGTTCGCGCTTGTAGATGGTGGCCTCGTTGACGATCTCGCGGATCGCGGCGGCGGTGCCCAGGAAGGCGGCGCCGACGGCCAGGACCACCAGGAGGCGCTGGGCCTCGAGGCTGATTCTGCCCGTGCCCGGGGCGAGACCGTTGTCACCGGGGACGGTGCGGGTCAGCAGGGCCAGGGCGAGCGGCAGACCCAAGGTGAACAGGGCAAGGCCGCGGTCGGCGCCGATGACCCAGAACATGCGCAGGCACAGGGTGAGGAACTGCCGGACCGGGGCCGCCGGGTGCAGGGCTCTGCTGCGCAGTGACGCACCGCCGAGCTTGACCCGCGCCCGCCCGACCGCCCGCGCCGGCTTCCCAGACGACGAACCAGGCGACGAACCAGCCGACGAACCAGCCGCGGCGGAAGCAGCGGGACCAGGAGCAGGGGCAGGGGCAGGGGACGCCGGCCGCTGCGGCATGGTCTGTTCCGCGGTCTGCGCGTCCACACCGGTCTCGGACGGAGCCGGGTCGCGGGGCTGCGGGACGGTCACGCGCTCGACCGCGGCGGGCTTCGGCAGCGGCGCCTCGGCGATCTGGGCGGTCACATACTTCGTGTAGAGCTCCGAGCTGCGATACGTCCGCATCCAGTGGTCGGCATTGGTCGTGACCTCGCGGAACACCTCGGCGTAGTCCTCGGCGCCGAAGAAGGAGAGCAGCTCGCCGGGCGGGCCGAAATAGCCCATGCGGCCGCCGACGGTCAGGACGAGGACGCGGTCGCACAGGTCGAGGTGCATGACGTTGTGGGTCACGACGGCCACGGTGCGGCCCTTGTCGGCGAGGTCGCGGAGCTCCTCCATGACCTCCTTGTCGAGCGCCGGGTCGAGGCCCGACGTCGGCTCGTCGAGGAACAGCAGCGACGGCTCGGTCAGCAGCTCCAACGCGACCGAGACGCGCTTGCGCTGGCCGCCGGAGAGCTTGTCGATGCGCATCTTGGCGCGCTCGGTGAGGTTGAGGGTGCGCAGCACCTCGGCGACGCGGCCGCGGCGCTCCTCGCGCGGCACGTCGTCGGCGAAGCGCAGCGCGGCGGCGAAGCGCAGGGCGCGGCGGACGGTGAGCTGGCGGTGCAGGACGTCGTCCTGCGGGACCATGCCGATGCGGTAGCGCAGCTCGGCATAGTCGGCGTAAAGGTCGCGGCCGTCATATCGGACCGTGCCCTGGGTGGCGGGCCGCAGCCCGGCGACGGCCTTGATGAGGGTCGACTTGCCGCAGCCGGAGGGGCCGATGACGCCGAGCAGGCTGCCCTCCGCCAGGGCGAAGCTGACGTCGTCGAGCAGGATCGCGTCCTTGATGCGCACGGTGAGGTCGTCGGCGATGAGGGAGGACGGGCCGGCGTCCTCGAACTCGTGCAGGCGCATCCCGTCGAAGATGAACTCGTGCCGGCCGATGGAGATCATGTCGCCGGGCTGCATCGCCTGGCGGGCGACCTGCTTGCCGTTGTGGAACGTGCCGTTGCGACTGCCGAGGTCGACGACCTCATAGCCGGTCGGGGTGCGGCGCAGCTCGGCATGGTTGCGCGAGGTGCGCAGGTCGGTGAGGACGATGTCGTTGTCAGGGCCGCGGCCGAGGCGGATCAGCGCCGCCGCGTCGTGCAGGGCCGCCTCCCGCTGCGCCGGCGGCTGGGCCGCGGGGACCGGCTCGGCGATCGTGACGACCTTGAACGCGACCTTGGGACCGTCGGCGGCGCCGAGGTGCACCGCTCCCCCGTCGACGGCGGCGACGAAGGCGGCCTTCTCCCCGTCGACATACGTCCCGTTGCGGCTGCCGAGGTCGCGCAGGAACCAACCGTCATCGTTCCAGATCACCTCGGCGTGCCGGCGGGAGATCAGGGTGCCCTCGACGACCAGGTCGTTGGCCGCGTCGCGGCCGATGGTCACGGTGTCGTCGGGCCGCACCAGTGAGCGTGCCTCACCGGCGGGGCCGGTGACGGTCACTTCGAGGACGGTGAGCTCGCGGGTCACGGTCTGCTGGTCATTGCTCGCCACGGCCATCATCATGCCGCCCACGTACGACAGAAAACAGCCGGGGATTCTTGTATCAGGAAGCTGACTTCCTCCCTCTAGTTTCCAGACCACGTGAGGAGGAGAGCCCATGGCACCAGCGGACGCCCGTTCGGAGCAGTGGCGGTCGCGACGCGCCCGCAGGCTCGCCGGGCTGGGGTGGGTGCGTCGCGAGGACCGGGCGGACGGCACTCCGGTGCGGTTCGTCGCGGACGAGCTCCTGGTGCTCGACGACCACTTCGCCACCGCTCGTCAGGCGTTCATGGAGCAGGGGTTCACCGTCCGGGACATCGTGGAGGAGGGGGATGTCCCGGAGGGGTTCCGGCGGGTGCGGTTGCCTGGCCTGGACGTCGCGCGTGCCGCGAGGCGGGTGCGGGTCCAGGCCGAGGCGGCCGGTGACACCAGGGTGGCCGCCGGGCCGAATCACGTGTTCGTGTCGACGCCGTTCGAGCACGCGGGGCCGTATGGACCGCCGCTCCCGGCGGCGCCGGGGCACCTCACGGTGCGTGACCGTGCGGTGCCGGAGGTCGAGGTGCTGGTGCTGGACACGGGGGTGTGGCTCAACAGCCCGCTGCCCAAGGACCGGTATGTCACCGACGACTACGAGTCCAGCATCCAGGGCGACGAGGAGGTGCGCGACGGTGACGTCGGGCATGCCAACTTCGTCGCCGGGGTGCTGGTCGCCAGTTCCGCACACGTCCGGCCACGGGTGGTGAGGATCGTCGACACGCACGGGGTGTGCCGGGAGACCGACCTGATCGCGGGGCTCCGGCAGGCGTACGACCATCAGCTCATCAACCTGTCACTGGGCGGTTACACGCTCGACGACCGGCCGCCGGTCCTGCTGACGGCGGCGCTGACGGAGTTGCTGGGCAGCGGCGACCGGGTGGTGGTCGCCGCGGCAGGCAACGACGGGCAGCACGACCGGCCGTTCTGGCCGGCGGCGTATGCGGGGACCAGCGCGTCGTGGCGGCGGCGGGTGGTCGCGGTCGCGGCGCACGACGGCCGGCGGATCAGCGACTGGAGCAACACCGGCACGTGGATCACGCTCGTGGCGCCGGGCGCCGACGTCACCAGCACGTTCGTGCACCACGAGGACTTCGGCGACGGCTGGGCGCGGTGGAGCGGGACCTCGTTCGCCGCGCCGTTCGTCGCGGCGGCGATCGCCGACGCGTTGCCCGGTGCCGGCTCGGCCCGGCTGGCGGCGGAGGCGGTCATCGCCGGCGCGTCCCGCCGGTATGGCCGCTACGCGGGTCTGGCGTGATCGTATGCGCCACGGCTGGGGGCAGCGGTGCCACACCGGGAGCATTACCAGGGGGAGGGGGGTGACGGGGTGCGGCACACAGGTCGCCGCACCCCGTCACCGGCAGGTCGCGATGATAGCCTTCGAGACCATGGCTGAGCCTGAAAACGCCGAGCTCCTGAGGGCGGCCGCCACCGGCGACCAGAAGGCCTGGGAGTCCATCGTGGACAGATATGCCAACCTTGTCTGGTCGGTCGCGCGCAGCTTCCAGCTCGGCCGTTCCGACGCCGCCGACGTCAGCCAGGCGACCTGGTTACGGCTGGTCGAGCACATCGCCGACGTCCGTGACGCGGACCGGCTCGGCTCGTGGCTGGCCACCACCGCCCGGCGGGAGGCGCTCGCGCTGCTGCGCCGCGGCGGGCGGGACGTGCCGGCCGGCTCGGCCACCGACTTCATCGGGATCCTCGGCGGCGCGCTCGCCGGCGAGGACGAGGAGCTCGACGCGGGGGTGCTGCGCGACGAGCGGGACAAGGCGCTGTGGCACGAGTTCCGTTCACTGTCCGGCCCCTGCCAGCAGTTGTTGCGGGTGCTCATCGCGGACCCGCCGCCGAGCTACGCCGAGGTGTCGGCCGCCCTCGACGTGCCGGTCGGCAGCATCGGACCGACCCGGCAGCGCTGCCTCGGCACGCTGCGACGCAGATTGGGCTCGACGACGACATGAGACCACGACGGACCACACCACAGGCGCACCGCGACATGAGGCCACGACGGACCACACCACAGGCGCACCGCGACATGAGGCCACGACCGACCACACCAAAGGCACAGACACAGACACAGTCACAGGCAGGGCCGACCCGATGATCGGGGAGGAAGAGGTGCTCAGGGCATTGCGCGACATCGCGGGCCGTCACGACCCGGTGCCCGACGACGTGCTCGCGGCGGCCCGGGCCAGTATCGGCTGGCGTGACCCCGACGCGGCCCTGGCCGAGCTGACCGCCGACTCGGCGCGGGAGCGGCTCGTCGCGGTCCGTGGTGGCGGCTCGCCGCGGCTGCTGTCGTTCTTCGGCGGCTCGCTGACGATCGACGTGCAGGCGACGACCCGCGCGGGCGCCGTCGAGGTGGTCGGCACGGTGTCCCCCGCGGTGCCGGCCAGGATCGTCCTGGAGTCCCCGACGGGCAGCCACGAGACCGACGTCGACGACGAGGGGCGTTTCCGCTTCCAGGGTGTCGTTGCGGCGTCTGTACGGCTGCGGTGCGAGCCGGCCGACGGTGCGCCCGTCCACACGGAATGGGTGCTGCTCTAAGAGGGGCAATTCGCCGCGAGACGGACACTTCCGGCGGTACCCTGCAAGGCATGCCGATCGATCACGTGCAGATCGTGTCCATCCCGGTGAGCGACCAGGACCGGGCACGCGACTTCTACGTCAACGCGCTGGACTGGGAGCTGGTGAGCGACAACGACTCCGGCGACCGCCGGTGGGTCGAGGTGGCCCCGAAGCACGGCCAGACCGCGTTCACGCTCGTCACCTGGTTCGAGACCATGCCCCCGGGCTCGCTGCGCGGCATCGTGCTGGACACCGACGACATCGAGAAGACCTACGAGGAGCTGTCCGAGCGGGGCATCATCTTCGACGGACCGATCGAGGAAGGGCCGTTCTCGCGGGTCACGAGCTTCTCCGACCCCGACGGCAACACCTTCGTGCTGCACCAGCTCTACCAACCGCGCACGAGGGTACTAAGCTACCCGCCGGCAGGGTCGTAGCGCAGAGGTCGTCGCGCCCGCACAGCACGCTGGAGGACGTCGGTTCGATTCCGACCGGCCCTGCCCCTCTATGCTCGTCCCCGGTGGGCCGTAGCGCAGAGGTCGACGCACCGCTTTGCCAGAGCGGAGGACGCCGGTTCGATTCCGGCCGGTCCACCCACACGCTTCCTTGCGGACAGGGGCTAGGCTCTGCCAGTGCCTCGTCTGGACCCCTCCGACGTCGCGGCGTGCCTGCGTGTGCTCGCCGCGCTCAACGGCGCGGACGACGACGACCCGTCGGCACAGGCGGTCCGTGAGGCGGTCGTCAGCTCGTACAAGAGCCGCAAAAAACACCAGAAGAGCGCGCGCAAGGCGGAAAGCGCCGCCCACGACCTGCAGGTGCTGACCAGGGCCACGGAGCAGGACGAGGAACTGCTGCGGGCCCGGCGGTGCTACGTGTGCAAGCGGCACTACCGCACGGTCAACCGGGCGTACCCGCTGATGTGCCGGCCCTGCTCGACCGGCAACACGGCCCGCCGCACGGCCCGCTGCGACCTGCGCGGCCGGCGCGCGATCGTCACCGGCGGGCGGATCAAGATCGGCTACCAGACGGCGCTGAAGCTGCTGCGCGACGGCGCCGACGTCATCGTCACCACGCGCTTCCCGCACGACGCCGCCCGCCGGTTCGCCGCGGAGAGCGACTTCGCCGACTGGCGCGGCCGGCTGCGGGTGCACGGCGTCGACTTCCTCGACCTGCCCGCCGTCGTGGGCCTCGTCGACGCGGTCACCGAGCAGTGGGGCCACCTCGACATCCTCGTCAACAACGCGGCCCAGACCATCTCCCGGCCGGCCGAGTACTACCGTGCCCTGCGGGCCGCCGAGACGGCGGCGCTCGGACCGGGCACCCCGGAGCGGGTCCCCGCTATCAGGTCCACAGTGGACTTCTTTCCACCCGGCATGGTGGATGAGACCGGTGAGCAGCTCGACCTGCGCCCCGTCAACAGCTGGGTGCTGCACCTGCACGAGGTCACCCCGCGGGAGTGGATGGAGGTGCAGGTCGTCAACGCGTTCGTGCCGTTCATGCTCACCGCCCGGCTGCGCCCGCTGATGCTCGCCTCGCCGCACCCCGACCGGTACGTCGTGAACGTCTCGGCGATGGAGGGCAGCTTCAGCCGCCGCAACAAGACCAGCCGGCACCCGCACACCAACATGGCCAAGGCCGGCCTCAACATGCTGACCCGCACGATCGCCGAGGACTACGCCCGCGACGGCATCCACGTCACCAGCGTCGACACCGGCTGGGTCACCGACGAGCGGCCGCAGGGCACCAAGGAGGCCTTCCACGAGGCCGGCTTCCGGGTGCCGCTGGACGTCGTCGACGGCGCCGCCAGGGTGTACGACCCGATCGTCCGCGGCGTGCACGGTGACCGGATCTCCGGCGTCTTCCTCAAGGACTACCAGGTGGTGCAGTGGTAGACATCGCTTGCCCGGTGCTCGCGGCGCCGGCCGTGCCGCAGGCCGACCTCGCCGACCTGTCTCCCCTCCTCCAACGGCTGCGCGACCCCGAGCCGGTCCGGGAGACCGAGCGCTTCCCGCTCGGCACGCTGCAGCCCGACGGCCGGGTCGACCTGTGCAAGCAGGGGCTCGGCGCGGCCGGCGTCACCCAGGTCCTCGACCGGGTCGTCGGCTCCCCGCACGCCGTGCACCTGCTGCTGGGCACCAACGGGCTCGGCGCCCCGGGGACCGCCGCCCTCGCCGAGGGCCTGCCGGAAGGGCACCGGGTCGAGACGCTGTACCTCGGCTGCAACGCGATCGACGCGGCCGGCGCCGCACCGTTGTTCGAGCGGCTCGCCGCCGACGACCGGGTGCGGGCGCTGTGGCTCAAGCGCAACCCGCTCGGCGACGAGGGGGTCGCCGCGCTCGCGGAGACGCTGCGCCGCAACACGACCATCGACACCGTCGACCTCGTCAACACCGGCCTGACGACCGCGGGCCTGGCGGTGCTCGTCGACGCGCTCGCCGCCCGGCCCGCCCCGGTGACCCGGGTGTTCCTCGGCGGCAACGGCCTCGGCCCGTCGGCGGGTCCGCTCCTGCGGCGGCTGCTGCGCGACGCCGGGGTCCGCGGCCTGTTCCTGGCCGCGAACCGGCTGGGCGACGACGGCGTCCTGCCGGTCGTCGAGGCGATGCACGGCGGCCACATGACGCTGGGCCTGGGCGGCAACGGGCTCACCACGGGCACCGTCACCGCGCTCGCGCCGCGGCTGCACCTGCTGGACAGCCTGGACCTGAGCCGGCCCCAGTCGCTGCGGGTGCTCGGCGCCACCGACAACCAGGTCGGCGACGACGGTGCCGCGCTCCTCGCCGCCGCGCTGCCCGGCACCCGGCTGCGCCGCCTCGACCTGCGCCACACCGGCGTCGGCGGCCGCGGCGCGAAGGCGCTCCTCGCGGCGCTCCCCCAGACCGCCCTGACCCGCCTCGCGCTCGGCCCGGACGTCCCGCGCCGCGTGAAGCGGGCCATCAGCGCGCTGCTCCCGGCCGCCGACAGCCAGCCGGGCAGCGAGATCGTGAGCGTGTACCGGTGACGGCCCTGACCCGAGCGGGCGCCGGCAACTGGCGGCGGATCCGGCGCTGGGCGACGCCCCCGTCGATGATCCGGGCGGCGACCCAGGCCCGGCTCGCCGGCGACTGGCGGGCCGCGTGCGCCGCCGCCAACGTCGACGTCGAGCTCGACGAGGGCCAGGCGAAGCTGTTCGAGGACGACCTCGCCCACTTCGCCCCGGACCTGCTGCGCTGGCACCTGCCGCGCAAACCGGCCCGCGGCGACACCCACCTGGACGCCCGGCAGGTCGTGCACCTGGCCGGCGACGGGCCGGCGCTGTACGTCGGCGGCACTCGCCTCGGGTTCGGCTCGCAGCGGCTGCGGCTGTTCGCCACCGACGAGCCGCTCGACAGCGACGACTGGGACGACTGGGAGTGGGACGACGGCCCGCGGCCGTTCCACGCGCTGCACGACTACCGGACCCGCCGGCACCTCTGGGACGCCCGCGAGTCCGGCCGGCTCCTCGAGGGCTGCGGCTGGACGCACCTGCCGTTCCACGACCCGGCCGGCCGCCCCCTGCCGGAGGCGGCGTGGGGTGCCACGGAGCGGGTCCTGGCGCTGCACGACGCCGGGCGGTTCCGGGAGGCGTGGCAGGCCGCCGGCGCCGACGTGCCCGAGCTGCCGGACGACGGCAGCCACTGGAACACGCGGATCCTGCGGCGGCTGTGGCGCGGGTTCCTCGGCGAGCACCTCGCCGTCCTCGACGCCGCCCGCGCCCGCGGCACCGACGCCGTCGGGATCGTCTTCGGCTGGAACTACGTGCTGAAGCTGACCGGCTTCACCGACCAGCGGCTCACCGGCGAGTGGGTGGGCACCGGCTACCGGGACCGCGACGCCGACTGGCACCTGGACACCCGACCGTACGAGCGGCCCATCGACGCCGAGCTCGTCCGCACCGGCACGATCCCCGCGTCGTGGCTGCACCCGCTCGTGCACGCCGCGTTCTTCCCCGAGGCCGTGGCCCCTTCGCCGCGGGTGGGCGCGACGGCGGTGCCCGAGGCGCGGCTGCGCTGCCGTGACGGCGCGTGGCATCACGTACGGATGGCCGGCGGCCGCTTCGAGATCCCCCACTCCGACGAGGAGCGCCGCCGCGAGCAGGCCCTCCTCGCGCTCGGCGGCGAGGTGCACGGCTGCATCGCCGCCGAACGGAACTGGCGCGAACCCCACGCGAAGCTCCCCCGCGCCCTGCACGAGCTGCGCCGCGACCTCATGCTGCGGGCCCAGCAGGGCGACCTGCCCGGCGTCGTGGAGCTGCTCGACGCGGGCGTCGACCCGCACGCCCGCGACCCGCACGGCCGGACGCTGCTGCACCACATCAGCGGCCTGATGGCGGCGCCGGACGACCTGACCCTGTTCGACCGGCTGATCGGCCTCGGGCTCGACGTCCACGCCCGCGACCGGCGGGGCATGACGCCGCTGCAGACCGCCGTGTACGACACCGGATCCGCCAGGCTCGTCCGCGCCCTGCTCGCCGCCGGGGCCGACCCGGACGGCGAGGACGACAACGGCGTCTCCGTCGCCGACACCCTGGACCGGTTCGGCCGCCCCGAACTGAAAACCCTGCTGCAGTCGGGGTGAGGACGCTGCGCACGGCGCGGCGGTTCGCGGTGCCCCGCTGGATGATCGAGCGGGCGACGCGGTGCCGGCGCGCCGGGGACTGGCGCGGCGCGTGCGACGCGGCCGGCGTCGACGCCGGCCTCGACCTGGCCCGGATCCGGCGCGACCACGGCGCCGCGGTCGCCGCCGCGGTCGAGGACGACCTGCTGCACCTCGCGCCGGACCTGCTGCGCTGGCACCTGTTCCAGGCGCCGGCGCCGGTGCCGGGTTCGGTGACCCTCGCGGTGCACGGGCCGCACGCGCTGCGGGCCCGGTGGCGGCACCCCGGCACCCCCAGCCAGCGGCTCGAGCTCGAGTTCGCCGGCCTGGACGGCGACCAGCGGTTCGCGTTCGACGGGGCCCGCGAGCGGTGGGACAGCCGGCGCACCGGTGAGCTCCTCGACCGGTGCGGCGGCTACGACGGGCACCTGCCGTTCCTCACCGCGTCCGGCGACCGGCTGCCGGAGGCGGCGTGGGGCGGCCCGGAGCGGATCATCGCCCTGCAGGACGCCGGCGACTGGGCCGCCGCCTGGACGCTCGCCGGGTTCGACGTCGGGCCGCTGCTCGCGACGACCGGCAAGGGGTACTGGGTCGGCAGGGCGCTGCGCGACCGCCGGCACGACCTCACCGGGCTGCGGACCGCCGTCGCCGCCGTCTTCGCCGGGGGACGGGCCCGGGCCGGCGTCCCGCTCGGGCTCTCCCCGGACACCTCGCTGACCGTCGACGCCGACCTGCGGGTCTGGTACGGCACCTCGTCGCCCCTGCCACCGATGGTGCCGGTCGTGCGCGCGGAACGGGCGGTGGACTTCGATCTCGTACGCCACGGGATCCTGCCGCTGGAACACCTCCACCCGCTCGTCGGCGACGCGCTCTTCCCCGGCCTCGCCGGGCTCTTCGACGGGCCGCCCGAGACGGTCCCCGACATGGCGCCGGTCCGGGTGCGCTGCCAGGGCGAGTGGCACATCCTCGGCGGGCACGAGCACACCCCCGACGAGACCCGGCGGGAGCTGGCGCTGCGGGCGCTCGGCGGGGCGCCGCTGCGCGGGTGCTTCGCCGCCCGGGCCGGCTGGCGCGACCCCGACGCGTGGACGCCGAAGGCGCTGCGCCTGCGCCGCCGCGACATCGTGCTGCACGCCGTCAACGGCGACGGGCCGGCGATCGCCGCGTGGCTCGACGCCGGGCTCGACCCGCACCTGCGCGACCACCACGGCCGCACGCTGCTGCACCTGCTCGCGTGGCTGCCGGACCCCGCACCGGTCGTCGCACGGCTGCGGCACGCGGGCCTCGACCCGCACGCCCGCGACAAGACCGGCCTCACCCCGCTCCGGCACGCCCTCGACCTCGGCGGCACACCCGCGGCGATCCGGGCCCTGGAGGAGCTGGGCTGCACATGACGCGGGCCCTGGTGGGGGCGGTGTCCGATGTGGCGGCGTGAGCTGGCGGCCGCGCGGTGGACGCGGCGGGTCGGGGTGCCCGCGTGGATGATCGAGGCGGTGGCCGAGCGCCGGGACGCCGACGACTGGCGGGGTGCGTGCGCGGCGGCCCGCGTCGACATCGACCTCGACCTGGCGGGGATCGGGCGCGGCGACGGCCGGGACGTCGCGGCGCGCGTCGAGGACGACCTGCGGCACGTCGTGCCGGACCTGCTGCGCTGGCACCTCGACCCGGCGCGGCCCGACACCGTCCTGAACGGTTACGGCGCCCGCGCGCTCATCGTGTCGCGGCGCGAGCCCGAGCGGCTGTCGCTGCGCTACGGCGCGGTCCCGGCCGGCTCGTCGCGCAGTTCGCTGATGTACAGCCGGGCGCTGTGGGACGGCCGGTGCACCGGCACCCTCGGCAGCGGGAGGCCGGTGCCCTTCCTCGACGGCGCGGGGAACCGGCTGCCGGCGGAGCGCTGGGGGCTCGCCGAGCACGTCATCACGCTGCAGGACGCCGGGGACTGGATCGGGGCGTGGCGGCTCGCCGGATTCGACCTCCAGCCGCTCCTGCAGCGCCGGGCCGACCTGCGCGCATCGGTCCGCACGCCGTCGCGGGGGCCGGCCCGCAGGACGTGGCGGCTCGACCTGACCGGCCTGCCCGCCGCGATCCGGTCGGCCGGGGCTTCGGAGGCGCTCATCGACCACGTCGACGGGGCGTACACCACCCTGATCCGCGACACGACGGTCGGCGGCTCACCCGAGGCGGCAGGGCTGCGGCTGCCGGCGCCGCTCGTCGAACGCCCCGTCGACGCCGACCTGGTCCGCCTCGGGATGCTGCCGGCGAGCGCCCTGCACCCGCTGGTCGGCGCGGCCCTCTTCCCCGGGCTGCGGTGCATGCCGCCGTCGCCGGTGCCGGACACGGGCCCCGTCCGGGTCCGCCGCGACGGCGCCTGGCGGCTCACCGACCCCGCGGACGCGGGCTGGCACGACCCCCTGGCGGCGCTGCCGAAGCAGCTCCGGTTGCGTCATGCGGCGTTGGTACGACTGGCGCGTCACGGCGACGCACCGGCCCTGTCGGCGTGGCTGGCGGCGGGCGGCGACCCGTACTTCCGCGACGGCAACCGGCGGACGATGCTGCATCTGCTCGCGTGGGTGCCGGACGCCGAGACGCTGCTCCTCGACCTCCTCGCCGCCGGGCTCGACCTGGAGGCCCGGGACGCGGCGGGCATGACGCCGCTGCTGTTCGCGGTCGGGCACGGCGGGCCCGCCGGGACGGTCCGGGCGCTGGAGACGATGGGCGCCGACGTGAACGCCGTCACGTTCGCCGGTCTCGGGTGGGCCGATCTGGCGCGGGCCTCGGGGCGGCTCGACGAGCTGTCGTTCCTGGGGTGATTGGGTCGCGCGGTTCCTGGGTTTTTGGTCGTGCGTTCCTGAGGTAACTGGGTCGTGCGTTCATGGGGTAACTGGGTCGTGCGTTCATGGGGTAACTGGGTCGTGCGTTCATGGGGTAAGTGGGTCGTGCGTTCATGGGGTAACTGGGTCGTGCGTTCATGGGGTAAATGGGTCGCGGAATTGTCGTACCCGGCGGATACCGTGTCGCGCATGACCGCAGAACCAACGGCGCTGACCCTGCTCGCCGCCGCCGACGAGCTGCTCGCCGCGACGCGCTCGACCCGCGTGGAGCGGCGCGACAACACCCAGCTCGAGGCCCTGGCGCTGGCCGTCTCCGCCAACCTTCCGGTCCTGCTCTGGGGCGAGCCCGGCATCGGCAAGTCCTCGGCGCTGCAGCAGCTCGCCGACCGGCTCGACGTGCCGATGGAGACGGTCATCGCCAGCATCCACGAGCCGTCCGACTTCGCGGGCCTGCCCGTCGTCGGCGACGACCCCGCCACGCAGGGCGTGCCGATGGCCCCGCCCGACTGGGCCGTCCGGCTCGCCAAGCGCGGCTATGGTCTGGTCTTCTTCGACGAGCTGTCCTCCGCCCCGCCCGCCGTGCAGGCCGCGCTGCTGCGCGTCGTCCTGGAGCGGCGCGTCGGCAGCCTCGAGCTCCCGCCCGCGGTCCGTGTCGTCGCCGCCGCCAACCCACCGTCGAGCGCCGCCGACGGCTGGCACCTCAGCCCACCCCTGGCCAACCGGTTCGTCCACCTGCACTGGACCCACGACCCCGCAGTCGTCGCCCGCGGCCTCGCCGGCACCTGGCCCACCGCCGACATCCCCCGCGTCGACCCGCGCAAGGGCGCGTCGGCGCTCGCCAGGGCCCGCGGCACGCTGTCCGGGTTCCTCACCGCCCGCCCCGGCCTCGCCCACCACCTGCCCGCCGACGCCGAGGCCCGCGGCGGCGCCTGGCCGTCCCCGCGCACCTGGGAGATGGCGCTGCGCCTGCTCACGTTCGGCATGGCCAGCGACGCCACCCGCGCCGCCCTGTCCACCGCCCTCGTCGGCGCCATCGGCGACGGCGCCGGCCTCGAGCTGGTCAACTACCTCGACGAGCTCGACCTCCCCGACCCCAACCGCGTCCTCGCCAACCCCGACGCCTTCCAGCTCCCCGCCCGCGGCGACCGCCAGCTCGCCTTCCTCACCGCCGTCGTCTCCGCCGTCCAGAGCAACACCACCCGCGAGCGCTGGGAAGCCGGCTGGACCGTCCTGAGCAAGGCCGTCGAGGCCGGCGTCCCAGACGTCGCCGCCCGCGCCGCCGCCGACCTCGCCGCCATGCGCAAACCCGCCTGGCCCGTGCCCGCCACGATCGACGCTTTCATCGACATCCTGAGCCTCTCCGGCGCCCTCCGATGACCACCCCACTCCCAGCGGGCGCGGTGGACCCACCACTCCCAGCGGCCGCGGCCGGTCCCCCACCGCCAGCGGATGCGGTCGGGCCTCCATGCACCGCGGTGGTCGAGCCGGGGCATCCTGACGCGGCGCCGCCGGCATCCAGCTCCCCTACACATGCGCAACCTGTGCCACCCGCACCCGTCCAGACGCACCTGCCCGCGGCGACACAGCCACCACCGTCCGTACACGCGACACCGCAAGCGACGCCGTCCGCCACCACGACACCGCAGGCAACGCCGGCGGCACCGTCCGTTCCTGCTGGGCCGTCGGTCGGGGCGGCGCAAGCGTTGGATCGGACGAAGCTGCTCGCGGCGCGGTACAAGGCGGCGATGCTGCGGCCGTATCTGGCGACGGCGTTGTACGCGTTGTCGGTCGTGCCGAGCCGGCACCTGGCGACCATGGGGGTCGACCGGCGGTGGCGGTTGTACGTGTCGCCGGAGTTCGTGGACGGGCACGGTGTCGAGGAGCTCGCCGGGGTGTGGGTGCACGAGGTGGCGCACCTGCTGCGGGACCATCACGGGCGGGCGGACCGGCTGCCTGCGGGCGACCGTGGCGACCACCTGCGGGTCAACCTCGCGCAGGACTGCGAGATCAACGACGACCTGGTCGCGGACAAGCTGGTGCTGCCGGCGTCGCGGGTGGAGCCGGCGACGTTCGGGCTGCCGGAGGGGCGGCTGTTCGAGGAGTACCTGGCCGGGATACCGCACACGCACTCGCACGACGTGCAGTGCGGGTCGGGCGCGCACGGCATCCCGGTCGCGGGTGAGGTCGGTGACGCCGCGGGACCCGGCGTGCGGGACGTGGAGGCGGTGGCGATCCGCCGGCAGACCGCCGACGCGATCCGGGCGCACGTGCGGTCGCGTGGCACCGTGCCCGGGGGCTGGCAGCGGTGGGCGGACGAGATCGCCGAGCCGGTCGTCGACTGGCGGCGGCTGCTGACCGGGGCGCTGCGGCAGGCGGTGGCGTGGGCGAGCGGCGCCGTCGACTACACGTACGCGCGGCCGGGGCGGCGGACCGGGGCGATGCGCGGGGTGGTGCTGCCGAGCCTGCGCCGGCCGCTGCCGCGGGTCGCGGTGGTCGTCGACACGTCGGGCTCGATGGGCACCGACGACCTGGCGGCGGCGCTGAGCGAGGTGACGGGCGTGCTGCGGACCGTCGGCATCCGCGGCAACCGGGTCACCGTCGTCGCCTGCGACGCCGACGTGCACGCGGTGACGCGGGTGGTGAAGACGGAGCAGGTCGAGCTCGGCGGTGGTGGCGGCACCGACATGCGGGTCGGGATCGCGGCGGCGCTGCGGTCGCCGGACAAGCCGCAGATCGTGGTCGTCCTCACCGACGGCGGCACGCCGTGGCCCGACGAGCCGACGGGGTGCCGGCTCATCGCCGGGCTGATCGGGCCGAACCCCCCGCTGCCGCCGTCGTGGGTGGAGTCGGTGCACATCACACCGACCAATGGCGGCTGATCCAGGTGTACGCGACAACTTTCGGAGACTGTCCCGCCACGGTCCGGCTGCCTACCGTGAGGTGTATGGCTGAACACGAGCTGGGGCTGTCCCGCACCGACAAATGGCTGATCGGCGCCGGGTTTCCGCTGGCCGGGGTCGCGGTCGGCTGGGCGCTGCCGCTGCTGGCGCGCTGGCTGCTGAGCCTGCCGTGGGTGCCGTTCGGGGGGCCGATCCGGCTCGTGGCGGCGCTCGACCACGGGGTCGGACAGGTCGCGATGATGGCCGCCGGGCTCCTGCTCGGGGTGGTGTTCGTGATCGTCGCGGTGCACGAGACGCTGCGGGTGACGGTCGCCGACAGCGAGCTGCGGCTGCGGCTCGGCGACGCCGCCTGGGTCGTGCGCCGGGAGGACGTGTCGGCGGTGTTCGTCGACGGGCGGCTGCTCGTCGTGCTGGACCGGGACTCGCGGCAGGTGGTGCGGGAGCGGCTGGAGCGGGCCGGTGACCGGCAGGTGGCGGAGGCGTTCCAGGCGCACGGCTACCCGTGGCAGAAGCAGGACCCGTTCGGGGAGCTGTTCCGGCGCTGGGTGCCCGACCTGCCGGACCTGCCGGCCGCGGTCAACGCGGTCCTCGCCGCCCGGGCGGCGGCGCTGACCAGCAAGAGCACCACCGACGCCGCCGAGCTGCGCGACGAGGTCCAGAAGTTGGGGTACACGGTCCGCGACGACGGCACCACGCAGCACTGGCGTCCCCTGGTGCGCTCGTGAAGGCGCGCAACCTCGTCGTCGACGCGACCGTCTTCGTCATCTCGGCGCTGACGATGGTGGTCGCCGCGGCGTCCGGCCTGGACAGCGGCGCCCTCAGCGACGAGCGGTGGCTGCTGTCGACGGCCGTGACCGTGCCGGCGTTGGTGCTGATCTGGTGGCGGCGGCGGTGGCCCGTGCAGGTGGCGCTTCTGCTGCTCGTCCCGGCGGCACTCACCGATTTCGTCGGCGGGGCGGCGACGATCGCGGTGTTCACGGTCGCGGTGCACCGGCCGTTCCGGGTGGCGCTGGGGGTCGCTGTCGCGCACCTGCTGGTGCCGGTCCCGCTGATGATCCGCTATCCGGACCCTGACTTCCCAGTCGTGGGCAACGCCACGGCCGCGGCGCTGATCATGTGCATCGTCCTGGCGTGGGGGTCGACGGTGCGGGCCCGGCGGGAGCTGATCGCGTCGCTGCGGGACCGGGCCGTGCGCGCCGAGGCGGAGGCCGAGCAGCGCGCCGACCTGCTGCGCGGGCTGGAGCGGGAGCGGATCGCCCGCGAGATGCACGACGTGCTCGCCCACCGGATCTCGCTGATCAGCCTGCACGCCGGCGCCCTGGAGATCCGCCGCGACCTGTCGCAGGAGCAGGTCGCCGAGGCGGGCGGCACCATCAGGGCGAGCGCGCGCCAGGCGATGGAGGAGCTCCGGGAGATCCTCGGCGTGCTGCGCAGCAGCGACGACGACGAGCTGCGGCCGCGCCAGGACCTCGCCGACCTGGACGAGCTGATCGAGGAGGTCCGCAGGGCCGGCACCCCCGTCGACCTCGACAACCGGCTCACCGCCGGCGGTGACGCGGGGCCGGAGACGCTGCCCGCGGCGGTGAACAGGACCGCGTTCCGCCTCGTGCAGGAGGGCCTGACCAACGCCCGCAAGCACGCGCCCGGCGCCGCCGTCGCGGTCCGGCTCGACCGCACGAGCCAGGGTGAGCTGCACGTGTGGCTGCGCAACCCGCTGCCGGCCGTCCCGGTGCGGCCCGCGCTGCCGGGGTCGCGGTCGGGTCTCGTCGGCCTGGCCGAGCGCGTCACCCTGGCCGGCGGCCGCCTCGAACACGGCCCCCGCCGCACGACCCCGCCCCCACGGCACGCCACGTCGCCGCAGCCCGGCGCGGCCCAGCAGCCCGGCAAGGCACAACAACCCGGCAAGGCCCAGCAGTCCAGCGCGGCTCAGAAGCTCGGCAAAGCGCAACAGTCCAGCTCGGCACAGCAGCCCGGCGAGGCACAACAGCCCAGCGCGGCACAACAGCCCAGCGCGGCACAACAGCCCGGCGCGGCACAACAGCCCAGCGCGGCGCAACAGGCCAGTGCGGCACAGCAGGCCGGCGGAGTCCGGCAGACAGGCTCTGATCCGCGGGCCGGCGGCGGGCATGGGCACGGCGGGGCGGGGGACGGTGGCGAGGTCGGGTTTCACCTGGAGGCGTGGCTGCCGTGGCGGGGATGATCCGGGTCGTGGTCGTCGACGACGACGCGCTGGTCCGGGCCGGGCTGGCGATGGTCCTCGGCGGGGATCCTGAGCTGGAGCTCGTCGGGGAGGCGGGCGACGGCGTGGCGGCCGTCCAGGTGGTCCGGGCCAGCCACCCCGACGTGATCCTCATGGACATCCGGATGCCGCGGATGGACGGGCTCGCCGCGCTCGAGGCGCTGCGGGCCGGCGGGGTGCCGGGGGCGGTGGTGGTGCTGACGACGTTCGACACGGACGAGCACGTGCTGCGGGCGCTGCGGCTCGGGGCGCACGGGTTCCTGCTCAAGGACACGCCGCCGCTGGCGATCCTGGACGCGGTGCGACGGGTCGCGGCCGGCGAGCAGATGCTGTCACCGTCCGTGGTACGGCGGCTCGTCGACCACGTGGTCCGCGACGACACCGCCGAGCGGCGCGCGGTCGCTGAACGGGCCCTGGACGCGCTGACCCCGGCGGAGCGCAAGGTCGCCGACGCCGTCGCCGACGGCCGCTCCAACGCCGAGATCAGTGCCGCGCTGCTGATGAGCGTGGCCACCGTGAAGACGTACGTGTCGCGCATCCTCGGCAAGCTCGGCTGCACCAACCGCGTCCAGATCGCCATCATGGTCCACGAGACACGCACGACCCGCGGCAGCTGACCACCCGCGCCCGCGACCGCACGGCCGGCGACCGCCCGGGTCGCGACCGTCCGGGCGGCGGGCACGCCGGGCGTCGGCGGTCCATCGCGGAAGCCGCGTGAGGATCAGCGGTGGTAGCGGTCGGCGATGAAGCCCGGGGTGGGTGGCTCAGCGGGCGCGCCCGTGGCGGGCAGGCCGTGGGCGGTGTTGGCGCCGAAGCCGCGACGCAAGGTGCGGACCTGCTCCTCCATGGCGGGGACGCTGGTGCGCGCCTGGCGTTCGATGACGCGTTCGGACAGGCGGCTGTTGAGGAAGGTGCGCAGCCAGTACACGACGGCGACGCTGCGCGGGACGAAGACCTTGCGGCGGCGGTGTTCGAGGGCGGAGACGAACGCCTCGGCGCAGCGCTCCACCGACGTGGTCGAGCCCAGTGGCGGCGGCAGCTTGCGCAGCGTCTCGCGGAAGGTTGGCATGTCGTCCTGGGCGTCGCGGACGAGGTCGGTGTCGATCCACGACGGGTGGGCGGTGCCGACGCGGACGCCGTGGTGGGCGACCTCCAAGCGCAGGGCGTTGCCGAAGTGCTCGACGCCGGCCTTCGACGCGCAGTACGGCGCCATCCCCGGCAGCGCGGCGAACGACGCCGCCGACGCGACGATGAGCAGATAGCCGCGGGACTCGATGAGGTGTGGCATGACGGCGGCGGCGGTGCGCATGACGCCGACGAGATTGACCTCGACGGTCCGTACCAACGCCTCGATGTCACCGGTGGCGACGGTGCCGCGGCTGGCGACGCCCGCGTTGGCCAGGACGGCGTCGATGCGGCCGTGGGCGGAGACGGCACCCTCGACAGCGGCTGCGAGACTGGACTGGTCGGTGACGTCGCAGGGGAACCAGGCCGCGTCGAGGTCGGCCGCGACGGCGGCGAGGCGGTCGGGTTCGAGGCCGGCGAGGACGACCTTCGCGCCGCGGGCGGCCGCGATGCGGGCGGTGTGCTCCCCGATCCCCCTGGCGGCACCGGTGATGAGCACCACCTGGCCGGACAAGCTGTGCTGCACCGTGGGCCTCCCGTCGGCGGTACCGTCCAGTACCAGGCAAACTAACACCCACGGACATTCTGGCGAAAGGCCGAGGCAGGCGCATGACGAGCACGAGAACCGCCGAGGAGGTCCGCGAGGCGCTGACCGGCGGGCTGGCGGCGGCGATCGCGGACAAGGGCTACGCGGCGACGACGATCGCCGACGTGGTCATGCACGCGCGGGTGTCGAAGCGGACGTTCTATGAGCACTTCACCGACAAGGAGTCGTGCCTCATGGCGCTGTACGAGCAGGGCTGCGTGCACCTGCTCGCCGTCGTGCGCAGCGCCGCTGGTGGTGGCGGCGGCAGCTGGAAGGCCATGGTCAACCACGGGGTGACCGCATACCTGAACGCGTTGGAGAGCATGCCGGCGGTCACCCGCACGCTGCTCGTGGAGATCCAGGCGGCCGGCCCGAAGGCGTACCGGCTGCGGCAGCAGATGCAGCGCCGGTTCGCCGATACGCTGGTAGAGGTGGTCGATGCGGCGCGGGCCGCCGACCCGGCCATCCCCGAGCTGTCCCAGCTGCTCGCGATCGCGCTGGTGGGAGGGGTGCACGAGATGATGCTGCAGGTCTCCGACCCGTACACGGGCGCCGGGCCGTCGTTCACGTCCCTGGCGCCGGCCGTCGACGAGCTGGTCTACGCGATCCTCACGAATCCCTGGTCCGCCGGGATGGAATGATCGAGCGCACCCGCGGGTTGCGTTTCTTGCAATCGTTGTTCAAGGAGGCTGCGTTCCGGTGCTCAACCCCAGCGAGCTCTACACGCTCACCGAGGACCCGCCGGCCGTCGACCGGCCGGTGCTCGTGCACGCGCTGACGGGCTTCGTCGACGCCGGCAACGCGAGCCGCCTCGCCCGCGAGCATCTGCTGACGATCGGCTCGCCGCGCACCGTGGCGACGTTCGACCTCGACCAGCTCTACGACTACCGCAGCCGGCGCCCGGCGATGCTGTTCGTCGAGGACCACTGGGAGCACTACGAGCAGCCGCGCCTGCTCCTGCGCGTCCTGCGCGACGCGACCGGCACCGAGTTCCTGCTGCTCGACGGCCCCGAGCCGGACCTGCAGTGGGAGCGGTTCACGGCGGCGGTCATCGAGCTGATCGAGCGCTTCGACGTGCGGGCGACGGTCGGCCTCACCGCGATCCCGATGGCCGTGCCGCACACCCGCCCCACCGGCGTGACCGCCCACGGCACGAGCCGGGACCTGATCGCCGGGTTCGAGCCGTGGCTGCAGCGCGTCCAGGTGCCCGGCAGCGTCGGCAACCTCCTCGAGTTCCGCATCGGCCAGCAGGACCGCGACGCCTTCGGCTTCGCCGTGCACGTGCCGCACTATGTGGCGCAGGCGGAGTTCCCGTCGGCGGCGGAGAAGCTGCTCTCCTGCGTCTCCGAGGCGACCGGCCTGCAGCTGCCCACCGAGGAGCTGCACGCCGCCGCCGAGTCGGTCCGCGCCGAGATCGACGTGCAGATCGCCCAGGCCGACGAGGCCGCGTCGCTGGTCCGGGCGCTGGAGGAGCAGTACGACGCCTACACCCGCGGCCGCCAGGGCAACAACCTCCTGGCCGACTCCCCCGCCCCACTCCCGACCGCGGACGAGATCGGCGCGGAGCTGGAGCGTTTCCTCGCCGAACAGACCCGCAACGACGAGAACCCGTAGCCCCTCCGTCACGGTTCGCAACGCCGTCCCCCGCCGTTCCGCCCCTGGTGGAAGCCCGGAAACTACGGTCCGTCACGACCCCGGAGATCGATTTGTTGGGCGGGGGTAGGGTTGCTTTTGCAGCGGTCACCCCGGCACCCAGCGGTCGAAGCCGTGCCCGCCAGGGTCAGAAGCCATGCCCACCAACGGCGAGGAAGCCCAGCCGGCGGGCACCTCGGGTCAGGCGCGGACGAATCTGGCGGCGTCGGCGATGACGTAGCCGTTGGTTTGTTCGGTGCGGATCAGGACCGAGCCGGCGCTGCCGGCGGTGAACTGGAAGGTGCCGAGGGGCACCCACTGGCTGCCGGAGGTGCGCTGGTCGACGGTGTGCGTGGTGACGCCGCCGGTGTGGACGACGTCGACCGGGACGTTGCTGGCCCGGTTCGCGTGGGCCGTCCAGCGCAGCTGGACCGTCCAGGCGCCCGCCGACGGCAGTGACGGGGTGAAGCGGAGGCGGTTCACGCCCTTCGCGGTGTTGTTGTCGTGCTCGTAGTCGCTGCCGTAGTAGCCGGCGATCGAGGTGCTCGGGAGCCAGGTGCCGGCGCGGGTCACGCCGGTGCCGTGGGAGTCGATGATGACCTCCGAGCCCGCGGAGATGTCGATGCGCTGGCTCAGGTCGCGGAGCAGGGACTGCAGCGTGGAGATGTTCACCTGCTGGACGGGCACGCCGGTCGTCAGGGCGAGCCGGGCCGCCACCGCCGCCGACTGGCCGAGGACCATGAAGACGGGTTCCATGCGGATCGAGCCGTACGCGATGTGGCTCGCCGACAGGCAGACCGGGACCAGCAGGTTCGCGCACTGCGCCTCCACCGGGACGATCGAGCGGAAGCTCACCTGGTACGGGCCGGGCACCCCCACCTGCACGTCGCCCTCGTTCTTCGCGACGCCGGAGACCACGAGCCGCTGGCAGTTGTGCGAGTCCATCGTGTAGCTGGCGAGGCCCACCGAGTCGGGGACGGTCGCGGCGCCCCGGCAGTTGTGCTCGGTCATGACGTACGAGGAGACCATCCGGCGGGCCTCCCGCACGTACAGCATGGGCGGCCAGAAACCGGTCGCGCCGAACTCGTCCGGTGCGGGGCCCCAGGCCGCCGTGGCGGAGCGGATCGTCGCCAGGACGCGGGGGTCGTTGGCCAGGAACCACATCAGGCCCTGCTGGTAGGTGCGGTGGTCGGCGACGATGGCGTCCCGGACGGCGAACGAGGCCGTCGGATAGCTCCACGAAGCACCGATGTGGTCGGTGGAGAAGGCGCCGTCGTTGTTCGAGTCGGTCTTGCCGCCGCCGACGTCGACCGTGTTGAAGAAGGGTCCCGCGTAGCCGGCCTCGATGTAGCGCAGCAGCAGCGCGTAGCGGCCCGCGTCGTAGCCCGCCGGGCGCTGCCACGGGAGCCGGTCCGCGGCCCTGGTCAGGCACATGCGGAAGTTGTACGCCTGGATCCGGCCGTCGGCGGTGCCGTTCGGGGCGAGGGCCGCGGCGGACACGCCCGGGAGCAGCCCGCTGCCCGGGTTTCCCGGAGTCACATACGGGTCGACCGGCTTGACGAACTGGTGCTTGTCGCGCAGCTGGACGCCGTTGATGCTCTCGCCGTAGGCGGCGTTGCCCTCGCGCCCGAGGGTCGTCGCCACGCCGGCCTTCGCCATCAGGTCGCCCTCGTAGCTGGCGTCGACGTACATGAGCCCGCGGTACACCTGACCGTCCTCGGTGGACAGTTCGACGATGCGGTTGCCGGCCTTCGTGACGGTGGCGAGCTTCCGGCCGAGCTGGACGGTGACGCCCGCCTCGGCGAGGAGGTCGGCGAAGACGGCGGCGGCGACGTGCGGCTCGAACTTGAACCGCGCCGGCGACGTCGGCGTGACCGGCGTGCCGGCGTACTTGGCGTGCACGCGGCGGTAGAACTCGTGCGACAGCCCGCCGATCGCGGCCGTGTTGCCGGTGTCGGTGGCGCCGAGGCCGGCGGTGGTCATCCCGCCGACGTGCGTGCCCGGGTCGATCACGACGGCGGTGCCGCCCGACCGGCGGAACTGGACGGCGGCCGCGAGTCCGCCGGGCGTCGCCCCGTAGACGACGAGGTCCGCGCTGACGACGGCCGCGGACGCGCGGACGCCGGGGCCGAGCACCACGGCACCGGTGCCGAGCGCGCCGGCGACGATGAGCTGGCGACGGGTCTGCGGCATGACAGGGCTCCTCCGGGCAACCACAAACGGAGGGGTCGCCGCACCCCTGAGATCGAAGGAAGTCTAGACGTTAGGCTGGCGGACGTGAAGTTGTTGCATTCGGGCAAGGTCCGCGACGTCTATCTCGACGGCGACGACCTGGTCCTGGTCGCGTCCGATCGCATCTCGATCTACGACGTGGTGCTGCCGACCCCGATCCCCGACAAGGGCGCGGTCCTCACCCGCCTGTCGCTGTGGTGGTTCGAGCAGCTCGCCGACATCGTGCCCAACCATGTGCTGTCCGCGACCGACGTGCCCGCCGAGTTCGCCGGGCGGGCCATCCGCTGCCGCCGCCTCGACATGGTGCAGGTCGAGTGCATCGCCCGCGGCTACCTGACCGGCCTCGGCCTCAAGGAGTACGTCCGCGACGGCGCCGTGAGCGGCGTCACGCTCCCGCCCGGCCTGGTCGAGGCCGACCGCCTGGAGCAGCCGATCTTCACGCCGACGACGAAGGAAGCCGTCGGGGTGCACGACGAGTTCATCACGTTCGACGACGTGGTCGAGCAGGTCGGCAAGGAGCAGGCGGAGGAGCTGCGCGACCTGACCCTGCGCGTCTACTCCCGCGGCCGCGACATCGCCGCCGAGCGCGGCATCATCGTCGCGGACACCAAGCTCGAGTTCGGCCGCACCGCCGACGGCACCCTGATGCTCGCCGACGAGGTCCTCACGCCCGACTCGTCGCGCTTCTGGCCGCTCGACGAGTGGGTGCCGGGCCGCACGCAGTTCTCCTTCGACAAGCAGTCGGTCCGCGACTGGTCCCGCGACGCCGGCTGGGACCAGACGGCGCCCGGTCCGGAGGTCCCCGCCGATGTCGTCGAGCGCACCCGTTCGCGATATGTCGAGGTGTACGAGCGGCTGACCGGCCTCTCCTTCTGAACCTTCCGCAAGGCCACGGCTCGCGAACGGACCGTGGCCTTGCGGCGAGGACGGCAGGTCAGTCGTCCGTGCGGACGCCGCAGATCATCCAGTCGCCGTCCTCTTTGACGAGGGTCACGGAGATGTTCACCGACTGGGTGCGGTCCGATTCGGGGTCGTGCAGCGTCACCCGCGCGCGGACCTCGGCGGAGTTGCGGCCCTTGGTCTCGCTGAGGATCTTCCAGTCGATGGTGGTCTTGTCGTCGTCGTCGTCATCGACGTAGTCGTTGCCCCGGACCGCCTTGGGTCGCTCGGAGGAGCACACCATGTCGACGACGGCGGCACGGTCGCGGTCGTTGACCGCGTCGAGGTAGCGCTCGGTCACGTCGGTCGGGGAGTCGACGAGGACCCGCTGGACGAAGAACCAGCCGCCGACGACCACGACGAGCAGCGCGAGGAACGCGCCGGCGATGAGCAGCACCCACTTGCCGGACCCGGACTGCTGACCACCGGCCCCAGCAGGCTGGAACTGCCCGGTCGGCGGCTGGAACTGGCCGGTCGGCGGCTGGAACTGCGCGGGCGGCTGGAACTGGCCGGTCGGGTCGTAGCCCTGGTACTGCGCGGGCGGCTCGTACGGACCAGGCGCCGGCTGGTACTGCGCGGGCGGCTGGTAGGGCTGCTGCGGCGACGGGTACTGCGGCGGTGACGGCGGCTGGTAGGGCTGCTGCGGATCTCCAGCTGGTGGATACGTCACCGGCACTTGCCTCCTAGAACCGTCAGACAAACCGTCACAACGCCCGTCGACACCATGGGACGGCCATCGTATCGAGGCCGTCCCACCGCCGCCGACCCGGAAAGGCTCAGGACTCCAGCGCGGGCTTCGGCTGCCGGGCCAGTGCGGTCGCGATGAGGACGTCGAGCAGCGCCGGATAGTCCAGCCCAGCGACGCGGAACATCTGCGGGTACTGCGAGACGGCGGTGAAGCCCGGGAACGTGTTGACCTCGTTGATGACCGGCTCCGTGCCGTACCGCAGGAAGAAGTCGACCCGCAGCAGCCCCCGGCATTCGAGGGAGCGGAACGTGCGCACCGCGAGGTCCTGGAGCCGCTCGATGATCGCCGGCTCCAGCTTCGCCGGGATGTCGAAGATGGTGGTCGGGTCGAGGTACTTGGCCTCGTAGTCGAAGAACTCGTGCTTGTCGGGGAAGCTGATCTCCAGCGGCGGCCCGACCTGCAGGGAGCCGTCGGGGTGCTCCAGGACGCCGAGGTCGACCTCGCGCCCGTGCACCATCTCCTCGACGAGGACCTTCGCGTCGCTGGCGCGGGCCTCGGCGAGCGCGTCGTCGAGCTCGGCCCAGTCGTCGACCTTGGACACGCCGAGGCTCGACCCGGCCCGGGACGGCTTGACGAACACGGGCAGCCCGAGCCGCTCGCGTTCGGCGGGCGTCACGGTGCCGGTGCCGCCGCGCAGCACGACGCCGTCGGCGACGGGCAGGCCGTCGGCGACGAGGAGCCGCTTGGTGAACTCCTTGTCCATGCCGGCGGCGCTGGCGAAGACCCCGCTGCCGACATACGGCAGGCGGACCATCTCCAGGACGGACTGGATCGTGCCGTCCTCGCCGTACGGGCCGTGGATGGCGGGGAAGACGACGTCGCACTCGCGCAGCGCCCCGATCGCCTCGGCGAGGCTCGCGAGGGCCGGCACGTCGGTCTCCTTGGTCAGGTCGAGCAGCCCTTCCAGGTCGAGGGCCTCCGGCGAGCCGGCGTCGGGGCCGAAGACCCACGTGCCGCCGGGGGTGATGCGCACGGGCACCACGTCGTAGCGGGACCGGTCGAGGAACCGCACGATGCTGAGGGCCGACTTGCACGAGACCTCGTGCTCGCCGCTGCGCCCTCCGAAAACGACGGCGACGCGGACGCGAGGATCAGCCATGCACGTGCTCCTTACCGATGTACGTTCGCGGGACGCGGGCGCCGATGCCCGTCAAGATCTCGTGCGGGTTGGTCTGCGCCCAGGCTGCCCACTCTTCCACGGTCGGCTCGGCCCCGTCGCCCGGGCCGAACAGCACGATCTCGTCACCGAGGGCGACGTCGAGGTCACCGGCGTCGGCGACGAGCTGGTCCATCGCGACCCGCCCGGCGATCGGGCACCGCCGGCCGCCGATCGCGACGGCGCCGCGGTTGCTCAGCAGGCGCGGCACCCCGTCGGCGTATCCGGCCGGGACCAGGACCATCGTGGTGTCGCGGTCCGTCACGTACTGGTGGAGGTAGGACACGCCGGTGCCGGGCGGGACGCGCTTGACGTTGACGGCGCGGGCCCGCAGCGTCATCGCCCGCCGGAGCCCTGCGGTCACCCCGTCGATCGGCTCGACACCGTACAGCGCGAGCCCGGCCCGCACGAGGTCGTAGTGGGTGGCGGGCAGGTCGACGATCCCGGCGGAGTTCGCGAGGTGCCGCAGCTCCGGCTCCAGCCCGGCCTTCGCGGCGACGGCGAGGGCCTCGTCGAACCGTTCGAGCTGGAGCGCGACCGACGGGTTGCCGGGGTCGTCGGCGGCGGCGAGGTGCGACCAGATCCCGCGGACCCGGATCGTGCCGCGCCGCTCCAGGTCGGCGGCCCGCGCCACCAGGTCGGGCCAGTCGGCCCAGGCGACCCCGTTGCGGGTCAGCCCGGTGTCGACCTTGAGGTGGACGGCGGCGCCGGCCGGCATCGCCTCCAGGTGCCGCGGCGTCGACACGGACAGGTCGACGTCGTTGCGGACGGCCCACGCGAAGTCGTCGCCGGCGCCATACAGCCAGGCGAGCGTCGGCGCGCCGATCCCGCCGTCGCGCACCGTGCGGGCCTCGGCGATGGAGGTGACGCCGAGCCAGGTGGCGCCGCTGGCCAGTGCCGCGCGGGCGACCGGTAGCAATCCGTGACCGAAGCCGTTCGCCTTGACGACGGCCATCGTCTGGGCGCGCGGGGCGGCGAGACCGGAAAGGAGCCGCGTATTGTGCGCCACGGCGTCGAGATCGACGACCGCCTCTGCCACTGGTTGCACCCGGCACCCCCTTGTCCCGCCGATCATAGTGGTCACCGTGCGTCACCGCAGTGTCGGTTAACCGGCACGGTACAGGCGGACGGACAGTCCACCTGCGATCAGGCAGGTGGCGGCGAGCACGGCCAGGTGCAGCGGGCGCGGGGTGTCGCCGGCCCACGCGGCCTGGACCGCCTGCCGGAACGCGCCCAGCGGCGTCCAGTCGCCGATGCGGCGCAGCACCGGCGGGAGCTGCTCGACCGGCACGTACAGGCCGGCGAAGAACGCGGACGGGAACCACAGCACGAAGGCCCAGCCGGTCGCGGTCTTGGGGCTGCCGGCCGCGGCGGCGACGAGCAGCCCGACGGGGAACAGGCCGAGGACGCCGAGCAGCAGCACGGGCAGAACCAGCGACAGGTCGGGCAGCCGCATGTCCATCAGGGTGACGCCGACGGCCAGCGTCAGCACGGTCGACACGACCACGACGGCGCCGTTCATGAGGACCTGCGCGCCGAGCATCGCCGACGGTCTCACCGGGGTCGTCGCGAAGCGGCGCAGGATGCCCTTCTCCCGGTACGTGGTGAGCACCACCGGCAGCATGAAGAACGCGACCATGGCGAGGGACACCATGACCGACATCGACGGCAGGACGGTGTCGATGCCGCGGTGCCCGCCGAGCGCGGCGTCGGGGACGCGGGTGCCGGGCGACCAGCCGAAGACGAGCAGCAGCGCGACCGGCAGCAGCACCGTGAACAGCGGCGGCGTCACCTCCCGGAGCATGAGCCGGGTCTCGACGATCGTCAGCCGGGCCAGGGTACGCATGATCAACTCTCCAGAGGGGACGTGAGCGAGACGAAGGCGGACTCCAGCGAGTCGGCGTGGCCCTTCAGCCCGGCCGGGGTGTCGACGGCGACGGTGCGGCCGGCGTCGATGACGGCGATCCGGTCGCAGAGCCGCTCCGCCTCGTCCATGAAGTGGGTGACGAGCAGCACGGTGACGCCGCGGTCGCGGACGTCCTCGATGAGCCGCCACGTCTCCCGGCGGGCGTGCGGGTCGAGGCCGGTGGTGAGCTCGTCGAGGACCGCGACCTCCGGCGAGCCGACCAGCGCCAGCGCGATCGACATGCGCTGCTGCTGCCCGCCGGAGAGCCGCCTGTACTGCTGGTTCGCGTGCTCCGCCAGGCCCAGGGACGCCAGGAGCGTGGCCGGGTCGGCGGGGTCGCGGTAGAACGAGGCGAACAGCTCCAGGGCCTCGCGGACCCGGATCCGGTCCGGCAGCCGCGACTCCTGCAGCTGCACGCCGAGCCGCTCGCGCAGCGCCGGGTCGCGGGGGTCGCGGGGGTCGCGGCCGAGGACGCGGGCCGTGCCGCCGTCCGCGGACCGCAGCCCCTCGATGATCTCGACGGTGGTGGTCTTGCCGGCGCCGTTGCGGCCGATGACGCCGAAGATCTCGCCGCGCTCGACGGTGAACGACACGTCCCGGACCGCGTGCCGGTCGCCGTAGCGCTTGCGCAACTGGTGGACCTCGATGACTGCCATGCCGTCGATCGTGCGGAAGCGGGCGGGCGGGCAGAATGACGCTGGGCACCGGACGGAGGTGCACCTAGCCCCACCCCGGAGACGGCGGCCAGGGCCGATGTGGAAGGCGGACCGTGACCCGAGACTGGTCGGCATGACCTGGGTGAGAGGTGTGGCGCGCAGCGGGGTGCTGCTGGGTGTCGCCGTCGTCGTGTTCGTGCAGTTCCTGCTGTCGCTGGTGATGCTGTTCCCCGGGGTCCTGCTGGGCCTGGTCTTCCTGATCCCGCCGCCGGTGCTGTACGGGCGGCGCCTGACCAACCGGTGGCGGGCGATGTTCGCCGCGTGGACCGGGCGGGCGGTGCCGGAGCCGTACCGGCCGCCGCCGGCGGACCCGGAGCCGGACGCCGACGGCATGTACCGGCACGACGCGACCCTCTACAAGACGCCGCGCTTCCCGAGGTTCTTCCAGCGCCTCGACTGGCTGATGAAGGACCCGGCGACGAAGCGGGACCTGACGTGGCAGCTGCTGTTCCCGTTCGTCGTCGTCGCGCTCGTGCCGGTGGGGCTGCTGGTGGCGCCGTGGACGGTCCGCGCCGTGGGGGTGTGGTCGGCGTGGATGCTGGCGCCGATGGACCCGGCCCGGGCGGCCAGGAAGCTGACCCGCGGTGCGCGGACCCAGCGGCGGCTCCTGGCGTGGGGGCGGGCCGGGCTGCTGGTGTGCTGCGCCGCGCTCGAGGTGGTGCTGCTGGCGTTCAGCCTCGCCTGCTTCACGCTCGGTTTCGGTCTCGGGTTCATCTTCACGATCCCCGTCGCGGTCTCGCACTTCCGCTGGATGGCGAACCTGCGCCGGCAGTTCGCGCAGTGGGGCGGGGTGGAGGTGCCGCGCCCGTACGAGCCGGAGCTGCGCCCGCACCGGCGCCCCGACGGGATGCTGCAGGTGCGCAACAACCTGTACAAGACCGAGTCGATGGCCGGGTTCAACGCCCGCTGGCTGTGGTTGTGGCACGACGTCGCGTCGTGGCGGGACCTGGTGTGGCTGGCCGTCGACCCGGTCGTCACCGTCGTGCTGCTCGGGCCGCCGGTCGCCGCCGGGGTCTACGGCGCGTTCGGCCTGGCGCTGCCGTGGCTGTGGACGACCGTGTTCGACGCGGAGTGGTCCGCCTGGTACGGCGCGTGGGACGGCGAGCGGACCGCCGGCCTGATCATGGGGGTGTGCCTCGTCGCGGTCGCGCTCGTCACCGCCGGGCAGCTCGTCACCGTCCACGCGCGGTGGACGGCGCTGCTGCTGCGCCCGACCCGCGAGGCGGCGCTGCGCCGCCGGGTGGAGCAGCTCACGCGCAGCCGCGCGGACGCCGTCGACGCGCAGGCCGCCGAGGTCCGCCGGATCGAGCGGGACCTGCACGACGGCGCGCAGGCGCGGCTGATCGCGGTCGGCCTCACCCTCGGCGCCATCGAACGGCTCATGGACACCGACCCGGCCGCCGCCAGGCGCCTCGTCAAGCAGACGAAGGAGACCGCGGCGGCGGCCCTGGAGGAGCTGCGGGACCTGGTCCGCGGCATCCACCCGCCGGTGCTGTCGGAGCGCGGCCTCGCCGACGCGGTGCGGGCCCTCGCCCTGGACCTCAGCACCGACACGGCCGCCGACGTGACCGTCACCGGGACGCTGCCGGGCCGGCCGCCGGCGCCGGTGGAGTCGGCCGCCTACTTCGCGGTCAGCGAGCTGATCGCGAACGCGACCCGGCACGGCGGCGCCGCGAAGGTCACCGTCGACCTGGGCCACGAGCACGGGCTGCTGCGGGTCGTGGTCGCCGACGACGGCACCGGCGGCGCGGACCCGTCGCGGGGCACCGGCCTGCGCGGCATCGAACGCCGGTTGGGTACCTTCGACGGGACCCTGGCCCTGCACAGCCCGCCCGGCGGGCCGACCGTCGCGACGCTGGAGCTGCCGTGCGTGTTGTCCTCGCCGAAGACCTCTACCTGCTGAGGGACGGCATGGTCCTGCTGCTGCAGAGCCACGGTTTCGAGGTCGTCGCCGCCGTCGACACCGGCCCGGCGCTGCTCGCGGCGCTGCTGGAGCACCGCCCGGACGTCGCGGTCGTCGACGTGCGGCTGCCGCCGAGCTTCACCGACGAGGGGCTGCAGGCGGCGCTCGCCGCCCGCCGGGAGGTGCCGGGCCTGCCGGTGCTGGTGCTGTCGCAGCACGTGGAGCAGCTGTACGCGCGGGAGCTGCTCGCCGACGGCACCGGCGCGGTCGGGTACCTGCTGAAGGACCGCGTGTTCAACGCCGACCAGTTCGTCGACGCGGTCCGCCGGGTCGCCGCCGGCGGGACCGTGATGGACCCGACGGTCATCGCGAAGCTCGTCGCCCGGCCGTCGCCGGCGACGGGCACGCTGACTCCGCGGGAGCGGGAGGTGCTGACGCTGATGGCGGAGGGCCGCTCCAACGCCGCGATCGGCAAGCAGCTGTTCCTCAGCGACAGCGCCGTCGGCAAGCACATCGCCAGCATCTTCGCCAAGCTCGACCTGCCGGTGTCCGACGACGACAACCGGCGGGTCCTAGCCGTGCTCGCTCACCTGCAGAGCGGCTGAGACGAACTCCGCGTGGTCGCGGATGTAGTCGGCCGCGTCGTAGTAGTGCGAGGCGAAGACCAGCAGCGCCGCGTCCGGCGAGTAGCGGAACTGCGTCGCCCAGGTCATCGGCGGCAGGTACAGGCCGGTCGCGGGGCTGTCCAGGAGGAACTCCTGCCGGACGACGCCGTCGTCGGCGACGACGCTGCAGCGGCCCTTCACGCAGATCAGGAACTGGTGGCACTCGCGGTGCGCGTGCTGGCCGCGGACCTTCTCGTTCGGCACGTCGAAGACGATGAAGTAGCGCTTCACCGGGAACGGGATGTCCCGCTCGAACTCCCCCACCGACAGGTCGCCGCGCAGGTCGTGCACGTAGTCGAGGCGGTGCACGGTGACCCCGCGGACCTTGGTCGAGTTGACCCGCTCGCCGGTCTGGGTGTCGTGCGGCTCCGCCGGCACCGGCGCGGCGTCGACGTAGCCGGTGAGCCGCGCCGGGTTGCCGACGACGATCGCGTACGGCGGCACCGACCGCGTGACGACGGCGCCGGCGCCGACCATCGCGTGCCGGCCGATGGTGACCCCCGGCAGGATCGAGGCGTTCGCGCCGATCGACGCGCCGGTCTCGACCGTCGTGCGGGCGAAGGCATCCGGGTACTGGCGGCTGCGCGGCATCCGGTCGTTGGTGAACGTGACGTTGGGGCCGACGAACACGTCGTCCTCCAGGGCCACGCCGTCCCACAGCTGCACGCCGCACTTGACGGTGACCCGGTCGCCGACGACGACGTCGTTCTCGACGAACACCCCGTCGCAGATGTTGCAGTCGGCGCCGATCCGCGCGCCCGGCAGCACGTGCGCGAACGCCCAGATGCGGGTGCCGTCGCCGATGGCGGTGCTCTCGCACAGGGCGTTGGGGTGGGTGAAGTACGACATCAGCGCTGTCCTCCCTGCCGGACCACGATCTTCTGCGCGCCCGCGTACTGCAGCTCCCACGCCACGACGGCGAGGGGGCGGCGTTTCGTGTTCTCGTAGCCGCGCCACGCGTAGGAGCCGACGACGCCGAGGCCGAGCGCGTTCACGCCGCCGAAGAACAGCACGACGAGGATCGTGGCGGCGTAGCCGGGCACGTCGAACAGGCCGGCGAGGCGCGCGGACAGCACGACCGCGCCGAGCACCACCGACACCAGCAGCCCCAGCACCCCGGCCGCCATCAGCAGCCGCACCGGCAGGTCGGTGAACGCGAAGACGCTGTCCATCAGGTACGTGACCTTCTTGCGCAGCGTCCAGCCGGAGCTGCCGCTCATGCGGGCCCGCCGGGTGTAGGCGACCTGCTTGCGCCGGAACCCGAGCCAGAACAGCATCGCGACGAGCGACGTGTTCGCCTCCTCGCAGGCGAGCAGGCAGTCGCGGAACGCCTGGTTGCAGCCGAACATGTCGACGCCGCCGCTGGGCATCTCGCGCACGACCATCCGCCGGTACAGGCCCCAGAACAGCTTCGACGCGATCCTGCCGCCGAGCGGGTCGGCGCGGCCCTCGCGGGTGCCGACGACGACGTCGAACTCGTCGGTCGCGAGGGTCCGGAAGAACTGCAGCGCGAGCTCCGGCGGCTCCTGCAGGTCGGCGGCCATGACGGCGAAGTACTCGCCGGTGGCGTGCTGCAGGCCGACCCGGATCGCGGCGAATGACCCGAAGTTGCGCGACAGCAGCACCAGCCGCGCCGGGAACCGCTGCGTGGGCAGCAGCGACTGCAGCAGCTCCGCGGACCGGTCGGGGCTGCCGTCGACGACGAAGACCGCCTCGAGCGCACCGCCCAGCGCGTCGTGCAGGTCGCCGACCGCGGCGAGCAGGTCGTGGATGGTGCCCTCGTTGCGGTACACGGGGACGATCAGGGAGTACACGGCTGGCCCTTCCAGTTCTCGGTGCCGGCGCCGAACGCGTTCACGGCGGCGGCGACCCGGTCGACCTGCTCGGCCGGCAGCTCCGGGTGACACGGCAGGCTCAGCACCTCGGCGCACAGCCGCTCGGTGGCCGGCAGCTCGAGCCCGGCGAACCGGTCGCCGTGCACCGGCTGGCGGTGGTCGGGCAGCGGGTAGTGCACGTCGTGCGCCACGCCGTGCGTGCGCAGGTGCGCCGACAGCGCGTCCCGGTCGGCGCAGCGCAGCACGTACAGGTGGCCGACGTGTCCTGGCGCGTCCACCTCCGGCAGGGTCAGCTTCGGGTGCCGGATCGCGGCGCGGTACCGGGCGGCGACCGCGACCCGCGCGGCGTTCCAGCCGTCCAGGTGCGGCAGCTTCACCGACAGGACCGCGGCCTGCACCTCGTCGAGGCGGCTGTTGCGGGCCGGGCCGGTCACCTGGTGGTACTTGCGGTCCCAGCCGTACTGCCGCAGCCGCCGCACCCGCTCGGCCACGCCGGCGGAGGCGGTGACGACGGCGCCGCCGTCGCCGAGCGCGCCGAGGTTCTTCGTCGGGTAGAAGCTGAACGCGGCCGCGTCGCCCCACGAGCCGGCGCGCCTGCCGTCCCGGGACGCGCCGTGGGCCTGCGCGCAGTCCTCGACCACGGCCGCGCCGTGCCGGGCGGCGACCTCGAGGATCGCGGGCAGGTCGGCGAGCCGGCCGTACAGGTGCGTGACGAGGACCGCGTCGAACGTCTCCCGGTCCAGCAGCGCCGGGTCGAGGGTGGCGGTGTCCTCGTCGACGTCCACGTAGACGGGTTCGGCGCCGAGGGCGAGCAGCGCGGTGGTGCCGTAGCCGCCGGCGTTGGCGACGAGGGCGACCCGGTCGCCGCGGCCGATGCCGACCCCGGCGAGGGCGAGCTCGATCGCGTCGGTGCCGTTGGCGACGCCGACGGCGTGCGGGACCCCGCAGTAGGCGGCGAACGCCTCCTCGAACCCGGCGACCTCCCGGCCGAGGACGAACCACCCGCTGTCGATGACCCGCCGGACGGCGT
Organism: Dactylosporangium sp. CA-152071; assembly: GCF_050936335.1. Taxonomy (NCBI): domain Bacteria; kingdom Bacillati; phylum Actinomycetota; class Actinomycetes; order Micromonosporales; family Micromonosporaceae; genus Dactylosporangium; species Dactylosporangium sp. CA-152071. The sequence goes on along the minus strand of NZ_JBNJMZ010000001.1, from coordinate 8,172,923 downwards.
CGGTGAGGGCGCCGGCGAGCGGCGCGTGGTGGGCGGCGAGATCGTTCATGTCACCTCATAGACCGTGAGCTTTCCGGCCCGGAACCGCTCCTGGGCGTGCGCGCCCAGGTCGCCGACCGGTCCGGCGGTGGTGTCGGCGACCAGCCAGCGGACCTGGTACCGGTCGCGGAGGACCCCGATCGTCGCGGGGCCGGGGTCGGTGAACGCGGCGTCGTTCCCGGCGAGCCGCGCGGGGTCCCAGAAGGCGGCGAACCAGGGCAGCACCCCGTCGGCGGCGGCACGCTCGTACGTGCTGTTGGTGAAGCCCCAGCCCTCGACGAGGACCCGGTGGCCGCTCGCCGCGGCGAGGGCGAACCGCCGGTTGTCGCACAGGCCGCCGGCGGGTGTCATCCCGAAACAGTGCGCGTTGGTGGCGAGCAGGTCGCCGGGCGCGGCGTGGCGCCGCAACCAGCGGCCGGCGTTCCACGTGTCGCGGTCGATGGCGCTGGTACGGCCGTCGGGCGCGACCTGCTCGGAGAGGGGGACGGCGCGCCAGCCGCCCCGGGCGGTGTCGGTGACGACGGCGGCGGTCTGGTCGTAGGCGGTGGGCAGCCCGAACCCGGCGCACATCGCGATCGCCACCGCCTGGATCCGCCCGTCGCGGCGGATCAGCCCGGCGGCGACGACCACGACGGCGAGGACGGCGAGGACGGCGTACGGGCGGCCGAGCTCCCACCCGAGCCGGTCCCCCGCCGGCCGGGTGCCGTCGACGGTGCGCAGCAGGAGGACGACCGAGGTGCCGGCCACCGCGGCGAGCGCGAGGAGCCCGCCGCGCGCCCAGGTCATCGTCCCGACGACCGCGGTGAGCCCGGCGACGGCGGCGAGCGCGAGGTACGGCCGGGCGGACACGATCAGGTAGGACTGGGAGCCGCCGGGGTGCCCGAACAGCAGCACGCCGGCCATGCCTTCGGCGCCGATCGCGGCGAGCAGCAGCACCGGCGCGTCCAGGACCCGCCGGCCGAGGGCGAGGCCGCCGCCCCAGATGAACAGCCAGCACAGGACGGTGATCCCGGCGGCGACCCAGGCGTGCGCCGCCGGGGTGCCGGGGCCGGTGTAGCCGGTCCAGGTGCCGGCGACGGTCGCGAAGCCGCTCATGGTCGCCAGGGGCTCGACGACGAGGCTCTGGTTGGCGCCGCCGCCGTACAGCAGGACCGTCGAGGCGACGGTGAGCACGCCGGTCACGACGGCCGCGAGCAGCGCCGGCCGGTGCAGGCCGCGGCGGGCGGCGAGCTGGACGGCGACGACGAGGACGAGCGCTCCGGTGAGCAGCGGCAGGTACGGCGCCTTCGCCCCGGCGAGCCCGGCGAGCAGCAGCACGAACAGCGCCCACCGGCCCTTGGCGGAGCCGCCCTGCTCGACATCTTCAGCGCCGTCGAGGATGTCGAGCAGGAGCAGGACGGCGGCGGCGAAGAGCAGGGCGCCGAACGTCTGGGTCGGGCTGGTCCAGGCGATCAGGCGGTAGACGGAGCCGTCCTCGTAGGGCCCGAAGCCGAACCATCCGTCGGGGTGCGGCCAGCCGTACGGGTCGGGGGCGAGGACGAGCATCGTGACGACGGCGGCGGCCGGGCCGGTCCACCAGCGGCCGACGATCCGCCGGGCGAGGACCGCGACGAGCAGCAGCGTCCCGGCGAACATCGGCAGCGGGGTGAGCCGGACCAGCAGCGCGAGCGGGTCGATGCCGGTCACCCAGTTGGTGGCGGCCATCTCCGGGTAGACGAACCAGTGGTAGACGAGCGGCTCACCGGACACCCAGGGCGCCTGCATCGGCATGTGCTGCTTCGCCTCGGCGATGAGCGCCAGGTGGAACGGGGTGTCGGCGTCGAGCGGGCCGCTGACGGGCCAGCCGAGGCCGTGTGAGCGGAACAGGCGGACGCTCCGCAGGCAGAACAGGCCGACGACGGCCAGCATCGACCAGGACCACAGCGCGGGGGCGCGCTCCCCGGAGCCCCGCCAGGCCTTGCGCAGCCGCGGCACGAGCAGGGACGCGCCGATCATCCCGGCGGGCCAGGCGAGCACCAGCAGCGGCACCCCGGCGGCGCGGGCGGCGACGTACGTGAGGACCTCGGCGACGTAGCCGACCGCGGCGCCGGCGACGACATCGGCGACGAGCCAGCCGGACCGGCCCAGCAGCGTCCGCCACAGCAGCAGGCCGGGCAGCACGACCCCGGCGGTGAGCCAGCCGGCGAACGCGAGCGTGGTGGGCAGCGCCACCCCGTAGAACCGCAGCGTGAACGCGATCCCGGTGAGGCCGGCGGCGAGCGGGAGCAAGGACGCCAGAGCGGCGCCGCGCGGCCTGCGGCCGGGGGTCGCGGATGGCTCGTCCGGACCTGCGGCCGGGTCACGTATCGCGTCCAATGTCGTGGTCACTGCACCGCCCAACGCCGTGGGCGCCGGACGCGTCGCGCCGTTTCACCCGTTCGCGGCGCACACCGCCGGGGTCGCCGGCCCGGGCGGCAGCGGGTGCGCGACCCCCAGGGCCGCCACCGCGGCCACGGCGGCCACGGCGGCCGCCAGGACCAGCACGACCGCCACGAACCGGATGACCCTCGGGCGCGACTCGCCGGCGACCCCGGCCGGGCCGGTCACCAGCGCGCACCCGGCCACCGCGAGCAGCACGAGGGGCAGCGCGAAGCGGGTCTCGGTGGCCGACGTCATCAGCGACGCGCAGACACCCGCGGCGAGGATCGCGAGGGTCCGCGCCCCCGGAGTGCGGCACGCGGCGACGATCCCGGTGGCGACGATCAGCACGACCGGCACCGTCAGCTCGTAGTGCTCGGCGCTCGCGGCGGCGCTGTACGGCGTCGACCACGACCACGCCAGGGCGGCGGCGACCTTCTCCGCGAGGAACAGCGCCGACTCCGGCAGGTTCGTCAGCAGCGCCCGGACCAGTCCGCCGGTCGAGGCGGCCAGGCGCCCGTCGACCGCCGCCGCCATCGACGGGTCGCAGTAGAACTGCTGCGGTGCCCCCACCGCCGGTTCGATCGTGTCGTAGCGCACGATGTACGACGCGTAACCTGCCTGGAACCCGGCGAGGTCCGCCGTGCCCGGCGGCGTCGGCCCCGGCACCGATCCGCGCAGCGCGTTGAACGCCACCTGCGGCAGCGACCCGGCGACCACCCCGGCCGCGAACCACAGCGCTGGCCGCCGGCGGGTCACCACGACGATCCCGCCGAGCGCGGCCAGGGGCAGCAGGTAGGCGGGCCGCAGGTTGACCGTCGCGCCGGCGGCCACCCCGGCGAGCCCCAGACACCACGCCGGGCCGAGACGCAGTGAGTCGGAACGCAGTGAGTCGGAACGCAGCGGGTCGGGTCGCAGTGCCAACCACACCGCGGTCAGGAAGGCGGCGACGGCGGGCAGGTCCATCAGTGGAAACGGCGCGAACCTCGCCGCGACGAGCCAGGTCAGCGGCGCGCACACCCACACGGCGGCCGGGCGGGCGGCGATCCGGGGCAGCAGGAACCCGCCGACGAGCGCGACCAGCAGCGCGTTCTCCAGCAGGACGGCGTACCGGCCGGCGCCGGTGACCAGGTGCTCGGCGAGCGCGGCAGGAGCGTAGACCAGCGGTGTCAGGGCGCCGCGGAAGTCGAGGTCGCCCACCCGGACCGTGTCCGCGCCGGTGAAGAGGGCGAGGGAGCCGTCGAAGTAGTGGGCGGCGTCGTAGACGAACCCAGCGGCCGGCCCCTGCGCGACGGTCGCCGCGAGCAGCGCCGCCGCCGGCCACCACCTGACGAGGTGCCCTTGCCGCTCCAGCACCGCCATGAGGATCCGAACGATCGAGGTGCCCGCCGGGTCACGGGGTGCGGTACCGTGTTCGCCGCTGACGTTCGATCCCGGTGAGGAGCACGATCGATGGGCACGGCAGAGGACTGGGTCGTCGTCGGCCTGGACAACGGCGGCACCGCCAACAACGCCACCGTGCTCTCCCACGACGGGGCGTTCCTGGTCGACGGACTGGTCGAGGTCCCGAGCCGGGTCCTGGAAGGGCCGGCGGTCGCGGTCGAGGCCCTCGCCGGCGCGTTCGACAACATCCTCGCGGTGACGAAGACCGACCGGTCGCGGGTCGCGGCGGTCGGCCTCGACACCCCCGGCCCGGCCACCGCCGGCGGGGTCATCTCCTCGAAGGGCTCGACGAACTTCTCCCAGCAGGCCTGGTGGGGCTTCGACTTCCGCGGGGCCCTGGAGCAGCGGCTCGGGCTGCCCGTCGTCTACAACAACGACGGCAACGCCGCCGCCCTCTACGCGCACCACGTGCACTTCGGCGCCGCCGCGACGCAGCGGTCGTCGGTGTCCGCGATCGTCGGCACCGGGCTCGGCGGCGGCGTGATCGAGCAGGGCAACGTGGTCAAGGGTGCCGCCGGGATGGCCGGCGAGCTCGGCCACGTCCACATCCCGATGCACGGCCTGCTCGAGGAGGGGCAGCCGCTGCCGTCGTGCGGCTGCGGGTTCCTGGGCGACGTGGAGAGCGTCAGCTCCCTCACCGGCATCGTGCGCAACCTGCTGCCGTACTGGCTGACCCGCTTCCCGGACCACCCGCTGCACCGGGCCGACTCGATGAAGGCCGCCGCGAAGCAGGTCCGGTCCTTCGCCGAGCAGGGCGACGAGCTGGCGCTGCGCATCTTCGACCAGCAGGCGATGGGGCTGGGCCGGCTGTTCACGATCGCGGCGAACTTCACCGACCCGGACTGCTACTTCGTCGGCGGCGGCGTCGTCGAGGCCGCGGCGCACTTCCGCGAGTGGTTCCTGGCGCGGGTGCGCGAATACACGCTGCTGCGCGAGGAGCAGGCGGCGGTCGCCACGTTCGCCCTCGTGCCGGACCGCGACATGGCGGGCGCCCGGGGCGCCGCGATCGCGGCGGCGGCGAGCCTCTAGAGCTGCTCCACTGGGGCGGGCGCGCGGGCCACGTCGGCCCCGACCTGGTTGAGGACGCCCTTGTCGTCGCGCTGCCAGCGGCGGCCCCGGCTGTCGGTGAAGCGCAGCTCGACGTGCATGTCGGCGGACGGGGCGAGCCGGATCGTCCCGTCCTCGTTGATCCGGTCCCGCTCGACGGGCCCGTCGGTGTTCTCCTCGTCGAACCCGGCGTACACCTCGGGCTGCTCGGCCGGCGGCACGATCCGGACCCTTCTGATCGCCGTCCAGGCGGCGGGCGGGTCCCGGAACACGATCTCCAGGTCGTAGACGGGTGTCTGGCCGGCGTTGCGGATCGCGGCGCCGACCACGCCCCGCGTGATGATCTTCTCGAACGTCTCGCGCTCGCTGACCGCCCACGCGCAGACCCGCTCGGCGTCGGCGCGCGCCTCGGCCAGCTGATACGCGGCGAGCAGGCCGGCGGCACCGGCCACCGCGCGCTGGACGCCCCGCAGCGCCTGGAAGGCGACGAACACGGCGGCACCAGCGGCGAGCGTCGCCAGTACCGCCACCACCAATGCCATCACATCGGACAAATTACCCGTCCGTGGTTGCCGCCGGGCGCCGGAGGGAGAATCGGACGATGGAACTCCTCGAAGGCCGGGACGTGCCGCTGGGCCGCTACTCGGTGGTGCGGCGGACGCTGCCCAACAAGGTCCGGCGGACCGTCGGCGCGTGGTGCTTCCTCGACCACTTCGGGCCGGAGGAGGTCACGGGAAAGCCGGGGATGCGGGTCCCGCCGCACCCGCACATCGGGCTGCAGACGGTGACCTGGCTCTTCGACGGGGAGATCCGGCACCGCGACAGCCTCGGCTCCGACGTGCTGATCCGCCCCGGCGAGCTCAACATCATGACGTCGGGGCGCGGCATCGCGCACTCGGAGGACTCCCCCACCGAGAAGCCGCCGCTGCTGCACGGGGTGCAGCTGTGGGTGGCGCTGCCCGACGGCGCGCGGTGGCAGGAGCCCCGGTTCGAGCACCTGGAGGATCTCCCGGTCGCGGAGGCGGCAGGTGTACGGATGACCGTCGCGGTCGGTTCGCTGGGCGGGGTCACATCACCGGCGGTGGTGCACAGCGAGCTGGTCGGCGCCGAGGTGCGCCTCGATGCCGGTACACCGGCGGAAATCGCGATCGATCAGACCTATGAGCACGGGGTGGTCGTCACCGACGGCGGCGCGCGGGTCGAGGGGGTCGACGTGCCGCCCGGCTCGCTGCTGCACCTGCCCGAGGGCCGCTCGTCGCTGCGCCTCGCGTCGGAGGGCGGCGCGCGGCTGTTCCTCGTCGGTGGCGTGCCCCTCGACGAGGACCTGGTCATGTGGTGGAACTTCGTCGCGCGCTCCCACGAGGAGATCGTGGAAGCGCGCGACGAGTGGCAGGCGGGATCGTCACGGTTCGGGGTCGTGCCGGGTGGTCAGGAGCCGCTGCCGGCGCCCGCGTTGCCCACCACCCGGCTGCTGCCCCGGCCGCGCGCGCGAGCGAGCTAGAGCAGCCGCCACAGGTGGTCGGCGGTGCCGTTGTCGTCGAACTGCACGACCTGCGCCGAGTTGGCCGTCGACATGCCCGAGACGCCGAGCACCTTCATGCTGTGCTGCACCTGGATGCGCACCCAGCCGTCGCCGTTGTCGATGAGCCGCCACAGGTGGTCGGCGGAGCCGTTGTCCTCGAACTGCTGGACGAGCGCCGAGTTGGCCGTCGACATGTTCTGCACGGCGAGCATCTTGCCGCTGTTCTGGTTCACGATCTTGAACCAGCCGCCGCCGGCGTCGACGAGCCGCCAGTTGTGGTCGGCGGTGCCGTTGTCGTCGAACTGCACGACGTTGGCGCTGTTCGCCGTCGACATGCCGTCCACGCCGAGGACCTTCAGGCTGTTCTTGTTCTGGATCCGCTTCCAGGTGATCGGAGCGGTGCTGCCCTCGACCCGCATCTCCAGGATGCCGCCGGAGACGCCGGCCTTGAGCTGCACGACGACCCGGATCGCGGTGGTGGTGACGCTGGTGAAGGTGACCCGGTTGAACGTGTTGAGCGCCGTGCCGGCCGCCGACGCGCCGGACACCGCGACCCAGGCGCCGCCGGCGTTGCGGTACTGCACCTGCCACGACTGCGGGACCCGGCACTGGCCGGTGCCGGTGTCGTCGAACCAGTACACCGACACGGCGTTGGTGGTGATCGCGCTGGAGTAGGTGAGCTGCGCCCACTCGCTGGTGCCCAGATGGCTCCAGAACGTCAGCCGCGGGATGCTCCCGTCGGCGGAGCTGCTCGGGACCTTGCCGTCGTTGAGGGCCGCGACGGTGTCGCCGGGGTTGCAGTACGACGCGGACGGCGTGGCCGGGATGACCCAGTCGACCGCGTCGGCGCCGTCGCTGACCCGCGGGAACGTGGTGATCCTGACCCGCTGCGCGCCCATCGGCAGCAGCTGCACGGTCTCGTTCGGCTGGGTGGAGCGGGCCGGGCTCTGCTGCAGCGTGCGGACGACCCCCTCGGCGTCCGCCTGCCAGTTGGGGATCTTCCGGGCGGTGACGCTCAGCGAGATGGGCGCGCCGTCGCGGGTGAACGGGTTCGCCGCCAGCGGGCCCGGCTTGCGGGTCACCGTCACCTGCGGGTTCGCCGGGTCGATGAGCAGCCCGTAGTTCCACGGCGAGTTCGCGTACACCTCGTTGGTCGGCCACGCGTCGGTGCCACCGATGCGCTGCCAGCGCTCAGCGATCGACAGCGAGAACGTCAGCGGGCCGTTGTCGACGCTGACCGCGTTGCCGTTCTTCGCCCAGGTCCGCACGGTGGTGCGCATCGGCAGCGTGACGGTGACCTTGTCGCCGTTGTTCCAGGTCTGGTCGACGATGACGAACGAGCCCGCCTCGACCGTGCCGGTGACCACGGTGCCGTTCACCCGCACGACCGCGCCGGTGCTCCACTTCGGGATCCGCAGGTACAGCGGGAACGCCACCGCCCCGGGGGTGCCCATGGTCAGCGTGATCGTGTCGCTGAACGGGTAGTCGGTGTCCTCGGTGACGGTGACCGTGGTGGCGTTGGCGCCGACCTTCGCGGTCACCTGCGAGTTGCCGTACATCGCCGCGCACAGGCCCTTGTCCCAGGTCGCGAACCACAGCTCCTGCGCGTAGTACGGCCAGCCCATGCCGTAGTTGTGCGGGCAGCAGCGGTAGTTGTGGATGCCGAGCATGTAGGCGAGCATCGGGAAGCCGTTCTGGAACTGGCCCTGGGTCAGGGTCGCGTTCGTCAGGCCGATGCTGTTGGCGCACGTGATGTAGTGGATGCCCTGCTGCGCCGGGTCGAGCGAGGCGGGCAGCAGGTTGAACGCGAGGTCCTCGCACCGGTCCAGCCAGATCGAGTCGCCCGTCATCCGCGCGAGCATCTGGTGGCTGTGCATGAACTCGACGATCCCGCAGGTCTCGAAGCCCTGGCGCGGGTCGGTGTACCCGGGGCGGCAGTTCTCGTCGCCGGCGAACCCGCCGCCGGCGAACCCGCCGCCGGGGAAGTCGCCGTACAGCCCCATCACGGTGTCGTAGTCGCGGTACGTGGCGGCGGGGAACTTCGGGTCCGGGTCGAGCAGGCCGAACTGCGCCGGCTCGCGGAAGCCCTGCGCCAGGTTCACGTTGTGCCAGTTGGGGATGCCGTTGGTGTAGTCCGCGGAGCCGGCGTGGATCTTCCGCACCAGGTCGAGCAGCCAGGTCTCGCCGGTACGGTTGAACAGCCAGTACACGCTGTCGATGTTGTCGCCCCAGCGCAGGGCGGCCCAGCTGCGGTTGAACACGGCGGCGGGCTGCGCGTTCTGGAACTGGAAGTACTTGCGCATGAACGTGTTGACCCGGTTGTCGGGTGTGCCGTTGCGCTCGTTGTACTCGGCGTGCGAGCGGATCGCGTCCAGCAGCGGCATGTGCGGCCAGAAGTCCGGGCCGCCCTCCAGGCTCGTCCGTAGCGCGTTCGGCCCGAAGAAGCCGTCGGCGGCCTGGTTGGCGATGATCCCGTCGATCCACTGGCGGGCCAGGGTCAGGATCCGGGTGTTGCCGGTGACGTAGCCGAGGTCGCCGAAGCCGCGCAGCCAGTAGGGCAGCTCCTCCCAGGCGCCCTTGGTCTTGTCGACCCAGCCGTTGCCGGAGTACTGCAGGTAGTCCGACACCTCCGTCATCCGGCCGCAGAGACCGTCGGCCTCGATGTTGAGCTGTGTGCGGAGCCAGCCGCGGGGCTGGACCGCGCCCGGTGGCAGCTTCAGGAACGCGGTCGCCTTCAGCGGGGCGAGGTTCGGCCAGTAGTGACCGCCCCGGGCTCCGGGCGTGACGGTTTTCGCCGTGCGCACCGCTGCGCCGGCGGGGCTGGCAACCGCGGTGGACAGGGCGATCGCGCCGCCGGTGAGGGCGACACCGCTCGCGACGAACGTTCTGCGGTCCATGGACCGGACTCCTTTGCTCCTGGCGGGGAACATCGATGCCCGATTATGCGCAGTAACGCGCCTTTATGAAAGAACCCGTTGGATTTTGTTTACTTATCGTCTTCGCTTGTGCGGTCTTTCACCGGCGTCCTGTACCAGCTCGTCGCGCCGCCGGCCATCAGCCCGAGACCGCCGGCGAGCGCGGTGGCGACCGCCCACCTCGACCAGCCGGGGCCGGCGAGGCCGCCGTTGCTGAACACGCCCGCGTCGGCGAACCCGGTCATCACCGCGAGGCACGCCCCGCCGATGGCGGCCACGAGGTTCGCGGCGCTCCTCCTCAGCGCCAGCAGCCCGGCCGCCGCGAGCACCCCGACGCCGGTGAGCAGCGGCCACAGCCTGGCCAGGAGCTGGGTGCCGAGGTTCTCGGCAGGCGACGTGGCCAGCTGCGCGCTCACCACGATCCAGGCCACCACGACCGCGCCCGCCACCCCGGCGACGACCGCCAGGGCGATCCGTGACCTGGGCGTCGCCAACCCGATCGCCACCGCCGCGAGCAGCGCGCCGGACCACCACCAGCCGGTCGCCGGTGGCTCCGCCTTGGCGATGACGCCGCGGATGATGCCGGGCGTGGTCCCGTCGATCTCGAGGGGGACGCTCCACGCCCTGGCGGGCAGCTCCCGCGCCCGCTCGTCGTGCCAGCGCACCGTGCGCTGCCGGGACACCTGGTGCCACTGCGGCGCCGCGGTCGCGGCACCTTTGACGGTGCCGGTCAGGGAGCGGCTGGCCGCCCAGGTCGGGGAGCCCCGGTTCTCGGCCACCCCGTCCCCGGAGATCCTGAGGAACGGCTCCCCCTGCATGCCGAGCACGACGACCGTGCGGTCCGAGGCGCTGCGCAGCTCCAGGCGGGCCCCGCCTTCGACCGCCCGGACGGTGACCCCCGGCTCGGACACCGAGTCGACGCGCACCACGTAGTCGACGGCGGCAGGGGCGTCGGCACCGTGCGCGCCGGCCGGTGCGACGTACCCGAGCGCGGCGAGGACCCCCAGCACCACGGCCACCGCCGCTCGTGCCGCCGTTCGCGTCTTCTGCCTGCCGTTGCTGTGTGTCATCGCTTACTGGTGCTGCGTGTCATCCGGCTCGGGCGGCGGCGATCGCGGCGACCAGGTCGGCGCGGGCACGGGCGACCCGGGACCGGATCGTGCCCACGGGGACGTCTTCGATCTCGGCCGCTTCGGCATACGACAGCCCGAGCACCTGCGTCAGCACGAACGCCACCCGCCGCTCCGCCGGCAACCCCGCCACCAGGTCGGCGGCCGCGTGCAGTCCCGCGTGGTCGCCCCCGGCCAGCTCCTCCGGCTCCGCCGCGACCCGCGCCTCGAGCCGCCGCCCCCGCACCGCGGCCCGCACATGGTCGGCACACGCCCGCCGCGCGATCGCGAGCACCCACGTGCGCGCGCTCGACCTTCCGGCGAACTCCGGCAACGCCCGGAACGCCCGCAGGTAGGTGTCCTGCGTCACGTCATCGGCATGCCCCACCCCGACCAGCGCGGCGACGAACCGCCACACCTCCGGCTGTGTCAACCGGACGAACGCCCCGGCCCCGCCCCGGTCACCGCCACGGGCCGCCAGCAGCGCCGCCGTCGCCGGGTCCGACGCCGGGTCAGCTGCCTCCACGCCGGCCTCACCAGTCACGCGAGGAAGCGTAACGCCCTTTCCCGCCAACGCCCCCACCGCCTCGCCCACCGTCCCACCCAGTGACCATCGTCTACGTCTTCGTCCTACCTCGGCGCCGGCGCACCACCTCGGCCCCGATCAGACCCGCGATGCCCAGCACGGACAGGGTGACCCACAGCGGCGCAAGACTCCCCGCCGATGACCCGGCCTCGCCACCCTGGCCGTCGGCCGTGGCACCGGTCGCCGGAATCAGGCAAGCCACCTCAACTGCCTGCACACTGGCACCGGTACTGCCGGCCGACGGAACAAGCGCCTGGCAATGCCCTTCAACGGGCGCCCCGAGGTCGATCGCGACCCGCCACGTCCCGGCGGGCAGCACCCCGCTCCACGTCTGCGTCCCCCGCTCGTCCCCCGTCTGCGTCAGCCGCTCCCCCACGATCGCAGACGCCGGCCCGCTCCCCGGAACTCCGGCCGACGCCCCCGCAGGCCCAGCGGACAGCGTGACCACCATCGGCTCGTTGATCGGATGCCCGTCCTGCCACTGAGCAGTGATCCACACCGACCCCCGCCCATCCGAGTGAATGGTGACGGACGCCCCACCATGCGCCCCCGCCGGCGAAGCCCACCCGAACACCAGCACCGCCCCCAGCACCACCCCCGCCAGCAGCCTCCGCCCCACCGAACGCCCCCGCCCCACCCCCATCGCGAGCACCCTCATCAGATCCCGACCTGCCGGGTCACGGCATTGCGGGGACGGCCTGGGGGCGGTCGTCGCGGACGTAGACGACCATGTCGCCGGTCTGGATGGTGGTGCCTTCGGGGTCGGCGAGGGAGAGGACCTTGCCGCGGCGGAACAGGGCGATGACCAGCTCGGTCAGCTCGCGCGGCGAGGAGCCGACCTCGTCGCGGCGGGCGGAGCGCATCGCGAGGGCCATGCCCTGGCCGGGGGTGAGCAGGTCCTCGACGACCTCGATGAGCGGCGGGGCGGTCGTCGACAGGCCGAGCAGCCGGCCGGCGGTGGCGGAGGAGACGATGACGTGGTGGGCGCCGGACTGGCGGAGCAGTGGCGCGTTCTCCGCCTCGCGGGCGGCGGCGATGATGGAGACCTTGCCGGCGGTCAGCTGGCGGACGGTGAGCGTGACGAGGACCGACGCGTCGTCGCTGTCGGTGGCGATGATGATCGCCTTGGCCTCCTCGACGCGGGCCTCCTTGAGCACCGTGGAGCGGGTCGCGGAGCCCTCGACGACGACGAGGCCGTCGGACTGGGCCTGCCGGACGGCGGCCGGGTCGGTCTCGACGACGACCACCTGCGCCCGGTCCAGCCCGTTCTCCACCAGGGTGCCGACGGCCGCTCGGCCCTTCGTGCCATAGCCGCAGACGATGACGTGGTTCTTCACGCGCTTCCTCCACCGCTGCAACCTGAGGTTGGTGCGGTACTGCTCGGTCAGGACTTCGAGGGTGGTGCCGACCAGGATGATCAGGAAGAGCACGCGGGCCGGGGTGATGATCAGGACGTTGGCGAGGCGGGCCGTCTCCGACACCGGCGTGATGTCGCCGTAACCGGTGGTGGAGAGGGTGACGACCGCGTAATAGAAGCAGTCGAGGAGAGTGAGACCGTCCTCGTTGACGTCCCGGTAGCCGTCGCGGTCGGCGAAAATGACCAGCACGATCGCGGAGACGAGCAGGACCGCGAAGGCGAGCCGGGCGCTGATCGCCCGCAGTGGCCCCCGCCGCACAGCCGGAAACTGGATCACGTGCTTCGCTCCACGGATTGCCCGAATGGTCGAAACCCACCATACGGGCCAGGTATGACAGAACCATGCCTGGGTAGCGAGCCGCAATGACGAGAGTGGGCGTGCTCGGCTCGTACGGTGGCTGCAACCTCGGCGACGAGGCCATCCTCACGAGCGTCCTCGCCGACCTGCGGGCGCGCCGCCCGGACGTCGACGTCCTGGTGTTCTCGCGGGAGCCCGGGCACACGGCGGCGGCGCACCCTGACGTCGAGGTCGCCCCCTGGGAGGGCGTGAGCCGGGACCGGACCGCGGCCGAGCTCCGGCGGCTCGACCTGCTGATCCTCGGCGGCGGCGGCATCCTGTACGACACGGAGGCCCGCCGCTACCTCAGGGTGGTGCGCACGGCGCAGGAGCAGCGGGTGCCGGTCTTCACGTACGCGCTGGGCGCCGGTCCGCTGACGGAGGAGATCGACTGCGCCATGGCCCGCGACGTGCTCGCGCAGGCGGTCGAGGTGACCGTCCGGGACGAGGAGTCGAAGGTCGCGCTCGAGGAGGCGGGGGTGACCTGCCGCGTCTCCGTGACCGCCGACCCGGCGCTGCTGCTGACGCCGGAGGAGTTCGACGCCGGGCTGCTGAGCGACTCGCTGCCACACGGGCGGCGGGTCGTCGGCATGAGCGTCCGCGAGCCGGGCCGCGCCGCGCAGCACCTCGACGCCGACGGGTACCACCAGCTGCTCGCCCACGTCGGCGACTTCATCGTGCACCGGCTCGACGCGTCGCTGCTGTTCGTGCCGATGGAGCGCTCCGACATCCAGCACGCCCACGCGGTGCTGGCCCGGATGACGGCGGCGGAGCACTGCCGGGTGCTGCACGGCGACTTCCGGCCGGGCCAGGTCCTCGGCCTCATGAAGCACCTGGAGCTGGCGGTCGGCATGCGGCTGCACTTCCTGATGTTCGCCGCGCTGGCGGGCGTGCCGCTGCTGGCGTTGCCGTACGCGGGGAAGGTCTTCGACTTCGCGCAGCGCATCGGCGCGCCGGTGCCCCGCGGGGTGGTCCGGGAGGCCGCCGGCCCGCTGCTCGCCCAGGTCGACCGGCTGTGGGACGAGCGGCCGCAGCGCCTGGACGAGACCGCGTCGCGGGTCGCGGCCCTCAAGCAGCGCGCCACGGAGACCGGCCGCCGTCTCGACGCCCAGCTCGAACGGACGAAGGTGGCGGCATGAGCGAGCCGGAACGCAACGAGGGCAACAACCTGACCGCGTTGGCGAAGCCGGCGGACCCGCACCGCGTACACCTGCCGCCGAGGACAGCGGAGTACGGCGGGCACACCGAGGTGCTCGTCGTCGGCGGTGGCCCGGCCGGGTTCGGCGCGGCGATGGGCGCGGCCGCCGCGGGCGCCGACGTCGTGCTGGTCGAGCGCTACGGGTTCCTCGGCGGCAACGCCACCGCGGCGCTCGTCATGCCGCTCATGAGCTTCCACAACGAGATGAAGCAGGCCGTCGGCGGCGAGGACAACCGTCTGCTGCCGACCGACCACGGCGAGGGCGAGCCGGTCGTCGCCGGTGTGCTGTGGATGCTGCTGGACCGCCTGGTCAGAGCCGGTGGGGCGATCAGGCCGGCCCCGGACACCGGCTACACGGTGCCGTTCGATCCCGAGGTGTTCAAGCTCGTCACGTACGACATGCTCGGCGGCTCGGGCGTGAAGCTGCTGCTGCACGCGTTCGCCTCCGACCTGATCACGCTGCCGGACTCGTCGCGGGTGGTGTTCGAGACGAAGTCCGGCCCGGTCGTCATCGACGCCGACGTGGTCGTCGACTGCACGGGCGACGGCGACCTGGCCGCGTCGGCGGGCGCGCCGTTCGAGGTCGGCCGCCCCGAGGACGGTCTGACCCAGCCGATGACGCTGATGTTCCGGATCGGCGAGATGCAGCGCGACGGGTTCGCTTCGTACGTACAGGAGCATCCGGATCAATGGAAGGGCGTGCACGGCCTGTGGGACCTGATCCGGGCCGCGCGGGACGCCGGCGAGCTGGACCTGCCGCGCGAGGACATCCTCTTCTTCGCCACGCCGCACTCCGGTGAGGTGTCGGTGAACTCGACCCGCTTCGGCGGCCTCGGCATCAGCGTGTGGGACCTCACCCGGGCCGAGCTGACCATGCACCAGCAGCTCGACAGCATCTCGCGGTTCCTGCGCACGAGGGTGCCCGGCTTCGAGTCCTCCTACGTCATCCAGAGCGGCGTGCAGGTCGGCGTGCGGGAGACCCGCCGCGTGCTGGGCGACTACCAGCTCACCGGCCAGGACGTCCTCGACGCGCGGAAGTTCCCCGACGTGGTGGCGCGCGGCGCGTACCCGGTGGACATCCACAACCCCAACGGCCCCGGCACCATCCTGCGGCGCCTCCCGCAGGGCACCTCCTACGACATCCCGCTGCGCACGCTGCTGCCCCGTGACGTGGACCGCCTGCTCGTCGCGGGCCGCTGCATCTCCGGCGACCACGTGGCGCACAGCTCCTACCGCATCATGCCGATCTCGATGGCGACCGGCCAGGCGGCGGGCGTGTGCGCGGCCCTGGCGGCGCGGGCCGGCAAGCCGCCGAGGGAGATCCCTGTCACGCAGGTTCAGCGTGTACTGCGAGCGCAAGGCGCCTCGCTGAGCTGACCGTACCGACGGCATCACGCTGCGTCCATTTCGAGGGAACGGGGTCGCTCCGATCCGCACGATGCGTCAGGATCGATCCATGGTTCTGGCTGTCTCGCACCGGCCGCAGTCCACCACGCGCCGCGACCTCGCCGCGGCGCTCGCCACGCTGTGGCTCACCAGTGGCCTGTACCTGGACGGCTGGGCGCACTCGCACGTGCCGGAGCTGGAGACGTTCTTCACCCCGTGGCACGGCGTGCTCTACAGCGGCTATGCGGCGCTCGCCATCGCCATCGTGCCGTCCGTGCTGTGGCGCGGCCGCCCGGCCGGCCCGGTCCGCGACTGGGTCCCCGCGGGCTACGGCCTCGGCCTGCTCGGCGTCGTCCTCTTCGCCGTCGGCGGCGTGGTCGACATGACCTGGCACACCCTGTTCGGCGTCGAGGTCAGCCTGGAGGCCCTCCTCAGCCCGCCGCACCTGCTCCTCCTCACCGCCGGCACGCTCATGATCACCACGCCGGTCCGCGCCGCCGCCGCCCGCCGCGCCGCACCGTCCCTCGCCGGCGACCTGCCCGTCCTCCTGAGCCTGCTGAGCGCGGTCGGCGTCGCGGCCTTCTTCCTCAACTACCTGTCGCCGTTCACCGACGCGCCGGCCGCCTTCAACGGCTTCCGCAACGGGCAGGCGTTCGGGCTCGCGCAGTACCTCGCCTTCACGGTGCTCGTCGTCACCGCCTGCCTGTTCGCCTGGACCCGTCTCGGCCGCGTCCCCGCCGGCCTGGTCACGGTCGTGGTGGCGGCGGCCTCGATCCCCGACGGCGTGTTCAACGACTTCGCGCACCTCGCCGCCCAGCTCTGGCCACTGCTCGGCGCCGTCCTCGCCGACCTCGCCGTCCAGTGGGTCGCCGCCCAGCGCCCCGACCTGGTGCCGGTCACGCTCGGCGCCCTGGTCCCACCGCTGATCTGGTCCACGCACCTGATCGGCGTCCAGCTCTCGCTGGGGGTGGCCTGGACGGAGGAGCTGTGGTCGGGCGTCGTCGTCCTGACCGCCCTGGCCGGTGCCGCACTCGGCGGCCTGTCAGCCCCATCGACCAGGCCCGCCGCCTGAGCCCGCCGCCGATGCTCCTCGGCTGGGGACCGTCCGGCCGCCCGGCCTGGGAACCGGCCGACGTCCACACTCTTGGGTGCGGTCATCGCTTGATCTCTCCTTCGCGCTCTGGTCAGTTCGAAGGATCAAGCGGTGACCGTCTCCATACCCTCAACCACGGCCGGCCCGCGGGATCGGCTCCGCGTCCTCCTCGAAGGGCCTGCCCGCCTGGATCCGCCCGCCCTGGAATGGGATCGATGCGCACCCTCGGTGCCCGGCGTCGGGTCAGGGGCGGCGCGACAAGGTTGTGGCCGGCGGGCAGGACGAGCGCGGCGGGGAGGGGTGGTGGCGGGGTAGAGTTCCGGGTCGTGCGGGACCTGTTGCCAGAGATCGTCGTCGTTGAGGTGGCCGGGGAGGACGACTGGACGGGGGTGCTGCTGCCCGACGAGGCGGCCGGGTTGTCGCCGCGGGCGGTTGACGGGCGGCGGCGGGAGTACACCGCGGGGCGGGTGTGTGCACGGCGGGCGCTGAGCCGGGTCGGGGTGCACGGGGCGCCGGTGCTGTCGGCGCCGAGCCGGGCGCCGGTGTGGCCGGCGGGGACGACCGGGAGCATCACGCACACCAAGGGCTACTGCGCGGTCGCCGTCGGGCGGGTGCCCGAGCTGCGGGCCGTCGGGATCGACGCGGAGCGCAGGACGGTGCTGCCGGCGAACATCGTCGCGTCGATCTGCCTGCCGGAGGAGATCGCCTGGTGCGCGGAGCGGGCGGATGAGCCGTGGTGGCCGGCGGTGCACTTCAGCGCCAAGGAGACGGTGTACAAGATGTGGTCGCCGATCATGGGGACGTGGCTCGACTTCCACGACGCGAGGCTGAGCATCGACCCGGTGAACGGGACGTTCGAGGCGGCGATCCTGCCGGAGAAGCTCGACCAGGAGCCGGGGGCGCCGGCGGTGTTCCGGGGCCGGTTCGCGGTGGAGCCCGACCTGATCCGCACCGCCGGCTACATCACGCGATGATGGACGACCTGCGCCCGCTGCCGGCGGAGGTGGCGGCGCTCCTGCGGCGGGTCGGCGCGCCGCCGCGGCTCGCCGCGCACCTGCGGCTGGTGCACGACGTCGCGGCGCAGCTCCTCGACTGGCTGGCGGCACACGCGCCCGGGCTGGTCGTGGACCGGGCGGCGGTGCTGTTCGGGGCGGCCACCCACGACATCGGCAAGACCCTGCACCCGGAGGAGCTGGCGGGCCCCGGCAGCGCGCACGAGGCCGCCGGCGCGCGGATGCTGGAGGAGTTCGGCGACCTCGCCAGGTTCGCGGCCAACCACGCGCGGTGGGACCGGCCCGACGCGACCCCGGAGGAGCTGCTGGTCACGCTCGCCGACAAGGTGTGGAAGGGCAAGCGGGTCGACGACCTCGAACGCCGCGTCGCCGGCCTCCTCCCGGGCGAGCCGTGGGAGGCGTTCATGGCGCTCGACGACGAGCTGACCCGGATCGCCGACACGGCCGACGAACGCCTGGCCTTCCAGAACGCCTACCCCACGGCCTGAGCGGCGCGGGGCTCGTACCGGCGGGAGGACCGCAGCAGGGCGCGCATCGACGGCAGGTCGGCGGGGATCAGGCCCAGGGCACGGGCCTGGACGAGGATGTTGCCGAGGGCGCCGGCCTCGACCGGGCCGGCCTCGACGGGCAGCTCGCAGGCGTCGGCGGTGAGCTGGCACAGCAGGGCGTTCTGCGCGCCGCCGCCGACGAGGTGGACGACGTCGACGGGGCGGCCGGTGAGGCGCCGGGCGTCGTCGATCGCGCGGCGGTACGCGAGGGCGAGGCTGTCCAGGATGCAGCGGGTCATCGCGTACGGGTCCGCGGGCGCCGGCTGGTCGGTCTCCTTCAGCGCGGCGGCGATGCGGGCCGGCATGTCGCCCGGGGCCAGGAACCGCGGGTCGGTGGCGTCCACGACGCTGCGCCGGGCGGGCGCCGCGGCCGCGCCCGACAGGAGGTCGGACAGCGTGACAGCGGGTCCCCAGGCGCGCATGCACTCCTGCAGGAGCCACAGGCCCATGACGTTGCGCAGGTACCGCACGGTGCCGTCGACGCCGGTCTCGTTGGTGAAGCCGGCCTCGAAGCTGCCGGTGGTCAGTACCGGCGACGGCAGCTCGACACCGACGAGGGACCAGGTGCCGCAGGAGATGTACGCGAACCGGTCCGTGCGCGCGGGGACGCCCACGACGGCGGAGGCGGTGTCGTGCGAGGCGACCGTCGTCACCAGGGTCTCGGGGGCGTGCAGCATCGGCCCCGCGACGGTGCCGGGGTCGCGCAGCGGCGGCAGCAGCGACGCCCGGATGCCGAGCCGCGCCACCAGCGGCAGGTCCCAGGCCCCGCCGCCGGCGGTGAGCAGGCCGGTGGTGGACGCGTTGGTGCGTTCCGCGCCGATCGTGCCGCTGAGCCAGTACGTGATGAGATCCGGGATCAGCAGCAGCGTGCGCGCGGTGTCGAGCTGTGCGGTGCCGCCGGCCGCGAGGAGCTGGAACACGGTGTTGAACGGCTGGTTCGCGATCCCGGTCGCCGCGTAGTGCGCAGCGGCCGGGACCGGCGAGACGACCGTGTCGGTGCGGGCGTCGCGGTAGTGGACGGGGTTGCCGAGGAGCCGGCCGTCGCCGTCGAGCAGCCCGTAGTCGACGGCCCACGAGTCGACGCCGACGGACTGGACCGGGCCGGCCGCGTCCAGTCCGTCGAGGATCCCCTGGTACAGGCCGAGGATGTCCCAGTGCAGGGTGCCCTGGACCTGCACCGGGGTGTTGGCGAAGCGGGCGACCTCGGTGAGGTGGACGGTGCCCGACCCGACCGAGCCCACGATCACCCGGCCGGACGAGGCGCCGAGGTCGACGGCCGCGAGGCGGTTCATCGCAGGAACGCCGCGGCCACGCCCGCGTCGACCGGGACGTGCAGGCCGGTGGTGTGCGACAGCTCGCCGCCGACCAGGGCGAACACGGCGTTCGCCACGTGCGACGGCAGGACCTCCCGCTTCAGGATCGTGCGCTGGGCGTAGAACGCGCCGAGCTCGGACTCCGGGACGCCGTAGACGGCGGCGCGCTGCGCGCCCCAGCCGGAGGCGAAGATGCCGGAGCCGCGGACGACGCCGTCGGGGTTGACGCCGTTGACCCGGATGCCGTGCTCGCCGAGCTCGGCGGCGAGCAGCCGCACCTGGTGCGCCTGGTCGGCCTTGGTCGCGCCGTACGCGACGTTGTTGGGCCCGGCGAAGACGGCGTTCTTCGAGGCGATGTAGACGATGTCGCCGCCCGTGCCCTGGTCGATCATGACGCGGGCGGCCTCGCGGGCGACGAGGAACGACCCGCGGGCCATCACGTCGTGCTGCAGGTCCCAGTCGTCCACGGTGGTCTCCAGCAGCGGCTTGGAGATGGACAGGCCGGCGTTGTTGACGACGAGGTCGACGCCCCCGAACGCGAGGACCGCCTCGGCGAACGCCGCCTTGATCGCCGCCTCGGACGTCACGTCGGCGGTGACGGCCACCGCCTTGTCGGAGGTACCGATCTCGGCGGCGACCGCGGCGGCCGCATCGGTGGCCCGGTCGGCGACGACCACGCAGGCGCCTTCCGAGGCCAGCCGCAGCGCGATGGCCCGCCCGATCCCGGAGCCGCCGCCGGTCACGAACGCGACCCGCGACGCGAGCGGCCGGGGCGCGGGGCGGCGGGCGAGCTTCGCCTCCTCCAGGGCCCAGTACTCGATCCGGAACTTCTCCGACTCGGGGATCGGCGCGTAGGTCGACACCGACTCGGCGCCGCGCATCACGTTGATCGCGTTGACGTAGAACTCCCCCGCGACCCGCGCGGTCTGCTTGTCGGCGCCGAACGAGAACATCCCGACGCCGGGCACCAGCACGATCGCCGGGTCCGCGCCACGCATCGCCGGCGAGTCCGGGGTGGCGTGCCGCTCGTAGTAGGCCGCGTACTCGGCGCGGTACGCGGCGAACTGTTCTTCCACGGAGGAGGATGTCAGCACGAGCGGCCGCACCTTGGTCCGCAGGAAGTGGTCCGGGCACGAGGTCCCCCGCGCTGCGAGGTCCTCCAGGGCGGCCCGCGACACGAAGTCCAGCACGACGTCGGTGTCGGTGAAGTGCCCGACCTGCGGCCGGTCGCTGGACGCCAGCCCGCGCAGCACCGGCATCAGCTCCGCCGCCCGCGAGCGGCGCTCTTCCAGCGGCAGCGGCGGGTGTACGACCGGCCCGAACGGATCCGGTCGGCCACGGGCGGCGAGGAACTCGGTCGCGGTCCGGATGATCTCCAGGGAGTTCGCCTCGCACTCGTCCGACGTGGCGCCCCACGCCGTGATCCCGTGCCCGCCGAGGATGACGCCGATCGCCTGGGGGTTGGCCCGGTGGACGGCCGCGATGTCGAGGCCGAGCTGGAAGCCGGGCCGCCGCCACGGCACCCACAGCACCCGGTCGCCGAAGCACTCCTTCGTCAGCGCCGGCCCGTCGGCGGCGGTGGCGAGGGCGATGCCCGCGTCGGGGTGCAGGTGGTCGACGTGCGCGGCCTCCACCAGGCCGTGCATGGCGGTGTCGATCGACGGTGCGGCACCGCCGCGGCCGTGCAGGCAGTAGTCGAACGCGGCGACCATCTCGTCCTCGCGCTCCACCCCCGGGTACACGCCGGTGAGCGCGCGCAGGCGGTCCAGGCGCAGCACGGCGAGGCCCGCCTCGGTGAGCGTGCCGAGGTCACCGCCGGATCCCTTGACCCACAGGACCTCCACGTCGCCGCCGGTGACGGGGTCCGCGGCGAGGCCGACGGCCGAGGTGTTGCCGCCGGCGTAGTTGGTGTTGCGGGGGTCGGCGCCCAGGCGGCGGGAGCGGGCGATGAGGTCCTTCACGCGCCCCACCCGGCCTGCGTGCCGCCGACCCGCTCGGCGCGGACCTTCTCCAGGTACCCGGACCGCTTGTACGCGCCGATCGGGTCCGGGTCGAGGCCCATGTCCTCCCGAACCGAGCGCAGCAACGGCCGCACGTCGGTGTTGTACGCGTCCATGAGGACCTCGTTGGCGCCCAGCACGTCGCCCTCCAGCTGCGCCGCGCGCAGGGCGGCATGGTCGACGAGCAGCGCCTTCGCGGTCGCCTCCTGCACGTTGAGCACGGACCGGATCACCGCCTGGATCTTCGGCTCCAGGTTGTGGCACTGGTCGAGCATGAACGCGATCCCCTTCCCCGTCAGCGCGTCGTCGAGCACGATCTCGTGCATGATCCGGAACAGCTGGAACGGGTCGGCGGCGCCGACCATCAGGTCGTCGTCGGCGTAGAAGCGGGAGTTGAAGTCGAAGCCGCCGAGCTTCCCGGCCCGCAGCAGGACCGCGACGATGAACTCGATGTTGGTGCCGGGCGCGTGGTGCCCGGTGTCGATGACGACCTGCGCCCGCTCCCCCAGCGTGAGGCAGTGCGCGTAGGCGGTGCCCCAGTCGGGCACGTCGGTCATGTAGAAGGCCGGCTCGAACAGCTTGTACTCCAGCAGCATCCGCTGGTCGGGCCCGAGCCGGTCGTACGTCTCGCGCAGCGCCTCGGCGAGGCGGTCCTGCCGGGTCCGCACGTCGTCCTGGCCAGGGTAGTTGGTGCCGTCGGAGAACCACAGCTTCAGGTCCCGCGAGCCGGTGCGGTCCATCACGTCGACGCACTCCAGCAGGTGCCCGATCGCCTTGCGGCGGATGCCGGGGTCCGGGTTGGTGACGCTGCCGAGCTTGTAGTCGTTGTCCTGGAACACGTTGGTGTTGATGGTGCCGAGCGCGACGCCGAGGTCCCGGGCGTGGCGGGCGAGGTCGGTGTAGTCGTCGACGAGGTCCCACGGGATGTGCAGCGCCACGGTCGGCGCCACGCCGGTGAACCGGTGCACGGTCGCCGCGTCGGCGAGCTTCTCATACGGGTCCCGGGGCACGCCCTCCTGCGGGAACACCTTGAACCGGGTGCCCGAGTTGCCGTATGCCCAGGACGCCGTCTCGATCCGCTGGCCGCGCAGCTGGGCCGCGACACGCGTGCGCGTCTCCGGGGCGAGCTCTGTCATTGCAACGCTCCAAGCTGGTGGTCGAGGTTGAACACCTCGTCGAGGACGACGAAGTGCCGACCGTTGATGAAGAACTCCGCCATCTCCGCCTGCCAGCGCCGGTCGACGTCGGTGGCGTCCATGGCGGCCTGCGCGGCGGCGAAGTCCTCGGTGAGGAGATAGCCGACGAGCAGGCCGTCGTCGCGGAGGAAGAGCGAGTAGTCGTGCCAGCCCGCGTCCCGCAGCGCGGCGAGCATCTCGGGCCAGACGTGGGCGTGGCGGCGCCGGTACTCATCCAGCCGATCGGGTTTGACCTGGAGGGTGAAGCAGACCCGGCGCACGCCGAACCCCCTTAGAAGTTGAACTGGTCCACGTTGGAGGCGTTGAACGTGAACGGGTCACCGAGGAGGATGGTGCCGTCCTTGCCGACGGTGAACTCGCCGAGCTTGCCGGCCTTGAACTTGTCGCCCTCCTTGCCCTTGATGACGCCGGAGGCGAGCGACGCGCCCGCGTAGGCGGCCAGGTAGCCGAGGTCGGCCGGGTTCCACAGCGCGAACGCCTTGACGGTGCCGTCCTTGACGTAGGCCTTCATCTGGTTCGGGGTGCCGAGACCGGTGAGCTGGACCTTGCCCTTGTACGTGGAGCCGGACAGGTACCGGCCGGCGGCGGCGATGCCGACGGTGGTCGGCGAGATGATGCCCTTCAGGTTGGGGTGCTTGGCGAGCAGGCCCTGCGCCTCCTGGAAGGACTTCTGGTCGTCGTCGTCGCCGTAGACGGTGTCGACCAGCTTGAGCTTGCTGTACTCCGGCTTCGCCAGCTCGGTCTTCATCATCTCGATCCAGGCATTCTGGTTCGTGGCGTTGGCCGTCGCCGACAGGATCGCGATCTCGCCGCCGTCGGCGCCGATCGCCTCGGAGATGAGCTTGATCTGGACCTTCGCGATGCCCTCGGAGGTCGCCTGGTTGATGAAGAGGTCGCGGCACTCGGGCTTGGTGTCGGAGTCGTACGTGACGACCTTCGCGCCGGCCTTGCGGGCCTCGTTGAGGGCGCCGCAGATGGCGTCCTTGTCGTTGGCGGACACCGCGATCACGTTGGTGCCCTGCTGCGACAGCGTGTTGATGTAGCTGACCTGCGCCGACGGGCTGGCCTCGGACGGGCCGGTCTCGGTGTAGGAACCCTTGAACTCCTCGACGGCGACCTTGCCGCCCTTGTTGTCGGAGGTGTCGAAGTACGGGTTGTTGACCTGCTTCGGCAGGAACGCGACCTTCAGGCCGCTCTTGATGGTGTCGGAGGTGGCGGTGCCGGTGTCGCCGGTGCTGCCGGTGTCGGAGTCCTCGGCGCAGGCGGTGGTGCTGAACGCGAGCGCGGCGGCTACCGCGACCGCGATGAGCTTGCCAGCTCTCATGGGATTGAATCCTTTCAGCGGGGGTCGCGCGGAAACGGGGGTGGGGGTGTCGTTACGTGGTGCGTCGCCGGCGCAGGCGCTCGCGCGCCATGCCGATGACGTTCGGCCCGACGACCGAGGCGATGAGCAGCGAGCCGGTGATGATGGTGAGGGTGTTCGCCGGCACGTTCGCCAGTTGCAGGGCGTTGCGCAGGGTGCTGAGCAGCAGGACGGCGCCGATGACGCCGATCATGCCGCCGCGGCCGCCGAAGATGGAGACGCCGCCGAGCAGGACCGCCGCGACGACCGCGAGCTCCAGGCCGTTGCCGTTGTCGGCGCGGGCGCTGGCGAACCGGAACGTCCAGAAGACCCCGGCGAGCGACGCCATCGTGCCGGTGGCGACGAAGAGCCAGAACTTGGTGCGGGCGACCGCGATCCCGGCGAAGCGGGCCGCCTCCGTGTTGTTGCCCATCGCGTACAGGCCGCGGCCGACCGGGGTGGCGTGCAGCAGCACCCCGAACAGCACCGCGAGGACCGCGACGACGATGATCACCCACGGGATCGTGAGGCCGGGGATGGGGTCGATCGCGGCGTCGGTCCAGGCGACCGGGTAGTCGGCGACGGCCTTGTCGCCGAGGACGACGTACGCGAGCCCCCGGTACAGCGCGAGGGTGCCGATCGTGACCGCCAGCGACGGCAGCCCGAACACGGTGACGAACAGGCCGTTGACGGCGCCGAGGACCGCGCCGAGCAGCAGGCACAGCGCGATCAGCAGCGGCAGCGACGTGACCCCGTGCGCCCACAGGTCACCCATGACGGCGCAGGTGAGGCCGAGCGTGCTGGCGACGGACAGGTCGATCTCGCCGGTGATGACGACCAGGGTCATCGGCAGCGCGATGATCGCGATCGGCACGACCTCCAGGGTCACGAACCGCCAGAACCGCGGGCTGGCGACGCCGTCGATGGTGGCGGCGCCGACGACGGCGACCAGGACGAGGGCCACGAGGACCACGACGTCCCAGGAGACCACCAGGCTTCTTCTCCCGGGCGCGGCCGGCGCGGCCTTGGCCGTGGTGCTGAGCTCGGTCATTTGCCCGGGCCTCCCTGCAGGCTGCGTGCGACGCGGAGCGACAGGACCCGGTCCAGGCCGATCGCCGCGAGGATGAGCGCGCCGATCGCGGCCCGCTGCCAGAACGGGTTGATGCCGAGCACCGGCAGGGCGCTGGCGATCGTGGTGAGCAGCACGGCACCGAGCGCCGCGCCGTAGACCGAGCCGCTGCCGCCGAAGATGGCGACCCCGCCGACGACGACCGCGGCGACGACGTTGAGCTCCAGGCCGAGGCCGGCGTTGGCGTCGAGGGTGCCGAACCGGGCGACGTACAGCACCCCGGCGAGCCCGGCGAGCGCGCCGCTGGCGGTGAACGCGGCGAACACCCGCCGGCCCACCCGGATGCCCGAGAGCCGCGCCGCGGCCGGGTCGGAGCCGATCGCGTACAACTCCCGCCCGCTGCGATAGGAGCGCAGGTAGAACCCGGCGCAGAGGACGACGACGACCGCGAACAGGGTCAGCACCGGCACGCCGAGGACGGTGGCGGTGCCCATGCGCAGGAACCCGTGCGGGATGTCGGCGGCGTTGATCTGCTTGCCGGTCGCCCACCGGTAGTCGATGCCGCGGAAGACGTACAGCGTGCCGAGCGTGACCACCAGCGCCGGCACCCGGGCGGCGGCGATGAGAGCACCGTTGACCGCGCCGCACACCGCCCCGAGCGCCGTGCCGGCCAGGAGCACCACCGGGATCGGCAGCCCGGGATGGTCGAGGAACAGGGTGCCGGTCGCGAACGCCGACAGCCCGAGCACCGAGCCGACGGACAGGTCGACGTTGCGGGTGACGACCGCGATCGCCTGGCCGGTCGCGAGGATCGCCAGGATCGTCGAGCCGAGCAGCAGGTCCTTGACGCTCTGCGCGTGCAGGAACCGCGGGTTGCTGATCGCGGTGCCGCCGATGAGCAGCACCAGTGCCACGAGGATGCCGAGCTCGCGGACCAGGAACACCCGGTGGGTGAGCTTCGAGGTCTTCACCTCTGCTCTGTCGAGCACGGCGGTCATGTCGCCTGTCCTGTCGCCGCCAGCATCACGGACTCCTCGTCGGCTCGGGTACGGGGGATGTCGGCGGCGAGCCGCCCTTCGTGCATGACGAGGACCCGGTCCGCCATGCCGAGGACCTCGGGCAGCTCGCTGGAGACCATGAGCACGGCGACGCCCTGGTCCGCGAGCTCGCTGAGCAGCCGGTGCACCTCGGCCTTGGTGCCGACGTCGATGCCGCGGGTCGGCTCGTCGACGATGAGCACCCGCGGCGCCGTCGACAGCCACTTCGCCAGGACGACCTTCTGCTGGTTGCCGCCGGAGAGGGTGGCGACCGGGTCGCTCAGCCTGGCCGCCTTCACCTGCAGCCGCTCCGTCCAGGTGCGGGCGTCGCGGCGCTCCGACGGGCCGAGGAGCAGCCCGATCCGGCTCAGCGACCAGCGCCGTGGCAGGGTCGCGTTGCGCTCCACCGACAGCTCCATCACCAGGCCCTGCTGCCGGCGGTCCTCGGGCACGAGCGCGAGGCCGGCGGCGATCGCCGCGGACGCGCTGCCCTTCTGCAGCGGCCTGCCGTCGACGCGGACCTCGCCGGCGTCGTGCCGGTCGATGCCGAAGACGGCGCGGATCACCTCGGAGCGGCCGGCGCCGACGAGCCCGGCGAGGGCGACGATCTCGCCGCTGTGGACGGTGAACGACACGTCCTGGAAGACGCCGGCGCGGGTGAGCCCGTCGACCTCCAGCCGGGCCTCGCGGACCTCGGCGGTGCGCTGCGGGTACATGGTGGAGACCTCGCGGCCGACCATCCGCCGCACGACCTGGTCGACGGTGAGCGCGTCGGCGGGGTCGGTGGAGACCCACTGGCCGTCGCGCATGACGGTGATCCGCTGGCAGAGCGAGAAGACCTCGTCGAAGCGGTGCGAGATGAACAGCACCGCGGCCCCGGCGTCGCGCAGCGACCGGGCGACGGCGAAGAGCCGCTCGACCTCGACCCCGGACAGCGCGGCGGTCGGCTCGTCCATGACCAGGATCCGGGCGTCGAACGACAGCGCCTTGGCGATCTCGACCAGCTGCTGGTCGGCGATCGACAGCCCGCGGGCCGGCCGGTCCGGGTCGAGGTGCACGCCGAGCCTGGCGAACAGCTCGGCGGACCGGGCCCGCATCGCGGCGGTGTCGACGCGGCGCAGCGAGCGCAGCGGCTGCCGGCCGATGAAGATGTTCTCCGCGACGGTCAGGTCCGGGAACAGCGTCGGCTCCTGGTAGATGACGGCGATGCCGGCGTCGCGGGCGTCGGCGGGGCCGCCGAGCCGCAGCGGCTGCCCGTCGAGCGTGATCGTGCCGGTGTCGGGGGCGTGCGCGCCGGCCAGGATCTTCACCAGCGTCGACTTGCCCGCGCCGTTCTCCCCGACGAGGGCGTGCGCCTCGCCGCCGCGCAGCTCCAGGCGCACGTCGCGCAGCGCGGCCACGGCGCCGAACGACTTGCTCACGCCCTCGAGAACCAGCACCTCGCCGTCCTCCCTTGTGAAACGTTTCATGCGATGACTACAGTGACGGTAGAAGCAGACCGTCGATGGCGTCAAGAGTTTCAATGGCGTTACCGGTTTGATACACCCTCTTCGAGTTGACACGTTTCAGAGGTACGGGAGATCGATGTCCACCACGACCGGCATCAAGGAGGTGGCCCGCCGCGCGGGCGTCTCCATCGGCACCGTCAGCAACGTGCTCAACCGTCCCGAGCTGGTCGCCTCGTCGACCCGGCAGCGGGTCCTCGACGCCATCGCCGAGCTGGGCTACGTGCGCAACGACTCGGCGCGGCAGCTGCGGGCCGGGCACAGCCGGCAGATCGCGCTCGTCGTGCTCGACGTGACCAACCCGTTCTTCACCGACGTGGTCCGCGGCGCGGAGGCGGCCGCCGAGGAGCACGGCGTCATGGTCGTGGTCTGCAACAGCGGCGAGGACGCCGGCCGCGAGCACCGCCATCTCGACCTCCTCGAGGAGCAGCGGGTCCGCGGTGTACTGATCACGCCCGTCGACGAGTCGCCGAACTCGCGCCTGGAGCTGCTCATCCAGCGCGGCACCCCGGTCGTGCTGGTCGACCGCGGCACCGGCCGGCACAGCCGCTGCTCGGTCGCGGTCGACGACGTGCTCGGCGGCCGGCTCGCCGGCGAGCACCTCGTGGAGCAGGGCCACCGGCGGATCACGTTCGTCGGCGGGCCGGCCTCCATCACCCAGGTCCGGGAGCGGCACGCCGGGATCTCCGCGGCCGTGGCCGGGAAGGCCGAGCTCTCGGTGGTCCCCACGCCCAACCTCACCGTCGCCGCGGGCCGGGCGGCCGCCGCCGAGATCGACGCCGCGGCCGGCTCCACGGCGGTCTTCTGCGCAAACGACCTCGTCGCGCTCGGCGTGCTGCAGGGCCTCACCCAGCGGGGCATCCGCGTGCCGCAGGACGTGGCGATCGTGGGATATGACGACATCGAGTTCGCCGCGGCGGCCGCGGTGCCGCTATCCTCCGTGCGACAGCCTCGGGAACAGCTCGGTCGCACCGCCACGGCCCTGCTGCTCGAGGAGATCGAGGACGACGGCCGCCATGAGCACCGCCACGTGGTGTTCCAGCCGGAGCTGATCGTCCGCGAGTCGAGTGGCCGGCCCCGCACCCGCCGGTCATCTCAGCGGGATTCTCTGAAAGGGCGGTGATCGATGCGTGTGGCACTGTTCGTGACCTGTCTCGCCGACGCGATGTTTCCGCAGGTCGGCCGGGCCACGGTCGAGCTGCTGGAGCGGCTCGGCCACGAGGTCGTCTTCCCCGAGGCGCAGACCTGCTGCGGCCAGATGCACATCAACACGGGCTACCAGCGCGAGGCCGTCCGCCTGGTCGAGCACCAGGTCGACACGTTCGCCGGCTACGAGGCGATCGTCGCGCCGTCGGGCTCGTGCGTCGGCTCGATCCGCCACCAGCACGCGGCCGTCGCCCGCCGGGCCGGCCGGGTCGCGCTGTCGCACCGGGCGGAGGAGCTCGGCGAGCGCACCTATGAGCTGTCGGAGTTCCTCGTCGACGTCCTCGGCGTCACCGACGTCGGCGCCCGCTTCCCGCACCGCGTCACCTACCACCCGACCTGCCACTCGCTGCGCATGCTGCGGGTAGGCGACCGGCCGCTGCGGCTGCTGCGCGCGGTCCGCGACATCGACCTCGTCGAGCTGCCCGGCGCCGACCAGTGCTGCGGCTTCGGCGGCACGTTCGCGCTGAAGAACGCCGACACGTCCGCGGCCATGCTCAGCGACAAGCTCCGCAGCGTCCTGTCCACCGGCGCCTCGGTCGTCTCGGCCGGCGACTCGTCCTGCCTCATGCACATCGGCGGCGGCCTGTCCCGCCTGTCCACCGCTGCCCGGCCCGTGCACCTCGCAGAGATTCTGGCGGCGACATGACCTCCGTGTTCCTTGGGATGCCGGTGTACGCGCCGCGAGGTGTCGGCGCGTTGCGTGGCTCAACGTCCTTCCCGGTCGCGGCCCGGACGGCGCTCGCCGACGACCAGCTGCGGCGCAACCTGGGCCATGCCACGAGCACCATCCGCGGCAAGCGCGCCGCCGTCGTGGCCGAGGTGCCCGACTGGGAGGAGCTGCGCCTCGCCGGTGAGGCGATCAAGGGCTACGTCATGGCCCACCTCGACACCCTCCTCGTCCAGCTGGAGGAGCAGGTGACCGCCCGCGGCGGCACCGTGCACTGGGCCCGCGACGCGGTCGAGGCCAACGCGATCGTCCTCGACCTGGTCCGCGCGACCGGCGCCACCGAGGTCGTCAAGGTCAAGTCGATGGCGACGCAGGAGATCGGGCTCAACGAGGCGCTCGCCGAGGGTGGTGTCACCGCGTGGGAGACCGACCTGGCGGAGCTCATCGTGCAGCTCGGCGACGACAAGCCGTCGCACATCCTGGTCCCCGCCATCCACCGCAACCGCACCGAGATCCGCGACATCTTCCGCCGCACGATGCCTGCCGCCGCCTCGCTCTCCGACGATCCGCGCGAGCTGGCGATGGCCGCCCGCGCGTACCTGCGCGAGAAGTTCCTGACCGCTCGGGTCGCGGTGTCGGGGGCCAACTTCGCGGTCGCCTCGACCGGCACCCTCGCCGTCGTCGAGTCCGAGGGCAACGGCCGCATGTGCCTGACCCTCCCGCAGACCCTGATCACGGTCATGGGCATCGAGAAGGTCGTCCCCACGTGGACCGACCTGGAGGTGTTCCTGCAGCTGCTGCCCCGCTCGTCGACCGGCGAGCGGATGAACCCCTACACGTCCCTCTGGACCGGCGTCACCCCCGGCGACGGCCCGCAGGACTTCCATCTCGTCCTGGTCGACAACGGCCGCACCGCCGTCCTGTCGGACCCTTCGGGCCGGGCCGCCCTGCACTGCATCCGGTGCAGCGCCTGCCTCAACGTCTGCCCCGTCTACGAACGCACCGGCGGCCACGCCTACGGCTCCGTCTACCCCGGCCCGATCGGCGCCGTCCTCAGCCCCCAACTCACCGGCGTCGAGGACAACGCCTCCCTCCCCTACGCCTCCAGCCTCTGCGGCGCCTGCTTCGACGCCTGCCCCGTCCGCATCGACATCCCCTCGATGCTGGTACACCTGCGAAACCGCCACGTGGAAGCGCGCGCCGCTTCCCCGCTCCCCTCCCCCGAGGCCATCACCATGGCCGCCATGTCCTGGGTGATGTCCCGCCCGGCCCGCTTCCGCAGCGCCGAACGCCTCCTACGCCTCGGCCGCCTCCTCGGCCGCCGCACCAACCACATCACGACCCTGCCCCCACCCCTCTCCGCATGGACCACCTCCCGCGACCTCCCCCGCCCCCCGGCCCAGTCCTTCCGCGACTGGTGGCGCACCCGCCCCGCACCACCTTCAGATGCCCGCCCCACCTCGCCCGCCGACCCCAACTCACCCGCCAACCCCGGTCCCGGCCTGTCTTCTGCCCCCGGTCCAACCTCGCCTCCTGCCCCCCGCTCCAGCCCGCCTTCTGACGCCCACCCAAACTCACCCGCCAACCCCGGTCCCAGCCTGTCTGCCGCCCCCGGTCCTACCTCGCCTCCCGCCCCCCGCTCCAGCCCGCCTTCTGACGCCCACCCCAACTCACCCGCCAACCCCGGTCCCGGCTCTCCTCCTGACCCCCGCTCCGGCCCACCTCCTGTTGCCCAGCCCGATCTGCCCGCTGACGCCCATCCCGGCCCGGCACCTGACTCCCTGCCCGCCGACCCCCACCCCGGCCCGCCGTCAGACGCCCGGACCGGCTCGGCTTCTGACGCCCAGCCCGGCTCGCTTGCCGACCCCCAGCCCAGCTCGCCGTCAGACGCCCGGACCGGCTCGGCTTCTGACGCCCGGACCGGCTCGGCTTCTGACGCCCAGCCCGGCTCGCTTGCCGACCCCCAGCCCGGCTCGCCTGCCGATCTCCTTCCGGGCCCGCCTGCTGACCTCCGCCCCGGGCCGGCTTCTGAACCGCTTCCCGAGCCGTCATCTGATCCTGGTCCCGGCCCCGCTTCTGACCTCCGCCCCGGTTCGCCGGCTGATCCCCGGCCGGGGTCGCCCGCTGATGGCCGTCCTGGTGAGTCTTCTGATCAGCGGCGTGACCTCCCCCATCTCGATGCGCAGGAGGGCCGATGACTGACGCCCGCGCCGACGTGCTGGCTCGTATCCGGGCCGCGCTCGGGCCCGACCCGGCCGTGCCCGCCGTGCCACGGGACTACCGGCGCGTGGGGGCGGTGCCGACCGGCTCCCCCGAGCTGCTGTCCCTGCTCGCCGACCGCCTGACCGACTACAAGGCCACGGTCGTCCCCACCACCCCCGCCACGCTCGAGACCGACCTGCGCGCCGCCCTCACCGCCACCATGCCTCCCGGCGGCCGGCTGATCGTGCCGCCGGCCCTGCCGTTCGAGCTCCCCGGCGCCCACGTCGACGACGGCACCCTCACCCCCGCCGACCTGGACACCTTCGCCGGCGTCGCCACCGCCTGCGCCGCCGCGTGCGCCGAGACCGGGACGATCGCCCTCGACGGCAGCCCCGACCAGGGCCGCCGCGCGATCACCCTCGTCCCCGACCGCCACTTCTGCGTGGTCCGCGCCGACCAGGTCGTCCGCACCGTCCCCGACCTGCTCGCCCGCCTCACCCCGACCCGCCCCCTGACCCTCATCAGCGGCCCCTCCGCCACCAGCGACATCGAACTCAACCGCGTCGAAGGCGTCCACGGCCCCCGCACCCTGGTCGTCCTCCTCGTCCACTAGCACCCCCGCCGCGCCCAGAACCACCCCCGACCCAGCTGAAGCAGCCCCCAGCGCCGGCGAAGCTCCGCCCGACCCGACCGAAGCTCCTCCACGAACTGCGTCGACCGGGGCGGCCCTCGGTGGAAGTGCGTCGAGCACGAGATCGATCGGGAAGAGTGCCAGCTGGACCGCCGCGACCCGCATGCGGGCAGCTGGTCGGCGCGATCGTCGGTGAAGACACGCAACGTGCGGGACCACAACAGCCGGCCGGGCAGTGGACCAGTCAGCAGGCCGGGCAGCGCGCGAAACCGCAGCAGTGGGCCGGGCAGTGGGCGGAGCCACGGCAGCAGGCCGGTCAGCGGGCTGGGCTGCGAACCGAGCTGCGGTGTGCGGCCTGTTGGACGGTGGCGGGCGGAGGCGGGCCAGCTTCAAGGCGTGGCGGGCGGTGAGTCCGTGCGTGCGCGCCTCAGCGAACTCGGCCCTGGCCCGCCGGCGTTCCTCGCGGCGACGGGCGTGCTGGCCGGCCACCAGATCAGATCGACACGTCTCAGACAATGGCAGAGCGAACATGCGCCGCCTCCCCCGATTGGCGCTGCCCCACCATTCTCCCTCCCGCGCAACGCCGAATCCAGTCGCGTCACGCTGTGCGAGGGAGCCGGCACACGCCGGATCAGTACCGGCGAGGGGGTGTGAGGGTCAGGCGGTGCTGGATGCGGTCGAACTGGTGCCGGGACAGCTGGGCGGTCGTGGCGAACTCGGAGAGGCTGGTGAAGCCGCCGCGGCGGTGGCGTTCGGAGAGGACGTACGCGACGCGGGCGGCGTCGAAGTCGTCGAGGGTGGCGAGCAGCGTGGCGTCGGCGGTGTTGACGTCGACAGACGCGGCGGTCGGCGTCCAGGGTGTCGGGGCGGGCCACGGGGTGGTGGAGGTCGACGGGATCGGGTCGACCGTGAACTGCTGCGACGTGAACCCGCCGGACTGGGCCGGAAAGCCGGCCGACGGCGTGGCCTGCGGACCGAAGCCGGCGGGCGGCGACTGCGCGGGGAAACCGGCCGCCGGCGTCGCGTACGGATTGAACCCGGCGGGCGGGGTCGCCTGGGCAGGGAAACCGGCCGGCGGCACGGAGTACGGCACCGCGGACGCCGGACCCACCGGCGAACCGAACGCCGCAGGCGAACCGAAGGCGGCCGGAGACCCGAACGCCGCGGGCGACCCGAAGGCGGCCGGGGAGCCGAAGGCAGCGGGAGAGCCGAACGCCGCCACGGCGCGGCGCTGCTCCAGCCAGCGGAGCCAGTACACGTTGAGCACGAACGAGTGCACGACGCACACCACCCACAGCACGAGCCACAGCGCCGCGAAGCCGCCGCCGCTGGAAGGATCGTCCGGCACCGTGGCCTTCTCGGACAGGACGACCATGGCGGTGCCGATGAGGAGGTACCCGACGCCGCAGCCCCACCACGCCGGCTTCCGGGCGCGCAGGCCGACGAGGACCAGGCCCGCGCCGCTGAAGCAGCCGAACCCCAGGATCGAGATGAGGACCCACCAGCTCTGCAGGAGCTTCCAGCCGAAACTCGGGCGGGCGGCGGGTGCCGGATACATCAGGTCCTCCTGTCAGGCCGGGCGGCCAATGCATCGACGCTGGTCGCCCCGCGAACACTAACAGCGGGCGGCCCAGGCCGTTGCCCACAGCACCGCCCACCAGAACGACGATCGGGAACACACAGCCGACCGGGGTCAGGACGCACCCACCCAAGCCCACGCCGTCGTCCACAGCGCGACGGCGAAGGCCGCGCCGACCAGGACAGGCCGACAAACACGGCGGCGGCCACACCGTACAAGAGCAACACCGCGACGAAGACAGCACCGGCCATCAGGACAAGGATCACGGCCGCCGTGGCCAGCAGCGCACCGATGATCGTGGCTACGAACGACCGGACCCCGACCGCCGCACGGCCCGACCCACTGATCACCGCCAACGAAGGCCACGGCCCCGTCGAAGCCACGGCGCCGTCGAGCTGAACCGGTGGCTCACCCACGACCGCTGACCGGGGTCAGGACGCACCCGCCCAGGCCCACGACGCCGTCCACAGCGCGGTGGTGAAGGCCGCGCCGACCAGGACCAGCATCGTCCAGGCGCGTAAGCGGAGGGCGCGGCGCAGGCCGGGACGCTCGGCGGGCAGCGCGAACACCCGGGTCGGCCAGTGCCGCCAGGACACGTCGGCGAACACGGCGGCGGCAGCGCAGTACAAGAGCAACACCGCGATGAAGGCAGCACTGCCCGTCAGAGTGAGGATCGCGGCGGCCGTGGCCAGCAGGGCGGCGACGATCGGGACGACCTTCCAGCGGTTGCCCTGGGCGAGCAGCGTCAGCAGCTCCTCCAGCTGGTCGTCGCCGAGCCCGGCGCGGGCCAGCTTCGGCTGGACGACCAGCAGGCTGTAGCCCATCGAGCCGCACCACATGGCGGCCAGGCCGAGATGCGCGGTGAGCAGCAACGACAACACCATGCCCGGCAGCGTAACCGCCGGGTACGACAACTTCAGGCGGTGAACTTCCAGTGCCACGGCTCGCGGGGCGTGTTCTCGGTGAAGCCGAAACGGCCGCCGTTGGCCCGCATCCAGGCCTGCGCCTTGGCGTCGAGGTCCAGGTCGACGGCGAGGCCCCAGCCGTGGTCGCTGGTGCCGGGCTTCGCCGCCAGGCCGCCCTGGGAGTAGAGGCCCTTGCGGCGGGCGAGGTCGACCTGCTCGTCATAGCTGCGGTACGAGTCCGTGATCCCGATCTTCACGCCGTCGCGCTGCGCCGCGCGCAGGAGGCTCTCGAGCGCGGCCGCGGCCGGGGCGGCGAGGCGGTGCCCGGTCGAGCCGACCTCGGCGAGCGCCGTGACGGGGATGCGGCCGTTCTCGTAGCGGTCCTGCAACGACGTCGCCGCCGACAACGCGGAGGCGAAGGACGACTCCGGCGCGGCCTGTACAGCAGGAGGCGGGGTCAGGGCGGCGAGCTGCGAGCGGATCTCTGCCATCCGGGTGGCGATGCCGGTGATGCCTTCCACACGCACCGCATCGGCACCCGGAGGCGCGACTTTAGTGAGGAAGGACGCCGTAGATGAGCGCGGTCGACCCGGAGCCCTTCGCGTTGATGAAGCCGCCGCACAGGATCGACCCGCCGGTCGCCGGGAACTTGGCCAGGTTCGCCAGGATCTCCAGGCTGATGCGGTGCCGCCGGTACACCAGCAGCGACGCCCTGAAGTCGGGGTCGGTGCCCAGGTCGGGGCCGAACGTGTCGATGCCGGTGCCGCCGTTGCGCCCGATCCGGCCGGTGTCGATGAACCACTGGACCGTCTCGGGTGCGAAGCCCGGCTGGTGCAGGACCCCGTCGGCGTCGAGGTTCGGGAACGCGTCGGTCCCCCACTTGTACTCCCAGCCGGTCCACATGATGATCATCGACTCGTCGGGGATGCGGCCGTGCCGGCGCTCCCACTGCTTCACGTCGTCGACCGTCAGCGCGTAGTCGGCGTTGCGGGCGCACTTGTCCCGCACGTCGATCTTGACCGCGGGCAGGAACAGGTCGTTGGGGTCGAGGTCGTCCGCCAGGGGCTCGCCGGCGTTGAAGTGCCCCGGCGCGCCCCAGTGCGTGCCCGTCGCCTCGCCCTCGCGGACGTACTGCAGGTAGTAGCCCTCGTTCTCGATGGTGGCGATGGTCTCCAGCTCGAACGCCGGGTCGCCGGGGTAGATGTTGGTCGTCGCCGGGTCGTTGACGTGCGACAGGCTGATCAGCCGGGTCTTGCCGGGCTTCAACGCTGGGCCCCCGCTCTCGGCCGCCGCCGCGGTGCCGGCCAGGCCCGCGGCGCCGGCGACCGCACCGCTCGCCGCCGCTGTCAGAAGATGTCGTCGCTGCATGGTCTTTAGCCCCTCGCGTCCGTGTCCAGGTGCCGACAAGCCACATTGCACCGCCGCACCGGCCCGCGCAAGATCTGCCGCTGTACCTGGCGTGGCGGGGCCTTCGACCCAGTGCGACGGACGCGCGTCTGCCTAAATTCAGCCACGGAGGGAACCAACGGGCGGGTCCGATACGACTAATAGACAGACGAGTGGGGGTTGCGCGTGTCGAAGCGCCAGCGGGACTCGCGCGAATACGCGCGACGGATGCGACTGATCCAGGAGCGGGCGACCGCCAGGCGGGGCAGGATGCGCAAGGCGACGGCCGCGATCACCGCCGTCCTGGTCGTGTTCGCGGTCATGATCGTGGCCAAGCTCGGCGGCGCCGGGGGGCCCGAGACCAA
Organism: Dactylosporangium sp. CA-152071; assembly: GCF_050936335.1. Lineage (NCBI taxonomy): Bacteria > Bacillati > Actinomycetota > Actinomycetes > Micromonosporales > Micromonosporaceae > Dactylosporangium > Dactylosporangium sp. CA-152071. The sequence continues at coordinate 8,136,470 of NZ_JBNJMZ010000001.1, read as the reverse complement.
GCCCACACCGGCCTTCCCCACCGGCGAGGCGGCCGCCGCGATCGTCGCGCAGTTGACGTCCGTGCCGCCCGCGGTCCTCGACCAGGTCGGCGTCGGATCCGCCGAGATCCTGCCGAAGGCGGTCACCGGCCAGCCGGTGCTCACCGAGGGCGGCAAGCCCCTGGTGCTGTATGTCGGCGCCGAGTACTGCCCGTTCTGCGCCGCGCAGCGCTGGCCGGTGGTCGTCGCGCTGTCCCGGTTCGGGACGTTCAGCGGCCTGACGATCACCGCTTCGGCGTCCGACGACGTGTACCCCGACACGCCGACGGTGTCGTTCCACGGCAGCACGTACACCAGCGACGTGCTCACATTCCAGGGCGTCGAGACCAGCGGCAGGACCCGCAAGGGCGGCTCGTACACGCCGCTGGACCAGCTGACCCCCCAGCAGGCGCAGCTGGTGCAGAAGTTCAACGCCCCGCCCTACGTGGACGCGAAGTCCGCCGGATCGATCCCGTTCGTCGACTACGCCAACCAGGCGATCACCTCCGGCGCGACGTTCAGCCCGGAGCTGCTCGCCGGCATGACCGCCGAGCAGGTGACCAAGGCGCTGTCCGACCCCGGCAGCGAGATCGCGAAGGCGGTCAACGGCAACGCCAACGCGATCACCGCCGTGCTGTGCAAGGTGACCGGCGGCAAACCGGCGAACGTCTGCACCTCCCAGGCCGTGACCGCCTTCCAGGGAAAGGTCTGAGCATGACCGAGACCACCACCGACCAGCTGGTGCAGCGGTGGGTGCCGCCCGTTTCGCTGGTGCTGTCCGTGCTCGGCCTGGGCGTGTCCGCGTACCTGACGTATGAGCACTTCACGTCGTCGACGACCCTCGCCTGCCCGGACACGGGAGCGCTCAACTGCCTGAAGGTCACCACCAGCGAGCAGTCCGCGGTGTTCGGCATCCCCGTGGCGGTGCTGGGTCTGCTGTACTTCGTCGCCATGCTCGCCCTGTCGGCGCTGTGGCGGACACCCCGACGGGACGTGCGGCTCGCCCGCCTCGCCTGTACCGGCGTCGGCGTGCTGTTCGTCGTCTGGCTCGTCTACGCGGAGCTCTTCACCCTCGACGCGATCTGCCTGTGGTGCACGGCGGTGCACGTCCTGGCGATCGGCCTGTTCGCCGTCACGGCGCTCGGCACGGCGTATGCCGACCCGGCGGATTTAGCGTAGAACCGCGGGGAACTTTCCGGCGGTCCGGGGCGACTACCCGGTTGACCTTGTCGTTCCTGCCCGAGAGGACAGCCCGCATCATGCGCCTGACCCACGTGGTCCGCGCGGGTGTCGCCGTCGCCGCGGCCGCCGCCGCTGCACTCGCCTTCCCCGCCGCCGCCTCCGCTCACGTCACCGTCAACCCCAACACCGCCACGCAGGGCGGCTACACCAAGGTGACGTTCCGGGTGCCCAACGAGCGCGACGACGCCTCCACCACCAAGCTCGAGATCGCGCTGCCCACCGACAAGCCGATCGCGTCGGTGTCGCTCAAACCGCTCCAGGGCTGGACCGCCGTCGCCGAGACCAGCAAGCTCGCCACACCGATCAAGACCGACGACGGCGAGCTCACCGACGCCGTCTCCAAAATCACCTGGACCGCGTCGGCCGGTGCGGAGATCAAGCCCCACCAGTTCCAGGAGTTCGACGTCTCCCTCGGCCCCCTGCCGACCACCGACCAGATCGTCTTCAAGGCCCTCCAGACCTACTCCACCGGCGAGATCGTCCGCTGGATCGACGAGCCCGCCGCCGGCGCCGAGGCCGAGCACCCCGCCCCCGTCCTCAAGCTCACCAAGAAGACCGACGCCACAGCCTCCGCGGCACCTGCCGCTTCGGTCGCCGCGAAGGACGATGACGGCGGCAGCGGCGACGGTACGGCCATCGGCCTGGGCATCGCAGGCCTCGTCGCCGGCCTGGCCGGCCTGGTCGTCGCCGTCCTGGCCCTCCGCCGCTCCCGGACGTCCTGAGGACAGCACCCCCGCTTGATCGAACAGCGGATCCGGTCACCACCACGACCGGATCCGCTTTTTGATCACCGCAGCCGCCGGCTCACAGGTGGCCCTGGGTCACAGTGGGAGCCAGTGCCCTGAGCGGTTGCTGCCAGTCACCCGGTTGCCACCGACTCCGCAGCGAGGGCTCGAACAGCGGCCTCGAGTTCGGTGCGGGTGACTTTGCGGCGAGCGACGGCTGCCACGTTGCCGGCCCGGTCAAGGACGACGGTGTTCGGGAGCGTGCGGGGCGAGATCGCGGGAAAGATCAGCGGAATCTCACCGGCCGGATCGAACAGGCTCGGGTAGGTCAATTGGTAGGCGTCGACAAACTTCCTGGCCTCGTCGCGGTCATCGTTGATGTTCACGCCGAGCATGCGCACGCTGAGGCCAGCCGTGGCGTCGGCGACGGCCTGCAGGTCCGGTGCTTCGTCACCGCAGGGCGCACACCAGGACGCCCAGAAGTTGACGACCACGACGGAACCGCGCCATTCGGCGAGGCGGAAGGCGCTGGTGTCGAGGAGTTGCCCGGTCAGCGCCGGCGCGGCCTGACGGCTCGCCGGCGGAACTTGGACGATGGCGGCAGCGGAGGGACGCGCTGCGACGTCCCCCGGGCCGCTTGTGGTGGCCGTGTCCTGCAAATACCACGCCGCCGCCAGGCCGACTGCGACGATTGTGCATGCAACAACGCGATGATGTGTGGACACCATGCCCCCTTGGAGGTCGACACACCTCTCGAATTTCGTGTAGACGGTAGCCCATCCCTGCCTCTCATCTGAGCCGCGCCGCCGGAACGCACGCCGTCGATCGCCGCCGCGTCAGGATCACGCTCGGTGCAGCGCTGCCGCCATCATCTGGTGTCTCAACTCAGCCTGACAGAGAGGGGCTCAAGGACCTGACCGCCACGGACGTTGACCGGTGGCTCGCCGACCGGGCGAAGGTCCTGAGCACGGCAACTCTGGGCAGCCTGTTCTCGTGCCTCAAGCGGGCGCTTCGGCGAGCGATGGCCCGCGGGCATGTGAGCCGCAACGTCACCGCGCTGTGCGACCTGCCGAAGGGGCAGCCGGGCAGGCCCTCGAAGTCGCTGACGATGGAGCAGGGCACCGCGTTGCTGGAGGCCGCCAGGGACACGCCGCTGTATGCCTACATCGTGCTGTCGCTGCTCACCGGCCTGCGGACCGAGGAGGTGCGGGCGCTCCGGTGGGAGTTGCTCGACCTCAAGGGACGCCCGGACGACACACCGCCGGTGCCGCCGTCGGTGTCGGTCTGGCGGTCCGATCGGGTGGGCGGGGACACCAAGACCCCGAAGTCCCGTCGCACGCTCGCTCTGCCGGCACTCTGCGTCTACGCGCTTGACCTGCACGGCCAGGAGCAGGACAAGGCGCGGCGGCGGGCTGGCGACTCATGGCACGAGACCGGCCTGGTGTTCGTGTCGGCCGTCGGTACGGCGCTCGACGCCGCGAACGTCCGGCGATCCTCCGCCGGGTGGTGAAGGCGGCCGGGCTGGCGGCCGACGACTGGACACCGCGCGAGCTACGTCACAGCTTCGTGTCGATCGCGTCCGCACACGGGATGACCCTGGAGCAGATCGCCGACATCGTCGGGCACGCGGGGACGAGGGTCACGGAGGCGGTCTACCGCCACCAGCTCCGACCGGTCCTGCTGAACGGCGCCGAGGTCATGAACCAAATGTTCGGCTTGCCTGGTGGGACGGCTGCAGCACGTAAGCCCCTGGACAACCACAGTGGTGGCGAGGTACTAAGCGGGTTGACAGAGGTTCTGCGCGTAACCAGGCGTGGGTGGGTCGCCAGGGGCGAAGACGACACGGCCTTGCCGGTTGTTGATGATTGGTGAAGAACCAGACACCACCACAACGAACCGGCAAGGTCGTGTCCATTATGCGCCCTGTCTGTGTATCCGCCGAGGTCTCCAGCAGCGCCCGGGCCCAGATCATGCACCTGCTGCACGGCCGGTGGCGTACCGCCACCCGCCTGATCATGGTCGTGCTGTCCACCGCCGGCATGTCCCCGGCCCAAATCGCCGACCTGCTGGACTACCACCCCGCCACCGTGCGCCGCTGGCTGCACCGCTACACCATCGACGGCATCCCCGGCCTACCCGACCGGCCCCGACCCGGACGGCCCCGCCTCGGCGGCCCAGCCCTCACCGCACGCATCACCACACTGCTCGCCAAGCCCGGGCCGTGGACCATCCAGCGAATCCGGCAGCAGCTGGGCAGACCCCAGGTCAGCCTGCACACCCTGTGGCGACGCACCCGCACGGTGGCCCAGTGGCGACGACCCCGCCTCGTCCCCAAAGGCGACCCCGACCACGACCGCGTTGTGGCGGGCATCCGCCGCCGCATCGCCCGGCTCCCGGCCGGATCGGTCGTCCTCGCCGCGGACGAGGCCCACCTCGACCTGCTCCCCACAGTGCGGGCCACCTGGACCCTGCACAGACGCCGCCACCGGGTCATGACACCGGGCAAGAACCGGCGCGCCACCATCTTCGGCGCCCTCGATCTGGCCACCGGCGCCTGGTGGTCGCTCTGGGCCCGCCGCAGCGCCGCCGGTTTCACCACCATGCTGCAACTGCTGCTGACCGCCTACCCCACCGCCCCAGCAGTGGCGGTCATCTGCGACAACGACAACATCCACCACGCCGCGAGGGTGCAGCAGTGGGTCAGCGACCACCCGCGGCTGCGGTTGTTGTACGGGGCTACGTACAGTCCGCATGACAATCCGGTGGAACGCGTCTGGGCTGCGCTCAAAGCGCAGTTGGCCAACACCGCGGTCACCTGGACCGAACGCATCCACCAAGCCCGCGTGTTCTTCCGGCGACGAACACCACAGCAGATGCTGACCACCGCCGCCGCATGGACCTCACCGTGGCTGCCCCGCAGTTACGCGCAGAACTTCAGGGAATCCGCTTAGAACCAGATGATGAAGGCTGACAGCTCGCCGCCCTCCCGTACCGCCGGGTTGGTTGCTGGAACAGCCGTCTTTTTCGCGCTGGCGGTGACGTCAGGCCACTGGCTGCCTGGGTACCCGGACTGGCAGAAAGCTCCGGCAGCCGCATTGGTCGGCGTGGCCGTGGGTGTGATCGTTCACCGCATCGTTCTTCGGCTGAAAGACCGATGACGGTGACGGCGTAGCGGCGGCCCCGGGCTGCTGCCGCGACGTAGACCCCCTGTATGACCCCTCGCAAACAAAAGGCCCGCTCTCGGAGATCGAGAGCGGGCCTTTTTGCTGGTGGGCGATACTGGGTTTGAACCAGTGACCTCTTCCGTGTCAAGGAAGCGCGCTCCCACTGCGCCAATCGCCCTAGCTTGGGGTGCCTCACCGTGGTGTGGCCTTTCCGAGGTGGGAACGGGATTTGAACCCGTGTACACGGCTTTGCAGGCCGTTGCCTCGCCTCTCGGCCACCCCACCGTGGTCACTTGTTCCCGAGCGGACGACGAGATTCGAACTCGCGACCCTCACCTTGGCAAGGTGATGCGCTACCAGCTGCGCTACGTCCGCACCGCCTGGCCTGTCTTGCACCCGGCGACGGATGCAAACTCTAGCCGACCGCCAACCGTCATGCCAAACCGGTATCCGGATCCGGCGCGTCGGGGTGGGGTCAGCCGGGTTGTGCGGTGAGGCCGGCGCAGGTCTGGAGGCTGTCGTACCGCTGGCTGAGCTTGGTGGCGGCGGCCCCGGTGAGCAGTTTGGGCTGGCCGGTGTCGGAGACGACGGCGGGCAGGAACTCCCGTTTGGTGACCTTGCGGTCCCGGACGGTCAGGCGCAGGACGCCGGTGTCGGTGCTCTTGGAGGTGCCGTACCAGAGGAAGTTGGCCATCCCGTAGGCGACGAACGTGGAGCCCAGCCAGCCCGATCCCTGCAAGGTGTGGGCGTGGGAGCCGATGATCAGGTCGGCGCCGGCGGTGGAGAGCTTGGCCGCGAAGGTCTTCTGGGCGCTGTTGGCGCAGCTGTTGCCTTCGTCACCCCAGTGGTTGAAGACGATGACGAGGTCGGCCTGGGCGCGGGCGGCGGCGACCGCGGCGGTGGCGCGGGCGGTGTCGAACGCCATGGCGATGCCAGGCTTGTCGGGGCCGGCGGCCCAGGTGGAGGCCAGCTCGCTGACCTGGTTGAAGCCGAGCACGGCGATCTTCACGCCACGGACGGTGGTCAGCCAGGGCCGGTACGCCTCGTCGATGGTGGCGCCGGCCCCGAACGCCGGGTAGCCGGCCTTGTGGACGGCGTCCAGGGTGTCGAGCAGCCCGACCCGGCCGTAGTCGAGGGTGTGGTTGTTGGCGATGCTGACCGCGTCGATCCCGGCCGCCTTGAGGGCCTCGATCGCGACGGGTGTGGTGCGGAAGTGGTACGTCTTCGGCTCCTCGGTCCCGCGGGACGTGATCGCCGTCTCCAGGTTGACGATCGTGAGGTCGGCCGAGGACAGCTGCGACGCGATCGGGCCGAAGGCGGTCGCCGGGTCCGCGAGCAGCTTGGCGGTCCGGTCCATGAAGTGCACGTCGCCGGCGAAGGCGAGCGTCAGGTCGACCGGGGTGGGCGACGGGGAGGCCGAAGCCGGCGCGGCGGTCGCCGGGGCGGACGACGGCGCCGGGGCGGAGGGCGCCGCGGTGGCCGTGCAACCGGCGATGAGCAGCAACGGCGCCGCGAACATCATGCGTCTCACGGAGTCACGCTATCGGGTGACCGCCCCCCCTCGGTGAACGCCGCGCGACGATGCGCTAGAGTCTTCACCAGCAACGCGGACGTAGCGCAGCTGGTAGCGCATCACCTTGCCAAGGTGAGGGTCGCGAGTTCGAATCTCGTCGTCCGCTCCAAGGAACAGGATTCAAGAACCGCCTTCGATGGACCACGGTCCGACGAAGGCGGTTTTTCAGTAGGGTAACGCCCTCCGCCGGGCCACCGGAATCGGTGTGGAAGGCGCCTTCGCCAGCAGCCACAGCGGGTTCGAGACGCCCGCGAGCGTGCCGTTCTTGAGCCGGACCTGCGAGCGCACGTAGGTGCCGGGCTGCAGCAGCACCGACGTGTCGGCCGTGATCTTCGTGGACGGTGAGAGGCCGCTGCCGAGCTTGCCGGTGACGACCTCCAGCTTCGCGCCCTTCGGCAGCTTCGTCGCCGTCACGTCGACCTTCACGGGCGCCGCGCCCACCAGGACCGCGCCCATGTAGGAGACACCGCCGACGCGGAGGTCGAGGGCGCCGCGGAACGAGACGAGGTCGGTGAACCAGGCCGCCCCGGCCGACAGGGCGCGCAGCAGGTCGGCGCGGCTCTTCGACGGGGACCAGACGTGGCTGACGAAGTGGTCCTCGTTGGCGGCCCAGTCGGTGGCGTCATGGTCATCGCTGCTGCCCAGCGCGGTGAAGAAGACGCAGTTGCGGGCGGCGACGTCGTACACCCAGAGCAGATCCTCGACCGGGTCACGGCCGATCTCGACGAGGTCGGCGCCCAGGGCACCCCGCGTCACGATCAGCTTCGCCAGCTCGTCGCGCTTCGCCACGTCCATCGGATGGTTCCAGCAGACGAGGCCGCCGTGGGCGTGCAGGCGGCGGACCATGGACCCGGTCAGGTCGGGGTCGTTGTCGCGCAGCGGCGGGCTCGGAAACGGTGGGAAAGTCAGGTCGCCGCCGAACCAGTTCAGGTGCCTGACCATCGAGGCCTCGAGGGCCCGGAACTGGGTGACGTCCGGGTAGCGTTTCGCGACCGCGGCGATGACCTCGGCGCGCAGCTGCTCGCCGGCCTGCCCGGCGCGGCGGGCGCGGTCGAAGGTGAGCCGGTCGACCACGAACCGAGCCTGCCGGACCTCCAGCGCCAGCCCCGTGAGGGCGTTGTCGCCGGCGGTGATGTCGGGCCACAGCGCCGCGATGTCGTCGCACAGGTCGAACGTCAGCGACTGCCACACACCCGCCTTCACGGGGCGCGTCACCGTGCCGACCGCCTTGTCGGCCTTGCGCGTGACCAAGGTCGCGCCGCCGATGTCGTACCGCAGCCGCAGCACCCCCTTGCCCGGCTGGTTGGACAGCTGGATCTCCAGCGTCAGCGACCCGCCGGCGAGCTGCTCGGGCAGCACGTCCAGGGTGAGGGTGGTGTCGGCGACGCAGGCGTTCGCCATCGCGTTCCAGGCGATGCCCTCCATGCGCAGCGTGCCGCCGCCGGTGGCGCTCAGGCGCAGCGCCTTGCCGGTGCCGTCGCGCGGGGAGTGCGGCGAGGCGACGAAGTCGGCGGCGTGACCGCGGGGCTTGCCGGCGAGGTGCTGTTTCCACGTCCAGCCGAGGCCGTGCTCGGGCTCGGAGGCACCGTCGAAGTGCACGGCCTGGCGGTGCCCGGCCGCCGCGATCCGGAAGTCGTGGTCGGTCCACCAGACCACGTCGACCTTGTGCTTGCGGGCCTGCTCCAGGTGCGCGGCGTAGCTGGCGAGCCCTTCGCTGAACGGCCCGTGAATGTGCGTAGCCATGCTGACCGGCAGCAGCGCGCCGGCCGAGGGTGCCGCCGAGGCGTCAGTGGCGACTCCCGCGCCCGCACAGGCGGCCGCGAGCAGCACCGCGCGCCGGCTCAGCCCCGTTGCGTGATCCACTCCGTTGACGTTGCCCCGCCGCCGCCCTCACCCGCAGGTGAACAGCGAAACATCTGTGTTATGCGTCATTTGTACGATTTGAGGGCGGGACGGTCGACCGGGCCGCGGCGAACGGCGACGGTTCGGCTCCTGATAGTCTCATCGGGCCGTTCTTCCTTCGGCTTTCCTGGCTTCTCGCGGCGCATACGTGAAGGAGGAGCATGGCGGACACGACCTTGTGCACGTTCGCGGAGCTGGAGTTTCTCCTCCGCTCCGCCGCCGGCCCGCACGGTGAGCGCACGGCCGCGATGGATGGCGTCCGGCGCCGTCTCGCCCTGCAGCCCGAGGCGGCCACCGACATCGTCACCGCTGCCGGGGTCGCGTCGCTGCTGGCCCGCGGCCTGTGCACCGACGAGGGCGGCGATGTCGTGCCGGGCCCGCTGGTCCTGGGCGCGGTCGCGGCCCTGGCGACGCTGCACACGACGACGGAGGCGGCCGGGTCGACCGGCGACAAGACCATCGCGATGCACGTGTTCAGCGGCACCGCCGGCCGTGTCGCGACCTATCCGGGGCCGTTCGGGCTGTTCGGGATCGAGGTCCTCGACCCGGCCGAGCCCCTCGCGTCGCCGCTGGCCAGGTTCGTCGACCGGTGCACGGCCGGCGAGGGCGAGGCGGCCGTGGCGATCGCGTCGGACGGCGCGGGGGTCGCGATCGCCCGCGACGCCGACGGGACCTGGATGCTGTCGGCGGACGACGGCTCGGGGCCGCTGTCGCCGGTCGGGCGGGACGATGTCGTCGCCGCGCTGGTGTCGCGGTTCGGCGGCACCACGGTGCGGGCCGGTGCCTCGTGACGACGGTCCGGGCCGGCGCCGCCAGTGACGTCGGCCGGGTGCGCCAGCGCAACGAGGACAGCGCGCTGGTCGTCGACGGGGTGTATGCCGTCGCCGACGGCATGGGCGGGCACGCCGCCGGTGACGTCGCCAGCGAGCTCGCCGTCGCGGCGCTGCGGCGGCTCGCGGACCTGCCGGACCGCACCCCGCAGGATGTGCACGACGAGATCGCCCGCGCCAACGCCGACATCCTCGCCTCCGCCGTCGAACACCCCGTCCGCACCGGCATGGGCACCACGGTCACCGGTCTCAGCCTCGTGCTCGACGGCGACGCCGAGCGCTGGGCGGTGTTCAACGTCGGCGACTCCCGCGTGTACCGCTACGACGGCGAGGTCCTCACCCAGCTCACCGTCGACCACACCGCACCCCAGAGCGTCACCCGCCGCCGCGGCGTGATCACGCGGGCACTCGGCACCAGACCCGCACCCCCCGCCGACCTGTGGGTCCTGTCGCCGGTGCCGGGAGAGCGCTTCGTCGTCTGCTCCGACGGGCTGCCCCTGGAGCTGACCGACGACGAGATCGCCGCCGCCCTGCGGGCCGAACCGGTCGCCCAGGCCGCCGCCGACCTCCTCGTGCACCGGGCCGTCCTCGCCGGCGGCCGCGACAACGTCACCGTCGTCGTCGTGGACCACCTCGCGACCGGTCCGGACGCCGGGCCGCGCACCCGTGGCGCACACGCCGCCCCCGAGGACGAGGACACCGACCCGGGCCTCATCACCTATCTCGGCCTGGACACCGACCCGCTCGGCATCCCCACGCGCCCCTGACCGCCCGCCGCGGCGGGCGGGCTGGCACCATCGGGCGATGCATCTCGGCATCGATGTCGGCACCGGCAGCACGGTCGCGGTCCTCAAGGACACCGACGGGCGGGTGGCGCCGCTGCTGTTCGACGGGTCGCCGCTGCTGCCGTCGGCGGTGCACCTCGACGTGGCCGAGGGGGTCCTGGCGGTCGGCGCCGCCGCGCTCCGGGGCGGGGCCGGGGATCCCGAGCGGTTCGAGCCGCATCCGAAGTCGCACGCCGCCGCGGAGAGCGTGCGGCTCGGCGGGGTGGACGTCCCGGTCGTGCACCTGTTCGCGGCGATCCTGTGGGCCGTGCACGCCGAGGCGCTGCGGGTCACCGGCGGGGCCGCGCTGCAGGAGGTCGCCCTCACCCACCCCGCGTCCTGGGGCGCCCACGCCCGCGGCGCGCTGCTGACCGCCGCGTCCATGGCGGGGTTGCCGGCCGCCAGGCTCGTGCCGGCGCCGGTCGCGCTCGCCGGCGCCCTCGCCGCGCGGGTGCCGGTCACGTCAGGGCGGAGTTTCATCACGTACGAGCTGGGCGCCGCCACCTTCGAGACCGCCGTCGTCCAACCCTCCGCCGACGTCCCACGGATCGTCGCCTCCGCGGGCCTGGCGGGCGCCGGCGGCCTGGACCTCGACGCGGCGATCGCCGCCCACCTGCGCGCGGCGGCCCCGGGCGGCGGCTCCGGCGCCTGGCGCAGGCTCCTGGACCAGGCACGGCGCGCGAAGGAGCTCCTCGCCACCGGGGTGCCCGTCACCGTCCGCGTCGCCGCCGGCGTCGACGTGACCCTGACCCCGGCCGACCTGGAGCGGATCGCGACGCCCCTGCTGCGCCCCACCGCCGAGCTGACCCTGCGCACCATGCGGGCCGCCGGCGTCGACGAGACGTCGGTCGAAGGCGTGTACCTGGCCGGCGGCGCCACCCTGCTGCCGCTCGTCGCGACCCTGCTCCACCGCGTCACCGGCATCGAGCCGGTCGCCGCCGAGCACCCGAAGCTCGCCGCCGCCGAGGGCAGCCTGGCGGTCCTGAGCGGGTTCCCCCGGCAGGCGGCCGCCCCCGCCCCCGCGCAGCCGGCGCCGAGACGGCCGGGGCGCGACGGCGCGCACCTGTGGAGCTGGCTGCCGGACCCCTGGGCGGTGGTGCCCGGCGACGTGTGGCGGGACGCGCCGGTCCACCCGCTGCACCTCGGCCTGCCCTCCGGCAGCGGCTGGACGATCCGCGCCCGCCTCACCGAACCCGAGCGGACCGTGTTCCTCGCCCGGGCCGGCGGCCCGCTGCTGTTCCGCAGCGTCGAAGGGCTCACGGAGTACCTGCTGGACGACGACACCCACGAGCTCGCCGCCGTCCCGGGCTGGGACGCCGCCCGCGAGCGGTTCGTGACGCTCGTCGGCCACCCCGGCGACGAGGACGTGATCGACCTGGACCTGGTGCAGTACAACCTCGGCCACCCGCCGCAGCAGTGGCTGCCCGACCTGCTGATCGGCGCCCGGGACGTCGCCGTCGAGCTGGCCGACGCGTTCGACCTGCACGACGTCGGCGCCCTCCTCGCCCCCGGCACGCTCCTCGACACCGTCGACGACCTGCTCCGCACCGCCGACCAGCCCTTCACCGCCCGATCCACCCGCCGCCGCCTCGCGACCGTCGACGCCGACACGGTCCGCGCCACCTGGCACGCCATCGCCGCCCGCCTGGACGGCGTCGCCGCCTGGTCCGACTGACCGCGGGGGCTTACGGCAGCCGCAGCCCGTACCGGTCGCCGGGATGGACCTCCTCGACGGCGCCGGTGCGGACGACCAGCACCGGCACCCCTTCCGGCAGGTCGAAGCGCTCCCGCTCGCGCCGCGTCGGCATCCGGGCCGACACGACCCCGCCCGGCGGCACGTCGAGCACGTCGTCGGGGATGCTCAGCGGCCCGCGCGTGGCCCGGCCCGCGACCGGACCGACCCGGATCGACTTGTCCGGGGCCAGGAACAGCAGCCCCTCCCGCCGGAGGACGGCGATGCCCTTCAACGCCGTGTCCCGGCCGACGCCGTGCTCGTGGGCGAGCGCACCGGCACTGGGGATCAGCGACCCCGGGCGCAGCGTCCCGGCCATGATCTGGGCCCGGAGGGCGTCGGCGACCAGCTCGTACCGTGGCGGCATGCGCTGACTGTAGCCACTAGGCCACAGGCGGGGGAAGCGTCAGTTCGCGGCGGCGCCGAGGGCGCGCAGCGCGAAGTCGGTGACCTGCCCGGCGGCGGCCTCGGCGGCCTCGGGCGACGGGCTGGCGGCCATCCGCTCCTGGAACGCCGCGGACAGCGCCGCCGTGATCGTCCGCGCGTCCGCCTCGGGGTCGGCCCACGGCAGCGACCCGTCCACGCGCCCCCGCTCCAGGATCGCGGCGATCGCGCACCGGTGCGCGCCGAGCTGGCGCGCCCGCTCCGCCGCATAGCCGGCGGTGCCCATCAGCTCGCCGCACGACATGACGAGGACGCCCCGCCGGCGCCGGCTGTCGGCGGTCAGCGACAGGAACCCGGAGATCCACGCCCGCAACGCGTCCGGCGGCGTGGCGGCGGAGTCGGCGACCGCGGTCAGCTCCGCGTGGACCCGGTCGCTCTCGCGGCGGAACATCGCCAGCAGCAGCGCGTCCTTGGATCCGAAGTGCCGGTAGAACGCCCTGGTGGACAGGCCTGCGGCGGTGAGGACCCCGGTGACGGACAGGCCTTCGCCGCCGGTGTCGACCAGGCAGCGGTGCGCGGCCTCGATGATCCGCGAACGCTCGCCGGTGTCTGCGGTCACGGACATCAGCCCATGGTATCGCCTGCGCCACGGCGCGATCCGGTCATCGTGCGGTGAACGCGCCATCGGCCCGTGTCGCTGGATTACGCTGCGCCTCGTGAACCCGTACTTCGTCTGGGAGGACCACACGGCGGCGGACGGCTGGCGGCCGTTCACCGACCTGCTCACCCCGGCAGTCGCGGCGGAGCGGGTCGGGGTGGCGCGCGAGACGCTCCTGACGATGTTCGGGCTCGACCCCGCGGTGGTGCCGGTGCGGGTCGTCGCGTCGGTGACGTTCCTCGGTGTCGCGTCGCGGTTGCTCGCCCCGCCGCTGCTCGACCCCCGCTATCCGGATCCGGGGCAGCTGTTCTGGAAGCCTGTGCCCGCCGGGCCCTGGCCGATCGCGTGCACCACCCCGGCCGGCGGCCCTCTGGCGCGCGACGCCTTCCGCGAGCGGATCCTGCTGGGGCTGGTCGCGCCGTTGCTCGAGGTGTTCCGGGCCGAGTTCCGGCTGTCGCCGAAGGTCCTGTGGGGCAACGTCAGCTCGGCCCTCGCCGGTGCCGCCGGCCAGCTCGACGACCCCGCCGTCTGGGCGTTGGTCGCCGACCTGCTGACCGCCGACCCGCTCGCCGGCACCGCCGACCTGCACGGCCGCGCGCTGCGCCGCCGCAACTGCTGCCTGTACTACCGCATCCCCGGCGGCGGCACCTGCGGCGACTGCGTCCTGCGACGGCCCTGAACCCGGCTCAGTCCTCGGCGGCGGTGCCCAGCAGATGGCCGTCGCGGTCGGGGCCGGCTCAGTCCTTGGCGGCGGCGCCCGGCAGGTAGCCGTCGTGGTCGGAGACGGCTCAGTCCTTGGCGGCGGTGCCCAGCAGGTGGCCGTCGTGGTCGGAGACGGTGACCTTGTCGACGTTGGGCAGCTGGATCGAGCTGGCGCCCGTCACGCGGGCCGAGGCCGACGTGGTGCGGCCCCAGCACGCGGCCTGCTCCTCCTGGCCGCCGCGGCCCACGACCCGCAGCACGAACGGCCCCTCGCCCGGCAGGTCGGTCAGCTCCAGGGCCACCGACACGCCCCACTGCCGCGGCGTCAGCGTCGCCCGGCCCGACATGGCGCTGCCCGCGGCCGCGACGAACTGGACCACCGTCCCGGCGGCGGGCGACGATGACGGGGACGGCTGCGTCGACAGCTGCGTCACCGACTGCGGGACCGTCCGTGGTGTCGCCGTCGGTACCGGCGACGACTCCGGCCAAACGGCGAAGGCGACGGCTGCCAGCACGGCGGCGGCCGTGGCGACCCCCGCGATCAGCCGCGCCCTCCGGCGGCGCTCCGGCAGCGCGGCCCGGCGCAGGAACGCGTCGAGGCCGTCGCGGGTCGGGGCCTCCAGCGGAGCCGACGCCGGTCCGGCCGGCAGCCGTTGCAGCAGCTCGGGCACGGGGGCGAGCCGGTCGACCTCCGCGCGGCACCCGGCGCAGCCGCTCAGGTGCGCGTCGACGAGAGCCTGGTCGGCGTCGTCGAGGCCGCCGAGGACGTACCCGCCGAGCAGCGGACGCACCGCGTCATGCTCGTCGCTCATCGCAGCACCCCCATCTCCTCGAACACCGCGCGCAGCGCCCGGACCGCATAGTAGGCACGCGACTTGACGGTCCCCTCGGGCACGGACAGGTGGCGGGCGGTGTCGGCGACGGTCCGCCCGTCGTAGTAGACCGACTCCACCACCTGCCGGTGCTCCACGGACAGCCGGTCCAGGGCGGCACGGACGAGCCAGCCCTCGACGAGCTCGTCGACGTTGTCGGCGTCGGCGACCGCGGCGATCGCGTCGGGGTCGTCGACGAGCCGGGGCCGCCGCTGGTCGGCCCGCCACGCGTTGCTGACCACGTTGCGGGCGATCGTCAGCAGGTACGCCCGCGTGGTGTCCCGGCTGACGTCGATCCTCCCGATGTGCTTCCACGCCCGCAGCAGCGTCTCCTGGACGAGGTCCTCGGCACGGTGGCGGTCGCGCTCGTACCGTGACACGAAGCCGAGCAGCACACCGTAATGCTCGGTGTACAGCGCGGTCATCAGCTCCTCGTCCCTGGTCAACCGGGTACTCCCCTCGTCCGCGCCGGTCCTTGAGAGGTGTACACCACCAAACGGTTGCGGGTTCAACCACCTGCCGCATTCCGCCTCAAGGCCGCCCCGGGAGGCTGGCGGGTGCTGGCTCTTGCCGGGTCTGCGCGTCCGACGCCGACCAGCAGGGCCTCGCCCAGCCGTACCTCTTCGGCGCTCCGCATGGCGAAAGCCAGCGGCGACAAGGCATTCGGCGCGTCCGTCGTGGCGCTGACGAGCACCCACGCGTTGCACAACAACCAACCGCGGCTCGTCGTGCAGTACGCGGAGTCGGCGCTGCGCGCGGCGCGGGGGCATCTCAGCCACGCCCTCGCCGCCGATCTGCACTCCCTGGCGGGGAAGGCGTACGCCCGGATGGGACAGAGCGCCGACCGTCAGCGGCACATGGCCGAGTCGGAGTGGACCGCCGGGCGCATCAACCAGACCGACGAACCGGCCGAAGCGTCCTACGTCCAGCCGGGCCTCATCGAGACGCAGGTCGCGGAGGCACTGTGGCGCCTGGGTGACCTCAGCGCCGCGCAGACATACGCGGAGGAGTCCGTACGGACAGCTGGCGGAACGCACCTACGCGGCCGGGTTCACCGCTTCGCCGGCCTCGCGCTCATCGTCGCCCAGCGCGGCGACGTCGACGACCTCCCGAACTTCCGCTCAGGCTGCGGCGCCTGCTGCCGCGTCACGTATGCAGCCCAGGTGCTCCGAGTGACGCCGAGAAAGCGCGCACAGTCGTCCGCCGTCCACCGATCGTCAGGCAAAGTCAGTCGGTTCCATCGTCCCGTTCATTGCGTCCCACCGTTCGGCACCACACAAGCCGCCACAGCACACTGTCGATCGTGCAGGTGCATGCCGTCATTGACTTGTTCGCGATCCGGCGTCGAGTCAAGGGAGAAGATGTCGCCTGACGGGCCGCTGCGCGCCGCTCGGGGCACGCCGCACCTTGCCGCTTCGCTCCCGGCGCGGCGACCCCGGCTGCGCGAGGTCCAGCGGGCACACCGAAGCCCCGGCCATCCTCACCGCGAGGGACCGGGGCAACGTCGAGCACGGTTATGAACGTGCGTCAGACCTTGCTGCCATTGTCGACGGAGCGGGAGGCTGCGGCCGGCCACCGCACCGGACTGCGCCAGGTCCGTCGCGCGTCACCGTCTTGCCTCCGGCGGGCAGGGTCTCCGGCCGCTGCACCCGGAGGTGCGCCTCCGGCGGCCAGGGCTGCGCGCCCGTGGACCGCGGCAACCCGGGAAGCCCGGGGGGCGGCTCCGGGTTGGACCTTGTCACGGAGGCGACTACGACCTCGACCAAATCGCGGCTGAATGCGCACTGGCCAGGGCACACGGGCACTCTTACGATGATCGCCGGTTGGGGCAGCGGCTGAGGAAGGCAACAGTATGGGCGCGTGGGGCATAGGTCCATTCCAGAACGACAGTGCGTTGGACTGGCGCAACGATCTGGAGCATTGCGCCCCGCACGAGCGCGGCGGGCTCATCCGTCGCACGTTCATGGCCGTAGTCGAGCAGGGTAGCTCGTACCTTGACAGCGACTTCGCAGTCGAGGCCATCGCGGCAGCCGCAATTCTCGCGTCGCAACTGCCTGGCGGACCGACGACGGCGTCGTTGGGTGCCGACTTCATCACCGCAGATGGCGGGTTCGACGTACCGACCGATCTTCCGCCCCTTGCATTGCGCGCATTGGACCGAGTCGTCGCCGAGAACTCCGAGTGGCGCTCGCTCTGGGAAGAGGGCAGCCGTTTCGAGGAACTCGTCGGCGTGCTTGCACCCATCCGGTCCGTCCTTGAGCGTGCCGGTGACTGACACCGGACGTTCCTCGTCGGCCGGCAAGGTGGTGGCGACTCCCAGGCGGTCGTTCGGGTCGCGTCGGCAGATGTCACCCCTGCCCGACTCTGGGAGAAATCTGGGAGACGATCTTGCAGATTGACCCCGAGAACACCCACGGAGACCGACAGGCGCCAACGCTCTGAGCAGGGTAAACAGGATGAGCGCCAGTTCGTTGACCTGGGTCCGTACCTCGGGTTTCAGGACGGGCCCGACGAGACCTTCCCGCCGAGCGACCGCAGGACGAGCCTGACCACCGCGGCGCGACGCACGTCCGCCAGTGCGACTGGTCCCGCTTGCGGCTGGCAGCGTCGATCCGCCGCGACGACGGTGGCGACGATGAGCGGCGTCTGGTCGGCCAGGACGCGGTCGAGCTCGATCGGGCCCAGGGATGCCTTGACACGAAGAGGTCACTGGTTCCGCCCACGGAGCTTCGCTTCACCCACCCCCTCAACCGCAGTCGCCGGTTGCTCACGTGGGCGTCGGTTGATCGGATTCGCGTCGAGGTGCAGCACCAGGTGAATACGACGCAGCTCCTGGCAAGCTGGTCGCGACCATGAAACCAGGGGGAGAGACAATGAGCAGGGGTTTCGCGCTGGTCGTCCGGTTCCGGCTCCACGACGACGTGGCGGCGAAGGGGTTCGATGCGCTGGTTGCGCGGACGACTCCAGAGATCGAGCGGCTCGAAGCGGGCACGTTGGCGTACGTGGTGCACTCCGTGCCCGGCGAGCCGCTGATTCGCGTGTTCTATGAGTTGTACGCCGACCGGGCTGCCTTCGACGCGCACGAGCAGCAGCCGCACACGAAGCGTTTCCTGGCCGATCGGGCGCAGTACACGAGCGGCGTCGACGTGACGTTCATGCAGGCCGACTCCGGGAAGGCGCCGATGCCACGGTGACCATGAGGAGCACCGCGCGGTGGGTGGGGTGTGGCGCAGAATGCGACCGTGGTGGCGAGCGTGGGCGCAGGTCCACGATACTTCGGCAACAGCGACGGATGGGAATTGATCGCCCCGTATGTCGCCATCTCCAGTACCCGCACGGGCAGCCGCCAGTTGAAGCCGTGCACAACCACCAGATCCGGCCGGTAACCGACGAGTTGACGGGCCAGTCCATCGCCGCTCGCCGGCACCAGAAGGTCAATGTCGTCCGGCAGTTGGGTCACGATCTTTGAAAGCGATTCAGCCATCCACGCGTCAACTGATGAACGGGGACGCATCGACCTCGATACCACGTATGCAACCGGTTCATGGCCCGCCGCCAGGCACGTGTCGCGCAGCAGGTCGAACTGCTCAGCCCCGCTGGCGGCGAGCACCACGCGCATAGGTTGGGGCATCGGTTCACCATATCGGGCGGTCGTGTCCGCGCTGGTGGCGTAGGAGGCGGTCAGCGCTGATCCGTTGTGGTTGATGTCAGGCGGCGGTCAGTTGCTGGCCCAGGGGGCTGGGTCCCGTCTGGGTCTTTGGGCTCAGGCGCGGGGGCGGGTGCGCCGTTAGCGTCCTGGCCGGTGGGTGCCGGGCGGCGGTGCCCCGGGCCGACGCAGGAGACGTGCATGACATCCCTTCGACGCGCGCCGCGGTCGCGGCTGTTCGTCCTGGCTGGTATCGCGGTCGCGCTGGCCGGGTTCCTCGGCTGGTTCGCGACCGGGCCGCTGCACCTGGCGAGCGCGGGCGACACGCCGCTGTCGCAGGGGAAGCCGGCGACGGCCTCATCGCTGGAGGGGCAGGGGTATCCGGCGAAGGCCGCGTTCGACGGTGATCCGAAGACCCGGTGGTCCAGCGCGTTCAGCGACCCGCAGTGGATCCAGGTCGACCTCGGCGCTCCGGTGGCCATCGGCAAGGTGGTGCTCACCTGGGAGCGGGCCTACGCGACGGCGTTCGAGGTGCAGGTGTCCGTCGACGGGGCGGGCTGGCGCACGGCGTACACCACGACGACCGGCACCGGAGGTGTGCAGAGCCTCGCGGTGAGCGGCCTCGCGCGCTACGTGCGGATGTTCGGGACCAAACGGTCCAGCGGATACGGCTTCTCGCTGTGGGAGTTCCAGGTGTACGGGTCGGGCTCGGCCCCGGCCACCGCGACCGTGAACCCGCCGACGACGGCACCCCCGACCAGCCCCCCGGTGAGCCCCGGGGGCAACGGGGGCAACGGCGGCACTGGCGGCACTGGCGGCACCGGCTGGATCGACGCGCCCAACCCGGTGACGAACGTGAAGGCGTCGCACGAGGTGCCGCCGAACA
Organism: Dactylosporangium sp. CA-152071; assembly: GCF_050936335.1. Lineage (NCBI taxonomy): Bacteria > Bacillati > Actinomycetota > Actinomycetes > Micromonosporales > Micromonosporaceae > Dactylosporangium > Dactylosporangium sp. CA-152071. Next base: position 8,117,312 of record NZ_JBNJMZ010000001.1, on the reverse strand, counting down.
AGGGCGGGTTCCACGAGTTCCAGGCGAACTGCTCGGTCAGCCGGACCAACCTCGGCGACGACCCGATCGTGTTCCCGGGCCTGCCCGGGGCCTCGCACCTGCACACGTTCATGGGCAACACCACCACGAACGCCGGCACGACCATCGAGTCGCTGGCGAAGGGCCAGACGACCTGCAAGGCCAAGGGCGACCTGTCCGCGTACTGGATGCCGACGCTGTTCAACGGCGACACCCCGGTCAACCCCGAAGGCCTGCAGGTCATCTACTACAAGGCCGGCGTGACCGACTACCGCAGCGTCCGGCCGTTCCCGAAGGGGCTGCGGTTCGTGGTCGGCAACGCGAAGAACACCGACGCCGACAAGTTCCTCGCCGCGACCGAGGAAGGCTTCGAGTGCGGCAACAGCTACAAGAACAAGAACATCCCGCTGACCTGCTCGTCGGCGCGGGACGTGAAGCTCAACATCCGGTATCAGGCACCGAGCTGCTGGGACGGGCGGCACCTGGACTCGCCGGACCACCAGAGCCACATCGTGTACCCGGTGGACAGTCACACCGCGTCGGGCTGGGTCTGCCCCGACAGCCACCCGGTCGCGGTGCCGAAGCTGGAGTTCAAGATGGCCTGGCCGGTCAACGGTGACATGTCGAAGGTGCGCTTCGCCAGCGGCGCCGGCCCCACGTTCCACTACGACTTCATGAACGCGTGGGACGAGCGGACCCTGGCCGCGATGGTCGACGGGTGCATCGTGGCGGCCCGGCAGTGCGACCCGCGGGGCCACGACGGCCGCGACGACCAGCAGCCGGCCCCGTACGTGCTGAACGAGAACTACCTGCTGCCCTGACCCCCCACAGGGCACCCGGCGCCGCCGTCCACGACAGAGGACGGCGGCGCCGCCGTCTGTCCAGACATGTGCCGTAGGGTCCGTCCGGGACGGGTGAAGGAGTGCAGTTGAGCCGGCGGCAGTGGCTGGGTGTGACGGTGGTCGCGGCCGGGATGGCCGCGGCGACGGTGCTCGTGCCGCCGCTGATCGCCCCGGACCGGGACACCGACGGCGGGACGCCTGTCGTTTCAGCGCCTCCTGTACGGGGTTCGGCGGCCGTGCCCGGCAGCGCACCGGCGAGCTTCGCCCCGATCGTCGTGGAGGCCGAGGACCCGGGCAACCGGCTGACCGGCGGCGCCGCCGTCACCGCGTGCGGCACCTGCCACGGCGGCGCCCGGGTCCGCTACCTGTGCTTCACCTGCGTGCTGGAGGTCCGTGCCGTCCTGCCCGCGGCGGGGTCGCGGACGATCACGGTCGGGTACGAGGTGGACGGCCCGCGCGCGGTGAAGGTCCGGGTGAACGGGGCGGCGCCGCGCACGTTCCAGGTGACCGGCCCGGCGTGGACGGTCCCGCGGTCGTTCCAGTTCACCGCCGACCTGCCGGCCGGGGAGCTGCGGCTGACGCTCTTCAACGACGACACGCCCGCGCCGGACATCGACGTCGTGACGATCACCTGACTTATCGGCTGATCAACATGGGCTGAAATCCGGCTTAGGCGCCTTGCCGGGGGTTCGGCGGCCGCGGCACGGCGGGTAGCGTTCGCTGTCGCGATCGCGTTTCCAGCACAGGCGGGTGTCCAGTGATGCAATCGGCGGGCCGGGAGATCGCCGCTGCGGCGTTGACCCGGGCGGTGCTCATCGCGCGGGCCGCGGCGACGATGAGCGCGGCCGCCGCCGGGCTGCTGCTCGTCGACGACCCGGGCCCGGTGATCGCGGTCCTCACGCTCGTCGCCATCGCCACCGCCGCCCAGCTCGGCGCCCTGGCCCGGTGGCCGGGGCTGGTCGCCCGGCCGGTCGTGGTCGTCGCCGCCGACCTCGCCCTGGTGTTCACGGTCCTGGCGGTGAGCCGCGGCGGCATCGCGTACTTCTGTTACGCCGCCGGCGCCGGCGGGCTCGCCGGGGTGGTGCTCGGCATGCGGGCGCTGCCGGTGTGGGTCGGCCACGCCGCGCTCAGCTTCGCGGTCACCGCCGAGGTGCTGCGCCGCAGCGATCCGCCGGCGGAGATCGCCGCGTTCGTCGTCGCGTTCCCGATGGCCGGCGCCCTCGCCGGGCTCGGCGCGGTCGTCGCGACCAACGCCCTGGCCCGCCACCTGGAGCTGTCGACCAGCCTCCTGGTGGCCGCGCAGCGCTCGGCGGCCGCGTCGGAGCGGGCCCGGCTCGCCCGCGAGCTGCACGACTCGGTGGCCAAGACGCTGCGCGGGGTGTCCCTGGCGGCGCTGGCGCTGCCGTCGTCGCTGCGCCGGCAGCCGGCGCTCGCCGAACACCTCGCCACCACCGTCGCCGCGGGTGCGACCGCGGCCGCCCGGCAGGCCCGCGAGCTGCTGCGGGAGATGCGCTTCGACGTGCCCGACCAGGACCTCACCACGAGCGTGGCGGAGGTGTGCGCCGCGTGGAGCGCCACGTCCGGCATCCCGGTGCGGACCGAGCTCGGCTCCGTCCAGCCGCCGATCATGGTGGCGTACGAGCTGATCCGGATCCTGCGGGAGGCCCTCGCCAACGTGGCCCGGCACGCGTCCGCGCGGCACGTCGTCGTCCGCCTGGCGCCGGTCCGGCGGGGCGCGCTGCTGGAGATCAGCGACGACGGGGTCGGGTTCACCGTCCCCGACGACCTGTCCCGGCTGCAGTCCGCGAGCCACTTCGGCATCGTCGGCATGGCGGAGCGGGCCCGGATGGCGGGCGGCCGCCTGCACCTCGACTCCGCCCCGGGCCGCGGCAGCGTCGTCGCCGTCCATGTACCGCTGGGCGCGGCATGACGCATCCCGTCGGGGTCCTGGTCGTCGACGACAACCCGATCGTGCGCGCCGCCGTCCGCGGCATCCTCGACGGCGACGACGGCCTGCGCGTCCTCGGTGAGGCCGCCAACGGCCGCGAGGCGCTGGCCGCGGCCCGCCGGCTGCGCCCCGCCGTCACCCTGCTCGACCACCGGATGCCGGTCGCCGACGGGCTGTCGGTGATCGGCGTCCTCGCCCAGCACTCCGCCGTGCTGGTGCTGACCAGCGACGACCACCCCGACCTGATCCGCGGGATGCTGCACCAGGGCGCCCGCGGCTACCTCGTCCACGGCGAGTTCAGCCCCGCGGAGCTGCTGCGCGCCGTGCACGAGGTCGCCCGGGGGCGCGGCTGGCTGTCCCCGGTGGCGGCGTCGGTGGCCGCGTCCGTGGTCGCCTCGGTGGGCCGCGACCAGCACCGGCGCCGCGACGGCCGGTCCCGGTTCGGGCTCACCGACCGCGAGGAGGACGTGATGGGCCTGCTGTGCCGGGGCCTGTCCAACGCGGCGATCGCCCGGCAGCTGCTGCTCACCGAGAAGACCGTGAAGAACCACCTGAACCACGTCTTCGCCAAGCTGCACGTCCGCAGCCGCACCGAGGCCGTCGTACGCTGGACGACCCCCGACCCGTAGCCGGCGCCGTCAGTCGACCGTGGCGTACAGGATGACCATGGCGATGGAGAACAGGATGCCGAAGGTGCCGCAGAGGACGCCGGCGATGGCGAGGCCGCGCCGGTTGCCCGCGCCGCCGGCACCGAGCAGGGCGACGACGCCGAGCACGACGGCGACGATCCCGGCGATCACGCCGACCGGGCCGCAGGCGGCCGCGGGGAGCGAGAAGATGCCGAAGACGAGGGCGAGCACCGGCGCCACCGGCTGCGGGTCGGCCTTCGGCTGGGCGGGCGCCGGCAGCGGGGGCAGGTCGCGGACGATCCGCAGCAGCTCGCCCCAGGTGCGGGCGGCGTACGTGTGGCGCGTGAGCGCGTCGAACTCGGACAGGCTGAGCCGGCCCTCGGACAGGCAGGTGCCCAGGTGCGCCACGACGGCCTCACGGTCGGCGTCGGACGCCCGGAACGACGGCGACGGGTACATGTCATCGACCGTACTGCGGTCGGACAACAACGGAGGGTGACCGGGATGGCGGCATCGGGCGGTATGTGGGTGCCTTCCGAGGATGAGATCCGCGCGCTGCACGAGCGGCACGCGCCGGACCGGGACACGTTCGACCTGGTGTGGGCGCACTGCGTGACCGTGTGGCGCATCGCCGAGCAGCTGCTGCCGAGGGCGGCCGGCGTGGACCCCGCCCTGGTCAAGGCCGGTTGTCTGGCGCACGACATCGGCGTCTACCGGCTGCGCGGCGACCCGTACATCAGGCACGGCGTCCTCGGGCACGAGCTGCTGCGCGAGGAGGGACTGCCGGAGGCCCTGTGCCGGTTCTGCTCGTGCCACACGGGGGTCGGGATCACCCGCGCCGACGTGGCCCGGCAGGCGCTGCCGATCCCGCCCGGCGACTACGTCGCGGTGAGCGAGGAGGAGCGGCTCGTCATGTACGCGGACAAGTTCCACACGAAGAGCAACCCGCCGAGGTTCGTGACCGCCGACGGCTACCGGCGTGACGTCGCGCGGTTCGGCGTGGACAAGGTGGTGTGCTTCGACGCGATGGTCGCCCGGTACGGCGAGCCCGACCTCACAGCGCTTCGACCGTGACGTCCAGCTCGCGCGGGGTGCGGGCGTCGACGGTGTACCCGAGCTCCCGCAGCGCCGTCGCGAGGGCGGCCGGGGTACGCGGCCGGGCGCCCGCCAGCACCAGCGCGCGGACGATCCGGCCCTTGGTGGCCTTGTTGAAGTGGCTGACGACCTTGCCGCCGTGCAGGACGCGGACCGTGACGCCGTTGTGCGGGGTCCACGTCGAGGCGTACGCGGAGGAGCGCAGGTCCAGCACGAGAGCGTCGCCGGCGAGCTCGTCGAGGACCGGGGGCAGCGCCGTGCGCCAGTGGGCGGCGAGGGGCCCGACGGTCGGCAGGCGGACGCCGATCGAGCAGCGGTACGACGGGATCCGGTCGGCCGGGCGGACCGCGCCCCACAGCCCGGAGAAGATGAGCAGCTGCTTGCGGGCCCGGGCCAGCGCGGGCCCAGTGAGCGACGCGAGGCCGAGCGCGTCGTAGAGGACGCCGGTGTACAGCGCGGCGGCCGGGAGGGTCGGCGCGGTGCGCAGCGCCTCGTTGCGGGCGGCCTCGTCGGCCAGGCCCGGGGTCAGCCCGAGCGTGGTGAGGGCGAGCGCCGGGTCGCCGCTGAGCTTCACCAGGTCGTCGACGACGGTGGTGCGGGCGTCGGACAGCGCGGGCAGCGACAGCCGGTCGAGATCCAGGGCCGCGCCGCGCCGCGGGGCGGCGGCCTTGCCCTCGGACGGTGGCAGCAGGATCAGCACCGCCCGAGGGTACAGCCGTCCTTACGCGTGCCGGCCCGACTGGACGAACGGCATGCCGTGGTGGTTGGTCTGGGCCAGCCGGCTGTTGAGGTTGCCGGCGTTGGCGATCTTGTCGTGGTACGCCTCGCGGCGGCGGGCGACGCAGCCCGTCGGTTTGTCGCTGATCGAGACCAGATCCGGGTCGAGGTGCGTGTTGAGGCCGTCGCGCAGCAGCATGAGCGCCTCGGCGCGCAGCTGCGACACCCGCGACTCGGTGACGCCCAGGTCGTGGGCGATCTCCATCATGGGCCGCTCCTGGAAGAAGTACCCCTTCACGACCTTCCCGAGCCGCTCCGGCAGCGCCTCGACGGCGTTGTGCAGGTAGCCGATCCGCTCACGGTGCAGGATCAGGTCCTCCGGGCCGGCGGCCCGCTCCGGCACCATGTCCTCGGCGCTGCCGGCCGCGAAGCCCTGCAGCGACAGCACCGCCGCCCGCTGCACGTCGTCGTCGATCGCCTGGAGCTCGTCGACGCTGACGCCGAGCGCCTCCGCCAGCTCGTGGTTGGTCGGGGTGCGTCCGAGCGCCGCGGTCAGCTCCTGTTGCATCGCGTCCGCCTGCCTGGCCCTGGCCCGCACGGATCGGCTCGCCCAGTCCAGTCCGCGCAGCTCGTCGAGGATCGCGCCGCGGATTCGGGTCGTGGCGAAGCTGCCGAACGGGATGCCCCGGCTCGGGTCGAACGCCTTCGCGGCGCCGGCCAGGGCCGCCATGCCCGCGGAGACGAGGTCCTCGCGGCTGACGTGGGCGGGTAGGCGTCCGAGCGTCTGGCGCACCAGATGCCCGACGAGTGGCAGGTGCTCGCGGATCAGGTCCTCGAGCTCGCGGCCTTCCAACTGGACCTTGAGCGTGGCACCCTCAAGGGTCGCTGTCATCGGTTCCCCCTCGTGTCTGTGGTGAACCCCGTGCAGGCGGTCCACCTGCTGACACGAAGAACTTTCGACTACGAAGGGTGCTGGCACCGTCACTTTCGGGTGCCTTTTGGTTGCGAGACAGTGAGAGTGCTCAGATTCGGCGTGTCGCGACAACTCGCTCAGCGCGCCGATGCATTCGAACACCGGTACAGTCGCCCGCGATGAATCTTGTGCCGCTCGCACCCCGCCTACGCCGCGCCGCCCGCCAGCACTTCGGCTGGGACCAGTTGCGCGCAGGACAGCTTCCGCCGATGCGCGCCCTGCTCAAGCGGCGGGACGCGCTCGTGGTGTTACCCACTGGCGGCGGAAAATCAGCCATCTACCAGGTTCCGGCGATGCTGCTGCCCGGGCCCACTGTCGTCATCTCACCACTCCTCGCGTTGCAGCAGGACCAGATCGCCGGACTGAACCGCCGGGCCGCCGGGCAGGCCGTCAGGATCAGCTCGGCCGAGACGCCCAACCAGCAGCAGGCCGCGCTCGAGGCGCTGCGGGCCGGGACGGCCAGGTTCCTGTTCATCACGCCGGAGCAGCTCGGCAACCCGGCGCGCCTGGCGGAGGTCAAGGCGCTGCGGCCGAGCCTGGTCGCCGTCGACGAGGCGCACTGCGTCTCCGCGTGGGGCTACGACTTCCGCCCCGACTACCTGCAGCTCGGCCACCTCATCCGGGAGCTCGGCGACGGGCGGCACCGCCCGGTGATCGTGGCGCTGACCGCGACCGCGTCGCCGCCCGTGCGGGCGGACATCACCGAGACGCTCGGGCTGCAGGACCCGTTCACGCACGTCGCCGGCCTCGACCGGGCCAACCTGGAGCTGTCGGCGGTGCACTGCACCAGCGACGAGCAGCGCTGGCAGCGGCTTCTCGCGCAGGTCCGCAAGGAGCCGCACCCCGGGATCGTGTACGCGCCGACGCGGGCGATCGCCGAGCAGTACGCGACCCGGCTCACCGAGCACGGCGTCGAGGCGGTCGCGTTCCACGCCGGGCTCGCCGCCGGCGAACGCAACCGCCGGTACACCGACTTCATGGCCGACAAGATCCCGGTCATGGTCGCGACCAGCGCCTTCGGGATGGGCGTCGACAAGCCCAACATCCGCTGGGTGCACCACGTGGCGCTGCCCGACTCCCCCGACAGCTACCTGCAGGAGATCGGCCGCGCCGGCCGGGACGGCGCGGCGTCGCGCACGGTGCTGTTCTTCCGGCCCGAGGACGTATCGCTGCAACGGTTCTTCGCCTCCGGCGCGCCCGACGGCCACGAGCTCACCCAGCTCGCCGCCGCCCTGCGGGAAGGGTCGGTGAGCCGGACCGCGCTCGCCACCCGCAGCGGCCTGCCGGCGCGCAAGGTGACGTCGCTGCTGAGCCTGCTCGAGCAGGTCGGCGCGGTCGAGGTCCTGCCCGGCAACAAGCTCGGCACGCCCCGCTACGCGCCCACGCCGGCGGAGGCGTCGCGGCTCGCGCTCGCGCAGTTCGAACGCCACCAGACGCTGCGGCGGTCCCGGATCGACATGATGCGCCAGTACGCGGAGAGCGCCAACTGCCGCGGCAACGCGCTGCTCGCGTACTTCGGCGAGCAGGCCGAGCGCGCCTGCGGGCACTGCGACAACTGCGCCAACGGCACCGTCGTCGTGGATCCCGTGGTGCCGCGCGTGCCGTGGTACCGGCGGCTGTTCCGGCGCCCCGCCGTGGCGGTGGCGGCGGACGAGGTCACGGTCGTCGACTCCGGCCGGCCGTTCCCCGTCTCCAGCGAGGTCCGGCACACCGCGTGGGGCACCGGCACCGTGATGGCCTACGAGCAGGACCGGGTCGTGATCCTGTTCGAGGAGGTCGGCTACAAGACGCTGTCGGTGCCGATCGTGCAGAAGTCGAAGCTGCTGGAGCCCGCGTGACCCCGGCGCCCGCCTTGGTCGGCGGGCGCCACGGCGGCCGCGGTTGCCGGGCGCCACGGCGCGGCACCGTCGCGGCGTCGGCCGCGGTTGGCGGGCGCCGCCGCCGGGCACCGCTTAGGCTGGTCGCATGACCGAGCTGCCCGTCGACCAGCGTGCGTACAACCGCGAGCTCATCGCCGAGTTCCGGGCCTCCGGGCGGCGGCTGGGTGACCGGCCGCTGCTGCTGCTCACCACCTCGGGCCGCAGGTCCGGCGCGCCGCACACCAGCCCGATGATGTTCATCCGGATCGACGACAAGATGTACGTCATCGCCTCCAACGCGGGCGCCGTCAACGACCCGGACTGGTTCCGCAACCTGGTCGCCGAGCCGGCCGTCACCGTCGAGGCGGAAGGCGAGGAGTACGCCGCCACCGCCCGCCCCGTCGCCGACGAGGACCGGCCCGTGCTGTGGACCAGGATCTGCGAGCGGTATCCGTTCTTCACCGACCACCAGAACGGCGTCGACCGCAGGATCCCGGTCGTCGAGCTGGTCCGCCCCTCGTACTAGGCGGGGCTGATCACCTTCTCGGGCTCGACGAACTCCCGGTCGGTCCCCGTCGCTTCCCCGCCCGTCCACCAGGAGTCGTCGCGGAACTCCTCGGGCAGCTCGTCCTCCCACGGGTCGAGGCCGCGCACCTCGACCGCGTCGAACCACGCGTCCCGCCGCGATTCCGGCAGCCGCCCGCCGCACCACGGGCAGTACCCGATCACGACCATCGACGTGCCGCCGTCGCGGACGGGCAGCCCGTACTCGTCGAACCTCGCGTCATGGACGACGACCACATCCGGGTCGTCCTCGCCGGCCTCGGACTCGGCCAGCGCCAGTTGGGCCCGCATTCCGTCGCAGCAGTGTTTGCGCACGGCACGCAGTATGGCGGGCGCGTCCTGTCGGGTGTCCGGCAGGCCCGCAACTGTCGTTTGAAGGATAGTCCAGGCCGCTGAGCACGGTATACGCTCGTTTCCACGGCAGTTGAACGGCTGGCACGTTTCCAGGATTCGACGCCCCCGACGGCGCCTTAGCGTCATCTGCGACACCGAACACCGAATCGCAAACACCCCCATCGCAATACCGAGAGGACCCACCATGAGCGAGTACGACGGCGGCGACACCGGCGCGGAATACGGCCACGTCGAGGCGGGCGAGAACCACGAGTCGCTGGACCAGCTGCACCAGGTCGACGCGAGCCAGAACAACTACGACTCGCAGTTCGGCGTCTACGAGCAGGACCACGCGTCGGCCGAGTCGACCTCCTTCGACCAGGGCCACCAGGTGTCGTACACCGACGCGAGCGGCGCGCAGTACCAGGAGTCGGACTTCACCTCCTACGACCACTCCGCCGCCGAGACGGACCACGTCTTCGCCGCCGAGGGCTCCGAGTCGGCGTCCTCCAGCGAGTTCCACCAGCTCGACGCGATCCGGGCGCAGCTCGACTCCGCCTTCAGCGAGGCCACCGTCATCGACACCGACACCCCGCCGTCGATCGCCGCCGGCTGATCTTCTCTACTGTCGCTGTTCTCCGGCGCCGGCCCGCGGACCTTCCGCGGGCCGGCGTTCTGCGTCCGGCCCGCCCGGCGGGTGTGCGGGCCGGCGTCCGGCCCGTCCGGCGGGTGTGCGGGCCGGGTGCGGGGCCGGGCAGGATGGCGGGCATGACCAACGCAGCGCTGTTCCGCTCCCTGCACGACCCCGCCGACCCGCTCGTGCTCGTCAACGCCTGGGACGCCGCCTCGGCGCGGGTCGTCGCCGCCGCCGGTGCCCGGGCGGTGGCGACCACGTCCGCCGGGGTCGCCTGGACGCTCGGCGTGCCCGACGGTGACGCGCTGACCCGCGACGCGATGCTCGCGCACCTGCGCCGGGTCGTCGCCGCGGTGGACGTGCCGGTGACCGCGGACGTCGAGTCGGGCTTCGGCGCCACCCCGGACGAGGTGGCGGAGACGCTGCGCGGGGTCGCGGACGCCGGCGCGGTCGGCGTGAACCTGGAGGACACCGTCCGCGGGGAGCGGCCCGGCCTGCGTGAGGTGGCCGGCCAGGTGGCGCGGATCGCCGCCGCCCGGGCCGCCGCCCCCGACGTCTACATCAACGCCCGCATCGACACGTACCTCCGCGGCACCGACGACCTCGAGCAGACGGTCGAACGGGCGCGCGCCTATCTCGACGCCGGCGCGAGCGGGATCTTCGTGCCGGGCGTGGTGGACACCGACACCATCGGCAGGCTCGCCGCCGCGATCCCGGCGCCGCTGAACATCCTGGTCGGGCCGGGCGCGCCGACGGTCGCGGAACTCGGCAAGCTGGGCGTGGCGCGGGTCAGCCTCGGCTCGTGGGTGGCGGAGGCGGCGTACGCCGTCGCCCGTCGCGCCGCCGAGGAGGCGTTCACCACCGGCACGTACACCAGCCTCGACGGCGCCATCGAATACTCGGAGCTCAACCGTCTGATGGGCTGACCAGCGCCGCGAGGATCTTCTCCAGCCGGCGCTGCCGGGTCGCGTCCGTCTTCGCGCCGTCGAGGGCGAGCACGTGCTGGCGTCGGCCACTGTACGAAAGTGCCTCGAACCTCGCCTTCGCGGTCGGATCCCCGGCCAGGGCGGCGGCGAGATCGGCCGGCACCACGACGGTGCGGGGCGCGGTGTCCGGCTCCAGGTCGACGTCGATCTCGTCGCCGGCCTCGACGCCCGCCCCGGCGCGGACCTCGGCGGAGACGGGCACCATGAACTGCCCGTCGCGGACGGCGACGGTGCTGCGGTACGTGTAGCCGTTGATCGTGACGAGCACCTGGGGCTTCCTGCCCTGCCCGAACGACTCGACGACCTCGGCGGGGACCGTCATGCCCGTGGCGGTCTTCCCGCCGAGGACCAGCGTCGTGCGAAACCTCATGCCCTCATTGGAGCAGCTTCAGCGCCGTTCTGACGGGCAGGCGCTCGACGGTACGTTCGAACGACATCTCCCCGAGGCAGAACCGCTCGAACATCCGCCACCCCGGCGGGGTGCGCAGCATCGCGTGGAAGAGCCCGGGCCGGCGGCTGAACGTGTCCAGCAGCCGCCGCCCGGCCGTCATCGCCGGGGCGAGCCGCTGCTCGACGGCGGTGACGTAGGCGTCGAGGTCACCGGCGGCCGCGGCCGCGCCGGCCAGGGCGCCGGAGCGCACGGCGAAGCTGATCCCTTCGCGGGTCCACGGCTCGAGCAGACCGGCCGCGTCGCCGGCGACGAGGACGCGGCCGGTGCGCAGCGGGGACGTGGCGGTGCGGCAGCGGGTCAGGTGGCCGGAGTCGTGCACGGGCTCGATGCCGTCGAGGCCGAGCCGGGTCACGAAGTCGCGCAGGTACCGCTTGGTCCGCTCGCCCTGCCCGCGGGACGCGATCACGCCGACGGTGAGCAGGTCGTCCTTCGGGAACACCCACGCGTAGGAGCCGGGCAGCGGACCCCAGTCGATCAGCAGCCGCCCCTTCCACCTCGCGGCGACGTCGGCGCCGACGGGCAGCTCCACCTCCAGGCCGAGGTCGACCTGGCCGTACTCGACGCCAGCGTGCCGCGCCGTGATCCCCGACGACCCGTCAGCGCCGATGGCGGTGCGGCCGGTGACGGTCGAGCCGTCGGCGAGCCGGACCACGACCGCGTCGCCGGTCTGTTCCAGGGACCGGGCCGTCGCCGACTGCCGCACGACCGCGCCGGCCTTCTCCGCGGCGAGCCGCAGCGCGTCGTCGAACCTGGGCCGGCGGACCATCTGCAGCAGCGGGCCGCGCCGCGCGGACCGGGCGAACGCGCTCCGCCCGTCGTGGGTGAACTCGACCCGCGTGATGTGGTCGTCGGCGGGGATGTCGATGCGGTCCTCGACCGACTGGACGGTGAAGCCGATCAGCCCGCCACCGCAGGTCTTGTACCGGGGGTGCACCGCCTTCTCCAGGACGAGCGTCCGGGCGCCGGCGGTCGCCGCCGCGTGCGCCGCCGACAGCCCGGCGGGCCCGCCGCCCACGACAACCACGTCCCAGCTTGCTGCGCTGTTGGGTTCACTCACCCGAGCAGACTAGAGGTCGGGGTTCACAGGTGAGATTGGCCTCGTGTGACGCAGACGTCATCCGAATGAGTGACCGATCTGTTTGACTGGCGGAATGTCGGCGATCGACCACCTCATCCACGCCAACGAGCAGTACGCGATCACGTTCCCCGGCCCCCGGCCGGTGCGTCCGAAGCTGCGGCTGACCGTCATCACCTGCATGGACTCGCGCCTGGACCTCTTCGGTGCGCTGGGCCTGGAGATCGGGGACGCGCACCTGATCCGCAACGCCGGCGGCCTGCCGACGGAGGAGGTGCTGCGCTCGCTCGCGATCAGCCAGCGCCGGCTCGGCACCCGTGAGGTCGTGCTGATCCACCACACCGAGTGCGGCATGCAGGACTTCGACGACGACGAGTTCCGCGCGACGCTCACCGCCGAGACGGGCCGGGCGCCGGGCTGGGACGTGCCCGGCTTCACCGACCTGCACGAGACGATGCGCTCCTCGATCGAGACGGTCCGCCAGTGCGCCTGGCTGCCGCACCGCGAGGACGTGCGCGGCTTCATCTTCGACGTCGCCAGCGCCAAAATCGAAGAAGTCCGCTGACGCCGGTGCGGTCCTACGTCGTGACGGGCGGCGGCCGCGGTGTCGGCCGCGCCGTCGCCGAGCGGCTGCTCCGCGACCCCGGCACGACCGTCGTCGTGCTGGAGCGCGACGCGGACGCCCTGACCTGGATCACGCCGGGCGGGCGGGTCACGGGGGTCACCGGGGACGCCGGGGACGAGGACGTCACCGAGCGCGCCGCCGACCTCGCCGAGGCGCGGGGCCCGCTCGCGGGCTGGGTCAACAACGCCGCGGTCTTCCGCGACGCCTGGGTGGATGCCGTATCGGCCGGCGAGGTGCTCGCCCTGATCGTGGCGAACCTCGCACCCGCCGTGACGGGCAGCGCCACCGCCGTGCGGCGCTTCCGCGCGGCGGGCCACGGCGGCGCGATCGTCAACGTCTCCTCGCACCAGGCGCAGCGGGCCGTGCGCGGCGCCCTGCCGTACGCCACCGCCAAGGCCGCGATCGAGGGCCTGACCCGCGCTCTCGCCGTCGACCACGGCCCGCACGGCATCCGGGTCAACGCCGTCGCCCTCGGGTCGATCGGGACCGAACGGTCGGCGGCCTTCCTGTCCGCCCGCCCACCGGACGAGGCCGCCCGCATCGTGGACCAGCTCGCCCACCTGCACCCGATCGGCCGCGCCGGCGACGCGGCCGAGGCCGCCGAGGCGGTCGCGTTCCTGCTCTCACCTGCCGCGTCGTTCATCTCCGGCGCGGTCGTCCCGGTCGACGGCGGCCGCGCGGCCAGGGGCGACGACCCCGAGTCCCGCTGATACCGGTCGCTTTCGCGCCCTTGGGGTGCGTTCTTCGCGAGTGGGATGCAAACAGCAGGGGTCCCCGCGAGGGGGGCAAGGGGCCTCACAGACGCCGGGTCATGTTGCACGATCGATCCCATGCGATACGGGGGGCGGCTGAACCGCATCGAGTTCACAGCGCTGATCGACCAGCGGGCGAACCGGATCCGTGCGAGCGCCGCCGCGCTGCCGCTGTACGGGATGGCGGGCTGGAGCGGCCCGTGCCGCATCGGCGCCTGGACCTGGGACGAGGACCGGCTCGTGCACGCCGGCCTGACCTTCGGCGACCCGGCCGCGGGCGGTGGCTGGGTCGAGGTCGTGACCACCGCCGGCCCGCCCCTGCCGCTGCTCATCGACATGCGCGTCGCCGCCGTCATGCCCCAGCCCCCCGAGGACCGAAAGACGTACGAGCGCAACCTCCGCGCCGCGTCGACCCCCGCCCCGCACCGCGTGGGCATCACCGTGGACGGCGTGCCGAAACCCTTCCAGCGCTGGCCCGACCAGCAGGTCACCGCCGGGCAGCGGGGCTGGCTCGCGGTCCTCGACGAGGTGCCCGGCCTGCTGCTGCGCGTCTCCAACCTCGCCCCGGCCGAGATCGGGCTCGCCCGCGTCGGCGACCTGGAGCCCCACCTGGTCGGCACGAGGACCCAGCTGCTCGCCGGCTACGACGACCACGCCGAGGACCCGGCGCCCTCATAAACGCGTCTTTTCTTGCCCACGACGGCTGGAGAGCCGCGCGGGCCGACGCCGGCTCGCGTGGGGCGGTTCAGTACCGCGAGGCGAGCGCCTGCGCGAAGTTCACCCGTTGCAGCGCCTCCGCCGCGTGCTGCGGCGAGTACACGACCTCCCGCGCCATGTAGTGGTACTGCCCCGCCTGCACCGACACGATCATCGGCCCCGACATCGTGTGCGTCTTCGCCGTCAGGAAGAACAGCCCGAACAGCAGGAACAGGCTCAACCCACACGTGAACGGCGCGAACACCACCCCCAGCACCGTGAACGTCACCCCCAGCGCGATCCCCCACCCCGCCGTCGTGACGACCGGCATCGGCTGCGAGATCACCATCCACCGGCTGCCCTGGATCGGCCACACCCCGACCGGCGTGTAGATCGCCCTGCCGTCGACCCGCACATCCCCGATCTGTACTTCCGGCCCGTTGTACGCGGGCACACTCCCGCCACCGCCGCTGTAAGGGATGGGCAACGTCACGACAGCATTGTGCCGCCTCCCCCACCGCTCCGGGGACCCCCTCGCTGGTTCCATCCCGTCGGCTGAACAGTCGCCCCTCAGCCGCCGCTCCTGACGGCGAGCCCGGTGAGGTCCTCGGCGCCCGAGACCGGGTGCGGCTGCTCGCGCCCTGTCCCGGGACCCGGCCACTCCCCCATCCAGCGCACGACTCGCCCTGCAGCGAGCGCGCCGACCCAGCGGTCAACTCCCCGCCTTCAGCGCACGACCGCCCCGCAGCGCACGCGACGCCCCTGAGGACCGCGGGCCCAGGCCTGGGCCTGGACCTGGGCCTGGGCCGCACAACGACGCCGTAGGAACCGCCTCGCATGGCGCGACTCGCCCCTCCGACGGGACCGGCCGAGAGCAGAACCAGCCGGCTCAACGTCACCGGGACGCCGCTGGTCCGTCGCTCAGCCACAAGCAGGCCCGTCGCATCCGGGCCCCCGTCACGTGGTGCACGAGACCATCCAGCAGCGACACCCGCTTCTGTGGAACTCGGAAGCAGTGCGCCCGACTGCCGGAACACACCGCTGCGGCCGGGGCCGGGGCAAAGCTCGCCGACTCCGACTTCGACTCCCACCCCGACCTCGACTCCGACCTCGACCCTGACTCAGACCTCAACTCCGACTCCCACCCCGACCTCGACCCCGACTCAGACCTCAACTCCGACTCCCACCCGACCTCGACCCTGACTCAGACCTCGACTCCGACTCCTACCCCGACTCCGACTCCGACCTCGACCTCGACCTCGACCGTGGCCGCCGGTCCCACCCCGCCGCGGTTTCAATGCTCGGCAAGGTGCTCCGCCAGCCGGTCGAAGAAGTGACGCCAGCCCGCCGCGGCGCCTGCGGCGTGCTCGGCGTCCGTGTTCACACCCTGCTGGCGCATCGTCATCTCGGTGCAGCCGTCGCCGGTCGGCTTGAACATCACGCTGACGGTCGAAGCGACGTCGCCGGTCGTGTTGTCGGGGTCGCCGGTCGTCATGACGAGCCGGGCGGGTGCGTCGAGCTCACGGTAGAAGCCGCCGAGCGGATACTCGTTGCCGGCGTCGTCGAGCATGACGACCTGCCACGCGCCACCCGGCCGGGTCTGCATGACGATGCGGTCCTCGGGCGTGGTGAACTCCCGCGGCCCGAACCACTGGCTGAAGCCGGCCGGCGTCGTCCACGCCATGTACACACGTTTCGGCTCTGCGGGGAGCCTGCGGGTGATCGAATACTCAACGGCGTTCACGGCGTGCTCCTTGCGAGAGTGGAGAGCCGGCACGTCGCCGGCCCTCCACGTGCGATCAGGCGTAGACGGCTGCGAGCCACTCGGACCAGGTGCCCTCGGCGGTCGCCTGGTCGATGTCGGCGAAGATGTGGTGGCCGGTGAGGATCATGCCGCCGCCGCCCACGAACCGCAGCAGCGCGTCGTCGGTGCGCACGCCCAGGAACCCGGGCTCCAGGGCCACGTCGACCACGCCGACGATGTCCCGCCCGCCGACGGTGAACTGCGCCTTGTCGCCCTCGCTGACCGGCCCGGTCAGACCGACGGCGCCGACGATGCCGGCCCACGCCTGCTCCTGGTCGGACTGCTGCGGTCCGAACGCGGTGACCGGCACGGCGGCACGGCCCGGGAAGTGCACCAGGTACTGCTCGAGCGTGCGCAGGTAGAGCGGGTTGCCCTTGCGCAGCGCGTCATACTGCTCCTCCCAGTCGCCGGTCATGATGCCGCTGTGCACCAGCCGCAGTGCGGTGCTCCCGCCGTCGCGGCCCTCGACGAGATACTCGAACGCCATGAACGCGCCGTCTTCGGCGGGCGCGCCCTTGTACGCGAAGCGGTGCGGCGGCTCCCACGCGGTCACCGTCGACTCGGCGGTGAACCCGGGCATCGTGAGCGTCCCGCGGCCGCCGACGCGCGGCTCGACCTCGGTCCTGCCCATGAACCAGGAGTCGATGCCGGGGCCGGTGGCGATCGCGTCCCAGACCTGCTCGGGCGTGGCCGCGATGTCGATGTCGTGGGTGAGCTCGAATTCGTGCGACATGTCAGGACTCCTCGGTCTGTGAGCGGTGCTGGCTTTCGATCTGGACGTCGATGTCGGCGTCGACGGCTGCCACGTCCATCGGACGGCCGCCCTCCGGACGCAGGCTCGGATGGATCGCGACGATGACCCTGTGGTCACGGCCGCCTTCGGCGTGCTCGTCGTGATATCGGCTCACCAGCGCGGCGACGGCCGCGGTCAGCTCCTGGGCGAACGCGGCCCGGTCGGCCGCGGAGGCGAACCGCACGGTGCCGTCGAGCGCGAAGGTGGCGACCGGCTTGCCCGCCCGGGCCGCCCCGGTGATGAGCGTGCCGACCTCCTTGACGAGCCGGGCCGCGACAGCGAGCAGCCATCGCGCGGACAGCCTGTCGGGCGACTTCGCCGGGTCGGGCGCCACGGCCGAGAGCGCCGTCGGCGAGATCACGAACGACGCGGCCGCGGCTCGCAGCACGCGCTCCGTGACGTTGCCCTTGCGTCGCTCCTCGACCAGCTCGACGAGCCCGTGCGCTTCGAGCGTCTTGAGGTGGTAGTTCACTTTCTGCCGGGGCAGGCCGACGATCGCCGCGAGGCTGGTCGCCGAGTGCGGCTCGACCAGCAGCGACAGCAGTCGCGCCCGGATCGGGTCCAGCGCCACCTCTGCCGCGCTGGCCTCCTCGATGACTCCCACTTCGAACATGCGAGAACGGTACCCGCCGAAAACTCGAACTGTCAAGACAAGAAAAATTGTCGGACCCCATCGCTACAGTGACCGCTGTGACATCGCAGGTGCGGGGACCGCGGGTCTCCACCATCGAGTTGTTCTTCGACCTTGTCTTCGTCTTCACCGTGATGCAGCTGGCCAACGTGTTCGTCAAGCACGTGGACACCTACGCGCTCCGGGTGCTGCTGATGCTCGGCATCATCTGGTGGATGTACGGCGGCTACGCCTGGCTGACCAACGCGGTCGCGCCCAGCAGCACCCTGCGCCGCACACTCCTGCTCACCGGGATGGCCGGCTTCATGGTCATCGCCCTGTCCATCCCGTATGCGTTCGACGGCGACGGCTGGGCCTTCGGCGTGGGGTATGCCCTCGTCACCGTCGTCCACTCCGCACTGTTCCTGCAGGCCGACGACAACGCCTCGATCGGCACCGCGATCGCCGGGCTGGCCCCGATCAACGGCACCGCCGCCCTCATGGTCCTCGCAGGCGGGTTCCTCGGCGGCGCTTGGCAGTACGGGCTGTGGACCGCGGCGCTCGTGCTGGTCGTCGTCGCGCCGTACCTGCAGCGCAGCATGGGGATCTGGACGATCGACGCGGGCCACTTCGCGGAACGGCACGGGCTGGTCGTCATCGTCGCCATCGGCGAGTCGGTCATCTCCATCGGCCTGGCCTTCGCCGGCATGCACATCGACCCGGCGGCGCTGCTCGTGGCGTTGCTCGGCCTCTGCATCGCGTACTACCTGTACTGGAACTACTTCTCCGGCGACGAGACCCGCGCCGAGCACGCGCTGCACGCCATCGCCGAGCCCGTCCGCAAGGCCCGGGTCGCCGTTGTGGCGTGGGGCTACGCGCACTACTTCCTGATCGCCGGCATCGTGTTCACCGCGGTCGGGGTGAAGCTGTCGGTCGGGCACGCCTTCGAGCCGCTGCACTGGCCGAGCGCCATCGTCCTGAGCGTGGGTGTCGCCACGTTCCTGCTCGGCCACGCCTGGTTCCTGTCCACATTGGAGGTGCCTGGAGCCTGGTACCGGGTGGCCGCGGCAGCCGGCGTCATGGCGGCGATCCCGTTAGGACACTGGCGGGCCGTCGCCCAGGTCACCGCGGTCCTGCTCGTGCTGGCCGCCGCGGTCATCGCGAAGGACATCAAGACCGTCCGCGCCCAGCACACCACCGCCATCCACGACTTCGGCCGCTGACCGCCCCGGCCGTCGGCCCGCCCGCAATGACGACGGGCCCGGCGGCCATGCCCGACGAATCGGCCCTGCGGCGGGCTGAGGGACATGACCCGATGGAAAGCAGGCCATCGGGCAGGACCTGACGGGCGCCGGGGCCAGCGGGCAGAGCCCGGCGAGCCGCAGGCAGAGCCCGGCGAGCCGCAGGCAGAGCCCGGCGAGCCGCAGGCAGAGCCCGGCGAGCCGCAGGCAGAGCCCGGCGAGCCGCAGGCAGAGCCCGGCGAGCCGCAGGCAGAGCCCGGCGAGCCGCAGGCAGAGCCCGGCGAGCCGCAGGCAGAGCCCGGCGAGCCGCAGGCAGAGCCCGGCGAGCCGCAGGCAGAGCCCGGCGAGCCGCAGGCAGAGCCCGGCGAGCCGCAGGCAGAGCCCGGCGAGCCGCAGGCAGAGCCCGGCGAGCCGCAGGCAGAGCCCGGCGAGCCGCAGGCAGAGCCCGGCGAGCCGCAGGCAGAGCCCGGTAGATGGCAGGCCAGCGGACAGAGCCGACGGGCCGCGGGCCAGCGACTGGGCCCGATGGATGGCAGGCCAGCGGACAGAACCCGGCCGAACGGCGGGCAGCAGGCAGAACCCGGCCGAACGGCGGGCAGCAGGCAGAACCCGACGGGCGGTGGGCCAGCAGGCAGGAACAGACCGACGGCGGGCCGGCGGGCAGGAACCCGGTGGGCGGCGGGCTGGCGGGCTGGGCTCGGTGGGCGGGTCAGCGGGCAGGACCTGGCAGGCCTCGGCCGAACCGTCCGGCGTATGTGGCGGTCGGGTCGGTTGGCGGGTGCGGCGGGTCGGTGACGCTGGATCGTGCGTGATGCCGACGTTGAGCGTTCGCGTTGGCGCACGGACAGGGGCTGCCCAGTCAGGGTTCGGGCACGGGTGGGTCTGTGTCTGTCCGCGCGGGCGACGGGCCGGAGAGCGATGTGGTCGGCGGGGTGCGGGAGTCGCAGGCAACCGACGGGCCTGCGAAGCGCCCGCGTGGGTCAACACCGACAGGAACAGGTCCATGGGATCGATGGCCGTGGAGAAGCAGGGGCGATTGGCGGGGCTGCGGGGAACCGTGGGCGATCAGCGGGGTCCTCGCGACGCGCTGGCACGGTCGACATGGACAGGAGCAAGCCCCGCGGGGCAATGGTCGTGGAGAAGCGCGGGCGAATCGGCGCGGGGGTAACGGGTGCGAGGGCTGCGGGCGATCGGCCGATGCAGGAGGAAGTCGCGAGGGGACCTGGTTCGGTGGGTGCCACGGGTGTTGACGTGGTTGACGATGCGGGTGGTGTGGTTGTCCAGGGGTCCGGGGGGGTAACGGGTTGGGTGTCCGGGGGTCAGGGGCGGGTTTGGGGAAGCAGGCCCAGGGACATGGCGGTGGTGACGGCGGCGGTGCGGTCGCTGACGTCGAGCTTGTTGAAGGTGCGGAGCAGGTGGGTCTTGACGGTGGCCTCGGTGATGTGGAGGGTGCGGCCGATGTCGGCGTTGGTGGCGCCGGTGGCGACGAGGGAGAGGACCTGCAGCTCGCGGGTGGAGAGGATCGGGGGCTGAGGCGGGTTGCGGACCTGTTGGACGAGGCGGCCGGCGACGGACGGGGCCAGGACGGTCTCGCCGCGGGCGGCGGCGCGGATGGCGGTGGTGAGGTCGGTGCGGGAGGCGTCCTTGAGCAGGTAGCCGCTGGCTCCGGCTTCGACGGCGCGGAGGATGTCGGCGTCGGTGTCGTACGTGGTGAGGACGACGACGCGGGTCTGCGGCAGGGCGGCGAGGATGCGGTCGGTGGCGCCGGCGCCGTCGAGGCCCGGCATGCGCAGGTCCATCAGGATGACATCGGGGCGGTGGGTGTGGGCGGCGGTGACGGCCTCGTCGCCGGAGCCGGCCTCGCCGACGACGGTCAGGTCGGGCTCGGACTCGAGCATGCCGCGCAGGCCGTCGCGGACGACGGGGTGGTCGTCGACCAGTAGGACGCGGATCATGACGGGCCCGTAGAGACCGTAGAAACCGAAAAAACGGTGGGAGGCATGGCATTGATCATTTCAGCTGGAGCCCGTGGCGATGGCCGTGCCGGGAAAGCACAGAGGGTCATGACAGCTCGACCGTGATGGTGGTGCCGGCGCCGGGGCGGCTTTCGATGGTGCAGGTGCCGCCGGCGTCCTCGACCCGGGCGCGCATGCCGGCCAGGCCGTAACCGGCGGCGGGTGCACCCGGAACGCTGAATGCAACGGGGGAACCAGAAGAAGGAACAGTGAAGCCGGCCCCGTCGTCGGTGACGGTGAGGACGACCGAGGTGCCGGTGGTGGTGAGCCAGACGTCGACGGTGGTGGCGCCGGCGTGTTTGCGGACGTTGGTCAGGGCCTCCTGCAGGGAGCGCAGCAGCACCACCTGCTGCGCGGTCGGCAGGTCGATGAGGGCGCCGGCGGGGGACGGCAGGTGGCAGGCGGTGCGGATGCCGGTCTCGGCCGCCAGGCGGGAGAGCTGGCGGCGGACCGCGGCGACGAGGCCCGCGGTGTGCAGGTCGGCGGGGCTGAGGGCGGCGACGAGGGCGCGCGCCTCGGCGAGGTTGTCGCGGGCGGTGCCGACCACCTGCTCGAGGCGCCGCGCGGTCTGCGCGGGGTCGGTGGCGGCCTGGGCGAGGGTGATGATGCTCGTGAAGCCCTGCGCGAGGGTGTCGTGGATCTCGGCGGCGAGGCGGGCCCGCTCGGTGAGCACGCCGGCCTCGTGGGAGAGGCGGGCGACCTCGGCGCGGCTCGCGGACAGCTCGGCGATCATCGCGGCCCGTTCCTCGTTCTGGTCGGCGAGCCGGTCGATGTACGTGCCGGAGACGATCGCGAAGGCGAGGCCCAGCACGGTGAGCGGGATCAGGCCGTGGACCCGGGTCAAGGTGCCGTCGCGCAGGTAGGCCAGCGGCACCGGGACCAGGTCGAGGACGGCGACGACCGCGATGGCAGGGCGCAGCGGGAGCGCGGCGAAGAGCATCGCGCCCCATGCGAAGAGCGCGAACGCCGCCGTGTGGTCGAGCCAGACCGCGGTGAGGTGCAGCAGCGCCAGCACCGCCACGAAGAGCGGCGTGGCGAACTGCACGAGGCGGAACACGAGATACCAGCCGAGGCACGCCACCACCAGCACGCACGCGAGCACGGAGCCGGGAGGGTCGGCCAGCATGAAGCCGACGACCGACCCCACGACCGCCACGTGCAGCGCGTCCCACAGGCCGAACGTCACCGGCGCGACCAGCGGAACGTCAGCAGGCTCAGGACCAGGCCGATCAGGCACCACGCCCCCAGGACCAGGGCGGTCTTGCCGGGCTCCCATGAACCTGCCACCTCCTGCGCGGCGAGGGCGTCGGGCAGGAACACCGAGCGGAATCCCTGCCCCATCCACTTGACGGGGAACAGCGCCGAGACGTTGACCATCGCCGATGGCAGCGCGGCGATGTGGACGAAGATGCCGGACGTGAACTGCAGGACCAGGACGGGCAGGTTGAGCACCGCCGGGGCGCTGCGGGCCGAGCGGGCCAGCGACGACGCGGCGATGCCCAGCAGAGTACAGGCGACCACCGACAGAACCAGGAGCCAGCCGAACGTCAACCAACGATCAACACTCAAGGACACCCGCAGGTCGAAGAGCAGCACACCGACCAGCAGGAGCAGCAGCACCTCGAAGAGGGCGGCGAAGAAGACCAGCACGATCTTGCCGACGAAGTAGGCGCCGGCGGTGACGGGCGTGCCGCGCAGGCGTTTGAGGGTGCCGTCCTCGCGGTCGACGGCGATGCCGACGCCCATGGAGATGAACGCGGTGGACAGGATGCCGTAGGCGATCATGCCGGCGGCGAACACCTGGCTGTGCGTGGTCGGGGACCCCGGCGAGACGGGCGTGTCGAAGATGAGCCCGAGCAGGATCGTGAGCAGCGCCGGGAACGCGAACGTGAAGATGACCGCGTCCTTCTGCCGGATCAGCTGGAGGACCTCGACGAAGCCGCGGGAGCGGCCCATGGCGAGCGTGGACGGCATGGTCATGACCGGGCTCCGATGAGGTCGAGGTAGACGTCTTCCAGGCTGGGGCGGCGGATCTGGAGGTCGAAGGCGTCGGGCGGCAGCGCGGCGACGACGCTGTTGGGCGAGTCGGTGCGCACCTCGTGCAGGCCGGTGCCGTCGCGCCAGGTGACGGTGGCCTGCGCCCGGGCCAGTCCGCCCACAGTGGACGGTGTACCGGCGGCCACGATCCGCCCGCCCGCGATGATGGCCAGCCGGTCGGCGAGCGCCGCGGCCTCTTCGAGGTAGTGGGTGGTGAGCAGGACCGTGGTCCCGTCGGCGGCGAGGGAACGGATCAGCGCCCAGAACTGCCGCCGCGCCTCGGGGTCGAAGCCGGTCGTCGGCTCGTCGAGGAAGACCAGGGCCGGGTTGCCGATGATGCCGAGCGCGACGTCGACGCGGCGCCGCTGCCCGCCGGACAGCGTTCGCACCCGGGCGCCGGCCTTGTCCGACAGCCCGACGAGGTCGAGCACGAGCGAAGGGTCGCGCGGAGCAGGGTAGAAGCGCGAGTAATGCCGGACGGTCTCGCGAACCGTGAGGTCGGCGGCGTCGGTGGCGGTCTGGAGCACGATCCCGATCCGGGACCGCCACCGACGGCCGGCGGAGAACGGGTCCTCGCCCAGCACCCGTACATCACCGGAATCGCGGCGACGGTGGCCTTCGAGGATCTCGACGGTGGTGCTCTTGCCCGCGCCGTTGGGCCCGAGCAGGGCGAAGATCTCCCCGGGCCCGACGGCGAGGGAGATCCCGTCGACGGCCGGGATGCCCCCGTACGCCTTGCGCAGCCCGTGCACTTCGATCGGTGTCATGAGGACATCGAAACGCGTACACACCCTGCCGCGGGACGACCGGAGGACTGAAGCCGGCTGTCAACCGGTCGGTGGACAAGCGCCGAGCCGGAGGACCTGGGCGGGTAGGTCCTCCGGCTCGGCAGGGGATAAAGCGCTAGAGGCTCGTCACGTAGATGATCTGGTTGGCCGTGTTGGCCGGACCACCCGTGTTGTTGATGACGTGGTTGATCGTGCCGACGCCGCCGAGCGAGACGCTGACCATGTTGCGCAGCGCGACGCCCGCCTTGACCGGGACCTCGAAGGAGCGTTCGCCGACGACGGCCGGGTTGGCGTTGAAGTAGCAGTAGCTGCCCAGCCCGTACGCCTCGTGCGTGGTGACGGCGTCGGCGACCTTGTAGGCGGCCCATCCCCGGGTGGAGCCGTTCATCCAGGCGGCCTGGTTCGGCGGGTCGTAGGGCATCTCGTTCTGGAAGAAGTACGTGCGGCCGCCGTTGCCGTTCCAGATGACCTGGTACTGCTGGTAGTGCTCGACGAACAACCCGTACATCGTGACGTTGTCGCCGTTGACGACCATGCCGTTCTGGCCGGTGTTGATGTTCCAGCCGTAGGTGCCGGCGTTGCCGTGGTCGGCGCGCCAGATCCACATGTGGTCGCCGATCACGTTGTTGCTGTTGACCTGCAGGCTGACGGTGGCCTTGCCGACGTGGGCGCCGCCGACGCGGAAGTACACGTCGTGCAGCGAGGTCGGGTTCGCGGCGTGTGAGGCCGAGGACCCGGCCGGGCCGAGCTCGACGAGGGTCGGCGAGTTGACGGTGCCGGCGTCGATGAGCAGGCCGGCGAGCTTGACGCCGTCGACGTCGGCGACCTTGATCGCGGTGACGCCGTTGTCCGGCACGAACGTGGCGAGGCCGAGGCCGAGGACGACCGTGTTCGGGTTGTTCACCTGCAGCGGCGCGTTGAGGTGGTAGACGCCGGGCGTGACGAGCAGGTGCCGGCCGGCGGCGAGCGCCGCGTTGATCTGCGCGGCGGTGTGCCCGGGGCGGACGATGAAGAACTGGTCGAGGGAGATCGACGAGCCCGCCGGGGTCTTGCCGAACCAGCTGGTGCCGGTCGTGTTGCTCTGCAGCGCCGGGACGAACACCCGGTAGGTGCCGGTGCCGTCGATGTAGAGGAACGGCTTCTCCCGCTGCAGCGGCGTCTGGTTGATCACCGTGTGCGACGGGTTCGGGAAGTGCGGCGGCGGGGCGCCCTGCACGCCCTGGAAGACCATGTTCCACACGGAACCGGCCCAGCTGCCGAGCTCGCTGTTGCGGGTGTACCACTGCTGCTGCGAGCCGGACACGACGCGCCCGTCGACCTTCGTGTCGGCCATGAGTCCGCCGGAGGACCAGCCGTCGCCGCCGTTCCAGAGCTGGATCTCGTTGTTGCCGCCGCGCAGGTGCATGCGGCGGTACTGCACGGCCTGCGAGACGGCCCAGCGCTCGACCTGCACGCCGTTGCCGGTGTTCGGCAGGGTCACGGACAGGTTCTCCGCGCCGCGCCAGAAGTTCTGGGTGGCGTTGCCGCCGAACCAGGTGGCCTCGGCCCGGACGTGGCCGTTGATGTTGACGTCGTCGGGTGAGAACCCGAGGCCGGCGACCTGGGTGTAGAAGCCGACGTTGGCGTCGACGGTGTGGTTGCCGGGCTTGAACAGCACCGCGTAGCGCTCGGTGCCGAACTGGTTGGTCTCCTGACCGGCGAAGATCTGGTTGAGCCGGGCCTGCGCGGCGGCCTGCTGCGACGGGTCGAAGACGGAGACGTTGGGGCCGAAGTTGGGGTTCTTCGGGTCGGGCGTCTCGATCGGCCCGCTGCTCGTGGGACCGCTGCTCGACGGGCTGGCGCCGCCCAATACGTACACCTCGAACTCCCACAGCGAGACGCCCCACTGCGTGGCCTTGGCGGTGGCGTTGACCCGAACATAGCGGCCGGTGCCGGTCACGTCGATCGTCTGGACCCCGCCGGTGCCGGTGGTGGTCGAGTGGATCGTGGTCCAGACGGCGTTGTCGCTGGAGACCTGGATCTGGAAGGCGTTGGCGTACGCGGCCTCCCAGCGCAGGACCACCCGGCAGAGCTGGTACGACGCGCCGAGGTCGACGGTGATCCACTGCGGGACGGAGGCTGCGCTGGCCCAGCGGGTGCCGGTGTTGCCGTCGACGGCGGCGCTGGCGGGCGTGCCGGCGTTCTCGGTCGAGGAGGCGGTGACCGGGCGCGTGATCGCGCGGTTCGTCGGGCCGCAGGTCTGGCCGGTCGGCGAGGACTCGCCGTACACCTGGAACTCCCACAGCGAGTAGCCGTAGGCGGTGTTGCGCTGGGTGCCGTACATCCGCACGTAGCGTCCGGTGCCGGTGACGTTCAGCGTCTGGGTGCCGCCGGCGCCGGTGGTGGTGCTGTAGACCTGCGTCCAGGTCGCGGCGTCGTTGGAGATCTGGATCTGGAACGCCTTGCCGGACGCGGCCTCCCAGTTGAGCACGACCTGCGACAGGGCGGCGGGCGCGCCGAGGTCGACCTGGATCCACTGGGGGTCGGCGAAGGCGCTGGCCCAGCGGGTGCCGGTGTTGCCGTCGGTGGCGGCGGTCGCCGGCGTGCCGGCGTTCTCGCTGGAGGAGGCGGTGGTGGGCTTGCCCTGCGACAGCAGGGTGGGTGCGGCGCTCGCGTTGGGCAGCGCGATCGCGGCGACGGCGGTGGAGAGCATCAGGGTGGCGGCGCCACCGAGGAGCCAGCGGCGCAGACCGTTGCGCCGCGGTGGCGCATCAGCGGGCGCATGCGCCGCGGGATAACGCGACAAACGCGGAAATTTCATGATCCTGCCTGTCAGTCGGGGGACGTGGCGGGGCCGTGAGCTGGGCGGACGGAACCGTGGGCGGTGACCTGTCGAGGCAAGGCGGTGCGTCGACGGTCGTCGACATTTTCATGTCGGGAGCCACACATGAGAGAGCGCTCTCTCAGAACCACGAGTGTTACGCCGAGGTTGCACCGGCGTCAAGACATACTTCGATCGCGACGTAAACAATCCTGTTTTGTCCGATTCAACGGACCGCCGGAACCGCCTCCCGACCTTGACGTCCAGGTGACGCACCACTTTAATGACGACATTATTTAAGTCCCGACAGAAACCAACTGGTCGCGGCAACACCCCGTTCGGCTGGGACCAGCACCACCTTCACCCCCCTGTCGAGCGTGCGACCGTCACGCCGCAGCCCCAACCCCTGCGGTCGCTTCGGCACGCCGGTCGGCACCCATCGAAAGGGCAGACACGTGCCGAGACGAAGGCTCGCGTTACTGACGGCGGCCGCCCTCCTGACCGGTTCGCTCGCCGCGTGCGGCAACCCCGTGGCGGACGCCAAGACCCTGACCTACTGGGCGAGCAACCAGGGCAGCAGCCTCGAGTTCGACAAGCAGACCCTGGCCCCCGTCCTGGAGCGCTTCGAACAGCAGACCGGCATCCACGTCAAGGTCGAGGTCGTGCCGTGGTCGGACCTGCTCAACCGGCTGCTGGCGGCGGCGACGTCGGGGCGCGGCCCGGACGTGGTCAACATCGGCAACACGTGGTCGGCGTCGCTGCAGGCGACGAACGCGCTGATCTCGTTCGACGCGGCGGCGTTCGACCGGATCGGCGGCCGGGACCGGTTCGTGCCGGCGGCCCTCGCCTCGGCGGGCGCGCCGGGCAAGGCACCGGCGGCGGTCCCGCTGTACTCGCTGTCGTACGCGCTCTATTACAACAAGCAGATGTTCGCCGACGCGGGCATCAGCAAGCCCCCGGCGACGTGGGAGGAGCTCGTCGAGGTCGGCAAGCGCCTCACCAACGGCAAACAGTGGGGCCTGGCGATCGAGGGCGCGAACCTGTCGGAGAACGCGCACCATGCGTTCACGTTCAGCCAGCAGTACGGCGGCGAGTGGTTCGACCTGAGCGGCAAGCCGACGTTCGACACGGACCAGAACGTCAAGGCGATCAAGCGGTACATCGACCTCATGGCCGTCGACAAGATCGTCAACCCGAGCAACGCCGAGTACGCGAAGAACGAGTCGCTGTCCGACTTCGCCAACCGCAAGGCGGCGATGCTGCTGTGGCAGGCGGCCGGCTCCGCGTTCCAGGCGCAGGGCATGCGCCCCGAGGAGTACGGCATCGCGCACGTGCCGTTCCCGGCGAACCCGCCCGCCGGCGGCCGGAAGGTCAACAGCATGGTCGCCGGGATCAACATCGCGGTGTTCCGGCACAGCAGGAACCTGGAGGGCGCGATGGAGTTCGTGAAGTTCATGACCAGCGACGACGAGCAGGTCGCCCTCAACAAGGTGTACGGGTCGCTGCCGTCGGTCAAGGGCGCGCTCACGAACCCGGCGTTCCAGGCGCCGGAGCAGAAGATCCTCGCCGAGGTGCTCGCCTCGACGGCGTCGCCGCTGCCGCAGGTGACGACGGAGAGCCAGTTCGAGACCCTCGTCGGCGCGGTGATGAAGGAGCAGTTCGCCAACGCGGCGAACAACAAACCGATCACCGAGGCCGCCATCCGGGCGAAGCTGAAGGCCGTCGAGCAACGGATGAAGGCATGACCGCCGGGCACCCGCAGCGGCGGGTCACACCGATGCAGTCGGCCCGCGGGTCGGCGACCGTCCCCGTCCGCCGGCCCATGCACGCCGCGCCGGACGTGCGGCAGCACCGCGGCTCCGCCCCCAACGCCGCGCCGCGGCGGGCGAGCACGCCCGCGCAGCGCCGGAGGCGGCGGCTGCGGTCCAAGTACCTGCCGTACATGCTGGTCCTGCCGGCCGCGTTCCTGGAGATCGCGATCCACGTCGTGCCGATGCTCGTCGGCGTGTGGATGAGCCTGCTGGAGCTGACCCAGTTCCACATCCAGGACTGGTCGACGGCGCCGTTCGTCGGGTTCGGCAACTACAGCGCGACCCTCGACGTCAACAGCGAGACCGGCAAGGCGCTGCTGCACTCGTTCGGCATCACCGTGCTGTACACGACACTGTCGGTGGCGATCTCGTGGCTGTTCGGCCTGTCGGCGGCGGTGTTCCTGCAGCGGCCGTTCCGTGGCCGGGCGCTGCTGCGCACGCTGTTCCTCACCCCGTACGCGCTGCCGGTCTACGCCGCCGTCATCACCTGGGGGTTCCTGTTCCAGCGGGACACGGGCCTGGTCAACCACGTGCTCGTCGACCAGCTCGGGCTCGTCGACGGGGAGCGGCCGTTCTGGCTCATCGGGGAGAACAGCTTCTGGGCGCTGCTGGTGGTGTCGGTGTGGCGGACGTGGCCGTTCGCGCTGCTGTGCATCACCGCCGGCCTGCAGAACGTGCCGACGGAGATGTACGAGGCGGCCGCGATCGACGGCGCCGGGTTCTGGCGGCGGATCACGTCGGTGACGCTGCCGTCGCTGCGGCCGATCAACCAGGTGCTGCTGCTGGTGCTGTTCCTGTGGACGTTCAACGACTTCAACACCCCGTACGTGCTGTTCGGCGGCTCCGCGCCGCCGGAGGCGGATCTCATCTCGATCCACATCTACAACAGCTCGTTCAGCACCTGGGACTTCGGCACGGGCTCGGCGATGTCGGTGGCGCTGCTGCTGTTCCTGCTGCTGGTCACGGCCGTCTACCTGTTGATCACGAACCGCAGGAGGATCCATGCGTGAGGGCCGGGGCGAGCGGATCGCCCGCTGGATCGTGCTGACCTTCCTGGCCGCGTTCGTGCTGACGCCGCTGTACGTGATGGTGAGCTCGGCGTTGAAGCCGCTGCAGGACGTGCAGGACTACTTCACCTGGTTCCCCTCGACGCTGACGTTCCAGGCGTTCGTCGACATGTGGAGCACCGTCCCGCTCGGCAACTACCTGCTCAACAGCGTGATCGTGGCGTCGGTCGCGGCGGTGTTCTCGGTGGTGATCGCGGTCTTCGCGGCGTTCGCGATCAGCCGGTACCGCTTCCGCGGCCGGAGCGTGTTCTCCGTCGCGGTCCTGTCGACGCAGATGTTCCCCGGCATCCTGTTCCTGCTGCCGCTGTTCCTCATCTACGTGAACCTCGGCACGGCCGGCGGCGTCGACCTGTACCAGACCCGCCTGGGCCTGGTCATCACGTACCTGACGTTCTCGCTGCCGTTCTCGATCTGGATGCTGGCCGGCTACTTCGACTCGATCCCCCGCGGCCTCGACGAGGCGGCGCAGGTCGACGGCGCCGGGTCGATGCGCACCCTGTTCACCGTCATCCTGCCGACCGCGGTGCCGGGGATCGTCGCGGTGACCGTCTACGCGTTCATGACGGCGTGGGGCGAGGTGCTGTTCGCCTCGATCATGACGGACCAGGACAGCCGGACCCTCGCCGTCGGCCTGCAGGCCTACTCCACCCAGTTCCAGGTCTACTGGAACCAGGTGATGGCCGCGTCCCTGGTCGTCAGCGTCCCGGTCGTCGCCGGGTTCCTGGCGCTGCAACGGTACTTCGTGGCCGGCCTCACCGCCGGCGCGGTCAAGTAGGGCACCGCGCCGGCGGCACGGTCACGCGAGCCGCCGGCGCGGCCGAGCAACGCGCAAGCAGCCCCCGTCCTCAACCACCAAGAGGAGAACCGTCCCGTGCTGGATCTGTCCAACCTCCCACCGAACTTCATCTGGGGGTCCGCGACCGCGGCGTACCAGATCGAGGGCGCCGTCACCGAAGACGGCCGTGGACCGTCCATCTGGGACACCTTCAGCCATGCGCCGGGCAACGTCGACAACGGCGACACCGGCGACGTGGCCTGCGACCACTACCACCGCTGGCCGGAGGACATCGCGCTGATGCGCAGGCTGGACCTGGCGGCGTACCGCTTCTCGGTGGCGTGGCCGCGGGTCATCCCGGCCGGGACGGGCGCGGTGAACGAGGCCGGCCTGGACTTCTACGACCGGCTCGTCGACGGGCTGCTCGAGGCGGGCATCCGGCCGTTCGCGACCCTGTACCACTGGGACCTGCCGCAGGCGCTGCAGGACCGGGGCGGCTGGCCGGAGCGGGCGACGGCGGAGGCGTTCGCGGACTACGCGGCGGTCGTCGCGGGCCGGCTCGGCGACCGGGTCGCGGACTGGAACACGGTCAACGAGCCGCTGTGCGTCTGCTGGATCGGGCATCTCGAGGGCCGGATGGCGCCGGGCGAGCGGGACCTGACCCGGGCGGTCCGCGCGTCGCACCACGTGCTGCTCGGCCACGGCCTGGTCAACCAGGCGATCCGCGCGTCGGCGCAGCTGCCGCCGGCGGTCGGGATCGTGCTGAACCTGAGCCCGACGGAGCCCGGCAGCGACCGGCCGGAGGACGTGGCGGCGGCGCGGCGCGCCGACGGGCACATCAACCGCTGGTGGCTGGACCCGCTGCACGGCCTCGGCTACCCCGCGGACATGCTCGACACGTACCGGGTGGAGGTGCCGGTCCGCGACGGCGACCTGGAGCTGATCGCGGCGCCGACGGAGTTCCTCGGCATCAACTACTACTTCCGCCAGGTCATCGTCGACGACCCGGGCTCCCACGCGCCGTTCGTCCGGCAGATCCCGGTGCCGGGCTCGATCGAGACGGCGATGCCGTGGGAGGTCTACGCGAAGGGCCTGGAGGACATCCTGGTGCGGGTCGCCGAGACGTACCGGCCGCGCAGCATCCTCGTGACGGAGAACGGCTCCGCGTGGGCGGACACGGTCGAGCCGAACGGCGACATCCAGGACAAGGAGCGCGTCGACTACCTGGAGCAGCACCTGGACGCGGTCCGCAACGCGGTCGTCCGGGGCGCGCCGGTCGACGGCTACTTCGCCTGGTCGCTGCTGGACAACTTCGAGTGGGCGTACGGCTACGACAAGCGCTTCGGGCTCGTCCGGGTCGACTACGACACGCAGCAGCGCACGATCAAGGCGAGCGGCCACCGGTACGCGGAGCTGATCCGGAGCCACCGAGCCACTCATCAGTCCGGTCAGCAGGCAGGGCACGATCCGGTGATTTAGGGTCGAATGTGGCGCTGCCGGGTATGCAACACGGCAGCGCCACGCCACCTGCGACCGAGGAGACGTGATCATGAGCTCTGAAACCGCGAGCTGGGACCCGGCACCGGACGAGGAAGGCCAGCTGTCGGCCCAGGACACCCTGTCGGACCGCGGCCTGGACGACGCCCTCGACGAGGGGTATTCGCCGCCGGAGAAGCCGCTCGGGTTGAACGCGTTCGGGGTCACCCAGGCCGAGGCGCAACGGGGCGAGTCCTGGGACCGCCGCCTACGGCAGGAGGAGCCGGACCCGCTGGCCCGGCCCGACCTCGACGACTACGGCACGACGACCGAGTCCGGCGAGTTCTTCGACGCGGGCGAGGTCGGCGACCGGCGGGCCGGGCGGCTCGTCGCCCCCGACGAGGGCTGGGGCGAGGACGAGGAGAAGGACGAGATCGGCTCCGACGTGGGCATCGACGGCGGCGCGGCGTCGGCCGAGGAGGCCGCCATGCACATCATCGAGCCCGACCTGCGCTGACGCCGTACAGTGGCGGCGAAATAACCGAGAGCGACCATCGCCACCGCGACCGGCCACAGCACATACCATGTGGTGAGGGCGAGCAGCCCGACCACACACAGCAGCGCCACGACCGCGACGCGTCGGGACCAGCTCCCGACCGGCAGCAGCTTCACCGCGGCCGCCGTCCCCAGGACGTACACGACGACGAACGACGCGGTCGTGGCCAGCAGCAGCGGCTTCGCCCCGACGCCCAGCGGCCCCGCGACGGCGAGGCACGCGCCCGCGAGCCCGGCGACCACGGCCAGTGACCGGCGGGGCACCTCCCCCGCGCCCGCGCCCTTGGCGAGCCACGCGGGCATCGCCCCGTCGCGGCCGAGGGCGGCGCCGAGCTTGGCGGCGCCCGCGAAGTAGGCGTTGACGGCGCCGGCGGTGAGCAGCAGCGCGACGACCGCGGTGAGGATCTTCACGTCGCGGCCGAGGCCGATGGTGAGCAGCTCGGCGAGGGGCGCGGCCACGGTGCCGGCGCGCGGGCCGAGGACCAGCTGGCTGGTGGCGGCGACGAGCAGGTAGAGCACGCCGACGACGGCGACGGCGATCCAGGTGGCGCGGGTCACGTCGCGGCGCGGGTGGCGGTAGTCGGCGGCGAGCGACGTGAGCGCCTCCCAGCCGGCGAACCCCCAGACGAGCACGGCCATCGCGGGCCCGATCGCGAGCCAGCCGTGCGGGGCGAAGGGCCGCAGGTTGGCCAGGTCGGCGTGCGGCAGCGCGGTGCCGACGGCGAGCAGCAGCAGCGCGGCGAGGACGCCGGCGAGCCACAGCTGCGCCTTGCCGGACACCTTCACGCCGCCGAAGTTCAGCCCGGCGACGACGACGATGAGGGCTCCGGCCGTGAGCAGCGTCGTCCGGTGGCCGCCGCCGACGACCGCGGTGACGTAGGCGGCGCCGAAGCCCGCGGCGGGCAGGAACCCGACGGGGACGGCGGCGTAGAAGATCCACCCGACGACGGCGGCGGCGCGCGGGCCGAACGCCGCGCCGACGTACGTGGAGACGCCACCCGCGTCCGGGTACCTGGCGCCGAGCGCGGCGAACGTGGCGGCCAGGGGCGCGGACAGCACGACGAGGGCGAGCCACGCGACGAGCGAGGCGGGGCCGGCGACCTGGGCGCCGAGGGCGGGCAGGGCGATCACGCCGGTGCCGAGGACGGCGCCGACGGACAGGGCCGCGCCTTGCTTGACGGTGAGCATACGATCGACGCTAGGCCCGGGTTTGGCCCGGTAGAAGTACCAATATCCTCCTACTTGGAGTGGGCCAAGTTGGATCTGCACATCACGCTCGGCGGCCGGGGTGACCAGGCGACCCGCATCTATCGGCAGGTCCGCGACGCGATCCTCGACGGGCGGCTGCGGGCCGGCGAGCGGGTCCCGCCGAGCCGGGAGCTGGCGCGGGACCTCGCGGTGTCGCGCAACACGGTCGCCGTCGCCTACGACCGCCTCGTCGGCGACGGGTTCCTGGAGGGGCGGGCGGGCGCGGGCACGTTCGTGGCGATGCCGCCACCGGCGTCCGGGTCGCGCCGCGCCCCGGTCGGCGCGCTCCGCCCGTCGCCGCGCTTCACCTTCCACGAGCGGCCTTCCGTCGCTCCGGCGCGGTACGACCTGCGGGCCGGCCACCCGGACGGCGCCCTGTTCCCCCTCGCCACGTGGCGGCGCCTGCTGACCCGGTCGCTCAGCGCGTCCCCCGACTACGGCGAACCGGCCGGCCTGCCCGCGCTGCGGGCCGCGATCGCGCGGTCGGTGGGGCTGTCCCGGTCGGTGCGCGCGTCGCCGGAGGACGTGCTCGTCACCAACGGCGCCCAGCAGGGCCTCGACCTCGTCGGGCGGGTCCTGATCGAGCCGGGCACGGTCGTCGCGGTCGAGGAGCCCGGCTACCCACCCGCGCGCGAGGCCTTCGAGTCGCTCGGCGCCCGCGTCGTGCCCGTCCCCGTCGACGGGTCGGGCCTGGTCGTCGACGCGCTCCCGAGGTCGGCGCGGCTGGTGTACGTCACACCCTCCCACCAGTACCCGCTCGGCGTCCCGATGACGATGCCGCGACGGTCGGCGCTGCTCGGCTGGGCCGAACGGCACGGCGCGGCGATCGTCGAGGACGACTACGACAGCGAGTTCCGTTACTCCGACCGCCCCCTGGAGCCGCTGCAGAGCATCGACCGGGCGGGCAGGGTCGTCTACGTCGGCTCGTTCGCCAAGACGCTCCTGCCCGCGCTGCGCCTCGGGTTCCTGGTCGCACCCGCGTCGCTGCGGCCCGCGCTCGTCGCGGCGAAGCGCCTCACCGACTGGCACGCCGAGCCCGCCGCGCAGGCCGCGCTCGCCTCGTTCATCGACGACGGGCAGCTGCGGCGGCACGTGCGGTCGGTGACGCGGGTGTACGCCACCCGCCACGACCTCGTGACCGCCGCGGCGCGCGGGGTGCTCGCCGACCGGTTCACGCTCGTGCCGTCGTCGGCGGGCCTGCACGTGACGCTCCTCGCCGCCCCGCACGTCGACGTGCCGCGGGTCGTCGCGCGGCTGCGGTCCGCGGACGTGGCGGTCGAGCGGCTCGCCGGCTTCTTCCTCGAGCCCGCACCGGTGGACGGGCTCGTCGTGGGGTTCGGCATGATCGGCGCCGACGACCTGCCCGTCGCCCTCGACCTGCTCGACCGGTGCTCCTCTGACCGGCCGACAGACCTCCCGTGACGGCTCCGCTATCTTGGACGGATGCTCGTGCGCCGCGCCGCCGCCCTGACCGCGCTCACGATCTGCCTCACCGGCTGCGGCTCCTCGCCGTCGAAACCGGCTCAGTCCGCCGCCCCTTCGGCGTCGTCGCAGGCACCAGCCTCCGCATCGCCGTCCGTACAGGCGGCCGCGCCCGCCTCCGCCGCACCGGCCCCCGCCGGCATCCCCACGATCACCTACACGAAGGCCGCGACCGGGTTCCCCGCCGACCCCGACCAGTCCTCGACGGTCCCGCTGACCGAGGCGGCGCACCCGACGGCGAAGCTCGCCGCCTACGACGCGCCCGGCGGCACCGCCCGCGCCTACCTGACCCCCGACATCAGCGGCGTGCCGCTGGTCATGCCGATCGTCGCCCGGCGGTCCGGCTGGGTCGCGGTGCTGCTGCCGTCGCTCAACCGCAGCATCGGCTGGCTCCCCGAGGGCGGCTGGAACAGGGTGCCGCTGCACGACCAGCTCATCGTGCGGCGCGGCGCGTTCACGCTCACCTGGGTCCGCGACGGCGCCGTCCAGCAGACGTGGACCGTCACCATCGGCGCGCCCGAGACCCCGACGCCGCTGGGGCGCACGTTCGTCCTGGGGCGCTCGTCGCTGCCGAGCAAGGTGTACGCGGGGCTCGACGTCCTCGCCCTCGGCGCCGTCCCGGACGACAAGGGCGCCGTCGCGGAGGGCCTGGCGGACGCGCACACCGGCATCCACGCCTGGTACCGCAACGAGTTCGGCTTCCGTCGCTCCAACGGCTGCGTCCGGATGCCGCCGGCCGCGCAGCAGGCCCTGCTCGACGCGGTCCCCGCCGGCACCAGCGTCGTCGTCCTGCCCTGATCCTTGCTCCGCCTTCTCTGATCGGTCGGCTTCGCGCGGTCGTCTTCGCTCGGTCGTCT
Organism: Dactylosporangium sp. CA-152071; assembly: GCF_050936335.1. NCBI lineage: Bacteria > Bacillati > Actinomycetota > Actinomycetes > Micromonosporales > Micromonosporaceae > Dactylosporangium > Dactylosporangium sp. CA-152071. The sequence goes on along the minus strand of NZ_JBNJMZ010000001.1, from coordinate 8,081,756 downwards.
TCGCGCGGTTCACTGGCGCTTCACTCGCGACGGCTTACCGTAGGGAAGGTGATCCGTACAGTGGCACTGATTGGTATCGACGGCGCCGGCAAATCCACCCAGGCCCGGTGGCTCGCCGACTGGCTCGACGCGAGCGGCACCCCCGCCCGCTACCACCGCAACGCCGCCGGACGGGTCTTCTTCGGCCGGCTCGCCCAGCGCCTCGGCCGCCGCGACGCCGAAGACCTGCTCGGCGTGCGGCTCTTCCTGCTGGTGGAGACGCTGCTGCGCGGCCTGGTCATCACGAGGGCGCTCCTGGTGTCCCGGCTGACCGGCACGGTGGCCGTCATGGACCGGTACACCTACTGCCAGTACACCAGCATCACCGTCCGCAAGGGCAGGCTCTGGCCCGCGCGGCTGCTCTTCCGCCTCCTGCCGCAGCCCGACCTGGTCTTCTACCTGGCGGTGCCGCCGCCTGTGGCCCAGGCCCGGGTCGAGGCGCGGGGCAAGGACCACGAGGAGCTGGACTACCTGACGGCCTGCGACGAGGCGTACCGGGCGCTGCCGGAAGCTCCCCGGTTCACGATCGTCGACGCCGGCACCGACCCGTCGACGGTCCAGGCGTCGCTGCGCGCCGCGCTGCGCCCCGACCTGCTGCCCGGCGCGACCCAGCAGCCCCCGGCCCGCAGGACCTCCCACCTGCTCCCGATCGGCTGACCACCCGCACCCCTGCTCCCCACGGGCCCGCCTGCCCGGCACGGATCTTCGGCGCTGCCAGCCGGTCCACCGTCGCGGCGCCTCGCGGCCGGTCCGCCAGCGCGGCGTTTCGGTGGACGCCGCCTCGCGGGCCGCCGCTCGCACGGCTGTCCCGTTCGGGTGACCTGCTCGCCTGTCGGAGAGCCGGCAGCTCGGACGCCGGTTAGCGTCGATGTCTCGGGCCCCGCGGGCATCCGAGCACGACGAAAGGAACGCGCGTGTTCTCCACCGGCGACGATCCCGCGGCGCGACTGCGACACGAGCTGCACACCCCGTTGACGTCGATCCTCGCGTACACCCGGCTGCTGCGCGACGACCTCGCCGGCGCCCCCGCCGCGGAAGCCCTGCGCGAGGGCGTCGCCTGCCTCGACGCCATCGACCGCAACGCGGTCCGCCTCCAGCGCTACGTCGACGGCGTCATCCTCCCCCTGGCCGCCGTCGACGAAGACCCCACAGGCACCCACCGCGCCGGCGCCACCGACCTGGTCGCGGTGCTGCGCGACGCCGTCGACCTGGCCCGCCGCGTGGCGGTCGCGGCAGCGGTGAGCATCCACGCGGACGCGCCCGCCACGGTCCCGGTCGCGGTCGACGACCTCGTCTGCCGGCACCTCGTCGGCCAGCTCGTCCTGTGGCTCGCGACAACCGCACCGAGCCGCGCCCACATCGAGATCGCCCTGCGCGCGGACCCTGTGCCGGCCATCGACGCGAAGATCGTCGCCCACGGCGAGCTGACCGCGCCGCACCCCCGCCCCAGCGACCCGCAGAAGCCCGCCGACCTGCGCGTGGCGAGCGCCGTCGCCAGCCTCTGCGGCGGCGAGGTCCGCCTGGACGAGACCTCGTTCCGCCTCACCCTGCCCGCCAGCGTCCTCGCAACAGCAAGCCACCTATCCCCGTAGCGCGCGACTCCCCGTAGCGCGGCGGCTTGCCGCCCTCTCGCGTACCTGCTCGGCCCGGGCTCCCGCAGCGCGGCTCCCGCAGCGCGGCTCCCGCAGCGCGGCTCCCGCAGCGCGGCTCCCGCAGCGCGCGACTCACGTCGCTGTGGCAGCAGTTCACCGGGGCGATGGACGGCAGCTGCCGCACCCGTCCGTGCCCGGCCAAGCGACCGTCCGCTCCAAGACCTTCCTCGCCGGCCTCCCCGCAGTGCGCGACTCCCCGCTGTGCGCAACGCGCGAGCGTCACGCAGGCGACCGTCGCGCACAGCGCGTGCGGGCGTCGCGCTCGCGCACAACGTGCGTCGCGCGGGCGGGCGTCACATCGATCGGGGGGTCACCTGAGTCCGTGGCTGGACTGCTCGCTGGCGGCGCCTGCTGTCAGGCACAGGCTCGGGTCCGGTGACCGGCGGGCCTTCTTCGTCGACCGTAACACTGCCCACCAAATCATGGATGCGGAGCGAATCCAGACTGTCGCTTCCCGTCACGAACCGTTCGGAACCGCAGGTCAGAGGTCGACGATGCCGTCGAGCTCGCCGATGGTACGGCGGACCGTGGGGCCGTGGGAGGTGAGCAGACGGGCCTCGTGGCGGTGGGCCTCGGCGACGGCGTGGGCCAGGCCGAGGCTGCCGTTGAGCCGGGACGCGAGCCGTCCGAGGCCGACCGCGTCGCCACCGTCGAGCGGGGCGACCGTGGCCGTGCTGAGGAGGGTGTCGAGGCGGGCGAGCTCCTCGGCGTACGCGAGCTCACTGCGCGTCTCGGCCAGCGACACCGCAGGCACCACGACCGTGCCGCCGTCGGCGAGGACGAGGCTGACCAGGTCGGCGACGCCCAGGTCGCCCTGCGTGTACGCGAGCACCGCCGCAGGGTCGAGCACCAGCCCGACGGGGCCGCTCATGACCAGCCCATGAGGTCGCGGACCTGCTCACGGGACTCGGTACGGGCCTCGGCGGTGACCTTGGCGCCCGCGTCGTCGAGCCGCTTCCTGGCGCGGGCGCGGCGCTCCCGGTCAGGTCCGGAGTCAGGTCCGGAGTCAGGTCCGGACTCGGCGGCGGCACCGGCACCGGGGTCGATCTCGGTCATGGCGTGACCGTACCCCTTAACATCGATCGCCGCGGTCCCCCGAAACGCCGATGCTCCGCAACGGCCGCCGGGCCACCGAAGCGGGCGGGTGGGACAGCGGCGGGTCGGGTCAGCGGCTGTGGGAGCGGAACGCGACCGGGTCGAACCGGCCGTACAGCAGCGGCGCGAGCCAGTGCGCGGCCTCCCGGCGGAACAGTGCCGGGGCGAGCGACCCCGCACCGTCCGGGACGGCGCCGACAAGGTCGCCGTCGAGGTCGTGCAGGTTGGTCCGGTGGACGAGCTCCGGCTCCGCCGGCCACGTGCCGAGGACCACGACCGCCGGTACGTCCCGATGGGCGAGGGTCCGCAGGGTGAGCGCCGTGTGGTTGAGGGTGCCGAGGCCGGGACGGGCGACGACCACGGCGGTGGCGCCGAGCGCGGCGGCGAGGTCGAGCATCGTCCAGCCGCCCTCCCCCATCGGCACGAGAAGCCCGCCGGCGCCTTCGATGAGGGTGACGTCGTGCTCTTCCACGATCGTACGAAGGGCGAGCTGCGCCATCACCGCCGTCAGCGGGTCGTCGCCGGCGACCCGGGCCGCGGCCAGCGGGGCGAGTGGGTCGGGGAAGCTGGCGAGCGTCCGCACCGTGACAGGCTCCGCGAGCCGCGAGACGGTCGCGGCGTCGGGCTCGTCGCCGTCGGCGGTGCCGGTCTGCGCGGGCTTGACGACCGCGACCCGCCGCCCCGCAGCGGTCGCGGCGGCGGCGATGGCGGCGGTGACGATGGTCTTGCCGACGCCGGTGTCGGTGCCGGTGATGACGACGGCCCCGGTGATGGGCTCGGTCTCCGCCGGGGTCATGTCCTCCGACAGCACCGCCTCGGAGCGCAGCGCCTCCGACAGGAGGGCCTCAGCGGGCGAGACGTCGTGGTCGGCGGTGCGCGGATCGCTCAAGGCACGTCCTTCATGGGCGCCGGGGGTGGCGCGGTTCGGCCGGCACACCCTTCAGGGGCGGCTCGGCTGGTCGGCACGCCCACACAGGGCGCTTCAGGTCAGCGTGGCAAAGGGAACGCACCGGCCGCCTCGCAAGCCGCTCGGGCCGGCCAGCACGGCAGAGCGGTGGACCCGGCGGTCGGCACGCCGTCCAGCAGCGCCGCTGACGGCACCACCTCTCAGTCGCCGGCGGCTCAGGTAACGGGCCGCCCTTCAGCAGTGGCCGCGGCGCCTTCCGGGAGCGTGCGGGGTCTGCCGCGCGCCGCCCGTCAGGGGCGCTCCTTGACGACGATGTCGAGCGCGTGCTCGAACGCCGCCGGTGGCACGCCGACGTTGACGGTGAGCCGAAGGCGCGACCGACCGTCCGGTGTGGACGGTGGGCGGAAGCAGCCTACCGCGACCCCCCGCTCACGACAGGCGGACGCCCACGCGAACGCCTCGTCGGCGCTCGGCGCACCGACGGAGATCACCCCGCCGGACGGGTCGGAGACCTCCAGGCCCTCGCCGCGCAGGCGGCTGACCGCGGTCGCGGCCCGGGCGGCGAGCTCGGCCCGCAGGTCGTCGCCGGCGACGAGGAGGTCGAGGGCCGCGAGGGCGCCGGCGGCGACGGCGGGCGGGAGGGCGGTGTCGTAGATAAACGTGCGGCCGGTGTCGACGAGCTGCCGGCCGAGCTGGTGCGGGCCGGCGATCACCCCGCCGGCGGCGCCGAGCGACTTCGACAGGGTCGCGGTGACGATCACGCCGGGCAGCCCGGAGAGGCCGGCGGCGGCGACCCCACCCGCACCGCGGGGACCGATGACGCCGAGGGCGTGCGCGTCGTCGACGAGCAGCAGCGCGCCGCCGGGGTGCGTCTGGCAGGTGGTGTACAGCGCAGCGAGCGGCGCGAGGTCGCCGTCGACGGAGAACACGCTCTCGGTCACCACCACGGCGGGCCGGTCGGGCGAGGCGGCGAGCAGCGCCCGGACGGCGTCTGGGTCGGCGTGCGGCGCGACGACGGTCGCGGCACCCTTCGAGGCGCTTCCGGCGCAGGCGAGCCGGCAGCCGTCGACGATCGAGGCGTGGTTGTGCGCGTCCGACACCACGAGCGTGCCGGGCCGCACCAGCGCGCGGATGGCGCCGAGGTTGGCGAGGTACCCGGACGAGTACACGAGCGCGGTCTGCGTGCCGAGCAGCCCGGCGAGGCCCGCTTCGAGGGCCTGGTGCGCGCCGGTGGAGCCGCGGACGAGCCGCGAGCCGGTCGCCCCGAGCCCGTAGTCGGCGAGGGCCCGGGCCGCGGCGGCGAGCACGTCGGGGTGCCGGGACAGGCCGAGGTAGTCGTTGCCGGCGAGGTCGATCACGTCGTCGTCGGCGCCGCGCGGGCGCAGCTCCCGGCGCAGCCCGGCAGCCTGCCGACCGGCGGCCTCAGCGTCCAGCGTGGACAGCCAGGATCCGTCGCGCACTCCCGCACCCTCCCGTTCTCGTTGTAGAACCTCTACGATGCCGTTTGTGCGATGTGCACAACATAGCCGACCACCTTCGGGCGGACCGCCCGACCCTAACGTTTTGTAAGGTACGAGCATGCTTGATGCTGCCAAGGCTGTCGTGGACACCGGAGTCGGGCTCGACCTCGAGGGCGTGCTCGCCGTGCTGCGCTGCTCCGACGAGGAGCTGCCCGACTATCTCGCGATCGCGCACGAGGTACGGATGACGTGGTGCGGCCCGGAGGTCGAGGTCGAGGGCATCGTCTCGCTCAAGACCGGCGGCTGCCCCGAGGACTGCCACTTCTGCTCGCAGTCCGGCCTGTTCACGTCCCCGGTCCGCGCCGTCTGGCTCGACATCCCGTCGCTGGTCGAGGCCGCGAAGCAGACCGCCGCGACCGGAGCCACCGAGTTCTGCATCGTCGCCGCCGTCCGCGGCCCCGACCAGCGGCTCATGACGCAGCTCGCCGACGGCGTCGCCGCGATCCGCGCCGCCGTCGACATCAACATCGCCGCGTCGCTGGGCATGCTGACCCAGGAGCAGGTGGACCAGCTCGCGGAGTTGGGCATCCACCGGTACAACCACAACCTCGAGACCGCGAAGTCGCATTTCCCACAGGTCGTCACCACCCACACCTGGGACGAGCGGTGGGACACCCTGCGCATGGTCCGCGACGCCGGCATGGAGGTCTGCTGCGGCGGCATCCTGGGCCTGGGCGAGACGGTGGAGCAGCGGGCCGAGTTCGCGATCCAGCTGCAGGAGCTCGACCCGCACGAGGTCCCGCTCAACTTCCTCAACCCCCGCCCGGGCACCCCCCTCGGCGACCAGCCCGTCCTGGACCCGAAGGACGCGTTGCGGGCCATCGCCGCGTTCAGGCTCGCCCTGCCGCGCACCCTGCTGCGGTACGCCGGCGGCCGCGAAATCACCCTCGGCGACCTCGGCACCCGCGACGGCCTGCTCGGCGGCGTCAACGCGGTGATCGTCGGCAACTACCTCACGACCCTGGGCCGCTCCGCCGACCAGGACCTGGCCCTGCTCGACGAGCTGAGCATGCCGGTCAAGGCCCTGTCGGCAACGCTGTGACCGCCCCCGTGCCGAGCATCGACACCGCTACCTGGTGCGACCGCTGCGGCGAGTCTCTCACCACCGCCGCCCCACACCCGGCATGCGCGGCGGCCCGGCAGCTGGAGCCACCCCGCTTCTGCCCACAGTGCCGCCGCCGGATGAAGGTCCAGGTCCTACCTCAGGGCTGGTCCGCCACCTGCGTCGAACACGGCGAAACCCACAACTGACCCCAGACCCCGACCCCCAGCCCGGGCCAAGCCTCCCGACTCGGCCCACCACCGCGGCGAGACCCTCACCGCCGCCGCACCACACCCGGCATGCGCGGCGGCCCGGCAGCTGGAGCCACCCCGTTCCACCCACAGCGCCGCCGCCGGATGAAGGTCCAGGTCCTACCCCAGGGCTGGTCCGCCACCACCGGCACAGACGTTGATCAATGCCCAGCTTTGCGGCATTTGTCACATCGACGCTGCGCTATCCACCCCCAAAACGATCACTGAAATCGCGGTGGATCGCGCAACGTCTATGGCGAAAATGGAACATATCCGGGCATTGACCAACGTGCGTGCCGAGGGGTCGCGTGTCACGCCAGAAGGCGGCCCGACGGAGGCCAAGAGGGCGTCCGGCCCAGGTCAAACCAAGGGCGGGCCGAGGTCGGGAGGAGATCAACCGGAGGCCGGGGTGGGTGCCAGAATCAGGGCAAATCACACAATGCCATGGCGCAACAGGGCACTTCAGGGCATTGATCAACGTACATGCCGAGCGCCGCGCGGCACGCCAGAGGGCGGCCCGACGGAAGTCAGAAGGACGTCTGGCCGAGGTCAGGTGGAGGTCGGGCCTGACCATTCGGCGGCTGCGGCGGCGGCCTTGTCCAGGGTGCGGGGGTTGGCGCGGCCCAGGGCGGCGCCCACGGCGCGGCTGGTGAGGCCGCCACGGGGGTGCAGGACGGCGGACGCCTTGCGGGTCTGCTGCAGGACCCTGGTCACCCTGGGGCGGCGCAGGCGGCTGTACTCGTCCAGGGCCGGCGGGAGGGCCCCCCGCGAGGCGGTGAGGACGGCCTGCAGCGTGGCGACGTCCTCCAGGGCCAGACAGGCGCCCTGGGCGAGGTGGTGCGGCATGGCATGGGCGGCGTCGCCGATGAGGGCGTAGCCGCCGCTGCCGGCCCTGACGCCGAACGTCTCCGGCAGCGGGGTCAGCTCGCCGATGGGCTCCTGGACGAGGTCGTCGGGCTCGGTGGCGGCGAGCAGCTGCGGGATCGGGGCGTGCCAGCCGGCGAACCAGCGGCGCAGCAGCGCGAGCTGGCCGGCGGGCGGCTCGGGGCGCAGGGCTCCGGGGACGGTGGCGACCCAGGAGATGCCGCCACGGGTGGAGCCGCCGGACGAGCCGCGGTCGCCGAGCGAGGCGTGGCTGAACCGGTGGCCGGCGTCGAGGGTCTCGCCGTGGTCGGGGAGGCCGGGCGGCAGGTCGGGGACGCGGTACCAGGGAATGACGGCCCGCCAGGCGGCGACGCCCGCGCTCGCGAACGACGTGGTGGGTGCCAGCCGGCGGCGGACGGCGCTCTGCACCCCGTCCGCGGCGACGATCAGGTCGGCCTCGAACGTGACCCGGCCGTCGCCGACGGCGGGCCGCTCGCGGTGGACCCTCGCGGGCTGCACCTCGATGCCGCTGCGGATGTCGACCTGCTCGCCGAGTCCCGCGATGAACGCGTCGTGGAGGTCTTCCCGGTGTACGACCACCGGCGGCGACTCCACGTCATCGGCGACCGAGCCGGGACGGACGAGCCACTGGCCGTCCGGGCGGCGGATGCCGACGGGCGGGACGGGGGTGGCGATGCCGTCCAGGCCGCCGGCCAGGCCGAGACCCCGCAGCGCCCGGACCCCGTTGGGCCACAGGACGAGTGCGCCGCGGCCCGGGCGGAGCCGGTCGTCGCGTTCGAGGAGGGTGACCTGCCAGCCGGTCCGGGCGAGCGCGCCGGCCGCGGCGATCCCGCCGATGCCGGCGCCCACCACGACAGCGGTGCGCATCCGCTCGGTACCTCAGCCCTTACCGGACGTGCTGGCGGACGAACTGTCCGAGGCGCTGTCCGAGGCGCTGTCCGACGGGTCGTCGGCGTCGCCGGCCTCCGGCTCCTCGTCACCCACGGTATCCGACGAGTCCGATGTGTCCGACTTCACCAGTGACGGGCCCTCGGACGACTCAGCCGCATCCGACGAGTCCGAACCCTCAGACGAGTCCGAGACATCGGACGAAGCCGGCGCGAGCGCGGCGGAAGGCTCGCCGGCGACCGGGGTGATGCGGCCGTTCTCGTCGTACGTGACGCGCTCCTGCGGCCCGCGCACCCGCAGGAAGTACACGAGGGCGGCGGCAAGGACGATGAGCGACGTCCAGTTGTTGAGACGCATGCCCAGGAAGTGGTGGGCGTCGTCGATGCGCAGCGCCTCGATCCAGAACCGGCCGGCGCAGTACAGCGCCACGTACAGCGCGAACGCCCGCCCTCTGCCCAGGGACCAGCGCTTGTCGACGTACCAGACGACCGCGGCGACGCCGAGGCACCACAGGAACTCGTAGAGGAACGTGGGGTGGAAGGTGCCGAGCTCCATCGGCTCGCCATTGACCATCTGGGCGTGGCCGGCCTTCGCGTCCCAGGTGTAGACCTTGAGCGCCCACGGCAGGTCGGTCGCCTTGCCGTACAGCTCGTTGTTGAACCAGTTGCCCCAGCGGCCGAGCGCCTGCGCGACGGGCAGGCCGACGGCGAGCGTGTCGGCGGCCATCGCGAAGGGCAGGTTCATCCGGCGGCAGGCGATGTAGGCGCCGACGGCGCCGCCCGCGATGCCGCCCCAGATGCCGAGGCCGCCCTCCCAGATCTTGAACGCCTTGATCAGGTCACCGTTCTCGCCGAAATACGCCTCGGGCGAGGTGATGACGTGATAGAGACGGGCGCCGATGATGCCGGCGGGGACCGCCCACACCGCGATGTCGAGAATCACCCACGGCGGGGCGCCTCGGTGGCGAAGCCGCCGGTCGGCGATGAAGCACGCGGCGACGATGCCGAGCACGATGCACAGCGCGTAGGCGCGCAGCGGCACCGTTCCGATCTCCCAGACGCCCTGCGTGGGGCTGGGGATCACGGCCAGCGGGGTAAGGGCAGCATCCACGGGTGCACACGCTACCGCCGATCCGCCGAAACGCGATGCCCTGGGTTCGCCCAATTCGCCGCCCCACGCCCGACGGAAAGCCACTCCGACCGGCGAAGATCACCACCAGCGAAGGTGTCGCAACGGTCCGCTATGGCGCCTAGAGTGCGAATATGAGCTACGAAGTCACGTCTGCCGTCGCCGCGATCATCGAGGATGCCGCCGGCCGCGTGCTGCTGTGCCAGCAGGCCGGCGGTCACCAGCTGTGGGGCCTGCCCGGAGGGCGGGTCCGTGCGGCGGAGAGCCCGGTGCACGCCGCCGTCCGCGACATCTTCGAGGAGACCGGCCTGGAGGCCCAGATCGTCGAGCTCGTCGGCCTGTACGAGGTGACGGGCGACGGCTGCGGCGAGGCGATGCCGGATCTGTTCGTCCACGTGTTCCGCGGCCGCCTGGACGGCGGCGGCGGGCCGGCCCTGAACGCCCCGGGCCGGATCAGCCGCCTGGCCTGGCACGACCCGGCCTCGCTGCCGGAGCCGCTGACCGCCACCACGCGGACCGCCATCGCCGACGCGGGCGCGGGCCGCACCGGGGTGATCCGCCAGATCAAACGCGACATCCAACGCGAGGTCGAGGCCGCAGAGGCCGTCGAAGCCTGAGCGGCCCTTGAGCGGCCCTTGAGCGGCCCTGAGCGACCCCGGAGCAAGCACTAGAGCAGGCACAGGAGCAGGCGCCGGAGCAGGCACGGGAGCAGGCGCCGGAGCAGGCGCCGGAGCAGGCACAGGAGCGGCCCCCGGACATGTCCGCTCCGCGAATATGTCCGACATTTCGGTTATGTCGGGGAGCGCAGCGAGTCGACATAACCGGGGCGGCCACCGACACGACCGAAGCGGCCACCGACACGACCGAAGCGGCCGTCGGCACGACCAGAGCGGTGGCGCGACGGCTGGGTCACCGGCGGCTGAAAAATTCACGGGACCTGGATGATGTACTGGTCCCGTGGCCTACTACGCGCTCGGCGACTCCATGTCCATCGACGAGTATGCCGGCGGCCCCGGGCTGGGTGCCGCCTCGCTGCTCGCCGACGACTTCGGCATCGAGCTGACGCTGCTCGCCCGCGACGGTGCGACCAGCGACGACGTCGTGCGCTTCCAGCTGGACAAGGTCGAGGGCCGGCCCGCCTTGATCACGCTGACGATGGGCGGCAACGACCTGCTGGAGACCCTGTTCAGGGCCGGAGCGGACCGCGAGGTGGCGGAGCGCGCCCTCGCCAAGATCGCCGGCAACTTCGAGGTCGTGCTGCCCACCCTCGCCGCGACCGGGGCCCGTGTGATTGTCAGCACGGTGTACGACCCGACCGACGGCACCGGCGACCTGACCTGGGCGGGGCTGCCGTCGTGGCCGGGTGGCCTGGAGATCCTGGCGGCGCTGAACGGCGCGATCCGCGACGCGGCGGCCCGGCACGGCGCGGTGGTCGCGGACCTGCACGCCGCGTTCCTCGGCCACGGCGCGAAGGCCGGCGACGTGACCGCCGCCGACCCCCGCCCCACCAACCGTGACCTGTGGCTGTGCGGCCACATCGAGCCCAACGCCTGGGGCGCCGAGGCGATCCGCGACGCCTGGCGAGCAGCCCTGCGCTAACCCCAGCCGCGACACCCGGCGAGGCGCCCCCACGCCAGACTTGGCCGCGACACCTGGCAAGGCCGGCCCGCGGCTAAGCCAACCGCGGAAACACCGGGTCGGGGGTGCCGACCCGGTCGCCGGAGCCGAGCCGCACGGCGAGCCGGGACGCGCCGGACGGCAGGAACGGCGCCAGCTCGCGGCTCACCTCCCGGCAGAGGGCGACGAGTTCGCCGAGCACCGCGTCGAGCTCCGCGTCCCGCCCCTGCTTCGCGAGCTCCCACGGCCGGGCAGTCTCCACCAGCCGGTTGCCGCCGGCGACGGCGGCGCACAGCGTCTCGGTCGCCGCCCGGAAGTCGAACCCCGCCAGGGCCCGGTCCACCGCCGACGACAGCCCGGTGTCCTTGACGGTGGACCCCGTGACGACCCCGGACCGGAACCGCCGCACCAGGCTCACCGTCCGGTTGACGAGGTTGCCGACCCCGTTGGCGAGGTCCTGGTGGTACCGCTGCCGCAGCCGCTCCTCGGTGAAGTCGGTGTCCCCCAGCGGAGCCACCTCGCGCAGCAGCCACCAGCGCAGCGCGTCCCCGCCGAACCGGGCGGCGAGGTCCCCCGGGTCGACCGCGTTGCCGGCGCTCTTGGAGAGCTTGGCGCCGTCGACCGTCAGGTACTCGTGGACGAAGATCGTCGTCGGCAGCGGCAACCCGGCGGACAGCAGCAGCGCGATCCAGTACACGGCGTGGAAGCGCACGATCCCCTTGCCGATCACGTGGACCCGCTCGGCGGCGTCCTGCCACCAGTCGCGGTAGAGGTCGGGGTCGTCGAGCGCGGTGACATAGTTGGCGAGGGCGTCCCACCAGACGTAGACGACCTGCGACGGGTCGCCCGGCACGGGGATGCCCCAGCCGCCGGCGCGGGCGGCGGGCCGGGACACGCTGATGTCCTGCAGGCCGGCCCGGACGAACGCGAGCACCTCGTTGCGTTTCGCCGCCGGCTCGACCCGGACCTCGCCGGACTCCAGGGCCGCCAGGACGCGGCCGGTGTACGCCGACAGCCGGAAGAACCAGTTGGACTCGGTCACGACCTCCAGGGGCGCGTCGTGCTCGGCGCACCCCTCGGACGGCTCGTAGAACTGCTCGCAGCCCTGGCAGTACAGGCCCTGGTAGTCGCGCTGGTAGAAGTCGCCGTTCGCGGCGGTGCGCCGCCACAGGGTCTCGACCCCCCTGCGGTGTCGGGCGTCGGCGGCGGTACGGATGAAGTCGTCGAACGACAGGTCCAGCACCGGCCGGAGCGCGGCGAACCGGTCGGCGTTCGCGGTGACGAACGCGGCCACGTCGACGCCCGCGGCGGCGGCCGCCGTGACGTTCTTCAACGCGTTCTCGTCGGTGCCGGTGAGGAACCTGACCCGTTGCCCGCGCAGCCGCCGGTGCCGGGCGAGGACGTCGGCCTGGACGAGCTCCAGGGCGTGCCCGAGGTGCGGGGCGGCGTTGACGTACGGGATGGCGGTGGTGACGTAGAAGCTCATGTCGGATCTCCGGTCTGCCTGGACGGGGCGACCTGATCCGGCTCGCCCCGGGACCAAGGGGCGAGTGGTGAGCGGATTCAGCGCACGCCGACGGACCCCGTGACGGGGCGCATCATTCGACCGGCGTACATGGGGTCAGCGTACCCCGAGCGCGAACAGCTTTTCGAGCGCCGCGAAGTACACGTGGTCGCCGGACAGCAGCAGCGGCTCGGCGCCGTGCAGCGCGTCGAAGGCCAGCTCGTGGCGCAGCAGGAGGGTCCCGGCGGCGGCGTCGAAGGCGAGCAGCTCGCTGCGGTGCACGGGCGCGCCGTCGCGGATCGCGAACTGGTACACGACCGCGTAGAGCACGCCGCCGCCGGTCACCGGCGCCCAGTAGGACGTCGCGACCTCGGCGCCGGCCATGCCCCAGTCGCGGGTCCAGCGGACCGCGCCGTCGCGGACCGCGAACCCGGCGGCGCGGCCGTGCGCGTCGAGGACCATGAGGGTCTGCCCGTCGGTCGTGGCCGAACGCGGGTCGATCAACGTCCTGGTGTCGCACCAGCGGCGGGCGCCGTCGGCGACGGACACCGCGCAGACGCCGCTGAGGCCGGTGGTGTAGGCGACGCCGCCGGCCGCGATCACCCACGGGCCGCTGACGTCCTGCCGCCACACCCGCGCGCCGGTCCTCAGGTCGAACGCGGCCAGCCCCGTGCCGGTGCCCGCCTCGAACGGCTGCAGGGCGACGCCGGCGTCCGCGACGGGCGGGTGCAGGCCCGCCTCGCCGTCCAGGGGCGCGGTCCACGCGACGGCGCCGCCGTCCAGGCGCAGCGCGGTCAGGGTCGCGCCCGCCGCGCGCAGCACCAGGTCCCCCACGACGGTGAACCCGCCGGACACCTCACCGGGCAGCGGCGTCTCCCACCGTTTGTCGCCGCGGCCGGTGTACGACGTGAGGTAGCGCGCGCCGAGGTCGCCGGACGGCACGTCGATCGCCTGCGACTCGACCAGCAGCGTGCCGCCGGTGCCGCCGGCGCTGCCCGGGACCGACGCGAGCTGGCCGAACCTGCGGTCCGGGGCGTCCACGACCGGGCCGAGGTCGGCGCCGGTGACCGCGTCGTACCGGCGGATCTGGCCGGTCGGGCCGCCGGAGGAGCGCAGCAGGACGCCGTCGGCGACGACCGCGCCGCCGACCTGCTCGTCGGGGCGGGACACGGGCGCGGTCCACACGGTGTCGAGCCGCGCGGCGGACCGCGTGCCGAGATAGGGGGTCACCGGCTGGTACCCGCTGCGGCCCGGGCCGTTGCCGTCCTGCCGCCAGCCGGCGTCGACGACGGTCGCCGCCGGACGTTCCGTGCCCGGGACGGCCAGGGCGAGGCCGGGCGCCGCGGAGAGCAGGAGCGCTACAGGTACCAAACGGAAAAATCGCCGCACGCCCGGCTCAACGACTCCGGTCGGGCGGAGTGACTCACCGGCGCCGCACGCCGCCGGCACTCAGCGCGACTCCGGCCGGGCGGGCCGGCTCAGCGACGCCGCACGCCTGCAGCCGGACGTGACGCCGCGACGACGCCGCACGCTTTCGACCCGACGTGACCGTCTCAGCAGCGCCGCACCACCTTCGGCCCGACGTGACCTGCTCAGACAGCGGCGCACCGCCTTCGGCCCGGCGTGGACCGGCTCAGCGGCGGCGCACGCCCTCCGCCAGGTCGGCGCTCAGCGCGGCGACGGCGGCGACGCCCTCGGCCGGGGTCGCGGCGTCCAGCAGGCATCGCACGAGGGCGCTGCCGACGATGACCCCGTCGGCGAACGCGCCGACCTCCGCGGCCTGGTCGCCGTTGGAGACGCCCAGACCGACCGCGACCGGCACGGACGGGTCGGCCCTGCGGACCCGCTCGACGAGGGCCGGAGCGGCGCTGCTGGTGCTGCTGCGGGCGCCGGTGACGCCCATGACGCTGGTCGCGTAGACGAACCCGCGGCACTTGCCGGCGGTCATCGCGATCCGGGCGTCGGTCGACGACGGCGACACCAGGAACACCCGGTCCAGGCCGTGCGCGTCGGACGCGGCGAGCCACGGCGCCGACTCGTCGGGGATGAGGTCGGGCGTGATCAGCCCGGCGCCGCCGGCGGCGGCCAGGTCCGCGGCGAACCGCTCGACGCCGTGCCGCTCGACCAGGTTCCAGTACGTCATGACGAGGATCGGCGCGCCGGCCGCGGCGACCGCCTCGACGGTGCGCAGCCCGTCGGCGACCCGGAAGCCGCCCGCGAGGGCCGCCTCGGTGGCCCGCTGGATCACGGGGCCGTCCATGACCGGGTCCGAGTACGGCAGGCCGACCTCGACGATGTCCACCCCGTTGTCGATCATCGCCTTGATGGCGTCGATCGCGCCGGGCACGGTCGGGAACCCGGCCGGCAGGTAGCCGATGAGCGCGCTGCGGCCCTCCGCGCGGGCCTTCTCGAACGCGACGGAAACACTCACTGTCGTCACACCCCGAAGAAGTCGCGCGCGGTGTCCATGTCCTTGTCGCCGCGGCCGGACAGGCAGATCAGCACGACCGGCTCCCGGCCGAGGTCGGCGGCGAGCTTCGGGACCACCCGCAGCGCGCCGGCGACCGCGTGGGCGCTCTCGATCGCGGGGATGATCCCCTCGGTCCGGCACAGCAGCTTGAACGCGGCCATCGCCTCGGCGTCGGTGACCGGCTCGTAGATCGCGCGGCCGGTGTCGTGCAGGTACGCGTGCTCCGGGCCGACGGCCGGGTAGTCCAGGCCGGCGGAGATGGAGTGCGACTCGATGGTCTGCCCGTCCTCGTCCTGCAGCAGGTACGTGCGGGCGCCGTGCAGCACGCCCGTGGAGCCGCCGGTGATGCTGGCCGCGTGCCGGCCCGTGTCGACGCCGTCGCCGCCGGCCTCGAAGCCGTACAGCTTGACGCCCTCGTCGGGGACGAACGCGTGGAACGCGCCGATCGCGTTGGACCCGCCGCCGACGCACGCGGCGACCGCGTCGGGCAGCCGGCCCGTCTGCTCCAGGATCTGCTTGCGGGCCTCGACGCTGATGCCGCTGACGAAGTCGCGGACCATCGCCGGGAACGGGTGCGGGCCGGCGGCGGTGCCGAGCAGGTAGTGGGTCGTGTCGACGTTGGTGACCCAGTCGCGCAGCGCCTCGTTGATCGCGTCCTTGAGCGTCTTCGAGCCGGTCGTGACGGGCACGACGGTCGCGCCGAGCATCCGCATGCGGGCGACGTTGAGCGCCTGGCGGCGGGTGTCCTCCTCGCCCATGTACACGATGCACTCGAGGTCGAGCAGGGCGCAGGCGGTGGCGCTGGCGACACCGTGCTGGCCGGCGCCGGTCTCGGCGATGACCCGGTGCTTGCCCATCCGCTTCGTCAGCAGCGCCTGGCCGAGCACGTTGCGGACCTTGTGGGCGCCGGTGTGGTTGAGGTCCTCGCGCTTGAGGAACACGCGGGCACCGGCGTGCGCGGACAGCCGGTCCGCCCGGTACAGCGGCGACGGGGTGTTGGCGTAGTCGCGCAGCAGCCGGCCGAACTCGGCCTGGAACGCCTCGTCCGCCTGGGCGTGCCGGTACGCGGCGTCGAGGCCGTCGAGCGCGGCGATGAGCGCCTCGGGGACGAACCGCCCGCCGAACTCGCCGAAGTGCCCCGACTGGTCCGGCAGCAGGCCCGCGGCAGACAGGAACGCGTTCACCGGGCGGGCCGCGGCGTCGCCGGGTGGCTGCCGGCAGTGACGAGCTCGGCGACCGCGTCACGCGGGCTCTTCTGCGTGACGAGCCCCTCGCCGACCAGCACCGCGTCGGCTCCGGCCGACGCGTACCGGATCAGGTCGTGCGGCCCGCGGACCCCCGACTCGGCGATCTTCACGACGTCGTTGGGCAGGCCGGGCGCGATCCGCTCGAACACCGTCCGGTCGACCTCGAGCGTCCGCAGGTTGCGCGCGTTGATCCCGATGACCCGCGCGCCGGCCTCCAGGGCGCGGTCGGTCTCCTCCTCGTCGTGCACCTCGACCAGGGCCGTCATGCCCAGGCTCTCGATGCGGTCGAGGAGTCCCGACAGGGTGTTCTGGTCCAGCGCGGCCACGATCAGCAGGACGAGGTCGGCGCCGAACGCCCGGGCCTCGTGCACCTGGTAGGACGACACGACGAAGTCCTTGCGCAGCAGCGGCACGTCGACGGCGGCGCGCACCGCGGCGAAGTCGTCGAGGCTGCCGCCGAACCAGCGGCCCTCGGTCAGCACGCTGACGGCGCGGGCACCGCCCGCCGCGTACTCCTTGGCCAGCTCCGCCGGATCCGGGATCTCGGCGAGCTGCCCCTTCGACGGCGACGCGCGCTTGACCTCGGCGATCACCCCGACACCGGGGGCCCGCAGTTTGGCGTAGGCGTCGATGGGCGGTGCCGCCTGCGCCGCGGCTGCCTTGATCTCGTCCAGGGGCTTCTGCGCCTCGCGGATGGCCAAGTCTTCGCGCACGCCGGCGAGGATCTCGTCGAGCACACGGCCAGATTCCGCGTTGATCAAGGAGCTCCCCTCTCCGGTGGTCATGCGTCCGATGCTAGGAGCCCCCCGGTCAGTGGATGGCCGTGGGGGTATGGCCGACGTCACCTGATGGACTAGGGCATAATGCGTTGCCGTTCGTATGGTTGAGTGCATGAGCGTCGCTGCCGCAAACACCCTGACCTCGCGTTGGGCGGCCGCCTCCGACGACCCGGCGGTCTTCTCCGGCGCGGGGGTCTACCCGCTGCTCAGCACCCTCGCGGGCGTCGCCGCCGGCCCGGCCCGCGACGAGCTGCTCGCGGTCGCGCCGTCGCCCCTGCCGCTGCCGCCCGGCTTCGCGGCCGGCGTCTGGACGCGGCACGACCTCCCGCTCACCCCCGGCTGGGATCCGGGGACCCGCCTGTCCGGCGACCCCGCCGCCGACCAGCGCCGCCTCGACGCGTGGGCCGCCGAGCAGACCGGCGGGCGCATCACGGCGCTGCCGGTCGCCGTCGACGGCGACACCGGGCTCGTGCTCGCGTCCGCGCTGTCCGTGGTCACCGAGTGGGTCCAGCCGTTCGGCGACTCGACCATGACCCCGGCCGCGGGCCCCTGGTCCGGGCGCCCGCTGCCCGCCCTGCTCCGCAAGCACACCGCCGCCGACGCCCTCGAACCGCTGCGCCACGTCGACGGGGTCACGCTGCTCACCGTCGCGGGCACCGGGGACATCGACGTCGTCCTCGCCCTCGGTACCGACGCCGCCACCCCCGGCTCGGTCCTGTCCACCGCCATCGACGGCCGGCACCGGGCCACCCCGTCGACCGGCGGCCCCGGGGTGACCGTCCAGGACGTCGACTCCGCCACGCCGGAGCCCGAGCTGGTGGTGAGCCTGCCGTCGTTCGACGCCACCGCCCACCACGACCTCCTGGCCCTCGACCGGCTCTTCGGCCTGCGGACCGCGGCGCGGGACGGCACGTTCCCCGGGATCAGCCCCGTCGACCTGGCCGTGTCGTCGGCCCGCCAGCAGGCCGTGGCGTCGTTCACCGCCCTGGGCTTCCAGGCCGCGACGGTGACCGCCCTCGCCGTGTTCCCCCTCGCCTACCACCCGCTGACCACCCGGAAGCTGCGGGTGACGGTCACGTTCGACCGCCCGTTCGGCTTCCTCGCCGTGCACCGCCCGACCGGCCTCGTCCTCGTCGCCGGCTGGGTCACGACGCCGTGACCCCCTAGTCGCGGCGTAAGGGCCACGATCATGGGCCGTGCCGCGACATACTGCGGGCATGCGGAGGGGCGTGGCGACGCTGGCGGTCGCGGTCACACTGGCGGGGTGCGCGCCGGCGGGTGGGCAGCCGCCGGCGGCCGACCGGGCGTGGACGGCGGTGGCGCAGGCGCCGCTGCGGGCGCGGCACGACGCGCTCGGGGTGTGGGACGGGCGGCGGTTCGTCGTCGTGGGCGGATCGGCGGAGACGCCGTGCCCGCCGACCGCGTCCTGCACGCCGGTGACCGCCCTGACCGACGGTGCCGCGTACGACCCCGCCGACGGCACCTGGCGGCCGATCGCCGCGGCGCCGGTGCCGCTGGGCGTGGGTGACCAGCTCGTGGCCGCCGGAGGTCGCGTGTACGCGCTGACCCCTTCGGGCTTCCTCGTGTACGACGGCGACCGCTGGACGAAGCTCCCTCCGCCGCCGGGTGCGGGGACGCTGCTCGACGCGGGCGGCACGCCGGTCGTCATCGCCGGGACCGACGAGCACGGCCCGACCGTCGACGCGGCGTTCGACGTCGCGACCGGCGCGTGGCGGGTCCTGCCCGACGACCCGCTCGGCCCGTCCTTCAACCGCACGGCGGTGTGGACCGGCGACCGGCTACTGCTCGGCGCGAACGATCTCGTGCCGGACCCCGGCGCCACGAAGCCGTCGCTGCTGCGGCTGGCCGCGCTCGACGCCGCGCTGACGACGTGGGCGGCGCCCACGACCACCGAGATCCTCGGCGGCAGCGTGACGACCGCGGGCGGCGCCGTCGTGTGGACCGGCACCGGCAGCGCGGACGGCGGGCAGGTCGGCAACTGGGGCCGCGCCTACGCCGAGGGCGGCATCCTCGCCTTCGCCACCGGCACCGGGACCGGCACCTGGCGGCCGCTGCCGGCGGCGCCGCGGCGGGCCGGTCCGCTGCCGATCGACCCGGCGCTCAGCACCGGCAGCCGGGTCACGGTCGGCGGGCACCTGCTGGACCCGGCGACCGGCGAGTGGCTGCGCCTGCCGGACCCGCCCGGCGGCAGGCGCTTCGCCGCGACTGTGGTGGCCGGCCCCGACATGGTGCTCCTGTGGGGCGGCGCGGTGGAGCGCGACGCCGGGCGCAACCTCGGCGACGGCCACCTCCTGCGCGTCTAGGTCGCCGGCTCCTCTTCGTTCGCAGGGTCCGCGGGGCGGCGCCAGCGGGCCGGGGTCTCGCCGCGGGCCTGCATCTCCTTCCACTTCGCGAACGGGTCGTAGTCGACCTCCAGGGGCTCCTGCGCCGGGCGGTCGGCCTCAGGGACGTGCACGAGGTTGAGCCGGATGCGGGTCCACAGGCTGTTGACGCCGCGCATCGAGTCGACGAGGACGTCGGCGGGCTCCAGGAGCGGCCAGACGGCCGGGTGGCGGGCCTTCCAGCGTTCGAGGCCTTCGAGGGCCTCCTCCTTCGTCGCGGCGCGGGCGATCTCGATCAGCGGCATGGTCGGCACGCGGCGGCCCGTGCCCTTCTTCGCCGGGGTCTTCTTGAAGGTCGCGGCCAGCTCCAGCAGCGGCGTCAGGTCGCCCCGGGCGTCCTCGATCCCGGCCCACGCGTCCGGCCGGCCCTGCACCGACTCCATCGTGTAGTCGGCGGGGTCGCAGCCGGGCACCTCGTCCCAGGTGAGCGGGGTGGAGACCCGCGCCTCCTCGGACGGCCGGACGGAGTAGCCGGAGGCGGTGGTGTGGTCCTTCGCGTTCTGGTTGTAGTCGACGAACACGCCGTGCCGCTCCTCCTTCCACCACGCCCCGGTCGCGATCTCCGGCGCCCGGCGGGCCACCTCCCGGGCGAAGCCCTCCGCGGCCCTGCGGACCTCGGCGAACGTCCAGTTGGGGTGGATCCGTGCGTACACGTGAAACCCGCGCGAACCGGAGGTCTTCGGCCATCCGACGAGGCCGTGGTCGGCGAGCACGTCGCGGGCCACCAGCGCCACCTCGACCACCTGCGACCACGGCACCCCGGGCACCGGGTCCAGGTCGATGCGCAGCTCGTCGGGGTGCTCGACGTCCTCGGCGAGGACCGAGTGGGTGTGCAGCTCCAGGCAGCCGAGGTTGACGACCCAGGCGAGCTGGGCCGCGTCGCGCAGCACGACCTCCTCGGCGGTGCGGCCCGACGGGTACCGCAGCTGCGCCGTCTCGATCCAGTCGGGGCGCTTCTCGGGCGCGCGTTTCTGGAAGAACGCCTCGCCCTCGATGCCGTTGACGTAGCGTTTCAGCGCCATCGGCCGGCCGCCCGCGCCGCGCAGGGCACCGTCGGCGACGGCGACGTAGTAGCGGACGACGTCGAGCTTCGTGCGGCCCGACTTCGGGAAGTACACCTTGCCGGGATTGGTGACGGTCACCTCGCGCCCGGCGACCTCGATGACTTCCTTGCTGCTGCTCGCCGCGTTGCTCGCCATAGGCGAAACCCTACTTGTCCGCGGTCGGATCCTCGCCCCGATCGAGGGCGTCCCAGAGCTCCGTCTGTGGTGTCTTCGCGGCGGTACGGGCGGTGGGCCGGTCGTAGCGGGCGCCCATCTCCGGCCACGTGTCGCTGCTGCGGATGGCGACGCCACCGGCGACCACGACGACGAGCGCGGCGACGATCGTGACGATCGGCCAGCCCACGTCGATGTGATGCTGCAGGGCCTCGGTCACCGCGCCGACGATGCCGATGCCGGCGAGGGCGAGGAGGCCGCCGACGATCGTCCTGAGCCGGCCGCGGGTCGCGAGCAGGGCGCCCGCGCCGGCGAGGCCGACCGCGCCGAGGGCGGGCAGCCACGGCGACAGCTCGCTGCCCGTGCGGTACTCGGTCATGGGCGGCAGCGGCGACACCTGATGCGTCATGACCGCGTCCCAGTGGCGGGTGGCGGCGAACAGCACCACCGCCGAGGCGGCCGCGGTCGCGATCGTGGTGACCGCCAGCCCCCGCCGGCCGTGCGTCGGGCCTTGTTTCGGATCGGCCATGGGGCTCTGTCCTGAATCGGTCGCGGGGCTTTGTCGTGGACCGGTCGTGGGACTTTGTCCTGGACCGGTCGTGGGGCTTTGTTCTGGACCGGTCATCGGGCCGGCCGCAGGGTCTCGGCGGTCGCGATCGCGGCGAGGACGGCGGCGGCCTTGTTGCGGGTCTCCGTCTCCTCCGACAGCGGGTCGGAGTCGGCGACGATGCCGGCGCCGGCCTGCACGTACGCCATCCGGTCCCGCATGAGCGCGGTCCGGATCGCGATGGCCGTGTCCATGTCGCCGCCGAAGCCGAAGTAGCCGACGACGCCGCCGTACAGGCCGCGCCGGGTCGGCTCGAGCTCCTCGATGATCTCCATGGCCCTGACCTTCGGCGCCCCGGACAGCGTCCCCGCCGGGAACGTCGCGGCGAGGGTGTCGAACGCGGACCGGTCGTCCTTGAGCTCGCCGACGACGGTCGACACGATGTGCATCACGTGGCTGTACCGCTCGACGGTCATGAACTCCGGCACCTCGACCGTCCCGGGCTTGCAGACCCGCCCCAGGTCGTTGCGGGCGAGGTCGACGAGCATGACGTGCTCGGCGCGCTCCTTCGGGTCGGCGAGCAGGTCCGCGGCGAGCGCGTTGTCCTCCTCGGGCGTCGCGCCCCGCCAGCGGGTGCCCGCGATCGGGTGCAGCAGCGCGCGCCGCCCGTCGACCTTGACGTGCACCTCCGGCGACGAGCCGACGACGTCGAAGCCCTCGAAGCGCAGCAGGTACATGTAGGGGCTCGGGTTCGTGGAGCGCAGCACCCGGTACACGTCGAGGGGGTCGGCGTCGGTGGCCCGCTCGAACCGCTGCGCGACGACGATCTGGAAGCACTCCCCGGCCCGGATCGCCTCCTTCGCGACCTCGACGGCCTTCGGGTACTCCCCCGCCGGGGTCCGGCTGACCACCTCGCCCGGCCCCTGCTTGTCCACTGTGGACACCAGCGGCGGCGTCGGCCTGGACAGCGCCGACGTCATCGCGTCCAGGCGGCCGATGGCCTGGTGGTACGCGGCCCTGACGGTCGCCTCGTCGGCGTCCTTCCCGGGCAGGACGGCGTTGGCGATGAGCAGCGCCGTGCCCTCGAAGTGGTCCAGCGCCACCAGGTCGGTCGCCACCATCATGCCGAGCTCGGGGTGGTGCAGGTCGTCCTCGGCGAGCTGCGGCAGCCGCTCGAAGCGCCGGACCGCGTCGTACGACAGGAACCCGACGAGACCGCCCGACAACGGCGGCAGGTCCAGCCCCTTGAGGTCGGCGTCGTCGCCGGTGAGCGCCTCGACGGTCTGCTTGAGGACGTGCGTGGGGTCGCCCGTGGTGGGCAGGTTGGCCGGCGGCTCGCCCAGCCACTGCGCGTCACCGTCCCGCTCGACGAGCGTCGCGACGCTGCGCACGCCGATGAAGCTGTACCGCGACCACACCGCACCCGCCGAGCCGGCGCCCTGCTCCGCGGACTCCAGCAGGAACGTCCCCGGGCCGCCGGCGAGCTTCCGGTACACCCCGACCGGCGTCTCACCGTCGGCGAGCAGCCGCCGGGTCACCGGCACCACCCGCCGGGTCCTCGCCAGCTCGCGGAACGTCGCCTCGTCCGGCGCCACCATCCCGGTCGTCATCGCGTCACCTTCAGGTCCGTGTAGAAGCAGGTGTGGTTGCCCGTGTGGCACGCGGCGCCGGTCTGCTCGACCGTCACCAGCAGCGTGTCGCCGTCGCAGTCGATCGCCACCGACCTGACGTGCTGCACGTGACCGGACGTCTCGCCCTTCACCCAGTACTCGTTGCGGCTGCGCGACCAGTACGTCGCCCGCCCCGTCGTCAGCGTCCGATGCAACGCCTCATCGTCCATCCACGCCAACATCAACACCTGCCCGGTCCCGTGCTCCTGCACGACCGCAGGCACCAACCCGGCCTCGTTACGACGCAGACGGTCCGCAACTTCTGGATCAAGGTTCGACGACACCCCCCAATTCTCCCGCACGGCCCTCTCCCGCCAGTTTGGGGTCTATGGCTGGCCGTGTTTGCGGAGTACCTTGACGGTGCGCCGCACGGAAGTCTGGGCGGTCGCTCATCCCTCCCCGCCTGCCGTCGGCCGACCCTCCTCGCCGGGGGCCCCGCCTGCCGTCGGCTCGGTGGCTCCGGGCCGGGCGCCGTTTGGCCTCCCGGCGTCCGCGACCCCAGCGCTGAGCCCACAGCAGTCTGAACGGGTGGCCCTCTCCCCCGTTCCGACCGAGCGGACGGAGGACCTCCTCATGCACCCCAACGTCAACGACCAGACCGGCCCTTCCCCTGAAGTGACAACCCCACCGGGCATCCCCGAGCAGCGCCAGCCCATCGAGGACACCGTCCCCCTGGTCTCGGCCGCCGCCGCCTCCGCCGCGGGCGCCGACCCGGCCCCCGCCCCGACCACGGACCTGACCTCCGACCCGGCCACGGACTCGGACCTGGCTTCGGACTCGGCAACGGACTCGGCAACGGACTCGGCTGCGGATTCGGGTTCGGACCTGGCTTCGGATCCGGCCGACGCCGCCGAGTCACCGGCCGCGGAGTCACCGGCCATCGACTCGCCGCTCGCGGACGACGCCGCCATCACCGTCGCCGTCCCCGACGACATCTCCGACATCGTCGGCCCCGCCGACGAGGAGTCCCCCGCCTCCACCGACGAGGAGCCGGCCGCTGGGGTCGACGCACACGCCGCCGAGTCCACCCCGACCGCCGACCTCCAAGCGACCGACACCCCCGCCGAAGAGGCAACCGCCGAAGCCACCACCGTCGAGGAAGTCTCCGCCGAGACCACCTCCGACGACGAAGAGGCTGCCGAGCCCGAGGCCGTGGACGCCGCCACCGAGGCCACCGCGGACGACGTCGCCGAAGAGGCCGAAACGGTCGAAGACGTCACCGCCGAAGCCTCCACCGCCGACGACGCAGACGCCGAGCCCGCCGCCGAAGCCTCCACCGAAGAGGCCGAGACCGTCGAAGACGTCACCGCCGAAGCCGACACCGTCGAGGAGGTCGCCGCCGAGACCACCTCCGACGACGACGCAGCCGACAGCGAACCCGAGGCCGTAGACGCCGTCGCCACCGAGGACACCTCCGCCGACGACGAACCCGCCGCCGAGGCTTCTGCCGACGAAGGCGACGCCGAGGATCTCGAGACCCTCGAAGAAGTCGCAGCCGAAGCTGCCGACGACGAAGAGCCCGCCGCTGAGGCCTCCGACGCTGACGCCGAAGCCATCGAGGAGGTCGCCGCCGCAGACGACGACGCGGCCGAGACGGTCGAGGAAGTCGCCGCAGAGGCAACTGACGACGAAGCCAGCGAGGCGGACGCATCCGAGGACGCGACCGCCGAGGACGACACCACCACCGACGCCGTGACGGAAGAGCCCGCAGCCGAGTCGGACTCCGACGACGAGCCGGAAGCCGTCGAAGAGATCGCCGCCGAGGACACCTCCACCGACGACGAACCCGCCGCGGAAGCCACCGCCGACGACGCCGACGACGCCGACGCCACCTCCACCGACGACGCCGAAGAGGCCGAGACCGTCGAAGAGGTGGCCGCCGAGGCCACCGACGACGCCGACGAGACCGAAACGGTCGAAGACGTCGCCGCCGAAGCCGACACCATCGAAGAAGTCGCCGCCGAGACCACCTCCGACGACGACGCCGCCGAGGACACCTCCACCGACGACGAACCCGCCGCCGAGGCTTCTGCCGACGAAGGCGACGCCGAGACGGTCGAAGAAGTCGCCGCAGAGGCCACCGACGACGAAGCCGGCGAGGCGGACGCATCCGAGGACGCAACCGCCGAGGACGACACCACCACCGACGCCGTGACGGAAGAGCCCGCAGCCGAGTCGGACTCCGACGACGAGCCGGAAGCCGTCGAAGAGGCCGCCGCCGAAGAGACCTCCACCGACGACGAACCCGCCGCGGAAGCCACCGCCGACGACGCCGAAGAGGCCGAGACCGTCGAAGAGGTGGCCGCCGAAGCCACCGACGACGCCGACGAGACCGAAACGGTCGAAGACGTCGCCGCCGAAGCCGACACCATCGAAGAAGTCGCCGCCGAGACCACCCCCGACGACGAAGCCGGCGAGGCAGACGCATCCGAGGACGCAACCGCCGAGGACGACACCACCACCGACGCCGTAACGGAAGAGCCCGCAGCCGAGTCGGACTCCGACGACGAGCCGGAGGCCGTAGCCGACGAGGCCACCGACGACGAACCCGAAGCAGCAGCGGCCGACGACGAGCCTGACGCGGTTGCTGATGAGGTGGTTGCCGATGAGGAGGCCGCCGAGCCCGAGGCGGTCACCGAGGACGAGCCTGTCGCCGAAGCCGACGAGACCGACGCTGCCGGCGATGAGCCGGAGGCCGAGGTCGCCATCGAAACAGCCGCCACGGACGACGAGGCCGGCGACGACGAAGCCGCCGAACCCGACGCCGAGGCCACCGTCGAGGACGAGGTCGCCGAGGCCGACGCGGAGGCCGTCACCGTCGAGGACGAGGCCGCCAGCGACGAAGACGAAGCCGCCGAGCCTCAGGCCGAGGCCATGGACGAAGACGCAGCCGCCGAATCCGAGGCCGAGGCCACTGCCGAGGACGAGGCTGCCGACGGCGGCGACGAAGCTGCCGAGCCCGACGCAGAGGCCACGGCCGAGGACGAGGCCGCCGAGCCCGACGCAGAAGCCACCGTCGAGGACGAGGCTGCCGACGAGCCCGAGGCCGAAGTGGCGGTGGACGACGAAGCGGTCGCCGTCGAAGCGGTCGCCGTCGAAGCGGTCGCCGTCGAAGCGGTCGCCGTCGAAGCGGCTGCCGAGGACGCGGCCGGCGAGGACGAAGACGGCGGCGAGGCGCCGGAGGCCGAGGCCGTTGTCGAGGGCGAAGAGGTCGCGGCGGTGCCGGAGGCTGAAGCGGCCGCCGAAGAAGGTGCCGCTGAGGACGAGGCCGGCGATGATGAGGCTGCCGAGCCCGACGCCGAGGCCGTGGTCGCCGAGGACGAGGCCGCTGAGAGCGAGCCGGAGGCCGAGGCTGCCGCGGAGGACACGGACGGTGACAGCGCCGAGGACGTCGCCGCGGAGGCCGAAGCCGAGGTCGACGCCGAGGCGGACGACGACAGCGACGACGAGCCCACCGCAGAAGCGGAAGCGGACGACGACAGCGACGACGAGGCCGCCGGCGACGCTGAAGCCGAGGTCGACGCCGCAGCCGATGTTGAGGTGGAGGAGCCGACCGCCGGCGAGGAGGACGACGCCGAGGTCGAGCCTGCCGCAGCAGCGGAGGACGCCGAAGCGGAAGACGCTGCGGACGATGTCGAGGAGATCGCGGCCGAGGCTGCGGACGACGATGACGCCGCTGATGCCGAAGCCGACAGCGACGACGAGCCGGCCGCGGAAACGGACGCGGACGACGAAGCCGACAGCGACGACGACGAGCCCACCGCAGAAGCAGAAGCAGACGCTGAGGACGACGAGGACGACGACGACGAGGACGACGAGCCGGTCGCGGAGGCTGACGCGGAGGACGAGGACGAAGACGCGGACGGTGAGCCGGTCGCGGAGGCCGACGCCGAGGACGACGCTGAGGACGAAGCGGCCGACGACGAGCCGGTGGCCGAGGTGGAGGCGGACGACGACGAGGAGCTCGAGTACGCGACCGCCGGGCCCCTCCCGCTGCGGCCCGGGGACCTCGCCGAGCAGCGGATCGTGTTGTGGAAGCCGAAGCGGGCGGACAAGTTCCGGTCGCGGCTGGTCAAGGCGGAGTCCAAGTTCGTCGACGACCCGGTGAAGGCGCTGACGCGGGCGTCGGCGGTGGTGAGTGACGCCATCGAGACGCTTGCCGAGAAGTTGCAGGAGCAGCAGCTGGCGATCGACCCGCACCGGTCGGCCAAGAACCCCGACACCGAGGCGCTGCGGGTGGCGTTGCGGCAGTACAAGGAGTTCCTGGAGCGCGTGCTCGCGTTGTAGACGAGAAGCGCGAAACGGGGCGGACCGCACACATCGGTCCGCCCCGTTTCGTGTTTGACGCACGTTCAAGATTTCATCTACCGTTGAGTTCATCACTCGTTGAGTTTCAGGGAGTGACCGGAGGAATCCAAGATGGCCAACGCGATCGAGGTCGAGCACCTCGTCGTCGCGCGGGGCAAGCGGCGGGTGCTGCATGACTTCACCTGCACGGTGCCCAGCGGGAGCGTCACGGGGCTGCTCGGACCGAGCGGCAGCGGCAAGACCACGTTCATGCGGGCGGTCGTCGGCGTGCAGAAGATCGTCAGCGGGACGGTGACGGTGCTCGGGCACCCGGCGGGGTCGAAGCCGCTGCGCGACAAGGTGGGCTACCTGACGCAGGCGCCGAGCGTCTACGCGGAC
This sequence comes from Dactylosporangium sp. CA-152071, assembly GCF_050936335.1. NCBI lineage: Bacteria > Bacillati > Actinomycetota > Actinomycetes > Micromonosporales > Micromonosporaceae > Dactylosporangium > Dactylosporangium sp. CA-152071. Next base: position 8,054,210 of record NZ_JBNJMZ010000001.1, on the reverse strand, counting down.
CTGACCGTCCGGGAGAACGCGCGGTACTTCGCCTCGCTGTACGGGCTCGGTGCCGCCGCGGCGGACGAGGCCGTGTCCGACGTGGGGCTGGGCCAGGCCAAGAACCAGCTCGTCGGGACCTTGTCGGGCGGCCAGCGGGCCCGGGCGTCGCTCGCCTGCGCGATCGTGAGCAAGCCGCAGCTGCTCGTGCTGGACGAGCCCACCGTCGGGCAGGACCCCGTGCTGCGCAACGAGCTGTGGCAACGGTTCCACGCCCTGGCGAAGGCCGGCTCGACGCTGCTGGTGTCGAGCCACGTGATGGACGAGGCGGGCCGCTGCGACCGCCTCCTGCTGATCCGCGAGGGGCTGCTCATCGCAGACGAGTCGCCCGCCGCCGTACGCGAGCGGGCCGGCACGGAAGACCTGGAAGAGGCGTTCCTGCGACTCGTACAGGCGCAGGAGACGGAGAAGGAGAAGGTGGCCTGACATGTCCGCACGTCTGACGTTCGCGACCGCCGGGCGCATCCTGCGGCAGCTCCGCCACGACCGGCGCACGATCGCGTTGATCCTCGTCGTGCCGACGGTGCTGCTCACGCTCCTGCGCTACCTGTACGACACCAACCCCCAGCTGTTCGACCGCGTCGGGCTCGTCATGCTGGGCGTGTTCCCGCTGGTGATCATGTTCCTGCTGACCAGCGTGGCGATGCTCCGCGAACGCACCACCGGCACCCTCGAGCGGCTGCTGACCACGCCGATCGGCAAGGTCGACATCCTGCTCGGCTACGGCATCGCGTTCGCCGTAGCGGCCGCGGTGCAGGCGACGATCGCGTCGGCGCTCGCGTACCTCCTCCTCGGCCTCGACACGCTCGGACCGGCGTGGCTCGTCGCCGTGATCGCGGTCGGCAACTCCGTGCTCGGCATGGCGCTCGGCCTGCTGGTCAGCGCGTTCGCCAACAGTGAGTTCCAGGCGGTGCAGTTCATGCCGGCGGTGGTCCTGCCGCAGGTGCTGCTCTGCGGGCTGCTGCAGCCCCGCGACCAGATGGCCGGTTGGCTGCAGGCCATCAGTGATGTCTTTCCCATGTCGTACGCCGTGCAGGCGCTCACCGAGCTCGGCACCCACACCGAACCGACCGGCCTCATGTGGAGGGACCTCGGCATCATCGTCGGCTGCGTCATCGTGGCACTCTTGCTCGGGGCGGCGACGCTACGCCGGCGCACCCCGTAAAGCCCCTGAAGCAGACGCACGACGGGAAAGCAGGCTCATGGCACGCACCGGACGACGCCCCGGCAACCAGGACACCCGCCAGGCGATCCTGACCGCCGCCCGCGAGGCGTTCGCCGAGCGTGGCTACGACGGGGCGTCCATCCGCCAGATCGCCACCAGCGCCGGGGTCGACCCGGCGCTGGTACACCACTACTTCGGGGCGAAGGACAAGCTCTTCCTCGCCACGATGGACGCGCCGATCGACCCCGGCGAGATCGTGCCCAAGGTCTTCGAGGGCGACCTCGACGGCGTCGGCGAGCGGCTCGTCCGCACGTTCCTCGGCGTGTGGGACTCCCCCGCCGGCTCGTCCGCGGCGGCCCTGTTCCGCAGCGCGATGCAGCACGAGTGGTCGGCGCGGATGTTGCGCGAGTTCCTGGTGAGTCAGATCCTGCGCCGCGTGGTCGCGCAGCTCAAGCTCGACCCGGCGGAGGCCCCGAAGCGCGCCGCCCTGGTCGCGTCGCAGATGGCGGGCCTCGTCATGGTCCGCTACATCCTGAAGATCGAGCCGATGACGACCATGTCGCAGGACGAGATCGTGTACAGCGTCGCTCCGACCATCCAGCGCTACCTCACCGAACCCCTGCCGGCCCTCGCACCGGCCACCGCACCGGCGTCTGCACCGGCCTCCTCAGCGTCCTCCTCACGGGCCTCGAAGCGCTGAACCGCCACCGCGCCCGGACCACCAGATGCCGGCGCCGGAGCGCCGTTGTCGCCCGGTTCGCCGGGCGGCGCGAGGCCGGATCGGCTAAGCGGGTTGACAGAGGTTCTGCGCGTAACCAGGCGTGGGTGGGTCGCCAGGGGCGAAGACGACACGGCCTTGCCGGTTGTTGATGATTGGTGAAGAACCAGACACCACCACAACGAACCGGCAAGGTCGTGTCCATTATGCGCCCTGTCTGTGTATCCGCCGAGGTCTCCAGCAGCGCCCGGGCCCAGATCATGCACCTGCTGCACGGCCGGTGGCGTACCGCCACCCGCCTGATCATGGTCGTGCTGTCCACCGCCGGCATGTCCCCGGCCCAAATCGCCGACCTGCTGGACTACCACCCCGCCACCGTGCGCCGCTGGCTGCACCGCTACACCATCGACGGCATCCCCGGCCTACCCGACCGGCCCCGACCCGGACGGCCCCGCCTCGGCGGCCCAGCCCTCACCGCACGCATCACCACACTGCTCGCCAAGCCCGGGCCGTGGACCATCCAGCGAATCCGGCAGCAGCTGGGCAGACCCCAGGTCAGCCTGCACACCCTGTGGCGACGCACCCGCACGGTGGCCCAGTGGCGACGACCCCGCCTCGTCCCCAAAGGCGACCCCGACCACGACCGTGTTGTGGCGGGCATCCGCCGCCGCATCGCCCGGCTCCCGGCCGGATCGGTCGTCCTCGCCGCGGACGAGGCCCACCTCGACCTGCTCCCCACAGTGCGGGCCACCTGGACCCTGCACAGACGCCGCCACCGGGTCATGACACCGGGCAAGAACCGGCGCGCCACCATCTTCGGCGCCCTCGATCTGGCCACCGGCGCCTGGTGGTCGCTCTGGGCCCGCCGCAGCGCCGCCGGTTTCACCACCATGCTGCAACTGCTGCTGACCGCCTACCCCACCGCCCCAGCAGTGGCGGTCATCTGCGACAACGACAACATCCACCACGCCGCGAGGGTGCAGCAGTGGGTCAGCGACCACCCGCGGCTGCGGTTGTTGTACGGGGCTACGTACAGTCCGCATGACAATCCGGTGGAACGCGTCTGGGCTGCGCTCAAAGCGCAGTTGGCCAACACCGCGGTCACCTGGACCGAACGCATCCACCAAGCCCGCGTGTTCTTCCGGCGACGAACACCACAGCAGATGCTGACCACCGCCGCCGCATGGACCTCACCGTGGCTGCCCCGCAGTTACGCGCAGAACTTCAGGGAATCCGCTTAGTCGTCGACGTCGGCGCAGTGGTACCGCGCCTGCGGGGTCAGCAGCAGCGCCACCAGCACGCCGGCGCAGCAGACCGGCACGACCGCGAACGGCAGCGGGGCCGGCAGCAGCCACGTCAGCAGCGGCGCCATCGCCCCGACGAACGCCCAGAACACCAGGCTCGCCAGCCACGCCCAGTGCTCGCCCCGCTTGATCCGCGTGCCGAGGAACACCAGCACCACCGCGAGGGGGAACAGGAACAGCACGGCGTTGAAGAACAGCACGAAGTCCAGGTAGCCGGTGCCGCCCTGGTTGGCCGGGTCGACCTGCATCCCGGACAGCAGCACGCCGAGCGCCGCCAGCGCGAGGGTCAACATGACGCCGCCGATCGCGTTGAACCCCGTCACCGCGACCCGGACCTGCATCGGCACGTATCGACGCCCCCCGGCTGGCACACCGCAACTGTAGGTCCTCCGCCGCGGTTCACCACCCCCGACGCGCGGTCCCCGACCGGTCACCCGCCCGGGGACACGCGATGGCCGCCGTCAGCGGGTCTGTTCGAGCCACGACGCGTACAGGCGGCCGTAGATCGAGTCCGGATCGGCGACGAGCTCCGCGTGCGGACCCCGCTGCACGACGTGCCCCTTGTCCACGACGATGACCTCGTCGGCGCTCTGCGCGGTCGACAACCGGTGCGCGATCGCGATCGTCGTCCGCCCCCTGGTCACCGCGTCGAGGGTCCGCTGCAGCCGGACCTCGGTCGCCGGGTCGACGGCGCTCGTGGCCTCGTCGAGCACCAGGAGGTCGGGGTCGGCGACGTACGCGCGGGCCAGCGCCACCAGCTGCCGCTCACCGACCGACAGCGCCTCCCCGCGCTCGCCGACCTCGGTCTGCAGGCCGTCGCTGAGCCCGTCGACCCAGTCGAGCAGCCCGAGCTCGGTGAACGCCAGCTCCAGGTCCACGTCGCTCAGGTCGGGCCGGGCGAACCGCACGTTGTCGGCCACCGTCGCGTCGAACAGGAACCCGTCCTGCGGCACCATGACGACCCGGCGGCGCAGCGAGCCGAACCGCACCTCGGTCAGCGGCACCCCGGACAGCAGCACCTCGCCGGTGGTCGGGTCCATGAGCCGCGTCAGCAGCTTCGCGAACGTCGTCTTGCCGCTGCCCGTCTCCCCGACGACCGCGACCCGTGTACGAGCGGCGACCGTTAGATCGACGTCGGTCAGCACCTCAGGCCCGTCCGGATACGCGAAGTGCACGTGGTCGAACCGCACGTCGACGGCGCCTTCGGGCAGGTCCCGGCCCTTGTCACCGGGGTCCGCGACGTCCGGCGACGTCTCGATGATGTCCAGGACCCGGCGCCAGCCCGCGATCGCGTTCTGCGCCTCGTTGAGCACCTCGGTCGCGACCTGCACCGGCTGCACGAACAGCGTCGCCAGGAACAGGAACGCGGTCAGCTGCCCGATGGTGAGCTGCCCGTCCACGCCCAGCAGCGTGCCGACCACGACGACGCCGCCGAGCGCCAGCCCCGCCGCCAGCTCGCCGAAGCTCATGCTGACCACGTTGTTGGTCTGCGCCCGGAACTGCGCCCGCCGGCTCCGGTCGATCGCCGTGTCGAGCCGCTCCGCGGTGCGGTGCTGCACGCCGTACGCCCGAACGACCGACGCCCCGACGACGCTCTCCGCGATCGCCCCGAGCATCGCCCCGATGCTCTCCCGCACGTCCAGGTACAGCACGCTGAGCCGCCGCTGGAAGTGCCGCACCACGAACACCAGCGGCGCGAACGCGAGGATCACCACCAGCGTCAGCTGCCACGAATAGAAGATCATGACGCCGGTCGTCACGAAGAGCTGCCCCAGGCTGATCAGGAAGATCAGCCCACCGAACTGCAGGAACTGGCTGATCTGGTCCACGTCCCCGGTCACCCGCGAGACGAGCGCCCCGCGCCGCTCCGACTGCTGGTGCAGCATCGACAGATCGTGAATGTGCCGGAACGTCCGCGTGCGCACCCCCGCCAGCGCCGTCTCGGTGACCGTGAACAGCCGCACGTTCATCATCGCCGCGCTGAGCATCGTCAGGAACAGCACCCCGGCCGTGATCGCCACGATCGTGGTGAGCACCCCGACGTCGGGCCCGCCCGGCGCCCGCAGCCCCTTGTCGATGCCCTGCTGGATGGCGACCGGCACCGCCACCCGGCCGGCCGTCGCCAGCACCGCCAGCCCGAGCGTGCCCGCCAGCCCGGTGAACAGCTCCGGCGACAGGCTCAGCCCGCGCCGCAGCACCCCCACCTTCGGCGCCTCGCCGGCCTTCGCCTGCTCCGCCGCCTCAGCAGTCGCCGCCGTCATGCCGACACCTCCGCCGTCCTTGAACACCGACCCGACCCGAACCCGCCGCCACGCATCCCAGCCCCTCCCCCACGCCCCCGCACCAACCCGCCGGCAAGCCAACCCGCCGGCCACGCCCCGAACCAGACATCCCACCCGGACAGGGGCGGGACGGGAGTGGGAGCCGTCATGCGGTCACGGACTCCTCGTCGTCGAAGAGGTGCTCGCGTTCCTTCTCGGCTTCGGCCTTCTCGTACGCGGTGACCAGGTCGGCGTAGCCGGGGACGGTGGCGAGGAGGTCGGCGTGGGTGCCGCGGGCGGCGACCCTGCCCCGCTCCAGCCAGACCACCTCGTCGGCCAGGGCGATCGTGGCCCGCCGGTACGCGACGACGAGGATCGACGCCTGGCGGTCGTCGTCACGGCGCAGCGCGGCGAGGATCGCGGCCTCGACGCGCGGGTCGACGGCGCTGGTCGCGTCGTCGAGGACGAGCAGGCGCGGTGCGCCGGCCAGGGCGCGGGCGATCGTGAGCCGCTGCCGCTGCCCGCCGGACAGTGAGGTGCCGCGCTCGCCGACCTTCGTGTCGAGCCCGTCGGCGAGCTGGTGGATGAACCCGTCGGCCTGGGCGAGGCGCAGCGCGGACCAGGCCGCCTCGTCGTCGACGGCGTGCCCGGCGGCGGTGCGCCGGTCGAGCGTCACGTTGCCCCGGACGGTGTCGTCGAAGACGAACGGCACCTGGGCGACCAGCGCGACCGTGCCGACGAGCGCGTCCTGGCTGAGGTCGCGGGCGTCGACCTCGTCGACCCGGACGGTGCCGGTGTGCGGGTCGACGAGCCGGGCGGCGAGCGCGGCGATCGTCGACTTGCCGGAGCCGGTCGAGCCGACGAGCGCGACCGTGCGCCCCGCCGGCACGTCGAACGTGACCCCGCTCAGCACGTCGCCGCCCCGGTTGCCGTCGGCGTCGGCATACGCGAAGTGCACGTCCTCGAACCGCAGCGCCGCCGGCTTGTGCGCGTCCGGCAGCGTGGCCGTGCCATAGGCCATGTCGCCCTCGGCGTCCAGCACGTGCCGGATCCGCTCCCAGCCGACGACGCTGCGGGGCAGCTCGGCGAGCACCCAGCCGATCGCCCGCACGGGGAACGCGAGCACGGTGAACAGGAACGCGACGCTGACCACCTCGGCCACCTCGACGGCGCCCTGGCGGAACCGCAGGCCACCGACGACGAGCACGGCAAGGGTGCCGATGCTCGGCAGCGCGTCGAGCACCGGGTCGAACATCGCCCGGACCCGCCCGACCTGGATCGTGGCGTCGCGCAGCTCGATCGTCTTCGCCGAGAACCGCTCGGTCTCCGCGGCCTCCCGGCCCATCGTCTTGACCACGAGCGCGCCGTCGAAGCTCTCGTGCGCGACCGCGCTCACGTCGGCCCGCAGCTGCTGCGACTTCGCGACGCGGGGCGCCATGCGGCGCGAATAGGCGACGTTGACCCCGAGCAGCGTCGGGAAGATCGCGACCCCGACGAGCGCCATGGCCCAGTCGGTGGCGAACAGCGAGACGATCGCGGCGACGAGCATGACGACGGTGCCGACGGCCATCGGGAACGGCGCGATCGGATACCACGCGGACTCGACGTCGGCGTTGGCATTGGACAGCAGCGTCCCCGTCGCATGCCGCTGGTGCCACTCCAGGGGCAGCCGCAGGTAGCGCCGGGTGACGGCCTGCCGGTAGCGCGCCTGGAGGCGGAACTGCATCGCCCCCGCCCCGAGCCGCCGGCCGAAGATACCGAGGATCTTGCCGAGGCTGACCGCGAGGATCGCGACGCCGCCGAGCAGCAGCGTGCCGAGCGTGACGTGCCGCTGGTCGATCGCGGGCAGCGCGATCTCGCCGACGACCCGCCCGGAGACGAACGCGGTCGCGATCGTCAGCAGGCTGAACACCACGCTGCCGACCACCGAGATCGCGAACACGTGGGGCTCGTCACGGACGGCCCGGCCGAGCACCCACAGCCCCTTGAGGAGCACCTTGCCGCTGGTCACATCCGCCCTCCGTAGCGTCGGGCCGGTAAGTCGCCCCGACCGTCTGCAACCTTACCGACGGGGTACGACAGAAACCGGCTCCGGCGGGACGCGACTAGCGTTACGTGTATGACTTCATTCGCGCGGGCCGAGCGCCTGGCGCTCGCCGAGACGCTCCTGGCCGCGGGTGCCGACGCGCCGACCCTCTGTGACGGCTGGGTGACCCGTGACCTCGCCGCGCATCTGGTGCTGCGGGAGCACCGCCCCGACGCCGCGGCCGGCATCCTGCTGAAGCCGGTCGCCGGGCACACGAAGAAGGTCCAGGACCGCCTCGCCGCGGGCGACTACGAGCAGCTGGTCGGCAAGGTCCGCCGGCCCGCGCTCTGGGTCAGGCCCGCCTTCGCCGAGGAGGCCGTCAACATCACCGAGTTCCTCATCCATCACGAGGACGTGCGGCGGGCCGTGCCGGGGTGGACGCCGCGCACGCTGGACGCGGCCTACGAGCAGGCCGTGGCGAAGCGGCTCAAGGGCGCCGCGAAGCTGTCCGCACGGCGGTTCCCCGCCGCGATCACCGTGCGGCCGGCGGACGCCGAGCCCTTCGCCGTCGGTACAGGCGGAGAAACGCTGACGGTCCAGGGGAAGCCCTCGGAGCTGCTCCTGTTCTTCACCGGCCGCCAGGCGCACGCCGACGTGACCGTCACGGGCCCCGATGCGACGGCCGAGCGGCTCAGAACGGCGCGACTGGGACTCTGAGTCTCGAATCTGGCCCCAGGCAACAGGATTCGCCGTTCCACTACGTTTCGGTTTCGGGTCTAGCCGGTAACACGACGGACCCTTTACCCTCCAGTAACCGACGGGACGTGATGCCAGTCACCGTTACGTCCACGCCAGCCCGGAGGCGCCCCACATGACCCAGACCCAGCGGCTCGAACTGCCCTACCGCTCGATCCCGGACATGTTCCTGCACCGTGTGGCCGAGACCCCCGACAAGCGCGCGTTCGGCAAGCCCGCGGCCGACGACGCCGGCGACCCCGTCTGGCTCACCTGGCGCGAGGTCGACGAGCACGCCCGCGCGATCGGCGCCGGCCTCACCACGCTCGGCGTGCGCCCCGAGGACCGCGTCGGCATCCTGGCCAACACCCGCCTCGACTGGATCCTCGCCGACCTCGGCATCATGCTCGCCGGCGCGGCCACCACGACGGTCTACCCGACCACCGAGCCCGAGGACGCCGTCTACATCGTCGCCGACTCCGGCTCGAAGGTCCTCTTCGCCGAGAACCCGGCGCAGGCCGCCAAGCTCGACGGCGCCGACCTGCCCGAGCTGGTCGCGGTCGTGCTCCTCGACGGGGTCCCCAGCGGCGGCGAGCAGCGCAAGACCCTGTCCCTCGCGCAGCTGGAGGCCGCCGGGCGCGAGGCGCTCGACCAGGACCCCGAGCTGATCACCCGCATCGTCGCCGGCATCACCGGCGACCAGCTCGCCACCCTCATCTACACGTCGGGCACGACCGGCCGCCCCAAGGGCGTCGAGCTGATGCACGCCGGCTGGGTCTGGCAGGGCTACACGCAGGTCGACATGGGCCTGCTGACCGCCGACGACCTGCAGTACCTGTGGCTGCCGCTGTCGCACTCGTTCGGCAAGACGCTGCTCTGCGGGATCGTGTACGTGGGGCTCCCCACGTACGTCGACGGCCGCGTCGACAAGCTCATCGACAACCTCGGCAAGATCCAGCCGACGCTCATGTGCGCCGCGCCCCGCGTCTTCGAGAAGGTCTACAACCGGGTCGTCACCGGCGCGCAGGCCGACGGCGGCGCCAAGTGGAAGATCTTCACCTGGGCGGTCAAGGTCGGCAAGCAGGCCTCCGCCGAGCGCCTCGCCGGCCGCACCCCGGGCGGCATGCTCAAGGTCCAGCACGGCATCGCCGACAAGCTGGTCTTCAGCAAGCTCCGCGCCCGCCTCGGCGGCAAGATGCGCGCCATGGTGTCCGGCTCCGCGCCGCTGTCGAAGGAGATCGGCGAGTTCTTCTTCGCCGCCGGCCTGCCGATCCTGGAAGGCTACGGCCTGACCGAGACGTCGGCGGGCTCGTTCGTCAACCGCGAGGCGACCCCCCGCATCGGCACCGTCGGCACGGCTCTGGGCGACCTGGAGGCGAAGCTCGACACCGACGGCGAGATCCTGCTCAAGGGCACCCCGATCATGCGCGGCTACCACAACCTGCCCGACGAGACCGCCGCGTCGTTCACCGAGGACGGCTGGTTCCGCACCGGCGACATCGGCGAGTTCGACGCCGACGGCTACCTGCGCATCACCGACCGCAAGAAGGACCTCATCAAGACCTCCGGCGGCAAGTACGTCGCGCCGAGCCACATCGAGGGCCTGTTCAAGTCGGTCTGCCCGTACACCTCGCAGTGCGTCGTGGTCGGCCAGGCCCGCAACTACGTCACGATGCTCGTCACCCTCGACCCGGACGCCATCAAGGGCTGGGCCGACGGCACCCCCCTCGCCGGGAAGTCCTACGACGAGATCGCCGCGTCACCCGAGGCGAACGCCCTGATCGAGGGCTACGTCAAGGAGCTCAACACCAAGCTCAACCGCTGGGAGACGGTGAAGAAGTTCTCCATCCTCAGCCGCGACCTGTCCATCGAGGACGGTGAGCTCACACCGTCGCTCAAGGTCAAGCGCCGCGTGGTCGAGAAGTCCTTCGCCTCGGACATCGACCGCATGTACACGGGGTCGCTCGCCGAACTCTGATCACACCCCACAGTGTCATGGCCTCCGGGAACCGCCATCCCGGAGGCCATGACGCTTTTCAACCCCGAAGAGCAAGAACAAGTTCATGGCTCCGGTCCGCCGTGCGAAAGACCGTCGCTCCCGTCAGCCGCCGGTCGGGCCCTGGGGGCCCTCCCTCTCCGTCCGCGTGTAGTTGCGCCGACGCGACCTGCGGCCGCGACACCCCACCCGCCCCCCTCATGATCCGGAAGACTTCATGTCGCCAGAGCAGCAAGAACTCTTCCGGATCACGGAAAGCAGCCCCGGCACCGACCAGCCCAGCCGCGACAGACCCCGTCCGCGCCCCACGTGATCCGGAAGACTTCATGTCGTCAGGGCAGCACAAACTCTTCCGGATCACAGAAACGGGCCAGCAGCAAGCAGCTCAAGCCCGACCAGACAGCCGCCCAACTCGCGATCCACATGATCCGGAAGACTTTTCGTCGCCAGAGCAACAAGAACTCTTCCGGATCACGGAAAACGGGTCGGCAGCGAGCAGCCCGGACCGGCTAGCCAGCCGCGCGACGCCGCGATCCCCACATGATCCGGAAGACTTCATGTCGCCAGAGCAGCACGAAGTCTTCGGGATCATGTGGAAAGCAGGTCAGGCGACCACGACCGGGGTGGACCAGGCGTGCCGGCGGGGGCGGTCCAGGTCGGCGCGCGCCGCCGCCAGCCTGTGGACCGCTTCGACGAGGTCGGTCTCCGGCAGCGTGTACGGCAGCCGCATGAACCGCTCCATCGTGCCGTCCGCACCGAAGCGGGGCCCCGGCGCGACCCGCACCCCGAGCTCCTCGGCCGCCCGCGCCAGGGCACTGGACACCGGCGCGTCGAGCTCGACCCACAGCACCATCCCGCCGCCCGGCAGGACGAACCGCCACTCCGGCAGCTCGGCGCGCAGCGCGGCGGCCAGGGTGTCCCGGCGGGCGAGCAGCTGCCGGCGACGGGCCGACACGATCTCCGACCGGCGGCGCAGCAGCTGGACGGCGACGAGCTGGTCGAGCACCGGCGACGCCATGTCGACCCCGACCCGGGCCGCGGCGAGCCGCGCGATCAGCGGCGCCGCCCCGCGGACCCACCCGATGCGCAGGCCGCCCCAGTACGGCTTGCTCATCCCGCCGATCGTCAGCACCCGCGCGCTGCGGTCGAACGCGGCCACCGACGGCGGCAGCGCGCCGTCCGCGAAAGCAGGGTCCAGCGCGAGATCCACGAACGACTCGTCGATGATGAGGTCGGTGCCGGCGGCGTGCGCGGCGGACGGCAGCCGCTCCCGCAGCGACGTCTGCATGAGGTGGCCGGTCGGGTTGTGGAAGTCGGGGATCAGGTACGCGACCCGCGCCTGCGCCGCCCTGACCGTCGACAGCAGCAGGTCCTCGTCCCAGCCGTCGGGCCCGATCGCGTAGGCGCTGATCCGGGCGCGGCTGGCGGTGAACGCGCTCAACGCGTTCGGGTACGTCGGCGTCTCGACCAGGGCCCGCTGCCCGGGCGCGACCAGCAGCCGCAGCAGCAGGTCGAGCGCCTGCTGGACGCCGCCGGTGACCATGACCTGGTCGGGGTCGGTCGGCAGGCCGCGCTCCGTGTAGCACTGCGCGATCGCCTCGCGCAGCACCGGCAGCCCCATCGGCTGATAGCCGGCGCCGAGCGTGTAGGGGCCGAGCTCGGCGATCGCCTCGGTGGCCGCCTCGTTGAGCTCCGCCGGGGCGGGCATCGCCGCGCAGCCGAGGTCGATGAGATCGGCGTCGTCGCTCGGCGTCCACAGCCCGGACGTGCCGACGCGGTGCCCGGCGGGCAGCGCCGTCCAGCTGCCGGCGCCGCGGCGGCTGCTGAGGTGGCCGCTGTCGCGCAGCTCACGGTAAGCGGCGGTGACGGTCGTCCGGCTGATGCCGAGCGCCGCGGCGAGCTCGCGCTCCGCGGGCAGCCGGACCCCGAGCGCCAGCCGCCCGTCGATGAGCAGGCCACGGACGGCGCTGGCGAGCACGACGTACTCGGGGCGGCGGCCGGCGGGCCCGCGCACGCCGACGGCGACCTGCCAGGCATTGAGCATGCGGGCCAGTTGCGCGCCCCGGACGATCGCTGACAAGGCCAGTCCCCCTCAATTGGCTCTTTGCATGTGTCGGATTGGCCCTAGGGTGGCACGCATGGACGCCCCAGGCAAGACCAATCCCATCCCGCTGCGCCACCGCTTCACGCGTCGCTTCGTGCAGCTGCAGCTGGGTCTGCTGGTGTACGGGGTGAGCATCGCCTTCCTGGTGCGGGCCCATCTGGGGCTCGATCCGTGGGACGTGTTCCAGCAGGGCATCTCGAAGCGCACCGGGCTGAGCCTGGGCACCGTGGTCTGCGCGGTCGGCGCGCTCGTGCTGCTGCTGTGGATCCCGCTGCGCCTGCGGCCGGGCCTGGGCACCGTCAGCAACGTGGTGGTCATCGGCGTCACCGCCGACCTGACCCTGCGGGTCGTGCCGGACGCCGGCGCGTGGTGGCTGCGGGGCGCGCTGATGGTCGCCGGCGTGGTGCTCAACGGGGTGGCGACGGCGCTCTACCTCGGCGCCCGCATGGGGCCCGGCCCGCGCGACGGGCTCATGACCGGCCTCGCCGCGCGGTACTCCTGGCTGTCGATCCGGGTCGCGCGCACGTCGATCGAGGTGACCGTGCTCGCCGCGGGCTTCCTGCTCGGCGGCTCGGTCGGCGTCGCCACCGTCCTGTACGCGTTCGGCATCGGCCCGCTCACGCAGCTGTTCCTGCCGCTGTTCGCGATGCGCGACCCGCGCCCGCTGCCGGCTCCGGCGGCGGCTCCCGCCTGACGCGCACCGCGCCGAGCAGCACCCCGCCGAGGATCGCGGCGCCGCCGGCGGCGTCGTACCAGTGCAGGCGCTCGCCAAGCAGGAGCGCCGACGACAGCAGCGCGAACACCGGTGCGAGGGCCGCGAACGGGGCCACCGTCGCCGCGTCGTAGCGGGCGATCAGCCTGCCCCACACGCCGAAGCCGAACAGCGTGCTGAGGTAGGCGATGTACGCGATCGCGCCGAGCGCGGTCAGGTCCAGGCCGCGCAGGCTGTGCCAGACCGCGGACGGCCCGTCGACGGCGAGGGTCAGCACGACCAGCGGCGGGGTGGCGACCGCGCTCACCCACACCATGAAGTTCAGCATGTCGGCGGCCTGCGCCTTGCGCATCGCGATGTTCGCCAGCCCCCACGCCGCGCCCGCGGCCACGACCAGCAGGAACGCGCCGACCGGCCGGTCCAGGCCGAGCTGCGAGGCGATCAGCACGATTCCCGCCCCCGACAGCGCCACCCCGGCGAAGCGACGACGGCCCGGCCGGTCGCCCAGCAGTACCATCGCGAAAATCAAGGTGAAGACCACCTGGCTCTGCAGGACGAGCGCGGACAGCCCCGACGGCAGCCCGGCCGCCATCCCGGCGAAGAGCAGCGAGAACTTCACGACGCCGAGCGCCACCCCGGTCGCGACCACCCACCGCCACGGCACCTTCGGCCGCCCTACCAGCAGCACCGCGGGCAGCGCCGCCGCCCCGAACCGCAGCGCGCAGAACAGCAGCGGCGACATGCTGTCCAGCCCGACGTGGATGACCACGAAGTTCACGCCCCAGATCGCCGAGACCAGGATCGCCAGCGCGACGTCACGATGCTTCATGGGTCGATCGTCATCCCGGAAAACCGTGAAGCACTATCGAAAGGTTCTACACGATTGTTGTAGCATCGCTTCATGCTTGATCTGCCGAGGCTTCAGGCGCTGCGGGCCGTCGCCGTGTTCGGCACGGTCACGGCCGCCGCGGGCGCCCTGCACTGCACCCCGTCGGCGATCTCCCAGCACCTCGCCAAGCTCGAGCGGGAGACCGGAAGCACACTGGTGGAGAAGGACGGCCGGCGGCTGCGGCTGACCGAGGCCGGGCGGGTCCTGGTCGAGCACGCCGGCCGGATCCTCGCCGTCGTGGAGGAGGCCGAGGCCGCGCTCGCCGCCCACCGCGAGACGGTGTCCGGGCACCTGAGCATCGCCTCGTTCCCGACCGCGTGCCGCGGGCTGCTACCGCACGCCCTGCGCAGCCTCGCCGTCGACCATCCGCAACTGGAGCCGACCCTGCAGGAGGGCGACCGCGAGTCGTCGTTCGACGGGATCCTCCGCGGCACCGTCGACGTCGCGCTCATCGACGAGTGGCTCGACATGCCGGCGACGTACCCGACCGGGGTCGCGAGCGTGGAGCTCGGCCTCGACGTCGGCGACCTGATCCTGCCCGTCGACCACCCCCTCGCCGGCTCGTCCGGCCCGGTCGGCCTCGACGCGCTGCGCGGCGAGCGGTGGATCGCCTCCAAGCCCGGCACCGTCTGCCACGAATGGCTGCAACGGATGCTGCCCGGCGCCCGCCCCACGATCCTCGTCAACGAGTTCGAGACGCAGCTGACCTTCGTCGCCGAGCGGCTCGGCGTCGCGTTCATCCCCCGGCTGGCCCGCAGCACCCTCCCGCCGGGCGTCGTCGCGCGCCCGATCACCCCCGAGGCCGCCCGCCGCGTCAGCGTCGCCTGGCGGGTCGCCGCCGGCGGCCGTCCCGCGATCTCCGCGACCGTCGCCGCGCTGCGCGATGCCTGGTCACACCGCGACCACTGGCCCACCGACCACGGCATTCACGTCGTATAACCGCAGGTCATCGGGGCAATTCCGGGTTAAACGCTCACTCACTCATTCATTTCTGCGGGTTTCCCCGGCACCCCTTACATTGATGCCATGGCCATCTTCGGACGCACCCGCA
The DNA here is from genome assembly GCF_050936335.1 of Dactylosporangium sp. CA-152071. NCBI lineage: Bacteria > Bacillati > Actinomycetota > Actinomycetes > Micromonosporales > Micromonosporaceae > Dactylosporangium > Dactylosporangium sp. CA-152071. The sequence goes on along the minus strand of NZ_JBNJMZ010000001.1, from coordinate 8,039,210 downwards.
CAGCCACCGGCGCAGGCGTCCTGGCGACGCTGCTCCTCGTCCTGCTCTTCGGTAACCAGATCTTCTCGGAATGGGCCGACCGGCACGCGGACACCAACACCGTGTGGGGCTGGTTCCTGCATCTGCTCACCTGGCCCCGCTGGTGGCTCGTCCCCCACGACGACTCCGGCAAGGCCGCCCGCGAGCTGCTCGCGAACGACCTGAAGGCCCTCCTCCTCATCCTCTTCACCGCCCTCATCCTGGCCATCGCCGGCCGCTCCATCGTCACCGGCGGCGGCGCCTTCATCCTCGGCTGGGCATCGCTGATCTTCGGCGCCGCCCTCGCCGGCTTCGCCACCGACTTCCTGCTCTCCGACCCCACCCTGATCGGCGCCTTCAACGCCGCCGCGGCCGCCGCCGGCTACGGCCTCTTCGTCGGCTGGCTCGTCGGCATCGCCGTCACCACCGGCAAACGCGGCGACTGACCCCCGCCACCAAGACGCTGTGCGATCTACAGGCTGACCCCCCCCAGAACCGGAGATCGCACGACGTCCCTCGGCCCCCGCACGAGCAGACCGGCCCATAGCGAGGTAACGACCCCACGCCGCCATGGACCACGGTCGACAGCCACCCGCCCACCGCGTAGAGCAGACCGCCGCGCCCAATCGACCTGACAACACACCCCGATCGACTGTGGACTCGCGGCAGCCATCCCAGAAACCGCCACGCCCAACCGGCCCGGCCGGCACCCGCCCCGGAACGGCCGGTCCCCCACGCTGTCCGCCGGGGCTGCTCCCGGAAGGCTTCGTGCAGCCATCAGCACGAACGGACCGGATCATGGCAAGCCGTGACCACCCGCCCGCCGGGCCGCTGGCCGGTCGGGCAACCCGGGCGGTCGTCAGCGGACGGAGTGGCCGGCGTCCCGGAGGGTGGTCTTGACGTCGCCGATGGCGAGGTCGCCGAAGTGGAAGACGCTGGCGGCGAGGACCGCGTCGGCGCCGGCCGCCACCGCGGGGACGAAGTGCTCCAGGGCACCCGCGCCGCCGCTGGCGATGACCGGGATCGTCACGACCTCGCGGACGGCCTTGATGAGCTCCAGGTCGAAGCCGTCCTTGGTGCCGTCGGCGTCCATGGAGTTGAGCAGGATCTCACCCGCGCCGAGCTCGGCGACCCGGGCGGCCCACTCGACGGCGTCGAGGCCCGCGCCGCGGCGGCCGCCGTGGGTGGTCACCTCGAATCCGCTCGGCTGACCCGCGGCCCGGCGCACGTCCAGCGACAGCGTCAGCACCTGGTTGCCGAACCGTTCGGCGATCTCGGCGATCAGCTCCGGCCGGGCGATCGCGGCGGTGTTGACCCCGACCTTGTCCGCGCCGGCGCGCAGGAGGGTGTCGACGTCGGAGACGGCGCGGACGCCGCCGCCGACGGTGAGCGGGATGAACACCGTCTCCGCGGTCCGGCGGACCACGTCGAGCATCGTGGAGCGCCCGTCGGACGAGGCCGTCACGTCGAGGAAGACCAGCTCGTCGGCGCCCGCGGCGTCGTACGCGGCGCCGAGCTCCACCGGGTCGCCGGCGTCGCGGAGGTTGACGAAGTTGACGCCCTTGACGACCCGGCCCGCGTCGACGTCAAGACACGGGATGACCCGCACCGCGACGGTCATGACGGCTGCTCGGCCAGGACCTGGAGGGCTTCGGTGACGTCGAAGGCGCCCGCGTACAGGGCCTTGCCGACGATGACGCCCTCGACGCCGGCGGGTTCGAGGGCGGCGAGCTGGCGCAGGTCGTCGAGCTTGGAGACGCCGCCGCTGGCGATGACCGGCTTCTTGGTGCGGCCGGTGACCTCCAGCAGGAGGGTCAGGTTGGGCCCGGTGAGGGTGCCGTCACGCATGACGTCGGTGACGACGTAGCGGGCGCAGCCGGCGCGCTCCAGGCGGTCGAGCACCTCGAACAGGTCGCCGCCCTCCTTGGTCCAGCCGCGCGCGGCGAGCTGGTGACCGCGGACGTCGAGCCCGACCGCGACCTGCTCGCCGTACGTGGCGCAGACGTGGTCGCACCAGTCGGGGTTCTCCAGGGCGGCGGTGCCGAGGTTGACCCGGGTCGCGCCGGTCGAGAGGGCCGCCCGCAGCGAGGCCTCGTCGCGGATGCCGCCGGACAGCTCGACCTGCACGTCGAGGCGGCGGACGACGTCGGCGAGGAGCTCGGCGTTGGAGCCCCGGCCGAACGCGGCGTCGAGGTCGACCAGGTGGATCCACTCGGCGCCCTGCCGCTGCCAGGCGAGGGCGGCCTCGAGCGGGTCGCCATAGGTGGTTTCGCTGCCGGCGGCGCCCTGGACGAGACGGACCGCCTGGCCGTCGGCGACGTCGACTGCGGGCAGGAGCTGCAGGGCCATGGGTTAGATCCTTCGGTCCAGAACGAGCACGGTGAGCGCCGGGGTGGCGACGATGACGAGGGCACTGAGGCCGATCCGGGCCGCGACGGTGTCGACGAGCAGCCAGATGAACGTGAGTGCCACCAGGACGAGCAAGATGATGACGGAGCGCTGGCCACGGGAACGACGTGCGAAAAGCTTACCGGTCCGGCCGATCTTGACCTTCGGCACCAGCCGCCGGGCGGCGATCCGCCGGCGGCGACGGCGCTCGGCCTTGAGCAGGCGCTCGGCCCGCTCGGCCTCCAGCACCGCCCGCCGCCGGGCGCGTTCCTTAGACAAGGCTGCCGAGCCAGTTGGACAGCAGCGTCGCCCCCGCGTCGCCGGACTTCTCCGGGTGGAACTGGGTGGCTCGCAGCACCTCCGACTCGAACGCGGCGACGAACAGCTCGCCGTGCACCGTGGTCGCGACCTCGATGCCCGCGGCCCGCTGGGCCTCCACGGGCGTGGGCGCGTAGGAGTGCACGAAGTAGAACCGGGTGTCGGCGGGCAGGCCGGCGCCCAGGACCGTGCCGGCGGGCCAGGTCACCGTGTTCCACCCCATGTGGGGCACGACCGGGGCCCGCAGCCCGGTCACCGTGCCGGGCGCGAGGCCGAGGCCCTTGGTGACGACGCCGTGCTCCTCGCCCTCCTCGAACAGCACCTGCATGCCGACGCAGATGCCGAGCACCGGCGCGCCGACGCGGACCCGCTCGGCGATCGTCGGGCCGGCGCCGAGCTCGTCGATTCCGGCCATGCAGGCCGCATACGCCCCGACGCCCGGCACGACAAGCCCGTCGGCCCGGGCCGCCTTGCCCAGATCGGACGTGACCTCGACCTCGGCGCCGACCCTGGCGACGGCCCGCTCGGCGGAGCGCAGGTTGCCGGAGCCGTAGTCGAGGATGACCACCTTCTTCATGCCGTCCCCTTTACAGCCAGAGCAGCCCGCCGGCCGCGGCGACGGCGGCGAGCAGCAGCGTGATCACGAACGGCACCTTCGACGTGCTCTGCTGCCGCAGCGACAGCGCGCCGCCCAGCAGCAGCCCGGCGAGCCCGAGCAGCAGGATGCTCACCACGGGCCGGCCACCGATCCGGCGCCGCCGAGCCGGCCGGCACCCACCGGCACCCCGCCGCCCCCGAAGGAAGCACCGCGCCCAGCGGCGCGGCGAGCGGCGCGCCCAGCGGCGCGGCCCAAGGCACCACCGCCGACGGCGTCATCCCAGACGGCACGGCCTGAGGCTCCGCGCCCAGTGCCATCCCCGACGGCGCGGCCCGAGGCATCACGCCCAGCGCCACTCCCGGCGACGCCGGCCAGAGCGCCGCGCGCCACGCGGCCGGACAGGACACCGCTCACAGGGCGCCCTTGGTGCTGGGCACCACGCCGGCGTTGCGGGGGTCGAGCGCGCACGCCTGGCGCAGCGCCCGGGCGACCGCCTTGAACTGGGCCTCGACGATGTGGTGCGCGTCGGGCTGGGCGCCGTGCCGGCCCGCCCGCAGGATGCTGACGTGCAGCGTGACCCGGGCCGCGTGGGCGAACGACTCCCAGATGTGCCGGGTCAGGCTGGTCGGGTAGTTGCCGCCGATGTGCGGGGCGATGTTCGCCGGCTCGTCGTGGACCATGTAGGACCGCCCCGACAGGTCGACGACGGCGGAGGCCAGGACCTCGTCGAGCGGGACCTGGGCGTTGCCATAGCGGGTGACGCCCGCCTTGTCGCCCAGCGCCTCGGCGAACGCGGCGCCGAGCGCGAGCGCGGTGTCCTCGACCGTGTGGTGCGCGTCGATCTCGAGGTCGCCGACGGTGTGCACCCGCAGGTCGAACCCGCCGTGCTTGGCGATCTGGTTGAGCATGTGGTCGTAGAAGCCCACGCCGGTCGAGATCTCGCCGACCCCGGTGCCGTCGAGGTCGAGCTCCACGGAGACCTTGGTCTCCTTGGTGACCCGCTCGATCTTGGCGGTGCGACTCACAGCAACTCCTCCAGTGCGTTCAGGAAAGCGTCGGTCTCCTCGGGCGTGCCGGCGGTGACCCTCAGCCAGCCGGGGACGCCGACGTCGCGGATCAGCACGCCGCGGTCGAGCAGCGCCTGCCAGACACCCTTGCTGTCGCCGCGGGGCGCGCCGAAGAGCACGAAGTTGGCGTCGCTGTCGGCGACCGTCAGGCCCCAGCCGCGCAGCGTCTCGACGATCCGGTCGCGCTGGGCCTTGACCGCGTCGACGGTCGACAGGAGCGCGCCGGTGTGCGCGAGCGCCGCCCGCGCGGCGGCCTGGGTCAGCGCCGACAGGTGATACGGCAACCGCACCAGCTGCACGGCGTCGACGACGGCCTCGCCGGCCGCGAGATAGCCGACCCGCCCGCCGGCGAGCGCGAACGCCTTGCTCATCGTGCGGGTGACGACCAGCCGCGGGAACCGCTCGATCAGTGACAGCGCGAACGGCGTGCCGGGGCGCGCGAACTCCGCATACGCCTCGTCGACGATCACCATCCCGTCGGCCGCTTCGGCGACGGCCCGCACCACGCCGAGCGGCAGCGCGGTGCCGGTCGGGTTGTTGGGCGAGCAGAGGATGACCACGTCGGGCCGGTGCTCGCGGACCTTCGCGACGGCGTGCTCGGCGGTCAGCGTGAAGTCGGCGTCGCGCCGCCCGTCGATCCACGCGGTGCCGGTGCCGGCGGCGAGCAGCGGGTGCATCGAATACGACGGCGTGAAGCCGAGCGCGGTGCGGCCCGGCCCGCCGAACGTCTGCAGCAGCTGCTGCTGGATCTCGTTGGACCCGTTGGCCGCCCACGTGTTGCGCCAGGTCAGCCCGTGCCGCAGGTATGCGGCGAGGTCGGTGCGCAGGGCGACGGCGTCGCGGTCCGGGTAGCGGTTGAGGTCGCGCAGGACGGCGGAGAGGGCCTTCTCCATCTCCGCGACGGCCTCGTCGGGCAGCGGATACGAGTTCTCGTTGGTGTTGAGCCGCACGGCCACGTCGAGCTGGGGCGCGCCATAGGGCGTCAGCCCGCGCAGCTCGTCGCGGAGCGGCAGGTCCTGCAGGCCGGTCACTGTGCGAACCTCACCTTCACGGCGGCGCCGTGCGCCGGCAGATCCTCGGCCTCGGACAGGGCGACGACGTGGTCGGCCACCTCGGCGAGGGCGTCGCGCCCGTATTCGATGAGCTGCACGCCGCGCAGGAACGTCTGCGTCGACAGCCCCGACGAGTGCCGGGCGCAGCCACCGGTGGGCAGCACGTGGTTGGACCCCGCGCAGTAGTCGCCGAGCGACACCGGCGACCAGGCGCCGACGAAGATGGCGCCCGCGTTCCAGACGCGCTCGGCGACGGCCCGCGCGTCGCGGGTCTGGATCTCCAGGTGCTCGGCACCGTAGGCGTCGACGACCCGCAGCCCCTGCTCCAGATCGTCGACGATGACCGTGGCCGACTGGGTGCCGGTGAGCGCCTCGGTGACCCGCTGCAGGTGCTTGGTCGCCGCGACCTGCCGGGCGACCTCCGCCTCGACGGCCTCGACGAGCTCCAGCGACGGCGTGACGAGGACGCTCGCGGCGAGCGGGTCGTGCTCGGCCTGGCTGATCAGGTCGGCCGCGACGTGCCGCGGGTCGGCGGTGTCGTCGGCGAGGATCGCGATCTCGGTCGGCCCCGCCTCGGCGTCGATGCCGACGATGCCGCGGAGCATGCGCTTGGCGGCGGTGACCCAGATGTTGCCCGGGCCGGTGATCATGTCGACCGGCTCGCAGCCTTCCTGGTCGCCGTAGCCGAACATGGCGACCGCCTGCGCGCCACCGACCGCGTAGACCTCGTCGATGCCGAGCAGCGCGCACGCCGCCAGGATGTTGACGTTGGGCAGGCCGGTGTCCTTCTGCGGCGGGCTGGTGACCGCGATCGACGGCACGCCCGCGACCTGCGCCGGCACCACATTCATGATCACGCTCGACGGGTACACGGCGAGACCGCCCGGCACATAGAGCCCCACCCGGCGGACCGGCACCCACCGCTGTGTGACGGTGCCGCTGGTGCTCAGCAGCGTCGTCACCTCGGTGCGCCGCTGGTCGCCGTGGACCTTGCGGGCCCGCTTGATCGACTCGAGCAGCGCGGCGCGCACGGCCGGGTCGAGCCCGGCCTCGGCCTTGGCGATCGCCTCGGCCGGCACCCGCAGGTCGGTCAGCTCCACCCCGTCGAGCCGGCGGGTGGCGTCACGGACCGCGCTCGCCCCATGCTCGTGGACCGCCTCGACGATCGGGCGCACCTGCTCGGTGGCGACGGAGACATCCAGGGCGGCACGGGGCAGCAGACGGCGCGGATCCGTGGTGGAGCCGCGCAGGTCGATCCGGTTCAGCACCCTTGGGAGTCTAGGCGGAACCACCGACAATTATTCGGTCGCGTCCCGCTGTGCGGGCTGTCGGGATTGCGCCCAGCGCCAGTTCAGCTCGGCCGCGTCCGGTGGCGGCCCGGGCAGCACGGACCGCAGGTCAGCGCCGTCCCGCCGCATCCCGTCCAGCAGCAGGGCCAGCTGGCGGCGGCGCAGTTCGGCGGTGCGGTCGCGGTCCGGCACGCGGATCGCCGCGCACGCCTCCAGGATCAGCGTGACGTCCGCCACCACGACGTCCGGGCGCAGCCCGCCGTCCTCGTGCGCCCGCCGCACCAGGTCACCCGCGAGCACACCCGCCCGCACCGCATCCGCGCGCATCTCTGGGGTCGAGGTGAACGTGCCGGCGAGGTGCACGGTGAGCGAGTGCACGTCCGCCTCGACGACCCCGCGCAGGAACCGCACCAGCGCCGCCCACCCATCCGCCTCCTCGGCGGCCGCCTCCGCCTCCGCGACGAAGGTGCGCAGACCGTCGTGGCACAGCGTGCGGAGCAGGTCGTCCTTGCCCTTGTACCGCCGGTACAAGGCGCTGATCCCGACCCCGGCCCGCTCGGCGACGGCGGCGATCGGCGCCTTCGGGTCCTCCAGGAACACGTCGCGCGCCGCGGCGAGGATCACACCGTCGTTGCGGGCCGCCTGCACACGCCGGCCGGACAGGTTCGTCATGCCGCCACTGTACCGCCCGAGCGGAACGGACCGTTCCGGTCTGCCTCATTCGACGCTCATCTGTTTCGCAGTAGCCGTCACGGTGCGGCAAACGGGGTCCGCTCGGCTAGGCTTCGCCCGTGGAGGAAGCGAACGAACCCGAGCGGACCCTCCTGCCGCTGTTCCCTCTCGGCACCGTGCTGTTCCCGGGGCTGGTCCTGCCCCTGCACGTGTTCGAGCCCCGCTACCGCACGCTCGTCCAGCACCTCGCGGAGCTGCCCGCCGACCTCCCGCGCGAGTTCGGCGTGATCGCGATCCGCCGCGGCTGGGAAGTCGGCCGCGTCGAGGGGGAGGTCGGAGAGACCACCGACGCGTCGATCACCGCCGGCGAGGCCCTGTCGCTGTACGAGATCGGCTGCGCGGCCGAGATCCGCCAGCTGACCGAGCTCGCCGACGGCCGCTTCGACCTCATGACCGTCGGCCGCCGCCGTTTCCGCCTGCTCGGCCTCGCCCGCAACGACGCCCCGTACCTCACCGGCGAGATCGAATGGCTCCCCGAGCCGAAGGGCGAACCCGACCGCGAGGAGGAACTGGCGGCCGGCGTCCTCGCCGCGTTCCAGCAGTACCTGAAGGCGGTCCGCAGCGACGAGGACGGCGACGGCGAGCAGCTGCCCGACGACCCCACGGTCCTGTCACACCTGGTCGCCGCCACGGCGTCGCTGACCCTGGAGGACCGGCAGTCACTGCTCGCCGAGCCCGACACGACCAGCCGCCTGAAAGCCGAACGCGCCCTCCTCCGCCGCGAGGCCGCCCTCCTCGGCCAGGTCCGCGCCGTCCCGGTCGCCCTGTCCGACCTGGCCGTCCCCTCCAGCCCGAACTAACCCCCGCAGCCCCTGCGCCGCCGGCCTCGCCCGGACACGGCACGAGGACGGCGACAAGCCAGGCCGAAGGCAGGGCCGTTCCCGAGACCACGGACAGGGCCGCGCAAGGACGGGATGAGTCGGACCGTAGCCAGTGCCGCTCCGAGACCACGGACGGACGGAAACGAGTCCGCCCCCGAAGCGGTGCCCAGCACAAGGCCAGGGACAGGAATCAGGCCGAACCCGCGCCCGCAACACGGGACGATGACGGGGATGAGCCGGACCTGAGGCGGTGCCGAGAACGGGCGACCACGAACGGGCACGACCCGAGGACGGGGAGGTGGCTCAGCGCCGGGGTTGGGCTCTCGGGGCTGGGGATGCGGACCGGGTCGGGCTGGGTCGTGTCGGGTGCGGATCAGGTCGGGTCGGGTGCGGGTGGGGTCGAGGCGCCAGGCGGGGCGGCGTCGTGTTGGCCTGCGGAGGTCTGGGCAGCCGCACCGGACGGACCGGAGGCGGGCTTGCGGAGGTCGGGGCGGCCCGGTGCGGGATCGTCGTGTGGCTGAGGGGTGGGCTGACCGCCAGCGGTCGGGGTGCCGGTGCTGGACTGGGTGCCGGTGGGCGGGGCGGGCCACGGTGAAGGGCTTGCTGGGGACTCGCCCCCGGTGGTGGGTTGGCTGAAGGAGGCGTCGGTCGGGGGGCCGCCGTGTCCGGGATGCGGATAGCCGGGGTGCTCGGGGGCGGGCCAGGGCTGAGCGGGCTGATCGAAGCCGTGCTGGGCGGCGGGGCCGGGGTAGACGGGGCCGGGCCGGGCAGGGTCGAGTGAGCCGAACACGGGATGGGCGGGGCCGGCGTAGGGGCCCACGTTGTCCGGGTGGCCGGCGTAGGGGCCGCCGCCGTCCGGGTAGCCGGCGTAGTACGGGTCGCCGGTGGGCACGTCCGGGTCAGGGTCGTGGGTCAGGGTGGGCGACGTGTGGAAGCCCGCGAGGCACGTGTACACCACGGCGGCCACGAGGGCCTGGATGAGCAGGGAGCCGCGGACCCACGGGACGAAGCCGTGCCACAGGCTGGCCTCGCCGGCGCGGACCTTGGCGGGGCGGAAGATGTGGGTGTCGACGGGGGCGTGCCCGGCCAGGTCGAGGTAGTGCGCATAGCCGATCTTGTTGCCGAGCCACGCAGCCAGGGCGGCCGCCGCGGCCGAGCCGACGACGAGGCCGGCGAGGATGAACGGGCCCCGGTAGCGGCGCAGGATGACCCAGGCGGCGACGGCGATCAGAATCCCGGCCGCCGCGCCGAGGATCATGAACCAGCCGTCGTCGGCGAAGTAGCCTTCGGGCTCGCCGTCGATGGGATATGGGCCATACGGCGTCTGGACCAGCTCCACCTTCGGCGCGATCCACGACCACAGCAGGCCGACGGGGGCGCCGAGCGCGACCACCACGGCGGCGACGATCAGGCCGAACAGGGCCTCCAGCCCGAGTGACCGGCGCCGCGGCGGGGACGGCTTGGGAAGCTCCGGCTGGTCGATCGGCTCGATCGGGGCGATGCTCACCATCCCATCCTGCCAGGCCCGGCGCCGGCGCCCCGACCCGTGCCGCCGCTCGCGGGCACACCGCCCGCCGGGCCACCGCCGGGAGGCACATCGCCGGTCGAACCACCGCCGGCGGGCACACCGCCGCCGGGCACCGCGGCCGGCCCCAGCAGCGACGTGAGCTCCCGGAGCAGCTCGGCGGTGACCGCGACCCGCTGCGGCCCGATCGAGATGAGGGTGCGCCTCGGGCCGTTGACCAGGTCGACCTGCACCTCGGTGGGGCCGGGATGTCGGCCGACGACCTCCCGCAGCCGCTCGACGAGCGGCGTGGTGCACCGGTCCGGCGGCAGGGAGAGCACCAGCGGCCCGTCGGCGGGAGCGGCCGGGGCGGTCAGGTCGGGGACGGACAGGTCGCCGGCCATCAGGCGGGGCGCCTCCTCGCGGCGGTCGACGCGACCCTTCACCGACACCACCGCGTCCTCGGCGATGTACTGCCCGATCAGCTCATACGTGTTGGGGAAGAACATCACCTCGACGGCGCCGTCCAGGTCCTCCAGCGTCGCCGACGCCCACGGGCGGCCCTGGCGGGTGACGCGGCGCTGCACGCCGGAGAGGATGCCCGCGAGGATCACGGACGTGCCGTCGGGCACGGTCTCCTCGTCGGCGAGGGCGGCCACGGAACGGTCGGCGGAGCGGCGCAGCACCTCCTCCAGCCCGCGCAGCGGGTGGTCGGAGACGTAGAGGCCGAGCATCTCGCGCTCGAAGGCGAGCCGCTCCGCCTTGTCCCACTCGATGGCGGGGACGGGCGGCGACGCGACGAGGGCCGCCGAGCCGAACAGGTCGAACTGGCCGATGGCCTCGTTACGCTTGGTGATCATGACGGACTCGACGGCGTCGGCGTGCACGGCGATCAGGCCGCGCCGGGTGTGGCCTAGGGAGTCGAAGGCGCCGGCCTTGATGAGCGACTCGATCGTCTTCTTGTTGCACACGACCTGGTCGACCTTGGCGAGAAAGTCGTAGAAGTCGGTGTACGGCCGGGCGCGCACGATCGCCGCGACGACCGCCGGCCCGACGTTGCGCACGGCGCTGAGGCCGAAGCGGATGTCGGCGCCGACGGCGGAGAAGCGGCCCTGCGAGGCGTTGACGTCGGGTGGCAGGACGCGGATGCCCATCCGGCGGCACTCGGCGAGGTAGAAGGCGGAGCGGTCCTTGTCGCCGCCGATCGAGGTGAGCAGCCCGCTCATGTACTCGGCGGGATAGTTGGCCTTCAGATACGCGGTCCAGTAGGCGACGAGCCCGTAGGCGGCGCTGTGTGCCTTGTTGAACGCGTAGTCGGAGAAGGGCACGAGCAGGTCCCACAGGGTGCGGATCGCGTCGTCGGAATAGCCGCGCTCGCGCATGCCGGCGGAGAACGGCGCGAACTCGCGGTCGAGGATCTCCTTCTTCTTCTTGCCCATGGCGCGGCGCAGCAGGTCGGCGGCGCCGAGGGAGTAGCCGGCGACGCGCTGCGCGATCGCCATGACCTGCTCCTGGTAGACGATCAGGCCGTAGGTGTCGCCGAGGATGTCCGCGAGGGGCTCGGCCAGCTCGGGGTGGATCGGGGTGACGGGGCGGCGCCCGTTCTTGCGGTCGGCGTATTCGTTGTGCGCGTTGGCGCCCATCGGGCCGGGCCGGTAGAGCGCGCCGACGGCGGAGATGTCGGCGAACGCGTCGGGCGCCATGGAGCGCAGCAGGGCGCGGACGGGGCCGCCGTCGAACTGGAAGACGCCGATCGTGTCGCCGCGGGACAGCAGCTCGTAGGTCGCCTTGTCGTCGAGCGGCACGCTCTCCACCGCGAGGTCGGCCCCCCGGTTCTGCCGGATCGCGTCGAGGGCGTCGTCGAGGATGGTGAGGTTGCGCAGGCCGAGGAGGTCCATCTTGAGCAGGCCGATGTCCTCGCACGCGCCCATGTCCCACTGGGTGATGATCGCGCCGTCCTGCTCGCGGCGGTGGACGGGCAGCACGTCGAGCAGCGGCTCGCGGGACAGGATGACGCCGGCGGCGTGCACGCCCCACTGCCGCTTGAGCCCTTCGAGGCCGCGGGCGGTGTCGACGACGGTGCGGACCTCCTGCTCGCCCTCGTAGAGCCGGCGCAGCTCGGCGGCCTCCTGGTAGCGCGGGTGGGCCTGGTCGAAGGCGCCGCTGAGCGGCATGTCGCGGCCGAGCACCGGCGGCGGGACGACCTTCGTGATCCGCTCGCCGACGGAGAACGGCAGGCCGAGGACCCGGGCCGAGTCCTTGATCGCGGCCTTCGCCTTGATCGTGCCGAACGTGATGATCTGGGAGACGCGGTCGTCGCCATAGCGCTCGGTGGCGTAGCGGATGACCTCGCCGCGGCGGCGCTCGTCGAAGTCCATGTCGATGTCGGGCATGCTGACCCGCTCGGGGTTGAGGAACCGCTCGAAGAGCAGCCCGTGTTCGAGCGGGTCGAGCTGGGTGATGCCGAGCGCATACGCGATGAGGGCGCCGGCGGCGGAGCCGCGGCCGGGACCCACCCGGATGCCCTCGCGGCGGGCGTGGGCGACGAGGTCGGCGACGACCAGGAAGTAGCCCGGATAGCCCATGCTGCTGATCACGGACAGCTCATAGTCGGCCTGGCGGGCGTGGTCGGCCGGGATCCCCGCCGGGAAGCGCCGGGCCAGGCCGCGCAGCACCTCGGCCCGCAGCCACGAGTCCTCGGTCTCGCCCTCCGGCACCGGGAACCGCGGCATGAGGTCGCGGTGCGCGAACACCGGCGCGTAGGAACCGATGCGCTCCGCGACGGCGAGGGTGGCGTCGCAGGCGCCGGGCACCTCGGCGTCCCACAGGGCGCGCATCTCGCCGGCGGACTTGAGGTAGAAGTCGCGGGCGTCGAACTTGAACCGCTTCGGGTCGGCGAGGGTCGTCGCGGACTGCACGCACAGCAGCACCTCGTGGGCGTCGGCGTCGCCGGGGTGCGTGTAGTGCAGGTCGTTGGTGGCGACCGGGGTCAGGCCGAGCCGCTTGCCGAGCCGCAGCAGGTCCTGCCGGACGCGGGTCTCGATGCCGAGGCCGTGGTCCATCAGCTCGAGATACAGGTTGCCGGGGCCGAAGATGTCGCGCAGCTCGGCGGCGGCGGCGCAGGCCCGCTCGAAGTCGCCGATGCGCAGCAGCGTCTGCACCTCGCCGGAGGGGCAGCCGGTGGTGGCGATCACCCCGCGCGAATACTCGGCCAGCAGCTCACGGTCGGCGCGCGGCTTGTAGAAGTAGCCTTCGATGCTGGACCGCGACGACAGCCTGAACAGGTTGCGCAGCCCGGTCTCGTCGGCGGCGAGCATGGTCAGGTGCGTGTACGCGCCGCCGCCGGAGACGTCGTCCTCGCCGCCGGCCGCCCAGCGGACCCGGGTGCGGTCGCCCCGGTGGGTGCCGGGGGTCAGATACGCCTCGATGCCGAGGATCGGCTTGATCCCGGCGGCGACGGCCTGCCGGTGGAAGTCGTAGGCACCGAACATGTTGCCGTGGTCGGTCATGGCGAGCGCGGGCTGGCCGAGCCGGGCCGCCTCGGAGAACAGGGACCCGAGCCGGGCGGCCCCGTCCAGCATCGAATACTCGGTGTGCACGTGCAGATGTACGAACGACTCCCCCACGTCGCAGAACCTATCCCCGGGGTACGACACTTTGCGAGACTCGCAGCATGATCGACCGTGACCGTCTGGGCGCACTGTTGCGCCGCGAGCGAGCCGCCTTCGCCGACCGTAACCCACGCTCCGCCGAGGAGTACGCGAACGCCGGGAACCTGTTCGGCCGCGTCCCGATGACCTGGATGAACAAGAACGCCGCCGGTTTCCCGCTCTACCTGGCCACGGCCCGGGGCGCGACGCTCACCGACGTCGACGGTCACGAGTACACCGACTTCTGCCTCGGCGACACGGCCGCCATGGCGGGGCACGCTCCGGAGGCGACCCGGAAGGCGGCGCAGGAGCAGTTCGCGAACGGCGCCTGCGCCATGCTCCCCACCCCGGACGCGGCCTGGGTGGGCAAGGAGCTCACCAGGCGGTTCGGCGTCACCGAGTGGAGCTTCGCGCTCACCGCCACCGACGCCAACCGCTGGGCCATCCGCCTGCTGCGCGCCGTCACCGGACGGCCGAAGATCCTCTTCAACAGCTACTGCTACCACGGGTCGGTCGACGAGTCGCTGATCGTGACGAGCGACCAGGGCCCGCGCAGCCGCGAGGGCAACGTCGGCGCCCCCTGCGACGTCACCACCACCAGCCGGGTCGCGGAGTACAACGACCTCGAAGGCCTCGAGCGCGAGCTCGCGCACGGCGACGTCGCCGCGGTCGTCATGGAGCCGGCCCTGACCAACATCGGCATCGTGCTGCCGGAGCCGGGCTACCTCGAAGGCGTGCGGGAGCTGACGCGGAAGTACGGCACGTACCTGGTCAACGACGAGACCCACACGTTCTCCGCCGGCCCGGGCGGCGCCACGGGACGCTGGGGGGCTGGAGCCGGACGTGGTCACGATCGGCAAGGCGATCGGCGGCGGCATCCCGGCGGCCGCCTACGGGCTCTCCACCGAGATCGCGCGGCACATCGGTCAGCGAAAGGACCTCGACCTCATCGACATGGGCGGCGTCGGCGGCACCCTCGCCGGCAACGCGCTGTCCATCGCCGCGACCAGGGCGACCCTGGAGCACGTGCTGACCGACGAGGCGTTCACCGGGATGGAGCGCCTCGCGGAGCGGTTCGAGGCCGGCACGAAGCAGGTCATCGACGCGCACGGCCTGCCGTGGTCGGTGAGCCGGCTCGGCGCCCGCGTCGAGTACCGCTTCGCGAACCCGGCCCCGCGCAACGGCACCGACAGCGCGAAAGCCGCGGACGCGGACCTCGAGGACTACCTGCACGTGTACCTGGCGAACCGGGGCATCCTGCTCACGCCGTTCCACAACATGGCGCTCATGTCACCGGCCACCACGGAACAGCAGGTGGATCAGCACGCCGTCGTGTTCGGCGCGGCGATCGAGGAGCTTCAGCGCGCGTAGGGGTCCATCATCACGGCAGCCGCCCGCAGCCACGCGCGCTTCGTCGCCGGCGCCAGCATCGTGTACTCGATGTTGGAGCCGCTCTCGAGCGCCGGGTCGTACGGCACGACGACGACGGCTCTGGTCCGGGAGCGGAAGTGCCCGGCCAGGTCGTCGATGAGCGGCGTCGGGTTGGGCGTCGGGCAGGACAGCAGGGTCACCGCGTTGGCGACGAGCTCGTCCATGCCGGCCTCGTCGAGCAGGTCGAGCATCCAGTCGGCCGTGAACGCCGCGTCCTCCCGCGGGACGCTGGTCACGACCAGCTGGTCCGCGGTCTGCAGGACGGTCTGCCAGTTGGGGCTCTCCACGTTGTTGCCGGTGTCGACGCAGATCACGTCGTGGGTGCGGCGCAGCAGCTCCAGGACGCGGCGCACCGTGTGCGGGTCGAGCCGCTGCGCGAAGCGCGGGTTCTCCTCGCCGGCGAGGACGTCGTACGAGCCGTCCGAGGCGTGCCGCAGGTAGTCGTCGAGCTGGTCGTACAGGTCGTAACCGGAGGCGTTCTCCACCCGGACGAGGTCGGCGATGAGGTGCCGGATGGTGCGGGCGTGCCGGGCGCTGCCGGCGCGCAGGCCGAGGGTGCCGCGCAGCTCGTTGTCGTCCCAGGCGATGACGCCCTTGCCGCGCACGCTGCCGATGGTGGCGGCGGTCAGCACGGTCGCGGTGGTCTTGTGGACCCCGCCCTTCGGGTTGGCGAAGGCGAGGACCTTGGGGGTCGGGATCTCCTGGCGCAGGACCTGCACCATCTGCTCGGTCGGGTCCGCCGGGCGGGCTTGATACTCCACCTGAGGACCTCGACGACTCTCATAGGGGTCGACGACCCGACGCTGCGACGGAGCGTCGGCGAGGGGGCGCGTGCCGTTGGGATGCATTGGCTCGTCATCGTAGGGCCGCGCGGGCGGATATGGGGCGCTGGGGCGCTCGAACCTTCCGTCGTAATCCAGATCACCCGGGCTTGACCGGCCGAGCAGGGCCCGGTCGAGCAGCGAACGCCAACGGGCGGGCGGCTCCGACGACCTGTCCCAACCGGCATCGGCCCGCTCTGCCACGCTGGCCCTCCCTCCGCACCGCAGCGTCCACCCGTACCCCAGGCTACGGACCGAACACTATTCGGACCACACCTGCGGGAGCATCCCCTGCATCAACTGCACGACAGGCCGAAGAGATATCGCCTCAGGACGGACCGGCCGACGCGGAGGCGGCCGGCAGAGGCCCCGCGACCTGTGCCTGCTCTGGCAGCGGCGGCAGGAACACCGTCCGGTCGAGGCGGCGCAGGTCGGTGATCGGATCGACGGCGCGGGTCTCCGGGCGGGCCGCGACGGCCCGCAGCCCGGCCGGCGCGGCGTAGATCACCGCGGCGTAGACGCACGAGCAGTGCTCCCGGTACGCGGTCGCCTCCTTGTCGGCGATGATCGCCCCGTCGAGGTACACGGCACGGACCTCGCCGGGCTGGTTGGCGGCCTTGTCGAGCAGCTGCCGGTAGTGCGCGGCCTCCCCGGTCTTGCGGGCGGCGGTCGCGTCCATCGCCTTCACCACGTCGGAGGGCACCTCGTAGGCGCCGAGGCGGACCAGCTCCGTCTGCTCGCCCGGCAGCGGCACCCGCGCGAAGACACTCGACAGGGCGACACCCGAGAGCACCGGGGTCAGCCGGTCGGGGCCGAGGTACGCGGTGAACGACACCAGCGCGTACACGGACTGTTCACCCGTGAGTGCGGCCAGCTCGTCGGCGGAGCTCCGCACGTACACCGGGATCGAGCCGCCCTCGTCGACGCCGACGCGCAGCACGTCGCCCAGGGAGGGGTCGCTGCGCTGGTGCCGCTGCGCGCCGTGGACGACCAGCAGGGTCGCCGTGACCGCGACCAGCGCGACCACGGCGGTGAAGACGCGCAGGCGGACGGCGCCCCGGAACAGCCGGGCGAGGACGTTGCCGGCGGCGGGGAGCAGCCGCTGGTCGAGCCGCTGGAAGAAGTTCATCGCGCGTCGAGCGTCGCACAGGCAGGTTGCACGCCTCTTGACAGGGGTGGCCAGTGAAGACTATCTATCAGGAAGGTTTCCTAATAGAAAGGTGCCTTCGTGAGAGCTCCCGCCATCGCGACCGCCCTCGGTGCCGCAGCCGCCCTCGGTGCCGCCGTCGCGTTCATGGT
The DNA here is from genome assembly GCF_050936335.1 of Dactylosporangium sp. CA-152071. Lineage (NCBI taxonomy): Bacteria > Bacillati > Actinomycetota > Actinomycetes > Micromonosporales > Micromonosporaceae > Dactylosporangium > Dactylosporangium sp. CA-152071. The sequence goes on along the minus strand of NZ_JBNJMZ010000001.1, from coordinate 8,022,222 downwards.
CGCCGCCCCCGCCCAGGCGGCCGCCACGCTCCCCGCCCACGTGTTCGCCCCGTACTTCGAGGCGTACAACGGCGACAGCCTCAACGGGCTGTCCCAGCAGTCCGGGGTCAAGCACCTGACCCTGGCCTTCGTCCAGACCGCGACCCGCGGCTCGTGCACCGTCTACTTCAACGGCGACACGTCCATGCCGATCGCGAACTCGACGTTCGGCGCCGACATCGCCGCGATCCGCGCCCGCGGCGGCGACGTCATCCCCAGCTTCGGCGGCTACGCGGCCGACAACGGCGGCACCGAGATCGCCGACAGCTGCACCGACGTCAACCAGATCGCCGCCCAGTTCCAGAAGGTGATCACCACGTACGACGTGACCCGCATCGACCTGGACATCGAGGACAACTCGCTGACCAACACCGCGGGCATCGACCGGCGCAACAAGGCGATCAAGCTGACCGAGGACTGGGCCGCCGCCAACGGCCGGACCGTGCAGTTCCAGTACACGCTGCCGACCACCACGACCGGGCTCGCCCCCAGCGGCCTCGCCGTGCTGCGCAACGCGGTCACCAACAACGCCCGGATCGACTACGTCAACCAGATGACGTTCGACTACTACGACAACCAGCCGCACCAGATGGCCCAGGACACGATCACCGCGTCCAACGGGCTGCACACGCAGCTCGGGCAGCTGTGGCCGGCCAAGACGGCGGCGCAGCGGTGGGCCATGATCGGCGTCACCGAGATGATCGGCGTCGACGACTTCGGCCCCGCCGAGACGTTCACCCTCGCCGACGCCCGTACCGTGCTCAACTGGGCCAACCAGCAGGGCATCGCGGCGCTGTCGTTCTGGGCGCTGCAACGCGACAACGGCAGCTGCCCCGGCGGCGCGGCGGCCGACAACTGCTCCGGCATCCAGCAGCAGACCTGGGAGTTCTCCCACATCTTCAACCCGTTCACCAGCGGCGACAGCGGCCCCGGCTCGCCCAGCCCGTCGGTGTCGAAGAGCCCGAGCACCAGCCCCAGCACGAGCCCGAGCACCCCGCCCGGCAGCGGCATCGTCAACGGCGGCTTCGAGACCGGTGCCCTGAGCCCGTGGACGTGCGCGCTCGGCAGCGTCGTCACCACCCCCGTGCACGGCGGCACGAAGGCGCTCAAGGCGGCCGCGTCCAGCTCGGACACCGCGCAGTGCTCGCAGACCGTCGGCGTGTCCGCGAACCGCACGTACACGCTGAGCGCCTGGGTGCAGGGCAACTACGCGTTCCTCGGCGCCACCACCGGCACCGGCGACGTGAGCACCTGGACGCCGGGCGGATCGACCTGGACGAAGCTCACCGTCACGGTCAACACGGGCAGCTCCACCTCGATCAAGGTGTGGGTGCACGGTTGGTACGGCACGGGCACGATCTACGCCGACGACGTCACCCTCGTGTAGCACTGTCTTCGCCAAGAAACCTGACCGCCGCGGTTCATCCAGGGACGGACCACGGCGGTCAGGCCGCGAGGACCTCCAGGGCGTTGCTGAGGTCCGGCGGGTAGTCGCTGACGAACGACACGTACTCGCCCTCCCGCGGGTGGATGAAGCCCAGCTCCCGGGCGTGCAGCCACTGCCGCCCCAGCCCCAGCCGGGCCGACAGCGTCGGATCCGCGCCGTACGTGGTGTCACCGACGCACGGGTGCCGCAGGGCGGAGAAGTGCACCCGGATCTGGTGGGTGCGCCCCGTCTCCAGCTTGACGTCGAGCAGGCTCGCCGACGGGAACGCCTCGATCGTGTCGTAGTGCGTGATGCTCGGCCGGCCGCCGGAGACGACCGCGAACTTGTAGTCGTGGCCGGGATGCCGGTCGATCGGGGCGTCGATGGTGCCGCGCAGCGGGTCCGGGTGGCCCTGGACGACCGTGTGGTACCGCTTCTCGACCTCGCGGTCCTTGAACGCCCGCTTCAGGATGCTGTAGGCCATTTCGCTCTTCGCGACGACCATGAGCCCGGTGGTGCCGACGTCGAGGCGGTGCACGACCCCCTGGCGCTCGGCGGCGCCGCTGGTCGCGATCGTCAGCCCCATCGCGGCGAGCCCGCCGATGACCGTCGGCCCCGTCCAGCCGGGGCTCGGGTGCGCGGCGACACCGACCGGCTTGTCGACCACGACGATGTCGTCGTCGCTGTACACGATGCGCAGGCCGTCGACGGGGATGGCCTCGACCGTGACCTCCGACGGCGGCGCGGGCAGGGTCACCTCGAGCCAGGCGCCACCGGTGACCTTGTCGGACTTCGCGCGGATCTGCCCGTCGACGGCGACGTCACCCGCCTCGACCAGCGCCGCAGCCACGGTCCGGCTGAAGCCGAACAGCCTGGTGAGCGCCTGGTCCAGGCGGCTGCCGTCGAGCCCGTCGGGGACGGGCATCGACCGGGTCTCACGCATCGCTGGGGTCCTTGCCGACCCGGCCGCTGGGCCCGTAGCCCAGCGAGAGCGGGTTGGACTCGGCGGGCTCGCCCTTCCCGGCCCGGGTGCCGTCGCGGCGGCGGCCCGTGAACTCCAGCAGGATCGCCAGCGCCACGCCGACCGTCAGCGCCGAGTCGGCGATGTTGAACACCGGGAAGTGCCCCGCGTGGTCGTCGAGGAAGCTGAACATGTCCACGACGTGGCCGTGGAACGGCTTCGGCGCCCGGAAGATCCGGTCGCCGAGGTTGCCCGTGGCGCCGCCCAGGATGAGGCCGAGCGCGACCGCCCATGGCACAGAGACGGTCGTGCGGACCATGACGAGCAGCCAGGCGATCACCGCCGAGGCGATGATCGGGAAGACCCACGTCAGGTCGCTGAACATGCTGAATGCCGCGCCGCTGTTGCGGGCGTAGATCACATAGATCAGGCCGCCGAGCAGCTTCACCGGCTCGCCGTGCGCGATGACGGAGGTGGTCCACTCCTTCACTGCGAGGTCGATGCCGATCACCACGACCGCGACAGCGCCGAACAGGCTCCAGGCCTTTCGCCGGCTGCCGCGGGGGGTGGTCGTGGTGGTGTCGTCCTGGGTGGTCAGCGCCGCTCCTCCAACTGCTTGCAGGTGACGCAGAGCGTAGCCGACGGGAACGCCGCCAGCCGCTCGACCGGGATCGCGTTGCCGCACTTCTCACACCAGCCGTAGCCGCCCTCGTCGAGCCGCTCCAGGGCCCGCTCGACCTGGTTGACCCGCTCGAGGATGTTGTTGGCGAGGGTGATCTCCTGCTCGCGCTCGAACGTCTTGGTGCCGGTGTCGGCCTGGTCGTCGCCCGCCGAGTCGGTGAGCCGGTGCTGCTGCAGCTCGGCGATCTCGGCCAGGGTCTGGTCGTGCTCCGCCTTGAGCTCGTCGCGCCGCTCGATCAGCGCGACGCGGATCTTCTCCGTCTCCGCGGCGGTGCGCGTGCCACGGGCCTTGGCTGCGGCGGTCTTCGGTTCGGCGGTCTTGGCCATCGTGGCTCCCTTGGCCGCACGAGCGGCGATCGGCGACGTGTTGGATGTGGTGCCTGAGCCGCCCGCGTCGTCCGCAAGCCCCCCAGTGTTGCCGCGCTTGCTCTGCGCCGACGTGGTGCTGTTCCCCCGAGCCGCCGCTTGCCGAGTGCCGCGTTTCTGTGCTGTTGTCACAGTGGTCACACGCGTCACATCAGCGGCGTCATGCTGCCCGGCGGTGCTCGCGGACGTGTCTTTCGGCACGCCACCCGCTCGCTCGGCCATGGCTTCCCCCAGATGCAAAACGGGCGCGCGACGCGCCGTCGCGCACTCCAGTGGCTGGCAAGAATACGGAATGTACACGCGTCCGACAAACATGCCACACGCATTCCGACCAATTGGATCAGTTATTGGCGCCGATCCTCGCCATGTTCGGCAAACCAGCGCGCAAGTCTTCCTCGCCTGCTCACCGCTCGCAGCCTGCGCTCCGCCGCGTCACGCACCTGCTCGGTGGCGACGATCAGCAGACTGTCGCGGGTCTTGAGGCGGGTCTGCGATTCCGGCACGAACGCGCCGCCGTCGCGAAGCACCAGCGTCACGACCGCACCGACAGGCAATCGTAGCTCGTCCACGTGCACGCCGTTGAGCTTCGAGCCGACCGGCACCTCAAGCTGCAGCAGGTCAGCGCCCATCCGCTCCAGCGGCGCCGACTCCACCTGCAGGTCGGTCGTCTCGCCGGGTGCCGCCACGCCCAGCCGCTTCGCGACCGGTGGCAGCGTCACCCCCTGCACCGCCGTGTAGACCACGACCAGCACGAACACGACGTTGAACAGCGTCTGCGCGCCCGGCAGGCCGGCCGACAGCGGGATCGTGGCGAGCACGACCGGGACCGCGCCGCGCAGCCCCGCCCACGACAGGAACGCCTGGTCGCGCCAGCCGTACCGGAACGGGGTGACGCTGACCAGCACCGACAGCGGCCGCGCGAGCAGGATCAGCACCAGGCCGACGACCAGCGCCGGCAGCACCGCCGCGCCGAGCTCGCTGGGCGACGCGAGCAGGCCGAGCAGCACGAACAGCCCGATCTGGGCGAGCCACGCCAACCCGTCCGCGAAACCGAGCATCGCCCTGCGGTGCGGCAGCCGGGAGTTGCCGAGCACGACACCGGTCACGTACACCGCCAGGAAGCCCGACGCGTGCGCGACGGAGCCGACCGCGTACGCCAGCACGGTCAGGCCGACCGCGGCCAGGGGGTACAGGCCGGCGGACGGCAGCGCGGCGCGGCGCAGCGCCCAGGCCCCGCCCAACCCGACGACGAGCCCGATGACGGCGCCGGCGAGCAGCTCGTAGCCGACCAGGCCCAGCTGCTCCCACCACGGGCCGGTGACCCCCTCCGGCAGCGACAGCAGCACGACCAGGATCACCACCGGCGCGTCGTTGATGCCGGACTCGGCCTCCAGGATCGCGGCGAGCCGTGGCCGGACCGGCATCCTGCGCAGCGTGGAGAAGACGGCCGCGGCGTCCGTGGAGGACAGCACCGCCCCGTACAGGAGCGACTGCTGCCAACCGGCGCCGAGCGCGAAGTGCGTGATCACACCGACCACCGCCACACTCACCGCGACGCCCACCGTCGACAGCACCACGGCCGGCCCCAGCACCGGACGCAGCGTCGACCAGCGGGCCGTCAGACCACCCTCGGCGATGATCACCACGAGCGCGCAGATGCCGAGGGTACGGGTGAGCTCCGCGTTCTCGAAGTTGATGCCGAGCCCCGCCTCGCCGATCACGACACCCAGCAGCAGGTACACCAGAAGGCTGGGCAGACCGAGCCGCACCGACAGACGCACCGCACCCACGCAGACCAGCAGCACCGCCGCGCCGATGAGCAGCGCGAGGTTGAACTCGTGGCTCAATGCGAGGGGTCCATCAGCGCGGCCAGCCGTGCGGCGTGCCCCTCCGGCAACGTCTCGGGCAGCTCCACGAGCTTGTCCCGGCTGGCGGCGCCCGCCTTCAGCCGCAGCGCCGACGGCCGCAGCCCCAGCGCGCCGGCGAGGGCCTTCAGCGCGGCCTCGGTGGCCTGCCCGTCAACGGGGCGGGCGCCGACCGCGACGATCAGCGCCGGGCCGTACGGTCCGGCGTGGCTCCCGCCGACCGCGGTGCGCGAGGCACCCGGCTTGACACGGATCGCGATGGTGGGCATGCCTTTATTGTGAAGGTTCACCCGTTCGTGGGCGATCGACCAGACCGGTGGACCATCACCCGGACCGGTCACCTCTCACGACCCGCCACCCGCAGCTACCTTGCCACCACTGAAGGTAGTAACTCCGAGATCAATTTCTCCCGATACGTTACGGTGTAGGACAAGGCCGCCGTCACCGCCGAGGTCCCCGACGTGCCCCGCAAACGACGCCCGTGCCGGGTCCGTCGCCCCCAGCACGACGACCAGGCCAGCCACGGACGCCTCGCCTCGCCCGCACGGCCGCCCGCGCGTAAGCACCCGGTCGCGGCGCCGGCCAGGCCGGCTCAGCCGGGGGCGAGCAGGCAGGCCCACGGACGCCTCGCCCGAGGTCGTCTACGCGTCAGCGCCCGGGCGTCCAGACCGGAGCGTCCAGGCCCGAGCCTCCAGGTCGGGGTTGTTCAGCCCGGAGCGTCAGGGCCGGGGTTGTTCAGGCCGGGTTGTTCAGGCCGGGGTTGTTTTCAGGACAGGGTGGTCCTGGCCAGCCAAGCCGGGACGACCAGGCCGGCCTACGGACGCCTCTCCCGCAGGTGCTTGCGTGGTCGCCTGCGTGGAAGTGCCTGGCCGGGGACGACCAGGCTGCCCTGTCAAGACGACCAGGCTGGCCCGCGGACGCCTCGCCTGGAGTCGTCCCGCGCCCGCCCCACCGTCACCCCGTGGGCGCCGAGCTCCCGCCGCGCGGAAACGCCCAGCCGGGCACATCTGGATCGTCCGGCGGTAGGCGTGATCCGCCCCTCCGGGTGTCCGAGCACATGCCGGGCCGGTCGACGACGGCCGGCCCGGTCGGTCGGCCGGCCCGGTCGGCCGGTGAGCGTGCCCAGAGCCGGGAGCCGGTGAGCGTGCCCAGAGCCGGGAGTCCGACGGCCGGAAGCCCGGCCGGGTCCGATCGCCGGAGGCGTCCAGGCGGCTCCGTTTTCCGTGGCGGGGCCAAATGCAGCGGACGTCCGCCTGGGTCCGCGCGGGACGGAAGTGCGCCGGCCCGGGCCGCGGCGTGCGCCGAAAGAAACGAGCGGGCAGGTCAGAGGTCAGGCGCGGCCGCGGTCCGACGGCCGGGAGCGCCCAGCCTGGTCCGGCGTCCGCGGCAGGCCCGGTGGAGTGAACGCCTGGGGCCGAGCCGGACGGATGTCCGTCCGGCTCGGGCCGCGGCGTGCGCCGAAGAAGGGCGAAAGGTCAGGCGCGGCCGGCGAGGACGGCGTCGTTGGGTTCGCAGACGCTGCAGGGGGTGAAGCCGAGCTCGACGGCCTCGCTGATCGGCAGTGGCTCGCTCTCCCGGCCGAGCAGGTGCACGCAGCCGCGCACGTGGTAGCGGGGGCGACCGTCGATGACCAGGACCTCGTCCTGCATCGTGGCGACGCGGGCCATGTCGGCGGGTGACGACGGCTGGATCGGGGGCTCGTCCTCCGGGTCCTCGTCGTCGAACTCCTCGCCGTCGACGGACCATTCGCCGTCCGGGGAGGCCGGGTAGTCGTCGTACGGCTGCTGCGGCACGACCGGCTCGTCGCGGACGGGCGGCGTGATCGCGGTCTCGTCGACGGGCGGCACGTTGGCGTCGGTCCGCCCACTGTCCGCGAGCCGGGCGGGACCGCCTGAGCCGGAGCCGGAGCCAGCACCGGAACCAGAACCGGCGCCGCGGCCGTACGTGGTGCCGCCGGTGGACCGGGTGCCGACGCCGACGGGCTGGCGGGCCTCGCGGACGCTGTCAGCGTCCAGGCGGGACTCGAACGGGTCGTAACGCTCGTCGTTGGGCACCTGCCGGCCGGTGCGCACGGTGCGGGACGAGCGGGCGGCGGCGGCCTGGCGGCCACCGACGATGAGGGCGACCGCCGCGAGGAGGCTCGCCCCGATCGACGCCACCAGCAGGGCGTCAGCGCCTTGCAGCAGGCCCACCACGAGCAGGCCCACGGCCACGACGATCAGCAGCAGACTTCCGACGATCACGGCCTACCCCTCCGCAAGCTGAGCCCGGCAGATGCTGCGCAACGGTCCCGGGCGAGTGTCTCTCAGCCCGTACAACGAACGAGACCCCGGATAGCGACCGGCGCCCCAGCCGAATTTCGACTGGGGCGCCGCGTGTCGCATTGACCGGCGTGTCAGTGCTCTGTGCTGGTCACCCTGATGAGCCGCCGAGGTTGCCGAACTGAAAGCGGAGGGACTAGCGTCCCGCGCCCTCGTAGCCACCCGAGAGGCCCGCCGCGGCGAGACCGGTGCCACCGGTCGCGGCACGGGGCGCGGCCTCGTTGCGGGCGGCCATCTCGGCCTCGAGGCTCTGCTCGCGGCCGGTGAGGTCGCGCAGCTGGCTCTCCAGGTAGGCCTTCAGGCGGGTCCGGTACTCCCGCTCGAACTGCTTGAGCTCCTCGATGTGCTTCTGCAGCGCGGTGCGCTTGGCGTCGAGACCGCCCATCGCCTCCTGGTGGCGCTGCCGGGCGTCGCGCTCCAGCGCGTCGGCCTTCGCGCGCGCGTCGCGGGTGACCTCCTCGGCCTTGGTGCGGGCGTCGGAGAGCAGCTTGTCGGCCTCGCGGCGGGCGTCGGACACGTGGTCGTCGGCGGTGCGCTGGGCCATCATCAGGACGCGGAGCGCCTGCTGCTCGCCGTCGCCGCCGGCCGGGCCGCCCTGCGAGCGGATCTGGTCCAGCTCCTGCTGCATGCCGCGAGCGGCCTGCTCGGCGGACTGCTTCTCCCGCTGGACGCGCTCGAACTGCGTCTTGAGGTCGGCCAGCTCCGAGGCCAGGCGCGGGTCGCCGCCGCCGCTGGGACCGGCGGGGGCGCGACCGCCACCACCGCGTTCGAGCTGCGCGCGCAGCTCGTTGTTCTCCTCGATCAGACGGGCGAGCTCGCGCTCGACCTCGTCGAGGAAGGCGTCGACCTCCTCCTCGTCGTAGCCCCGTTTACCGATGGGGGGCTTCTTGAAGGCGACGTTGTGGACGTCGGCCGGGGTCAGCGGCATCGAAACTCCTCGGGTCAGTTGCGGCCGCGTGGCCGCCGATCGGGGCGAGTCACGAGAACACCTCGATCAGTTGCCTTACCACGACGTTCATCAGCACGAACAGGATAACCAGCAGCACAAGCGAAGACAGGTCCACGGCCACGGTACCAATACGCAGCGGACGGATCACCCGCCTCAACGCTTTGAGCGGCGGATCGGTGACGCTCCACACCACTTCGAGCGCTGCCGCCGCGCCCCGGCCCGGTTGCCAGCGGCGGCCGAACTGCATCACATAGCCCATGACAAAGCGAGCGAGGAGCACCACCAGGAACAGGTAGAGCAGCAGATACACGATCTGCAGGGTGATGGACACCACGGCCGTTGAGTCCTCGCATCAGCTCTGGTTGAAGAACCCGCCCTCGGCGATCTTAGCTTTGTCCTCTGCGGTGACCTGGACATTTGCCGGAGAGAGCAGGAAGACCCGGTTGGTCACCCGCTCGAAGTTACCACGCAGGCCAAACACCAGTCCTGCCGCGAAGTCGACCAGTCGCTTCGCGTCGGCCTCGTCCATTTCGGTGAGGTTCATGATCACCGGGTGGCCGTCACGGAAGTGCTCGCCGATGGTCCGGGCCTCGTTGTACGTCGTGGGGTGCAGCGTCGTGATCGCGTAGCGGCGGTCGTCGGCCTCTTCCTCGACCACTGTCCGCTCCCTCGTCACCGGCTGCGGCGCGATCGCCAGGTTGTCTCGTGTCGGGTAGCTGACGGTCGTGGGCCGCGTGATCGAGCGCACGGTGCTGCGGCTCGCGGCGGCGGCGTCGCGCTCGGCCGCGGAGAGCCGCTCGGACGCCGTCAGGCGCTCCGAGGTCGTCATCCGCTCGGCGGCGGCGAGGCGCTCGGACGCGGTGAGCCGCTCCGAGGAGGAGGTGGAGAGCCGGTCCGACACCGAGAGCCGGTCCGACACGGAGAGCCGGTCGGACGTCATGCGGGCACGCGGCGCCGGCACCTCGTCGACGTCGTCCTCGTCGTCGGCGAAGTCGTCACCGTAGCCCCGGTAGTGACGGTCGTCGTAGCCCCGCTCGTCGTCGTCCTCGACGAGCCCGAGCCATACACCCGCCCTGCGCAGAGCACCCATGCGCGCTCCTCCGTCCACCGCCATGCGGCACTTCCCCCCGTTGTCGGTGCCACCGATCACGATGGTGTGACACCGCCCCGCCGGCGCAGAACCACACCCGTGTAGTTTTTCCGTTCCCGCGGTCAGGCTACCCCAGTGGGGGTCGATTTCCGAGCAATGCGCTACCGACACGGACATGTGTCGAGCCGTGCGAAATCGCGGATTCGAGGTCGTCGCTCATGCCGGCGGAAATCCAGTCCGCGTCCGGAAAGGAGATCCGCAGGCGGGCGGATACGGCGGCGAGTCGCTCGAATGCCGCGTCCGGATCCCATCCGAGCGGCGCGACGGCCATCACACCTTTGAGTGTCAAAGCGGGGCTCGCCGCGATTGATTCGGCCACCTGTTCGATAATTCCGGTGACGGCGCCGCCGCGGTGCTCGTCGTCGTCGAGGCTCACCTGCACGAGCGCGCCCAGCGGCGTGTCGCGTCCGGCCCGCACCGCGGCGTCCGTCAGCGCGTCCACCAGCCGCAGGCTGTCCACGGAGTGCACGACCGACGCGTACGAGGCGACCGAGCGCGCCTTGTTGCGCTGCAGCTGACCGATGAAGTGCCAGCGCAGCTCGGCGGGGCACGCGGAGGCCTTGGGGGCGGCCTCCTGGTCCCGGTTCTCCCCCACGTCCAGCACGCCCAGCGAGGCCAGGCGGGTCACGTCCTCGGCGGGGTACGTCTTGGTGACCGCGACCAGGGTCACCTCGTCGGCGGGCCGCCCGGCGGCCCTGCAGGCCGACGCGACCCGGGCGCGGACCACAGCCAGGTTGTGTTCGATCTCCGCGGTCCGTGCGTCGCCCACGTGGCCCTCCGAGCATGCGAAACGAATCGGGTGGGCCCCGGAGGACCCACCCGATTCTTTCAGGCGCCGTTCTTCAGGAAGTCCGGCACGTCGACGTCGTCGAACAGCACCCGCCGGGGCGGCGGCGGGGCCTGGCGCTCGACCGGGGCCGACTCCTTCGGCTGGTGGTGGTGCTGCGGCCGCGGGGCGCGGGCCTCGACCGGCCGGTAGGCCGGCGCGCCGCCGTCGAACCCGGCCGCGATCACCGTGACGCGCACCTCGTCGCCGAGCGCGTCGTCGATGACCGCACCGAAGATGATGTTGGCGTCGGGGTGGGCCGCGTCGGTGACCAGCTGCGCCGCGTCGTTGATCTCGAACAGGCCGAGGTCGGAGCCACCGGCGATGGACAGCAGCACCCCGCGCGCGCCGTCCATGCTCTGCTCCAGCAGCGGGCTGGAGATCGCCGACTCGGCCGCCTCGACGGCCCGGTTGTCACCGCGCGCGCTGCCGATGCCCATGAGGGCACTGCCGGCTCCGCTCATGACGCTCTTCACGTCGGCGAAGTCGAGGTTGATCAGGCCGGGCGTGGTGATCAGGTCGGTGATGCCCTGGACACCGGAGAGCAGGACCTGGTCGGCCTGCCGGAAGGCGTCCATCATCGAGATGCCCCGGTCGCCGAGCGCCAGGAGCCGGTCGTTGGGGATCACGATGAGCGTGTCGCACTGGTTGCGCAGCTCCTCGATCCCGGCCTCGGCCTGGACCTGCCGGCGCTTGCCCTCGAACGAGAACGGCCGGGTGACCACGCCGATCGTCAGCGCGCCGAGCTTCCGCGCGATGTTCGCCACCACCGGCGCGCCGCCGGTGCCCGTGCCGCCGCCCTCGCCACAGGTGACGAAGACCATGTCGGCGCCCTTGAGCACCTCTTCGATCTCGTCCCGGTGGTCCTCGGCGGCGTTCTTGCCCACGTCGGGGTTGGCGCCGGCGCCGAGCCCGCGGGTCAGTTCCCGGCCGACGTCGAGCTTGACGTCGGCGTCGCTCATCAGCAGGGCCTGGGCGTCGGTGTTGATCGCGATGAACTCGACGCCCTTGAGGCCAACCTCGATCATGCGATTGACGGCGTTGACCCCGCCGCCGCCGATGCCGACGACCTTGATGACCGCGAGATAGTTGTGCGGATGTGTCATCGGACTGCCTTTCCTTTCGAGGTTGGCGAGCGCCGATCCCTTCCCGGAGCCGTCAGACTGGTGTAGCCCGGCCCCGCGACGGGCGGCGTCCGCCATGCAGACGCACTGGATGTGGGTCCCGCAAACCCTCACCCTTTACTAGAGGCTTATAGTTATGTCAACTAATGCCTTATCGCAAGGTAAGGGCCCGACTGTCGCGATCCAAGGACCGCCGCCCGGCGTGTCGGCTATTCCCCGACGACGCCGTCGACCAATTCCCTAACGGCGTCGAGGTGTCCGTTGTGACGGGCGGTCTCCTCGATCATGTGCAGAAGCACCCAGCGGACCGCGACGGGCGCGCCGCGCCGCAGTCCCGCGGCCGTCCCGTCGAGATCGACGTCGCGCATCAGGGCGCGCGAGACGTCGCATTGGCGCCGGTACCGGCCGAGGTTGCCGGCCAGGGTGGCACCGGGCGTCCGGCGCCAGTCCGCGTCGGGGTCGCCATCGCTCCACGGCACCGGCACGTCCAGCCCCGCGACGACCCGCTCGAACCAGTACGACTCGACCGCCGTGAGGTGCGACACGAGCCCGGCGGCGCTGGTCAGCGGCGACGCCGGCAGCGGGGTCCGCCAGGCGTCCTCCTCGGCGAGCCCGGCGCACTTCACGTGCACGGTCTCCCGGTGCCAGTCGAGCCACCCGAGCACCATCGACCGCTCGTCGCCGGCGAAAGGGACGTCGACACGGTTCACCGCTCCAGCGACCGCTCGTCGCCGGCGAAATGGACGTCGACACGGTTCACCGCTCCAGCACCACCCCGGGGGCGCTCACGTCGAGCGTCTTGTCCGGCAGGATCTTCGTGACCTGCAACACCCTGACCTTCGCCTCGTTCTGGGTCGCGTCGCCCCACACGACCGTGCGGCCCTCGGTGAGCTCCAGCCGCACCCGCGTCGGCGCGTCGGCGGCCAGGGCCACCATCTGCGACCGCAGCCACGGCGGCAGCGCCGCCAGGACGGTCAGCGCGGCCCGGGTGGCGGGGTCGCCGGGGGCGGGCGAGGCGAGGCGCACCACCGGCAGCCCCGCCGGCGCGGAGCCGACCGGGAGGAACGCCACGCCGTCGGCGTCCAGCAGCACGAACCCCAGCGCCGCCGGCACCACGGCGATCCCCGTCCGCTCGCGCACCGCGAGGACCAGGGTGCGCGGGTAGTCCTTGGACGCGGTGACCGTCCGGACCGGCTTCAGCGTCCGCACCCGCCGCTCCACCGCGGCGAGGTCGAGCCGGGCCAGGGGCGTGCCGGTGGCGACCCCGGCCGCGTCCCGGACGTCCTGGGCCGTCAGCGCCGACACGCCGGTGACCCGGATCCCGTGGACCCCGAACACCGGCGTGGCGTAGACGACGGCGACGGCCCCGCCGAGCAACGCGACGACGCCGAGCCCGACCAGCCAGGACAGCACGACGCGGAGGCGGTGCCGCCGGGCCCGCTGCGCGAAGCGGCGCTGCGACGAGCCGGCGGGCGCCGAGCGGGGTGCCAGGACCAGCCGCCAGCCGCGCGTGGACGTCAAGGGCGGTCAGTCCCTGGTCATTCGCCGTCGGGGCGGTTGTGCCGGCCGACGTAGCCGTCGCCGGCGTTCTTGAGCGCGGCGAGCAGCTCGTCACCCATGAGGGAGATCGGCGGCGCGCCCATCGTGACGACCACGTCGCCCTCCCGGACGCGGGCGACGACCTCGCCCGGCACGTCGTCCCACGACGGCACGAACACCTTGCGGTCCTCGGGCAGGTCGACGGCGGCGGTCAGCGCGACCCCGCCCTCCCCCGGCTCCCGGACCTCGCCCGGGCCGAACACCTCCATGATGATCGCCTCGTCGGCCAGGGACAGCGCGGCGGCGATCTCGGTCAGGTAGTCGCGGGTGCGGTACATCCGGTAGGGCTGGAACACCACGATCAGCCGCCCGTCGCCGGCGACCTCGCGCAGGGTGCGCATCGCCGCCTCGATCGGGACGTGGTGGTACGCGTACTCGTCGTAGATCCGCACGCCGGCCTCGGCGCCCTTGAACTCGAAGCGCCGCCGCACCCCGGGGAACGTCGACAGCGCCTCGATCGCCGACTCGGCCGGGATGCCGAGCCGCAGGGCGGTGAGCAGCGCCCCCGCCGAGTTGAGGCCGAGGTGCGCGCCGGGGATCGGCAGGTGCACCTCGCCGAGCGGCACGCCCTCGTGGTGCGCCACGTAGCGCACACCCTGCGCGGAGGAGCGCACCTCCGTCAGGCGCAGGTCTGCGTCGGGGGCGGTGCCGTAGGTGACGACGTCGCCGCCGGCCTCGCGGACCCGCACGATCATCCGCTGGGCGCCGGGGTCGTCGGCGCAGGTGACCACGAAGCCGCCGGGCTCGACGCGGGCGCAGAACTCGACGAACGCGTCCTCGAGGCCCTGCAGGTCGCCGTACGTGTTGAGGTGGTCGGCGTCGATGTTGGTGACGACCGCGACGTGCGGGTTGTAGAGCAGGAACGACCGGTCGCTCTCGTCGGCCTCGGCGACGAACAGCTCGCCGCTGCCGTGGTGGGCGTTGGAGCCGACCTCGGAGATCTCCCCGCCGATGACGAACGACGGATCGAGCCCGGCGTGCTGGAGCATGAGGGTGATCATCGACGTCGTGGTCGTCTTGCCGTGTGTACCGGCGACCGCGACGCTCCTGCGCCCGACCATCGTGGCGGCGAGGGCCTCGGAACGGTGCATGACCCGCAGCCCCCGCTCCCGGGCCGTGACGAGCTCGATGTGGTCCTGCGGGATCGCGGTCGAGTAGACGACCGTGTCGACCCCGTCGAGGTTCGCCGGCTGGTGCTCGCGGAAGATCGTGCCGCCGAGTGCCTTGAGCGCCGCCAGCTGCGGCCACTCGCGCAGCTCGCTGCCGGACGTGGGGATGCCCCGGGTGAGCAGGAGCCGGGCGAGCCCGCTCATGCCGACCCCGCCCACCCCGACGAGGTGCACCCTGCCGAGGTCCTCGGCGGTCAAATCCGTCATGCTCCGACCACCTTCAGCAGGTACCGGCGAAGGGCCTCGTCGCCGTCGCGGCGACCGTAACCGGCGGCGGCGCGGCTCATCGCCGCGAGCCGGGCGCCGTCGCGCACCAGGGGCACCACGGTGTCGGTGACCCACTGCGGGGAGAGGTCGCCGTCCTCGACGATGAGGCCACCGCCGGCCTCGACGACCGGCAGCGCGTTGCGGCGCTGCTCGCCGTTGCCCCACGGCAGCGGCACGTAGATGGCCGGCATGCCGACCGCGGCGGTCTCCGCGCAGGTCATCGCGCCACCCCGGCACAGCGCCAGGTCGCCGGCCGCGTAGCCGAGCTCCATCTCCGACAGGAACTTGACCTTCACGTACGGCGCGGGCAGGCCGGTGGGGACCTCGACGTCGTCGTTGCGGGCGCCGATGATGTGCAGCACCTGCACCCCGGAGCCGGTGATCTGCTTCGCCGCGCCGGACACCGCCAGGTTGATCGAGCGGGCGCCGGCCGACGCGCCGAAGACGAACAGCGTCGGCAGGTGCGGGTCGAGCCCGAAGTGGGCGCGGGCCCGCTCCCGCAGCGCGGCCCGGTCGAGGGTGGCGATGCTCTGCCGCAGCGGCACCCCGACGACCTCGGCGTGCGCCACCGACGGGATCTGCTGCGCCTGGTGGGGGAAGCCGAGCACGATGTGCTTCGTGAAGCGCATGCCCATCTTGTTGGCCACGCCCACGGGCACGTTGACCTCGTGGATGATCGTGGGGGTCTTGCGCCGCCACGCGGCGAGGTAGGCGGGGACGGAGACGTAGCCGCCGAACCCGACCACCGCGTCCGCCTCGACCTCGTCGAGGATCTCGCGGGTCGCCTTCGCGGACTTGTACATCCGGTCCGGGGTCCGGACCAGGTTCATGTTCACGGAGCGGGGCAGCTGGAAGGCCGGGACGTGGCGCAGGTCATAGCCGCGCTGCGGGATGATCTCACCCTCCATCCCACGCTCCGAGCCGATACAGGTGATCCGCAGACCCGGGTCGTGCCTGCGGAGGCAGTCGGCGAAGGCGAGCAGCGGGTAGATGTGCCCGCCGGTGCCTCCGCCGGCCAGCACCACGGAGCGCAGCGCTGCCATCAGGAGCTCCTTCCGCGGGTCCGCCCTGGGCTGCCGCCCTGCGGCGTCAGTGGACGACCCGTCGCGCGTGTCGAGGGGACGTCACCGTCACTGTCGGCGCGGGCGCGCGGCAGCGGCGGCAACGGCGCCCAGAGTAGTCGCACCCACTTTCGCGGCGGACGGGCATGCATGGCTCTGGCGCAGTCGGGCTCGGCGCGGGCCGCGGAGCTGAGCATCCCGGCCGCGCCGAGGGCCACGACCAGCGCGGTGCCGCCGTCGGAGATGAACGGCAGCGGCAGGCCGGTGATCGGCATGAGCCCGACCACGCCGCCGATGTTGATGATCGCCTGCCCGACGAACCAGATGGTGATCGCGGCGGCGGCGAGCCGGCGGAACGGGTCCTCGACCCGGCGGGCGATGCGCAGCCCCGTGTAGGTGAGCATGCCGAACAGGACGAGGACGACCAGGCAGCCGACGACGCCGAGCTCCTCGGCGACGATGGCGAAGATGAAGTCGTTGTGCGCGTTGGGCAGCCGGCCCCACTTCAGCTGGCTCTCGCCGAGCCCGACGCCGAACCAGCCGCCGTTGCCGATCGCCCACAGCCCGCGCAGGTACTGGTAGCGCCCGTTGCGCGCCTCGGGGTCGATGGACGGGTCGAAGAACACCTTGATGCGGGCCAGCCGGTAGTCCTTCTCGGCCGGCAGGAGGATCAGCGCGAGCACGCCGGTGGCGGCGAGGCCGCCGAGCCAGGCGAAGACCGGCAGCCGCGCGCCGGCCGCCCACAGCAGCCCGGTGAAGAGGACCACGAGGCAGATCATGGAGCCGAGGTCGTTGTAGCCGACGAGGAGCAGCAGCGCCACCGTCACCGGCAGCAGCGGCATGAACAGCTCCCGCCACGACAGGATCGTGCGCCCCTTGCGCACCAGCAGGTCGGCGCCCCAGACGACGAGGGCGACCTTCGCGAGCTCCGCCGGCTGGACCTGGATGCCGCCGAGGTGCAGCCACAGGTCCTCGGCCCAGATCGGGCCGAGGTGGATCGGCTTCACCTTCTCGCCGGGCGGGGTGCGGCTGGCGGAGAGCCAGCCCATCAGGTCGACGAAGGCCATGAGCACGAACGCGGAGATGAGCAGCGGCACGGCGATGGCCCGGAACGTGCGCACCGGCAGCCGCTGGCAGACCCAGAACACGACGAGCCCGACCACGGCGAAGATCGTCTGCTTGAACACCGGGCCGAACGGGTCGCCGGACTCCGCGACGCCCTCGACGCCGGTGACGGAGAACACCATGGCCAGGCCGATGAAGACCAGCAGCCCGACGCTGGACAGCAGCAGGTAGTAGGAGGCGAGGGGCCGGTCGAGCAGGCCGCGCAGCGCGTCGAACCAGCCGAGGATCCCGCTGCCGGGCGCTGCGGGCACCGCCGCCTGGTTGGCCGGCGCCGGTGGCACCGACGCGGCCGCCGCTGGTGGCACCGACGCGGCCGCCGCCGACGTGTCCTGCTCCCCATCGCCCCGCATGGGGACCATCATGCCGCCGGGACCCGCGAGGTCTGGCGACCACGGGGTCCCGGCGTGTCGGACCGGTTCGATGTCCGGCGCGCCGTGATGCCGGCCGGACGCGCGGGGTCAGCCGGAGCCGCTCATCACCCGCAGGAAGTCGGCGGCGAACAGGCCGAGCGACGCGGCCATGCCCAGGCCGGCGATGATCCAGAAGCGGACCACGATGTTGACCTCGCTCCAGCCGGCGAGCTCGAAGTGGTGCTGCAGCGGCACCATCCGGAAGATGCGCTTGCCGGTCGTGCGGTAGGAGCCGATCTGCATGATCCACGTCACGACGATGATGAAGAACAGCAGGCCCATCAGCGGCAGCAGCAGGACGGTCTTGGTCGCCACGGCGAGGCCGGCGATGAGCGAGCCGAGCGCCATGGAGCCGGTGTCGCCCATGAAGATCCGCGCCGGTGACGTGTTCCACCACAGGAAGCCGACCAGCGCGCCGACGGCCGCGCCGGCGATGAGCGCCATCTCGAGGGGGTCACGGACGTCGTAGCAGTAGCTGGCGGTGTACTCCGGGTCGGCGCACCAGTGCCGGTACTGCCAGAACGCGATCGCCATGTAGCTGCCGATCACCAGGATCGACGTGCCGGTCGCGAGGCCGTCGAGGCCGTCGGTGAGGTTCACCGCGTTGGACATCGACATGACCACGAACACGAAGAAGACGACGGCGCCGATCTTGGTGATGTCGAGCCAGTCGATGTCGTGCACCCACGACAGCTTCGGGCTGGCGACCGTGGTGACGACGGCGTCACCGGTCTGCTTCGCCGGCACGTACAGGGCGATCGCGCCGAAGATCGCGCCGATCAACGCCTGGCCGATGAGCTTGCCGCGCTTGTTGAGCCCGTCGCTGTTGCGCTTGGCGACCTTGAGGTAGTCGTCGAGGAAGCCGAGCAGGCCGGTGAAGACGAACAGGCCCAGCAGCACCACCGCGGTCGCGGTCGGGCCGCTCGGGCGCAGCTGCTGGTCCGGCAGCGTGGTCAGCGCGATGTGCCCGCCGGTGTACGCGATGAGCGTGGCGAAGATGAACACCACGCCGCCCATCGTGGGCGTGCCCTTCTTGCCCAGGTGGCCCTGCGGTCCGTCGGCGCGGATCGGCTGGTCGGCCTTGAGCCTGGTGAAGTACTTGATCGCGATGGGGGTGCCGAACAGCGAGATGAGGAACGCCACGAACGCGGCGACGAAGACGGCCCTCACCTGACGCCCGCCCGCAGGGCGTCGGCGATGTCCCACGTCCGGTACCTGGATCCCTTGACCAGAACCACGTCGCGGGGCCGCAGCTCGGCGCGCAGCAGCGCGACGGCGGCCTCCTGATCGGTCACGAGCACCGGGTCTCCTCCCCAACTCGCCACGACGGACGCACCGTGCAGGATCGGCGCGGCCTGCTCGCCCACGGCCACGAGGCGGTCGACGCCGAGCTCAGCGGCGAGACGACCGACCTCCTCATGTCCGGTTCGCTCATACTCACCGAGCTCTGCCATGGAGCCGAGCACGGCGATCATCCGCCGCCCGCCGGCCACCGCGACGAGCGCCCGGAGCGCCGCCGCCATGGACGCCGGATTGGCGTTGTACGAGTCGTCGATGACCGTGACATCGTCGGCACGGTCGAAGACATCCATCCTTCGGCTCGACAAGCCCTCTAGATCGCCGAGTGTGGCGGCGATCGTGGCCGCATCCACACCGGCGTGCGACGCCACGGCAGCGGCGAGTAACGCGTTGCCGACCTGGTGCCGTCCGGCGACGTCGAGCCGCACCTGGACCGGGCCGGTGCCCGGTAGGTGCATCGTGAAGCCGAACCGGCCGCGGCCGAGGTCCTCGACGTCGGTGGCCCGGAAATCAGACACTTCCGATTCACCCGCGAAGCGCACCGGCGCGGCGCTGCGCGACGCCATCGACCGGACCCGCTCGTCGTCGGCGTTGAGGATCGCGAGACCGCCCGGGCGCAGCGCCTCGACGAGCTCCCCCTTGGCGAGGGTGGTGCCCTCCAGGGAGCCGAACTCGGCGATGTGTGACGTGCCGACGTTGACCACCACGGACACGTCCGGCGGCGCGATGCCGCACAGGTAGGCCAGGTGCCCGCCACCGCGCGCGCCCATCTCCAGCACCAGGAACCGGGTGTCGGCGGTGACCTTCAGCACCGTGTACGGGGTGCCGAGCTCGTTGTTCTCCGACCCGATGGTCGCCACGGTCGGCCCGGCGGTGCGCAGCAGCGCCGCGATGAGGTCCTTGGTGCTCGTCTTGCCCGACGAGCCGGTGATCGCCACGACGGTGATGTCGTCGCGTCGCTCCAGGGCGGCCCGCGCGAGCAGCCCCAGGGCGGCGCGCGGGTCCTCGACGACGATCGTGGGCACGCCGTCGACGGGGCGGCTGCCGAGGACCGCGACCGCGCCGTCGGCGACGGCCTTGGCGGCGAAGTCGTGCGCGTCGACCTTCGCGCCGGCGAACGCGACGAAGAGCCCGCCTGGCTCGACCTTGCGGGAGTCGTACTCGACGGGGCCGTCGACGACCGCGGCACCGGCCGCCGAGGGGTCGGTGGCGTGCAGGGTGCCGCCGACGACGGCGGTGATCTCGGCGACGGTGAACGGGATCACGACGTCACCGCCCGCAGCGCCGCGGCGAGCTCGACCCGGTCGTCGAACGGCAGGACCTCGCCGCCGACCTCCTGGCCGCGCTCGTGGCCCTTGCCGAGGACCGCCACCACGTCGCCGGGCCGGGCCTGGGCGACCGCGTGGTCGATCGCGGCGCGCCGGCCGTCCACCTCGACGACGGTGGCGGTAGCGCCCCGGGTGCCGGCGAGCACCTCCGCCCGGATGGCCGCGGGGTCCTCGGTGCGGGGGTTGTCGTCGGTGACGACCACCAGGTCGGCGCCCTCCGCGGCGGCCCGGCCCATCAGCGGCCGCTTGCCCCGGTCGCGGTCGCCGCCGGCGCCGACGACGCAGACGACGCGGCCGCCCCGGGACGCGGCGAGGGTCCGCAGCGCGGCGAGGACCTCGACCATCGCGTCGGGCTTGTGCGCGTAGTCGACGACGCCGAGCACGTCGCCGGGGGCGTCGACCCGCTCCATCCGGCCGGGTGAGCCGGGCGCCTCCGCGACGGCCTTCGCCGCGACGGCGAGGTCGACGCCGACGGCGACGAGCGCGGCGATCGCGAGCAGCGCGTTGGCGACGTTGTGCCGGCCGGGCAGGCCCACGCCGGACGCGACGGACACGTCCCGGCGGGTGACGGTGAACCGCTGGCCGTAGCCGTCGGGTGTGATGCCGGTGGCACGGACGTCGGCGGCCGGGTCGCCGGCCGCCGAGTAGGTCCACGACGCCGGCTTGCGCAGCCGCATGACCCGCTCGTCGTCGAGGTTGAGGATCTCGGTGGCGGCGCGGCCGTCGAACAGCTTGGCCTTCGCCGCGTAGTACGCCTCGACGTCGGGGTGGAAGTCGAGGTGGTCCATGCCGAAGTTCGTGTACCCGGCGGCGGCGAACCGGACCCCGTTGACCCGGCCGAGCTCCAGGGCGTGGCTGGAGACCTCCATGACGACGGCCTCGACGCCGCGCTCGAGGCCGGCGGCGAACAGCGCGTGCAGGTCCGTCGCCTCGGGCGTGGTGCGGGCGCTGTCGATGGTGAGGTCGCCGAGGCGGGTCTCGACCGTGCCGATGAGACCGGTGACCTGACCGGCGGCCCGCAGCCCGGCCTCGACGAGGTACGCCGTGGACGTCTTGCCGGCGGTGCCGGTGATGCCGATCGTGGTCAGCTGCCGGGTCGGCTCGCCGTACACGTGCGAGGCGATGCCGCCGAGCGCCGCGCGCGGGTCGTCGACGACGATCGCGGGCAGGTCGCCGGTCAGGCCGCCGATCTGCGCGAGGCCGGCCGGGTCGGTGAGCACGGCGACCGCGCCGGCCTCCTTCGCCTGACCGGCGAACTGGGCGCCGTGCACCCGCGACCCGGGCAGGGCCGCGTACAGGTCACCGGGGCGCACCGCGGAGCTACTGTGGGTCACGCCGGTGACGGCGACCTCGCCGTCCTGCGCCACCATGGGCGCACCGGCGAGGGCCGCCAGCTCGACGGCGAGCACGGGGCGGACACTCCTCGGTCGGGGATAGCCGGGCACGGGGTCAGACCCTACCCGTCCCGCCGGGAAGCGGCAGAGTCGGTGTCACGGGTAGATCGTCAGCTTCGGCGGCTCGGTGCCCGTCGGTGCCACCCCGAAGCTACTGAGGGTGACCGCCATCATGTCCTTGAACAACGGCGCGGCGACGGAACCACCCGCACCGCCGGGCACGTGCGCGGTGACGGCGACCACGTAGCGTGGCGCCTCCGCCGGCGCCATGCCGATGAACGACACCACGTCACCTGGCGCGTAGCCGCCGTCCTTGGGCAGCTTCGACGTGCCGGTCTTGCCCGCGATCCGGTAGCCGGGGATCGCCGCCTGGTGGCCGGTCGCGTCGTCGAGCGTCGTGACGCCCTCCAGCATGGTGCGCAGCTGCTGCGCGTACACCGGATCCAGGACCCGCCGGGTCGCCTGCGCGGGCGGCCTGGTCTCCGTGCCGTCCGGCGCGATGATCTTCCGGACCAGCGTCGGCTGCACCCACAGGCCGTCGTTGGCGATCGCGCCGTAGACGGCGGCCATCTGGATCGCGGTCGTCGCCACGCCGTTGCCGATCGGGATCGAGCCGGGGCTGGAGCCGGTCCACTCGCCCGGCGGCAGGAGCTGCCCCGGCGACTCGTTCGGCAGGCCGACGCCGGTGCGCTGGCCGAGGCCGAACTTGCGCTGGTACTCGTACAGCTTGTCCTTGCCGAGCATGTCCGCGACGGCGATCGTGCCGACGTTCGACGACAGCGCGAGGATGCCCGGGATGGTCATCGGCGTGCCGTCCCGCTGCGGCGGGTGGTCGGTGTAGGTCGTGTCGCCCTTCTTCACCTTCGAGTTGACGGTGATCGTCGACGACGGCGTGATCAGCCCCTCCTGCAGCGCGGCGCCCATGACGATCGCCTTGTGGATCGAGCCGGGGTCGAAGACCGTCGCCGTGCACTGGTCCTTGAGGTCCTCGGGGTCCGACTTGCCGGGGTCGTTGGCGGCGAACGACGGGTAGCTCGCCATCGCCATGACCTCCATGGTCCGGTTGTCGAGCACGATCGCGGTGCCGAAGGACGCGCCGAGCGCCGCCATCCGGTCGCCGAGCGACTTCTGCACCAGGAACTGCAGGTCGCTGTCGATGGTCAGCTCGACCGAGCTGCCGGGGCGGGCCGGCTTCAGCTCCTGCACGCCCTGCGGCAGCGGCTTGTTGAACTCGCCCTGGCCGCGCTCGTACGTGTGCATGCCGTCGATGCCGCGCAGCTGCGCGTCGTACGCCTTCTCGATGCCGAGCTGGCCGGACAGGTCGGACCTGCTGGTGTAGCCGACCACGTTGGAGGCGAAGTCGTAGCCGGGCACGTGCCGGCGCTCGTCACGGCCGATCTCCAGCGCGCCGGCGAAGCTGAGCTTGGCGATCCGCTCGCTGTCCTCGATCGAGATCTGGTGCGCGACGTACTCGTAGCGGATGTCGGTCTTGCCGTCGGCGCCCTTGTGCGGGGTCAGCTTGCGCACCAGGTCGGAGCGCAGCACCCCGTAGTCCGCGAGGATCGCGAACAGGTCGTCGGCCGCCTTCTCCGGGTCCTTGATCACCTGCGGGTCGGCGGCGACGTAGCGCGTCTCGACCGAGTGCACGATGATCTTGCCGTTGCGGTCGAGGATCGCGCCGCGGGACGCGGGCAGGACGTCGTGCACCAGCCGGGCCTTGAGCCCCTGGGCGGCGTACGCGCTGGCGTCGGTGAGCTGCAGCTGGACGAGCCGGATGGCGATCGCGGCGAACATCAGCAGCGCCAGCACCGTGGCCAGCCGCAGCCGGCGGCGCGGCTCGGCGAGCTTCGGCGCGCGGTTGGTGCGCGGCAGGCGCGGGACCCGGACCCGGCTCTGCTTGCGGGGTTTGCGCACCGGGGTGGTTCTTCTCGCCGGTGTGCGGGCGGCGCCGGTGCGCTTCAGCGGTAGCGCGCCGGACCTGGCCTGGGCCGTCCTCGGCAGGCCCGTCCGTGCCCGCGGGTCCGTGGCCCGCTCGTCCGGCGCGGTGTGCCCGTCCCGGTCGAGCGATCGCGGGCCGGGCTGCTCCCGGTCGATGCCGATCCTCGCGGCCCGCTGGTCCGCGGCGCGCGGACCGGCCGTCCTTCGCGGATCGGCTGTCCTGCGGGCATCCGCCGCGCCGCGCCGGTCGGTCGTCCTGCGTGGGTCGGTGGTGCCGCGCGGCTCGGCGGTGCCGCGCGGGTTGGCGGTCCTGCGCGGGTCGGTCGTGCCGCGCGGGTTGGTGGTCCGCCGCGGGTCGGTCGACCGCCGCGGGTGCTGGTCCGCGGCGGTGTCGGGATCGCGCGGGCTGTCGGCGGCCCGGCCGGCGGCGCGGCGGCCGGTGTCGGCGCGGCCGCCCTGCAGCACCTCCAGTGCCGGCCGGAACGGGTCGCCCCGCCCCGTGCCGCCGTGCTCGACCGACGCGTCACGGACGGAGCGCCCCCGGGGCGTGTAGCGGCGCGCCTCGGACATCGTGCCGCGCACCGGCGGCTCGGCCCCGGAGTCGGTCCCGGGATTGGCCCTGGGATTGGCCCTGGGATTAGCCCCGGTGTCGCCGGCACGGGAACGGGCGGCCGCACCGGCACCCCCCGCGCCTGCGCGACCGCCCGTCCGCTGTCGGCCGGCGTCACTGCCGCGACCGGCCTCCCGTCCGGCGCCCCCGCGCCGCTCGGTGCTGCTCCGCCGATCAGGAGTGTCGCCAGCCATCGTCCTGCAACTTCCCGTTGTTGAGTTTGGCTTCGTCGCTGTGCCTCGGATGTGCTTCGAGCTGCTTACTTGCCGGGGCCGGGCATCTCGAGCCGGCTGCCGTCGGGCAGCTGCAGGTACGCCGGCGTGCGCGACGGCACGAGGCCCAGCCGCTTGGCCCGCGCCGCGAGCGTCACCGGCGACTCCTTGTCGGCCAGGTCGCTGCGGAGCCGCGCCTCGTCACGGTCGAGGGTGCTCTGCTTCGTCCTGAGCGCGTCGAGCCGGAATGCGTTCTCGGCGATCCGCGTGTTGAGCACGAGGATGCCGATCACGCCGAGGAGCACCAGCACGAGCACGAGCGCCACGAACGGCGCGCGCGGCGCGGTGACCGGCGCCGGTGGCGCGACGCGCAGCCTCGGCCGCTGCTCGTCCCGGACCTTCTTCTCCTGCGGCGCCCGCCGCTCCCGCGCCGGCCTGTCCTGCGGTGCAGGCTGGGTGGTCCCCCGATCCGGCTGGAGCGCGGTCGCGCCGTCGATCGGCGCGTCGCTCCGCTCGTCAACCTGGCGCGCCGTGGTCCGGCCCCCCGACCGCGATGCACCCTGCTGACTTCTGCGCGGCCGGTCGGCCGGCAGTGTCGTCACGTTCATCTCACACCTCCCCCAGAGGTTGTGCCTTTGTTGCAGTTACTTGCTGTCCGCGGGTTGCTTGCGTTCGACGGCTCTGAGCCGCACGGACGCCGCCCGCGGGTTGGCCGCCACCTCGGCCGCGTCGGGGAGCTCGGCTCCCCTGGTGAGGACTCTCAGCTCCGGCTCGCTGCCCGCCGGCACGAACGGCAGCTCGACCGGCACCGTCGACCGCGACCGCCCGGCGATCGCCTGTTTGACCAGGCGGTCCTCGAGCGAGTGGTACGACAGCACGACCATCCGGCCGCCCGGCTTCAGCGCGTCGAGCGCCGCCGGCAGCGCCCGCTCGAGCACGGCGAGCTCGCCGTTGACCTCGATCCTCAGCGCCTGGAACGTGCGTTTGGCCGGGTGCCCGCCGGTCCGCCGCGCCGGCGCCGGGATCGAGTCCCGGACCAGCTCGGCCAGCCTGGCGGACGAGTTCAGCTCCCCCTTGCCGCGCTCCCGGAGGATCGCCTGCGCGATCCGGGAGGCGAACTTCTCCTCTCCGTACACCCGCAGGACGCGGGCGAGATCGCCGTGGCTGTAGGTGTTGACCACCTCGGCCGCGGTGACGCCCCGCGTCTGGTCCATCCGCATGTCCAGCGGCGCGTCCTGGGCGTAGGCGAACCCACGGTCGGCCTCGTCGAGCTGCATCGACGACACCCCCAGGTCGAACAGCGCTCCGTCGATCCCCTCACCGTCCAGCACCTCCTCGAGCTCGTCGTAGACGGCGTGCACGAGGCGGGTCCGGTCCGCGTACGGCGCCAGCCGCTGCCCCGCGAGGCGCAGCGCCTGGGTGTCGCGGTCCAGGCCGAGCAGCCGCACCTCCGGGTGCGCCAGCAGCACGGCTTCGGCGTGCCCACCGAGGCCGAGCGTGGCGTCCAGGTGCAGCGCGCCCGCGCGGTCCAACGCCGGGGCGAGCAGCTCGAGGCAGCGCTCGAGCAGCACGGGAACGTGAATGTCCCGCTCCCCCATCGTCGACCCCCTACCGCGGCGGGTTCGCGGCCCGCCGTCGTGCTGAACGTTGCTGTTCCCTGTGCTCCGGTGAGCTGAAACGTGATTCACGTCCTGCTTCGCGGGTCGGCGGCGGCTTCCGGTGCGCTGCTGCGCATTCCGTGCGGTGCTGTGCTCCGGCGCGCTGCTGTGCCTGATCGCGCGCCGCGGTGCGTTTCGGTGCGGTAGTGCACGAGCGCCGTACCGCCAGCTCCCCATCCGCTCGCTCCGCCCTGGCGCCGGGGAAGTGGCGTCAGGACCTTGGAGCGGCTGGAGAGCTCGCGGCACGGCGTCCGACTGGGTGCCTGCAGATGGACCTCACAGCCCGCCCGGCAGCACCCCCTCCTCGATCCCGGCGAAGTCGTCTTCGCTTTCGGCAAGGTAGGTGTCCCATGCCTGGCGGTCCCAGATCTCCACCCTGGTGCTCGCGCCGATCACGACGAGCTCGCGGTCCAGCCCGGCATACTCGCGGAGATGCGGCGGGATGGTGACCCGACCCTGACGGTCGGGGACCTCGTCGTGAGCACTGGCGAAGAACACCCGGCTGTAGGCCCGGGCGGCCTTGTGGGTCATCGGTGTCGCACGAAGCTGTTCGGCGATCCGGGCGAACTCGGCGCCGGGAAACACGTAGAGACAGCGCTCCTGCCCCTTGGTGATCACGACACCTCCCGCCAGCTCATCCCGAAACTTGGCCGGCAGGATCAACCGGCCCTTGTCGTCCAGGCGGGGAGTGTGGGTGCCGAGAAACATCGACATCCACCCCTTCCCACCGCGAACGGTCCCCCCGGGGCCGGCCGAGCCCCCCGGCTCCGCCATCGCGCTCCACTGTACTCCACTTCCCTCCACCGTCAACGAGAAAACACCGGAAGTGACATCGGCGTGCGTGAAGAAATCCCACGTCAAACGGGGTGCGCCGGGGTGGAGGGCGGTTGGCCGACCGGTCACCCGTACGGTCGGTTCGGCTGATCGTAAATGTGGACAAACCGCCTATGAGGTCGAACTTCGCCGGTGCTTTATGGCTCCGTTAAGGTCCTCCGCGGCGCTGTTGCGGATTCGGTGGAGGGAAGTGGAGCGTTCTGGGACGAGCGGTGGGGTGAGCCCGCGGTCGGTTGTCGGACGGTGGACGGCGTTGGGCGAGTGATCCGTGGCAGGTAGGGTCTGCGGCATCGCCGGAAGACAGTGGAAGTGAGATGACGGACCACAAGCTCCCGATGCGGGCGAAGCTCGCCACATCGTTGTCGCGCGGCGCTGCCGCACTGTCCCGCGCCACCGGCCGGGGTGACGGCTCCGTCATCGGCGGCCGGCTCGCCCTGATGGTCGACCCCAACCTCCTCGCCGAGCTCGCGGCGGGCCGGGAGATCGCCCTGATCTCGGGCACCAACGGCAAGACCACCACCACCCGGCTCACCGCGGCCGCCATGGGCGTGCTCGGCGACGTCGCCACCAACAGCCTCGGCGCCAACATGCCCACCGGGCACACCTCGGCCCTGGCGAAGGCGGGCGCCACGCCGTATGCGGTGCTCGAGGTCGACGAGCACTACCTGAAGCAGGTCCTCGACGCGACCCGCCCGAGGGTCGTCGCGCTGCTCAACCTCAGCCGCGACCAGCTGGACCGGGCCAAGGAGGTCGCGATGATGGCGGCCCTGTGGCGCGACGCGCTGCCCGGCCGCGACCTGCACCTCGTCGCCAACGCCGACGACCCGATGGTGGTGTGGGCGGCGGGCAAGGCGGTCGCCTCCGGCACCGGTGTCACCTGGGTCGCCGCGGGCCAGCGCTTCCACGACGACTCGTGGGTGTGCCCCGAGTGCGGCGCCTCCATCTTGCGCAACGGCGACCAGTGGGCCTGCGTCGCCGGCAACCTGAGCCGGCCGGTGCCGACCTGGGCCGTCTCCGGCGACGGGGTCGTCGACAGCACCGGCGCCTATCACCACATCGAGCTGCAGCTGCCCGGCCGGGTCAACCGCGCGAACGCCGCGACCGCCCTCGCCGTCGCCGCCCACTTCGGCGTCCCCCCGGCGAAGGCCGTGCCCGAGCTGGCGAAGGTCGCCTCGATCGCCGGCCGCTACGCGGTCGTCGAGCGCGACGGCAGGGTCGTGCGCCTGCTGCTGTCGAAGAACCCGGCGGGCTGGCTCGAGGCCTTCGACATGGCCGACGACGTGCCGACACTGCTGTCCATCAACGCCCGCGACCCCGACGGCCTGGACACGTCGTGGCTCTACGACGTGGACTTCTCGCCCCTGCGCGGGCGGCGTGTCCTCGTCACCGGCGACCGGGCCATGGACCTCGCCGTCCGGCTCGAGGTCAACGAGGTGCCGTTCGAGCACGTCAAGTCGTTCTCGCAGGCGCTGACGCTGATCCCGCCGGGCCGTCTCGAGGTCATCGCCAACTACACCGCATTCCAGGACATCCGAGCGGAGCTGGACCGTGTCAACTGAGTCGCGCCTGCGCCTGATCTGGCTGTACCCGGACCTGCTGTCCACGTATGGCGACCGGGGCAACCTGCTGATCCTGGCCCGCCGCGCCGACCTGCGCGGCCTGCCGGTCGAGTGCGCCGAGGTCCGCGCCGACCAGGCCGTGCCGTCCGACGGCGACGTGTACCTCATCGGCGGCGGCGAGGACGGCCCGCAGGCCCTGGCCGCCCAGCGCCTGATCGCCGACGGCGGCCTGCGCCGGGCCGTCGACCGGGGCGCCACCGTCTTCTCCGTGTGCGCCGGCTACCAGCTGCTGGGCAACTCCTTCTACGCCAAGGGCGCCAAGTGCGCGGGCCTGGGCCTGCTCGACCTGGACTCCGACCGCGGCGAGACCCGCGCCGTCGGCGAGCTGGCCGGCGAGTGCGACCCGGCGCTGGGCCTGCCGACCCTCACCGGCTTCGAGAACCACGGCGGCCGGACCCACCTCGGGTCCGGCGTCCGCCCCCTGGCCCGGGTCACCGCCGGCATCGGCAACGACGGCCGCTCCGAGGGCGCCTGGCACGGCCGGATCCTGGGCACGTACTCCCACGGCCCGGCCCTCGCCCGCAACCCCGGCATCGCCGACCTGCTCCTGCGCTGGGCCACCGGCATGACCATGGAGCCGATCGACGACCGCTGGCCGACCCGCCTCCGCGACGAGCGCCTCGCCGCCGTCCTCAACAAGTAGTCGCCGCACACGCGAAGGGCGCCCCCGGAGAACCGGAGGCGCCCTTCGTCGTGCTCGATCTGGACGACGATCTAGACGACGACCGAGACCATGCGGCCCTGCACGACGATGACCTTCTTCGGGGTCTTGCCGGCCAGCTGCGCGGCGACCTCGGCCAGGGCGGCCTCGCGGACCGCCTCCTCCGGGGCGTCGGCGGCGATCTCGAACGTGCCGCGGACCTTGCCGTTGACCTGCACCGGGTACTTCACCGACTCGGCGACCAGGAACGCCGGGTCGGCGACCGGGAAGTCCGCGTAGGCGATCGACGACCCGTTGCCCAGGCGCTGCCACAGCTCCTCGGCCAGGTGCGGCGCGAACGGCGAGACCATCCGCACCAGCGGGTCGACGACCTCGCGGGGGGCACCGGACGGGGAGACCTGGGTGGCGCGGTTCGTCAGCTCGATCAGCTTCGCGATCGCGGTGTTGAAGCGCATCTCCTCGATGTCGACCCGGACGCCGTCGATGACGCGGTGCAGCAGGCGGCGGGTCCCGTCGTCCAGGGCCGCGTCGGTGACGCGGGTGGCGTCGGTCTGCTCGTCGACGACCAGTCGCCAGACGCGCTGCAGGAAGCGCTGCGCGCCGACGACCGCGCGGGTCTCCCACGGGCGGGACACGTCCAGCGGGCCCATGGACATCTCGTAGACGCGGAAGGTGTCGGCGCCGTACCGCTCGCACATCTCGTCGGGCGTGACGACGTTCTTCAGCGACTTGCCCATCTTGCCGTACTCGCGCCTCACCGGAGCGTCGTTGTAGAAGAACTGCCCGGGTGAGCGCTCCTCGACCTCCTCGGCGGGCACGTAGACGCCGCGCTCGTCGGTGTAGGCGTAGGCCTGGATGTAGCCCTGGTTGAACAGCTTGCGGAAGGGCTCCTCGCTGCTGATGTGGCCCAGGTCGAACAGCACCTTGTGCCAGAACCGCGCGTACAGCAGGTGCAGCACGGCGTGCTCGACGCCGCCGACGTACAGGTCCGCGCCGCCGACGTCGCCGGGCTTCTGCGGGCCCATCCAGTACTTCTCACTGTCGGCAGCCACCAGCTGGTCCTGGTTGGACGGGTCCAGGTAGCGCAGCTCGTACCAGGACGAGCCCGCCCACTGCGGCATGACGTTGGTCTCGCGGGTGTACGCCTTGGGCCCGTCGCCCAGGTCCAGCGTGACCTCGACCCATTCCTTGGCGCGCGACAGCGGCGTCTCGGGCATGCTGTCGGCGTCGTCGACGTCGAACGTCCGCGGCGAGAAGTCCTCGACCTCAGGCAGCTCGACGGGCAGCATCGAGTCGGGCAGGCCGATCGGCAGGCCGGTCTCGTCGTACACGATCGGGAACGGCTCACCCCAGTACCGCTGCCGGCTGAACAGCCAGTCCCGCAGCCGGTACGTGATGGCGCCGACGCCGTGCCCCTCGGCCTCCAGCCACTCGATGATCCTGGCCTTCGCCTCGACGACACCCAGGCCGTCCAGGAAGGAGGAGTTGATCGCCGGGCCGTCGCCGGTGAAGGCCTTCCCGTCGAAACCGTCGGTGGGCCGCACCGTCCGGATGATCGGCAGGTCGAAGACCTCGGCGAACTCCCAGTCGCGCTCGTCCTGGCCGGGCACCGCCATGATCGCGCCGGTGCCGTAGCCGGCCAGCACGTAGTCGGCGATGAAGACGGGGACGCGCGAGCCGTTGACCGGGTTCACCGCATACGCGCCGGTGAAGACGCCGGTCTTCTCCTTGGCGTCGGCCTGCCGCTCCACGTCGGACTTCCCCGCCGCGAACTCGCGGTAGGCGGCGACCGCCGCACCCGGGGTGGCGTGCCCGCCGGTCCAGACCTGCGGGATGCCGTCCGGCCAGGCGGCGGGGACCAGCGAGGAGACCAGCTCGTGCTCCGGGGCCAGCACCATGTACGTGGCGCCGAACAGCGTGTCGGGGCGGGTCGTGAACACCCGGATCGCGGCACCGGTGTCGGTGCCGAAGTCGACGTGCGCGCCCCGGGACCGGCCGATCCAGTTGCGCTGCATGGTCTTGACCTTCTCCGGCCAGTCCAGCCGCTCCAGGTCGTCCAGCAGCCGGTCGCCGTACGAGGTGATCCGCATCATCCACTGCCGCAGGCTCCGCTTGAACACGGGGAAGTTGCCCCGCTCGCTGCGCCCGTCGGGGGTGACCTCCTCGTTGGCCAGCACGGTGCCCAGCCCGGGGCACCAGTTGACCGGTGCCTCGGAGATGTACGCCAGCCGGAACCCGTCGATCACCTCGCGCCGCTCGACCGGCGTCAGGTCGGCCCACGCGCGGCCGTCCTCCAGCGCCCGCGAGCCGGATTCGAACGAGGCGATCAGCTCGTCGATCGGCCGGGCCTTCTGCGCGTCGGTGTCGAACCAGGAGTTGAAGATCCGCAGGAAGATCCACTGGGTCCAGCGGTAGAACTCGGTGTCGGTGGTGGCGACGCTGCGGCGGTCGTCGTAGGCCAGCCCCAGCCGGCGCAGCTGGCCACGGTACCGCTCGACGTTGGCCTCGGTGGTGACCCTCGGGTGCGTGCCGGTCTGCACCGCGTACTGCTCGGCGGGCAGGCCGAACGCGTCGAACCCCATCGGGTGCAGCACGTTGTAGCCGGCCATGCGGAAGTACCGCGTGTAGCAGTCGGTGCCGATGTAGCCCAGCGGGTGACCGACGTGCAGCCCCGAGCCGGACGGGTACGGGAACATGTCCATCACGTACAGCTTCGGCGCGCCCGCACGCGGGTGGCTCGGGTCGCTGAGCGGGCCGGTCGGGTTCGGCGCGTAGAAGGTGCTGTGCTCCGACCAGTAGTCCTGCCAGCACGCCTCGATGTCCGCCGCCATCCCCGCCGTGTAACGGTAGGGCGGGATGTCGACCGCTCCGTCGGTCACAGCCTCACTCATGACTTCTCGCCGCCTTCGGGTCTCGGGTGTCCAACATTGTCCGGGCATGAAAAAACCCCTCACGCAGGAGGGGTCGCCGTGCGGACGCAGTCAGTGCGTCAGCACGGCTCGCTAAGAAGCCGGACAGCCCATGTCATGCCTCGCAGTGTACCGCAGGGTCCGCGCCCGCTCGCAGCGCGTTTGGACCGGGCGCGGGCGAGCGGCGCGGTGGTTCAGTCGCGGACGGCGGCCGGTACACCACCGGCGCACCGCACCTCGAACCGCAGGCGCTGCCCGGCCAGGCTGAACTCCACCCGCGACTTGTTGCGCCGCCCCGCCTGCAGGGAGACCAGGCTGCCACCGGCGGCGGGCTCGGCGCCGGTCACGTTGACCTGGTCGCCGGCGCACGCCGCGACGACGACCCCGCCGGGCGTGCCGATCCTGACGGGCGGCCCCTCCACCGGGGTGGTCTGTCCCCTGCCGGTGTTGCCGGTGTGCCCGGGGTTTCCGTTCCCGTTCGCGGCGTCTGTACCGACTGGGCCGCCGCCGCCCGATCCGCCGGCTCCGCCGGACGTGCCGCCGCTCTGACCGCCAGCACCGGCGCTCTGGCCGGCGTCCGCCGGGGTGACGGGGGTGTCCAGGGTGTCCGGCGAGCCGGTCGCGGCCGGCGCGCCGCGGGCCGCCCCCGCTGTGACCTGCGGCTCGATGGTCGGGCGGCTCAGCGCGAACGTCACCAGCAGCGCGGCCACCGCCACCACGACCGCCGTCCCGGCGAGCACCCGCCGCCGCTCACCCGCGTCGTCACCGACCGCGCCCGTCGCGCGCTCTTCCTCGGCCGGCGCGTCCGTCGCGGGCTCTTCTTCGGCCGGCGCGGCCGGGACGGGGTCGACCGGGGCGGTGGCGTC
Organism: Dactylosporangium sp. CA-152071; assembly: GCF_050936335.1. NCBI lineage: Bacteria > Bacillati > Actinomycetota > Actinomycetes > Micromonosporales > Micromonosporaceae > Dactylosporangium > Dactylosporangium sp. CA-152071. The sequence continues at coordinate 7,989,555 of NZ_JBNJMZ010000001.1, read as the reverse complement.
GCCGATGGCCGTGGTGCCGTCCGTCCGGGCCGCTGCTCCGGCGGCCGTCAGCTGCGGCGGCACCGCCGGTACCAGATGCAGCTCTTCGGCATTCGGACGCGGCGACACGCCCGCCGCCTCGGCGAGCACGGCCGCCGCCTCCTCCGCGGACGGGCGGGCCGCGGGCGCCTTGACCAGGCAGCGCATGCACAGGTCCCGGACCTGCGGCGGCACGCCCGGCAGGTCGGGCAGCGGATCGGGTGCGACGGTCACGTGCGAGCGCAGCATCTGGGCGGTGGTCTCGCCGTCCCACGGCAGGCGGCCGGTGAGGCACCGGTAGAGCAGCATCCCGAACGCGTACACGTCGCTGGCGGGCACCGCCTCGTCGCCGACGAGCCGCTCCGGCGCGAGATAGGCGGGCGTGCCGAGGACCAGGCCGGCGTCGTCGAGGCCGCCGTCCGGGTCGCCGTGGACGCCGACGATGCCGAAGTCGAGGAGCTTCGCCGCACCCGGGGTGAGCACCACGTTGCCGGGTTTGACGTCGTGGTGCACGAAACCCTCGGCGTGCGCGGCGGCCAGGCCGGCGGCGACCTCGGCGCAGACCCGGATCGCCGCGGCGGGGCTGAGCGGGCCCGCGGTCAGCCGCTCGGCGAGCGTCGGCCCGCGCAGCAGCTCCATCACGACGAACGGGCTGCCGCCGGCGGTCTCGCCGTAGTCGTAGACACCGGCGACGTTCGGGTGCGAAAGGCTCGCCGTGGCCCGCGCCTCGGTCCGGATCCGCTGGCGCCAGGCGGGGTCGGCGGCGAACGGGCCGGCGAGGACCTTGACGGCGACGGCCCGTCCGAGGACCTCGTCGCGGGCGTCCCAAACGACCGACATGCCGCCTTCGCCGAGCCGGTCGGCGAGGCGGTAGCGACCGTTGAGGAGCTGCCCGACATTCTGCTCCTCGTGCATGGGTCCAGTCTGCCGGAATCGGCGCCGGCCGCATCCCGGCAGATCCGTTTGTTGGACATTTGCGGGGGTACGTGCGGCTCGCCGCGGGCCCGCGGAAAAAAACGTCGCGGACAGTCACGGCCGTGATGTCCGGAATGACGTTTTCCGGTGCGGCGCAGTGTGCGATCCCCGGCTAGCCTGAGGGGATATAAACGGCTCGGCTTGCCAACGTTTCCGTGCAACCGGGCGGTCCACCTACGGGTCTATCACCTAACGGTGGCCACAGCAGGAAACGAGGAGGCCAGTTGACCAGGCACCGCACGTTCGAGGAGCTCGGGGCCCCACTCCCCAGCCCGGAGTTCCGCGCCGCGACCGATGCGATCGTCGCCAACATCGAGCAGGTCATCGAGGGCAAGACCGCCACTGTGCGGCTCGCGCTCGCCGTGCTGCTCGCTGAGGGCCACCTCCTCATCGAAGACGTACCCGGCGTCGGCAAGACCAAGCTCGCCAAGGCCCTGGCGAAGTCGATCGACTGTTCGGTCCGGCGTATCCAGTTCACGCCCGACCTGCTGCCCAGCGACGTCACCGGCGTCAGCGTCTACAACCAGGAGACGCGCGACTTCGAGTTCAAGCCGGGCGCGGTGTTCGCCAACATCGTCGTCGGCGACGAGATCAACCGGGCCTCGCCGAAGACGCAGTCGGCGCTGCTGGAGAGCATGGAGGAGCGGCAGGTCACGGTCGACGGCGCGACCTACCCGCTGCAGGTCCCGTTCATGGTCATCGCCACGCAGAACCCGATCGAGATGGAAGGCACCTACCCGCTGCCGGAGGCGCAGCGCGACCGGTTCACCGCCCGGATCGCGATGGGCTACCCCGACATGGGTGCCGAGCTCGCGATGCTCGACGTGCACGGCCGCCACGACGCGCTCGACGACATCCTGCCCGTCTCCGACGCCACCCAGGTCCGCCGCATGATCGCCACCGTCCGTGACGTGCACGTCGCCGACGCGGTGAAGCAGTATGCGGTCAACATCGTCACCGCCACCCGCGAGTCCGGCGAGCTGCGCCTGGGCTCGTCGCCCCGCGCGACGCTGCAGCTGCTGCGCACGGCCCGCGCCGTCGCCGCCCTCGAAGGGCGCGAGTTCGTGCTCCCCGACGACCTGCAGGCCCTGGCCGTGCCGGTCCTCGCGCACCGGGTCATCCCGACCGCCGAGGCGCAGCTGTCCCGCCGCACCACCGACGCGATCATCGCCGAGCTCGTCCACCGGCTGCCGCTGCCCTCGGACCGGCAGCCGCGCTCGCCGTATGACACCCGACCGGCCGACCGCACCCAGCCGCGCGGGCAACAGTTCGGGGGTCGCTGAGCATGCGGGAGGCGCTGCGGGGGCTCACCACCCGGGGCCGTAGCTTCCTGGCCGCCGCCGCAGCGGCCCTCATCGCGTCGCTGATCCTGGGCGAGCGCGACCTGCTCCGGGTGGCGGTGCTGCTCGCGGCGCTGCCGCTGCTGTCCGCCGCGTATGTGGGCCGCACCCGATACCGGCTGTCCTGCAGCCGCACCCTGGACCCGCACCGGGTGCAGGTCGGCGCCAGCGCGCGGGTGATCCTCCGCCTGCAGAACCTGTCCCGCCTGCCCACCGGCACGATGCTGCTCGAGGACCGGCTGCCGTATGCGCTCGGCAGCCGGCCGCGGCTGGTGCTGGAGAAGCTGGGCGCGCACCAGGCGAGTTCCGTGGCCTACACGGTGCGCGCCGACGTCCGCGGCCGGTATGAGGTCGGCCCCCTGGTCGTGCGGCTCACCGACCCGTTCGGGCTGTGCGAGCTGACCAGGGCGTTCCCGTCGGTCGACCGGCTCACCGTCATCCCGCAGGTCGTGCCGCTGCCGTCGGTGCGTCTCGCCGGCGAGTTCGCCGGCTCCGGGGAGAGCCGCGCCCGGTCGGTGGCCGTGCACGGCGAGGACGACGCCGCGACCCGCGAGTACCGCTACGGCGACGACCTGCGCCGGGTCCACTGGCGCTCCACCGCCCGGACCGGCGAGCTCATGGTCCGCCGCGAGGAGCAGCCGTGGGAGAGCCGGGCGACGGTCGTGCTCGACACGCGCTCCACCGCCCACCGCGGCGAGGGACCGACCGCCAGCTTCGAGTGGGCGGTGTCCGCCGCGGCCAGCGTCGCGGTGCACCTGCGCCACGCGGGCTACAAGATGCGCCTGGTCACCGACGCCGGGGTCGACGTCGACGCGACCGAGATCGACGGCGACGGTCCTCTGCTGGATCAGCTGGCCGATGTCAGGCTGGCGCAGCGCGGCGACATCGGCACGCTCATCGAGCGGGTCCGGCGGCGCAGCGACGGCGGGCTGATCATCGGCATCTTCGGGCTCCTGTCGTCGGCGGAGGCCGAGCTCCTGGCCGGGTTCCGGTCCAACAACGCGACCTGCGTCGCCCTGTTCATCGACTCCTCGACGTGGCTCAACCTGCCGACGGCGGCCCGCGAGGAGGCCGACAAGGCCCACGGTGTCGCCTCCCTCGCGCTGCTGCGCAGCGGGTGGCGGGTCGTCGAGGTCCCGCACGGTGCGAAACTGCCGGCACTGTGGCCACAAGCCGGGCGGGGGTCGCAGGGCTTCGCCTGGCGGGCCGCGTCGGCCGAGAGCGTCGCCGGAGGCGTGCGGTGAACCAGCGCAAGCACCTGACCCTGATCGCTGCGGGGTCCGCCTACCTGTCGGCGCTGCCGCTGTTCAACGTCTTCGAGGAGATCACCTGGGCGGTCCGGGCGTTCCTCGTCGTGGCCGCCATGTGCGGCGTGGCGCTGCTGGTCCGCAGCCTGCGGGCGCCGACGTGGGCGCCGAGCGCGGCGATGGCGGTCGCCGCGCTGTTCGGGCTGACCTGGCTCTACCCGAGCTCCAGGGAGTACATCGGGATCATCCCCTCCCCCGACACGCTCAAGCACTTCGGCCAGCTGCTGAGCACCGCGTCGACCGAGATGAGCGAGTTCGCGACGCCGGTCGGTGACCGGCCCGGCTTCCTGTTCCTGGCCACGCTCGGCGTCGCGGTCGTCGCCCTCGTCGTCGACCTGTTCGCCGTCGTGCTGCGCCGCCCGGCCCTCGCCGGCCTGCCGATGCTCGCGATCTACTCGGTGCCGGTCACCGTCACCGCCGAGAGCACCAGCTGGCTGCCGTTCGCGCTCGGCGCCGTCGGGTTCCTGTGGCTGCTGGTCACCGACAACGTCGACCGGGTCCGCCGCTTCGGCCGCCGCTTCACCGGCGACGGCCGCGACGTCGACCTGTGGGAGCCCTCGCCGCTCGCCGCCGCCGGCCAGCGCCTCGGCGCGGTCGGTGTGATCGCGGCCGTGCTGCTGCCGCTCGTGCCGTTCGCGATGCCCGCCGGCGTGATCGACTCGATCGGCGCCGGCGCGGGTGGCGGCGGCGGGATCGGCCCCGGCGGCAAGAACGGCAAGCAGGTCAGCATGTTCGCCCTGCTCTCCGGGCAGCTCAACCGGGACAAGTCCTTCGACATGGTCAAGGTGACCAACGTCAGCAACGACCCCAACCCGTACTACCTGCGCTTCAACGTGCTCGAGGAGCTCACCAGCAAGGGCTTCAACGCCAAGCCGATCACCGGCGGCAAGAGCGTCAGCGCCGGCCTGGCCGCCCCGGGCTGGAACGGGTCCGTGAAGACCACCACCCACAAGGCCAGCATCGAGGTCACCAACGAGCTGGCGATCTACTTCCTGCCGATCTACACCTGGCCGACGAAGCTGGAGAAGATCGACAACAACTGGTCCTTCGACCCGAACACCGCCGTCGTGTACTCCAGCAAGCAGACGACGGCGAAGAAGAAGTACACGGTCGAGTACACCCGCCCCGAGATCAGCCCCGACGACCTGCGCAAGGCCGCGCCGATCAAGGAGAACGACCCGGCGGTGCACGGCACCCTGACCGTCCCGGCCAACAACACCGTCAAGGACAAGGTCGCCGAGCTCACCAAGGGCAAGACCACGGAGTACGACAAGGTCAAGGCGATCTACGAGTACTTCTCGCAGGCCAACGGCTTCGTCTACGACACGAGCACCGGCTCGGACACCAGCGGCTCGGCCATCGCCGACTTCCTCAAGAACAAGCGCGGCTACTGCGCCCAGTACGCGGCCGCCTTCGGCTGGCTCCTGCGCGAGGCGAAGATCCCGTCCCGGGTCGCCTTCGGCTTCGCCCGCGGCGGCACCCGCCAGGGCCAGACGATGACGCTCACCAACTTCAACCTGCACGCGTGGACCGAGGTGTACTTCCCGGGCTACGGCTGGCTGCCCTTCGACGCCACGCCCCCGCAGGCGATCGGCGGGTCGGTCTCCACGTCGTACCTGCCCAACGCCGCCAGCGAGCAGATCGACCCGGCCGACGAGAACCTCCGCAACCGCCCCGGCGGCGCCCCGAGCAGCAGCGCCGAGGCCGCCCCCGCCGGCGACAGCGGCAACAACCCCGGCAACGTCGGCGGCGTCGGCCCCGAGACGCAGGACGCCACGCTGATCTCGGTGCTCGCCGTCGGCGGCGCCTGGCTCCTGGGCAGCCTGCTCGTCGTGGCGCTGCTCCTGTCCCCGGCCCTCGTCCGCAACCGCACCCGCCGCACCCGCCTCACGGCCGCGGCCGCGGCCAAGGACGTGTCGGGCGGCCCACCCCCCGAAGGCGCCCCACCGGGCGTCATGGTCCTGCTCGCCGACGATGGCGAGGCCCGCTCCCAGGCCCACCACGCCTGGGACGAGCTGGTCGACACGATGGTCGACTACAACGTCTCCGTCGACGACGCCGAAACCCCCCGCGCCACGGTCACCCGCCTCGTCACGAAGGAACGCCTCCGCGACAAGGCCGAGCAGGGCGTCCGCCTGCTGAGCACCGTGGAGGAGCACGCCCGCTACGCCCGAACCCCCCTGACCGGCGGCCAGCTCCGCTCAGCCGTCGACGACGTCAGGACCGCGTTCGCCGCCCGCGCCACCCGCAAGACCCGCATCCTGGCAGTCCTCCTGCCCCCGTCGGTCCTGCGCCGCTGGCGCGCCACCACCACCCAACGCTCCAGCAACGCCACCCTGGCCGTAGGCCGAGCCTGGGACAAACTCATGCGCGCCATCAGCGTCCGCCGCTTCGTAGCCCGCCGCGCCGACCGCTGACCCACCCTTACCCACCAGGCGCCCCGGACTCCTCCACCCGTCCGGGGCGCCACTCTTCACCCCCACCCACCCCACCGCGACAGCAACGTGACCGGAACAGCCCCGCCTGAGCACAGCCACAGCGACGGGGACAGGGACAGCCCCGGCCAGGCAACAGCCCCCGACGACAGGGGGGCCAGCCAAAGCGACGGGGACGGGACAGCCCCCGGCCCGGCGACAGCCCCGGCCAGACGGACAGCCACGACCCAGGCAACGGAGACGGGCACGGGGCAGCGACGGCCCAGGCGACAGGGACAGCCCAGGCGATAGCCCAGGCCACGGCGACCGGGGACAGCCACAGCCCCGCGACAGCACCCACTGCGACCACGCCCGCGCACCGGCACCATTGCCCCCGCCGCCATCACCTCTGATCAACGCCCTGCTCCGGCACGGACAGCGACCGCCATGACCTGGTCCCCCGCAAGCACACCGGCAGGACACCCACCGACGCGATGATCCAAGGCCGGATCTGGCCACCCCGACAGCCAGAACCATCCTTCGATCAACCCACCAACGCCACCCAGCACCACCCTCACCGCCGCAACGCCCCTCGACACGGCGATCAGGGGACACGACCAGCCCCGCCGACTCCCGGCACCATCCTCTGATCGACCCACCACGCGACGACCAGCGCCGCGAGTGCCGCACCCCGGTCCAGCGCTCAACGGCTGATCACCCTCAATCCGGCCGCCGACGCGAAGCCACTGTCCGCGCCCCACCGTGCCACCTGCCCCGCCCCCGCGTGCCGGCCAACTCCCCCCCACCCGAACGTCACCGACACACCCAACGCCCACCCACCACCAGGCTCACTGAAACCGACCCTCGACCGAATCACAGGCCGCCGTCAGAAGAGCCTGCGGCCCGGGACAACGCGCCTGGCCAGACTGCGGCACAGGATGACCCGCGCCGTGCTGGTCCCGTGGACGAGACGTCCGGTGGGATGGTTCGGGGGCGGATAGCTCTGGGCGGGTTGCCGGGGGTGAGCTGTGGGCGAGGGGTGATCTGAAGGGTGAGCCCACAGCTCAGGCGCGACGCAGGCCAGGGCGCGACGCAGGCCAGGGCGCGACGCAGGCCAGGGCGCGACGCAGGCCAGGGCGCGACGCAGGCCAGGGCGCGACGCAGGCCAGGGCGCGACGCAGGCCAGGGCGCGACGCAGGCCAGGGCGCGACGCAGGCCAGGGCGCGACGCAGGCCAGGGCGCGACGCAGGCCAGGGCCCAACCCACACCAGACACGACGCGGCGCAGGCAAGGCGCGGCGCGGCGCAGGAGCGAGACAGCCCACCCCCGAGGTGCGGGGGCGGGCTGGGCAAGGTGGGGGGGGCGGTCGATGAAGGAGTTCTGCGCGCTGGGCAGACGGGTGGGCGCGTCGACGAGGAACCCGTGTCGACGCGCCCTTGCCTGGCCCGGTGGGGTCAGGCGTCGCCTTCAGGGCGGCGGCGCCAGCGCTCTTCCAGGCGGTCGACCAGGCCGCCCCTGCGCTGCTGCCGGGTACGGCGTGTGGCCGTGCCGCCGACGGCGTGCAGGTCGGTGCTCTGTCCGCGGCGGTACGCCTGGACGCCGAAAACGAGGGCGCCCAGCATGACGACGAAGCCGCCGACGCCGAGGGGTGGGATTGAGATGGCGACGCCATAGACCAGTAGCGCCATGCCGGCGAGTAGGAGCACCGCGGCGGCGATCATCCGACGCTTGGCATGGAACCGCGGGTCGGTGGCTCGCACCGCCGAGGCAAACTTGGGGTCCTCGGCTAGCGACCGCTCGATCTGCTCGAACAGCCGCTGCTCGTGTTCCGAGAGCGGCACGGCACTCCTCCCCGGTCGCGAAGGTCGACCCTGATGGACCGACAGTCCGGCACAGCCCGTCGGGCTGCGTACTGGCAAGTTTACGAGGGGCTCACCGGGTCGGAAAGCGGGACGATGGTCCGGCCGTGCCGATTTTCCGTCGAGTCGTGCTCTATCTGCCCCCATTGTGGCGTGTCGGCGGTCCGGAAGGTGGGTCGGGGGCGGGTGCGGCGCCGTTGCCGTCGCCGCGGAGGCCGTCGCCGCGCAGGAGGCTGGCGGGCTTGACGAGGCCCGCGCCGAAGCGGGCGGCGACCGCGTCGGCGGCGCGTTCGGCGTCGCGCCAGCCGTGGTCGCGCTCACCGAGCGTCATCTGGCGTGGCGCTCCGTCAGCGGAGGAGAGGCTCTCGACGCGGACGCCGATGAGGCGGATGCGCTCGCCAGGGCGGGCGGAGGTGAACAGGGCCCACGAGATCTCGAAGATCTCCCGGGCGACGTCGGTCGGGATGTCTACGGTCCGTGACCGACTGAGCGTCTGGAAGTCGGCGAGCCTGATCTTCACCGCGATGGTGCGGCCGGCCTGGTCGGCGTGGCGGAGGCGCTGGGCGACCTTGTTGGACAGGGCGAGCATCGTGCGTCGGATGATTGACAGGTCGCTGACGTCGACGTCGAACGTGGTCTCGGCGCCGATCGACTTCTCCACGTGGTCGGGAATCACCCGTCGGGGGTCACGCGCCCACGACAGCTCGTGCAGATGGTGGGCGGCGGCGTCGCCCACGGCGGCGCGGAGCATGCCGAGCGGGGCGGCGGCGAGGTCGCCGACGGTCTTCAGGCCGAGCCGCTGGAGAGTCTCGGCGGTCCGGTCGCCGACGCCCCACAGGGCGCTGACGGGCAGCGGGTGCAGATACCGCAGGGCCAGGGCGGTCGGGACGACGGCCATGCCGTCGGGCTTGGCGCGGGTCGAGCCGAGCTTCGCCATGAACTTCGTCGAGGCCACCCCCACGGAGCAGGTCAGCCGCTGCTCGGTGGCGACCCGGCGGCGGATCAGGGCGGCGATCTCGGCGGGGCGGCCGAGCAGCTTGCGGGCGCCGGCGACGTCGAGGAACGCCTCGTCGAGCGACAGCGGCTCGACCAGCGGCGTCACGTCGCGGAAGATCGCCATGACCGCGCGGGACGCCTCCGTGTAGGCGGCGAAGTCGGGCGGCAGGAAGACGGCATGCGGGCAGAGCCGCTGCGCCCTGCTGCCGGGCATGGCGCTGCGCACCCCGAACCGGCGGGCCTCATAGCTGGCGGCGGACACGACGCCGCGCGGCCCCGCGCCGCCGACGATGACGGCCTTGCCGCGCAACTCCGGGCGGCGGCGGATCTCGACCGACGCGTAGAACGCGTCCATGTCGACGTGCAGCACCGTGCAGCCGGTGTCGTCGGCGTCGGGACCGAACTCCCCCGCACCCGAACCGTCCCTCGGCACCACCTGGCTCCGCCCCATGTCCGCACTCTAGCCAGACCCCCCGACAAAAATCGGCAAGCCAGACCCGGCAAGAACGGCAAGCCAGATCCCGGCAGACAATCGGCAACGTTTGACGGGAAGTTAGGATTGCCTTACCTTCCTGGGATGGCCCTCCTCGCGCTGACGTCGCCGCTGGCGCCCGTCGTCGCGGCCGTGGAAGGCCTCAGGCTCCAGCATCCGGACCTCGTCCGCTGCATCGCACGGGGGTTGATGACCAGCGGCGGCGACGGCTGGCGCCCCGGCACGGACCGGTGCGCCCTCGCCGTGCTCCTGGTCGCGGGCTGGACCAGGGCGCGCAGGGTGCCGCTGCCGGCCTGCGGCGAGACGTTCCTCAACCAGGCCGGCCAGCTCGGGATCCGCCGGGCACGGGTGGCGGTCCTGTGCGACGACCCCGTCGCGGGAGCGCCCGGCGTGGTGGTCGCCGCGTCGAGGCACGAGCTGCTCCAGATCGTCCTGGAGCACGCGGTCGACGCGGGGCCGGAGCTGCGGAGCACACTCCAGAAGCTGAAGGCCTAGCTGCGCACCACCAGCAGCGGGATCTGCATCTCCGCCGCCGTGCTCGACCCGTGGAACGCCACCATCTTCGTATACCGCAGCGGCTCGTGCTCCGTGGCCATGATCGCCCACCGCTCGTGGCAGATGACGACCACGTCGCCGACGCGGGCGAGGTGCTGCTGCGGGATCGGCCCGAACCAGCCTCCCGCGACCGCCTCGTCGCGGCTGAGCACGGTGGCCCGGTCCCCGAGGACCCCCCGCCAGGTGGCGATGACATCGTCGTGCGCGCCGGGGACGGCGTGCAGATACCGCACCCGGGGCTCACCCGCGACGACCGCGACGCCGGCCCGCAGCCGGGTGTCCTGGTCGAGATCGAGGCGCCGGTCGGCGGGGATGTCGACCTGCCCGTGGTCGGCGGTCACGACCAGCGCCGAGTTGGGCGGCAGCCCGTCGACGAGGCGGGTGAGGAGCCGGTCGGCGTCAGCGACGGCCGTCCGCCACTCGCCGGTCCCGATGCCGAAGTCGTGCCCGGCGCGGTCGACGTCGGGCAGATACCCGTAGACGAGGCGGGAGGACCGCAACGCGAACAGCATCGAGGCCGCGACCTCGTCATAGGCGATCCCGGCGCCGAACCGGGCGCCGCGGTAGGCGGACACGGACAGGCCGGTCCGCTCGAACTTCGGGTTGCTGACGACGGTGGGGGCGAGCCCCGCGTTGCCGGCCCGGGTGAACGCGGTCGGCAGCGGCTGCCACTGCGCGGGGTCGGGCTGGTCCTCCCAGTGCAGGTGGTTGACGAGCTTGTCGGTGCCGGGCTGGTTGAGCACGATGCCGACGATGCCGTGGGCGCCGGGCGGGGCACCGGTGCCGAGGGTGACGAGGCTGACCGGGGTCGTCGACGGGAAGCCGGCGGTGATCGAGCGGGCGGTGCCGAGCCGGCCGCCGAGGAAGTCGGTGATCGTCGGCGCGTGGGGCGCGGCGACGCCGAGCTGGTGCCAGCCGAGCCCGTCGAGGAGCAGCACGGCGACCCGGTCGACGCCGGCGAGGGCGGCGCCGAGGCCGAGGGCGTCCCGCTCATACGGCATCCCGAGGACGCTCAGCACGCTGGGCATGACCTCGGCGAGGCTCGCCTGCCCGTAGCGGGGTGCGACGGGATCGAGCGGGCCCATCAGTGTCTCCTGCAGAGCAGGTGCAGCTGGGTGGCGATGTCCCGGTAGGGCGGGGTGCCGGCGAGGGCCAGCTCGAACGCCTGCAGCGCCTCCGGCTCGCTCTCCGCGACGCTGCCGGGCACCAGGTCGGCGATGATCCGGACGCCGTGGATCTGCTCGACCTCGAACCCGCCGCCGGTCAGCAGGGCCGTGGCGGTGCCGACGTCATAGCGCCGGCTGAGCCGGTCGCGGGTGTCGCCGCGCCCGTCGGGGCTGGCGACGAGCAGCGACGCGGCGGCGAGGTGCCCGCCGATCGCCCTGGCGAGGACGGCGGCGGCCCGGTTGGCGACGACGACGCTGGCGGCGCCGCCGGGGCGCAGGGTCGCGGCGAGCGCGGTGACGACCTTGTGCGGGTCGTCGACCACCTCGAGCATGCTGTGGCACAGCACGAGGTCGACGCTGCCGGGCGGGACGAGGTCGGCGAGGCCGTCGCCGTCGCCCTGCACTGCGGTGATCCGGTCGGCGACGCCGGCCTCGTCGGCCCGCCTGGTGAGCGCGGCGAGGGCGTCGGGGCTGGGGTCGACGACGGTGACGGCGTGCCCGGCGCGGGCCAGCGGCACGGCGAACCCACCGGTGCCGCCGCCGACGTCGAGGGCGGTCAGGGGGTGGTCGGCCGCGGCGATCTCGCGTCGCAGGACCTGCCAGACCACCGCGGTGCGTGGCGACGCCACTGAGGACTCCACCCCCCGACCTTAATACCCACCTACGACACAACCGGCAGGTATACCTGCCCGCCCGACGCGACGAACTCCTCGGACTTCGCCTGCATCTCCAGCGACAACGACTGGCTGATCTTCATGGAGCAGAACTTCGGGCCGCACATCGAGCAGAAGTGCGCCGTCTTCGCCGCCGACGCCGGGAGCGTCTCGTCGTGGTACGAGCGCGCGGTGTCGGGGTCCATCGCCAGGTTGAACTGGTCCTCCCAGCGGAACTCGAACCGCGCCTTGGACAGCGCGTCGTCCCACGCCTGCGCGCCGGGGTGGCCCTTGGCGAGGTCGGCGGCGTGCGCCGCGATCTTGTACGCGATGACGCCGGCCTTGACGTCGTCGCGGTTCGGCAGCCCGAGGTGCTCCTTCGGCGTGACGTAGCAGAGCATCGCCGTGCCGTACATGGCGATCATGGCGGCACCGATGGCGCTGGTGATGTGGTCGTAGGCGGGCGCGACGTCGGTGGTGAGCGGTCCGAGCGTGTAGAACGGCGCCTCGTGGCACCACTCCATCTGCAGGTCCACGTTCTCCTTGATCTTGTGCATGGGCACGTGGCCGGGGCCCTCGATCATGACCTGCACGTCGTGCTCCCACGCCACCTTCGTCAGCTCGCCCAGGGTGCGCAGCTCCGCGAGCTGCGCCTCGTCGTTCGCGTCGGCGATCGAGCCGGGGCGGAGCCCGTCACCGAGGGAGAAGGCGACGTCGTACCGGGCGAAGATCTCGCACAGCTCGGCGAAGTGCGTGTACAGGAAGTTCTCCTCGTGACGCGCCAGGCACCAGGCGGCCATGATCGAACCGCCCCGGGAGACGATGCCCGTGACCCGGCCGACGGTCATCGGCACGTACCGCAGCAGCACCCCGGCATGCACGGTCATGTAGTCGACGCCCTGCTCCGCCTGCTCGATGACCGTGTCGCGGTACGCCTCCCAGGTCAGCTTGAGCGGGTCGCCGCCGACCTTCTCCAGGGCCTGGTAGATCGGCACGGTCCCGATCGGCACCGGCGAGTTGCGCACGATCGCCTCGCGGGTGGCGTGGATGTGCTTGCCGGTGGACAGGTCCATGACCGTGTCCGCGCCCCACTTCGTCGCCCAGGTGAGCTTCGCGACCTCCTCCTCGACGCCGGAGGAGACCGCGGACGTGCCGATGTTGGCGTTGACCTTCACCAGGAAGCGGCTGCCGATGACCATCGGCTCGCTCTCGGGGTGGTTGACGTTGTTGGGCAGGATCGCCCGCCCGGCCGCGATCTCGTCGCGCACCAGCGACGGGTCGACACCCTCGCGGATCGCCACGAACTCCATCTCCGGCGTGATGATCCCCTGCCGCGCGTAGTACAGCTGCGTCCGCTCTCCGCCATGATCGCCGCTGCGCGCCGCGATCCACGGCGCGCGCAGCGGCGGGAGGCCCGTGGGCGGGTCGTTCAGCGGGCCGCTGGTGTCGTAGAGGCGCACCGGCGGGTTGCCGCCGCTCAGCTCGACCTCGGCGAACGGCACACGGATGTCGTCGCGGGACCCCTGGACGTGGACCTTGCGCTTCATGGCGCATCCTTTCGTGGGCTGTGGGCACGGCGAAGCGGGCACGCCATGAGGCGCACCTGTTCGCGTTTTCGGCAGATGTACTGAGCGAGCGGGCCGGACCAGAAGATCCGCGGGCCGGACCTGGTGGGTTACGGAAGCGGGCCGGAGAAGGGACCCCACGCGAGCGGACCGTGCCCGGCGCCGAGCCGCCAGCCGGACGAGGCGCTCAAGGCCGACTGCACGTACTGCTTCGCCCCGGCGAGCGCCTCGGCGAGAGGCTCCCCGAGCGCGAGCCGGGCCGCGGTCGCCGCCGCGAACGTGCACCCGGTGCCGTGGTTGTTCGCGGTGTCGACCCACGGCAGCGACAGCAGCTCGACGGTGCCGCCGACGCAGACGACGTCGACGGCGTCGCGGCTGCCGCGCAGGTGGCCGCCCTTCACCACGACACACTTCGGTCCGGTCGCGGCGAGGTCCTGGGCGGCCTTGATCGCGTCGTCGACATCGGTGACGTCCCGGCCGAGCAGCACCGACGCCTCCCGCAGGTTGGGCGTGACGACGGCGGCGTGCGGGAAGAGCAGGTCGAGGTACGCGCGCTCGGCGTCCCGGGTGAAGAGCCGGTCCCCGGACGACGCGACGAGCACCGGGTCGACGACGAGGCCGGGCAGCCGCGGCGCGTACGACGCGACGAGGGCGACGGTCTCGGGTGTGGCGAGCATGCCGGTCTTGACGGCGGCGACGGGCAGGTCGGCGAGGACCGCGTCGAGCTGCGCCCCGACGAACCCGGGGTCGACGGCGGAGATCCCCCGCACGCCGACGGTGTTCTGAGCAGTGAGTGCGGTGATCACGCTGGTGCCGAAGACCCGGTGCGCGGCGAACGTCTTCAGGTCCGCCTGGATCCCCGCACCCCCACCGGAGTCGGATCCCGCGATCGTGAGCGCGACGGCCGGGGTCACGCCGTCATCAGCTCCTTGACGAACCTCGCGGGGTCGTCGGCGCGCATGACGGCACCCATGACGGCGACGCCCGCGGCTCCCTCGTCGAGGCAGTCCCGGACCCGCGCCGGCGAGTCGACGCCGCCCAGGGCGTACACCGGCAGCGGGACGACCAGCGCCATCCTGGCGAGCGCGGCCAGGCCCAGCGGGGGGCCGTAGCCTGGCTTGGACCGGGTCGGGAAGATCGGCGACAGGGTCGCGAACCCCACCTTCGCCTCGGCCGCGGCGAAGAGCTCCGCCTGGTCGTGGCACTTGCGGTACGCGGCCGTGTCCTCCGCCAGCACGAGCCGGCCCTTGACGCCGTCGAGCATGCCGCGGAGCCGGTCGGCGAGGTCGGCGCGGGCCCCCGCGGGCAGGTCCTGCTCGCCGAGGACGACCAGCCGCGCGCCGCCGTCGATCGCCCGGTTGACGACCTCGTCGAGCGGCCGGTGCGCCTGCCGGCGGTCGGTGAACAGCACCAGCCTCGTCACCATGGCAGTCCCCCCATCGGGCTCGAGGCGGTCGCGTACAGGCGGCGCGGGATCCTCCCGGCGGTGTGCGCGAGCCGGCCGGCCTCGACGGCGAGCCGCATCGCCTCCGCCATGCGCGCGGGGTGTTCGGCGCGGGTGACCGCGGTCGCGAGCAGCACCCCGTCGCAGCCGAGCTCCATCGCCAGCGCCGCGTCGGAGGCGGTGCCGATCCCGGCGTCGAGGATGACCGGCACGGCCACCTTCTGCCGGATGAGCGCGATGTTGTGCGGGTTGCGGATGCCGAGGCCGGAGCCGATGGGCGCGCCGAGCGGCATGACCGCGGCGCATCCGGCGTCGGCGAGGCGCTGGGCGAGGACCGGGTCGTCGGTGGTGTACGGCAGGACCGTGAACCCGTCCTCGACGAGCCGCTCCGCGGCGGTGACCAGCTCGACCGCGTCGGGCAGCAGCGTCTCCTCGTCGCCGATGACCTCCAGCTTGACCCACGCCGTGTCGAACGCCTCCCTGGCCAGGTGGGCGAGCTTCACCGCCTCGGTCGCCGTGTAGCAGCCGGCGGTGTTGGGCAGCACCCGCACGCCGCACCGTTCGACGACGTCGAGCAGCGACGGCGCGCCCGGGTCGAGCCTGCGCAGCGCGACCGTGACGAGCCCGGTGCCGCTGGCCCGGATCGCGGCCTCGAGCGCGGCGTGGCTGGTCGCCCCGCCGGTGCCGAGGATGAGCCGCGACGGCAGGTCCTCCCCGGCGATGCTGAGCTTCGCGCCGTCGCCGTTGCCGGCGGCACTGCTGAGGCCGCTGATGGCGCCGTTGCCGAGGTCAGCCACCTTGGACCGCCGTGAGGACGTCGATGGTGTCGCCGTCGACCGGCCTGGTCCCGGCCCAGTCGGCTCTCGGCACGACGGACCCGTTCAACGCGACGGCGACGCCCCGCGGGTCGGCGACCCCGGCGAGGCCACGGACGACGTCGGCGACGGTCGCGGTGTCGTCCACATCGGCGGCGACCGCGTTGACCACGAGCTGCATACGGCTCACTCCTGACTCCCTGCGCCGGCATGATCCGGATCAGGTTCGACGGTCGGGGGCTGACAGCCCCCCTCTCAGCCCGGTCATACCGGACTCCCGTGGGGTACGAGCTGACCATAACCCCGCCGCGGTCCTCAGGTAAAGCGGCCCACCCCGTACGCGCTGATGTCCACATCCGTCGATCCCTTGGTGACCAGGTCGGCGACGGCGTGCGCGGTGACCGGCGCGAGGAGCACCCCGTGCCGGTAGTGACCGCCCGCGACGTACACGTTCCCGTGCGGGTGCCCTTCGAGCCGGCCGAGAATCGGGGCGTTGTCCGGGGTCCCGGGCCGCAGGCCGGCGAGGGTCTCCGCGAGCGCCAGCTCGGCGACCCCCGGCAGCAGGTCCGCGGCCGGTCGCAGCAGGTCGAGCACCCCACCGGCGGTCACCGTCGTGTCGGCACCGCGCTCCTCCTCCGTCGCCCCGACGACCAGCTCCCCGTCGGCGCGCGGCACCAGGTACACGTGGCGCCCCAGCGCGACGCCCCGCACGACGTGCGTGAGCAGCGGCTCGGCCCCCCGCAACCGGAGCAACTGTCCCTTCACCGGCCGCACCGGCAGCCCGGTCAGCCGCCCGATCCCGATCCCGTTCGCGATGATGATCACATCGTCCCGCAGGCTGGACAGATCCTCGACGTCCCGCTCCACCCACGTCACCGGCAGCCGCTCCGACCGCAGCGCCGCGAGCAGCAGCCGCGGGTCCACCTGATGGTCCCCGGCCGCCTTCGCCCCGCCGCGCACCCGCGGGCTGAGCATCGGCTCCAGCTCCCGGAGCTCCCGCCCCCGCAGCGGCTCGACCGGCAGCCCCGCCCGCAGGTAGTAGTCGACGAGCCGCCGCACCTCGGTGAGGTCGTCCTCGGTGAGCGCGACGAGCAGCGTCCCCTCCGTCCGGTACCCCAGCGGCATCCCGGTCGCCGCGCTCAGCTCGGCCGCGAACCCGGGCCACCGCCGCATCGACTCGAGCATCAGCCCCTGCAGCGCCTCCTCCCCGAAGCTCGCCTCGGCCGCCGGCGCCAGCATCCCCGCCGCGACCCGGCCCGCCCCCCGCCGCGGGTCCCGGTCGTACACGGTGACCTGCTCCCCACGCCGCGCCAGCTCCCACGCGACGCTGAGCCCGACGATCCCTCCCCCGACGATCCCGACCTTCACGCCACCCCTCCAGCCGGACCCTGCCCCGACGCCGCATGCCCACCGGCGTGGCCGGCGCCCAGCGAGCGCGGCAGACCGCCTTCCCCAGACGGACGGAGGCCGTCACCTTCGAACGGGCGGGACCCGCCGCCTCCCCCGGATAAATCCAGACGCAAGCGCCCAGATTTATCCGACATTTCGCTTTTTTCCGGCGAAGGAGTGGCGGTCGAAGCGGTCATGGAATCGGGCGGGGAAGGTGGTGTCGGGAGGGAGGCCGTTGACGGAGGGGCGGCGGCGAGGACGGCGGCGAAGGCGGCGGCCGCCGCGGCCGGGTCGGGGGCGGTGCTCATCGCGCCGACGACGGCGACGGCGTGGGCGCCCGCCGCGAACAAGGTCGCGGCGCGGGACGGGGTGACGCCGCCGATCGCGATGACCGGGACGTCGACCGCCTCGACGACGGCGCGCACGCCGGAAGGGCCGATGGCGGCGGGGAGGCCGGTCTTCGTGGTGGTCGAGTACGCGGGGCCGACGCCGAGGTAGGAGGCGCCGTCGGCGACCGCCTGGCGGGCCGAGACGGGGTTGCGGGCGGTCGCGCCGAGGATCGCGTGCGGGCCCAGGACCCGGCGGGCGGCGGACACGGGCAGGTCGTCGGCGCCGACGTGGGCGCCGTCGGCGCCGGCGGCGAGGGCGATGTGCAGGCGGTCGTTGACGAGACAGACGGCGCCCGCGGCGCGGCAGAGGGCGACGACGCGCAGGGTCAGCTCGTACGCCTCGCGGTCGGTGACGCTGTCCTCGGGCCGGACCTGGACGACGGTGAAGCCGGCGGCGAGCGCGTGCCCGACGACGCCGAGGACGTCGCGGCCGGGCCGGGTATCGGTGATGAGATGAAGTCGTCCTAGCACCGCGATAGTTTTTCAGACATGAAGCAGGTGCGACTTGGCCGGACCGGGCTGAAGGTCTCCGAGATCTGTCTCGGCATGATGAGCTACGGCGATCCCGCGTGGCGTGACTGGGTGCTCGACGAGGAGGCCGCGGACCCGTTCGTGCGGCGTGCCGTCGAGGCCGGGATCACGTTCTTCGACACCGCCGACGTCTACTCCCTCGGCGCCAGCGAGACCGTGACGGGGCGGCTGCTGGCGAAGTACTTCCCGCGCCGCGACGACTACGTGCTGGCCACCAAGGTGTACAGCGTGATGAGCGACCGGCCAAACGACTCGGGGCTGTCGCGCAAGCACATCCTCGCCGGCATCGACAACTCGCTGCGGCGGCTCGGCGTCGACCACGTCGACCTGTACCAGATCCACCGCTTCGACCCGGAGACCCCGGTCGAGGAGACCATGGCGGCGCTGCACGACGTCGTTCGGTCGGGGAAGGCCCGCTACATCGGCGCTTCCAGCATGTACGCGTGGCAGTTCGCGAAGATGCAGCACACGGCCCGGGCCAACGGCTGGACGGAGTTTGTGTCGATGCAGAACCACTACAACCTCGTCTACCGCGAGGAGGAGCGGGAGATGCTGCCGCTCTGCGCCGACCAGGGCATCGGCGTCATCCCGTGGAGCCCCCTCGCCAGGGGGATGCTGGCCGGCAACCGCGGGCGCGGCGACGAGCGGCGCACGACGAGGGCCGCGAGCGACGCGTTCAGCTCCATGTACACCGACGACGACTTCGCCGTCGTGGACGTCAACGCGGAGGTGGCCGGCGAGCGCGGGGTCGCCCCGGCGCAGGTGGCGCTCGCGTGGCTGCTGTCCAGGCCGGTCGTCACGGCGCCGATCGTGGGCGCGACGAAGCTCTCGCACCTGGAGGACGCGATCGCCGCGACCGAGCTGACCCTGGACGAGAAGGAGATCGAGCGCCTCGAGGCGCCGTACGTGCCGCACCCCGTGCTGGGCCACTGAAACGGGCCACTGAAACGGGCCACTGAAACGGCGAACGGCCGGCCCTCGGAGGGCCGGCCGTTCGTGGGCGAACTCAGTTGGAGGCGACACCCAGCGCGGCGCTGCCACCGTCTGTGTGCAGCTGCGTGGCCGAGGCGAACGAGCTGTCGAGGCGCGCCTGCAGGGCCTCGAGCTCGTTGTACTCCGACGCCGACGAGTGCTCCGAGCCCTCCGCGGCGAACGTGTGGTCGGCGCTGGCCTCGTTGTGGTCGTACGAGGTGAAGTCCGACTCCTCGTACTGCGCACCCGACGCGTCCGTGACCGACACGTGGTGACCCTGGTCGAACGACGTCGACTCGGCCGACGCGGAGTCCTGCTCGTACACGCCGAAGTTCGAGTCGTAGTTGTTGTCAGCCGCGTTCACCTCGTGCAGCTGGTTCAGCGACTCGTGGTCCTGACCGGTCTCCACGTGACCGTAGTCGGTGCCGCCGTCGTACCCGTGGTCGCCGCTGTCGCCGCTGTCCCACTCGCTCATGTCAATCCCCCAGCTCGCTGATGTCCGTGTTGCCTTGCTGTCACTCAAGACGTTAGGCGTTCTCGGAAAGCATTGAATCCCCGAAACGTGCCACCGCCCAGCACAGTGCCAGGTAGGCGACAGTCCCAGCCCGGGGCAGGCGCTCCGGGCGCGCCGGATTACGCTGTCGGCCGTGATCGGGCCTCTGGCAGTCGCCGTGTACGTGCTGTCGCTCGCCCTCGCCGCCTGGGCGTTCGTCGAGTTCTTCCGGCACCGCGAGCCGACCCGCCCGCTGTTCCAGGGGCTGGGCGTCGTCGGGCTGCTCGTGCTGGCGCAGGTCGTCGCGCTCGGCATCGGGCTCGCCCGCGGGCAAGGCCCCGAGGAGGGCGGCGAGGTCGTCACCCTCGTCGGGTACATGCTGACGGCGGTGCTCCTGCCGCCCGCCGGCGCCGTCCTCGCCAGGATGGAGCCGACCCGCTGGGGTTCCCTGCTCATCGGCAGCGCCGCCGTCATCGTGCCGGTGCTCATCCTGCGACTCGGACAGATCTGGAATGGCTGAGGACACCATCCACAAGGGGCCCGGCCGGGTCCTCGTCGCGATCTACGGCGTGTTCGCGCTCGCCGCGTCCGCCCGCGCGAGCGTGCAGATCGCGACGAAGTTCGGCGACGCGCCCCTCGCGTACACGCTGTCGGCGCTCGCCGCGGCCGTCTACATCGTCGCGACCGTCGCCCTGGCCCGCGGCGCCCGCCGGGTCGCGCTCGCCGCCTGCGGGTTCGAGCTGCTCGGCGTCCTCACCGTCGGCACGCTCAGCGTGGTGGACGGCGCGGCGTTCCCGGACGCCACCGTCTGGTCCGACTACGGCCAGGGGTACGGCTACGTCCCCCTCGTCCTGCCAATCGTCGGCCTGTGGTGGCTGTTGCGGGCCAAAGCGGGCAAACCAGCCGCATAGAACGTCACCGGAAGTCGCGGGACGCCGACCGGATCGGCAGGCTCAGCGCTGCCAGGTGGTCGGCCCGCAGGTTGAGCACGCCCTCGACCTTCTCGAGGACGCCGCGGACGACCATGGCGTTCGCGGTCCGGGCGACTCTCCGGTACCGCTGCCAGAGCCCCGGCGTGCAGGTGACGTTGAGCATCCCCGTCTCGTCCTCCAGGTTGATGAACGTGACCCCGGCCGCGGTCGCGGGGCGTTGGCGGTGCGTGACGATCCCGCCGACGGAGACCCTGCGCCCGTGCTCGACGGTGTGCAGCCGCTCCACGCAGAGCGCGCCGATCCGGTCGAGGTAGTCGCGCGCGAACTGCGCCGGGTGCGCGTCCGGCGCCAGGCCGGTCGCCCACACGTCGGCGATCATGCGTTCCACGGCGTCCATCCCGGGCAGCATCGGCGCCTCGAGGCCGCCGGTCGTGCCGGGCAGCCGCCCTTCCGTCTCCCGCGCGGCCGCGCCCGCCGCCCACAGCGCCTCCCGCCGGCTGAGCCCGAGCCCGGCGAACGCGTCCGCGGTGGCGAGGGCCTCCAGGTGCGGGGTGGTGAGGCCGGCCCGCCGGGCGAGGTCGCTCATCGACGTGAACGGCCCGCCGCCGGCGCGCTCCGCCTCGATCCGCTCGGCGACGGCGGTGCCGAGGGACCGGACCGCGGACAGCCCGAGCCGCACGACCGGGCCGCCCCGCCCCCAGCCGGCGGGCCCGTCCACAGGAACCTCCGACGGCAGGGGCGCCTCCAGGGTGGCCTGGGCGTCGCTGAGGTTGACGTCGGGGCGGCGGACGCTGACGCCGTGCCGGCGGGCGTCGTCGACGAGCGACTGCGGCGAGTAGAACCCCATCGGCTGCGCGTTGAGCAGCGCCGCGCAGAACGCCGCGGGGTGGTAGCGCTTCAGCCAGGCGCTCGCGTACACGAGATAGGCGAAGCTCATCGCGTGGCTTTCCGGGAAACCGTAGTTCGCGAACGCCGACAGCTTGTCGAACAGCTCGTCGGCGAGCGGGCCGGCGATCCCGTTGCGGGCCATTCCTTCGTACAGGCGCTGACGGATGCGACGCATGCGCTCCATCGACCGTTTCGACCCCATGGCGCGACGCAGCTCGTCGGATTCGGCGGGGGTGAACCCGGCGACGTCGATCGCCATCTGCATCAGCTGTTCCTGGAAGAGCGGCACGCCGAGGGTCTTGCGCAGCGACGGTTCCAGCAGCGGATGCGGATAGGTGACCTTCTCCTGTTTGTTCTTGCGGCGGATGTACGGGTGGACCGAACCGCCCTGGATCGGGCCGGGCCGGATCAGCGCGACCTCGACGACCAGGTCGTAGAACTCGCGGGGTTTGAGCCGTGGCAGGGTCGCCATCTGCGCGCGGCTCTCCACCTGGAACACCCCGACGGAGTCGGCCCGGCACAGCATGTCGTAGACCTCGGGGTCGTCCAGCGGCATGAGGGAGATGTCGAGCTCGCCGCCGATCATCTCGAACGCGTAGCGCAGCGCCGACAGCATGCCGAGGCCGAGCAGGTCGAACTTGACGAGCCCGGCGGCCGCGCAGTCGTCCTTGTCCCATTGCAGGACGGTGCGGCCCTCCATCCTCGCGTGTTCGACGGGGCACACCTCGATGACGGGCCGGTCGCAGATGACCATGCCGCCGGAGTGGATGCCGAGGTGCCGCGGGAAGGTCTGCAGCTCGTTGGCGTAGTCGAGGACCGGCGGCGGGATGTCGTCGACGTCGGCGGTGCTCACGTCGCCCCACCGTTCGACCTGCCGGCTCCACGCGTCCTGCTGCCCCGGCGAGTGCCCGAACGCTTTCGCCATGTCCCGGACCGCGGATTTCGGCCGGTACGAGATGACGTTCGCGACCTGGGCGGTGTAGTGCCGGCCGTACTTCTCGTACACGTGCTGGATGACTTTTTCCCGCTGATCGGACTCGATGTCGATGTCGATGTCGGGTGGCCCGTCGCGTTCCGGGGAAAGGAACCGCTCGAACAGCAGCCCCCATTTGACGGCGTCGACGTTGGTGATGCCGAGCGCGAAACAGACCGCCGAGTTCGCCGCGGATCCGCGGCCCTGGCAGTAGATGTTGTTCTCATTGCAGAACGTGACGATGTCGTACACGACGAGGAAATAGCCGGGGAAGTTCAGCTCTTCGATCAGGGCCAGCTCGTGCTCCAGCTGCTCGTGCGCTTTCGCGTTGCCGCGGTAGCGGTCGGCGGCTTTCGTCATCGTCAGGTGCCGCAGCCAGTCCATCTCCGACATGCCGGGCCGCGGCACCGGGTAGTCCGGCAGCCGCGGCGCGACGAGCTGCAGGTCGAACGGGAGCTCCCGCCCGTACGCGGCGGCCCTGGCGACGGCGCCGGGCCAGGCCGCGAACCGGGCCGCCATCTCCGCGCCGCCGCGCAGGTGGGCGGTGCCGGCGGCGGGCAGCCAGCCGTCGATGTCGTCGAGGCTGCGCCGGGCGCGGACGGCGGCGAGCGCGGTCGCCAGCCGGCGGCGGCCCGGGGTCGCGTAGTGGACGTTGTTCGTCGCGACCGTCGGCAGGTTCCTCGCGGCAGCGAGGTCGGCGAGGGCGTCGTTGCGTTCGTCGTCGTCCGGTCCGCCGTGCGACGTCAGCTCCACCGCCACCGATTCGGTGCCGAACAGCGCTACGAGCCGGTCCAGTTCCCGCGCCGCTTGTTCCGGACCGTGCTCCAGGAGCGCCGCCGGGACGTGGCCTTTCCGGCAGCCGGTGAGGACCAGCGCGTGGTCGCGGAGGGCCGCCGCGGTCTCCTCCAGGTCGTAGACCGGCCGGCCCTTCTCGCCGCCGCGGAAGTGGGCCTCGCTGATGGTGCGGGCGAGCCGCGCGTACCCCTGCGGGCCGCGCGCCAGGACGAGCAGGTGCCGGCCGAGCGGGTCGGGTTCGCCGTTCTGCGGGCCGGGCAGCCCCAGCGACAGCTCCGCGCCGAACACGGTCCGGATGTCGAGCTCCCTGGCCGCCTCCGCGAACCGGACGACGCCGTAGAAGCCGTCGTGGTCGGTGATCGCGACGGCTTCCAGGCCGAGGCGGGCCGCGGTCTCGGCGAGCTCCTCGGGGTGGCTGGCCCCGTCGAGGAAGCTGAAGTTGGTGTGGCAGTGCAGCTCGGCGTACGGGACCGCGTCGGTGGGCCGTTCCAGCGGGGGCGCCGTGTACGCCTCGCGTTTGCGGGTCCACGCCGGCGAGTCACCGCCGTCGCCGTCGTCGGCGGCGAGGACGTCGGGGTGGTAATCACCCTTCCTGCCCGTCAGTCTCCGTTCGAACTCCCGCCAGGGGATGTCGGGGTTGCTGAATCCCATCAGTCGTAGAGTCCTTCCACCCGCCAGGCGCCGTCCTCGAGGACGGCCAGGACCGCCCGCTCGTCGGCGAGCCGGAGCTGGAACCGGACGCGGCGGCTGGCTCCCTCGTCGTCCCACCAGCGTTCGTCGACCGGCCACGGCCCGGCCCACGCGATCACCTGCTGCGGTTCCCCGCCGATCTGGATGTGCGCCGGGGCGCCGCTGAGCTCCAGGCGCCCGCTGACCCGCACCGGCTGCCCGTCCTTGTCGGTGACGGCGGCGGGCGGCGGCTCCCGGTACACGGTCGCCGGCGACGGTGACGGCAGCCGCCCCGGCCACGGCGCGTCGGTGCCCCGCGCGACCCGTTCGTCGCCGAACGCCACGAGCCGGATCCGGCTGCTGTCGGCGCGCCCGCCGTCGAGGACCGCGGTGAGGACCGCGTCGGGGCCGAGGAGCCCCTGGACGCGGGTGAGGGCCCGGTGGGCGCGGTCGCGTTCGTCGCCGGCCTCGCCCCACAGCCCCGGCTGGAGCCCGAGGTGTTCCAGCACCCCTTCGGGGACGAGCCGCAGCCGCGCGATCCCCCCGGTCGGGGTGTGCCTGCTCTTGAGCCAGCCGTCGAGCTGCCAGCGGACCCGGTCGGCGATCGCGTTGACGCTCAGCAGCCCGTCGTGCCGCCATGTCCGCAGCAGCTCCTGTCCCGTGACGGTGACCGCCTCGATCCCGAGCCGCGTGCAGGCGAGCCCGTGCCGCTGGAGCCCTTCGTGCAGCCGCTCGGCGAGGCCCCGGGCCGCGAACGCGGCGGCGTCGACCCGCTCGACCGGCTCGTCGAACGTCTCCGTCACGTCCAGGTCCGGCGGCGGCTGCCGGGGCGCGAGCGGCCGCTCGTCCCGCCCGCCGGCGAGCCGGTGCGCGAGTGCCGCGTCGAACCCGAACCGCGCCAGCACGTCCGGCCCCGGCAGCGCCGCGAACTCCTCGAGCGTGTGGATCCCGAGCCGCCGCAGCAGGTCGGCCAGCTGCGGCCGGCCGAGCGCGCTGATGCTCAGGTCCGCGAGGAACCCCGGCGTCTCCCCCGGCGGCACGAGCACCCCGGCCCGCGCGGCCAGCCCCGCCGCGAACGTCCCCTCGGCGACCCCGACCTGCGCCTCCACGTCGCACCGCTGCGCGATCTGCTCCACGAGCCGCTCGGCCGCCTGGGCCTCACCTCCGTAGAACCGAGAGGGTCCCCTGGCCGCGAGCGCGCACGCCCCCGGCCGCAGCGTCTCCACCCCCGGCGCGACCTCCTCGACCGCCGCGAGCACCGGCTCGAACGCCCGCATGTCCCGCCCCGGGTCGTGCTCCAGCACGATCAGGTGCGGGCACCGCCCCTGCGCCTCCCGTTTCCGCAGGCCCCGCCGTACCCCTTCCTCCCGCGCCGCCGGCGACGTGGCCAGGACCCTGTTCGCGTGCAGCACCGCCACCGGCTGCTGCGCCGGGTACCCGTCCACGATCTCCGCCGCCACCACCGGCCAGTCGGGGCACCAGATCACCATCGTCCGCGTCGCCTGCTCCGCCGGCGCCATGTCAGCCGACCCTTCGCAGGCCGGCGGCGGGGGCGGTGCGCGGCATCTTCGCGTCGCGGACGGGCGGCAGCGGCCCTTCCAACGCCGGCAGCCACAGCGTCACCTCGCGCGCGGCGCTCGCCGCTCCCCGGCCGCGGGCCTGGATCGTCAGCTCCCGGCAGCGCAGCCGCCCCCGCCCTTCGCCGAGCCCGCCCCACGTCTGCTGGACCGGCGCCACCGTCACGTCCGCGCCGGCCCACACCCCGGCCGGCATGAGCACGCTGCCCCGCTGCCTGGCCCGCGCCGCCAGCCGCCCCGCCACCGCCGGCGCGACCGCCCCCGGCACCGCCGCCACCACGATGTCCACCCCGTCCAGCAACGCAGCGACGATGCTCGCCCACTCGGCTCCCGGGTCCGGCACCAGCGCCAGCCGCTCCAGCACCACCCCCATCTCCGCCGCCGCCACCGGATTCAGCGACGGCATCCCCACCACCGCGCACCACGACCCGGCCCGGCTCGCCGCCGCCAGCAACGCCAGCAGCACCGACGACGTCTGCACCGCGATCGTCGCCCCCCGCCGCAGCCCCCCACCCGGCAGCAACGCCCGCAGCCCCGCCAGCACCGGCAGCACCTTCCCGCTCCCGACCCCCGCCCCCACCGCGTGCTCACTGGCCGGATGCACCACCCCCGCCCCGACCAGCCCGGCCAGCCCCCGCCCGGCCGTCTCTGCGTCGCCTCGCCGCTCCCCGACCACCCGCAGCTGCCCGGCCGACCCGCCACCCCGCGCCTCGCGGACGCCATGGGCACCCTGCGCCTCCGGAGCCACCTCGACCGCGGCGTCGACGTCGGCCGCTTCGACCAGCTCCCGCCCGCTCCCGGTGGCGTGCTCACTGGCAGACCGCGCCACCCCCGTCCCGACCGACCCCCGCCCGCTCCCGGTGGCGTGCTCGCTGGCCGGACGCACCACACCCGCTCTGATCAGCCCGGCCAGCTTCCGCCCGGCTTCCTCGCCGTCGCCTCGCCGCTCTCCGACCACCCGCAGCTGCCCGGCCGACCCGCCGGCGCGCGCCTCGCGGACGCCATGGACACCCTGCGCCTCCGGAGCTGTCTCGACCGCGGCGTCGGCGTCGAGGGCGGGGACGGACTGCAGCCCCCGCCGGAGGGCAGCGTCGCTCGCGCCCGCAGCCCCGTTCACGACGTCGCCATCGACGCGTGCGTCATAGGACCCGGCGGCCGCCGAAGCCGACGTGCCAGCCACGGCACCTGCTCCCCCACTGTCGAACCGTTCTCCCCCGCCGCACCCGGCCCACCGCTCCGGCGCCCCTGACACGACGCTGTCCCCACTGCCCTGCCAGCCCCTGACCCGAGCCGGTCCCACGACCCGCTGTCCCAGGTCAGCGCACCCGCCGCGCCACAGATGTCACGCGATACATCGCCACCCTTCGGAAGATCGCGGAGCACCACTCCACGCCTCCGCTCAGCACCGACCCGGCACCGCGACCGGCACGACCCGGACAGGCGGCCCGTTCACCTTGTCCACCGCCGCCCAGTCCACCGGTCTCACCATGATCGAAGGCCAGATCCGGCGATGCCGGCAGCCAGATTCCTCCTTCGATCAAGCCGGTCCCGCAACGTTCGTCGTCCGGAGCGTCGTCCCAGCCGGTCCGGCATCCGAACCCCCTCGCCGTCCCGACCGGCGGCGCTGCGGCCCGACCGGACGCACACCCCGGCAACCCCCGACCACGCGAGGACGCAGCCCCGAACCCGCCGCCGACCGGCAACCGGCCGCGACCGCGCGGCACGGTGGCGGACCGGACCATGCCGGGCCCCGGCAACAGGGGTCCCGGGCACCACGACGGCGGACGCGACCGACCCGGCGCCCGCGGACCGAACGCCGCAGCTCAAGGGAGTCGTGGTTCAAGGCTTCACCGGGTTCTTCGACGCCGTGCCGAGCCGCCTCCACTTCGGAACCGGCTGGGCGTGGGCGTACCGAGGCCATCCGTGGCCAGTTGCAAAGGAAACGACGAAGGCGGGCGATCACCCACCGGAAACCCACCGACCGAACAGCACAACCATCCCGGCCGATCAGGCCGACCGGTCTGCCTCTTCACTCCGGCCGTTCCTGAGCAACCCGGTCAGCCCAAGTGGTCCAGGCGGTCCGGTGGTCCAGATGATCCGGGTGGTCGAAGCGGATCGGCGGGTCCAAGCGGATCGGCCGGTCCAAGCGGTCCGGGTGATCCAGGCGGTCCCGGCGGTCGAAGCGGGTCGACCGGCCTCGGCGGGCTGATCGGTCTCGGCGGAGCGACTGGTCCCGGCGGTCCGGGTGGTCCGGCTGGTCCCGCCGGGCCGGCTGATCCGACCGGGCCGGCTGATCCGCCGAGACCGGACAGGCCGGACGGTGGGCCGAGCGGTGGCTGCCTGGTCCGGCGGCGCTGTCCTGGCACGGCCGCGGGTCAGCTGGCGAGGCCCTCGAGCCTGGGCTGATACGAGAAGCCGAGGCCGACCTCGACCACGGCGATGAACTGCTCCGCGGAGCGCATGAGGTCGTCGGCCTCCCGGGCGGTGACCACCCGCGGGATGCCCGCCTCCGCGGCGGAGCGCTTGCTGGCGCCGGCGGCGAAATAGGCCGCCCAGTCGCTCAGCTCGGGCGCGACGAGCACCAGCAGCGACCAGACGCTCGTCACCTTGCTGCGGCGGCCCGGCGCGGCGGGCACGGCCCTGGCGGCGAGGACGGCGGCGGCGGCGCGGAGCGCGGCGAGGTGGGCGGTGGCATAACGCATGCCGTCGGTGCGGATCTCCGCCGCCTCTTCGAGGCCTCGGCGGGCGAGGGTCAACAGCTCCCGCGGCGTGCGGTGGGGAAGCGCGTGCGCGGGAACCGGAAGCTGCTGCCGGGACGCACCACCAGCCGCGCCGGTGACCGGAGCGGTGGCCGGAGCGGTCGGGAATCGACTGACGTTGGACGGCTGGGTCGAACGGTTCGCCGGCATGGTCTCTCCCTCTGTGGTGCGTCGGTGGGTCCCGCTCTGGGTCCCTGTGGTGCGTGCGGGCCGCCGCTGGGGGAGTAGCGGTGACACGCGGGTCGTGCGGACGTGACGGTCGAACGGCGCGACCCCGCCGGCCGGGCGTGGAGCTTCCCCACACCACCCCCGACCGGCGGGCCGGCTGGGCCGCTGCCCGCCGCCCGGGGGTCGTGGGCGGCGAGCAGCGACCCCACCTGAGGCCAGACCCGCGAAAATCCGGCCTCCGCGGTGTCGCGGACCGCGCTCGGGAAGAACGCCGCGAATCGTCTTCCCGAAGCAGTTCGAACACTCGTTCGACTGAGATAAGACTACACCCGGGTGCCGGGAAAGTCGCCACGACGCGGGCAGATTTTTCGAACATCCGTTCGCACGGTCACTCGTGCAGGTGACTGCGCTGACCGTCGTGGTCGAAGACGCAGAGGATCTCCGCCGGCCCGTCGTGGGCGCCGAACGCGTGCGGCGTCATGGTGGAGAACGCGGCCGCCTGACCCGGCTCGACCAGGATGGTCCGCTCCCCCAGCCGCAGCACGACGGTCCCCGACAGCACGGTGAACCAGTCCTTGCCCGGATGCACCCGCAGCTCCTCCGGCACCGGCCGGGTGATGCGCATCTTGGCCACGGAGACGCCGTGCGGCCCCGGCTCCCGGGTCATCATCCAGGTGGTCACGCCGTGCGCCTCGTCGCGCCGGGGGCGGATCACCACGTCCTCGTCGTCGACGGACTCCACGAGCTGGTCCAGCGTGGTCCCGAGCGCGCGGGCGATCGGGGCGAGCTGGTCCAGGGCGATCCGCCGGTGACCCGTCTCGATCCGGCTCAGCGTGGAGGGGCTCAGGTAGCAGCGCGAGGCGAGGTCGTCGAGCGACCAGCCCTTGGCCACCCGCAGCCCGCGGATCCGCTTGCGAACGAGGCCGTCGAGCTCACCGTCTTGCGTCATACGCAAGATTGTATGCCGCGAAAGCAAAGCGCGGCTATGGTCGAGCCATGCCCCAGAACCACACCCACAGCCACGCCCACAGCCACGCCCACAACCAGGCACACGGCCAGGGCCACGCCCACAACCATGCCCATCAGCACGACCACCAGGACCTCCACCAGGACCTCGCCGACATCCTCGACCTCGACGCCGAGGTGCTGCACGAGCACCTCACCGAGGTCATGGCCTGGGTCCACGAGCAGACCGGCGACGTCGCGACCGTGCTCGACCTGGGGGCCGGGACCGGCGCCGGCACCCTCGCACTGGCCCGCCGCTTCCCCGGCGCGACGGTCACCGCCGTCGACGTGTCGCCGCAGATGCTGCAGTACCTGCGGCACAAGGCCCACGCCGCGGGGCTCGCCGACCGGATCCGCACCGTGGAGGCCGACCTCGACGGCGCCGACAGTACGGGCGCTGACGGTACAAAGGCCGCAGATGCCGACCTGGTGTGGGCGGCCAACTCGCTGCACCACCTGGCCGACCCCGTCGCCAGCCTGGCCCGCATCCGCGGCGCGATCCGCCCCGGCGGCCACCTCGTGGCGTTCGAGATGGACGCGTTCCCCCGGTTCCTGCCCGGCGACGAGCTCGAGACCCGCTGCCACGAGGCCGTCACCGCGATGCGCGCCGGCGACATGCCGCACCTCGGCGCCGACTGGGGCCCGCTGCTGCGCGCCGCCGGGTTCACCGTCCAGGCGCAGCGCCGCTTCGAGATCGACCTGGAGCCGCCGCTGCCGGAGGCCACCGGCCGCTACGCGCAGACGTCCCTGCGCCGCCTCCGTCAAGGGCTCGAAGGGAAGCTGAGCCCCGAGGACCTGACCGCGCTGGAGGCGCTGGCGGAGGTCGTACCGACGCGGCCGGACCTCACCGTGCAGGCACGGCGAACCGCCTGGATCGCCACGCCGTAAGGGGCGTCATCCCCACCCGCACCTGACCTGTATCTTCTGCGGGTGACCCACCAGCCAAGGCCCGCCACCGGCGTCGCGATGGTCCTCGCCGGCAGCTTCCTGTTCGCCGTCAACGGCACCGTCGCCAAGCTCGCCGCCGGCACCGGCATCGACGCGCCGCAGCTCACGACGCTGCGGGCCGGCGGCGCGGCGCTGGGCCTGTTCGCGCTCGCGCTGGCGTTCCGGCCGTCCCGGCTGCGGATCACCGGACGGGAGGTGCCGATCCTCGTCGCGTACGGGCTGGCCGGCTTCTTCTTCGTCCCCATGCTCTATTTCGTCGGGATCGGCCGTCTTCCGGTCGGCATCAGCCTGCTCTTCGAATACACCGCGCCGGTACTGGTGGCGCTGTGGGCCCGCTTCGTCCAGGGACACCGGGTCCGCCCCCGGCTGTGGGTGGGGCTCGCCGCCAGCCTCGGCGGGCTCGCCTGCGTCGCGGAGATCTGGGGCGAGCTGCGCCTCGACGCGGTCGGGGTCGCCGCCGCGCTCGCCGCCGCCGTCCTGCTCGCCGTCTACTACCTGCTCAGCGCCCGCGGTGTCGCCAGCAGGGACACGCTGTCGCTGACCGCGTACGCGTTCGCGGTGTCGGCGCTCGCCGGCTCGGTGGTCCGGCCGTGGTGGGACTTCGACTTCGCCCGCACCACGGTCACCACCCACGGCGTGCCCGTGTGGCTGCTGCTGATCTACATCGTCGTCGGCGGGTCGATCGCGCCGTACCTGCTGCTCGCCGGCGCCATGCGGCACCTGCCGCCGACGAGCGTCGGCATCATCGGCATGTCGGAGCCGGTGATCGCCACCATCGTGGCCTGGCTGGTCCTGCACGAGCACCTGAACGCGGCGCAGATCTGCGGCGGCGTCCTGATCCTCGCCGGGGTCGCGCTCGCCGAGACCGCCCGCGTCCAGACGAAGGCGGAGCAGCGCCGATCCGAAACTGTCGGTGCCCCGAACTAGAGTCGGTCGCATGCAGCTTCATCCCAACGTGCAGGCCATCCAGGACGCTCTCGACGCCGCCGGCGCCCGTGACGCCGCCGGCGACCCGTGCCAGGTCAGGGTGCTCACCGAGCCGGTCCACACCGCCGCCGCGGCCGCGGCCGCCGTAGGGGTCGAGGTCGCCCAGATCGCCAACTCGTTGATCTTCGAGGCCGGCGGCGACCCGTTACTGGTCCTCACGTCCGGCGCGCACCGCGTCGACACCGCGAAGGTCGCCGCGCTGCTCGGCACCGGCAAGGTCAAGCGCGCCACCGCCGAGTTCGTCCGCGAGCACACCGGCCAGGTCATCGGCGGCGTGTCGCCGCTCGGGCACCCGAAGCCCGTGCGCACCCTCGTCGACGTCGACCTGGCGCGGTTCGGCGAGATCTGGGCCGCCGGCGGCATCCCCCAGGCGGTGTTCCCCATCACGTATGACGAGCTCGTCCGCATCACCGCCGGCACCCCCGCCGAGGTCGCGTGACCGTCCGGTTGCACGTGTGGCGGGTGCGGAAGCGAGCGGTGCCGCTCGCCTTCTGGGGGATGGCCGCCGACCGGCGGGCGCTGCGGCGACGGGCGGAGTTCGTGAAGCTGCTCGGCACCGGGAAGGGCAGCGACTTCGGCGCCGGCAAGGCGGACCTGACCCGCTGGGCGGCGATCGTCGTCGGCGACCCCTCGGTGGCGCCGCCGATGCGTGGCGCCACCGCGAGCTGCGCCGTCACGCTGGAGCCGATCGCGAGCCGCGGCACGTGGGCGGGGCGGGCACCGTTCGACGACGGCGGTGACGCGGCGCCACCCGTACACGCGAACAACGGCATGATCGCGGTGCTGACGCGGGCCAGGTTACGGCCCAGGAAGGCGCCCTCGTTCTGGAAGGCGATCGACCCAGTGTCCCGCGCGCTGCCCGGCGCCGACGGCATGATCTGCGCGTTCGGCGTCGGAGAGGCACCCGTAGGATTCCAGGGCACGATCAGCCTGTGGCGCAGTGCGGCGGATGTCGTGCGTTTCGCGTACCGTCAGCCCGAGCACGCCGCCGTCGTGGACCGCACGGCCCGCGAAGGCTGGTATGCGGAGGAGTTGTTCGCCCGGTTCCGTGTGCTGGACGTCACCGGCGACCGCGAGGTGATCGGTTGGAGGGACCGCCCGTGAGGCTCGTGCGGTGGCGCGGGGAAGACCTCCTCGCGCGACTCGACGACGTCATCGCCGTCTACGGGGAGGCGATGGGCTACTCGGTGCAGCTCCTGCAGACCCGCCGCGGGTATGTGGCCGGCCACACCAGGCGCGAGTCGTTCCAGGCCGTCGCGACCCTCGACGACGAGGACAACCTCCTCGGCTTCGGCTATGGCTACCGCGGCACGTCCGGCCAGTGGTGGCACGACCAGGTGCGCAACGCGCTGCGCCGGGAGCACCGCAAGTTCTGGCTCGGCAACTGCTTCGAGCTCGTCGAGCTGCACGTCCGGCCGCACGCGCAGGGGCACGGCATCGGCGCCCGGCAGCTGCACGACCTGCTCACCCAGGCCCCGCAGCAGACGGCGCTGCTGTCCACCCCCGAGGCGCCGGAGGCGACGTCCCGCGCGTGGCGGCTCTACCGGCGGTTCGGGTTCGTCGACGTCCTGCGCCACTTCAACTTCCCGGGCGACGACCGCCCGTTCGCCGTCCTCGGCCGGCAACTGCCGCTGTGAGAGCGCTCTGGGCGCTGCTCGCGGCGCTCGTCCTCACCGAGATCGCATACCCGCTCGTGCACGGCGGCACCCGGGCCGCGCTCACCGTCGCCACCGTCGTCGCCGGCTATCTGCTGTCCGTCGGCCACGCCTGGCTGTCCCGCGGCCCGCGCGCCGCCGCCGTCCTCGTCCTCGTCACCACCGGCGGCGGGTTCGCGGTCGAGGCGGCCGGCCGGTCCACCGGCTACCCCTTCGGCGACTACGACTACACCGGTTCGCTCGGGCCCAGGCTGCTGGGCGTGCCGCTGACGATCCCCCTCGCCTGGACGTGGATGGCATGGCCGGCGTGGGTCGCCGCGGCCCGCCTCACCCGGCGGCGATGGGCGCGGGCCGGGATCGCGGGGCTGGGCCTGGCGACCTGGGACCTCTTCCTCGACCCGCAGATGGTCGCCGAGGGCCACTGGCACTGGTCCTCCCCCGGCGCCGCGCTGCCCGGAGTCCCCGGCATCCCGCTCACCAACTATCTCGGTTGGCTGGTGGTCGCGTCGGTACTGGCAGCGGCGCTCACGCTCTGGTTACCCGACGCGCCCGGCACCGACGACCGGCCGATGTATGCGCTGTACCTGTGGACGTACGCCTCGAGTGTCCTCGCGCACGCGGCGTTCCTCGGTATGCCCGCGTCGGCGGCGTGGGGCGCTCTGGGGATGGGGCTGGTCGCGGTCCCCTTGGCGGTGACGCTGTGGCGGGCGCGGTCCTGACCCTGCTGGTGCTGCTCGTGTTCGCGCTGACCGCGCACACCGTGGTCAACGCGCGCCTGCTGCGCTCTCCCCGTGCGGGCTCTCGTCGTGCGCCGGGCGCCGCTGCTGGTGACGCTGCTTCTGTGGCCGGCGCTTCGGGTGCGGGCCGGGTCGCGGTACTGCTGCCGCTGCGGGACGAGGCGGCGCGGGTCGAGCCGTGTCTGCGGGCGTTGCTGGCGCTGCGCGGCGCGCCCAGGATCCTGGTCCTCGACGACGGCTCCACCGACGGCACCGCCGACCTCGTCCGGTCCGTCTGCGGCGACCGCGTCACGCTCCTGGCGGGCAGGCCGCTGCC
This sequence comes from Dactylosporangium sp. CA-152071, assembly GCF_050936335.1. NCBI lineage: Bacteria > Bacillati > Actinomycetota > Actinomycetes > Micromonosporales > Micromonosporaceae > Dactylosporangium > Dactylosporangium sp. CA-152071. Next base: position 7,955,772 of record NZ_JBNJMZ010000001.1, on the reverse strand, counting down.
GGAAGGCTGGCTCGGCAAGCCGCACGCGTGCCAGCAGCTCGCCGACGCGGCCGGGCTCGCCGGCGACGCCGACCTGCTGGTGTTCCTCGACGCCGACGTGATCCTGGCCCCCGACGCCGTCGAAGCGGCCGCCACGCTGCTCGGCGACGCGGGGGTGGGGCTGCTCAGCCCGTACCCACGCATCATCGCGGGCAGTCCGGGCGAGCGGCTCGTCCAGCCACTGCTGCAGTGGTCGTGGCTGACGTTCCTGCCGTTGCGCGCGATGGAACGCTCCCCCCGCCCGTCGCTCGCCGCGGCCGGCGGGCAGTTCCTGCTGGTCACCCGGGCCGCCTACGACCGCGCCGGCGGGCACGCCGCGGTCCGCGACAAGGTCCTCGAAGACATCGAGCTGGCCCGCGCCGTGAAGCGCACCGGCTGCCGGATCGCGCTCGCCGACGGCTCCGACCTGGCCACGTGCCGCATGTACACCTCATGGCGCGAGGTCGTCGACGGCTACAGCAAGTCGCTGTGGGCGTCGTTCGGCTCCCCCGCCGGCGCCACGGCCGTCGTGTCGCTGCTGCTCGGCCTGTACGTCCTGCTGCCCCTCACCGTCCTCGCCGGATGCTGGCAGGGGCTCGCCGGCTACCTCCTCGGCGTCGCCGGGCGGGTCGTCAGCGCCCGGACGACCGGCGGCCGCGCCTGGCCCGACGCCCTCGCCCATCCCGTGTCCGTGCTGCTGTTCGCGTGGCTGGTCCTGCGCTCCTACCGCCGCCGCGGCCGCGTCTCCTGGAAGGGCCGCCCGACATGGCAACCGTGACCGTCACCCGCGGCCGCGTCTCCTGGAAGAGTCGCCCGACATGGCAACCGTGACCGTCACCCGCGGCCGCGTCTCCTGGAAAGGTCGCCCGGCATGGCAACCGTGACCGTCATCGGCGCCGGCGTCGGCGGCCTCGCGACAGCGGCCCGGCTCGCCGCGGCCGGCCACAAGGTCACCGTGTTCGAGCAGGCCATCACCGCCGGCGGCAAGCTCGGCCGGCACGAACGGGTCACCGCCGCCGGCACCTTCCGCTTCGACACCGGCCCGAGCCTGTTCACCCTGCCGCAGGTCGCGGCGGAGCTGTTCGCGCAGACCGGCGGCCCCGCCCCCGAGCTGGACCTGGTCGCGCTGGATCCGCTGGTACGACACCACTTCCCCGACGGCACGACCCTCGACTCCTGCGCGGGGGCCGGATTCGAGGACCGGATCGCGGCCGCGTTCGGCGCGGACGCCGCCGCCGACTGGCGGCGCCTGTGGCAGCGCGCCGCCCGCGTCTGGGAGACCTCGTGGCGGCACGTCCTCACCGCGCCCGTCGACAGCCCGCTGCAGCTCGCCGGCCTGGCGTGGCGGCTGCGCGACCTGGCCGCGATCGCACCCGGCCAGACGCTGCGCGGCCTGGGCCGCCGGCACCTGCGCGACCCCCGCCTGCGGACGCTGCTGGACCGTTACGCCACGTACACCGGCGCCGACCCCCGCCGCGCACCCGCCGCGCTGCTCGCGATCCCCTACGCGGAGCTGGCGTTCGGCGGCTGGTACCTCCGCGGCGGCCTCGGCACGCTCGCCGACGCGCTGCTCGCCCGGTGCGCCGCGCTCGGCGTCACCGTCCACCTCGGCACCCCCGTCGAGTCCGTCCTCGTCGAAGGCCCGCGAGCCGCCGGCGTCGTCCTCACCGACGGCGCCACCGTCCGCTCCGACCTCGTCGTCGCCAACGCCGACGCCCTCCACCTCTACCGCGACCTGCTCCCCACCCCACGCCGCGCGGCCCGCCTGACCCGGCGCAGCCTCGGCGGGTTCGTCCTGCTGCTCGGCGTCCGCGGCACGACGCCACAGCTCGCGCACCACACCGTGTTCTTCCCCCGCGACTACGACGCCGAGTTCGACGCGATCTTCGGCTCGCCCGCCCACCCCCCGGCCGACCCCGCCGTCTTCGTCACCTCGGCCGACGACCCCACCGCCCGCCCCACCGGCCACGAGGCGTGGTTCGTCCTGGTCAACGCCCCGCCGCACGGCGAGTTCGACTGGCGCGCCCCCGGCGTCGCCGACAGCTACGCCGACCGCGTCCTGTCGATCCTCGCGTCCCGCGGCGCCGACCCCCGCGACCGCCTCCTCTTCCGCGACGTGCTCACCCCCGCCGACCTCGAAGCCTCGACCCGCTCCCCCGGCGGCGCCATCTACGGCACCGCCAGCCACGGCCTCACCGGCCTCCTCCGCCCCCCGACCCGCGGCACCGTCCGCGACCTGTTCCTGGTCGGCGGCTCCGTCCACCCCGGCGGCGGCCTACCCCTGGTCATGCTGTCCGCCAAGATCGTCGCCGACCGCATCGGCCCCGCCTAGCGCTCTGTTTCCGCACCTCCGCGTGGCGCCCGTTTCCGCCCCCGCCTCGCGCCTGTTTCGTGGTCCGCCTGACGCCAACCTTTCGTGGCCCGGCTGGAGCGGCGCACCCTCGGCCAGCCGCCGAAATCGCCTTCCGACGTCGTCACCGGTGGTAATACCTCGCGGTCACGGCCATGGAGCGCCGTCACCGGGTCATGACAGAGCGCGACGGACGGCAATGGCGAGTTGCGTGAAGCCGGCAGAAGTCAGGGCGGCCATCACCACCAGCACCGCGAGGACCGTCGCGGACTCCCAGCGGCCCAGGGCGGACGCGCCCGCGACGGCGAGGAGGCCGAAGATCGTGACGAGGACGCGGGTCGGGCGTTCCGCGACGGTGACGGTGCCGATGTCGGACATGCCGGCGACGGTGGCGCGGGCGCGGACGTACTCGTGCAGCCACATCACGCCGCCACAGGCCACCCCGAGCCAGGCCGGCCCGCCGAGGAGGACCAGCGCCACCAGCCAGCAGGCCTCGGCGACCCGGTCGGCGGCGGAGTCGTAGACCTGGCCGAGGCGGCTCGCCCTGCCGGTGACCACGGCCAGGACGCCGTCGACGGTGTCGGCGACCGCTGACAGCAGCACCAGGACCGCACCGGCGAACGCCCAGCCGCCTCCGCCGATGACGGTCAGCGGCACCGCGACGGACAGCAGCAGGCCCAGGACCGTGACGGCGTTCGGGCTGCGGACACCCGCGCGGACGAGGGCGGCGCCCAGCTCGTACGAGATGCGCAGCCAGCCCCGCACGAGCGGCGGTGCGGACCTCGGGTCGTAGCCGCCGTGTGCCGCCGCCCACCGCTCGGCATAACCGTCCCAGTCGCGGACGTCAGACGCGGGCGCCGACACCGAGCTGCTGCCAGACCTCCCGGGTCGCCGTCGACCGGTTGAGCGTGATGAAGTGGATCCCCGGCACGCCCTCGTCGAGGAGCCGCTGGCACATCTCGCTGGCCAGGTCGATGCCGAGGCGCCGCACCGCCTGCGGGTCGTCGGCGATCTGCTCGAACCGGGCGGCGAGATGCGGTGGGAAGGGCGCGCCGGACAGCTGCTGCGAGCGGGCGATGGTGCCGATGGCCGTGACCGGCATGACACCGGCGACGATCGGGGTGTCGCAGCCGGCGGCCGCGACCCGGTCCCGCAGGCGCAGGTAGTCGTCGGCGTCGAAGAACATCTGGGTGATCGCGAAGTCGGCGCCGGCCCGGCACTTGCGGACGAAGTTGGCCGTGTCGGATTCGATGTCCGTCGACCTCGGGTGCTTGTACGGGAACGCCGCCACCCCGACGCTGAAGTCCCCCGCCTCGCGGACGAGCCGGACGAGCTCCTCCGCGTAGAGGACACCCTCCGGGTGCTGGACCCACTCGCCCATCGGGTCGCCGGGCGGGTCGCCGCGCACCAGCAGGAAGTTGCGGATGCCGGCGCCGGCGAGCTGACCGATGACGTTGCGCAGCTCGGCCACCGAGTGGTTGACCGCCGTCAGGTGCGCCATCGGCAGCAGCGTCGTCTCCGTCGCCACCCGCTCGGTCACGGCGACGGTGGTGTCCCTGGTGGTGCCGCCCGCACCGTACGTGATGGAGACGAACGACGGCCGGAGGGGCTCCAGCTCCCGGATCGCCTGCCACAGCTGGCGCTCGCCCTCGGGGGTCTTCGGCGGGAAGAACTCGAAGGAGAACGTCGGCGCCTCTGCCGCGATCAGGTCACCGATCGCCGCGGGTCCGCCACCCATCACAGAAGGAAGTCCAGAAGCCACGCCCCGACTGTAGTGCCCCCGGCGCCGCGGCCGGGAGGTCGCATCGGCGAATCATGTCGTACCCCTGAGGTAGAAAGACGTCGGACGGTTCGACGGCCGCGGGCATCGCGAAGGCCTGCGGCGCGCCGGGCGTCCTGCTGGACCGCGAGAGGACGGGGGTCGCTGGTGCCAGGAGGTCGTGACCCATGTCCCAGAGGATCGACCCGCCCGCACATCCGGGCGAGACGCTCGGAGTGCTGCTGACCCGCCTGCGCCAGGCACAGGGCAAGTCGCAGGTGCGGCTCGCCGGGCTGCTGTGCGCCGCGTCGGGGCTGCCGACACTGACCCGCCACGAGATCTCCAGGTGGGAGCGGGAGGAGCGCATCCCGAGCCGGGTCTGGCTGTGCTGGCTCGCGCTCGTGCTCGACACCTCGCTGGACGACCTGGAGCGCGCCGCGGCCCACACCCGCCGGCGAAGGGAGCCGACCATGACCGCACCCACGATCTCGACCGTCACGGCGACCATCCGGCCTGCACCGCGTCCGCCCGGCCCCGCTCCGGCCGGTGCCTCCACGGACCGGGTCGCGCCGCCCGGCTCCGTCCCGCGCGGGCTGCCGACGCACGGCGCCGGCCCGGGCATGGGCACAGACACGGCCCGCCCGAGCGAGGTGGATGACGTGGGCGGGCGGATCGCCGGGTTGCGACGCATGGACGACCTGGTCGCGGGGCCTGAGCTGGTGGCGCTCGTGCTCGCCGGGCTGCGGTCGGCGGTGCGGGCCACCGGCGCGGGGTGCGGGCCGCCGGCGGCGGCCGCCGAGCTGGTGCAGCTGCATGCCTGGGTCGCGGCCGACGCGGGGCGGCCCGTCCCTGACGGTGCCGTGCGGGGTGGGGTGCGGGCTGCGGTCGCCGGCGGTGACCGGGCCCTCGCCGGGCACCTGCTCGGCTGTGTCGCGCAGGCCGCCGGGGAGCGTGGTGACGCCCGGGCGGCCGTCCGGGCCGCGGTCGCGGCCGAGCGGGTCGCGGGTGCGTGCGACCCGGCGACGGCGACCGTGCTGGCGCTGCGGGCCGCGTTCGCCGCCGCGGCGGCCGGTGATCGACGGTCGTGCGACGGCGCCCTCGCGGCGGCGGACCGGGCGCATGCCCGCCGGGGCTCCGCGGTCGAGCCGCCGTGGCTGTACTGGCTGGACGACGCCCACGTGGAGGCCCTGGCCGGCCTGTGCCTGACCGCGGCGGGGCGGCCCGCGGCGGCGCTGCCCCGGCTCGGTGCGGCGCTGCGGGGTCCGGGCGTCCGGTTCCGCGCCGCGGGTCTGGTCAGCGCGGCGCTGGCCCGCGCCCACCTGTCCGGCGGCGACCTCGACGCCGCCTGCACCGCGGCCGCCGAGACGCTGCTCACGTGCGCCGAGTCCGGTTCGTTCCGGGTGCTGCGCCAGCTCCGGTCCCTGGAGACCGCGCTGCACGCCGCCGCGGGGCGGGGGCGGCGACCCGCGTCGCTGGTCGTGTACACGGAGCTGGCCGAGTCTGCCGCCGGCTGCCTGCCGGGCACCGCTCCACCACCGGCGCGTCAGGGGCACGCCCGCACCGGTTCGTTCGCCGCGCCGGCCGTGGCCCGGGCGGGCGGGCCGGACCAGCTCCAGGGAAGGGTGGCCAGCTGACCTCCGCAGACGTCCCGACCACACCGACGAGACCGACCGACCTTGACAACTGAACAGCGAGGGTGCCGAAGGCGGCGGCTGTCGGACGGCCTGCGATTCGCCCCAAAGGCTCCAGGCGCCGGGGTCCGGGCACACCGACGCACCAGGGGCTGTCCACGCGCCGGTCCGCTGTATCGCCCACAACAGGCCGGCGCGAACAGGGCGAGGTGGACGGGGCGAGGTGGACGGGCAGAGCGGAGGCAAGGTGAACAAGGTGGGGCGGGGCGGACCAGCTTCAGGGAAGGGTGCCGGCTGCCGGCTGGACCTTGGACCCGCAGGCCGGGGTGTTGCCGAGCGCCGCTGCACCGTCGACGCACCAGGGCTGTGCACACGCCGGGTTCGCCGCGTCGCCCGTGACCGAGTCAGGGGGCGACGGGGCTGGGACGGGCCGAAACGTCCGCGGCAAGCCCCGGGCCGACGGGTCGTGGGGCGGGTCGAGGCCAACGGGTCGGAGCGGGGCGAGGCCAACGGGCGGGACGGGGCGAGGCGGGCCCGACGGGACAAGGGCGGGCAGACGAGGACGGGACCGGGCCGAGGCCAACGCGTCAGGGCAGGCCGACGGGTCAGGGCGGGGCTGGTCGAGGTCGAAGCCAAGTCGAAGTGGGGTGCGGTTCGGACATACGGTGGGTGAAGTAGTGGTTTCGCAGGGTGGAGCGGGTCGACCGGGTGGACGGAGTGGGGGGCGGGGTGGATGACGGGGGTGGGGACCGGAGCGGCGGTTCGCGCGGATTCGGGCTAGCGTCTCTGCCGTGACGCACCCCTTCCTCGACCGGGCCGAGCTTCGCACGCGGGTGCGGCAGGCACTCGACGACTTCCTGCGGCAGCGGCGGAGCAGGCTCGCGGAGATCGAGCTGGAAGCCCTCGCGCCGGTTGCCGACGCGATCGAGGCGCTCGTGGTGCAGGGGGGCAAGAGGCTGCGGCCGGCGTTCGCGTACTGGGGGTACCGGGGCGCGGGCGGGGCCGATGACGACGCGGTGGTGGCGGCGGTCGCGGCGCTGGAGCTGGTGCAGGCGAGTGCCCTGATCCACGACGACGTGATGGACGGGTCGGAGACGCGGCGCGGGGAGCCGGCGGTGCACCGGAGGTTCGCGACGCTGCACACGCGGGCGGGGTGGCGGGGCGATCCGGACGGGTTCGGGACGGCGGCGGCGATCCTGCTCGGGGACCTGTGCCTGGTGTGGTCCGACGAGATGCTGCACGCGAGCGGGCTCGGGGCGGACACGCTCGCCAGAGCGCGGCCGGTGTTCGACGAGATGCGGACCGAGGTGACGATCGGCCAGTACCTCGACGTGCAGACGCAGGCGACCGGGGACACGTCGACGGCGCGGGCGAGCCTGGTGGCGCGGTTCAAGTCGGCGAAGTACACGATCGAGCGGCCGCTGCTGCTGGGGGCGGCGATCGCCGGGGCGCCGGAGGAGCTGAACAAGGCGTACGAGGGATACGGCCTGCCGCTCGGCGAGGCGTTCCAGCTGCGCGACGACGTGCTGGGCGTGTTCGGCGACCCGGTCGTGACGGGCAAGCCGGCCGGCGACGACCTGCGCGAGGGCAAGCGTACGTACCTGGTCGCCGCCGCCATGGAGGACGGCGGTGCCGACGACGCGTGGAAGCTGCTCGGCGACCCGGAGCTCGACGCCGCGGGGGTCGCGCGGTTGCGGGAGGTCATCGTCGGGAGCGGCGCGCTGGACCGTACCGAACGCCGCATCGCAGACCTGACGGCCGAGGCGCTGGGAGCGTTGGACGGGGCGCACCTCACGGCGGAGGCGCGGGAGGTCCTGACGGGTCTGGCCCAGGCGGCGACGCAGCGGACAGTCTGACCCACAGCGACAGGGTCAGCACGATCAACGCGAAGCCGAACAGAAGGTCCTCGACCGGGGCGTACACGAGCCGCAGCCCCAGAATGTCGGCCGGGTTGTACAGGACGACGCCGCGGCCGGTCAGGATCCCGTTGGACAGCAGCTGGAAGCCGAAGATGATCGGGTAGGTGCACCAGAACACCTTGCCGAGCACCACCCGGCTCCGGATCGCGAAGACGTCGATGAGGACGGCGGCGACGACTCCGGTGACGGCGGCCATGGTGTACGTCATGGGCGCCGCCGCGCGGAAAGCCGCAGCAGGGTCTGCCGGGTCGCCTCGAAGCCGAGGATCGCGCAGACGGGCACGACGAGGAAGAACAGCACTTCCTCCAGCGGCAGCCCGCCGGGGAACACGACCCCGACCATCTGCGCCGGGTCGAACGTCCAGTGTCCCGAGCGGATGGCGAGCAGGTCCCAGCCGATGAAGAGGGCGGCGACCGGGGCGATGCTCAGGATGAGCCGCCGCACCTGCCGGAGCACGCCGACCTTCAGCAGCGGCTCGAGCCACAGCGCGCCGAAGAGACAGCCGGCGAGCACCAGCAGGTACGTGAAGCGGAGCACCGCTAGAAGCCCAGGGCCTGCGCGCGGCGCTTGACCTCGGTGGCCCGGTTACCGCGCAGCGCGGCCGCGGGTGTGCCCGGCAGGGTGTCGTCCGGCGTGTACAGCCACCGCAGCGCCTCATCGTCGTTGTACCCAGCGTCGTGCAACACCGTGAGGACGCCGGGCAGGTGCTTCACCACACCGTCGTCGCTGATGAAGTCGGCCGGCACGCGCAGCACACCGTCCTGGCGGACGGCGAGCAGCTTGCGCTCCCGGACGAGCTGGTGCACCCGGTTGACCGGGATGCCGATGCGTTCAGCGACGTCCGGCATGGTCAGCCACTCGGTTGGGCCCACTGGTTGTTCGGTCACAGGGAACACAGTGCCATGTCGCTGGGACGCATACCGACGGAGGGGAACGGCTGTGGGGCTCTGGCTCAAGGTCCACCATGAGGTCACCGGCGCCTGGCGTTCCGCGCGCTACGACGTCTACCGGCAGGTGAGCCGCCGGAAGCTGACGCAGCTGCTGACCGCGGAGACGGCGGAGTTCACCGGGTTCGCCCCGCGGCACCGGGCCGTCCCGCGCCGGGAGCGGCCGCGCCGGGTGGCGGCGACGAGCGGGGTGGCGCTGCTCGTCGCGGGTGGGGCGGCCGGCACGTATCTCGCGGTCGCCAGCAGCCTGACCGCGCTGCGCACCCCGCCGCCGGCGTCGTCGGTGGCGGCCGCGGCGGCGGAGCCGACGGTCACCGTCCCGGAGACCTCCGGTGGCGCGCCGGAGACCCAGAAGGCGTCGCCGCGGGCGCAGGTGCGGCGGTCCGCGCCGCCGCCGGTCCTGGCGATCCCCGCCGTGCCGCCGCCGGCGGTGGTGCCGACGACGAAGACGGTGGAGGGCACGCCGTCGTCGTCGACGAGCCCCAGCCCGAGCGTGACGGCTAGTCCGTCACCGTCCGTATCGACGCCGTCGCCAACCCGCACGACCTCAAAGACCCCGAAACAGGGACAAACCAATGGTGGTATGGCAGGAGGCTGAGGAATCCGGTTCACCAGCCGTACACTCGCAGCCAATGGATACCACGGTCGCCGATCCCCTTCTCGGTGCGCTTGTAGACGGGCGCTACCGCGTTCGCTCCCGTGTCGCCAAGGGCGGCATGGCGACGGTCTACACCGCACTCGACGAGCGGTTAGAGCGCACCGTCGCCTTGAAGATCATCCACCCTGGACAGTCGCACGATCCGAAGTTCGTCAACCGGTTCACCGACGAGGCGAAGACGATCGCGCGGCTCACCCATCCCAACGTCGTCGCGGTGTACGACCAGGGCACCCACCACGGGCTGCCGTATCTGGTCATGGAGTTCGTGCGGGGCCACACGCTGCGCGAGGTGCTCGCCGAGCGCCGCCGCCTGCAGCCGCAGGAGGCCCTCGCGATCATGGAGCAGATGCTCGCCGCGATCGCCGCCGCGCACCGCGCCGGTCTCGTCCACCGCGACGTCAAGCCGGAGAACGTGCTGGTCGCGGAGGCCCCCGGCGACTCGCACAACATCATCGACGGCGTCGTCAAGGTCGCCGACTTCGGCCTGGCGCGCGCGGTCGAGGCCAGCGCCGACGAGACCGGCTCGCACCTCATGGCCACGGTCGCCTACGTCGCGCCGGAGCTCGTCACCGACGGGCACGCCGACCCGCGCACCGACGTGTACTCCGCCGGCATCGTGCTCTTCGAGATGCTGACCGGCCGGGTGCCCTACGAGGCGGACCGCCCGGTCGAGGTCGCGTGGCAGCACGTCGACCGCGACGTGCCGTTCCCCTCGCGGTACGTGCCGGGACTCCCGCCGGCCATCGACGACCTGGTGACCCGCGCGACCCGCCGCGACCCCGGCGCCCGCCCCACCGACGCGGGCGCGATGCTCGCCGAGGTGCAGGCCGTCCGCGAGAGCATCGGCATGGAGATCGCCACCCGGTCGCGCCCGCTCGCGCAGCCGACGGTGATCGTGCCGCAGGTCGAGTCGGTGCCGCAGACGCAGAACGTGTACCGCACCGGCGCGATGGAGCCGGCCCGGCCGTCGTGGGCGAAGCTGCCCAGCCCCTCCCCCGCGCAGCCGCCCACCCGCCGGCGCCGCGCCGCCGAGCCCGAGCCGGTCGGGCCCGCCGCCCGGCTGGCGGAGCTGCTCGCCCAGATCAACGCCAACCCGCGGACCCGTCTCGCGGTGATCGCCTCGATGCTGACGCTGGGCCTGCTGGTGGCGATCGGCGGGTACTGGATCGGCGTCGGCCGTTACACGGACGCGCCCGACCTGACGACGATGTCCAGCGACATGGCCGGCCAGCAGGCCAGGGCCGCCGGGTTCAAGGTGAAGTTCGGCCCGCCGAGGTTCGACGCGAAGATCGCCAAGGACAAGGTCCTCGCCCAGGACCCGGGCGCGCACGCACGGATCCTGGACGGCGGCACGATCACGCTCACGCTGTCGCTCGGCCCCGAGATCCACAAGGTGCCCGACATCGCCGGCAAGGAGTACGACCTCGCCCTCGTCGACATCCAGGCGACCGGGCTGCAGGCGACCCGCGCCGAGAAGTACGACGACGCGGTCCCCGCCGGCTACGTGGTCGAGACCGAGCCGAAGATCGGCACCGAGGTCAAGCCCGGCCAGACGATCAAGATCTTCGTCAGCAAGGGCCCCAACCCGGTGAAGGTGCCGCTCGTCATCGGCAAGAACGTCGAGGAGGCCAAGCAGGCCCTCACCAAGGTGAAGATCGCCATCGGCAAGATCGAGCCGGTCGACAGCGACAAGCCCAAGGACGAGGTCGTCTCGCAGAGCATCGGCGACGGCAACAGCGTCACCGACGGCATGGTCATCGACCTGCAGATCTCCAAGGGTCCGGCGCTCGTCACGGTGCCCGAGGTCCGCGGCCAGCAGCTCGACCAGGCCCGCCAGCAGTTGGAGTCGATGGGGCTCAACGTCGACGTGCAGGGCTTCGGCACGGTCCGGCAGATGGACCCGCAGCCCGGCACGCAGGTGCCGCCGGGCACACGCATCCGTCTGCTCGCGTACTTCTAAGTGGCGGCCTCGGTACAGGGGACGGCTGAGACACCGGTCGGCGGGCACGCGCTCGTCGCCGGTGGCCTGGCCAAGGCGTCGCAGCGCTACGTCGAGCAGACCGGCGCGACCGCCGTGCAGATCTACGTGTCCAACCCGCGCGGCTGGGCGCTCGCCGAGGGCGACCCGGCCCAGGACGCCGCGTTCCTCGCCGGCTGCGGCGACTGGGGAGTGTCCGCGTACATCCACGCCGCGCTGCTGGTCAACCTCGGCTCCCCGACGGAGGCGACCGTCGAGCGCTCCGTCGCCACCCTCGAGCACGCCCTGCGCCGCGGCAAGGCGATCGGCGCGCGGGGCGTGGTGTTCCACGCCGGATCGGCCGTCGACGCCGTCCACGCGGAGAAGGCTTTGGATGTCGTACGAAAGGTGCTCCGGCCACTCCTCGACCGCGCCGCACTGGAGGGCTGGCCGCCGCTGCTGGTCGAGCCGAGCGCCGGAGGTGGCCGGTCGCTGGCGTCCAGGGTCGAGCACCTGGAGGCGTACCTGACCGCCGTGGACCACCACCCGCAGCTCGGCGTCTGCTTCGACACCTGCCACGCCTGGGCCGCGGGCCACGACCTGGCCTCCCCGGGTGGCATGACCGCCACGCTCGACACCCTGGTCAAGGCGGCCGGCCCGGGCCGGCTGCGCCTGATCCACGCCAACGACTCCAAGGACGCCTGCGGCTCCACCCGCGACCGCCACGAGTCACTGGGCAAGGGCACGATCGGCCCGGCGGCGTTCGCGGAGCTGGTCCGCCACCCGGCCGCGGCCGGCGTCCCCCTCATCGTCGAGACCCCCAGCGGCGACCTGTCCGCCGACCACGCCGCCGACATCGCCCTGCTCCGCGCCGCCTTCTGACCCTGCCGCCACAGCAGGCAAAATTACGGAGGGCGACCGCGCAACTCCGCGCTTGAAGGTCAATTAGTAGGCGTGATGTAGGGTGCAATAGACCGGCACGCACCGCCGACCAGGTCCGCCATCCGACGCCGTGCCCGCCGTGCGAGTCGCCGCTGCGGCCCGCAGGACCGGAAGCCTCCAGCCCGCCTCCCACGCGCGCCCGCGCGCACGGAACCCGCCTCGGCGGCAGGCCCACGGACGGCACGAGTGCGATCAGCGGGCACGACCGACGGCTGGGAATCTCCGGCAAAGGCTGCGCGGGAAAGGCTGAGCGGAGAGGTCAGGTCAGGAGCTTCGTCAGGACCGCGGCGGCGGTGGAGACGGCGTCGTCGGTGAGGTCGAGGTGGGTGGTGAGGCGGACCGTCCGCGGGCCGAACGGTGACACCAGCACGCCCTGCTCGGCGGCCGCCGCCGTCAGCTGCGCCGCGTCCAGCGGCGCCGCGCGCAGGTCCAGCATGACCAGGTTGGTCTCGACGCGGGCGGGGTCGGCGGCGCCGGTCGGGGCGAGCGCCGCCGCCAGGTGCCGCGCCTTGGCGTGGTCGTCGGCGAGGCGGTCGATGTGGTGGCGGAGGGCGTACAGACCGCCGGCGGCGAGGATGCCGGCCTGCCGCATGCCGCCGCCGAGGCGCTTGCGGATCAGGCGGGCCTCGGCGATGCGGGCGGCGGAGCCGATCACCAGCGAGCCGACGGGCGCGCCGAGGCCCTTGGAGAGGCAGACGGAGAGGGTGTCGAAGAGCTGCCCGTACGTCGCCAGGGGGACGCCGGTGGCGACGTGCGCGTGCCAGATGCGGGCGCCGTCGCAGTGCAGCAGCAGGCCCGCGTCGTCGCAGACGGTGCGCAGCGCCTGCAGGGTCTCCAGCGGGATGATGGTGCCGCCGCCGCGGTTGTGGGTCTGCTCGACGGCGATCGCGCTGGTGGCGACGGTGTAGCCGCCGGCCGGGCGGATCATTCCGGCGACCGTGGCCACATCGAGAGCACCGCCGGCGAAGGGCCATGTGCGGGTGGAGATGCCGCCGTACGCGGCGGCGGCGCCCATCTCGTAGGTGACGACGTGCGCGTCGGCGTCGCAGAGCAGCTCGCCGGCGCGCGGGACGACGAGCTGCAGGGCGATCTGGTTGGCCATGCAGCCGGACGGCGTGAAGAGGGCCGCCTCGTGGCCGAAGAGGGACGCGGCGTAGGACTGCAGCTCGTGCAGCGTCGGGTCCTCGTCGAACACGTCGTCCCCGACCGGCGCCTCGGCCATCGCAAGACGCATGGCCGGCGTCGGCCGGGTGACGGTGTCCGAACGAAGATCCGCTAACACATCAGCCACGCAGCATCTCCGCGACGAGGAACGCCAGCTCCAGGGACTGCTGCGTGTTGAGGCGCGGGTCGCAGGCGGTCTCGTACCGGCCGGGGAGGTCCTCGTCGACGATCGCCTGGGCGCCGCCGAGGCACTCGGTGACGTCCTCGCCGGTCAGCTCGACGTGCAGGCCGCCCGGGTGGGTCTCCAGCTCGCGGTGGACCTCGAAGTAGCCGAGGACCTCGTCGACGATGCGGTCGAAGTGCCGGGTCTTGTACCCGTTGGACGACTCGTGGGTGTTGCCGTGCATGGGGTCGCACTGCCAGACGACGCGGCAGCCGGCCGCGGTGACCTTCTCCACGATCGGCGGGAGCGCGTCGCGGACCTTGTTGCTGCCCATGCGGGCGACGAACGTGAGCCGGCCCGGGATGTTGTCGGGGTTGAGCTTCTCGAACAGCTCGAGGGCCTGCTCGGGGGCGGTGGTGGGGCCGAGCTTGACGCCGATCGGGTTGGCGATGCGCGACATGAAGTCGACGTGGGCGCCGTCGATCTGGCGGGTGCGCTCGCCGATCCACAGGAAGTGCCCGGACAGCCCGTACGGCCGGCCGCCGGCGATCCGGGCGAGCGGCCGCTCGTATTCCAGGGCGAGGGCCTCGTGCGAGCAGTACAGGGTGACGGTGCGCAGCGCCTCGTCGTCGTTGACGCCGCAGGCCTGCATGAACCGCAGCGCGCGGTCGATCTCGCGGGCGATCGCCTCGTAGCGCTGGCCGGCGGGCGAGGTGACGACGAAGCCCTTGTTCCAGTCGTGGACGGCGTGCAGGTCGCCCATGCCGCCGCCGAGGTACGCGCGGAGCATGTTCATGGCGCTGGACGAGTTGGCGTAGGCGCGGATCATCCGCTGCGGGTCGGCGACGCGGGCCTCAGGGTCCTGGTCCAACGAGTTGATCATGTCGCCGCGGTACGCCGGAAGCCCCAGCGAATCGAGGGCCGCGGAGCGCGGCTTGGTGAACTGGCCGGCGACCCGGCCGAGCTTGATCACGGGCAGGGACGCGCCGTAGGTGAGCACGACCGCCATCTGCAGCAGGGTGCGGGCGTTGCCCAGGACGTGCGCCTCGGTGTTGTCGGCGAACGTCTCGGCACAGTCGCCGCCCTGCAGCATGAACGCCTTGCCGTCGGCGACGAGGGCGAGCCGCTCGCGGAGCTGGTCGACCTCGTAGGGCGCGACGATCGGCGGCACCGACGCCAGCAGCTGGCCGACCTCGTCGACCGCCGCCTGGTCGGGCCACGGCGGGGTCTGCGCACGGGGCAGGGCGCGCCAGTGGTCGAGACCGAACTCGTCGTCCTCGGAGTTGCCCGCGACGGCCACTCGGGAGATCTCGGGACCGGGGTATGTGAAGTGGTGCCACTCCTGCCGCATACGCAAAAGCCTACCGACCCCTCGGCCCGGACGGGTGTCGCCATCCCGCCCGGTCCCGGAGTACGGAACGCACGGACCCGGAGCACGGAACACGCGGACCCAGCGCACGGAACACGCGGACCCAGCGCACGGAACACGTGGGCCGGGCGCACGGAACACGTGGACCGGCGCACGGAACGCGTGCGCCCGGTCCGCGGGAACTGAGACGCAGCCCACGGTGCCGGAGCCCGCGAGCTACATGTTGATCATGTGGCCGGCCAGGCCGTGGATCGCTTCCTTGACGGCCTCGCCGAGGGTCGGGTGGGCGTGGACGTTGCGGGCGACCTCGTGCACCGTCAGGTCCCACTGCTGCGCCAGGGTCAGCTCCGGCAGCAGCTCGGTGACCTCCGGCCCGATGAGGTGCGCGCCGAGCAGCTCGCCGTACTTGCCATCGCTGATGATCTTCACGAAGCCGGTCGGGTCGCCGAGGCCGTGCGCCTTGCCGTTGGCGGTGTACGGGAACTTGACGACCTTCACGTCGAAGCCCTTCTCGCGGGCCTGCGCCTCGGTCCAGCCGAAGCTGGCGATCTGCGGCTGACAGTACGTCGCGCGGGGGATCATGACGTAGTCGAGCTCCATCGTCTCCGCGCCGGCGATCGTCTCCGCGGCGATGATGCCCATCGACTCGGCGGCGTGCGCGAGCATCAGCTTCGCGGTGACGTCGCCGATGGCGTAGATGTGCGGCACGTTGGTGCGCAGCCGCCCGTCGACGGCGATCGCCCCGCGCTCGGTGAGCGCCACGCCGGTCTTCTCCAGCCCGTACCCCTCGACGCGGGGCTGGAAGCCGATCGCCTGCAGCAGCTTGTCCGCCTCGAGCACCTGCGCGGCGCCGTCCTTGCCGATGACCTCGACGCTCACGCCGTCGGCGGTCTCGGCGACGGCGGAGACCCGCGTCGAGGTCAGCACCTGGATGCCGAGGCGCTTGTACCGCTTCGCCAGCTCGGCGGACACCTCGACGTCCTCCAGCGGGACGAGCCGGTCGAGGAACTCGACGATGGTGACCTTGACCCCGTAGTTGTGCAGCACGTAGGCGAACTCGACCCCGATCGCGCCGGCCCCGGCGATGATGATCGACGACGGCAGCTCCTCGGAGAGGATCTGCTCCTCGTACGTGACGACCTTGTCGGACAGCGACGTGCCGGGCAGCAGCCGGGTGGTCGCACCGGTGGCGATGATCGCGTTGGCGAACGTCACCGTGTCGTCGCCGACCTGCAGGGTGTGGTCGTCGAGGAAGACGCCGCGGCCGTGATACTGGCGGATCTCGTTCTTCTTCATGAGGTAGTGCACGCCCTTGACCCGGCCGTCGGCGACCTTGCGGCTGCGCTGGAACGCCGCGCCGTAGTCGAAGGTCACCGAGCCCTGGATGCCGAACGTCTTGGCCTCGGCGGTGAAGATGTGCGCCAGCTCCGCGTTGCGCAGCAGCGCCTTGCTGGGGATGCAGCCGACGTTGAGGCAGACGCCGCCCCAGTACTTGTCCTCGACGATCGCGGTGCGCAGGCCGAGCTGCGCGGCGCGCACGGCGGCGGTGTAGCCACCGGGGCCCGCGCCGAGGACTACAACATCGAAGTTGTCGCTCATAACCAGTCCTTGCGTTTGAAGGTGACGTACAGCCCCACGGACAGCACCACGATCAGCACGGCGGAGGTCACGAACCCGGCGTGGTGCTCGTATCCCGGAAAAGGCAGATTCTGCCCGTAGTAACCCGTAACAGCCGTGGGTACCGCGATGATGGCCGCCCAGCTGGTGACCTTCTTCATGATGTTGTTCATCCGGTTGCCCTGGACCGCGAGGTTCGACTCCAGGATGGTCGCGACGAAGTCGCGCAGCCCCTCCGTCCACTCCGTGACCCTCAGCACATGGTCGTACAGGTCCTGGTAGTAGGGGGCGATCTCCTCGTCGACCAGCTTGGCGCGGGTCAGGCCGTTGACCACCTCGCGCATCGGCAGCACGACCTTGCGCAGGTGGCTGAGGCTGCGCCGGAGCCGGAAGCTGCGCTGCTGCACCTGCCGGACCGCCTGCGGGGTCTCCTCGAAGAGCGTGTCCTCGAGAGCCTCCAGGGCGTCGTCGAGCGCCTGCACCGCGTCGAAGTGCCCGTCGACGACGACGTCGAGCAGCCCGTGCAGGAGGTACGCCACGCCGTGCCGGGCCAGCTCGGACGTCGCGTCCCAGCGGCGCACCGCGGCGTCCATGTCGAACCCGTCGCCGTGCACGGTGATCAACGCCCGGCCGGTGATGAACGCCGACACCGGGCACACGGTCAGCTCGCCGCCGTCGCCCTCGAAGGTCGCCTGGTACGCGCTGAGGAACAGGTGCCCGTGGTAGTGGCTCAGCTTCGGCCGTTCCCGGGGCGACGACGCGTCCTCGATCGCCAGCTGATGCAGGCCGAACTCCTCCTGCACCCGCTCGTACACCTGCGGCGACGGCGACACGAGATCCAGCCATACCACCGTGTCCTCGGCGGCGAGGTGCTCCGAGATATCGTCGAGCGGGAAATCCTCGGCCACCAGGTCACCGTTGCGGTAGAGCCGCGTTCGCGCCATGCCGTCATCCAACCAGAAGGAGGCAGGCGTGGCAGCGTTCACCGAGGCGACGCAGGTCCGGCCCGCCGGCGACGGCTTCGACGCCGAGCTCGATCCACTGTGGACCGTCGGCGGCAAGCCCAACGGCGGCTACCTCCTGGCGATCCTCGCCCGCGCCGCGGTCGAGGCCGCCGGCACGCACCCCGACCCGCTGTCGGCGAGCGCGGTCTACCTGTCGCCGCCGGACCCCGGCCCGGCCACCGTCACCGTCGAGGTGCTGCGCACCGGCCGCACCGCGAGCCAGGTCCGGTCGCGGCTGTGGCAGAAGGACCGCGCGTGCGTCGAGGCGCTGTTCACCCTCGGCACCCTGGCGGCCGCCGGCGAGCCGCGCTGGGTCGACGCGCAGCCGCCACCGGTCGCCGCCGAGCAGGGCCTGTTCCCGACGCCGTCGGAGGCGCCGGGCACGGGGCTGCGCATCGACATGCTGGACCAGTTCGAGCAGCGCATCGACTGGCAGGCGGTCGGTGACCCGCCCGGCGAGCTGCGCGGCTGGCTGCGGCTGCCGGACGACGCGGCGTGGGACCCGGTGTCGCTGCTGTTCGCCGCGGACGCGTTCCCGCCGGCGACGTTCACCCTCGGCAGCCACGGCTGGACCCCGACGCTGGAGCTCACCGTGTACGTGCGGGCGGTCCCCTCCCCCGGTCCGCTGCGGGTCCGCCAGCGGGCCCGGCTGCTCACCGAGAGCCTCGTCGACCAGGTCTGCGAGATCTGGGACGCGCGGGACCGGGTCGTCGCGCAGGCGACCCAGCTCGCCGCGTACCGGATGCCGGCAGCATGAACGTCGTGCCGGCACGATGACGTCGCGCCCCGCACCGGACGGTGCGGGGCGCGACTGTGGGAGAGGAGGTTACCGCTTGACCCGTTTCCGCACGCTCTTGCTGGTGCTCCGCCACGCGTTGGTCGCAGCCTTCATGGCCCGCTGACGCGGGGTCTGCTTCCGGCGGCTCCGCATGACCGTGACCACCGCGACGACCACGGTGGCGACCCCGGCCGCGGCGGCGGTCACCAGCGGAACGGGCCGACGGCGTGCCACGTCCTTGCCCTGCTCGGCCAGCTCGGCCGCGCGCTGCTTGGTCTTGGCGGACATCGTGTCGACCGTGTTGCCAAGGTCGTCGCGAGTATCGATGGCGGGGCCACCGATCTTGCTCCCGTTCGCATGTGTGACGCTCATCGCTGCCCCTTTCTCTCTCTGAGAGCAGGTTGCCCATCCATCGCGGTGCTCAATCACCGCAATGTCGTGACGATCGGCGCATGGTCGGACGTCACTGCCGTGCCGACGCTGACCTCGGCGCAGGTCAGGCCCCTGACCAGGACGTGGTCGATCTGCTTCACGGGCTTGTCGGCGGGGAACGTGCGCACCGGCCGGAACGCCGCGAACCCGTCCGCGTAGCCTGCGTCGGCGAACGCGCGCATCGCCGCGTCACCGGGCTCGATGTTGAGGTCACCGGCGATGAACGTCGGCCGGTCGCCGCCGAACCGGGTCGCGAACGCGGCGATCTCGCCGACCTGGACGAGGGGTTCGGCGTCCGGCGGCGGCTGGATGTGCGTCGACACGACCGCGATCTCCTGGCCGCCGAACCGCACGACGACGCCGAGGGCCTGGGCGCCCGTCGGCGCGCCGACCGCCGACAGCCGCACCGTCTCGGCCGCGGCGACCGGCAGGTTCGTCAGCACCGCGTCGCCCCAGACGGCGTCGGCGGCCGGGGCGAACCAGTACCGCATCCCCAGCCGCGTCGCGAGGGTCCGCAGGTCGTCGTGGCCGCCGTTGAGCACCCACGCCCGGTCCACCTCGGACAGGACCACGACGTCAGGGTCCGACGCGGCGATCGCGCGGGCCGCCGCCGCCGGCCGGAAGGTGCCGTCGAGCCCGAAGCCCATGCGGATGTTGTACGCCACCAGCCGCAGCCCCCGATCCGCGCCGGCCGCGCCGGTCGCGTCAGACCGCTCGACCGGCGGGGTCGTGGTGGCCCCGAGCAGCGGCACGAGCAGGCACACCGCGACGGCCGCGAGACCCGTCCGCCACGGCACGCCGGTCGCGGGCGCGCCGGTGCCGGAGCGCAGCAGGATCCAGGCGGGGGCGAGCGCGACCGCGACCGGCACCCACTGGTTGGGGTAGCCGAGGTCGTAGGCGGCGTAGTAGGCGACGGCGGCGACCGCGAACACGAGCATCCCGGCGAGGGCGGCGTACCCGGACCGCGCGTTCCGGCCGGCGTCGGGCTCGGGGGGCGTGTCGGCGGCCGCGGCGCGGAACGCCCAGCCGAGCGCGCCGCAGCCGAGCAGCAGGGCGACGAACAGTCCGCCCGGGCCGCGTGACAGGCCGAAGATGACCGCCGCCGCGACGATCGTCAGCGCGGCCGCGACCCGCTCGAAGCGTCCCCTGAGCGGGCCGGTCGCCCCGGCGAGGAAACCCACCACGGCCAGGCCGAGCAGCAGCTCCGGCACGGCGGGCGGGGGTGTGGTGGCGACCGGGTCGAAGCGGTAGGACAGGGCGACGGTCGCGATCGCCGGTGACAGCGCGAACATGCCGGCGAGGAGCATCGCCGGCCCCACGAGGAACCAGGCGGCGGCGGACGTCCTACCGGGTGCCGTGCGCCGCTGGTACCAGATGAACACCAGGCACTCGGCGGCGACGAGCGGCGCGGCCCACCACCGTGACTGCCACGTCAGGTCGACGGTGCGCAACGCCGCGTGCTGCAGCGCGGCGGCGGCGAGCCCGGCCGGGACACCGACGGCCGCCGGTCCGCCCCGCACGGCGGTCGCCGCGAGCCACGACAGCCCGGCGAGCAGGCCGATCGAGGCGACGTACAGCTGTGCCTGTCCACCGTGGACGAACACCAGCGCGAACCGGGCGGCGGCGAGCCCGGCGCCCCCGGCGAGCGCGACCTTCGCCGCGTGCCTCCCGGAGCCCCACCGGGCGGCGAAGGGCACCACCGCGAACGGGACCAGGAACCACAGCAGCGCGAACGCGCCCATGAGCTCGGCCGGTGTCGAGGCGGCCTGCCCGAAGATCGTGATGATCGACGGGAGCCAGACCCGGAGCAGGTCGACCAGGAGCAGGGTCCCCGCCGCGGTGCTCACCAGCGGGGCGGGGACGCGGTGGTCAGTCCTCGCGAACGACAACCTGGACGGCGGCGTCATCGTCGAGACGATAGCCGACGCCGCGCACGGTGGCGATGATCCGTGCGGCCTCACCGAGCTTGACCCGCAGGCGCCGCACGTGGACGTCGACGGTGCGCTCGGTGCCGACCATGTCGTAGCCCCAGACCTGGCGCAGCAGCTGTGCCCGGCTGAACACGCGACGCGGGTGCTCGCACAGGAACAGGAACAGGTCGTATTCGCGGCGGGTCAGTGGCACGGGCGCGCCGTCGCGCAGGACGAGCCGGGACCCGGTGCACAGGAAGAGCGACGGGGCGTCGGGTGCGGCCGCGCCGATCCGCTTGACCTTCGCGGCGTCGACGCCGCCGATGACGGTGTCGGGGGTCTCGACCAGCCGCAGGTTGCGGCCGGTGTGCTGGGACGGCCCGTGCTGCAGGGTGTGCGCCGGCGCGGCGGCGCGCTGCAACGGGGGCTGGGGCTGCTGGGTGCGCTGGATCTGCTGCTTGGCCTGGCTGGCGGCGAGCGCCTCGAGGTCGCTGATCAGGCGGGACGCCTCCGGTGGGAGCTCGTCACCGCCGTTGAGGGTGATGTGCACGGTGATGGTGACCACCGAGGGCGCCACCTCTGGCGCGCCGACGACCGAAATGGCCATTTTCAATTCCTCTCGAAAAGCCTTTGCAATGACGCCGAATCAACGAACCGTCACTCGACAAAGGCCGTCGAAATGGTGTGCACGTCGCGAGACCCACGCCGGGTCAACGTGTACCTCAAGGCACATGGGACCGACCTTACCAGCATCGTCACCCATAGCGACAGAGCTGTAACCTGCCGCACAGAATTGATCGATGACAATTCGTCTGATGTTTTCGGCCGACATTCACCGGCCATTCACGACACGTCTACGAGTCCAGCCTGGTCACCGTACGGCGATGGGTCAATCCCTTCCCGCATGTTGAGACCGCCCGGTTGTCGCCGATCACCGGAACCATGCCGAAGTGCGCACATGTTGACGACAAATCCTATCCACTAGATAGAATCTCGTCGTCCACCATATGGGATCGAGGCGCGCAACTCGCCAGGGCTGACAATACTCGCACCGAGCTCGCGCACCCGTTCGCGGAGCTCCCGGTCGGCGGTGACCACCACGACCGGCCGGTGACCGACATTGTCGGCGACGAGCGCGACGATGTGGTCGTCCCCGGATCGCGGCGCGTCTTCCACGTGCACGCCCGCGACCGGCGGCACGCCGCGGGCGGCGCCCTCCACCACCAGGGTCACCGCGCCGAGCAGCGGCGGGGGCAGCGCGGCGGCGTCCCGCGCGGCCAGGGCGTCCCGGAGCCGGGTGGCCGCTCCACGCCGGTCCCGCCACCAGCCGTCGGGCACGGATCCGACGACGTTGGCGCCGTCGACCACGATCAGCGGCTCGTCCCGCCCGCCGTCCACGTCCTCCACCCGCCCACCATGCACGTTCGCCGGCCGCTCGTTGCGCTCGTTCGCCGGCCGCTCGTCACCCACGTTCGTCGGCCGTTCATTACGCTCGTTCGCCGGCCGCTCGCCATCCATGTGAGCAGTCTTACCCAGTCCTCGCGGGGAACGCCTCAGCCGCACCCGCACCGCGCCGATGTCGAGCACCGGAGGCGCCATGGAACAGATCCGCGAGACGGCCGGTGTCACCCTGCGCACCATCATGCGGTACGTGCGCGCCAGGGGCGGCGACACCGCGGTCACGCACGTGCTCAACCTCGCCGGCGAACACGAGCCGCCCGAGGCGTACGACGACGCCCGCCGCTGGTGGTCCTACGAGACGAAGATCAACGTCTTCGCGGCGGCCGCGCAGGCCCTCGGCGACGAGTCCGTCGGGCTGCGCGTGGGGCAGAGCATCCTGTCGTACTCCGTCAACACCCCGCTGCGGCTCGGCCTGCTGCTGCTCGGCGGCCCCACCCAGCTCATCCGGCTCATCGCGACCACCAGCGCCAAGTTCAACGCCGCCGCCGACATGTCCACGCTGTCCACCGGGCACGGCACGGCCAGCGTCCAGTACCGGCTGCGCAACGGCTACCAGCCCAGCCGCTACGACTGCGACTACACCCGCGGGCTGCTCACCCAGCTGCCGGCGCTCTTCGGCCTGCCCGCCGCCACCGTCACCCACGACGTGTGCCAGGTCCGCGGCGCCGAGGCATGCGTCTACACCGTCCGCTGGCGGCAGCGCCGACTGTTCTCCTGGCTGTGGCGGGGCCGCCACCGCGACGACGCCGCCGACGACATCCTCGCCGGCAGGATGGAGCTGCTGCAGCGCACGGTCGCCGAGCTGGTCGCCGCAGAGCAGCCGGAGCGGGCCCTCGCGCTCGTCGCCGACCGGGCCGGCTACGCGGTGAACGCCCAGGCGTTCCTGCTGGTCGCCTCCCCCGCGCCGGACCAGCCGCGGCAGGTGCACGGCTACGGGCTCACCGACGCCGAGATCGCCGTGCTCACCGACGCGCCGCCGACCAGCTTCGCCGGCACGATCGTCGCCGACATCGCCTCACCCAACCGCTACTACGGCTACCTCGTCGCGTACTGCGAGGACTTCTTCGACGCCGAGCGCCGCATGCTCGACGCCTACGCGAACCTCGCGGCCGTCGCCCTCGACGCGCTGTCGGCGCTGGAGACGGCGGCCGAGCGGCAACGGACCGCGGAGAGCCTCCTGGCGCTCGCCCGCCAGCTCACCCTGGCCCGGACCTCGACCGAGGTCGCCGAGTTCACCGCCGACGCCGTCAGGTCCGTCATGGGTGCCGACTCCGCCACGGTACTGCTGCACCAGCGCGGCAAGCTCCGCATGGTCGCCAACGCGGGCGCCGGCGACGGCCGGCTCCGCAAGGCACACAACCTCACCGTGTCCCCGCAGGACACCGCCCTCTTCGACCGCTTCCGCGACGGCACCGGCCAGCCCCGCGTCTACGACAGCACCAGCGACGAGCCGTTCATCCGCGCGATGCTCGACACCTTCGGCCACGACATGATGATCATCGTGGACATCGCGCTGCCGGACCACCCGTACGGCATCCTCGTCGCCGCCTACGACACCCCACAGGGCACCGCCCGGGCCCGCGAGATCACCAACCGGATGACCGGCGTCGCCGACCAGGCCGCCACGGTCCTGCGCACCTGCGAGCTGCTCGACGAGACCTGGCGCCTGGCCCACGTCGACGCCCTCACCGGCCTGGCGAACCGCCGCGCGTTCATGTCCGCGCTCGACGCCGCCCTCAGCGCCGGCGAGGGCGCCGTGCTCTTCATCGACCTCGACGGCTTCAAGTCCGTCAACGACACCCTCGGCCACGCCGCCGGCGACGAGCTGCTCACCGCCGTAGCCGGCCGCCTGGGCGCCTGCGTCCGCACCGGCGACCTGGTCGCCCGCCTCGGCGGCGACGAGTTCGTCGTGCTCACCCACGGCACGCTGGGCGCCTCCGGCGTACCGGACCTGGCGGAGCGGATCCGGGCCGCCTTCACCGAACCGATCGCCGTGCGCGGCTCCTCGTCGGTCACCGCCCGCGCCAGCGTCGGCGGCACCCGCTTCCACCTCGCCGAGGAACCCCAGCACGTCCTGCACCGCGCCGACACCGCCATGTACGAAGCAAAACGCCTGCTCACCACCGTCTACAACTAACCCCGACCCATTCCGTCACCGCCATCTCACGGCGAGCAACATCGCCCAGATCAATTAGATCACCCGTGCTACGGTGCAGAAGCGGTCCAGCACCACCGGCCGTGCCCCCGTTTCCGCCACCACGCCGACCCGATCGGACTCCGAACCCCGGTGACACCACATCTCGCGGACGCAGTAACAGGTTCGTGGTCAGGTCGACGGGCGGCGTCCGCGCGGTCGTCGCCGGCGTGTCGGGCGGCGATCGCAGCACGGACCTGGGGCAGGCGGGTCGCCTCGCGCAGATGCCGCACGTCGGCGCACAGATGTTGGTCAATGCCCTACTTTGCCCCCTTTGCGCGATAGACAGTGCGCGATCCACCTACAGTTCGATCTTTGTTTTGGGGGTGGATCGCGCAACGTCCATCCCGAAGAAGGGGCAATTCGGGGCATTGATCAATGTCTGTGAAAAGGGTGGTGCTCCGGACCGGGGACGCGCAGCGGATGCTCGAGTGGCGGGGACCCGCACGGAATCCGTCGCGAAAGAGAATCCGGCAACCGCCGGTTCACGGACCGCAAGCCGTCGTCAGTGGCTGTCCTGCAGGTGGGCGAGCATGGCCTGGTTGGCCTCCCAGCCGTCGGGGAAGCGGACCGGGACGTTCAGGTGGACGGGTTCGGCGGACGGGTGGGTGTCGAGGAGCTCGGCGATGCCGGCCCGGGCGACGACGACGCAGGCGTGGCGGTGGCGGGAGGCGAGCACGCACAGGCGGCCGGCCTCCAGGTGGAAGGCGCTCGCGTCGCGGCGGCCGGAGAGGGGGTGCAGGATGACGGTGACGTCGTACTCGCGGCCCTGGAGGCGGTTCGCGGTGTCGACCGTGACGTCGGTGGCGGCGGTGCCGGCCAGGGCCTGGCGGATCGCGGCGACCTGGTCGCGGTGGGCGGCGCCGACGGCGATCCGGTCGACGGTGACGGGCCGGCCGTCCGGGGCGTGCTCGGAGTAGGCGACGGGGCCGCGCTGCAGCAGCCGGTTCGCCAGGGCGGCGATCGCGGCGACCGCCTCCCGGTCGGTGCGCACCGTGTGCCGGGCCGGGAGTTCGTGCAGCGCCCAGCCGGTCCGGCGGGCGGTCTCCAGGGTCGCATCGAGACCGTGATCGCCCCCGAGGGCACGGGCCGCGAACTCCAGGCGGCGGTCCAGCGGTTTCGTGCCGGCCTCGAACGGCGTGAACGGGTAGAACGCCGAGGACACCACCGACGCGGCCGACGGCGGGAGGCGCCACGACACGGGCAGGCGGTGGACGGGCAGTTCGGGGTTGTGCCGCAGCAGGACCGCGACCGCGCTCTGCATCGGGTCCCAGGACAGGCCCGCCCAGCGTTCCACGGCGACGACGGAGAAGGGGTCCAGCTGGCCGGGGTCGCCGACGAAGAGCGCGCGGGAGAAGCGGCCGGCGACGCGTAACAGCATGTCGGAGCGCATCTGGTACGCCTCGTCGACGATCGCCCGCTCCCAGCTGCCGTCGGTGACGGTGGCCCACTTCGCGGCGGTGCCGATCGTGACGGCGCTGGCGTTCATGTCGCTGACGGCGCCGCTGACGGTGACGGTGCCGTGCCTGATGACGCGCTGGGCGGGGACGTAGGTCGACGCGGACAGCCGGCCGATGGCGAGGGTCGGCGCGGCGGTGGCGAGCCGGTCGATGAGGTCGTCGACCTGCTCGTTGGTCTGGGCGACCACCATCAGCCGTTCGCCGGATTCCGCCAATGTACGAGCGGCGCGCACCACCAGCGTCGACTTCCCGGCACCGGGCGGGGAGTCGACCACGACGCCACGCCCGGCGGCCGAACCGAAGTCACGCAGGATGTCCTCGATGACGCCGGTCACGACCGACCCTCCACAACGTCGGGCAGAAACCTCATGACCAGTCCTCCACGGCGTCGTTCTCGCTGGGGCCGTACTCGACCGCCGGTGGCGGGCCGCCGTGCGTCCACGGGGTGTCGTCGCGGCTCGGGAAGCGGCCCGGCGGCTGGTACGCGTCGGTGACCGGCCCGTACGTGACGCGCTCCCCCACTGCCGGCACCGACCCCGGCGCCGGCTGCTTCGTGGAGCGGCCCATGCCCTTCGACAGCTCCAGGGTGACGTCCACGCTGGACACCTCCACGACCATCGCCTGCTGGGCGAGGCGCGCCGGGGAGACCAGCAGCGCGCCCGGCTCGAGCCGCACCGGGTCGTCCGTCTGGACGGTGATGTGCGGGCGCAGCGCCGCCTTCTTGCCCGACGTGTCGACCCGGTTCGGTGACGCGGCGACGACGGTACCGGTGAAGGCCTCCCCGGACAGCCGGAACTCGGCCATGACGAGCGGGTCGTCGAGGGCCCGCTGCGCGTCGAACCGGGCCTGCTCGCGTTCGAGCCGGTCGAGGCGGCCGGCGGCGGCGACCGCGCTGTCCCGCCGGGGCTGCGGCAGCGCGGTCCCTTCGGCGAGGCCCATGTGGTACATGGTGAAGACGTCACGGTCCATGGCCCAGCGGGTCTCGACGGACGCGCCGGCGGGCCGGGCCCGCAGGAGCCGGACGGCCTGCCAGGTGAGGTCCCACGTGGGCTGCATCTGGTCGGCGACGGCCGCGGTCAGCGCCGCGAGGGCCCGCTCCCGGGCGAAGTCGTCGCCGTCGGACCGGGCGACGGCGGCGAGCGCCGGCGCGAGGATCTCGTTGTCGAACGTCGGGTCGGTGCTCGGCCCGGCCGGCGGTGAGCGCAGCGGGTCCTCGGCGAGCGCGGCGGCGGCGGCGCCGTCCAGGCCGCCGGGCGGGTCGATCCAGCCGAGCAGGGCGGCGAGGTTGGCGTCCTCCAGGCCGCTCTGCCCGGTCGCCCAGTGGTTGCCGAGGACCTCGGTCATGGCCAGGAGCATCGACGAGCCGGGGTGGTCGGCGCGTTCCCGCAGGAACGTCAGCCACTGCCCGAGGATCGGCACGGTCCGGTGCACGGGGTACGGCCCGAACGGCCGGCGGAACCGGGTCGAGCGGCCCAGCAGGCGCACGAACTCGATCCCGCCCCGGTTGGGGACGATGACCTGCGGGGCCTCGGCGTACCGCAGCTTCGTGCCGGACGCGGCCGAGTCGACGCTGCGCGCGCAGCCGTCCACGTAGGACAGCACGACGCGGGCGAGCTCGGCGACGAAGTCGAAGCGCTGTGTGCGGTCGCGGGGGTTGGCGACGACGAGCACCCGCGGCTCGGCCGGGTCGGTGCCGACGATCGCGGCGAGGGGCGCAGCCGCCTCGCCGGCGAGGCTGAGCGGCACGAGGACGAGGGGGTTCGCGGCGATGTGCGTGTGCCGGACCGTGGTCAGTGGCTGCGCCTTGCCGGACTCGACCGCCTCCGCCCTGGCGAGGGCCGTAAGGATGCTCACGTCGCCGGCTCACACAGCACGCGCGGCTCGGGAAGGTTGCTCACGGGGGTCAGCCGATGCCGTCGAGGCACTCGGTGCGCAGCTTGTGCGCGAAGCGCAGCAGGCCGGCGATCTCCTCCTGGCCGGCGCCCGGCGTCAGCGTCCCGCGGGCCAGGCCGAGGACCGTGCCGATGCTCTCCACCCCGCCGAGGTCGTCGCGGACCGAGCGGCCCAGCGCGGACGTCGACCCGGCCGACTCGTCGCGGCAGAAGAACGCCATCTCGCACGTGCCGAGGCAGTCCGGGCTGTACCGGGCGTCGATCGTGCTGACGGCCTTGCGCAGCTCGTCGGCGGGGCGGGTGGCCTGCTGCTCGCTGTCGTAGGCGAGGTCGAAGGTGAGCCCGGCCGGCAGCGCGTCGAGGATCGCATCCAGGCGGGTCAGCCGGGACAGCTGCCGCCGCAGCACGGTCAGCTGCTTGCGCACGTCGACGAGGGTGGCGGTCGGCCGGTTCGCGAAGTTCTCCGGGCAGACGAGGACGACGTTGTGCGACACCGTGTCCTCCGGGTGGCCGAGCTCGGCGAGCAGCTCGCGCATGGCCATCACGTACACCGCGGACTGGGTCGCCGCGGCGGCGGTCTTCCCCGGGTCGGCCTGGCCGTCGATGACCGCGAACGACTTGATCTCGACCACGTGGAACTTCCCGCCGGCCCGGAACGCGATGAGGTCCGGTTCGAGGTACGCGTAGTAGCCGGCGATCTCCAGCCGCAGCATCGGGTGGTCGAACAGCGTCCCGGCGTCGTCGCGGTCGGCGGCGGCCCGCGCGAGCAGCGCCTTCGTCCGCGCGTACCGCACCTCGCGGCTGGCGTTGCCGCCGACGTTGGACAGGTCGTCGTAGGCGACCTCGGGGATCGCCAGGCCGAGCCGCTCGCGGAGCAGCTGCAGCAGCTCGGCGGCGCCGTCGGCCTTCACCTGCGCCTCGAACGCGTTGCCGCGGGCGATCGCGAACCTGGACTGGCCGAAGCCGGCGGGGAAGCCGAGCTGCCCGGCGACGGCGCCCTTGTTGACCCCGGCGGCGTCCATCAGTCCACGGCGGCCGCACCCCGGGTTGCTGGTGAGCGCCGCGATGGTCCGCGCGTTGTGGTTGCGCGGCGCCACCGTGCCACGGATGCGGTCCAACCGGTCGACCAGTGGGTCCATGAGCGGTCTTCTTTCGGGGAAGCAGTTCGCGGTTTCATGCCTTGCTCGCGGTACGACGGAGACGCTGCAACCGGGCGCCGAACAGCGCCTCGGATCCGTCCAGGCGTTCCTGTGCCCTGATTGCCGCCGCGGCGCGGTCCGCGGTGTCGGCGTCCAGGTGCACGTCCAGCTCGGCCTGGGCCAGTTCGGCGACTGACTCAGGGGTGATCCCGGCGCCACCCGCGCCGGGGATGCTCGCGGCGAACCGCCACAGCAGCCGGCGGGCGTCGTGGGCGTCCTCGGGCAGCTGCGCCACCCGCTGGGCGACCTTGATCGCGCCGATGAGGAAGTCGACGCGGGCGCTGAGCGGCCCGACCACCCGGGTCTCGAGGGGCCAGGTGGACAGCGCGAGGAGCCCGCGCGCCGGTGACAGCAGGTCCGCGGTCAGCGCCGGGCAGAGGTAGTACGGCCGGCCGAACGGCTGGACGCGGAACGAGCGTTCCTCGTCGCGCCGCAGGCTGGTGAGGCGCGCCGCGACGAGTTCGCCCGGGAAGAAGGCGTCGTGGACGGCGATGATGAGCTTCGGCGCCGCCGGCACCGTGAGCAGGGTCAGCGCGTGATGCACCTGTTCCCGGATCGACAGCATCGGCTTGTGTACCGGCTGCGGCGCCGGCCTGGCCTGGTCCTCCAGGTCGGCGAGGGCGTCGTCCCAGGCGTGCTCCGCCTGGCGCAGCTCGGCCCGCAGGGCACGGGCCTGCATCCGGTCACCGGTGGTGGCGGCCCTTCGCAGCTCGCCACGCAACCGGTCGATCCGCCGCTCGAGCATCTCGATGGTGATCGGTTCGGACACGAACGGCACGGTAGCTGGTTCCAGCAAGTTCCAGCAAAGACCAGTGTCGGCGTGTCGCCTTGCAATTTCTGGTTCGTCCGGTTCGCCACCCGGCGGGTGGCCTACGCCGGCACCGGTTGCCGCTGGTCCTCCAGCCGGCCGGCCGGGGCCCGGCTGGGCAGTGGGATGAGCTTCGGTTTGCGCCTGGCGGCGAGGTCCTCGACCCAGCCGAGCCCCAGGACCACGAGCGTGACCAGGGCGAACACGAGCACGATCTGGAGCAGCCCGCCGTACGGGCCGAGCAGCGACACGCCGGCCGCGACCGCCGCGAGCCGGACGGCGGTGATGACCGCCTCGTGCCACAGGTAGATGGTCAGCGCCCGCCGGTTGATCGCCTCGACGGCCGGCTCGGCGGCGCCCAGGCTCAGCGCGGCCGGTGCGGCGTTCAGCATCACCAGCAGGAACGCGGTCGACCACAGCACGTCGGCGACCGGGAGGTCGTTCATGTCGTACCCGCGCGGGCCGGGGTTGGTGTAGAGCATGAACAGGCCGATGCCGCCCATGACCAGGCACGCCGGCCAGAGGATCTTCTTCGAGATCCGCTGGAGGGTGCCGTCGTGGTGGGCGAACCCGAGCATCCACATCGGCGCGTACATGAAGAAGTCGCGGACCATGCCGCCGCTGCCGTGCCCGGTCTCCCACAGCGCGACCAGGACGCCGAACGGCACGAGCACCGCCGGGATGGGCGCCTTGCGGTACAGCCACAGCAGTACCGGCGACGCGATGATGAACCAGAGGTAGGACCGGACGTACCAGATCTGGCTGAACCAGACGCCGCCCTTCTCCGACGTGGGCGGATCGTCGAGGGGCACGAACCACAGCACCAGGCGCCACGTGTGTTCGAGCCCGCCCATGAACGACATGAGGACGACTGCGAACGCGCCGAGCACCCAGAACGGCACGACGATGCGGCGCATGCGGCGCCCGATCGCCTTCAGCCCGAAGCCTTCGGATCGGTCGAGGGAGGCGGCCATGAGGGAGCCGCCGAGCGCGAACATCAGGCCCATGGCCGGGAACGCGACGGTCAGCCACGCGAAGCCGAGTGTGTGATAGGTCACCACCCGGACGATCGCGACGGCTCGCAGGAGGTCTACGTACCGGTTCCGCATCCCCTACAGGTTGCCCTGACGGTCTTAGCGGCAACCTTGGTTCAGCTCAAAATTGGCTGTGTTTATTCTCAAAGATCCTAGGGAGGACAACCCGTAACTCTTCCGGCAATCGACGCTGTTCACCCGGATCTCACCCGTTTACCCCTTCTCGACGGCCTTTTCGGTCGCCTGTACGGCCGCCTGCTCGATCGCCGTGACCAGCGAACCGAAGTCGAACCCGCCCTCGTGCGGGACGCCGTTGACGAAGAACGCCGGCGTCCGGGTCACCCCCGCGGCGCGCCCGGCGGCCAGGTCGGCGTCGACGCGTTCGTAGTGCACGCGGGTGCCGCCGGTGCCGGGGAGGCCGAACTGCTCCGCGTACCGGGACAGATCGGGGTCCTCGAGGCTGTTCTGGTGCGACAGGAGCAGCGCGTGCATGCCCCAGAACGACCCGGCGTCGGCGGCCGCCTCCGCGAGCAGCGCCGCCGGCATCGCCCGCGGGTGCTGGTCGACCATCGGGAAGTGCCGGAACACGAAGCGCAACCGCTCGGCGAAGTGCAGCTGGAGGCGCTCCACGACGCCGAACGCCCGGCCCGTGGACGGGCACTGGTAGTCCCCGTACTCGAGCAGGGTGAGCGGTGCGTCGGCCGGGCCCTGCGCGTGGTCGTTGTCCATGCCGACGCACCTGCCCACCGCGGCATGCTCTAGTCGACCCGATCCGCTCCCAACCCCGGCGCCGCGCCCGCTTCACACCGCCCGCTCACATCTCCCGAACGGCGCCCGTCTCCCCCGCCCACGCCCGCATCTGCCGCCCGCGCGGCTCCCCCGAGCGCCACGCCCGTGCGCCTCGGCGTCGTCGACCACGTCTCCCGCCCGCGCGGCTCCCGGCACCTCGGCATTGTTGACCAATCTCTTGCCCGCGCGGCGCCCCACACCCTCGGCGTCGTCGACCACATCTCCCGCCCGCGCAGCCCCCACTCCACCCGACAAATCCGAAATGTCGGATAAGTCCGGGCGCTTGCGCCTGGACTTATCCGGGCAGCGGCCGTCCGGGGTCGCGTCAGGACTTCGGGCAGCGGCCGTCCGGATGTCTGCGGCCAGGACTTCTGGCAGCTGTCGTCCGGGTGCTTGCGGCAGTTCCGGGTGGCTACTGCTTGGGCAGGCGGAGGGCGATGGTGGGGGCGTCGGCCATGACCGAGTTGGGGGCGCCGCCCTTGGCGACGGAGGCCGGCGGGCGGTCCGCGCGGCCGACGGTGACCTCCGGGTACAGCTCGACCTCGTCCCACTCCCCCATCGCCTTGGGCTCGCCGCGGTGGAGGTCGACCTCGCGGGGCGGGACCGAGGAGCCGGTGCGGGCGAGCAGGCCGGCGCCGTTGGTGCTGACGTCGGTGACGAGGACCATGCCGTCGCGGAGCTCCAGGCGGACGTGGTTGCGGCTGACGCGGCGGGTGGACTCGTCGGTGAGCCAGTTGCCGATGGTGATGCCGCCGGGCTCGTCGGGGGCGCGGCCGACGACGACGGGGCGGGCGGAGGTGAGGGGGAAGCGGGCGCGGACGGTGCCGTCGATGCGGACCGCCATGGTCATGGCGACGGGGCGGGGGCCCGCGTCGATGAGGCGCTCGCCGTGGCGCGGGCAGACGGGGGCGCCGCTCGGCAGGGCCGGGGGTGGCTGGCCGGCGCCGGCCGCGGGCTGGCGGCCGAAGGTCGGGCAGTCGGTGGCGCCGCAGCGCCAGTACCGGCTGAGCACGGGATGCGGCCGCGGCGACGACCCCGTGGACGGGGCGAGGGTGAGCTCCATCCCGCCGGACGCGCCGGTGGTGAGGTACACCGGGCCGGGGTGGCCGGGCAGCGGCGTGCGGCTGATCAGCGGCAGGCCGGTCAGCGCGGCGACCTCCCGCGCCCTGGCGGCCGGCCGGGCGCCCGGCGGCAGCATCTCGATCAGCCCGTCGTCGGACCAGCGGCGCAGGACCATGCGCTCGTTGGACGTGAAGTCGGTGTCGGACATGGCGCCGCGTTCGGCCACGGCGTACAGGCCGACGCCGCCGTCGCCGAGCTGCCGGCTCAGGGCGTCGACGAACAAGCCGAGGCGCAGCAGGGCGGCCGGCCGGCCGCCGTCGAGGTCGACGCTGCGGGCAGCCTCCACCAGGTCGATGACCCCGCCGGCTGCGAGGGGGTCGACGCTCAGTCTCCGCTCGACCGCGTCGAGCGCGCGGCTGGTTTCGAATCGCACCCGGTTATCATGCCGCAAAGCCGCCGTCGACCACCTCTGCGGCCGACGGCGGGCTTCACGCCGCGCTCGTCGGCTGGGGAAGTGCACCGAGCGCGGGGCGCGCGACCGGAGGGGGGCCACCCGGTCGCGGCATACATCAGCTTCACTGCATGTAACGGTACGGGCACGGGATCGCCCCTGATACGGGTGAATGCCTGAATGAACGAACTGTCAGCCGCCGCAGGCTGCCGCGACCGCCGGCAGCTCGTGCGCGGGGATGCCGTCGCGCTGCCACACCGCGAGGGGGTGGTCGTGGTCGCGGATCTCGACGAGGGGCCGCAGGCCGGGCGGGCGGGTGTGGACCCGCACCCGCAGCCGGAGCGTCTCGGGGTGGCCGGGGATGCGGTTGGCGAGCTGGCCGAAGAACGGCGGCTCGGCGGCGCGGTCGGGGTCCTCCCACTGCTCGACGGCGCGGGCGAAGCCGGCCGGGCTGAGGCTGACCCAGACGCTGTACGTGAGCGCGCCCGGCTCCGACGGGGAGCTGCCGCCGCGGACCGGGACCTCGATCAGTGCCCGGAGGAAGAAGTGCTGTTCATCGAGGTCGGGCAGCTCCACGAAGCAGAGCTCCTCCTCCAGGAACGACGCTCCCCCGACGCCCGGGACGCCCCAGGTGTCAGGGGCGGAGAACGACCACATGCTCGGCACGTCGCCGAGCTCCGTGCCGCAGCACGTACAGGTGACGGTCACCGGCAGATTCAACCACTCCGCGCGGCGATCTCCCGGGCGGGCTTTCAACCGCTCTGCGCGGCGAGCTCCCGGGCGCGGTCGCGGGCGGCTTTCAACCGCTCTGCGCGGCGAGCTCCCGGGCGCGGTCGCGGGCGGCTTTCAACCGCTCTGCGCGGCGAGCTCCCGGGCGCGGTCGCGGGCGGCTTTCAACCGCTCTGCGCGGCGAGCTCCCGGGCGCGGTCGCGGGCGGCTTCGAGGGCGGCGAGGAACGCTGCCCGCACGCCATGGTTTTCCAGCTCACGGATGGCGTTGATGGTGGTGCCGGCCGGGGAGGTCACGGCCTCGCGGAGCTTGACGGGGTGCTCGCCCGACTCGCGCAGCATCACCGCCGAGCCGATCGCGGTCTGCACGATGAGGTCGTGCGCGACCTGGCGCGGCAGGCCGAGGAGGATGCCGGCGTCGGTCATCGCCTCGACGAGGAAGTAGAAGTACGCGGGGCCGGAGCCGGACAGGGCGGTGACGGCGTCCTGCTGCGACTCGGGGACGCGGATGGTGCGGCCGAGGGGGCGGAACATCTCCTCGGTGAGCGCGAGGTGCTCGGCGGTGGCGTGCGGGCCGGCCGAGATCGCGGTCATCGCCTCGTCGACGAGGGCGGGCGTGTTGGTCATCACGCGCACGACCGGGGTGCCGTCGGGCAGGTGCCTGGCGAAGAACGAGGTGGGCAGGCCGGCGCAGAGCGACACGACGAGCTTGCCCGGGGGCAACTTGGGGCCGAGCTCCGCCAGCAGCGCGCCGGCGTCCTGCGGCTTCACCGCGACGGTGAGCACGTCGGCGGTCTGCAGCGCGGTGACGCTGTCCACGACCTGGATGCCGTAGCGCTCCTGCAGCTCCTTGGCCCGTTCGGGCCGGCGGGCGGTGGCCAGGAGCCGGTCGGCGGGCCAGCCGGCCCGCAGCAACCCGGACAGCAGCACCTCACCGAGCTTGCCCGCACCGAGAACGGCGATGGTCCGCACGTACCCCACTCCTCAGTTCGACGAAAGTCCGACGAGAGTTCGACGAGAGTTCGACGAGAGTTCTCGACGAGAGATCGAAGACGGACATGGCGCGGGCCCGGTCATTGACGACCGGGCCCGCGACGGGCTCAGGAGCCGAAGAAGACCTCGGCCTCGGTGTAGCGCTCGACCGGGACGGTCTTGAGCTCACGGGTCGCGTCGGCGAGGGGCACGCGGACGATGTCGGTGGACTGCAGCGCCACCATCTTGCCGAAGTCGCCCTCGTGGACGGCGTCGATCGCGCCCAGGCCGAAGCGGGTGGCGAGGACCCGGTCGAACGCGGTCGGCGTGCCACCGCGCTGGATGTGGCCGAGCACGACGGTGCGGGCCTCCTTGCCGGTCTTCGCCTCCAGCTGCTCGGCGAGCCACTGGCCGATGCCGCCGAGGCGGACGTGGCCGAACGCGTCGAGCTCCTGGTTGTGCAGCACCATCTGGCCGTCGAGCGGCTGGGCGCCCTCGGCGACGACGACGATCGGCGAGTACTGCGTCTGGAAGCGCTTCTCGACGTAGCCGGCGACCTGGTCGACGTCGAACTGCCGCTCCGGCAGGAGGATGACGTTGGCGCCACCGGCGAGGCCGGCGTGCAGCGCGATCCAGCCGGCGTGGCGGCCCATGACCTCGACGACGAGGGTGCGGTGGTGCGACTCGGCGGTGGTGTGCAGCCGGTCGATCGCCTCCATCGCGATGTTGACCGCGGTGTCGAAGCCGAACGTGTAGTCGGTCGCGCCGAGGTCGTTGTCGATCGTCTTCGGCACGCCGACGACGTTGACGCCCAGGTCGGTCAGCTTCGCCGCGACGCCGAGGGTGTCCTCGCCGCCGATCGCGACGAGCGCGTCGATGCCGAGGTCGGCCAGGTTCGACTTGATCTTCTCAACGCCGCCGTCGATCTTGAACGGGTTGGTCCGGGAGGAGCCGAGGATGGTGCCGCCGCGCGGCAGGATGCCACGGACCTGAGCGATGCCCAGCTCACGGGTGTTGCCCTCAAGGGGGCCACGCCAGCCGTCGCGGAAGCCCACGAACTCGTGACCGTAGGTGGCGATGCCCTTGCGGACCACGGCCCGGATGACCGCGTTGAGGCCGGGGCAGTCGCCGCCCCCGGTCAGTACGCCGATACGCATGCTAGATCTTGCCTTCCTGGTTGCGGTGCTGCTCGACCGCCCTGACGGGCACGACCGAGCCGGAGGGTCCCACTCGTTGGCGACGCTGCCGATTCACAGCGCACTGTAGTCGCTCCTCCTGAACATGCCGACGTCGCACCAGTCGGCACATCCGTCCTAACAGCTGTCGTCACAGCTCTCATCTCGGATGCCGAACATCTTGGCCGACTCGTGCTCCTGCGCCATCCGCCGCAGGGCGGCGAGCAGGGAATCCCCGAGGATCGAGCCGACGACGGCGGCGTGCAGCTTGCCCTCGTTGCCCTCCGCCCGGGCGACGAAGCGCAGGTCGTGCACGGCGATCCGCTCGGCGAGGTCCGCGTACTGCTCCAGCAGGTGCTCGACATCGGCGCCGACCTGCTGAAACGCGGCGACGACCTCGGCCGCGGCCTGCCGGGTGCGGGCGTTGTCCGACAGCAGCCAGCCGCGCTCCTTGATCAAGGTTCTCACCCGATCGTGCGCCGCGGCGAGCATCGCCGGGTCGCTGGTCTCGCGGGTGCCGACGGAGGCCGGCAGGGCCCGGCCGAGCACCTCGTGCACGTCGGGGTCGGGCTGGTCGAGCTCGGTGAGCAGGTCGCGGATGGTGGCGATCGGCAACCGTCCGATGTCGAGCAGGACCCGCACCAGCCGCAGCCGCTGAACGTGTCGATCGTCATACCTGGCCTGGTTGGGGCTGGTCAGCTCGCCGGCGGGGAGCAACCCCTCCCGTAGGTAGTACTTGATCGTCGGCACGGGCACGCCGGTCTTCTGGCTCAGCTCAGCGATGCGCATCAGGGTCCTCTCAGGGTTGACACGGATAGTGTAACTCTCCAATAGTGGAAAGCGCCGCTATCGATAGTTCGACTATCCATTCTGCTGGGAGCTTCTGATGCGACTCGCACAGCCGCACCGCCCCCTCGTCGTCAGCGCCGCGGCGCTGACCGTCCTCGCGGTCCTGACCGGCGCGGGCGTCCTCCTCGACGACCGCGAGCTGGTCGGCGCGCCGCTCTGGCTGAAGCCGTTCAAGTTCTCGGTCTCCATCGCCGTCTACTCCGTCACCATCGCCTGGATGCTGTCGCTGCTGGACCGGCGGCAGCGGCTCGGCTGGTGGCTGGGCACCGTATCGGTCGCCGCCCTCACCACCGAGATCGTGATCATCGTCGGGCAGGCGGCGCGGGGCCGGCAGAGCCACTTCAACAACCAGACGCCGTTCGACTCGACGCTGTACAGCGTCATGGGCGCCACGATCGCGATCGCCTGGGTGTGCACGCTGATCCTCGCGGTGCTGCTGCTGATCCAGCGGCTGCCGGACCGGGCGGACGCCCTGGCGGTCCGCTTCGGGCTGATCGTCGGCCTCGCCGGCATGATGGTCGGCTTCCTCATGACCATGCCGACCAAGGCGCAGCTCGACCTGCCGGCGGACGAGTCGCCCACGATCGTCGGCGCGCACAGCGTCGGCGTGGCCGACGGCGGCCCCGGCCTGCCCCTGGTCGGCTGGAGCACCACCGGCGGCGACCTGCGTGCCGGGCACTTCATCGGCATGCACGCCCTGCAGGCGCTGCCGCTGCTCGGGTTCCTGCTGGCGCTCGCCTCGCGGCGCTTCGCGCGGCTGCGCCCCGACCGGGTCCGGGCCCGCCTCGTGATGGTCGCCGGCCTCGCGTACGCCGCCCTCACCGGCCTGATCGTCTGGCAGGCGCTGCGCGGCCAGTCGATCGTGGACCCCGACGCGCTGACCCTCGCCGCGGCGGGCGTCGTACTTCTGACCACCGTCGCGGGCACGATGTGGGCGCTGGGCGGCCCCCGTACCGTGGAGCCCACCGCCGCCGAGGCACGGATGCTGAGCGAGGTCCACTGATGGCTGACACCCTGTTCCAGCTCGCGTTCCTGGTCGTCGCGCCGTTCTGGGTGCTGATGATCTTCGCGCCGGGGTGGCGCTGGTCGGAGCGGATCGCCGGGTCGGTGTTCATCGCCCTGCCGGCGCTGGTCGTGTGGGCGTTCGCGATCGCACCGGTGCTGCCGGAGTTCGCCGCGGAGATGCTCAACCCCGACCTGGCCGGCGTGCGGTCGCTGTTCGCCGACGACGACGTGGTCGCCGCCGTGTGGGCACAGGTCCTCGCCTGGGACCTGCTCGTCGGCCGCTGGATCTACCTGGACAGCCGGGAGCGGCGGGTCCACCCGCTGATCATGGCGCCGCTGCTGGTGCTGACGATCCTGCTCTCGCCGATCGGCCTGCCCCTGTATCTCGCGTTACGGATCCCACTGACGAGGCGGCCCGTCACGCCGGGCGCAGGACCCGCCCGGCGTGACGAGGACGTGCTTACGCGGGGTGCATGACCTGCCACCTGGCGAGGTTGTGCTTGGCGTCGACGAGCGCGTCGTGCCGTCCCTCCGCCGCCGGCAGGGGCGGCCGGCCCGTCTCGTCCCACAGCTGGCGCAGGTCCTTGGTGAAGCGCGGGATCTCCCGGGGCAGCGTCGGCATCGGCCCCCACAGCTGGGCGAGGGCGACGTGGTCGTAGGCGGCGTACCACGCCCACAGCTCCAGCTCGTCGGCCTCGCCGGCGCGCAGCGGCTCGACGAGGAACTCGAGCAGCTCCTCGCGGATCCGCTCGCGGGAGCGCCACGCCTTGTCGGCCGGCGACGGCAGCTTGTCCAGGACGTTGCGGCGCACCCACGGCACGGCCCGCGACCCGTCGAACTCCGTGGAGACCGCGTAGTACTCGCGGCCGTGCTCGTCCACCACCCCGATGGAGACCAGGTCGATCAGGCGACCGTCCTCGATGAACTCACAGTCGTAGAAGTAGCGATATGCCGACACCGCTCCCATCCTGCACCGTCGCCGCCCGGCGGTGCGGCGGCAGGGTAGGGCCGCAAGGTCGGCTCACAGCAGCAGCGCGGCCATCCTGGTCAGCTCGGCGTGGTCGCGGGGCGTGCCGCCGTCGGCGTGGATCTTCTCGGCGACGGCGGCGGCGCGGGCGGCGGTGCGCAGCGCGAGCATCGCGGGCAGGACCGCGGCGCACTCGTCGGACGGGACCGGCCCGGCCCGCACGTACGCCTCGACCAGGGCCTCCGCCGCGGTGCCGCCCGCGCAGAGGACGGCGTGGGCGAGGTCGTACAGCAGCGGACCGGTGCCGGCGGCGGCCCAGCCGACCAGTCCGACCCGCCCGGTGCTGGAGTCGAGGCGGAAGCGGGCGGCGTCCGGCGCGCCGTGCCGGACCCCGTAGGTGAGCTGGTCGGTGACCATGATGCGGCGCACCACGGCGGCGGTCTCGGTCACGGCCGGGCCGAGCCACGGCTCCATCGCCAGGTGGGGCGCCGCCGCCGGCACCGCCGCGACCTGGAACTTCGCCAGGTCGGGGTGCACGAACCGGCGCAGGCTGCGGTGCGCGGCGCCGAGCGCGCCACCCCACCACGACTGGTCGAGCGGGTCGTCGGCGTGCAGCGGGCGGCCGGGGACCAGGCACATCAGGGCGATGACGCCGTCACCCGCGCGCGTGGGGAGCGCGGTGGTGAGCGCGCCGTCGGCGGCCCGGACCGGGCGCCCGGCGCAGACGCCCGACGCGTCGAGGTGCTCGGCGGCGCACAGGCCGGCCTCGAAGCCGCGCCGCGCGGCCACCGGAGCCCATTTCACCACGAAGTGGGCCGCATCACGCGGATTGGGTTCGAATTGGCCATTGTCGATCTCGACCCGCCAGGCGTCTTCACCGAGAGGAATGCACGGGCCGGGGTCGCACTGCCAACTCCTGCGCAGTGTCGTGTGCACCTGGTCGGCAGCGGGGGCCACGCTGCGCATTATGCGCCAACAACGGCGTCCATGCCCGGTGAACAGGCAGATGCCCGGGAAGCGGTGCTCGCACCACCGGCCCCCCGGGCATCTGACACCAACCCCGCCCCCCAGCGGTTCGCGTGCTGGCACTAGCCTGCCTGCGGGCTCA
This sequence comes from Dactylosporangium sp. CA-152071, assembly GCF_050936335.1. Classification (NCBI taxonomy): domain Bacteria; kingdom Bacillati; phylum Actinomycetota; class Actinomycetes; order Micromonosporales; family Micromonosporaceae; genus Dactylosporangium; species Dactylosporangium sp. CA-152071. The sequence continues at coordinate 7,916,000 of NZ_JBNJMZ010000001.1, read as the reverse complement.
TGCGCGGGCTGTCGGTGAGCCGATGCGGGGGATGTACAGACTCCGACACGCGCGTCATGATCTGGTAGAAGTTCCGTACTGTGCTCGTGATCACCTACGGTGATCATGGGACCGAATCAACGCTGCACCGGGAGGGGTTTGACCGTGGAGGGTCGGCTGCCAGATCCCGGCGACGCGCTGACCGGTGTGGATATGTTCAGTGGCCTGGATCCCGATGTTCGTCAGCGGGTCATCCAGGCGGCGGTGCCACGGACATACCGCAAGGGCCAGCTGCTGTTCGTCGAAAACGATCCGGGCGAGTCACTCATCGTGCTCAAGCGCGGTGCCGTGATGGTGTTCCGGACCGCGCCGACCGGCGAGCGCGCGGTCCTGTCGGTCGTCCGCCCACCCGACACGCTCGGCGAGGTGTCGCTGCTGGACGGCGCGGCCCGGTCCGCGTCCGCTGAGGCGATCGAGGACTGCCAGGCCCTGGCACTGTCCCGGCACGCGTTCATCGAGCTCGTCCACGCCAACCCGCGCATCCTGGACGCGGTCATGCGCTCGCTCGGCGCGCTCATCCGGCGCCTCACCGAGCAGAACGCCGACCACGTCTTCCTCGACCTGCCCGGCCGCGTCGCCAAGACCCTCGTCCGGCTCGCCGGCGAGACCAACGCGCCGATGGTGACCATCGAGCTCAACCAGAGCCAGCTGGCGGAGATGGCCGGTGGCTCGCGGCAGAGCGTCAACCAGGCCATCGGGTCGTTCGCCAGCCGTGGCTGGCTGCGCACCGAGGGCCGGCGGATCGTCGTGACCGACCTCAGCGCCCTGCGCCGCCGCGCCGGGATGACCGACCGCTGACCTGCCTGTCGCACCACCGCGTTGCGTGCCGCAACGCGGTGGTCGATCGGGTCCCCGGCGTGTGAGGATGTGCGGGGATCCGAATCAGGGAGTGTCGGCGATTTCCAGTCAGTGCGCACGCTGCGGCCGCCAGTCAGGCGATGGTGACCGGTTCTGCGGTGGATGCGGCGCCGAGCTGAGTCCTGCCTGCGCGACATGCGGCCGATCGCTGAGTCCGGACGCGTCGTTCTGCACCGGCTGCGGCACCCCACGCGCCACCACCGGCGCGGGCGGCGGCACGGCGAGCCGCGCCGACCGTGGCGGTGGCCACATCGGCCGGGCCACGGTGCCGATCCCCGCCACCCGCAGCGAGGACCGCCGGCGGATCAGCGTCCTGTTCGTCGACCTGATCGACTTCACGCCCTATGTCGAGCGCGCCGACCCCGAGCTGGTCCGCGAGCTGCAGAAGGGCTTCTTCTCCACCGCCCGCGAGGTCATCGGCCAGTACGGCGGGGTCGTCGAGAAGTACATCGGCGACGCCGTCATGGCGCTCTTCGGCGCGCCCGTGGCCACCGAGACCGACGCCGTGCGCTGCGTGCGCGCCGGCCTGGAGCTGCAGCGGGTGCTCGCGCGGTACGCCAGCACCGGCGACGGCGAGCGGGCGCTGCGCTTCCGCGTCGGGGTCGCGACCGGCGAGGCCCTCGTCGACGTGGCCGCGGCCCGCGACGGCGGCCAGGCGATCGTCGCCGGCGACGTCGTCAACACCGCCTCCCGGCTGCAGTCCCTCGCCCCGCCCGGCGGGGTCCTCGTCTGCGGCAGCACGTATGCGCTGACCAAGTCCTCGATCCGCTACGAGGCGCAGCCTCCCGCCACGCTGCGTGGACGCTCCACCCCGACCGAGGTGTGGCTGGCCCTCGCGCCGCTGCGGCGCAACCACCCCGACCGGGAGGCCGGCTCCACGCCCCTGGTCAACCGCACCCACGAGCTCAGCCTGCTGGTCAACGCCCTGCACCGGGGCCTGCGCGAGCGCACCCCGCAGCTGGTCACCGTCATCGGGCACGCCGGGATCGGCAAGAGCCGGCTCGTGCACGAGCTGTTCCTGCACGCCGAGCGGCTCTTCGACGCGCCCGTCGCGTGGCGCACCGGCCGCTGTCCCCCGTTCGGGGAGAACGTGACCTACGCGGCGCTCGCCGACATCGTCAAGGCGCAGGCGGGCATCCTCGACACCGACAGCGCCGAGACCGCCCGTGAGCGGCTCGACACGGCGCTCAGCGTGATCGTCACCCCGTCGGAGGCCGAGCGGCTCGCCGACGCGCTCAGCCCGCTCGTCGGCCTGCCCGGGCCGAAGCTCGCCCCCGACGAGACCGAGTCCGCCTGGCGGCGCTTCGTGGTCGCGCTGGCCGCGCACCGGCCGACGGTCCTGGTGTTCGAGGACCTGCACTGGGCCGACGAGTCGATGGTGCGGTTCGTGGAGCGTCTGGGCGCGTCCGTACGGGACGTGCCCCTGCTCCTGCTGTCGACGGCCCGGCCGGAGTTCCTGGAGCGCAACGCCAGCTGGGCCGGTGCCATCGCCGGCTCCGTCACCATCATGCTGCCACCGCTGCGCGACGCCGAGATCGCCACCATGTACGCGCACCTGCTCGGGCAGGCCGCGTTCCCCGGCCACTCGCTCAACTCACTCGTCGAGCTCGCCGACGGCAACCCGCTGTACGCGCTCGAGTACACCCGCATGCTCGCCGAGCAGGGCAACGTCCGCACCTCCGACACCCTCAGCCGGGTGCTGCCGATGCCCGACAGCGTCCACGCGGTCATCGCCAACCGGGTCGACCTCCTCGAGGCCGCCGACCGGGCGGTGCTGCAGGCCGCCTCCGTCGTCGGCATGAACTTCTGGCCCGGCGCGGTCGCGGCCGCGATGAGCCGCCCCGCCGACGGCATCGAACGCTCCCTGCGCCGCCTCGAGCAGCGCGACCTCATCCACGAGCAGGCCGCCTCGACGATGGAGGGGCAGACGGAGTACCGCTTCGGCCATGTCCTCGTCCGCGACGTCTGCTACCAGCGGCTCCCCCGCACCGAGCGGGTCGCCCGGCACGAGCTGACCGCCGCCTGGCTCGACAGCGTCGCCGCCGACCGCGACACCGACCTCGCCGAGGTCGTCGCCAACCACCGGTACACCGCCTACGAGATCGCCGGTTCGCTCGGCCTCGACGCGCCCCGGTACAGCGCGCCGGCGCGGGACGCGCTGCACCGGGCGGCCCGCCGCGCGTACGCGCTGCACGCCCTCGACGCCGCCGCCGCCCACGCCGGCAAGGCCCTCGCCCTCTGCGACGACAGCACCGACCAGGGCGAGCGGCTGCGGATCGAGCTCCTGGCCACGGAGATCGCCTTCTACGCGGACCCGGAGTCCTTCCTCGGCACCGCCGGCTCCGGTCCGGCGGGCGCTGCCCGTACCGGCGGATCCGGCGGAACCGGAAGCACCGACGCGGCCATGGCGGGCACGGACCAGCTGGCGAGCCTCGCCGATCGGCTCTACGCGGCCGGTGAGCAGGCCAGCGCCGCCCGGGCCTGGACGATCCGCGGGCAGGCCGCGTGGCTGCGCGCCGACCGGCTCGGTGCCCTGTCGTGCCTGGACCGGGCCGTGGAGCTGTTCGACGAGCTGCCGGACGCGCCGGAGAAGGCCGACGCGTACGCCGAGCTCGGCCGCCTGCACATGTCCAACTTCGAGGTCGAGCCCGCCGTCGCCGCGGCCAGCGCCGCCGCGGAGATCGCCGACCGGCTCGGCCTCATCGAGGTCGCGACCAGCGCCCGGATCACCATCGGCACCGCGCTCTTCCAGGCCGGCGACCGGTCCGGCCTGGTCGAGCTGCAGGCCGCGCTCGAGGTGTGCCGGGAGCGGCGGCTGCTGTCGGAGCACCGGGCGATGCGCAACGTCGCGTGGGCGCTGCTGGAGGACGGCGACTGGACCGCGTCCGCGGCGATGTACGAGAGCACCCGCAACACCGTGCCCGGCAGCCACACCCTCGCCACCGGCTACTCCAACGTCGCGCAGGTCGCGTACTTCACCGGCGACTGGGCCACCCTCATCGGCGTCGCCGAACGCGCCCCCGCCTCCGAGTGGGACCTGCAGGTCCGCGGCGCGCACGCGTGGATGAAGATCCTGCGCGGCGAGCCGTTCATCAACGCCGACGAGGTCGAGGACCTCGTCGCCGCCGGCCGGCGCAGCGGCTTCTACCGCCTGCAGTGGACCGTCCTCGGCCATGGCGCCCTCTGCCTGGCGCTGCAGGGCCGCTCACGTGACGCCGAGGCGCTGATCGTCGAGCTCGCCAAGACCTGGCGGGAGGTGCGGGCGATCGCCAGCGGCGAGTGGATCGACGCGACCGCCCACGCCGCCGTCCCCGCCGGCCGGGTCGCGATGATGGCGATCCGCGACATGCTCGCCGACGTGCCGCACCGCACGCCGTGGGTCGAGGCGGCGCTGCGGACGATCACCGGGGCGATCGCGTTCGTCGACGGGGACTTCGCCCGGGCCGCCGACATGCACCTCGCCGCCGCGGAGCTGTACGGCGAGATCCCCAACGCCTCCGCCCGCATGCTGTCGCTCACCTGGGCCGTGCAGGCGCTCGGGCGGCTCGGGCCGTCCGCCGCCGAGCGCCTCGAGCCGTGGCGCAGCGAGCTGATCGCCTTCGCCACCCAGGCCGGCGCGCCGATGCTGCTGACGCTCGCCGAGCTGCCGCCTACGCCGTTGTAGGCGGCCTTTGTACGTCGCTGTGCGGCCTACGCCGCCACGGGCTGCTTCTGCGGCTCCGGGGTGCTCTTCACCTTCTGCGCGTACATGTCGATGTACTCGCGGCCGGAGAGGGTCATCAGCTCGTACATGATCTCGTCGGTGACGGCGCGCTCGATGAACCGGTCGCCGGCCATCCCCGCGTACCGGGAGAAGTCCAGCGCCGGCCCGAAGCGGATGTGCACGCGCTTCAGGTTCGGCAGGATCTGCCCGATCGGCTGCACCTTGTCCATGTTCATCATCGCCACCGGCACGACCACGGCACCGGACTCCAGCGCCAGCCGGGCCACCCCGGTCTTGCCCCGGTAGAGCCGGCCGTCCGGCGAGCGGGTGCCCTCCGGGTAGATGCCGAAGATGCCGCCCTCCCGCAGGATCTTGAGGCCGACCTCCAGCGCGGCCCGGGCCGCCTTCCCGCCGGAACGGTCGATCGGCACCTGCCCCGTGCCGGCGAAGAACAGCTTGATCAGGCGGCCCTTGATGCCCTTGCCGGTGAAATACTCGGCTTTGGCCGGAAACGTGACCCGCCGTTTGACGCTCAGCGGCATGAAGATCGAGTCCGCGAACGACAGGTGGTTGCTGGCGATGATCACGGGCCCCTCGGCAGGGACGTGCTCCAGCCCCTCCACCCTGGGGCGGAAGATGAGCTTCAGCACAGGCCCGAGGACGATGTACTTGAGGAACCAGTAGAGCACCGCTCAACCTTCCAAGATCTGCCAACAATCGGTGATGACCGTCGCAAAGAGCCTACGAACCAGTTCGGCACACCACAACGCACTCCCGGAACCGCCCGTGCACGTGTCAGGATTTCGGTCAGCGGTTTTTTCGCGGCGGACCCGGTCGTCGCGGTGTCGGCCGCGGGGAGGGGCAGGCGGTGCCAGGGGGTGGGGCGCGGCGCGGCCGGCGCGACAACGGCCTGGTAGCGCAGGAATACGCGGTGGTCGGAGACGTCGACCCGCGGGTCGGCGAGCATCTGCTGGACGTGCTGGCGGCCGGTGGCATCGCCGCCTATCTGCAGCCCGCCACCGACCTGCACCCGGTGACGCGCACCACGACCCTGCCCGCCAGACCCACCGACCGGCTCTACGCTGATCGTGACCACCTCGCCACGGCGCGCGACTATTTCACCCAGCTTACCGCCGTGCCCGAGCAGCACACCCCACCCGCCGAGGCCCCCCAGCCCGCCACGGCGCCCTCACCCCAGTCATCCCCGTCATCCCAGTCATCCCAGGAGGCCAAGACGAGCCGCAAGTCGGACGACGAGACGTTCGCCAGCATCATCGCCGGCTTCCACACCACCGTCGATCCGACCAGCGCCCCCTGGCCCGCCGCCGAGGACCTCGACTCATCGGGCTCCGCCGCCGCCGACATGGACACCGAGCCGGCCCCCCGCACCCCGCTGCGCCGCGCCTCCGACGCCGTCGACCGCTCCCTGCTGGACAGCCTCGACTCCTTCGGCGCCGACCTGCCCGACGACGAGGACGACGACGCCGGCTACACCCCGCCTCCCCCTCCCCCGCTGCCACGGATCGCCCCGTCGACCGTCCTGGCGGTCCTGGCCCTGATCGGCGGCCTGGTCCTGCTGATCTGGCCCGACCTCCTGCCGGTCTTCGGCCCCCAGTCCACCCTGTTCCTGGGCTTCGCCCTGCTGCTGAGCGGCTTCGTCACCCTGATCCTGCGCCTACGCCCCGGCGACGAAGAGGACGACGACCCCGACAACGGCGCCCGCGTCTGACCCACCCCCGACGACGGCATCCCCGCGCCCGCCCCTCGCCCGCACCCCGCCGACGACGACCCCCGACCGCGGTACGTCGCGGCGAGGACGGGCTCGGTGCCGGTGACGGGCCTACTTCCACACCGTACATCCATCGATCTAATCGACCTTGCGGAAATCACGCTCCGCGCGCATGCCGATACAGCGTGAAGCGTGAGCGGTCAGGCGGGTTTCTCCAGCCAGTCGAGGATGGCGTCGATGGGTTCCTGCCAGCGGGCGTCGAGCATCAGGTCGTGGCCCATGCCTGGGAAGAGGAGCGGGGAGCCGCCGTACCTGCGGGCGACCCACTCCAGCGCCGACGCGGAGACCACGCGGTCGTCGGGGCTGCCGGCGACGAGGACCGGCGGGGTGCCGACCGGGGGTTCGGGCTCCTGGCGGCGGATGAGCTGACGCTGCGCGCCGGCGGGGACGCGCTGGAGGCGGGCGGCGAACGACTGGGCCGCCGAGGCCGGCAGCGAGCGGCTGAACAGCTGCGTGGAGCGCAGGCTGACGTGGCCGCCGAAGAGGCCGGGGAGCGTGCCGGCGGGGTTGCGGCGCAGCAGGCCGAGCGCGGTGGCCAGGCCGCCGAAGACGGGGGCGACGAGGACGCCGGCGCGGGCCGGGTACCGGGCGAGCGCCATCGCCACGACGAGGGCGCCGGTGCCGTGGCCGACGAGGATCGCCTGCTTCGGCAGGCCTGCGGCGACCTGGGTGACGTCGTGGACGTAGTCGCGCAGGCGGGCGTCGGGGTCGGGGCCGCTGCCGCCGTGGCCGCGCAGGCTCATCGCGGCGGCGGGGAAGCCCCGGCCAGCGGTGTGCTCCAGCCAGTGCTGGGCGAAGGCCCAGGCGCCGTGGCCGTACCCGGGGACGAACAGCACCGGCGGGCGGTCATCAGAAGCCGAAGCCGAAGACAAAGACGAAGCAATAGCCGAAGACGAGGTGGGCTGCTCGGTGAGCACCTCGCGCCGCACCGGCTTCGGCGGCGACGACCACTCGTCGGAGCGCATGACGCGGGTCGTGGCGGACGGGGCACGGGTGGTCAACGGACCGCCTCCAGCTCGTGCAGGGACTTCTCCAGCTCCTGCAGGTACACGAAGTGGCTCACCTCGAACCAGTGCCGGGTCGAGTCGGTGACCTTGCCGGCGGTGAAGCGCCGGTCGCCTTCCTGGCGCAGCTTCGCCCACAGGGCCTGCGCGCGGGTCGGCGACGCGTCGAGGACGCGCAGCCACTGGGCGATGAACACCGCCTGCCAGTGCGCCAGCGTGAACACCCCCGAGTCGGGCTGCAACAGGCCGGCGACGGCAAGGGTCGGGTGGGTGCGCGACAGCATCTGCAGCGCCAGTCGCGGGCGGCCGGCCGAGTCCGTCGAGAGCAGCTCCGGGGCGAGGAAGTCGAAGCTCGGCCGGTACCCCGTGGCGAAGACCACCAGGTCGGGGTCGATCGTGCGACCGTCGGTGAGGACGACGTCCGTGCGGTCGAAGCGCTTGACGTCGGGCAGCGGCGTGATCCCGCCGTGTCCGAGGTAGTACGGCAGCTGGCTGTTGACGAGCGGGTGCATCTCGAGCAGGCCGTGGTCGGGTTTCGGCAGGCCGAAGCGGGTCAGGTCGCCGACGGTCATGTTGATCGTGCGCTGCAGCAGCCACTGGCGCAGCCGGAACGGCAGCCGCATCGCGAGGATCCGGTCGTTGACCTGGTCGGCGGGTTTGCCGAGGGCGTACTTCGGCGCGTACCAGTAGCCGCGGCGGGTCGAGTGCCAGCACTTCGCCGCCTGCTGGGCCGCCTCGACCGCGATGTCGCACCCGGTGTTGCCGGCGCCGACGACCAGCACCTTGCGCCCGCGCAGCTGGGAGGCGTCCTTGTACTGACTGGCGTGGATGACCTTGCCGCGGAAGTCCTCGAGCCCCTCGTACTCGGGCATCTTCGGCGACCAGTTGTGCCCGTTGGCGACCACGACGGCGGCGTAGCGCATGGTGCGCGGCGCCCCACCCCGCGAGCCGCGCACGGTGACGTCCCACCGCGGCGGGCCGCCGGCCGGGTCGTCGGCGGGTTCGACCCGGGCGACCTCGGTGCCGAACCAGATGTGCTCCCGCAGCGAGAAGTGGTCGGCGTACCGCTCGAAGTAGGCGAGCAGCTGCGAGTGGTGCGGGTAGTCGGGCCAGTCGTCGGGCATCGGGAAGTCGGGGAACTGCGTGAACGGCTTCGACGAGATCAGGTGCGTGCTGGAGTACACGGGGCTGCGGTCGTGCCGCCAGTTCCACCCGCCGCCGACGCCGGTCTCGCGCTCGTAGCAGTCGACGCCGAAGCCCGCCTCGCGGAGGTTCTTGATCGCGGTGAGGCCGGTCCCGCCGGCGCCGATGACGCAGACGGTGTCGCCGCGGTCGTAGACGGGCTCGCCGTCGCGCCAGTGGGTCGCGCCGCCGGCCAGTTCGTCGAAGCTCGTCACCCGCGTCGTCTCCCCACTGCACCGCGTCCCACTGCACCGTGCGCCCCGGTCGCCGCGCACGCCTTGTCGCGGGCAGATCCTCGTCCGCTCGGCGCTGGTTTGTCCAGTCCCGCACGTCACGCACCCGAACCCGGCACCCATGATCCGGAAGAGTTCGGGCAGCCCTGGGTGCACAAAGTCTTCCGGATCACGGGAAGCCGCAGCGGGGGCGGGAGGGGCGGGCTACTCGGGCAGGTCGAGCTCGACGACGACCGGGAAGTGGTCGCTGGCCTGGCGGGCGGCGGGGGTGTCGACGACCTCGTAGGACAGGACGGTGATGCGGGGGTCGACGAAGACGACGTCGAGGCGTTCGCGTGGGGCCGAGCACGGGTACGTGTGGCGGGCGTCGGTGCCGGCGCTGTCGACGAGGCCGTCGGCGAGGGTGCGCCAGGCGGCGCCGCCGGAGTTCTCGTTGAGGTCGGCGGCGAAGACGACCGGCTCGGCCAGCTCGGACAGGTGCTGTTTGAGCAGCGTGGCCTGGCCGGGGCGTTCGGTGGCGTCGGTGGACAGGTGGGAGCCGGCGACCGCGAACGCCGACCGCCCGACGCGGCAGCGGACGAACGCGGCGCCGCGCATGTGCCGGCCGGGGGTCAGCGGGTAGCGGATGTCGAAGGCGTCGATCGGGCGGACGCGCAGGTTGAGCAGGACGAGGTTGCCCAGGGACGGCAGGCCGCCGCCGCCGATGACGAGCTCGAAGTCGCGGGCGAGGGCCGCCGACTTCTGCCGCCACCGGAAGCGGCGGGGCGCCTCCTGCAGGATCGCCACGTCGGGCGCGATCTCCCGTACGACCTGCGAGAGGGCGCGGCGGTCGTCCCGCAGGCTGTGCAGGTTGTAGGAGAGGACCCTGAGTTTGCTCATACGCGCGCCAGGTCGGCGGCTCCGACCACTCCCGCGAGGTTGCCCATGAGGGCGGGGCGGACCTCGGCGACGGGAAGCCGGCCGCGCTGGGCGAGCTGCTCCTCGTAGCTGGCCCGGGCGGGCTTCATGAGCAGGTCGCCGGCGTCGATGACACCGCCGCCGACGACGATGACCTGCGGGTCGAGGATCTGCACGATGTCGGCGAGGGCGACGCCGAGCCAGCGGCCGATCTGCTCGAAGGCGCCGGTCGCGACGGTGTCGCCGAGGCGGGCGGCCTGCGTCACGAAGTGGCCCCGGATGGCGTCGACGTCGCCGCCGACCAGGGCGAGGAGCTGTTCGGCGAGCTCCGGGCGTTCGCGGGCGTCGGCCTTGGCGAAGCGGACGAGGGCGTTTCCGCTGGCGTACTGCTCGAGGCAGCCGTTGCGCCCGCAGCCGCAGGGGTGGCCGCCGGGGACCATCGTCATGTGGCCGAGCTCGGCGGCGATGCCGTTGGTGCCTCGGATGAGGCCGCCGTTGATGACGATGCCGCCGCCGATGCCGGTGCCGACGGTGAAGAGGACCATCGAGCTGTCGGCGTCGTGGCCGGCGCCGAACTGGAACTCCGCCCAGGTGGCGGCGTTGCCGTCGTTCTCCACGACGACGGGCAGGCCGACCGCGGCGGTGATCTTCTCGCGCAGCGGCTCGTTGCGCCAGGCGAGGTTGGGGGCGAACTGGACGGTCGAGCGGGTCGCGTCGATCCAGCCCGCCGCGCCGATGCCGACGGCGTCGACGGGGTGCGCGGCGGCCAGCTCCTGGATCACCTCGATGATCCGGTCGGCCGTCTGCGACGAGTCCTGCGCCGGCGTGTCGCGCCGGGTCTGCGCGAGGACGTCACCCGCCGAGTCGACGACTCCGCCGAGGACCTTGGTTCCGCCGATGTCGACTCCGATGGTCAATCCCACCGCGTCTGTCTCCTCTCGCACAGGCGCTATGCCTCGGGATCAATCTTGGGTTTGACGGCCTTCTTGGCCATCGGTTTCGGCGACTTCGGTGTCTCCGTCGTGGCGTGCTGCCACACGTCTTCGGGTGTTTCGGGGGTTTCCGGTGTACCGGTGGATCCTGGCGAGCTGTCGCGACGCGCTCCGGTCGCGCTGTCGCCGCCGAAGGCTCGCAGGACGCCCGCCAGGCCGACGGCCAGGTCGCCGACGCCGGTGGCGAGGCGCTCGGCGAACTCGGGGTCGGGGTCGCGGGCGGCGGCGATGGCCTTGCAGACCGGGCAGACGCAGCACTCGGCGGAGCCGGTGGCGAAGCCGGCGGTGCTGTTCGCGGCGACCGACAGGGCGGCGAGGGCGGTCGCGACGAGGCGTTCAGCCTCCTCGCGCGCGTCCCGGCTCATGCCGCCCCCTCCGCTGCGCTCCGGGCCGCTCATGCGGCGCCCCCGGACAGGCCCTCGACCCGCCGCTTGAGCTCCTTGAGCGCGGTGTCCATGATCATCTTCTCGGCCTTGCGCTTGAACATGCCGAGCATGCCGATCGCGAGCTCCACGGCGAGGGAGTACGTGACCGTGGAGGTGCCGTCGCCGTTGGCGGTGATGTCGTAGGAGCCGTCCTGCTGCTTCTGCATCTTCGACGGCGCGACCAGGCTCCACTCGATCCGGGTCAGGTCCTCGGCATACTCGTACTGCAGCGTGTACTCGTCCGACACCGGGCCGGAGTCCAGCGCGAAGCGCACCTGACTGGCGTAGCCGTCCTCGTACTCCTCGACCACCTCGACCGATTTCACCGCGGCGACCCACTCGGGGTATCGGGCGAAGTCGGCGATGACCTCGGCGATGCGCTCCGGGGGCGCGTCAATGACGATCGACTGCGTCGAAGTGTCGGCCATGCGTGGCAGGCTACCTCTGCGGTGCGCCTGACGATCCGTCGGCAGGGTAGGTTCCCGAATACGGGTTGAAACGAAGGAGTCGGAACGTGCGCGAGTTCACCGTGCCCTCAGCGGTCACTGTCGGCGACCACGCCACGCTGACCGACCCCGTGTGGGACAACGCGGTCACCGCGCCGGACGCGGTGCAGTTCCAGCGCCAGCAAGCTGGCGGGTGGCAGGATGTCACCTGCGCGCAGTTCCACGACCAGGTGCTGACGCTCGCCCGGGGGCTGCTCGCCGCCGGCGTCGAGCCCGGTGAGCGGGTCGCGCTGATGAGCAAGACGCGCTACGAGTGGACCCTCATCGACTACGCGATCTGGTCGGTCGGCGCGGTCACCGTGCCGATCTACGAGACGTCCAGCGCGGAGCAGGTCGCCTGGATCCTCGAGGACTCCGGCGCGGTCGCCTGCTTCGTCGAGACCGACACGCACCGCGACACGGTCGCCGCGATCCGCGACCGGCTGCCGGCGGTCGAGCACGTGTGGCAGATCGACGGCGCGCCCGGCGCGCCCGGCGCGATCGATGTCCTCGGCGCCGACGGCGCGGCCGTGCCCCGCGAGGACGTCGAGCGGCGGCGGGCCGACACCAGGGCCGACGACCTCGCCACGATCATCTACACCAGCGGGACCACCGGCCGCCCCAAGGGCTGCATGATCACCCACCGCAACATGCTGTCGGACATCGTCAACGCGATCCCCGAGCTGCAGTCGCTGTTCCACCAGGGTGCCCGGACGCTGCTGTTCCTGCCCCTGGCGCACTCGTTCGCCCGGCTGATCCAGATCGGCGTCGTGCAGGCCCGGGCCACGATGGGCCACACCGCCGACACGAAGAACCTGGCGGCGACCCTGCAGAGCTTCCGGCCGACGTTCGTGCTGTCGGTGCCGCGCGTGTTCGAGAAGGTGTACAACACGGCGAAGCAGCGCGCCCACGCCGATGGCAAGGGCGCCATCTTCGACCGGGCGGAGCGGGTGGCGATCGCGTTCAGCTCCGCGGAGCGGCCCGGTCCGCTGCTGCGCGCGCAGCACGCGTTGTTCGACCGTCTCGTGTACGGGAAGCTGCGGGCCGCGCTCGGCGGGCAGTGCTCCCGGGCGATCTCCGGCGGCGCGCCCCTCGGCGAGCGGCTCGCGCACTTCTACCGCGGCATCGGCGTCACCATCTTCGAGGGGTACGGGCTGACCGAGACCTCCCCCGCCACCAACGCCAACCGTGACACCGGCGCGCGCATGGGCACCGTCGGGCGCCCGCTGCCCGGCGTCACGATCCGCATCGACGACGACGGCGAGATCCTCGTCCAGGGCGACATCGTCTTCAAGGGGTACTGGAACAACCCTGCCGCGACGGCGGAGGCGATCGACGCGGACGGCTGGTTCCACACCGGCGACATCGGCGAGCTCGACGACGACGGGTACCTGCGCATCACCGGCCGCAAGAAGGAGCTCATCGTCACCGCCGGCGGCAAGAACGTCGCCCCGGCCGTCCTGGAGGACCGGGTCCGCGCGCACCCGCTCGTCAGCCAGTGCATGGTCGTCGGCGACCGGCAGCCGTTCATCGCCGCCCTCGTCACCATCGACCCCGACGCACTGCCGGCCTGGGCCTCCGCGCACGGCAAGCCCGCCGGCGCCGACGCGGCCGCGCTCACCGACGACCCCGAGCTGCGCGCCGAGATCCAGACCGCGATCGACGACGCCAACACCACCGTGTCGAAGGCCGAGGCGATCAAGGTGTTCCGGATCCTGCCGCAGGACTTCACCGAGGCGACCGGCACGCTCACTCCGTCGTTGAAGGTGAAGCGGAACGTCGTCCTGAAGGAGTACGCCGGCGAGATCGCCGCCATCTACGAGCGCTGATGCATTCACCTACGGTAGGGAGGACCATTCGTTGACCGAGCTGACGGTGCTGGGCGACCGTCCCAGAGGCGCCGTGATCGCGGTTCGTGTCCTGATGCTCGCGCTCGTCGCGGCGCTGCTGTTCATCGACGGCACGCGTGCCGAGGAGCTGCTCTGGCTCGCGCTGCTGCTGATCGCGGTCGCGATCGCCACGGTCGCGCCGCCGGCGCACCGGATCGCGCACTTCGGGCGCGCCGCCGAGGTGCTCGTCGTCGCGCTCGCCGCCTCCGGCGTGGACACCGGCTTCCTCGTGTACCTGCCGGTGCCGGTCGTCGGCACGGCCCTCGCCTCTGGGATGGTCGTCGCCGGCGGGTACCTCGCGGCCGCGGTGGCGCTCCTCGTGGCCGGTGGCGCCGCCGACGGGGTGCTCGACGAGCGCCGGCACCTCGCCGCCTGCCTGACCTGGGTGGTCGTCGCCGGGGTCAGCGCGTATCAGGCGGGGGTCCTGCAGCGGGCGTTCCTCGCCCGGCGCACCGACGAGACGCCGCAGCCGTACGTGGAGGCGACCCGCCTGCTCACCCAGCTGCGCAGCGTCGCCCGGCAGCTGCCCGGCGCGACCCTCGACCCCGGCGGCCTCGCCGAGCACCTCCTCGACGAGGTCCGGGCGATGGTCCCGTCGTCCCGCGGCGCCGTCCTGTCCGGCAGCGGCGGTGGCCGGCTCGTCGTGCTCGCCCAGGCCGGCGTGGAGCGCCTCGACTGGGAGACCGCGCTGGACACCGAGAGCTCCGTCGCCGACTCGTGGGCGACCCAGCAGCCGGTCGTGTCGGGCCGCTCGCAGGCCCGGTCGGTCGCGCCCAGCCGCGACATCTCCTCGATGGTCGTGCCGCTCGTCGCCGGCGTCCGCACCGTCGGGCTCATCATCCTGGAGAGTGACACCGCCGGGGCGTACCCGCCGGCGATCCTCGCCCGCGTGACCGGCCTGACCGGTGCGGCCGCGCTGCGCCTCGAGGCGGCGCTGCTCTTCGACGAGGTCCGGTCCCTCGCCACCACCGAGGAGCGGCAGCGGCTCGCCCGCGAGATCCACGACGGTGTCGCCCAGGAGCTCGTCATGGTCGGCTACGGCATCGACAACGCGGTCGCCGCGCTGCCCGACGCCGCCGCCGCCGAGGAGGAGCTGCGCATCCTGCGCGCCGAGGTCACCCGCGTCATCACCGAGCTGCGGCTGTCGCTGTTCGAGCTGCGCAGCGAGGTCGACCGGTACGGCGGCCTCACCGCGGCGATCGCCGACTACGCCCGCACCGTCGGCGCCTCCGCCGGGCTCCGCGTGCACCTCTCGCTCGACGAAACCACCGCCCGGCTGCCCGCCGCAGTCGAGGCGGAACTGCTGCGCATTGCCCAGGAAGCCATCACGAACGCGCGGAAACACGCCGGGGCGGAGAATCTTTGGGTAACGTGCGCGGTCGATCCACCGTTCGCACAGGTAGAAATCTCCGACGATGGAAGCGGCATCGGTGAGAACCGCCCAGACGGACGCTATGGTCTTGCGATCATGGCCGAGAGAGCGGAACGTATCCGAGGCCGGTTGGAGATCACGCCGCGCGTGCCGAATGGGACAACAGTGGCGGTTGTGCTCGGAACCGCACCGCGTGCGCGGTAGCGTGAAGGCACCAGAGGGAGAGAGCACCGGGAATGTCGACTACCGCGACGCCGACGACACGTACCAAAGTTCTGCTCGTCGACGACCACGATCTCATCCGCCGAGGACTGCGGCACGCCTTCGAGCGTGACCGGCAGTTCGAGGTGGTGGGCGAGGCCGCGACGGCCGCCGAGGCGATCCGCCAGGCCGGCGCCCTGCAGCCCGACGTGGTCATCATGGACCTGCGCCTCCCCGACGGCAGCGGCCTGGAGGCGACCCGCGCCCTGCGCAAGACCAGCAACACCATGGGCATCGTGGTCCTGACCATGTACGCCGGCGACGACCAGCTCTTCGGCGCGCTCGAGGCCGGCGCCTCCGCGTTCGTGCCGAAGACCGCCCCGGCCGACGAGGTGGTCGCCGCGGCCCGTCACGCCGCGTCGGCGCCTTCCGCGTTCACCGCCGCCGACCTCGCCGAGGCGATGAAGCGGCGCCTGGCCCCCAGCGGCCCGCAGCTGTCCCCCCGCGAGGGCCAGGTGCTGCGCCTGCTCGCCGACGGCATGAGCGTCGCCGGCATCGCCAAGCAATTGTTCGTCTCCGAGTCCACCGCGAAGACGCACATATCGAAGCTGTACGAGAAGCTCGGCGCCGCCAACCGCGCCCAGGCCCTCATGACCGCCCTGCGGCTCGGCCTCCTCGAAGCCCCCGACGCCCCGAAGTTCTGACCCACTCCGGATTTCGACTTTCGATAGGCGCTGGCCGATCTGCCCCCAACCCCCAGAACGGCCAGCCTGTCGTTTCTCAACCCCCATGGCCCCACTTCGCCATTGACCACCATCACGCACCTCCGGCCCACCCGGCGCACGCTTTTCCGAGCTGACGCCCACGCGGCCATCACCACCACCCCACCGCACCACGGCGTTCACCGTCGTTCGCGGACCACCACCGCCGGCTCCGCAGACAACCGTCACGGGCCGGACATCACAATCCAGCGCCCCGACCGGCTCCACGGCGTTGACCTTCAATGACCGACCGCCGCCCTCTTGAGCGAGCTCCGCATTCAACCGCCGCGGCCGGACACCCCAGGCCAGCACCTCCCGGACCCACCACGTCGCGGCGTTCACCTTGAATCGCCGACGCCACGCCTGAGCACACTCTGCGGACGACCACCACGGGCCGGCCGCCACGGCCCAGCACCCCGCCGATCGCCCAGGGCCGGTCTCCCGAATACGGCGACACCAGGTCGGACACCACAGCCCAGCGCCCGCAGGACCTACAACCTTCGGCCCCCGCAATGCACCGCGCCCCGCTCAGTTGCCCCCGTGGCGCACCACGGCCGCTCGGCCGGCTCGTAGCCGACGCCGCTTGGCTGCCTCACGGTGCACGTCATCCGACCAGGTGCACCGCCGTTGACAGATCGTGCGGCGGCATGACGGCACCGCCGGCCGCGCTCCACCCGGGCCGAACCTTGGCCCCGCCGGCGTCCGTCTACCCGCCGTCGCCCTGGCAGGAGCTTGTCGTGTGCCTCGCCCGTCACCGTCCTTCCCCGGTTGTCGTCGGCGGTGGTCATCGCCGTCGGCGGTAGAGCGGGTCAGGGTAAGTCGGGCGTGGGTGTGGTGAGCATGGTGCGGAGCCGGTCCGCCTGGGTCTCCCAGCGCCAGTCCGACTCGACCCAGGCGCGGCCCGCGGCGCCCATCTTCGCGGCGAGGGCCGGGTCGCGCAGCAGGGTCGTGACGCGGTCGGCGACGGCGGCGACGTCGCGGCCTGGGACGACGAAGCCGGTCTCACCCTCGCGGACGGCGTCGGGCGCGCCGCCGGAGTCGCCCGCGACGACCGGCAGGCCGGTGGCGGAGGCTTCGAGGTACACGATGCCGAGCCCTTCGACGTCGAGGCCACGGCGCCGGGTCCGGCACGGCATGGCGAACACGTCACCGGCGGCGTAGTGCGCCGGCAGCTCCGCCCACGACACGGACCCGGTGAACACGACGTCCCGCTCGACCCCCGCCTCACGCGCGAGCCGCTCCAGCGCAGGCCGGTACGGCCCACCGCTGACCACCAGCAGCGCGGCGTCGGGAACGGCGCGGCGGATGAGCGGCAGCGCCCGGATCAGCACGTCCTGCCCTTTGCGCGGCACGAGCCGCGACACGCACACGACCACCGGCCGGTCGGCGAGGCCGTGACGGGCACGGATCAGCCGCCGGTCGACCTGCGGCGAGTACGAATCCACGTCGACACCCGGCGCCAGCCGCTGCAGCGACGTGAGCCCGTCCAGCGCCTTGGCGAGCCGGGTGCGGGTGTACTCGCCGAGGTACGTGACGACGTCCGCGCCCCGCCCGATGCGCCGCAGCAGGCTCCGCGCGCCGGGCAGCGCCGCCCAGCCGACCTCGTGCCCGTGGGTGAGCGCGACGACCCGCTCCACCCCGGCCCGCCGCCGCAGCCCGCCGGCCAGCAGCCCGAGCGGCGCCGCCGCGCCGAACCACACGCTGTCGCACCCGTGCGCCCGCGCCAGCTCAGCGGCCCGCCGCGCGACCCCGGCCGTCGGCAGCAGCATGCCGGTCCGCTCCCGCACCACCTCGAACGGCTGCTCCGCGTCGAACTTCTCCGCCCCCCTGAACGTCGAGCAGTACACGACGACCGACCCCGCGGGCTGACGCACGGCAAGGTTGTGCACGAACTGCTGGATCCCACCCGGCCGCGGCGGAAAGTCATTCGTCACGAGCAGCGTGGTCATCGCGCCCCCACCCCTCCAGCAACCACCCGGCCGCACTGCACCCCCGTGCGACCGCACGTCACGAGCGACGACCAGCTCCTCCGTGCCGCGCCGCCGACCCCGCCGGCGCGCTGCGGCGCACGGCGGCGACGGGCAGAGGTCGCATCGCGGCTCAGCCCCTCCGCCAACCACCCGCGAACGGCCGAGACGCTCCCCCATGCCACCGGGCCCGACGGCAACTGCACCGGACCCGACGGCTTCACCGGACCCGACGGCCGACCCCTGCCGCAGCGCAGCAGGTCGCAGCCGGTCAGCACCTTGGTCATCGCCGCCTCACGGCTTCGCCGGCCACCTGGTCGTTGCCGGGGCAAGGGGTCCCCTCTGGCACCACCAGGCTGAGCCGCCGAACTCCGCCACGGCCCACCGGAACGTCCTGGGTCACGAGCAGCATGGTCATCGCTCCGGCGCTCCGAACCCCACCGCGCCGGATTGCCGACCGCTGCCACGGCCCGGCAGGTCGTCACGGCCGGCGAGCGAGGCGGTCATCGCACGCCGCACGCCCCGACCACCCACAGCACAGCGCCCCGGCCGAAGCCGCACACGACACCCCACCGCGCCGAACCGCCGGCCCCCCGGCACGACGTCACGACCGCCGAGCAGGCTGGTCGTCGCACGCCCCGTGCCTCGGCCCGGACGGAATTCCGCACGACACCCCGTCATGGCGAAGCGCAGAGCCCCGCCAGCACCCGGCAGAACGTGACACGTGGAGCGCCGGCTGGTCATCGCTTCCCTCAGGCCCAGACGCGCAGCGCGGCCATACACCGCACCACGACGACCTGGACGGAACTGCTCACGGCACCCCACCGCGGCGAAGGGCCGAACACCGCCGGCGACCGGCAGGACCTCATGGGCGACGAGCGGAATGACCATCGGACGCCTCATACCCAGACGCGCAGCTCGGCCAAGCCAGGCACCACGACCCAGACGGAAATGCGCACGGCGCCCCACGGTGGCGACGTGCCGAACGTCGCTAGCGGCCGGCAGGACGTCGGGGGTGGTGAGCGGAGTGATCATCGCTCGCCTCGGGCCCAGGCGCGGGCCTCGGCCATGCGCTCCACGGCGGTCGGGTGGGAGCCGAACAGGAACTGCTCGACGGGGTTGGGGTCGGGGTCGCCGAGGTTGACCAGGGAGAGCCGGCCCTGCATGGCCTCGAAGCCGGCCGGGTCGGCGGTGAGCTGCAGGGCGTGCCGGTCGGCGCGGGCCTCGACGCGGCGCGACACGAACGCCTGGGCCGGGCCGGCGAGCAGGCCCGCCACGGTCGCGACGGCGATCAGCAGGGCGACCGCGCGCGGCTCGCCGATCGAGTCCACGCCCGCGCGGCGCAGCAGGGCGCCCCACGAGCCCAGCAGGTACAGCGCGCAGACGGCGGCGGCCGCGCCGAACGCGCCGAGCAGCGTGCCGGTGAGCACGTCACCATCCTTGGCGTGGCCGAGCTCGTGCGCGACGACCGACTCGACCTCCTCCGGCGGCGCCTTCTCCAGCAGGGTGT
This sequence comes from Dactylosporangium sp. CA-152071, assembly GCF_050936335.1. Lineage (NCBI taxonomy): Bacteria > Bacillati > Actinomycetota > Actinomycetes > Micromonosporales > Micromonosporaceae > Dactylosporangium > Dactylosporangium sp. CA-152071. Next base: position 7,896,693 of record NZ_JBNJMZ010000001.1, on the reverse strand, counting down.
CGTAGACGACGATGCGGCGGGTCGGGCCGAGACCGGACACGTACGCGTTGACGGCCCGGGTGCGGCGGGACGCGTCGGCGATCAGCACGTCGCGGACGGGGACGCCGTCGCGCTCGGCGAGCGCCATGAGCCGGGTCCGCTGCTCCCCCTCGGGCATCGGGGTGAACTTGTTGAAGACCGGCTCGACCAGCACCGGGAAGATGAACGACAGCAGCACCGTGAGCAGGGCCGCGCCGACCGCTCCCCACGCCCACCACCAGCGGGGCACGAAGTGCGTGATGGTGAAGAAGCCGACGAGCACGACCGCGCCGATCACCGCACCGACGGCATAGCCCTTGAGCATGTCGACCGTCCAGGCGGACCAGTCCTGCGTGGACAGCCCATAGCGCCTGAGGATGGACTGGCGCCAGGCGGCGAGGGGCAGCGCCGCCACCTCACCGACGAAGACGACGGCGAGCCCGCCGAGCAGCGCCCGGGCGAGCCAGTGGCCGCCGAACGGCCGGGACACCTGCTCGACGATCCACGCGCCGGCCGGGGTCAGGCCGAGCAGGAGCGCGACGAGCAGGCCGAGGCCGATGGACAGATACATCCCGGGGCGCAGCGCCGCGTGGAACGCCTGCCCCTTGGCGACGGTGTCGGCGGGCAGCGTGTCGAGCGCGGCGAGCTGGTCGGCTCGCGGCGCGGGCGGCGCCGACCAGGGCACCCGCAGCGCCGCGACCACCACGACCGCGACGATCAGCGCCGCGAGGGTGATCGCCGCCCATGCGCGAGGAGTCACGCCGCACCTCCTGGTCGGAAACTCCGCAAGCTTATGCGGCGCGGTGCCGTCTCGACCGGCGCGGTGCGGCCGGCTCGACGTGGGTGGGGTCGAGCACGGTGACCTCGAACCCGGCCCGCTCGAACACCTCGATGGCGCGGACCTCGGCCGCGCCGAGCTGGTGCAGGGCGGGTGGCGTGTCGAGCAGCAGGGTCACCACGCAACCGCCGCAGGCGGTGCCGCGCACTGAACAGGTCTCGCAGTCGACGAGCATCGCTCCTCCTCCGTTGACCGTCTGTAGCTCCACGGTAAGCGGGGGGTATGACAAAAATGCGTTTCCGCAGGTCAGGAGCGGGATAGCCGGCGGAGGAGGGTGTCGTTCCCCAGCGGGTACGCACCGTGACGGCGTACACCGTCGATGACCTCCTTGTCGGAGGAGATCACCACGACCGGGCGGCCGGCCGGCTCGGCCCTGACCAGGCGCCGGATCAGCTCGTCGGCGGTCTCGCCCTTCTTGGAGAACAGCACCCGCACGCCGCGCGGCGCCGGCGGCAGCCCGACGACCCGCTCGGCGCCGTCGAAGGCGACGGTGACCTCGGCCCTGGTCTGGGCGACGAGACCGCCGACCCCGGCGACCAGGCGGTTGCGCTGCTGTTCGAGGGAGAGCTCCCCGTAGCCCTTCTTCGTGACGTTGTACCCGTCGACGATCATGTGCGCCTTCGGCAGGCTCAGCAGCTGGTCGAGGCGGGCGGGGTCGTCGGCGTCGAGCGCCCGGGCCGCGCCGGCGCCCGGTGCGTTGTCCGGGCGGTCGGCGTCGTGCTCGGCGACGAAGTCGGCCGGCAGCCGGTCGGTGGGGTCGAGGGCCAGCTCGCGGCGCAGCCCCACGGCGGCCTGCCCGATCGTCTCCAGCAGCAGCCAGAGGCGGGCGTCGTCGACGGCGCGGGCGTCCTTGGCGCTCTGCCGCTGGGCGCCGGCCACGGTCTCCGCCTCGGCGAGCTTGGCGCGCACGCGGCGCAGCTCGGCGTCGTGGTCGGCGGTCGCCCGGGTGGCGCGGCCCTTCTCGCTGGCGAGCATGTCGGTCGCCTTGCGCTCCTTGGCCTGGCTCTCCCGCAGCGCCTTGCCCAGCGAGCGGACCTCCTCGCGGAGGCCGGCGGTCTCGTCGCGGAGGCGGGCCAGCTCGTCGCGGAGCTTGTCGGCCTCGACCCGGGCGACGGCGCGGTCGTGCTCGGCACGGGCGAGGCGCTGCTCGACGTCGCGGATGCGGTCGGAAGCGGCGGCGTCCTCGGCCTCGGTGCGGACCGTGTCGGTGGCCCGCTCGACCAGGTCGCGCCAGCCGTCGGGGCGGGCGAGGTAGGCCAGCGCGGCGACCTCGACGGGGTCGGCGGCCGGCGGCGCGACCCCTTCCAGGATCGAGGCGCCCAGGTCACCGGCGTCGTTGACGACCCTGGTCGCGAGGCGCTGACGCAGCAGCGGGTCGCCGGACAGCTGCATCGCGATGACGGGTCCGCCGAGGCGGGCGCGCCGGTTGGGGGCGAACTTCGCGACCCGCCGCAGCGGCATCGGCAGCTCGTCGAGGGGCAGGCCGGTCATGGCGCCGGCCGCGAGGGAGATGACCCGCTGGCGGATGATCTCGGGCAGCGCGGGCTCGGCGCCGCCGTCGGAGTCCGGCAGGTCGACGTCCTCCGGCGCAGACGTCACCGCGGCCTCGTCGTCGAGGTCGTCGGGAGCATCGTGCGCGGGCATCACTCCAGTGTCGCATTGTCGACCAGATTCGCCCCGGATGGTCTCCAGGACCGGCGGCTTCCCTCGAAAGGCTAAAAGCTGACATATCCTTATTTCACCCGATTGGGTACGCCAGCGAGGAGGCACGGACATGCAGCCGCCGGTACCCGACAACGAAGCGGAACGGATCTCGACCCTGCGGGGACTGGCGGTCCTCGACACCCCGCCGGAGACGGACTTCGACGACATCGTCAGGATCGCGTCGGAGGTCTGCGGCGCCCCGATCTCCCTGGTCACCCTGGTCGACACCCAGCGACAGTGGTTCAAGGCCAAGACCGGCCTCGACGGCATCACCGAGACGCCCCGCGAAGTGGCGTTCTGCGCCCACGCGATCATGGGCCGCGACCTGATGGTCGTCCCGGACGCCACCGCGGACGCGCGGTTCGCCGACAACCCGTTCGTCAGAGTCGCGGACGGCATCCGCTTCTACGCCGGCGCCCCCCTGCTGACCAGCGAAGGCGCGGCACTGGGCACCCTGTGCGTGGTCGACCACGCGCCGCACCGGCTCAACCTGGACCAGATGCGGGCGTTGCGGGCGCTCGCCAGGCAGGTCACGGAGCTGCTCGAGCTGCGACGCCTGGTCGACGCCGCCGCGCTCGACGGCCCGCCCGAGTCCAGGTCGGTCGACCTCACCTACCTGACCGAGGCCCGCATCCGCGAGTTGCGCCCCATCGCGGACGCCAGGAACATGGCCATCACCCTCGGAGTGACCGATGCGGCGTCGGTACAGGCGGATCCCGGCCGACTGTCGCGCGCGCTGGACTATGTGGTGTTCTCGGCGTTGAAGGTCGCGCCGCCCGGCGGACGGGTCGCGGTGCGGGTGCTGGGCACCCCGGTCCCGACGGTGGAGATCAGCCATGCGGGTGGTTCGATCGCCCCGGAGTGGCAGGCCGACCTCGACGGCACGCGGGAGGCCGACGAGCTGGTCCCGCGGGCCGTGGCGGAGATCCTGCGGTCCCACGGGGCGACCGTGGCCAGGACCAACGCGGCCCTCGGCTCGCCGGACGTCCGGTTCGAGCTGCGCTTCCCGCCGCACTGAGCGATTTTTTGTCACACCCTGGTCGTAGTGTGCGCGCGTGGCCGACTACCACCAGGAAACGCTCGATGCCCTGTTCGACGACCCGCGTGCGGCGACGCTGTTCGCGTCGACGTTCGTGGTCGTCGACCTGGAGACGACCGGCGGCGCACCCGACGGCGGCGGCATCACCGAGATCGGCGCGGTCAAGGTCCGCGGCGGGGAGGTCCTGGGCGAGTTCGGCACGCTGGTCAATCCCGAGGAGCGGCTGCCGGCGTTCATCACCGTCCTGACCGGCATCACCGAGGCGATGCTGGTCGAGGCGCCGAAGATCGACACGGTGCTGCCGGCGTTCCTGGAGTTCGCCGCGGGCGCCGTGATGGTGGCGCACAACGCCCCCTATGACACCGGGTTCCTCAAGGCGGCGTGCGCCAAGCACGGCTACGCGTGGCCGAAGCCGATCGTGCTGGACACCGCCGCGATCGCCCGGCGGGCCCTGGTCGCCGACGAGGTGCCCAACAACAAGCTGTCCACCCTCGCCCGGCACTTCCACGCGAGCACCCAGCCGATCCACCGGGCCCTCGACGACGCCCGCGCCACCGTCGACGTCCTGCACGGGCTGATCGCCAGGCTGGGCAGCCACAAGGTGCACACCATCGGCGACACGATCGAGTTCGTGAAGGCGGTCAGCCCGTCCCAGCGGCGCAAGCGCCACCTCGCCGAAGGCCTGCCCGACGCGCCGGGGGTCTATGTGTTCCGCGGGCACAAGGACCGCCCGCTCTACATCGGCACCAGTTCGTCGATCGCGACCCGGGTCCGCAGCTACTTCACCGCCGCCGAGAAGCGCGCCCGCATCGACGAGATGATCAACGCGGCGCAGCGGGTCGAGGCGATCGTCTGCGCCCACTCCCTGGAGGCCGAGGTCAGAGAGCTGCGGCTGATCGCCGCGCACAAGCCGCCGTACAACCGCCGCTCCAAATTCCCAGAGCGGGTGATGTGGCTCAAGCTCACCGCCGAGGCCTATCCCCGGCTGTCGATCGTGCGCGACGTGCAGCCCGACGGCGCGGCATACCTGGGGCCGTTCGCGTCCCGCCGCGGCGCCGAGCTCGCCGCCGCCGGCATCTATGACGCGCTGCCGCTGCGTCAGTGCACCCACAAGCTGTCGCTGCGCACGAAGACGCCCGCGTGCGCGCTCGCCGAGCTCGGCCGCTGCCCGGCGCCGTGCGAGCACCGCATCTCCCCCGACGACTACGAGACCGCGGCCGCCGAGCCGTTCCGCACCGCCACGACCGGCGACCCGGGCCCCGTCGTCCGCGGGCTCATGGCCCGCATCGAGGCCCTCGCGACCGCCGAGCGCTTCGAGGACGCGGCCACGATCCGCACCCGGCTGATCACGTTCCTGCGCGCCGCGATCCGCATGCAACGGCTCGCCTCGCTGACCAGCCTGCCCGAGCTGATCGCCGCCCGGCCCTCCGCCAAGGGCGGCTGGGAGCTCGCCGTGGTGCGACACGGCCGTCTCGCCGCGGCGGGCGTGTCACCCCCGCGGGTGCATCCACAGCCGACTCTGGATGTAATTCTCGCCACAGCCGAGACGGTCCAGCCGGGTCACGGGCCGACGCCACGCGCGTCACCGGAGGAGACCGAGCGGATCCTCGCCTGGCTCGAGCGGCAGGAGACACGCCTGGTCAAGGCCGATATGGGTTGGTCATCGCCGGCCACGGGGGCCGGTCGGTGGCGCCCGTTCCTCGCCCGCGCGGAGGCCGCCGCGACGGTCCGGATCGACCTGGAAGGCTAAGCACATCGGACGATCGCACATACTCAAATGACCGATCGGATGCCACGAGGGAAACTAGGCTGGAACCTACCCAAACCCAGGCCCGCCCGGCCCGTCGGTGAGGAGGTGCCGCATGGAGCCCGGTCTGCACCAGTCCGGTGCGCCCCTGGATGCTGGCCCCTCCACGGTCACCGGCGCCGGCGGAGCCAACTCCGGGTCCTCGTCCGCGCACAGCGAGTTCATGTTGGACCCACTGACGCCCGGGGGCAAGCCCAACGAGCCGACGGGTTTTGCGCACCCGCTGGCGACGGGGTTCACGACCGGCGGGGCATCGCCGCCGACACCCGGCGCCACCGAAGCCCAGCAGCTCCTGGACGCGGTGGGCGAGGTGCTGCTCGGCCCGCGTGGGCTGCCGACCGCGTCGATCAACGTGCCCGAGGCCCCGCCGCGGCGCCGCCCTGCCCATCCGGCCGGCCGCCACCCGGAGCGCAACACCAGGGACAGGGTGCAGCAGGATCGGCAGCGGGTGGAGCGGACGTACGTCGACAGGACCCCCTCCGACCGCCGGGACTCGCCCTCCCCGGCCAGGTCCCCCCAGGACACCGCGCCGCAGGACAAGCACCCAGAGGCCACGGCGCCACAAGGCACTGCCTCACAGGACAAGACGCCACAGGACCGGGCGCCACAGGACCGGGCGCCGCGAGACAGCACGCCGCAGGACAGCACGTCGCACGACCGGGCCTCCCACGACAGGCACCCGCACGGCGCCGCCTCGCAGAACGCCGCTCCGCAGGGCAGCGCCCCTCAGGGCAGCACCTCGCAGGATCAGGTCTCGCACGACGGGCACCCACAGGACAGCGCCCCTCAGGACGCCTCGCAGGACCGGGCCCTTCAGCACGGGCAACCGCACGGCAGCGCCTCGCAGGGCAGCGCCTCGCAGGACCGGGAAGCTCCGAGCAAGGGTCCGCAGGACGAGGCGGGACGCGGCCGGGTGGCGCCAGGTGAAGGAGCCCAGGACGCGGGCCACCGGGACGGTGCGGCGCAAGGGCAGGAGCCGGAGGCCGGGCAGGCCCCGGACCCGGAGGCCCAGGACGTGGTGGCCCAGGACGGTGCGGGGCGGAGCTGGGGGTCTCGGGGCGAGGGGTCTCGGGACGCGGCCTGGCAGCGTGGCGCGCGGGTAGGCCGGGACGTGGGGACTGTGGAGAGTCAGGCTGCGGTGGTGGCGCCCCCGGGCGAGGTCGTGAGCGAAGCGGCGCCCGGGCAGCGGGTGCCGGTGGATGGGAAGAGCTGGCAAGGAGCGGCCGGGGGGCAGAGCGCTACGGACGCGGGGCAGGACGGAGCGGGTGGCTCCGGGCACGACGGTGGCGTTGGCGTATGGGGCGAGCAGCGGACACCCGCGCAGAGCACAGCAGGCGGGTCCGGGCGCGACAACCTCGGCGTGCGGGACGAGCAGCAGACGCCCGCGCAGAGCACAGCAGGCGGGTCCGGGCGCGACAACCTCGGCGTGCGGGACGAGCAGCAGACGCCCGCGCAGTGGACCGGGCAAGAAGCGGCAGGCGGGTCCGGGCGCGACAACCTCGGCGTGCGGGACGAGCAGCAGACGCCCGCGCAGTGGACCGGGCAAGAAGCGGCAGGCGGGTCCGGGCGCGACAACCCCGGCGTACAGGGCGAACAGCAGACACCCGCGCAGTGGACCGGGCAAGAAGCGGCAGGCGGATCCGGGCGCGACAACCCCGGCGTGCGGGACGAGCAGCAGACACCCGCGCAGTGGGCGGGGCAGGGGCAGCGGCCGCAGCGGGCGGCGCAGGATCAGGGTGACGGGCGCAGGGACTGGCCGGCCAACGAGCGGCCGCCGGCGCCGCGGGGTAATCCCGGGAGTGCCGCCGGTGGGCGGGCGCGCAACGAACGGTCCGCCGGTGAGCGGGCGGGGTCGGACACGGGAGCGGGCGCCGGGGGCGAGCGGGACGTCGCGGGCAGGAGCGCCGACGCGGAAGCGAACGGTGCCGCCGGGCAGACGGACGCGGCCGCCGGTACACGCGAGGACACGACCGCCGGGAAGGCCAAGGACAAGGCGGGCCGGAAGGGTGGCAGGGACGCGGCGGTGAAGCGGGCGGTGCCCGTGGACGACCGGTTCGCGGCGCCGCGGGCCAGGCTCACCGCGCCGCCCACCGAGGACTCGCCGGCGGTGCCGCCGCCGCCGTCGTATTCGGCGCTGGTCGGTGGGGCGGTGCCCGGGGACCCGACGTCGACGTACTCGGCGATCATCGGGTCGCGGCTGCGGGCGATGCTGCCGTGGCAGTCGGCCGAGGACCCCATGTCCAACGTGCTGCGGTCGCACCGGACGATCCACCCGATGGGCGACGTGGCGTTGCTGCGGCGGGCGTACGCGACGGCCGAGCAGATGCACCGCGGGCAGATGCGCAAGAGCGGCGAGCCGTTCATCTCGCACCCGCTCGAGGTGACGGAGATCCTCGCCGACCTGGGGATGGACACGACGACGCTGGTGGCGTCGCTGCTGCACGACACGGTCGAGGACACGGACTACACGCTGGGCGCGCTGGAGCGGGACTTCGGCGGCGAGGTGGCGCTGCTCGTCGACGGCGTGACGAAGTTCGACAAGATGTTCTACGGCGCGGACGCCGAGGCCGAGACGATCCGCAAGATGATCGTCGCCGCCGGGCGGGACGTGCGGGTGCTCGTCATCAAGCTGGCGGACCGGCTGCACAACATGCGCACGCTGGACGCGCGGTCGATCAAGTCGCAGGTGCGGATCGCGACCGCGACGCGGGAGGTGCTGATCCCGCTGTGCGAGCGGCTCGGCATCCAGGCGCTGAAGCGGGAGCTCGAGGACTGGGTGCTGCGGGCGGTCAGCCCCGGCGGGTACGCGCTGATCGACGAGTACGTCAGGCAGCGCAAGGGCTGGGACGGCTACCTCGAACGGGTCATCGCGGCCGTCAACACGGACCTGCGGAAGTTCGGCATCGACGCGCAGGTGTCGCCGCGGCCGAGGCACCTGTACTCGATCTGGAAGGACACCGTCGACGGCAACTACGAGGACCCGCACGACATGCCGCGGGTCGTCATCATCGTCGACGGGCCCGAGACGGACTGCTACGCCGCGCTCGGCGCGGTGCACGGCAAGTGGCGGCCGGTGCCGGGGCGGTTCAAGGACTTCATCGCCACGCCGAAGGGCAACAACTACAAGTCGCTGCACACCACGGTGCTCGGGCCGGAGGGGCAGTCCCTGGAGGTGCTGATCCGCACCGAGGAGATGCACCAGGCCGCCGAGTACGGCATCGTCGCCAACTTCCGGTATCCGCACGTGGCGGCCCGCTTCGGCCCCGCGTCGAAGGCGGAGCAGCTGAACTGGCTGCGGCGGCTGCTGGACTGGGAGGCGGCGGCGTCGGACCCGTCGCAGTTCATCGCGTCGCTGCGGTGCGACCTGGCCGAGGACCAGATCCTGGTGCTCGCCGAGGGCGGCGGCCGGCCGGTGCTGCTGCCGCAGGACGCCACGCCGGTCGACCTCGCGTACATCCTCGGCGCGGACGTCGGCAACCGATGTATCGGCGCGAAGGTGAACGGCCGGCTGATCGCGGTGTCGTCGCCGCTCGCCGACGGTGACACGGTCGAGATCATCACGCGGACCGGGCAGCGCGACGAGTTCGACTTCGACGCCGACGCCCCCGCGCGCGGGCCGTCGCCGGAGTGGCTGGAGTTCGTGAAGACGCCGCACGCCCGGCTGCACATCAGCCGGTGGTTCGAGGCGCACGAGGCGCCCGCGATCACCGTCGCCAACAAGGTGCGGCTCGGCCGGCTCGCGATCGGTCTGGCGCTGCGCCGGCAGGGCCGCGGCCTGGCCAGCGACCTGCCGCTGGTGCGGCTGTCGGCCCGGCTCGGGTACCCGGACCTGGAGACGCTGCTCGTCGCCGTCGCCGACCACAGCCGCACCGCGGACGAGGTGGTCGAGGAGTTGATCGCCCTGGTCGACCACTCGCCCCGGTAGGCCGCTAGCCTTTCGGAGATGGCGGTAAAACAACAACTGCGCATGGTGGCGTACCGGACGTTCTACCGTCTCCCGTCCCGCTGGAAACGCAGGATCGTGCGGACGTTCCAGCCGACGTACACGGTCGGCGCCGTCATCCTGGTGCGCGACCCCGAGGCGAGCCGGATCCTCCTGCTGCGGCAGCCGCCGGGCGCGGGCTGGTCGCTGCCGGCTGGGCTGATGGACCGCGGTGAGCGGCCCGTGCAGACCGCCGCGCGCGAGCTCGCCGAGGAGACCGGGATCAAGCTGCCCCTGGAGCGCTTCCGGCCGGCGAACCCGAACGCCCTTGTGCACACCCGCGGGCAGTGGATCGACATGGTGTTCGAGGTTGAGGTCGAGCCGCCCGCCGAGCTGGTCGTCGACGCCGCGGAGGTCATCGAGGCCGCCTGGCACCGGCTCGACACGCTGCCGCCGCTGACCGTGTCGACGTCGCAGCTGCTCGCGCACTACGGGATCGGGCCGTACAAGGACTACCCCGAGGTGCTGACGAAGTGACCGACATCTGTGCGGTGATCCTCGCCGCGGGTGAGGGCCGCCGGCTGCGGCCGCTGACCGAGCACCTGCCGAAGGCCCTGTGCCCCGTCGGCAACGTGGCGCTGCTCGACCGGGCCATGGCCAGGGTCGCCGCGCTCGGGATCGCCGGCCCCGCCGACCTGGCGGTCAACGCCTGCTACCTCGGGGAGCAGGTCGTCGCGCACGTCGGCGACCGGGCGCACCTCTCCGTCGAGCCGGGTGATCCGTTCGGTACCGCGGGCGGCGTCGCGCTGCTGAAGGACTGGATCGGCGGCCGCGGCGTCCTGGTGGGCAACGCCGACGCGTACCTGGCGGCGGGCGAGATCCCGGAGACGTCCGGCAGAGGGGAAGGCGGCGCGGCCGGTCCGGCCGCCGACATCGCGGAGCTGCTCGAGGGCTGGGACGGTTCGACGGTACGGATGCTCGGTGTGCCCGGGCCGCCGAAGGAGTTCGGCAGGCACCGGTTCGCCGGGTTCTCGCTGCTGCCGTGGGACCTCGTGGAGCGGCTGGAGGCGGTGCCGTCGGACCTGGTGAGGACCACGTGGCGGCCCGCGGAGCGGGAAGGGCGGCTGGAGGTCGTCGAGTACCGCGGGACGTACCTGGACACGGGCACGCCCCGGGACTACGTGACGGCGAATCTGCACGCCGTACACCATGAAACCCTGATCGGTGAGGGCGCCGTGGTGACCGGGAGCGTGGAGCAGGCGGTGATCGGCGCGGGGGCCGTCGTCGCCGGTCAGGTGGTCCGCGGGGTGGTGTGGCCGGGCGGGAAGGTCCGCGCGGGCGAAACGCTGCGCGACGCGGTCCGGGTCGGCCGGGAGCTCACCGTCGCGGCGGATTAGCATGACGATGTCCACATGCTGGAAGGAGCACCGCAGGTGATCACCGCGATCGTCCTCATCGACTGCGCGACCGACTCGATCCCCGAGGTGGCCGAGAACATCGCCAACCTTCCCGGGGTCAGCGAGGTGTACTCGGTCGCCGGCAACGTCGACCTGATCGCGATGGTCCGGGTGCGGCAGTACGAGGAGATCGCCGAGGTCATCGCCGGCGGCATCTCGAAGGTGGCGGGTGTGATCGACACCGACACGCACATCGCGTTCCGCGCGTATTCGCAGCACGACCTGGAAGAGGCGTTCTCGATCGGCCTGCCCGACACGGACTAATTTCCAGCAAATTTGCCGCCCCTTGCAGCAAGCCGTTCGCCGCAGCTGTCGGCAAGCCGCAAGAAACCGGGAAAACCGCTGGTAAGGCCCCCGACAGTGCGCCAAATCGCATCGAACCCGGCCCGGCGACGCGGTAGCCTCGACGCCCATGAGGATCGGCATCGTCGGAGCCACGGGTCAGGTCGGCAGCGTCATGCGCCAAATCCTGGCCGAGCGTCAGTTTCCGGTAGACCAGTTGCGCCTGTTCGCGTCCGCCCGCTCCGCGGGCCGGCCGATCGACTGGCAGGACCAGCAGATCACGGTGGAGGACGCGGCGACCGCCGACTACTCCGGCCTGGACATCGTGCTGTTCTCCGCGGGCAAGGGCACGTCGAAGGAGCTGGCGCCGAAGGTGGCCGCCGCCGGTGCCGTCGTCGTCGACAACTCCTCCGCCTGGCGGATGGACCCGGACGTGCCGCTGGTCGTCGCGGAGGTCAACCCGCACGCGATCGCGAACCGCCCGAAGGGCATCATCGCCAACCCCAACTGCACCACCATGGCCGCGATGCCGGTGCTGCGCCCCCTGCACGAGGAGGCCGGCCTGGTCGCGCTCGTCGCCGCCACCTACCAGGCGGTTTCCGGCGCCGGGCTCAGCGGCGTCGCCGAGCTTGACGAGCAGGTCCGCAAGGTCGCCGACGGCGCCGCCGCGCTCGCGTTCGACGGCTCGGCCGTCGAGTTCCCGGCGCCGAAGCAGTTCTCCCGGCCGATCGCCTACAACGTGCTGCCGCTCGCGGGCTCGATCGTCGACGACGGCTCGTTCGAGACCGACGAGGAGCAGAAGCTCCGCAACGAGAGCCGCAAGATCCTCGAGATCCCCGGCCTGAAGGTGTCCGGCACCTGCGTGCGCGTGCCCGTGTTCACCGGCCACTCGCTGCAGCTCAACGCCCGGTTCGAGCGGGCCGTCTCGGTCGAGCGGGCCATCGAGCTGCTCTCCGCCGCGCCCGGCGTGGTCCTGACCGACGTGCCGACGCCGCTGCAGGCCGCCGGCGCCGACCCCAGCTTCGTCGGCCGGATCCGGGTCGACGAGACCGTCGAGCACGGCCTGGCGCTGTTCGTCTCCAACGACAACCTGCGCAAGGGCGCGGCGCTGAACGCCGTCCAGATCGCCGAGCTCCTCGTCAAGTGACCAAGGTGGGGGCGGTCCTCACGGACCGCCCCCACTCCCCACGGTCAGCTCACACGTGCCGGCCGAACCACTCCAGGATCGCGTCGAAGCGCGCCACCCGGTGCGACGGCCGCCCGGACCGGGACAGCTCGTGCCCCTCCCCCGGGAAAAGCAGCAGCTCCACCGGTGTCCCGCGCCGCTTCAACGCCACGAACAGCCGCTGGGCCTGCTCGACGGGGCACCGCCAGTCGTGCTCCGAGTGGATGATCAGCACCGGGATCTCGATCTTTCCGGCGTACGTGAGCGGGCTCTGCTGCTCGAACGAGCCGCCGTTCGCGCCGTAGAGCGAGTCCGCGAACAGCCAGCCGATGTCGGAGCTGCCCTGGAAGCTGTCGATCGCGTTGACGGCCCGCTCGGAGACGGCGGCCTTGAACCGGTCGCCGTGCCGGCCCGCCAGCCAGGTGGTCATGAACCCGCCGTGCGACCCGCCGAGCACGCCGACCCGGTCGCCGTCGAGGTCGCCGGCCTCCAGCGCCGCGTCCAGCAGGGCGAGCAGGTCCCTGGCCGAGACCTCGCCGACGTTGCCGCGGACGGCCCGGCCGTGCGCCTCGCCGTAGCCGGACGAGCCGCGCGGGTTGCCGTAGACGACCGCGTAGCCCGCGCCCGCGTAGACCTGCGCCTCGTCGAAGAGGCGCCACCCGTACTGCGCGAACGGCCCGCCGTGGATCATCAGCAGCACCGGGTGGGGGCCGTCGCCGGCGGGCCTGACCACCCAGCCGTGGACCGGGTAGCCGTCCTGCGCGGTCGCGGTCAGCTCGACCTGCTCGAGCGCGGTGACGCCGGCGGAGAAGCCGGTGAGCCTGGTGTCGCCGGCGTAGACCTCGCCCCAGTCCGCCGGCCCCGCGATCGTCGTCACCAGCGTGCCGTCCGCGGCCTCGGAGAAGCCGGCCACCTGGCGGGGCCCGTCCACCACGATCTCGGGGGTCCCGCCGTCGTACGGGACGCGCAGCAGCTGCACGGCGCCGCGGTGCTCGTTGGTGAACAGCACGCCGCGTCCGGTGGCGGCGATGTCACCGCCGGGCGCGGCGAGCGTGTAGGCCTCCGCGTCCAGCAGCTGCCGGGCCGTCCCGCCCTCGACGGGCACGGACCACAGCGACTCGTTGCGGATCACCGGGTCGACGCGGCCCTCGCCGGCCAGGTTCGCGGTGAAGACGACCGACCGGCCGTCCGCCGCCCACCGGCACAGCCCGGCGCTGTACGTGGTGTCCGTCAGCACCCGGATCTCGCCGCCGCCGGCGGGCATCACGCACACGTCGGACGCGAAGTCGTCGCCCCTCGTGTCGTGCCGCTCGGACACGAACGCCAGGGTCCGCCCGTCGGGGCTCCAGTCCGGGTCGCCGTGGCCGAGTTCCCCGTCGGTCAGCTGCGTCACGGTGCCGTCGAGGTCGGCCACGTGCAGGTGGGCCGGCCGGTCCAGGAGGAAGCCGAGGCCGTCCACCCGGTAGAAGTAGCGGGTGATCCGCCGGGGTGGCTCGCCGTCGGCGCCGACCGTCTCGCCGTCGTCGGTCTTCCCCGTGCCGTAGCGGCCGTCCTGCGGTACACGGGCGGAGAACGCCAACCGGGCACTGTCCGGTGACCAGGCCGGCGTGCCGGCGCCCAGCGGCAGGTCCGTGAGGCGGCGCGGCTCGCCGCCGGCCAGGGGCATGACGCACAGCTGCGGCGCACTGTCGTGCTCGGCCTTCGGGCCGCCCGCCCGGCTCCCCACCGCCTTCGTCGCCCGCAGGAACGCCAGCCACCGCCCGTCCGGCGAGATCCGCGGCGCGCTGTCGTGCCACCCGTGGGTGAGCTGGGTGGGTTCGGCACCGCCGTCGGTCCGCACGAGCCAGAGCTGGGAGGTGTACGAGTCGGCGGCGAACTCCAGCCGGGACACCGGCACGACGGCGATCGTGCCGTCCGGGCTGACCGCGGGCGCGCCGGGGAGGCGCATTTGGGACAGATCGATTGGCTTCACGCCCCGCACAGTAGTCTGAGTCACACTTCTTACTCGCCAGTAACCTCCTACCTCTACCCTACGAATCCATGGAGTCCGTGGAGTTTCTTGATCGCGGCGCCGATCGCGTCGCGCTGCACGCGTATCCAGCGGACGACGCCCCCACCCTCGCGGTGCTGTGGCCCGCGATGGGCGTGCCGGCCCGCTACTACCGGCACTTCGCCGCCGCCCTGAACGCCGACGGCGTCGAGGTCGTCGTCGCCGACCTGCGCGGCACCGGCGACAGCACCCCGCGCCCGTCCCGGTCCTCCCGCTACGGCCTCGCCGAGCTCACCACCGACGTCGAGGCCGTCCTGGACGCCCTGAAGCCCCGCCGCGCCGGCCGCCGGACGCTGCTCGTCGGCCACTCCCTCGGCGGCCAGGTCTGCGCCCTGCACCTCGCCGTCCGCCACGCCGCCGGCCTGGACCCCGGCGTCGACGGCCTCGCCCTGCTCGCGGTCGGCCTGCCGTACTGGCGCTGCTACCCGGGCTTCACGGGGCCCGGCACGCTCGCGTTCACGCAGGCGATCGCCGCCGCCTCGACGGTCCTCGGCGTGTGGCCGGGCTGGGGCTTCGGCGGCCGCCAGTCCCGCCCGGTCATCCAGGGCTGGGCGCACACCGCCCGGACCGGCCGCTATCCCGCGCTGGACGGCGTCGACGTCGAGGCGTCATTGGCAGGTGTACGACTTCCGGTCCTGGCCGTCGACATGGAGGCCGACCAGTACACGCCAGCGCCCACCGTCGACCGGCTGACCGCCAAGCTGTCCGCGGCGGCGGTCGTCCGCGAGCACTACTCCGCCGCCGACGCCGGCTCCCCGATCGACCACTTCACCTGGGCCCGCCACGGCACTCCCCTGGCCGCCCGCGTCGCCGCCTGGGCCACCACCCTGTAACACCCACCGCCTGCCTCTTACGCGGTGCGGCGTCGGCCAGGTCGCTCACCGCGAAGCGGCGTCGGTCAGGAGCCTCGCCGCCTGGTCGGTGAGCGGGGCGCCGTGGCCGAAGCAGACGGTCGCCGGGCGCAGGGCGGCCTGCCGGCGGAACGACTCGGCGACCCGGCCGGGGTCCGCGTTGAACACGCCCGGGATGACCGCGCCGTCGGGCGTCCTGGCGATCGTGTCGCCGGTGAACAGCACCCCCGGGCCGGGCAGGTGGAACGCGACGCTGCCCGGGGTGTGCCCCGGCACCTCGACGGCCGTGGCCGTCACCCCGCCGCCCAGGTCGACGACGTCGCCGTCGCGCAGTTCCCGGTCCACCCTGGCCGGCGGCGCCGGGGCGTCGGGCAGGGTGGCGTGGACCTGCTCGTACAGGTCACGCTCCCAGCCGTCGAGCACGGGCGGCGGGACCGCGGCCCTGCCCCGGACGGCCTCGGCGTCGCCCGCGTGGGCGTGGACGGTGACGTCGCCCCAGGCGGCGATGTCCGCGGCGGCACCGGTGTGGTCGGGGTGGGCGTGGGTGAGCAGGAGGTTCCGCACGTCGCGCCGGTCGAGTCCGAGGGATTCGACGGCCGCCGCGATCAGGGGCGCCGATCCCGGCAGCCCGGTGTCGACGATGGTCAGCCCGTCGGGGCCACGCCAGAGATATGCGTGCCCCACGGGGAACGCGAACTGATAGAGACGCTCGGGCAGGAGCTCGACCAGGTCCATCCCCGGACCGTAGGCCCGACCGGGTGCCGAGGCCCAGAGCGGTCCGCCCACAGCGGATCCGCTACCGGCGAACCCCCGCGAGGTTTCCCGTTCGCGGTCCTGACATGACGAAACCCCCGGCTCCGCGAGGGAGCCGGGGGTTTCGCACGGGATCGGGGTCAGTGGCCGCTGGTGATTTCCTCGCGGTCACGGTCCTCGGCGACCTGGCGCGGCTTGGGGGCCGGGCCGGCCTTCTCGATCGGGTAGAAGAAGCCCTTCACCGTCGGGGCCAGGGCACCGAGGCGGTTCATCTTCTTCGGCACGACCCAGCCGGCGTAGTCGAGGCCGTGGGCCTCGCCGTGCGCCTCCTCGGCGGGGCCGTGGCCGTTGCCCGAGGGCAGCGGCTGGTGGATCTCGACGAACTTGCCGTCGGGGAGGCGGCGGATGATGCCGGTCTCCACGCCGTGGGCGAGGACCTCGCGGTCGTGCTGCTGCAGGCCGAGAGCCACCCGGTACGCCACGTAGTACGCCAGCGGCGGGAGCACCAGGATGCCGATGCGGCCGGCCCACGTCATCGCGTTGAGGCTGATGTGGAACTTGTCCGCGAGGACGTCGTTGCCGCCGGAGATGAGCAGGACCACGTAGAACGCGATGGCCATGGAGCCCAGGGCGGTCCGCAGCGGGTTGTCGCGCGGGCGCTCCAGGAGGTTGTGGACCCGTTTGTCCTTGCTGAACCTGGCCTCGATGAACGGATAGAAGATCGGCAACATCGTCAGGATGCCGGGTAGCACCACCGTCGGCCAGAAGATCGGCGGGATGGTGTAACCGTCACCGTAGAAGAAGTCGAACCGGATCTCCCAGGCCGGGAAGAGACGGGTCGAGCCGTCGAGGAACATGACGTACCAGTCGGGCTGGCTCGCCGCCGAGACGACCGCCGCCTTGTACGGGCCGAACAGCCAGATCGGGTTGATCTGGAACAGGCCCGCGAGCGCCGCGATCATCGCGAACACGATCATGAAGAAGCCGCCGGCCTTGGCCGCGAAGCCGGGGAACATGCGCACGCCGACCACGTTGTTGTTGGTGCGGCCGGGGCCGGGCCACTGGGTGTGCTTCTGCTTCACCAGCAGGCCCATGTGCACGCTGATCAGGCCGAGCAGCGCGCCCGGGACCAGCAGCACGTGCACGATGTAGAGGCGGTCGAGGATGACCTCACCCGGGAACTCACCACCGAACAGCGACGTGGTCACCCACGTGCCGACGATCGGGATGGACAGCATGATCGCGCTGGCGATGCGCAGGCCGGTGCCGGACAGCGCGTCGTCAGGCAGCGAGTAGCCGCCGAAGCCCTCGAGGAAGCCCATCCAGAAGAGCAGGACGCCGACGATCCAGTTGGCCTCGCGGGGCTTGCGGAACGCGCCGGTGAAGAAGACCCGGAACATGTGCACCACGATCGCGGCCATGAACAGCAGCGCGGCCCAGTGGTGCATCTGGCGCATGAAGAGGCCGCCGCGCACGTCGAACGAGATGTGCAGCGCGGTGTTGTACGCCTGCGACATCTCCACGCCCTTCAGGGGCGCGTAGCTGCCGTCATACACGACCTCGCGCAGCGACGGGTCGAAGAACAACGACAGGAAGATGCCGCTGAGCAGCAGGACGATGAACGAGTAGAGCGCGATCTCACCCAGCAGGAAGGACCAGTGGTCGGGGAAGACCTTGTTCATCAGCCGCCGCAGCGGGGTGGCCGCCTGGAACCGCTCGTCGAGTGCCTTGGCGGAGTTGGCCGGGAGAGCCCGGACGTCGATCTTACGCCGTTTCATGGCCGCTCCCAGAAGGCCGGTCCGACCGGAATCTTGTAGTCCGAGGTCGCGATGAAGTACCCCTCATCGTCCACCGTAATCGGCAGCTGGGGCAAGGCGCGGCTGGCCGGACCGAAGATGGGCCGCGCGTTGTCCGTGATCTGGAACTGCGACTGGTGGCACGGGCACAGCAGGCGGTTGGTCTGCTGCTCGTACAGGCTGGCGGGGCAGCCGGCGTGGGTGCAGATCTTCGAGTAGGCCACGAAGTTCTGCCACTGGGAGCCCTTGTTGATCTCCTTGACGTTGCCCAGCGTCGCCTCGGCGTCCACCTCACGCAGGTGGATGAGCAGCGTCGGCGAGTCGGCCCACTTGTTGGTGGCGCCGTGCGGGATGCCGGGGAAGACCGTGATCTGGCCGCCGATGCTGACGTCGGCGGGGCGGATCGGGGTGCCGTCCTCGTGGGTCAGGCGCACCGGCTTGCCGTCGTTGTACTTCGGGTCCCAGCCGGTGGTGAAGAAGACGTTGTCGCCGTTCTGCGTCGGCGCCTTGATCAGCGAGCCGACGAGCAGCGCGCCCGCGACCGCGCCGAGCGGGGCGGCACCGGCCAGGAACGCCATGCCGACGAAGCGGCGGCGCTTGAGGCCGAGCTCGTCGCCCATGTTCAGGATCGTCGCCGCGGTCAGGACCTGCTCGGTGCTGTCGGACGGGCCGTCGTGCCGCTCCTGGATCGAGACCTCCTCGGGCAGGAGCTTCTTGCTCCACACGACGATGCCGAGGCCCAGGGTGAGCAGGGCCAGGCCGAGCGTCGCGCCGAGGACCGGCGTGTAGTACGGGAAGAGGTCGCGGTAGGTCGCGTCGCCCTCGCCGTACTTCCACGGCCAGGCGATGTAGGCGACCACGAACGCGGTCGACGCCAGGCCGGTGAGCAGGAACAGGAACGCCAGGACGCGCTCGATGCGGCGCTCCGCGCGGGTGCCCGGGACCGGGAACCGCGGCGCGTAGTGCACGATCTCGACACCGTCGCGGCGGGCGCCCTCCCTGACCAGGTCGAACCTGGTCAGGGACGCGTCACTCGCGTCGAACTCGTCGTCGGACGGGTGGTGGGTGGTCATGACTTCCCTGCAATCCACAGCGTGGCGAACACGAGCGCCGCGATACCGACGAGGAAGATGACGAGGCCCTCGGGCACTGGGCCGTACCGGCCGAGGTTCCAGCCGCCCGGGTCGCTCGCCTGGCTCTTGTTGAGGTTCTGGATGTAGGCGATGATCGCGGCCTTGTCGTCCGGGCTCAGCTGGTTGTTGCCGAACACGGGCATGTTCTGCGGGCCGGTCAGCATCGCCGCGTAGATGTCGCGGTTGGTCGAGTGCTCCAGCGACGGGGCGAACTTGCCGGACGACAGCGCGCCGCCGCCGGTGGAGAACGCGTGGCACGAGGAGCAGTTGACCCGGTACAGCTCGCCGCCGTGGGCGAGGATCTTGTCGTCGCCCCGGGCCTGCTTGATCTGCTCGTCGAGGCTCGCCGCGCTGGGCAGCTGCGGACCGCCGCCGAGCTCCTGGATGTAGGCGCCCAGCTGCGCGGCCTGCTCCTCGTTGAACTGCGGCTGCTTGCGCTCGGCCTGCGCCTCCTGGCGCGTGAGCGGCATGCGGCCGGTGTTGACCTGGAACTCCACCGCGGCGGAGCCGACGCCGATGAGGCTCGGTCCCCGGTCCTCGACGCCCTGGGCGTTGCGGCCGTGGCAGGTGATGCAGCTGACCTCGTAGATCGCCTTGCCCTCGGCCGCCGCGTCGGACAGCTTCACGGTGTCCTCGGCGCGACCGACGCCGGGCGCGTATGACGTGTAGAGGCCGCCGACGATCGTGAGCGCCGCGACCAGGCGCACAGCCGCCGACAACCGCCGGCGCAGCTTGCCTCGCGCCGCGCGCGCGCCACCCGGCACCAGCCGGGCAAGCGGCCGCTTGCTCTGCTCAGAAGTCATGGCCTCACCTTTGTGATCATCACCTAAGTCGTGGAGGAGAAGTGGTGGTCCCGGGAGCGTGACGCGGCCCGGACTCCTACTGCAGGAAGTAGATCATCGCGAACAGTGCGATCCACACCACGTCGACGAAGTGCCAGTAGTACGACACGACGATCGCCGCGGTGGCCTGGGCGGGGGTGAACCGGCCCATGGTGGTGCGGATCAGATAGATGATGAAGGCGATGAGCCCGCCCGTGACGTGCAGGCCGTGGAAGCCGGTCGTCAGGTAGAACATCGAGCCGTAACCGTCACCGTTGATCTTCACGCCCTCGGAGACCAGGGTCACGTACTCGTTGGCCTGGCCGAGCACGAAGATCAGGCCCATCACGAAGGTCAGCGCGAACCACCGGCGCAGGCCGTGCACGTCACCGCGCTCGGCGCGGAACACGCCGATCTGGCAGGTGATGGACGACAGCACCAGGACGGTGGTGAAGGTCAACGCGTACCAGACGTTGAGGACCTCGGTGTGCTCGTGCCACAGCTCAGGAGCCGCCGCACGGATCGAGAAATACATCGCGAACAGCGCCGCGAAGAACATCAACTCGCTGGAGAGCCACACGATCGTCCCGACACTGACCATGTTGGGCCTGGTCAGTGAGTGGATCTGGCTCTTGGCAATCGCTGGGGCCGCAGTCACGCCGTCATTATTGCCCCCCGATCATCAGCGACTTTTCACGGGGTCCACCAGAGAGGGACGATTCGGCCTCCGGCATAGGCTGTGCACGTGTTGCTAGCTGCAGATCCAGGGCCTCCGTCCGTCGCGGGCATCCTCGGCACGGTGCACGTGTCGTGGTTGACGCTGCTGCTGGTCGTCGCCGCCGGGGTGTACCTCGCGGGCGTGCTGAGCCTGCGCCGGCGCGGCGACGCGTGGCCCCTCGCGCGGGTGGTGCTCTTCCTCGGGCCGGGCCTCGGCTCGATCGCGGCGGTCACCATGTCCGGCGTCGAGCGCTACGACACGACACTGCTCAGCGTCCACATGATCCAGCACATGATGCTGTCGATGATCGCGCCGATCTTCCTCGCCCTCGGCGCGCCCGTCACCCTCGCGCTGCGCACGCTGCCGCCGCGGGGCCGGCGGGTGGTGCTGACCGTGGTGCACTCGCGGGCGGCGCGGATCCTCGCGTTCCCCCTGGTGGCGTTCGGCTTCTTCGTCGTGACGCCGTTCGTGCTGTATTTCACCGGCCTGTACGAGCTGACGATGCGCCACGGCTGGGTGCACGAGCTGACCCACGCGCACTTCATCGCCGTGGGCTGCCTGTTCTTCTGGCCGCTGATCGGCCTCGACCCGTTGCCGGGGCGCTGGCCGTACCCGGCGCGGGCGCTGCTGATGTTCCTGTCGACGCCGTTCCACACGGTCCTCGGGCTGACCATCATGCAGAGCAAGGAGCTGCTCGGCGGCGACTGGTACCCGTCGCTGGGCCTGGCCTGGGCCGACCCGGTGCACGACCAGGTCGTCGCCGGCGGGGTCCTGTGGGCGGGCGGGGAGTTCGTCTCCGTGACGATGCTCGCCGTGCTCGTCGTGCAGTGGATGCGCCAGTCGGACCGGGAGGCGAAGCGGATCGACCGGCGCCTCGACCGCGAGGAGCGGCAGCGGGTCGAGGAGCAGGAGTGGTCCGCCCGCACCGGCATCACCATCACCGATGACGGTACGATCCCCGAGGCACCCGCCACACGAGGAGCAGCGCGCACATGACACAGCACACCGTCCTGCTGTACAGCGACGATCCCGAGGTCCGCGACCGCATGCGGCTCGCCATCGGCAGCCGTCCCGCGGCCGACCTCACGGTGAAGTTCGTCGACGCCTCCACCTACGCGGAGGTCGTCAGGCTCGTCGACGACACCGACGTGGACCTGCTGGTCCTCGACGGCGAGGCGACCCCCGGCGGGGGTCTCGGCATCGCCCGCCAGCTCAAGGACGAGATCACCGACCCGCCGCCGGTCGTCCTGGCGATCGCCCGGGCCGCCGACCGCTGGCTGGCGTCCTACGCGCGGGTCGAGGGCACGATCATGTATCCGCTGGACCCGGTCACCACGGGCAAGACGGTGTCGGACCTCCTGCGCTCGCTCCCCGTCCAGGGCTGAGCATGGGCGAGCGGACCTGGCCCCAGCTGCTCAACGCCCTGCTCCGGGGCGAGGACCTGTCCAACGACGACACCGGCTGGGCCATGGGCGAGATCATGGCCGGCTCGGCCACGCCCAGCCAGATCGCCGCGTTCGTCGTCGCGCTGCGCGCCAAGGGTGAGACGATCACCGAGGTGGCCGGCGTCGCCGAGACGATGCTGTCCATCGCGCCGAAGGTCCCGCTCACCGACGCCCAGCGCGACGCCGCCGTCGACATCGTCGGCACCGGCGGCGACCGTGCCAACACCGTCAACATCTCCACGATGGCCGCGATCGTCACCGCCGCCGCCGGCGTGCCGGTCGTGAAGCACGGCAACCGCGCCGCCTCCTCCTCCACCGGCGCCGCGGACCTCCTCGAGGCGCTCGGGGTCACCATCGACCTCGGCCCCGACGAGGTGGCCCGCTGCGTGCAGGAGGTCGGGATCGGCTTCTGCTTCGCGGCCCGCTTCCACCCCGGCATGCGCCACGCCTCGGCCACCCGCCGCGAGATGGGCGTGCCGACGGTCTTCAACTTCCTCGGCCCGCTCACCAACCCGGCGCAGCCGACCGCGGCGACCGTCGGGTGCTTCGACACGCGCATGGCGTCGGTGATGGCGTCGGTACTGGCGAAGCGCAACTTCTCCGTGCTGCTCGTGCGCGGCGAGGACGGCCTGGACGAGTTCACCACCGGCGCGCCCACCCGCGTGTGGGCGGTCAGCGGCGGCTCGGTCACCGAGACGGTCCTCGACGCGGCCGACCTGGGCCTGCCCCGCTCCGCCCCGGGTGACCTGCGCGGCGGCGACCCGGCCCACAACGTCGCGGTGGCGCACCGCATGTTCGCCGGCGAGACCGGCCCGGTCCGCGACGCGGTCCTGGTCAACGCGGCCGCCGCCATCGCCGCCCGCGACGGCCTCTCCCCCACGGGCCTGCCCGACCAGCTCCGCGCCGGCATCGCCCGCGCCGCGGCCGCCGTCGACTCGGGCGCCGCGACCGCGCTCGTCACCCGCTGGGCCGCCTTCAAGCCGTAACGCCCGCTCTTTGACCCCACCGTTGATCGAATGACGGATCCGGTCGTGATGACGGCCGGATCCGCTACTCGATCAACGCGGGCGGCCCGGGGGCCGGTGATGTTTTCATCGGTTATGTCGTGGCGCTTCGCGCCCGACATAACCGAAATTTCGGATATGTTCGCGGAGCGGACATATCCGGGGTAAAGGCAGGCGACCGCGTGACCCGGAAGCGGTGCGGGGCGTTGACGAAACGTGGCCAACACTCCCAACTCGCAGAAAAAGGCGCTGGTGTCGGCGGTCCTTGCCGGGGCGTTGACGCTCGGGTTCGCCGGCATGATGGCGAAGTCGTGCGGCGCACCGGTGCAGGAGCAGGCGGAGGCCGCCAACCCCGCCCTCGAGCTGGTCGACAGTCTCGCGTCCAGGCTGGTGCTCGGGCTGCAGACGGACGCGACGATCCAGTACCAGACCGCCGCCGGGGCCGGCGTCGTCGTCTCCCAGTCGATGCCGCGACGGGCCTACCGGGGGTTCGGCGTCACGTACATCGCGACGCCCGACGGCACGTACCTGTGCCGGAACGTGACCCCCTCGCCGTCCCCGAAGGCCAAGAAGAGCCCTCAGCCGGTCCCTCAGTGCGACGAAGGCCCGGGGGCGGACACGATGTCCCCCTCCCAGGCCAGGGACATCAGCGACGCGTTCGGGGGCGAGTTCATGGCCCCTGAGGCGGCGATGGGCAGGCTCGCCACGATCGCCCGGGGTGAGGAGGTGCGGACGGGCACCTCCAAGCACGGCGACGCCCAGTGCGTGTCGGTGACGGCGCGCGGCATCCGCACCGAGACGGCGTGCGTCAACCCGGCCGGGTTGCTGGCGTACTTCGAGGGCACCACGGACGCCGGGAAGTACACGCAGCTCACCCTGCAGTACACGACTCCCAGCGTCAGCGACGAGGCGTTCCTGCCGCCGACCGCGAAGCCGGCCGTGAAGGCGACGGCCTCGGCCAGGCCCGCCGCGAAGGCGATCCCCAGCCCCACCCGGGCCCCGAAGCCGAGCGCTACCGAAAAGTGATGTGACACGCCGCGGGCCGTCCCGGGCGGGGGCGGCCGGCGGTGGCAGCGTGACCCGCATGGAGCTGCACTGCGACACCTGCGCCCGGCAGCGGATCTTCGAACAGCCGGCGTGCCCCGACCACCCGCGGGCGACCTGCCCCGACCGGGCCTGCACGGCCTGCGGCGCCGCGATCGTGGTGGCGCCGGTCATCCTGCTGATGGACCGCCGCTCGCGGGTGATCCTCCGGCAGCGGCGGAAAGCGGCCTGAACGACCGTTCAGCTCTCCGTGGATACCGTTCGGCGCAAGTTCCCCGCCGGTACACATCGAGGCCTGACAATCTGTTCATGAATCTCCGGCGCGCCGCCGGCCTCGCGCTCGCTTGCGCGGTGGCCGGCATCGTCACCACCGCATCCCCCGCCGCCGCGGCCGGCATCGACGAGAAGCTGGCCGTCATGTCGTCGTGGTCGCAGCCGACCGCCGCGAGCTACAACGCCTGGAACACCGCCCGCCAGCACCAGTCCGACTGGGCCGCCTACGGCTTCGACTGGTCCACCGACTACTGCTCCAGCAGCCCCGACCAGCCGCTCGGCTTCGACTTCCGGCTGTCGTGCCAGCGGCACGACTTCGGCTACCGCAACTACAAGGCGGTCGGGCAGTTCCCGGCCAACAAGTCCCGCATCGACGACGCGTTCTACCGCGACCTGAAGGCCAAGTGCGCCACGTACAACGCGTTCGTCCGGCCGGCCTGCACCAGCCTCGCGTGGACGTACTACCAGGCCGTTTCCGCGTTCGGGAACCTCGTCGTCAGCGACGGCGACCTGCAGCGCGCCGCGGACCTCAAGGAGCGCGGCGAGCTCGCCGCCGCCAGGTCCAGGGCATGAAGAAGGGGGCCCCACCAGGGGCCCCCTTCTTTCAACGAACCTCAGTTGCCTCAGTGCTCGGCTCCGCGACGGCTGCCGGTGTAGTACTCGAACATCAGCCCGCAGGTGGCGACGATGACCGAGACCAGGCCGACCGCGACGAGCCACCACTGGTCGAACGCCAGACCGATGCTGGCGGTCGCCGCGGAGAGCGCGATGCCGACGGGCCAGTAGCTGCCCGGGCTGAAGAAGCCCAGGTCGCCGGCGCCCTCGTGGATCTCCGCCTCGGGCCGGTCCTCGGGACGCGGCTCGATGCGGCGCGAGATCAGCCACAGCGCGCTGCCGATCATCGTGAGCAGCAGCCCCGACAGGACCAGCGCGACCACGCCGATCCACTCGACGCCGCGGTGTCCGGTCTGCTCGTGCGGGGCCACGTCGGTCCACCAGCCGTAGAGCGCGGCCATCGCGAACACGAACAACGCGAGCACGAAGAACAAGCGTCCTTCTGACTTCATCGCCGTGCGCCCTTTCTCAGCTCGAGGACCGCTTGGTGCGGTCGGTGTCGAACGGCTGCGTCTTCGTCGCGTAGCCCTGGTTCGGGAAGCCCAGCTGCGCCAGGGCCTCCGGGGTGCTCTTACCGGCGGTCCGCAGGGCCAGGTACTGGCCGTACTGCTCGGCCGACACGACCCGCAGCTCGAAGTTCATCATCGAGTGATACGTGCCGCACAGCTCCGCGCACCGGCCGACGTAGGCGCCGGCGGCGTTGTCCTTCAGCTTGATCTCGAACCTGTTCTCCACGCCGGGGATGACGTCCCGCTTGAACAGGATGTCCGGCACCCAGAACGAGTGGATGACGTCGCGCGAGGTCTCCTTGAACTGCACCGACTTGCCCGCCGGCAGCACCAGCACCGGGATGTAGTCGTCGGCGCCGACCGTCGTGATCGGCTTGCCGTCCGGGCCCTTGGTGTCGCTGTACACGAACTGCCAGTTCCACTTCGAGGCGATGACCTCGATGTTGACGTCCGGGTTCTTCGACAGCCGGTCGACGTCGGTCTGGATGATCGCGGTGTAGAAGAACAACACGGCGATGACCACGAACGGCGCGACCGTGTACAGGATCTCGAACGGCATGTTGTACCGCGTCTGGGGCGGCAGCTCGTCGCCGCGCTTGCGGTACCGCACGACGCACCAGAAGATCAGGCCCCACACGAAGACACCGACCACGAGCGCGGCGACCACGGACCCGATCCACAGGTCGTACATGCGATCGCCCTGCTGGGTGATGCCCTTCGGCCAACCGAACCCGGCGAACGCGTCGTCGACGGAGCACCCGGCGAGCAGGGTCGTCACCGCGACGGCCGAGACGGCGAGCCCGACGGCGCGCCCAAGGGCACCCACAGGGCTCAAACCCTTTGAGACCACCTGCTCCTGCCTCCTTAGCAGCGCCGCGCGGCCCGTCTCCGGATGCGTCACGCGGCAAGCCTCACCAACGCTGGCGAGCGTACTCGACCATGAGTGGTCCGCCCGGCTTGGGGTGGCAGTGTCCGGCTCGCGATAGCGTTGCCCAGGTGGGTGTCTACTTCGACGCGGCCACCGCGATGCCGCCGCATCCCGTTGCGCGGCAAGCATTTCTGGCCGCACTGGACGACGGCTGGGCCGACCCCGGCAAGCTCTACACGCCTGCCCGGCGGGCCCGCCGGCTGCTGGACGCGGCCCGGGCGACCGTCGCGGACGTCCTCGGCGTCCGCCCCGACGAGCTGCACTTCACCGCCGGCGGCACCGACGCCGTCCGGCGCGCCGTCAGCGGCGTCAGGAAGGCCCGCGACCTGTGCCGCGTCGTGCACAGCGCCGTCGAGCACTCCGCGGTCATCAAGGCCGCCGGCGCCGACGCCACCGCGGTGCCGGTGTCGCTGACCGGCCGGGTCGACCTGGACGCCCTCCAGAAGGCACTGGATTCGCCGGAAGTGGCCCTGGCCGCCGTCCAGAGCGCGAATCATGAGGTGGGGACGCTGCAACCGGTCGAGGCGGCCGCCTCGCTGTGCGCCGCGGCCGGGGTGCCGCTGCTGGTCGACGCCGCCCAGTCGATCGGTCACGCGCCGCTGCCCACGGGCTGGTCGCTGCTGGCCGGCAGCGCCCGCAAGTGGGGCGGGCCGGCCGGGGTGGGCGTCCTCGCCGTGCGCAAGGGCACCCGCTGGGAGCAGCCGTGGGAGCCGCCCGCGGACGTGCCGGCGGTGGTCGCCGCCGCCGCGTCGTTACGGGCCGTGCACGCCGAGGCGGCGGCCGAGGCCGTCCGGCTGAGCGCCCTCGTCGACGAGATCCGCACCACGGTCGCCGCCACCGTCCCCGACGTGGAGATCGTCGGCGACCCCGTCGAGCGGCTGCCGCACATCGTGACCTTCTCCTGCCTGTACGTCGACGGCGAGGTCCTCCTGCACGCCCTGGACCGGGCCGGGTTCGCGGTGTCGTCGGGCTCCGCCTGCACCGCCGACACCCTCCAGCCGTCGCACGTCCTGGCCGCCATGGGCGTCCTCACCCACGGCAACGTCCGCGTCTCGCTCCATAGTGGAGTCACCGCCGACGATGTCCGCCGCTTCCTGGCGGTGCTGCCCGGCCTGGTCGCCGACGTGCGGGCCGAGGTGGGCATGTGAGCGCGCCGCTGGTGGTCGAGGCCCTCGGCAAGCGCTGCCCGCTGCCGGTCATCATGCTGGCGAAGCTCGCCGCGACGCAGCCTCCGGGCACGCGCATCGAGGTCCTCGCCGACGACCCGGCGGCCGCGGTCGACATCCCCGCGTGGTGCCGCCTGCGCGGCCACACCTTCATCTCCACCGACGACACCCGCCACACCGTCGAGCTCCGCTGACCTGACCGCGCTCCCGACGGCCGGTATGCTACGGACAGTAGCGACGCCGAACATCAACTTGGATGCCTGGGGTACGGTCGAGGAACAGCGGAGGCCCGTCACCGGGTCATCCGAATCGGGTCCGCCGCGCTCGGGCGGGACGCGATCGGTTTCTACTGCGTTGGACGAAGGGTTACCGAGCTGGGCGTAGGTCGACCGCGCTGAAGCGCCTGCGCCGGGCGGCAGGGCGACCACGCTGGGCGGACTGCGTCGAGCGACCGCGTTAGGCGACTGCGTCGGGCGGTTGGGCGGCTGGGTTGGCCGACTGTGCTGGACGGCTGCGTCGGGTGACCGCGCTGGACGGCTGCGTCGGGCGTAGGCGCGATCGGGTGTCTCGATCGGGTTACTGCGCCGGGCGGAGGCGCTTGATCAGCAGATACGCCTCACAGCCCAGGCAGAGGCCGAACGCGGAGTTCAGGAAGGCCGCCACCAGCGCGAACGACGCGCCGACGACGCCGAGCACGGTGACGCCCGACAGGTAGCCGGCGACGGTGACCACGGTGAAGAGCAGACCGACCGCCTGGGCGAAGCGCACCGGGGCACCGTCCTCCCGTTCGACGGGCGGCACGAGGCGCGGGGCGACCAGGTAGCGGTAGAGCAGCCCGTACGGCGTGAGGCGGGGGTCGTACGCGCCGACGGCGAAGATCACCGCCTGGGCGAGGGCGAGCCAGCCGCTGCCGGTGAGCAGGACGATCACGAAGACAACCGTGGTGAGGGCGGCGGAGAAGCGCGGGCCGCGCGGGTCGAGGGTCATGTGGCCAGAACCTCCGTGAAGGTGGCGCGCAGGACGGTGCGGGCGGGCAGGCCGACGCCGATGGCGCGATGGGCGATGACGCGGCGGGAAATCGCGCTGCGGGCGATGACGCGGCGGGAAATCGCGCCGTGGGCGATGACGCGGCGGGAAATCGCGCCGTGGGCGATGACGCGGCGGGAAATCGCGCCGTGGGCGATGACGCGGCGGGAAATTGCGCTGCGGCAGAGGGCGCTGCGCGGGCCGCGGGAGGCACCCGATGGAGGCCATACGGCCAGGACCTCGGTGACGGCGGCGCGTGGGGAAGCCCAGCTGGCGGCGGCGTGGCGGGCGGTGGCGCCGCAGAGGTCGGGGGTCATGCGGCCACGATCTCCGTGGGTGGCGCGCAGGACGGCGCGGTCGGGGACGCGGGCGCCGGCAGTGTGGCGAGCGATGACACCGTGCGGTCTGCGAGAGTCCCGCGTCGGGGGCCATACGGCCAGGAGCTCCGAAGCGAAAGCGCGCGGGGAAGCCCAGTCGGCGACCGCGCAGCCGGCGACCACGCCGTTCGGGTCGGGGGCCATTCGGCCATGATTCCCGTGGGTGGCGTGCAGGGCGGCGGTGCCAGGCGGGGCGGAGGTCATGCGGCCAGGACCTCCGTGACGGTGGCGTGGAGGGTGGCGCGGTCGGGGACGCCGACGGTGCGGCGGGCGATGGTGCCGCGCGTGTCCACGACGAGCAGCGTCGGCAGGCGCCAGATGCCCAGCTCGCGGACGGCGTCGAGGTGTTCCTCGGCGTCCAGTTCGACGTGGCGGACGCCGGAGACGGTGGTGGCGAGGTCGGTGCAGACGGCGCGGACCTGGCGGCAGGGGGCGCACGTCGCGGAGGAGAACTGCAGCAGAGTGACCGTGTCGCGGGCCGGGGAGAGCAGGCCTGCGGGCAGGTCGCCCCCGGCCGCGCGGAGGCGGCCGTAGCGGGCCCGGTAGACGAGGCCCGCCACGGTCGCGAGGGCGAGCAGCGCCACGACCACGATCATCACAGCGGCAACTGTACGCCCGTACCTACTACACCGATAGGGATGGTTCAGAGCCCGGAAGGCAGGGTCAGGCGGGGAGGTAGGCGCGGATCTCGTCCGCGGCGGCGTCGCCGTACGACTCGGCGATGCGCTTGGTGAACTCGGCGGGCAGGATCTCGTACTCCTGCGGGCCGACGGTCTCGAGGACCAGGGCGGCGACCATCGAGCCGACCTGCGCGGCGCGCTCCAGGCCCAGGCCCCACGACAGGGCGGAGAAGAAGCCGGCCCGGAAACCGTCGCCGACGCCGGTCGGGTCGTTGGCGACGACACCCTTGGCGACCGGCACGTGGATCTCGGCGGGCAGGTCGCGGCCGCGGATGAGGGCGCCGTCCTTGCCGAGGGTGGTGATGAGGACGCCGACCTTGTCCAGCAGCGACTCGGTCGTGAGCCCGGTCTTCGACTCGAGGAGCTCCTTCTCGTAGTCGTTGGTCAGCAGGTACGCGGCGCCGTCGATCAGCTTGCGGATCTCGTCGGCGGACATGCGGGCGAGCTGCTGCGAGCAGTCGGCGGCGAAGGGCACGCCGAGCGTGCGGGCCTCCTCCGTGTGCCGGACCATCGCGACCGGGTCGTTGGCGCTGATGAGGACGAGGTCGATGCCGCCGACCCGGTCGTTGACCGGGGACAGCTCGATGTTGCGGGCCTCGGACATGGCGCCGGCGTAGAACGAGGCGATCTGGCACATGTCGTCGTCGGTGGTGCAGACGAACCGGGCGGTGTGCGCGATCTCGCTCACGTAGACGGAGTCGCAGTCGACGCCGTGGCGGGTGAGCCAGCTGCGGTAGTCGCCGAAGTCGGCGCCGACGGCACCGACGAGGATCGGCTCGAGGCCGAGCAGGGCCATGCCGTACGCGATGTTGGGCGCGATGCCGCCGCGGCGGACGGTCAGGTCGTCGACGAGGAACGACAGCGAGACCTTGTGCAGCTGGTCGGGCAGGAGCTGCTCGGCGAAGCGGCCCGGGAAGTGCATCAGGTGGTCGGTCGCGATCGAGCCGGTGACGACGATCTTCATGGAAACCTCGGTCTCAAGACGGCAGGGCCTGAACAGACTACTGTCCCGGTCCAGCCAGCGCGGACACCCCACAGAAAGCTCAGGAAGAGCACCAAAAGGCCGCCCTGCAGGAGCAGGAAGAGAGCAGAAAAGGCACCAAAAGGCCGCCCTCCAGGGGTCGGAGAGCGGCCTTGGGATGAGCCGGGAACTAGTGGAAGGAGTCGCCGCAGGCGCAGGAGCCCTGGGCGTTGGGGTTGTCGATGGTGAAGCCCTGCGCGTCGATCCGGTCGGCGAAGTCGATCGTCGCGCCGGTGAGGTAGGGCACACTCATGCGGTCGACGACGACCTCGAAGCCGTCGTAGGTGCTGACCTTGTCCCCGTCGAGCGAACGCTCGTCGAAGAACAGCTGGTAGCGCAGGCCGGAGCAGCCGCCGGGCTGGACGGCGACGCGGAGCCGCAGGTCGTCCCGCCCTTCCTGCTCCAGCAGGCCCTTCACCTTGACAGCGGCATCCGCGGTGAGGCCGATGCCGGCCGGGTTGTCCGTCTGAACAGGCTCGGCAAACTTCGGAGAAGCGGTCACGATCAAGGCTCCCTGCGGTGATGTCTACGGTTCCACCGGTTGCCAACGCGGAGGCGACCGACGGCATTCCCTCTCATAGTGACACGGTTTCGTGCTAGCGGCTCCACTGCGGAGCCAGCCGTCCGCCCAGTTCCCGCAGGCCGTCGGCCGGTCGGGCGAGCGCCTCGGCGGCGCTGCCGAAGTGCTGGACCAGGGAATGCGTCTCCGTGACGCCGATGCTGGCGGCCTCCCGGCGGCCCGCGTCGACCCGCCCGGCGACCACGACGCAGGGCACACCGAGGTCGCGTGCGGCGTTCGCCACACCCGCCACGACCTTCCCGCGCAGCGACTGCTCGTCGAAGGCGCCCTCACCGGTCACGACCAGGGAGACCTCCTCCAGTTCGGCGTCGAGGCGGGTCAGCTCCCGGACCAGGCCGATGCCGGAGGTGACGCGGCCGCCGAGGGCGAGCAGGGCGGCGCCGAGCCCGCCGGCGGCGCCCGCGCCGGGCTGGTCGGCGAGGCCGGCGGGGGCGGTCGGCAGGGCCTGCAGGACGCCGGCCCAGCGGGTCATTGCGGCGTCGAGCAGGAAGACGTCCTCCCTGGTCGCGCCCTTCTGCGGGCCGTAGACGGCGCTCGCGCCGTGCAGCCCGAGCAGGGGGCTGTCCACGTCCGTGGCGGCGACGATCCTGGCGTCGCGCAGCCGGGGTGTACCGCCGAGCGAGGCGCACTCCGTCAGCGCGGCGCCCCCGTACGGCAGCGCGTAGCCGGACGGGGACAGCGGCGCGGCACCCAGGGCGGCGAGCAGCCCGGCGCCGCCGTCGTTGGTGCCGCTGCCGCCGAGCCCGACGACGAGCGTGGTGGCGCCGGCCTCGACCGCGGCGAGCAGCAGCGTGCCGAGCCCGAAGGTGGTGGTGTGCTTCGGATCACGTTCGGCGTCGGCGAGCAGGTGCAGGCCGCAGACCTCGGCGCTCTCGATGTAGGCGGTCGTCCCGTCGAGCACGACGTGCCCTTCGGCCGGACGGCCGAGGGGGCCGGTGGCCGGCACGGTCAGGACGCGTGCGTGCGGCAGCGCCGCCGCCAGTACACCCGCGAAACCCGGACCTCCGTCCGACAGGGGCCGCAGGACGAGGTCGTCGCCGGGCCTGGCCGCGAGCCAGCCGGCGCTGAAGGCCTCGGCGGCGTCGACGGCCGTGATCGTGCCGGCGAACTTGTCGGGGCACACCAGGACACGCATCTGGACATTGTGCACGTCTGCTAGGTCACAGTTCCGCGGTACCGCACGCGTGGGACGATCGAAGGGTGACCTGGGCTGAACCGTCGTCAACCGCCACCGCGCTCCTGCTGCTGGGCCGCGGCACCGACCCTGACACCGAGAAGGGTGTCGAGTGCCCCGGCGACCTGCCCGCACCGAGCGACCCCGACCTCGTCGAGCGCGCCCGGCGCGCCAAGGCCGCCCTCGGCGACCGTGTCTTCGTGCTGGGCCACCACTACCAGCGCGACGAGGTCATCCAGTTCGCCGACGTGACCGGCGACTCGTTCAAGCTGGCACGGGAGGCCGCCGCCCGGCCAGACGCGGAGTACATCGTGTTCTGCGGCGTGCACTTCATGGCCGAGAGCGCCGACATCCTGACCTCCGACCGGCAGCAGGTCGTGCTGCCGGACCTGGCCGCCGGCTGCTCGATGGCCGACATGGCCGCGCTGGTGCAGGTGGAGAAGGCCTGGGACCACTTCACCGAGCTGGGCATCGCCGGTGACGTGGTGCCGGTGACCTACATGAACTCGACCGCCGACATCAAGGGGTTCGTCGGCCGCCGCGACGGCGTCGTGTGCACGTCGTCCAACGCGGAGACGGCCCTGAAG
This sequence comes from Dactylosporangium sp. CA-152071, assembly GCF_050936335.1. Lineage (NCBI taxonomy): Bacteria > Bacillati > Actinomycetota > Actinomycetes > Micromonosporales > Micromonosporaceae > Dactylosporangium > Dactylosporangium sp. CA-152071. The sequence continues at coordinate 7,863,910 of NZ_JBNJMZ010000001.1, read as the reverse complement.
TGGTCGTTCGAGCAGGGTTCGAAGGTGTTCTTCCTGCCTGACCAGCACCTGGGCCGCAACACCGCCGTGCTGAAGCTGGGCATGAGCCTCGACGACTGCGTGCTGTACGACCCCCACAAGCCCGCCGGTGGGCTGACCGACCAGCAGCTGCGCGACGCGAAGATGATCCTGTGGCGCGGCCACTGCTCGGTGCACGGCCGGTTCACCCTCGACAGCGTGCGCGACGTGCGGGAGCGGGTGCCGGGCGTCAACGTGCTGGTCCACCCTGAGTGCAAGCACGAGGTCGTCACGGCCGCCGACCACGTCGGCTCGACCGAGTACATCATCCGGATGATCGAGGCGGCGCCGGCCGGCTCGGCGTGGGCGGTCGGCACCGAGCTCAACCTGGTCCGCCGGCTGGCGCTGGCGCACCCGGACAAGCAGATCATGTTCCTGGACCGCAACGTCTGCTACTGCTCGACGATGAACCGGATCGATCTGCCGCACCTCGTGTGGGCGCTGGAGGAGCTCGTCGCCGGTCGCGTGCCGAACGTGATCACCGTCGACGCGGACACCGCGCACCACGCCCGGGTGGCACTCGACCGGATGCTCGCTCTGCCGTAACGCCGAACACCCCGTCACCCTCTGTGGTGGTTGAAGGTTGATCGCTGTCGGAGTCACGTCTTCGTGCCATGACGGACGTGCGGTCGGCGCTCGCATGCCGTAGATGTGGTTATGCTGCTGCGCGGGTTCACGCTCCGTCAGCACATCAGCCTTCAATCCCTGCCTGCAGGAGGGTCTTTCCGTGACCAACTACGACGCCGGTGACGTCCTCACCGTGCACGGTGGCGCGCCGCTCAATGGCGAGCTGCGGGTGCGCGGCGCCAAGAACCTCGTGTCCAAGGCGATGGTCGCGGCGGTGCTGGGCGAGACTCCGAGCACGCTGTTCGACGTGCCGGCGATCCGCGACGTCGAGGTGGTCACCGGCCTGCTGGAGCTGCACGGGGTGACGGTGACCCGCGGCCCGCTCGACGGCGAGCTGCACTTCGACACCTCCGACGTCGAGTCGGCCAACGTCGACGAGATCAACGTCCACGCCGGCTCGAGCCGCATCCCGATCCTGTTCTGCGGGCCGCTGCTGCACCGCCTCGGCCACGCGTTCATCCCCGACCTCGGCGGCTGCAACATCGGCGGGCGCCCGATCGACTTCCACATCCAGGCGCTGCGCGAGTTCGGCGCGGTCGTGGAGAAGTCCGAGAAGGGCATGGACATCACCGCGCCCAACGGGCTGCACGGGGCGAAGCTGCAGCTGCCGTACCCGAGCGTCGGCGCGACCGAGCAGATCCTGCTCACGGCCGTGCGCGCCGAGGGCGTCACCGAGCTGCGCAACGCCGCGGTCGAGCCGGAGATCATCGACCTCATCTGCGTGCTGCAGAAGATGGGCGCGATCATCAAGGTGCACACCGACCGGGTGATCGAGATCCAGGGTGTACCGCGGCTCACCGGCTACACGCACCGCCCGATCCCCGACCGCATCGAGGCGGCCAGCTGGGGCGCGGCGGCCCTCGCCACCCGCGGTGACGTGTTCGTCCGCGGTGCCCGGCAGGCCGACATGATGACGTTCCTCAACCTGTTCACGTCCGTCGGCGGCGCGTTCGAGATCGACGACACCCCGGGCGTGGGCGGCATCCGCTTCTGGCACCCGGGCGGCGAGCTCAACGCCGTGGCGATGGAGACCGACGTCCACCCGGGCTTCATGACCGACTGGCAGCAGCCGATGGTCGTGGCGCTCACGCAGGCCCGCGGGCTGTCGATCGTGCACGAGACGGTGTACGAGCGGCGGCTCGGCTACACGGCGGCGCTCAACCAGATGGGCGCCACGATCCAGACGTACCGGGAGTGCCTCGGCGGCACGCCGTGCCGCTTCGGCCGGCGCAACTTCATGCACTCCGCCGTCATCGCCGGCCCGTCCAAGCTGCACGCCGCCGACCTGGTGATCCCCGACCTGCGGGCCGGGTTCAGCCACCTGATCGCGGCCCTGGCCGCCGAGGGCACGTCCCGCGTGTACGGCGTGAAGCTCATCCAGCGCGGCTACGAGGACTTCGAGGGCAAGCTCAACGGCCTGGGCGCCCACGTCGAGCTGGGCTGACGTTCTTTTCGCGGACAGTGTGCGACCGGCCCGTGGCGTTGGGCCGCTCGCGCACTGTCCGCTACCCTTCACGGCGTGCCGTCGTTGTTTTCCCGTAAGTCAGCAGAGCCCGCCGCAGCACCCACCCCTGAGCCCGACGAAGCCGATGTCACGGCCGGTCGGCGCCAGACGCTGAGCAAGCGCGAGCAGGGCAAGACCACGCCGAAGCGGGTCGTGGCCGGCCGGCGTGTCGCCGAGCCGCCCGCGGCGAACCGGCGCGAGGCCGCGAAGAAGATGCGGGAGCGGCAGCGGGCGGAGCGCCTCGAGGCCCGCGAGGGCATGGCCAACGGCGACGAGCGCTTCCTGCTCGCCCGCGACAGGGGCCCCGAGCGGCGGCTCGTGCGCGACATCGTCGACTCGCGCCGGACCATCGGCACGTTCTTCTTCGGCACCACGTTCCTGGTGATGCTGGTGGGGTTCAACAAGAACCTCAACCCGAGCATCTACTTCGCGGCGAACGCCCTCTTCGGCGTCATGGCCGTCGCGACCGCGATCGACAGCTTCCTGATCTCGCGGACGGTCAAGCGCCTCGTCAAGCAGCGCTTCCCCAACAGCACCGAGAAGCTCGGCCGGCTGTACTTCTACGCGATCATGCGGGCCATCTCGTTCCGTTTCATCCGCAACCCGAAACCGCAGGTGAAGATCGGCGCCACCGTCTAGCGGCCGCCTGGCCGACGGTTCCGGCTCTCCGGGCGACAACGATTCGGCGGCGGCGCTCCGTCCGACGGTGGCGGTGGGAGGCTCCCAAGCCGTACCCTCCCTTCGCGACCGGACCACGATTTTCACCGGGTAGGCGCGTGGCGGGCGCCGGTGCATGATCGGCGCCGGTGTGGGGCGAGGAGAGCGAAGCTGTGAGCGACGAGTACCCGGGGGAAGAGCCGGGAACCGCCGCGCCCACCTGGGCCGCAGCGCAGACGATGCCGTGGACCAGGGTGCCGGAGCAGCGACGTGACGAGCAGGCACCGTCGGGTCGCGGCGGTCCGGAGCACGGTCCGGGCCAGCAGGGCGGCGAGCAGTGGGGCGACGACCCGTCCGGCCGCCGCCAGCAGGGCCGGCCGTACGGCGACCCGCGCCTGACCGATCCGCGTGCCGGTGACCCCCGCGGGCCCGTCGACGAGCACGGCCGCCCGCAGCCACGCTGGGCGCAGGGCGGGCCGCCGCCGCAGGGGTACCAGCCGCCGCCGCAGGTGCCGCAGCAGGGCCGCCACCCGCAGCAGGGACGTCCGCCGCAGGGCGGCTACCAGGGGCAGCAGGGCTATCCGCAGGTGCCGCAGCAGGGCCGCCACCCGCAGCAGGGTCGGCCGCCGCAGGGCCGCGACGACCGGCGCGGGTATGAGCGCGGCCACGACGGCCAGTACGACGGCCAGTACGACGACCGCCGCGGATACGACGCGCCCTTCGACGACCGCCGCGGGCACGACGCCGGGTATGACGACCGGCGCGGCTACCCCGGTCATGACGACCGCCGCGGCGATCCCCGCCGTGACGACCGGCGCGGCGACCCCCGCCGTGACGACCGCCGGGACGACCGGCGGGGCTACGACGACGACCGGCGCGGCGACTTCCGGCGCGACGACCGCCGCGGGTACGAGCCCGGCTACGACGGCCGCGGCCACGAACCCGGCTACGACGACCGGCGCGGGTACGAGCCCGGCTACGACGACCGCCGGGACGACTTCCGGCGCGACGACCGCCGTGACGACCGGCGCGGGTATGGCGCCGGCCACGACGACGACCGCCGCGGGTACGACGACCGGCGGGGCTACGACGGGCCGCCGCCCGGGTACGGGCGCCCGCAGCAGGGGCACGGCCGGCCGCGCAACCCCGCCCTGGACGAGCCGACCGACGAGGTCCCCCGGGTGCGCCGCGGCGCCGCCCCACCGGCCGCACCGCAGTCGGCCCCGCCCGGCACGGGCCGGGCCACGGTCTACGGCGCTCCCCCGCCGGTGGACGCGCCGATGAGCGCGCCGCCGGCCGGGACGACGTACGGCGGTCAGGGCCGCTCCACCGTCTACGGCGCCCCCGCCCAGCCGGGCGGCGGACCGGGCCAGCAGGGTGCCCCGCAGCAGGGACGCACCTACGGCGCCCCGGTCCAGGGCCCGCCGGCGCACGGCGACCACGGCATGCCCGACGCGCCCGTGTCGGCCGCGCCGGTCTCGGCCGCGCCCGTGTCGGCGGCGCCGGTCTCGTCGGCGCCGGTGTCGGCCGTGCCGCACCACCATGCGCCGGGTCACGCCCGGCCCGAGGACCTCACCGACCGGCCCGTGTCGTCCGCGCCCGCGCGGCACGCCGGGCACGGCCGGCACGAGGACCCGGGCAACCGGCCGGTGTCCGCGGCGCCCGTCTCCGCGGCCCCGGTCTCCGCGGCACCCGTCTCGTCGGTGCCGGTCTCCTCGGTCCCGGTCTCGTCCGTGCCCGTCTCCGCCGCCCCGGCGCAGGCTGTACCGGCGCACGTCCCACCGGCGCAGGCCGCGCCCATGCCGCCCGCTCCCGTCCAGCCCGCTCCCGTCCAGCCCGCTCCCGTGCCGCCCGTTCCTGTCCCGACCGCGCCCGTCCAGCCCGCGCCCGCACCCGGGACCGCGGCGAACGCGGACACGGCGAACGTGTCCGGCGGGGGCGGCCCGGCAGGCGGGGGTGCGGAGCCGCCGGCCGGCGACGACGTGGTCGTGACGGTGGCGCCGCTGAGCGCGCCGCCGGTCGACGCACCGGAGGCGCCGTTCAACGCGTTCGGGCCCGCCGGAGGCGGCGACGCGGAAGGGCCGGCGCAGGCAGTACCGACGCCGCAAACGGAACACGAGGGGTCAGGCACGGTGCAGCAGACCGCGATGGACGCCTATCGCTCCGCGCCGCTGACCGGGGCGGGCGTCGACGGGTTGCAGGCGACGGGCTACCTGCCGATCGTGCGCCCCGGGGCGGAAGGGTTCCCGGCCGAGCTGGCGGCGCTGCTGCCGACCTCGCCGGCGGCACCCGGACGCAGCGAGCCGAAGCCCGAGGAGGCCGCGGGCCCCGACCCGGAGCAGGTCCTCGCCGGGTACGTGTGGCGCTTCGACCCCGACACGCTGCGTGAGCAGATCGAGGGCGACGAGGTGCAGGAGCTCACCGAGATCCGCGACTCGCTGACCGCGAAGCTGAACCGCGTCGAGGACAACCCGACGCGGGCGCGGCTGCTGAGCCTGCGCGCCGTGGTGTCCCGGATCCTGAACGACCTGCCGAAGGCGTTCGCGGACGGCAAGCTCGCCCTCGCGCACGCCGAGGCGACCGGTGAGCTGCGCCGGATCGCGATCGCGCAGGCGCGGCTGGCGCACGTGCTGCAGTGGCGGGAGGAGTTCGAGGAGGCCGACCGGCTCTTCACGCTCGCCAACTCCAGCGAGCTGCCGGACCGGCTGCGCGCCACCATGCACCAGCACGCCGGCAAGTGCGCCTACGACCAGGGCCGCTACATGGAGGCCTGCAACCACTTCGAACGGGCCCTCGACCTGCGCAAGGAGGAGGACCCGGAGCTCATCGCGCAGACCGAGCTGGCGCTCGACGCGGTGTTCCGGCGGGTCGCCGAGAAGGGGTGGGGCCCGTACCCGCGCAGCCGCGACGACATCCTGCAGATCCGCAAGGCGCCGGCGCCCGCGTTCGACGAGCAGACCCAGCGGTGGGGGTACATCGAACCCGACGGCAACTTCTGCATCGGCCCCGGCTACCTGGACGTGCAGCCATTCCGCGACGGTGTGGCGTGGGTGCAGCGGCAGGGGTCGGAGACGTGGGAGCTGATCGACGACGCCGGCAAGCTGCTCATCGAGCCCGCCGCCGGGTACCTGGGCGTCGGTAGCTTCTCCGACGGGGTCGCCTGGGTGTCCCGCGACGGCACGAACCGCTGGATCGCGATCGACAAGACCAACGCGGTGCTCATCTCGACCGGGTACGACGACGTGCGGCCGTTCCGGCGCGGGGTCGCGGCGGTCCGGCGCGGCGAGCACTGGGGCGCCGTCGACAGCGTCGGCCGGGTCGTCGTGTCGTTCCAGTACGACGGGTTCGCCACCGCGCTGCTCGACGGACGGTACATCGACGGCTTCAGTGACGAAGGTCTCGCCGTCGTGTCCCTGGACGGGCGCAAGGGTGTCGTGGACCGGTCGGGCCGGGTCCTGGTGCCGCCGATCCACCACACGCTGATGATCCACCCGGTCGCGTTCCTGTTCGCGGACGACTCGCAGCGTTGGGGCGCCCTCGACCGGCGCGGCCGGACGGTGATCGAGGCCACGTTCCCGAGCCGGACCGGGGTGACGGACGAGATCGACCGTCTGCTCGCCGACACGCGCCCCGTCATGTAAGCAGTTAGTCATGGAGTTTCGTCACCTCGGCCGGTCCGGGATGCTCGTCAGCGAGATCTCGTACGGCAACTGGATCACCCACGGCTCACAGGTCGAGGCGGAGCAGGCGACCGCCTGCGTGCACGCCGCCCTCGACCTCGGCATCACCACGTTCGACACCGCCGACGTCTACGCCGGCACCCGGGCGGAGGTCGTGCTCGGCGAGGCGCTGAAGGGTCAGCGCCGCGAGGGCCTGGAGATCTTCACCAAGGTCTACTGGCCGACCGGCCCGGGCCGCAACGACCGCGGCCTGTCCCGCAAGCACATCCTCGAGTCGATCAACGGCTCGCTCCGTCGGCTGCAGACCGACTATGTCGACCTGTACCAGGCTCACCGGTACGACTACGCCACCCCGCTCGAGGAGACCATGGAGGCGTTCGCCGACGTGGTGCGCAGCGGCAAGGCGCACTACATCGGCGTCTCGGAGTGGCGGGCCGACGAGATCAGGGCCGCTCACGAGCTCGCCCGCGAGCTCCGCATCCAGCTGGTCTCGAACCAGCCGCAGTACTCGGCGCTGTACCGGGTCATCGAGGCCGAGGTCGTCCCGACGTCGCAGGAGCTCGGCATCGGGCAGATCGTGTGGTCGCCCCTGGCGCAGGGCGTCCTGACCGGCAAGTACCTGCCGGGCCAGCCGCCGCCGGCCGGGTCGCGGGCCACCGACGAGAAGTCGGGTGCCAACTTCATCTCAGCGCTGCTGCGCGACGAGGTCCTCACCGCGGTGCAGCAGCTCAAGCCGCTCGCCGAGCAGGCCGGGCTGACGATGGCGCAGCTGGGTGTCGCGTGGGTGCTGCAGAACCCGAACGTGTCCTCGGCGATCGTCGGGGCGACCCGCCCCGAGCAGCTGCAGGACAACGTGAAGGCGGCGGGCGTGAAGCTCGACGCGGAGCTGCTCAAGCGGATCGACGAGGTGCTCGACCCGGTCGTGGAGCGCGACCCGGGCAAGACGCAGAGCCCCGCCAAGCGTCCCTGATCGGTGGTGACGGGGGCCGCTTCGGCGGCCCCCGTCTCACGACCAGAAGCGGAACAGGCTGAGACCGTCGGAGACCAGGTAGGACGGCAGGCCGAGCACATCGCCGAACGCGAACACGACGGTGAAGAACCAGTCGTTGATCACCGGTGACCACAGCAGCGCGATCAGCAGCAGCATCCCGTACGGCGCGACGTGGTTGAACCCCCGCTGCCACTGCGGGCTCAGCCACGGGAAGAGCAGGTTGCCGCCGTCCACGCCGGGCATCGGCACGAAGTTGAGGATGCTCGCGGTCAGCTGCAGGAACGCCAGGAACGCCAGCGCCGCCCAGAACGCCTCGGTGCCGCCGTTGTCCATGCCCAGCGCGAACGGCAGGACCAGCACGACGGCGAGGACCATGTTGGTGGCAGGGCCGACGAAGCTGATCAGGCTGTCCGTGAACCGGTTGCGGATCACCGAGTGGTTGACCCAGACGGCGCCGCCGGGCAGGCCGATCCCGCCGATCAGCAGGAACACCACCGGCAGCACGATGGACAGCAGCGGGTGGGCGTACTTCAGCGGATCGAGCGTCAGGTAGCCCCGGTGCGCCACGTCGTGGTCGCCGCCTTTGTACGCGACGAGGGCGTGCGCGTATTCGTGCAGGCAGAGCGAGACCGTCCAGCCCGACGCGACGAACAGGAACACGTCGAGCTGCTCGCTGCCGAAGCCCGTCCACGTCATCCAGCCGGAGACCGCGAACAGCGCGAGGATGCCCAGGAAGATCGGGCTCGGCCGGAACGCCTCGCGGGGCAGCCCCGCGACGCGTCCCGGCGAACGGCCGAAGGCCACCGCGTCAGCCTCCCGCCGCGGGCAGGAGGCTCATCTTGTATTCCGTGCGCTCGTCCTCGGTCAGGATCGCCGTCGTTGCGCCCTTGGCGACCAGCTCACGCCAGCTCTGGCCGAGCCAGGACTCCGCGTCGGACTGGCTGGAAAACGCCTCGTTCGGGCCGTCGACCGTCCGGCTCTCAGCGTCTTCGAAATGCCATGTCCACGCCATCAGTCACGCTCCCGTCCCAGGTAGGTAGTTTCGAGCGTATCGGGAAGACCGCGTTGTGCCGATGCCGCCCACCGGAAAGTGAACCCCTGGCCATAAAGTACGGGGCATGCGGTTGCTGGTGCTCGGTGGAATCCGGTCCGGGAAGTCGGAAGTGGCGGAGTCGCTCGTCGCGGACGCGGAGCGGGTGCGCTATGTCGCGACCGCCCCCGAGCTGCCGGGCGGACTGACAGACGAGGCGTGGGCGGCGCGGCTGGCCAGACATCGGGAGCGGCGGCCCGCGGGCTGGAGCACCGAGGAGATCGGCACCGAGCCGGAGCGCCTCGCCGACCTGCTGCACAGCGCGAAGCCCGAGGACGTGCTGCTCGTCGACGACCTCGGCGGGTGGCTCACCGCCGTGTTCGACACCGGCGGCGACTGGTCCGACGCGCACGCCGCCGACGCCCGCATCGCCGCGCTCGCCGACGCCGTCCGCGGCTGCCCGGCGGCGCTGCTGGTCATGGTCTCGCCCGAGGCCGGGCTCGCCGTGCTGCCCGCCACCGCGGCCGGGCGCACCTTCGCCGACGCCAACGGGCTGCTCAACCAGCGGGTCGCGGCGGCCAGCGACGGGGTCGCCCTGGTCATCGCCGGGGAGGTCACCTGGCTGCGCGGCGGCTCCGCGGTCGGTTTCGCGGGCGGCCGGGAGGCTGCCGCCGCTGTTGTGGAAACCACGCCGTTCGCTTTCACCGGCGCGGTCGCCGGAGCGGTGCTGTCGACGGCCGACGGTGGCGAGGCGCTGTCGTTCCAGCCGGGCATGGAGCTGCCGCTGCCCGACGAGTCGACGGCGGCCGAGGCCGGCGAGCGGCTGCGGACCCTGAAGCTCAACGGCGCCGGCCTGGGCGGGCTCGTGCCCGTCGTCCGCTTCGCCGGCGGCACCCAGGGCCGGCCCGACCCGCGCCCGTGGCAGCAGCCGCGGATCCTGGTCCTACGCGGCGACCGGACCGGCGGCTTCGCGGCCGGTGACTCGTCGGCGGCCGCCGACGAGCGCCTCCAGGACGTCGTGGACGGCACCGGCACCCTGGCGATGCTCGCCGCGACCGCCGGCGCCAGCGTGCAGGCGATCGACTGCCCCGAGGCCGGGCCCGCCGAGCTGCACGACTCCCTCGACGACAGCAGCGTCGACGCGGCGCTGACCCTCGGCTGGCGGCTCGCCGACGCCGCCGCCAACGAGGGCGTCGACCTGCTCGTCCTGGGTGCCTGCGGCTCCGGCTCCGACGCGGCCGCCGCGGCGATCGTGGCCGTCCTCACCGGCGGCGAGCCCGCCGCGCTGCTCGGCCGGGTCGTCGACGCGACCGGCTTCGTCGACGACGCCGCCTGGATCCGCAAGGTCGGCGCGGTCCGCGACGCCCGGCACCGCATCCGCGCCCGCAGCCGCGAGCCGCACACGATCCTGTCGATGCTCGGCGGCGGCGACATCGCGGTCGCGGTCGGCGTCCTGCTCGGCGCCGCGTCCCGCAAGCTGCCCGTCATGATCGACGGCCCCGTGGGCATCGCCGCCGGCCTGGTCGCCCGCGACTACGGCGCGCAGACCCGGCACTGGCTCCTCATGCCCGACCACGGCGAGAACCCGACGGTGAAGCTCGCCGCCGACGTGCTCGGCGTGACCCCGTTCCTGCAGCTCAAGCTCGGCCTCGGCGAGGGCGGCACGGCCCTGGCCACGCTGCCGCTGATCAACACGGCGCTCACCCTGGCCGCGGCGACCCCGCCCCGCGTGCCGGCCCCCGCCGAGCCGCCGTCGGACGGCCTGACCGAGCAGGAGCGGATCGAGGCGGAGATCCAGCGGGTCGTCGCGGACTCCCCCACCGCCGAGATGCCGTACGTGAAACCGTCGTGGGAGGACTGAAGCTCGCCCTGACCCTCTTCACGATTGCCCCGCTGGGCGTGTCCCGGGTCGACCGGCCGGCGGCGCGGACGGCGATGGCCGTGGCTCCCCTGGTCGGCGTCATGCTGGGAGGTGTACTGGCCGGCGCCGCCCTCGGTCTCCGCACCGCGGGCGCCTCACCCCTCCTGGCCGCCGCCGCGACGGTCGCCTTGGCCGCCGTCTGCACCCGTGCCCTGCACCTGGACGGCCTGGCTGACACGGCCGACGGCCTGGGCTCCTTCGCCCCGAGCAACAAAGCCCTCGAAATCATGAAAAAATCGGACATCGGCCCTTTCGGCGTGGTGTCCATCGTGGCGGTGCTGCTGCTCGACACGGCCGCCCTGACCAGCATCCTGTCCCACCCGTGGCCGGCGGCCCTGGCCATGGTCGTCACCGGCACCGCCGCGGGCCGCCTCGGCGCCACCATCGCCTGCCGCGCGGGCCTGCCCGCCGCGCGCCCCGAGGGCCTCGGCGCCCTGGTCGCCGCGACCCTCCCCCGCCCGCTGATCGCCGCGCTCACCCTGCTGCTCGCCGCCGCCGCGGCCGCCCTGGCCACCACGACGGGCTTCACCGACCCGGTCCGCGCCCCGCTCGCGGTCCTCCTCGCCGCCGCCACCGCCTGGTCCCTGACCCACCACACAAGACGCCGCCTGGGCGGCATCACCGGCGACGTGATCGGCGCCGCTGTGGAACTCGCCACACTGACCGCCTGGCTCGTCCTCGCCACCACCCCCTGACCCCCACCCCGGTCCCCCGCCACGAGACCGGCTGCCGGTGCCGCCACTCCGGCCTGACACGTCCAACGAGCGCCCGCCCCGGCACTCCTTTGTGGAACTCGCCACATGACACGCCGGACCACGGACACCGCCCACCGTCCACAGCGGCTCCATCTACCGGCACTGGACTGGACCGATCGACTTCCGGGGCGATCGCGACCCGAATCCGAGCCCAGACCGCCGGCCACCCGACAGACGTTGGTCAATGCCCGCATTTGCGGCTTTTGTTCGATAGACAGTGCGCGATCCACCCACAAGATGATCTTTGAAATGAGGGTGGATCGCGCAACGTCAATGCCGAAAACGGGCAATCCGGGGCATTGACCAACGTCTGCGCGGGGCGTGGAGGGCGCCGGGACGCGTGGGACAGGGCCGAGCCACCAGAGCGAGAGCCACCAGGCAAACAGTCATCAGGCGGGAGTTGCCAGGCGAGCGTCACCGAGAGCAATGACGCCAAGGCGAAGGACTGGCGGCCTGGTAGGGCGTGCGACAGGTAGCCGTTGCCCACCCCCGCGGACGGGTTCAAATCGGCGAGGAGTGGTGCAGGATCGTACTAAAAATGGACAAATTGGGGTATTGACCAGCGTCATGGGTGGGTGGGGGTGGAGAGCGGTCCGGGCGGGAGGCGGGAGGCCCGCCCGGAGCGACGTGGTCAGCGGACGTTGGACTTCACGAACGGGGGTTTGACGACGCGGACGGTTGAGCGGCGGCCGCGGACGTCCAGGGCGACCTCGTCACCCTCCGAGACCCCGGCCGAGGTGTCGATGAGGGCCAGGCCGATGCCGACCTTGCGGGTCGGGGAGAACGTGCCGCTGGTCACCTCGCCGATCGGGGTGTCACCGGAGGCGGGGAGGACGGCCATGTGCGCCCTGGGGATGCCGCGGTCCAGGGACTCGATGCCGAAGAGGAGGCGGCGCGGGCCGGCGGCCTTCTCGGCGAGCAGGGCGTCGCGGCCCCAGAACTGCTCCTTGCCCCAGCCGACGGCCCAGCCGGAGCGGGCCTGGACGGGGCTGATGTCCAGCGACAGGTCCTGGCCGTGCAGGGGGTACCCCATCTCGGTGCGCAGCGTGTCACGGGCGGCGAGGCCGCACGGGCGGGCGCCGGCGGCGGCGATCGCGTCCCAGAGTGCGTGGGCGTCGTGGGAGGGCACGACCAGCTCGTAGCCGTGCTCGCCGGTGTACCCCGTGCGGCACACGACGACGTCGCTGCCCTCGAAGGCCGAGACGGTGAAGCTCATGTAGTCGTGGTCGGTCGGCAGTCCGATGCCGGACAGCAGCTCCGCGGAGCGGGGGCCCTGCACGGCGAGGACGGCGAAGAGCTCGTGCTGGTCGACGACGCTGATCCCGTTCGGGGCGGCGGCGACGAGCCGGCGGACGACCTCGGCGGTGTTGGCCGCGTTGGGGATGAGGAAGACGTCGTCGTCGCCGAAGCGGTATGCGATGAGGTCGTCAACCACGCCGCCGGATTCGTCGAGGCAGAGGGTGTACTGCGCCTGGCCTGCGGCGATACGGTTGAGGTCGTTGCTGAGGCAGCGGTTGACGAAGTCGGCGGCGCCGCGGCCGCGGACCCGGGCCTTGCCCAGGTGCGACACGTCGAACACGCCGGCGTCCTCCCGGACCGCCGTGTGCTCCTTGAGCACGCCACCTCCGGCGTACTCGAGGGGCATCTCCCAGCCACCGAACGCCGCGAACTTGGCACCGAGCGCCGCATGACGGTGATACAACGCGGGGTGCCGCAAGGGTTGCGTCATGCCCGCAACCTATCGCGTTGGTTATCGTGTCCAGCACCCGAATCGGCGGCATGCTGAAGGTGCGGTACCGCCGCAGCCGACGCTGACGCAGAACACCACCAGTGATGTGGAGCCCGAGTGACCGCCCTGAACCTGGTCGACACCGACCCCGCCGAGCTCGCCGTCGACGCCGTGGTCGTCGGCGTGTACGCACACGACGGCGGTGACGCCAAGCTGCTGCTCGCCTCCGGAGCGGAGAGTGTCGCGGCGGCGTTCAGCGACCGGCCGGGTGGCGGGCTGGCGGAGACGCTGCGGGTCCTCGGCGCGAGCGGGGCGGTCGGCGAGGTGACGAAGGTCGCCGCGTTCGGCGCGGTCGCGGCGCCGCTGGTGGTGGCGGTCGGGCTCGGCCCGGAGCCGGCGGGTGCCGCTCCCGCGGCGGAGACGCTGCGGCGGGCCGCCGGGGCGGCGACGCGCGCCCTGGCCGGGTCGGCGTCGGTGGCGCTCGTGCTGCCGCTGTCGGACCGGGACACGCCCACCGACGACGAGCTGACCGCGGGCGTGCGGGCCGTCGCCGAGGGCGCGGTGCTGGGTGCGTACCAGTTCACCGGGTACAAGACGAAGGGCGTCCGGAAGGACCCGGTCCGCAAGGTGGTGCTGCACGTGCCGGACGCGGCGGCGCGCCTGGCGAGGGCGGCCGTGAAGCGGTCGGGCACGGTGACGTCGGCGGTGACCCGGACCCGCGACTGGATCAACACGGCGCCCAACGAGCTGCGCCCGCCGCAGTTCGCCGAACAGGCGAAGGATGCCGCGGAGGCGGCGCAGCTGGACGTCACCGTCCTGGACGAGAAGGCCCTGGCGAAGCAGGGGTACGGCGGCATCCTCGCGGTCGGGCTCGGCTCGGCGGCGGCGCCGCGGATGGTGCGGATCGCGTACGAGCCGGCGGGCGCGACGAGAAGGGTCGCGCTGGTCGGCAAGGGCATCACGTTCGACACGGGCGGCGTGTCGATCAAGCCGGCGGCGGGCATGTGGGAGATGAAGTCCGACATGTCAGGGGCGGCGGCGGTCGTGTCGACGATGATCGCGATCGCGGCGCTGAAGCCGAAGGTCGCCGTCGTGGCGTACGCGCCGATGGCCGAGAACATGGCGTCCGGCAGCGCGTACCGGCCGGGCGACGTCGTGACGATGTACAACGGCCACAAGGTCGAGGTGCTCAACACCGACGCCGAGGGCCGCATGATCCTCGGCGACGCGATCGCCCGGGCGTGCGAGGACGACCCCGACTACCTGTTCGAGGTGTCGACCCTGACCGGCGGCCAGGTGATCGCGCTCGGCAAGCGGATCTCCGGGGTGATGGGCACGCCGGAGCTGTGCGAGCGGGTCCGGGACGCGGGCGAGCGGGTCGGCGAGCCGGCGTGGCCGATGCCGCTGCCGGAGGACGTCCGCAAGGGCATGGACTCCGAGGTCGCCGACATCTCGCAGGTCAACGCGGGCATGGACCGGGCGGGGCACATGCTGCAGGGCGGCGTGTTCCTGTCCGAGTTCGTCGCCGAGGGCGTGCAGTGGGCGCACATCGACATCGCCGGCCCCAGCTACCACTCCGGTGAGGCGTTCGGCTACTGGGCGAAGGGCGGCACCGGCGTGCCGGTGCGCACCCTGATCGGCCTGGTGGAGGAGATCGCCGCCGAAGGCTAGGTGGTCTTGTTGCGGGCGTTGAAGTCGCGCATCCGCTGCGGGTAACCGACGAGCGCCACGTCGTAGATCGGCATGCTCAGCTTGTGGGCGAACTGGCGGGCCGCCTGCGGGTCGTCGACGCGGCGGCGGGTCCACTCGCCGTCGTGTGCGATCAGCAACAGTGTCGTTTCTGTCACTGCCGTGCGGGGCTCGATGAACCCTTCGACGCCCCGCCGGGACCGGACGAACTCCTCCAGGTGCCGCAGGTCCTCACGGTTGGCGGCGCGCCCACCTGCGGCGGCTCTGTTGCGGCGGAACCAGGCCAAGATCCGTGCCCCTCCCCGTGATGATGCCCCGACGAACCCCCGCGAACGGGCACCCGGCGGTCGACGTCGGGGCACCTACCGTCGCAGGCGGACGGCGGTGATGACAAGATGGCCAAGGATCGTCATGCCATCACGGACCCAACCGGTCCGTGCATCACCTGGGAGAATCCGTGAGCGACCCACACGCCAACTCCTTCGACGTCCTGATCCTGGGCGGCGGCAGCGGCGGCTACGCGGCGGCGTTCCGCGCGGCGCAGCTCGGCCTGTCCGTCGGCCTGGTCGAGAAGGACAAGCTCGGCGGCACCTGCCTGCACCGCGGCTGCATCCCGACGAAGGCGCTGCTGCACGCAGGTGAGGTCGCCGACGCGGCCCGCGAGGCGGAGCAGTTCGGCGTCCAGGCGACGTTCAACGGCGTCGACATGAAGGCGGTCAACTCGTACAAGGACGGTGTCATCACCAAGCTCTACAAGGGGCTGCAGGGCCTGGCGAAGGCCCGCAAGGTGACGCTGATCGAGGGCGAGGGCCGGCTCGTCGCCGCCGACACGGTCGAGGTGTCGGGCACGCGGTACAAGGGCAGGAACGTCGTCCTGGCGACGGGCTCCTACTCCAAGTCCCTGCCGGGCCTGGACGTCGACGGCGAGCGGGTGCTGACCAGTGAGCACGCCCTGGCCCTGGACCACGTGCCGGCGTCGGCGGTGATCCTCGGCGGTGGCGTGATCGGCTGCGAGTTCGCCAGCGCGTGGAAGTCCTTCGGGGTGGACGTGACGATCGTCGAGGCCCTCCCGCGGCTCATCGCGGTCGAGGACGAGGCGAGCTCGAAGGCCCTGGAGCGGGCGTTCCGCAAGCGTGGGATCAAGTTCAAGACCGGCAAGCCGTTCGAGAAGGTCGAGCGCGCCGGCGAGGGCGTCAAGGTGACGATCCAGGGCGGCGAGACGATCGAGGCGGAGCTGCTGCTCGTCGCGGTCGGCCGCGGTCCGACGACGGCCGGCCTCGGCTACGAGGAGCAGGGCGTCAAGATGGAGCGCGGGTTCGTCATCACCGACGAGCGGCTGCGCACCAGCGTCCCCGGCGTGTACGCGGTCGGCGACATCGTGCCGGGTGTCCAGCTCGCGCACCGCGGCTTCCAGCAGGGCATCTTCGTCGCCGAGGAGATCGCCGGGCAGCACCCGCAGGTGATCGACGAGGCCGGCATCCCGCGCGTCACGTACTCGGAGCCGGAGGTCGCCTCCGTCGGGCTCAACGAGTCGAAGGCCCGCGAGCTGCACGGCGACAAGATCGAGGTGATCCAGTACGACCTGTCCGGCAACGGCAAGAGCCAGATCCTGAAGACCGCCGGTTTCGTGAAGCTGGTGCGGGTCAAGGACGGCCCCGTCGTCGGCGTCCACATGGTGGGCGCGCGGGTCAGCGAGCTGATCGGCGAGGGCCAGTTGATCTACAACTGGGAGGCCTTCCCGGGCGACGTCGCCCCGCTCGTGCACATGCACCCCACGCAGAACGAGGCCATCGGTGAGGCGTTCCTGGCGCTCGCCGGAAAGCCGCTGCACGTCCACTGATTCCATCCGGGACCCGACCGCCACAAGCACTGTCCAGCAGCGTTTCAAGGAGACTGTTCATATGCCGGTATCGGTCACCATGCCCCGGTTGGGCGAGAGCGTCACTGAGGGCACCGTCACCCGCTGGTTGAAGCAGGAGGGCGACCAGGTCGAGGCCGACGAGCCGTTGCTCGAGGTCTCCACCGACAAGGTCGACACGGAGATCCCGTCACCGGCGGCCGGGGTGCTCACGCGCATCGTGGTGCAGGAGGACGAGACCGCCGAGGTCGGCGCCGAGCTCGCCGTCATCGGCGACGCGGGCGGTGCGGCCCCGGCCGAGGAGCCGGCCGCCGCCGAGGAGCCCGCTCAGGCCGAGGAGCCGGCCCCCGCGGCCGAAGCACCCCAGGCCGAGGCCCCGAAGGCCGAGGCGGCGCCCGCCGCGGAGGCGGCGTCGGGGGAAACCACGTCGCTGAAGATGCCGGCGCTGGGCGAGTCCGTCACCGAGGGCACCGTCACCCGCTGGCTCAAGCAGGTCGGTGACGCGGTCGAGGCCGACGAGCCGTTGCTCGAGGTCTCCACCGACAAGGTCGACACGGAGATCCCGTCGCCGGTCGCCGGCACGCTGCTGGAGATCAAGGTCGCCGAGGACGAGACCGTCGAGGTCGGCGCCGAGCTGGCCGTCATCGGCGCCCCGGGCGCGGGCGGCGGCGCCCAGCCGGCGCAGCAGGTCCAGCCCGCCCAGCAGGTGGAGCAGCCCCAGCCGAAGGCCGAGCCCAAGCCCGAGCCGAAGCCGGAGCCGAAGCAGGCCGCCGCCCCCGCGCAGGCGGCCGCCCCGGCCCCCGCGCAGCCGGCGCAGGCCAAGCCGGCCGCGGCCGCCCCGGTCGCCGCCGGCCCGGCCACCTCGGTCGAGCCGAGCGTCAACGGCAAGGCCGAGGGCGACGCCGGGTACGTGACGCCGCTGGTCCGCAAGCTCGCCTCCGAGCACGGGGTCAACCTGGCGACGCTGTCCGGCACCGGGGTCGGCGGGCGCATCCGCAAGCAGGACGTCCTCGACGCCGCCGCCAAGGCCAAGCAGGCCGCCGCCGCTCCCGCGGCCGCGCCCGCCGCGGCCGCCGCGGAGAGCAAGCCGGCCGCGAAGGCGGCGCCGAGCCCGCTGCGCGGCCAGACGCAGAAGCTGACCCGCATGCGCGCGCTCATCGCCCGCCGCATGGTCGAGTCGCTGCAGGTGTCGGCGCAGCTCACCACGGTCGTCGAGGTCGACGTCACCAAGGTGGCGAAGCTGCGGGCGAAGGCCAAGCAGCAGTTCCTCGACACGCACGGCGTGAAGCTGTCGTTCCTGCCGTTCTTCGCCCTCGCGGCGGTCGAGGCGCTGCGGGTGCACCCGTCGGTGAACTCCTCGATCGACCTGGAGGCGGGCACCGTCACGTACCACGACGCCGAGCACCTCGGCATGGCCGTCGACACCGAGAAGGGGCTCATCGTCCCGGTCATCCGCAACGCGGGCGACCTGAACCTCGGCGGCCTCGCCAAGCGGATCGCGGACGTGGCCGAGCGCACCCGCACCAACAAGCTCAACCCGGACGACATCACCGGCGGCACGTTCACGCTGACCAACACCGGCAGCCGCGGCGCGCTGTTCGACACGCCGATCATCAACCAGCCGCAGGTGGCGATCCTCGGCACCGGCGCGGTCGTGAAGCGTGCCGTCGTCGTCAACGACCCGGAGCTCGGCGAGATCATCGCGCCGCGGTCCATGGTGTACCTGGCGCTGTCCTACGACCACCGGATCGTCGACGGCGCCGACGCGGCCCGCTTCCTGACCACGGTCAAGGAGCGCCTCGAGGGCGGCAACTTCGAGGCCGACCTCGGCCTGTAACACCGCAATGCGAAACCTGTAGCACCGCGACGCGAAACAGGGGCGCCCCCGAGGGGCGCCCCTGTTTGTGGTTCATCGGCCGCCGCTGGGCAAGATGACGGCATGCAGATCCTCATCGCGGGCGCGTCCGGGTTTCTCGGCGGGCGGCTCGTGCCGCACCTGCGCGCCGCCGGGCACCAGGTCACCCAGCTCGTGCGTCGGCCCGCCCGCGGCCCGGGCGAGCTGCGCTGGGACCCGGCCGCCGGCCTGCTCGACGCGTCGGCCGTCGCCGGCAAGGACGCCGTCATCAACCTGGCGGGGGCCGGTGTCGGCGACCGGCGCTGGACCGAGCAATACAAGCGGACGCTGCGCACCAGCCGCGTCGACACCACCGGGACCCTCGCGAAGGCGATCGCGGCCGCCGGGGCGCAGCGGCCGGCGGTGCTGCTGAACTCGTCCGCGGTCGGGTTCTACGGCGACACCGGCGACCGCGCCGTCGACGAGCAGTCACCGGCCGGAGCGGGGTTCCTCGCCGACCTGTGCCGGGTGTGGGAGGCGGCGACCCGCCCCGCGGAGGACGCCGGGACGAGGGTCGCGCTGCTGCGCACCGGGTTCCCGCTCGCCCGCGACGGTGGGCTGCTGAAGCCGCTGTACCTGCAGTTCAAGCTGTTCGCCGGCGGGAGGATGGGCGGCGGCCGGCAGTACCTGCCGTGGATGTCGCTGCCGGACTGGCTGGGCGCCGTCGAGTTCGTCCTGGAGCGCGACCTCGCCGGCCCCGTGAACCTCACCGGCCCCGAACCGGTCACCAACGCCGAGTTCTCCGCGACCCTGGCGAAGGTGCTGCACCGGCCCAACCTGCTGCCGGTGCCCGGGTTCGCGCTGAAGGCCGCCGTCGGCGAGTTCGGCGGCGAGGCCCTGGTCAGCCAGCGGGTGCTGCCCGGGGTCCTGGTGCGCGAGGGTTTCCCGTTCGCGCACCGGACCGTCGAGGCGGCGCTTCAGCAGGCGGTGTCGGCGACGACGTAGTAGTTGGCGCCGGTCTGCTGCAGGCCGTGCGTGGTGAACACGTTGTAGAGGCCCATCGCCTGGTTGGACCCGTTGGCGTACACGTAGCCGCCGCTCTGGTGCGCCCGCCCGGCGGTGACGTGGGCGTAGTTCGACGCCCGGACGCACGGACCGGCGGACGGGGTCGACGACGGCGTGGCCGACGGCGTGGCCGACGGCGTGGCCGACGGCGTGGCCGACGGCGTGGCCGACGGCGTGGCCGACGGCGTGGCCGACGGCGTGGCCGACGGCGTGGCCGACGGCGTGGCCGACGGCGTGGGCGAGGCGGTCGGCGAGCCCGTGGGGGTCACGACGCCGCCGTCCAGGCCCCAGTCGCGGGCCTGGTAGTACGACGAGCAGATGGTGTCCTTGTAGTACGTGCCGGCCGTCCCGCACTGCTCGGTGGCGCTGCCCGGGTCGACGGGTGTCGCGTGCGTCATGCCCTGCACCAGGTACACCTTGACCTTGTCGGCGTAGTTCGACAGGGACGTGCCGCCGGGCAGCGACGCGGTCGACGTCGGGGTCTGCGAGACGCCGAGGACGTTGGTCCACTGGTCGCGCAGCTCGGTCGCGTTCGCCGGGGCGACGGTCGTGTCCGACGTGCCGTGCCAGATCGACACCCGCGGGCGGGCGCCGGTGTAGCCGCTGTAGGCGTTGCGGACCAGGTCGCCCCAGGCCGCGGGGGTCTTGTCGACGCCCGGGTTCATGCAGCTGAAGGCGCTCGTCGTCGAGGTCGCGCAGCGGTACGGGATGCCGGCCATGATCGCGCCGCCGGCGAAGACGTCCGGGTACGTGGCGAGCATCACGGCGGTCATGGCGGCACCGGCGGACAGGCCCGTCACGTACACCCGGCCGCGGTCGATCTGGTAGTTGGTGGCGGCGTAGTCGACCATCTGCTTCACGGACAGGGCCTCACCGGAGCCGCGGGCCGTGTCGCCGGTCTCGAACCAGTTGAAGCAGCTGGAGCTGTTGTTCGCGGACTTCTGCTCCGGCAGGACCAGGGCGAAGCGCCACAGGTCCGCGTACTTGCGCCAGCCGGCGTTGGTGAAGTAGTCGGTGGCGTTCTGGGTGCAGCCGTGCATGGCGACGACCAGCGGCGCGTTCGCCGGCAGGCCGTCGGGGCGGTAGCTGTACATGGCGAGGTTGCCGGGGTTGGAGCCGAAGCTCGACACGGTGGTCAGCGACGCGGCATAGGCGGGGGTGGACACGACGGTCAGGCCGACGGCGGTGCCCACGGCGGCGAGCACGGGCAGGACGAAGCGCAACCAGCGGGGCATGGCGGTGCCCTTTCCTCTCGGGGGATGCCCACGCTAGGTGTGACGCTTCACGCACCACTATGTCCGTTGTCCACACATTCCGGCCCGGTTCAGCGTGCGGGGGCGGCGTTAGGCTGAGGCGTGACCAGCATTCTGGGTTTTGAGGTTGTACGGGCCGGCCTGGTCGACTACGAGACGGCCCTGGCCGAGCAGCGGCGGATCCACGAGGCCGTCGCGAGCGGCGCCGCACCCGACACGGTGCTGCTGCTGGAGCACCCGAGCGTCTACACGGCGGGCAAGCGGACCGAGCCCGCGGACCGCCCGTTCGACGGCACCCCGGTCGTCGACGTCGACCGCGGTGGCAAGATCACCTGGCACGGGCCGGGGCAGCTGGTGGGCTACCCGATCGTCAAGCTGCCCGACCCGATCGACGTCGTGGCGTACGTGCGCCGCATGGAGCAGGTCCTGATCGACGTCTGCGCCGAGTTCGGCCTGGCCACGGCGCGGGTCGAGGGGCGCAGCGGGGTGTGGGTCGCCGCCGACGAGCGCGGGCCGGACCGCAAGGTCGCCGCGATCGGGATCCGGGTCGCCCGGGGTGTGACGCTGCACGGGTTCGCGATCAACGCCGACTGTGACCTGTCCCGCTACGACATCTTCGTCCCGTGCGGCATCCGCGACGCGGGCGTGACGTCGCTGTCGGCCGAGCTGGGCCGCGACGTCACGGTCGCCGAGGTCCTGCCGGTGGTCGAGCGGCACCTGGCGACGCTGCACCAGAGCTGACGCGGCTGGTGGGGGGCCTGTCCGCACCGGGCAGGCCCGCCGGACATCGACCTTGCCGGCCGCGGACATAGACCACCGACGTGTCGTCGAGCACCACCGTTTCGTGATTGCCGGGTGTACGGATCGGGAACCTCGCGGACGTGACGTCAATCGCGTTCCCGGCGGCTGGGCAGGCCTCGGGCGTAGGCTTTCCCGTGTGACCGCCGTTGTTCCGGAAGGCCGTCGTCTGCTGCGCATCGAAGCGCGAAATGCGGAGACGCCGATTGAGCGCAAGCCGCCGTGGATCAAGGTCTCCGCGAAGATGGGGCCTGAATACACGCACCTGCGAGGCCTCGTGCAACGCGAGGGCCTCCACACGGTGTGCCAGGAGGCCGGCTGTCCCAACATCTACGAGTGCTGGGAAGACCGCGAGGCGACGTTCCTCATCGGCGGCGACCAGTGCACGCGCCGGTGCGACTTCTGCCAGATCGACACCGGTAAGCCCGCCGAGTTCGACGCCGACGAGCCGCGCCGGGTCGCCGAGTCCGTGGCGACGATGGGCCTGCGCTACGCGACGGTGACCGGTGTCGCCCGCGACGACCTGCCCGACGGTGGCGCATGGCTCTACGCGGAGACCGTCCGGCAGATCCACGGCCTGGTCGACGGCTGCGGCGTGGAGCTGCTCATCCCCGACTTCAACGGCGAGCCGAAGCTGCTCGGCGAGGTCTTCGAGGCCGGCCCCGAGGTGCTCGCGCACAACGTGGAGACCGTCCCGCGGATCTTCAAGCGGATCCGTCCCGCGTTCCGCTACGAGCGCTCCCTCGACGTGATCACGCAGGCCCGCACCGCCGGCCTCGTCACCAAGTCCAACCTGATCCTCGGCATGGGCGAGGAGCGGGCCGAGGTCACCCAGGCGCTGCGCGACCTGCACGACGCCGGCTGCGAGCTGGTGACGATCACGCAGTACCTGCGGCCGACGCCGCGGCACCACCCGGTGGAGCGCTGGGTGAAGCCCGAGGAGTTCGTGGAGCTGCGCGAGGAGGCCGAGCAGATCGGCTTCGCCGGCGTGCTCAGCGGGCCCCTGGTGCGCTCGTCCTACCGGGCCGGCCGCCTTTACCGCCAGGCCCTGGACAGCCGCGCACTGAAGGCGTGACAGCCGGGCGCTGAAGGCGTCAGCGGCCAGCGAAGCGGCTCGGGCCGCGCACCAGGAAGCACGGCATCGGCTCACGCCGACGCCGAAGGCGGCGACGTGAGCGCTTCCCATTAGAGTGGGAGGTATGGCAAAGGCCCAGGAGCCGGAGAAGGTCTCCTTCTTCACTCGGCTCAAGCAGATCGGCATGGTGTTCTCGTTCACCGCCAAGCGGGACAAGCTCTTCGTTCCGCTGGTCCTGGTGGTGGTCCTCGTGCCGCTCATCGCCGTCGGCGTGGCCATCGGGCTCGGGGTGTCCTGGGTATGGGCGCCGATCGGTGTCCTCGCCGCGCTGCTGGGCACCGTCATCGTGCTCAACCTGCGCTCGCAGAAGGCCATGATGCGCGAGGCCGAGGGGCAGCCGGGCGCGGCCGCCTCGATCATCGAGAACATGCGCGGCGACTGGCGGGTCACCCCCGCGATCGTCTCCACGACGCAGTTCGACATGGTGCACCTGGTCATCGGCCGGCCCGGCGTGATCCTCCTCGGGGAGGGCAACCCGAGCCGGGTCCGCGGCCTGATCAACCAGGAGCGCCGCCGCCTGGTGAAGGTCATCGGCAACGCGGAGCTGCGCGACTTCGTGATCGGCAACGAGGAGGGGCAGCTGCCCCTCGCGAAGCTGCGCAACACGCTGGTCCGGCTGCCGCGCACGATCACCGGCAAGGACGTCAACGCGCTCGACAAGCGGCTCACGGCCCTGTCCGCGCGCCCGCAGATGCCGCGCGGCGCGATGCCGAAGAACATGAAGCCCCCGAAGGGCGCGTTCAAGGCCATGCGCGGCCGCTGAGCGATCCGCTGCGGGACCTACGAGGCCGCCGGCTGGGTGTTCACGACCCAGGAGCCGGCGGCTTTGTCGTGCAGTCCCCGGCCGTCCCTGTCCATGATCAGCGCCGGTACGAAGAGCAGCAGCAACGCGCCCCGCAGGATCGCCCGGGGCACGCCGATCGCGCCGCCTGTGGCCATTGACACACACCGGATGCGCAGCAGCCGCATCCCGAGGGTCTGGGCGAAGAAGCCGAGGAACAGCCCGTACACCACCAGCAGCAGCCCGGGCGCGAGCCACGGCACCTCGACCGGATCCGCGAACGCCCTGCTGATGACCAGGCACAACAGCCAGTCGACGAGGATGGCGCAGAAGCGCCTGGACAGCGATGCAGCGGTGAGCTCCACGGCAGGCAAGCCTACCGGGCGCCTCACCTGTCACTGATTTGTCAAACGACTGTGGCGAAACACAGTGGAAACAATCGAGACATGCCCGGGCAATCGCACGGTTCTACGGTCGCCCTCAACCAGCCACCTTCACACTGAAGTGATCACCACGAGACTGGTACTGCCTGCGACCTGGAGGACGAGTGTTCGCCAATTCTGACGAGCTGCTGCGATACGTGAAGGACGAGGGCGTCCGCTTCGTCGACATTCGCTTCTGCGACCTGCCGGGCGTCATGCAGCACTTCAATGTCCCCGCCGAGGCGTTCGACGAGAGCGTGTTCAGCGACGGTCTCGCGTTCGACGGTTCGTCCATCCGTGGCTTCCAGGCGATCCACGAGTCGGACATGATGCTGCTGCCGGACCCGACGTCCGCCTTCATCGACCCGTTCCGGATCGAGAAGACCCTGGCGCTCAACTTCTTCATCCACGACCCGTTCACGCGCGAGGCCTACTCGCGTGACCCGCGCAACGTGGCGAAGAAGGCCGAGGCGTACCTCGCGTCGAGCGGCATCGCCGACACCGCCTACTTCGGCCCCGAGGCCGAGTTCTACATCTTCGACTCGATCCGGCACGAGACGTCGGCGAACCAGGCCTACTACTACATCGACTCGGTCGAGGGCTGGTGGAACTCCGGCAAGGAAGAGCCGGGCGGCAACCGCGGTTACAAGACCGCCTACAAGGGTGGCTACTTCCCGGTCCCGCCGGTCGACCACTACGCCGACCTGCGTGACCAGATCGTCCAGCGCCTCCTCGGCGCCGGCTTCATCGTCGAGCGCTCGCACCACGAGGTCGGCACCGCCGGCCAGGCGGAGATCAACTACCGCTTCGGCACGCTGCTGCAGGCCGCCGACCAGCTCCAGCTCTTCAAGTACATCGTGAAGAACACCGCCTGGGCCGCCGGCAAGACCGCGACCTTCATGCCGAAGCCGCTCTTCGGCGACAACGGCTCCGGCATGCACACCCACCAGTCCCTCTGGCTGGGTGGCGAGCCGCTGTTCTACGACGAGGCCGGCTACGGCGGCCTGTCGGACACGGCCCGCTGGTACATCGGTGGCCTCCTGCACCACGCTCCGTCGCTGCTGGCCTTCACCAACCCGACGGTCAACTCCTACCGCCGCCTGGTCCCCGGCTACGAGGCCCCGGTCAACCTGGTCTACTCGCAGCGCAACCGCTCCGCGTGCACCCGTATCCCGGTCACCGGCACCAACGCCAAGGCCAAGCGCGTCGAGTTCCGCGTCCCGGACCCGTCGGCCAACGTCTACCTGGCCTTCGCGTCCATGCTGATGGCCGGCCTGGACGGCATCAAGAACAAGATCGAGCCGCCGGCCCCGATCGACAAGGACCTCTACGACCTCCCGCCGGAGGAGGTCGCCAACGTCCGGCAGGTCCCCGCCTCGCTCGACGAGGTCCTCGACACCCTCGAGGGCGACCACGGCTTCCTCCTCGAGGGCGGCGTGTTCACCCAGGACCTGATCGACACCTGGATCTCCTACAAGCGGGCCAACGAGGTCGACCCGGTCCGCCTGCGCCCGACCCCGCACGAGTTCGCCATGTACTACGACGTGTGAGTTGACGTCAGCGCGCTGATCCGGCGCTGTCCCCGCTGACCAACTTCGCGGGGACAGGCTCCGGCCAGACGCACGAAACGGCGGTCACGCCAGGCTCCCAGCCGGCGTGGCCGCCGTTTCGCGTGTCTGGCGGGCCCGTGCCGACCCGGGCCGACCCGGGCCGGCGCGGTCAGGTGGCGAAGACCCGTTCGACGGCCTGGCGGCCCCGGCGGGCCACGCGCAGGTACTCGTCCAGGAACTCCTGGGGCTCCACGCCGCCCAGGATCCTCGCCACCGCCGCCAGGTCGGGGCCCTGGCGGGGCAGCTGGTCGGTGGCGCGGCCACGGACCAGGGTCAGCAGGTTGCGGACGTGGGAGGCCTGCTCCCAGGCGGCGCGCAGCGCGGCCGCGTCCGCCTGGTCGACGAGGCCGGCGTCGGTGGCGGCGGCCAGGGCGTCCAGGGTGCGGGTGGTGCGCAGGGCGGGGACGGTCCGGCCGTGCAGGAGCTGCAGCAGCTGGACGGTCCACTCCACGTCGGCGAGGCCGCCGCGGCCGAGCTTCGTGTGGGTGGTGGGGTCGGCGCCGCGGGGCAGGCGTTCGGAGTCGACGCGGGCCTTCAGGCGGCGGATCTCGTGGATCTGGTCGCGGGTGAGGCCGCCGTCGGGGAAGCGCATCGTGTCGGCGAGCTCCAGGAAGCGTTCGCCTACGCCCGCGGAGCCGGCGACGTGGCGGGCGCGGAGCAGTGCCTGCGCCTCCCAGACCTTCGACCAGCGGGCGTAGTACTGCTGATACGCGAAGAGGCTGCGCACCAGCGGGCCCTGGCGGCCTTCGGGGCGCAGGTCCGCGTCGACGCCGAGCGGCGGGTCGGGGGCGGGGCGGGCGAGGAGGCGGCGCAGGTCCTCGGCGACGGTGAGGGCGAGCCCGCTGGCCGCGTCGTCGGCCATGCCGGGTGGGGGTTCGTAGACGAAGAGGACGTCGGCGTCGGACGGGTAGCTGGTCTCCTCGCCGCCGAGCCGGCCCATGCCGATGATCGCGAACTCGAGGCCGCGGTCGGCGGCGGGCGCCGACGTGACGCCGAGAGTCGCGCGCAGCGTCGCGTCGATGACGGCGGACAGGGCCACGCCGACGGCCGAGACCTCGAGGAAGCCGAGCAGGTCGGCGCAGGCGATGCGGAAGAGCTCGCGGCGGCGGGAGGCGCGGACGGCGTTGATCGCGGTCTCGGGGTGGTCGTGGCGGGCCGCGGCGGCGGCGAACTGCGTCGCGAGCTGCGCGGCGGTGCGCGGGACCAGCTCGGCGTCGTCGGCGAGCAGCCGCAGCGCCTCCGGATCGTGGACGAGCAGCTCGGTGACGTAGCGGGACAGGGCGAGCAGCCGGGCCAGGCGCAGCGCGACCGGGCCCTCGTCGCGCAGGAGCCGCAGGTACCACGGGGTGTTGCCGAGCTTGTCGGACACCTGCCGGTAGGCCAGCAGCCCGCGGTCGGGCTCCGGGGCGTCGGCGAACTCGCTGAGCAGGACCGGCAGGAGCTGCCGCTGGATCGCCGCGGTGCGGGAGACGCCGCCGGTGAGGGCCTCGATGTGGCGCAGCGCCCCGGCCGGGTCGGCGAAGCCGAGCAGTTCGAGGCGGGCCTTGGCCGCGGTCGCGGTGAGCCGCAACTGCTCGCTGGGGACCCTGGCGACCGCCTCCAGGAGCGGGCGGTAGAGCAGTTTCGCGTGCAGCCGCCGTACCTCCTGAGCGTGCCGGACCCAGTCGGCCCGGAAGGACTCGACGGCGTCCCGCGCGGCGTTGGGACGGTAGCCGAGGGCGTGCGCGAGCCAGCGCAGCGCGGCCGGGTCGTCGGGCACCGTGTGGGTACGCCGAAGGCGCTGCAGCTGGAGGCGGTGCTCGACGGTGCGCAGGAACCGGTACGCGCGCAGCAACGCCTCACCGTCGGCGAGGCCGACGTAGCCGCCCTCGATGAGGGCCCGCAGCCCGGCGATCGTGGTCGGGGTCCGCAGCGACTCGTCGGCGCGGCCGTGGACGAGCTGCAGCAGCTGCACCGCGAACTCGATGTCGCGCAGCCCGCCGGGGCCGCGCTTGATCTCGCGGTCGAGCTCGCTGCGCGGGATCTGCTCGATGATGCGCCGGCGCATCGCGCGGACCTCGTCGACGGCCTCGGGGCGCTCGGCGGCGGACCAGATCAGCGGCTGCAGCTCCGCCAGCCAGCGGGCGCCGAGCTCGAGGTCGCCGGCGGCGGGCCGGGCCTTCAGCAGCGCCTGGAACTCCCACGTCTTCGCCCACTTGCGGTAGTACGCGAGATGCGAGGCGACGGTCCGCACCAGCGCCCCGCGGCTGCCCTCCGGGCGCAGGGCCGCGTCGACGGGCCAGGCGACGAAGCCGCAGATCTCCATCATCCCCGACGCGAGGGTGCTGCCGGCCCGCATCGCGACCTCGACGTCGGCGCCGCCGACCGGCTCGCAGACGAACACGACGTCGACGTCGCTGACGTAGTTGAGCTCCCGCCCGCCGCACTTGCCCATCGCGACGACCGACACCGTGCAGACGTCGGCGAAGGAGGGGTGCTCGACCTGGACGATCGCCAGGGCGGCCGCCAGCGTGGCGTCGGCGAGCTCCGTGAGGCGGCGCATCGTGACGTCGACGTCCGCGGCACCCGTCAGGTCGGCCGCGACGATGCGCAGCAGCTCCCGCCGGTACGAGCTGCGCAACGACGGCACGGTCGACACGTCGCGGGTCGTGAAGCCGGCGGGGCGCTTGTTCTGCTCGCCGAGCAGCTCCTTCCACTCGTCGGGGTTGGCGACGAGCAGGTCGCCGAGGGTCGCGGACACGCCGAGCACCCCGATGAGCCGCTGCCGCAGCGACCGGTCGGTGAGGACGGCCTCGCGGACCTCGTCCCCGGCCGCCGCTCCTGCTGCCTCGATGAGCCGGTGCAGCTGGAACAGCGCCAGGTCGGGGTCGGCGGCGAAGTACAGCGTGTCGAGCAGCGTCGCGGCGTCGTCGTCGACGGGCCGGCGCGCCTCGGCGTCCCACAGCCGCAGCCCCTCGGGGCCGGCGAGCGCGGACGAGCGGGCGTCGTCGGTGAAGCCGAACCGGGCGAGGTGGCCGGCGGGGGGCATCAGGCGGGCCCCAGCAGCGGCAGGGACCGCGGGCCGCCGTCGCCACCCTGGAAACCATCGGGGGCGCGGCCCAGCGCGACGGCCGCGAACCGCTCCGCGAACGGCTGCCACACCTCGGCGACGTCCGGCAGCGCCTCCTCGACGCTCTCGAGCAGCTCGATCGGGTCGATGCCGAGCTCGCCCAGCGTGCCGACGCCGTCCATCGCCCACGCGGCGAACATCTCCAGGTCACACTCGATGTGGAACTGCAGCCCCCACGCGGACGGGCCGATCCGGAACGCCTGCACCGGGTAGTGGGTGGACGCCGCGAGCAGGGTCGCGGTGACGGGCAGCTCGACGATCTCGTCGTGGTGCCAGTGCAGCACATCCGGGGCGAACGGCACCGCGGCGAACACCGGGTCGTTGTCGGCGACGTCCCGGCGGGCCACCAGGCGCACCCCGATCTCGGGCCCGGCGGCGCTGCGCTCGACGGTCCCGCCGTGCGCCTGCGCGAGCAGTTGCGCGCCGAGGCAGATGGCGAGGGTCGGCACCTTGTGCCGGACCGCCTTGCGCAGCAGGCCCTCCAGCTGGGCGAACCACGGCGCGCCCCGCTCCCCGTCCGGCCCGGGGAACGCGTCCTGCTCGCCGCCGAGCACGACCAGCGCGGCATACCCCTCCAGGTCGGCGGGCAGCTCCTCACCGGCGTGCGGGCGGACGACGGTCAGCTCCAGGCCGCCGCCGGTCAGCCAGCCGCCGAGGCGCGCCAGGCCGTCGCTGGGGTCGTTCTCCACCACGAGCGCCACCCGTCCCCGCGGGGACCCTTCGATCGTCACGACCCGACAATAACGGCGTGCGAACGCTGCGGCGCGGAGACGTGGTCGGACTGGTGTCACCGTCGGGCCCGACCAGGCCGGACCGGGTGGCC
Source organism: Dactylosporangium sp. CA-152071 (assembly GCF_050936335.1). NCBI lineage: Bacteria > Bacillati > Actinomycetota > Actinomycetes > Micromonosporales > Micromonosporaceae > Dactylosporangium > Dactylosporangium sp. CA-152071. The sequence goes on along the minus strand of NZ_JBNJMZ010000001.1, from coordinate 7,834,582 downwards.
CGCGGCATCGAGCTGCTGTCGGGCTGGGGGCTCGAGGTCCGTGCGGGCCGGCACGTGTTCGACCGCAGCGGCTACCTGGCCGGGCACGACGACGACCGGCTCAGCGACCTCAACGAGGCGTTCGAGGATCCCGAGATCCGCGCCGTCGTGTGTACGAGAGGCGGCTACGGCGCACAACGCATCGTCGACGGGCTGCGGCTGGCGTCGCCGAAGCATCTGGTCGGGTTCTCCGACATCACCGCGTTGCAGCTCGCGGTGTGGCGGCGGACCGGCTGGGCGAGCGTGCACGGGCCGGGCGGCGCGTGGTTCGACGACCGTCTGCCGGCCTCCTCGGCGGAGTCGTTGCGGGCCGCGCTGTTCACGTCGGGGCCGCTGCGGTCGTACATGGGCGACGACGAGGAGACGAGTGCGGTGACGGTGCCCGGGCCGGCGGTCAGCGGGGTGCTGCTGGGCGGGAACCTCTCGATGCTGGCCAGCACGGCCGGCACCGTCGACATGCCGTCGTTCGCCGGGGCGATCATGGTGCTGGAGGACGTGGGCGAGGCGCCGTACCGGGTGGACCGGATGCTCACGCACCTGCGGCGGGCGGGCGCGTTCGAGGGCGTCGCCGGGGTGGCTGTGGGGCAGTTCACGGACTGCGTGGGCGCGGGGCCGACGGTCGTGGACGTGCTGCGCTCGTGCCTCGGTGGTCTGGGGGTGCCCGTGCTGGGCGGGCTGCGGATCGGGCACGGGGTCGGTCAGGAGACGGTGGTCCTGGGCGCCCGGGCCGAGCTGGACACGACCGTGGGCTGCCTCACGTCACGCGCCGACCAGTCTTTTGACTGATGGCGTGGGGGTGTTGCTGGGGCAGGATTGCGGCATGAGTGAGCTTCGCGAACGAATCATGTTGCAGGGTGAACTTGGCGCTCATGTCGTCGGGGAGCGAAGCGAGCCGGCGGCATGAGTTTCGTGACGACGGGGTTCGGTGGCAGGCGGCGTTCGCAGGAGCCTGACCTGCCGCCGGGGCAGTATCTCGCCCATGACTTTCCCGTGCTGTCCGCCGGGCCGACGCCGAAGCTGAGCACGGACCGGTGGGAGTTCGTCATCACCACCGAGACCGGGGCGCGGACGACCTGGACGTGGGCGGAGTTCACCGCGCTGCCGCACGAGGACGTCACCGTCGACATCCACTGCGTCACGAAGTGGTCGAAGCTGCAGACCGGCTGGCGGGGTGTCGCGATCGACACGCTCATGCAGGACGTCGAGTCGGCCGCCGACTTCGTGATGGCACACTCCTACGACGGCTACACCACCAACCTCCCCCTGGAGGACCTCCTCGACGGCCAGGCGTGGGTGGCCTACCGCTACGACGACGAGCCGCTCACCCCCGAGCACGGCGGCCCCGCGCGGCTGCTGGTCCCGCACCTGTACTTCTGGAAGTCCGCGAAGTGGGTGCACGGCCTGCGGCTGATGCTGGAGGACGAGCCGGGCTTCTGGGAGGCGGCCGGCTACCACGACTACGGAGACCCATGGCGCGAGCAGCGGTACCAGGGAGACTGAACGGTCCGGAGCGGAGCGGAGGAGCCGTGCAGCATGGGCACAGTCCGGAGGTCAGGCGGCCGGAGCGCAGCGGAGGGCGACTGACCTGGCGTAAGGCGACGCTTCTGGAGGCGCGCTGGGAGACGTCTTCGGCGCGGACCCTGGTCTTCGACGTGCCGGAATGGCCGGGGCACCTGCCGGGGCAGCATGTCGACCTGCGGTTGACGGCCGAGGACGGTTACACGGCGCAGCGCAGCTACTCGATCGCGTCGGCGACGGGTCCTGCCGCGTCGGGTGCCGCCGCGTCGGGTCTCGCTGCGCCGGGTGGCGACGGGCTGGGGGCGGGTGTCGTGGAGATCACCGTCCAGCGGCTCGACGACGGTGAGGTCAGCCCGTTCCTCGCTGACGTCTACGACGTCGGCCAGCCCATCGAGCTGCGCGGGCCGATCGGCGGCTGGTTCGTGTGGCGACACACCGACCCCGCCCCGGTCCAGCTGGTCGCGGGCGGCTCCGGCATCGTCCCGCTGATGGCGATGATCCGGTCCCGCGCGGCGCACGGCGTGCGGACCCCGTTCCGGCTGCTCTACTCGGTGCGGACCCCGCAGGACGTCATCTACGCCGACGAGCTGCGCGAGCGCGCCCGCGACGACCGCGGTCTCGACGTGCAGTTCATCTACACGAGGGTGCGCGGCTCCCGGATCGGGGTCGCCGACGTCAACACCCACGCCTGGCCGGCCGACTTCGCCCCCGCCGTCTTCGTCTGCGGCCCGACCGGCTTCGTGGAGACCGCCGCCGACGTCATGGTCGCCCTCGGCCACGACGCCAGGAGCATCCGGACCGAACGCTACGGCTGACGCCACCCGGGCAGCATCCACCGGCCCCGGCCGACCACCGCCGGGGCGTCCGGCGGCGGCTCGGCCTGTCCGGGCGATGCGGGCCGCTCACGAAGGATCCGGCCCGCCTCGGCAGCGGAGCTACATGATGCCGAGGTAGCGCTCGCGCTCGAACGGGGTGACGACGCGGCGGTACTCTTCCCACTCGGTGCGCTTGTTCTTCAGGAAGAAGTCGAAGACGTGCTCGCCGAGGACCTCGGCGACCAGCTCCGAGCCGGCCATGGCGTCGACGGCCTGGGACAGGTTCTCCGGCAGCGACTCGTAGCCGGCGGCGCGGCGCTCGCCGTCGGTGAGGGCCCACACGTCGTCCTCGGCGCCCGGGGGCAGCTCGTAGCCCTGCTCGATGCCGCGCATGCCGGCGCCGAGCATGACGGCGTAGGCGAGGTAGGGGTTCGTGGCGGAGTCCAGCGAGCGGACCTCGACGCGGGCCGAGTTGGGCTTGCCGTAGGCGGGGACGCGGACCAGGGCGGACCGGTTCGTGTGGCCCCAGCAGACGTAGGCGGGCGACTCGGTGATCCGGTTCGGCACCGACTGCGGGAAGAGCCGCTTGTAGGAGTTGACCCACTGGTTGGTGATCGCGGTGTACTCCCGCGCGTGCACCAGCAGGCCGGCGATGAACGCCTGGCCGACCTTCGACAGCTTCATCGGGTCGCTCGCGTCGTGGAACGCGTTGCGCTCGCCCTCGAACAGGGACAGGTGCGTGTGCATGCCGCTGCCGGGCTGGTCGGTGAACGGCTTCGGCATGAAGGTGGCGTGCACCCCGTGGGAGAGCGCGACCTCCTTGATGACGTGCCGGAAGGTCATGATGTTGTCGGCGGTGGTCAGCGCGTCCGCATACCGCAGATCGATCTCCTGCTGGCCGGGCGCGACCTCGTGGTGGCTGAACTCGACCGAGATGCCGATCCGCTCCAGGGCGAGGACCGCCTGGCGGCGGAAGTCGCGGGCGACGGCGTGGGTGGTGTGGTCGAAGTAGCCGCCGGTGTCGACCGGGGTCGGCACCGAGCCGCGCTCACCCAGCGACTCCAGCAGGAAGAACTCGATCTCGGGGTGGGTGTAGAAGGTGAAGCCCTTCTCCGCCGCCCGCGACAGGGCCCGGCGCAGCACGTGGCGCGGGTCGGCCCACGACGGCGAGCCGTCGGGCAGGGTGATGTCGCAGAACATGCGGGCGCTCTCCCCCGACATGCCACCCTCGAACGGGAACACCTGGAACGTCGTCGGGTCCGGCTTCGCGACCATGTCCGACTCGTACACGCGGGCGAAGCCCTCGATCGCCGAGCCGTCGAAGCCGATGCCCTCCTCGAACGCCGACTCCAGCTCGGCCGGCGCGACCGACACGCTCTTCAGCGTGCCGAGCACGTCGGTGAACCATAGGCGCACGAAGCGGATGTCGCGCTCTTCGAGCGTCCGGAGCACGAACTCCTGCTGACGGTCCACGGTGGTTCCCCCACGAGCTGCGGTATTCGGCTGATTCGGGCAAGTCTCGCCCGGACGTGTTACGCCCAAGTTACCGGACCTACCCATCCCACCCCGCACTGGAGTGAACGTCACAGGAGCACCCCGTGCGGCGTTGGTCCACACTTGAGGCATGCCACGGTTGCGCCTCGCGCTCGCCCAGATCGACCCGACCGTCGGGGACCTGCCCGGCAACTCGTCCCTGGTGCACGGCTGGACCAGCAAGGCGGCCGGTGCGGGCGCGCACGTCGTCGCGTTCCCGGAGATGATGCTGACCGGGTATCCGGTCGAGGACCTCGTGTTCCGCCGGTCCTTCGTCGCCGCCTCCAAGCGGGCCGTCGACGACCTCGCCGCCCAGCTCGCCGGCGACGGCCTCGGCGAGACCGTCGTCATCGTCGGCTACCTCGACGCCGACGAGGCCGGCCCGCGCAACGCGCTCGCGGTGCTGCACCGCGGCACGCAGGTCGCCACGTACTTCAAGCACCACCTGCCCAACTACGGCGTCTTCGACGAGGACCGCTACTTCGAGCCCGGCGACACCCTCACCGTCATCCGGGTCGGCGGCGTCGACATCGCCCTCACCATCTGTGAGGACCTGTGGCAGGAGGGCGGCCCGTTCGCGGTCGCCGCGGCCGCGAAGGTCGGCCTGGTCGTCAACATCAACGGCTCGCCGTACGAGCTGAACAAGGACGACACCCGCCTGGCGCTCGTCGCCCGCCGGGCCGCGGAGGCGCGGGCGACCATCGCCTACGTCAACACCGTCGGCGCGCAGGACGAGCTGGTCTTCGACGGCGACTCGATGGTCGTGCGCCCCGACGGGTCGCTGATCGCCCGGGCGCAGCAGTTCGCCGAGCAGCTCATGGTGCTCGACCTGGACCTGCCGGCCGCGGAGCCGGTCCCGCCCGTCGTCGAGGACGCCGAGATGCGGGTCGTCAACGTCCTCATCTCCGACAGCGTGGTGGCCGCCGACCAGCCGGCGCCCGCCCCGGAGATCGCCGCCCGCGTCACCGACGAGGCCGAGGTCTGGCAGGCGCTCGTCGTCGGCCTGCGGGACTACGTGCGCAAGAACGGCTTCCGCGGGGTCGCGGTAGCCCTGTCCGGCGGCATCGACTCCGCCGTCGTCACCGCCATCGCCTGCGACGCCCTCGGCCCGGCCAACGTCACCGCGGTGTCGCTGCCGAGCGGCCACTCCTCGCAGCATTCCAAGGACGACGCCGAGGACATGGCCCGCCGCACCGGCCTGGACTACCGCGTCGAGCCGATCCAGCCGATGGTCGACGGCTTCCTGGCCAACATGGCGCTGTCCGGCCTCGCTGTGGAGAACCTGCAGGCCCGCGTCCGCGGCGTCATCATGATGGCCATCTCCAACCAGGAGGGCCCACTCGTCCTCACCACCGGCAACAAGAGCGAGCTCGCGGTCGGCTATTCCACCTTGTACGGCGACTCCGTCGGCGCGTTCAACCCGCTGAAGGACGTGCCGAAGACGCTGGTGTGGAAGCTCGCCCGCTGGCGCAACGAGGAGGCCGAGCGGCGCGGCGACGTGCCGCCGATCCCCGAGCGCTCCATCTCGAAGCCGCCGAGCGCCGAGCTGCGCCCCGGCCAGCTCGACAGCGACTCGCTCCCCGACTACGAGGTCCTCGACGCCATCCTCGCCGGGTACGTCGACGGCGACCTCGGCCGCGACGACCTGATCGCCGCCGGCCACGACCCCGCCGTGGTCGACCGCACCCTGCGCATGGTCGACCTCGCCGAGTACAAGCGACGCCAGAGCGCCCCCGGCACGAAGATCTCCATCAAGGCCTTCGGCCGCGACCGCCGCCTCCCCATCACCAACCGCTTCCGCGAGACCCCCTCCTGACGCTCCTGTTTCCGCTCACCACGGGACAGGGCAGGTCAACGGTGCGGGTGGGAATCCGCGCCGGGGATCCGTCGCGCCCGCGGTGCGGCGGGTGCACAGTGAGATTCAGCATCCGTACTGCCGGAAGGTGGGGTGCGGTGCGACCATCGGGGGTGTAAGGCCCGGGGACCCCACGACGGGGCCTCGAGGAACCCGAAGGAGGACAGTGATGTCCGAGGTTCAGTCGCTGTACGGCGGTGCCGTCAACCGCCGGGTGCGCACCAGGGACCTGCTCGCCGCCAAGGAGCGCGGGGAGCGGTGGCCGATGCTGACGTCGTACGACCAGTACACGGCGGGCATCTTCGACGAGGCCGGCATCCCGGTCCTGCTGGTCGGTGACTCGGCCGCGAACAACGTGTACGGCTACGCCTCGACGGTGTCGGTCACCGAGGACGAGCTGCTGCCCCTGGTCAGGGCCGTGGTCCGGTCCACGCGGCGGGCGCTGGTCGTCGGGGACCTGCCGTTCGGCTCGTACGAGGAAGGGCCGGCGCAGGCGCTGCGGACCGCGGTGCGGTTCATGAAGGAAGGCGGCTGTCACGCCGTCAAGCTGGAGGGCGGCGTGCGGGTCGCGCCGCAGATCGCCGCGCTGACCGGGGCCGGGATCCCGGTGATGGCGCACATCGGGTTCACGCCGCAGAGCGAGCACACCATCGGCGGCTACCGGGTGCAGGGCCGCGGGGACGCCGCCGACGAGGTGGTCGCGGACGCGCACGCGGTCGCGGAGGCCGGCGCGTTCGCGGTGGTCCTGGAGATGGTGCCGGGCGAGGTCGCCAAGCGGATCACCCACGAGCTGCGGATCCCCACGGTCGGGATCGGCGCCGGAGGGGACACCGACGCGCAGGTCCTCGTCTGGCAGGACATGGCCGGGATGCGGACCGGGCGGATGCCGCGGTTCGTCAAGCAGTACGCGGACCTGGCCGGCGTGCTCGGCGACGCGACCCGGGCGTTCGCCGACGAGGTGCGCTCCGGGGTGTTCCCGGCCCAGGAGCACACCTTCTAGCTGGCCGTCCTAGCTAGAAGGTGTGGGCGCCGGTCGTACACCGGCGGAAACGGCGAACCGCTCAGCGCTCGGGACGCGAGCCCGGCCGGCGCAGCCCCTGTGACATCTGCGCCGGCTGGTCGGGCTGCCCTACAGGGAGACCTCGAGCTTCTCCAGGCCTCTGATCACGAATCCGGGCTTCCACTGCGGCTCCCGGTCCAGCCGCAGGCCGGGGGCCTTCGCCAGCAGCGCGCCGAACGACGCGGCGAGCTCGATCCGCGCGAGCGGCGCGCCGAGGCAGTAGTGGATGCCGGCGCCGAAGGAGATGTGCGGGTTGTCGCGGCGCTCGATGTCCAGGCGCTCCGGGTCGGTGAACACGGCGGGGTCGTGGTTCGCCGAGCCGAACAGCAGCGCCACCTCCTGGCCCTTGCGGATGGTGTGCCCGCGCACCTCGATGTCCTCGAGCACCCACCGCTCGAACATCTGCAGCGGCGTGTCGTAGCGCATCAGCTCTTCGATCGCCGTCGGTAGCAGCGCCGGATCCGCCCGGAGTTTCCGCAGCTGATCCGGGTTGCGGAACAGGGCCCACCAGCCGTTGCCCGTCACGTTGACGGTCGCCTCGTGCCCGGCGTTGAGCAGCAGCACGCAGGTGCCGATGAGCTCGTCCTCGCTGAGGCCTTCGACCGCGGTGAGGGCGCTGATCAGGTCGTCCTGCGGGTCGCCGGCGCGGTGCCGGGCCAGGCCGCGCAGGTAGTCGGAGAACTCCTCCGAGGCGCGGACCGCCGCGGCCGCCGTCTCCCGTGGCGGATTCAGCTCGTACATCCCGCAGATCGCCGCCGACCAGGGGCGCAGCAGGTGCCGATCCGGCTCGGGGATGCCGAGCAGCTCGGCGATGACGGTCACCGGGAGCGGCTCGGCGACCTCCGCGATCAGGTCGCCGCCGCCCTTGGCGACGAACGCGTCGACGAGGCCGTCGGCGAGCCGCTGGACCACGGGGCGCAGCGCCTCGACCCGCCGCGGCGTGAACGCCTGCGACACGAGCCGCCGCAGCCGGGTGTGGTCGGGCGGCTCGCGGTCGAGCATGCCGTTGTTGTTGAGCGTCCAGAACGGCTCGTCCTGCGGCGGCGGGGGCGTGCGCCCCATCTCCTCGTGCGTGGCCACGTGCAGGTAGGTGCGGCCGAGCCGCCGGTCCCGCAGCAGCGCGTTGACGTCCTCGTGCCGCGACACGAGGAACTGGCCGCTCGGCTCGAACCAGCTGACCGGGTCCTGTTCCCGCAGCCGCCGGTACCCGTCGTAGGGGTGCGCGACGAACGCCGGCGACCACGGGTCGAAGGCGCTCACAGGTCCGTCACCCGCACGCCGGCGTGGACCTTGTACCGCTTGTTGATCGCGATCAGGTTGGCCGTGAGCGCCTCGACCTGCCCCGCGTTGCGCAGCCGGCCCGCGAACACGCCCCGCATGCCGTCGACCTTCCCGGCGATGGCCTGCACCTGCAGCGCCGCGTCGCGGTCGTCGCCGAGGACGAGCACGTCCAGGTCGATCTTCTCGATCTCCGGGTCGGTCAGCAGCGCGGCGCTGACGTGGTGGAACGCGGCGCACACCCGCGCCTCCGGCAGCAGCGTCGCGGCCTGCTCGGCGGCACTGCCCTCGGCCACCGGCAGCGAGAACGGCCCCTGCTTGTCGAACCCGAGCGGGTTGACGCAGTCGACCACGATCTTGCCGCCGGTCAGGTGCGGCGCCAGCTCCGCGACCGTCGCCGCGTGGCCCTCCCACGGCACCGCGATGACCACGACGTCGGCCTGGCAGGCGAAGGCGTTGTCGCCGCCCTCCGCCGGCTGCTGGACGCCCGGCAGCGCGTTGAGGTCCTCGGCGGCCTGCGCCCCGCGCTCCGTGGAACGCGACCCGAGGACGACCCGCAGGCCCGCCCTGGCGAACCGGTACGCGAGACCGCGCCCCTGCGGGCCGGTGCCGCCGATGATGCCGACCCGCAACGCCGAGACGTCGGGCAGTTCGATCTGGTCGTAGGTCATGACTCAAGTCTTACCGTGCTGAAGAGCACCTTGCGGCTGGCGGGGTCCGCAGCTGTGAGGATTACCCGGATCCGCTCCCCCAGCGGCAGCCCGTCGCCCTCGCAGCGGGCCCGGACCGCCGGCTCGTCGAGGGCGATGTCCGCCCGGTGCTTCTCGACGTCCAGCACCGCCGCGTCGAACTCCTCACCGATGCGGTGCTCCAGCAGGACGGCCTCGACCAGGTCGATCGCGCCCCGCTCGGCGGCGTTGGCGACCCGGTCGGTGCGGCTCATGACCTCCGGCAGCCGCGGCAGCGCCTCCCGCGCCCACCCCGGCACCTCGGCGCCGTTGTGCAGGGCCAGGCAGACCTCGGTGACGTACCGGTCGGCGAGGCGCCGCAGCGGCGCGGTGACGTGGGCGTACGGGGCGGCGACGGCACCGTGCAGCGGCTGCTCCGGCCGCGCGCCGTCGAACGGGGTGTAGCCGGCGCCGCGCATCATCTCGGCGGCCTGGTCGATGAGCGCCGCCGCCCGCGGGTCCATCGGGTCGAGCGCCGCGATGACCTCGCCCGGGCCCTTCCCCTCGGGCCAGTCGAGCCGCAGCGCCTTCGCCGCCAGCCGCAGCCTGCGCACCGCCTCCTCCTCCGGCGGCGGCATCGTGCGCAGCAGCCCGATGCCGTGCTCGAGCATGATCTGCGCGGCGGCCATGCCCGTCAGCAGCGAGATCTGCGCGTTGTACTCCTCGACCGGCACCGGCCCGCGGATGGCGAGCCGCCAGCCGTCGCCGTCGGGCTCGATCTCCTGCTCGGGCATCGGCAGGTTGATCGCGCCGCGCTCCAGCCCCTTGCCGGTGAGGAGCCGGCCGATCTCCGGCAGGAGACTGATCGACGCGTGGGCCCGGCCGGCGTCGACGTCGCGCTGGACCTGCTCGTAGCTCAGCTTCGCCCGGCTGCGGACCGTCGCCCTGCGCACGTCGACCGCCGTGGTGGTGCCGCTCTGGTCGATGTCGATCGTCCACAGCACGGCGGGCCGGTCCTGGTCCGGCAGCAGGCTGGCGGCACCCTCGCTGAGCACCGCAGGGTGCAGCGGGACCTTGCCGTCCGGCAGGTACACCGTCTGCCCCCGCCGCCAGCTCTCCTGCTCGATCGCGGGCGCGTTGCCGGTGAACGCGGCGACGTCGGCGATGGCGTAATACACCCGGTAGCCGCCGTCGCGCCGCTGCAGGAGCAGTGCCTGGTCGAGGTCCTTGGACGTCGGCGGGTCGATCGTCACGAACTCGAGCGCCGTGCGGTCCTCGCGGTCGTCGTGCGGGTCCTTGGCGGCGGCTTCCGCCTCCCGATCGGCGGCGTCGGGGAAGCCGGTGGGCAGGTCGAGCTCTCGGCGCAGCCCGGAGAAGTCGATGCGGGCGGCTCGGATACGTCGTAAGGCCACCGCACAGTCTTACCACCGGCACCCCGTCGCACGGCAGCGCCACGGTCCCTCGTTCCGGACCGTGGCGCTGCCGTGTGGTTGTCGCTGTCCGCCGTTACGGGCGGGCGAGGCTCGCCCAGTCCTCGGGCGTCATGCTCGCGGCCTCTTCGACGTTGTTGCCGTTCTCGCGGCCGGGGATCGCCTCGGTGGCGGCACCACCGGCGGGCGCCACCGGGGCACCCTCGACGTCACCGATGCTGCCCGCGTCGAGCCCACCCTCGGACACGACGGCCGGCGGGGTCGCCGCCTCCGCGGGGGCCGGCGCGCTGGCGGCCGGAGCCGGCGTGTCGGAAGCCTCCGAGGCCGCCTTCTTCGCCGCCGTGGACCTGGCCGCCTTGCTCGGCGCGGCCTTGGCGGCCTTGCTCGGCGTGGCCTTGCTGGCCGTGGCCTTGCTCGGCGTGGCCTTGGTGGCCCTGGTGGCCCTGGTGGCCCTGGCGGCCTTCGCGGGGGCCGCCTTGGCCGCGGCCGGCGCCGCCGCCGACTCGGTCGCCGCCGGGGTCGCCTCGGTCGCCGGCGCCTCGGTCGCGGCCGGGGCCGCCGTCTCGGTCGCCGCCGGGGTCGCCTCGGTCGCTGCCGACGCGGTCTCGGTCGCCGCCGGTGCGGTCTCGGCCGGAGCCGGGGTGGCCTTGGCCGCGGCCGACTTCGCCGCCCTGGCCGGGGCGGCCTTGGCGGTCTTCGCCGGGGCTGCCTTGGCCGCCTTCGCCGTCTTGGCCGGGGCCGCCTTCGCCGTGGCCTTGCTCGGCGCCGCCTTGGCAGCGGTCGACTTCGCGGTGGCCTTGGCCGTGGGGGCCGTGGCGGTGGCGGTGGCGGGCGTCGCCGTCTCCGCGGCGGCGGCCGTGCCCGTGGCCGCGGCCGCCTTCGCCGGGGTCGCCTTGGTGCCGGTCGCCTTGGCGGCCGTCGACTTCGCAGCCGTCGACTTCACAGCCGTCGACTTCGCAGCCGTCGACTTGGCGGCCTTTGCCGGGGCGGTCTTCGTGGCCGGGGTCGCCTTGGCGGTGGTCGCCTTGGCAGCCGTCGACTTGACGGTGGTCGCCTTGGCAGCAGCCTTCGCCGGGGCCGCCGCCGTCTTGGCCGGAGCCGCCTTCGCCGTGGCCTTGCTCGGCGCCGCCTTGGCAGCGGTCGCCTTCGCAGCCGTCGACTTGGCGGCGGTGGCCTTGGCAGCGGTCGTCTTCGCGGCGGTGGCCTTGCTCGCGGTCGCCTTCGTGGCTGCCGCGGGCGCCGCCTTGGCCGTGGCGGCCTTCGCCGGGGCCGCCTTCGCCGTCGTCGCCTTCGCCGTCTTGGCCGGGGCTGCCTTCGCCGCCGTGGCCTTCGCCGTCTTGGCCGGGGCCGCCTTGGCCGTGGCCTTGCTCGGCGCCGCCTTGGCCGCCGTCGACTTCGCGGCGGTCGTCTTGGCAGCGGTCGCCTTCGCGGCGGTGGCCTTGGCGGTGGTGGCCTTCGTGGCCGCGGGCGTCGCCTTGGCCGCACCCGCCTTAGCCGGAGCCGCCTTCGCCGCGGTGGCCTTGGCCGCCGTGGACTTGGCTGCGGTCGCCTTGGCAGCCGACTTGGCCGGAGCCTTCGCCGGAGCCGCCTTGGCGGTCGTCGCCTTCGCGGTGGTGGCCTTGGCGGTGGTGGCCTTCGCGGTCTTCGCGGGGGCCGCCTTCGCCGCCGTGGTCTTGGCAGCGGTCGCCTTGGCAGCCGACTTGGCCGGAGCCGCCTTCGCGGTCGTCGCCTTGGCGGTCGTGGCCTTCGCGGGGGCCGCCTTCGCCGTGGACTTGGCGGCCGTCGACTTCGCGGCGGTCGCCTTGGCAGCGGTCGCCTTCGCGGTGGTGGCCTTGCTCGCCGTGGCCTTCGTGGCCGCGGGCGTCGCCTTGGCCGCACCCGCCTTCGCCGGAGCCGCCTTCGCCGTGCTCTTCGCCGCCGTGGCCTTGGCCGCCGTGGACTTGGCAGCGGTCGCCTTGGCAGCCGACTTGGCCGGAGCCTTCGCCGGAGCCGCCTTCGCGGTCGTCGCCTTCGCGGTCTTCGCGGGGGCCGCCTTCGCCGCCGCGGACTTCACGGCTGCCTTGGCGGGGGCGGGGGCCGACTTGGCCGCAGCGGCGGTCTTCGCCGGAGCCGCCTTCGCCGCCGCGGACTTCGCCGCCGTGGACTTGGCCGGGGTCGCCTTCGCCGCCGTCGCCTTCGCCGCTGCCGTCTTGGCAGTGGTGGCCTTCGCCGCCGGAGTCGCCTTGGCCGTCGTCGCCTTCGCCGCCGTCGACTTCGCTGCCGGAGTCGCCTTGGCCGTCGTCGCCTTCGCCGCCGTCGACTTCGCTGCCGGAGTCGCCTTCGCCGTGGCCGCCTTCGCCGCCGTCGACTTCGCTGCCGGAGTCGCCTTCGCGGTGGTGGCCTTGGCTGCCGTCGACTTCGCGGCAGGGGTGGCCTTCGCCGTGGCCGCCTTCGCCGCCGTCGACTTCGCTGCCGGAGTCGCCTTCGCGGTGGTGGCCTTGGCTGCCGTCGACTTCGCTGCCGGAGTCGCCTTCGCCGTGGTCGCCTTAGCTGCCGTGGACTTGGCGGCGGGGGTGGCCTTCGCGGTGGTGGCCTTGGCCGCCGTCGACTTCGCGGCGGGGGTGGCCTTCGCCGTCGTGGCCTTGGCGGCCGTGGACTTCGCGGCGGGGGTCGCGGACTTGGCCGCGGCTGCCTTCGCGGCAGGGGTCGCCGACCTCGTCGTGGCCCGGCCGGTCGTGGACTTCGCCGCCGGAGCCTTCGCCGCGGAGGCGCCCGTCGTCTTGGCCGCCGGGGTCTTCGCGGTCGTGGTGCCCGCGGCCTTCGCAGCGGGGGTCTTCGCCGCGGAGGCGCCCGTCGACTTCGCCGCCGGAGCCTTCGCCGCGGAGGCGCCCGTTGCCTTGGCCGCCGGGGTGGCCGACTTCGCCGCCGCCGACCTCGCCGCCGGGGTCTTCGCCGCGGAGGCGCCCGTCGACTTCGCCGCCGGGGTGGCCGCCGTCGCCGACTTGGTGGACGGGGACTTCGCGGCAGTGGCCGTGGTGGCGGTGCCGGTGGCGGTAGCCTTGGAAGCGGCCGGGGTCGTCTTCGTCGCGGTGGCCCGCTTGGCGGCGGGGCGCGCCGCCCTCGTGGACCTCGGCGACGACGAAGACGGGGACGCGGCGGCGGGAGCCGCCGTCGTGGAAGCCTCGGACGTGGCTGCCGGGGTGGTGGCGGTGGGCTGGGCCACCGTCGAGCTGGTCGCGCGCCGGCGGGGAGCGGCGGCGGCGACGGTCTTCGCGGCCCTGGCGGGGGTCGCGGTCAGTGCAGCGTCCGCTGCTGGAGTTGTCGTGGCCGCGCTCGTTGCGGCCGATCTCGTGGTGGCCTTCTTAGCTGCGGCCATCGTGGTCCTCCTGGAGGAGTTCTCCCGCATCCTGCGGGATGTTCGCGGTTGGGTTGTGCGGATGGAGACGGGTCGGACCGGAGTCGTATGCCGGGGCGGTTCGCGGTCGCCTTCGGCTCCGACGTGTTGCTAGCGCTTGCCTTCCCACCGTTCGTCTTCGGCATCCCACGCCTCGTTGCGTTGCTGGACTGTTTCCAACGCCCGCTGCGCTTCTGACGCCGAATCATAGGGGCCGAGTCGATCCCTTCCGGCGCACATGTCTGCCTCGGACTCGACCCGATGGTGGGAAAGGCACCAGTAGTACCGCTCAGCACCGCTGCTGCTCATGACATCACTGTGCACCGCAAATGAAACACGCGCCACCGAAACCGGCAAATAGCTGGTTGGGATTCCACAGTAGACGCAACCGCCCGACTCCGGGAGCGGACGCCCGCAGAAGGTCCGGAAGTCGTCGCGAACCACCCATCGGGTGGCCGGAAATCCTTGTGAGTCAACGATTCCGTGAATGGGCCGGCGGCGGCGGACGGCTCGCGGCAGGCACCGATGAGCACGGATGCCTGTGGTCACGATCACCCGAGGGTGAGCCGTTCGGTGGAGCGAGATTCGAGTCGGACGGGCGATCCTCCCACCATCGTTAGGAGGCGAACAGTCCACGGTGGACGCGGGGCTGCGGGGCCCCGATACTCGGTGCCGTGAACCTGAACGCAGCGGTCCTCGCGATCGGCGGCTCGGCCGCCCCGGGCGACGTCGTGAAGTCCCTGACGGGCGGGCGTCCCGCACTCGCCGCCGACGGGCACGCCCTCGTGCTCTACGACGACGCTGCGGCAGCCGTACGGGACGTCGCCGGCTACCTGCGGCCGCGCGCCATGACGATGGTCCGGTTCGGCCTGCACGTCGGCGGAACACCGCAGGGCGAAGAGCGACTGACCGGGCCCGTGGTGGCCGCCGCGACCCGCCTCGCCGACCTCGCCGGGCCCGGGCGGCTGCGCGTCTCCGCCGACGCCGCCGGAACGCTCGGCGACACGGTGCCGCTGGACCCGGCCGGCGACGGCTCGTACGAGATGCGCAAACGCTAGCGGGGTGGGGTTGCCCCGCGGGGCGGCGGCGGGCTGCGGGACAATTGAGGGGTGAGCCTCCATGCCGATGACCTGCCGGACGTCCTTGCCATCACGCCGCTGACCGCGCCGCCCGACGTGTCGCTGCGGCCGCCGGGCTCCAAGAGCATCACCAACCGGGCGCTGATCTGCGCGGCGCTCGCTCCGGGACGCAGCACGCTGACGGGGGTGCTGTTCGCCGACGACACGCACGCGATGCTCGGCGCCGTGCAGGCGCTCGGCGCGACGCTGACCGTCGACGAGGCCGCGCACACCGTCGTCGTCGACGGCGTCGACCCGCGCACGCAGACCACGCCGGCGAGCATCGACGCCCGCCAGTCGGGCACCACCGGCAGGTTCGTGGTGCCGGCGGCGGCGCTGCGCCCGGCGCGCAGCGTCGTGGACGGCGCGCCGCAGCTGCGGGCACGGCCGTTCGGGCCGCTGACCGACGCGCTGCGCGAGCTCGGCGCGACGGTGGAGGACCTGTCCGAGGCCGGGCCCGGGCTCCTGCCGATCGCGGTGACCGGGCCGGTCGCCGGCGGGAAGGTCGCGGTGCCGGGCCACCTGTCGAGCCAGTTCCTGTCCGGGCTGCTGATGGCCGGGCCGCTGATGTCCGACGGCCTGTCGGTGGAGCTCACCTCGCCGCTGGTCTCCGTGCCCTACGTCGAGGCGACCACCGCCGTCATGGCCGCGTTCGGGGTCACCGTCGACGGCCTGCACGTGCGCCCGGGCGCGTACCGGGCGACGGACTACGCGATCGAGCCCGACGCGAGCGCCGCGTCCTACGTGCTCGCCGCCGCCGCGATCACCGGCGGCCGGGTCACCGTCGAGGGGCTCGGCACCAGCAGCCTGCAGGGCGACGTGCGCTTCGCGGACCTGCTGGAGCAGATGGGCGCGCGGGTCGAGCGGACCGCCGACCGGGTCACCGTCACGGGCACCGGCACGCTGCACGGCATCGACGTCGACATGGCCGACATCTCCGACACCGCGCAGACCCTGGCGGCGGTCGCGGTGTTCGCCGACTCCCCCACGCGCGTGCGCGGCATCGGCTTCATCCGCAAGAAGGAGACCGACCGGATCGCCGCGATCGTCACCGAGCTGCGCCGCGCCGGCATCGACGCGGTCGAGGACGAGGACGGCTTCACGGTCAACCCGGGGACGCCCGCGCCGACGGCCTTCCACACGTACGACGACCACCGGATGGCGATGAGCCTGGCGCTGCTCGGCCTGCGCGTGCCCGGCATCGAGATCCGCGACCCGCGCTGCGTGTCGAAGACGTACCCGACGTACTTCATCGACCTGGCGCGCCTGTGAGCGACCTCCTCCTCGCCCGGCGGGCCGCGCTCGCCGGGGCCGAGGTCGGCATGCGCTACTTCGCCGCCCTCGCCGGGCTGCCGAAGGAGATCAAGGCCGACGGCAGCGTCGTCACCGAGGCCGACCGCGCCGTCGAGGCCGCGATCCGGGCCGTGCTGGCCGAGGAGCGCCCCGGCGACGCGATCCTCGGCGAGGAGGGCGGGCTCACCGGCACCGGCGGCCGGCGCTGGATCATCGACCCGATCGACGGCACCGCGATGTTCGTCGCCGGCGACGACCGCTGGCTCGTGCTCGTCGCTCTGGAGGAGGACGGCGAGATCGTCGCGGGTGTCGCCGCTGTACCGGCGCAGGGCACCATCTGGTGGGCCTCGCGAGGCGGCGGCTCGTTCCAGGGCGGCATCGGCGGCGACGACGCGCGGCGGCTGCGGGTGGCCGCCGACGGCGCCGAGACGCCCGAGGGTGCGACGCTCGGCGTCATCCCCGACGACTACGTCTTCCGGCCCGAGCGGGCGATGCTGGAGCCGCTGACCGCCGTGGCGCGCAAGGAGCCGTGGCCGGTGCACGCGGCGCTGCTCGTCGCCGACGGGCGGCTCGACCTGTGCGTGCAGACCCGGGGGCAGATCTGGGACTTCGCGGCGACGTCGCTGATCGTGCGGGAGGCCGGTGGGCGGTACAGCGGCCTCGACGGCCGGCCGGAACCCGGTCCCGGCCCGTCGGTTTTCGCACGGAGCGCCACTTTGCACGCCGCAACCCTGAAGCTTTTCGACGGGCCTTGACACTCATCGATGCATTCGTCCAGCATGTCCGGCGGGGTCGTACTACATCACGCTTGGAGTCGCTGTGCGCCGTGCCCGGGGGTTGCTGTCCGCTGTCGTTGTCCTGCTCGCGTTGCTGGTCCCGGCGTCCGCGCACGCCGCGCCCAGCCCTGGCGCGTCCCCCACGGCCGCCGAGGACGATCCCGCCACGAAGGGGTTGACGCGCACGTCGCTGGACCTCGGCGGCGGTGAGGCGCAGGCGAACGCCCTCGGGCCGGTCGGCATCCCGGGCGCCTCGATCTGCCAGCGGTTCTACATCTACAGCTACCGCGCGGCGCGTTACGTCTCGGAGGAGCAGGGGTACACCGGCAGCAGCCACAACATGCTGCGGGCCCGCTCCACGGCCGGCGCGCTGGGCACGTGGGAGCACTTCCGCCTCTGCGCCTACAACGGCCGGACCGACACCATCTACATCCAGGCCAGCTCCGGCTACCTCGTGACCGCCGAATACGGGTACAGCGGCAACCTCCGCGGCATGATGCGCGGGCGGGGCGAGTGGCCGGGCGTCTGGGAGGTCTTCGAGGTCTGGTCCGACGCCGGCGTCTACTACCTGCGCAACCAGTCCACGAAGGGCTGGGTCAGCGTCCGCGTCGACATGACCGGCAGCTCCGCCAACATGTTGCGCGCCAACGGCGCGAGCGCGGGCCCGTGGGAGATGCTGGCGTTCACCTCGGTGGCGTGAGCGCCGGCAGGTCCCGGCCGGCCAGCTCGTTGGCCTCGCGCCAGGCCTGGATCCACAGCGGCGTCATCCGGAAGTACACGTAGCCCTTCCCCGGCCGGAACCCCGTCTTCTCGGCGAACGCGTCCTTCGTGCCGTCCGTCAGGTCGCCGGCCGGCACGGTCTGCACGGCACACTCGATGAGGACCACGTCCCGCGTCGGCCCCACACCGACGCGGGCCCGGCCGTTGGCCGCCAGGTTGCGCGCCGTCGGGTTGTTGACGGCCGTCGAGAACAGCAGGGTCGCCCCGTCCCACAGGAACGACAGCGGCACCATGCACGGCTCCCCGTCCGCCGACGCCGTCGCCACCCACGCGTCGACGTCCTCCTCCAGCCGCCGTACCGTGTCCGCCACGCGCTGCTCGGTGCTCCGTGCCGCCTGTGCTGTCATCGCCACTCCCCCTGGTCCCGGTCCCCTCAGTATCCGGGGCGCCTCAGCGCATCTGACACAGCACCCGCACGTCGTGCAGCCCTTCCGGCGGGACGACCACGGGCTCGTCGGCGCGACACCATGGAGCGCCGCTGTTCACGGGCGCTCCGGTCGCGACGTACCGCCCCGGCGTCAACCTGATGCTGAACCGCCCGTCGGCCGCCGAGGTGGTGCTCGTGGTCGTGCCGTCGGCAGCGTCGAACCACACCGTCCCGGCGGTGCCGCGCGAATACCCTGGCATCGGCCCGCCGACCATCAGGAGCGTCCCGGTGACGACCGCTCGGGCCGCGCCGGCCGGCTGCTGCTTCTGCCCCCACAGCGTGGGCCCGGCGGTCGCTCCCAGCGCCACCGCCACGACCGCCCCCACGACGGCGAGGTGCCGCCGGTCCCGGTTCCGCCGCTTCCGCACCACCTCGTCGAACGCCGGCGCCTGCCCCGGCTCGTGCCGCTTCGCCTCGGCCGCCAGCAGATCCCCGAGCTCAGACATTCGACGCCTCCTCTCTCAGCAGCCCCGCGAGCGCGCTCCGGGCCCGGCTCAACCGCGACTTCACCGTCCCGGGCGCGACGTCCAGCAGCTCGGCGGTCTGCTCCACGCCGTACCCGAGCAGGTGATGCATGACGACCACCTGCCGCTGCCCGACCGGCAACCGCCGCAGCGCCGCCGTGAGATCCACCCGGTCCCCACTCGGCGGCGACGCGTCCACCGGCGGCCCGTGCCGCAGCAACGCCCGCAGGGCACTCCGCGCGTTCCGCCGCCGGTTGGCCACCAGCCTGATCGCCACCGTCCGCACCCACACCTCCGGCGACTCGAGCCGGGACACGTGCTCCCACCGCCCGAGCAGCCGCACGAACGCCTCCTGCACGCACTCCTCGGCCTCCGCCCTCCCCCCGGCGACCAGCGCCACCACACCGACGAGCCTCGCGTAGCTGGCCGCGTACAAATCAGACACCGCATCGCTACTGGTGGACCTGCCCATACTCCTGTCACCCCCGAACCCCCGCCCCGGTTCCACCCCCGACCGACAATTCTTCGAACCCCGGCCTGGGCGTGGAGGTCGTGGTCGGCGTCGTCCTCATCGCTGTGGCCGCCATCCGAGCCGTCAGCTGAAGGCCCCCTCCGGCACAACCGCCGCCGCGGCGGCGGCCACGCCGACGATGAGACCGGACGCGGAGTGGAGCAACGGACGCGACCGGACGGGCCGGCGGCGATGGCGCGCGGGACGCGTAGGTCCTGCCGCGCGCTCAGCGCGCCGGCAGTGCGCCGCCGCGGCGGCGCATGGGGGTGCGGGTGGGAACCCCCGCCGGGGCCCCGCCGCGGAGCGGTGGGGGGTGTCGCAGCGACGGACGAGTCGACCTGTACGCCGGGTTCTGTCCTCGCCCGGAGGGGCGGGGGCGGCCATCCATCTCGGCCTGCCGTTGCCGGCAGGCTCCAGCGGTCTACCCGCAGGCTCGGGCGGGCCGCCCTCGAACGCCTGCGTCTGACCTTGCTCCGGGTGGGGTTTACCTAGCCGCCCCGGTCACCCGGGGCGCTGGTGGGCTCTTACCCCACCGTTTCACCCTTACCCGGCCCCGAGGGGCCGGGCGGTCTGTTCTCTGTGGCACTGTCCCGCGGGTCGCCCCGGGTTGCCGTTAACAACCACCCTGCCCTGTGGAGCCCGGACGTTCCTCGGCGGCACCGGTGAAGGTGCCGACGCGGCCGCCCGGTCGACTCGTCCGTCGTGATGACTATGGTAGGCGGCACCATGAACCTTGCAGACATCGCGCTCCTGTCCGGGGCCGGGCTGGCCGCCGGCACGGTCAACGCGATCGCCGGTGGCGGGTCGCTGATCACGTTTCCGGCGCTGATCGCGACGGGGTTGAGCCCGGTGGCGGCGAACGTGACCAACTCGGTGTCGGTGTTCCCGGGGTACGTCGCCTCGGTGTACGGCAGCCGGATGGACCTCAGCGAGCTGCCGCGGCGGACGGTGGCGGGCATCGTGCCGACGTCGGTGGTGGCCGCGGCGCTCGGGTGTGTGCTGCTGCTGATCACGCCGGCGAGGGCGTTCGACCTGGTGGTGCCGTTCCTGGTACTGGCGGCGGCCACCACCCTGGCGTTCCAGGACCGGCTGCGCAAGCTGGTCGGCAACCCGCGGGACATGTCGCCGGCGCGCAGGACGCTGAGCCTGCACGCGATGGTGTTCGCCGGTTCGCTGTACGGCGGCTACTTCGGTGCCGCGCTCGGCGTCATGCTGGTCGCGGCGCTGGGTCTGGTGCTCGACCAGTCGATGGCGAGGATCAGCGCGCTGAAGAACGTCGTGTCCGCGATCGCCGGCCTGGTGACGGTCTGCGTGTTCGCGCTGTTCGGGCCGGTCGAGTGGGTGGACGTGCTGGTGGTGGCGCCGACCGCGATGCTCGGCGGCTACGTGGGCGCCCGCCTCGCCCGGCGGCTCCCGTCCGCGGTGCTGAAGTGGCTGATCGTGGCGTTCGGCACCGGCGTCGGCCTGATCCTGCTGTACCGGGCGCTGACCTGACCTTCCGCGCCGGCAACGCGCGAGCGGCCTGCTGTACCGGGTGCTGACCCGACCTCCGCGCCGGTGACGCGCCGGCGGCCAGCACCAGAGCCGCCGCGGCGCCCGTTATGAGGCGGTTGCGCGGGCCTGGCATCAGCTCAGGTGTGCTGTGTCGTTGACGGTACGCACGGCGACCCCGCCGTCAGGCCATGAGTCGACGATCGAGAGGCCGGCGGGGTCGAGGTACAGGCGGTACATGAACGCGTCGCCGGCGGCGAGGGCGTCGCGCAGCATCGACTTGATCGGGGTCACGTGGCTGACGACGGCGATCCGCTGTCCCGCGTACTGCTGCTGGAGCCGCCGTACCGCCCGCCGCACCCGGATGGTGACCTGCTGCAGCGACTCCCCGCCGGGCGGCGCGACCAGGGGCGAGGCGAGCCAGCGGTCGAGCTCGGCCGGGTACGCGGCCCGCACCTCGGCGAACGTCAGCCCGTCCCACTCGCCGAAGTCGCACTCGACGAGGTCCTGGTCGGTGACGATCTCGACGTCGCCGACGAGGCCACGCACGGCGGCCGCGGTCTCCAGGCACCGCCGCAGCGGCGAGCTGACCACGGCGGCGAGGTCGGGGGCGAGGTCCCGGATCCGGACGGCGGCACGACCGGCCTGGTCGCGACCGCGGTCGGACAGCGGGATGTCACTGCGCCCCGAGTAGCGTTTCTCGGCGGTGTACGCCGTCTCGCCGTGCCTGACGAGCAGCATCCGCAACGGCGACCCGGTCGACGGCGGCGCCCAGGACCGGGCCACGGGCTCGGCGGGCGCGGCATCGACGCCCGACGTATTGACCAATGCCTGTGCTGTGGCGTCCGTGGAACCGGACGAGCGGGCAGGACCGGCCGATCCCGCGCCCGAAGACGAGCCTTCAGAAGAAGACAGGCCCCGAGACGAAGACGAGTTCGCGGCGGCGGCGACGGCGCGGGCGGCCGCGCGGCCCGGTGAGTCGGGGCCCGCGACCGGAGCGGCATCCGCAACAGCGGAACCAGAAGCAGCGGCGGAACCAGCAGCGGCGGCCGAACCAGCAGCGGCGGCCGAACCAGAAGAGGCGGGAGAGCCAGGAGTGGCGGGTGGGGTGGAGGCGCCGTCCATGGCGGCGTTCGCCAGGCGGTCGGCGTGCTTGTTCCGCTCGCGGGGGATCCACGAGTAGCGGACCGAGCGGAACGAGCGGGCCAGGTCCCCCGCCTCCGCTGCCAGGGGGACCAGCCCGGGGTGCTTGATCTGCCAGCGGCCCGACATCTGCTCGACGACCAGCTTCGAGTCCATGCGGACCTCGACCTCGTCGGCGCCGAGCTCGGTGGCGGCGCGGAGGCCCTCGATGAGGCCGGTGTACTCGGCGACGTTGTTGGTGGTGACGCCGAGCCGGCCGAGGCGTTCGGCGAGGACCTCGCCGGTGGTGGAGCGAACGACCGCGCCGTAGCCGGCGGGGCCGGGGTTGCCCCTGGACCCGCCGTCGGCCTCGATCGTGACCTTCACAGGCCGGACTCCGCGGTCCGGACGAGGATGCGCCGGCATTCTTCGCAGCGGACGACCTCGTCGGCGGCGGCGGCCTTGACCCGGGCCTTGTCGCCGCCGGCGAGCTCCAGGCGGCAGCCTTCGCAGCGGCCGTGGCGGAGCATGGCGGCGCCGATGCCGCCGCTGGACTCGCGGATCTTGTCGTACAGGGTGATGAGGTCGGCGGGGAGGTCCGCGGCGAGGGGCTTGCGGCCGGAGCGGCGGAACTCCTCGTCCTTGGCGATCCCGGCCAGGGCCTCGTCGCGGCGCTGCTCGGCGGCGGCCCGCACGGAGCGGGTCTCGGTGAGCCGGCCGGCGACCTCGTCGAGGGCTGCCTGCGCGGTCTCCCGCTGCTCCATCAGCTCCAGCTCGGCGTCCTCCAGCTCGCCCTGGCGCCGCTTGAGCGTGGCGATCTCGTGCTGCAGGGCCTCCAGCTCGCGGGCGGGGCCGGTGCCGGCGTCGAGACGCGCCTGGTCCTTGTCCTTGCGGGCACGGACCTGCTCGGCGTCGCGCTCGAGGCGGCTGATGTCGCGGTCGAGGTCGTCGACGGCGACCTGGGCGCGGACGCGCTGGTCCTCCATCGTGGACAGCTCGCGGGCCAGCCGGTCGAGCTCCGCGTGCTCGGGCAGCGACTTGCGCTTGTGCGCGAGCTGGGTGAGCGCGATGTCGATCGCCTGCAGGTCGAGCAGGCGACGCTGAGCCTCTGGGTCGGCCTTCACTGGTTGCGGTCCTCCAAGGTGAACGTCCACGGTGAGGTGTCCACATCGGACACGATGGTCTGCAGGCCGGCTTCCTGCCGCAGGAACGCCGCCACGTCGTCGAGCCACGGCCGCTCCGACGCCCAGTGCGAGACGTCCAGCAGTGCGGGGCCGCCGTTGGCCAGGTGCTCGTGCGCCGGGTGGTGGCGCAGATCCGCAGTCAAGTATGCGTCAACGCCGGCCCGCGCCGCGTCGGCCAGGAACGCGTCGCCCGCACCCCCGGACACGGCAACCGTCCGGACCGTGTCCGTGGGGACCCCTGCCACCCGTACATCACCCACTGCCGACGACACGAGCGCGGCCAGGTCCGACAGTGCCATCGCAGATGGCAGCTCGCCGACGCGCCCGTGGCCGCGGTCTTCGGCGGTCGGGACCAGCGGCCGGAGGCCGGCGAGGCCGAGCCGTGCGGCGAGCGCGTCGGACACGCCGGGGGCGGCGACGTCGCCGTTGGTGTGCGCGGTGTACAGGGCGATGCCCGCCTTGATCATCCGGTGGACGATCGCGCCCTTGTACGTGGTGGGCGCGACGCTGGACACGCCGCGCAGCAGCAGCGGGTGGTGGGTGAACATCAGGTCCGCGCCGGCGGAGACCGCCTCCTCGACCGTGCGGGGGTCGCAGTCCACGGCGAGGAAGACCTTGGTGACCTCCGCGGACGGCTCACCGAGGGTGAGACCGACCCGGTCCCAGCTTTCGGCCCACGAGGTCGGGTAGCGCTGCTCGATGAGTTCGACGAGTTCGGCGACTAGCACGGCGCGACGTTACTCCACCCGCGGCGGGCCGAGCGCCTCGACGGGCAGATGCCAGGGAAAGCGGTCCGTGATCCGCTCGCCCGTGCCGGGCGGGTGGAGGGGCAGGACGTCGGGGCCGTAGAGGACGGTGACGCCCCAGGCCCGCAGCTTCTCGATCGACTCGCCGAACGCGGGGTGCCGGGCCATGGCGGCGTTGGTGAAGGGCACCGCGACGATCGGCAGGCCCATGCCGAGGCCCTCGACGACGAGACCGAGGGCCAGGGTGTCGGCGATGCCCGCGGCCCACTTGTTGATCGTGTTGACGGTGGCCGGGGCGACGATCATGGCTTCGGCCTGCGGGAGGATGTCGGGGTCTCCGGGGTACTTGTACCGGTGCCGGACGGGGTGCCCGGTCTGGGCGATGAGGCTCGGGATGTCGAGCCACTTGAGGGCGTCCGGCGTGGCGACCACGCAGACCTCCCAGCCTTTCGCCTGGGCGAGCGACACCAGCCTGCTGGCGTGCTGCGTGACAGGCGATCCGCACATCACGGCGTAGAGGACATGACCGGCCATGCGGGCATTGTGCTACCCCGTGCCCTACACCCCCACGCTCATGTGCTCGGCGAGTTCAGCGACGGGTGCCGAGGGGGTGCCTCGGGTGCGCCGCAGGACGTCGCTGAGCACCTCCCGGGCCAGCGGCCGGCAGCGGATCTCCGAGGGGGCGAGCCGGTCGCCCTCCAGGAGCATCTCGCTGGCCTGCTCGATGTCGCCGAGGAGGGCGTGGGCGCGGGCCTGGTCGAGGTAGTGGTGCGCGCGGCGCTCCGGCAGCAGCGCGTGGAACGCCTCCAGGTCCAGCGACTCGTGCACCTCGATCGCGTGGCGGCCCTCGCCGAGCTCGACGGCGGCGGCGGCGCGGTGCAGCTGCACGTTCGTCGGCCCGAAGCAGGACCAGTAGTAGTTGTGGTCGCCGTCGAGCCCCCGGGCCGCCTCCTCCGCCCCGCCGAGCAGGTCCCGGACGGTGGCGCCGTCGCCGATGCGGGCGGCGGCCATCGCGCCCTGCAGCAGCAGCGTCCCGTAGACCGACAGGCGCTCCGGCGCGCAGTCGTTGCCGTCGGAGCCGGGGGCGAGCCGGTTGGCGATGTTGACGTTGATCTCGAGCGCCGGGCGGGACCGGCCGAGGGCGAGCAGCGCGAGGGCGACCCTGGTGGTGGCGGAGCCGGCCAGGAGCTGGTCGCCGGCGCGCTGCGACACCGCGATCGACCTGTCGGCGGCGAGCCAGGCCAGCTCGTGCTCGCCGAGCTTGCGCAGCGCCGACGAGGCGATCTGGTAGACCTGCCCGAGCAGGTGGGCGGCCTCGCGGCCCTGCCCGCCGTCGGCGTAGGCGGTGTCGGCGGCCTGGGACTCCCGCAGCAGGCGGGGCAGGGTGCGGGCGAGCATGCCGTACTTCGCGTGCTGGTAGCTCAGCCACGCGTGGGTGACGGCCTTGCGCATCTCGGCGAGGGGCGGCGGCTCGGGCGGCGCGTAGAAGAAGGCGCTGATCTGGTCGTAGCGCTCCAGGGCGGCGCGGATCTCCTCGACCTCGACCTGGTCGACGCAGTTGACGCTGTCGGGGCGCCGCTCGGGGTCCTTGCCCAGCAGGATCTGCACGTCGAGCTGGAGCACGTCGGCGATCTCGTAGACCACCGAGAACTTGTCCAGGCGTCGCACGCCGCGCTCGACCTTGTCGACCCAGCTCTTCGACTTCCCGAGCCGGTCCGCGAAGACCTGCTGGGACATCTTGCGCCGGTTCCGCCAGTAGGCCACGCGCCGCCCGATCGGCAGCTCATCCACGCCGCTCACCTCCGGAGGTCACCCGCTCGGCCGAAATCGCACCTTTTGTGCGGTTCGTCCGGCGTTCGTGCTCATACGTTCTGAAGTGCAAGTTGCAGACCCCGTTGCCATTGCCAACGACGCACACGTCGTCCGGTGACGCGACGTGGTTCTGTGCGCACTTTCGAGTGATCTCCGCTGCTAGGAGGAGCACATGCGGTCCTGGGAACGCGCCAAACTCCGCAAAGCGGCCGTCCGGTACGCCGAACACGGCTGGCACGTGCTGCCCGGCGCCTTCCTGGTCGGCCAGCACGCGGGCCGGCACGCCAGGGAGCGCCGCTTCGACTGCGGCCAGCCCGGCTGCCGCACCGTGGCGTGCCACCCCACCGCGAACACGCCGAGCCGGTCGCCGGCGGCCGTCGCCGAGTGGTGGCGCGTACACCCCTACAGCGTCCTGTTCCCGACCGGGTACGCCTTCGACGTCCTGGAGGTCCCCGGCGCGCTGGGCCGGGCCGCGCTGCTCGGCGACGGCTTCGTCGCGGCGCGCGGGCCGGTCATGGTGGCCCGGCAGAAGGGTCAGGGGGACCGCTGGTCGTTCCTGGTGCTGCCCGGGCACGGGCTGCTGCCGGAGCTGGCCCAGCAGCCCGGCGTGGTGCTGCACGGGCAGGGGTCGTGGGTGCCGGCGGCGCCGAGCCCGCAGTTCGGCGGGCGGGTGCGCTGGGAGCTGTCCCCGGAGTCGCACGGCTGGCGGCCGGCGGAGCCCTACGCCGTGCAGGCCCTCATGCTCGACGCGATCGGGGCCGGACCCATGGCGGGCGCGGGACACCGGGGCATCTGGCGCACCGCCGCCTGACCCCACCACAGCAGACGGCCGGTCCTCTCGGGGGGACCGGCCGTTGCCGTTGTCCGCGACCGGGCCGACGCTCAGGCACGAGCAACCAGCGCCGTCGATGGCCGAACGCCCGCGACCAGTGCCGCGACGGTCGTCGGCGCCCGGGGGCGGGAGGCCTCCGCCGCTCGGGCACGGGACGTCGCCCGAGCGGCGGGGGTCGACGAGCGCGCTAGGCTTCGGAAAAAATTCACGTGCAGAATTCATGCCGCTGCCCAACGTAGCGTCGGTGTAGCCCTACGTCGACCCTTGTCCTCCGACTGGGCTACTCAAGGGTTGCGTGAATACCTACTCAACCCTGAGTGTTGATCTACTCAATTGATCAGTAACTCACCAGGACATCCACGGTGGCCACCACCCGGCGGACGTCGGCGCCCGCATTCCGGTCGGGCACCTCCACCGGCTGGGCGGCGGGGTCGACCCGGACGATCCGGCCGCCCTCGGGCAGCCTGACGCCGCGCGCCGCGAGCAACGCGGTCAACGCACCGTAGACGACCGCCTCCGCCCGGTCGGCTGCGGCCCACACCTGGAGCCCGATCCGCCAGCGGACCTGACGTGCCCACGGCAGGCGGGAGCGGACCGGCTCCCCCACCGCTTCCACGAGCAGGACCGGTGGATCACTCGTCGGACTGGCCGGTCGCGAGGTCACCAGGGTCGCGTCGGACAGATGGTGTTGTGCGCGCAGGTACGCCACGACGAGGCCGACCGCGTCCGGCTGCGCCACGGCCGTCACCGCCCCCGTCACCCTCGTCCCCCTCGCCCGTGTCCTTGTCGAGGACAACGGGACGCGCACCGCCTGGTCGCGGTACCAAAGATACATTTCATATTCCCCGAAGAAAGGATTCATGTGTGATCGGAGAAACGGCGCGTCCGGTCGAACGGTTCGTTGATTTCCGCCGCCAGTGGTTGCCACCGCCCCCCACTCCAGGGTAATGACCAGGAAAGATCGGGTGGGTGCTTTTGCGACAAACATCGGCGCCCCCCAATCGGCATTTTGCCGCCGACCGGAGGGCGCCGGAGCGCGGATCAGCTGAAGCGGGCTCCCTCGTCGCGGCGGTGCGCCCAGGCCGCGAGTCCTGCCGCCGCGACCGTCCAGGCGGCCAGGGACACCATCGCGGTGGCCGACACCGTGAAGTCGCCGACCGCGGCCCAGAGCAGCTCGGCGGCGCCGCGGGTCGGCAGGAACGGCGCGATCGTCTCGACGAACCCGGGCGCGTCGCCGGGCGCCGACAGCAGCCCGCCGCCGAACGCGAGCGGGAAGAAGATGATCTGCGCGACGGCGAGGGCGGCCTTGGTCGGCAGGGAATAGCCGATCGCCAGGCCCATGAACGTGAACGGCAGGGCGCCGAGCACGACCGCGCCGAGGGCGAGCAGCAATTGCACCGGGGAGGCGGTGGCGGCGGTCAGTGCCGCGCCGATGACGACGACCGGGATCAGCGACAGGAACATGAACGTGAGCCCGGACAGGACCCGCCCGGTGAAGGCGACGGCGGGCCCGGCCGGCAGGGTGCGGCTGTAGGGGTCCCACGGCTGGGCGCGGTCCTCGGCGACGCCGACGCCGTAGGTGAACAGCGAGCTGGTCATCACCGCGAACATGACCATCGAGGCGGTCGCGTAGGTGGCGCCGGCCGGGTCCTCCCCGGCGAACGGCACGACGAAGAACAGCATCGACGCGGCCGGGAAGAACGCCCCGCCGACGACGGCGACGGGGATGCGGGCGGTCTCCAGGATGCGGAACCGGGCATGCGTGAGCGCGAGCGACATGATCAGCGTCCCGTCAGGGTCAGGAATGCCTCTTCGAGGCTGGTGGGCCGGACCTGCAGCCCGCGGAACGGCACGCCCGTGGTGACGAGGTCCCGCACGAGCTGGTCCGGGTCGGCGGTGAGCAGGGAGGTGCGGCCGTCGGCCTGCTCGACGCCGACGACACCGGGCAGCGCCGGCAGCTCGGGCAGCGTCTCGCTGTCGAGGCTGACCCGGTGGATGCCGACCATGGCGCGGATGGCGGTGACGGTGTCGTCGGCGAGGACCCGGCCGCCGGCGAGGACCACGACCCGGTCGGCGAGGGCCTCGATCTCCTCCAGGTAGTGGCTGGTCAGCACGACGGTGCCGGTGCGCCCGTACGCCCGGATGTGGTCCCACAGGTCGCGGCGCGCCTGCACGTCCAGGCCGGTCGTCGGCTCGTCCAGGAACACCAGGTCGGGGCGGCCGACGAAGGCGAGCGCGACGGCGAGGCGGCGCTTCTGGCCGCCGGACAGGCCGCCCGTCTGCCGCCCGGCGACCTCCGTCAGGCCGAACCCTTCCAGGAGCTCGCCGGTGGGGACCGGGTCGGCGAAGTGGGCCGCGACGAACGCCACGCACTCGCGCACCCGCAGCGTCGCGGGCAGGCCGGTCTCCTGCGGGGTGACCCCGATCCGGCGGCGGGCGGCCGGGTCGCGGGGGTCGCCGCCGAAGAGCTCGACGGTGCCGCTCGTCGGGCGCCGCAGGCCGACGAGCAGGTTGACGAGTGTCGACTTGCCGGCGCCGTTGGGGCCGAGCAGCCCGACCACGCCGCCGGCGTGGATGTCGAGGCTGACGCCGTCGAGCGCGACCTGGGCCTTGGCGCCGGTGCCGTAGCGCCGGGTGACGTCGACGGTGCGGGCGAGGAGCATGAGGACTCCCTGGTGGGGTCTAGGTGTTGGGATCCAGGAGGGCGCGGACGGCGGCCGTGTAGTCGTCGAAGGCGACCCGGCCGCGGTCGCTGAGGGCGGCCGAGGTCGTCGGGGTGCGGCCGCGGAAGGACTTGACCAGGTCGACATAGCCGGCCTGCTCGAGCTTCGTCAGGTGCACCGACAGGTTCCCGGCCGTCATGTCGAGCAGCTCCTGCAGGCGGGGGAAGGTCATCCGGTCGCCGGCGGGCAGCCCGGACAGCGCGGCCATGATCCGCAGCCGCGCCTGGGCGTGGATCACGGGGTCGAGCTCAGCCACGCCGCCGTCCCCGCCACCAGAGGACCACCGCGAGCAGGCACAGACCGCCGCCACCGCCGGCGGAGATCAGCAGCGAGTGCCAGCCGGGGCCGAGGGCGACGCCGGCGATGTTGATGACGGTGAGCCAGGCGCCGAGGACGAACATGTCGCGCGACAGCCAGATGGCCGCGCCCGCCATGTACATGACGGCGACGGTGCCGACGGAGACGCAGGCCCACAGCAGGCCCTGCTCGTCCTGGGGCAGGTATCGGACGAAGCGCCCGGTGGTGGAGCCGACGCCGGCGAACGCGAGGAACCAGGCGATCCCATAGGCCGTGCCCTGCCACGACGAGCGGCCCTCGACGCCGCGCCCGCGCCGGACGGACGCGACCAGGGTGCTCACCATCGCGGCCGCCATCGCCGCGAACAGCACGACCAGCGGCAGCCACTCGGGCAGGTCGACGAAGACCCGGCCGCCGGGGCCGAACCGCAGGAACAGCAGCCCGTGACCCACCAGCCAGGCGAGACCCCAGGGCAGGTAGTAGACGAGCGGGTTGAGGGTGATGGTGCTGGTGACGGCCGTGCGCTCCTGCTGGATGAGGGCGAGGGACTCCGCCGGCGAGGCGGGCGGCGCGTCGTCATCGACCGGGGTCATGCAAACTACTTTACGCCGCAAACCTATTTGCCGGAAGAGAGGGCCGCCCATGCGGACGGCCCTCGCTACCCGTCGATCAGGAGTCGCCGCCGGTCTCCCCCACCGGGGCGGCGTTGACGTCGTCGATCGCGTACTTCTTCGCCGCGTCCGCGGCGGCCGACGCCGGCACCTCGCCGCGGCGGGCGAGCTGGCGCAGCGTGGCGACCACGACCGACTCGGCGTCGACGTGGAAGTGCCGGCGCAGCGCGTGCCGGGTGTCGGACAGGCCGAAGCCGTCGGTGCCGAGCGACGTGTAGTCGGTGGGCACCCAGCGGGCGATCAGGTCCGGCACGGCCCGCATGAAGTCGGAGACCGCGATGACCGGGCCCTCGGCGCCCTGCAGCGCCTGGGTGATGTACGGCACCAGCGGCTCGTCGGCCGGGTGCAGCAGGTTGTGCTCCTCGGCGAGGATCGCGTCGCGGCGCAGCTCGGTCCACGACGTCGCGGACCACACGTCGGCGGCCACGCCCCACTCCTCGGCGAGCAGCTTCTGCGCCTTCAGCGCCCACTGCATGCCGGTGCCGGAGGCGAGGATCTGCGCCTTCGGGCCCTCCTGCACCGGTGCGGGCAGGTACTTGTAGAGGCCCTTGAGCACGCCCTGCACGTCCAGGCCCGCGGGCTCGGCCGGCTGGAAGATCGGCTCGTTGTAGACCGTCAGGTAGTAGATGAGGTCCTCGGGCTTCTCGCCGTACATCCGGTTGACCGCGTTCTCGGTGATGTGCGCGATCTCGTAGCCGAACGCCGGGTCGTAGGCCACCACGGCCGGGTTCGTCGCCGCGATGAGCAGCGAGTGACCGTCCTCGTGCTGCAGGCCCTCACCGTTGAGCGTGGTGCGGCCCGCGGTGGCGCCCAGCAGGAAGCCGCGTGACATCTGGTCGGCGGCCGCCCAGATGCCGTCGGCGGTGCGCTGGAAGCCGAACATCGAGTAGAAGATGTAGACCGGGATGATCGGCTCGCCGTGGGTGGCGTAGCTGGTCGCCGCGGCCGTGAACGACGCGACCGAGCCGGCCTCGTTGATGCCTTCGTGCAGGATCTGCCCGTTGGTGGACTCCCGGTAGCTCAGGAACAGCTCCCGGTCGACCGGCGTGTAGTTCTGCCCGTGCGGCGAGTAGATCTTCGCGGTCGGGAAGAGCGAGTCCATGCCGAAGGTGCGGGCCTCGTCGGGGATGACCGGCACCCAGCGCCGCCCCATGCCCTTGTCGCGCATCAGGTCCTTGAGCATGCGGACGAACGCCATCGTGGTGGCGACCTTCTGCTTGCCCGAGCCGCGCTTGATGTCGCCGTACACCGACGACTCCGGCAGCTTCAGGTCCACGTGCTTGGTGCGCCGGTTCGGCACCGGGCCGCCCAGCTGCGCGCGCCGCTCGCGCATGTACTGCATCTCGTCGGACTTCTCGTCGGGCCGGTAGTACGGCACCGCGTACGGGTTGTCGCCGATCGCGCTGTCCGGGATGTCCAGGTACAGCCGGTCGCGGAAGTCCTTGACGTCCTGCAGCGTCAGCTTCTTCATCTGGTGGGTCGCGTTGCGGCCCTCGAAGTGCGAGCCGAGCGTCCAGCCCTTGATCGTCTTGGCCAGGATGACCGTCGGCTGGCCGGTGTGCTCGGTGGCCGCCTTGTACGCCGCATACAGCTTGCGGTAGTCGTGGCCGCCGCGCTTGAGGTTCCAGATCTCGTCGTCGGACAGGTGCTCGACCATCTTGCGCGTGCGCGGGTCACGGCCGAAGAAGTGCTCCCGCACGTACGCGCCGGACTCCGCCTTGTAGGTCTGGTAGTCGCCGTCCGGGGTGACGTTCATCAGGTTGACCAGCGCGCCGTCGGTGTCGGCGGCCAGCAGCGGGTCCCACTCCCGGCCCCAGACGACCTTGATCACGTTCCAGCCGGCGCCGCGGAAGAACGCCTCGAGCTCCTGCATGACCTTGCCGTTGCCGCGGACCGGGCCGTCGAGGCGCTGCAGGTTGCAGTTGATGACGAACGTGAGGTTGTCCAGCTCCTCACGGGCGGCGACGCCGATCGCGCCGATCGACTCCGGCTCGTCCATCTCACCGTCGCCGAGGAACGCCCATACGTGCTGCTGGCTGGTGTCCTTGAAGCCGCGGTTGTGCAGGTACCGGTTGAACCGCGCCTGGTAGATCGCGTTGATGCCGCCCAGGCCCATCGAGACGGTCGGGAACTCCCAGAAGTTGGGCATCAGCCGCGGGTGCGGGTAGCTGGGCAGGCCCTTGCCCATGCCGCCGTGCGACAGCTCCTGGCGGAACCCGTCGAGCTGCTGCTCGCTCAGGCGGCCCTCCATGAACGCGCGCGCGTACATGCCCGGCGAGGCGTGACCCTGGAAGAAGATCTGGTCGCCGCCGCCCGGGTGGTCCTTGCCCCGGAAGAAGTGGTTGAAGCCGACCTCGTACAGGCTGGCGGCGCTGGCGAAGGTCGAGATGTGACCGCCGACGCCGACATCGGGGCGCTGGGCGCGCTGCACGAGCATCGCCGCGTTCCACCGGATGTAGGCACGGATGCGCCGCTCCACGTGCTCGTCGCCGGGGAACCAGGGCTCACGCTCCGGCGCGATCGTGTTGATGTAGTCGGTGGTCGTGAGCGGCGGCACGCCGACCTGTCGCTCCCGCGCGCGCTCCAGCAGGCGCAGCATCACGTACCGGGCGCGCTTCGTGCCGCGCTCGTCGATCACTCCGTCCAGCGACTCGACCCACTCGGTGGTCTCCTCCGGGTCGATGTCCGGCAGTTGACTCGGCAGGCCGTCGCTGATCACTGGGCGCTTGCGTTCGGTGGACACAGGCGTTCCTTCTAGGTGTAGGACCGGTCGCCCCCGAGGTAGGACGGTGGTGGCCGGTCGGGATGGCCTCTGGGTGTTCGGGTTGAGGCAATGTGTGAGCCCATGTCCCATCCTGCCTGCCCTCAGTGCAATCCGTCACGTCTACGGGGCGTCAACTGCGACGCGCGACACGATACCGGCGGGTAACTTCTGCGTGACAAAACCGCGACTGATCGACCGTACCGCGGGTCCGGATCGGCTACGGTCCGGCCGTGTCCGACAACTCCGCCTGGTGGCTGCTGGTCCCGGTCCTCTGCGTCACCGCCTCGATCATCACGGTGGTCGTCGTCATCACGTTCGTCGTGCGCCGGGTGGTGCGCGGCGCCGTGAGCTCCGCCTTCAACAACACGACCGGCGGCGGGCTCCGGCGCGGCGGCCCGTCGTCCCCGTCCCCCTTCGGCGCCGACCCGCTCGGGCCCGACTGGACCCCCGACGGTGGCGGCTCCGGCCCCTCGGGCGGGCACCACGGCCCCCACGGCTCCCATGACTCTCACGGCGGCCACGTCCATGGCTGGGGGCACAGCATGGACCACGGCCACTCGCACTCCCACTCGCACGACTCCGGGTCGTCCTGGTCGTCCTCCGACTCGGGCTCGTCGTCGTCCAGCGACTCCGGCTCCTCGTCCTCGTCGGACTCCGGCTCCTCGTCCTCGTCGGACTCCGGCTCCTCGTCCTCGTCGGACTCCGGCTCCTCGTCCTCGTCGGACTCCGGGTCGTCGTCCTCTTCCTCCAGCGACTGAGGCCACCGGCCTCCCGTTGCGCGCGTTGACTACCGTGCGGCTGTGCCTGACAACGCGCCCTCGGGCCCACCGTCCGAAATGATCGCCGTCATCGTGATCTTCCTGGTCGTGGTGGTCGTGGTGGCCGCCATCGGCGCCGCCCGCGGCGGCGGCCGCCGCTCCGGGTCCTCCTCCGACGCGACCTCCTCCGACACCGGCTCCTCCGGCTTCGACTGGTCCTCCGGTTCCTCGTCCGACTCAGGCTCCTCCGACTCGGGCTCCTCCGACTCGGGCTCCTCGTCGTCGTCCTCGTCCGACTGACAGACTGGGGTCCATGCACTCCGAGGTCATCACCGTGCGCACCGGCTCCCGGCCGGTGGTGCGCGACATCACGGACGAGGCGTCGCGGTTCGTCGCCGGGCACGCGCCGGACGGCGACGGGCTGCTGCACGTGTTCGTCCCGCACGCGACCGCCGGCGTCGCGATCATCGAGACCGGCGCGGGCAGCGACGACGACCTGCTGCGCGCCCTCGACGACGTCCTGCCGGCCGACGACCGCTGGCGGCACCGGCACGGCTCACCCGGCCACGGCCGCGACCACGTCATGCCGGCGTTCGTCGCGCCGTACGCGACGCTGCCGGTCGTCGGCGGCCGGATCGCGCTGGGCACCTGGCAGTCGATCTGCCTGGTCGACCCGAACGGCGACAACGCCACCCGCCAGGTCCGTTTCAGCTTCCTGACCGGATGAGCGCGTTTCCTGCCGGGGTTCCCGGCCCCGGCGCGGGAGGATTCTGACGTGATCGAGCGTCGCGTCGCCGTCGTGTTCCTCGTCGACCCGCAGGGGCGGGTCCTGATGCAGCACCGTGACGCCCACGCGAAGGTCTCGCCCAACCAGTGGGCGATGCCCGGCGGCAAGATCGAGGACGGGGAGACGCCGGAGGAGGCGGCCCGCCGCGAGGTGCGGGAGGAGACCGGACTGACCGTCACCGACCTGGAGCACTACGTCACCGGTACAAGACCCTCGGTGACGACCGCCGACGGTCTGGTGGAGATGCACGTGTACTACGCGGCCACCGACGCCACCCAGGACGACATCGTGCTCGGCGAGGGGCAGGCAATGGTCTTCCTCACACCTGAGGAGGCACTCGCCCGCGACCTCGGCGTGACCGCGGCACTTCTGGTGCCGGGCTTCCTGGAGTCTTCGCAGTACAGAGCCCTGGCGACGCGCAACGGGCCGTGACCGTCGCGACACCGGGCGACGCGTCGGACTGGCAGACGAAGACCAAAGTCGGCCATGCTGTCGAGCGTGACCACCCCTCAGGACCTCGACGAGCGGTTCCGCGCGGAGCTCGCCGGGCTCGTCGCCGCCACGGTCATCCGGGACCTCGACGAGCCGGTGCGTGACGACACCGCGCTCACCGGTGTGCAGGCCCGCGAGTTGTACGACGCCCAGTGCACCAGCCGGCACCTCGACCTCGCGGCCCGCTGGCTGCGCAGCTTCAACGCCGGTTACTACACGATCGGCTCGTCCGGCCACGAGGGGAACGCGGCGGTCGCCGCGGCGCTTCGCCCGACCGACCCCGCCCTGCTGCACTACCGCTCCGGCGGCTTCTACTGCATGCGCGCCGCCCAGGTCCCCGGCAGCGACCCCATCCGCGACGTCATGCGCGGGGTCGTCGCCTCGGCGAAGGAGCCGATCGCCGGCGGCCGGCACAAGGTCTTCGGCCACCCCGACCTGCACGTCGTGCCCACCACCTCGACGATCGCCTCGCACCTGCCGCGCTCGATCGGCGTCGCGTACGCGCTCGGCCGCGGCCGCCGGCGCACCGGTTCACACGCCGACGCCGGTGCCGGCACCAACGGCCACGGCTGGCCCGGCGACGCCGTCGTCGTCTGCTCCTTCGGCGACGCGTCGATCAACCACGCCGCCGCGACCGCCGCGTTCAACACCGCCGGCTGGTGCGACCACGTCGGGCTGCGCCTGCCGCTGCTGTTCGTCTGCGAGGACAACTCCCTCGGCATCAGCGTCCGCTCCCCCGAGGGCTGGGTCGCCGCCGCCCTCAGCAGCCGCCCCGGGCTCCGGTACTACACCGCCGACGGGTGCGACAGCGCGGCCACCTACGACCGGGCCGCCGAGGCCGCCGCCTGGGTGCGCCGCTTCCGCCGGCCCGCGATCCTGCACCTCACCACCGTCCGGCTGATGGGCCACGCCGGCGCCGACGCCGAGATGGCGTACCGCACCCCCGTCGAGATCGCCGCCGACCTCGCCCGCGACCCGCTCGTGCACACCGCCCGGCTCATCGTCGAGGCGGGCGTCGCCACCCCGTCGGAGCTGATGGCCCGCTACGACGAGCTCGGCTGGGACGTGCGCCGGGTCGCGGAGGAGGTCCTCGGCGAGCCGAAGCAGGCCAGCGCCTCCGAGGTGACGGCGCCGCTCGCGCCGCGCCGGCCGGTCCGCGTGTCCCGCGCCGTCGCCGACGCCGCCGCCGACCTGGTCGACGAGGCCGTGGACCCCGACGCGGGCAGCGACATCGGCGACGACCTGGAGTTCTCCGAGGCGTACGAGCCGCCGCACTCCCACCGCGCCCCCGACACCGACGCGCCCGCGGCGCCGTCGCCTTCGGATTCGCCGTCGCCTTCGGATTCGCCGTCGCCTTCGGATTCGCCGTCGCCGTCGCCGTCGCCGTCGCCGTCGGATTCTCCGTCGTCCTCGGATTCGCCGTCGCCTTCGGATTTCACGGCGACCGAGGTGCCGGACGCATCGGAACTCTCGGAAGTGCCGGAAACATCGGAAGCGTCGCCGGAGCCGGCCGACACCCGCGCCAACGGGCATCCGCCGACCCGCGCGGCCGCCTTCAACGGGAAGCTCCCCGAGCGCGCCGGCCCGCTCACCCTCGCCCAGACGATCAACGCCGCCCTGACCGACGCGATGCTCGCGTACCCGCAGATGGTGGTCTTCGGCGAGGACGTGGCGGCCAAGGGCGGCGTCTACGGGGTGACGAAGGGCCTACGGGACCGCTTCGGCAGCGCGCGCGTCTTCGACACCCTCCTCGACGAGACCTCCATCCTCGGCCTCGGCCTCGGCGCCGGGCTGGCCGGGATGCTGCCCGTGCCCGAGATCCAGTACCTGGCCTACCTGCACAACGCCGAGGACCAGCTGCGCGGCGAGGCCGCCACCATGCAGTTCTTCTCGCAGGGCGCCTACCACAACCCGATGGTCGTCCGGGTCGCCGGCCTCGCGTACCAGCTCGGCTTCGGCGGGCACTTCCACAACGACAACGCCCTCGCGGTGCTCCGCGACATCCCGGGGCTCGTGGTCGCCGCGCCGGCCAGGGCCGAGGACGCGGCCCCCATGCTGCGCACCTGCCTCGCCAGCGCGGTCGTCGACGGCAGCGTCTGCGTGTTCCTGGAGCCGATCGCCCTGTACCACACCCGCGACCTGCACGGCGACAGCGACAACTGGTGGCTGTCGGAGTACGCGCCGCCCAGCGAATGGTCGGCCATCCACGTGCCGATCGGCCGGGCCCGCGCGTACCACAGCGGCCCGAACGACGACCTCACCATCATCACGTTCGGCAACGGCGTCCGGATGTCGCTGCGGGCCGCCGCCCGCCTGTCCGAGGAGGGCGTCGCCTGCCGGGTCGTCGACCTGCGCTGGCTGTCGCCCCTGCCCGTCGGCGACATCATCAAGCACGCCTCCGACACCGGCCGCGTCCTCGTCGTCGACGAGACCCGCCGCTCCGGCGGCGTCGGCGAGGGCATCATCGCCGCCCTGGTCGACGCCGGCTACGTCGGCGTGGCCCGCCGGGTGGCCGCGGTCGACTCGTTCGTGCCGCTCGGCCCGGCCGCCAACCACGTCCTCGTCTCCGAGGAACAGATCGTCCAGGGAGCGAAATCGCTGTTGGCCCGGTAGTTTGGACCTTTAGTTTTTCGATCGCATCGGTGCGCCACTTGCGTTGACGGCCCGTACTGTGTGGACTACGCGCTAACAGTGGTGTTGCGACAGGAGGCAGTGGACAGTGAACGCGACCGCGGGTCAGGCCGAGGTGAAGAGCCTGGCGGACCGGTTCGGCGTCGAACCGGGCATGGTCGTTATGGAGATGGGGTACGACGACGACGTCGACCAGGATCTCCGCGACGTCCTGATCGACCGGTGCGGGGACCTGGTTGACGAGGAGACCGACGAGGTCGTAGACGTCGTGCTGCTGTGGTGGCGCGACGACGACGGTGACCTGGTCGAGACGCTCATCGACGCGCTGGGCCCGCTCGCGGACAACGGCGTGGTGTGGCTCCTCACCCCGAAGGCCGGCCGCCCGGGGCACGTCGAGCCGAGCGATATCAACGAGTCGGCCCCCACCGCCGGGTTGCAGCAGACCTCGACGGTCAACGCCGGCAAGGACTGGACCGCGGCGCGCCTGGTCGCCCCGCGCGCCGCGAGGTCCCGCCGCTAGCTTGTCGGTGCGCTCGCCTTCCCCTCCGCAAGGAGCCATTGAAGGCGAGCCCTGACCCCCAGCCCGGCCTCGCCACCTTCGTCAGGCACCCGGGCCGTTCCCTCCTGCGCTCAATCCGCTCCTCGCCCACCCGCCGAGGTGCCGTTCCCCGCTGGACCGTGGCCACGCCCTGGCCTTCCTCGCCGCCACCCCCATGATCGTCTCGCGGATCGGGTCGCCCGGGCAGCCAGATCCGCTATCCGATCACTGCGCCACCCCACCGGCCGGCCGCCCCGCGCCACCACGATCGCGCACAAGTCCGCCCCTGTCCCCCGATCGTGGACACGCGCGGCCCCATCCCCCGGCTTCACCCACACCCCGCGTCGGCTCGCACCAGCCGGGGGCCGCGGACTTCGCACCCACGCTGGCGCTGCCCGGCAATGCCACCCTCCTCAGGCCGACCGCTCGCCACCGCCGGGAACCATGACCGACGGACAGCGATCCGCCCTTCAATCCGCGAGAGGGCGCGGAGTCCGGCATCCGGAGCGTGGCACCGGTCGCCCGGAGCCCGCACGGCTTGTGGTCGTGCGGGGTCCAGCAACCACCATCGCGGTGAGCGTGGCGCCCGGCCACATGAGGCGAAGGGTGCGGCAGGTCGGCGGTGGGGTCAGGCGGCTGAGGAGCGGGTCTGGGTCGGCTTCCAGGTCGGGGTCGGGGACGGGGAGTTGGACCAGGACTTCGAGGGGGTCGGGGACGGGGACGGGTTGCCGCCGCCCGAGTTGGACTGGGGCTGGTAGATGCGGACGTCGGAGAACGTGACGTCGGCGGCGTCGCCGCTGGGGGTGAAGGCGCCGAGGTTGACCTTGCCGCGCTTGATCGATTCGTTGACCTTCGAGCCGAGCTTGACGCCGTTGGCGTAGACGGTGATCTCCGAGCCGATGACGACCAGGGCGACGTACGGGTCGCTGGTCATCTTGACCGGCCAGGACGCCAGCTCGTTGCTCTGGCTGGGGGCGGCGTCGCCCAGGGCATACAGGCGGATCACGCCGTCGCAGACGCCCACCGTGTACGCCTCCTGGCCCGCCCTCGCCCACATGCCCGCGCAGCCGCTCACGCGGTGCACCTTCGCCTCGATGCCGGCGTCGGTCATGTTGACGTTGAGCGTGTCCTTCAGCGTGCAGCCGGTCAGGCCGCGCGGGTCCGACACGACGTGCAGGTCGTCGCTGGACGCGTCGCACCTGCCGCCCTCGGACTCGTCTTGGGAATACCACAGCTCGTGCAGGCCCCGGTCCTGGAACTGCTTCCAGTTGCCGGGCACCCACGACGGCCGGTCCTGCTGCGAGTACGGGGGAAGCGTCTGCCCCTCGGCCGCCGTCGGCGCCACGGACCCGCCGCTCGTCACGGAGGTCGTGGGCTGCTGCGCGACGTCGTCGTCCTTCTTGTTGTCGCCGACCTCGGTGTACACCACGTAACCGGCGAGCGCGAGCGCCAGCACCAGGATGCCGACGAGCAGCGGGATCGCCACGTTGCGCCGCGCCGGCGGGGGCGGCGGCTCCTCCCGCGGCATCGGCGCGTATTCCATCCGCGACGCGGACGGCGAGTCGTAGACGCGCTGGACCGGCTGCGGCGGCTGCGCGACCCTCGGCGGCTGCGGCGGCGGCACGGGAGCGTGCCCCTGCTGATACCCCTGCGGCCCGCCGCGGTGCCCCTGCTGAACGGGTGGCGGTGCCATCGGGCGGAGCCGCTGCGTCGCCTCCGCGTCGCCGAACGCCGGGCTGACCGGCGCCGCGCCGGCCTGGAAGCCACCCGCCTGGTATCCGCCCTGGTATCCACCGGGCCCGCCGCTGACGGGCGGCGGCGCGCTGACGGGCGCGTTGGCAGCGGGAGGCGCGCTCATCGGAGGCCCGCTCATCGGCGGCGCGCTCATCGGCGGGCCACTCACCGGCGGACCGCTCATCGGCACCGCGCTGACCGGCGAGACCCCACCGGGCGGCGTGCCCTGCCCGTGCTGGAACCCGGCGGCGCCCTGCCCGCCCTTCCCCAACTGCGCCGCCGCCTGCTGCGCCGCCGCCTGCTGGGCTGCTTGCTGAGCCGCCGCCTGCTGCGCCGCTGCCGCCTGAGCAGCCGCCGCCTGGGCCGCCGCCGGTCCCGTCTGCTGGGCGCCGGCCGCCGGCGCACCAAAAGCGCCGGCCGCGCCGGCCACTGCGGCACCCGCGACACCCGCGACACCCGCCGCGGCAGCACCCGCGACACCCGCGACACCCGCCGCGGCAGCACCCGCGACACCGGGCGCCTGACCCGCCGGTCCCCCGCCGGGCACAGGCCCGCCGGACCCGGCCGGTGGCCCGGACTGCGGCGGCGCCATACCGGGCTGCACGCCCACGTTGACCCAGGCGCGGAGGCTGCCCTCGGCGACCACCATCTCGGGCTGCTCGATGATCGTCGGCGCGACGCCGAGCTCCTTCTGCAGCAGCGTCGCCACGAGCGGGATGCGGCTGGACCCGCCGACGAGGAACAGCCCGGCGAGCTTGCTGTTGTCCAGGCCCGCCCAGCGCACGACGGCCGCCGTGGTGCGGACCGTCTGCTCCAGCATCGGCCGGGCCAGGTCCTCGAACGCCTCGCGGGTGATCTCGACGTCCGCGGCCGCGATCGGCACGTGCAGCCCGGTCGACGGGGTCCGGGACAGCATCTCCTTCGCCACCCGGGCGTCGTCCCACAGCAGCCGCCGGTGCCGCCGGTCCTCGGTGGTCTGCGGGCTCTCCAGCCGCGCCCACACCGGCGGGTCCTCCAGCTTGCGCTTCGCGTGGTCCACGATCAGCGCGTCGAGATCGATGCCGCCCAGGTCGTCGATGCCGTCGACGGCGCGGACGTCGAACCCGTCGCCCGCCCGGGTCACGACGCTCGCGTCGAAGGTGCCGCCGCCGAAGTCGTACACGAGCAGGCCCTGCTCAGCGGTGAGCGGGCGCTGCAGGACACCCGCGAAGTAGTGCGCGGCGGCGACCGGCTCGGGCATGAGCGCCGGCTGCGGCAGCCCCGCGATCGTCGCGCCCTCCACCAGCGCGAGCCGCCGCGACACGCCCCACGCCGCCGGGTGCGTCATCGTCACCGCGCCGATCTGCCCGCCGGCGACCCGCTTGGCCTCCGCCGTGACGTGCGACAGGACCGCCCCGATCAGCGCCGGCACCGTGAACTCGCGGTCGCCGAGCAGCACCGTGCCGTCGTCGATGCGGCGCTTCGGGCTCGCCTCGAAGCGCGCGGGGTCGACCCGCGCGGCGTGCACCGCGTCGCGGCCCACCAGGACCTGCCCGTCTGGCTGCGCATAGACGCAGGACGGCAGCAACGGCGAACCGTCGAACAGCAGGGGGCGGACCCGCCCATCCGGCCACGCAAGCAGCGCAACGGTGTGGGAGGTCCCGAAGTCGATGCCCAGACGTGGACCGGCAGTCATGCGGGCGAGTGTAGGCCCCCGGTACGACAAAGTGGCATGCTCGTGCCATGACCCTGGACGTCGGTGCCGAAGCGCCGGACTTCGCACTCAAGGACCAGAACAATCAAGAGGTCCGCCTGTCGGATTTCCGCGGGCAGAAGGCGGTGCTCCTGGTCTTCTACCCTCTGGCCTTCACCGGCACCTGCCAGGGCGAACTCGCCTCCGTCCGGGACGGGATCGCCGACTTCCAGTCCCCCACCGTCCAGGTGCTCACGGTGAGCGTCGACTCGCCCTACAGCCACAAGGTGTGGGCGGACCGTGAAGGATATGACTTCCCTCTCCTGTCGGACTTCTGGCCGCACGGCGCGGTCGCCCAGGCGTACGGCGTCTTCAACGACAAGGCCGGCTTCGCCAACCGCGGCACGTTTCTCATCGATTCGACCGGCGTCATCAGGTTCACCGAGGTCAATGGCCCAGGTCAGGCCCGCGACCAGGACCGGTGGCGCACGGCGATCGCATCGTTGCAGAGCTGATACAGACCTGATACCGACTGGGGCGGATGAGGCGCGGCAGGTAGCATCCTGGGGTACCCGGGTTCGCGTCGCCGTGACAGCAGTTCGGGGCGCGTAGCTCAGTGGAAGAGCACCCGCCTTACAAGCGGGGGGTCGTTGGTTCGAACCCAACCGTGCCCACCAGCACACACCTGGCATCAACGCGGTCGAGAAGGCCTTGAGAGGGCGCGGCGATGTCCGCACGGCTGGAGGACTACCTCGACGGGCCGCGGTTCGTGGGCACGGTCGTCTACGAGCCCGGCTGGTACCTGCTGAGCGTGCCGGACGAGGCGCACGCGGAGCTGCTGGCGCTGGTCGGGGAAGGCGTGGAGCTCAAGCCGGCGGCGCGGCCGCACGTCTCGGTCATGAAGGGCGAGGCGCCGTGCCGGAACGCGCGCGACTGGGGGACGGCGTTCGCCGGGGAGGCCGTCGCGTTCCGGGTCGCGCCGGTCGTGCACGGGGAGAACGGGCTGCACCTGTGGGTCGACTGCCACAGTCCGCGGCTGTGCGAGATGCGGGAGCACTTCGGGCTGAGCACGCTGCGGCGGGAGGACGGGGCGTACCTCGTCAACTTCCACCTGACGGTCGGGCGACGGAAGAAGGCCGTCGGCGCGCGCAAGCGGCCGCAACTGCGGCTGTCACCGCAGAGCCACATCGACGTCGAGACCGGCATGCAGCACCTGTAGGGCGGCCTACGGCTTGTGCGGGCACTGGTGCAGCGGGCGCCGCGGGATGCGGGCCGGGCGGCGGATCGAGACGAGCCGGGCCGGGCGGATCGACGGAGCGGCGTGCGGCGCGGAGGTGGAGGTCGCGGTGCGGGACACGGCGGCCAGGTGCGAGGAGAGCGCGGCGTGCAGGAGCGTCGGCGACTGCTGCGGCATCGGCTGCATGCGCCGGTTGCTGCCGGTGTACGTCGAAACCGCCGGCGCGGGCGTGTACACCCGCTGCGCCGGGATGCGGGGCGCCGCCGGGACCGCGTCCGTGGCGGCAGGCTCGTCCTTCTCCGGCCTGGTGACCACGAACGCGACGATCGCCGCCACGACGACCGGGACCAGGTAGAGGAGGGCTCCGGCGTATTGCTCGGTCACGACGACGACTCCCAACGCTGCGCACAACTGACCTGCGCAACGCTACGGATTGCCCCGCATCGACGATGTCATCCGGTCGGTTCGCCCTGCAAGTCCGGGCGGGGTGCAGCTGAGGTGCAAACCTCCCGGAACCAGGCGAACGACGCCCGCCGCGTCCGCTCCTGCGTCTCGAAGTCGACGTGGACGAGGCCGAAGCGCTGGTCGTACCCCTCGGCCCACTCGAAGTTGTCCAGCAGGGACCACGCGCAGTAGCCGCGGACGTCGACGCCCGCCTCGACGGCCTCGCGGACGGCGGCGAGGTGCCCGGCGTGGTAGTCGATGCGGAACTGGTCGTCGACCGGCGCGTACGAGCAGCCGCTCTCGGTGATCCAGATCGGCGGGAGGCGATCGCCGTACACCTGCCGCAACTGCACCAGGAGATCCTTCAGCGCGGAGGGCACGACGGGCCACCCGAAGTCGGTGGTGGGGTAGCCGGTGATGTCGAGGCGGCTGAACGGGAGGTCCTCACCCTCGACCGGGGCGCTGATGAGGCTCGGGTTGTAGTAGTTGACGCCCAGCGCGTCGATCGGCTGGGAGATGACCCGCAGGTCGCCGTCCATGACGATCGAGTCGATGTCGGCGGTGGTGAGGGCCTCGACGATCGGCGGGTACTCGCCGAGCAGGACCGGGTCGGTGAAGAGCCGGTTCTGCACCAGGTCGTAGAACATGGCGGCGGCCTGGTCGTCGTCGGACCCGCTCTTCGGCCACACCGGCGAGTAGTTGTTGGCGAGGGTGATCGGC
The DNA here is from genome assembly GCF_050936335.1 of Dactylosporangium sp. CA-152071. Taxonomy (NCBI): domain Bacteria; kingdom Bacillati; phylum Actinomycetota; class Actinomycetes; order Micromonosporales; family Micromonosporaceae; genus Dactylosporangium; species Dactylosporangium sp. CA-152071. Next base: position 7,790,989 of record NZ_JBNJMZ010000001.1, on the reverse strand, counting down.
GAGGACGAGACGCGGCGCAGCGCCGACACGGCCAGGCCGTGGCCGAGGAGCTGGTGGTGGATGACCGGCAGCAGGTCCATGCCGAGCTGCTGGCCGGGCGCGTGGACGCCGAGGACGTGCCCGAGCACGAGGTGGATGTACGGCTCGTTGAGCGTCACCCACAACTTCACCCGGTCGCCGAGGGCCTCGCCGACGAGCTCCGCGTATTCGCCGAAGCGCATCGCGGTGTCGCGGTTGCCCCACCCGCCGAGGTCCTGCAGGGCCTGCGGCAGGTCCCAGTGGAACAGGGTCGCGACCGGGTCGATGCCGCGGGCGAGCATCCCGTCCACGAGCCGGTCGTAGAACGCGATCCCGGCGGCGTTGGCGGGGCCGTCGCCGGTCGGCTGGATGCGCGGCCACGCGATCGAGAACCGGTACGCGGTCGCACCCAGCTCCTGGATCAGGTCGAGGTCGGACTCCCACCGGTGGTAGTGGTCGCAGGCCACGTCGCCGGTGGCGCCACCGCGGGTCGTGCCGGGCGTGCGGCTGAACGTGTCCCAGATGGACAGCCCGCGGCCGTCCTCCTCCGCGGCGCCCTCGATCTGGTACGCGGCGGTGGACACACCGAACTGGAACCCCATGGGGAAGTTCTTTGGAAAGTCCGACATGATCGCACGCTACCGGCTGCGGCAGTATTGGGCCATGGCACACGAGATCCCAACCGCCGAGCTCGCCCCGGGCGTGCAGCTGCCCACGATCGGCTTCGGCACCTGGCAGATCACCGGGGCGTCCGCGTACGAGTCGACCCGCACCGCGCTGGACGTCGGCTACCGGCACATCGACACCGCGACCATGTACGGCAACGAGGAGGACATCGGCCGGGCGCTGCGCGACAGCGGCGTCGACCGCTCCGAGGTCTTCATCACCACGAAGCTCCCGCCGTCGCAGGCGGGCCGCGAGCGGCAGACGATCGAGGCGAGCCTCAAGGCGCTCGGCGTCGACGCCGTCGACCTCTGGCTCATCCACTGGCCGCCGTCGCGGGGCAGGTCCGTGCCGGTGTGGGCGGAGTTCCAGCAGCTGCGCGACGCCGGCCTGACCCGCACCATCGGGGTCAGCAACTACGACGCGGCCCTCATCGACGAGCTCGTCAAGGAGACCGGTGAGACCCCGGTCGTCAACCAGGTCTCGTGGAGCCCCGGCGAGCACGACGAGCGCTTCCTCGCCGACATGCGCGACCGGCGGGTGGTCGTCGAGGGGTACAGCTCGCTGAAGAACACGCCGCTGGACGACCCGCGGCTGGTCGCGATCGCCGAGGCGCACGGGGTGACGGTGCCGCAGGTCGTGCTCCGGTGGCAGCTGCACCACGACATCGTCATCATCCCGAAGTCGACGCACCGGGACCGGATGGAGCAGAACCTGTCGGTGCTCTCCTTCTCCTTGACCGCCGAGGAGCTGGCGACCGTCGGTTCGCTCTAGGCCACCCGTTTCTCCTCAGTTCTCCTCAGTTCTCCTCAGTTTCTCCGTACAGTCCGGTCCACGCGCGCCCGCCAGCCTCCGTCGCGGGGCTGGCGGCGCAGCTTGGCCAGGGCCTCGACCGCGCCGGTCACCAGCTCGTCGTAGTCCGGCTCCGGCCCTTTCTGGATGAGGAACGCCAGGCCGGCGGAGTTGCTGACGGCCCACCCCGCCCGCCGGCCCAGACGGTGCGCGGCGTCCGCGCCGTGCGCCGTGACGAGCTGGATGTCGAAGGGGTGCCGCACCTCGCCACCCTCCCTGGTCACAACGATCCTCGCCTGTGCCAGGGTGTCGTCGCGGTTGAACAGCGCCTGCCACCATCGGGTCCTCGGCGCCTCGACGACGACCTCGACGCCCTGGCCGTGCTCGCCCGGGTCGCCGGCGGCCGCGACGGCGCGCACGAGGTCGACCACCCTCGCCGTGTCCGACCTGCGGAACGGCACCCAACTGTTCACGGCGACATCTTCGCGCACCATTTTCCTCAGGTGTCTCTGCCGTCGGTCGTTCAGCCGGACAGAACATCCGAAAGGACGTCTGTCATGCGCCGCTGGCTCGGCTCCCGCCGCCTGTACACCAAGATCCTGTTCGTGGCCGCGGTGGCGGTCGCCGGGACCGCCGCCACCGGGATCGTCGCCCTGGTCGGCATCTCCGGTCTGAGCGACACGCGCAACACCGAGGTCGGCAGGTCCGCGCCGTACATCGCGGCGCTGCACTCCGCCGCGCTGACCGCCAAGACCGCCGCCAACGACGAGCGCGGCTACCTGCTCGGCGGCGACACGCAGTTCCGCGACGAGGCCCTCGGCCGCAAGACCGGCGTCGACGCCCAGCTCGCGACCGCCCGCCGGCTCGCCCCGTCCGGTCAGGCCGTCGAGGAGATCCAGGCCGCGACCGACGCCTGGTTCGCCGCCCTCCAGGCCGAGTTCACGCTGTTCACGACCGACCGCGCGGCCGCCGTGACCGCCGCGTTCGGGCCGAACCGTGACCTGCGCAAGTCGTACGAGACCCTCCTCGACAAGGAGATCACCCGGGCCGACCAGGCCCTCGTCGCCGGGCGCGACTTCAGCGACACGGTCTCCTCGGTCCGCCGCACCGTCGTCACCCTGCTCGTCGTCGCGCTCGCCCTGGCCGTCGCGCTCGCGCTCTACATCGCCCGGCTCATCGTGCAGCCGCTCAGCCGCGTCTCCCACGTGCTGCGCGCCGTCGCCGACGGCGACCTCACCCAGGACCCCGACGTCGACCAGCGCGACGAGGTCGGCCGGATGGCCGCCGACCTGCGGACCGCGACCGGCAACCTGCGCCGCACCGTCGCGACCCTCGCCGAGCACTCGGCGGTCCTCGCCAGCGCCTCCGAGGAGCTCGCCACCACCAGCCGCGCGAGCTCCGAGGGCGCCGCCACGGGCGCCCGCCAGGCCGCCGCCGTCGCGACCCTCGCCACCGAGATGTCCGGCGCCATCTCCACCGTCGCCGCCGGCGCCACCGAGATGGGCGCCTCGATCCGCGAGATCGCCCAGAGCGCCACCCAGGCCGTCACCGTCGCCGGCCGCGCCGTCGAGGTCGCCGGCACCACCAACACCGTCATGAGCAAGCTCGGCGACTCCTCCGCCGAGATCGGCAACGTCATCAAGGTGATCACCTCGATCGCCGAGCAGACCAACCTCCTGGCCCTCAACGCCACCATCGAGGCCGCCCGCGCCGGCGACGCGGGCAAGGGCTTCGCGGTCGTCGCCTCCGAGGTCAAGGACCTCGCTCAGGAGACCGCCCGCGCCACCGACGACATCAGCCGCCGCGTCGCCGCCATCCAGTCCGACACCACCGGCGCCGTCTCCGCCATCGAGGAGATCAGCGCCATCATCGGCCAGATCAACGAGTACCAGACGACGATCGCCTCCGCCGTCGAGCAGCAGTCCGCCACCACCGAGGAGATGAGCCGCAGCGTCGAGCAGGCCGCCGCCACCGGCAACCAGGTCGCCTCCACCATCGGCGAGGTGTCCACCTCGGTCCAGCTGACCACCTCCGGCCTCACCGAAGCCGACCGCGCCGCCGGCAGCCTGGCCGAACTCTCCGGCAGCCTCCGCACCATCGTCCAGACGTTCCGCTACTGACAGCCCTCACCCGGTCGCAGGTCGCAGCAGCACGACCGGCGATCCGGCAACGCTGAGGGGGCGGGAAGCTCAGATCCGGGGCGAAACGCCCGATGGGTGGGGTAACCCCTTTGGAGGGCACCCGGATGAGCGCGACCACAGGTGTGCGGGGGCGGATCGGTGACGTGCCGGTCGGCGTGAAGTTCTTCGGTGCGGTGCTGATCGTCATGGTGACGTCCGCGGTCGTGGTCGGGTTGGGTATCGCGGGGCTGAACCGGCTGGCGGCGGGTGGGCAGACCGTGTACGACGACGGGGTCCGGCCCACGCAGACGCTCGCCCAGCTGCGCGCGGACGTGCTGGCGGACCTGAACACGACGGTGAAGTACTTCATCTCCAACGCCGAGTGGCGGGCGAAGCACAAGGAGCAGATGCAGCAGCTCGACGCCTCCATCGCCGCGTCGATGGAGCGGTATGCCGGCGAGACCGCCGACCCGGCCAGCCTCGACAGCCTCCGCAAGGACTGGGCGTCGTACATGCAGATCCGCGACACCGAGGTGCTGCCCGCCGCCGACAAGAACGACCTGAACGGGTTCTGGGACGGCTACAACAAGTCGGAGCAGCTGACCGACGACATGAACAAGCGGTTCGAGACCCTCGTGGCCGGTCAGGCCGGCGCCGCCGCCGCGGAGGCGAAGGCGCTGCGCGACCGGCGGGACAGCACCAACTGGCTGGTCGTCAGCGGCGCGGTGGTCAGCCTGCTGCTCGGCCTCGGCGTGGCGTGGCTGGTCACCCGCGCGGTCGTCGGCCCGCTGCGCCGGGTCACGGGGGTGCTGGAGGGGGTGGCCGACGGTGACCTGACCCGCACCACCGACGTCGGCGGGCGCGACGAGGTCGGCAAGATGGCGTCGGCGCTGAACCGGGCGATCGGCAGCATGCTCACCGCGGTCACGACGATCAGCACCAACGCCGCCGCGCTCGGCGGGTCGTCGCGGAACACGGCCGGTCTCGGCGACACCCTCGCCGGCGGCGCCGCGCAGACGGCGCAGCGGGCCGGCGCCGTGCGCCACGCCGCCCAGGAGGTGTCGAACCACGTGCAGACCCTCGCGGCCGCCGCCGAGGAGATGGGCGCCGCGATCCGCGAGATCGCCTCGAGCGCCGGCGACGCGGCGACCGTGGCGGGCGAGGCCGTCGCCTCGGCGCACGAGACGACCGGCATCGTGGGCCGGCTGGGCGAGTCGTCGTCGGAGATCGGCAACATCGTCAAGGTGATCACCTCGATCGCCGAGCAGACGAACCTGCTGGCCCTGAACGCGACGACCGAGGCGGCCCGGGCCGGCGACGCGGGCAAGGGGTTCGCGGTCGTCGCCTCCGAGGTGAAGGACCTCGCCCAGGAGACGGCCCGGGCGACCGAGGACATCGCGGCCCGGATCCAGACGATCCAGGCGGAGACGTCCGCGGCGGTGGCCGCCATCGAGGGGATCTCGCAGATCACCGACCGGATCAGCGACTACCAGACGACGATCGCCTCGGCGGTCGAGGAGCAGACCGCCACGACCGGCGAGATCAGCCGGAGCGTCTCGGAGGCCGCCGCGGGCGCCGACGAGATCGCCCGCACGATCGGCGGGGTCGCCGACGCCGCCGAGTCGACGAGCCAGACGGTCGAGGAGTCGCGGGCGACCGCCGACTCGCTCGCCCGCATGGCGTCGGACCTCAACGAGACGGTCGGCCGCTTCCGGGTGTGAGGTGGCGCGCCGCCCTACCCGACCACGATGAGCGACCCGATCGCGGCGCGGTGCGTCACGTACTCCTGCGCGACGACGTTGACGACGGCGACGGTACAGTCCGCCGGCCCGTCCTTGACCGTCGTCACCACGTCGAACTCCCCGTACGCGTCGGCGCGCCCCTGCTCCACGGTCAGCACGCCGATCCGGACGAGCAGGTGCGCGCCCGGCCGCAGCCCCCAGACGTGGACGTGCACGTCCGAGTCGCGCGCCGCGGTGCTCGGCGTGACCCGCAGCTCGGGCTTCGTGTCGAGCTCCCGCCGCAGCTCGGCGGTCGCCGCGGCGAGCTCGCGGGTCTCCTCCCGGAGCGGTCGCGTCCCGGAGATGAGCGACACCGAGGCGATGACCCCCACGACGCAGGCCGTCAGCGCCGCCAGCATGGCCCGGCGGGCGTCGCGGGCGGAGCGCTCCGGGATGTCCTCGACGGCTTCCCAGACCAGCGCGGTGTCCACCAGCGGCGACGAGAGGTTGTGCCGGTGGAGCGCGGGCTCGCCGTCCGTCAGCACCTGCAGCTGGACCGCGGCTCTGCGGCGCAGCAGCCCGGGTGCGACGCGCACCGACGTGCCGCCGCCGGTCGCTTCGAGGCCGGCCGACGCCGGGTCGAGGTTCACCACCTCGACCACCGGCACCGTCAGGTCCAGCGTGATGGGGCTGCCGGCGCTGAACTGCTCCCGGGGGATGTCGTGCCGGCCCGTGTTGCGGACCGAGACCCACACCACGAACGGGTCGGCGACCGGCGTCCCGCCGTGCTGGACCGTGAGCGACCCGGCCCGGAGGAACGCCGCGGGGGTGCCGAACCGGACCGTGATCCGCCGCTTCGGCGGTAGCAGCGCCGAATACCCGAGGCGCGCCGAGATGACGGCGAGGACCAGGCTCGCGACCGTCAGCGCGATGGTCAGGCCGTTGAACGCCGGGCCGTCGAGCAGGTTGAGCGCCAGTGACATGGGGGTCCTCGCCTGCCGGGAGTAGGGCCGCGACGGCAGACATTACTGTTCGTCGAACTCTTGCGGATCGGTCGAGCGCACAGACGCAACCGGCCACCCGTCGAGGTGACGGGTGGCCGGTCGGTCGTGCGGTGCGGATCTAGTGCGACGGTGCGGGCTCGAGCGGGTCGACGCGGTGCCGGCCCTCGGCGTCCACCGCGGCCGGCCCGCCCGTCTCCGACGGGGACGTGGGGGCGGCGTGCCGGCCCTCACGCTTGAGGCGGCGGCGCTCCTTCACGCCTTCGACCATGGTGTACAGCGTGGGCACGAGCACCAGCGTCAGCAGGGTCGAGCTGACCAGGCCGCCGATGACCACGATCGCGAGGGGCTGGGAGATGAACCCGCCCTCGCCGGTGAGGCCGACGGCCATGGGCAGCAGGGCGCAGATCGTCGCGACGGCCGTCATCAGGATCGGGCGGAGCCGGTGCCGGCCGCCCTCGATGACCGCCTGCCGGACGGGCATGCCGCTTTCCCGGTACTGGTTGATGAGGTCCATCAGCACGATCGCGTTGGTGACGACGATGCCGATGAGCATCAGGACGCCGATCATCGAGGGCAGCCCCAGCGGGGTGTCCGTGATGAGCAGGAGCAGGATCGCCCCGGTCGCCGCGAACGGGATCGACACCAGCAGGATGAACGGCTGCGCGATGCTGCGGAACGTCGCCACCATGATGATGAAGACGATCGCGATCGCGGCGAGCATGGCCAGGCCGAGCTGCGCGAACGCCTCCTGCTGGTCCTGGGTGACGCCGCCGAGGGTGACGGTCGCGCCGGCCGGCAGGGTCAGCGTGTCGATCTTCTTCTGCAGGTCCGCGGAGACCGTGCCCAGGTCGGAGCCCTCGGCCCGGCCGGTGACGGAGGCGCTGCGGTTGCCGTCGATGCGGGTGATGGCGACCGGGCCGGCGCCCTCCTTGACGTCCGCGATCTCGTCCAGCCGGACGAACGGCGTCTTGCCGCCCTGGACGGGGATCGCGAGCGCCTTGAGCGCGTCGAGCGTGGCCGGGGCCGGGCCGGAGCGCAGGATCAGGTCGCGCTCCTGGCCGTCGACGGTGAGCTGGGCGAGGTTCTGCCCGCGGTACGCGGCGCTGACGATGCCGCCGACGGCCGCGTCGGACAGCCCGTACTTCGCCGCGACGTCCCGCTTGACCCGCACCTCGATGCGCGGGTTGCTGGCCGCGAGGTTGCTCTCCACGTCCGCGATGCCCGGGGTGCCGGTCATCGCCTCCTGCGCGGCCTTCGCCGCGGTGGCCAGGTCCGTGGTGTTGTTGGCCTTGACGACGACCTCGAGCTGGTCGGTGGAGCCGCCACCACCGCCACCGGCGGCGATCTTCACGGTGCCGAACGCCTTCTGGTCGGTGACCTGCTTGCGCAGCTCCTCGATGACCTTGTCGACGTCGGCGTTCTCCTTCGCGGTGACCGAGAAGTTGGACGTGTTGCCCGCCTGCGCGCCGGCGAAGCCGAAGCCGGCCGAGGCGCCGATGGTGACCTGGTAGGACTCGATGTCGGAGCGGGCCCCGAGGAGGTCCTCGACCTTCTTCGTGGCGGCGTCGGTGACGGCGAGGCTGGAGCCGACCGGCAGCTCCTGCGAGATGGAGAACTCCGTCTGGCCGCTCTGGTCGATGAAGTTGGTCTTCAGCTGGCCGGCCAGGATGAGCGTCGCGACGAACACGAGGAGGCTGAAGCCGACGGTCGCCCAGCGGGTGCCGCGGCTGCGGGTGACCCAGCTGACGATCGGCACGTAGGTCCGCTGGAGGCGGCTGCGCTCCTCCTTGTCGAGGGCCTTGGCGAGGATCGCCTCCCGCTCCAGGGCGCCGACCTGCTTCGGCGGGCGCAGGAACCAGTACGCGAGGACCGGCACGACGGTCAGCGAGACCAGCAGCGACGCGAGCAGCGCCACGGTGATGGTGATCGCGAACGGGCGGAACAGCTGCCCGGCGAAGCCGCCGACGAGACCGATCGGCAGGAACACCGCGACCGTGGTCAGGGTGGAGGCGACGACGGCGCTGGTGACCTCGCGGACGCCGGTGAGGATCGCGTGGCGTTTCTCCTCGCCGTACTCCAGATGTCGTTTGATGTTCTCCAGCACGACGATGGAGTCGTCGACGACGCGGCCGACGGCGATGGTGAGCGCGCCGAGGGTGAGCAGGTTGAGCGAGTAGTCGCCGGTCCACAGGCCGATCAGGGCGACGACGACCGACAGCGGGATCGACACCGCGGTGACGAGCGTCGAGCGCAGCGAGAACAGGAAGACCAGGATCACCAGCACGGCGAAGAGCAGGCCGAGGGCGCCCTCCGTGCTGAGGCTCTTGATGGACTTCTCCACGAACGGCGCCTGGTCGAAGACGGACGTGATCGCCACGTCGCCGCCGAGCTCCTTCTTGAGGCCGTCGAGCTTGTCCTGCACCTCGTGGCTGATCTTCACCGCGTTGCCGTCGGGCGAGGCGGTGACCGCGATGCCGAGGCTGGGCTTGCCGTTGGTGCGGGTGATCGACGTCGTCTCGGCGGTCTTCAGCTCGACCTTGGCGACGTCACCGAGCTTCGCCGTCGGCGTGACGTTGAGGTTCTTCAGGTCGTCGAGGGTCGCGAGGGTACCGCCGACCTGCACGGAGAGGCTGCGGTCGCCCTCGGTGAGGGTGCCGGCGGGGAACGACACGCCGTTGGACTTCAGCGCGGCGGTCACCGTCTGGGAGTTGACCCCGGCCGGGAACGCCTTCGCCGGGTCCAGCGTGATCTCGACGTCCTGCTTCCCGGCGCCGGTGACCTCGACGGCGCGCACGCCCTCGATCCCCTGCAGCGCGGGCACGACGATCGCGTCGAGCTGCTGCGCGAACGCGACCTGGTCGCCGGACTTGCTGGCGGCGAGCACCACGGCCGGCAGGTCGTCGGTCGATCCGGCGATGACCTGCGGGTCGACGGTCGACGGCAGCGTCGACTTGATCCGGTTGATCGCGGTCTGGATCTTGTTGGTGATGTCGTCGATGGACGAGCCGAACTCGAACGACACCTGGACCGTCGCGACCCCCTCACGCGTGGTGGAGGTGATGTCGGTCAGCCCCGGCACGCCTTGGAGCGCGTTCTCGATGGGCTGGGTGACCTGCTCCTCCACGATGTCCGGCGACACGCCCGGGTAGGGCGCCAGCACGAACGCGGCGGGGAAGTCGATCGACGGGATGAGCTGCTGTTTCAACGAAGGGATGGCAATGGCGCCGAAGCCCAGGACGACGATCGCGATGATCGCGACCAGCCCCCGGTTCGCCAAACTGAGCCGGGCGAGGAACGACATGTCTGGAGTCTTCTTCCGATCGGCTAAGACAGACGTTAGTTCGTGTGATGCTAACCGTTCGCCTCGCACAAAATGGTTACAGGGGGTACAACTTCCCTGTGAAGACTCACAGGGAAGCGCTGCTGCTGCGCGTGATGACGGCCGAGCAGCGTCTGCGCACCCTGTTCGCGTACGACCGGACCAACCGGCTGTTCTCAGTAAACCTCACGATGCAGCAGCTCAAGGTGCTTATTCTGCTGGCCCGACACGATGGGATCGCCTCGCAGGAGCTGACCCGGCACCTCGGCGTGACGTTGGCCACCCTGTCCGGGATCGTCGACCGCCTCGTGACGCACGGCTACGTCACCAGGGCCGAGGACCCGCACGACCGCCGGATCCGCCGGCTCCACCTGTCGGCCGCCGGGCAGGAGCTCCTGGTCGAGATCATGGACAGCGGCGCCCGCGCCCAGCAGCGGCTGCTGAGCCGCGTCGACGACGACACGCTGCTCTTGCTGGAGACCGTCCTGGCCCGGCTGCTGGAAGCGGCCCGTGAGGATGCGCTGGAGCAGGGCATCGCAATCCCGGATGACCTCGAAAATGCCAGCCACTAGGCTGGGGGTGTGACGGTTCGCGTGCGTTTCGCCCCCTCCCCCACCGGGATGTTCCATGTCGGCGGTGCCCGTTCGGCCCTGCAGAACTGGATCTATGCCAAGCAGCAGGGCGGGGTGTTCGTGCTGCGGATCGAGGACACCGACGCGGCCCGCAACCGGCCTGAGTGGACCGAGGGCATCCTCAACGCCCTCGCGTGGATCGGCATCGCCCGCGACACCTACGAGGGGCCGTATTTCCAGTCGTCGTACGCGGAGCAGCACACCGCCGCCGCGCACGAGCTCTACACCGCCGGGAAGGCGTATTACTGCGACTGCACCCGGGAGCAGATCCAGGAGCGGTCCGGCCCGCAGTTCCGCGGCTACGACGGGTTCTGCCGCGACCGGTCCCTCGGCCCCGGCGAGGGCCGCGCGCTGCGCTTCCGCACCCCTGACGAGGGCTCGACCGTCGTGGTCGACCTGGTCCGCGGCGAGCCCACGTTCGACAACAAGCTCATCGAGGACTTCGTCATCGCCCGCGCCGACGGCTCCGCGGTGTTCCTGCTCGCCAACGTCGTCGACGACATGACCATGGGCATCACCCACGTCATCCGCGCCGAGGAGCACCTGCCCAACACGCCGAAGCAGCAGCTGCTGTGGGCGGCGCTGGGCAAGACCCCGCCGGTGTGGGCGCACGTGCCGGTGGTGGTCAACGAGAAGCGCCAGAAGCTGTCGAAGCGCCGCGACAAGGTGGCCCTGGAGCAGTACCGCGACGAGGGCTACCTCGCCGACGCGATGCGCAACTACCTGATGCTGCTCGGCTGGGCGCCGTCCAACGACCGCGAGATCGTGCCGTGGTCCGTGATCGAGGACGAGTTCCGCCTGGAGGAGGTCAACCCGTCGCCGGCGTTCTTCGACGAGAAGAAGCTCCGCGCGTTCAACGGGGAGTACATCCGCGCCCTGACGCCGCAGGAGTTCACCGACGCCTGCCGGCCGTGGCTGACCGGCACGCCGGTCGCGCCCGGCGGCACCCCGGTCGCCGCTCCCCCGTGGGACCCGGCCGACTACGACCCGAAGGTCTTCGACGCGCTCGCCCCGCACGCGCAGACCCGCATCGCGCTGCTCGCCGAGATCGTGCAGAACGTCGACTTCGCGTTCCTGCCGGAGCCGGCCGTCGACGAGGCCGCCTGGGCGAAGGCGATGAAGGACGGCGCGGCCGACCTGCTCGGCGCGGCGATCGCGGCGTTCGGGACGGCGGCGTGGGACGCGGAGTCGCTGAAGTCGACCCTGGAGGCGGTCGGCGCCGAGCGGGGGCTGAAGCTCGGCAAGGCCCAGGCGCCGATCCGGGTCGCGGTCACCGGCCGGTCGGTGGGGCTGCCGCTCTTCGAGTCCCTCGAGGTCCTCGGCCGCGACCGCACCCTCGCCCGCCTCCGCGCGGCCCTCGACAAGCTCTGACCGCGCGACCCCGGGCAGGGTTCGTCCGGCGGCTTCACCCTGCCCGCGGGTGTGACCCGGACCCGCCCGGGTAGCGGTTCGCCTCGTGAGAAGCCTGGTCGTGCTCGCCGTGCTCGCCGGTGCCCTGCTGACACCCGCCCGGGCCGCCCATGCCGAGGCCGAGGCCGCCCCGCGCACCGGGATCCACGTGCGCGACGGGCGGCTCGTCGAGGCCAGCGGCAGCGACCTCGTGCTGCGCGGCGTCAACCACGACTTCATGTGGTACCCGGACCGCAACAGCTCGTTCGCCGCGATCAAGGCCGCCGGCGCCAACGCGGTCCGGCTCCCGCTCGGCATCGGGCACCAGTGGCGGCGCAGCGGCACCGAGGACATCGCGAAGGTCGTCGGGCTGTGCAAGGCGAACCGGCTCATCTGCATCCTCGACGCGCACGACACGACCGGCTTCGGCCAGGACCGGAAGGCCGCGACGATGGCGCAGGCCGTCCAGTTCTGGCTCGACGTCCGCGAGGCCCTCGCCGGCTCGGAGGACCACATCATCGTCAACATCGCCAACGAGCCGTTCGGCAACGGCACGACGATGCCCTGGGTGCAGCAGACCTCCGACGCGATCCGGGCGCTGCGCGCCGCCGGCTACCGCAACGCGCTCATGGTCGACGCGCCCGGCTGGGGCCAGGACGAGTCGTTCGTGATGCGCGACAACGCGGAGAAGGTCCGCGACGCCGACCCGCAGGGCAACACGCTGTTCGACATCCACATGTACGGCGAGTTCGGCACCGCCGGGAAGGTCAACTCCTACCTGAGCTCGTTCACCGAGCGCCGCCTGCCGATCCTCATCGGCGAGTTCTCCGGCGAGCACCAGTGGGGCGACCCCGACGAGGACGCGATCATGGCCTTCGCGGAGGCCCGCGAGCTCGGCTACTTCGGCTGGTCGTGGAGCGGCAACGACAAGCAGTACAGCTACCTCGACCTGGTCGACGACTTCGACGCCGGGAAGCTCACCGCCTGGGGCCGCCGCTTCATCTCCGGCCCCAACGGGCTGACCACCGGCACCCGCGAGGCCACCGTCTACCGCAACAGCGGCGCCGCCTCCCAGCCCCGGGCACCGCAGCAGGTGCGGGTCCTGGACGTGACCAGCTCGCAGGTCGTGCTGTCCTGGAAGCCCCGGCGCTACGCGATCTACCAGGTGGTGGCGGTCGACGGCGCCGCGGAGACCCGCGTCCTCACGACCAACCGGTCGACGGTGACACTGCGCGGGCTGCGCGGCTCGACCGAGCACACGTTCGCCGTGTACTCCAGGGACCTCCTCGGCACCCGCTCGCCACGCTCCGCGCTCGTCGCCGCCGTCACCACACCGGCGAGCTGACCGGCCGCCCGGCCGTTGTGTCTCCGGTCTCCGGTCACCGCGCCGCGGTGACCAGTCGCTGGCCACTGCCGTGCATCAACGAGCCGCGCCGTCCCGGCGACACGGGCCGATCGGGAGAACGACACCAGGTCTGCCCGACCCGGTGACGGATCCGCGCCGGAACAGGCGCGCACGCACCGTGACGACCGATGTCCGCAGCGGGCACGCTCAATAGGCTCGTCCGGGTTCACCGAAGGTAGCGCCGACGTCACGCGCACCCGGTCTCGACCCGTCAGAGGAGTGCCCGCAGATGCACTTACCGTTGAAACCCGCCGTCTTACTCTGCGCGGCGCTCGCCGCCGTCCTGCCTGCCGTCGCCCCGGTGGGCGCGGCGCCGGCCGCCGCGCACGCCCCAGTCTGCGACGACCTCGTCGAGGTGATCGCGTTCCGCGGATCCGGCGAGGACCAGAACACCAAGGACGGCGAAGCCCACGAGTGGATGGGCCCGCGGCTCAAGGGCATCGTCGACGAGGCCCGGACGATGACCACGTCCGACGGCGTCAACCTCAACCACGCACCCGTCTGGGGCGTGCCGCTCGCCGACTACCCGGCGATCCCGCTCGAGGACTACCTCAACCTGTCGCCGCTCAGCTTCAAGGCCGAGCCCGCGAAGATGCTCGAGTCCGCCGGCAAGGGCGGCACCGCCGCCTGGAAGCACATGGTCGAGTCGCGCCGCGCCTGCCCCGGCCGCCGGTTCGTGCTGCTGGGCTACTCCCAGGGCGCGACCGCGGCCCGGATCGCGCTGAAGTACACGCCCGACTCGTGGATCGCCGGCACGTTCCTCATCGGCGACCCGGAGCTGCACCCGGGCGCCGGCTACGCGAAGGGCACCGGCGCGACCGGCGGCGGCGGTTCGCTGCTCGCCGCGTACCGGACCATGGGCGGCGACGTCGACGCGCTGCTGCCCGACCAGCTCGCCGGGCGGAAGTTCGCCACGTACAGCTTCTGCCACGTCCACGACCCGGTCTGCGACGCGCGGCTGCTGTGGAACTCCGACGAGCACACCAACTACGGCGTGGCCGCCGCGGAGCGCAGGACCCTCGCCACCGTCATCGTCGACATGTACCGCACGGCGCGGAACAACCCGCCGCCGGCGACGGAGAAGGTCGCCCTCGACGTGGTGTTCGCGATCGACACGACCGGCTCGATGACGCCGTACATCACCAACGCCCGCAGCTCCGCGGCGAGCATCGCGGACAAGCTGCGCACGTCGTCCTCCAGCTTCCAGGTGGGGCTCGCCGAGTACCGCGACCACGGCGACGAGTTCGTGGCGCGGGTCGTCACGCCGCTCACCGGCGACGCCACCGCCTTCCGGTCGGGCCTGGACAAGCTCATCGCGGCCGGCGGTGGCGACACCCCCGAGGCCGTCTACTCCGGCATGATCACCGCCGCGGGGGTCGCGTGGCGGCCCACCGCCCGCCGGGTCGTCATCGTCATCGGCGACGCCCCCGCCCACGACCCGGAGGCGGTCACCGGCTACACGAGGGACGACGTCGTCAAGGCGTTCAACGCCGCGGGCAGCTTCGCCTCCGCCAAGCTGGCGCCGTCGTCGACCGGGCCGATCCGCCTGTACGGGCTGGCCGCCGACACCACCCTGCAGGCCCAGCTGAGCGCGATCGCCACGGAGACCGGCGGCGAGGTCGCCCCGATCGGCGACCCGGCCGACGTCGCCGCGAAGATCCTCGAGTCGCTCGCCGACGCCACGTCCGCGCCGGTCGTCACGCTGGGCGTGCCGGCCGCGTTCGCCGGGGTCCCCACGACGATGACCGCGACCGACGCGAACGCCGCCGCCGGTCTCACCTACGAGTGGGACGTCGACGGCGACGGCACCGCCGACGAGACGACCGCGACCGGGCAGCTGACGCACACGTACGCGAAGGCGGGCTCGTACAAGGTGACCGTGCGCGTCAAGGACGGCGAGGGCCACGAGACGGTCGCCACGGCAACCCAGACGGTGACGGCCGCCCCCGGCGTGGTGACCGTGCCGCTCGGCGGCCCTTCCGAGCCGCCGGGGAGCGCCACCCCGACCGCGCCGGCGACGACCCCGCCGGCGACGCCCTCCGGTACGCCGGCCTCACCGGTACCGGCGACGACACCGAAAGCCGAGGACCAGCTCGGACGTACGGGCTCGAACCTGATGCCCCTGCTCTACGCCGGCTTCGGCCTGATCGTGGCCGGCGCGGCGCTGCTGGTGACGATCCGTCGCCGCCGCCTGCGCTAGCCGTCACTCCACCGGCTGACCGTCGCCGCATCGCTCGCGGCGGCGGTCAGCCGGAGCGCCGCGTCGTGTCAGGCGCCCGCGGTGCCGTCGGTGGCCCGCCGACAACCCGGGTGCCCTGGTCCTGGCCGGGCTCACCCGCGGGGCTCCTCCGCGAGCGGGAGCAGGGTGCGGCTGCGGCCGGGGCGCGGGTACTCGACCGCCGCGGCGGCGAGCCGGGTGGCGTGCTCGCGCTGCTTCTGCCAGTGCCCGTACAGCGCCCCCTGCTGCGCGAGCCGCGACACGGCGCGGATCGTCTCGGGGTCGACGTCCCCGGGCGGCGCGTCCCGCCACGGCGTGCCCGGCAGCGGCATGAACACGTGCGAGTGGATCCTGGCGCCGAGCCCCGCCAGCTCCTGCGCCAGCCGCAGCGACGCCTCCGCGTCCGCCGGGTCCTCCCCCGGCATGCCGAAGATCATGTCGACGTTGATCCGGAACCCTTCGGCGATGCCGATCCGCACCGCCCGCCGCACCGACTCGACGTCGTGCCCCCGTTTCGCGGCCGCCAGGACGCGCTCCGACCCCGACTGCGCCCCGACGATGAGGTTGTCGTTGGCGCAGTACCGCTTGACGAGCCGCAACGCCTCGACGGTCATGTGCTCGGGCCGGATCTCGCTCGGGAACGACCCGAAGAACACCCGCCCGTCCGGGCCGATCCCTTCCTTGCAGCTCGCGAGGAGCTCTTCCACCGCCGCGAGGTCCGGCTCCTCCCCGTCGGTCCCGTAGGACAGCGACGTCGGCGTGATGAACCGCACGTCCCGCTTCCCGAGCTCCCGCATCCGGTCCACGTGCCACCGCACGTTCTCCACGCTGCGGTGCCGGAACCGCGCCGAGAACATGAACGGCGTCTGGCAGAACCGGCACGCGTAGATGCAGCCCCTGGTGATCTCGATCGGGTTCATCCGCTTGTACGACAGGGGGAACGCCCGATAGGTCCCCAGCGGCTCCTTGTGCGCCTTCCCGTTGCGCCGCACCGCGCCGGTGCCGTCCCGGTGGACCAGCCCCGCGATGCCCTCCGGCTCGCCGCCGCTGTCGACGAGGTCGAGGAACGTCCGCTCCCCCTCCCCCACCGCCGCGACGTCCCACCCGGCGTCGAGCGTCTGCACGGGCTCCGCGGTCGCGTGCACCCCGCCGGCGACGTGCACCGCCCCGGGCGCCTGCTCCTTGATCGTCGCCAGCTCCTCGGCGAGGGCGGCGGCGTCCGGCGAGTAGAACGACCACAGCACCAGCTTGCGCCCCGGCCGGTCGTTGATCGCCTCGATGGTGGCCCGCGCCGACTCCGCGAACACCACCTCGTACCGCGTCTGCGTGACGTGCTCTTCGAGCGCCGCCAGCAGCGTGTGGAACCCGTAGGTCACCGCCTTGCGGTACCGCAGAATCAGGACCAGGTCGCTCACACGGTGCAGTGTAGGCAGCCCGCGGCGGGGCGCCGCCGCGTGCCGTGCCGCTCGCGCCCTCGGTCAGTCGACGAACTCGATCGGCACGCGCGTGTACCCGGGGACGTCGTCCGGGATGCGGAACTCCTGGGCGCTCGCCGAGGCCACGAGGGTGTTGAGCAGGCTGGTGAGCATCGAGACGATCGCCTCCTTCTCCTTGTCCACGTCGGTGGCGAGGTAGGCGGCCTTCGTGGCGATCTTCCCGAGCACCGTCGCGTTGGCGGTGCCGAAACCGTAGGAGATGATGTGCGGCCTGCGGCGCCACGAGGCGTCGGTGAGCGCGTTGAACTGGGTGGCCCAGTCCTTGTCCATCGGCTCGCCGTCGGTGAGGATGAACACCGCCGGCCGGAGCACGGCTCGGCGGCCGTCGTGCGTCAGCCCGCTGATGTCAGCGTCGATGCGCTGCTTGACCAGCTGGAACATCTTGCCGTAGTTGGTCGTGCCCTGGCACGTGATGGTGGGCAGGTTCTCGACCGTCTCGATGTCCGACAGCTCCAGCACGACGTGCGCGTCCGTGTTGAAGGTGATGATGGAGACGTGTGCGAACTCGGCGACGCGCGGGCTGTTGCCGACCACGTCGAACACGTGGTCGACCGTGTCGTTGAGCAGACTCTCGTGCGATTTCATCGATGACGAGGTGTCGATGACCAGATAGGTCGGCAGGCACTTCGACTTCAGTGCTGGCGCGTTCACGGCGCTCGATCCCTTCGGTTGTCGGACGTACCACGGTCACCCGGCTCGCTCGTGTACTGACGGACGGCTGGCACGCACGCGCTCAGAGCGACGACAGCAGGGCGTAACCGCCGCAGAACAGCGCCACCGCGATGGCGATGAGGATGGCGATCGCGATGAACCCCAGAACCGGGTTCCCGCCGGCGGACGACGAACGCGTCGCCCTGGCGCTGACCCGCGGCGGCGGCCGGCGGATGTTCCCAGTGCCGCCGGCCGGCCGGGTCGGCGAGGTGCGCGCCGGGTTCCTTCCGGCCGGTCCGGGCACGATCGAAGGGGTGGCCCGGGTGCCCTGGGTGCCGGCGGGCGTCCGCCGCGGCTGCGTGGGCATCGGCCGGATCGAGCCCGTGACCGTCGCCCGGCCGGTGGCGGTGACGGGCCCACTGGTCAGGGTGGGCGGGCCGGGCCGGCTGGGCTGGTTGGGCGGGCCCGGCCGGATCGTCTGGGTGGGGGTGACCGGCGCACCGGCTCGGGTGGGCGGGCCCGTCCGCTGCCGTGGCCGCCAGTCGATGACGCCGGACGGGTCGACCGTGCCGAACGCCTGCAGGAGCTGCCGGAGGCTCGGCCGGCCCTGCCGGGTCGGGGCCGTCAGCATCCGCAGCAGGGTGTCCGGGACGTCGCCACCCGAGCCGGAGAGCGCGGCCGTGACCTCGGGCACCTCGCGCTTCGCGGTGAGCACCCGGGCGATCAGCAGCGCGACCCGGTACCGGTCGACGTACGTGTCGACCTGCTGCGGCATCGGTGTGAGCGGGTCCTCGAAGTTCGCCGTGTTGACGTGCGGGCGCGGCCCGTAGGAGCTGCCGTCGATGTCGATGAGGTACACGGTGTGCCTGGTGGGGTGCCAGAACGCGTTGGCGTAGGACCAGTCCGCGTAGACGATGCCGCAGCGCTCGAAGAGCCCGGCGAGCTGGGCCAGCATGACGCAGAACTGGGTCCGGTCGGGCGCGGACTGCTCCGGCACCCCGCGCTTGACGAGGTAGTCGTTCGGCTTGGCGAGCCAGTCGATCGGGAGCCGCTCGCGCCGGATCGACGCCGTCTTGGAGTTCGTCGACTTCCAGGAGACCAGCAGGTCGTCGGGGGCCTCCGGCATGACGACGCCGACGGTGCGGTCGCCGTCGGTGACCCGGCTGACCGGCCAGGCGGTCGACTGCGCCACGAGCGTGCGGTCCGTGGCGTCCGGCAGGGCCGCGGGCTGGGCGATCAGGCGGTCCATGGCGGCGATGTCCAGGGCCGCCGCCGCGTCCCAGGTGTACCGCTTGAACAGCAGCCCCGGGCGCGCCGGGATGCGCCAGACGCCCTCGCTCTGCCCGCCGCCCTGGAACTGGGGCGGGCCGTCGAACCTGCCGAGCACGGGGATCTGCACCACGGCCGGCAGGTGCATCACGCTCATGGCCGTGCCGCTTCCGGGCCGCCGGGCGCGTGCGGCCAGACCACCACCGCGGTGCGGTCGTCGAGCAGGCCCTTGGCCTGGAAGTCGACGTCGAGCATGAACGACGCGAGCGGCGGCGGATCCCGCCACCGGTCGGCGAACCAGTGCTCGGCGCCGTCGACCTGGCTGAACGCGTCGGCGACGCCGTCGGAGAGCAGCGCGACCGCCACCGCCTCGTTCAGGTCGAACAGGATCGCCCGGGCGGCCTGAGGGTAGTGCGGCAGGAACGCGCTGAGCACGCTGCCGTCGAACTGCTCCTTCGCCTCGCCGGTCAGGCACTGCCAGCGCTGCCGCCGCAGCATCCACAGGTGGGTGTCGGCCAGCTGCCCGGCCCAGGCGATGCGCCGTACGCCGGTGGAGCGCGTCGGCAGCACGGCCAGGGCGAGGGTGGTCCGGACGTGTGCGGGGTCGAGTCCCCGCTCGCGGGCGGCCGCGGCGATGTTGCCGGCGACCTCGGCGAAGATCCGCTCGACCGACAGGCGGTCGGGCGGCACCCCCTGGTCCAGCTCCCGGCGCAGCAGCCCGACGGCGGTGCCGACCGCGACCGACGCCCCGAGCTCCGCGCGCGAGCTGTCCGACATGCCGTCGGCGACCGCGATGATGAGGTGGTCGCCGGTGGCGTCCTGGGCGACCCGGTAGGCGTCCTGCCTCGGCTTCGCGGGGCGTTCGCACCGGTGTCCTGCGCCGACCACGGACGCCGCGCGGATCCGCAGGTCGCCCACGCGCGCCTGGTCGGCCGCGACGCCGGGCGGCGACGCCGGCTCCTGCGGCAGCAGCCACGCCATCTGCGAGGCCCGTGACACGGGGGCGAACCGGGGCGGCACGGCGTGCGCCGGCACCAGGTCGCTGTGCGCGGGGCTGCCGGCGTGGGGATCCTGCACCGGTTCGGGCCGGCCCTGACGTGGCGGGGGCGGCGCCTGGTCGGTGCCGTTCCTGCCGCGCTCCGCGGGCGGCCGGCCGTCCCTGTGGTCGTGGCCCGGCGACGGGTACCGGCGCTCGAACTCCCGGTCGATCGGCGGCGGGACCGGCGCCGGCGGGCCGTCGTCGGCGCCGTCCGGGCCCGTGACGCGGCCGCCGGCGCGCTCCCGGCCGCCGCGCTGGGCCGAGCGGGCGTGCTCCCGCCACCCCCGGCGGGCTTCGCCCTGGTGCATGTCCCGGCGCATGCCGTCCTGGCGTGTGCCGTCCTGACGCGCGGTGTCCCGGTCGTCCGGTTCTGAGGCGCCGGTGGCGCCGGTGGCGGTTCCCTGGCCGCGCAGCACGCTCGAGATGCCGTGGCGCAGCCGCGTCAATATCTGCATGGACATCGATCTCTTCTCGTTCGCCAGGGTGCCCACCGCGATGGGCACGAACACCGGGTAGGGACGGCGGTCAGTTGCTGGTCGGCCCGGACTGGGCCGGCCTGCGCTTCCGCCAACCGGCGACACCGGTCGGGTCGGCCGGCGGGGCGGCCTGGTGCGGGCCGGGCGCCGCGGTCGCGTTCCGAGGCTCGGGTGGCGATTGCGGTGTCGAGCGCGGCGCGGTCGGCGGGGCGGCCTGGTGCGGACCGGACGGCGCGTCCGGGGCGGCGGCCGGCGGACCGGCGACCGGCCCGCCGAGCCTCGCGTTCACCGGCGGCGGCCCGCCGGTCGCCATGTTCCGGGTGTTGCGGAGCAGCTGGTCGCGGATCTCCTCGATGTCCATGTTCTGGATCAGGCCGGCGTCGAGCATCCTGCGGAACATCTCGTCGGAGCTGCGGAACACCGCGTCCTGCCGCTGCTCGAGCTCCTGCTGCCGGGCGTGCATCAGCCGCAGCACCTGGAGAGTCTGGTCGGGGTGGTGCCGCAGGTGGGCGGCGAGCGACCCGAACTCCCCCCGCACCCCGGCAGCCACCGCGCGCATGCGCTCGCGCTCCAGCTCCTGCTCCGGCTGGAGGGGCGCGGCGTCGAGGGCGTGCCCGCGGGCGGCGTCGTCGCGCGTGACGTGCGCGGAGACGTGGTCGATCGTCAGGCCGTAGCCGAAGATGCGGACCGGCGGGTCGTAGAGTTCGTTGATCTCCTGTTCGACCTGGTCGCAGTCGGTGATCTCGTACTTCCTGCCGACCTTGCGCATGGCGTCCATGACGCGCCGGACGACGACCTGCTCGCCGTCGCGGACCCCCTCGCGCACGACCTTGACCGGGTCGGTGACCTGCCAGCCGATGTCGACCTTCGCCGCGAAGAAGGAGCTGTCGCTCTTCGCCGGCAGCGGGTCCCGCCCGGTGGAGACGGTGCACTCGTGGTGGGAGATGTCGACCTCGTACATGGTCTTGTACCGGCCGGACATCGCCTCGCCGAAGGTCAGCAGCCGGCCGAGGTCCTCCAGCTTGCCTTCCTGGGTCGAGTACACCGCGGTCACGCCGGCCCTGAGGATCGGCCTGGCGAGCAGCTGCACCCTGGCGACCGGCTGCTCGCTCAGGATCAGCGAGCGGGGCTGCGCCGGGTGGCCCTGTCGAGGGTCCTGTCGAGGCATCGGGTACATCACCGGTCTCCAACCTTCAGGTGACGGCGGCCAGAACGGCCTGCGGATGCCGGCCGCCTACGGACGTCAGGCGATCCCGCCCGCGGTGACCCGCCGCTCCGGAACACCTGGCCGGCGCCGAGCTCGCGGCCGGGCCGCCCGACGACGAGCGGCGCCACGCGATGACTGATGCATACGCCTGCCATTGAGGGCCCTCCGGAGGATTCCGGTCATGCCGACGACGGCGGCGGGCCGGGCGGCCGCGGCGTGACGCACACGGTGCCCATCGGCATCCTCCGGTCGGTCGCCTGTCGCGGTCCTCCCCCATCTGACGGACAGCGGCGCAGGCGGGCACGACCGGCCCTCAGGTCCTCAGGTCCGGCCGCGACCGACACCGGGGTCGAGGCGGTGCCACGACCCCGGCGGTCATCAGGACGTCACGGACGGCCTCGTCTCATCGAACGGCGCGGAAGATCCCGCGCACGAGGTCCTGGATGTCGTGCCGTTCGTCGCCGGCGGTCGCCGCCCTCCGGTGGTCGTGGCGCGCGCCGAGCCCGCGGATGACCGCGGGGAAGAGCCACAGCATGCCCGTGACGATCGTGACGCGCGCCGGCGCCGCGTGGCGTGGCGGTCGGCGTCTCCTGCAGAGCGCGACGAGCGCCCCGACGGCCGTAGGCCGGTAGTGCATGGGAACCCCCTGGTTGATCGCGGATCTTGTCCTTGTTCGCGGTTAGGCATATTGAGCTGGACCGACGTCAATCGGTCCAGACTCCGGAACAATTCCGGATGACCTCGAATAGGCCATTCGGCCGACCGTGCCGCCGGCGCTGGGTATGGCTTTCCGGATCGACGGTTCGTAGGCTGTTCCGGAACGTTCGGCGCCGCGAGTCGAACGTGATCGAGGTGGTCTCAAGGGGGTTGAGCGATCTGACGATCGTCAGTGCCGCCGATCTTTCGACCGCCAGGGATTGGGCGGATTTCGGGCGGCTGCTCAGCCGGTTGAAGCTCGACCGTGGGCTGTCATTCATCCAGATCCAGAAGCGGGCAGAGGCGCTGAGCCTGCAACGGAGCCTCCCGCCAGCGACGGTGAATCCGATCATGAAGGGGATGCGGCGACCGGCGAAGGAGTCGCTGGAGTGCCTGCTCGAGGTCTTCGACGTGCGGCCGGCGGAGCGAACTGCCTGGCTGTCGGCGTGGCAGCGGCTCGTCGAGACGCTGTCGGCCACATCCCTGCCGCGCTTCGACGAGGTGTCGCCGCGGCAGCTCGGAGTGCATGCGGCGATCACGGCCGGCGACAGCAGCGGGGAGCTGCCGGTGTACGTGCAGCGCGACTTCGACGATCATCTCCGCAGCCATCTTTCGGAACAGATCGATCGAGGCCGTTTTGTGCTGCTGGTCGGCCGGTCATCGTCGGGCAAGACGAGATCGCTGTATGAGGCGGTGCGGGTCGTCGCTCCGAATTGGCCGATTGTGCAGCCCTCCGGAACCGCCGAGATCATCGATCTCCTGCACGGCACGCGGCAGCGGATCATTGTCTGGCTCGACGAGATGCAGCGCTTTCTCGGTGCCGATCCGCGGCTTACCAAGGAACACGTCATACGGCTGCTCCAATTCCCCGCGCTGGTGGTCGCGACGCTGTGGTCCGACGACTACCTGATGCGGAGGTCGCCGGGTGGGTCCGGCGTCCCGGCAGACCTCCAGAACGACCGCAGGCTCCTCGATCTCGCAGAGGTCGTGAGCGTGTCCGCGGAGCTGTCCGGCGAGGAACGCGCCGCGGCCGTCCAGGCCGCCAGGACCGACCCCCGGATCCGGCTGGCGCTCGCCGTCCAGGATGCCGGGCTCACGCAGGTGCTCGCGGCCGGGCCCGACCTGCTGCGGCGCTGGGAGCACGCGCCGGACCCCTACGCCAAGGCGGTCATCAGCTTCGCCGCCGACGCGCGGCGGCTGGGGGTGCTGTCGCCGATCACCGAGGCCACGTTCGAGTCGGCGATCGGCGGCTACCTGACCTCGTCGCAGCGCGTCAACCGGCCGCCGCGGTGGCTCGCCGACGCTCTGGCGTTCAGCCAGCAGGAGGTGCACGGTGCGGTGGCGGCGCTGGCGACAAGGGACGATGGCCGGACAGGCCGGCTGACCGGCTATGTCGTCGCGGACTACGTGGCGCAGCACATCCGGCGTGCGCAGTGCCCTCCGGCCGGTGCGTGGGAGGCGCTCGTCACCGGTGTCGAAGACGCGGAAGACCTGCGTCGCCTCGCCTTCGCGGCCACCGCCCGCATGCGCTACCGCCACGAGGAGCAGGCGCTGCGGCGGCTTCTGGAGCTCCACGGAGAGGGCGTCGTCGAGCTCGCCGGGGTGCTGTTGCGCAGCGGGCGTGTTCAGGAGGCGCTCGACCTGCTGCGCCAGCACCTGGACGCGACGCCGGACGACCGCGTCGCGGCGGCCCGCCATGCCCACATCGCCACGCTGGCCCGGCGGGTCGGCGAACTGCGCACCGCCGCGGAGGCCGGCGATGCCGAGGCTGGCCGGCGGCTCGCCGAGCTGTGCGCCGACGGAGGCGTGGCCGATGCGCTGCGAGCCAGGGCGGATGCCGGCAGCCTCCTGGCCGAGGAGGACCTCGCGGCGTTGCTGGCCGACCGTGGCGCCGTCGACGAGCTGCGGTCGCGAGCCGACTCGGGCAAGCAGCCGGCCGCCGACGCCCTCGCCGAGCTGCTGGCCTCGCACGGCCGCAGAGACCTGCTGCAACAGCGGGCCGAAAGAGGAGATCAGGCCGCCGCGCGGCAGCTGATGAAGCTCCGCGACTCGACCACTGCGGCGGACGGCGCCGCGGTGCAAGCGCAGATCGCTCACCTGCGACGCGGGATCATCGGCGGCGACGATGCGGCGGCCCGGCAGCTGACCACTCTGCTGTTCGACCTTCGCAACGAGGCCGAGCTGCGGCGCGAGGTCGACGCCGGCACACTTCAGGCCGCCGAGCGGCTCGTCGCGCTGCTCAACGCCGACGAGAACGTCGACCGTTCGTTCGTCGACCGTCTCCGCACGCACGGCCTCGAAGCGGACGGCGCCCCCTGTGTGCCCGGGGAGGCGTGACGATGGACGCGATCACGATGCCGCGCGGCGAGATGGCCTGGCACAAGCAGCTGGCGGGGATTCCGGTCGACCGCGTCGTGCACCTCGGCGGCGTCCCCGCCGCTGACATTGTCGCGGCGACGGCCCGCTTCGACGACCTCCCGGCGGCGGTCGTGGTGACGTCCGCGAAGGCGGCCGCCGGAAGCGTCGCGGTGTTCGTGTCCGAGGTGATCGACGCCCTCGATGTGGTGGCGCGGCAGCTCCTGCACGGATGGCTGCCCGAGGCCGAGCAGCTCGACGGTCCGCAGGGGGCCGCTGTGGCCGCGATCCGGGCGATCGCGATCGAGCGGGCCCGCGCCGCAGGGCTTCCGAGCGCCTTCCTGGCCGATCTCGCGGAGCGTGCGTTGACCGGCCGGCCGTCACCGCGGGTGCGGTTGCGGCCGGGGACACGGGTCGCAGGGCTTGCCCGTGTCGTCGCGACGGGCTTTCAGCGCGATCGGTTGGTGTTGTCCATGCCGGTCGGTCGCGTCGCTGTCGCGGGCGCGGAGTGGCTCGCCGATCACGGACGGCTGGGCGTCTGGCTCACCGGGGCCAGGCCACCCGGCCCCGAACGCTGCTGCACCGTCCACCTCACGCCACCACCACCGGCGGAGAACGGGGTCGCGGCGGCCGTCGGAAGGCCGCATCCCAGGAGCACGGTCGAGGCCGCCCTCGAGTCCGTGTTGCGGCAGCAGCACGAGCGGTGGGCGTATGGCCGGGCCTGGAACGCGACCTACCAGCCGTCGCCGGTACGCGGCGCGATCCGCCCGGATCTGCTGTGGGCGGCTGAGCGCGTGGTGGTGGAGTTGGACGGGCCGGAGCACTGCCGGCCCGCGCAGTACGACGCCGACCGGTCCGCGACGTCCAGCTCCAGCTGGACGGTTATGCCGTGCTCAGGTTCACCAACGCGCGGGTGCGGCACGACGTGCAGGCGGTGGCGGCGCAGATCGAACACCTCATTCGGACCCGAAGGCACGACTTGGCGAAAGGACAGCAGGGTGGCTGACGACCTCACCCCCTCGGAGAGCGCGCTGCTCATCGTATTGATGGCGGAGGACCGGAAGATTTCCGGACCCGAGCTGAAGGACCTCTACCAGGTCGAACTCAAGAAACCGAGCCGGGACAAGCTCAACCAGGCTGGCTTCATCAGGAGCGAGAAGGTGGGCCGGTCCTATGTCCATGAGCTTGTAGACAAGGGCTGGGACCGGATGCACCAGCCGCTCAACTTCGACAGTCCGCGAGCCCGGACGCTGGGCGCGGCGTTGAGCGCGTTGCACGTCAACCTCCGGGAGCGGGTGCTGGGGCGCGGTGTGTACCACCGGTTCAGCGAGATGTTCGCCCGCACGGCCGAGCCGTCGCACGACGACGTCGACCTGCGGATCCGTGACGCCTACTCCGCGCTGACGCCGCACCCGGGCGCGTGGGTGAAGCACACCGATGTACGGGCAAAGCTCAGCGACGTGCCCGTGGCGACGTTGGACGAGGCCTTCACCCTGCTGAGCCGGGCCGAGGACGTCGAGATGATGCCGGAGTCCAACCAGAAGACACTGTCCGCCGAGGACCGCCGCAACGCCGTGCGCGTCGGGGGGCAGGACACGCACCTCATGGCCATCGGAACGCGATGAACGAAGATCAACGCAAGGCACTGGCGGCGCTCAGGTTCGACTGGGCGCCCGTGCCCGACGACGTCTGGCGCCCGTCACTGTTCCACGTCGAGGGGCTGCACCAGGGCGTCATCAACGACGTCCTGGCGGGGCTGACGGACGCGCACGCGAGCGCCGACGGCAGCCCCTTGGGCCTGGTGCTGAAAGGCCGCCGTGGCTCGGGCAAGACCCACCTGCTGGGCTGGGTCCGGCAGCAGATCCAGGACCAGGGCGGCTACTTCTTCCTGGTCAGCGTGCTGGATGCCGAGGGGTTCTGGGCGAGCGTCCTGGACTCGATGCTCAACGGCCTCTTCCGTACGGTCCCGGACAGCGACACCCAGCTGCGGCTGTTCCTGCGGCGGCTCGCGTCGGTGGTCGGCGCCCCCCGGACGGCGCGCCGAGCCGTCATGGGCGAGACCGAGCTGACCCCGGCCGCGCTGGACGCGTTCCTCCTCGGCCTGGCCGAGCACCACCGGGAGGTCGCACGCGAGTGCGACGACACCCTCCGTGCGCTCGCCCTGTCCGCTTCCGACGACGTCGCGCACCGCGACCTCGCGGAGAACTACTTCAGTTCGGAGCCGGACGCCGACCACGAGGAGCGCGCGCGCTGGCGTATGCGACGCCGTCCCCGCCCCGCACAGATGATCGTGCGTGACCTGTCCCGGCTGCTGGCGCTGACCGGTCCGACGGTGATGGCCGTCGACCAGATCGACACGCTGATCTCGCAGTCGTCGATCACGTCGCAGGACGGCCAGCCGTTCGAACCGGCGGACACCGGCGACTGGGCTCAGCTCCTGGTGCTGGAACAGCTCGCGCACGGCCTGATGGCGCTCCGCGAGATCACCCGCCGGACCCTGACCCTGGTGGCATGCATCCCTCCGTCATGGATGCTCATCAAGAGCCGGACGACCGACACCGTGCGCGACCGGTTCCGCGAGCCCGCCGAGATGCTGACGATCCAGCAGCCGGCCGTGGCCCGGAGCATCATCGAGAAGCGGTTCGCCCACAGCTACGGTCAGATCGGGTTCACGCCGCCGTATCCGACCTGGCCGGTGCGTCCCGAGGCGTTCGAGACGGCGGCCAAGCACACGCCGCGGCAGTTGCTCATCGAGATCGACGAGCACGTCCGGAGCTGCCTGCTGCACGACGAGGTCCGCGAGCTCGAGCGGCTCGGCGAGGCGCCGAGTACCGGACCGAGCCCCGCGCCGCCGCTGGCACCGCCGAGACTCGCGGATGAGGCGCGCGAGCGGTTCGACGCGCGATTCGCCGAGCTCCGGGATGAGGCCGACGTCGCGACACCGCTCGACCCCGACCGTGAGGATGCGATCGTTCCTGGCCTGCTGTCCGCCGGGCTGACGGCGTGGATCATCGAGCAGGGGATGGCCGAGGAGACCCTGAGCCAGGACGGCCCACCCGGCGCGAAGCCGATCCTCCACGCGCGGCTGCGCCGCACGCTCGACGAGGACAACGAGGACCAGGCGCACTGGTCCTTCCGGGCGATCAGCGCCCGGCATCACGGTGTCGCCGCGCTGCACCGTATCAACCGGGCGGTCACCGCGGCGGGCGTCGACAGCAGAGTGGCCAAGCGCCGGCTGTTCTTCCTGCGCAACGGCGCCTGGTCCGGCGCCAAGACACTCGCCGTCATCAAGGAGCTCAAGGGCAGGAACACGGCGACGCTCGCCTTCGGCGAGCCCGACCTGCGCACGCTCGCCGCACTCAAGGTCCTGCTCGACGAGTCCCATGCCGACCTTCCGGCGTGGTTGATGGCCCGGCGACCGGCCAGCGAGGTGCAGGTCTTCCGGCAGGCGATGGCGGACCTGGAAACGCCCGCGCAGCCCGACGCGAGGACCCTCGGCGGCGAGCCGCCGGCCGTTCCCCGGCAGGCCGGCGGCGACGCGCCGTCCGCGGCGCCGATGCTGACCGTCGGCCACGACTTCTCCACCGGCGCGCCGGTTCGGCTGGCCGTGGAGTCGTTGCGTAAGCACGTCGCGATCTTCGCCGGCTCCGGGTCGGGCAAGACGGTCCTGATCCGGCGCCTCGTCGAGGAGTGCGCGTTGCAGGGTGTCTCCGCCATCGTGCTGGACCCGAACAACGACCTGGCCCGGCTCGGCGATCCCTGGCCGGTGCAGCCCGAGGCGTGGGGGGCCGGTGACGCGGACAAGGCCGCGGCTTACATCGCCGGCACCGAGGTCCTGGTGTGGACCCCCCGCCGGGAGACCGGACGGCCGTTGAGCTTCCAGCCGCTGCCGGACTTCAGGAGCGTGCTCGACGACCCGGACGAGTTCAACGAGGCCGTGGACTCCGCGGTCGCCGCACTGATCCCGCGGGCGCGCCTGGACAGCCGGGCGGCCAAGGCGCACCTCGGCCTCGCCGTCCTACGGCGTGCCGTCGACCACTACGGCCGCCGCGGTGGCGGCACCCTGCGCGGCCTGATCGACACGCTCATGGATCTGCCCGACGGTGTCAGCGAGCTCGACGGCGCGGACAAGATCGCCGGCGGGCTGGCCCAGACATTGACCGCGTCCATCGACAATGACCCGATGTTCGGCGGCGACAGTACACCGCTGGACCCGGCGGTCCTGCTGCAACCGTCGGACGGCAGGCGGGCGCGGATCTCGGTGATCAGTCTCGTCGGGCTGCCCGCCGACGACATGCGCCAGAGCTTCGTCAACCAGCTCCAGATGGCGCTGTTCGCGTACATCAAGAAGCACCCTGCCGGCGACCGGCCGCTGCTCGGCCTCTTCGTGATGGACGAGGCACAGACCCTCGCACCGTCGGGGACCATGACGGCGTGCACGCAGAGCACGCTCGCGCTGGCCTCACAGGCCCGCAAGTACGGCCTCGGGCTGGTGTTCGCCACCCAGTCGCCGAAGGGGCTGCACAATCGCATCCCGGGCAACGCCGCCACCCAGTTCTACGGTCTGCTGAACGCCCCGATCCAGATCGACGCCGCGCGGGAGATGGCGAAGGCGAAGGGTGGCGACGTCCCTGACATCTCCCGGCTGCGCTCCGGTGAGTTCTACGTCGCAGCCGAGGGCGAGGCGCCCCAGAAGGTCCGGACGCCGCTCTGCCTCAGCCACCACCCGAAGAGCCCGCTCACCGCCGAGGAGGTGCTCGGCCGGGCCCGGGGGCGGGCAGGTGCCGGCGGCGTCAGCTGAGGACGGGCTCGGTGCGCAGCTCGTGGGCGCCGTCGGGGCGGGTGACCTCGTAGTACAGGCGGCCCGGGACGGTGGTCAGGTAGCGCAGGCCGTGCGGCGGGTGGGGAGAGCCGCAGGGGGCGGCGGGCGCGGCGGTCAGCGGGCCGAAGAGGCCGTCCGGGCCCAGGGCGCCGGTGGCGGTGCCGGTGCGCTCCTCCCAGTTCTCCTCGGCGGTGGCGCGGCCGTCGTACGTGGCGGTCAGCGTCCCCTCGTGGACCGAGACGGCGGAGAGGCGGACACCGCGGGCGTCCCAGTGGCCGGGCCGCGGGGCGAGGGCGACGCCCTGCCAGGCCCAGTCGACGCCGTCGGGGCTGGTGGCGTACCAGGTGGACATGCGGTCGGCGTGTTCGGGGGTTTCCAGGGGGTGGACGGAGGCCCAGAGGTGCCAGCGGAGGCCGTCGAAGTGCAGGACGGGGTCCTTGACGCCGATCTCGGCGGAGCCGGGCAGGACGGTCAGGGCGGGGGCGTCGCCGAGCTTCCCCGGCTCGTCGGCCTCCAGGAGGTCGACCCGCCAGTGCTTGGTGCCGGGGGTGGCGACGCTGACGTACAGGCGCCAGCGGCCCTCGGGGGTGACGACCAGGGCGGGGCGCTCCAAGGAGGCGCCGCCGAAGCGTTCCCTGGTGACCTCGGCGACCGTGGTGAAGTGCACGCCGTCCGACGAGCGGGCCACGACGTTCGCGTACCCGCGGCCCGAGCCGATCGGGCGGCGCAACCGGTACGCCAGGAACACCGACGAATCGAACATGATCGCGCTCGGGCCGCCGGCCCAGTTGCCGGGCCCGCCGGCGGGTGGGGCGACGACGACGTCGGAACCTGTCAGGCGGGGCAGTGCGGGCAACGAAGGCTCCTAGCGGTAGTTGCTGGCGTGCTCGAGGCTCAGCCAGTCGGCGTACGACTCGCCGGAGACCTCCTGCAGCAGCTCGATCTCCTCGACGAACCGGGGCAGCAGCGCGGCACGCTGCTCGGCGGTGACCTTCGGCCGCCGGCCGTGCTGGCGGTGCAGGAGCGCGAGCAGCGGTGTGCTGAACGCCCGGCGCACCGGCACGGGGAACCGATGCCCGATCCTCCCACCGGTGCGCAGCAGGAGGCGCAGGCCGGCGTTGACCCGCGTGTCGGCGACGTACCGGCGCACGTTCTCCGGCGGGATCTGCGCCACGTGCCCGGTGCTGACGCCCAGGAACGCGCAGACCCGGTCGACGGTGGCCGCGGGGTCGTCGCGGAGGTCCTTGTAGCGCAGCAGCAGGAGCCGCTCACGAGGGAAGAAGCGCAGCAGGTGGCGCAGCTGGCTGCCGTACCGGCCGAGGGCCGTGTAGTGCCAGAAGTCCGCCCAGCCGGCCGCCTTCCTGGTCTCCTCCAGCTCGACCGCCCGCAGGAAGTCCGCCTCGGACTCCAGGCCGGCGCCCCACAGGTGGGACCAGTTGGAGTGGGCGCGGTCGACCGGGTCGCGGAGCACCAGGACGAGCTTCGCGTCCGGGACGAGCTTCGCGATGCGTTCGTGCGCCGCCAGGTCGTACAGGTAGAACGGCGTCGCCTCGCCCCGCAGCGCCCCTGCCGGTGCGGGGTCGAACAGCGCCTCGTAGTCCGCCCGGCGCCACACGTGCTCCTGGTAGGTCTGCCGGTCGCCGGGCCCGCCGGTCGTGGGCGGCGGGCCGTCGGACAGGAAGAACTTGGGCTCCTTGACCTCTGGGAGGAAGAGCTGCGGGTGTCGTACGAGTGCCGCGTGCAACGCCGAGGTGCCCGCCTTCGGCACCCCGGCGACCAGGAAGTCCGGCAACGCCATCACAGTCTCCTACCTATCTTTTCGATAGGAAAGATAGCCTAACTGCCACGGGCGGGGGACGACAACGGAGTCCGCCGATGGCATGCTGCGGGGATGAGCGTGGTCTCTGTCATCAACTACAAGGGCGGGGTCGGCAAGACCACACTGACGGCCAACATCGGCGCCGAGCTCGCCGCCCGCGGGCGCACGGTGCTGCTCATCGACCTCGATCCGCAGGCGAGCCTCACGTTCTCCTTCTACCGGCCCGCCGAGTTCGAGTCGCGGCCCACGATCCTGCCGTGGTTCGCCGGTTACCTGGCCACCCGCGCCGCCGAGCCGCTGCACAAGTACGTGGTGAGCCCGCGCGAGATCAACGCCGTGGTGCAGCCCCTGGGTGGCCGGCTGGACCTGCTCGCCGGTGACCTCGGGCTCATCGAGGTCGACCTCGACCTGGCCGCGGCGCTCGGCGGTGCCCGCCTGCGGGCCGGCAGCCCCCGTTACCTGCCGGTGCACCGGCTGCTCGCCGACGCCCTCACCGACCACGCCTTCGACGGGTACGACTCGATCCTCATCGACTGCGCACCCAACTTCAACATGGTCACCCGCACCGCCATGGTCGCCAGCGACCACGTCGTGGTCCCGGCCCGTCCCGACTACCTGTCGACCCGCGGCATCGACTACCTGCGGGCCCGCATGTCCCGGCTGGTCGAGGAGTACAACGCCGCCGCGCCCCACCCGATCAACCCGGAGATCATCGGCGTCGTCTACACGATGGTCCAGTACACCGGCGCGGGCCCGCTCATCTCGCAGCGCACCTCGGTCAACGAGACCTCCCGCATCGAGATCCCCGTGTTCCGCCAGACCATCCGCGACAACAAGACGGCCGTCACCGACGCCGGCGAGCGCAGCCTCCCCGTC
Organism: Dactylosporangium sp. CA-152071; assembly: GCF_050936335.1. NCBI lineage: Bacteria > Bacillati > Actinomycetota > Actinomycetes > Micromonosporales > Micromonosporaceae > Dactylosporangium > Dactylosporangium sp. CA-152071. Next base: position 7,759,002 of record NZ_JBNJMZ010000001.1, on the reverse strand, counting down.
GTGCTCGCCCCGCCCGGCACCGCCTCGATCGAGACCCTACGATACGAGTTCCAGCAGCTGACGAGCGAGTTCCTGGCGCGCACCCGGATCTGAGGAGCCTTCCGCGATGACCGACCCCGCCGACCTCGCCCACGACGTCCTGCTCAAGGTCGCGGCGTTCGTGAAGTCCCTGCCGGCCGCGCAGCTGGCGGACCTCGCCTCCGGCGCGGCGAAGCTCACCCTGGTGTCGAAGGCCGGCGCTCCCGCCACCGCGTCGAGGCCCCTGTCCCGCCCCGTCGCCGAGATCGAGACCATGCTGTCGGAGATCGGCACCCGCGCCGCGGCCGTGCAGTACCTCAACGACGAACGCCTCACGGTGGCCCAGCTCCGCGAACTGGCCAAGGTCCTCGGCGTCGCCCTCCCCGGCAAGTCGACGAAGTCCGACATCACCACGAGAATCGTGGACTCCGTCGTCGGCCGGCGCCTGGACGCCTCGGCCATCGACCGCCTGGGCGGCCGCTGACCATCAGCATCGGGCCGGCCGCCTCCGACCGGGTGAGTCGGTCAGTCGCGGCGGTGGCGGCCGGTGGGGTGGGGGCGGTCGGCGCGGGTGTCGAGGAGGGCGGCGGTGCGGTGGAGGACCTCGTCCCACATGGACGTGGGGATGTTGCCGGCGATGAGGGTGGCCAGGTCCTCGGCTAGGCGGTCCAGCTGGGTCAATTCGAGGGTCGGGTCGGGGTCGGGTTCGATGACGGCGCGCTGGCGGGGGATGCGGGCGGTGACGTCGGGGCCGGGTTCGACGGGGAGGGGGTCGCCGGAGCAGACGATGTCGAGGTAGCGGATCGTGCGGGTGAGGGCGACGAACAGCAGCCGGTGGCCGCGGTCGTCCTCGGCGACGATCTCCTCCGGTTCGACGACGATGACGGCGTCGAACTCGAGGCCCTTGGCCTCCTGGGGGCTGACGAGGTTGATCGGGTGGTCCAGCTCGCCCTGGTCGGCGCGGCCCCACTGCAGGTCGTTGGCGTGCAGGGCGAACTCGAGCTCGGACCGGCAGGCGGCGGGGCAGACGATGCCGACGAAGCGGCCGCCGAGGGCGTGGTCCTTGGCGACGAGGGCGGCGCGGCCCGCGCGTTCGGCGGGCTCGACGACGTGGATGCCGGGGTCGGCGGGGCCTTCGCGGACGGCGCGGGTCGGCTCGACGTCGGGGGCGGCGACCGGTAGCAGCTCGGCGGCGAGCTCGTAGACCTGGCGCGGGACCCGGTAGCCGTACCGCAGCCCGACGACGACCTGGGGCAGCACCGCGGGCAGGTGTTCGGTGACCTCCTCCCAGTGGTCGCGGGCCCAGGCGCCGGTGGACTGGGCGAGGTCGCCGACGACGGTGAGGGAGCCGGTCGGGCAGCGGCGGGCGACGGCGCGCAGCTGCATCGGGGAGAGGTCCTGCGCCTCGTCGACGACGACGTGGCGGTACCGCCGCTGCACGCCGTTGAGGAGATCCTCCAGCTCGTCGAGCAGCGGCAGGTCGGCGTTGCTCCAGATCTGTTCGGAGAGCTTGTCGGCGCCGCGGCGGTGCAGCAGCGCCACCTCGTCGGCGGTGAACTCGTCGCCGGCGGCGCCCGCGAGCCTGGCCCGGGAGCCGAGGAGGGCGCGCAGGAACGCGGCGGCGCTCTGCAGGGGCCAGAGGCGTTCGAGGAGGTTCTCGACCGGGCCGAGGCGCTCCGGGTCGGTGGGGCCGCCGCGGGCGCGGACGAGGTCGGCGAGCTGCGCCCTGAGCCGCTGTCGGCGTTGCGCGTACGGGCCCCCGGCCTGCCGTGCGGACGCGACGGCGGCGGCGACCTCGACGCCGGAGAGGGTGAGGAACGTGCCGTCGAAAAGCATCCGCTCCGCGGGCTCGGGGGTGCCGACCCGGTTCTCCAGGGCCCGCGCGAGCAGCCGGGCCATCCTCGCCTCACCCTTGATCCGCCGGGTCTGCGCGGGCTCCGGGCGTCCACGTTGTACGGGCGGCGCCAGCTGGTCGATGTCGAGCTGCACCACGTCGGCGTCGCCGAGGCTCGGCAGGACGGTGCGGATGTAGCGGGTGAAGGCGGGGTGCGGGCCGACGACGAGCACGTCCTGGGGGCGCAGGCGGTCGCGGTGGTTGTACAGCAGCCACGACACGCGGTGCAGCGCGACGGCGGTCTTGCCGGTGCCCGGGCCACCCTCGATGACGAGCAGCTGGTCCAGGGGTGAGCGGATCAGCCGCGACTGGGCGCCCTGGATGGTGGCGACGATGTCGGTCATCGTGCCGGTGCGGCCCCGGTCGAGCTCGGCCAGCAGCGCGTCGTCGGGGCCCGCCTCCGCGAGGGCGGCGACGGCCGTCGCGAGCTGGGCGAAGACGACGTCGTCGAAGTCGCGGATCCGGTTGCCGTCGCAGTGGAACGTGCGCTTGCGGCGCAGCCCGCGCGGGTCCTCGTGGGTCGACTCGTAGTACAGGGCGCCGATCGGGGTCTGCCAGTTGACGACGAGCACCTGCCGCTGGTCGTCGAAGACGGTCTCGCGGCCGATGTAGAACGTGTCGTCGACGCCTGAGCGGCCGGGCGGGTCGGCGGGCAGGCAGTCGATCCGGCCGAACGCGACCTGCTCCTCCGGTGGGGCGATGGCCTCCTTTCGGCTGCGGCGGAAGACCGCGAGCCGGCGGCCGGCGCCCGCGTTGGCGGCCGCGTCGGGGACCTCGCCGAGCTCCGCCCGGGCGCGTTCGCGGTGCTTGCGGGCGAGGTCGAAGTGCTGCTGCTCCAAGGCGATCTCGGTGGCCAGCTCAGCCGGCTTGGACTCCACGGCCCGCCTCTCGCACGATCTTGACCACGCTACGTGATCTCCAGGTTACCCGCCGACAAGGACCTCGGTCGATCCCCCGTTTCGTGCGCAGATCGGCGGGTAGCGCCCGGCCGTGCTGATCAGAGCGGCGTTCCTCGCCCTGCTGCTGTCGTTGCTCGGGGCCGCATACGTCTCGGTGGAGCCCGCCTACGGCGCCAGCGGCATCAAGGCCGAACGTGGGCATCTCGTCGAGGCGAACGGCGAACGGCTCGTGCTGCGCGGGGTGAACCACGGGTACTACTTCGGCAAGGGGCCGAAGTCGGTGTTCGCCGACATCAAGGCGGCCGGGGCCAACTCGGTGCGGGTCGCGCTGTCCAGCGGCACCGGGTTCCCCGCGACCACCCCCGCCGAGGTCGCCGGGATCATCGGGCAGTGCCGGGCGAACCGGCTGATCTGCGTGCTCGACGTGCACGACACGATGGGGTACGGCACGGAGCCCGGCGCGGCGACCATCGCCCAGGCCGTCGACTACTGGCTGACGCTGCGCAAGGTGCTGCTGCGGCAGGAGTCGTACGTCATCATCAACGTCGCCAACGAGCCCTCCGGCCACGCGGTGAACATGGACTGGATCGGCGACACGAAACGGGCGATCGAGCGGCTGCGCGGCGCCGGCCTGCTGCACGCGATCATGGTCGACGCGCCGAACTGGGGCAACGACTCGTTCCACGTCATGTACGACCACGCGGCGGAGGTGTTCGCCGCCGACCCGGAGCACAACACCATCTTCGACGTGCACATGTACGGGCCGTTCAACACCCCGGACAAGGTCTCCGGCTACCTCGACACGTTCGTGCGGCAGCGGCTGCCGATCGTCGTCGGGGAGTTCTCCTCGATGCACCAGTACGGCGACCCGGACGAGGACGCGATCATGGCGTACTGCCAGCAGCACGACCTCGGGTATCTCGGCTGGGCGTGGAGCGGCAACAGCGCCGAGTACCACTACCTGGACATGGTCGACGCGTTCAGCCCGGCCCGCAGGACCGCCTGGGGCAGGCGCCTCATCGACGGCCCGGACGGCCTGCGGCAGACCTCCCGGGAGGCCGGGATCTACGGCGGCTTCTGGTTGGCGGCCAGACGATGAAAAGCTGTGCGGGTGACGAACCAGGAGTCGCCGGCAGGGCGTGACACCCGCCGAAGCCTCGAGGCGAGCGTGCGCTCGATCGAGCGGGCCGCCGGCGCCCTCGCGACCGCGAGCGTGGCGCGGATGGACGAGACGCTGCCATGGTTCCGGGACCTCCCCGCCGACCAGCGGGCGTGGGTGATGCTGGTCGCGCAGGCCGGCGTCCGGTCCCTGGTCGACTGGCTGCGCAACCGGCAGGAGGGCGCGACGCTGCCGCCCGACAGCTCCGACGAGTTCTTCGACGCAGCCCCGCGCGCCCTGGCCCGCTCGATCAACCTCGGCCAGACCGTCCAGCTGATCCGGGTCACGATCGAGGTCGTCGAGGAGCAGCTGCCGCTCCTGGCCGCCGAGGGTGAGGAGGCCGGGATCCGCGAGGCGGTGCTGCACTACAGCCGGGAGGTCGCGTTCGGCGCCGCCCGGGTGTACGCGCGGGCGGCGGAGACCCGCGGCGCCTGGGACGCGCGGCTGCAGGCGCTGCTCGTCGACGCGCTGCTGCGCGGCGACTCCTCCGACGTCCTCGCCAGCCGGGCGGCGGCACTCGGCTGGGCGGACGCGCCGCCGGTCGCGGTCGCGGTCGGCCGGTCCCCCGGCGGGGAGGCGACCGCGGTGCTGCACACCGTCTACCGCGCGGCCCGCCGCATCGGGGTCGAGATCCTCGGCGGCGTGCACGGCGACCGCCTCGTCGTGGTCCTCGGCGGCGCACCCGACCCGATCGCGGCGACCGAGCGGCTCCTCGTCGGGTTCGGCGAAGGCCCGGTCGTGGTGGGGCCGGCGGTGCCGTCGCTGGACGAGGCGACCGAGTCGGCCAGGGCCGCCCTGGCGGGGTTCCGGGCCGCGCCCGCGTGGCCGGCCGCGCCCCGCCCCGTCGCCGCCGCGGACCTGCTGCCGGAGCGGGCCCTCGCCGGCGACGCGGAGGCACGGCGGATCCTGCGGCAGGACATCTACGGCGCGCTCGTGCGGGCCGGCGGCGAGCTGCTGGAGACCCTGGACGCGTTCTACGCCGGCGGCGGCGTCCTCGAAAGCGCCGCGCGCGGGCTGTTCGTGCACCCGAACACGGTCCGGTACCGGCTGCGCCGCATCGGCGAGGTCACCGGGTTCGTCCCGCTGGTGCCACGTGACGCGTTCGCCCTGCGGATCGCGCTGACGATCGGCAGACTGGATCCGTTCGCACCCGCACCCTCGAGTCCGCCGTCCCAGTGATGCACCGGCAGCTGTGACGCAGTCGCGTGACGCATGTCGCAGCGCCACGTGACGCACGTCGCAGGACAGGTGAACAGAGCGTTGCGATGGGTGACGGCGTGGATCTGTTGGGGCAACACCACGCAAACTCTTGTAGGGTTCCTACAAACGACCTGGTTCACTTTGGTGCGTCGCGCTACCCGCGCGATTGACGGAAATCCGGAAAAGTCATAGACGTGCTCGCCGTACTCGCCCCAGGGCAAGGCTCCCAGAAACCCGGCTTCCTGACACCGTGGCTCGCGCTGCCCGGCGCCGAGGCCCGCCTGCGCTGGTGGTCCGTCCTCGCGGGCGTCGACCTGGTCCACCTCGGCACGGAGGCCGACGCGGACGAGATCAAGGACACCGCGAAGACCCAGCCCCTGCTCGTCGCCGCGGCACTGCTCGCCGCGGAGCAGCTGCCGATGTACGACACCACGATCGTCGCCGGGCACAGCGTCGGCGAGCTCGCCGCCGCGTCGCTGGCCGGGGTGCTCAGCCCCGAGGCCGCCGTCACCCTCGCCGCCGTCCGCGGCCGGGAGATGGCCGCCGCGTGCGCGCTGGAGCCGACCGGCATGAGCGCGGTCCTCGGCGGCGACCCCGACGAGGTCATCGCCGCCATCGAGGCCGCCGGCCTGTACCCGGCCAACCGCAACGGCGCCGGCCAGGTCGTCGCCGCCGGTTCCCTCGCCGGCCTGGAGAAGCTCGCCGCCGCGCCGCCCGCCCGCACGCGGATCATCACGCTGCAGGTCGCCGGCGCGTTCCACACCCCCTACATGGCACCGGCCGAGGAGGCACTCGCCGCGATCGCGGCCGGCGTCCCCACCGCCGCCCCGGCGAAGCTGCTGCTGTCCAACCGGGACGGCGCCGTCGTCGAGCACGGCCCGAGCATGCTCCAGCGGCTCGTCAAGCAGGTGACCGCGCCGGTGCGCTGGGACCTGTGCATGACCGCCCTCGCCGACCTCGGCGTCACCGCCGTGATCGAGCTGGCCCCCGCCGGCACCCTCGCCGGGCTCGTCAAACGGACCATCAAGGGCATCGAGATCGTCACCGTCCACACGCCCGACGACCTGACCGCCGCCCGTGACGTGATCACCCGCCACGGCAGCGCGCCGGTCCTCGAGCCGCACCCGCAGGGCAACGTGGTCCTGGCGACGGCGGCAGGCACGTTCACCCCCGCCGAGGACCTGGCCGAGGGCGCCGAGGTCGGCGGCGGGCAGCGCATCGGCACGGTGCAGACCCCGCAGGGCCCGGTCGACGTCACCACCCACGGCGCCGGTGTGCTCGCCGAATGGCTCGTCACCCTCGACGACCCGGTCGCGCCCGGCCAGCCGCTCGCTCGCATTGGAGACCAGCTATGAACCAGCCGACCGGGTCGAAGATCCTCGCGTTCGGGCACTACCAGCCGTCGCAGGTGGTCACCAACGACGACCTGTCCAAGGTGATCGAGACCAACGACGCGTGGATCCGCGACCGGGTCGGCATCGCCGAGCGCCGCGTCGCCGGTGCGGAGACCGTCGCCGACATGGCGACCGCCGCCGCCGGGAAGGCCCTCGCCGCGTCCGGGCTCACCGCCGCCGACATCGACCAGGTGATCGTCGCGACCTGCAGCTCGGTCGACCGCTGCCCCAACGTGGCGACCCGGGTCGCGGCGAAGCTCGGCATCCTGGCGCCCGCCGCGTATGACCTGAACACCGCCTGCTCGGGCTTCTGCTACGGCCTCGCGAGCGCCGACCACGCGATCCGCGCCGGGGCCAGCCGCAACACCCTCGTCATCGGCGCGGAGAAGCTCTCCGACGTCGTCGACTGGACCGACCGCACGACCGCCGTGCTCTTCGGCGACGGCGCCGGCGCCGCGGTCGTCACCGCCACCTACGGCGACGAGCCGACGGGTGTCGGACCGGTCGTGTGGGGCTCCGCGCCCGAGAAGGGCGACGTGCTGAAGATCGAGGGCTGGCGCCCCTACATCAAGCAGGAGGGCCAGTCGGTCTTCCGGTGGGCCACCACGGCCATCGCCCCGTATGCGCAGGCCGCCCTCGACCGGGCGGGCGTGCAGGGCAAGGACATCGCCGCGTTCGTCGCGCACCAGGCCAACACCCGGATCATCGACGGCATCGTCAAGCGGCTCGACCTGCCCAACGCGATCATCCTCAAGGACCTCGTCGAGTCCGGCAACACGTCGGCGGCGAGCATCCCCCTCGCGCTGTCGAAAGCCATCGAACGGCGTGAGGTACCCTCCGGCGCGCCGGTGCTGCTGTTCGGCTTCGGCGGCGGCCTGACGTACGCGGGCCAGGTCGTCCGCTGCCCCTGAGGCACGCCAGCTTTTGTTTCGCCAGCGTTCGACTTCAGGTCGGTGCTGCGTCAACCCAAGGAAGGAAAGCTCTATGTCCACCCGTGAAGAGATCGCCGGCGGTCTCGCCGAAATCCTCGAAGAGGTCGCCGGGGTCAACCCCGACGACGTCGCCGAGGACAAGTCGTTCACCGACGACCTGGACGTCGACTCGCTGTCGATGGTCGAGGTCGTGGTGGCGGCGGAGGAGAAGTTCGGCGTGAAGATCCCGGATGACGAGGTGCCGAACCTCAAGACCGTCGGTGACGCCGTGTCGTACATCGTGAAGTCGCAGGCCTGAGAGCCGTTGCCGCGGTCTCGGGTCGTGGACGGTCACCCCGGACCTGCCCGAGACCGCGTCAAGAAGGTCAGCCCTCATGTGGGTCAGCCAGAGAGGTGTAGTGCTGTGAGTGTTGAGGTCGTCGTCACCGGACTCGGGGCCACCACGCCCCTGGGCGGGGATGTCGCATCCACCTGGGACGCCATGCTCGCCGGGAAGTCGGGCGTGTCGGCGCTGACCGAGGAGTGGGCCGCGCAGCTGACCGTGCGGATCGCCGCGCAGCTGGCCGTGGAGCCCAGCACGGTCATCGACCGGGTGCAGGCCCGCCGCCTGGACCGGTCCGAGATGACCGCGATCATCGCCGCCCGCGAGGCGTGGGCCGACGCCGGCGCCCCCGAGGTCGACAAGCTGCGGCTCGCCGTCAGCGTCGGCTCCGGCATCGGCGGCGCGCAGACCCTGCTCGCCCAGGACGACATCCTGGAGGCCAGCGGGCCGCGCAAGGTGTCGCCGCACACCGTCCCGATGCTCATGCCCAACGGCCCGGCCGCCTGGGTCGGCCTGGAGCTCGGCGCGCAGGCCGGCGTGCACTGCGTCGCCAGCGCCTGCGCCACCGGCGCCGAGGCAATCGCGCACGGCCTGGACCTGATCCGCCTCGGCCGCGCCGACGTCGTGGTCGCCGGCGGCACCGAGGCCGTGATCCACCCGCTGCCGATGGCCGGGTTCGCCTCGATGCGCGCCATGTCGATCCGCAACGACGAGCCCGAGCGGGCGTCCCGCCCGTGGGACAAGGGGCGCGACGGGTTCGTGCTCGGCGAGGGCGCCGGCGTCATCGTCCTGGAGCGCGCCGACCACGCCCGCGCCCGCGGCGCCCGCATCTACGCCCGGCTCGCCGGCTCGGGGCTCACCTCCGACGGCTACGACATCGTCCAGCCGCACCCGGAGGGCGACGGCGCCGTCCGCGCCATCGACTTCGCGCTCCGCGACGCCGGGATCGCCAAGTCCGACGTCGTCCACGTCAACGCGCACGCCACCTCGACGCCCGTCGGCGACCTGGCGGAGATCAAGGCGCTGCACCGCGCGCTCGGCGACCACCCGCTGCTCACGTCCACCAAGTCGATGACCGGGCACCTGCTCGGCGCGGCCGGCGCGGTCGAGTCGATCGCGACGATCCTCGCGATCTACCACGGGGTGGTCCCGCCGACCATCAACCTCGACGACCCCGACGAGGGCCTCGACCTGGAGGTGGCCGCGCACAAGGCCCGCCACCTGGACATCCCGGCGGCGCTGAACAACTCGTTCGGCTTCGGCGGCCACAACGCGGCGCTGGTCTTCGCCCGCGCCTGAGGTTTCGCCTGATCGGACCGGGGGCCTACGGGCCTCCGGTCCTTTCTCGTCTCCCGGCTTCGCGTATTCGGACGCATCGCGCGTACTACGGCTTCCCGGACATGTCTGCTGTGCGAAGTCCTCCGGCTTCGCCCGTACAGGAGCCGCATCACGCACACCGACGGCTCTCCCCGGATATGTCCGCTGCGCGAACATATCCGAAATTTCGGTTATGTCGGGGAGCGCGAGCGAGCGCGGGTCAACCGGCGCCAGTGGCCGGTTTCGCGTCAGCTGCAGGCGCTCGCCGGCAGGCCCTGCACCGGCACCGGTGAGCGGCCCGGGGCCTTCGCCTTGCCGACCAGGACGTCGGCGAGGGCCAGCATCGACGCCTGCGTCGAGGAGTAGGTCGCGACCAGGGTCCCCTTCGCCGAGCGCAGCACGTACGGGGTGTCCACCGCCACCGTCACCGCCGCCGACGAGGACAGGTCGGAGGTGCCCTTGCCGTACCCGAGCAGCCGGACCTCCGAGCCGCCCTGCTTCACCACGGTCGCGCCCGCCGCGGTCAGCGCCGCCTCCAGCCAGCCGCGGGCCGTCTCGCTGCCGGCGCTGGTGACCCGGACCGGTCCGGTGACGAGCGCACCCGTACAGGGGCCGCGCAGGACCGTGACGGCCGCGGCGGCGCTCGCCCGGGCCGCCGCCTTGCCGGCGTCGCCGTCGACGACGGACGCCTCGGGTCGTGGCACCGCGGCGAGCCGGAACTTGAGCGTCAGGATGCGGGTCGCGGCCTCGGTGAGGCGCTGCTTCGTGATCCGGCCGGAGCGCACCGCGTCGAGGAGGCCCTTGTACGCCTCGGTCAGCTTCGGCGGCATCAGCAGGATGTCGTTGCCGGCCAGGACGGCCCGTACCGCGGCCTCGCCCGGCCCCCACTGCTCAGCGGGCTCCATGTTCAGCGCATCGGTGACCACGACCCCGGTGTAGCCGAGTTTCGTCCGCAGCAGGTCGATGAGCACCTTGCTGGAGAAGGACGCCGGTACACCCGGATCCACCGACTTGACGTCCAGGTGTCCCGACATGACGAGTCCGACGTCGGCCTGCGCCGCGGCCACGAACGGCGGCAGGTCACCGGACTCCAGCGCCCCGGCGCTCTGGCCGAGGACGGGCAGGCTGCTGTGGCTGTCGACGGTGGTGTGGCCGTGCCCCGGGAAGTGCTTCACCGTCGCGGCGACACCCGCCGCCTGCAGGCCCTTGACCGCGGCGGACACCTGGGCGGCGACGAGCTTCGGGTCGCTGCCGAACGACCTGGACCCGATCACCCCGCCCGGCTGCGTGCCGAGCACGTCGGCGTCGGGGGCGAAGTCGAGGTTGATCCCGATGGCGGCGAGCTCGGTGCCCGCGGCCTTCCACGCGGCCTCCGTCAGCGCCGGGTCACCGCCCGCGCCGAGGGCGAGGGCGCTGGGCAGCTGCACCATGCCCTCACGGATGCGGGTGACCTGGCCGTACTCCTGATCGGTGCCGATGAGCAGCGGGACCTTCGCGGGCAGGCTGAGCGCGGCGGACTGCAGGCCGGCGGTGAGCTTCGCGACCTGCGCCGGCGACTCGACGTTGGTGGTCTTGTTGGTGCCGGCGGTCGGGTCGTCGGCGCTGCTGGACACCAGGATGATCCCGCCGAGGTGGTACTTCTTGACGATCTCCGCCGGGGTCGCGGCGCCCGCGTACGCCTTGTTGGCCGACACCGAGCCGGACGACACCTTGTCGGCGTTGTTGCCGTACGCGTACGGCATCAGCAGCTGCCCGATCAGTTCCTCGTCGGACAGCTTGGCCACCAGGTCCGCGGCCTGCTTCGCCGGGTCGCCGCCGGGCTTGACCGCCGAGTCCTGCGCCGTGGCGGACGGCGCCGGCGAGCCCGGTTTCCCGTCGGAGCACCCGCTCACGAGGACGGCGACGGCCGTCACGGGCACGAGCAGGCGGGACATGGATTCCAGACGCGGCACCGTGCCACTCAACCATGCACATGCAACTCACGCTGTCTGCATCTTCACCCGACCCGGGTCGTTCTTCAGATCACCCGGGTCCCGTCTCGGCTCGCCGGTACCGTGCTCAGCGTCGCTCAGCTCGCCGCGGTCTGCCCGCCGTGTTCGCTCTGCTCGCCGGGCCTCGCTCAGCCGACGCGGGTGAGCAGGGTCATGGGGACGCCGTCGGCCGCGTGCCGGTAGGGCTCCAGCTCCGCGTCCCACGGGCCGCCGAGGGCCTTCTCCATGGCGTGGGCGAGCGTCTCGTACCCCCGCGACGTCGCGATCAGGCTGCGGAGGCGGTCCTCGGACAGGACGATGTCGCCGTTGGCGCTCGTGGAGCCGTGGAACAGCCCGCGCCCCGGCACGTGCATGAACCGCTCGCCGTCGACGCCGTTGCTCGGCTCCTCCGTCACCTCGAAACGAATCATGGGCCACTGCCGCAGGGCAGCCGCCAGCTCGCCCCCGGTGCCGGACATGCCGGACCAAGAGCACTGCGCCCGGCGAGCCGACGGCTCGACAGGCTGCGGCGTCCACTCGAGTCTGACCGGCGCTCCGAGGACGCGTGCGATCGCCCACTCGACGTGTGACGACACGGCGAGCGGTGACGAGTGGACATATATGACGCCACGCGTGGGCACGTACAACCTCCCGGAGACCGAGGTGCGTCTTCCCCTACGACCTCGAACCCGGCACGGTCTGCCCTGTAGCTATGTGCTTGTGGGACTCATGATGACGATGATGCTCTCGGTGCGCCAGAGAATCGGCAACTCGGGTCCTACGAAATGTCCAACGGGTGGAGCCTCCACCAGGTAACTCACTTTTTTGGGCCGGACCCGTCGGGTGTTACAGTTTTGCTGTCTTTCCTGGGCAGCAGTCTGCGATCTTCGCGGTTCGCGGCCCCATGGGTAGTACAGCACGACCTTCCGTAGTTACAGCCTCGACAAGGAGTTCCCGCCGTGGCGAGCAACACCTCAAAGACCGCGCGGGCCTCAGTCCGCGCAGGCCAGGCCGCAGCCGGCGCCCTGAGCGTGCTGGGTGAGTTCAAGTACCTCATCCCGCTCAACGGCGGCAAGCACGTCTACGTGCGCAACCTGACCAACGGCAAGACCAACCGCCTGGCGACCTCGTCCGACGCGTTCATCGAGGAGATCCGCGTGCTGGCCGGCGCCGGCCACGCGACCAAGGTGCGCGTCGAGCTGCAGGCCCTCAACACCGCCCACCCCGGCCACGGCTGGGACGCGACCGAGCAGCGCCTCGTCGACGCGGGCGTGTTCGAAGCCGCCTGATCGCCTCCTCCGCACAGCTCTTCCACACGGCCGCCGCCCGGGACCCGGGCGGCGGCCGTGTCACTCCATCACTCCGGAAATGCTCCCGAAGATCGCCGGGGTAGTTCGACGTACTTCCGGGTAACAATGGTTCATGGGTACCGTCGTCTCATCCCCCAGTGTGAGGCTCCCGGACGGCGCCCGCCTGTACAGCGTGCTGCACATGCCTGACCCCGCTCCGGCGGCGCACGGTGCGGCACGGACCCCCGTCACGGTGGTCCTCCTGCACGGCTGGACGCTCGACAACCGCCTCTGGCGGCAGCAGATCGCCGATCTCCCGGCCCGCCTCGCCACGTTCACGACGAGGCCCGTCCAGCTGCTCGCCTTCGACCTGCGCGGCCACGGCCGCTCCTCCGCGACCTCCGGCACCGACGCGACCCTCGAACAGCTCGGCGACGACCTGGCCGAGGTCGTGACCCAGCTGGTGCCCGAAGGCCCCGTCGTCCTCGTCGGCCACTCCCTCGGCGGCATGGCGATCATGGAGTACGCCCAACGCCACGCCAAGGCCTTCGCCGCCCGCGTCGTCGGCGTGGTCCTCATCTCGACGTCCGCGGAGGGCTCGTCCCGCACCAGCTACGGCCTGAGCCCACGCCTCGCCCGCGTCATGCGGATCCTCGAGATCCAGGGCGCCGGCCTGCTCGCCCGCTCCGGCGCATGGCGCCCCCACCGCCGCCTGATGCCCCTGCTGTCCCCCGGCGTCCGCTGGCTCGTCTTCGGCGACCGCGTCGACACGTCCTGGGTGGCCCTGACCGCCTCGATGGTCGGCAACGCCCCCCTGTGCGCGATCGGCGGCTTCCGCCCTTCGGTCGACCTCCACCACCGCGTGGAGACCCTGGCCGCGATGCGCGGCCTGCCGGTCGCGGTCCTGGTCGGCACCCTGGACCGGCTGACACCCCCCGCCTGCGCCGAGACGATCACGCGCGAACTCCCCGACGCCGAGCTGATCACCTGCGACGACGCCGGCCACATGCTGCCCATCGAACGCCCCGACGCCGTCACCGACGCCATCGCCGATGTGATCCGCCGCGCCGCGAACACCATCCGCATGGCCCGCCACCGCCCGCGTACCGCAACCCCACCCCCCAAGCCCGTCAAGCTCCCACCCACCGCAAACCCCACGCACACAACCGTCAAGGTCACGCCCACCGCAACGCCGGCGCGCAGCACCGTCAAGGTCACGCCGACCACAACTTCTGCCCGCAAGACCGTCAAGGTCACACCCACCCCAACTCCAGCACCCAAGACCGTCAAGGTCACGCCCGCCGCACCGTCTGCCCGCAAGCCCGCCGCAGCCACGCCCACCGCACCCTCGGCCCGCAAACCCGTCAAGGTCACGCCCACCGCACCCACAGCCCGAAAACCCGTCAAGGTCACGCCCACCGCACCCTCGGCGCGCAAGACCGTCGAGGTCACGGCTGCCGCAACCTCAACGGTGACGGCCGTCAAGGTCACGAGCGGCACGACCACGGCCGCCGAGTCGGCCACCCCCGCGCCGACCGCGACCACACCCGCCGCGAAGACGGCCGCCGGCCCTCCACCATCCACTCCCGCGGCCACCGAACCCCCGCAGTCCCTTCCCACTGTCATCGAGACCGGCGCCGGCGAACCCGAGATCAGCGCGACGGCGGCCTGACGGCCGACCCCGAGACAGCGCGACGGCGGCCCGACGGCACAGGCAAGGCACAACGACGGCGCCGACAAAGCAAATCGACGGCGCGGCAGCGGCGCACAACGACGGCGCGGGCAAAGCACATCGATGGCGCGGCAGCAACTGCCGCGCACGCGTGCACCGCCGCAGCGACGTCGACCCGTGCCGCGCACGCGTGCACCGCCGCAGCGACTCGACCCGTACGCCGTCGCAAGCAACGGCGGACCCATGCACCGCCGCAGCCGACCCATCCACCGCCGCAGCCCCGTGCACCGCGACAGCGATGCGCACGGGTCCGTGCGACGCCCGCGATGCCCGCGACGCCCGCGGTGCCGCGGGCCCGTGCGCGGGGGCGAGCGGTGCTGCGGGCAAGGCCACGTCCACGTCCACGTCGACCGGCGTTGACGCGAGGTCCGCTCCGAGACGTCGACCGGCGTTTGACGCGAGGTCCGCTCCGAGGAGTGTCTGGAGTCCGACCCCGGCGGCGCGACCGGCTCATCCGACCGTAGCACAGCCGAAAAAATTTCTTGTCGGCGTGGCACCCACAGTACCCCCGCCGTCACAGGGCCGGTCAGTGGGGTGGGGTGACGGTCACGCCGTCCAGGGTTTGTACGAAGGCCGGGCCCAGTGCGGTCGCCGGGGTGTGTGTGCCTGGGGGGATGCCGCCGGCGAGGACTGCCTGGACGGCGCGGAGGGAGGCGTCGGCGGTCAGGGCGTAGGCGTTGGGGCCGGTCAAGGTGGCGGTGAGGGTGGCGCCGGAGGCGTCTGTCACTTCGCCCCAGACCTCGCAGCCGGTTGTCGCGCGGCGGGTCTCGGAGGGGCCGCCGGCAGGGATCAGGGCTCGGGCGACCGCGCGCAGCGGGGCGAGCCGGAGCAGCCGCACGAGCGGCGACGCGGCGTTGCGGGGCAGCCGCATGTACACGGTGATGTCGGGCACGCCGGTCGAGTGGTAGGCGGTCACGAGGTCGCCCCAGCGGGTGGCGCCGACGGGGCGTGGGCCTGACGGGAAGGGGACGGTGCGGGAGGGGGTGCCGAACGGGGTCTCGACGAGGCGGCCGTCCACCCGGCGGCGGGCGCCGGACGCGGCCTCGGCGAGGCTGGTGCGGGCGGTGCCGCGGCTGAGGCCGCCCGGGGCGTCGAAGGCGAGCTCCAGCCGCACGGCGCCGGGCATGGCGGCGGTGAGCATCGCGGCGAGGCAGTCGGTGGGGACGACATCGAAGCCGGCGCCGGTCAGAAGGACCACGCCGGCGGTCGCGGCGCGGGGTGACTGGGCGAGCATCCAGTCGAAGACGTCGAGCTCGCCGGTGATGTCGAGGTAGTGCACGCCGGCGGCGAGGCAGGCCTCGACGATGGGGCGGGCGGTGGCGGCGAACGGGCCGGCGCAGTTGACGACCGCGCTGACGCCGGACAGGTCGGGTGCGGTGAGCGGGAACGACCGGTGCGGCAGGCCGAGCGGGTCCGCGATGCCGGCCACGGCGGCGGAGCGGCCGGCGAGCACGGGGCGCTCACCGCGGGCGGCCGCGAGCCGGGCAAGTAGTGACCCACTGTAACCGTTGGCGCCGTACACCATCCATGTCACGGTCGCCACGGTATGAGAAGGTGGAGGCCGCGGCAAAGGTGGAGCCACAGCGAACGCACAGCACGAAGGCACGACAATAGCCAGCGGGGCGACCGCGGGGAGGCGACTGTGCATCACATCGAGACGTGGATGGCGACGCTGTCGCCGATCTGGGTCTACCTGCTGGTCGGCGGCGTGATCGGGATCGAGAGCATGGGGATCCCGGTGCCGGGCGAGATCACGCTCGTCACGGCGTCGTTGCTGTCCGTCACGACGAAGATCGACCCGTGGATGGTGGCCGGGTCGGCGTCGGCGGGGGCGATCATCGGTGACTCGATCGGCTACTTCATCGGCCGGCGGGGCGGGCGGCACCTGCTCGAGCGGGTCGGCCGGCGGTTCCCGAAGCATTTCGGGCCCACGCACCTGGCGAAGGCCGAGCGGGCGTTCCAGCGGTGGGGCGTGTGGGCGGTGTTCTTCGGCCGGTTCATCGCGCTGCTGCGCATCCTCGCCGGTCCGCTGGCCGGTGCGCTGCGGGTGCCGTATGGCAAGTTTCTCGCCGCCAATGCGCTGGGCGGTCTGACCTGGGCGTTCGGCACGGTGTTCGCGATCTACTCGGTGGGCCGGGTGGCGGAGAAGTGGCTGAAGGACTTCTCCTGGATCGCGCTCGCGGTCGCGGTCGTCGCCGGTCTCGCCACGACGTGGTACCTGCGCCGCAAGGCAGCCGCGGAGGCCCGGGCAATGCGCGAGGAAGCCGAGAAGACCCCCGCCACCACCCCGTAAAAGCGCGAGAAGCCCCGCCAAGGACCCTGTAAAAGCGCGAGAAGCCCAGGCAAGGGCCCCGTAGAAGCGCGAGGAACCTCGCCAAGGATCCCGGAGAAGCGCCGGGAAGACCCCCGCGACCACTTCGCGGGAGCGGCGGCGCAGTAGGCTCGTAGGGTTGTTTTTAACCCGGTGCATAGGGGTGGGGCGTTGAACGACGCGGTTCGCGAGTCGGAGATCGCCGCCGAGCAGGCTTACCTCGACCGGGTCTACACCCGCCTCGACCAGCTGCGGATCAATGCGGCTGAGGTCGAGCGCGAGGGTTACAGCCTCGCCAGGGTCGGCAACTTCGGCGCGCTGGTGGAGCGCGACGCGATGGTGTATCACGCCGCGAAGCGCCGCCGCGCCCTGGAGAGCGAGCACGACGGTCTCGTCTTCGGCCGCCTGGACCTCGGCCCCGACGGCCGGTCCGGCGACGGCAAGGACGCCGCGTCCGCGGACCCGGTCGTGCCCGGCGGTGAGGTGCGTTACATCGGCCGGTTGGGGCTGCGCGACGAGACGTACGAGTCGCTCGTGGTCGACTGGCGGGCGCCCGCGGCGGCGCCGTTCTACCGGGCCACCCCCGCCGACCGGATGGGGGTCGTGCGGCGGCGCAGCATCCGCAGCAGCAACGAGAAGGTCGTCAGCATCGAGGACGACCTGCTGGATCCGGAGGCGGCGCCGAGCGACATGGCGGTGATCGGCGACGGGGCGCTGCTGGCGAACCTGTCGCGCGCGACGGGCACCGGCATGAAGGACATCGTCGCCACGATCCAGCGGGAGCAGGACGACGCGATCCGCTCCCCCAGCCTGGGTGTGACGATCGTCCGTGGCGGGCCCGGCACCGGCAAGACGGCGGTCGCCCTGCACCGCGCCGCGTACCTGCTGTATGCGGACCGTAACCGGTACGAGTCGGGCGGGGTGCTCGTCGTCGGCCCGTCGGACGTGTTCGTCGGGTACGTGTCGCGGGTGCTGCCGTCGCTCGGCGAGGACACCGCGTCGCTGCGGTCGCTGGGGCAGCTGCTCGAGGGGGTCCAGGGCACCCGGCACGAGCGGCCGGAGGTGGCCGCGATCAAGGGTTCGCTGCGCATGCAGCGGGTGCTGAGCCGTGCCGCCCGCGGCCCGGTGCCGGACTCGCCTGAGCGGATTCGGCTGTTGTACCGCGGGGAGCTGCTGGTCCTGGAGCGTCCGGCGCTCGACGAGCTGCGTCGCACGGTGCTGAACCTGGGGGTGCGCCGCAACGCCGCGCGGGCGAAGGCGGCCGGGCACGTGCTCGACGCGTTGTGGCGGCAGAGCGTGGAGCTGCTGCCGTCGGGCCGGCAGCAGAAGCGGGAGGAGTTCGCGCCGGACATCGCGGAGCGGCCCGAGTTCGTAACTTTCATGCGGGGCTGGTGGCCGGTGCTGCGGCCGGCGGAGGTGCTCGGCTGGCTCACGGACCGTCACCGGTTGTCGCGGTGGGCGAACGGGGTGCTGAGCAACCGGGAGATCGCGGTCCTCGCCGGGTCGATCCGGCCGGACGACCCGTCGGTGGAGGACGTGGCGCTGCTCGACGAGCTGCAGGAGCTGCTCGGCGACCCGCCGGTGCGCAAGCGGGTGGCGCGGGATCCGTTCCATGTGGCGGAGGGGGTCCGGGAGGTCACCACGTACGCGGACCGGATGGCGGCGGCGCGGGCGCAGGCGGTGGAGCGTCCGGCGGACTACCGCGACTACGCGCACATCATCGTCGACGAGTCGCAGGACGTGTCGCCGATGCAGTGGCGGATGATCGGCCGTCGCGGGCCGAACGCGACGTGGACGATCGTCGGTGACCCGGCGCAGGCGGCGTGGGACGACGCGGCGGAGGCGGAGCGTGCGATGGACGGCGCGATCGGCACCCGGCGCCGGTCGGCGTTCACGCTGACCACGAACTACCGCAACTCGGCGGAGATCTTCGAGGTGGCGGCGCGGGTCATCCGCAAGGCGCAGCCGGACATCGAGCTGCCGACGGCAGTGCGCTCCTCAAACGAGAAGCCCGTACTGACGACCGTGACGGCACCGGAGCTGGAGGCGGCGACCCGGGCGGCCGCTCAGACGCTTCTGGACCAGGTCGAGGGCACGGTCGGGGTGATCACGCCCACGGCCCGCCGCGACGAGGTCGCCAAGTGGGTCGCGGGGCTGGACGAGCGGCTGCAGACGGTGGGTGCGCTGGACTCGAAGGGCATGGAGTACGACGCGGTCCTGGTGGTCGAGCCGGCGCAGATCAGGGACGAGGCGAAGACCGGGTTCAGGACGCTCTACGTGGCGTTGTCCCGGGCCACCCAACGTTTGACCACGGTAGGAACCACACCCTTCTGAACATCGTTCGCACAGTTCTCTGTTCGAGTTTGTTGACTTCTGGTCGGCTAGGTTCGAAGCTGTAGCGCATGCGAGCGCACCTTGCCGCCCTTCAAGGGGGTGTCCACCCGGCCGTCAGTTTCGGCCGGGCCACCGGGGTGCACACCGTCTCTGGCGACGTAACGTCTGCGTTGGAATCTGCGATGGGATTTGCCATCCGCGCAGCCGCGCCAGCCGCTGCGCCTGCGAAGGGAACGGCGTGATGCTCGCACAGCAACGTCAAACGGCCATTCTGGATCTGGTGCGCCGGCACGGTGGCGTTCGGGTGAGCCAGTTGGTGCGCCAGTTCGGCGTATCCGACATGACCATCCGCCGCGACCTCGAGGCACTGGCCGACCGCGGCCTGGTCGACAAGGTGCACGGCGGTGCCACCATCGCCGGCCCCGGATCCACCGAGGAGCCCGGCTTCGACGCCAAGTCGGTGCGTCAGCGCAACGAGAAGGCCGCGATCGTCGAGCGGGCCGCCAAGCTCATCGAACCCCACACGGCGGTGGCGCTGTCCGCCGGCACCACCACGGCGGCGCTCGCCGCGCACCTGGTCGATGTCCCGGGACTGACCATCGTCACGAACTCGATCCCGGTCGCCGACACCCTGTACCACGCCGGCAGGCCCGACCAGACGGTCGTGCTCACCGGCGGTATCCGCACCCCGTCCGACGCCCTCGCCGGCCCGGTCGCCGAGGCGGCGATCGGCTCCCTCAACGTCGACGTGCTGTTCCTCGGTGTGCACGGCATGAGCCCGCGCACCGGTTTCACCACGCCGAACCTCATGGAGGCCGGCACCAACCGCCTGATGGTCTCCGCCGCCCGCAGGCTGGTCGTGCTCGCCGACCACACCAAGTGGGAGATGGTCGGCATCGCCACCATCACCCCGCTCGACGAGGCGGACATCCTCATCACCGACGTCGGGCTTCCCGCCGAGGCACGGGTGCAGCTCGCTGAGCGCGTCGGTGAACTCATCGTGGTCGATCCGAACGGTTAGCCACCCCAACTGGAGAACGAGTGAAGCGCACGGTCACCCACCTCGCCGACGGTCGGGAACTCATCTACTTCGACGAACGCGACGACGCGTCCAGGGACGCCGTCGACCTGCGGGAGCTACCGCCCCCGCCCGCCGCGTCAGAGATGCGTCACGACCCCATCCTCGATGAGTGGGTGGCCATCGCCGCGCACCGGCAGTCCAGGACGTTCCATCCGCCGTCGGACGAGTGCCCGCTGTGCCCGTCATCGCCGGCGTGGCAGAGCGAGATCCCCGCGAGCGAGTACGACGTGGTCGTGTTCGAGAACCGGTTCCCGTCGTTCAGCCACCGGGTCGGGCCGGAGCAGGGCGACATCCTGCCGGGGCTGGTGCCGACCCGGCCGGGCGCGGGCCGTTGCGAGGTCGTTTGCTTCACCTCCGACCACAACGCGTCGTTCGCGTCGCTGTCGCAGGCCCGGGTCCGCACCGTGATGGAGGCGTGGGCGGACCGCACCGCCGACCTGTCGACCCGCGACGACGTCGAGCAGGTCTTCTGCTTCGAGAACCGGGGCACCGAGATCGGCGTGACGCTGTCGCACCCGCACGGGCAGATCTACGCGTACCCGTTCGTCACGCCGCGCACCCGCCGGATGCTGGAGTCGGCCCGGGCGCACGAGGGCAACCTGTTCGCCGACGTGCTGGCGGCCGAGCGCGCCGACGGGTCGCGGGTCGTCGCGCAGAACGTGCACTGGACGGCGTTCGTGCCGGCGGTCGCGCGGTGGCCGTTCGAGGTCCACCTGTACCCGCACCGGCAGGTCCCCGACATCCCGGCGCTGACCCCGTCGGAGCGCGACACGTTCGCCCCGATCTACCTGGAGGTGCTGCGGCGCCTCGACGGCATGTTCGGGCTGCAGATGCCGTACATCGCGGCGTGGCACCAGGCGCCGGTCCGGGTCGACCGGCACCTGGCCTACCTGCACCTGCAGCTGTTCAGCACCCGGCGGGCGCCGGGCAAGCTCAAGTACCTCGCCGGGTCCGAGTCCGGCATGGGTGTGTTCGTCAACGACGTGCGGCCGGAGCAGGCCGCCGCGATGCTGCGGGAGGTCCAGCTGTGACGACGGCCGCGGAGCGCCTCACGAAGGCCGCCAGCATGTGGGCGAGCCCCGGCAGGGTCAACCTCATCGGCGAGCACACCGACTACAACGACGGCTTCGTGCTGCCGTTCGCCCTCCCCCACGCGACCGCCGTGAGCGGCAGCCGGCTCGCTCAAAAAAGCTGGCAGGTCACGTCCGAGCAAACGGGCGAAACAGTGATCTTCGATCTGGAAGACAAGGTCGAAGGCTGGGCGTCCTACGTGGCGGCCGTCGTGTGGGCGCTGCGCGAGGCCGGCGTCGACGTGCCGGGCGCGACCCTGACCATCGCCTCCGACGTGCCGTTCGGCGCGGGGCTGTCGTCCTCGGCCGCCCTGGAGTGCGCCGTCATGGCCGTGCTGGTGGACCTGGCCGGCGTGGACGTGCCGATGCGGGACCGGCCGCGGCTCGCGCAGCGCGCCGAGAACGAGTACGTGGGCGCCCCGACCGGCATCATGGACCAGGCCGCGTCGACGCTGTGCCGGGAGGGTCACGCCCTGTTCCTGGACTGCCGGTCCCTGGCGACGGAGCAGGTGCCGTTCGACCTCGCCGGCGCCGGTCTGAAGATCCTGGTGGTGGACAGCAAGGCGCCGCACGCGCACGTCGACGGCGAGTACGCGGCCCGCCGCCGGGCGTGTGAGGAGGCGGCGGCGATCCTGGGGGTAACGGCGCTGCGCGACGTCGACGTCGACGGGCTGCCCGACGCCCTCGCCAAGCTCGACGACGAGACCATGCGCCGCCGGGTCCGGCACGTGGTGACGGAGAACCAGCGGGTCCTGGACACGGTCGACGTGCTGCGCGCCGGTGACCTGCGCGCGGCGGGACCGCTGATGACGGCGTCGCACGAGTCGATGCGCGACGACTACGAGATCACGGTGCCGCAGGTCGACACCGCGGTGCGGGTGGCGCTCGAGCACGGCGCGCACGGCGCCCGGATGACCGGCGGCGGTTTCGGCGGCTGCGTCCTGGCGCTGGTCGACGAGGAGGGCTGCGACGCGGTGGAGACGGCGGTGCGGGAGGCGTTCGCCGCGAACGGCTTCACGCCTCCCGACACCTTCGTGGTGACACCCGGTCAGGGCACCTACAGCCTCAGCAGGTGAGGCAGGTGAGTCAGCACGTCAGCCGGGCGTCGGCCCAGTCGGCGTGGTCGTAGTCGATCGAACCGGCCCCCGCGGTCACGAGCCGCAGGTTGGTGCGCCCGCTGACGGCCACGTCGACGGCGACGGGTGCCGCCGCGGTCACGGTCGGGCTGGTCCACAGCGTGACGCCGTCGGCGACGACGCTGAACACCACCCCGGTCGAGGACGTGCCGACCTCCGCGTCGATGCCGGCGACGGCGGTGAACCGGCTGCACGTGCCGCCGAGGGGCACGGTGACGTCGCCGGCGGCGTGGACGCCGACGCCCTTCGGGTAGCTGACCCCGCCGACGGTGATGACGCTGCCGTCGCCGGCGGCCTGCTCGCCGTTGGAGGTGTCGCGCTCCGCCGGCCCCCAGCCGTTGGTGGCGGTGCCCCAGGTGCGGTCGCTGACGGCCGTACCGGCGCCGCTGCCGCCGCACACGAGCGTGGGTGCGCCCCAGTCGGCGTGGTCGTAGCTGATGCCGTTGCGAGCGTCGGTGGCGCGCAGCTCCAGCGTCAGGTAGCCGCCGGTGGACACGGTCAGCCTGGTGGGTGCCTGGCCGCCGGTCTTCACGCCCGTGTACCCGAGGAGCCGGCCGTCGCCGTACACCGCGAACCGCACGGAACCGTTGGCGCCGGCCTCGGCGTCGACGCCGACCTGGGCGGTGAACGTGCGGCAGGCGCGGCCGAGCCAGACGTGGACGGCGGCGTCGGCGTGGGCGCCGATGCCCTTGGTGAACGCGGTCCCGCCGATGTTCAGGGCGGCGCCGTCGCCGGCGGCCTGTTCACCGTTGGCGCGGTCGCGTTCGACGGGGCCCCAGCCGCCGCTGGAGGCGAGCCACGGCAGGTCGCTCACCTGGAGGGTGCCGGCGGCGGGCGCGGCCGCGAGGGTCCCGGCGCGGGTCACCCGGAACATCGCGACGCCGTGCGACGGGACGGTCGCCGAGAGCGTGCCCGACGTGGTGCCGGTCGCTCCCGTCCAGAGGTTCTTCGTGGTGTACGAGCTGGAGCCGCCGATGCCGAGGGCGGCGGTCGTGGTGCTGATCGAGGCGGCGGCGCCGCCGCGGTTGAACAGCACGGCCGCGACCGACCCGTCGCTCATCGGTTTCGCCCACACCTCGGTGTCGCCGAAGTCGGCCATGCGGCGGCCCTGTGAGCCGCCCCAGTCCTGGTTGACGGCGATGACGTCGGCGTTGCGCAGCACGTTGAGCGTGGCCGCGGGGACGCTGCGCAGGTCGTTGCCGAGCAGCAGCGGCGAGGACAGCAGCGACCAGAGCGAGAAGTGCGCGACGTTCTCGTCGGCGGTGAGCGGGCCGTTGCCGACCTCGAGCATGTCGGGGTCGTTGTAGTACCCCTTGCGCGCGAACGTCTCCAGGCCCGCCTGCTGGTCCAGCAGCGACGTGACGCTGCCCCAGCTGGCGTTGATGTCGCCGGTGGTGCGCCACAGGCTGCCGCCGGTGTTCGGCGCGAACTCCCACGGCGCGTCGTCGCCCCAGTTGCAGATGCTGTAGACGATGTGCCGGCCGGTGGCCTTCAGCGCGTCGCCCATCGCCTTGTACCGCTGCGCGGCGGGGCGGCCCTGGTTGTTGCAGTTGTCGTACTTGAGCAGGTCGATCCCCCAGGACGCCCACGTCTGCGCGTCGACGGTCTCGTGGTCGAGGCTGGCCGGCAGGCCCTGGCAGGTGGCGGTGCCCGCCGAGGAGTAGATGCCGAGCTTCAGCCCGCGGGCGTGCACGTAGTCGGCGATGGCGGCGATCCCGCCGGGGAAGCGGACGGGGTCGGGGCGCAGGCGGCCCTGGGCGTCGCGGGTCGAGGCCATCCAGCAGTCGTCGATGTTGACGTACGTGTACCCGGACGCCTTCAGCCCGGTGCTCACCATGGCGTCGGCGGTCGCCTTGATGAGGTTCTCGTCGATGTTGCAGCCGAACCGGTTCCAGCTGTTCCACCCCATCACGGGGGCGGTGACGGGACCGGGCTGCGGGGTGGCGGTGGCGGACGCCGGTTTTGTCGCGATCGAAGTGATGACTGTTGATGCGAGCAGGGCCGTGGCGGCGGCCGTCAGGGCGCGCGTCAGCGCCCGGGGACTTCGGTTCATCCCAGCTCCCAGGTTGAGTAAGATCGAAAGTGTTGAATATTGTGGCATACGCAAGCGCGAATGGACACGATCGATCGCCTCGGTGTCGGGACAACTTCGGCAAGGTCTCGAACATGTGACAGTTGGTGTTTGGTTTTGGTCGGGTGGGTGGAAAGTCTTGACAGAAAAAGTTGGAGGATGAGTGAATGCGGTACACCCCGAACGCGGCGTGCCTCACGCCGCGGTCCCCCTCGCTCAAGGGAGTGACCCGACATGATCGATTTGCGTGGCCGCTGGCGGCCTGCCCTGGCCGTTCTCAGCGCCTCCGCCCTGCTGCTGACCGGCTGCGCGAAGTCCGAGGACGACCCGGCCGCGAAGACCACCGCCGACAGCTCGGCCGCGGTGCAGACGACGAAGTCCGCCGCCGCCGGAGGCTCCACCTGCACGCTCACCAAGTTCGGCGGCACCAAGATCGACCTGAAGACGGCCACCATCGGCTTCTCCCAGTCGGAGAAGGAGGCCAACCCGTTCCGCATCGCCGAGACGCAGTCCATCAAGGACGAGGCGGCGAAGCTGGGCATCCCGGCCGCCAACCTGAAGCTGACCAACGCGGACACGAAGTTCGACAAGCAGATCACCGACGTCAGCACCCTGATCGACCAGGGCGTGCAGCTGCTGATCATCGCGCCGCTCAACTCCGACGGCTGGGACTCGGTGTTCCAGAAGGCCGCCGCGAAGAAGGTCCCGATCGTCACGATCGACCGGAAGATCAACGCGAAGCACTGCACCGACTTCCTGACCTTCATCGGTTCGGACTTCTACGAGCAGGGCAAGCGCGCGGCCGACAAGATGGCCAAGGCCCTCAACAACACGGGCACGGTCGCCATCCTGCTCGGCGCCCCCGGCAACAACGTGACCACGCTGCGGACCAACGGGTTCAAGGAGCAGATCGCCAAGGTCGCCCCGAACATCAAGATCGAGTTCGAGCAGACCGGCCAGTTCTCCCGCGAGGAGGGCCAGAAGGTCTCCGAGCAGCTGCTGCAGTCCAAGCCCAACATCAACGGCATCTACGCCGAGAACGACGAGATGGCGCTCGGCGCGATCACGGCCCTGAAGGGCGCCAGCAAGAAGGCCGGCGACGTCAAGATCGTCACCATCGACGGCACCAAGGGCGCCGTGCAGGGCATCGTCGACGGCTGGATCTACTCGGTCATCGAGTCCAACCCGCGCTTCGGCCCGCTCGCGTTCGGCACCGCCGCCAAGTTCTTCAACGGCGAGGAGATCGCGGAGAACATCATCATCTCCGACCGCGAGTACGACTCCACCAATGCCGCGGCCGACCTGGGCCTCGCGTACTGACCCACTGACCGTTCGCAGCTGGCTGTCGCAGCATGGCCCAGGTCGGGGATGATCCCGGCCTGGGCTTTCTTCTAGATGGGACCTCTCGCATGTCCGCTCCGGACGCGCCGCTGCTCGAAGTGGCAGGCGTCAGCAAACAGTTCCCGGGGGTGCGCGCCCTCGACGACGTCTCGTTCACCCTGCGCGCCGGCGAGGTGCACGCCCTCGTCGGTGAGAACGGGGCCGGCAAGTCGACCCTGATCAAGGTCCTCACCGGCGTCTACCAGCCCGACGGCGGCGACCTGCGGCACCTGGGGCAGCCCGTCACGTTCAACGGCCCGCTCGACGCGCAGGCGGCCGGCATCTCCACGATCTACCAGGAGGTCAACCTCGTCCCGCTGATGAGCGTGGCGCGGAACCTCTTCCTCGGCCGGGAACCCCGCAACCGGCTCGGCCTCGTCGACGTCTCCCGCATGAACCGGGAGGCGGCCGAGATCCTCGCCGGCTACGGCATCACCTCCGACGTGCGCCGCCCGCTGGGCCTCATGGCGCTCGGCGCGCAGCAGATGGTCGCCCTCGCCCGGGCCGTCACGGTCGACGCCCGCGTCGTCGTCATGGACGAGCCGACCTCCTCGCTCGAACCCCGCGAGGTCGAGACCCTCTTCGGCGTCATCGCGCGCCTCCACGAGCGCGGCGTCGGCATCATTTACGTCAGCCACCGCCTCGACGAGCTGTACCGCATCTGCGACCGTGTCACCGTCCTGCGCGACGGCAAGCTCGTGCACACCGGCCTCATCAAGGACCTCGACCGGCTGCAGCTCGTCTCGCACATGCTCGGCCGGCCCATGTCCGAGGTCCGCAAGGAAGGCTTCACCAGCTTCGGCGGCGAGCACGCGGCCGCCGACAGCAAGCCCGTGCTGCGGGTCGCCGACCTCAACAGCCGGCACAAGCTCACCGGCGTCAGCTTCGAGGTGCTCCCCGGCGAGGTCGTCGGCCTCGGCGGCCTGCTCGGCGCCGGCCGCAGCGAGACCATCAAGGCCGTCGCCGGCGCGCTGCCGCTGGACCGCGGCACCGTCGAGATCGACGGCACCGTCGTGCGCCGGCCCAACCCGGTCGCCGCCCTGAAGGCCGGCATCGCCGTGCAGCCCGAGGACCGCAAGGCCGAGGGCCTCGCCCTCGGGCTGTCGATCCGGGAGAACATCGCCCTCGCGGTCCTGCCCCGCCTGTCGACCGCCGGCATCGTCTCCGAGCGCAAGATCGACAAGATCGTCGAGACCTTCATGACCCGGCTGCGGGTCAAGGCGTCCGGCCCGCACCAGCGCGTCGGCGACCTGTCCGGCGGCAACCAGCAGAAGGTCCTCCTCGCCCGCCTCCTCGCGACCGGCCCGAAGGTCCTGCTGCTGGACGAGCCCACCCGCGGCATCGACGTCGGCGCGAAGGCGGAGGTCCAGGCGCTCATCGACGAGCTGGCCGCCGAAGGCCTCGGCGTCGTGCTGGTCTCCTCCGACGCGGAGGAGCTCATCGAGGGTTCCGACCGTGTGGTCGTGCTGCGCGACGGCGCCGTCGCCGGCATGCTGCGCGGCGAAGAAGTGACAACGGAGCATCTGATGAACGTGATCGCGACGGCGGCGTCATGACCACCGCCGTGTCCTCCTCCTCGTCGTTCAACAGCGCCACGGTCCGCCGGCTGCTGCCCCTGTACGGGGTGTACGTCGCCCTCGCCGCCCTGGTGCTGTTCAACATCGTCTACACCGACAACTTCCTCGCCTGGAACAACCTGCGCATCCAGCTGGTCCAGGTGACGCCGGTCGTCATCGTCGCGCTCGGCATGGCGCTCGTCATCGGCACCGAGGGCATCGACCTGTCGGTCGGGTCCGTGATGGCGCTCGGCGCCGCCCTCATCCCGCTGTACCTCGGGTACGGGATGGTCCCGGCGATCGTGCTCGCCCTCGTCGGCGGCGTGGTCGTGGGGCTCATCAACGGCGGCCTCGTCGCGTTCGTCGGCCTCCAGCCGATCGTGGCGACCCTCGCCATGCTCGTCGCCGGCCGCGGCGTCGCCCTGGTCGTGTCCAACGGCAAGTACAAGGACATCCGCGACAAGGACTTCCTCGCCATCGGCACCGACGCGTTCCTCGGCGTGCCCTACACCGTGTGGATCGCCGCCGTCCTCGCCGTCGTCGTCGGGTTCGTCGTCCGACGCACCGTGTTCGGCCGGCGGCTGCTCGCCATCGGCGACAACCGGGCCGCCGCGCAGCTCGCCGGCGTCCCCGTCAAGCGGGTCCTGGTCGGCGTGTACATGATCGCCGCGGTCCTCGCCGCCGTCGCCGGCGTGATCCAGGTGTCCCGGATCGGCTCCGCCGACGCGTCCCGCATCGGCCTGCTCATCGAGCTGTCCGCGATCACCGCCGTCGTCGTCGGCGGCACGCCGCTGACCGGCGGGAAGGTCCGCGTCCTCGGCACCGTCGCCGGCGCGTTCCTCATGCAGCTGCTGACCGCGACGATGATCGCCAACAACCTGAAGGACTCGACCGCCCAGATGGTCCAGGCGGTCATCATCCTGGTCGCGGTCTACACGGCCCGCGAACGGAGGACCCGATGACCCTCGTCGCCGAACCCCAGCTCGAGAAGGCCGAGGCGGCCTCGCTGCGCACCGAGCGGATCGTCGAGCTCGTCCAGCGCCAGGGCGCCCTCGCCGTCCTCGGCATCGTGCTCGTCGTCGGTCTCGTCGCGTACGACAACTTCCGCAGCTTCGACAACGCCGCCACCATCCTCGTCTCGGCGGCGCCGGCGGCCCTCATCGCGCTCGGCATGACCTTCGTGATCATCACCGGCGGGATCGACCTGTCCGTCGGCTCCCTCTACGTGCTCGGCGGGGTCCTCGCCGCGTGGGCGTCGCAGTACGGCGTCGCCGCCGCGTTCGCCGTGCCGCTCGCCGTGTGCGGGGTGTTCGGGCTCGTGCAAGGGCTCGTCATCGCGTACGCGAGGCTGGCGCCGTTCATCGTCACCCTCGCCGGGCTGCTCGGCGCGCGCGGGCTCATGCTCGCCCTGTCCAACGAGGGCGGCACCACGTACCTCGTGGACCCCGGCGCCTTCAAGGACTTCGGCAAGGGCGAGCTGCTCGGCGTCAAATACTCCGTCTACCTGGTCGTGGTGCTCTTCGTGATCGGCATGATCGCGCTGTACCGCACCCGCTTCGGCCAGTCCGTCTACGCCCTCGGCGGCAGCGAGGACGCGGCCCGGCTGATGGGCGTGCGGATCCGCGGCACCCAGATCAAGGTCTACGTCCTGTCGGGGCTGCTCGCCGGCCTCGCCGGGGCGATCAACGCGGCCCGGCTCGGCTCCGGAGTCACCGTGCTGGGCACCGGCATGGAGCTCGACGCGATCGCCGCCGTCGTCGTCGGCGGGACCCTGCTGACCGGCGGCGCCGGCACCCTCGGCGGCACGATCGCCGGCGTCCTGCTGCTCCAGGTGATCCAGAACCTGATCAACCAGGACGGCAAGATCACGTCGGCGTGGCAGACGGTGATCAGCGGGGCGTTCATCGCGCTCGTCGTCGTCGCGCAGACCTACCTGGCCCGGCTGCGACGGGTCGCGTCAGGCTAGCGTCCCGGCCCTGCACGGCGTCTCCGTATGGCACTCCGGTCGTCCTTTCGGCCGGGGTGCCATGCCGTTTTGCACCTTGCATTGCTGACTGCCCGACATGTTGCGCACACGGTGTGCGACTCTCACGATGGCCCGGCACACAACATGAACTCCTTGCCGCGTCGGGACCCCCGTCGGCGTTGGGAGGCCAGTATGAGTGTGCCTGGATACCGTGACATGCCAGGTCAGCAGTGGGATCCGCGGCAGCCCGTGGATGCCCGCGAGGCCGAGGACTTCCTCGACCTGTTCCACCGGGAGAACCCGCAGCGCGGCGACGTCCGGGAACGCCTCGCCCGCGTCGTCGACGAGATCGCCGAGACGGGCACGTACACCCACACGTACGCCGAGCTGGTCTTCGGCTGCCGGGTGGCGTGGCGCAACGCGAGCCGCTGCATCGGCCGGCTCTACTGGCGCAGCCTCGTCGTGCGCGACCTGCGCAAGGTCGGCGCCCCCGACGAGATCTTCGAGGAGCTCGTCCGCCACCTGCGCCTCGCCGGCCAGCGCGAACGCAACGTGATCCGCCCCGTGATCTCCGTCTTCGCGCAGCACGTCCCCGGCCGCGCCTCCGCCCGGCTGTGGAACGAGCAGCTCATCCGGTACGCCGGCCACCGCGAGCCCGACGGCCTGATCACCGGCGACCCGCGCAACACCCAGTTCACCGAGACCCTGCAGCAGTACGGCTGGCGGGGCAAACCGGACAACCCCTTCGACGTGCTCCCCCTCGCCATCGAGGGCCCCGGCGGCGACGTCAACCTGTACGACCTGCCCGAGCACGCGGTCTGGGAGGTGCCGATCGAGCACCCGACGCTGCGCTGGTTCGCCGAGCTGGGTCTGCGCTGGCACGCAGTCCCGGCGATCGCCAACATGCGCCTCACCATCGGCGGCGTCGACTACCCCCTGGCCCCCTTCAACGGCTGGTACATGGGCACCGAGATCGGCGCCCGCAACCTCGCCGACCCCGACCGCTACAACCTGCTGCCGGTCATCGCCGAACGGATGGGCCTGGACACCAGCACCGAACGCTCCCTCTGGCGCGACGGTGCCCTCCTCGAACTCAACCGCGCCGTCCTGTGGTCCTTCGACCAGGCGGGCGCCCGCATCAGCGACCACCACTCCGAGTCGGAGCGCTTCCTCGCCCACATCGCCAGCGAGGAACGCGCCGGCCGCGAGGTCCCCGCCGACTGGTCCTGGATCGTCCCCCCGATGAGCGGCTCCACCACCGGCGTCTTCCACCGCTACTACCACGAGGCCGACCAGCGACCCGCCTTCTACCTGGACTCCGAGGCCCGCGACCTCGGCCGCCGCGGCCGCTCCCCGAACACCGCCGAGCCTTCTGAAGCCCCACCCTCATGCCCGTTCCACGAACCCACCCCACCCGCCACACCCCCCGAACTCCGCGGCTGGTTCGGCCGCCTCTTCCACCGCCCCTGATTCCCTATCGGGGATCGGCTGTCAAGGCCCGGCGTGACCGGGCTGGTTTCCGGTCGGAGGATCGTTGGTGGGGAAGGTTGCCTCGTTTGTCCGCGCCTTGTGCGTGTGACCTGTCATGCCCTGTGTGGGCTTGCTGAGCGGCCTTCCCCGCCTTGGTCTTGCTGCTGCGGCATCGGCGTCGGATGTCCTCGGTCACGGTCCACTGCTCGGCGATGATGCTCTTGGCCTGGTCGGGGGCGACCGGTCGGCCGTCGGTGTCGCAGATGACGTAGGGCATGCCGCGGTGCATGACGGTCCAGAGCCGTTCAGCGAGCCGCCCGGCGACGACGCAGAGGGCTTTGAGGCATGACGTGAGCGGCAGCGTGGCGTGGGCGGCAGGATCAGGCGGCGTGACGCGCGTAAGACAGCTGCTGACGACGGCGCAGCCCGTCCGGCCGGAGGCGTCGCCCACCACTCCCCTGCTGATGACGGCGCAGCCGGCCGGCCGGAGGCGTCGCCCACCACTCCCCGTTGCACGGGCCCGACACGCCGGCCACCCCCACGCCAACACCGCGGCTGATTCGGTTGCCTCTTCCACCGCTCCTGACACCTGCAGCAGCGCCTCGCGCGGACGAGCAGCGCGCCGGGCCAATCGCGAGCGACGCGGCCGAGCGACGCGGCCGAGCGACGCGGCCGAGCGACGCAGCCGAGCGACGCAGCCGAGCGACGCAGCCGAGCGACGCAGCCGAGCGACGCAGCCGAGCGACGCAGCCGAGCGACGCGGGCGGCATGACGTGGGCAAGACGCTTGACGACGGCTCGGCCCTGGTCAGGCTGGCGACGTCGTCCACCGCCCGCCCGCACCCCGAGCCCGAACCGCCGGCCGCTGTGTCGCTGTGGCCGAACGGCGCCCTCGTCGGTGGTGCGGGACCCGCTGCCAGTCCTGCACCGCGGCGGCAGGCACTCCGCATCGCGGCTGGGCCGGGCGTCGCTTCCGCTGCACCCGACCGCCTGCACCTTCCGCCGCACCCGATCGCCCGCAGCGGTGCGTTGCGCCGTGGCGAGCAGCGCGCCGGGCTATCGCGCGCGACACGCGCGCGATACGCGTGAGGCGGCCGACGAGTGCTGCGGCGAGCCGCGGGGTGTCGTCCACTGCAGGCGGCGAAGTCGACGTGACGGCTCGACGGTCCCGGTGACTGCTTCCTAGACCGTACCAACAGCCACCTAATCGATCTCCAATCCGGTAAGCAGAACAGTACCCTCCGCAACAAGAAGCCGCCCCAGGTCAGGTGCGAACCGGGGGCGGCCTTGAAACAGCGCAGGAAAGCGCAGGGAAGCGCGGGTGTCAGGACTTCAGGACGGCGTGGAGGGCGTCGACGGCGACGTCCACGTCCTCCGCGGTCACGTGCAGCGGCGGGGCGAGGCGCAGGGTCGAGCCGTGGGTGTCCTTGGCCAGGACGCCGCGGGCCATGAGGGCCTCGCAGGCCTGGCGGCCGGTCATCAGGGCGGGGTCGATGTCGATGCCGGCCCACAGGCCGCGGCCGCGGACGGCGGTCAGGCCGTGGCCGACCAGGGCGTTGAGCCGCTCGTGCAGGTGGGCGCCGACGGTCCGCGCGTTCGCCTGGAACTCGCCGGTGTTCAGCAGCGCGATGACGGCACGGGCGACGGCGCACGCGAGGGGGTTGCCGCCGAACGTGGAGCCGTGCTCGCCGGGGCGCAGCACGCCCAGGATGTCGTGCGAGGCGGCGACCGCCGACACGGGCACGATGCCGCCGCCGAGGGCCTTGCCCAGCACGTACATGTCGGGGACGACCGGCGACGAGGCGAAGGTCGAACCGGTCCGGCCCAGGCCGGACTGCACCTCGTCCGCGATGAACAGCACGTTCTTCAAGGTGCACACGTCGCGCACGCCGGGCAGGTAGTCCGGTGGCGGGACGAGGACGCCGGCCTCGCCCTGGATGGGTTCGATGAGCACGGCGACGGTGGTGTCGTCGATCGCCGACGTGAGGGCGTCCAGGTCGCCGTACGGCACGATCCGGAACCCGGGCGTGTAGGGGCCGTAGTCGGCGCGCGCGTCGGGGTCGGTGGAGAAGCTGATGATCGTGGTGGTGCGGCCGTGGAAGTTGTCGGCGGCCACGACGATGGTGGCCTGGCCGTCGGGGACGCCCTTGACCTTGTAGCCCCACTTGCGGGCCACCTTGATCGCGGTCTCGACGGCCTCGGCGCCGGTGTTCATCGGCAGGACGAGGTCCTTGCCGCACAGCGCGGCCAGCTCCTCGCAGAAGGGGCCGAACTGGTCGTGCACGAACGCGCGGCTGGTCAGCGTGATCCGGTCCAGCTGGGCGTGTGCGGCGGCGATGAGCGCCGGGTGGCGGTGGCCGAAGTTGAGCGCGGAGTAGCCGGCGAGGCAGTCCAGGTAGCGGCGGCCGTCGACGTCGGTGACCCAGGCGCCCTCACCGGAGGCGATGACGACGGGCAGCGGGTGGTAGTTGTGCGCGGTCCAGCGCTCGGCCTGGTCCAGGAAGGGGCCGGTCGACGAGGAAACAGCGGTGGTCATGCGCGCACCTCCAACGTGCAGCACTTCGGGCCGCCGCCGGCCTTGTGCAGTTCGGACACGTCGACTGGCACCGGCTGGAACCCTTTCGACGCTAGCTCCCGCGCGAGGCGGGTGGCGGCGGATGGCAGGACGACCCGGTGGCCGTCGCTGACGGCGTTCAGGCCGAGGACGGCGGCGTCGGCGGCGGTCGCGATGACGGCTTCGGGGTACAGGCGGCGCAGCACCGCCTGGCTGCCCGGCGAGAACGCGCCCGGGTAGTAGGCGACATTGGTCGGCGACAGGACGGTCAGCGCCGTGTCGAGGTGGTAGTAGCGCGGGTCGACGAGCTGCAGGGTGATCACCGGCCGCCCGAAGAGTTCCTGCGCCTCGGCATGCGCGGCGAGCTCGGTGCGCAGGCCGGTGCCGGCGAGGAGGTGCTCGCCGGCGAGGAGGATGTCGCCTTCGCCCTCGTTGACGCTCTTCGCCGGGTGGGTCTGGAACCCGTTGCGCTCGAACCAGGCGAGGTAGGCGGGGCCTTCGTCGGCGCGCTCCGGGTGGCGGAACTGCGCGCCGTAGACGACCCCGTCGACGACGGTGGCGCCGTTGGCGGCGAAGACCATGTCGGGCAGGCCGGGCACCGGGTCGATGAGGTCGACGGTGTGGCCGAGCGACAGGTAGAGCTCGTGCAGCCGGGTCCATTGCGCGACGGCGAGGTCGGCGTCGACGGGCGCGGTCGGGTCCATCCAGGGATTGATCGCGTAGTCAACGGCGAAGTGCGTAGGTCGACACATCAGGTAGCGACGGCTCATGCGATCCAACGTAGGCGCCGCCCGCCCGGCGTTCCATTGCGGAAAGCTGCTTCTTGCCGGCGTTTTCCTGTCTTGTACCGCGATCAGACGGCGATTCGTTGCGTCCAGAACCAAGCGGGACCCGAACGGGACCCGAGCCGGGTGGCCGGGACGGGCAACCGCGCAGCCACCGCCCACACCCGGCACGCAACCGCGCAGCCACCGCCCCGCACCCGGCACGCAACCGCGCAGCCGCCGCCCCGCACCCGGCACGCAACCGGCTCAGCGCAGCTCGCGCCAGTCGCCGGGCTGGGCGAGCAGGCCGGATACGCAGTCCATCGCCGGCTCTTCGGCGTCGAACTCGTAGGTGCGGGAGCGTCCGTCGGCGCCGCCTTCCCGCGACTCGACCCACCAGTGGCCGGCGTCCTCGAAGAGATAGACGTCGCGGCGGGCGAGCCGCCCCCAGGTGCCGTTCCACCAGTGCTTCCTGCGCTCCATGAGGAGACATTCGAACACACGTACCAAGGCAGATGGAAGCCCGCCCCGCTGAAATCGATCAGGTCTGCTTCGTGACGGTTAGCCGGGTGGCGGGCAGGGTACGCCAACGCATGCCTGTGCCACGGAATCTGGGGAGCTGACCATGGAGCAGGACCTCATCGGCCTGCTGGTCGGCGAACACCGCCGGCTCGAGTCGCTGTTCGCCGAGATCGAGACCGCGCGGTCGCCGGTCGCCCGCCGGAGCGCGCTGGACGCCGCCGTCACGATGCTGGCCTCCCACACGGCGACCGAGGAGCGGCTGCTGCACGCGCACCTGCCGGCGGAGCTCGCCGACTACGAGGCGGCCGAGCACCGGCGCATCGGCGAGCTCGTGGCGCGGCTGACGGAGCTCAACGACGTGGATCCCGCGTTCGGGATGCTGCTGGCGGCGCTCCTGGAGGCGGTGCGGGAGCACGTACAGGAGGAGGAGACCGAACTCTTCCCGCGGCTGCCGCAATCGGTGCGTGTGACGGAATGACCAGACGGGTAAGCCGTTCTGCATGGCAGTTCCGGAGGACAGGCAGCCGCTGATCGCGACGCTGAAACGTGCGGCGTTCCACTTGAAGGACGCCGGCATCCCGTTCTGCCTGGCCGGCAGTTTCGCCGTGTACGCGCGGGGAGGCGAGTCCGTCGACCACGACATCGACTTCCTCATCAAGGCCGAGGACGCGGAGCGGGTCCTGACGGCGCTGGCGGAGGTCGGGTTCCGCGGCGAGGTGCCGCCCGAGGGCTGGCTGGTGAAGGCCTGGGACTCGGTGGAGAACGAGGACAACCTCATCGACTTCATCTTCTGCCCGGTGCAGCGGCCGGTCACCGACGCGACGCTCGCCGACACCGACGTGATCGCCGTCAACGCGTGCCACATGCCGGTGCTGTCCGCGACCGAGCTGATGATCCACAAGGTTCTGACGTGGTCGGCGCACTACTGCGACTACGCGCGCGGGCTGCCGGTCGCGCGGTCGCTGCGGGAGCAGATCGACTGGCCACGGGTGTACCGGGAAACGGCCCACTCGCCGTACGCGCATGCTTTCCTGTTCTTGATCGACCGCCTCGGCGTCATGTCGCTGGACGAGACCAGCGCCCTCGCCGCTTCCCTGTGAGGAGGCACTCGTGATCATCGACCAGCACGTCGAGAGCGAGCTGCACCAGCTGCTCATCGAGGACGCCCGCATCGCCGAGCAGGGCATCCGGGTGGTCCGCACCGAGGACGGGGTCAGCCTCGTCGGTGAGGTGGAGAGCGCCGAACGCCGCGACCTGATCTGCCAGGTCGTCCACGAGACGTTCCCGGACCTGCCGGTGCACTGCAACATCGGGCTCACCAGGGTCAACGAGCCGCAGGACGTGGAGGAGCTATGACGTTCGACGAAGGCAGTGTCAATGGCAGTGTCAGAGTCGCCGCGGTCGGCGACGTCCACCTCGACGCGGACGTCCTCGGCCGGTACCGGCCGGCACTGGAGCACATCGGCGACAAGGCCGACATGCTGCTGCTCGCCGGTGACCTGACCCGGCACGGCACCGCCGACGAGGCGCACTGCGTCGCGGAGGAGTTCGGCGGCCTGGCCGTGCCGGTGATCGCGATCCTCGGCAACCACGACCACCACTGCGACCAGCCGGCCGAGGTGACGAAGGTCCTGGAGGACGGCGGGATCACCGTCCTGGAGTGCTCCGGCACAGTCCTGGACGTGGACGGTGTGCGGGTCGGGGTCGCCGGCACGAAGGGCTTCGGCGGCGGGTTCGCGGGCGCGTGCGCCAGCGAGTTCGGCGAGCCCGAGATGAAGGCGTTCACCCGGCACAGCCGCGAGCTGGCCGAGCGCTTCGGAGCCGCACTGTCGGCGTTGGACGCTGATGTACGGATAGCGCTCACCCACTATTCGCCGGTCCCCGAGACGCTGCTGGGTGAGCCGCTGGAGATCTACCCGTTCCTCGGGTCGTACCTGCTCGCGCAGGCGATCGACGCGACACCTGGGGTCGGGCTGGCCGTGCACGGGCACGCGCACGCGGGGTCGGAGCGGGGGACGACGCCGGGCGGGGTGCCCGTCCGCAACGTCGCCCACCCGGTCATCAAGCAGGCCTACAACGTGTACCAGCTGTCGTCGGTACTGACGCCCGCCTAGCTCCTGGGAGGGGCGTCACAGCGGCGTTACCAGTGCGCCCCTCAGGTGGGCCAGGGCGTGGGCGAGCAGGCGCGACACGTGCATCTGCGAGATGCCGAGCCGGTCGGCGATCTGCGTCTGTGTCATGTTGCCGAAGAACCGCATCGCGATGATCTTCTGCTCGCGCTCCGGCAGCTCCGCGATCAGCGGCCGCAGCGACTCGCGGTCGTCGACGGCCTCCAGGTCGCGGTCCATGCCGCCGAGCAGGTCGGCGAGCTCGGGGCCGGCCTCCTCGTTGCCGGTCGGCGCGTTGATGGACAGCGCCCGGTACGCGTGCCCGGACTCGATGCCCTCGATGACGTCCTCCTCGCTGACGCCGAGCTTCTCCGCGAGGTCCGCGACGGTCGGCGAGCGGCCCAGCCGTTGCGCGAGGTCACCGGACACCTTGGAGATCTCCAGCCGCAGCTCCTGCAGCCGGCGGGGGACCCGGACGTCCCAGCCCTTGTCGCGGAAGTGCCGCTTGAGCTCACCGACGATCATCGGGATGGCGTAGCTGGTGAACACGGCGCCGCGCGCCGGGTCGTAGCCGTCGACGGACTTGATGAGCCCGACGTTGGCGACCTGGGTCAGGTCGTCGAGGGGTTCGCCGCGGTTGCGGAACCGGCGGGCGAGGTACTCGGCGAGCGGCAGGTGCAGCTCGATGACCCTGGCCCGGATCCGGTCGTGGTCGGCGCCGCCGGCGGGCAGCTCGCTCAGCAGCGCGAGCAGCGCGCGGGCTTCGGTCTCGAGGTCCTTGTGGTTGGCGCGGTGGCCGGCGCGGGGCCGCGGGGCTGGGCGGTGGACGGTGGCGGTCATGGGGGAACCCCCTGCCTGCTGCCGCGATCCGTCCGCCCTTGGGTGCGGGCAGCGGTCACGGAAGAGATTTCGCCGGCAGACGCCCTGGTCTCGAACGTCCGGCGCGCAACCCGGCACGGCGACCGCGACTGGTTTGACGGTCGAGCCAATCAGCCGTTCAGCTGATGTTGCGGGTCATACAAACGTACGCCTGTCGCCCTGTGATGACAAGGCTACGAAGAGACGTCGGTGAGGGCCTCGTCGTCGGCGTCGGCGTCCGCGTCGCTGTCGGCGTCGCCGGTCCCGCTCTGCCCGGTCACCGCCCGGTAGATCCGCTCGACGTCGGTCGCGGTGCGTTCCCAGGTGTACCGGGAGCGAACCCGGTCGATCGCGGCGCTGGCGTAGCTCATCCGGCGCACCTCGTCGCCGAGGAGCCCGCGCAGCGCGGACGCCATCGCCGGCACGTCCCGCGCCGGCACCAGCAGCCCGGTGACGTTGTCGATGACGCTCTCGCCGATGCCGCCGACCTCGTACGCGACGACCGGCACACCGCAGGACATCGCCTCCAGGGGCGTGAGGCCGAACGGCTCGTACCACGGCGCGCAGGCGAGCACGTCGGCGGAGCGGTACCAGCTGGGCAGGTCCTGTTGAGCGACGGCACCGATGAGCCTGACCCGGTCGCCGACCCCGGACCGGTCGGCGAGCTCCATCAGGCGGCGGGCCTCAGGGTCGCGGTGGATCCGGTCCGGTGCGGGCCCGCCGACGACGACGAGCTCCGCGCCGGGGACCCGGCGCAGCGCCTCGACCAGGTCCGCGAAGCCCTTGCGCGGCACGAGCGGCCCGACGCTGAGGATGCGGCGCATGCCGGGGCGCAGGTGGTCGGCGCGGGGACCGTTCGGCGCGAACACCTCCCCGTCGACGCCGGACGGCACGACCACGGTGTCGGACCGGCGGATGCCCATCCGGCCGAGCTCGACGACCTCGTCCTCGCACTGCGCGACGACCCGGTCGACCATCGTGCCGAGGGTCCGCTCCAGGCCGATCCGCGCCTCGGGGCTGGCGTCTCGGTCCTTCAGCATGCGCCGCTTGACCGTGCCGAGCCCGTGGTACGTCTGCACGACCGGGATCCGGTGCTCCGCCGTCGCGGTCAGGGCGGCCAGGCCGCTGAGCCAGAAGTGGGCGTGGATCACGTCGGGACGGGTCGCGTCGCCGCGCCAGTGGGCGGCGAGCCATCGCCCGAAGTCGCCGACGTGCGGCAGCAGCGCGTCCGCCGGCAGCTCCTCGACGGGGCCGGCCGGCACGTGCTCCACGGTGAACCCGGCGCCCGTCATGACGACGTCGTCGGGGGCGGCGGCGTCCCGGCGGGTGTAGACCCGCACGTCGTGCCCGCGGCGCCCGAGGGCCTCGGCGAGGGCGGTGACGTGGGTGTGCTGGCCGCCCGTGCCCGAGGTACCGAGCGCCAGGGGGCTCGCGTGCACGGACACGATCGCGATCCTCAAGCCGCACCCGCCCGCGGCGAAGACGCCTGTTGCACTGCGCGCACCTCCACGTGGCCGACCGTGCTGACCTGCCAACGCCCCTACCCTGGCCGGTTGGTGGTAAACATCAACGGTCGAGTCGCAACCGGCTCGGGTGACTTCTAGGGTCGGCTGCACGTTCAACTGCACAGGACCGGGATGTGGAGGGCATGGTGGCCAAGCCGTCGGGCACAGGTCGGCCGGGTGCGTCGACGCCGTCTGACGGCGTGGGCACCTCGACGCCTGAGGGCACCGCGCCGTCTCGGGCGGCCTCGGCGCCGGCCGGTGGTGCTGATGGTGGCAGTGCCGAGCCGGCGGAGGCCCTCGCCGCGCTCGTCGCCAAGCTGCGGGCCGAGCTCACCGGCGTCCGCACCGCCATGCGGAACCGGGCCGTCATCGAGCAGGCCAAGGGGGTGCTCGTCGAGCGGCTCGGCGTCAGCCCCGACCAGGGGTTCGACCAGCTGGTCCGGCTGTCGCAGCGCACCAACATCAAGCTGATCGAGGTCGCCGCCGCGATCGTCGGCACCACCTCGCCCGACCCGGACGCCCCCGATGTGGTGAATCTCATCGACGACGAGCTGCGCCAGCACGTCGCGCGCAGCCGTACCCGTACCGCGGCACCCTCCGGCGTCCCCGCACCGGCCGCGGAGAAGCCCCGCCGGCGGGCCAGCCGCTCCCCCGAGGTCGAGGCGCTGCAGTCCCAGCACCAGCTGCTCAGCGCCCGGATCGCGGCCGCCCGCGGCTACGACGAGATCGCCGAGGTCCTCGGCACCGCGCCGACCGCGTGGCCCGCCCCCACCTCGATCATGATCACGCTGCTCGACCCGGACGGCGCGCAACGCGGCGTCGGTGCGTTCGGCATCCCCGGCGAGGTCCGCAGCCGCTGGTCCCGGATCCCCCCGGACCCGGCGCTGCCGCTCGTCGTCGCCGTCCAGGACGTCGAGACGATCTGGCTCGTCGGCGGCGAGGAGGTCACCCGCCGGTTCCCGGTGATGGACCAGCTGCCGTTCAACGGCGACACCGTCCTCGCCTCGCCGCTCATCTCCGGCGAGCGGGTGCTCGGCGCCATCATCATGAGCTGGGCCGAGGGCCTCCCCGACGGCGACGAGCTGCGGCGGTACGTGGCGGCCCTGCTCGAACCCGTCGCGCGGCAGGTCGACGCGCTCATCGGCGACGAGATCGCCAGCGCCTGGTTCCACGTCGAGGGCGAGGAGAGCGCGCAGGCCGCCCCGGCGCAGGTGTGGCTGCCGACCGTCGTCGACGTCCTGCACAACCCCGCCGCGCTGCTGTCGCCGGTGACCGTCGACGGCCAGCTGGTGGACTTCCGCGTCGAGTACGCCAACGTCATGGCCAGGCAGGTCCTCGCCACCGCCCGGGTCGACCCCGACGAGGCGACGCTGCTCGCCGCCTACCCGACGCTCGGCAGCGCCACCCTGCTGCCGGAGTTCGCCCGCATGCTCCAGGACGGCCAGCCCCGCCGGCTGGAAGGCCTGCGGGCCGACCCGCGGGCGGACGGCGTGCCGACCACACAGTCGATCTCCATGCACGCCGTGCGCCTGTGGGACCGGGTGTTCGCGGTGTGGCGGATCGCGACCGAGGCCGACCTCCTGTACGACCAGCTCCTGCAGGCCGAGCGGATCGCCGGCGTCGGCTCGTTCTGCTGGGAGCTGCGCGACCCCGAGCCGCGCTGCTCACCGGAGCTGATCCGGCTCTTCCACGGCGGCCGCGACGCCGCCCGCGTCCCCGTCGACGAGCTCACCGCCAGCGTGCACGCCGACGACCTCCTGGCCGTCCAGGACGCCGTCCGCCGCACCGTCGTGGAGGGCAAGCACCTGCTCGCCGAGGTCCGCGGCGCCGGCCGGGTCAACGGCCGCCGCCTGCGCCTCACCGCCGAGCCGCTCTTCGACGACACCGGCAACGTCACCGCCGTGCGCGGCACCGTCCAGGACGTCACCGAGGAGCGCGCCATCGAGGCCCGCCTCCGCCGCGCCGAGGAGGCCCTGGCCGCGCAGCGGCACCGGGTCGCCGACGAGCGCCGCGCCGCCCAGGCCCTGCAGAAGGCGCTCCTGCCCACCGACCCCGAGCTCGGCCACATGGAAGGCGTCGAGATCTGCGGCCACTGCCGCTCCCCCGAACGCGTCGGCACCGTCGACGGCGACTGGTTCGACGCCACCTCCCTCCCCGACGGCGGCACGATCCTCGTCCTCGGCGACGTCGACGACCGCGGCCTGTCCTCCATGACGACGGCGGCGAGGCTCCGGTACGCGGTGCGCGCCTACGCGGCCCTGGACATGACCCCCGGCGACATCCTCAGCGCCGTCAACGGGATGCTCTGCGCGATGGAGGTCGAGCACACCGCCTGCCTCGTCGTGGCCCGCTACTCCCCCACGACCCGCGAGCTCCGCTGGGCCGCCGCGGGCCAGGTCGCCCCCATCCGCTACACCGCCACCGGCCAGGGCACCGTGCTGTCAGGCCCCCTCGGCCTCCCCCTGGGCGAGGTCACCGAGATGCGCTACTCCGACACGACCGTGACGCTCGAGCCGGGCGACCGCGTCCTGCTCTACACCGGCGGCCAGGCCCGCGTCGACCGCCGCCGCGGCGGCGGCCTGGACCTCGTCCGCCGCGCCGGCGAACACATCGACCTGTCCAACTTCGACGCCGTCGTCACCCACCTCGTCACCAGCCTCAACATCCCCGACGACGAAGACGTCTGCGCCATGCTCGTGCACGTCCCCTGACCCACCTGGGGCGCTTGTGCTCACATGATGATACCGCGCTGGACGGGGGTTTGGGCGGGCGGGAGAATGTGGGAGGCGGCTATCGGGGGAGGCAGCCTGTGCCACGACCATGTTTTTCGCTGGAAGCACCGGGCGCGGGGTCGTTGTGCCCGACCACCCGCGTCCCCACGCAGGCCGCACTGCTCGCCGCCCAGGCCGCCCGCCTCGCCACGCAGGCCTGTGAGTCCGCCCGCCGCCGCACGGACCGCCACCGCGCCAAGGCGGAATTCGCGGCGGCTCGCGCACACGGCCTGGCCGCCCGCCACACCACGAAGCTGACCCGCCTGCGCAACGCCCGCGAGCTGGCCGCCGCAACCCCCTCCCCAACCATCCCGCCGCCGACAAGCCGCCCAACCGCGCCGCCCCCAGCACCTCCCACCACCCCGGATCCGCCAGCCACCACTCCGACAAGCAGCCCCCCAGCCCAAATCCCCGCCGCCGCAACTGCCGCAGCCCATCCAGCACGCCCGAAGCCACCACCCACCGGACCGACACCACCGCCAACGAGTCGCCCGACGACGCCGCCCCCAGCACCTCCCACCAGCGCCAATCCGCCGACCACCACGCCCACACCGCCGACGAGCGGGCGCCCGGCCTCGAACCCCGCCACCACAACACCTCCAGCCCTTCCAGAACCCCGAAGCCACCACCCGCAGGGCCGGCACCATCGGCCGACAAGTCGCGCGGCTGCGCCGTCCGCTGCTGCACCACGCACAGCACAGCACCGCCCGGACCTCACCGGCCACCAGGTCGACACCGCCGGCGAGCAGCCGTCCGGGCGCGTCGCTCACCACAGCGGCACCCAGTCTCTCCGGGGTCACCGAAGCCACCGGTCACCATGCTCACGCCGCCGACGAGCGGGCGCCCGGCTCCGATCTCCACCAACTTCCCGGCTGTCCCGGGACTCCCAAAGCCGCCACTACCCAGCGCCGGGTCTCGGTCGTCCGGGAGTCGCGGCACCCATCCACACCCCGAGCCGCCGGCGGCCGCGGGCTCCGCCATGCGTGGCGCGGGCCGCTGCTTGCCTCCGTCCCAGGTCGCGGGGTGGCTCGTCCGTGTCGTGGTCTGGGGCGGGGTCAGGGGGTTCGGGAGTCCCAGGTCCAGGGGAGGTTGAGGTTGTCGAAGCGGCCCAGGGCGTCTCGGTGGCGGGCGGAGATGACGATGCGGTCGGGGCCGAGGTGGGCGAGGAGGTCGTCGTCGCCGTAGTAGCGGGTGTCCAGGGACGGCCAGTGCCACAGCGGGTCGTCCAGTTCGCGGAGGCGGAGCTGGACCTGGCGGAGGCCGTCGGGGTCCGGGGACAGGCAGACGAGGCCGTGCAGCGGGGTGTACGTGGCCTCGTAGACAGCGGCGTACACGAGAAACCTCGACAACGGCAGGCCGGTCGCGATCGTGTCGCTCTCCACGACGAGCGGGTCGGTGGGGCCGGGGGCGTACGAGTACCAGTCGTCGGTGCCGGACCAGAAGCGGACCAGGCCGGCGGACTCCGTGAGGTCGGCGGGGGCGAGCATCACGTGGTCGCGGCTCAACGGCAGGGAGTAGCGGGACGCGACGCGGTGCCAGTCGGCGAGCGCGGCGGGCAGGCCGGGCGGCAGGTCGAGGTCGCGGCGGGGGCGGTCGGGCAGGCCGTACCAGCGGGAGACGAAGCGGCCGAGGCTGTCGTCGGCGATCACGTCGAGCTCGTACACGCCCCAAATCATGCCCTGTGACCCACCGTTGCCCGTTCGCGACCAAAGCGGCGGCGGCGACCTGGGCAAGACCACCGAGGCGATGAAGACCGGCGCGATCGACGCCTTCTTCTTCTCCGGCGGCCTGCCCACCGGCGGCGTCACCGACCTGTCCACCACCAGCGCCGACAAGGTCCAGCTGTGCGGCCTTCCTCCGGAGCGGGATGCACGATGCCGGCGCGGACGCCCGCGGTGCGCGGCCGAGTGGGTGGGAACGCCCTCGACGGGCGCTGGTCCATGCGAGAGCGGCGCAGCGGACGGCGCGGTCAGGGAATGAGGGTTGTGGCGGGGCGTCAACAGGCGGCCGCGTCAACAGGCGGCCGCGTCAACAGGCGGCCGCGTCAACAGGCGGCCGCGTCAACAGGCGGCCGCGTCAACAGGCGGCCGCGTCAACAGGCGGCCGCGTCAACAGGCAGCAGCGTCAACGGGCAGCAGCTCGCCGACCTGCCGGCGGCGGGCCGCCGCGTCAACAGCGGCGGCGTCAACAGCGTCAACGGGCAGCAGCGTCAACGGGCTGCGGCGGGC
This sequence comes from Dactylosporangium sp. CA-152071, assembly GCF_050936335.1. Classification (NCBI taxonomy): domain Bacteria; kingdom Bacillati; phylum Actinomycetota; class Actinomycetes; order Micromonosporales; family Micromonosporaceae; genus Dactylosporangium; species Dactylosporangium sp. CA-152071. The sequence continues at coordinate 7,715,192 of NZ_JBNJMZ010000001.1, read as the reverse complement.
GGGGGCGGGCGGGGGCGTCAACGGGCGGCGGCGCGGTGATGGGCGATGATCGTGGACAGGGCGGTCTGGATCTCGCGGGCGGCCAGCTCGGCGCGGCGGAGGGACGCCAGGTCCTCGGCGTCCGCGGGGTAGAACGTCAGGCGGCCGTCCTCGTGCAGGGTCATCGGCACGTCGAGCCGGTCCAGGATCGCGGTGAGCAGCTCCTGGCCGTGGCGCAGCGTCGCGGCGGATCGGCGCAGGGCATCGGCGGTCGCGGCGGCAGCGGTCGGTGCGGCGCCGGTCGCGTCGGCGGTCGCGCGGCGGGAGTCATGCAGCCGCAGCGCCGCCTCGCGCATCGCCCGCCAGTCGCCGCGGACCCGCCACACGTCGTCGACCGTGACCGCAGCGGCCGTCGCGCCGCCGGCCGGAAGAGCCGTGACCGTCACCGCCGCACCTCCAACCGGAAGAGCCACCACAACCACCGCCGACCGGAAGCCACCAGCTGGAGACCGCCGGACGCCGGGCAGCGCCGTCATGGCACCAACCGTAAGAGCCGCCCGGCACCCACCGGAAGCAAGATCTTCTTCCTGTGGATAAACCCCGGCTACTCGGCCCGGTCCTGCATCTCCCACAGGTGGTCCAGGACGTGCCAGGCGTAGCGGCGGGTGGCGTAGCGGCTGGTCCAGCCGTTGTCGGTGAGCGCCGAGCCGTCGCTGGGGCAGCCCAGGACGGTGAGGATGTCCTCACGGAGCGCGGCGATCGCCTCCGTGTCGGTGATCGCCGGCTGCGGATGCTTGATGCCGATCTTGCGACCGTACCCGGCCTCGGCGCCGACGACGTGGTCGATCATCTTGTCGCGGTCCCGGCCGCCGCCGCGCGGGCCCTTGCGCAGCGAGGCGGGGGCGGTCGCGGAGAACGCCCCGAACGCCGCCCACGCGGCGGTGAGCAGCTTCTTCTGCCGGGTCGCGACGGCCCGGGAGACCGCGCGGCCGTCGGCGTCGGGGTGGGCGTCGGGGACGCCGAACTGGGTGGCGGAGGTCCCCGGGCACCGTTCGACGACCTTGAACGTCGGCGAGGCGGGGAACGAGTAGCCGGCCGCCGTGGCGATCGGCTCGTACCGCGCGCCGTACGCCGCGAGGGCCTCCAGCGCGTCGTCCTCGGTCTTCGCGAAGCGGCCCCAGCCCGGCCAGTCCAGGCAAGCCGCGAACACCTTCTTGTCGGTCACCTCGAGATACACGTCGGCCATGACTGTGACCTTAAGCCGCATTCCTCGGCGCCGCAGGGGTGCTTGCATACCATGGGTCACATGCCTGAGCTCGTGAGTTATCTTCGTGACGCACTTCTTGCCGGCGATGTCGAGACCACCCGGGCATCCAACCACGGCAACGCCGCGGCGTTCGCCGACGGACATGAGGGCTACCTGTTCGGCCTGCCGCCGCTGAAGACCTGGACGCTCGCCGAGGTGCTCGGCGTGATGGCCGAGCGGGTCGGCATCGACCCGGACCCGGAGCGGTCGACGGGCACGGACGTGATCGACCCGTACAAGACGGTGGCCGCGCTGGACAGGATGCGTGACCGGTTGCGGGAGGCGGCGCACCGCAAGGAACGCGTCCTGGTGGCGTCCGGCCACCCGGCCGGGATCGTCGAGGTGCACCTGGCGGTCGTGGTGGCGCTGCGCGCCGCGGGGTGCGAGATCCTGACCCCGGCGGCGGGCGCCCCGTTCGCGAGGCCGGGCCGGTATGACGGCCGCGAGTTCCCCCTCGCCGTGCGGTACATCGGCGGCGTGGCCATGGGCGCGGAGCGGGGCATCGCGATGTGGCACACGCACTCCCCGGACGGGATGCGGGAGATGCTGGGCGAGCTGGAGCGCACCGGACAACCCATGCCGGACCTGGTGTTCGCCGACCACGGGTTCGCCGGCGCGGCCGCCGCGGCGGGGCTCGACGTGGTGTCGTTCGCCGACAGCAACGACCCGGCGCTGTTCGTGGGCGAGGCCGAGGGGCGGGTCTCGGTGACGGTGCCCATCGACGACAACGTCCAGCCGCACCTATATGGGCCAATCAGCGCATACCTGCTAGAAGGGATAGCCGCTTAGTGATATGACACGGGTGCTATGGGGCAATTTGGACGAGATTCTTGTGCGCCTCCCCTGCCGATGACAGCATCGGTCGCGGCCGATATTTATCGGTACCGATACAGGGGAGGCTCACGTGAGACTCACAAGGTCCAGACTCCGTAGCGCCGCGGTCATCGCCGCGGGCACCGCCCTCGTCGCAGGCTCGGTCCTCATGCCGTCGCCGGCCCAGGCCGCGCCGCTCGGCAGCACCGACGCGCTCGTCTCGCAGCTCGGGCTCGCCACCGCCGGCTCGTACTGGGACGCCCAGCTCGGCAAGATGGTCGTCACCGTCACCGACGCCAACACCGCCAAGAGCGTCGAGGCGACCGGCGCCGTCGCCCGCAAGGTGAAGCACAGCGGCGTCGAACTGGCCCGCATCACCTCGACGCTCGACGCGAAGGTCTCCATCCCGGGCACCGCCTGGGCCGTCGACCCGGTCGCCAACCAGGTGGTCGTCTCCATCGACCCGACGGTGTCGCCCGAGCATGTCAAGACGATCGAGGCGACCGTCGCGTCGCTCGGCAGCGGCGCGAAGATCGAGCGGCTCCCCGGTGAGCTGCGGCCGACCATCTCCGGCGGCCAGGCGATCTACGCCGGCGGCTCCCGGTGCTCGCTCGGCTTCAACGTGGTCAGCGGCAGCACGTACTACTTCCTGACCGCGGGCCACTGCACCAACATCGGCGCGACCTGGACGACCAGCAGCGGCTCCGTCCTGGGCACCCGGACCGGCACCAGCTTCCCCGGCAACGACTACGGCATCGTCCGGTACGCCGCGGGTGTCGCCCACCCCGGCAACGTGTCGCTGTACAACGGCTCGTTCCAGGACATCACGGCCGCGGGCAACGCGACCGTCGGCCAGTCGGTGCGCCGCAGCGGCTCCACCACCGGCGTGCGCAGCGGGTCCGTGACGCAGCTCAACGCGACCGTCACGTACTCGCAGGGCCAGGTCAGCGGCCTGATCCGCACCACGGTCTGCGCCGAGCCCGGTGACAGCGGCGGCTCGCTGTTCGCGGGTTCGATCGCACTGGGTCTCACGTCCGGCGGCAGCGGCAACTGCAGCAGCGGCGGCGTCACGTACTTCCAGCCGGTCACCGAACCGCTGAGCGTGTACGGCGTCAGCGTGTACTAAAGCACCCCGGGAAAAGCCCTGTGCCGCCCTCCACCCGGAGGGTGGCACAGTGGTGCGCATGCGGGTGGGCATGCGGGTCGGCATTCTGGGGCCGTTGACGGTCGACGTCGGCGGGCAGCCGGTCGACGTCGGCGGCGCCAGGCTCCGGACGCTGCTGATCCGGCTCGCCTGCGAGCCCGGCCGGCTCGTGTCCGTGGAGCAGATCGCGGTCGCGCTGTGGCCCGACGCCACCCCCACCGACCCCGCGAACGCCGTGCAGTCCCTCGTGTCGCGGCTGCGCAAGACCCTCGGCGGCGACCCGGCGCTGGTGTCCGGCACCGGCGGGTACAAGCTGGACCTCGCCCCCGACGACGTCGACGCCTACCGGTTCGAGCGGCTCGCCGCGGCCGGCAAGGCACAGCTGCGCGACGGCGACCCGGCCCGCGCCGCGACGCTGCTCGCCGAGGCCCTCGACCTGTGGCGGGGGCCGCCGGCCGTCGACGACGCGCTCGCCGCCCGCTGGGAGGAGCTGCGGCTCGCCGCGACCGAGGACCACGTCGAGGCCGCCGGCCCGCGCGCACCCGGGCTGGTGGCGCGGCTGCGGGAGCTCACCGCCGCCCACCCGCTGCGGGAGCGGCTCGCCGCCCACCTGGTCGAGGCGCTGCACGCCGAGGGCCGCCGCGCGGAGGCCCTCGCCGCGTTCGAGGAGTGCCGGCACCACCTCGCCGAGGAGCTCGGCGTCGACCCGTCGCCGCGGCTGCGCCGGGCGCACCTGCGGGCCCTCACCGACCGCCCCGCCGGCAACCTGCGCACCCCGTTGACCAGCTTCGTCGGCCGCGACGACGACGTCGACCGGCTCGGCACGCAGGTCCTCGACCGCCGGCTCGTCACGCTGGTCGGGCCCGGCGGCGCCGGCAAGACCCGGCTGGCGACGACGGTCGCCGCCCAGGACCCGCACGCCGCGTGGCTGGTCGAGCTCGCGCCCGTCGCCGAGGCCGCTGACGTGCCCGCCGCGGTCCTGCGCGCCCTGGACACCGGCGGGCAGCTCGAGCCGCCGCAGGTCGCCCGCCGCCTCGACGTCCCCGGCCGGATCGCGGAGCTGCTCGCGCCGACCGACGCGCTGCTCGTCCTCGACAACTGCGAGCACGTCGTGGCGGCCGCCGCGGCACTCACCGAGGACCTGCTCGGCCGCTGCCCGAAGCTGCGCGTCCTGGCGACCAGCCGCGAGCCGCTCGGCATCCTCGGCGAGTCGCTGTTCCCCGTCGGGCCCCTCGCGGCGGACGCGGCGGTGCGGCTGCTGCGGGACCGTGCCGAGGCGGTGCGGCCCGGGTTCGAGGTGACACCGGCCGCGGCGGAGATCTGCCGCCGGCTCGACGGGCTGCCCCTCGCGATCGAGCTCGCCGCCGCCAGGCTGCGGTCGTTCACCGCGGAGCAGCTCGCCGCCCGCCTCGACGACCGGTTCCGGCTGCTGACCGGCGGCAGCCGCACCGCGCTGCCGCGGCACCGGACCCTGCACGCGGTCGTGGCCTGGAGCTGGGACCTCCTGGAGGAGCCGGAGCGCGAGTTCAGCGCCGCCATCGCGGTGTTCCCCGGCACGTTCGACGCCGAAGCGGCAGCGGCGGCGGCAGGTGTACCGGATGCCGAGCCGCTCCTGGACGCCCTGGTCGACCGTTCGCTGCTCCAGGTCCTCAACGACGGCACGGCGGGCGACACCGTCCGGTACCGGATGCTGGAGACGATCCGGGAGTTCGCGCTCGACGAGCTGGCCCGGGACGGCCGGGCCGGACAGGTCAGGTCGGCGCACGCCGCGCACTTCCTCGCGCTCGCCGAGCGGGCCGAGCCGCACCTGAGGACCGCGGCGCAGGTCGACTGGCTGGCCCGGCTCCGCCCGGAGCGGGCGAACCTGCACGCGGCCGTCACCCACGTCTGCGACAGCGGCGACGCCGTCACCGCGTTCCGGCTCGGGGCGGCGTGCGCCTGGTTCTGGACGTTCGAGGACAACCACGCGGAGGCCGCGGCCCTGCTCGGCCGGATCCTCGCCGTCCCGGACCAGGACCCGGCCGAGGTCCCGCTGGACGCGCGCACCGTCGTCTTCGCCGTGTACGTCATCAACAGCGGCTTCGCCGGGGACTTCCAGTACGCCGAAGGACTCCTTGACGACCTCATCGCGCTGGCCGCGCGGGTGCCGCCGGGCACCGGCCACCCGTTCGTGTCCCTCGTCGAGCCGGTCGTGATGATGTTCCGCGACGACGCCGAGCTCGGCGAGGCCGCGATCCAGCGCCGCCTCGCCGCGCCGGTCGAGCCGTGGTCGCGGGGCATGCTGCTGTCGATCCTCGGCCACCTGCGGGAGAACGACGGCGACATCGCCGGCATGCTCACCGCGCAGGAGGCGGCGGCGGTCGCGTTCCGGGAGGTCGGCGAGCGGTGGGGGCTGTCGATGACGCTCGCGTCGATCGCCGACGCGCGGGCCCGCCGCGGCGACCACCCGACCGCCGCGGCGCTGTTCGCCGAGTCGATCGAGCTGCATCACCAGCTCGGCGTGCACACCAGCGAGGCGTACCAGCGGATCCGGCTCGCCGCGCTGCGCCGCCACATCGACGGCCCCGCCGCGGCCCGCGCCGAGCTGCTCCGCTTCACCGAGGACCCGACGGTGCTGCCCCGCGACGCGTCCCACGCGCTGCTGGAGCTCGGCCACCTGGCCCGCCACGACGGGGACCTCGACGAGGCGGAGCGCTGTTACACGACCGCGTGGCGCAAGCAGGAGCACTCGCCGCTGGTCGCACCGCAGTACCAGGCGATCCTGCTGATCGGCCGGGCGCGGCTCGACCTGGCGCGCGGGGACCTGCCGGCGGCCCGGGAACGGCTGTCGGAGGCCCTTTCGCTGGCCGTACCGGCGAGAGACATGCCTGTCGTGGCACAGGTCGCGATCGGGTGCTCGGCGCTCGCCGCCGCCGCGGGGCTGCCGGTGACCGCCGCCGAGCTGCTCGGGGTGGCCCGCGCGATCGGCGGCGGCGACGACCTGTCCAACGCGGACCTGCCGCTGCAGGCGGCGGCGCTGCGCGAGGCCCTCGGCGACGCCGCGTTCGACGACGCCGTGCGCCGCGGCGCGGAGATGGACCGCGCCGCGGCGATGTCGCTGATCTCGGACCCCGCGCCGGCGGTTCAGGCCTTGCGGCGGTAGGCGCGGACGGCGAGCGGCGCGAAGACCGCCAGGATGCCCACCGACCACAGCAGGGTCTTGACCACGGCGTCGAGCACCGGCCCGCCGACCATCAGCCCGCGGGCCGCCTGCATCGCGTCGGCGACCGGGTTGACCTTCACCCACGCCTGCAGCCAGCCGGGGAGCGTGTTCGTCGGCACGAGCACGTTGGTGCCGAAGGTCAGCGGGAACATGATCACGAAGCCGAGGCCCTGTACCGCGCCGGGCTCCCTGACCAGCATGCCGAGCAGCACGAACATCCAGCTGAAGCTGAACGCCATGAACATCACCAGCAGGCACCCGGCCAGGACGGCCAGGGCGTTGGTCCCGAAGCGGAAGCCCAGGGCGTACCCGAAGCCGAGCATCACCACGATCGACACCACGAACCGGATCATGTCGCCGAGCACGCCGCCGATGAGGGGCGCGGACCGCCCGATCGGCAGGCTGCGGAACCGGTCGAACACGCCGGTCTTGATGTCGGTGTTGAGGCTGACGCCGGTCGGCGCCGACGCGAAGAGCACGTTCTGCACCAGCAGCGCCGGCAGCAGGAACTGCAGGTAGTCGTGCCGGGAGCCGGCGATGGCGCCGCCCAGCAGGTACACGAACAGGACGATGAAGATGATCGGCTGGAGCGTCACGTCGAGCAGCTGCTCAGGGGTGCGCATCGTCTTGATGAGGCTGCGCCGCGCCATCACCAGGCTGTGCCTGACCAGGCCGAACGGCCGTCCCGGCACCGCGGCCGTGAGCGTCGTCATGCCGCCACCTCCTGCTTCCTGTCCGTGCCCCGGGTGAGCGTGAAGAAGACCTCGTCGAGGCTCGGCAGGTGCAGGGACAGCTCGATGACGTCGATGCCGGCCTCCTCCAGCCGGCGGACCACGGTGCCGAGCGCTTTGGCGTCGTCGACCGGCACCGACAGCACGCCGCGCCCCCGCGACTCGACCCGGCCCTTCGAGATCGCCCCGAGGACCGCCTCGACCGTGTCGAGGTGCGCCGGGTCGGCCGGGCGGACGCTGATCGTCTGGCCGCCGACGATGTGCTTGAGCTGCGCCGGCGTGCCGTGCGCGATGACCTTGCCGTGGTCGATCACGGAGATCTCGTCGGCGAGCGCGTCGGCCTCCTCCAGGTACTGCGTGGTCAGCAGCACCGTGGTGCCCTCCCGCACCTGCGCCCGGACCATGTTCCACACGTCCTCGCGCTTCGCCGGGTCGAGGCCGGTGGTCGGCTCGTCCAGGTAGACGATCGCCGGCCGGCCCACCAGGCTCGCGGCCAGGTCGAGCCGGCGCCGCATGCCGCCGGAGTACGTCTTGACCGGCCGGTCGGCGGCCTCGCTGAGGTCGAACTCGGCGAGCAGGTGGGCCGCGCGGCTCTTCGCGTCGCGCCGGCGCAGGTCCAGCAGCTGGCCGATGAGGACCAGGTTCTCGGTCCCGGTCAGGTCCTCGTCGACGGAGGCGAACTGCCCGGTCAGCCCGCTGATGCGGCGGACCTCGGCGGGGCGCTTGACGACGTCGTGCCCGCCGACGACCGCGGTGCCCGCGTCGGGGCGCAGCAGGGTGGCGAGGATGCGCACGGCGGTGGTCTTGCCGGCGCCGTTGGGTCCGAGGACCCCGAGCACGGTGCCCGGCTCGGCGGCGAGGTCCACGCCCGCGAGGGCGGTGGTGCTGCCGAAGCGCTTGACCAGGCCGGTGGCCTGGAAAGCGAAGGTCATGGTGGTGTTCCCCCTTTGGTGTGTCCTCCGCCAGGGTGCCTGACGCCGCTGTCATTTCGCGCACATCCGCCTGTCCCGTCGCGCACGGCGATCAGGTGTGGTACTAATTCCTACTAAGTAGATGCGAATACTGGAGAATCTGCGATGACTGTCGCTACCCGGACGGACCTGCTCTCCGTCGCACGCTGGCACGCTTCGGATCCTGCGGACTGGCCGATCGAGCCTCGTTACGATCCGCGCACGCGCTGGTACGGCAAGCTGTACGCCGCCGACGACCACGAGGTGTGGCTGCTCACCTGGCTGCCCGGGCAGGCCACCGACCTGCACGACCACGGCGGGTCGTCCGGCGCGTTCACCGTCGTGTCCGGCGAGGTCGTCGAGCAGACGGTGCAGGACGGGTCCCTGCTCAACACCACGATGTCCGCCGGGTCCGGGCGGCGCTTCGGCGCGCACCACGTGCACCGGGTCGTCAACGCCGGGGCACGGCCCGCGATCACCGTCCACGCGTACAGCCCGGCGCTCACGGTGATGACCCGCTACCGGTTGCACGAGGGGCGGCTTAGTGTGGAGGCCATCCAACAGGCGGGGGCGGACTGGTGAGCGGGCGTTCCATCGACGAGATCCTGGCGTCCGCCCGGTCGCGGCTGACCCGGGTGACGCCGGCCGAGGTGCCCGGGGACGCGGTCCTCGTCGACATCCGCCCAGCCGCGCAGCGGGCGCTCGAAGGGGAGATCCCCGGCGCGCTGATCGTCGAGCGCAACGTCCTGGAATGGCGCTTCGACCCCCGCAGCGACGCGCGGCTGCCCATCGCCGACCGGTTCGACCTGCCCGTCGTCGTCTTCTGCTCCGAGGGCTACACGTCCTCGCTGGCCGCGGCCTCGCTGCAGGACCTGGGCCTGCACCGGGCGACCGACCTCGCCGGCGGCTTCCAGGCGTGGAAGCGTGCTGGGCTGCCGGTGTCCGGCGGGCCGGTGTCAGACTAGGGGCGTGAAGCTCAAGCTGGACCTCCACGACATCTTCAACCGCCGCGGCGACATCGACCGCGCGTTGAAGGGGATCATCGACGAGGCGGTGGCCAAGCGGGCCACCCTCGTCGAGATCATCCCCGGGAAGGGGTCGGGGGCGCTGAAGAAGCGGGTCCTGCGCTTCCTCGACCAGCGCGAGATCAAGGCGCTGTACCACCGGGTGGAGAAGGACTCCGACAACTTCGGCCGGCTCTTCGTCCACTTCCGGTGGAACGAGTCCTCGGGTCGCGGCCGCCGCTAGACCCGTATGTCCAGTGCGACCACGTTCGTCCCGTCGGGGCGGGTGCTCTCCCCGTACCGGACCTGCGCGGCGCCCTCGACGCCGAGGCCGTAGCTGACGTAGCCCTCGTAGTCGCCGACCTGCTCGTAGCCCCGCAGGCGGCGGTAGCCGACGTCGCGCGGGCCGGTGCCGGCCTCGCTGCGCGCCGGGGTGAAGACGATGCTCAGCTTCGTGGTGCCGGGCAGGGTGACGGGGTCTCCGGAGCCGTCCCGCACCACCTGGCGCACGATCTGGAAGCTGTACGAGGGAAGCGGGCCCCTGAACGCGAACGTGATCCGCTCGTAGCCGTCGCCGGCGTGGTCACCGGTGCGCACCTCGACCAGGACCGGCACCGGGGGGACGGCCGGGTTGTGCGGGACGGTGACCTTCTGCGTCGGTTCCGTCCAGCTTCCGTCGGCCTTCTTGGTCGTGGAGGCGTTCGGCGTGGGATTCGAGCGCTCCGTTGCGCCGGCGGTCGCGGCATCTGTGGGTCTTTTGTTCGCTCCTGTACCGGTGGCCTCCGGGGTACAGGCGGCGAGCAGGACGATCAGTGCGAGGGACGGCAGGCGTGTCATGGCACATCGACGCGCGTGCGGGTGGTTCGGTTGTCCTCTGCTGGTGGTTCGGTTGTCCTCTGCTGGTGGTTCGGTTGTCCGCTCAGAACGCGTCCACCGCGTCCGCGAGGGAGCAGACCGCCACCAGGCGCAGGACGGTCCAGTCGGCGTCCTGCCAGTCGATGGTCTCCGGGGTCGGCAGCGGGCGGCCGTGCCTCTGGTGGACGGCGATGACGCTCCGGGCGTACCCGGCGAGGGAGATCGAGTCGACGGCCTTCCCGGCGGCGGTGATGCTCTGCCGGACCGCGGCGGCGTGCTGGTCGACCTTCGCCAGCAGGAACGGCTGCGCCAGGGCCGCCACCAGGCCGTCGACGCCGACCATCGCCATGACCTGGTCGAGGTGGAAGCGGGCGTCGAGCTCGGCGGTGGCGAGGTAGCTCGCGTCGAAGGCGGTCGGGGCGGCGGGGGTGAGTTCGTTGTTCATGGACGATGACGCTAGGCAGTCCGGAGGGCTTCCGGGCCCCCAACAACCATCCGGCACCCGTTCATGACCCACTGCACTCCGTTCGGGTCGTCGGACGCGGGTTTTTGTCGGTGGGGGCGTGCAGAATGTGCTCACCCCACAGGAGGCACACCTTGTCCGACCGAAGCTTCGCCGCACCGTCGCGGCGACCCCTCACGGCCGCGGCGGTCCTCGCGGTCCTGGCCGTGCTCGCCGTCCTCGGCATCGCCGACGTCCAGCCGCCGGCGCCCCGGTCCGCCTCCGCACCCGCCGGTGAGTTCTCCGCCGCCCGCGCGTTCACCCACGTCGAGCGGATCGGCCAGGAGGTGCACGTCACCGGCAGCCCCGCCGCCGACCGGGTCCGCGAGCACATCGTCGCGACCCTCACCGGCTATGGGCTGCGCCCCGAGGTCCAGGACACCGTGGGGGTCAATGCCGGCAAGTTCGGCGACGGCGGCATGGCCCGCGTGCGCAACGTCGTCGCGGTCCTGCCCGGCTCCGCCTCCACCGGCCAGGTCGTCCTCATGGCGCACTACGACTCCGTCCAGGTCAGCTTCGGCGCCAACGACGACGGCGCGGGCAGCAGCACCCTGCTCGAGGTCGCCCGGGCCCTGACGACCGGCGCCCCGCCGCGCAACGACGTCGTGTTCCTGTTCACCGACGCCGAGGAGGCCTGCCTGTGCGGCGCCGAGGCGTTCGTCAGCCGGCACCCCCTCGGCCAGAAGCCGTCCGTCGTGCTCAACTTCGAGGCCCGCGGCAGCAGCGGCCCCGCCGTCATGTTCCAGACCTCCGTGGGCAACGCCGACCTCATCGACGTCTATGCCCGCACCCCGCACCCGGTCGGCACCAGCCTCGCCGTCGAGGTCTACCGGCTGCTGTCCAACGACACCGACTTCACCCCGTTCCTGGCGCAGTCGCGGTTCACCGGCCTCAACACGGCCTACATCGACGGCTCCAGCGTCTACCACAGCCCGTTCGACCGGCCCTCGACGATGAACCGGGCCAGCCTCCAGCACCACGGCGACAACGCGCTCGCCCTCGCCCGCACCCTCGGCGCCGCGGACCTCCCGCCGCTGCTGCGCCCCGCCGCCGGCGACGCGGTGTATTTCCCGTTCGCGGGCCTGCTGGTGCGCTACCCGGCGGCGCTCACCTGGCCGATCGCCGTCCTCGCCCTGCTCGCCGTCGCCGCCCTGGTGTTCCTGGCCCGCCGCCGCGGCCTCACCTCGGTCCCCCGCAGCCTCGCCGGCCTCGGCCTCGCCCTCGTGCCGCTCATCGCGGTCGCGGTCGCCGCCCAGCTGCTGTGGACGCTGCTGGTCGCGCTACGCCCCGGCTATGGCGAGCTGCTCGACCCGGCCCGGCCCACCTGGTTCCGCTTCGGCGTCGTCGCGCTCACCGCCGCCGTCCTGCTCGGCTGGTATGCGCTGAGCCGCCGCCGGCTGGGCCCGGTCCCGCTGTTCACCGGCGCCCTCGGCCTGCTCGCCGTGCTCGGCCTGGTCTTCGCCGCGGCGATCCCCGGCGGCTCCTACCTGGTGGCGCTGCCCGCCCTGTTCGGCGCCCTCGCGGGGATCGCCGCGCTGTACGTGCCGCGCCCCTGGCTCGCCACCGCCGTCCTCACCGCCGGCGCGGGCGTCGCCGTGCTGATCCTCGCCCCGACCGTCGCCCTCTTCTTCCCCGCCCTGGGCCTCGCGACCGGCGCCGCCCCCGGGCTCTTCGCCGCACTGCTCGGCCTCGCCGCCCTGCCCGCCCTGGAGCCGCTCTTCCGCCCCGCCGGCGCCGACCGGCACCGCCTGCTCGGCGCCACCCCCGCGCTCGCGGCGCTCGTGGTCGCGCTCGTCTGCACCACGACCGGGATGGTCGCCGACCGTTTCGACGCGACGCACCCCGAGCCGACCCACCTCATGTACGCCCTGGACCGCGACACCGGCACCGCCCAGTGGGTCAGCCTGGAGCAGTCCCCGGGCGCCTGGACCTCGCGGTATGTCCGCGACCACCGCTCCCTCGACGAACTCTTCCCCGTCCTGCCCGCCGGCGAGCTGTCCACCGGCCCGGCGGAGGCCGCCCCGCTGCCCGCCCCCACCGCCACCGTCCTGTCCGACACGACCACCGGCGACCGCCGCACCGTCACTTTCCGCCTCGCCTCCCAGCGCCCCGTCCGCTTCGTCTCCTTCTACGCCGAGCCGGGCTCCCACCGCGTCCAGCAGGCCACGGTCGCCGGCCGCGACGCCGTCCCGTTCCTCCCCGACCAGAACCGCTTCGGCGTCGTCTTCCACGGCCCACCCACCGACGGCATCGAGGTCACCCTCGTCCTGCAGGGCTCAGGCCCTCTGAAGCTCCGCCTGGTCGACGGCAGCGACGGCCTCGACACCCTGCCCGGCTTCACCCCCCGCCCACCGACCGTCGGCATCTTCGGCAGCCACTCCAGCGAACTCACCGCCGTCGCCGCCACCACCACCATCTGACCCACCCCCGTGGCCGCCCTTCTTTTTCCGGGGGGCGGCCCACCTCCCACCAACCTCGCCAACCGCCACTCCATCGCCCACGCCCGTCGCCGCCCCGACGGTCTGCCCTCCACCGCCGGCGGGGCCGTCCTGTCCGACACGAACCCCCGCCCGGTCCCACAGGGGCCCGCTCCACTGAACCCGCCCTGCTCGATGGCAGGCCTCGACCCCGCCCGCCTTCACCCAGCCCGCCCACGCCCGGCACCACTCCGGCAAGGGCGGTAACGCCACCGCCAGGGAGGCCACCCGCTCTCCTCGGAGACCTGACGCACCACGCGATCGACACCAGCTACGCCCTCAACACCCTGCCCGGCGCCACCGCCACTTCCCCCAGCATCGTTCGGCGGCCACTCCACCACTCGCTCCGTCGCCACCACGACCTGACCTCCACCGCCACGAACCCCGCCCGCCCCTCACTACCTGGCAAACCCCGGCTCCCCTGACACCCCGCCGGCTCGATGGCAGCGACGAGGCCTCGACACCCCGCCCGGCTTCGCCCGGCCCGCCACGCCGGCACCTTCGACAGCCGCCCCGGCAACAGGCGTCCCTCGCCACCTGACTCACCGCCACTTCCTCCCACAGCCCCAACAACCACCCCTCCCCTAGGGCACCCGCAGCCCGCCGACATCGTCAACAGCCATTCCAGCAAGCCCGCAGCGGCCATCACCACGTCCGACCCTCCGGCCGCTCTCGCTCTTTTGTCCCCGGCAGCCCGCCCGCGCCCTCGGGAGGGCTATCTCCTCGGCCGGCGTCGTCGGCAGCCAGTCCGGGACGGAAGGTGACACCGCCACCACCGCGATCTGGCCCCGTCCGCCACGCAGCCACTCCCCGGTGCCACCTCGCGCATCGAGCCGCAGCCCGCCCCAAGGTCAGTGCTGCACCTCTCGACGGATCACCAACTTCGCTCGACCGCCGTCCTCCGGGAGGAGCCGTCCGCGCTCGCCCGCCATCTGTGCGGCAGAGGCGTACACCTGCCATGCAGCATCAACTCCGCAGTTGAGGCCGCATCTGGTCCGTGTTCCGCCCCGAGCTCCGCCAACGCCACGCTTCGGTTGTCGAGCCGCCGGGCGGACGGGGCGTCGCGCTCCGGATGCCGGTCTTCGCGGACCCAGCTTGATCAAAGGACGGTTCTGGCCGTCGGCGTCGCCGGATCCGTCCTTTGATCATGAGCCCGGGCCCGGGCGCCATCCGTGGGTGCTGGTTTCCGTGAACGGCCCGCACCCGCAAGGCCGGCCACCGGCTGCGGTGCGCACGCGCGATTCCCGCCGGGACCCGCCGCGTCAGTGGTGGGGCGGCAGGACGGTCAGCTGGAGATCAGGGCGGTGTGCTGGGACATGAAGTCCTGGACGGTGTTGGTGCGGATCGCGTCGAGCAGGGCGAGGGTGGTGGGGTCCAGGGCTTCGGCGGCGGGGTTCTGCGGGGACGAGAAGAAGGTGCCGTTGTTCGTCTTGATGGTCAGCAGGTTGTCGCCGGTGATGCCCTTCATGGCGAAGATCCAGTCGTCGAGGCCGATGCCGCCGGAGTCGATGGTCATGGACTGGCCGATGACGTCCAGGATCTTCTTGAGTTTCACGGGGTCGGTGAGGACGTCCTTGCTGAGGATCTGCTTGAACAGGGCCTTGATGAACTGCTGCTGGTGCCGCTGGCGGTCGTAGTCGCTGTTCGGGAGGGTCTCGCGCTGGCGGACGTAGTCGAGCGCCTGCCAGGGCTCCAGGTGCTGGAAGCCGACGTGGTACGTCTGCGGGGTGACACCGGAGATCGGGATGAGGGTGGTGCCGCCGGTGCCGTTGTCGCGCTGGAGGTAGGGGACCTTGGTCTCGCCCTTGGCGTCGTGGCCGATGTGGACCGACTTGACCTCCTGATCGACGTACATGTCGACGCCGCCGAGGACTTTGACGACGTTCTGGAAGCCGGTGAAGTCGATGATGGCGGCGGCGTCGAAGGTGACGCCCCAGTTCTCCTTGATCGTGTTGGCGAGGAGAGTGACGCCGAACTTGCGCTGCTCCTTGCCCGTGGTGTCGAGGCCACCGACGGCGAAGGCGCCATTGATCTTGTCGTGGCCGCCGGCGTACGAATGCTTGCCGTTGTCGAACTTGGGGATCTTCACCCAGGTGTCGCGCGGGATCGAGACCAGGTAGGCGGAGTCGTGCGAGGCCGGGATGTGCAGGATGATGATCGAGTCGGAGCGGATCGCCTCGGACTCGTCCTGGCCGGGGCGGGGGTCGATGCCCATGAGCAGGATGTTCTTCTCACCGCTGATCGTGACGTGGCGGCCCTGCTGCTCGGCGGCCGAGACGATCAGGTCCTCCTGTTTGACGTTGCTCGTGGCATAGCCGATCACGGCGTCCTTCGCCACGAACGCGCCGCCCGCGACGATCATCATGAGCGCGCCCGCCACCACCAGCGAGCGCGCCCACCACGGATCCTTGCGGGAACGCCGCAGCGAGAAGGCCGGGTCGTCGGCGAGATGCTCGTGGCGTTGGAACACGTCCCGCAGCTCCTGTTCGAGCGAGGCGTCGGAGGTCATACCCCCATGACGGAATGAAGGGTCCCGCTGATTGCAGTTTCTACGAAAAGACAGGAACCCGGTCAGCCGCCGACGACGAACACGCCGATCACGCTGAGCAGCACGAGCGCGGCGAGGAACACGAGCATGCCCTGCTCGCTGTCGAGGTTGGTGAGCTTGCGGGTCGTGGTCGGCGTCGGGGTGGTCATCGGGGGCCTCCTGTTGCGGTGTGGTGACTCAAACGGTAGGTACACCGTGAACAGGTTTGCTCCCGTCATCGTGCCAGCCCTCTGACCTGCGTTTACAAGCTTGCAAGGGTCTAACCGATGCGGGGTACCCCCTGGTGACGGGTATCCGCGAACAGCTCTGGAAACACCTTGCCCACCTTTGCTACCAGATACTCGCCGTACGTCCCGGTGAATGCCCGCAAATCCTGCCCGTCCCAGCGCGGGCCACCCTCGGAGCCGCCGGAGCTCGGCAGCGGCGGCACCTGCTGGGTGAAGTCGGGATCGAAGAAGAAGGGGAACGACAGCCGTTCGTTGCCGCTGACGTTGCGGACCCGGTGGGGTGTCGAGCGGTACCACCCGCCGGTCATCCGGTCGAGCATGTCGCCGATGTTGCACACGAACGTGCCGGGGATCGGCGGGGCCTCGAGCCAGCCGTCGGGCGTGCGCACCTGCAGCCCGCCGTTGCCGTCCTGCAGCAGCAGCGTCAGCAGCCCGTAGTCGGTGTGCTCGCCGACTCCCCACTCGTCGCTGTCCGGCGGGGACGGCGGGTAGTGGAAGATCCGGAACAGGACGGTGGGGTCGGCGGTGTACGACTCCGCGAAGTACCCGGCCGGCAGCCCGAGGCTCAGCGCGACGCCTCGCAGCACGGTCTGCGCGACCGTGGTCATCCGCGTGACGTACGACAGCACCGCCGGCCGCAGGTCGGGCACCTGCTCCGGGAAGAGGTTCGCGCCGTGCAGCGGCAGCCCGGCGCGGACCTGCGGGGCGTCGGGGCCGAGCTCGGTGCCGAAGTAGAGCCCTTCCTTGCGGTCCGGGACGCCGGAGGTCAGCTCGGCGCCGACGGGGAAGAACCCGCGCCACGCCCGGCCGCCGCGGGCCATCGCGATCTCCATCTTGGCGGGCAGCGGCAGGTCGAAGAACGTCCGCGCCGCCGCGTCGAGCCGGCCGGTCAGCGACGACGGCACGCCGTGCCCGGTGACGTAGAAGAAGCCGTTGTCGCGGCAGGCCGTCTCGATGCCGCGGGCGGCGGAGTCCAGGTCGGAGATGTCGATGACCGGCAGCGCGTCCATGCCAGGAGCTTAGTTGTCAACCGTGGTTGACACGTACCGAAGCTGTCAACTACGGTTGACACATGACGGAAGCAGGCGATCTCGCCGACGCCGCGGCCAGCCCCGATCCCAGAGTCGGGCTGCGGGCGGCGGTGGCGCTGCGCCGCCTCGCCGACGCGCTCGAGGTGCTCCAGGTCGACAACGCCCGCCGGCACGGCTGGTCGTGGCAGGAGATCGCGGACGCCCTCGACGTGACGCGCCAGGCGGTCCACAAGAAGCACGCGAGCCGGGCAGTGACACCGGTACAAGAGACAGGAGCACAGTGATGTTCGAACGGTTCACCCAGCGCGCCCGCACCGCGGTCCAGAACGCGCACGAGGAGGCCAACGCGCTCGGCCACCGGACGGTCGGCACGGAGCACCTGGTCCTCGCCATGTTCACCACCGGCGGGATCGCCGCCGACGTGCTGCAGGCGTGCGCCGTGGAACGTGAAGGGTTCGTCGCCACCCTCACCGGCACCGACGACGCGGCCGCGCTGCGCTCGATCGGCATCGACCTCGACGCGGTCCGCAGCAGCGTCGAGCAGACGTTCGGCCCCGGCGCCCTCGAGCAGGCCGAGCCGCCCCGGCGCGGCGGCTTCCTGTTCCGGCGCAGCAAGCTGCCCAACCGCTTCGGCAACGACGCGAAGAAGGCGCTGGAGCTGTCGCTGCGGGTCGCGCTGTCCATGAAGCACAACTACATCGGCACCGAGCACCTCCTGCTCGGCATCCTGCGCGAGGAGCGCGGCACCGGCGGCCGGCTCCTGCGCGAGCAGGGCATGAGCTACGACCGCACCATGGAGCTCGTCAAGGCCGCCCTGCGCAACGTCGCCTGATTCTTGTCATACCCCTGTGCTTGAGTGTCTGCATGGAACGGACACTGACGTGGCGACACCTCAACCGCGCTTTGCTGGCCCGGCAGTCGTTGGCGTCTCGTGTACGAGCTGACGCCCCCACCGTCCTGGAGACGATGGCTGGGCTCCAGGCGCAGTATGCCCCGTCCATGTACATCGGGCTGTGGACCCGGATCGAAGGCTTCGAGCGCGAGTCGCTGACCCGGCTCCTGGAGGCCCGCGAGGTCGTCCAGGCGACCATCCTGCGCGCCACCATCCACCTCGTCTCACGGGCCGACTTCTGGCCGTTCCTGATCGCGATCCGGGATGCCCGGCGCGACTGGTATCACCGCGTCATCCGCAACAGCGTCGGCCCCGCGGAGCTCACCGAGGCCGCGCAGAGCCTGCGCGAGCTCCTGCGGGAGCGGCCGGTCAAGCGGGCCGAGATCGACCAGCTCTTCGGCCCGGAGGTCCGCGGCGGTGTCGGCATGCATCTCGACATGGTCCGCGTGCCCCCGACCGGCACCTGGGCCCGCCGCCGCGCGGACCTGTTCGGCTTGGCGGAGGACTGGGTCAGCCCGCCCGAGATCACCGTCGAAGCAGCCCGGGAGCTGCTGGTGCGCCGGTATCTCGGCGGGTTCGGCCCGGCGCACCGCTCCGAGATCGCCGACTGGGCCGGCCTGAGCGTCACCGACGTCGCCAAGGTCCTGGCGACGATGGAGCTGCGCCGGTTCCGCGACGAGCGCGGACGGGAGCTCGTCGACCTGCCCGACCAGCCGCTGCCGGACCCGGAGACACCGGCGCCGGTGCGGTTCCTGCCCACCTACGACGCGACGCTGCTCGCACACGCCCGGCGGACCCTGATCCTGCCGGAGGAGCACCGCACCAAGGTGTTCCACGTGCGGATGCCCCAGTCGATCGGCACGTTCCTCGTCGACGGCCAGGTCGCCGGCACCTGGACGGTGAGCAAGACCGGCGTCGTGTCGTGGGAGCCGTTCGACAAGCTACCGGCATCGGTCCGCCGCCAGGTCGACACCGAAGCCGAGGCCCTGACCGCCTTCCACACAACACCGCCCCCACCCCGCACCACGCCACCACCAAAGCCAAGGCCCTGACCACGTCCCACCCACCACCGCCGCCACACACACCCGCGCGTTGCCCATCACCGCAACGGCCGAGACGGGTGCCGCGCGGGAAGCCGCCAGCACCGGTCCCCCGCCACGTCAACACCGAAGCCGAGCCCCTGACCGCGCTCCACTCAACACCGTCGCCACACGTCCCCCATCTCCGCAAACCACCGGAGCGGAAGCCGCCAGCGCCGCTCCACCGACACGTCAACACCGAAGCCACGACGCTAACGGCATTCCACCCAACACCGCACCCGCCCGCCGTCACGTCGCCACCGAACCACAGCGCTGACCGTGTCCCACTCGACGACGCCGTCACCCATCCACGCGCCGCCCATCACGCAAACCACCGGGACAGAAGCCGCCAGCGCCGATCCGCCGTCTTGTCAACGCCGAAGCCAAACGCTGACCACGTCTCAGTCGACACCGCCCCTACCCCGCGTCACGCCGACACCGAACCCACGGCACGGACCGAACACCGCACCCGTGCACCAACACGCAGCCATCGCCGCGAACCACCAGAACGGAAGCCCGCCGAGAAGCCACCGGCGCCGATCCACCGTCATGTCGCCACCAAAGCCGCGACGCTGACGGCATTCCACTCAACACCGCACCCGACCGCTGTCACGTCGACGCCGAAGCCGGAGCGCTGACCGCAGTCCACTCGACACCGCAACCGTCATCCACGCGCCGCCCACCACCGCAAACCGCCAGAACGGAAGCTGGCCGAGAAGCCGTCGGCGCCGGTCCACCAACACGTCAAACACCGGAGTGGCGATGCTGACGGCCCTCCACCCAACGCCGCACCCGCCCCGCATCAACACCGACACCGCGGCACTGACCGCGTCCGACTCGACACCGCACCGTGCGCCAACGCGCCGCTCATCTCCGCAACCGCCGGAACAGGAGCCGTCGAGAAGCTACCGGCATCGGTCCGCCGCCACGTCAACGCCGAAGCCGAGGTGTTGGCCGCTTCCACTCAACGCCGCACCCGCCCCGCGTCACGCCGGATCCGAAACCGAAACTGCGGCACTGACCGCGGTCCGCTCGATGGCGCAACCGTGCATCCACGCGTCGGACTTCTGTGGGAGCGGGCGGCTGGCGTCAGGTTGACGACGGGGGCGGGGTGCTGGCCTTGTTCCATTCGACGTCGTAGTCGTGCATCCAGGCGCTGGACTTCGCTGCGAATCGGCGGAAGAAGAAGGGCATCGTCAGGTCGCGGATGCGGGCGGTGACGGGGCCGGAGATCTTTGCGTCGCGGTTGGCGCCGGCGAACTTCAGCATCTGGGTGGTCCGGGGGCGGCGCAGGGTTTCGTAGTGGGTGAGGGCCGTGTCCATGTCGGGGGTGTCGCGTAGGCAGCGGGCGAGGACGACCGCGTCCTCGACGGCGAGGTTGGCGCCCTGGCCGGCGCCCATCGGGTGGGCCGCGTCGCCGAGGACGACCATGCCGTCGCGGTGCCAGCGTGGTACGCCGGCCGGCAGCGCCTGCATCACGGTGCGGGGGTGCCAGTGGTCGGTGGTGCGGACCAGGGTGGCCGCTGGGCCGTGGTCGGCGTCGAACAGAGCCGCCAGCGCGGCGTGGTCCAGCGGGCCGGTGGGTGGTGCGGGCGAGGGGACCTGCGCCGCCCACAGGGTGCCGGCGGGGGTCGGGGCACACACCATCGTCGCCCTCGCGCCGAACGTGATCGTGAACGCGTCCGGGTCGACCGGGTGTGGTGAGCGGCCGCCGGCCGTCCACAGGCCCGCGTAGTGCGCGGCCGGTGCGGCCGGGTCGATGACGGTCCGCAGCCGTGAGTGGATGCCGTCGGCGCCGACGATGAGGTCGGCGGTCGCGGTGGTGCCGTCGGCGAACACGGCCGTGCGCCCGTGGCCGACGCCGGTCAGCCGGCGGCCGGTGACGATCCGCGCGCCCGACTCCAGGGCCAGGGCGCGCAGCGTCTCGACCAGGTGCCCGCGCATGAGCGTCACCCGTCCGCGGGCGGCCTCGCCGAGCAGCTTGCCGCGGCCGCTGCGCAGCCGTAGCCGCGGCAGCCGCGTGCCGCGGGCGGCTACCGCGTCCCGGCAACCGATCGCGTCGAGGGCCCGCAGCCCGTTGTCGCCGAGGCTGACGAACGACCCGACGTCGCCCGCCGGGTCCGCGTACGCCTCGTGCACCGTCACGTCCCACCCGATCCGTCGCAGCGCGATCGCCGCGACCGGCCCCGCGACCCCGCCCCCGATGACCATGGCCTCCATGCCCGCCTCCAAAACTGAATCTTTATTCGGTGAACTACGATTCAGTTTTACCGACTGCTACGGTCGACCGTCAAGAGGGGAGGTCGCGATGGCTACGCGCAGGGAGAAGGCGGCCCACACCTCCGCCGCCCTCAAGGAGGCGGCCCGGCAGCTCTTCGCCACCCGTGGCTACCTGAACACGAAGATCAGCGACATCACGGCCGAGGCCGGGCGGGCGGTCGGCTCGTTCTACGACCACTTCGCGAGCAAGGAGGAGCTGCTGCGGGCGCTCCTGGCCGACATGCAGGCCACCGCCGGCGAGGCACTCCCCGACCACGACCCGGACCACGACCTGTCCGACGAGACGCAGCTGCGCTTCCACGTCGCCGCGGCCTGGCACACGTTCAAGACCCACCTGCCGGTGATGGTCGCCCTCTTCCAGTCCTCGCTGCTGGAGGCGCCGTTCAGCGGGCAGGCCCGGACCCGCCTCGCCGAGGACACGGAGATCCTCCGGCAGCACCTGGAGCTCCTCGCGTCACGCGGCCACCAGCTGCCGGGCCGCCCCGCCGTGGTCGCCGAGGCGATGGGGGCGATGCTGGCGATGTTCGCCTACGCGCACCTCACCGCGCCCGAGCCGCGCCTGCCGGACGACGAGGCGATCGACACCCTCACCGCACTGCTGCACCGAGGCCTGCGGTAGAAACGTAGGCATGGCACGGATCGTCGTCACCGGAGCACACGGCAAGACCGGACGGGCGGTCGTCGCCGACCTGCTCGCCCACGGCCACCACGTCGTCGCCACCGACGCCGTCGGCAAGGCCGGCCACCTCAGCGAGCTCGGCACCCCCATGGTGGTCGCCGACCTGACCGACTACGGCCAGGCGGTCGAGGTCGTGCAGGACGCCGACGCCGTCGTGCACCTCGCCAACATCCCGGCGCCGGGCATGTATCCGCCGGCGGTGACGTTCAACCGCAACTCGGCGATGAACTTCAACGTGTTCCACGCCGCGCAGAACGCCGGCGTCGGCCGGGTCGTGTGGTCCTCCAGCGAGACGACGCTGGGCCTGCCGTTCGACACTCCCCCGCGCTACGCGCCGGTCGACGAGGAGCACTACCCGTTCCCGACGACGACCTACGCGCTGTCGAAGGTCGTCGGCGAGACCCTGGCCCGGGAGATCTCCGGGTGGAGCGGCATCCCGTTCGTCGGTCTGCGGCTGTCCAACGTCCACGCGCCCGAGGACTATGCCGCCGTCCCCGGCTACTGGAGCGACCCGCACTCGCGGAAGTGGAACCTGTGGGGGTACGTCGACGTGCGCGACGTGGCCGCCGCCTGCCGGCTCGCGCTCGACGCGCCGGTCGAGGGCGCGAGCTCGTACGTGATCGCCGCCGCCGACACGATCATGGACCGGCCGTCGGCGGAGCTGATGCGCGAGGTGTTCCCGGAGGTGCCGCTGACCCGCGAGCTCGGCGAGTTCGAGACGCTGCTCTGCATCGACCGGGCCCGCGAGGCCCTCGGCTACGACCCGCGACACTCCTGGCGCACCGAACTGCGCCACTGAACGCGAACTGCAACGCGAAGCTCGCCACAGCAAACCCGAAGCGCGCCAGTGAACCCCGAAGCGCGCCAGTGAAGCCAGGAAAGCCAGGAAAACGCTAGCTGGACAGCAGCGCCAGGAGCTCTGGCAGAGCGGTCGGCGAGACCGCCAGCTCGTGCAGATTGCACTCCATGCCCGACTCCGAGGCCAGGACGCCGGGCGTGGCGGGGTGGACGCGGCGCCAGCCGCGGGAGGTGAGCGCCGCCTCCATCACCACGACCACGGACGGGGTCGCGTCGAGGTCCTCGGGCTCGGTCGGGGGTTCGGGCTGCGCCGGCCAGTTCGCGGCGACCAGCTCGTCGAGGCGGGTCAGCAGCACCTCGACGACCTCCGCGTCGCCGTTCGCCGGGCGGCCCAGCAGGGTGGCGACCTGGTCGTGCACGGCGCGCGCCTGCCGGACGACCCAGCCGGGCCAGGCGGTGGCCGGCACCGCGGCGAACGTGGTCCACTCCGCCGGCGAGCGGCGCAGGACGTGCCGGGCCAGGGCGCGCTCGTCGGCGGCCGGGAGCGGGTCGAGGGGCACGAGGTCCGCGGCCCGCAGCGCCAGGTGCGCGGCGGTCAGCGGCGCGATGGCGCCGGCGAGGTTCGGGTGCCGGTTCATCAGGGTCGTCCGGGTGTCGTCGTCGACGGACGCGAGGATCGCGCCGACGCGGATCGCGGCACGCCAGCCGTCATGGACGTCCTGGATCGCCGCCGACGCGTGCTGCCACACCTGCTCCTCCAGGTCGAAGGCGAGGTCGGCGAACTCGAACTCGGCCAGGTCGGCCTTCACGACCGCACGGGCCGCGGTGTGCAGCCCGGAGGCGCTGCTGGCGGCCTGGTCGGCCTTGCGCTCCAGGGCGGTGGCGAACTCGCGGGTGGCGCGCAGCACCGCCGCCGCCCGCGGGGGCAGCTCGACGCGCGACGGGTCGGCGGCCTCCTCGTACAGGTCCCGCAGGCGCGCGACGAGGTGGGCGCGGCGGTGGTCGACGACGGCGAGCTCGTGCGCGACCAGCGCGCGGATCTCGTCGATGGTCAGGCAGTACAGCAGCGGCAGCCCGACCAGCAGGACCCGCCGGCGGCGGCTGGCCCAGGCGCGGACGACGCCGTGGCCGGTGAGCAGGACCGCGTCGGGGGCGGCCACCCCGACCCGGGCGGCGACCTCGGTGACCAGGGCCAACAGCGTTCCGGTCGCGGTGACTCCCTCCGGTGGGGCCCCTGGGGGGCGTCCGTAGCGCATCAGGACCCATCTCGCGCGCCACACACTGATTTTGCCGGGCAACGGATCTTCGACGACGGCAACCGACACAGCGAAGCATCCTCATGACGGGGACGCGGCGCGTCAACGCGCACCGACCATCCGGCGGGGGTGAATCCCGAAAGTCACCCGGATCGGTGCCGATGATGCCGTTGAGGACTCGGGGGTGAGATGTACCAGACGTTCAGTCCGTTGCTGGACGCGCTGAAGGAACGTGGAGCGGATCCGCAGGCGGTCGACCGGGCGGCGGAGGAGGCGGAGCGCACGGGGCGGTCGATCCGCGCCGTGCTCATCAACGACCACATCGTCACCGAGGATCAGCTCACCGAGGCGTCCGCCGATGCGTACGGGATCCAGACGCTGGACCTGGTCGGTTACCCGATCGATCCGGCGGCGATCACGAAGATCCCGATGGCGCTCGTCCTGAAGCACCGGGTCCTCGGCATCGCCCTCAACGATCTCGAAATCACCGTCGGCATCACCGACCCGGGTGACGTCCTGGCGCTGGATGACGTCCGCGCCGCGACGGGCCTCACGGTCCGCCCGGTCGTGGTGGCCCGCTCCGAGCTGCGCAAGATCATCGACCGGTTGAAGCGGGAGGAGAACGACCTCGGCGACGTCGCGGAGAGCCTGCGGGCGGAGTCGACGCCGGCCGTCTCGGCCCTGACGACGCTCAACGAGGACGCGCCGATCGTCCGGTACGTCAACTCGCTGCTCGAACAGGCGATCGTGAACCGCGCGTCCGACCTGCACCTGGAGCCCGGCGAACACAACATGCGGGTGCGGTACCGCATCGACGGCGTCCTGCACGAGGTCGACACCGTGCCCAAGCACGTCCAGTCGGCGCTGATCTCCCGGTTGAAGATCATGTCGAACGTCGACATCACCGAGCGGCGCGTACCGCAGAACGGCCGGATCACCGTCGAGATCAACCAACGGGCGGTCGACCTGCGGACCGCGACGCTGCCGACGGTGTGGGGCGAGAAGATCGTGCTGCGCGTCCTGGACACCAGCGGCATGGACCTGAAGCTGGCGAAGCTCGGCTTCAGCAAGGCCAACGCGGAGCGCTTCGCGGCGTCCTACAACAAGCCGCACGGCATGCTGCTGGTCACCGGCCCGACCGGCTCGGGCAAGTCGACGACGCTCTACGCGACCCTCGCCGAGATCAGCAAACCGACGGTCAACATCATCACCGTGGAGGACCCGGTCGAGTACCGGCTGCCCGGCGTCAACCAGGTGCAGGTGGACCACAAGGCGGGCCTGACGTTCGCGGCGGTGCTGCCCGCGATCCTGCGCTCCGACCCCGACGTGGTGCTCATCGGCGAGATCCGGGACCGCACCACCGCGCAGCTGGCGGTCGAGGCGGCGCTCACCGGCCACCTGGTGCTGTCGACCCTGCACACCAACGACGCGCCGAGCGCGGTCACCCGGCTCGTCGAGATGGGCATCGAGCCGTTCCTGGTCGGCTCGTCGGTCGACTGCGTGCTCGCGCAGCGGCTCGCGCGCCGGCTGTGCGACTGGTGCCGCACCGAGTACGGGCCGAACGAGGCGGAACTGGTCAGCGCGCGGTGGCCGTACGAGATCCTCGGCGCCCCCAGCACGCTGTGGCGACCCGTCGGGTGCCGCTCGTGCGCCAACACCGGCTACCGGGGCCGGATCGCGCTGCACGAGGTCATGCCGGTCTCCGCGGAGATCGAGAAGCTGGCGATCGACCGGGCCTCGGCGCACGAGATCCAGGCCGTCGCCCGCCAGGAGGGGCTCATCGACCTGCGCCTCGACGGCCTGGCGAAGGCCGCGGAGGGGCAGACCTCGATCCCGGAGGTGGTCCGGGTCGCCGTGTAACCCTCAACACAGCCGGGGCACTGCCGATGGGCCGCGTGTGGAGACCATGGTGACCAGCGACGAGCGCGCCTCGCTCGACGCGATGCTGGTGTCGCTCGTCCGCGTCGGCGGCTCCGACCTGCACCTGACCGTCGGGGCGCCGCCGACGGTGCGGATCAACGGCGGGCTGCGGTACCTGCCGGGCTACGACGACCTCACGCCCGCCGACACGGAGATGCTGGTCCGCGCCGCCGTGCTCAACGAGAGCCAGTGGAAGCACTTCGAGCAGATCCAGGAGCTGGACTTCGCCTACGCGATCGAGGGCGTGTCGCGCTTCCGGGTCAACCTGTACGCGCAGCGCGGCTCGTTCGGTGCGGCGTTCCGGGCGATCCCGCACAACATCAAGCCCCTCGACCAGCTCGGCGTGCCGGAGCAGGTGGCGCGGTTCGCGCACCTGCACCGCGGGCTGGTGCTGGTGACCGGGCCGACCGGCTCGGGCAAGACGACGACCCTGGCCGCGATCCTGGACCTGGCGAACCGCACCCGCTCCTCGCACATCGTGACGATCGAGGACCCGATCGAGTTCCTGCACGAGCACAAGCGCTGCCTGGTGAACCAGCGGGAGGTGGGCGCGGACACGACGTCGTTCTCGATGGCGCTGAAGCACGCGCTGCGCCAGGACCCCGACATCATCCTCGTCGGCGAGCTGCGCGACCTGGAGACGACGTCGACGGCGCTGACCGCGGCCGAGACCGGCCACCTGGTCCTGGCGACGCTGCACACGCAGAGCGCGGCGCAGACCGTCGACCGGGTCATCGACATCTTCCCGCCGCACCAGCAGCAGCAGGTGCGGGCGCAGATGTCCAACGCGCTGCAGGGCGTCGTCACGCAGGCCCTCGCGCCGCGCGCCGACGGGCAGGGCCGCACGATCGTCGCGGAGATCATGTTCGCCACGCCGGCGATCCGGAACCTGATCCGTGAGGGCAAGAACCACCAGATCCCGTCGTTCATGCAGTCCAGCGGCAACGACGGGATGCTCTCGTTCGACCAGCACCTGGCCGAGCGGGTCCGCCAGCAGCTCGTCACGTACGAGACGGCGCTGGAGATGTGCCACTCGGCGGAGGAGTTCCGCCGTCTCGCCGGCCGGATGTGATGTGAGTCGTCATGACAGCGACGAAGACGTACGACTACCAGTCGATCGACCACGACGGGAAACGCGCCAAGGGCAAGATCGAGGCGTCCAACGAGCTCGCCGCCGCGCAGCTGCTGCGCCAGCAGGGCCTGACGCCGCTCGCCATCACCAGCGCCGACACGCTGATGAAGCGCGACATCACCATCCCCGGGCTCGGCGACCGGACGACGCTCAAGGACCTGTCGGTGTTCTCCCGGCAGTTCGCGACGATGACGCAGTCCGGCATGTCGCTGCTGCGCTCCCTGGCGGTGCTGGAGGAGCAGGCGCAGAAGCCGTCGCTGAAGAAGGCGGTCGGCGAGGTCCGGCTCGACATCGAGGGCGGCATGTCGCTGTCCGGCGCGCTCGGCAAGCACCCGAACGTCTTCCCGACGCTGATGGTGGCGATGATCCGGGCCGGCGAGACCGGCGGCTTCCTCGACAGCGCCCTGGACCGCATCGCCACGAACTTCGAGAAGGACGCCCAGCTCCGCGGGAAGATCAAGAGCGCGCTCACGTACCCCGTGATCGTGCTCCTCTTCACCGTCGTGATGATCAGCGCGGTGCTCATCTTCATCGTGCCGATCTTCGAGAAGATGTTCAAACAGCTCGGCGGCGAGCTCCCGCTCCCCACGAAGATCATCGTGAACGCCAGTCACACGCTCTTCTGGCTGGGCCCGCTCATCATCGCCGTGTTCGTCGTCGTCACGGTGACACTGCGGAAGATGATGGCGGTGAACCCGGCGGTACGGCTGCGGGTGGACAAGATCAAGCTGAAGCTGCCGGTCTTCGGGCCGCTGTTCACGAAGATCGCGCTGAGCCGTTTCTCGCGCAATCTCGGCACCCTGCTCGGCGTCGGCGTGCCGGTGCTGCAGGCCCTGGATGTGGTCGGCGCCACCACCGGAAACGCTGTCATCAGCAACGCCATGGCCGATCTCCAGAACGCGGTGCGCGAGGGCCGGCCGATGTCCTCGCAGCTCGGCACCCACAAGATTTTTCCATCGATGGTCGTGCAAATGGTCGAAGTCGGCGAAGAAAGCGGCCAAATCAGTCAGATGTTGGAGAAGGTTGCCGATTTCTACGACCGAGAGGTGGACAGCGCGGCAGACGCACTCACCGCGTCCATCGAACCGATCATGGTGCTCGTCATGGGTGGCGTGGTCGGCGGGATGATCATCTGCCTCTACCTGCCGATGTTCTCGATCTACCAGAACATCCAGAGCAGCTGAGAACAGCACCTGAGAACCACCGAAAACGAACGGCGCGCCGGGCAGCGGAGCCTCGCCGCAACCACCACCACACCCCATGCAGGAGCAGGAGGCTCACCCATGAAGGAAACGCTGCGCAGGATGCAGAAGAAGCGTGCCGCCGGAGACGGTGGATTCACGCTCGTCGAACTCCTCGTCGTTGTCGTGATCATCGGCGTCCTTGTCGCGATCGCCGTTCCCATGTACCTCAACTACCGCAAGGGCGCGGCGAACAAGTCCGCCGAGTCCGACGTGCGCGCCGCGGTCAGCGCCGCCGAGCAGTTCTACACCGAGAACGGCAACAAGTACCCGGCCGACGTTCAGAGCGCGAACGAGGGTGACGCGATCGACATGTACCTCGTCGTCGCCGACAAGTCCGGCGTGAAACAGACCGCCAACGCGTCGCCGGGCAACAAGCTGTATTTCCACAACTTCGGTGACGGCACGTACCGTATCTGCGGCCAGAACGCGGACGGCAAGACGTTCTACACGTACTTCAGCGGCACCGGCGGCTCGGTGAAGAAGTCGTCGAAGACGGACCTCAAGACCTGCGCCGAGGAAGGCGCCCCGGCCACGCCCTGACCGGTTCCCTGCGTCCGAGGCTTCGGTGGCGGCTCGCGGTGACGCGGGCCGCCACACCGATCTCTGCACGGATCTCCTCACGGACCTTCACGGGAAGGAGCACGCTGATGCTGCTCGCGCTCGTCGGCGTGCTCGGCCTCGCGATCGGGTCGTTCCTCAACGTCGTCATCCACCGCGTCCCCCGCGGCGAGTCGCTGCTGCGGCCGGCCTCGCACTGTCCGCAGTGCACGGCGCCGGTCCGGCCCTGGCACAACGTCCCCCTGCTCGGCTGGCTGCTGCTGCGCGGCCGCTGCGCCGACTGCGAGGCCCCGATCAGCGTCCGCTACCCCCTGGTGGAGCTCGGCACGGCCGCGCTGTTCGTCGCCGTCGCGGCCCGTCTGGGCTGGTCGGCGGCGCTGCCCGCCTGGCTGTACCTCGCGGCGATCGCGGTCGCCCTGGCCCTCATCGACCTCGATGTGCTGCGCCTGCCCAACGCGATCGTCCTGCCGTCCTACCTGGTGGTGCCGGCCCTGTTCCTGCCCGCCGTGGTGCTGGAGGGGGACTGGTCCGCGGGGCTGCGTGGCCTGGTGGGCATGGCGGTGCTCTTCGCCTTCTATCTGCTGCTGTCCCTGGTGTACCCGGGCGGCATGGGCTTCGGCGACGTCAAGCTCGCCGGCGTGCTGGGCCTGTACCTCGGCTGGCTGGGCTGGGCGCCGCTCGCCGTCGGCACCCTGGCGGCGTTCCTCCTCGGCGGGATCGCCGGGATCGCGCTGATGGCCGGCGGCCGCGCCGGGCGCAAGACCGCGGTGCCCTTCGGCCCGTCGATGCTCGCCGGGGCGCTGGTCGCGCTCTTCGCGGCCGCGCCGATCGCCGACTGGTACACCTCCATCCTCCTGCCCGCCTGACGGTTTTTTCTAAGGAGCACGATGGCTGCCGTCAACCTCATCGGACTGGACATCGGCACGACGTCCATCCGTGCGGCGGAGACCAGCAACAGCAAGGACGGGCCGGTCATCAGCAACTTCGGCCACATCCTGCTGGGCCCCGGCGTGGTGCAGAGCGGTGCCGTCCAGGACGAGCACGCCGTCACCACGGCGCTGAAGCAGCTGTGGTCGACGCATCGGTTCCGCAGCCGCAAGGTCGCTCTCGGCGTCACCCACCAGCAGGTCGTGGTCCGCGAGACCTCCGTCGCCAACCTGCCGGCGAAGGAGATGCGCAAGGCGCTGCCCTTCCAGGTCCGCGACGCGCTGCCGCTGCCGCCGGAGAAGTCGCTCATCGACTTCTACCCCCTGGAGGACCCCGGCTCCGCCGACACCGTCCGCGGGCTGCTCATCGCCGCACCCAAAGAGCCGGTCCTCGCCGCGATCCGCGCCGTCGAGGCCGCCAAGCTGCACGTCGCGCGCGTCGACCTGGCGTCCTTCGCCCTGCTGCGGGCCGCGTCCCGGCTCGACGAGCAGGTCGAGGCGCTCGTCGACATCGGCGCGCACGCGACCAGCGTCGTCGTGCACCACGACGGCGAGCCGCTCATCGTGCGGACCATCCCCCGCGGCGGCAACGAGATCACCCGGACCGTCGCCGACCGGCTCGACGTGCCCCTCGAGCAGGCCGAGGAGGTCAAGTGCCGGGTCGGGCTGCGCACCGACACCGACGGGCGGACCGCCTCGGCGCTCAAGGACGCGGTCCGGCCGCTCATCAACGAGATCGGCAGCTCGTTCGCGTACCTCACGGCCGCCGGCCGGCAGGCCCGGGTCAGCCGGCTCGCGCTCACCGGCGGCGGCTCGATGCTGCCCGGCCTCCTCGAGGCCCTGAGTGCCCAGCTGCACGTGGAGGTGATCGCCGTCGACCCGGTCATGCGGGTCCGCGGGCTGCGCCGGGTCCGCCACGGCAGCCTCGAGCACGTCCGCGCCTCGGCGGCCGTGTCCGTCGGCCTGACCCTGGGAGCGTCGTCGTGACCGGGCCGTGGTGGAAGGACGAGCCGGAGCGCAAGCTCACCGGCATCGTCCTGCCGTCCTGGGACGACGACCAGCCCGGCGACCAGCCCGACGACGAGCCCGGCCCGCGGGCCCGCCCCGCCGACCGGCCGCGCACCCGCGCCGCCGACCCGCTGTCCGCCGCCCCCTCCCCCACCGGCCCGCCGCGCACCCGTGACGCCGGCCCGCCGCCCGGCTGGACGGCCGACCTGCCACGCACCCATGACGCCGGCCCGTTGACCGCTGACCAACGGTCCGCCGACCCGCGACCCACCCGCGCCGCCGACCCGCTGACCGATCCGCTGACGGGTCCGCTCGACGCGTTGACCGGCCCGCTCGACGCGTTGACCGGTCCGCGCGGCGCCTGGCAGGACGAGGCGCCGGCCGCGGACGGGCAGCGCCTGGTGCCGCTCGTGCCGTCCGGACCGCCGCCGGTGTGGCCGCCCGCGGACTTCGCTTCGCCGGCCGGCGACGCACCGGACGCGCCGCGGGCAGCGGTGCGGCTGCCGTCCCTGGGCGAGCCGCTCGACGCCCCCCACGGCAGCGGCCCGCTCGAACCGCACCGCGACGACACCCTGGTCGGTTCGCGGTCGCCGCAGGCCACCCGGGCGGCGGCCACGGAGACGGCCGCTCCTCGGCGCGAGTTCCCCCGGTACATCGCCGGCGAGCTCGTCCTCCCCGGCACCGCCCCGCAGCCGCAGGCAGCACCGCAGCCCGCGCAGTTCACCGACGCGCCCACGGCACCGCTCCCCGCGACCCTGCCCACGACCCTGCCCACGACTCAGTCCACGACTCAGTCCACGACGCTGCCGACGGCCACCATGCCCACGGCGACGCCGCCGCCCTCGACCTGGGCGCCGCAACCGGCGTCGTCCCCGCCGCCCGCCGAGCGGACCCCCACGCTGTCCCCGCAGGCCTCCGCCCCCACCACCCGGGAACCCGGACAGGACGCGGGGAAGGCCGCGCCGGTGCTGCCGGGCGTCCAGTTCACCGCGCCCGCCAGGTCCCCGCTGGCCCGCCCCCTGCAGGAAACACGGCCGGACGAACGGCCGGAAGCGCGGCCGGAAGAGCGGCGGGACGCACGGCCGTCGGGGCAGGCCGGCGCGGCCCAGGACCCGGCGCTCAAGGCGCCCCCGCACCACCCGCCGGCGCCGGCCCCCGCCCCCACCGGGCTGCCGCAGTCCGACGTGCCCCCACCACCCCGCCCGACACCGCCGTCGGTCCCGCCGGCGCAGGCGGGATCACCGGCGGCGGGGCCGCAGCCGGGACCGCAGCGCGCGCCCCTGGCCGGACCCGGTGACGCGGCGACCGTGACCCAGCCCGCCGTCCCGGCCGCCGTCCACGCGGCGCAGCAGGGCGCCCCGGTTGCGCAGCAGGACCAGGAGGCACCGGCGCGGAAGAGCCGGGACGGGGCACCGCACCCCGCGTTCCCGGAGGCGACGGCCCGCTCCATGCGGATCCTGCCGATCGCGGCGGACCTGCTGCCCATGGAGATCACCGACCGGCGCCGGCTCAGCACGGTCCGGCGGCTCGTCGTCACGGCGCTGGCCGTGTTCGCGCTGCTGCTCGCCGGCTGGTTCGTGGTCGCCTACCAGCACACCCAGCAGGCGTACGACGAGGTCGACCGGATCAACGACACGAAGGTCGACCTGCTGCGCGAGAAGGCGAAGTACACCGAGGTCGACAGCATCCAGAAACAGCGCAAGGCGATCGCCGACCAGCTGCGGCTCGTGATGGCGCGGGACCTGTCGTGGTCGGCGCTGCTGACGTCGCTGCAGCAGGCGGCGCCGAAGGGCGTCGCGGTGCAGAGCGTCACCGGCTCGCTCGCCCAGACGGACAGCACCGCCGACCCCGACGTGGTCGGCCTGATCACGCTGACCGGCACGGCGCCGTCGAAGGCGGCGATCGCCGCGTACGTCGACACCCTCGGCAAGGTCACCGGGATCGGCAACCCGTTCCCGACGGACGCGACCGAGAGCGACGAGGGTCTCACGTTCACGATCCGCGTCGACATCACCCCGGCGGCGCTCGGCGGCAGGTTCACGTCGCCGAGCGCGGCACCGAGCGCCTCGGGAGGCAAGTGATGCGACCGGAGCGCCTGTGGCTGCTCGGCGGCGCGTTCGGCGCGCTGCTCCTGCTGGTCTTCACCTACTTCTTCGTCATCCAGCCGAAGTACCAGAAGGCCGACGACCTGCGGGGCATCGCCGACGACACCACGACCGAGGTGACCAGGCTGCGCAGCGTGATCGCCGGCCTCGACGAGCAGAACCAGCACATCGCCGAGTACCGCAAGGAGCAGGCCACCAACCTCGCCGCGCTGCCGCAGACCGACTCGGTCGCGGCCCTGCTGCGGGAGCTGCAGACGGCCGGCGAGCTGACCGGCGTCACGGTGAGCGGGGTCAGCGTCGGCGGCGCGGCGGAGGTCACCGTCGGCGGGCAGAAGGTGCAGGCGCTGCCGATCAGCCTGACCGCCGCCGGACCGGCCGCGAAGGTCAACCCGTTCCTGGACCAGCTGCAGAAGGTGCAGCCGCGGGCGCTGCTCATCGGCAGCCTGAACGTCGCCACGACGTCCGCCGGCAAGGCGACGCTGACCCTGACGGTCCAGGCGTTCTACGCCGGTGGGAAGTAGCGCCGGGATGCGACGGACTCCCCCCTCTGACGCCGGGTTCACCCTGGTCGAGACCCTCACGTCGATCGCGATCATCGGCGTGGTGATGACGGCGCTGACGACGTTCTTCGTCTCCACGACGGCGACGCTCAACAAGCAGCGCGGCCTGCAGATGGCGATCCGGCTCGCCCACGACGGTGTCGAGCTGGTCAAGTCGATGCCCGGCCCGTCGCTCGTCACCGGGCGCAGCGCGAAGGACGTGACCGCGCAGTTCGGCAAGCTCAAGAAAGGCCAGATCCCCGGGCTGGCCGGCTTGGACGTGGCCGGCCTGCTCAAGGCGATGACACCGGCCTTCGACACCAACCTCGGCCCGCTCGCGGACAGCGTCACGCCGGTCCTGCCGATCGTGCCGGAGGTCATGAAGGTCAACAACACGGCGTTCGACCGGCAGTGGTTCGTCGGCTCGTGCCAGATGCCGCTCGGCAGCGACGTGTGCGGCCTGCTGTCGCTGCCGGGCACGCTGCTGCCGTTCTACCGCGTCGTCGTCGCCGTCACCTGGCCCAACGACCGGGCCTGCAAGAGCACCGGCGGGGTCTGCTCCTACGTGACGCAGACCCTCGTCAGCGCCTCCGTCGCGGACCCGATCTTCAACCCGCTCGTCACCGTCACCGCGCCGCTGCCGGACAACCCCGGCAACCAGACCGACGAGGTGTCGGTGCCGATGGCGAAGGCGATCACGCTCACCGCGACGACGGCCTACCCGCCGCTGACCTGGACGGTGGAGAACCTGCCGCCGGGCCTGTCCTACACACCCGCCGGGGTCATCACCGGCACGCCGACGGTCGCCGGCACCTACGTGGTCCGGGTCGTGGTCACCGACAAGGCGTCCAGCAACGACGCCTCGTTCAACTGGACGGTGGTCCCCACGCCGGTCGCCGCGCCCGTGGACCAGACCTGGGACGCCGGCTCGGCGGTCTCCTACACGCTGCCGGTCACCGGCGGCATCGGCCCCTACACGTGGGCGGCGACGGGCCTGCCGGCCGGGCTGACGCTGAACACCGCGACCGGGGTGGTGACCGGCACCAGCACCGTGAGCGGCGCGGCGGCGGCCGCCACCGTGAGCGTGACGGTGACCGACAAGAACGCGAAGAAACACACCGCCGCGTTCAAGTGGAACACGAAGGTCGCGGTGCAGTTCCCGACCGCCAACACGCCGATCGCCCTGACGAAGGGCTCCGGATACACCGGCAACGTCGGCGCGGCCGGCGGGTCCGGCGGCTACACGTGGACGGCGACCAACATGCCGCCCGGGCTGACGCTGTCCGCGTCGGGCGCGCTCACCGGCACGGTGACCGGCTCGACCCGCTACCTGGTGACGCTGACGGTGAAGGACAGCAACGGCGTGACGAACTCGGCCGTCGTCCCGGTCAACGTGACCACGCCCGTCGCCACCGACCTCCGGATCGTCACGCCGACGACCGCGGCGCCGGACAAGACCGGGACGAAGGGCACCGCGATCGCCTCGCAGGCGTCGGCGGCGGCCGGCGGCACGACGCCCTACACGTGGGCGGCGACGGGTCTGCCTGCGGGGCTGTCCATCAACGCCAGCACGGGCGCGATCACCGGCACGCCCACGACCGCCGGGACCTCGACGGTGACGCTGACGGTCACCGACAAGGTCGGCGCCACGTCCGTCTTCATGTTCGCCTGGAAGATCACGTGAACGCCTTCCTGTCGCGGCTGCGCCGCGAGGACGCCGGGGTCACCCTCGCCGAGATGGCGGTGACGACCAGCATCATGTCCGCGGTCATGGCCATCTTCACCACCGGGGTCATCCAGCTGTTCCAGGCCGGCAACAACAACGAGCTGGTGGCGCTGACCGAGTCGCAGCTCAACACCGCGTTCCTGCGGCTGGACCGCAACCTGCGCTACGCGGCCGGGATCGGGCCGGTGCACGCCGACGCGGCCGGCAACCAGTTCGTCGAGTACCTCAACACCGAGGTCAGCGGCAAGCCCGAGTGCGCGCAGCTGGAGATGAACGTGGCGGCCAAGGTGCTGCGCCGCCGGGTGTGGCCGCAGACGACGACGCCGACGGCGAAGTGGGTCGTGCTGGCCAACGAGGTCGACGTCGCGAAGAGCTCGTTCACGCTGGTGCCGTCCGGCAAGTACACCGGGTTCCAGCGGCTGCGGATCGTCCTGTCGGTGACCACGAACCCGGGCCGCGGCCACACGGAGGCGCTCACCGACCTGACGTTCACCGCGCTCAACAGCAGCTTGAAGGACGACCCGAACAAGTTCTGCCCGGAGGCCCGAAAATGAGCCTGTTCCGACGGTTCAGAGTGCGCGACGACCGGGGGTCGCTGCCGCTCGCCATGATGCTGACCCTGGTCGGCACGTCCCTGTCGACGCTCATGGTGCCGGTGGTGATCGGGCAGGTGCGCGACACCGCGTCCACGATCGAGCGGGCCAAGGCGCTGCACGCCGCCGAGGCCGGCATCGACGTCGTCATGGGCGGCATCCGCGCCTCCCTGGGCAGCATCGCCAACCTCGTCTGCCTCCCGGTCGTCTCGCCGCTGCTGGGCGTCGTCGGCTCGGGCCTGCCGGGCCGCTACCAGGTGTCGGTGGAGTACCAGGACGCGGTCGGCACCCCGCTGTCGTGCGCGTCGAAGACCTCGCACCTGCTGGCGGTGCCGGCGTTCGCGGTGATCACGTCGACGGGCACGGCGAAGGGCGACCCCGGCGACCAGTTCCCGGCCGGTGACTCGCGGACGCTGACCGCCACGTACGTCTTCCGCACCACCAACGCCAACGTCGAGGGCGGCCTGGTGCGCTTCTACGGCGGCGCGTTCTGCCTGGACGCCGGGTCCGGCTCGCCGGCCGTCGGCACGAGCGTCACCACCCAGCCGTGCAACCCGGGCAGCTCGCGGCAGACCTTCACGTACACGACGGACCTGACGCTGCAGCTGGTCTCGTCGAAGACCGCGGCCAACCCGTCCGGCATGTGCGTCGACTCGGGGCCCAGCCCGGTGTCGGGTGCGCTGCTGCAGTTCCAGGTGTGCGGGAAGGTGACCGTCCCGTACTACCAGCGGTGGAGCCTCAACGACAGCTCCAACTTCCAGAGCACCTCGTCGACCGGCGGGCTCGGCTCGTTCTGCATGCACGCGAAGGCCGGCAGCACCGCCGGCGCGTTCATGGAGCTGATCGGGTGCGGCGGGGCGTCGGACAACACCCGCACGTTCGCGCCGGAGGCGAGCGTCGGCGCCGGCAACGCGGGCGCCCCCAACAACCTGGTGAACTTCAAGCAGTTCGGGCGGTGCGTCGACGTCACCAACTTCGACACCACCCTCGGCTTCCTCATCGTGTGGCCGTGCAAGCAGGCGCCGAACCCGCTCAGCGTGGCGTGGAACCAGCGCTTCACGGTGCCACTGTCTGCCAACGGGAAGGACACGGTCAGCGGGCGGATCACCACGTACGACAACACCAAGACGAACACGCTCTACTGCCTCACGACCTTCAAGCCCGGTGGCAGCACCCACTTCGTGACGATGCAGAAGTGCCCGGCCGCGGGCAAGGACCCGAACGTCGAGTGGGACGTGTCGTACCAGATCGACAACTCCTACCCGACGAGCTACGTCATCAAGGACGCCTACGGCCAGTGCCTGTCCCCGGCGAACCTGGACGACCCGAAGCTGCCCCCCGGCGACATCTTCAAGGGCAGCACCGTCGTCAGCAAGCTCACCACCGCCGTGTGCGACGGCAGCAAGCTGCAGAAATGGAACGCGCCGGCGAACATCGAAGATCCGACACCCCTGAAGAACATCGGGGAGAAGTGACGATCCCGTAAGGGACCTCCTGACGCCCGGCCACGCCGGAGATCAGGGTGCGGTCCGTGCATCGCCTGGATGGCTTCCGGCCTCGCGGTGACGAGGCTGGACGCCATGACCATCACCTGGGAGAAACCGGCGCTGCGGCCGGTCGGCCTCGGCCGGCAGGTCGGCATCGTGACGGCGGCGGTGGCCGCGTACTTCGGGGTCCGCGGCGCCACGGAGGCCGCCACGGACCAGGCCCTCGCCAACGCGGCGAAGGTCGTCGACTTCGAGAAGTCGGTGGGGCTGTTCCACGAGTCGTGGCTGCAGTCGACGCTCGCCGGCAGCCCCGCCGTGGCGACGTTCTTCAACTGGATCTACATCTACGGGCACTGGCCGGTCATCGTCGCGACGCTGATCTGGCTCGCGCGGACCAACCCGGCGATCTACTACCGCACCCGCAACGCGATGCTGCTGTCCGGCGGGATCGGCCTGGTCGTCTTCATGCTCTTCCCGCTCGCCCCGCCGCGCCTGGCGGAGCTCGGCCTGGTCGACACGGTGACGCAGTCGGACGGCGCGTACCGGGTGCTGCAGCCGACGATGTTCACCAATCAGTACGCCGCGATGCCGAGCCTGCACGTCGGCTGGGACCTGCTCATCGGCCTGGCGATCCTGGCCGCGGCGCGCGGGTCTGCCACCAGACCGCTGCTGCGGGCGTTCGGCGCGGCGATGCCCGTGCTGATGGTGGCCGCCGTCGTGCTGACCGCGAACCACTACATCGTCGACGCGATCGCCGGCGCCGCGCTCACCACCACCTGCTGGCTCGTCCTGCGGGCCCGGGAGCGGCGCAGTCCCCGCGGCTATGCCGGATGGGACGGTCTGGCCCTGCGTTAGGGCCTACGCTTTGCACATGGAACACCTGGAGCTGGAGCACCTCGGGTTCCCGGCGGACGTGATCCCGTTGCAGTACCAGGCGCTGCTGCTGTCCGACGACCGCCGGATGGAAGCCTTCGCCGGCGCGATCGCCCACACCGTCCAGCCCGGGTCCAGGGTCCTCGACCTCGGCTGCGGGACCGGCGTCCTGTCCTTCTTCGCCGCCCGGCAGGGCGCCACCGTGACCGCGATCGAGCGCGAGCCGCGGGTCTTCACGACCGCCCGGGCGGCCCTGCGGGCGGCGGTCGGCGACGCCGTCACCGTCGTGCACGCCGACGCCCGCGACTACCTGCCCGAGGAGCCGGTCGACGTGGTGCTGTGCGAGATGCTGCACGTGGGCCTGCTCCGCGAGCGGCAGATCGAGGTCATCAACAGCTTCAAGCGCCGCTACCTGCGGCACATCGGCGGGCCGCTGCCGCGCTTCGTGCCCGAGGCGTGCGTGCAGGCGGTGCAGCCGGTCGAGCAGGACTTCACGTACTTCGGCTACACGGTGCCGGCCCCGGTGTTCCAGCTGCCGGAGAACCTCCAGCCGCGCACCGTCGAGGCCGCCCCGCCGCAGGTGTTCCAGCAGTTCTTCTACACCGACCCGCTGCCGCACGACTGCGTCGGCGACCTGACCTTCGTCGCGGAGCGGCCGGCCGTGGTCAACGCGGTGCGCGTCATCACCAAGAACCTGTTGTCGCTGCTGTACGAGCCGCCCGGCTCCGTCGACTGGACCATGAACTACCTGGTCGTGCCGATGCGCGAGCCGGTCGAGGTGCTCCCCGGCGACGAGGTGCGGATCCGGTTCGACTACTGCCCCGGCGACGAGATCACCGTCCTCGCCGACAGCCTGACGGCCAGCGTCCCCGCCCACGCGCACTGATGCTCCGCTGGCTCACGGTCCTCGCGGTCTTCCTGGTCCTCGGCGGGCTGTGGTGGCTCGTCGCCCGGCGCCGCTCCCCCGACCGGCGGCGGACGTTCGGCCTGGTCGCGTCGGTGTCGGGGACGCTGCCGTGGATCTGGATGATCCTCACGCCGTCGTCGCACGCGCGTCGGGTGCACCTGGACCCGGTCAGCGGCCTCGGCGGGATCCTCGCGTCCGGGTTCGCCGAGGCCGCCGTGCAGATCGTCGGCAACCTGCTCGTCTTCGCGGCGTTCGGCGCGTTCGCCCCGCTGCGCTGGCCGCGGCTCACCCTGGGCCCGGTGCTGCTGCTGGCGGCCGCCGGCTCGGCAACCGTCGAGCTGCTCCAGTACGTCCTG
The DNA here is from genome assembly GCF_050936335.1 of Dactylosporangium sp. CA-152071. Classification (NCBI taxonomy): domain Bacteria; kingdom Bacillati; phylum Actinomycetota; class Actinomycetes; order Micromonosporales; family Micromonosporaceae; genus Dactylosporangium; species Dactylosporangium sp. CA-152071. The sequence goes on along the minus strand of NZ_JBNJMZ010000001.1, from coordinate 7,676,065 downwards.
GACCTGGGCCGGGTCACCGCCACCGACGACGTGCTGGTCAACACCCTCGGCGCGGGTCTCGCGTACGGGGCCGGGCGGCTGCTGCCACCCGGCCCTGTGTCACGAGGCCTTGATGTGGAACCGCTCGTCGGCCACGAGGGCGGCGAGCCGGTCCTCGGGCAGCGGTAGCGCGGCGAGGCTCCTGTCGCCGCCGCCGGGCCGGTCGTCCGACTTCGCCTGGGCCAGGAAGACCACCGTGCCGTCGGGGTACCGGTAGGCCGCCCACTGGTCGAAGTCGCGGCCAGGGGCGCCGGTCGCGACGCCGACGGTCACCCCGGCCGTCGTCGTCACCAGCTTGCAGCTCGCCGGGGCGGTCCAGAACCCGCCCGCGACCGCGCAGGCGTCCCCGGTCGCGGCGACCAGGCCCGGCTCGTACACGGTGACCAGCAGCTGACCGACGCCGCCGTCCTTGCCGAGCTGGGTGCTGGCCAGGTAGGACCAGGCGTCCTTGCCGCCGACCTTCCCCTCGTACTGGGCCTGCGACATGCGTGACGAGACCAGCTGGTCGGTGCCCGGGTTGTCCAGTGCCGTGTACGCCGCGGGCACGATCGCGAGGAGGTCCCGCATGAGCTGCTCGCCCTGGTCGAACTTGTGGCCGGCGCGGGCGGTGCGGTCCTGCTGCGGCTGCCCGTCGGGGCCGGTCGGCCAGACCTCCTTGGTCTCGGTGCCCGCCCCGGGCGCGGTGACGGTCCCGGACGCGTTGGCGGGCGGCGGCGTCTGCCCCGGCGCCCCCACCTGCAGCGGCGCGCCCGCACCGGGCCCGCCGCCGGCGACCGCGACCGCCACGGCGGCGACGACCGCGGTCACCCCGAGGCCGGCACCGCCGGCGACCAGGTTGCGGCGGCGGACCGCCCGGCGGCCGGTGGTGACGGCCACCGCCGGCGACATCGGCGGCGGCGGGGTGGAGCTGTCGAGGGCGTCGCGTAGCGACACCCGGAAGTCGTCCTCGTTCATGTCTGCGTCCTCGTCGCTTGCGAGTGGCTGCTGGTCTGCAAGTGCGTGCGAAGGGTCTGCAGCCCCCGCGCGGCCTGGCTCTTCACGGTGCCGGTGGTGCAGCTGAGCAGGGCCGCCGTCTCCTCGACGGACAGGTCCTCCCAGTACCGCAGGATCAGGACCGCCCGCTGCCTGGCCGGCACGGTGGCGAGGGCGGCGAGCAGCGCGATCCGGTCGTCGGGCTCCCGGTCGTGGCTGACGGCGTCCAGCGGCCGGTCGGTGACCCGCACCCGGTGCCACCAGCCGAGCCGGCGATCGTCCAGGAACACCCGGAAGAGCGTCTGCCGCAGGTACCCGTCGAGGGCCTCGTGCCGGCTGACCCGGTCCCACACCACGTACAACTTGGTGAACGCCACCTGCGTCAGGTCCTCGGCCCGGTGCCAGTCGCCGCACAGCAGGTACGCCGTGCCGCGCATCGCGTCCGACCGCGCGGCGAAGTACTCGGCGAACGCCGTGTCCCGATCCGTCATGCGTAACTCACGGGTCCGGCTGTCCGATCGGTTGCACGGACCGCCGGAAAACATCCGTCCCGATACAGTCGGTACGTGACCACGGACAACCCGTTCTTCGCCGCGAGTGACCTGCCATACCAGCTGCCGCCCTTCGACCGCATCGAGACCGGGCACTACCTGCCCGCGTTCGAGCGGGGCATGGCCGAGCAGCGGGCCGAGGTCGAAGCCATCGCCAGCCTGCCGGAGCCGCCGACGTTCGACAACACCCTCGTCGCGCTGGAGCGCTCCGGGCGCGTCCTGCAGCGGGTGTCGGCCGCGTTCTTCAACGTCACCAGCTCAGACACCAGCCCCGAGCTGCAGGAGATCGAGTCGCGGGTGGTGCCGCTGCTGTCCGCGCACGGCGACGCGATCATGCTGGACCGCCGGCTCTTCGAGCGCATCGAGCAGCTGTACGCCCAGCGCGACGCCCTCGCCCTCGACGCCGAGCCGGCCTGGCTGCTGGAGCGGTACCACACCGAGTTCGTCCGGGCCGGGGCGCGGCTGTCCGAGCAGGAGCACGTGCGGCTCCGGGAGCTCAACGCGGAGCTGGCTGCCCTCGCGACCGAGTTCGGCAACAAGGTCCGCGACGGCATGAAGGCCGCCGCCGCCGTCGTCGAGGACGCCGCCGACCTGGCCGGGCTGTCCGCCGACGCGGTCGCCGCCGCCGAGGTCGCCGCCCGCGACCGGGGCCTGACCGGCGGGTATGCGCTGAACCTGATCCTGCCGACGGCCCAGCCGGCGCTCGCGTCGCTGCACAACCGCGAGGTCCGGGAGCGGCTGCACACCGCCTCTGTCGGCCGCGGCTCCGCGGGTGGGGACCACGACACGACCGCTCTGGTGCTGCGCATCGTGCGGCTGCGGGCGGAGCGGGCGCGGCTGCTCGGCTTCGAACACCACGCGGCCTACAACATCGCCGACAACACCGCCCGCAGCGTCGACGCGGTCCAGGAGATGCTGGCGAAGCTCGCCCCGGCCGCGGTCGCCAACGCCCGGATCGAGGCCGAGGACCTGCAGGAGGCGATCGGCGACGCGTTCACCCTGCAGCCGTGGGACTGGGCGTACTACACCGAGCAGATCCGCCGGGACCGCTACGCGATCGACGAGGCGGAGCTGCGGCCGTACTTCGAGCTGGAGCGGGTGCTGTGCGACGGCGTCTTCCACGCCGCCGGCCAGCTGTACGGCATCCGGTTCCAGGAGCGGCCGGACCTTCCCGCGTACCACGGCGACGCCCGCGTCTTCGAGGTCTTCGACCGCGACGGCGGGCCGCTCGGGCTGTTCATCGGCGACTTCTTCACCCGGCCGTCGAAGCGCGGCGGGGCGTGGGCCAACGCGCTCGTGCCGCAGTCGCGGCTGTTCGGCACCGCGCCGGTCGTCGTCAACAACCTCAACATCAACCGGGCGCCGGAGGGCGAGCCGACGCTGCTGACGCTCGACGAGGTCCGCACCCTGTTCCACGAGTTCGGCCACGCGCTGCACACCCTCTTCTCGCAGGTGCACTTCCCGAAGTTCGCCGGCACGCGGGTGCCGCGCGACTTCGTCGAGTACCCGTCGCAGGTCAACGAGGTGTGGATGCTGTGGCCGGAGGTCCTGGCCAACTACGCCACGCACCACCGGACCGGCGAGCCGCTGCCGCAGCCGGTGGTGGAGCGGCTGCAGGCCGCGGAGCAGTTCAACAAGGGCTTCGCGACCACCGAGTACCTGGCCGCCACGCTGCTCGACCTGGCCTGGCACACGCTGACCGTCGAGGAGGCCGAGGCGGTCACCGACGTGCTCGCCTTCGAGGCAGCGGCGCTGGAGCGGGCCGGCGTCGCGGTGCCGTTCGTGCCGCCGCGCTACCGGACCGCGTACTTCGCGCACATCTTCAGCGGCGCCGCGTACAGCGCCGGCTACTACTCCTACATCTGGAGCGAGGTCCTCGACGCCGACACCGTCGACTGGCTCACCGAGCAGGGCGGCCTGCGCCGCGAGCTCGGGGACGCGTTCCGTGACGGACTGCTCGCCAAGGGTGGCAGCGCGGACTCGATGGAGGTCTACCGGGCGTTCCGCGGTCGCGATCCGTTGATCGAGCCGCTACTCAAGCGTCGCGGACTGATCAGCGTTCCTTAGGTTTTGTTAAGACGACTACCGGATGGGGCGCCGCGTTCCCTAAGCTTGCGCGGTGCGTGGCGCCACCCCCCGGCGTAGGCCCGCCGCCGCACGCCGCCTGCATTTCAGCAGGATGGCGCTGCTTGCTGCGGTCGCTCTCGTCGCCTCACTGGTCAGCGTCGGTGTCTCCTGGGCGATCTTCCCGGAGGAGCCGGCGGCGGTCACCGACGACACCTCCTTCGATGCCGCCAAGTTCTACGAGACGAACGCCCGGGCCAACGCGGCCCGCGGGGTCGAGCTGGCCTCCGCCCCGGGCGCGTCCCTGGTGCCGAAGCCGGTCGCCGGGCTGACCCAGGCGGCGACCAACAACGCGTTCATCGTCATCGAGGTCGGCCGGCAGATGGGGCTGCCCGAGCGCGCGTACGTCGTGGCGATCGCGACCGCGCTGCAGGAGACGTACCTGAAGAACATGGCCAACCCGAAGGTCCCCGCGTCGCTGAAGCTCCCGCACGAGGGCAGCGGCACCAACTACGACTCGATCGGCATCTTCCAGCAGCGGGTCAGCATCTGGGGCACCGTCGAGCAGCTGATGGACCCGGCGATCGCGTCGGCGAAGTTCTACACGAGGCTGATGAAGGTCTCCGGCTGGCAGTCGATGAGCGTCACCGGCGCCGCCCAGGCCGTGCAGCGCAGCGCCTTCGCCAGCGCGTACGCCAAGCACGCCACCACCGCGCAGAAGATCGTCGACCAGCTCACGCAGTAGCGGCTCCCGGTTTTCTGCTGTTGTGGCACCACTGGTCCAACCAGTTGATGTGTGAGACAGTCACCGCGTGACATTGACGCCGGCCCCGCGCAGCTCCGTGTCCGACCACGTGTTCGCGCAGCTGCGCGACGCGATCCTCAGCGGCGCCTACGCACCCGAGTCCGCGCTCCCCAGCGAGCGGGACCTGGCGGCGACGTTCGAGGTGAACCGGCACGCCGTCCGGGAGGCGCTGCGGCGGTTGCAGCAGCTCGGCCTGGTGAAGGTCAGCCAGGGCGGCGCGACCCGGGTCCTCGACTGGCGGGCGCACGCCGGCCTCGACCTCGCCATGTCCAGCGGCGACATCCTGCCGGTCGGCACCCTCGTGCGCGACATGATGGAGATGCGCGCCTGCCTGGGCGCCGACGCCGCCAGGTTGTGCGCGCTGCGCGGTACACCAGCCGCGAAGGAACACGTGACCGCCTGCGTCGACGCGGTCGCCGCCGCCGCGCCCGACCTGGACCGCATGGGCGAGGCGAACATCGCGCTGTGGCGGGCGATCGTGGCCGGCAGCGGCAACGTCGCGTACCTCCTCGCGTTCAACAGCCTCGTCAGCGGCGCGCTCGCCGTCGGGCACGTCCCGCCCACGCTGCGCACCGCCGAGCTGCTCGACGTCGCCGGGCACCGCCGGCTCGGCGCGCACATCACCGCCGGCGCCGCCGACTCGGCCTTCGCCGAGGCCCAGGCCCTGCTCACCGCCCCGCTCTCGGATCGCAAGGAGACCCGAGCATGATCCCCGCCGTGCTCTACGCCGTGCCCGCGTTCCTGCTGCTGATCGTCATGGAGGCGGTCTCGTACCGCTTCCTGCCCGACGACGAGGAGCGCGGCTACGAGGTCCGCGACACCACCACCAGCCTGTCCATGGGCCTCGGCAGCCAGATCATCGGCGTGCCGTGGAAGATCCTGGTCGCGCTCGCGTTCGCCGGCCTCTACGTCCTCACCCCGCTCAAGCTCGACCCGACCAGCCCGTGGACGTGGGTGCTGCTGTTCTTCGCCGACGACTTCGCGTACTACTGGTTCCACCGGCTGCACCACGAGGTCCGCGTCTTCTGGGCCGGCCACGTCGTGCACCACTCGAGCGTCTTCTTCAACCTGTCCACGGCGCTGCGGCAGAGCTGGACGCCGATGACCGCCACCCCGTTCTGGCTGTTCCTGCCGCTGCTGGGCATCCCGCCGTGGATGGTGTTCCTGCAGCAGTCGATCAGCCTCGCCTACCAGTTCTTCCTGCACAGCGAGCGGGTCGGCCGCCTGCCGGCGTTCATCGAGTGGTTCTGGAACACCCCCTCGCACCACCGGGTCCACCACGGCGCCAACCCCGAGTACCTGGACCGCAACTACGGCGGCATCCTCATCATCTGGGACCGGCTCTTCGGCACGTTCGAGCCGGAAGAGGCCCGCGTCGTCTACGGCCTGACGAAGAACATCGGCACCTACAACCCGCTGCGTGTCGCCACCCACGAGTACCGCGACATCTGGCGCGACGTGCGGACGGCGGCCACGTGGCGGCAGCGGCTGCGGTTCGTGTTCGGCCGTCCCGGCTGGCAGCCGGCCGCATGAAGCTCTGGCTCTTCTTCGCCGCCGCGGCGGTGGAGCTCACGGGCGTCGCGCTGTCGTGGGAGCCGCTGCAGTGGGTCGCCAAGCCGCTCCTCGCGCCGCTGCTGCTCTGGCACCTCGGACGCTTCTGCCTCGTCGGGTGGGGGCTGGTCTTCGCGACCGCGGGCGACGTGGCGCTCCTCGTGCCGGGCACCGTGCCCTTCCTGCTGGGCATGGCGTGCTTCCTCGGCACGCAGATCTGCTTCCTGGTCGCCTTCCTGCGGCACGGCCGTCCCCGCCGGCTCGTCGCGCTCGGCTACGGGATCCTGTGGGCCGTGCTGAACGCCGTGCTCTGGCCGTCGCTGGGCGATCTGCGGGTGCCGATCCTGGTGTACAGCCTGGCGTTGAGCGCGATGGCGGCCGCGGCGTGGTCGGTCTCCCCCGTCGTCGCCGCCGGCGGCTTCCTGTTCCTGCTCTCCGACCTGCTGATCGGCCTGGGCGCCGCCGGTCTGGGCTTCCCGGGTCGCAACCTGGTCGTCATGGTGACCTACATCGCCGCGCTGTTCCTCATCGTCACGGGCGTCCTGTCACGCGACGGGACCGGCGACAGGGCCGGCGGACGGGTGGCGCGGGCGTAGCGCCGGCCTCAGAGCATGCCGTGTTCGATGATCCAGGAGAGGTTGGCGGTCTCCTCGAAGGAGAAGTCCAGGCTCACGATGACGGCGAAGCGGCGGTCGATCTGGTACGGGGTGTAGCGGTGGACGGCGCACTCCATCCAGATCGGGATGCGCGACGCCGGGTTGGCCAGGACGGCATGCTTGCCACAGCGGTGCTCCATGGGCCGAAACGCTAACCAGAGACGGCGGGCATGCGTCAGCCTGCTGCCTGATACTCCATTTGGTGTACGGGACGGTGCCTCCACGCGGACGACGAACTGGCGACGCCGCGCTCATAGCGTTCGGCACCATGACGAAGAGGAAGATGGTCGCCGCGTTCGCCGCGGTCACGTTCATCGCCGTGCTCAGCGGGTCCGGCGAGCACCTCGCGGAGGGGTCGCTGCCGCTCGCCACGACCCTGGCCGCACTGCTCTGGACGCAGCTGCGGTGGCCGATCACCGGGCTGGTGACGGGCATCTGCAGCGTCGTGGCGATGCGCGTGGCGGAGCTGACGACGGGCGGCTGGCTGTGGCCGGTGACGCTGCTGTACGTGTCGGCGACGCTGGCCCCCAAGCCGCGCCTGCGGGTCGTCGTCGCGATCGGGGCCGTCCACGCGGTCACGGCGTTCAACCTGGAGTGGACGGTGCTGCAGCACGGCGCGGTGCGGACGCTGCAGCACGTCGGGCCGGACGCGCTGTGGCTGACGGCGGCGCTCGCCGTGACCGTCGCGGCCGGCAGCTGGCAGCGCTGGACGCGGACGGCGATCGAGCAGCAGCGGGCCGAGGAGCGGCTGCGGGTCGCGCGGGAGGTGCACGACACGGTGGCGCACACGCTGACCGTCGTCGGGGTGCACCTGAACGTGGCCGCGGACGCCCTGGACAGCGCGCCGGACGAGGCCCGGGAGGCGCTGCGGCTGGCCCAGGACGTACGCCGCAAGGCGATGGGCGACCTGTCCTCGCTGGTCGGGGTGCTCCGCGACGACCGCCGGCCGCCCGCCGAGCCGCTGGACCTCGCGGCGCTGGTGTCGCAGGTACGCGAGGCGGGGCTCGACGCGCGGCTCACCGTCGCCGGCGGGGACGCGCCGCTGCCGGTCCGCACGGCGATCGGCCTGGTGGTGCGGGAGGCGCTGACGAACACGGTCCGGCACGCCGGCGCGCGGACCGTCACCGTCGACGTCCGCTACGGGCCGGTGACGGAGGTGACGGTCACCGACGACGGCGCGGGCTCCCGGCGGGCCGAAGGGCACGGGCTGACCGGGATGCGCGAGCGCGTCGAGGCGCTCGGCGGGTCGCTCACCACGCGGGGCGACGGGAGTTTCACCGTGCACGCGACAATTCCCGCATGACGGTCAACGTGCTGCTCGCCGACGACCAGGCCCTCGTACGCGCCGGGTTCAGCAGCCTGCTGCGGCGCACGAGGGACATCACGGTCGTCGGCGAGGCGTCCACCGGCGACGAGGCGGTCCGGGAGGCCCGGCGGCTGCGGCCCGACGTGGTGCTGATGGACATCCGGATGCCCGGCCTCGACGGGATCGCCGCGACCGGCCGGATCGTCGCGGACCGGGAGCTCGCCGGGACGAGGGTCGTGATCCTGACGACGTTCGAGACGGACGAGAACGTGTTCGCGGCGCTGCGGGCCGGCGCGAGCGGCTTCCTCACCAAGGAGGTCGAGCCCGACGAGCTGCGCCGCGCGGTCCGGGTCGTGGCGGCCGGCGAGGCGCTGCTGTCGCCGAGCGTCACGGCCCGGGTGATCGGGCAGTTCGCGCACCGTCCGGCCGGGCCGTCGGGAGTGCCCGACGACCGGCTCGCCGGGCTGACCCCGCGGGAGGTCGAGGTGGTCCGGCTGGTCGCCGCCGGGCTGTCCAACGAGGAGATCGCGCGGGAGCTGTTCATCAGCCCGCTGACCGCGAAGACCCACGTGACCCGGGCGATCGCGAAGGCCGGCGTCCGCGACCGGGTGCAGCTGGTGATCCTCGCCTACGCCACCGGGCTCGCCCCGTCCTGAGCGGCCGCCGGGCCCACCGCGCCGATCACGGTTTGTGCTGGTCGATGCCGTAGCCGTTGCACTGGCGGCCGCCGTTGATGCAGTGGGCGACGAGCGCGGCCTGGCGGGCGGCGCGTGCCGGCCGGGTCGGGTGTCGCGGACACCGTCACGCGCAGGACCGTGCCGTGGACGCGGCCGCCGTAGACGCGGAACGTGAGCCGGGTCGCGGCCACCGGGGTGGCGGCGACGAGGGCGACGGCGGCGGTCTTCTCCTTCGGCTCGACCCGCAGCGCCACCTGGTCGGTGCCGGGCACGACGCCGTCGGTGACGACCTTCACCCCGACGCTGCGGACGCTCCATCCGGTGCCGACGGCGGCGCCGTAGACGGTGCAGGCTGGCCTGGCGCTGCCGGCGGTGCCGCACGGGGACGCCGCTGGAGCAACCGGGGACGCGGGCTGCGACTGCGCCGCAGACCCACCCGAGTTGCCGACCGCGGACGGCGAGGCGCCGGCCGCCGGTACAGGCGGAGCAACCGCTGCGGGAGCGGCTGAGGGCGACGGGTTGCGGTCGCGCGGCAGCAGCAGCGGTGGCACACCGACCGTGACCAGGCCGATGGCGACCGCCAGCATGCCGAGCCTGACCCGTCGCGAGAATATGCGGCGACCCTACTGGAATCCGCGGTTATGGTGGACGGACCATGACGACGACGAGCGCGGCCACGCGACGACGACGGTAACCACACCGCCGTCCGTCCCCGCCTCTGCCTTCCTCGTCTGGAGTCTCACGATGGTCGTGCCGTCGTTCGCCGCGCTGCTCGCCGCCCGGATCACCGCCGCCCTCCCGTCCGTCCCGGCCGGCTTCGACCCTCAGGTCCGCCTGTCGGAGCACGCCGACCTGCAGGCCGACGGCGTCCTGGCGCTCGCCCGGCCGCTGCGGCGGCCCCCGCGGCAGCTCGCCGCTGAGGTCGCCGCTGAGGTCGCCACTGGGCTGCCCGGCGGCATCGTCGCGGACGTGCGGGTCGCCGGGCCCGGCTTCCTCAACGTCACGCTGACCGGGGAGGCGCTGCTCGGCCGGGTCGCGGAGCGGCTCGCCGACCCGCGGCTCGGGGTCGGGCTGCCGGAGACCGGCGTCCGGACGGTGCTGGACTATTCGCATCCGAACGTGGCCAGGGAGATGCACGTCGGGCACCTCCGGTCGACGATCATCGGCGACGCCCTCGCCCGGGTCCTGACCCACCTCGGCGGCACCGTCGTGCGGCAGAACCACATCGGCGACTGGGGCACCCAGTACGGGATGCTCATCCAGTACCTGGCGGAGCACCCGGCGGACACGGCGGCGCTCACGCAGCGGTACAAGGCGGCGTACGCGCTGTTCCAGGCCGACCCCGCGTTCGCGGCGCGGTCGCGGGCGCGGGTCGTGGCGCTGCAGGGCGGCGACCCGGGCAGCCTTGCCGTCTGGCACGCGATGGTCGAGGAGTCGACGCGCTACTTCTCCGACGTGTACGAGCGGCTCGGCGTCCTGCTCACCGCCGCCGACATCGCCGGGGAGAGCAGCTACAACCCGATGCTGGCCGGCGTCGCCGGGGACCTGGCCGCCGCGGGCGTGGCCCGGGTCAGCGACGGGGCGCTGTGCGTGTTCGCCGACGGCGCCGACGCGCCGCTCATCGTGCGCAAGAGCGACGGCGGGTTCGGGTACCCCGCCACCGACCTGGCCGCCGTCCGGCACCGGGTCACGACCCTGCGGGCCGACCGGATCGTCTACGTCGTCGACGCCCGGCAGGCGCCGCACTTCCGGATGGTGTTCGACACGGCACGGCGGGCCGGCTGGCTCCCGCCGGAGGTCGAGGCGGTGCACGCCGCGTTCGGGGTGGTGCTGGGCGCGGACGGACGGCCGTTCAAGACCCGGGCCGGCGACACGGCCCCGCTCGTCGGGCTGCTCGGCGAGGCGGTCGAGCGGGCCACGGCGGTCGTCGCGGCGAAGAACCCGTCGCTGCCCGCCCAGGAGCTCGCCGAACGGGGCCGGGAGGTCGGGATCGGCGCGGTGAAGTACGCCGACCTGTCCACCAGCCGGACCCGCGACTACCTGTACGACCCGGACCGGATGATGGCGCTGACCGGCAACACGAGCGTGTACCTGCAGTACGCGCACGCACGGCTGCGGTCGGTGCTGGCGAAGGCCGGCTCCGCCGTGCCACCGGTGCGGGCCGACGCGCCGCTGGAGGACGTGGAGCGGGCGCTGATCCTGCGGCTGGACGGCTTCGGCGACGTCGTCGCGGGCGTCGCGGCCGGCTGCGAGCCGCACCGGCTCTGCACGTACCTGTTCGAGCTCGCACAGGCGGTGACCGCCTTCTACGAACGGTGCCCCGTGCTCAAGTCACCCGAACCCTTGCGGGGAAACCGGATCGCGCTGTGCGCACTGACCGCCTCGACGCTGGCGACCGGCCTCGGACTGCTCGGGATCGCGGCTCCTCCGCAACTCTGAGCCCGCCCTCCGTCACCTTCCGCCGCTCTTGCCGCCCTTTCCGCAACGGTACGGCGGCCCGCCACGGCGGTGGACGGACAACACCCCGGTTCGCAGCTCTCCGCCTACACATGCGCTGATCAATGCCCAGGTTTGTGGCTTCTGGTCCCTGAACGCCGCAGCCCGTGGTGCGGACATTGATCGCTCCTGGTGTCAGTCGTGCCCGGTGTCAGCAGCGCATGACGCCAGCCGCACGGGATTGGTCGCGCTCGGCGTCGCTCTCGCGCGGAACGCCCGGGTCGGCACCGCCCGATTCGGCAGACACGGCACCGGCGGCCATCACATCGGACGCCGCGCCGGAAGCCGGGTCAGACCCGTCGGCCGAATCGTGTGTCGCGCCGGCCGCGGGTGCCGGTCCGTCGGCAGGGACGGCTCGGGCGGCAGCCGCATCAGCCCCCTGCGCCGGGACGGCTGCCCGGCAGACGTCGACATCGCCCACCACCCGGTCATCGGCATCACCGACCGCCGGGACGTCGGCGCCGCCCACCACCCGGACGGCGGCATCACCGCCCGCCCGAACCGCGACATCGCCCACCGGCCGGACGTCGGCGTCGACGGCCACGCCGGCGCCGGCATCACCCACGGCCCGGACGTCGGTGTCGCCCACCGCCTCGACAGAGGCGGCGTTCTGGTCGGCGATGTCGTCGGGCGCCGGCTTCGAGACGGCGGCACACGGCGAGACCTGGTCGGCGGGGCCGGGCTGCGACGGGACGGTTGGCGTAGCGCTGACGGCGGCGGGCGTGGTGCCGGCCGCGGCGAGCGTGACGCCGGCGGCGGACTGCAGGGCGGCCGCCTCGCCGCGCCACGGGCGGCCGAGGCGGGCGTGGCGGTGGCGGTCGGCGGCGCGGGCGGCGCGGTAGAGCCGGACGTACAGCGCGGGGGCCGCCCTGATGAGCAGCACCGCCGCGGCGAGGACCACCTGCCGGTGCCGGAGCGCGGCCCAGGCGTCGCGGGGGCGCAGGCCGCGGCGGGCGGCGCCGACCGCGTCCCAGGCGGCGGCGGACAGCTCCCCCGCCGACGAGCGGGCCGCGGCGCCCGCGACCGCCAGGGCGCCGGCCCGGAGGCGGAAGTGCTGCCGGGCGGCGGGCGAGCCGGCGCCGTCGAGGACGAACAGGGCCTCGTCGACGGCGGCGGCGCGCTCGGCGGTGCGCGGGTTGAAGCGGGACACGGGGCGGCTCAGGTGGAAGTACGCGGGGCCGGCGACGAACGCGACCGTCCGCGCCCGCAGCAGCAGCCAGGCCATGACGGCGACGTCCTCGTGGCGCGGCCCGTGCGGGAAGGTGAGCCCGTCGAGCAGGTCCCGGCGGACGAGCTTGTTCGTCACGCCGGAGCGGATGCGGCGGAAGAGGAACTCCTCGACGGCCTGCTGGCCGGTCCACACCGTGGCGGTGTCGCGGGACGGCAGCGGCGGGCCGGTGACACCGTCCTCGGTGACGGGCACCGTGCCGGCCACAACGATGTCAGCACGGTCCTCGTCGCCGAGCACGGCGAGCACGGCCGACGTGAGCGAGGCGAGCAGCTCCGGGTCGACCCAGTCGTCGCCGCCGACGAACCAGACGTACTCGCCGGTCGCGGCGGCCAGTCCCGTGTTGCGGGCCGCGGCCAGCCCGCGCGGGGTGTCGTGCCGCAGGACCCGCACCGGGAACGGCGCGTCGGCAGGCACCGGCCCCAGCTCGTCGGTGTCGTCGACGACGACCAGGTCGACGGTGACGCCGTCGGGCACCCGGGTCGCGAGCAGTGAAGGCAGGGCGCGAGCGGTCCTGCAGACGGGCATGATGACGCTGACCGTGACACTCATCGCCTGGTCACCTCCACTTCGGTCAACGATCCAGCCGCGGGGTGCGACGCGCGCGGGACCGGGGCGGGGATCGCGCCCAGGGCGGTGGCGTAGGCGTCCGCGAGCGCGGCGGCCTGCGCCTGGGGCGTGTGCCGGGCGGCGAACGCCTCCTGCAGCCGCGGCCGCGACGGTCGCCCGGTGGCGAGGACGGTGGCGAGCTCGGCGGCGACGGCCTCGGCGGTGCCGAGGTCCGGGTCGAGGCCGAGGGAGTCCAGGGCGGGGATGCTGCGGGCGACGAGCGGCAGCCCGGCCGCGGCCGCCTCCAGCAGCGGCAGCGGGCAGCTGTCCCAGGCGGCCGTGTGCAGGTACGCGTCGGCGGCGGCGAGATGGTTGCGCACCTCCGCCGGCGACCGCCAGCCGGTGACCCGGACGCCGGCGGCGCGCAGGGCGGCCTCGCCGCGTGGGTCGCCGTCGCCGACCCACGTCCAGGTGACCCCCGGCGGGTCGGGCAGCAGGGCCTTGACCCGCAGGAGGAACTCGAAGTCCTTCTGCGCGCCGACCCGGCCGACGGTGACGACCGACCCCACGTGCCGGGTGCGGTCCGGGCGGGCGGTGCGGGCGCGGGTCGTGTTGGGCACGACGACGGCGGGGATGCCGAACTCGGTGGCGAGGCCGGCCTCGCGCGGGCTGACGCAGACGGCGAGGTCGGTCGAGGCGGCGACGGCCCGCTCCGCGCCGCGCAGCAGGCGCAGCGCGACGGCCGGCAGGTCGGTGCGTTCGAAGCCGAAGCAGTGCGGCGTGTAGAGGATCGCGGGCCCGGTCGCGGAGCGGGCGACCGCCGGGATCACGGTGCGCCCGACGAGGCCGGCCCGGCCGCCGTGCAGGTGCACGATGCGGGGCGCGACGGCGGGCAGGGTCTCGCGCAGCGCCCGGCCGAGCGAGAGCAGACCCCCGCCGGCGTCGCGGCTGCCGGCGAACAGGTCCTCGAACCGGACCGGCAGGTCGGGGGCCACCGTGCGGGCGCGGCCTCCGCCGGCCCTGCCGCGGAAGAGCAGGTGGTGCTCGAACTGGGGCGTGGAGCGGACGAACTCGACGATCGCGGCGGCCGTGCCGCCGTTCATCGACTCGGTGACGTGCAGGATCCGCGGGGTCTCTCGCCGCATGGCAACCTCCCGTTCAGCCGTGCACGGAGAGTATCAGTCAAACCACGCTATGTAGGCGCAAATCGGGCACGCCACACGATCGACTGGAGAGCGCTCTCCACTCGCGCCTTAAGTTCCGCTGAGCTGTGCCCGGAATGTGTACTTTCGCACCCGCCGAGCGTCGCCACGTATTGACGGACCGGCCACACGGGCGCAACATTTGGGAGAGCGCTCTCCAACGGGCGCTTCCCCGCCACCCGGTACCACCGCCGGCACCGGCGACGCGCGTGACCGCCTCACGCGCGTCAGGCAACACCGGACCGGCGACGGCGCCCGCCCACACCCTGGGAGCTCGATGAGTACACGACCGAGTACGAGACGGCTCAGAAGAATCCTGGCCCCCATCGGGGTCACCACCGCGGTGGTCGCATCGATGGTCGTCGGCGCGTTCCAGCTGACCGCCGCCGACGCCGCCGACGCCACCCTGCTCTCGCTCAACAAGCCCTCGCTCGCCTCCTCGCAGGAGCTCGGTGAGTCGCCGCCGGCCGGCGCGTTCGACAACAACCCGAGCACCCGCTGGGGCAGCCAGTGGAGCGACCCGCAGTGGCTGCGCGTCGACCTCGGCGCCACCGCCACCATCACGCAGGTCGTCCTGCAGTGGGAGAACGCCTACGGCAAGGCGTTCCAGATCCAGACCTCGCCCGACGGCAACGCCTGGACGAGCATCTACAGCACCACCACCGGCACCGGCGGCACGCAGACGCTCAACGTCAACGGCTCCGGCCGCTACGTGCGGATGTACGGCACGCAGCGCGGCACCGGCTACGGCTACTCGCTGTGGGAGTTCAAGGTCTACGGCACGTCCACCGGCACCCCGCCGCCGACCAGCGGCCCCGGCTGGGTCGACGCGCCCAACCCGGTCACCGGCGTGACCCCGTCGACGGCGACCCCGCCGGCGACGAACCCGCCGACGACGCACCACGAGTTCCAGGCCAACTGCGAGGTGAGCCGCAGCAACCTCAACGACGACCCGATCGTGTTCTTCGGCCTGCCGGGCGCGTCGCACTCGCACACGTTCATGGGCAACAGGACCACCAACGCCAACACGACCCTGTCGTCGCTGCAGGCCGGCACCACCGCCTGCATCACGCCGGGCGACAAGACCGCGTACTGGATGCCGACCCTGCTCAACAACGGCGTCGCCGTGCAGCCCGTCGGCCGCCAGGTCATCTACTACAAGAGCGGCGTCCTCGACTGGCGCAGCGTCCGGCCGATGCCGGCCGGTCTGCGGTACGTCGTGGGCAGCCCGTCCTCCACGCTCGACCAGTTCAAGAACCACCCGGGCGCGGTCGAGGGCTTCGAGTGCGGTGACCTGACCCGCCAGTGGGACATCCCCGCCAACTGTGTCGCGGGCAGCCAGCTCAACGTCCGGTTCCAGGCCCCCAGCTGCTGGGACGGCCTGCACCTGGACTCGCCCGACCACAAGGCGCACATGGCCTACCCGGTCGTGGGTGTCTGCCCGTCGTCGCACCCGGTCGCCGTCAACATGATCGAGTTCAAGATGGCGTGGCCGGTCAGCGGCAACATGGCGAACGTGGCGTTCTCCAGCGGCCGCGGCTACTCGTTCCACTACGACGTGTACAACGCCTGGGACCCGCCGACCCTGGCCGCACTGACCACCCACTGCATCAACGGTGGTCTGCAGTGCAACCCGCGCGGCTTCGACCAGTACAAGCCGGAGCGCGGCGCGGCGCTCAACGAGAACTACATGCTGCCGTAACGCACGAACACCGGTCGGCGCCCCGTTCCGTCATGGCGGGGCGCCGATCGCTGTCTATGTGACCAGCGCCGGAACGCGTAGAGTCCCGGCCGTGGGGCAGCATGTCGACAGGGTCGTGGCACCGGCCGCCCTGGGACGTGCGGTGCTGCTCGCCCGGGCCGCCGCCACGCTCACCGCCGGCGCCGTCGGGGTCCGCCTCGTCGCCGACCCCCGCCCGCTCCTCGCGGCCCTGGCCGTCGTCGCCGGCACCACCGCCGCCGGGCTCGCCGTGCTCTCCCGCCACCCGCACGTCGCGGGCCACCCGGTCCCCGTCCTCGCCGCTGACGCGCTCGCGGTCGCCGGTGTGCTCGCCCTCGACGGCGGCGGGGTCGCCTTCCACTGCGGCGCCGTCGGCGCGTCCGCCCTCGCCGGGGTCCTCGCCGGCATGCGCGCGCTGCCGCTCGCCGCCGGCTACACCGCGCTCGGCTACACCGTCGCCGCCACGGTCCTGCCCGCCGGCGCCGACCCGGAGCTCGCCGGCTTCATGCTCACGTTCCCGATCGGCTGCGTCCTCGCCACCGCCGGCGCCGCCGTCGCGACCGCCGCCCTGCGCCGCCACATGGAGCTGTCGGTGCGGGTCGTCGCCTCGGCACAACGTACCGCCGCCGCGTCGGAACGCGCCCGCCTCGCCCGGGAACTGCACGACTCCGTCACCAAGACGCTGCGCGGGGTGAGCTTCGCCGCGCTCGCGCTGCCCCAGTCCCTGCGCCGCCACCCAGACCTCGCCGAGCAACTCGCCGGCACCGTCTCCCGCGGCGCGGAGGTGGCCGCCCAGGAGGCCCGCGAGCTCGTCGACGGCCTGCGCCTGGACACCCTCGACGGCGACTTCGCCGGCACCGTCCAGGCGATCTGCCGGCGTTGGTCGCAGGTGTACGGCATCCCGGTGCGACTCGTCACCGCCCCGGTCGACCCGCCGGTCGCGGTCCGCTACGAGCTGTGCCGCATCCTCCAGGAGGCCCTGCAGAACGTCGCCCAGCACGCGTCGGCGGCCGGGACCACCGTCAGCCTGCACCAGGGCCGCCGGCACCTGCTCCTGCGCATCCACGACGACGGCCGCGGGTTCGGGCTGCCCGCCGACCTCTCCGAGCTGCGCACCGCACAGCACTTCGGGCTGATCGGCATGTACGAGCGGGCGAGCACCATCCAGGGGAGCCTGCACGTCGCGTCCGCCCCCGGCCGCGGCACGACCGTCGAGGTGACGGTGCCGGCATGATCGAGCTGCTGATCGTCGACGACAACCCGATCGTCCGGGCGGCGCTGCGGGGTTACCTGGACGGCCTCGACGGCGTCCGCGTCGTCGCCGAGGCCGCGGACGGGCGCGAGGCCGTCACGCAGGCACAGGCGCACCGCCCGGCCGTGACGCTCCTCGACCACCGGATGCCGGTCGCCGACGGGCTGTCCGCCCTCGCCGAGCTGAGCCGGCTCAGCGGCGTCCTCGTCATCACCAGCGACGCCGACCCCGACCTCATCGGGCGGATGCTGCGCGGCGGCGCCCGCGGGTACCTGGTGCACGGCGCGTTCGACCCCGACGAGCTGCGCCGGGCCGTGCTCGCCGTGGCCGCCGGGCACGGGTGGCTGTCCCCGGTCGCGGCGGCCGTCGCGACGGCGACCGTCCGGGCGCAGGCGTCGCGGGAGGAGCTGGCGGAGCGCCAGGAGGAGACGCTCGGCCGGTACCGGCTGACCCGCCGCGAACGGGACGTCCTGGACCTGCTCGCGGAAGGGCTGTCCAACGCGGCGATCGCGCACCGGCTGCTGCTGACCGAGAAGACGGTGAAGAACCACCTCCACCACATCTTCGCGAAGCTGCACGTCCGCGGCCGCATGGAGGCGGTCCTGCTGTGGACCGGCCGCCGATGACCGCCCCGTCCCCCGCGCCCGACCCGTCCTCTGCATCCGGTGCGCCCGCCGCTTCTGGTGCGCCCGCTGCTTCTGGGGCTGGCTTTGGAGCGGCCGCTGCATCCGGCGGGTCGTCTGCGCCCGGCGTGCGCTCCACGTCTGCGGCGGCCGCCGGGTCCCTTGTGGATGGTCCGCGGCGGGAGTGGGCACGGCGGGCCGGCTGGGTGGCCCTCGCCGCCGCGGTCGTCGCCACGGCGACGGTCGTGCCGCCGCTGGTGCTGCCGGACGGTCGCGGCCACCCGCCGGCCGCGACCGCCCCGACACCCCCGCCGGGCGGGCCTTCGCCGACGCCGGTCCCGACGACGCCGACCCTCACCACACCCGCCCCGACGACGCCGCTCTCGGCGCTGCCACGCACCTCGGCGCCTGCCCCGGGGGCCTCGCCACCCCGGACACCTGCCGCGTCCTCGACCTTCGCGGCGATCAGCCTGCACGCAGCCGACGCGGCCAACCTGCGCAACGGCGCCCGCGTCATCGAGTGCCCGACCTGCGTGGGCGGCAGCCGGGTCGGCTACATCGGCGGACCGAACACCCTCGCCATCCGGGTCACCGGCGTCACCGCGGCGGGCGAACGGACGATGACCGTCACGTACGAGACCGCCGAATCCCGCACGCTCCGCGTCGCCGTCAACGACGGCCCCACGCAGTCACTCACGCTGAGCGGCGCCGGCGACTGGCGCATCCCCGCCACCGTGACGCTCCGCGTGCACCTACCGGCCGGCACCAGCTGGATCCGGTTCTTCAACGACGAGGGCCCAGCCCCCGACGTCAACCAGATCCAGCTGCACTGACGACCCGCCGATGCCGTGCCCACACCCGCTCGGCGGGGTTGTGGGCGTGTCCCCCCGACCGACCCCCACCCAACCGGACCAGACCCCCACCAGCATGCACCGGCATCCACCGGACCAGGCTGCCGCCAGCGCCCCACCCCACCGGACCGAGCCGCCACCGCGTCCAGCAGACCAAGCCACCACCAGCGTCCACCGGGACCAAGCTGCCGCCGGCACCCACCCCACCGGACCGAGCCGCCACCGCGTCCACCGGACCAGGCCGCCACCAGCGTCCACCGGGAGCCCCACCTCTGGTGACCAAATCCACCAGACCGAGCCGCCACCAGCGTCCAGCAGGCCAAGCCGCCACCAGCGACCACCCCACCGGACCCGGCCGCCACCGGCGACCACCCCGCCAGAACAGGCCGCCCCGCTGGCATCCACCCCACCGGACCAGGCGGCCGCTGGCGTTCACCGGCTGCGACGAGCAGGTCGGACCCGTCGTCGGGCGGCACGGCCCGTCGTCGCGAGCCGGGCCGAGTCGTCGAGCCACCGGCGTGTGCCGGCCGGACGGCGCGGACGGCAGCGGGATCGGCCCGGCCGGCTGAGGCCCGCCCACCGGTGGGGAGTCGCCCGGCAACACACCGCGGCGAACGAACCACACCGGTGAGCGCTCACGGTCACGGCATCAGAACGTCCCGGCCGTGTTGCACTTGGCCTTCTGGACGATGCAGTTCTTCACCCGGTGGCCCTGTGCGGCGTTGTCCCAGGCGAGGAACGCGTCACCGTGGAACGACGACGCCATCCCCGACGACAGCGTGAACCCGTCGATCGACCCGGGCGTCGGGTAGGCGATGACGAACGACACCGACGGGATCGCCACCGGGAACGCGCCACCGCACTTGCCGTCGTACGTGTAGGCGACGTGCCCCTTGTGCGTCGGGCTGTCCAGGTGGACGCCGTCCCAGCAGTCCTGGAACACGAGCTGGAACAGCAGCGAGGCGCCCGGCGCGCACCGCGGCCAGTTGCCGTCGGCGCTGCGGCCGATCTCGCCGCCGGGGCCCGCGCAGTAGAACTGGTTGACGGTCCCGGCGGGGGTCGGCGCCTGCAGCTTCGCGTCGCCGGCGATCATCCGGAAACCCTGCGGGAACGGCACCGTCTTGCTGGAGTCCGTGAGCCTGGAGCCGTAGTACACGACGACGGCCTTCGGCTCGACCGGCTGGCCGTGCTCGTACAGCGTGGGCACCCAGTACGCGGAGAGGTCCGGCGCCGGCGCACAACTGGTGCCGGCGTTGGCGAGCAGCGTGTCGGCGGTGCTGTTCGCGTCGGTGCTCCGGTTGCCGATGAAGCTGTGCATGTGCGACGCGCCCGGCAGGCCGGGGAAGACGATCGGGTCGTCCTTGCGGGAGTGGCTGTACGTGCAGGACGCGTTGAACTCCGGGACCCGGACGGCGCCGGCGGGCGCGGGGTCCATGGGCATCGCGTTGAACGCGGCGAGTTGCGCGCCCCACTTCGCCTGGTCGACGTCGACCCAGCCGGTCGCCGCCGGGCTGCTGCTGCTCGATGTGGCCGCGGTGAACGAGAACCAGTTGATGTTCACGAAGTCGCCGCCCGCGCCGCTGCGCAGGACCGCGAACACCGGCTGCGGGCCGGCGGTGGCGTGGGTGCCGGTCGCGGACAGCGTCGTCCACGCCTGCCAGCCGCCGGTCGCCGCGATCGGGAACTGCGCCAGCAGCGGCCCGGTCAGCGAACCCGTCCGCAGCTCGACGGTGCCGTTGCCGACGGCGGAGGCGACCCGGGCCGCGGCGGTGACGGTGCCGGCGGGGCCGAGATCGACGCCGTCGAACCGCATCCAGTCGCCGTTGGCGAGATACGCGACGTTCTGACCGCCGCCGGTGTCGACGGTGGTCTCCACCTGTACGCCGGACTGCGCGGCGAACGACTCGGCCTGCACGACGAGCGGGGTGGCGGCGTCGGCCATGTTGACGGCGGAGACGGTGACAGCGGCGAGCACGACGGCGATGACGCCGGCCGCGCGCCTGAGTCTTGACATGAGGCTCCTCCTGGCGGGGAAGGGGGATTGACCGCTTTCCACGCTAGGACCGGCACGACCGCGGCACCTGAGCCCGAAGACCCATTTTCGGGGTCCCAAATTTCGTTCTTCCGGTCAGGTGCGCAGGTACTTGAGAACGGCAAGGACGCGGCGGTGGCCGTCGTCGGGGCCGGGCAGGTCGAGCTTGGCGAAGATGTTGCCGATGTGCTTGGCGACGGCGGCGTCGCCGATGTGCAGGGCGCGGGCGATCCACGCGTTGGACCGGCCCTCCGCCATCAGCCCCAGCACCTCGCGCTCCCGCGGGGTGAGCCGTGCCAGGGGGTCGGCGGCGCGCTGCCGCGTCAGCAGCTGCCGCACCACATCCGGGTCGATGACGGTCTCGCCCGCCGCGACCCGCGCGACCGCGTCGGCGAACTCGGTGATGTCCCCGACACGGTCCTTCAGCAGGTACCCGACGCCAGCCCGTCCGGCGGGCGCGAGCAGTTCTGCGGCGTAGGCGGTCGCGGGGTACTGCGACAGCACCAGCACCGCCGGCTGCGGGTCGTCCTCCCGCAGCGTGAGCGCCGCGCGGAGACCCTCGTCTGTGTGCGTCGGCGGCATCCGTACATCGGTGATGACGAGATCTGGTCGGTGTTCCCGTGCGGCGTCGAGCAGCGCCTCGGCGTCACCGACGGCGGCCGCGACCGTGTGGCCGAACCGTTCGAGCAGGCTGGCGAGCCCCTCCCGCAGCAGCACCGCGTCGTCGGCGAGCACGATCTTCATGCCGGCCGACCTTAGGTCAGGCCGCACGGCAGGTCCACCCGCAGCGTCGTCGGACCTCCCGCTGGGCTGGTGACGGTGAACGTGCCGTCCATGACCGCGGTCCGGTCGGCGAGGCCGCGCAGCCCGGTGCCGGTGGCGGGGTCGGCGCCACCGCGGCCGTCATCGGTGACCGTCAACGTGAGGACGTACCGCGTGATCCGGCCGCTGACCGTGATCCTGGACGCGCCGGCGTGGCGGACCGCGTTGGTCAGCGCCTCGCACACGACGAAGTACGCCGTGGTCTCCACCGCCGCCGGCAGCCGCCGGTCCAGGGGCAGGTCGATGACGACGGGCACCTGGCAGCGTTCGGCGAGCTCCCCGACTGCGGCCGGCAGGCCCAGGTCCGTGAGCACCTGCGGGTGGATGCCGTGGATCAGCTCCCGGATCGACGCCAGGGCCTGCCGCGCCTGCCGTTGCGCGTCCTCGAGCAGGTGGGCCGCCTTGCCGTCGCCGACCTCCAGCCTCGCCAGCCCGAGCGTCATCGCGAGCAGCACCAGGTGCTGCTGGGCGCCGTCGTGCAGGTCCCGCTCGATCCTGCGGCGCTCCGCCTCGAACGCGTCGACCAGCCTTTTCTGCGACTGGGACAGCTCCTCGACCCTGCGGTTGAGCTCGGCGTCGCGCGGCGCGAGCAGCCACCGGGCGAACGCGGCCTGCGTCGCGGCGACGGCGCTCAACGCGTACAGCCCGACCGCCGTCGCCGGCACCGCGAACGCCGTCGCCGCCAGTGCCTCCCCACGGGTGTCGACGACCAGGTCGCCGAACTGGAACGGCACCCCCGCCTGCACGAACACCGGCGCCGCGGCCACGATCAGGCAGTCGACGAGCAGGCCGAGGCTGACCCACCGCGACGACGACGCTGCCCAACAGGTACAGCAGACACCGTAGCGGCCAGCCCGACAGCAGGAACCGGTGCGGTGCCCTCGCCATCGCCTGCCACACACCGCTCACGGCACCGACCATACGGACGTCACCGGCACCGTTCAGTAGACCTGGCTCCACCATTTTTTGTCGTACCTGGTGGATAGTCTGGCGGCGTGAATCGGACGGATCGGTTGTATGCGCTGGTCGAGGAGCTGCGCGCGGTGGCGCCCCGCCCCCGCAGCGCCCGCTGGCTCGCCACCCGGTTCGAGGTCTCCACCCGCACCATCGAGCGCGACATCAGCGCCCTGCAGCAGTCCGGCGTCCCGATCTGGGTCTCCCTCGGCCGCACCGGCGGCTATGCCCTCGACCGCACCCACACCCTGCCCCCGCTCAACATGACCCCCGCCGAAGCGGTCGCGATCGCCGTGGCCCTGCACCGCCTCCACGGCACCCCCTTCCACGCCCCAGCCCGCACCGCCCTGCACAAGCTCCTCGCCGTCATGTCCCCCGCCGACGTCCATCGCGCCACCGAGCTCGCCGCCCGCATCCACCTCGTCGACGGCGCCGACCCCGGCCCGGCCCCCGTCTCCCCCGCGGTCGTCGAGGCCTTCACCACCGGCCGCGTCCTCGACATCGCCTATGCCGACCGCTTCGGCACCACCACCCGCCGCCACATCGAACCCGTCGGCTATCTCGGCGGCCCCACCGGCTGGTATCTGCTGGCCTGGTGCCGCCTCCGCGACGCGGTCCGCTCGTTCCGCGTCGACCGCATCCACGACGTCACCCCCACTCCCGAGCTCACCACCCCACGCCCGCTGCCACCCAACGCCCTCGACATCCCCGGCAAGCTCATCACCCGGATCGCCATCGCCGCCTGACCCACCTCCCGCCACACCCCCGACCGACCTTTCCCGGTCGCCACGCCTCTTCGGCGCCGGCCGATTCCAGGTCGTGGCGTGGGCCGCGGTGGTGTTCGCCGTCCTCACACCGTGGAGCGCGTCGCCTGGTGCTTCTTCCACAACCAGCGCAACGCACTCCGCCCTGGTGGTTGCTGTCCGCGTACGGGTTCGCCGACCCGTCTGGTCGCAGGTCAGGCCAGCGCGGAGGTGGGGGTTCTTCCCGCCCGTCCGGAGGCCGGGCGCCAGGTGGCGTGGTAACCCTCCGTGCCGTGGTCGCGGTGATGTTCCCCGGCCGCCGTCCTCGCATGGTCCAGCGCCGTCGAGGGCGTCATTCGGTGCTTCCACACCGTCGTTGGCTTTCACAATCCACCCACATCCCACCGACCGGCGGAATCGCACCCTCTGCCGTGGTTCACAATCAGCGAAGCGCACCCGGCTGCGGACTTGACCTCCGCCGTCGCGGCTGTCTCTGTGGGTCGGTCGTGGCCGTGGTTGGCATGATCGAAGTCGCTCGGTGGCTGCCCGGACGGCCAGGACCGTCCTTCGATCACGGTGGCGGTCTGCCCTCGTGGTCGCCGTCCGCGCCGTGGTCGCAGTGATGTGGCCCGGCCGCCGTTCTCACATTCCCTGTGGGGCGGCCGGGGGCGTGATCGGCGTGATCGAAGTCGCGGGGTGGCTGTCTGGGCGGCCAGGGCCGTCCTTTGATCACGGTGGGGGTTCGGCTGGCGCCTCGCTGGTTGTGAGGTGAAGGGAAATGCCGACAGGACGGTGTCGTGGGAGGGGGTGAAGGTGGTGGGCAAGTGGCCGGGCGGGAGGACGTGCGGCTCCAGGACGACGGGGTTGAGGAGTGGGAATGAACGGCATCGGGTGGTTTCAGGTCGGGGTCAGTGACGCGGCGGTGGCGCGGCGGTTCTACGGGGAGTTGTTCGGGTGGACGTTCGGCGGGGACGGGGCGTACCAGATGATCACCACGCCGGACGAGAGGTCGGTCATGGGCGGGTTGGCGGTGGGGCAGCCGGGGCACGCGATCTTCTACGTCGTCGTCGAGGACGTGCCGGGGGTGTGTGAGCGGGTCGAGGCGGCCGGGGGCAAGGTGCTCGTGCCGCCGACGCAGACCGAGGACGGGCCGGTGTTCGCCAGCATCACCGATCCGGAGGGCAACCACTTCGGGATCTTCAAGCCGCGGGGGTAGCGCGGCCGCCACGCCGGCGGGGCACGCAGGGGCCCCGCCGGCACGGTCCGGAAGCGGACTGAGCGGCCGAATTGTCCAATATGTGGAATCAGTCGCAGATGACGGCTGTGTATCATCGCCCGGGTGAAGGTATGCGTCGTGGGCACCGGTTACGTCGGCCTCACCACCGGCATCTGCCTGGCCTATCTCGGGCACGAGGTCACCTGCGTCGACCTCAGCCAGGAGAAGGTCGACCTGCTGCGGGCGGGGCGTTCGCCGATCTACGAGCCGTTCCTCGACGAGCTCATGCACGAGGCCGCGCACAACCTGACGTTCACCACCGACTACGCCGAGGGTGTCCCGGGCGCCGAGGTCGTGTTCGTCGCGGTGCAGACGCCGTCGCTGCCGGACGGGCAGCCCGACCTGCGGTTCCTGCGGATGGCCGCGGAGAGCATCGGCAAGACCATCGACGGCGAGTTCACCGTCGTGGTCAACAAGTCGACGGTGCCGATCGGCAGCGGAAACTGGGTCGAGTCGATCCTGCGGGAGTCGTTCGAGGAGTTCCACTCGCGGCGGGCCGCGGGCGAGTTCGCGGTGGCGTCCAACCCGGAGTTCCTGCGCGAGGGGTCGGCGATCCACGACACGCTGTTCCCGGACCGGATCGTCATCGGGTCGGACAACCCGCGCAGCCTCGACGTGCTCAACCGGCTCTACCGGGCGGTGCTCAACCAGTCGTTCACGGCGCCGACGTTCCTGCCGCGCCCCGAGGAGGTCGGCGCGGTCCCGCTCGTCTCGACGGACCTCGCTTCGGCGGAGCTCATCAAGTACGCGGCGAACGCGTTCCTCGCCCTGAAGATCAGCTACATCAACGAGATCGGCAAGCTGGCGAACAAGGTCGGCGCCGACATCAACCAGGTCGCTCGGGGCACCGGGCTCGACGCGCGGATCGGTTCGCGGTTCCTGCAGCCGGGCGTCGGCTGGGGCGGGTCGTGCTTCGGCAAGGACACCGCGGCGCTGATCGCGACCGCCGCCGAGTACAGCTACGACATGCCGATCGTGTCCGCCGCCCGCGAGGTCAACCAGCGCCAGCGCGAGGAGGCGGTCAACAAGCTCCTCGACGAGCTGCGCATCCTCAAGGGCCGCAAGATCGGCCTGCTCGGCCTGGCGTTCAAGCCCAACACCGACGACCTGCGCGACTCTCCCGCGATCGACATCGCCAAGCTGATGATCGCCCGGGGCGCCCGGGTCAAGCTGCACGACCCGGTCGCCGCCGAGCGGTTCCGGGCCGAGGAGCCGGAGCTCGCCGCGAGCCTCTGCGAGAGCGTCGACGAGGTCTTCGACGACAGCGACGCCGTCGTGCTCGTCACCGAGTGGCCGCAGTACCTGGAGCTCGACTGGGGCAAGTACGTCGGCCTCATGCGCACCCCCGTCGTCCTCGACGGCCGCAACGTGCTCGACCCGCAGCGGCTGAGCAGGCTCGGCTACACGTACCTCACCATCGCCGGACGACCCGTCGGCCTCTGAGGAGACGGGCGGCGGAAGAAGCCGCCGCCCGCCCGTACCGGCGAACCCTAGGCGAACCCGACGACCCAGCGCTGCGCGAGGGTGCCGTTGCAGCGGTAGATCTGCATCGCGAGGCCGGCGGCCGCCGACCCGCCGGGCACGTCGACGCAGTAGCCCGTGTCACGGAACCCGACCCGCGACTGGATCTGCACCACGTTCGGCAGCGTCGAGCCGGTGTTGAACTCCTCGTTGCTGATCGCCACGCACGTCCCCTGCAGCAGCCGCGCGTTGTTGAGCGCCCCGTCGAAGGCGTCGAAGCAGTACCCGCTGAGCTGGTTGAGGAAGCGGTACTTGGTGCCGCCGAGGCTGACCGTCTGCCAGCCCTGCGCGATGCTGCCCGCGACGCACGGCTGCTGCACGATCGCCGCGAACTCCGCGGTCGACGCCGGCTGGAGGCACATCCCGTTGCCGACGTTCTTGATCGGCCGGAACACGCCCGCCGCCAGCGGCGCCGCCTTCTCCGCCGGGGCGGCCGCCGCCGGTGCCCCGCTCAGCACCAGCGTCATCCCCATCAGCGCCACGGTGGCCGCGAGACCACCGAGCACCTTCCGCAAACTGAGCCGCATGTCCGCTCTGCTCCCTTCGACAGTCCTTCCCGGCGGAACCCCGCCGGCCTGCCGAAAGCGTCGTCCCCGGCCCTGATCCGCCGTTGACGCGCCGCTGACGCGCCCCCGCAAAGCCGACGCGGCCCGCAAAGCCGACGCGGCCCGCAAAGCCGACGCGGCCCGCAAAGCCGACGCGGCCCTGCAAAAAGGAAGGTCAGTGGGGTGGCGGCTGGTACTTGACGCCGAGGTGGGGACGGGCGATGGCCGCCACCACGGTGTCGGCGCCGGGGTGCCAGCCGAGCCAGGCCTCGCGGCGGCCCTGGAGGCCGAGGCGTGGCGGGCGGGGCATCGGGACGGTGGTGCGCAGGTGGTACAGGTGGCCGCCGGCGGACGGGACGGCACGCAGCTCGTCGATGTCGAACCAGCCGATCGTCGCCTCGTGCCGGCCCGACCGCAGGACGACGCCCCGGTCGGTCAGAGTGGTCGTGCCCGTCAGCCAGCCGAGTTCGGCGGCGACCAGCAGCAGCGCCAGCGCGGCCCAGAGCACGGCGAGGACCGTCCAGCCCCAGCGCAGGCCGAACGTGAGCGCCGACAGGAACGCGGGCAGGTCGTGGTCGCGGCTGTCGATCACCGCAACGGCGACGCTGAACGCGGTCATGAGGACGAGGAACGCCAGCACGAGCAGGCTGACCCGGTGGCTGCGGTGCAGCGCCCGGGCCCGCCGCAGCACGACCGGGGACATGATCAGAATCCGCCCTGGCGGCGGAGCCGTTCGAGGGTCTCCATCGCCTCGTCGGCGGAGGCCTGGAAGCGCTGCTCGGCCTCGGCGACCAGCTTGCTGGGGTCGCCGGTACCGTCGACGACGCCCATCACGTCGTCGCCCAGGATCTCGCGCATGGCCTCCATCGTCTGGCGCCGCAGGTCCTCCAGGGCGCCCTGGGCGGCCCGGAGGGTCGCGTCGCCGAGGTCCTGCGCGGGGCTGCGCATCGCCCGCGGGTCGATGGTGATCCGGGAGAGCCCGGCGTCGCCGCGCGCCTCCGCGGTGACGAGGCCGTCGAGGGCCTCGCCACGGCCGACCATCGCCGCCGACCGGCGCTGGAAGTCCTCGACCTGCCGCATCTGCCGCAGCGACTCCTCGACCAGCCGGTCGGGGTCCATGTTCGGGTCCACGTGCTGTTCCTATCTCATTTCGCCGGGCCGGGCAGCTCGCGCCGGGGCGCGACGTACCCGTTGCCGCCGGTCAGCGGGGAGTAGTCGATCGTGATCACCTTGAAGTCGGCGCCCTTGACGCCGCCGGGCTGCGACTGGAAGGCCTTCGACAGCGCCACGCCCGCGAGCAGGATGGCGGTGGCGCCGCCGGCGATCGCCGTGATGGTCTTCGCGGCCGCGCCCGCGGTCATCGCGACCGCCGACACCGCCGTCTCGGCCGCCGCGCGCACCGCGGGGAACGCCGGCGTGGCCATCGCGAGGCCGACGGCGACGGCGCAGGCGAACGCGAACGTCCCCGCCACGATCGCCATCACCGCGAACGCGTAGTAGGCCGCGGCGACCGTCTGCAGGCCGGTCCCGACGTTCTCCAGGTACTTCTTCAGGTCTTCGACCTCCTGGTTGTACACCGTGACGGCGTTGAGGTAGGCGTCCTTGTCCTCCGCGATCCACTGCGGGCCGACCTTGGCGTTCGCGTTGACCATCCGGGACTTGACCACCTCGAGCGCGGTGGCCGCCTGTTTCCACTCGTCGCCGGCCTGCCAGATCGAGCCGGGGTTGGAGATGCCCAGGCCGACGGCGAGGCCCAGCCGGATGGCGCTGGACACGAACGGTGCCGCCCCGAACGACGAACCCAGCGCGAACCGCAGCATGATGACACCAGAGGTGAACGGGTTCATGACGCCTCCTAGCGGTACATGACCTGGTTGGTCGACTCGGCCTGCTCCCACGTGGTCGCGATGCCGTCGAGCTTGCCGCGGAACGTGCCCAGCTGGTCACGGCCCGCCTTGACGTAGTCGGCGAGGTAGGCCTGGGCCTGCTCGTACGCGTGCTGCAACGGGAACCCGACCAGCCCGAACCCGGGCGACTCGATCACCGCCTCCGCCACCTGCCGGGCCACCGGGTCGAACGCGGGTGCGACGTCCTCCACCAGGTCCTTGCCGAGCTGCCGGATCGCGTTGGACGTGACGTGGATGTCCTGTGCCATCGACCCTCCCCGAATCGTCGTCGAAGATGCGACTGTAGCGGAACCAGGTGGCCGCCGGACGCGTCGGACCTGGTATGGAAGCACCCGGCGACATCCCGCCGCACTGGGACCCGAACAGCCGCAGCCGCGTCGGGCCGGCGGTCGTGACCCTCGCCGCGCTCGCGGGTGCGGGATGGCTGACGCTCGGGTTGGTCTGGCTCACGTACCGCGACGCCCTCAACGATCCGGAAGGGATGGCGGCGATGGGCGCCGGCTTCGCCGGCCTGGCCCTCTCACTGGTCGTCATGCCGCTGACCGCGCTCGCCACGGGGTTCGCCGCCTACCACCGCGCCGTCACCGAGGAGCGCTGGCCCCTGGTGGTCGCCCTGGCCGGGACGGTGCTGACGCTCGGGCTGTGCGGCTGGTGGAGCGTGGTGTTCGCGACCTGAGAGGGCTACACCACGGCGAGCATCAGGTCGTGCGTACGGCAGAACTCGAGCTGGTCGAGCAGCTCCGCGGCGTCGTCGGCGGCGTAGTCGTAATCGCCGCGGTCGATCTCCGCCAGCACCTCGCGCATCCGCGAGACGACCGGCTCGATCGGCGTGTAGTACCAGCCGTCGACCGGTGACCCCGGCGCCTCGACGTTGCCGGCCTCGGGCGCGGTGCAGTTGGGCACGAACAGGTCGTGATCCATCGCCGCCGGCCAGCCACGGTCGGCGTCTCCGAAGCACGTGCCGGCCGCCAGGATCGGCGCCGCCTCGTCGCCGGGCAGCCACCGCCACCCGACCCGCCCGTCGTCGTAGGTGAACTCGGCGACCCGCTCGTGGACGGCGACCCGGAACCGCCGGCTCAGCCCGTTCGCGGCGAGCTCCAGCAGCCACGCGACCCCGTCCCCGCCGGTCGGGTCGCCCTCCAGGACGTCAGCGTCGGGGATCAGATCGAGCAGGCCCGGCCCGTACGAGGTCACCCGCACACCCTAGAACCGGCCGTCAATCCGTCGCCTCACCCCGAGCGGCATGGCGGCCCGCACCGCGGATAGCGGGGCTCCGGGTGGGTAGGAGGCCTCGCCTGCGCACCGCTGCCGGTCACGCGGGTCCCGACCACAGAACGGAAACCCATGAGCAATCCCCCGGTCGCCGTCGTCACCGGCGCCTCCCAGGGCATCGGCGCGGCCGTCGCCGCCGCGTACCGCAAGCTCGGCTACGCCGTCGTCGCCACCTCCCGCTCGATCGGACCGTCCGGCGACCCGCTGCTGCTGACCGTCGCCGGCGACATCGCCGACCCCGCCGTCGGCGCCCGCGTCGTCGAGGAGGCACTGCGCGCGTACGGCCGCGTCGACACCCTCGTCAACAACGCCGGCGTGTTCGTCGCCAAGCCGTTCACCGGCTACACGTCCGCCGACTTCGACCTCATGACCGGCGTCAACCTGCGCGGGTTCTTCGACGTGACGCAGCGGGCGATCGCGGCGATGCTCACCCAGGGCGGCGGCCACGTCGTCAACATCACGGCCAGCATCGTCGACCACCCCACCTCCGGGGCGCCGGCGGCGCTCGCCTCACTCACCAAGGGCGGCCTCAACGCCGTCACGAAGTCCCTGGCCATCGAGTACGCGGCGCGCGGCATCCGGGTCAACGCCGTCTCGCCCGGCGTCATCCGCACCCCGATGCACCCGCCGGAGACCCACGACGCCCTGGCGGGCCAGTCCCCCGTCGGCCGCATCGGCGACCCCTCCGACATCGTCGACGCCATCCTGTACCTGGAGACCGCCGGCTTCGTCACGGGCGAGATCCTGCACGTCGACGGCGGCCAGAGCGCCGGCCACTGAAGAGAGGTGACGCTCATGTCCGACGAAAGCGTGCTCCGCGACGTCCTGGACGGCTGGAAGTCCGCCGTGGACGCCCACGACCCCGACCGCGTCGCGACGCACTTCACCGACGACGCGATCTTCCAGGGCGTGCACCCGTACGGCGTCGGCCCGGCCGCCGTCGCCGCGTACTACGCGCCGCAGCCGATCGGCCTCACCGCCGCCTACGACCTCCGGGAGACCCGCCACCTGTCCGACGACCTCATCCTCGGCTACGCGGCGGTCGAGTTCACGTTCACCGAACGCCCACCGGTACGCGGCTTCCTGGGCGTGCTCGTCCGCCGCTCCGGCGACACGTGGCGGATCGCGCACTACCAGTTCTCGCGTCCCGCCTGATACGTCAAAAAACCGACGTCCGGACCGCCGCCGACCGCCGTCCTCGTTACGACCTTCCGTTCAGGACCCCTCAGGGCCCTGCGGGATACCGGTTCAACGAGGAGAAGCAATGCGTACTGCGGGAACATCGGCAACGCGGTGGCTCGGCGCGGGCCTGCTGGCGATCTCGGCCGCGGTGGCGGTGAGCGGCTCCCCCGCCGCCGCGGCCGGGACCTGCACCGGCACCAACCCCGCCGACGTGGCGATCGCCGACCTGGCGACGGTGGAGAGCACGATCACCCTCGCGGGCTGCGCGGGTAACGCGGCGGCCACGAGCACCGCCGAGGTCCACATCGTCCACACGTACCGCGGCGACCTGGTCGTGTCGCTCGTCGCACCCGACGGCAGCGTGTACATCCTGAGCAACCGCCAAGGGGGCAGCGCCGACAACATCGACCAGACCTACACCCTGAACCTGTCCTCCGAGCCCCTCAACGGCACCTGGCGGCTGCGCGTGCAGGACGCCGCGAACGGCGACAACGGCTACATCAACACCTGGACCCTCAACCCGGTACCGACGAACGGCACCACCTGCACCGCCACCAACCCCACCGACGTGGCCACCGCCGACCTGTCCACGGTCGAGAGCAGGGTGACCATCGCCGGCTGCGCGGGTAACGCGGCGGCCACGAGCACCGCCGAGGTCCACATCGTCCACACGTACCGCGGCGACCTGGTCGTGTCGCTCGTCGCACCCGACGGCAGCGTGTACATCCTGAGCAACCGCCAAGGGGGCAGCGCCGACAACATCGACCAGACCTACACCCTGAACCTGTCCTCCGAGACCCGCAACGGCACCTGGCGGCTGCTCGTGCAGGACGCCGCCGCATCCGACAGCGGGTTCATCAACGTCTGGACCCTTTCCGTCTGACGCACCGCCGGACGGGGCACTCCCGGTGCCCCGTCCGTTCGCAGCATTGACAGCAATGATTCAGGAAGCTTTCCTTACAGAATCGCGGCCGACAGGCCGGTCCGGTTCCGGGAAAGGGGCCACGCTGTGCGCCGGCTGACCACTGTCGCTCTCGCGACCTGCCTTTGTATCGCCCCGTTCGCTCCCTCCGCGGCCGCGGCCGGCGAGGTGAACCTGCTGGCGAACCCGGGGTTCGAGACGGCGGCCGCCCGGTGGACCTGCGCGGCCGGCACGGCCACCACCTGGGGCGGGCACTCCGGCCAGTACGCGCTGACCGGCACCCCGACGCTCGCGTCGACCGCCGAGTGCGCGCAGGTCGTGCCGGTGCGGCCGAGCTCCTCGTACACCGTCTCCGGGTGGGTCCGCGGCGGGTACGCCTTCCTCGGCACCGAGCTCGGCGGGACCTGGTCGCCGCCGAGCGGCCAGTGGACCCGGCTGTCGGTCCCCTTCACCACCGGCCCGGCGACCACGACCGTCCGGGTGTACGTGCACGGCTGGTACGCCCAGGCCGCGTTCGAGGCCGACGACCTCGTGCTCTCCGGCCCGGACAGCCCCAGCACCGTCCCGGCGCCCCCGACCGACCTGAGCCCGTCCGAGACCACCAGCCACTCGGTGCGGCTGACCTGGACCGGCTCGCCGGGCGCCGGCCAGTACCGCGTCTACGAGGGCGGCGCGCTGCGGGCCACCACCGGCTCCGAACCGTCCGTCACGCTGACCGGGCTCGCTCCCGGCACCTCGCACACGTACGCGGTGTCGGCGGTCACCACGGCCGGCGAATCGGCCCTGTCGCAGCCCGTCACCACGAACATCATGCCCGCCCAGACCGCCCCGCCGTACGCTCCCCGCTCGGTCGCCACCTCCACCCCCGCCCCGGGCCAGGTGTGGCTCGCCTGGGAAGCGGTCCAGACCGCCACCGACGGCTACGACGTGTACCGCGACGGGGTGCGGATCGCCTGGAGCTACGGCCCGGCGTACCTGGTGACGAGCGTCCCGCCGGGCGCGCACACGTTCGAGGTGACCGCCCTGAACTCCGCCGGCGAGTCCCCCCGCTCCCACCCGGTCACCGTCACCACCTGACCACCCCGCGCGGCAGCACCGCCCCGGCCGGTTCGGCCCGGGGCGGCGTCTGGGGCGCTACCGCGTGTCGCCGGGGCGGTCGACGATGGTCATCTTCGAGTAGATGACCTGGCGGTACACGTCGCCGCGGTGGCTGACGTGGTCGCCGTCGTCGCCGTGGCTCACGTGGTCCTTGACGGCGACCAGCCGCTCGCCGATGAACTGGTACGTCTGCTGGTCGAACAGCAGCTCCTGCGACAGGTAGCCCTCGACGATCCGGCCGAGCCCGACCGCCGGGCGGCCGTCGATGTTGACCGCGTCGGGGTTGATCGTCATCCCGGGCGCCTGCGCCAGGTGCCGGAAGATCGCCGCCTGCACGTTCGGCGGCACGACGTACTGGCCGATGAACGCGTCCAGCTCGATGCCCATCGAACCGGGTCCGGGCACGGCGTCCGGAACCTTGTCCGGGCGGGTCATCGACGTGATCGTCGACCACGCGATCCGGTCCCAGTACTCGCCGCCCTGCCCACGCCTGGTCACCACGAGCCGGCCGTCCTTGTAGCCCGCCCTGGTCTGCCCGTCGATGCTGTTCCACTCCTGGATCTTGCGGTTCTCGCCCATGCCGGTCCTGATCGGATCGTTCGGGTGCTCGTTCTCGTAGGCCGGCTTGTTGCGCAGCTCCAGCGTCTCGATGTACATGAACTGGTCGGGGCGCGGGTCCTTCCACGGCTTGCGCTCGGCCGTCCAGGCGGCGTTCTCCAGGTACTCGGCGGCGCTGGCCGGGCGGGCGAACGGCAGCACCCCCTTGGCGGCCGGTGCGTTCAGCGTCGGCGCGGCGTCCGGCACCGGCGCGTGGCCGCCGCCTCCCCGCACCACCATGACCGCGGTGACGGCGACCGCGGCGGCGGCCGCCACGACGACCCCGGCCGTGATGGCGAAACGCTTCCGGCTCATGCTGGTCACTCGCTGCTCCTTCGACGACATCCGCTGGTGGAGGGCCGCGCGGGCCCGGTTCTCGGCTGCCTGGCCGGGGACCTCGTCGCCCCCGAACGCCTCGCGCAGCGCGCCGATCTCGTCCATCACTCGCTCACCTCGATCTCGGCGCCGAGCGCCTGCCGCATCTCCTGACGCGCCCGGTGCAACCGGGACCTGGCCGTGCCGGCGGGAATGTCGAGCGCCGCCGCGACCTCCTGCTGGCTGAGCCCCGCCCACGCCACCAGCAGCAGCACCGCCCGGGCCGGCTCGGGCAGCCGTCGTAACGCCTCCGCGAGGCGGCCACGCACGGCCGTCGCGTCGAGCCGCCCGGCGACGGCGTCGGCGTGGTCGCCCGTTTCCTGCGCGTCGACGGCCTTGGCGAGGGCCTTGTACCGCCGCGTCTCGGCCCGCGCGTGACGGGCGATGAGATTGGAGGCGATGCCGTACAGCCACGGCCGCACCCCGGCCCGCGCACTGTCGTAACTGTGCCGGCGGTCGAACGCGACCAGGAACGTCTCCGACGCCACGTCCTCGGCCAGGTCGGGACCGAGCCGTCGGGCCGCGTACGCGTAGATCTGCCGGTAGTGCTGGTCGAACACGGCGGTGAACCGCTCAGGCACGCGTTTCGCCTGTTCAACGAGGTCGGCGCCAGCGTCCTGTCCCTGCGCTGCGCCGGGCTGCGTCATCACGGCCAAGTCCGCCTCCCCCACGTCGTCCACAGTTGCATCACACCTGTAGTTCGCCGGAGGCACAGAAAGTGTTCAGCCTCACCGGGCGCCCGTGACACTGATAGCGGTCAGGGAGCGCGGTGATAGCAGTCAATGAAATCCTCGCCTTCGTCAGTTGCACTGCGTCACCTGCCCGAAGGAGCAAGATGAAGAACCCGAAAACGCGGATGCGAGTCGTTCGCGGCGTCGTGGCGCTCACGGCTGCGGCCGGTGCGGCGTTCGTCGCTCCCGCCGCGGCAATGGCCGAGCCCACTGACTGCACGTACAGCTGGAGCGACGCCCAGCGGGCCGGCGATGCCGCGGTCCGATGCGAACAGGGAACGGGCCGGTACAGGATCGCCATCTCCTGCTCGTACGGGCTCAACGACAATCTCCGATACCTCTACTACGGTGGGTGGCTGTACGCGGGTGGCGGCTGGTCGGCCAGGGGCTGCCCGAACGACATGTACCGCAGGTCATTCAGCAAGCAGGTGGGATAGCGACGCCGGGGTCTGAGTGACCGGCGACGGCCGTGCGTCGGGGCCGCACGGATAGCGCGAGGGCTCTTCAGCGGTGACCACTCACAGCGGTGGTGCCCTCACCGGTGCCAGGTTCTTGTGATGGCGGCGGGGAGGGTGTCACCGCACCGCAAGTTCCGCTCAGACCTTGCGTTTTTCTCCCGATCGACGTTTGCGCCCTGGTCCTCGGTTTCGCCGGCGGATCGGGGCTTTGTTGTGTCTACAGGTTGATCCTGCGTCGCTGACTCCGGTGCGGGCGCCGGGGTTGCCCACGTGTCGCCGCCAGGCGTAACTTCCTCCGCTTGAACCGCGTCGTTCAGGCGCAGTAGTTGTGGAACGTGACGCGGTTCGACTCCTTGCTCGTCGGCTTCGTCACCCGGAGCCAGAACGTCACCGTCTCGGGTCGGCCGGGCCCGACCTTCACGACTGTCGACGCGGAGCCCGTGGCAACACCATCCTCTGTGGGGGTGCCGTAGGACGTGCCACTGCGGACCAGGCCGGCGCTGGACTCCACGTCGAACTTCACCTCGCTGCGCGCCGTGGAACTGACCTGGATGGTGAAGTCGAGCCGGACCGTCTGATCCCACTGGATGCACGGCAGGATGCCATACGACTCAGGGCTCATCTTCAAGGTCGCGCTGGTGACCGTCATCGCGGGCGGCGCAGCACTGGACGGCTTCGGCGCAGGCTTCGTCGTCGTCGTCGTGGTGGTCCGCGTGCCGGAGGGACGCACGCTGACGCTCACCTGTGGTGACCCGCCGGTCGGCGCGCTGACGGGCATGGAACTGCCCGGCGCCGCACTGCCCCGCGACAGTGGTGCCGCAGCACCGCTCGCAACCGGCGTGCCGCCGCAACCGGCGGCGCCGATGACGATCAGCAGACACGTCGAGGCAAGGCGAAACCGGATGCGCATCGCTGGATCGTAGAGGGATTCATCAGCGCCCACCGCCCCGCCACCGGCGGAACAGCGAGCAATCACGCGAGGCGGAGCCGAGCGTCGGGGCGTCGCACCACGGTGCCTGTGCACGGCAACCGCCACGCCGCGAAGGGGCACCGTCAAACGCCTCCGGCAACTTCGCCACCGGAGCGCACCGCCCATCCGGCGAGCAGCGAGTCACAGTGATGCTCGCGCAGCGCGAGCAGGGATCGACCCAAACCGAACCGGACGACCGACATCGAACGCCAGTACCCACCACGCACCCGGCTGGCCGAACGCACGAAGTCGGCGCAGCGACGGTCCTGAGGGGGCGCGGGTGGAGCGCAGCTCCCCCGATGGGGAGCAGCCGGAGGCTGCGCGGGGAATCCCGCCGACCGCCGGCGAGCGGTCCCGGAGGGACCACGAGCAGGGTCCACCCAGGTCGGTGGAGCGCACGACGCACCATGCGAACCGGACAATGACAGCTCTTGGCACCACAGTGAGCACTCGCATCGCCATTCGGGGCCGAAGCCATGCGTGAGGCAGCGCCGAGTCTGCCAGAGTGTCACTATGTAGTTATCTAAGCAACATCTACGATAGAATGTTGCTATGTTAACAACATTAAGCTTCCATGATCTACGTTAGCCCTCCGCTAAGTAGCGAGGATCAGGCAGTCCTGGCGGAGATCCACGAGATGCGACGACAGCTTGCCAGCGTCCTTCGTGCACCACGCCGCTGGCAGGGTGGCCTGCGGCGCACCATGCTCGCGCGCGCGATCCGTGGCTCCAACAGCATCGAGGGATACGTGGTGGCCGAGGATGACGCCGCAGCAGCACTGGACGACGAAGAACCGTTGAGCGCCGACGATCGGACCTGGGCGGAGATCCGGGGCTACCGCCAAGCGCTCGGCTACGTCCTGCAGATGGCGAACGACCCTCATTTCAAAATCGACATCTCGGCGATGCGTGGCATGCACTACATGATGCTCGCGCACGACCTGAGCAAGAGCCCAGGCCAATACCGGACCGGCCCGATCTACGTCCATGACGAAAAACAGGATCTCGTGGTCTACGAGGGCCCCGACCCCGGCAGAGTCCCGGCACTCATGGAGGAGCTCGCTGCCAGCCTCCAAGCAGACCTCGACATCGACCCGCTGGTGCGCGGTGCGATGGCACACCTCAACCTGGTCATGATCCATCCGTACCGCGACGGGAGCGGCCGAATGGCCCGCGCTCTGCAGACCTTGACGATCTCGCGACAGACGATCGTCGAACCGGCCTTCTCAAGCATCGAGGAATGGCTGGGACACAACACGGACGACTATTACCAGGTGCTCGCGATCACCGGTCAAGGCTCGTGGCGCCCCCGACCCGACGCACATCTGTGGGCGACCTTCAACATCCGGGCCCACCACATGCAAGCACAGACAGTGGCTCAGCGGGTCAACGACGCGTCCGAAATCTGGGGGGAGCTCGACACGCTGGTCAGTACGAGTCAACTGCCAGAACGGGTGACCGGGATCCTCTACGAGGCGGTCCTCGGGTACCGGGTTCGCCGCTCTGGCTACATGAAAATGACAGAGGTTGAAAAGCACACAGCGACACGGGATCTCGGCCGGCTCACTGAT
Organism: Dactylosporangium sp. CA-152071; assembly: GCF_050936335.1. NCBI lineage: Bacteria > Bacillati > Actinomycetota > Actinomycetes > Micromonosporales > Micromonosporaceae > Dactylosporangium > Dactylosporangium sp. CA-152071. Next base: position 7,638,548 of record NZ_JBNJMZ010000001.1, on the reverse strand, counting down.
CTGGGACTGCTGCATCCGCAGGGAGAAACCCGCGGACGGCACTACCTGGCAGGAGACCGACTTCGCGAACTGCGGGAGGAGTGCCGACGTCGGCGCCGCCCTCTCGTCGACCCGTACCCCTGGATGCGCGCACGACTCGCCGAAGGTCACTGACCCTTCCCGATTCGATTCCGGTAGACGGAGCGACTCGAACGCCCGAGCGGAGTGAGCCCGCGGGTGCGGGTCGACGAGAGGGCAGCGATGCACCATGCGAACCGCACGATCCGCGTCGAAGGCTCGCCGCTCACCCCACACACAGCCGGGAACCGACGCCACCAGACCAGCCCGCGACGGTCCTGAGGGGGCGCGGGTGGAGCGCAGCTCCCCCGATGGGGAGCAGCCGGAGGCTGCGCGGGGAATCCCGCCGACCGCCGGCGAGCGGTCCGGAGGGACCACGAGCAGGGTCCACCCAGGTCGGTGGGGCGGGCGGGACTCGAACCCGCGACCGAGGGATTATGAGTCCCCTGCTCTAACCCGCTGAGCTACCGCCCCGAGCGATGGCAAGCTTACCGACCTGCGCAAGCGGGACGCCGCCCGGAAAGGGTCCGGGCAGTAAAATGGCCCCGGTAAGGGGCCGTTTGGAGCTCCCGCGATAGGACTCGAACCTATAACCTGCCGGTTAACAGCCGGCTGCTCTGCCAATTGAGCTACGCGGGATTGCAGCGCTCAGACCCCCCAGGAAACCCGGTGAATCAGGGCGACCGGCAAAGAGTACAGCACGCACCCCGGGGTCGCGCCAGCGGGTTGTGCGCGGCGCGGCGGAGACCATCCCATCGTGTGCCAGATCTCGGCAAACGGGTACATGATCGATGTGTCGGAACGAGGATGGACGGGTAACTCAGGACCAGGACGGCGCTGAAGACGTAACGATGACCGGGCGCCGCTCAGAAGGAGGTTCGTCGCTATGCGCGGCAAGCTACTGTTCCTCGGCGGACTGGCCGCGGGCTTCGTGCTCGGCGCCCGGGCCGGTCGGGAGAAGTACGAAGAGCTCAAGGCGACTGCCCTGAAGATCAAGGAGAGCCCGACGGTGCAGGAAGCCGCCGGGGTCGTCCAGGAGCAGGCGACGCGGCTCTACAGCGAGGGCAAGACCATGGTGACCGACAAGCTGGCCAACAGCCGGTTCGCTGAGAGCGATCTCGGGCAGCGGCTGATGGGCTCCTCGGAGACGACCACCACGCCGGCCATCGAGCGGGACGTGCTGGCGACCACGGGTCCGTCCAAGACGACCCCCAGCGGCGGCACCAGCTACTAAGCGAAAGAAACGACAACACACGAAAGGCCGGCCGCGAGGCCGGCCTTTCGTGTGTGCAGGATCAGGACGAGGACGAGAACGCCGCGTCGAAGGCGGCCGCCGGGGCGTCGAACGCCAGCCGGCGCACGAACGAGAGGGCCTCGGGCGCGCCGATGAGGCGGTCCATGCCCGCGTCCTCCCATTCGATGGAGATCGGGCCGTTGTAGCCGATCGCGTTGAGCGCCCGGAAGCAGTCCTCCCACGGTACGTCGCCGTGGCCGGTCGAGACGAAGTCCCAGCCGCGGCGCATGTCGGCCCACGGCAGGTGCGAGGCGAGCCGCCCGCGGCGCCCGTCGCCGGTGCGGACCTTCGCGTCCTTGCAGTCGACGTGGTAGATCCGGTCGGCGAAGTCGAAGATGAAGTTCACCGGGTCGAGCTCCTGCCACACGAAGTGCGACGGGTCCCAGTTGAGGCCGAACGCGGGCCGGTTGCCGATCGCCTCGAGGGTGCGCTTGGTGGTCCAGTAGTCGTAGGCGATCTCGCTGGGGTGCACCTCGTGCGCGAAGCGGACGCCGACCTCGTCGAAGACGTCGAGGATCGGGTTCCACCGGTCGGCGAAGTCCTGGTAGCCGTCCTCGATCATCTGCGGCGGCACGGGCGGGAACATGGCCAGGGTGTGCCAGATGGACGAGCCGGTGAAGCCGACCACCACGTCGACGCCGAGCTTGCGGGCGGCGCGGGCGGTGTCCGCGATCTCGGCGGCGGCCCGCTGGCGGACGCCTTCCGGCGACCCGTCGCCCCAGATGCGGGCGGGCAGGATGCCCTGGTGCCGCTGGTCGATCGGGTGGTCACAGACGGCCTGGCCGACCAGGTGGTTGGAGATCGCGTAGACCTTCAGGTTGTGCTTGGCCAGGGTCTCCAGCTTGCGGTCCACGTAGGACTCGTCGGAGAGCGCCTTGTCGACCTCGAAGTGATCACCCCAGCAGGCGATCTCGAGGCCGTCGTAGCCCCATTCCGAGGCCAGCCGGCAGACCTCCTCGAAGGGCAGGTCGGCCCACTGGCCGGTAAACAGCGTGATCGGACGCGCCATGAGAGTTCCTCCGGTGTAACGGCGGTGATGAGGGCGCGAGGGAGAGACCTGAAAAGAGGCCGATGAACGCAACCAGCGGCGCGGGTGGGTTGCGCCTCCCACCCGCACCTGTCCAAGGGCCGACCAGGTGCAACACCCAGTTTAGGAACCAGGCGATGCCAGTACAACAGCCAAAAAAGGCGACCCGTCCGCCCGGATCGCACCTGCCCGGCCACGGGGGGAGTCGGCGTCACCACCCGGGACGTTGTGCAGGTGCTGTGGTGCATCCGAGCGGACGGGGCCCGGACAGCGGGGCCGGTCGGCGTCGCGACCCCGCCACCCGTCTGTCCGGTCGCGGGAGAACCCGCGACCGAAGTTCAGGCGCTGAACACCGTGAATTCGTCGACGTCGAAGAGCGATCCGCTGCCGCCGCGGAACACCAGGCACAGCGTGGTCGACGCGTTCGGGACCAGGGCGACCGAGGCCGTGCGGAACGTGTCCCAGCTGCCCGTGTTGGCGACCGCGAGCGTGCCGAGCAGCGCGCCGGTCGCCGAGCCGGCCCGGAGCTCGATCGTGCCGCCGGGGCCGGCCGAGGACCACTTGACGCGGACGCCGGCGGCGGTGCCCAGCGACAGTCCGGTGTACGCGGCCCAGTCGTTGTTGTCGATGAACCCGGCGGTCTGCCCACCGGTGGCGGGGGCGTGCCCGGCGACCTGCAGGCCGCTCATCGACGACCACGCCTCGCCCTGGCGGGTCGTGGCGGAGCGCGTCAGGGTGAGCTGGTCGAGGTCGAACAGGGAGCTGCCGGTGCCACGGAAGACCAGGAACAACGAGGTGCTGGCGTTGGTCGACAGCGGCGTGAACACGTCGCGGAAGGTCTCCCAGCTGCCGGTGTTGGCGATCGCGGCGCTGCCGAGCAGAGTGCCGGTGGTGCTTCCGGCGCGCAGTTCGACGGTACCGCCCGCGCCGGCCGACGACGAGCGCAGGCTGACGCCGGTGACGTTGGACAGGTTCACGCCGGTGAACGAGATCCAGTCGTTGTTGTCGATGTAGCCGGCGGTCTTGCCGCCGACGGCGGCCGCGTGGTTCGCGACCTGGACGCCGCCGGTCGCCGACCACGCCTCGGCCTGGTAGACGCTGCCGGACGGCTGGACCGGCGCCGCGCAGTTGCCGTCGACGCGCTTCGCCGTGTACCGGATGGCACCGAGCAGCAGGTTGCGGAAGTTGGTGTCGGCGTAGCTCTCCTCGGTGTGCCCGAAGCCGGTGTAGAACGACCGGCCGCTGTCGATGGTCTTGCACCAGGTGATCGGGTGGTCGCCGCTCATCGATCCACCCGAGTACGACGACTCGTTGAGCGAGGCCAGGACGTGCGCCGTGGCCCGCGGGTTGGTCTGGTAGTTGTACCACTCGTCGGTGCGGGTCCAGGTGGCGCCGAGGTGGGCCGTGGCCGGGTGGCTGCGGTCCTCGACGTTCACGCTCGCCTGCTGGATCGCCGGGTGCGACGCGAACCAGGCACCGGCGAGCGTGCCGTAGAACGGCCAGCTGTACTCGGTGTCGGCCGCGGCGTGCACGCCGACGTACCCGCCGCCGCCACGGATGTAGGCCTCGAACGCGGTCTGCTGGGCGTCGTTGAGCACGTCCCCGGTCGTCGACATGAAGACGACCGTCTGGTACTGGGCCAGGTTGGCGGCGGTGAACGCGGCGGCGTCCTCGGTGGCGGTGACGGTGAAGTTGTTGGTGGAGCCGAGCGACTGGACGGCGGCGATGCCGTTGGGGATCGACGAGTGGCGGAAGCCCGCGGTCTTCGAGAAGACCAGGACCTTGTACGGGGCATCGGCGGCGCTGGCGGGCACCGGGTTCAGTGTGGCCGCGGCGAGCAGGCCCGCCGTAGCGGCGGCGAACCAGTTCCGGGCTGTGCTTCTGGGCATGACAGATCCTTCACGATGGGCGTGAGCGCGCGCCGTCGCGCCGTCATGATGTCGTCTTCAGTTGTTGCCCGTCCGCCGGCGCGGCACACGTGCCGCGCCGGCCCGACGGACCCTTCCCCGCCGGCTACCCTGCCGCGGGGCGCAACCGCGGCAAGGCCCTCGCTGCCGGCGAGGAAAAGCTTCGTTTTATGCGGTGCTCATCCCCTGATCCCCAGGAGGTGTTCCATGGCGAGCTGGTCGAGGCGTTCGAAGGCCATCCCGCGGGCGGCCACCGCTTCGACGTCGATCTCCTCGGCCCGCAGCGCCGAGAGCGACTCCCCCGGCATCAGCGTCGGCACCGAAAGCTCGTCGACGCGGGCCGTCGCGAGCGCCGCCGACACCTCGGGGTCGTCACGGAACGCACGGACCTTGTCCTTGAGGATCAGGTAGTTGCGCATGCACGCTGCGGCGGTGACCCACACCCCCGCGGCGTCCTCGGTACGTGGTGGCTTGTAGTCGAAGTGGCGGGGTCCCGCGTAGGCCGTCGGGTAGCCGGAGCTGTTCTCCAGCACGTCGACGGTCCAGAAGGCGCCGCGGAGGTTGCCGGCGCCGAACCGCAGGTCCTGGTCGAACCGCGGGCCGTGCTGGCCGTTGAGGTCGACGTGGAAGAGCTTGCCGTGCCACAGCGCCTGGGCGATGCCGTGGGCGAAGTTGAGCCCGGCCATCTCCTCGTGGCCCACCTCGGGGTTGAGCCCCACCCGCGACGGCTCATCCAGGGTCGAGATCAGTGCGAGGGCGTGGCCGATCGTCGGCAGCAGGATGTCGCCGCGGGGCTCGTTGGGCTTCGGTTCGATGGCGAGGCGGATGTCGTAGCCACGCTCGCGGATGTACGCGCACAGGGCGTTGATGGCCTCGCGGTACCGGTCGAGCGCCGCCCGCATCTGCTTGCCGGCACCGGACTCGGCGCCCTCGCGACCGCCCCACAGCACGTAGGTCGGCGCGCCGAGCTCGGCGGCGAGGTCGATGTTGCGCAGCACCTTCTGCAGCGCGAACCGGCGGACGGCACGGTCGTTGGCGGTGAACGCGCCGTCCTTGAAGATCGGGTGGCCGAACAGGTTGGTGGTGGCCATCGACACCACCATGCCGCTGGTGTCGAGGGCCTCGCGGAAGCGGCCGATCAGCTTGTCCCGGACGGTTTCGTCGCTGCCGAACGGGATCAGGTCGTCGTCGTGGAAGCTCACCCCGTACGCCCCCAGCTCCGCGAGCCGGTGCACGGACTCGACCGGGTCGAGCGCCGCGCGCGACGCCGAGCCGAAGACGTCCTGGGCCTGCCAGCCCACCGTCCAGAGCCCGAACGAGAACCGGTCCGCGGGAGTGGGGGCGTAGGGATCGTTCATGCCAGCACGCTCACCCAGGAGGCGTCGGACTTCTCCACGGCGTCGAGCACGAGTTGTACCTGCAGCGCGTCCTCGAACGACGGCGTCGGATCCGATCCGGTGGCCACCGCCTCGATGAAGTCCCGCATCTCGTGGGTGAACGAGTGCTCGTAGCCGATGATGTGGCCCGGCGGCCACCAGGCGGAGAGGTACGGGTGCTCGCCCTCGGTCACCAGGATGCGGCTGAAGCCCTGCTCGGCGGCCGGCTTCGTGGCGTCGTAGTACTCGAGCTCGTTGAGCCGCTCCAGGTCGAAGACGAGCGAGCCGAGCTCGCCGTTGATCTCGACCTTGAGCCCGTTCTTGCGGCCGGTCGCGAAGCGGGTCGCCTCGTAGGTGGCCAGGCCGCCGCCGGAGAGCCGGGCGACGAAGACCGCGGCGTCGTCGACGGTGACCTCACCCGTCGTGGCGCCCGCGCTCGCGGAGAGCCCGCTGGACGCCTCCGGCAGCGGGCGCTCCTTGATGAACGTCTCGGTGATGCCGGTGACGCCGGTGATCTGCTGCCCGGTGACGAACTGGGTCAGGTCGATGATGTGCGCGCCGATGTCGCCGAGCGCGCCCGAGCCGGCCTTGTCCTTCTGGAGCCGCCAGACGAGCGGGAAGTTGGGATCGGTGATCCAGTCCTGCAGGTAGACGGCTCTGACGTGCCGGATGGCGCCGAGCCGGCCGTCGGCGATGAGGTTGCGCATCAACGAGACGGCGGGGACCCGGCGGTAGTTGAACCCGCAGGCGGACCGGACGCCGAGCGCCCGGGCCTTCGCCGCCGCCGCGACCATCGCGCGCGCCTCCTCGACCGTGTTGGCGAGCGGCTTCTCGCACAGCACGTGCTTGCCCGCTTCGAGCGCGGCGATGGCGATCTCGGCGTGGCTGTCGCCCGGGGTACAGACGTCGATGACGTCGATGTCGTCCCGGGCGATCAGCTCGCGCCAGTCGGTCACCGCTTCGGCCCACCCGAGCCGGCTGGCGGCGTCCGCCACCTTCGCCCCATCGCGGCCGCAGACGGCGACCATGGTCGCCCGCACCGGCAGGTCGAAGACCCGGTTCACGGTGCGCCACGCCTGTGAGTGCGCGGCGCCCATGAATGCGTATCCGACCATGCCGACGCGCAGCTCCCCGCTGCTGCCCTGAGTGGACACTGGCGGTTTCCTTTCTGGTGGTTGGCTCTACCTGACGACCTGCTAGGACTTGAAGCCGAGCGGCAGGTACTTGTCGACGTTGTCCTTCGTGATCGTCTCGGACTGCAGGACGATCAGCTTCGGCACCTGCAGCTCGACCAGGTCGCCCATGCCCTTGCCCTGGGCGGCGAGGCGGGCCAGGATGATCGCCGAGGACGCCATCGACGGCGGGTAGGTGACCGTCGCGGTCAGCACCGTGTCGCCGGCCTTGATGTGGTCCATCGCGTCGCGGGAGCCCGCGCCACCGACCATGAAGAACTCCTTGCGGCCCGACTGCTGGATCGCGGCGAGGACACCGACGCCCTGGTCGTCGTCGTGGTTCCACACGGCGTCGAGCTTCGGCGCGGCCTGCAGCAGGTTGGCCATGGACTTCTGGCCGGACTCGACGGTGAAGCCCGCAGCGACGCGGTGCTTGACCGTGAGGCCGTAGGTCTTGAGCGCGTCGGCGAAGCCCTTCGACCGGTCCTTGGTCAGCTGGAGCTCGTCGATGCCCGGGATCTCGCCGATGACGGCGTCGGTCTTGCCCTTGAGCTTCTCGCCGATGTACTTGCCGGCGGCGATGCCCATGCCGTAGTTGTCGCCCTTGATCAGCGAGAACGAGGCGGCCGAGTCGGAGAACTCACGGTCCAGGTTGATGACGATGATGCCGGCCGCGGTGGCCTTCTTGCCGATCTCGGTCAGCTGCGCGCCGTCCTGCGGCAGCAGCACGATCGCGTCGGGCTTCGAGCCGATCAGGGTCTCCAGCGCGGCGATCTGCGCGGGGGCGTCCTTACCGGCGTCGACGACCTTGAGGGTCACGTCGGAGAACTTGGCGGCCTGCGCCTTGGCGTTCGCGGTGATCGCGCCGATCCAGCCGTGGTCGGCGGCCGGGGCGGAGAAGCCGATGGTGACGGCCTTGCCGGGCGCCTCGGTGGCGGCGGCGTTCTCCTTGGTGGTGGTGCCGGCGTCGCTGTCCTTCTTGTCGTTGGACGTGCAACCGGCGAGCAGTGCACCGGCGCCGAGGGCGGCCCCGCCGAGGAGAAGCTTACGGCGGGACATGTCACCCGAGGATGCGCTCATCACGACCTCCTGGTCGTCTGTGGGATGGGGGGGCGGGTAGGTTTTGCTGCATTTTGGGCGTGTTGATCCACACTGCCGTCGACGACGGCGGTGCTGGGTGTTCGGTGGCGATGCGCCCTATCGGGGTGGGACCGAAGTGCCTATCTGTTGAGGCGGGTCCGGAGGAAGGAGCCGACCCGGAACTGCTGGATGAGGACCGCGGCGACGATGATGCCGCCGTTGATGATCCGCTGGACGTCCAGCTGCAGGTTGTTGACGATGAACAGGTTCGTGATCTGGGTGAAGATCAGCACGCCGAGGAGCGAGCCGACGATGGTGCCGCGGCCGCCGGTGAGGGCGGTGCCGCCGATGATCGCGGCAGCGATGGCGTTGAGCTCGTACAGGTCGCCGTGGGTGTTGCTGCCGGAGGTGGTCTGGGACACGATCATCAGCGCGGCGATGCCGCAGCAGAGGCCCGACAGCACGTACAGCAGCATCGTCTGCAGCCGGACGTTGATGCCGGCCAGGCGGGCGGCCTCGGCGTTGCCACCGATCGCGATGGTGCGGCGGCCGAAGGTGGTGCGGTTGAGCAGGACCCAGCCGAGCGCGGTGACCAGCACGAAGATGATGACCATGTACGGGACGCCGAGCAGGCGGTCGCCGGCGAGGCTCTTGATGAACGGGTCCGACGTGATCTGGGTGTGCGACCCGGAGATGTTCTGGGCGAGACCACGGGCGGACAGCATCATGGCGAGCGTCGCGATGAAGGGCACCAGCTTGCCGTAGGCGATCAGGCCGCCGTTGACGAGGCCGGCGGCCGCACCGACGGCGAGCGCGGTGAAGACCATCGCGGCCGGCCCCATGTCCTGGGTCGCCACGGTGGTGCACCAGACGCTGGCGAGGGCCAGCAGCGCGCCGACCGACAGGTCGATGCCACCGCTGATCATCACGAACGTCATGCCGACCACGATCACGCCGATGCTGGACGCCTGGGTCAGCACGGTCAGCTCGTTGGACCAGAGCCGGTCGAGGTCGAGGAAGATGTCGGGACGGGTGACGGCACCGATGATCAGCAGCAGCACCAGGACCCCGATGAGGGCGAGGTTGCGCTTGACGGAATCGGCACCGTCCCGCTGCAACCAGCCCTGCCCGGCGGCGTTCGCCGCGCCCTTGCTCAGCTCCACGGAGTCGGGTGTGGTCGCGGTGCTCATGCTGCGGTCCCTTCAGGGGCGGTGCTCGCCAGATCGGCCCCGTCCAGCAGTGAGCCGGCCATCACGAGGTCGAGCACGGTGTCTTCGTCGAGTTCGTCCGCCGGAGCCTCCCGTACGAGCCGTCCCTCACGCATGACGAGCACACGGTCGGACAGGCCCAGCACCTCGGGCACCTCGCTGGACACGAGCAGCACACCGACACCCTCGTCGGCGAGTCTGCGGATCACCTGGTAGAGCTCGGCACGGGCGCCGACGTCGACGCCTCGGGTGGGCTCGTCGAGCAGGAGCAGCCGGGTGCCGCCCAGCAGCCACCGGCCGACGACGACCTTCTGCTGGTTGCCGCCGGAGAGGGTACGCACGGGGCGCCGGACGTCGTTCGGGCGCAGGTCGAGGCCCTGGGTGATCTTCTGGGCCTCGGAGCGCTCGCGCCCGGCGTCGGTGAAGCCGGCGCGGGCGAAGCGGGTGAACCCGGCGAGGGTGACGTTGCGGTAGATCGGCTCGCCGAGCAGCAGCGCCTGGCTCTTGCGCTCCTCGGGGGCCATGCCGATGCCGGCCTTCACGGCGGCGTTGACGCTGCCCTTGCGCAGCACCTTGCCCCCGATCGCGACCGTGCCGGCGGTGGCGCGGCGGGCGCCGAAGATGGTCTCCAGCACCTCCGACCGCCCGGAGCCGACCAGGCCGGTGATCCCGACGATCTCCCCCGCGTGGACGTTCAGCGAGATGTCGCTGAATCGCCCTTCCAGGCTCAAGCCATCGACGCTGAGCAGCAGCTCTTCCGCCGGCTTGTCCGACTTATTCGACTTATCCGATTTATCCGGGAAGACGTACTCGATGGTGCGGCCGGTCATCTTGCTGACCAGCTCGCGGGTCGGCGTGGCCTTCGCGTCGAGGTTGGCCGCCGTGGTGCGGCCGTCCTTGAGCACCGTCACGCGGTCGCCGATCTCGCGGATCTCCTCCATACGGTGGGAGATGTAGATGACCGCGATGCCCTGCGCCGTCAGCGCGCGGACCATGCGGAACAGGTTCTGCACCTCGTCGTGGGCGAGCACGGCGCTCGGCTCGTCCATGATGAGCAGCCGCGCCTCGCGGGACAACGCCCGGCCCATGCTCACGATCTGCTTCGCGGCGGCCGGCAGCTTGCCGACCTCCCGGCCCACGGGGATCTCCGCGTGGCCGAGCCGCGCGAGGATCTCCGCCGCGCCGTGGCGCATGGTGCGCCGGGCGACGAACCCGGCACTGTGCGGCTCGTGACCGAGGTACATGTTCTCGGCGACGCTGAGGCCGTCGACGAGGTCGAGCTCCTGGTAGATGGTGGCGATGCCGGCCTTCATGGCCGTCTGCGGGCTGTTGAACGTGGCCGGCTGACCCAGCCACATGATCTCGCCGGAGTCCGGGGTGTGCGCGCCCGAGAGCACCTTGATCAGCGTGGACTTGCCGGCGCCGTTCTGCCCGAGGAGGCAGTGCACCTCCCCGGCCCGCACCTCCAGCTGGACCCCGTCGAGCGCACGGACGCCGGGGAAGGTCTTCACCACATCGGTAAGTTTCAGGACGATGTCGTCCGTAGTTGTCATGATGGCCGTCCATATGCGAGTTCGCTGGCCAGGACCGCGGCGCCAACAACGCCGGCGCGGGGGCCGAGCTCGGACAGGACGACCGGCAGATTGCCGGTCGCGAGGGGAAGCGAACGCCGGTAGACGACGCTACGAATCTCCGCCAGCAGGATGTGACCGAGGCCGGCGAGACCGCCGCCGATCACGATCATCGACGGGTTGATGAAGCTGACCAGGCCGGCCAGCACCCCACCCACCCGGCGCCCACCGTCACGGATCAGGCGGATGCACGTGACGTCACCCTCGGCGGCGCCGTCGGCGACGTCCTTGGCGGTCACGATGCCGTTGGCGTTCAGCCGGTCCGCGAGCGCCGGTGAGGCACCGCTGCGGGCCGCCGCCGTCGCGTCACGCGCCAGCGCGCCGCCACCGAACAAGGCCTCCAGGCAGCCGACGTTGCCGCACGAGCACACCGGCCCGTGACTGTCGACCTGGATGTGCCCGATGTCGCCGGCACACCCGTCGGTGCCCCGGTACACCTCACCGTTGAGGTAGATGCCGCACCCGATGCCGGTCCCCACCTTGAGGAAGAGCAGGTTGTCCACCGAGTGCGCGACGCCGCCGTAGCGCTCGCCGATGCTCATGATGTTCACGTCGTTGTCGACGACGACCGGGCAGTTGAACTCGCGCCCGAGCACCTCCCGCACCGGGAACCTGTCCCAGCCGGGCATGATCGGTGGCGAGACCGGAACGCCGTCCCGGAAACTGACCGGCCCTGGCACGCCGATGCCGATGGCGTGCAACCGCTCGAACGAGCCATCCACACGGAACTTGTGCAGAATCTCGTTGACCCGTTGCAGTATTACTTTCGGTCCCGACCTGATGTCGGCGGGTTCCCCGTACGCCGCGACCGGCTCCAGCCGCCCGTCGGTGATCTCGACGTCGATCGAGCTCGCCCCCAGGTCCACCGCGGCGAACCGCAGATCCGGGTTCAGCTCCACCAGCGTCGACCTGCGACCACCCCGGCTCGCCGCCGGGCCCGCCTCGCGGATGAGCCCGGTCGCGACGAGCGCGTCCAGGTCCGCGAGCAGCCGCGGCCGCGGCACCTCCAGGCGATCCGCCAGCTCCGCACGCGACAACGCACCGGTGTCCCGCAACAAGCGGAGCAGGCGCGACTGAACGGGGCCGTCTACCGCACTGACCGTGTTCACAATGGCACCTCCTCATCTGGTCGCAGGCAGGCGTCCGCGACACGCGGCTACACCACCACACCTCCGTTGAGGTGCCGGTTGCCGGGTCGTGTGCCATGCGTTACACCCGTGTTGCGTCGAGACTTTAGGCCCTCCGAAGCGCCGCGTCTAGGTCTTCTATCTCCCGTTACCAAACTTTTGCTGAATCCAACGGAAGTTGACCCTTTTCCGAACGTTACCGCGTTTCCCCAGCTCAAGCTGTAATTCCCCCCACCGCTGCCGCGGCGGACCCCTGCGGGGATCCTCACCCGCACCCCAATGCGCCGCTCCGCGACGCACTGCCCGCACCGAGGCTCGAGCCAGGCCGAGCGGCGCATGCGCGCCGCATCCGGTGGCCGCCCTCCGCAGTGACCAGGGCTCCCCATGCTCCGGGAAGACCTTGCGCCACCTGGGCTGCACAAACCCTTCCGGATCACGGACCCCGTCAGCCCCGACCCGCACCCAGCGAACAGACGTTGACCAATACCCCGCATGCCCCCGCCGCGCGATGGACGTTGCGCGATCCACCCACAGCTCGATCGCTCAACCCGCCGCGGATCCCACACCGCCTGTGGACAAAAGCCGCAAAGCTGGGCATTGATCAACGTCTGTGGCGGCTGGGCGAACAGCGTCTGCCCGCACCGCCAGATCCGCCCCTGGACCAGGCAACAGCCCCGTCACCGAACGCACCACCGCACCCGGACCAGGGCAACGGCCCCGTCGCCGGACTCGACCACATGATCCAAGGACAACCCTGGCCACGCGCACGACCAGACCCGTCCTTGGATCAAGCCAGCACCCGCGACGGCCAGTCACCCGACACCGTGCACACACCGATCCCGAGCACCCGATCGAAGGACAACCCTGGCCACCCCCACCGCCACATCCGTCCTTGGATCAACCGGGCCGGCGCACACCGCAACAGCGCGGTCGCCGATCCCGAGCACTCGATCAAGTGCGGTCATGGCCACCCGCACCGCCAGATCCATCCCTTGGATCAACTGGTCCGGCGCACACCGCAGCTGCGCCGCTCACCGGTCCCGGGCGCTTGATCGAAGGACAACCCTGGCCGCCCACACCGCCAGATCCGTCCTTGGATCATGCGGTCCGGTGCACATCGCGGCGGCGCGGTCGCCGGTCTTGAGCGCTTGATCGAAGGATGGTCATGGCCGTGGGCCTGCCCAGCGCCGCCGGTCCATCCGGATGCCGACGGTCACGGCCGTTGCAACATCCCGCATCGACATCACCACGGCGGCTCGGCCAGGACCCCGCGACAGACCCGAGCCCGGAGCACGGTCCAGCCCCACCCAGCTCGGCCCGACCCGGAAACTGCATCACCCGAGCCGCGCCGCCCGAAGGCCACACCATCCGCAACCACACCGCCCGAAGTCGCACAGCGTGGAGCCAGACAGCGTGGAGCCGGACAGCCCGAAGCCCCGATGCCCCGCTGCCATGCCTCAGCGGCGGCGGGCAAACTCCCACCAAGGCGGAGCCGTCAGCCGGCTGGACGACGCGGGTCGCTCACTTCAGCAGCAGGGTGCCCATCCGGCGGCTGGCCATCGTCAGGCCGACCGCGGCCAGCGCGGCCAGGTACGCCACGTGCCACAACAGCGTCCAGTCCGGCGAGCCCGTCGTGATCGCCCGGAGCAGGGCGACGCCGTGATACAGCGGCGTCAGCTCGATCAGGACCTGCAGCGGCGCGGGGAAGTCCGACGGTGGGGAGAACGTGCCGCTGAACAGGAACAGCCCGAACTGGGTCACGTTGATGTAGTCGAAGTCCTGCCAGGAGCGCAGCAGCGTCGACAGCCCCATCCCGAGCGCCCCGAACGCGAACCCCACCAGCAGCGTCACGGGTAAGGCCACCAGCGCCCACCCCCACGTGGTGAGGTCCAGCGCCGCCATGACCAGGAGGAAGACGGCGGAATACATGCCGCCGCGGCACATCGCCCAGACGAGCTCGCCGACGGAGACCTGCATGGGCGTGATCGGGGTGGCGAGCGTCGCATCATAGATGCGCATGAACTTGAGCTTGCCGTAGAAGTTCATGGTGGTCTCCGCGAGCGCCCCGTTCATCGCGGAGGCGGCCAGCATCGCCGGCGCGACGAACTGCGCATAGGTCACGAGCCGGCCGTCGGGCAGCGCGATGTCCCCGACGAGCCGCCCGACGCCGACGCCGATCGACAGCAGGTACAGCAGCGGCTCGACGAAACCGGACAGCAGCACCCACCAGTACGCCGCATGCCTGGCCGCCGCGAGGTTACGCGCGGTGACGGAGAGGGCCCCGGAGGCGCGGTGGTCGAGACGGGACATCGCCCGCGGGAAGATCAGTGTCGTGACCATCAGTCGCCCAGCTTCCGGGTGAACGAACGCACCGCCAGCACATAGCCCACCGCGCACCACACCGCCAGGACCGCGACGTGGGCGGGCGGCCCCCAGGCGGTCGTGGTGCCCAGTGTCGCGGCCCGGGAAAGCTCCACGCCGTGCCACAGCGGCGACACGTACGCCAGCAGCCGAGCCGCCACAGGCAGGCTCTCCACGGGGAAGAACACGCCGGCGAAGAGCGTCATGGGCACCACCGCCACGCGGAACAGCACCGCGAACGCCCCATCGGTCTCGGTCCGCGCCGCGAACGCGAAGCACGGCGCCGCGCACGCCACGCCCAGCAGCATGGAGACCAGCGGGGTCGTGAGCGCCCACCACGAGTGCAGCGCGCCGAACAGCGCCAGCACCACCAGGAACCCGATGCTCGACAGCGCGACCCGCAGCGTGACGAACGCCAGATGCCCCCGCAGCACGTCACCCACCGTGAGCGGCGACGCCCGCATCGCGTGGTAGACCCGTGTCCAGTTGAACCCGCCGAACACCGGCCACGTCGAGTCGGCGACCGCGACCTGCAGGGCGGTCGAGGCGAGCAGCCCGGGCCCGAGATAGTCCAGGTACGGCACGCCGATCGACGTCGACCGCTCGTCGATGTAGTGCCCGACGGTGATCCCCATCGCGACCAGGAACATCGCCGGCAGCGCGAACGAGCTGAACACGCTCGCCCGCCAGGTGCGTTTGTAGGACACCAGGTGGTATTCGAGCGCCAGGGCGGTCCGGTGAGCCATCAGTCCACCAGCGTCCGACCGGTGAGCTGCAGGAACACGTCTTCGAGCGACCCGCGCCGGACCAGCACGCTCGACGGCGTCAGCCCCCGCGCGTGGACCTGCGCGGCGGCCGCGTCGCCGTCGCCGGTGTAGACCAGGATGCGGTCGGGCAGCACCTCGGTGCGCTCACCGATGCCCTCCAGCTTGCCGGCCAACCCGTCGAGCGGCTCGTTGCCGAACCGCACCTCGAGCACCTCCCGCGTCGAGTGCCGCTCGATCAGCTCGCGCGGCGAGCCCTCCGCGACGATCCGGCCGCCGTCCATGACGACCAGGCGGTCGCACAGCTGCTCCGCCTCGTCCATGTAGTGCGTGGTGAGCACCAGCGTGACGCCGCGCTGCTTGAGCCGGAACAGCCGCTCCCACACCAGGTGCCGCGCCTGCGGGTCGAGGCCGGTGGTCGGCTCGTCGAGCAGCACGATCTCGGGCTCGTTGACCAGGGCCCGCGCGATCGTCAAGCGGCGCTTCATGCCGCCCGACAGCGGCTCGACCTTGTCGCCGGCGCGGTCCGCCAGCTGCACGAACTCCAGCAGCTCCATCGCCCGCGCCCGCGCGACCCGGCGCGGGATGTTGAAATACCGCGCATACACCGTCAGGTTTTCCAGCACGGTCAGCTCGAGGTCGAGCGAGTCCTGCTGCGGGCACACCCCGAGCCGCGCCCGGATCGCCGAACCGTCCCGCGCCGCGTCCATGCCCAGGATCCGCAGCGAGCCGCCGGTCGGTCGCGACACGCAGCCGATCATGCGCATCGTGGAGGACTTGCCCGCCCCGTTGGGCCCGAGGAACCCGAACGCCTCCCCCGCCCGCACCCGCACGTCGATCCCGTCGACCGCGGTGAAGGCACCGAACTGTTTCACCAGCCCGGTCGCCGCGATCAACGCTCCGTCATCAGCCACGTGGCGACACTAACCCGGGGGTCTGACAAAAATCGGTCCGATTTGCCGCCGGCGACGGCCGGTTGGCACCATGTGCTGGTGAGCGTCAACCCGCGCTGGCTCGGGCTGGCCGCTTCCGTCCTCCTCGCCACCAGCGGTTTCCTGGCTGGCAAGCCGGTGCCGCACGACGGGCCGTGGCTGCTCGGTGTGATCGTGTGGTTCGTCGCCCTCGCGATGCTGATCCGCGCCTGGTGGACGCTGCGCGACGCGACCGACCAGCGCGGCCTGCTGGTCACCGCCGCGCTCTGGAGCGTCCCGCTGCTGGTCGCGCCGCCGCTGGGCAGCCACGACATTTACGCGTACGCCTGCCAGGGCCAGCTCTTCGACGCCGGCTTCGACCTCTACGAGGTGGGGCCCGCCGCACTGCCCTGCACGTGGCTGTCCGACGTGCCCGAGCTGTGGCGCGAGACCCCCACGCCCTACGGTCCACTGTGGATCGCCATGGAGGGCGCCGCGGCCTGGCTCGCGCACGGCAGCCTGCCCGCCGCCGTGCTGTTGCTGCGCCTCGCCGCCGTGCTCGGCCTGGTGCTGTGCGTCGCCGCCGTGCACCGCCTCTCCCGCGGCAACGCACTGCTCGCCGCCAGCCCGCTCGTCCTCGTCCACGTCGTGTCCGGCGCTCACAACGACGTCGTCCTCGCGGGCCTGGTCCTGGCCGGTTTCGTCGCCGCGAGACGGCCCGGCTTCGCGGCGGCCGCCGCGTCCGGGCTCGCCTTCGGCCTCGCCGTCGCCGTCAAGGTCACCGCGCTCGGCGCCGTGCCGTTCGCCCTCCTGTTGGTGTTTTTCGCCGGTACGACCAGAGCCCGCTGGACGAGCACCCTCACCTTCGGCGTGACGATCGGAGCGACCTACGCCCTCCTCGCGGTGCTCACCGGCCACGGCCTCGGCTTCCTGCACGCCCTCGGCTCGACCAGCACCATGGTCCAGTGGCTCTCCATCCCCACCGGCGTGGGCATGGCCGTGGGTTACGTGCTGCGCGTGCTCGGTCACCCAGAGTCGTTCGCGACGGCGGTGGCGGTCGCGCGGGCCGTGGGACTGCTAGCGTTGGCGGTGATCCTGCTGGGGCTGTGGTGGCGGACCGCGACCACCTTGGCCTCGCTCAAACGCGCCGCCCACCCCGGCGGCGCACCGATCAACAGCGGCAGCGCGACGGGCCCCGAGCCAGGGGACAGCGTCACCACAGGCCGCGATGCCACGGCCGACCGCGCGACGGCCAGCAGCGCGACGGGCGGCATGACCGGCGGCGACGCGGCTGACGGCGTGACCGGCGGCGCGGCTGACGGCGGCGCGACGGGGCGGCGGGCGCAGGACGTGGTGCTGACCGCGGCGGGGTGCGGCATGCTCGCGGCCGCGGTGCTCGGCCCGGTGTTCTACGCCTGGTACGCGATCGCCGGCATCGCCCTGCTCGCGGGCACGACGCTCACCGGCCGGCTGCGCACGGTCGTGCTGGTCGCCGCGGCCGGGTTGCCGCTGCTGACGCTGCCCGACAGCCTGGGGCTGGCGACGAAGACGAAGGTGCCCGGGGCGTTCCTGGACGTCGCGCTCGTCACGGCCGCCGCCGTCCACCTGGTCCGCCGCCGTCGCCGATCCGCGCCCCCGCCTGCCGCACACTCGACCCAGGGCACACCCGCCGTCAGCGGGCCGGCCACCGACTGACCGACCCAACCAGCCAGCACCGCAGCCACCCCTCGCCGCAGTCCGCCCAAGCGACACTCCCACCCTCAGCGGACCAGGCTCCCGACCGCCCACACAGCGTGGCAACCATCCCACGTCGCGAGCCACCCAAACGGCACCCCACCGTCGGCGGACCAGGCTCCCGACCGCCCACACAGCGCGGCAACCGCCCCCCGTCGCGAGCCGCCAAAAATGGCACTCCACCGTCGGCGGACCAGGCTCCCGACCGACCGACCAGCCAGCGCGGCAACCATCCCACGTCGCGAGCCGCCAAAAACGGCACCCCACCGTCGGCAGACCAGGCTCCCGACCGACCAGCCAGCGCGGCAACCATCCCACGTCGCGAGCCGCCCATGCAGCATCCCACCATCAGCAGACCAGGCTCCCGGCCTGCCACTCCGACCAGCCAGCGTGGCAACCACCCCACGTCGCGGGCGGCTCAGCGGCACCGCCGTCAGCGGACCAGAGGACCCTCCCAACCGTTCAGCGGCGCGGGCGACCCACGTTGTGAGCCGCCCGGTGGTATCGGCGACAACCGGCCGGGGTTCGGGTCGGGTGCTGGGTGGCGGACCGTCCACCCGAAGGGCCGGCTGGGGCGAAACGTTGCGGGCGCGGTCGCCGTCGGGGGCAGGTGGGTGGGGTCAGGCGGGGGTGCCGATCGACTGGCGGGCGGCGGCGACCAGAGCGGCGGTCTGTTCGGTGACGGCGGGGGCGGTGGGGTCGACGCCCTCGTCGTAGCGGACGGTCCAGCGCAGGCCGTCGACGCCGCTGACGCGGCGGGCGACGACGCGGACGCCGAAGCCGGTGGTGAGCGGGTGGTGCGAGGTGTGCGCGATGGACTTGTTGACCCGGGTGCGGACCTGCTCAGGCACCCTGTCGGGGTCGAGCAGCGTGATGACCAGCGGCGTCAGGTCCTCCATGACGACGTACCCACCAGGGCCGTCGACGGGCAGCTCCCGGGCGGCGATGAGGGCCAGCTGCCGGCCCGACCACGTGGCCTTGTGGATCTCGTGCCAGCCGAGCCGCTCGCCCGCGCCGGGGAGCCAGAGGCCGAGGTTGGTGACGACGACCACGGTGTCGCCGGTCGCGCCCGCCCACGACACGACGCGCTCGTCGGCGGCGAGGGCGGGCCGCCGCGCGGGTGGCAGCCGGCGCTTCTTCAGGAAGCCGAACACGACGCTCTCCTTCTGTCGGACGACCGCAGGACCAGACCCCGGCCGCACCCCACCGACCTGCTACCCACCGCGAACCGGCCACGCACCACCGCCGGCAACCCGCCGCCGACCACCGGACCCCCGCCGCGAGCCGACCCCGAGCCGGCCACCACAAACCCGTCGCAAGCCGACACCGCACCGACCACCAGCAGCGACCGCCCGCCTGCGCCGAAGCGGCCACGAGCGCCAGAACGGCCACGAACGCCGGAGCGGCCAGGGGCTCCGGGACACCCGCCCCGCACGCGCACGGTCACCAGCGGCTGGCACTGCGGTCGCGCAGCGCCCTCGCGTGCTGCTCCAGGGAGACGAGCTCGCTGAAGAGGCGCAGATACTCGTCGGCGTGGGTGACCGGGTTGATGCGCTGCTGCTTGGACTTGAGGTCGGCGATCCGGCGGTTGAGGGCGGGCAGCTGCAGCCGGACGATCGTGGCCTCGACATAGCGGGGGTCGGGCTCGCCGTCGAGGCGGAGCGGCTCGACGGCCAGCTCGGTGACGAGGGCCGCGGCGGCCGGGTCGGGGCACGCCTCGCGGACCCGCTCGATCCAGACGGCCCCGCCGGTCGCGGACGAGGCGCCGCCGGCGTCGGCGATCGCGGCGCGCAGCGCCGTGTAGGTGGGGTGGGCGTAGATGTCGGCGCCGATGACGTCGAACATGGGGCCGGCGAGGGCGGGCTGCTGGAGGGCGAGCTTCAGCGCCTCGCGCTCGACGAGGGCCTCGGCGCTGTCGGGCGCGAGGATCTTGCGGGTGGAGGCGGCGGGCGGGGGCTCGACGACGCCCTTCGCGGCGGCGCCGACGGCGCGCTGGACCGTCTCCAGCTCCATGCCCAGGTCGCCGGCGAGCTTGCGGGCGTACTCGGGGCGCAGGGTGCGGTCCTTGATCTTCGCGACCAGCGGGGCGGTGGCCTTGAGGGCGCCGACGCGGCCTTCGGCGGTGTCGAGGTCGAAGCGCTGGATGACGGAGCGGAGGGCGAAGTCGAGCAGCGGCTGGCGGTCGGCGACGAGGTCGCGGACGGCGACGGGGCCCTTCGCCATGCGCAGCTCGCACGGGTCCATGCCGTTGGGGCCGACGGCGATGAACGTCTGCGCGACGAACCGCTGGTCGTCCTCGAAGGCGCGCAGCGCGGCCTTCTGCCCGGCGGCGTCACCGTCGAAGGTGAAGATGATCTCGCCGCCGTAGCCGTCGGCGTCCAGCAGCAGGCGGCGCAGAACCGCGATGTGGTCGGCGCCGAACGCGGTGCCGCAGGTGGCGACCGCCACGGGCACGTCGGACAGGTGGCAGGCCATCACGTCGGTGTAGCCCTCGACGATGACCACCTTGCTCTGCTTGGCGATCTCGCGCTTGGCCTGGTCCACCCCATACAGGACGTGGGACTTCTTGTAGAGCGGGGTCTCGGGCGTGTTCAGGTACTTCGGGCCGTCGTCGTCGTCGAACAGCTTCCGTGCGCCGAAGCCGATCACGTCGCCGGAGATGTCCTTGATCGGCCACAGCAGGCGGCGGCGGAACCGGTCGATGAGGCTGCCCGAGCGGGCCTCCTTCGACAGCCCGGCGGTGATCAGCTCCTGCGCGGAGAAGCCCTTCAGCCGCAGGTGCTTGCTCAGCGGGTCCCAACCCTCGGGCGCGAAGCCGCAGCCATAGCGCTCCGCCTCCTCGCGGCCGAAGCCGCGCTGCGCGAGGAACTCGCGGGCCAGCCGGGCGCCGGGCGAGCCGAGCTGCTCGGCATAGAAGCGGGCCGCCTCGGCGTGCGCGGCGATGAGCCGCTGCTTCTGACCCGTCTGGCGGACCGGCGCGCTGCCCGCCTCGACATACTGCAGCTGCAGGCCGGCGCGGCCGGCGAGCCGCTCGACCGATTCGACGAACGTCAGGTGGTCGTGGTCCATCAGGAACTTGATGGCGTCGCCGCCGGCACCGCAGCCGTGGCAGAAATACACGTTGCGCGCGGGCGAGACGTTGAACGAGGCGGTCTTCTCGTCGTGGAACGGGCACAGCCCTTTCAGGTTGCCGCCCCCGGCCGACTTCAGCGTCACGTGCTCGGAGATCACATCCGCGATCGCGGTGCGCTCCCGTACCAAGGCGATGTCCTCGTCCTTGATCTTGCCGGCCACCCGACGCCACCTCCCCAACCCGAGGCCTACATCCTGCCTCGCGCCTACGACAATTTACGACCTCACCCGTGCAACACCACACCGGCCACGGCCTCGCCCGGACAAAACCACACAGCCACGGCTTCACACGGCCAACACCACACGGGCACCATGGGCGCACATCACCGTGCGATGCTGGCCGCCATGCCGAAACTGCGGGACGAGCGGGTCGCCTGGCTGGCCGTACAGGACCACCTGCGGCGGCGCAGTCGGCGGCTGGGGCCGTGGGGCTGGCTGCTGACGATCGCCACGCTGGGCGCGTGGGCGGTGCTGCGGTCCCAGGGGCGCGGGGCGGCGCGGATGGCGGCGTATTCGCTCGCCGTCGACCACGTCACCGGCTACCTCGACGACGACGAGCGCGAGACGCTGCGCACGCACGGCACGGTGCCGCCGTGGTTCCTGTTCGAGGTCGAGCGGGCCAGGTGGGCGGCGCGCGACAAGCAGTCGCTCCCCGCCGGCCGCGAGACCCGCCTGGAGCGGCGCCGCCGGATCCTGCTCAGGGTCGTCCTCACGGGGACCGTCGCGGCCACCGTCCTCGTGTTGTCACCGACCGTGTGGGTACGGGCGGCCTCCCTCGGCCGTATCGGTCCTGCCTCGACGGCCCCGGACGCGGGCGTCGCGATCGTGTTCGGGGCCCAGGTCGCGCCGGGCGGGCAGGAGCCGATGCCGTTCCTCAAGGGGCGGCTCGACGTCGCCGCGCAGCTGCTCACGTCCGGCAAGGTGAAGGCGCTGCTCATCTCCGGTGACGCGCAGGGCGGATCCGGAGATGAGGTCCGGGTCATGCGCGACTACCTGGCGGGCAAGGGCGTCGATCCGGCCAGGATGGTCGTCGACCCGCACGGACTCGACACCTATGACACGTGCCGCCGTGCCCGCGACGTGTACGGCGTGACGAAGGCCATACTCGTCAGCCAGGAGCTGCACCTGCACCGTGCGGTGACGCTGTGCCGGCGGCTGGGCGTCGACGCGTACGGGGTGCCCGCCCTCTGCGAGGGATGCCAGCAGGTGACGATCTGGTACAACACGGCCAGGGACGTCGCGGCCGGGCCGAAGGCCGCCTGGGAGGCCCTCCGGCACCGGCAGGCCGCAGTCGTGTCACCACCGGATCCATCCCTGCTGCAGGCGATGCGCTGACCCGCCCACCATCGTGGTTTTGGGCACGCCCGGCAGGCACCGGCGGCATACTTGACCCGTCCACGGCGCCGACATCAGATCGGCGCTTGTCCATGCCTGGCCCGATGGGTGGTGCGTTACCGGTGATGATCCCGCGTCCGGGGGTTTCCGGCTGATGGTCACCGTGCTGCGCACCGTCGACGACGTCCTCGCATGGGCGGAGCTGCTGGTCGGGCCGCCGCTGCGCACCGCCGTCGGGCGCCTCCCGGAGCCGTCGCGCGAGGTGGCCGAGCTGCAGCTCGGCGGGCTCGACGAGGACCCGCCCGCCGCCCGTACGCGCGCCGCACTGACACTCGTCTGCGCGGGCGCCGTCGGTGGTGACCCGCACGACGCGGTGGCGGGCGCCGTCGCGGTGGAGCTGGTGCACCACTGGTCGGGGCTGCAACGGGACCTGTTCGACGGCGACCTGACCCGCCTGCACCGGCCGACCGCCTGGAGCGTGGTGGGGCCGCACCCGGCGACGCTGGGCGGGCAGGCGATGCTGGCGCTCGCGTTCGACGTGGCGGCGACCGGCGACCCGACCAGACGCGTGCCACGCCCGCTGCGCCAGGCCAGCCGCGCCACGCCCGACACCGCGCCGTCCGTGCCGGCTGCGCCGTGCAGGGAGCCGGTGCGGCAGGACCGGGCGACGCGGGACAGGTTCACCGAGCAGCACGGCACCCCCGACCCGTGCACCGACGCGCGGCGGCAGTCCGGGGCGGCGTCCGTCGACCGGGCCGGCGTCCGCATCCTCGGCGACACCGTCCAGCAGCTCCTGCACGGCCAGCACACCGACCTCAGCACGGCCCTGGACGCCGCGCTGCCCCGGCACCGCTCCGGCAACGACCTGCTCCGCACGTGCATCTCCGCGGTCGAGCAGCGCAGTGGCGCCCTCTTCGGCTGCGCGTGCGCTCTCGGGGCGCTCGCAGGCGGCGGCGACCCGGCGCGGGTGGAGCAGCTGCGGCTGTTCGGGGTGCGGCTCGGGCTGGCCGTCCGGTTCGCCGAGGACCTGCAGGGCATCTGGGGCGACCCGGCCGTGACGGGCCGCCCGGCGTTCGCCGACCTGCGCGGCCGCCGCCGCTCGCTGCCGGTCGCCGCCGCCCTCGCCGCGGGCGCCGACGAGCTGGCCGACCTGCTGCACCGCGAGACCCGCCTCAGCGAGGCCGACCTGGAGCGCGCCGCGAAGGTCGTCGAACGCTCCGGCGCCCGCTCCTGGTGCGCCCAGCAGGCCGACGACCTCCTCGCGCAGGCCCTGGTCGCCCTCGACCTGGCGATCCCCGAGCCGGCCGCGGTCGCCGAGCTCGTCGCCCTGGCCCGCTGGGCGACCCGCCACCCGGCCTGACCAACACCCCCGCCGGCGATCCACAAAACCCGCGCCTGACCGGCGGCCCATGAAACCGGCGCCTGACCGGCGCGACCCGAGAAGGCGCGCCGGCCGGGTGCGGGTGAGCGTCAGGAGAGGGCGGCGACCACCTGCTCCGCGCGGGTGGCGTGCTTCTGGTACGCGCCGGGGAACGCCGACCGCTGCACCGCCTGGGCCGCGGCGGTCACGCTCATCCGCTGCCAGCCCTCGACCCGGTTGAGGGCGTTGTAGAAGAGCATCGCGGAGTGGGCGGGGTTCATCAGCTCGGCGACGGTGCCCCAGCCCTGGCTGGCCCGCTGCTGGAAGAGCCCGACCGAGTCGTGGTCGGTCGAGGTGCCGTCGTGCGGCAGCCCGAGGGACGCGGGCACGGCGGAGCTGGCGACGTTGTACAGGTCGCTCTCCTGCATCGCCGTCGCGATCGCCACGACCAGGGCCCGGTCGGGCATGCCCTGCGCCCGGCCCTGCTTGACGATGATCGCGGCGTTGTCCATCTGCCGCTGGTCGAGGCCGGCGACGGGCTTGACGACCGGCGGCGCCGGCGGCACGGGCGCGGCGGGCACCGCGACGGCCAGGGGCCCCGTCGCGGGCGCCGGCGCCGCGTCGGCGGAGGGCGCGGACGACGGCCCCGAAGCGGACAGGGACGACGGCGACGGCCAGGACCAGGCGGCCGCGGACTCGGCATACGCGGGGCCGGTGAACATCGACGCCGGCGAGTCAGCCGGCAGGGTGCCCAGCAGCGTGGCGGACAGGACGGCGACCGAGACGGTGCCGGCCCTGGCGCCGAGCACGGGCACCAGCCGGCGATGTCGCGGGTGGAACTGGCGTGGCAACACCTTCAATATGGGCTTCACTACTGATGTTTCCTTCGTTGGCAGGCAGAAGACATGCGGCATCGGCACGCCGCCCGAGGGCGGCATGCTGGAAGGGGGGAACCAGTGGTGAGGTGTTACGAGGGCGCGCGGGCGGCCGGCATCGACGCAGACTCCTTCCGGTGCCGCCTACCGGGTTAGCTGACGGGTTCGGGCGGGAAGTTTCGCCCTACCGCGGCCAGGCCGCGGATACACCCCAGAGGACGCGCATGGGTCCCCGGCTCGCGAAGATCGCGACTCGACGGCGCCCGCCCGGCAGCACCGATGCGGTGCAGGTCGACCGGAGCGGACTCAACGACCCTACTGGGCCGTCTCGGGCCGGGCCAACCGCAGCAACGGCATACCACCCTGAGCACCCGAACGCTCACCGAACGCCGTCACCCGTCTGGTCACCTCGCCGGCGTGACGACCGCCCTTGACCAGGTACATCGCGCGGTCGGCGGCCCGCAGCGCGGCGCCCGCGTCCTCGACCGTGTCATCGATCACGGCCACGCCGACGCTGACCCTGACCCGCATGATCTGCCCCTGGTGCGTGACGGGTGCGCAGACGGCGCGTTCGAGGCGGTCGACCAGCACGCCGAGGTCACCGGCGGCGACGTTGCCCATGAGGACGACGAACTCGTCGCCGCCGAGGCGCGCGACGGTGTCGGTGGGCCGCACCAGCGACTGGAGGCGCTGCGCGACGGCGACGAGGACCGCGTCGCCGGCCTCGTGGCCGAGGGTGTCGTTGACGATTTTGAAGTCGTCGAGATCGCAGAAGAACAGCACGCTGATCACCTGCTCGGTGCGGGCCCGCCGGATCGCGGCCGCGAGGGGTTCGGCGACGGCCTCGCGGTTGGCCAGGCCGGTCAGCGGGTCGCGGGAGGCCCTGCGCACCAGGTCGGCCTCGGTGGCCTTGCGGCTGGTGATGTCCTGCACCTGCGTGATCGCGAACGCGGGCGACCCGGCGACCACCGACATCGTCGCGGAGATCCAGATCGTCTCGCCGTCGCCGCGGACGCAGCGCACCTCGTAGTCGCGGATCGTGCCGGCGCCGCCGGCGAACACCTCCCGGCTGCGCTCGAAGTCGTCAGGGTGGATGAAGTCGCCGAAGCGCATCGAGACGAGCACGTCCTCGTCCCGCCCGAGCAGCTCGCACAGCGCGGGGTTGACCCGGACGAGGCGGGTCGTGTCGGCACCCTCCAGGCCGATCATGCACATGCCGGTGCCGGCGCCGTTGAACGCGAGCCGGAACGCGGCCTCGCTCGCCTCCAGGTGCTGCCGCTCCCGGCGCAGCGCCTCGACCAGGTTGGCGTTGTTGATCGCGATGCCGGCCTGCGCGGCGAGCATCTCCAGCAGCTCGCGCTGGAACGCGCCGGGCCGCCTGCCGTCGGCGGGCAGGTCGACGCTGAGCACGCCGACGAGCGAGCCGTCGGGCGCGCACAGCGGCGCGAACAGGGCGTCGAGGGGGTGCCAGCGCTCCTCCTCCGGGATGCCGTCCGCGCCGTCGGGGGCGGCGGGGATCCAGGACTGGATGCCGTCGTTGTGCCGCTCGTGCGGCAGGAACCTCAGCTGCCCCCACTCGTCGGCGGCGGCGAGGTGCGCGTCGAACTCCGCCGCCGGGTACCGGACGCCGAGCAGCTCCGCCCGCGCCTCCTCGGACCCGGCGATGGCGACGGCCTCGTACACACCCTCCGGATGCAGGTAGTTGACCACGGCGGCGCCGAACCCGACGTGCTCGACGACGGCGTCGGCGATCCGGTTCAGCGTCTCGACGACGGTGCTGCCGGTGTTGATCCGCCCCGTGATCCGGTAGACGGAACGGATGGCGGCCATCGCCATGTCCCGATCTCGATCCACGGCTCGCCTACCCCGATCCGGCCGACCCTGCAGCCCTCACATCGACGCAACGCCTCCGATCCTAAGCAATTACGGGCGCGGTCCGCCGCCACGCGGACCCGGGTCAGCGCCGCGGCTGACGACGGCACGGCGGCGGCCGGCTTACGGTTCCGGCTCGACATCCCGTCGAGCCACACAAAATCGCCTGAAAGGTCGCTATGCCACACAAACTCCGCCGCCTCGTCGCCGGGGGCTGCCTGGTCGCCGCCCCGCTGGTGTACGTGGCGGGCCTGCTCACCGACCCCGCGCTGCGCGCCGGCGACGCCGCGGACGGCGCGTACGGCCGCCACCCCGGTCAGGTCTCGGTGAGCGCCGCGCTGCTGCACTGGAGCTGGGTCCTGCTCGTGCCCGGCATCATCGGCATGATCCACCTGGTCCGCCGGCGCGCCGTGCTCTTCGGGCACATCGCCGGGCTCGTCGCGCTGCTGGGCGTCGTCAACTTCTCCGCGCTGATGCTCGGCGACTTCTTCTACGCCCGGCTCGAGGCGGACCTCGGCACCGCGGCGGGCGACCGCCTCGCCGACGCCGCCTTCGCCGCCGGCGGGGCACAGTGGGGGTTCCAGGTGCCGGGCTTCCTCGGGCTGCTCGGGGTGCTCCTGCTGGGGTTGGCGCTCGCGTACGACCGGCGCGTCCCCTGGTGGGCACCGCCGGCGATGCTGGCCGGGATGCTGGCCGGCCCCGTCTACCCGATCGGCATGATCGCCGGCAGCCTGCTCTACATCGCGGGCTCGGGTGTGATCGGCGTGCGGATGCTGCGGATGACCGACGCCGAGTGGGCTCAGGAGCCGGTGGCGGGCGGGACCGCCGCGGCGCCGCCGAGCGGGAACGTGGCCGCGACGGTGTAGCCACCGCCGGGCCGGGGCCCCGCGTGGAGGGTGCCGCCGTGCAGGGCCGCCCGCTCCCGCATCCCGGCGAGCCCGTGCCCCGTGCCGGCGACCGCGGCCGACCCGTCGTCGCTGACCTCGACGGTCAGCGCGGGCGGCGGGAAGCCGATCTTCACCTCCACCGTCGCGGCCCGGGCGTGCTTGAGCGTGTTGGTCAGCGCCTCCTGGACCACGCGGTACGCGGCCAGCCCGAGCGCCGGCGGCACCGGGCGCGGCGTGCCGGTCGTGCCGATCCTGACCTCGAGGCCGGCGGCGCGCAGCGGCGCGGCGAGCCGGTCCAGCTGGTCGAGGCCGACCGGCGCCCGCCCGTCACGCAGGACGCCGAGCAGCATCCGCAGCTCCTCGACCGTCTCCCGGCCGGACCGCTCGACGCTGTGCAGCAGGTCGCGTTCCCGTTCGCGGGCGGGATCGCCGGCCAGCAGCATCCGCACCCCGCCGGCCTGCAACGTCATCAGGCTGACGTGGTGGGAGATGACGTCGTGCAGCTCCCGCGCGATGCGGGTGCGCTCCTGCGCGGCGGCGACCGCGGCCCGCTCGGCCATCCGGATCGTCCGCTCCGTCTGGCGCCGCAGCAGGACGCCGCTGCCGTACGCGACGCCCATGAAGATCGCGCCGATCAGTCCCTCCGCGAGGTCCTGCCCCGGCAGCGTCTGCAGCAGGGCGTAGGCGGCCAGGACGGTGGCGGCGCCGGCGGCCCGGGCCCGCCGCCCTGACGCCGCGCTGCCCACGGTGTGCACGAGGATGAGATTGGAGTAGAACTGCCAGGCGGTGAGCGGGTAGTCGTCGTCCAGGACCGCGAACCGGAACAGGGCCGACAGCACCGTCAGCACGGCGAGGGTCGCGATCGGGAACCGGCGGCGCGGCAGCAGGATCACGCCGGCGAGCAGCGCCCCGGCGGCGACGAGCCCCGGCCGGTGCACCTGCCCCGGGCCGGCACCGGCCCGCCCGTACGCCTCGACGACACCGGCCCCGGCGACCGCGAGCGCCAGCACGGCGTCGAGCCAGGACGGCCGCGACGGCCCGGGAGCGCCGGTCATCCGCCCGGCCGGACGAGGCCCGCCTCGTAGCCGTACACCACGGCCTGAATCCGGTCGCGCAGCCCGAGCTTGGTGAAGATCCGGCCGACGTGGGTGCGGACCGTCGCCTCCCCCATCAGCAGCCGCGCGCCGATCTCGGCGTTGGACAGCCCGCGGACGAGCTGCTCGAGGACCTCCCGCTCCCGCCCGGTCAGCGTGTCCAGCGCGGGCGGCGCGACGGGCTCGGGGCGGGCGGCGAACGACGCGATCACCCGGGTGGTCACCGCCGGGTCGATAAGCGCGTCGCCGGCCGCCGCGATCCTGACCGCGTCGACGAGCTGCTCCGGCGGTGACACCTTCAGCAGGAACCCGCTGACCCCGAGCCGCAGCGCCGCGTGCAGGTGCTCGTCGGTGTCGAACATGGTGAGCAGCACGACCTTCGGCGGCCGCGGCCCGGCGAGCACCTCCCGGGCCGCGGCCAGCCCGTCCAGCCGCGGCATGGCGATGTCCATCACGAGCACGTCGGGCCGCAGCCGCTGGACGGCCGCGACCGCCTCCACGCCGTCGGACGCCTCGCCGACGACGGTGATCGATCCGGCGGCCGCCGTCTCCACGACCAGCCGCAGGCCGGCCCGGATCATCGCCTGATCATCGGCGATGACCAGCCTGACCTGCTCAGACATACCTGCAGGATAGCCAGCGCGGGCTAGCCCAGCAGCTCGCCCAGCGGCACCTTCGGGTCCTCGAGGCGGACCAGGTCGACGGTGGTGCCGGCCCAGCCGGCGCGGACGAGGGCCTGGATGTCGTCGGTGACGTCCCAGACGTTGACGTTCATGCCGGCGAGGACGCGGCCGTCCTGGACCCAGAAGGCGATGAACCCGTCCGCGACCGAGGTGCCGCCGCGGAAGACGACCCGGTCGTAGCCGCCGGGTGCGACGAAGCCGGAGTACTCCATGCCGAGCTCGAACTGGTCGGAGTAGAAGTACGGCACCCGGTCGTAGGTGGCGTCGCCGAGCAGGGACTTCGCCGCGACCTTGCCGCCGTTGAGGGCGTTGGCCCAGTGCTCGACGCGGATGCGCCGGCGCAGGCCGGGGTGGTCGAGGTTGACGACGTCACCGGCGGCGTAGATGTCGGGGTCGGAGGTGCGCAGGGCGGCGTCGACGAGGATGCCGTTGTCGACCTCGAGTCCGGCGTCGACGGCGAGCTCGGTGTTGGGCTGGATGCCGACCCCGACGACGGCGACGTCCGCGGGCAGCTCCGTGCCGTCGGCGAGCACGACCGACCGCAGCTTGCCGTCGGCGCCGCGGAACTCCGCCACGGAGGCGCCGAAGCGGAACTCGACGCCGTTGGCGCGGTGCAGGTCGGCGAAGACGGTGGCGACCTCGTCGCCGAGGACCCGCTGCAGGGGCAGGTCGGCGACCTCGACGACGGTGACGGTCGCGCCGTGCTTGCGGGCCGCGGCGGCGGTCTCCAGGCCGATCCAGCCGGCGCCGACCACGACCACGCGCTCGGCGCTGCCCAGGTGCGCCAGCAGCGCGTCGGACTCGTCGACGGTGCGCAGGTAGCGCACGCCGGTCAGGTCGGCGCCCGGCACGTCGAGGGTGCGGACCCGGGAGCCGGTGGTGAGCAGCAGCTTGTCGTAGTGCAGCTCGTCGACGCCGTCGAGGGTGACGGTGTGCGCGGACGGGTCGACGCGGGTGACCCGGGTGGCGAGGCGCAGGTCGACGCCGTTCTCGGCGTACCACGACTCGGGGTGGACGAACGCCTTCTCACGGGCGTCCTTGTCGCCCTGCAGGTAACCCTTGGACAGCGGGGGCCGCTCGTAGGGGCGCTCGGTCTCCTCGCCGATCAGCACGATCCGGCCGGTGAAGCCCTCGGCGCGCAGCGTCTCCGCCGCCTTCGCCCCCGCGAGGCTCGCGCCCACGATCACAAATGTCCGCTCGTCAGCCATACGTCCCAGCCTTCCCTACCGGTCCGCGATCCGCCATGGGTTCACACGCCCACGGAACCCGCCGGATCCAGCAGCCGCTGGTGCCAGGCCGTGGCGGACAGGTCGGTGAGGCTGGCCACCTGGTCGATGACGACCCGCAGCCGGGCCGCGTCGTCGGGGGCCGCCCGCCACATCGGGGCGAAGACTGCGTCGAGGCCGTCCGGCGCACGGTCCGCCAGGGCGGCCACGAGCTCCTGGAGGACCGTGACCTCCTGCGCGTAACGCTGCTTCGAGCCCGGGCGGCGCATCACGTACCGCAGTGCCATCCCCTTCAGCAGCGCGCACTGCGCCCGCACGACGGGCGGGACGACCAGGTCGGCCCCGTAGCGGCGGACCGGCGCGTCGCCGTGCGCGGCCCGGGTGGCGGACACGGCGGCCGCGGCGAAGCGCCCGGTGAGCACGCTCGTCACCCGCTTGAGGGCGACCTGCGCGGCGTGGCTGCCGTCGTAGTGGCCCAGCGGCACGAGGACCGGGTCGGCGAGCAGGTCGAGCAGGACGGTCTCCAGGTCCGCGGCGCGTTCGGAGGAGTACGCGGCGGCGACGTCCTCGCACAGCGCGGCCCGCTCGCCGCCGTCGGCGCGCAGCGTGGCGAGGTTGACGTAGCCGCCGTGGACGCCGTCCTCGACGTCGTGCACCGAGTAGGCGACGTCGTCGGCCCAGTCCATGACCTGCGCCTCGAGGCATCGTCCGGCATCGGTGCGGCCCGCGCGCAGCCATTCGAAGACGGCCGCGTCGTCGGCGTACACGCCGAACTTGCGGTAGCCGTCGCGCCGCGGCCACGGGTACTTCGACACCGCGTCGAGCGAGGCCCGGGTGAGGTTCAGCCCGGCGGAGGCGCCGTCCGGCGCGAGGACCTTGGCCTCCAGCCGGGTGAGGACCCGCAGGGTCTGCGCGTTGCCCTCGAAGCCGCCGCACGCCTGGGCGACCTCGTCGAGGGCGTCCTCGCCGTTGTGCCCGAACGGCGGGTGGCCGAGGTCGTGGGCGAGCCCGGCGGTGTCGACCACGTCGGGGTCGCAGCCGAGCCGGGCGCCCATCTCCCGGGCGATCTGCGCGACCTCCAGGGAGTGGGTGAGCCTGGTGCGCAGGAACGCGTCGGCGCCCGCCGTGTGCACCTGGGTCTTCGCGGCGAGGCGGCGGAACCCGGCGGAGTGCAGCACGCGGGCCCGGTCCCGCTGAAACGGGCTGCGGCCGTTGTCCGCGCTGGTCGTGGTGCGGTCCTTCTGCGGCTCGTGCACGTAGCGTTCCGCGTCCGGGTTCACGTGTCGAGCTTAGAGGTCTTCCCGGGTTCTTCGTCCCGCGCCGCAGGAACCGGACCGGACGGCGACGCGGGCGCCTCGCGGCCGGCAGGCGCCTCGCCGGCGGCGGGTGGGGCACGACCGGCAGGCGCCTCGCCGGCGGCGGGTGGGGCACGACCGGCAGGCGCCTCGCCGGCGGCGGGTGGGGCACGACCGGCGGGTGGCTCGTCGAGGGCGTCGACCATCGGCGTCATCAGCACCTTGATCGCCGCGGCGACCGGGATCGCCATGAGTGCGCCGACGACGCCGAGGACCGCGCCGCCGGCGAGCGCCGCCAGCAGCACGGCGATCGGCGACAGGTCGACGGTGCCGCGCAGGACCCGCGGGGCGATCAGGTAGTTCTCCAGCTGCTGGTACAGCAGGAAGAACGCGACCACGACGACGGCGGCCGGCCAGAGCCCACGGGTCACCAGCGCGACGACCGTGCAGCCGACCGCGCCGACGGTGGCGCCGATGAGCGGGATCAGGTCGGTGACCGCGACGAAGAAGGCGAGCGGCAGCGCGAACGGCACGTCCAGCAGGAACAGGCAGGCGAACGACGACACCCCGGCGAACAGCGAGATGATCAGGTTGCCGATCATGTAGCCGCCGACCTTGTCGATCACGACGTCGATCGCCTGCGCCGCGTGGGGGCGGCCCCGCCGGGGCACGAGCCGCACGACGCCGCGCCGGATCCGGGGCAGGTCGGCCATGAAGTAGACCGTGAGCACGGTGACCAGCAGGACGTTGAGGACGGCGCTGAAGACGCTGGTGATCACGCCGAGCGCGCCGCCGCCGATCCTGCCCGGCAGGGTCCTGGCGAGCTCGGTGAGCTTCGCCGTCAGTCCGTAGCGGTCGGCCACCTCGCGATAGGCCCGCGACCGTTCGGGCAGCTCCCGCAGGTACTGCGGGACGTTGCGCAACAGGTCGCCGGCCTGCCCGACCAGCGGCGGGGCCAGCGACCAGACGAACCCGGCCAGCAGCGCCACGGCGAGCACCATGATCACGGCGACCGCGACCGGGCGGCGCACCCCGCGGCGGACCAGCAGCCGCACCGCCGGGTCGAGGCTGACGGCGACGAAGACGGCGACCGCGACCTGCACGAGGATCTGCCGGACGTTGTACAGCGCGAACGCGCCGGCCGCGACGGTCAGCAGGCCGAGCCCGGTGGCGACGGCCCGGCGGTACGCCCGGCCGAAGTCCGTTACCGGGGGTGGCGCAGGATGCAGAACTCGTTGCCTTCCGGGTCGGCGAGGACGAGCCATTCGGTGTCCTCGTGCTGACCGACGTCCACGTGGCGGGCGCCCATGTTGACCAGGCGCTCGATCTCGGCGTCGAGGTCGTCGGGGCGCAGGTCGAGGTGGAGCCGGTTCTTGGCGTGCTTGGGGTCCTGGTGGCGCAGGAAGATCAGCCGTGGGTGGCCGTCGGCGCCGGGGCCGACCACGACCTCCCGCGCGGACACGCTCTCGACCCGCTGGTCGAGGACCTCGGCCCACCATCGGCCGAGCCGCTCGGGGTCGAGCGCATCGACGATCAAGGCATCCCACCGGCTCCCCATGCGCACCTCCGTGGACGGCGTGGGGACCCACCATACGCCGCGCCGTCGGGCGTCGCAGCCATGCCGGAACGCGTGGGGGGACGGCACTTTAGTCGCTTCCCGACCCCCATGTCCCGTAAACGTGCAAATTGCAAAAAGCAGTAACCGATCGGATCAGCGTTATCGCCCGAACGCACGGAGTAGATGATCAAGTGGCTTGGGGTAATTTGCCGGAAGCGCATCGTTACGGCCCCTCCCTCACTTCTGCCGCTGTGCGCCACTTCCTCCTGCCCGCCGGCCTTGTACCGGCCCCCCGCCCGCGAACGGGAGACTCCGTGCCTGCAATCGATGACTGCCTGCGACGCGCAATGACGATCCGGGGGGCCATCGGGGCCAGCCTCATCGACTACACGACCGGACAGTCGCTGGGCATGCAGGGCGGACAGGAGCAGGTCGCGCCGCACGCCGACCCGGCCGCGGCAGCGCTGGGCACCGCGAGCGTCATCCACGCCGCGATGCAGACCGCCGCGTACGCCCCGGCGGTGCCCGGCGACACGGTCGAGGACGTCATCATCAGCACCTCGGCGGCATATCACCTGATCAGGCCCGTCCGGACCGGCTTCGACTCGCGGCTGGTGCTCTACGTGTGGCTCGATCGGGCAGAAGGCAACCTGGCCATCGCAAGGCGCCGGATCCGCGCCCTCGCCGAGGAACTTGCATGATGACAAGTATGTCGGAGGTGGCGGCGTGACCAGTCGGGGCAGGGCGACCGTGAAGGACGGGCGGCAGCAGCCCAAGCTCGGCCGTGGCGTCACCCCGGTGAAGGCGCTCCAGCAGCTCGCCGGCCTCGGCGTGACCGGCGCGCTGACCGTCGTCGGCCAGCCCGGCGGCGTGATCTTCCTCCGCGACGGCCTGGTCAACGGCGTCGAGTCGCCAGCCGCGCCGAGCGTCGACCGGCTGCTCACCGCCGCCGGGGTGGTCGACGAGCGGGTGTGGGAGACGATCCCGTCCCGGCCGGCCAGAGCCCTCGTGGAGGGCGGGCACCTCAGCGCGGCCGAGGTCGAGCTGTGCGCGATCAACGCGTTGTACGACGCGGCCTGGTTCGTGCTGTCCACCGAGCGGGCCGAGCTGCGCTTCGCCCCGGACATCGAGCACTGGCTCGGCGCCGAGAGCACCGTGACGGCGGACCAGTTGTGCGACCATGTCGCCCGGCAACGGCGCATCCTCGACGAGGTGCACCCCTCTGACGTCACTGACACAGCCGCGGTCAGGCCGGTCCTGCGACCGGGCCTGGACCGTGTGCTGCTGTCCGGGCTGCAGTGGGAGATCGTGCTGCACGCCGATGGGCAGCGTACCCCGCAGGACCTGGCCGGCCTGCTGGGGCGCTCCGCGTACGCGGTGACCCTCGACGTGCGGCGGCTCGCGGCGGCGGGCCTGATCGAGTCGCCGCCGCCCATCGGGGACGAGCTCCCGTCGTCGTCAGCGCCGTCGTCGACGCCGTCCTCGTCGGTGGTTGCGGCGTCGGTACCGGCGGCGCCGGCGTCTTCCCCGTCGGCGGATCCGGCGTCGGTACCGGCGGCGCGGGCGGCAACGGCGTCGCCTCCGGCCTCGTCGTCATCGGCTCCATCGCCATCGGCCGCGACGGGACCGGCCGCGGCGGGGCAGCCGGCCGGCTCGGCACCGGTCAGCGGCGGCGGCGAGGAGTTCCTGCCGCAGCGGGTGCCGGGGACGTTCACGTTCGAGGATCCGGCGACCGACACCCGCAGGCACCTGCCGGCGGGGGTCACCGCCCTGGCGGTGCTGCCGGGCGCGATCGACAAGGCACCCGACGACACGCTGCTCAAACGCATCCGCTCGGCGCTGCAGTCCCTGCGATGAGCCGACCGGGAGATGGAGGTAACGCGACGATGACCACCGATGCGGAACTGCGCGGCGCGCTCCTGCTGGAGCTCGGTCGCCTGCGCCGGGCCGTGCCGGAGCTCACCGGGTGCCTGGTCGCCAGCACCGACGGCCTGCTGATCGTCGACGAGGCCGAGACGGTCGTCGCCGAGGGGATCGCCGCGCTCGCGGCGGCGTGCCTCGGCGTCAGCCAGCGGATCGCCGACAGCGCCGGCCAGGACGACTTCCAGGAGGTGTTGATCAGCAGCATGGGCGGGCACGTCGCCATGTACATGGCCGGCCACGGTGCCGTGCTGGTGCTGCTGGCCGCCGCCGACGCGAACGTCGGGCGGCTGCACCACGAGGCGCGACGGTCGATCAGCGTGGTGTCCCACGTGGTGGCCACCGCCGCGCTCACCTTCGCGCAGGCGATCCCGGAGCCGGCCCGGTGGTAGGCCGCAACGGCGGGGCGCACCGGCGACCCAGGCGAACGAACGAACCAACCCCCAAGACCATCGACAGTTCCCCCACGAACAAGCTCACGGAGGTAGCCATGGCGGACATGGAAACGGCGCTCAAGGAACTCATGACCATCGACGGCGCGATCGGCGTCGCGCTGGTGGACTACAACAGCGGCATGGCGCTCGGCGTGCTCGGCGGTTCGAAGGACCTGGACCTGACCGTGGCGGCGGCCGGCAACACCGACGTGGTCCGCGCCAAGATGCGCACCATCGAGATGCTGAACCTCAAGGACGGCATCGAGGACATCCTCATCACGCTGAACAACCAGTACCACCTGATCAGGCCCCTCACCGGGCGCTCCGGCAAGGGGCTGTTCCTGTACCTGGCGGTGCTGCGGTCCCGGGCCAACCTCGCGCTGGCCCGGCACCAGCTGACCCGCGTCGAGGAGGACCTCGACGTCTGACCTCAGCGCAGCGGTTCCGCCCTAACGGGTGTCGGAGGTCGGCTGCTCGGCGACGGCCGCGCGGCCGGCCTCCAACCGCGCCACGGGCACGCGGAACGGTGAACACGACACGTAGTCCAGGCCCACCTCGTGGAAGAAGTGCACCGACTCCGGGTCGCCGCCGTGCTCGCCGCAGACCCCGAAGTGCAGCTCCGGCCGGGCCGCCCGGCCCTCGTCGACCGCGATCCGCACGAGCCGGCCGACGCCGTCACGGTCGATGGACTCGAACGGTGACACACCGAAGATGCCGAGCTCCAGGTAGCGCCAGAAGAACGCCCCCTCGACGTCGTCGCGGGAGAAGCCCCACCCCATCTGGGTGAGGTCGTTGGTCCCGAACGAGAAGAAGTCGGCGGCCTGGGCGATGTCCCCCGCGGTCAGCGCGGCCCTCGGCACCTCGATCATCGTGCCGATCTTCACGTCGACGTCGTGCTCGCCGATGATCTTCTCGGCCTCGGCGCGGATCGTCTCCAGCTCCTGCACCGCACCGACCAGCGGCACCATGATCTCCGGGTGCGCGCCGTCGACCTGCGCGGCGGCCTCGACGATCGCCCGCACCTGCATCGCGAACAGGCCGGGGATGACCAGCCCGAGCCGCACGCCGCGCAGCCCCAGCATCGGGTTCTCCTCGTGCATGCGGCGCACCGCGTCCAGCAGGTCCTTGTCGTGCCCCGGGTCCTGGCCGCGCTCCTCCGCGACGGCGACCTTCACCGCGAGGTCCTCCAGCGGCGGCAGGAACTCGTGCAGCGGCGGGTCGATGAGCCGCACCGTCACCGGCAGGTCCCGCATCTCGCGGAAGAGCTCGACGAAGTCGGCCCGCTGCAGCGGCAGCAGCTCCTCCAGCGCCGCGTCGCGGTCCTCCGCGGTGCGGGCCAGGATGAGCCGCTCGACGAGGGACCGGCGCTCGCCGAGGAACATGTGCTCGGTGCGGCACAGCCCGATGCCCTGCGCCCCGAACCGGCGGGCCCGCGCCGCGTCCTCGCCCGTGTCGGCGTTGGTGCGCACCCTCAGCCTTCTGCTGCCGTCCGCGTGGGTGAGGACCCGGTGCACCGCGCTGACGAGCGGGTCCGCCTCGGCGTCGAGGGTGCCTTCGAAGTACTGCACGACCGGCGACGGCTGGACGGGCACCTCGCCGAGGTAGACGCGGCCGGTGGTGCCGTCGACGGAGATGACGTCCCCCTCGGACACCACGTGACCGTCCACCGTGAACTGTCCCTTGTGGAGGTTCACGTCGAGGTCGTCGGCGCCGCACACGCACGTCTTGCCCATGCCGCGGGCGACCACCGCCGCGTGCGACGTCTTGCCGCCGCGGCTGGTCAGGATCCCCTGCGCGGCGATCATGCCGGGCAGGTCGTCGGGGTTGGTCTCCCGGCGCACCAGGATGACCTGCTCCCCCTCCTTCGCCATGGCCACCGCGTGCTTGGCGTCGAACACGGCCTTGCCGACCGCCGCGCCCGGCGACGCGCCGACCCCGCGGGTGAGCTGCTCGGGCTCCCCGTTCGGACCTCCTGAGAGGTCGAACGTCGGGAACATCAGCTGCGCCAGCTGGGCGCCGTTGACCCGGCGCAGCGCCTCGTCGAGGTCGATGACGCCCTCGTCGACGAGCTGCGTGGCGATGACGAACGCGGCCGCCGCGGTCCGCTTGCCGACGCGCGTCTGCAGCATCCACAGCTTGCCGCGCTCGATGGTGAACTCGATGTCGCACAGGTCGCGGTAGTGCTCCTCGAGCTTCGCCATGATCTTCAGGAGTTCGTCGTACGACTTCTGGTCCTTGTCGGCCAGCTCCTGCAGCGGGATCGTGTTGCGGATGCCGGCGACGACGTCCTCACCCTGGGCGTTGGCGAGGTAGTCGCCGTAGACGCCCGGCTCACCCGTCGCGGGGTCCCGGGTGAAGGCCACGCCCGTGCCGGAGTCGGCGCCCAGGTTGCCGAAGACCATCGCGACCACGTTGACGGCGGTGCCGAGGTCGGTCGGGATCCGCTCCTGTCGCCGGTACAGCACGGCGCGGTCGGCGTTCCAGGACCGGAAGACGGCGCTGACGGCGAGGTCGAGCTGCTCCCGCGGGTCCTGCGGGAAGTCGCGGCCGGTGTGCTCGTGGAAGATCTCCTTGTACGTCCGCACCAGCGCCTTCAGCGCGGCGGCGTCGAGGCCCAGGTCGTCCTTCGTCTTCGCGGCGTGCTTCGCGTCGTCGAGCGCGTGCTCGAACTCCTCGCCGGGCACGTCGCACACGGTCTTGCCGAACATCTGGATCAGCCGCCGGTAGGAGTCCCAGGCGAACCGCTCGTCGCCGCCGGCCTGCGCGGCGAGCCCGTCGACGCTGCGGTCGGTGAGCCCGACGTTCAGCACCGTCTCCATCATGCCGGGCATGGAGAACTTCGCCCCCGACCGCACACTCACCAGCAGCGGGTCGTGCTGGTCGCCGAGCCGGCGGCCCATCTTCGCCTCGAGGCCGGCGAGGTGCTCGCCCACCTGCGGGTCCATGCCCTCCGGCGGGCGGCCGGTCTTCAGGAACTCCCGGCACGCGTCGGTGGTGATCGTGAACCCCGGCGGCACCGGCAGGCCGAGGTTGGTCATCTCGGCGAGGTTGGCTCCCTTGCCGCCGAGAAGGTCCTTGAGATCCCGGTTACCCTCTTCGAAGTCATAGACGAACTTCTCCACTGAAGCCTCCATGGTTGACTGAGCCATCGTTAGGGTTCCCGTGTGCGGGACACCGTAAAGCGGCGTTCCGAGCTTTGGCATGGCCTTGAGACAAGTCGCACAAGGAACGGCACATTCGCCTCTTACGGGTGCAGTTGGGAGCGCTCCACCAAGCACCTTCGCGCATCGTTGCGTTTCGTGTCCGTTTTACGGCTTCCGCATTCCCGCACGTCGTGACGCTTGGACCTGCTCCGTCTCCCCGCTTTTCGATCACGTCCGAGCATCGTTTGTGCGCGCTGCCACCGGCTATCCGAGTAGCCCGGCATGGCATGCTCGAAGGCGTGACGTTGAAGCTCGGTCCCTATGTCGTCGACCCGCCCGTGGTGCTCGCCCCCATGGCAGGCATCACCAACGTCGCCTTCCGGCAACTCTGCCGCGAGCAGGGCGCCGGCCTCTACGTCTGCGAGATGATCACCACCCGCGCCCTGGTCGAGCGCAACCCCAAGACCATGAGCATGATCCAGTTCGGCGCCCTGGAGAAGCCGCGGAGCCTGCAGCTGTACGGCGTGGACCCCGCCACCATCCGCAAGGCCGTCGAGATGGTCGTCGAGCAGGACCTCGCCGACCACATCGACATGAACTTCGGCTGCTCCGTCCCGAAGGTGACCCGCCGCGGCGGCGGCTCGGCGCTCCCTTGGAAGCGCAAGCTGTTCGGGGACATCGTCCGCTCCGCCGTCGAGGGCGCTTCCGGTCTCCCGGTGACGATCAAGATGCGCATCGGCATCGACGACGACCACAAGACGATGCTCGACGCCGGCCGTATCGCCCAGGACGCCGGCGTCGCGTGGGTCGCCCTGCACGCCCGCACCGCCGCCCAGCGTTACTCAGGCACGGCTTCGTGGGAGGCGATCGCCGAGCTGAAGCAGGCCCTCGACATCCCGGTCCTCGGCAACGGCGACATCTGGGAAGCGTCGGACGCTCTGGACATGATGGCGCAGACGGGCTGCGACGGCGTGGTGATCGGCCGCGGCTGCCTGGGCCGCCCCTGGCTCTTCGCCGATCTCGCCGCCGCCTTCGCCGGACGCACCGACCGGGTTCTGCCCACCCAGGGCGAAGTCGCGGCCCTGATGCTGCGCCACGCGACGCTGCTCGTGGAATGGTGGGGCCGCGAAAAGGAAGGCGTCACCGACTTCCGCAAGCACGTCGCCTGGTACCTGAAGGGCTTCCCCGCCGGCGGCGAACTCCGCGCCGCCATGGCCACCAGCTCATCCCTCGCCGATCTCGGCGCCCTACTGTCGCAGCTCGACCCCGACGTGCCCTTCCCCCGCGAAATCCTCGGCCAGCCGCGCGGTCGCACCGGCACCCCCGCGAAGGTGGTCCTCCCCCAGGACTGGCTCGCAGACCGCGACGACGACACCATCCCCGAAGGCGCCGAACTCGACGACAGCGGCGGCTGACCGCGCTGGTATGAGGTGGCAATTCCGCTCACCGAAGCGCGGCTTTGCCGAGCATCTGGCCGCGGTGCACGAGCTCATCCAATGTCGCCGTCGTGGGACGAGGTTCCGGGAGCGTTCCGCAATCGCGTAATCTGCGGTCAGGTGTGCCGGGAAGTCTGGTCGGCGATGTCTTTGTCGACCCCTCCCATAGGAGCTGTATGCGACCCGCACCCGACCAGCCCAGGGGGTCTCGTCAGCGTTCGTTGCTGCTGGGGCGGGGGACGTGGGGTGAGGTCAGCCGGATCGGTGACATCCTGCGCACCGAGACGGTCGGTGGGGCGTTGTTGCTGGTCGCGGCCGTGGTCGCGCTGGTGTGGGCCAACACCCCGTGGCGGGATGCCTATCACGGTCTGAGCGCGGTCCGGGTCGGGCCGCATGGGCTGCACCTGGATTTGTCCCTGGCCCAGTGGGCGGCCGACGGACTTCTGGCCGTGTTCTTCTTCGTCGCGGGTCTTGAGCTCAAGCGGGAGTTCGTCGCCGGGGATCTACGGGATCCGCGGCGGGCGGTGCTGCCGGTCCTTGCCGCCGTCGGAGGCATGATCGGCCCGGCGGTGATCTACGTGGCTGTCAACTCCGGCGCTGGTGGTGCGCTTGCCGGGTGGGCGGTGCCGACCGCGACCGACATCGCCTTCGCGGTCGCTGTCCTCGGCGTGATCAGCACCCACCTGCCTGCGGCGTTGCGGACCTTTCTCCTGACCTTGGCAGTCGTCGATGACCTGCTCGGGATAACGATCATCGGGTTGTTCTATACCGACGACGTGCACCTGGCGCCCCTTGCGCTGATGCTGGTGCCACTCACGCTGTTCGGCGTGCTCACCCACCGGCAGGTGCGGGCGTGGTGGGCGCTGCTGCCCCTCGCCGTGGCGACCTGGGCGCTGATGCACGAGTCGGGGGTGCACGCGACGATCGCCGGGGTGCTGCTCGGGTTCGCGGTGCCAGTACGGCGCCGGCAGGACGGCTCCGGTTGTGAGCTGGCGCAGCGGTTCGAGCGGCGGTGGCGGCCGATCTCCGCGGGGGTGGCGGTACCCGTGTTCGCGTTCTTCGCCGCCGGTGTCACCGTCATCGGCGACGGGCCGCTCAGTGCCCGCTTGACGAACTCGGTGACCCTCGGTGTGGTTGCCGCGCTGGTGGTGGGCAAGACGGTCGGCGTTCTCGGCTCGACGTGGCTGGTGCAGCGGTTCACCAGCGCCCGGCTCGCGGCGGAGCTGAGCTGGTGGGACGTGTTCGGGATATCGATCCTCGCGGGTATGGGCTTCACCGTGTCCCTGCTGATCGGTGAGCTCGCGTTCGGCGCGGGCACCGAACGCGACGCCGAGGCCAAGGCCGGCATCCTGCTCGGGTCGCTGATCAGTGCTGTGCTCGCCTCGATCGTGCTGCGGATCCGCGACGCGCACTACCGCCGCGTACAGAAGATCGAGGAGCTCGACCTCGACGAGGACGGGATCCCCGATGTGTACCAGGCCGGCGATCCGAGGCGCTGAGCCATTCACAGACGTGCGTCGCACGCGTATACCGCGCCCGACCTACCGGCCGTCGCCGGCATGCTCGGCTTCCACCGGCGTGACCTCCGGCTGTGAACCACGACCGGGTCGCCGGCCGGTGTCCGGGGTGTGCTGGTAGACGTCGGGGATGCCGTCGTTGTCGGTGTCGGCGGTTTCCTGCTCGCGCAACTGCCGGTAGTGGCGGTTGCGGAGCCGGAGCAGGACGGCGGCGAGGAGCGCGGCGCCCAGTGAGCCGGTGAGGACGCCGATCTTGGCGTGGCCGTCCAGGGTGGTGCCGGGGCCGTAGGCGAGTTCGCCGATGAGCAGGGAGACGGTGAACCCAACGCCGCTGAGGACGGCGAGGCCGGTGACGTCGAGCCAGGCGAGGCCGTCGGCAAGCCGGGCGCGGGTGAAGCGTTGCACGAGCCAGGTCGCGGCGGTGATGCCGATCGTCTTGCCGGCGATGAGCCCGGTGATGATGCCGAGCGTGACGGTGTCGGTGAGGCTGGCCCGCAGACCGCCGGTCGCGCCGAGGGAGACGCCGGCGGCGAAGAACGCGAACACGGGCACCGCGACCCCGGCGGACAGCGGCCGCCACCGGTGTTCGAAGTGCTCCGCCAGGCCGGTCTGAGCTGCGGGTCCGGTGTCCTGGGCGCCGTCGCGCCGCATGACGGGCACGGTGAAGGCGAGCAGGACCCCGGCGACGGTGGCGTGGACCCCGGATGCGTGCACGAGCGCCCAGGCGGTGCCGGCGAGCGGGAGCAGCAGCCACCAGGACCGGACCCGCCGCTGGACCAGGACGCCGAACAGGGCGAGCGGTATGAGAGCGAGGGCGAGCGCGGTGAGGTGCAGGGTGGTGGTGTAGAAGACCGCGATGATGATGATGGCGAGGAGGTCGTCGACGACGGCGAGGGTGAGCAGGAACGTGCGCAGCGAACTGGGCAGGTGGGTGCTGATCACGGCGAGGACAGCGAGGGC
Source organism: Dactylosporangium sp. CA-152071 (assembly GCF_050936335.1). NCBI lineage: Bacteria > Bacillati > Actinomycetota > Actinomycetes > Micromonosporales > Micromonosporaceae > Dactylosporangium > Dactylosporangium sp. CA-152071. The sequence continues at coordinate 7,596,172 of NZ_JBNJMZ010000001.1, read as the reverse complement.
GAACGCGATGTCGGTCGCGGTCGGCACCGCCCAGCCGGACAGCGCCTCGCTCCCGGCCCGGGCGTTGACCGCCACGAAGAGCAGCGCTGGCACGGCCATCCCGCCGACCGCGGCGGCGACCGGGAGCGCGGCGCGGCGCGGGTCGCGGAGGTCACCGGCGACGAACTCGCGTTTGAGTTCAAGACCCGCGACGAAGAAGAAGATGGCGAGGAGCCCGTCGGCGGCCCAGCCGGCGAGAGTCAGGTCGAGGTGCAGGGCCGCGGGTCCGACCCGGACGGCGGCGAGGCCGGTGTATGCGTCGGCCCAGGGTGAGTTCGCCCAGGCCAGCGCGATGACCGCGGCGGCAAGCAGGAGCATCCCGCCGACGGTTTCGGTGCGCAGGACCTCGGCGATGCGGCTGGCCTCGGCCCAGCTGCCCGGCCCGAAGAGACGGTTGCCACGACGGCGACGCGACAGCTGAGGTGGTTGTGGCACAGGTTCCTCCGGAAGGGCTCGGCGAAGACACCGCCGACCAGACTTCCCGGCACACCAAAGTCCATTGTACGGGTTGACTCAGCTGGCGAGGAACCGGCGGACGCGGTCGGTGACTGCCGGCCAGTTGGTGCCGAACCAGACGAAGTGGCTGTCGGCGTCGCTTTCGACGAGTTCGGCGTGGGTGATCGACCTGGTGAGCGCCTCGGCGTGGGCGAAAGGGACGGCGCCGTCGTTGCGGGTGGCGATGACCAGTGCCGGCTGGCTGACGTCGCCGGTCAGGTCAAGTGAGGGGCGCAGGTCGTTGACGAAGCCGTGCCCGGATCGCATCCGGGTGAACAGGTCGATCAGTGCGGCGCGATCGGCGGGGGCGAGCCGCCGCAGCACCGCCTCAGCGGGCAGGGTGGACAGGTCGTCGAGCAGAAACTTGAGGACGGTGTCGGGTGCGCGGTGCAGGAGACGCCGGACCTGCGCCCAGGTCGCACCCTCCAGTCGAGGGGCGAACACGACGTGGGCGCCGAGCCGGGTCCGCCGGTCGGGCCAGGGCAGCGGCCCGACCGCGCTCTGCAGCACGAGCCGACGCACGAGCCCGGGGTGGCGGGCGGCCATCGCCACGGCGGTCGGGCCGCCGCCGGAGACACCGACGACGGCGGCGAGCGAGGTTATGCCGATGTGCTCGCACAGGTCGCGGGCGGCGTCGGCGAAGCCCACTGGCGTGGTGCCGGTCGACAGCGGCGTGCGGCCGTAGCCCGGTCGGGAGGGCACGAGCAGTGTGTGCCCGTCGAACACGTCCTCACCCAGCGACAGGCCGGCGCGCATGTGCCCGCCGTGCAGGAGCAGCACCACGGGGGCGGAGCGGCGCTCCAGGCGATACTCGACGGGTCCGGCGCGAAGCCGCGCGATGTCGGTCATAGGGTCGGATTCGTGGGCGCGCACCAAGGTGCTCCTTGCCGGATCTGGGCGTGGCGGCTGACTCGCCGACCAGACTTCCCGGCACACCGGCATTCACGGTACCGGAGGATCCGGCGGGATGGTCAGGTGTTGATGTCTCGGCGGTTGAACCAGACGGTTCCGGCGGCGACGAGGACGATCGATGCGATGGCCAGGACGGCGGTGTGGGTCCATTGGAAGCCGTTGCGGAGGGGTTCACCGCCGATGTAGTAGTGGAACGGCGAGAGCCGGGCGGCGCCTGGCACTCCGATGGGGCGCGCGAAGGCGTGCAGGGCGTAGGCGAGGACGCCGATGATCGCGGTGAGGGCCAGGACCAGGGCGCGGCGGCCGGTGGCGGCGCTGATGCCGATGCCGAGAGCGCCGAAGACGATGGCGAGCAGAGCGAGGTTGAGGCATTGGGCGGCGAAGCCGGCGACGGCGATGCCGGTCAGGTCGGCGGAGGTGCGGATGGCGAGCATCGCCACGAACACGGTGGCGGCGATGCCGGTCGCGCCGGCGGCGAGTGCGGCGAATCGGGACAGCACGAGGCCGGTGCGGCTGGCGGGATGGGCCAGGAGCAGGTCGAGGTAGCCGGTCTCCTCGTCGCCGGCGACGGCGCGAGAGCCCGTGAAGGCGCCGTAGAGCATGGCGGCGAGCGGCAGGATGATCCCGAACACTGTGGAGCCGAGGTAGCCGGCGGCCGAGGTGAGGTCGTCCATACGCAACGCGTCGCGCATGGCCTGCGGATAGCTGGCGACGGCTTCGGCCATCTGCCCGTCGGCGAGCTGCGGGTAGAAGCTCGCGTACATGACGGCGGCGAGGGTCGTGCCGGCGATCCAACCGGTGAGGCTGCGCCAGTTGTCGGCGAGGGCGCGGATGGTGATCTCAGGTCGCATCAGAAGCTCCCGTGCTGGGCGCGGTGTAGTAGTCGTGGAACAGGTCCTCGAGGGACGGTTCGGTCGCGGTGATGCCCTCCACGGTGAGCCGGACCGCGGTGCGGAGCAAAGCGTCGGGGCTGCCGGTGAGCCGGCACCGCAGGACGGTGCCGTCGATGCGCAGGTCGCTGACGCCGGGCAGGGCCTGGAACGGTGCCAGGTCGGCCGGTTCGGTGAAGCTGAGCTGGATCCGGCGGACCGCGGACGCGCGCAGGGCGGTCACGGTGTCGCAGGCGACGAGCCTGCCGTCGCGGATGATGGCCACGCGGTCGGCGACCGCCTCGACCTCGGCCAGGACGTGGCTGGACATGAAAATCGTGGCCCCACGGGCGGCCGCTTCACCAACCATGGACAAGAAGGTCTGCTGCACCAGGGGATCAAGGCCGGAGGTGGGCTCGTCCAGGATCAGCAGCTCCGGGTCGTGGGCGAATGCCTGCGCCAGGCCGATCTTCTGCCGGTTGCCTTTCGACAGACTCTTGATCCGAGCCTTCTGGTCGAGGTCGAGCCGCTCCGCGAGAGCGTCGATCCGGGCCTGCGGCACGCCCCCGCGGAGCGCAGTCAGAAATCTGAGGCAGGTGCCGACGGTCTGCCGGCCGTCAACGACGAGGTCACCGGGCAGGTACCCGATCCGCCGGTGCAGCGTCACCGCATCGGCGCCGGGGTCGAGGCCGAACACCCGGACGGTCCCGGCGCTCGGCCGGATCAGATCCAGTAGCAGCCGGATCGTGGTGGTCTTGCCGGCACCGTTCGGGCCGAGGAACCCGAGCACCTCCCCGCGCCGGACGGTGAGGTCGAGGCCCGCGAGGCCGCGACGGCGGCCGTAGGTCTTGGTGAGGTTCTCGGCGACGATCACGTCTACGGTCACCCGGCCAACTGTACTGAAAGTTCAGAGTTTTGTGAAGATTCAGAGATCTTCGGTTTCCGGTAGCATGATCGGGTGGACACCAACCTCGTCGACGCCGCCGAACGCTTCGCCCTGACCCTCACCGGCCACGGCCTGCAGCGAATGATGGCCCGGGTCATGGCGGCACTGCTGTTCAGCCAGCAGGAGTCGATGACCGCCGGCGAGATCGGCGCCCAGCTCGGCGTCAGCTCCGGAGCCATGTCCGGAGCCCTGAAGCAGCTCACCGCGGCGGGCCTGGTCGAACGGGTCCCGGCGCCCGGCAGCCGCCGCGAGCACTTCCGGTTCCGTGACAGCGCCTGGGCAACGCTCATGTCGAGCCAGAACGCCGTGCTGACCATGATGACCACCGCCGCCGACGAAGGCCTGACCATCGCCGGTAGCGACAGCCCAGCCGGGCAACGCCTCACCGAGATGCGCGACTTCTACCAGTACATGCTCGACCGCATGCCCGCCCTCATCGACGAATGGCGCCAAACGAGACCGACCCGATAGAGGACCCGGCCCGCCCCCGTGACGCTGGAGTTGGCGAGCGTGACACCGGACGTCAGGACGCCGGACGCGCGGGTCGGTCTCGATGGCGACGGCGTCCAACAGGTCGAACGGTATGTCGTCCTCGGCTGCCTCGCCGACGGACCGACTGGCGGCGGAAGCCTGCTCGTCCATCTCCGCCATGAGGTCGACGACCTCCCACAGCTGCGGCTCGTCGACCCCATCGCCGATCTCGAACCCGTGGGCCACGCGGGTGCAGGTGTCGCCGTTGCGCAGCCGGGTCAGGGCGAGCAGGGGTTCACGGCCGGGTTCGAGGCGATGCCGGCGGGATCGGCGCTGGTCACGTTACCGGCAGATGAGGCCGGCAAGGTGATTCAGGGTCCGGGTGGACAGCGGAATCCATCCCCCACCCATGACCTGCACCGTCACGATGAATGGCTCAACGATCAGGATTGGTCGATACGGATCATCGCAATACCCGGTCGGACCTTGGCGATCGAGTCGAAGTCGGCGTCGACGTGCAGCAGCGTCAGACGCTGCTCCTGCGCTGTCAGCGCGATGACGATGTCCATCGGCGAAGGTCCGCGGTGATGGCCGATCTTGATGAGATCACGCTGAACAGCAAGGACATGACGCCAAGGGTCGTCGAGCGTCGGGCACCAGCCGAACGTTCGGCGCAGCACGGCGAAGAACGGCTCATAGTCCCGGTCAGCACGCACCGAGACCATGAGCTCAGCCTCCACTGGCGGGCAGAGCGCGACGACACCTTGGGCCACATAACGGGGCCATGGATCTGGGATCTGTTTCCTCAGCAGGCGCCACGCAGCTGAGGTGTCTGCCAGATAGGTCATCGTCCAGCCCGCTCGCCGTCTTCCAGCACGTCGAAGTCGAGGATCAGTTCCGCGTTGTCCTGGAGCCACGCGAGCCCTCGGGCACGGTCGTCCGCACTGGTTCCGGCCGCGATCGCGAGCGCTCGGTTGATCGTCTCGCGCTTGGTCTTGGTGCCGAGCTGGCGCTGCGCGAACGCCAGCGTCGCTTCGTCGAGATCAATGACGGTACGAGCCATGACAACCTCCTGATATACATGCGTGTGTCCTGATACCAATCGCAGCATACCTGGGTCAAACATGTCCCGACCAGCGCAAAAGTGGACCCGGCCATGCGGAGCTGTCCGCCAGATCGCAAAGTTCGGCTGTTCCGTCCCCAAGGTCACCCGCCGCGGGGGCGGCTCAGCCCTGCCTGGAAGCGGCGCTTCTTCCGCGATATCGTCACGTCCGCCGTCGAGGGCGCCCAGGGCCTGCCGGTCACCATCAAAGATGCGCCTCGGCATCGACGACGACCACATCACGATGCTCGAAGCGGGCCACATCGCCCAGGACGCCTGGGTCGCCCTGCACGCCCGTACCGCAGCGCAGCGCTACTCAGGCGAGGCTTCGTGGGACGCGATCGCTTCGTTGAAGCAGGCCCTCGGCTTCCCGGTCCTCGGCAACGGCGACATCCGGGAAGCCGAAGACGCCCTGCACATGATGTCCTCCACCGGGTGCGACGGCGTGGTCATCGGCCGTGGCCGCCTCGCCCGACCCTGCCTCTTCGCCGTCTTCGCCGGCCGCTCCGACCGGCAGCTCCCCACCCAGGACGAGGTCGCCACCCTCATGCACCGCCACGCCACCCTGCTGGTCGAGTGGTGGAGCGAGGAGAAGGAGGGCGTGACGGACTTCCGCAAGCACGTCACCTGGCACCTGAGGGCTTCCCGGTAGTCGTCGAACTCGACGACTCCGGCGGCTGACGGACCATTCGCCGGGGGTGGCGGTGGGCGGGCGTGGATGGGCCGAGCATGGGGGCATGGCGCGGGACACGGTGCTGGTCACCGGGGCGGCGGGTGGGGTCGGGTCCGTCGGGCGGACGGTTGTGGAGCTGCTGCGGGAGCGTGGTGTGCCGGTCAGGGCGATGGTGCACCGGGAGGACGGGCGGGCCGAGGCGCTGCGGGCGACCGGGGCCGAGGTCGTGGCCGGGGACCTCACCGACGCGGGTGACGTCGTGCGGGCGCTCGACGGCTGTGGGCGGGTGTACTTCGGGATGGGCGTGTCGGCGGGGTACCTGCAGGCGACCGTCACCGTCGCGGCCGCGGCGCGGGAGGTGGGGCGGCTCGCGGTGCTGGTCAACATGTCGCAGATGACGGTGTCGGAGATGACGCTCACCAGTACCGCGGAATCGGCGCAACAGCGGATGCACCTGCTGGGTGAGCGGGTGCTGGACTGGTCCGGGCTGCCGGTCGTGCAGGTGCGGCCGACCGTGTTCCTCGAGAACCCGCTCTTCAGGGTCACCGGTGGGGAGTTGCGGCTGCCGTTCGGGCAGGCGCGGACCTCGCCGGTCGCGGCGCGTGACGTCGCGGGGGTCGTCGCCGCGGTCCTGGGCGAGCCCGGGCCGCACGTGGGGAAGGTGTACGAGCTGACGGGGCCGCGGTCGCAGGACATGACCGCGATGGCGGCGGAGATCGCGGCGGCGGTGGGGCGGCCGGTCACCTACGTCGACGTGCCGATGCGGCAGTGGATCGACGAGACGCTGGCGCCGCTCGGGCTGCCGGAGCACCTGCGCGACCACCTGGTCACCATGGCGAAGCTGCACCGCGAAGGCCGGTACGACCGGCTGACCCACGACGTCGAGGCGATCCTCGGCCGCCCGCCCACCGCCGTCCGCGACGCCGTCGCCGTTGCCGGCGCCGGAGTCTGACCAGGCTCAGCCGGAGAACCCCAGAGTCAGGTCGGCGGTGGTCACGGCTTGCGGCCCACCGCCGCGTACATGGCGACGTCCGCGGGGGTGGCGTCGGGGTAGGCGTCGCGCCAGTCGCTGACCGCGACGATCCCCGGCGGCACGAGGTCGAGCCCCTCGAAGAAGGCGCCGAACTCCGCCGCGGTGCGGGCGTAGCCGTCGGTGCGTCCCGCGGCGAACATCGCCCGGTAGGCGGCCGCGCCCGCCTCGTCGGCGAAGTCCACGGTCGCGTTGGTGGCGACCAGGTAGCTGCCGGAGGGCAGCGCCGACAGCAGGGTCCGCACGATCGGCAGCGCCTCGGCGTCGGTGTGGATGAAATGCAGGATCGCCACGAGGAGCAGGCCGACCGGCTGGTCCAGGTCGAGGGTGGCGCGCAGGTCCGGGTGGGCCAGGATCGCGGCGGGATCGCGCAGGTCCGCCTCCAGGTAGGCGGTCCTTCCCTCGGGTGTACCGGTGAGCAGCGCCCTCGCGTGGGTCAGCACGATCGGGTCGTTGTCGACGTAGACGACGCGGGACGCGGGGTCGGCGCGCTGCGCGAGCTCGTGCGTGTTGTCCGGGACGGGCAGGCCGGTGCCGATGTCGAGGAACTGCCGGACACCGGCCTCCTGCGCCAGGAACCGCACGGCGCCGCGCAGGAACGCCCGGTTGGCCAGGACGGCGGTGCGCACGGTCGGGAACGCGGCGGCGATCTCGTCGCCGGAGGCGCGGTCGGCGGCGAAGTGGTCCTTGCCGCCGAGCCAGTAGTTGTAGCGGCGGGCAGGGTGCGGCACCGTCGTGTCGATCCGGTCCTGTCCGGTCACGACCGACCCCTCACCGTGAGCGACGTCGAAGCGTCGATGCTGCCGAGATTAGTCGATACGTGCCGCACCAGTGCCCGCCCCCGTGCAACTTCTAGCAGCCCTCCTGCTTCGGCCCCGGCTGCGCGGCCGGCGCCGTGTCGGCCACGGTCACGGACAGCTGCGCGGTGCCGCCGACCTGGGCGCCGGTCTCGTTGACGGTCCGCGAGCCGAGGAACGCGAACGTGACCGGGTCGAAGATCAGGTCACGGCGCCACCCGTCGGGGCCGACGCGGCCGACGGCGGTGCCGGTGCGGCCCGCGGTGTCCTGCGCGTCGCCGACGAGCGTGGCGCCGGGGATGAGCTTCAGCGCCTGGAACACCGCCGCGTGCTGCGCCGCGGGCATCGGGGCCGCGGCCAGCTCGATGCCGGCCTTCCACAGGTAGTGGTTCTTGTCGGCGCCGCCGCCGGGGAACCGGGCGAAGACCTTCAGCATGCCCTGGGCGTCGGTGGGCAGGGTGCCGTAGTACGCGTAGTCCCGCCGGGTCACGTCGCCCTTCACGGGGCACAGGACGCGCACGTCGACGCTGCCGGCCTTGGGAAGGTCCGCCGGGAGCGGCTGCCCCGGGTACGGGCGGGGCTCCAGCTGCTCGGTCCTGGACACGCCCGGCTTCGAGTTGTCGGACGCGACCCAGGTCGTGACCTTCATCGCGTACAGGAAGCGCCCGCCCTCGCCGAGCTCCGCCATGTCGGACATCAGCGACTCGGTGACGACGAACTGCCCCGGTCCCGGGTTGATCGCGCCGGGCGCCGCGGCCGCCAGGTCGAGCAGCTCCGCGACCGAGACGGGCTTGATCTTCACGGCCGGCGGGGCGGACGAGCCGGCGGCCGGCGGCGACCCACCGGCCACCCGCGGCGTGGGCGTGGGGGCCGAGGTCATCATGACGGCCACGGCGACGGCGGCCGCCGCGGTGGCGAGCCCGGCGGCGAAGATGAGCGGCCGGTGCGACCGGGGCCGCGGCGCCGACGCGCGCATCGCCGTCACGAACGCCCGCTCGGCACGCGTCACGTCGGCCATCTCGGGCACCTCGCTGCGGAAGTCGCGCAGTGGTTGCAGGTCGTTCACAGGTCCTCCTGAATGGATGTCGGGTCCGCCCCGCCGAGTGCCGCGCGCATCCTGCTTCGAGCCCGGTTCACCCGGGACCGCACCGTTCCCACGGGCACGCCGAGCGCGACCGCGATCTCCTCGTACGTGAGGTCGCCCCACGCGACCAGCAGCAGCACGTCGCGGTACACCGGACGCAGCGCCGCCAGCGCCGCGGCGAGCCGCCGGTCGACGGCCCCCGCACCCAGCCGCGCGTCGCTGGACACCTCGAACGCCTCCGTCACCGGGTCGACGCCGGTGCGTTCGAGGGCCTTGAGCGCCCGGATCTCGGCGCGCCGGTGCCGGCCCACCAGGTTGGTGGCGATGCCGAACAGCCACGGCCGGGCGTCGAGCCGGTCCGCGGCGTAGCGGTGCCGCTGCCGGAACGCCGCGAGGAACACGTCGGCGCAGACGTCCTCGGCGACGGACGGGCCGAGGCGGCGGGTCACGTACCGCTGGATCACCGGCGCGTGCCGGCGGAAGATCTGTGCGAAGAGCTCGGGCTCATCCTTGGACCGCGCGATGATCACGGCGTCGCCCACCGGTTCGGTGGCCACCGCCGTCTCGGTTGGTCTGGTCATCGGACATCAGGCCTCTCGGCTGTCGGTCAGTACATCTGGTACTTGCCCGACAGCCGAGAGACGGTTCCCGACTTTCTCAGATCACGTGAACGGTCCGCCCAGCCACTGCGGGAGCGCGTTCTGCCAGCGGAAGGACTTGCCGTCGCCGAAGTCGCCGCTGGCGCTCTACACCGGCGACACCGCGACCGGCACCCCGGCCGGCACGGCCGCCCCGGTCGTCTACGCCGCCAGCGGGTTCGACGCCAACACCGTCCCGGCCGTCACCGGCGCCGACGCCCGGAAGTGGATCGTGCACTGATCCTGGTGGCACCCACGGTCGCCGCCGGCGCCGGGAACTTTCCGGACGCCGGCGGCGACTACCCGTCCGTGGAGTGCATGCGGTTCCGGGAAGCGCTGTCCGCACGGATGGACGGTGAGGAAGAGCCGGTCGCGCCGGCGCTGGTCGACGCGCACCTGTCGCACTGCGGCGGGTGCCGGCAGTTTCAGCGGGACGCGGTCGCGGCGACGCGGCTGGTCCGGCTCCAGCCCTTGCACGCCGCACCGATCCCGGCGGAGCGACTGCTGGCGGGCTTCTCCGACCAGCCTTCCGGGGCACGGTCCTTCGTCCTGCCGTCCTTTCGCGGACGGTCCTTCTTCAAACGGTCGCGTCTGGTGTACGCGCTGCGGGTGCTGCTCGGTGCCTTCGGCGCGGCGCAGTTCCTGCTCGGCATCGCCCAGGCCGCGAACGCCGCGACCACGCACGCGCACCAGGCCGGCCACGTGTTCCACGAGTCGGCGGCCTGGAACGTGGCGATCGGCGCCGGCTTCGCCTGGATCGCGACCCGGCGGGCCACCCCGGCGGGGGCGCTGCCGATGCTGACGGCGTTCGTGGCCCTGCTCGCGCTGCTGTCGGCCAACGACCTGCTCGCCGGGGCGGTCGAGACGGCGCGGCTGGTGAGCCACGGGTTCGTCCTCGCCGGCTACGCCATCGTGCTCGCCCTGTCCCGGCCCGCGCTCGACCCGGCCGGCCCGCCGTCGGACCGGCAGCGCCCGCCACGCCGCTGGGGGCGCCCGCCCGCGCTCGACGAGGTCCCGCCGCCGCCCGCTCCCGCTCCCGCGCCGCTGCGCCTGGTGCCTGGCCCCGCCTCCCGCCTCGACCGGGCCGCCCCTTCCTGGGACCGGGCCGTCTCTTGCGGGGACCGGGCCGCCTCTTTCGGGGACCGGGCCGCCTAGACCCGTCGTAGCAGGTACGTGTCCATGATCCAGCCCTTGCGGGCGCGGGCCTCCCGCCGGACCGTCTCGATCTCGTCGATCACCTTCCCGAGCCGCCCGGCGACGAGCAGCTCGTCCGGCGTGCCGAGGTACGCGCCCCAGTAGATGTCGACGTCCTCGTCCCGGTACGCCCGGCAGGCGAGGTCCGCATCCAGCATGACGACGACGTCGTCGCAGCCCTCCGGCCAGCCCGCGCCGAGCCGCCGCCCGGTGGTGATGTGGACCGCCCCGGCGACCCGGTTCAGCATGATCCTGTGCCGGGCGGTGAGCGCCTGCACGCTGGTGATGCCCGGGATGACGTCGTAGCCGACCGCCACATTGCCCCGCGCGGCGATCGTGTCCAGGATGCGGATCGTGCCGTCGTACAGCGCCGGGTCGCCCCAGGCGAGGATCCCGCCGACCCCGTCCTCACCGAGCTCGGCGAGCAGCGCCTCCTCGATCAGCCTGGCCCGCTCGTCCCGCCAGTCCCGCACCGCCCCCTCGTAGTCGGCCGCGGTCCTGTCCCTGGGCGGATCGGCGATGACCACCGTCCGGAACTCCCGCTCCGTCGCGAACCGGTCGCAGATCTCCCGCCGCGCCTCGGTCAGGTCGGCGGTCGTGTCCCCCTTGTCCAGCACGAAGAACACATCGACCGCGTTCATGGCGTTGATTGCCTGCACGGTCACGTGCTCCGGGTCGCCCGCGCCGATTCCGATGATCAGTACCTTCCGCACCGCCCCATGATGTCAGGCCCCGCCCGCCCCTCTGCATGATGGACCGATGACACAGGACCGCTGGGACGAGGTCATGACCCTCCTCGTGGAGTCCGTCCCCGCCGGCCGCGCGACAGTGGTCGTCGACGGCACGGACGCCACGATCGGCCCGGCGGCCGACCGCCTCGCCGCCGCCCTCCGCGCCGCCGGCCGCCCCACCACCCGCTCATCGACCGCCACCGGTTCACCGGCCGCCGCTGGCTCTGCGGGCGCCGTCGGCGAGGTGCTCGTCGCCGATGGGGCTGAGGCTCGGGCGGGGGCGCCGGACGGGTGGGACGTGGTGGTCTGGTTGCGCACCTCGCGGCGCGAGCACGCCGCCGACGGGGCGCGGGGCGACACGGCGGACGTCGTCGTCGACCTGCACGACCCCGCGTGGCCCGTGATCCGGCACGTCGACCCGCGGCTGCTCGACCGGCGCCGCTGGCACCTCGTGGAGTCCCGCGCGTTCTTCGGCGTACGCGCCGGCACGTGGGACGCGAAGTTCGGCGACGACCTGCCCGCGTACGCCGCAGCCGTCGAGGCCGCCGGCCTGCCACCGGGCGGGGTCGTCGTCGACGCCGGCTGCGGCACCGGCCGTGCCCTGCCCGCCCTGCGCACCGCGGTCGGCCCGTCCGGCACGGTCATCGGCCTCGACCACACGCCGCAGATGCTCGCCAAGGCCCAGGAGAAGGGCAACACCGGACTGGTCCTCGCCGACGCCAGCAGGCTGCCGTTCGCCGACGGAAGCATCGACGCCGTGTTCGCCGCGGGTCTCGTCATGCACCTGCCGGACCCCGTCGACGGCCTGCGCGAACTCGCCCGGGTCACCAGGCCCGGCGGCCGCCTCGTGCTCTTCCACCCAACGGGCCGCGCAGCCCTCGCCGCCCGCCACGGCCGCGTCCTCCGCCCTGACGACCCCCTCGCCGAAGCCCCCTTGGCCGCGACGGCCACCCTGTCCGGCTGGCGCCTCACCACCTACGACGACGCCGCCGACCACTTCCTCGCCCTGGCCGACCGCCTCCCCTGACGTTGCCCCGCCGGTCGGTCAGTGCCGACGGGCGGACGGCCGTGTTACGAGGTTGGGGTGTGACGGGCGGCGAGGAGGCCGCGGGCCACCAGGAACTCCCTGGCCTCGGCGGCGGCGGCCGGGGGCAGCTCCGTCCATGGCAGGACCAACGGGTTGATCTTGGCAACGGTCAGGATCCAGAACTCGGGTGTCTCCTTGACCGCCTGGACCGACTCCCAGGTGTACCCGACGTTGAGGCTCTTGGTGTGCGCCTGCACGTCGACGTCGGTCAGGTCGTACGTCACCGTCTCGCCGAGCAGACCGGTCTTCGCCTGCGCTGCGGCGCGCGAGACGAGCCACGGGAAGCAGAACACCCCGGCGCCGATCGCGGCCGGCGCGGCACCCGACGCGACGTCATTGGCGAACATGACGATCCCGACAGCGGCGAGGACCGCCCCCAGGACGTACAGGCGCAGCAGTTTGCCGCCCATGGTGGCCCTGATGGCTCGACGCGCCCGACCCGGCTCCGGCTCGACCGTGAAGCTGATTCGCATCTTTCCCCCATCGACGCGCACACGGTACACCGGCGTGATCGGCACTGGGGGGGCCTCACATCCCGTCGGTGGCGGAGCCGACCGTCCAGTAGACCCGGTTGTAGTCCTCCAGCTCCAGCCGGTCGCCGGACTCCGCCACCCGGTAGGTCGTGACGCCGCAGTTCGCCGGCGTCTGACCCTCCGGCCAGCGCTGCGCCTCCTGGTAGCCCCACCGCTCCAGCAGGAACCGGAAGCACCGCAGCGTCCCGCCGTGCGTGACCACCATGACCTTCTGCCCCGCCCGGTCGCGGAACAGCGTGTCCAGGAACGTGTGCACCCGACCCGTCACGTCCGCGAGGCTCTCCCCGCCCGGCGGCCGCGCCATGAACCCGCCGAACGTCTGCCAGTACTCGTTCAGCCACGGGAACGCCGCTTCCGCCTCCGCCGTCGTCATGTCGTAGGCGAAGCCCGGATCCCGCTCCCGCACGAAGATGTTGGTCCGGACCCGCATCCGCTCCAGCTCCGCCGCCGGATACGCCGCGAGCAGGCCCTCAGCGGTCTGCACCGTCCGCGCATACCCGCTGGTGTACACGTAGTCGAACACCCCGAACCGCTCCCGGATCGCGTGCCCCGTCTGCTCCGCCTGCTTGCGCCCGTCGGCCGTCAGCTCGATCAGGTGATCCGGCACGCCCCGCACCACCTGCCGCGCCGCGTCGTCGGCGAAGTAGACGCTGCCCTTCTTCGCCTGGTTACGCGCCGATTCGGCATGCCGCACGAGCACCAGCAACGCCGGCCGTTTCGCTTCCATCTCCGGATGCCTCTTCTCTGAACGTCGGCTCGGTCAGGACTCGTACTGCTCGGCGGGCGCCTGGATCGCGGTCGAACCCGACACCTCGATGAACGGAATGGTCTCGCCGTTGACGGTGTCCTTCAGCTGGCGGTCGGTGTACGTGCCGGTGAGCCGCAGCCACTGCTCCTCGCGCAGCCCGTCGGGCAACTGGCCCGCCAGGGCGACCTTGACGGGACGGGCGTCGGCGGCGCAGCAGCTGACCATCATCCGGGCCAGGAGCCAGGTGCCGCCGGGGCCACGCATCGCGAAGCCGGTCAGCTCGACCCGCCGGTCACCCAGCGACGTACCCCGGTCGAACACGGCCCTGGACGCATAGTCGAGCATGGTCAGCTTGACCGGGTCACCGGCCGGCAGCGGCGCGAAGTCGGACTTCGCGACCAGCGCCGCCCCCGACCGACCGGCCGCATACGATCCGAGCGCGGGCGGCGCGACCAGCAGCAGCCCGAACACCGGAAGCAGCAGCAGCCACGCGACCTTCGGCCCACCGCTGCCATGCCCGTGCCCGTCGTCATCCTGCTCGTGCTCGTGCCCGTGTCCGTCGTGCGCCGAGACGCCGGCCGCGCCCTCCGGAACACCGGCGGAACCCCCCGACGCGCCGGCAGCGCTCTCAGCGACGGCGAGCCTGGAGGGGCGCAGCTCGTACCAGAGCGAGAAGAGCCCGGCGAGCACCAGGATCGCCCCCGACAGGATCAGGTACGGCTGCAACCCCGGCTTCACATAGTTCAGGTACTGGTCGGTGAGGCTGGCCCGCAGCACCGCACCACCGACGAGCAGCAGAATGACCGCCTGCGCCTGCCTGTTCACACCAGCACCGTCCCGCCCGTCGCCGACATTCTCTCCGCATTCATGACCGCTCCCAAGGACCGCCCCACGACCCGCCCACCGCCGACCGCCCACCCTCCCGCCGCGGCCATCACGCCGACCCCACCCGCACCTACCACAGCGACCCTCAACGGCGTGGTCATAGCAGGACTGTCCCGACCAGGGCGGACACGGCAACCGCGAGGACGAACGTGGCCGGGGCGAAGCGGATGGCGAAGCCGCGGCCGAAGATGCCGGCCTGCATAGCGAACAGCTTCAGGTCGATCATCGGGCCGACGACCATGAAGGCGAGGCGGGCCGTCAGCGAGAACTGGGTCAGCGAGGCGGCGACGAAGGCGTCGGCCTCCGAGCAGATCGACAGCAGGACGGCGAGCAGGCCGAGCACCAGGATCGCGACGAACGGGTCGGCGGCGAGGCCGGCGAGCCACGACTTGGGCACGGCGACGGCGATGACGGCGGCCGCGGCGGCGCCGATGACCAGGAAGCCCCCGGCGTGCAGGACGTCGTGGCGGACGCTGGCCCAGAACGCCGGCCACTTCCGCATCCCGTCGAGGTGCGCCCGGGAGGGCATGCGCAGCCAGCTGCCCTTGCCGAACGCCTGCCACAGCCAGCCCATCAGGCACGCCACGACGAGGCTGGCGAGGGCGCGGGCGACGACGACCCGCGGCTGGCCCGGGAACGCGACGGCGGTCGAGACGAGCACGATCGGGTTGACCGCGGGCGAGGCGAGCAGGAACGCGAACGCGGCCGCCGGGGTCACGCCGCGGCGGACCAGGGCGCCGGCGACCGGCACGGACGCGCACTCACAGCCGGGCAGGACGACGCCGGCGACGCTCGCGGTCGGCACGGCCAGGGCAGGGTGCTTCGGCAGCGCCTTCGCGAAGAACGACGGCGGCACGAAGACGGCGATGACACCCGACAGCACGACCCCGAAGACGAGGAACGGGATCGCCTGGGTCATGACCGACACGAACACCGTCAGCCAGGTCTGCAGCGCCGGCGCCGACAGCGACTCGGTGAGCGGGTCGCGGAACAGGACGACCAGCACGAGCAGCGCGGCGAGGACCTCGACCGAACCGATCCTCCGCCGCCGCGGTCGAGCGGCGGCGGCCGGAGAAGATGGCTCCTGTGTCATCGTCACGCCTGGAGGCTACCGTCCAGGTATGACAGTTCGGCGAACCGCATGAACACAACACGGGCACTGGTGGCGGTGTTCGACACCCCGGTCGCCGCGCACCTGCTGGACTTCGCGACGACGCTCGGCTTCCGGGTCGCCCTGGCCGATCCCGACCTCGAGCGCGTGGTCGTCGACGCCGACACCGACGTCGTGGTCACCGATCACGATCGGCCGGAGCTGGGTGCCGTACTGCGCGACGCCCTCGCCTCGCCGGCCCGCTGGATCGGCGTGATGGGCAACCCGAGGCACCCCGGACCACACGTCGAAGCCCTGCGTGGCCTCGGCGTCCCCGACGACGAGATCGCCAGGGTGCACCGCCCGATCGGCCTGAACATCGGCTCGAGGACGCCGCCGGAGATCGCGCTCGCGACCCTCGCCGGGCTCGTCGCCGACCTGTAACGGCCGACCGGGCGGAACCGACTTCCAATAAGCGCTAGAGACCTTTCGGGGTCAGGGTTTGGGTGGGGATAGGCCGGTGGCGGTGAGGTAGCTGTCGAAGAGGCCGTGGCGGTATTGCATGCGTTTGAGGCGGTTCTTGACGGTGTGTTCCAGGGCGGTGGCGGTCCGGGTGGCGAGGTTGGCCAGGCTGCGTTTCAGTGCCGACCAGACCTTCTCAGTCGGCTTGTCACAGTGCGAGGATCGTTGGACAAGTGGGTGTGAGCACGCCGATCATCGGTAGTGAGGGCCTGCTTCGGCTGGCCAGGTTGGTCGAGCGGCTGCGGGCGCGCGACCTGGACGAAGGCGGCGTGTCATGGACGGCGCACGCATGGATACCCTCCCCAGATCCGCACGTTGACGGGGATCCCGGCGGCGGGGCTGTGGGGGTGGTTGCCGCAGAGGAACCGGCGGGATGCGCTGCGGACCCTGAGCATGCTGCTGGAGCGAGCGGCGGCTGCGCCTGGCCCGGTGGTCAGCGGGAACGGCGGTGATCATGATGCCGCTGCGTGAATGTGGCCAGGAGAAGATCGAGGGTCGGCACCACGATCGGCTGGCGGTGGTGTATGTCCGGCAGTCTTCCCGGCAGCAGGTGCTCGACCACGGCGAGTCGACGCGGTTGCAGTACGGCCTGGTCGAGCGGGCGACGGCGTTGGGGTGGCCGGCCTCGCGGGTGCTGGTGATCGACGAGGATCTGGGGCGGTCGGCGGCCAACGCGGCGGCGCGGCCGGGGTTCGCCCGGCTGGTCGCGGAGATCACCATGGGGCATGTCGGCCTGGTGCTGGGTCTGGACATGTCCCGGCTGGCCCGGGCTGGGCAGGACTGGTATCAGTTGATCGAGTTGTGTTGCCTGGCTGGGGCGCTGCTGGCCGACGGTGATGGCGTCTACGATCCGAATTGGTACAACGATCGGCTCTTGCTCGGGTTGAAGGGCACGATGACGCAGGTCGAGCTGCATCTGATCAAGCAGCGGATGGCGTCGGGTCGGCTGGCCAAGGCCAGCCGGGGCGCGTTGGCGGTCCCGCTGCCGGCCGGGTATGTCCGTCGGGCCGGTGGTGAGGTCGCTTTCGACCCCGATGAGCAGGTGCAGGCCGTGATCCGCCTGGTGTTCGCGCTGTTTGAGCGGTTGGGCACGGTGCATGCGGTGCTGCGGTTCCTGGTCGAGCACCAGGTGCAGATCGGGATGCGGCAGCGCAGTGGCCCGGACCAGGGCGGGCTGGTCTGGCGGCCGCCGCACCAGCAGGGGTTGAGCAACATGCTGCGCAACCCGGCCTATGCCGGGATCTACGCCTACGGGCGCAGCCGCACCGATCCGGGACGGCGGTACCGCAGCGGCGAGGCGGTCCGGGTGCGCCGGCTCGACGCCGAGCAGTGGCTGGTGCGCATCGAGGACGCGCTGCCGGCCTACATCAGCGTCGAGCAGTACGAGCGGAACCTGGCCCGGCTGGCCGCCAACCGGGCCACCGCCGACGCGGTCGGGGCGCCCCGCGACGGGCCTGGTCTGCTGGCCGGGCTGGTGATCTGCGGTATCTGCGGGCGGCGGATGCAGACCATCTACGAAGCCAACCAGCACGGCGGCATCCACCGCTACGCCTGCACCCACCGCCGCCACACCTACGGCGAGCCGCTGTGCCAGCAGATGGCCGGTGCCTTCCTCGACGACTACGTCGTTGCCCAGGCGTTGTCGGCGTTGGCCCCGGCCGCGTTGGAGCTGTCGGTGACCGCGGCGACGCAGATCGAGGCGCACCGCACCGAGGTCGACCGGATCTGGCGGCAGCGCCTGGAACGCGCGGCGACCGCCTGCGACCGGGCGCGGCGCTGCTACCAACTGGCCGAGCCGGAAAACCGCCTCGTCGTGCGGCAACTGGAACGCGACTGGGAAGACACCCTGGCCGCGCACGCACGACTGGCCGACGAATACGAGCGGCACCAGCAGGCCCGCCCCGCCCGGTTGACGGCCACCGAACTCACCCAGATCCGCGCCCTGGCCACCGACATCCCGGCACTGTGGGACGCGTCAACCACCACCCACACCGACCGCAAAACGCTGCTGCGCACCATCATCGACGGCGTCCGGGTCACCGCTGAGGGGGCCAGCGAGCGGGTCCACGTCACCGTGGTCTGGGCCGGCGGCGCGCACACCGACGCCGACCTGACCCGGCCGGTCGCCCACATCGATCAGCTGTCCTACTACCCGCGGCTGGTCGACCGGATCCGAGACCTGGCCGGTCAGGGGCTGACCAGCGCCGCGATCTCGGCGGCTCTGGCCGCGGATGGGCTGCGCCCGCCCCACGGCGGCGAACGCTTCAACCCAGGCGAGATCCAGCACCTGATCCGCCGTCTCGGCATCCGCCCCGGCCTCGACACCGACCGGCGCACCGACCACGGCGAACTCGCCGGCGACCAGTGGTGGCTGTCCACCCTCGCCGCCGAGATCGGTATGCCGATGGCCACCCTGTTCACCTGGCTACGACGGGGCTGGATCAACGGCCGGCAGGACACCCGCCCGCCCTACCGGTGGGTCATCACCGCCGACCAGGCCGAGGTGCAACGGCTCCGGACACTGCACCAACTCCCCGCCGGCTATCACAACCGCCGCCACTGGCTCGACCGAGCCAACCCAGTCAACCCAACCCACACGCCAGACGAACGAGGAGGCCAGCCCTGATGCATAGCGAGACCTACAACACTCGCACTGAGACAACCCCATCTCGGTCGGGTTGAG
This sequence comes from Dactylosporangium sp. CA-152071, assembly GCF_050936335.1. NCBI lineage: Bacteria > Bacillati > Actinomycetota > Actinomycetes > Micromonosporales > Micromonosporaceae > Dactylosporangium > Dactylosporangium sp. CA-152071. The sequence goes on along the minus strand of NZ_JBNJMZ010000001.1, from coordinate 7,577,643 downwards.
CTCGGGGGCGTAGCCCGGTAGCCGGTAGGCGCGCAGCCATGGCCGGGCGGCGATCAGCGTGCGCATCCGGGCGGATCTGTGGGTGTTGAGGCCGTCCCAGATCAGGATGATCGGTCCGTGAAGCTGCTGGTGAGCGGCGTCGAGCATCCGGGCGAGGTCGTTCTCCCGGAAGCCTTTCGGTTCACCTTTGCGGCCCCGGTGCAGCATGGTGCGGTAGATCAGCCGCGAGCGGTCACCGGGCCGGTAGCAGACCAGACCCGCCACCGAGACCCGGACGTTGCCGGCGGCGGTCACCGACACCACCGGCGTGCCCCCGCGCGGTGCCCAGGTCGTGGCCTTCCTCGCCCGCAACGTCTGACCGCACTCGTCGGCGAAACAGATCCAGGCGCTCAGCCGCCGCGCGACCCTTTTAGCGCCGGCCACCGGCGCCGCCGCCAATGCGTGATGGCCTGCTCGTCACGCTCCACAGCACGATGCACCGGCAGCTGGGCGGTGTAGCCCAGGCGACGCATCACCTGCCACGCCGTGGCGATGCTGACCCGCTGATGGAACATCGTGGCGATCAACGCCGCGATCCGCTGCAAAGTCCACCGCTGATCCTCGCCGTACCCGGCAGCGGCCGGCCCCAGCTCCAGCTGTTGCCGTAACCGGACCAGCTGCGCCTCGGACAGCACCGGGTCCGGCCCCGGCGGGCCCTTCGACGCCAGCGCCTCGACCCCACCGGCCGCCCACGCCCGCCGCCACCGGTACGCGCTGTTCGCCGAGACCTCCAACACGGCAGCCACACCCAACGCCGTGACACCCTCCGCGAACAGCTCCCCGGCCCGACGACGCACCAACTCCCGCCGCTCCCGCGCAGCCGAGTTCAGACCACCGCCATCGCCGTACCGCATACCCCCAGCACACCGCCGCCACAGGCCAAAGCGATCACCCACAAAGAAGGAGCAACCCAAACCCTGACCCCGAATGGTCTCTAGCGGTAGTTTGTTGCCTGCGGCTTCTGGGCAGTAATAGCCGTGAAGTGTTCGGACTTTTGTAGGTTTGCTGAGGTGTGAGCGATGACTGTGCGTCGTCGGTGTCCACCGGCGCCGGGTTCGTTGGAGGGCTACGCTGCCCGCTTCGATGATCTGTTCGGCAGGCTGGCCCAGCGTCGGGGGTTTCGTGAGTACCTGACCGGGCTGCTCGCGCCGCGTGACCGGAACAAGACGTTGACCTGTCTGGCCGGGGCTGAGCCGGTCATCGGGGCTCAGCATCCGGCGGTACAACGGCTGCAGTTCTTCCTGTCGGAGTCCACCTGGGACCATGAGCAGGTCAACGCCCGGCGGGTGGAGTTGCTGCTGGCTGATCCCGCCACCGCGCCGCATGCCGGTGGGGTGCTGGTCGTCGACGATTCCGGTGACCGCAAGGACGGTACCGCCACCGCGCATGTGGGCAACCAGTGGCTGGGCCGCTATGGCAAGACCGACCGCGGGATCGTCACCGTGACCACCCTGTGGGCCGACGAGCGGCTGTACTACCCGCTGCATGCGGTGCCCTACACCCCCGCGCACCACTTCCCGAAAGGCAAGCACGACCCAGACTTCCGCACCAAGCTGCAGATCGCTGCCGACCTGGCCGTGCAAGCCCGTCAGTCGGGCGTGGTCTTCCGCGCGGTGGCCGCCGACTGTGCCTACGGCGACCAGGACGGCTTCCGGGCCGACCTCCGCGCGGCGGGACTGCCATTCGTCATGGCCCTCAAACCGCACCGGGGGACATGGGCCTACGCAGACCAGGCGTACACCCCCGTCGACGCTGCCCGCGACCTGGCCTGGAACAGTCCCGAAGAGCCGGGCGACTGGACGCCGGCGCCCCGGACGTTCCGCGACGGGCATACCCAGACGTGGTGGGCCGCCGAGGCGCGGCTGGGCTGGTGGGGGCCGGACGGGACGACCCGGCTGGTCGTGGCCACCGCCGACCCGGCCACCCTGCCGGAGAAGGCCACCTGGTATCTGGCCACCGATCTGCCTCGACTCGGCGGCCCCCGGGCTGTCGACAGCCCTCATCCACCCGCGGACCTGGCGGAGATCGTGTGGATCTATGGGATCCGGCACTGGATCGAGCAGGGCTACAAGCAGGTCAAGGACGAACTCGGGTGGGCCGATTTCCAAGCCCGTTCCGACACCGCCATCCGTCGCCATCAGACCCTGGTCAACTGCGCGTTTTGCTTCTGCTGGGATGCCTGGTTAGCAGATCGAGCACCGTCACAGCCAGCAGCACCACCCCCTGATCCCGGTGCTCGAGAGGGGGACCCGCACCCGGCAGGCCGTCGGCAGCCCTGTGCTGGCCCCGAACCATCCGGGAGGTCCGCGGCTGGCTCGTTCCCTGGATCATGTTGCGGCGCTGTTGGCGGGCGTGGTCGAACAGGCCCCCACCCGCCGAGCTCCAGGCACTCCTCGACGCCGTCGCAAGTGGACAACCCCTGTACCTGTACCACCTGAGCTAACAAACTACCGCTAGCAGCCGGGCAGGCGCTCGATCAGGTAGGTCTCGACCTGGTCGAGCGACACCCGCTCCTGCGTCATCGTGTCGCGGTCGCGGACGGTGACGGCGTTGTCGTTGAGCGTCTCGAAGTCCACGGTCAGGCAGAACGGCGTGCCGATCTCGTCCTGCCGCCGGTACCGGCGACCGATGCCCTGCGCGTCGTCGAAGTCCACGGTCCAGCGCTTCCGCAGCTGGGCGGCGAGGTCGCGCGCCTTCGGCGACAGGTCCGCGTTGCGCGACAGCGGCAGCACGGCCGCCTTGACCGGGGCGAGCCGCCGGTCGAAGCGCATGACCGTGCGCTTGTCGACGCTGCCGCTGGTGTTGGGCGCCTCGTCCTCGTCGTACGCCTCGAGCAGGAACGCGAGGACGGCCCGGGTGAGGCCGGCGGCGGGCTCGATGACGTAGGGGACCCAGCGCTCCTTCTTCTCCTGGTCGAAGTAGGACAGGTCGACGCCGGAGTGCTTGGAGTGCGTGGTCAGGTCGAAGTCGGTGCGGTTGGCGATGCCTTCGAGCTCGGAGAACTCCTGGCCACCGAAGCGGAAGCGGTACTCGATGTCGACGGTGCGCTTCGAGTAGTGCGACAGCTTCTCCTTCGGGTGCTCGTAGAAGCGCAGGTTGTCGGCGGAGAGGCCGAGGTCGATGTACCAGTTCCAGCGCTCCTGGAGCCAGTACTCGTGCGCCTCCTCGTCCTTGCCCGGCTCGACGAAGTACTCCATCTCCATCTGCTCGAACTCGCGCGTGCGGAAGATGAAGTTGCCGGGGGTGATCTCGTTGCGGAAGCTCTTGCCGACCTGCGCGATGCCGAACGGCGGCTTCTTGCGCGCGGCGCCCTCGATGTTCTTGTAGTTGATGAAGATGCCCTGGGCGGTCTCGGGCCGCAGGTAGTGCAGGCCCTCGTCGTTCTCGACGGCGCCCAGGTAGGTCTTCATCAGGCCGTTGAACATGCGCGGCTCACTGAAGGTGCCCTTGTTGCCGCAGTTCGGGCAGTTGATCTCGCTGAGGACGAACGGCTTGCCCTCGCCGTGCTTCTCGACGAACGCCTCTTCGAGGTGGTCGGCGCGGAAGCGCTTGTGGCACGACGCGCACTCGGTCAGCGGGTCGACGAACGCGTCGACGTGGCCGGAGGCGACCCACACGTCGCGGGACAGGATGACGGCGGAGTCCAGGCCGACGATGTCGTCGCGCTGCTGGACCATGGTGCGCCACCACTGCCGGCGGACGTTGTCCTTGAGCTCGACACCGAGTGGGCCGTAGTCCCAGGCGGACCGGGTGCCCCCGTAGATCTCACTGGACGGGAAGACAAAGCCGCGGCGCTTCGCGAGGCTGACGACGGAATCGATGCGATCGGCGGCCATGGTTCCTCCTCGGCCTCACGGCGACTGGCTGTCGGCAAGGCATGCTGAAAGTTGGTCAAGACGGGTAAACCGTCAACGTCCACGTCGACGGTACGGTTACGCCCGGGCGAGCCGCACCAGATTAACCGCAGGGCCACGGGGCGGGATCAGTCGACCCCTCCGCAGATCACCCACCGCGTCGTCTGCTGCTCCATGGTGAAGGTCATCAGGGTCTCGGGCAGCCCGCGGCGCTTGACGGTCGCAGGGACCTGCACGAGGTTCACGTCGACCCGGTCCTCGTGCACGACGTAGGCGATGACCTCGGAGCCCTTGTAATGCTCCTCGTACCAGGCGAGGCTGTGGCTGCGCTGCAGCTCGGGGCACAGGTGCCCGCGGGCGGTCTCGTACTCGGTCGCCTGGACGGCGCCCAGGTAGTCGTCGACGACGCTGGTCAGCTGGGAGCGGGCGACGCCCTCCAGGCCGGAGAGCAGGAACCCGCCGCCGAGGACGCCGCCGACGCAGCACAGGACGAGCACGAGCCCGCCCACGCCGAGGCCGATCCACAGGCCGCGCAGGTCCCGGTCACGGGGCGGCGCCGCGAACGGCGTCACCACACCGGGGCCGGGTGGCGGCGCCGGCACCTCGGTCGGCGAGGGCATCATGCCCCCAACAGTAGCCAACTACCCCATCACCTACGCGCGGTCGCTCGCGGTGACCGTGAGCGCGCCGCCGGGGGCGACCTCGGCGAGCTCCTCGAACGCCGACGGCTCGTCGAGCGACTGCGCGAGCAGCGGCGTCGCGTGCATCTTCACGTCGAAGTTGGACAATGCCCGCCGGTACGCGCCGACCGACTGCCACTCCGTGACGATGCTCCAGTGCGCCGGGTCGTCGAACGCGCGGGCCAGGCGTCCGCGGAGATACCCTGGGCAGGCCGCGAGCGCACCGAGCGCGGCGTGGGCCCGCTCGACGAAGCCTTCGTCGTCGCCGTCCAGCACGAACCTTGTCACCACCAGCATGACGCGAGCATACGGACGCGCATTCGGACCCTGAGGAGCTGCCCGAGATGACCCAGCGTGTTCTGTCCCGGCTGGGCCGGATCGGCCCGACCGCGGCGTTCCTCGGCGTCGGCGCGCTCACGTTCCTGGGGCTGGTCCTGCCGGGCGCGCTCGGTGCCGCGGTGCTGCTCGCCCTGGCCGCCGGCGCCGGGTGGCTGCTCGCCCAGACGTGGCACCTGCACCCGTCCCGCGCACGGGTGATGCGGCTGGTGGTCCTCGGGCTCGTGGTGGCCGTGGCCGTCGTGAAGCTCACCTGAAGTTGACAACGATTCCCATTATCAGGCACGCTCGGCAGCGTGGTACTTGAGGTGGACCGGGCCGTCGTCGCCTACGACGGCCGACCAGTGCTCGACGGGGTGACGCTGAGCGTCGCCGCCGCCGAGGTCGTGGCGATCCTCGGTGCCAACGGCTCCGGCAAGTCCACCCTCGTGAAGTCGGCACTGGGTCTGGTACCCCTCGCGAAGGGCGAGATCCGCCTCTTCGGCACCCCGCTCAAACGGTTCCGGTCCTGGCACCGACTCGGCTACGTCCCGCAGCGCGTCGGCGCCGGCAGCGGCGTCCCGGCCACGGTCGGTGAGGTCGTCGCGGAGGGACGGCTCGCGCGGCGGGGGTTCCTGCGCTTCCCGTCCCGCGCCGACCGGCGCGCGGTCGAGGAGGCGCTCACCGCGGTCGGGCTCGCCGACCGCGCCCGCGAGCCCGTGTCGGTGCTGTCCGGCGGGCAGCAGCAGCGGGTGCTCATCGCCCGCGCCCTCGCCGGCACCCCCGAGCTGCTGGTCCTCGACGAGCCGACGGCCGGGGTGGACGCCGGCAGCCAGGAGGCGTTCGCGGCCTGCCTGCACCGCTTCGCCGATCAGGGCGGCACCGTCGTCTTCGTGGCGCACGAGCTCGGCCCGCTGCGGCCGCTGATCACCCGCGCGGTCGTCGTGCACCACGGCGAGATCATCCACGACGGGGCACCCCCGGAGCCCGCCGGCCACCACGCCGAACCCGGCCACGACCACGTCCACCCCCACGCCGCCGTCGAGGCGCCCGGCCTCCTGGGCAGCGCATGAGCCTGTTCACGTACGACTTCATGATCCGCGCTCTCGTCGGCGCGCTGATCACGGGTGCGTCGGCGCCCGCCATCGGCATCTACCTCGTCCAGCGGCGGCTGTCGCTGATCGGCGACGGCCTCGGCCACGTGGCGCTCACCGGCGTCGGGTTCGGGCTGCTGCTGCACCAGTCGCCGGTGCTGATGGCGGTCGTCGCGGCGGCCCTCGGCGCCGTCGTCATCGAGCTCGTCCGCGAGCGCGGCAAGACCTCCGGCGACGTCGCCCTCGCCATGCTGTTCTACGGCGGCATCTCCGGCGGCGTCGTCCTGGTCAACCTGTCCGACGAGCAGGGCAGTCGCAGCCTTGTCACGTATCTCTTCGGCTCGCCGCTGACGACGAGCCGGCAGGACCTGTCGGTGATGCTCGTCCTGGGCTGCGCGGTGCTCGCCGTCGCCGTCCTGCTCCGCCCGTGGCTCTTCGCCGTCTGCCACGACGAGGAGTACGCGCGGGTGTCCGGCCTGCCGGTCCGCGCCCTCAACCTCATCCTCGCCGTCACGACCGCCGTCACCGTCACCGTGGCCATGCGGGCCGTCGGGCTCCTGCTGGTCAGCGCCCTCATGGTCGTGCCGGTGGCGACCGCGCAGCAGATCACCCGCGGCTTCAAGGCGACGATGCTCGTCGCGGTGCTGCTCGGGCTGACCGTCTCCGGCGGCGGCATCTGGATCTCCACCGAGGCCGACACCGGCCCCGGCGCCACCGTCGTCCTGCTCGCCATCGCCGGCTTCTTCGTCGTGACGGTCGGGGCCGCGGCCTGGAGGGCGGCGCGCCGTCGTACAACAGCCGGAAACGCCACCGAGGAGCGCTCCACACCTGAGGTGGTGCTCGACCGTGGTTACTGACAACGGTTACCGTTGCGCACATGTCGAGCATTGAGGGTTACGAGGCGGCCGGCGAGCTGTTGCGTGCCCTCGCCGCCCCGCTGCGCATCCGCATCGTGACCGAGCTCGCCGGCGGCCCCCGCTGCGTCCACGAGCTCGTCGACACCCTCGGCGCGCCGCAGCCGCTCGTCTCGCAGCACCTGCGCGTCCTGCGCGGCGCGGGCGTGGTGCGGGGCTCCCGCCGGGGCCGCGAGATCGCGTACGCGCTGACCGACGACCACATCGCCCACATCGTCGCCGACGCCGTCTCCCACGCCCGGGAGTCGACCGGCTCCTGACCGCCACACAGTGCGGTCACAGCGCCTGTCCGTCAGGCTGGAACGGTGAAGCTCTATGCCGACCGTGCCCCCACCGCCCTGCGGCAGTTCCTCACCGACGTGTTCGTGGTCGCGTGGGTCTATGTCTGGGTCAGGCTGGGGATGACGCTGTTCGACCTCATCCAGAAGCTGGCGGTGCCCGGGCAGAAGCTCGAGAGCGCCGGGACCGGGCTGGCCGACAACCTCAAGGGCGCCGGCGACAAGATCAACGGCGTGCCCGGCGTACCCGACTCGGTCGCCGCCCCCTTCACGAGCGCCGCGAACGCCGCCCGCTCCCTCGCCGACGCCGGCCACCAGCAGCAGCAGATCGTCAACGACCTGGCCTGGATCCTGTCGGTCCTGATGATCGCGGCGCCGGTCGCGATGCTGGTTCTGGTGTGGCTGCCGCTGCGGATCCGCTGGATCCGCCGGGCCGGCTCGGCGGCCCGGCTGCGCAACGCCACCGCCGGCCGCGACCTGCTGGCCCTGCGCGCCCTGGCCACCCAGCCGCTGGGCAAACTGGTGAGGATCGACCCGGAGATCGCCGCCCTGTGGCGCAGGGGCGACAAGCAGGCGGTCGAGGCCCTCGCCACCCTGGAGCTCCGCAGCCTCGGCCTGCGACCTGCGGTGACATCGCTCGGTGAGCGCCCTGCTACCCGCCTGGAGATCAATTAGGCGCGGTGGAGTAGCGTGTTGGTGAAGCGGAACGCCGACGCGCCGCCCGGCTCGGTGCCAGCCTCGGGTCGCCCCGAGCCCGGGCCTAGGTGGAGCGACGACGCCCCGCTCGCAAGCCGCCCGCCCGCGCGCGGGACACGGGCGTGGCGGCCCGCCTCGTGCGCGGGCTGATCGCAAGCAGCCCGGCCGCACACGCGAGGCACGGGCATGGGTGGCGGCCTGCCTCGGCGCGGCTTGATCGCAAGCGGCCCGCCCACGCACGCGAGACACGGGCGGTCAGCCGGGTCTCCGGCTGACCGCCGCACGCGCGGGAAGCCCGCACACGTGGGAAGCCCGCACACGTGGGACGCCCGCACACGCGGGAAGCCCGCACACGCGGGAAGCCCGCACACGCGGGAAGCCCGCACACGCAGGACGCCCCCACGCGTGGAGGTCAGAAGCGGCGGCGGACGTCCTCCGCGGCCGACGCGCCCGGCTCCCAGTCCGCGAGCCACGGGCCTGCGGCCGCGGGCGGGATGATCCCCTCCTCCAGGGACAGGTAGCGGCCCGCGATGACCCGCTTCGCGGCGGCGGACTCGATGGCGTCGGCGTTGTCCCACAGCTCGCGGAAGAGGGCCTCGGCGCGCAGGGTGGCCTGGCGGCAGAACAGGTCGGCGAGCTCGACCCCTTCGGGCCGGGTCGCGCGCTCGCTGCGGGCCTTCACGCACGCCGCGGACATCGCGAACAGCTCGGCGCCGATGTCCACGACGCGGCCCAGGAAGCCCTGCTTGTGTTCGAGTTTGCCCTGCCAGCGGGCCATGCCGTAGAAGGTCTCGCGGGCCAGGCGGCGAGAAGCGCGCTCGACATAGCGCAGGTGCTGGGCGAGCAGGCCGAACTCGCTGTAGCCGGACGGCAGCTGGCCCTTGCCGGCGACCAGGGTCGGCAGCCACCTGGCGTAGAAGCCGCCGGCCCGGCCCGCGGCCTTGGCCTTCGCGCCCAGGCCGGCGTCGGGGTCGATGATGTCGCCGGCGACGGAGAGGTGGGCGTCGACGGCCTCGCGGGCGATCGCCAGGTGCATGATCTCCGTCGAGCCCTCGAAGATGCGGTTGATCCGCACGTCGCGGAGGATCTGCTCGGCCGGGATGGGGCGTTCGCCGCGGGCGGCCAGGGAGTCGGCGGTCTCGTAGCCGCGGCCACCGCGGATCTGGACCAGCTCGTCGGCGACCTTCCAGGCCAGCTCGCTCGCGTACAGCTTGACCAGCGCGGCCTCGATGCGGATGTCGTTCTGGTCGTCGTCGGCGAGGCGGCAGGACAGCTCCAGCATCGCCTCCATGCCGTACGTGGAGCCGGCGATGAACGCGATCTTCTTCGCGATCGCCTCGTACGAGCCGATCGGGCGGCCCATCTGGACCCGTTCGGCGGCCCACTCACGGGCGACGTTGAGGCACCACTTGCCGGCGCCGACGCACATGGCGGGCAGCGACAGCCGGCCGGTGTTCAGGGTGCTCAGCGCGATCCGCAGGCCCTGCCCCTCACCACCGATGACGTTGGCGGCGGACACCCGCACGTCGTGGAAGCGCGTCACGCTGTTCTCCAGGCCGCGCAGGCCCATGAACGCGTTGCGCCGCTCGATCGTGACCCCGGGCGCGTCGCCCTCGACCACGAACGCCGTGATGCCGCCCCGGTGCCCCTCGGAACGGGGTACCAGCGCCATCACCACGAACAGGGTCGCGAGAGTGCCGTTGGTGGCCCACAGCTTGACCCCGTTGAGCAGGTAGTCGCCGTCCCCGGTCGGCACGGCGGAGGTGCGCAGGTTCGCCGGGTAGGAGCCGACCTCGGGCTCGGTCAGCAGGAACGCGGACACCTCACCGCCGGCGAGCCGGGGCAGGAAGCGGGACTTCTGCTCATCGGTGCCGACCAGCTTCAGCGGCTGCGGCACGCCGATCGACTGGTGCGCCGACAGCAGCGCGCCGATCGACGGGTTGACCGACCCGACCAGCGCGAGGGCGCGGCAGTAGTCGAGGTTCGACAGCCCCAGGCCGCCGTACCTGGTGTCGATCTTCATCCCGAAGGCGCCGAGCGAGCCCAGGTCGCGGAGCACCTCATCGGGGATGCGCGCGTCGCGTTCGATCTGCTGCCCGTCGACGCTGCTGATGTACGAGTGGAGCTTCGCCAGGAACTCCTGGCCTTCGGTGGTCTGCTTGTCGGCCGGCGGTGGGTCGATCAGGTCGAGGCGGAAGCGGCCGAGGAACAGCTCCTTGCCGAAGCTCGGCTTGCGCCATTCCTGCTCGCGGCTGGCCTCGATGACCTTGCGCGCCTGTTTCTCCGTGTGCGTACTGCTAGCGGTTGGCGAGGAAGCGACCTGCGTCATTGCGGCACCCCCAGGTGTCAGTCCAGTACCGACCAGGCTATTACCCGCCAGTAGCGAAGGCCATGCCTCGCCGGAGAGGATCAAGCGCCGTGATTTTCATGACGGGAACCTACGAGTGGGAAACGTTCACTGTTACCGTCGGGAAACAACTTCACATCCGACAGGGGAGCGCACAGCGCTGAGAGTGCGGCGAGCAAGCCGCAGACCCTCGAACCTGATCTGGGTAATGCCAGCGCAGGAAGCTCGGTCACCTCAGGCCACGCGCCACGTCCGCACCCGCGGGCGTGGCGTCGCGTCTCCTTCTGGCTCACCCCCGGACCAGGAGGCACCGAAATGGAAACCCGTTGGCGGACCGTCGACATCATCGTCGCGTCGGTCATCGCGGTGGCGTTCGCCGCCGTGTTCTACGCATGGAACAACCTGTGGAGTGCCATGGAGAGCGTCGCCCTGCCGTGGCGCGCGTTCATCTACGGCGTGTGGCTGATCCCGGGCGTGCTCGGCCCGCTGGTCATCCGCAAGCCGGGCGCCGGGCTCTACACCGAGTTCGTCGCGGCGCTGGTCTCGGCCCTGTTCGGCTCGACCTGGGGCCTCGGCGTGCTGCTGTCCGGCCTCGTGCAGGGCGTCGGCGGCGAGTTCGGCTTCGCGTTCACCGGCTACCGCAGCTTCAAGCTCGGTAACGCCCTCGTCGCCGGCGCCCTCGCCGGGGGCGGCGCGGCCCTGCTGGACCTCAACATCTACTACGGCGCGTTCAGCAACACCGACAAGGCCCTGTACGCGGCGATCGTCATGGCCAGCGGCGCGGTCGTCGCCGGCGCCGGCTCGTGGGCGCTGCAGCGCTCGCTCGCCACGACCGGCGTCCTGGACCGCTTCCCCTCGGGCCGCGAGCGGGCCGCCGTCTAAGCACCGTCGAAGCAACAGTGAGCACCGTCGAGTTCAAGGGATTCGGGTGGCGGCACGCCGGGCGCAAGGCCTGGGCGGTCCGCCACTTCGACCTGCGGATCGAGCACGGCGAGCGGGTCCTCCTGGCGGGTGCCTCCGGCGCCGGCAAGAGCACCCTGCTCGCCGCGCTCGCCGGCCTGCTCGCCGAGGACTCCGGCGAGCAGGAGGGCGAGGTGCTCGTCGACGGCGCGCCGGCCCGGCAGCGCAGGGCGGGCACCGGCATCGTCTTCCAGGACCCGCAGACCCAGCTCGTCATGAGCCGCTGCGGCGACGACGTCGCGTTCGGCCTGGAGAACCGGGGTGTGGCCCGCGACGAGATCTGGCCGCGGGTCGACGCCGCCCTCGCCGCCGTCGGCTTCCCGTACGACCGCGACCGCGACACGGCTCAGCTGTCCGGCGGTGAGCAGCAGCGGCTCGCGATCGCCGGCGTGCTCGTGTCGCAGCCGCGGCTGCTCCTGCTCGACGAGCCGACCGCCAACCTCGATCCGGCGGGTGCGCAGCTGGTACGGGCAGCGCTCGCGAAAGCCCTGCACGACGTCGACGCCACCATGATCCTCGTCGAACACCGCCTCGAGGACGCGCTGACCCTGGTCGACCGGGTGGTCACGCTGGGCGAGGAGCAGGAGCCGGTCGTCGTGCCACACCGTCCCGGCTCCGGTCCCGGCCCGGTCCTGCTGACCGCGGAGCGGCTGGCGCTGCGGCACACCGGCAACGTCGTCGACGAGGTCGTCCGCGCCGGCGAGGCCCTCGTCGTCGAAGGCCCCAACGGCGCCGGCAAGTCGACCCTGGCGCTGCTGCTCGGCGGGTTGACGAAGCCGGCGAAGCCCGGCCGGGTGCACGCCCCCGGCGAGCGGCGGCCGCCGCACCGCTGGCGGGCCTCGAAGCTCGCCGGCCGGATCGGCTCGGTCTTCCAGAACCCGGAGCACCAGTTCGTCACCTCGACCGTCCGCGACGAGCTGCTCCTCGGCGGCCGCGACCCGAAGGTCGTCGACGACCTGCTGAGCCGGCTGCGTCTCGACAGGCTCGCCCTCGCCAACCCGTACACCCTGAGCGGCGGCGAACAGCGCAGACTCAGCGTCGCCACGGCCCTCGCCGCCGCCCCGGACCTGCTGATCCTCGACGAACCGACGTTCGGGCAGGACCCGCGGACGTGGCGGGAGCTGGTCGACCTCCTCGCGGACCTGCGGGACGAGGGCCGCGGCCTGGTGATCGTCACCCACGACCGTGACCTCGTGCGGGCACTCGGCGACCGCCGGCTGCGGCTGGACCGCGCATGACCGCCTGGCTGCGCCGTCGCGACGCGACCGCGAAACTGCTCGCGGCGGCGCTGCTCACCGCCGCCGTGCTGTCGACCGTCGACCCGTTCGTCACCGCGGTCGCGATCGGCGTGGAGCTGGCGCTGCTGCCGCTCACCGGCCTGAGCGCGGCGCAGCTGTGGCGGCGCGGGTGGCCGCTGCTGCTGTCCGCGACCGTCGTGCTCGTCTTCACGGTGCTGCTCGGCGCCCGTACGGGACCGGTCGTCGGCACCGTCGCCGGCTTCGAGGTACACGAGCCGGCACTCGGCTACGCGCTGCGGCTCGTCGCGATCGGCCTGCCCGGGTTCGTGATGTTCGCGACGATCGACCCCACCGACCTCGCCGACTCGCTCATCGCGCACGCGAAGGTGCCGCCCCGGTTCGCGATCGGCGCGCTCGCCGCGTTCCGGCTCGTGCCGCTGCTCACCGACGAGTACCGGCTGATCCGCCTCGCCCGGCGGGCCCGCGGCATCGACGCCGGTTGGAACCCGGTCGCGCACCTGCGGCTCGCGGCGTCGGCGACGTTCGGGTTGCTCGTCGGCGCGATCCGGCGCGGCATCCGGCTCGCCACCGCGATGGAGGCCCGCGGTTTCGACCGGGGGCAGCCCCGCACCAGCGCCCGCGAGACCCGTTTCGGCTGGTCCGACGGATCGGTCGTGCTCGCCGGCGCGACCCTAGCGGCGGCATTGATCTTGCTGAAGTTCGTGCATACATAGCCACGTCGCTACCTGATGTTCGTTCAGGCGGTCGAGATTCCCCGGTGAGGACCATCGACACTGAACGGAGCCCCCAATATGGGCCACGGCCACCACCATCACCACGAGGACATGCCGCAGGCTGCCGGCGACGTCCCCGCGGTGCTCGACGCCTCGATCCCCGACAGCGAGCTCTCCCCCGGCGACGTCTCCCGCCGCGGCTTCCTGCGCCGCGCCGGCCTGCTCGGTGCCGCGGCCGCGGCCGGCGGTGCCCTCGCCGGCGCCGGGACCGCGCACGCCCACGGCGACGACGACGACGACCACGCCGGCTTCGACGGCTACGACCGGCACGGGCACGGCCGCCCGCTGGGCAACGGCTACAAGTGGCTCGCCGGCGACCACCACATCCACACCCAGTTCTCCAGCGACGGCATGTACCGGGTCTCCGACCACGTGCGGCACGCCTCCGCGTACGGGCTGGACTGGATGGTCATCACCGACCATGGCAGCACCGGCCACGTGAAGATCGGCGTCGACAAGGTCAACCCCGACATCCGGGCTGCCCGCGACGACTACAAGGACGTCCTCGTCTTCCAGGGCCTGGAGTGGAACATCCCGGCCGCCGAGCACGGCACCGTCTTCGTGCACCCCGGCGCCAACGAGGTCGCGGTCCTGAAGGAGTTCGAGAACACGTTCGACGGCTCCGTCGTCGGCGCCGTCGACCCGTCCCTGGTCACCGAGGCTCTCGCCATCGCCGGCGTGAAGTTCCTCGGCGAGCAGGTCACGAAGCGGCGGGTGCAGGACGCGCTGTTCCTGGCCAACCACCCCGCCCGTAACGGCATCGACTCGCCGCACGAGATCCGCGGCTGGCGCGACGCCAACCCGCGCATCGCGATCGGCTTCGAGGGCGCCCCCGGCCACCAGGCCGCCGGCATCGCCAAGCCGACCGGCGGCGGCTCCGCCCGCGGCTTCTACGGCAACGCGCCCGGCGCCGCCTCGTTCCCCGGCTACCCGCTGGAGAGCTACCGCACCTGGGGCGGCTTCGACTGGATGACCTCCACCGTCGGCGGTCTCTGGGACAGCCTCCTCGCCGAGGGCAAGGCGTGGTGGATCACCGCGAACTCGGACTCCCACGTCGTCTACGAGGAGACCGCGAAGCGCCCCGACAACACCGACTTCAACGCCAACGGCTACCACTTCGACCCGGTGTACGGCCAGCCGGCCAGCCTCACCCCCGGTGACTTCTGGCCCGGCTACTACAGCCGTACCCACGTCGGCGCGCGCAACTTCGGCTACGCCGCCGTCATGGAGGCCCTGCGGGCCGGCCGCGTCTGGGTCGACCACGGCGGCCTGATCAGCGCCCTCGACGTCCAGGTCCGCGCGGGCGGCTCCGGCGTCACCCTGGGCGACTCGCTGGTGGTCCGCCGCGGTCAGCGCGCCGAGCTCACCATCCGCATCAAGCTGGCGAACACGCCGAACTGGGCGAACTTCGTGCCGACCCTCGCCCGCGTCGACGTGATCCGCGGCGCCGTCACGGGCGCCGTCTCCGACAAGGACACGTTCAAGGCCCCCGACACGAAGGTCGTGAAGTCCTTCGAGGTCAACAAGTCCACGGGCACGGTCGCGTTCACCTACGACCTCGGCCCCGTCGACCAGCCCTTCTACGTCCGGCTGCGCGGCACCGACGGCAACCGCACCGCCCCCGGCTACCACGGCCCGGCGGTCGACCCGGCGGGCCCCGCGATCGACGTCGTCGGCGACGCCGACCCGTGGAAGGACCTCTGGTTCTACGCGAACCCGATCTGGGTCTACCCCCGGTAATGGGATTTCCCGACGTCACGGCGGCCGACCACCAGATCCTGGTGGGCGGCCGCCCCGCGTTCACGTACTTCGAGGGCGGCGAGGTCCAGGTCGGCACGGGCACTGCGCCGGAGGGCGCCCGCGCCGTGCTCTTCCCCGGCTGGGAGAAGCTCACCGGCGTGCTGGCGGTCTCGACCGTACTGGCGGACTCCGCCATCGACCGCGTCGTCATCCTCGGCGGCCTGACCGCCGTCCCGGAGATGCTG
The DNA here is from genome assembly GCF_050936335.1 of Dactylosporangium sp. CA-152071. NCBI lineage: Bacteria > Bacillati > Actinomycetota > Actinomycetes > Micromonosporales > Micromonosporaceae > Dactylosporangium > Dactylosporangium sp. CA-152071. The sequence goes on along the minus strand of NZ_JBNJMZ010000001.1, from coordinate 7,562,449 downwards.
ATCGACACCGGCGACTTCGTCCGCCCCATCTGGCGCGACGGCGTGCTGACCCTGGTGACCCAGTTCGCCCGCGGCGGCGTCCTCGTCCCGTTCGAGTCCGCCTCCCAGCGCCCCTGCTGCCAGGACCACTGATCGCCGCCGGCGGTGCCGTCTCCGGCCCTGCCTGGGACCGCACCGCCGGCGAGTGCCACCCCTGCCAGCGCCGCTCCTGCCAGGATCACCGACCACCGCCGGCATGCCTGCGGGCCTGCGGGGCTGCGGGGCTGCGGGGCTGCGGGGCCTATTGACCACCCTCGGCTGGCGGGCCTGTCAGGACCACCACCGGGGCCAGCACCCCTGCCGCCAAGGCCCCTCTCAAGACCACCGTCCGCCAGCGCCCCAGCCGCCAGGGCCACTGAACCCTCGTCGGAAAAGCGGGGCTGCCAGGACCGCCGACCCGCGCCAGCCGGTGGCAGGGTTCGGCCGCATGCCCGGAGGCCGCCTGCCGACAGAGGCCGCACGCCCGCCGAACGCCGCATGCCCGCCGAACGCACGTCGACCGAACGCACGCCGAACGCCGACCGAGCGCCGCGGCCCACCGGAGGCAGCGTGCCCACCGGAGGCAGCATCGCCGGCGGTGAGCGATCTACGCGCGCGGGCGAGCGATGCAACCCCGAAGCGATCCGTGGCAACGGGCCGATGCCAGCGACCCACGGCAGCGGGACGAGGCGGGCCCCGGTGACGGCCGGCTGCTTCTCACACCGTACCTCAGCTCACCTAATTGATCTTCAATCCGGTGACGGGACAGAAACGCAGTGCAGTTTCAGCTGGTCAAGGTTGGTACGACGGGGTTGGGGATGGCGCCGCCGAAGCGGCGGTCGCGCTTCGCGTAGACCTCGCAGGCGTACCAGAGGTGGCGGCGGTCGAAGTCGGGCCAGAGAGTGTCGACGGAGACGAACTCCGCGTACGCCGCCTGCCAGATCATGAAGTTGCTGGTGCGCATCTCGCCGGAGCTGCGCACCAGCAGGTCGACGTCGGGCAGGTCGGGCTCGTCGAGGTAGCGGGCGAAGGTCTTCTCCGTGATGCGGTCGGGCTTGAGGCGGCCCGCCTGCACGTCCGCAGCGATGCGGGCGGCCGCGTCGGCGACCTCGGCCCGGCCGCCGTAGTTGACGCACATGGTGAAGGTGAGCTTGTCGTTGCGCTTCGTGAGCTCCTCGGCGTACTCGAGCTCGTTGATGACGCTGCGCCACAGCTTGGGGCGGCGGCCCGCCCAGCGGACGCGGATGCCCATCTCGTGGAACTCGTCGCGACGGCGGTGGATGGTGTCGCGGTTGAAGTTCATGAGGAAGCGGACCTCCTCGGGGGACCGCTTCCAGTTCTCGGTCGAGAAGGCGTAGGCGCTGACGTACTTGACGCCGAGCTCGAGCGCGCCTTCGATGACGTCGAAGAGGGCGGCCTCGCCGGCGGTGTGGCCGGCGGTGCGGGGCAGGCCGCGTTGCTTCGCCCAGCGGCCGTTGCCGTCCATGATGATCGCCACGTGCTGCGGCACGGCCTCTTTCGGCAGCGCCGGCGGGCGGGCGCCGGTGGGGTGCTGCGACGGCGGACGGAATCTGCTCACGAACTGTCCTTTCGATCCCGGGCGCGGCCACGGGTGGTGTCGTCCCGGTCTACCAGCGGGAGCGAGCGTAGCGCCCGCTCCAGGTGCCACTGCAGATGCGCCGCGACCAGCCCGCTGGCCTCGCGCCGATGGTTGGGCTCGCTGGCGTCGGCGACCAGCCAGTCCGACGAAGCGAGCGCCGCCATCAGTTCGATCGTCGCAGGCGCCGGGTGCGACGCGCCGGGCGGGCGGCAGTCGGGACACACGGCGCCGCCGGCGGGCACGGAGAACCCACGGTGCGGGCCGGCGGTGCCGCAGACGGCGCACTCCCGCAGCGCGGGTGCCCAGCCGGCGATGCCCATCGCGCGCAGCAGGTAGGCGTCCAGGACGAGGCTGCTGCCGTGCTCACCGAGGGCGAGGGCCTTGATGGCGCCGAGGGTCAGCTGAAACAGGCGCAGCGCCGGCTCCTGCTCGACGGGGGTGAGCCGTTCGGCGGTCTCGGCGATCGCGGAGGCGACCGTGTACCTGGGGTAGTCGTCCATGATGCGGCGGCCGTACAGGTCGACGCCCTCCACCTGGCTGATCACGTCGAGGCTGCGGCCTTCGAGGAGCTGCACGTCGACGTGGCCGAAGGGTTCGAGGCGGCCGCCGAACTTCGACATGGTCTTCCGGACACCCTTCGCGACGGCGCGGATGCGGCCGTGCCGGCGGGTGAAGAGGGTGATGATCCGGTCGGACTCGCCCAGTTTCTGCACCCGCAGGATGACCGCGTCGTCGCGGTACAGCTTCCCCTTGAACCCGGCCCCGGACACCGAAGAACCCTCAGAAGCCCAGGCGGCGCAGCTGCTTCGGGTCCCGCTGCCAGTCCTTGGCGACCCGGACGTGCAGGTCGAGGTAGACGCGGCCGCCGACGAGGTCCTCGATCGCCCGGCGGGCGCGGGTGCCGACGTCCTTGAGGCGGCTCGCCTGGTGGCCGATGACGATCGCCTTCTGGCTGGAGCGCTCCACGTAGACGTCGGCGAAGACCCTGGTCAGGCCGCCTTCCTCGACCAGCACCTCCTCGACCAGGACGGCGATCGAGTGCGGGAGCTCGTCGCGTACGCCTTCGAGGGCGGCCTCACGGATGAGCTCGGCCATGAGGACGTGCTCGGGTTCGTCGGTGAGCATGCCGTCCGGGTACAGCTGCGGCGACTCCGGCAGGTGTTTGATCATGACGTCGACGAGGGTCTGGACCTGCGCGCCGGAGACGGCGCTGACCGGCACGATGTCGGCGAAGTCGCCGAGCTCCTGCACGGCGAGGAGCCGCTCGGCGAGCTTGCCGCGGTCGACGAGGTCGGTCTTGGTGACGACCGCGACGAGGGTGGCCTTCAGCTCGGCGATCTCGCCGGTGATGAAGCGGTCACCGCGGCCGATCTCCTCGTCGGCGGGCAGGCAGAGGCCGATCACGTCGACCTCGCTCCAGGTGGCCCGGACGAGGTCGTTGAGCCGCTCCCCCAGCAGGGTCCGCGGCCGGTGCAGCCCGGGGGTGTCCACGAGCACGAGCTGCGAGTCCGGCCGGTGTACGACACCGCGGACAGTGTGCCTGGTGGTCTGCGGCTTCGCCGACGTGATCGCGATCTTCTGGCCGACGATCGCGTTGGTGAGCGTCGACTTGCCCGCGTTGGGCCGGCCGACGAAGCACGCGAAGCCTGCGTGGTAGTTGTGCTGCACGGTGGTTCAGCGTACTCAGACCTCGAGCTGCAACTGGCGGGGGCGTTGTGCAGGTGTTGTGACGGTGCGTGCGTCGGGTGGTGTGGCGAGGGCTGTCTGCAGCTCGATCGTGCCCTCGACGAGGCCCCGGCCGGCGGATCGGAGCACGATCCGGCCGGGCATGAGCCGGGACAGGGCCGTCGGCACGGCGCTGCGTTGCTCGGTCGCGAGGACCAGGTGCACGCCGACCGCCTTGCCGTCGCCGGCGAGCCGGATGAGGGCGTCGTTGAGCCGTACGTCGTGGCCGTCGACGAGGACGAGGACGCGGGCGCCGGCGTGCTCGGCGAGCGCGGCCCGCTCCACGACCAGCTTGTCGATGGTGGCGAGCAGCGCCTCGGCCTGCTCGACGGCGGTGCCGTCGACGCGGTACACGCGCAGCCTGGTCCCGTCGAACCGGGCCGAGAACGAGGCGGCGACCGTGTCGAGCAGGCTGCTCTTGCCGCCGCCGGTGGGTCCGAAGACGAGCAGGTGGCCGAGCTCGTCGAGGTCGAGCTGCCAGACCTGGCGGGCCTGCGAGTTGGGCAGGTCGACCATGCCGATCGCGGCGGAGAACCCCGACCCGTGACCTGCCGTCTCCGGCTGGGTCAGCTCGTCCAGCGTGTACGACTGGGCGAGCGGCGGCTGCCAGGGCCGCGGCTGGTCGGGGACGCGGGCCTCGCGGTGCGCGGCGCTGATGGCCTCCACGAGCCGCTGTAGGTCCGTCGGCGCGGACTCGTCGCCGCCGACGGGTGCGTCGAGGGCTTCGCGGTCGATGAGCCCGGACTCGAAGCGGACCTCGGTGACCGTGGTCGGGGTGGCGCGGCGGCCAGCTGGGGACCGGAACCCGCCGTAGGCGACCTGGACGGCCTGGAAGCCGCCCTCGGTGGTCCGCACGAACGCCCGCCCGGCGAGCAGCGGCGACAGGTGCGCCGCGTCGGGGCGTTCGAGCACCTCGAGGCTGTCGGCCTCCTCCTCGACGCGCAGCGCGATGCGCAGGTCGGCCTCGGCGCGCAGGTCGTCGTCGACGGCGCCGTGCGGTTTCGCGGTCGCCAGCAGCAGGTGGACGCCGGCGTGCCGGCCGCGGCGGGCGAGCTCCCGCAGGGCGGGCACGAAGTCGGCGGGGGCGTCGACGAACTCGGCGACGACGACGAGCAGGTTCGCCGGGGCCGCCGCCGGGAACTTGCGTTCCATCTCGACGATGTCCTTGACCGAGTGCCGGCGCAGGACGGCCTCGCGGCGGCGCAGCTCCGCGTTGAGCGACACGAGGACCCGGCGGGCCTGGTGCGGGTCGGTGTCGGTGAAGACGCCGACGGTGTGCGGCAGCGAGACACATTCAGCGAAGGTGCCGACGGGCGCGGACCCCGGGTCGGCGTCGGCGGCCGGATCCGACCCGGAAACGGAATCGGAGGCGGGCGGGAAGTCCATGAGGACGAACGTGAGACGGTTCGCCGGGTAGGTGGCGGCCAGCGCGGCCAGGTAGGACCGCAGCAGCCATGAGCGGCCCGAGCCGCCCACCCCCGCGACGAGCCCGTGCGGCCCGTCCCGGCGCAGGTCCACGCTGACCGGCCCGACCCCGCCGGCTGCCATGCCGCCGAGCCCGATCGGCGCGGCCAGCCCGCGGTCGCGGGTCGACGGCACCCAGCGCTTCACGATCGCGCTCGGGCTCAGCTCGGTCAGGTTCAGCACCTCGGCGAGGGGCGCGACCCGCGGCGCGGCGCTGCCGGCGGCGTCGGGCGTGGCGGCGAGCGCGTGCGCGACCCGTGTCGCGACGTCCGCCGGCAGCGGCTCGCCGTCCTGCACGGAGACGCCCGGGGGCAGCTCGTCGCGGGTCGGCGCGCCGACCAGCAGGCTGATCCCGCAGCGCGGGCCCTCCTCGACGAGGCGGGTCAGGGACGCCGGCGGCACCAGCGACGGATCGGGCAGCACGACGACGACGTGCGGCACGAACGACTCGGCGATCGCGTGCCGGCCCCGGCGCCGCTGGCGCAGCAGCGCCTCGACGAGCGCCAGGACCTGCAGCCGGTCCTCCTCGCCCGCGGCGATCGTCCGGGCGCCGGGGGCGATCGCCGCGGTCAGCGTCCGGGTGTGCGGCAGCCAGCCGGTCCAGGTCCACTCCGGCGCGTCGCTGAGCACGACGACGGCGAGGTCGGTGGGGTTGGCGAGGGTCGCCAGCTGGGTCAGCCAGGAGCGCAGCACCCCGTCGGTGACGCCGGTGGGGCCGGCGACGCCGAGCGCGCCGAGGACCCGCAGGTCGGCCTCGACGGGCACGTCCCGGTCGACGGCGTGCCGGGCCCGCAGCGTCTCGGTCCGCTCGACGTGGGCCGGGTCGGCGTCGGGGCCCGGCGGCGGCTGTTCGAAGCGGAGCCGGCCCGGCAGGTCGGCGGTCCGCAGCCGCAGCGTGAGGAAGTCGCGGTCGTCGGGGCGGCGGGCCCAGAGGCCACCGGCCCGCACCGCGGCGAGCTCCGGGTTGTCGATGCTGCCGGCGTACCGGTCGGCGGCGCGGGCGAGATGCGCCAGGCTCGGTGTCGCGGCGCGGCGCATCCGCAGCACCGCCCGGTGCTTGACGGCGGCGTCGGCCTCGGCGCGTTCGACGGCGGCGGCGAACTCGGCGACCGGGTCGAGGGTCGAGCGCCGGAACGCCAGGCGCCGCTTCTTCGGTGGCTGCGGCACCGCCGGCAGCCACACGGCCGGCGCCGCGCCGACGGGCATGTCGAGGGCGGGTGTCTCCTCGACGGTGACGAGGGTGCCGGCGAGGCGCAGCAGCTGCCCGGGGGCGAGGGTGACGGTGCCGGTCAGCGGCTCGCCGTCGATGGTGGTGCCGGCCGGCGAGCGCAGGTCGGTCGCGGCGACCTCGTGGCTGCCGATGCCCAGGTGCAGGTGGCGGCGGCCGGCGGCCGGGTCGGCGAGGACCAGGTCACCGGAGGGGTCGGTGCCGATGACGAACTCCCCCGCCGGCAGCGGCAGCCACCGTCCGGCGTCGGGCCCGGCGACGACGAGCAGCTCGAAGCGGTGCTCGGCGGGCGCGACCGGCGTTTCGGGTGCCTGCTCGGGGGGGCCGAGCACGATCGTGTCGCCGCACCGCAGCCCCTGCGCGCCGAGCGGGCGGGCGGGGTCGAGGCGGCGGCCGGTGCGCAGGTTCCACGCCCAGGTCGCCTGCTGCGGCCGGTCGGCGGGGTCGAGGTCGCTCAGGAGCGCGGTGATGAGGTCGGTGACGGTGCCGCCGTGGTCGGCCCGGAGGCGGACCGTGCGGTCCCGTCCGGTTGACAGCGACGACGGCGTCGTGCCGTCCCGTCGCGCCACTCGCACGTCGATCAGCAGGTCCATGGACCGGCCCCTTCCTTCCCGCGCAGTGCGTCCGTCGGCTACCTGTCGGCGTTGTCCAGTAGGCCTGGTGGCGGGGCGGGCGCACTGCAGGGCTCCGCATCCGACAGTAAGCGCCGGAAGGCCGAGTGGATCGCATCGACGCGCACCAGGATTCCGTCACATACAGCAGTAAAACTGGCGGAAAGCCGCGTCGGTTACCCTCGTCAGCCATGACGGTACGAGTGGCGATGTGGTCCGGCCCCCGCAACATCTCCACCGCGATGATGCGCAGCTTCGGCGCGCGGGCGGACACGGTGGTGGTCGACGAGCCGCTGTACGCGCACTATCTGGCCGCGACCGGCATCGAGCACCCGGGCCGGGAGGAGATCCTGGCGTTCCAGCCCGTCGACTGGCGGGAGGCCGTGTCGGCGCTGGTCGCGGACGTGCCGGCGGCGGTGCACTACCAGAAGCACATGACCCACCACCTGCTGCCGGACATCGGCCGGGACTGGCTGGGGGCGGTCCGCAACGCGTTCCTCGTCCGGGACCCGGCGTACGTGGTCGCCTCCTACGCGAAGGTCCGTGGCGAGCCGACCCTCGCCGACCTCGGCTACGAGCAGCAGGTGGAGATCTTCCGCGCGTACGGCGGCCCGGTCGTCGACGCCGCGGACGTGCTGCGCGACCCGGCGGGCACGCTGTCGCGGCTCTGCACGGCGCTCGGCGTCCCGTGGGACCCGGCGATGCTGGCGTGGCCGGCGGGGCGGCGCGACACCGACGGGGTGTGGGCGCCGCACTGGTACGCGGCGGTCGAGTCCTCGACGGGCTTCGCCGCCTACGACCCGCGCCCCGCCGACGTCCCGGAGCGCCTGCGGTGGCTCGTCGACGCGGCCGCCCCGCTCTACGCGGAGCTGTCCGCGCACAGCCTCTGAGCCGCTACAGCCGCTGGGCGTGCTTGCGGGCATGCTCGCGGTACGTCTCGGCGAGGCGGGTCGTGACGGGGCCGACGGTGCCGTCGCCGATGGGGCGGCCGTCGATCCGCACGACGCCGGCGATCTCGCCCATCGTGCCGGTGCAGAAGACCTCGTCGGCGGTGTACATCTCGACCTGCGACACGTCGCGGACGGCCACGCTCAGCCCCTCGCCGGGCGCGAGCCGGATGACGGTGTCGCGGGTGATGCCCTCCGGGCAGGCGACCGCCCGTGGCGTGACGAGGCCGCCGTCGACGACCGCGAACAGGTGCGTGGCGTTGGTCTCCGCGACGAACCCGCGGCCGTCGAGCATCATCGCGTCGTCGGCGCCGGCGAGGTTCGCCTCCATCTTCGCCAGGATCGAGTTGATCAGGTTGTTGTGGTGGATCTTCGGGTCGAGCACGTCCGGGCCGGGGCGCCGCACGCTGGAGGTCACCAGGGAGAGGCCGCCCGTGTCGTACACCGGCGGCTTGTGCTCGGCGAGCACGATCAGCGTGCAGCCGGACGCGTTGAGCCGCGGGTCCATGCCGCTGGTGACCTTGACGCCCCTGGTCAGGGTGAGCCGCACGTGGACGCCGTCGCGCATGGCGTTGGCGTCGAGAGTCGCCCGCACCGCGGCCACGATCTCCTCGTCGGCGGGGATCCGCTCGAAGCCGAGCGCCAGGGCCGAGCGCCGCAGCCGCGCCAGGTGCTCGCGGAGGCCGTAGACGCCGCCGTCGTAGACCCGCAGCCCCTCCCAGACGGCGTCGCCGCCCTGCACCACCGAGTCGAACGGCGAGATCCCCGGCTCGTCGCGGTGCCGCAGCACGCCGTCGACCCAGTAGCGGATGTCGGCGTTGCGGGGGTCGTACTGCTGCAGCACGTGTTCAGGCTCCTTCGGATACGGCCTCAGCGGCCTCGATGGCTTCGTCGCCCAGCTCCACCAGCAGCTCCCTGAGGTGGCCCGCCGCGGTGAGCAGCAGCTCGTCCGGCACGGGGGCGAAGAGCCGCGCCTGCGCCCTCGTCACGGCCCGCACGACCCGCTCGGCGACCGTGACCCCCTTCGGCGTCAGCCTGACCCAGGCGACGCGGGCGTCGGCGGCGTCGGCGGCCCGCTCGATCACGCCGTCCTGCTGCAGCCTGCGCAGCACGTTGCTGATCCCGCCGGACGTGAGCAGCAGGCTGCCGGCCAGGTCGGAGGGTTTCAGCGCGTACGGCGCACCCACCCGCCGCAGCGCGGACAGCACGTCGAACTCGGCCGGCGTCAGCCCGACCGCCGCCGTCTCGGCGCGGACGACCTCCTGCAGCCGGCCGGCGAGCCGGTGGATCCGCTTGCCGAGCTCCATCGCGGGCCCGACCGTGTCGGGCAGCTGCACCCGCCACTCGTCGACGACGTCGTCGACCCGGTCTCTGCGCACCAACGTCGATCCCCGGCGTCAGTCCGCGATGGTGGCGAAGACGACTGCGTCGGGGGCGGCCAGGTGGATGGGGGCGGACGGCGACACGTCGCGGACGGCGGCGCGGCCCAGGGTGTCCAGCGACGACGCCTCGGTGACGACGGCGGCGGCCTCGATCTTGCCGGCGCCGGACGCGACCGCCATCGCCACCGCCAGCTGCAGCGCGGTGAGCGACAGGGACGGCAGGGCGACGGAGGCGGCGTTGTAGGTGCGGCCGTCGCCGTCGCGGACGGCGGCGCCCTCCGCGGCGCCGATCCGGGCGCGGGCGGCCCGGGCCAGGGTCACCAGCTTCGCGTCCTCCGCGGAGAGCTGCGAGGGCTCTGACTCAGGCATCGGCGTGCTGCCTTTCGCTGTCGTGGCTGGCCTGCTCCTCGTCGTCGGGGTCGGCCCGGCGGACGAGCAGGGTGTCGATGCGGTTGCGGCGGCCGGCGGTGCCCTCGGCGAGCAGGTGCAGGCCGCCGACGACGGCGGCGGCGCCGGGGATCGGGACGCGGCCGAGGGCCTGCGCGAGGAGGCCGGCGACGGTCTCGACCTCGTCGGCGGGAAGCTCCACGTCGAACAGCTCGCCGAGGTCCTCGACCGGCAGGCGGCTGGTGATCCGGTACGCGCCGTCGGGGAGCTCCTCGACCGGGGGGCGCTCGGCGACGTCGTACTCGTCGGTGATCTCGCCGACGATCTCCTCGAGGATGTCCTCGATCGTGACGAGGCCGGCGGTGCCGCCGTACTCGTCGATGATGATCGCCATGTGGGTGCGGGCGGCCTGCATCTCGCGGAGCAGGTCGTCGACGGGCTTCGACTCGGGGACGAACGTGGCGTCGCGCATGATCTGGGCGACGGGGATGTCGCCGGCGGCCGCGTCGCCGGAGGTGCGGCGGACGAGGTCCTTGAGGTAGGCGATGCCGAGGACGTCGTCGACGTTCTCCCCGACGACGGGGATGCGGGAGAACCCGCTGCGCATCGCGAGCATGAGCGCCTGGCGGACGGTCTTGTGCGTCTCGATCCAGACCATCTCGGTGCGCGGGACCATGACCTCGCGGGCGATCGTCGTGCCGAGGGCGAACACCGAGTGGATCATGTCGCGCTCGCCGTGCTCGACGACGCCGCGCTGCTCGGCGAGGTCGACGAGCTCGCGGAGCTCGATCGTGGTGGCGAAGGGCCCCTCGCGGTAGCCCTTGCCGGGGGTCACGGCGTTGCCGATGAGGATCAGCAACCGGGCCAGGGGGCCCAGGGCGGTGCCGAGCCACCGGACCGGGGGCGCGGCGATCCGGGCGACCGCGTAGGCGTGCTGGCGGCCGATCGTGCGCGGGCCGACACCGACGACGACGAAGCTCACCACCGTCATCGAGCCGGCGGTGATGAGCGCGGCGAGCCAGTCGCGGTCGCCGCCGACGGCCGCGGCGCTGACGAGCGCGACGAGCGTGGTCGCGGTCAGCTCGCACAGCAGCCGCAGCAGCAGGAGCAGGTTGATGTAGCGGGCCGGGTCGGCCGCGATGACCTGCAGGGCGTTGGCGCCGGGCTTGCCCTCCCGGGCCAGCTCGTGGGCACGGGCCGGCGACACCACGTTGAGCGCGGCGTCGGACATCGCGAACAACCCTGCCACCACGACCAGCCCTGCGGCGGTCGTCAGCAAGGTCACGTCACTCACTTGCGCCAGCTCTCCAGAAGCCGTGCCTGCAGGCCGAACATCTCGGCCTCCTCCTCGGGCTCGGCGTGGTCGTAGCCCAGCAGGTGCAGGGTGCCGTGGACGGTGAGCAGCGCCAGCTCGTCGATGGTGGCGTGCCCGGCGGCGGCGGCCTGCTTCGCCGCCACCTCCGGGCACAGCACGATGTCGCCGAGCAGCGCGGGCTCGCCGCCGCCCTCGCCGGGGCCGTGGTCGACGCTGCCCTCGTCCATCGGGAAGGCCAGCACGTCGGTCGGGCCGTCGCCGTCCATCCAGCGGTGGTTGAGCTCCGTCATGTACTCGACGTCGACGAGCAGGATCGACAGCTCGGCGAGCGGGTTGACCCCCATCTCGTCGAGCGCGTGCCGCGCCACCGCGAGAATGGTGTCGGAGTTGACGTCGACGCCGGACTCATTGGCGATCTCGATGGACAACAACTGCTCCTGTTAGCCGGGGTTACCTGCGGCGCCCGCGGTCGGGCACAGCACGCACCGGCGGCTTCTGGGCCTCCTGTGCCTCCTGCGCCTCGTCCCACTTGGCGTAGGCGTCGACGATCTCACTGACCAGCCGGTGGCGCACGACATCGGCGCTGCCGAGCTGGGCGAAGTGCACGTCTTCGACGGCACCGAGGATCTCACGGACCACCCTGAGGCCACTGCGGGTGCCCCCGGGTAGGTCGATCTGCGTCACGTCGCCGGTGACCACGATGCGCGAGCCGAAGCCGAGCCGGGTGAGGAACATCTTCATCTGCTCGGGCGTCGTGTTCTGCGCCTCGTCGAGGATGATGAAGGCGTCGTTCAGCGTGCGGCCGCGCATGTACGCCAGCGGCGCGACCTCGATCGTCCCGGCGGCCATCAGCTTGGGGATGGACTCCGGGTCGAGCATGTCGTGCAGCGCGTCGTACAACGGGCGCAGGTACGGGTCGATCTTGTCGTAGAGCGTGCCGGGCAGGAAGCCCAGCCGCTCGCCGGCCTCGACCGCCGGCCGGGTCAGGATGATCCGGTTGACCTGCTTGGCCTGCAACGCCTGGACCGCCTTCGCCATGGCGAGGTAGGTCTTGCCGGTGCCGGCCGGGCCGATGCCGAACACGATCGTGTGCTGGTCGATCGAGTCGACATACCGCTTCTGCCCGAGCGTCTTCGGCCGGATGGTGCGGCCGCGCCGGGAGAGGATGTTGAGGGTCAGCACATCGGCGGGGCGCTCCGTCGTGTTCTGCTGGAGCATCCCGACGGTGCGCCGGACGGTGTCCTGGGTGAGCGTCTCCCCCTTGCGCACCAGCTCGATGAGCTCGCTGAAGATGCGCTCGGCCATGGCGTTGTCCGCGGCCGCGCCGGTGATGGTGATCTCGTTGCCCCGCACGTGCACGTCGCTGCTGACGGCCCGCTCGACGAGCTTGAGGATCTCGTCTCCGGCGCCGAGCAGCCTGACCATCGTGTGCGGGTCGGGGACCGTGATCTTGCTGATGGCCCGCACGGGCGGCTCCGACGACACTGCCGGTGCGGGGGTTGGGGTCTCGGTCATACGTCGGCCGCGTAGGGCCTCAAGCACCTGCTTCCGGGGCTCGCTCCTGCTGGGGTTGTCCAGGCTCTTCATGGTATCGGCTGACCGCCCCTGAAGCCGTTCCCATTTCTTGCCGATGCCCGGTTCAAGCCTTATAGGCTTTATATCCGGTTGGTTGTCGCCCGATCATGTCCTTTGCGCTGAAAGTCCGGACAGGCCCCTCCGCCCGGTGGTACTGAGGCAGAGGACCACATCGACAGGGAGGCCTGATGGTCGAGCGCAGCGGATACGTCGACGGTGAGCCCTGCTGGGCCGACCTGGTCGCCCCCGACCTCGCCGCCGCCCAGCGGTTCTACTCGGCGCTGTTCGGATGGACGTTCCTGGACACCGGCGCCGACTTCGGGCATTACGTCATGTGCCTCAAGGAAGGCAAGGTCGTGGCGGGGATGAGCCCGCCGATGCCCGGCGCGGAGCAGACGCCCGCCGCCTGGAGCCTGTACCTCATGTCACACGACCTGGAGGACACCGCCCGCCGGGTCGACGCCGGCGGCGGCAAGATCATCGTCGCGCCGATGGACATCCCGGGCAACGGCCGGATGCTCTTCGCCCTCGACCCGTCCGGCGCCGCGTTCGGCGCGTGGGAGCCGGGCCAGCACACCGGCTCGCAGCTGTTCGACGAGGACGGCGCGCTGTGCTGGGCGGAGGTCAACACCCGCGAGCCGGACCCCGTCGACGCCTTCTACCAGGGACTCTTCGGCTACCGGCAGGCCCGGGTCGAGGCCGACGAGCAGTTCGACTACACGGCGTGGAGCCTCGGCAACGCCGATCCCGTCGCCGGGCGGCTCACGATGACCGACGCGTGGGAGGGCATCCCGCCGCACTGGATGGTCTACTTCGCCGCCGCCGACACCGACCGCGCCGCCGACCTGGTCCGGTCGGCGGGCGGCCAGGTGCAGCACGGGCCGTTCGACTCCCCGCACGGCCGCATCGCGGTCGTCGTGGACCCCAACGGCGCCGTCTTCACGATCATCTCCCGCTGACCGCGCCCGGCCGTGCGGCACGGCCGGGCGCAGGGCGGCCCGCAGCGGCCCGCAGCGACCCGCAGCGACCCGCAGCGACCCGCAGCGACCCGCGGCGGTCAGAAGCGGTACTTGTCGAACGTCTCCTGGCCGCGCGTGAAGCGGTACGTCGCCCAGTGCAGCCGCTCGACCGTGCCGTCCCCGGCGCGGGTCAGCCGCAGCAGCTCGCCCGCCTCCCGCCCGGACACCGTGCGGAACACGTCCGGCTGGCCGTCGACCGGCGCGAAGACCGCCGGGGGCCGGTTCGCGGGCTGGTCCGCCTGCCGTGCCTGCAGGGCGCCGGAGTGCCAGCTGAAGACGTACTCGAAGCCCTCACCCCACCAGCGGCCCAGCAGCGAGCGGTACCGCTGCGGCGGCGGCTCGGCCGGCTGCCACGGCGCGATGTCGGCCGGGTCGCTCTCGACCGCCGCGGCGAGCAGCCGGTGCGTCAGGTCGATGACCTCACCGGCGGTGCCGGACGAGCCGAGCGCCGCCGCCCCGAACGCCGCGGGGGTGCCGGCGCCGCCGACCCGCCCGTAGGCGCCGGCGAGGAACCCCGGCATCGCCCCGTCGTGCCCGACGTGCACGATCCGGTCGCCGCCGGGCTGCGGCTGCAGGATCAGGCCCAGGCCGATCCCCCGCGCCCACAGCACGTCCTCGGTGACGGCCCGCGGCGCCCGCATCTCCTCGACCGTCTCCGCCGCCAGGACGCCGCCGGAAGGGTCGACCGCGCGCGGGTCGGCCAGGAACGCCGCCCACTTCGCCAGGTCCGCGGCGGTGCTCCACAGCTGCGCCGCCGGGCCGACCGCGCCGAAGTCGTCCGGGGGCTCCGGGTGCGCGTAGTCGGACCAGGCGTCGACCTGGTAGCCGACGACCGGCCGGGCCGGCGTGACGACGACGTCGTCCAGGCCGAGCGGGTCGAGGATCCGCTCCCGCAGCACCTCCTCCCAGGTGCCGCCGCGCAGCCGCCCGGCGAGGTGCCCGAGCAGCGCGATCGCGAGGTTGGAGTAGTGGAACCGCCGGCCGGCCGGCAGCACCCGCTCGGCCCGGTCGAGCTGGTCGAGCAGCGTGTCCACGTCGGGCGCCTGCATCGTGTCCCAGACGTCGCCGAACGGCTCACGCTGCAGCCCCGACAGGTGCGACAGCATCCTGCCGACGGTCAGGTCGCCGTGCGCCTTCACCGGCAGGTGCCGGGAGATCGGGTCGTCGAGGTCCAGGAGCCCCTCGTCGCGGCACTGCATGACCAGCACCGCCGTGAACGTCTTGGTGACCGAGCCGATCCGCAGCTGGCTGCGCTCGTCGACGTCCGCGCCGACGGTGAACGTCCACAGCGGCCGGTCCGCCCGGTGGATCGCGACGCTCAGCGCCGGAACGCGGGCCTCGGCCTGGACCTGACGGGCGAGCCGCTCGTACTTCTCGAGCGCGGTCATGCCGCCAGCATCCGGCCGAGCGGGCGGCCGCCGAGCACGTGCCCGTGCACGTGGAAGACCTCCTGGCCGCCGAACCGGCCGGTGTTGAAGATGAGCCGGTACCCGTCGCCGGTCAGCCCCTCCTGCTCCGCCACCGCGGCGCAGGCGGCGAGCACCTTCCCGGCGAGCGCCGGGTCGGCGGCGACGAGCGCGGCGACGTCGGCGTGATGCGCCCTCGGGATCACCAGCACGTGCGTGGGCGCCTTCGGGTCGATGTCGCGGAACGCCAGGGTGTCGTCGGTCTCGTGGACCACGGTCGCCGGGATCTCGCCCGCGACGATGCGGCAGAACAGGCAGTCATCAGTCACAGTCGCATCGTATGTGTCCTGCGGCCCTTGTACGGTGCTGCCATGGCTGGACGCAAGGTGTTGGTGACAGGGGCATCCCGCGGCATCGGCGAGGCGGTCGCGCACGCGTTCGCCGCGGCGGGCGACACGGTCGCGGTGCACCACCGCGACTCGGCGGACCTCGCCGAGAAGGTCCGGGCGGCGCTGCCCGGCGACGGTCACGTGATCGTCTCCGGCGACCTGACCGACCCCGCCGCCGTCCAGGCCTTCGTCGACGGCGCGGCGCTCTCCCTCGGCGGCCTCGACGTGGTCGTCAACAACGCCGCCGTCGCCGTCGAGCACCCGATCCTCACCGACGACTACGCCACCTGGCAGGCCGCCTGGCAGGTGACCCTGGCCGCCAACCTGACCGGCCCCGCCAACGTCTGCTGGTGCGCCGCCCGCCACCTCGGCGAGGGCGGCCGGATCGTCAACGTCTCCTCGCGCGGCGCGTACCGCGGCGAACCCCGCTACCCGGCGTACGGCGCCGCCAAGGCCGGCCTGAACTCGCTGACCCAGTCCCTCGCCCTGGCCCTGGCCCCTCGCGGCATCGCCGTCAACGCGGTCGCCCCGGGCTTCGTCGCCACCGACATGGGCAACGCCGTCATGGCCACCGGCGACGGCGACGCGATCCGCGCGCAGAGCCCGTTCAACCGGGTCGCCCGGCCCGAGGAGGTCGCCGAGGCGGTGCTGTTCCTCGCGGGCTCGGAATGGTCCTCGGGCGCCGTCCTCGACCTGAACGGCGCCTCCTACTTCCGCTGAGCGGTCCTCACCAGCGGCCGAGGCGGACCGACAGGGCGGCCAGGGCGGCGGCGCCCGCCGTCGACGTGCGCAGGACCTCGGGGCCCAGGCGCACCGGGACGGCGTCGGGGAACGCGGCGAGCTCCTCCGGTGCGATGCCGCCCTCGGGGCCGACGACCAGGGTGATGTCGCCGTCGAGAGGGACGGTCGACAGCGGTTCCGACGCCTCCTCGTGCAACAGCAGGACGGTGCCGGTGAGGGAGAGCTGCTTCGTGGTCCGCGCGTCGGTGACCTCGGGCAGCCAGGCGCGGCGGGACTGCTTGACCGCCTCGCGGACCGTGGACCGCCACCGTTCGACCGGCTTGGCGTCCTTCCACCGCGCGATGCTGCGGGCGGCCTGCCACGGGACGATCCGGTCGACGCCGAGCTCCGTCATCAGCTGCACGGCCAGCTCCGCCCGCTCCCCCTTCGCGATCCCCTGCACCACGGTGATCCTCGGGTCGGGCGCGGGGACCTGCTTCAGTTCGCCGAGGTCGAGATCGAGCGCACCCTTGTGCGCCGCCGCGACCACCGCCTGCCGCAGGCCGCCGCGGCCGTCGCAGAGCAGGAGCGCCTCACCGGGCGAGAGCCGCTGCACGTTGGCCGCGTGATGCCCCTCGGGCCCGTCGAGCCGCCAGTGGTCCCCGACAGGAAGATCGGGGACCAGGAAGAGCGGAAGGCTCACGCGTGTCCGTTGAACGCGTCGCGCACCCGGGAGAAGAAGCCGCCCTGCTTGGACAGCTCGGCGACCTCCTCGCCGCGGGTGCGGGCGAAGTCGCGCAGCAGCTTCTCCTGCTCCGGCTCCAGCCGCGTCGGGGTGCGCACGTCGAGGTGGACGTGCAGGTCACCGCGGCCGGTGCCGCGCAGGTGCGGGACGCCCTTGCCGCGGATGCGCAGCGTCTGGTTGGGCTGGGTGCCGGCCTTGACGTCGACCGTCTCCTCGCCGTCGAGGGTCTTGATCGTCAGCCGGGTGCCGAGGGCCGCCGCCGTCATCGGGACGGTGACCCGGCAGTGCAGGTCGTCGTCCTTGCGGGAATACACGTCGTGCGGGCGCTCGTGGATCTCGACGTAGAGGTCCCCGGGCGGGCCGCCGCCGGGGCCGACCTCGCCCTGCTGGGCGAGGCGGATGCGCATGCCGTCCTCGACCCCGGACGGGATCTTCACGGTCAGCGTGCGGCGGGTGCGGACCCGGCCGTCGCCGCCGCACGTCGCGCACGGGTGCGGGATGACGGTGCCGAAGCCCTGGCAGGCCGAGCACGGCCGGGCCGAGACGACCTGGCCGAGGAACGTGCGCTGCACCGACTGGACCTCGCCGCGACCGCCGCAGATCTCGCAGGTGGTCGGGTGGGTGTTGGGCGCGGTGCCGGCGCCGGTGCAGGTGCTGCACACGACGGCGGTGTCGACGGTGATCGGCGCCTCGACACCGAACGCGGTCTCGTGCAGGTCGAGGTCCAGCCGCAGGATCGCGTCGGCGCCCGGCCGGATCCGCGGGCGAGGCCCGCGGCTGGCGGTCGTGCCGAAGAACGCGTCCATGATGTCCTGGAACCCTACGAACGCCCCGCCCTGCGGGCCGGCCCCGCCGCCACCGGGCGCGAGCGGGTCGCCGCCGAGGTCGACCATCTCCCGCTTACGCGGGTCGGACAGCACCTCGTAGGCCGCGTTGATCTCCTTGAACTTCTCCTGTGCCACAGGATCGGGATTGACGTCCGGGTGGAACTCGCGCGCCAGCCGCCGGTAAGCGCGCTTGATCTCGTCGGCCGTGGAGTCCCGTTTGACACCGAGAATTCCGTAGTAGTCCTTCGCCACTGAGTCCTATGCCCCTGACTCGTCCATGAGGTTCAACCTTGTCCCAGCAGATCGCCGACGTAGCGTGCCACGGCACGCACCGTGGCGATGTTTCCGGGGTAGTCCATCCGCGTCGGCCCGAGCACACCCATGCCGCCCACCACGATGGAGCCCGGCCCATAGCCGGTCGCCACGATCGACGCGCTGCGCAGGTCCTCGATCTCGTTCTCGTCGCCGATGCGGACCCGGGTCATGCTCGGCTCGACCTCGCCGAAGAGCTTGAGCAGGATGACCTCCTCCTCGAGCGCCTCGAGGATCGGCCGCAGCGAACCCTGGAAGTCCAGCAGGCCGCCGCGGGCCAGGTTGGCGGTGCCGGCGAGCGCGATCCGCTCCTCGGTGCGCTCGACCAGGGTCTCCAGCAGGACGGTCGACAGGACGGTCATCGGCGGGCGCAGGCTCGGCCCGGACTCCTCGACGAGCGCCTGGACGAGTGGCGGGGTGTCCACGAGGCGCTTGCCGACGAGCTTCTCGTTGATTCTGCGGCGCAGCTCGGTGACGTCGTCGGCGAGGATCGGGCCGGGCAGGTCGACCATCCGCTGCTCGACCCGGCCGGTCTCGGCGATCATGACCACCATCAGCCGGGTGGTGGACAGCGGCACCAGCTCGAAGTGGCGCACGCTGGCCCGCGACAGGCTCGGATACTGCACGACGGCGACCTGCCGGGTCAGCTGCGCGAGCAGCCGCACGGTGCGGTGCACGACGTCGTCGAGGTCGACGGCGCCGATCAGGAACCGCTCGATCGCCCGGCGCTCGGCGGGGCTCAGCGGCTTGACGCGGGACAGCTTGTCGACGAAGAGCCGGTAGCCGGCGTCGGTGGGCACGCGACCGGCGCTCGTGTGCGGCTGCCGGATATAGCCCTCCTCCTCGAGGACGGCCATGTCGTTGCGGACCGTCGCCGGCGAGACCCGCAGGTTGTGCCGCTCGACGAGGGCCTTGCTCCCGACGGGCTCCTGGGTGGCGACGTAGTCCTCGACGATGGCACGCAGGACCTCGAGCTTGCGCTCGTCGAGAGCCATGCGCACCTCCTCGAGAAACTGGCACTCCCACTTTGTGAGTGCCAGTCTACGTCGCCCGCGCCGCCCACGGAATGATCGTCATGTGTGCGAACCGCCGCTATTGGACTGGTCTGCGCCAAGTTTGTCCAAAGAAGTCATGCCACGTCGCTGGCGATAGTTGATCGGTACCCCTACCGTGGCCCCCATGAGTGAACCACCTCGCCCCGGGGAGTACGGCGTGCCGCAGGACCCCAACAACCCCTATTCGATGCCGGGCGGGGCACAGTATCCGCCGCCGGGCCCGGACTACGGCCAGCAGCCGCCGGTCTCCGGTGGAGGTTACCCGCCGCCGACCAGCGGCGCGGGCTACCAGGACCCGAACGCCTACCAGCAGGGCGGTTACCAGCAGCCCGGTGGCTACCAGCAGCCCGGCGGTTACCAGCAGCCGGGTCAGTACGGATACCAGCAGCCCGGTGGATACCCCGGCGCCGGCCCGGTCGGCTACGCGAACAGCGACGAGAAGACCTGGGCCCTGATCGCGCACTTCGGTGGCATCTTCATCGGCTTCATCGCCCCGCTCATCGCGCTGCTGGCCAAGGGCAACGAGTCGCCCACGGTCAAGGCGCACGCCAACGAGGCGCTGAACTTCCACATCACGTGGGGCATCATCCTGTTCGTGGGCGCCCTGCTGTCGGTGTGCACCTTCGGCCTCACGCTCATCGTGCCGTGGATCGTCATCGTCGTGTTCGCGATCATCGCGGGCATGAAGGCCAACGGCGGCGAGCTGTACCGCTACCCGATGACGTACCGCTTCATCAAGTAAGGCATCCGATCGTTCGAGGGGCGGCCATCGAGCCGCCCCTCGCCATGTCCGGCCCCTCTGAGTTCAGGTCAGGGCAGGTCAGGTCAGGTCGCGGGCCACGGCGTCCGCGAGCAGGCGGCCACGCAGCGTGAGCACGGCCCGGCCCTCGGCGAACGGACCGGCCTCCAGCAGCCCGTCATCGAGGCAGCGGCGGGCGCCCTCCAGCGCCGGCGGCTCCAGGACGGCCAGGGGCAGGCCCGAGGCGAGCCGGATCCGCAGCAGCACGTCCTCGAAGCGCCGCTCCTCCTCGGTCAGCACCTCCCGCGCGTGCCCCGGCGACGCACCGTCGGCGAGGCGCGCCGCGTACGTGTGCGGGTGCTTCACGTTCCACCACCGCACCCCCCGCACGTGGCTGTGCGCGCCGGGCCCGAGGCCCCACCAGTCGCCGCCGCGCCAGTAGAGCTCGTTGTGCCGGCAGGGCGAGTCGCGGGACCAGTTCGACACCTCGTACCACGTCATCCCGGCCTCCGTCAGGGCCTGCTCGGCGGCGAGGTAGCGGTCGGCGGCCACGTCGTCGTCCGGGTACGGCAGCTCACCGCGGCGCATGCGGGCCGCCAGCCGGGTCCCGTCCTCGACGATCAGGGCATACGCGCTCACGTGGTCCACGCCCGAGCCGATCACGGTGCGCAGGGACGCCGCGAAGTCCTCGGGGCGCTCGCCGGGCGTGCCGTAGATCAGGTCCAGGTTGACCCGCTCGAACCCGGCCGCGTGCGCCTCCGCGACCGCCGCCGCCGGCCGCCCGGGGGTGTGCCGGCGGTCGAGCACCGCCAGGACGCCCGGCGCGACGGACTGCATGCCCAGGGAGATCCGGTTGAACCCGGCCGCACGCAGGTGCCGCAGCCCCGCCGCGTCGACGGACTCCGGGTTGGCCTCCGTGGTGACCTCGGCGTCGCCGGCGAGGCCCCAGGTGCGGTCGATGCCGTCGAGGATGCGGGCCAGCTCCGCCGGCGGCAGCAGCGTCGGCGTGCCGCCACCGAAGAAGACCGTGTCGACCCGCGGCGGCGCGACCACCTTGGCGGCCAGGGCCAGCTCATCGAGGACCTGCTCGGCATAGCCGGCGCTCAGGACGCCCTCGTCGGCGGTGTACGTGTTGAAGTCGCAGTACCCGCAGCGGGACGCGCAGAACGGGACGTGGACGTAGACCCCGAACCCCGCCTCCCCCGCCGCGTCGGCGACCCCGTCGGGCAGCGCGCCGTCCCGCGGGATCGGCTCACCTTCTGGCAGTGTTCCGGGCATTTCACTAGTGTGCCCGCATGCCACTCGTACGGTCACAGACGGCGCATGGCGTGGCGACGGTCACGCTCGACAGCCCCGCCAACCGCAACGCGCTGTCGACGGCCCTGATCGAGGAGCTTCTCGCTGCGCTCGCCGCCGCCACCGCGGACGACACCGTGCGGGTCGTCGTGCTCACCCACACCGGGCCGGTCTTCTGCTCGGGCGCGGACCTGAAGGAGACCGCGGCCGCGTTCGGCTCGGGCAAGCCGCCGATCAACCGGCTCGGCGAGGTGCTGACCGCGATCTGGGAGTGCCCGAAGCCCGTCGTCGCGCGGCTCACCGGACCCGCCCGCGCGGGTGGCCTGGGCCTCATCGCCGCCGCCGACATCGCGGTCTGCTCGCTCGAGGCGACATTCGCGTTCTCCGAGGTGCGCATCGGCGTCATCCCGGCCGTGATCTCCGCCACGGTGCTGCCGCGGCTGTCCCCGCGCGCCGCCGCGGAGCTGTTCCTGACGGGGGCGACGTTCGACGGCGCCCGGGCCCGCGAGATCGGTCTGGTCACCGCCGCCGTCGCCGCCGACCAGGTCGACGAGGCCGTCTCGGCGTTCGTCGCGTCGCTGGCACGGGGAGCGCCGGGCGCCCTGCGCGGCACGAAGGAACTGCTCCGGCGACGGAAAGCCGACACGTTCCGTGACGAGCTGGCGGCCATGACGGAACTTTCCGTGTCGTATTTCGGTTCCGCCGAGGGAATCGAGGGAATCATGGCATTCCGGGACAAACGAGACCCAAACTGGATCCCTGACGGCGTCGCCTGAACGGCCGGACCCGTCCCGTCCCGGTGTGTAGCGCGGGGATGTGGTGGCGGGTGGGACGTACGCTGGTCGAGTTCTCAGGTCAGGAGGTGACGATGCGTACACGACACGTGCTGATCGCGATCGTGGTGCTCGGCATCGTCGCGACCGCCGGCATCTACGCACTGCTGCAGAAGCTCGGCGACCACCTGCCGGCGCTGCTGCCGCCCGGCCGCGCCTGCGTCATCGACGCCGGCAGCGCGCCCGTCGCGTCGTCCGGCTCCTCCTCGACCGTCACCTCCGTGCCGCTGGACTCGGAGCAGGTCGCCAACGCCGCCACCATCACCGCCGTCGGCCTGCGCCGCGGCGTGCCCCGGCGGGCGCTGGTCGTGGCCCTCGCCACCGCGTGGCAGGAGTCGAAGCTGGAGAACCTCGCCGGCGGCGACCGCGACTCGATCGGCCTCTTCCAGCAGCGGCCCAGCCAGGGCTGGGGCAAGCCCGAGCAGATCGCCGACCCGCGCTACGCGGCGAACGCCTTCTACACCGCCCTGCTGAAGGTCAAGGGCTGGGAGAAGATGCGCGTCACCGACGCCGCGCAGGAGGTGCAGCGCAGCGCCCATCCCGAGGCGTACGAGAAGTGGGTCGACGAGTCGGAGATCATGGCCCGCGCCCTGAGCGGCGAGGCCACCGGCGCCGTCTCCTGCACCGTCACCGAGTCCTCCAGCCACGGCGTCGAGGCCGCGCAGACCCTCGCCGCCGGCGTAAAGCTCGACTGGGGCAACGTCAGCACCGCCGACGTCACCGACCTCGTCGGGGTCGCGCTCAAGGTCCGCGAGCAGAAGACCGGCTGGCAGTACGCGCACTGGATGGTCGCCCACGCCCAGGACCACGGCGTCAAGCGGGTCGCGTTCAACGACATGGAGTGGACCGCGAAGAGCGGCAGCTGGGCCCGGATCACGCAGCGTGGCGGCGCCGGCGGCGACCGCGTCGTCGCCGAGGTCTACTGACGCGCAGGTTGCACGCCGTTCGGACGGGATTTCGCACTGTCCGGTGGAGAACTCCCGACTCGGTCCGTTGTACACCTCGCGTTACCATCGGTCGTTCCCTGGTTGACGAAAGTAAGGGGAGGACATGACGTCCGCTGCACCCGACTACGGCGGTCTGACCGGCTATGAGCCGATCAGCGAGGCCGACCGCAAGGAATTCCTGGACCAGGGCTTCCTGCTGGTCCGCAACGTGTTGAAGGAAGACCACCGCGCGCAGCTCGAAGCCGCCATGGACCGGGTCTACGCCGAGGAGCAGGCGGCCGGCTCCAGCAGCATGAAGAAGGACGGCACGCTGCACCTGCTGGGCTTCCTGAACCGTGACGAGCTGTTCGGGCACCTGCTGACCCAGCCGACCCTCTTCCCGTACATGTGGGGCCTGGCCGGCTGGAACATCTACACGCACCACAACCACCTCGACATCACCCCGCCGGCGGCGATGACGGAAGCTCCCTCGTGGGGCTGGCACCAGGACGGGTACCGGCAGAACTCCGACCCCGAGACCATGGACCCGAACCTCCCGCGGCCCATGTTCTCGCTGAAGATCGCCTACGTCATCTCCGACCTCTCGGAGCAGGGCCGCGGCGCCACCAAGGTCATCCCGGGCAGCCACCTCTGGAACTCGCTGCCCCGCCCGGCCGACACCACGGTCGAGAACCCCGACCCCGAGGGCACCGTGGAGATCACGGCCAACCCGGGCGACTGCTTCATCTTCGACCGGCGCCTCTGGCACTCCCGGTCGCCCAACTACTCCGAGATCACCCGCAAGATGCTGTTCATCGGTTACACGTACCGGTGGATCCGCAACCTCGACGACATGCCGATCGACTACGACGGCGAGTGGTGGGCCAACCGCACCCCCGTCCAGCGCCAGCTCCTGGGCGAGGCCACGCACACGGCCAACTACTGGGGCATCAACTGGAACGGCTACATCGACGAGGAGATCCCCCTCCGCAAGGAGCTCAAGACCCGCGGCCTCCTCGACCGCTCCATCCCCTGGCTCCGCTAGCTTTACCCCCCTGCCTGACCGAAGCGGCCGTGCCCCTCAACCCCTGAGGCGCACGGCCGCTCCGCGTCCACCGGGGTCATGGCGCGCGAAGGCCCCCAGTCCGGGGAGGCTGGGGGCCTGACGCGATGGGGGTGTTACAGGGTGCTGCGGCGCCCGCGACCGGACACGCCGACCACCAGGGCCACACCGACCGCGGCGACCAGCACCTGGATCAGCAGCTCGCCCCAGTCGACACCGGGGGTGTCGGTGGAGATGCCGATGGCGTTCGCGATGACGGTGCCGAGCAGGGCGGCGACCACGCCGATCACCATGGTCAGCCAGATCGGGATGTTCTGGCGGCCGGGGACGACCAGGCGCCCGAGCGCACCGACGATCAGGCCGACGATCAGTGCCGTGATGATTCCGGTGACAGTCACGGTGTCCTCCTTCAGAGCCTCAACCTGGGGGATTGCAGTTGCGGTTGCGCTCTTATTGCCCGTGACCTCAGGGGACCAAACGCCCCGGCGATCGACGAACCTCGCGTATGGCCGACTCCATCGTGATGAACGCGAGAGGGGGCGGATCGGACAAAGGCACCCAGGCGTACTCGGTGCCTTCGGACGTGTCGAGGGTGATGGTGGCGCCGGGGGCCAGCCGGGCCAGCCAGAAGCAGTCCAGGACGGACAGCTGTTCGTTCTGGTACTCGTAGGTGCCGATCCACATGCCGACGAAGTCGCCGAGACGGACCTCGACGCCGAGCTCTTCGCGGGCCTCGCGGACCGCCGCGTCGCGGGGGTGCTCCCAGCCGTCGCAGAAGCCGCCGGGCAGGTCCCACCAGCCGACCTGCGGCGGGCGGGCGCGGCGGATGACGACGAAGCGGTCGGCGTCGTCGAAGATTATGGCGGTGCCGGTCGGGCGGGGGTTGAGGAAGACCTCGTAGCCGCAGGTGGCGCACTCCACCGGCGGGGCGTCCGTGGACGCCCCGCAACGGGGGCAGTGCTTCACTTCTTCGGCTTGTCCGCGGTGGGGGCGTCGGACGTGGACAGTGCGGCGATGAACGCCTCCTGCGGCACCTCCACGCGGCCGACCATCTTCATCCGCTTCTTGCCTTCCTTCTGCTTCTCCAGCAGCTTGCGCTTCCGGCTGATGTCACCGCCGTAGCACTTGGCGAGCACGTCCTTGCGGATGGCGCGGATCGTCTCGCGGGCGATGATCCGGCTGCCGATCGCGGCCTGGATCGGCACCTCGAACTGCTGGCGCGGGATGAGCTTCTGCAGCTTGGAGGCGATGGTGACGCCGTAGTTGTACGCCTTGTCCTTGTGCACGATCGAGCTGAAGGCGTCCACGGGCTCGCCGTGCAGGAGGATGTCGACCTTCACCAGGTCGGCCTGCTGTTCCCCGCTGGGCTCGTAGTCGAGGCTGGCGTAGCCCTTGGTGCGGCTCTTCAGCTGGTCGAAGAAGTCGTAGATGATCTCGCCCAGCGGCAGCGTGTAGCGCAGCTCGACGCGGTCGGCCGACAGGTAGTCCATGCCCTGCAGGGAGCCGCGGCGGCTCTGGCACAGCTCCATGACGGCGCCGACGAAGTCGTTGGGGGTCAGGACGGTGGCCCGGACGGTCGGCTCGTAGATGTTGCTGCTCTTGCCGTCGGGGAACTCGCTCGGGTTGGTGACGGCGTGCTCCTTGCCGTCCTCCATGATCACCCGGTAGACCACGTTGGGCGCGGTGGAGATCAGGTCGAGGTTGAACTCGCGTTCGAGGCGCTCCTGGATGATCTCCAGGTGCAGCAGGCCGAGGAAGCCGCACCGGAAGCCGAAGCCGAGCGCGGCGCTGGTCTCCGGCTCGTACACCAGGGCGGCGTCGTTGAGCTTGAGCTTGTCCAGCGCGTCGCGCAGCAGCGGATAGTCCGAGCCGTCGATCGGGTAGAGCCCCGAGTAGACCATCGGCTTCGGGTCCTTGTAGCCGCCGAGCGGCTCGGTGGCCGGCTTGGCGTTGATGGTGACCGTGTCACCGACCCGGGACTGGCGCACGTCCTTCACGCCGGTGATGAGGTAGCCCACCTCGCCGGCGCCGAGCCCGTCGCTCTTGATCGGCTCGGGCGAGATGACGCCGATCTCCAGCAGCTCGTGGACCGCGCCGGTCGACATCATCTTGATCCGGTCGCGGGCGCCGAGCCGGCCGTCGACGACCCTGACGTACGTGACGACGCCGCGGTACACGTCATACACCGAGTCGAAGATCATCGCGCGGGCCGTGCCGTTGTCGCTGCCGACGCCGGGGGTGGGCAGCTGGCGCACGATCTCGTCGAGCAGGTGCGCCACGCCGACGCCGGTCTTGCCCGACACGCGCAGGCAGTCGTCGGGCTCGCAGCCGATCAGGTGGGCGAGCTCCTCGGCGTACTTCTCGGGCTGCGCGGCCGGCAGGTCGATCTTGTTGAGCACCGGGACGATCGTCATGTCGTTCTCGAGCGCGAGGTACAGGTTGGCGAGCGTCTGCGCCTCGATGCCCTGCGCCGCGTCGACCAGCAGCACCGCGCCCTCGCAGGCGGCCAGGCTGCGGGAGACCTCATAGGTGAAGTCGACGTGGCCCGGGGTGTCGATCATGTTGAGCACGAACTGCTCGCCGGTCAGGTCCCCCTCGCGGACCCGCCACGGCATGCGGACGGCCTGGCTCTTGATGGTGATGCCGCGCTCGCGCTCGATGTCCATGCGGTCGAGATACTGGGCCCGCATCTGCCGAGCGTCGACCACCTCGGTCAGCTGCAGCATCCTGTCGGCCAGCGTCGACTTGCCGTGGTCGATGTGCGCGATGATGCAGAAGTTGCGGATCCGGTCCGGCACGGTGGCACCGGGACGGTTCACGCCGGGGTCGTTCGTCGGTGGCACAGGCGTCCGTTCTCCGAGTTGGCGGGGATCAGACCCCTATCGTCCCATGCCCACGGATCACGTCGAAGCGGCGCCGGTACGAGGCCCCGCCGTTACCGGAAATGTCCGGAAAAGGCGGGGCACACAGCAGCGTCAGAGCAGTGCGCCCTCGTCGTGCAGCCAGTCGACGAACCCCATCGCGACGACGGCCGCACAGTCGACGAGCTCGGCGATGAGCTCGGGATGGGCACCGGACAGCAGGGGCACCTGCATCTCGGCGTAGATCGGGAGCTGGCCGCGGTCGGTGGGGTCGCCGACGTAGGCCTTGTAGAAGCGGCGTGTGTGGTTCCACTCGTTGACCACCCGGTAGGACCGGTCGGCCCAGTCCGGGGGCACCGTGGCATGCGGCCTGGCACGCACGACGAGGATCTCGTCCGACGGCCCCTCGAGGGCGAACAGCACAGCGTGGCGCTCCCACAGCGCGAGAAGGCTGCCATCCCCATCTGTCAGGTATCGAATCTCCAGCTGCTCGAGGGCCTCAGCGACCCGCAGCAACGTCACCGGTGCGATCACGCCCGCACCCACGTCCGGGGCTCCGTCGCACACCGCGTCGGTCACCGGAATCGGCTCTTCCCGTGCCAGCTGCGCGACGGTCGTGTCGGTCTGCGACCCGTCCGTCTGCTCGGCACGCCATGGCCACTTTGGCATCGTCCCGCGCTCCCTAGCTCCCCCGTGGCCTCCACCCGCAATTGCGGTCCGTCGCCGAGTGATTTCGCTCGGCGGTGGACCCGAATGAGGACGGTACCCGTTCGGACGAGTTTCAGCAGCCCCCAATTTCACCCTCGCCCCACCCGTTCGGGTGAGGGTCTTACCACCGTCTATCCGATGAAGAGAGTCTTGGCAGCACGATGCCAGGCTGAGCCATATGCGCAGGCCAGAGCCGTCCATGGACCCGATTTCCGAACATCGACGAAGTCTCGTGCAGGTGCACGTTCGCTCGTCATGAACCCCATTCGCACGACCGCCTGCACGAGCCGTTGGGGTATCTCGACCCGCTCCCCGCCGTCAGTCGTCACGACGATCGGCACATGATCGAGCAGCGCGTCGCGGAGCACCCGGGAGCCGACCGCGCGGCCACCCACGCCCTCCGCGGCGGCGGTCCGCAACGTGTCCGCCGCGGCCGCCCCGACCCGCCGGATGTCGGCACCCGGGATGCGCTCCACGACCACACCCGCGTCGCCGGGGATGGACCACCGCCACTCGCTGTCCCGGAATGCGGGAAGCTGGTCATCGAGCATCACCAGCAGCTCGCGGGCCAGGACGGTGTGATCGCCGTCGACGTGTCCGGGGACGCCGCGGCTCACCAGGACGCCCCACGGCAGGCGTGACCAGAGGGTGACGCGGTCGTCACCGGCCGGCCGCAGCCGGACCATCGCGCCGGCGTCGAGCCGGACCGCCCGGGCCAGGAATGCCCGGGCGTCCGCGGCCCCGAGGCCGTCCAACCAAGCCACGGAGCGCCCGCTAACCGAGCCACGGGGACAAGAACTCGCGCTCGATGTCCTTGACCCGGCGCGGCCGGCCGGCGGCAAGGTCGAAGGGCACGCAGACGGTCCGCGCGCGGGACGCGACCACGTCGCCGTCGAAGAGCTCGTAGGCGACCGTCAATCGACTCGCCTTGATCTCCTCCAGCCACAGCTCGATGCGCACGGGATCGCCGTAGTCGATGGGCCGCAGGTAGTCGATCTCATGACGTGAGATGACGATGCCGTCCTCGAACGTCTGCAACCCGGCCGACTTCGCCGCGGTGAACATCAATGCCACGCGCGCTTCCTCGTACAGGGTGAGGAAGCGCGCGTTGTTGACGTGCCCGTACGCGTCCAGGTCGGACCAGCGCAGGGCGCAGTGGTAGACGAAGCGGGCCACCTCAGTCGCGGGTGAGCTTGCGGTAGGTGACGCTGTGCGGGCGCGCCGCCTCCTGGCCGAGCCGGTCGACCTTGTTCTTCTCGTACGACTCGAAGTTGCCCTCGAACCAGAACCACTTGGCCGGGTCCTTCTCGTCGCCCTCCCAGGCGAGGATGTGGGTCGCGACCCGGTCGAGGAACATCCGGTCGTGGGAGATGACCACGGCGCAGCCCGGGAACTCCAGCAACGCGTTCTCCAGCGACGACAGCGTCTCGACGTCGAGGTCGTTGGTCGGCTCGTCGAGCAGCAGCACGTTGCCGCCGATCTTCAGCGTCAGCGCCAGGTTGAGCCGGTTGCGCTCACCGCCGGACAGGACCTTCGTCGGCTTCTGCTGGTCGGGGCCCTTGAAGCCGAACGCCGCGACATACGCCCGGGACGGCATCTCGACCTTGCCGACCATCAGGTGGTCGAGGCCGTCGGAGACGACCTCCCAGACCGTCTTGTCGCCGTCGAGGCCCGACCGGCTCTGGTCGACGTAGGACAGCTTGACCGTCTCACCGACCCGGACCTGGCCCGCGTCGGGCTGCTCGAGGCCGACGATCGTCTTGAACAGGGTGGTCTTGCCGACGCCGTTGGGGCCGATGATGCCGACGATCCCGTTGCGCGGCAGCGAGAACGACAGCCCGTCGATCAGCACCCCGCGCTCGTCGAAGCCCTTCACCAGCTCCTTGGTCTCGATGACCATGTTGCCCAGGCGCGGGCCCGGCGGGATCTGGATCTCCTCGAAGTCGAGCTTGCGGGTCTTCTCGGCCTCGTTGGCCATCTCCTCGTAGCGCTCGAGGCGGGCCTTCGACTTGGTCTGGCGGGCCTTGGCGTTGGAGCGGACCCACTCCAGCTCCTCGGTGAGGCGCTTCTGCAGCTTCTGGTCCTTGCGGCCGGCGACCGCGAGCCGCTGCGCCTTCTTCTCCAGGTAGGTGGAGTAGTTGCCCTGGTAGCCGTGGACCTGGCCGCGGTCGACCTCGGCGATCCACTGGGCGACGTGGTCGAGGAAGTACCGGTCGTGGGTGACCGCGAGCACGGCGCCCGCGTACTTCTGCAGGTGCTGCTCCAGCCAGTTGACACTCTCGGCGTCGAGGTGGTTGGTGGGCTCGTCGAGCAGCAGCAGGTCGGGCGCCTCGAGCAGCAGCTTGCACAGCGCGACGCGGCGGCGCTCACCACCGGAGAGGGTGGTGACGTCGGCGTCCGGCGGCGGGCAGCGCAGCGCGTCCATGGCGAGGGCGAGGGCGGAGTCGATGTCCCACGCGTCGGCGTGGTCGAGCTCCTCCTGGAGCTTGCCCATCTCCTCCATCAGCGCGTCGGAGTAGTCGGTCGCCATGAGCTCGGCGATCTCGTTGAACCGGGCGAGCTTCGCCTTGGTCTCCGCGACGGCCTCCTCGATGTTGCCGAGGACGGTCTTGGTCTCATTCAGCGGCGGCTCCTGCAGGAGCATGCCGACGGTGTAGCCGGGCATGAGCCGGGCCTCACCGTTGCTCGGCTTGTCGAGCCCGGCCATGATCTTGAGCAGGCTCGACTTGCCGGCGCCGTTGGGGCCGACCACGCCGATCTTCGCGCCGGGCAGGAACGACAGCGTGACGTTGTCGAGCACGACCTTGTCGCCGTGCGCCTTGCGCGCCTTCTCGAGCACGTAGATGTACTGCGCCACGGTGCGCCCCTACCTCCGGTAAGTCTGTGTTCGCGTCGGGTCAATCTTTCCAGGCCCCCGGCCCCGCCCCCAAATCGGGCGTCACTTCTTGGGCTGGAACTCCCGTACGTCCTCCGAAGTGGTCTGCTTGCCGGCGATCACGAGCTTGTCCCGGGAGACGGTGTACGTGGTGCCCTCGTTGGTCGCCGTGTACTTGTCGTTGTTCGCACTACCCGAGAACGAGACGGTGCTCACCAGCAGGCCGTTGTCGCCCTCGAGCGGCGTCTCGCCGGAGCCGTCGACGCCGGAGAAGCGATTGCGCTTGTCGTGCCCCTGGTACCACAGCCCCTGGCCGTCGGCCTCCAGGCAGATCCAGACCTCGTGCCGGTCGGTGCGGACGTAGAGCTGCAGGACCAGTGGCAGGGCCGCCTTGGCGTCGCGGCTCTTGACCCCGTCCTCCATGAAGGCCGGGCACGGCATGCCTCTCGGGGCGGCCTGGCTGGTGACGGAATCGACAGGCCGGGAAGACTGTCCGTTGCCGGCATTTGACTTAGGGTCATCAATGTCTCGACGCCCTAGCACGAATCCGAACAATGCACCGATGACGGTCAGGATCAGCAAAGCGAGCAGGACGACGGTGAGCGTCCGGCCCCGTTCGGGCTCGGCGTAGGCATCGTGCGAGGACATGCCCAGCAGGATCGCACCTGTGAGCCAGGACGCTGCATGCTGCCGGGCACTTCGCGGATCAGTAGGCTGAAAGTACGAGGGTGGATCACCCAGGGGGAGGACACGACACGTGGCTGGAAACAGTGCATTCGTGGTGGTCGCCAATCGACTGCCGGTCGACAAGGTGGTCGGACCGGACGGCGAGGTCAGCTTCCGCAGGAGCCCAGGAGGCCTCGTAACGGCACTGGAGCCGGTCCTGCAGCAGCGCAACGGGACGTGGGTGGGCTGGTCGGGCGGCACGGGGGACGCGCAGCTGCCCGAGGAGACCTTCGAGGCGGGCGGGGTGCAGCTGCACCCGGTCGCGCTGAGCGCGGGCGAGGTCGAGCGGTATTACGAGGGGTTCTCCAACTCCAGCCTGTGGCCGCTCTATCACGACGCCGTGGAGACACCGATCTTCAAACGACGATGGTGGGAGTCGTACCGGCTGGTCAACGAGCGGTTCACGAAGGCCGTCGCCGACGACGCGGCACCCGGCGCCACCGTATGGATCCAGGACTACCAGCTGCAGCTCGTGCCGGCGCTGCTGCGCGAGACCCGACCCGATCTCAAGATCGGGTTTTTTCTGCACATCCCATTTCCCCCGGTCGAACTGTTCATGCAACTACCCCGCCGGGCGGAACTTCTCAAGGGTCTGCTCGGTGCCGATCTGGTTGGTTTCCAACGGCCACTCGGCGCACAGAACTTCGTCCAACTGTCCCGACATCTGCTGGGGACCCGGGTGCGGCGCGGCGTCGTGGAGTGGGAGGGCCGCACGGTGCGTGCCGAGGCCTTCCCGATCTCGATCGACGTCGAGGAGATGGAGCGGCTCGCCGCCTCGCCCGAAGTGCAGGCCAGAGCCAAGGCGATCAGGACCGAGCTGGGTGAGCCGAAGACGATCATCCTGGGAGTGGATCGTCTCGACTACACCAAGGGGATAGAAAGAAGGCTGAAGGCCTTCCGTGAATTGTTGTCGGATGGGCGACTCACGGCGCCGGATACGGTGATGGTACAAGTGGCTACGCCGAGCCGGGAGCGAGTGGAGCACTACCAGACGCTGCGGGTGAACGTTGAGCGTGAGGTCGGGCGGATCAATGGGGAGTACGGACGAGTTGGCCAACCGGCCGTGCACTACCTGCATCAGTCGTACAGTCGGGCTGAGCTGGCCGCGTTGTACGTCGCGGCCGACGTCATGATGGTGACTCCCCTGAGGGACGGCATGAATCTCGTTGCCAAGGAGTATGTCGGCGCCCGCGCCGACGGTGGCGGCGCGCTCGTGCTGTCGGAGTTCGCCGGCGCGGCGGCCGAGCTGCGACAGGCCTTCCTGTGCAATCCGCACGACCTCGACGGGGTGAAAGACGCACTCATGCGTGCGATCCACGTCGACCCGGTCGAAGGGCGCAAACGGATGCATGCTATGCATTCCCACCTGCGCTCACACGACGTCCGCGCCTGGGCGGACGCGTTTCTCGACGCTCTCGGCGCAGCATCATGACGACCACACGACCGCCCTTGCACCGCCGTGTGCACGTCAATTGCCCAAACGACCTCCATCGCTCCCACGAACAGGCCGGACATGAACCAACACTCGGCGACAGGCAGCGTCCTCTCGCTCGACCCGGACCTCCGCGCGGCGGTGCTGCGCGTCGCCCGCGTGCCGAACCTTCTGGTGGCATGTGACTACGACGGCACTCTCGCCCCCATCGTCGCCGACCCTACGAAGGCGACCCCCAGCCCAGAATCCGTAGCGGCCGTCCGCGCGTTGTCCTCGTTGCCACAGACGACCGTCGGCGTGATCTCGGGCCGCGCGCTGCGCGACCTCGCCGCACTCTCGCGCCTGCCGGCCGAGGTGCGGCTGGTCGGCAGCCACGGCTCCGAGTTCGACGTCGGCTACGTCGACGAGCTGCCGCCGGAGCGCCAGCAGCGCCGCGCGGAGCTGCACGCGGCGCTCACCGCGATCTGCCGCGACCAGCCGGGCGTGCGCCTGGAGGCCAAACCGGCCAGCGTCGCGGTGCACACCCGCGCGGCGCCGCGCGACGTCGCCGGGCGGGTCTTCGACGCGGTGCGCAGCGGTGCGGCGCTGTGGCCCGACATCGAGGTGACCACCGGCAAGGAGGTCATCGAGCTGTCGGTGGTGCCGACCGACAAGGGCCTCGCGGTCGACGCGCTGCGGATGCAGGTGTCGGCGAGCGCCATCGTGTACCTCGGCGACGACGCGACCGACGAGAAGGCGTTCGCCCACCTGCACGGCCCCGACCTGGGCATCAAGGTCGGCTCCGTGGACGGCGGCACCGACACGCTGGCCCGCTTCAGCATCCCCGACGCCGAGGCGGCCGTGAGCGTGCTGGAGCTGCTGCTGCACACCCGGCGGCGCTGGCTCTTCGGCGAGCAGGCGGTGCCGATCGAGCGGCACTCGATGCTCTCCAACACCCACACCGTCGCACTGCTCACGCCGGCCGCCCGGGTCACCTGGCTGTGCCACCCGAAGCCGGACTCCGGCGCGGTCTTCGCCGACCTGCTCGGCGACACCGCCGCGGGGCACTTCACGGTCCAGCCGGAGAAGGGCGGGATCCCGCTGGGTCAGCGGTACCGCCCGGGCACGATGACCGTGGAGACCCGCTGGTCGGGCCTCACCGTCACCGACTGGCTCGACCATCACCGCACGGGCAACTCGCTGATGCGGGTGCTGTCGGGCAGTTCCCGGGCCCGGGTCGACTTCGTGCCCCGGCCCGACTTCGGCCAGGTGCACATCCGCCTGCAGCCGCTCGGCGACGACGGCCTGCTGGTGCTCGGCTCCAACGAGCCGATGGTGCTCTACTCCCCCGGCATCGAGTGGGAGATCAGCTCCGACGGCCACAGCGACCTGGCCCGGGCCACGGTCGACCTCGGCGCCACCGGCGGCAGCGCCATGCTGGAGCTGCGGCTGGGCACCGACTCGATCGAGCCGCCGCGGGTGCAGCTCGAGGAGCGGCAGATCGCCGCGGAGGCCGCCTGGCGGGACTGGTCCGACGCGCTGAAGCTGCCGTCGGTCGCCCGCGACCTGGTCCGGCGCAGCGCGCTGACGCTGCGCGGCCTGTGGCACAAGCCGACCGGCGCGATCCTGGCCGCGGCGACGTCGTCGCTGCCGGAGGAGGTCGGCGGGTCGCGCAACTGGGACTACCGGTACTGCTGGCTGCGCGACGCCTCGCTGACCGCCAAGGCGCTCGTCGACCTCGGCTCGACCGAGGAGGCCGAGTCGCTGCTGAAGTGGACGCTGAAGGTCGCCGACAACACCGACGGGCACCCGGAGCGGCTGCACCCGCTGTACAACCTCGACGGCACGGAGCTCGGGCCGGAGGCCGTCATCGAGGCGCTGCCCGGCTACGCGGGCTCCCGCCCGGTGCGGGTCGGCAACGCGGCCAACGGCCAGGTGCAGCTCGACGTGTTCGGCCCGGTCGCCGACCTGGTCACCACGCTCGCCGAGCTGCGCCCGCCGGAGGACGGCGACTTCGCCCTCATGGAGCAGATGGTCGAGGCCGTCGAGCGGCGCTGGCACGAGCCCGACCACGGCATCTGGGAGGCGCGCCGGCGGCCCCGGCACTACGTCTACTCGAAGGTCATGTGCTGGATGACCGTGGACCGCGGCATCCAGCTCTTCGAGCGGGTCGGCCGTCCCGTGCCGGAGTCGTGGGGGCCGCTGCGCTCCACGATCGCCGAGAACGTGCTCGACAAGGGCTGGGACGAGAAGCTCGGCGCCTACACCGTCGCGTACGGCTACGACGAGATGGACGCGTCGGTGCTGTGGATCGGCCTGTCGGGGCTGCTCGCCGACGACGACCCGCGGTTCCTCGCCACCGTCCTGGCGGTCGAGGCCGACCTGCGGGAGGGTCCCACGGTGTACCGGTACCGCTGGGACGACGGGCTGCCGGGCGTCGAGGGCGGCTTCCACCTGTGCACGACCTGGATGATCGAGGCGTACCTGCGCACCGGCCGCCGGGCGGACGCGGAGGAGCTCTTCGCCCAGTTCATCGAGTGTGCCGGCCCGACGGGCCTGCTGCCGGAGGAGTACGACCCGCTGACCGAGCGGGCCCTGGGCAACCACCCGCAGGCCTACTCGCACCTGGGCCTGATCCGCTGTGCCCTGGAGCTCGACCGCTCCTGACGCGTCTTCCCCATGATCCGGAAGACCTTGTGCACCTATAGCTGCACGAAGTCTTCCGGATCATGGGGAACGGCTCAGGCGGCGAGGGCGTCGACGACCGGGCCGACGACGATCACGGCCGGCGGGCGCAGCGCCGCCTCCTTCACCGCGTCGGCGACCGTGGAGAGCCGCGCGCGCACGACCTTCTGGTCGCGGGTGGTGCCCTCCTGGATCACCGCGACGGGAGTGTCGGGCGCGCGGCCGTGCTCCTGGAGGACGGCGGCGATCGCCGGCAGGTTCTTCAGGCCCATCAGGATGCTCAGCGTGCCGCGCAGCCGTGCGAGGGCCGCCCAGTCCACCAGCGACTCGGGGTGCGCCGGCGCCAGATGGCCGGAGACGACGGTGAACTCGTGCGCCAGCCCCCGGTGGGTGATCGGGATGCCGGCCGCGGCGGGCACCGCGATGGAGCTGCTGATCCCGGGGACGACGCTCACCGGTACACCGGCCGCGACACAGGCCAGAAGCTCTTCACCGCCGCGTCCGAAGACATACGGGTCGCCGCCCTTGAGCCGGACGACGAACTTGCCCTGCCGGGCGCGGTCGACCAGCACCCGGTTGATCTCCTCCTGCGCGGCGGACGGGCCGTAGGGGATCTTCGAGGCGTCGAACAGCTCGACGTCGTGGCGCAGCTCGTCGAGCAGCAGGCCGGCGGCGAGCCGGTCGATGACGACCACGTCGGCGGCGGCGAGGAGCCGGCGGCCGCGGACCGTGAGCAGCTCCGGGTCGCCGGGGCCGGAGCCCACCAGCGCGACCCGCCCCGGGCCGGCCTCCGGCGGGGTGGTCGCGAGGATCGAGCCGGTCGCGAGGTGCTCGCCGATCGCGTCACGGACGGCGACGGCACGGGCGGGGTCGCCGCCGCCGAGCACGGCGACGGTCACCGGCCCCTGGCGGGTCACCGCGGGGGTCCAGGCGGTGGCGGCGTGCCGGTCGTCGGCGCGGACGCAGAAGACCCGCCGGGCGGCGGCCAGCTCGCTGATCTCGGCGGCCGCGGCGGGGTCGCTGACCGCCACGTGGACCAGCCACGCGTCCTCGATGTCGCCCGGCTCGAAGCGCCGCGCGCGCCAGGTGACCCGGCCCGCGTCGACGTGGGCCTGCAGGGCGGGGGTGATGTGGGGGGACACCAGCACGACGTCCGCGGCGGCGTCGAGCAGTGCGGGGACGCGCCTGGTGGCCACGGCACCGCCGCCGACCACCAGGACACGCAAGCCGTCGAGCACCAGACCGAGGGGGTATGGGTTCACTTGTGGGCTACTCCAGCTGAGTCGAAAGTGGCTACCTCGTGCAACACGCGGACAGCACTGGCCACGATCGGCAGCGCCAGGACGGCGCCGGTGCCCTCGCCCAGGCGCAGGCCCAGGTCGACGAGCGGTTCCAGCTCAAGATAGCCGAGCGCCACGCCGGCTCCGGGCTCGGCCGACCGGTGCCCGGCGATCATCGCCGAGGTGCTGGCCGGGGCGAGCGCGGCGGCGGCGAGGGCCGCGGACGCGGCGATGACCCCATCGATGATCACGGGTACGCGCAGCGCCGCGGCCCGCAGGATGTAGCCGACGAGGGCGGCGTGCTCCAGGCCGCCGACCGCGGCGAGGACGTCGACCGGGTCCTCGGCGTGCAGCGCGACGACCGCGGACGTGACGACCGCCACCTTCCGGGCGTGGGTCTCGCTGTCGATGCCGGTGCCCAGCCCGGTCACCGACGCGGGGTCGGCGTGCGTGAACGCCGCGATCAGCGCCGCCGACGGGGTGGTGTTGGCGATGCCCATGTCGCCGGTCAGCAGCACCTTCGCGCCGCCGTCGACGAGCTTCTGGGCGATGTCGATGCCGACCTCGATCGCCTGGAGCGCCTCCTCGCGGGTCATCGCCGGCCCGGCGCTCAGGTCCCGGGTGCCGGGGCGGACCTTGCGCAGCTCCAGGCCGTCGGCGGGGTCGAGGGTCGCCTTCACGCCGACGTCGACGACGGTCACGCTCGCGCCGCACTGCCGGGCGAACGCGTTGACGACCGCGCCGCCGGCCAGGAAGTTGGCGACCATCTGCGCGGTGACCTCCTGCGGCCACGGCGTCACCCCCTGCGCGTGCACGCCGTGGTCGCCGGCGAAGATCGCCAGCGCGGCGGGCTGCGGGATGGGGGGCGGGCAGGCGCCGGCGAGACCCGCCATGCGCACCGCCAGCATCTCCAGCGCGCCGAGCGACCCCGGCGGCTTGGTCAGCCTGGCCTGCAGCGCCCTGGCCGCCGCGATCGCCTCGTCGTCGAGCGGCCTGATCGCCGCGATTGTCCCAGAAAATGTCTCAGTCAGCACTTCACCCTCCCAGTACCTTGGACAACACCGCGACGAACGCGTCACTCGTGGCAGTGTCCCGCACCGCAATACGTAACCAGTCCGGGCCCAGTCCCGGGAACGTTTCGCCACGTCGCACCGCGAACCCGTGCCCGCGCAGGGCGTGTCGGACCCGCCCGCCATCGACGACCCTGACCAGGACGAACGAGCTGCGCGGTACACCGGCGATCTCCACACCGGCGGCTCGCAGCGCGGCGACGAGGTGGTCGCGGTCCGCCGTGAGCCGCTCGGCGATGGCCCGCTCGGTCTGGACCGCGAGGGGCGACGCGCAGGCGGTGGCGGCGGCGAGGGCGGGGGTGGAGACGCTCCACAGCGGCGCGTGCCGGTCGAGCTCGGCGATCAGGTCGCGGGGGCCGAGGACGTAGCCGATGCGCAGGCCGGCGAGGCCCCAGGTCTTGGTCAGGCTGCGGATGACGACGACGTCGCGGTTGCCGCTGAGCGACTCGGGCTCGCCCGGGACGGTGTCGGCGAACGCCTCGTCGACGACGACCGTCCGGCCGGGCCGGACCCACCCCGCGATTTGTCCGGATTTATGCAGACATGAGGTTGGATTGGTGGGGTTGCCGACTATGACGAGGTCGGCCGATTCCGGCGGATTTTTCAGTGCAAATCCGTCGTCGGCCGACAGCAGCAGCCGGTCCACGGCGTGCCCCACGGTCAGCAGCGCGCTCTCCGGCTCGGTGAACTGCGGATGCACCACCACCGCGTGCCGGGGGCGCAGCACCTGAGCGAGCAGCGTGAACGCCTGCGCCGCGCCGGCCGTCAGCAGCACCTCGTCCACCGGCCGGCCGTGCCGCGCCGCGATCGCCGCGGTCGCCTCCGTCCGGTCCGGGTACCGCGCGAGGTGCGCCAGGGACGCCGCGACCGGCTCCGTGAGCCACGACGGGGGCGTCTCCTGTCGCACGTTGACCGCCAGGTCGACCAGACCGGGCGCGACCTCGGCATCGCCGTGGAACCGCAGCATCAGGCGATCGTCGCGTACGGCACGGCGAATTGTCCTAGCTTGGAGGTGTGATCGCGCGCACGCTGCGAGTGGCCGGCGGATTCCTGGCCCTCGTCCGGACCGGCCTCATCGTCGGGCTCGCGATCGCCGCCCTGGTCTATCCCATGGTCGCGCTCACCGGCGTGGGCGTGAAGCGCGGCACCGACGCCCTGTCGATGCCGGTCGGCGCGCTGCGGTCCTCCCTGCCGGCGCAGACCAGCCACGTCTACGCCGCCGACGGCACGACCCTCCTCGCCCAGTTCTACGAGGAGTACCGCACGTACACCACCATCGACACGATCTCGCCCACGATGCAACGGGCGATCGTCGCCGCCGAGGACGCCCGCTTCTGGGAGCACCACGGCGTCGACTTCAAGGGTGTCGCGCGGGCGTTCGTCGCGAACCAGAAGGCGGGCTCGGTGTCGCAGGGCGCGTCGACGCTCACCATGCAGTACGTGCGCAACGTGCTGCGCGACAGCGCCGACACCCCCGCCGAGGTGTCGGAGGCGACCGAGCAGACCGGCGCCCGGAAGCTGCGCGAGATGAAGCTCGCCATCGAGCTCGAGAAGCACATGAGCAAGACCGAGATCCTGGAGCGCTACCTCAACGTCGCCTACTTCGGTCACCGCGCCTACGGCGTCCTCGCCGCCGCCGAGGTGTACTTCTCGAAACGCCCCGCCGACCTCACCGTCCCCGAGGCGGCGCTGCTGGCGGGCCTGGTGCAGGCGCCGTCCTCGTACGATCCGGCGGCCACCGACGCGGCGGCCGCCACCGCCCGGCGCGACTACGTCATCGACCGGATGGCCGAGCTCGGGTACCTCAACGCCACCGACGCCGCCGCCGCGCGCGCCACCCCGATCGCGCTGAAGCTCAGCGAACCGCCGAACGACTGCCTGGAGACCCGGGCCGGCTGGGGCTTCTTCTGCGCGATGTTCCGGTCCTGGTGGGCCGCGCAGCCCGGGCTCGGCGCCAACCCGCAGGAGCGCCTCGACCGGCTGCGGCGCGGCGGGTACACCGTGACGACCTCCCTCGACCCGCGGGTCCAGGACATCGCGCAGGCGCAGGTGCTGAAGCGGGAGAAGACGCGCAGCGCCTACGCCCTCGGGCAGGTCGCGGTCGAACCCGGCACCGGGCTCGTGCGGGCGATGGCGGTGAACCGCACGTACTCCCTCGACCGCGCCAGCAACGGCCCGCACTCCGACCCGCGCCAGCGCAAACGCCTCCGCGGCAACTACCCGAACACCGTCAACCCGCTGCTCGGCGGCGGCGACATGGCGGGCTACCAGGCCGGGTCGACGTTCAAGATGTTCACGATGCTCGCCGCCCTCGAACAGGGCATGCCGCTGGACACCGCGATCAACTCGCCGAAGACGTTCGTCTCCAAGTACAAGACGGGCCGCGACAGCCCGGCGCGCTGCGGCGTCGACAGCTGGTGCCCCTCCAACGCCTCGGCCTCCATGACCGGCCGGCACACCATGTGGTCGGGCTTCGGCAGGTCCGTCAACACGTTCTTCGTGCAGCTGGAGCAGCGCGTCGGCGCCGAGGCCGCGGTCCGCATGGCCGAGCGCCTCGGGCTGCACTGGCGCACCGGCATCGACAAGCTGCAGGCCTCCCCCGCGAAGGCGAAGACCTGGGGCGCCTTCACCCTGGGCGTCGCCGACACCACCCCCCTGGAGATGGCCGGCGCGTTCGCCACGGTCGCCGCCGACGGCACCCACTGCGAGCCGATCCCCGTCGTGTCCATCCGGCAGCAGGACGGCTCCGAGGCCCTGGATGCGCAAGGTGTACCGGTGGCCCGCCCCCGCTGCGCCCAGGTGATCTCGCCGGACGTCGCCCGCGGCGCGATCGACGCGGCCCGCTGCGTCACGGGGTACAAGGCGGCGACCGGCGACTGCGGCGGCGCGGGCACGGCGGCGCGCGTCTACTCGACGGTCCAACGGCCCGTCGCGGGCAAGTCAGGCACGACGGACGACAACCGGGCCGCGTGGTTCGTCGGCATGACGCCGGGGCTGACGATCGCCGGGTTCATCGCCGACCCCGACAACCCGCTGCACCGGGTCGGCTCCGCGAACGCCGGCAAGCCCCGCGAAACGGTCGCCGAGACGCTGCGCGACGCGCTCGCCGGCACCGCCGTGCGCCAGTTCACGCCGCCCAGCAATCTCGTCGCCCACGGCACGAGCGCCAAGCCCCGCGTGCTCAAGAACCGCCGCTGACGCCCGCTGCTGGCCTTTTTGTTTGCTGGCCTTTGTTTGCTGGCCTTTGTTTCAGGCACCGCCGCTGATGTCGGCCGGGACCAGGGACCAGCTCTCGAGGTCCACCCGGCCGGTGTGCAGCGACCCAGCGTTGCGCATGAGCCCCTCGTACGTGAAGCCGGCCTTCTCCGCGACCCGCCGCGACGCGACGTTGCCGGGGGCGACCCGCAGCTCGATGCGCTGGAACCGGTGCTCCAGCAGCAGCGACAGCGCCAGTACGTCGACCGCCTCGGGCGCGACGCCGTAGCCGCGGGCGTCGGCGGCCACCGCGTACGCGATCTCCGTCGACCTGGTCAGCCAGTCCGTGTTCTTCGTCCACAGGCAGCCGACGAGCCGCTCGTCCTCACGCCGCACGATCCCGTAGTGGTCGCCGGCGCCGCTGTCCCGGCGCTCGACGGCCAGCTCCGTGCACCAGGCGTAGCCGTCGAACTCGCTGTTGTCGTCCTGCGCGATCGGCAGCCACCGCCGGACGAGCTTGTCGGCGAAGATCTCACCGACCCGCTTGTCGTCGTCGGCGCACAGCGGGCGCACCGTGAGCCTGGGCGTCTGGACCGACAGCGACGGGAAGCGGCGCAGCGCCACCGACCAGGTCGACACTAGGCGGCCTCCGTCGCACCGCCGGCGGGCGGACCCGACGTCGGCGGCCCGTCCCCCTCGCCCACCTCGGTCGCCGGCCTCTGCACCACGGCCTGCGGCGTGGCCGGCGGCGCTTGCGTCGTGGCCGGGGGTGCGGAGACCGGGTCGCTCTCCTGGACCGGCAGCTGCAGGTACGCCGTCGGCGCCTCCTCCAGGCGCTCGGCGGCGGGGATCGCCGTCATCCCGCCGGGCGCCGCCGACACGGGCGCGGCGACGGTCGGCATCGGGGCGGGCGAGACCGGCACGGCCGCCGACGTCGCCGGATCGGCCGGCCACTGGTGGCCGCTCCCGGCGCTCGACGGCGGGGTCGACACCGGCCCGGACGCGCCGACGGATCCGGCGGCCTCGGCGGCGCCGGCCTGGCCGGCCGCGATCACGGCGTCGACCGCGACGGCACCCGCGCCGGCCACGCCGGGCCCGGACACAGGGCTGGACGCGGCGACGGTCCCGGCCGCCTCGGCGGCGTCGCCGGGGGCCGTGCCTGCGGGTGGGGTCGAGACGGACATGGGCGGAGCGGAGACAGTCGTCGGCACAACCCCAGACGATGGCAGCCCGGAGGCCGTCGCGGGCGCGTTCGCGGAGGAAGACACCCCAACGCTCGCCTCAACAGCCGCGGTGTCCGCTCCGGCGCCGCCCGCCACCGCAGTTTCGGCTCCGGCGGTCTGGCTCGCGGACGCCAGGGCGACCGCCACCCGGCTGGTAGGGCCGAACGGGCTCGACGCGATGCCGTCCTGGTCTTCGTGCAGCTCGTCCTGAGCGCCGCCGGCCGCGGCCGGCGGCTGGGGCCGCCGGGGCTCCTGGGTCGCGATGGCCGCGATCGGCGCCTGGGGCCGCCGGGGCTCCTGGGTCGCGATGGCCGCGGTCGGCGGCTCCTCGGCGTCCGCCACTGGGAGCGCGCCCGGGCCGACCACCGGAGCGGGCGGCGAGTACGTCGTCGGCGGGGCGGTGTACCCGGCAGGTGCCGAGACCGGGCCGGGGACCGACACGGGGCTGGCGGCCGGGGGCGTTCCCAGCCCGGACGTGCCCAGGCCGGACGGGGCGAAGCCGGCCGGTGCGGAGACGGGGCTCGCGCCGGGCGGGGCCGGGGTGCGCGCCGGGTCGGGCTTGGTCAGGCCGATCCGGGCGTCGCCGGTGTCCGCCGCTGCCGGCACGGCGGCGGTGCCGCTCACCGGGGCGGCCGGGAACTGCAGGGTCGTGCCGCCCGACGGGGCTTGCGCCGCCGGTGCCACGGACGGACGGCCATACGGATGGGTGCTCGGTGTCGTCCACTGCCCGTGCACCGGCGTGGCGGCGGCGCCGGCCGAGGCCACGAAGCGGGACGCGATGGACGGCGTGCCGGCCCAGTGCAGGCCGAGGTACGACGCGTGGACGCCGCGGTGCACGAAGCCCTCCGCGGGGCCGCCGGCCCAGGTCCAGGCGGCCTGCAGGCCGGCCCGGGGGCTGATCGTGGTCCGGTGCATCTTGTGCCCGACGACCTGGGCACCCACCGGGAGCAGCACCGACGAGCTGCGGGCGGTCGCTTCCCGGTACCCCAGGACGACCAGGTCGGTCTCGCGGGCCGAGGCGTCGACGACACCGCACATGGGCCGGCCGTTGAAGTCGCGGCAGAGCCACACCAGGCCGGTGCCCTCCGCGGCGATCGGCTTGCCGGCGGCGGCGTGCGCGGCGACGGCGGCGCGGAGGCGGGTGTTGAAGCCGAGCTCCTCCGCGTACGACTCGGGGAGCGCGCCGCCCACGACGAGACCGTCCACGCCGGCGGGGAGCGCCTCGTCGCGCAGCGGGTCGAACGGCACGACCTCGGCACCGGCGGCCGTGAGCAGCTCGGCGGTCTCCGGGTAGGCGAACGCGACCCCGATGACCGGGCGGCGGCCGATGCGCGTGACGGCCGGCTCGGCGACCCGCGCGGCGGCGACCTCCTCGGCGGCGTTCCACGGGTCGGTGGTGAGCCGGGGCGCGGAGCGGGCCAGGGCCATCACCCGGTCGATGTCGACGGCGCCCGCGATCACCTCGCCGAGGCGCCGCACCGCGCGGACCGCGTCGAGGTTGTGGTGGACGACGGGCGCGACCCCGTGGTGCCGCGACGGCAGCGGCGCGCCGGCGTCGCCGATGTCGGTGAGCGCGTGGCGACGCAGCGCGCCGAGCACCGGCACCCCGATGTCGTCGAGCGCCTCGCGCAGCAGCTGCTCGTGCCGCGACGAGGCGACCCGGTTGAGGATGACGCCGCCGAGCCACAGGAGCTCGTCGTACGCCCGGAAGCCATGCACCAGAGCGGCGACCGACTGCCCCATGGCGCCGACGTCCACGACCAGGACCACGGGCGCCCGCAACAGGCCGGAGATCTGCGCCGTGGACTCGCTGTCGGTGCGGCCCGCGAGCCCGTCGAACAGCCCCATCGTGCCCTCGACGACCGCGATGTCCAGCGACTGGGCCCCGTGCGCGAACAGCGGCCCCACCCGCTTCGCCCCGATCATCCGCGGATCGAGATTCCGCCCGGGCCGCCCCGCGGCCAGCCCGAGATACGCGGCGTCGACGTGGTCCGGACCGATCTTGAACCCGGCGGCCCGGTAACCCCGGGCCGACAGCGCGGACAGCAGGCCTACGGAAACGGCAGTCTTGCCGTGACCGGAGGATGGCGCGCTGATCACCAGCCTCGGGATCGTGCTCATGATGCTCCTCTGGCGCTGGGGCAAACGTGTGTCCCGGACGATACCGGGTGGGCGCCACAGCAACTGTCCGGAACGCACCGGATACCGTTCTTGCTTGTGTACCGGTTTCTCGCGTCGCCCCGGTGGCTCGGCTACGCCGCGCTGACCGTCGCCGCCGCGACGGTCATGGTGCTTCTGGGCCTCTGGCAGCTCGACCGCTATCACCAGCGCGCGTCGATCAACGCCCGCATCACGGCGGGCACGTCGGCCACCCCGGTCCCGCTCACCGAAGCCGTCCCCCGCCCCGCCGGCACCCCCGGCACCACCGGCCCCGCCCCCCACGCCGACACCGAGTGGCTCCGCGTGCAGGTCACCGGCCAGTTCGACCCGTCCCGCGAGATCCTCGTCCGCGGCCGCACCGTCGAGGGCCGGGTGGGCTTCGAGGTACTCACCCCACTGGTCCTGCCCGACGGCACCGCCGTGCTCGTCGACCGCGGCTGGGTGCCCCCCGCCGAGTCAGGCGCCCTCGCCATGCCGTCGGTCCCTCCCGCCCCGCCCGGCGAGCAGACC
This sequence comes from Dactylosporangium sp. CA-152071, assembly GCF_050936335.1. Lineage (NCBI taxonomy): Bacteria > Bacillati > Actinomycetota > Actinomycetes > Micromonosporales > Micromonosporaceae > Dactylosporangium > Dactylosporangium sp. CA-152071. The sequence goes on along the minus strand of NZ_JBNJMZ010000001.1, from coordinate 7,518,163 downwards.
ATCCTCGGCCGCCTCCGCCCGTCGGAGAGCCGCGGCGGCCCGCCGAAGGAGGTCAACGGCCGCCTGGAGATCCGCCGCATCACCCCGTCGGCCCTCGCCCCGTCGATGCCGTACCCGGTGTACAACGCCTACATCAGCACCGACCAGCCCGCCCCCGGCCTGACCGCGGTAGCCCCCGAGAAGCAGAACGCCCTGCAGAACGCCGGCTACGTCCTGCAGTGGTGGCTCCTGGCCATCCTCACGCTGTTCGGTTTCGCCTACCTCGCCCGCAAGGAAGCCCGAGGCCCTGAACCCGAAGACCTCCTCGACGACCTCGCGGACTCCCCCGCATAACCCCCACACGCGCCACAAGCCACTGATCCCGCGCGGTTCCGGTATCCAGGACCACCAGAACAGTTCGGGATCACGAGCAGCCGACCTGTCGCCCCGCTCGAGCCCAGAAGCCGACAGCGCGGCACCCCCGGACCCCGCTCGACGCACGCACAGCCCGGTTCACCCCTGGGCCGGCCGTCACGACGACCAAGACCTGCGGGCGAGTCGTCGTACACCACCTGCGTGGACGCGACCCACAGAGACCGGCCCCACGACCGACCCGCCAGCGGAGATCGGCACCACAATCGGCCTATCCGCGGAGGCCAGCGACACGACCCGCCCGCGGAGGCGGGACGCCGCCCGCGGAGGCCGGCGGCACCACAGTCCACCAACGGAGGCCAGCGCCACTGCCGGGCTGCCCGCGTCGGCGACAGCACAGCGGCCCACCCGCGCGAACGGCACCAACGTCACGACCCAACCCGACCCCGAACCCCAGCGACCGAACCTGCCCGCGGAGGTAGGACGCCGCCCGCGGAGGCAGGACGCACGCCGTGGGGCAAGGGCGCACGAGCCAGGACGCCCGGCTGCGAGGTGGGTGGGTGGCGAGGTCAGTGGGGATCGGGTCAGGAGTCGGTGGGGTGGGTGGAGGTGTGGATGGCGCGGACGGCGTCGATGGTGTCGGCGTCCTCGGGGCGTTTGTCCTCGCGGTAGCGCAGGACGCGGGCGAAGCGCAGGGCCACGCCGCCGGGGTAGCGGGGAGACTTCTGGACGCCGTCGAAGGCGATCTCCACGACCAGCTCGGGGCGGACCTTGACGACCCAGTCGGACTCTTCGACGGCGAGGGACTTCAGGCGGTCGGTCTGCCAGCGGAGCATCTCGTCGGTCATGCCCTTGAAGGTCTTGCCGAGCATGACGAAGCCGCCGGTGTCGGGGTCGCGGGCGCCGAGGTGGAGGTTGGACAGCAGGCCCTTGCGGCGGCCGTGGCCCCACTCGACGGCGAGGACGACCAGGTCGAGGGTGTGGCGGGGCTTGACCTTGACCCAGGCGGAGCCGCGCCGGCCGACGTCATAGGGGGCGGCGGCGGACTTGATGACGAGGCCCTCGTGGCCGGCGGCGACGGCGGCGGCGAAGACGCGCTCGGCGTCGTCGGGCGAGGTGAGCATGGTGCGCTCGACGCGCAGGCCGGCGGGGACGGCGCGCTCCAGGGCCGCCCAGCGCACGGAGGCCGGCTCGTCGAGCAGGTCGGCGCCGTCGAGGTGCAGGATGTCGAAGAAGAACGGCTGGAGCACGGCGGTGCCGTCGCGGCGGGCGGCGCGGCTGGAGGTCTCCTGGAAGGGGACGGCGCGGCCGGTGTCGTCGACGCCGACGGCCTCGCCGTCGAGGACGATCGAGGTGACGTCGAGGGCGCGGACGGCCTCGACGACCACGGGGACGCGGGCGGTGAGGTCGTCGAGGCTGCGGCTGAAGACCGAGATCTGGTCGCCGTCGCGGTGGACCTGGATGCGGACGCCGTCGATCTTCGTGTCGGCGGCGGCGGGGACGCCCGTGTCGGCGAGGGCGTCGGTGGGGGTGGCGGCGCTCTGGGCGAGCATCGGGGAGAGCGGGCGGCCGACGGTGAGCGCATAGCCGGCGAGGGCGTCGGTGCCGCCGGTGAGGGCGTCGACGGCCACGAGCTTCAGGTCGCCGGCGAGCAGCAGGGCGCGGCGGACCTGGGCGATGGGGACACCGGAGGCGCGGGCGACGGCGTCGACGAGGAGGCCGGCCTGGGCGCCCTGCCGCAGCTCACCGCTGAGCAGGCCGATCAGGAAGCGGCGCTCGGGCTCGGTGGCGGCGCCGAAGAGCTCGGCGACGGCCTGCCGCCGGGCCGCCTGCGAGCCCTTGCCGGACAGCCGCGACATGGCGGCGAAGGCCTCGTCGACGTCGGTGACGGACAGGGAGGCGGTGTCGGCGGGCGGTGGCAGCTCCCGCAGCGACGCATAGCCGACGCCGGTCTGGCGCTGGCGCAGCTCACCGGACAGGTAGGAGGCGCCCGGCGAGAGCTCGGAAGGCTCCAGCTTCCGCAGCGCGTCGGCGAGTAGGTCGATCTTGGCGTTGCGCCCCGGGGTCCGCGCGACGTCGGCGGAGACGGAGGCCAGCTCGACGAATCTCATACCCCGGATTCTCACCCAGGGGTACGACAAGAACACCTCAGGCGGCGTACGCCAGCCGCACCGCGCCCAGAACCCAGCCCATCCGGCTGACGGCGGTGTCGGGGTGCTCCCCGAACTCGTGCGCGACCAGTGCGGCGCAGCCACGCGGCCCGTGCCGCCGGACGCTGCGCATCACCGCGGTGCGGATGTGCTCGGGGCTCATCTGATCGGAGGACTGCACGTCGGAGACGAACAGTGCTTCGGCCCGGACGTGTTCCAGAAGCTGCGGCGTCATCTTGTACCCCCTTCGGCTCCTCCAATCACACGCTCCCGCAGGTGTACCGCCGTGTCCGCCGGGTTGCGGACAGGGTGACACCGTCAAAACGACAGTTGCGCCGCCGGCACCGGCCGGGAGTACAGGTAGCCCTGCGCGTACTGGCAGCCCAGCGCCTTCAACGCCTGGGCCTGCGCGGCGGTCTCGACCCCCTCGGCGACCGTGTGCAGCGACAACCCCTCCGCCAGCTGCAGGATCACCTTCATCAGGGTCGAGTCGACACCCGAGGCCGTGAAGGTCCGGTCGATCTTGAGGATGTCGACCGGGAGGTGCACGAGGTACGCCAACGACGAATACCCGGTGCCGAAGTCGTCGACGGCGATCCGCACGCCCCGCTCCCGCAGCAGCCCGAGCCGCGCCGTGCGCTCCGCGTCGTCGACGAGCACCGACTCGGTGAGCTCCAGGACCAGCGCGGCCGGCGGCAGCCCGGTCTCGTCGAGCACCGCGAGGACCCGCTCGGCGAAGTCCTCCTCGCGCAGCTGGTGCCCGGACACGTTGACGGTCACGGCGACCCCGTCGCGCTCGAACCACGCCCGCGCGTCGGTGCACGCCTGCCGCAGCACCCACCAGCCCAGCGGCACGATCATCCCGATGGCCTCGGCGACCGGGATGAAGGTCAGCGGCGGCACCCCGCCGGCCGGCCAGCGCAGCAGTGCCTCGACCGCGGTGACCCGCTCGTCGAGCAGGCGGACGACCGGCTGGTAGTGCAGCTCGAACTCGCCCGCGGCAAGGGCCCGGCGCAGCCCCGAGGCCAGCTCGCGGTGGCGGGCCGCGGCGGTGCGCAGGTCGGGCTCGAAGCGGACGACCCGGTCCTTGCCGGCCGTCTTCGCCGCGTCCAGGGCCAGGTCGGCGTCGCGCAGCACGTCGGCGGAGCTGCGCTGGTCGCCGACCGCGACGAGCCCGGCGCTGCCGGTGAGGTGCACCTGGCGGCCGGCCACCGGGTACGCCGGCCGCAGCTGCGCGAACGCCGCCTCGAACGCGTCCGAAGCGCCGCGCCAGACGACCGCGAACTCGTCGTCGCCGAGGCGGGCCAGGACGTCGGCGTCGGGCAGCGCCGCCCGCAGCCGGTGCGACACCTGCTTGAGCAGCTCGTCGCCCGCCTCGTGGCCGAGCGTGTCGTTGACGTCCTTGAAGCCGTCGAGGTCGAGGAGCGCGACCGTGAAACCCGGCGGCGACGCCCCGGTGAGCACCCTGTCGAGCCGTTCGGTGAGCTGCCGCCGGTTGGCCAGCCCGGTCACCGGGTCACGGGTGGCGCGCTGCCGCAGCTCCCGCTCCAGCCCCTTGCTGCGCGCCGACGAGCTGGCGAGCGACTGCCTGAGCCGATCGGACCGCTGCCGCACCAGCAGCACCGCCGCGCCGGCCGCGGCGAGCGCCACGAGCATGGCGAGGCCGGACAGCGCTTGCTGGAGCATCGCCGGTACAGCCAGCGAAAACGCGACGAGGAACACTCCGGCGACGGCGAGCAGGGCGGCGGGCCGGCCCACCATCGGGGCGGGTCGCGGATGAGGGCTCGGCTTGCGTCGCACGCTCCGATGCTATCTATCACAAATCCGATTTTTCGCTACCTAACGGACAACACGCGCGCAAGCAAAAGGCGGGCCTCCCCGTGGGGAAGCCCGCCTTCGCGGGTCGGCGTGTCAGCCGCGCCAGTCGAAGCCCGCCTCGACCACGATCTTGTCGGCGGTGGCGGCGATCCGGTCGGCGAACTTGTTGGTGTGGTGCCCGCAGAAGGCCAGGTCACCGGCGGCGCCAAAGGTCACACGAGCCTTGGCGGCGGCACCGCAGCTGTCGCAGCGCTCCCCCGTCAGCTCGGGGACGACGTGAACGGCCGGGCGCGAGATCAGCATCGGGGTCATCTCAGTCTCCTCGAGTCGAAGCGGTCAGCTGCTGCTTGAAATGTGGCTTTTCTGAGTGTTGAGCCTTACCTACCTAACAGTACGTTCGCCTGAATTAAGCGACTAGTTCGTAAGCGTTGGCTTTTGGTCACAGGCAGGTTGCCGACTCCGTCCGTTCGTCTGATGCATCACGGGTGAACGTCACATACCCGCCCGGCAACTTCCCGACACCACCTGGCATTTCCGCACCGTGCACGTCTGCCAGGTCCACTGTGGACAGCTCGCACAAGGACCGGGCACCCGAACGGCAACGCACGGCGAACCAGGGGTGTACCCCGAGGTGCCGAATCTTGTGGAGGTCCGGATGACACCGGCCGGACGGCAACACCGCTCCACAGGATCTGCATCCACGGAAGGGCCTACATACATGATTCGCCGCCACACCCGCGCATTGATGCCGCTCGCCGCGCTCACCATTGGTGCCACCGCCGGCGCCGTGTCCCTCACCGGCATGGCCGGCGCGGAGACCACGGGCACCGCCGGCGCCGCGACCACGGGCGTCGTCCGCACCGGAGCGGGTGAGGACGGCTACAGCTCCAGCAGCCGCCCGTCGTTCAACTTCGGCGCCTCGGACACCCTCGTCGCCGGCCGCTCCGGGGCCGACACGATGGTCACATACCTGAAGTTCACGGTCGCGAACCCCGGCCCCGGCGCGACCGTCAAGAACGCCCAGGTCGTGCTGACCCGGGAGAGCAAGGCGCTGCCGAACACCCTGTCGCTGAGCCGGGTCGCCGACACGACCTGGACCGAGAAGTCCCTGACGGCGAAGAACGACCCGGCGATCGGCGCGGTCGTCAGCAACGCCAAGCCGAAGAGCGACGCGGCCACCGTCACCTTCGACGTCAGCGCGGTCGTCAAGGGCGCCGGGACGTACACGTTCGCGGTGACCTCCCGGGTCGCCAACACCCCGGCCCGCTTCAGGTCCTCCGAGGCGGCCACCGGCAAGCCCAGCCTGAACCTCACCGTCGCCCGGCCGGCCGCCACCAAGCCGCCGGTGGAGGCCACCCCCACGCCGACCAAGCCGGCCCCCACCCCGAGCAAGCCGGCCCCCACCCCGAGCAAGCCCGTGGTCACGCCGACGACGCCCGCTCCGACCACGCCCGCCCCGACCTCGCCGGCCGGTGGCTGCGCCGTCGACGCGAAGCTCGTCCCGTCCTGCGGCGTGCTGTGGGGCGCGGCCGCCGGCGGCTTCTCCGACGTGCCGCGCGACGAGGCGCTGAAGACCTTCGAGCAGAAGAGCGGCCGGACGTCGACGATCTATCACACGTACCACAAGGGCGACGAGCTCTTCCCCACCAAGAACGAGATCGCGATGACCAGCGACCCGGCCAACCCGCGGACGCTGATGCTGAACTGGAAGGTCGGCTACGGCACGAAGTGGGCCAACGTCGCCAACGGTGACCAGGACGCCCGCATCGACCGCCTCTCGACCTACATCAAGACCAACTACGGCACGAAGAAGTTCTTCATGGTCCTGCACCACGAGCCGGAGAACGACGTCGTCGCCACCGCGGGCTCGGGCATGACCGCCAAGGACTACGCCGCGATGTTCCGCCACACCGTCCTGCGCATGAAGGCCAACGGGGTCACCAACGCCGTCTTCGTCGTCGCCTACATGAACTACGAGAAGTGGAACAACACGTCCTGGTGGGGCGACCTCTACCCCGGCGACGACGTCGTGGACTGGGTCGGCGTCGACACCTACAACAACGCGCAGCCCGGCGGCTTCCACACCGGTGACTTCAACTACATGATGAACCGCACCAACGCCCCGGCGAAGTTCCCCGGCTGGTACACCTGGGCCACCACCAAGCACCCCGGCAAGCCCATCATGGTCGCCGAGTGGGGCGTCTACGACTCGTCGACGGTCGTCGACGGCAAGAACAAGGCGAACGTGTTCGCCACCGTCCTGCCGCAGCTGGCGAAGATGCCGCAGATCAAGGGCCTGGTCTACTTCGAGACCGCCAAGGACCAGAACGGTCACGACATCCGCATGGACGACACCCCGGAGGCCCTCGCGGCGTTCCAGAAGATCGCCGCCGACCCGCGTTTCAACGTCAAGATCTGACCCCGTCTCCGAAGAAAAGGGCCGCCCGTCCCGGGCGGCCCTTTTTCGGTGTCCACCGGTCGCCGACCAGCGGCCCGAACCGGGGGACGGGGCAACTGCGCTGCTACCCGGCGGGTCCCGGGAGCACCACCGACGGCCCGCAATCTTGTTTCTGCAAGGCAATGACAGCAAATGTGAAAGCAAGGGATGTAGACATATGATGAACCGCCGCGTCCTCACTGTTCTGGCCATGACCGCCGCCGCTGCCGGCTCCTTCTCCTTCGCATCCGCCGCCGCGGCCGCCCCCGCCGAGGGCACCGTCCGCGGTGCCGGCGAGGCCGGGGTGCTCAAGGACCGCTACATCGTGGTCCTGAAGGACGGCTCGACGACGTCCTCCGACGCCCTCGCGGGCAAGGTCGGCGGCTCGGTGAGCACGCGGTTCGACAGCACCGTCAAGGGCTTCTCCGGCAGGATGAGCGCGACCTCCGCGCGCCGCCTCGCCGCCGACCCGGCCGTCAAGTACGTCGAGCAGGACCGCATCGTGCAGGTCGAGGCCACCCAGTCCGGCGCGACGTGGGGCCTGGACCGCATCGACCAGGCGGCCCTGCCGCTGAACGGCAGCTACACCTACGGGCCGGCCAGCAACGTCACCGCGTACATCATCGACACCGGCATCCGGCTCACCCACAGCGAGTTCGGCGGCCGCGCCAAGTCCGGCTACGACTTCGTCGACAAGGACTCGGACGCGACGGACTGCCAGGGCCACGGCACGCACGTCGCCGGCACCGTCGGCGGCGCCACCTACGGCGTCGCGAAGGACGTCAAGCTCGTCGGCGTCCGGGTGCTGGACTGCCAGGGCAGCGGCTCCTACTCGCAGATCATCGCCGGCGTCGACTGGGTGACGAAGAACGCCGTCAAGCCCGCCGTCGCCAACATGAGCCTCGGCGGCTCGGCCGGCTCCACGCTCGACGACGCGGTGAAGAAGTCGATCGCGTCGGGCGTCACGTACGTCGTCGCCGGCGGCAACGACTCCGCCAACGCCTGCACGAAGTCCCCGGCCCGCCTGCCCGAGGCGATCACCGTCGGCGCCACCGACAGCAAGGACGCCCGCGCCAGCTTCTCCAACTTCGGCAGCTGCCTGGACCTGTTCGCGCCCGGCGTGAGCATCCTGTCCAGCGCCAACAGCGGCAACACCGGCACGACCAAGATGAGCGGCACCTCGATGGCCAGCCCGCACGTCGCCGGCGCGGCCGCCCTCTACCTGGCCGGTCACCCGACCGCCACCCCGGCGCAGGTCCGCGACGCGATCGTCAACGGCGCCGTCAGCGGCAAGGTCACGGGCGCCGGCTCCGGCTCGCCCAACAAGCTGCTCAACACCACCGCGCTGATCTCCACGACCGCGCCGACCAACCCGCCGACCACCACCCCGACCACGCCGACGACGCCGACCACCCCGACCACCTGCGCCGCGGCCTCCAACAACGCCGACTACTTCATCGCCGACCGGGCCACCGTCAACAGCAAGGTCACCATCGCCGGCTGCGCCGGGACCGCCTCCAAGACCTCGACCGTCAAGGTGGCCGTGAAGCACACCGACCGTGGCGACCTGCGTGTCGACCTGATCGCCCCGGACGGCACCGCGTACAAGCTGAAGTCCTCGATCTCCGGTGACGACGTGGCCAACCTGACCGCGACCTACACCGTGAACCTCTCCACGGAGACCCGCAACGGCGTGTGGACCCTCCGCGTGCAGGACGTCTTCGCCGGCGACACCGGCACGCTGGACACCTGGACCCTGACCGTCTGATTGCTCACCTCCCCCTGGTGACCGATGGCCCCCGCGCGATGGCGCGGGGGCCATCGGCGTTGTCAACCGTTGCAGAAACCGCGAATCGGTCTCAACTAGGTCTAACCCGTCGGTACGGTGTTTGGGCATCCGAGACTAGGGGGTCGCCATGAGCACAGCGAGAGAGTCCATTGAGGTGGCCGTCCCGGCCGGGGTCGCGTACGAGCAGCTCACCCACTTCGAGAACTACCCGCAGTTCATGTCCGGGGTGATGAGCATGGCGCCGATCGACGCCTCGACGGCCCACATGGTGCTGGACATCGGTGGCAACCGCGCGGAGTTCGACGCCCGGATCACCGAGACGCGCCCCGGCGAGTTCCTGTGCTGGGAGGCCCTCGACGGCCCGCAGGTCAGCGAGGCGCTGCGGCTCGAGCCGATGGCCGACGGCATGACCAGGGTCATCGCCGAGCTGCAGATCGACGCCCGCGAGCTGATGCCGACCGAGCAGCACGCCGTCGAGGTGCTCAACCGGCGGCTCAAGGCGGACCTCAAGGGCTTCAAGCGCTTCTGCGAGGAGGCCGCCACGAAGACCACGGTCAACCGCCCGGCGGCGACGGCCACCAACCGCCCCGTGACGGCGACGCCGGCGACCATCGCGCGCGGCATCGCGTCCGCGTCCGGCATGACGCACGCCTCCAACGAGCGCCCGCCGCAGGGCCCGCCCGCCGCCGGCAACCTCGGCCCCATGCAGCACATGCAGGCCCGCGGCCGGCAGACCCGGATCTGAGCACTCCGGACAGGACAGAAGGGGCGCCGGCGCAGGCCGGCGTCCTTTGTCGATCAGCGAACAATCACCCGAAAAGCCACATATGATGGAATCTCATGAAGGGTGAGAGGGGCGAGGACTGCTCATGACCGCCATCCTGGTCGCCGACGATGACATGGACATCAGGGACCTCGTCGCCTTCAAGCTCGAGCAGGCCGGTTACGACGTCGTCGCGGTCGACAACGGGCTCGCCGCGCTCACCGAGGCGACCCAGAACCCGCCGGACCTCGTCGTGCTCGACGTCATGATGCCCGGCATGTCCGGCATCGACGTGTGCCGCCAGCTGCGGCAGGACGCCGGCACGAAGGCGCTGCCGATCATCCTGCTCACGGCCCGCGCCCAGGAGGGCGACGTGGAGGTCGGCTTCGGCGCCGGCGCCGACGACTACATCGTCAAGCCCTTCAGCCCCAGGGAGCTGGTGAGCCGCGTCGAGGCCGTGCTGGCGCGGATGCGCACGTGACGCTCGCCGGCGCCGCCCTCGTGGCGCTGGCCGTCCTGCTCGTCGCGGCGCTGGTCTTCGGCGGCCTCATCGTCGGCGGCAGGGCCGTGCGCCGCGCCCGCGAGGCCCGCCGCGCCAAGCTCGCCACGCCCGCCCGCCGGCTGCTGCTCGCCATCGCCGCCGGGGACGACGACCCCGAGCAGGTCGAGGCGCTCGTGCGCCTGTCCGACGAGGTCTGGCAGGCGGTGGAGCCCAACGCGATCGCCCTGCTGGGCAAAGTCCGCGGCGAGGCGCACACCACGCTCGTCGACGTGTTCGAGCGCCGCGGCGCCGCCTGGCGGGCCCGCAGCCGGCTGCGGCGCCGCGACCCGGTGGCCCGCGCGCAGGCCGCCGAGGTGCTGGGCAACCTGGGCCGCAAGGACGCGCTGCTGCCGCTGTGCGACCTGCTCGGCGACCCCGACCCCGACGTCCGGGTGGTCGCCGCCCGCTCACTCGGCCGCATCGGCGACGCCGGCGCGACCCAGCCGCTGCTCGCCACCCTGGCCAGCCGGCGCATGGTCCCGCAGCAGGTCGTCGCGACCGCGCTGACCAGGCTCGGCACCGCCGCGCAGGGTGCGCTGCTCGCCAGCCTCGACGACCCGCGGGCACCGATCCGCGCGACCGCCGCGGAGGTCCTCGGCCTCATCGGTGCCGTCGGTGCCACCGTACGGGTGGAGAGCGCGCTGCGCGCGGACCCGTCGCTCGACGTGCGGATCAGCGCCGCCCGGACCCTCGGCCGCCTCGGCACCCGGACCGCCCTGGCGCCGCTGCTCGACTCCCTCGAGCCGGACCGCCCCGTCGCCCTGCGGGCGGAGGCCGCGAAGGCCCTCGGCGAGCTGGGCGCCGTCACCGCCGCGTCCGCGCTGACCGTGCTGCTGTCCGACATCGAGTACGTGGTGGCCCACAACGCGGCCCGCTCGCTGCTGCGCCTCGGCGGCGCCGGCCGGGCGGCGCTCACCGCGGCGGAGCACCGGGCCGAGACCGAGCCCGACGACGAGCGGGTCCTGCTCGGCGCCGCGCACGCCCGCGAGGCGCTGGCCGCGGCCGAGCTCGACGACCACCGCAGGCAACTCGTGCCATGACCGGCCCGCAGCGGAGCGAGGAGCCGGTCATCAGGAACACAGCCCGACGGTCAGGCCGACGCCGGAGCGCAGCGGAGGTGGCGGCATGACCGCCGACTGGGTCCGGCAGATATTGACCGTCACGGACGTGTTCATCCTGACGTACTTCCTGCTGATCAACTCCAGCTACCTGGTGCTGATCGTGCTCGCGTCGGCCGAGTTCGTGCACCACATGCGGCGGGTGCCGTTCGCCGGGCACGAGGAGACGTACCGCAGCCCGCTCACGCAGCCGGTCTCGGTGCTGGTACCGGCGTACAACGAGTCGGCCGGCATCGTGCAGTCGGTCCAGGCGATGCTCGCCCTGCGCTACCCGGTCTTCGAGGTCATCGTCATCGACGACGGGTCCACCGACGACACGTTCGAGCGGCTGCGGGAGGAGTTCGGCCTGGTCGAGGTGCCCCGCGTGGTGCCCGACGCGACCCCCACCCGGGGGCGCATCCAGTCGGTGCACGTGCCGAGGGAGCGGCCGGACCCGCTCGTCGTGGTGCGCAAGCAGAACGGCGGCAAGACCGACGCGGTCAACACGGGCATCAACGTCGCCCAGTACCCGCTCGTCTGCATGGTCGACGCCGACTCGGTGCTCGACCCGCAGGCGCTGCTGTCGGTGGCGAAACCCTTCACCGACGACCCGATCCGCACCGTCGCGTCCGGCGGCGTCATCCGCGTCGCGAACGGCTGCACGGTCGTCGCCGGCCGTATCGTCGACGTCCGGATGCCGCGCAACTGGCTGCCCAGGGTGCAGGTGGTGGAGTACCTGCGGGCGTTCCTGCTGGGCCGGACCGGCTGGTCGAGGATCGGCGGGCTGCTCATCATCTCCGGCGCGTTCGGCATCTTCCGCCGGGACCTGCTCGTCGAGGTCGGCGGGCTCGACCACGACTGCATCGGCGAGGACGCGGAGCTGGTCGTCCGGCTGCACCGGCACCTGCGCCGGCAGCGCCGCGACTACCGGATCGTGTTCGTCGCCGAGCCGGTGTCCTGGAGCGAGGCGCCCAGCTCGCTGAAGGTGCTCGGCAAGCAGCGCCGCCGGTGGCACCGGGGCATCACCGAGATCCTCCGCAAGCACCGGTCGATGATCCTGAACCCGAGGTACGGGCGGATCGGGCTCGTCGCGATGCCCTACTACGTGCTGTTCGAGCTGCTGGCGCCGATCGTCGAGCTGGCCGGGGTGGTCCTCGTCCCGCTCGGGCTGTACGTCGGCGCTATCGACGCCCGGTTCGCGCTCGTGTTCGTCGCCGTCGCGTACGGCTACGCGCTGCTGCTGAACCTGATCGCGCTGACGGTCGAGGAGTACTCGTTCCACCGGTACCACCGCTGGACGGACCTCATCGCCTCGGTCCTCGCGTCGGTGCTGGAGAACTTCGGCTACCGGCAGCTGACCGCGATGTGGCGGACGATGGGCATGTGGGCCGCGATCAAGGGCGGCAAGCACGAGTGGGGCCAGATGACCCGCACCGGCTTCCAGACGGTCCTGACACCGGAGAAGGCCCCGGCGAAGACGCCCGAGAAGACGCCCGGGAAGTCACCGGCCGAGCAGGTCACAGCCAAAGAGGACGTTCACGTGGAATCCTGATCGTGAAGGTGGTGCCGGCGCCGACGACGCTCTCGACGGCGATCTCGCCGCCGTGACCCTCCACGATCGTCTTCGTGATCGCCAGGCCGAGCCCGGCGCCCTGCACGGCCTCGCGGACGGCGAACGTGCCGCGGAAGAACCGCGTGAAGAGCTTCCCCTGCTCCGCCTCGTCGATGCCGACCCCCGTGTCGCGGACCACGATCACCACGTGGTCGCCGTCGTGCTGCGCGGTCATCTCGATGAGCCCGCCGTCGGGGGTGAAGTTGATCCCGTTGACCAGCAGGTTGACCAGGGCGCGCTCGAGCTGCTCGGGGTCGGCGTCGACGGTGCCGAGGTGCGGGGCGGTGCGCAGCTCCAGGCGGTGGCCGCGGCGCTTGGCCCGCGGCTCGACGGCCTTGCGCGCGGCGACGAGCACATCGGTGAGGTCGGTGCGGACCAGCTCGAGGTCGAAGACCCCGGCCTCGACCTTGGAGATGGTGAGGAGGTCCTCGATGAGCGCCCGCAGCCGGTCGGAGTTGCGGCCGATGACCTGCAGCATCCGCGCCTGCGCCGGGTTGAGCTCGCCGGCCTCGCCGGAGGTGAGGACCTCCAGGTGGCCGATGACGTTGGTCAGCGGCGTGCGGAACTCGTGCGACACGGTCGCCACGAAGTCGCTCTTGACCAGGTCGAGTTCGCGGAGCCGGGAGACCGCCTCGCGCTCGTGCTCGTAGGCGGCGCGCAGCGCGTCCTCGGTGCGCTTGCGGTCGGTGATGTCGTGCACGAAGGCGTTGAAGCTCCAGCCCTGCATCGCGTCCCGCACGGCCCAGATGGCGAGCTCGATCGGGAACTCGTAGCCGTTGGCGTGCCAGGCGGCGATCTCGATCCGGTTGTCGAGCACGTGCCGCTCGCCCGTGGTCAGGAAGCGGCCGACGCCGAGGTGGTGGGCCTCGCGGAAGCGCGGCGGCACGATCGTGTCGGCCAGCCGGCGGCCGATCGCCTCCTCCTTCGACAGGCCGAAGACCTTCTCGGCGGCGGCGTTCCAGCCGGTGATCATGCCGCCCTCGTCCATCGCGACGAAGGCCTCGATGCAGCTGTCGAGGATGCGCTCCATGCGCTCGGTGCCGAAGCGAAGCGCCTGGGTGGCGGCCATGCGGTCGGCGACCCGGCCGAGCTGGATGCCGACGTCGGCCATGATCTCCAGCAGTCGCGGGTCGGGGTCCGCCGGCTCGATGGTGAAGAACTCCAGCACGGCCGCGACGACCCCGCGGGCGGTGATCGGGAAGGCGATGGCGGCGCCGACGCCCGCGGTCGCGCCCGGGATGCGGGCGCGCATGAAGTTGACGTCCGTGGAGACGTCCGCCGTCCAGACGGGGCGGCCGGTGCGGGCGGCGCTGCCGACGATGCCGCCGCCGTACGTGAACCGGAGCCCTGCGCTCGCGCTGCGCAGCCCGCCGAAGGAGTCGGGGACCTCCTCGTACCAGATGTCCGTGGACACGAAGACGCGCCGGTCGCGCTCGTCGGGCAGGCACAGGTGGCCGGCGTCCCAGCCGGTGGCGGCGCAGACCGCCTTGATCACCGGCAGCCCGGCGTCGGCGATGCTGTCCGCCTCGTTCGCGATCCGGGTCGCCTCCTGCAACAGGGAGACGAGGACGAGTTCGCGATCCTTCGACACATCTTCGATCCTAAAGTCGGACCCGCCGCGATCTGCCCTTTTCGAGCGGATAACGGCGGGTCCTGACTGGATCGCGGGCTGCGGGCCGCGTGCCCGTGGGTGAAACCGTTCAGGCCGTGGCCGGCGAGCACTGCAGCGCCGCCGCGACCTCGCGGACGTAGCGGTAGAAGCCGACCTCGCTGGCGCGGACGCCGTCGCTGACCGCGACCAGCCGCACGCCGCCGTCGGCGCACGCCTGGGCGAAGCGCAGCCCGGGCAGCCGGTGCCGCTCGCTGACCTCGACGACCGTGCCGTTGGTGCGGCACGCCTCGACCAGGTCGGCGATCGCCGCGTCCGGCACCGCGGACTCGTCGATGCCGGCCCGGGCGAGGAAGTCCAGCGGGCGGGCGAGGCGGGTCGGCGCGTAGCGGGAGACCCGCTCCACGGCCAGGCCCGTCACGGTGACCACCTGGTCGATGACGTCCAGGGCGCGCATGGTGCCGTTGTCGATGAGCCCGCGCACGGCGTCGGGGCTGAGCAGCCCGGCGGGCAGCGGCAGCCGGTTGAGCCCGACGGAGATGACCTCGAGGCCGTTGAGGTCGGACGGGAACGCCAGCCAGCCGTCGATGCCGATCGCCTCGACCTCGACGCCGCGGCGCAGGACGAGGTCGGTGCGCTGCTGGGCGCGCTGGATCGAGGCGAGGTACGGCGACAGCCAGCTCGTGTCGGGACCCACGCGGTCGGCGAACGTCACCTCGGTCAGCCCCGCCTGCTCGGCGCTGGCCACGAGGACGCTGACACTGTCCCGGCCGGACGAGAAGGCGGTGTGGACGTGGCCGTCAACGAGCTGGTCGATCATGTGGGCTCTCTTCCCTGGGGCTGGCTGCTCTTTCCAGGTATCAGGTTGCCGGGCCTGGGGCCCCTCCCCCGGTCCCGGCCAGTTGCGCTTGGGTTGACGGGGCCCCTCACTCGCCGGCGCGGTCCAGGACCGGCCGCCGGTACCGGTAACCGAACCCCCGCACGGACTCGATCGGCGACGCGTCCGGGTCGGTCCAGCCGAGCTTGCGCCGCAGCCGCAGGACCGCGAACTTGACCCGCTCCGGGCCGATGCCGGTCGGGTCGTCCCAGGCCTGGGCGAGCAGCTGGTTGGGCGACAGCACCGCGCCGGCGTGCCGGACCAGCACGTTCAGCAGTCGGAACTCGGTGGGCGTGAGCCGCACCTCGTCACCGGCCACGAAGGTGCGGCGGGCGGCCGGGTCGATGCGCAGGACGCCGTCGTCGTACACCTCGTCGGCCCAGGACGCGGGTCCGGCGCTGCGCCGCAGCAGCGCCTCGACCCGGGCCACGAGCTCCGCGTTGGTGAACGGCTTGGTGAGGTAGTCGTCCGCGCCGCCGCGCAGGCCGCGCACCTTGTCGGACTCCTGCCCGTGCGCGGTCAGCAGCAGCACCGGGACGTCACTGACGTCGCGCAGCCGCTCCAGGACCTGCCAGCCGTCCATGCCGGGCAGCCCGATGTCGAGGATGACGAGCTCGGGGCGCTCCGTGTAGGCGTCCCTGAGTCCGGTCCTGCCGTCCTTGGCGTGTGCGACCTGGTGTCCGGCCCGCGTCAGCAGCAGGCGCAGAGCCATGGCGATATCTGGATCGTCCTCGACCACGAGAAGCCGGCTCACGATCATCCCCCATTTCGTGCTGGTCGCGAAGGCAACGACAGCGTGACCGTCGTGCCGACCCCTTCGGTGCTGGCGACGCTGATGCCGCCACCGTGCAGTTCGACGATGGCCCGGCTCACCACGAGCCCGAGCCCCGTGCCGGGCATGACCTGCCGCCCGACCGCCGCGGCGACGTTGGAGCCGCGGAAGAATGCGCTGAAGAGCCGGGGCAGGTCGGCGGCGGGTATGCCGACGCCCGAGTCCGCCACGGCGACCGTCCAGCCGTCGCCGTCGGGCCCGGCCCGGACGGTGACCCTGCCGCCGCTCGGCGTGAACTTCACGGCGTTGCTGACCAGGTTGTCCACCACCTGGTGCACCCTGGTGTCGTCGCAGATCATCTCGGGCCCGTCCTCGCACTCCAGCACCAGCTCCAGCCCGGCCGCGAGCGCCGCCGGGGTCCGCTCGGCGACGGCGACGGCGAGGAGCTCCGGCAGCCGGGTCGGCATCGGCCGCAGCTGGAGGGTGCGCGCCTCGAGCCGGGACAGCAGCAGCAGGTCCTCGATGAGGCGCAGCAGCCGGTTGGCGTTGCGGTCGATCACGTCGAGGTAGGTGCGCTGGTCCTCGCTGAGGTCGCCGGTGGTGACGTCGCCGAGCAGGTGCGCGAACGCGACGACCGACGACAGCGGGCCACGCAGCTCGTGCGAGACGGTGGCGACGAACTCGTTGTTGAGCGCGGTCGCCTCGATCAGCGCCTGGTTGCGCTCCTCCAGCCCGCGGCTGCGCTCCTCCAGGCCCCGACTGCGCTCCTCCAGCCCGCGGTGGACCGCGACCCTGGCGGTGACGTCCCGGAGGTGCACGAGGGTGCCCGAGTCCGTCTCGCCGGGGCCGGCGACCGGCACCAGATCGATCTCCAGGACCCGACCGTCGTCGAACGGGATCTCCTCGCCGACGATCGCGCGCCGCAGGATGAACGCCTCGCGCAGCCGCTGGATCCGCGCCGAGTCCCGGCCGACCCGCTCGACCGCGCGGCCGATGACCGCGGCCCAGTCGAGCGGGTCGTCCTCGGCCAGGTCGCTGCGCGACGCGCCGGGGCCGACCATGCCGGTGTCCAGGAGCCGGTGCGCGGCGAGGTTCGCCAGCCGGACCCGGCCCTGCTCGTCGAGCAGCAGCAGCCCGTCGTCCATCGTCTCGACGAGCCGCGCGAGGCGCTGCCGCTCGACGGCGGCGGTGCGCTCGGTCTCGCGCTGGCGGGTGACGTCGATGCCGAAGAAGACGACGACACCGACCTGGGCGTCGTCGACGAACGTGCGGGCGGCGACCTCGATGACGCGCCACCGGCCGGCGGCGGTGCACAGCCGCAGGTCGGTGGTCCCGGACGGGTGGTGGCCGGCGCAGCAGGTCAGGAACATGGCGACGGCCGCGGGCCGGTCGTCGGGGTGGATCAGGTCGACGAGGCGGTAGTCCGGGGGTCTGTGCCGGTCGTGCCCGAGGACCGTGCCGAACGAGTCGGACAGCGCGCTCCATCCCCGGGCGGGGTCGACGGTCAGGATCATGGCCCGCGCGCCGGTGGTGATCGCCCACGCGAGGGGCGAGCCGAGCATCGGCGGTGGCGGCACGGCGCGGCACGGCTGGACGAGGGCGCGGTCGGCGGCGGCGGCGATCTCCGCGGCGGCGGCGAGCAGCTCGGTGCGGGCGGGCGCGGCGCTGAACTCGACCCGCAGCTCCTGGCCCCACTGGGCCGGGCCGACCGGGAGCCGCTCCAGCAGGTCGAGCTCGCCGACGACCGGGGTCAGCGCGGCGACGATCTCCGCGGAGCGGACACCGGAGAAGCCCCGCAGCTCCGCGACGAGGCGCTGCGCGTCCACCACGGTGGTCGCGTTCGCGGCACGGACCACCAGGTCGACCACAGCGCCTTCAATCAGGCCCGTGTCAACCAGACGGTCGGTCTCTCCACGCAAAGCTCTCCTCGGCCGGCAGCCTTTGCGACATTCGTCGCTTACTGTCGGTACACACATATCCTACGCAATGTAATGACATGTCCTGTAACGTTTCCGAAGGACCGAGGGGGTGCTCATCGCTGACGACACCGCCACAGAAGCCACCGGATCGCCCGACGCGGCCACCGGCTCCGGCATGTCCCAGCTGGGGACCGAGTTCATCCGGGTGGCCGCGCACGAGCTGCGGACACCATTGACGTCGATCATCACGTTCGCCAACATGCTCGACGCCGCCGAGGACATCCTCGAGCTCGACCCGGCCGACCGGCACGCCGCCCTCGCCGCCATCCGGCGCAACGCGGAGCGCATGCAGCTCACCGTCGCCGACCTCATGCTGCTGGCCGAGCTGGAGTCCGCCGAGGCGCCGCTCGACGCGGTCCGGGTCGACCTTCGGCCGCTGCTCCATGAGGTCACCGGCGGGCTCGCCGTCGCCCTGGACGTGCCGGACACCGCGCACCTCTTCGGTGACGGGCCGCTGCTGCGGCAGCTGCTGCGCACCGCCGTGGACGTCGCCGGCCTGGTCAACGACGCGGACCGGCCGATCGCCGTGACCGCCGCCCGCGCCGGCGGCACCTGGACGGTGCTGGTGGCCGCCACGGTCGCGGGCCCGCTGAGCGCCGAGCGCCTGCTGTCGATGCGGATCCCGCACCCCGACCACCCGGGCGAGCACCGCACCGCGGCGCTCGCCCTCATGCTCGGCCGCGAGATCGCCGCCCGTCACGGCGGCGGCATGGTGACCTGCGTGGAGCAGCGCGGCGTCACCGTCCGGATCACGCTGCCCCATTCCTGACGGCGGTTGTCAGGTTCGTACGGGAGGCTGCCACCCATGGAAACCAAGGCCGTCGCGCCGTTCACGATCGAGACCTGGGAAGACGACCTCTGCGACGAGCGCGCCGGGGCCCGCCTGTCGCGCACCAGGATCACCAAGACGTTCACCGGCGACTTCGCCGGCACCAGCGAGGCCTTCACGGTCATGTGCCAGGCGACGGTCCAGGAGTCCTCCGCGTACGTCGGCTTCGAACGCTTCCTGGGCAGCCTCCACGGCCGGGCCGGGACGTTCGTGCTGCACCACACCGCGTCGGGCGCCGGCGCCTCCTGGACGGTCGTGCCGGACACCGGCACAGGCGAACTGACCGGCATCCGCGGCGTCGCCGAAATCTCGATCGCCGAGGGCGGCGCGCACACCCTGACCCTGCGGTACGAACTGGGCTGACCAGCAACTTTCGGCGCCTATGGTCGCACCATGACCAGCACATCGCACACGAGCACGAAGACGCGCGCCTTCCCGGCGCCGGCCGACGAGCAGGAACGGCTGCGGTCCCTCGCGGACTACGGCATCCTCGGGGTGCCCTCGCTGCCGGACCTGCCATCGGTCGTCGAGCTCGCCGCCTACATCTGCGGCGTGCCGAACGCGGTCGTCAACATCATCTCCGCGACCCAGCAGCACCAGATGGCCGCCTACGGCTTCGAGCCCGGCGTCTGCGACCGCGAGGACTCGATGTGCGCGATCAGCATCGTCGAGCCGGAGACCGTCGTCGTCCGCGACGCGACCCTCGACCCCCGCTTCAACCGCAACCCGTTCGTCACCGGCGAGATCGACGACGTGCGCTTCTACGCCTCCGCGCACCTGCGCGACCGGGACGGCCACGTCCTGGGCAGCCTCTGCGTCTTCGACCAGCAGCCGCACGAGCTCACCGCACAGCAGCGCGAGGGCCTGGAGAAGCTGGCCCGCATGGTCATGGACGTGATGGACCTGCACCGGCACGGCCAGATGCTCGAACAGGCCCTCAACACGGTGCAGCGCACCACCCGCGAGCTGCAGCGCTCCAACGCCTCCCTGCAGCACTTCGCCGGCCAGGTCAGCCACGACCTCAAGAACCCGCTCACCGGCGTCCTCGGCTTCGTGGCGATGCTGGCCGAGATCGACGCCGTGCTCGAGGACGCCACCGCGAAGCGCTGCGTCGACAAGGCCCTGTCCTCCGCGACCCGGATGTGGCGCATGATCGAGGACGTCCTGTCGCACGCGTCGCTCGGTGGACGCCCGTCCTTCGCCCAGGTCGACCTCGGCGCCGTCGTGCAGCAGGTCCTCGACGACGTCGGCGCCGCGATCTCGGCCGCGCAGGCGACGGTCGACACCGGTCCGCTGCCCATGGTGTACGGCGACGCCACCCAGCTGCGCGTCCTCGTCCAGAACCTGGTCAGCAACTCGCTGAAGTTCCGCGACCGCGGCCGCGCCTGCCACATCTCGATCACCGGCAGCGAGGACCCCGACGGCTGGACCTTCGCCGTCGCCGACAACGGCATCGGCATGGCCGAGGAGGACCGCCCGCGCGTGCTGGAGATGTTCACCAGGCTGCGCACCGACGTGGAGGGCTCCGGCATCGGCCTCGCCACCTGCCAGCGCATCGTGGAGGCGCACGACGCCAGGCTGGTGATCGACGGGACCCCCGGCGGCGGCACCACCGTCCGCATCACGCTGCCCCGCAACGCCCTGCCCTTCCCGGTGCTCCTCTCCTGAGCTGCCGGGCTTTTGGGAGGTGTGATTCCGGCCGGAGAGCCGACGGTGTCCACCGGTGTCCGATTGTCCTGCGGTGCAGCACGGTTGCCGACGAGCGCAGGTCAATTGCAGCGTCTGGCACCCGGCCGGTGCGGCCTGCGACGCTTACCTGGCAATGATCCACGCCGTAAACGTCCAGGCCACGACACACTTTCCCAAGGAGCCCAGATGACGATCCGATTGGTCGCCGTCGATGAACACGTCCTTCTCCGACTCGGCCTCAACCGTGTCGTGGCGACCGTCCCGGACATCACTCTGGTCGGCGAGGCAGGCAGCGCCGCCGAAGCCGAGCGCGTCGTCGCCGAGACCCGCGCCAACGTCGTCACCATCGACGCCTCCCTCGCCGACAGCGACGGCATCAGCCTCGCCCGCCGGCTCCGCGCCGCCAGCCCCGACCTCGGCGTCGTGCTGCTCAGCGCCGTCAGCGACGACAACCTCCTCTACCGCGCCCTCGACGCCGGCCTCTCCGCCTACGTCACCAAGGCCGCCCCGATCCCGTCGGTCCTCGCCGCCATCCGGCACGCCGCGGTCGCGCCGCACTCCTTCACCGCCCCGGGCCTCTCCTCCGCACTCTCCCGCCGCCGCGGCCAGACCGGCCTGCTCAGCCAGCGCGAGCAGGAGGTCCTCTCCCTCATGCGCGACGGCCTGAGCCTGCCGACCATCGCCCAGCGCCTCGCCGTCTCCGAGGCCACGGTCAAGACGTACGTGTCCCGCCTGTACAGCAAGCTCCGCGTCAACAACCGCTCCCAGGCCCTCATGGCCGCCGTCAACCAGGGCCTCCTCGTCTCGGTGGACGCCGCCTGAAATTGCCCCACAGACGAAAACGCGGACCGGCACCCCTCGCCGGTCCGCGTTTTTGCCGTCTGTACGCCATGCTGCTGCGATGGACCGCTACGAAGGCATCTGCCACCTCGACTGGTGGGCGAACTCCTCCACCGCGTTCGGCGCCGGCGAGGTCTCCGTCGTCATCACCTCGGACGGCGACACCTGGTCGGCCCACGGCCATCTGCTGGACCCCGATCCCGAGGCCCTGGAAGGCTTCACCTTCCTCTGCGACCTCGACCCCGTCTTCACGCTCCGCTTCCCCGACGACGCCACCATCGAGGTCACCGTCCACCCCGCGGCCGAACCGGGCCACTTCACGATGGCCGAGTACACCGGCCCGGCCACCCGCCCCGTCTCCCTCTGACCCCCGCTTCAGCTCCCGGCGCGGATGTCCCCGGACGCTTCGACCGTCGCCACAAAAGCGCCGGAAGACGGGCCAGGGAACGGTCCACGCGCCGCGCATCGTCAGCATCGCGCGGTCGGACGGACCCGGCACGAACGGTCCGCCATCCGGCTGGAGGATCGCACTTGCTCGTGGGTCGACCGCGCGCTCGGAACACGGAAGCGGCGGTCACGTCCGGGGTGAGCCGGGCGTGACCGCCGCCGTTGTGCGTATGGGCCGTACGGGCTTACAGGGCGAGGTCGTACTGGTAGAGGTTGTACTTCTGCATGAGGGCGACCAGTTTCGTGGTGTAGAGCGGGTCGGTGGCGTAGCCGCCCTTGTGGACCTCGGCGACGAACTGGTTCGGGTCGTTGAGGTAGTTGAAGGCGGCCGCGTAGCGGGACAGGTTCTTCAGGGCCATGCCGTGGTCGGTGAAGGAGGCGGTGGCGGTGGCGTACGTGCGGAACGTGGCGACCGTCGTGCTGCAGACGCCGGCGGCGTTGCACTCCTGGGTGCTGTAGGACTTGCAGCCGGCGGCGTAGGCGCCGGGGGCGTTGTTGAAGCACTTCATGCCGAAGAAGTTGCGGTCGTTGGCCGACAGGGAGCTGCGGCCCCAGCCCGACTCGAGGATGGCCTGGGCGAGGGTGACGGACGTCGGCACGCGGGTGTCGCGCTGGCTCCGCTGGGCGGCGGGGATCGACGCGGCCAGGAACTGCGCGTTGGTCATCGTGCCGGTCGGGCCCATCGGGACCGCGGCGACCGGGGTCGCGACGGGCGCGGCGGTCGTGGGTGCGGGGGCGGGGGCGCAGTTCGGCAGCTTGGGGTTGCCGGAGACGTACGCGTGGGAGATGAAGTCACCGATCGCGGTGCGGTCCCACTGGGCGGTGCGCCGGACGTTGCCGCGCAGGTACTGGCCGCTGACCTTGCAGGTGACCGTCACCTTCTGCTTGTTCTTGATCTTCCGGGTCTGCGTGAACCAGTTGGCGGCGCCGTTGCGGGCGGCAAGGGCGCCGTTGACGCGGACGGAGATGACGGCCGCGTCGGCCGGGGCGGTGGTCACGACGAGCGTCGTCGCCGTCGCGGCGAGCGCCAGGGCGGGCACGAGGACGTACTGCTTGAGACTGCGCAACATGAACTGATCTCCCATGAGGGGTGGGTGGTCCCCTCAAAGGTCGCCGGCTCAGGTAGCGCGGCCAGGTACACGCCGGGTTGCCGCAACGTTGCTCGCGGCACGAGCCGGTCCCGTGTGTCAGTTCGTGCCGTACTGCTGCTTCAGCGTCAGGTAGTCGCCGAGGCCGAGCCCGCGGTAGGCGGTGGAGCAGTCCGGGAGCCCGTCGGTCATCGTCTGCGACCCGTGCTCGGCGAACGGCACGTGCCCCAGGCCGAACGCGTGGCCGAACTCGTGCGTGACCGTGCCTTCGAGGTCCCAGCGCGACGAGCAGTCCGCGGGCGTCGTGGTGAAGAACAGGCCCTCGGTGTCGTCGATGAGGATGTCGGTCTCGACGCTGCGGCCGTTCTCCTTGCCCCCGAACCACCAGATGCAGGTCACCGCGAGCAGCCCCTTCTCCAGCCGCCCGAACGAGACGGTGTTCTGGTTGTCCCGCTCGCCGCAGCCACCCGCGGGGGTCACGCCCGCCTTGTGGTCGGTGCGTCCGGCGTACGACTCCTGGATGCCGAGATTCGCCGGCAGCCCGCAGTCGTTGCGTCCGGTGTCCACGGTGGTCGCCGCGCTGCGCAGCGAGTTCACGACGGTGGTGCGGTCGCCGAGGTACGCGGGGATCGTCTGCTCGTTGACCCGCCAGCGCAACTCGTTGCGCCAGTGCATGCCCAGCCACGTGCCGGTCGGATCCGCGCACCGGCCGCCACTGTCGGCCGCCCCGGCGAGCTCGGCGGTGGGTGGACCCGGAATCACCGGCAACCAGCCGCGCGCGACCGCGGCACGTGACACGTTCACCGACGCCGTTGGTGCGGTCAGTGAACCGGCCACGAGGACCAGCGCGAGCAGCTTTGCCAGACCAGTGTCGATCTTTGGCACAGAATCATTCTGGTCCGCGCGCCACCCCGAAGGGGTGACTTTCCGCAAACAGGGTGCCGACATGGCCCGCTGGATTCCCTTCTGCCGCCCATCGACACCTCCCCGGCAACCCCATGTCAGACGTTCATCCCACCCTCACCGCACCCGCATCGGACAGCGCCGCACGGTCACGTTCCGTCATGCTTGCATCACCGAAAGCCGCCCCCGAGGGAGTTGAAGATGACGAACCTGATCGCCAGGCTGCATGCCCGTCTCGTGCGCGACGACCGCGGCGCCGCCACCCTCGACGTCGGCCTCGTGGCCGTCCTGGTCGGCATGACCTCGGTGGCCGCCGTGACCCTGATCGGCGGCGACATCTCCACCTGGTGACCCTCCGTCCGCGGCTGCGCGCCGGCGTCAGACGGTGCGGGCGGGGACCGGGGCGTCGTGCAGGGGCAGGAGGCAGGTGACGATGGTGCCCTGGTCGAGGGCGGGGCCGGCCCAGATGTGGCCGCCGTGGCGTTCGACGATGGACTTCGTGATGGCCAGGCCCAGGCCGGTGCCCTGGCTCTGGAGCTCCTGCGAGCGGCTCGAGCGGAAGAACCGGTCGAAGATCTGGTCGAGCTCGGCCGGCGGGATGCCGATGCCGGTGTCGGCGACGGTGAGGCGGACCTGGGCGCCGTCGAGGTCGGCGGTGAGGCGGGCGCTGCCGCCGGGTGGGGTGAACTTCAGGGCGTTGTCGAGGAGGTTGATGAGGACGCGTTCGAGCTGGTCGCGGTCGCCGTGCACGACGATGGGGGGATCGGGCAGGTCGATGTCGAGGTGGACGTCGCGCTGGCCGCGGACGGACTGCAGGGCCTCCAGGGCGCCGGAGACGACGGCGCGGAGGTGGACGGGGCCGGCGTTGATCTTCACCTGGCCGGCCTCGATGCGCGACAGCATGAGGAGGTCCTCGATGAGGGCGAGCAGGCGGCGGGCGTTGCGTTCGACGGCGGCGAGGAGACGGGCCTGGGGGCGCTGCACGGGGCCGGCGTCGCCGTCGACGATGACCTCGACGTTGCCGAGGATGCTGGTGAGCGGGGTCCGCAGCTCGTGCGAGACGGTGGCGACCAGGTCGGCGCGGACCTTGTCGAGCTCGCGCAGGCGGGCGGCGGCGGCCCGTTCGCGGTCCAGGGCGTGGCGCATCGCCTCGACGGTGCGGCGCTCCCGGGTGATGTCGCGGGCGACGGAGAGGTAGCCGGTGACCTCGCCGGACTCGCCGCGGATGACGCTGACGGTGAGGGAGACGGGCAGCGTGGCGCCGTCGCGGCGCACGTAGGTCCACTCGCGGGGCTCGGAGTCGCCGGCCTGGGCGGGCTCGAAGAGGGTGGCCAGGCCGGGCACCTCGGCGGGCAGGTGGAAGCGGTCGAGGGTGACGGCGCCGACGACGTCGGCGGCGCGGTGGCCGAGGAGGCGTTCGGCGCCGGCGTTGAAGACGGTGACGGTGCCGCGCCGGTCGGTGCCGATGATGGCCTGCTCGGTGGCGGCGGCGAGGACGTCGGCGAAGAGGCGCTCGGTGTGCCGTTGCGTGGTGACGTCGAGGCCGGTGCCGATGACGTGGGTCAGGAGCTCGTTCTCGTCGGTGAGGGCGGTGTTGCTCCAGACGATGCGGTGGTGGCTGCCGTCGGCGGCGAGCCAGTCGTTCTCGAACGTGTTGGGGAACGCGTCGGCGGTGAGGTGGGCGAAGGCGTCGTCGCCGCGGCCGGTGTCGTCGGCGGACATGCCGGCGCTCCAGAAGGGGCGGCCGATGACCTCGTCGGCGGCGAAGCCGGTGACCTCCTCGCAGCGGCGGTTGAAGGCGGTGATCCGGCCGTCGGTGTCCAGCACCATGACGAGGAACCCGGCGCTGTCGAGGATCGCGCGGTTGAAGTCGCGTTCGCGGCTGACCTCGCGGGTCCGGGCGGCGAGCTCCGCGGCGGCGGCGCGGCTGCGGCGGACCCAGCTCTGCGCGGCCGACGCCATGAGGGCGCCGATCGCGAACACCAGCAGCCCGCGGCGCCACTCGTGCTCGAAGACGGCGGCGCTGCGCAGCATCGGCAGGGAGAAGACGACCGCCATCGCGACGACGCCGATCGCGGTGGCCGCGCGGCCGTGGTACAGCGCCAGCCAGAAGACGGGCAGCAGCGCGAGCGCGCCGTACCCGGCCGGGTCGTCGCCGGTCTCGGGGATGTTGAGCAGCGCGACGACGCCGAAGAAGCCCAGCGGCGGCGCGGCCTCGTAGATGGCCGGCAGGCGATGCCACGGCACGGTGACGGCCAGGCCGAGCAGCAGGGCGAGCACGACCACGGCGGACACGAGGGCCACGCGGTCGACCACGGGCCGGAAGAGGGCCGTGCCACAGGCGAGGATCGCCACGGTGAGGAACGGCGCGATGCGCCGCCAGCGGTCCGGGGCGCTCAGCGTCCGCAGGTCAGCGTCGCTGTAGAGCATGCCTTCAATTTTCGGCGGTGACGGCCCTAACGTCTGCCGATTGCGCCAGAACGAAGGCCGCGAGCAGCCAGAACGAAGTCCGCCAGCAGCGCCCGGAACGGAAGGCGGGCAGCGTCAGTACGGAAGGCGGGCAGCGGCGCCGGACGGAAGGCGGGCAGCGTCAGATACGGAAGCGGGCGACCAGGGCGTTCATGTCCTCGGCCATGCCGGCGAGCTGGCGGGCCGCCGCGAGCGACGTGTCCGCCTCCGTGGTGTTGCGCCCGGCGACGTCGGCGATGTCCGCGATGGTGGCGGCGATCTCGCCGGTACGGACGGCGACGTCGCTGACCGTCCGGCTGCTCTCCTGGGTCGAGGCCGTCTGCTCCTCGACGGCGCTGGCGATGGTGACCTGGAAGTCGTTGATGCGGGCGATGATCGAGCCGATCTCGCTGATCGCCTCGATGGCGTGCTCGGCGTCGGCCTGGATCTGCTCGACCCGCCGGCTGATGCCGTCGGTGGCGCGGGCGGTCTCCTGGGCGAGGTCCTTGACCTCCCCGGCGACGACCGCGAAGCCCCTGCCCGCGTCGCCGGCGCGGGCGGCCTCGATGGTGGCGTTGAGGGCGAGCAGGTTGGTCTGCTCGGCGATCGAGGTGATCACCTTGACGACGTTGCCGATCTCGACGGACGAGGTGCCGAGGCGCGACATCATCGCGTTGGTCTGGTCGGCCATGCTGACCGCGTCGCCGGCGACCCGCAGGGCGTCGTTGGCGTTGCGGGAGATCTCCGCGATGGAGCCGCCCATCTCCTCGCTCGCCGACGCCAGCGTGTCGACGTTCCGCGAGACCTCGCCGGCGGCGTGGTTGGCCGCGCCGGCCCGGTCGCTGGCGAGCGCGGCCGCCGACACGATCCGCTGGGACGCGCCGGACAGCTCGTCGGCGGACGTGGCGACGGTGCGCGCCGACGTGGACAGCGCCTGCACGGTGCCGCGGACGCTGTCGATGGCCCGGTTGAGGTCGCGGGCCATCAGTCCGACCTCGTCGGTGGAGCCGACCGCCGAGGTGCGCGAGAGGTCGCCCTCGGCCATGCCGTTGAGCACGGAGGACACGTCGCGCAGCGGCACGACGATGCCGCGCATGACGAGCCAGCTGATCGCGACGGTGAGCAGCAGGCCGATGGCGCCGGCGGTGGAGAGGACGAGGACGGCCCGGTCGCGCTCGTCGCCGACGGACTTCGACGCGGCCGAGGCGACCCGTTCGAGGGCGTCGCCGACGCCGGGCAGCTTCGCCTCCACCTCGGAGAAGGCGGTCTGGAACTTCGCGTACGACGCCGGGTTGCGGTCGCCGCCGGCCGCTGCGGTGACCGTCTGGCCGGCGAGGTCGATGTAGTTCGCGATCGCCGGGGCGACGGCCTGCGCGGCCGCGCGGACGGAGGCATCCATGCCCGGGGCGGTGAAGGTGGCGTGGACACCGCCGAGGATCTCGCTGTGGCTGGCGAGGTCGGCCCGCACCTCGGCCACCTCGGTGCCGGTGTCGCCGCCGCGGGAGACGGCCAGGAGCATGCGCAGCACGTCGCCGCGGATCGCGTCGTGGGCCATGTCGGCCTCGAGGGTCTCGCGGGTCAGCTTGCCCACGTGCTCGAGCTCCCGGGCCCGCTCCTCGCCGTCGGTCAGGGCACGCACCCCGACGAAGAGCAGCGCGCCGACGGTGACCAGGGCGACCGCGAGGACGGCGCCGAGTTTGACGGCGATCGGCCGGTTTCGGAGCCAGTTGCGCAGAGCGCCCATGACGTGCCCTTCTCGAGGCGTTATCCACCTGCCTATCGGCATCGGCGGAGACGTCCTGAGAAGTCGGGTTTGAACCCCGCTACTGCTGTTCGACGTCGGCGCGGAGCATGCGGCTCAGGGCCCGCACGGCGACGTCGCTGGGCGACGCGGCCTCGCGGTTGACCTTCTGGAGCTCGCGGTAGACCTCTTCGCGATGGACCTGGATGCTGCGCGGTGCCTTGATGCCCAGCCGCACGACGTCGCCGCGCACGTCGAGCACGGTGACGACGACGTCGTCACCGACCATCACGCTTTCCCCGGGACGTCGGGTCAGGACGAGCACAAGCCGCTCCTTCGCTGGGCGATACGCGAACAGTACCCGATATGCCGGTTGTCCGGGGTGAAAGACCCGATCAGGCGACGGCCACGAGCTTCTGCCGCACGGACAGGCCGCTGCGGGTCAGCACCAGCTGCACCGCGCGGCGACTCTGCTGGTCGAGCACTATGGGCGCCATCAGGTTGACGGTGGCGTCCTGGACGCCGTCGCCCGCGGTGACGACGAGCAGGACCAGCAGCCCGTCGGCGTCACTGACGCCGAGGGCGGCGAGGGAGTCGTCGTCGACCTCCGGCGCGTAGTCGGGGAAGAACTGCGCCGGCGGCACCACCAGGAACCGCAGCCCGGCGGAGTCGACGGAGGTCAGGGCATACAGCGCGCCCGTGTCCTCCAGGCGGACGAGCACGAACCGGCGGTCGTCCGGGAAGCCCGGCATCGGCGCAACGAAGTCGATCACCGGCAGCGTGGTGGTCTCTGGCTGTCCCACGGTCGCGACGCTCATGGATTCCTCACGTGTGTGCTGGCGGCGGGCCTACCGCAGGAAGTCGACCAGCGAAGGCTGGATCACCTTCGCGGTGGCGGCGAGAGCGGCCTGGTAGGCGGTCTGCTGCAGGGCGAGTTCGGTGATCGTCTTCGGCAGGTCGATGTCCTCGACATCGGACAGCTGCGCCTTGAGATCGAGCACCCGATTCTGGGCAGTTTGCTGCATTTCGGACACTTGATTGTATCTGGAGCCGACCCCGGAGAGGCCCGCCTGGATGCGTTTCTGCGCCGTGTCGACCTCGGCGAGGTCCGACTGCAGGCCCGAGGGATTGTTGCGCAGGTGGTCGGCGATCGAGCCGAGCAGCTTGAACACGTTGCCGTTGCCGGCCTCCGGGCCGAAGACGTCCTCGGCGCCGGTGTCGACGCGGACGGTGGCGTTACCGCTGATCGTACGGTTGATCTTACCGTCGTCGCCCTGGTAGTCGCCGTTCTTGTCGTAAGCGATCGTGCCGGGGGTGCTGCCGCCGAAGATCGGCCGGTCGAGGTACGTGGTGTTCGAGAGGTTGATCATCGAGTCGCGCAGGTTGTCGACCTCCAGCGCGATCGCCTCGCGCGCCTCCGGGCTGCCGCCCGAGCCGCTCGACAGACCGGAGAGCACCAGCTCGCGCGCCCGGTTCATCTGCGTCGAGGCACTCTTCAGGGCCGTGTCGGCCATGTCCAGCCATCCCATTCCGTCGTCGGCGTTGCGCGAGTACTGGTTGAGCGTCGCCACGTCGGCACGGTGCTGCATCGCGATCACCGCGCCGCCGGGCGAGTCCGACGCCTTGGTGATGAGCTTGCCGCTGGACAGCTGGTTCTGCAGTTGCTGGTTGCGCGCGAGGTTGACCTGAAGGTTCGCCAGCGTGTTGCTGGCCATGGATCGTTCCGTGACGCGGAAGCCGGGCATCCGTTCCCCCTACCGTTTCATGTTGATCAGCGAGTCGAGCGTGCTGTCGACCACCGAGATGACCTTCGCCGCCGCCTCGTACGCGCGCTGGAACTGCAGCATGTTGGTCATCTCCTCGTCGAGGCTGACGCCGGACCCCGCCTGTTCGGCGGCGGTCACGTCGTCGGAGATGACCTGCTGCGCGTCGGCGCGCCGGTTGACCGTCTGCGCCGCGATGCCGATGTCGACCACGTAGTTGCGGTACGTGACGTCGGCGCCCGTCTGGTCCTTCGCGAGGTCCGCCAGCGCGGTCGCGTTGTCGCCCTGGAACGGGTTGCTCGACGTGCTGGACGCGGCGACCTTCGTCGGGTCGGTGATCGCCACGCCGATGTCCCGGGCGTTCGTGCCGGAGAAGAAGTCACCGCCCTGCTGCGGCGTCGGGACCGTGGCGGGCGGCACGACGGTGATGTCCCAGCCCTGGGCGTGCTGGTCGTTCACGGTCTGGATGAGCAGGCCGGCGACCGTGTCGAGGCCCGTCACCGCGTTCGGGATGGTCGTGGTGAGCGACTCCAGCCGCGAGGCGATCCGGCCGGTGGAGATGGACACGGCCATGCCGTCGCTGAAGGTCACCGTCGACGGCGCGACGAGCCGGCCGTCGACGGCGGGCGAGCCGGACGCGACCAGCTCGCGTGCCGTGTCGCCCTGCACCAGCACTGCGCCGGCGAGCAGCACGTCCGTGGTGCCGTCCTCCTTGGGCCGGGCGGTCGCGCCGGTCAGCTCCGACAGCCGCAGCACCAGCTGGTCGCGCTTGTCGGTCAGCTCGTTCGTCGGCATGTCGGCGACCTTCGCCAGGGCGATCCGGGCGTTGAGGTCGGCGACCGAGGCGGTGGTCTGGTTGACCACGTCGACGTCGGCGGTGAGCTGCTCGCGCGTGGCGGAGTACAGCTGCTCCAGGTTGGCCCGGGTGGTGCGCATCGACCCGGCGACCGTGTTGGCGCGGGAGAGCAGCTGGGTGCGGGCGGAGGTGTCGCCGGGGCGGTTCGCCACGTCGGACCAGGCGGACCAGTAGTCCGACAGCTGCGCCTGCAGCCCGGTGTCGCTGGGCTCGCCGAGCGCCTGCTCCACGTTGGCGTAGACGGTCTTCTGCGCCTGGAGGTACTCGTTGAGCCCGCGCTCGGCGCGGGTGCGGTTGGTCATGAACTCGTCGTGCAGCCGGGTGACGCCGGTGATCCTGACGCCGTCGCCGACGCCGCTGCTGATCGAGTAGCGGGCCGGCTCGGTCACGTTCTCGACCGGCGTGAGCTCCACCCGCTGCCGCGAATAGCCCTCGGTGTTGACGTTGGCGATGTTCTGGCCGGTGATGTCCAGTGCCCGGCGCTGCGCGTAGAGCGCGGACAGCGCGGTGTTCAGGCCGGAGAAGGTGCTCATCTACATCGCCTCGTCAATCAGCCGGTTGCGGGGGGCCGAACCGACGGTCTGCCCCCGCCGCCCATAGGTCTCGACGGAGCCCGCGACCGCCAGCATCGTCTCGCGGGCGGCCCGTGCGCCGGTGGTGAGGATGTCGCGGTTGGCCTCGGCAAGCGCGCTGACCTCGGCGGTCAGCGTCAGGAACGCCATACGGTGCTGGTTGAGCAGGTCCGACCAGGGCGCCGGGGACGCCTCGGCGAGCTGGCTGAGGCTCGGGTTCGGGCCGAGCCCGAGGGAGGCGCCGATCGCCTCGACCTCGGCGGCCCGGACGACCTCCGTGCGCCGGATCTCATCCAGCACGACCTCGACCTCACGGGTGGCGTGCGCGAGCCAGCGGGTGCGCCCACCGGCCAGCACCAGCTGCTCCTCCTCGAGCTTGAACAGCAGCAGCTCCAGCATCTCGCGTTCCCGCCACAGGATGCTCGCGAGATCCGCCAGCCCCATGCCCGCTCCGCCCTTCACCGTGTCATCGATCGCTTCACCCATAGAGGTCGGCAGGTCGATGAGGGCCTTGAGTACAACCTCCCCGCAACTTTGCGTCACCGCGACCTGCACCCGTGGCTACCGAGGCTGGTTCTCGACCAACTCCTGCCACGAAGAGGTTGCCGTGACTGTCACCAGCGAAGCCCAGACCGAGACCCGGACCTCCCTGAACGCCGCGGAACTGGACGCCGCCGTGCGCAGCCACCTGCCCCTCGTCGGGCACCTGGTGCGCGAGATGCTCGGCCGGCTGCCCACGCACGTGTCCCGCGAGGACCTGATCTCGGCCGGGATGGCGGCGCTCGCGCACGCCGCGAAGGGCTTCGACCCCAGCCGGGGCATCCCCTTCGGCAGCTTCGCCACCACCCGTATCCGTGGCGCCCTCCTCGACGAGCTGCGCGGCCTCGACTGGGCCAGCCGCTCCGTGCGCACCCGCGCCCGCAAGGTGGAGCTCGCGCAGCAGGAGCTGACCGCCGCCCTGGGGCGCACGCCGACCCAGGCGGAGCTGGCCGAGTCGCTCGGCGTGGCGCCCGAGGAGCTGAAGGCGATCGGCGACGACGTGCAGCGCGCGGTCGTGCTGTCGCTGCAGGGCTTCACCGCCGGCACCGCCGAGGACCTCGTGCCGGAGCGGACCCCGGGCCCGGAGGACCTGATCCTGCACCGGGAGAAGATCGGCTACCTGCACCACGCCGTCAACGCGCTGCCGGAGCGGCTGCGGTACGTGGTCACCGCGTACTTCTTCCAGGAGCGGCCGATGACCGACATCGCCGCGGAGCTGGGCGTCACCGAATCGCGGATCAGCCAGCTGCGCTCCGAGGCGCTCGTGCTGCTGCGCGACGGGCTCAACAACCACCTGGACCCGCAGCTGCTGAACGCCCCGGAGCGGGGCAACGGCTGCGTCGCCCGCCGGCGGGAGGCGTACTACAGCCAGATCGCGCGACAGGGCGACCTGAGCGCCCGGCTGGCGCACACGACGGCGCTCGGCATGCCCACCTCCGGCCTGGGAGACGCCGCCTGAGGACAACAACCAGTTAGCAACCCAGCGCGACCTTTTGTGTACCCAAAGTGACAGAGGCTGGATCTTGCCGGGGTTCCCGGCCCACGAAGACCCACTCCTGCCACGAAGAGGTTGCCGTGACTGTCACCATCCAGGAACGCAGCGCCAGCAACACGACCGCCCGCGAGCGGGACGACCTCGTCCGCGCGCACCTGCCCCTCGTCGGGCACCTGGTGCGCGAGATGCTCGGCCGGCTGCCCGCCCACGTGTCCCGCGAGGACCTCGTGTCCGCCGGCATGGCCGCCCTCGCCCACGCCGCGAAGGGCTTCGACCCCTCCAGGGGGATCCCCTTCGGCAGCTTCGCCACCACCCGCATCCGCGGCGCCCTCCTCGACGAGCTGCGCGGCCTCGACTGGGCCAGCCGCTCCGTGCGCACCCGCGCCCGCAAGGTCGAGACGACCACCCAGGAGCTGACCGCCGCCCTCGGCCGGACGCCGACCCAGACGGAGCTCGCCGAGGCCCTCGGGGTCGCGCCGGAAGAGCTCAAGACGATCGACGACGACGTCCAGCGGGCCGTGGTGCTGTCGCTGCAGGGCTTCACCGCCGGCACCGCCGAGGACCTCGTCCCTGAGCGGACCCCGGGCCCCGAGGACCTGATCCTGCACCGCGAGCGGATCGGCTACCTGCACCACGCGATCGGCGCGCTGCCCGAGCGGCTGCGCGCGGTCGTCACGGCGTACTTCTTCGAGGAGCGCCCGATGAACGACATCGCCCGCGAGCTGGGCGTGACGGAGAGCCGGGTCAGCCAGCTGCGGGCGGAGGCGCTCATGCTGCTCCGCGACGGGCTCAACAACCATCTCGACCCGCACCTGCTGAACGCGCAGGAGCGTGCCGGCGGCTGCGTCGCCCGCCGCCGGGAGGCCTACTACAGCCAGATCGCCGGCCAGGGCGACCTGAGCGCCCGGCTGGCGCACACGACGGCCCTCGGCATCCCGTTCAACCTCTGACCGAAAGACCCGGTTCCGCAGCGGAACCGGGTCTTTCGCGGTTATAGTTGAGTTGCGGAATATTTCCTCGGCAGATTCCTCATGCCCCGGACGCTGACGCCGATGTCATCGGCGAGCGAGCCAAGGACGGCTCGCGCAGCACGGCCCGGATCAAGGAGGAATCACCATGGGTCTTCGTATCAACAACAACATCGCCGCGCAGAACGCCTACCGGAACCTGTCGACGACCGACAGCCAGATGAGCAAGTCGCTGGAGCGCCTGTCGTCCGGTTACCGGATCAACCGCGCCGCGGACGACGCGGCCGGCCTCTCCATCAGCGAGGGTCTCCGGTCCCAGATCGGCGGTCTGAAGGTCGCGGTCCGCAACGCGCAGGACGGCATCTCGGTCGTGCAGACCGCTGAAGGCGCGCTCACCGAGACGCACTCGATCCTGCAGCGCATGCGTGACCTCTCCGTTCAGGCGTCGTCCACGGGTTCGCAGGACACCGACGCCCGTACCGCGGCGCAGACCGAGTTCACGCAGCTGAACGCCGAGCTCGACCGCATCTCCACCACCACGTCCTTCGGTGGCCAGAAGCTGCTCGACCCGTCGGGCGCCTACACGGGCACCTTCCAGGTCGGCGCCAACACGTCGACGGCGGACTCCATCGCCGTGAACCTCGGCACCGCCGCCTTCGGCAGCGTCACCGGCGTCACCGGCTTCGACTCGACCGGCCTCGGCACCGCCAGCCTCGACCTGGTGACCGGCGCCTCGGCCGCCATCACCGCGATCGACACCGCGATCAAGGGCATCTCGACCGCCCGGGCCACGCTCGGTGCGTACCAGAACCGGTTCGAGCACACCATCAACAACCTCAACACCACCGTGGAGAACCTGTCCGCGTCCGAGTCCCGCATCCGCGACACGGACATGGCCCAGGAGATGGTGTCCTTCACCCGCTCGCAGATCCTGACCCAGGCCGGCACCAGCATGCTGGCCCAGGCGAACCAGGCGCCGCAGAACGTCCTGTCCCTGCTGCGTTAACAGATCCCCCCAACCACACGAGCAACACACACACGCACCATCCTCCTCAGTCGATGACACACGGCGGCGCCCCCACCCACGGGGGCGCCGCCGCTGTTTTTCCCGGGAAATTGCTGCCCAGAACCCTTATGCGGCACGACCGGGTGCCGATGTTGAGAACGACCGGGCCACGGATGGCCCGGCCAGTGACCCGATTCAAGGAGGAACTTCATGGGTCTTCGCATCAACAACAACATCGCTGCTCAGAACGCCTACCGTAACCTGTCGGTCACGGACGGCCAGATGAGCAAGTCGCTGGAGAGGCTGTCGTCGGGTTACCGGATCAACCGTGCCGCCGACGACGCGGCAGGTCTCTCGATCAGCGAGGGTCTTCGGTCCCAGATCGGCGGCCTGAAGGTCGCGGTGCGCAACGCGCAGGACGGCATCTCGGTCGTGCAGACCGCTGAAGGTGCTCTCACCGAGACGCACTCGATCCTGCAGCGTATGCGTGACCTCTCCGTTCAGGCGTCGTCCACGGGTTCGCAGGACACCGATGCGCGCACGGCCGCGCAGACCGAGTTCACTCAGCTGAACGCTGAGCTGGACCGGATCGCGACCACCACGTCGTTCGGCGGGCAGAAGCTGCTCGACCCGACGGCAAGCTACACGGGTACTTTCCAGGTCGGCGCCAACACGGCGTCCGCCGATCAGATCGCGGTCAACCTCGGCACCGCCGCCTTCGGTGGGGTCGCCGTGACCGGCTTCGACTCGACCGGCCTCGGGGTCGACTCGCTCGACCTCGTGACGGGAGCGTCGGCGGCCATCACCGCGATCGACACGGCGATCAAGGGTATTTCGACCGCTCGGGCCACGCTCGGTGCATACCAGAACCGGTTCGAGCACACCATCAACAACCTGAACACAGCCGTGGAGAACCTGTCCGCCTCGGAGTCGCGCATCCGGGACACGGACATGGCCTCCGAGATGGTGTCGTTCACCCGCTCGCAGATCCTGACCCAGGCCGGCACGAGCATGCTGGCCCAGGCCAACCAGGCGCCGCAGAACGTCCTCTCCCTGCTGCGCTAGAGGAGCTGGAGTCGATGGCCTGACGAGGGCATGACAGGGCACGGCACCCACCCAGGGCGCCGTGCCCTGCCAGTCTCCAGCCGCCCCACCGCGAGCGGCGGGTCCCGCGCGGGGGGTTCCCACCCCGCGGCCCCCCATGCGCCGCTGCGCGGCGCACTCAAGCCTTTCTTCTCAACTCCTCCCGGGCTCGGCCGATCTGCCCCGTGAACAGGCCACGGAGGGCCGGACCGAGCTCAAGGAGGAACTGTCATGGGTCTCAGGATCAACAACAACATCGCCGCGCAGAACTCCTACCGGAACCTGTCGGTGACCGACAACCAGATGAGCAAGTCGCTGGAGAAGCTGTCGTCCGGCTTCCGGATCAACCGGGCCGCCGACGACGCGGCCGGCCTCTCCATCAGCGAAGGCCTGCGCTCGCAGATCGGCGGCCTGAAGGTCGCGGTCCGCAACGCGCAGGACGGTATCTCGGTCGTGCAGACCGCTGAAGGCGCGCTCACCGAGACGCACTCCATCCTGCAGCGCATGCGCGACCTGTCCGTGCAGGCTTCCTCGACCGGTTCGCAGGACTCCGACGCGCGGACCGCCGCGCAGACCGAGTTCACGCAGCTGAACGAGGAGCTGAACCGGATCGCGACCACCACGGCCTTCGGCGGGCAGAAGTTGCTCGACCCGTCGAGCAGCTACGTGGGCACCTTCCAGGTGGGCGCCAACACCGCGTCCGCGGACCAGATCGCGGTCAGTCTCGGCACCGCCGCCTTCGGCGGGGTCGCGGTGACCGGCTTCGACTCGACCGGCCTGGGGACCGACGCGCTGGACCTGGTGACCAACGCCTCCGCGGCGATCACCGCGATCGACACGGCCATCAAGGGCGTGTCGACCGCCCGGGCGACGCTCGGTGCGTACCAGAACCGGTTCGAGCACACCATCAACAACCTGAACGTCGCCGTGGAGAACCTGTCCGCGTCCGAGTCCCGGATCCGTGACACGGACATGGCCCAGGAGATGGTCTCGTTCACGAGATCGCAGATCCTGACGCAGGCCGGCACCAGCATGCTGGCCCAGGCCAACCAGGCGCCGCAGAACGTGCTGTCGCTGTTGCGCTGACAGCGCTCGTAAGGCGGGGAGGGGACCGAGGTTTCCTCCCCGCACGCGTGTTTCGCAGTTCTTCTGCAGTTCTTCTAGGGGGTTCCACCATGGGTAGCGTCGACGGCCTGATCTCGGGCATGAGCACCTCGTCGGTCATCAGCGGGCTGATGCAGGTCGAGGCCGCCCCACAGACCGCCCTCAAGGCCAAGGTGGCCACGCAGCAGAAGGTCGTCACCGCGTACCAGGGCATCAACACCAAGATGAAGGCCCTGCTCACCGCGTCCAAGGCGCTGGTGGACCCCACCGCCTGGAAGGGCGGCGTCGCCACGTCGAGCTCGGACGCCGCCACCGCGACCACGACGTCGACCGGCGCGCAGAGCGGTGCGCTGTCCTTCCGCGTGAACAAGCTGGCCGCCGCCCACGCCGTCGTCTTCAACGGCACGGTCGGCGCGACCACCGACACGATCATGAGCGGCTCGTCGTTCCAGATCGACGTCAACGGCACGCCGAAGACGGTCAACGTCACCGACACGTCGCTCAAGGGTGTCGTCGACGCCATCAACAAGACCGCCGACCTCGGCGTGAAGGCCACCGCGTTCCAGGTCTCCCCCGGCCAGTACACGATGCAGCTCACGTCGACCACGACCGGCTCCGCCTCGACCTTCGACTTCACCAGCGGCGGCAACCCCTTCACCCTCGGCGCCGAGCAGATCGTCTCCACGGGCGCGGACGCCGAGCTGCTCGTCGGCGACCCGGCCACCCCGCTGAAGGTGACGTCGTCGACGAACACGTTCAAGGACCTGATGGACGGCCTGACCGTCACCGCCACGAAGGTGCAGCAGCCGACCGACCCGCCGGTGACCGTCACCGTCTCCCGCGACAACGAGGGCATCGCCGGCAAGGTCCAGGCCATGATCGACGCGGCGAACCAGGCGCTGTCGGAGATCTCCAGCCAGACCAAGAACAAGAGCGGCTCGGTCCCCGGCGGCCCGCTCGCCGGCAACAGCATCATGTCGCAGGTCGCCAGCAACGTGCTCAACACCGTCTCCGGCGGCACCGCCAGCAACGGCAGCTACAAGGACGTCGGCATCGAGCTGACCCGCGACGGCCAGCTCACGTTCGACAAGGCGAAGTTCATCGCGGCGCTCGACGCCGACCCGGAGAAGACGCAGGCGCTCTTCATCGACACCGCCCAGACGGACGTCACCCTGAAGACGGGCCTCGCCGACAAGCTGTCCGGCGTGGCGGACACGGCCACCCAGACCAACACCGGCACGCTGTCCCGGCTGATCACCAGTGGCAACGACGCGATCACGGACCTCAACCACCGCGTCGACGACTGGGACGTCCGGCTGCAGGCGCGGCAGGCGACGCTGCAGAAGCAGTTCGGCGCCATGGAGACCGCGCTCGGCAAGCTGAAGAACCAGGGCAGCTGGCTGTCCGGCCAGCTCGCCTCGCTCGGTTAGGCCCTGCTCCCCCTCAGGCCACTGGAGATCGAATGACCACACAAGCCCTGCGCAACCGCTACGTCAGCGACAGCGTCGCGACGGCGCCCCCGTCCCGGCTGCTCGTCATGCTGTACGACCGGCTGGTGCTCGACCTGATGATCGCCGGCCAGTCGCTGGAGACGGGCGACAAGCCGACGGCGTCGGCGCGGATCCAGCACGCCCAGGAGATCATCATGGAGCTGCGGGCGACGCTGGACCCCACCGCGTGGAGCGGAGGGCCGGGCCTCTCCTCGCTGTACAGCTACCTGATCACCGAGCTGGTCCAGGCCAACGTCACCGGTGACCGGGGCAGGGTCGAGGCCGTGCAGAGCTTCGCCGAGCAGTTGCGCGACGCATGGCGGGAGGCGGCCGCGCAGGTGATCGGGTCCGGGCCGTGACCACGCCCCAGGGCGAGGCCAGCGGCGAGTGGGACGAGGCGTGGGTCGCGGCGCTCGACGCGATGGAGCTCGAGGCCGACGAGGTCGAGCAGATGCTGCGGCACCGCGACGTGCTGGAGGCCGCACCGGTGACGGCGGTGACGTTCAGCCCGCCGGAAGGGCTCGGCCCGCTGCCGATCGCGCTCGCGGACCGGGCGCGGCGGCTCGTACAACGGCAGCTCGACCTCTCCAGGGAGCTGACGATCGCGATCGCCGGCAACCGCCAGCAGGCGCGGCTGGTCAACCGGCTGCACCGCGAGGCGGCCGAGACCGTGCCCGTCTACGTGGACAACCGCACCTGAAGGATCCGGGGCAGAAAGCGCCCGCAACCGAAAAGCACTGCGAATGCGCCCGAAACTGCCGATGACACCGGCATGACCCACATCCCGGTGTCCGTGATCGTCGCCGCTGGGGGCAGCGCTGACGACTTCCACGCCTGCCTGCTGTCGCTGCGCGCCTCCCTCGGCCTGCGCGACGAGGTGGTCTGCGTGCTGCCGTCGGACCGCGCCGACCTGCGCGCCGAGCTGCGCGGCGAGCAGTGGCTGAAGGTGATCGAGTCGCCCGCCGGGGCAGGGGCCGCCGAGCGGTGGGCCGCCGGCGTCGACGCGACCCGCCACCCGATCATCATCCTCGTCGACGGTGACGTCGTGCTGTCCGCGCACTGGCTCGACCCCGTCCTGGAGCCCTTCGGCGACCCGTCCGTGGTCGCCACCGGCCCGCGCTGCCACAACAGCTTCGGCCCCCAGCAGGCCGAGCTGCCGAAGGAGGCGATGGCCAGCGCGGCGGCGTTCAAGGCGTTCGCCAGGCAGTGGCGGCAGGACCACCGCGGCGAGTTCAGCGACGTGAACCGGCTCGGGCCCGTGTGCGTGGCGATCCGCCGCGACGCGCTCGCGATCGCCGGCGGGCCGACCGCCGACCTGCCCTGGGACGGGCTCGCGGTGCAGGGACGCGTCACCGTGGCGCACGCGGCGCTGGTGGCGCACGTGGCGTCGACGGACTGCGGGCTGCGCGGCGAGTTCACCGACGAGCCCGGCGCACCGCTGATCAGCGCGGCGCTCATCGTGAAGGACGAGGCCGACGTGCTGGCCCGGTCCCTGGACGCGCTGCGCGACCTGGTCGACGAGATCGTCGTCTACGACACCGGCTCGACCGACGACACGGTCGCGATCGCCCGCGCCCACGGCGCCCGGGTCGTCGAGGGGTACTGGAACGAGCACTTCGGCGACGCCCGCAACCGCTGCCTGGAGCACTGCCGCGGCACGTGGGCGCTGTGGGTCGACGCCGACGAGATCTTCACCGGCGACGCGAAGGCGGTGCGGGCGGCCGTCGCCGCCGGTGGCGACGCCCGTGCCTTCTTCGTCACCATCGACAACCAGGAGGGCCACGAGGGCGGCTCCGGGCACAGCACCATCTACTTCCCCCGGCTCTTCCGCAGGTCGCCGTCGCGCCTGTACGGGCGGCTGCACGAACAGGTCGTCGACCGGGTCACCGGGACCGCCATGGTCGGCCCGCAGCTGACCACGGCGGTGCTCACCCACGTCGGCTACACCGCGCTGCGCAGGACGGTGAAGAGCAAGGCCGAGCGCAACCTGCGGCTGGCGGAGCTCGCCGCGGAGGACGTCAGCGGGATCACCGCCATCGGCAACCTCGCCCGCGCCCAGATCGGCTCCGGGCACATCGAGGAGGCCATCGAGACGTCCCGCCGCGGCCTGGAGCAGGCGAAGGAGAACAGCCACCGGGTCCTGTTCCTCAAGATCCTCGCCGACGCGTACCTCGCCCTGAAGCGCCTGACCGAGGCGAACGAGACCAT
The DNA here is from genome assembly GCF_050936335.1 of Dactylosporangium sp. CA-152071. Taxonomy (NCBI): domain Bacteria; kingdom Bacillati; phylum Actinomycetota; class Actinomycetes; order Micromonosporales; family Micromonosporaceae; genus Dactylosporangium; species Dactylosporangium sp. CA-152071. The sequence goes on along the minus strand of NZ_JBNJMZ010000001.1, from coordinate 7,477,799 downwards.
CGAGGAGCTGCGCAGGATCGCCAGCACCGCGTTCACCGTCGACGAGCACGAGGTCAAGCTGCGCTTCGCCGAGGGCGACTACGAGCGGGCCCTGGAGATCGTCGCGGCGCTGCCGGAGTCGGGCATGAACGACCTGCTGTACGGCGTCGGCAAGGGCCGCTTCGCCGGGCTGCACATCGACGCGCTCAGCCGGCTGGACCGGAACCAGGAGGCGGCGGAGCAGCTGCGGCGGTCGCTGCGGGAGGGGCGGGTGCCGGTGCCGGTCGCCCGGATGGCGCAGGTGCTGGGCGCCGCGGACGGCAGTCTCGCGGAGGTCGCCGAGCTGCTGCCCCGCGAAGGGGTGCGCGGGCTGCTCTTCGGCATCGCGGAGGCGCCGCCGGAGGCCGCCGACGAGCTGCTGGAAGCGTTGTGGCGCCGGTACCCCGGCGAGCCGACGGTGCTGACCGTCGCGGCCCGGGTCGGCCGTCTGGTCCCGCTGATCCGGGCGATGGAGTGGTCGGCGCGGCTGCGGCAGCACGGGTTCGCGGAGCGCTGCACGCTGCTCGCCCTGTCCGGCAACTCGCGGCGCACGCCACGGGAGCGGACCCTGGCGGCGGCGATCGCCCTGGAGATGTTCCACGACGAGGCCGCGCTGCCGCTGCTGAACGAGGCCCTCGCGGCGGTGCCCGACGACCAGAGCGCCCCGGTCCTGGAGGAGATGCGCATCCTCGCCCCGAAGGTGTCCGACTCCATCGAGCTCGCCGACGCCTGAACACCGCTGACTGAGCACCGGCACGCAGCCGCCAACGCGCAGCAAGGCCGACATGCCGGCACCTCGAACGGCCGGACGGTCAACCTCCCCGGACATGTCCGCTGCGCGAACATGTCCGACATTTCGGTTATGTCGGTGAGCGGAGCGAGTCGACATAACCGAAGCAGTGTCCGCGGCACCGAAGCAGTGTCCGCGGCACCGAAGCAGTGTCCGCGGCACCGAAGCGGCGTGCGCGGAACCGAAGCGGCGGAAAAGCGGCCGGCACCGCCCCTTGTGGGACGGTGCCGGCCTTTGCGTGGCTGCGGGGTCAGCGGCCCGCGCCGACCAGCTCGCCCTCGATCACCGGGGCGGGCGGCCGCGGCGCCTCACGGGGGCGCATGAAGCGCGGCGCCCACCAGTTGGCGTTGCCGAGCAGGGTCATCAGCGAGGGCAGGACGACCGCGCGGATGATCGTCGCGTCGAGCAGGATCGCGGCGGCGAGGCCGACGCCGAGCTGCTTCATGTCGATGGTGCTCAGCGTCGCGAAGATGGAGAACACCGCCACCATCACGATCGCCGCGCTGGTGACCACGCCAGCGGAGCCCGTGATGCCGTGCGCCACCGCCTCGCGGGTCGGCATGCCCTGCTTGACCGCCTCGCGGATGCGGCTGACGACGAAGACGTGGTAGTCCATCGACAGGCCGAACAGCACCACGAAGAGGAACAGCGGCAGCCACGACACGACCGCGTCCATGGACGTGAAGCCCAGGATGCCCTCCGCCCAGGTGCCCTGGAAGATCAGGACGACCAGGCCGTAGGACGCGCCGGCGGAGAGCAGGTTGAGCGCGATCGAGGTTACCGCGACGACCACCGAGCGGAACGTGAAGGCCATCACCAGGAACGTCAGCACCAGCACGAACCCGACGACCAGCGGCAGCTTGTGCTTGACGTGGTCGGCGTAGTCGACGTCGGCGCCGACGAACCCGCCGACGGCGGCGTCCGAGCCCGCCTTCACGCCCGGCACCTTGCCGACGGTCTGCGGGACCATGACCTCCCGCAGCTTGTCGAGGGACTCCTTCGCCTGCTCGGAGCGGCCGGCGAACGGGGTGGCGACGTCGAGCACGGCGACCTTGCCGTCGGCGGACACCTCGACGTCGGGCGCCTCATCCAAGGGCGCGAACAGCGGGTCGGCGGCGGCCGCCTTCGCCAGCTCGGTCAGCGCGGCCTTCGTGGCGTCGAGCTGGCCGGCCGGGACGCGGACGGCGACGGTGTGCACGGTGCCGTTGCTGGGGTACGCCTTCACGAGCCGGTCGTAGGCCTGCATGGCGGGCGTGGTGCGCGGCAGGTCCTCCATGCCGGGGAAGCTCAGCCGCATGCTCAGCGCCGGCGCGGCGAGCGCCAGCAGCGCCAGGACCGAGATCGCCAGCGTGGCCACCGGGCGGCGCAGGGCGGGCCGGAGGATGAAGCTCCAGACCTTCGACTGGCCCTCGCCCTCGGCGCGGGGCCGGGTGAGGCGCCACAGCACCGGGACGCGGGGCCGGTCGATCCAGCGGCCGAGCTTCGACAGCAGCGCCGGCAGGACGGTCAGCGAGCCGATCACGGAGACGAGCACGACCAGGATCGAGCCGACGGCGAGGGACGAGAAGACCACGTCACCGGCGAGGAACAGGCCCGCCATCGCGATCGTGACGGCGACGCCGGAGACGACGACCGCGTGCCCGGACGTCTCGGCCGCGATCTCGACGGCGTCGAGGTGCTTGCGGCCCTTCGCCCGTTCCTCGCGCTCCCGGCGCAGGTAGAACAGGGAGTAGTCGACGCCGACGGCCATGCCGATGAGCAGGATGACGCTGGCGGTGGTGTCGGTCGACGGCACCAGGTGCGAGGCGAGCGTCGAGAGGCCGAGCGCGGCCGCGACCGACGACAGCGCCAGCAGCACCGGCACGCCGGCGGCGATGAGCGCGCCGAACGCGACGATGAGGATCGCGAACGTCACCGGCAGGCTGAGGAACTCGGCCCGCTGGAAGTCCTTGCCGAGCGTGTCGTCCATGGCCTGGCCGATGGACTCGCCGCCGGTCTCCTCGACCCGCAGCCCGGGGTGGGCGCGCTGCACGCCGGCGGTGGCGTCGCGCAGCTTGCCGACGCGGTCCTGGGCGGTCTCGGGGTCGCCGCTCATGGTGACCCGGACCAGCAGCGCGCCGCCGTCGTGGGAGGGCAGCGGGTCGCTCACCGAGGCGACCTCGGGCAGCGCCTTCATCGCGGTCGCCACGTCGGCGGCGGCCTTGTCCGCGGCGGACCGGTCCAGGGCGCCGGACAGCGGGGTGATGAGGACGCTCTCCGTCGCCGGGTTGTCGAAGTGGCCCTCGTCGACGATGACCTCGGCCCGGCCGGACTCGCCGATGGCCTGGTCGGAGTTGCTCGCCTCGACGGTGCCAGCCATGTTCCCGCCGATGAAGCAGACAGCGACGAACACGACCCACAGAGCGATTGCGCGCCAAGGGTGCTCCGCGCTCCAGCGCGCCACCCGTACGGTAACTGGTCTCTTCTCCACGCAAGAGACGCTATGGATTCCGCGCCCCGCGAACATCCGGGCTGCACCCGACCCGCACCCGGATTCGGGCATTGGGGGTTTTCCCCGAGGCTGATTTCCTCAACCCGGGCCGACGAGCGCCGATGGCTCCAATGAGCAAGGATCGCTCACTCCAGGTGCCAGGGACCGGCGACACACCGCAACAAGCCGTTTTTCGGTGGACGGGAGCGTCCCAGCCGTGTTCGAAGACGTCACGTCGGTCACCCTGCACAGCGCCCTGACGGGGCTGGCGAAACGGCAGCGGGTGATCGCCGACAACATCGCCAACATCGAGACGCCCGGCTTCCTCGCCGGGCGGGTGTCCTTCGAGGACTCCCTGCGCACCGCCGTCGAGGCCGGCCGGCCGCAGGACACGACGATCGCCGTGGCCCGGTCGCTGGAGCCGACCCGCGAGGACGGCAACAACGTCAACCTCGACCACGAGGTCCTCTCCAACATCGACACCGGTCTGCGGTACCAGACGATGCTGCGCGGCGTGGACGACAAGTTCGGCCTCCTGCGGACCGCGATCAGGGGCTGACGATGACCATCTTCAGCGCCATCGGCATCGCCGGCACGGGCGTCACCGTCTACCGCAAGTGGCTGGACGCGGTCGCCGACAACGTCGCCAACATGAACGACGCGCAGTCGACGTCGGGCCAGGTGTTCCGCGCCCGCTACGTGCAGGCCCGCGCCGTCGACTACGGCACCGGGGAAGGCGGCGCGGTCGTGGCCGGCACCGCGCTGGGCGATCCGAAGGGGCGTCTGGTGTACGAGCCGGAGAACCCCCTCGCCGACCGTGAGGGCTACGTCAAGTACCCCGACATCGACCTCGGCTCGCAGATGACACAGATGATCATGGCGCAGCGCGCCTACCAGGCGAACCTCACGGTGGTCGACCGGGCGAAGGACGCCTACCAGGCCGCGATCCAGATCGGGAAGGGCTGAACATGACCATCGACGCCGTCGGGGCCGTCAGTGCCCTTCCCGCGCTCCCGCCGATCTCCGCGTCCGACTCGAGCGCCCCGTCGTCGTCCGGCACCGACTTCGGCGCCATGGTCACGCAGGGCCTCCAGCGGCTGCAGCAGGTGCAGGACAACGCCGACCACCTCGCCGTGCAGGCCGCCACCGGCAGCCTGACCGACGTGCACGACTACATGATCGCCGCGACCGAGGCGAACCTCGCGACCAGCCTCACCGTCGCCGTGCGCAACCGGGCCCTTGAGTCCTTCAACGAGATCATGAGGATGCAGGCCTGATGCGTGACCGGCTCACCGCCCTCATGCGGCGGGGGACCGACGGCTGGAAGGCCTTCACCCCCGGGCAGCGGGCGGTCACGATCGTCGCCGTGCTCGCCCTGGCGATCGGCGGGTACTTCTTCGCGACCTGGGCCGGCAAACCGACCATGGCGCCGCTGTTCTCGAACCTGGCCGCCACCGACGCGAGCGCGATCGTCGACAAGCTCAACGCCGACGGCGTCACCTACACGCTGTCCGACGGCGGCAGCACCATCAACGTGCCCAGCGACCAGGTGTACAGCCTGCGGATCTCGATGAGCGGGGCCGGCCTGCCCGCCGCGGGCGACGCCGGCTACTCGCTGCTGGACAAGCAGGGCATCATGACCAGCGAGTTCATGCAGCAGGTCACCTACCGGCGGGCCCTGGAGGGCGAGCTCGGCAAGACGATCGAGGCGATCAACGGCGTCAACAAGGCCACCGTGCACCTCGCCATCCCGCAGAAGGACGTCTTCACCGACGACCAGGTCGCGCCGACCGCGTCGGTGCTCGTCGACACCGGCACGAAACCGCTGCCGGGCGGCGCCGTCACGTCGATCGTGCACCTGGTGTCCTCCAGCGTCGAGGGGCTCGAACCGGACGCGGTCACGGTCGTCGGCGCCAACGGCAAGGTCCTGTCCAGCGCCGGCGACGGCCCGGGGTCCGCCCCCGACGGGCAGTCCGGCCAGACGACCGCCTTCGAGCAGCGGCTCAACAGCGCGCTGCAGAACATGCTCGACACCGTCGTCGGGCCGGGGCACTCCGTCGTGCAGGTGACCGCCGACCTCGACTTCGACGCGACCGAGACCAAGACGCAGAAGTACGTCGCGGACCCGGCCGTGCCGCCGCTGTCGGAGTCCAAGTCGTCCGAGCAGTACACGGGCGGCAACGGCACCCCGGTCGGCGGCGTCCTCGGCCCGGACAACATCCAGGTCCCCAACGGCACCGGCGCCGGCGGCGACGGGACCTACCAGCAGTCCACCGAGACCCGCAACAACGCCGTCGGCATGGTCACCGAGACGAAGAAGACCGCGCCCGGCGCGGTGCGCAAGCTCGCCGTCGCCGTCATCGTCGACAGCTCCGTGGCGAAGGTCGACGAGGCGCAGCTGCAGCAGCTCGTCTCCTCCGCCGTCGGCCTCGACGCGACCCGCGGCGACCAGATCGCGGTCAGCTCGATGGCGTTCGACACGACCAAGGCCACGGCCGAGCAGAACGCGCAGGCGGAGGCCGCGAAGGCCGAGAAGAGCGAGCTGCAGCAGAAGTACATCCAGATGGGCCTGATCATCCTGGCCCTGCTGGTCCTGCTGATCCTCGCGGCGATCTCCAACCGCCGCCGGCGCAAGCGGGAGAAGGTGCAGCTGACCGAGCAGCAGAACGCGGCTCTGGAGGAGATGCAGGCGGCGATCGAGGCGGCCCGCGCCAAGCTCGCCCTGGAGGGTCACGGCGGCATCGGCGGCGCCCACGAGCTCGAGGGCGCCGGCGGGCCCGGCGAGGAGTTCGACCGCGACGGGCGCTTCCGGGACATCACCCAGATGGTCGAGAAGCAACCCGACGAGGTCGCGCAGCTGCTGCGCGGCTGGCTCGCCGACCGGCGCGGCTGAGCGGGCCGGTTGACCGATGACGACCGGGGAGATGACGGGGCTGCGGAAAGCAGCCATCCTCCTTGTCCAGATGGGCAAGGAGGATGCCGCGAAGATCATGGCGCATCTTCGCGAGGCCGAGGTCGAGGAGCTCACCGCCGAGATCATGCGGCTCGGGCAGGTCGAGGGCGACATCGCCGACGTGGTGCTCGAGGAGTTCCACGACATGGCGACCGGCCACCGGTACGTGGGGCAGGGCGGCCTCGACTTCGCCCGCGACCTGCTGGAGGCGTCGCTCGGCCGCGAGCGGGCCGGCGAGATCGTCGGCCGGCTCAACACCGTCTTCATGGACGTGCCGTTCGGCTTCCTCGGCCAGGCCGACCCGCGCCAGCTGCTGTCGTTCCTGCAGGACGAGCACCCGCAGACGATCGCGCTGGTCCTCGCCCACATGACCGCCACCCAGGCGTCGCAGATCCTCGGCGGGCTCGCCCCCGAGCTGCAGGCCGACGTCGCGCACCGCATCGCCGTCATGGACCGCACCTCCCCCGAGATCATCCGCAAGGTGGAGGCGACCCTGGAGCGCAAGATGTCCTCGGTGCTCCAGCCGAGCGACCTGTCCGCGGTCGGCGGCCTCGAACCGCTCGTCGAGATCATCAACCGGACCGACCGGGCCACCGAGCGGCTGATCCTCGAAGGGCTCGCCGGGCGCAACCCGGAGCTGGCGGAGGAGATCCGCTCGAAGATGTTCATGTTCGAGGACATCGTGTCCCTCGACGACCGCTCCATCCAGCTGGTGCTGCGCCAGGTGGAGACCAACGACCTCGCGACCGCGCTCAAGGGCGTCCGCGAGGAGGTCCGCCAGAAGGTCATGAAGAACCTCTCCGAGCGTGCCGCGGAGAACCTCGCCGACGAGATCGAGATGCTCGGCCCGGTCCGCCTGCGCACCGTCGAGGAGTCCCAGGCGAAGATCGTCCAGGCGATCCGCACCCTGGAGGAGTCCGGCCAGATCACGATCCGCCGAGGGGACGACGATGAGTTCGTCGGCTGAGTATCCGCTCGCCTTCCCGCCGCCGGCGAAGAAGCGCGCGGGCACGCCACGCCCGGCGTTCCCGCCACCGCCCCCGCCGCCACCGACACCCGCGACCCGCGCGTTCCCGCCGCCGGAGACCCCCTCGACCGTCCAGTACGGCGAGAGCGTCCTCACCGACGACCGCGCCGGCGCCGCGCCGCAGGCCCGGTTCGACGTCGACCTCCGGGAGCGCGAGACGTTCCCGCCGGAGCTCGTCGAGCGGGTCCGCGAGGAGGCGGAGGCCGCCGGGTACGCCGCCGGGTGGGCACAGGGCATGCGGGAGGCGAAGACCGGCGCCGAGGCGCAGGCCGCGAGGGTCGCCGCCGAGGCCGCGGCGGCCGCCGAGGGGCACCGCCGCCGCATCGAGTCGGCCCTGCGGGCGATCGACGCCGCCGCCGGCACGCTGGAGCGCCGGGCGGTGCCGGCCGCGCAGGACATCGAGGACCAGATCGTGGCGACTGCGTTCGCGCTCGCCGAGGCGGTCCTCGGCCGGGAGCTGCGGACCGCGACCGAGCCCGGCCGGGAGGCCCTCGCACGGGCGCTCGCACTCGTGCCCGGGACACGTCCGGTGACGGTCAGGCTCAACCCGGCGGACCGGTTGACGATAGGACAGACGGAACTGGTCATGGACGGCCGCACGGTGTCCCTCGTGGACGACCCGGCGCTCGGACCGGGCGACGCCCTCGCACTGTGCGACGCCACGTCGGTCGACGCCCGGCTCGCGCCGGCGCTCGACCGGGTCCGGGAGGTGCTCGAACAGTGACGTCGTCGCTCCAGCAGCGCATCGCCGCCGCCCGCCAGGCCGCCAACCCGCGCGTCAGCGGCCGGGTCACGTCGATCGTTGGCCTGTCGGTCACGGTCGCCGGCGTCGACGGCCGCGTGGGCGACCTCGTGGAGATCGGCGACCCGGGCGGCCTCGGCCCGACGGTCCCCGCGGAGGTCGTCTCCATCGACGGCGACCGGCTCGCTTGTCTGCCGCTCGGCGCGCTCACCGGCGTCGGCACCGGCAGCCCCGTGCGCAGCACCGGCTCGCCGCTGCAGATCGCCGTCGGCCCGCAGCTGCGCGGCCGCATCCTCGACGGGCTCGGCCGCCCGATGGACGGCGGGCCGGCGCTCACCGGCCTGGAGCGGGTCACGGTCGAGCACGACGCGCCCGACGCCCTCGCCCGCGGCCGGGTCCAGGAGCCGCTGTCGCTCGGCGTGCGCGCCCTGGACACGCTCGTGCCGTGCGGGCGCGGGCAGCGCATCGGCATCTTCGCCGGCTCCGGCGTCGGCAAGAGCAGCCTCATGTCCATGATCACCCGCGGTACGGACGCCGAGATCTCCGTGATCGGCCTCGTCGGCGAGCGGGGCCGCGAGGTCCGCGAGTTCATCGAGAACGACCTCGGGCCCGAGGGCCTCGCCCGGTCCGTCGTGGTGATCGCGACCTCCGACCAGCCGCCGCTGGTGCGGCTGCGGGCCGGCTTCGTCGCGACGCGGATCGCCGAGTACTTCCGCGACGGCGGCCAGGACGTGCTGCTGCTGATGGACAGCCTCACCCGCACCGCGATGGCGCAGCGCGAGGTCGGCCTGTCGGCGGGCGAGCCGCCGGCTACCCGCGGCTACCCGCCGAGCGTGTTCGCGCTGCTGCCGCGCCTGCTGGAGCGGGCCGGCCCGGCGCCGGTCGGCTCGATCACCGGCCTGTACACGGTCCTCGTCGAGGGCGACGACCACAACGAGCCGATCGCGGACACCGCCCGGTCGATCCTCGACGGGCACATCACCCTGGACCGGCGGCTCGCCACGTCCGGGCACTTCCCCAGCATCGACGTGCTGGAGTCGGTGTCCCGGGTCGCCAACGCGGTCACCACCCGCGAGCAGCGCGCCGACGCCACCGCCATGCGGCGGATGCTCGCCGCCCACCGCGACGTGCGGGAGCTGGTCGAGATCGGCGCGTACGTGAGCGGCACCAACCCCGACGCCGACCGCGCCCGGGCGCTGTGGCCGCAGATCAACGACTTCCTGCGACAGGACATGGACGACACCACCCCGGCTCCGCGGGCGTGGTCGATGCTGGATGCGCTGGTGAACTCCTGATGGCGAAGAACGGTTTCCGGCTCGGTGCGGTCCTGCGGGCCCGCAAGGCCCAGGAGGACGCGGCGAAGGCGGCCGTCGTCCGGGCCCGTGGCGAGGCCGCGGCGGCGCACGGGGCGGTGCACGCCCGGGAGCGCGACCTCGACGGCCGGCGCGTCCCGGACGGGGCGACGTCGGCGGCGTTCGCCGCGAACCTCATGGCCCGGCAGGCGACGGCGACGGCCCTCGCGGCGGCGATCGGCGCGGCGGAGCTCGCCGACCAGACCGTCCAGGACCGGCTCGACGACCTCACCGACGCGGCCGTGCAGCGCCGCACGATCGAGAAGCTCCAGGAGCGGCACGACCTGACCCGCAAGCGGACGGCGGCCGCGATCGAGGCCAAGGCGGTCGACGACCTCACCACCTCCGCCGCCTTCAACCGCAGGGGTGACGCATGAGCGGGCCGGAGCGCAGCGGAGGAGCCGCGAATCAGCATTGCAGGTCGCAGGCAGGCCGACGCCGGAGCGCAGCGGAGGTGGCGGCATGACGGTGTACGAGGCGCAGGCCCGTGTCGCGGAGATCCGGACCCGGATCGGGCTCGGCGCGCCCGCCGCGGCCGGCAGCGGGGAGGCGTTCGCGGCGACCCTGAAGTCCACATTGGACAGCACCTCCGCGGTCACCGGCGGGGACGTCGTGGACGCGGCGAAGCGGTACCTCGGCACGCCGTACGTCTTCGGCGGCACCAGGCCGGAGAGCGGCCTGGACTGCTCCGGCCTCGTCCAGCGGGTCTACGCCGACCTCGGCGTCACGCTCCCCCGGGTGGCGAAGGACCAGGCGCGCCAGGGCACCGCGGTGGCCGACCTGGCCCACGCCCGCCCCGGCGACCTGCTCGCCTTCGGCAGCCCCGTCGACCACATCGCCATCTACCTCGGGAACAACCGCATGATCGCCACGCCGCACGCCGGCGACGTGGTGAAGGTCCAGGACGTGTACGAGACGCCCACCGCCATCCGCCGGATCGTGAACACCTCGCTGGACCCGGCGTGGTCCTCCGCGCTGTCCGGCGCGACGGGCGCCGGCTCGCGCTCCGCGACGGCGATGGCACTGCGGCCCGCCGCCCTCACCGGGGCGACGGTGGCGACGCCGGCGGAGGTGCCCTATGCGGAGCTGTTCCAGCAGGCCGGCGCGAAGTACGGCCTCGAGCCCGCCCTCCTGGCCGCCGTGGCGAAGGTCGAGTCCGGCTACGACCCGGCCGCCGTCAGCGGCGCCGGCGCGCAGGGCCTCATGCAGCTGATGCCGGCCACCGCCCGCGGCCTCGGCGTCGACGCCCTCGACCCGGCGCAGGCGGTCGACGGCGCCGCCCGGATGCTGTCGTCGAACCTCGAACGCTTCGGCTCGATCGACCTCGCCCTCGCCGCCTACAACGCGGGCGGCGGCGCGGTCAGCCGCTACGGGGGCATCCCGCCGTTCGCGCAGACCCAGGCCTACGTCCCCAAGGTCAAGGCGGCCATGGAACAGCTCGCGGGAAGGGGTTTCGCATGACCGCACCACTGGACGTCACCCGGCTGGCCGCCGCCACCCGCGCCGCCGACCAGCCTGCCGCCGCCGGCCCCTCGGACGCGTTCGCAGCGGCCCTGGCGGCCGCCACCCACGGCCGCGCCTCCCAGGGCGCACCGACCCAGGGCGCCCGCGACCGCCGCCTCGATCAGCGCTTCGAGCAGCGCCCTGAACAGCGCCCCGAGCAACGCCCCGTGCGGCGCCCAGAGCAGGACCGCGACCGGGACAGGACGGACAGGACGGACAGGACGGACAGGACGCAGGACCGGCGCTTCCCGGTGCGGGACCGCCGGGCCGACGACCGCCGCCGCGCCCCCGAGGCCGACGCCCTCGCCTCCACCGCGGCCGCCCAGCAGCACCGGGAGCCCGTGATGCGGCGCCCCTCCTCCGAGCGGCCCCAGGAGCCCCGCGATGCCGCCGCCGCTCCGGTACGGCAAGCGCCCCGCCCGGCGGACCCCACGCCCGGCGCTTCGCGGCCCCTCGCGCACGCCCCCGGCCACCCGGCCACCGAAGCGCGTCCCGGCCCGGCCGGCGAGGCGGGCGTGCGGCGCCCTCTGGAGGCCATGCTGAGGGCCGCCGCCGAGACTGGCCCGACGGTCGTGACCGTCCCGCTCGTCGCCACCGAGCCAGGACCCCAGCCGGCGCTTCCCGCCACCCTCCGGCCGGCCGGGCACCAGCTCGACGCCCGGGCCGTGCCCCAGGCCGGGGCAGCACCGCAGGAACAGGACCCGGCGCAGACTGCGGCCCAAGCCCAGCTCGGTCCGCGGCCGGGCGCCCTCACCGGGACCGCGCTCGGGACCGGGATCGGTGCTGCGACCGGGGCGCAGCCTGAGGGGCAGGCCGGGTCCCGGACCGCGGCTCACTTCGGGGCACAGCTCGCGGCACAGGCCGGGTCACAGCTCGCGGCACAGCTTTCGACGCAGGCCGACGTCCAGGTCGCGGCGCAGGCTGGGACACAGGTCGCGGCGCAGGCTGGGGCACAGACCGCGGCGCAGGCCGGGGCACAGCTCTCAGCTCAGGCCGGAGCGCAGCTCGCGGCGCAGTCCGGAACACAGGCAGGAACGCAGGCCGGGGCACAGCTCCCAGCGCGGGCTGAAGCGCAGCTCGCGGCGCAGGCCGGAACGCAGGCCACCGGGCAGGACGCGGCACGGACCGGGGCACAGGCAGCCGGGCAGGACGCGGCTCGGATCGGGGCGCAGCTCGCGGCGCGCGCCGGGGCGCAGGCCGCCGCCGGACAGGACGCGGCGCTGACCGGGGCGCAGGCCGCCGCGCAGGCGCTGACCGACCCGGCGACGCGACTCGCCACACCGCCGCAGGTGCCGGCCGATCCCCGAGCCGCGCGGCCGGCCGGCGAAGGGCAGGACCTGACCGCCTGGACCGGCAACCCGCTTCCCGGTGCCGGCCTGACCGCCACCGCGGCGACCACTCCGGTGGCGGCGCCCGTCGTGGCCGCGTCCGGCGCCACGCAGGCGCTCGGCTCCGGGGCAGCATCCGCCACCGTCCCGGCCGCCCCCGCGCAGGGCCTGCTCGCCCAGGCGGCGGCGCTGCTGACGGCGCAGGAGGCGGCACCGGCGGCCGACCCGGCCCAGCTCCCCCGGGCGCCGCGGACCACCGACCCGGCGACCGCCCAGCTCACCGGCAATGCCGCCCTGACGGCGCAGGCAGCGCCGCCCGTGGCGACGCCGGCCACCACACCGCTCGACCCGCAGCACCAGACCCAGCCCACCACGGCCCAGCCCACCACCGCCGCCCAGTCCGCGCCCCAGTCAGCCGCTCAGTTCGCGGCCCAGTCAGCCGCCGCCCAGTCAGCCGCTCAGGCCGCGGCACGGTCCGCCGCCGAGGCCGGCGGCGCAGCGAGCCCGCAGGGGCTCCCCCAGTCCGTGCCCACGGCCGCCATCGCCGCCACCGACGCGGTGCCGGCCGAGGCGCGTGGCGGGGCGGTCGACGGCGGTCAGCAGGCGGCGCAGCTCGCGGCGCAGCAGGCGGCACAGGGAGCCGCACAGGGCGCGCTCGCCGGCGACGCGCAGGGCCGGGGCGGCCAGAGCGGGACACCCGGCGGCAACGGTCACGCGCGGCACCCCGCGCGGATCGAGGACGGTGCCGGCGGAGGGCAGGCGGTGGCCGTACAGCTGCCGCAGCCGCCGATGACGCAGGCCGTCGCGGCAACTCCCGCGCCCGCGCAGGCACCGCCGCCGGCACCGGTGGCGACGCAGGTCGCGATGGTGCTGACGCCGCTGCGGAAGGGGCCCGACGGGGTGCACCGGATGACGATCCAGCTCAGCCCCGGGGACCTGGGGCAGGTCAGCATCGTCGCCGAGGTGCGGGACGGGACGATCGCCGTGCAGCTGGCGGCGGGCAGTGACGCGGCGCGGGCCGCGCTGCAGGCGGCGCTGCCGGACCTGCGGCAGGACCTGCGGGACGCGGGATTCGGGCAGTGCTCGCTGGATCTGCACCAGGACACTGACCGGCCCGGCAACCAGTCGCAACAGTTCTCAGGTTGGCAGTCGCAGGGTCGATCTCATCAGCAGGCACCCGAGTCGCGGGCGACCGAACCGGTCCTCGACCCGGACGCCCTGGTCGACGTGCGCATCTAGGTAGGGGGTTTCGCCATCACCACCCCGATCACGCCGGTCTCCGGCCCTGTCACCGGCCCTGCCAGTGGCCCCGCCCGCGCCCCTGTCAGCGCCCCTGCCAGTGGTCCTGCCAGTGGTCCTGCCAGTGGCCCCAACAGTGGCGCTGCCAGCGGTCCTGTCAGTGGTCCTGTCAGTGGCAACGTCGGCGACTACGTCCCGAAGCCGGTCCCCGGCAACGTCAGCGACTACGTGCCGAAGACGAACGCGCCCGGCGACGTCGCGAAGACGGACGGCACGAAGCAGGAAGCACCCGCGAAGCCCGGCGGCGACCTGGGCAAGGACGCGTTCCTGAAGCTGCTCGTCGCGCAGCTGAAGTACCAGGACCCGATGAAGCCGATGGACAACTCGGAGTTCCTGGCGCAGACGGCGCAGTTCACCACGGTCGAGAAGCTGACCGATCTGGCGACGGCGCAGCAGAGCCTGCTCACCGCGCAGCTGCAGCTCGGCGCGAGCAACCTGATCGGCAAGACCGTCGCGTACACCGACAAGGACGGCAAGGAGCAGTCCGGCGTGGTGACCGCGGCGACGTTCTCGGGCACCAGCCCCACCCTGCGGGTCGGCGACACGGATGTCGCGCTCACTGCGGTCAAGGAAGTCCGCAACCCGGCATCCTGAAAGGACCCCTCCCCTATGCTCCGCTCACTCTTCTCCGGCATCAGCGGTCTGCGGGCCCACCAGCAGATGATGGATGTCACCAGCAACAACATCGCCAACGTCAACACCGTGGGGTTCAAGTCGTCGCAGGTGGTGTTCCAGGACACGCTGAGCCAGATGATGCGGGCCGCGGGCGCGCCGCAGCAGGGGCAGGGCGGCACGAACCCCGCCCAGGTCGGCCTGGGCGTGCGGCTCGGCGCGATCAACACGAGCTTCATCCAGGGCTCGGCGCAGACGACGGGCCGCGCCACCGACGTGATGATCTCCGGCGACGGGTTCTTCGTCGTCAACTCCGTCGACGAGATGCTCTACACGCGGGCCGGTGCGTTCAACTTCGACGCCGAGGGCAAGCTGGTCACGCCGACCGGCGCCGCGGTGCAGGGCTGGCCGGCGGTGAACGGCACGGTCAACACGAACGCGCCGATCGGCGACATCCGGCTGCCGATGGGCACACTGATCGCACCGAACGCCACCCGCAACATGGTCATCGCCGGTAACCTGCCGGCCGACGCGCCGCTGAACACCACGATCCCGCGGTCGATCAAGACGTACGACGTGCAGGGCAACGTGGTGACGCTGACGTCGACGTTCACGCTGACCGCCGGCGGGTGGGAGGTCAGCGTCAGCGACGGCACCACGCCGTCGTCACCGGCGAGCCTGACGTTCCTGCCGAACGGGCAGATCAGCGGGCCCACGTACACCGACTCGAACGGCAACACGAAGATCGGCCTGCTGTACGACCCGGACAGCGACGGCAACGGCGTCGAGGTGGACCTGGCGGGCCTGACGGAGTACACGGGCAGCACGACGGTGAGCCCGCTGAGCCAGAACGGTTCGCCGGCCGCGACGCTGCAGTCCTTCAGCATCAACCCCGACGGTCAGCTCGTCGGCGTGTTCTCCAACGGCAACAAGCAGACGGTGGCGCAGCTCGCCCTCGCCAACTTCAACAACCCGCCCGGTCTGGAGAAGGTCGGCGACTCGCTGTACCGCTTCACGGTGAACTCGGGCCTGGCGCAGGTCGGCGTCGCCGGGACGGCGGGTCTCGGCACGTTGCAGAGCGGTGCGACGGAGATGTCCAACGTCGACCTGGCGCAGGAGTTCACGAACCTGATCGTGGCCCAGCGCGGCTTCCAGGCGAACTCGAAGGTGATCAGCACGTCGGACGAGGTGCTGCAGGAGCTGGTGAACCTGAAGCGGTAAGGGATTCCATCGGACAAAAGGCCCACCCTTCGGGGTGGGCCTTTTGCGTAGCACCTCCACGGCAACCGTCAACTCCTCACCTGTCGGCCGATCGGTCCGATGTGAACTCCGAAGGCACCACGGAGGGGGCCTCGCCCACTACCACCAAGGACGGGAGCGCGTCGATGATCCTGCTGACCCGACTCAACGGCCCGGTGTTCGCTCTCAACCCCGACCTGGTCGAGCGGGCCGACTGCACCCCCGACACCGTCGTGACCCTGGTCGACGGCACCAAGTACCTGATCGCCGAGTCACTGCCGGAGCTGGTGGCGCTGATCCGCCAGTACCGGGCGCAGGTGGTCGTGGACGCGCAGCAGCTCGTGGGGCAGACGTCGGCGGAGCGCGCCGACGAGGCCCGGGAGCGCGCCAAGGAGACCAACGTCGTCCATCTCCACCGTCGGGAGCGCTGACACATGGATCCGGCAACCATCATCGGGGTCGTGCTCGCCTTCATCGCGATCTTCGTCTCGATGATCCTCGAAGGCGGCAGCCCCGGCTCCATCTTCCTGTTGCCTCCGCTGATCCTGGTCTTCTTCGGCACGCTCGGCGCGGCCATGGCCGGCGGCATGCTGAAGGACACGATCGCGCTCGGCGACTCGTTCAAGCGGGTGCTGCTGGGCAGCGTGCAGCCGGCCGACGCGCTGGTCGACGACATCGTCAAGCTCGCCGAGAAGGCCCGGCGCGAGGGGCTCCTCGCGCTGGAGGACGCGATGAAGGAGGTGCAGGATCCGTTCCTCAAGAAGGGCCTGCAGCTCGCCATCGACGGCACCGACTCGGAGGAGCTCGCGACGATCCTCGAGGCCGAGGTGGACGCGAAACGCAAGGCCGACAAGCAGGCCGCGACGATCTTCACGGGCATGGGCGGGTACGCCCCGACGATCGGCATCATCGGCACGGTCATCGGCCTGATCCACGTACTGGAGAACCTGAGCCAGCCGGACAAGCTCGGCCACCTCATCGCCGGCGCCTTCGTGGCGACGCTCTGGGGAGTTCTCTCAGCAAACGTCATGTGGCTGCCGATGGGAGCCAAGTTGAAACGGCTGTCCGAGCTCGAATGCGCACAGATGGAGCTCGTGATCGCCGGCATCATCAACATCCAGGCAGGGGCCAACCCCCGCCTGGTCGCACAGAAGCTCCGAAGCCTGCTGCCGCCGGGCAGCGTCACTGAGAAGAAGGAGGCCGCCTGATGAGCGGACAGCGAAGCGGCTCGGTCCGCTCATCATGTGACAGGTTTGGCTCAGGCCGACGCCGGAGCGCAGCGGAGGTGGCGGCATGAGCGGAGGTGGGCACGCTGCCAAGGGCGGCACCAAGGGCGCGCACGCGAAGGGCCACGGCAAGAAGCACGGCGCGCACGAGGAGGAGCACGAGAACCACGAGCGCTGGCTGGTCAGCTACGCCGACATGATGACGCTGCTGATGGTGCTCTTCATCGTGCTGTTCGCGATCAGCCAGGTCGACCAGAAGAAGTTCGCGGAGCTCAAGAACGGTCTCGCGGTCGGCTTCGGCTCCCCCTCGGTGGCGTTCGACGGCGGCGAGTCCAACCTCATGGAGTCCTCCGACAGCGACTCCCCGATGGACCTGTCCTCGGGCATCGGCGGCACCACCAGCGACGCGACGGCGATCCAGGAGGCCGTGGCGGCGAAGGAGCGGGCGACGGCGTCGGCGAAGCAGAAGGCCGCGCAGCAGGAGGTCGAGAACTTCGAGAAGATCAAGGACCAGATCGAGAAGAACCTCGAGAAGAACCTCGAGAAGCAGGGCCTGCAGGACTCGGTGAAGTTCAGCATCGACGAGCGCGGCCTGGTCGTCACCGTCGTCACCAGCGCGATCGTGTTCGACGGCGGCGAGGCGCAGCTGCTGTCCGCCGGCCGGGAGATCATGGCCGGGATCGGCCCGGCGATCGCCGGCCTGCCCAACAAGATCGAGGTCGACGGGCACACCAACCAGCTCGCCGCCACGACCGGCAGCTACCCCAGCGGCTGGGAGCTGTCCACGGCCCGCGCCTCGACGGTGGTGCGCTTCCTGCACAGCAACGCCGGCATCCCGGAGACCCGCCTGCTGGCGTCCGGCTACGCCGACACGAAGCCGCTGTACGCGGCGGACGACCCGCGAGCGGCGTCGCTCAACCGGCGGGTGGAGATCATCGTCCTGTCCTCCCTTCCGGCCGACACCCGGGCGCTGCTGCCCTCGGCCACCCCGACCTCGTAAGGAGCGGCCTGGATGGCGAAGGACGAGAAGGCGGCCCAGGCGGAGACCGAAGAGGCGCCGAAGAAGAGCAGGAAGAAGCTCATCATGATCATCGCGATCGTGGTGGTGCTGCTGGGCGGCGGGGCGGGCGGCTACTTCATGTTCAAGCCGTCCTCCGCGACCGCGGCGCCCGAGCCCGAGCCGGGCGCGGTGGTGCCGCTGGACCCGGTCACGATCAACCTGGCCGACGGGCACTTCCTGAAGCTCAGGCTGTCGCTGCAGGCGACCGCGGACGCGGCCGAGGCCCCGGACGGCAGCAAGGCGCTGGACATCGCGATCGAGCTGTACAGCAACCGGCCGATGGCGGAGCTCATGTCCAACACCGAGCGGGAGCGCTCGAAGGCGGAGCTCCGGGAGAAGATCGAGAAGGCGTACACGGTGGACAAGACGAAAGAGATCATGGACGTGTACTTCACGTCGTTCGTGATCCAGTAGGCCCGAACCGGCGGATCTGGGGGTTTCAAGGAAACCTCTAGGTCCGTTTCGGCCGTTTTACGTCAAGCTGCACCCAAAAAGACCGATGGTAAGAGAGTGACGCAGTCAACGTCGGCGACCGGGAGCGGCCGCACGCCCGGCAAGATGAGCCGGCGTGGCGGCAAGAGCTCCGGTCCTGAGCCGTATGACTTCCGGCGTCCGACCAAACTGTCCCGCGAACACATCCGAACCCTGCAGATCTCCTACGAGACCTTCGCCCGCCAGTACGCCACGCTGCTGACCACCAGCCTCCGGGCGGTGTCGCAGGTCAGCCTGATCTCCATCGAACAGCTGACCTACGACGAGTACATCAGCGGCCTGTCCAGTCCGACCGTCGTCGCCATGTTCAGCATCGACCCATTACCCGGCACTGCCATCCTGGAGTTCTCCCTGAGCACCGCCATGGCCTGCATCGACCACATGCTCGGCGGCCCGGGCGGCCCGCAGCCCCAGCGCCCGCTGAGCGACATCGAGATGCCGTTGCTGCACGGCCTCATCGAGCGGACGCTCGGCGAGCTGCGCTACGCCTTCGAGGGCATCGTGGCGTTACGGCCGGAGATGACGACGATCGAGTACAACCCCCAGTTCGCCCAGGCGGGCGCGACGTCCGACGCCGTGATCGTGGCGTCCTTCGAGATGCGGGTCGGCAGCGAGGAGTGCGTCGCCAGCATCTGCCTGCCGTTCGGCTCGATCTTCCCGAAGCTGCAGGGCGAGCAGGGCAGCGCGGTGCTCACCGAGGCACAGCGGGCGGCCCGTGAGATCGCCTACCGCAACGTGGTCGCCGGCCTGGAGGGCGCGCCGATCGAGGTCGCGGTGCGCTTCCAGCCGGTCCGCATGCACCCCGCCGACCTGATCGGGCTGCGGCCGGGCGACGTCGTGCCGCTCGCCCACACCACCTCGACGCCCCTGGCGGTGACCACGGCGGACATCACGTTCGCCTACGCCGTCCCGGGCGCGCAGGGCAACCGTCTGGCCTGTCTCGTGGTGCCGAGCCCGCAGCCAGGTCAACGACCGACACACCGGCCCGCAGGACAGCCGGCCGGACAGCTCGGCCAGAACCGCGCTGAGGAGAACCGCCGATGACCATCGCCACCAACGAGGCACTGCTGGCCCGCGCCGAGGCGGCCGCACAGGCCGCCGTGGCGCTGCTGCCCGCCAGCTCCCCGCTCTCCGTCGGTGCGCCCACGCAGAACGTCGACGAGCTCGCGATCGACGGCCAGGCCGTCCGCGCCCGGTTCGCCGGCACCGCGCAGGGCGAGGTCGCCATCGTCGTCACCCAGGACCTCGTCGAGGCCCTCGCGAACTCCCCCATGGGCGCCCTGGACCTGAGCCAGGCCGTCCGGCCCGCCCTGGAGGCCGCGGCGACCACCGTCGGGCCGGTCGTCGTCGACCCGGGCGAGGTGCTTCAGCCGGCCGCCGCCATGGGGCAGGTCGTCGCCGCGGGCGGCGTCCTGGTGCCGCTCACCACCGACGAGGGTGCCGTCCACGCCGTCGTCGCGCTGGCCGTGGCGGTCGAGGTGACCTCCGGCGGGGGCGCCGGCGACTTCCGCGACGACCGCGACGACCGCGGCCGGCCGCCGGCCTTCGACCTGCTGCACGACGTCGAGATGGAGGTCACCGCCGAGCTCGGGCGGACCCGGATGAGCGTGCGGGAGCTGCTGTCGCTCGCCCCCGGCGCGGTGATCGAGCTGGACCGGGCCGCCGGCGGCCCCGCCGACCTGCTCGTCAACGGGAGGCTCATCGCCCGCGGCGAGGTGGTCGTGATCGACGAGAACTTCGGCATCCGGATCACCGAGATCGTCGGCCCTTCGGACCGGGCCTAGTCGCTGATGTTCGAACTGGCTTTGCGCGTCCTGTGCTCACTCACCGTGGTGTTCGCCCTACTGTGGGCGCTGGCGCGGCTGGCCCGGCGCGGGGTCGGCGGCGGCCACGGCGCGGGGCTGGTCACCGTGCTCGCCCGCCAGCAGCTCAGCCGGGGCTCGTCGGTCGCGGTCGTGAAGGTCGCCGACCGGGCCCTCGTGCTCGGCGTCAGCGACGCGGGGGTGTCGCTGCTGGCCGACGCGGACGCCGCGGTGTTCTCAGCCGGCGCGCCGGAGGATCCGCGCCCGTCCCCCCTGGCCGGCTCGCTGCTCTCGGCGGAGGCCTGGCGGTTCCTGAGGGGCAGGCGATGAGGCTCCTGCTGGCTCTTGCCGCCTTCGGTACGGCGCTGCTCCTGCCCGCCGCCGCCCACGCCGCACCGACGCCGAAGCCACCGGTGTCGCCGACCCCACCCGACGGCACGGTCAACATCGACGTCGGCGGCGTCCAGCCCAGCCAGTCGATCACCATCATCATCCTGCTGACGCTGCTGTCGATCGCGCCGTCGCTGCTGCTGATGACGACCAGCTTCACGAAGGTCTTCGTGGTCCTGTCGATCACCCGCAACGCGCTCGGCCTCAGCAACGTGCCGCCCAACCAGGTCATCGCAGGCCTGGCGCTGTTCGTCAGCCTCTTCATCATGTCGCCGGTCGTCTCCGAGGTGAACGACGTCGGGCTCCAGCCCTATCTGAAGGGAGAGAAGACCCAGGCGGTGGCCTTCAAGGACGGGATGCAGCCGCTCGAGGCGTTCATGCTGAAGCAGACCCGCAAGGACGAGATCGCGCTCTTCACGAAGATCGCCGACCGGCCGCTGCCGAAGAACAAGGACGACGTGCCGCTGTCGACGCTGATCCCCGCGTTCGTCCTGTCCGAGCTGCGGGCCGCGTTCATCATCGGCTTCGTCATCTACATCCCGTTCCTGGTCATCGACATGGTCGTCTCGGCGGCCCTCATGTCGCTGGGCATGATGATGCTGCCGCCCGTCACCATCGCGCTGCCGTTCAAGCTCCTGCTGTTCGTCCTGGTCAACGGGTGGGGGCTGATCCTCACCGCCCTCGTGGCCAGCTACCACTGACGAGGTGTACCCCGCATGACCGACACCAAGATCCTCGAGCTCAGCCTGGAGGCCATGACGATCGCCGCGAAGCTCGGCGCGCCGATCCTGCTCACGGCGCTCGTCGTCGGCTTCGCCATCTCGCTCTTCCAGTCCGTGACCCAGATCCAGGAGTCGACGCTCTCCTTCGTCCCGAAGGCGGCCGCCATCGGGCTGGCGCTGCTCTTCGCCGGCAACTGGATGCTGCACGAGATGGTCACCTACACCGAGCAGCTCTACGCCCAGATCCCGGACCTGATCAAGGGTGCCTGAGTCCTACACCGTGCCGCTGAGCACGGTCCTGGCGATCCTGCTCGGCTCGATCCGGGCGGGCGTGTGGCTCGCCCTGTGCCCGCCCTTCAACAACCGCGGCGCGCCCGCCGCCGTGAAGGCCCTGCTGTCGGTGGCGATCGCCCTGCCCATCGCCCCGCGCCTCGCCCCGCAGATCCCGCCGGGCATGTCCACCGGTGTGCTCATCCTCAACGCCGTCGAGCAGGCCGTCATCGGCGCGGCGCTCGCCTTCATCACCGCGCTGCTCTTCGCCGCGGTCCAGATCGCCGGCAACATGATCGACCTCGTCGGCGGCTTCAGCCTGGCGTTCTCGATGGACCCCTTCATGCTCCAGGGCAACGCCGTCTTCGGCCGCTTCTACAACCTCATCGGCATGGCGCTCATGTTCGCCACCGACTCGCACCAGCTGATCCTGCGCGGCTTCGCCCGCTCCTACACCGCGATCCCGCTCAACGACGCCTTCTCCCTGGAGACCTTCGCCGGCATCATCAAGGACGGCTTCGGCGAGATGTTCCTGGCGGGCCTGCAGATCGCGGCCCCCCTGGTCGCGATCATGCTCGCCGTGGACGTCGCCCTGGGCCTGCTGACCCGCGCCGCCCCCGCCCTCAACCCGTTCTCCTTCGGCTTCCCGGCGAAGGTCCTGCTCACCCTGGTCATCGTCGGCACCGCGATGATGCTCCTGCCGAACGCGATCGCCAACCTGACCGACCGCTCCGTGACCCTGGTCCTGAAGCTCCTGGCCGCCTGACCGCGGCGCGGGGCGTCAGCGGTGCGGGTGGGTCAGGGGTTGTCCTCCGCGCGGCGCTGGGGGAAGGGCTCGCCGGCCACTGCCTCGGCGCGCAGCGGCTCATCGCCGGTGGCGGCGTCCGGGGACGGCTCGCGCTTCTTGTCGGGCTTGCCGTAGCTGCGGGTCACCATCCGGAAGACGGCGAGCATCACCGCGGCCACCGGCACGGCGATGAGCAGGCGGAGCAGCCCGGTCTGCAGGTCGAGGTGGTGGGTGACGAACGTGGCGTAGAGGGCGGGCGACGCGATCACCACGGCGAGGAACAGCGTGGAGAAGCGTGCCATCCCCAGCACGTCAGCCGCCCACCAGGCTCAGGCGCTCGCAGAGCATCGCGGCCCATTGGAACGGTGTCGAGGGCCGGCCGTCCAGGAGGGCGACGGGCACCCGCAGCGACAGCGGGCTGGCCGGGTCGCCGCTGGACATCGTGCCGCGCAGGCAGATGGCGTCGACGCGGCGCAGGCCCTGCAGGTGGTGGGCGACGTCGGAGGTCTTGCGGCTGGCGTCGACGACGACCCAGACCGCGACGGGGCGGACCGCCTCGACGATCGCGGCGGCCCAGGCGGACTCGTCCAGGGCGGCCTCGACGGCGACGACGCTGGGCGCGTCGGACTTGCGCAGCTTCTTGGCCCAGAGGCGGGCGTCGTGGGCGCCGGTGATGCGGCGCTTGGCGTCGATTCCCGCGGCGGCGGCGTTGCGGCCGGCGAAGAGGATGTGGTCGCTGTCGAGCCGCTGGGTCTCCGCGACCCACCGGGCGACCTCGACCGCGTGCGTCGACTCGCCGACGACGATGAGCGTCTCCCCCGGGCCGTCGGGCGCGGGCTCGGCGACGGGCAGCGCCGCGAAGGCGTCGACCACGGCGCTGTAGGTGTCGGCGGCGTTGGCCCGGAACGCGATGTCCGACGGCACGCCCAGCGACTGCAGCCGGCGGCCCAGCGCGGTCTGCCGCTCGGACTTCTCCGCGGCGGTCCGGTCGCCGCCGGCGCGTTCGGCCGCGGCGGCCCGCTCGGCGGCGGCCGCCTCCGAACGCGCCGCCCGCTCGGCGGCGGCGGCCGTGCGCTCCGCGGCGGTGCGCTCGGCAGGGGCCGCCGCCGCCTGTGCGGCGGCCGCGGCCTGCGCGGCGGTGTGCGGGCTGTAGGCCCCGGCGAGCCGTTCGCTCTGATCCGGTGTCCGCGGCTTCTCCACGGTGGCGGTGGCTTCAACAGGCATTGAGGACTCCTGCCAATATTCGATCTCGTCGTCGGACAGTGGGCGTGGCGGGTTCGGTCGCGCCGGGGCGCGCCGTCGCGGGTCCATCCGCGTCTGTTCGGGCCAGATCCCTCCGCCGTTCGGTGCGGCGGGCGGCTGATACCGCTGTGGTTGCGGCAGATCGTGGTGTTGCTCGTAGCGCGGGTCCAGGTCCGGCGCGGCGGGCGGCGGCGGCTGAAACCGGGCCGCCCGTGGCGCGTCGCGGCGCGGGTCGACGCCCGCCGGCGGCTGCGACCGTGGCGCCTGCGGCACGTCGCGGCGCTGGTCCATGTCCGCCGGCGGCTGCACCCGTGGCGCCTGCGGCACGTCGCGGCGCGGGTCCACGTCCGCCGGCGGCTGCACCCGTGGCGCCTGCGGCACGTCGCGGCGCGGGTCCACGTCCGCCGGCGGCTGCACCCGTGGCGGCTCCGCCATCGGCGGCGGCTGGAACCGGGCCGCCTGCGGCACGTCGGGGCGCTGCTCGAAGCGCGGGTCCACGGTGACCTGCTGGACGCCGAGCTTCGCGATCGGCTGGCCGGCCGCCGGCCGGAACGGCCGCACCGACGGCGCGCCCGCGGGCGCCTCCGGGGCGGGGCCCTCGGCGAGCAGCCGGTTGAGCGCGTCGGCGGCCGTCGGCGGCCGCGGAGGGCCACCGGCCGGTGGCCGGGAAGGACCGCCGTCGGACGGCCGCGCCGCCGCACCCGCGGGTGGACGCGGCTGCCCGCCACCGCCCGCCGGTGCCGGCCCGGAGGCCGCCTGCGGCGGCCAGGCCCCACCGGCAGGCGGCTGGGGCGCACCTGAAGGCCCAGGAGGCCCAGGAGGCCCAGGAGGCCCAGGAGGCCCAGGAGGCCCAGGAGGCACTGGAGGCACTGGAGGCACTGGAGGCACTGGAGGCACTGGAGGTCCGGGCGGCCCGGGAGGTCCTGGCACCGGCGGCCGCTGCGGCCCACCGGCGGGCGCCGCGCCGGGGACAGGCGCGCCGGCGGGCGGCCGGGGCGTGGCGGCCCGCGCATCCGCGAGCGCGTCGGCGAACGTCGGATTCCTGCCCTGCGATTCGGCGGCATCCGCCAGCGCGGCCAGATCCTCGATACTCAGTGTGCGATTCGGCGTGTCGCCTTTGCGCGGTGCCTGGCCTGATGATTGAGTTGTCGCAACGGCATCGGGGACCTCCACCGTCAGCTCATATTTCTGAGTTCCGAAAAGGCCACCGACCCCGCCGGTGCGCACTTTTTCGGCAGAGACGATGACAGCATCCGGCCCGTGCTCCGCGCGGACCTGCGCGAGCAGCTCTTCGAGGTCACGACCCTCAAGCAGCAACCGGGTAGGCACCATTCACCACCCCAATAGTCTCAATCCGCAGCGTACTCCCGGCGATCTCTGAGTAGGACAGAACCGGTAAACGCGGCAATGCCATCTGCACCAGTTTCCGCAGAGCGTTGCGCAGTTGCGGTGAGCAGACGAGGACGGGACTGACGCCCCGTTCCTCGCCGAGTTCGGTGATTCTGGTCAGGTCGGCGAGCATCGACTCGGCGCGTGCCGTGTCGATCAGCAGCTGCAGTCCGCTGTCGGTCGGGCGCAGCGATTCCAGCAGCTGCTGCTCCAGCCTCGGCTCGAGCGTGATCGCCGTGAGGGTGCCGTCGTGGGCGTACCGGGAGGCGATCGCCGGCCCGAGTGACGCCCGCGCCGCCTCGACCAACGAGTCGGGGTCGGTGGACTGCTTCGCCTGCAGCGACAGGGATTCGAAGATGCGCACCAGGTCGCGGATCGGCACGCCCTCGTCGAGCATGGTCTGCAGCACCCGCTGGACCTGCCCGAGGCTGAGCGCCGCCGGGGTCAGCTCCTCCACGACGACGGGGTGCGTGCGCTTGACGATCTCGGTGAGCGCGCGGACGTCCTCGCGCCCCAGCAGGCGGCTGGCGTGCAAGCGGACGATCTCCGCCAGGTGCGTGATGATGACGGACGCCCGGTCGACGACCGTCGCGCCGGTGAGGTCCGCCTGGTGGCGCAGCTCGGCCGGCACCCACTTGCCGGCCAGGCCGAAGACGGGCTCGACGCCGGCCCGGCCGGGCAGGAAGTCCAGGCCGTCGCCGATCGCCAGGACCGTCCCGGGCGGCGCCTGGCCGCGGCCGACCTCGACGCCGCTGATGCGCACCGCGTACGTCGACAGCGGCAGCTCCAGGTCGTCGCGGGTGCGCACCGGCGGCATGACGATGCCGAGCTCCAGGGCGACCTTGCGGCGCAGGGCCCGGACCCGCTCCAGGAGGTCGCCGCCGCTGGCGTCGACGAGGTCGACGAGGTCCGGCGCGAGGGCCAGCTCCAGCGGGTCGACCCGCATCTCCCCCAGCAGCGTCTCCGTCGGGTCCGGCGGTGGCGGCTCGGCCTCGGCGGCGGCAGCGTCCTGCTGGTCGGCCTCGCTGACGGGTTTCGGCAGGCGCTGGGCGATGATCAGCACCGCCGCGCCGACGAGCAGGAAGGGCAGCTTCGGCAGCCCGGGGATGAGGCACAGCGCGAGCGCCGCGCCGCCGCCGATCTGCAGCGCCCGGCGGTTCTGGCTGAGCTGCTTGCTGACCGTGGCGCCCATGTCGCCGTCGTTGGCGGAGCGGGTCACGATGAGGCCGGTCGCCACGGACAGCAGCAGCGCCGGGATCTGCGAGACGAGGCCGTCGCCGACGGACAGCAGCGAGTAGGTCTGGATCGAGTCGGTCGCCGACAGCCCGCGCTGCAGCATGCCGATCGCGAAGCCGCCGATGAGGTTGACCAGCGTGATGATGATGGCGGCGATCGCGTCGCCCTTGACGAACTTCGACGCGCCGTCCATCGCGCCGTAGAAGCTCGCCTCGGAGGTGATCTCGGTGCGGCGCTTGCGGGCCGTGGCCTCGTCGATGAGGCCGGCGTTGAGGTCGGCGTCGATCGCCATCTGCTTGCCGGGCATCGCGTCGAGGGTGAAGCGGGCGCCGACCTCGGCGACGCGCTCCGCGCCCTTGGTGATGACGATGAACTGGACGATGAACAGGATCAGGAAGATGACGAGGCCGACGATGAGCGAGCCGCCGACGACGAAGTGGCCGAACGCCTCGATGACGTCACCGGCGAAGCCCTCGGTCAGCACCAGCCGCGTCGCGCTGATGTTGAGCGACAGGCGGAAGAGCGTCGCGATGAGCAGCAGCGAGGGGAACGACGAGAACTCCAGCGGCCGCTTCACGTACATGCTGACCAGCACGATCACGAGCGCCAGCGTGATGTTGGCGGCGATGAGCGTGTCCAGCAGCACGGCCGGCAGCGGCACGACCATCATGAGGATGATCAGCACG
This sequence comes from Dactylosporangium sp. CA-152071, assembly GCF_050936335.1. Taxonomy (NCBI): domain Bacteria; kingdom Bacillati; phylum Actinomycetota; class Actinomycetes; order Micromonosporales; family Micromonosporaceae; genus Dactylosporangium; species Dactylosporangium sp. CA-152071. The sequence continues at coordinate 7,451,164 of NZ_JBNJMZ010000001.1, read as the reverse complement.
ATGCCGATGGGCACGATGAACTGCGACAGGCGTTTGGGCACGCTCTCCCCGTCTTTCCGATGTGACGCGTTCACCTGATCGGTGCCGAACGGGTAGTTCTGAGGGTTTTCCTTTGGTTGCAGGGCCGGGTGCCGATCGTCAGGGGCGTGCAGCCCGCAACGACCTCCACTTCCGACTCGACGCAGCTCGTCCACATCGGACGCCAGCCGCTCTACGACTGGTCCGGGCACGTCGTCGGCTACGAGCTGCTGTTCCGTGGCGCCGCGGACGAGGTGGAGGCGTCCCGGCGCAGCGCGTACGCGACCAGCCAGGTCATCGTCAACGCGTTCACCGAGTTCGGCCTGGAGCAGCTCGTCGGCGGCCGCAAGTGCTTCATCAACCTGACCCGCGACTTCCTCGTCGGTGACCTGCCGCTGCCGTTCGACCCGGACCACGCGATCCTGGAGATCCTGGAGACCGTCGAGATCGACGACGCGGTGCTCGCCGGGACCGCGAGGCTGGTGCAGCAGGGGTACGAGATCGCCCTCGACGACTTCGTGTTCGGCCTCGGCCACGAGCGGCTGCTGGGCCTGGCCTCGTACGTGAAGCTGGACCTGCTCATCCGCGAGCCCGAGGAGCTCGTCGAGGTGGTGGCCCGCTGCCGCCGCTACCCGGGGATCAAGCTGGTCGCGGAGCGGGTGGAGATCGAGGAGCACATCCTGCTGGCGCAGCGGCTCGGGTTCGACCTGCTGCAGGGGTACGCCGTGGGCCGCCCCCAGGTGCTGACGGCGGTCGCGCTGTCACCGTCGCGGTTGCGCCGCCTGGAGCTGCTCGGCGCGGTCACCGCGGAGGACGCCGACATCGCGAAGGTGTCGGCGATCGTGCAGAGCGACCCGGCGCTGTCCTACCGCGTGCTTCGGGCGACGAACTCGGCCGCGTCCGGGCTGCCGCGCAAGGTGGCGTCGGTCCGCGACGCGGTCGTGCTGCTCGGCTCGGCGAAGATCCGGCAGTGGGCGGCGCTGATGCTCGTCAGCGACGTGGCGGAGTCGGCGACCGAGGACCAGCTGTCCACGACGATGGCCCGGGCCCGGCTGTGCCAGACCGTCGCGGAGCGGCTCGGGCTGCAGGGCGACGCGGCGTTCACCGTCGGCCTGCTCGCCGGTGTCGCCGAGCTCATCTCGGAGCCGGTCGCGGAGCTGGTCACCCGGCTGCCGCTGACGGTCGAGGTGGCCGACGCGCTCGTCGACGGGCACGGCCGGCTCGGCCAGGTCCTGTCGATCGTGCGGGCGTACGAGGTGGCCGACGAGCACGCCCTCGCCGCCGCGCCGGTGTCGTCGGCGGACCTGGCGAAGGCGTACCTGGCGGCGGTCGGCTGGTCGATGCGCACCATCGAGGGCGCGCTGGGCCGGTAATGGCTGGTGAGAAGACCGAGCAGCCTACCGAGCAGAAGAAACGGCAGGCGCGGCGCGAGGGCACCCGGGCCCGCACGCCGGATCTCGGCGCGTGGGGTGGGGTGCTGCTGGCCAGCATGCTCCTGCCGATGACGGCCCGCAGCGTCATGGCACGGACCCAGGACCTGTTCTCCAAGAGCACGCAGGCGTTCACCGACCCGGAGCCGGCCAAGGCCCTGGAGCTGCTCAAGACCGGCATGACGGACATCGCGATCTGCGCCGCGCCGATCACCGTGGGCCTGTTCGTGTTCGCGATCGTCGGCACCGCCGCCCAGGGCGGCCTGCGCCCGGCGACGAAGCAGCTCAAGCCCGACTTCAAGAAGCTCAACCCGCTCAAGGGCCTGAAGCGCACGTTCGGCGGCCAGGCGGCGTGGGAGAGCGTCAAGTCCCTGGCGAAGGTGATCATCCTCGGCGTCGTCGTCTACAACACGATGCACACGCTGGTGCCGACGCTGCTGGGCGCGACCGCGATGCCGCTGCAGACGATCATCGGCCTGGTCGCCGACACGGTGCTGAAGGTCATCCGGATCGCCGCCGTCACCGGCCTCGTGCTCGCCTTCGCCGACTACTTCGTGGCCAAGCGCCGGGTCAACAAGCAGCTGATGATGTCGAAGGAGGAGATCAAGGAGGAGCACAAGAAGTCCGAGGGCGACCCGCACGTGAAGGGCCACATCCGGCAGCGGCAGCACGAGATGGCCCGCAGCCGGATGATGGCCGACGTGCCCAAGGCCGACGTCGTGGTGGTCAACCCGACGCACGTCTCGGTGGCGCTGCGGTACGACCCGACGAAGGGCGCGCCGCGGGTGGTGGCGAAGGGCCTGGGCGTGATCGCGCTGAAGATCCGCGAGGTCGCCACCGAGCACCGGGTGCCGATGGTCGAGGACGTGCCGCTCGCCCGGGCGCTGCACGGCGCGTGCGAGATCGGCGACGAGATCCCGGCGGAGTTCTTCGGCGCGGTCGCCCGGGTGCTCGCCTTCATCATGATGCTCAAGTCGAAGGGGTCCGCCGCCGGCGTGCACACGGTGCCGGAGCACCGTTAGCGTGCTGGCATGGACGACTTCGACGTCGTGGTGGTCGGTGCCGGTCCGGCGGGCGCGGCGGCGGCGCTCGCCGCGCGGCGGGCCGGCGCGAGCGTGCTGCTGCTGGACAAGGCCGGCTTCCCGCGCGACAAGCCGTGCGGTGACGGGGTCGCGCCGCACGCCCTCGACGTGCTCGCCGGGCTCGGCGTGACCGGCGTCGAGGACGGCTTCGCGCCGGTGCCGTCGCTGCGGCTCGTCGGGCCCGCCGGTGGGGCGGTCGCCCGCAGGCACGCGCGCCCCGCGTACACCATCCCCCGGCTGGTCCTCGACGAACGGATCGTGGACGGTGCGGTGGCGGCCGGGGCGGTGCTGCGCCGCCACACCGTGCGCCGCATCGAGGAGCGCCCGGACCGGGTGGTCGTCGACGGGATGGTCTCGGCGCGGGCGGTCATCGGCGCCGACGGCGCGTATTCGGCGGTGCGCAAGGCGCTCGGGCAGCCGCCGAACGGCCCCGGCCACCTGGCGCTCGCCATCCGCGGCTACGCGCCCTTCGCGGGGCAGCCCGCCGAGCAGCGGATCGTGACCGCGTCGCGGGAGTGGCCGGCCTACGCGTGGGCCTTCCCGATCGGGGACGGCACCGCCAACATCGGCTACGGGGAGGTGCTGCACGGCCGGCCGGTCTCCCGGGCGCACCTGCTGGACCGCCTCGCCGAGCTGCTGCCCGACGTGGACACGGCGGCGGCGACCGGGCTGCGGGCGCACCACCTGCCGCTGTCGACGCGCCGCCCGGCGCCGGCCCGGGGCCGGCTGCTGCTCGCGGGCGACGCGCTGTCGCTGATCAACCCCTTCACCGGCGAGGGCATCTTCTACGCGGTGCTGTCCGGCGCCCTGGCCGGTGCGGCGGCGTCCGGTGACGCGCCGGGGCAGCGGTACGCCGCGGCGCTGCGCGGCCGGCTCGGGCGGCACCTGCGGCACTCGCGGGCGGCGGCGCTGCTCGGCGGCCGGCAGTGGATCGTCAACGCCGCGGTGCGCGCCGCCGACCGGCGCCAGGCGGTCTTCGACGACCTGATCGAGCTCGGCCTCGGCGACGGCACGCTGACCCCGCGCACGGTCGGCGCCATCGCCCGCCACGTGGTCACGCGCTGAGGTTCTCCGCCATCCGGGCCAGGGTGCGCACGGTGGTCAGGTAGTCCTCGTCGGGGACGCCTTCGGCGACCCGCCGGCGGACCGCGGCCACGTCGGCGGCGATCGCCGCCCTCGCCCGCTCGCCGTCATCCGTGAGCGCGCCGTCCTGCCGCATCCACCCCCGCTGGACCAGGTCCTGCCGGCACTCCCCCTGCCCTTCCCACAACGGATCCTCCGGTCCGAGGCCGTTGAGCAGCTGCCAGTGCCGGCGGCGCAGCCCCTGCCGGTCCAGCGCGGCCCCGAACGCGCCCTCGATCCGCTGGTCGAGCTCGCGCAGCCAATAGCCGATCGGCCTGTCCTCTGGTTTCATGGGTTCCACCTGTACATGCCTCCAGAATGTAGATAACAAAAATTATGCATCCTTCCCTTGCCGCCGTCGAGACCGCGATGGTGTCGATCCGACGCAGCCAGACCCGGCGCGCACTGGCCCGCAGCGGCCCGGCCAGCGGGGTGGACCCAGCGGTCTTCGACGTCGTGGACGCGGTCGAGGGGCTGCGCGACCGCGCGACGGTGACGGCGGTCGCCGCCGCGCTCGACGTGGCGCAGCCCCGCGCGAGCAAGCTCGTCGCCGCCGCCGTCGAGGCGGGCTGGGTGCGGCGGGAGGCCGACCAGGACGACGGCCGCCGGTCGCTGCTCGTGCGCACCCCGGCCGGGCTGGCACTGTGCGAGCGGGTGCACGCCGCGCGGCGGGCGAGGTTCGCCGCGGCGACCGCCGGTTGGACGCCCGCGGAGGTGGAGACGTTCGCCCAGCTCCTGACCCGCTTCGTCGCGGGCCTCACCGAAACGGCCGGACAACGGCACTGAGCGTCGATTCTTCAATGCTCCGGCGCACGGTAATCTTCGCGCCAGAGGTGATGTGGTTGACCGGCGCCGACGGCCAGGACGATGCGCTCATCGAGCCTGCGCTGTCCGATCTCGCGCACCGGTGGGTCGCCGCCGTCCGCCGGACCAGCTTCCTCGACGTGGGCGCCGAGACGCTCCGCGACCGCTTCGAGCAGCTGGTCACGCTGCTCGCCGGCGTGCTGCGCGCCGACCCGTTCGACCCCCGGCCCGCCGCCGGAGCCGGCGCGGCGCTCATCGATGTCGGGCTGTCCAGCCCCGAGGCGCTCCAGCACTCCATCGCCGTCCTCGCCTCGCTGCCCGCCGCCGCGGACGTCAAGCCCGACGACGACAGGATCGGCGCGGTCCTCGGCGCGGTCGCGGCCGGCTTCACCCGCGCCGGCCGGCAGCGGATCCTCGACGACCAGGAGCGCATCCGCCGCGCCTGGGCCAGGGCGCTCACCGACGCCGAGCACAGCCTGCAGCTGGAGCTGCACCACCAGGCGCACCACGACCCGCTGACCGGGCTGCCCAACCGGGTCCTGCTCTACCGGCACCTCACCGACACGCTCGGTGAGGCCGGCGGGCGCGACCGGATCGGCGTCTGCTTCCTGGACCTCGACGAGTTCAAGACCGTCAACGACACCCTCGGCCACGGCTCCGGCGACCGGCTCCTCGTCGCCCTGGCCGACCGGCTCCGGGCCTGCGTCAACGGCGCCGGCCACTTCGTGGCCCGGGTCGGCGGCGACGAGTTCGTGGTGGTCGTGCGCCACAGCACCGGCCCCGGCCAGCTGACCGAGCTGGCCGAGGCGATGCTGGCCGAGCTGAGCAAGCCCGTCCGCCTCGACAGCCACGAGCTGTCCGTGTCGGCCAGCATCGGCATCGTCGAGCAGCCCTGCCACGGCGCCGACCCCGACGAGCTGCTGCGCGCCGCGGACGCCACGCTCTACCTGGCGAAGGAGGAGGGCCGCGCCCGTTACGCGCTCTTCGACGCCAAGCGCAACGCGCAGCAGGTCCTGCGGTACGGGCTGACCGGCCGCCTCGCGGGTGCCCTGGACCGCGGCGAGTTCGAGCTGGTCTACCAGCCGCTCGTGGCCCTCGCCGACAACCGGCTGCGCGGCGCCGAGGCGCTGCTGCGCTGGCGCCACCCGGACCTCGGCACCGTCTCGCCCAACACGTTCATCCCCGTCGCCGAGCAGTCCGGCATGATCCATCCGCTGGGCCGCTGGGTCCTGCGCGAGTCGTGCCGCGTGGCTGCCGACTGGCAGCGCTCGCACCCCGACACGCCGCTGCTCATCAGCGTCAACGTCTCCCCGCGCCAGTGCACCGACCCCCGGCTGCTCGACGACGTGCGCCACGCCCTCGCCGACACGGGCCTCTCCCCGGCCAACCTGCAGCTGGAGCTGACCGAGACCGTCCTCATGCAGTCGACCGGCCAGCCCATCCAGACCCTGCGCACCATCGCCGACCTGGGCGTGCGCATCGTCATCGACGACTTCGGCATCGGCTACTCCAACCTCGCCTACCTGCGCCACCTCCCGGTCCACGGCCTGAAGCTCGCCGGCGCCTTCATGGCCGGCATCCGCTCCCTGGCCAGCGACCACGTCGACGAGCAGATCGTGGAGACGGTCATCCGCCTGGCGCACACCCTGCAGATGACCGTCACCGCCGAAGGCATCGAGACGGCCGACCAGGCCGGCCGCCTCGCGTCGCTGGGCTGCGACCTCGGCCAGGGCTGGCACTTCGGCCGCCCCGTGACCGCCGGCGAGATCCCCTCCCGCTGAGGCCTACTTCAGGACCTCGCGCAGACGGGGCGCGAAGGTGGCCGGGTCCTCCACGAAGGCGATGTGCCCGCCCGGGAACACGGCGCGGTCCGTGCCCAGCTCCGTGGCCAGGGCGGCCGACGTCCGGTCACAGATCTGACCGGTGGAGTCCTCCCCGACGGCGACGACGATCCGTACACCGGACGAACGCAGCGCGGCGAGATCCGGCTGGAACAGGGTGGTGCCGCGCATCTCGTGCAGGAACCAGAACCGCTCGTCGGCCTCCTGCTGGGCGTCCGGCGGGGGCGGCGCGGCCGAGGGGTCCATCGGGATGTTGGCGTTGACCAGGAACTTCATCCAGGCGCCGGGCACGTCGCCGGACGCGTAGGTGGCGATGATGTCCTCGATCGCCACCCGCTGCCCGGCGGCGTCGGGCAGGAGCTCCGTCACCGGCGGCTCGTGGGCGACAAGCGTGTGCATCACACTGGGATGCGACTGCGCCAGCGCCAGCCCGGTGACGGCGCCGCCGCTCGTGCCGAAGACGGCGGCGGGACCGGCGTCCAGGTGGGCGATCAGCGCGGCCAGGTCGGCCGCGCGCAGCTGCGGGGTCGAGTCCGCGTCCGGGTCGTCGGGGACGCTGCCGCCGACGCCTCGAGGGTCGGTCGTGAGGACGGTATGGTCGGCGGCGAGCAGGTCGGCCAGCGGCGCGAGGAACCTGGTGCCCATCGGGGCGCCGGCGAGCACCAGCAGCGGACCCCGGCCGCGCACCTCGTAATACAGGGTGGCGTCGGGCACGCGCAGCGTGTGGTTCATGAACTCCTCCAGACAAGGGCGGTGGAAAATGTCAGTCGGAACATCGGTCGACAGTGAGACCGGCGCCGGGGCGCAGAATCGTCGCGATCCCGCCGACGAGTTCACGAGACTGGTCGAGCCGCTGCGGGCGCAGCTGCACGCGCACTGCTACCGGATGCTGGGCTCGGTCCACGACGCCGACGACGCGCTGCAGGACGCGCTGCTGCGGGCGTGGCGCGGGATCGGCGCGGTCAAGGAGCAGGGGTCGCTGCGGGCGTGGCTCTACACCGTCGCCACCCGCACCTGCCTGGACCTCGCCGCGGCCCGGGGGCGGCGGGCGCTGCCGATGGACCTGGGGCCGGCCAGCGAACGCGTCGAGCTCGCGCCCGCCCCGCTGACCGAGGTGGCGTGGCTGGAGCCCTACCCGGAGGCCGTCTATGAGCGGCGCGAGACCGTCGAGCTGGCGTTCGTCGCGGCCCTGCAGCACCTGCCGGGCAACCAGCGGGCGGCGTTGCTGCTCTTCGACGTGCTGGGCTTCTCCGCCGCCGAGATCGCCGCGATGATGCGGACCACGCCCACGTCGGTGAACTCGGCGCTGGCCCGGGCCCGCCGGCTCGTCGCGGAGCGCGTGCCGGCGCCGACCCAGCAGCGGACCCTGCGCGACGTCGGCGACGCGCGGGTCCGGGAGCTCGTCACCCGCTACGCGACGGCGATGGAGCGCGGCGACACGGCCGGCCTCGTCGCGCTGGTGACGCAGGACGTGACCTGGTCGATGCCGCCACTGCCGCACTGGTACCGCGGGAAGGCCGCGATCGAGTTCGCCGCCGAGCTGCCGCTGAAGCGCTGCGGCTCATGGCGGCACCTGCCGGCGACGGCGAACGCCCAGCCCGCCGTCGCCTGCTACCTGCACGACGGCGGCACGGGCCCGCACCGTGCCTGGTCGGTCAGCGTGCTGACCCTGCGCGGCGAGCGGATCAGCGCGATCACGTCGTTCATCGGCGAGGAGCACTTCGACCGCCTCGGGCTGCCGTTGACGCAGTGACCGTCACGCGCTGCCGCGGCGCAGGCGGATCCAGCGGTACCCGTAGCCGGCCAGCCGCAGCGCGGTGAAGTCGCCGGCCGGGTCGTACTCCCGGTCGGCGAAGACGTCGTTGGGCAGGTGCGTCTCCTTGGCGAGGTCGCCGAGGTCGACGACGGCGTCCTCGGTGCCCAGGTTGTGCAGGAACAGCACCGAGCCGGTCGGCCCGTCGGCCCGGTGGGCGAGGACCCCCGGCGGCAGCTGCCGGTCGACGCACGTACACACGCCGCCGCCGACCTCCGGAATCTCCCGGAGGGTGCGGATCATCCGCTCGAACCACGCCAGCAGCGACCGGTCGTCGTGCCGCTGGGCGGTGACGTTGACCTTCTCGTAGCCCCACTCGCCCTTGCTGATGACCGGGCGGATGGGCTCGGCGTCGCTGAACCCTCCGTTCTTCGCGAACGACCACTGCATGGGGGTGCGGATGGCGTACCGGCCGGTCTGGGTCAGGTCCTCCCCCATGCCGATCTCCTCGCCGTACCGCAGCACCGGGGTGCCCCGCAGCGTGAACTGCAGCGAGTAGGCCAGCTCCAGGCGGCTCCGGTCGTTGCCGAGCATGGGCGCGAGACGGCGGCGGATGCCCCGGTCGTACAGCCGCATGTCCTCATCGGGGCCGAACTGCGCGAACACGTCCTCGCGCTGCTCGGCGGTGAGCCGGGACAGGTCGATCTCGTCGTGGTTGCGCAGGAACGTCGCCCACTGCCCGCCCGGCGGCAGCTTCGGCGTGGTCCGCAGCCACTCGATGACCGGCTCCGGGTGCTGCCGGGCCAGCGCGAGGACGAGGCGGCCGTTGAGCATGAAGTCGAACAGCATGTGGATGCGGTTGCCCGAGCCGCCGGAGTCGCCGAAGTACTCCGGCAGCTTCTCCGGCTCCACGTTCGCCTCGGCGAGCAGGACCGCGTCGCCGCGCCGCCACTGGATGTGCTGCCGCAGCTCGCTGAGGTAGTCGAAGTCCATCGGGCTTTCGGGGACCCCGGGCTCCGTCAGCTCGATGATGAACGGCACCGCATCCATGCGGAACCCCGCGACGCCGAGCTGGATCCAGAAGGCCAGGATCTTCTTCACCTCGGCCCGCACCAGCGGGTTGGCGAAGTTGAGGTCCGGCTGGAAGTCGTAGAAGCGGTGGTAGTACCAGGCGCGGGCCTTGCGGTGGTACGTCCACGTCTCCTTCTGCTCGCCGGGGAACACCATCCCCTGGTAGCGGTCGGACGGCTCGGTGTCGGCCCACACGAACCAGTCGCGGTACGGCGAGTCCTTCGACGCGACCGCCGACTGGAACCACGGGTGCTCGTCCGACGTGTGATTCACCACCAGATCGATGATGACCTTGATCCCGCGGTTCGCCGCCTCGTGCAGCAATTCGGCGAAGTCGCCCAGCGTGCCGAGCCGGGGATCGACGTTGTAGAAGTCCGTGGCGTCGTACCCGTCGTCCTTGCCGGGTGTCGGATGGATCGGATGCAGCCACAGGCAATTGATCCCGAGCCTGGTCAGGTAGTCGAGGCGGCTGATGAGACCTTGAAAGTCGCCGATGCCATCGCCGTCGGAGTCCTGGAACGTCTCGACGTCCAGGCAATAGATGACACTCTCGGTGTACCAGCGCTCGCCCATGTGGTCCGGGGTTACCGAATCGGGCTTCACGCAAACGCGCGCTTGCGTGCCCCCGTCCCGACCGCGAGGATGGCTCCCGGGGGGCTGATGGTCGACTTCGCCGGCGCGCTACGTGACGCCATCCAGGCACGGGGCCTGGGACTGGAACGCATCCAGGAGCGGCTTCGCGCCGAGGGATATTCAGTGAGTCTCGCCACGTTGAGTTACTGGCAGACCGGACGCAGCCGTCCCGAGCGGCGTGAGTCCCTGGCCGCCCTCGCCGAGCTCGAGAAGATCCTGGAGGTCGAGCCGGGGTCCCTGGCCGCCCTCGTGGGGCCGCCGCGCCCGCGCGGCCGGCACCTGCACAAGAGCCAGGAGGCACCCGGCCTGGGTGCGTTCTGGTCCGAGCAGGACCTCATCACCGACCTGGCGCAGGGTGTCGACACCCGCTGGGACGAGCGGCTGACCCGGCTCAGTCAGCACGACCGGGTCAACGTCGGGCCGGAGCGCGAGGAGGTCTCGTTCCTCGTCCGGCAGGTGTTACGGGCCGAGGCCGACGGTCCCGACCGGTATGTCGTGATCGTGCGCCTCGACGAGCTGGAGCACCCGCTCCCGCTGATCACCGCGGTCCGCAACTGCCGCCTGGGCCGGGTGGTCGAGCACGTGGAAAGCGCGTTTCTCCTGGCGGAGCTGCTCTTCGACCGCCCGCTCGCCAAGGGAGAGACGGTCATCACCGAACATGCGCTACATAATTATCCGCCGTTTCCGACCGCGACCAATTATGAGCGCAAGTTTCGGCTTCCAGTGCGTGAATACGTGCTCGAGGTGTGTTTCGACCCGGCAGCGCTGCCGCGGGCCGTCTATCAGTTCCAGCAGATGGACGGCCAGACCGAACAGGTGACCCCTAACGAGGTCGATGTGGGCAATTCAGTCCACGCGATCGCACTGGACTACGGCCCGGGTCGTTACGGGTTCCGATGGGACTGGGACTGAAGTTCCTGCTGCTCAGATCGTCTTGGGCAGCTGGGAACAACGGGGCGCCGGTGTGACCAGCGCCCCGCCTCTGTTCCCGGACATTACCGGCGTCACCATCTGAACGGCTGGGATGTCGCCGCGACGGTAAGGGTGGAACGCATGTGCCGCCTCCACAAGGAAGTCGTTTTCCTTGCCAACGACGTTAATGGCGGCCCACGATCGACCGGAAGATCTGTCCCCCGCTTAACAGTTAACCCTCGACCCCGCCACGCCGTTAACAGTTAAGTATTGGAAATAGACCGTTCACGAAGCGACCAAGCCCTCCGCCACCCCACCCGCCCGCAGCTCAGATCCCCAACGGCCCGGCAGCCCCTGCCACCCCGGTTATGTCGACTCGCTCCGCTCCCCGACATAACCGAAATTTCGGTTATGTCCGCGCCGCGGACATAACCGGGAAGGCAGCCGGCGAGGCCGACGCGATCCCGGCCGCAGCACCACACCACCCCGCGCTGCCTGGACACCCCCGAGCAGCCGGCGATCACGCAGCTGCGACGCACACCGGACCGGCTGATCCAAGGACGGATCTGGCGGTGTGGGTGGCCAGGGCCGTCCTTCGATCAAGCACTCGAGGGCCGGCAACAGCGGTGCTGCCGTGATGTGCGCCGGACCAGCTGATCCAAGGACGGATTTGGTCGTGCGGTGGCCGCGACCGCACTTGATCGAGCGAGACCGACGGCGACGCTGCGATGTGCACCCGACCGCATGATCCAAGAACGGATCCGGTCGTGCGGGTGGCCAGGGCTGTCCTTCGATCAAGTGCACGAGGCCCGGCGACAGCGGTGCTGCCGTGATGTGCGCCGGACCAGTTGGTCCAAGGACGGATTTGGTCGTGCGGTGGCCGCGACCGCACTTGATCGAGTGCCCGAGATCGGCGGCGGCGCTGCGATGTGCGTTCTACCGCATGATCCAAAGACGGATCTGGCAGTGTGGGTGGCCAGGGCTGTCCTTCGATCGTGTGGTGAACGGCGTCGGCTTGGGTGTGCCCGCACGCTGCGGTCCGTGGGCGGGGTGGGCGACCACCGGATGCGGCGCGGATGCGGCGCTTGGCCTGGCTCGCGTCTCGGCTCGGGCAGTGCGCCGCGGAGCGGCGCACTGGGGGTGCGGATGAGAATCCCGGCCGGGACCCGCCGTGCGAGCGGTCGGGTGAGAATCCGCGCCGGGACCTGCCGCGGCAGCGGTGGGGCGGAAGCACAGCGGGGGGAATTACGGCCGGGCGGTCGCACCCGCCAACTTGTGCGACCGCCCGGGGCATGTGGGCCGTCGGGTCCGGCTGGCGCTGGGCTCGGTGGCGGCCGGGCCCAGCGCCAGGTTCCAGACGGCGTCTGCGGGTGCTGCGTGGGTCAGGACAGCCGCAGCCAGGCTGAGGCGTCCACGGGGAGTGTGCCGTCGGCGTTGAGCGGCACGCTGCTGACGAGCACCTCGCGGTGCGGCGGCAGCTGGGCCGGCGCCGTGCCGAGGTTGGTGACGTTGGCGAAGGTGTCGTCGCGGGCGAAGGCGAGGACGTCGGGCGCGGAGTCGAGCCACCGCATGGGGCCGTCGCCGAGGGAGGGCTCGGCGCGCCGGATGCGCAGGGCCTCGCGGTACAGCTCGAGGAACGAACCCTCGACGCCCTCCTGCGCGGCGACGGTCTTCGACGCCCAGGCGGCCGGCTGCGGCAGCCACGGCTGGCCGGCGGTGTCGGCGGGGCTGAAGCCGAAGGGGGCCGAGTCACCGGACCAGGGCAGCGGCACCCGGCAGCCGTCGCGGCCGGGGTTGGTGCCGCCGGAGCGGTGGTACATCGGGTCCTCGCGGAGGGCGTCGTCGAGGTCCTCGACCTCCTCCAGGCCCAGCTCCTCGCCCTGGTACAGGTAGACCGCGCCGGGCAGCGACATGATGAGCAGCGCGGCGGCGCGGGCGCGGCGGCTGCCCAGCGCGAGGTCGGAGGGCACGTTGTAGCGCTTCTCGGCGAAGGAGAAGTTGGTCGACTCGCGGCCGAAGCGCGTGACCTCGCGGGTGACGTCGTGGTTGGACAGGACCCAGGTGGCGGGGGCGGAGACCGGCGCGTGCACCTCGAGGGTCATGTCGATCTCGTAGCGGAGCTTGTCGGCCTCCCACGGCGCGTTGAGGAACGCGAAGTTGAAGGCGGTGTGCAGCTCGTTGGGGGCCAGGTAGCGGGCGAAGGCCTCGTGGTCGGGCAGCCACACCTCGCCGATGAGGGCGCGCGGCGGCGTGTAGGTGTCGGAGATGCGCCGCCACGCCTGGTAGACGTCGTGGATGCCCTCGTTGTCCTCGTACTTGTCGCTGACGAGGGGGTCCTTGATGAGGACGGCGGCCGAGTCGATACGGATGCCGTCGATGCCCCGGTCGAGCCAGAAGCGGACGATGTCCTCGAACTCGTCCCGGACCGCCGGGTGGTCCCAGTTGAAGTCGGGCTGCTCGGAGGCGAAGAGGTGCAGGTACCACTCGCCGTCGGGGACGCGGGTCCAGGCGGGGCCGCCGAAGATGGACTGCAGGTCGGTCGGCGGCTGCTCGCCTTCCGGGCCGCGCCCCTTGCGGAACCAGAAGAGGTCACGCTCGGGCGAGCCGGGCGAGGACGCGAGGGCCTTCTGGAACCAGGCGTGAGCGTCGGAGCAGTGGTTGGGCACGATGTCGCAGATGACCCGGATGCCCGCGGCGTGCGCCTCCTCGATCAGCTTCTCGGCCTCCGCGAGGGTGCCGAAGATCGGGTCGATGGCGCGGAAGTCGGCGACGTCGTAGCCGCCGTCGGCGAGCGGGGACGGGTACCACGGCACGATCCAGATCGCGTCGACCCCGAGGCCCGCCAGGTACGGCAGTCTGGATCGCAGGCCCGCCAGGTCGCCGACGCCGTCGCCGTTGCCGTCGGCGAAACTACGCAAGTAGACCTGGTAGATAGCGGCGCTGCGCCACCAAGCCTGGTGGTGTTGGTCGGCCACGTGGAACCTGCTTTCTCACACTCGGTGTTGCCTATGCCCGAAGGTGTTGCCTGTACACGACAAGGTGGATCTGACGAAGGGCTAGCCCTTCACGGCCCCTCCCAGTCCGGCGCCCGAGAGGAACAGTCGCTGGAAGGCGATGAAGAACACGACCGGGATGAGCGTCGAGATCGCGAGCGCCGCGAGGAACACGCCGAGGTCGGTCTGCGACGCGATGGCGGGCAGGCGCACCGACAGCGGCTGCTTGGACGGGTCCTTGAGCACGAGCATCGGCCAGAGGAAGTCCTTCCAGCTGGCGATGGTCGCGAACACCGACACCACGCCGAGGATGGGCTTGGACATCGGCAGGACGACCGACCAGAACAGCCGGAACGAGCTGGCGCCGTCGACCCTGGCGGCCTCGAACACCTCGCGGGGCAGGCCGTCGAAGAACCGGGTCATGAGCACGACGTTGAAGGCGCTCGCGCCGGACGGCAACCACACGGCGAGGAAGTTGTTGATGAGCGAGGTGCCGACCACTGGCGGGTTGAGGATCGTGAGGTACAGCGGCACGAGGAGCACGACGCTCGGCACGAACAGCGTGGCGATCACCAGGCCGTTGACGATCTTGCCCCAGGCGGGCCGCAGGACGGACAGCACGTAGCCGCCGGTGGTCGCGACGAGCATCTGGACGAACCACGAGCCGGCCGCGAGCCAGATCGTGTTGAGGAAGTAGTGGCTGATCTGGACGTCGTTCCACGCCTCGGAGATGTTCTCCAGCCGGACGCCGTGCGGGAAGATGGCCAGCGGCGTGCGGATGATGTCCTGCGTGGGCGTGATGGCGAACTTCGCCAGCAGCAGCATCGGCCCGACGCCGACCAGGAGGAGCAGGGCCATCAGGAGCCCGTGCAGGAGCGTCATGGTGCCGCGGATGCGCGGGTTCTGCCAGTCCTTCGCCGAGACGTAGCCGCGGGTGCCTTCCGGCTGCGTCTTCTTGGGCTTGCGCGCCGGCCGCCCGCCGAGGACGGCACCGCCCGGCCCCGCGGCGACGGGCGTCCGGATCGACCCGCCCGCGTCCGCCCGGTGCCTGGAGGGATCGGTGACGGTCATGGTGGTCCTCTTCCCCTCGGAGCTGTGCTGCCCGGTCATGCGTCCTCACTTCGTTCCGGGCGCATGACCAAACACTGCGCCACTGATGACCGGCCCGAGCCGCTTCGCTGGCCGGTCATGACTTGCTCCAGCCGGACGTGAGCTTGAAGTACACCAGCGACAGGATCGCCAGGAACGTGGCGAGCAGGACGGACAGTGCGGTCGCGGCGCCGTAGTTCCCACCCAGGGACCGGCCGAACGCGTAGTCGTAGATCATGAGCAGGATCGTGATGGTGGCGTTGGCCGGGCCACCGCCGGTGAACAGGTAGGGCTCCAGGAACACCTGAACCGTACCGATGATCTGCAGGATGAACGTGATGAGCAGGACGCCGCGCAGCTGCGGCATGCTCACGTGCCACACCTTGCGCCAGATGCCGGCCCCGTCGACCTCGGCGGCGTCGTACAGCTCGTCCGGGACGCTCAGCAGCGCGGCCAGGTAGATGATCACGGTTCCGCCGGCGGCGGCCCAGGTCGCTTCGAGCACGAGCGACGGCATGACGAGCGTCGTGTCGGACAGCCAGGAGTACGGGCCGAGCCCGACGTACCCGAGGATCGTGTTGAACACGCCGTCCGGGGAGCCGTCGTAGAAGAACTTCCACAGCAGCACCGCGACGACCGGCGGCACCACGACGGGAAGGTAGGCGAGCACCGAGAACACGCCCTTGCGCTTGCGGACCGAGCTCATCAGCACCGCGGCCACGAGCGGGATCGGGTAGCCGAAGATCAGGGCGAGAAGCGCGAAGTACAGCGTGTTGAGAATCGCCGTGGGCAGGTCCGGATCGGTGAGCACGAACTCGAAGTTCTTCCAGCCGACCCACGTCGGGTCGCCGACGAGGTTCGTCTTCTGGAAGCTCATGACGATCGACCGGAGGATCGGCCACCACGAGAAGATGCCGAAGACGATCAGCAGCGGCAGCGCGAACAGGACCGAGCTCAGCCCACCCCGCTGGACCCAGGTGACCGGGCTGCGCCGGCGGACCTGCCGGGTCACCTCACCGGTCTGCCGCAGAGCGCCGGGTGCACTCACGACCACATCACTCCTCGTCCTGGTTTCGGGGGCAGAGCCCCCGGTGTGGGCCGCGGTGTTCCCACGGCCCACACCTTGCGGGTTTGTCTGTCAGTGGAGCGAGGATCAGCCGGCGGCGTCGATGGCGCGCTGCGCCTTCGTGTTGGCGTCGGTGAGGAGCTGGTCGATGTTGGCGTCCTTGTTGGTGAGGACGGCCTGGACGACCGAGTCGAGCGCCTTGTAGACGTCCTGCGTGGCGATGGCCGGCTCGTTGACGAGCTTGGCGTCGAAGACCTTGGTGGTGAAGCCGGTCATCTGGTCCAGCGGCACGTTGACGTACGACTTGATCCAGTCCTGGTAGGTCTGGTACTGCTGCTGCGAGAAGATGGGCAGCTCAGGGGTACCGACCGGCTGCTTGCTCGCAACCTGGATCTCGGCGTTCTTCTTCGCGGCGTCCTGGTTGGTGTACTTGCGCAGGTAGTGGTAGTCGATCCACTTGACCGCCGCGGCCTTCTCGTTGGCGGTGGCCTTGTTGGACACGGCCGCCATGGTGCCGCCGCCGAGCACGCCCGCGTCGCCGCCGGTGAGCGGGATCATCGTGAGGCCGTACTGCTTCGGGTTGATGTTGTTCGTCTGGACCAGGCTCGTGTAGACGTCCTGACCCGAGGTGTACATGCCGACCTTGCCGGCGGCGAACGCCTGGTTGATGCCGGTCCAGTCGTAGTCGAAGTTGGCGCCCATGGCGTTGTCGGTCCAGCGCAGGTCCTTCAGGAACTGCAGCGAGGCCTTGGTGGCGTCGTTGGTGAGCGTGGCCTTCTTGCCGTCCTCGAGGCGACCGCCGCGGGCGTACGTGTCGACCGTCAGCTGCCAGCCACCGGTCGCGTCCTTCGCCATCTGGGCGAAGCCGGCCACGCCGGGGTTCTTGGTCGCGATCGCCTTGGCGGCGGTGCGGACCTCGTCCCAGGTCGTCGGCGGCTTGTTGGGGTCGAGACCGGCGGAGGTGAACAGGTCACGGTTGTAGTGCAGGCCGACCGCGTAGACGCTCTTCGCCGGGATGGCGTAGGTGTGGCCGTCCGGGCCCTGGCCGTACTGCAGCAGGTTCTTGTTGAAGTTGGCGGCGTAGGAGAGGCTGCTGAGCGACGACTGCATGTCGGCGATCTGGCCGTTGGCGATCAGCGTCTTCGCGTCGGTGAAGGGGATCTCGAACACCGTCGGCAGCGTGCCACCCGCGAGGTCGGCCGCGAACGTGGTGGCCTTCCACTCGTAGTCCTTGGTCTTGACCGTGATGTTCGGGTTTTCCTTCTGGAAGTCCGCCACCTCGGCCGCGAGCGCCTGCTGCGCCTCGGGCTTCGCGCCGGGGAGCAGACCCACGACGTTGAGCGTGACGGCGGCGTTGGTGTCGGCGCTTTCCTTCTTGTCGTCGCCGCACGCGGCAAGCGTGCTGGTGAGCGCCAGCGCACCCGCGACGGCCAGCGCCATCGTGGTACGTGAGTACTTCATCGTCGCTCCTTGTTTGGGGTGTGGAGAAGTTCCGGCCCTGCACTGACTGGGCCGATCGTTCGGGGCTGTGCGGGGCGGGGCCGGGGCGTCCTACCTGGACCGCTCCGCACGGATGCGCAGCATGGGGTCGGCTGCCGGTATGCACTCGTTCGTCAGGTGCGTTGCTGTTCGGTTTCCGTCGCATCGCGCCAGCGTTTCCGCCTGGCGTAGGCAAGAGATTAGGCTCACTCGCCACAAGAAGTCCATGGGCCGTTGCAAAATTTTAATGATCCACTGGCAGTCGCTTGCATGGACCCGCTCCCACGGTCCGGGGACTTGCACGAAAGCGGCCGAAAGCGCGCAGCGAGGGCCAGATGTCGTTGACCGCACGCGACCGCAGGATCGCGGTGTGCAGCGGACACCTACTTGCGGACACAACGAAAGAGCGCCACGACTCCGTGCAGGAGTCGTGGCGCTGCGCTGAAACCGGGAGGAACTACGCGGCCGAGGCCGCCTTCGTCGCCTTGGGCGCGGGCACCTTGAGCGCACCGGTGGAGCCCCGCACGACCAGCTCCGGCTCGAAGAGCATCTCCTCGGTCGGCACCAGCGTGCCGGCCACCTGGCTCACCAGAAGGGTGACGGCGGCCTGCCCCATCGCCTGGATGGGCTGACGGACGGTGGTCAGCGGCGGGTCGGTGCAGTTCATGAACAGGGAGTCGTCGAAGCCGACCACGGAGATGTCGTCGGGGACCTCACGGCCCAGCCGGCGGGCCGCCCGGATCGCGCCCAGCGCCTGCACGTCGCTGGCGCAGATGATGCCGGTGACGCCGTGCTTGATGAGGCGCGTGGCGCCGGCCCGGCCACCCTCCATGGAGAAGATGACCCGCTCGACGTCCTCGGCGTTGACCGTGTCGCTGTACTGCGCGGCCGCCTCGAAGGCGGTCAGCTTGCGGTTGGACGGGGCGTGGTCGGCGGGGCCGAGGATCAGCCCGATCCGCTTGTGCCCGAGCGACACCAGGTGGTTGAACGCCTGGTCCACGGCGTGCCCGTCGTCGACCGACACGCGCGGGAAGCCCAGGTCGTCGATCGCGGCGTTGACCAGCACGGCGGGCAGGCCGCGCTCGTGCAGCCGGTGATAGTGCTCGTGCTCCGCGGCGGCCTGATGGTAGAGCCCGCCGCAGAAGATGATGCCGGACACGTGCTGGTCCAGCAGCATCTCGACGTAGTCGGCTTCCGAGACGCCGTCCGCGGTCCGGGTGCACAGCACCGGCGTGAAGCCGCGCTTGGACAGCGCGCCGGCGACCACCTCGGCGAACGCCGGGAAGATCGGGTTCTGCAGTTCGGGCAGCACCAGCCCCACGAGGCGGGCGCGCTCGCCGCGCAGTTTCGTCGGGCGTTCGTAGCCCAGGACGTCGAGCGCGGTGAGCACAGCGGTGCGGGTAGCGTCGGAGATGCCGGGCTTGCCGTTGAGCACCCGACTCACGGTCGCCTCGCTCACGCCGGCGTACTTCGCCACCTCAGCGAGTCGTCGAGTCATGCCCGCAAGCGTAGTGCATGACTACGCAATTTTTTGCACGATGTCGCCCACCCAACCTCGGGAACACCGATCATGCGGCTGCGGCCACCGGAAAACCGGTACAAAGGCCGCAGCCGCGGCAGCGATCAGCCGGCGAGCGCGATGGAGATCTTCCCGGCGCCGTATCCGGAGACGTCGACGATCAGATCGAGCCGCCGCCCCAGCGCCAGCAGCCAGTTCACCGCGTCGGTCGGCGCCTTCTCGCCCGGCAGGAACGTCTGGTACAGCTTCAGGCGCGGCACACCCTCGCGGTTGAGCAGACCGGCGAGGATGTTGCACACCTCGATGGCGTTCTCACCGATCATCTTGGAGATCTCGTTGTCCTCGATGCAGGCCTCGGCCCCGCCAGGGGGGATCAGGCCGATCGCGGCGCCCGTGTAGGCGGTGAGCCCGAAGTCCATCCCGATCACGGCGAGCAGCTGCGAGCGTTCGTCGGTGTACAGGGCGACCAGGGTCTTGGGAACGTCGGCGGCTCGGAGGGGCTCGGCCGGGTTGACCTGGACCGGCCGGCCGAGAAGATCGTCAAAGAGATCCTTGACGGCCTTGGGAACGGGCAGAACATGCGACATAGCTCAAATCATCCCAAAATTGGGTCGAGTGCGTCCTTGAATGTGTCCGCTGTGAACGGCTTGGTGACCAGAAACAGTGCCCCCGCGTCCTCGGCGGCCTGTCGCATCTCGGGTGTGCCCTCCGAGGTGACGAAGCCGAACGGCACCTGGTCGCCGTTGGCCCGCAGCATCCGCAGCACCTCGACACCGGTCAGGTGCGGCATGTTCCAGTCCGACAGCACCAGGTCCGGTTTCTCCGACACGGCCTTGTCGAAGGCCTCCTGCCCGTCGCACGCCTCGACCAGGTCGTGGCCCTCATAGCCGGCCTGCCGGAGGGTCCGCGTCACGATCTGCCGCATGACCCGGCTGTCGTCGGCGATCAGAATCTTCATGCCATTGCTCCAGCGAGATCGGTGGTGCTTTCCAGAACGGTCACGGTGACCGACTCGTCCATCCAGGTACCTTCGAGGTGACACACCTCGGTCACGTGCGGGTAGCGGCCCTGCGTCCCCTCGACGTGCACGTGCGGCAGCGACAGCGCGCTGGGCTCCGGCAGGAGGCTCTTCACGTTGCCGCCGATGATGTTCGCCAGCTCGCCGAGGGCGTCCGCGACGTCCTCCTCCGCCACGTCGTCGAAGTCGATGCCCAGCAGCGCCGCCGCGACGTTCCTGGACGCCGCGTCGGAGCAGCTGACCAGGACGTGGCCCCGCCAGGCGCCCGTGACGGACACCGAGGCCGTGACGTCGGCCTGATGCTTGTCGGCGGGGAGCGGCACGAGCGGGCTGGCGCCGTCCAGGTCGAGATAGGAGGACCAGACCTGTTCGGCGATGACCTTCAGGTCATCCTCGGTTGGGTTCGTCATGCTGCGACTCCGTTCGGGACGAGGCCGAGCAGCGCCAGCTTGTCGATGATCGCGTCCGGTGTGAACGGCTTGATCACGTACTCGTGCGCGCCCGATGCGAGGGCCCGCACGATCTGGCTCTGTTCGCTCTCCGTCGTGACCATCATCAACGTCATCCCGCGCAGGCGGGGTTCGGCGCGGACCGCGGTCACGAACTCCAGCCCGTTCATCTCGGGCATGTTCCAGTCGACCAGTGCCAAGCCGGGGATCTCGCCGTCACCGTCGAGAACGTTGGCCGTGAGGTAGTCCATCGCCTCTTGGCCGTTGCCCGCCTCGACCACATCGAAGCCGAGCTGTGCCACGATCCGCTTCAAGATGAGGCGCATCGCGCGCGAATCGTCGATCACCATGGTGAGCATCTGGCGTCACCCCTTTCCTACTGCGCTCACGGAAGCGGCGGTCTTCGGTGCGGTCCGCAGCTTGTAGGCGGACGTCCGGCCGGCGACCACCCGTTCGAATCTGTCGTCGATGCCGATCGTGGTCTCGGCCGAGCCGAGAAAGAGCCAGCCGTCGGGTCGCAGCGTGCCCGCGACCCGCTGCAGGACGGTCCGCTTCGTCTGGACATCGAAATAGATCAGCACGTTGCGGATGAACACGATGTCGAACGGGCCCATGGAGGGAAACGGCGCGGCCAGGTTGAGCCGGCGGAACGACACGTTCTTGCGCAACGACTGCGCGACCTGCCAGTGCGCGCCGTTGCGCTCGAAGTGCTTCACCAGCAGCGGCGCCGGCAGTCCCCGGTTGACCTCCAGCTGGGAGTACTGGCCGGCCTCGGCTCGGGTCAGCATCTCGGTGGAGATGTCGGTGCCGATGATGTCGAAGGACCAGCCGGGCGGCAGGTTGTCCTGGAGCACCATCGCGATCGTGTACGGCTCCTGGCCGCTGGAGCTCGCCGCCGACCAGACCTTGATCGAGCGGGTGGAGGCCCGGCGTACCAGCAGATCCGGCAGCACGGTGTCGACGAGCTGCTTGAAGGGCTCGCCGTCGCGGAAGAACGACGTCTCGTTGGTGGTGAGCGCATCGACGATCTTGCGGTGAACCTCGGGCTCGGGCCGCTGCTGGGCGCGGGCGACGAACTCCGACACGCTCGGCAGGCCGGACTGCCTGGCCAGCGGCAGCAGGCGGGCCTCCACCAGGTACTCCTTGCCCGCCTCGAGCACGATTGCCGCGTCGCGCCGAACGAGGCCGCTGATGAAGGCGAACTCCTGGGCAGTCAATGTCATCGGGTCACCTCCATGGATTTCGCACCCCGGCCTCCGGCCGTACGGCTGATGAGATGGTGGGCGATCTCGCCCAGCGGCAGGACGGTGTGCGCGAGCCCCGCCGTCGCCACCGCGCCGGGCATGCCCCAGACGACCGAGGTCGCCTCGTCCTGCACGACGATCTCCGCGCCGGCCGTCCGTAGCTGCTCGGCGCCCCGCTTCCCGTCCTGTCCCATCCCGGTGAGGATGATCGCGAGGGTCGCGCCGCCGTACGTCTTCGCCACCGAGCGGAACAGCACGTCCACGGCCGGCCTGCAGAAATTCTCCGGCGGGCCGGTGTTGAGCTTGGTGATCACCTCGGTGCCGCGGCGGTGCACCTCCAGGTGGAAGTCGCCAGGAGCGATGTAGACCGTGCCGGGCCGCACGGCCATGTCGCCGGTCGCCTCCACGACCGTCAGCGCGGCGGTGCGGTCGAGCCGGTCGGCGAACATCTTGGTGAACACCGGCGGCATGTGCTGCACCACGACCACCGGCACCGGCAGGTTCGCCGGCAGCGCCCGCACGACGGTCGTCAGCGCGTCGGGCCCGCCGGTGGAGCAGCCGATCGTGACGACCTCGACCCGGTCCGACCGCGGCGCGGTGCGCACCGGCAGCGAGGTGGGCGGCGCGGTCACCGGCGGGCGGGTCGCGGTGGGCAGGGCGTTGCCGCCGGGGCGGGCGAGCGGCGGCGCGACCGCGGTGCCGGCGCCGAAGACGCGCGTTTTTGGCCCGATGTTGGGTCCGGTGCCGATCGGTGGCCGCGCCGGGGCGAGCGTGGAGCGCCGGCCGCCGCACAGGGCGTGGATCCGCGGGATGATCTGCTCACGGACCGACCGGATGCTCTCCGCGACGCTGCCGACGTTGGCCGGCTTTGTCACGTAGTCGCTGGCGCCCGCGGACAGCGCGTCCAGGGTCGCCGTCGCGCCCGCCGCCGTCAGCGTGCTGAACATGATGACCGGGAGCCGGGCGTACAGGGCGCGGATCGCGCGCAGCGTCTCGAGACCGTCCATGATCGGCATCTCGATGTCCAGCGTCACCAGGTCGGGGCGAAGCTGTTCGATCTTGGTCAGCGCCACCTTGCCGTTGGGGGCGGTGCCGACCACGCGGATCTCCGGGTCGTCGCTGAGCGCGTCGGTGATCAGACGCCGGACGACGACCGAGTCGTCCACCACCAGAACCGAGATCACGCGCCCTGCCTCCAGCACCGGGGGCCTCATGAAATGCGAGGCCCGTCACGTTCCAGCGGGCTAATCGGCGGTGCTCTGGGGACGATGAGGGAAATTCCAAAAGAACCGCCCCTGCCCGGAGCAAACCGGGCAGGGGCGATGTTTGAGCCGGAGAAGCCCGGTCAACAGGAACCGCGCCGTCATAACCCCGGAGCAAACCGGGCAGGGGCGATGTTTGAGCCGGAGAAGCCCGGTCAACAGGAACCACGCCGTCGTGACCCCGGAGCAAACCGGGCAGAGGGCGTCAGCGACCGCGCCGTCGCGGCCCGCGCGTTTCAGACGGACAGCGGGCCCATCGCGGTGAAGTACGGGTCGAGCAGGCGGCGCGCCGTGGTGGAGTCCAGCAGGTCGCGGACCATGAGCGCCTGGACGGCGCCGCTGAGCAGGTTCCACACCCCGCCGGCCCGGTCGCTGACCGGCACGCCGGAGCGGTCCAGGGCCTGCACGAGCAGCAGCTGCGCGGCCGCGCCGGCGCGGACCCGGCCGGAGAGGAAGACGGCCCACGACGCGGAGTGCACGGCCGGCGCCCAGTCGGTCAGGCCGGGGCGCGAGGTGTCGGTGACCTTGTTGAGCTGGCGGATCTCCGTGGCCGACAGCGAGCCGACGCGGGTCAGCAGCTGGCGCAGCTCGTCGCCCTGCGGGCCGAGGTCGTGCTCCGGCTCGGGCAGCGCGCGCAGCGCGGCGGCGTACGGGGCGCTCAGCCGGCGCCGCGACTCGTCGGTCAGCAGCTCCCGCAGGTAGGCGGCCGCGGCGGCGTCGGACAGCACGCCGGTGGCCTTGCTCGCGACCTCGCTCTGCCGCTGCCGCGGGGCGCGCACCTGCGGGGTCGGCATCGTCGCCTGCGGGGGACGGTTGCCCCAGGTCCAGTCGAGGATGTCGTACCGCAGGCAGTGCAGCAGCCCGTCGAGGGTGCCGAGCGGCGCGCGCTCGACGACGGTGAGCGCACCGGCGTCGGCGTTCACCGCGCGGCGCTCCTGAGCGGCGGCGTCGACGTCACGCCACAGGTCGACACGGTCCCAGTCGTCGTCGGCACGCGCCGACGCGACCGCGTCAAGGTCACTCTGAGTGAGCGAGAGTCCGCGAAGCAGCACATCGGCCGCGGCCGATCCGCCCTGCAGACGGGAGAGGTCGAAGCCGAGAACGGGGGCGCTAACCAGGCTGTACATGGCAACTAGTCTGCAACGCACCTGCACCCCGGTCTGTCAGCCAAAAGGGTCGCGGGCGGGGTCCTGCGAGCGTACCCCGCCCGGCCCGGTCAGATCTTGAACCGTGCGACGAGCGCGCGCATCTCACTCGACATGCGGGACAGATCAGAAGCCGCCCGTTGCGCCTCCGCTACGTTGAGTGATGTGTTCTGCGTCGCGGCGGCGACCGTGGAGACGTTCGTGGCGATCTCGACGGAGCCGGTGGCGGCCTCGCTGACGCTGCGGTTCATCTCGTTGGTCGTGGCCGTCTGCTCCTCGACCGCCGAGGCGATCGTGAGCTGGTAGTCGTTGATCCGCGAGATGATCTGGCTGATCTCGCCGATCGCGGCGACCGCGCCGGTGGTGTCGGCCTGGATCGCCTCGACCCGCCGGGAGATGTCCTCGGTCGCCCGGGCCGTCTCCTGCGCCAGGTCCTTGACCTCGTTGGCGACGACGGCGAAGCCCTTGCCGGCCTCCCCCGCCCGGGCCGCCTCGATGGTCGCGTTGAGCGCGAGCAGGTTCGTCTGCTCGGCGATCGAGGTGATGACCTTGACGACGTTGCCGATCTCCGTGGAGGACTCGCCGAGCCGGGCGACCGCCTGGTTCGTCGACTCGGCCGCCATCACGGCCTGCGAGGCGACCTTCGCCGCCTCGCTGGCGTTCTGCGCGATCTCGCGGATCGACAGCCCCATCTCGTCGGCGCCTGCGGCGACGGTCTGCACGTTGCGCGACACCTGCTCGGCCGCGGCGGCGACGAGGTTCGCCTGGTCGCTGGCCTCGCCGGTGCCGCTGGCGATCTGCGCGCTGACCCCGGTGAGCTCGCCGGCGGACGACGCGAGCGACGAGGCGGTGTGGTCCATCGTCTGCACGGTCGTGCGCATGCTCTCGGTGGCCTTGTTGAGCGCCTCGGCCATGACGCCGACCTCGTCGGTGGAGGTGACCTCGACCCGGTTGCTCAGGTCGCCGGCGGCGACGGCGCCGAGCACGTCGGCGACCCGCCGCAGCGGCCGCACGACCAGCGAGGTCACCCACAGGCCGACGCCGAACGCCGCGATCAGCCCGAGCACGGCCGCGGCGATCATCATCATCCGGCTGGCCTCGTAGTTGTCCTGCGCGGCCGCCCGCCACTGGTCGGCCTCGGCGATCTCGGTCGCCTGCAGCTTGTCGATCAGCTGCTGGGCCTTGACGATCTGCGGGGTGGCCTTGGCCGCGGCGATCTTCACGTAGAGGTCCAGCCGGCCGGCGTTGGCGGCGGGCACCATCTCGGTGTCGCGCACCGTCGCGTAGATCTTCATCGCCTCGGCGACCGCGTTGGCGTCGGCGGCCCGGTCGGCCGCGGCGCCCACGTTGTACCGGCCGATCGCCGCCGTGACGCTCGCCGCGGCGGCCTTCTGCTGGTCGGGTGACAGCGCCGCGAGGGTGTCGGTGATGCCGTCGCGGATGTCGGACAGGGCGGCGAACTGCGCGCTCTTGGCGGTGACCTTGCGGGTGGTCGCGTTGGCGTCGCTGAGCCCCTGGAGCCCGCCGACGGTCATCGCGATCATCGCGAGGCCGGCCAGGACGATGGCGCTGAGCACCTTCGTCCGCACCCCGCGGTTGGTGAACCAGCTCATGGACTATTCCTCGCGGTTGCCGGAGCCGGGCTGGCTGGTGTTGACGGCCTTCGTGGTGTCCAGCGCGAGCAGCAGCCGGCCGTCGAGCTTGAACGCGCCGGTGATGAGGTGCCGGCTCGGGCCGTGCAGCGTGTCCGGCGGCGGCTCGAACGTGTCGTCCTGCAGCGTGACGACCTCGCCGATCCG
This sequence comes from Dactylosporangium sp. CA-152071, assembly GCF_050936335.1. Lineage (NCBI taxonomy): Bacteria > Bacillati > Actinomycetota > Actinomycetes > Micromonosporales > Micromonosporaceae > Dactylosporangium > Dactylosporangium sp. CA-152071. The sequence continues at coordinate 7,425,435 of NZ_JBNJMZ010000001.1, read as the reverse complement.
GTCGACCAGGAGCGAGACGGACTCCTCCTCGGTCTTCACGATCACGTTCATCGCCGGCTCGGCGCTCTTCGTGCGGGGTGGCAGCCCGAGCTGCACCCGCAGGTCGACCGCGGCGATCACCTGACCGCGGAGGTTGAACAGCCCGCCGACCGACTCCGGGGCGAGCGGCACGGGGGTGTACTGGTCGAAGGAGAGGACCTCCTGCACCTTGGCGACGTCGAGCCCGAAGAGCTGGTCGGCGACCTCGAAGGTGGCGTACTGGCGGCTGGCCATGGTCAGGCTCCGGCGTGCTGGTAGGTGTAGTCGGCACTGGCGTCCGACTGGTACGGGTCGTAGGGGTCGGTCGAGGTGTCGATCTTCGTGTGGAAGAGCGGGTCGGCGGCGAGGATGGCGCGGCGGACGTCGAGGAGCTCGGTGACGCGTTGCTGGATGACGGCGGAGCCGAGCAGGCCGTCGTCGCCGAAGTCGCGGCGGGAGTCGTCGAGGCCTTCCTCGACGATGTCGAGGATCTTCTCCACCGCGAGGGCGACGGACCGGCCGTTCTCGGTGTAGACGACGACCGGCACGGTCGGCCCGGACTCCGTCTCGTACGCGCCGAGCATGTGCGACAGCCGCAGCACCGGCAGGATCTGGTCGCGGTACTGCACGACCTCCCGGCTCCCGGTCCGCTCGATCCGCTCGACCGGGAACTCCTCCAGGCGCGTGACCATGTCGAGGGGGATCGCGACCCGCCGGTCACCGACACCGGCGATGAGGAGCCGGTCGCCGTTGCCGCTGCCGCGGCGCACGGTGGTGTCGCTGTCGGTCCGTTCCGCGCCGGCGGCGAGGTGCGCCCGCCGGGCGAGGGAAGCCACGTCGAGGATGAGCGCGACGCGGCCGTCGCCGAGGAGCGTGGCGCCCGCGTACGTGCCGATGTCCTTGAACCGGGATGTGAGCGGCTTGACCACGACCTCCTCGGTGTTGAGCACCCGGTCCACCACCAGCCCGAACCGCTTGCCCTCGGCCTGCAGCACCGCGACGTAGACGTCCTTGTTGTGGTCGCCGTCCCGGTGCAGCCCGAGGGTGTCGTCGAGGTAGACGAGCGGCAGGAGCTTGCCGCGCAACCGGTAGACGGGGGCGTCCATCGCGTGCTCGACGACGCGGCCGGACTGCCCGTCGAGATACACCAGCTCGTGCACCGCGACCTGCGGGATGACGTACCGTTCCTCGCCGCACTCGATCGTGAGCGCCTGAATGATGGCGAGGGTCAGCGGAATCGTCAGACGCCAGGTCGTGCCCTTACCCACCACGGAATCCACATCGACCGCACCACCGATACGCTCGATGTTGGTCTTCACCACATCCATACCCACACCACGACCGGACACATTCGTGACCGCCTTCGCCGTGGAGAACCCCGGCCGGAACACCAACGCCAGAATCTCCCGACGATCCATCGCCGCCAACTGATCCCGCGACACCAGACCCTTCTCCACCGCGATCCGCGCGATCTTGTCCGGATCGATCCCCGACCCGTCATCACGCACCTCGACGATCACATGCCCACCCTCGTGATACGCCCGCAACGTCAGCGTCCCCTCAGGATTCTTCCCAGCCGCGACCCGCTCCTCAGGCGTCTCGATACCGTGATCCACAGCGTTACGCACCAGGTGCGTCAACGGATCCTTCACCGCCTCAAGCAGGGACCGGTCCAGCTCGGTCTCCTTACCCTCCTGCGCCAGACGGATCTGCTTCCCGAACGTCGAAGACAGATCCCGCACCACCCGCGGCAACTTCGACCACAAATGATCAATCGCCTGCATCCGGGTCTTCATCACCGACTCCTGCAACTCAGAAGTGATGAGATTCAACCGCTGACCCGTCCGCGTCATCGCCGGATCCGCCACCGAACCGATCGCCCGGATCAACTGATTCCGGGTCAACACCAACTCCCCCACCAGATTCATCAACTTGTCCAGCAGATCCACATCCACCCGGATCGACTGATCCGCAACACTCCGCTTCGACACCCCTTCGTCGGCCGCGACTTCCCCACCCGGGACCGGGCCGGCCTTCCCCACCGGCGGCTTCACCCCGGACGGCGGCGCCGCGGCGGCAGCGGGCGCCGGCGCGGCGGCAGGCGCGGCGGCGGGCACAGCAGCGGGCACGGCCTCGGCGGGCGCGGCGGGCGCGGGAGCAGCGGCAGCCGGTGCGGGGGCGGGAGCAGGGGCGGCGGGGGTCGGGGCAGGGGCGGCCTCGACGACGACCACCGGCTCGACCACCACGACCTCGACGGCCGGTGTCGGGTCGACAACGGTGCCTGACACGGCCGGCGGCGCGGCGTCAGGCGCGGGGACGGCGGCAGCGGGGGCGGGAGCGGCGGCAGCGGGAGCGGGCGCCGACCCGTCGGTGATACAGGCGTTCACCGCGGCGATCACGCCCGAGTCGTCGCCCTCGAGCTCCTGCCCGTGCTCCTCGATCTCCGACAGCAGCCCGCGGACCGTGTCGACCATCCGCAGCAGCGCGTCGGTCGTCGAAGGCGTCATGCCCTGCGCGCCGTCGCGCAGCCGGGACAGCAGCGACTCGCCGACGTGCGTCACCTTCTCCAGGCGGTTGAACGCCAGGAAACCCGAGGTGCCCTTGATCGTGTGGATGGTGCGGAAGATCGACGACAGCAGCTCCCGCGATCCCGGTGCCGCTTCGAGCGCCACCAGGTCCCGGTCCAGCTGGTCCAGGTTCTCGTGTGACTCGACGAGAAACTCCTGAACGATGTCACCCAAGTCGCTCACGGCCAGGCTCCCTTCAGCCCTCACCGGGACAAACCACGCGTCGGGCCACGGCCCGGCGAAGCACCCGGAACCGGCCGAACTCACAGGGACAATCGGCACATTCGGGTGCCGGTCAAGGAGATTCGTGGCGTTACGGTAAGCAGACCGTCACGTAGGGTATTGCAGCTCTGCCGGGCGTGGACCGTCCACCGGATCGCGGCGCACCAGGGTGGCCTGCCGGATCAGCCGGCGCGACGTGCTGAGCTTCGGCTCGCAGGTGACGAGGGTGAGCAGCGGCCCGGCGCCGGGCGCGGGCGGCGCGAGCACCTCGCTCTGCTCCGGCCGCACCACGCGCGCCTCGACGACCCGGTAGACGAGCCAGGTGTCGCGGGTCTCGACCACGACCGGCGCGCTGACCTCCAGCTCGCCGAGGTCCCAGAAGACGCCCGGGTAGCGGTGCCCGGCGATGCCCGCGTTGCCGGTCTCGCCGAACGCGGCGGTGCCGGGGATGTGGCCGGGGCCGAGCATGAGGTGCGCGTCGTCGGACCCTTCGACCACGAAGAGCTTCAACCGCAGCGTCGGTACGTGCAGCACCGCCACCGGACCGGCATCGCCGCGCGGCTCGCCCGCGAGCGCCATCGGGGCCGGCGGGCGCCGGCCGGCGGCTCCCGCGGCGGCGGCCACGGCCGCGTCGGACCGCCGGGCCGGTGAGGCCCACTCGGCGGCGAGCCGCTCCTGCGCGGCGTGGACGGCGCGGACCCGGCCCCACCAGCTCCAGGCCGTCACGCCACCGGCGACCACGCCGGAGGCGAGCAGCAGGACGGCCGCGAACAGGAGCAGGCGGGTCGTCCGGTCGCCACGCCTGCCGGTATCCACAAAAAGGACTATAGGCCGCGCAATTAGGGCAGAAAGCGCTTCGCTCGCCATTCGCACCCAAGGGTGCAACCTGCCCGCTCCCCGTATCCTGCTGAATGGAAGCGTGAGGATCTGGCTGTGGTTCTTGACGTGCGCCGCCGTGGCGTCCGCCGTGGCCGCCGCCGCGCACCCGGAAGGCTTCGGCGTGTTCTGGGTCGCGGTGCAGGCCGCCTGCTTCGGCGCCGCCGTGGCCGGGCTGCGCCGGCACCGGCCGGACCCCGCCGCCGTGTACTGGCTGCTGGTCGCCGGCGTCGGCACCTCCACCGTCACGACCGCCGTCATGACCGCGGCCCCCGCGCTGTCGCCGGAGGCCGAGGCGGGCTACCTGCTGTGCTACCCGCTGACCGGCGTCGCGCTGTGGCTGCTCGCCCGCCGCCTGCGGCCATGGTCCTCGACGCGGCTGCTCGACGCCGCCATCGCACTCATCGGCATGGCGCAGCCGGCGTGGGCGTTCGTGCTGTATCCGCTGCTGTCCCGGGCCGGCCTCGACCAGGCGTCCACCGCCGGCATCACCGGCCTCGCCGTCTGCGACCTGCTGGTCGTGTCGATGCTGCTGCGGGTCGCGTTCGCGGTCCGCCCCGGTGTCGCCTCCGGCCTGCTCATCGCCTCGACCGCGGCGATGCTCCTCACCGACGCCTGTTACGTCGTCATGTACGTGTGGGGCCGCGGCGGCGCGGTCGTCAGCTCCGTGACCTCCGTCGGATGGCTCACGTGGAGCTTCCTGCTCGCCGCGGCGTGCCTGCACCCCGGCATCCGCGACGTGGGCGGGAGCGCCCGCACCACCGACGAGAGCGCCACCCCGATCGGCGGCTTCATCGCCCTGGCGGTGCTCGGACCCGCCGTCCTCATCGCCGACATCGCCCTGCACCGCGGCGCCGGCTCGTGGTCGCACGCCCTCGTCCCGGCCGCGCTCACCGCGGTGCTCATGGTGCTGATGGTGCTGCGCCTCGGCCGGGCGCTGCGGGAGCGCACCTCCCTGCAGCGGGAGCTGGCGTTCCGCGCCCAGCACGACGTGCTGACCGGGCTGGCCAACCGGGAGGAGTTCCGCACCCGGCTCCAGGCCGGCATCGCCGCCGGGGCCGGCATCGGGCTGCTCATCGTCGACCTCGACGGCTTCAAGGACGTCAACGACACCCTCGGCCACCCAGCCGGCGACGAGCTGCTGCTGCAGGCGACCGCCCGGCTGCGCGCCCTCGCCGGCCCCGGCGACCTGCTCGCCCGGCTCGGCGGCGACGAGTTCGCGGTCGTCTCCCCCGACCTGGCCGGCCTCGACGACCTCGCCGCCCGGTGCGTCGCCGACCTCGCGTGCCCGTACCTCGTCGACGGCCGCGAGCTGCGTCTCACCGCCAGCGTCGGCGTCTACTCCGGCTCCCCCGCCAGCACCGGCGAGGCACTGCAGAACGCCGACCTGGCCCTCTACGCCGCGAAGGACGCCGGCCGCAACCGTGCCGAGCGCTACGACCCGAAGCTGCGCGCCGCCCACCTCGCGCATGCCGCCCTCGCCGACCAGCTCCGCGCCGCGGTCGACGGCACAGTCGCCGGCACAGGGGGCTTCGCCGTGCACTACCAACCTGTCGTCGACATCCACACCGGCCGGGTCGCCGCCGTCGAGGCCCTCCTGCGCTTCACCACCCCCGACGGCACGGCCGTCTCGCCGGCCCGGTTCGTGCCCGTCGCCGAGGAGACCGGGCTGATCGGCCGGCTCGGCGCCTGGGTCCTGGAGCGCGCCTGCACCGACGCCCGCGCCTGGCACGCCACGCACGGCATCTCCGTCACCGTCAACGTCTCCGGCCGCCAGCTGCGCGCCCCCTCCTTCGCCGACGACGTCCTCGCCACCCTCAAGCGCACCGGCCTGCCCGGCGCCGCCCTGGTCCTGGAGATCACCGAGACCGTCCTGGTCACCGCCACCGTCGAGGAGACCGAGGCCGTCAGCCGCCGCCTCGCCCGCCTCCGCGCCCACGGCATCCGCATCGCCATCGACGACTTCGGCACCGGCTACTCCTCCCTGGCCTACCTGCGCACCCTCCCCATCGACGTCCTGAAGATCGACCGCGCCTTCGTCTCCTGCGTCGCCGACCGCCAGGAGAAGGCCCTCTTCCGCGCCGTGGTCGAGCTGGCCCGCAGCCTGTACCTCCAGCCCGTCGCCGAGGGCGTCGAGACCGACGAGCAGGCCGCCGCGCTCCGCGAGCTCGACTGCGGCTACGCCCAGGGCTTCCTCTTCGCCCGCCCCATGCCCGCCCCCGCCCTCCAGACGCTGCTGACCACCCAGCTCACCCCGGCCCCCTGAGCTGTGGCGTCTACTGTGGACAGAAACTGGCCACGACCGTCGTGGCCGGCTTCGTGCTGAAGGCCGCACAGCCTTACCTGAATTCGCCGGCGGAGGCTCGGGCGCGTCGCAGGGCGGTCACACCCTGGAGTCGGGATCACGCCGGCCGGCGTCCAGGCGCCGGGGCCTTCGCGGCCCGGTTCGCGCGCTGCGGCGGCAGGGCCTGGTGGCCGCCGGGCCGGTGGCGGCACGGCTCGGCAATGCGAAGGGCCCAGGTCCGGCAGGAGTGCCGTGGCCTGGGCCTTTGGTGCTGTACGCCGCGTAGGACTTGAACCTACAACCCGCAGATTAAGAGTCTGCTGCTCTGCCAGTTGAGCTAGCGGCGCCTGGCTGAACGGAGGAAACTCTAGCACGCCCTTCGCGCGCCCCAAAAACGAGATACCCCCGTCCGGCCTGTGCGCTGCGTTACTCCTCGTCGTCCTCCCAGAAGAAGTCCGTCGGTGTAGGTTGCTCCGGCTCCTGTTCCAACAGGTCGGTGTCGGGGCCGATCAGGTCCTCGAGCTCGTCGTCCGGCTGCTCCCAGGTAACCGGCATCTCGGTCATGTCACTAACCCCCTGAGGTACTCCCGAAGGAAATCCAACGGCCCGCGAGCTACCCGGTCCGTGCAGTCCTAACCGCAACGGGCCAGGTCGAGGCCCGTAGGACGAGGGTGGTGGGCATGAGGAGCTCTTCGGGGGTCCAGTCACTGACGGTCATGGCGCGGCGGAGCATGCCGGCGGCGAGGACGCCCTGCTCGAAGACGCGCTGGCGGACGGTGGTGAGGTCGAGGAGGGCGCTCAGCTCGTGGTCGTCGAAGCCGATGACCGAGACGTGGCGGCCGGTGCGGCGCAGGGCCGAGAGGGCGCCGAAGGCCAGTTCGTCCGACTCGGCGAAGACGGCGGTGGGTGGGTCGGGGAGGGCGAGGAGGCGGCGCATGGCCTGTTCGCCGCCGTCGAGGCCATGCGGGACGGACATGACGAGCTCTTCGCAGAAGGGCAGGCCGGCGGCGGTGAGGGTGTCGAGGTAGGCGCGGCGGCGCTCGTGCGCGACGGGAAGGAACATCGCCTGGTCGGCGTAGGTGGAGATCATGCCGATGCGGCGGTGGCCGAGGCCGAGGAGGTGCTGGACGGCGGAGGAGGCGGCGGCGACGTCGTCGATACGGACGCAGCCGGCGCCGGGCACGTCGTGGCCGACGGCGACGATCGGGACGCCGAGGCTGCGCAGGTCGGCGATCTCGGGGTCGCTGAACTGCATGGCGACCACGAGGACGGCGTCGACGCGGCGGCGCAGCGGGAGCTGGCCGAAGAAGCGTTGCCTGGCCGCGGCGTCGCCCAGGTTGTACAGCAGCAGGTCGAGGTCGTGCTCGCGCAGCACGGACTCGGCGCCGGCGACGATCTGCCCGAAGAACCAGCGGGCGGCGTACGGGACGATCACCCCGACGGTGTGGGTGCGGCCGCTGGCGAGGCGGGAGGCGATCGGTGAGACGACGTACGACAGCGACGCCGCGGCGTGCAGCACGCGGTCGCGCGTCTCGTCGGAGACGTTGGGCAGCCCTCGGAGGGTGCGTGACACGGTGGCGGTGGAGACCCCGGCCAGCCGGGCCACGTCCTCCATGCTCACGGGCACGGGAACGTCGGCCACACGGGGAGGCTAGCAACACTGACGGCAAAGGCAATGTGTCCACCGTGTTGCTAACTCGTTATCGATCAATAGTCCCGAAGGGCTCGACAAACCGACCTTGCAAACGCTTACATCCGAGGGACACAGCACACCGGTACGTGGGCGGAGCTGTTCGCCCGGACCGGGTCTAGCCAAAGGAGGCTAACCATGGCTGTCCTTTCGAGGCGGCGTCGGGCGTTCGCGCTCGCCGGTGTGGCCGCGCTGGCACTCATCGCCGCCGCTTGCGGCGACGATGCCGGCGACACCGGCACATCCAACGCCGACAAGCCCGAGTGCGCGCCCTACGCGCAATACAAGGTCGACAAGAAGAAGACCGTCTCGATCTATGCGACGATCCGCGACGCCGAGGCCACCAAGCTGACGGATTCGTGGAAGCAGTTCGAAGAGTGCACCAACATCAAGATCGACTACGAGGGGTCCGGCGAGTTCGAGACCCAGATCAAGGTGCGCGCCGACGGAGGTCAGCCGCCGGACATCGCGGTCTTCCCGCAGCCGGGCCTGCTGGCCTCGTTCGCGACGAAGAACCAGCTCAAGGAGCTGCCCGCGCCGGTGAAGGCCAACCTCGACAAGAACTGGTCGAAGGACTGGGCCAAGTACGCCACCGTCAACGGCAAGGTCTACGGCGTGCCGCTGGGCGCGAACGTGAAGTCGCTGGTGTGGTACTCGCCGCAGCTGTTCAAGGAGAAGGGCTACAAGATCCCCACCACGTGGGATGAGATGATCAAGCTCTCCGACGACATCGCTGCGACCGGCATCAAGGCGTGGTGCGCGGGCATCGAGTCCGGTGACGCGACCGGCTGGCCGGCCACCGACTGGATCGAGGACATCGTCCTGCGCGACCAGGGTCCGGACGTGTACGACCAGTGGGTCAACCACACGATCCCGTTCAACGACCCGCGCATCGTCTCGGCCGCCGAGCGGACCGCGTCGATCCTGAAGAACCCCAAGTACGTGGGCAACCCGAAGACCATCGTGACCACCTCGTTCCAGGAGGGTGGCCTGCCGGTCAAGGACAAGAAGTGCGGTCTGCACCGCCAGGCCAACTTCTACTCCAACCAGTGGGCGAAGGGCACGAACGTGGCCGAGGACGGCGACGTCTTCGCCTTCTACTTCCCGGCCGTGGACCCCTCCAAGGGCAAGCCCGTCCTGGTCGCCGGCGAGTTCGTCTCCGCGTTCTCCGACCGCGACGAGGTCGTCAAGGTGCAGACCTACCTCGCCTCCGCCGAGTGGGCCAACAGCAAGGCCAAGCTCGGTGACTGGATCTCGGCCAACAAGAACCTGGACGTCAGCCTGGTCAAGGGCACGATCGACCAGCTGTCGGTGAAGATCCTGCAGGACCCGGCCACCGTGGCCCGGTTCGACGGCTCGGACCTGATGCCCGCCGCGGTCGGCTCGAAGTCCTTCTGGACCGGCATGACCGACTGGATCAACGGCACCAAGGACACCAAGGCGACGCTGGACTACATCGAAAGCACCTGGCCCAAGTAGTGAACTGAGGTCCGGCACCGGCGCTCGCAGGCGTAGGCGGAAGCCAGCGCAGCGGCGCCGGTGCCGGCCGGTCGGAGGACACCCCCATGGAATATGACTTCTCCGAAGACATCGCCAAGATCTGGCCGGCTCTGCTGTTCATCGGCGCCTTCATCGCCGTGGTCGGCGGACTGCTGTTCGTGCTCGACATCCTGCCCAGATGGGGGAAGGGCAAGGAACGGCTGCAGATGCTGGGCTTCCTCGGCCCGGCGCTCGTCCTGCTCGGTGTCGGGCTGCTCTACCCGCTGGTCCGCACGGTCACGCTGTCGTTCTACAACAACTCCCGCGGCTCGTTCGTGGGGCTGGACAACTACAGCTGGATCGTCACCAACGACGACACACTGATCATGCTGCGCAACACCCTGTTCTGGGTGGTGTGCGTGCCGCTGCTCGCGACCGCGTTCGGCCTGATCTACGCCGTGCTGGTCGACAAGGCCCGCGGCGAGGGCATCGCCAAGTCGCTCATCTTCATGCCGATGGCGATCTCGCTCGTCGGCGCCACGATCATCTGGAAGTTCATCTACGCGTTCCGCGAGGCGGACCAGGAGCAGATCGGCCTGCTGAACCAGATCCTCGTGTGGTTCGGCATGGAACCCCAGCAGTTCCTCACCAGCTCGCCGAGCAACACGTTCTACATGATCGTCATGATGATCTGGATCCAGGCGGGCTTCGCGATGGTCATCCTGTCCGCCGCGATCAAGGCGATCCCGGCCGAGATCGTCGAGGCGGCCAAGCTCGACGGCGCCAACCCGTGGCAGATGTTCTGGAAGGTCACGATGCCGAGCATCCGGCCGGCGGTCGTGGTGGTCACCATCACCATCACCATCGCCACGCTGAAGGTCTTCGACATCGTCCGGACGTCGACCAACGGCAACTTCAAGAGCAGCGTGCTCGCCTTCGAGATGTACAACCAGGCCTTCCGGCTCAGTGACGACCCCAGCGGTGAGGGGCGCGGTGCCGCGCTCGCCGTCGTGCTGTTCCTGCTCGTCGTGCCGGTCGTCGCCTACCAGGTCCGGCAGCTGCGGAAGCGAGCGGAGATCCGATGAGCGACGTTTCCCTCGACAAGAACGAGGACAAGAACAAAGCCACGAACCAGGCCGCGAACCTGAGGAAGGCCGAGGCCGGCCCGCTGTACAAGAGCGGGCACGGCGGCGAGGACACGATGGCCGCCCGGGTCCGCCGCAAGCTGACCTCCCGCGTGGCCAGCGCCGTGGCGATCGTGATCGCGATCGTCTGGACGATCCCGACGTTCGGGCTGTTCGTCTCGTCGCTGCGGCCCGAGGAGGACATCAAGACCACGGGCTGGTGGAAGTTCTTCAGCAACCCCAGCCTGACCCTGGAGAACTACAACGAGGTCGTCTTCGGCACCTCGGCGAGCTCCGGCCGGCTGGCCAGCTACTTCATCAACTCGCTGGTCATCACCGTGCCGGCCGTGGTGTTCTCGGTCAGCCTGGCGGCGATGGCCGCCTACGCACTGTCCTGGCTCAACTTCCGCGGCCGGGACTGGATCTTCGTCGGCGTGTTCACGCTGCAGATCGTGCCGCTGCAGATGGCGCTCATCCCGCTGCTGCAGCTGCTGGGCGACTACACCAAGTGGGGCGGCGGCTTCTTCGCCGTGTGGTTCGCGCACACCTGCTTCGGCCTGCCGCTCGGCGTGTTCCTGCTGCACAACTTCATGTCGGAGCTGCCGAAGGACCTGTTCGAGGCGGCCAGGGTCGACGGTGCCGGCCCGGCGATGACGTTCCGGCGCGTCGTGCTGCCGCTCATCACGCCGGCGCTCGCCTCCCTCACGATCTTCCAGTTCCTGTGGATCTGGAATGATCTACTGGTGGGTCTGGTGTTCACGTCCGGGCCGGACACCCGTCCGCTGACGGTGCGGCTCGCCGAGCTGGCCGGCACCCGGGGCAACGACTGGCAGCGGCTGACCTCCGGGGCGTTCGTCTCGATGGTCATCCCGATCATCGTGTTCCTGTCGCTGCAGAGATATTTCGTACGCGGCCTGCTGGCCGGAGGAGTCAAGGGGTGAGTTCGCTGGTCTGGTGGCGCGATGCCGTGATCTATCAGGTCTACCCACGCTCGTTCGCGGACGCGGACGGCGACGGTATGGGGGACCTCCGCGGCATCACGTCGCGCCTCGACCACCTCGCCGAGCTGGGTGTCGACGCGCTGTGGATGTCGCCGTTCTACCCCTCGCCGCAGCACGACGCGGGGTATGACGTCGCCGACTACCGCGACGTCGACCCCCGGTTCGGCACCCTGGCGGACTTCGACGCGCTGGTCGTCGCGGCGAAGGCCCGCAACCTGCGGGTCGTCGTCGACCTGGTGCCCAACCACACCTCCAGCGAGCACGTGTGGTTCAAGGAGGCCCTCGCCGCGGGCCCGGGAAGCCAGGCGAGGGAGCGGTACCACTTCCGCAAGGGCCTGGGCCCCGACGGCGAGCTGCCGCCCAACGGCTGGCAGAGCGTCTTCGGCGGCCCCGCCTGGACCCGCGTCCCCGACGGCGAGTGGTACCTGCACCTGTTCGACACCAGCCAGCCCGACCTCAACTGGGACCTGCCCGAGGTCCGGCAGATGTTCGTCGACGTGCTGCGGTTCTGGCTCGACCGGGGCGTCGACGGCTTCCGCGTCGACGTCGCGCACGGGCTGATCAAGGAGAGCGGCCTGCCCGACTGGACCGAGGCGCAGGTGCCGATCACCAGCCCGGGCGCCGAGCACCGCACCCCGCCGATGTGGGACCAGGACGGCGTCCACGACATCTACCGTGAGTGGCGGCGGGTCCTGGACTCCTACGACGGCGACCGGATCATGGTCGGCGAGGCATGGGTGTCGCCGGCGGAGCGGATGGCCCGCTACATCCGCCCCGACGAGATGCACCAGGCGTTCAACTTCAACTACCTGATGGCCCCGTGGACCGCCGCCGACCAGCGCGCCGCGATCACCGAGTCGATCGCGGGCGTCGCCCCCGTCGGCGCCGTGTGCACCTGGGTGCTGTCCAACCACGACGTGGTGCGGCACGCGTCCCGCCTCGGCTTCGAGCCGGGGTACAGCACGCAGGGCGGCATCGGCGTCGGCGACCCGCAGCCCGACGAGGCGCTCGGCCTGCGCCGGGCCCGCGCCGCCACGATGCTGATGCTGTCGCTGCCCGGCTCCGCCTACGTGTACCAGGGCGAGGAGCTCGGCCTGCCGGAGCACACGACGCTGCCCGACGACGAGCGGCAGGACCCGACCTGGTTCCGCTCCAGGCACGAGGTCCGGGGCCGCGACGGCTGCCGGGTGCCGGTGCCGTGGGAGGCGGACGCGCCGTCGTTCGGCTTCGGGCCGACCGCCGCGTCGTGGCTGCCGCAGCCCGCCGACTGGGGCCGCTTCGCCGCCGACGCCCAGCGCGGCGTGCCGGGCTGGACCCTGTCGCTCTACACCGAGGCGTTGCGGTTGCGTCGCTCGTACGAGCTGGGCCGCGGCGTCCTCGAGTGGAACACGGCCGACGACCTGGTCGACTTCCGCAACGGCGGGATCCGGGTGATCACGAACTTCGGACAGGTGCCCGCCCCGCTGCCGCCGGGTGAGGTCCTGCTCGCCAGCGGCGATCTGGCCGCGGACGGGAGTCTGCCACCCGACACGACGGCTTGGGTTCGAGCGTGACAGAACCGGTTACCTTGACGGGATGACCGCTCTGTTCGCGTACGTCGTCAGCTACCTCCACCCGTCGGTGCTTGAAGTCACCGGCGAGCTGGCGAAGAAGAAGCCGAAGGTGAAGACCAGCGGCGGCCTCATCGGCGCCTGCTGCTGCGGCGTCGTGGTGATCATCGCCATCGTGGTGATCGTGATCGTGATGCGCCGCCGCCGGTCGAGCTCCTGACGCGAGTTGGTTCACGTGGCGGGGTCCCCTGACCGATGAGGCAACCGATGGGACGGTTGTGATCCGCCGGGAAGGGAACCCTGCTGCCATGGCACGAGTGCTGCTCGTCGACGACGACGTGGACATCCGCGAGACCACCGCGATCCGGTTGCAGATCGGGGGTCACCACGTGATCACCGCCGCCACCCCGCAGGAGGCGCTCGACGTCGCGGCGGACCAGCCGCACTTCGACGTTGCCGTGCTCGACCTGCACCTGCCGCGGGTCGACGGCGACGAGCTGCTCGACCTGTTCCGCGGCCACCAGGCGACCGCGGACCTGCCCGTGGTGTTCTACAGCGCCAACGCGCCGCACGCCACGTCGGTGCACGGACTGTCCCTGGCCGACACGAAGCTCACCCACGGCCGTCCCCTCCACAGCCTCCTGGCCACCATCAACGGCCTCTCGCACTGAGCAACCGCACGGCAACCCGCGGCGAACCGGTGCCGCACCGGCCGCTCCCGAACCTTGGTGAAGCAAGCACGTCACCAGTTCGGGAGGGTCCTGCCAGATGCGAAGCACCCTGCGCGCCACCTTCGTCGCCGCTGCCGCAGTCGCCGGTGTCGTGGCCGCCGGCACGCCGGCGCTGGCCGCCCCGGCCGAGGGGCAGATCCGCGACGCCGGCAAGCCGGGGGCGATCCGCGACCGGTACATCGTCGTCCTCAAGGACACGGTCGCGGCGAGCGACACGGCCAGCAGTGCCAGCCGGCTCGCCGACCGCTTCGGCGGGCAGGTCAAGCGCTCCTTCGGCAGCACGCTGAAGGGGTTCTCGGCGCAGCTGACGGAGCGCGGCGCCAAGCGGCTCGCCGCCAACCCGCTCGTCGAGTACGTGCAGCAGGACCGCACCGTCTCGCTGGAAGGCAGCCAGGCCGGCGCGCCGTGGGGGCTGGACCGCATCGACCAGGCGAACCGCCCGCTCGACGGCACCTACACCTACCAGGGCAGCGCCGCCGACGTCACCGCGTACGTGCTGGACACCGGCGTCCGCCTGACGCACGGCGAGTTCGGTGGCCGGGCCCGCTCCGGCTACGACTTCGTCGACAACGACACCGACGCGAGCGACTGCCACGGCCACGGCACCCACGTCGCGGGCACGGTCGGCGGCAGCACCTACGGCGTCGCGAAGGCCGTGAACATCGTCAGCGTCCGGGTCCTGGACTGCAACGGCTCCGGCAGCTACTCCGGGATCATCGCCGGGATCGACTGGGTGACCGCCAACGCGCAGAAGCCCGCGGTCGTCAACATGAGCCTCGGCGGCTCCACCAGCCCCGCGCTCGACCAGGCGGTGCGCAACTCGATCGCCTCCGGCGTCACGTACGTGCTCGCCGCCGGCAACGAGAACGTCGACGCCTGCGGTGTCTCCCCCGCCCGCACCGGCGAGGCGATCACGGTCGGCGCGACCGACTCGAGCGACAACCGGGCCTCGTTCTCCAACTACGGCGCCTGTGTCGACCTGTTCGCGCCCGGCGTCGCGATCACCTCGGCCAGCAACAGCGGCGACGCCGGCTCCGCGATCATGAGTGGCACCTCGATGGCGTCGCCGCACGTGACCGGCGCCGCGGCGCTGTACCTGTCGGCGTTCCCGTCGGCGACCCCGGCGCAGGTGCAGAGCGCGCTGCTGGCCTCGTCGGTGGCGAACGTCGTCGGCAACCCGGGCACCGGCTCGCCGAACCGGCTGCTGCAGGCGCCGGCCGTGGCCGGTCCGGCCCCCGTCACCCAGCAGCCCGTGACCCAGCCCCCGGTCGCGGTGGTCGCCGCGCCCGCCCCGGTCGCGCCGTGCAACGTGCGGACCAACGCGGCCGACGTGACGATCCGCGACCGCGGGACCGTCACCACCGCCGTCGTGGTCAGCGGCTGCGCCGGCAAGGCGTCGGCGAAGGCCCGCGTCGAGGTGCACGTCGTGCACGCCAAGCGCGGCGACCTGGTGGTCGAGCTGATCGCGCCGAACGGCTCGGTCAAGCGCCTCAAGGCCGCGAACTCGAAGGACAAGGCGAAGAACCTCGACGCCGCCTACACCGTGAACCTGTCGAGCCGCCTGAAGAACGGCACCTGGAAGCTGCGGGTGCGCGACTCGTACAAGGGCAACACCGGCTACCTGAACAGCTGGACCCTCACCGTCTGAACCAGCACGGGCTCGGCCGCACCGGTGTCGCCAAGGATGGCGGGCCGGTGCGGCCGTATGTTCACCCGGTTCAGGCCACCGTCGCGCGGCGCTCGACCGTCTCGACCAGGCGCTGCGCGACCGTGGCGAGCGGCAGCCCGAGCCGGCTCGCGGTGCCGTGCAGCACCTCCAGGGCCGCCTCCGAAGAGCAGGCCCGCTGCACCATCATGATCCCGATGGCCCGGTTGACGGTCTCGCCGTCGGCCAGGGCCTCGGTCAGCTCGGCGTGCAGGTCGGCCTGCCGGCTCCGGTCGAGGACCGCGGCGAGCAGGAGGCCGGCGTGCTCGGCGATGAGCATCGCCGTCAGCCCCGCGTCGGGGGTGAAGCGGCCGGGCTGGGCCGCGTACACCGTCAAGGCCCCGATGACCTGCTCGTCGATGTCGACAGGGACGGTCAGCACACCGTGCACGCCGGCCGAGAGCGCGTGCTCGCGCCACCCCGGCCAGCGATCGTCCGACGACAGGTCGGCGCTGACGATGAGGTCACGGGTGCGGATCGCCTCCATCGACGGGCCGGTGCCGCTGTGGTACTGGCTGTCGTGGAGCTCGGCAGGCAGCTCCGGCGACGCCGCGGCGGTCGACGGCCCCCCTGCCCGCACCAGCGTGACCGCGCACCACGACGCCCCGTCCACCAGGTCGGCAGCGGTCTCGACGAGGTCCTCCAGGGCCTCGTCGAGGTCGTCGCTGGCGATCAGGCGCGCGGTGAGCTGGCGCAGGACGGCGGCGATCTCCACCGTGTGGAGCTCCGTCACAATTCCCCCTTCAGACACGCCGCCTCCTACCCGGCGCGTCGAGATCTCAACCGTCCAGCAGCGCCCGGCGTAATCCTTCCAGGGTCCGAGACAGCAACCGCGACACGTGCATCTGCGAGATGCCGAGGTCGGCGGCGATCTGCGCCTGGGTACGGTTGCCGTAGAAGCGCAGCGACAGGATCCGCCGCTCCCGCTCCGGCAGGCGGGCGATCAGCGGCTTCACCGCCTGGCGGAACTCGACGCCGTCGATGTCGTGGTCGTCGTCGCCGAGCACGTCGGCGAGCGTGCCCGCGTCGTCGTCCCCGCCGAGCGGCGCGAACAGCGACACCGGCCGGTATGCCGAAGAGGCCACCAGGGCCTCCAGGATCTGGTCCTCGGCGACACCGAGGTGGTCGGCGACGTCCCGCGGCGTGGGCGAGCGCCCCAGCCGCTGCCCGAGCGTGTCCCGCACCCGGTTGATCTCGATCCGCAGCTCCTGGAGCCGCCGGGGCACGTGCACCCCCCAGCCCTTGTCGCGGAAGTACCGCTTCAGCTCCCCGACGATCGTCGGCGTCGCGTAGCCGCCGAAGTCGGTGCCGTAGTCGGGGTCGAAGCCGTCGATCGCCTTCATCAGCCCGAGCGCGGCGACCTGGCTGAGGTCGGCGGGCGACTCACCCATCCCGTGGAACCGGCGGGCCAGCCGGTCGGCGAGCGGCAGGCTGTGCTCGATGGCCCGCTGCCGCAGCGCGCCGCGCCTGGCGTCCTTGACGTCCATCGTGGCCGCCTGGCGCAGCAGCTCATTGACGGTCGTCCACTGGCTCTGCGGCTCTTCCTCGTCGTGTACTGGTGGTGGGGCGCCGACCGGTGGGTCGTCGTACGCACGCAGGCGTTTCGCCGCCCCGATGATCTCCAGGACGTCCAGCACCAGGTCCGACGCGCCGGGGGTCCGCAGGCCGCCGCCGCGCTCCTGGGCCTCCAGCTGCGCGCGCAGCAGCGTGTCGGCGGCGGCGCAGTCCAGCAGCCGCAGCCGCGAGAGATCGACGGTCAGGTGCACCCGTCCGGCGTCGAGCCGCTGGTTGAGCTGGATTCGCAGGTCGAGGCTCGCCGCGTGGTCGAGCACTCCCGAGGGGCGCAGGATCTCCTCGTCTCCTTCGCGCCAGGATTCCAGTGAAAGTGCCGATTCAAATCGGTCTTCATATATGGGCATTGTCTCCATGGTGGAGACTCCCCCCTATCCCATCGCGTTGCGCAGCAAGCGATTCGCGGTTGAGCGTGCGGTCGTGGAACCGGGCGGAATTGCTTTCCCGGTCACTGTACGCACGGGGGAATTGCCAATGAATATGTGAAAGGGTGAGGTCGTGGGTGACCTTTCCTGCGCGCGCGAGGTCGCCTTTGTCTTTGTGGCCGCGGGATTTACGCCCGCAGCGACGCCCAGACGACCTTGCCGTCGGGGACGGGGGTGCAACCCCAGCGCTGGGTGAGCGCCTCGACCACGAGCAGCCCGCGGCCCCCCTCGGCGAGGGTGTCGTCGGACGAGCCGCGGACGGGCAGGGCGTGGCTGCCGTCGCGCACCGACAGGTGCAGCTGGTGGCGGCGCAGGCTGACGCGGACCTCCAGCTCGGTGCCCGCGTGCCGCACCCCGTTGCTGACCAGCTCGGTGATGATGAGCTCGGCGAGGTCGGCGAGCCGGGCCACCCCCCACAGCCGGCAGGCCCGGTCCACCAGGTGCCGCGCCGCGGCGGTCGCGTCGAGCATCGGCTGGAGCCGGACGCGCATCATGGGCGGCTCGCCGCCGGGCGCCCCGGCGCAGCCGTGCGCGATCGCCGCGTCGGTGGTCGCGAAGAGGGGGATCTGCCGCGCGACCGCCATCCGGTCCAGCGCGTGCCGCAGCGGCGCGGGGGCGGCCGCCATGCTGACCGCGCTGCCGGGCCAGGCCGCGGCGTGCTGGGCGAGGGCGGGGAGCACGGTCAGCGCCACGTCCTCATGGGTCCGCAGCTCAGCGACGTCGAGCACGATGAGCGCGGGCTCCGTGGCGAGGCACTCCAGGACGGTGGTGCGCAGCACCGGCGCGGTGTTCACGCCCAGGCTCCCGGCGACGTGCACCACGGTCGCATCGCCGCGGACCTCGACGGTTGCCGCAAGACTCGCCCTCATGGGGTGACGCTCTACCCGCCCCCGGTGGGTTAAACCCCACTGGCGGCGGATAGAGCGTCCTCGCATCGTTCCGGCGAACTGGTTGTATCAGGGAGTTGCCCTTCAGACCGGCGTGGGAACCTTCACGGCGCCCCACGCCATCGCGCAGATGTCGGCGACGTCCGTGTCGGCGACCGGGGTGAAGTCGGTGTAGTACAGGCCGAGAGCGTGGAACTCCCGGGGGGAGTGGATGTCGATGACCGCGTCGACGTCACCGGCGAGCAGGTCGACCGACTCCGCGGCGCACACCGGCGCCGCGAACACGATGTGCGCCGGCTTCTGGGTCTGCAGCGCCCGGACCGCCGCACGTGCGGTGACCCCGGTCGCGAGCCCGTCGTCGACGAGGATGACCACGCGTCCGGTCACCTCCGCCGCGGGCCGCGAGCCGCGGTAGCGCTCCTGCCGGCGCCGCAGCTCCACCCGCTCCCGCTGTACCGCGGGCGCGAGGTCGCTGACGGTCAGGCCGGCGCACGCGAGCGCGCCGCGGTCGAACACCGGTGGCCCGTTCTCGGCGATCGCGCCCACCCCGTGGTCCGACTGCCACGGCAGCCCGATCTTCCGGGCGACCATGAGGTCGAAGTCGGCGTGGACGGTCTCCGCCACCGCGTACCCGACGGGGACTCCGCCCCGGGGGAGCGCGAGCACCAGCGGGGCCTGCGTCATGTCGAGCTGCCGCAGATGCGCGGCGACGGCGGTGCCGAGCAAGCGACCCGCGGCCGTCCGGTCCGCGAACCGCTCGGCCTCAGGCGGCCACATGGTCGTAGGCTTCCACTCGGGCGACCCGGAGGCCGGCCAACATGATCCGCATCAAGCGGACACCTCCTTCGATCGGCGCGGTGGGGCCGTCGCCACGCTGGGCCGTGTCCCCTGCTGGCCGCTCTGCCGCGGCCTACCTCGCCCGGTCCGAAGACTACGCCCGTTGAGCTGGGGAAACGTCCGCTTGGCATACTTCCTCAGGGGTGAAACCGGCATTCCAGAAATTCCTGTTGTCTCCCGTTTCTGAAGTGACGCCGTCCCACCCGGCCGGGCATGATGACCCGGTGGACACGCCAGCGCAGCGGGACGCGGCCATCGCCGTGTTCGACATCGACGGAGTGGTCGCCGACGTCCGGCACCGCCTCCGCCACCTCGACAGGCGCCCGAAGGACTGGGCCCGCTTCTTCGCCGCCGCCGACCGCGACCCGGTCCTCCCCGAGGGCGTCGCGCTGGCCCTGCGGCACGCCGCCGATCACGTCCTCGTCTGGCTCACCGGCCGCCCCGAGCACCTGCGCCCGGTGACCGACGCCTGGCTCCGCCAAGCCGGCCTCCCCGCCGACCTGCTCTTCATGCGCCCCGCCCGCGACCGCCGCCCCGCGAAGGACTTCAAGGCCGCCCAGCTGTCCCTCCTGGCCCGCGAGTCCCAGATCGCCGTCGTCGTGGACGACGACCCCGAGGTCATCGCCAAACTCCGCACCCTCGGCCACCCCGTCCACCTCGCCGACTGGGTCCCCCACTCCTCCACCCTGCAGGCCGCCCAGGAACAGGACGGCAAGACCTGACCTTCCGGCTCGCGCAAGGCTCTCGGCTCGCGCCAGGCTGAGGACGTTGCCGGAAGCAGTGGCTGGCGTCGGTGTTGGTCGCGGTCCAGGCGCCAAAGCTCCGCGGCGTGGACACCAGGTGGCGGCGCCGCGGGGCGTAGACCGTGGCGGCCGGGGCTGGATCGGAGGCCGTGACCGGGCTCCCACCGGTCACGGAAAGAGCCGAGGCTAGGCAGCGACTGCGGGAAACACCACGAGCGATCCGTCGCCGCTTCGTTCGATCTCGATCGCGACGTCGGCCTGGTGGGTTCCCACCTTGAGGCCATCGCCCAGGCCGCGAAGGCGATATGCGGCTTTGAGCAGGTCGTCGACCTCGCCCGGCGTGAACATGATGCTCCGGAAACCGCCGTAACGCTTCAACTCGAGCGTCGACAGCCGAAGCAGGACCGAGTCGATGCCTGACTCCAACTCGTCGACTCGGCGCTCGTCGTCCTGCAATGTCCCGATGAAACTCTTGAACGGATTGTCCGCGCCCACCAGCTGAGCGTGTTCAACTGCTTGCAGCACGAGCACCCGGCGTTTGAGAGCGATGACGAGCCGGGCAAGCTCCAGGTGCGCGCGGAATTCGCCGCCCTCCTCGTCGACACCGGGGAACGATTTCGTCAACGCACCGATCTCGACCGGGCCACCGGGCAGCGCGGCTAGGGCATCCTGCCATTTCATGAGCCGGCGCCTGGTTCGTTCGATCGCTGTGCTGATCGCGTACGACGCGGAATCCAGTCCTAACGACAGGCCGATCCTGCCCTGGTCGAGCAGAACCGACGTCGCCTTGTCGATCGCGTCACGACAACCGTCCAACTCGCTGCGTTCCCTCTCGAGGTTGTCCTCGTGCAGCTGCTCCAGGAGGTCGGTGATCCGCTCGATCGCCTGCCGGCGTTGGTGATCAGCGTAGGCGCTGACGCCGACCGCGACGGCCATCAGCACGAGCGGCGCGGCCACGGTCAACGCTCCGGCGCCGGCCGCGGCCACACCAGCCGTGGTGGCCGAGCCGGTCGCGGCACCTGCAACAGCGGCCTTGCCGGCAACGGGGACGAACGTGGGTTGGGCCACGATGCCGGTGGAGTGGTCACGTCTCGCCCCTCCCCGAGCCGACGTCCACCCTAGGTGGCGGTGACGACCCCGACAACAAAACTGGGGCCGCGGGACCGCCCCGGGGGTTGGGATGGTCCGGGGCGGTCCTGCGGGTGGGGGAAGGTCAGGCCTGTGCCGCGAGCGTGATCGAGCCGAGCAGCGCGGCGTCCTGGGCGAAGTCGGACAGGACCACCTCGGGTGGGTACGGCAGCGCGTGGGAGAGCCTGTCGGTCAGCAGCTCGCGCACCAGGTCGTCGCGGGCGACGCCGCCGACGAGCACGAGGCGCTGCGGGTCGAGCAGCAGGCAGCACGTGACGACGTGGCGGGCCAGCTCGTCGACGCGGGAGACCAGCGCGTCGCGGACCACGCCGGGCCGGGACGCGGCCGCGCAGAGGCCGGCCGCGCCGTCGGGCAGGGCGAGCCGGTCCGCCAGCTCGTCGAGGGCCCGGCCGGAGAAGTCGGTCTCGAGCAGCGGCTCGGGCGACGCGGGCCAGTCCGGGCCGGTGACGGCGTACGCGATCTCGCCGGCCGCGCCACGGTATCCGGGCACGACGGCGCCGTTGACCGTGATGGCCGTGGCGACGCCCGTGCCCAGGCCGATGACGAGGCCGGGGTCGGCGTCCCGCAGCGCTCCCCGGTGCAGTTCGGCGAGGGCCGCGGCGTTGAGGTCGTTGGCGACGCTGACGCGGGTGACGCCCAGGTGGTCGCGGACGGCCTCGGCCAGGCGCAGGCGCTCCCAGCCGGGCACGTTCGGCGCGAGGTCGATGCCGTCCTCGCGGATCACGCCGGGCGAGGCGATCCCGACCGCGTGCAGGGTGCCGCCGGTGTCGGTGACGAGCTTCTGTGCCAGGTCGAGGGCGCGGTCGAGGGCCTGCCGCGCGCCGCGGGCGGCCAGCGTCGGCAGGCGCTCCGAGACGAGCAGGCGTCCGTCGGCGTCGCCGATCCCGATCGCCATCTTCGTGCCGCCGAAGTCGATGCCCAACAGCCGCCGGTCGGCGGGGGCTTCGAGGTTCACTGTGCGGCCCTTTCCGCGACCACGGCCGCGAGCTTCGTGTCGGCCTCGCGCAGCCGGTGCCGCAGCGCGTCGACCTCGGCGAGCGTCGCGTCCAGGTGGGATCGGAGCCGGGCGACCTGGGCCCGGACGGCGGCCTCGCCCGGGCCGTCGGACTGGGCGCGGCGCAGCACCAGCTCCGGCAGCAGGGCCGCGGCGCGGAGGTCCTGCACGGCGGCGTCGCCGAGCGGGTCGATCCCGGCGACGTCGCGCGCCGCCTCACGTATGCCGTCGTCGGTCCAGGTCGCGGGAGGTCCGGAGCGGACCAGGCGGCCGATGACCGAGTGGGCGGCGCGGAACGGCAGGCCGTGCCGGGTCAGCGCGTCGGCCGCGGCGGTCGTGGTCGCGCCGGTCGCGACGATCGTCTCGGCGTTCGGCGGCCGCAGCGGCTCCAGCCGCTCGAACAGGCCGCCGAGCAGGGCGAAGAACCGGTACGCGCGGTCGTTGCTCTCCCACAGCCGCACCTGCACGTCGGTGGTGGCGTTGTTGGAGTCCTCCCACCACGCCGCGCCGACGTTGTTGAACACGGACGCGGCGTCGGCGGCCGTCGCGCCGGCCATCGAGACCAGGTGCTCCAGCACGACCGGGTTGCGCTTCTGCGGCATGATGCTGCTGCCCTGCGTGAACTCCTCGGGGGTGCGCACCCATTCCCAGGTCAGCCAGTCCATGAGCGTGCGGGCCACGCGCGCCCCGGTGGCGGTCGCCTGCGCGTTGAGCGCGCCCGTCCGCATGAGGTGGTCGGCGCCGGCGACCGCCTCGTACGAGTTGACCACCACTTCGTCGAAGCCGAGCAGCTCGGCCACGCGGTGGGGGTCGATCGCCAGGTCCGTGCCCGCGAAGGCGCAGGAGCCGAGCGGCGACCGGTTCATCTCGGCGAGCAGGCTCGCGTAGGCGGCGGCCTGGCCCGTGAGGGCCTCGGCGTATCCGGCGAGCACGTGCCCGATGGTGGTCGGCTGCGCGGGGCGGCGGTGGGTGTATCCGACCACGACCACGTCGGCGTACCGGTCGGCGCGGTCCAGCAGCACGGCGCCCGCGTCGCCGAGCGCGGCGATCACACCGAGCAGCTGGTCGCGCAGGACCATCCGGAACACGCCCGAGTCCAGGTCGTTGCGGCTGCGGGCGAGCTGGACGCTGAGCTGCCCGGTCGGGATGCCGCAGGCCTCGGCGAGCCGCTTCTCCAGCGTGAAGTACGTGTCCTCGACCGAGCCGTCGTACTCGAACGTCCCGGGCCGGTCGTCGCGGAGCTTGACCAGCCCGCGCAGCATCTGCGCCGCCGCGTCGGCGGGGACGAGGCCCTGCTCGGCGAGCATCACCACGTGCGCCTCGCTGGCCTTCACCATCGGCCCGTAGAGGTAGGCGGCGTGGTGGTCGAAGACGACGCGGAGGTGGTGCTGCTGGTAGGTGGTCAACGGCTGGTGCGTCATGCGTTCCCCTCGTGTCGTTGTGGTGCCGGATCGGCGCCGGGCGGGCCGGGCAGCGGCGCTGCGACCCAGGCCCGCGCGACTTCTCCGAGCCGGGCGGCGGCCGTCTCGCGCACCCGCCGGCCGGCCGCCTCGGTGGCCAGCGAGACGTGGCCGGACCAGCCCTGCCACGGCTCGGGTCGCGACTCGACCAGGACGTACGGAAAGGCGGTCGGCAGCTTCGGCCGGGGCGGCAGGTCGGGCGCGGCCCCCGGGTGCACCGCCTCTGGGTCGAAGCCGAGCACGGCGGACGTCTCGTAGGCGCCGCCGTGTCCGCGCGAGGGCAGCTCGCCGAACAGCTCGGTCGTCTCGCGGGCGTCGACGAGCTGGAACCAGTTGACCAGCAGCAGGCTCGCCCGCTGCCGGCCGGACACCCATTCCATCGCCGCCCGGGCCGTGGACATGTTGGCGTCGTGCCCGTTGACCACGAGCACCCGCGGGAAGCCCGCGGCGACGATGCCGTCGAGCACGTCGCACAGGTATCCGACGGCGACCTCGGGCCGCACGGCGATGGTGCCGGGCCACGGCCGTGTCTGTCCCGGGCACGCCGCGTACGGCACGGCCGGGAACGACACGGCCCGCAGCCCGGCGCCGGCGACCTCGCTCGCGAACCCGTCGGCCAGGATCAGGTCGGTGCCGAGCGGCAGGTGCGGTCCGTGCCATTCGACGGCGCCGACGGGCAGGACCGCGAAGTCGGCCGCCGCGGCGACGCGCGCCAGTTCGTGCCCGGGCAGGCGGCTCACCGGGAGGAGCCCGCCGTCCGCCTGCCAGGCCTCGATCAGTTCGTCCATTGTTCCGCCTGTCGTGCCGCGGCCCGGCCGCCGCCGTTCTCCAGCCGGCTGGAGAACCACATCACCACGAAGATCAGCACCACCTGCAGCATGCCGTACGCGGCGGCCGTGCCGATCTCGAAGGAGTACATGCGGTTGTTGATGGCCACCGAGATAGGGACGGTCGAGGAGGTGTAGATGAGCACCGATGCGACGAACTCGCCCACACCGTGCACGAACGCCAGCAGCGCGCCGACGATGACCCCCGGCAGCATGAGCCGCACCGTGATGTTGAGGAAGGCCCGGAACCACGACGCGCCGAGGTTGCGCGCGGCCTCCTCCAGCGACGGGTCGATCAGCGCCAGGGACGCGGAGCTGGCCCGGAACACCAGCGGCAGGAACCGCACGAAGTACGCCAGCGGCAGGATCCAGAAGGTGCCGATCAGCGCCTGCCCGAAGCTGAACGAGTTGCCGGTGCTGAACGCCGAGATCAGGTTGATCGCCACGACTGTGCCGGGCAGCGCCCATGCGATCATGACGCCGATGTCGAGCAGGCTCCTGCCGACGAAGCGCAGCCGGCGCACCGCGTAGGCGATCAGCACGCCGATCACGATGCACCCGGCGGTGGCGAGCAGGCTCATCTGCAGCGAGTTCAGGATCGGCTGGAACGCCTTCGGCTCGGACACGATCGTGACGAAGTTGTCGACGGAATACGCGGACGGGATGATCTCCGTCGTCCACGACCCGTCCTCGGAGAACGCCACCAGCGCGATCGTCGCGACCGGGGCCAGCAGCACGATCGCCGCCAGCACGGAGGCGACCGGCGCGAGCCAGCGCCCGACCGGGTTGGAGATCTCCCGGCGCCGCGCGGAGATGCCCTTCGACTGCGACAGGTAGCTGCGCCGCCCCTCGTACCAGCGCATCAGCAGCAGGAAGGCGATCGACACCAGGCCCAGCGCCGACGCGTACGTCGAGGCCATCGGCAGGTCGCCGTTGGTGCGGTTGATGTAGATCTGCATCGTCATGGTCTGGTCGACGCCGAACAGCAGCGGCGCCGTGTAGGACGCCAGCGACGTCATGAAGACCAGCAGCGACGCGGAGACCATCGCGGGGGTCAGCATCGGCAGCAGCACCGTGCGCCAGACCCGGACGCGTCCGGCGCCCAGGTTGTACGCGGCCTCCTCGATTGACGGGTCCAGTCCCGCCAGCGCGGCCGACGCGGCCAGGTAGAAGAAGGGGTACATGGTGAAGGTGTGCACGACGAGCACCCCGGCGATGCCGTCGAACGCGAGCACCGGCGACTCGGTCCCGAACAGGCGCTGCAGGCCGCGGGGCAGGATGCCGATCTCGCTGTACAGCAGCTGGAACGAGATCGCCCCGATCAGCGGCGGCAGTGCGGCCGGCACCAGGATGAACGCCTCGATGAGGCGGCGACCGGGGAACGAGAACCGCTTGAGCAGGAACGCCATCGCGACACCGACGACGCCGCACAGCACCACGCTGGCCACCGAGATGGCCAGCGACGTGATCAGGGAGGTGCGCGCGACGCCGGCCGAGGTGAAGAACTGCGTGTAGTTGCTGACGCCGTCCTCGCTGACGCTCTCCACGAACGTGGCGAGCATCGGCTGCACCACGTAGCCCCAGAGGATCAGGACGAGCGGGGCCACCATCAGGTACGGGAACCAGGCCGCGTTCGCGCCACCGGCCAGCCGCCGGGCCAGCGCGACCCGGCGGGACGGGACGGCGGACGACGCCGCGGTCACGGCCGGACCACCCACAGCCGCTCGGCGGTGAGCCGCAGGCCGATCCGGTCGCCGACGTCGACGCGGCCGGGCACGTCGACCGCCGCGACGGTCACCTCGCCACCCTCGGCGCCGATGTCGACCGTCAGGTGCGTGGCCATGCCGGTGAACTCGAGGGCGGTCACGCGTCCGCGGATCACGCCGGGGTCGTCGGGGCCGGCCAGCGCGATGTGCTCGGGCCGGGCGGAGACCAGCGCGGTGTCGCCGGTGCGCAGCCCGTGCCCTTCCGGCGCGCCGGAAGCGATGGTGCCGGCGCCGGGCAGCGCGACCTCGACCGTGGTGGTGTCGGCGGCGGTGACCGGCAGCGACAGCACGTTGCTGCGGCCGATGAAGCGCGCGACGAACGCGGTGGCCGGCTGGTGGTACACCTCGCGCGGCGAGCCGATCTGCTGCACGCGGCCGGCCTGCATCACGGCGATGCGGTCCGACATGGCCATCGCCTCGGCCTGGTCGTGGGTCACGTAGATGGACGTGGTGCCGGCGTCGCGCTGGATGCGCCGGATCTCGGTGCGGGTCTCCTCGCGCAGCTTCGCGTCCAGGTTGGACAGTGGCTCGTCGAGCAGGAGCATGCGCGGGCGGATCACCAGCGCGCGGGCCAGCGCGACGCGCTGCTGCTGACCGCCGGAGAGCTGCTCGATCCGGCGCGACCCGTATCCGTCGAGGTGGACCTGGGCCAGCGCCTCGTTCACCCGCCGGCTCGACTCGGCCCGCGACACCTTGCGCACCTTGAGCCCGTAGGCGACGTTCTGCGCCACGGTCATGTGCGGGAAGAGCGCGTAGTTCTGGAACACCATGCCGGTGTCGCGCTTGTTGGGGGCGAGCCGGGTGACGTCCTGCCCGCCGAAGCGGATGTGCCCCTGGGTGGGGAAGTAGAACCCGGCCACCATCCGCAGCGTGGTCGTCTTGCCGCACCCGCTCGGTCCCAGGAGCGTGAAGAACTCCCCCGCACCGATGGTGAGGTTCACGTCGTCGACCGCGGCGGCCTCGCCCGACCGGGAGAAGCGTTTGCTCACCGACTCCAACTCGACGTCGATCATCTTTCCCTCTCTGCGCTGCCATCGATGCCTGGACGGTCAGCAGACTTGAAGCGTCCGGGGCCGGGTCGCCGCGCGGCGACCCGGCCAGGGGGCGGTCAGCCCTTGTTCTTGATCTCGGCGTTCCAGTGGTTGATCCACTGGGTCTCGTTCTTGGCGATGACGTCCCAGTCGACGTCCATCGGCTTGAGGTTGAGGTCCGCCAGCCACTGCGGCTTCTCGGAGATCGGCACGGCGGGGATCTGGAAGAAGTCCTTGGCCAGCTTGGCCCGCAGCTCGCCGTCGAACAGGAACTCGATGAAGGTCTTGGCGCCCTCGGTGTTGCCGCCCTTGATCGCGGCCACGCCGTCGACGAGCACCGGCGCGCCGGACGCCGGCATCACGTAGCCGAACGGCATCTTCGACTGCTCGGACTGCAGCAGGATGTCCTGCAGGTTCCAGGCGCTGAGCACACCCTGCTCGCGGGACATCTTGACGTACAGGTCCGTCGGGTTGGCGGCGTAGTCGCCGGTGTTGGCGTCGAGCTTGCGCAGCCAGTCGTAGCCGGGCTGCGGGTTGCTGCCGTCCTTCGACAGGCGCTGGATCATCGAGGCGTAGATGGACCGCATGGTGCCCGACGCGGCCACGTCGCGGATGATGACCTTCTTCTTCCACTTCGGGTCGAGCAGGTCGTCCCAGTCCTTCGGCGCCTGGTCGGCCGGGATCGCCTTGTTGTTGTACATGATGACCTCGGGCAGCAGGATCTCGCCGAACCAGCGGCCCTGCGCGTCCTTGTACCGGGCGTCCATCTGCCCCGCGAAGGAAGGCTGCCACGCCTCGAGCAGGCCGTCGCCGGCACCGGCCGACAGGCCCTGCTGCGTGCCGCCCCACCAGACCGAGCCCTGCGGGTTGGCCTTCTCGGCGCGGGTCCGCTCGAGCACCTCCTGGGCGCCCATGTTGAGCACCTCGACCTTGCCCTTGTACTCGGGGTGCTTGGCGACGAACTGCTCGACGACGAAGTCGGTGACCTTCTTGTCGCGCGCGCTGTAGACGACGATCTTCTCGGCCGGCTTCCCGGAGGCGCCCGCCGAGGCGGAATCCTTGTTCTCACTCCCGCAGCCGGTCAGACCGGCCACTAACGTGCTGACCGCGAGGGTGAGGGCAACGCGACGTCTCATGACTTCCTCCGCATGCAGAAAGGGGGGGTGTTATCGGTGGTGGTTCGTGGTGAGGAAAGGGCCGGGTAGCCGTACCGCGGCCGACAGGGCGTAACTGATCGCGCCGTGCAGCACCGCCTGGTCCCCGAGCACGGCCCGGCGCACCTCGGTGGAGGCCGGAACCCTCGCGGAGACCAGGTCCTGGATGCGTGCCAGCGCCGCGTCGTCGAGCTCGGCCGCCGCGCCGCTGAGCAGCACCCGGCCCGGGTCGACGACGCAGGCGCAGGAGATGACGAGCCGGGCCCACGCCTCCAGCACCTCGTCGAGGTAGGCGCGGGCCGCCGCGGACGTGGCCGCGAGCTCGATCAGCTCGCTGACCGGCGCCTCGGGGCGGCGGCCGGGGTTCAGCGCGACGACCCGCTCCGCGATCGCGTTGGCCGACCAACGCGCCTCGAAGGGGCCGACCCCGCTGTAGGCGCGGTCCGCCTGCGGATCGAGCGGGAGGAAACCTATCTCCCCCGCCGCGCCGCTCGCCCCCCGCCGCACCTGGCCGTCGAGGATGAGACCGGCGCCGATGCCGTCGGCGACGTGCAGCAACAGCAGGTCGTCGACGTCCTTCCCGGCGCCCGCCATCCGCTCCCCGGCCGCCATCAGGTTGACGTCGTTGTCGACGACCACCGGCACGCCGAGCTCCTGCTGCACCGACTGGCCGATCGGCCGCGCCTCGACGAGGCCGACCGAGGGCGCCAGCCGGACCGCGCCGTCGGACGACACGCCGGGCACGGCGATCGCGACCCCGCACAGCGACGGCCGGTTGTCGGCGACCAGCTCCGCCACGAACTGGCAGACGGTCTCGACGACGTCGCGGCCGAGGCGGGACGTGCGGTGGGCGATCACCGTGCCGTTGCTGTCCGCGATCTCGCACGTGATGCGGGGCGGCTCGAGCGAGACCGCGGCCACCAGCTCGGCGCGCGGGTTGAACTCGAGCATCGCCCGCGGTCGCCCGTGCGTGTTGGCGCCCGGGCCGCGCTCGATCAGGTATCCGTCGGCGATCAGGTCACGCACGAGCGCCGTCAGCGTCGCCGCAGGAAGTCCGGTGAGCTCGGCCAGATCGACCCGGGACAGCACACGCGCTTCCCGGGCAGCCGAGATCACCGACTGGCGCTTGATCTCACGCGACCGTTCCCGGCTGACCGGACTTGTCGGTGCTCTCCCCACGGCGATCACCCTTTCTTACTAGTGCGAAGAAAATCGGGGGTCAAGTCACGGAACGATCTCGAAGGGCCACGGTGCCCCCGCGATATCCGACGAGCTGGACATGGCAAAAGGCCAGGTGGCTCGCATAAAAGGACAGTAATGTGGACAGATCATAAACACAAATATGGACATTCATGGTCGGATCGGGACCACGCTTGGGTGCTCTCGTTCGACGATTCTTTCTAGAGCGAAGAAAATGCCCGTCCGAGGTGTTGACAGCTCTTTCGGGCGGTCCCTAGCGTTACGCCACAACACCCTTCCAGTGCTGACCGGCTTGCCGGCCGCTGTGATGCATGGCGACTGTCCATTGTGGACGGTCGTCCTGCCGTGCCGGGCGCCGTCGCGTCCACGCACTAATTTCGCAGTTTGAATTAACTCGGCAAACCGCCAGCGGTCCAGGAGTACCCCCGTCTCCACCACACGAAGAAGGTTGCCCTATGAGATGGCGCGGCAAAGCCGTGATCGCCACATGCGGTCTGCTGATGGTGGGCCTGGCAAGCCCTGCACAGGCCAAACCGAACGCACCGATCGACCTGGACATCATGTTCATCGGTGCGCACCCGGACGACGAGGCCGGACAGCTCGGCATGTTCGGGTACTGGAACGAGTACCACAACATGAAGGCCGGGGTCATCACGATGACCCGGGGCGAGGGCGGCGGCAACGCGGTCGGCCTCGAGGAAGGGCCCGCGCTCGGCATCCTGCGTGAGGCCGAGGAGCGCCGTGCCGTCGGCCGGGCCGGCGTCATGAACGTCTACAACCTCGACGCGCTCGACTTCTACTACACCGCGAGCGCGCCGCTGTCCGAGCAGATCTGGAACTACGAGAAGTCCCTGTCGCGCATCGTGCGCACGATCCGGACCACCAAGCCGGAGGTCATCGTCACGATGAACCCGTCGGCGACCCAGGGCAACCACGGCAACCACCAGGAAGCCGCGATGCTCGCCGTCGAGGCGTTCTACGCGGCGGCGGACCCCAACGCCTTCCCCGAGCAGATCAAGAAGGAGGGGCTCCAGCCCTTCCGGCCCGCCCGCCTCTTCCAGGGCGGCGGCAGCGGCACCAGCTCCAACGGCCAGGCCTGCGAGACCACCTTCACCCCCTCCCAGGCGACCAACACCATCTTCGGCACCTGGCAGGGTTACGAGTCGGCCCGCAACGGCGGCATGCGGTGGAACCAGGTCGGCGTGCTGGCCCGGCGTGAGTACGCCTCCCAGGGCTGGGCGGACACGGCGGACGCGCAGACCAACCCGGCGAGCATCGGCTGCAACCGGATCACGATGATCGACAGCCGGACCCCGTACCCGGACCCGAACGTCGGCGGCACCGCCGCGCTGCAGGGCACCAGCATCCGCGCCGCCGGCGGGCTGCCGCTCGGCACGGAGCTGCACGTCCGCTCCGAGCAGTGGGAGGTGCTGGCCGGCCAGCCCTTCGAGGTCAAGACCCACGTGCGGGCCACGCAGGCGATCCCGGGCGCGAAGGTGGCCCTGGAGGCCCCGGCGGGCTGGACCGTCACGGGCAAGGGCGACATCGGCACCGTCACGCCCAACAACAAGGAGTCCGTCGCCACGTTCACCGTCACCCCACCGGCCACCCTGGTCGCGGGTCAGCGGTTCCAGCTCAAGGCGACCATGACCACCAAGAAGGACGGCACCGGCAGCAACACCACGCTGGTGCAGGCCACCGCCCCGGTCCGCGGCACGCTCGAGCCGCTGCCCGAGGTGGGTGACTTCCGCGAGTGGACGCAGCGCAACCAGGTCCAGTCCCTCGACGCGCTGATCGAGTCGATGCTGAGCATCCCCAGCGGCGGCACCCGGCCGATCCGCGTCGACCTCACCAACCACAGCGACCAGGTGCAGTCCGGCTCGGTGAAGCTCAACGTGCCCGCCGGCTTCGCCGTGGCCGAGGCGCAGCAGAGCTACAGCGGCCTGCAGCCCGGCGCGCGCGGCTCGGTCACGTTCACGGTGACCAACACCGACGCGTCGCTGCCGACCGCCAACCGGGCGCCCAACGACGGGCGCTACGCGGTGCAGATCGAGACCGGCTACGTCGGTGGCAGCGCGGTCGAGCCCGGTGTCCTCAACATCGTGCCGGTCACGTCCATCCCCAAGGCGGCGAAGGCCCCGGTCGTCGACGGCACGGCGAGCCCGGGCGAGTACGGCGGTCAGGCCATCGACATCTCCACCCGCTGGGAGGGCACCGCGGCCACGGCGGCGGACATCTCCGGCAAGGCCTGGCTGACCTACACCGACGACGCGATCTACGCACTGTTCGAGATCACCGACGACGTGCTCGGCACGGTGCTGCCGCCCGAGGACTGCAAGCGTCCCCGGCGCAACGACAACATCGAGTTCGGCATCGACCCGCGCGGCGGCTCGCCGAACACCTCCACGGTGTTCAACGTGGCGCTCTTCCCGGCGACGAAGGACCCGGCCAACGGCAACCCGCCGTGCTACGCCCGGGAGCGGGACAACCACCAGGGCGCCGGCCCGGTGACCGCGCCCGGCATGCAGGTCGCGTCCGTCGTCTCCAGCAGCCCCTACACCGGCTACCGCATCGAGGTGAAGGTGCCGTTCAGCGTCCTGCCCGACAACGTGGACGCGGCGAAGATGGGCATGAACATCCTCGTGAACGACTCCGACACGCAGGACCTGGCGGCGCAGACCCGCGTCGGCTGGTCCACCTGGAGCGGCGTGCGGGCCGACCCGTGGCGCTGGGGCGTCGCCAAGCTGGAGGGCTACCAGACCCAGCCCTCCTCGCCGAAGGCGCCGATCATCCCGGACACGGCGGCGGAGAGCGTGAAGTCGCCGCAGACGATCCTGCAGTCGAGCTCGGACATGGTCGCCCCCGGCGGCTGGACGGCGCTGCCCGAGGGCACGATCCAGATCAAGGACGCGGTCAAGCAGCAGAACGGCGTCCAGGTCGAGCTCAAGGCCCGCCAGGCCGGCACCGCCCGGGTGTTCGTCTGGGACGGCAACGCGATCCTGGCGCAGTCCACGGTCGAGTTCGACCGCAGCGGCTCGAGTGCCGTGTGGCTGCCGACGACCGGCACCCTGCCGGCCGGTGCCACGCTGCTGGTGTCGTACCAGTCCGGCGAGGCCACCACGGGCATCGCCCAGCAGCTGAGCTGAGCACGTTGAGCTGAGCACGCTGAGCTGAACGCACAAGGGAGGGGCCGGCGCACGCCGGCCCCTCCTTCACGTCCGCCTGATCCCACGAAGCGCGCGAGGACCCCCACACTCACAGTCACGTCCGCATGGCACGGCGACACCTGGCAGCTGCCACGCCCGCGCCGCCGCCACAGGCGGCACAGGCGCCTCCACAGGCGCCTCCGCCGTCGCCTTCGGCGTCGGGTCCCCGCCCCAGATGCGGCTGTTCTCCTTCTGCGCCCACTCTTGAATGATTCGTCCGGGTTTGGCCTCTTCGGGACGTCATTGGCTCCGCGCGCCTGCCATCATGAGGGTGGCACCGGCGCCCGCGCGCCGGTGGCGGTGAACATCAGAAGAACGGCCCCTGACATGCCCCGCGTGGAGGCGTGTAAGGGGTGCAAGCAGTGCCGGGCGTCACTGTGCGCGGTCAGGGCGCGCCGGTCAGGGTGCCTATACTCGGGCCGCAGCTTACGGCGAAACCAGAAGGTGACTCTCACGATGACTCTGGCTCAGCAGGCCGAGCACGACGGTGGTGTCCAGTCCGACGAACAGTCGCCCGGCCCGGTGCGGACGGCTGTCTGGAGGTCCGGATGGTTACCGGCGGTGCTAGTGGCGGTCGCCACGGTCGGAGTGCTGTGGTTCTACGACGTGTCACCGGCGACGACCGGGATCTTCGCGGCGTACATCGCGATCGGGATCACGCTGCCGGGGACGCTGTTGTGGCGGCTGGTGCATCGGGGGGCGCGGGCGCTGCCGGAGGACCTGGCGGCCGGGACGGCCATCGGGTACGCGATCGAGGTGCTCGCCTACATCCCGGCCCGCGCCCTGGGGGTGCCACTGGCGGCGCAGCTGGTGCCGCTGGCGGTCATCGTGGCGTTCGCGGGGGTGCCGAGGCTGCGGCGGTACTGGCGCGGCGCCGGCCCGGCCGCGCGGACGCCGCTGGGCTGGTCGTGGGCGATGGCGGTGCTGGCGCTCGTCATGCTGGCGTGGGCGGCCAACTACTACCGGTTCGTCGGCATGAAGTGGCCCAGCTACGGCATGACCGACATCGACCTGCCGTTCCACCTGGCGCTCACCGGCGAGATCAAGCACCACATGGACCTCGTGACGCCGTGGGTGACCAGTGAGGGCGTCTTCTACCACTGGTTCGTCTACGCGGACTTCGCCTCGACGAGCTGGGCGACCGGGATCGAGCCGTGGGTGCTGCTCAACAGGCTGTCCCTGCTGCCGATGGTCATGGCGTACGTGTTGCTGATCGCCGCGTTCGGGCGCCGGGTGACCGGGTCGTGGCTGGGCGGGGCGCTCGCCTCCCTGGCCGCGTTCCTCGTCCTGTCTCCCGACCCGTACGGCTGGCAGCTGAACGGGTTCTACCAGACGTACGCGTTCAACCCCATGGACGACGGGTCCAACCTGAAGCTGTTCCTGTGGACCAGCCCGACCCAGACGTTCGGCAGCCTGCTGTTCGTGCCGCTGATGCTGCTGCTGGTCGACCTGCTGCGGGAGCACGGCGGGGACCGGCGGCGGTGGGTGCTGTTCGCGCTGCTGCCCGGGGCGATCATGGGCGCGAAGGCGACGTTCCTGCCGACGCTGCTGTGCGGGCTGCTGCTGGTCGTCTGCGCGCAGCTGGTGTTCCGGCGGCGGCTCAACCGGGTGGCGCTCGCCGCGCTCGTGGTCGTCGGAGCCTGGATGGCGTTCGCGAACCTGGTGCTCTTCGGCGGGGAGAGCCAGGGGCTGGACATCGTGCCGCTCGGCGGGATGCGGCACAACCCGGCCGGCGGCACCACCGGCTTCGTGGCCGACCCGAAGATGTACCGCCTGGTGATCCTGCTCGCCCTGACCGTGCTGTGCTGGGTCTGCATGTGGGCCGGCGCCGCCGGGCTGCGCCGCCGGCTGTTCGACGCCGAGGTGCTGCTCATGGCCGGGCTCGGGATCGTCGGCATGGCGGCGCTGATGCTGTTCGCGCACTCCGGCGGGTCGGCCGAGGGCTTCTTCCTGATGGGCGCGCGGCCGTACCTGGCGACCCTGGCCGTCTGGGGGCTGCTGCTGCTCGCGCCGGCGCTGACCTGGCACACCGCCCGCCCGCTGCTGGTGGCCTTCGGCGCCGGCGTGCTCGTGATCTTCGCGATCCGCGCCGTCGACGGCACTCACCTGCCGAAGTTCAGCCCCACGTACCGCACGGTCCAGCTGGCCGCGAAGCTCACGTACCCGTACGCCATCCTGGCGCTGGTCATCGTCGTCGCGGCGGTCCTGGCCTGGCGGTACCGGTCCCGGCTCGGCGGCGTCAGGCCGGCGGCGCTGGTCGTGACCCTCATGCTCGGCTTCACCCTGCCGACCGTGGCCAGCCAGATCGCCAACGTGTACCCCACCGCCCAGAAGGACGGCTGGAAGAACGCCGCGAAGCTCTGGCCGATCGTCACCGAGGGCACCCTCGACGCCGGCCGCTGGCTGCGCGCCAACTCCTCCTCCGACGACCTGGTGGCCACCAACGCGCACTGCGTGTACCTCACCCCTGAAGACGGTTGCGACCGGAGGCACTTCGGCATCGCCGCGTACAGCGAGCGCCGCGTCCTCGTCGAGTCGTGGGCCTACACGGCCGAGGCGCACAGCCAGGAGCGCACGCAAGGCGTGATGCAGCAGTACTCCATGTACTGGCACCCGCAGATCATCATCGACAACGACGCCGCCTTCACCGCGCCGTCCGCGGAGACCGTCGGCAAGCTGCGCGACCAGTACGGCGTGCGGTGGCTGTGGGTCGAGGACGTCTCCAACTGGTACTACGTGGACAAGCCGCCGTACCCCGAGGAGGTCCACGTCTCACCGGACCTCGGCAAGTTCGCCCAGCTGAGGTACCGCGCCGGACACGTGGCCGTCTACGAGATCAAGTAGCCCGGCAGCGGTCTCAGAACTGGGCGTGGGTCATCGTGTACCAGGTGGGCACGAAGGTCGTCAGGGCCAGCAGGACCAGCACGGCCAGCGACGTCAGCGCGCGCCGGGTCGTGAGGCGGGCGGGCTCGGTGGGGCGCATGGTGGACCGGCCGGCGGCGACGAAGGCGGCCACCCCACC
The DNA here is from genome assembly GCF_050936335.1 of Dactylosporangium sp. CA-152071. Classification (NCBI taxonomy): domain Bacteria; kingdom Bacillati; phylum Actinomycetota; class Actinomycetes; order Micromonosporales; family Micromonosporaceae; genus Dactylosporangium; species Dactylosporangium sp. CA-152071. The sequence goes on along the minus strand of NZ_JBNJMZ010000001.1, from coordinate 7,389,915 downwards.
GAGCACGACGGTGGCCGGGACCAGCGCGTACTCGCCGCGGACGAGATGGAAGCCGGCGGCCAGGACCATGGTGAGCGCGAGCCCGGCGGCGGCGAGCGGGACCAGCCGCGGCCTGACCCTGGTGATCGCCGGCAGGATCAGGCCGATGCCGCCGAGCACCTCGGCGACCCCGATGAAGACGATGAGCGGCTGCGGCACCGCGGCGTACCAGGCGACGGCCCGGGGCGCCGCGACGTAGAGGGTGTCGTCGGCGAGCAGCACCTTGCCGAAGCCGCTGCCGGCGAAGAAGAAGCCCCACAGCACCTGCAGGGTCCACAGCACGCCGTTGAGCGTGAAGCGGATCCTGGCGGCGGGCCGGATCGTGGTGGCGGTCGCGTCCATGGTGTCTCCCTGATGTCGTGGTGCGGGTGTCGCTGACGGGAGACAGCCGACCACCGCGGTGGCCCGCCGCGCGCCGGCCGTGGGACACCGTGGGACACCTGGAACGCGCCCCGCCTGCGGGAACACGGGAGTGTTCCGGCGGCGCCGACCGGGACGCGGCTCAGGACGGGCGGGCGCCGGGCAAGATGTGGGGATGGACGGCGATCATCTGCCCTACCCGGCGCGGCGCGGGCTGCAGGCCGCGCGGGCCCTCGCGGGCGCGGCGGACGGCACGCTCGCCGCGACGCTCGCCGCGCTGCGCGCCGGGGAGCGGCACGAGCGCGAGGTGGCGCTGTTCATGGCGCTCGTCGGGCGGGACCGGCGGGCGGTCCTCGCCGCGCTCACCGACGAGGACCCGCACATCCGCCGCAGCGCACTGCTCGCCTGGGCCGGGTCGGCCGAGACCGCGCCGGAGCCGGTCGCCCGGGTCGTCGCGGACGCGCCCGCCGACACGCGGGTCCGGCTGTACCGGCGGATCCGCGTCCGCGGGCGGACGGACCTCGCCGAGGCGCTCGTCGACCCGGTCCGCGCCAGGTTCGGCGACGCCGAGGCCGCGGCGCTGCTGCCGGCGTGCGGCGAGGCCACGGTCGCCCGGCTGCTGCCGCAGCTGGCCCACGTGCTCGGCGACCGGGCCGCGCTGACCCGGCGCCACCCGAGGGCCTGCCTCGACCAGGCGGAGCGGGAGCTGGCGGCGCTGCCGGAGGCCGCCCGCGGACCGTGGTGGGCGCGGCACGGCGCGGGGGTGCTCGCCGCGGCGCCCGCGCTGCCGCACCGGGTGCTGGAGCTGCTGGAGCGCTATGGGCCGCGGGAGTCCCTGCCGTCCCCGTTGCGCGCCTACGGCGTGCTCACCGCCGCCGACCCGCTGCTGGTCCTGGCGCTGCTGACCCGGCCTTCGCGGGCGGCGTGGCTGGCCAGGACGGCGCTGCCGCGGGCGGTGCTGTCGCGGCTGGGCCGGCTGCCGGTGGCGGGGCTGGTGGGGCTGGCGCGCCGCCTGCGGGGGCACGGGCCGGCGTTGGCGCGGCTGCTCGCCGCGGTGCCGCCGCACGACCGGGCGGAGCTCTTCACCCGGGCGATGTCCGATGTGGACCGTTCCCGGTCGCTGCCGGAGGCCGACGTGCACCGGGTGCTGCCGGCCGGGCTGCGGGTGGCGGAGGCGCGCCGGGCGCTCACGCTCGACGCGGTGCGGCAGAGCGAGGCGCTGACCCTGGCTTACACCGCGCACCTGCCGTGGGCGGAGGCGGAGGAGCCGCTGCTCGCCGCGACCCGCCGGGCCCGCGCCGAGGACCGCGTCACCGCCTGGCAGCTGCTGATCCGGTGCGCGGCGCGCGGAAAAGACCCGGCCGCCGTCCTCGCCGCGACGCACCACCTGCTGCGGCTGCGCAACGAGCAGGACCCGGTGCGCGCCGCAGCGCTGTGGAGCCTCGCCGACGTGCGGCCGGCGCTGCTGCGGCCCGAGCTGGTCGAGCCCCTCGAGCAGGTCGTCGCGGACGTCGTACAGGCGCGGGACACCTCACCGATGGCGCTCGGCCGGCTCAGCGACCTCGCCGTGCTGGTGCTGCGCGAGCGGTTCGACTCGCCGGTGCTGGTCCGGTGGGCGCTGCACACGTTTCAGCGGCTCCTCGGCGACGACCGGGTGCCGCGCCTCGGCGACCTGCCCCGGCTGCGGCGGGGGCAGGAGACGCAGGCGTTCGAGGCGGTCCGCGGCTGGGTGCGGCTCGGCGCGGAGCGGGCGAAGTTCGAGCCGCTCTTCGCGATCGCCCGCGCCCTCGGCGAACGGGCCTGGCGGCTGCCGGACCTGCAGTCGATGCTGGAGCGCGCCACCCGCCGCGGCAACCTCGCGGGCGTCGCCCGCACCGCCGTCGACCTGTGGCTCGCCGATCCGAGGCACCGCGCCGAGCGGGTCGAGGCGGTGCTGCGCGAGGACCCCTCCGCGATCGCCCTACCCGCCGTGTGGCGGGCCGTCTGCGCCCGGCGCGGCGACCTGCTCGACGCCGCCCTGACCGGCCCGCCGCCGACCGGCCGGTTCGTGCCCGCCGGGGTCCGCTGGGTGCCGCCGCGCCCGGTGCACCTGCGGCGCTGGCTGCCCCACCAGCACCGGGCATACGTCGAACGCCAGGCCGAGGTGGTGCGGGATGTGGGCGCGACGCCGCAGGCCCGGGCGGCGGCGCTGCGCGACGCGGCCCCGGTCCCCGTGCACGGCGAGGCCCTGGTCCTGGAGTGGGTCGACGCGGGCGACGTGGTCCTGGCGGAGGCGGCCCTGGCGGCGCTCGCCTGGACCGACCGGCCGGCGGCGGCGCTGCCCGTGCTGCTCCGCCACGTCGGTGACGACCGGGCCCGGGTGGTGGTCGCGGCGGCCGGCCGGGTCAGCCGCTTCACGCCGCCGTCGGTGCTGCTGGCGGCGCTCGACCCGGCCCTCGGCAAGGTGACCGCCCGGAAGGTGACCGCCCGGAAGGAGGCGGTCCGGCTGCTGGCGGTGCGGTCGGTGCCCGGCGCGGCGGACACGCTGTGGCGGCTGTGGCAGGACCCGGGCCTGCACCGCTCCGTCCGGGTCGCGATCGTGGCCGCGGCCCGGCAGCGCGCCGGCGACCCCGCGATGTGGCGGATCCTGCGCGCGGCGGGCGCCGACCGGGACCGTGACAGCGGCCGCGACGAGCTGGGAGTGCTCCTGGCGGCCAGCCCGTGGGCGGTGCCGGTGCCGCTGCGCGGCGACTACGCGGCGCTGGTGGCCGCGGCGGCCGCCGGACCGGACAAGCACGCGGCGACGTGGGCCTGGGCGATACTGCCCGACTGGGCACCGTGGCTGGCGGACGTGACGGGCGCGGTGGTGTCCCGGCTGACCGACCTCGACGACCGGATCGTGTGGCGCCCCGTCGTGCGGGCCCTGGCCGGCCTCGTCGACACCGGCCTCGGCGAGGCGCCGCTCGTCGCCGCCGTGCGGGCCCTGGCGGCGGCCGGCACAGACGCCTCCGACACCGCGCGCGACGCCGCGCGGCGGCGGGTCGAGGCGATCGTCGACGCGGTCGTCGCGTGGTCCGACCGGGCGGCGCACGACGCGGCGGGGCGGGACGCGGCCGGTGCCGCGGGACGCGCACTGTCCACGGTGGACGGGTACGTCCCGGCGGCGGCGACCCTGCTGGTCGAGGCGGCCGACCTGGCCGACCCCGCGACCGGCTGGCTCGACGGGGTCCGCCGGCTGACCGCGGACCGGCCGGTGCTCGCGGCGCGGCTCGCCGGGCGGGCCGGCAGGCGGCTGGAGCGGCCGGCCGCCGAACCGGGCACGACCCTGGCGATCGCCGCCCGGCTCGCCACGGGAGACGGGCTCGCCGACGGGCTGTTCGGCCTCGCGTACGCCGCCCGGGGCGGCGACCTGGGCTGGCCGGAGCCGTGGCGCGACGTCGTCGCCACGCTGCGCCGCCACCCGGTCGCGGAGGTGCGGGACGCCGCGCTGGCCCTGTCGACCGACCCGACCGTGGATCAATGAACATCGGCTTTCCAGACGGCGTACACCTCGCGTGAGCCATCCCCGAACCCGGCGGGCGTGCCGCACCATGTCCGGCGTGAGAGTTGCGCACTTCTGCGACAGCCATCCCGGCCGCTCCGACGGCGTGGCCATCTCGGTCGCGACGACCGTGGCGCTCCTGCGTGACGCCGGGCACGAGGTCCAGGTGTACCAGCCGGCGCCGCTGCTGCGCGGGCGGGCCGAGCCGTGCGGGGTGCGGTCGGTGCCGGTGCCGCTGCGCAACGTCCGGATCGGGGTGCCGAGGTTCCCGGGGATGCGGCGGGTGCCGGAGGTCGTGCACATCCACACCCAGGGCCCGGTCGGCGTCGGCGGCCTGCGGTACGCGCGGGCCCACGACATCCCGGTCGTCATGACCTGGCACACGGACCTGCTCGCCTACTCGGCGCACTTCATGGAGATCCAGCTCGGCGCCGCCCACGCCGCGCAGCGCCTGCAGGTCGGCTGGACCGTCCGCGACTACCTGAAGCTGACCCGGCCCGGCACCGAGCGGCGGGCCCAGCTGGTGCGGGTCGGCCAGGAGTTCCTGGACCGCACCGCGATCCTCATCGCGCCGTCGGAGAAGACGGCGGCGAGCCTCGCCGAGTTCGAGCGCGTCCCTCCGGTGTGGACGGTGCCGACGTCGGTGACGCTGCCGGACTGCCCGCTGAGCCGCGACGACCTGCGGCGGTCGCTGCGGCTGCCGGCGGACGCCCCGGTGGTCCTCGCCGTCGGGCGGGCCACCAAGGAGAAGGACCCGCAGCTGCTGCTCGAGGCGTTCGCGCGGCTGCTGCGGCGGCTGCCGGACGCGCGGCTGGTGATGCTCGGCGTGCTGCAGCGGCGGCAGGCGGTGCTGCGGCAGGCGCGGCAGGCCGGGGTGGCGCACGCGCTGCGGCTGGTCCGGCCGGTGCCGCACGCGAGCATGGCCGCCTACTACCGGATGGCCGACGTCCTGGCGTTCGCGTCCACCACCGACACGCAGGGCCTGGTGCTCATCGAGGCGGAGGCGCAGGGCCTGCCGGTCGTCCTCGCGGACGCGGCGCTCGCCGGCACGCACCGGCTGAGCACCGCGCCCGACGCCGACTCGTTCGCCGCCGCGCTCGTGCGGGTCCTGACGGATCCGTCGCTGCACCGCGAGGTGGCCGAGGCCGGCCGGGCCGCCGCCGGGGCGTACTCGACCCAGAACTACCTCGACCACCTGCTGCGTGCGTACAGCGCGGCTCAGGGTGTCGCGAGAGCCTCCGTCGGGGCGAGCCTGGCGGCGCGCACCGCCGGGTAGAGGCCCGCGATCGCGCCGATCACCAGCGTCGCGACGACCCCGCCGGCGGTCGCCCACGGCGGCACGACCGCCGGCCACGACCTCGTGAGGGCGTAGACGCCGGTGACCGTGACCCCGAGGAACACCCCGCCGACCCCGCCGAGCGCCGACAGCAGCAGCGACTCGGCGAGGAACTGCAGCAGGACCTGCCCGCGGGTGGCGCCGAGCGCCCGCCGAAGGCCGATCTCGGCGCGCCGCTCCAGGACCGAGATGACCATCGTGTTGGCCACCCCGACGCCGCCGACGAGCAGCGCGACCGCGCCGAGGCCGAGCAGCAGCCCGGTGAACGTCTTGTCCGTCGCCTGCCGGGCGGCGAGCGCGTCGGACGGCCGGGACACCTTGACCTCGTTGGGCTTCTGCGGGTTCGCGGTCGCGGCCAGCACCGACCGGACCGCCTCCACCTGCTCGTCGCGGGACCGCGTGTAGACGGTCGTCGGGTGCCCGTCGAAGCCGAGGTAGGTCTGCGCGGCCGCCCAGCCGACGAGCGCGGCCGCGTCGAGCTCCGGCGCCAGCGGCACCGGCCGCAGCACCCCGACCACGGTGAACCACCTCCGGTCCAGGTACACCTGGACGCCCTCGCCGGCCGTGTCGATGCCGAGCCGCCGGGCGGCCGCCGCACCGAGGACGACCGCCGGGTAGCGGGCGGTGGCGTCGTTGAGCCAGACGCCGCCGGCGAGCGACGCGCCGACGGTGCGCGGCAGGTCCAGGTGCGCGGCCTGGACGCTGATCGCGCCGGTCTGCGCGGCCGGGATGTGGTCGCTGCGGTACACGTGCGCGCCGGACACCTTGCCGGTCGCGGCGACCTCGGTGACCGGGCCGATCCGCGAGATCATCGGCACCGACTCGTCGGGCAGGGTCGCCTCGCCGCCGAACAGGTCGTTGCCGGGGGCGACGGTCAGCAGGTTGGTGCCGAGCGCGTCGAGCTGCCGGTCGAGCTCCGCCCGGCTGGACGAGGAGATGCCGACGACGGCGGTCATCGCGGCGATGCCGATCGCGATGCCCAGCGCGGACAGGAACACCCGCATCGGCCTGGTCCGCAGCCCGGCGCTGCCGACCCGCAGCACGTCGCTGAGGAACAGCCGGGCGGGGCGCAGCGGCGCGGTCGCGCTCGTCATGCGACCACTCCCCCGGTCGGCGCGACCACCTGACCGTCGCGCATGACGACCTGGCGCGGCAGCGCCGCCGCGATCGCCTGGTCGTGGGTGATGACCAGGACGGTGGTGCCGGCGGCGTGCAGCTCGCGCAGCAGCTCGACCACGCCGGCCCCCGACGTGGAGTCGAGGTTGCCGGTCGGCTCGTCGGCCAGCAGCAGCGCCGGCTCGCCGACGACGGCGCGGGCGATCGCGACCCGCTGCCGCTCGCCGCCGGACAGCTCGTGCGGCAGGTGGTCGAGGCGGTCCGCGAGGCCGACCCTGACGAGGGCCGCCTCCGCTCTGGCCCGCCGTTGGGCCCGCGACGGCCCCGCGTAGAGCAGGCCGTCGGCGACGTTGTCGAGCGCGCTCTGGCCGGGCGCGAGGTGGAACTGCTGGAAGACGAACCCGATCCGGTGGGCCCGCAGCGCCGACAGCTGCCGGTCGGTGAGCGCGGAGACGTCGTGCCCGTCGATGCGCACCGTGCCGGACGACGGGCGGTCCAGCGTGCCGATGAGGTGCAGCATGGTCGACTTGCCGGAGCCCGAAGGCCCGACGATCGCGACCATCTCCCCCGACTCGACGGTCAACGAAACCTCCCGCACCGCGGTGACGCCGCCGGGGTACGACTTGCTGACCCGCTCCAGCGCGACCACCTCGGCCGGTCCGGCCGCGACGGCGTCCCCCGCCGACAGGTCGATCACGGCGGTCATGACGGCACCCCGACCTGCATGCCCTCGGTGAGCCCGCCGCCGCTGACCTCGACCCGCCCCGCGGCGAACATGCCGAGCTCGACGGCGACGACGCGGCTGGCGCCCTGCTCGACGACCTGGAGCCCGTAGCCGCCCTCGGCGAGCGCGAGCAGCGCCGAGACCGGCACCGTGAGCACGTTCTCCTTGCGCGAGGCGGTGAACACGACCTCGACGGTGATCTGGTCGAGCCCGGCGAACGCGGCGCCGTCGTCGGGTGTCACGGTCACCTCCAGGTTCGTCTCCGCCGGGTTGTTGCCCTGCGCGGGCGTGATGACCGTGACGACCTTCACGACCTTGCCGGGCACCGTCCTGCCGGTCGGCAGCTTGACGGTGACGGCGGTCCCCACGGCCGCGAGCCGCTGCTCGGAGACCTCCAGGGAGACGGTGACGACCGGCCCGGTGCCGGTGCAGGTGAGCAGCGCCCCGCCGGCGGGGTCGCCGAGGGCCGCCTTGTGCTCCTCGACGCGGACCGCGCCGACCGCGTAGACGACCCGGCCGAGCTCGACCACGCCGGTCTTCGTCAGCCCGAGCTTGCCCTGCCACGCCTTGACCGCGGTCGCCGTCGACGCGGTGTACTCGTCGTCGACGGTGAACCCCTTGTAGCCGAGCGCGGCGAGGTTCTCCTCGAACTGGCGGACGTCGGCGCCTTCCGTGCCGGGTGCCAGGTTCCGGTAGGCGGGCAGGCCGCCGTACAGGAGCACGACCGGCGTGTCGTCCACCTTGTACAGCGGTTGTCCACGCTGGACGGTCGCGCCGACGGCCGGCAGCTCGGTCAGCGTGCCGCTGAGCCGCCCCGACACGGTCGCCGAGGTGCCGTGGCCGAGCTTGCCGTCCTCGGTCTGGGTGTCGACGAGCGTCTGCCGGGTGACCTTCGTGGTCTTCGGCGGCGCCGCGGCGGCCTGGGTGCTCGCGTCGCTGTCCCGGTCCGGCAGCCCCAGCCCGGCCGCCGCGGCGGCTCCGACGGCCGCCACCGCCACGACCGCCACCGCGACGCGCCCCGCCCTGCTCCTCTTCCTCCGGCGATCGACGCTCATGCGCCGCCGCCGGTCTCGGTCTTCTGGTTGGTGGCGGGGCCGCCGTCGCCGGGGCGCTTCGGCCCGAACTGCTGGCACGCCTGGTCGGCCTTCTTGAAGGCCTCGCTGCCGGGGTCGAGGTTGCTGCCCTGGCCGCCCTCGATGCGGATGCCGCCGTCCTCGCTCGGGTCCGGGAACTCCGGCACGCCGTTCTCCCGCATGCACTGCGAGTACTTGCGCATCCGCTCCTGCATCTCCGGGTCGGCCTTCATCGGCTGGCCGCCGTTGGGCATGTACTGCTTGCACTCGGCGTTCGCGGCGTCGACCTTCGCTTTGTCGGCACCCTGCGGGAGCATCATGCTGACCCCGCCGCCCTCGAACTGCGGGTCCGGCATGTCGATGCCGTGTTCACGCATGCACTGGGCGTACTTGAGCATGTTCTCCTGGTCCTTGGCCGGGTCCCGGGGCTGGTTCCCCGACCCGGCGCTCGCGCTCGCGGTCGGCGTGCCGCCGGCGCTCGCCACCCCGTTGTCGCCGCCGCCGGTCTTGCCGCACCCGGAGACGGCGAGGCCGGCGACGAGCAGCAGGCCGAGCAACAGACCCCGCGCCGGGGCTGTCCTGACGCGCATCATGGTGTTCCTCCTGAGAGGGGCCGGGCCTTCGCCGGCCGCTGCGCCGAAGTCAAGCGGGGAGCGCGTCACCCGGCCGTAACCGCGAACGTTGACGCCGGCGTGACGTCACCACGCGTCACCATGGAGGCATGCGCATTCTGGTGGTCGAGGACGAGCCGCTACTGGCCGAGACGGTCGCGCAGGGGCTGCGGCGCGACGCGCACGCGGTCGACGTGGTCCACGACGGCGGCGCCGCCCTGGAGCGGCTCGACGTCAACGACTACGACGTCGTGGTCCTCGACCGGGACCTGCCCGTCGTCCACGGCGACGACGTGTGCCGGTCCCTGGCGGCCCGCGACGGCGCGGCCCGCGTGCTGATGCTGACCGCCGCCGCCGACATCGACGACCGGGTCGCCGGCCTCGCCATCGGCGCCGACGACTACCTGCCGAAGCCGTTCGCGTTCCGGGAGCTGTCGGCGCGGGTCGCCGCGCTCGGACGGCGGGCGCGGGCGGCGGCCCCGCCGGTCCTGGAGCGCGCCGGGATCCGGCTCGACCCGCACCGCCGGGAGGTGTTCCGCGACGGCCGGTACGTGCCGCTGTCCCGCAAGGAGTTCGCGGTCCTCGCCGAGCTGCTGCGCGCCGACGGCGCCGCGGTCTCCGCCGAGCAGCTGCTGGAGAAGGCGTGGGACGAGCACGCCGACCCGTTCACGCACACGGTGCGGATGACGATCCTCAAGCTGCGGCGCAAGCTCGGCGACCCACCGGTCGTCCACACCGAGCCCGGCGTCGGCTACCGGGTGGCGTGATGACCACCAGACTGATGAACAGGCTGACGATCCGGGCGCGGCTCACGCTGGTGTACGGAGGGCTGTTCCTCCTCGCCGGGCTGCTGCTGCTCGGGGTCACGTACGTCCTGCTGTACCAGCGGCTCAGCGGCAACGCGATCATCAGCGGGACCGTCAGCGGGCTGCCCCCGGGTGTCGCCGCGCCGCCGCCGGACGGGCAGCTGTTCGTCCGGCAGATCAGGGACGACATCACCACCGACACCCGGCAGACGCTGATCGTCCAGGGCGGCATCGCGCTCGCCGTCATCGCGGCCGCGGCGACCGCGTTCGGCTGGCTGATCGCCGGGCGGCTGCTCCAGCCGCTGCACCAGGTGACCGCCACCGCCCGCCGGATCGCCAACGCCCCCGACCGCGGGCTGCACGAGCGGATCGCGCTGCCCGGTCCGCACGACGAGGTCAAGGAGCTCGCCGACACGTTCGACCTGATGCTGGCCCGGCTCGACCACGCGTTCGACGGGCAGCGGCGGTTCATCGCCAACGCGTCCCACGAGCTGCGGACCCCGCTGACGCTCAACCGGACGCTCCTGGAGGTCGCGGTCGACCCCGAGGACGCCTCCCCGGAGCTGCGGCAGCTCGGCAGGACGCTGCTGGCCGTCAACGCCCGGCACGAACAGCTCATCGACGGGCTGCTGCTGCTCGCCAGGTCGGAGCGGGAGGTGACCGACCGGTCGTTCGTCGACCTCGCCGACATCGTCGAGCACGTCACGGCTCAACTGCCGCCGGGCAAGGCGGCCGTGGACAGCGCGCCGCAGGAGGCCCCGACGACCGGCAACGCCGTGCTGCTCGAACGGCTCGTCCACAACCTGGTCGAGAACGGGGTCCGGCACAACCTGCCCGACGGCGGCTGGGTCCACGTCAGCTGCGGCACCCGCCCCGACGGGACCGTCGCGCTGACCGTCAGCAACACGGGTCCGGTCGTGCCACGGTACGAGATCCCGCGCCTCTTCGAACCGTTCCGGCGGCTCGGGCCCGAGCGGGTCGCGGCCGGCGTGCCCGGCGCCGGGCTCGGCCTGTCGATCGTCGGTGCCGTCGCCCGCGCCCACGGCGGGCGGGTGCGGGCCGAGCCGCGGGAGGGCGGCGGGCTGGTCGTCACGGTGATCTTGCCCATCGCACCGCCGGATTCCTGACATAACGGGTTGCCACCGTCCGGCAGACTCGGATCATGCCAGTTCCGACCGACCCACCGGCCAGCACCGCCGAACTCATCGCGCTGATGTCGACCGACGCGCGGGTCCGTTTCCTGCACTTCTGGGGGCACCGGCCCAACCGCGACGGTTCCGTCGGGCCGGGCTGCCTGAGCCAGTGGTGGCCGGCCGAGTTCCAGGTCGGCGGCGTGCGGTACGCGTCCGCCGAGCACTACATGATGTGGTCGAAGGCCACCCTGTTCGGCGACGCCGCCACCGCGGCGAAGGTGCTGAAGGCCGGTCACCCGAACGACGCGAAGACCCTCGGCCGTGAGGTCCGCGGCTTCGACGAGACCGTCTGGAAGCGGGAGCGCTTCGACATCGTCGTCAACGGCAGCGTAGGGAAGTTCGGCCAGCACGAGGACCTGCGCGCGTTCCTGCTCGGCACCGGCGACCGGATCCTGGTCGAGGCGAGCCCCGTGGACCGGGTCTGGGGCATCGGGCTGAGCGCCCAGGACGCCTCCGCCGACGAGCCGGCCCTGTGGCGCGGCCTCAACCTGCTCGGCTTCGCCCTCATGCGGGCCCGCACGATCCTGGCGGCGGCATGACATCGCTGAAGAAGCAGTCCCGCGAGCCGGAGCCGCTTCCCGACTGGCTGGCGTGGCCGGTGCGGGTGGTCGCGGTCGTCGTGGTCGTGCCGTTCAAGCTGCTGTGGGAGCTGCTCGTCGCGATCCGCAGGTACGTCCTGGAGCCGATCCCCCGGCTCGTCCACCGGTACGTCCTGCGCCCGATCGGCATCGCGATCAACTACGTCCTGCTCCGGCCGCTCGCCTGGGTATGGCGCACCCTGATCTGGATCCCGCTGGTCTGGGTGCTGCGCAACCTCGTGGCGGCGCCCCTCGCGTGGCTCATCGAGCACGTGGTCGCGCCCGCGCTGCAGGCGCTCTGGGACGCGACCGTGTGGCTGGCGAAGCGCACCCGCCTGTTCTGGGTCTACCTCGGCAAGGGCGTCTACTACGTCCTCTGGGCCCTGGTCCAGGGGGTCCGGTGGACCGGGATCGGGCTGTACCGCTACGTCCTGCGCCCCATCGGCATCGCGATCGCGTGGCTGGCCGAGACCGGGTACCGCTACGGCATCCGCCCGCTGGGCATCGCCATCGCCTGGCTCGCGGTCGCGCTGTGGCGCTACGTGCTGAGGCCAATCGGCCTCGCGGTCGCGTTCGTCGTCGGCGTCATCGGCTACTACGGGATCCGGCCGGCGGGCCTGCTCATCGCCTGGCTCTGGCGCAACCTCGTCGTGCCGGTCGGGCGGGGGATCGCGTGGGCTGTGTCATGGGGGTGGAACCACTCGGTCGTCCTGCTGTGGAAGTACCTCGTCGTGGCGCCCGTGCGGTGGGCCTGGCAGTCGGTCGTCGCCCCGACCGGCCGGTGGATCCGCGATGCGGTCCTCCGGCCGGTGGGGCAGACGGTCGGGCGGGTCCTCGCCGCCCTCGGGCTGCGCTGAGGCGCTGCGCTGAGGCGCTGCCCCGGGGCTGCCCCGGGGCAGCCCCGGGGCTTACGCCACGGGCGCGAGCTCCCGCTCCTCGGCCGCCTCGACCTTCACGTGCGGCAGGAGGCGGTCCAGCCACGCGGGCAGCCACCAGTTGGCGCGGCCGAGCAGCGACATCGTCGCCGGGACCAGGACCAGGCGGACCAGGGTCGCGTCGACGAGGACGGCCGCGGCCATGCCGACGCCGATCATCTTGACCGTCACGTCGGGGTCGAGGGCGAACCCGATGAACACCGCCACCATGATGGCCGCCGCGCCGCTGATGACCCGGCCGGTCGCGGACAGGCCGCGGACCACGCTGCCCTGCGCGTCGCCGGTCGCCAGCCAGTCCTCGCGGACCCGGGACAGCAGGAAGACCTCGTAGTCCATCGACAGCCCGAACAGGACGGTGAAGAGCAGGATCGGCACCCAGCTCGACACCGGCACCGAGTGCGGCAGCCCGACCGCCTTCGCGCCGGCGTCGGTCTGGAAGACGGCGGTCATCACGCCGTACGCCGCGGCGACCGACAGCAGGTTCATGATGGCGGCCTTGACGGCCACGACCGGCGCCCGGAACAGGACGGTGAGCAGCAGCAGCGACAGCGCCACCACGAACGCGACCACGATCCACAGCCGGTCGGAGAGCCGGTCGGAGATGTCGGCGAACACCGCGACGAGCCCGGTGACGAGCGCGCCGTCGGGCAGGACGTCGGCGCGGAGACGGTTGAGCAGCTCGGTGGTCCGCTCGTCCTGCGGTCCGGTCGTGGGCTCGACGAGGATGACGGCGGCGTCGGCGGTACGGGCGGCCGGCGCCACCAGCGCCACACCCGGCACGGCACGCAGGGCGGCGACGAGACCGTCGACGTCCGGCACCTTGGCCGTGTCGACGGCGATGACGAGCGGGCCGTTGGCTCCGGCGCCGAACTCGGCGGAGGTCAGGTCGTAGGCCTGCCGGGTCGTGTTGGAGGTCGGCTGGCTGCCGGCGTCCTGCGGCCAGGTGCGCATGCCGAGGACCGGCGCGGACAGCACACCGAGGACCAGCAGCGACGCCAGGGCCGCGACGACGGGCCGGCGCCCGACGAGCGCCGCCCACCGCGCCGTGAGCCCGGGCCGCGCCACGGTGTCCCGCGCCACGGCGGCGCCCTTGCGGACCGCGCGGGGCAGGACCCGGTGGCCCGCCAGGCCGCACAGCGCCGGCACGAGGGTGATCGAGGCGAGCATGACGGCGCCGACGGCGGCGAACGTGGCGTAGCCGAACGACGAGTAGACCGGCAGCGTCGCCAGCCTCAGGCCGAACAGCGACACCAGCACGGTGAGCCCGGCGACGATGACCGACGCGCCCGCGGTCGCGTTCGCCGCGGCGGCCGCCTCCCGCGGGCTCAGCCCCACCCGCAGCCCTTCGACGTGCCGGGCGACGAGCAGCAGCGCGTAGTCGATGCCGACGCCGAGCCCGACCATGGTCGCGATCGTGGGGGCGGTGCCGCTGATGTCGGTGACCTTCGCGAGCAGCGCGATGATGGCGCTGGCGACGCCGAGGCCGCTGATCGCCACGATCAGCGGCAGGCCGGCGGCGATGACCGAGCCGAGCGCGAAGACCAGGATGAACAGCGCGGCGACGATGCCGACGGCCTCGGCGGTGCCGGACGGCGCGGAGATGTTCTCGGCGACCTGACCGCCGAACTCGACCTGCAGGCCCTCGCGGACGAGCGGCTCGGCGGCGGCCCGCAGCGCGTCCATGCCGGTGGTGCCTTCGAAGTCGGTGACCGGGATGGTGTACCTGACGGCGATGAGCGCCGTGTCGCCGTCGGCCGACATGCGCGGCTGCGACACGTCCCCGGCGCTCGGCATCGCGGCGAGCCGGGTGCGGAGCCCCTCCAGGGTCGCGGGGTCCACCTTGCCCTTGCCGTGGACCACGACGCGGGCGTCGGTGCCGGCCAGCTCCGGCAGGTGCTTGCGCAGGAACTCGGTGCCCGCCTGCGACTCGGTGCCGGGCACGTTGTAGTCGTCGTGCGGGGTGCCGCCGAAGCCGGCGGACAGCGCGGTGAACGCGACGAGCACGATCACCCACGCGCCGATGATGCGCCAGGGATGGGCGGCGGCCGCTCCTCCGAGCCGGCCGAGCAAGCGGGACATATGTGGTGCCTCCAAGTCGTCTGAATCAGCAGCGACACCATCCCGGGTGCCACTTACAGCCGACTTGGAGGTGACTAGGACAGCACTAGAGCCGCATGACCGGCGGCGGCTGGAACGTCCCGGACAGGACGGCCTGGCTCGGCTCGTACACCCGCAGCACCGGCCGGAAGCCTCCCTCCGGCGCCGGAAGCCAGTTGGCGACATCGTCGGGCCGCTCGTGCTGGATGCGGATGGTGAGCGACCCGTCGGCCTCGGGCCGCAGCCCGGGGGTGCCGCCGCCGATCGCGCGGCGGTCCAGGGGGTTCGGCACCGGGAAGGAGCCGGGCGCGTCGTACATGGACAACGACCACCCGGCCTCGGTCGGCGGCGGCTCGGAGAAGCGGAGCTCGTAGCGGTGGGCGCCGCTGAGCCGGACGCCGGCAGCGTCCTTGTGCACGGTCGGCGCGACCGACTCGTAGGCGTGGTTGCCCCACAGGCCGGTCCGCGCCGCGACGGCCCGCATCACGTGCGCCTCGTCGCGGTCCGGCATCGTCCACTCCGGCGTGTCCATCGTGCCGACCTCGAAGAAGTCGAGGTTGAAGTCGAACATGTGCAGGTCGTTGGTCCAGCCGTTGACGAGTTCGGCGTGCCGGGTCGTCGCCTCCTCCTCCAGCTGGTCGCGGGCCGCTTCGAGCCCGTCGCGCAGCGTCTCGCGGAACTCGCGCGGCGCGCCCGCGTACGGCGACGTGCCCGGCTCCAGCAGCCCGATCGCCGCGAACCTGCGCTGGTAGCGCCGCTCCGCCGGCGACGGCGGGAACGCCGCGAGGGCCCGTCGCAGCGTCTCGAAGAACACCAGGTCCTCCGGGACGCCCGCCTGCGGGTGGGGCAGCCCGTCGAGCGGGACCTGCGGGTACATCGGCTCGATCCGCAGCGCGTCCTGCAGCGCGTGCACGGCGGTCTCGTCGTCGGCGCCGCCGCAGGCGAACCGCCCGATGAGCGTCGTCACCATCGTCGGGATCCTGATGACCTGGGCGCCGGGGGCCTCCCGTCCGGCCCACCCGGGCGGCACGAGCAGGAACTCGCGCTCGCCGCCGCCGGTGGACCGCCGGCCGACGTACGCGAAGTTGTCCGTCCACGCGTCGACGAACTGCAGCACGTGGTACCGGTCGCCCGTGTCGGGGACGCGCAGCCACAGCGGCCCGCCGGACAGGTCGAGCCGCGCCGTCGAGTGCAGCAGGTCCGGGTTGGCGTTGGCCCGGTCGTCGAAGCGCCGCTGATGCCTGAACGTGTTGTCCGCGCCACCCTCCCGCTCCACGGCGGCGAGGCTGGTCAGCAGCGGGTAGCCGTACTGGAACGCCTCGGCGGCCAGTGTGGTCAGGTCCATCGCGCGGAAGTCCATGCGTCCCTCCCGGAGTTGGATCGCCTCCTCTGGACTCCAGCCTGCCCGCCGGCCGTGACGCCGGTGGGTGAGTCGCCGGGTGGCTTCACCCGCACGGGTACACGCGGCCCCGGTTGGCTTCACCCGCGCGGGGTCCCGCGCCCGCCGGTGCTTCCCTTGCGCGGTCTGGTGCGCCTGGTCGAGGTTTCACTTGCGCGGGTTGGTGCGCCTGGTCGGGGTGGCGGTGGCCGGGTCCTCCGGCCAGGGGTGGCGTGGGTACCGGCCCCGCAGCTCCGCCCGGACCTGCGGATATCCGGTGCGCCAGAAGGACGCCAGGTCGCGGGTGACGGCGGTGGGGCGCCCCGCGGGCGACAGCAGGTGCAGCAGGACCGCCACCCGGCCGTCGCCGATGCGTGGGGTCTCCAACCAGCCGAACGCCTCCTGGACCTTCACCGCGAGGACCGGCGCCTCGGGGTCGCTGTAGTCGAGCCTGACGAGCGACCCGCTCGGCACCGGCAGCCGCTCGGGCGCGAGCTCGTCGAGCCGGGCCGCCGCGGGCCACGGCAGCATGGCCCGGAGCGTCGTCCCGGGGTCGACCGCGGAGAGCTTCGTGACGCGGCTCAGGTCGGTGTGCGCGATGACGGCGGCGTCGCTGACGTCGGGCCACGGCGGGCCGAGGACGCGGTGGCAGAAGTCCATCCGCTGCCGCAGCTGGGCCGCCTCCTTCGTCCAGCGCAGCCCCTGCTTGGCGAGCGCCTCACGGAGCGCCCGCTCCACCAGCTCCCGCGGCGGGTCCTTCAGCTCGCGCCGCCGCAGCGTGATCGCGCCGAGCCGCTCCTGGCGCTCCGCGCCCTCCGCCGTCACCTCGTCCACCGTGGACAGCAGCGCGACGCCGGCCTCGCGGGCGGTGTCCTCGTCGATCGCGGCGGCGAGCCGGACCCTGGCGGAGGCGCTGCCGGGCTGCCGGTCGGCGACGGCGACCGCGAGCCACGGGTGCCCCGTCAGCGCCGACCCCTGCGCCAGGGCCGCCTCGGTCCCGCCCGCCATCAGGTACGCGCCGCCGCGCAGCCGGGCGAGCCGCTCCGGGTAGGCGAGCCCGACGATCAGCCCCGCGACCAGGTCGTCGGGCATCGTCACGGGCGCCCCATCCCCTCCGGCGGCACGCCGCCGCCCGCCGTCCTGGTCGGCGCGCTTCCGGTCGTCGTCGGCGGGCTGCCGGTCTTCAGTGGCGGTGCGCTGCGGGGCGTCGGGGGCGGCGCTGCGCTGCAGGCGGTCGGCCTCGGCGCGCCAGCGGGGGTCCCGGGCGTCGCGGAGGTGTCGCCAGGCGGCGGCGAGGTCGTCGCCCCTGGCGAGGGTGTCGTCGGCGAGGATCGCGACCACCTCGGCCGCCTTCCGCGCCCCCCCCCGCCGGCGCGCCGTCCAGCAGCGCCCGCGCCAGCCGCGGATGCGCGCCCACGCGCGACATGCGGTGCCCGCGCGGCGTCGCCCGCCCCGCGTCGTCCACCGCGCCGAGCGCCCGCAGCGTCGCCTGCGCCACCCGCATCGCCGCGTCCGGCGGTGTGTCCGGCAGGGCGAGGCCCACCCCGCCCGGGTGCCCCCAGCAGGCGAGCGCGAGGGCGAACGCGCTCAGCTCCGCCACGGCCACCTCGGGCTCGGGCTGCGCCGGCAGCCGCTCGTCGTCCAGTTGCGACCAGCAGCGGTACACGACGCCGGGCCCCTCCCGTCCTGCCCGCCCGGCGCGCTGGACGGTGGAGGCCTTCGCCGCTCGTACCGTGGCGAGAGACCCCAGACCGCGAGCATGATCCGTCCGTGGGACCCGCGCCAACCCGGCGTCGACCACGACCCGCACTCCCGGCACCGTCAGGCTGCTTTCCGCCACCGCCGTCGCGAGCACGACCCGGCGCCGGTCGCCGGCCCTGATCGCCGCGTCCTGCGCCGCCGCCGGCAGCCGGCCGTGCAGGACGTCCGTGGGCAGGTCGGCGAGCTTGCCGCGCACTGAAGCGATCTCCGCCGCGCCGGGCAGGAACACCAGCAGGTCCCCGGCCGTCTCCCGCCACGCCCTGCGCACCACCGCCGCCACGTGGTCCAGGAACGCCGGGTCGACCTTGAGCCCGTGCGGCGGCCTGACCGGCCGCTCCGGCGGGCACCACACCACCGCCACCTCGTGCGGCGACCCGTCCGCCGCGACGACGCCCGCCTCCAGCAGCTCCGCGAGCCGCAGCGTGTCGGCCGTCGCGGACGTCGCCAGCAGCCGCAGCTCCGGCCGCAGCGTCTGCCTGCTCTCCACCAGGAACCCGAGCGCCAGATCCGTGTCCAGGTGCCGCTCATGACACTCGTCGATCATCACGGTCCCCACCCCCGCCAGCTCCGGGTCCGCGAGGAGCCGCTGCACGAGCAGCCCGGTCGTGACGACCTCGACCCGCGTCCCGGGCCCGACCCTGCGGTCGCCGCGGACGCTGTACCCCACGCTCTCCCCGACCCGCTCGCCCCGTAGCTCGGCCATCCTGCGCGCCGCCGCCCGCGCCGCGATCCGCCGCGGCTCCGCCACCACCACCCTGCCCTCGAACGCCCCCGCGAGGACCCCCGGCACCAGCGTCGTCTTCCCACTCCCCGGCGGCGCCACCAGCACCCCGGCCCCACCCCCGAGCACGGAGACCACATCCCCGAGCACCCGCTCCACCGCCAGCTCACCCACGCCCCCACTCCTACCCCATCCCGGCCACGGCCTGTGGTCGGGGGGCGGTGGTGGGCGGAAGGTGACGGTGGGGAGCGACTTTCGGCGGTAGGCGGGGCGGTGGCGGGCCGGTGGACTGGAGGCATGGGAGCGTTCATCCGCAAGATGGCGCCGGTGGCCGGGCTGCTCGTGCTGGCGCCGTTCGTCGGGGAGTACCTGCTGGGCAACATCTCGGTGCGGGAGCTGGCCGCGCTGCCGTTCCTGGTGCCGATGTACGGCGCCGGCGCGCTGCTCATCAGGGAGGTGGTGCGGCGGGCCGGGTTCGGGTGGCCGGCGGTGCTGCTGCTCGGGGCGGCGTACGGGGTGATCGAGGCGGGGCTGGCGGACCAGTCGATGTTCAACCCGGCGTTCGAGGGGCACGACTTCCAGTCGGTGACACCCGTGCCGGCGCTGGGGATCAGCGCGCTGCACTCGATGGCGTTCGTCGTCGGGCACGCGGTGTGGAGCATCACCCTGCCGATCGCGCTGGTGGAGCACCTGACGCCCGGCCGGCGCCGCACCCCGTGGCTCGGACCGGTGGGGCTGGTGGTGACGGCGCTGGCGTACCTGGGCGGGCTCTGGATCATCTTCAAGGAGCTGCACGACTCGTCGGGGTTCCTCGCCACGCCGGCGCAGCTGACCGGGGCGGCCGTGGTGGCGGCGCTGCTGGTGGTGGCCGCGTTCCTGACCCGCCGGCCGGGACCGCCCGGCGCGGGCGGGTGGGTGCCGAAGGCGTGGCTGGCCGGGGCCGGTGGGTTCGTGCTGTCGGGGGCGTTCGTGGCGGTGCCGGAGAGCTGGGCCGGGGTCTGGATCGGTGTGGCGCTGCTCGGGCTCGCCGCCGTCGTCGTCTCCCGGCTCGCGCGGAGCCCACGGTGGACGCACGGGCGGCACATCGCGCTCGTCGGCGGGGTGCTGCTGACGTACGCGTGGCTCGGCTTCGTCCTGACCTGGCTGGTGCGGCCCGACGACCAGGTCCGGTGGTGGGGCAACGCCGGGTTCGCGCTGGCCGCGGTAGCGCTCCTGACCTGGTGCGGACGGGTCCAGCGCAAGCCCAGCGCAGACTCAGGGCAGGTTCAGCGCGGATGAGCGCGGAGCCCCGACAGGGCGGCCTCCGCGTCGGCGACCCAGTGGGCGGCGCCCCACGTTGCGGCGACGTCCCGCGACAGCTGGAAGTGCTCCGCCGCCCGGTCGTGGTCGCCGAGGAGCTCGAACAGCCGGCCGAGGATGTACGCGACCGGGCGCATCGCGATCGAGGTGCTGCTCATCCCGGCGATCTGCGTGCGGACCGGCAGCAGCGCCTCGATGACGGCGGGTGCCAGGTCGGCGCGGCCGAGCGCGACGACGGCCAGCCCCCGCACCGCCATGAACGCGGACTGGAAGTAGTCGGGCCGGTGCCGGTGCTCGCCGACCGCGATGGCCCGCGCCTCGTCCGGCCGGCCCGCCTCGACGAGCGCCAGGGCGAGGGCGTCGTCGGCGATCGGGCCGAGGGCCGCCTGCGTCGCGCGGGTCTGCGCCAGGTACTCCTGGAAGCGGCCCTGGCTGATGAGCAGGCTCGCGGTGGCGAGGAAGTGGAACCCGTCGGCGTGCAGCGACCCCTGCCGGCGCATGTATTCGAGCGCCTCGTCGTAGAGCCGCTGCGCCTCGGCGTAGTCGCCGGCGACGTGCGCGAGCGCGGCCCGGGCGCTGAGGATGATCGCCTGGGGCTCCGGCAGCTGGTACGCCGTGGCGAGCGCCCCCTGCCGCGCGATCCGGTCCCGCACGCCGGCGGCGTCGTTGCCGGCGGCGGCGCAGTTGGCGAGGATCTGCTCGGCGGCCCACTCGTAGGCGACCATGTCGTGCGCCCTGGCGAGCTCCGCCAGCCGCGCGCCGACCTCGGCCCGCTCGCCGGCCTCCAGGTCGAAGCGCATCGTCCTGGCCCTGGCGGCCAGCCCGAGCGCCCGCACGGCCGGGTCGGGCAGGGACGCGGCGAGCTCGAAGGCCTCCAGGCCGGCCGCCGGGCCGCGTGGGTCGTCCTCGCCGTCGAGCTCGGCGGTGAACGCGTCGAGCAGCCGCACCCTGGTCGCCGGGTCCAGGTCGGGCCTGCGCAGGAGGCGGCTCAGCAGGCCGACGACCCGGTGGTCGATCACGCCGTACGGGCGGATCTGCCAAGGCGTCGGCACGTTCCACGCGGTGAACGCCGCGATCAGCAGGTCCTCGCGCCCGCCGGCGACGGCGATGTCCAGCGCGCGGTCGCGGGTCTGCCGGGCCTGCGCCACCGCGCCCGCCCGCGCCTGCGCCCGCAGCAGCCGGCCGAGGAGGTCGATGCGCAGCTGGTCGCGGTCCCCGGCGACGGCCTCCACGGTCTGCACCGCGCCTTCGAGCAGCTCGATCGCGGCGTCGTACGCGTAGCGCCGCTCGGCCAGCTCCGCCGCCCGCACCGCGTAGTCGACGGCGAGCGCCGCGGTGTCCGACGAGGCGGCCCGCGCGTAGTGGTACGCCAGCGCGGGGTAGTCGTCGGGGCGCAGCTGCCTGGTGCACGCGGCGACCTTCGCGTGCATGCGGGTGCGGCGCAGCTGCGACAGGTCCGTGTACATCGTGTCCCGGACCAGCCCGTGCACGAACCTGACCCGTCCCGGCGCCGGCTCCGTCAGCAGGCCCGCGATGAGCCCGGCCTCGAGCGCGTCGAGGACGGCGCCCTCGTCGGTGTCGGCGGCCCCGACGAGGGTCTCCACGTCGGCCTCCCGCCCGACGACCGCGGCGAGGCGCAGCACCGCGACGGCCGGCTGCGGCAGCCGCGACAACCGGCGGCGCAGCACGTCGCGTACCCCTTCCGGCACGTCGGACGTGGCGACGAGCGCGCCCTCCGAGGCGAGCAGCCGCGCGGACTCCCGGACGTAGAACGGGTTGCCGCCGGTGCGTTCGGCGAGGGCCGCGACGGTGCCCGCGTCGGCGTCGGCGAACGCGCCGACGAGCCGCTGCACGTCGGCGGGCCCGAGCCCGTCGAGGTGGACGCGCAGCGGCGACCGCCGGGCGAGCGCCGCGAGGGTCTCGGCGAGCCGCTCCCGGTTGTCGGCGGGCCGCAGCGCGGCGACGATGAGCACCGGCGCGTCGGTGAGGTCGGCGACGCTGGCGAGCAGCAGCAGCGTCTCGGCGTCCGCGGCGTGCAGGTCGTCCAGGACGATGGCCACGGGTCTGCGGGCGGCGGCCCGCCGCAGCCACGCACGCACGGACCGGTGCAGGCGGAACCGGCCGCCGGCCACGTCGCTGACCTCGCCGGGGGCCGCCAGGGGGCGGTCGGCGTCCTCGAGCAGCGGCGCGAGCGCCGGCGCGAGGTCGTCGGGCGGCACGTCGCCGGCGAGCCCGCGCAGCGCCTCGACCCAGGCCCACGCCGGTGGCGCACCGTCGACCTCGGGGCACCTGCCGACCGCGACGAGCCAGCCGCCGTCGAGCAGCTCCTGCCGGAACCGGGCGAGCACACTGGTCTTGCCGACCCCGGCCTCGCCGCTGAGCAGCACGATCCGCGGACCGCCGGCGACCGCCTCGGCGGCGACCCCGGAGAGCGTCGCCAGCTCCTGTCCCCGCCCGACGAACACCTCGTCCTGCCCGGCCCCACGCGCCTGCGGTGGCGTCGCCCGCTCATGTACGGGGCTGCCGGCCGCACGTTCATGGTGCTCCTGGCCTGCCACCCGTGCGGCGGGCGACCGGTCCGGCGGCGCCGCGCCCTCGGCAGTCCACCCCTCGGCTCCGCCGGAGCCGGGGTTTGGGTGCGGGTGCGGGTCGGGCTCGGCGGTTGCCGGTACATCTGCCCGGACGCTGCCCGCGGAGCTGGGCGCCGGGCGCAGGCTGTCGAGGATCTCGACGCGCTGGCCGAGGATCGCGGACTCCAGCTCCACCAGCGCGGGCCCCGGGTCCAGGCCCAGCTCGTCGGCGAGGACGGCGCGGGCGCGGCGCAGCGCGGCGAGGGCGTCGGCCTGCCGGCCGGTGCTCCACAGGGCGAGGGCGAGCAGCCGCCACCCCTCCTCCCGCAGCGGCGCCTGCCGGGTCAGCAGCTCCGCCTCCGGGACCGCCTCGGCGGCGCCGCCGGTCCGCAGCGCCACGTCCAGCAGCAGCTCCCGGGCGACCAGGCGGAGCTCTTCGAGGCGCGCCGCCTCCGGCTGCGCCCAGGGCTCCTCGGCGAACTCGGCGTACGCGCCGCCCTGCCACAGCTCCAGCCCGGCCCGCAGCAGCAGCCGAGCCCGGCCGGGCTCGGCGGTGTGCGCGGCGCGCGCCTCGGCGAGGAGGGCCTCGAAGCGCCACGCGTCGACGGCGTCGGGCGGCACCCGGATCGCGTAGCCGGGCGGCGCGCTGATCAGCAGCCGGGCCGGCGCGCGGCGTTCGCGGGCGGGTTCGAGGACGCGGCGGAGGTTGGAGACATACGCCTGCAGGGACGCGATCGCCCGCGGCGGCGCCTCGCCGCGCCACAGGTCGTCGATCATCCGGTCGACGGAGACGACGTCGCCGCCGGCGGACAGCAGGAGCGCGAGCACGGCGCGCTGGCGGGGGCCGCCGAGGTCGGCCGCACCGCCACTGACGTCGACCGCGAACGGCCCGAGCACCCGCATCAGCATGACGCGGGCCATCGTAGCCGTCCCCAAGCGTGTTCCAAGACCGCTACAAGACAGTCCCCGCACCTTGAACGCACCACTGAAACCGCGTTCTAGGAGTTACCGATATGACCACCACCGTTGAGCGTCCCTGGGTCCAGGAGATGGTCGTCGTGCACCGCGTGTTCCGGCGCGAGTCGCGGCTGATGCCCCAGCTCGTCCGCAACGTCCGGCCCGGCGACGTGGAGCGCGCCAGGTTCCTGGGGTCGATGTTCCGCGAGTACGACGCCGGCCTGCACGCCCACCACACGGGCGAGGACGCGATGCTGTGGCCGAAGCTGCTCGCCCGCGTCGACCTGGACGCGGACCTGGTGCTGCGGATGGAGCAGCAGCACGAGGTCGTCGCCGCCGGGCTCCGCGAGGCGATGGCCCTGCTCGCCGCGTGGGAGGCCGACGCGTCGGCGCCGGCCCGGGACGCGCTCGCCGACGCCATGGACCGGCACCGCCGGGACCTGCTCGTGCACCTCGACGAGGAGGAGCACTCGGTGCTGCCGCTGGTGTCGGAGCACATCACCGTGGCGGAGTGGGCGGCGCTCGGCGAGGAGGCCCGGTCGCACACGCCGAAGGACAAGCTGCTCTTCATGCTCGGCGCGCTGCTGGAGGATGCCACGCCCGAGGAGACGAGCCGCTTCCTGTCGCACCTGCCCATGCCGGCCCGGGTGCTGTGGCACACGGTGGGCCGCCGCCAGTACGAGAAGCAGATGCGCAAGGTCCGCGCGGGGCTGCGTTAGTTGCCGGGCCAGCTGCCCGGTCAGTTGGACGTGTAGCCGGGGACGTCCTGGGAGCCGTCGGCGCTCTCGACGCGGTCGACCTCGCCGTCGAAGTCGTCGTCGTGGTAGATCAGGTCGATCTTGCCGTCGTGGTCCTGGTCGTAGGCGACCTGGTCGATGAGGCCATCGTCGTTGGTGTCCCACATGGCGATGTCGGTGACGCCGTCGTGGTTCTCGTCGGCGACCAGCACGTCGGCCACGCCGTCGCCGTCGCTGTCGTAGCTCGCGGTCTCCAGCCCCTCGGTGGACGGCGGCGTCTGCGACCCGGCGGCGGCCGCGGCGGAGTCGGAGTCGGACTCCTCGGTGCCGGGGTCGGCCGTGGTCTCGCTCGCGGGACTGAGGCCGGCCTCCACCCCGTGCTCCTCGCCGAAGACCGCGTGCGGGTCGGCGAAGTCGGACACGCCGAGGTCACCCGGGTCGAAGTCGACGCCGAAGTCGGACTGCAGGCCGAAGTCACTCATGCCTGTCACCTTTCCAGCACCGGCGAACCCGGCGCCACCCGGGACACGTGCGGGTCGGTATGAGAAGACCCGCGATCCGGGGGCGCCGGCTCCGCGTCCCGTTCGGCCCGAGCCTTCCTACGACGTCCGGTCGCCCGGCGCTGACCGGTCGTCCGGCCGCCCGCCGCCCGCGGTGAGCCCCTCCCGGGCTTCCGTGGCGAGCGCGAGGTTGGCGCGGCGCATCCCGTACAGGAAGAACAGCACCAGACCGACGGCCATCCAGATCAGGAACCGCACCCAGGTCACCACCGGCAGGTTGAGCATCAGCCACAGGCTGGCCAGCACGCTCAGCGCCGGCAGCCACGGCACCCCCGGCGCCCGGAAGGCCCGGGGCAGGTCGGGCCGCGTGCGCCGCAGGACGATCACGCCGAGCGACACCACGATGAACGCGAACAGCGTCCCGATGCTGGTCAGCTCCGACAGCTCCGACAGGGGCACGAACGCGGCGAGCACGGCGACCACGACGCCGGTGATCGTCGACATGACCCACGGGGTGCCGTAGCGGGGATGCACCTTCGACAGGACCGGCGGCAGCAGGCCGTCGCGGGCCATCGCGAACGACACCCGGGCCTGCCCGAGCAGCAGCACGAGGATGACGGACGTGATGCCGCACACGGCGCCGAGGGAGATCAGGTCGGCGGCCCAGCCCTGCCCGACGAGGTCGAACGCCTTCGCCAGCGGCGCGGCGGTGTCGAGCTGCCCGAAGGGGACCATGCCGGTCACCACGAAGGCGACCGCCATGTACAGCACGCCGCAGATGACCAGGGAGCCGATGATGCCCCACGGGACGTCGCGCTGCGGGTTGCGGGTCTCCTCGGCGGTGGTCGCGACGACGTCGAAGCCGATGTACGCGAAGAACACGATGGACGCGGCCGCGACGATGCCGAACCAGCCGAAGTGCTGCGGCGTGATCCCGGCCAGGACCTGCAGCAGCGGCGCGTCGCCGCCGCTGGCCTTGGTCGACGGCTCGGCGGCGGGGATGAACGGCGTGTAGTTGGCGGCCTTGATGAAGAACACGCCGAGCCCGATGACGAACACGACGACGGCGACCTTGACGACGACGAGGAACCCGGTGACCCGCCCGGACAGTTTCGCGCCCATGACCGCCACGATCGTGAGGGCGGCGACGATGAAGGCGGCCCCGAAGTCGGGCAGGGCCTTGTCCCCGGCGAGCCAGGCGGGCAGGTCGAACAGCTCCTGCAGGTAGGCCGACCAGCCGCGGGACACGACGGCGGCGCCGAGGGCGAGCTCCAGGCACAGGTCCCAGCCGATGATCCAGGCGACGAACTGCCCGAGGGTGGCGTAGGAGAAGGTGTACGCGGAGCCGGCGACCGGCACGCTGGAGGCGAACTCCGCGTAGCAGAGGGCGGCGAGGGCGCACACCACCCCGGCCAGGGCGAACGAGATCACGATGGCCGGGCCGGCGTTACGGGCGGCCTGCTGGCCGGTCAGCACGAAGATGCCCGTACCGATGATCACGCCCACCCCGAAGACCGTCAGGTGGAACGCCGACAGGTTCTTGCGCAGTCCTCTGCCCGGTTCGTCCGTGTCCCGCAGCGACTGCTCGATCGGCTTGGTCCGAAAGATCGACATCGGTGCACCTCCTCGGGGCCCGACAGGCCCTGAACCCGACATGCCCGGACGATCTGGGTTCTACACCCGGACGGCCGCACCTAGTACAGTTAAAACCTACCGGTTAGATAGAAATTAGGGGCGGGCATGCAAACCACAGTGGTCGTGGGCGGAGGCTGTAGCGGCGCCCTGACGGCGATCCACGTCAGCGGCCCGGCGGACCGGGTCGTGCTGGTCGACCCGGCGCCGGCGGACACGCTCGGTCGCGGCGCGGCGTACCGCACGACCGACCCGACACATCTGCTCAACTCGCGGGCGGCGGCGATGAGCGCGCTCGCCGACACCCCGGACGACTTCGTCGACTGGTGCCGGGAGCAGGGGCTCCCCATCGGCCCGGCGGACTTCGCGCCCCGCGCGGTCTTCGGCGAATACCTGCACGACCGGCTGCGCGGCGCCGACTTCGAGCACGCCCGCGGCGTGGCGATCCGCCTGGACACCGGCCGGGAGCGACTGAGCGTGGTGCTGCGCGGCGGGCAGACCGTGGCCGCGGACCGGGTCGTGCTCGCCCTCGGCCACGGCGCCCCGGCGGGCCCGCTGTCGATCACCTCGGCCGTGCGCACCCACCCCTACTATGTGGGAAACCCGTGGACGCCGGGCGCGCTGGACCGGGTCCCGGGCGACGTGCCGGTGCTGCTGATCGGCACCGGGCTCACCGCGCTGGACGTGGCGATGTCGCTGAGCAACCGGGGGCGCCGGGCGCCGCTGCACGCGGTGTCGCGCCGTGGCCTGCTCCCCCAGCCGCACCTGGAGACCCAGCCGAAGGCCACCGGGACGTTCGCCCACGACGGCGCCGACGCGCGCGGGCTGCTGCGGGCGGTCCGGCGCTACGCGGCGACCGAGGCCGACTGGCGCTGCGCCGTCGACACGCTGCGGCCGCAGATCGACCGGCTGTGGCGGCAGCTGTCGGTGGACGCGCGGCGGCGGTTCCTGCAGCACGTCGCGGCGTACTGGGAGGTCCACCGGCACCGGATGGCGCCGACGGTCGCGGCGCGGGTGGCCGCGCTGCGCGACAGCGGCGCCCTCCGCACGCACGCGGCGGCGATCCACTCGATCCGGCGCGGCGAGCGCGGCTTCGTGGTGACGCTGCGGTTCAAGGACAGGGACGTGAGCTGGCCCGTCGGCGCGATCGTCAACTGCACCGGCCCGGGCGGCGCCGCCACCAGCACGCTCGGCCGGGCGCTGCTGGACGACGGGCTGGCCCGCCGCGACCCGACCGGCACCGGCCTCGACGTCGACGGGCACGGCCGGCTCGTCGGCCGCGACGGCGAGCCGTCCGACCGCATCTTCGCGATCGGCCCGACCCGCCGGGGTGCCTGGTGGGAGACGACGGCCGTGCCGGAGATCAGAAGCCAGGCCGCCGCGCTGGCTCGAGTGCCGGTGCCTGCTTGATCGTCATGACGTGCTCGACGAGCGCGATGAGCACACCCTTGATCGAGCGCCGGTCGCGGGCGTCGCAGAGCACCACGGGCACGTCCGGGTCGAGGTCCAGCGCCCGGCGGACCGCCTCCGCGGTGTGCTTCTGCACGCCGTCGAAGCAGTTGACGGCGACCAGGAACGGCGTGTTGCGCTCCTCGAAGTAGTCCACCGACGGGAAGCAGTCGGTGAGCCGCCGGGTGTCGGCGAGCACGACCGCGCCGAGCGCGCCGAGCGCCAGCTCGTCCCACAGGAACCAGAAGCGGTCCTGTCCCGGGGTACCGAAGAGATAGAGCACGATGTCGTCGTTGATGCTGATCCGGCCGAAGTCCATCGCCACCGTCGTGGTGGTCTTGCCCTCCACGCCGTTGACGTCGTCGATGCCGACGCCCGCGTTGGTGAGCACCTCCTCGGTCTGGAGGGGACGGATCTCACTGACCGCGCTGACGAGCGTGGTCTTGCCGACGCCGAACCCCCCGGCGATGAGGATCTTCACCGCCAGCGGGATGTGCCCGTCAGAGCGATCGGAGACCATTGACAACCGCCTTGAGAATGCGATCGTCGGGCCGCTGCGGCCCGACGGATTGGTCGTACACAGGTTCGTGCATTTCGATGAGGCCCTGCTGGAGCAGGTCGCCCAGCAGCACGCGCACCACGCCGAGCGCGAGATCGAGGTGTGAGGCGAGCTCCGCGACCGTGATCGGCACGCGGGTGCGGGCCAGGATCGCATAATGCTCGGGCTGCAGGTGCCGCGGGCCCGTCCCGCCGTCGGCGTTGACGACGAACGCGACCAGGTCGAAGCCGCCGACGGCGGGCTTGGCCCGCCCGCCGGTCACCGCGTACGGGCGCACCACCGGCCCGGCGTCGGAGTCGAGCCAGTCGTGCTCACCCCGCGACATCGGACGGAGCGCCCGTTCGTGACGGTGCGGTGAGGTACTGCCCGACCCGGGTCACCAGCATCGCCATCTCGTAGGCGATCACGCCGATGTCGGAGTCCGCCGTGCTCAGCACCGCCAGGCAGGCGCCCTGCCCGGCGGCCGTGACGAACAGGAACGCGTCGTCCATCTCCACGATCGTCTGCCGGACGGTGCCGCCGTTGAAGTGCCGGCCGGCGCTGCGGGCCAGGCTCTGAAACCCGGACGCGACCGCCGACAGGTGCTCGGCGTCGTCCCGGCCGAGGTGGCTGGACGCGCCCATGAGCAGCCCGTCGGCGGAGAGCACCACGGCATGCTGCGCCGACTCGACCCGATCGACGAGGTCGTCGAGGAGCCAGTCGAGCTTGCCGGTGCGACTCGTCGATTGTGCCACCTATGCGTCCCTTTCCAGTGTGGGTTGATCGTCGGTGAGCGCCGCCTCCCGGCGCCCCCGGGTGAACCCCGCCTGCAGCGACGTCATCATCGCGCGGGTCTGCTCGGGCGACCTGCCACCGGTCCCGGCGGCCGCGAACTGCGACGCCGGCACGCCGTCGACCGTGTGCTCGTCGTCAGGTCGCTCCCGGAGCTGCGGGGCGAGGCTCGCCTGCCGGCGCCGCTTGGGGAGTCCGTCGTCGGTGAGATCGACGGGTTGCTCTGGTGGTGTCTGCCGCGTCGATACCGCCTGAGCCGGCACGACCGGCGGCGGCATCTCGGCGTCGGCGTCGCGCCCGCGGACGGGCAGGGGCACGTGCGTGGCGGCCGTGCTCACCTGCGACGGGACGAGCTCCAGGACCTCCGCGGTGAGCCGCTCGTCCGGCCCGACCCGGCGCGTCTCGAACTCGGGCTGCGCCGCCACGTCGCCGGCCAGCTCACCGTCCAGGTCACCGGCCAGCTCGCCCGCCAGCTCCGACGCCGCCTCCGACGGGGTCGACGCGGTCAGCTCCGGGGTGGCGCCCGTGATCAGATGGGGCGGGATCAGCACGACCGCGGTGACGCCCCCGTACGGCGACGACCGCAGCGTGACCCGGACGCCGTGGCGGGCCGCGAGCAGCGCCACCACGAACAGGCCGAGCCGGGCGCTGTTGGCCGGGTCGAAGTCCGGCGGGTGCAGCAGCCGCTGGTTGGCCTCCTCGATGGCCTCCGGCGACATGCCCAGCCCGCGGTCCTCGATCTCGACCGCGAATCCGTTCGGCACGAGCTGCCCGCTGATCTGCACCCGGGTGTGCGGCGGCGAGTACGACGTCGCGTTCTCGATCACCTCGGCGAGCAGGTGGATGACGTCGGCGACGGCCCGCCCGACCAGCGACGCCTCGGGCAGCGTGAGGAAGCCGACCCGCGCGTAGTCCTCGACCTCCGACACCGCGCCGCGGACCACGTCGACCATCGGCACCGGGTTGCGCCAGCCGCGGCCGGGGGTCGCGCCGGCCAGGATGACCAGGTCCTCGGCGTGACGGCGCATGCGGGTGGCGAGGTGGTCGACCCGGAACAGGTCCTCCAGCTCCTCCGGGTCGCCGGTCCGGCGCTCCATCCGGTCCAGCAGCGCGAGCTGGCGGTGCAGCAGCGTCTGGCTGCGGCGGGCGATGTTCAGGAAGACCTCGTTGAGCCCCCGGCGCAGCTGCGCCTCGTGCGCCGCGGACTCGATCGCGGTGCGCTGCACGGCGCTGAACGCGTTGCCCACCTTGCCGATCTCGTCGGTGCCGTAATCCAGTGGCGGCGCCGCCTCGGCCAGGTTGAGCTCCTCGCCCCGGCGCAGCCGGCCGACGAGCTCCGGCAGCCGCTGGTCGGCGAGGATCTGGGCGTCCTGGCGCAGGCCGGTGAGCCGGTTGATCAGCGACCGGCCGATCCGGATCGACAGCACGACCGAGATCGCGATCGCGAGCAGACCCAGCACCGCGGCGAGCACCAGCCGGACGATGATCGCGACACCGACGGGCTCGGCCCGCTCCAGGATCGTGTCGCCGTACTGCAGGTCCAGCTGGCGCAGCTGCTCGGCGAGCTTGTCGTAGGCGTCGCGCCACACGGCGATGTCGACCGGGATGGCGACGTTCGGCCTGGCCTCGGCGATGATCTTGTCCTCGAAAGCGGTCAGCTTCTTGTGCGCGTCGCCCGCGACGATGTCCCGGTAGACCCGCTGCACCGTCTCGGGCAGCTCCGCGGACTGCTCCGCGTATTCGGCGCGCTTCGCGCCGATCGCCGCGATCAGGTCGGCGGCCTCGGTGCGGATGAACTTGCCCGCCGCGGCGGCGCCGTTGACCAGCGAGTCCTCCCGCGCGAGCAGCTCCCGGGCGCGGCTCATCGCGATGTTGGTCCGGGCGTCCTTGCTCAGCTGCGCGTCACTGACGCCGGGCAGTGCGTTGTACCAGCGGTAGATCGCGTTGATCGGCTCGTTGTAGACCTCCATCGCGCCGGTCCGGTCGATCTGCCCCAACGAGATCCCCGAGCGCCCCGACACGATCCCATCGAGCGCCACCATGATCTCCGTGAGGCGCCCTCTGGCGGCCTCCGGCATGGCGTCCTTGGTCTCCCCCTTGCCGGCGAGGGACCGGAAGTGGCTGATGGCGGTGTCGGTCTTGCGCCGCTGCTCGGCCAGCAGCGCCGCCTCCGGCTTCCCCTCGGCCCGGCCGGACCCCAGGTACACCTGCGAGAGCTTCCGCTCCCGCTGCAGCTCGACGGTCATCGTCTCGGCCGGCTCGGCGGCCAGCTCGTAGTAGGTCTGGGCATCGAACAGCTCGACCACCGCGCTGGACGTCAGGCTGGTCGCGAAGACCCACAGCACGACGAGCGACAGCAGCGGCGGGAGCAGCAGGGTGACGATCTTG
This sequence comes from Dactylosporangium sp. CA-152071, assembly GCF_050936335.1. NCBI lineage: Bacteria > Bacillati > Actinomycetota > Actinomycetes > Micromonosporales > Micromonosporaceae > Dactylosporangium > Dactylosporangium sp. CA-152071. Next base: position 7,358,805 of record NZ_JBNJMZ010000001.1, on the reverse strand, counting down.
GCGCGGATCGACCACGTGCGGATTCTCCACGTGCGGGTCTTCATGTGGTCCTCGTGGGTCGCGTCGACAAGGGGGGTGGCGCGTCTCGGGCATGATACGGACAGACAGGCGAGGAAGTCACCAACAAGGTCGTCGCCGTCCCAAACCCGGCTCGCTCCGGATCTCCCTCCCCCGCCGGTGTGCATTCCCCGCCCCCGGGCAGGGCGCCCCGCATGCGGCGTGGACGGTGGGTTTTCGCGATCAGTGCCTGGGCCGTGTGCACGACGGCGCTCAGCGTCGTCGGCATCGACAAAGTGGAGGCCGTCCGCTCGTCCATGGTGGCCGCCACCAGCGGCGGCCGCCCTTCCGCCACCCCTTCCCCGTCCCCTTCTCCGTCGCCCGGCTCCACGCAGATCCTGCGCACCCCCGGCGGCACCGTCGCCGCCCACTGCAACGCCGGCCTGACCTGGGCCGACTACCTGCGCCCGGCGACCGGCTTCCACGTCGAGGACGCCCAGCAGGGCCCGGCCGCCGAATACCGGGTGACCTTCAAGACGAACGGCCAGGAGGTCCGGGTCGTCGTCCGCTGCGACCCCAAGACCCTCCTCCCCACCACCGAGGTCACCCTCGGCTGAACCACCGCACCCCGCGGAACAAGACCCACGAATCGCGACATTGACCAACGTCTGCGCGGGCGGGCGAGGAGGGCGTACACGGTGCGGGGAAGTCGAGCGGCTCGATGGTGGGTCAGGCTGGGGTGGGGTCCAGGGAGCCGAGCTGGGCGGCGGCGAAGGGGAGGTCGCGGTCGCGGATGGCGGCGCAGCGCTGGGCGGTGGCGGCGGCCTCCGGCAGGGCGGCGCCGGCGAGCTGGGCGAGGATGAAGCCGGCGACGTACGCGGACCGGTTGCGTGGTGTCGGGGCCGCCGAGGTGTGGACCGTGTCGGCGTCGTGGCTGTGCACGACCGCACCGTCGGCGTCGAGGGTGACGGCCACGACGGCGGCGGCGGTCGAGCGCAGGAGCATGCCGCGGGATGCGATGACGGCGGCGGTGGTCGTCCCGTCGACGACCCCACCGACGGTGTCGAGGGTGGGTGTGACGAGGTCAGGGCCGAGGTGGGCCCACGGCGCGAGGTCCAGCGCGTCGACGGCGAGGAGCGGCACGTCGAGGCGCCGGCTGGCCAGGAGCGCGCGGACGGCGGGGCCGAGGGTGCCGGCGCCGAGGTCGCAGACGACGACCGCCGCGGGGCGCTCGGCGAGGGACTCGCCGAGGCGGTGCAGAAGCGTCTCGGCGGCCCCGCCGGTGAGGGGGCTCGTGTCGCCGTCGTCGAACCGTGCCACCACCTGACCTGCGGCGACGACGCGGCGCTTGGTGAGCGTACGCCGGCCGACCGCGACGACCAGGCGGTCGGTGGCGCCGCCGTCCCACACCCTGGAGCGCAGCGTGGCGCCCGCGTCGTCGTCGCCGGTCACGCCGACGACGGTGGTCCTGGCGCCCAGGCCGGTGAACGCGCCCGCGACGGCCGCGGCACCGCCGGCGACCTCGCGGGTCGTCTCCAGCGTGATGACGGGGACGGGAGCCTCCCGGCTCATGCGGGTCGGGGTCCCGGTCAGCCAGCAGTCGAGCACGGCGTCGCCGACGACGAGCACGGGTCGGTCCTGCCAGCGGGCGGCGAGTTCGGCGAATCTCACGCCTCCATGCCTACCCGACTCGAATCGGAACATTCTGCAACATCACAACATCGCCTGCGACAATTGCAGGATCGAACGCGCAGACGTGGCGATGATCGGTGGGGGCATGGCCGGCCTGTCCCTTGCCGCGGAGCTCGCCGAGCTGGACAGCCGGATGGTCGCACGGGTGGAGGCGGCGGGTGGCCACCGCGAGCCGTTGCGGATCATGGTGCTCGAACGGGAGAACCAGTTCGGTTACCACACGACCGGGCGGTCCGTGGCCGCCTTCCTCGAGAGCTACGGCACGCCGGAGGTGCGGGCGCTGACCCGCGCGTCGCGGGCGATCCTCGACGCGCTCGGCGCCGAGTCCGGCACGCCGCTGCTGCGGGCCAGGCCGCTGGTCTGGATCGCCGGCGAGGAGCAGCTCCCGGCGATGAACGCGCTGCTGACCGCCAACCCGGCGCTGCGCGGCACGGACGTCGCCGGGGCGCAGACGCTGTGCCCGGCGCTGCGCCCGTCGGCGGTCGCCAGGGCCGCGGTCGAGCGCACCGCGCAGGACATCGACGTCGACGCGCTGCATCAGCTGTACCGCAAGCGCGCCGCCGCCGCGGGGGTGGTGCTGCGCACCGCGATCGGCCTGGAGGCCGGCGAGTGGACCGGGCGCGGCTGGCGGCTCACCACCGACCGCGGCGAGCTGGAGGCCGAGCGGGTCGTCAACGCGGCCGGTGCCTGGGCGGACGCCGTCGCCGGGCGGCTCGGGGTCGCGGCCGCGGGGTTGAAGCCGCTGCGCCGTACCGTGGCGATCGTCTCCATCGAAGGGGTCGCGCCCGGCTGGCCGCTGGTGCACGACGTGGGCGACGAGTTCTACTTCCGCCCCGAGGGCGGCGGGCTGCTGGTGTCGCCGTGCGACGAGACGCCGTCGCCGCCGGTCGACGCGGTCGCCGCGCCGGAGGACGTCGCCCTCGGGGTCGAGCGGGTCGCCGCGGTCACCACCCTGGACCTGCGGCGGGTGCGGACGAGCTGGGCGGGGCTGCGGACGTTCGCGCCGGACCGCAACCCGGTCGTGGGGCCCGACCCGGTGCAGGACGGGTTCTACTGGTTCGCGGGGCAGGGCGGCTCCGGCATCCAGACCGCGCCGGCGCTGGCGCGGCTGGGCGCGGCGGAGCTGCTGGGCGAGCCGTTCGAGATCCCGGGCCTGCGGCGGGGCGCCCTGCACCCGCGTTAGGCGGGTTGTTGCAGCTGGTCCGGGCCCGTCGGCCGGACGCCCTTCAGCGTGGCGACCGTGGCCGGATCGCTCAGCAGCGCCCGCTCCGCGTCGTCGACGAACGCGAGGTCGGCCTCGACGTGCCGGGTCGCCGCCGACAGCAGCAGCCCGACGACCGGGTCGGCCGCCTTGCGCCGCAGGCCGTCGAGGTTGCGCAGCTCGCGCAGCAGGTACGTGCGCTGCTGGCCCAGCACGGTGCGCACCACCTCCCCGTCGCCGGAGCGGGCCGCGGCGGTCACCTTGAGGAAGAAGTCGTCGCGGAAGCCGCCGCTGCGCGGGCTCGCCTCGTCCAGCCAGCGCCGCAGCTCGCCGCGGCCGGCGTCGGTGATCTCGTAGACGACCCGGTCGGGCTTGACCGCCTGGGCGTGCCGCTCGGAGCTGACCATGCCGTCGCGGGAGAGCCGGTCCAGGATCTGGTACAGGTGGCCGATGTTCAGCGGGCCCCACTGCGGGCCGACCGCGGTCTCGAAGGCGCTCTTCAGCTCGTACCCGTAGCTGGGCCCGTGCGACAGCAGCGACAGCACCGCGTGATGGATCGGCATGTCCAGAGCCTACTCGCCCCTTGCATTGTCGCAATGCATTGCGACAGAGTAGGGCGATGACCGCACCGTCCACCGGCGCCACCCTCTCCACGGGCGCCGCGCTGTCCGTCGCCGGGTTGACCAAGCGCTTCCACACCGGGGAGCAGGACATCGTCGCCGCCGACGAGCTGACCCTGAGCGTGGAGCCCGGCAGCTTCACCGCGGTCACCGGGCCGAGCGGGTCGGGCAAGTCGACGCTGCTGCACCTGGTCGGCGCGATCGAGAGCGCCGACGCCGGCACGATCGTCGTCGACGGCGTCGAGGTGACCGCGCTGCGGCGGCGCAAGCTCAGCGAATACCGGCGCACGGTCGGGTTCGTGTTCCAGCGGTACCACCTGCTGCCCGCGCTCACCGCGCTCGACAACGTCATCGCGCCGGTGCTGCCGTTCCGCGTCGGGTTCGACAAGCAGCAGCGCGCCCGCGAGCTGCTCGACGCGGTCGGCCTCGCCGGCCGGGAGCGGGCCCTGCCGGCGCAGCTGTCCGGCGGCCAGCAGCAGCGGGTGGCGATCGCCCGGGCCCTGATCGGGTCGCCGAAGCTGCTGCTCGCCGACGAGCCGACCGGCAACCTCGACTCCGCCAACGGCACGCAGATCCTGGACCTGCTGCTCGACCTGCGGGAGGAGCGCGGCATGACGGTGCTGCTCGCCACGCACGAGCAGCAGATCGCGGCGCGGTGCGACCGGCTGCTGCGGCTCGCCGACGGGCGGCTCACCGACGACATCGACCTGACCGCCGGCGAGGACCCGTCGTCGACCCTGGCCCGGGCCACGCAGCTCCGGCTTTAGTCTGATTTAGCCCCTTTGCGCGGGTACCATCGACCTAGCTGCTCGCGGGTTGGGGGTGGACATGCCGCAGCTCGACCTCGGCGTGCTCACGCAGCCCGAACGGCTTGCCGCGCTCCGGCGCGCCCAGACACTGCTGGCGTCGTCGTCCGCGCCGGTCGACGGCCTGGTCCGGCTCGCCGCACGCTCGGTCGTCGCCCCCGTCGGTCTGCTGACCCTCGTCGACGACGAGCGGATGCACATCATCGGCCGGCACGGCCTCCCGCCGGACCTCGACCGCGTCCACGCCGAGCCGGCGACCAGCTCGTTCTGCCAGTACGTGGTGACCGAGAACGCGCCGCTCGTCGTCAGCGACGCCCGGGACCACCCGGTGCTGCGCGACCTCGGCGCGGTGCTCGACCGGGGCGTCACGGCGTACCTCGGCCACCCCATCCACGACCTGCACGGCAACACGCTCGGGGCGATCTGCGTCACCGATTCGGTCCCCCGGCACTGGACCGACGACGACATCGCGGCCGTGTCGGAGTGCGCCGCGATGCTGGAGGTCATGCTCGGCGCCGAGACCAGCCGGCAGGACATCTCCATCGCCGCGGCCGAGACCGACGCGGTGCTGGAGACCGCGCTGGAGGCGTTCATCGCCATCGAGCTCACCGGCGAGATCACCCGCTGGAACAAGGCGGCCGAGCGCACCTTCGGCTGGTCCGCCGCGGAGGCGATCGGCAAGCAGGTGGACGAGCTGATCATCCCCGAGCGGTTCCGGGCGGCGCACCGCGCCGGGCTGACCAGGCTGGCGCGGGGCGGCGTACCGAAGCTGATCGGGCAGCGGCTGCAGCTGTACGCCACCAACCGGGCCGGCGACGAGTTCCCGGTCGAGCTGACCCTGAACGTCGTGGAGGGGCCGGCCGGGCGGCACGCGCACGCGTTCGTGTACGACATCAGCGAACGCGTCACCGCCGAGCGGCAACTCGCCCGCGAGCGGCACTTCCTCAGCGCCCTGCTCGACAACCTCGACGCCGGCGTGGTCGCCTGCGACGAGCGCGGCCGGCTGATCCTGTTCAACCGCGCGATGCGGGAGATCACCGGCGGCGACGCCGACCAGTCGACCGCCTCGAGCTGGGTCGAGACCTACCGGTCCTACGGGGACTCCGGCTCCTCGCAGGCGGAAGACCTGCCGCTCGTCCGCGCCTTCCACGGCGAGCACGTCCGCGAGGCCGAGGTCGTCGTCCACATGCCCGGACGCCCCCGGCGCAGCTTCACCGCCAACGCCCAGCCGATCCGCGACACCGACGGCAACCGGCTCGGCGCCGTCGCGGCCCTGCACGAGGTCACCGACCGGCGCCGGGCGCAGCGGCTCATCGAGTGCGAGCTCGCCGTCTCCCGCATCCTGGAGCAGGCGCCCACGATCGAGGACGCCGGCCCGGAGCTGCTCGGCACCGTCGCGCGCACCCTGCAGTGGCCGCACAGCGAGCTGTGGCTGGTCGACAAGGTCGGCAACGTCCTGCGCAACGCCGCCATGTGGACCGAGCCCGGCTACGTCATCCCCGAACCCGGCCCCCTCGCCCCCGGCGTCGGCGTCTCCGGGGTCGCCTGGGAGACCGGCCAGCCCGCCTGGGTCCCCGACATCTCCGTCGTCGGCAGCCGCCTCAACGTGCCGTCGCTGGCCCGGCACGGCCTGCGGGTCGGCCTGGCCGTGCCGATCCGCGACGGCACCGGGGTCACCGGCACGCTCAGCTTCTTCGGCGACGCCGCCGAGGAGCCCGAGCAGTCCCTCATCGCGCTGCTGTCCGGGATCGCCGCGCACGTCGGGCAGTTCCTGGAGCGCCGCCGCGCCGAGGACCTGGCCCGCCAGCTGGCCCGCACGAAGGACGAGTTCATCTCCCTCGTCGGCCACGAGCTGCGCACCCCGCTCACGTCGATCTCCTCGTACACCGAGCTGCTCCTGCACGACAACGACGACGAGACGACCCGCTCGCAGTTCCTGTCGGTCATCGCCCGCAACGCCGAGAACCTCCGGGCGATCATCGACGACCTGCTGGACCTGGCCGGCCTGGAGAGCGGCTACGTCTCCCTCGTCGAGCGTCCCCTGGACTTCGCGGCCGTGGTCGGCGACTCCGCGCTCGCGGGCACCCGCGCGGCGCAGGAGAAGGACATCGACATGCGGGTCACGCTCCCCGACGGCCCGGCGCCCGTCGCCGGCGACCCGCCGCGGCTGCGCAAGGTCGTCGACCACCTCGTCACCAACGCGGTGAAGTTCACACCCGCGGGCGGCCGGGTCGAGATCGAGCTGACCCGCGACCGGGCCGGCGTCGACCTGCGGGTCACCGACACCGGCGTCGGCATCCCCGAGGAGGAGCGGTCCCGGCTCTTCGAGCGCTTCTTCCGCGGCTCCAACATCCGCAGCCTCGGCCTGCCCGGCACAGGCCTCGGCCTGGCCATCAGCCGCACCGTCATCGAACGCCACGGCGGCACGATCACCGTCACCGACCACGGCGACAAGCCCGGCACCACGTTCCTCGTCCGCCTGCCGTCGCTGTAGCCCGTGGCGGCCGCCCGCTCGCCCTCCCGGCCCGCGACCACCGCCAGGTTGCCGTCCCGGCGGGCTCCAGGTTGCCGTCCTTGCGGACCCGGGCACAATGGTTGCTGATGCAACTACGACGACTGACCTCCGTGTTCGTGGTGAGCGCCCTGCTGCTCGCCGGCTGCAGCGACCCCGCCCCGTCCTGGAAGGGCGGCGGCAGCGGCTCCAGCGCGGCGGCCGCCACCGTCAAGGTGACGGCCCCCACCGACGGCGCCAAGGACGTCTCGACCGCGACGTCCCTCGTGTACGAGGCCTCCTCCGACGCCACGGTCACGCTGCAGGACGCCTCGGGCGCCACCGTGTCCGGCGCCGCCCTGCCCGCTGGTGGCCAGGGTGCGCCCTCCACCGGCGCCTCGCCCTCCACCGCCGCCTCGCCCTCCACCGCCGCCTCGCCCTCCACCGCCGCCTCGGGCTCCACCGGCGCCTCGGGCAAGGGGGTCGAGTGGATGCCGGACAAGCAGCTGAAGTACTCCACCGAGTACACGGCCACGATCACCGCCGGCAGCGCCAAGTCCACGGTGAAGTTCACCACCATGGCCAAGCCGTCCAGCCTCGCCCGCACCAGCAGCCAGATCGGCGACGGCCAGGTCGTCGGCGTCGGCATGATGATGATCCTGTCCTTCGGCGTCGAGATCCCGAAGGACAAGCGGGCCGGCATTGAGCGGCGGCTCCTCATGTCCTCCGACCCGCCGCAGGAGGGCAGCTGGAACTGGTACACCAGCAAGGAGATCCACTACCGCCCCAAGGAGTACTGGCAGGCGGGCACGAAGCTCTCCCTGCGCGCCCGCGTCGGCGGCGTCTCCTTCGGCGGCAGGTCCTACGGTGAGAAGGACATCACCGTCGACGCCACCGTGGGCAAGAAGCTCATCATGGAGGTCGACAACGCCACCAAGCAGATGACGATCACCGAGGACGGCGTCCTGCTCAAGACGATGCCCGTCTCCCTGGGCAAGCCGAGCAACCCCTCCGACAGCGGCAACTTCATCGTCATGGTGAAGAACGAGTGGGAGTGGTTCGACTCCTCCACCTACGGCGTCCCCGTCGACTCCCCCGACGGCTACCGCACGAAGGTCGAGTACCCCCAGCGGATCACCTGGAGCGGCCAGTACATCCACGCCGCCCCCTGGTCCGTCAAGGACCAAGGCAAGCGCAATGTCTCCCACGGCTGCGTCAACATCTCCCTCGACCTGGCAAAATGGCTGTACGGCGTGACCCACATCGGCGACCCCGTCATCGTCAAGGGCACCGAGGAGCGCGTGAAGTACGGCGACGGCTGGACCGACTGGGAACTGTCCTGGGACGAGTACAAGAAGGGCAGCGCCCTGTAAGACCCCACCCCACCGTGGCCGCCCGTTTTGGCTGGCAGGGTGGGGACCTGGTAACCTGATTCATCGCGCACGGTGACGCGTCCCTGTTGCTTGCGCCTAAACTTTTCCAACCCGAGCTAACAAGACGAGGTCTGTCGCGTGGCGAACATCAAGTCCCAGATCAAGCGCAACCGGCAGAACGAGAAGCGCCGCCTGCGCAACAAGTCGGTCAAGTCTTCCCTGAAGACCGCGATCCGCAAGTTCCACGAGGCCACCGCCGCCGGCGACACCGAGGCCGCCACCACCCTGCTCCGCGACGCCTCGCGCAAGCTGGACCAGGCTGCCAGCAAGGGTGTCATCCACAAGAACCAGGCGGCCAACCGCAAGTCGGCCATCACCAAGAAGCTGGGCTCGCTGGCCGCCTGACCGGCCCCAGCACTTCTTCTCAGCTCCGCGAAAGGCGCCGCCCCACCGAGGGCGGCGCTTTCGCTGTTCCCACTCCCCGCCGCGGACACCGGGGGCTGCCGCCGGCCCCGCTCCGCATACATCCGGGTCCTGGTAGCGCGCCCCCACCGCCCCGGGCATCGCTGCGCTGGAGGCGACCAGGGCCAGGCAGGCGTCCGCTTCCGGCACGCCGCCCGAACCCCGCTGACAGTCCGCCAGGCCCGGTCCCGGTCGAAGCCAACCCTTCCGCCATCGCCAGGCCACGCCCCAGACGCCGCCACCAGGCCGATGCAGCACCCTCAGACGCCAAGAGCCGGAGGCGACCAGGGCGAGTGCCCCGAGCCGCCTCCGGCTCATCGTTCATGGCGTCCAGCGCCCGTCAGGCCCCTGTACTGGCCGGCCTGCTGTTCGGCTCAGGCGAAGCGGCCCTGGTTGAAGCCTCCGGTCCGCTGCCGGGTCAGGTCGTCGTCGGTCCGCCAGGGCCGCTCGGCGTGCCGCCCCGACTGGAACTGCCCGGACGGGAAGTGCCCCGTGTCATCCGCCCTCCGGCGCCCTCCCGGCTGACGCTGCGCGTGGCGCCCACCGGCGGCATCCCGGTTGGCGGCGGTCCGGCCGTTGTCGACGGGTCGCACCGGCTCGTCGGTGTCGGGCTCGTCGGCCGGCTCGTACCCGTTCCACGCCGCCTGACCCGCCCCCCAACCGGTCTGCCCACCCCGGCTCGGCGCGGCACCCCACTGCGACTGGTCCGCCCACCCGGTCTCGTCGTCCCACTCCGCCCACGGGTCGACCGGCTCACCGGGCACCACGTTTCCGTGCCCGTCGCCGCGCCCGCCCTGCTCGCCGCCGGTGTACCCCGAGCCCGCCTGCCCGGCATACCCCGCCTGCCCGTCGCCCGCGTACTCCGCCTGGCCGTCGCCCGCGTAGCCCGCGTAGCCCGCCTCACCGCTGCCCGCGTAGCCTGCCTGACCGGCCGCGTAGCCTGCCTCGGCGCTCGCCGCGTAGCCCTGCTGACCGGGCACGTAGCCAGGCCCGCCGTCGCCCGCATGACCCTGCTGGCCGGTTGTGTAGCCGGCATCGCCGCTGGCCGCGTAGCCCTGCTGACCAGGCACGTAGCCCGCGTCGCCGCTGCCCGCCCGGCCGGACGCGTAGCCCGCTTCGCCGTTGCCCGCGTAACCCTGCTGGCCGGCGCCTGCGTAGTCCGCTTGGCCGTGGCCGCCCGCGTAGCCGGCCGATCCGCCGGCGACGGTGTAGCCGGCCCCCTGCTGCGCGTCGGCGTGACCGTCCGCGTACGCCTCCATCGCCGCCCGCGCACCCGGGGCCGCCTGCTCGGTGCGTGCGGCGGCGGCGCGGCTGATCCACGCGGCGCGGTCGCCCCAGGCGGTCTCGTCGCCCCAGTTGGCCTGGCCGTCGCCGGCACCTTGCCGGCCGGCCCACGCCGCCTCGTCGCCCCAGCCGGCCTCGGTGTCCTCGCCCCACGCCTGCTGGCCCTCGCCGGCGCCGCCGTGCCCGGCACGCGTCACCCGATCCTGGCCGGCGTCCTGGGCGACCTGCTCCCAGCCCGCGGGGGTGGCCCGGTCCCAGCGCTGACCCTCGTCGTCGTGCCCCCACTCCGGCGCGCCATGGCCGGTGTAGCCCTTCGGGTCGCCCTGCCAGCCCTGGGGACCGTGCTGCACGCCGCGCCAGCCACGGCCGTCGGAAGCGTCCTGGCCCCCCTGCGAGCCGTGGCCGTCATAGCCGCTACGCCGGCCGTGGCCGTCGGAGGCGTCCCGGTCGCCCTGCGAGCCGTGACCGTCGTGGCCGTCGTGACCGCTGCGCCAGCCGCGGCCGTCGGAGGCGTCCCGGCCGTCCTGCCAGTCGCGGCCGTCCTGACCGGCGCGCCAGCCACGGCCGTCCGAAGCGTCGTGGTCCGCCCGGCCGTCGTGCTCCCAGGCGCCGCTGTCGTGGGCTCGGTCCTGGGTGGGCCGGCCGGACACGTCCCAGGCCTCGGTCGCCTCGTCGTCGCGGCTGCGGCGCTGGCTGATCTGCGTGGCCTGGCCCCGGTCCTGGCCGGCACGGCCCGCGCGGTCCCAGTCCTGGCCGGTCTCGCCGGAGTGGTCCCGGTCCCGGCCGGTGCCGGAGTAGTCCCAGTGCTGACCCGCGTGTGCGGACTCGGCCGACTCGTCCCAGCCGCTGCGGGTCGGCCAGGTGGCGTCGCCGGCGGCCTGGTCCCAGCCCTCGTGCTCGCCGGTCCGGCCATGGCGGCCGTCGGACTCGTCGGCGTGCACGCGCGACCGGCGGCCGTCCGAGGTCTGGTACGCCGAGTGGCTACCCGTGTCCGCCTCGTGGATGTCCTCGTGACCGCCCTGGCGGAACGCGGACCGGGCGCCGCCGCCCTCCCCCGTCCGGAACGCCGGGTGAACCCCGGTGTCCCCGTCGCGGACCACGACCTGCTGACCTGGGACGCCTTCGCGGAACGCCCGGCCAGAACCCGTGTCACCCTCTTGGAAGGCCCGACCGGAGCCGGTCGTGTCGCCGTCGCGGAAAGCCCGGCCGGAGCCCGTGGTGTCGCCGTCGCGGAACGCCCGACCCGAACCCGTCGTGTCCCCATCCCGGAACGCCCGACCCGAACCCGTCGTGTCCCCATCCCGGAACGCCCGACCCGAACCCGTCGTGTCCCCATCCCGGAACGCCCGACCCGAACCCGTCGTGTCCCCATCCCGGAACGCCCGACCCGAACCCGTCGTGTCCCCATCCCGGAACGCCCGACCCGAACCCGTCGTGTCCCCATCCCGGAACGCCCGGCCAGAGCCCGTGGTGTCGCCGTCGCGGAAGGCCCGACCCGAACCCGTCGTGTCACCGTCGCGGAAAGCGCGGCCGGAGCCCGTCGTGTCGGCGTCGTCGAACGCCGCGTGGGAGCCGGTGTCGGCGTCGCGGACGGCCTGACCGGAGGCGGCGTGGTGGCCGGCGGTCTCGGCGGTGGGCTGGGTGGGCGGGGCGTCGCTGGCCGGCGAAATGCCGTATTCGTTGTTCGTCTCCGGCTGGCGGGCGCCGCGCGGCCCGCCGTCGCGGGCCGGGACCGAGATCCGGATGACGCCGACCTTCTTGCGCTGCGCCGGCGGCTCGCCGGATGCCGGCCGGGTCGCGGTGCGCGTGGCACCCGCGCCGCCCTGGCGGACGCCGACCCCGCCGGAGCCGTTGCCGGCGGAAGCGGCCGCGGCACCGGCGGACGAGCCGGCACCCCGGGCCCCGCCGGACGGATCCGAACCATCCGCCGAGCCGAAGCCCGCCGAACCCGAACCACCTGACGAGCCGAAGCCCGCCGAACCCGAACCACCTGACGAGCCAGAGCCGGCCGAACCCGAACGGGAGCCGTAGACGCCGGAGCCGCCGACGCCTGCCGCGGCGAAGCCGGACCTGGCGACGCTGCCCGCGGCCGCGCGGCCCGAGCCGGCGGTCGAGACCCCGATCCCGGACGAGTCGCGCCCGGCGCCCGCGGCGCGGGCCGCCGCGCCGGAGCCGGTGCCGGTGCCCCGGGCCATCTCGGCGCGGTCCAGCGCGGTCGTGGTCCGCCGGGTGGCGGATGTCGGCTCATCGGTCTCGGTGGCCGGATCCACCCGAGTGGATGACGCCCGTTCGGATGAACCCCGGGCCGCGGAACGCGCCTGCGCCCGGACCCGCTTCGAGCCGCCGATGGCCACGTCGTTGACCTTCACCATGACGGCGACGACGGCGGGGAGGACGGGGACCGCCCACCAGCTGGCCAGCTCGGCGAGTGCGAGCAGCACACCGCCCGCGATCATGCACTCGAACAGCATGAAACTGACGAATCCGCCGATATGCAGGTGGCGAAGCCGCAGCGCACGCACATACAGCGGCGCCTGTGAGGCGAACCCGTTGCTCGTCGTCATCGTCCTATTCCTCCAGCACGCGCCGCGACCACTGCGAACACAGCCCGCTCGAGCGCATAGCCGCGGTCGTCCGAGCCACCCTTCACGGCGGCATTGCACTCTGCCGCCACTCGCATGGCATCAACGAGCGCCTCGGCCGTCCAGCCACGGGCTTGGCGCTGTGCGCGTTCGACCTTCCACGGAGGCATTCCCAAATTTCCGGCGAGTTGATATGCGCTGCCCTTGCCCGCGGCGGCCACCCGGGCGACGGTGCGGACGCCGTCGGCGATGGCGTCGGCGATCGGCACGGGGTCCACTCCGACGTGCATCGCCCACCGCAGGGCCTCCAGCGCCGCGGCCGTGTCGCCGACCATGACGGCGTCGGCGACGGTGAACCCGGAGACCTCGGCGCGGCCGCGGTAATACTGCGCCACGGTGCTCACGTCGATCCGCCCGCCGGTGTCGGCGACCAGCTGCGAGCATGCGGCGACCAGCTCGCGCAGATCGTTGCCGACGGCGCTGAGCAGGGCCTCTGCCGCGTCCTCGCCGATCTTGCCGCCCTGCCGGCGGATCTCGTTGCGCACGAAGTCGACCCGCTCGCGGTGCTTGCCGATCTTCGCGGCGGGCACGACGTCGGCGCCGGCGGACTTGAGCCCGTCGGCGAGGGCCTTGCCCTTGGCGCCGCCGGCGTGGGTGACGACGAGGACGACGTCGTCCTCGGGGTCGGCGGCATAGGCGAGCAGCGCCGCGACGATGTCCTTCTTGGTGTCCTGGCCGCTGTCGACGACGAGGACCCGCCGCCCGCCGAACAGCGACGGGCTCAGCAGCTCGGCCAGCTCACCGGCCGTCAGATCGGCCCCTGGACGGCGGTGGACCTCGGTGTCGGGGTCGTCCGCCCGGGCGGCGGCGATGGTGTCGGTGACGGCGCGGGAGACGAGCAGCTCCTCGTCGCCGATCACCAGGCGGAGGCGGGGCAGACCAGATCCAGACACGCGAGCCATCGTGTCACGACCCCCTGACAAAAGCGGACGAGCCGTGGGCCACGACCGCGAGCCGACCGGCGGCGTCCCGGACCACGGCGATGTCGCCTTCCTCGTCGGTACGGACGACCCGCGCACCCCCGCGGACCAGGCGGCTCAGGACGGCGGGGCTCGGGTGGCCGTAGTCGTTGCCGGAGCCGACGCTGACCAGGGCGACCCTCGGGGCGACCGCGTCGAGGAACGCCGGATCTTGATACGCCGAGCCGTGGTGGGCGACCTTCAACACGTCGGCGTGCAGGGGCGCGTCGAGCAGGCTCAGCTGCTCCTCCGTCTCGGCGTCGCCGGTGAGCAGGATCCGGATCCCGCCGACGGTGACCGCGACGACCAGCGAGTTGTTGTTGACGTCGGACCGGGTGCCGGTCACGGGGCGGGCCGGGCCGAGGACGGTGAGCCGCGCCGCGCCGGCGGTGAGGACGGTGCCGGCGGGCGCGTCGAGGGTGGCGACGCCGCGGGCGAGGACGGCCCGGCGGCCGCTCGCGGGCTCGGCGAAGGGCGGCACGAGCAGCCGGTCGACGCGGCGGCGGCGCAGGACGCCGTCGAGGCCGCCGATGTGGTCGACGTGGAAGTGGCTGACGATCAGCAGCGGGACGCGGCGGACCCCGAGGTCGCGCAGGCAGCGGTCGACGGGGTCGGCCTGCGGTCCCGCGTCGACGACGACGGCGTCGCCGCCCCCGGCGGCCACGACGAGCGCGTCGCCCTGGCCGACGTCGCAGGCGACGACGACCCAGCCGGGCGGCGGCCAGCCGCCGGCGAGGATTCTGACGGGGACGGCGCCGAGCACGCCGGCGAGGGTGATGACGACGACGATCCGCCGCACCGCCCGGCGCCGGAACGCGAGGATCAGCGCCGCGAGCAGCCCGCCGAGCAGGATCCCGCCGAACGCGCCGCCCGGCCACGGGAGCACACCGTCCGGGACGGCGGCGCCGTGGTGGGCGATCGCGACGAGCCAGCGGGCCGGCCAGGCGGCCACCCAGGCGGTGAACGCCGCGACGCCCGGCAGCACCGGCGACGTCACGGCGGTGATGATGCCGAGGATCGTGGCGGGGGCGACGGCGGGCGCGGCGAGCAGGTTGGCCGGCACGGTCGTCAGGCTGACGCCGCCGGAGATGCCGGCGATCACCGGCGCGCACGCCGCCTGCGCCGCGGCGGGCACGCAGACCGCCTCGGCCGCGAACGCCGGCCAGCCCTTGGCGCGCAGGGCCTCCGCCCAGCGCGGCGCGAGCAGGACCAGGCCGCCGGTGGCGAGGACGGACAGCGCGAAGCCGGCGTCGACGGCCAGCTCGGGGTCGGCGACCACGAGCACGAGGACGCTGGTCGCGAGGGACGGCAGGACCGCCCGCGGGCGGCCGAGCGCGAGCGCGACCAGGGCGAGGCCGCCCATCGCCGCGGCCCGCAGCACGCTCGGCGACGGCCGGACCAGCACGACGAACCCCGCGAGGGCCAGCACGCAGATCAGCGCGGCGACCTTCGGGCCGGCGCAGCACCATCGGGCGAGCAGCAGCACCAGCCCGACCACGATCGCCAGGTTCGCGCCGGACACGGCGGTCAGGTGGGTCAGGCCGGTGGCGCGGAAGTCGTCGGCGAGCTGCTGGTCGAGCCGGCTGGTGTCGCCGACGACGAGCCCCGGCAGCAGGCCGCCCGGTTCCGCGGGCAGGGGCAGGCAGGCCCGCTGGAGGCCGGACCGCAGCGTGCCGGCGGCCCGCTGGATCGCCGGCGCCGGGGTGACGCGGGCCGGGGCGTCGGTGACGGAGATGATCGCGGCGCGCAGGTCGCCGCCGTCGGCCGGGGACAGCCGGCCGGTCGTCTCGACCCGCTGGCCCGGCAGCAGCCCCAGCCAGCCCTTGTCGGCGGCGAGGACCAGCACCCGTGCGCCCAGGTCCACGTTCATGCCGTCGGCCGTGCGCAGCCAGGTCAGCCGGGCGGGCAAGACGACCGTCGGCGACCGGCCCGCCGTGGAACGGCCGAGCCGCGGGTCGTCGGAGATCCGCAGGCCGAGCCGCACCGTCGTGTGCGCGGCCGCGAGGCCGGCGAGGGGCTCGGCGTCGCGCTCGCCGACCCGGGCGGCGGTGGTGACCGCGCCGCAGGCGACGCCGAGCAGTGCCGCGACGACCACCCACCGGGTCGGGCGCAGCGCCCGCACGGGAAGCCGCCCCCACAACGCGGCGAGGGCCACCGCGCCGAGACCGACCGCCCAGCCGGCCCGCGCGGGGCAGAACAGGCAGCCCAGCGCGGTCAGCCAGCAGCCGATCGCGGCGCCGGCCAGGCGCAGGTCGGTGCTCACACCGTCACCCGGTCCTTGAGCTGCGCGAACTTGGCGTCGCCGATGCCTTCGACCTGGCGCAGGTCGGTGACGGCGCGGAAGCCGCCGTGACGGTCGCGGTAGTCGATGATGCGCTGCGCGAGGACCTGACCGATGCCGGGCAGCGTCTGGAGCTCCGCGACGGTGGCGGTGTTGAGGTTGACGGGGCCACCGCCGCCGGAACCGCCGCCCGCACCGGGTGGCGCGGCACCGGGCGGCGCAGGGATCCCGACCGCGATCATCTCGCCGTCGACGACCTTGCGGGCGAGGTTGAGGCCGGTCGGCTCGGCGCCGGGCAGCAGGCCGCCGGCGGCGGTGATGGCGTCGGCGACGCGGGCCCCGGGTGGCAGGTCGACGAGGCCGGGGCGCTGCACCTTGCCGACGACCGAGACGACCAGCCGGGGCGGGGCGCTGGAGGCCGCGGCGGGCGGGGCGGCGGAGACGGAGGCGACCGGCGGCGCCGGGGTGACCTGCGGCCGGGAGCGCCAGGCCAGGAACGCGGCCACGCAGACGACCAGCACGGCGACCACGACGAGGGCCCGGACTCCACGCCGACCGGGGTCGACCGCCGACAGCCACGACCGCCCACCGGAGGCGTCCGGACCGGGACCGGGGTCCAGGCCAAGGTCAGGGCGAGGGTCCGGAGACCCGGCGGACCGAAACGACTCATCCCACGGATACGGATCGGGATCCGGCGGGAGGCCGACCACCCTCGCCAGCCGCCCCGCCGTCTCGCTGTCACCGTCTGCAGTACTGCGCCTCATGCCCGGTCACGCTAAGACCGGTCACGACCGCGCCACCCCCGCGAACGCACCGCCCTGTGGACAACCACGCGCTTGTGGACAACCGACACGAAGGGACAACCGACAGCGGCGGCTACACCGTGTGCACCACCACGGCCACCATCCCCGGCCCGACGTGGGCGCCGACGACCGCGCCCACCTCCGTCAGGTACACCCCCCGCAGCCGCTCCCCGAGCCGCTCCTTCAACGTCGTGAGCAGCGCATCGGCGCGCTCCGGCGCGGCCAGGTGGTGCACCGCCACGTCGACGACCGACGACCCCGCCGCCTCGTCGGCCATGTCGACCAGCCGGGCCAGCGCGCGGCTCGCCGTGCGGACCTTCTCCCGCACGACGACGCCTTGGTCGGTGGTGTGCAGGATCGGCTTCACCGACAGCGCGGTGCCGAGCAGCGCCGCCGCCGCCCCGATCCGCCCGCCCCGGCGCAGGAACTCCAGGGTGTCGACGTAGAAGAGCGTCGAGGTGCGGCCGACCGCGTCGAGGGCGGCCTGCCTCGCCTCCGACAGCGCGGCACCCGAGGAGGCCGCGGCCGCCGCGGCGAGGGCGGGAAAGCCCAGCCCCATCCCGGTGGACTGGGTGTCGACCACGGAGACGGCATCGCCGAACTCGGCCGCCGCCAGGCTGGCCGCGTCGTAGGTGCCGGAGAGCTTCGCCGACAGGTGCACGGACAGGACCGCGGTCGCCCCGGCGGCGAGCAGCCCCCGGTAGACGTCGGCGAACGCCTCCGGCGAGGGCCTGGAGGTGGTGACGGCGACCCGCCGGGCGTTGAGCGCCTCGGCGACGGTGGCGGAGTCGACATCGACGGTGTCGAGGCCGGGGACGCCGTTGACGACGACGGCCAGCGGCACGACGGTGAGCCGCCGCGCCGGGTCGGTGGCCAGCTCGGCCGGCAGGCAGGCGGTCGAGTCGGTGACAACGGCGACGGCGGGGGGTGCGCCGGTCATGCCGCCACCTCCGCTGCGCTCCGGCGTCGGCCTGGCCGACGGACTGCGCTCATGATGCCGACGCTCCGCTCCGGTCCGGTCATGACGGCACGGTACCCGACCGTCCGCTCCGCTCCGGTCCGGTCATGACGGCACGGTAGCCGATCAGCCGCCCTGGACCGAGCTCACCTGGAACGGGGTGCCCTGCTGGCACGTGCTCATCAGGTCCGGGGTGGGCCGCCCGGTGACGGTGACCTGCTTGCCGACCTGCAGCACGGCCCGGTCACCACCGATCAGCAGGTACGTCTTGTCGGGCGCGCGAAGCAGCAGGCAGCCCGACTCGACACCCTCGACGACCTGACCGGAGACGGTGATGGCGGCGGGAGCGGAGCCGGGGGCGGCGGCCGACGACGGCGCGACCGACATGGACGACGGAGCGGAAGCGGAGACCGACGGAGGCTCCCCGGGAGAGGAGGTCGGAGACGCGGCACAGCCGCCGAGCGCGAGAGCTACGGCGGCCACCAGAAGCACAGAACGCACTGCCATGATCCCTTCGACGCTACCGGCGCCCGCCCGGTTCCGCGACAATCATGGCAGGTTGTGGCCAGCCAGCTGCCACCCCCGGGTCGCGTCGAACCGCAGGTCGGTCGAGTGGCAGTTGTGCAGCGCGCCCAGCGTCGCCGCCAGCGCGTGCGGCCAGCCCAGCAGCGCGCACGTGCCGTGCCTGGCCACGGCGCCGTGCGTCGCGACCACGATCGTCGACCCGTCCGGCGCCGCCGCGACGATCTCCTGCAGCGCCTCGGTCATGCGCTTGCTGAGCGCGTCGACCTCCTCGACGCCGGCGTCGTCGACGGGCTCGCCCCGCCGCCACCGCTCGAACGCCTCCGGCCAGGTCGCGCCGATCTCGGCGTGCGTCAGCCCCTCCCACTCGCCGAAGCTGCGCTCGCGCAGGCGCGGGTCACGGGTGACCGGCACGTCCACGAGCGCGGTCAGGGCGTCCATGGTGGTGCTGGCGCGGCGCAGATCGCTGGAGACGAGCACGGCGGGCTCGAGCGCGGCCAGCCGGGGCGCGGCCGCGGCCGCCTGCGCCAGACCGGTCTCGGACAGCGGCGTGTCGATCTGCCCCTGCACCCGCCCACCGGCATTCCAGGAGGTCTGTCCGTGCCTCCAGAGAATCAGCCTGGTCACGCCGGCGCGGGCAGGTCGCGGTCGACGAACTCGATGACCGGGCAGTCCTTCCACAGCTTGTCGAGCTGGTAGAACTCGCGCTCCTCGCTGTGCTGCACGTGCACGACGATGTCGACATAGTCCAGCAGGACCCAGCGCCCGCCCCGGTTGCCCTCGCGACGCACCGGCTTCGCCTTCTCGGGCAGCTGCACCAGCTGCTCCTCGATGGCATCGACGATCGAGAGGACCTGCCGCTCGTTGGGCGCCGACGCGATCACGAACGCGTCGGTGATGGCCAACTGGTCGGCGACATCCAGGATGACGATGTCTTCAGCCTTCTTGTCGGCGGCCGCCTGTGCAGCGGTGAGCGCCAGCTCGATGGCACGCTCAGTCGCGGGCACCGGGCTCCCTTCGTCGGTCTCCCCCGGCCTGCTGTGCCGGGCTCGTTCTAGCCTCTCACGCCCGTACGACACTCTGCCCCTCAGATGTTGTCGACTTTTCGGTACAAACCGCGCTTAGCGATGTATTGCACCACTCCGTCGGGGACGAGATACCAGACCGGCTTGCCGGACGCGACCCGCCGCCGGCAGTCGGTGGACGAGATCGCCATCGCCGGCACCTGGACCAGGCTCACCGAGTCCGCCGGCAGGTGGGAGGCGTCGAGCTCGAACCCGGGCCGCGTGACGCCGACGAAGTGCGCGAGGTCGAAGAGGTCCCGCGCGTCCTTCCACGACAGGATCTTCTTGAGCGCGTCGGCGCCGGTGATGAAGAACAGCTCCGCCGACGCGCCGTACTGCTCGCGCAGGTCACGCAGCGTGTCGACGGTGTACGTCGGCCCGCCGCGGTCCACGTCGACGCGGCTGACGGTGAACCGCGGGTTGGAGGCGGTCGCGATGACCGTCATCAGGTAGCGGTCCTCCGGCGAGCTGACCACCGACCCCGTTTTCTGCCAGGGGTCGCCGGTCGGCACGAACACCACCTGGTCCAGCCCGAACCGATCGGCCACCTCGCTCGCCGCGACCAGGTGGCCGTGGTGGATCGGGTCGAACGTCCCACCCATGATGCCCACGCGCATCCTGGCATCGTAGTGATCACCACGTCGCCCGGACGAGTGCTCCGTTTCCGTCGTCCCATGTTGTACGTGTAGCCTCAAGTTCCATGACGTTGTCGCACCCGAAGGGTGCCTTTGACAGCTCCCGCGCCGTGTGGCGCTCGGCGCCGGGCGAGAGCCACGGCAGCCGCGTGGAGGTCGCGTTCGTGGACGACCTGATCGGCCTGCGCAACGGCGCCGACCCGCACAGCCCGGTGCTCGTCTTCACCCAGGACGAGTGGGACGCCTTCGTGGCCGGCGCCAAAGACGGCGAGTTCGACGTCTGAAAAGCCGCACAGCGGCGACAGACGCAAAGCCGTAACGCCGCAGCCGCCGCAACAGCGACGGCCGCGGCGACGACCGACCGTCACGGATACAGCAGCGACCGGATCGGCGGCATCCGCTCCAGCTGCGGTGCCAGCGCCCGCAGCCGGAGCGCCAGCGTGACCGCCTCCAGCGTCACGTCGGCGTTCCCGGCGGACGGCACCGGCGCGCGGTGCAGGTCGAGCCAGGCGGACACGTCCGGCCAGTGGTAGACCGGCCGCCGCGGGTGCTCCCGGACCGGCGCCGGAAACCCGGCGTGCGTCCACCCCCGCACGACCTCGACCGGCCGCCGCACCCGGGCCGCGATCACCTCCAGGGTCACCAGCGGGTCGTCGGCGACCGCCCGCACGATGCCGACCCCCGCCGCGTCCAGGTCGCGGACCCCGGACACCACCGCGTCGACCAGCGTCGGCGCGACCCGGTCGAATGCCACCCAGGCGACCCCCTCGCCGGGCACCACCTCCACGCTCAGGTCGTCCGCCCTGTCGAACAACAGGTCGGCCCGCTCGTCGTCCAGCGGCCCGCTGGCGGTCAGGCGAAACTGGCGCAGCATGGTCACCGCCCGCACCGCGCGTGCCGCTGCACGAACGCGTCGATGCGCCGCGCCACCAGCTGCGCCACCATCCCCGGCGGCACCTCACCGGGCACCCCCAGCCACCCCCGGCAGCCGGGACAGCTGAGCCGCAGCCAGTGCCGCTCCCCCGCCACGTCGATGTCCGCCCCTGTCATCTCGTGCATGTCGCGCCTCCCCGATCGAACCTCCGCTCCAGCCAACACCTGGATCCGCCGCTTGGGAGGGGCCAGAGAGGGGGCCACTGTGACCACGGCAAGTGCCATCGCGGGCTGCTATCGTGGTGACGTGCTGCACCGTGATTCGAGCTGGCGCGCCCGCTAGGGGCGGCCGCTGTTTCCTGCACACATCCCCATCGAGGCCGTCCGTTTCCGGGCGGCCTTTTGCGTGTCCCGGTGGCGGCGGGCCTCCAGACCCAGACCGAGGAGCCCCCATGTCCCGCCGCATCTCAGGCTTCAAGCCCACCGGCCCGCTGCAGCTCGGCAACTACGTCGGCGCCATCAGACCCGTCGTCCGGGGCCAGCACGAGCAGGACACGGTGGCGTTCATCGCCGACCTGCACGCCCTGACCGTCCAGCACGACCCCGTCCTGCTGCAGAGCCGGTCCCGCGAGGTGGCCGGCCTGATGCTCGCCGCGGGCGTCGATCCCGATCGGACGCTGCTCTACCGCCAGTCCGACGTCGCCGCCCACCTGGAGCTGCACTACCTGCTCGAATGCGTCGCCAGCTACGGTGAGGCGCACCGGATGATCCAGTTCAAGGAGAAGGGCGGCGGTGGCGGCTCACGGCTGTCGCTGCTGACGTACCCGGTCCTGATGGCCGCCGACATCCTGGTGCACGACATCGACGAGGTACCGGTGGGCCGCGACCAGCGCCAGCACGTCGAGCTGACCCGCGACCTGGCGGAGCGGTTCAACGAGCGGTACGGCCGCACGTTCACCGTGCCGCGGGCGGTCCACCCGGCGTTCGCCGCCCGGATCGCGGACCTCGCCGACCCGGCCCGCAAGATGGGCAAGACCAACGCCTCCACCGCGGGTGTGCTGTTCCTGCTCGACCCGCCGGACGTGCTGCGCCGCAAGGTGATGCGGGCGGTCACCGACGCCGGCACGGAGGTGGTGTACGACCCGGAGGGCAGTCCCGGCGTCGCCAACCTCCTCGACATCCTGGGCGCGCTGACCGACCGCGCGCCGGAGACCATCGACTTCCGGGGCAGCGGGTACGGCCGGCTCAAGACCCAGGTCGCCGACGCGGTGATCGCCACTCTGGAGCCGCTCCAGCGCCGCTACCAGGAGCTGACCGACGAGGAGATCGAGGCCGTCCTCGCCAAGGGCGCCGAGCAGGCCGCCCAGACCGCCGACGCGACCGTGCGCCGCGCCAAGGCGGCGATCGGCCTCACAGGTGGACGGCGCGCTCCCGCAGGTAGCCCAGCGACGCCGGTGACGGCCGGTCGACCGCGGTGAAGCGCGCCGGCCGGAAGTCGATCTCCTCGATCAGCAGGTCGGCCTCGATCATCAGCGCCCACGGCACGTAGAACACCCGCTCCCCCGGCAGCGCCACCCCGACGAAGTCGACGACCGGCAGCAGCGTCGGCTTGCCGACCGCCCAGACGGCGGTGGTGAACGTGGAGCCATCGGGCCGGGCGGTCAGGGTGCAGTCGGACAGGCGCGGGTCGGCGAGGGTCCGCCGCTGGTGCTCGGCCACGTCGGTGGCCAGGCGGCGGCGGGCCTTCGCCGCGGCGTGGAACGCCGGGTGGCCCGGCGACGGGTCGAAGGGCACGACCCGTCCGTCGTCGTCGGTGGTGTACGCCATGGGCGACAGCGGCACCGGCGTGCGCGCGTACTCGTCGGCGGCCAGGTCGAACAGCTGCTCCACCAGGCGCGGCTCGTCGGCGCAGACCAGCAGCATCAACGTGCTCGGCAGGAACGCGACGGCCCGCCCGCCGACCTGCTCGTCCAGGTCGGCCAGCCAGCCCTCCAGGAGCACCCAGGAGACCAGGTGGTCGCCGGAGTGGTCGGGCACGTGCAGCACCGACGGGCCGAAGAGCGCGGCGCTGGCCGGCAGTTCGGCGCGGGCGAGGGTGTGCTCGTGCGCGGCCGCGAAGATCTGCTCGGCGCTGACCCCCCAGCGGGCCGGGCTGTCCAGGTCGACCGGGATGTCCTCGACGAGCACGACCTCGTCGAGGTGCGGCAGCGCGGGCCGGCGCAGCGTGCGGGTGCCACGGGCGGCGTGCCGCAGGGCGAGGCGCAGCCGCGGCAGCGCCTCTTCGAACGTCGAAGGCTGGGCCGGCGGCGCGAGGCTGCTGGCCACGAAGTCCCGCACGAAGCGCTTCCGGTCGCCGGGTCTGCGTTGATACTGGCTGAATGCCTTGGCCAGGAAGAGCCAGCTGTACGCGTCCTGACCGCACTCGCACACGATCGCGAACTGGGTCGGGCGGAACTCGGCGTCCCGGACACCGAGCCTGCGCAACTCTGCCAGCACCTGGTCGGCGAAGCGCTCACGTGGCGATCGCGCAGGTCGGGTCAGCCGCTCGAGGATGCCCACCGACCGAACATTAGCCTCACGCGAGCCCCCGCGCGATGGCCTCGGCGGCCATTGCCGGTTTTTCGTAGCAGAGGCTGAGCGGACAGTAGACGGACGTAACCCGCAGATTCGTACAAACGGATCGGCGGGTCAGAAGTCGTCCTGGTCGTCCTCGTCCGAGGGGGCGAGCTCCAGCGTCTCGTACGGCTGACGGCGGGCCCCCCGCATCGCCTTGCGCTCCGCGGCGCGGACCCGCTTGTTGGGCTCCTCCAGGCGGTAGTCGGTGCCCCGGTTGCCCGGCACGAAGTCGTCGGCGGTGTACGTGTTGGGCTGCCAGTCGAACTCGCGGGCGCCGATGCGGACCGGCGACCCGGGCTCCGCGCCGGCCTTCTTGAGCGCGTCCTCGACGCCGAGGCGGGCGAGCCGGTCGGCGAGGTAGCCGACGGCCTCGTCGTTGTCGAAGTTGGTCTGCCGGACCCAGCGCTCGGGCGCGCCGCCCCGGACCACGAAGACGCCCTCGTCGTCCTGGACGATGGTGAAGCCGCTGTCGTCGACGGCGGCGGGACGGATGACGATGCGGGTGCGCTCCGGCGGCGGGGCCAGCTTGCGCTGCTGCCCGACCAGCTCCGACATCGCGAAGATGAGCTCCTTGAGCCCCTCGTGGGTGACGGCGCTCACCGCATACACGGCGTAGCCGCGCTCCTCCAGGTCGGCGCGCATGATGTCGGCGAGGTCGCGACCGTCCGGCACGTCGATCTTGTTCAGCGCGACGATCCGCGGCCGGTCCTCCAGGCCGCCATACGCCGCCAGCTCGGCCTCGATCGCGTCGATGTCGGACACCGGGTCGCGCTCGGTCTCCAGGGCGGCGGTGTCGACCACGTGGACCAGCACCGCGGTGCGCTCGATGTGCCGCAGGAACTGCATGCCGAGGCCCTTGCCGGTGGCGGCACCGGGGATCAGGCCGGGCACGTCGGCGACGGTGAACGTGTTGTCGCCGGCCTGCACGACGCCCAGGTTGGGCACCAGGGTGGTGAACGGGTAGTCGGCGATCTTGGGCCGGGCCGCGGAGATGACCGAGATCAGCGACGACTTTCCGGCCGACGGGAAGCCGACCAGGCCGATGTCGGCGACGCTCTTGAGCTCCAGGACGACGTCGATCTCTTCGCCGGGCTCGCCGAGCTCCGCGAAGCCGGGCGCCTTGCGGCGGGTGTTGGCGAGGGCCGCGTTGCCGCGCCCGCCCCGCCCGCCGCGGGCCAGCTCGAACTCGGTGCCCTCGCCGATCAGGTCGGCGATGACCTCGCCGTCCATGCTGTGCACGACGGTGCCGTCGGGCACCCGCAGCACGAGCGTCTGCCCGTTGGCGCCGTCGCGGTCGTTGCCCGCGCCGCCGGCGCCGTTGCCACCCTTCTGGTGCGGGTGGAAGTGGAAGTCGAGCAGCGTGTGCACGGCCGGGTCGACGACGAGCTTGACGCTGCCGCCATGGCCACCGTCACCGCCGTCAGGGCCGCCGAACGGCTTGAACTTCTCGCGGTGGATGGACACGCAGCCGTGGCCACCGTCGCCCGCCCTCACGTGCAGCACGACGCGGTCAACGAACGTGGTCACGACCCGATCCCCTCAACCTCACAGATCGCCGGCGGCACGGCACTGCCGCACCCCGAGGACCTCACGAACACAAGAACGGCGGGCCGGGAGCGAATATGCCCCCGGCCCGCCGTCCGGAAAAGCTGCTTCAGCCAGCGACCGGGGTGATGCTCACGGTCTTGCGGCCCCGCTTGGTGCCGAAGAGCACGTGGCCCGCGGCGAGCGCGAACAGCGTGTCGTCGCCACCGCGGCCCACCAGGTCACCCGGGTGGAACTTGGTGCCGCGCTGCCGGATGATGATCTCGCCGGCGTTGACCAGCTGGCCGCCGAAACGCTTCACGCCGAGCCGCTGGGCAGCGGAGTCGCGCCCGTTCCGCGAGCTGGACGCACCTTTTTTATGTGCCATCGCGCTGCCCCTACTTCCCGGTGGAGATGCCGGTGACCTTCACCTGGGTCAGCGGCTGGCGGTGACCCTGGCGCTTGTGGTAGCCGGTCTTGTTCTTGAACTTGTGGATCCGGATCTTCGGACCCTTGGTGTGCGCGACGACCTCAGCGGTCACCGCAGCGCTGGCAAGCTTCGCCGCGTCGGTGATGAGATCTTCGCCGTCGACAAGCAGCACCGCCGCGAGCGACAGGGAGTCGCCAGGCTGGCCCGCGAGCTTCTCGACCTCGATCACATCGCCCTCGGCGACCTTGTACTGCTTGCCGCCGGTCTTGACGATCGCGTACATCGGACGCGGACTCCTGTCGTAGCTACTGGCGGTTGGTCATCCGCGTGACCCATACAAAGCACGCAAAGACCCGACGCACGAAAGTGCGCCTTGAGAAGGGTACGCCATCGGTGGCGTACCCCCCAAATCAGGGGCGGGTCCGCCTGCGCAGACCACCCCGGCGGGTCCGGCGGCGGGCACCGTTGCCGGCCGACTCGTCCTCGTCGTCGTCGATGTTGTCCGGGTCGTCCTCGGAGGCGATCGGCGTGAACTCCGCCTCCTCCTCGACGTCCTCGACCGTGTGCGGCACGTCCACCGAGTCGGTCTCCTCCTCGACGGCCTCGACGGCCTCGGCCACCTCCGCGACCGCGGCGCCGCCCCGGCGGCCACGCCGGCGACCGGTGCGGGCCGGCTGGACGTCGGCCTCTTCCACGCCGCTGGTGACGGTCGCCGCGGCCACCTTCGCCGCACCGTGACCGTTGCTGCCGGCGCTGCCGCCGCCACCGCGCTTCTCGGGGATCGGCTCGGTGTGGATGATCAGGCCGCGGCCCTTGCACACCTCGCAGGTCTCGCTGAACGCCTCGAGCAGGCCCTGACCGACCCGCTTGCGGGTCATCTGCACCAGGCCGAGCGAGGTGATCTCGGTGACCTGGTGCTTGGTCCGGTCCCGGCCCAGGCACTCGGTCAGCCGGCGCAGCACCAGGTCGCGGTTGGACTCCAGGACCATGTCGATGAAGTCGATGACGATGATGCCGCCGAGGTCCCGCAGCCGCAGCTGGTGGACGATCTCCTCGGCCGCCTCGAGGTTGTTGCGGGTGACCGTCTCCTCGAGGTTGCCGCCGGCGCCCGTGTACTTGCCGGTGTTGACGTCGATGACGGTCATCGCCTCGGTGCGGTCGATGACGAGGCTGCCGCCGGAGGGCAGGAACACCCGCCGGTCGAGGGCCTTGATCAGCTGCTCGTCGATGCGGAGGTCCGCGAAGACGTCGTTGACGCCGGTGTACCGCTTGACCCGGTCGACCAGGTCCGGCGACACGTGCGACAGGTACGGCTCGACCGACTCGTAGGCGTCGTTGCCCTGGATGACCAGCTCGCCGAAGTCCTCGTTGAACAGGTCACGGACGACCCGCACGACCAGCTCGGGCTCCTCGTAGAGCAGGGCCGGCGCGCTGCTGCTGCCGGACTTCTCCTGGATGGCCTCCCACTGCGCCTGCAGCCGCTTCACGTCGCGGGCCAGGTCGTCCTCGCTGGCGCCCTCGGCCGCGGTGCGCACGATGACCCCGGCGCCGTCGGGCACCAGGTTCTTCAGCACGTCGCGGAGGCGCTTGCGCTCGATGTCCGACAGCTTGCGGCTGATGCCGGACGCGTTGCCGTGCGGCACGTAGACGAGGTGCCGGCCGGACAGCGCGATGTGGCTGGTCAGCCGGGCGCCCTTGGTGCCGATCGGGTCCTTGGTCACCTGGACCAGCACCGAGTCACCCGACTTGAGGGCCTGCTCGATCGAGCGGGTGCGGCCCTCCAGGCCGGTCGCGTCCCAGTTGACCTCGCCGGCGTACAGCACCGCGTTGCGGCCCCGGCCGATGTCGACGAACGCCGCCTCCATGCTGGGCAGCACGTTCTGCACGCGGCCGAGGTAGACGTTGCCCACCATCGAGCTGGACGAGGCCCGGGTGACGTAGTGCTCGACGAGCACCTTGTCCTCCAGGACCGCGATCTGCGTGCGGTCGTTCTTCTGCCGGATGACCATCGTGCGGTCGACCGCCTCGCGGCGGGCCAGGAACTCCGACTCCGACAGGATCGGCGGGCGGGTCCGGCGCTGCTCGCGGCCGTCGCGGCGACGCTGGCGCTTCGCCTCCAGGCGGGTCGAGCCGGAGATCCCCTGCACCTCGTCGCGCTCGCGCTCGCGGGCGGCCGGGCGGGGCTCGCGGATCTTCACGACCACGTGCGGGTCGTCGGCGGGCTCGGTGTCGGCGGAGCCCTTGCGCCGGCGGCGGCGCCGGCGGCGGGTCATGCCCTCGCCGTCCTCGTCGCCCTCGTCGGACGCCTCGGCGTCCTCGTCGGCGGCCGCCTCCTCCTCGCCCTCGGCGTCGGTCTCGGCCTCGCCCTCGACCTCGTCCATGTCGTCGCCGAGCGTGCCACGGCCACGGCCACGGCCACGGCGGCCGCGCCGCCGCCGGCGGCGGGTGCCGGGCTCGAACTCGTCCTCGTCCTCATCCTCGTCGACCTCGGCGTCGACCTCGTCGGTCTCCACCGGAGCCTCGACGGCGGCGGGCGCCTCCTCGGCGCCGCGGCGGCCCCGGCGCCGGCGGCTGCGGCCGACGGGCTCCTCGGGAGCCTCCTCGCCCAGGTCCTCGTAGTCGACGGCGGCGACGGCCGGCGCGGCGAACGGGTCGATGCCGGACGTGGCGCCGGACGCGGCACCGAACGCCGGGGCGGCCGGGCGGACCGGCTCCACCTCCTCGCTCGGCGGCATGAACAGCACCTGGATCGGCGCGGCCCGGCGCCCCCGGCGGGCGGGCGGCTCCTCGACCGGCGCGACGACCTCCTCGGCGGGGGTCTCCTCGACCGCCTCCTCGACCGCCTCCTCGCCCTCGGTCTCGGCCGGAGCGGTCTCCTCCGGAGCCTCGGCGACCGGTGCCTCGGCGACCTCGGGGGTGACGGCCTCGGGCACCGGCAGCGGCTCGGGCTCCTCCACCGGCGCGGCCTTGACCGCCCGGCGGCGGGTGCGCTTGACCGGCGCGACGACGGCCGGCTCACCAGCCTCAGGGGCCTGGTCGCCGACGGCCGCTGGGCTGTCCGCAGCGGCGGCGGCCGGGGTGCCGGCGTCCAGCGGTAGCGCCTGCTGTCCAGACTCGCCCAAATCGTCCGATTCGGCGCTCGCTGTCGCCTTCACCGCTCTGCGGCGCGTCCGGCGGACCGGCGCGGCCTCCTCCGCCGGTGCCGCTTCCGGGGTCACCTCCGGAGTCGCCTCGGCAGCGGCCGCGTCTGGCTCGGCGGCGGGGGTGGCGGCCGCCTTGGTGGTCCGGCGCCGCGTGCGGCGGACGGGAGTGGTCTCTTCGGTGGTAGCGGCGTCTGCAACCGGCGCGTCGCCGGTTGCCTCGCCGCTTGCCGACTCGTTGTCGAACATGCGGACGTTCTCCAGTTCTGGCGCTCCCGGGCGCGTAGCAACGCAGCCACACGGGGGCACCGCATATATGTTGTGCCGGCGGAGGTATCCGCTCACACGGACGATCCGCCGAAAGTCTGCCAACCTCGCCGACTACTCCAGTGACGAAGCCCCGACGACGACCGCCGGCCGATCCGCGGCGAGCGGATCGACAAGCTCTCCCTGCGCGGTCAGCACTCCCTGAGCCAGTCGGGTCGCACGAGGCGGGACCGGAGGCTCCAGGTCGGCTACTACACGCAGACCGGACAGCACATCGTCGGGTCGCACGGTCGGGGTTCCCTGCCGCACGACAAGGTCGAGTATCGCACACGGTGCCTCGGTGACCTCGGAAGGTACGTCACCGGGGGTCGAAGGGACGGAAAGTACGGCGAGCCGGACAACCGCGGCACGCGTGTCGAAGACCCGCTTGCCCTGCTTGGTGAGCCGCTCCACGAGCACCTCGGCGGCGCCCAGGAAGGCCTGGACCGCCGCCTCGGCCTCGGCCGGCGTGACGCCGGGCAGCTCGAGGTGCCAGGCCGACGCGTCGATACGGTCGGCCAGGCTGCCGCCGCCGTTGAGCGGCGACTGGACGGCCTCGATCACGTCGAGGCCGGGCGAGAGGGCCGCGTCGAGGGCGGCCCGCAGGTCGCCCGGGTCCACGACGGCCCGCAGGCCGATCTCCAGGTATTCGGCCTCGCTGGCCACGCCGGTCGGAGCGGCGGAGGCGTAGGAGACCTTCGGGTGCGGGGTGAAGCCCTGCGAGTACGCGATCGGCACGTTGGCGCGCAGCAGCGCCCGCTCGAACGCCCGGGCGAAGTCGCGGTGCGAGGTGAAGCGCATCGGGCCCCGCTTCGAGTACCGCAGCCGGATCCGCTGCACGACGGGGTCCTGGCCGCCCTCAGGCTGTCGCTTAGCCATGACGGTGCACCGCCTCAGGCATCCGCAGTCCCGCGCCGACCGGGGTCAGCGGCAACAGCTTCTTGCCCGTGGGGCCGATCTGGATCTCGGTGTCCTGGCTCGGGCACACGCCGCAGTCGAAGCACGGCGTCCACCGGCAGTCGTCCTGCTCGAACCCGGTGAGCGAGTCCTGCCAGTCCTGCCAGAGCCAGTCCTTGTCCAGGCCGGAGTCGAGGTGGTCCCACGGCAGGACCTCGTGCTGGTCGCGCTCGCGGGTGGTGTACCAGTCCAGGTCCACGCCGCGCTCGGGCAGCACCGCCGCGGCGGCGTCGACCCAGCGCTGGTATGAGAAGTGCTCGGACCAGCCGTCGAAGCGGCCGCCGGACTCCCAGACCCGCCGGATGACCGCGCCGACCCGCCGGTCACCCCGGCTGAGCAGGCCCTCGATCAGGGAGGGCTGACCGTCGTGGTACCGGTAGCCGATCGCCTTGCCGAGGTTGCGGTCGGCGTTGATCGCGGTCTTCAGCGCCCGGAGCCGGTGGTCGATGACCTCAGGCGGCTCCATGCGCGCCCACTGGAACGGCGTGTGCGGCTTGGGGACGAACCCGCCGATCGACACCGTGCAGCGGATGTCCCGGGAGCCGGTGGCCTCCCGGCCGGCCCGGATGACGTCGTGCGCCAGCTTGGCGATCTGCAGCACGTCGTCGTCGGTCTCGGTCGGCAGCCCGCACATGAAGTACAGCTTCACCTGCCGCCAGCCGTTGCTGTACGCCGTGACGACGGTCCGGATCAGGTCCTCCTCGGTGACCATCTTGTTGATCACCTTGCGGATCCGCTCCGAACCACCCTCGGGCGCGAAGGTCAGGCCGGTGCGCCGGCCGTTGCGGGCCAGCTCCTGGGCGAGCGTCACGTTGAACGCGTCGACCCGGGTCGAGGGCAGCGACAGGGAGACGTTGGTCCCCTCGTACTGCTGGGCGAGGCCGGAGCACATGTCGCCGATCTCGGAGTGGTCGGCGGAGGAGAGCGAGAGCAGGCCGACCTCGTGGAAGCCGGAGAACTCCAGCCCCTCCTTGACCATCTGCCCGACGGTCGTGATCGAGCGCTCGCGCACCGGGCGGGTGATCATCCCGGCCTGGCAGAAGCGGCAGCCCCGCGTGCACCCGCGGAAGATCTCGACGGCGTAGCGCTCGTGCACCGTCTCCGCGAGGGGCACCAGCGGGCGCTTGGGGTAGGGCCACGCGTCCAGGTCCATCGTGGTGCGCTTGTGCACCCGGAAGGGCACGTCGGCGCGGTTGGGCACGACCCGCTGGATGCGCCCGTCGGGCAGGTAGTCGACGTCGTAGAAGCGCGGCACGTAGACCGACTCGGTCCGCGCCAGGCGCAGCAGCAGCTCGTCGCGGCCGCCGGGCGAGCCGTCGGCCTTCCACTGCCGCACGATGGCGGTGATCTCCAGGACCGCCTCCTCGCCGTCGCCGAGCACGGCGGCGTCGATGAAGTCGGCGATCGGCTCGGGGTTGAACGCGGCGTGCCCGCCGGCGACGACCACCGGGTGCCGGTCGTCACGCTCGCGCGAGTCGAAGGGGATGCCGGCCAGGTCCAGCATGGTGAGCATGTTGGTGTAGCCGAGCTCGGTGGCGAACGAGATGCCGAACACGTCGAACGCGGTCACCGGGCGGTGCGCCTCCACGGTGAACTGCGGCACACCTTCGGCGCGCATGAGCGCCTCCAGGTCGGGCCACACCGCATAGGTGCGCTCGGCGAGCACGTCCGGCTGCTCGTTGAGCACCTCGTAGAGGATCTGGACGCCCTGGTTGGGCAGGCCGACCTCATAGGCGTCCGGGTAGGACAGGGCCCACCGCACGGTGGCGGAGTCCCAGTCCTTGACGACCGCACCGAGCTCACCTCCCACATATTGGATCGGCTTGCTGATCCTGGGCAGGAGACGCTCGAGTTGCGGGAAGACGCTTGCGACGCTCACGAGCTACCAGGGTACCCGCAGCCTCAGAACGCCCCCGGCCGCCGCCTCAGGAGTTCCGGTGCCGCCGCCTCGGCTCCCGCCTGGCGGGCGGCTTGGGCGCCGGCGTGGCCGGCCGCGGCGGCGGGACCCGCAGCGTGACCGGTTTGTCCGCCGTGACGGTGAACCGCTCGCCGTGGTGGCGCAGTGTCATCTCCCCGGAGTCCAGCTGGTACGTCGCCTCCTCGTGGTCGACGGTGACCCGCAGGATGGCGCCGTGGCAGGTGATCGCGAACGACAGCCGGTCCAGGCGGTCCGGCAGCCGCGGCATGAACGACAGCTCCCCGCCGTGGTCCCGCATCCCGCCGAAGCCCGCGACGAGCGCCAGCCACGTCCCGGCGAGCGAGGCCATGTGCAGTCCGTCACCGGAGTTGTGCTGCAGGTTGTACAGGTCGACGAAGGCCGCCTCGCCGAGGTAGTCGTAGGCCAGCTCGGTGTGCCCGACCTCGGCGGCCATCACCGCCTGCGTGCAGGCCGACAGCGAGGAGTCGCGGACCGTGCGCTCGTCGTAGTAGGCGAAGTTGCGGGCCTTCTCCTCCGCGGTGAAGGCGTCGCCCCGCCAGTGCATGGCCAGGACCAGGTCCGCCTGCTTGACGACCTGCCGGCGGTACAGGTCGAAGTACGGGTAGTGCAGCAGCAGCGGGTAGTGGTCGTCAGGCGTGTGCTCGAAGTCCCACTCCTGGTGCCGGGTGAAGCCGGCGGACTGCTCGTGGACCCGCAGCTCGTTGCTGTAGGGCAGGTGGATCCTGGCGGCCGCGTCGCGCCACGACGCGATCTCCTCGTCGTCGACGCCGATCGCCCGCGCCTCGTCCGGGTGGCGTTCGGCGGCGCCGGCCGCGGCGACGAGGTTCTGCTGGGCCATGAGATTGGTGTAGATGTTGTCGTCGGCGATCGCGCTGTACTCGTCGGGGCCGGTCACCCCGTCGATGTGGAAGACGCCGTGCCGGTCGTGGTGGCCCAGGGAGCGCCACAGCCGGGCCGTCTCGACCAGTAGCTCCAGGCCGAAGTCGGCCTCGAAGGCGGTGTCGCCGGTCGCCTGGACGTAGCGGACCGCGGCGGCCGCGATGGCGGCGTTGACGTGGAACCCGGCGGTGCCGGCGGGCCAGTACGCGGAGCACTCCTGCCCGCGGATCGTCCGCCACGGGAAGGCCGCCCCGGACAGGCCCAGCTGCGCGGCGCGGTCGCGGGCGAGCTGCAGCGTGTCGTGCCGCCAGCGCAGCCCGTCGCGGGCCGCCTGCGGGTGCGTGTAGGTCAGCACCGGCAGCACGAAGCCCTCCGTGTCCCAGAACACGTGCCCGTCGTAGCCGCGGCCGGTCAGGCCCTTCGCCGCGATCGGCCTGGCCTCGGCCCGCGCGCCGGCCTGCATCAGGTGGAACAGGGCGAACCGCACGGCCTGCTGGATCTCCGCGTCGCCCTCGACCTCGACGTCGGCCTGCGCCCAGAAGCCGTCGAGGAACCGCCGCTGCGCCGCGACGAGGCCGTCCCAGCCGCCGAGCCGGGCGCCGGCGATCGCCCCGTGCACCTGGTCGCGGATCGCCTGCCGGGACCGCTGGCTGGACCAGCCGTACGCGAGGTACTTGACGATCCGCAGCCGCTGGCCGGGCTGCAGCTCGCACGCGAACGTGGTGCGCGCCCAGTCCTCTCTGGCCTCGGTGTGCGAGCGGACCGGCACCGGCGCGTCGACCTCGTGGTCCATCTCCGCGCCGAGCCGCAGCCAGCTCGCCTTCGTGCGGTGCAGCAGCTGGCCGTTGAGCCCGCTGGCCGTGTGCTCCTCGGGCTCGAGGGCGTGACCGAGCGCCGCGGCGACCCGCGGATCCTTGCTCGTCTGCGGGATGTCCTCGTTGGCGACCAGCTCCGACTGCACGATCACCCGCGCCGGGCCGTCGACGGGCTCGACCTCGTACAGGAACGCGGCGATCGACCGCTGCTCCAGCGACACCAGGCGGGTGGTGCTGACCTTGACCCGCTGCTGGGCCGGCGACATCCAGTCGACGTCGCGCCGCAGCGTGCCGGCCCGCAGGTCGAGCACCCGCTCGTGGCTCAGGAGGTTGCCGTACCGCACGTCGAACGGCTCGTCGTCGACCAGCAGGCGGAACACCTTGCCGTTGGTGACGTTCAGGATCGACTGGCCCTCTTCCGGGAAGCCGTAGCCCGCCTCCGCGTAGGGCAGCGGGCGCTCCTCGTAGAAGGAGTTGAGGTACGTGCCGGGCAGCCCGAACGGCTCGCCCTCGTCGAGGTTGCCGCGCAGCCCGACGTGCCCGTTGGACAGCGCGAACAGCGACTCGGTCTGCTCCAGGTCGTCGAGGTCGAGCTCGGTCTCGCGGACCGCCCAAGGCTCGACCGGGAATGTCGCCATCAGCGGTCCCGCCCTTCCGGCTGGTCCTGACTTTCCAGCAGCGCGTCGAGGTCCGGCACGACGATGTCGGCGCCGGCGGCCCGCAGGTCGTCGGCGTGCCCGCCGCCGATCCGGTCGATCCCGACGACGTAGCCGAACCCGCCGGCCTTCCCCGCCGCGACCCCCGAGAGCGCGTCCTCGAACACGGCGGCGTGCTCCGGCGCGACGCCGAGGTCCCGCGCCGCCGCCAGGAACGTGTCCGGGGCGGGCTTGCCGCGCAGCCCCTGCTCGCGGACCGTGACGCCGTCGACCCTGGCCTCCAGGTAGGCGTCGAGGCCGGTCGACGTGATCACCTGCAGCGTGTTGGCGCTGGAGCTGACCACCGCCCGGCGCAGCCCTTCCGCGGCGGCCGCCTTCAGGTAGCGCACGCTGCCCGGGTACGGCTCGAGCCCCTCCTTGATGAGGGTGAGCAGCAGCTCGTTCTTGCGGTTGCCGAGCCCGTAGACGGTCTGGGCGTCCGGAGGGTCGTCGGGGGTGCCTTCGGGCAGCGTGATGCCGCGGGAGGCGAGGAAGTCGCGGACGCCGGCCTCGCGCGGCTTGCCGTCGACGTGGTCGTTGTAGTCGGCGACCGGGTCGAACGGCCGCTGGCCGTCGCGTCCGGCGAGGAAGTCGTCGAACGTCCTGGTCCATGCCTTGTTGTGGATGATCGCGGTCGGGGTGAGCACCCCGTCGAGGTCGAACAGGCAGGCGGTCACGCGTTCCGGTAGACCCAGCACACCGCAACCGTATCCGCGCGAGGTGTCCGTCAAACCTGCCGCCGCTGAACGGCGGGCCGTGCACGGGGTCGCTAGCCTTCAGGGTGTGACACATCCGGATGAATCGCCGACCGACCGCCAGCCGGCCACGCCGACGTGGGTGGGCTCGGCGTCGGTGCCTCCGGGCGGGTCACGCCGGCGACGGCAGTGGGAGGACACCCTCGATCTGCCCGCCGCGCCGCGGACGGTCCCCCTGCCCGCTGATCCTTCCCCGCCGCCGCCGGAGATCCGGTACGTGCCGGTGCCGCAGTACGGTCCGCCGCCGCCCGGGTACCGTCCCCCGCCCGGTTACCGCCCGCCGCCCGGCTACGGCCCGCCGCCCCCGGCCTACCGGCGGCGCAAGCGGCGCTGGCCGTGGGTGATGCTGCTGCTCTTCGCCCTGTGCGCGGGCTGCTGCGGCGGCTCGTACGCCTGGGCCCGGCCCTACTGGGTGCAGTACCCGGCCTCGGTGCAGGTGGACGCGACGGTGCCGGGGCTCACCCGTTCCAGCGACGCGAACGCCAAGAAGGCGGCCACGGACCTGCAGAAGGCCCTGACCTCCGACCACCTCGACGAGTCCGGCTTCACGGTCACGTACACCGACGCCTCGAACAAGCAGCTGCGGGTCCTCGTCGCGGGCGCCACCCGCTTCATCACCGACCCCACCCGCGACCTGGAGGCCTCGATCCGCAAGCTCCCGGCCGCGCTGCAGGTCGGCACGGTGCGCGACATCGACCCCGGCCCCTTCGGCGGCGAGCAGCGCTGCGCCGCGGCCCGGTTCGACGGCCGCTCGGCGACCGTCTGCGGCTGGGCCGACCACGGCGTCATCGCCCTGGCCGTCTTCCCCGGCAAGTCCGTCGAGCAGGCCGGCACCCTGACCCACAACATCCGCGGCTCCATCGTCCGCCGCGGCTGACGACTCAGTCCTTCTCTGCCGCGCCGTTCGCGGCGGCGATCTGGTCGGGGCGCTTCGGGGCGTACCGGGTGACGTACTCCTGGCCGGTGAGCTGCTGGATCGCGTTCATGAGCTTGAGGGTCAGCTCGCGCAGGCCACGGCTGTCGATCTCGCCGCCCTGCCACTGGCTCAGGTCGAGCGGCTCGCCGACGCGGACCTCGACCGTCGGGCCGATGCGCGGCACGGAGGCGCCGATCGGCTGGATCTTCTCGGTGTTGAGCAGGCCGATCGGGATGATCGGGGCGGGCGCGTCGAGGGCGAGCTTCGCCACGCCGGGGCGGCCGCGGTACAGGCGGCCGTCGGGTGAGCGGGTGCCCTCGGGGAAGATGCCGAGGACGTGGCCGTCGCGCAGGACGGGCAGCGCGGCGTCGAGGGCCATCAGGCTGGCCCGGCCGCCGGAGCGGTCGACGGGGATCTGGTTCAGCCCGTACATGACGTTGCGCATGACGGTGCCCTTGACCCCGGGGGCGATGAAGTACTCGTCCTTGGCGAGGAAGTAGACGTTGCGCGGCATGAGCGCGCCCATCAGCACCGAGTCGATGACGGACTGGTGGTTGCTGGCGAGGATGGCCGGGCCGGTGGCCGGCACGTTGTCCAGTCCGCTGACCTTGGGCCGCCACAGCAGGCGGGACACTGGAGAGATCGCGAACTTGCCGACCGCATACAGCGCGGACAAATGCCCTCCACCAGGCTCAACAGACGATGCCGCCCACTGTAGACGGCGCGGGTCGTCAGGTCAGCCGCTGAGCTCACACCGTGGGCAAGACCACCCGCGGCTCATGCCGCCACCTCCGCTCCGCTCCGGCGTCGGCCTGAGCACAAACCTGCAATACCGATTCGCAGCCCTCCGCTCCGCTCCGGCCCGCTCATGCCGCCACCTCCGCTCCGCTCCGGCGTCGGCCCGAGCGCCGACCTGCGATACCGATTCGCAGCCCTCCGCTCCGGCCCGCTCATGAGGCGACGAGCACCAGCGCGGTCGCGGCCAGTCCGAGCCCGGCGAGCTGCACCGGCCGCAGCCGCTCGCGGTCGACGAGCATCGCGAGCAGGACGGTGCTCACCGGGTACAGCGACGCGACCGGCGCGATGATGCTCAGGTCCCCGCGCTGGACGGCCAGGACATAGAGGGCGTTGGCGCTCATGTCGAGCATCCCGGCGGCGAGCAGCCAGCGCAGCGGCGTCCCGGACGGACGTGCCGCGCCCCGGCCGCGCAGCAGCAGCGGCGCGCCGAGCACGACGGCGGTGACCTGCGCGCCGAGGACCGGCCACATCCCGGCGGCACCGCCGGCGGCGTCGCTCGCGGCGGACAGGCAGATGAAGAACAGACCGAACGCGACGCCGGCGCCGAGCGCCATGCCGAGGAGCCGGGCGGAGATCCTGCCGGCACCGTCGCCGTCGCTGTCGCCGCCGGGCGCCAGGCTGACGAGCGCGATGGCGACGATCGCGCAGCCGGCGCCGGTCAGGGCGAGCGCACCGGGGCGCTCGCCGGAGAGCAGGCCGGCGGCGACGGGCAGCAGGGCGGTGGTGACGGCGCTGACGGGAGCGACGATCGTCATGGCGCCACCGGCCATCGCCCGGTAGAACACCATCATCCCGACCATGCCGAGCGCGCCGGCGGCGGCGCCCCAGCCGAGGGCGCCGGCGTGCGGCGCGGCGGGCATGAGCACCAGGAAGAGCAGCAGCAGTGGGATGCTGGCGGCCTTCGACAGCACGACCACGGTCTTCGAGTCGACGCGCTGGCTGGCCTTGCCGCCCGCGAAGTCGCCGACGCCCCACACCAGCCCCGACAGCGCGGCGAGCACGATCCCGATCACGCGAGCCTCCGTACGGTGATCGTGTCTGCGTCGAGCAGGTCGGCGAGCATCTCCGCGGCCGGCGTGAGGTCGGTGTCGAGGCCTTCCAGGAGGAAGGCGGCCGAGGTGGTGGCGGCGGTGACGGCGGTGCGGCGGCCCTGGCGCCAGTTCCACCGCCGGCAGGTCACCCCGAGGTCGTCGCGCCAGATCACCTCGCCGGGCTCCGGCGTCTCCACGACCGGCGCGCCCTCCTTCACCGTGTCGAACGGCTCGTCGCCGGCGGCGAGCACGAGCCGCTCGGTGCCGGCGAGCGCGGCGCGGTCCTCGCCGCCGATCGGCACGGCGAAGCGGATGCTGACGGCGTTGTACGCGTCGACGATCCGGTCGATCACGGGCACGTCCCCGCGGGCGGCCCGCTTGCGCAGCGCCTCCGCCGAGCACGGGGTGCGCTGCGGCTTCGCCCCGAAGGCCCGGTAGACGTCGCGCCATGCCTGCAACGGAGCGTCGAGCGGCAGGCCGGGACCACCGGCGTCCTTGATCGCCTGGTGCAGCACGGCGCCGTCGCTGGGACCGTTGCGGAGTCCGTCGGCGAGCACCGCGAGGACGGTAGCCTCATGGCCCACGGACCGGCACAGGTCGAGCACCTCATCGGCGATGGCGAACATGCCGCAGTCGTATCACGATATTGACTGTGAAGGAAAATATTTTGACCGACGATGTGGCGCAGGTCGCCCAGGCGGCGATCGCCAGGCACGTGAAGGCGCTGCGGCAGGGCCGGCGCTGGTCCCTCGACGAGCTGGCCAGCCGGTCCGGCGTCAGCAAGGGCATGCTGGTGCAGATCGAGGGCGCGAAGACCAACCCGAGCATCGGCACGCTGTGCCGGATCGCGGAGTCGTTCGGGGTGAGCATCGGCCGGCTGCTGGAGTCGGAGCCGGAGCCGGTGGTGCGGATCGTCGGCGCGGACGAGCCGCCCGTGCTGTGGCGGGGCGGCGCCGGCGGGACCGGCAGGCTGCTGCGCGGCGTGAACGACCCGGCGTTCGTCGAGGTCTGGGAGTGGCGGATGCCGCCCGGCGAGACGCACGACTCCGGCGACCATTCCTCCGGCACGCGGGAGCTGATCCACCTGCGGGAGGGCTCGCTCGTGGTGACGGTCGACGGCTCGCAGTACACCGTGCGGACCGGCGAGACGATCGACTTCCGGGCCGACCGCCCCCACACCTACCGCAACGCGGCAGACGTGGAGGCGGTCCTCACGATGGTGGTCGTGATGCCCGAGGGCGAGTTCGACCGGCGGGCGCCTAGGCCTTCGTCACCTTGACGACGACGGCCTGACCGTCGCCGACCTCTCCGGCGAAGCCCTGGGGCACCGCCCCCAGCGACACCGTGTCGGCGAGGACCTCGCCGGCCACGAACGCGCCGTGCGCGGCGAGCACCGCGTCCAGCCCGTCGCCCTGCACGAGGACCGTGACGCGGTCCGAGACGTTCAGGTCCGCGTCCCGCCGGGCCTGCTGCACGACCCTGACCAGGTCGCGGGCGAGCCCTTCGGCCGCCAGCTCCGGGGTGACCGTGCTGTCGAGCACGACCACGCCCTCGCCGCCGGGCAGCGGCGCCGACTGGGTCGGGTCCGCCGCGACGAGCTTCAGGTCGTACTCGCCGTCCTGCAGGGTCACGCCGCCGGCCACGACCTCGTCGCCGGCGTGCTGCCAGTCGCCGGCCTTGACCGCCTTGATCACCTGCTGGACGTCCTTGCCGAGGCGCGGGCCGAGCACCCGCGGCACCAGCGTCAGCACCGGCGTGCAGTGCGCGGCGACGTCGCCGGTGAAGACGACCTCCTTCACGTTGACCTCGTCGGCGACGAGCGCGGCGAAGGGCCGCAGCGCCTCCGCCCGCGGCGTGGCCACCGTCAGGGTCTGCAGCGGCAGCCGTACCCGCAGCCCGCGGGCCTTGCGCAGGGAGAGCGCCGCCGAGCAGACGTCCCGCACCGCATCCATGTCCGCGACCAGCGCGTGGTCGGCGGGGAACTCCGCCGCCGACGGCCAGTCGGTCAGGTGCACCGACCGCTCGCCGGTCAGGCCGCGGAAGATCTCCTCCGCGGTCAGCGGCGCGAGCGGCGCGACGACCTGCGTCAGCGTCGACAGCACGGTGTAGAGCGTGTCGAACGCGTCGTGGTCGCCGGACCAGAACCGGTCGCGGGAGCGGCGCACGTACCAGTTGGTCAGCGCGTCGAGGTAGGACCGGACCGTCCCGCAGGCGCCGGACAGGTCGTAGGCGTCCAGCTGCGCGGTCACGGTCGCGACCAGCTCGCCGGTCTTGGCCAGCACGTACCGGTCGAGCAGGTGCGTGCTGTCGGCGCGCCGCCGGGCGGTGTAGCCGTCCGCGTTGGCGTACAGCGAGAAGAAGTACCAGACGTTCCACAGCGGCAGGAGCACCTGCCGGACCGCGTCGCGGATGCCGACCTCGGTGACCGGCATGTCACCGCCGCGCAGCACCGGCGACGCCACGAGGAACCACCGCATCGCGTCGGAGCCGTACTCGTCGAACACCCGGTAGACGTCGGGGTAGTTGCGCAGGCTCTTGGACATCTTGCGGCCGTCCTCGCCGAGGAGGATGCCGTGGCTGACGCAGTTGTTGAACGCCGGGCGGTCGAAGAGCGCGGTGGCCAGCACGTGCATGGTGTAGAACCAGCCGCGGGTCTGGCCGATGTACTCGACGATGAAGTCGCCCGGGTAGTGGTGCTCGAACCAGTCCCGGTTCTCGAACGGGTAGTGGACCTGCGCGAACGGCATCGAGCCCGACTCGAACCAGCAGTCGAGGACCTCCGGCACGCGGCGCATGACGGACTGCCCGGTCGGGTCGTCCGGGTTGGGCCGGGTCAGGTTGTCGATCTCGGGCCGGTGCAGGTCGCCGGGGCGCACGCCGAAGTCGCGCTCGAGCTCGTCGAGCGAGCCGTACACGTCGACGCGCGGGTACTGCGGGTCGTCGGACTTCCACACCGGGATCGGCGAGCCCCAGAACCGGTTGCGGCTGATCGACCAGTCGCGGGCGTTGGCCAGCCACTTGCCGAACGAGCCCTCCTTGATGTGCTCCGGCGTCCAGGTGATCTGCTGGTTGAGCTCCACCATCCGGTCGCGGAACGTGGACACGGCCACGAACCACGACGAGACCGCCTTGTAGACCAGCGGCGTGTCGCAGCGCCAGCAGTGCGGGTAGGAGTGCGTGTAGGAGTCGTGGCGCACGACGACGCCCGCGGCCTTCAGGTCGCGGATGACCGGCTTGTTGGCCTCGAAGACCTGCAGCCCCTGGTACGCGGGGACGACCGAGGTGAAGCGGGTGTGCTCGTCGACGGTGACGACGGTGGGGATGCCGACGGACGCGCAGGCCGCCTGGTCGTCCTCGCCGAAGGCGGGCGCCATGTGCACGACGCCGGTGCCGTCCTCGGTGGTGACGAAGTCCGCGCCGATCACCTGGAACGCGTTGGGGGTGTCGGCGAGGAAGTCGAACAGCGGCGTATACCGGCGACCGACCAGGGTGGCACCCTTGACGGTTTCGACCTGGACCGCGCTCGCGAGTTCCTTCTCGTAGGCGGCGACGCGGGACGATGCCAGGATGAAC
This sequence comes from Dactylosporangium sp. CA-152071, assembly GCF_050936335.1. Taxonomy (NCBI): domain Bacteria; kingdom Bacillati; phylum Actinomycetota; class Actinomycetes; order Micromonosporales; family Micromonosporaceae; genus Dactylosporangium; species Dactylosporangium sp. CA-152071. Next base: position 7,317,768 of record NZ_JBNJMZ010000001.1, on the reverse strand, counting down.
CGCTGCCCGTCCTCCTCGAACACCGCGTAGTCGATGTCCGGGCCGACGGCCAGGGCCAGGTTGGACGGCAGCGTCCACGGGGTCGTCGTCCAGGCGAGGATCTTCTCGCCGCTCTCCAGCTGGAAGGCCACGGTCAGCGCCGGGTCCTGCCGGTCGCGGTAGACGTCGTCGTCCATGCGCAGCTCGGTGTTGGACAGCGGGGTCTCGCAGCGCCAGCAGTACGCGAGGACCCGGAACCCCTCGTAGACGAGACCCTTGTCGTGCAGGGTCTTGAAGGCCCACATGACGCTTTCCATGTAGTCCAGGTCGAGCGTCTTGTAGTCGTTGGTGAAGTCGACCCAGCGCGCCTGGCGCGTCACGTACCGCTCCCACTCGGCCGTGTAACGCAGCACGGACTCCCGGGTGGCGGCGTTGAACTTGTCGACGCCGAGCTGGAGGATCTCCGCCTTCGTGCTGATGCCGAGCTGCTTCTCCGCCTCGACCTCGGCCGGCAGGCCGTGGCAGTCCCACCCGAAGCGGCGCTCGACCCGGAAGCCGCGCATCGACTTGTACCGCGGGACGACGTCCTTCGCGTAGCCGGTCAGCAGGTGGCCGTAGTGCGGCAGGCCGTTGGCGAACGGAGGGCCGTCGTAGAACACGAACTCGTTGGCGCCGTCGACGCCCGCGTCACGCTGCTCGACGGAGGCCTCGAAGGTCTTGTCGGCGGCCCAGTGGTCCAGGACGCCCCGCTCGACCTCGGGCAGGTCGGGGCTGGCCGGCACACCCTGCGCGGCATTGTGCATCGGATAGGCCATCGGCGGTCGCACTCCTCGCGTGACGTCAGCTGTCTCGACTCCACGCGGGGACGAACCTTCACAGGTCCGCGGTACCACCCCGCTTGCCACCTGACGGTGGCCGCTCGTTGGCCGGCTGTAACGGACCGGTGCCCGTCCGGTTCTACTGAGGCCGCCGATGACCGGCGGCCCGTTCTTCCGGAGGCTCGCCGGTGATGGCCGGGTCGACGCCTGTGCATCCAGGGTACCGCGTCGCGCATCCAGGTTTCCCCGGCTGCCATAAAGAATAGTAAAGAAACCTTGACATTAATTCCCCGCTGGAGTTTCGTGACACCAAACGTCGACGCCCATCGACGTCACCCCCACCTGGAGCCACGATGCGTCCACGCACTATCGCCCTGCTCGCGGGCACCGGAGCGGCCGCGCTGACCCTCGCCGGGGTCGTGATCGCGCTGCCCGCCTCGGCCGCCGAGCTGCTCACCAACCCAGGCTTCGAGACCGGCAACGCCAACAGCTGGAGCTGCGAGCCGTCGGCCGCGGTCACCTCCGGCGGCGCCCGGTCCGGCAGCTACAAGCTCACCGGCACGCCCGGCGGCACCACCGCCCGGTGCCAGCAGACGGTGTCCGTGCAGCCGAACACGAAGTACACCTTCTCCGGCTACGTCAACGGCTCCTACGTGTTCATCGGCGTCACCGGCGGCGTCGACGCCAGCACCTGGACGCCCGGCACCGGCGGCGCCTACTCGCAGCTCTCGGTGTCGTTCACCACCGCCGCGACGCAGAAGACGGCGGTCGTCTACGTCAACGGTTGGTACGGGCAGCCCGCCTACACCGCGGACGACTTCTCGCTGAACGGCCCCGGCGGCACCCCGCCGACGACGCTCGAGCCGACCACCCCGTCCGCGTCCCCGTCGCGGTCGACCTCGCCCTCGCCGTCGGTGTCGCCGTCGGTCTCGAAGTCCCCGTCGACCTCGCCGTCACCGTCGACCTCGACGCCGCCCAGCCCGCTGCCGAAGCACTTCCTGACCGGCTACTGGCAGGACTTCGTCAACAGCGCGGCGAAGCTGAAGCTGCGTGACGTCCCCAGCGAGTACGACCTGATCGACGTCGCGTTCGCCGAGACCGGCTCGCAGCCGGGCCAGCTGACCTTCGCGGTCGACCCGCAGCTCGCCTCGGCGCTCGGCGGCTACACCGACGCGGAGTTCAAGTCCGACATCGCCACCCTGCACGCCCGCGGCAAGAAGGTCATCCTCTCCGTCGGCGGCGAGGCCGGACGGGTCAGCGTCGGCGACGCGACCGCCGCGACGAACTTCGCCAACAGCGCGTGGGCGCTGATGCAGCAGTACGGCTTCGACGGCATCGACATCGACCTGGAGAACGGGCTCAACCCGACCTACATGGCGCAGGCGCTGCGCTCGCTGCGGGCCAAGGCCGGCGCGAACCTCATCATCACGATGGCGCCGCAGACGATCGACATGCAGTCCACCGGCGCCAGCTACTTCGCGCTGGCACTGTCCATCAAGGACATCCTCACGGTGGTCTACACCCAGTACTACAACTCCGGCGCGATGCTCGGCTGCGACCAGATGGCCGCGTACTCGCAGGGCACCGTCAACTTCATGACCGCGCTCGCCTGCATCCAGCTGGAGAACGGGCTGCGCCCCGACCAGGTCGCCCTCGGCCTGCCGGCCGGCCCCGGCGCCGCCGGCGGTGGCGTGGTCGCCCCGGCGCTGGTCAACCAGGCGCTGTCGTGCCTGGCGTCCGGCACCAACTGCGGCACGTTCAAGCCGCCGCACACCTACCCCGGCATCCGGGGCGCGATGACCTGGTCGATCAACTGGGACGTCACGAACGGCAACAACTTCGCCAAGACCGTCAAGCCGCACCTGGCGACGCTGCCCTAAGGCTTTCTTCCCCAACACAGTGAGGAGGGCGGGTGTCCCAGCACCCGCCCTCCTCGCCATTCAGGTCTCGCCCATTCAGGGTGATTTTTATTCCGCGAGCTCCGGGAACCACAGGGCGATCTCACGCTTCGCACTGTCCACCGAGTCGGACGCGTGCACGAGATTCTCCCGGTTGGACAGCGAGAAATCGCCGCGGATGCTGCCCGGCGCGGCCTTCCTGCCGTCGGTCGAACCGATCAGGGTGCGGATGACGGCGATCGCCTCGTCGCCCGAGACGACCAGCGCGACGAGGTCGCCGCTGGTCATGAAGTCACGCAGCGGCGGGTAGAAATCGCGCTCCACGTGCTCGGCATAGTGCTGGTCGGCGAGGGTCCGATCCATGGTGCGCAGCCGCATCGCGTCGATGGCGAGGCCCTTGCGCTCCAGGCGCCCGATGATCTCGCCGACGAGTCCACGGCGCACGGCATCAGGCTTGATCAAAACGAGCGAACGCTCGGCCACGAGGTGCCTCCAAGATGGGTCCGGTTCGCCCCCGAGCCTACCCAGCGTCACCGAACCCGACCCGCCCGGGTGCCGAAGACTTCCGTTCCGGCGATGATCAGGCATAGCCTGATGTCAGTCGTCTGGGGAGGTCGACTTTGCCGTCCAGCAATCGTGCGCAGGACACCGGCACCAGGAAACTCGTGATCGCACTGCTCGTCGTGGTCGGTAGTTTCCTGGCATTCTGCGGACTGGGGATGACCAACGCGTTGGTGGTCGCGTTGGGCATCATCCTGGCCGCGGCCGGTCCGGTGCTGATCCTTGTCCTCAACTCGCGCAACAAGGTGCGGCAATACGTCTACGGCACAGCGAGGGTCGCCGATATCTCGCCCCGCCCGACGACCGACGGACGCACCGCCCGCGGGCGGCTCAAGCTCGTCGTCAGGGCGACGGGCATCAACGGCGTCACCGTCTCCACCGTCGACCCGGCCATCCCGCTGGACAAGTGGCCCGACGCCGGCGCGACCCTGCCGGTCCAGGTCCTCAAGGGCAACCCGCGCAAGCTCGCCGTCGTCTGGGACAAGGTCCAGTCGCACCAGGACGCCCAGGCGTCGGAGCGGCGCCCCTCCGGCGGCGGCGGCCCGCGCTACTCCGTCGACGGCGACGAGTTCGACGTCGTCGACTCCCCCACCGACGACTACGAGCGCGAGCGCGAACGCGCCAGGGTCGCCGCCGGCGGCGCTGTGGGTGGTCCGGCCGGTGGCCCAGTCGGGGGCTCAGTCAGGGGGCCGGGCGGTGGCTCGGTCACGCCCTTCGAGCGGCCCGCCGAAGACCTCCCGCCCGACAACCGGCCCACGCTCACCGACCTCCCCCCGATCGCGGCGCCGGTCATCGAGCCGGTCCGGCTGTCGGGGCGCGGTGACCGCACCGGCCAGACCCGGCCCGCCCAGCGGCCGACCACCCCCGCGCCCAGCGGCACCGGCACCGGCACCGGCGGCACGTCGGGATTCGCGGCACCGGCGGCGGTCGCCTTAACTAAGACGGGCTCGCAGGCCACCGGCTCGCCCACGGCGAGCGCTTCGCCCACGGCAACCGGCTCGCCCACGGCGGCCGCCTCACCGGCGTCGGCCGGCGGGCAGGCATCGGCCGGCGGGCAGGCATCGGCCGGGGAGCACGCCGGGGTCGGGACCGTCACCGCCGCGCCCGTCAGCGGGGCCGGGGTCGCGGATCCCGCCGCCGACGCCCAGGCCACGCACGCGGGTGTCGTGACCGAGGACACCCCGCCGATGGTGGTGCGCCTGCCGTCCAACCCGGTGCGGGGCGGCGCCCGGCGCCGGCCGAGCCCGCGTCCCCGCCCCGGCACCCACGACCGCGCACCGGCGAGGACCGTGGAGCCGGCGGTCGCGCCCACCCCGGAGGAGACCCCGGCCGCGGTCACGGAGGCCGCGCCGTCGTACACGATCCCGGAGGCGGGCTCCACCCTCTCGCCACCGCCGGACCTGCCGTCCTCGGACCTGCCCGAGCCCCTCGCCGCCGATCAGCCCTCTGACCAGCCCTCTGAGCAGGCCGCCTCGGAACAGGCCTCAGTGCAGGCCTCTCAGCAGGCCTCGGAACAGGCCTCGGAACAGGCCTCGGAACAGGCCTCGGAACAGGCCTCGGAACAGGCTCCGGAGCTGACGCCCGCGGTGCAGGACGTCGAAACCGCCGTCGAGGGGGGTGTCGAGCAGCCCGCCGACGAGCCCACGGGCGCCGCCGCCCTTCCGCCAGGGATCACCTGGTGGCCCGACCGCGAGACCGAGCAGCTGCCGACCCGGCTCCCGCACCTGGAGCACATCCAGGTCCACGACGCCGAGCCGCCCGCCGACCCGGCACCCGCCGACACCGCTCCCACCGGCACGACGCCCACAGACACCACTCCCTCGGACTCGGCCCCGGCGGACAGCGGCCCCGCCGACCCCGCGCCCGCGGGCGGCACCGACGAGTCGGCACCCGTCGTGGGGCCGGCACCGGTCGTCGGGCCGTCGCCGGTCGTCGGGCCGTCGCCGGCCGGGCCGCCGACGCCGCTGCGGTCGGCGAACGAGGCCGCCGCCGGCGACCCGGCGAGCAACGGCAACGCCACCGTCCGCCCGTGGGGTACAGGCGACGCCGGCGGGCGCACGACGTCGGCGTGGTCGAGCAACGGCCACTCGCGCGACGCCACCCCGCCCGGCACCGGCGTGTTCGGCGCCGCGCCCGCGTGGCCGACGCCCGGCACGGCGCTGCCCGGCGGGAGCGGCGACGACGATGACGAGGAGCCGGTCGCCCCGAACCCTTACGCCACGGAGCACTACGTCGGCGACTCGCCCGAGGACCAGCTGGAGGAGCAGCCGCCGTCCGAGGGCGCGGTCGGGCAGTTCCTGGCGACCGAGCAGCGGCAGCAGCCCAACCCCCTCGACGGCGTCAACGGGGTGAGCATCACGCTGATCGTGTCGGACCTGGAGCGGTCCCGGCGGTTCTACCGCGACACCCTCGGCCTCACCGAGCTCGACAGCGGCGACACCGCCGCGGTCCTCGCCACCGGCGACGCCAGGGTCGTGCTGCGCCGGGTCGCGGACATGCCGCCGGTCGACCGCCGGGTCGTGCACCTCAACCTCGAGGTCCCCGACGTGTACGAGGCGTACGAGCGGCTCCGCGAGCAGGGCGTCGACTTCGTCCACCGGCCGCGGGTCGTGCCGCAGGGCGAGCAGCTGGAGCTGTGCTCGGCGACGTTCCGCGACCCCGACGGCCACGCGATCGCGCTGACCAGGTGGGAGCTGCGGCGCTAGCCGGAGTAGCGGCGGAGGGTCTCCTCGGCGGTGCGGCGCATCAGTTCGCGCAGCTCCGCCGGGGCGAGCACCTCGACGTCGGGGCCGAAGCGGCCCAGGTCGACCCGCACGTGCTCGAAGGTCTCGATCGGCAGGACGATCTCCACCCAGCCGTCGGCGTCGGGCGGGCCGGCGGTCTCGCGCAGGGCCCGTTCGGCGACCGGGCCCAGCATCCACCACATGCTCGCCGCGCGGGGCCCGACGCGGACGGTGGCCTCGCCCCCGCGGTACAGGGTGCGCTGCAGCCGATCCGACCACCCGGTCCAGTAGTCGCGCAGGTCGAAGCCCTCGGGCCGCTCGAACCGCTCCGGCAGCACGTCGACGGCGTCGACGCGGGAGATCCGGTAGGCGTTGACGCGCTCCCGTCCGCGGGCGACGACGTACCAGGCCGTGCCCTTCAGCACCAGGCCGAGCGGCTCCAGGCTCCGTTCGACCTGGGTGCCGTCCCACTTGCGGTACGACACCCGCAGCCGCCGCTGGTCCCACACCGCGCCGGCGACGGCGTCGAGATGCGGCGGCGCCTCCGGGTCGCGGAACCAGCCGGGCGCGTCGACGTGGACGCGCTCCTGAATGCGCGCCGCCATGGTGCGCTGCTCCAGGGGCATCGCCGCGAGGAGCTTCAGCTGCGCCGCGTCGAGCGTCGGCCCGAGGCCCAGGTGCCCGGCGGTGGCGCCGCTGCCGGCGAGGAAGAGCGCGGCCGCCTCGTCGGTGGTCAGCCCCGTCAGCGTCGTGCGGTAGCCGTCGACGAGCTGGTAGCCGCCGGCGGGCCCGCGGTCCGCGTACACGGGAACCCCTGACGCGGAGAGCGCCTCGATGTCGCGGTAGACGGTGCGGATCGAGACCTCGAGCTCGTCGGCGATCTGCTGCGCGGTGAGCCGGCCTCTGGTCTGCAACAGCAGCAGCGTCGAGAGCAGCCGGCTCGCCCGCATGCGTCAGGGTTTGTTCGCGTAGACGGCTCGCCGCACGTACAACACGTAAGCCCACGTCAGGCCGAAGACGATGCCGAGGGCGAGCAGGGACCAGTGCAGGACGCCGCCGGCGAGCAGCGCGACCGGCACGACCAGCGCCGCGTGCCACGCCCATCCGTGCCGCAGCAGCCCGCAGAGGGCGAAGCTGAGCACGGCGAGCCCGCCGCAGAGCCACAGCGCGCCGGCCGACTGGCCGAGCTTCGCCAGGGGCAGCAGCGCGAGCAGCAGGACCAGGCCGAACACGACGAGCGCGGACGCGCCGACGCCGCGGACGGCGCCGCCGGGGTTCTTCAGGCCGGCGGTGCTCATCGCTTCAACAGCCCGCGGGCGTCGGCGACGGTGACGACCGAGCCGGTGACGAGGATGCCGATCGAGCCGGGGATCGCGTTGTCGGACTCGGCGAGCGTGACGGCCGCGTCGATCGCGTCGGCGAAGTCGGGCACGACGTGGACCCGTTCGGGCCCGTACAGCTCCTCGGCGATCGCGCCGAGCTGCGCGGCCGACATGGCCCGGGGCGAGCTGTTGCGGGTGCAGACGATGCTCTCGGTGATCGGCTCGAGCAGCTCCAGCATGCCTTCGACGTCCTTGTCGGCGAGGGCCGCGACGACGGCGACGAGGCCGCTGAACGCGAACTCCTCGTTGAGCGCGCGGACGGTGGCCTGCATGCCGACCGGGTTGTGCGCGGCGTCGACGAGGATCGGCGGTGACTTGCGGACCCGTTCGAGCCGGCCCGGCGAGGTGGCGCCGCCGAACCCCTCGCGGACGGCGTCGGCGCTCAGCGCCCGCTCGTTGCCGGCGCCGAGGAACGACTCGACGGCCGCCAGGGCGATCGCCGCGTTCTGCGCCTGGTGCTCGCCGTGCAGCGGCAGGAAGACGCCCTCGTAGGTGCCGGACAGGCCCTGCAGGGTGAGGACCTGCCCGCCGACGGCGAGGTCGCGCCGGACGACGCCGAACTCGCGGCCCTCCCGGGCGATGGTCGCGCCGACCTCAGCGCAGCGCTCCAGGATCGGGCGCATCGCCTCGTCCGGCTGCGCCGCGCAGATCAGCGTCGACCCCTTGTGCACGATGCCGGCCTTGGCGAGCGCGATGTCCTCGATGGTGTCGCCGAGCCACTCGGTGTGGTCGAGGCCGATCGGGGTGATCACGGTCGTCTGCGCCTGCAGCACGTTGGTGGAGTCGTCGGCGCCGCCGAGGCCGACCTCGACGACGGCGACGTCGACGGGCGCGTCGGCGAACGCGGCGAACGCCATCGCCGTGGTCATGTCGAAGTACGTCAGCGGCGCGTCGCTGCGCGCGTCCAGGTACTCGGCGAGGGGCTGGACCTCGTCGTACACCTCGACGAACCGCTCCTCGGTGATCGGCTCGCCCTCGATGCTGATGCGCTCACGGATCGTCTGCAGGTGGGGGCTGGTGTAACGCCCCGTCCGCAGGCCGTGCGCGCGCAGCAGCGAGTCGATCATCCGGGCCGTCGAGGTCTTGCCGTTGGTGCCCGTCAGGTGGATCGCCGGGTACGCCCGCTGCGGGCTGCCCAGCGAGTCGAGCAGGGCCTCGATCCGGCCGAGGTCGAACACCATCCTGGTGAAGCCCCGGCCGTTGAGCTCCTGCTCGACCTCGTTGAAGCGACCCGGCCCGCTCACGCCGCCCCCTCCGCTGCGCTCCGGCGACGGCGCGAGCTCCACCCTGCAATCCTGGTTCGCAGCCCTCCGCTACGCTCCGGCCCGCTCACAGCGCGTCCAGCTGCCCGTTGATCCGGGCCAGGTCGGTCTCGGCGGCGGCGAGCCGCTGGCGGATCTTCTCCACGACCGCGTCGGGTGCCTTGTCGGTGAACGCCGGGTTCTCCAGCTTGGCCCGGCACTGCGCGGCTTCCTTCTCCGCGGCGGCCTTGTCCTTGCCGAGCCGGGCCCGCTCCGCGGCGACGTCGATCGTGCCGCGGGTGTCGAGCTCGACGGTGACCCCGACGCCGACGCTGAGCTTCGCGGTGGCCGCGAACTCCGCACCGGGCGCCTCGAGCCGCGCCAGGGACCGGATGAGACCCTCGTGCGCGGACAGGCCGGCGGCGTCGAGGCCTTCGAGCCGGGCGACGACCCGCTGGGCCGGCTTGACGCCCTGGTCGGCGCGGAACCGGCGGACCTCGGTGACGACCCGCTGCAGGTCGGCGACCTCCCGCTCGGCGGCGTCGTCCACCAGCGCCTGGTCGGCGAATGGCCAGGCGGCCCGCACGAGCGTCGGCGCGCCGGTCAGCGTCGTCCACAGCTCCTCGGTCACGAACGGCGTGATCGGGTGCAGCAGCCGCAGCAGCTGGTCGAGCACGTGCCCCAGCACCCGCTGCCGCTGCGGCGTCATGGCGCCCTTCGACAGCTCCAGGTACCAGTCGCAGACGTCGTCCCACGCGAAGTGGTAGAGCGTGTCGCACACCTTCGCCAGCTCGAACGCCTCGAACTGCTCGTCGACCTCGGCGATGACGTGCTGGAGCCGGGACAGGATCCACCGGTCGACGGTCGACAGGTCCTCGGTGGGCAGGTCACCCTCGACGGTCGCGCCGTTGGACAGGCCGAACCGGGTGGCATTCCACAGCTTGTTGCAGAAGTTGCGGGCGCCCTGCACCCACTCCTCGCTGACCGGCACGTCGGCGCCGGGGTTGGCGCCGCGGGCGAGGGTGAAGCGGGTCGCGTCGGCGCCGAACCGGTCGATCCAGTCGAGCGGGTCGACGACGTTGCCGAACGACTTCGACATCTTCTTGCCGTGCTGGTCGCGGACCATGCCGTGCAGCATGACGACGTCGAACGGCTGGCGGCCGTCCATCGCGTACAGGCCGAACATCATCATCCGGGCGACCCAGAAGAACAGGATGTCGTAGCCGGTCACCAGGACGCTGGTCGGGTAGAACTTCGCCAGGTCGGGGGTCTCGTCGGGCCAGCCGAGCGTGGAGAACGGCCACAGCGCCGAGGAGAACCACGTGTCGAGGACGTCCTGGTCCTGCGTCCAGCCCTCGCCCGTGGGCACCTGCTCGTCGGGGCCGACGCACACGACCTCGCCCTGCGGCCCGTACCACACCGGGATGCGGTGACCCCACCACAGCTGCCGGGAGATGCACCAGTCGTGCATGTTGTCGACCCAGCCGAAGTAGCGCTTGGTGAGCTCCGGCGGCTCCACCCGGACCCGGCCGTCGCGGACGGCGTCGCCGGCGGCCCGCGCCAGGGGCTCGGTGCGCACGAACCACTGCAGCGACAGGCGCGGCTCCACGGTGGTGCCGCACCGCTGGCAGTGGCCGACGGCGTGGACATACGGCCGCTTCTCCGCGACGATGCGCCCCTCGGCGCGCAGCGCGGCGACGACGGCGGGCCGCGCCTCGAAGCGGTCCAGGCCGAGGAACGGGCCGTGCACGGTGATGACGCCGTGCTCGTCCATGATGGTGAGGCTCGGCAGGTCGTGCCGCTGGCCGATCTCGAAGTCGTTGGGGTCGTGCGCGGGGGTCACCTTGACCGCGCCGGTGCCGAACGCCGGGTCGACGTGCGCGTCGGCGACGATCGGGATCCGGCGGCCGGTGAGCGGCAGCTCGACCTCGGTGCCGACGAGGTGCTTGTAGCGCTCGTCGTCGGGGTGCACGGCCACCGCGGTGTCACCGAGCATCGTCTCGGCCCGCGTGGTGGCCACGACGATCGCGTCGGCACCCTCGCCGTAACGGATCGAGACCAGCTCACCGTCGTCGTCGGAGTGCTCGACCTCGATGTCGGACAGCGCGGTCAGGCACCGGGGGCACCAGTTGATGATGCGCTCGGCCCGGTAGATGAGGCCGTCGTCGAAGAGCCGCTTGAAGATGGTGAGGACGGCGCGGGACAGCCCCTCGTCCATGGTGAACCGCTCGCGGCTCCAGTCCACGGAGTCGCCGAGGCGGGTCATCTGGCCGAGGATCTTGCCGCCGGACTCGGCCTTCCACTGCCAGACCTTCTCCACGAACGCCTCGCGGCCCAGGTCGTGCCGGGACTGCCCGGACGTGGCGAGCTGCCGCTCCACGACGTTCTGCGTGGCGATGCCGGCGTGGTCCATGCCGGGCAGCCACAGCGCCTCGAAGCCCTGCATCCGCTTCCGGCGGATGATCGCGTCCTGGACCGTGTGGTCGAGGGCGTGACCGATGTGCAGCGAGCCCGTCACGTTGGGTGGGGGCAGCACGATCGTGAACGGTGGCTTGTCGCTGGCCGTGTCGGCCTTGAACAGACCGTCGGCCACCCATCGCTCATACCGCCGCTGTTCCACCTCGCCGGGCGCATACTGGGCCGAGAGCACCGAGGCAGTGGGGGCGGTCGGCTCGGCGCTGCCGGGCGTCCGTTGAGTCTCCGTCACAACAGCGAGTCTAGAACTTCGCGCGTGGGGTCTACGCTCGCCATTGCCCCCTCACTCAGGAGACTGATCGACGGTGACTTACCCGCCCCGCCCGTCCGACGACGAGCCCCACTCGCAGCCGTTCCAGCCCCAGTCGTACGACCTGGCGCCGGAGTTCGGCACGCAACAGGCTCCGAGCGGCGGGTCCTACCCGCAGCAGCCCGGCCCGTACGGCCCGCCGCAGTCGTATGCGCAGCCTCAGCAGCCGTACCAGCAGCCGGCGTACCAGGACCCGTACCAGGCGTCGGCACCGCCGTTCCAGCCGTCTGTACCGCCGTTCCAGCCCGCGGCGCCGTTCCCGGGGCAGGGCCCGGCCTTCCCGCCGCCCCCGCCGCCGCGCCGGGGCAAGGGGCTGAAGATCACACTCGGGATCCTGGGCGCGCTGTTCCTGATCTGCGCGGTCGGCTGCGGCGTGTTCCTGTATCCGATCATCGACGCGTCCGGCACCACGGTGACGGCGCCGGAGACGCTGCCGGGCGGGCTGAAGAAGGAAACCTCCGACGAGATGCAGACGATCGTCGACCAGATGGAGCGTGATCTGCGCAACGACGTCGGCGACGTGGACGAGGTCGCGGCGGGCATCTACAGCACCGGCGACCCGCAGAAGCTGGTCGTGATCGTCGCGGCGACGTCCACGGTCGTCTTCCCCGACGACGAGATCGAGGACGCGTTCAAGGGCTTCAACTCCACCGGCGGCAGCGTCGGCGGGCAGACCAGCTACCCGGCCGGCGACCTGGGCGGCACGGTGAAGTGCGCGAGCGGCACCGAGGACGAGCTGCCGATGACCCTGTGCGCCTGGGCCGACCACGGCAGTGTCGGCATCGGGGTGTTCATCGGCCGGGACCTCGGGGAGGCCTCGGACCTGTTCCTGCAGATCCGCCCGGCGGTGGAGTCCCGCTGATCGCGTTTTCCGCTGATGTACCGGTGGGGTCGGGCCGCTGCGGTCCGGCCCCACTGTGCGTGCGGGGCCTTGCTAGGCTGCGCCGATGGTCGATCTTCCGGGCATCTCCGACGCGGATGAGCCTGATGACGAGCCGCGTTCTTCCGTCAATGTGAAGAAGGTGGCCATCGTCTGCGGGGCCCTCGCCGGCGTGGCCCTGCTGGGCTCCGCGGTCGTCTACGGCCCGACGGTCTGGCGGGTGACCCAGCAGAGCGACACCAAGGTGTCCACACCGACGCAGATCGGCTCCTACACGCTGTTCTCCACCGACGAGGCCGCTCAGGCCTCCGAGTACGTCCGGGACGCGATCGTGACCGAGGTCAGTCTCGACGACAGCCTCGGCGCCATCTACCGGGAGCCGAACGGCTCCGAGGCCCGCACGGTCATCCTCGTGGCCGGGACCGGCCGCATCTGGAAGCCGGAGCGGTCCCTGGACGGCGCCTTCAAGGCCGTCGCCGGCGCGGACACCGCGATCCGCGGGGTTCATGACGTCGACGCCGGCGACCTGGGCGGGGTGGCCCGGTGCGGCGAGATCGACGACAAGGACGGCGTGATCGCCGTGTGCGGCTGGGCGGACAACGGCTCGCTCGGCGTCGTGGTGCTTCCCGGCAGCAAGACGGCGGACGCGGAGAAGGCCCTGTCGACGATCCGGCCGGCCGTCGAGAAGCGCTGACCCCGGCTTTTTCTTCCGGCGCCTATCCGGCGCTGTTTTCCTGGTCTGGAAATGCGAGTAGCCCCAGCCGGATGGCTGGGGCTACTGCGAAATTTTGTCCGGCGGCGTCCTACTCTCCCACACTCTCTCGGGTGCAGTACCATCGGCGCTGGAGGGCTTAGCTTCCGGGTTCGGAATGGGACCGGGCGTTTCCCCTCCGCTATGGCCGCCGTAACTCTATGAACCTGTCAACCACCGCACACCCCAATCTCTGTCGGGGGTGCGTTCTGGTGTTGGTTCAGAATCACACAGTGGATGCGTTGTCTTCACAGCTTTTGTGTATGAGGTCAAGTCCTCGGCCTATTAGTACCGGTCAGCTCAAACCTGTTACCAGGCTTCCACTTCCGGCCTATCAACCCAGTGGTCTAACTGGGGGCCTTAACCCTCAAGGGGTGGGATACCTCATCTCGAAGCGAGCTTCCCGCTTAGATGCTTTCAGCGGTTATCCCTTCCGAACGTAGCCAACCAGCCGTGCTCTTGGCAGAACAACTGGCACACCAGAGGTTCGTCCGTCCCGGTCCTCTCGTACTAGGGACAGCCCTTCTCAAGTATCCTACGCGCGCGGCGGATAGGGACCGAACTGTCTCACGACGTTCTAAACCCAGCTCGCGTACCGCTTTAATGGGCGAACAGCCCAACCCTTGGGACCTACTCCAGCCCCAGGATGCGACGAGCCGACATCGAGGTGCCAAACCATCCCGTCGATATGGACTCTTGGGGAAGATCAGCCTGTTATCCCCGGGGTACCTTTTATCCGTTGAGCGACACCGCTTCCACCTGCCAGTGCCGGATCACTAGTCCCGACTTTCGTCCCTGCTCGACCTGTCAGTCTCACAGTCAAGCCCCCTTGTGCACTTGCACTCAACACCTGATTGCCAACCAGGCTGAGGGAACCTTTGGGCGCCTCCGTTACATTTTAGGAGGCAACCGCCCCAGTTAAACTACCCACCAGACACTGTCCCTGAACCGGATCACGGTCCGAAGTTAGATACCCAAATCCAACAGAGTGGTATTTCAAGCTTGCCTCCACAACCACTGGCGTGGCCGCTTCACCGGCTCCCACCTATCCTACACAATCGAATTCGAGTACCAATGTCAAGCTATAGTGAAGGTCCCGGGGTCTTTCCGTCCTGCCGCGCGTAACGAGCATCTTTACTCGTAGTGCAATTTCGCCGGGCCTGTGGTTGAGACAGTGGGGAAGTCGTTACGCCATTCGTGCAGGTCGGAACTTACCCGACAAGGAATTTCGCTACCTTAGGATGGTTATAGTTACCACCGCCGTTTACTGGCGCTTAAGTTCTCCGCTTCGCCCCGAAGGACTAACAGGTCCCCTTAACGTTCCAGCACCGGGCAGGCGTCAGTCCATATACATCGTCTTACGACTTAGCATGGACCTGTGTTTTTAGTAAACAGTCGCTTCCCCCTGGTCTCTGCGGCCACCAACCGCTCCACCAGCACGTGGTCTCACCATCGGTGGCCCCCCTTCTCCCGAAGTTACGGGGGCAATTTGCCGAGTTCCTTAACCACAGTTCGCCCGATCGCCTCGGTATTCTCTACCTGACCACCTGTGTCGGTTTGGGGTACGGGCCGCTCGAAACTCGCTAGAGGCTTTTCTCGGCAGCATGGGATCACTGACTTCGCCTGAAACGGCTCCGCTTCACGTCTCACCCTCAAGCAGTGCGGATTTGCCTACACTGCGGGCTACACGCTTGCCCCGGCACAACCACCGGCCGGGTCCAGCTACCCTCCTGCGTCACCCCATCGCTTGCCTACTACCCCACAAGTTCCCAACATCAACCCATCCACCCGAAGGCTTCAAGGAATCCGGAGGTTAGTACATGAAGGTTCAGCATGGACGCTTCTACGCGGGTACGGGAATATCAACCCGTTATCCATCGACTACGCCTCTCGGCCTCGCCTTAGGCCCCGACTCACCCAGGGCGGATTAGCCTGGCCCTGGAACCCTTGGTCATCCGGCGGCAGGGTTTCTCACCCTGCTTTCGCTACTCATGCCTGCATTCTCACTCGCGTCACCTCCACGGCTGGATCACTCCGCCGCTTCACCGGTGACACGACGCTCCCCTACCCATCCACACACCTGGACCCTCATCCGAAGAATCAGGCCGGGTTATCATGTGAATGCCACAGCTTCGGCGGTGTGCTTGAGCCCCGCTACATTGTCGGCGCGGAACCACTTGACCAGTGAGCTATTACGCACTCTTTCAAGGGTGGCTGCTTCTAAGCCAACCTCCTGGTTGTCTATGCGACCCCACATCCTTTACCACTTAGCACACGCTTAGGGGCCTTAGCTGGTGATCTGGGCTGTTTCCCTCTCGACTACGAAGCTTATCCCCCGCAGTCTCACTGCCACGCTCTCACTTACCGGCATTCGGAGTTTAGTTGACTTCAGTAAGCTTGTAGGCCCCCTAGGCCATCCAGTGCTCTACCTCCGGCAAGAAACACGTGACGCTGCACCTAAATGCATTTCGGGGAGAACCAGCTATCACGGAGTTTGATTGGCCTTTCACCCCTAACCACAGGTCATCCCCCAACTTTTCAACGTTGGTGGGTTCGGCCCTCCACGCGGTCTTACCCGCGCTTCAGCCTGCCCATGGCTAGATCACTCCGCTTCGGGTCTAGGACACGCGACTGAACGCCCTGTTCAGACTCGCTTTCGCTACGGCTCCCCCACACGGGTTAACCTCGCCACGTATCACTAACTCGCAGGCTCATTCTTCAAAAGGCACGCCGTCACCCCCACCAAACGGTGGGACGCTCCGACGGATTGTAGGCGCACGGTTTCAGGTACTATTTCACTCCCCTCCCGGGGTACTTTTCACCTTTCCCTCACGGTACTAGTCCGCTATCGGTCACCAGGGAGTATTTAGGCTTACCAGGTGGTCCTGGCAGATTCACGGCAGATTACAGGAGTCCGCCGCTACTCGGGAACACACCAACACAGACCCGCGATTTTCGCCTACCGGACTCTCACCGTCTACGGTGCCGCTTTCCAGCGGACTTCGACTAACCACGAATTTTCTGACTGTGCAACCAGATGGCAGCCTGGTTCAGACATGTCCCACAACCCCGCACACGCAACCCCTGCCAGGTATCACACGTGCACGGTTTAGCCTCATCCGCTTTCGCTCGCCACTACTCACGGAATCACAATTGTTTTCTCTTCCTGCGGGTACTGAGATGTTTCACTTCCCCGCGTTCCCTCTACCCGCCCTATGTGTTCAGGCGGGAGTGACACCACATGACTGGTGCCGGGTTCCCCCATTCGGACACCCTGGGATCACAGCTCGGTTGACAGCTCCCCCAGGCCTATCGCGGCCTCCCACGTCCTTCATCGGCTCCTGGTGCCAAGGCATCCACCGTACGCCCTCAGCAACTTGACCACAAAAAAAGCTATAAAGATGCTCGCATCCACTGTGCAATTCTCAACCAACACCAAACCCACACCTCTTTATCAGCCACAACCTCGCCGGCTACGCCGACCGGTTTTGCGACAGATGTGGATCTCGTCTGAAAACAACCCCGCTCACGCGCTGATTGTTTCAGGACCCAACAGGGTGCCTGTGTGACCTCCCAACCGCATCCAATCGCCGTTCCACGCCCACAAGTGAGCAGTACTAGGACACATGAACCGTTGTCAGGAAGTCTTCGCCAGTGTCTCCGCCATATGAGCACCCTGTCGACACATTCGGTCGACCATGGGCTCCTGTCACCTTTCGGTGAAGGTTGCTCCTTAGAAAGGAGGTGATCCAGCCGCACCTTCCGGTACGGCTACCTTGTTACGACTTCGTCCCAATCGCCAGTCCCACCTTCGACGGCTCCCTCCACAAGGGTTGGGCCACCGGCTTCGGGTGTTACCGACTTTCGTGACGTGACGGGCGGTGTGTACAAGGCCCGGGAACGTATTCACCGCAGCGTTGCTGATCTGCGATTACTAGCGACTCCGACTTCACGGGGTCGAGTTGCAGACCCCGATCCGAACTGAGACCGGCTTTTTGGGATTCGCTCCACCTTACGGTATCGCAGCCCTTTGTACCGGCCATTGTAGCATGCGTGAAGCCCTGGACATAAGGGGCATGATGACTTGACGTCATCCCCACCTTCCTCCGAGTTGACCCCGGCAGTCTTCGATGAGTCCCCGGCATAACCCGCTGGCAACATCGAACAAGGGTTGCGCTCGTTGCGGGACTTAACCCAACATCTCACGACACGAGCTGACGACAGCCATGCACCACCTGTGAACGCCCCCGAAGGACACAACATCTCTGCTGCTTTAGCGCCCATGTCAAACCCAGGTAAGGTTCTTCGCGTTGCATCGAATTAATCCGCATGCTCCGCCGCTTGTGCGGGCCCCCGTCAATTCCTTTGAGTTTTAGCCTTGCGGCCGTACTCCCCAGGCGGGGCGCTTAATGCGTTAGCTGCGGCACAGAGAACCGGAGAGGCCCCCCACACCTAGCGCCCAACGTTTACAGCGTGGACTACCAGGGTATCTAATCCTGTTCGCTCCCCACGCTTTCGCTCCTCAGCGTCAGTATCGGCCCAGAGACCCGCCTTCGCCACCGGTGTTCCTCCTGATATCTGCGCATTTCACCGCTACACCAGGAATTCCAGTCTCCCCTACCGAACTCAAGCCTGCCCGTATCAGCTGCAAGCCCACAGTTGAGCTGCGGGTTTTCACAGCTGACGCAACAAGCCGCCTACGAGCTCTTTACGCCCAATAAATCCGGACAACGCTCGCGCCCTACGTCTTACCGCGGCTGCTGGCACGTAGTTGGCCGGCGCTTCTTCTCCAGGTACCGTCACTTGCGCTTCGTCCCTGTCGAAAGAGGTTTACAACCCGAAGGCCTTCATCCCTCACGCGGCGTCGCTGCATCAGGCTTCCGCCCATTGTGCAATATTCCCCACTGCTGCCTCCCGTAGGAGTCTGGGCCGTGTCTCAGTCCCAGTGTGGCCGGTCGCCCTCTCAGGCCGGCTACCCGTCGTCGCCTTGGTAGGCCATCACCCCACCAACAAGCTGATAGGCCGCGAGCCCATCCCAGGCCGAAAAAACTTTCCACACCCCACGATGCCGCGGAGAATGAATATCCGGTATTAGCCCCCGTTTCCGAGGGTTATCCCAAAGCCTAGGGCAGGTTACTCACGTGTTACTCACCCGTTCGCCGCTCGAGTACCCCGAAGGGCCTTTCCGCTCGACTTGCATGTGTTAAGCACGCCGCCAGCGTTCGTCCTGAGCCAGGATCAAACTCTCCAACAAAATCTGGAAAATCAGTCCTGGCAACAAACAATCGTTTGTCACCAAAGGAATCCTCGGACACGACAACAAAGCCATGTCACGGGGTCAATCAATTGGCACTGGCTTAACAAGCACCCTGTTGAGTTCTCAAACAACCAACACACACCGCTGAAGCTCGCTCAGTTGAGCTTGCCTCATCCGGGGCAACTTCTCTACTTTACCAGGTCGCTCGCCGTTGTCAAGTCCGTATTTCCGGGCTATTCAACTTCAAGCGGCTTCCCGAGCATAACAAGGACACCGTTTCCGGTGATCTTGTTCGGGAGATCCAGTAGGACCGGCCGGCACTGGAGCGTGTGTCGCTCGCTTGCCCGCCCGGCTCCCTGCCGGCTTTGTTACTTTACCAGGTCGTTCCTGCCTGTCAAGTTCGCGTTATCCGCTTGTCGACCTTCTGGAACGTTTCCCGCACACGCCAGCCACACCGTTTCCGGTGTGGAGACCTGCTCGGGATTCCGACTGGACCGGCCGGCTCGAGCCTCTCGGCTTTCACCCGCCCGGCTCCCTGCCGGCTGGATCAACTTACCTGGCCGGCTTCGCGATCGCAAATCCGGCTTACACCGGTTGAAACCGCACCACCCAGGAAGAAGTCCGGCGAACCGGTCGTTTCCGACCAGTCCCTCGGACCTGGAGAACCGTACGGGGAACGGCGAACCCGCGTCAAATCGGGGAGGATGACGGCATGACGCCGAGCCCCCACGCGGACGCACTGCTGGACATGCTCTTCCCGCTGTGGCAGTTCGTCATCGGGATCGCCGTGGCGTTGTTCGTGGTCGTGGCCACCTATCGGCTGGCGATGCGCGGGCCTTCACGGATGCGGGCCGCGATGCTCGTCACGGGCGCGGCGATCGTCGGGATCACCGTCGTCGGCATCCTGAGCAACCGCCACGCCTGACCCGGCGGCAACCGCCGGGCCGGCGCGGGGAGGGTCAGAGCCGGCGGTTGGCCAGGCTCGGCAACGTGGCGCGGATCTCCGCGAGCCGTGCGAAGTCGAGATCGGCGAACGTGACGCCCACGACATCGGGCGCCAGGGCGACGACCGTCCCCCAGGGGTCGATCACCATGCTGCGCCCGAAGCAGGTGCGGTCGGGGTCGTGGTTGCCGACCTGCCCGGCGGCCAGCACATAGCACTGGTTCTCGATCGCGCGGGCACGCAGCAGCGGCTCCCAGTGGTCGCGGCCCGTGTGGAGCATGAACGCCGCCGGCACCACGAGCACCGTCGCACCGTCGATCGCCAGCTGCCGGTACAACTCGGGGAAACGAAGATCGTAGCAGATCGACAGGCCGAGAACGGCCTCGTCGACGTCGAGCAGCGTGGTCTGCGTGCCGGGCGCCACCGTCGCGGACTCATGATAGGAGACGCGACCGGGGATCTCGACGTCGTAGAGGTGGATCTTCCGGTAGGTGCCGGCGAGTCCGCCCTGGCGGTCGAAGACGAGCGTGGTGTTGTACGTGTGCTCGGGGTCGGGCCCGACCTCGTGGAAGGAGCCGGCGTGCACCCACATCCCGAGCTCGCGCGCGGCGTCGGCGAAGAAGGCCGCGAACTCCCCGTCGATCGCCTCCGGCTTCGGCGCCCCGTCGGCGCGGCCGAGGTAGTCCACGTACTCCGGAAGCACCGCCAGATCCGCACCGCCCGCGGCGGCACGCTCCAGCAGGGTCCTGGCCACCCTCAGGTTGTCGGCCCGGTCGTCACGGGCGTTCAGCTGACACACCGCTACGCGCATACCCTCAGCCTATCGATCAGGCGGCGGTCAGGACGAGAGCAGCGGCGGCCAGACCGAGCCCGGTGATCTGCAGCGGCCGCATCCGCTCCCGGTCGACGGCCATCGCGAGGAAGACCGTGCTCACCGGGTACAGCGACGCGATCGGCGCGGTGATGCTCAGCATGCCCCCGCGGACGGCCACGAGGTAGAACGCGTTGGCGGTCACGTCGAACGCGCCGGCGGTGCTCGCGAGCGCCACCGACGTCCGGTCCATCCGCAGCGGCACGCGCATGACGCGCATCGCCACGAGGAGCCCGGCGACCCCGGCGACGCGGCCCGACAGCAGCGGCCACATCCCGGACGCGTGCGATGTCTGGGCGATGAGGGTGAAGTACCCACCGAACAGCAGCCCGGCGCCGAGCGCGGCGACGATCGTCCCCCGCGGGACGGTGACGCCGCCGGTCGGGCCGGCGCTGACGAGCGTGATGGCGGCGACGGCGAGCACCGCGCCGCACAGGGCGAGCGCCGACGGGCGCCGGTCCAGGACGAGGCCGAGCAGCAGCGGCACCGCGGCCGTCGTCGTGGCGGTCAGCGGCGCGACGACCGACATGGCGCCGCCGGCGAGACCGCGGTAGAAGACGACGAGACCCGCGACGCCGACGACGCCGGCCGCGGCGCCCCACGTGAGGTCGGCGGCGGCCGGCAGGCCCGGGCGGGTGACGATCAGCCAGCCGACGACCAGTGGGATGCCGGCCAGCTCGGCCACGAGCGCGATGCCGAACGAGTCGGTGCGCTGACTCGCCTTGCCGCCGGCGAAGTCACCCGCACCCCAGACGAGCGCGGACACGGCGGCGAAGACGAGTGACAACACGCCGAGAACGCTATTGGTTGTCATCGTGCACCGCCACCGCGTTTTCCGTCGCGTTACTGGCAGTGTGATCCGTATTCCGTTGCTCAGGTCGTACACATGCCGCAAACGCCACAAAGAGAAGCGCCGCCCACCCGTGGGGGTGGACGGCGCTGCGTCTCGTGCGGCTAGGCCGACTTCTCCTCGCGGTCCGCGCGGCGGCGGCCGGCCCGGTGGGCGGCGAGGTCGCGGGGAACGATGGTCGGGATGACCTTCTCGAGGACGACCTCGCGGGTGATCAGCACGCGGGCGATGTTGGGGTTGCTGGGCACCTCGTACATCACGCTGAGGAGCACTTCCTCCATGATCGCGCGGAGGCCGCGGGCGCCGGTGCCTCGGAGGATCGCCTGGTCGGCGATCGACTCGAGGGCCTCGGCGTTGAACTCCAGCTCGACGCCGTCGAGCTCGAACAGGCGCTGGTACTGCCGGACGAGCGCGTTGCGCGGCTCGGTGAGGATCTTGACCAGCGCGTCGCGGTCGAGGCTCTTGACGCTCGTGATCACGGGGAGGCGGCCGATGAACTCGGGGATGAGCCCGAACTTCAGCATGTCCTCCGGCATCACGTCGCCGAAGCTGTCGTCGAGCGTGCGGTCGGTGATCGAGCGCAGGTTGGCGCCGAAGCCGGTGCCGCCCTTGCCGACGCGCGCCTGGACGATCCGGTCGAGCCCCGCGAACGCGCCACCGCAGATGAACAGCACGTTGGACGTGTCGATCTGGATGAACTCCTGGTGCGGGTGCTTGCGGCCGCCCTGCGGCGGCACGTTGGCGACCGTGCCCTCGATGATCTTCAGCAGCGCCTGCTGCACGCCCTCGCCGGACACGTCCCTGGTGATGCTGGGGTTCTCCGACTTGCGGGCGATCTTGTCGACCTCGTCGATGTAGACGATGCCGGTCTCGGCGCGGCGGATGTCGTAGTCCGCGGCCTGGATCAGCTTCAGCAGGATGTTCTCGACGTCCTCGCCGACATAGCCGGCCTCGGTGAGCGCCGTGGCATCCGCGATCGCGAACGGCACGTTGAGCATCCGGGCCAGGGTCTGCGCCAGGTGGGTCTTGCCGCAGCCTGTGGGGCCGATCAGCAGGATGTTGGACTTCGCGAGCTCGACGCCGTCGCTGGAGTTGCCGCCGGACTCGGCCTGGACCCGCTTGTAGTGGTTGTAGACCGCCACCGCGAGGGCCTTCTTGGCCTGGTCCTGCCCGACCACGTACTGGTCGAGGAAGGCGCAGATCTCCATCGGCTTGGGCAGCTCGTCGAACTTGACGTCACCCGACTCGGCGAGCTCTTCCTCGATGATCTCGTTGCAGAGGTCGATGCACTCGTCGCAGATGTAGACGCCCGGTCCTGCGATCAGCTTCTTCACCTGCTTCTGCGACTTGCCGCAGAAGGAACATTTCAGTAGGTCGCCGCCGTCGCCGATCCGTGCCACCTACGATCTCCCTGCATTCGGCCGGACTGACTGCCCGGATCGCGTCGCGCCTGTGCTTCGCGCTTTGCGCGCTTTGCGCTTTTGTTCAGCTCACGTGCGCGGCTTGCTGCCGGTCGCCGCTTGCGTCGTGCGTGTTGCTTCGTGCTGCCTCGACGTTACCTGGTGGTCGGCCGTATTCCGACCCCCTGAGCGGTGGTGTCTTTCCGGATGGCCACATCGGCCCGCCAGACCGTGAGGTGAGGCGGGCCGACCGTGAACCTTGTGGGCTACGCCCCGGAAGCGACCAGCGCCGACTTCTTGCGGCTGACCAGGATGTTGTCGACCAGACCGTACTCCTTGGCCTCGTCGGCCGTCAGGATCTTGTCGCGGTCGATGTCCTTGCGGACCTTGTCGATCGGCTGCCCGGTGTGCCGGGACACCATCTCCTCGAGGTTCGTGCGCATCCGCATGATCTCGCGGGCCTGGATCTCGATGTCGGACCCCTGCCCGTAGCCGCCCTCGGTGGCCGGCTGGTGGATGATGATCCGCGAGTTGGGCAGGGCCAGCCGCTTGCCGGGCGTGCCGGCCGAGAGCAGGACCGCTGCGGCGCTCGCCGCCTGGCCGAGGCAGACCGTCTGGATGTCGGGCCGCACGTACAGCATCGTGTCGTAGATCGCCGTCATGGCCGTGAACGAGCCACCGGGCGAGTTGATGTACATGATGATGTCGCGGTCCGGCTCGTTGCTCTCCAGCGTCAGCAGCTGCGCCATCACGTCGTTGGCCGACGCGTCGTCGATCTGCACGCCGAGGAAGATGATCCGGTCCTCGAACAGCTTGTTGTACGGGTTGGTCTCCTTGATCCCGTACGACGTGCGCTCCACGTAGGACGGGAGGATGTAACGGTTGTGCACCTCGCGCATCGCCGGGGGCAGGCTCAGATCGGTCATCGCTTCGCTCCTCAAGCCAGGGTTCCGGCGCCTTCCGGAGCCTGCTGGGCCCCGGTGATCACCTTGTCGATGAAGCCGTAGTCGCGCGCCTCTTCGGCGGTGAACCAGCGGTCGCGGTCGGAGTCGGATTCGATCTGGTCCAGGCTCTGCCCCGTGTGGAACGACACCCGCTCCTGGAACATCCGCTTGGTGTAGAGCATCTGCTCGGCCTGGATGGCGATGTCCGAGGCCGTGCCGCCGATGCCACCCGAGGGCTGGTGCATCATGATCCGCGCGTGCGGCAGCGCCATGCGCTTGCCCGGCGCGCCGGCGCACAGCAGCAGCTGTCCCATCGACGCCGCCATGCCCATCGCGACCGTCGCCACGTCGTTGGTGACGAACTGCATGATGTCGTAGATCGCCATGCCCGAGTAGACGGAGCCACCGGGCGAGTTGATGTAGAGCCAGATGTCGCGCTCCTCGTCCTCAGCGGCGAGCAGGAGCATCTGGGCACAGATCCGGTTGGCGACCTGGTCGTTGACCTCGCTACCAAGGAAGATGATGCGCTCCTTGAGCAGCCGGTTGAACACCGAGTCGTCGAGCGTCAGGCTCGAGTCCGCGCCCCGACCGCGCCCCGAGGGCGCGGGACTGACTGGCGACGCTGGAATATGCAGGTCGGTCATGGCAGCCCTTCGCAAGAGTCTTGTACTTGCCGACCCTAACCGGTGTTGGGAGCGGGAGCTTCCCATGCTCACCGCATTTCGCTATGAGCGCACCGTGGTCGGCCGGGCCCGTTGTGCGTGCTTTGCCGCGTTGCGTGCATCCACGCTGCGGCTCGGACCCGGCCGGATCCCAGATCAGTGGTTGTGACCCTCGTGGTCACCGTGGTCGTGGCCCTCGTGCTCGTCCACCGGGCCGCGCAGGTCGTCCAGCGACAGGGCGGTGCCCTCCGAGTCGACGATCTTCACCCGCTCGAGCACCACACCCAGCGCCTTGCCCCGCCGCACGTCACCGAAGACCGCACCGGCGACGCCGGCCTGGACCAGCTGGTCGTAGTACTGCTGCGGGCCGACCCCGGCACGCTGCGCCCGGTGCACGATCTCGTGCCCGAACTCGTCGTCGCTCACCTGGATGCTCTCGGCGTCGGCCAGGGTGTCGAGCACCAGCTGCACCTTCACGCCCTCGACGGCCGCCTCGTTGAGCTCGGCGTCCATCTCTTCCTCGGTCTTGCCCTCGGTCGACAGGTAGTCCTCGAACGACGCACCGATGCGCTGGAGCTGGTCGTTCATCGACTCCTTGCGCGACTCCACCTCGTCCTTCACCACGCCCTCCGGCGCGGGGACCTCGGTGGCCTCGATGACGGCCTTCAGGGCAAGGTCACGAGCCGAGTAGAGCTGCTCCATCCGCTTCACCCGGGTCAGCCGGGTGCGCAGGTCGTCCTTGAGCTCGTCGAGCGTGTCGAACTCGCTCGCCAGCTGCGCGAACTCGTCGTCGACCGGCGGCAGCTGCTTGTCCTTGACCGACTTCACGGTCACCGACACCTCGGCGTCGCGCCCCTCGAAGTCGCCACCGACCAGCTGCGTGGTGAACGTCGTCGACTCACCCGCCGACATCCCCGCCAGCACGTCGTCGAGCCCCGGCACCAGCTGACCGCTGCCCACCTCGTGGGAGATGTTGGTGGCGCTGCCGCCCGGCACCTCCTCGCCGTCGACCGTCGCGACCAGGTCGATCTGCACGAAGTCGCCGACCAGCGCCGCCCGCTCCACCGTCTTCAGCGTCGCGAACCGGTCCCGCAGCCCCTTGAGCTGCTCGTCGACGTCCTCCTCGCTCACCACGAGCGCGTCGACCGTCACCTGGATCTCCGACAGGTCCGGCAGCGTGATCTCCGGCCGCACGTCCACCTCGGCGGTGAACTTCAACGGCTGCCCGTCCGCGAACTCGGTGATCTCCACCTCGGGCCGGCCCAGCGTCTTCACCTCGTGCTCACGCACCGCGGCCAGGATCTGCGTCGGGATGACCTCCTGCACCGCCTCGTTGAGCACGGCACCCCGCCCGACCCGCTGGTCGATGACGGCGGTCGGCACCTTGCCGCGGCGGAACCCGGGAATCACGACCTGCGAGCCGATCTCCCGGTAGGCCTTCTTCAAGCTGGGCTCCAGCTCGGCGAACGGCACCTCGATTTCGAGCCGCACGCGCGTCGGGCTCAGGGTCTCGACGGTGCTCTTCACAGAACTTCTCCTCATGGGTCGCGGTCAGCCGCTCCAACGGCTGGGGTGGACTGGCGGCTGCCTGGTATGTCCCGGTCGGGGTGGCGGGATTTGAACCCACGGCCCCTCGCTCCCAAAGCGAGTGCGCTACCAAACTGCGCTACACCCCGGTGCTGTGCGTCGGCAAGTGTATGCGTTGGGTCTGACAGTCCGCCGCTCGGTATGGCGGTGTCGCACTGCATGGACCCGCCATATGCCCTCCGGCGGAGGATTCGGTACGCTGGGAGGCGCACCCGGCAGCGCTGGGAGCACGCGGGCGTAGCTCAATGGCAGAGCTTCAGTCTTCCAAACTGACGGTGTGAGTTCGATTCTCATCGCCCGCTCTTAGCTCTTCAAGCAGGTCACAGGCTCCATCGTCCCACTGCCGCGACCTGCGCCTCTCACCCTTGGGCCGTTAGCTTCTCGCCCGCGCCCTGCTGATCCTCTGCACTCATCGCCCGCGGCGATCTCACGCGGCCCTGGTCGCTCGCGCGGGCCGGCGCTCCGGATCCCTGGTGCGCCGGCATACGGGTTCCTCGTGCCTATCAGGTCATCGACAGATCACCCCGTGCTGAGAAAGTCAGACGGAGACGGGGCGGGCGGTGGCGAGGACCTGCTGTCCTGAGGCGGCGACGGCCTCGGCGAGGGCGCGGCCCAGGCCGGTGGAGCATCCGGTGATCAGCCAGCGGCGAGTCATGCCCGACAACGTGACGCTGAGTGCTCGGCACGGAACAGAGCGAGAACGTGAATGATCGTCATTCATCACCGGAAATCCGTCGTTCGTGAATGCGAACGCGGCGGGGCGGGGCGTCGTACAGTTGCGGAATGCGCTCGCTCGCCGAGCTGATCTCCGAGGACCGGTCGGCGTGGGCCGAGGTCGAGGCGGCGGTCAGCGGGTCACCGTTCGCGGTGGAGATCCTGCCGACCGATCCCGACAGGGCGGCATCCTGCCTGGAGCGGCTCCAGGTCACCACCAAGTCGTGGCTCGGGTCGCTGGTGTACCTGTCCGGCGGGCTGGTCATCGACGACGGCTGGCTGCGGATCCTCGGCTCCGGACACCCCGAGCGGCGGCTGCCGGACATCCACACGGTCAACGCCGGGTTCGAGGGTGCGGGGCTGGTCGTCGCGCAGGACGTGATGGGCGGCGAGTTCGTGTGGCGGCAGGGTGACGGTCCGTCACCGTCGATCCACTACTTCGCGCCCGACACGCTCGGCTGGGAGGACCTCGGCCTCGGGTACACCGACTGGCTGTACGCGATGCTCGGCGGCGCGATCGACCAGTTCTACCTGAGCTGGCGCTGGCCGGGCTGGCAGGACGAGGTGGCCGCGGTGCCGTTCGACGCCGGGATCCACACGCTGCCGCCGCTGTTCGCCGCGGAGGGCAAGGACGTGGCCGAGGTGAGCCGCCGGCCGGTCCCGATGACCCAGCTGGTGAGCGTCCTGCACGACTTCGCCGACCAGCTCGGCGCGTAGGTGGAGCTGCACCATCGCGACCAGGGCCCGCGGGACGCCCCTGCGGTGGTCCTGCTGCACGGCGGGGGCAGCCGCGGCGCGACCTGGGACCTGTTCGCGCCGGCGCTGATCGAGGCCGGGCACCGGGTGGTCGTGCCGGACCTGAGAGGTCATGGAAGCAGTCCGCGCTCCCGCCAGTACACGCTGAACTCCCACCGCGACGACGTGCTCGCGCTGCTCGACCGGCTCGGTCTGGACCAGGTGACGCTCGTCGGGCATTCGCTGGGCGGGTTCGCCGCGTCGCTGGTCGCGCAGGAGCGGCCGGACCGGGTCACGCGGCTGGTCCTCGAGGATCCGCCGGCGCCGCCGCGCGTCTCCGAGGGCCGGTTGTCGCTGGGCCGGCTGTTGCTGCTGTCGATCGGGACCGCCGACCCGCACCGCCGGTACGACCGGCTGGCGCTGACCTCCGCGATCGCGCAGCTCAGGCAGGCGCAACCGCAGTGGTGGGACGCGCTGCCGGCGATCGCGGCGCCGACCCTGCTGCTGTCCGGCGGGCCCGCGAGCCACATCGCGCCGGCGCGGCTGGCCGAGGTCGCGGCGCGCATCCCGCGCTGCGAGCTGGTCACCCTCCCGGTCGGGCACCGCATCCACAGCACCGCCCCGGACCGGTTTCGCGAGACGGTCATGAAGTTTCTCGGCGATGCTGTCCGGGACGGCGCGCCCGCTCCGACGTCTCCGGCGTCACCGGTGGACGGTGCCGTTCGAGAGGAGTGACCGTGAAGTACATGATCCTGACGTACGCGTCGCAGCGGGACTACGACGAGATGGCCGGCAAGCCCGGCGACGCCCCGGTCTGGACCGCCGAGGACTTCGCCGCGATGGGCGAGTTCATGACGAAGTTCAACCAGGAGCTCGAGGCGGCCGGCGAGCTGGTCGAGACCCGTGCCCTGGGCGCCCCGGTGCACACCCGCCGCATCGGCGGGACGCCGCCGCTGGTCACCGACGGGCCGTACGCGGAGACGCAGGAGGTCCTCGCCGGGTACTGGATCGTCGACGTCGACAGCTTCGACCGGGCCACCGAGATCGCCTCCCGGCTCGGCCAGTGCCCCGCGCCGCCCGCGGCCGCCGCGACGGCCTACGCCGACGTGCGGCCGATCATCGAATCCGGCGATGAGATCGGTCTCTGAGGACGCATCAGGGGACCTGCTGCGTTCACTCGCGCCGCAGGTCCTCGGCGCGCTCGTGCGCCGGTACGGGCACTTCGACCACGCCGAGGACGCCGTGCAGGAGGCGCTCATCGCGGCCGCGGCGCAGTGGCCAACCGGCGGCGTCCCCGAGTCCCCGCGCGGCTGGCTGATCACCGTCGCGTCGCGGCGGCTGACGGACCTGCTGCGCAGCGAGCAGGCGCGGCTGCGCCGCGAGGCGGAGTGGGTGCCCCCGCCGCCGTCGGGCGCGGCGCACGACGACAGCCTGATCCTCCTGGCGATGTGCTGCCACCCGTCGCTGACCCCGCCCGACCAGATCGCCCTGACGCTGCGGGCCGTCGGCGGCCTCACCACCGTCGAGGTGGCGCGGGCGTTCCTGGTGCCGGAGGCGACGATGGCCCGCCGCATCAGCCGCGCCAAGCAACGGATCAAGGCCAGCGGCGTGCCGTTCGCGCTGCCGTCCGGCTTCTCCGGCGCCGTGCTGCACGTGCTCTACCTCATGTTCAACGAGGGCTACGCCGCCACGACCGGCCCGGACCTGCACCGGCCCGATCTGGCCGCCGAGGCGATCCGGCTGGCGCGGCTCGTGCACCGGCTGATGCCCACCGACAGCGAGGTCGCCGGGCTGCTGGCGCTGATGCTGCTCACCGACGCGCGGCGGCCCGCCCGCACCGCACCCGACGGCACCCCGGTCCCCATGGACACGCAGGACCGCACCCTCTGGGACGCGGCGCTGATCGCGGAAGGTGTCGCCCTCGTCACGGCGGCGCTGCCCCGCGGCCCGGTCGGCCCGTATCAGCTGCAGGCGGCGATCGCGGCCCTGCACGACGAGGCCCCCACCGCCGCCGAGACCGACTGGCCGCAGATCGTCGCACTGTACGAGCTGCTGCTGACCCTGACGGACAACCCGATGGTCGCGCTGAACCACGCGGTGGCGGTGACGATGGCCTCGGGCCCCTCCGCCGGCCTGTCGCTGCTGTCGTCGCTGAGCTCCCTGGCGGGCGATCACCGTTTCCACGCGGTGCGGGGGCATCTGCTGGAGATGAGCGGCTCGCTCGCGGACGCCCGCGACGCCTACACGAAGGCCGCCGGCCTCACCGGCAGCGTGCCCCTTCGCCGGTACCTGCACACCCGCGCCGCCGCGTGCCAATGATCGGACGGTCCGGCACGTAGCGGGCGTTCCTCCTGGTCAATTCCATGATCCGGCTGATTTCGAACGCCTGTTCGACTACTGTCCCCACTCATGGAGATCACCTGCACCGCCGTGAAGCTCACCCCGACCGCCACCGGCGACGTCCCTGTCCGCTGCTCGAAACACCCCGACCACGTCGCGGCCGGCGACCCGGTCCACGAGTCCCGCGTCGGCGTCTTCCCGGTCCGCTGGACCTCCCAGGAATGACCGGCGCTGTCCGAACGTACTGGATCCTTGACTGAACGTGATTCCGATGACGTCCGCGCGACCGATCAACGATGGCGCTCCGCGGCGGAAGATCAGCGCATGAGCCGTCGCCGCCTCACCGCCGCCGTGATCGTCCTGCTCGCCCTCGCCGGCTGCGGCTCCACCGCGAAGCCGGGCACCCAGTCCGTGGCCGCGGCCGGCTCCGCGTCGCCGTCGGTGTCCGCGTCGGCGTCCGACTCCCCGTCTCCGTCTCCGTCCCCGTCCGCGTCGCCATCTGCGTCCGTTGCCGCGTCTGTACCGGCGACCGGCGTCCCCGCGCCGAAGACGACGACCGGCGCCGCGAAGCCGACCACGACGAAGCCGGCGCCTCCGAAGACGACCGCCCCGGCCGGCGGCGGCAACAACAACGTCCACCCGGGCGCCTTCTGCTCGCCCGAAGGTGCGATCGGACACACGTCGACCGGAACGCTGATGCGCTGCACCCGTAAGCCGGGCGAGGACCGCGCCCGCTGGCGCGCGGCGACCTGATCGCCGCAGCCCGGCGCGGAAGGCACCGCCGCCGCCTAGTGCAGTCCGACCGTGCGAGCGAGCTCCGGGCGCGGCACCGGGAGGCCGGATCCCCGCCGTGCGCCCACGCCGACCTCGCCAAGGAGTACTACCTCGGCGCCCAGACCGGCGACTACATCTGCACCGCGTGCGGACGCGAGTTCGGCAGCGTCGCCGAGCGCGACGCAGCGGTGAAGAAGGACGCGACCTGACGATCGCCTCGCCGCGATGCTTGACCTACGGCGAGGCATCCGCATGGACGGCGAAGCCTGCGAGCTGGGGCCGGCCCGCCGGCGGGACGGCGCGGCCGTATCGATGCTGGTTTGATGATCGGCGTGGCGAAGGATCTATGGTGGCGGATCGGTGTCCCCGCGGTGGGGCTGGTGGTCGCCATGGCGGTGGGGTGGCGGCTGGCGCACGGCGTCGTCGCACCCGTCGTCGTCTGCGCATGGCTGCCCCTCGCCGCGTGGTGCCTGTTCGCGCCCCGCGTCCGGGCGGCGCTGCCGATCGCGCTGGTCCTGCTCGCCGCGATCGCCACGATCCGGTGGACGCTGCCCGGGCAGCCCGGCGACCGGAGCATGGCGATCGTCGTGCCGACCCTGATCTGGTACCTCGTCCCCGGCGGTGTCGCGCTGCTGGTGGCGGCGACCCGGCGGTCCCAGCCGTTCCGGACCGTCCCCACGCTGGTCGCCTGCGGGGCGCTGGCGCTCGCCTGCGGCGTCGGCGTGCTCTCGTGGAACCAGGTCGGCGAACCGTCGCCGGACGAGCTGTTCCCGTTGCCCGCCGGGCTGACCGCGACCAGCGCCACCGGGCCTAACGGAACCGACGGCTGCGACCAGGGCGGCCACGCCTGCTGGACGTACTACCGCGTCACCGGCACCGCGGGTGACTCCACCGCCGCCCTCACCGAGCGGCTCCGGCGGCACCTGCAGGAGACCAAGGGATGGGGCACCTTGGCGATGCCGGGCGGGGCCTCGTCCGAGTCGTGCCGCCCGGTACGCCGCCTCGGCCGGCCTGCCACGACGGACCTCTGCATCGCCGTGACGAGTGACCCGGCCGGCACCCCCGACCGCCCGGCCATCGGCGTGGAGCTGTCCATGTCGAAGATCGGCCGCGCGCCCTGAAGCTCGTGTCGCCCGCCGATGCGTGTTCGCGGAGTACATCTGTTCGCCTGCCTAGGATCTCCGCTCGTGGACATCGCAACACTGCTGCGGGAGATCGGGTCGCGGGCCGGATGCCGGGTGTTCCCACCGTCCGGCCCGATCCGGATCGAGCCGCACCACACCGCACCGCGGGACGTCATCGACTTCTATGCCGCATGCGGCGGCGCGGAAGTGTTCGCCGACGAGTTCTACGGCGCGCTGATCCTGCCTCCGGACCAGGTCGTCAAGGCCAACCCGGCAATCGTTCGGGAGGAGTTCCCGGACGACCCGTCGTTCCCGCGGCTGGGCGACGCCTACGACTGAGCGGGCCGGGACGGTTCAGGCGACCAGCGCGGCGCGCAGGGCGGACAGGTCGTCGTCCTTCAGCCCGTACGTGTGGGCCCAGTCCTGGATCGAGCCCCAGCGGTCCTTCACCAGCTCCAGCGTCCGCAGCATCATCGTCGCCTCGGGGGTCCAGTCCAGGACGGAGGCGGGGCGGGGCGGGAGGCCGAGGCGGTCGACGACGACCGAGACGCGCTCGTGGATGCGCGGCATCGCGGCGGCCGTGGCGGCGTAGTCGGCGGCGATGACCTCGTCTGGGACGCCCAGGAGGCCGAGGACCACCGCGGCCAGCACGCCGGTGCGGTCGCAGCCGGCCTCGCAGTGGAAGACGGCCGGCAGGGTCGAGGAGGTGGACAGGAGGCGGACCGTGGAGGCGAGGACGTCGCCCTTCTCGGTGAGCATCGCGACGTAGTGGCCCACGAGGTCGGCGGCGCCGCTGACGTCGGCGATCGGGGCGGAGACGTAGTCGACGGGGGCGGTCTCGACGAACCCGCGGCCCAGGTGGGCCACCTCGTACTCGCCGCGCAGGTCGATGACGGTGGCGACGCGCAGGTCCTTCAGGAGGTGGGTGGCGTCGGCGCCGGTGGCGTAGGCGAGGGAGTCGCTGCGGA
Organism: Dactylosporangium sp. CA-152071; assembly: GCF_050936335.1. NCBI lineage: Bacteria > Bacillati > Actinomycetota > Actinomycetes > Micromonosporales > Micromonosporaceae > Dactylosporangium > Dactylosporangium sp. CA-152071. Next base: position 7,285,581 of record NZ_JBNJMZ010000001.1, on the reverse strand, counting down.
AGAGGCGGCCGGGGCGGACCGCGCCGCCGGCGGCGGGCAGGCCGCCGAGGTCCCGGAAGTTGATCAGGCCTTCCAGGGTGTGGGTGGTGCGGCGGCGGCGCCAGCGCCTCCCCCGGCCGGGCTGCCAGCGCCTCACCCGGACAGGCCGGTCAGCCAGGTCCAGAACTGCATGAACCAGCCGACCTCGCGCAGGTAGGCGACGCCCGCCCCGGCCAGGAAGAGGCCGGTGAGCGCGTGGGCGCCCTTCGCGCTGCGGCGGATCCGGCCGAAGCGCTGCTCCAGGACGAGCCGGCCGACGAGCCGGGTGAGGGTGAACACACCCGCGGCGACGGCGAGGACGACCAGGAACGCGATGAACGGGCCGCTGAGGCTGCCGTCGCTGTCCAGCGCCCAGAGGCCCCAGCAGATGAACGCGATGAACGCGCCGGTGCCGGTCAGCTCCCAGCCGATCTTGAGGGTGCGGGCGCGTTCGCCGGGCTCCGGCCGGTACATGGGGCGCTCGATCTCGGGATCGGAGGGCATCATGCCGGTCGGGTCGGGCGCCGGCCGGTGCACGACCTTGGCCCGGCCGCGCATCTGCGGCACGCCGGCATCGGAGACGGCGACGCCGGTCGCGCCGGGCGACACCGGTACACCGGACACAGGCGGTGCGGAGACAGGCGGCGCGGAAACGGGCGGCGCGGAAACGGGCGGCGCGGTGTAGAACGCGGTCGGGGCCGAGGAGCCGGCGCGAAGGGCGACCAGCTCCCGCTCCAGGCGTTCGATGCGCTGGTACGCGTCGGTCTCGGTGCCCGTGACGGACGGCCTGGCCCGGCCGACGGCCCGCGACGTCTCCGACGCCTCCGGCTCGACCCAGTCGCAGCCGACGTCGGGCAGCCCGGACCGGCGCACCAGCTCCGCCAGGTGGGCCAGCCACGACGGCAGCTCGCGGGTGTCGGGGCGCTCCGCCGGGCGGTCGGCGAGCGGCGCGTGCAGGTGGTCCCGCAGGGCCGGGATGCGCTCCAGCAGCGGGTGGCGCCGCAGCACGTTCCACTGCGGCGGCGAGGCCTCCTGCGGGTTGCGCTGGTCGGTGCGGCCGTCGACCCGCGGATACGCACCGGTGACCATGAAGTAGGCGACCGCGCCGTAGCCGTGCACGTCGTACGCGGGACCGACGTACTTCACGCCGCCGAACGCCTCCGGGCCGCCGGACTCCGGGGTGTAGGCGATCTGGGTGATCTCCTCCTCGCGGAAGTACCGGGCGCCGGTGAAGTCGATCAGGCGCACCTCGCCGGTCGCGAGGACCATGAGGTTGGACGGCTTGACGTCCATGTGCAGGACGGCCGTCGCGCCGGACTGCTGCGGGTAGTGCAGCGCCTGCAGCACCGACCCGAGCGTCTTGAGCGCGCCGACGGCGTTGAGCCGGCGGCCACCGGGCGCCATACCGGCCCGCTGCGCGATGTACTCGCGCAGGTTGACCCCGTGCAGGTAGTCGTAGACCTGGTACGGCACGGCGTCACCCGGCGCCGGCCGCTCCCCCGGACGGTGCGGTGGCGGCCCGTAGAAGCCGTCGGCGCGCCGGCAGATGCCGCCGACACCCCGGTTGTTGAGGTCCATGAGGGCGGCGTCGCCCTTGTCCCACGAGCGCAGCTCGTCGGCGATCGGCCGCTGCGGGTCGATCCGGAAGACCTTCACGGTCATCGGCGCCGACGTCACCCCGCCGCAGATGCGCACCGCGCGATAGACGTCCGCCTGACCGCCCGAGCCCAGATGGGCGACGAGCCGATAGCGCTGGAACGTCTCGGGCAAAGGGCTCGCCGGACCACATACCAGGTCCAGCAACGCACCCTGCGTCATCGTGCGACTCCCCCCAGACAGACTTCCGCCCCCGGATACTTGCCGTCGGTCACTTCCGAGAGTAACCACGCCACGAAATCGGTCGCGCTCAGTGGAGGTCACGAGGTAGACACGACTGCGTGACCGGATACACGCTGCGCGCCGCGACACCCGCCGACCTTCCCGCCATGCGCGAGGTGATCCGGTCCAACTTCAACGGGCTCGGCGCCCCCGACCCGGGCAGCAAGCTCCACCTGGTGCTCGACCTGGCGCGGTACCTGCTGACGGAGTCGGACGGGCGGATCGTCGGCACCGCCGGCGCGCTCACCCGCGACCTCGCCGTGCCGGGTGCCGTGATCCCCGCCGCCCACGTGACCGCGGTGACCGTCTCCCCCGTGCACACCCGCCAGGGCCTGCTGCGCCGCATGATGACCGAGCAGCTCACCACCGTGCCGGAGGCGGTCGCGGTCCTGTGGGCGTCGGAGGGGCGCATCTACCAGCGGTTCGGCTACGGCCTCGCGTCGCAGAACGTCACCATCCGCGCCGACCGCCGTGAGGTCGCGATCCGCGGAACCATCGGCACCGGCGCGGGGCACCTGCGCGGCGCGGCGCCCACCGAGGTGCTCAAGGAGCTGTCCGAGGTGTACGCCCGGTCGCTCGCCGGCCGGCCCGGCCTGTCGTCCCGCAGCGACGCCTGGTGGACGTTCCTCACCACCGACCTGGAGTCCGAGCGCGACGGGCACACGGCGACGCGTGCCGTGCTGTTCGAGAACGCGGACGGGGTCGTCGACGGGTACACCCGCTACCGCATCCGCAGCCAATGGGACGACAACGGCCCGAAGGGCGAGGTCAACGTCGTGGAGCTGGTCGCCGCGACGCCCCACGCCTACGCCGCGCTGTGGCGCTTCCTGCTCGGCGTCGACCTCACCCGCACCGTCGTCATGGGCCTCTCCAGCGTCGACGAGCCGATCTTCCACATGGTCGACGAGCCCCGCCGCCTGGCCGGCAAGGTCGGCGACGGCCTGTGGCTGCGGATCGTGGACCTGCCCCGGGCGCTGACCTCCCGCAAGTACGCCGCCCCCGTAGATGTCGTCATCGAGGTCACCGACGCCCTCCTGCCGGCGAACGCGGGCCGCTGGCGCCTGCGCGCCGGCGCCGGAGGCGCCCTGGTCAACTGCTCCCCCACCGACGCCCCCGCCGACCTCACCTGCGACATCCTCGAGCTCGGCGCCGCATATCTCGGCGGCACGACCCTCGGCACGCTCGCCGCCACCGGCCGCGTCCAGGAGCACCGCCCCGGCGCGGTCGCCGCGGCGAGCACCGCCTTCGGCTGGCACGTCGCCCCCGTATCGATCGAGATCTTCTGATCCCTCTGCTCCGGGCCCCGGAACGGGTAGGGTCTGTGCTGTGGGTGGGATCCAGCGCCGGCGGCGCCGCATGCGGCATCACCAACCGGTGACCACCGACGCCCAGCCACCCGCCATGGACGACCTGGACCCCGCCGCCGACACCGCTCCCGATGCGTCTGCGGCCGATGTACGACCAGCTGCCGCCACCCCCTCCGACGCCCCGCCGGCGGACATGCCTGCGGCGGAGCCGACGACGACGGAAGCGGCGGTGACGGAAGCGGCGACGGCTGAGCCGACGACGGCGGAAGCGGCGACGGCGGCCAAGCCCCACGCGCCCGTGCCCCGGCCGCCGATCCACCCCCCGGTCAGCACCCAGCCGACCTCCGGCCCGCCGGCCGCCGCCGCTCTGTCCGCCGTCTCCCCGGCAGATCTCGCATCGGCCGGCCGCCCCTCCGGCAGCGGCCAGGACGCCCCCTCACCCCCGCTACCGCTCGGCGCTCCTCCGCTGCCCGGCAGCCCTTCACGTGGGGCGGGACCGAGCGCCACGCCTCCGCAAGGGGCGGGCGCGGCACCCTCGCCGAGCGTCATGCCTCCGCAGGGAGCGGGACCGAGCGCCGCTTCACCGCAAGGAGCAGGACCAGCGCCCGCGCCGAGCGCCACGCCTTCACAAGGGCCCGAAGGCACGCCTGTGCCGAGCGTCGCCCCGACCAGCCCGGCCCCGCCGAGCCCGGCCCAGCTCGCGGAGCTGTCGGGCGCGTTCGCCATGACCGCGAACGTCCACGACCCCGAAACCGCGGACACCGACCCCCACCACCACGCCGACCGGCACCCCGGCAGCCCCAGGGACGACCAGGACCGCGACCACGACCACCACCACGACACCCACCACCATCACCACCACCACGACGAGGTGGTCTCCGAACGCGGCCTACGCGGCCTCGTCGGCGGCGGCGCGTCCCAGGTGAGCGTCTCCGCCGCCATGCGCGCCCGCGACGCCGCCCGCCCCACCGACGACGACCTGGCCGCCGCCGAGCGCGACCTGCAGATCATCCGCCGCGGCTGGGTCCCCCGCGAAGAACTGACCCGCCCCGGCCACCGCCCCCGCACCTGACCGGCCGGCCGGCCCCGACGACACGCAACACAGACGTTGGTCAATGCGCAGGTTGCGGCCCTCCACACAATGGACGACGCACGGCCACCCCACCCGCCGACAGGGCGCAGCACAGACGTTGGTCAATGCGCAGGTTTGCGGCTTTTTTCCCATAGACAGTGCGCGATCCACCCCCGTTTCAGAGATCGAATTGGGGGTGGATCGCGCAGCGTCGATTCGGAAAAGGGGCATTTCAGGGCATTGACCAACGTCTGTACAAGAGCAGAGCAGCGCAGGGCAGAGCGGCTGTCAGGACTCGGGCAGGGGTGGCAGGACGCGGGTGGTGTCGTAGTCCAGGACCTGCGCGATCCGGCGGGCGTGCCGCTCGTTGCCGGAGAAGGACGTGGACAGGAACGCCGTCACGAGGGCGGTTGCCTCGTCGAGCGTGTGCTGGCGGGCGCCGACGGCCACGATGTTGGCGTCGTTGTGCTCGCGGCCGAGGCGGGCGGTGTCCAGGTTCCAGGCCAGGGCGGCCCTGACCCCGAGGACCTTGTTGGCCGCGATCTGCTCCCCGTTGCCCGAGCCGCCGATGACGACGCCGAGGCTGCCGGGGTCGGCGACGACGCGGGCGCCGGTGTGGAAGCAGAAGGCCGGGTAGTCGTCGTCGGGGTCGAACTTCGCCGGGCCGACGTCGACGACCTCGTAACCCTGCAGCTGCAGGGCGCCGACCAGGTGCACTTTCAGCTCATAGCCGGCATGGTCCGAACCAAGATAGACGCGCATACCGGGAAGTCTGTCAGAACTGGATCAGGCCCAGGCAGGAACCCACCACCAGGGCGAAACCGACGAAGAGCAGCCCGGACACCCATCCGGCGGTGGCGCCACCGGTGAGGCCCCAGTGCCGCCGCCGGTCCCAGACGAGGGCGGCGGCGGCAAAGGCGCCGATACCGAAGGCGGCGACCATCGCCGCGATGAAGATCTGCATGTGCACACCCCAGGCCGTAGACGAAGCGGCCTAGTGTCTACCACGATCGGGTGAAGCTACGACAGTTGGGCGACGACCAGCCCGGCGCGTGCTTTCGGGGTGAACCAGGTGCTCTTGCGGGGCATCTTCTGCCGGGCGAGGTTGACCGCGACGAAGTCGTCGACGGTGACGGGGGCGATGAGCACGGCCAGCTCGGCGCGGCCCGCGTCCACCTCGTCACGCAGCCACGACGCGGGGTAGTCGCCGCCGACGTACGTGATGCGCTTGTCGCCCGGGTCGAGGCCGAGGGTCTCGGCGAAGAGCCGGCGCTCGACGAGGGCGTGGTCGAGGTTGTCGATGACGCCGCCGTCCGCGTCGCGGGGAAGCTCGACGGACCAGGCGCCGTCCCGCGTGTACAGGTGGACGCGCCCACCGGAGGCCGGCACCTCGGCGGCGTCCAGCGCGGTACCGCCGAACGACACGCCGCCGGGGAGCTCGGAGACCAGGCGGTTGTAGGGCTGGATCGCCACCGACTCGGGCGTGGTGACCACGGCGAGGAAGCGCGGGTAGCCCGCGGTCTGCGCGGCGAGGCTGCGGTGGTTGCCGTCGGCGACGACGAGCTCACCGCCGCCGGCCAGCGCCAGGAGCCGGTCGCGGGTCGTGCCGGCGCCGACGGCCCAGATCTCGTGGCTGCGGCCGGCGGGGTCGATGTCGGCGACCGCGGGGCTGCCGGCGTGGGTGACGGCCTGGGCGATGGCCGCGTGCAGCGCCTCGCCGTGCGCGGTCTGCAGCAGGAGCACCGGCGACAGCAGGTGCTGGGTGGCCTCGGCGAGGGCGACCCGCTCGCGGACCTTCTCGATGAAGACGTCCTCGTTGCGGATCACGGCGCCGGGCTCGTCGGCGCTGGTGGAGATCTGGTCGGTGGCGACCATGCACCACAGGCCGTAGGCCCGGGCGCCGTCGGGCGACGTGATCCGGTACAGCACGACCACATCGTCGGCTGCGGTGTAGTGCCCGGCGTCCTTGGCCGCCTGGAGGCGGCTCACGGCGTCGGGAAGACTGTCGGTGAAGGAGCGGCCGACATTGTCCGGCGCCCGGTGGGGCATCTCGATGGCGAGCGCGCTGGACGGGTTGGCCGCGATGATCGCGGTGATCTCCGCGTCGTCGGCGAACTCGTCGTAATTCTGCGCGCCGGTGCCTCCGGCGGACAGCCAGGCGTGGGCGATCGGGTACGCAACCGTCATGAACGAAACGGTATAGCTCAGACATCCCGCGGGGAGGTGCGGGGGACGGTGCGTCCCGCGATGGTGGACGCGCTGACCACGACCGGTGGAGCCAGCAGCGCGATGACGTCGTCGGGCAGGTCGGGCAGCTCCTGCTTCCAGGCGCGTTCCTGCACCGTCCAGCGGGTCTCGACGGGGATGGTCGGCGTGGTCATGATGTTGAGCCCTCCGGCTTCGTTGGGTGACGTTGCACACTGCGCAACGGTGCCCAGATGCGCCGGAGTCGCACCGGCTGTGCGGCTCCATTGCAGACCCGCTCGCCGATCGACGGCATGGTTCCGTCCAGAAAATCACCAGGGTGGGCAGGAACGATCAAAGGGTGAGGTCAGACGGTCGCCGGGGTCACCCTCGTCAGCATCTTCACGATCCGCAGCGCCACCCCGTGCGGCTGGTGGCGGCGCAGCTCGACCATGTCCGCGAGGGCGTGGATGATCCGCAGCCCGCGGCCGTTCTCCGCGATGTCGGGATCCGCGGACGGCTCGGACTCCGGGGAGGCGGCGGCGACGTCGGACATCCCGATCCCCTCGTCGACGACGTCGATGACGCAGCGGTCCTCGTGGATCGTGACGGTGACCTGGTAGTCGGCGCCGGCGTGCTGTACAGCGTTGGCACAGGCCTCCCCGACGGCGAGTCCGATGTCGTCGCGGCAGTCCCGGGTGACGGAGAACACGCCCAGCGCGGCGTCGAGGACGCGGCGGGTCAGCGGGACGGTGGACCGATCGCGTGGCAAAGAGAGTGTCAGCTGGATTTCCATGCCCACGGACCAGCCCTCCTTCATCGCACTGCAACGTCGTACTGATTAGATGCCCCGGCTCGCGGCGACAGAAACGGGCGCCGCAACCGCTGCCGTCATATAGCGAAGCACGCATAAGATGGCTGGCATGGGGCACGACCACGATCACGACCACCACCACGCCCCGTCGGCCGACGCCGACCGGCGGCTGCTGAGTGTCGCGCTGGCGCTGATCACCGGCTTCATGGCGGTCGAGGTGACCGTCGGCGTCATGGTCGACTCGCTGGTGCTGCTGTCCGACGCGGCGCACATGCTGTCGGACGCCGCGGCGATCGCCCTCGCCCTGTTCGCGACCCGGCTGGCGGCGCGGCCGCCCTCGGGCGGGTTCACGTTCGGGCTGAAGCGCGCCGAGATCCTCTCCGCGCAGGCGAACGGGCTGACCCTGCTCCTGCTGGCCGTCTGGATCGGCTACGAGTCGGTGGTCCGGCTGGCACACCCGCCGTCGGTGGGCGGCGGCGCGGTCCTGGTCACCGCCCTGGCGGGCGCCGCCGTCAACCTGCTGGTGGTGTGGATCCTCCGCCGGGCCGACCGCTCCAGCCTCAACGTCGAGGGCGCGTTCCAGCACGTACTGACGGACCTGTTCGCCTTCGTCGCGGCGGCCGTGGCCGGCCTGGTCGTGCTGCTCACCGGCTTCCACCGGGCCGACGCGATCGCCTCGCTGGTGGTGGCGGCGCTGATGGTGCGCTCAGGGCTCGGGCTGGTCCGCGAGTCGGGCCGGATCTTCCTGGAGGCGGCGCCGGCCGGGCTGGACCCGGCCGCGCTCGGCCGCGAGCTGGTCGGCGTGCCGGGCGTGGTCGAGCTGCACGACCTGCACGTCTGGCAGGTCACCTCCGGCTATCCGGCGCTGTCCGCGCACGTGCTGGTGGCGCCGTCGGGCGACTGCCACGCGGTGCGCGAGGCGATCGAGGAGCGGCTCCGGGAGCGGTACGCGATCGAGCACACGACGCTGCAGGTCGACCACACGCTCGACACCGAGCACTGCGCCGACTCACACGGCGCTTCCTACAAGGGGTCGGGCTGACTGGACCCGGCGGGTCACGACCCGCTCGGCCACGAACGACAGGAACGGCACCGTGCCGGCCAGCAGCACCAGCAGGGTGAAGCCGAGCTTGAACTTCGCGCGGCGGGCCAGATCGGCGGCGAGCACCAGGTAGGCCATGTAGAGGAAGCCGTGCGCGGGGCCGACGAGCGCCACGATCGTCTCCTCGTCGGCGGCGTACTTCAGTACGGTGCCGACGGTGAGCACGACCAGCAGCACGCCGACGATCCAGGCGATGATCCGGAAGCGCACGAGCGCGTTGTTCAAGGGCACGGGAACCTCATCCTGGGAAGTCGCCGGGGCGGCGGTCGGGATTGGCGGCGAGCCAGGCCAGCATGCGGTTGTACTCGGCGAGCTCTGGATCATCGTCGGCGGTGGCGGGCCGGGGCGCGGGCCGTGCGGCCCTGGGGCGCAGCGGCTCCTGGGTCTTCACGGGCCTCGGCCCGAGGACGTCCCGGACGGCCCGCACCCACAGAAACACCACAAAAAGCGCAAACAGCGGCCACTGTACGGTGTAAGCCCAGCTCAGCATGTTGCCGGCGGCCGCCCGCTGATACTGCCAGCGACCGGCGACCAGGCACACGGCCACCCCGGCGAGCGCCAGGACGTGCCAGAGCACCCACCGAGGAGTCAGGAACCGCCGCACAGGTAGGCAGCCTACCGCTTCCGCATCAGTCGAAGACCGGCCCCACGTCGCGGGTCCGCTTGATCTCGTAGAAGCCGGGCGTGCCGGCGACCAGGAGCGTGCCGTCCCACAGCCGGCCGGCGGCCTCACCCTTCGGCGCCGGCGTGACGACCGGGCCGAAGAACGCGATCGGCTTGCCGTCCTCGCCCGGCACGTGGATGACGGGCGTGCCGACGTCCATGCCGACCGGGTTCATGCCGGCGAAGTGGCTCTCCCGCAGCTGCTCGTCGAACTCGGTGGAGTCCGCGTACCCGGCGAGCTGCGCCGGCAGGCCGGCCTCGACGAGCGCGGCCTCGTACAGCTCCGGGCCGAGCTCCTGCTTCTCGTGGTGGATCCGGGTGCCGAGCGCCGTGTACAGCGGGCGGAGCACGTCGTTGCCGAACTTCTGCTCGGCGGCGATCGCCAACCGGACCGGCCCCCAACCCTTGGCCAGACCCTCTTTGTATCGGTCCGGCAGATCGTCGCGACCCTCGTTGAGGATCGACAGACTCATGACATGAAACCGCACGTCAACTGGGCGAACCTGCTCCACGTGGAGCAGCCAGCGGGAGGTGATCCAGGCCCACGGGCACCGCGGGTCGAACCACATGTCTGCGATGATGCGCTCTTCTGCCATTGGCGGCGACACCTCACTCGAAAAGGCCCTACAGCAACGCTACTGAAAGAGTCGGGAATCCGATTCGATCCTTACGTCCTGTGGGTCTCGGGTGCCAGGCGAGCTTGGGGTGACCTGAGCCACTCCTCCGGTGTCCGCCATGGACGTGGAAGACTCTGAGATGGCGCCGTCGACGGGGACGGCCACAGCGAACGACAGGAGACGACACGTGGCCGGTGTACGCAACCTACGCCAGGTTGAGGCGGTCGACCGGGCCCGCCTGCTCGACGTTGCGGCGTACGACATCAGTCTCGACCTGACGGACGGCGCCGGCTACCCAGGTGAGGGCACGTTCCGCACGACCACCGAGGTGCGCTTCTCGTGCACCGAGCCGGGTGCGGAGACCTTCATCGAGCTGGCCGTCACGGAGGTGCTCAGCGCGACGCTCAACGGCGCCGTCGTGGACACGTCCGCGTGGTCCCCGCAGACCGGGCTGCGCCTGCCCGGCCTCGCCGCCACGAACATCCTCATCGTCGAGGCGATGGGCACCTACTCGACGACCGGCCAGGGGCTGCACCGCAGCGTCGACCCGGTCGACAAGGAGGTGTACCTGTACAGCCAGTTCGAGACGACCGACGCGCAGCGGGTCTACGCCTGCTTCGACCAGCCCGACCTGAAGGCCAGCTTCACGTTCCACGTGACGGCGCCGGCGCACTGGCGGGTCATCTCCAACATGGCGCCGGAGCGGCGCGACGGCCTCACCGTGCACTTCCCGCCCACGCCGCGGATGAGCACCTACGTGACGGCGATCTGCGCCGGTCCCTACCACGAGGTCCGCGACAGCCACGACGGGATCGACCTGGGCGTGTTCTGCCGCCAGTCGATGAAGCAGTACCTGGACGCCGACGACATCCTGCTGATCACCAAGCAGGGCTTCGACTTCTTCCACCAGGAGTTCGGCATCCGGTATCCGCTGCCGAAATACGACCAGGTGTACTCGCCGGAGTTCAACGCGGGCGCGATGGAGAACTTCGGCTGCGTCGTGCACGCCGAGCAGCACTACATCTTCCGCTCCCCCGTCACCGACTTCGAGTACGAGCAGCGCGCCAACACGATCCTGCACGAGCTCGCCCACATGTGGTTCGGCGACCTCGTCACCATGCGCTGGTGGGACGACCTGTGGCTCAACGAGTCGTTCGCGGAGTGGGCCAGCCACTGGTGCAACACCCGCGCGACCCGCTTCACCGACGCATGGACGACGTTCCTGTCCATCCGCAAGAACTGGGGCTACCGGCAGGACCAGCTGTCCTCCACCCACCCCGTCTACTGCGAGATGCCCGACGTCGAGGCGGTCGAGGTCAACTTCGACGGCATCACCTACGCCAAGGGCGCGAGCGTCGTCAAGCAGCTCGTCGCGTACGTGGGGATCGAGGCCTTCACGACCGGCCTCCGCGCGTACTTCCAGCAGCACCAGTGGGGCAACGCCACGTTCGACGACCTGCTGTCGGCCCTGGAGACCGCCTCCGGCAAGGAGCTGCGCAAGTTCGCCGCGCAGTGGCTGGAGACCGCGCAGGTCAACACCCTGCGCCCCGAGCTGACCATCGCCGCCGACGGCACGTATGAGCAGGTCGTCGTCGTGCAGGAGGCGCCCGCCGCCTACCCGACGCTGCGCACCCACCGCATCGGCATCGGCCTGTACGACGTGACCGACGCCGGCCTGATCCGCCGCGAGCTGGTCGAGGCCGACGTCGACGGCGAGCGCACCGAGATCACCACCCTCGCCGGCCGCCCCGCCGCCGACGTCCTGCTGCTCAACGACGACGACCTCACGTACGCGAAGCTGCGCCTGGACCCGCGCTCGATGGACACCGTCGCCGACCACATCCTCGGCATGGACAACTCCCTGGCCCGGGCGCTGGTCTGGACCGCGGCGTGGGACATGGTCCGCGACGCCGAGCTCGCCGTGCGCGACTACATCAAGCTGGTCGCGTCGGGCCTGCCCGCCGAGCGCGACATCAACCTGGTCACCGCGACCATCCGGCAGGCGCAGTCGGCGCTCGTCTTCTACGCCGACCCCGCCTGGGCCCCGGAGGGCTGGCGCGTCCTCGCCGCCACCGCCCGGGTCGCCCTCCGCAACGCCGAGCCCGGCAGCGGCTTCCAGCTCGCCTGGGCCCGCTCGTTCGCCGCGGCCGCCCGTACCCCCGAAGACCTCGCGGTGCTGACGGGCTGGCTGGACGGCGTCGACGTCCCCTCCGGTCTCACCATCCAGGCGGACCTGCGCTGGGGCATCCTGCACGCCCTCATCGCCAACGGCGCGGCCGACCCGGCCCAGATCGAGACCGAGCTCGACCGCGACCGCACCGCCAGCGGCGAACGCCAGGCCGCTCTCGCCCGCGCCCTCGTCCCGACCGCCGAGGCGAAGGCCGAGACCTGGCGCCGCCTGGTCGAGGACCACCACCTGCCGAACTGGCTGCAGCGGTCGCTGCTGCAGGGCTTCCAGCACTCGGCGCAGGTGTCCCTCACCGCACCGTTCCTGCCCGCGTTCTTCGACGCCCTGACGACCGTCTGGGAGAACCGCGACTCGGAGCCGGCCGCCGAGTTCGTCGAGCTCGGCTACCCGTCGTTCCAGGTCAGCGAGGACACGGTCGCCCGCACGGAGGCGTGGCTCGCCGAGCCCGGCCGGCCCGCGCCGCTGCGCCGCCTGGTCGGCGAGGGCCGCGACGGCATCGTCCGCGCCCTGAAGGCCCGCGCCAAGGACGCCGCCGCCGACTGACCCGCTCCCCCCGTGATCCGGAAGACTTTGTGTCGCCCTGACAGCACAAAGTCTTCCGGATCATTGGCAGCGGCGGCCTCGGGGCTTATTGCCCGTGATCCGGAAGAGTTTGGGTCGGGCTGACAGAAGCGTGGAGGGACGGAAAACGCCGAACGCGCGGCGGATCCTCTGAAAGAGGGTCCGCCGCGCGTGTGTAAGCAGCGGTCAGTGGCGGCCGGCGTGGTCGGCGAGCTGGGACAGGCCGGCGACCAGGCCGCCGGCGAGGTCGCCGCCGCCGAAGGCGGCCGCCATGGACAGGGCGGCCAGCTTGGCCGCGCGGTCCGGGAGGCGGCGGCGCGCCTCGCCGCCGGTGATGATCTCAAGGATGCGCTGGTTGGGCGACACCGCGATGAGCACGGAGTGCGGCGGGTCGGCGAGCTGACCGTGCAGCTGCTCGGCGTGGCCGCGGACGGGCTCGTCGAGGTCGCCGACGTAGATGCTGAAGGTGAGGCCGGTCGAGGAGTCGGCCAGGCGCAGCGCCTCGTCGAGGCGCAGCAGCTGGCGCGTGGTGAACGGCCCGTTGAGGACGTCGGGCTGGCCCTTCAGGCCAGCTCCGTTACCACCGGTCACTTGCGCCTCCCATGGCGTGCGGCTGCGCCCGGTCGCCGGACCACTCGGTCACGGCCGGCGCACCCGCGGTCAGCTCGGCCCGCCGCGCGCCGGTGAGCTCGCGGGCCTTGGCCGCCTGCGTCACCTGCTCGGGCACGGACAGGAACCAGACCGGCGTGAACTCGAACGGCCGGCCCGGCCGGTAGCGCCGGGCGCGCCGGGCACCGCCGGCGTAGTTGGCGCCCGCGATGAGCACGATGACCACGGCCGGGATGCCGGCGAAGATCAGCGTCGTCTCGATGATGGACAAGCTCAACGCCCCCAGGCGTCGAAGGGACTAAAAGACTGGCTTCACGTTAGCGGTCCACGATGACCAGCGCGTTGCCGGGGGTCTTGCCGATCTTCGCAGACGATACCGTCGGGGCCATGGACCTCAGCCGCCAGTATGCCGAAACGCGTGACGCACAGGACCCGATCGGTCACTTCCGCGCGCGTTTCCACATCGCCGACGAGCAGCTCGTGTACTTCGACGGCAACTCGCTCGGCCGGCTTCCGCTCACGACGCGTGACCGGCTGCGTGACGCGGTCGACCGGGAGTGGGGCGGCGAGCTCGTCCGCGGCTGGGACAGGTGGATCGACCTGGCCGGACAGGCCGGTGACGTGATCGCCGAGGGGGTGCTGGGCGTCGACCAGGGCGAGGTCGTCCTGTCCGACTCGTCCAGCGTCAACCTGTACAAGCTGGCCTCCGCGGCGCTGGACGCGAACCCCGGCAGACGCGTCATCGTGACCGACGACGACAACTTCCCCACCGACCGTTACGTGCTGGAGGGTCTGGCGTCGGCGCGGGGCCTCGAGCTGCGGGTCGTGCCGACCGACATCGACGAGGGCATCGACCCGGCGCGGGTCGCCCGGGCGCTGGACGACGACGTGGCGCTGGTGTGCCTGTCGCACGTGGCGTACCGGTCGGGTGCGATCGCCGACATGGTGGCGATCACCACTGCCGCGCACCGGGTGGGGGCCCTCACACTGTGGGATCTGTGCCACTCCGCCGGTTCGGTGCCGGTGCCGCTGCGGGAGTCGGGGGCGGACCTGGCGGTCGGGTGCACGTACAAGTACCTCAACGCGGGGCCCGGCGCGCCGGCGTTCCTGTACGTGCGGCGCGACCTGCAGCAGCGGCTGCGGCAGCCGATCTGGGGCTGGTTCGGCCAGCGGGACCAGTTCGCCATGGGCGCCGGCTACGACCCGGTCGAGTCGATCGGGCGCTTCCAGGTCGGCACGCCGCCGATCCTCGGTGGATACGCCGCGCTGGAGGGCGCCAGGATCACCGCCGAGGCCGGCATCCGGAGCCTGTACGACAAGAGCGCCGAGCTCACCTCGTACGCCATCCGACTCAGCGACGGGCTGACGCTGGCCTCCCCCGTGGATCCGGCACGGAGGGGCTCGCACGTGACCTTCCACCACCCGCAGGCGTGGCAGATCTGCCAGGCGCTGAAGGCGGCCGGGGTCGTCCCCGACTTCCGGACCCCGGAGCGGCTACGGATCGGGCTGGCGCCGCTCTACACCCGCTTCGTGGACGTGTGGGAGGGCATGGCGCGGCTGCGCGACATCCTGACCAGCGGCTCCTACCGTGAGTTCGCAGCAGCCGCCGGCCGGGTGACGTGATGCGGTCAGGCGGCGAGCTGCTGGCTGTCCATCGGCATGTCGAGCCAGTCGGCCCAGCGCGGGTCGGGGGTGCGGTGACCGAGGACCCGCCACGCGACGCCCTTGGGCGCATGCGGGCTGGCAAGCAAACGCCAGCCGAGTTCGGCTGGCGTTTTGTCACCTTTGGTGTGGTTGCAGCGGGCGCAGGCGGCGACCACGTTGTCCCAGGCGTGCCGCCCGCCACGGCTGCGTGGCATCACGTGGTCGATGGTCTCGGCCGGGCCCCGGCAGTAGGCGCACCGCCATCCGTCGCGGGCGAAGATGCCCCGGCGCGACAGGCCTATGTGCGTGCGGTACGGAACCCGCACGTAGCGCGTGAGCCTGACCACGGAAGGCACGGGAAGCTCGTTCATCGCACTGTGCAGGATGCCCTCACCGTCAGCGACGCAGACCGCCTTCGAAGTGAGGACCAGGATGGTGGCACGTCTGACAGACACGACACACAGCGGCTCGTAGGTGGCATTCAGAACCAGCGCACCCGATACTCGTGCGGGTCGTATGTCAGGCATCGCCGTCCCCCTAGTGCGTGAAGGAAACTCCCTGGAGAAGGTCTGTGTGGCGGGCCACCGAGGTGGGGGTCCGTGCGCTAATCGTCCCTGATAGATCCTCGGATTGCACGTACTATTTGCGGCCGGCGAGTGAACCTTCGCCCACCGCACCGAGTGTTTGTGTGGACTTCCCCCGGTTCGCACCGTTTGCAAGGAGTGCTTGTTGAGCAGCGTGCTCGCCCTCGCGCCAACCCCGGCGCCCGCGCCCGATCCCACTCCGAGCTGCTCCGACAACGGGTTCTGCGAGTTCGTGTACGAGCAGACGAAGATCACCTGGTTGGCCGAGAGCAGCTACTGGGTACTGGTCAAGCCGCTGACCATCGCGTTGATCATCGTCCTCGCGTTCCTGGTCCGCTGGGTGATCCACCGGGCGATCGACCGCCTCATCAGGCACACGGTCTCGGACAACGAGACCGGCGGCTCGCTGCTGCGCCCGCTGCGCCGGCGGCTGCCCAACGCACTGACCGCGCCGTGGGAGCGGCGCAACCAGCGGGCCCGGGCGCTCGGCTCGGTGCTGCGCAGCATCGCCTCGGCGGTCGTGTTCAGCATCGCGGCCATGCTGGTGCTCGGTGAGATCGGCCTCAACCTGGGGCCGCTGCTGGCCAGCGCCGGGATCGCCGGCCTGGCGATCGGCTTCGGCGCACAGAACCTGGTGAAGGACTTCATCGCCGGCCTGTTCATGCTCCTGGAGGACCAGTACGGCATCGGGGACGTGGTCGACATCGGCGAGACCGTGGGCACCGTCGAGGCGGTCGGCCTGCGGATCACCACGATCCGGGACGCGGGCGGCGTCGTCTGGTACGTGCGCAACGGCGAGATCGTCCGGGTCGGCAACAAGAGCCAGGGCTGGGCCGTGGTGAACATCGACGTGCCGGTCGGGTTCGTCGCGGTCGACCAGGCCACCGCGGTGCTGCGCGAGGCCGCCACGACGGTCGCGGAGGACCCCGACTTCGTCGACGACTTCATCGACCCGCCCACCGTGCTGGGGGTCGAGCAGCTCACGGTCGAGGGCGCCGTGCTGCGCACGACCGTCAAGACGTCGACCGAGGCGCAGTGGCGCGTCGGCCGGGAGCTGCGGCGACGGCTCACCGAGGCCCTGGAGAAGGCCGGGATCACGGCGCAGATCAACGCCTCGCGCATGTTCATCCGCCCGCCCGCGGACGGCGGCCCCGACGGCGGCCCGGGCGGACCGACCTGACTCTGACCATACCGATGGTTTTGCCCGATCTTGCGGTCACTTGCGGCCAGCCCACTGGGTAGGGTCGCGCATCGGGTGGCTAGTCGGTTATCGTCCGTTCGTTCAGGTGCATCGCTGCACAGTGTCCCGGTCCGGCGTCGTTCGACCCCTCTCGACGCCGACAAAGGCCGGCTCGGCCGCGCCCGCGAACGCTCGACGCCGCTGTCGTGACCGATGGAAAGGGGGCTCCACCGGTGTCTGATCCCGACGAGTCCGCCGAACGCCCGGCCGGCGCCTGGGAGGTGCTGGCCGACCGCGAGTACCGTGCGGTGTTCACCGCCAGCGCACTGTCCTGGTTCGGCGACAGCGCCGCCCGGGCGGCCGTCATCGCGCTGGTCTACCAGCGCACGGAGTCACCGATCGCGTCGGCGGCGGCGTTCGCGATCAGCTACCTGCCGTGGCTCGGCATCGGCGCGGTGCTGTCGGCGATCACCGAGCGGCACTCGTACCGCAAGATCATGATCCTGTCGGACCTGATCCGGATGGGCATCATGACCGCGCTCGCGGTCTTCGGCGGCCTGCCGGTCGGCGCCCTGATCGGCCTGCTGTTCATCAGCGCGCTGCTGAGCCCCCCGTTCGACAGCGCCCGCTCCGCCCTGCTGCCGCGCATCCTGCAGGGTGAGCGGTACGTCACCGCGCTGACCCTGCAGCGCACGTCCGGCCAGTTCGCGCTCATCGCCGGGTATGCGGTGGGCGCCGCGCTGACCGCCGTCGACGCCCGGTACGCGCTGCTGCTCAACGCCGCCAGCTTCGGCCTCTCCGCCCTCCTGGTCGCGGTCCGGGTGCAGGAGCGCACGCCGAGCCTCACCGCCGACAAGCGCACCAACCTGCTGCGGGAGAGCGCCGAGGGCTACACGGTCGTGTTCCGCTCGCCGGTGATGCGCTCGATCGCGCTCATCGTCTTCTGCGGGGTCTGCTTCGGCGTCGTGCCCGAGGGTCTCGCCGCGGCCTGGTCGGCCGACCTCGCCGGCGGCCCCAACGCCGTCTACCTCGGCACGATCATGGTCGCCGCGGCGGTCGGCTTCGTCGCCGGCAGCATCGTGATGACCTGGCTGGTCAAGCCGCAGCGCCGCAACGCCTTCATCCGGCCGTTCTCCCTGCTCACGCCCCTGGCGCTGGTGCCGGCGCTGTTCGACCTCAACATCTACGGGGTCCTCGCGATGACCCTGATCTCCGGCGCCGCCCTGTCGGGGACCCTGCCGGCCACCAACGGGCTGTTCGTGCAGGTGTTGCCGCCGGCGTACCGGGCGCGCGCGTTCGGCGTGATGCAGAGTGGCGTGCACCTCATCCAGGGCGGCTCGATCCTCTTCACGGGCTGGCTCGCCACCCACAACCCGCTGCCGCAGGTGGTCGGCTACTTCGCGATCGCGGGCGTGGTCGTGATGGCGGTCATCGTCGCCACCTGGCCGGCCCACGCCACGATCGCCGACGCCATCGCCGCCAACAAGGTCCAGGTCGCGGCCGACGCGCACGCCGCCAGCCCCGGCGCCGACGAGGACTTCGGCGAGGTCACCATCGACCTCGGCCGCGCGCCCCTCGCGGCCCGCCGCTCGCGCCCGTCGCCCGGTCCGGCACAGCGCCGGACGCCCAGTGCCGAATCCAGGGCCGAATCCAGCGCCGAATCCAGCGCCGACCCCGACGCCGCTGAGCGCGGCCCGGCGCAGCGCCGGATGCCGGTCTCCGACCCGGAGGAGCGCACGGTCGACCTCAGCGAGCGCACGACGGACCTCGGTGCGCTCCCGCCGCGCTCGTTGAGCCACGGTCGCGGCATAGTTGACGGGTGACGTCCTCCCCGAACTTCTACGAGCTCGTCGGCGGCGAGCCGACGTTCCGCAAGCTGGTCGACGAGTTCTATGCCGGCGTGGCCGACGACCCGATCCTGCGGCCGCTGTATCCGGAAGAGGACCTGGGGCCGGCGAACGAACGGTTCCGCCTCTTCCTGATCCAGTACTGGGGCGGCCCCAGCACCTATTCGGAGGCCCGCGGCCATCCCCGGCTGCGGATGCGGCACGCGCCGTTCGTGATCGGCCCGGCCGAGCGCGACGCGTGGCTGCGGCAGATGCGCCGGGCGGTCGACGCGATCGCCCTGGAGCCTGAGGCCGAGGCCGTGCTGTGGGAGTACCTGGAGCGCGCCGCGCACTTCATGGTCAACGCCCCCGAGGACGGCCATATCGGACACATCGTGTCTTAGGTAACTTTCCTTCGTTAGTGGGGTATGCGCCCCATGTTGGGCGCTTCCCCTGGCACTGACGAAGGAGCCGCACGTATGCGCCGACGATTGATCGCCGCCGCCGCTACCGCACTGGCCGCGCTCGCGGTCGCGATCCCCGCCTCGGCGGCGCTGAACCACGCCACGACCGTGTCGACGAACCCCGCCGACAACACGCCGAACGTCCTGGACGGCGAGGTGCGCGCGTTCGCGCTCGTCGGGGACGTCGTCGTGGTGGGCGGCGACTTCACCACCGTCGTCCCGGCCGGGAAGAGCGCGAAGCTCAAGCGCAAGAACATCTTCGCGTACCGGGTGGCCACCGGCGAGATCCTGCCGTTCGCGCCGGAGGCCGACGACGCGGTCCTCACGCTCGCCGCCGGGCCAAACAACACCGTCTACGCCGGTGGCGCGTTCAAGAAGATCGGCGGCGGTGCGCAGCGTGGCCTCGCGCAGCTCAGCCTCGCCGACGGCAAGCGGGTGCCGGCGTTCACCGGTGAGATCAACTGGGGCGACCTGCGCAGCCTCGTCACGTACGGGCCGTGGCTCTTCGCCGCCGGCTCGTTCTCCTCCATCGGCGGCCAGAAGCGGGCCGGGCTGGCCCGTCTCAACGCCACCAGCGGCCTCGCCGACACGACGTTCGACGCCAGGCTCGCCGCGCCGAACCTGACCCGGGTCAAGCTCGAGGACCTGGCGATCAGCCCCGACGGCAACCGGCTCGCCGCCGTGGGCGCCGTGGAGCAGGCGTTCGGCCAGTACCGCGCCCAGCTGGTCGTCATCGAGAACGCGTCGAACTCGGCCCGGCTCGCCGACTGGTACACCGACGTCTACACCAAGCCGTGCCGCGCAGGCTTCGAGACCTACCTGCGGGGCGTCGACTTCGACCCGACCGGCACCTACGCCACGGTCGTCACGACCGGCCGCAAGTGGGGCGACCACCTCATGTGCGACACCGCCGCCCGCTTCGACCTGCGCGGCACCGGCCTGCACAAGCCGATCTGGACCAACTGGACCGGCGGCGACTCGCTGTACTCCGTCGCCGACACCGGCGCGGCCGTGTACGTCGGCGGCCACCAGCGCTGGATGGACAACCCGTTCGGCAAGGAGACCGCCGGCAAGGGCGCGGTCAGCCGGCCCGGTATCGCCGCGATCAGCCCGGTGAACGGCAAGGCCACCTCGTTCAACCCCAAGCGGGAGCCGCGGGGCGTCGGCGCCAGGGCGCTGCTCGCGACCCCGTACGGCCTCCTGGTCGGCTCCGACACGGAGAAGATCGGCGGCGAATGGCACGCCAGGCTGGCGATGCTCCCCTTGTAGACGTATCTGGTTCGCACGGCCCCCGTCTTGTTGGACGGGGGCCGTTTTCGTGTGTACGCGTGGCCACACTCTCCGCGACGACCAGTCGAATGTCGGACACGCGTCGGTGCACGCGGCTACGGCGGCGAATAGTTTTGAGGAGCATGGATGCGAAGGGACGGAACCAATGGCATCGCAGGGCTATCGCGACTGGATCAGAGCCGGCCGGCCGTACACCCTGATCCGCCCGGCACGAGCGGTCCAGGCGGCGCTGCTCAAGCACGGCATCACCGTCTGGGACTTCCCGGACGAGGGCCACCAGAAGGCAGAGCCGCCCGAGGACCACACGCCCTACTCGACGACGGGCTTCCCGGGCCAGAACCAGCGCTGGAACGCCCGCGGCCTGGACATCATGCCGCGCTCGGACTCCAAGGCGCACCGCAAGGAAAACGCCGACATCGCCCGTCAGATGATCCGCGACCGCGACGCCGGCGTGCCGGGCGCCATGTGGATCAAGTACATCAACTGGACCGACGAGGACGGCGCCTGCCGCCAGGAGCGGTGGACGAGCAGGAGCAACCAGTTCCAGCGGACCACCCGGTCCTCGACCGACAGCGGACACGTGCACGTCTCGGGCCGGTCCGACGCCGACAACGACGCCCGAGCCGACGGCTACGACCCACTCGCCCGCATGCGCGGTATGACAGGAGACGACATGAACCTCGGCGACCGGATCACGATCCCGCTGTACGAGGCGCCCGACGGCGTTCCGCTGCCGACCGGGCCCGAGACGCTCGACGTGGCGACGATCCTCGGTGGCGCCCACCGCCGGGCGTACATCGCCATGCACCTCGCCCAGCAGGCCCGTGACGAGGCCCGGGCCGCGTCCGTGGCGGACGCGCAGCGGGACCAGGCGGCGATCGCCGCCATCCAGGCGCTGACCGCGATCATCCAGGCCGGCGGCGGGACCGTCGACACCGCGCCGATCCTCGCCGAGATCCGCGCGGTCCGCGAGGAGACACATGCCGAGGTGACCCGGCTGCAGGAGGAGATCAACGCGCTGAAGGCGCAGAACGAGACGCTCGCCACGGCCCTGGCGGCCGCGAACAAGGACTGAAAACAGTTCGGCCCCGGTCCTTCCGGACCGGGGCCGAACTGTCCTACATGGGGTGACTGATGGGATTTGAACCCACGACACCCGGGACCACAACCCGGTGCTCTGCCAACTGAGCTACAGCCACCATGAACGTGCTCGCCAATAATAGGGCATGAGCACGGGCATACGTCGACTGGGTTAGCGCGCGCCGGTGTCGGTTTCCCGGCTCAACTCCGCCCCGATCGCCTTCGCCGCCTCCACGTCCGGCCCCGGCAGCGGCACGAACAGCGTCCGGCGGTAGTACTCGAGCTCCCGGATGCTCTCCCGGATGTCCGCGAGCGCCCGGTGGGCGAGGCCCTTCGGCGGCTGGCCGAAGTACACCCGCGGGTACCACCGGCGGCACAGCTCCTTGATCGAGGACACGTCGATCATCCGGTAGTGCAGGTGGTTGTCGAGCCGCGGCATGTCCCGCGCCAGGAACCCCCGATCGGTGGCGATCGAGTTGCCGCACAGCGGCGCGGTGCGCGGATCGGGCACGTGGGCCGTGATGTAGTCCATGACGAGGTCCTCCGCCTCCGCCACGGTGACCGCCGACGCCCGCACCGCGTCGGTGAGCCCCGACTTGGCGTGCATGTCGCGCACCACGTCGAGCATGCCGTCCAGCAGCGCGTCCTCCGCGTGGATCACCACGTCGACGCCCTCGCCCAGCACGTTGAGATCCGGGTCCGTGACCAGCGCCGCCACTTCGATCAGCGCGTCCTTCCCCAGATCGAGCCCCGTCATCTCACAGTCGATCCAGACCAAAAGATCACCCACGCCCCACAGCCTAGTGTTCATCTGGCCGACTTCTCACACTCCACATCTCCTCGTTACCTTTATCCTTCGGTCGGGACCCGCCGGACGTGGTGCGGCTCACGTTCCGCCGGGGAACCGTCACCGCGAGGTGGCCGCCTCTTCCTGCCCCTCCACCGCGACCGGCGCCCAGGTGAACTGCAGCTCGATCGGCGGCAGCTTCGGCAGCGGCGGCAGCGCCAGGGGCCCCGGGGCGTCGTCGTCGAGCGCCTCCGCCGGAGCGGGGCGGTCCAGTTCGGTCTCCGCGAGGCTCTCCTCAGCAGCGGTCCGACGTTTTGTCCGCGGCGTCTCCTGTACAGCGACCGCCGCATCCGGGGCGTCTTCGCCGTCGGCCGCCGCTTCCTGCCGCGCCTCACCCTCGGGCTCCGTGGCCTGGGCCGGGTCGTCGACCGGCTTGTCCGTCACCACGACGCCGATCACGGTGGTCTGGCGGTCGGCCTCGTCCGTCTGGCTCGCCACCGCGAGCGCGACCACCGGGACGTCCCCGCTCTGCTCCGCCGCGGTCGCCTTGCCGGCCTCGGTTTCGGTTGCCTTGTCGGCCTCGGGGGTTTCGCTGGGTTCGTTCGCCTCGCCGGTTTCCGGCATGTCGCGGTTCTTCGGCACGACGGGGTTGAGCAGGGCGGCGATCGGCTCCGACAGCGTCGACAGGTTGCGGCGCAGGACCGCCCGGCTCTTCGTCGGCTGCGACGGCAGCGTCGGCAGCACGAGCCGCTCCTCCGCGCGCTGCGGCGGCCAGGCGAGGACCAGCAACGCCAGCAGGAACCCGGCCGCCCCGAGCATGAGCAGCCCACCGGCCGTCGGCCCGATCCACGCCGGCGCCAGCCGCGCCGTCACCGTCGCGTCGATCCCGGCGGTGCCGTCCGCGTTCATGACCACGAGCGCCAGGTGCCGCCCCCGCAACGCCGACGGCGACCAGGACAGCTCCGCCGCCCCACCGGCCGTGACGCTCTTCGCCAGCCAGAACGTCTGCTCCCCCGGCGTCCCGCTGCCCACGTTCGGGTTCCCGGCCGCGCCGCCGCTCGTCACGGCGTTCGGGTCGCTCACGTTCGGGTCGGCGGCGGTCGCGCCGGGGACCTCGGACCCCGCCGTGCCGGGCGCTGTCACACCGGGACCCGCCACGGCCGGCCCTGTGGCACCGGGCTCGACGTCACCGGGGCCTTCGGCACCAGGCGCCGCGGTGCCGGTCTCGCCGGCACTGGGCTCTCCGACGCCAGGACCTTCGGTGCCGGGGACGGTCGCGTCGGGGGTCACCGCGCCAGGAACCGCGGGCCCCGTCATCGCCGGGTCGCTCGCGCCGCCCTGCACCTGTCCGGCCTGGGACCCGGCGGTGCCGGGCTTCCCGGCCTTCGCCGCGGCCGCCCGGGTCTCGAACTCCGTGAACTCGACCGGCAACGGCCCCCGCGCCAGCCGCACCCGGTCGATCCGGGCCTGCACCTTGCCGTCGAGGTACTGCCCCACCGCCGCTTCCGGAGCCAGCCCGATGAACAGGGGGCCGCCGGAGCCGACCGCCGACAGGCTGAGCGTCGTCTGCCCACCCCGCGCGAACGGCGCATCGGCTCGCAGCAACGCGTCGACGTCAGGCACCACCACCGCGCGCCCCCCGGAGCGCAACCGCTCCAACCGCGCCGTGAACGTGTCATCCCCCGCACGATGCTCCATGGCCACCCAGAGTCCGCCCCCAGCCAGCCCCAGCGGCACCGCGATGAGCAGCAACAGCGCGCCGACACCTGCCCGAACCAGACGCACGACCATGGCAGCGGCCCCTTCCCCCAGCAATCCGAAGCCGACAATACCGCCAAAAAACCCGCGAATTACCTTCTTTCGCCGCAAACCCACTAGGCGGCGCCGAATTACCCCGCCCACGCACAAAGATCCCGATCCACCGCCCTGACCAGCACCTCCCCACACCAGAGCAGGCCGTCGATCCCCACCCTGTCCCGCGCCAGCCACCGCTGCCCCGCGCCCCCACCGCCCCAACACCCCGCGGCGCGTTGATCGAAGTCTGGATCCGGCCGTCCCGACGACCGCCCCTGTCCTTCGATCAAGCCAGCGGCACGAGAACCGGCAAACGGCAGCCCGAGGTCCAGCAAGCCAGCAGCGAGGATCGGCAAGCCGACGCCACAAGGGTCAGCGTTGCGCAGGTGGCGCCCAGGCCCACCACTGCGCCGTGCCGCCACACCAACTGCGACGGCGCCCAGCACTCACCGCCTCGACACCCAGCAACGCGGTGATCAAAGTCCGGATCCGGCCGTCCCGACGACCAGATCTGTCCTTCGATCAACCCAGCCGCCCAAGCACCACCAGCAAGCCAGCGGCGAGCGTCAGCAGGCAAGCGGCACGAGAATCGGCGAGCCCGCGGCACAAGCACCGGCAAGCCAGCAGCACGAGGACCAGCAAGCCAGCAACGAGGATCGGCAGGCCGACGGCACGAGGGTCGGCGTTACACATGTGGTGCCCTGGTCCGGCAAGCAGCGATGTCCCCCACCCAAAGCCGGCGACCCCCACACGGACGCGCCGATCAACCCACTGCACCGCCACGGACGCACCGCTCAGCCCACGGCGACGACATGGACGCGTCGCGCCGGCCACGGGCGCCGCCACATCCGCTGGCACACCGATCAACTGCCGGCACCCCGAGCACAGGCAACGGGGTGCACGGCAGCCGACCCGGAGCTCGGCGCTCGCGGGAACCCCGAAGCCCGCACATCGTCAGCGCAGACCCGACCGGCCAGCACAGCAATCAACCAGCCAGCGCCGCGATCAACGGCCAGCCCAGCGGCACCGGCCGACGACCGGCCCTGCGGGGCCAGCCAGCATCGCGATCAACGGCCGACCCAGCGGGACCGACCAACGACCCGACCCAGCGGGACCGGCCAACGACCCAACCCAGCGGGACCGGCCAACATCCCAACCCAGCGCGGCCAACCAGAGCCGCGCAGGGCCGAGCGGGGCGAGGCCACCTGGCGGGTGTCAGCTGCGGATCGGGACCTGGACGGCGATGGTGGTCTGGTTGAGTTCGTCGACGCGGACGGTGAACTTCAGCTCCCACGTCCCCGCCGGCGTCAGGGTCACCGAGCCGGTGGCGTGGTCGGGGGTGATGGGCAGGGTCGGCAGGACGATGGGTTCGATGCCCTTGGCCGGCAGGGCGGCGGTCGCCTTCCACTCCGCGACGGTCTGCGGGCCCGAGCCGTCGGGCTTGAGGGCATACAGGTGGACGGTGTTGGGGCCGACGCGACCCGGGGAGACGTCGACCTCG
This sequence comes from Dactylosporangium sp. CA-152071, assembly GCF_050936335.1. NCBI lineage: Bacteria > Bacillati > Actinomycetota > Actinomycetes > Micromonosporales > Micromonosporaceae > Dactylosporangium > Dactylosporangium sp. CA-152071. The sequence continues at coordinate 7,260,418 of NZ_JBNJMZ010000001.1, read as the reverse complement.
AGCTTCACCAGGTTGGTCGTGACGGTGGTGGTGAAGGGGCCCTCCGCCCCGTTGTCGCCGGCCGCCACGCTGCGGGCCGGGCTCGTCTGCACCAGCACGGACGTGAAGCCGAGCACCACGACAGCGATGAGCACCTCGATCAGCACCGCCCGCCGCAGCCGGGCCCGGTCGGCAGGCTCGGCCGGAGCGTCGGCGACCTCCTCGGAGTCGGACAGGTCGGCCAGGTCCTCCGAGTCATCGGGGTCGTCAGGGGCATCGGAGTCATCGGAGTCGTCGAAGTCGGACGGGTCCGTGGCGGCGGGCGTGGGGGCCGGCGTGAAGCGGCGGTTGGTGATGCTGCGGGAATAGGCCGCGACCCCCAGGATCACGGCCAGGAGGCCGACCTTGACCATGACGAGGCGGCCATACGTCGTGCCGGTCAACGCGTCCAGGGTGCCGATCTCGACGAGGGCCTGCGCGGTGCCGGCGAGGACCAGCACCGTGATCGCCAGCAGCGCCCAGCCGGACCAGACGGGCACGATCGCGGTGAGCTCGCGGGTGTCGGCGCGACGCAGCAGGAACGCGAACAGCATCAGCAGGCCGCCGAGCCACACCGCCATCGCGGCGAGGTGCGCGGCGTCGGCGACGACGGTCAGCGTCGGCACCGGCGAGGCGCTCGGGTGCCCGGAGATCGGCCAGGTCGCGAGGCCGACGACGCCGAGGATGACGAGCAGTGTCTGGTCGATCTTGCCGGCGCGGCCGGCGATGAGGGGGCGCAGCAGCACCGCGACGGCGATCGCGACGGCGATGCGGATCAGGTGGGCGGCGCCGAACGTGGTGCCGAGCACCTCGCGGGCCGCGGTCGAGGAGACGTCGAACAGGGAGGTGCCGGAGGTGTACGGGATCTGCAGGTACAACTCCAGGGCGGCGCTGAACACGAGCAGCCCGGCGCCGGTCAGGGCCACCCTGCCGGGGTCGCGGGCGGAGAGCCGCCGCGGCCAGAGGGCGAACAGGACCAGCGTCGGGCCGACCAGCAGGATCAGGCCGGCGAAGCCGATGAACCGCGCGACGGACATCGCGTTCTTCACCACGGCGTCGGTCTTGACGTCGGCGCCGGCGTCGTTGCCGCCGGGCACGGCGGAGGCCTGGCCGTAGGAGAAGCTGTAGCCGCCGCTCACGGGGTGGCTGTCGGCGGAGATGACCCGGTAGCTGACGAGGTAGGTGCCCTTCGGGCCGCCGGACTTGAGCGGGATGACGAGCTCGGTGTCGCGCGCGGCGGGCTTGCCCGTGTCGGCTCGGCTGCCGTCGGGCGCGATGACCCGGATCTTGTCGGCGACGATGCGCACGGGCTCGCTGAAGGTCAGCGTGATCTCGCCGGGCAGCTGGTCCACGACCGTGCCGGCGACGGGGGCGGTGCGCTCGATGATCGCGTGCGCGCCCGCGGGCGAGGCGGGGAGCAGCAGGATCAGCAGCGCCCCGAAGAGCGTCGCCAGGGGGATGGACCAAGCGCGGCGGGTCATGCCGACCATGATTTCGCGAATTTCTCGGAGATGCTGCCGCGGGGGTCGGGTTTATACGATCCGTCACGTCGCCGGGACGCACCGCTATGCGCCGTCATGGATGTCACCGCCGCGCGATAGAGTGCCGAACCATGACGACCACACGCCTGGAGCCGGGTGACACCGCTCCCGATTTCACGCTGCAGACGGATCGCGACGAGCCCCTGTCGCTCGCCGACCTCCGGGGGCGCAAGGTCGTCCTCTATGCCTATCCGGCGGCGATGACGCCCGGCTGCACCAAGCAGGCGTGCGACTTCCGTGACAATCTCGCCTCGCTCAAGGCCGCCGGCTACGAGATCGTCGGCATCTCGCCGGACTCCCCGGCGAAGCTGGCCCAGTTCCGCGAGCGCGACGCGATCACGTTCCCGCTCGTGTCGGACCCGGACCGGGCGGTCCTCAAGGCATATGGCGCGTTCGGCGAGAAGCAGAACTACGGCCGCACGGTGCTGGGCGTGATCCGCTCGACCTTCGTCATCGACGAGAAGGGGCAGATCGAGCGCGCGCTGTACAACGTGAAGGCCACAGGACACGTAGCGAAGCTCCGCCGGGACTTAGGACTGGACTGACGCGTCGCGCAAACACATCGGTAATGCGGCTGAAACGGGCCGTGCCTAGCCTCTCGCCATGGCGGACATCTTCGACGACTATTCGATGTCCGGGGCCATGTTCGAGGCGTGGGACGAGATGTTCGAGCGCCCCGGCCTGCCGCGGTCGCCGTACCGTTCGCTGTTCGCCGCGCTGCAGCCGCTCGCCCCGGCCGACCTGAGGTTCCGCGCCGACCAGCTGGCCCGGGTCTTCACGGACCGGGGGGTCACGTTCGCCTATGCGGGCGAGGAGCGTCCCTTCCCGCTGGACCTGATCCCCCGGATCCTCGACGCCCACGAGTGGGACCTGCTGACCGCGGCCGTGCAGCAGCGGGTCAAGGCACTCGAGGCGTTCCTCGCCGACATCTACGGCGCCGGGCGTGTGTTCGCCGACGGCGTCGTGCCCCGGAAGCTGATCACCACCAGCGCGCACTTCCACCGCCAGGCATACGGCATCGAGCCGGCCAACGGGGTCCGTGTGCACATCAGCGGCGTCGACCTGATCCGGGACGAGGAGGGCAGGTTCCGCGTCCTGGAGGACAACCTGCGCATCCCGTCCGGGGTGTCGTACGTGATCGAGAACCGCCGCGCCCTGACCCACACGATGCCGGCGTTGTTCGCCGAGGCGCGGGTCAGGCCGGTCGACGACTACCCGGCCCGGCTCCTGGCGGCGCTGCGGGCCGCGGCGCCGGAGGGCGTGGAGGACCCCACGGTGGTCGTGCTGACGCCGGGCGTCTACAACGCCGCCTACTTCGAGCACGCGCTGCTCGCCCGGCTGATGGGCGTGGAGCTGGTGGAGGGGCGCGACCTCGTCTGCAGCGGCAACCGGGTCCGGATGCGCACCACGCAGGGCGAGCGGCCGGTCCATGTGGTGTACCGGCGGGTCGACGACGAGTTCATCGACCCGTTGCACTTCCGGCCCGACTCGGTGATCGGCTGCCCGGGCATCGTCAACGCGGCCCGCGCGGGCCAGGTCACGCTCGCCAACGCGGTGGGCAACGGCGTCGCCGACGACAAGCTCGTCTACACGTACGTGCCGGACCTCATCCGGTACTACCTGTCGGAGGAGCCACTCATCGACAACGTCGAGACGTACCGGCTGGACGACCGCGACCCGGAGGTCCTCCACGACGTGCTCGGCCGGCTCGACCAGCTCGTGCTGAAGCCGGTCGACGGCGCGGGCGGCAAGGGTATCGTGATCGGCCCGCAGGCGTCGGACGAGACCCTCGCCGCGCTCAGGACGCAGGTCGAGCGGGACCCGCGGGGCTGGATCGCGCAGCGGCCGGTGGCGTTGTCGACGTCGCCGACGCTGCTCGGGGACCGGGTCGCGCCGCGCCACATCGACCTGCGGCCGTTCGCGGTCAACGACGGCGATGAGATCTGGCTGGTGCCCGGTGGCCTGACCCGCGTCGCGCTGCCGGAGGGCGCGCTGGTCGTCAACTCCAGTCAGGGCGGCGGTTCCAAGGACACCTGGGTGCTCGCGCATCCGACCGACCCCGCGCCGTCAGTACCGCAGAAACACAAACTGCCAGAGCCGCGTGAGGCCGGTGGCGGCCCCCGCGACTCCGGCCCGGCCGCCGCGCAGCTCGCCGGTCAACAGCAGCAACAACAGTAGGAGGGGCCGTGCTCAGCCGCATCGCGGAGTCCCTGTTCTGGATCGGCCGCTACGTCGAGCGCGCCGACGACACCGCCCGCATCCTCGACGCGTTCCTCGGCCGGCTCCTGGAGGACCCGTGGGCCGACGAGGACGCCGCGTGCCGGACGCTGATGTCGGTGCTCGGCGCGCCCGCGCCGCAGGACCGGCGGATCACCACGGGCGACGTGCTGGAGCTGCTCGCGTTCGACGCGGAGGACCCGAGCGCGATCTCCGGCGCGATCGTCGCCGCCCGTGACAACGCGCGCGGTGTCCGCGAGACGATCTCCAGCGAGATGTGGGAGTGCCTCAACGTCACCTGGCACACGCTCGCGTCCCGGCGGGTCGCGGCTGAGCGGCTCGGACCGACCGTGTTCCTCAGCTTCGTCCGGGAGCGTTCGGCGGTACTGGCGGGGCTGGCCGAATCCACGATGAGCCGCGACGACGGATGGCGGTTCCTCGTGCTGGGGCGCAGCCTGGAGCGCGTCGACATGACCGCACGGCTGCTGTCGATCCAGACCAACACCACGGACGAGATCACGGGCTGGCGGACCGTGCTGCGCTCCTGCGGCGCCGACGAGGCGTTCCTGCGCACCCACGGCGGCACGTTCGACCCGCAGCGGGTCACGGAGTTCCTGCTGCTGGACCGGCTGTTCCCGCGGTCGGCGCTGCACGCGCTGGGCACCGCCGAGCAGTGCCTGCGCGAGCTGGCGCCGACGACCGAGCGGGCCGGCGTCACCGACGCGGCGCGCCGGCCGATCGGGCAGATCCGCACCCGGCTCGAGTACGCCGACACCGCCACCCTCCTGGCGGAGCTGCCGCAGCACCTGCGGGCGCTGCAACAGACCTGCGCCACGGCCAGCGCGGCGATCACGGCCCGCTACTTCCCGCAGTCAACCCCCGTCACCTGGGGCACCGTCGCATGGGGTGGATCATGAGTTGGCGTCTCAAGATCAGGCATGTCACCGGCTACCGGTACGCGGGCACCGTCTCCGCGTCCTACAACGAGGCGCGGCTGACCCCGCTGACGCTGCCCTGGCAGACCACGCTGTTCAGCCAGGTCGAGGTCACGCCGGGGGCGACGACATACCGGTACCACGACTACTGGGCGACGCAGGTGACCGCGTTCGACCTGCACCGGCCGCACCAGCAGCTGCGGGTCGTGTCCAGCAGCCTCGTCGAGGTGACGCCGCCGCCCCGGCCGGTCGTCGACCTCGGCTGGTCGGAGCTGGCCGCCGACGCGGTCCTCGACACCCACGCGGAGCTGCTGACGGAGCGCCCGCTGACGGCCGTCGACGCCGATCTGGCCGGTGAGGCGTGGGACGCGGTCGCCGGCAGGTCGCCGAAGGCCTCCGCCGAGGCGTTGTCGCATTGGGTACGGGAGAACGTCGCCTACGTGCCCGGATCCACCGGCGTGCAGACGAGCGCCCAGGAGGCGTGGAAGCTGCGAAAGGGGGTCTGCCAGGACATCGCGCACCTGACCGTCGGGCTGCTACGGGCCAGGGGCGTCCCGGCCCGGTACGTGTCGGGTTATCTGCATCCGAAGGCCGAGGCGGAGATCGGCGAAACAGTCGCGGGGCAGAGCCACGCCTGGGTCGAATGGTGGGCCGGCGATTGGACCGGCTTCGATCCCACGAACGGGATCCCGGTCGGCCCGCGGCACGTGGTGGTCGCCCGGGGGCGCGACTACGACGACGTGCCGCCACTGCGCGGCGTCTATCACGGCGCGCCGAGCAAACACCTCGGGGTCACCGTCGAGATCACGCGCCTGGCCTGAGTAGAGTGATGCCCGGTCATACGCGGGGCCGTAGCCCAATGGCAGAGGCACACGGTTTAGGTCCGTGCCAGTGTGAGTTCGACTCTCACCGGCCCCACGTTTATCTCGGATGAATTTCGTCGTACCCGGCTCGTACACTCGGCCGCATCATGACGAAGCTGAATCAGATCATCGCGGTCGAGAAGGGCGTCAAGTCGCGCTCCTTCCAGGAACTGACCGACGCGCACCACGTGCTGCAGAAGCCCGCCCTGCTCGCGGGCATCGCGCGCACCTACCGCCCGAAGGACGAGGAGGGCGAGCAGCTGCCGCCCGAGTCCACCCGCGTGCAGGTCAAGGCCGACGAGATCCTGCGGCAGACCGCCACCATCCTGACCCGGCTCTTCGACGTCACCGCGACGAAGGACTGGACCAACTGCGTCGCCCGCGCCGACGTCGTCGTCGACGGCACGCCGCTGCTGCGGGACGTGCCGGTGTCCTACCTGCTGTTCCTGGAGAAGCAGCTGGTCGACCTGCTGACGTTCGTGCGGAAGCTGCCGGTGCTCGACGCGTCCGAGTCGTGGGTGTATGACGCCTCCGCGGACTGCTATGCGACAGAGCCGACGCAGACCACCCGGACCAAGAAGATCCCGCGCAACCACGTGAAGGCCGAGGCCACGGAGAAGCACCCGGCGCAGGTCGAGGTGTACTACGAGGACGTCGTGATCGGCTACTGGAAGACCGTGAAGTTCTCCGGCGCGCTGCCCGCCCAGCGGGTCAACGAGCTGGTGGAGCGGGTCGAGAAGCTCCAGGCCGCGGTGAAGTTCGCCCGCGAGGAGGCCAACGGCGCGGAGGTCGTGCAGCAGGAGGCCGGCGAGAAAGTGTTTCGCTTCCTCTTCTCCTGACGACTAAGATCGGTGGTGCGCAAGGAGCGCAGACTGAACCTGAGGCTCAGTTTGACAGGTGCGCGCGGTGTCAATGTGAAGGTTCGATTCCTTCCGCCGTCACTCGTGACGGCGTAGCCCAATGGCAGAGGCGGCCGCGGGAGCCGAAACACAAACTCAACTTCTCGCTCCAGTCTGAGCATTCGCCGCTCAACACCGGATCGACCGATCGCAGACCTCGTCGTCGAGGCTACGGGTTCAACTCCCGTTCGGGCCTCCAAGCACGGCCCGATAGCTCAATCGCAGAGCGCGACGCCTTCAAGCTGATCTGCGATCTTAAACGTGCCGGTGTGTGCAATTGGGCGGCAAATCGAGGCCCGGGGATGGATACTCCCCGGGCTTCACCAATTCCGGCGTCAGCGGGCGCTGCTGCGCATCCGGTTCAGGGCCGCCTCGGCCTCGTCGGGGTCGTCGACGCTGACCGTGAACTGGCGACCGGCGAAGTCGAACAGGAGCGCCGGCCCTGACCGTACGATGACCGCCCGGCCGCGACCGGGAATCCAGGTCCACCCCCATCGCTGGGCGATGCTGGACTGCACGTCGACGGCGCGCAGGCTGTTGACCATGCGCAGCGGCACCTGGATCGGCGGCATCGGCAGCAGCCCGTGCCGGATGCGGACGTTGTACATGCTGATCTGCACGCTGACGTGTGCCATCGCAGCGGCCCAGACCAGGGCGGCGAGCGCGGCGACGAACAGCAGCGCGGCGGCCGCAAGGGTCTTCGGCCGGTCGAACGGGTGCTCCGGGAAGAGCGTCACGGCCGCCGCGGCGCAGGCCACCGCCACGAGGGCGCCGACGCCGGCGCGGCGGTGCCCGATCGCCTGTCCCGACCAAAGCAGAAACGACACGGGCGTTGTTCTACCAGAGGCGCCGCCTCATGCGGCGCGGGCCCTGATGGCGTCGGCGAGGTGGGTCAGCGACTGCACGACGGCGTTGCTGCCCTCGCCGCCGTGCAGCATCTTGCGGGGCTCGCGGATGCGTTCGACACCGATGGCGTGGGCGCCGGCCCGCTGCGTGGCGGACATGGCCGAGAAGGTCGCGCACACCACCGCCGTCCCGCCTGGGTGGGCGCCGATCGCCTCCAGTACAGGAGCCATCGTGCGGACGGCGGGATGTCGCATCGCGAATCCCCGGCCCAGTGCCGGCCCGACCAGGGCGCGCAGGCCGTGGTGCTGCAGGAAGCGACCCACCGCCGACTCGCTGTGCGGTGCGTAGACGGTGACGGCGCGGCCGGTGGCGCGGCAGGCCTCGAGGAGGGCGGGCGCGCCGGCCGTGATCGGTGCCTGCCCGGCCGCGTCGAGCTCCGCGTCGTGGACGAGCTGCTCGGCGCGCCTGCCGAGGTCCTCGCCCGCGGTGTACGCCTCGGCCAGCATGTCGAACGGGTTGCCGCTCACGCCGACCATGATCGACATCTGGTGGCCGGTGTCCAGCAGCATCTCGCGGATCTGCCCGGCGACGGCCTCGGGCTCGGGCAGCAGGTTGCCGAGCACGCTGAACGTCAGGACCACGTGCCCGGTCCGGTCGAGGATCTCGGCGAGGTGGGGCCGGACCCGCAGGGGCGTCACCCCTTGATCATGACCCGTCACCCGCCCCGCCGGGTCCGTTATGCCACGATCACCTCGTCGCCCACAGCGATCTTGCCCTCGTGGTCCGGGATGAGGTTGACGCCGAACAGCAGGCCTTCCGGGAAGCGGCGGCGCTCGCCGAGCACGCGCAGCGGCTGGCGGCCCTTCTCGCCGGTCTCCGGGTCGATGGTGGTCAGGACGCAGCGGCTGCACGCCTTCGGCACCCGGAACGACACGTCGCCGATGACGACCCGCCGGCCGATCCAGGTGTCTTCGGCCCAGGCGGTCGCGCCGCCGACGACCACGTTGGGCCGGAAGCGGGTCATCTCGACGGGCTCGTCGCCGCCCTCGACCAGCCAGTCGTTGACCGCGTCGAGCGAGGCCGCGTTGGCCAGCAGCAGCGGGAAGCCGTCGGCGAAGCTGACCCGGTCGCCAGGCTCGCTGTAGTCCGGCTCGACCGGGCGGCGGGTCGGGTCGTCGAGCCAGACGAGGCTGACGGGGCGGCCGATCACGCCGGAGACCCACTGGTCGGCGGCCTCCCCGGCCGGCGTGGCGGCGATCGACAGGAAGAAGTGCCGGACGTCCTTGGTGGCGCCTCGCGGCGACGGAACCCACAGGTCCGGGGCGCCGGGCGCCCGCAGTGTCAGCCCGCCGTCGCGCGGCTCGGGCCGGATGCGCCCGAGGGCCGGGGTGTCACGCTGGGTGACGAGCTTCGCGTCGCCGTCGACGACGAGCCAGCGGCGGTCGCCGGCCAGCCCCCACGGCTCCACCTCGGCGGAGGCCGCCTCCACTCGATAGCAGCTCTTGACGGGGTAGGTAGCCAGGTAGGTCAACCGCACGCCGCGAGCGTCGCACGCCGACCCCGTGGTTAGGCAACACTATGAATGAGTTGATGCGCTTGACTCGATCATGAATGTACTCTTACATTCGGGCGGTGACATCGGAGATGGAGCGGCGACTGCTGGAGCTGTTCGACGGGCAGCGGCTCACGCCCGCCCAGCGGCGCATCGCCCGCTGCCTGGTCGACAACGCCGGCCAGGCCGGCTATCTGTCCAGCGGCGACGTGGCCACGCTCGCCGGGGTGAGCCAGCCGTCGGTCACCAGGTTCGCCACGGCGCTGGGCTTCGACGGCTATCACGCGCTCCGCGACGAGATCCGGGTCACGTTCGACGGTTACCAGCACCGCCCGCCCCGCGACGACGAGCCGGTCGAGACCGAGACCAACCAGTTCCAGCAGGCGCTGGGCGCCGAGATCGCCAACCTGCAGCGCCTCGCCGACGCGCTCGCCGACCCCAAGCCGCTCGCCGAGGCGGGCCGGGTGCTCATCGGCAGCCGGCCGCTGCCCGTGTTCGGCATGCGGGCCGCCCGCGCCCTGGCGACGGCGTTCAGCTACTTCGCCGCCAAGGTCCACCCCGACGTGCGGCCGCTGCACGAGCACGGCAGTCTGCTGGCGGATCGGCTGGATCAGGCACGCACGGCGGGCGCAGTTGCGATGCTGGCGTTTGTGCTGCCCCGGTATCCGCGCGAGGCGGTCGACGCGCTGCGGGAGGCACGCGCCGCCGGTCTCACCGTCGTGACCGTCACGGACTCGCCGGTCAGCCCCGCCGCCGCCGAGTCCGACATCGTCCTGCCCGCGCCCGTCGGGTCGCGGCTGGTGTTCGACTCCCACAGCGCACCGACGGCGATGGTGACGATGCTGCTGCAGGCCATGTGCGACGCCGCCCCGACCGAGACCCAGGCCCGACTCGAGGCGTTCGAGCGGGCCGCCGCCACCCGCCAGGTCTTCCTGCCCTAACCCGAGGAGTTCGATGGAGACGGTCCGTGCCCCTCGCGGCACCAAGCTGACGGCCCGGGGCTGGCAGCAGGAAGCCGCGCTGCGCATGCTGATGAACAACCTCGATCCCGACGTCGCCGAGCGGCCGCAGGACCTGGTCGTCTATGGCGGCACGGGCAAGGCGGCGCGCGACTGGCCGTCGTTCCGCGCGCTGGTGCGCACGCTCACGACGCTGGCGCCCGACGAGACGATGCTGGTGCAGTCCGGCCGCCCCGTCGGCGTGCTGCAGACCCACGAGTGGGCGCCGCGGGTGCTGATCGCCAACTCCAACCTCGTCGGCGACTGGGCGACCTGGCCCGAGTTCCGGCGCCTCGAAGCGCTCGGCCTGACCATGTATGGGCAGATGACCGCCGGCTCCTGGATCTACATCGGCACCCAGGGCATCCTGCAGGGCACCTACGAGACGTTCGCGGCGGTGGCGGCCAAGCGCTTCGGCGGCACCCTCGCCGGCACGCTGACGCTCACCGCGGGCTGCGGCGGCATGGGCGGCGCCCAGCCGCTCGCCGTCACGATGAATGGTGGCGCCTGCCTGATCGTCGACGTCGACCGCACGCGTCTGGAGCGGCGGGTCGCGACCCGCTATCTCGACGTCATCGCCGACTCGCTCGAAGAAGGGGTGCGGCTCGCGGTCGAGGCGCAGATCGCCCGGCGGGCGCTGTCGGTCGGCGTCGTCGGCAACGCCGCGCTGCTGCTGCCCGAGCTGCTGCGCATGGGCGTGCCGGTCGACATCGTCACCGACCAGACCTCCGCGCACGACCCGCTGTCCTACGTGCCGAGCGGGGTCGATCCCGGCGACGCCGCCGACTATGCGGCGAAGAAGCCCGAGGAGTTCACCGAGCGGGCCCGCCACTCGATGGCCCGCCACGTCGAGGCGATGGTCGGGTTCCTCGACCGGGGCGCCGAGGTCTTCGACTACGGCAACTCGATCCGCGGCGAGGCGCAGCTGGGTGGTTTCGACCGGGCGTTCGCGTTCCCCGGCTTCGTCCCGGCGTACATCCGGCCGCTGTTCTGCGAGGGCAAGGGCCCGTTCCGCTGGGCCGCCCTGTCGGGCAACCCGGCCGACATCGCCGCCACCGACCGGGCCGTGCTCGACCTCTTTCCCGACAACGACTCGCTGCACCGCTGGATCCGCATGGCCGGCGAGCGGGTCGCGTTCCAGGGGCTGCCCGCCAGGATCTGCTGGCTCGGGCAGGGCGAGCGCGACAAGGCCGGCCTGAGGTTCAACGAGATGGTCGCCGACGGCACCGTCGAGGCGCCGCTGGTGATCGGCCGCGACCACCTCGACACCGGCTCCGTCGCCTCGCCCTACCGGGAGACCGAGTCGATGCGCGACGGCTCCGACGCGATCGCCGACTGGCCCCTGCTCAACGCGCTGGTCAACACCGCCTCCGGCGCGTCGTGGGTGTCGATCCACCACGGTGGCGGCGTCGGGATCGGCCGCTCGATCCACGCCGGGCAGGTCTCCGTCGCCGACGGCACGGAGCTCGCCGCGCAGAAGCTCGCCAGGGTCCTGACCAACGATCCGGCGATGGGCGTGCTCCGGCACGTCGACGCCGGCTATGACGAGGCCACCGAGGTCGCCGGGCAGACGGGGCTGCGGGTGCCGATGGGAGAGACGTCATGACGATGACCGGTGAGCGGTTCGCGGCGCTGTGGGGTTCGCTCAGCCCCATCGGCATGGCCGGCGGCGACGGCGGCTACCTGCGGCACTCGTGGACGGACGCCGACATGGTGTGCCGGGAGTGGTTCATCGAGGAGGCGATCGACCGCGACCTGGAGGTGGAGGTCGACCGCAACGGCAACCTGTGGGCCTGGTGGGGCGCCCCCGACGGCGAAGGCGCCGTCGTCACCGGCAGCCACCTCGACTCGGTGCCGCACGGCGGCGGCTATGACGGGCCGCTCGGCGTCGTGTCCGGGCTGCTCGCCGTCGACCGGCTCCGCGAGCGGGGCGTCACACCCACCCGCCCCCTGGCCGTGGTGGTCTTCACCGAGGAGGAGGGGGCCCGCTTCGGCGTGCCGTGCCTCGGCTCCCGCCTGCTCACCGGCGCGTTCGACCCGGCGCAGGCGCTGCGGCTGCAGGACCGCGACGGGATCCACCTGGCCGAGGCGATGGGCAAGGCCGGCCTCGACGTCGACACGCTCGGCCCCGACCTCGACCGGCTGGCCCGCATCGGCGCCTTCGTCGAGCTGCACGTCGAGCAGGGCCGCGCCCTCGACGTGCTCGAAGCCCCGGTCGGGGTGGCGAGCGGGATCTGGCCCCACGGGCGCTACCGGCTCGACTTCTCCGGCGAGGGCAACCACGCCGGCACGACCCGGATGCTCGACCGGCACGACCCGATGCTCACCCTCGCGCACACCGTCCTCGCCGCCGACGAGACCGCCAGGGCGCACGGCGCCCACGCCACGGTCGGCCGGGTGGACGTCGCGCCCAACGCGACCAACGCGATCGCCGCCCGCGCCTCGGCGTGGCTGGACGCGCGCGCCGCCGACACCGACACCCTCGACCGGCTCGTCAACGCGATCCGCCAGCGCGCCGAGGAGCGCGCCATGCACGACGGCACCCACGTCGCCCTGCACCCCGAGTCGGTGACCGGGGAGGTGGCCTTCGCCGGCGACGTCAGCCGCCTGGCGGCGCTGGAGCTCGGCGCCCCGGTCCTGCCGACCGCCGCCGGCCACGACGCGGGCGTCCTGTCGAAGCACGTCGACACCGCCATGCTCTTCGTCCGCAACCCCACCGGCATCTCGCACGCCCCGCAGGAGTCGGCCACGGACGCGGACTGCGCGGCCGGCGTCGAGAAGCTCACCGATCTCCTGGCCCGGCTGTGCCGATGACCCCTTCCACCGCCCCGCCGCGCTTCCACTGCGAGTGGGCGTGGCTCGCGGACGGCCTCGCGGCCGACGTGCTGATCGAGGTGGCCGACGGGCGGTTCACCACGGTCACCCCCGGCGTGCCGCTGGCCGCAGGGCTCGACGTGGTCTGGTTGCCGGGGGTGACGCTGCCGGGGTTCGCCAACGCGCACTCGCACGCGTTCCACCGGGCGCTGCGCGGGCGGACGCACGGGGGGCGGGGCACGTTCTGGACGTGGCGCGAGCAGATGTACGCGGTGGCCGCCGCGCTGGACCCCGACTCCTATCACCGGCTCGCCCGGGCCGTGTACGCCGAGATGGCCCTGGCCGGCATCACCTGCGTCGGCGAGTTCCACTACCTGCACCACGGCCCCGGCGGCACGCCCTATGACGAGCCCAACGCGATGGGCGAGGCCCTGATCGCCGCGGCCGCCGACGCCGGCATCAGGATCACGCTGCTGGACACGCTGTACCTGACGTCGAGCGTCGACGGCAGCCCGCTGGAAGGGGTCCAGCGCCGCTTCGGCGACACCGGCGTCGACGGCTGGGCGGACCGCGTCGGCCGGCTCGCCGCACGACCGCACGCGAAGATCGGCGCAGCGGCGCACAGCGTGCGGGCCGTTCCGGCGGCGGCGCTCACCGAGCTCGCCAGGCACACCGAGGGGGTGCCGGTGCACGTACACCTGTCGGAGCAGCGCGCGGAGAACGATGCCTGCCTGGCGGTCCACGGCCGCACCCCCACGGAGCTGCTCGCCGACCGCGGGCTGACCGGGCCGCGGGTGACCGCCGTCCACGCGACCCACCTCACCGACACCGACCGCACCGAGCTGGGCGACTCCGGCACCGGGGTGTGCTTCTGCCCCACCACCGAGCGGGACCTCGCCGACGGCATCGGCCACGCCCGCTCGCTGACCGACGCGGGCAGCCCGCTGTCGCTCGGCAGTGACAGCCACGCCGTGATCGACCCGTTCGAGGAGGCGCGCGGCGTCGAGATGCACGAGCGCCTGCACACCGAGCACCGCGGCCACTTCACCGGCGCCGACCTGATCACGGCCGCGACCGCCACCGGTCACGCCGCCCTCGGCTGGACCGACGCGGGCACCATCACCCCCGGCGCCCGCGCCGACCTCGTCACGGTCTCGCTGGCCTCTCCCCGCACCGCCGGCTGCGATCCGGCCGCCGTCGTGTTCGCCGCGACCGCCGCCGACGTCCGCCACGTCGTCACCGACGGCCGCGTCATCGTCCGCGACGGGACCCACCTCACCGTCCCCGACGTCGGCGCCGCCCTGACCGACGCCCTCCACACCACACTCACCGGCAGCCGGCGATGACCCCCACACCCGCCACCATCACCACCCACAGCAGCGCACCCGCCGCCGCGAGCCTCACCGCGACCGCCACCGCCAGCCGCCACATCGCCGTCGCCAGCCGCGTCGTCGTCCGCAGCAGCACCTGCCCCGCCGTCCCCGACGTCGGCGCCACCCTCCACACCACTTATCGTCGGCCATCAATGGAATCCGCACCCGCCATCATCGCCACCCACAGCGACGACAGCGGAGAACCTGCTGCCGTGATCTTCGCCGCCACCGCCACCGCCAGCCGCCACGTCGCCGTCGACAGCCGCCTTGCCGCCGTCGACGGCCGCGTCATCGCCTGTGACGGCGCCCGCCCCGCCGCGTCCGGTGTCGGCGCAGCACTGGCCGGCGCGCCGGCATCCGCTTCGATCGGCGGGCGGCCGGCGCTGCACCGCCCCGGGCGGGGAACCGTGACCCGCGTAGGTCGACGGCGGCGGTCGCCAGCGACGAGGGCGACGCCCGCCGCCGGTTTCAGCGCAGCCCGAACCGCCACGCCGGTCGGGGCAGCGGTCAAGGCGACGCCCACCACCAGCCTCAACCCAACCCGAACCGCCACGCCGGTCCGGGCAGCGGTCAAGGCGACGCCCACCACCAGCCTCAACCCAACCCGAACCACCACGCCGGTCCGGGCAGCGGTCAAGGCGACGCCCACCACCAGCCTCAACCCAACCCGAACCACCACGCCGGTCAGGGCAGGCGGGAGAGCGACGCTCGCTGCCGGTGGCCTGGGCGATGGTCGTCGCACCGTGCGGGGTGTCGGCGCCGTGGGGATCGGGGGGCGGGGATGAGGTCGATGCTCGTCACCAACATCGGTGAGCTGGTCACGTGTGTGCCGGGGCAGGGTGAGGGGCCGCTCGGGATCAGGCGGCAGGCGGCGCTCGTGGTCGACGATCGCAAGGTGGCGTGGATCGGCCGGGCGGCCGACGCGCCGCCGGCTGACGGGCGGGTGGACGCGGGCGGGGGTGCGGTCGTGCCCGGGTTCGTCGACAGCCACGCGCACCTGGTGTTCGCCGGTGACCGGGCCGGGGAGTTCGCCGCCAGGATGGCGGGTGAGCCGTACACGGGCGGCGGCATCCGCACGACGGTCGGGGCGACCAGGGCGGCCGGTGACGAGCAGCTGCGGACCAACGTGGCGCGGCTGCGGCAGGAGGCGCTGCGGCAGGGCACCACCACGATGGAGATCAAGTCTGGGTACGGGTTGACGGTCGCCGACGAGGCGCGGTCGTTGCGGATCGCGCGGGAGTTCAGCGCCGAGACGACGTTCCTGGGGGCGCACGTGGTGCCGGCCGAATACGCGGGACGGACCGACGACTACGTGAGCCTCGTGTGCGGTCCGATGCTGAGCGCCGCCAGGGGCGCCGGGGCGCGGTGGGTCGACGTGTTCTGCGAGCGGGGGGCGTTCGACGCCGACCACTCCCGTGCGATCCTGACCGTCGGCGCCGCCGCGGGGCTCGGCACCAGGATCCACGCCAACCAGCTGACCGCCGGGCCGGGGGTGCGGCTGGCCGTCGAGCTCGGGGCGGCGTCCGCCGACCACTGCACGCATCTCACGCCCGACGACATCGACGCGCTCGCCGGGTCCGCGACGGTGGCGACGCTGCTGCCGGGGGCGGAGTTCTCGACCCGGTCGCCGTACCCGCCGGCGCGGGCGCTGCTCGACGCCGGCGCGACGGTCGCGCTCGCCACGGACTGCAACCCGGGTTCGTCGTACACGACGTCGATGCCGTTCTGCGTGGCGCTGGCCGTGCGGGAGATGGCGATGACGCCGGCCGAAGCGCTCCTCGCGGCCACCGCCGGCGGCGCCGCCGCACTGCGCCGCGACGACGTCGGGCAGCTGCGGGTCGGCGCGCGCGGCGACCTCGCGATCCTCGACGCACCGTCGTTCCTGCACCTGGCGTACCGGCCGGGTGTGCCCCTCGTATCCACCGTCATGCTCAATGGGGAGCTGGTTTGATCACCGTCACCGCTTCAGGCATCACCCCCGCCGACCTCATCGCGGTCGCCCGGGGCAACGCGCGGGTGACCCTCGCGCAGGACGCGCTCGACGCGATGCGCACCAGCCGGTCGATCGTCGACGCCATCGAGCGTGACGGCCGGCCGGTGTACGGCGTCTCGACCGGCTTCGGCGCGCTCGCCAACACGTTCATCGCGCCGGAGCGCCGCGCCGAGCTGCAGCACGCCCTGATCCGCTCCCACGCCGCCGGCATCGGCGCGCCCATGCCGCGGGAGGTGGTGCGGGCGATGATGCTGCTGCGCATCAGGTCCCTCGCCATGGGGCGTTCCGGTGTACGGCCGGAGGTCGCGTCCGCCCTGGTCGACCTGCTGAACGCGGACATCACGCCATGGGTGCCGGAGCACGGCTCGCTGGGCGCGTCCGGGGACCTCGCGCCCCTGGCGCACTGCGCCCTCGTGCTCATCGGCGAGGGCTGGGTGCTCGCCAAGGACGGCGCCAGGATCAGCGCCACCGACGCGGGGGTCAGCCCGATCGCCCTGTCGTCGAAGGAGGGCCTGGCGCTGATCAACGGCACCGACGGCATGCTCGGCATGTTGTTGATGGCGATCGCCGACGCGGCCCACCTGTTCACGATGGCCGACGTCACCGCCGCGCTGTCGATCGAGGCGATGCTGGGGTCGGACCGGCCGTTCATGCCCGAGCTGCACACGATCCGCCCGCACCCCGGGCAGGCCGCCTCCGCCGCCAACCTGCACCGCCTGCTGCAGGACTCGCCGATCATGGACTCGCACCGCGACGACCACGAGCACGCCGTGCAGGACGCGTACTCGATGCGGTGCGCGCCCCAGGTCGCCGGCGCCGCCCGCGACACGCTCGAGTTCGCGACGACGGTCGCCGCCCGCGAGCTGCGCTCAATCGTCGACAACCCCGTCGTCCTCACCGACGGCCGGGTCGAGTCGACGGGCAACTTCCACGGGGCGCCGCTCGGGTTCGCCGCCGACTTCCTCGCGATCGCCGCGGCCGAGGTGGGCGCGATCGCCGAACGCCGCGTCGACCGCATGCTCGACGTCTGCCGGTCGCGTGACCTGCCGCCGTTCCTCACGCCCGACGCGGGGGTCAACTCGGGGCTGATGATCGCGCAGTACACGGCGGCCGGCATCGTCGCGGAGAACCGGCGCCTCGCGTCCCCGGCCAGTGTCGACTCCCTGCCCACGTCGGGCATGCAGGAGGACCACGTCTCGATGGGCTGGGCCGCGACCCGCAAGCTCCGCACCGTCCTGGACAACCTGTGCAGCATCCTCGCGGTCGAGCTGCTGTCCGCGGTACGGGGGCTGCAACTGCGCGCTCCGCTCACCCCGTCGGTGGCGGGCAGGATCGCGATGGCCGCGGTCGAGGAGCACGCCGGCGGGCCGGGCCCTGACGTGTTCCTCGCCCCGGTCCTGGAGGCGGTGCGGGCGACCGTGTCGGGCCCCGCCCTGCGCGCCGCCATCGAGCAGGAGGTCGGCACCCTGGCCTGACGTGTGAGCACCTTCCGGCCGTCGCCGGCGCTGCCCGCGGCGCGCTCAGACACGGGTCGGGGCGGCACGTGACGCGATGTGTCCGCTCCGGCCACCGAGCGCGGCAGGATCTTCCGCCTCAGGTCGAGCGGCAGGAAACGCTGGGGTGCCGGAGCATCCGGGGGTTCCTGCCGCTCACGCGGGTGAGGACGGGTGGGTCAGAGGGTGGCGGCCAGGGCGCGGAAGGCCTTGCCGCGGTGGCTGATGGCGTCCTTCTCGGCGGGGGGAAGCTCGGCGGTGGTCAGCTCGTAGCCGGCGGCGACGAAGATCGGGTCGTAGCCGAAGCCGCCGCCGCCGCGGGGGGACCTGATCAGGTGGCCGGGCATCTCGCCGCGGAAGACCTGCTCGCGGCCGTCGGGCCAGACGAGGGCGGCGGCGCAGACGAAGGCGCCGCCCAGGTGCTCGTCGGGGACGTCGGCGACCTGGGCCAGGACGAGGCGGAGGTTGGCGCCGTCGCGGTCGGGGGTGCCGCTGGGCAGGCCGGACCAGCGGGCGCTGAAGACGCCGGGCATGCCGTTGAGGGCGTCGACGGCCAGGCCGGAGTCGTCGCCGACGCTGGGCAGGCCGGTGATGGTGGCCGCCTCGCGGGCCTTGAGCAGGGCGTTCTCCTCGAAGGTGAGGCCGGTCTCCGGGGACTCCGGATACGGGGGCACGTCGTCGAGGCCGACCAGCGAGACGTGCGGCGCGGCCTCGGCAAGGACGCGGCGCAGCTCGACGAGCTTCTTCTGGTTGCGGGTCGCGAGCAGCAGCTTCATCCGGCGATCGCCTTCTGCTGGAGGGTGGTGAGCTCCGCGCAGCCGAGGGCGCCCAGGTCGACGAGGAGGTCGAGCTCGGCGCGCGAGAACACGGCCTGCTCGCCGGTGCCCTGGACCTCGACGAAGTCGCCGGCGCCGGTGCAGACGACGTTCATGTCGACGTCGGCGATGACGTCCTCCTCGTAGCAGAGGTCGAGGCGCGGCTCGCCGGCGATGATGCCGACGCTGACGGCGGCGACGGAGCGGTGCAGGACCTGCGCGGGCTTGCCGGCCAGCTTCTTGTTGGCGGCCAGGTAGGCGACGGCGTCGGCGAGGGCGACGTAGGCCCCGGTGATGGCGGCGGTGCGGGTCCCGCCGTCGGCCTGCAGGACGTCGCAGTCGAGGACGATCGAGTTCTCGCCGAGGGCCTTGAGGTCGATGCAGGCGCGGAGGCTGCGGCCGATGAGGCGGGAGATCTCGTGGGTACGGCCGCCGATCTTGCCCTTGACGCTCTCGCGGTCGTTGCGGGTCGTGGTGGCGCGGGGCAGCATCGCGTACTCGGCGGTGAGCCAGCCCAGCCCGGAACCCTTCCGCCAGCGGGGCACCCCTTCGGTGACGCTGGCCGTGCACAGCACCCTGGTGTTGCCGAACTCGATGAGCACCGACCCTTCCGGGTGCATGCTCCACTGGCGGGTGATCGATACGGGCCGAAGTTGATCTGCTGCGCGAGCATCCGGACGAGCCATGCGTCCAGCCTAGTCAAACCACCCGGTCGGGCAGCGACAGGCCCGGGGGGAGCTCGGGCGCGAGGTCGGCGGACAGGTTGCCGGTGTCGCGGCCCAGCAGCTCCGTGACGGCCAGGCCGAACAGGCCCGGCAGCAGGTCCGTCGAGCGGCGGATCATCCAGCGGGTGCCCTGGGTCGCCATCCACCACGCCTGCGCGGTGCGGGTCGGCGGCGGGCTGCTCGGCGCCGGGTCGGGGCGGGTGCCGATACCGCCGCCGAGGCGGGCCGCGAGCAGGTCGAAGAACGAGCAGGCGAGGAAGCGGTGCCCCCGTTCGCTCGGGTGGAGGCGGTCGACGCTCCACATGCGGCGGTCGTACGAGTCGGTGTTGCCCGCGGCGTCGAAGTGCACGGTGGCGTGCCGGGCGGCGACGAGGTCCGCGGCGGCGTTCAGGTCGCGCATCCGCCGGGCGAGCGGGCGGGCCAGGGGGCCGGGCAGCCCGAACATGCGGCCCGGGTCCGGCAGCCGGATGGTGAGGACCTCGGCGCCGGTCGCGCGGAGGGCGGCGACGGTGCGCTCCAGGTTGCGGGCGACCCGCGCGGCGTCGAACGGGCTGCGCAGCGTGTCGTTGGTGCCGACGAGGACGGCGGCGACGTCGGGGCGCAGCTCGAGGGCGCGGGGCAGCTGTTCGGTGACGACGTCGGCGCTCTGGGCGCCGCTGCGGGCGATGTTGTGCAGCCGGGCGCCGAGCGCGGCGGCGAGGATCGGTGCCCAGCCGCGCCAGGAGCCGTCGGGCATCCGGTCCCCGAAGCCGACGGTGGTGGAGTCGCCGAGCGCGACGAAGACGGTCACGGCACACCCGCCGAGACGGGGACGTCGTGCACGGCGAGGAACCCGGCGACGGCCGCCGGCCAGGAGTACCGCTCGGCGCGGTCCCGGGCGGCCCGCCGGCGCTCGTCCGCGGGTCGGGCCAGCACCTCCTGTACACCGGCCGCGAAATCCGACAGGACGGCCGCTCCGGCACCGCCGATGACTTCGGGCAGGGCCGATGCCGAGGACACGACGACGGGCGTCCCGCAGGCGAGGGCCTCCAGCGCGGCGAGGCCGAACGTCTCGATCGGGCCGGGGGCGAGGACCACGTCGGCGGTGGCGAGGAGCGAGGCGACGGCGGTGCGGTCGGCGACGAACTGCATGAAGTGCACCGCGTGCCCCTGGGCCAGCTCCTGCAGCCGGGTGCGCAGCGGCCCGTCGCCGGCGACGACCAGGACCGCGTCGACGCCCTGGGCGCGAAGGGCGACAAGGGCCTCGACGGAGCGTTCGGGGCGCTTCTCGGTCGAGAGCCGGCCGCAGTGCACCAGCAGCACCTGGCCGGGGGCCGCGAACTGCGCGCGCAGGGCCGGCGACGCCCGCGAGGGGTGGAACAGGCCGAGGTCGACGCCGAGCGGGACGCGGACGAGGTTGCCGGCGCCGATCCGGTCGAACTCGGCCGCGGCCCAGGCGGTGGTGCACAGGATCTGGTCGTAGGCGCGGTGGCTGCGGGCGTTGAGCAGGTCAGCGCAGGCCGCCCCGACCGGCCCGGCGAAGCTGAGCAGCCCGGCGAGGCTCTCGTGCGACACCATGACGGCGGGGATGCCCCGGTCGCGGGCCCAGCGGCCGGTCCAGCGCAGCGTGAACCGGTCGGAGACCTCCAGCCGGTCGGGCTGGAGGCGGTCGAGGAGCTTGGCGAGGCGACGCCGGTGGATGAGCACCCGGTAGCCGCCGGTGCCGGGCACGACCGGGCCGGGCAGCGTGATCACCCGGCCCTGCGCGTCGGACACGTCGGAGTGCTCCTCGCCGGGCACGATCAGGATCGACTCGTGGCCCGCGGCGACGTAGCCCTCGCCGAGGGCGCGCAGGGCGGTGCGGAGACCGCCGGACCGGGGCATGACGAAGTTCGCCAGGCGGACGATCCTCACGCGGACACCGCCGGCACGGTCACCGGGACGACGGAGGTGTAGTGCCGGATCAGCTCGTCGCCGACCGCCGACCAGCTGCGGGCCGCGACCGCGACGCGGGCGGCGAGGCCCATCGCCTGCCGGCGCTCGGGGTCGGCGACCAGGTCGGTGACCGCGTCGCGCAACGCCAGCGCGTCGCAGGGCGGCACCAGCAGCCCGGTGCGGCCGTCGTCCACGAGGTCGAGCGGGCCGCCCTGGGCGGGGGCGACCACCGGTACACCCGATGCAAGGGCTTCCTGGACCGTCTGGCCGAACGTCTCGAAGGGCCCGGTGTGGGCGAACACGTCGAGGCTGGCGTAGAGCCGGGCGAGCTGGTCGCCGCGGCGCTCGCCGAGGAAGGCGGCGCCGGGCATGGCGCGCTCCAGGGCGGCGCGGGCGGGGCCGTCGCCGACGACCACGACGCGGACGCCGGGGATGCGGCTCAGCGGCGCGAGCAGGTCGACGCGCTTCTCCACGGCGAGCCGGCCGACGTAGCCGACGAGCACGGACCGGTCGGTGCCCAGCAGCGCCCGGCGGAGGGCGGCGCTGCGGCGGCCGGGGTCGAAGCGGGCGGCGTCGACGCCGCGGCGCCACAGCCAGACCCGCTCGATGCCGTGGCTGTGCAGGGCCGTGGCGGCGGCGGTGGACGGTGCGAGGGTCCGGTCGGCGGCGTTGTGGATGCGGCGCAGCCACCGCCACGCGGCCTGCTCGCCGAGGCCGGAGTGGTAGTACAGGCGGGCGTAGGCGGGGACGTCCGTCTGGTACACGGCGACGGTCGGCAGGCCGAGCGACGCGGCGACCGTCATGCCGCGGGCGCCGAGCACGAACGGGCTGGCCAGGTGGACCAGGTCGGTGCGGTGGGCCCGCAGCGCGGCGGCGAGCCGGCGGCTGGGCAGGCCGAGCCGGAAGGTCCCGTAGCCGGGGGTGGCGACCGAGGGGACCCGGATGATCTCGTACGGGAAGGCGCCGGTGACCGACCGCGCCCCGGAGGAGGGCTGAGGGGCGATCACGAGGGGCTCGTGGCCTCGCGCGACGAGGTGTTCGGCGACCCGTACGACGGAGTGGGCGACGCCGTTCACATCGGGCGGGAACGATTCGGTGACGATCGCGATCCGCATGCCGTCACCATGGGGTCGGCGACCGTGCATGCGGCCACCATCGACTGACCAAACGGCGAACGCTGCCTAAATGTCGTACCTCGCGCCGGGCCGGACGATGTCGATCGGCCCGTCGAACGCGGCCTTCGCCGCCTCCAGGGTCAGCGCCTCGCTCCCCCACGCCGGCACCAGGTGCGTCAGCAGCAGCCGGCCGACCTCGGCCTTGGTGGCGTGCTCGGCCGCCTCGCGCCCGGTGAGGTGCAGGTCCGGCGGGTTGTCGGCGCCGTCGAGGTAGCTCGCCTCGCACAGGAACAGGTCCGCGCCCTGGGCGAGGCGGATCAGCTGGTCGCAGGCGGCGGTGTCGGCGGAGTACGTGATGACCCGGCCCCCGTGCTCGATGCGCACGCCGTAGGTCTCTATCGGGTGGTTGACCCGGTCGACGGTGACGTGGAGCGGGCCGATCGGGAAGCTGCCCGGCTGCAGCGAGTAGAACGTGTAGACGTCGCTGATCGCCATCGGCTCGTTCTCCCCGCCGTACGCGGCGGAGATGCGCTCGGGCGCGGCGACCGGCGCGTAGACGGGCAGCGGCGGCAGCGGGCCGGACGGTGCGTAGCGCCTGGCCACTATGTAGGAGCACGCGTCGAGCATGTGGTCGCAGTGCAGGTGCGTGAGCAGGATGGCGTCGACGTTGTAGAGGCCGGAGAACCGTTGCAGCGTCGACATCGACCCGGGGCCGAAGTCCACCAGCAGCCGGAACCCGTCCGCCTCGACGAGATACGCCGAGCAGGGCGCCTCGGGTCCCGGGAAGCTGCCGGCGCAGCCGAGAACGGTGAGCCTCATGCTTCCCCTAAGAACAACGCGGGCGCGCCACTGTGGATCACGCCGGTCAGGTGAGGATAGTTCGTCAACCCGGGGTGCCGGATGACGGCACCGGCACAGCAACCGGGCGCGGACGGACTGCACCGGCGGGGGTTGCCCGGCCGGTTGCTGCCGATGGGCAAGTCCGTCACGTGGCGCAGCCTACGCCGGACTGGCAGGCAAGGCTGAACGATCGGACGGCAGATGTCGCCAACGTGACAGGGTCGCGTGACGCCGGGCGCCCGGGCTCGTTGGGATTCGTAAGCCACCAAACGACCCCGGGCAACAGGAGTGGACGTGACCGTCGAGGTGTCCAGGACCAAGCGGCTGCGGCAGCAGCTTCCCGACGCCTTCCGGCTGCCGACGGACCGCGACCCGGCGCCGGAGCCGCGCCACCTCGCCGCCGTCTGCGGCTGGGCGGCGCTGCTCGGCCTCGGCGGCATGGCGGTGGCGCTGCGGGCGTTCGTGGGACTCGTCAGCGCGTCCCGGGGCTGGTACGCGCCGACGGTCATCGTCATCGGGCTGGTCGGCCTGGCGTGCACGATCGCCGCGTTCGCCAGCGTGCACCAGCGGCGCCTGCCGTTCGCTCTGCTCGGCGCCGCTTCGGTGAGCCTGCTGCTCGGGTGGATCGTGACGGGCCTCTAGGCCGCTCTAAGCCCACAGCTGGCCGTCGAGGGCCGACTCGGCGTCGGCGAGGGTGCCGCCATACGCGCCGGTCGACAGGTACTTCCAGCCGCCGTCGGCGACCAGGAACACCACGTCGGCCCGCTTGCCGGCCTTGAGCGCCTGGTGGGCGACCGCGAGGGCGGCGTGCAGCACCGCGCCGGCGGAGAAGCCCACGAACATGCCCTCGACCTCGACGAGCTGGCGGGTCCGCAGCACCGAGTCGCGGGTGCCGACGGAGAAGCGCCTGGTGAGGACGGTCGCGTCGTACAGCTCCGGGACGTAGCCCTCGTCGAGGTTGCGCAGCCCGTAGACCAGCTCGCCGTAGCGGGGCTCGGCGGCGATGATCTCGATGTCCTCGACCTTCTCGCGAAGGTAGCGCCCGATGCCCATCAGCGTGCCCGTGGTGCCGAGACCGGCCACGAAGTGCGTGATGGTCGGCATGTCCCGGAGGATCTCCGGACCGGTCGTCTCGTAGTGCGCCCGGGCGTTGGCCTCGTTGCCGTACTGGTAGAGCATCACCCAGTCGGGATGCTCCGCGGCGATCTCCTTCGCGACCGCGACGGCCCGGTTGGACCCGCCGGCGGCCTCGGAGAAGATGATCTCCGCGCCGTACATCCGCAGCAGCGCGGTGCGCTCCGACGAGACGTTCTCGGGCATGACGCAGACCAGGCGGTAGCCGCGCAGCTTCGCCACCATCGCCAGGGCGATGCCGGTGTTGCCGCTGGTCGGCTCGATGATCGTGTCACCGGGGCGGAGGCGGCCCGCTTCCTCGGCCGCCTTCACCATCCACAACGCGACCCGATCCTTCACGCTGCCCGTCGGGTTGCGGTCCTCGAGCTTGGCCCAGAGGCGGACCTCCGGGCTCGGCGACAGCCTGGGCAACCCGATGAGCGGCGTGTTTCCGCACGCCTCGAGCACCGACTCGTAGCGCGCCACGACAGATCAGCCCCGCAGGGCGTGGGCGGCCGCGAACGCGAACGCGCCACCCGCCACGGCGGGCAGGATCGTCACCGAGTCGCCGTCGTTGAGCTTCGCGTCGAGCGCGCCCAGGAAGCGGACGTCCTCGTCGTTGACATAGACGTTGACGAAGCGGTGCAGGCCGCCCTCCGGGGTCAGCAGGCGGGCCTTGATGCCCGAGTGCCGGCTGTCCAGGTCGGCGAGCAGGTCGGCGATGGTGTCACCGGCGCCCTCGACGGTCTTGGCACCGCCGGTGTAGCTGCGCAGGATGGTCGGGATGCGAACCTCGATAGCCATGATCATTTCCTCTTGTGTACGAGCGGTGAACTGGACGACTGGACATGGTGCGACGACAGGCGGCGATCAGCTGCCTGCGCGACACTCGTAGTCGACGGTCGTCGGGCTCTGCCCGAAGAGATATGACTGGACGGCGTGTGAGTCCACGACTGCATTAACTACCTGAACCGGCTCTTCGGCGACGGCTCCGTCCACGATGCGGAACGACCTGATCTCGGTCTGCTCCGGGTCGCGGGTCGAAACCAGCAGATAGTGCGCATTCGGCTCACCCGCGAACGACACGTCCGTCCGCGACGGGTAGGCCTCGGTGGCGGTGTGCGAGTGGTAGACGACCACCGGCTCCTCGTCCGCGTCGTCCATCTCGCGCCACAGCCGCAGCTGCTCCTTCGAGTCGAACTCGTAGAACGTCATGGAGCGGGCGGCATTCTCCATCGGCACGTGCCGGACCGGAGTGTCCGAGCCGGCCGGACCCGCGACGATCCCGCACGCCTCGTCGGGGTGGTCCCGGCGGGCGTGCGCAACGATCGCGTCGAGGATCGCGGCGTCGATGGTCAGCACGCCCCACAGCCTACCGAAACCTGAAGGCAACTCGCTCGTGACCGCGCTCACGCCACCAGCGCCGCGCTCCGCCCGGGCCGCTACGCCATCAGCGCGCCGACGAGGCTCTCCTGGAGGTAGGTCAGGTACTGGTACACCGACAGCTGCCCGACCCTCGTGGAGGTGGGGTCCTTCAGGATCGCCTCGTCGAGCTCCGCCTCGACGTCGACGTCGTCGTCGTCGATCCCGAGCCGGGAGCCCAGCGTCAGGCGGACGTCGGTCAGCGCGCGCAGCCACGCCTCGGCCTGCTCCTCGTCGAGTGCGACCTCGCCGCCCTCCACCGGCAGCACGTCCAGCAGCAGCGCCGCCTGCTCCAGCTTCGCCGAGCGGAGGTCGTCCTCCAGGTAGCGGCGCAGCTCCTCCGAGGCGGCGGCGTCGTCGCGGTACATGTCGGGGAAGAGCCGCGCGATCACCGGGTCGGCGCGGTCGAACCCCTCCGACAGCAGCGTGATGACCTCGAGCATGACCTCGTTGAGCACCGCGGCCTCGGCAGGGCCGAACCGGGCGATGCACACGGTCCCGTTGCGAACGAACATCGTCATGCCGCCACCTCCGCTGCGCTCCGGCGGCGGCCCGACCTGACGCTGTGCCCCCGGTGCCCGGCTCCAGCGCTGCGCTCCGGACCTGTCACGACTTGTCCACCGTCGCCCACAGCCCGTAGGCCTGCAGCCTGGAAGCGTCGTACTCCATCTTCTCGCGTGGCCCGCTGGACACGATCGCCTTGCCCTTTTGGTGCACGTCGAGCATCAGTCGCTCGGCCTTCTCCCGGCTGAATCCGAACAGTTTCTGCAGGACCCATGTCACGTAGCTCATGAGGTTGACCGGATCGTTCCAGACCACGGTCACCCACGGACGGTCGGTCTCGGGCACCTCATCAGCCTCGAGACGGGTCTCTTCGATCGGTACGACCTGCGGCGCCGCCATACCAACATGGTGCCATCAAGCGAGCAGCACGCCATGGTCGACCGCATCCCCACCGATGGCGGCCAGTGCCTGACGCAGTGCCGTGTAGCGCTCGCCCAGCTCGTGACCCATCTCGACCTCGATCTCGCGCAGCGCGTGCTGCAGCCAGCGCCGGCAGTCCTTCTTGTCCGCGTGCTTCGGCGGCCCGCCCGGCGCGCTCTTCGGCTGCCACAGCGCGTAGCAGCTGGCGTTGAGCGCGACGCCCAGCGACGGCAGCACCTGGCCGGCCGGCTCGCCGCCGCCGACGGCGCAGAGGTTGTCCACCGCGGCCGCGCCGGCCATCGAGGCCACTGCCGAGGTGGCGGTGAGCAGCAGCGCGTGGTCGCGGTCGCGCCCGTCGTCGCGCAGGGAGTCGACCGCCCGGCGGGCCGCGGCGGCGATCCTGGCCAGGACGACCTCGTCGGGCGCGGTGTCCAGCAGCTCGGTGAAGACCGCGGCGATCACCTCGCGCGTGTCGTCGCGCAGCTGGCGGGTGGTGCGCACGGACAGCGCGTGCAGCTCGCGGTCGAGCACGTACGGCAGCTCCGGGCAGCCCTTGCCGGAGCCGAGCTCCTGCACGCACCGCACGTGGATGGTCGCCAGGTCGATGGAGACGCGCTGCACGGCGGCGACCCGCCGGTTGGCGATCTCGCGGTCGAGCAGCTCCTGCCACTCGTCGCCGGCGCGGGAGACGGTCGCGGCGGCGACGCCGACCGGCGCGGGCCGCACCTCGCCCCAGGTCTCCAGCTCGTGGCGCAGCTCGGCGACGCCGAAGACGGCCTCCGGGTCCAGCGACACCGGGAACCAGGGTGCGGACGCCAGGCGCTGGCCGCGGGAGGCGAGCAGTGCCCGATTGGCGACCAGCATCTCGGGCCAGGCGTCGTGCTGGTCGATGCGGGTGAGCACGAACGCGATCCGGCCGGCCCGGTCCGCGGCGGCGGCGAGCAGGTCCAGGTCGGCGCGGGCGAGCGGGGCCGCGGCGTCGACGACGAACAGCAGCCCGAGGCCTCGCTGGGCGGCGTCGAGCACGATCTCGGCGTTGGCGGCATCCAGGCCCCCGCTGCCGGGCGTGTCGACCAGCGCGACGCGCTTGAGCAGGCTCGAGGAGTGGTTGATCTCGATGCGGCGGGCGGGCCGCGTCGGGCCGGGCCGCGGGTCGCGCTGGCCGGGGACCAGGGCGGCACGCGCCTCGCGGTGACCCGGGACGAACACGCGGGTCTCGGCCTTGTCGCCGTGCCGGAAGACCAGCCAGGCGTCGCCCGCCGGAGCCGGCTCGGCGCGCCGGATCAAGGCATTGAGCAGGGCGGTCTTGCCGCTGCGGGGCGAGCCGGCGATCACTGCGAAGCTGCCGGAGCCCGCCGCCTGACGTGGCTCGGACTGCCGGTGACTTCTGCTGCCGCGGACCGGCATGGCGGACACCGGCCCCCCGGGCGGCGTGACTGTCAGATCGATCAGCGGCGCCTGCATGACCCCAGACCCCATGTGCGACCTCCTCGTGCACGGCCGGTAAGCATCGGAACGCTACGTGAACAGCCACTTACGGAGGCAGTACTCGAGCTACTCAACTGAGACCAAACGCACTACTCAAGTTCAAACATCGGCGGGTACGCGCAGTAATCGACCTATCGATATGCTGCGACGGTGCCCCCCTGGAGCTTTGTCGGTCGAAACGCTGAACTGGTCCGCCTCGCCGAGGCAGCCACCGGCTCAACCGGTCGCGGATTAATTCTGGGCGGCCCGCCAGGCATCGGCAAGAGCCGATTGCTGCGCGAGGGTGTCAACGCCCTCGACCAGGACAGACTCGCCGTCTGGACGGCGACCGCCAACGCGGCGACGGCGGGCCTACCGCTGGGCGGCCTGGCCCAGGTGCTGCCACCGGACCAGCCCTCTGGCGGCTCGCCGGCCGGCCTGCTCCGCTGGGCCGTCGACGCGCTGCACCGGCAGGCGGCCGGCCGGCCGATCGTCGTCGCCATCGACGACGCCCACCTGCTCGACCCGTTGTCGGCCGCGCTCGTGTACTACGTCGCCAGGTCCGAGAACGCGACGGTGATCGGCACCGTGCGCACCGGCGAGCCCGTGCACGACCCGATCAGCGCCCTGTGGAAGGACGACCTGGTCGAGCGGATCGAGCTGACCCCGCTGACCCTGCAGGAGACCTCCGACCTGCTCCAGCAGGTGCTCGGCGGCCCGGTCGACTCGGCCTCCGTCGACCGGCTCCAGCAGCTGTCGCAGGGCAACGCGCTGCTGCTGCGCGAGCTGGTCATCGCCGCGCACGCCAGCGGCGAGATCATCGAGAGCTACGGGATGCAGCGCTGGACGGGCAAGGTCGACCTCGCCCCCACGCTGACCGAGGTGGTGGACGCCCGCATCGGCAAGCTCACCCCGCAGGAGCGGGCGGTGCTGGAGCTGGTCGCGTTCGGCGAGCCGATCGGGCTGCCGCTGCTGGTCAACGCCACCGACCTGAACACCGTGGAGACCGCCGAGGAGCGGCAGCTGATCCGCGTCGTCGTCGAGGACCGCCGCACCACGGTCCGCCTCGCGCATCCCCTGTACGGCGAGGTCGTGCGCCGCCGCTGCCCCGTGACCCGGGTCCGCCGGCTGCTCGCCGACCTGGCCGGCCTGGTGGAGGACAGCGGCGCCCGGCGCCGCGACGACCTGCTCCGCGTCGCCGTCTGGCGGCTGGACAGCGACACCGCCCGCGACCCCCAGCAGCTGCTCATGGCGTGCCGGCTCGCGTTCGCCACCTATGACATGGCCCTGGCGATGCGGCTGGGCAAGGCCGCCCTCGCGGCCGGCGGCGGGTTCGACGCCGCGGAGACCCTCGCGACGATCCTGATGTTCGTCAACATGCCCGAGGAAGCCGTCGCGATCCTCGACGCCAACCAGGACCAGACCGTCGAGGAGTCCCAGCGCAGCCGGTGGCTCGCCATCCGGCACATCACCGCCCAGTGGGGTCTCGGCGACCCGGACACCGTCGACGACATCGACCGCAAGGCGCACGAGCTGAGCGACCTGCGCGAACGCTCCCTGGTGCTGGCCGTGGAGTCGACGATGCGGCTGCACCGGGGCGACAACGCCCAGGCACTCACCCTCGCCCGCCAGGTCCTCGACAGCGCGGCCAGCGCCCCCGGCCCGCGGGCCCTCGCCCGCAGCAACATGGCCCAGCTGCAGGCCATGCGCGGCACACCGGTGCAGACCGTCAAGGCCCTCGCGGCGGTCGACGCCGAGGCGGCGCAGTGGCGGGTCGAGCTGCCGTACTTCCAGCTCGGCATCGAGCTCTCCCGCGGCACCGCCATGATCCTCGCCGCCGACCTGGAGGCCGTCGACGCGATCGTCGCCGCCGAGTTCGCCGGCATGGCCGACGCCGGCAACTTCAACATGGGCTCCGGCTACCTGCAGATCGTCCGGGCCCAGGCGGCCCGCCTCCGCGGCCGGCTCACCGAGGCGGCCCGGGCCGCGTCGCAGGCCTGCGCGGCCCTGGCCACCGGCAAGGTCTTCGTCGCGCTCGCCCACGCCGAGCGGGCGCACGTCGCCGCCCTCACCGGGGACGCGGCCGGCGCCGCGGAGGCGTTCGCGATCGCCGAGGCGTCGCACTACCGCTCGATGGAGGTGCTGTACCCGTGGCTCGAGGAGGCCAGGGCATGGGTCGCGGTCGCCTCCGGTGACGTGCCGACCGCCGCCGAGGTCCTGCGGCTGCTCGCGGCCCGCACCCGCGGCGACGGGTTCGCCGCGCACGAGATGTCCGCGCTGTACCACCTGGGCCGGCTCGGCTTCGCCCGCGAGGTCACCGACCGGCTCGACGCGCTGTCGCACACCGTCGAGGGCCGCATCGCCCCCTCGATGGCCTGGCACGTGCGGGCGATGGCCGGCGAGGACGGCGGCAGCCTCCTCGCGGTCGCCGAGGAGTTCGCCGACCAGGAACTCAATCTGTACGCCGCGGAGGCCGCCGCCGGTGCGGTCACCCTGCTGCGGAGCATCCGGTCGCCGCAGACGCCACGGGCCGCGCAGCGCCTCGCAGAGCTGCGGGTCCTCTGCCCGGCCGCGGCCACGCCGGCGCTGGTCGTGCCGCAGCCCATGCTCACCGGCCGCGAGCGGCAGATCGCCCGGCTCGCCGCCGCCGGTGTGCCGTCGAAGGAGATCGCGGACCAGCTGTACCTGTCCTCCCGCACCGTCGACAACCACCTCATGCGCGTCTACGCCAAGCTCGGTGTGACGGGGCGCGCAGAACTGGCCGCCGCCCTGCGCTCGCTGCCACCCGAGGAGTGAATAGTCTTGGTGGCGTGACGACAAGCGCGCTGCTGACCGACCACTACGAGCTGACGATGCTGTCGGCGGCGCTGCGCGACGGGACCGCGTCGCGCCGCTGCGTCTTCGAGGTGTTCGCCCGCCGCCTCCCGACCGGGCGGCGGTACGGTGTCGTGGCCGGTATCGGGCGCCTGCTCGCCCATGTGCAGGACTTCCGCTTCGACCCCGCCGACGTCGAGTTCCTGCTGTCCTGCGGGATCGTCTCCACCGAGACCGCCGAGTGGCTGGCGGCCTACCGGTTCACCGGCGACATCGACGGCTATGCCGAGGGCGAGCTGTTCTTCCCCGGCTCGCCGATCCTCACGGTCAGCGGCACGTTCGCCGAGTGCGTCGTGCTGGAGACGCTGATCCTGTCGGTCCTCAACCACGACAGCGCGATCGCGGCCGGCGCCGCGCGCATGGTCACCGCCGCCCGCGGCCGCTCCGTGATCGAGATGGGCTCCCGGCGCACGCACGAGGAGGCCGCGGTGGCCGCGGCGCGAGCCGCTTATCTGGCCGGGTTCGCGTACACCTCCAACCTCGAGGCCGGCCGGCGCTACGGCATCCCGACGACCGGCACCGCCGCGCACGCCTTCACGCTGCTGCACGACACCGAGCAGGCCGCGTTCGCCTCCCAGGTCGCGACGCTCGGCAAGCAGACGACGCTGCTCGTCGACACGTACGACATCGCCCAGGGCATCCGCAACGCCATCGAGGTCGCGGGCCCCGACCTGCGGGCCGTGCGCATCGACTCCGGCGACCTGTCCGTCCTCGCCGCGCACTCCCGCGCGCTCCTGGACTCCCTCGGCGCGACCGAGACCCAGATCATCGTCTCCGGCGACCTCGACGAGTATGCGATCGCGGCCCTCGCGGCAGAGCCCGTCGACGCGTACGGCGCGGGCACGGCCGTCGTCGTCGGCTCCGGCGCCCCGACCGCCGGCCTGGTCTACAAGCTGGTCGAGGTCGACGGCCGCCCGGTGGTCAAGCGCTCGGAGAACAAGGGCACGGTCGGCGGCCGCAAGACCGCCGTCCGCCGGCACAAGCCGACCGGCACCGCGACCGAGGAGGTCGTCGTGTCGATGGGCACGCCCACCGCCGAACCCAACGACCGGCTCCTGCAGCGGGCCTTCGTCCGCGGCGGCGAGCTGGTGCCCGACCTGCCCGACCTCGCCGCCTCCCGCGAGCACCTGCGCCAGTGCCTCATCTCGATCCCCTGGGAGGGGCTGAAGCTGTCCGCCGGCGACCCGGCGGTTCCCGTCCAGATGCTTGGGGGCTCCCTGTGACTCGCGCCTTGATCATCGTTGACGTGCAGAACGACTTCTGCGAGGGCGGCTCGCTCGCCGTCGGCGGCGGCGCCGGCGTCGCGGCCGCGATCTCCGCAGCCGTGGCCGGCGGCGCCTGGGACCACGTGGTTGCCACCCAGGACCACCACATCAGCCCCGCCGGGCACTTCGGCGACCCGCCGGACTACGTGTCGACGTGGCCCGTGCACTGCGTCGTCGGCACCGGCGGCGTCGACTTCCACCCGTCACTGGACGTGTCCCGCGTCGAGGCCGTGTTCACCAAGGGCGAGTACTCGGCGGCGTACTCCGGCTTCCAGGGATCATCGTCCGGCGTCGACCTCGCGTCCTGGCTCCGCGCCCGATCGGTCTCCGAGGTCGACGTGGTCGGCATCGCCACCGACCACTGCGTGCGAGCGACTGCCATCGATGCGCAACGCGAAGGCTTTGTTACATCTGTGCTGCTGGACCTCACCGCGGGCGTCGCCCGGCCCACGGTGGACGCCGCCCTTGCTGAGCTGCGCACCGCTGGGGTGACCCTTGTGGGTGAACCGGTCGTATCGGCAAGCTGACCATCCGGTGGATGGCACACGACTGGACTTGCCGTGTAACAACCGACGTGTACCGTCATCCCGGCAAGCGGTTCCGCACCCGACGTGAAGAATTCTCACCTCACAACGTAAGGACCACCTACACGGAGCGTGGCGAAACAGGGAAGACTTCGCTACGCTTGCGGGACCTCGAAGGGTCGTCCATGGTGGACGACTCAGCACCAGGAGGGTCACGTGAAGTTGTCGATCGAAACTCGCCCCTCGGATCAGCGCGAAGCACTGCTGACCTTGAGCGGCGAAATCGACTATGAGACCGCTCAGGAGCTTCGCACAGCGGTGAGTTCAGTGCTCGACGGCAACATCGACACGCTCGTCATCGACCTCGCCGGCGTCACGTTCCTCGACTCCACCGGCATCGGCACCCTCGTGGTCGCCAAGCGCATCTGCCACAGCATGGGCGTCAAGCTGCACATTCGCCGACCAAACCCGTTCATCGCGCGGCTGTTCGCGGTGGTCGGGGTCAGCGACATCCTCGGGGTCCCGATCCCGCCGGGCACTGTCTCCGGCCGGCTTCCCCAGCCCCGCGAGCGCGGCGTCACCCAGCCCGCCTGACACCACCAGGGCAACGCGACCCGGACCTTGGACCCCGCACGTCCAAGGTCCGCGCTGTCTCCTCCCCCGCCTCTGCGGTCGCCGGTTTACGCCCCGCAGCGGCCTGCTGAGCGCTCCGCAACCCCCTTCCCGCAGCGCCTCACCCCGCCCACCGTTCACTACGCCCCGTCACCCACCCACGGCAACCGTCCCGCTACGGATTGGTAGGACGACTCCCCGCCACCCATGATCGACTGATACTTCCGGTCACCATGACAACCGGAACCACCCCTCGATCACTGATCACGGCGCCCCCGAGCGCTCGACGGCTGCCTGAGTCCCGCCAAGACTCGAACCGCCCCGCCCGGCGCCGACCCCCACGCGGCCGTCCCACCACCCCACACTCGAGCGGCACCCTGTCCGCCGTCCCACCGATCGACCCCACGACGCCGCCGTGATCGAGAGATGACACCGGCCGGTCCACATCCCGTCGCCCACAACCCCAGCGACACAGGACGACACAGCAGGCCCCCAGCGCAATCGCGAGTGGAGCTCTCGGACACCACCACCCAGACACCGCCACGGAGCGCCCGCCGACATAGCGGCACGAAGCCGAAGCACCACGAAGCGTGAGCCGAAACGAAGCGGACACCACAGAGCCCAAGCCGCCCCGGAGCAGGATCCAGCGCGGAGCGACGCGGAAGCGGTGCACGTCGTTGACGCGTGAAACCGCCCTCTGGCCCCGGAACCCGCCCACGGCCAGGGGTCACTTTCAGCCGCCGTCGACAGCAGCCAGGCTGCACGGAAGCCGAAGTCGACGTGAGCCGGCACCGAAGCAGCGCGAACACCACCGCAGAGCGGACGCCGGCTCGAGAGCTAGCACGGCTCGGAGCCGGCGCCGGAGCAGGAGCCTGCGCGGAAGCCGGTGCCTGTCGTCGACGCGCGAACTGACCCCTTGCCCTGGAACCCGCCCGCCATCAGGGAGCCCGTACACCGCCGATGACAGCGCGAAGCAGGAGCCACCACGGCGCAGTAGCCAGGCTGCACGGAGGCCGAAGTCGACGCGAGCAGGCACCGAAGCGGCGCGAACGCCACCGCAGAGCGCAGGCCAGCTCGAGACCTGACGCGGCTCGGAAGCCAGGGCCGGCGCAGGAACCGGCACGCAGCGGCGCGGAGGCCAGCATGTGTCATCAATGCGCGCACCCGGTCCTTGGCACTGGAACCCGGCCACCGCCAGGAGGCACATGCAACCGCCGCTGACAGCGCGGCGCAGAAGCCGGGCGGCGCAGAAGCCGGGCGGCGCAGAAGCCGGGCGGCGCAGAAGCCGGGCGGCGCAGAAGCCGGGCGGCGCAGAAGCCGGGCGGCGCAGAAGCCGGAGTTGGCGTGAGCGAACGCCACCAAAGCGGAGCGGGCACCGCCGCAGCGCGCAAGCCGGCTCGAGGACCGGCCCAAGTGGAGGGGAGCCGGCCTGGCCCGGAAGCCGACACCACCGCGAAGCGGAGCGGACATCACGCGAAGTGCAAGCAGGCATGAGGCAGACCAGGAACCCGCACGGCACGACTGGCGAGAAGCGGTCGGTTGGAGGTGGAAAGGGAGCAGCCCCGGCCGCGGGCCTCCGGGAGGAGGCGGGGCGGGCCAGGGCTGCGTCCTGGTGGAGCTAGGAAGGAACGCGCGTCAGTGCTGTTCCTCATAGGTGGCGCCGCCGTCGGCCTCGTGGCTGAGGGGGCGGGCGCCGCCGGTGGGTGGGGCGTCCAGGGAGTGGCCTGGGGCGTGGGCCGGGAAGCGGGCGTCGAAGGCCGGGCGCTCCGAGCGGATGCGCGGCATGCTGTCGAAGTTGCGCAGCGGGGGCGGGCAGGAGGTGGCCCACTCGAGGGACATGCCGTGGCCCCACGGGTCGTTGACCTCGACGACGCGGCCGGTCTTGTA
The DNA here is from genome assembly GCF_050936335.1 of Dactylosporangium sp. CA-152071. NCBI lineage: Bacteria > Bacillati > Actinomycetota > Actinomycetes > Micromonosporales > Micromonosporaceae > Dactylosporangium > Dactylosporangium sp. CA-152071. Next base: position 7,225,379 of record NZ_JBNJMZ010000001.1, on the reverse strand, counting down.
GGACTTCCACACGTTCCAGAGGAAGGGCAGCGTGGAGAGTCCGGTGATGAAAGAGCCGATGGTCGAGACCGTGTTGAGGGTGGTGAAGCCGTCGGTCTCGAGGTAGTCGGCGTAGCGGCGGGGCATGCCCTGCGTGCCGAGCCAGTGCTGCACCAGGAACGTGGTGTGGAAGCCGATCGTGGTGAGCCAGAAGTGCACCTTGCCGAGGCGGTCGTCGAGCATCCGGCCGGTCATCTTCGGGAACCAGAAGTAGACGCCGGCGTAGACGGCGAACACGATGGTGCCGAAGAGCACATAGTGGAAGTGGGCGACCACGAAGTACGTGTCGGAGACGTGGAAGTCGATCGGCGGGCTCGCGAGCAGGACGCCGGAGAGGCCACCGAAGAGGAAGGTCACCAGGAAGCCGATGGCGAAGAGCATCGGTGTCTCGAAGGTGATCTGGCCCCGCCACATGGTGCCGATCCAGTTGAAGAACTTCATGCCGGTCGGGACGGCGATGACGAAGCTCAGGAACGAGAAGAACGGCATGAGCACCTGGCCGGTCGCGAACATGTGGTGGGCCCACACGCTCATCGACAGGGCACCGATCGAGATGGTCGCGCCGACGAGACCCTTGTAGCCGAAGACGGGCTTGCGGCTGAAGACCGGAATGACCTCCGTGATGATGCCGAAGAACGGCAGCGCCACGATGTAGACCTCGGGGTGGCCGAAGAACCAGAACAGGTGCTGCCAGAGCATCGCGCCGCCGGTCTCCGCGTCGTAGACGTGGGCACCGAGGCGGCGGTCGGCCTCCAGGGCGAGCAGCGCGGCGGCCAGGATCGGGAAGACCATGATGACCAGAACGCTGGTGACCAGGATGTTCCACGTGAACATCGGCATGCGGAACATGGTCATGCCGGGCGCGCGCAGCGTCAGGATCGTCGTGATCATGTTGACGGCGCCGAGGATGGTGCCGAGGCCGGAGAGGACCAGGCCGACGATCCACAGGTCGGCGCCGACGCCGGGCGAGTGGATGATGCTGTTGAGCGGCGCGTAGGCGAACCAGCCGAAGTCCGCGGCGCCGCCCGGCGTGATGAAGCCGATCAGCGTGATCGACCCACCGAACGCGTAGAGCCAGTAGGCGAACGAGTTGAGCCGCGGGAACGAGACGTCGGGCGCGCCGATCTGCAGCGGCGTGATGTAGTTCGCGAAGGCGAACACGATCGGCGTCGCGAAGAACAGCAGCATGATCGTGCCGTGCATCGTGAACAGCTGGTTGTACTGCTCCGGGGAGAGGAACTGCAGCCCCGGCCGGGCCAGCTCGGCGCGCATCAGCAGCGCCATGAACCCGCCGATCATGAAGAACACGAACGACGTGGTCAGATACATCAAGCCGATCTGCTTGGCGTCCGTCGTGCGCAACAGCCGAGCGAACGCCGAGCCCTTGACCGGCTTGTGCACCGGCCAAGGCCTGGTGACGATCGGCTTTGGTGCAACGGTGGTCACGAAAGGCCTCCTGAGGCTGTTGAACCCGCTGGCGAGCCAGCTCCGCGAGGTGGCCTGACGATCGACGGCGCGATCAACACGTCACCTCCGAGGCAGAATAGTCTCCCGGTCCGACACAAAATCGCTGGGGGCACAAGACCTAGCGGGTGGCAGGCGTGGCGCCACCCGCCGCGCCGAGGTTGAACGTGATCGCGCCGGCCGCGATGGCCGCGAGCACCAGCAGGATGACGCCCCAGAAGATCAGCCGGTCCGCCGCGGTCGGCTCCTTCCAGGCACTCGAGATCCGGGCACCGACCGGCACCGCGGGCGACAAATCCGAAGTGTCCGATCCATCCGAAGACAGAGCGGAAGGAGACGGACCGGCAGCGGGGGCAGGGCGAGCAGGCAGCGCACGGAGCAGAATCAGGGTCGCGCCCGCAAGGACCAGCAGGACGCCCAGGACGGCAATGATGACGGCGATCCAGTCACGCATCGCAGATCTCCTGACTGAGGGGGGGGTTGATGCCAAGCAGGCTAGGAGATCCACGCAGGTCACGCCAGAACCCCCCGCGACGCCCCGAGGAGCACCCCGGCCGTCCGCGCGTGAAAACCCGGTGAAATTTACAGTCGAAACCCCGGTAGTGAAACCTGGCGGCAATCTCGTGTTGACAGTGCGGAAACCGTGTACGACGCTCGGCATGGAAGCGCTCCCAAAATCGACGCCTTGCTATCCGAGGAGGTCGCGATGTCGATTACCGCCGCTGCCGAACACCCCACCCTCGCCCATGTCGCCGCGCTTGCCGGTGTTTCTTCCGCCACCGCCTCCCGCGTGCTCAACGGCTCCGCCCGAGTCAGCCCCACCGCCCGACAGCAGGTCCGTGACGCCGTCGACCGGCTCGGCTACGTCAGGCAGCGCGCCGCCCGCGCCGTCGACCGCCGCCCCCGCTCGGTCGCCGCCGTGGTCTGCGAGCCCAACGCACGACTGTTCGCCGATCCGTTCTACTCCCGCGTGCTCGCGGGCGCCAGTGCCGCGTTCGCCGAGCGCGACATGCCCATGCTGCTCGCCGCGGGCGAACGACCGGCGTCGCTGCAGCGGTACCTCAGCAGCGGCCACATCGACGGGGTCCTGCTGATCTACTGCCGCAGCAGCCACCCCCTGGTCGTGACGCTGCCCGCGCTCGGCGTGCCGGTCACGCTCATCGGCCGCCCGCTGCAGACCAGCACGCTGCCGTACGTCGACGCCGACAACAAGGGCGGCGCCCGGCAGGCCGTGGAGCACCTGGCGCGCACCGGGCGGAAGCGGATCGTCACGATCGCCGGGCCGCCGGACGTGTCCGCCGGCGTCGACCGGCTCGCCGGATTCCGCGAAGGCCTGGAGCGGGCCGGCCTGGAGCCGGGGCCGATCGCGTACGGCGACTTCACCAGGCCGGCCGGCGTCCACGCCATGACCAGGCTGCTCGACCACCGGCCCACCCTCGACGCGGTGTTCGCCGCGTCGGACCTGATGGCCGTCGGGGCGCTGCACGCGCTGCGCCAGGCCGGTCGCCGGGTGCCGGAGGACGTCGCCGTCATCGGCTTCGACGACCTGCCCCTCGCGGCGTTCACGCAGCCGCCGCTCACCACGATCAAGCAGCCGGTCGAGGAGATCGGCGCGGCCGCGGCGCGGCAGCTGCTGGCGCTGATGAACGCCGACAACCCGGAGCCGTCGCCGGTGCTGCCGACCACGCTCGTGCGCAGGCAATCCGCATGAGAGCGCATCCAAGCGGGGCCGCCGCGACGAACAGAAGGGTATGCAACGGCTACTGGAGGCGGCCCGGTCGCTCGACACCGGCACGGTCGCGCGCACCGTCCGGGAGCTGATGGACGACCACGGCGTGGCCGAGGTCTGGACCAGGGTGTGCGTCCCGGCGCTGCACCACGTGACCGGCGACGTCGCCGTCGAGCACGCCCTCAGCCAGGGCGTCGCGCACGGCCTGGACCTGGTCAGCGCGCCGCGGCACGACGACATCAGGACCAACCACGTCCTGCTGGCGTGCGCGCCCCGCGAGGCGCACTCGCTGCCGCTGCGCGCGCTGGCCGCGGCGCTGTTCGAGCGCCGGATCGGCACGTTCCTGCTGGGCGCGGAGGTGCCGTGGAGCGCGCTGCGGGCTGCGGTCCACTGCACGGTGCCCGGCACCGCGATCGTCTGGTCGCAGCAGCCGGGCACCGCCGACCCGGCCATGCTGCTCGCCCTCGCGGCGAGGTTCCCGGCCACCCGGTTCGCGGTGGCCGGACCGGGCTGGGACCCCGCGCCGGCCGGTCTGCCGCACCTGACATCCATCGAGGACGCCGTTTCCGCGTGTGTACCGGTCGCCGCCGGCCGACCCCCGGACGCCGACTGGTAGCACCGCACCTGACATCCATCGAGGATGCGTGCGGTCGGCCCCCGGACGCCGACTGGCAGCGCCGCACCTGACATCCATCGAGGATGCGTGCGGTCGGCCCCCGGACGCCGACTGGCAGCGCCACACCTGACGTCCATCGAGGATGCGTGCGGTCGGCCTCCCGACGCCGACTGGTAGCGCCGCGGCCGAACCGATAGCGTGCCGGGCATGATCGAGCTGGGGCCGCCGGCGTACACGGGACGGCGCCGGGCAGGCATCGGCGGTCAGCCACGGTTCGTGTTCGCGGCGGTGCTCGTGCTGCTCGCGCTGGTCGCGCTGCTGCTGCGGGTCATGGCCGGCGGCGGCGACCGGCCGGAGGCACAGGCGACGATCGAGCCGCCGGGCCCGGTCGTGCCTGTCGAGCCGGGCAGCGCCGCCGCGCAGACGACGGCCGCCGCCGCGTCCCCCAGCGCGAAGGCGAGCCACAGCGCGTCACCGTCCTCGTCGCCGAAACCGTCGTCGACCCCGTCGGCCTCTCTCCAGCCGCCGGCGCCGAGCGCGAGTGGGAGCCCGAGCGCCGCCGGTACAGCGGCGACGACGGTCGAAGCGGAGGCCGCCGCGAACCGCAGGCCCAGCCAGATGACGGTGCGCGAGGTGTCGTCGGCGTCCGGCGGGCGGGCGGTCACCGGGGTCGGCAACAACCGGGTGCTCACGTTCACCGGGGTCACCGCCGAACGGCCCGGCGAGGCCACCGTCACCGTCGCCTACCTGTCGACCGAGGACCGCTCCTGCTGGCTGCGCACCGGCCGCGGCAACTGGCAGCAGGTCCGGTTCCCCGCCAGCGGCGGCTGGGACCGGGTCGCGACCGTCACACTGACGGTCCGGCTCGAAACGGGCCAGAACACGATCGAGGCCGGAAACACCACCGGCAGATGGTGCCCCGACCTCGATCGCATCACCGTTGCCCCCCGCTGACCACCCCAGCCGCGGCAACATGATGTGGAACGTTTGGCGTGACCGTGCGCCGGGTGGACCATCCAGGGAGGCTTCCGGTTTTGTCCGGCGCCGGTCACATGAACAAATATGCGGGCCGGACCTGAGTCGCACCCGTAATCGCGCTGGGAAGTTCCTGGTAATAGGGTCCCGGACATGGCGCTCTTCGACCTTCCCCTCGCCGAGCTGCGGCAGCACCGCGCAGCGACCCCCGAGCCCGCCGGCTTCGACGCGTTCTGGGCCGAGACCCTCGACGAGGCGCGCCGGCTGGCCGCCCCCGCGGTGCTCACGCCGGCCGACACGGGCCTGCGGGCGGTCGACACCACCGATGTGACGTTCACGGGATTCGGCGGTCAACCGGTCAAGGCCTGGCTGAGCCGCCCCGCCGGAGCGACCGGACCCCTTCCGGTGGTCGTGGAGTTCATCGGGTACGGCGGAGGCCGGGGCTTCCCCCACGACTGGCTGCTCTGGTCCGCCGCCGGCTACGCGCACCTGGTGATGGACACCCGCGGGCAGGGCGGCGGCTGGCGGTCCGGCGACACCCCCGACCCGGACGGGTCCGGCCCGCAGGCGCCCGGCTTCCTCACCCGCGGCGTCCTCGACCCGCACACGTACTACTACCGGCGCCTGATCACTGACGCGGTCCGGGCCGTCGAGACCGCCAGGGCGCTGCCCTTCGCGTCCGACGTGCTGGTCAGCGGGATCAGCCAGGGCGGTGGGCTGGCGCTCGCCGCGGCCGGCCTGAGCGACGTCGCGGGCGTCATCGCCGGCGTGCCCTTCCTGTGTGACATCCGCCGCGCCGTGACGATCACCGACCGGGCGCCGTACGCCGAGTTCGCCGCCTTCTGCCGGCTCAACCCCGCCCGCGCCGCGCAGGCCCTCGCCACCGTCGACCACGTGGACGGCGTGCACTTCGCCGCGCGGATCACCGCACCGGCCCTCCTGTCGGCGGCGCTGATGGACCTGACGTGCCCGCCGTCGACGGTGTTCGCGGCGTACAACGCGCTCACCGGCCCCAAGGAGCTGGAGCTCTACGAGTGGGACGGCCACGACGGCGGCCAGGGCCACTTCGCCGCCCGCTCGGTCGCCTTCGCCAACGCGCTGTTCGGGCGCTAGGCGACCCGGAACGACTCGCCGAGGGTGTGCACGACGTCGCCGCGGTGCAGCTGGCGGCCGCGCCGGGTGTCGACCTCGCCGTTGACGGTGACCTCGCCGTAGGCGATGAGGTCCTTGCCCTCCCCGCCGGTCTCCAGCACGTCGGCGAGCTTCAGGAACTGACCCAGCCGGATCATGTCGCCACGGATCTGGACATCTCTCATCGGGCACGCTCCAGCAGCGTCAGCATCTCGGGCAGGTCGAAGAACCGGGCCGTGTCCAGCGCCGACGGCCCGCCCGCGGCCGGGTCCGCGCCGGCGTCCAGCAGCGCCCGCACGGACTCCTCGGACCGGCGGAACACGGCGGCGGCGAGCGCGGTCTGCCCGCGGTCGTTGGCCCGGCCGGTGTCGGCGCCGCGGGCCAGCAGGGCCGCGACCGTCGCCGGGTGATTGTGGTACGCGGCGAGCATCAGCAGCGTGTCGCCCTTGTCGTTGGTCAGGTTCACCGGCAGCCCGGCGTCGACGTTCGCCGCGAGCTCGTCCGCCGCACCCGCACGGGCCAGGTCGAACATCTGATGCGCGAAGTCGATCACCGCCGGGTCGATCGGTTCACTCACGTCATCACCTCCGCTGCGCTCCGGCCGCCGCCGCGAGCCGACCCCCGAACCCCGAAGCGTAGCTGTCAGGCAGCCGACCGGCGGACTCCGAACCCGCCGCGCGCCGCCCCCGTGTCACTGGGCAACGCTGCGAACAAGGAGACGCCGACATGCGCAAGATGATCCTCACCCTCGCGGTGGCCGCCGCGGCCGCCCTGTCGCTCACCGCCTGCGACTCGATCGACCTGACCAAGCAGGACCAGGCCGCCACGGGCGCCGAGGCTCCCGCCGCCGCGGAGACCGGCAACGGGACGCCGGCGGCCGCCGGTACCGCCGCCGCGACGACGGCCGCCGCCACTGTCGCCGGTGTCAAGGTCCGCGACGACGCCACGCTCGGCAAGGTGGTGACCGACTGGAAGGGCTGGACGCTGTACCGCTTCGAGAAGGACACCCCGAAGCCGTCGAAGTCCACCTGCGAGGCGGACTGCCTGGCCAAGTGGCCGTACGTGCCGTACGCCGAGAACATGAAGATCGAGGGTGTCGACCAGAAGCTGATCGGCAAGGTCACCCGCGCCGACGGCGCGCTGCAGCTCACCATCAACGGCTGGCCCGCGTACCGGTTCGCCGGTGACGCGAAGGTCGGCGAGACCAAGGGCCAGGGCGTGGGCGGCGTGTGGTTCGCCTTCACGCCCGAGGGGAAGAAGGCCCAGGCCGTCACCGGGGACAGCGGCAACGGCGGGTACTGAACCCCTCCGGTCATGCCGGCTCCCGCCCCCCGTCGGGAGCCGGCGTGGCCGTGTTGTGCAGATCTCGTGACGAGGGCTCCCCCGCCCCGGAGGAGCGGCCTACGCTGCGGCCATGACCACGCGGCGGAAGATCCGCATCTGGCTCGTGCTGTTCCTGATCGGCCTGATCGCCAGCGGGGTGACCGCCTTCCCGCTCGAGCACGAGGTGCACTGGCTGCGGTCGGTGCTCGACCGGTTCGACGCCGCGCCCGACGCCCTCGTCACCTGGATCCAGCGGGTGGATCAGGGCATCACCGAGACCAACGACCGCTATCCGTTCATCATGTACGGCACGGACTGGCTGGCCTTCGCGCACCTGGTGATCGCGGTCGCCTTCTGGGGCCCGCTGCGCGACCCGGTCCGCAACATCTGGGTCATCGAGTTCGGCATGATCGCCTGCGTCGGCGTGGTGCCCCTCGCCCTGTTCGCCGGCCCGGTCCGCGGCATCCCCGGCTGGTGGACCGTGATCGACATCTCGTTCGGCGTGTTCGGCATCGTGCCCCTGATCATCGTCCGGCGCCTGATCAAGCGGCTCGAGGCCGAGGGCACCCACCTTGCTCCCGAAAAACCGTTGCAGCCGCTCGGCGGCCGTGGCTAGGTTGGTCGTACACGGGAAAGGAGGTGGTCCAACGTTGTGTAGCAATGGGACTCGTGAGGTGACTGTCCGCTAGCCGCCGTCCTCTGGACTCGCATTTCGTGCGGCCGCCCGGATGGCGGCACGGCGAATACGAGACAGTTTCCCAGCCCCCGAGGCTTTCCGGTGTCAGTCCAGCCGGCCCGCGCGCAGTCAGCGCAGGAACCTCGGGGGCTGTTCCATATCCTGATGCACATGATCTCCGCCGACCGTCTCCGCGACCACGTCGCCGCGCTCGTCGCCCACGGACCGCGCTGCGGCGACCTGCCCGGGGTGCCCGCCGCGCTGCGGTACATCACCGATGAGCTGAGCGGGCTCGGCCTCGTCGTGCGGGTCGAGCGGTACGGCGGCGAACTGCACGACGTGAACCTCGTCGCCGAGATCGAGGGCGGCACCTCCGACGACGCCGTCGAGCTCGCCGCGCACTGGGACACCGTCGACACCACCCCCGGCGCCGACGACAACGCCAGCGGCGTCGCCGGCGTCCTGGAGGCCGCCCGCGCCCTGCGCGACCTGGACCTGCCGGCGCGCACGATCCGCTTCTGCCTCTTCGGCGGCGAGGAGGACGGCTTCAAGGGCAGCACCGCCCACGTCCGCCAGATCACCCCCGACACCGAGTCGATCGTCTTCGAGATGATCGGCCGCACGTCACCGACCCAGTCCTCGCCGTCGTTCCTGCTCGACCCGCCGACGGTCGGCGACTTCATCGCCCTCATCGCCAACCCCGCCTCGGCCGGCCTCGCCGACGCGTTCGCCTCCGCCGCCGCGCCGCACCTGCCGACGTTTCCCCTGGTCATGCCCACCGAGGCGATGGAGGTCGTGCTGCGCAGCGACCACGTGCCCTACTGGAACTCGGGTCGCCGCTCGCTGCTGGTCACCGACACCGCCGAATACCGCAACCCCGACTACCACGCGGCCACCGACACCCTGGACCGCCTCGACCTGGACTTCGCCGCGAAGGTCACCACCGCCGCCGTCCGCACCATCACCCGCCTCGCCGGCTGACCCATCCGCCATCGATGTGATTCAGATCACCTGACTCTGGGTGAGGGCGCCGTCCCTCCACCGGCCCGCCGCCCCTGATCTGGCAGCATCCCTGCCGTGAGTCCGACGCCGATACGGCTGCTGATCGCCGACGACCAGGCACTCGTCCGCGGGGCGCTCGCCGCGCTGCTCGACCTCGAGCCCGACCTCTCCGTCGTGGCGGAGGTCGGGCGCGGCGACGAGGTGGTCGCGGCGGCCAGGGAGCACCGGCCCGACGTGGCGCTGCTCGATGTGGAGATGCCCGGCATCGACGGGATCGCGGCCGCCGCCGCGCTACGCAAGGCGATGCCCGGCTGCAAGGTGCTGATGGTGACGACGTTCGGGCGGCCGGGGTACCTGCGGCGGGCGATGGCCGCCGGGGCGTCCGGGTTCGTCGTCAAGGACACGCCGGCCAGGCAGCTCGCCGACGCCGTGCGGCGCATCGCCTCGGGGCTGCGGGTGGTGGACCCGGCGCTGGCGGCGGAGACCCTCGCCAGCGGCGACAGCCCGCTGACCCCGCGCGAGGCCGACGTGCTCCGGGCGGCCCGCGAGGGCGGCACGGCCGCGGACGTCGCCGGGCAGCTCGGGCTCTCGGAGGGCACCGTGCGCAACCATCTGTCGGCGGCGATCGGCAAGACCGGCGCCCGCACGCGTGCCGAGGCCGTCCGGCTCGCCGAGGAGAACGGCTGGTTGTGAACGGGCACGGAAACCGCGATGTAAGGAGCAACCAGTAGGGTGGGTGCATGACGGCACTCCTGGCGAGCGGTCGCGACGCGGACGTCTACGCCATCGACGAGCGGCGGGTGCTGCGTCGCTACCGGCAGGGCGGCGACGTGACCGCCGAGGCCGCCGTCATGGAATATGTCAAGGATCACGGCTTTCCGGTTCCTCGCGTGTACGAGGCGACCGGCGCCGACCTGATCCTGGAGCGGCTCGACGGCCCGACGATGCTGCAGGCGCTCGCCGACGGGTCCCTCGACCTCCGCGACGGCGGCACGGTGCTCGCCGACCTGCTCGACCGGCTCCACAAGGTGCGCGTGCGGACCGCGAAGGACCCGGGCACCCGGATCCTGCACTTAGACCTCCACCCGGAGAACGTGGTGATGACCGAGGGCGGGCCGGTCGTCATCGACTGGCGCAACAGCACCGAGGGCCCGCCGGAGCTCGACGTGGCGATGAGCGCCCTGATCCTCGCCCAGGTGGCGATCGAGCCGGGGCACGAGTTCGCGGAGCGGGCCGAGGTGTTCCTCGACGTGTTCCTGTCGTGCACGAAGGACAACCCGCTGTCGCAGCTGGAGGCCGCGGTCCGCCGCCGCGGCGCCGACCCGGGCGTGACCGCCGCGGAGCAGTCCCACCTGCACGAGGCCGCCATACTGGTCACCACCCTCGCCCGGGCCCACCACTGAGCGGCGACCGGCCGCCTGACCTCTCTCGAAGGCCGCCGGGCGGCGGCCCGCCCGCCCGCCCGATCGAAGCTCGTCGAGCGGCTCCACAGACTCACCTCCCGCAGGCGACGCCCGGCCCGCGCCGGCGGCGGCACGCTTCATGCCATGGAGGAACTCTTCGTCCGGCAGGTCGACATCGGCATCGCCGAGATGGACGTCGCCGACGGCGACCAGCTGACCACCGCCCGCGTCGTGGTGGAGCACGCCACCGCCACCGACGGTCGCGGCGGCCCCGAGCGGCAGCTGCTGCTCGTGTACGGCGCCGAGGAGACCCCAGCGGTCGCCGAGGCCCTACTGAGAGCAGCGGAGACCGCCATCACACCCTGACGCACATCTTGTTGAGCGCTCAACTACTTGCTACATTCGACGCATGAGTACGCTGCCCGAGCTGGACCGGCATCTTGCCACCGCGATCCCGGCCAGCCGGGACCAGCGCGCCTGGACACCCGACGACGGCGCGCTGCCGAGCATCTACCTGAGCCACGGCGCCCCGCCGCTGCTGGAGGACGGCCCGTGGATGCGGGAGCTGTTCGACTGGGCCGCCGGCCTGCCCAAGCCGAAGGCCATCCTGATCGTCAGCGCCCACTGGGAGTCCGCCCCGCTGAGCGTGTCCGGCACCGCCGCGGGCACGCCGCTGGTCTACGACTTCGGCGGGTTCGCGCCGCACTTCTACCAGTTGCAGTACGCGACCCCGGACGCGTCCGACCTCGCCCGGCGGGTCGCCGCCGCGATGCCCGACTCGGAGCCGGTGCACGAGCACCGCAGCCGCGGCCTCGACCACGGCGCCTGGGTGCCGCTGATGGTGATGTACCCGCTGGGCGACGTCCCCGTGCTGCAGCTCAGCCTGCCGACGCACGACCCGGACCGGCTCCTGGAGCTCGGCCGCCGGCTGCGGTCGCTGCGCGAGGAGGGCGTGCTGATCGTCGGGTCCGGCTTCATGACGCACGGCCTGCCGTTCCTGCGCCGCGAGCACTGGCTCGGCACCGGCGGGACGCCCGGCTGGTCCGCCGACTTCGACGCCTGGGCCGCCGAGTCCCTCGCCAAGGGCGACCTCGACACGCTGACCAGGTATGCCAGCCTCGCGCCCGGCATGCCGTTCGCCCACCCGACGGTCGAGCACTACACGCCGCTGTTCGTGACGCTCGGCGCCGCCGACCGGCCCGACGCGCCGGCCACCACCGTGATCGACGGCTACTTCATGGGGCTGTCGAAGCGATCCGTGCAGGCGGGCGCTAGCGTCTGACCGTGGCCTACCTGATCTCCGTCAACGCCGGCACCCCCACCCCGACCGACCACTCGACCGAGCCGGTGACCGGCATCGACAAGCGCCCCGTCGAGGGTGCGGTCCTCGTGCTGGTGCCCGGCCCGGAAGGCACCGCGCCGACCGGGATCGCCGGTGACGTGGTGTGCGACCTGCGCGTGCACGGCGGACCGGACAAGGCGGTCTACGCGTACGCGCGGGAGGACCTCGACCGGTGGGAGCGGGAGCTCGGCCGGGAGCTGACCGGCGGCGTCTTCGGGGAGAACCTGACGACGTCCGGCCTGAACGTCACCGGCGCGCGGATCGGTGAGCGCTGGCGGATCGGCGGCGAGGTGCTGCTGGAGGTGGCGTCGCCGCGCATCCCGTGCCGCACGTTCGCCGGCTGGCTCGACGAGAAGGGCTGGATCAAGCGCTTCACCGACCAGGCCGAGCCCGGCGCGTACCTGCGCGTGCTGCGGCCCGGCACGATCCGCGCCGGCGACCCGATCGAGGTCGTGCACTCCCCCGGGCACGACGTGACGATCGGGCTGGCGTTCCGGGCGCTGACCGCCGAACCCGCGCTGCTGCCCCGGCTGCTCGCCGCGGACGAGCTGCCGGAGCGCACCAAGGAGAAGGTGCGGGCCAGACTCGGCCAGCAGCTCAGCCAGTAGGCAGGACCAGCGCGTAGGCCCGCGGGAAACCCAGCCGCGGGATCCTGTGCTGCTGGATCTCCTCCAGCGTCACCTCGCGGACCTGGCCGGAGCCCGGCTCGAAGCAGCGCAGCACCGTCTCCTGCGGGTGGGCGGTGATGAGCACCCAGTGGCGGGGCACGCCCTGGCCGACCAGCATGGCGACCGGCCAGCCGGTGTCGACGGCGGCGGTCACGTCGCTCAGGCGGTCGTCGCGGCCGCGGAATCGCCGCCACCCGTACCGTGTGCCCAGCTCCGCGGTGTGCCTGGAGATCGTCGCGGCGACGCCCCACGGGGTCGTCCCCAGCTTGCGGGGCCAGATCCGGTTGGCGGCCTCGTGGATGCGGTGCTGCTCGGCGCCGTAGTCGGCGACGCCATCCGCGTACTGGGGGTCCAGCAGCGCCGACGCCACCATGGCGACGGTGGGTCCACACGTGAACCCGTCGGTCTGCCGGACCCCGGTCCGTAACTCAGCGGTCGTGAAATCGACGCCCCAGGCAAGCATGCCCGGTTTGTATCAGACGGCGCGGGCCACCGCTATCTTCGTGCCGGAGCGCTGGCCCGCCTCGTAGAACATGTACTGCACGCCGCCGTCGGTGCCGAACGACGGCGCCGCGGAGCGGTTGTTGTCCGGCGCGCCGGACAGCGCGGCATGGAAGACGCCGAGGTGGACCTCTTTGTCGAAGTTGTTGCCGACCTCGGTGAGGAACATGTCGCCCGACGAGCCGTGGTAGACGACGTACGTGGTGTTGTTGCGGTACAGCAGGTGCGGGCCGCTCAGGTCGGTCTGCCCGTCGGCGGCGGGCGACACGAGCGGGTTGGGGTCGAACTGCCACGACTTGCCGTCGGCCGACCAGCCCCAGAAGATCCGCCGGCCACTCTTGAGGCCCATGAAGACCATGACGTACTTGTTGCCGAGCGCGGCGATGCGGTGCTCGAAGACCCGCGCGTAGGTGGTCTCCGTGGTGCCGGGCACCATCGCGGTGGTCAGCACGGTGCCGTAGTAGGTGAAGTTGATCCCGTCGCTGGAGATGGCGAGCCGGGTCGTGGTGTTCTCGCCGTGGTAGTACATGAAGAACTGCCTGGTCGAGGCGTTCCACACGACGTGCGGCGACGACACGTGACTGACCGAGTAGTGCGGCGACCAGGTCCGGCTGATGATCGGGTTCGCCGGGTGCTCGGTGAACGGGCCCGCGAGGGAGTTGCCGTAGGCGAGGCAGATCCCGCCGGGCGCGTCGTGCGGGGCGTAGTAGAGGTAGTAGCGGCCGCGGGCGCCGCTGATCTTGTCGTACACCCCGCGGATGCAGGGGAAGATGAGCTCCCCGGTCGGGTTGTAGGCCAGGTTCGCCGGGAGCGGCTGGCCGAGGTACTTGTAGGTGGGGAATCCGGCCGGGGCGGCGGCGGACGCGATGCTGGGGATGGCGAGTGCTCCGGCGAATCCGGCGGCACCGGCCAGCACCTGGCGGCGGTTAACAGGTGACATGCGACCGAGTCTGGGGAAAGCCCGGCGCCTGGCACAAGAGGGTAATACGTATTATCTGCCAGAGGCCTCAACCGCCGCGGCGACCCTGCCGATAACCAACGCGTGGAGACTCGGGGGGCCAGGCCGCTCTGGCTTGCCTGGCTGCTGATCGGCGGCCTGGCCGCGGTCGCCTGCCCGCTGCTGCCCGACGGCACCTACGTCGCCGACTTCGGCTTCGAGGTCGTCGGGCTCTTCTCGGTCACCATGGTGCTGCTCGGCGTGCGGCGCAACCGGCCGCCCCGGCGGGCGCTGTGGTACTGGTTCGCCGGCGGCCTCGCCACCTGGGTCCTCGGCGACGTCACCTGGGCCATCTACCAGCACGTGCTGCACCGCAGCCCGTTCCCGTCGCTCGCCGACGTGTTCTACCTCGGCGCGTACCCGCCGCTCGCCGCCGGCCTGTGGCTGCTGCTGCGCCGGCACGGCCGCGACGTCGCCGGGCTGATCGACGCGTGCATCGCCGCCGCCGGCACCGGCCTGCTCTTCTGGGTGTTCGTGATGCGGCCGGTCGCCGAGCTCGCCGGCGTGTCGCTCCTGCAGCGGCTGATCTCCCTCGCATACCCGGCCGCCGACGTGCTGCTGCTCGTGCTGCTGGCCAGGATGCTCGCCGGCCGCGCCGCGAAGACGGCGAGCTTCTGGCTGCTGGCGGCCAGCATGACGCTGATGTTCTGCACCGACGTCGCCTATTCGCTGGTGTCGACCTACGACATCCTTGCCGGCGGGGTCCTCGTGGTCGGCTGGCTGGTGTCGTACGTCTGCCTCGGCGCCGCCGCGCTGCACCCGTCGATGCGGGTCATGGACGAGCCGTCCGACGCCGTCGACACCGCCCTGTCCCGGCGCCGGCTCACCGTGCTCGCGGTCAGCTCGCTCGTCGCACCCGCCCTGCTGCTGGGGCAGGGCGTGGCGGGCCGCGGGCGGATCGACTGGCTCGCCATCGGCACGGTCGCGGTCGTGGTGTTCCTGCTGGTGCTGGTGCGCATCGCGGGTCTCGTCGGCAAGGTGCAGGACCAGGCCGACCAGCTCAGCGAGCTGGTCATGCGCGACGACCTGACCGGGCTGCCCAACCGGCGGTTCCTGGAGGAGCTGATCCGCGACGAGCTCGACGCGGGCACCGTGCCGCAGGTCGCGTTCATCGACCTCGACGACTTCAAGCGCATCAACGACGGCCTCGGCCACGCCATCGGCGACCAGCTGCTCGTGGCCGTCGGCAGGCGGCTCGGCACGGTCCTGCGCCCCGGCGACGTGGTGGCCCGCCTCGGCGGCGACGAGTTCGCGGTCCTCATGCCCGACACCGGCCCCGTGGCCGCCGACGCGATGGTCACCGAGCTCGCCACCGCGCTGCAGGAGCCGGTGTTCGCCGGCGACCAGCACCTGCTCGTGCAGGCGAGCATCGGCGTCGCCGACGCGGCGGGCACCCGCGACCCCTTCGAGCTGCTGCGCCGCGCCGACGTCGCGATGTACGCCGCGAAGGAGGACAAGACCCGCCAGCAGCGCTTCCGGCCCGAGCTCGACCAGCGGGCCGCGGCGCACGCGCAGCTCGGCGCGCAGCTGCGCGAGGCGCTCGACCAGGGGCAGTTCCAGCTGGTGTACCAGCCGATCGTGACGCTGCCGCACGGGCAGATCGTCGGCGTGGAGGCGCTCATCCGCTGGCACCACCCGACGCTCGGCTTCATGAGCCCCGCCGACTTCATCCCCGTCGCCGAGCGCAACGGCCAGATCGTCGAGCTCGGCGCCTGGATCCTGCTCGAGGCCTGCTCGCAGGGGGCGGCGTGGATGGCCACCCTCGGCGACGCCGCGCCCGGCAAGGTGTCGGTCAACGTCTCCGCCCGGCAGCTCGCCGAGCCCGACTTCCCGGAGGTGGTCGCGGCGGTGCTGGCGGCGACCGGCTTCCCCGCGGACCGGCTGGCGATCGAGGTCACGGAGACGGCCGTCTTCGGTGGCGGGCGCGCGATCGAGGCCCTGGACGCCGTCCACGAGCTGGGCGTGCGGATCGCCCTCGACGACTTCGGCACCGGCCACTCGTCGCTGGGTCTGCTGCAGACCTGCCCGGTCGACATCCTCAAGGTCGACAAGTCCTTCGTCGACGACATCACGATGGCGGGCCGGCACTCGGTGATCGCGACCGCGCTCATCAACGTCAGCGACGGGCTCAACCTCGACGCCATCGCCGAGGGCGTCGAGACGGCGGAGCAGGCGCAGGAGCTGTACCGGCTCGGCTACCGCTTCGCGCAGGGCTACCACTTCGGCCGCCCGGTCGCGCAGCCGTCCTTCGCCCTGGCCTCCGCCGCGGCCTGACCTCCGGGCTCCTGCCGTGCCGACCTCCTGGCGCGGTCTGGCGGGCTTGCGGCCCCGGAGCTCGCCGGCGGGCGCCCGCCTTCCGTGGCCGCGGCGGCCGGCGCGCTACGCGGTGACGCCCGCGGTCTCCTGCTGGCGGGGCAGGGTCCGGGCCGCGGTCGCCGGCAGGACGACGCAGGTCCTGCAGCGGGCCTCGTACGTGTACGTGCCGTCGTCGGGCAGCGCGGTCGACGGGGCCAGCTCGCGCAGCATCGGCTCACCGTGCTCGAGGACCTGCGTGTAGACGGCGCTGAAGCCGCGGCACACGTCGCACACGGCGCGCCGGTAGGTCACCGACGCGGGCCCCAGCTCCAGCAGCGCCCGCACCGGCGCGAACAGCTCGCCCCGGTGATCCAGGTCGATCCCGGCGGCGACGACCCTGGTGCCGCGCTCCAGCAGCGTCCGGACGACCGCCATGTCCGACATGGCGAACATGTGCACCTCGTCGATGCCGACCACGTCCACGTCCCCGTCCAGCGCCGAGGCGAGCGAGCTCGCCTTCACGGTCGCCAGGGCGGCCCCGCTGCGCGACACGACCCCGGCGTCACGGACGTGCCGCGCGCTCTGGAACACCCGGTGCCGCACGTCGGTGAACTGCAGCGGCGACAGCAGGCTCACCAGCTCGAGGGACTTGCCACTCTTCATCGGCCCGAGGATGACGGTCAGATCCACGGCGGCCAGGCTACCGCCCCGACCGGCCCCGCTCACGTGTTACGGCTCACCTACGGCTCATCCCGTGTCGCTCAGCCCATCTGCCAGAGCGCGCTGACGGGGACGGCGCGGATCTTGGGGCCGAAGGGCAGGGTCGCGGTGCCGGTGTAGAGGACGACGCCGACGATGAAGTCGTCGCCGAGCCTGTCGGCGAGGCGGCGCAGCCCGCCGAAGTCGTCGGCCTTGACCGTGGACGAGTCCTTCACCTCGATGCCGACGACCTGGCCGCGACGGTTCTCCAGGACGGCGTCCCTGGCACCAGGCTTTCGATCCGCGGCGGTTTGCTTTTCGATTTGCGCGCGTTTGGCTTTCGGTTTGCGGCACCGCATGCCGCCGGTTCGCGGCCGGGCGCCGGCAGGCGTCGGCGTGGCGGCAGGTGGACCCGGTGACGGGCAGGTGGTCAGGCGCCGGTCAGGGCCAGGTCGGCGCCGGCGCGGATGCCGGGGCCGGCGACGGTGGTCAGGTGGCCGTCGGCGTCGGCGTGCACGACGCGGGCGCTGGCGTGGTAGCGGATGTTGAGGTTCTCCGCGAAGTGCCGGCCGTTGAGCAGGCCGCCGGCGGCCATGACGGTGGCGATGTCCAGGGCCCAGTACCGGTGGCCCTGGTGCCCGTCGCGGTAGTGGACGGCGACCTCGCCGGACAGGTAGGCGTCGTAGACGACGCGGACGCCGAGGTCCATGTGCAGCGCGACCAGCTCGTCGCCCGCGGCACCCGGCGGCAGGTCGACGCTCGCGGACTCGACGGTGCCGGTGCCCCAGTCGTGGGTGTAGTCGAGGCCGGCGGCGCCGGCGGGGAACGTGATCGCGTAGCGGACCGGCGTCGTCGGGCTGACGCCGCCGACCGGCGACCACAGGTGCGTGGCGGTGCAGGTCAGGCGGGTGCCGGCGCCGGCCAGCGGGACGCTGACCGGCATGGAGCCGACGCCGGTGACGGAGGCGCTCTGCACGACCAGGGTCGTGGTGACCGGTGACCAGTCGTGCGAGCGGTGCAGGAACCCGTCGAGCTGCGCCAGATCGGGCCGCTCGCCGAGGCACGCCGTGACGGCCTCCGTGAGCGCCTCGCCGGACAGGCCGAAGAGCTCCGTCTCCTCGGCGGTGACCGGATGGTGGTCGGCGCCGGTCGCGTTGACGCTGGACGAGGCGTAGCAGAGCCCCGCGATGATCGACAGCTCGATGCCCATGACCGCCCCCTGGGTTGTAACGCCGCTGTTACGAAGCGTCCCACCCGTGCCGGAGGCCAAGGTCACGAATGCTGAAACCGCACCGAAGAGGAGCGCAGCGAGGCCTGGCGCGGTGCGGAGCGGACCTGCAGCGTCGCGCTGAACGCCTCGTCGTCGAGGCTGCGCTTGGACGACGCCGCCAGGTCGGCGGCCGCGGCGGCCTCCCGCTCGAGCGTCGAGGCCTGCTGGTACGCGCGGAACAGCCGGTCCCGGATGATCCGGCGCATCCGCAGCTGCTGCGCGAACGGGTGCTCCGTCGGGTCCCAGCCGTTGCGGTGCATGAGGGCGTCGGCGAGGTGCGCGGCGGACAGCTCGCCCCGCTGGTGCGCCGCGTTGACCATGCGGACCATGTGCTGCCGCCGGGTGTCCGGGTCGTCCTCGGTGAGCGGGAACGCCTGCGCCCGCTCCAGCCGCCGGACCCCCTTCTCGGCTTCCTCGTACGCCCGCCACGCCGCCTCCTGCGTGCGCTGCGCGGCCTCCCACTCCTCCCGCCGGCGCCCGGCCATCACCGAGGTCCGGGACGCCGCGACGGCGACCTCATCGCTGTACCGCTGCAGCTCCTGAAGCTCGGCGTTCTTGCGCTCCATGGCGAGCTGCCGCTCCCGGGCGGCCTCCGGGTCCCGGATCGCCTTGCGCAGCCGGGCCCACCAGGACGGCCGCCCGGACCGCCCGGCCCTGGCCTCCTGGCGCTTGGACAGCAGGGTCAGAACGACGAACGTGACGAAGACGGCGGCGAGCAGCGCGGCCCAGATCGCGAGCGCTTCGCGCATCCCGTGGGCAAGGTCCTGCAGAGCGGCGTCCATGAATGCACCTCGAGGGGGGATCGAGCGGCGAGAGGGGGACGTCTCAAACCCAGGCGCGAGGCGGCGCCCGCCCAGCGACAGCCCCCACGGCGAACGCGTCGAGAACCACCGCGACGACAGCAGATGTACCAGTAGCCGGCGCGACCCCGGCCGGAAATTCAGGCGCCGAGCTGATGACTGCGGGCAGCGCCGCAGACGATGCACGCACGGCGTTCCCCGAGGCGACCCGCACGGCCCCCGCAACGGGCGGCGTCCCCCGATCCACAGTGGACGCCGGCAGCGCGGGCGTGAACCCCGCGCCCAGAATCACCGCACACAACGCCAACGCCAACCGCCGCACGCCACGCCGCAGGCGGCTCGCAGGCACAACGACGTACATGACTCAAACATGCCCTGCGAAGATGAAGGTCGCAACATGGGAACGCGCACCGTGACCTGTCCCACGCGCCGGTCCACGCCGCCACCCGTACACCACCCGACAGACGAACCGGAGCACCGACGACACAAACGTCGCCCCGAACCGGTCTTGTGAGGGTGTTGGGCGGAGCAAGCTCCCCACCGAGGAACACCGGCGAAGCCGATGCGCGGGAAATCATCAAGCGCTGATGCGAAACGTCGCCCCCGAACCGATCTTGTGGGGTGTTGGGTGGAGCAAAGCTCCCCCACCGGGAGCACCGGCAAAGCCGGTACGCGGGAAATCATCGAGCACTGATGCGAAACGTCGCCCCCGAACCGATCTTGTGGGGTGTTGGGTGGAGCAAAGCTCCCCCACCGGGAGCACCGGCAAAGCCGGTACGCGGGAAATCATCGAGCACTGATGCGAAACGTCGCCCCCGAACCGATCTTGTGGGGGTGTTGGGTGGAGCGAAGCTCCCCCACCGGGGAGCACCGGCTTCGCCGGTGCGCGGGGAACGACGACATCACCAACGCGAATCGGCGCCCCGCCGATGAGCAGGAGGCGCCGATTGATGGAGTGGAGACGAGGGGACTCGAACCCCTGACCCCCACACTGCCAGTGTGGTGCGCTACCAGCTGCGCCACGTCCCCATCTTCGTGCCCCGGTCTTGCGGGCACTCACGGAATAGTACACAACCTTGGAGGGGGTCTCACACCGGGTATCTAGTTCTGCGTCGGGTCGGCCGGGTAGTGGGCGACGGCGGCCATGAGCCCGCCCTGGCGGCGCAGGACCATGTGCCAGAGGTCGTCCGGGCGGGGGGCGAAGGCGTCGCTGGGGAGGGCGTCGAAGACGAACCAGGAGCCGCTCTCGATCTCGCGCTCCAGCTGCCCCGGGGACCAGCCCGCGTAGCCGGCGAAGACGCGGACGCCGACGACGCCGGCGACGAGGAGGTCGGGGTCGCCGGAGAGGTCGACGGTGCCGACGGCGCCCGAGACGCGGTTGAAGCCGGCCAGGTCCTCGACGCCGGGGCGGGTGCGGGCGAGGCAGATCGCGGCCTCGGGCTGCACGGGGCCGCCCTCGAAGACGACGGGTGGCTCGCCGGCCAGGGCGCCCCAGCCGCCGAGGACGTCGGCGACCTGGACCTCGGTGGCACGGTTGAGGACGACGCCGAGGGCGCCGCCTTCCTCGTGGGCGACGACGAGGACGACGGTGCGTTCGAAGTTGGGGTCGCGGAGCGCGGGCGTCGCCACCAGCAGCCGGCCGGTCAACGACTCCATCGCCCTCCCTCGACGCTGTTTCGACGTGCCCCGCCCGCCGGAGCTCCCCCTCCGGGGTGATCCCCGGCCGGTCGGCGCTCCGAACATCCCACCGGCCTGGTCAGCACCACCCGAAGAACCGGACGAACCGCCACCCGGCGAACCGGACGAACCGGAGTCGCCGGACGAGTCTGACGGACGGAACTGTTCCATCCCACCGAGATCCCCGTATGAAGACATCAGCTCCACCAGCAGACATGACGGGCCGCGCGGTTGAGGACGAGCCGGGGTGCGAGCGTCATGTCTCGCACATTAGCCTGACCCGCCGCTCGCGGTTAGGGTCTGTTGCGTGACCTCACTCGCGGACGTTGCCGTCATCGGTGGTTCAGGGCTCTATGCGCTGCTCGACGACGCCGAGGAACATGTGCTCGACACGCCGTTCGGCGCGCCGTCGGATCCGGTCACGGTGGCGACGGTCGGCGGGCGGCGCACGGCGTTCCTGCCCCGGCACGGCAAGGACCACCGGTTCCCGCCGCACAGGATTCCCTACCGGGCGAACCTGTGGGCGCTGCGGGAGATCGGGGTGCGGCAGATCCTGGCCCCGTGCGCGGTCGGCGGGCTGCGGCCTGAGCTGGGGCCGGGCACGTTCGTGGTGCCGGACCAGCTGATCGACAGGACGTCGGGGCGGGTGCAGACGTTCTACGACACGGGCGCCGTGCACGTGAACTTCGCCGATCCGTATTGCACCAACGGGCGGGCCGTCGTGAAGAAAGTTGCAGCGGAGCACGGGATCGACACGCACGACGGCACGATGGTGGTCGTCGAGGGGCCCCGGTTCTCCACCCGGGCGGAGTCGCGGTGGTACACCGCGATGGGTGGCGCTGTCGTGAACATGACCGGCCACCCCGAGGCCGTCCTGGCCCGGGAGCTGGCGCTGTGCTACACGTCGATCGCGCTCGTCACCGACCTCGACGCGGGGGTCGAGGGTGACCACGGGGTGACGATGGACGAGGTGTTCGCGGTGTTCGCGGCCAACACCGAGCGGCTGCGGAAGGTGCTGCTGGACGTGGTCCCGGCCCTGCCCGAGCTGCCCGACGACCCGTGCCAGCACGCGCTGGACGGCATGCCGGTCTAGCGGCCCGGCGGGCCGGTCTCCAAGGACCGACGGGCCGGTCTCACAGCCGGTCTCAAAGGCCGGTCTAGGGGAACCGCACCACGAAGCGGCAGCCGTCGCCCTCGTTGGCGACGGCGACGTCGCCGTGGTGCGCCTCCACGAGGCCGCGGACGATGGCGAGGCCCAGCCCGCCGCCGGCCTCCCGGGTCGGGGTCCTGGCCGCGGTGCCGCGGAAGGCCACATCGAACACGCGCGGCAGATCCGACTCGGGGATGCCGCCGCACGTGTCACTGACGGCCAGCCAGCCGCCCTTCGTGTCCTGGCCGCCGGTCACGGCCACGGTGCCGTCGGGCGGCGTGTACCGGATGGCGTTGCGGATGAGGTTGTCGACCACGCGGGACAGCTCCGGGACGGACCCCTGGATGGTCGGCCACCCGTTCGACGACGCGGTGAGATGGATGCCGGCTGCCGCCGCGAGCGGCGTCGCGGTGGCGATCGCGTCGGAGACCACGTCGCCGAGGGGCACCTCGGACAGGGTCAGCTGCAGCGCGCCGGCGTTGATCCGGGACAGCTCGAAGAGGTCGTCGACGAGCGCGGCCATCCGGTCGGTCTCGGCGCTGATGCGACGGTGGTAGTCGGCGACGGTCGACGGGTCGGAGACGACCCCGTCCTCCAGGGCCTCGGCCATGGCGCGCAGCCCCGCGAGGGGCGTCCGCAGGTCGTGCGAGACCCAGGCGACCAGCTCGCGGCGCCGGGCCTCGGCCGCCCGCTCCCGCTCCCGCGCCTCGGCGGCCCACATGCTGGCCCTGGCGAGCCGCCCGCCGGCCCAGAGCCCGGCGGCGAGGCTGACGGTGGCGGCGGTGCCGACGACGATGAGCAGCACGTGCAGGTCGTGGTCGGAGATGAACATCTCCATCGAGGCGCCGACGATCCCGGCGAGCACGCTCAGGACGGTGACGAGCAGCAGCACCACGATGTGCGCGGTCACGGAGCGGCCCCGCAGCGGCCCGCGCAGGACGAGCAGCCCGGCGACGGCGACGGCCAGCGAGCAGCCGAGGGCCATCAGGAACGTGAGGAGGACGTCACGCATATTCGTACCGGTAACCGACGCCCCACACCGTGAGGATGCGCCGCGGCTCGGCCGGGTCGTCCTCGACCTTCTCCCGGAGGCGTCGCATGTGGACGGTGACGGTCGACTGGTCGCCGAAGGTCCAGCCCCACACCTGCTGGAGCAACTCGGCGCGGCGCAGGACCCGGCCGGGGTTGCGCATCAGGAACACCAGCAGGTCGAACTCGCGCACGGTCAGCGCCAGCGCCTCGCCGCGCAGCGTGGCGGTCCGCCGCTCGGCGTCGACGCGCAGCTCCCCGTCGACGAGCGTCTCCTCGACCGGAGCCGGGACGGCCCGGCGCAGCACCGACTGGACCCGCAGGACCAGCTCGCGGGGTGAGAACGGCTTGGTGACGTAGTCGTCGGCGCCCAGCTCGAGGCCGAGGACGCGGTCGGACTCCTCGCCGAGGGCGGTCAGCATGATGACCGGCAGCGTGCGGTCCTGCGCGCGCAGGCGCCGGCAGACCTCGAGCCCGTCGATGCCGGGCAGCATGAGGTCGAGCACGACGAGGTCCGGACGTTCGGCGTCGTACGAGTCGAGCGCCTGCCGGCCGTCACCGGCGAGCGCGACGGTGAACCCTTCGCGTTCCAGGTATCGCCGCACCACGTCGCTGACGGTCGGGTCGTCGTCGACGACCAGCACACGTTGCCCCATCACCCGAGCCTAGAGCGCCCGGAAGCGCCTTCGGAATCACCGGGCGAGCCGTAAGCGAACCGTCAGGTCTCGCCGCCCAGGTCGGTCTCGTACGCCTCGTGCAGCAGGTCGGCGCCGCGCTGCCGGTGCTGCCACACCTCCCGGATCAGCCGGGCCGCGTCCTCGCAGACCACCTCCGGGCGGACGCCGCCCGCACCGAGGTGCCCTTCCAGGTCGTCCAGGGCCTCCCAGACGATCTCGTGCTCGTCGACCAGCCCGTAGAGTCCCCGCGCGAGCCGGGGCGCGTCGCCGAGGACACCCGCGTAGAGCCCGGACGGGCCCTCGGTCTCCCGGACGTGGGCGGCGAACGCCGCCTTGAGCTGAGCGACGGCCTGACTGACCGCCGGGCGCCAGGCCGGGTCACCGGCCGGCGTCTGTATCGCGTGCTCCACCCGTTGTATGCCACCGAGCAGTTCCATGGGACGCACCTCCGCCGCGGTTACGTCAGTCCCTCCATGGTGTGACCTGGAGCACAATTTGTCCAGGCTAAAGCGTCGAAATCTCCTCATTCACCCCGGCCGAGGCGCCGGCCATCCGGTGCAGCCACGTGGAGACCACCGCCAGATCCGCCTCACTGAACCCGGCCGAGAGGCGGGCCTCGACGGCCTGCACGGTCGGCAGCGCGGCCTCCAGCCGCTCCAGCCCGAGCGGGGTCAGCATGATCTGCTGCGAGCGCCGGTCGGTGGGGTGCTGGCGCCGCTCGACCAGGCCCGCGCGCTCCAGGCCGCCGAGCATCTCGTTGGCCGACTGGCGGGCGGTGGACACCTTGCGGGCGACGTCGGCGACCGACATGCCCGGCGACTCCCGCAGCAGGAGCAGCGAGGCGAACTGCGCGACCGAGAGGTCGTGCTCGACGAGCGCCTCGGCGACCACGCCGCGCAGGCTCAGCCACGCGTGCCGGACGAGAAACGTGGAGCAGGCTTCGTCGGTACTCACGGAACCATTGTGCGCCGTGCCAGTATTGACAGGAACCTGACGTTATTGCCACAGTGAAGCCATGACCGTCAGGGACCTGTCAATAAAGCTACCCCAGCAGCGTCGCGTGCTGTCGGTGCTCGTCTTCGCCGCAGTGCTGATCTGGATCGACACGACCATCCTCGGCATCGCCCTCGAACGCATCGCCGACCCGCGGACCGGTCTCGGCGCGACCCCCGGCGAGCTGCAGTGGGCCGTCGGCTCGTACGCGCTGCTCTTCGCCACCGCGCTGTTCGCCGCCGGCGCGCTCGGCGACCGCTACGGGCACCGCACGATCCTCGCCGCCGGCCTGGCGATCTTCGGGGCCGCCTCGGTCTGGGCCGCCTGGGCGGGCGACGCGACCGGCCTGATCCTGGCCCGCGGCCTGATGGGGCTCGGCGGGGCGATGATGATGCCGACCTCGATGGCGATCATCGGCGCGACGTTCCCGGCCGAGCGGCGCGCCGGCGCGATCGCGGCCTGGTCGGCGTCCAGCGGCGTCGGCGTCGCGCTCGGCCCGCTGCTCGGCGGCGTGCTCGTCGACCACTTCTGGTGGGGGTCGGTGTTCCTGGTCAACCTGCCCGTCGTCGCCATCGCCCTCACCGGCGTCCTGCTGGTCGTGCCCAACCCGAAGCTCGTGCAGCGGCGCCGCCCCGACCCGCTCGGTCTGGTGCTGTCCACCGGTGGCCTGGCGCTGCTGGCGTACGGGCTGATCGAGGCCGGCCAGAACACCGACTGGACCCGCTGGCAGGTGTGGGCGACCACGCTCGCCGGTCTCGTGGTGCTCGCGCTGTTCACAGTCGTGGAGTGGCGCTCGGCGGAGCCGTCGTTCGACCCGCGCCTGTTCCGCAACGGCCGCTTCAGCGCCGGCAACGTCGCCCTCGCCACCCTGTTCTTCGGCATCACCGGCCAGATGTTCTACGGCAACTTCTACCTGCAGGGCGCCCGCGGCATGTCGGCCCTGGAGACCGGCCTGGCGTTCCTGCCGGGCGCGATCGGGGTCGCCGCCGGCTCCGGCATCGGCGCGCGGCTGGCGAAGCGCTTCGGCGTCGGCCCCGTCAGCGGCGTGTCGCTGCTGGTGGTGGCCGCGAGCTTCCTGGCCAACCTCACGTTCGACCTGGACACGCCACTGCTGTGGTTCTGCGCCGTCGGGTTCGTCAGCGGGATCGCGATGGGCATGGCCATCGCGCCGACCGTCGCCGCGGTCATCGCGGTGCTGCCGCTGGACCGCATGGGCGCCGGCTCGGCGGTCAACAACACCGTCCGGCAGGTCGGCAGCGTCCTGGGCATCGCGCTGCTCGGCACGATCCTCGCGAGCACCTACCGGGACCGGATCGCGCCCGCCCTCGCCGGCCTGCCGCCGTCCGCCCGCGACGCCGCCGCGCCGTCGGCCGAGCACACCCGCGCGGTCGCGGAGCAGCTGCACCGGGCCGACCTGGCCGCCGCGGCCGACGGCGCGTTCGTGACCGCGATGCACGTCACGGCCGCCACCGGCGCTCTCGTCGCCTTCGCGGGTGGCGTACTGCTGCTGGCGGCGTTCCGCAGCAGGAAGTCCACTGTGGAAGATCAGCGGGTCTTGTCACCGACGGGTTGAGGCCCGACGATGACCACATGCCGGCAAACCGGGGGGTTGCGGCCGCACTTGTGCTGGCCGGGGGCTTGGCGATCGCATCGGCGGTCCTCGCCGGATGGGGCCCGTGGCGGTTCGTCGCGCTGATCCCGCTCGAACGACCCTCCAGGGCGATCGCGGTGCTGGTCACCGGGGTCGCCCTGGTCGCTGCCGGCCTCCTGCGTTCTTTCCTGCCGGCTTCGTTGGCTTCTTTGGCTTCGTCGCCTTGGTTAGCTTCGTTGGCCTGGTTGGCTTCGTTGGCTTTGTTGGCTTTGTTGGTGGGCGTCGTGATCGCCGGCTTGGACGCGGGGCCGGCCACGGTCGCCGAGTCGGGCGACGGCCGGTTCACGCTGGTGGCGTACGACCGCGACCACCGCCACTACGTCTTACGCACCACCGGCCCGTTCGGCCGCGAGGGCCGCACCGACGTGGCATGCACCGCTCCCGGCGGCGTCCAGGTGCGGGCCGTGCGGTTCTCCGACGGGCGGCAGGTCGCGTTCGACACCTCCGACGGCCTCACCTGGCAGGTCGGCTTCTCCCCCGGCAGCCTCCGGCCGACCAGGATCCTGGACTGGTGCACCCGATGATGCCCCACTGGGGCACTGGCCTCGCGCGCCGCTGGGGTGCCATCGCCCTCACCGTCCTCAGCGTCGCGACGCTCGTGACCGTCTCGGCGGGCCTGCTGACCGCGTCGGTCGCACCGTGGCGCTTCGTGCGGTTCATCCCCTTCGAACGCCCCACCGGCTGGATCCCGGTGGCCGTGACCGCCGTCGCCGGACTCGTGGCGGCCGGGTGGCTCGGCCTGCGCACCCCCGCCGTCAGGAGGGCCGTCACCGGCTTCGGCACGGTCGCGGTGCTCCTCACGGTGTGCGCCGGCGCCGCCGCCAACGTCGGCAGCGTCCTGGCCGGCGACCCGGCACAGGCCCCGGCGAAGCTGGTCGCGGCGACCGGCGACGGCCTGGAGCTCGTCGCGCACCTGGCGGACCAGCGGCACTACCGGCTGCGCACCACCGGCCCGTTCGCCCGCGAGGGCACCACCGACGTCGCCTGCACCGCCCACCAGTCGGAGCAGGAACGCCCCGACGTCGAGGCCCCGCCGGACAACACCCACCCCCCGATGATGCCGGCGGTCCGGGTGGAGTCGGCCAGGTTCCCCGACCCCACGCACCTGGAGCTGACCACCACCGACGGCCGCACGTGGACGATCCGCATCAACGGCGTCAACCCCGACCGCACCCTCGACTGGTGCGGCCGGCGCTCCGACGAACCCCGCTGACAACCATTTCCGCGCCACCTCGGCGGCCGTCCGCGCACCGGCACGGCAGGAAGCGCCCACGGCCAGGACCGGCCCGGCTGCGCGACGAGTGAGATCGCGCCGTGCTGGCTACCAGGAGGAGCGCGCCGGGCGGTACACGCGAAAGGCCGTCAGCAGGCCGTCGATGCTCTGACCTTGAGATCGCACGGGACCCGGATGAGCTCGTGGTGCTGTGGCGCGCCGTTGATCGCGGCGAGCAGCAGGCTGCCGGCGGTCCTGCCCATCTCGTGCAGCGGCAGCGCCACCGTGGTCAGCGGCGGGCGCTGGTGCACGGCCAGGGACCGGTCGTCGAAGCCGACGACCGCGACGTCGCCGGGGATCCGCAGGCCCCGCTCGTGGATCGCGGCGAGCGCGCCGGTGGCCAGGTCGTCGCTGGCGCAGAAGATCGCGTCCGGTGGCTGCGCCGCGGCGAGCATCGACTCGGCCAGGGCGAAGCCGTCCTCGGGCGACCACGACGGCGAGTGCCGCACGAGCGCCGGGTCGAGGGCGAGGCCGGCCTCCTGGACGGTGACGGTGAGCCCGTCGAGCCGGTCGCGGGTCGCGTCCCACGAGGCCGGCCCGTTGATGAACCCGATCCGCCGCCGGCCGATGTCGATCAGGTGCCGGGCGGCGAGGGCCGCGCCGCCGCGGTCGTCGGGCAGCACGCTCGGCACGGGCTCGGAGGTGCCGTACTCGTACAGGAACACGTACGGCGTGCCGGACAGCGGCAGGGCCGGGCCGGGGCGCGGGCGGACCCGGTTGCCCGACATGATGATCAGCCCGTCGACCTGGCGGTCGATGAGCCGGCGCAGGTGCTTGCGCTCCTTCTCGGGGTCGCCGTAGCTGTTGGCGAGCAGCACCGACACGTCGTATTCGGAGGCGGCGTCCTCGACCCCGCACATCAGCGCGTTGGTGAAGATGCCCTCGAGGTCGTCGGTGAGGATCGCGATCGTGTCGGTGTGGCGGGAGCGCAGCCCGCGGGCGACGGCGTTGGGCCGGTAGCCGAGCCGGGGGATCGTCTCCAGGACCCGCTGCCGGACCTCGGCGCCCACGTCGGGGCGGTCGTTGAGCACCTTCGACACCTTCGCCGGCAACTGCGCCGGCTGCAACGCGTACACCCTGCTGCCCTACGTCTGGGCCAGCGGCGGCGACATCATGAACGCCGACGGCACCCAGGCCACGCTGGACGACCCCGCCGTCGCCGCCGCTCTGAACGCCCACAAGACGATGTGGGACGAGAAGCTCATGCCGGCCGGCGTCAAGGACGACAACGGCGCCACCTGGCTGTCGGGCTTCCAGTCCGGCAAGATCGGCATGCTCGCCCTCGGCAGCTTCGGCATCAGCGTCTACAAGGCGGAGAAGAGCCTCGACTTCGGGGTGACCGCGATCCCCGGCACCAAGGGCACGGCCTCGTTCCTCGGCGGCGACGTCATCGGCATCTCCAAGGGCGCCAAGAACGCGAAGACCGCCTGGGACTTCATCGCCTGGAGCATGAGCGAGGACGTGCAGAAGACCGTCGTGGCGAAGACCGGCCAGCTGACCGTGCGCTCCGACGCCGCCGACAACCCGTCGACGCAGGCCGAGCCGCGGCTGCTCGCCGCCAACCAGCTGATCGCGTCCGCCAAGGTCCCGGTCACCGCCAAGTACAACTCGCTGTTCATCGACCCGACCGGCCCCTACCTGCAGTTCATCCGCGACTGGGTGTTCACCGGCAACCCGGCCGAGGCGATCGACAAGGGCAAGAGCGGCTTCAGCAGCCGGCTCGCGTCCTGAATTCCTGAGGAGAGCAGAACCATGCACGACCTGAGCTTCCGGTGGCCGCATCCGCGCTTCGCCACCCCGCTCGGCCCGGTCAGTGTCCGGATCCACACCGGCGAGAACGTGTACGGGCTCGACCCCGACCACGTCACGGTCGAGCACGACGGGGCCACCACGACGATCGTCTCCGAAGGGCTCACCTGGGCCGGCGGCCAGCAGACCGGCCCCGGCCGCGCCCAGATCCGCATCGTCGAAGCAGACGGGACCGCTGTCGGAGCAGACGGGATCACGGTCGAGGTGCGGGCCGAACATGAGGACGGCGTGCGCTGCGTCGCCGTGGTCCTGCACGACCAGCCGGCCGGCGACGTGACCGCGTTGCGCGAGGGCGACCTGCCGGTCCCGGTCACCGGCCGGGTCGTGACGTACCCCAACGGCTGGTTCGACCTGGCCACACCGCTGCTCGGGCTGCGCCGCCCGGACGGCACGGTCACCGTCGCGCGCAGCCTCGACCGGCAGGTGCGGGGCAAGCGCTTCGCCGTGGTGCCGCACTTCGCCGACCCGTCGGTGTGCGACTTCGAGCTCATCGCCGACGCCGACGCGACCCAGCCGTCCGCCGAGTTCGACGTGCCGCCGTGGCATCTGTCGCGTCCCGGGGATCCGGCTCCTGTACTGGCGGCGCACACCGCGCACGTGCGCGACGCCTACGAGCTGCCCACCTGGGAGGCGCGCACGGACGTGCCGGCGTGGCTGCGGCGGACCGCGCTCGTCGTGTCGCTCAACGGCATGCACTTCACCGGACGGGTCTTCCTCGACTACGACGGCATGCTCGCGACCCTGCGCCGGCTGGCGGAGCAGATCGAGCCGGAGCGGATCCTCGCGTACCTGCCGGGTTGGGAGGGCCGCTACTACCGCTGGTACGGCCGCTTCGACGTCGACGAGCGGCTCGGCGGCGAGGCGGGCTTCCGGCGGCTCGTCGACGGCGCCCACGAGCTGGGCGCCCGGGTCATGCCGATGTTCGGCGCCAACGTGGCCGCCCGGGACCTGCCCGGTTTCGAGACCTGGGCGGCGCCGGGGCAGCTGCTCAACCCGAGCGGGCACATGCCGATCGGGTCCGTGGACTGGGACGCGTCCCGGCACTTCGACCACAGCTGGGGCGCGCTGATCAACCCGTCCTACGAGCCGTGGCGGCGGCATCTCGCGCAGCAGATCGTCCGGCTGTACCGGCGGTACGGCTTCGACGGCGCGTTCCTGGACATCTCCGCCATGTACAACAACGACCCGCGCGGCAGCACCACCGAGGGCCTTCGGGCGCTGGTCGAGCTGATCCGGGCCGACTGCCCTGACCTGCTGATCGCCGGCGAGGCCTGGTTCGACGCGATCGGCGGCATCATCCCCCTCGTCCAGGCCGGTCACCGCGACACCGTGCCGACGCTGCACGACCAGCCGGACCCGGCGCTGTTCACCGGCACCAACCGGTCCTTCGGCCACGTCTGCCTCGGCGACCCGGCGTACGGCTCGACCGGCGTGCACGAGGCCGGATACAACCCGCACTGGCGGCTGCCGGTCCGCGAGGGCGTCCTGCCGACGCTGACCGTCGTCGACGACACGCTGGACGCCGCACCCGAGCGGGTGGCACTGATCGTCCAGGACGCCCGGGAGTACGCCGCGAAGTACCTGACCTGACGAACCCGAGGACTCCCGGTGGCGGCCGGGACATCACGGCGGCGGCGCGGCCTGAGCACCCGCGCCGCCGCCGCCTTTTCTGCACATCAGCGGCCGCGAGGTCGCCCCGTGGCCCTTCTCCGGGACCACAGCAGCCAGCCCAGGCCCACGACGGCGATGGCGGCTGCGGCGGTGGTGAGGCGGAGCCAGACCGGCCACGGGCCGCGGTCGGGGTCGCCGCCCGGGGCGACCCGCGCCGACGGCAGCAGCGCGGTGGCGGCCTGCAGGTCGTAGGTGGTGGAGCCGTCGGCGGTGGTCAGCGGGCGCAGGTCCGGTCCGCTGACCGTGCGGTGCTCGGTGGCGCCGCCCTGGGTGACCAGCGGCCGGTCCTGCGCCGCCCAGCCGACCAGCGCGATCTGCTCCTTCGTGACGATCGGCGCGGGCGGCGGGGTCCGGTCCGCCGGGCCGGTGGGCAGGAACGTGATCGTGCAGTCGAGCTTGCCCACGCCGGCGTTGTCGGCGACGGCGAGCCACCGGCCGTCCGGCGACCAGGCGGCCTGCCCGGCGATCAGCACGCCGAAGCCGACGGGGTCGAGTCCGGTGACGACCCCATCGTCGGTGAGGTCGAGGATGCGGATCGCGCGCCGCGGCTCGACCTCCGTGTCGGGGGTGCCCTGCACGGCGAGCCGCCGGCCGTCGGGCGAGAACGCGGCGGCCGTCGCCACCGTCGCGAGCCTGGTGGAGGTGCCGGTCGTGAGGTCGAGGACCGCCGATTCGGTGTCGCCCACGGTGTACGCGAGGCGGGTCCCGTCAGGTGACCAGGCCAGCGGCTGGACCGCCCCGGTGCCGGAGGTCGCGCTGGTGGCGGTCACGCCGGTGCGCAGGTCGACGACGGCGACGTCGGCGGCGGCGCCGATGCTGCCGACCGCGACCCGCGTGCCGTCGGGGGCGAGCAGCGCCGGCGCGTCCTGCCAGGTGCCGAGCTCGGCGGGGCCGCCGCGCCGCTCGGCCTCGTCGAGCCGGCGGTACGTGTGCCCGTCGGCGCCCAGCACGACCGTCTGCTGGGTGTGCAGCCAGCGCGGTCCGCCGGCGCCCTGCACATACATGAGGAGCGCGGGGCCGGGCGGCGCCTCGGACACCGGGGCGGTCAGCAGCGACAGGCCCGCGAGGCGGGTCGGCAGGACCGTCCCGTCGGTGGGCGTCGCCGGCTGCGCCAGCAGCCCCGGGCCGAGCGCCGCCGCGGCCAGTACACCCAGAACTCCAGCGGCACTGAGCAGCGGACGCCACCGGCCCGGCTTCGTCGTGGCCCGCGCCATCAGCACGGCGACGTCCGGGGGGTCGACGGGGACGGCGTCGGCGATGGAGCGGACGGCCGCGCCGACGCGGGCCTGCGGGTCAGACGACATCGAGGTCCTCCTTGATCGCGGTCAGCGCCCGGTGCAGCAGCGACTTGACCGTGCCCGGGCGGCAGCCGAGCGCGGCGGCGATCTGCGCCTCCGGCAGGTCGAGGTAGAACCGCATGAAGACGGCCGCCCGCTGCCGCGGCGAAAGCTTCCGCAGCGCGGCCCGGACGACCTGGGCGTCGGGTGTCGTCTCGGCGCTCAGCTCCCACGAAGCGGTGGCGTGGCGGCGCTCCAGCCGGCGGCGGCGCACCCAGGACGTGCACCGCGACACCACCGCCCGGCGCAGGAACGGCACCGGCTCGCGGACCTGGTCGCCGCGGCGGAACCACTCGATGAACGCCTCCTGCGCGACGTCCTCCGCCGCGGCGAGGCTGCCCGTCGTCAGGTACGCCAGCCGGACGAGCGCCGGGTAGTGCACGGCGTACACCTCCCGGAAGGCCTCCTGGTCGAGGCCCTCCGGGGCGGGATCGTCAGTCACCACGGTCACATCGTGCAGGCGCACGAGGTGCCGGGTCGGTTCCGGCTACCTTCCCATGAGTTTTTCGACGTCGGCGAGCTCCGCCGCGGTGAGCGGCCCGTGGGCGAGCGCGCCGGCGTTCTCCTCGACCTGCGCGACGGTGCGGCAGCCCGGGATCGGCACGGTCCGGCCGCTGTACGCCCACAGCCACGCGAGCGCGCCCTGGGCGAGGGTCCGGCCGCCGGACGTCAGGACGTCACGGACGGCGTCGATCCTGTTCAGGAACTCCGCCGCCGGGCGCCCGTCGGTGAAGTAGGTCATCCACTCGGGGCTGAGCCCGCGGACGTCGTCCTCCGGCAGCTTCGACTCGGCGGTGTACCTGCCGCCGAGCAGACCCATCGCGAGCGGCCCGCGGATGATGACGCCGAGGTCGTGCTGGTCGGCGACGGGGATCACGCCGAAGGAGCCCCGCAGCACCGAGAGGTCCGCCTGGATCGTGGTGCAGTGGACGCCGGCCTCGGCGAACGCGGTCGCCCGCTCCGGGAAGTCGGTGCTCCACCCGTACGCGCGGATCAGGCCCTGCTCCACGAGCGCCTCGAGGGCCGGGATCAGGTCCAGCGCCTGCGGGATCGGCAGGCCGTTGATGTGCAGCTGGTACAGGTCGATGTAGTCCGTGCCGAGCCGCCGCAGCGATTCCCGGACGGCCCGCCCGACCCCCTCGGGCGTGCCGTCGTCGGGGCCGACCTGGCGGGTCTGCTCGTCGAACGTGCTGCCGAACTTCGTGGCGATGACCGCCTGGTCCCGTCTTCCTTGCAGGGCCGTGGCCAGGATCTTCTCGCTGTGCCCGGCGCCGTAGACGTTGGCGGTGTCGAAGAACGTGACGCCCAGGTCGAGCGCCCTGCGGATCGCCCGGATCGACTCGTCGTCGTCGACCTCGCCCCAGCCGAGCGGCTGGTCCCCGGCCCAGAAGGGCCCGCCGATCGCCCAGCAGCCGATCCCCAGCGCGCTGACCTCGATGCCGCTGCGGCCCAGTTTCCTCGTTTCCGTCATGGTCGTCAGGCTGCCAGCTGGAGCGCGCTCCAGGTCAACTCGTGCAGCTCCACGTGACCGCGACCGGCTCCGCTCAACTCGTGCAGCTCCACGTGACCGCGACCGGCTCCGCGTTCATCGTGCTGCCCCGGCTGGACAGGTATCCGGCGACGACCGTCCCGTCGTCGCTGAGCGCCTCGACGGTCAGCATCGCCGTCTTCTCGTCGTACCCGGCCGGCAGCGGCAGCTTCTGCGTGGTGCCGTCGGGCGCGACGATCGTCTGCTCGCCGGCGATCCGGCCCTGGGCGTTGACCACCCACATCAGGCCGTCCGCCGTGTCGAGCCGGCCGGTGCGCAGGTTCCACCGCGGCGCACCGATGAACCGGCCGCCGCGGGCCGGCTCGTCGTGCCCGGCCCAGCCGACCACCCAGCCGTCCCGGATCACCTTGGCGCTGTACGTGGTCGCGGGCTTACCGTTGACCTGCGGCTGCGGCAGCTGCTGCACGGTGCCCGCCGGCGACCAGACGTAGCCCAGGTCCGCCTTCGCCTCGCCGCCGACCAGGGCGCCGACCACGGTGCCGTCCTCGTCGATGCCGGTCGCCTTGCCGGTCATGCCCTTCGCCGGCGTCGCCAGCATCGTCGGCTGCGCGTCCGGCGACGCCCACATCGCCGCCCTGCCCTGGACCGACCCGACGATGACCTCCCGTTCGTTGATCGCGAACGCCTGGGCGTCGGTGCCGGCGAGCTTGCTGAACTTCCCGTCCTTGTACACCCACGCCGTGGTCGTGTCGGCGGTGGTGAAGCTGGTGCCGACGAGCACGCCCTTGGAGGTGGCGTCGTACAGCGTCGGGTCGTCGCCCGGCATGGGCACCTTCCGCAGCTGCCGGTCCTCCCACACGACGGTCGACGGGTGCCCGCTCTCGTAGGTGCGGCCGACGATGTACCTGCCGGTCGGGTCGGACCCGCTGACGACCGCCTTCCCCTCAGCGAGCTTCTGCACCTCGCACCCTTTCGGGCCGGTGCTCCGGCCCGGTTCCTGGTTGGGGCTCGCTCCCGTCACGGCCGGCTTGTCCGCTCCGCCGTCCGTCACCGCGGCCCATCCGGCGACCGCCACGATGACGGCCGTGGCGCCGGCGCCCGCGATCCGCACCCGCCGGTGGTGCCGGTCCCCGTCGGCCATCGCCCGCGCGACGTCCACCGTGGACGGTCCCATCGGCCTTCCACCGGCCAGCGGCCGCAGCAGCGCCGCACCGTCCTGTTCGTGCTCGTGCTCGTGCACCG
This sequence comes from Dactylosporangium sp. CA-152071, assembly GCF_050936335.1. Classification (NCBI taxonomy): domain Bacteria; kingdom Bacillati; phylum Actinomycetota; class Actinomycetes; order Micromonosporales; family Micromonosporaceae; genus Dactylosporangium; species Dactylosporangium sp. CA-152071. The sequence continues at coordinate 7,190,451 of NZ_JBNJMZ010000001.1, read as the reverse complement.
TCATCGTCCTCTCCGCATCTCGGCCGGTTCGGCCTCCTCGACGTACCTGCGCAACGTCGCCAGCCCGCGGGCGGTCTGGCTCTTGACCGTGCCGGGCGAGCAGTCGAGCATCGCGGCGACCTCGTCCACCGGCAGGTCGCACAGGAACCGCAGCACCAGCACCGCCCGCTGCCTGCGCGGCACCCGGGCGAGCGCGGCCCGCAGCACGACGGCCTCCTCGACCCGCTCCGCCGCCGCGCTCCGCGGGTCCGGCGCGTCGGGCGGCTCCGCCGTCAACCCGACCCGGAACCAGGTCCGCCGCCGCTCGTCGACGAACCCGCGGACGACCATCGTCCGCACGTACTGGTCCAGGTGCTCGACGTCCCGGATCCGCTGCCACTTGACGTACAGCTTGGTGATCGCCTGCTGCACGAGATCGTCGGCGCGGTGCTCGTCCCCGCACAGGATGTACGCCAGCCTGCGCAACGACGGCATGGCGCCCGTCACGTACTCGACGTACTCGCGCTTCGCCTCGGCCCGCATGCCCGCCCTCCCTGGTGTCGCGACTTCAACGCGTCCCGACCCACTCGCGGTTGCACGGTTTCCGCCAGAAGTTTCAGCACCGCAGCCGGTAGTCCAGGTGGGTAACACCCCGACCCACGATGATCGTCGGCTCCTCGAACCTGGCGGGCTTTCCGGCGTGTACGAGTTCGCGGAGCACCTGGACACCACCCGGGACCAGGTTGATCCGCAGCTCGTCCAGCAGTCCCGCGTCAAGGCACTGGCGGGCTACCTGTCCCGGCCCGACCCCGACGATCCCGCCGCCGGCGACCGCGACGGCCTGCTCGACGGCGCGCCTGTACTGGCCGGCCCCGCTGTCTTGCACGCCGACGACGACCTTCTTGTCCACAAAAGTGACGGTCTTCCGGCACGCGGCCTCCTGCGCTCGCGGGCCTCTGATGCGAGGACCTCTGACGGAGGACCTCTGACGCGAGGAGCTCTGGCTCGCGGGCTTCTGGTGCGCAGTTTTTCTGGCGCGGGGACCCCCGGCTCGCGGGCTTCTGGTGGGTGGGCAACGTCGTCACGCTCGGGGGAACGGGTGCGGCCCTGACCGCCAAGCCCAGCCCCGCCGAACCAGGCCACGCCCAGCCACGTCGGCCCGGCCCTCGCCGCAACCGGACCGCATCAAGCCCAGCCCCCGCGCCAAACCAGACCACGCTCAGCTCAGCCCAGCCGAGCCGGGCCGCGTCGCGGTGGAGCGGACCGTGCCGGGGCGTGGGGGCGACTGGGGGGTCAGGCGGGGCGGACGTCGAGGCCTAAGGCGACCGCGATCATCGCCGCCTGGTCGGTCGTGATGATGGCGTTGCGGAGCTCGGTGGTCAGGGGGTCGAGGCCGGACAGGTCGCTGCCGCGCAGGTCGCACCGGGTGAGGTCGGCCTTCTGGAGGGCGGCGCCGGAGAGGTCGACGTCGCGGAAGGTGGCGCCCTCGCAGCGGGCGGCGGTCAGGTCGGCCTCGCGCATGCGGACGCCGGTGAACTCGGCGCTGCTGAGCTTCGCGGCGGGCAGGGCGACGAACGACCAATCGCCCTCCTCGACCTTCAGCAGCTCGAAGGTGCAGCGGTCGAAGGAGCTGCCGACCAGCTTGCAGCGGGTGAAGGTGGCGTCGAAGAAGTTGCAGCCGACGAACGTGCAGTTGAGGAAGGCGACGTCGGTCTGCACGGAACAGTTGAACCTGACGTTGGTGAACGTGCACTCGGTGAAGACCGACCGCTCGTTGGTCGCCTCGCACATGTCGACGTCGACGAACGCGACCCCGGAATGCTCCAGGCCGACGGCGTGGTGGTCGGTCCAGTCGTCGTCGTAGATCGTGGTGTGGGTCAGTGGTCGCCGCTCAGCCATGCCCCACCTTCTCACCCAGGTACGACAAAAAACGTCGTGAGGCGGCCGGCGTCGTACAGGTGGAAGGCCAGCGCGGGTGGCGCGGAGCGGTCCAGGCCGCCGTCGCCCTCCCACGGGAGGACCAGTGTCGATGCCACACCGGGGGCGGACAGCACGGGTACACCGGCGAAGACGCTGGCGGTGGCGCTGTGGACGTGCCCGCACAGCAGCGCGAGGACGTTGGGGTGCCGGGCGATGACCTCGGCGAGCCGCGCGGCCCCGAACTGGCGCACGCGGTCGGCGGCCGGATGGCCGATCTTCACCGGCGGGTGGTGGAAGCACACGAGGGACGGTGCGCCCTCCGCCAGGACGTCGTCGAGCCACGCCAGCGTCTCGTCCGCCAGCCAGCCGTCGTCACGCCCCGGGATCGACGAGTCGCACAGCGCGAACACCAGGTCGCCGACCCGCGCGATCTGGTCGACGGGCCCGGCGCCGGCGGCGGCCACGTAGCGGCGGAACTCGGGCCGCGAGTCGTGATTCCCGGGCGTCTGCAGCAGCGGTACGCCGAGCCGTCGCAGCACCGTCGCGGCCGAATACTCCGACGCCCGCCCGTGATCCGCCACGTCGCCCGTGACCAGCACGGCGTCGACGGGCCGGCGCAGGCGCTCCAGGTAGGACAGCACCCGCTCCGCCCGCTCGGCGCTGCGCCCGCCGTCACCGTCGTCGAAGTGGGTGTCGCTGACGTGCGCGATGAGGGTCACCGCCCGACGGTACGACCGCCGCCGACCCTCCTTCGAGATCCAATCGCACCGGCGCGGCCCACGCCCGCGGTGCCCGCCGCCCGACGGTCCGGAGGTCGACGGATTCCTAGGTATCGTGGTTTGGGTGATCGAGCTGTTGTTCGAGCCGGGGGACCTGGCGCGGCTGCGGTTCGCGCGCTCGCCCATGCAGGAGCTCGTGAGCAGCGTGCGGGTCGCCGATCACGCCGAGCGGATGCGGATGCATCAGCCGTGGGTCAGGTCGGTGCGAGGGGGCGTGTCGGCGCTGCGGCTGGAGCTGCTGCGGGCGGTGCTGGGCGATCCGCGGTACGTGCCGGAGTTCCTGGCGCCGGCGCCGGACCGGATGGACACCAGGTTCGGCGACGAGCTGGCGCGGGTGCGCAGCACGCCGGGTGAGGTGGTGCGGGCGCAGCTGGACCTGCTCGGCAGGCCGCTGCCTGAGGCGTTGCTGCCGTTGTACGAGGACCCGGAGCGCCATCTGGGGCGGCTGGCGGCGGAGATCCAGGCGTACTGGCAGGTCGCGATCGAGCCGGTCTGGTCGCGGCTGGCCGGGCTGCTCGACGCCGAGATCGGACACCGTGCGGATCAGCTGACGTCGGGCGGCATCGTACGGCTGCTGGGAAACCTGCATCCGGAGCTGGAGTACGCCGAGGACGCGCTACGGGTCCTCTGGCCGACGTGGCAGTCGCGGAGCCGGCTGGAGGGTGCGGGGCTGCTGCTGGTGCCGTGCGTGTTCGCGTGGCCGTCGCTGCTGGTCGACACCAGCCCGGAGTGCCCGGCGCTGATCTACAGCCCGCGCGGCGTGGGGCAGGTGTGGGAGGGCGCGGCCCGGGTGGCGGTGCCACCGGTCGCCGACCTGCTCGGGCGCAGCCGGGCGGCGCTGCTGGTGAAGCTCGACCTTCCGCTGTCCACCACGCAGGTCGCGCGGGATCTGGGGCTGAGCGCGGCGTCGGTCAGCGAGCACCTGTCGGTGCTGCGCCGGTCAGGGCTGGTCACGTCCAGGCGGTCGGGGCGGCAGGTCCTCTACCAGCGCACGGCGCTGGGCACCGACCTCCTGGGAGCCGCGACAACGGGTCGCGACGGCAGGGCCGCGACGATTCGGTGACGACCGAATCGTGGAGCCGCCGCCGCGGCCGCGCCCACCATGTCGGAAGACATGAAGGAGGCCCACATGCGTGTGGTGAAGACGTTGGTCATGGCGGCGGCGATCGTGGCGATGACGGCGGGGACGGCGGCCGCCTCGAGCGGCACCGGTGGTTGGGAGCCGACGAGCACGCCGCCGTTCGTCATCCCGGCCGGCGAGGTGTGCCAGTTCGAGGTGAAGGGCGACATCGTCCGGGACCAGGAGCGGATGCGCACGCCCGCCACCTATCCCGACGGCTCGCCGAAGGTGCAGGATTTCGCCGGTGTACTGGTGATCCGCTACACGAACACGAGCAACCACAAGTCGGTCGTGCGGGACGCCACCGGCACGATCCGCGTGTACTACCTGGAGGACGGCACCCGGATCCTGCAGCTGCACGGCAACAACGCCCTGCCGATCAAGGCGGCCAACGTCGGCTTCCCCGGCGGCGACTACATCACCCACGGCGACTTCGTCGTGATCAGGCACCCGGACGGCAACCGCGAGGTCCCGGTCCAGCTCGGCACGATGGAGAACCTCTGCCGGACCCTCGCGTAGAGCACAGCGAACGAAGGGCCCCCGCCGTGTGGCGGGGGCCCTTCTGGGTGGAACTAGAGCGCCGGGTAGGCGTTCGTCATCAGCTGCTGGAACTGGGCCGAGAACCAGGCACCGGAGACCGGGGCGTTGGGCAGGGCGCCACTCATGCTGTTGCCGTTGCGGCCGTTACCGGTGTAGGTCGGGTCGCACATCCCGTCGAAGCCCTTGCCGCCCGGGTTGTTCGGGCCGGTGGGGATCAGCGAGCTGGAGCCGTCGGACTCGCCCGGGGGCTTGATCCAGACGTACGCGTCGATACCGGTGGCCGGGGTCGCCCGCGGACGCTCGCCGAGGCCGGCGCCGGACTGGTTGCACCAGTTACCGGCGTGGATGCGGCGGTCGATGCGGGACGCGTTGACCCAGGTGTTCATGTCGGTCGAGGTGCTCGCCGCGGTCGGCCGGGCGGTGCCGCCCCAGCCGTTGCGGGAGGTGTCGATCAGCATGCCGATGTTGCTGTTGAAGCCGAGCGAGACCAGCTTCGTGCGGAAGGCCTGCGCGAAGGAGAGCTCGTCGGTGTAGAAGTTCCAGTCGACCCACTTGGACTGCCGGACCGACTGGCCGCCGACGGTGGCGTTGATGGTGACGAACGGCTCGACCAGCGCCGAGTAGTTCGCGGTGTTGGTGATGAAGCCGTCGACGGTGGCGAAGCCGCCGGTGGCACCCTGCACCGTGGTGGCGAACAGCTGCGCGGCGGGGCCGAAGTTGCTGTCCCAGCCGAGCCAGCCGTGGTGCGCGGCGTCGATGTAGTTGTAGGTGTTGGTGCCGGCGGCGTGCAGCTTGCTCAGGGCGTACTGGATGCCCGTCGAGTAGTTGCCGTTGGCCTTCATGACCGCGCAGGCCGCGGTCGCGCCGGCCTCGCCGCCCGCGTTGGTGACGATGTTGGGCAGCGAGTCGATCTCGACGATGTTGACGATGCGGATCGACTTGTACTTCGGGTCGGCCTCGATCGCGGCGATCGGGTCGATGTACTCGGTCTTGTACCGGTCGATCTCTGTCGGGCCGAGCTCGCCGTTGGAGGCCAGCGCGGCGCAGTCACGGCCGGGCAGGTTGTAGATGACGAACTGCGCGAGCGTGGCGCCCTGGGCGAGAGCGTTGTCGAGGTGCTTGCGCATGCTCGTCGTGTAGCCGGAGCCCGACGGCGCGGTGATCGCGGCGATCGTGTCCAGCCAGACACCGGTCGGCTGGTTGGAGACCCGGCTGCCACCGGCCTCGGCGGCGGCCTTGGCGGACCAGTCCGGGTTCACGTAGACCTTGGCGCCGACGTACGGGTTGTCGACGTGCGTCGGGTCGTTGCCACCGGTGGTGACGGTGATCGGGACCGCGGTGCTGGTGGTCGACAGGTTCGCCGCGTTGTACGCCTTGGCGGTCAGCGAGTACGAGCCGGCGGCGACGTTGGTCCAGCTGTAGGTGTACGGCGAGCTGGTGTCGGTGCCGAGCAGCGTCGAGCCGTTGTAGAACTCGACCTTGCTGATCGTGCTGCCGGACGAGGTCGCGGTCGCGGCCAGGCTCACCGTGGCGGGCGCGGTGAACGAGGAGCCGGACGACGGGCTGGTCAGCGACACGACCGGGGCGGTCGGGTTCTGCGACTGGGACTGCGACGGCGACGCCGACGGCGACTGGCTCGTCGGGTTGCCCGTGCACGCCACGCCGTTCACCGTGAAGTTGGTGCCGGCCGGGTTGGCGCTGCTCCAGTTGCCGTTGAACCCGAAGGAGATGACCCCGCCGGTGGCGACGGTGCCGTTGTAGCTCAGGTTCGTGGCGCTGACGTGCGTGCCGGTCTGGGTCTTGTTGGCGTTCCAGATCTGCGAAATGGTCTGGGACGCGTTGCCGAAGTCCCAGCCGACGTTCCAGCTGGTGAGCGGGTCGCCGAGGTTCGTGACGTCGACCTGGGCACCGAAACCGCCGGGCCACTGGTTGGTGATCGTGTACTTGGCCGAACAACCGGCCGCCGCGAACGCCTGGTTCGCGATCAAAACGGTACCCCCGGCCGCCACGACTGCGGCGGCCGATATGAGGGCGAGCTTGCGCCTCATCGAGTCTCCTTACTTGGTGTTGCGGCTGATGCGTCACACGGTCCGCACCGGCCCGTCGCCCCGTCAAGGCGATCGATCGCGGGGGTGCCGCCCACCTCGTGCGGAATCGGAAAGGAGCCTGAAACTTTCGCCACGAACCCCCGTCCCACCAGCCTGTTCATGGCCGGCGCGGGCACGGTCCGAGCTCCCGCCGACCACCGGCACGGCGGCTCTGCATCGAGTTTTGTGAATGCCTTGGTACGGAAGGTGCGGTTACCCGAACCCGGACGCTCGCGGCAGCACCGATGCCCCGCGGACCCGTCTCGACCAGGCTCGACGGCATGGAACCCGTCCTGGCACTCGAGAACGTCGCCCGCGTCTTCCCCCGCGGCGTCACCGCGCTCCGGCAGGTGTCGCTGACCGTCGGCGCCGGAGAGTTCGTCGCCGTCATGGGGGCGACCGGCTCGGGCAAGAGCACGCTGTTGCACTGCGCCGCCGGGCTGGACCGGCCGACGTCCGGCTCGGTCCGGTTGGCCGGACGCGAGATCAGCAGGATGCGGGAGGGGCCGCTCACCCGCTGGCGGCGCGACCGGGTGGGCTTCGTCTTCCAGTCGTACAACCTGCTGTCCGAGCTCACCGTCCGGCAGAACCTCGCGCTGCCCGGCCGGCTCGGCGCGCCCCGCCGGCGCGGCATCGAGGAGGTGCTGGCGGCGGTCGGCCTCGACGGCACGGGGCGGCGGCCCGTCGGCGAGCTCTCCGGCGGCCAGCGCCAGCGGGTGGCGATCGCCCGCGCCCTGGTCACCGGGCCGTCGGTGATCTTCGCGGACGAGCCCACGGGCGCCCTCGACCCGGCCACCGGCGGCCAGATCCTCGGCCTGCTGCGCCGGGCCGCCGACCGGGACGGCGTGACCGTGCTGATGGTGACCCACGACCCCGCGGCCGCCGCGTGGAGCGACCGCCTCGTGCTGCTCCGCGAAGGCGCGGTGGCCGCCGACACGGCGACCCCGGACGCGCCCACCATCGCCGGCCGCCTCCAGAGCGTGTCGGCGGGGGCGATCGCATGATCCGGCAGGCGCTGCGCGCCAACCCGTGGTCGTTCCTCGGGCCGTTCACGACCCAGCTGCTGGCCGCCGCCCTCGTCACGGCGGGGCTCGGCATCACCGCCTCGATCGACCGGGCACCGCTGGACGCGGCCGCCCGGCAGGCACTGACCGACAGCGGCATCGCCGACATGGCGGTCATCTTTGTCATGATCGCGATCTACCTGTCGGTGGTCATCGTCGGCGTGACGATGACCGCCACCATCGCCCAGCAGGCCCGCGACATCGCCCTGGTACGAGCGGTCGGCGCCACCCCGGGCAGGGTCCGCCGCTCGGTGGCCGCCCAGGCGGCGGTCGTCGCCGTGCCCGCCACGCTGCTCGGCGTGCCGCTGGGCGGCGCCGGCGGCCGTGCCTGGATCGACGGGGTCGTCACGCACGGGTTCGCCCCGCCCGCGGTGACGTTCCACCCGCACCCGGCCGCGCTCCCGGTCGCCCTCGCGGTCACGGTCGGCACGTCGCTGCTCGGCGCGCTGGTCGCGGCGGTCCGCCCGTCCCGGATCCGGCCCGCCGCGGCCCTCGCGGAGTCGGGCGCGCCGCGGCGGCGGACCGGCGTCGTGCGCACCGCCGCCGGGCTCGTCCTGGTCGCGGGCGGCGCGGGGCTGTCCGTCGCGATCGCCGACCTGGACGCGGAGACCACCGACGCGCTGGGGCTCTTCGTCATGCTCGCCCTGTGCGTCGGGGCGGGTCTGCTCGGCCCGGCCCTGCTCAAGGTCACCGCGCTGGCGGGACGGCTGTTCGGCGACACCGGCCGGCTCGCGGGCGACGCCATCGCCGTCCGGGCGAAGGCGCTGTCCGGGGCGCTGGTGCCGCTCACCCTCGCCATCGCCTTCACCGCCGTCAAGGTGGTCATGTTCAAGACGGCCGAGCGGGTCACCGGTACACCGGCCGCAGACGCCGACAGATGGCTGGAGTATTCGGGGACGGCCGTCTACGTCGGCTTCGCGGCGGTGGCGGCGGTCAACACGCTCGTCACGGTGATCCTCGACCGCCGCCGGGACCTGGCGGTCACCCGGCTCGCCGGGGCGACCCGCGGGCGCGCGCTGGCGGCCGTCGTCTGCGAGGCTCTGCTGGTGACCGGGACGGCGCTGGTGGTCGGGGCTGCGGTGGCCGCGACGACGACCCTGCCGTTGCTGCACACCGCGCTGGGCACCTGGCGGCCGTGGCTGCCGGCGAGCTGGCTGCTGACCGGCGTGCTCGGCACGGCCGCCCTGGTCCTCGCCGGCACCGCGCTGCCCGCCGCCCTGGCGATGCGCCGGCCGCCGATCGAGACGGTGCGGTGACCGTGCTGACGGCTGTGCTGACAACATGGCTGACCCGCCGGGCCTGGCGGGAGCTGGTGTTCCTGGTCTCCGGGGTGTTCGCCGGTCTGCCGGCCGTCGTCCTCGCCCTGGTCGGCGTCGTCGCCACCGCCGCGTCGGTGCTGACCGTGGGCCTGCCGCTGCTGGTCGTGGTGCTGGCGGTCGCCCGGCGCCTCCCGCGGTACTTCCGGGGGCCGGCGCGGCGGCTGCTCGGCTGGGACTGGAGCGACCCACCGCCGCTGCCGGGCCGCACCGTGTGGCAGCGGATCCGGGCGCTGCCGGCCGACCCCACGGCCTGGCGGGTGCTCCTGTACGGCGTCGCCCACTGGCCGCTCATGGTCGCCGGGGCGTACCCCGGGCTGATCTGCCTGGTGCTCGCGCCGGTCGCCGTCACCTGTCCGCTGTGGTGGCCGCTGGTGCCGGACGACTGGCGGGCCCTGGACACCACCACCTGGGCGGGCACCTGGTGGATCGCGTTGCAGGGCGCGGCGCTCCTGCTCGCGACGCCCTGGTGGCTGCGCCTGATGGTGCTGCTCGACCGCCTCCTCGTGCGCGGGCTGCTGCACCCCACCCGCTCGCAGCGGCGCATCGCCGACCTGGAGGCGGGGCGGGCGGCCCTGCAGTCCGACGCGGCGGCGCTGCTGCGCCGGGTGGAGCGCGACCTGCACGACGGTACGCAGGCCCGGCTCGTCGCGCTCGGCCTGACCCTGGCGCGGATCGAGCACCGCAGCACCCAGGAGACGGTCCGCGAGCTGGCGGCCGGCGCGCGGGGCACGGTCACGGAGGCCCTCGCGGAGCTGCGCGACATCGTCCGCGGCATGCACCCGCCCGCCCTGGACGACGGCCTCGACGTCGCCCTGGCCACCCTCGCGGCGCGCAGCGCCGTCCCCGCGGACGTGAGCGTGTCGCTGGCCACCCGCCCGCCGGACGCGACGGCGTCGGCGGTGTACTTCGCCGTGGCCGAGCTGCTGACCAACGTCGCCCGCCACGCCGGCGCCACCCGGGTGCGCATCGACCTGCGCGCCGCGTCCGGCTGCCTCCGCCTGACCGTCACCGACGACGGCCGCGGCGGCGCGGCTCTTCCGGCGGGCTCGGCGGGTCCGGCCGCCGGCACCGGGCTGGCGGGGCTGACGCGCCGGGCGGCCGCGCTGGACGGCTCGCTCACCGTGGACTCCCCGGCCGGCGGCCCGACGACGGTCACCATGATCCTTCCCGAACGGCCCTGAGAGGACCTGTCGATGCGCGTGGCCATCGCCGAGGACAACCCGCTGCTGCGCGACGGCATCGCGCTGCTGCTCGCCGAGCACGACATCGAGGTGACGGCCGCGGTCGGCGACGCGGAGGCACTGCTCGTCGCGGTCGCCGCGGACCCACCTGACGTGGCGGTCGTCGACGTGCGGATGCCGCCCGGCCACGTCGACGAAGGACTGCGGGCGGCGCTGGCGATCAGGGCCACGCACCCCCAGGTCGGGGTGCTGGTCTTCTCGCAGTGGGTCGAGACCAGCTACGCCCGCCGGCTCCTCTCCGAGCACGCCGGTCACGTCGGCTACCTGCTGAAGGACCGCATCGTCAGCACCGGCGAGTTCGTCGGCGCGCTGCAACGCGTCGCCGCCGGCGGCACCGCCCTGGACCCCGAGGTCGTCCGGCAGCTGCTCGCCACGCCCGCCGCCGACGCGGGGCTCGCCCGGCTGAGCGACCGGGAGCGGGAGATCCTCGGCCTGCTCGCCGAGGGCCGCTCCAACGTGGCCATCGCCGAGCGCCTGCACCTGGTCGAGCGCAGCGTCGAGAAGCACGTCACCGCCATCTTCACCAAGCTCGACCTGCCCCAGGCCCGCACCGACCACCGCCGGGTGCTGGCCGTCCTGCGTTACCTGAGGTCCTGACGCGTGGCGATGGCAAGGTACGGTATGCGCGCTTGACAGGCGGCTCCGAGCCGGCTGGCTGGCTCAGCCGCACCACTCGACAGGAGGCCGGGCACGCTGTGGACCACCAGATCCTGTTCGTCCTCGGCGTCCTCCTCGGCAATGCCGTCGGGTGCCTGCTGGCCGTGTTCTGCCTGGTCCGGATGACCGACCAGCGGCGCTCCGCGCGCAGCCGCCTCCTGCTGGTGCTGGTGGCGTCGTGGGCGCTGGTCGAGACCGCCCGCGACGACATGCTCTTCGTCGCCGCCACCGCCATCCACATGAGCGACTACCAGGTCCACTTCTTCCTGGCCCCGAGCATGGTCCTGACCGTGCTCGCGGTGGTGTTCACGGCCGGCGTCCTGTGGCTGGTCGCCAAGCACCCTCATCCAGTGTGGACAGCCGGCGCCGGCACGGCGGTCGGCCTGCTGCTGGGCGTGATGAGCCTGCAGGCGGCGCTCGCCGGGCGCACCAGCTCGGCCTTGTCGATCGACACCGTCAACGCCCTGGTCGTCGCCGCCGGCCTCGGCGTCGCGACAGGCATCTCCGTGTGGCTGGGCACCGGCGCCACCCGCCGGTCCACCATCGCGACCGCCGTCACCCTGCTGGCGATCTGCCTGACGATCGCGCAGTACCGGATCGCCAGCGTGGTGACCACGGACCCGTCCATCCAGGTCGACAGCGACGCCGGCATCGACCCGATCCAACTGGGCGTGTTCACCGCCGTGGCATTCGGCATCCGAGCCATCGCGCTCACCGTCATGAGCATCATCGACGAGAGCAGCCTGGAGCCCTCACCGGACCAGGACCTGCTCGCCATCCGCGACCGGCACTGACACAACCACGCCCCGCGAGCAGGGGGCGTTCATGACCACCCCCATCCATTCAGGAGCGGACATGCGACAGCATGCACTGCGCCGTACCCTGCTCTACGCAGCAGTGACGGCAGCCACGATCGCCGGCGCGGCGGTCTCCACCACGCCGGCGCACGCCGCGACCGGCACAAGTGTCACCACCGTGGGTGCGGGAGCCACGGTGACGGTGGACGACCAGCTGCCGACCGGGACGATCTCCGGCAGCCTGCTGAACCGGGACGGCACACCGGCCTGGGCATACCTCACGGTCTTCGACAGCGCCGAGCAGAACTTCGTCACCAGCGTCAGCGTGCCGTCCAGCGGCGCGTTCACGCTCGATCTGCCGGCCGGCTCGTACAAGCTCAACTACCGGGTCCGCAACGCGTTCGACCAGTGGTCGGGCGGGAAGACCTCCTACGAGACCGCGGTGCCCGTCGAGGTGACCGCCGGCCAGGCGGTGCAGGTCGTGGAGACGGTGCTGCCGACGGGTTCGGTCGGCGGGCGGTTGACCAAGGCCGACGGTAGCCCGGCGGCGAACGTGGGCGTCACCGCCAGCCAGCCGGGCGGCAGCGGCTCGGGCTGGACGAGCACCGGCACCGACGGGCGGTACCGCATCGACGACCTGATGCTCGGTGACTACGTCGTCGCGTTCTCCGGGCCCGCGGGGGTCTCGCAGTACGCGCACGGCAAGCTCGACAGCGCCGCGGCCGACCGGTTCACGGTGGCCGACGGGCAGCTGACCACGGTCGACGAGACCTTCCTGCCGACGGGCGCGATCCGGGTCGTCGCGCACGACGCCACGACCGGCGAACCGCTGGAGCATTTCTGCGTGTGGGCGACGAACACCGACAACGCCGGAGGCTGCGCCACCGGAGCCGAGTTGCTGATCACCGGCCTCTTCGTCGGCAGGTACACACTCAGCGTCAACATCGACGACCGCCTTCACCTGACGGTGCCCTACACGCCGGTCACGGTCACCGCCGGGCAGACCGCGACGATCGACGTGGCCATGCGCCAGGGCGCGTCGATCACCGCCACTATGGCCAGCCGCGACGGCGGCACCGCGGTCGACGGCTGCATCGGCGTGGCGAACGTCGACCAGCCCTACGGCTACGACCCGTACGGCTTCTGCTCGGACGAGCGGCCGGGCCCGACGCCGGGCTCTGTGGTGATCGGTCCGCTGGAGCCGGGCACGTACCAGCTGCTCGCCGACCCGCGCGGTGACGCACTCGGCCTGCAGTGGGTCGGCGCGGCCGGTGGCACCGGCGACCGCGGTGCCGCCCAGCGGTTCACGGTCGCGTCCGGAGACCAGATCACCACGCCGACCATCCAGTTCGACCGGGCCGGCACGGTCCGCGGCAAGGTGACCGACGTCAACACCGGCGCCCCGGTCGCAAGCGTCTGCGTCTCGGTCGTCGCGCTGTCGCACGGCTTCGCTCCCCAGGGCGGCTGCGCATTCTCGACCGGCGCCGACGGCACGTACAGCATCCCGGGCGTCGGCCCGTACGCGTGGCCGGTGCAGTTCATCGGCCGTGGCTACCAGTGGCGCTGGTCCGGCAACGCGGCGAACCGCCCCGACGCGACGATGGTGACGGTGCCCGCCGGCAAGAAGGCCGCCGCGAACATCAAACTGCGCACCGGCGGCGGCACGCTCACCGGCACGGTCCACGACACGGCCGGCAACCCGCTCAACGCGTACCTGGTCGCGTTCGACGCCCTGTCCGGCGAGGCCGTCCACTCCGGCGACAGCAACAACCAGTACAGCAACCCGCCCATGACATTCACGATCCCGAACATCGCCCCGCAACAGATCAAGATCTTCTACCAGCTGCCCGACGGCCGCAGCGGCTGGCTCGGCGGCGCCGACCTCGCACACGCCCAGCCGTTCCAGATCCGGAACAACAAGACCCTGACCGTCGACGTCATCGTCCCGTAGCGACACCGGCCGGGGCCCGCCACAGCGGACCCCGGCCCGACCCCAGTAGAAGCCCGGACGGTTTCATGTCGAGTCCTGCAGATATCGGCCCACCGCAGACGAGAAGACCCCAGTGGGCAATGCCAGCGGCGGGCTCGCCGGTGGCGGCTCGGGCAATGCGGCCAGTCCGGCGATGAACGTCCCACGGTGCGCCGCCGACGATCGGCCCGCCGCGGTGAGCCAGTACCGGTCAGCGGCAACGTCGAACTCGACCAGCCCAGCCGCGGCCAGCCGGCCGAGCCCCGCCACAAGCTCGTCCTCCCGCGGAATCGCATGGTTGAGGTAGTCAGCAGCGGCGATCACCCCACGCAACGACGACCCCCGCGCCGAGTCCACCCCGCTGATCGACCGCAGAATCCACACGTCTGAGAGCGTCCAGCCTGCTTCCAATGCGGTCTCCATCCTGGCGGGGACAGGTGGATCACAAGCGACCTGAAGCCACCAACGACAACGTATGTGACAGAACCAGTTCGGTAACGAGACCTTCACCCGTGGCCTGCTTGGCTCAAGCCTCGCGAGGAGCGGTGCCGCACTCGCCCGCAGCCGCAGACGCCACCGTAGTCATACCGGTGCAGTTCCACTGTCATGTGCCGGCGCTCACGACAGCGGGTTCAGGGTCGGACTTGCCCGCGGGCGGCTGGGGGTCGTGGTGCTTGAAGAGCTTGCTGGGCCACCACATCCATCGCCCCACGTCCAGGGTGAGCGCGGTGACCAGCACCGAGCGGACGATCATGGTGTCAAGCAGCACGCCGAACGCCACCGCGAACCCTAGCTGCGCCGCGAACACCAACGGCAGCGATCCCAGCGCCGCGAAGGTGCCGGCCAGTACCAGACCCGCCGACGTGATCACGCCGCCGGTGGCGGACAGCCCGGTCCGCGCGCCGCGCCGGGTGCCGTGTAGCAGTGCCTCTTCCCGCACCCGGGTCACCAGGAAGATGTTGTAGTCGATGCCCAGGGCGACCAGGAACACGAACACCAGGAGCGGGAAGTTCGCGTCCGCCCCAGCGAAGTCGAACACGTGATTGAACATCAGAGCGCTCACGCCGAGGGCCGCCCCGAATGACAGCACCACCGTCGCCATGAGCAGCAGCGGGGCGACGATCGCCCGCAGCAGCAGCGCGAGGATGCAGAAGACCACGATCAGCACGATGGGGATGATCACCTTGGTGTCGCGGGCGGCTGACTGTTGCGTATCGAATGCGATCGCCGTGCTGCCGCCGAGCCGGGCATCGGCGCCCTCGATCTTGTGGATCGCGGTTCTGGCCTGCTCGACGGTGCGCATCGCGGCCTCGCTGCCGGGAGCGTCCTTGAGCGTCCCGAGAACGAGGACCTCACCATCCTTGATCATCGGCGCCGCGACGTCGGCGATCCCTGGAACGCCTGACAGCACGCTCTTGACCTGCTCCGCCGAGGCGGCCTTGGCCACGACGTAGACAGGGTCGCCCGACCCGGCCGGGAAGTGCCTGGACTGGATCTCCTCGCCGACGACCGCCTGTGGCTCGTTGGTGAACTGGCCCTTGCCCGGAATCCCATCGGCCTTGAGTCCCGTCACCCCGAGTGTCAGGACGCCGAGGGCGAGCGCGGTGCCGACCCATACGATCCGCGGCCGGCTGGCGATGACGGCGCCGACCCGCGTCCAGATGCTGTCCTTGACTGTGCCCACCGAGCCGTACGACGGCTTCGCGGGCCAGAAGATCCAGCGGCCGCAAATGACCAGCAGAGCCGGCATCAGCGTGACCATGGCGAGCAGCCCGACGAGAATGCCGACGGCACAGGCCGGCCCGAGCCCTTTGGTGGAGTTGAGCGTGGCCAGCAGCAGCACCAGCAGGCTGACAGCGACGGTCGCGGCGCTGGCGATGATCGCCGGGCTGGAGCGGTACAAGGCCTCCGCCATCGCCTCGTGCCGGTCCTCGTGGCGCCGCAGCTCCTCCCGGTACCGCGAGATGAGCAGGAGCGCATAGTCGGTGGCGGCGCCGAACACCAGGACGGTCAGAACGAGGCTGGTCTGCGTGTTGACGGTGAGCCCGGCATGCTTCGCCAGCACGTAGATCACCGCTTCCGCCATGACCAGGGCGCCACCCGCGGACAGCAGCGGCAGCAGCGGCAGCAGCGGGCTGCGGTAGGTGAGCAGCAGGATGACGACCACCACCAATGCGGTGATCATCCCGAGGGCACCACCCCCTCCGAAGGCCGTGATCGAGTCGGATGCATAACCGGCCGGTCCAGTGACGTGGAACCCGAGACCGTCGGCGTTCTGTTCGCCGATCCTGGTCATCGCGTCAACGACCTTGTGAGCCCCGGCCCAGCCCTCGTTGCCGTCGTCGACCTGGACCACAGTCTGGATGGCCTTGCCGTCCTCGGCCCGCAGCGGGCCCTGCGGCTGCCCCACGACCTTGTCGATGCCCTTGAAGGCTTCGACGTCAGCCTGCGCCTTGGCCATGTCGGCAGGTGTGACACCCTCAGGTCGGTCGTAGATCACGATCGCCGGCAGGGTCTCGGCGGGCTGGAACTTCTTGGCCTGTTCGATGACCTTGGTCGCCTCCGCGTTGCTGGGCAGCCAGGCCGAATTGTCGTTCTTCTCGACATCGCCCAGCTTGCCGGCCAGCATGAGCGCCGGCACCATCAGGATGATCCAGAAGGCCAAGACGGCCCATTTCGCAATCCTGCCACTGGGCAGGGTCATGACTTTTCGCAACATGGAGATTCCTCAGTGTCCAGTCGACGTGGGAAAGCTTGCCGGGATTGATGACGGCGTAGATCCGCACACCTGGCCGCCGCCCGAATTGAGGGCGAGAACAACGACGGCGAAGGGTGCCGTCGAGGGCGCCAGGACCTGCGGGCCCCTTACCGGCTGATCTGACGCCGGACCGTCATCGCGACGAGTTTGTCTGGATTGCGGACGGCGTAGAAGTTGGTGATCTTCCCGTCGATGACCTCGATCAGGAGGACACCTTCGGGACGATCGCCGATGCGCGCGACCATCGCGGGACCGTTGTTGCAGTTGACCATCTGGATCCGCATACCCGGCATCCGCCCGCCCGTGCGGAAGAGGTCAATGAGGAGGCCGGCCACCTTCTGCGCGCCCACCACCGGCGCACGCGCCGCGGTGGCCTTGCCACCGCTGTCGGCGGTCCAGGTGACGTTCGGCGCGAGCAGGGACAGCAGCCCGGCCATGTCCCCGGTGACCGACGCGGTCCTGAACCGCTCGGTGATCTGCATGGTCTCCGCGGCGTCGACGGGCTGGAACCGCCTGCGTCGCGCCTGCACGTGCTCGCGGGAGCGGTGCGCCACCTGATGCACCGTCGTCACGGATTTGCCCACCGCCGCGGCGATCTCGTCGTAGCCGAAGCCGAACACCTCGCGCAGCACGAACACCGCACGCTCATCGGGGGTGAGCGTTTCGAGCAGCACGAGCATCGCCATCGACACCGACTCGGCGAGCACCACATCGGCCGAGGGGTCGGCGTCGTCGAGCAGCAACGGCTCGGGCAGCCACGGGCCTACGTAGTCCTCGCGACGGCGCGCACTTGCCCGCAATGCGTTGAGCGTCTGACGGGTCACCAGCCGTGCCAGATACGACCTGGTGTCCCGCACCGTCGCAAGGTCCACCTCGGCCCACCGCAGATAGCTGTCCTGCAGCACGTCGTCGGATTCGGTGGCCGAGCCGAGTATCTCGTAGACGATCGTGAACAGTAACGGCCGCAACAGGGTGAATCGCTCGGCATGCTCGTCCGTGGTCATTGAGACGTGCCCACCGGCGCGACGGAGGCCGGCTGCCGCAGCCGGCGACCGCCCTTGACCCAGCCGACGGAACCCGGCTCGCGGGCCTCGCGACGAATCCTCGACACCGCGACCTTGCAGGTCAGCTCCTTGATCGCGGCACCCAGGCGGCCGCCGATGTAGATGCTCACCGCGGTGTCGTCCCTGCGGGCGAGCTGGCGCATGGCGGTGTGCCGGCCGAGGCTGACGCACGATCCCGTGAGTGCCTGGTCGATCGCCGCCGGTTCGGTCCCCGCGATGCGGCTCAGCACGGTGTCGGCGGCCTGAACCCCCAACGGCCCCGCGGCCTGACAGCTCATCCGCAGCGGCCGGCCGGACGGCGCTGCGGCGTCCCCGGCGGCGACCACCCGATCTTCATCGATGCTGGTCAACGTCTCATCCGTGAGCAGCCGCCCGAGCGCGTCAGTACGCAGCCCGCTCGCGGCCGCCAACTCCGGCACACCGAAACCGGTCGCCCAGACGGTCACTGCGCTCGAACGCGTCGTACCGTCGGCGAGGACGATCGCATCCGGCCGAACCTCGGTCACCACGTCGGCTTCGAGCACGGTGACACCGTGCCGCGACAGCCACTTGGCGGCGTATCGGCGACCCGGCGCACTCCATGACGACACCAGGATGCCGCCACACACCAGGGTGACCGTCCGTCCCTGCTCGGCCAGTTCGGCGGCCGTCTCGACGCCGGTCAGTCCGCCGCCGACCACGGTGACCGGAGCCCCGACGGGCAACTCGTCCAGCCTGGCCCGCAGCCGCCGCGCGGACTCGAACTCGGCGATGGGGTGCGCGAACTCGGCCGCGCCACGCACCGATGACGGTATCGCTGCGGTGCTACCGACCGCGTAGAGGACATAGTCATACTTCAGCGTCCGGCCCGACGCCAGCAGCACTACGCGCGCGGCGGTATCGATGCGCGTGGCGCTGTCCACAACCAACTGGATGCCGTCGCCGAGCAGCCTGCCGTAGCCGACCGTGGCGTCGGCGGTGCCGGCCACAAACTGGTGCAGCCGCACTCGTTCGACGAAGTCCGGCCGGGGATTGACCAGGGTGATGCCGACGCCGGCCCGCATCCGCAAGTGATTGGCCGCGAGCGTTCCGGCGTAACCACCGCCGATGACGACGACCCTGTGGCGTGTGTCGTTGTGCTCAGTCATGCCCCCAAGACACCGGGGAGCGCCGAGACCTGACACGACGTGACGCGCGTCACCCCACAGAAGTACGCCGGACACGCCGACCGGGCGAGCGGCCCGTTCCCGGAATCAGGTTGGCAGGCGTTGAGTTTGCTGGAACTTCGATCCGTCGGCGAGCTTGGCGGTGGCGTCGCCGGCCTCGGCGAGACGAGCCGGAGTGTCGCCGCGTTCCAGCAGCGCACCCCCACCGGGGAGCACGAGCTTGCTCGTGCGCGGGGAATCCGAACCGGAACGGTGAAGCTGACGATCGCGTACTTGAACCCGGCCGTCCGACCCACGTGTCACCTGCCATCCACCGTGAGCCAGGCCGGAAGCGGCGAGGACGGAAACACCACCGCGACATTGTCGGCGGACGGTTGCAGCTCCGAGCCAGATCGATGGCTCTCGCCCAGGAGAAGGTTGACGTCGCCGCGGTCGTACCGAAGTGTTGCCCAACGGCACCAGAACCCGTCGTCGTCCGGTTCGTAATGCACCTGGACGTCGAGGACCGACCGGCCCGCGAAGTCGGCCCAGCCACTTCGCGCCGTCACGTCCCACACCGCCACGTCCGCTTCGGGTCTCACAGCGTTGCCGAGCAGCGGCTGCTCCCAGAACACCAGCCCCTCGGTCCAGCTCGGCGACTGCCAGGTAACGCTGAACACCCGGCCGTCCGCGCACTCGAGCTCGACACCGTAGTCGATGGAGTCGAACCCATCGCATCGCCACGTCGGTCGCGCCCACTCCGCCTCGTCGACGATCCGGCGCGGCCCCTCGTATTCGGCAGCAACCTCGTGACGGAAGTAGTCGATGTCGACGTATCGCACCGTGCGGACGACCGCGCCAGCCATCTGCCGAGCGCGCTCCTCACGGGCATGGCGCTCGGCAGCCGTACGGACGAACGACACCATCGGATCGGACACCGAGACATTGTCGACGGCATCGCGGCCGGCGCACCTGGAAATTCCTGGTGCGGCGGATGCGTTGGAGGAGGCCGGCTTCGACGGCGATCCACCGTCGTCCTCCGCGAAAACGGACCCCCTTGATCGGTCGTGGCACGACATAAACCGTGCAGCTCACCACGGGCGATCGGCACACGTCCTCAGCGCCCCTGCCGACCCCCGGGCGCGACGACAGACCTCGAACGGACAACTGCACAGGCAGTCCGAGCCCGATCGAGGCACCCACGGGAGCGCCCCTTGCCGACCCGCCGCCGCGGCGACGGATCTTGAGGGGGCGAGGGTGGAGCGAAGCTCCCCCTGTGGGGAGCACCGGCGCAGCCGGTGCGCGGGGAATCCGGCACCGCCAACGGCGAACGCCCCCTGCGTGAGCAGGGGGCGTTCGGCGGTGGAGCTGACACTTACCTACTTGAACCCGGTTAGGTGAGGCGGCGAGGCACGTGGCGAAGCGGCCCTCACCGTCATGACCGTCGTCGAGGAGGGCCAGTCCTCACGCGATTACTGTCGGGGCGTGGTCACCGAGCATGTATGGCACCGTCCGCCGGTCACGTTCCCGAATTGCGTCACCAGTGGCCCCTCGGACCTGGTGACGCACGGGGCGTCCGGCCGGGCAACGCTCTGCGGCATACCGCTGTCCCGCGTGGACCTCACAGGCGGCTCCTTCGCCCCTGACGCCGCATCGGCATGTCGGGCCTGCGCGGCGCGGTCTGCCGCGACCCCACCCCGGCAGACCGCACAGGAGCGGCTGCACCGCCTCGTCGCCGCCGCGGACGCCGGGCCGCTGCGCGACGACCTTCTCGAGGCGCTCAGAAACGGCGCGCAGGTCAACCCCTGGGTCGTCGGCGTCTCCGCCGACCGCGCCCGGTCATCGACCCGGCTCCACGAGGCAATCGAGGGCCGCGACCAGGCGTCCGCCGCCCTGGACGCCGGGGGCACCTTCCAGCTGGCGGAGGTGGCCACCGACGCCTGCCGGTTCGTCGCGATCATCCCCACGGACGCACGTCCGGTGATCGTCCGCCGGTCGTCCCGCCGCCGCGCCGCTCCGGAACGCCCAGGCTGGACCTTCACCGACGCCCGCGAGGCGGCCTGGTTCGGCGTCGGGAGCGCGGGCGGCACGGAGCATGCCCTCGACGGTGCCGGGACGCTGTGCGGCATACCGCCGGCGCGGGTGACCGCCCAGCTTCACCTGTTCACCGCCTCCAGCGGATCGGCCTGTCCTAGCTGCGCCGCACTCGCGGCTGCGGCTCCCACCCGGCCCTGCGCCCAGGAACGCCTGCACACGGCGATCGCCACCGCCGCCCCGGGCCCGCTCCGCGACGACCTGGCCGCCGCCCTCACCCGCGGCGCGGAGATCACGCTCTGGATCGGCGCTCTCGGCCCTGACCTGGCAAAGCACTACGCCGACCTCGACGAACTCGACGACAACCGCGCCGCCCTGGCGGCCGCCCTGGCCGTGAACGAGCACGCCGGCCTCGCCCACGTCCTGCACGGCTCCTGGCGCTCCACCGTCCTCCTCCGCGACGGCGAGCCCCCACTGATCGCCCGCGGCCGCACCTGACTCGGGCAACCTGTCATACCCGCCGCCCAGGCTGCGTGCACAACCTGCCCGGAGCACAGCTACTCCGGCTGCGGAGCGAGGCGTGGCCCAGCCGGGAGCACTCAGAACGCAGCGTCGATGCTCTTGAGGGGGTGTGGGTGGAGCTTCAGCTCCCCCACTGGGGAGCACGAGCTTGCTCGTGCGCGGGGAACACGACACCTCCAACGGCGGACGGCCCTTGCGTCAGCAAGGGCCGTCCGTTGGTGGAGGTGCCGGGAATCGAACCCGGGTCCTTCGTTGCTTTGCTAGGGCTTCTCCGAGCGCAGCTCGCTGTGTCTCTACTCGGCCCTACCGATCACGCGAGCGAGTCGGTATGACGGGTCCAGTCGCGATTGATCTCGCCGCACGAGCCCCGCGACAGGACTCGGTTGGCCAGCCTTCTAGCTGATGCCGGTGATCGGGTCGAAGGCGAACCCGGACCGACAGATCTCTACCCTTGCTTAGGCAGCGAGAGCGAGATCGGAGCGCTTGTAATTGGCGCTTATACTTTTCCGACGACTGATTCGCGAGACAACGTCGGCTTCCTCGGCTCGCTTCCCCTAGCGCGGCGCACAAAGTCGAAACCAGTCACCCCCGCGCGGGTGGTGTTGGCCGCCGCTCCCACAAGCGACTGATCTAGAGTAACGCCTTCCGTCCAGCTTTTCATCCCGATACCTGGGTGCACGGACGGCCGTCGATGGTGCAGGTGAGGGGGGCGTTGCGGACGCCGAGGCCTTCGACCTCGAAGCGGAGGGTGGCGGTGCCGCCGGGGCGGACGGTCCGGGTGCTGTCGACCGGGGTGAAGATCGCTTTGAGGCCGGTGCGGGTCATGACGGCGCCGTCGACGTTGCGGACGGTGAGGTCGAGCAGGGGCAGGACGACGGCGACCGTCCAGTCGGTGCTGGCGGCCGGGCCGGGGTTGGTGACGGTGACGGTGACCCGGTAGGACGTCAGCGTGAGGTCCTCGGTGCGGCTGCTGGCGGTGAGCTGCGGACCGGACGCGGCCACCACGCTGGGCGCGGCCGTGGCCGACGGCGGCGCGGTCGCCGCGGCGGAGCTCGCCGCGACCAGGGCGGGGCGCGGGGACCGCTCGGCCGGCGTGCCCGGGAACGTGGCCTGCACGGGCCCCTCGACGCCGCCGCCGGTGCGCGGCGGCTTGGCCGGGTGCGGCGCGGTGGCCTTGCCGACGAGCAGGGCGATCATCGCGAGCAGCAGCAGGATCGCGGCCGCCGCCGCCACGGCCTGGCTGCGACGGTCGGCGGACCAGTCCCGAGCGGCCGCGACGCGTCGTACGCGCGACATGATGGCGTTTGCGGCAGATGTACCGACGGAGCCCAGCCGACGCACGCCTGCCGCGATGCCTGATGGCCGCGCGGACCGGTGACTGGGTGCGGCGGCGGGCGGCGCGGCGGGCGGGGCGGTGGCCGGGGTGACGGTCGGGGCGACGACGGGCACGGCCGCGACCCCGGTCGCCCGGGCGCCGAGGACCGCGGCGGCGAAGCCCGGCATGGTGGTCGTCGGGCGCGGGCCGGCGGTGGAGCGGGTGTGCGAGCTGAGCCCGGGCGCGGAGCGGCTCGGCGCGTTGGGCTGGCGCGGCGGCCGGTTGAACGGCCCGCCGTCGTTGCGCCGCACGGCCGGCGGAGCGTCGACGGCGGTGACCGGGGCGGATGGCTGGGCGTGCTTCTTCAGGGTCGCCGCGAGCGGGCCCTCGAACAGCTGCTGGTACGTCCTGCGCAGCACCCTGCGCCGCATCGTCCCCTGCGGGCCGAGGAACCCGCTCTGGGTCATCGTGAGCCGGGTGTGTCCGCCGGCCAACTCGTCGAGGGTCAGCGCGACGACGGTGTGCAGGTTCTCCCCCGACCAGCGCATGACCAGGCGGTGCGCCGTCTCGGTGGTGACGATCTCGCCCTCGATCGGGTCCTCGAGGCCGGCGAGGGCGGTCGCCTGGAACGTGAACGTGCCGTCGTCGCGGACCATGAACCGGGTCGTGGGCAGCCAGTCGGTGACGAGGTGGGCCTCGGTGAGCGCACGCCACACCGCGGACGGTGGGTGCTCGAGGTCGACATCGACCCGTATCTCGGTCACGCACGGACTATATGGCTTGCACGCATTGCTCGCTCGCCTGACGAGCACTACTCAGCCAGGCGAGACGATTTACTCGGTTCTGCCCTTGTTGCGGCTGCCCATGACGCGAGAGATCTCCCGCTCGGCGTCACGTTTCGCCAGCGACTGGCGCTTGTCGTAGGACTTCTTGCCCCGGGCGAGGCCGATCTCCACCTTGGCCCAACCGTCGGCGAAGTACACCGAGAGCGGCACCAGCGTGAGGCCGCTCTCGCGGACCTTGTTGCCGATGCGGCCGATCTCCTGCCGCTTCAGCAGCAACTTCCGGACGCGACGGGGAGGGTGGTTCGTCCAGGTGCCCATCGTGTATTCGGGGATGTGCATCGCATGGAGGAACACCTCGCCGTCGGAGATCTGCCCGAACGCGTCGACGAGCGAGCAGCGCCCGGCGCGCAGCGACTTGACCTCGGTGCCGGTGAGCACGACGCCGGCCTCGATCGTCTCGAGGATCTCGTAGTCGTGGCGCGCCTTCCGGTTGGACGCGACGACCTTGCGTCCCTTTTCGCGCGGCATCGACCCCTCCACAAATCTTGACAGGAGTATCAGCGTATCGCGCGCGGCAAGAAGGTTTCGGTCAGCAGAGGCAGCCGGGCAGCCAGTTCAGCGGCTGGATGGGGCTGCCGTTGAGGCGGACCTCGAAGTGCAGGTGGTTGCCGGTCGACGCGCCGGTGGTGCCGA
Source organism: Dactylosporangium sp. CA-152071 (assembly GCF_050936335.1). NCBI lineage: Bacteria > Bacillati > Actinomycetota > Actinomycetes > Micromonosporales > Micromonosporaceae > Dactylosporangium > Dactylosporangium sp. CA-152071. Next base: position 7,166,684 of record NZ_JBNJMZ010000001.1, on the reverse strand, counting down.
CCCGGCCGATGAGCTCGCCGCGGTGCACGGTCTGGCCGACGTGGACGAGGATCTGTGACTGGTGGCCGTAGCAGGTTGCCAGCCCCTTGCCCTGGTAGAGGCCGTGGGAGATGCAGGTGTAGTTGCCGTTGCCGCCCGCCCATCCGGCCCTGACCACCTTGCCGTCGGCGGCCGCGACGATCGGCTGGCCGCCGCCGGCGGCGACGTCGATGCCGGCGTGCAGCTGGTACACCTTGTAGACCGGGTCGAAGCGCATGCCGTAGTTGCTGGACTTCCAGCCGTGCACGGGCATCAGGAAGAAGGCGCCGGTCTTCGGCGGGATCGCGGTGGTGAGCGGCGCGCCGCCGGTGCCGGTCTTGCCGGTCTTGCCGGCCGCCTTGGCCGCCTTCGCCGCGGCCGCCGCCTCCGCCGCCGCGGCGGCCCGCAGCTCGCCGGCGACACGGTCGCTGTCGACCTTGAGCTGCTGGTAGCGGGCGAGGACGGCGGTGCGTTCGGAGTTGGCGACGGCCTCTGCCTGCGCGCTCTTGTCGATGAGGGCCCGGACGTCGGCGGCGGCCTGCTCGGCGCCGGCCTGGGCGGTCCTGCTGTCCTGCAGCGCCTGGCGGGTCTGCTCGGCCGCCCGGCGGGCCTTGTCGCGGGCCAGCTCGGCGACGGCGGAGCGCTGCTTGGCCGACATCCTGGCGCGGGTCAGGTCGTCCAGCGCCCGCTGGCTCTCGGCGGCGACACGGTCGAGGTAGGAGATGCGCAGCGCCAGGTCGTTCGGCGAGCCGGACTCGATGATCGAGTTGAACATGGCGAAGCCGCTGCCCTTGTACGTGGCGGCGACGAACACGGACACGTCGGCGCGACCCTGCTCGACCTCGGCCTTGGCGGCGTCGTAGTCGTCGTCGGCCGAGTCGAGCACGGCCTCGGCCGCGTCCCGGTCGCGCTCCGCCTGGCGGGCGGCGGCGTCGGCGGCGATGACCCGGCCCTTGGCATCCTCGAGGGCGTCCTCGGCGCCGGGCAGCGCTGCGGTCGCGGCGGCGTGGTCGGTCGCCGCCTGCTGGGCCCGCTCGGTGGCCGCCTCGAGGGTCGCCTGCGTCTCCTGGATCTGGCGGTCGATGCGGGCCTTGTCGTCGCGGGCGTCTGCGTGCCCGGCCGTGCCGCTGCCCAGCAGCACGACGAAAGCCCCGATGGCGCAGAAGATCCTGATCCGGTTCACGTAACCCTCCAGTACCACTTGAGGGTTACCGTACGCAGCGAAAGACCCATAAGTCCGGAATTTTGGCGAAATGCACCTATCGTGGTGCACTTCGGATATACGACGAGGGGTGGGCCGGAAACCGGCCCACCCCTCGTGGAAACAGCCCGCGGGTCAGACCCGCACGTAGAACCGCAGCGTGATCCAGGCGGTGACCGCGCTGACCAGGCCGCCGGCGCCGGCGAGGACCGGCAGCATCACCCAGATGCTGCTCCAGTCGATCGGCAGCAGGACGTTGGCCAGGGCCTTGAGCGACCCGTCGATGAAGAAGAACTTCGCGGCCACCAGGCCGCCGAAGGCCAGCAAGGCGCCGATCAGGCCAGCGAAGACCGCCTCCAGGACGAAGGGCAGCTGGATGAACCAGTTGGACGCGCCGACGAGCTTCATGACCGCGACCTCACGGCGTTTGCTGTAGGCGGCCACCTGGATGGTGTTGGCCACCAGGAGCAACGCCGCGGCGCCCTGGATGATGGCGACGGTCAAGGCGAGTGTCTGCAACGCGCCGAGCAGCTCGAAGACCTTCTTCAGCAGCTCCTGCTGGTCGACGATGTCGCTGACGCCAGGCTGGGAGATGAACTCCTCCTGGAGCTGCTTGACCGTCTTCGGGTCCTTGAGCTTGACGCGGTACGACTCCGGGAGCGAGTCCTCCTTGGTGGCGTTCACCAGGTCGGGCGCGTCACGGAACTGCGTCTTGAAGCGTGCGTACGCCTCCGACTTGCTCTCGTGCGTCACCTGCTTGACGAGCGCGTTGCTCTCCAACGCGCTCTTCAGGCTGGTCCGCTGATCGTCGGTGACGTCGTTCTTCAGGAAGATGGACACCTCTACCCGCTGGTAGAAGAAGTCCTCCATCTTGTTGACCTGGAAGAACAGCAGCAGGCTCGCGCCCAGCATGGTCAGCGACACCGTCATCGTGATGATCATCGCGATGGTCATGGTGACGTTTCGCCAAAGTCCGGTCAGGACCTCGGACAGGATGTACTTCATGCGCATCGGGTGGGGTTCCTTCCCAGCGGACCCGGCAACGTCAAGGGGTGGCTACGACGAGATCTGGCGATCGTCAGCCGTACACACCGCGCGACTGGTCCCGCACGATCCGGCCGCTCTCGATCTCGACGACCCGGCGGCGCATCTGGTTCACGATGTTGGAGTCGTGGGTGACCATGACAACCGTGGTCCCGGTCCGGTTGATCCGGTCGAGCAGACGCATGATCTCGATCGACGTGTCCGGGTCCAGGTTTCCGGTCGGCTCGTCGGCGAGCAGGATCAGCGGCCGGTTGACGAACGCGCGCGCCACGGCGACGCGCTGCTGCTCACCACCGGACAGCTCATGGGGGTAACGGTGCTCCTTGCCGCCGAGGCCGACGAGCTCCAGCACCTCGGGGACGACGCGGCGGGCGACGCCCTTCGACTTGCCGATGACCTCGAGCGCGAAGGCGACGTTCTCGTAGGCGGTGCGGTTGGGCAGGAGACGGAAGTCCTGGAACACGCAGCCGATCTGCCGGCGGAACGCCGGGATGCGCCACGAGCGCATCGAGGTCACGTCGCGCTCGTTGACGACGACCTTGCCCTTGTTGGGCGTGACCTCATGCAGCAGCAGCTTGATGATCGTGGACTTGCCTGAGCCGGAAGGTCCGATGAAGAAGACGAACTCGCCCTTCTCGATGTTGACGGAAACATCGTCGAGTGAGGGGCGGGACGCCTTCGGATACGTCTTCGTCACGTGGTCAAGCCGAATCACGGGACGTGAGTCTACGCGGTGTGACATCCACGCCAAGTACGCGAAGTGCGTCGCGTGCCGTTTGCCCTAAATGCGAACCCAAAGAGCTGACCCCAACCGCAGGGAGACACGGGATTCCAGCCGCAAGTGTGACGTACACCTCACTTGCGGCCTTGATCGCCTAATTACCGAAGGTGATCGCCGCACTCCAATGCGATGATCACACCCCCGGGGGTCACCCGAACGGGGGTTACGCCGGATTGAGCTCCCGCTGCTTGCGCCACCGGATGCCCGCGTCGATGAAGGCGTCCAGGTCGCCGTCGAAGACCGCGGTGGGGTTACCGGTCTCGTGCTCCGTCCTGAGGTCCTTCACCATCTGGTACGGGTGCAGCACGTACGAGCGCATCTGGTCGCCCCACGAGCCCTGGACGTCGCCGCGGAGCTCGTTCATCTTCGCGGTCTCCTCGGCCCGCTTCACGGCGAGGAGCTTGGCCTTCAGCACGCCCATGGCGGTCGCCTTGTTCTGGATCTGGGACCGCTCGTTCTGGCACGAGACGACGATGCCGGTCGGCAGGTGGGTGAGGCGCACCGCGGAGTCGGTCGTGTTGACGCCCTGGCCGCCGGGGCCGCTCGAGCGGTACACGTCGACGCGCAGCTCGTCGTCGGGGATCTCCACGTCGTCGGTCTGCTCGACGACCGGCACGACCTCCAGCGCGGCGAACGACGTCTGCCGGCGGCCCTGGTTGTCGAACGGGCTGATCCGCACGAGCCGGTGCGTGCCCGACTCGACCGACAGCGTCCCGTAGGCATACGGGGCCTTCACCGCGAACGTGGCCGACTTGATCCCGGCCTCCTCCGCATACGAGGTGTCGTAGACGTCGGTGTTGTAGCCGTGCCGCTCCGCCCAGCGCAGGTACATGCGCAGGAGCATGTCGGCGAAGTCCGCGGCGTCGACGCCACCGGCGCCGGCGCGGATCGTGACGAGCGCCTCGCGGGCGTCGTACTCACCCGAGAGCAGGGTGCGCACCTCGAGCTCCTCGATCGACTTGGTCAGCGCCGTGATCTCGTCGGCGACCTCGCTGAGCGACCCCGCGTCGTCCTCGGCCTGGGAGAGCTCCAGGAGGACGACGGCGTCGTCGAGCTTCGCCCGCAGCCGCTCCAGCTTGCCGATCTCGCCCTGCACGTAGGACAGGCGGGACGTCACCTTCTGCGCGGCCGCCTGGTCGTCCCACAGGTTGGGCACGGCCGCCGCTTCTTCGAGCTCCGCCTTCTCCTTGCGGAGCCGGTTGAGGTCGAGGACGGCCTCGATGTTGCGCAGGGTGCCATCAAGGTGCTTGAGCGATTCGGCGTGGTCGAGAGCGGTCACCCTCAAAGACTACGCCGGACCGGCGGGCGCTAACGGGCGGGCGCTATTTGGTCGGGGCGCTCTTGAGCCACGTGAGGGCGGCCTTGTGATAGCCGACCGCGAAGTCCAGCGACGCGGCGAAGAACTCGTCGCCGGACTTCTTCGCCTCTTTGGCCATTTCCCGGGCCTCGGTCAGCGCCGCATTGTGGTATTCCACCGCGTGCGCATACACCTGCTGCAGTTGCGCGCCCGTCTGCTGCACGCCGAAGGCGACACGCAATGCGACAGGATTGCGCAGCGCCTCCCGGCCGGCGGGCTCCGACAGCCAGCGGGTGAATGCCCGCTTGCCGGCTGGAGTGATCGCATAAGGCTGGCTCGAACGCGCGCCGGGCTTGCCGAGCCTGACATAACCAGCGGCGGCGAGCGCGGGGAGCTCGCGGTAGACCTGGCTGCGGGTCATCGACCAGTAGGCGCCGAGGCGTCGCTGGGCGGCGGCCATCAGCTGCCCACCGGTCATCGGCCCCTCGTGCAGCAGACCGAGCAGGGCCGCCGCCGTCGCGTTGACTCCAGATTCCGCCATGAACCCTACGCTGTCATCTTTCTCCGGCTCAGTCCAGGATTTCGACAAATCCACTGTCGACTGTCGCGTCGCGACTGTCGAGTTAGGACGGAAACTTCGGCGGCGAAGGAAAGGACGGCATCGTCGGGAACGGCGGCAGCGGATCACCGATGCCCGGCAGGCTCCGCCCCGGCGACGGCACCGCCGTCGGACGCTTCGTGGGCGTTTTCCCGCCACCGCCCCCGTTGTCTTCGCCGCCCGGTGCGGTGGATTCCTCGACCGGCGGCGCGCTGGACGGCTCCGGGGACGTGGCCGCCGAGGGGGCGGGCGAGTCGCTGGGGACGACCGCGGGCGTGGTGCCGTTCACCCGCGTGGGCTGCCGCCCGCCGCCGTCGAACGCGCCGCTCATGAGCACGGCGCCGACGCCGAGCAGGATGAGCAGCAGCACCGCCCCGCCGACGCCCGCGAGGACCCGGCGGTCGGACCGGCGCTCGCCGGCGGGCGGCGCGGCGGCATCGGACGCGTCGTCGGGGGCACGCAGCCAGGTCAGCGCGCCGGAGTCGGGGTCGGCGGCGGACGGCGGCGCGTCCGCGGCGGACGCCAGGACGTCGGTCGGCGGCTCGGCGGCATCCTCGAGATCCACCGGGTCCATCGGCGAGCGGTGCACCGGCGCGTCGGGCTTGACGAGCGAGGCTCCGGGGATGGGGCCGGTGGGCCGGTCGGGCAGCACGGGCCAGGCCGCGGGCACGACGACGTCGGTGGACCGCTCCCCCTCGGCGGTGGGGGCCGCTTCGGCGGAGGCCTCCCGCTGCTGGGGGACCGCGGGCGTGAGCACCACGGTGAACGCGTCCGGGTTGGGGCCCTCCTCGACCGGCGGCGCGGCGGGCTCATCCCCGCCGGGCGTGTCGCCGCCCCAGAGCGGGACGTCCGTCACCAGCTCGGGTCCGGCATTCCCGTTATCGACCGGTTCGTCGGAGTCTTCAGACTGTTCGGTCTCAGCCTGTACCGCGGCATCCTCGGCGACGACGTCGGCAGCGGCCTCCGCGGGCGTGGCGGATTCGGCCGGCACGGCGAGGGCCTGCTGGAGCGCCGCGAGGGCTCCGCCGGGAGCGCTCTGCGCCGGCTTGGCGAGCACCACGGCCTCCGCCTCAGCAGCGGACACGACGACCTCGGTGGGCGGTTCCGCCTCAGGAGCAGACGCAATCACCTCGGTGGGCGGTTCTGCATCGGAAGGGGACGCGACGACCTCGGCCGGGGGTTCCGCGCCGGAAACGGATGCGATGACCCCGGTGGGCGGTTCCACCTCGGGGGCGAGTGCGATGACCTCGGTCTGAGGCTCCGGCTCCGAGGCCGGCGGGGCGGCGTCCGCCGGCGGCTCCTCCGGCGGGGAAGCCGACAGCTGGGAGGCCGGCACCTCAGCAGCCGGCAGCTGGGACGGCACGGTGGGCAGCTCGGCGACGTCCTGGCGGACCGCCGCGGCGAACGCGCCCGCCCCGCGCGCCTGCGTGGGCAGCTCGGAGAGCGGCAGCCCGTTCGGCTCCGTCGGCAGGTCCTTGATCGGCACGGCCACCATGAGCGCCGCCGAGGCCGCGGCCGGTGAGGTCGGGGCGGTCGGCAGCGGCACCCAGTCGACCCGGCGGACCGGGGCGGACACGGGCGCGGTCTGCTCGGCGGAGCGGGCCCAGAAGGTGACCGCCTCGGCGGGCAGCCGCGGCAGCGGCTCGAAGCCGTCCAGCGCACCCTCGGCGACCCTGAGCCGGCCCATGATCGAGGCGGCCGCCGGACGCATGCGCGGGTCGAGCTCCATGCAGCCCTCGATGATCGGCCACAGCGCGGCCGGCATCCCGGGCGGCGGCACGGGCACGCAGTCCGCGTGGCGGCGCAGGACGTCGTTGGGGGATCCGCCGCGGTACGGGCTCCGGCCGCAGATCAGCTCGAAGAGCACGACCCCGAGCGCGTAGACGTCGGAGGCGGGGCTGGGCAGGCCGCCCGCGACGACCTCGGGCGCCACGTACTCGGGCGTGGCGTGGGTCGGCCCGGCGGGCTGGTCGAGGCGGCGGGCGACGCCGAAGTCGGCGAGGCGCACCGGGCCTCCGTCGAGCGGGACGAGCAGGTTGCCGGGCTTGACGTCGCCGTGGACGATGCCGGCGGCGTGGACGTACGCGAGCGCGTCGGCGACCTGGGCGACGACCTCGGCCGCGGCGGCGGGCGGCAACGGGCCGTCGGCGCGCAGCCGGCGCCGCAGGTCGGGCCCGCCCACGAGCTCCATCGCGATGGCGAGCAGGCCCTTGCCGGTGATCAGGTTGTGGACCCGGATGACGGACGGGTGGTCGAGGCCGGCGAGCAGCTCGGCCTCGCCGAGGAACCCGTCGACGAGCTCGGGCACCTCGGCGGCCTCGGCGCGCATGACCTTGACCGCGACCCATTGGCCGGTCTGCTCGTCGTACGCCCGCCAGACCGCGCCGATGGCGCCGCGGGCGACCTCGGTCTCCAGCCGGTACCGGTCGCCGAGCATGGTCTTCGTCTTCATTGCGGACCCCTCCCCATCACCTAGGACGGTAGGCCCGCATCGATGCGGCTGGACGGCCCGGGTGGGCCGGTTGGCACAAAGAAAGGAGTAGACAGACTACATATGCGAGCGCAGCTTCCACAGCGCCGGTGCTACAGGTGCGAGCGCAGCTCCCCAGCGCCGGTGCTACAGGTGCGAGCGCAGCTCCCACAGCTCCGGGTAGAAGCGCAGCTCGACCCGGGAGCGCAGGTAGGCGCCGCCGGCGCTGCCGCCGGTGCCGGCCTTGGTGCCGATCTGCCGCTCGGCCATGAGGACGTGCCGCGCCCGCCACATGCCCCACGCCTGGTCGTGCGCGACCATCGTCTCGGCGAGGTCCCAGAACGGGCCGTGGTGCTCCCGGTCGCGGGAGATCGTGAGCAGCGACGCGATCCGGTCCTCCTTGGTGGCGACGGCGAAGCCCGCCTTCTCCAGGGTGGTGAGGAACGCCTCCCAGAGGCTCGGCTCCTCCAGGCGCCGGTTGAGCCGCGCCTGCTCGGCGTCGGACAGGCCGCGGAAGCGCTGCAGGTACGTCGGATCCTTCAACCCGGAGAGGAACTCGATCTCCCGGAACTGCGCCGACTGGAACCCCGAGGCCGGGGACAGCTTGTTGCGGAAGCGCAGGAAGTCCTGCGGGGTCATCGTGTCGATCACGTCCACCTGCCCGACCAGCACCCGCTGGATCGACAGGCAGCGCTCCAGGCGCACCCTCGGCAGATAGGTCTCGCCGGCGAGGAGGCGGTCGCGGGCGTCGGTGAGCTCGTGGAGGATGAGCTTGAACCACAGCTCGTACACCTGGTGGATGGTGATGAAGAGGAGCTCGTCGTGCGCGGCGGGGTCCGACTCGGGGACCTGCGCGTCGAGCAGGCCTGTCAGTTGCAGGTAGTCACCGTACGTGAGGCGGCCGCCCTGCTCCCCGAAATGCGCGTCCTGCCAGTTGCCGGCGACGTTGCCGGGCGATGGGTTGGTCACCTCCCAAACCTATAAGGTCACCAGTCGTGACGAGAGTTGCACTGGTCGGCTGGCTGGGTCGGTTGGCGGCGGACGAGCTGGGCGCGGTGCTGCGCCGCCGTCCCGACGCGCTCGGGGCGCCGCCGCCGGAGGACCTGGTGCAGCTGGCCGCGCGGCTGACCGCCCGGACCGGCGTCGACGAGGTGGTGGCGCGGCTGCCGCTGCCGGCCGTGCAGGTGCTGGAGGCGCTGGGCGGCGGACCGGATCCGGTGCCGCTGCCGGAGCTGGCGGACCGGCTCGGCGTCGCCGCCGACGACCCGGCGCTCGACGCGACCCTGCAGGTGCTGCTCCAGCGGGCGCTGGTGTGGCCGTCGGAGGACGACACCGCGCTGTTCACCACGGCGCAGCTGCCCGCCCCTTCCGGGCATGACGCGTTCGAGCCGGTGCCGCCGGCGCCGTCGCTGCGGCCCGCCGATCGGACCGAGGTGCGCGACGCGGCGGTACAGGCGGCGACACTGCTGCTGGAGCGGCTTCCGGTGCTCCTCGACGCGGCGGCGGCGCGCCCGCTGAGCCGGCAGCGCTCCGGCGAGGTCGCGGTGCGGGAGCGGCGCCGGCTCGCGTTCACGACCGGCCTCGACGAGCCGACGGTGGCGCTGCTGGCGGACCTCGCGGTCGCGGCGCGGCTGCTGGGGCCCGACGGGGTGCGCTTCGTGCCGACGCTCGCCTACGACGAGTGGGCCGACCGGGCGGCCGCGGACCGGCTCGCCAGGCTGCTGACGCAGTGGTGGTCGGGCGAGCCGCTGCGGCAGGTCGTGGTGCGGGCGCTGCACGAGCTGCCCCCGGACACGGCCGTCGCCGACGTGGAGTCGTTGGCGCCGCTCGTACGGTGGACCGCGCCGCTGCAGACGAGGGCCCTGGACGACCTCGGGTCCGTGGTGGCCGGCATCGTCGACGAGGCCACCCTGCTGGGCGTGTGCGCGGCCGGGGCGCTGAGCCCGCTCGGCCGGGCGCTCGCCGACGGGCGGGGCGTCGCGGAGGTCGCGGCGCGACTGCTGCCCGCGGGGCCGCCGGCGGACACCCTGCACGTGCGCGGGGTCGGCAGCGTGATCGTCAGCGAGGACACCGACCTGCTGGACTCGCTGGTCGCCGACGGCACGCTGGCGGCGCTGAAGCTGCGCCGGGTCGCGCCGACCGTCGCCGGGTCGGCGCTGTCACCCGTGGACACCCTCGCGGCGCTGCGGGCCGCCGGCTACCGTCCGGCCCGCGACGCCGGCCCGGGGCCGGTCCGGCTGCACCGCGCGCGGGTCGACCACGCGCGCCGCCCACCCGCGCGGGCCACCGTGGACCCGGGCGAGCTGGCGGCGCGGTTGCTCGTGCCGACGCAGCGGACGCCCGATCCGTTGGAGCTGATCCGGCAGCGGGCGCCGCAGCTGCGCGCCGACCAGGCCCAGCTCCTCGCGACCGCGGTGGAGGACGGCTCGCCGGTGTGGATCCGCTACGTCGACGCGCAGGGCCGCGCCTCCGAGCGGGTCATCGACAACGCGCACCTGTCCGGCTCCACCATCGACGCGTGGTGCCGGCTGCGCCGCGACGACCGTGCCTTCACCCTGGACAAGATCGTCGCGGTCGCACCAGCGCGGGTCTAGCCCATGTGCGGGTAGCGGTGGTCGGTCGGCGGCACGAACGTCTCCTTGATCGTCCGCGGCGACGTCCAGCGCAGCAGGTTGTGCCACGATCCGGCCTTGTCGTTGGTGCCGGAGGCGCGCCCGCCGCCGAACGGCTGCTGCCCGACGACCGCGCCGGTCGGCTTGTCGTTGACGTAGAAGTTGCCGGCGGCGAAGCGCAGCGCGTGCGTCGCCCGCTCGACGGCCTGCCGGTCGGTGGCGAAGATCGAGCCGGTGAGCGCGTAGGGCGCGACCGACTCGGCCTGCGTGACGACGGCGTCGTAGTCGGCGTCGGGGTAGACGTGCACGCCGAGGATCGGGCCGAAGTACTCGGTCGTGAAGACCTCGTGCGTGGGGTCCGTGGACTCGACGACCGTCGGCCGGACGAAGAAGCCCTCGCTGTCGTCGGTCGTGCCGCCTGCGACGACGGTGCACGACGGCGAGTTCTTGATCCGGTCGAGGGCCTGGGCGTGCCGGTCGAACGCCCGCCGGTCGATGACGGCGCCGCCGAAGTTGCTGAAGTCGGTGACGTCGCCGTAGGTCAGCTCGTCGGCGGTGCCGGTGAGCTGGTCCTTGATCTTCGCCCAGATGCTGGCCGGAACATACGCGCGGGACGCCGCCGAGCACTTCTGGCCCTGGTACTCGAACGCGCCGCGGATCAGCGCCGTCGTCAGCGCGGCCGGGTCGGCGGACGGGTGGGCGATCACGAAGTCCTTGCCGCCGGTCTCGCCGACGATCCGCGGGTAGGAGCGGTACTCCCGCTCGGCGACGGTCCGGTTGAGGGTGCGGAACACGGCGGTCGAGCCGGTGAAGTGGATGCCGGCCAGGTCGCGGTCGGCGAGGGCGACCTCGGACGTGGCGAGCCCGTCGCCGGTCACCAGGTTGATCACGCCGGCGGGCAGGCCGGCGGCCTCGAACAGCCGCATCGTCAGGTGCGCCGCCAGCTGCTGCGTCGGCGACGGCTTCCACACGACGGTGTTGCCCATGAGCGCGGGCGCGGACGGCAGGTTGCCGGCGATCGCGGTGAAGTTGAAGGGGGTGATCGCGTAGACGAACCCCTCCAGGGGCCGGTGGTCGAACCTGTTCCACACGCCCGGCGACGACTTCGGCTGCTCGGCGAGGATCTGCTGGGCGAAGTGGACGTTGAACCGCAGGAAGTCGATCAGCTCGCAGGCCGCGTCGATCTCGGCCTGGATCGCGGTCTTGCTCTGCCCGAGCATGGTCGCGGCGTTGAGCGTGTCGCGCCACGGGCCGGCGAGCAGGTCGGCGGCGCGCAGGAACACCGCGGCCCGCTCGCTGAACGGCAGGTCGCGCCAGCCGGCCGCGGCCCGCTTCGCCGCCTCGACGGCGTCGGCGGCGTCGGCGGTCGTCGCGTTGTGGGTGACGCCGAGCACGTGCCGGTGGTTGTGGGGCTGCACGACGTCGATCGGCTCGCCCGACGCCATGCGCTCCTTGCCGTCGATCGTCATCGTCAGCTCGAACCGCTCGCCCGCCAGGTCGGCCAGGCGGCGCTGCAGGCTCTCGCGCTCCGCCGACCCCGGCGCATAGCCGCGGACCGGCTCGTTGGTCGGGTCAGGCACGGCGAACAGGCCATCCATCACGGGACTCCAGATCTCTACTCGGCAACGTCGGCGAGGTTTCCTCTCATCTTCCCACGGTCCCCTGAACCGTCGTTCGGGTCGCTTCCGCGTACGCTGCTAGCTCGTGGCAACAAAGGTCGTCTCGTCTCAGGTGGAACGCCGGCCCTACACGGTGGTCGTCGTCGCGCTCATGCTGCTCGCGCTGACTCTCTGGTCGACCTACAGCGTCATCGCCAACGCCGCGAGTGAGTTCCTCGTCACCACCCTGGCCGCCCTGGTGCTGCCGAGCATCCTGCTCGCCACGGCCCTCGCCGGTGGCGCGGCCGGGGTGCTGGCCGCCGGCCTGCTGCCGTGGCGCCGGCTGTTCGCGGGCGCCGCCGGTGGTCTGGTCGTGGGGCTGCTCGCGACGGGCGGGATGCTGCTGGCGTACCACCATGGGCCGGCCGTGCCGTACGTCGCGGCGGTCGTGGCCGTGACGGGCGCGCTCGGCGGTGCGGCGGCCGCGTTCCGCTTCCTGGAGGCGGTCACGGCCGGGATCGCCGGCGGCGTGGCGGCCACCGCGCTGGGGCTGGTCGTCGCCTACTTCCAGAACGACCTCGTCGACCTCTTCGGCAACCAGGAGACCGTCGGCACGATGGCCGAGGCCGCGTCACGCCTGCAGCTGACCACGTCGATCCTCAGCGGCGTGCTGGCCGGTGTGGTCGCGTTCATCGCCCTGCGGCGCACCGGTGCCGCCCTGCCGTGGCCCGTGTACCCGGCGGCGGGCGCCACGGCCGGGGTCGTCACCCTGGTCGCGACGCTGCTGGGCTGGCTGGGGCGGCTGCCGCTGACCGCCGTCGTCGAGGACTACAGCGCCTTCGACGCGCAGATCATCTACAGCCGGCTGCCGGAGCAGATCAACCACGGGATGATCGTGCTCTTCGCGGGCGCCTTCACGGCGATGATCCTGGTCGGCCGGACGATCCGGCGCGCCTAGCTCTTCGCTGTCTTCGCTGTTACTGGATGAGCTGGTCCAGCTCGGACGGGTCGTACCACTCCAGCTCGTGATCCTCGGCGCCGTCGACGGTGAACTGCGCGTCGGGGTCGCCGGCCGCGGCCTCCTCCACCACCTCCGCGGCGGCCGACACCTCCGGCTCCGCGTCGCGGCCGTCGACGTGGATGGCGGCGACCGCCCGCAGCGGCACCTTGCCCGACACCTCGACCTGGCTCGACCCGAGGTCCAGCCCGGCCATCTTCAGCGCCTTCTCCGGCAGGTCCACGCAGAGCACGACCCTGCGCCGCGGCGCCTTGGGATCGTGGCGCAGCAGCCGCAGCGCGCTCTGCGCCGCCCGGGTGAACGCGACGTACTCCAGCTCCTCCTCGTCGCCTTCCGCGTACCACTCCCGCAGCGCGGGCGTGACGGCGTGCGCCTCGGACGGTGGGGGCAGCTCGCCGCTCTCCCGCAGGACGGCCAGCTGGGCGAGGGTCGCGGGCAGGTACACACGGGTGAGGTCACTCGTCACGCCACCTGTACTACACCCTCATCGCCGTTTTCGGTGCGGAAACGCCCATGTGTCCCTCAGCGCTCGTGGGGGGCCGTCCGGGGCTGTCGGGGCCTAACGGTGGCAAACTGAGGTCATGGAGCCGCGATTCCTGCTCATGGCCGACGTCGCCGAGCAGTTGAACGTGTCGACGTCGCAGGTCTACCACATGGTCCGCAGCGGCGAGCTGCCCGCGATCAAGGTCGGCGGCCGGGGCCAGTGGCGGATCGAGCGCTCCAAGCTGGAGGAATACATCGAGCGCAAGTACGCGGAGACGGCGGAATGGGTGCGTTCGAACCCGCTCACGGACCGCTTCGACGACGCGCTGTAGCCCCTGCCCACCCGCGCAAAGCGACGCTTACCCATTGTCCAGATTTATCATCTCTTTGCGGTCGAGTTGATCTTGCGTTTGCTTACGTTTGCCTTGACCGGGGTTCGGTACGGTCTTAGAAAGGAGGAGGCAAACGTAGGCAAACGCAAGGATCGGGGGAAGTCATGGCGCCCACCACGACGCCCACTCGCCCACGCCGCGCCCGCACGTCGGCGTCCCGCCCCGGCACCGCGGCCACCACCTCGCCGTCCCGCCGCGCAGCCCGCCCGCCCAGCGACGCGCCCACCCCATCGGCCTGCTCCCCCGCCGGCGCGACCGACCGCCCGGCGGCTCTGGCCGGTGGCGCCGCTGATCACTCGGCGGCAGTGGCCGGTGATGCGGCCGTCGTGGCCCGTCCCGCCCCGCCGCTCGACCCGCCGTGCGAGGAGGCCGTGGTCCGCCGGCCTTCACAACCCACCGGCGGCATGGACTTCCTGCCGGGTGACTGGGTGGCGTTCCCCACCAGGGCGGCCCCCGCCTCCGCCCGCCAGGCCCCGGCACCGCCCTCGGCCGGGACGCCCGCACTGTCACCGCCGCACCCGTCCGCCCAGCGGTTCGTCGGCATGTGCGTCGAGATCCTCAACGGCTACCGCCCGGCCTCCCACCTGCGCCAGGTCACCCACCCGAAGCACTGCACCGCCATCACCGACCAGCTGATCCGCCGGACCGTCCGCGTCCGCATGACCCCGTCGCACGCCGCCCGCCAGGGCCACCTCGTCCGCGTCAGGCGCATGCTCGTCACCGAACCCCTGCCCGGCATCGCCGAGCTGGTCGCCATCCTCGAGCAGGGCTCCGCCACCTGGGCGATGGCCGTCCGCCTGGAGCGCATGCCCCACCGGACCACGGGCCACCCCACCTGGCTGTGCACCCTGGTCCAGGTCGTCTGAAGCCCCGGTGCCGCCCGCCGAGGGAGGGCGGCAGGCGGCACCGGCCCAAGCCCCCGATCCCCCCGCCACACCGCCCGTCCCGGCACGGGGCAGGACGGGCCCCGACAGGGCAGCGGGAGCCCTCACCCGGTCAACCTCGCGGACCGGGTAAGGCTCCCGCTGCCCGGCACCCCACTCACCACCGAGACCCACCACCGAGGTCCGCACAGACCCCCGGTGCGCCCGCTGGAGGGGCGGCGGGCGCACTGGGACTCCACCCACCCCTCCACCCCAAGCCCCGGGTGCACCAAGCTTGAGCGACGGTAGGCGCCCCGGGGCACTCCACCCACCCGCCCAACTCCAGATCCCCCTGCGCCCGTCTTGAACAGCGGCCGGGCGCACCGGACTCCACCCACCCAGGCCCCGGGCACCTGCCTTGAGCAACGGCGAGCACACCAGGGCTCCCCCCTCAACCCCAAGTTCCCAGCGCGCCATCTTTGAGCAACAGGGGGCGCACCGGACTCTCCGCTCAACCCCATGCCCCGGCGCTCGCGGGAGGTCGGCGGGCACACTGGGACTCCATCCACCCCTCAACGCAGTCCCTGGGTGCACCCCAACCCGAGCAGCGGCAGGCGCAACGGGGCACTCCACCCGCCCGCCAACTCCAGATCCCCGGCGCCCGCCTTGAACAGCGGCGGAGCGCACCGAACGACCTCGCCCGCAACCCGGCCGCCCGCGGGAGGGGCGCTGAGCGCGCTGGGACTCCACCCACCCTCAATCCCAAGCCCCGGGCGCACCCAACCTGAGCAGCGGCGGGCGCCCCGAGACTTCACCCGCCCGCCAATCCCAGATCCCCGGCGCCCGCCTTGAACAGCGGCGGGGTGCATCGGACTCCGCCCACCCGCCAATCCCAAGTCCTGGCGCGCCCATCTTGAGCAGCAGCGGAGCGCACCAGACGCCACTCATCCGCCCAACCCAAGTCCCCGCCTTGGGCGGCGGCGGCGGGCGCACCGGGACTCTGCTCCCCTGTGCGCTCGTGAGGGGCGGTGGTTCAGGTGCGGACATGCGGACGCCCGCCGAGCTGCGACACGAAGGCAGCAGCGCGGCGGGCGTCCGGTGGGGCTGGCAGGCGGCGCGGGTCAGGCGCCGCCGGGGGCGCCGTGGCAGCGCTTGTACTTCTTGCCGGAGCCGCAGGGGCAGGGGGCGTTGCGGGAGGGGCCGTTGCCGGCGACCGCCTGGCCGGGGGAAGGCTTGCGGGCCGCCGACGGTGCCGCCGGGCCCGAGCGGCGCACGCCGGGAGACGGCGACGACGACGGGGCCGGGCGGGTGGTGCCGCTGCCCAGGCCGAGGGCGGGCGCCTCCTCCTGCTGCTCGATGTGCACGCCCGCCTCGCCGTCGATGGTCGGGGCGGAGTACTGCAGCGCACGCGGCATGCGGTTGCCGCCGAGGCCCTTGGCGCGGATCTCGACGTGCGGCTCGGGCAGCGGGACGTTGGCGCCGGTCGCGGCGGCCGCGGCCACGTCCAGCACCGGGGCCGGAGCCTCCTCGACCTGGACCTCCAGGTTGAAGAGGAAGCCGACGGCCTCTTCCTTGATGCCTTCCTGCATCTGCTGGAACATGTCGAAGCCTTCGCGCTGGTACTCGACCACGGGGTCGCGCTGCGCGTAGGCCCGCAGGGTGATGCCTTCCTGCAGGTAGTCCATCTCGTAGAGGTGCTCACGCCACTTGCGGTCGATGACGTTGAGCAGGACCTGGCGCTCCAGCTCGCGGACGGCCTCGGCGCCCAGCTCCTCCTCGCGGCGGTCGTAGGCGGCGTGGGCGTCGTCGATGAGCTGGTTCTTGAGGAACTCGGGGTCCAGCGAGCCGCCGGCCTCCTCCTCCAGGTCCTCGATGGTGACGCCGACCGGGTAGAGCTGCTTGAGGTTCGTCCACAGCTGCTCGAGGTCCCAGTCCTCGGCCGTCTCGCCGAGGGAGGTGGCGGAGGTGACGTAGTCGCCGACGACACCGTCGATCATGTTGCGGACCTGCTCGCTGAGGTCCTCGCCGTCCAGGACGCGCTTGCGCTCGGCGTAGATGACCTTGCGCTGCTTGTTGAGGACCTCGTCGTACTTGAGGACGTTCTTGCGGATCTCGGCGTTCTGCGCCTCGATCTGGGTCTGCGCGCTCTTGATCTGGCGGGTGACCATCTTGGACTCGATGGGCACGTCCTCGGGGATGTTGAAGCGGTCCATGACCGCCTCGACGGCGCTGGCCCGGAAGCGGCGCATCAGCTCGTCCTGCAGGGACAGGTAGAAGCGGGACTCGCCGGGGTCGCCCTGACGGCCGGAGCGGCCGCGGAGCTGGTTGTCGATGCGGCGGGACTCGTGCCGCTCGGTGCCCAGGACGTAGAGGCCGCCGGCGTCGGTGACCTCGTCGGACTCGTCCTCGACCATCTTCTCCCAGCGCGGGAGGGCGTCCTCGAAGGCGGCCGAGTACTCGTCCGGGCCCTCCACCTCGTCGAGGCCGCGCTGGCGCAGCTCGGCGGCGGCGAGGTACTCGGCGTTGCCGCCGAGGAGGATGTCGGTGCCACGACCGGCCATGTTGGTGGCGACGGTGACGGCGCCCTTGCGGCCGGCCTGCGCGATGATCTCGGCCTCTTTGGAGTGGAACTTCGCGTTGAGGACGGAGTGCGCGACGCCACGCTTACGCAGCAGCTGCGACAGCAGCTCGGACTTCTCGACGGAGACGGTGCCGACGAGGATCGGCTGGCCGAGGGCGTGCCGCTCGACGATGTCGTCGACGACGGCGTTGTACTTCGCCTTCTCCGTCTTGTAGATCACGTCGGGGTGGTCGACGCGGACCATGGAGCGGTGGGTCGGGATGGAGATGACGCCGACGCCGTAGACCTTGTTGAACTCGGCGGCCTCGGTCTGGGCGGTGCCCGTCATGCCCGACAGCTTCGAGTACAGGCGGAAGAAGTTCTGCAGGGTGATCGACGCGAGCGTCTGGTTCTCCTGCTTGATCTCGACGCCCTCTTTGGCCTCGATCGCCTGGTGCATGCCCTCGTTGTAGCGGCGGCCGTGCAGGATGCGGCCGGTGAACTCGTCGACGATGAGGACCTCGCCGTCGTTGACGACGTAGTCCTTGTCGCGCTTGTAGAGCTCCTTGGCCTTGATGGCGTTGTTCAGGTAGCCGACCAGCGGGGTGTTGACCGACTCGTAGAGGTTGTCGATGCCGAGCTGGTCCTCGACCTTGCCGACGCCGCGCTCGGTGACGGAGATCGTGCGCTTGGACTCGTCGACCTCGTAGTCGCCGTCGCCGTCCTTGCCGCGCTTCAGGCGGCCGACGACGCGGGCGAACTCCTGATACCACCGAGCGGACTGCTCGGCCGGGCCGGCGATGATCAGCGGGGTGCGGGCCTCGTCGATCAGGATCGAGTCGACCTCGTCGACGATCGCGAAGTTGTGGCCGCGCTGCACGAGCTCGTCACGCGACCACGCCATGTTGTCGCGCAGGTAGTCGAAGCCGAACTCGTTGTTGGTGCCATACGTGATGTCGCAGTCATACGCGGCCCGGTGCGCCGACGACGGCTGGTTGGGCAGCACGGTGCCGACGGTCAGGCCGAGGAACCGGTGCACGCGGCCCATCCACTCGGCGTCGCGCTGGGCGAGGTAGTCGTTGGTCGTGATGACGTGCACGCCCTTGCCCGAGAGCGCGTTGAGATATGCGGGGAGCACGCAGGTGAGGGTCTTGCCCTCACCGGTCTTCATCTCGGCGATGTTGCCGTAGTGCAGGGCGGCGCCGCCCATGACCTGCACGTCGTAGTGTCGCTGACCGAGCACCCGGGAGGCGGCCTCGCGGGCGACCGCGAACGCCTCAGGCAGGATGTCGTCCAGCGTCTGACCGTCGGCGAGCCGCTCCTTGAACTGGTTCGTCATGTCGGCCAGCTCTTCGTCGGAGAGGTCGGTGTACTCCTCCTCCAGCGAGTTGACGGCATCTGCGACAGCCTTCAACCGCCGCACCTGGCGACCTTCGCCGGCGCGGAGGATCTTCTCGAAAATCGACACGGGTCAGCGCTCCCTTAAACGTCTGCGACCCATCGTAGGCGGCTTCTTGCCCGAACTGCCGCCCCCGCCCACCCACTCTACGGACACTGATGGACAAAGCCGTACAAATCGCTTCGATGTACCGAAGAAATATCCGCCGACAGCGGGCACATTTGGGGCAGGATCGGCGGTCATGGAGCCGATCGAACTGACCACCGGCGACGGGCTCGTCCTGCGCGCCTGGCATGAGGACGACGCCGAGGACGTCTTCCTCGCCTGCCAGGATCCCCTGATTCAGCGCTGGACCATGGTGCCTGTGCCTTACCTGCGGGAACAGGCCGCCGCCTACGTGCGGGAGATGTCACGGGCCGCGTGGGTCACCGAGACGTCGGCGCCGCTCGGGGTGTTCGACGCCCGCACGGGTGAACTGCTCGCCTCCGCCGGCCTTGTCACCCTCGACCTGCGCAACCGGCAGGGCGAGCTCGGCACCTGGGTGGCGCCCTGGGCGCGCGGGCGGCGGGTCGCCGAGCGGGCCGGCCGGGCCGTCGCGCACTGGGCGTTCGAGGTGCTGGGGCTCACGAAGCTCGTCTGGCGCGCCGAGGTCGGCAACCACTCGTCGAAGCTCACCGCCGAGCGGATCGGCTTCACGTTCGACGGCGTGGTGCGGGCGCTGCTGCCGGCGAAGGAGGGCGGGTTCGTCGACGGCTGGCATGGGGTGATGCTGCCCGGCGAGGTCTGCGACACACCCCCGGCGTGGGTCGCTCCGGGCGGCCCGGGCGCGCTGCGCGCCCACACGTTCTGCACCCCGCCGGTCCGCCTGCCGGCCGGGCCGGGCACGCTGCGGCTGGCCCGCGACGGCGACCTGGACGACCTGGTGATGACGTTCCGCGACCCGGAGACCGTCCAGTGGACGTCGGTCCCCCTGGACTACGGCCCGGAGCATGCCATGGACTTCATCCACCACCGGTACCCGAACGGCTGGCTGCAGGGCACGGGGGTGGGGTTCGTGGTCGCGGACCCCGACGACCGGTTCGCCGGCACCATCGACCTGCGGATCAACCCGATGGACCCGGTCAGCGCGGAGCTGGGCTTCTCCTCCGCGCCGTGGATGCGGGGCAAGGGCTTCATGACCGAGGCGGCGCGCGCGATCTGCGGCTTCGGGTTCGACCGGCTCGGCCTGGGCCGGATCGTCTGGCGCGCGCACGTGGGCAACATCGGATCGAGGAGGGTGGCGGAGAAGGTGGGATTCGTGATCGAGGGCGTCCAGCGGGACAGCTGCGAGCAGCGCGGCACGCGGGTCGACGGCTGGGTGGCGACCCTGCTCAAGCGGGACCTGAAATGACCGTCGCGCTCAGGCCGTTCCGGGACGAGGACGCCGACGCGGTCGCCGAGGCGTGCGGCGACCCCGCCATCGCGCACTACCTGCCGTTCCTGCCCCAGCCGTACACCCGCGACGACGCCCTGGCGTTCTTCCGGCAGAAGCCCGGGGACCCGGCGATCGTCGACGCGGCGACGGACCGGGTGCTCGGCGCGATCGGGTCGACGCCACGCGGCACCGGCACCGTGGAGGTCGGCTACTGGGTCGCGCCGTGGGCCCGCCGGCAGGGGGTGGCGTCGGCGGCGCTGGAGCAGTTCAGCGCCGGGCTGTTCGCGCAGGGGCTGCAGCGGCTGTACCTGGTGACGGCGCTGACCAACGGCGCCAGCCAGCGGGTCGCCGTCGCCGGCGGGTACGTCCGGGAGGGCGTCGCCCGGGCCGCCTCGCAGGCCGCGGACGGCAGCTGGCAGGACATGGTCGTGTGGGCCAGGACCGCCGGCGACCCGCCCGGCCCCAGCGCCCGCGCCCTGCCGGACCTGCCCGGTGGCGTGCTGACCGACGGCGTCGTCGCGCTGCGCCCGATCGGCGAGGAGGACGGGCCCAGCACGTACCAGATGCGCAGCCGCCCGGACGTCAGCGGCAGGTCAGTCGTCGGCACCCCGATGGACCCGGCCGTCGTGACCCGTCAATGCGCCGAGTCGGTGTCGAAGTGGCTGGCCGGCCAGCGGGCGGAGATGACCATCCGGGACGCCGACGGCGGCACCTACCTCGGCGAGATCGCGTTGTTCTACTTCGAGCCGCTCCTGCGCGAGGCGATGATCGGCTACAGCCTCACCCCGGAGGCGCGCGGCAAGGGGTGCGCCTCCCGCGCCGCCCGGCTGGTCACCGCGTGGGGCTTCGAGATCGGGATGGCGAGGATGACCGCCGGCACCGCCCCGGACAACGTCGCGTCGCAGCGGGTCCTGGAGGCGGCCGGGTATCACCGCGAGGGCCTGCAGCGCAGCCGGCTGCCCGGCCCGGACGGCACCCGGATCGACAACATCCAGTTCGCCAAGCTGCGCCCGGCGGCAACCTAGGCGTCATGTGGCGTTGCCGTGTGCCCGAGACAGTCTGGGCATGCGTCGACGTGCAGTGATCTCCGGCATCTCGGTGGCCGCCGGGGCGGCGGTCCTTCCACAGGCCCTCGTCAGCCCCGCGGCCTCCGCCCACACCACGAAGCCGCGGCCGGCCCGGCCGCTCGTCATCGGGCACCGCGGGGCGAGCGGCCACCGGCCCGAGCACACCCTGGCGGCGTACCGCCTGGCGATCGCGATGGGCGCGGACTTCATCGAGCCCGACCTCGTGCCCACCAAGGACGGCCAGCTCGTCGCCCGGCACGAGAACGAGATCTCGGGGACCACCGACGTGGCGTCGAAGCCGCAGTTCGCGGGCCGGCGGACCACGAAGACCATCGACGGGGTCAGCGTCACCGGCTGGTTCACCGAGGACTTCACCCTCGCCGAGCTCAAGACGCTGCGCGCGGTCGAGCGGCTGCCCGCGGTCCGCCCGCACAACACGATCTACGACGGGCTCTTCGAGATCCCGACCCTGCAGGAGGTCATCGACCTCGCCCGCTCCGCCGGCGTGGGCATCTACCCGGAGACGAAGCACCCCACGTACTTCGCGTCCGTCGGGCTCGCGCTGGAGCCACTGCTCGCCCGGATCCTCAAGCGCAACGGGCTGGCCGGCCGCAACGCGAACGTCTTCCTGCAGTCCTTCGAGCCGACCAGCATCAAGAAGCTGCGCGGCCTGGTGGACACGCCGTCGGTGGTGCTGCTCGACGCGGTCGGCTCGCCCTTCGACTTCCGCAGCAGCGGCGACCCGCGGACGTGGGCGGACCTCGCCAAGCCGGCCGGCCTGGACTGGCTCAAGACCTTCACCAACGGCGTGGGCGCGACGAAGAACCTGGTCATCGCGCGGGACCCGGCCGGCAACCTGCTGCAGCCGACGGCGCTGATCGGTGACGCTCACGCGCGCGGCCTGAAGGTGCACTCCTGGACGTTCCGCAACGAGAACCAGTTCCTGCCGCTCAACCTGCGCAAGGGCACCGACCCCAACGCGTGGGGCGACGTGATCGGCGAGATCAGGACCTTCCTGGCGGCCGGGCTCGACGGCGTCTTCGCCGACTACCCCGACACCGCGGTCCTGGCCCGCGACCTGTGAGCGGACGGCGGGCCGGTTCACACCGGCCCGCCGTTCGGCGGCAACGGCTCAGGTGCCGAGGCTCATGACCCCGTAGTCGTACGCCTTGCGGCGGTAGACGACGCTGGGCCGGCCCGACTCCTTGTCGTTGAAAAGGTAGAAGTCGTGGCCGAGCAGCTCCATGTGGAACAGCGCGTCGTCCACGGTCATCGGCTCGCCCGGGTGTTCCTTCTCCCGGACGATGTGCCACGGCTGGTCGTCCTGCTCGTCGATCAGGTCGAAGGACTCGGCCTCGACGTCGGCGAGTGTGGCGACGCTCGCGCGCTCAGGTTGTGTGAACGCCAGCGACGCGGTCGCCGCGGCGACGGAGACCGGCGCGTGCCGCCCCCGGTGGACGCGCCGGCGGTCGGCGGCCCGGCTCAGCCTGCTGTCCAGCTTGGCGATGGCGGCGTCCAGCGCACTGTAGAAGTCGGCGGCGCAGGCCTCCGCCCGGATCACCGGCCCTCTGGAGACACACGTGATCTCCACACGCTGACAGTGATCGGATTGGCGCGGATTGCGCTCGTGAAACAACTCGACGTCGACGCGGATGAGCTTGTGGTCGTATCGCTCGACCTTCTGCAGCTTGTCTGCGACGTGCTGCCGGTAATGGTCGGGCACCTCGACGTTGCGGCCCTTGACGACGATGTCCACTCCTGGCCTCCCCCACGGGTCTAGCTAAAGAAACGGGTTTGGGTTCGGTTGTTGTCCGGACTGCTCGGCCGGATCGCGCCTCCCCAGAGGCTGAGCCTTCGCGGCACGCGACCGAAACGGACGGGGCAGGGTCCTCCCTTCCGAACCGGCGCTTCGCGAACGCCGGCAAGGTCTTCGGTCAGGTCGTCTCTCGACGTTAAACCGAGGACAGCCGCTAGTCACCCCTGGTTCACAAGAACTCTCCGATCAACTTCTGAATCCCTCCTCGCGGATTACCCCGAGTGGCGCACGAAGTAACGTTCCGCTCAAACCGGGACGAAGGGCGTTAGCTACGCGGCACGCTGCGTAGCGGCCAGAACGGCCACGCGGTGGACCCGGACGCCCGCGGCGGCGAGCCGCGCCGTGGATGCGGCGAGGGTCGACCCGGTGGTGATGATGTCGTCGACGAGGATCACGGCACCGCCGACCGGCCTGCCCCGTCCCCGCACCGCGAAGGCCTGCGCGGCCGCGCGGGCCCGCTCGGTGGCCGACAGCTCGGTGGAGTCCTCCCGCTTCGGCAGCGCCCGCAGGAGCCCTTCCACCCGCACCTCGGCGCCCCGCCGGCGCAGCGTCGCGGCCGCGGCGACCGCGAGCCGGTCGACGTGGTCGCCGAAGCGCCGCCTGGCCGCCGCGCTCGTGGCCGGCACCGGCACCAGCGTCACCGGCCCGGCACCGGCCGGCACGGACGCGGCGACGACCCTGGCGAGCAGCCCGCCGAGCACCGGCGCCAGCTCGTGACGGTTGCGCTCCTTGTACTGGATGAGCATCCGCCGCACGGAGCCGGCATACGCGGCGAGGGCGAAGACCGGCGGCAGCCCCGGCGGCTCGGGCACCGGCCGCGTGCGCCCCGGCCGGACGGCGGCGAGCGCCGCGCGGCACTGCTCGCACAGCGGCCCGGTCGCCGGCTCGTCGCACCCGGCGCAGGTGGCCGGCAGCACGAGGTCCAGCAGGTCGGCGAGCAGCATGACGCCCGTCAGTCCGCGTAGAACGGCGACTTGGCCACCAGCTTCGCCGGTGGGGAGGTCGACGGGCCGGGCGCCGCCCCGGGAAGCACGTCCTGCTTGAGCTCGTCGACGGAGCTGCCGAACACCCCGCGGCCCTGCTGCCCCCCGTCCTGGAACACGACGGACACCGCCTGCTCCGACTGCCTGCTGGTCGGGTCGTTGGTGCGCGCCGACAGCTCGGTGACCAGGACGGCGGGCGGGCTCGGGTTCAGCGGCAAGGGCCGCTCGCCGGTGCCGTCGATGCTGGTCCACGCCATCGAGTAGGTGCCGGCCGCCCTGTCGTTGAGCGGGTTCGGCCCGCCGCCGATCGCGAGCGTGGTCTCGGTGATCCAGCCGACGGCCTTGTTGCTGCTGAGCGTGTTGGGGACCGGGTGCCGCTCGCCGAGCGTCAGGTTGCCGTTCTCGAACCGCAGCGCCGCGATCATGGCCTTGCCGCCCACGATCAGGGCGATCCGCCGACCGTCGGGCGACACCGAGAAGGCCGAGACATTGGTCAGGCTCTCCCCGTTGGGACCGGGCACGACCACGGCCTGCGGCGGCTCGCCGCCGCTCCCCGGCGGCGTGACCGCCCACAGCTTGGCGCCGTCGGTGACCAGGAACCGCTGCGCCGGACGGTTGATCCACACCGGCCGGCTCAGGTTGGCGCCCATCTCGGGGGCGAGGACCTCGACGTACTTGGGCTCGCCCGTGCCGGAGTTGACGAAGAGCTGCTGCTTCGCGCCCACCTTGCGGACCAGCGCCGCCCTCGTGCGCGCCCGGTTGATCGTCGCCGACAAGACCGCCTTGTTCCACTCGCTCGGGCCGAACAGCGACGGGGGGTCGCGGGTGACGGTGAGCTGGCGGACCGACTCGTTGACGACGGCGAACTTCTCCAGGTCGGGCTCGCCCTGCACGGCGGCGTTGTCGTCGAGGTAGCCGTCGGAGACGTTCGTGGTGTCCTTGGCGTTCTCGAAGGAGAGCAGGACGACGGGGTGCCCGGGGAGCGACCACCGGATCTGGCTCGCCAGCCTGCGCAGGTCGTCGGCGCTCTTGCCGGCCGCCTTCGCGCTGAGGTTCACGTCCACGCTCTGGTCGTCCCTGAGCGTCGGGCTGCCCTTCGTCTCGATGTCGGACGGCCTGTCGACGACCGAGCTGAGCCACGACGACGGCCCGTCGACGAGCCACTGCACGACCTCGTTGACCTTCTTCGACGCCGGCAGCACGTTGGGCATGTAGCGCAGGTCGGGCACCAGCTTCGGCGCCTCGACGTCCTTCTCCCAGAAGTAGATGGGCTGGCGGGTGTACGACGACGCCAGCCCTTCGGTGCTCAGCAGCATGAACGGGGGCACCTTGGACAGCAGCAGCTGGCCGCCGACCTGCTCGCCCTCGAAGTCGAAGTTGAGGCCGCGCTCCCAGGTGGGGTCGTTCTGCCCGGCGCCGAGCCGGCCCTTGGGGTCGAGCTGGCCGACGCGCTCGAAGTGCGCCTTGACCACGATCCGGCCCTTTTCGTCCGGCGGCGAGGGTGTCAGGGTCGCATCGACCACGACCAGCTGCGCCGGCGGGCGCCAACCGGCCGCGGTCTCCTTGGTCATGAAGGTCTTCATCCGGGTCTGGGTCTCCGACCCCGCGTCAGACGGATCGGCGCTGGTGATGTTGCCGCCGACCGATGTCTTCAGGAAGCTGTTGACCAGTGCGATCAGGCTCGTGATGCCGTCGGGCTTGGGCGGCTCCTCCGCCCGGCCCTGGGCGCGGCTGGGCGCGGCGGCCGGGCCGACGTATTTCGGGTCGGTGCTGTCGGGCAGCCCACAGCCTCCTGCCGCCAGAGCGACCACGACCAGCACGGCCGTGAAGCGCCTCATCATGGCGTCTCCCCGATCAGGGCGGCCTCGTCGGCGCGGGCGTCGTCGGGCACCAGGCGCAGCGGCGAGGAGACGAGGCGGTCGCCGGAGCGCACCGGCAGCGTCAGGCGGAACTGGGCGCCCTTGCCGGGCGCGCCCCAGGCCTCCAGCCAGCCGCCGTGCAGCCGGGCGTCCTCCAGGCTGATCGACAGGCCGAGGCCGGTGCCGCCGGTCTGCCGCGCCCGGGACGGGTCGGCCCGCCAGAAGCGGTTGAACACGAGCTTCTCCTCGCCGGTCTTCAGCCCGACCCCGTGGTCGCGCACGGTCACCGCCACCGCCGACTCGTCGATGGCCAGGGTCACCACGACCGGCTTGCCCTCGCCGTGCTCGATGGCGTTGCCCAGCAGGTTGCGCAGGACGCGCTCGACGCGCCGCGGGTCGACCTCGGCGATCGCGCCGTCCTCCGGCGCCTCGACCCGCAACGGTACTTTGCAGCGCTCGGCGAGCGGCTCGAGCCGCTCCGCGACCCGGCGCACGATCGGCGCGAGGTCGGTCGGCTCGGCATCCAGCGCGGCGAACCCTGCGTCGAAGCGGCTGATCTCCAGCAGGTCGGTGAGCAGGTCCTCGAACCGGTCCAGCTCGGCCTGCAGCAGCTCCGCGCTGCGCGCGGCCGCCGGGTCGAACTCGTCGCGGTAGGCGAAGAGCAGGTCCGCCGCCATCCGCACGGTGGTCAGCGGGGTCCGCAGCTCGTGCGACACGTCGGACGTGAAGCGCCGCTGCAGGCGCGACATCTCCTCCAGCCGCACGATCTGCCGCTGCAGGTTGGCCGCCATCTGGTTGAACGCGGCGGCGAGCCGGGCCAGGTCGTCCTCGCCCTTGACCTGCATGCGCTGGTCGAGCAGGCCCGCGGAGAGCCGCTGCGCGGTGCGGGCCGCGACCCGGACGGGCTTCACCACGAGCCGGGTCATGGTCGCCGCGATCAGGGCGAGCAGCGCCACGAGCGCGACGCCGGTCGCCGTCACCACCAGCGCGACGAACTCGACCAGGTCGTTCTCGGCCTTCAGCGGCAGCAGGTAGTACAGCTCCAGCGGCTCGCCGCCGGTGACGATCGGGGTGCCCATGACCAGGAAGCGGGTCGGCCCCTGCCCGACGTCCAGGGTCTCGATCTGCTGCCACGTGCCGGGCTTGCGGCCGCCGACGACCGACTCGCGGAGCTGGCGCATCGAGCTCTGCTGCATCACCGAAGCCGCTTCGGTGTCCGGCGAGGCGGTCCCCGGCGTGCCCTGCCGCAGGATGACGACCTCGGAATCGGGGATGTCCATGGAGCTGGCCAGGTCCAACGCCACGCTCCGCATCTTCCCGGGCAGCCCCGGGTCGTCGGCCTGGGTGTAGCCCTCCAGCTGCCTGGCCGCCTCGCGGGCGCCGCGCAGGATCTGGTCCTCGGAGGTGTCGACCTGGGTGCGCAGCACGCCCTGGCTGATCAGGTAGGCGACCGTGTAGCCGAACGCCGACACCAGGATCGCCGAGAGCAGCAGCGTGATGCCGACGACGCGGAACTGCAGCGACCGGCGCCACTGCCTGCGGGCGGCGGCGTAGAAGCGGCGCAGCCGCCGGCTCGCGGCATGCGGGATCAGCCGCTTCGGCCGGAAGCGGCGGACCTGCACGATGATCGGGTCGATGCGTACCAAAGTGAAACCTGTCTGGAACTCAGCCCGTGCCGGCCTTGTAGCCCACGCCGCGCACGGTCAGGATGATCTCCGGCTTCTCCGGGTCGGGCTCGATCTTGGCCCGCAGCCGCTGGACGTGCACGTTGACCAGGCGGGTGTCGGCGGCGTGCCGGTAGCCCCAGACCTGCTCGAGCAGCACCTCGCGGGTGAACACCTGGCGCGGCTTGCGGGCCAGGGCCACCAGCAGGTCGAACTCGAGCGGCGTCAGCTTGACCTCCTCGCCGTCGCGCATGACGGTGTGCGCCGGCACGTCGATGGTGATCTGGTTGCCGGGTGGGCCGATGGTCAGCAGCTCGGGGGCGACGTCCTCGCCGCGACGCAGCCGGGCCCGCATGCGCGCGACCAGCTCCTTGGGCTTGAACGGCTTCATCACGTAGTCGTCGGCGCCCGACTCGAGCCCGAGCACCACGTCGACCGTGTCGCTCTTGGCGGTGAGCATCACGATCGGCACGCCGGACTCGGCGCGGATGGACCGGCATACGTCGATGCCGCTCATGCCCGGCAGCATCAGGTCGAGCAGGACGATGTCGGGCCGACTGTCCCGGAACGCGCCGAGTGCACGCTCCCCGTCCGCGACGAAGGACGGGAGGAAGCCTTCGCTGCGCAGGACGATGCCGAGCATCTCGGCAAGGGCGGGGTCGTCGTCGACCACCAGGACGCGGGCTCTCATGCGGTCCAATATTTCACCTCGACGCCCGAAGATGGGAACCCGATGCCCGATCTTGGTCAGTTTCCGGCCATCTGGTCAGGGCGGGCCGCCGGGTTCGCGCCTGCCGACTACGGTGTCCGCGTGGACCAGCACAGCCCGGTGATCCCACTGCGTCCGCTCACCTTCGGTGAGCTGCTCGACGCGGGGGTGCTGCTGCTGCGCGCCAATGCCCGGTTGTTCCTGGTCGCCGCGTTCGTGCTGGCGGTGTGCGAGCAGGCCGTGCTGTTTCCGCTGCGCTCCGTCGCCGGGGCGGACGGCACGACGGACGTCTTCGACGCCGACACCGGGATCTGGTGGCTGGTCTTCTGCTGCGGCCTGACCACGGAGGGCATCGTGCTGGCGCTGCTCGGCGGGCTGACCGGGGCGGCCGCCGGGCCGGCCCTGCTCGGGACCCCCGCACCGGCCCGCGACCTGCTGCGCGTGTGGGGGCGACGGGCGCCGGCGCTGATCGTCCTCGCCATCTCGGTCGGCCTGATCCTGCTGCCGAGCGCGGTCGTGGCGCTGCCGTGGTTCTACTTCTTCGGCGCGATCGGCCTGGCCGCGCCCGCGCTCGTGGTCGACCGGGTCGGGCCCGGGGCGGCGCTGGTGCGCTCCTTGAACCTGGCGCCGGTCGGGCTGCGCGGCGTGGCGATCCGGCTGGGCGGCTACGGCGGCTGGGCGGCGATCCGGGTGGCGATCGGCCTGGGCACCGCCGCGCTGCTGGACACCGTGCTGCCGAGCGACGCGCTGGTCTACGAGATCGTGACGGTGGCGGTGTGGGTGCTGGCCAACACCGTCGTGTATGCCGCGCTCGCCAGCGTCGACGCCGTCCTGTACCTGGAGAGCCGGATGCGGGTCGAGGGGCTCGACGTCGCGGTCGGCCGCTCCCGCCGGCTCGGCCGCCCCGTCGACCTGGCCCAGTCCGCCCTCTCCGGTGCGGTGCAGCGATGACCCGCGGCTGGGCCGAGTTCCTCGAGCGGCTGTCCGCGGCGATCGGGCTGCCGCTGCTGGTCTTCCTCCTGCTGCTGCTGTCGGTCGTCGGCGGCGTCCTGTACTACTTCTTCCCGCGCTGGGTCCCGAAGCGTTTCCCGCGCCTGCGCCGGAGGAAGCGGAAGAAGAAGGACGTCGAGGAGCCGGAGACGGCCGCGCCCGAGGAGGTCGAGGCCGAGGTCACCGAGCCGTCGAGCGGCGACACGCTGCCCGACCTGCCGGCCAAGGTGTTCCTGAGCCTCGCCGACCGGCTGGCCGCGGAGGGCCGCTACGCCGAGGCGGTCCGCGAGCGGCTCCGGGCGATCGTGCGGGGGCTCGCCGACAGGCGCGCCGTCGAGGTGCTGCCCGGCATGACCGTGACCGAGGTGGCCCACGCCGCCTCCGCCGTGGTGCCGGCCGCCGAGCCGGCGCTGCGCGGCGCGACCGGGATCTTCTCCGACATCTGGTACGGGCAGATCCCCGCCACCGAGGAGCACGACACCCTGATGCGGCGGTACGCGGCGGAGGTCGACGCATGAAGAAGGCGCGCTCCCGGCGGTGGCTGCGGGTCGTGGTCCCACCCGTCGCCGCCCTGCTGGTCGTGATCACCGGCCTGGTGCTGTACCAGTGGGAGCAGCCCGACGAGGACGACGCCGCCTACCTGTCGCCGGTCAGCACGGCGGCCATCGGCGCGAGCACCCTCGCCGACCGCGTCCGCGCGGCCGGGGTCACGATCGCCCGGGTCGGCAGCACCGCCGACGCGTTCCTGGCCGAGAACCGCGGCGACGTGACGATCCTGCTCACCACCCCGCAGTTCGTGCACCCCGAGTACCTGCGGCGGATGGCGCTGCTGCCGGGCTCGACCCGGGTCGTGCTCGTCGAGCCCAGCAAGCAGACCCTCCTGCGCGCGCAGATGCCGCTCACCACCGGCCGGCGGGCCCTCGCCGGATCGGTGAGCGCGCCGGGGTGCGACTACCGGCCCGCGGCCGACGCCGGCCCGGCGGGGATCCACCGGACCAGCTACGGCCCCGTCGACCCGGCCGCCGAGGAGGAGTTCGCCCGCTGCTACGACGACTCGCTCATCGTGTTCAGCCGGGGCTGGACCACCACGACGGTCGCCGGCTCCGCGGACCCGTTCCGCAACGACCGCATCGGCGAGGCCGGCAACGCGAGGCTCGCCACCAGCCTGCTGACCACCAGGCCGCGGCTCGTCTGGGTCGACCTGCACCGGCACGAGTCGCCGCCGGAGCCGGTGCGGGACCCCGCCCCTCCCGTGCCGACGGCGACGCGGACCCCCAGCGCCGAGCCGACCGCCACGCCGACCCGCGACCAGGACCTGCCCAGCTCCGGCCCCAGCCGGTCCAGGGGCGCACCGCCCAGCCCGGACCCCGGCGCGACGCAGGCCGGCAGCCGCGGCGAACCCGCCAACCCGCTGTGGGAAGCCTTCCCGGCGTGGGTCTACGTGGTCGCCGTGCTGCTCGTCGTCGCGCTCCTGCTGTACGCGCTGGCCAGGGCGCGCCGGATGGGCGGGCCGGTGGTGGAGCCGCTGCCGGTGGTCGTGCGCGCCGGCGAGACGGTCACCGGCCGGGGCCGGCTGTACCAGCGGGCCCGGGCGCGCGACGAGTCGCTGCGGACGCTGCGGGCGGCCGCCGTGGCCCGGATGGCGCGGCTGCTGCGGCTGGAGCCCGGCACCGATCGCGCGACACTCGTGGCCGCGGTCGCCGCGTGGAGCGGCTGGCCCCACGATGTCGTCGACGACACGCTGTTCGGCCTGCCGCCCGCGGACGACGAGGCGCTGGTCGCCGCGGCCGTCCGGCTGGAGATGCTCACCGAGGCCGTGACCAACGAACAACCCCACGCAGAAGGAGCACGACGGTGACCGACACCGCTATCCCGCTGGCACAGCCGGCGCCAGAGCCGACAGCGGGGCCGGTCGGGGACCCGCAGGAGGCCCGCGCCGCCCTCGGCCGGCTGCGCGCCGAGGTCGGCAAGGTCGTCGTCGGCCAGGACGCCGTCGTGTCCGGCATGGTGATCGCCCTGCTCGCCCGCGGGCACGTGCTGCTGGAAGGCGTGCCGGGCGTGGCGAAGACGCTGCTCGTGCGCACCATCGCCGCGGCGCTGGACCTGGACACCAAGCGGGTCCAGTTCACCCCCGACCTGATGCCCGGCGACGTCACCGGTTCGCTGATCTTCGACGCCCGCACCGCCGAGTTCGAGTTCCGGGAGGGGCCGGTCTTCACCAACCTGCTGCTCGCCGACGAGATCAACCGGACGCCGCCGAAGACCCAGGCGTCGCTGCTGGAGGTCATGGAGGAGCGGCAGGTGTCGGTGGAGGGCCGGGCCCGCCCGCTGCCGGACCCGTTCCTGGTCGCCGCGACGCAGAACCCGATCGAGTACGAGGGCACCTATCCGCTGCCGGAGGCGCAGCTCGACCGGTTCCTGCTGAAGCTGACCGTGCCGCTGCCGACCCGCGACGAGGAGCTCGGCGTGCTGCGCGCGCACCACCACGGCTTCGACCCGCGCCGGCTGCGCGACGCCGGGGTGACCGCCGTCGCGACCGCGGCCGACCTCGCCGCCGGGCGTGCCGCGGTGCAGCGGGTCGCGGTCGCCGACGGCGTCCTCGCGTATGTGGTCGACCTCTGCCGCGCGACCCGCGTGTCGCCGTCGCTGGAGCTCGGCGCCTCGCCGCGCGGCGCGACGGCGCTGCTCGCCGCGGCGAAGGCGTGGGCGTGGCTGACCGGCCGCGACTACGTCACCCCCGACGACGTGAAGGCCCTCGCCCGGCCGACGCTGCGGCACCGGGTGCGGCTGCGGGCCGAGGCGGAGCTGGAGGGCGTCACCGCCGACGCGGTGCTCGACTCGGTCCTCGCGACCGTGCCGGCCCCTCGATGAACGCGGTGTCCGCGTGACCGCCTGTCTTCCGTGCGGGAGCGGCTTCGTGACCGCCTGGCTTTGCGTGGGGGTGGATTCGTGATCACGTGGCGGCCGGCCGCGCTCGTCGCCGCCGGCACGCTCCTGCTCGCCCTGGCCGGCATCGCCGCCGGGGACGCGGTCGGCGGCGGCTGGCTGTGGCTCGGCGCCGCGGTCCTGCTCGCCGGCGTCGCCGCCGCGTGCGCCGTGGACTACTTCGCCGCCGTGCCGCCGCGCGCGCTGACCCTGTCCCGGTCCGGGCACCAGTCGCTGTGGCTCGGCGACACCGGCAGCGTCGAGCTGACCATCCGCAACGGCGCCGACCGGCCGTTCGTGGGGCGCGTCCGCGACGCGTGGGTGCCGTCCGCCGGCGCGTTCCCCGCCGAGCAGGAGGTCCGGATCGAGCCGGGGCGGGCCGTGAAGCTGACGACGTCGCTGACCCCGACCCGCCGCGGCGACCGGCCCGCCGTCCGGGTGACCCTGCGCTCCCATGGGCCGTTGCGGCTCATGTACCGCCAGACGACGCGCCGGACCGCGGACGCCATGACCCCGTCGTGGCGGGTCCGGGTCTACCCGGCGTTCGCGTCCCGGCGGTTCCTGCCGGAAAAGGTCGCCAGGCTGCGGGTCCTGGACGGGTCGGTGGTGACCCGCGGGCGGGGTCAGGGCACCGAGTTCGACACCCTCCGCGAGTACGTCGTCGGCGACGACGTCCGCTCGATCGACTGGCGCGGCAGCGCCCGCCGCTCCGACGTGGTGGTCCGCACCTGGCGGCCCGAGCGCGACCGGCGGCTCGTCTGCGTCCTGGACACCGGCCGGACGTCGGCGACCCGGATCGGCGACGAGCCCCGGCTCGACGCGGCGATGGACGCCGCGCTGCTGCTCGCCTCCGTCGCCGCCCGCGCCGACGACCGGGTCGACCTGCTCGCCGTCGACACCACGGTCCGCGCCTCGGTGACGAACGTCGACAAGAGCACGCTGCTGTGGCGCCTCGTCACCGCGATGGCCCCGCTCCAGCCGGCGCTCGTCGAGACCGACTTCGGCCTGGTCGCCGGCGAGGTGCTGCGGCGCGAACGGAAGCGGGCCCTCGTGGTGCTCTTCACCGCGCTGGAGCCGGGCGCGCTCGGCGACGGCCTGCTGCCGGTCCTGCCGCAGCTGGCCGCGAAGCACCGGGTCGTCGTCGCCGCGGTGCACGACCCGGAGCTGAGCCGCATGGCCCAGGTCCGGCCCGGCGCGACCCCGGCCGACGTCTACGCGGCCGCCGCCGCGCAGCGCACCCTCGCCGAGCGGGAGCGGGTCAGCGCCGCCCTGCGCCGCCACGGCGTGGAGGTGGTCGACGCCCCGGCCGACGTGTTCGCGTCCCGGGTCACCGACCACTACCTCGCCCTGAAGACCAGCGGCCGGCTCTAGGCCACCGGGACCGCGGCCTCGCTCAGTTCCTCCGGGAGGTCCGTCGACACGCCACGCAGTTCCGCGGCCCGGCCGAGGATCACGACGTACGCCAGGAACCCCAGCCACACGACGGCGCCGATCGCGTCCTTGACCAGCATCGGCAGCTCGGACGGCGTCAGGAAGCCCTCCAGGACGCCGCTGACCAGCAGCACCACCACGAGCCCGAGCGCGACCAGCATCCCCTCCCGGGCCGCCGCCACCAGCGCCCGGCCGCGGGTCCGTAGCGGGCCGGGCACGATCCACGCCCACCCGATCCGCAGCCCCACCCCGGCGCCGACGAAGACGGCGGTCAGCTCCAGCAGGCCGTGCGGCATGATCAGGCCGAAGAACACGTCACCGCGCCCGTACGTGATCATCACGCCGCCGGTCAGCCCGATGTTCAACGCGTTGTTGAACAGCACGATCAGCACCGGCAGGAGCAGCACGCCACCGGCGAGGCACTCCGCGGTCAGCACCGCGTTGTTGGTCCAGACGCGCAGCGTCGAGTTCTGCGCCTGGAACTCGCTGTAGTAGCCGACGAACTCGCTCTGGACCATCTTCGTGATCGTCGCGTCGTCCATGAACAGGTCGGCGACCTCGGGGTTGGCCACCACGTACGCCATGATCCCGAACGTGACCAGACTGAACACCGTCGCCACGGCCGACCACCACGGCCACGCCCGGTAGACCGCCAGCGGGAACGTCTCCGTGAAGAACCGCCCCACGGTCCGCCACGAGAACGCCGGCGCCCCCGTGATCGCGTTGCGGGCCGCCAGCACGAGGCGGGACAGGTGGGCGACGAGCGCCGGGTCGGGCGACCGGCTGCGCACGGCGGACAGGTGCGTCGCCGCCCGCTGGTAGAGCGCGACCAGCTCGTCGGCCTCGGCGGCACTCACCCGCCGCCGGCGCGCCAGCTCGTCCAGCCGCCGCCACTCGGCGGAGTGCTCGGCGACGTATGCGTCCAGATCCACGACGGCAGCGTAGACGGCGCCGGCACTCCCGGTGGTCCGGTCGCTCGGGGGTGCGCGCGGGGACGCACGGTGGTGCGGCCGTGTAGGACACTGTTGCGCATGCACATCGCCACGGCCCCCGAAAGTCCAGGAGACCGCCTGGTCAGCGGCGAGGCCGTGGAGCTGGACGTGCGGGTCGCCCGGATCGGCTCACGGGCCGTAGCGCTCATCATCGACGCCTTCGGCCAGGCCGTCCTGTTCATGCTCCTGTTCGTGGCGGCCTCGTTCCTGCGCCTCATGACCGACGCCGCCGGCCTCTTCGACGACGGCCTCGGCCAGGCCATCTTCACCGTCATCCTGGTCGTCACGGCCCTGGGCTACCCGGCCTTCTTCGAGACCGTCCTGCGCGGCCGCACCCCCGGCAAGGCCGCCATGGGCCTGCGCGTGGTCCGCGACGACGGCGGCCCGGTCCGCTTCCGCCACGCCTTCACCCGGGCGCTGCTCGGCCTGGCCCTGGAGTGGCCCGGCCTTCTCCTGCCGGTGGTCACCTGGGTCGCCAGCCTCGGCACCATGCTCATCGGCCGCAGCGGCAAGCGCCTCGGCGACTGGGCCGCCGGCACGATCGTCATCCACGAGCGCACCCCGGCGAGCTGGGGCTGGGTCCCGGCCATGCCGCCGCCGCTGCGCTCATGGGCGACCCGCCTGGACCTCACCGGCCTCGACGACAGCCTGGCCCTGGCCGTCCGCCACTTCCTGGCCCGCAACCGTGAGATCACCGAGCCCTCCCGCACCGCCCTCGGCCGCGCCCTGGCCCGCGAGGTCGCGCTCTGCACGACCCCACCCCCGCCCCGCGAGGCCCCGGGCTGGGCGTACCTGGCCGCCGTCATCGCCGAACGCAACCGCCGCGCCACCGCCCAGCTCGTCAAGGCCCGCGCCGCCTCGTCCAGCGTCTGGCCGGACCTCCACGCCGCCGCCGGCCCACACCTGGTCGGCCCGTTCGAGCCGGCCCCACCCCCGACCGCCCTCCGCCCCGCCGTCCCCCGCTGACCCCTCCCACCCATCGACCACAACCCCAACCCACCCACCGCCCCTTCCACGCCCCCTTCAACCGACGACGCCGCACCACCGCACCCGCCGGCCGCACAGCCGCCACCCCCAACCCTGCGGACACCGCTCACCGCACCACACCGTCGCAGGACTCCCCACTTCTGTGGACGCCGCATCCGCACCCCGCCGCCACGGAGCTCCCACTTCTGTGGACGCCATGCCCCCACCCTGTGCACGCCGCCTCCGCATTCCACCGCCACGGGGCTCTCACATTCCGCACTCCACTCCCCGCGCTCCGGGGCCGGGTCGACCTCCCTCCGCCCCACACTGCCTGGGACTCCCCGAACTTCCGCTGTGTTCTTCGCTGCCGGCCTCCGCACTCCCGCCCTCACGCCTCCCCTCGCCCGTTGCTCTCCGCTCGCCCGTTGCCCACTTCGCTTGCACTCCTCGCACGCCCGCACTTGTCGCACGCCTGTTCTCCTCGCCCGCCCCCTTCGCTTGCCGGGCTCCTGCTCGCAGGCTTCTCACCGCCATCCCCCTCCACACAGACATTGATCAATGCCCAAGAATGCGGCAATTGCTCCATAGACGTTTCGCTATCAGCCCACAAAAATATCTCTAAAATGAAGGTGGATCGCGCAACGTCTATTCCGAAATCAGGGCAATTCCGGGCATTGATCAATGTCTGTGCGAATAGAGGCACCGCGCGCTGCGGGACTCGAAACCGAGAACGAACGGCCCCGGCTGGAGCCTCGCGGGTGGGCGGGGTCCGGGCCGGGGCCGTGAGTGGAGCGTGTGCCTAGACCAGCTTGACGGCCTCGGCGTAGTGGCAGGCGCTGCGGTGGCCCTGGCCCCGGTCGGTGAGGGCCGGGACCTCGTCGGTGCAGAGCTTGCGTTCGGTGTCGGTGAGCTCGGTGGCGAACTTCGGGCACCGGGTGCGGAAACGGCAGCCGCTCGGCGGGTTGACCGGGCTCGGCACGTCGCCGGTGAGGAGGATGCGCTTGCGGACGCGTTCCTTGCGCGGGTCGGGCAGCGGGATCGCCGAGATCAGCGCCTGGGTGTAGGGGTGCGACGCCCTCGTGAACAGCTCCTCGACCGTCGCCGTCTCCACGATCCGGCCGAGGTACATCACCGCGACACGGTGGGCGATGTGCCTGACCACGGACAGGTCGTGGGAGACGAAGAGGTAGGACAGGCCCAGCTCGCTCTGCAGGTCCTCGAGCAGGTTGATGACGCCCGCCTGGATGGAGACGTCCAGCGCGGACACGGGCTCGTCCAGGACCAGGACCTTCGGGCGCAGCGCCAGGGCCCGGGCGATGCCGATGCGCTGGCGCTGGCCGCCGGAGAACTCGTGCGGGTAGCGGTTGCCGTGCTCGGCGTTGAGGCCGACCGTCGACATCAGCTCGCGGACCTTCGCCGGGCCGCCGTCGGAGAAGAGGCCGTGGATGCGCAGCGGCTCGGCGATGATCTCGAAGACGGTCATGCGCGGGTCGAGCGACGCGAACGGGTCCTGGAACACGATCTGCAGGTCGCGGCGCAACGGGCGCATCTGCGAGCGGGACAGCCCGGTGAGCTCCTTGCCCGCGTAGTGGATCTCGCCGCTGGTGGGGCGGATCAGGTTGAGCAGCAGGCGGGCCGTGGTCGACTTGCCGCAGCCGGACTCGCCGACCAGGCCCAGGGTCTCGGTGCCGCCGATCTCGAAGGAGACGTCGCAGACGGCGTGCACCTCGCCGACCCGCCGGCGCAGGATGCCGCGGGATCGGACCGGGAAGTGCTTGACCAGGTTCTTGGCGGAGATGACCGTGCCGGTGACGGCGGGTTTCGTGGTGTCGATGGTCATGAGGCGTCCTCGGGCGTGTCGGCGGCCAGGTCCGTGTCGGCCACCGCGACCTCTTCGGTGTCGACGTCGACGGAGGTCACCGCGAACACGTCGGTGGCCTGGGTGTCGACGAGCTGGGTGCTGAAGTGGCAGGCCGCGGCGTGCTGGCCGTCGAGGTCGACCGGGAGGAGGTCGGGCTCGACCTCCTCGCAGATGTCCTGGGCCATCGGGCAGCGGGGCCGGAAGGGGCAGCCGGGCGGCAGGTTGAGCAGCGACGGCGGCGTCCCGACGATCGGCGTGAGCCGGGCGTCGCGGCCCTCGTCGACGCGGGGCAGGCTGCCCAGCAGGCCGAGGGCGTAGGGCATCCGCGGGCGGTAGAAGATGTCGTCGACGGTGCCCGACTCGACCAGCTTGCCGGCGTACATGACGCACACCCGGTCGGCGTGACCGGCGATGACGCCGAGGTCGTGGGTGATCAGCACGAGCGCGGCGCCGATCTCCGTGCGGGCCGCCTCGAGGGCCTCCAGGACCTGCGCCTGGACGGTGACGTCGAGCGCGGTGGTCGGCTCGTCGGCGATCATGACCTCGGGGTTGTTCGCCATCGCGATGGCGATGACGACCCGCTGGCGCATGCCGCCCGACATCTCGTGCGGGTAGTTGTTGACCCGCTGCTCCGGGTACGGGATGCCGACGACCTTCAGCAGCTCGACCGCCCGGTCCCAGGCCGACCGCTTGCTGACGTCGTGGTGCACGAGCACGGCCTCGGCGATCTGCTTGCCGATGGTGTAGACCGGGTTGAGCGAGGTCAGCGGGTCCTGGAAGATCATCGCCAGGTTCTTGCCGCGGATCTTGCTCATCTCGCGGTCGTTCTTGCCCAGCAGCTCCTCACCGCGGAAGCGGGCCGAGCCGGTGATCTTCGCGGAGCCGGGCAGCAGGCCCATGAGCGCGAGCGACGTGACCGACTTGCCGGAGCCCGACTCGCCGACGATGCCGAGCGTCTCGCCGCGCCGCAAGGTGTACGACACCCCACGGACCGCCTTGACGAGGCCGTCCTCGGTGGGGAACGAGACGCTGAGGTTGTCGACCTCCAGGACGGTGTCCGTCGCGGTTGGGCGGGTGTTCAGTTCGATGGAGGTCATCGGCGCACCAGTGTCTGTCGGGGGTCGAACGCGTCGCGCAGGCCGTCACCGATGAAGTTGACCGTCAGCGCGATGAGGATGATGAACAGGCCGGGGAAGTAGAACAGCCACGGCTGGTCCTGCACGGAGAGCTTGGCGTCGTTGATGAGCAGGCCCAGCGAGGTGTCGGGCCGCTGCACGCCGAAGCCGATGAAGGACAGCGCGGTCTCGGCGAGGATCGTGGTCGCGATCGTGACGGTCGCGGCGACGATGATCGAGCCGAGCGCGTTGGGCAGCAGGTGCCGCACGATGATGCGCAGGTCGCTGGCGCCCATCGCCTTGGCCGCCTCGACGAACTCCTGCTCGCGCAGCGACAGCACGACGCCACGGACGACCCGGGAGATGCCGGCCCAGGCCAGGAACGACAGCACGAGGGCGAGGCCCCACCAGCTGGCGCCGCCCTGGAGGTTGACCGACAGGGTCACCGCGATCGCGATGCTGGGCAGCGTGAGCACCACGTCGGCGATGCGCATCAGCACGCCGTCGGCCCAGCTGCGGTAGAAGGCCGCGACGGCGCCCCACAGCGCGCCGAAGGTGGTGGCGATCAACGCGACCAGCAGCGAGATCTTCAGCGACTGCTGCGTGCCGCGCATGCTCTGGCCGAGCAGGTCGTGGCCGGCCTGGTCGGTGCCGAGCGGGTACTCCGCGGACGGCGGCGAGAAGCTCGGGCCGTCGATGTACGCGTAGTCGTACTTCCACACCAGCGGCCCGACGAACGCGAACAGGACGATGAGCAGGAAGAGCACGAGGCTGCCGACGGCGAGCTTGTGGCGCAGGAAGCGGCGGAGCACCAGCTCGGCCTGGGAGCGCTGACGCGTGGTCAGGACGGGGGTCGCCTCGGGGGCCTGGGTGGCCAGTGAGCTACTCATAACGGATCCTCGGGTCCAGCACGGCGTAGAGGAGGTCGGCGACGATGTTGAAGAGGATCACGACGACGCCGGAGACGAGCAGCCAGCCGAGCAGTGAGTTGACGTCCCGCCGGGTGACGGACTCCAGCAGGTAGGTGCCCATGCCGGACCAGTTGAAGACGGTCTCGGTGATCACCGCGCCGCCGAAGATGCCGCCGATGTCGACGGCGGTGATGGTGGCGAGCGGGATCAGGGCGGTGCGCAGGGCGTGGCGGACCATGACCTGCCGGCGGAGCAGCCCCTTGGACCGGGCCAGCCGGACGTAGTCGCTGTTGAGGACCTCCAGCATCGCGCTGCGCTGATATCGGCTCCAGGCCGCGTACGTGATGAGCGTCAGCGAGATGGTGGGCAGGACCATGTGCCCCGCGATATCGGTGATCTTGCCCCACGTGTCGAACGAGTCATGGTTGTAGTCCTGATCGCCCAGCGTGTAGAAGACCTGTGAGCCGGTGCTCTGGTTGTACGCGACGCCGGCCTCCTTGAGCAGCAGCGCGAGCCAGAACGACGGGATCGACAGCGCGAGGAAGCCGACGAAGGTGAAGCCGTAGTCGACCTTGCTGTACTGCTTGACCGCGCTCAGCACGCCGGAGACGACGGCGAGCAGGACGGCCAGCAGCATGGCGACGAAGACCAGCCGGAGCGTGACCCACAGCCGGTCGCCGAGCTGGTCGCCGATGTTCAGGGTCTTCTCGGTGGACTGGCCGAAGTCGCCGTGCAGGATGAGGTTGCCCAGCCAGTTGAAGTACCGCTCGTGGAGCGGCTTGTCGAGGCCGAGCCGGTGGGCCTCCAGCTGTCTGGTCTCGAGCGGGACCGGTGGGTTCCGCGCTTCCATGTCGTCAATGGGGTTGCCCGACAGTGAGGCGATGACGAACACGAATATCGAGGCGGCGATGAGCACCGGAATTCCGATCAGGAGCCGGCGCACCGCATAGGCGATCATGAGTTTCCTCCGCTTATTGGCAGGTGCGGGAGGACCCCGGACGCACGCGGCGTCCGGGGTCCCCGTCGATCCGGTGCGTCAGGCCGCTTTCTGGCCCCACTCCTGGATGTTGTACGTCGGGCTCCACTGCGTCGCGTTGTCCCGGATGTTGACGTAGTCCGAGTAGGTGAACGTCAGCGTGGGCTTCTGCGCGATCGGGAGGACATAGGCCTCCTTCGACAGGATCTCGTCGCCCTGGTTGATCAGCTCGGCGGCCTTCTTCGGGTCGAGCGAGCGGGCACCCTCGTTGGTCAGCTTGTCGACCTCGGCGTTGGAGTAGCTGCCGTAGTTGCCGCCGTTGCCGGTGACCCAGTTCTGCTCGGCCGCACCCTGGTACAGCGGGCTGCCGACCCAGGCGAAGATGATCATGTCGTAGTCGGCGCTGGAGAGGGTCTTGCCGAGCGTCTCGGTGACCTCGATCTTGATGTCCAGGCCGATGTTCTTCAGGGCCGCCTGGACCAGCTCACCGGTCGTGGCGCGCAGCTGGTTGCCCTTGGTGTGACGGAAGCGCAGCGGCGGCACGGCCTCGCCGGACTTCGTGATGAGCTTGCCGCCCTCGATCTTGTAGCCGGCGTCGGTCAGGATCTTCTTGGCCTTC
The DNA here is from genome assembly GCF_050936335.1 of Dactylosporangium sp. CA-152071. Classification (NCBI taxonomy): domain Bacteria; kingdom Bacillati; phylum Actinomycetota; class Actinomycetes; order Micromonosporales; family Micromonosporaceae; genus Dactylosporangium; species Dactylosporangium sp. CA-152071. Next base: position 7,126,052 of record NZ_JBNJMZ010000001.1, on the reverse strand, counting down.
TCGACGTCACCGGAGCCCTGACCCGTGGGGGACACGACGTCCTTGTAGTTCGGGTCGCCGGGGAAGAAGTTGTGGCTGCCGAGCGGCTTCGCGGCCTTGTCGAACACACCGTAGGTCTTGTCGATGACCGACTTGACGTTGATCGCGGTGAAGATCGCCTGGCGCAGCGCGAGGTCGGACAGGTACTTGTTCTTCAGGTTCAGGTCCAGGTGCTCCCACTGGTACCCGTGACCGATGCGGTAGATGACACCGGGCGTCTCGGCCGCGCCGTTCACCAGAGCCGCGTTCGGCTGCGGCGACATGCCGGTGATCTCCTTGTTCTTCAGGGCCGGGATGACGCTGCCCTGGTCGATCACGAACTTGAAGACGACCTTGTCCAGGGACGGCTTGACCTTGCCGTACCACTTGTCGTTCTTCTTGAGCACCAGCGACTGGTCCTTGTTGAACGTGTCGATGACCAGCGGGCCACCGGACCAGGTCGGCACGGTCTCGCTGAACCAGTTGGCGGCGCTGTTGACGCCCTCGGGCTTGTTCAGGTCGAAGCCCTGCTTGGTCGCGAGGTGGGCCGGGTAGAGGCCGTCGGTGGAGTAGAGGCCCTTCCAGTCGGCGTAGGTCTTGCCGTCGTCGAAGGTCACCGTCACGGTCTTGCCGTTGTCGGAGCCGACGATGCTCTTGATCAGGTCATAGCCGGAGGTGCTGGCGGGCGTGCACTCCGAGCAGTGCTCCTTCTTCCCGGAGTTCTGCTTCCAGCCGAAGATGAAGTCGTCGGCGCTGATCGCGGTGCCGTCGTTCCAGACCGCGTCGGCCTTGATCTTGTAGACCACGGTCTGCGGGTTCTGGTTGGTGAGCTCGGCCGAGGTCATGAGGTCGGCGTTGAGGGTGAGCTGGCCGCTCGGGTCGGACTTGTAGACCTGCGGGATGACACCCGACAGCGCCTGCGAGGCGACGAGCGTGTTGCCCTCTTCAGTGGTGATGTTCCAGCTGGTGAAGCTCTGCTCGAGGCCGAAGATGTATTCACCGCCCGGCTTGGTGTTGCCGCTGTTGCAGGTGTTCGGGCTCTTCTCGCAGTCGGCGAAGCCGGCGTTGGACGTCGGCGTCTCCTTCTTGGTGTCACTCCCGCCACCGCAGGCGGTCAACGTGAGCAGCGAAGCCGCCGCGACCGCGACGAGGCTGGTGAGCCCCTTCGATCTCGTGCGCATGGTCTCCTCCAGTCAGGAACGACAGCCCTGGCCACGATGAGTCCGCGGTCGCGGGCACGACCGTGGGCCAACCAGGCTGCGTTGTGGTGCCTAAAGGAAACGACGCGATGGGCAACCTGCATAGAGGATGTAGAGATTCGTAACTGTCCCGTTATGCGGACTGTTGGCCGACCATTTGCCCAACGAAATGGACGTTCTGAAGTGCGGTTGTTACAGATGGTGAAAGTAGATCTTGCTGACTTGCGCCCGAAATATCCGAGAAACATGCCTTCGAATCCGTCGAAACTACGCGAAGAGCGCCCGACCCCAGAAGTCGTCGGCGGCACGGATGCCAGGAGGGCAGGCGAACAAACCACTTGACACATGGCGGATGTACTCGTTGAGCGCGTCCTGCCGGGCGAGCCGGGTCTGCATCGGCACGAACTGCCGGCGCGGATCCCGCTGGTAGGCGATGAAGAACAGGCCTGCGTCGAGGCGGCCGAGCCCGTCCGATCCATCGACGAAGTTGTACCCGCGGCGCAGCAGCCGCGCACCCTCGTTGGCGTCGGGGTGCGCGAGCCGCACGTGCGCGTCGGCGGCGATGGCCGGCCCGCCGTCCGCGCCCTTCGCGTCGAACTTCGGCAGGTCGAACTCGGCCTTGCCGCCCAGCGGCGCGCCCTCGCCCTTGTCCCGGCCGATGATCGCCTCCTGCTCGCCGAGCGACGTGCGGTCCCACGTCTCGATGAGCATCCGGATCTTGCGGGTGACGACGTAGGACCCGCCGGTCATCCACTCGGCGCCGTCGCCCGGCTGCACCCACAGCTGCTCCTTGAGCAGCTGGGTGTCCTCGGCCTTCAGGTTGGCGGTGCCGTCCTTGAACCCGAACAGGTTGCGCGCGGTGACCTGGCCGCGGGAGGTCGACGAGGTGCGGCCGAAGCCCAGCTGCGTCCAGCGGACGCTGACCACCCCGAAGCCGATGCGGGCGAGGTTGCGCACGGCGTGCACCGCGACCTGCGGGTCGTGTGCGCACGCCTGGATGCAGATGTCGCCGCCGGAGATCTCCGGCTTCAGCGTGTCCTTGGCGAAGCGCGGCAGGTCGGCGAGGGCCGCCGGCCGCTTGTCGGCGATGCCGAAGCGGTCCTTGCCGTCGGCGGTGCGGAACAGCGTCGGCCCGAAGCCGATCGTGATCGTCAGGCCCGACGGCGGCAGGCCGATCGCCTCGCCCGTGTCGTCCGGGGCGGCCTCCGGGGCGCCGGCGACCGCGCCGATGCTGCCGGCGTCGCGGCCCGCGGTCATCCGCGCCGCTGCCATCGTCCACTTCTCCAGCAGCTCGACGAGGTCCGCCTTCTTGTCGGTGATGACGTCGAAGGCGACGAAGTGCAGGCGGTCCTGGGCCGGCGTGACGATGCCGGCCTGGTGCTCGCCGTAGAACGGGATCGCCGCACCCGCGTCGGAGGCCTGGGCCGGGTGGGTGGCGCCGTCGATCAGCGTCACCCCCGCCACGCCCCCTGCCGCGGCGCCCACGACACCCGCACCGGTGAGCCCGAGCATCTTGCGGCGATCCATCGATCTTCCTTTCGCGTTGGCTGCGTCGGTACGGCCTGCTGCCGTGCTACTTGGCGGCGACCAGCGGGGCGACCTTGCTGATCGGCTCGGCGAGGGCGTTGATCGCGTCGCCGAGCTGCTTGAGCTCGGTCTCGGACAGCTCGTTGTGCAGCTTCCAGCCGTCGCCCTTGCGGTGCTTGTCGAGCTCGGCCTGCGCCGCGGCGAACTTGTCCTCGAGCGTCTTGGCGAGGGCGGCGTCCTTCTCCTCGATCATCGGGCGGAGCGCGGCGATCGCGGCGCGGGAGCCTTCGAGGTTGGCGGCGAAGTCCCACAGGTCCGTGTGCGAGAAGATGTCCTCCTCGCCGGTGATCTTGCCGGTGGCGACCTCGTCGAGCAGCTCCTTGGCACCGTTGGCCAGGTTCAGCGGCGACAGCTGCACGCTGTTGGCCTTCTCCACGATCGTCTTGACGTCGGCGAGCAGCTTGTCGGCGGTCGGGCCGGACTTGCTGACGTCCTTAGTGACCCAGAGGTCCTTCTCGATCTTGTGGAAGCCGGTCCACTCCTGGCCGGCCTCCAGGTCCGCCTCGCGGGCGTCGATGGCCGGGTCGAGGTCGCCGAAGCTCTCCGCGACGGGCTCGATGCGCTCCCAGTACGTGCGGGCGATCGGGAAGAGCGCCTTGGCCTTCTCCATGTCGCCGGCCTTGACCGCGTCGACGAACTCGGTGGTCTTGTCGATCAGCGCGCCGGTCTGGCTCTTCACGTAGCGCTGGTAGTCCTGCGTCGCCTGAGCGAGCTTCGCGTCGTCGGTGAGCGGCTTGGCGTCGCCGGTGGCCTTGAAGCCGCCGCGGATGCCCTTGCCGGCCATGCCGGGCTTGCAGGCCGTCTCGTACGTGCCGGCGGGCAGCTCGACGATGAGCTCGCGGCTCAGACCGGGCGCCACGTTCTCGACCTCGCCCATGATCCGGTCGCCGGCGGCGAAGACGTAGAACTCGGTGACCTTGGCGCCCTTGTTGCTGACCGTGAACGTCACCGGCCCGGACGTGACCTCGGTCTTGGAGACCTTGCACTCAGTGTCGGTCGCGGTGACGGCGATCTTGCCGTTGCCGGCCTCGCCACCGGCCTTGGCGCCGTCCTTGCTGTCGCCGCAACCGGCGAGGCTCAGCGCCGCGGCAGTGCCCGCGCTCACCGCGATCAGGGCTGATTTACGCATGGTTCTCCTACGGAAGTGAGGGTGCGGGCGTTCAGACGGAGGTGGAGACCGGCGTCGGCGCCGGCTTCGGGGTCTTCTTCAGCAGCGGCAGCAGGAACAGGAAGAGGACCGGGATGCCATAGGCGAGCCAGGCGACCGTCTCCAGCACCGTCGGCTGCGGCGTGATGTTGAACATGCCGCGGAGCAGCTCGGCGTACCAGGCGTCGGGCGGCAGCGCGCCGGTCACGTCGTACGCGTGCGTGTTGATCCCCGGCAGGACACCGCTCTCCTGCAGGTCGTGCACCCCGTACTTGAAGATCCCGGCGGCGACGAGCACCAGCAGCGCGCCGGTCCAGGTGAAGAAGCGGGTCAGGTTGATGCGGACGGCGCTGACGTACAGCAGCCAGCCGAGCACGACCGAGGTGAGCAGGCCGAGGCTGATGCCGATCAGCGGCTCGGCGGAATCCTGCGTGCCCTGGGCGGCGGCGTAGAACAGGATCGAGGTCTCCAGGCCCTCACGGACCACCGCGAGGAAGGCCATGCCGGCGATCGCCCACGCGCCGACCTGGATCGCCTCCTCGAGCCGCCCGCGCAGCTCGGCGGCCATCCTGCGGGCCATCCGGCGCATCCAGAAGATCATCCAGGTCACGAAGACCACGGCGGCGAACGACGCGCACGCCTCGAACAGCTCCTGCTGCTCGAAGCTCAGGGTCGCCGCGCCCGCCTCGAGAAGGGCGGCGAAGCCGATGGAGAGCAGCGCGGCGGCGGCCACCCCGGCCCACACGAACTTCAGCAGGGGCTTGCGCTCGCTCTTGACCAGGAAGGCGACGAGAATGGAGACCACCAGGGTGATCTCAAGCCCTTCACGCAGGCCGATCAGGTAGATGGCGGTCATTCGGGGCTCCGCAGGTTAGCCGAACCTTACTTAGGTCAGCGTTACCTTACCGGCGGGGCCCGGGTTCTACAAGTTGTAGAAGCGCGAGGGCCCGGCCGTGTGAACGGCCGGGCCCTCTGGTGCTTTGGCGCCTGCTTCGCGGTGCTAGCGGCTCAGTAGGCGGCTCAGTAGCGGTAGTGCTCGGGCTTGTAGGGGCCCTCGACCGGGATACCGAGGTACTCGGCCTGCTTCTTGGACAGCTCGGTGAGCTTGACGCCGAGGGCGTCCAGGTGCAGCCGGGCGACCTTCTCGTCGAGGTGCTTGGGCAGCGTGTAGACGCCGACCGGGTAGTCCTCGAGCTTGGTGAACAGCTCGATCTGCGCGATGACCTGGTTGGTGAAGCTGTTGGACATCACGAAGCTCGGGTGGCCGGTCGCGTTGCCCAGGTTGAGCAGGCGGCCCTCCGACAGCACGATGATCGAGTGGCCGTCGTCGAACTTCCACTCGTCGACCTGCGGCTTGATGTTGATCCGCTTGACGTCGGAGCGCTTGGTCAGGCCGGCCATGTCGATCTCGTTGTCGAAGTGGCCGATGTTGCCGACGATCGCCTGGTGCTTCATCTGCGCCATGTGGTCGGCGGTCAGCACGTCGAGGCAGCCGGTCGCGGTGATGAAGATGTCGGCGGTGGAGACGACGTCCTCGATGGTGGCGACCTGGTAGCCGTCCATGGCGGCCTGCAGCGCGCAGATCGGGTCGACCTCGGTGACGATGACGCGGGCACCCTGGCCGCGCAGCGACTCCGCGCAGCCCTTGCCGACGTCGCCGTAGCCGAACACGACCGCGACCTTGCCGCCGATCAGCACGTCGGTGGCCCGGTTGATGCCGTCGATGAGCGAGTGGCGGCAGCCGTACTTGTTGTCGAACTTCGACTTGGTGACCGAGTCGTTGACGTTGATCGCCGGGAAGAGCAGCTTGCCCTGCTGGTGCATCTCGTAGAGCCGGTGCACGCCGGTGGTGGTCTCCTCGGTCACGCCCTTGATGCCGGCGGCGACCTTGGACCAGCGGCCCTTGTCCTCGCTCAGCGAGGTGTGCAGCAGCTGGAGGATGACCGCGTACTCCTCCGAGTCGGCGGTGTCGACCGCCGGGACCGCGCCGATGCCCTCGAACTCGGCACCCTTGTGCACGAGCAGCGTGGCGTCACCGCCGTCGTCGAGGATCATGTTGGGCGCCTCGCCGTCCGGCCACAGCAGGACCTGCTCGGTGCACCACCAGTACTCCTCCAGGGTCTCGCCCTTCCAGGCATAGACCGGGATGCCGGCCGGGTTCTCCGGCGTGCCCTCCGGGCCGACCGCGATCGCGGCGGCGGCGTGGTCCTGCGTCGAGAAGATGTTGCAGCTGGCCCAGCGCACCTGCGCGCCGAGCGCGGCGAGGGTCTCGATCAGCACCGCGGTCTGGATCGTCATGTGCAGCGAACCGGTGATCCGCGCGCCCCGCAGCGGCTGCGACGCGGCGAACTCACGGCGGATCGCCATCAGGCCGGGCATCTCGTGCTCGGCGAGCTGGATCTCCTTGCGCCCGAAGGCCGCGAGGGAGAGGTCGGCAACCTTGAAGTCACCCTCGGCCACGGTCTTCGGGCGGTCGCCCTGGGCGATCCGCGGCGGCAGCGTGCTGGTCATGCAGTCTCCTGGTCTGTGGGCCGGATCTGGATCTGGGCCCGAATGCGAGCCGCGCTGATCGACCAGTCGCGGCCAGGCCCAAAGCGGCGCGACTCTTACGGTACGCGGCATGGCACTAGTGATGACCACCGGCCTTTGGACAGCGCACGGGGCGGTGAGATCACTCTCACCGCCCCGTGCTTCCCCCCGGTTTGGCTCTCCCGCGTGAGGCTCAGACTCAACGTCGAACCCTGCGTAGTCAGAACACTACCCTGTGCAGTCGTAATGTCAAGGCAAATACGGACAAGATGCCGCGTTTTGGGTTGCGGCTTCTACGGGGTGGCGGCCTGGAAGACGTCGCCCTCGCCGCTGATCGCCAGCTCCCCCCGGGACGCGGGGGCGAAGGCCGCCTGCCCGGCCTCGAGGGTGACCGGCACCACGCCGTCGTCGACCCGGACGCCACCGCGCACGCACAGCACGATCCGCGGGCCGCCACCGGGCAGCCGGACCGCCGGGGTCCCGGCGTCCAGGACCGCCCGGTGCAGGGTGAAGTCGTCGACCGGCACCGGCCAGGTCACGAGACCCGGCCCGACCTGCGTGGGACGGGTGACGGGGTCGTCGAGCACCTCGAAGCGCAGCACCCGCAGCAGCTCCTCGACGTCGACGTGCTTCGGGGTCAGGCCGCCCCGCAGCACGTTGTCGGAGGCGGCCATGATCTCCACACCGACGCCCCGCAGGTAGGCGTGCAGGTTGCCCGCGGGCATCCAGACCGCCTCGCCGGGGTGCAGCCGGACCCGGTTGAGCAGCATCGCGACGATGACGCCGGCGTCTCCCGGGTACTGCTCGGCGAGCTCCACGGCCAGGGCGTAGGCCCCGCCGCGGCCGGCGCACGCCGCCACGACCTCGTCCACCAGCGCCGCGTCGGGCTTGGCCAGCAGGCCGCGCACCGCGTCGTGCAGGGCGGCGGCCTTGTCGTCCTGGCGCAGCGCGCCGACGGTCTCCTCCAGCCCCGCGACGCCGAGCGCGGCCAGGTCGGCCGCGGTGACCGCCGGGTCCCGGAAGCCGCACAGCGCGTCGAACTCGGTGAGCGCGACCAGCATCTCCGGCTTGTGCCACGCGTCCACGTAGGACGGGTGGCCCGCCGCGTGCGCCTCCCGGGCCTGGGCGAGCGTCGGGTGCGCCTGAAGCGACAGCGGCTGGGCCGCCGCGAGGATCTTCAGCAGGAACGGCAGCCGGGCCCCGAAGCGCTCGACCCCGGCCGCCCCGAGCAGGCCGGCCGGGTCCGCGGCGATCGCGTCGGTGAGGGTCGTGCCGCTCACCGCGAGGCGGGACGGGCTCGCGGGGTGCGCGCCCATCCACAGCTCCGCCTCCGGCTCTGCCGTCGGCGCGGGGCGCCCCTGCAGCGTGGCGATCGCGGTCTGCGACCCCCACGCGTACTTGCGGATCGGACTGTCGAGCAGCTCCACGCTAGTGCGCCTCCGCGGTGTCCGGCAGGTCCGTCGCGCTCGGCCCAGAGGCCGGCTTACCTGCCTGGTAGATGTCGGGCTCCAGGTAGATCATCCGAGCGATCGGGACCGCCGCCCGGATCCGGGCCTCGGCCGCGTCGATGCCACGGGCGACCTCGCCCGCGGTCTCGTCGTGCCGCACCGCGATCTTCGCCGCGACCAGCAGCTCGTCGGGGCCCAGGTGGACGGTGCGCATGTGGATCAGCGACTCGACCTCGGGACCGGCGACGATCGCCGCCCTGATCTGCGCGATCTGCTCCGGGGTCGCGGCCTCGCCGACGAGCAGCCCCTTCATCTCGACCGCGAGGATGGCGGCGACCACGATCAGCAGGACGCCGATGGCGGCCGTGCCGATGCCGTCCCAGATGCCGTCACCGGTGATCAGGGTCAGCCCGACGCCGAACAGCGCGAGGACCAGGCCGACGAGGGCGGCGAGGTCCTCGAGCAGGATGACCGGCAGCTCCGGCTGCTTCGCCCGGCGGATGAACTGCCACCAGGTGGCGTCACCCTTGATCTTCTGGGTCTCCTGGATGGCGGTGCGGAAGGACAGGCTCTCCATGACGATCGCGGCGACCAGCACGGCGACCGGGACCCACTGCCACTTGTCGATCGGCTCCGGGTGGCCGATCTTGTGCCAGGCCTCGTACAGCGCGAAGATGCCGCCGACGAAGAACAGCACGACCGCGACGACGAACGCGTAGACATAGCGCTCGCGGCCGTAGCCGAACGGGTGCTCGGCGTCGGCCCGCCGCTTGGACTGCCGGCCACCGAAGAGCAGCAGCCCCTGGTTGCCGGAGTCGGCGACGGAGTGGATCGACTCGGCGAGCATCGACGACGAGCCGGTGAGCAGGAACGCCACGAACTTGGTGACAGCGATGCCGAGGTTCGCGAACAGGGCCGCGACAACGGCCTTCGTCCCACCCTCTGTGCTCATGGACTGACCAGCTCCTTCATCTCCGAGACCGCGGGCACGGCCATCGGGTCGAAGCCGTGCGCGAGTCCAAGATAGATCGAAGCGAAGTCGGGCACCGCGACGAGAGACGCAAGTCGCTCCAGGGCCGAGCCGCCCTCGGCGGTGATCAGGCTCACCCGCACGCCACGGCGCTCCGCGAGCTGCTGGACCGCGTCGGCGCGCTTCTCCTCGACGGCCGAGGGCTCGCCGTCGGCCTCCTCCTCGTCCGCCGAGAGGCCGCCGTCGCGCAGCAGCACCAGCCGCAGCCGGGTCACCGACTCGTCCTCGTCGGACGGGTCGGCGAAGATGTCGCGGCCCGCCTCGGCCAGCCCGCCGTAGACGCCGTCGAGCAGGCCGACCCTGCCGCGGCCCGCCTCGCCGAGGGCGCCGGCGACTGCCGGGTAGCGGGCGTTGGCGGCGAGGGTGTCGCCGAAGCGCCGGGCCGCGACGTTCGCCAGCGGCGAGGAGCCCCACACGATCGGCACGGACCGGGCCAGGTCGAGCGCGAGGCTCTTGCCGGGGTTGACGAACGACTCGAGGGTCATCCGGCACCGGTCGGCGTCGGCGTCGAGCCGGGCGGCGGTCTCCGCGAAGTCCGCCTCGTTGACCTTGACCAGGCCGAGCTGCCGGCCGGCGAGCAGCACCGGCACGGCCAGGCCCCACAGGCTGGCGCGGGCCGGGGCGCGGCGCGGCACCGGGATGAACGGCGCCCGGAACCGGTCGGCGAGCGCGTGCAGCTGCGTGTCGGGGGCGCCGATCGCGACGAGCCGGGCGCCGCGGCGGCCGGCGGCCTCGGCGGCCGCGAGGGCCTCCGGGGAGCGACCCGACGCGGACACGGCGATGACGACGTCGGCGGCGCCGACCCAGCCGGGGATGCCGGCGCTGCGGTGCGCGAGGACCGGCACCGGGCAGCGGGGGCCCGCGACCGTCTCCAGGATGTCGCCGGTGCGGGCGGCGGTGCCGACCCCGGCGACGACGACCGCCCGGGGGCGACCCTCGTCGGCCAGGGCGCTCAGGTCGGTCTCCGCGGCGAGCGCCGCCGACTCGCGGACCTGGGCGCCGGCCGACGCGGTGGCGCGCAGCATGCCGCCCGGGTCGTTGCGCTCCAGCGCGGCAGCGTCGTCGAGCAGCGACAGGTCGATCTCGCGATGGCCGCGGACGCCCGCGGTGCCCTCCAGCGGGTTCACGCGGCGCCACCTTCGGTGAGCGGGGACTCGCCGCCGGCGACGGGAGCGCTGTCGCCGGTGACGGGAGCGCTGCCGCCGCCCTCGGGGAGCCGGGCCTCGTCGAGCAGGAGGACGGGGATGCCGTCCCGGATCTCGAAGATCCGGCCGCAGGACGTGCAGGTCAGCGTCTGCGCCTCCGCGTCGAGCGTGAGCTCGGCGTGGTGCTCGTCGGGGCAGCGCAGGATGGACAGCAGGGCGGGGTCGACGGACACGTCTGATCCAACTCCTTCTAGCAGCGTTCGTCAGCGGCGGATGACAGCCAGCATTTCATCGCGCAGGGCTGCCATCCGCTCGGCGGTCGGCGCCTCAACGTTAAGCCGCAGGAGAGGCTCCGTGTTGGACGGGCGCACGCTGACCCAGCTGCCGTCGGGGAAGTCCAGCGTGATCCCGTCGAGGTGGTCGACCGGGACCGGATACGCGGCCTGGATCTCGGCGAGCTTCGCGGCCGGGTCGGCGACCGTGGAGTTGATCTCCCCGGAGTCCGCGTAGCGGACGTAGTCCTTGGTCAGCGCCGACAGCGGGGCGGCCTGCCCGCCGAGCATCGCGAGCGTGTGCATCGCGGCGAGCATGCCGGTGTCGGCGCCCCAGAAGTCGCGGAAGTAGTAGTGCGCGGAGTGCTCGCCGCCGAACACGGCGCCGGTCGTGGCCATCTCGGCCTTGATGAACGAGTGCCCGACGCGGGTGCGCACCGGGGTGCCGCCGTGCTCGCGCACGATCTCCGGCACGGCCCGGGAGGTGATGAGATTGTGGATGATCGTGGCGCCGGGGGTCTTCGCCAGCTCGCGCACCGCCACCATCGACGTGATCGTCGAGGGCGAGACGGCCTCGCCGCGCTCGTCGACGACGAAGCAGCGGTCGGCGTCGCCGTCGAAGGCCAGGCCCAGGTCGGCGCCGGTCTCGCGGACCTTCGCCTGCAGGTCCACCAGGTTGGCCGGCTCCAGCGGGTTGGCCTCATGGTTGGGGAACGAGCCGTCCAGCTCGAAGTACAGCGGGATGATCGTCAGCGGCAGGCCGTCGCCGAGCACCGCCGGCACCGTGTAGCCGCCCATGCCGTTGCCCGCGTCGACGACGACGGTCAGCGGGCGGATGCCGCTCAGGTCGACCAGGCCGCGCAGGTACGCCGCGTAGGCGGTCAGCATGCCGCGCTGCTCGATCCCGCCCTCGCGCCCGCCGGCCGGCGGTTCCCCGCGGCCTTCCAGGATCGCCTGGGCCCGCTCGCGGATCTCGGCGAGGCCCGAGTCCTGCCCGACGGGCTTCGCCCCCTGCTTGCACAGCTTGATGCCGTTGTACTGGGCGGGATTGTGACTCGCCGTGAACATGGCACCGGGGAGGTCGAGCGTGCCGGAGGCGAAGTACAGCAGGTCCGTGGAGCCCAGACCCGACTCGACGACGTCGGCGCCCTCCGCCCGTACACCCGCCGCGAACGCCGACGCGAGCGCCGGACCCGACTCGCGCATGTCGTGCGCCGTCACGACGCGCTCCGCGAACTCTCCCCGGCTGCGCAGCGTCTGGACGAACGCGCGGCCGAGGGCCTCCGCGACCGGCTCGTCGAGCTGGTCGGGCACCGTCCCCCGCACGTCGTAGGCCTTGACGATCCGGCTCAGGTCGATCACAGTCCGTGCTCCTGTCGTGGGCGCTGGTCCTACCGCGAAGCCTAGTGCCGCGAGGTTCCGCACACGTGTCAGTCCGGGGTTGCCGGTGTTAGTTCATGTCGCCGGTGTGGTACAGGGGGAAACGTGGCCGAGGAAGGTAACTCCATCAGGGCGATCATCGCCGCGTTCGCCGCCAACCTCGGCATCGCCGTCAGCAAGTTCGCCGCGTTCCTCTTCACGGGGTCCTCGGCGATGCTGGCCGAGGCCGTGCACTCGGTGGCGGACACCACCAACCAGTTGCTGCTGCTCATCGGCGGCCGCCGCGCCAAGCGGGAGGCCTCGCCGCTGCACCCGTTCGGCTACCAGCGGTTCCGCTACTTCTACGGGTTCCTGGTGACGCTCGTCATCTTCCTGGTCGGCGGCGTCTTCGCGCTGTTCGAGGGGTACGAGAAGCTGCACTCCCCCGAGCCGGTCGAGTCGCCGGTGTGGGCGTTCGCCGTGCTCGGCGTGTCGGTCGCGCTGGAGTCCTTCTCGCTGCGGACGGCGGTGCACGAGGCCCAGCCCGAACGGCGTGGGCTGCCGTGGCTGCGGTTCATCCGGACCACCCGCTCGCCGGAGCTGCCGGTGGTGCTCGCCGAGGACTTCGGCGCGCTGACCGGCCTGTTCTTCGCCGCGGTCGGCATCACCCTCGCCGTCGTCACCGGCGACGGCCGGTGGGACGCGGTCGGGACGATCGCGATCGGCATCCTGCTGGTCATCATCTCGATCACCCTGTCGATGCGGATGCGCAGCCTGCTGATCGGCGAGTCCGCCGACCAGGAGACGCTGCGGCGCATCGAGGCGGCCGTCGAGCCCTTCGTCGATCGGCTGATCCACCTGCGCACCATGCATCTCGGCCCCGACCAGCTGCTGATCGCCGCCAAGGTCGCGTTCAGACCCGACGAGACGGTGGCGCACGCCGCGGAGGCGATCAACCGGGCCGAGGCGCGCATCCGCGAGGACCTCGACGACGAGTGCTTCATCTTCCTGGAGCCCGACGTCTGGGACCAGCGCCTGCACGAGACGGATGCCAAGCCGCCGGGCTCCGCGGCTCCTACAGCTGCAGACCCGTCAGCACCATGACGCGGTCCTCGGTGTAGTCGGTCATGGCGCTGGCGAGGCCCTCGCGCCCGACGCCGCTGGCCTTGGCACCGCCGTAGGGCATCTGGTCGGCGCGGTAGCTGGGGACGTCGCCGACGACGATGCCGCCGACGTCGAGGACCCGGTGGGCCTCGAAGGCGCGGTCGAGACGGCGGGTGAAGACGCCGGCCTGCAGCCCGTACTGCGAGTCGTTGACGGCGGCGAGCCCGGCCTCGTCGGACTCGACCCGCTCCAGCACGAGGACGGGGCCGAAGACCTCCTCGCAGGCGACCTTCGCGTCGCGGGGCACGCCGGTCAGGACCGTCGGGGCGTAGTTGGCGCCGTCGCGGGTGCCGCCGGTGAGCAGCTTCGCGCCCGCCGCGACGGCCTCGCCGACCCAGGACTCCACCCGCTCGGCGGCGGCCTCGCTGATCAGCGGGCCGACGTCGGTGGCGTCCTCCCACGGCGAGCCGGTCACCTGCGCCTCGACCGCCGCGACCAGGCGCTCGGTGAGCACGTCGAAGTGCCGGTCGTGGACATACACCCGCTGGACCGCGATGCAGCTCTGCCCGGCCTGGTAGTTGGAGAACGTCGCGACGCGGGTCGCGGCCCAGTCGAGGTCGTCCCAGTCCTCGCAGACCAGGACCGCGGCGTTGCCGCCGAGCTCGAGCGTGACGTGCTTGCGGGGCACGGCCTCGCGGATCTGCCAGCCGACCGGGCCGGAGCCGGTGAAGGACACCACCGGCAGGCGCGGGTCGGCGACCAGGGCCGGCGCCCGGTCGTTGGGGATCGGCAGGATCGACCACATGCCCTCGGGCAGTTCGGTCTCGGCGAGGATCTCGCCGAGCAGCAGCGCGCTGAGCGGGGTCGCCGGCGCCGGCTTCAGCACGATCGGCGCGCCGACCGCGATCGCCGGGGCGACCTTGTGCGCGACCAGGTTGAGCGGGAAGTTGAACGGGGCGATGCCGAGCACCGGCCCCTTCGGCACGCGCTTGACCAGGGCGATCCGGCCGGTCGCGGCGGGGTCGGTGTCGAGGCGCTGCACGGCGCCGGAGAAGCGGCGGGCCTCCTCGGCGGCCCAGCGGAACGTGGACACCGCCCGGCCCACCTCGCCCCGGGACCACTTCAGGGGTTTGCCGTTCTCCCCCGTGATCAGCCGGGCGACCTCCTCGGCGCGCTCCTTCAGCCGGGCGCTCACGTGGTCCAGCGCCGCGGCCCGGACGCTCGCCGGGAGGGCGGCGGCCTTCGCACGGACCGCGTCGGCCGCGGCGACGGCCTCCTCGACCTGCGCCGGGGTGGCGTTGGCGGTGCTGCCGACCACCCGGCCGTCGAACGGGTGACGGATCTCGACGGCGTCGTCGCTGGTCGCCGGTCGGCCGGCGATGAAGAACGGGGTCACACTGAAAGCCTACGCCGCTTCACAGCATGGAAACAGTTGCTCAAGGGGTTGTGCACTGCGGAATCGGTGGAAGGATGTGGCTGCCGACACTCAAAGGAGTGGACATGACCAAGCAACTGCAGAACTTCATCGACGGCGCCCACGTGGAGCCCGCCGACGGCCGTTATTCGGACCTGATCGACCCCTCGACCGGTGAGGTGTTCGCCTCCGCGCCGGTCTCGGGCGAGGCCGACGTCGACCGCGCGGTGAAGGCGGCCAGCAAGGCGTTCGAGACGTGGCGGGACGCCACGCCCGCGGAGCGGCAGCGGGCGCTGCTGAAGCTCGCCGACGCGATGGAGGACCGCGCGGCCGAGCTCATCGACGCCGAGTGCCAGAACACGGGCAAGCCGCGGGCGCTGACCACCAGCGACGAGCTGCCCCCGGCCGTGGACCAGGTCCGGTTCTTCGCCGGTGCCGCCCGGGTCCTGGAGGGCAAGTCCGCCGGGGAGTACATGAAGGGCCACACCAGCTACGTGCGCCGCGAGCCGATCGGCGTCTGCGCGCAGGTCACCCCGTGGAACTACCCGCTGATGATGGCGATCTGGAAGATCGCGCCGGCGCTCGCCGCGGGCAACACCGTCGTGCTCAAGCCGTCGGACACCACCCCGGTGTCGACGCTGCTGCTGGCCGAGCTGGCCGCGGAGTTCCTGCCGCCGGGCGTGCTCAACGTGGTCACCGGCGACCGGGACACCGGCCGGGCCCTCGTGTCGCACCCGGTGCCGCAGTTCGTGTCGATCACCGGCTCGGTCCGCGCGGGCCGCGAGGTGGCGGGCTCCGCCGCGCCCATGCTCAAGCGCACCCATCTGGAGCTCGGCGGCAAGGCGCCGGTCGTGGTGTTCGACGACGCCGACCTGGAGGCGGCGGCCGAGGCGATCGCGGTCGCCGGCTACTTCAACGCCGGCCAGGACTGCACCGCCGCGACCCGCGTGCTCGCCGGCCCCGGCATCTACGACGACTTCGTGGCCGCGATCGCCGAGCAGGCCGCCGCGACGAAGACCGGCGCGCCCGACGACGAGGACGTGCTCTACGGCCCGCTCAACAACGCCAACCAGCTGGCCCGGGTCGCCGGCTTCGTCGACCGGCTGCCCGACCACGCGAAGCTCGACGCGGGCGGCGCCCGGGTCGGCGACCGGGGCTACTTCTACTCCCCCACCGTCGTCTCCGGCCTGCGCCAGGACGACGAGATCATCCAGGACGAGGTCTTCGGCCCCGTCATCACCGTGCAGCGCTTCACCGACGAGGACGAGGCGGTCCGCTGGGCCAACGGCGTCGAGTACGGGCTGTCGTCGTCGGTGTGGACGAGGGACCACGGCCGGGCGATGCGGATGACCCGCCGGCTCGACTTCGGCTGCGTGTGGGTGAACGCCCACATCCCGATCGTCGCGGAGATGCCGCACGGCGGTTTCAAGTCCTCTGGTTACGGTAAGGACCTGTCCATGTACGGGCTGGAGGACTACACCCGCATCAAGCACGTCATGCACAACATCGAGCTGTGATGACGGCGTCCGGGGAGCTCCACAAGCGCCGCGGCGCCGCGGTCGCCCGCGGCGTCAGCAGCATGATCTCGTCCTATGTGGACCACGCGGCGGGCGGCACGCTGTCCGACGTGGACGGTCGCGAGTGGATCGACATGGCCGCCGGCATCGCCGTCACCAACGTGGGCAACAGCTCGCCGAAGGTCGTCGAGGCGGTGCGGCGCCAGGTCGAGCGCTTCACCCACACCTGCTTCATGATCGCGCCGTACGAGGGCTACGTCGCGGTCTGCGAGCAGCTCAACGCGCTGACCCCGGGCACGTTCGAGAAGCGCTCGGCGCTGTTCAACTCCGGCGCCGAGGCGGTGGAGAACGCGGTGAAGATCGCCCGGCACGCGACCGGGCGGCAGGCGGTCGTGGTGTTCGACCACGCGTACCACGGCCGCACCAACCTGACGATGGCCCTGACCGCCAAGGCGATGCCCTACAAGCACGGCTTCGGCCCGTTCGCCGGCGAGATCTACCGCGTGCCGATGTCCTACCCGTTCCGCGACGGCCTCTCCGGCCCCGACGCGGCCGCGCTGGCCACCGGCATGATCGAGAAGCAGGTCGGCGCCGACCAGGTCGCCGCCGTGCTCATCGAGCCGGTCCAGGGTGAGGGCGGCTTCATCGTGCCCGCGCCCGGCTTCCTGCCGGCGGTCGCCGCGTGGGCCCGGTCCGCCGGGGCGCTCTTCGTCGCCGACGAGATCCAGACCGGCTTCTGCCGCACCGGCGAGTGGTTCGCCTCGACCCACGAAGGCCTGGAGCCCGACCTGGTCACCACCGCGAAGGGCATCGCCGGCGGGCTGCCGCTCGCCGCGGTGACCGGCCGGGCCGAGGTGATGGACGCCGTGCACCCCGGCGGTCTCGGCGGCACGTACGGCGGCAACCCCGTCGCCTGCGCGGCCGCCCTGGCCTCGATCGAGACCATGATGGAGCTGGACCTGGCGGCCGCGGCCCGGCGGATCGAGTCGGTCATGCGCCCGCGCCTGGAGTCCCTGGCCGCCGCCCACCCGTGCGTCGGCGAGGTCCGCGGCCGGGGCGCCATGCTCGCCCTGGAGATCGTCGTGCCGGACGCCTCCGGCCCGGCGGGCCCGACCCCGGACCCGGCGAAGACCGCGGCGATCCAGAAGGCGGCCCACGAGGCGGGCCTGCTCCTGCTCACCTGCGGCACCTACGGCAACGTGATCCGCTTCCTGCCACCCCTGGTCATGGACGACGCCACCCTCGGCCGCGCCCTGGACATCCTGGAAGCGGCCCTGTAACCCAGCCCGGCCGGGCCCGACGTCAGACGAGGTCGTGCTCGGCCGGCTTGGTGTTGAGCACCCACGCAAGCGGCATCATCGTCCGGACCTCATAGCGGTCCTCGGTCAGGCGGTGCATGGTGACGGTCTGCGTTGCGTCCTGGCCGACCACCCAGTACTGCGGGATGCCAGCGGCGGCGTACTCGGCACGCTTGGTAACGGTGTCCATGTCCTTCGACCCGGGCGAGACGATCTCGACGACAAGAAGTGCATCGTCGACCGACACCCAGACGCCGGCTGATGGCGTCCGGCTCCAGACAACCAGATCTGGAATTCGTCCACCGATGCCGCCGTCGCGGCCGGGGATCCGAAGTCCGATCGTCTGATGAACCCGATTGGCCGGCATACCCGCCGCAGCGAGCCAGAACATGATCTGAGAGGCGATCGTCGCGTGCTCGGTGCCGGGCGGCGGCATGACCGAGAGAACCCCTTCCGGGCTGATCTCGTATCGATGAAACTCGTCCGCTGCCATCATGGCGGTGAGGTCGTCGAGCGTCAAAACCGGCGGCATGCGCCAGCCAATCGTCTCCGCACTCATGCCGCCATGGTACGTCAGCGGCCGTCGAGGAGGGGCTGGCGCGGGTTCCAGGGGTCGCCGCGGCGGCGTCTGGCGATGGCGGACAGCGCTTCGAGGACGACGCGGTTGGCGAGGTATGCGGTGATCTCGGCGTGGTCGTACGGCGGGGAGACCTCGACGACGTCGATGCCGGCGATCGGGAGCTCGTAGCAGCAGCGGCGGACGGCGTCGAGGAGCTGGCGGGAGGTGAGGCCGCCGGGTTCGGGGGTGCCGGTGCCGGGGGCCATGCCGGGGTCGACCACGTCGACGTCGACGGACAGGAAGACGCCGTCGCAGTCGTCGGTGGCGATCGTGAACGCCTCGGTGAGGCAGTCGTCGAGGCCGCGGGCCACGATCTCCGTCATCTCGTAGGAGCGCATGCGCTGGGCCGCCATCCAGTCCAGCGTGGCCGGGCCCGGCCAGTAGCCGCGCAGGCCCAGCTGCAGGAAGCGGTCGCCGCGGACCGCGCCGGACTCGATGAGGCGGCGCATCGGCTGGCCGTGGCCGACGAGGGAGCCGAACTCGGTGTCGCCGGTGTCGGCGTGCGCGTCGAAGTGCACGAGGGAGACCCGGCCGTAGCCGAGCTGCCGGGCCACGCCGGTGGCGTCGGGCCAGGCGATCGTGTGGTCGCCGCCCAGGACCACCGGGATCGCGCCCGTGGCCGCGACCGTGTGGACCGCGTCCTCCAGCCTTGCGATCGCGCCGGCCGCGTCGCCGGAGAACATCTCGACGTCGCCCGCGTCGTACACCCGCAGATCCCGCAACGGGTCGACACGCAGCGCGAGGGACGGGCGGGAGCCGTCGTGGGCGAGGTAACAGGCCTGGCGGATCGCGCCCGGGCCGAAGCGGGTCCCGGGCCGGTGCGAGGTGCCGCCGTCGAAGGGCGCGCCGACGATGACCACGTCCGCGTCCGGCGGCAGCGCGTCGAGGTCGCAGGGCGGCACCCCGAGGAACGTGATGTCAGGTCCGTACATAGGACCGTATCGCGTCATTTTTCCTGCATACCCCACGGCGAGCCGTACTCGGTGAGCAACTCCAGGAACGGCTTCGGCGGCAGCGCCTCCGGCCCGAGCACGCCACGGCCTTCCCAGGCCCCGGATGCCAGGAGCTCCAGGGCCACCACCGGGTTGATCGCCGTCTGCCAGACGACGGCCTGCGAGCCGTACTCGGCCATCGACCAGGCGTTGTCGACCACGTGGTACAGGTAGGTGCTGCGCGGCGCGCCCGACTTGTCCAGGCCGGTGACGAGCGTCCCCGCGCAGGTCTTGCCGCGCATGCGGTCGCCGAGGCCGGCCGGGTCGGGCAGGCAGGCCGCGACCACGTCCCGCGGTGCCACCTCGACGCCGCCGACCCGGACCTTGCGGGTCGAGTCGAGGCCGAGCTTGTGCAGGGTCTTGAGCACGTCGATGAACTCGTCGCCGAGGCCGTACTTGAACGTGACCCGGCGGCAGTCGACCCAGCGCGGGATGAGCAGGACCTCTTCGTGCTCGACGTTGACGCACTCGACCGGGCCGATGCCCTCCGGGAAGTCGAAGACCTCCGGCTCGGAGAAGGGCGCCGTGGTGAACCAGCCGCGGTCGCGTTCCCAGACGACCGGCGGGTTCAGGCACTCCTCGATCGTGGTCCAGATGGAGAACGAGGGTGCGAAGTCGTAGCCGTCGACGACGAGGTTCGCGCCGTCCCGGACGCCGACCTCGTGGACCTCGGAGAAGAGCTCGTCGGCTGCGTACCGGGCGAAGACGTCGGACAGGCCGGGCTCGACGCCGATGCCGACGAGCGCGAGCCGGTCGGCGGCCTCCCACGTCGCGGCGGCGGCGAACTGCTCGTCGCCGAGCTTCACCCCGGTCTCCGCGTACGGCGCGGTGGGGTGCGGTGAGGACAGCGACATCGCCATGTCGAGGTAGTGCGCGCCGGCGGCGAATGCGCCCTCGAAGATCGGCATGACGAACCGCGGGTCGACCGCGTTGAGCACGTGCGTGATCTGATGAGCCCGGCACAGCTCCTCGACAGCTGCCGCCGATGAGGCGTCGATCTGGGCCGCCGTGAAGCGGTCGTCGATCACCGCCGCCTGCGCGCGGGGCAGCGAATAGTCGGCGACGACACAGGTCTCGAAGAACGAGCGGCGGCCGAGAATACGCACGGCGGCGGAGCCGACGCCACCGGCGCCGACGATGAGCAGGCGCATCGGTCAGCCCTTCTGACGGGAGCGGCGCATGTTGGGGACCTGGCCGATGAGCACGACCAGGAAGGAGATGACGAACATGGCGGTGCCGATCACGTTGATCTGCGGCGGGATGCCCCGCTGCGAGGCGCCCCAGACGAACATCGGGAACGTGACGGTGCTGCCGGAGTTGAAGTTGGTGACGATGAAGTCGTCGAAGGACAGCGAGAAGGACAGCAGCGCCGCCGCGACGATGCCGGGCATGACCAGCGGCAGCGTGACCCGCAGGAAGGTAGAAGCCTCGTTGGCGTAGAGGTCCATCGCGGCCTCCTGCAGCCGCGGGTCGAGGCCGGCGAGTCGGGCCTTGACGGTGACGACCACGAACGACAGGCAGAACATGATGTGGGCGATGACGATCGTCCAGAAGCCGAGCTGCACGCCGGAGGCGACGAACAGCGCCAGCAGCGACGAGCCCATGACGATCTCGGGCGTCGCCATCGGCAGGAAGATCAGGGTGTTGGTGGCGGCGCGGCCGCGGAACGTGTGGCGGGCCAGGGCGAAGGACATCAGCGTGCCGAGGATGACCGCGCCGAGCGTGGCGATCGCCGCGATGACGATGCTGAGCAGGAAGGCGTCGCCGATGCCGGCGGTGCCGAAGGGGTCGGCCCAGTGCGCCCAGGTGAACTTGTAGTTCTCCAGCGAGTAGGGCGCGTTGCGGCCGGCGTCGCGGAACGACATCGCGGCGACGACGCCGATCGGCACGAACAGGTACAGCAGGACGAGCAGGCCGATCGCCATGACCCAGTGGTCGGCGACGGAGCGGCGTAGGCGATGCAGCATCAGAGCACCTCATCCGTCCCGGCGCGCCGGACGTAGACGAAGACCAGGACCAGGATCGCCGCCATCAGCGTGAAGGACAGCGCGGCGGCGCTCGGGTAGTCGCCGACCTTCAGGAACTTCGACTGGATGACGTTGCCGATCATGTACTGCCGGTTGGTGCCCAGCAGCTGCGCGTTGATGTAGTCGCCGGCGGCGGGGATGAACGTGAGCAGCGTGCCGGCGACGACGCCCGGCATCGACAGCGGCAGCGCGACCCTGGTGAAGCGGGCGACGGGCCGGGCGTAGAGGTCGCCGGCGGCCTCGAGCAGCCGCGGGTCGAGCTTCTCCAGGCTGGCGTACAGCGGCAGCACCATGAACGGCAGGAAGTTGTAGACGAGTCCGGCGATGACGGCGGGGGTGGTGGCGAGGAGCCGGCCGTCGGGCAGCGGCACGTGCAGCGCGTTGAGGGTCGTCACCAGCCAGCCGTTGTCCGACAGGATGACCTTCCACGTGAGGGTGCGGATCAGGAAGCTGGTGAAGAACGGCGCGATCACGCAGATCAGCAGCAGGTTCTTCCACCGGCCGCCCTTGAGCGCGATCGCGTACGCGAGGGGGTAGCCGAGCAGCAGGCAGATGGCGGTGGTCAGCGCCGCGTAGCCGAGCGAGCGCATGAAGTGCGGGAGGTATTCGCTCGCGGCGTCGACGTAGTTGCTGAACTGCCACGTCATCGCGTAGCCCTCTTCGAGGGATCCGCTCGGGTCGTAGAGGCTGGTCGCGAAGAGCTGGATCGAGGGCACGGCGAAGAACAGGATCAGCCACAGGCCGCCGGGGAGCAGCAGCAGATACGGCAGCCAGCGCTTCCTCGGTTTTTCGAGGTTCGCCGGTGTACCGGTGGTGCCGGCCCCGACATGCCCCAACGCGCTCACGCCGCCACCTCCGCTGCGCTCCGGCGTCGGCCTGAGCTCAACCTGTCACACGATGAGCGGCCCGAGACGCTTCGCTGGCCGCTCATGCGAGGGCCTCGGCGTCTACCACCGGTGCCACCGTCTGCCCTTCGGGACGGGGAAGCAGGAACGCGTGGTCGGGCCGCCAGTGCACGGTCACCTCGCTCGCCACGGCGAGCGGCGCGGCCACGCCGGAGTTCGGCACGAACACCGTCAGCTCGTCGCCCCACGGGGCGCGCACCAGGTACTGGGTGCTGACGCCCACATAGGACGAGTCGGTGATGATGCCCGTGACGGACTGGTGCCCGGCCGGCACCTTGTCCAGGCCGCCACCCGACAGGTGCATCTTCTCGGGCCGCACCCCGAGCCACACGGAGCCCTCGCCGGCCCTGGCGCGGACCGCCGGCAGCGAGTAGCGGGCGCCGTGCGCCTCGACGAGGACGTCGTCGCCGTTGCGGCCGGTGACGGTGCCGGCGAGGAGGTTCGACTGGCCGAGGAAGTTGGCGACGAAGGCGGTGCCGGGGAAGTCGTACATCTCCACGGGGCTGCCGAGCTGCTCGATCCTGCCGGCGTTCATGACCGCGACGGTGTCGGCCATGGTCATGGCCTCCTCCTGGTCGTGGGTCACGTGGACGAAGGTGATGCCGACCTCGGTCTGGATCCGCTTGAGCTCGACCTGCATCTGCCGGCGCAGCTTGAGGTCCAGGGCGCCGAGCGGCTCGTCGAGCAGCAGCACCCGCGGGTGGTTGATCAGGGCCCGGGCGAGGGCGACGCGCTGCTGCTGGCCGCCGGAGAGCTGCGCGGGCCTGCGCTTGCCGAAGCCCTCCAGGTCGACCAGGTGGAGCATCCGCTCCACCTGGTCGGCGACGCCCTTGACGCCGCGGCGGCGCAGGCCGAACGCGACGTTGTCGGCGATGTTGAGGTGCGGGAAGAGCGCGTAGCTCTGGAACACGGTGTTGACGGGCCGCTTGTACGGCCGCAGCCGCGTCACGTCCTCGTCGCCGAGCAGGATGCGGCCGGTCGTCGGCTCCTCAAGACCGGCGATCATGCGCAGGGTCGTGGTCTTGCCGCAGCCGGAGGCGCCGAGGAGGGCGAAGAACGACCCCGCGGGCACCGTCAGGCTGAGGTCGTCGACGGCCGTGAAGGCGCCGAACGACTTCGTCACGCCGACCAGGTTGAGGTCGGCACCGCTCTGCTCGGCCATCTATCAAGCTCCCGAGATCGCTTCGAACTTCGCCGAGTACTTCTTGTCCTCGTCCTCGGTGAGAGCCTTGAAGCTCTTGGTCTTGGCGAGGGTGGCGGCGTCCGGGAAGATCAGCGGGTTGCTTGCCAGGTCCGGGTCGATCTGCTGCATCGCGTCCTGCGCGCCCTGGACGGGGCAGATGTAGTTGACGTACGCCGCCAGCTCCGCCGCGACCTTCGGGTCGTAGTAGTAGTCGATGAGCTGCTCGACGTTGCCCTTGTGGGTCGCCGTCGACGGGATGAGGATGTTGTCCGACCACAGCACCAGGCCCGACTCGGGCGTGACGAACTTGACGTCCTCGTTCTCGGCGCTGAGCTGGATCACGTCGCCGGACCAGGCGATGCACGCGGCGAGGTCGCCCTTGTTCAGGTCTTCCTTGTAGTCGTTGCCGGTGAACTTGCGGATCTGCCCGGAGTCGACGGCCTTCTTCAGCTTCTCCAGCGCGGCGTCGAACTCGGCGTCGGTGACGGTGCCGGGGTCCTTGCCCTGCGACATGAGGATCAGGCCGACGGTGTCGCGCATCTCCGACAGCACCGCGACCTTGCCCTTGAGGTCGGCGCGGGTGAGCAGCTCGTCGATGGTGCGGACCTCTTTGGTCGCCTTGGCGTTGTAGGCGATGCCGGTGAGCCCGGACTGCCACGGCGCGGCGAACTTCATGTCCTTGTCCCACGCCCGGTTCTTCAGCGTGCCGAGGACGTTCTTGGTGAAGTTCGGGGTCTTGGCGTTGTCGAACGCCTGCACCCAGCCGAGGCCGACGACACGGGAGGCCATCCAGTCGGTGAGGACCATGATGTCGCGGTCGATCGACTGGCACGCCTGCAGCTGGTTGCGGACCTTGCCGAAGAACTCGTTGTTGTCGTTGATGTCTTCGTTGTACGTGACGGCGATGCCGGTCTTCGCGGCGAAGGCGTCGAGGCTGGGCCGCTTCTTCTCGTCCTTCTCGTCGACGTCGACGTACAGGGGCCAGTTGGAGAAGGTGATCTTCTTCTCGGTCGCGGAGACGTCGGTGGCGGTGCACGCCGCCTTCTCCGCCTCGGTCTTCTTCGCGGGCTTCGTGCCGCACGCGGCGAGGGCGCCGCCCGTCGCGATGAACGCTCCACCGGCGAACAGGCCTCGCATCAGGGTCCGGCGCGACAGGCCGGTGGCGTTGAGGACGGCGGCCGCTTCGGGCGAGAGCGGCGGGCGAGAGGGGTTTCGCACGAGGGCTCCTACGGATCTCGGGCCGGAACCTCGGGGGGTGGTATCCGACGACCGATCCTGACACGAGGTGCCATCACTGACAAGGGATTCCGTCGTTACGATCGGGCCGCACAACGAAAAGCGCCACTTGGTCAGATTGAGGTTACCGTCGTGACCCGGCGGAAATATAGTCCCGAACGACGATCGATTCCTGACGGATCACGAATCCGCAGATCCCTAGTTATCCAGCTATGGAATTAGTTGCCAACAGCGGGGTCTTGGGCAAGAATCCACACGTGACCGAGCCCGTCCTTGACGACGTCAACAAGCGGATCATCGAGCAGCTGCAGCGCGATGGTCGCATGTCCTACGCCGCCCTCGCCAAGGTCGTCGGCCTGTCGGAGGCGGCGGTCCGCCAGCGTGTGCAACGCCTGCTGGACACCGGCGTCATGCAGATCGTGGCGGTGACCGATCCCCTGACCCTCGGCTTCGCCCGCCAGGTGATGATCGGCCTGAAGGTCGAGGGCGACCTGCGGCCGGTGGCCAAGGCCCTCGCCGCGGTGCCGGAGATCGACTACGTGGTGATCTGCGCCGGCGGCTACGACCTGCTCGTCGAGCTCGTCTGTACCGACGACGAGCACCTGCTGAACCTTCTCAACGACACGATCCGGAGCATCCCTGGCGTCACCGCCACGGAGACCTTCGTCTACCTCAAGCTCGCCAAGCAGACCTATGCGTGGGGGACACGATGACCGACCAGCAGCCCGACGCCGAGCGACTCGACCAGGCCGCCCGAGACCACCTCTGGATGCACTTCACCCGCCTGTCGGCGTACGCCGACGCGCCGGTGCCGGTGATCGTCCGTGGCGACGGCCCCTACATCTACGACAGCAACGGCAAGCGCTACCTCGACGGCCTCGCCGGCCTGTTCGTGGTGCAGACCGGGCACGGCCGGCACGAGCTCGCCGACGCCGCCGCCAAGCAGGCCTCCGAGCTGGCGTACTTCCCGCTGTGGTCCTACGGGCACCCGAAGGCGATCGAGCTCGCCGACCGGCTCGCGGACCTCACCCCCGGCGACCTGAACCGGGTCTTCTTCACCACCGGCGGCTCCGAGGCCGTCGAGAGCGCGTGGAAGCTGGCCCGCTCGTACTTCAAGCGCACCGGCAAGCCGATGAAGACGAAGGTGCTGTCCCGCTCGATCGCCTACCACGGCACGTCGATGGGCGCTCTGTCGATCACCGGCATCCCCGTGCTCAAGCAGGAGTTCGAGCCGCTGGTGCCGGGCGCGTTCCGGGTGCCGAACACCAACTTCTACCGCCGGCCCGACCAGTCGATGACCGAGGAGCAGTTCGGCGTCTGGGCCGCGGACCGCATCGCCGAGGCGATCGAGTTCGAGGGCCCGGAGACCGTCGCGGCCGTCTACCTGGAGCCGGTGCAGAACGCGGGCGGCTGCTTCCCGCCCCCGGCCGGCTACTTCCAGCGGGTCCGCGAGATCTGCGACCGGTATGACGTGCTGCTCGTCTCCGACGAGGTCATCTGCGCGTTCGGGCGGCTCGGCGAGTACTTCGGCGCCAAGCGCTTCGGCTACCAGCCCGACATCATCACCGTCGCGAAGGGCCTCACCTCCGGCTACGTGCCGCTCGGCGCGATGCTCGCCTCCGAGCGGCTCGCGGAGCCGTTCCTCGACGGGGCCAACTGGTTCGCCCACGGCATCACCTACGGCGGGCACCCCGTCGGCTCCGCGGTCGCGCTGGCGAACCTCGACATCTTCGAGCGCGAGGACCTCAACGGGCACGTCCGGACCAACTCGCCGCTCTTCCGGTCCTACCTGGAGCGCCTGTACGACCTGCCGATCGTCGGCGACGTCCGCGGCGACGGCTACTTCTTCGGCATCGAGCTGGTGAAGGACAAGGCGACGAAGGAGACCTTCAACGACGAGGAGTCCGAGGCGCTGCTGCGCGGCTTCCTGTCCAAGGCCCTCTTCGACGCCGGCCTCTACTGCCGCGCCGACGACCGCGGCGACCCGGTGATCCAGCTGGCGCCGCCGCTGATCTGCGACGAGAGCCACTTCATCGAGATCGAGCAGATCCTGCGTTCGGTGCTGACCGAGGCATGGGCGCGCCTCTGAGCCGGACGCGGGTCCGTCGGCTTCCCGAGCTCCAGGTCGACGATCCCGCCGTGCTGCACGGCATTCTCGACGCGGGGACGATCGGCCATCTCTCGATCGTCCACGATGGACAGCCGTACGCGATCCCCGTCGCGTACGGCCGGTCCGGCTCCTCGGTGCTCTTCCACGGCTCCACCGGCAGCCGCCTGTTCCGCGTCCTCGCGGAGGGCGCGCCCTGCTGCTTCACGGTGACGCTGCTCGACGGCCTGGTCCTGGCCCGCAGCGCCTTCGAGACCTCGATGCACTACCGGTCGGTGATGGCGCTCGGCGCGTGCACGGTCGTCGAGGACAAGCTCCCGGCCCTGGAGACCATCAGCGAACACGTCACGCCCGGGCGATGGGCGGTCGTCCGCCCGCCCTCACGCAAGGAGCTGGCCGCCACCCTGGTCCTCGCCTTGGCCCTGGACGAAGTGTCAGTGAAGGTGAGCGCCGGGCCGCCGAGCACTTCCCCCGAGGACGCGGGGTTCGACCCGTGGGTGGGGGTAGTGCCCCTTCGCGTCGAACGCGGCGAACCGATCGAGTGCGAGGAGGAGCTGCCTTGAGTTTCTGGATGTCCGTGCTCCCCTCGGTACCGCCGCGTTCGGCGCTGACCGGCGACACCGACGCCGACGTGGCGATCGTCGGCGCCGGGTACACCGGGCTGTGGACCGCGTACTACCTCGCCAAGGCCGACCCGGCGCTGCGGATCGTGGTGCTGGAGGCCGAGACCGCGGGGTTCGGGGCGAGCGGCCGCAACGGCGGCTGGTGCTCGGCGCTGTTCCCGAAGTCGGTGCCGGCCCTGGCCCGCGCGCACGGGCTGCCGGCGGCGCTCGCGCTCAACGCCGCGATGGAGTCCACTGTGGACGAGGTCGGGCGGGTCGCGGCGCTCGAGGGCATCGACTGCGACTACGCCAAGGGCGGGACCGTCGTCCTGGCGCGTTCGGCGGTACAGCTGGACCGGGCGCGACACGAGGTCGCCGAGGCGCAGGGACTCGGCGTCGACCTGCGGCTGCTGTCCTCCGAGGAGGCGTTCGAGCGGGTCGGCGCGACGAACGTGCTCGGCGGCACGTACACGCCGCACTGTGCGGCGATCCAGCCGGCGAAGCTCGTGCGGGGGCTGGCGTCCACGGTGGAGCGGCTCGGGGTGCGGCTGTTCGAGCAGACCCCGGTCACGGCCATCACCGCGGGCCGGGCCGACACTCCACACGGGACGGTGCGGGCGCCGATCGTGGTGCGGGCCACCGAGGGCTTCACGCCGCGGCTGCCGGGGCTGCGCCGGGCGATCGCGCCGGTCTACTCGCTGATGATCGCGACCGAGCCGCTGCCCGCGTCGTTCTGGGCGTCCGCCGGCCTGGCACGGCGGGAGACGTTCTCCGATCACCGGCACCTCATCATCTACGGCCAGCGCACCGCCGACGACCGGCTCGCGTTCGGGGGGCGGGGCGCGCCGTACCACTTCGGCTCGGCGGTCGCGCCGGCGTTCGACGCGTCGCCGCGGGTGTTCGCGGAGCTGCGCCGGGTCCTGGTCGACCTCTTCCCGGCGCTCGAGGACGCCGGCGTCGCCCACTCGTGGGGCGGGCCGCTCGGGATCGCGCGGGACTGGATGGCGTCGGTCGGGCTCGACCCGACCACCGGGCTGGCCTGGGCGGGCGGCTACGTGGGGGACGGGGTCGGCACGTCGAACCTCGCCGGCCGTACCCTCGCGGACCTCATCCGCAAGGAGGACTCTCCGCTGGTCGGACTGCCCTGGGTGGGGCACCGCTCGCCGCGGTGGGAGCCCGAGCCGCTGCGGTGGCTCGGGGTGAACACCAGCCTGCGGGTGATGACCGGCGCCGACGCGGCGGAGTCGCGGACGGGCCGGCCGTCGCGCCGGGCCGCACTGCTGGCGCGGGTGCTCGGTGGCTGAGGTGTTACGGCTCCAGGTCCTCGGGCGCGACGCCCAGCAGGTTGGCGACCTGCTCCAGGATCACGTCGTGGACCAGATCGGCGAGGTCGTCGTGGTCCGCGGCCCGGAACTCCAGGGGGCGGCGGTACAGCACGATCCGCGGCGGGACGCCGTGGCGGCCGGGGCGGCCCGGCAGCAGCCGCGCGAGGGGCACCTCGCCGTCCTCGAGCACGTCGGAGTCGTAGACGTTGAGGTCCGGCGGGACGTCCTCGACGGCGAACTCGACGCCGGCCAGCTCGTTGGCGAAGCGCTGCTCCAGCTGCTCGACGGAGTCCAGCACCAGGTCGTCGAACATCTCCGCGCGGGTGCGGGACATCGGCAGCGAGGCGGGCACCAGCCTGCCGCGCAGCCCCCGGCCGTGCCGGTCGCGGCCGCGCCGTCCCGGTCCGCTGCGTCGTCGATCGGGGCTCGCCACGCTGCCAGCGTAGCGCCACCGTCGACGCGACAGTGGCACGGCGCCACGTCGAGATCGTCCATGCCACTTCGGAGGGGGGCCGGTCAACCGGACGGGCGTGTCGGCGTGGTCACCACGGCGTGTCGTGAGGCTTCGGGGTTGGGCGCGGGCCCACGGAGCGATACGGTTCGGCCGTGAGGACCCCACGTCGATGCTCGCGCAACGGATGCCCCCGACAGCCCGTTGCGACGTTGACGTACATTTATGCCGAATCGACCGCAGTTGTCGGTCCGCTCGCGGCGTTCGCCGAGCCGCACTCCTATGACCTGTGCGAATCGCACGCCCGCGGGCTGACCGCGCCCCGGGGATGGGACCTGGTCCGGCACGAGGGTGAGTACGGTCCGCCGCCGCCGTCCAACGACGACCTGGTCGCCCTCGCCGAGGCGGTCCGCGAGGCGGCGCGCCCCGCGCCGCACAAGGAGGACCCCGGCAACCATCCGCACCAGCAGGGCCGCCGCGGTCACCTGCGGGTCATCCCACCAGACGCGTGAGGGGTCCCAGCCGTCGCGCCGGAACCCCTCACTCAAACCTACGACCTGCTAGGCAGCGCGTCGCTTGAGCTTGCGACGCTCCCGTTCCGAGAGCCCACCCCAAATTCCGAAGCGCTCGTCGTGCCCCAGCGCGTATTCAAGGCAGTCCGCCCGCACCTCGCAGCGCGAGCAGATGCGCTTGGCCTCGCGGGTGGACCCACCCTTCTCCGGAAAGAATGCCTCCGGGTCGGTCTGCGAGCACAAAGCGCGTTCTTGCCACTCCGGAGCGTTACCCAGCAGGTCGGCCACGACTGGTCGGCCGTCCATCAGCGTGCCTCCTTCTTGCGCGCCGGCGACGATGCCGGCGCAACCCCCCACGCGGAAGGCGCATGTCCTACAAGGTTGCTGTTCCTCGGCGCGGTGTTCTTTATGTCCGAAAGATGACCCGCTTTCGGTCATCCCCCCGAACATCCCCCGTGAAATTACACGCGTGTAATGCGTGCGTCGTCAAGCCGAACCTGATAAATAGGCCCGCTCGGGCGACCGCTTGCACCCCGTGCCGTACCCATACCGAGCAACCCCCTCCGGAGGTAACGGGCGACACGCCGAACGCGCCGGAAGACTCTCGGCGAGTTTGCTCAGGTGCCCGGATCCGCGGCCGAATTGCGCCGATGTGCGGGGAAACCACGAGTTCTGCGCGTGTCCTGGGATACCGTCGTGATCAGGCGGCTGCTGCTCGGCGCCGCGGTGACCACCGTGCTTTTCACGGTCGGAATCATCGGGCTGGGCTGGAAGCCCTACGTGGTCATGTCCGATTCGATGGCGCCGGCCATGCACGCCGGTGATGTCATTCTCGTCGATCCTCAGGCGACATCCCTCGCCGTCTACGAGATCGTCACCTACAGCGATCCGCGTGGGCTCGTCACGCACCGGGTCGTGGCGCAGGCGGAGGACGGCACGTTCACGGTGAAAGGCGACGCGAACCAGCAGCCGGACACCCGTCCGGTCGAGCGAAGACAGGTGATCGGGCCGGTCCGGCTGATCCTCCCCAGCGTGGGCTGGCCCGTCGTCCAGGTCCGCACCCACCCGTTCAAGGTCGCCGGGGTGGCGCTGATCCTGGCGGTCGTCTGGCCACGCCGGCGGCTGCTCGGGGTCGCGCTGCTCGGCGGCCTTGTCGCCGCTCTGGCCTTGGTGCCCACCACCGGGGCGCTGCCGCTTTAGCTCCGTGCCTCCACCCGGCCGTAGGTGGTGGTGCGCTGGCGGACGGGGCGGCCGGCGGCCTTGCCGATCGCCTCCAGCTCCTCCCGGGTGCGGGCGGAGCCGTGCTCGGAGCCCGCCATCCTGGAGATGGTCTCCTCCATCAGCGTGCCGCCGATGTCGTTGGCACCGCCGTTGAGCATCGCCACCGTGCCCTCGTCGCCGAGCTTCACCCAGGAGCACTGGATGTTGTCGATCCTGCCGTGCAGCAGGATCCTGGCCATCGCGTGCACGGCCCGGTTGTCGCGCCACGTCGGGCCCGGCCGGGCGATGCCGGCGAGGTAGATCGGCGCGCTGTGGTGCACGAACGGCAGCGCCACGAACTCGGTGAACCCGCCCGTGCGGTCCTGGATGCCGGCGAGGACCCGGAAGTGGCTGAGCCAGTGACCCGGGTGGTCGACGTGGCCGTACATCATCGTCGAGCTCGACCGGATGCCGAGCTCGTGCGCCGTGGTCACCACCTCCACCCACGCGGACGTCGGCAGCTTGCCCTTCGTGAGCACCCACCGGACCTCGTCGTCGAGGATCTCCGCGGCGGTGCCGGGGATCGTGTCGAGGCCCGCCTCCTTCAGCTGGGCCAGCCAGTCGCGGATCGACACGCCCGCCTTCGAGGCGGCGGTCACGACCTCCATCGGGCTGAACGCGTGGACGTGCATGCCCGGGACGCGGGTCTTGATCGCGCGGACGAGCTCGGCGTACGCGCCGACCGGGAGCTTCGGGTCGATGCCGCCCTGCATGCAGATCTCGCCGGCGCCGGCCAGCCAGGCCTCCTCGGCGCGGTCGGCGACCTCCTCGTAGGAGAGGCGGTAGGCGTCGGCGTCGCGCTCGCGCTGGGCGAACGCGCAGAACCGGCAGCCGACGTAGCAGACGTTGGAGAAGTTGATGTTCCGGTTGATCACGTAGGTGATGTCGTCGCCGACGGCCGCCTTCCGGAGATCGTCGGCGATCCGTGTGAGCGCCTCCAGGCCGTCGCCGTCCACATTGAACAGTGCGAGGGCTTCGTGCTCGTACTGTGGCAGCAGCAGGCTTCCGGGGTCGGTCGAGGCCCTCGCGAGTCCACTTCGGACGTCACCGTCCAATGTGTGCTGTGGCTTTGTGCTGACGCGCGCTGCCACCTCCTGCCAGTCGCCGTAGACCGAGTCGAAGTCGCCGCGGCGGTCGTCGGTGCGACCCTCCGTGTCGATGGCCTCGTGCAGGTCGGTGCGGCCGGTGCTCTGGATGCCCCCGTCGGGCTCCTGCCATTTTCTGCCGGCCGGTTCGGCGCCTTCCTGGGCCAGGCCGGTCTCGGTGTCCATGAGTGCCTCGACGTGCCCGGCAAGCCTCGGGTCCAGCCAGGGCGCGCCCTTTTTCGCGTACTCGGGGTAGATGGTGAGGCGTTCCTTGAGCTGGAAGCCGTGCTGCGCGGACTTCTCGGACAGATCCTGGATCGCCGGCCAGGGGCGCTCCGGGTTGACGTGGTCCGGCGTGACCGGGGAGACGCCGCCCCAGTCGTCGATGCCGGCCCGCAGCAGCAGGCCGTGCTCGTCGTCGATGAGGTTCGGCGGGGCCTGGATCCTGGCCTTCGGGCCGAGGACGAGCCGCGCGACCGCGACCGTGGCCGCCAGCTCGTGCAGCTCCGCGTCGGGCATGCCGCGCATCGCCGTGTCGGGCTTCGCGCGGAAGTTCTGGACGATGACCTCCTGGATGTGGCCGAACTCGCGCATCGTCCTGCGGATCGCGAACAGCGCCTCGGCGCGCTCCTCGATCGTCTCGCCGATGCCGATGAGGATGCCGGTCGTGAACGGCACCCCGACCCGGCCCGCGTCGTCCAGCACCCGCAGCCGCACCGCGGGCTCCTTGTCCGGTGAGCCGTAGTGCGCGCCGCCCGGCTCCGACCACAGCCTGGTCGCCGTCGTCTCGAGCATCATGCCCATGCTGGGGGCGACCGGCTTGAGCCGCTGGAGCTCCGCCCACGACAGCACGCCGGGGTTGAGGTGCGGCAGCAGGCCCGTCTCCTCCAGCACCGCGATCGCGCAGGCGCGCAGGTAGTCCAGCGTGGAGTCGTAGCCGCGCTCGTCGAGCCAGCGCTTCGCCTGGTCCCAGCGGTCCTCGGGGCGGTCGCCGAGCGTGAACAGGGCCTCCTTGCAGCCCTGCTGCGCGCCTTCCCGGGCGATCGCGAGGACCTCGTCGATCTCCAGGTATTCGCTCGGCAGCCGGTGCGGCACCGTCGCGAACGTGCAGTAGTGGCACCGGTCCCGGCACAGCCTGGTCAGCGGGATGAAGACCTTGCGCGAGTACGTGACGACGCCGGGCCTGCCGGCGTCGGCGAGCCCCGCGTCGCGCACCGCGCCGGCGACCGCGAGCAGGTCGTCGAGGGCCTGGTCGCGGGCGGTGAGCAGGACGGCGGCCTCGGTCACGTCGAGAGCACGGCCGTCGGCCGCACGGCGCAGCGCCCGGCGCATGGCGTTGCCTTCGGTACCTCTGACTACAGACGTCACAGCTTGCAGCCTAGGCCGCCGCCGGGCCGATCGGCCCTCACACCGGATGTGACTGTTCTCCTTCGCTTCTTCCCCTGTTACGACGCGGGCGCCCGTCGTGTGACGGGCGCCCGGGTCGGGTGTGCTCCGGTGCTCAGTCCTTCGGGGGGATCACCTGGGTGCGCTGGGTCTCGTCGTCGTCGCCCTGGTCGGTCGCCGGCTTCTCCTGGCCCGCGGGCCGGAACACCTCGGTGGCGTCCGGGTCGTTCGCCGGGGTGTTCGTCTGGGTCACGTCGCCGGTGGTCTCGGCCGGGGCGGCGCTGACCGGCGCGTACGCTGCGGTCGCGTCCGGGTCGGCGTCGGCCTTGGCGATGCTGACCGGGGCGGCCGACTGGGTCTCCGGCTCGCCGACGGTGCCGTGGGCCGCCGTGGTCTCCCCCGCGGACCAGATCTGGGCGGTGGGCTCCTGTCCGGCCGGGACCGTGGGCTCGGCCGCCGGGGCCGCCGCGGTCTCGGCCGTCGGGAACGCGCCCGTCTTGCCGAACGGTGAGGCGGCGCCGTCGCTGGTGTCCTCCGCCGGCTGCTGCGCCGCGGGCGCGCCGGTGGCCGCGCCCGAGGTCGGGTGGGTCGAGGCCCCACCGGGCCAGCCGGCCGCCGCGAACCCGCCCGAAGGCGTCGCGCCGCTGTCGGCGGGCGGGGAGGACACCGGCGGGGTGACCGGCGGCGCCGACACCGGCTGGGCGGCGGGCGCCGTGTACGCCGCGAACGGCGAGCTCAGCGGCGGCGTCGAGGCGGGCGCCGCGGACACCGGCTCGGCCGCCGCGGGCTGCGGGGCGAACGCCGGGGCGCCGGCCGCCTGCGGGTGCTGCACGGGGGCGGGCTGGGCGTTGAACGCGGGCGCGCCCGTCGACTGCGGGTTGTACCCCTGGGCCGCCGGCTGGGGGTAGGCCGGGGCACCCGACGCCGGGCCCACGGCCGGAGCGCCCGAGGCCTGCGCGGCCGGGTAGGCCCCGGGCTGCGCCGCGTACGGCTGCGCGGCGGGGACGACCTGACCCGAGCCGGTCGTCGCGGGGTTGGTCCAGCTGCCGGTCGGCTGCTGGTGCTGGGCGGGCTGCTGCTGGTACGGCTGCTGCGGGACCGAACCGGTCTGCTGCTGGTAGCCGTACTGCTGCTGCGGGTACTGGTAGCCCGGCTGCTGCCCGTACGGGTACGCGGGCTGGCCGTACACACCGGGGGGCGGCTTCGGAGGTGCGTAGGCTCCGAGGTACACCCTGATCACCAGGAACAGGACGAGACCCAGCAGCGCGAGACCGCCGAGACGGGTCAGGAAGATCGTGAGCGCCGAGGTCGCCCGCAGGCCCGACTCGCTGTCCATGTCGCCGATGAGGCTGGCGAGCAGCAGGATCAGGCCGAAGAGCGCCACGATCCCGTATTCGACGAGGCCGACGAGGACGATGACCTTCGCCTTCGGCACCACGGGGTCGACGTGGGTCGCGACCAGCACCGCCAGGATCGGCAGCAGGATCGTCTGCAGGTTGACGAACGTGCCGAACGTGCCGCCCGCGCTCAGCAGGAAGTTGCCGTCCAGCGAGGTCAGCAGCGAGATGAACCCGGCGAGCAGGAACGCCGCGGTCGCGCCGAGCAGCACGAACGCCGCCAGCTCGCGAAACGGCAGCGTGAGCGAACGGGCCTTCTTGGCGTCGACCGTCGCCTGCACGCTCTGGCCGGGCTGCTGCGCCGGCGGCACCTGGGGCACGAAGGACGAGGTGGCCGGACCGGCGGCGTAAGCCGCATGCGGCGCCGCCGAGGAGGTCGGGTCGGGTGGCTGGGTGCTCACTGGCTCTCCCCAAGATCTAGCGGACACGCGACAGGTCGCTCGCAGCCTAGCCGTCGAACGGAAAATCCGCGTGCGTGGCCGGACCGGCCGCCTCGCACGGGAAGTGTCATACCCGTGGGGCAGGATGAAGGGCATGCGGATCGTGGTTCTGGCAGGTGGCATCGGCGGCGCTCGCTTCCTCCTCGGGGTGCGCGCGGTGGGGCAGGAGCTGGGGGCGGAGGTCACCGCGGTGGTCAACGTCGGCGACGACGTGACCCTGCACGGCCTGCGGATCTGCCCCGACCTCGACAGCGTGATGTACACGCTCGGTGGCGGCGCCGATCCCGAGCGCGGCTGGGGACGCGTCGGCGAGACGTGGACCGTCAAGGAGGAGCTCGCCGCCTATGGGGCGGAGCCGACCTGGTTCGGCCTCGGCGACAAGGACATCGCCACCCATCTGGTGCGCACCAGGATGCTCGACGCGGGCTATCCGCTGTCCGCCGTGACCGAGGCGCTCTGTGACCGCTGGCAGCCCGGCATCCGCATGCTTCCCGCCAGCGACGACCGGGTCGAGACGCACGCGGTGGTCGAGGTCGACGGCGCCTCCCGCGCGATCCACTTCCAGGAGTGGTGGATCCGGCACCGGGCGGAGATCCCGACGTCGCGGTTCGTCTTCGTCGGCGCCGAGTCGGCCAAACCGGCCGCGGGGGTGCTGGACGCGCTCGCCGCCGCGGATGTCGTGCTGGTGGCGCCGAGCAACCCGATCGTCTCCATCGCGCCGATCCTGGCCGTCCCCGCGGTCCGTGAGGCGGTCGCCACCGGCCGGGCCCCGGTCGTGGGCGTGTCCCCGATCATCGGCACCGCCCCGGTCCGGGGCATGGCCGACAAGTGCCTCGCCGTGATGGGCGTCGAGTGCACCCCCGCCGGCGTGGGCGGCCTGTTCGGCGCCCGCTCGGCCGGCGGCGTCCTGGACGGCTGGCTCGTCGACGACACCGACGCGGGCGTCGAGGTGCCCGGCCTGACCGTCCGCGCCCGCCCGCTGTGGATGACCGACGTGCCGGCGACCGCGGCGATCGTCCGGGAGGCGCTGTCCGTGGCGGGTGTGGCATGAGCGTGCCGCCCGCGGGGTTCGAGGTGCTGCCGGTCGACGGCATCGGCGAGGTGCGTCCCGGTGACGACCTGGCCGCGCTGATCACGACCGCCGCGCCGTGGCTCGTCGACGGCGACATCCTCGTCGTCACCAGCAAGATCGTCAGCAAGGCCGAGGGGCAGCTGGTCGACGTGCCGCTGGAGGAGCCCGCCCGCGAGGCCGCCCGCGAGGCGGTGCTGCGGGCCGAGACGTCCCGGGTCGTCGCCCGCCGGGGCGCGACGCAGATCGTGCAGACGCACCACGGGTTCGTGCTCGCGTCGGCCGGCATCGACGCGTCCAATGTGGAGCCGACCCGGCTCGTCCTGCTGCCCAAGGACCCGGACGCCTCGGCCCGCTGGCTGCGCGACGAGCTGCGGGAGCGCTTCGGCCTGCACGTGGCGGTCATCGTCACCGACACCATGGGCCGGCCCTGGCGGATGGGCCTCACCGACGTCGCCATCGGCGCCGCCGGCATCGACGCGCTGACGGACTACCGTGGGGTGCTCGACGTGCACGGCAACGAGCTCCAGCTGACCCAGATGGCCGTGGTCGACGAGCTCGCCGCCGCCGCCGACCTGGTCAAGGGCAAGACCGGCCAGGTCCCGGTCGCCGTCGTCCGCGGCCTGCCGATCCGCCCCGACGGACACGGCCAGGGCGCCGCCCCGCTGATCCGCGGCGCCGACGCCGACCTGTTCTCGCTCGGCACCGCCGAGGCCGTCGCCAAGGGGCTCCGCACCGCCGCCGCCATCCGCGACACCCCACCGCTCACGTTTCCCGAGCTTCCCGCGCCGGTCGCCGCTGCTGAGAGGGCCGAGCGGTTGCTGCTGGTCTGGGCCCCTGCCGGCGACCTGCGGCGGGCCATGGAGGCGGGCATGGAGGTGCAGCGGATCAGGGCCGGGCTCGCCGCCGACGGCGTCGCGTCCGAGTGGCTGGAGGCGGACCAGGTCGACCTCTCCGGGGTCGACATCCCTGAAGGCGGCATGCCACTCGGCGTGCTCGCCGTCGGTCGCGGTAGCCTGCCGTCACTATGACGACGTTGCACGATGATGCCCTCGCGGTGCTGACCCAGTGGACGCCCCCGAGCGACGAGGCGGAGCAGACGCGGCGGCGGTTCATCGAGTTCGTCCTCCGCGACCCGTCGACGGTGTGGCGCGAGCACCCGGGGGCTCACGTCACGGCGAGCGCCCTCGTCGTCGACTCCACCGCCGAGCGCGTCCTGCTGTGCCTGCACGGCAGGATCAAGCGCTGGGTCCAGCTCGGCGGCCACTGCGAGCCCGGCGACGCGACCGTGGCGGCCGCGGCGCTCCGCGAGGCGACCGAGGAGTCGGGCATCGCCGGCCTGCGGATCAGCGAGGCTCCCATCGGCCTCGACGTCCACCACGTCCAGTGCGCCGGCGGCCCCGCCCTGCACTATGACGTCAGGTATGCCGCCATCGCCCCCGCCGGCGCCGTCGAGACCGTCAGCGCCGAGTCGTCCGCGCTGGGCTGGTTCGCCCCTGGCGACCTGCCCACCCCGCTCGCCGACGCCACCGAGGTCCTGGTCGCCCCCGCCCTCGCCTGGGCCCGCCGAGCCTGACCCCGCACCCCGCCCCACACTCCGGCACACCGGGTCGAGGCTGGTCCCGCGCAACGGCAAGACCGACGCCCAGCCCACCGCCCGCACCACGACCCAGCACACCACATCGAAGCAGCCCGCACCACGACCCCGGCTGCGCTCCGCGTCGAGGCCGCCCCGCGCGACAGCAAGACCGACAACCGACCCCGGCGCTCGCGTCCAGCACACCACGTCCAAGCAGCCCGCATGACGGCGAGGCCGACGACCAGCGATCGCCCGCCGCCCGCACCACGACCCGGGCACGCTCCGCGTCGAGGCTGCCCCGCGCGACAGCAAGGCCAACAACCCGCCCGCCGCTCGCGTCCACGCTCCAGCACCCCACGTCGAACCAGCCCCGCGCAGCGGCAAGACCGACAACCAGCCCCGGCGCTCGCGTCCAGCACACCACGTCGAAGCAGCCCCGCATGACGGCGAGGCCAGCCACCTGCGATCAACCCACCACCCGCACCACGACCCGGCGCACACCGCATCAAGGCAGTCCCGCACGACAGCAAGGCCGGCAAGCAACCGCCACCCGCGCCCACACCACACCGCAGCAGCCCTGCATGGCGGCAAGACCAGCCACCTGCGACCAGCCCACCGCGCACCACGACCCGGCGCACACCACGTCGAGGCAGCCCCGCGTGGCGACAAGACTGACGACCAGCGATCGCCTCGCAGCCCTGCGCCCACACGTTGGCGAACACCACGTCGAAGCAGCCCCGCATGACGGCGAGGCCAGCTACCTGCGACCAGCCCGCCGCTCGCACCACGACCCGGGCCGCACCGCGTCGAGACAGTCCGGCGCGGCGGCGAGGCCGACGACCAGCCCGCACTGCCCGCGTTCACGGTCCAGCGCACACCACGTCGAAGCAGTTCCGCACGGCGGCGAGGGCGGCGACCAGCGGTTGGCCGCCGTCCGCGCCTCACTGGGCCGTCGCGGCGTGCTGTCTCCGTTGATGTCCTGCTCGAAGCGGTGCGGGTGAGGGCGTGTCCGTCTGACTGACCGACACGCCCCGCTTTCGCAGGTGGGCGAGTCACCGCCTTGCGCAGATCGAAGTACTCGATCAGCCTCGCCGGCGTCCCGGACCCGCTCGCAGATGGGACATGACCGAGCTGCGGGCTTCGATCGGGCGGGAGGCTACAGGAGTTCGACGGAGCCGCGTTCCTTCAGGTTGTCGACGAGCTTCTTCACGTCCTGGGCGCGGGAGCGGGGGCAGACCAGGAGGGCGTCGGGCGTGTCGACGACGATGAGGTCGTTGACGCCCACGACGGCGACCAGGCGGCCTGACTGGGGGACGACGACGACGCGCTCGGCGTCCTGCATGATGACGCCGGTCGGGGCGGCGGGGTCGAGGTTGACGACCACGTTGCCGGCGGTGTCGGTCTCGAGGAGCTCGCCGAGGGTGTGGAAGTCGCCGACGTCGTTCCAGCCGAAGTCGCCGGGGACGGTGCCGACGAGGCCGGCCACGCCGGCGCCTTCCATGACGCCGAAGTCGACGGAGATCTTGGTGAGGTCGGGCCAGAGGTCGGCGAGGACCTCTTCGCGGTCGTGGGTGTCCCAGGCCTCGGCGATGCGGCGCAGGCCGTCGTGGAGGACGGGCTGCTGGCGGGCGAGCTCGTCCAGGAAGACGTCGACGCGCCAGACGAACATGCCGGCGTTCCACAGGTACTCGCCGGAGTCGACGTACGCCTGGGCGAGGGGCAGGGCCGGCTTCTCCTCGAAGGAGGCGACCTTGCAGACGTCCCCGGTGCCGGTGGGCTCGCCTACGTGGAGGTAGCCGTAGCCGGTCTCGGGGTGGGTCGGGGTGATGCCGATGGTCATCAGGAGGCCGTCCTCGGCACCGGCGATGGCCTTGCGCAGGACGGACGTGAAGGCCGGGACGTCGCGGACCAGCTGGTCGGCGGCGAAGGCGCCCATGACGGCGTGCGGGTCGCGCCGGGCGATGACCGCCGCGGCCAGCCCGATGGCGGCGCACGAGTCGCGCGGCGTGGGCTCGACCAGGATGTTGCCTTCGGGAAGGCCCGGGAGCTGCCGCGCCACCGCCGCCGCGTGGGCCACACCGGTGACCACGAACGTGGTCTCGGGGGTCGCGAGGTCGGCCAGGCGCCCGTACGTCGCCTGGAGCAGCGACAACGGCGTGCCTGTGAGGGCGTGCAGAAACTTGGGATGACCGGCTCGCGACAACGGCCAGAGCCGCGTGCCACTGCCCCCTGCTGGGATGACCGCGTAGAACACAGGCCCATCATGCCCAGCCAAGGGCGCGTTCCAACAACTCGAAGGTGTCATGTCCACTACGAATATCGCCTGATCTGGTTTCAGAGGGTGACGCGGGAGGACTAACTGCGCGGATTGGCCGCTCTCGACCAGGCGGCGAGGTGCACCTCGGCGCTCGACTCCCAGGTGAACTCCTTGGCGCGCGCGGCACCGGCCTTGGCGAGCGCGTTGCGGCGCTCGTGGTCGTCGAGCAGCGCGGCGAGGTCGCGGGCGATCTCGTCGGTGCCGGGTCCGGTGTAGGCGACAGCGTCTCCGCCGACCTCGGGCAGCGAGAGCCGGGGCGTGGTCAGGACGGGGGCGCCGCAGGCCATGGCCTCCAGGATCGGCAGGCCGAAGCCTTCGCCGAAGGAGGGGTAGGCGGCGACGACGGCGCCGCCGAGGAAGCCCGGCAGGTCCGCGTAGCGCAGGTAGCCGGGGCGCAGCAGGCGCAGGTGGCTGGGCACCTCGCCGAGCGCGCCGTCGATCTCGTCGTCGTGGCCCTGGCCGCCGGCGATGACGAGCGCGGGCGGGTTGGGCCGGTCGCGGACGGCGGAGATCCAGCCGCGGATGAGGCTCGGCACGTTCTTGCGGGGCTCCTTGGCGCCGAGGAACGCGACGTACTCCGTCGTGCCGAGACCGAGGCGGGCCCGGACGCGGGCCTTCTCGTCGTCGGTGGGCGCGTGGAACGCGTCGGGGTCGACGCCGTGGTAGGCGACGTCGATGCGGGTCGGGTCGGCGTCCAGCAGGCGGATCAGCTCGTCGCGGGTGGCCTTGCTGGGGACGATGACCCGGCCGGCACGGCGCAGTGACGTCTTGATCGCGGAGCGGAAGAAGGTGCGGCGGGACTTGTCGTAGTGCTCCGGTTCGGTGAAGAACGTGGCGTCGTGGACCGTGACGGTGACGGGGCAGCCGGCCCGCAGCGGGCACGTGTAGAAGGGCGAGTGCAGCACCTGGGCGCCGACCTGCTGGGCGAGCATCGGCAGGCCGGTCTGCTCCCAGGCGAGGCGGGCGGGGCGGTGGGCCGCAGCGGCCGGCGCGGCCATGATCCGCGCACCGGACAGTAACCGTCCGTAACGTTCGGCGTCGGTGCGCTGACAGACCACGGCGAGGTCGGCGTCGAGCGCGGCCAGGGCGCCGAGCAGGCCGTCAACATAGCGCCCGACACCGCCTCGGTCGGCTGGGACACTCGTGGCGTCGACGAGCACACGGGGCGGACGGCCGGGGGTCACTGGGCGTCTCCTTCGAACACGGCATGCCACGCGTAACGAACGTCACGCGATACGTCAGGCAAAGCCTACGCCCGATCCCCCGGTGATCGATGTCCACGACGCGACTCGCGATCGAGGAAACCCAGGATTCAGCTCAACGGCATCGGAATGTCGCCCGGCGCACCCACGTCGTAACCGCCCGCACCGCGGATCTCGTACCGGCCGTCGTGGTACACCGCCGGATCCGCGCGGCCGTCCCCGTCGTACTGCGCGGACACCGGCGTACCGGAGGCGCCGAACTTCACGGCGGCCTGGCCTTCGATGGCGAACTGCTGGGTGACCGGGTTCCAGGTCGCGGCGTCGACGGTGCCGTTGCCGTCGTAGTCGGCGGGCGCGGCGAGCTGGCCGGGCGCGCCGACCTTGAACTCGCGCAGCGCGTAGATCGCCCACAGTCCGGTCGACGGGCGCCAGATGGCCGCCTCGGCGCGGCCGTCGCCGGTGTAGTCGGCCGGCACGGGCACGTCGCCGGGCACCCCGAGCTGCAGCTCGCCGATGCCCTTGATGTACCAGACACCGGTCGCTGGACGGAAAACCGCCAGCTCAGCAGCGCCGTCGCCGTCGAAGTCGGCGGGTGCCGGCACGTCGCCCGGCAGACCCCACTGGACGGTCCTGCGGCCCTCGCCGGTGAGCAGCATGCTCCAGTTGCCGGTCGTCGGCGACCAGGTCGCGACGTCGTCCTTGCCGTCGCCGTTGTAGTCCGCGGCGACCGGGATCTCGTTGGGCCCGCTGGTGAAGATCGGATCGGGGATGCCCTGGAGGCGGACGGTGCCGTCGGTGGGTCGGTACGCGGC
This sequence comes from Dactylosporangium sp. CA-152071, assembly GCF_050936335.1. NCBI lineage: Bacteria > Bacillati > Actinomycetota > Actinomycetes > Micromonosporales > Micromonosporaceae > Dactylosporangium > Dactylosporangium sp. CA-152071. The sequence goes on along the minus strand of NZ_JBNJMZ010000001.1, from coordinate 7,084,479 downwards.
CAGCAGCGTCCGCACGATCTCGGGTTTGACCAGGTCGCCGAGGATCGCGCCGGCGCGGTCGCGGATCCAGGGCAGCGCGGCGAGGCCTTTCGCGCCGGGGCACTCGGTCGGGTTGGTCTGCTGGTGCGGGAAGACGCGAGGCACCGTCACGGTCGTGCCGACCGGGTAGCGCGACGTCGACCCGCCGCCGGTGAGGCTGACGGTGCCGCGCGGATCGATCGCCTGATGCAGTGAAAGTTTCCACGCGGTGTACTGCGCGGCGGCCTCCTGGACCGGCTGCGGCACGCTCGTGTACCGGTAGTCGCCGATCATCGCGATGCCCGCGGTGCCCGTGTTGAACCCGCCGGCCTGGGCGCCGACGACGGGGCGGGACAGCCCGCCGGAGCGGCCCTCCCAGAGCCTGCCGAAGCGGTCGACCAGCACGTTGTAGCCGATGTCGCCCCAGCCGCGACTGACCGTCTGGTACTGGTAGATCGACCGGAGGATCTTCGGCACCTCCTCCGGGCTGTAGTCGTTGCCGGTGGCGGTGTGGTGCAGGGCGACGGCCTTCACGTAGGTGGCGTACTGCGGGCGCCAGTCCATCAGCTGCTCGTTGGCGCCCCAGGCGGCGCGGCGCAGGATGGCGGGCATGAACGGGCGCAGCCCGACGGGCTGACTCTCCGCGACCGGGGTGGCGGGGGCCGGCGCGATGTCGCCGGGCGCGTCGGTGGGGTCGATGAGGTCGGCGGCGATGTCGTGCGGCGTCGCCCCGCCGGTCGTGGTCACCGCCAGCTGCACACCGTCCGCCTTGCCGGTCCAGACGAGGTCCGCGCCGCCGCGCTGGCCGGGCTGGGGGGCGTCGGGCGTGACGTCGCGGTCGGCCTCGGCGGTGTCGACGGTCCGCCAGGCGCTCCAGGCGCCGCCGGGGGTGTGGTGCCGGACGGCGACGCTGACGTCGCCGATCTTCCCGGTCTCGCGCCAGGTGACGCCGACGGCGCTGAAGGGGGCCACGCCCTCACGGGTGACGGTGAGTGTCCGCGCTTTCACGCCGCGCCGGTACCGCTCGCCGAGGCCCGCCGGCGCGCCGGCCTGCGCGGCGACGCCGTCGGCCGGCTTCTCGAAGCTGCCCAGCGGGATGCGCGTGACGTTGGGGGTGACGCCGGTGGGGCCGGGCTGCTTGGCGACGGGGTTGGCCCACTGGATCGGCGCGGCGAGGTCAGGCGCCGGCGGCAGGAACGGGATGCGCGGGTCGGCGGTGGCACCGCCGGCGCTGAGCAGTGCGATGGCGACGCCGCCCACGGCGACGAGTTCGAGCCGCCGGTATCGTCGCATTGCCCATACCCCCATCGCACACCACCTAGCTAGACCCGATTGGAGATGCTATGGGAGGATTTTCCGGACATATGGGGAATACAGTTCCTTCACTCTTTGCGGCAATTGTCGGAAGGGACCCGTCACTTCCGCTGCTGACGTTCTACGACGACGCCACCGGGGAGCGGGCCGAGCTGTCCGGCGCGACGCTCGGCAACTGGGTCTCGAAGACCGCGAACCTGCTGGTCGACGGCTGCGGGCTGGGCCCCGGCGACACGGCCGGCGTCTGGCTGCCGCCGCACTGGCAGACCGCCGCGGTGCTGCTCGGTGCCTGGTCCGCCGGGGTCACCGTCGCTTACGGCGAGCCGACCGCCGCCGGCATCGACGTCGAGTTCGCGTCGGCGCAGGCGGTCGAGGCGGGCGTGCCGGCGGGCCCGCCGGACCGGTTCGTCCTCGGGCTGGCCCCGATGGGCATGCCGATGCGCACCCCACCGGCCGGCTGGGCCGACTACGTGACCTCGGCCCGCCAGCACGGCGACCACTTTCCCGGCGCCCCCGTCGCCGCGGACACCGGCGCGCTCGTCGAGACCGACGGCTCGCTCGACGGGCACGGCCCGCTCCTGGACCGCGCCCGGGCCCGCGCCGCCGAGCTGGGCATCTCGGGCGGCCGGGTGCTCATCGACGCCGACGCGTACCCGTACCCCCTCGACTGGCTGCTGGCGCCGCTCGCCGCCGGGGCGAGCATGGTGCTCAGCGTGCGCACCGACCTGTCGAAGCTGCCCGCGCGGGGCACCTCCGAGCAGGTCGACCACACCGTCGGCCCTACTGTCTAGCCGCCCGGACCGCTTCGAAGTACCGCAGCGACTCCGGGTTCGCCAGGGCGCCCTTCGCGGCGGCCTGATCGACGGGCGTGCCGGTGAGGATCCGCTTCACCGGCACCTCCAGCTTCTTGCCTGACAGCGTCCGCGGCACCGCCTCCACCGCGAACACCTGGTCGGGCACGTGCCGCGGGGACAGGGCCGTGCGCAGCTCCCGCGCGATCGTGGCGCGCAGCGCGTCGTCGAGGGTCACGCCGGGCCGCAGCACGACGAACAGCAGCAGCTCCCCCGCCCCGCCCTCGGGGTCCTCCAGGTGCACGACGACCGAGTCGGTCACGTCGTCGAGGCCCTCGACGACCGAGTAGAACTCGCTGGTGCCGAGCCGGACGCCGCCACGGTTGAGGGTGGCGTCGGAGCGGCCGGTGATCACGCAGGCGCCACCCTCGTCGATGGTGATCCAGTCGCCGTGCCGCCACACGCCCGGGTACGTGCCGAAGTAGGCGTCGGCGTAGCGGGATCCGTCGGTGTCGCCCCAGAAACCGACCGGCATGCTCGGCATCGGCGCGGTGATGACGAGCTCGCCGAGCTCACCGATGACCGGGGTGCCGTCGGCGGCGTAGGCCTCGACCCGCGCGCCGAGGGCCCGGCAGGCGATCTCGCCCGCGTGGACGGGCAGCAGCGGCACGCCGCCCACGAACGCCGTGCACACGTCGGTGCCGCCGGACGCCGAGGCCAGCAGGACGTCGGCGGAGACCGCGTCGTACACCCACTCGAAACCCTCGGGTGGCAGCGGCGCGCCGGTCGAGCCCACGCCGCGCAGCGCCGACAGGTCGGCCTGCTCCTTCGGGACGAGGCCGGCCTTGCGGCACGACAGCAGGAACGGCGCGGACGTGCCGAAGTACGTGGTGCCGGACTCGGCCGCGACCCGCCACAGCCAGCCGAGGTCGGGGTGCGCGGGGTTGCCGTCGACGAGGACGATCGCGGCGCCGACCGCCGGGCCGGACACCAGGTAGTTCCACATCATCCAGCCGGTGGTGGTGAACCAGAAGAACCGGTCGCCGGGGCCGAGGTCGTGGTGCAGCGCGAGCATCTTGAGGTGCTCGAGGAGGATGCCGCCGTGGCCGTGCACGATCGGCTTCGGCAGGCCCGTGGTGCCGGAGGAGTACAGCACGTAGAGCGGGTGGCTGAACGGTACCGCCGCGAACTCCAACGCGTCGGACGTCTCGTCCCAGACCGGGTCGCCGCCGCGGAGATACGGGATCTCGATGAACGCCTCGACCGACGGCAGCGCCTCGCGGATCGCCGCCACCTCGGCGCTGCGGTCGACGGCCTTGTCGCCGTAGCGGTAGCCGTCCACGGCGACGAGCACCTTCGGCTCGATCTGCTGCCACCGGTCGACGACCGAGCGGGTGCCGAACTCGGGCGCGCAGCTGGAGAAGATGGCGCCGAGGCCGGCGGTGGCGAGCATGAGGACGAACGTCTCGGGGATGTTCGGCGCGTACACCGCGACCCGGTCGCCCTGCGTGACGCCGAGCCGCCGCAGCGTCGCCTGCGCCCGGCGGACCTGCTCGCGCAACTGCGCGGCGGTCAGCGTGACCGGCTCGCGGGTCTGCGAGTAGGCGAGCACGACCGGCTCGTCGTCGGCGACGCCGGGCATCCGCAGCACGTGCTCGGCGTAGTTGAGGCGGGCGCCGGGGAACCAGTCGGCGCCGGGCATCCGCGCGTCGGGCAGCGCCGCGGTGGCCGGCTCGTGCGTGATGACCTCGAAGTGCTCCCAGATCGCCTGCCAGAACTCGGCCGGGTGGTCGACCGACCACTGCCACAGTTGCCCGTAGTCCTCGAACTCCAGGCCCTGCTCGCTCGACAGCCATCGCAGGAAGGCACCGATACGGGTGCGTTCGCGGACGTCTGCAGGGGGTCGCCACAGCTCCTTCGCCATCCGACCATCTTCCTGCACGCCCGAACGATCGCTCAGTGTGGGCCACCGACATCCGCACCCGGGTTTCCGTGTGGTGGCCGCGGGTAATCGATGCGGGTATGACGCTCTCGTTGCCGCACCACCACCGCCCGCAGTGGGTCGTCACGTTCGCCACCGCGCTCAACGCTTCGGTGTGGTGGATGAACCGCTAGCCCCGGGCTTCTCCTGCGTGAGGTCCCGGGTGGCGCCCGGCACCGGCCGCGGCTGTGTGGCAAAGTCCACGAACTCGAAGTTCCCGGCGGTCACCTTCAGGTCCGCGCCCGTCCAGGCGCCGCCGGCGAACCGGCCCGTCGCCGCGTCGACCAGCAGGCAGTCGGCCTTCTGCGCGTCCGCCATGCAGATCACGTCGTACTGCCGGCCGCCGATGCTCGCCGTGGTGGCCTCGACCCCCAGGTCCGCGAGCGCCTGGTAGAGCGCGGCCCGCTGCTGCGCGTCGAGCAGCGGCTCGACGTAGTGGAACACCTCGTGCAGGTACTTGAAGATCATGCCGTCGGCGTTGCGGCCCGGATACGCCTCCGCGGCCCACGCCCGCCACGCCGCCGACAGCTCGTGCGCCTTCGCGGCCCCCCGCGGGAACGCGGCGACGTACTCGGCCTTCATGTTGTCCAGGCCCGGCGCCCCGAGGTGCGCGCGCGCCGTTTCCAGTGCGATCTCGTCATCGGACAGGCTGTGGTCGATGCTCTTGGGCCCGTCGTCGGAGCGACGGATGCGCAGCGCCACGCCGGTCCCAGGGTCCTGCCACACCTCGTGGATGTAGCTGCCCGTGCCGTCGATCAGGTTGTACGTCTTCACGTACAGCACCTGACCGGCCCCGATCGGCAGCGGCCCGCCGCGCTGCTGCCCGGCGATCCTGGTCAGCGCCGCGACCGCGGCGGCGTGGTCACCGCCGGCCTTCCCCGCGACCGGCGGGCGCATCGGCGCCTTCGTGCCGTGCGTGACCGGCAGGTCCACCCCCGCCGGCTGGGTCTGCGCCGGCGCGCTCTGTCCGGGTGTCTGAGCCTGCTCCTGTCGTGGCTGCGTCGTCGGTACCGCGGCCGCGGCGCCGACCACGGCGGCCACCGCCACGGCTGCCCCGGCCGTCGCCAGGATCCAGGTCCTGCGAGGTGCCGTCCGCTCCGGGATTGCGGCGCCGGCCACCTTCCAGCGCCCCTCGGCCAGGGCGCCCTCGCGGGGCTCGTCGAGGTCGGCGCGGAACTCGCGCACGGCGGCCAGATCGTCAGTGTTCATCGGTCCTCGTCCTCCAACGCCTTGCGCATCTTGGTGCGGGCCCGGTGCAGCGCCGACTGGACCGTGCCGACCGGCAGGTCCAGCGCCTCGGCGATCTCCGCGTAGGACAGTTCGGCGACCGCGAACAACAGCAGGACGTCGCGCTGGCGCCGGGGCAGCTTCGCCAGCACCCGGGCGACCTTCCGCGACCGGCGCTGCGCGTCGGTGCGCTCCTCCGCCTGGGTCGCGTGGCTCTCCTGCACGGGGTCGACCCCCGTCCTCGCGAGGGCGCGGTAGCCGCGCACCTCGTCGCGGCGGTGCCGGTTGAGCACGTTCGTGGCGATGCCGAACAACCACGGCAGCGGTGGCTGGTCCTGCGCGAAGGTGTGGCGGCGTTCGTACGCGATGAGGAACGTCTGCGCGACGACGTCCTCGGCCAGATCCGGACCGACCCGGCGGGCGCAGTAGCGGTACAGCGTCCGCGCGTGCCGGTCGTAGATGGCCGTGAATCCGTCCGCGATCAAGAGGTTGCCTTCCGGGTCCACACCCCTTCTTGTCCGCACGCGCCTGTCATGTTCCCGCTACTTCTGTTCTTCCTGACGGTGCCGCTGGATCGCCTCCCGGCGCGACAGGCGGTGCTCGCGGCGGATCTCGGCCTCGCGCCACCGGCCCTCGTTCTCGGGCGAATCGGGCACGACCGGCGGCACCGCCCGGGGCTTGCCGTCGGCGTCGACCGCGACGAACACCAGATATGCGGTCGCCACCACGACCGGCTCGGCGACCTCGTCCCACCGCTGCGCGACCAGCCGCACGCCGATCTCCATGGACGTCGTCCCGGTCCAGTTGACCTGCGCGTACGCGTGCACGAGGTCCCCGACCCGCAGCGGCTCCAGGAACAGGATCTCGTCGATCGACGCCGTCACCGCCGTGCCGCCCGAGTGCCGCGCCGCCGCCGCGCCCGCCACGTCGTCGACGAACTTCATGATCACACCGCCGTGGACCGTGCCGTAGAGATTGACGTCGACGGCGGTCATGATGCGACTCAGCGTCACCCGCGAATACGCGGTCGGTCGGCCAGTGTGCTCCTGCATTCCCCAGACGGTACGGTGCGAACCATGCGACACGTGGGAAGCCTGATCGCGGGGATGTTGATCGCCCCGATCGCGTGGCTGCTGATCGCCCTCGGCCAGCAGAAATCCACTGAAACGGTGACGAAGTGGGTGGAGCGCGGCGCCTTCGACAGCGTCGACCTCATCGTGCCCGCCGCATACCTCCTGGGCGCCGGCCTGGTCCTGGGCCTCATCGCCACTCTGCGCATCTCCCCCGTCGGCCCGATCGTCGCCGGCCTGGCGCTGCTCGGCACCTACGTGAGCCTCTTCATCGACCCGCTCGGCGCCCTGGACGGCCTGCCCGCCGACTACAAGCTCGCCGGCCTGACGATCAACCTGCAGCTGCCCATCCTCAACGGCACGACCGCCGTCCTGGGCATGGCCCTGCTGGTCGCCGCCGCGAGCGTCAAACGCTGGCGCGCGTGGCCCTTGACCGCCCCGGTCGTCGCCACCGGCGGCGAACCCCTCGACCCGCACGAGTTCCCCCTGGGCCAGGGCCCGACCGCGGCGCACCCCGGCTCCCGCACCACCGAGTTCCCGTCCGCCGCCGGTGCCACGTCGGTGCTGCCGCCGTATGGCGCGCAGGCCTCCTCCGGTGGCGGCAGCGGCTCTGGTACGCCGAGCTCCGGCGCCACCTCCGTCCTGCCCACCTATGGGGCCACTCCGGCCGGTTCGCCGGGCCTGCCTTCCGACGCGACGCAGCCCGTGCCGCCGGTGGGCCGCCCCGCCGCCGGCCACCCTCCGGTGTCGCACTTCGCCGCTCCGGTGTCCGGCGCTGGGTCGTACCCGCCTCCGGTGACCTCCGCGCCCCCGGTGTCGTCCGCCCCGCCGTTCTCTGCCTCGCCGTCCTCTGCCCCACCGGCGTCTGTTCCGCCGGTGCTTTCGAAGCCGGCCGCGCCTGGCTTCGGCGCGCAGCCCCCCGCGGCGGGCGGGGCGCCGGCTCCTGGGTTCGCCGCGCAGCCCCCCGCCGGTGGGCACCCCGGCCAGCAGGGCGGCCCGGCCCCGGTCTCGGCGCCCGGCAGCAGCACCGGCCCGTCGTGGCTCACCCCGGACTCGATCGCCGCCCAGCCCTCTTCTCCCCAGCCGTCCTCCGCCCCGCCGGCCGCTGGGCAGCCCTACTCGGCGCCGCCGGCCCCTGGTCAGCCTTCCTCCGCCCCGCCGGCCCCCGCGCACCCCCATTCGGCGCCGCCGGCCGCTGGGCAGCCGTACCCCGCGCAGCCCTTCTCGTCTCCGCCGGCCCCTGCACAGCCCCATTCAGCACCGCCGGCCCCTGGGCAGTCGTATCCCGCGCAGCCTTTTTCCGCCCCGCCGGCCCCTGGGCAGCCTCACTCGGCACCCCCGGCCCCTGGGCAGCCTTACGCGGCCCCGCTCGCCGGGCAGCCCCCGCTGACGCAGCCGTCCTCCACCGCAGCGCCGGTCGCGCAGCCGCCGGCCGCCGCTCACGGCGCCGGGACCCCGGGTGGGCAGGCCGCGCCGGCCACCCCGCCCGGCCCGTTCCCGCCGTCGCTCGGTGGCCGGGGTGGACCGCCGGCTCCGGCCGCCCCGCAGGGTTCGCCGCCGCCTGGGCCGTTCCCGCCCGGGGGCGCGCCCGCCCCGGGCTCCGCGACCCAGTTCCGCCCGGCCGCCGGCCAGGGTGCGCAGACGCCGCCGTTCGCTCCCCCGGGCGCGCCCCGTCCTGCCTCGGCACCGCCCGCGCCCCAGTTCGGCCAGCCCGCATCCGCCCCGCCGGCGCCGTTCGCACCTCCCACGTCCGGCCCCGCGTCCGCACCGCCCGCACCCGGCCAGGCGTCCGCACCACCGGCCCAGTTCGGCCAGCCGGCCGGCCCCGCGCCCGCGCAGTTCGGACAGCCCGCGTCCGCACCGCCCACGCACTCCGGGCAGCCCTCCGCCGGTCCCGCGTCCGCGCCACCCGCGCCGTTCGCACCACCGACGGCCGGCCCCGCCTCGGCACCGCCCGCGCAGTTCGGGCAGCCCGCATCCGCACCGCCTGCACCGTTCGGGCAGCCTTCCGCCGGGCCCGCAGCCGCACCGCCCGCGCCGTACGCACCACCGACGGCCGGTCCCGCATCAGCACCGCCCGCACCGTTCGGGCAGTCCCCCGCCGGGCCCGCATCAGCACCGCCCGCGCCGTTCGCTCCTCCGGCTTCGGGACCCGCGTCGGCTCCGCCCGCGTCTGGGCCCTCGTCCGCGCCGCAGGCTTCGCCGTTCGGGCAGGCCGGGTCCGGTCCCGCGGCGTCGCCGGCGGCACCGCAGTTCTCCGCACCCGCGTCCGCACCGTCCGCGCCACAGTTCGGGCAGCCCGCGGCCGGGTCCGCATCCGCACCGCAGTTCTCCGGGCCGGCGTCCGCGCCTCCTGCGGCCGGGCCTGCTTCCGCACCGCCTGCGCCGCAGTTCGGGCACACCGTGGCCGGGCCCGCGTCAGCACCGCCGTCGGCCGGTCCCGCCTCAGCGCCACCCGCGACTGGGCCGGCATCCGCACCGCCCGCAGCGCAGTTCGGGCACACCGCTGGTCCCGCGTCGGCACCGCCCGCGGCCGGGCCTGCATCCGCGCCGCCCGCGGCCGGGGGCACGCCTTGGGCCGGGGCGCCCGGCGGGCTGGCGGAGGACGGCGACGAGTTGCCGACCCGGCCGTTGGGCGCGCCTGTCACGCCGCACGAGGGTGGGGGGCCGTTGCGTCCTGCGTCCGAGTCGGTGGCTCCATCGCCGGAGGTGCCGCAGACCAGGTACGGGCGGCCCAGCGCGAGCGAGCCGGCCACCGAGCCGTTCGGCATCACGCAGCAGACGCCGGCCGCCGGCAGTGGTGAGGCGTTGCCGTCGCGGGCGGCGCGGCCCGACGTGGTGCGGGAGACGTCGATCCTGGCGGGGCCGTCGTTCGACGGGTTCAGCGCCGGGCGGCGGGGCGTCCGCGAGGAGGAGACCGAAGCGCTCCACCCCAACCGCCCGTCCCGGCCGCGGCACGCCGCGCAGAACGAGACCGGTGAGCACCCGACCGTCGGCGGGAGCGTCGACGAGGGCGCGACGACCCGGTTCATGCCGATGCGGGCCACCGACCCCGTCCAGGAGCCGGCGACCGGGACGGACGCGGACCAGGACCAGCAGGCGACGACCCGCATCGGACCCGTCGACCCGGACGTGACCACCAGGCTCGGCGCGCCGAGCGCGGCGGAGCAGGCGGAGCGGCGGGCGGCGTTCGCACGGGGCGAGGCGGAGCGGCGGGCCAACGCGCAGGCCGAGCTCGAGCGGCTCACCGCCGAGCGGGCCGCCGCTTCCGAACACGGCGACGACGAGCCGCCGACGTCTCCGTGGGCCGCACCACCCCGCGACCGCACCTGAGCAGACCGCACCTGAGCAGCAGGCGCACCGAGGGCCGTCACCTTTCGAGGAGGCGGCCCTCGGTCGTAATTCGGTGGCGGTGCCGGGACGAGATGCGCGACGATGCATCCGTGTGATTCGCAGGACGTGCTGACCGCCTGACCTGGACCCCGCGCAGGGGACGGGCCGGGTGACGTTCCCGTCCGCTCACACTCCCGCTGCGAGGCCACCTTGCTACGCGCTGTTTCTTTGTCCAAGCATTACGACGCCGAGCTGCTGTTCGAAGGCGTCGACTTCACCCTGAACGCCGGTGACCGGCTCGGGCTCGTCGGGCCCAACGGCGCCGGGAAGACCACGCTGCTGCGGTTGCTGACCGGGGCCGAGAAGCCGACGAGCGGGCACGTCAGCCTCGCACCGCGGCGCCGCATCGGGTACTTCGCCCAGCAGGTCCCGGATCCGGATATCTCCGTTCTCTCCTTCCTGAGCGACGGCGAAGCCGACCACCTCGCGCGCCGGATGCGGGCGCTCGAGACACGCATAGCGGACGACGCCGCGGTCCTCGAGGAGTACGGGCAGGTCCAGGAGCGCTGGCTGGCCCTGGAAGGCTGGTCGGCACCGCAGCGCCGGGCCGAGGTGCGCGAGCGGCTCGACATCGCACACCTGCCCGACGACCTGCCGGTCGGCGAGGTCAGCGGCGGCGAGCAGGCCCGGCTGATGCTCGCCCGCGTCCTGCTCGCGACGCCTGACGTGCTGATTCTCGACGAGCCGACGAACCACCTCGACGCCGCCGGCACCGCGTGGCTCGGCGGCTTCCTCGCGGCGTTCCGCGGCGCGGTCCTGGTCGTCACGCACGACCGGGCGTTCCTCGACCGCACGGTGACCCGGATCGTCGAGCTCGACGGCATCCACACCACCCCGCAGTGGTACGAGGGCGGCTACACCGACTACCGCGCCGAGAAGACCCGCCGCTGGCAGAAGCTCCTGCTCGACCACGAGGCGCAGGAGAAGTTCCGCCGCCGGCTCGAGGCCGACATCGCGAGCACCAAGGACCAGGCCCGCGGCGTCGAGGAGTCGGTACGGTCGGGGCTCGGGTCCGACAAGATCCGCCGGTACGCGAAGAAGGTCGCCAAGAAGGCCAAGGCCCGCGAACGCCGCCTGACCCGGCAACTCACCTCCGCGCGCTGGATCGCCGAGCCGTCCACCCGCCCACCGCTCACCCTCGCGTTCCCTGTGGCTCCGGAGCCCCCAGAAGCCGCGGAGTCCGTGGTGAGCGCCCGCGGGCTCACGGTCAAGCTCGGCGCGCGGCGCGTCCTGGACGACGTCTCGCTCGACGTCCACGGCCGCGTCCTGGTCACCGGCCCCAACGGCGCCGGCAAGACCACCCTGCTGCGCGCCCTGTCCGGCCGGCTCCCCACCGACGCGGGCACGGTCACCACCGCCGCCGACGTCGCCGTCCTCCCCCAGACCCATGACGACCTGCGCCGCGATGACCGCACGGTGCTGGGATTCTTCCGTTCGAGGGTGCCGGTGTACGTCGATGAGGCCGAATCCCTCCTCGATGCCCACCTCTTCGGCCCCGACGAGTGGGACCGCCGCCTGCGCGACCTCAGTGCCGGTGAGCTGCGCCGGCTGCTCCTCGCCGTCATCGTCAACACCGGCGCGCAGGTCCTCTTCCTCGACGAACCCACCAACTTCCTCGACTTCGAGGCCATCGACGTCGTCGAGGAGGCGTTGCGCGCCTACCAGGGCACCCTCGTCATAATCACCCATGACGAGTACTTCGCCCGCAACGTCGGCTTCGACCACCGCTGGCACGTCACCGACGGCCACGTCCGCGCCGCATAGGTGCGGCCGGCCGATCGGATGCCCGCGTGGCCCCGGACCCCGACCAGGTGAAGGAGCGGCGGGGCAGGAACGGCACCGCGGCGACGACCGTGGTGAGGCAGGCGGCGGCGAGCACGGCGGCCAGGCGCTGGTGGGCGCCGGTCCAGTCGGGCCCGTCGACGCTGACGAAGAACGCCGCCGAGCGCGGGGCGAAGGCCAGCGCGGCGAGGGCGACCAGGACGGCGGGTGCCGCGGTGGGGCTGGCCACGCCGCGCGGCGCCAGCCGCCAGGCGAGGACGGCGGCGGCCGGGCCGAGGGCGCCGATCGCCGCCGCCTCCAGGGTCAGGGCCCGCAGCGGAAGAAGGTCACCGGTGCCGTCCTGGGCGCCGGCGAGCGTGACGGCGAGCGCCGCCGCCCACCACGCGGCCAGGACGGCACTGCCGATGGCGGTGCGGATCGCGACCCCGTGCCAGGCGGGAGCCGGCGCGGTGGCGGTGGTGGGCTTGGCGGGGTCGTCGTAGAGGAACGCCAGACCGACGGCGGCACAGGCGGTGGCCAGGCGCAGCAGGGCGGCCAGGTTGTCGGCCGTGAGGGTCACCGTCATCGCCGCGGGAACGCTGACGATCGCGAGACCGGCCGCCATCGCACCGAGCACCGGACTCCAGCGGATCGCCCGGAGGGTCGGCCGGACAAGAGCGGGCCACCTCATGCCGGACCCGCCACGCGCCCCACGACCACACCACCACGGCAAGCCGCAACCACACCACCGCAGGAAGCCGCAACCGTGTCACTGCGGGAAGCCGCGACTGCACCGCCGCGGGAAGGGGCGACCACATCACCGCGGGAAGTGGCGACCGTGCCGCCGCGGGGAGTGCGGACGATCGGATCGACCCGGCGGCGGTCGGTGGCCGGAGGGCGGCGTGGCCCGGCGGCGGTCAGGCGGTGCATACGGTGCGCTCCTCCTCGGGTTGCTCCGGGGCGATCGGCACGCCCATGAGCGCGGCGAAGCGGTCCGCCGGGGTGGCGGGGTCGGTCAGCTCGGTCCAGTGCGCGGTGACCAGGGCACCGACCTCGGCTGGGGGACGCCGCAGGGCGCTGAGGCCCGGCGCGGCGTCGCGGTCGGGGACGACCATGCCCATGAGGGTCGTGTCGTCCACGAAGGCGAGGCCGCCGGAGCTGGCGGCGTCCAGCTTCCGCAGCCCTCGGGCGGTCGCGGGGGTCGACTGGCCGACGAGCCACACGAGCAGCGCGCCGCGGGCGCCGCAGACCATGCTGGAGGGGGTGAACGCGCTGCCGGTCATGAGGCGGTGCGCGGCGGCGGCGGCGAAGACTGCCTCGGAGGTGTCGTCGCCCCAGCGGGTGCCGACCGGGATCACCGCCGGGGTGCCGGCGGCCTCCGAGACGCGCTCCCAGGCGGTGTTGCGGCCGGTCTCGTCGGCGGAGCTGCTGGTGGAGCCGCCGGTCGGGTAGCCGTGGGCCCAGACGCGCTGGCGGACGGCGAGGGGTGGGCCGGTGACGGCGGGGACGGCGCGGCGGACGCCCTGCAGCACCGCCTCCCAGCCGGGGATCCAGGCCGTGAAGTCGGCGAAGACGCAGTACGTGACGCCGCCGCGGCGGTGGCAGGTCTGCTGGGCGGCGGGGTTGTCGGTGGCGGTGACGGCGGCGCGGCGCAGGGCGTCGTCGGTGTGGAACTGGGCGGCGCCGGCAGCGGCGGCGACGAGCGAGACGAGCACCGCGGCCACGGTCACCGGGCGGCCGCGGGCGCCGGAGCGGAACAGGGCGGCGACGGCGACGAGACCGGCGAGGCCCGCCACGTATCCGAGGTGTCGCAGCGACGGCCGGTCGACCAGGTCGGCCGGCAGGGCGAAGGGCAGGTCGCCGAACATGACCGGCTGGAGCAGGCGCAGGGCCGCGTTGCCCCTGGCGGCGGCGACCAGGACGGTGAACGCGGCCACGGCGAAGGCGAACATCGCCAGGGGCGCCACGACGGCGGAGCGGACCAGCTTGGCGAGCAGCACGCCGGTCGCGGCGAGGAGCGCGACGAGGACCGGGATCAGGGCGAGCTCGGCCGGGTCGGGGCGGCCGGCGGCGCCGGGCAGCAGCGCGAGGGCGCCGATCCGCGCGGCGGCCAGCAGGGTGACGCCGGCCGCGTAGGGCAGCGGGGCGAGCAGGAACGCCGCGGTGCGCCACGGGTCCGGCAGGACGAGCACCGAATAGAGGGCGTCGGTGCGGTGGCGGTGGGCGCGCAGCGCGTTGAGGTTGGCGACGACGAGGGCGCCGCCGCCGAGGATGAACAGCCCCGACAGCTGCAGGCCGACGACCTTGTCGTGGAGCACCGGATAGCGGTCGGTGGAGCCGGTGACGAGGTCGTACACCCACGGGGACACGAACAGCAGCACGGCGACGAGGGTCAGCGGGTGCCGGGCGAAGCGGACCGCCTCGATCCGGGCCAGGGCCAGCATCGCCCGGCGCCACGGCACCCGCACCACGCCCTCGACAGGTGCGAGCACGGCCGTCATGACGCACCGCCGACGTCGACGAGCATGAGATATCCGTCCTCGATCGTGGGTGGGAGCAGCTCGGCGCCGGGCGGCGGGTCGCCGACGTGACGGTGCAGGCCGGTGCCGGTGCGCCAGGAGGCGAGGGCGCCGGGCTCGCGGGTGGCGCTGGTCCACACCCGGCCGTCGGCGAGGGCGGCGAGGGCGGCGGGCGTGCCGGAGAAGCGGACGGTGCCACGGTCGATGACGACGACCTCGCGGCACAGGGACATGACGTCCTCGGTCTGGTGCGTCGACAGCAGCACGGCCCGGTCCTCGCCGAGGTCGGCGAAGAGCTCGCGGAAGCGCATCCGCTGCTGCGGGTCGAGCCCGACGGTCGGCTCGTCGAGGATGAGCAGGTCGGGGTCGCCGACGAGGGCGGCGGCGAGCGCGACCCGCTGGCGCATGCCGCCGGACAGCGCCTTGATGCGGGTGCGGCGCTGGTCGTCGAGGCCGACGGCGGCGAGGACCCGGCGGACCTCGGCGTGGCGGTCGCCGCGGTGGGTCAGCTCCTTGAGGATCGCGACGTAGTCGACGAACTCGAATGCGGTGAAGCCCGGGTGGAAGCCGGGGTCCTGGGGCAGATACCCGAGGCGGCGCCGCACGGCGAGCCGCCCCGGCCCGGTGAGCGGGTCGTGGCCGAGGACGCGCAGCGAGCCCTCGTCGGGGTCGAGCGCGGTGGCGACGATCCGCAGGAGGGTGGTCTTGCCGGCGCCGTTGGGGCCGAGCAGCCCGGTGACGCCGGTGCCGAGGGTGAGCGTGACGCCGTCGAGGGCGGTCTTGCGCCCATACCGCAGGGTCAGGCCTTCGGCCCGCACGGCGCCGGCGGTGCCGTCGGGGCGGCGTGTTCTGGCCGCGTCGATGCTCATCGGAGCCTCCTGGAGTCGGTGTCGAAGGTCGCCGCCCGCCGGGCGAGGAGCCCGACGGCGAGGGCGACGGCGAGTGCGGTGCCGGCCTGGCCGGCGGCGGTGAAGAGGACGCCCGCCGCGGCGGCGACGAGGCCGCCCCAGCCGACGCCGGCGACGACGGCCGCGGTGACCGTGCCGAGGCGCGGGGCGAGCAGGAGCGTGAGCACCGTCAGCGCGAGCGACGGCAGGAACCAGCCGGCCGCGCCGGGGCCGGCGCCGGGCACCGCCAGGCTCGCGAGGGCGCACAGCACGGTGGTGACGGAGACGACGGCGGCGCAGCGCAGCAGGAGCAGCCGGAACGACTGCATCGGCGCGACGAGGGCCACCTCATACGTGGGGTCGATGCCGGGCCCGAACGACACGGCCACGCCGAGCAGCGGCAGCAGCGGCGCGCCGGCGAGGAACACGAGCGGGTCGGCGAGCCGGGCGACCGTGGCCGTCATCGCCAGGGTCAGGGTGATCGCGACGAGCCACGACAGCCGCAGCGCCGGGGTCGCGGCGAGCAGCCTGGCGGTGTGGTCGGGCACGCGGAGCAGCAGCAGGAGCCGCTCGACCGGCCCGGGCACGGGCGCGTCGAGGGAGGCGTCGAGGCGGGCCCAGCCGTCGTCGACGAGCCGCGGATCCGCGACGGCGGTGAGCCGCGAGCGGCACGCCGCGCACGCGCCGAGGTGCGCCTCCACCGACCAGAGCAGCGGCCCGGCGAGCCCGCCGCCGGCATACGCCCGCACGTCGGAGTCCTGCAGATGCCAGACATCGGAACGACCCATGCCGCCACCCCCACTCCGCTCCAAAGGCCCGCTCATGCCGTCACCTCCGCTGCGCTCCGGCGCCAGCCTGAGCCAACCTGCCATCCCGATGAACGGGCCGAGCCGCTCCGCTGCCCGCTCACGCCGCCACCTCCGCCGCGCTCCGGCGCCAGCCTGAGCCAACCTGCCATCCCGATGAGCGGGCCGAGCCGCTCCGCTGCCCGCTCATGCCGTCACCCCCGCTGCGCTCCGGCGCCAGCCTGAGCCAACCTGCCATCCCGATGAACGGGCCGAGCCGCTCCGCTGCCCGCTCATGCCAGCTCCTGCCGTAGTTGCCGGCGGGCCCGCATCGCCCGCGTCTTGACCGTGCCGGGCGGGATGCCGAGCAGCACGGCGGCCTCGGCGGTGGTGAGCCCGTCCAGGACCGTGGCCTGGACGACGGCGCGCAGCTCCGGGGAGAGCCGCGAAAGGGCGCCGGCGAGGTCACCGTGCTCGACGCCTCGCAGCACCTGCTCCTCGGCCGAAGGCTCCGCGGGCTCCTCACCGCCGCGGAACCTGGCGAGGAGCCGGCCGAGCCGATGCCGGGCACTGGTGCGGCGCAGCGCGTCGACCAGGCGCCGCGAGCCGATCCGCCACAGCCAGCCGGCGACGTCGCCCTGCTCGCGGTAGCGGGCGGCGCCGCCGTGCCACAGCTCGAGGAACGTCTCCTGGACGACGTCGTCGATCAAAGTCTCGTCGGCACACCGGTACCGCAGCCGCAACGTCAACCAGACGGCGTGCCGCCGATAGAACTCCTCGAACGCCGCCCTGTCCCCGGCGGCGGCCAAGGCGAGCAGATCGGCGTCAGACTGAACCCTCACACCTCATCATCGGATCGACCCCGCCGACCGGTTCACGACCACGAGAGAAAACTACGGAGCGGCGTTGAGCAGATCCACCGCGCTGTGCTGGCAGCTGTGGTTGGAAGCGGTCCGCGGCCCGGCCCAGTGACTGCCGTAAGCGTCCAACGTGTCCCGATCGTTCGCATAGGCGCTGTCCGCGTTGCGCTGCAGATAGGCGTTGTAGGCCCCGCCGGCGGCCGCGTTCAACACGCCCAGGCCGCGCACGGCGGCGCCCTTGAACGAGACCCCGTCCCCGGCGCAGGTGCTGCTCTCGTTCGGCTCACGCAGGATGCCGCCCGGCGACAGATACGTGCTCGCGACCAGCGCGTCCCCGATCCGCCGCGCCGTGGCCAGGGCGGCGGCGTCGCCCGTGAGGCGGTTGAGCTGCACCAGCGCGTTCATCAGCACGCCCTGGTTGTAGGTCCACGTGACGGACCCGTTATTGCGGCAGGTGCTGAGGCTGATCCCGTCGTTGACGAGGTTCGACCCGTTGACCATCCCGGTGCTCTGGAACCACGTCCAGCCCGCCTGCGCCCGCCCGCGGTAGACCGTGTCGCCCGGGATGCGCAGCGACAGCGCCGCGTTGAGCTGGATGTAGAGGCTGTTCTCGATGGCATTCTTGACCAGCCGGTCCGTCTTCCACCAGACCCCGCCGCCGCAGCGGGTGTCCCAGTAGGCGTACATGTGGTCGGCGCCGGCCCGGGCGGTGTTCAGGTAGCGGCTGTCGCCGGTCGCGTCGTAGGCGGCCACCCACGCCAGGGCCCACCAGCCCGTGTCGTCGAGGTACTCGTTGCGGAACTGGCCGAGCTTGGCGTTGACCTGCTTGTCGTAGGTGTTGGCGATGGCGTACCGGTAGCTGCCCATCCCCGACCGGCGGCTGTTGTCGATGACGGCCGTGAGCGCGTTCGCCGAGGTCCACCAGTCGTTGTTGCCGAACAACCCCGTCGGGAGGTTGTACTGCATCATGAGGGCGGTGGCGGCCGCGGTACGCCGGTCCCACGCGTTCCAGGTGCTGCGGGTCCACGCCGTGCAGGTCAGTTCGGGGCGGTCACCGGCCTTGCCGCAGGCGCGCAGCGCGCCGACCCCGTTCGCCGCCCAGTTGTCGACGTTGAACTGCGCGGTCCGCCGCGCGGTGGCGCCGGCGGGCACGGTGGCGTAGCCGATGCGGCTGTCGACCCAGGTGCGGCCGCCGTCGAAGGACCGGTCCATCCAGACCTCGTCGCCGGCCTTGCCGTTGTCGAGGCTCGCCCAGGCCATCGCGTCGGTGTCGTTGAGATGCATGGTGAAGCGCCGCCCGTACAGGGTGCTGCCCACCGTCTGCCGGTCCGAAGGGGCGAGCGCGGCGTCGCGCCCGTCGCAGTAACGGTTGCAGACGACGGTCGCGGCCTCGGCGGTCGAGGGAACGGCCACCACGGCGGCAAAGACCAACGCAACAGCAACAAGCACACGCACGGCGGCCTCCGAACCTGGCAAAGGGCCCGGACCGCCATCCGGTTTTCATCGACGATCCTCCACGCATGCAGTTCTGTCAACTCTTGACACAACCGGATCACGCGGAGAGACTCGCCACAGCCGTCAATGCCCGAACCCCCGGGAGCCCCCGCATGCGCCGGATCCTCGTGCTCGCCGCCGTCCTGGTGAGCTGCATCGCCGCGATCGCCGCACCTGTACAGGCCGCGGTGACCACCCGGCCGGTCAAGGTCATGCCGCTCGGCGACTCGATCACCTGGGGCGAGGGCAGCCCGACCACGTCCAGCTACCGGGCACCGCTGTACAACCGCCTCGTCGCCAACGCGGGCTACAACATCGACTTCGTCGGCTCGCAGCGGTCCGGCTCCCTGCCGGACACCGACAACGAGGGGCACTCGGGCTGGCGCATCGACCAGATCGCCGCGAGCGCCAACGGCTGGCTCGCCACCTACCAGCCCGACGTGGTCCTGCTGCACATCGGCACCAACGACATGAACCAGAACTACCAGGTGGCCACGGCGCCGCAGCGGCTCGGCTCGCTCATCGACCAGATCCTCGCCGCGCGCCCCACCGCCACCGTGCTGGTCGCGAAGATCGTGCCCGCGCTCGACGCCACCATCCAGGCCCGGATCAACACGTTCAACGCCGCCGTCCCCGGTGTCGTGAGCGCCCGCGGCGCGAGGGCCAGGCTGGTCGACCTGTCGACGCTCGCGGCGTCCGACCTCAACGACACGCTGCACCCCAACGACTCCGGCTACGCCAAGATGGCCACGCGCTGGTACACGGCCCTGGAGCCGGTGCTCGGCGACGGCCGCGACTGGCCGCTGCTGCGGGCCCCGTTCGAGCCGAGCGACCCCGCGCCGACCTGGCTGGACAGCGCCGGCGCGGCCATCGGCGTCGGCGGCTACTGCTGCGCCCTGACCGCGATGGAGTCCTCCCCGCGCGCCGAGCTGGCCCGCAGCGGCAGCGCCGCGCTGATGTACTCCGGCGCCGACAACTCCGCCACCCAGTCCTACTCCTACCAGCGGATCTTCGCCACGGACCTGCCGGTCGGCGCGACCACGACGCTGTCCTACTGGATCTACCCGCAGCAGGCCACCGGCACGTTCGTCGCGGTCGACCTGCAGTTCAGCGACGGCTCCGCGTTGCGTGACTCCGGCGCCGTCGACCAGTACGGCGTCCGCGCCCACCCGCAGTTCCAGGGCGAGGGCGGCCACCTCGTGGTCAACCAGTGGAACCTGGTGCGGGTCAGCCTCGGCGGGCTCGCCGGCCGCACGATCACCCGCGTCGACGTCGGCTTCGACCGCCCGACCGGCACCGGACCGTTCCGCGGCTACGTCGACGACATCGCGATCACCGACGAGGGCGGCGCCGACCCGGGCGTGAACCTGGCCCGCGGCGCCACTGTCACCGGCAGCGCCGCCTGCGTCGCGGCGGAGGCCCCGGCGAAGGCCGCCGACGGCGTGATCACCGGCAACAGCAAGTGGTGCAGCGGCGCCGCCGGCGCCACCCTGCAGGCCGACCTCGGCGCCGCCAGGACCGTGCGCCGGTTCGTGGTCCGGCACGCCTCCTCCGGCGGCGAGCCGCAGGCGCTGAACACCCGCGCGTTCACCATCCAGGTGAGCACCGACGGCGCGACGTGGACGACCGCGGTGACCGTCACCGCCAACACCGACGGCGTCACCAGCCACCGGGTCGGCCCGCTGACCGCCCGCTACGTGCGCCTGGTCGTCACCACCCCGACCCAGACCACCGACCCGGCGACCCGCATCTACGAGTTCGAGGTCGAAGGCGCCTGACCGGCGGTCAGGCGCCGCCGTAGCCGGAGGCGGTGTCCTCCTCGTCGTCGATGACGAACGAAGGGCCGAGCCGGTCGGCGAGCACCCGCGGGTCGAGCAGCGCCCAGCGGGTGCCGCCGACCGAGCGCAGGTAGGCGAAGTCCGCGCCCCACCAGCCCGGCTCGTACGCCACGACATCCACCCGCTCGCCGACGAAGCGCAGCCGGACCTGGTCCGCGACAACCCCCGACTCGTCCGCCAGATTGGAGCCGCGGACGGTCAGCACGGCCAGCAGGCCGCCGTCGTCCTCGCGCCAGGCTCTCAGCCGGCCGGCGCGACGCATCTCGCCGCAGCCTGCCACGTGCACCGTGTAGGCGAAGTCATGCTGGTCACACACCAACATCACACTCACAAACATCGATGCTACACGCCGCGGCGCCTAGCGCATGCCGCGATAGACGCCACGGAGCCGGTCGAGGCGCTGGCGCTGCTCGTAGGTCGCGCCGAGGGTGATGAGCAGCAGGCCGGTGCCGCCGAAGAGCAGCAGCAGCATCCAGACGGGCAGCCCGATGCGCAGCAGCTCGTTGACGGTGGCGATGATCGTCACCGCTGACCCGACCGCGACCGGCGCCTTCTGCTGCCGGACCGCGCCGATCGCGACGGTGATGACGCCGGCGAGGATCAGAAGGACGCGGCGCAGCTCCGGGGAGTTCTCGTTGGCGATCGCGAGCGCGAGGCTCGGCGCGAAGCCCGCGACGAGGGCCGGCCCGTAGGCGAGCCAGCTGCCCAGCTCCGGGCGGCGGCGGATCTCCAGGAGCCCGGTGATGAGCGCGAGCACCGCGAAGGGCAGCGTGTACGCCTCGATCAGGGCCACCTTGACCGTGATGAGCAGCAGCCAGATCGCGATCAGCTCGGCGACGGACGCGGCGATGATGAGGATGACCCGCTGCTGGCCGCTGCGCCCCTTGCGGGCCGCTGACAGGCCGAGGACCGCGCCGAGGGCGGTGAGGGCGGCCGCGGTGTGCGCGGCCGAGCCGAGGGTGAGCAGGACCGCGACGACCGCGCCGGCGTAGCCGGCCGCCTCGATCGTCATCGCCTCCCGGTTGATGCTGTTGCCCGGCCGCAGCCGCGGCAGCGCGGCACCCAGCACGAGCAGCATCGTCGCGACGATCAGCAGCGGAAACGCGCACTGCCGCAGCGGCAGGCCGGCGGCGAGCCCGGCCGCGAGGGCGAAGCCCTGCGCGGTCGACGCCGCGACGTGCCAGCCGAGCATCCGGCCGTTGGGCGTGCGCCCCCAGATGCCGGCGACCGAGCCGACGACGATCGAGCCGGCCAGCCACGTCAGCGTCTGCTGCTTGGTGGCGAGGCTGCCCGCGCCGCCCGCCCCGGCGGCGAGCACGGCGATGACGAAGACGAGCCGGCGGGCGATGATGAGCATCCGGCCGTCGGAGCTGTCGGCCTCCGGCGGGATCGTCAGGGCCAGGCCGAGCCCGGCGATCGTGGCGACCAGCAGCGCCGCCGTCGGCTGCCACGGCCACGGCGCGTGCAGCGCCGCCGGCGCGATCAGCATGGTCAGCGCGGCGCTGGGCACGACGATCGCGACGGCGCGACCGGCGACGGCCTGCCCCGAGCCGCCGAGACCGACCGCCATGAGCGCGCCGGCGATGGTGAGCAGCGCCGCGGCGAGCACGTGGGTGCCGTTGCCCGCGAAGCGGCCGAGCTCGCCGAGGTCGGACGCGGTCTGCGCGGTGCCCGTCCAGGGGCGCTGGATCCACTTGTACGGTCCGGCCAGCGCCGCGTACACCGCCGGCGCCACGAACACGACGACGATGAGCGCGGGCAGGCCGGCCGCCGCGGCGACGCCGACGGTGTACCCGCGGGGTGCCCGGACCTGCCGCCACCGGCCGGGCGTGCCGGCGTTGTCCGGGCGGAAGCCGGACATCGGCACCCACGCGACGCCCGGCTGCCAGGTGACCCGCAGCAGCTCGGCGAGGACCCCGAGCAGCGCCGCGGCGGCCGCGTAGACGACGGCGCCGTCGCGCTCGACGATCAGCGCCGCCACGGCCGTGGTGGTCGCGCCGCCCGCGACGCCGACGGTCACGTACGGCAGGTACCCCGGTGCCTGCTGGGCCCCGGTCGCGGCGGCGGCGAGACCGACGGCGGAGGTCGCGAGCGCGGCGATGAGCACGGTGCTGGCCTGGCCCGGGTGCAGCCCGCCCGCGGCCGCGGCGGCGGCACCCGCGAAGGCGAAGAGGGCCGCGGCGACACCGCACCCGCCGACGAACGTGAGCGGGCCGTCGGACGGGTCGCCCCGGCGGATCGCGGTGGCCCGGGCGAACCAGGCGATGGCCACGCCGCTGACCGCGAGCGCGACGAGCGTGCCCGCGGTCGCGCCGGGCCGCACGAGGCTCGCGCCGGCGGCGAACATGCCGGCCACCAGCGCGGCGCCGAGCCGCGTGTAGGCGCCGCGCCAGCCCTTCGCGGTGGCGGCCCAGGCCGCGATCCCGGTCGCGGCGATCCAGCCGATGACCATCGGGGACTGCCAGCCGAGGCCGAGCCCGACGGGGGCACCGATGGCCGCGAGGGCGGCAGCCGAGGCGGCCGTGTCGTCGCCGTACGGCTGCGGCAGTGCGATCGCGGCCGCGCCGGCGAGCAGCAGCAGCGCGATGGGGACCTGCCACCCGTACGTCGCGAGCTGCTGGGCGTTGGCCAGCCATCGGTCGTCGAGGACGGCGCGCCACGGCGGGTCCGCGGCCCGGATCACCCCGACCGCCCCGATGACGGCCAGGCTGCCGGCGAACAGGCCCGTGCAGACGCCGACGGTGGTGGCGCCGGCGACCGGGCCGCGGCGCCACTCGTCGGGCAGGGTCCGGGCGGCGACCGCGACCGCGAACACGAGCAGCGCGAGGGTCACGACCTCGATGCCGTCGGACGCGAGCGACACGGCCCTGGCCACGGCGCCGATCCCGGCGATCGTCACGGCGGCCGCCGCAGCGTCGGCGCCGGTGAATTCGGCGCCGAACGTCTGCCGGTCGTCCATCCGGGGCGCCATCCACAGCATCGCCACGGCGATCACCATGAGCAGGCCGATGACCAGGTCGATCGTGGTGGCGCCGTCCGCGCGCAGGACCGCGATCGCGACCGCGACGGTGCCGGCGGTCGCGCCGATCAGCAGCGGCGGGCTCTGCGCGCCGCGGGCGACCTGCGTGATCGCGGCGTACCCGAGCGTCACCGCGAGCGCGAGGAAGCTCATCACCAGCACGACGGTCGCGCCGCCGGGCAGGTCGCCGAAGGCGATCGCGGCACCGGCCGCGGCGGCGCCCGGCAGCGCGAAGAGGGCACCGCCGGCGCCCGCGTCGGCCACCCTGCGGGTGACGTACTCCCCCTCGGCGTCGGTGCGGTGCGGCCGGGGCAGCAGCGCGATGCCCGCGCCGGCGACGGAGATGGCGAGCAGGATCAGGGCGGTCGACGCCGGCCGGGCCAGGCCGGCCGCAGCCGCGTACAGGCCGAGGACCAGCGCGGCGCCGAGGCAGACCCACGCGGTGTGCGCCTCCCGGACCCGCATGGCGAGCGCCCCGGCGACGATCGCGCCGGCGACGGTGAGGGCGGGGATCGCCAGCCAGCTCAGGCCGAACGCGGCGGGCGCGATGAGCAGGATCAGGGCGGCGCCGACGACGGCGACGTCGGGGCGGAAGCGCTCCGGCGGGGGGACGGTGACGAAGGCGACGTCCCTGGCCCTGGTCGCCGGTGCCGCGCCGGCCCGGGGAGCGGCCGGCGACCCGGGCCGCGGGTCGTCCCAGACGCCGGTGCGCGGGCCGCTCTCCGCCCCGCCCAGCGGCCCCGGCCACAGCCCCGGCGGCGGGGCCGGCTGGGGGCGGACCTCGACCCGGCGGTGGAACATCGAGCCGATCCGTCCGGCGGGTCCGGCGGCCGAGCCGAGCGGCACGTCGACCGGCTCGGTGCGGCCGCTGAGCATGAGCACGCCCGCGGCGGTCAGCAGCAGCACCGCGAGGACGTACTGCCAGCCGTCGGCGCCGACGGCCATGTCGACCTCCGCGCGGTACGCCGTGAGGTCCGCGTCCCACACCGGCCACGCCGCCCGCAGCGGCGCGGCGAGCGCCGGCAGCACGGTGACGACGAGCAGCGCGGTGGTGGCGGCGGCCGCGACGGAGACCGCGTAGCGGGGCCCCCGGCGGGCGTCGCCAGGCAGGAACGGCACGCCGGCCGCGGCGAGCGCCACCGCGAGCGCGAGGAACAGCTGCGTGGAGCCGGGGAACGCGACGGCGCCGACCCGCGCGAACGCGGCGATGACCGCGACGGTGGCGATGCCGGCCGCGATGTCGGGCAGGACGCCGCGCCGCCAGGACAGGGAGCCGGCGACGCCGATCGCGGCGGCGACGAGGGTGACGGCGGCGGCGCGGACGGTCTCGCCGAGGGCCTCGGTGGTGGCGAGGGCGGCGGCGGCGCACAGCAGGGCCGCGCCGAACGTGACCGCGAACAGCACCCAGGCCGCGTCGCGCATCAGCGCGTCGGCGAACCGGTCGGTCTGCACGGTGTGCGGCTCGTGCTGCTCGGCGTCCTCGGCCGGGGCGGTCCCGGTGCCGTCGTCGCCGCTGCGCTCGGCCTCGATCTGCCGGATGCGGCGCTGGACCGACCGGCCGAGGGCGACGCCGAACGCCAGGTCGATGAGCGCCACGCCGGACAGGGCGAGGGACCAGCCGGCGGGGCCACGGATGGAGTCGTAGGCGAGCAGCGGCAGCACCGGCTGGAGCGCGATGAGGGTGGCGTACCGCGAGGCGATGAGGTGGCTCTGCATGCTGTACGCGGCGGCGATGCCGGCGGTGGCGGCGCAGACCAGGCCGGTGTATAGGCTGCCCTCGACCTTGTCCGCGCCCAGCAGCCCCTCGGAGCGCAGGACGTAGCCGTCGAGCAGGACGAGCAGCAGCGCGACCGACGCGACCGTCTCGGCGGTGGCGGTGAGGCCGCGCCGGACCAGCATCAGCGGCAGGGCGAGGGCGCCGGCGGTGATCAGGGCGAGCAGCAGCACCCGGCCGGCGGTGCCGATGGTGCCGAACGCGTCGGTGGTGAGGACGATCGCGGCGCCGGCGAGGAGCAGGCCGCCGAGCGCGAGGACCGACGCCTGCATGCTGGAGGTGGTCGCCTCGGGCTCGTCGGCCGGGCCGTGCGGGCCGTCGCCGCCGGGTGGGCGGCGCATCTGCGGCAGCGCCGCGAGCCGGGTCCGGGGCGGTGCCGTCCGCGTCGCGCCGACCGGTCTGCGCTCCTCGGTCTCGCTCCGGGTCTCGCCCGGGGCCAGCGGGGCCCGCGGCGAGTACACCTCCTGCCCCGGCGGCACCGTCGGGCCCTGGACCTGCCGCGCGACCGGCGGCGTGCTCTCGATCTTCGCGCCGCCGGCCCTCGCGCTGCGCCCCAGCCGGGGGCGGCGGCCGCGGCCGGTCTGCTCCTGGTCGATGGACTGCCGGACCTTGCGGCGCAGGGAGTCGCGCTGCGCGGAGGCGTGCGCGAGCTGGCGACGCAGCTTCTGGGTGTCGTCGGTCAGGTCGCGCTTCTTCTGCTCCAGCGACGCCACGGTGCGCTGGAACAGGGCGAGCGCGGCGGCGTCGGGGTCGTGCGGGCGGCCGCAATCGCGGCAACCGGCGCCCTCACTGGCCGGGCCACCGCACGCCGGGCACGGATACGTCTCCACGCGACTCCTCCCCCCGGGCCGCAGCCGGGGGCGGCCGCGCGTGCGGCCACCCCCGGCTGTTCACGCCCTACTGGGAAGAATGCCTTGTTTCGACGTGTCGCGAAAGCGATGCGCCCGTTCGGGAGATTCCGGCGCTTAAGCGACTGCCGGCTTACCCATGCCGCGGTACTCCCAGCCGGCCGCGACCCAGACGGACTGGTCGAGACAGTTCCGGCCGTCGATCACCCGGCGGGCCGCGACGAGCTCGTTGAGCGAGTTGGGGTCCGCGTTGCGGAACTCCTCCCACTCCGTCAGCACGCAGATCAGGTCGGCACCGGTGACGGCGTCGGTGAGGGTCTTGGAGTACGTCACGTCGGCGACGTCGTTGCGGGCGTTGTCCATGCCCTCCGGGTCGTACACGGTGACCTCGGCGCCGGAGCGGGCCAGCTTGCGGACCACCGACAGGGCCGGCGAGTCGCGCACGTCGTCGGAGTTGGGCTTGAAGGTGGCGCCGAGCACGGTGATCCGGGTGCCGGCCAGGTCCGGGCCGGCCGGGCCGTAGCCGCGGCCGAGCAGCTCCGCGGACAGCTGGACGATCTTCTGCCGGCGGCGCTGGTTGATCAGGTCGACCTCGTGCAGGAAGCGCAGCGCCTCGCCGACGCCGAGCTCCTGGGCGCGGGCCTGGAACGCGCGGATGTCCTTGGGCAGACAGCCGCCGCCGAAGCCGACGCCGGCCCGGAGGAACTTGTTGCCGATGCGGGCGTCGTACCCGATCGAACGGGCGAGCTGCGTCACATCGGCGCCGGCGGCCTCGCAGACCTCGGCCATCGCGTTGATGAACGAGATCTTGGTGGCGAGGAACGCGTTGGCGGCGACCTTGACCAGCTCGGCGGTCGCGAAGTCGGTGACCACGACGGGGACCTCGCGGTCCTCGGTGAGCGCCAGGTCGAACACGCCCTTGTGGGCGGCGTAGAGCATGCCGGTCGCCCAGTCGCTCTTCACGCCGAAGATGATCCGGTTGGGGCGCAGCACGTCCTCGACGGCGACGCCCTCCTGCAGGAACTCGGGGCTCCAGGCGACCTCGACGCCGAGCTCGGCCGGGGTGTGGCGGCGCACGAGCTGCTCGATCCACTCGGCGGTGCCGACCGGGACGGTCGACTTGCCGGCGATCAGC
Organism: Dactylosporangium sp. CA-152071; assembly: GCF_050936335.1. NCBI lineage: Bacteria > Bacillati > Actinomycetota > Actinomycetes > Micromonosporales > Micromonosporaceae > Dactylosporangium > Dactylosporangium sp. CA-152071. The sequence continues at coordinate 7,057,765 of NZ_JBNJMZ010000001.1, read as the reverse complement.
GCCTTGCGCTTGAGCAGCGGCGCGAGGTTGGTGACGGCGCTCTCGACGTGGGACAGGTCGGCGGCCATGCCGTCGGGGCGCTGGGGCGTGCCGACGCAGATGAAGTGGACGTCACCGAACTCGGCGACCTCCTCCCACGACGTCGTGAACCGCAGCCGGCCGGCGGAGAGGTTCTTGCGGAGCAGCTCGTCCAGGCCGGGCTCGTGGATCGGCACGTCGCCGCCGGACAGCTTTGAGATCTTCGCCTCGTCGACGTCGAAGCCGAGCACCTCATAGCCCAGTTCGGCGAAGCAGATGGCATAGGTCGCGCCAAGGTAGCCGGTGCCGAGGAAGGTCAGCCGCGGGCGTGGTGCGCCGGAAGGCGCGGCTACTACGGGTGGGGTGCTCGGGTACGCGATGGTCACGCCTATGTCTCCACTCTTTCCCGTTCCGCAAATACCCGCATTGCGGACATCTGTGGCGTATAGGGCTTGGTACTGCCGACGTTGCTCCGGCGAGAGTAGTCCCTCACCGGCGACCGCGCCTCCGGCTCCTTGGTTACTCATCGGTATGCTCACACTCGGATGAGCCTGAACGGTGGTTCAGGACAAGGATTTTCGGGTCTTTGGGGGATGCCGTGTTCGAGGTGTACCAGTTGCCGGAGGAGCACGCCGCGGTCCGTGAAGCGGTGCGTGCGGTGTGTGACGGCAAGGTGGCGCCCAACGCCGCCGCCGCCGACGAGACCGGCGAGTTCCCCCAGGCGTCCTACGACGCGCTGCGTGCCGCCGACTTCCACGCCCCGCACATCCCCGAGGAGTACGGCGGCGCCGGCGCCGACGCCCTCGCGACCGCCATCGTCATCGAGGAGGTCGCCCGCGCCTGTGCGTCCTCGTCGCTGATCCCCGCCGTCAACAAGCTCGGCACCATGCCCCTGCTGCTGTCCGCGTCGCCGGAGCTGAAGCAGCGCTACCTGCCCTCGGTCGCCGCCGGCGACGCCATGTTCTCCTACTGCCTCTCCGAGCCCGACGCGGGCAGCGACGCCGCCGGCATGAAGACCCGCGCCGTCCTCGACGGCGACACCTGGGTCCTCAACGGCGTCAAGCGCTGGATCACCAACGCCGGCGTCAGCGAGTACTACACGGTCTTCGCCGTCACCGACCCCGCCGCCCGCTCCCGCGGCATCTCCGCCTTCGTCGTGGAGAAGTCCGACGAGGGGGTCAGCTTCGGCGCGCCGGAGCGGAAGCTCGGCATCAAGGGCTCCCCCACCCGCGAGGTGTACCTCGACAACGTCCGCATCCCCGCGGACCGCATCATCGGCGCGCCGGGCACCGGCTTCGCCACCGCCATGCAGACCCTCGACCACACCCGGGTCACCATCGCCGCCCAGGCCCTCGGCATCGCCCAGGGCGCCCTGGACTTCGCCCTCGGCTACGTCCAGGAGCGCAAGCAGTTCGGCAAGCCCATCGCCGACTTCCAGGGCATCCAGTTCATGCTCGCCGACATGGGCATGAAGCTGGAGGCCGCCCGCCAGCTCACCTACGCCGCCGCCGCGAAGTCCGAACGCGGCGACAAGGACCTCACGTACTTCGGCGCCGCCGCGAAGTGCTTCGCCTCCGACGCCGCCATGCAGATCACCACCGACGCCGTCCAACTCCTCGGCGGCTACGGCTACACCAAGGACTTCCCCCTCGAGCGCATGATGCGCGACGCCAAGATCACCCAGATCTACGAGGGCACGAACCAGGTCCAGCGCATCGTCATGGCCCGCCAGCTGCTCAACGGCTAGGTGTACACGTTTCCGTAGGTCGACGGGGTGTCACCGTCGCCACCCAAGGCCCGGACCCGGCCGTTGATGGTGTTGTCGTGCCGTTTGTCCGACAGTTCGGTTCGGGACGCGCATTCGGCGTGATGGATTCTTCGGATGGAGGCGATGGGCTCGCTGAACCCCCGATTCGGCGCCGAGCTGCGCCGGCGGCGCGAGGATGCCGGCTGGTCACTCAGCCGGTTCGCGGCGAAAGTGCACTACACCAAGGGGTACCTCAGCAAGGTCGAGACCGGGCAGCGGCCCGTCAACGTCGAGTTCGCCCGGCGCTGCGACGCGGCGCTCGAGTGTGAGGGTGAGCTCGCCGCGCTGGTCGAGCCGGTGGTCGCCGGTGCGCCCGCGCCGCCGGCGGCCGAGGGTGACGGCGTGTGGGTCCTGACCATGGACGCGCTCGGCGGCGGCGGGTTCGCGGTGGCGAGCCGTCGTGGGCTGCTGCGCTGGGCGGCGTCCGCGATGTTGCCGCCGGGGCTCCGGCGCATCGTCGCCCCGGAGCCCGGGCCGGCGCACGGCGCGGACCGGTCGGCGCTGGAAGGCTTCCGGGCGATGTTCGAGCAGGTGCGCGCGCTGGGGCAGCACGCCGACTCCGAGATCCTGCTGCCGATCCTCGTGGCGCAGACCAACGCGCTGCGGGTGCTCGGCGTTCGTCTGTCCGGACGGGAGCGCGACGATGCCTGGCTCCTCGGGTCCCGCTACGCGGAGTACCTCGGCTGGATGGCGCAGGAGAGCGGGCGCGACCAGGAGGCGGCATGGTGGACCGGCCAGGCGGTCGAATTCGCCCGCAACGGCAACGATCGCGAGATGGCCGCGTACGCCCAGGTGCGCCGAGCCCTGATCACGATGTACCAGGGAGACGCGGCCGCGACGATCGCGCTGGCCCGGCAGGCGCGCGAGACGCCGTGCCGGCCGAGGATTCGAGGGCTGGCGGCCCAACGGGAGGCCCAGGGCCACGCCCTCGCCGGGGACCACCGGGCCTGCCTGCACGCCCTGGACGCGGCGCGCGAGCTGCTCGCGTCCGACCCCGGCGATGACGGGCCGGTGCTCGGCAGCAGCAACGTGCCCGATGTCGTGGCCATGTCGACCGGCTGGGCGCTGCTGGACCTCGGCCGCCCGGGGCCCGCGGCGGAGACCATCCGCGGCCAGTTGGCCCTCGTCCCGCCGGGTGCGCGGCGGACGCGCGCCCGGTACGGCACCCGGCTGGCCCGGGCCCTGGCCGTGTCGGGCCAGCTCGACGAGGCCTGTGTCGTGGCCGGCCAGGCCCTCGACGACTACGACCGGCTCGGCTCGGCGACGATCCGCGCCGACCTGCGCGAGCTGGCCCGGACGCTGCGCCGCTGGCCCAGCCACCGGGACGCCCGCGTGGTGAGCCGTCGGCTCACCACGGCGCTGTGGTCTCCGGACGGATCGGCGCCGGGCGCGGCCTAGCCCGACGGGCAGGGGGCATGGGTGCCTTTCGTCTTCTTGTAAATGCGGTAGCCCGTCGCATCGCCGCTCAGCGAGTAGGTGTTGTCCCAGCGCAGGCACGTCTCATTTTCGCTGCCCTTTGGACCGAAGCCGGCGTTCTGCCGGCTCCGGAAGGTGATCCGCGCCAGCACGCCCGCCCCGCCGGGCTGGACGCTCCACAGGACGACATCATCGTCGGTCGTCGTCGTCATGCCGTCGATGAACGACGATCGCTCCTTGAGGTTGTCTGCGTGCACGATGCCGCCGGCCGGGTCGTAGGCCGCGAGCGCGGCGTCCCAGTCGCGGTTGTTGATGCCGGTGAAGTACTGGTCGAACATGCGCCCCACGGCGACGGCGGTCCCGTCTGCCCGGGCGGGCAGCGTGACGATGCCGACGGCGGAGGGCGCGACGGGCACCGCCGGCGCGGTGGTCGTCTGCGTCCGCGTCGGATAGGCCGTCGGCTCGTCCTCGCCCGCGCCGCTGTCGAACGGCGCGGAGCCGGACGAGGTGCCGCTGCGGTCCGCGGGCCGCTCGTGATCCTTGTTGGCGACGAACCCGATGATGCAGATCACGACGACCAGCACCAGGGCGAACACGGCCCACTGCCGCATCGTCAGCGGTCGTGGAGCGCCGCCCGGCCGGACCGGCGGGGCGGGTGTGAGAGGGACGGCCGGCGGCGGCACGGGCGCGGTGACCGGTGCCGGCGGCGCGGTGGCCGGTGCCGGCGGCGCGGTGGCCGGGGCCGGCGGCGCGGTGGCCGGGGCCGGCGGCGCGGTGGCCGGGGCCGGCGGCGCGGGCATCACCACCGCTGTCGAGGCGCCCGGCTTCGCCGCCTCGATGGCGTCGATCCACTCGTCCCAGCCAGGGCGTTCGTCCGGGGCCAGCTGAGCCTGCCGGGCCAGGTCGGCCAGGGCCGGGAACCCGGGGCGCAGCTCCTCGGGATCGCGCAACGACTGGTCCGAACACAGCACCCGGATCACCATGAGCCCGAACTTGAACCGGTCGCCGGCCTTCGTCCCCACCGGCTCGCCGGACGGCAACTGCCAGTCCGGGGTCTCTACCGGCGGCAGAGGCGAGCGGCCACGCACGGTCATCGCATCGCAGTCGAGCAGGAAGCAGCGCCAGTGGAACGCGGTGAACAGGAAGTTCCGCGGCGAGAGGTCACCCACGACGACGTCGTCGGCGTGCAGCGCGAGCAGCATCCTGGCCGCGTCCAGCAGCAGGTTCAGCCGCAGGCTGGGCGATGTCAGCAGGTTGATCCGGTTGGTGTACTCGGGCGGGTTGAGCAGGTAGTCCAGCCGGACCGGCGTCAGCGTGCCGGCGCTGTTGGGCAGGTGGAGGTTGCCCCAGAACACCTCGGGCGCCTGCGGCATCAGGAAGCCACACACTGTGTCGTGCTCGTCGCGCACGAGTGCGACGGGCCACGCCAGCTGCGTCTCCAGCAACGCCCGGAAGCCGGGTCCGGCGTGACCCGGATGCGCGATCATGTCTGCCAGCACATCGTGCTCAAGCTCGCGCAGCACGCCGGGCTCGTACCGTTTGAACGCCATCGGCCCGGGAAACGCGCCCGGCACCCGGACCTGCGTGACCACGCCCTGGCCGCCGTCGCCGAGGAGGCCGACCGGCTCCAGGTCGGCCAGCCGCACGGACGTCACGGCCGAGCTGCTCATCGCGGCCGCCCGGGCCGCGACCAGACTGCGACCAGCGTCCGGTCGTCGTCGAAGGTCTCCCGTGAGAAGCCGGCGACGTGCGCGAAGCCGAGCATCGGCGGCGGCTCGGCCAGGGTGTGCGCCAGCAGCGAGCCGACCAGCCCGGTGCCGTCACCGAGCGGGTCGCCGATGCCGTCGGTGCCGACCAGCAGCACACCCGACGGCGGCAGCGGCACCTCCTCGGCGCGCAGCGTAACGGGCACCCTCGGCAGCGGCTCGACCGCGGAGCTCAGCGGCCCGCCGCCGCCGTGCTTGACCCGCAGGATCGGCCGGAAGACGCCGTCCTGCAGCAACCAGGCCCCCGAATCGCCGACCTGCACCACGCTGACCACCGGGCCGGCGGGGCCGGGCCGGACGCCGCCGGCGACCAGCGTGGTCGCGAGCCGCCGCTCCACATCGGCCGGCGTCTCGCCGGCACGCAGCCCGTGATCGCGGTCGCGCAGCATCGCGCGGGCGGCGGCCGCGACCACCCCGGCCCAGTCGACGGTCCCGGACTCGTCGAGCATCCGCCACGCCGCGGACAGCGCGCATGACGCGGCGATTCTCGCCCCGATGTCCGCGAGCGGCGCCGACGAGACGCCGTCCGCCACCGCGAACAACACCGTGCCGGTCGGTGGGTGCAGCGTGATCTCGGCGTGGTCCTGCCGCGGCCGGCCGGCGTGGCGGTGGGCGTCGCCTCTGATGCTGGCCAGGCGCACCGTGAAGTCCGGGGTCGACCAGCCGTCGCAGATGGTGTCCGGGGGGACGCGCCCCACACTGGGCCGGGGTTCGAACACCATCGAGCCGCGGTCGACCACGATCGGGTCCCACTGCCCGCGCCGCGGGGGGTTGTGCACCCGCGGCTCGTCGATCTCCTGCGGGGTCGTCATCACACCACGTCGATCACGAGGCGGAAGCCCTCCGGCGGGTTCATGACCAGCTCGGGCGAGTCCGTGGCCAGCGTCCGGCCGGACTTCACCACGCTCTTGGTGAGCTCCACGCAGAACTTCGCGACCGATGCCCCGACGTCGGTGCTGGAGGCGGCGATGAAGGCATACCGCGGCTCGGTCGCGACGGACAGGATGGTCTCCGCGTCGGCGTCGCCGATGCCGCAGGCGATGATGTTCGGCGCGGCGGGGGTGCGGGCGCGGTCGACGAGCCGGGCATGGATCGGCTCCCAGGCCCGGCCGTCGGTGGGTTCGCCGTCGCTGAGGAAGTAGACGGCCGGCCGGTGCACCTGGTAGCCGCCTCGCTTGAGCTTCTTGACGTCGTCCGGGATCCGCCGCTCCAGCTCCGCGAAGGCGGCGGCATAGCTGGTCCGGCCGCGCTTGGCCAGCCGTGGTAGGTCCGTCAGCGTACGGATGTCGGCGAGGTCCAGCCGCAGCACCGCGTCGTCGGAGAAGCCGATGACCGACAGCCGTACCTTCGCCGCCGCCATCGGTTCCGCCAGCAGCGCCGCGTGCAGTGCGTTGAGGCCGGCCTCCAGCTCGGCGATGTTGGAGCCCATCGACATGGACTCGTCGACGAGCAGGTAGATGGGCAGCAGTTGGCCCCGGATGTCCGGCATGGAGTGATAAGCCTCTCTACCTCGGATCGAGATCGGGTTCGGTGGCGGGCACGAAGCCCGCGGGACCGCGGAAGTTCGCGGCCTGGTCGCCGTCGAGCACGGCCTGCCCGTACCGGAGGATGTGGTCGCGGGCGAAGGCAAAGAAGTAGTTGACCGCGGCCGTCGCGCTGCCCGCCGGCGCCACGAACGCCAGCTCCGGGCGGGTCGCCAGCCGGCGCATCGTCGGGGCGGCGGCGGCACCCAGGCCGCAGGCGACGACGTCGGGCGCGAACCGCTGCACGGCGCGGTCGACCAGCGCTCGGTGCGCGTCCGGCCAGAACGTCGGATCGGCGGGCTCGCTCAGGCTCAGCAGCAGCACCTGCGGCCGCCGCGTGCTCGGGGTCTCCTGCTTCAGCGCGAGCATGTCAGTGTCGAGATGCTCGGTCAGCCAGGTGAAGGCCGGGGCCAGCCGGGACCGGCCGGCCGCCGCGGCGATACGCGGCAGCATCGCGCCCGGCCGCCGGCGGCTGAGGGGCGACACCAGGGCGAGGCCGTCGCCGCACCCGAGCAGCCCGAGCCGGACCACCGCGGCGATCCGCGGGTCCGCGGCGACGGCCTCGCTGAGGTCCGCGAGCCCGTCCCTGATCAGCGACAGCGAGCCGTTGGCACCGAACGGGACGTCGACGAGGACGTACACCGGAATGACGCCGGGCAGCGCAGGCTCGTCCGGCGGACGCGGCGACGGGACGCCTGACACGGCGGCCGACGGCGGAAGCGGCTCGTCCCAATCGTCGTCGGCCGGTGCCGGCGCGAGCGACGCGACCGGCTGCATGACCGGTGTAAGGGCCTCGCGGCGCATCTTCTCGACGTCCACGGCCTGCAGGAGCTTCTGCTCGACCATGAACCGGAGGCGCTCCTCGGCGCGGGCCCGCTCGGCGTCGTCCCGCTCGATCTGCGCGGCCTGCAGCTCGGCCAGCATCTTGAGGGTCTCGAGCGTGTCGCCCGGGTTGCGCTCGAGATGCAGCATGACCATGTCCTGGATGTTCATCGGCCGTCCCTGCAGGGCGATCCGCTCGCGCTCGTTCCGGTCGAGCTCATGCATCTGCCGCACGACGTCCAGCTCGTTGGTGCGGTTGGTCGTGTCCCGGTCGGTGTCGTGGCGGGCCGCGCCGAGGGTGTTCTCCCGCCGGGCCGTCTCGATCGCCCGCAGGTGTTCCTGCGCGGCCTGATCGGGCGCGAGCCGGGCCCGGCACAGGAACAGGTCGATGCAGCCGCCGATCTTGGTGACCCCGCGGAACTGCTTGTTGACGGCCTCCTGGGCCGCCTGCGCCTTCTCGATCGGGAATCGCTCGGTGATATCCGCCACGGCGTGGATGAGGAAGGTCGACACCACCCCGAGCCCGTCGCGGATGTCGTTCAGGACCACGTCCTTGACGCGGCTGGGGTCGACCCGGAACCCGATCGTGAGCGCCGCCTGGAAGTAGTAGACGCCGCCCTGGGCCGGTGGCGGCATGGTGCGCAGCTCGATGTTGTGGGTGTGGCTGCTCAGGTCGACCTCATAGCGGGTCCGGACACGCCCGTTGAGGTTGTTCGGGCGGCGCCCGGGGCCGGCGGCATGGGGCACATAGAGGTTGCCGTCAGCCAGGCCGTACACGACGGCGACGTTCGGCGTGACGGCGCGCTGCAGGCTCTGCAGCCGTCCGACCGGCTCGGCGCTGAGCAGCAGCGGAACTTGGTTGGTCATGCGACGGCCCTTCCGGGATAGACGGGTGCGGTGAGTGCCCCGATCGCGCTCGCGATCTGCGGTAGCGGCACAAGTTCGTCCTCGCTGTTCCACTGCCACGCGAGACGCTGGATGATCCTGCCGGCCCGGGCGTCGTGCTTGAGCACCGAACGCGCCAGCTTGGTGAGCGCGTCGCGGAGCGACGGGTTGCTCTCGGCCATCGCGGCCCAGCTGCGCAGCACGCGGTGTGCGAACTCGGACCGGGGACCACCGGCGGTCAGGACCCAGACCAGCATCTGCACCAGGCGCCGGCGCAGCTCCCCGGACGAGCCGGCCAGCCGCAGCAGCGTGGGCCACGCCGAGACACCCTCGCCGTCGGGGACGTCGTTCTGCAGATCGCTGGCCACGAAGACGAACATCCACTGGCCGGCCTCCGCGCGCCGCTCGTCGTTGGCGCAGCGCTCGATCATGGCGTACAGCCGGGGCATCAGCTGCTCCTGGTAGTCGTCCTCCTCGGCCAGCAGCCAGGTCACGCCGCGCGCGATCATGAGCCGGACCCAGAGGTCGTCGACCATCGCGAGGCGATACAGCATGTCGAACGCCACCGTGGGGTCGGCAGCACCGAGGCCGGTGCCGTGGGCCAGCGCCGCGGTCGACTGCAGGAGCGGCTTCTCGCGGTTGCCGTACCAGCCCGCCACGAGGGCTGTGACGTGCGGCCGCAGCGTCTCCTGGCGCGCGGCGACGCCCAGCGCGGCCGCCACGGCCTCCCGGTAGCGGAAGTTGTCGTGGCCGGCCCAGGTGTTGAACACGTGCCGGCACAGGTAGTCGAACGAGAGCACCGCCAGGTGCCCGAGCGCCTGGCTGGCGAAGACCCGGACCGTGTCGCTCCCGGTGGCCACGAGACCGTCGAGCCAGCTGATCAGATCGTTCTGGATCTGGTACCCGTGCCAAGCCCGCTCCAGTACCCGCTGCGCGTAGGTGCGGTCGATGAACTCGACCGCCATCGTCGGCACGCTCCCCGGCACCTCCTCGACGATCCGGGCCTGCAGCCGCTTCAGCAGCTGCGCGCGGCCGAAGCGGAACACGTCGCGCCGGTGCACCTGCTGGATGTCCGCGTTTCCGGAGTGGATGACCGTGTCGCCTTTGACCAGCAGGTCGCGTAGGTCGTGGGCGGCGGCGGACATCTCGTCGTACGACAGTCCGTGCAGCACGGCGAGCGCGATGGCGAACGAGCGCAGCTCGACGTCGCGCAGGTTCTCGAACCAGCCGTCGAACTCGTCGACCCGGCTCTGCAGCACCCGGGCCCGGACGCGGTCCACGTCGATCCGGCCGTCCTCGTCCTGGCAGCGGCTGAGGTGCAGCGCCAGGGTGGCGGCCGTCTCGCAGGTGGCGGTCTCGGTGAGCTGCTCCGCCACGAGGGCCCGGATGTCGGCAGACCCGAGAATCTCCGCGGCCCGGGTTTCGTCGAGCCGGTACTCCAGGTGCCTGAGCAGCACGTGGTGGCGTTCGGGGGCGGCGGGCAGCGTCACCTGGTACCGCAGCAGGTCACCCTTCGGCAGAGCGGCATCGGTCTCGACGGTGACGACCAGACGCGCGTCGGCCTCCTGGAGCGCTGCCTCAAGGCTCAGAAAGGCGTGTTCGTGCAGGCTGGCCAGGTCGTCGGGGTCGGTGAGCAGGAACGCCGAGCCCGGCGGGATCCGCTGGCCGGTGATCCGGTCGGCGAGCCGGGTCAGGTCGACCTGCGGCCGCAGCAGGTAGATGCCGGTGGCGCGGACGGTCTGCAGCAGCCGGATCGCCATGGTGGTGCGACCGTGCCCCCGGGTGCCCCGCAGCAGGGCCGTTCGCGTGTCACGGAACTCGAGGCGGAGGGTCTCCCACTCGGCGGGCGGAACGAACGCGTACTGCGCGAAATCCACCTCCGTCGGCGACATCGGCTGCAGGGTCACAGTCGTCTCGCTGCCGGTGAGATTGATGATGATCTTGTCACCCGCGACCCGGTCCCCGCCGTAGATCTCGCGGGCCCGCCGGACATAGCCATTACGTTTGGTGGCCAGGCCGGGCTGGGCGGTGGCGCCCGACTCCGCCGCCGGGTCCGGCGCCGCCTCCCCGTCGGCGCCGGACCCGCCCCCTGGTTTGGCATCGGGGTCGCCGGACTGTTTGGCCGCGTCGCCGCCCTTGTTCGCCGGCGCCGCGCCGGCGTTGTCGGGCGGCGCCGAAGGTGCGGCGGCATCGGCCGCCGGAGCCGGCGCGGCGTCAGCCGCCGGAGTGGCCGCGGCCGGGGCCGGCGCATCCATCAGCGACTCCCGTAGTGATGGTGGACGCCGCCCTCGATCCGGTCGCCCCCGTACTGGTCGCCGACCTTGCTGTCGCGAATGTTGAACACCACCGAGCGTGACGTGGCCGCGGCGGATGCCACCGGTCGCGCGTCTTCGGCCGGGGCCGGCGGTTTCCGGAGTCCGGGCGGCGCCGGGTAACCAGGAAGGTGAACCCAGCACCGGCCGTCGTCGGCGGGCAGATACGTCGACGAGTCGATCCACTTCGGGTTGTCCAGGACCATGGCGGCATGACCGGCCGGCGACAGCACGACGGCGACGCGGGCCTTGGTCGCCTGGTCGAGGATCGAGTCCAGCACGGGCTGGGACAGCAGCCGGACGGCGGCGTCGGCAGCGTCCGGGCCGGGGCCACCGAGCCGCCCGCACTCCACGGCCAGCCTGACCCGGTGCACGCCACCGTGGTCGAGCATCGTCCGCAGGTTGTCCGCGAAGCGGGTGATCACGCGCACCGGAGACGTCGTGGCGGGGACGAACACCCGTGCGCCGCCCAGCTGGTCCTCGATGACGCAGCCGTCGAGCCGGGCGTCCAGTGCCGCCCGCTCCACGGCCGTCCGCACCTCGGCGACCGCCGCGGCGCGCTGGTCGTCCGTGGTGGTCCGGTCGAAACGGTCGATGCCGACCAGCGCCACCGTGCCGTCGCGCCCCACCGGCTCCGGCCGGGCTTCCACCCCGAGCAGGGTGAGCACCTTGTCGACCACGCGCTGGACGTCGTACTCGCCGCGGCGGCTGGAGATCCGGTCGTACTGACGATCGGCCAGCCCCGCGATGTCCGGCGGCAGATGGTCGGCCCGCAGGAGCGGCCGCTCCGTTTTGTCGCCGACGAGCACGGGCACGACGGTGATGTTCCGGCCGAGGCAGAACGCGATCTCCTGGCGCACGAAATCGTCGGGGTTGTCGTAGGGTCGCTGTCCGTCCGGTCCCGGCGCATCCCATTTCGGTCCGATGATGGCGAGCAATACCTCACACCGGGACAGGCTGCCCCACAATTCGGTTTGCCACTCGCGGCCGATTTCGATCGACCGGGTGTCGCGAAACACCGCCGATTCGCCGAGTTGTTCACACAGGAGCCGATCGATCAGTTGAGCGACGAACGGCTCGTCCCTGGTCTGGTAATTCACGAAAACGCGCATGATGATTCGTCACATCCGAGCCAGGCGTGGGAGAAGCGGTGACCTGCGATGAGTGAGGCCAGCCTGCCAGCAACTCAGATCCGGGAACAAGTGGATATGCGTGCCGAACATCAATAGACAACAGGAAACACCTGGCCCGGTTTTGCCCGAGCCGGCCGACCGATCAGCGGCACCCGCCAACTGATCGGCTTCACTCGATCGAGTGAAGCCGGATGCTACGGCCCGGCCGGCGGCAGGGCTGAGGTATTGACGACGTCGCGGTCGCGCAGCTTGCGGTACACCGACTCGGAGGTGAATCCGCCGATGAAGCCGACCGCCAGGACGAAGAAGGTCAGGCTGCGGGTGCCGGGCGCGGTGAACAGGCTTGGGTTCGTGGCCAGCTGGGCCGCGATGAACAGCAGGAACGCCACGGTCCCGGCCGCCGAGCCCAGGGCGGCGGCGCGCAGCCACTGCATCGCCCCGTCGTAGACGTTGCGCACGACGGCACCCCACGTCGAGGCCAGCAGCGGCGCGGCGACCAGCACGGCGACGTTCTGCCAGGTGCCGGCCGGAACGGCGTAGGCGACCGGGATCGTCAGCAGCGTGAGCACCAGCAGCGCCATGGCGGCGGTGAGGCCCACGGCGGTGCGGCGGCTCGCGGCCCGGCGATCGTGCTCGAGCGCGGCCGCCCGCCCCCGGGTCTGCCGGTGCTGCCCGAGGAGAACCGCGACGACCTCGGCTGCCCGATGCTCGGCCGGGCCGGCGGCCAGGACCGCGATGTCCTCCTCGGCCGCGACGCCGGTTGCCGCGAGACGCCGCCAGACGCGTTCGGCGGCCCCACCGAACGTCGCCACAGGCGCGACGGCGATGCCGCGCGACAGCGCGATCAGCCCGGCGGTGAAGGTGGAACGACCGCCCCCGACGAGCAGGACGGCATCGACCTCCAGCAGGGTCCGGCAGAACGCGACCTCCCAATCTCCGGTCGGATCGGGTGCCGCCAGGAACACCTGTGGATGAGCGTTCCGCTCTGGAAACGCGCCATCCGAGCCGAAGCGCCCACGAACCAGAATCGAGTGTTTCCCGGCACTTCCGGATTCGACATAACCAGCGACGACGGCACCTTCGATATAGCCCGGATCACTGGAGAACACGGCGATTCGGCATCCCGCGGCCGCCAGTTCCCGCCCCATGGCCCGGGCCGCCTGCAACACGGCTTCACGATTGCGCACCTCCGGCTCGTACGAGCGGCTCGCATCTGCACTTCCCACGATCGCCACCACCGGCTGCATTCGCCAAATATACGGGCATCAAGCAAATACTGGAGCAGCCGAATCGTTCAACTCCCCGAGCAGGCGCGAGAAGCGACTTCCGCTCGGCGGTGCTGTCCACGGCCAGTGCAATTGGCGCCGATCGTGGGTTTGCAGAGGGCGAAGCTCCCCCTGTCCTGCAGTCCGCAAGCGAAGCGACGCGGACAACCCGACGACCACCCCGACGTGTCCGCAAGTAGTGCAACCACCGACGGTGTTGAGGGGGCGAGGGTGGAGCGAAGCTCCCCCTGTCCTGCAGCCCGCAAGCGAAGCGACGCGGACAACCCGACGACCACCCCGACGTGTCCGCAAGTAGTGCAACCACCGACGGTGTTGAGGGGGCGAGGGTGGAGCGAAGCTCCCCCTGTGGGGAGCGAGCTCCGCTCGCGCGGGGAATGCGGAAACCTGAACGGCAAGCGGCCCCCGCCGCGAAGCAGGGGCCGCCAAGGTTGTAGCGGGGACAGGATTTGAACCTGCGACCTCTGGGTTATGAGCCCAGCGAGCTACCGAGCTGCTCCACCCCGCGTCGGTTTCTCAACCTTACCTGAGGGGTGCGACGGGATTTTCAGCGGGGCGGCTCAACCTTCCGGGGGCGGGGTCGTCATGACCGCGACGAAAGGAGAGCCTGTGTTCTGGAGACGCGGCTTCGACGGGCTGGACGCCCTCGTCGCGGAGCGTGGCGGTGCCTTGCTCGCCACGGCGGTGCTGCTCACGGGCAGCAGGGTGGCGGGCGAGGACCTGCTGCAGGGGGCGCTGGAGCGGTTGATGCGCTCGTGGGGACGGGTGCGTGAGGACCCCGAACGGTATCTACGGCGCACGATGTACCACCTGGCCGTCGACCAGTGGCGGGTGCGGCGGCGGCCGGAGGTGGCGCTGGTCGCGGAGCCGCCGGGGGAGCCGGACGGTGCGGACGCCGTGGCGCTGCGGCAGGCGTTGATGCAGGCGCTCGCCCAGTTGCCGCCGCGGCAGCGGGCCGTGCTGGTGCTGCGGTACTGGGAGCAGCTCAGCGAGGCCGAGGCCGCCGACGTGCTCGGCTGTTCGGTCGGCACGGTCAAGTCCACCGCCTCGCGGGGTCTGTCCCGCCTGCGCAGCTCGCGGCCGGTATGCGGGCGCAGGTCGCCGGGATCACCGGCGGCGGCGACGTCCTGGCGCGGGCGACGAGAAGGCACCGGCGGCGCGCCGCGGTGATCCGCACGGGGTACGCGTTGGGCGTCGCCGGGCTCGCCGGTGTGCTGGCCGTGGGCCTGACGACCGGCGCGGGCGGTGGCAAGGAGGAGAAGCGGCAGCCGCCGGTCGTGCAGGCGGAGCCGCCGGCGTCCCTCAAGTTGCAGACGGCGGCCGCGGCCAGCGACAACATCAGCTACCGGATGAAGCTGACGATGCGCAGCGCGGACGGGCGCACGGTCATCGAGTCGGAGGGGGCGTTCGACCCGATGACCGCCACCGGCTACGTCCGCCGCCCGCAGGACGACTCGGTGACGGTGGAGCTGCTCATCGACGGGGTGCGGTACATGGGCGCCGAACCGCCCCTCGGGCCGCTGCCGCCGGACAAGACGCCGGGCGGCGAGGTGTACGGGCGCTACGGCCAGTATCCGGGCAGGTTCGACCGCCTGTCCCTGGCCGGCAACGGCATGGGGGCTCTCGGCTCGACCGGGCCGGACCCGGCGACGCTGTTCAAGGCGCTCCAGCAGGTGAACGCGACGGTCACGCAGTACCCCGACGGGACGCTGCACTTCGAGTACTCGACCCACGGCATCCCGGCTGATCCGACCCTGGAGACGAGGGTCTCCGGCGACGTCATCCTCAACGCCGACGGGCGGATCGCGAAGGTGACGATGCAGGACTGGTGGCAGTCGACGATCAAGAGGACCGTCGCGTCCGGCCAGTTCTTCGCCACGCTGGAGCTGTCCGACTACGGCGTCCCCGTCCACGTGGACCGCCCCAAGGACGTCGTCCCGGCGAACTGACCGTGCCCGGTGGTGCTCCCCCGCATGGGAGCACCACCGTTCACCGAACGGACCCCGGAGACGGGCCGGGCTTTATCCGACCAGGGCCTGGCCGCTGGAGAAGACGTTCGTCGGGTCGTAGGAGCGCTTGATGCGCAGCAGCCGGTCCCGGTCGGCGGTCGCCCAGTTGGCCAGGAGCGCCTCCGGGGCGGCGTGGCCGGAGAAGTTCATGAGGCCGCCCGGCATCGTCTCCACGGCGAGCAGCCGGTCGGTGACCTCGTCGACGACCGGCGCCAGCTCGGGCAGCCCGGGCCCGATGGCGAACAGCGAGTACTGCGCGCCACGGCCGCTCACGGCGTTGGGGGTGGCGGGCGTCCGCGCGAACGCGCCGCCGAGGTGCCGGATCTCCACCATCATCAGCGGTACGTCCACCTGGGGCCCGGCGACCTCCAGCACATGGTCGACGGTCTGCGCGGTCAGCTCACCCAGCAGCACGCCGCGATCGCGGGACGGGAGCGGGTCGACCGGGTCCTGGTGCACGGAGTCGACGGCCGAGTACGGCCGCCATGACACGTCGTCGACGAGCGCGGGCGCCGCGGCGCGCATCGGGGCGAGGAGCGCCTCGCCGTCCTCGGCCGTGCCGAGGTACGCCACCCGCAGGTGCGCCACGTACGCGCCGCGCAGCGGCTCGGGCAGCAGCGGCAGCGGAGGCAGCCGCAGCAGGGCAACCGACGTGCTCATCTCCTCCGGCAGCCCGGCCACCCACGCCCGGTAGGCGTGCAGGACCTCGGCGGCGTGGCTGCCCGGGAAGTGGATGCCGCCGCCGAAGAACCCGGCGACCTCGAACAGCCCGAACTCGATCTCGGTCACGATGCCGAAGTTGCCCTTGCCGCCGCGGACCGCCCAGAACAGATCGGCCTCGTGGTCGGCGTCGACGGTACGCAGCGCGCCGTCGGCGGTGACGATCTCGATGGAGCGGACGTGGTCGGCGGCGAAGCCGTACCGGCGGCCGAGGGGGCCGGCGCCGCCGCCGAGCGTGTAGCCGACGACACCGACGTGCGTCGACGAGCCGTTCAGCGGTGCGAGGCCGTGTGCCGCGGCCGCCTCGACGACCTGCGACCAGCGCGCGCCGGCGGCGGCGCGGGCGGTGCGCGTCACCGGGTCGACGGAGACGGCGGTCATCCGGCCGGTGGTGACGAGCAGGCCGCCGGTCACCGGGCGCACCGCGCCGTGCCCGGTCGCCTGGACCGCGACCGGCATGCCGTGGGTGCCGGCCCAGCGCACCGCCGCCGCGACGTCCTGCGCGCCGGTGGCGCCGACGACGACGTGCGGCTCGTGGTGGATGGCGACGTTCCAGGACGCGACCTCGGCCGCGTAGCCCTCGTCGCCGGGAACAAAGACGGGCCCGGCCGTGACCGGGAGATCAGTCAGTGCGATGGTCATGCCGGTACGGTGCCGGAGGCCGCTTGGCCGGTGCTTGGGTGCCGCTAGGGCTTCGCCAGGGTCGCCAGCTGCGCGTCGCTGGCCGCGACCAGGTGCGCCGCGCCGAGCCGGGCGTGCGCGGCGCGGGCCGATCGGGCGTGGTCCAGCGCCGCGTCGCGGTCGCCGAGCCGGGCCGCCAGCTCGGCGAGGACGAAGTGCATCGAGCCCCAGGTGGCGCATCCGCTGCCGACGGTGCAGAACCGGTCGGCGAAGGGGGCGATCTCGTCGTACAGCTCGCGCGGGTCGGGCGTGCCCAGGCGGGCCGCGATCAGGCCCCACTGAAACGCCACGAACTCCCAGCCCCACAGCTGCTCGCGCGCCGTGCCCCAACGCTCGACCAGCGCCCGGGCCAGGCCCTCGTCGCCGGATTCGCAGGCGGCCAGCACGGCCGTCGGGCGCAGCAGCGAGTACGGCGGCTCGTCGGCGCAGCGCACCAGCTCGTCGCGCAGCTCGCTCTGGCGGCCCTGGAAGCGGCGGATGGTGTACAGCAACGCCAGCCGGATCCACTGCGCGCCCCACAGGCTGGTGTGCTCCTGCAGCGCGAACGCCTCACCCACCAGGCGCTCGCCCTCCGTCCAGCGGCCGGCCAGCATCGCGCGACCGGACTGCGCATACCGCACCTGCGCCGGCAGCACCGGCGTGCGGATCCCCTCGACCAGCCGCACGCAGCGGGCCAGGTCGGCGTCGAATCCCGCGATGTCGCCCGCGATCACCTCGGTCATCATCCGGTGCAGCCGCGCGGTCGCCTCGACGGTCGGTGGCAGCGGCGCGATCGTCAGCAGCTCGTCGACCGCGGCGCGGCGCTCCGCCTCGCGGTGCGGCACCCACGCGGCGTTCCAGTAGTTGTTCAGCGTGCGCGCCAGCAGCTCGGGGTCGCCGAGCTCGCGCGCCAGCCGCACCGCCTCCGCGGCGTGCGCCTCGCCGACCTCACGGTCGGGGCTGTGGTACAGCTCGACGGCGAGCGTGCCGAGCAGCACCGCGCGACGGTAGCGGTCGTCCGGGTCCAGCCGGTCCAGCTGTTCGCGCAGGATGCCGGTCATGCGCTCGTCGACGGTCAGGTACGGCCGCCACAACCACAGGGTCACCCCGCCGAACAGTGTCGCGGCGTCCATCGCCAGCTCGTCGTCGCCGAGCTGCCGGGCCAGGGTCAGCGCCTCGTCGAGCACGGTGCGGGTGCCTGCCACGTCGCCCGCGGCCCGCCGCGCGACGCCGAGGTCCACCAGCAGGCGGCACCGAGAAGTGGCGGCGCCCGGGCGGGTCGGGTCCAGCGCGCCGAGGGCGGACTCCAGGTACCGGGCGGCCTGGTCGTAGGCCAGCTGCGCCATCGCCACCTCGGCGGCCCGGGTCGCGTACCGCACCGCGCGCTCCGCGACGCCCAGCCGCGCGGCCATCGTGAAGTGGTGGACCAGCCGCCCGAGCAGGTCCGGGTCGTCCGGGCGGTCGAATGCCTCCAGCGCCTCGCCGACCTGCCGGTGCAGCCGCGCCCGCCGCAGGCGGCTCAGCCCGCCGTAGACCGTGTCGCGCACGAGGGCGTGGGAGAACCGGTAGTCCCAGCCGTCCGGCACCTCCAGGAGCACGCTGGCTTCGACCGCCGGCTCGAGGTCCGCCATGACGTCCTCGCCCCGGTCCTCGGTGGCCGCCTCCAGCAGGAGCGGGTCCACGTCCCGCCCGATGACCGCGGCGGTCTCCAGCAGCGCGCGGGTGCGCTCGGGCAGCCGGGAAAGGCGCCGGGTGATGACGTCGCGCACCTTCTCCGGCACGCCGGTCCCGGCCACCGCCTGCGCGCTGCCCCACCCGCCGGGGTGCTCGCTCTCCAGCAGCCGCAGCAGCTCCTTGAGGTAGAACGGGTTGCCGCCGGTGCGCTCCAGCAGCGCGACCGCGACCGCGCCGCCGGGCCGGTCCCGGTACCCGGGCGCGAAGCCGGCCGTGTACTCGGCGATGTCGGCGGCGGTCAGCGCGCCCAACCGCAGCCGCTCGGCGCCGCGCTCGTTGGCCAGCAGCGCCAGCGTCTCGCGCAGCGCCGGGCCGGCGTCGGCCGACTCCGGGCGCAGCGTGGCGAGCACCAGGATCGGCAGCCGGTGCAGCGCCGGCGCGAGGTGCGCCAGCAGCTGCAGCGACGAGGCGTCGGCGACGTGCAGGTCGTCGACGACGACGAGCAGCGCTCGCGCGGCGGCGTGCGCGCGCAGGATGTCGCCCACCGCCTCGTGCAGGTGAAACAGGGCGGTGTCCGGGTCCTCGGCGCGCCAGCGGTTCTCGCCCCGCCCGGTGAGCACGTCGAGCAGGTCCCGCACGGCGTCGGTCTCCGGCAGGGCGCGCAGCACCTGCGTCCACGGCCAGAAGGCCGGCGTGGCGCTCGTTTCGACGCACCGGCTCCACGCCACGTCGAGCCCGG
Organism: Dactylosporangium sp. CA-152071; assembly: GCF_050936335.1. NCBI lineage: Bacteria > Bacillati > Actinomycetota > Actinomycetes > Micromonosporales > Micromonosporaceae > Dactylosporangium > Dactylosporangium sp. CA-152071. The sequence continues at coordinate 7,038,998 of NZ_JBNJMZ010000001.1, read as the reverse complement.
ACTGGCCGGCGAGCTCGGCCGCGCGCTCGGCCAGGCGGGTCTTGCCCAGGCCTGCCTCGCCCGCGACGAGCAGCACGCCGCCGGCCCCGCCGCGGGCCAGCTCGATGCGCTCGGCGACGCGGCGGACCTCGCCGCTGCGCCCCACGAGCGGCTCGGCTGCCTGGTGCCCCGCCGGTGCCGCGGCCTGCTGTTCCGCCGCCGGTGTGGCGGCCTCGGCCGGATGCCGGGCCGGTGCGGCGGCGGTCCCGGCGACGGTCAGGGCCTCCCGGGCAGGCAGCGGTGTCAGGGACGGGTCGTGGCGCAGGATCGTCGCCTCCAGCGCGCGCAGCTCCGGCCCGGGCGGCAGCCCCAGCTCCTCGTCGAGCAGCGCGCGGGCACGGCGGAACGCGGCCAGCGCGTCGGCCTGCCGGCCCTCGCGGTACAGCGCGAGCATGAGCTGACCCCACGACCGCTCGCGGAACGGCCGGCGGTCCAGCAGCGCCTGCGCCTCCGCGATCGCCGCCCCGTTGCGGCCGGTGCCGAGCCGGACGTCGACCAGGTCCTCGTGCGCGGCGTCGCGCAGCTCGTGCAGGTGCGCCGCGGCCGCGGCGGCGAACGCCTCGTCGGCGAGGTCGGCCAGCACCTCGCCGCGCCACTCGCCCAGCGCCTCGCCCAGCAGCCGCTCGGCCGAGGGCAGGTCGCCGCGGCCGAGGGCCTGGCGGGCGGCCTCGGCGCGGGCGGCGAAGCGCACCGCGTCGATCTGCTCGCCGTCGACCGCCAGCAGGTATCCCGGATCCCGGGTGAGCAGCACCGCCGGCGGCGTGCGCGGCGGCCGGTCCGGCTCCAGGACGCGGCGCAGCTGTGAGACGTACGCCTGCATCGTGCCGGTCGCGCTCGCCGGTGCCGCGCCGGCCCACAGCCCCTCGACGATCCGGTCGACCGAGACCACCCGGCGGGGCTCGAGCAGGAGCATCGCCAGCACCGCGCGCTGCTTGCGGGCGCCGAGGTCGATCGGCTCGTCGCCCGGCGTCCGCGCCTCGAGCGGGCCCAGGATCCGGAAGTCGAGCCGCGCCACCGGGCCACGATAAGCCGTCCCGCCGAGCCGGCAGATCGGCCGAGCGATCCCCGATCCGGCTCCGGACGGACGACGCGGCGCCCCCGATGAACTGACGGCCATTCAGCATTTCGAGAGATGGCCTATTGCCTGATATCAGTTGTGACCGTCGAAACAATGCTGTGCGGCGCGGTAACCCGGGCGTTTCTTTATCGGCGATCTCCTGGAACAGGTCATTCGTATTTTCCATTTCGCGCTGAAGCTTTCAGTGCGAAATAGGGAGAGTCGCATATGGTCCGTTTCGCACCCTTTCGGGGTCGAGTCCGGCTTCCGTCCGCAATACTCGCCGGCTGCATCGCCGCAGCAGGCCTTTTCGTATCTTCCGCCGCCGCGGACCCCGGCGACGAGCCGATCGGCTCCAATGGCTTCACCGTCGACGCCTTACCCGACGGCGGCGCGCGGGTGACGCTGCGGCTCGACGAGCCGCTGCCGGTCCGCGACGCCGTGCCGGAGCTCGCCGTCGACGGGCGCGTCATCGGGGCGGCGAAGGAATCGGCCGACGGGCTGAGTCTCATCGTGGAGACCACTGACGCCACCGTCGCCACCGCACAGCGCGTCGACGTCGCCTGGAACGGGGTGGTGCCCGGATCCAAGGCGGCGCCGCCGAGGTCCGCCGCCGCCCCCACCACGCCCAAGGGCCTGCTCAAGAAGCAGCTGTACACGGACCCGGCGCAGCCCGGTCCGTTCCAGGTGGAGCGGATCGACTACGACCTCGGCGACACGGCGACGACGCTGCCCGGGCTGAGCGACCTGCCGGCCGAGATCCGGGCCGCGGTCTACGCACCGGCCGGCGCGAAAGGCGCCCGCCCGGTCGTGATTTTCCTGCACGGCCGCCATTCGGCCTGTTACAACCCAGTCAGCCGGGCGACGAACAACACCAATTGGCCGTGCGCGGCCGGGTTCATTCCGATCGACAGCTATCTCGGGTACACCGAAACCGCGCAGGCCCTGGCCACCCACGGCTACGTGGTCGTGTCGATCAGCGCCAACGGCATCAACGCCAAGGACGCCAGTTTCACCGACGACAACGGGGCCGTGGCCCGCGGGCAGCTGGTCATGGACCACCTGGACCTGCTGGCGAAGTGGTCCACGACCGCGGGGCACCCCCTCGCCGGCCGGCTGGACCTGTCGAACGTCGGACTGATGGGGCACTCGCGCGGCGGCGAGGGCGTGGTCGAGGCCGCGCTGCTCAACGCCGAACGGCGGCACCCGTACGGCATCAGGGCGGTCCTGCCGCTCGCCCCGGTCGACTTCGGCCGGCCGACGCTGCCGGACGTGCCGATGGCGGTCCTGCTGCCGTACTGCGACGGCGACGTCTCCAACCAGCAGGGCCAGCATTTCTACGACGACACCCGGTACTCGGTGCGGGACAACGTGCTGCGGTCGTCCCTCATGATCATGGGAGCCGACCACAACTTCTTCAACACCGAGTGGACGCCCGGCGTCTCCGTCGCGCCGTCCAGCGACGACTGGTCGCCGGCCAACGACGAGGTGTGCGGCAGCGCCAGCCCGGCCCGGCTGACCGCCGCCGAGCAGCGGGCCGTCGGCACCGCGTACATGGCCGGCTTCTTCCGGCTCGTGCAGGGCGGCGAGACGGTGTTCCTCCCGCTGTTCGACGGCACGAACGGCACGGTGCCGTCGGCGGGCCGGGCCGTCGTCCACGCGCAGGCCCAGCAGCCCGGCTCGCGCCGGCTGGACCTCGCGCCGCTGGAGCGCCCGGCCGGCAACGTCTCGGTCTCCGGCTTCGACCTGGGCGCGTACTGCTACAGCGTGGCTGCGCGGGTGCTCCCCGGGGACACCCCGTGCTCGGCGACCACCGCGACCTCGAAGATCCCGCACTGGACGCCGGCGACGTTCGCCCCGTCGGTGCCGGTCAGCCCGGTCCTGCGGCTGCAGTGGAGCGCGGCGTCGGTGTCGCCCGAGGTACGGGTGGCGCTCGGCCCGGGCGAGTGGAACGTCACGAAGTACGACGCGCTCACCTTCCGGGTGGCCCGGGACGAGACGGCGGCCGGCGACGTCGACCTCGCGGTCACGCTCGTCGACAAGGCGGGCGGCACCGCGACCGTACGGGTCGGCGACGTCAGCCCGGCGCTCACCCCGTTCCCGGCGTCGACGAACACGGCCAACGGGATCAGCCGGCTGGGCAAGACCTGGCTGCGCACGGTCCGGCTGCCGATCGCCTCACTGTCCGGGGTGGACCTGACCAGCGTCCGCTCCGTGATCGTCCGGCCGGCCACCCCGTCCGGCGGCGCCTACCTGTCCGACGTCGCGTTCGACACCCCGGGTGTCGGCGGCGGCGTCGCCACCCCGGCGGTGCTGGTCAGCATCGCCGACACGACGGTCTCCGAAGGCAACGGCCCCGGCACCGCGACGATGCGGCTGTCACTGAGCGGCAAGCTCAAGGAGGCGGCGACCGTGCAGGTGCAGACGGCCGCGAGCGGGTCCTCCTCCGCCGGCCAGGTGCCACTGCTGTCGTTCCCGGTCACCATCCCGAAGGGCGCGACCGAGGCGACGATCCAGATCCCCCTCACCGGCAACACGGTCACCAACACCGCGTCGCTCCGCTACAAGATCACCATCTCGGCCCCCACCGGCGCCGCGATCGGCGACGGCTTCGCCTGGCTGACGGTCCTCGACGACGACGCAGCCTGACGCGAACCCACGCGGTGGGGCCGACGCGACCCGTCGTCCCCACCGCACCGCCCGTCCAGATCGAAGTGCTCGATCCGCCGCTTCGGCCCCGTTGGGCGAACCCGGCCGCGCAGGCTGGACGAACTCATCGGCGTCCGGCCACAGGTTCTATTGCATTGATGGCTGCTGTTGCGGAGGCGATTACGATCTGGGGGCGTCAAGGGAGCGATGGGTTTGGATGGGGGTTGGGGTGGAGGCGCGGCGGGCGCGGGTGGTGGAGTTCTGGCAGACGGTTGAGATGTTCAGCCCGCAGAGAGTGGAGAAGGTCGACCGCGAGCAGCGTGTGTTCGGGGTGCGGGCGGGGCAGGCGTTGCCGTGGGAGCCGGGGCATGAGCTGGCGCGGCGGAGGTTGCGGGCGAACCAGGCCTGGCGGCATGTGGTGTACCTGGGGGTCTACCGGCTCGACGAGGTGTTCGAGGTGCTGGCGCGGGTGTTGGAGCCGGACCCTGACAGTTACGACGAGCGGCCAGGTGGGGAGAGTGCGTTCGCCGCGTTCGTGGTGGGTGAGGACGGGCGGGCGGTGCCCGGGTCGGAGGTGTTGTCCAGTTGTGCCTGGGCGACCGGGCGGGTGCTGGGCGAGGGGCCGGCGGCGGACTGGGTGGCGCGGTTCGAGCAGGCGTCGGGGGAGTTCGGCGAGCTGTGGCGGGAGGTGGTCACCCACGAGCCCGCCGGGCCAGAGAACGCTGAGAACCATGGAGGCCGAGGTGGGCCGGCAGTGGCAGGTCCGGGCCGCGCACCAGCAGGCCCGGCCGGGCTGGTGGGAGTGGCTGCGGACGCTCGGCGCGGCGAACGGGCGCTGGGCGGCGCACGACCGGTGGCTCGACGCCGAGATGGGGGCCGCCCGGCGCGAGCTGGAGGTGCGGCAGGCCACGCTGGCCGCGGCGCAGCGGGACGCGGACGCGGCGTGGCGGGCCCACGAGGTCGCGAGCCGCGAGGCGGCCACGGCGACGGCGGTGCCCGCCCCGGACGTCACCCACGAGCCGCTGGTGGCCGCGCGCCGGGAGCTCGCCCGGGCCGACGAGGAGGTCACCGCGGCCACCCGTGCCCTGGCGGCGACGGAGACCGCCTGGCACGCCGCCCGGGGCCGGCGCGCCGCCGTCGTCGACCGGCTCGCCGGCATCGCGGCCGCGCTCGGCCGGCACTTCCCGGACGACGCGTGGTGGACCGACCGCGAGCGCCGCGAGCCGGCCGCGCTGTGGACGGATCCGGAGTGGAACACGGCGCGCAGCGAGCTGTTCCTGGCCGCGCTCGCGCTGCACCGGGCGTTTCTGCGGCACGCGGCCACCGACGTACGCCGGAACCTGCAGGCGGCCATGGACGTCGTCAGCGGTGAGGCGCCACGCGACCTCGCCCGGGACGCCGCGCTCGCCGCGTGGCAGAGCCTGTTCTTCGTCGTGCCCGTGGTGTCCACGACGTTCGCCTCGTTCGCCCGGCTCTTCGGCCACCTGGGCAGGGAGTCGCTGGGCTGGCTGCTCATCGACGAGGCCGGCCAGGCGACCCCGCAGAACGCCGCCGGGGCGCTGTGGCGGTCCCGCCGCGCCGTGGTGGTCGGCGACCCGCTGCAGCTGGAGCCCGTCACCATGCTGCCGTTCCGCGCCGAGCAGGCCATCCGGGCGGAGCTCGGCGTCGACGAGGAGTGGCTGACCAGCCGCACGTCCGTGCAGCGGCTGGCCGACCGTCTCACGCCGCTGGGCACCAGCCTGCCCGCCGACGGCGACGACGAGATCTGGGTCGGCGTCCCGCTCACCGTGCACCGCCGCTGCGACCGGCCGATGTTCGACATCGTCAACGCCATCGCGTACGACGGGCTGATGATCGACGGTACCGGGACCGCGGCCCGCGACCGGTTCGCCGCCGAGTTCCCGACCCTGCCCGAATCCAAGTGGATCGACGTCGCCGGTGCCGACGCGCAAGGCCACTGGATCCCGGACGAGGGCCGCCGGCTGGACCTGGTCCTCGGCGTGCTCGACGAGGTCGGCGTCGACATGTCCGAGGTGATGGTCATCGCCCCGTTCCGGGACATCGCCCGGCAGGTCGCCGCCCGGGCCCGGCGGTTCCCGGGGCTGACCGCGGGCACCGTGCACACCGCCCAGGGCAAGCAGGCCGACGTGGTGATCCTCGTGCTCGGCGGCAACCCCGCCCGCCCCGGCGCCCGCCGGTGGGCCGCGAGCCGCCCCAACCTGCTCAATGTCGCCGTCAGCAGGGCCAAGCGCCGCCTGTACGTCATCGGCGACCGCGAGGCGTGGTCGGCGCAGCGGTACTTCAAGACGCTCTCCGCCGACCTGCCGTAAACCTTTCGAAAGGCCTGGGGTTTCCCCGGGGGTGCGACCTACGGTCGCGGCCACACCCCACCCTGGGAGGACTCCCTTGCACAGAAGACTGGGCCGTTTGGCCGCGACGCTGGCGGCGGTGGCCGTCGTGCTCAGCTCCGCCGGGACCGCGCAGGCGACCGACGGCGGCGGGGACCGGCGCCGGCCGCTGTCGGCGGTGAACCTGCCGTCCGGCGACAGGGTGCTGTTCTACCTCGGGCAGGACAGCAGCACCCTGGCGGACTTCGACACGGCGGTGCTGGACACCGACCGCGGGTTCCCGGTGCCCGCGGGCGTCACGCTCTACACGAACCTCGTCGGGGCGCCGATGAGCGGGATGTTCCAGCCGACCAACTACGGCGCCGGCGACAACGACTTCCCGGCCACGCTCAACACGTACGGCGGCGGGATCGCGGTCGGGTTGTTCCTGTCGGACCCGTCGCAGACGCCGCTGAAGGCGCTCGCCGGCACCGCCGACCAGGCGACCGTCGCGCGGTACCGCAAGTGGCTCGACGAGTTCATCACGTACTTCGACCGGACCGGACGGGACGTGTTCCTGCGGATCGGCTACGAGTTCGACGGCGCGTGGAACGCCTACGACCCGGAGCTGTACAAGGAGGCGTTCCGGTACATCGCGCGGCGCATCGACCGGCTCGGGGCGCGGCGGATCGCGACGGTGTGGCAGTCGGCGGCGTGGCCGCGGGTCGAGCAGGCGCCCTACGCGCCGACCGCCGCCGGGCACTGGGAGCAGTGGTACCCGGGCGACGAGTACGTCGACTGGGCCGGGCTGTCGCACTTCTACGGCGAGCGCTTCGACCGCTACCAGTGGGCCTGCGAGACGCCGGGCAACGTGGCCGCGACGCCGCTCGCGGTGCAGGAGTCGCTGCTGAACTTCGCCCGCAAGCACCGCAAGCCGGTGTTCGTCGCCGAGTCCGCGCCGCAGGGGTTCGACCTCGGCAACCTGACCGCCGGCTGCATCTTCGTCGACCCGGCCACCGGCGGGCCGCGGGCGACCGTGCCGGTCACCGCCGAGCAGATCTGGGACACCTGGTACGCGCCGTACTTCCGGTTCATCGAGCGCAACCGCGACATCGTCCGCGGCGTCGCGTACATCAACACCGACTGGGCGAGCCAGTCGATGTGGAACTGCCAGCCCGGCGCCTGCGCCAACGGCTACTGGGGAGACAGCAGGATCCAGGCGAACCCGCTGATCCTGCGCCGTTTCCGGGCCGAGATCGCCAAGCGCCTCTACGTCCACGGCCCGGACCGCGTCCGCGGCTTCGAGCCGCCGGACTTCTCCGGCCCCGGCCGCTCCGAGGGCGAGTACGCGGACCTGCCGCAGGGCGGGTCGACCGGCATCGCCGTCGCCGACCCGACCGCCTCCAACGACAGGACCGCCCTGGTGTACGCCAACGGCGCGTCGATCGCCTTCGACCACGTCGGTCGCGGCCCGTCCATCGACCTGCGGTACGCCACCGTCACCGGCAACGTGCAGCTGACGGTGCTCGTCAACGGCGCCGCCAGGTGCACGCTGCGGCTGCCGAACCAGGGCAGCGCCACCGCGTGGGCGACGGTCACGATCCCGGTGCCGGTGCCCGACGACGCGGCGGTGACCCTGCGGCTGGACAGCGGCGACGTCGTCTGGGTCGACTACATCACCCCGGGGCAGCGCAACCGCCGCTGACATCTGCCCGGCGGGGCCGAAATTGTCGTACCCGCCGGGCAGAATCAGACCCATGATGGAGTCCCGACACGTCAGCCGCAGCATCAACCGATCGGCAGGGGACGTCTACGCATACGCGTCGAACCCGGCGAACCTGCCCGCCTGGGCGCCGGGTCTGCTGAAGTCCGTCGAGTGGGTCGACGGGCAGTGGGTCGCCGACTCGGACATGGGGCGGATCCTGCTGGACTGGGCGCCGGACAACCCGTTCGGCGTCATGGACCACCACGTGACGGTGCCGTCCGGCGAGACGTTCTACAACCCGATGCGGGTCACCGCCAACGGGGCGGGCAGCGAGGTCGTGTTCAGCGTGCGCCGGCAGCCGGGCATGACGGACGAGGAGTTCGACCGGGACTGCGCGGCGGTCCAGGCCGACCTCGACGCCCTGGCGAGGATCCTGGAAAGTTAGATGCTCGCGTACGGGGGCGACTACACGCCTGAGCAGTGGCCCGAGGAGGTCTGGGCGCAGGACGTCGAGCTGATGCGGGCCGCCGGGGTCAACCTCGTCAGCGTCGGCATGTTCAGCTGGGCGCTGGTCGAGCCGGCCGAGGGGCGGCACACGTTCGAGTGGCTCGACCGGGTGCTGGACCTGCTGCACGGCGCCGGGATCCGGGTCGACCTGGGGACGCCGACCGCCGTGCCGCCGCCGTGGTTCATCCGGCGGCACCCGGGCGCGCGGCTCGTCGACCGGGCCGGGCACGTGCTGGGGCAGGGCGGCCGGCAGAGCTTCTGCCCCAGCTCCCCCGACTACGCGCGGGCGTCGCGGGCGATCGCCGAGCAGCTCGCCCGGCGCTTTGGCGGGCATCCGGCGCTCGCGCTGTGGCACGTCCACAACGAGTATGCCGGGGTCAACGCCCACTGCTACTGCGACACGTGCGCGGCGGCGTTCCGCGGGTGGCTGCGCGACCGGCACGGCGACCTGCCCGCGCTGAACGCCGCGTGGGGCACCGCCTTCTGGGGTCAGCGGTATGGCGACTGGGAGGAGATCGACCTGCCGCGGCTCGCGCCGACCGCCGTCAACCCCGCCCAGCAGCTGGACTTCCTGCGGTTCTGCTCCGACACGCACCTCGCCAACTACCGGCGGGAGCGCGACGCGCTGAAGCAGCACTCCCCCGGCGTCCCGGTCACCACCAACTTCATGATCGCCAACTGCAAGTGGCTGGACTACTGGAAGTGGGCGCGTGAGGTCGACGTCGTCGCCAACGATCACTACCTGACCGCCGAGCGGGACGACCGGCACGTCGAGCTGGCCATGTGTGCGGACCTCACCCGCGGGCTCGCCGGCGGCGCGCCGTGGCTGCTCATGGAGCACTCGACCGGCGCCGTCAACTGGCAGCCGCGCAACATCGCGAAGCGCCCCGGCGAGCTGGCCCGCAACAGCCTGGCCCACGTCGCCCGCGGCGCCGACGGGGTGCTGTTCTTCCAGTGGCGGGCGTCGCGGTCGGGTGCCGAGAAGTTCCACTCCGCGATGCTGCCGCAGGGCGGCACCGGCACCAGGATCTGGCGCGAGGTCACCGAGCTCGGCGAGCGGCTCGCCGGCCTGGGCGCGGTGCGCGGCACCCGGGTCGCGGCGGACGTCGCCGTCGTCTGGGACTGGGAGTCGTGGTGGGCGCTCGAGCTGGAGTGGCGGCCGTCGGTGGACCTCGCGTTCCGTGAGCGGGTCGAGGCCTACTACGGGCGGCTGTGGCGCGACCACCTGACCGTCGACTTCGTGCACCCGTCGGCCGACCTGGAGCGGTATCCGCTGGTCGTGGTGCCGTCGCTGTACCTGACGACCCCGGCCGCCGCGGCGAACCTCGACCGGTACGTGTCCGGCGGCGGGACGCTCGTCGTGTCGTACTTCTCCGGCATCGTCGACACCAACGACACCGTGCCCGACGGCCCCTACCCGGGCGCGCTGCGCGACCTGCTCGGCGTCACCGTCGAGGAGTTCCTGCCCCTGCGCGCCGGCGAGCGGGTCACCCTCAGCGACGGATCCACCGCCGACGTCTGGGCCGAGCACGTGGTCCTCGCGGGCGCGGAGACCGTTCTGTCCTATGTGGACGGACCGGCGCCGGGCGGCCCGGCCGTCACCCGCCACCGGCACGGGCGGGGCGTCGCCTGGTATGTCTCCACCCGCCCGGCGGATCTCGGCCCGCTGCTGTGGCAGGTGTACGACGGAGCGGGGCTGCGACCCCCGCCGGATCTCCCGGACACCGTCGAGGTGGTGCGCCGGCCGCCGTTCCTGTTCGCGATCAACCACGGCGGGACCCCGGCCGGCGTGTGCGGCGTCACAGTCGAGCCCGGCGCCGTGACGGTCATCAACGAGAGCTGACGATCAGGGCGGCCGTTCCTGTTCGCGACCGACCACGGCGGGACCCCGGCCGGCGTGTGCGGCGTCACAGTCGAGCCCGGCGCCGTGACGGTCATCAACGAGAGCTGACGATCAGGGCGGCCGTTCCTGTTCGCGACCGACCACGGCGGGACCCCGGCCGGCGTGTGCGGCGTCACAGTCGAGCCCGGCGCCGTGACGGTCATCGACGAGAGCTGCCGATCAGGGCGGCGGCCAGCGCGGTGTAGCGGGTGGCGACGCTGGCCCAGTCGGCGCCGGCGGTGCGGCGCAGCCCTTCGGCCCGCATGCCGGCGGCCAGGTCGGGGTCGGTGAGGACGCGCTTGAGCGCGGCACCGACGGCGGCGCCGTCGCGGTGCGGCACGAGCAGGCCCGCGCCGGAGCCGAGCAGATCCACGGCGTGCGGGAACGAGGTCGCGACGACGGGCTTGCCGGCCGCGACCGCCTCGTGCAGCACCCCGGAGGACACCTGCTCGGTCGAGTCGTAGGGCAGGACGACGACGTCGGCGCGGTCGACCAGGCGGGCGAGCACCGCCGGGTCGGCGTACGAGCGCTCGAACCGGACGAGCTCCGCCACACCGAAGGCACGGACCTTCTTGTAGAGGCCCAGCCGGTAGGACTCGCCCTCCTCCGCGAGGACCTTGGGGTGGGTCTGGCCGGAGATCACGAGCCGGGGGCGCGGCGACAGGTGCCGTACCTCCCGCATCCCGGCGATCGCCCACTCGACGCCCTTGCCCGGCGCGAGCAGCCCCCACGTGAGCACCATCGGCTCACCCGACGAGCTGACCGTGCGGATCGCCGGCCGCACCAGGGCGCCGTGCGGCACCAGGTGGACCTTCGCCGGGTCGACGGTGCAGGTCTCGTGCAGGCGGGCCCGGGCCGCCTCGGTGGTCACGACGACGGCGCCGGCGAGGGACGCCACCGTCTCCAGCACCCACCGCTGGTGCTGGCTCGGCCGGCGCAGCACTGTGTGCAGCACGACGATGCTGGGCGCCCGGAGCCGGCGCAGCACCTCGAGCACCGTGTCGCCGTCGCTGCCGCCGAAGATGCCGTAGTCGTGGTTGACGACGACGGCGTCGTGCCGGTCGAGCGCGGCGGCGGCCACCTCGGCCGCGCCGTCGGCGCCCGCGAGGAGGTGCGCGACCACCTCGGGCCGGTCGGTGAAGGTCGGCGAGTCGACGGCCCGGACGACCTCGACCCACTCGACGCCGGGCGTGGCGGCCAGCGCGGTGCTGAGCGCACCGGCGAACGCGGCAACGCCGCTCTGGGTCGGCGGATACGTGCTGAGCAGCCCGAAGGACGTGGTCACCGCGCGCCCACCTTTCGTCGGTGGGCTCGGCGCCTGGGGATGAACGTGGCCGGACCTTCCAGGCTCACCGTACACCCGGCGCGGCCGCGGCTCCGCGCGGTCGGATCGTAGGGTTGAGGCATGGCCAACCGTCTCGCCGACGCGACCTCGCCGTATCTGCAGCAGCACAAGGACAACCCGGTCGACTGGTGGCAGTGGTCACCTGAGGCGTTCGAGGAGGCACGACGCCGGGACGTTCCCGTGCTCATCTCCGTCGGCTACGCGGCCTGCCACTGGTGTCATGTGATGGCGCACGAGTCGTTCGAGCACGAGGGCGTCGCTGCGCTGGTCAACGAGTTGACGGTGCCGGTGAAGGTGGACCGGGAGGAGCGGCCGGACGTCGACGCGGTGTACATGACGGCGACGCAGGCGATGACCGGGCAGGGCGGCTGGCCGATGACGGTGTTCGCCACGCCCGACGGGGAGCCGTTCTACTGCGGCACCTACTTCCCGCGGGACGCGTTCCAGCGGCTCGTCCACGCCGTGTCGGACGCCTGGCGGACCCAGCGCGACGCGGTGCTCCAGCAGAGCGCGGCGGTGGTCGACGCGATCAGGCAGGTCGCCGCGAAGCCACCCGCCGGCCCGATGCACGAGGGCGTCCTCGACGCGGCCGCGCAGAGCCTCGTGAAGGCCTACGACAAGGAGCACGGCGGGTTCGGCGGGGCGCCCAAGTTCCCCCCGCACATGAACCTGCTGTTCCTGCTGCGGCACTACCAGCGCACCCACGACGACGAGGTGCTGGGCATCGTGCGGTACACGGCCGAGCGGATGGCCCGGGGCGGGATGTATGACCAGCTCGCCGGCGGCTTCGCGCGGTACTCGGTGGACGAGACGTGGACGGTGCCGCACTTCGAGAAGATGCTCTATGACAACGCGCTGCTGCTGCGGACGTATGTGCAGCTCGACCGCATCGCCGGCGGCGGCACCGCGCGGCGGGTGGCCGGGGAGGTCGCCGACTTCCTGCGCCGCGACCTGCACGACGGCCACGGGTTCATCTCGGCGCTGGACGCCGACACGGACGGCGTCGAGGGCCTCACGTACGTGTGGACACCGAAGCAGATCGACGAGGTGCTCGGCGAGATCGACGGCGCGTGGGCGCGCTACCTGCTGGAGGTGACCGCCGACGGCACGTTCGAGCACGGCGCGTCGGTGCTGCAGCTGCCGGAGGACCCGCTCAACCTGGAGCGCTGGCTCGACATCAAGCGGCGCCTGCTGGAGGCCAGGGACGCCCGGCCGCAGCCCAGCCGCGACGGCAAGATCGTCGCGGCGTGGAACGGGCTGGCCATCACCGCGCTGATCGAGTTCGGCCAGGTGTACGGCGACCAGCAGGCCGTCCAGCTCGCCGTGGACACCGCGCGGTATCTGGCGGAGACCCACCTCGTCGACGGCCGCCTGCGGCGGGTGTCCCGCGACGGCGTCGCCGGCGCTCCGGCCGGCGTCCTGGAGGACTACGGCGCCGTCGCGGAGGCGTTCTGCGCGGTGCACCAGGCGACCGGCGACGGCGAGTGGCTGACCCTCGCGGGCCGGCTCCTCGACGTGGCCCTGGAGCGGTTCGCCGACCCGGCCGGCGGCTTCTTCGACACTGCCGACGACGCGGAGCAGCTGGTCAGCCGCCCCGCCGACGTGACCGACAACGCGACGCCGTCCGGCCTGTCGGCGATCGCGGCGGCGCTCGTCGCCTACTCGGCGCTGACGGCGGACGTCGCGAAGCGGGAGGCGGCGGAGCGCGCCCTGGCCACGGTCGCCATGGTGGCGGCCACCCACGGCCGGTTCACCGGTTACGCGTGCGCGGTCGGCGAGGCGCTGCTGTCCGGCCCGTACGAGATCGCGATCGCCACCCAGGACCGCCACGACCCGCTCGTCACCGCCGCCTGGTGGCACGCCCCGCCCGGCGCGGTGGTCGTCGCCGGCCCGCCGGACACGCCGGGGGTGCCGCTGCTGGAGAGCCGGATCCTGCGGGACGGCCGGCCCACGGCGTACATCTGCCGCGGCTTCGTCTGCGACGCGCCGGTCACCGAGCTGGAGGACCTGGTCTCAGGCCTCGGCTAGGAGCGCCGTTTCCCCTCTGGGCGAACACGCCCTCCTTTGGCACGCCCTCGTAACGGTGTAATCATGTAATCAGCGTTGCAGGAGCAAGTGAGTAAGGGAGTAAGCAGATGCGAAGAGGAGAATGGGGCCGCGGCGGCGGTCCGCGCAGCGAGCCCCCGCCCGCCACCGACGCGCCCGCCTGGATCGGCGGCGCGCTGCCCGACGGCTGGTTCACCGGACCCGCCGAGATCACCATCGACCGCGACGAGATCACCATCGTCGGCCGGCTCAGCGACCCGCCCCTCCCCGACGACGCGACCGACGCCGACCGGTCCGCCGCCGATCAGGGCCGCATCGCCGGGTTCCGGGAGACCACCCGCGACCAGCGGATCGGCATCGCCCAGCAGCTGGAGCGGCGCTACCAGCGCAAGGTCGCGTGGGGCGTGCGGGTCGGCGAGACCCGGGAGCTGTTCACCACGTTCTCCGCGCCGGTCATGACCCGGCTGCGGCAGGCCGAGCGGCAGGTCCTGGACACCCTCGTGGACTCCGGCGTGGCCCGGTCCCGCTCGGAGGCGCTGGCCTGGTGCGTCGCCCTCGTCGGCCAGCACGCCGAGTCGTGGCTGGCCGAGCTCCGCCAGGCCATGACCCAGGTCGACGAGCTCCGCAAGCAGGGCCCGTCGGTGTGATCCGCGCCGGGCACCGCCGGGAGGGCCCGCCGGTGTGATCCGTGCCGGTCGCGGCGCCCGGGACTCGGGTGCCGCGACCGGAAAACGCTAGGCTCACCAGCCTATGGACTCGCGAACCGGACTCCCCGTCGTGGGCATGGTGGGCGGCGGCCAGCTGGCCCGCATGACCCACCAGGCCGCCATCGCCCTCGGACAGTCGCTCCGGGTGCTCGCCGTCTCCGCCGACGACGGGGCCGCGCTCGTCGCCGCCGACGTCGTCATCGGCCGGCACGATGACATCGACGCGGTGCGGGCGTTCGCGAAGGGGTGCGACGTGGTCACCTTCGACCACGAGCACGTGCCCGGCGACCTGATCCGCACGCTCGCCGCGGAGGGCGTCACGCTGCTGCCGGGGGCCGACGCCCTCCGGTACGCGCAGAACAAGCGCGACATGCGCGCCCACCTCGCGGAGCTCGGCTTCCCCGTGCCCCGCTGGACGGACGGCGACCTCCAGCAGTTCGGCGACGAGGTCGGCTGGCCGATCATCGTCAAGACCGCCACGGGTGGCTACGACGGCCGCGGCGTCTTCGTCGCCCACTCGGTCGCCGACATCCCGGACGTGAAGGGGCTGATCGGCGAGGAACGCGTCCAGCTCAAGCGGGAGCTCGCCGCCGTCGTCGCCAGGTCGCCACTCGGCCAGGTGGCCGCCTACCCGGTCGTCGAGACCGTGCAGCAGGACGGCATCTGCGTCGAGGTGCTCGCGCCGGCGCCCGGGCTCGACGAGGACGTGGCGGTCGAGGCTCAGCGGCTCGCCATCGACATCGCCACCCGGCTCGGGGTGGTCGGTGTGCTCGCCGTGGAGCTGTTCGAGACGACGACCGGGAAGATCCTGGTCAACGAGCTGGCGATGCGCCCGCACAACTCCGCGCACTGGACGATCGAGGGCGCCAGGACCTCGCAGTTCGAGCAGCACCTGCGGGCCGTGCTCGACTACCCGATGGGCGACACCAGGCTCACCGCCCCCGCGGTCGTGATGGCCAACGTGCTCGGCGGCGCGCCCGGCGGGATGCCGATCGACGAGCGGCTGCACCACCTGTTCGCCGAGGAGCCCGGCGCAAAGGTCCACCTGTACGGCAAGCAGGTCCGGCCCGGGCGCAAGATCGGCCACGTGACGGTCCTCGGCGACGACATGGAAGACTGCCGCCGGCGCGCCGCCCGGGCCGCCCGGATCCTCGAAGAAGGGTATGTGCATTGACCGACGTCGGCATCATCATGGGCAGCGACTCCGACTGGCCCGTGATGCGGCTCGCCGCCGAGGCACTGGACGAGTTCGGCGTGTCCTATGAGGTACGGGTCGTCTCCGCCCACCGCACGCCGCACCTGATGCTCGACTACGCCGGCGAGGCCGTCGCCCGCGGGCTGAAGGTCATCATCGCCGGGGCCGGCGGCGCGGCGCACCTGCCGGGCATGGTCGCCTCCGCCACTCCCCTGCCGGTCATCGGGGTGCCGGTACCGCTGAAATACCTCGACGGCATGGACTCGTTGATGTCGATCGTGCAGATGCCGGCCGGCATCCCCGTCGCCACCATGGCGATCGGTGGCGCCCGCAACGCCGGGCTGATGGCCGCCCGCATCCTCGCCGTCGGCGACCCCGAGCTGCTGGCGAAGGTCCGTGACTTCCAGGAGTCGCTGCGCGCGATGGTGGCGGAGAAGGACGCCGCCCTCTCCGCCACCATCGCAGGCCTCAACGCCTAGGGCGTCACGGGGCCCACGGTGCGGCCAGGTTCCAGCTGCTGTCGGCGCTGAGCGCCTGCGGCCGCTGGAACCCGGTGCCGTTGCCGGCGGAGATGTACACCTGCGACTCGAAGTGCCGCAGGTACGAGCCGGGGATGTTGATCGACTCGAACGTGACGCCGGCGCCGCCGATGCCCGGACGGGCGCAGAACGTGGCGTCGGCGAAGAACAGCGCCGAGCCGTCGTTCACCGAGTTGCGGACCCGGCTGTCGGCGTGCCGCAGGAACTGGCCGGGGAAGTTCACCGACTCGAACGAGTAGCACGACGAGTCGGCCAGGCCGCGCCGCACCGTGTACGTGGCGTCGGCCTTCAGCAGGGCGCTGCTGCCGCCGTTCACGATCTCGGTGTAGGCGAGGCTGTCCGAGTGCCGCAGGTAGCGGTCGGTGAAGCCCCACGTGGTGACCTGCAGCGACTTGCGCACATCGGTCTGCAGCTGCACCGAGCTGCGCCACAGCGCCGGGTTCGCCGTGTTCCAGGTCGCGTCGGCGGCGAAGCCGGACGCGGTGTCCCATGCGTTGGCGCCGCCGCTGCGCGCCAGGTAGACGTTGTCGGCGTAGTGGCGCATGTACGAGCCGGGGAAGTTGTACGACTCGAACGACGTGCCGCCCGCCGCCAGCCCGGGCCGGCTGCACCAGGTCGCGTCCGCGGCGAAGCTGCCGCCCGTGTTGGGGTCGATGCGGACGCGGAGGTTGGCGTGCCGCAGGTACTGGCCGGGGAAGTTCACGGACTCGAACGAGTAGCACCGCGGGTCGGCCAGGCCGGCCACCGTGCGGAACGACGCGTCCTGCCGCGCCCCGTCGGCGCTCGCCGAGCTGAGCACGTCGGTGCGGGCGAAGCTGTTCGAGTGCCGCAGGTAGCGGTTCGTCAGCCCGGCCGTGGTCACCTGGAACGACCTGACGTGCCCGAGGGTCATCGGCACGGCCGCGTTCAGGTTCTTCGACGCGTTGATGAGGCTGGTGTTCGCGGCGCGGACCAGGTTGGTGTCGACCTTCTGGATCCGCCGGTCGTAGGTGAGCAGCCCGTTGTACTCGCCCTCGACGTCGGTGATCTCGGTGTACACGTACGCCGACAGGCCCCGCGTCGTCATGAGCGCCTGCGTGTCGCGGATCATGCCGGTGAACCGGTCGTTGAGCTGCGCGTTGCTGAACACCTGCTCGTACGCGAAGAACTGCCCGTCCGGGCTCCACTCGTGCCCGGGCGTGCGCAGGCCGATCCCGCCGAACTCGCCGAGGACCGAGACGCGGGTCGATGACGGCAGCGGGGCGTCAGGACCGGTGTAGATGTGCCAGTCGATGATGTCGCCGGTGCCGGGGTCGCCCTTGGACGCGCAGCAGTTGTAGCCGCTGTGCGGGTTCACCAGGCGGGTCGGGTCGTAGTTCTTCAGGTCCGTGGTGATCCGCTGGGTGTCGGCGAGGTTCCACTCGCCCCAGCCCTCGTTGAACGGCACATAGGTGACGACCGCCGGCGAGAACCGGTGCTCGTCGATGATCTCGCGCGCCTCGGACTCCAGCTCGGCGATCTGCGCCGGCGTCCGGTTCGCGTCGAACGCCTGCGTCGACGGGATGTCCTGCCACACCAGCAGGCCCAGGCGGTCGGCGTGGTAGTACCAGCGCGCGGGCTCGACCTTGATGTGCTTGCGGACCATGTTGAACCCGAGGTCCTTGTGCTTCTGCAGGTCGGAGGCGAGCGCGGCGTCGGTCGGCGCGGTGTAGAGCCCGTCGGGCCAGAAGCCCTGGTCGAGCGTGCCGGCCTGGAAGATGAACTCGCCGTTGAGGGTCGGGCGGAGCACGCCGTTGACCAGCTTCTTGCCGATCTCCCGCATCCCGAAGTAGCTCACGACCTGGTCCACGGTCGCGCCGGCGCTGTTGCGCAGCGAGACCCGCAGGTTGTACAGGAACGGGTCGTCCGGCGACCACCGGCGCGCGTTCGGCACCGGCACGCTGAACTCGGTGAACCCGCCGGTCACGCTGCCGACGACGGTCGTGCCGTTCATCGCCTCGGCGAAGACGGTGTGCCCCGTGACGTTGCCGCGGGTGAAGACCCTGACCCGCGCGGTGTTGTTGGCCAGGTTGGCGTAGATGTCGACGGAGTAGATCGACGACACCGGCGTCGGCTCCAGCCACACCGTCTGCCAGATCCCGGACGTCGGCGTGTAGAAGATGCCGCTCGGGCTGTTGGTCTGCTTGCCGATCGGCTGCTTCTCGCCGCGGCCGTCGGTCGGGTCGTACACCCGCACGACGATCTCGTTGTTACCGCCGTTGAGCTGCGGCGTGATGTCGACCTCGAACCGGTCGTAGCCGCCCTTGTGGGTGGTGACCTGCACCCCGTTGACCCACACGGTGGCCTCGTAGTCCACGGCGCCGAAGTGCAGCTGGACGCGCCGCCCGTTCCACCCGGCCGGCACGGTGAACGTCCGCCGGTAGAACATCAGGTCACGGTTGTCGTTGCGCATGATGCCGGACAGCGCCGACTCGACCGGGAACGGCACCAGGATCCGCTCCGGCAGCGTCTGCCCCAGCGGCGGCGCCGCGTAGCGGTTCACGTTGCCGGCGCCGTCGGTGGCGGGGTTCAGGAACTCCCACTCCCCGTTGAGCGACTGCCACTCGTTGCGGGTCATCTGCGGCCGCGGGTACTCGGGCAGCGGGTTCGTCGTGGACACCTGGCTGGTCCACGGCGTCGTCAGCGGCGGCGTCTTCGGCACGACGGCCGAGGCCGGCGCACCCGACGCCACCAGCCCCCCGGCGACGACGGTCAGGACGGCCAGTGTGCGGGCGAGGAGATGGCGCATCGAACTCCTTCTGGCGGGAAAGAGCACGCGGAACCGGCCCGCGGCCGGTTGGCGATCGGCCGCGCGCTGGCAGCGAGCGTTGTGGCGGGCATCGACGGGCTTGGGTAGGGCCCAGGTTCCGGGAACGTAACATGAAACATTCCCGAACGGAATAGCTCACATGCGCCCACTAATCAAACAGAATCCACCATAGTTTTCGAAAGACGCTTGGCACTACCTGCCGCAAGCACTCAACGAGGCCGCTGGAGGGCCGCACTTCGCGGCTGCCGCGGTGGCCGGGACGGAGTCGTTCCGCCACAGTGGACGGTCGAACCTGACCGAGGACACAGTGCTCGCCGTGCACGGCGACGCGGGCTTCCCCGATGCGGCCGGGGACGACGGCGTCGACCTCGCCCGCCTCCATCAGCAGCCCTGACCCGCACCCGATCCAGATCACGCGAGCGACCACGCAACCGCGCGCAGCGCCGGACAACCCCCATCGGGGTGGCCAGGGCCGAGGCCACCGCCGCATGGCTCACCAATGGCGCGGTGCCGCGCCCATTGGGTGACGGTCAGCCAGCGAGGCCGGTGAAACGCGGGGCTCCCACCGGCGAGATCACCGACAAGACGCTGCGCGCAGGCCCCCTCCACCGGGTCGTCGACCCGGTCCGGACGACGGCAGGCCGTGCAATGCGGGCGGGGCTCAGGCGCGGTGGCCGTTGGGGATGGCGGCGCGGACGGCGTCCCAGGGCATGGCGGCGACGGCGCGGGTCAGGCGGGTGGACCAGGCGACGACGACGTCCAGGTCGCCGGAGCCCTCGCACAGCAGGTACTGCCCCTCGATCCACCACGGCGGGACGGCCATGAACAGCTCGGGGACCGGGACGCGGCCGGCGAAGAGGCCCGCGAGGGCGGGGTCCGGCGCGCCGGGGGCGACCTGGCCGGCCTGGTCGAAGGCGGTGTGCGACAGATACGGCACCGGGGTGGGCAGCGGCACCATCCAGATGGTCTGCACCGGGTCGGAGCGGCGGGGTTTGCGCCGGTACCGGTCGCCGACGAGCACCGGCACGCCGTCGACGGTGCCCCTGAGCACGTCATACAGGTCGACGGACTGGGCGTGCTCCTGGACGCCGATGACGGCGCGGCCGGTCTGCGGGCCGGGGACGGGCACGGCGAGCGAGGGCAGGAACTCCCAGCCGCGCTGGGAGGCCAGCCGCTGCCGGGCGCGGGTCGGGCGCAGTGCCGGCAGGCGCCGGTACGCATTGAGCACCACCGACAGGACGCCCATCTCCAGGGCGAGGACCACGGTCGCCGTCACGTACTTGTTGACCTGCGGGATCAGGGCGGCTACGGCGATCATCGTGACGAGACCGCCGATGGCGGCGAAGATCGCGCCGACGACGGCGATCCGGCCGTCGAAGCGGGTCCCGAGCAGGCCGACGGTGACGCCGATGACGAGGAAGCCGATGACCGCCGCCATCGCACCGGGCAGCCCGGCCCGGGACAGCGGGACGGCGATGGCGGCGACGAGAAGACCGCCGACGATGACGGCGAGGACCGCGATGGCGCGGTCGCTGAGGCCGACGCCGGCCGGGCCGCGGCCGACCTCCCGTCGTGCCGGCCGGATCTGGCACCGGCGGGCGACGAGCTCCGCCTCGAGCCGCTCGACGAACGCCTTGTAGTCCGCCTTGTCGGCGCCGGTGATGTCCACCGCGCGGCCGTCGAGCGTGACCAGGCCGGCTGCGGTGATCTTGTCGTCCTTGCGGGTGACGTACATCTCGTCGATCCACGAGAACGGGGCGGCGTCGACGCTGCGGTTGCGGCTCCACACCAGGCCGTGCTCGTAGTGGTGGACGACGACGTAGGCGCCGAAGAGCCGGTAGAAGGCATAGCCCGCCGCGGCCAGGCCGGCGATCGCCAGCAGCACGACGATCAGGGCGAGCGCCTTCACCTGGAGGAACTCGATGGACGAGACGATCCAGCTGACGAGGGCGGCGGCACCGAACAGGATCGCCGAGATGACGAGGCCGGTGGCGCACTCCACCACCGGGTGGTCGCCCTTGTGCATGGCGACGTGCGCGCCGAGCTGCTGCCGCTCCGCGAGCGCGGCCACGCGTGGCGGCACGCTGACGGTCGATGCGTCCATGGTTTCCCCCGTCCTGGTCGATCGACGCAGGACGCTACGCCATGTGGCGTCCGCCCCGCGACCCCGGCCGCGTTGACTTCCGTCACGGAGTCTGTCACTGTTCTAGAACTGTTGCAACTGTTCTAGAACTCTGGGAGTGGGCATGGGCGATCTGCTGATCCGGCCGAGCCGCACGCCGTCGCGCGTCCGGCTGATGGACGACCCGGGACCGCTGGGCAGGTTCGGGGACTATGGCGGGCGTTACGTCCCCGAGTCCCTGATCCCCGCCTGCCGGCGGGTCGAGGAGGCGTTCCGGGAGGCATGGGCCGACCCCGCGTTCCGGCACCAATTGGCCGGCCTGCTCGCCACGCACGCCGGGCGGCCGACGCCGCTGACCCCCGCGGTGCGGCTGTCCGCCGAGCTCGGCGTGACGCTGCTGCTCAAGCGGGAGGACCTCACCCACACGGGCTCACACAAAATCAACAACGTGATCGGCCAGGCGCTGCTCGCGAGCAGGATGGGGCACAAGCGGCTGATCGCCGAGACGGGCGCCGGGCAGCACGGGGTGGCGACGGCGACCGCGGCGGCGATGTTCGGCATGGCGGCGACCGTGTTCATGGGCGAGCGCGACATCGAGCGGCAGGCGCTCAACGTGTTCCGGATGCGGATGCTCGGTGCCGAGGTCGTGCCCGTCCGCACCGGCGCGAGGACGTTGAAGGACGCCACCAGCGAGGCGATGCGGCACTGGGTCGGCTCGACCGCCGACAGCTACTACTGCATGGGATCCGTGCTCGGCCCGATGCCCTATCCGTGGATGGTGCGCGAGTTCCAGCGGGTCATCGGCGACGAGGCGCGCCAGCAGTGCGCCACCGCGCTGCCCGCGGCGGTGCCCGACCACGTCGTGGCGTGCGTCGGCGGCGGGTCCAACGCGGCCGGGACCTTCGCCGGGTTCGTCGACACCACGGCGAAGCTGGTCGGGGTCGAGGCCGAGGGCGGCGCCGGCGCGACCCGCGGCAGCCTCGGCGTGCTGCACGGGGTGCGGTCGATGTTCCTGCAGGACGACGACGGCCAGGTCCTGGAGGCCCACTCGATCGCCGCGGGGCTCGACTATCCGGGCATCGGCCCCGAGCACGTGCACCTGCGGGACCTCGGCCGCGCCCGGTATGTGACGGTCAGCGACGCCGAGGTGGTCGACGCCGTCGTCCGGCTCGCCCGCACCGAGGGGATCGTGGCGGCGCTCGAGTCCGCGCACGCGGTCGCGTGGGTGATCCGCGCCGCCGCCGACGGCACGCTGCCCGCCGGCTCGACCGTCCTGCTGACCCTGTCCGGCCGCGGCGACAAGGACATCTCCGCACTGAAGGAGCTGCTGTGAAGCTGCCGACCGACCACAAGGTCCTGATGCCGTATCTCACCGGCGGCGCCGTCGCCGAGTGGACCGATCACCTCCGGGCGCTCGTCGACAACGGTGCCGACGCGATCGAGGTCGGCCTGCCGTTCTCCGACCCGACGCTCGACGGCGCCACGATCCAGGAGGCGACCCACGCGGCCCTCACCCGGGGCGCGACGCTGCGCGGCATCCTGGCCCGCATCCCGGAGGTCGCCGGGGCCGCGCCGCTCGTCGCCAGCACGTATGCCAACCTCCTCGTCCGCGACGACGCGTTCTGCCGCAGCCTCCGCGACGCCGGTTTCGACGGGCTGATCGTCCCCGACCTGCCGCTGGAGGAGTGCGCCGAGGCAAGTGCCAAGGCAGAAGAGCAGGACCTGGATCTGGTGCTGCTGGCGTCGCCCGCCACCCCGGACGAGCGCCTCGGCGAGATCGCGCGGCGCAGCCGGGGCTTCGTGTATGCGGTCACGGTCATGGGCACGACCGGCGAGCGCGAGACCCTCGCCGCGTCCGCCGCCGACCTGGCGCGCCGGCTCGCCGGCCGCTGCGACCTGCCGGTGTTGCTAGGATTCGGCATCTCCACCCCGGCCCAGGCGGCCGAGGCAGCCCGCCTCGCCGACGGTGTCGTCATCGGCGCGGCGATCATGCGCCGGGTGCTCGACGGCGCCACGCCGGCCGAGATCGGGGCCTATGTCCGGTCGATCCGGGAGGCCATGGACGAAGGGTGAGCCATCAACGCCGAGCCGCGGTATCGCAGCATCGCCGCCGACCTGGCCGAGAAGATCCGCGCCGGGGAGTATGCGCCTGGTGCGGCGCTGCCCGGGCAGCGCGACCTCAGCCACAGCTACGGCGTGACCCTGATGACGCTCCGGCAGGCGCTGCGGCACCTCAGCGACGAGGGGCTGATCGTGCAGCGGGCGGGGAAGGGCACGTATGTGGCGCCGCCGCACCTGGCGTACCGGCTGGGCCCGCTGCGCAACCTCGCGGACGACCTGCGCGAGCAGGGTCTCGAGGTGCAGACCCGGGTGCTGGACCAGGCGCTGCGCCGGCCTCCGTCGCCGGTCGCGGTCTTACTGGGGGCGCCGGCGCTGCGGCTCGAGCGGGTCAGGGCGTTCGCCGGGCGGCCGGCCGTGCACCAGGTGTCGTGGGTTCGCAAGCCGTTCGGCAACCGGATCCGGGCGGCCGACTTCGCCACGGCGTCGCTGTACCTGACGCTGGCCGACGCCGGGGTGGCCGTCGCCAGGGCCAGCGAGACGATCCGCCCCGCGGTGCTGGAGGAGGAGTTGGCCGGGCACCTGCACGCCGACGTGGGCACGCCGGTGTTCGTCAGCGAGCGGATCACGTACTCGCTGGACGACACCCCCGTCGTCGCCGACCGCGCCGTGATCCTCGGCGAGATGATGGAGATCCGGGCCACCCGAGCCGCGTCCGGCCTGTCCCTGACCTGGTCGGACGTGGCCGCCGAGGTGGTCCCCCGCCGGCAGCCGTAGCGGCCGGCACGGAACACGCACAGCGACAGGCCGCGTGGTGCAGCGCCGACGCCGTCAAGCTCGTCCCGGCTGACACGGACTGATGCAGAGCCGGTGATGGCGAGCCACGGCCCGGCGCCGGCGGACGAGCGGCAAGTACACGTCCCGCATCGGTCGGCGTTGCAGCGCATCTGAGCTCGGCCAGCAGCGGCCTGTCGCGGGAGACCAGCAGCGGCCGGGTCACTGAGACCGACCAGCGGCCCTCGCGGAGGCCGACCAGCGGCCCCGTTGCGGAGGCCGAGCAGCAGCAGCCCGTTGCGGAGGCCGAGCAGCAGCGGCCGGTTGCGGAGGCCGGTCAGCGATGATGCGGCCCCGCGGGCTGAGAAGTTCACGACGCCGGAGGTCGGCAGGGGCGGTGCCGGGGAGTCAGACGTGGCCGCGGAGGGACTCGTCGTAGATGACGGTGGGGGGTGGATTCAGCAGGTCGTGGGCGGCCTTGCTGAACGTGCTCGCGTCGCGGCGGCGGCGGAGCTCCACCGTCACCGACTCGCAGGACGCCTCGCCGTCCAGGGCGGCGACCGCGCCTGACGGGAGCAGGAACACCGGGGCGGTCGGGCCGACGGCGGTGTCCGCGGGGCGGCCCGCGATGCCGACGACGGTGGCGTTGACGACGGCCTGGCCGCGGGACAGGGTTGTCCGTTCGCCGAGGCGGATGTCGTGGGCGGCGGCGGTGCGCTCGTCGATGAGGACCTGCGCGTCGGAGGCCGGGTAGGTGCCCGAGCGCACCGCCGACCAGCGCAGGCCCGGCCGGCTGGCGGCGGTCAGCACCGTCGCGCCGTTGAGCAGGCCGCGGGAGGTGACGACGGTGACGCCGTAGAGGGTGGTGCCGCACTCGACGGCGGCGGCCTGGGGCAGGGACGCGATGCGGTCGACCTGCTTCGGCGTGAACCTGCCGACGAGGCGCACGTCCGCGTCGCCGGGCAGGTCCGTGAACTGGGTGGATTTCTCATACCGGTCGAGGACCACGAACGCCCCGACCGCGACCGCACCGATGACGAAGCCGGCGACGATCGTCCGCTCCCCGCGCATGCCGCAGACGGTACCGGAGCGGTCACCCACGGTCGGGGAGCCACGCAGGGGGCCGCCCGAGTGGGTGGCCCCCAACTGCGGAGCGGTCAGGCCGCGCGGCCGAGGTAGCGCAGCAGGGTCACCGCCGGGCCGGCGTCGTCGGCCGGCAGGGCTGCGGCGTAGGCGCCGTAGGCCCGCAGCGGCTCGACGATCTCGCGCGCCACCGGCAGCAGCCGCTCGGCGAGGCCGTCGGACAGCGGCGACGGCTGTCGAGTCGCGACCGCGACGTCCCACGCGTGGACGGCGGCGTCCAGACCGGCCGCCCCGGCGCCGAGCCAGCCGGCCATCTTGCCCTGCGGCAGCGGCGTGGGCGCGTCGGTCGCGTTGGCGGCGACGGTCGCCCAGGCCACGGCGGAGGCCTGCATCGTGCGCTCGACGAAGTCCTTGAACGCGTCGACGTCGCCGTCCAGCTCGCCCGACGGCGCGAACGGGTCGAACGTCGGCCAGCCCTCACCGGTGATCGCGGCGGCGTAGCCGAGCTGGTCGCCCGCGGCGTGCTGGAGGACCTGGGTGACGTTCCACAGCTCGCACGGCGTCGGCAGCAGCAGGTCCGACGGGCGCAGCCCGGCGAGCACCGCCCGCAGCGCCGCGTGCGACTCGTCCAGGACGGTCCAGGTGTTCGAGCTCATCAGACACTCCCTCAACTCGGTGACTGCGACCAGTCTATCAGAACGGAATGCTCCATTCCACTACGAGACCGAAGCGAAGTGGAGGAGCCGGCGAAGCACTTCAGGCGACGTCGAGCGTGGCCTTGCGGCGGCTCTCGCGCTCGAACCAGGCGAGCAGGGCCAGGCCGACCACCACGTACAGCACGCCGAGACCCGCCTCGGCGAGCACGTCGTCGCGCACCGACGCCAGCCCCGCGCCGGCCGCGACCTCGCGGGCCGCCGCGATGCCGTGGGTCAGCGGCAGCCAGGCGGCGACGGCGGCCATCCAGTCCGGCAGCTCCGACAGCGGGACGTTGACGCCGGCGAAGACGAGCAGGACGCCGACGACCAGGTTGGGCAGGACGGCCACCTCGCGGACCCGCAGCGACAGCGCCGCGTTGGCGAGGCCGAGCCCGGTGCACGCGAACGCCGACACCGCCACGACGTTGCCGACACTGACCTTCTGCTTGAGCTGCTCGGGCGTGCCCTCGGCGACGATGCGGCCGCCGGCGAGCACGGCGATGCGGTCGCACAGCTCGTCGGCCTCGAACATGTAGTGCGTGGTGAGCAGCACCGTGGTGCCCTGCGCGATGAGGGCCTTCACCGCCTGCCGCAGCTCGCGGGCGCCGACGGGGTCGATGCCGATGCTGGGCTCGTCGAGGAAGAGGACCTCGGGGCGGTGCAGCAGGCCGCGGGCGATGTGCAGCCGCTGGCGCATCCCGCGGGAGTAGCCCTCGACCCGCTCCTTTTCGCGGCCGGTCAGGCCGACGAGGTCGAGCAGCTCGCCGATGCGGGCGCGCTGCTCGCGGGCCGGCACCGCGTACAGCTCGGCGAAATACCGCAGGTTGTCCAGGCCAGACAGGCGCTCATACAGCCCGCGGTCGCCGCCGAAGACGTAACCGACGCGGCGGCGCACCTCGCGCGGGCTGGCGACCACGTCGTGGCCGAGCACCTCGATCCGCCCGCCGGTCGGCAGCAGCAGCGTGATGAGCATCTTGATCGTGGTGGTCTTGCCGGCACCGTTGGGCCCGAGCAGGCCATACAGCTCGCCGCGCTCCACCTGGAAGGAGATGCCCCGCACGGCCTCGACGACCTTCTCGGTGCGGCGCAGGCCGCTGCGGGACCGGAGCGTCCGCCGCAGGTCGGACACATCGATGATCGCCATCCCGGGCCCCGCTCAAGAATCGCTGGGGCAGACCCTAGCACCGGTCCGCGACCCCCGAGGACCGTCGATGCGCACGGTGACGGACGGACTACCCGGCGCCCTCGGCGCGCAGGTGACGGCGCTGCACCTGGCGGCGCTCGCGCAGGACGGCCGCCAGGCGTTCGGCGGCCAGCGGCGGGTGGAACAGGAAGCCCTGCGCGGAGGTGCAGCCCAGCGCGGCCAGGGCTGCGCGCTGGTCGGGGTTCTCCACGCCTTCGGCGACGACGCGCAGCTTGAGCCGCAGCCCGAGCTCGACCGTGGCCCGGACGATCGCCTCGGCCTTCGGGGAGTCGATCATCTGCGCGACGAACTCCCGGTCGATCTTCACCTCTTGTACGGGCAGCCGCGTGAGCACGGTGAACGAGGAGAACCCGGTGCCGAAGTCGTCGACCGCGAGCTGGACGCCGAGCCGCCGGATGCGGGCGAGGACGTCGTCGATGACGGGCGACTGCGACAGCATCACGGTCTCGGTGATCTCCAGGACGAGCAGCTCGGCCGGGAGGCGGTGGCGGGCGAGCAGGTCGCCGATCGCCTCAGGCAGCTGCCGCTCCAGGAGGCTGCGGGCGGAGATGTTGACCGACACGGGGACGGCGAGGCCGGCGCGCCGCCAGCTGGACGCGAGGCCGATCGCCCGGTCGAGGACCCACCGGGTGAGCGGGCCCATCAGCTCGCTGGCCTCCACGACGGGCAGGAACTGCCCGGGAGTGAGCGGCCCTCGGCGCGGGTGCTTCCACCGCACGAGCGCCTCGACGCCGGTGATCTGCTGCGCGCCGGGCGCCAGCGAGACAGCCGGCTGCAGCTCGACGCTGAGCTGCTCGCCGGCGTTCAGCGCCTCCCGCAGCTCGGCGAGCAGGGCGAGGCGGTCGGTGCTGGCGTCGTCGCGCCCGGCGTCGTACCAGGCGACGGGCTGCACGGCGCGCTTCGCCTGGTACATGGCGATGTCGGCGCGGCGCAGCAGCTCCGTGAGGTCGACCTCGCCGGCGGCGGCGACGACCACACCGATGGACGGCTCCTTCGACAGGAGCACCCC
The DNA here is from genome assembly GCF_050936335.1 of Dactylosporangium sp. CA-152071. Classification (NCBI taxonomy): domain Bacteria; kingdom Bacillati; phylum Actinomycetota; class Actinomycetes; order Micromonosporales; family Micromonosporaceae; genus Dactylosporangium; species Dactylosporangium sp. CA-152071. The sequence goes on along the minus strand of NZ_JBNJMZ010000001.1, from coordinate 7,011,267 downwards.
GTCGATCCGCATCGGCACGGCGATCTGCGCGCTGAGCTTGCGGGCCCGCTCGACGGCGGCGGCGAGGGCGAGGTCGGCGCCGCCGGTGTCGAGGTCGGTGATGAGCAGCGCGAACTCGTCGCCACCGAGGCGGGCGAGCAGGTCGCCGGCACCGCCGGCCTCGGTGACCCGGCCGGCGATCACGCGCAGCACCTCGTCGCCGGCCGCGTGGCCGAGGGCGTTGTTGACCTCTTTGAAGTCGTTGACGTCCAACAGCAGCATGGCGACGGGGTCGTGCGGCCCGCGGCGGCGGAGCAGCGCGTTGCCGCGCGACAGCAGCGCCGCCCGGTTGAACAGGCCGGTCAGGGGGTCGTGGACGGCGTCGTACGTGGTGCGCTCGCTCATCGAGCGCAGCTCGTCCTGGCTGATCGCGTCGTGCAGGGCGGCGGCGAGGGCGTCCCCGTACGCGTCGAGCATGCGCTGGTTGCGGGGCCTGAGCCGGCCGAGGCCGGACAGCCGCAGCTCGCCGACGGCGACCGCGCCGACGACCAGGTGGTGGGCCGCCGGGCTCTCGCCGGGACTCGCGCCGAAGACGGTGCCGCCCGCCAGCACGACCTGCGCGCCCGAAGCGCCGAAGAGCCGCCGGGCGCCCTCGATGCCGGCCTCGGCGGTGCCCCGCACGTCGAGCCGGTTGAGGTCGCGGGTCGCCTCGGCGAACTCGTGCCAGGTGCGGCGCTCCTCGCGGTCGCCGATGCGGCTCGCGTAGAGCTGCTGGAGCAGCAGCAGGACCGGCGGCAGGAGCAGCAGCAGGAGCGCGTCGGTGAGGCAGGCCCAGACGACGACCAGGCCGATGACGACGTTGCCGACGACCATGAGCAGCTTGCCGCGCAGCAGATCGGCGGCGACGGTGGCGGTCCGGCCGCCCCGGGTGGTGGCGACGTGCGCGGCGGTGGCGGTGATCGACACGACGCAGTACACGAGCGCGCCGGCACTCAGGGCGAGGATGCCGTGCGGCGTGAGGGGCGCGTCGTGGACCGGCGCGACGAGGGTGGCGGTGGCCGCGGCGAGCGTGCCGGCCAGGGTGAGCGCGGAGACGGTGTAGAGCAGGTCACGCCCGGTGCGGACGCGGCCGGCGCGGGCGTCGACGGTGCGCAGGATGCTGTGCGACACGGCGGCGCCCGGCAGGACGACGAGCGGGATCAGCGGGGCCGGCAGGTTGACGCACAGGATCACGATCGCGGCCTCGCCCCAGGCGAAGGCGGCCTGACCGGCGCCGGCCCGCACTCTCAGGCGGGCGAGCTGGGCGAGGATCACCACGCCGAAGCTCGCCGCGATCGCTCCTGACAGGCCCGAGAGGCCGGGCTGCCTCGTGGCGGTCAGCACCGTCGCGACTGCCACGCCGGCGAAGGCGACGGACGCCACGGCGGCGGTGAGGCGCGCCGGAAGGGGTGTCATCGATGCACCGCATCGACCGACAACAATGACGCTAAGCGGCGACCCGCATGCGCAGCGTGAGCAGATCCGTGGGCAAACGGGGTGTCCACCATCTGCCCCCCTTCCCTGCCCCACAGGGAGACGCGTCCGGCGAAAGGAACGCGCACCCCGTGAAGGCTAAAGCACGGAAGAAAGGCACAACAGTGGTCAGTGCCGCGATTCTAGGTCGGAGCCCTCGTCACTGCGGTCGTCGTCGGACGAGGTGGCGGGTTTGTCGGGATCCGGGAACTCCGCAGGAAGGCGGCGAATCCGCGCGGTCATGTTGCGGATCAACAACACCGTCGCGATCGCGAGCAGGACGATGATGAGCAGCCCCATGGGGCCGGCCAGACCGCCCGAGCGGGTGTCGCCGAAGTTGTTCTCGGCGAGGAACTGCCACGCTTGCATACTGCCTACCTTACGCCCGCGAAAAGATCGTCTTCCGGCGTGCGGGTGTCGACGTGCGACTTCACCAGCTCGTAGTCCTCGGTGGGCCAGATCTTCTGCTGGATGTCGAGCGGGACGGCGAACCAGAAGCCGTCGGGATCGACCTGCGTGGCGTGCGCGCGCAGCGCGTCGTCGCGGGCCTCGAAGTATTCACCGCACGGCACGCGGGTGGTGACCCGGTCGCCCTTGTCGGGGCGCTCCTCCCACTGCTTCATCCACTCGGTGTAGGGCGACTCGCCGGTCGTCTCCAGCATCGCCTCGTGCAGCGCGAGCATGCGGACCCGGGACCAGCCCATGTTGTAGTACAGCTTCAGCGGCTGCCACGGCTCGCCGGTGCCGGGATAGCGGGCCGCGTCGCCGGCGGCGTCGAACGCCACCATGCTCACCTTGTGCGTCATGACGTGGTCGGGGTGCGGATAGCCGCCCTCCTCGTCATACGTGGTGATCACGTGCGGGCGGAACCTGCGGATCAGCTCGACCAGCGGCGCCGCCGCCTCCTCGGGGTCCATCAGGCCGAAGCAGCCCTCGGGCAGCGGCGGCAGCGGGTCGCCCTCCGGGAAGCCCGAGTCGACGAAGCCCAGCCACGCCTGGTCGACGCCGAGGATCTCCCGGGCCCGGTCCATCTCCGCGCGGCGGATGGTGGCGATGTTCTCCCAGACCTCGGGCCGGTCGAGCTTCGGGTTGAGCACGCTGCCCCGCTCGCCGCCGGTGCACGTGACGACCAGCACCTCGACGCCCTCGGCGGCGTAGCGCGCCATCGCGGCCGCGCCCTTGCTCGACTCGTCGTCAGGATGCGCGTGCACCGCCATCAATCGCAGTTGCTCGCTCACGCCGCCACCTCCGCTGACGCTCCGGCGCCGGCCTGAGCGAAAATCCGCAGCACCGGTGAGCGGTCCGAGCCGCTCCGCTGACCGCTCATGCCGTCACCTCCGCTGACGCTCCGGCGCCGGCCTGAGCCAAATACTGCAACGCCGGTGAGCGGTCCGAGCCGCTCCGCTGACCGCTCACAAGCTCTCCTCAAGGTGTCCGTCAACCCCGCGGTGGGGGCGCCCCGGGTTACGACCCTATTGTGGTCGGTACCTCCGACGAAACGACGAGGACCGTCATCCCGTGACCGAGACGCACGCCACAGCCAAGTACCCGCCCGGCCGCTACGGCCGCCGCCGGGAGCCCCGGCCGCGCCGCACCTGGCTGGTCGTGCTCCTCGCCGCCGTGGCGGGGGTCGCCGGCGTGCTCATCGCGGTGAAGCTCTTCCAGCAGTACGGGCCGCAGGAGTACGAGCCTCAGGTCCAGCGCTTCTACGCGGTCAGCGACGACGGCATCACGGTGGACTTCGTGGTCCGCAAGGACGCGTCGAAGGAGGCGACCTGCCGCGTCCGGGCCCGCTCCGCCAGCGGCGAGGAGGTCGGCCTGGCCGAGGTCGACGTCCCGAAGGGTGCCGAGGCACCGGTCACCTACCGGCTGGCGACGAGCGCCCGGCCGGTCACCGTGGAGGTCCCGGCCTGCGGCCCGCGCCGCACCCGCTGAGCACCCAGCATTTTCCATGCCGACGGTGATGCGGCTCACTGGTACTTTGGTGGTTTGACCGAGCGTGCCCGTAAGGAGATCTTCAGTGTCGACGACCGACGGCGACCAGGGGACAACCTGGCTGTCGCAGGAAGCATTTGACCGGCTGCAGGCCGAGCTGGACGAGCACATCGCCAACCGGCCGGCGCTCGCCGCGGAGATCAACGCTCGCCGCGAAGAGGGTGACCTGCGCGAGAACGGCGGCTATCACGCCGCCCGCGAGGAGCAGGGCAAGGCCGAGGGCCGCATCCTGTACCTGAAGGAGTTCCTGCGCAAGGCGGTCGTCGGCGAGGCGCCGACCAGCAACAAGGTCGCGCCCGGCACCGTCGTCACGATCCAGTTCGACGACGACGAGGACGACACCGAGACGTTCCTGCTGGGCTCACGGGAGATCGCGGCGACGACGGACCTGACCGTCTACAGCCCCGAGTCCGCGCTGGGCAAGGCGATCCTGGGCGCCGGCAAGGGTGACCAGGTGAAGTACACCGCCCCGAGCGGCGCGCAGATCGCCGTGAAGGTCATCTCGTTCGAGCCGTTCGCCGGCTGAGCATCACAACGCTTTGAGGGTCCGCGCCGAGCTGGCGCTGTGTCGTGCCAGCTCGGCGTCGATCCGCTCGTTGCGCGCGCTGTCGAGCACGACCGCCGCCGACTCCGGCGCGGTCGCCTCGATCAGCCGGGCCCGCAGCCCCGACGGTGGGTGGGTGGCGAAGAGCGAGATCTCGCGCTCCGTCTCCGCGTCACGCCGCGACGCCAGCTGCGGCCGCAGCTCGTCGAGCAGCTGCCGGGTGGTCTGCGGCCACTCGGCGACCGGCCGCCCGGCCCGGGCGTCCCGCATGATCAGCATCCCGAGGCTCTCAAGCACGACCAGGGTGTCGAGCAGGTCGACGGTGGCCGCGCGGCCGGCCAGCCGGGCCGCGACCCGGTCGGCGCGGTATTCGGCCCGCTGCCCCTCCCGCAGCACCTGGACGGCGAGGGCGGTCCTGGGCACCCACAGCAGGCCGCGCACGACCAGCTTGACCAGGTTCAGCAGCGGCCTGACGACCCAGACGACCAGGAACCCCTCGCTTGTCCAGACGTCACCCTCCCGCCTGGACTCCGGCTGGAGCAGCGTGTCGAGCTCGGCCAGGGTCGTCCACGACGGCTGGACCAGCAGCCCGCGCCGCGGGTCGCCGTTGACGAAGTGGCCGAGCTCGTGGCCCAGCAACGCCATCCGGGACTGCCGCGGCAGCGCGTTCCACAGCGGCAGGCCCAGCACCAGGGTCGGGTGGCGCCGCAGGCCGACCGTGTAGGCCGCCGCGTCGAACAGGTCGCCCTCGACGTAGACCCGCGGGACCGGCGCACCGACCGCGGCGGCCGCCTCGCGGACCAGCGCGTGCAGCTGCGGCGCCTCCGCCGCGGTGACCTCGGTCGCATACTTCGGCACCCGGCCCATGCGGGGCCGCAGGAGGACCGCGAGGGCGATCACCACCAGCCCTACGAGGATGCCGGGGGTCGAGACGGTGCACAGCCAGATCCCGGTGGCGAGCAGGCCCAGGACCACCCCGTACAGCAGCAGCGACGACACCAGGAGCACACCGGAGCCGACCGTCGTGCTTTGGTCGGCCCCACGGCTGAAGGCGTCGAAGGTGGCGAAGGTGTGGCGGTGTGCGAGCCGCTTGCCGAAGATCTTCTACGCGCCGAAGGTCACCGTGTATCCGGCCGAACGGAGGGCGTTGACCAGCCGGTCGGAGTGTTCTGAGCCGCGGGTCTCGACCGACAGGTGGATCTCGACCTCGCCGAGCTGCAGGCGCGGGTCCTGGCGGCGGTGGGCGACGTCGACGACGTTGGCGCCGTGCTCGGCGATCTGGGAAAGGATCTTCGCCAGGTGGCCGGGGCGGTCGCCGCAGCGGACGGTGAAGGCCAGGTAGCGGCCGGCGGCGGCGAGGCCGTGCTCGATCACCCGGAGCATGAGCATCGGGTCGATGTTGCCGCCGGAGAGGACCGCGGCGGTGGGGGTCTCGACCTCGACGGCGCCGGCGAGCAGGGCCGCGACGCCGACGCTGCCGGCGGGCTCGACGACGGTCTTGCCGCGTTCCAGCAGCATGAGCAGCGCCCGGGAGATGTCCTCGTCGGTGACCGTGACGACCTCGTCGACGAGCTTGCTGACGTGGGCGAACGTGAGGTCGCCGGGGCGGCCGACCGCGATGCCGTCGGCGATCGTGCCGAGCGCGGCCAGGCGGACCGGGCGGCCGGCGCGCAGCGACTCGGGGAAGGCCGCCGCGCCCGCCGCCTGCACGCCGATGATGCGCACGTCGGGGCGCAGCGCCTTGACCGCGACGGCGAGGCCGGAGATGAGGCCGCCGCCGCCGATGCCGGTGACGATGGTCCGCACGTCGGGCAGCTGCTCGAGCAGCTCCAGGCCGAGGGTGCCCTGCCCGGCGATGATGTCGGGGTGGTCGAAGGGGTGAATCAGCACCGCGCCGGTGCGGTCCGCGAACTCCTGCGCGGCGACGAGCGCCTCGTCGACGGTGCCGCCCGCGAACTGGACCGCGGCGCCGTAGTTCTTGGTGGCGGCGATCTTCGGCAGCGGCGCGCCGACGGGCATGAAGACGGTGCTGGTGGTGCCGAGCAGGCCGGCCGCGAGGGCGACGCCCTGCGCGTGGTTGCCGGCGCTGGCGGCGACCACCCCGCGGCGGCGTTCGTCCGCGCTGAGGCGGGCGATCCGCACGTACGCGCCGCGGACCTTGAACGATCCGGCCCGTTGCAGGTTCTCGCACTTGAGCCAGGCAGGGCCGCCGAGCTTCGCGGTGAGCGGCCGGCTGGGCTCGACCGGTGTCCGGCGGATCACGCCGGACAACAGGTCGCGTGCCGCCTCGATGTCGGCGAGCGTCACGAGCCCCGAGGAAGGTTCCGTCATTCCCTGATCGTGCCACCGACCGCGACCGGCAGCACCACCGTCCAGTCCTCGTTCGTGGAGCGCAGCGCCCGCAGGGTCGCCGGTGGCACGAGGGATCCGCGGAGGCGGGCGACGCGGCCGTACTGCGCGCTGGTCACGCGGGCGATGAGGATCAGCGCGACGACCGCGGCGGCGATGCCGAGCGCCGCGCCGGGCAGGCGCAGCAGCAGCTGCCGGCCGAACAGGTGCGACACGAGCGCCCGGTCGACGGTCCCGCCGGCGGCGACCCGCTCCCGGACGTCGTCGATCTCCCGCAGGTTGTCGAGGCCGGCCAGGACGGCGACGCCGACGGCGGTCACCGTGAGCAGCAGGCCGAGCCACCACAACCAGGTGAGCACCGTCATCCTGCGGCGCAGCAGCGGTGACCGGCCCACGCTGCCGACGGCGACGTCCATGAGCGGCACCGCGGACGTGGCACGGATGCCGAACGCCGCCAGGTTCGACCGGGCCCGGCCGGCCCAGCCGGCGAACGCGACCCAGGCGGTCAGCACCGCGACGGCGAGGGCGGCCCAGCCGCCGAGGCGCACCGCCGCCGCGTCGGTGCCGGGGCGGTGCGCGGCCCAGATGTCGACGAGGGGCAGGAACGCCACGCACAGGTGGGTGAGGGCCGCCCCGGCGACCGCGAGCATCGCCGCGGTCGCCCAGCCGGAGATCGCCCTGATCCGCCGCATCGCCCGCCCTAACGCCGCGCCGCGACGCGGGGCCAGCCCGGCGCGTGCCGCCGCCACGGAGCGGCCTGCTCGACCTGGCCGGCGAGGGCGAGCAGCAGCAGCTCGGAGCCGGGCGGCCCGACGAACTGGACCGCGGCGGGCAGCCCGTCGGCCCGGACACCGACCGGGATCACGATCGCGGGGAAGCCGGCGAAGTTCCACGGCGCGCTGTAGGGCGCGTAGCGGGTGTTGACCAGCATGTTCGCCGACCAGGAGCGCTCCGACCAGCGCACGGCGCGCGGCGGGGCGGTCGCGAGGGCCGGGGTGACGAGCACGTCGTGGCCGCCGGCCAGGAACCAGTTGCGGCAGCGCTCCCGCCACTCGTCCCGGTCGGCGGGCTTGACCATGCCGCGGCGCAGGGCCTGCTCGCCGAGCGCCACGTGCCGGCGGGTGCGCGGCTGCAGCCGCGACACGTCCAGCTCGGCGGCGTCGCCGGCCGCGCCGGCGAACCAGGTGGCGAGGACCTTCGCGGCGAGGGCCGGCGGATAGGTGGGGTCGGCGCGCACCGCGTCATGGCCGAGGCCGAGCAGCAGGCGGACGGCGTCGCTGAGCCCCTTGCGGGCGCCCGCGTCGGGGAACACGCCGGTGGCGGGGCTGCGCGACGACACGGCGATCCGCAGCTTCCCCGGCGTCTGCAGCGCTTCGGGGGTACGGCCGGCGATGACCGAGAAGCCCAGCGACGCGTCGCCGACGGTGGTCGCGAGGATGCCGTTCTCGGCGAGCCCGTGCCAGTCGTTGGCGCCGATGCCGGCGGGGACGACGCCCCGGCCGGGCTTGAGGCCGACGAGCCCGCAGCAGGCGGCCGGGATCCGGATCGAGCCGAGCCCGTCGTTGCCGTGCGCGATCGGCACCAGGCCGGCGGCGACCGCGGCGGCCGACCCGCCCGACGAGCCGCCGGGGGTCCGGTCGGTGCGCCACGGGTTGCGGGTGACGCCGTCGGCGTCGTCGGTGATCCCCCAGATGCCGAGCTCCGGCATCTTCGTCACGCCGACGACGACGGCGCCCGCGCCGCGCAGCCGCCGGACGACCTCGTGGTCGTGCTCGGCGACGGGCCCGCGGGCGGCCGCCGAGCCGTTCCACGTGGGCAGGCCGGTGACCGCGATGTTCTCCTTCACCGCGATCGGCACGCCGGCCAGGGGCAGGTTGCGCAGCTCCGGCTGGTCGTCGACGATCTCCGCCTCGGCGATCGCCTCGCCGGCCCGGACCTGCCGGAACGCGCCGACGATCCGGTCGTAGGCGCGGATCGAGTCGAGGTGGTCGGCGACGACCTCCGTCGCTGACGTGTCACCGCGGCGCACCGCGCGGGCGATCTCCCGCGCGGTGATGCCGACCCAGGTGGTGGAGCGGTGCAGCATGGTGAGACACCTTCCGGCCGATGGGCGTTCAGTGTCTCAACGAGCGAGGGCTTGCTCCAGGTCCGCGAGAAGATCGTCGATCGTCTCGATGCCGACGGACAGCCGGACGAGGTCGCCGGGGACCTCCAGCGGCGAGCCGGCCGCGCTGGCGTGGGTCATGCGGCCGGGGTGCTCGATCAGCGACTCGACGCCGCCGAGGGACTCGCCCAGCACGAACAGCTTCGCCCGGTTGCAGATCTCCACGGCGGCCTCCTCGCCGCCGGCGGCCCGGAAGCTCACCATGCCGCCGAAGCGCCGCATCTGCTTGGCCGCGACCTCGTGGCCGTGGTGGTCGGGCAGCCCCGGGTACAGGACCTGGCGCACCGCCTTGTTCCTGGACAGGAACTCGACGACCTTCTCCGCGTTGTCGCAGTGCCGGTCCATGCGCACGCCGAGGGTCTTGATGCCGCGCATGGTCAGCCACGCGTCGAACGGGCCGCAGACGGCGCCCATCGCGTTCTGGTGGAAGGCGAGGCGGTCCAGCAGCTCGTCGTCGCTGCCGACGAGGGCGCCGCCGACGACGTCGGAGTGCCCGCCGATGTACTTCGTGGTGGAGTGCACGACGATGTCGGCGCCCAGGTGCAGCGGCTGCTGCAGGTACGGCGAGGCGAACGTGTTGTCCACCACCAGCAGCGCGCCGCGGTCGTGGGCGACCTGGGCGAGCGCGGCGATGTCGGCGATGCCGAGCAGCGGGTTGGTCGGGGTCTCCAGCCAGACGATCTTCGTGCGGTCGGTGATCGCGTCGCGGACCGCGTCGACGCTGTGGATCGACGCCGGCGTGTAGTCCAGGCCCCACCGCTGCGCGACCTTCGAGAAGAGCCGGTAGGTGCCGCCGTAGGCGTCGTCGGGGATGACCACGTGGTCGCCGGGCACGCACACCGTGCGCAGCAGCGTGTCCTCGGCGGCGAGGCCGGAGGCGAAGGCGAGGGCCCGGCGGCCGCCCTCGATCGCGGCGAGGCACTCCTGCAGCGCGTCGCGGGTCGGGTTCTGGGTCCTGCTGTACTCGTAGCCGCGTCGGGGGTGGCCCACCGCGTCCTGCGCGTACGTGCTGGTCTGGAAGATCGGCGGGACCACCGCTCCTGTGGCGGGGTCCGGCTCCTGGCCGGCGTGGATGGCGAGGGTCTCGAAGCCGTGCGTCATGGACCGACCATAGTGCGGGACGGGGTGAGCCGAGTCACGGGTCGGCACAATCCGCTCGCCGGGTCGCAGCCGTAATGACCTGATAAGGCGGACGGGCCTGTCGCGAGGCAGACTTGAGCCCACGAGCTTTGTAAGGAGCTGATCGTGTTCCCGTGGATCCGTAAGCCGCTCGACCTGCCCACCGCCGACACCGCGCTCGCCGGCCGCGACACCGAGATGCCGGTCGCGGCGACCCACACCGTGCTCGGCACCCCGCTGCGCGGGCCCTGGCCGCTGGGCCTGGAGGTCGCGTATTTCGGCATGGGCTGTTTCTGGGGTGCGGAGCGCATCTTCTGGCGCATCCCCGGCGTCCACTCCACCGCCGTCGGCTACCAGGGCGGGTTCACCGCCAACCCGACCTACGAGGAGACGTGCTCCGGCCGGACCGGTCACACCGAGGCCGTCCAGGTCGTGTACGACCCGCTGAAGGTCTCCTATGAGACGCTGCTGAAGGCGTTCTGGGAGAACCACGACCCGACCCAGGGCATGCGCCAGGGCAACGACGTCGGCACCCAGTACCGTTCGACGATCTACACGACCACGCCGGCGCAGGAAGCGGCCGCGGCCGCCTCGCGGGAGGCGTTCGCCCCGGTGGTCCGCGCCGCCGGCAAGGACGAGATCACCACCGAGATCGGCCCGGCCGGGCCGTTCTACTACGCCGAGGACTACCACCAGCAGTACCTGTCGGACGTGAAGAACCCGTACGGCTACTGCAACCACGGGCCGAACGGCATGACGTGCCCGATCGGCGTGGGCTCGCTGCCAACGCTCTGACCTTTCCGCGACAACGGGCGCCCCGGCTTCGGGGCGCCCGTTTCCTTGTGCGCGAAGTGTGAGCAACCTTCGAGTTTCTCGTCACCTTCAGCAACCGTACTGATACTTTGAGTGACGATCCGGCATGCGTGTCCCTGTTTCAGGTGATCTGTGCCTATCGATTGCTCCCATCCCGCGGTCTGACGGAGGAGACGACCAAAGTGCAAGTCAAGACAAAGCAACGCGGTGTTGCCGCGGCGCGCATAGGCGCCGTGCTGACGCTCGCGACGGCCGGCCTGGTCGCGGTCGGGACGCCGGCGTTCGCCGCCACGACGCTCTCACCGAGCACCGGCCCCGTCGGCACGGTGATCACCGTGACCGACTCCGGCACGAGCTTCACCGGCGCGACGCGCGTGCAGTTCCAGTGGAAGTCGACCGGTAACGCTGCGTGTTCGGCCACTGCCCTGACCCCGACGCCACCCAGCGCCTCGGACCCGACCACACAGACCGGCGGCGTCATCGAGGTGCCGGCGGCCAACATCAAGGTGACCTCCTCCAGCGCGATGGACGTGACCGTCCCGGCGACGCTGACACTGCTCGGCAACCCGGCGCAGATCACCGCCCAGTACTTCGTCTGCGCCTACAACGCGGCCGGCACGACGCTGCAGAACGCCTCGGACGAGGTGTTCACGCTCAACGGCAGCCTCGTCCCGAGCGCGGCCTCCGGCCCGACCGCCGGCGGCAACACGATCACCGCCACGGCCATCGGCAAGGTCTTCAACACCGGCTCCGTGTACGTCCAGTTCCAGGACAACACCGGATGCACCTCGACCTACTCCGCCGTCAGCAGCACCATCGTCGCCGTGCCGGCCGCCAGCGTGAAGATCCTCGGCGGCACGCCACCGACCAACAAGCTGTCGATCACCGTCCCGGCCGGTGTGGTCAACGCGGGTGGCTTCACGACCGAGGACTGGTACATCTGCGCGTACAGCGGCAACACCGCCGGTAACGCGAACAGCCCGCTGATCGCCGGCTCCGGCCTGCAGTACACCGTCGGCCCGGTCCCGACGATCTCGACCGTGACGCCGACCACCGGCCCCGCCGAGGGCGGCACGACGATCACCGTCACGGGCACGAACATCCCGACCGGCGGCGTCGGCATGACGGCGCTGCTCGGCGGCTCGCCGCTGACCGACATCGTGGTCGCCGGCAACAACCTGTCCTTCACCGCGACCGTCCCGCCGCACGCCGCGGGCGGCCCCTTCGCCCTGTCGCTGACCACCACCGGTGGCACGGTCACGAAGCCCGCCGTCTTCAGCTACACCAACGGCATCACCGTCACGCCCAAGAACTCGCCGAACACCCGGAACCAGGGCACCGACCTCGACATCACCGGCGTCGGCTTCACCGCGCTCGACTTCAGCGGCAACTCCTCCGGCGGCCTGACGCCGGACAACGCCAAGGCGCACGTCTACCTGGTCCGGGGCGCCTACAACCCGGCGGCGGGCACCACCCCGACGGTCAAGACCAACCCGCAGGTCGCGGAGTGCCTCGACGTCACGGTCGTGGACGACAACGAGCTCATCTGCACGCTCTACACGGCCGGCACCGGCTTCGCCGGGGCCAACTCCACCCGCGCGCTCAGCGGCTGCACCGTCGCCTCTGGCTCCGCCGCCGTGGTCGGCTCGGCCACCACCACCTCGTGCAACTTCTCGGCCTCGGACGTCGGCATGGCGGTGACCGGCACGGGCATCCCGACCGGCACGAGCATCATGGCGTTCACCGACGCGACGCACGTGACGCTGTCGAAGAACACCACGTCCGCGGTGACCGCGATGACGCTGAACACGAACCGGGTCATCGCCGACGCCGCGACCACCAGCGGCTCGAACACGCTCGGCACCTCGGCGGCCGCCGCCTTCAACGCCGGTGACGTCGGCCGGGCGATCAGCGGCCCGGGCATCCCGAACGGCACCAGGATCGTGAGCGTCAGCGCCGGTGTGCCGACGCTGTCGAACGCGGCCACGGCGACAGCGACGACACCGTCCCTGACGCTGCACTCCGGCATCCCGATCCCGAACGGCACCTACACCGTGACGGTCGTCAGCAACGGTGCCGTGGGCGCGCAGCTCACCGCCGGCTACTCGCAGACGATCATCTCCAGCGGTTCCACCTTCACCGTCGCCGATTACCTCATGGCGATGAACTGACCCACCACGCGATAAGGGCGGCCCGGAGTGCAATCCCGACTCCGGGCCGCCGTCGCATTCCTGAAGGATTCTCACTACTGACGGCAATACTGCTGTTACTTTGAGTGAGCATCCCCAGTCAGCCGTTCAGCCTGAGAGGACCCTGCTCAATGTCTTTCGTGCAATCCCGCTTCGCCAGAGTGGCCGGCGCGGGCACGGCCGCGGCAACAGCGCTCAGCGCGGCGGCACTGGTCGCCACGCCGATGGCGGCCCACGCCGCCCCCGCCGCCACCTCGATCACCATCGCATCACCGGCCGGCGGCAAGGTCGCCGCGGACACCGACAAGCAGGTGGTCATCATCAACGTGGTCGGCCTGACCGGCGCGACCCTCGACGAGAACTCGGTGGAGAGCGTCGACCTCGGCGCCGACACCGACTGCCAGGGCCTCGACTTCTACATAGTGACCGGGACGACCCAGATCGCGACCAAGACGCCCACCGGCGGCTGCGCGCCGACGTCCGGCGTCGCCTCCGAGACGATCGCGATCAACTTCGCCAACAGCGGCGGCACCCTCACCAAGGCGCTGTCCGGCCTGGTCTTCATCGCGCCCCCGAAGCTCGACACCACCGCCCCGGTCATCACCGACCTGAGCAGCGCGCTGCAGTCCGCGGACCAGATCCAGCAGTTCCTCTCGACCGGCGGCCAGACCATCCGCGTCAAGGCCGACAACGACTTCACATTCAGCGGGGCCAACGGCGTCCTGAGCGCCTCGCTCGGCGGCAAGCCGCTGACCGAGGTCAAGGTCTGGAAGAAGACCGACGGCACGCAGATGACCACGGCCCCGTCCGGCACGACCGAGAACGGCAACTGGTTCACCGGCAAGACCGCCGCCGGCATGACCAACGGCAACCTGTCGATCACGCACAACGGCGTCACCAAGACGTGGAGCGCCACCGACCTCGGCACCAGCGTCGTCACGGTGCCGGTGCTGACCGCCATGACGCCGAACATCGGCAAGATCAACACCGCCACCAGCGTGACGCTCACCGGCACCTTCACCGGCGCCACCGGCGTCAACTTCTGCGGCGTCGCCGGCACCAACTTCGTGCTGAACACGGCCGGCACCTCGATCACCGTCAAGACGCCGACCAGCGGCCTCGCCGACGACCCGGCCGGCCTCGGGACCGGCAACTTCTCCGGCGTGTGCCCGGTGAAGGTCGTCGCCCCCGCCGGCTCGAACATCCACACCGCCAACTCGGTGTTCTCGTTCGTCGCCGAGTGACGCACGGCAACGGCCCGGCCTCCACATCGTGGAGACCGGGCCGTTCCGGTTTGCTGGGGTTTTGGCAGGCGAGGGCACACCATCGCGATATATGCGGGGGAACCACGAAAGGTGTGCCCTCGCCTGCCGGGTAGACCCGCCCGATCCCTGGGGAGGACGCCTGGCCGGAGGCGTTCGGAGCCGGCGGAGGCATGCCGGCAACCGTGTCCGAGCGGGTCTTTGTGTCGCGGTGACCACGGCCATGGCGGGAGCGCCGAAGTCACCGCTCAGATCAACGATCGTGCTAGAGAAAGGTTCCCCGGTTGCCGCCGGCGCGGTGCCAGCCGCCCCTGGAACGCTGCGGGGCGCCGAGGTCGATCCGCCAGTCGGGCATCGTCCTCAGGCTGTAGAGGTCGTGCCGGGCGGTCCAGGCCTCGTTCCACGGCCGCCGCGAGGCGGCCTCGGCGTTCTCGGCGAGCCGGCGTGGCGCGCACGGCCACTCCCGCCCGCACCAGATGCACTGTCCGTCACCGTCCGACCCGTTGTGCCGGCTCAGGATCTGCGTGGCGTCGCGCCACAGCAGACGGTCGACGACGTCTGTTGGCTCGGACTGGTCAACACTGACCAACTTCCCTACCCCCAAACTCTTGAGGCTCCCTGAGAACCTCCGGACGAAACGTTAAACAATCGGGCTGCACGCGTGGGCGGACAGCCTGTGCGATTCCCGTGCGACCACTCGAAAGGGGACGGCGTGGCGGAGCGGATAATGGCCCCCATGGAGAGCCCCCTGCTGCAGCGCATCCGCGACGCCGTCATCGGTGACGACCAGGTGATGTGGGGGCCGTATGGCGCGCGCCGCGTGACCTACGCCGACTACACCGCGTCAGGACGGGCGCTGGACTTCATCGAGCGGTTCATCCGTGACGAGGTGCTGCCGCGGTACGCGAACACCCACACCGAGTCCTCCGGCACCGGGCTGCAGACGACCCGCCTGCGGGAGGACGCCCGCCAGATCGTCAACGACGCCGTCGGCGGCGACGCCGAGACCGTGGTCATCTTCACCGGGTCCGGCTCGACCGCCGCGATCGACAAGATGGTGCACATCCTGGGGCTGCGGGTGCCGGCCGGGCTCGACGACCGCTACGACCTGACGGCGCACATCCCGCCCGCCGACCGGCCCGTGGTGTTCATCGGCCCGTTCGAGCACCACTCCAACGAGTTGCCGTGGCGGGAGTCCATCGCGGACGTCGTCGTCATCCCCGAGGATCACAACGGGCACATCGACCTGTCGCGCCTGCGGGCCGAGCTCGAGCGGCACGCCGACCGGCCGCTGAAGATCGGCTCCTTCTCCGCGGCGTCCAACGTCACCGGGATCGTCAGCGACACCCATGCCATCTCGGCGCTGCTGCACGAGCACGGCGCGCTCTCCTTCTGGGACTTCGCCGCCGCCGCGCCTTACGTGGACGTCGCCATGTACGGTCCCGGCCCCGGCCAGTACAAGGACGCGGCCTTCATCTCGCCGCACAAGTTCGCCGGCGGGCCCGGGACGCCCGGCGTCCTCGTCGTGCGGCGCGAGGTGCTGCGCAACCGCGTGCCCACCGTGCCCGGCGGCGGCACCGTCGACTACGTCAACCCGACCGACCACCACTACATCGCCGACGCCGCGCACCGCGAGGAGGGCGGCACCCCGGCGATCGTCGAGTCCATCCGGGCCGGCCTGGTCTTCCAGCTCAAGCAGGCCGTCGGCACCGACACCATCCGCGACCTCGAGGAACGCTTCCTGCGCGAGGCGATCACGTCGTGGAAGACCAACCCCAACATCGAGATCCTCGGCAACCTGGACGCGTCGCGGCTGTCGATCGTGTCGTTCGTGGTGAAGCGGCCCGGCGGCCGCTACCTGCACCACAACTTCGTGGTGTCGCTGCTCAACGACCTCTTCGGGATCCAGTCGCGGGGCGGTTGCTCCTGCGCCGGCCCGTACGGCCACCGCCTCCTCGGCATCGACATCGAGCGCTCGCAGCGCTTCGAGCAGGAGATCATCGCCGGCTGCGAGGGCATCAAACCCGGCTGGGTCCGGGTGTCCTTCAACTACTTCATCTCCGACGCCGTACTGCGCTACATCGTCGACGCCGTCCACTTCGTCGCCACCAACGGC
Organism: Dactylosporangium sp. CA-152071; assembly: GCF_050936335.1. NCBI lineage: Bacteria > Bacillati > Actinomycetota > Actinomycetes > Micromonosporales > Micromonosporaceae > Dactylosporangium > Dactylosporangium sp. CA-152071. Next base: position 6,995,225 of record NZ_JBNJMZ010000001.1, on the reverse strand, counting down.
TGGGCGCTGCTGCCGCAGTACCGCTTCGACCCGTACACCGGACTCTGGAAGCACAGGGACGGCCTGGTCGAGCCGCCGCTGCGCCTCTCGGAGCTGCACTACGACGCCGACGGCGAGCTGCGCTGGCCCTCCAGGCACGAGCGCGCGCCCGAGTCGGCGCTGGCCGGTTACCTGGACGAGGCGGCGCTCATCGTCGCCGAGGCCGCGCAGGTCTCACAGGTCGAGCAGCCCGACGGCGTCGTCTCCGCCAACTTCGAGGCCCTCCGCTGGTTCGAGCTGCCCGCGATCTCGCTGTCGACCTGACGGGGCTCTCGCCGTTCGGCCTGACGGGGTATTTCGCTGTCGGCCTAACCGGGCATGGACGCGTGCCGCGCGGCGTTGCGTGCGGCATGGACCCCGAATCCGACGCGCTCGACACGTACAGCAGGGTCGTCTCCGGCGTGGCGGCGGCCCTCCTGCCGAGCGTCGCCAGCCTCAGCGTCCGCGGCCACTCCGGCTCGGCGGTCGTCTACACCCCCGACGGCTTCGTGCTGACCAGCGCCCACGTCGTGGCGGGCGCCGACGGCGGGCTCGCCGAATTCACCAACGGGGTCAGCAGCAGGTTCGACGTCGTCGGCGCCGACCCGCTCGCCGACCTGGCCGTGCTGCGCATCCACGAGACGGGCGTGCCACCGGCGACCCTCGGCAACGCCGACGACCTGCGCATCGGCCAGCTCGTCGTCGCCGTCGGCAACCCGCTCGGCCTGGCCGGCTCCGTCACCGCCGGCGTCGTCAGCGCGCTCGGCCGCTCGCTGCCCGTCCGCGACGGCCGGCACGTCCGCCTCATCGACGACGTCGTGCAGACCGACGCCGCGCTCAACCCGGGCAACTCCGGCGGCGCCCTGGCCGACGCCTCCGGCAAGGTCGTCGGCATCAACACGGCCGTCGCCGGGATCGGGCTCGGCCTGGCGGTGCCGGTCAACAGCACGACCCGCCTGATCATGTCCGAGCTCATGGCCACGGGGAAGGTGCGCCGCGCCTGGCTCGGCGTGGCCGGCACACCCGTCGCGCTCCCCCAGCCGCTCGCCGACCGGGTCGGGCAACGCAAGGGCCTCCGGCTCGTCGAGGTCGTGCCGGGCAGCCCGGCGGGCCTGGCCGGCCTGTACGTGGGCGACGTGGTCCTCTCCGCGGGCGGCCGCCCGATCGTCGGCGTCCAGGACGTGCAGCGCCTCATGCTGGGCCCCGCCATCGGCCAGCGCCTGCAGATCACCGTCTTGCGCAAGGCCGCCCTGGTCGACGTGGTGGCCGTCCCCGAGCCGCTGCGCTGACCCCGCGCCTCCACCACTCCGCCCGGGCATCCCCCGCGGCGGGTTCTGACCCACCCATCCACAGCCGCCGCACGATCAACCCTCGATCCACCGGGCGACTTGAACTGGAGTGGATCGCACACCGCCTATTGGACGAAAGCCGCATTCCTAGGCATTGACCAACGTCTGCACTACCGGCGGGCAACCCGAGGTCCCGCCGCTTGGCAAACCGGCGCAGGCGAACCCGCGCTCACCGACCACAGCGGCTTCCGGCCCACCCGTTCATAGATGTTGCGCGACCTACCCCCGATTCAGAGATCAATCTGCGGGTGGATCGCGCACCTTCTATGGGACGAAAGCCGCACATTCGGGCATTGACCAACGTCTGCGCGCCGCCAGCAGGCAACCCCGGCCCCGCCGTTTGGCAGACCCGCGCAAGCAGGCCCACCCACGCAGACCCGCGCAAGCAGGCCCGCGCCGCAGGCGAACCCACCCACGCAGGCCCGCAAAAGCGGACCTCACGCTCATCAACCGCGACAGCTTCCAGCCCAACCGCCCAAAGGCGTTGCGCGATCCAACCTCGGTTCGGGGACTTGAACCAGGTAGGTCGCGCAACGCCTACGAGCGAAAAGCCGTACATCTGGGCATTGACCAACGTCTGAGCGTTGCCGGCAGGTGAGGGGTTGGGTGGGGTCAGCGCAGGTGGGCTAGGAGGTCCTGCCTGGTGATGACGCCGGCGGGCTTGCCGTCGATCAGGACGACCGCGGCGTCGGCCTTCTCCAGCAGCGCCACGGCCTCGCTGACAGGCTGGCCGCCGCCGATCATCGGCAGCGGGTCGCCCATGTGCTTCTCGACGATGTCGTGGAGGTGGGCCTGGCCGGTGAACAGCGCGTCCAGCAGGTCACGCTCCGCGATCGAGCCGGCGACCTCGCCGGTCACGACCGGGGGCTCGGCCTTGAGGACGGGGAGCTGGGAGACGGCGTACTCACGCATGTAGTCGATGGCGTCGCGGACGGTCTCGTTGGGGTGCACGTGGACCATCTGCGGCAGGTGCCCGTCCTTGCCGACCAGGACGTCGGCGACGGTCGGCAGTTCGGCGGCGGTACGGAGGAAGCCGTAGCGGGCCATCCAGTCGTCGTTGAAGATCTTGCTGAGGTAGCCGCGGCCGCCGTCGGGCAGCAGGACGACCACGACGTCGTCCGGGCCGGCCTCGCGGGCGACCTTCAGCGCCGCGGCGACGGCCATGCCGCAGGAGCCGCCGACGAGCAGGCCTTCCTCGCGGGCCAGGCGGCGGGTCAGGTCGAAGGAGTCCTTGTCGGACACCTCGACGATCTCGTCGCAGACGTCGCGGTCGTACGTCGTGGGCCAGAAGTCCTCGCCCACGCCCTCCACGAGGTACGGCCGCCCGGTGCCACCGGAGTAGACGGAGCCCTCGGGGTCGGCGCCGACGATGCGGACCGTGCCGCCGGAGACCTCCTTGAGGTAGCGGCCGACGCCGGAGATCGTGCCGCCGGTGCCGACGCCGGCGACGAAGTGTGTCACCTTGCCGGCTGTCTGCTCCCAGACCTCGGGGCCGGTGGTCTCGTAGTGGGAGCGGGGGTTGGCCGGGTTGGCGTACTGGTCGGGCTTCCACGCACCGGGGATCTCCCGGGCCAGCCGGTCGGAGACGTTGTAGTAGGAGCGGGGGTCCTCGGGCGCGACGGCGGTCGGGCACACGACGACCTCAGCGCCGTAGGCCCGCAGCACGTTCTGCTTGTCCTCGCTGACCTTGTCGGGGCAGACGAAGACGCACCGGTACCCGCGCAGCTGCGCGACGAGGGCGAGCCCGACCCCGGTGTTGCCGCTGGTCGGCTCGACGATGGTGCCGCCGGCCTTGAGCAGGCCGGCCTTCTCGGCCTCCTCGACCATGCGCAGCGCGATGCGGTCCTTCACGCTGCCGCCGGGGTTGAGGTATTCGACCTTGGCCAGGACGGTGGCGGAGATCCCGTCCGTCACGTTGCGGAGCCGGACAAGGGGCGTGTTGCCCACCAATTCGACGACGTTGTCGTAATAGCGCACACGGCCAGCGTATAGCGCCGGAATCGGCTACTTGACGACGTGCCCCGGAATCACGTTGTCGCGCTGCTTCTCCCACTCCAGGAAGCGCTCCAGCTCGTCCAGCAGCGCACCGGCGAAGTAGGTCGCCATCGCCAGGTCGTCGACGACGCCGAGCACCAGCAGGAACAGCTCCGGCACGGCGTCGATCGGGGACACGATGTAGACGGCCGAGGCGGCGAGCAGCGCCAGGCGGGTGCCGCCGTCGTATTCGCCCTTGACCGTCGCCTTCACCATCCGCGGGATGGCGCTGAGCCGCTTGCCGAGCCCGGGCGTGCCGGGCTTGAAGACCCTCAGCAGGGCCGTCCACGCCAACCGCCGTCGCAGCGCGCTGTCCGCCATGATCGCCGCCCTCTCTCCTCTGGCTATGAATGTAACGGTGTCTGTCACGGACGGCGCGCGGTAAGAATGACGGATGGATCTCGACGGTCCCCGCGCGGGAGCGGACGTTTGGCCGGTCGTTCCCCGCGGGCAATCGGAGAGGACCACCTGGGCAGGGATGATCACTCACGGCAGCGGCCCACGTCGTGATCGGTCGGGATGAAGACGATCGGGATCTTTACTTGAGAGAGCGGATACTTGTGGACCGGGGGTTAGCCTCGCCAGGGCGTTGAGTGGCGAGAGGCGGGAAGGCGATGGGGGCGTTGAGGCTTCGGTCAGAGCAGGTGCGGCGGATCGCCACGGCGGCGGCGCTCGGCAGCGGCGGCATCGCCGGCGCCGGCGCGCTGTTCTACGGCGTGGTCGTCGGGCAGGCACTGCTGGCCCGGCGGGTCATCCCCCAGGTCGTGAGCCCTCCCCCGCGCGCCGACGGCACCTACGGCGCCCACTTCGACGGCGAGCCGATCCGCCTGGTCGTGCTCGGTGACTCCTCCGCCGCGGGGTATGGGGCGGAGGTGCCCAGCGAGACCTTCGCCGCGTCGGTCGCGGCCGGGCTGGCGGAGCAGCAGCGGCGGCCTGTGTGGATGCGCTGCCTCGCCGTCGTCGGCTGCGAGTCGCGGGGGCTGCCGCCGCAGGTGGACGTGGCGCTGCGGCACCGCCCCGACGTGGCCGTGATCTGCATCGGCGGCAACGACGTCACCCACCGGGTCAGCGTGTCCCTCGCGGTGCGGCACCTGGTCGACGCGGTCCGCCGGCTGCGGGCCGCAGGCATCCATGTCGTCGTCGGCACCTGCCCCGACCTGGGCACGATCCGGCCGATCCAGCCGCCGCTGCGCTGGCTGGCGCGGCACTGGAGCCGGCAGATGGCGACGGCGCAGACGATCGCGGTGGTCGAGGCCGGCGGGCGGACCGTGTCGCTGGGTGACCTGCTCGGCGAGCTGTTCTACGCGGAGCCGGACCGGATGTTCAGTTTCGACCGCTTCCACCCCTCCGGCGCCGGCTACCTCGCGGCGGCGCAGGCGGTCCTGCCGACCGTGGTCGCGGCGCTGACCGAGCCCGAGGTGGCGGCGCCGCTGACCGCGTCGCTGCGGGCGGGCGAGGGCGTGCGGTCCCTGCCGCGCGCCGCGGCCGAGGCCGCCCAGCGCCCCGGCACCGAGGTCAGCGCGGCGCAGGTGGCCGGCAAGGAACGCGGCCCGGCGGGCCGCTGGGCGCAGTTGCGCCACCGGGTCTGGCACAGGCTGCCGCAGCAGGCGGCGCGCGAGCCCGCACAGGCACCCGAGACCGCCTCGGCGGTGCCGGACCGCTCCCCGCAGGAGTCCACATGACCACGATGGAGTCGGCATGATCACGATCAAGCGGCTGGCGCGGATGGCCACGGTCACCGTGATCGCCGGCACGGTCGGCGGCGCCGCGGTCCTCGCCGCGCAGGCGATGGTCGCCCGCGCCCGGCCCTACGCGAAGCCCGACATGCGCCTGGCGATGCGCTCCTCCGTCGGCGCCGCCGGCAAGCCGCCGATGCGGCTGGTCCTGCTCGGCGACGCGACCGCGCTCGGCGTCGGCGTCGACCGCGTCGCCGACACCGTCGGCGGCCAGCTCGCGGCGCTGCTGTCGGAGGGCACCAGCGAGGGCGCCGTGGGCCGGCGGGTGGAGCTGTCCAGCGTCGCCGTGGCCGGCTCCCGCTCCTCCGACCTGGCCACGCAGGTGGCACGGGCGCTGGTCGGCCCCGCCCCAGACGTGACGGTCATCCTCGTCGGCACCAACGACGTGACCCACCTCGGCCGCGGCTCCGACGCCGCCGAATACCTCGGCTCGGCCTGCCGCCGCCTGCGCGACGCCGGCATCCCGGTCGTCGTCGGCACCTGCCCCGACTTCGGCGCGCTGCGCGCCTTCGCGCCCCCGCTGCGGCAGCTGCTCGGCTGGCGCAGCCGCAGGGTGGCGAAGCAGCAGGCCGCGGCCGCGAGCGCGGCCGGCGCGGTGGTGGTCGACCTGGCGGCCCGCACCGGCGCCGTCTTCCGTGCCGACGCGGGCACGCTGTGCCACGACGGCTTCCACCCGTCCGCCGACGGCTACCGCGTCTGGGCCCACGCCCTCCTCCCCGCCGTCGAGGAGGCCGCCGCGGTCCGCGGCTTCCTGCACTGAAGATGCACTAAGTCTGCAGATTTCTCACAGGTGCTCGCAGGGGTTGATTACCCTGCAGTAGCGTCGGTGGTATGCCGGAAGCTGTCATCGTCGCCACCGCCCGGTCCCCGATCGGCCGTGCCGCCAAGGGATCGCTGCGCGAATTCCGCCCCGACGACCTCGCCGCGACCATCGTGCGCGCCGCGCTCGCCAAGGTGCCCGAGCTCGACCCGCGGGACATCGAAGACCTGTACCTCGGCTGCGGCCTGCCCGGCGGCGAGCAGGGCTTCAACATGGCCCGCGTGGTCAGCACGCTGCTCGGGTTCGACCACCTGCCGGGCGCGACCACCACCCGCTACTGCGCGTCGTCGCTGCAGACGACCCGGATGGCGTTCCACGCGATCAAGGCCGGCGAGGGCGACGTGTTCATCTCCGCCGGGGTGGAGTGCGTGTCGCGCTTCGCCCGCGGCAACTCCGACGGCCTGCCCACCGAGGCGCAGGCGGCGGTCGGCGGCCCCTGGCAGAACCCGGCCTTCGCCGACGCGTACGCGCGCACCACCAAGCGCGCCGAGGGCGGCGGCGAGCCGTGGCACGACCCGCGCGAGGACGGCGCCCTGCCCGACATCTACGTCGCGATGGGCCAGACCGCCGAGAACCTCGCCGAGCTCGAAGGCGTCACCAGGGCCGACATGGACGAGTTCGGCGTCCGGTCGCAGAACCTGGCCGAGGAAGCGATCAACAACGGCTTCTGGGCCCGCGAGATCACCCCGGTGACCGCCCCCGACGGCACGGTCGTCTCGACCGACGACGGCCCCCGCGCCGGGGTGACCCTGGAGGGCGTGGCCGGCCTGAAGCCCGTGTTCCGCCCCGACGGCCGGGTCACCGCCGGCAACTGCTGCCCGCTCAACGACGGCGCCGCCGCGGTCGTCATCATGAGCGACGTCAAGGCCCGAGAGCTGGGCATCACGCCCCTCGCGCGCATCCTGTCGACCGGCGTGACCGCCATGTCGCCGGAGATCATGGGCATCGGCCCGGTCGAGGCCTCCCGCAGCGCCCTGAAGCGGGCCGGGATGACCATCGACGACGTCGACCTCGTCGAGATCAACGAGGCCTTCGCCGCGCAGGTGATCCCGTCGTACCGCCAGCTGGGCATCCCGATCGAGAAGCTCAACGTCAACGGCGGCGCCATCGCCGTCGGCCACCCGTTCGGCATGACCGGCGCCCGCATCACCGGCACGCTGATCAACTCGCTGAACTGGCACGACAAGTCCATCGGCCTGGAGACGATGTGCGTCGGCGGCGGCCAGGGCATGGCCATGGTCATCGAGCGCCTGTCGTAGGTAGGGTCGCGTCAGCCGGGCGCGGGCATCACAGCCTCACTGAGACGCAGGCGTCAGAGCTGCCCGCGCACGGCCTTCACCATCTCGGCGGCCTCGTCCACCAGGGCGGGGCCGCCGAAGCGTGCCAGGTCCGCCGCCACCACCCGCAGCTGGTCGGGCAGCGCGAGATCGTTGTCGAGCCGCGGCACCGGCAGGCGCGGCCGGCCCTCGGCGTCGGCGCAGCGGTCGGCGAGCCACTGGATCAGCTCGTGCACCGCGTCGCCGCGCGGGACCCCGGACACGCCGGACGCCGCCCACCGGGGCGGCGTCCAGTGTCCGACCTGGCCGACCAGCCTGCCCACCGTCGCGGTGAGCGGGTCGTCGGCACTCATCAGCGTCGCAGGTAGCTGAGCATGCGCAGGATCTCCCAGTACAGGAAGATCAGGCCGACCAGGATGCCGAACGAGCAGTACCACGCGTACTTCTCCGGCAGGCCATACCGGACGCCCTGCTCGACAGCGTCGAAGTCGAGGACGAACGTGAGCGCGCCGACGACGATGATCACGAGGCTGAAGACGATCGGCAGCCAGCCGACCTTGCCGTCCAGGCTGTACTCGCGCAGGCCCAGGTTGATGTCGAAGAGGTAGAACAGGTAGTTGGCCAGGCTCAGCACCACGACGCCGATGAGCGCGCCGATGACCATCTTCGTGAAGCGGGGCGTGGCCCGCACGATCTGCAGCTTGTAGAGCACCGCCATGATCGCGAAGATGCCGAACGTGCCGATGACCGCCTGGATGACGATGCCGCTGTAGGCACCCTCATACCAGCGGCTGACCAGGCCGAGCAGCACGCCCTGCAGTGCCGCGTAGGCCATGATGACGGCCGGGTTGGTCACCTGCGCGAACGAGATGACCAGGCCGAGGACCAGGCCCGCGATGAGCGAGCCGATGGTCGCGATCGCGGTGATGGCGCCACCGGCCGGCAGCAGCACCCACGACACCGCACCGAAGATGCCGGTGATCGCGAGCAGGGCGACGGTGCGGACGACGACGTCGTCCATGGTCATCGCCCGCGTTGCGGCCGGGGGCTGCGGCACCCCATAGCCGGACTGGGGATACCCGAAGCCCGGGGGCGACAGCTGCGAGCGCTCCTGCCTCGCCGCCTGACCCAGGCGGTTGAGCACCGGGTTCGAACTCTGCACGATCAGCCTCCAGAGGCGTCGCATTCATGTGTACGACCAGCGTACCGCGTGTGCCGGCACTGAGTGGATCTCAGTTTCGCCGGCACACGCGGTGTCAGACGCCGAACGACTCGCAGCGACCGCCGGCGTTGGTGTTGTTGCCGCGACCTGCGGCGACGCTGTCCGTGCCGGCGCCGCAGTCCACCACGTCGTTGCCGCTCCCGGTGCCGATCACGTCGGCGCCCGCGCCCGTCGAGACGGTGTTGTTGCCGTTCCCGGCGTCGACGCGGTCGTCGCCGGCACCGGTGGTGATGCTGTCGTTGCCCGAGGCGGTGACGACCACGTTGTTGCCGTCGCCGGCGCGGATGACGTTGTTGCCGCCGCCGGCCTCGATCCGGTCGTCGCCGGCGCCGGTCGTGATGACGTCGTTGCCCGAGGCGGCGATCACGGTGTTGGCACCGGCACCCGCGTCGACGACGTTGTTGCCGCCGCCCGCGTCGATCAGGTCGTCGCCGCCCGCGGTCGTGATGACGTCGTTGCCGGGGCCGGTCACGACGCAGTCGGACCCGCCACCGCCGGTGACGGTGTCGTTACCGCCGCGGCCGACGATGAGGTCGTTGCCGGCGGTGCCGGCGAGGCGGTCGTTGCCGGTGGTGCCGACCACGACCGCGTCCACGGCGCCGCAGGTCAGCCCGGCCGCCTGCACCGTGACGGCGCCGGTGTGCCGGATGCCGGTGAGCGCGTCGGTGAGCTCGAGCGAGCCGCCGGCCGGGACGCTGAACGTGACCGGCACCGAGCGCGCGGTCACCGCCACGGTCGCGGCGTCACCGGCGAGGGTCGACACGCCGACCAGGCCGGTGAGCAGATAGGAGCCCTCCCCGAACCGGATCGCCGCGTCGCTGCCGGACAGCTGGACCTCGGCGGGAGCGGTACCGGCGCCGACATCGAACCGGACCGACGACGACGGCCCGGCGGACACCGCGACGGTGCGCCCACCCGTGCCGACGATCCGGCCGGAGACGGCCGCCGTGGCGAACGTCGCGTTGGCCGGGTCCGCGGGCGCCGGGTCGACGGCGTCGAGGATGCCGTCGTCGTCGGCGTCCAGGTCGACGCAGGTGACCGTGCCGGCGCGCAGCGCGTGCCCGTCGGTGCCGCTGTCGTCGGACCAGACCACCGGCTTGCGACCGGCGACGCACGCCTGCTGCGGCGCGATCGCGAAGCCCTCGTTGTTGAGGTTCGGCATGCCGGCGGGGCGCTCGAACAGGCCGCTGACGGCGAACGCGCCCGCGGTCACGTCGAGGGTGGCGACCCGGCCGTTGCAGGTGTCGTCGCAGACGGCCCACAGGTGGCCGGTCTCCGGCTCGAACTCCAGGTCCATCACCGACGGGAACCCGCTGGCGAACGTCGCGACCCGGGTGAAGCCGCCCGGCGTGAGCGCGTACGCGTAGACGCTGCCGTTGGCCTCGAGCCCGACGAGGAAGAGCCCGTCGCCGTGGCCCGGGTACACGGCCGGGTCGTACGCGGCGCCGGTGCGCTGGTCGGCGAACCCGTGCGCGGTGAGGTACGCGTCCGGCACCCAGGTGATCGCCTCCAGGCCGCTGTTCGCGGCGACGGCCGGCAGGTCGGCGGTGAGGTTCCACTCGGCGTTCGCGGTCCCGCTGACGCCGTCGTAGCGCTCGATCGTGGGCCGGCTCACGCCGCTGACGGCGTTGTTCCGCTCGGTCGACACGTAGATCCCGTCCGGCCGCCACACCACGCCCTCCGCGTCGACGTCGCCGGTGCCGTCCGCGTAGTGCAGCACGGTGGCCGACGACGGCGTCCAGGCCGACCCGTCCCAGGTCAGGCGGTAGAGGGTGCCCGGTCCGTTCTTGACCGCCCAGAGGACGTCGCGGCCCTGGAACGACAGGCCGCTCATGTTCCCGCCGAACACGCCGGACTGGTCGGCGGTGGTGACGTCGGCGCCGCCCGGCCAGGCCGTGGCGGGCGTCTGGCCGGCGCAGGCGTTGGCCGCGCCCCGCGTCGAGGCGGTCGTGGCGGCGAACGGTCCGGTGCCGTCCGGGCAGCGGCCGTAGGTGATCGCCGCGTGGGCGGTCCAGGTGTACGAGTCGACCAGCGTCACCCCGTCGGCCGCGAAGAGCCGGGCGGAGTCGGCGGCGCCGAGGCCGAACACGGCATCCACGTCCAGGACCAGGTAGGCGCCGGGGGCGAGGGTGGTGTTGGCCGCGATGGTGAACACGTGCGTGTCGTCGTTGTCCTTCACCAGCCAGCCCGACACGTCGACCGCGGTGACGCCGGTGTTGACCAGCTCGACCCAGTCGCCGGGCGTGCCGCCGTTGGACTCGACCTCGTTGATCTTCACCTTGGCCGCCGGCGAGGTGCAGTCGTTGGCCGCGCCGCGCGTCGAGGACGACGTCGTCGCGAACTGCCCGGTGCCGTCCGGGCAGCGCCCGTAGGTCGTCGCCGCGTGGGCCGTCCACGAGTACGAGTCGATCAGCGTCGTGCCGTCGGCGGCGTAGACCCGTGCCGAGTCCGCGGCGCCCAGGCCGAACGCCGGGTCGACGTCCACCACGGTGTACGCGCCGGGGGCGAGGGTGGTGTTTGCCGCGATGGTGAACACGTGCGTGTCGTCGTTGTCCTTCACCAGCCAGCCGGACAGGTCGACGGCCGTGGCACCGGTGTTGAGCAGCTCGACCCAGTCGCCCGGGGTGCCGCCGTTGGACTCGACCTCGTTGATCCGGACCTTCGCGGCGGCCGGCGCGCAGTCGTTGGCCGCGCCGCGCGTCGAGGACGAGGTGGTGACGAAGGTGCCGGTGCCGTCCGGGCAGCGGCCGTAGGTCGTCGCCGCGTGGGCGGTCCAGGTGTACGAGTCGACCAGCGTCGTCCCGTCGGCCGCGAACAGCCGGGCGGAGTCGGCGGCGCCGAGCCCGAACGCCGGGTCGACGTCGACGACCAGGTAGCCGCCGGGCGCCACCGTCGTGTTCGCCGCGATGGTGAACACGTGGGTGTCGTCGTTGTCCTTCACCAGCCAGCCCGACACGTCGACGGCCGTGGCACCGGTGTTGACCAGCTCAATCCAGTCGCCGGGCGTGCCGCCGTTGGACTCAACCTCGTTGATGTGGATGGCAGGGGTGTCCGCCGCGACCGCCGAGGTGGTCGCAATGGCGACACCCGATAATGCGGGTAAAAGGGCAAGAATCACACGGAATGGGGTGCGCAATGTCGCCGGTCCTTCGCGGGAAATGTGTTTCCCGCGAGCCTCGACCACGAGGACGACCAGCACATGAACACACGGCGAAACGCTCGGTGCGAGTGCGTCGCCCGCCCTCGCGCGGCGCCCACCGCGCACGGTGGGACAACAGGAAGGAGTGCCCGGGGCGGGGTTCGAACCCGCACGCCTCGCGGCAGCCGCTTTTAAGGCGGCCGTGTCTGCCGTTCCACCACCCGGGCGTAGAAACGCGTCTCACGGTAGCCCGTCCGACGAACCGTCAACACCGACAAGGGGACCGCCGTTACTGTCATCCGGGTGAGCAGCCCCCCACTGACCGACGAGGTTGAGATGGCGCCGCCGGAGCCCTTGACAAATGAGGGTCCACCGTTGCATGCGTCGCGACGCTGGCCGGTCGACGTGGGCGCCGGGCTGCTCTTCATCCTCGCCGCCGCGCTGCTGACGCACCGGCTGTGGCCCGGTCCGGCCGGGCGCGTGCTCGCGCACAACCCCAGTGACCAGGCACTCGACGAGTGGTTCCTCGCCTACGCCACCCGAGCGTACCGCGGCGACTTCACCCTCGTGACCGGCATGCTCAACGCGCCCGAGGGCGTCAACCTCCTCGCGAACGCCTCGCTCATCGGCATGGGGCTGCTGATGGCCCCGGTGACCCTCGCGTTCGGCGCGCCAGTCACGTTCAGCCTGCTGGTCGCCGGCAACCTCGCCGCGACGGGGATCGGCTGGTACCTGCTGTTCGCCCGCACCCTCGGGACGCACCGGGCCGGCGCGCTGCTCGGGGGCGCGTTCGCCGCGTTCGCACCCGGCATGGTGTCGCAGTCCAACGCGCACCTGCACATGACCGCGGCGTGGCTGGTGCCGCCGATCGTCTGGTGCGTGGTCCGCCTCGCCCACCAGACGGACGTGACGTGGCGGACCGCGCGGACCGGAGTGCTGCTCGGCGCGCTCGTCACCGCGCAGTTCTTCGTCGGCGAGGAGGTGCTCTTCCTCGCGGCCGTGACCCTCGCGGTGTTCACGCTGGTGTTCGCGGCGGCGGCCCGGCCGTCGCGGCGGGTGGTGCCGCCGTTCATCCTCGGCCTGGGCATCGGCGCCGGACTGGCCGCGGCGCTGCTGGCGTACCCGCTGTGGCTGCAGTTCCAGGGGCCGCAGAGCGCCTCGGGCGGGGTGTTCCATCCCTCCTTCTTCTCCGCCGACCTCGCCAGCTTCACCGCCATCTCGCCGCAGTCGCTCGCCGGCGACGACAGCGCCGCGCGGCTGGTCAGCGGGCCCGCGGAGTACACCACCTTCTTCGGCGCGCCGCTGCTGCTGGTCGCGCTCGGGGCGACGGTCTGGATGTGGCGGCAGCCGGCGGTCCTCGCGTCGGCCGTGACTACGGTCGTGCTGTCGCTCTTCGCGCTCGGCCCGTGGATCGTCGTCGACGACTCGCCCACCGAGCAGCGTGGGCCGTTCGCGCTGCTGTCCGGCCTGCCGGTGATCGAGTCGGCGCTGCCGACGCGGTTCGCCCTCGGCGCGATCCCGTTGCTCGCCGTGATCGTGGCGCGGGTCGTACACGCGGCGATCACGCAGACGGAGACCCTGCGGCTGCTGGTGCCGGTCGCGGTGACGGCCGCACTCGTGCCGCTCGCCCCGGTGCCGCTGCCGGTGACCGACCGTGCCCCCGCGCCGCGGTTCTTCACGGAGGGGTACTGGCGGATGTACACGCCCGAGGACGGCGTGGTCGTGCCCGTGCCGCTACCGGATCCGCGGGACCCCGACGCGATGCGGTGGGCGGCGGCGACCGACGTGCGGATCGCCACCCCGCAGGGCTGGTTCATCGGGCCGTACGGCAAGGGCGGCGCGGCGGCCGTCGGCGTCTACCCGCGGCCGACGTCGCAGCTGCTGCAGCGGGTCGCGAAGTCCGGGTTCGCCGCTTCCCCGACCGACCAGGACCGGACCGCGCTCGCCCGCGACGTCGCGTACTGGCGGGCGGCGTCCTTCGTGCTCGACCCCCGCCACCCGAACGCCGGGGCGCTCAAGCAGACCATGGACGGCCTGCTCGGCCCCGGCGAGCGGGTCGAGGACGTCTGGGTGTGGCGCGCGCCTTAGGCCGCTTTCGCCTTCTGGTCCGACCTGGCCGTCGGGTGCAGCGGGATCGGCGGGGCCACGGTCAGGAACGGCTCGCGCGGCTCGTGCAGCGACCCGAGCGCGACGACCTCGCGGCGCAGCACGAGCTGCAGCGTCCAGTCGACCAGGACCCGGATCTTGCGGTTGAGCGTGGGGATCCTGCTCAGGTGGTACGTCCGGTGCATGAACCACGCCGGCAGCCCGCGGACCTTGACCCCGTAGACGTGCGCGACGCCCTTGTACAGGCCGAGCCCGGCGACCGAGCCGACGTGCTTGTGCTTGTACTCCACCGGGCGGCGCCCACGCACCACGGCGGCGATGTTGTCGGCGAGCCGCGCCGCCTGGCGGACCGCGTGCTGCGCGCTCGGCGAGCACAGCGCCCCGGGCACCGCCGACGTGAGGTCCGGCACCGCGGCGCAGTCACCGGCGCTCCATGCCCCGTCGACGACGTTCTGGTCGGCGTCCACGACCTGCAGCGTCGGCAGGCAGGTGATCGCCCCGCGCTGGGTCCGCGGCAGGTCCGTGTCCTCCAGCATCGGGTGCGGCTTGACGCCCGCCGTCCACACGATCGTGTCCGCCGGGAACTCGTCGCCGTCGGACAGCTTCACGATCCCGTCGACGCACGACTCGAGCCGCGTGCCGAGCCGGATGTCGATCGCGCGCCGGGTGAGCTGCACCACCGTGTAGGCGCCCATCTCCGGCCCGACCTCGGGCAGGATCCGCTGGGCCGCCTCGACGAGCACGAACCGCACGTCTTCCTGGGGGATCTCCGGGTAGTACCGCAGCGCGCCCCGGACCATGTCCTCCATCTCGGCGAGGGCCTCGATGCCCGCATACCCGCCGCCGACGAACACGAACGTCAGCGCCCGGCGCCGGGTCGCCTGGTCGATCGTGGTCGCGGCGACGTCGAGCCGGTCCAGCACGCTGTTGCGCAGGAAGATGGCCTCACCGATCGTCTTGAAGCCGACCGCGTGCTCGCGCAGCCCCGGGATCGGCAGCGTCCGCGACACCGACCCCGGCGCGACGACGATGTGGTCATACGGCACCTCACGAGGCGGCCCCACGATCGGCTGGACGATGGCCACCTTCCGGGCGTGCTCGATCCGGGTGACCTCACCGGCGAGCACGTGGCAGCGCTTCAGCTCGCGCCGCAGCGGCACGACCGAGTGCCGCGGTGAGATGTTGCCGGCCGCCGACTCCGGCAGGAACGGCTGGTAGGTCATGTGCGGCTGCGGATCGACAACCGTCACCTCGGCCTCGTGCCGGCCCAGCTTCTTGGACAGACGAAGAGCGGCGTAGAGCCCGACGTGCCCCGCACCGACGATAAGGATTCGCTTAGCAGCCACACCAGCAACGCTAGCCGCGAACACCCCTCATCTTCAGTCAGGCCACAGACATGTAACGACCATTACGCAAGCTGTAACCGCAGTCACTGCAAATCCCCCCACCGCTGCCGCGGCGGGGCCCGGCGGGGATTCTCACCCGCACCCCGATGCGCCGCTCCGCGACGCACTGCCCGCGCTGTGGCGCGAGGTAGAACAAGCGGCGCATGCGCACCGCATCCCGCTGGTCACCGCCGTCCAGGAACGCCCACAGGCAGCCTTTGATCGGCATCGCGACGCGCCCGCCGGCCACCACAAACCCGTGACACCTGCCGGTAATGAATCAGATCGTCGAATTCATCTACCGTTTTATCGTAGCGACCGAGTACGACATTTCCGCCGCTCCGCAGGACTGTGAACGGCGCCTCTCACACATACGCCAAACAGCAAATACTTCAATGTCCTGCCGCCGGACCACCTTGACGTGCAGCGCGCCCGCCCCGCCGTCATGCCCAGGGTTGAGCGTGCCAACAGTCCGAGTACCGGCGTTCGCACCCTGGCCCGGTCAGGACGGCGGGCGACCACCGGGCGCGGCGCGCAGGCGCCGCTTGGCCTGCCGCGCGCCTCGGCGCGGGCAGTGCGTCTCGGAGCGGCGCATCGGGGTGCGGGTGAGAATCCCCGCCGGGGCCGCGCCGCGGCAGCGGTGGGGGTTATTACGGCGCTTTGCGGGTGATCAACCAGGCCAGGGTGGCGGCGGCCAGGACGCCTACCAGGGAGGCGAGGAGGAAGACCGGGCCGATGACGGCCTTGACCACGGCCAGGAGCATGACGCTGACGATGGCTGAGGCGCTCACGATGGCGGTGGCGCGCAGGAGCCAGGCGACGATGATGCCCGGGGAGACGATGGCGTCGTAGGGCAGGGCGGCGGCCAGGGCGGACAGGGAGTGGGTGAGGTAGAGGACGGTCGCCAGGGCGATCAGGCGCGGGATGGTGATCTTCTGGCCGTACGTGTAGGTGTTCAGGAGCCAGCCGAAGGCACACAGCAGGATGGCCAGTCCGACCAGGCGGGTGCGGGGGAAGAGGGCGGGCAGCGCGGCCAGTACAGCGGCCATCAGCAGGGCGAGAGGGCTGAGGATCACCTCGGCCGGGAAGGCGACCAGGGCCGCGACCAGGGTGAGCAGGAAGACCGCGAAGCGGACGAGCAGGGGGCCGGCGGCGGCGCGCTCGAGCATGTCCTTGAGGCGGCCCAGGCGGGTGAGCAGGGCGTCCTGCAGCTCCTCGATCATTTGGTGACCGTCCGGGAGAGGGCGACGCGGGCCACGCCGCGCAGGACCTCGTCGAGGCTGCCGGCGCCGCCCCAGGGGACGACGGGGACGCCGTGCTCGCGGAGCTGGCCGATGACGCTGTCGCGTTCGAGGAGCCAGAGGCGGTGGGCGACCGCGCCCCACGGGCCGGTGCCGCGCAGGGCGGCGGAGGGCTCGGTGAGGGTGTCGACGGCGACGACGAAGCGGCCGGCGCGGGCCAGGTTGGCGAGCATCGATGCCGAGCGGGGGTCCAGGAGCGGGGTGAGGACCATGACCAGCGCGTTGTGCTGCACCATGTGCGGGCCGAAGACCGAGGGTGGCGGTTCGTCGGCGACCTGTGCGGGGGCGATGTCGAGCAGCCACTCGAGGGTCGTCATGTAGTGCCTGCGGCCGCTGGCGGGGCGCAGCTGGCGGATCTGGCCGCCGTACTGCAGCAGCGCCACCCGGTCGCCGCGGCGCAGGTAGTGCTCGGCGATGCCGGCGGCGGCGCGGACGGTGGTGTCCAGGACGGACGCGCGGCCGCCGATGCCGCCGGAGCGGCCGGCCTCGTGCAGGGCGTCGAGCAGGACGACGACCTCGGCATCGCGGTCGGAGAGGGTACTGACGACGTGCAGCTCCCGCGTGCGCAGGGAGACGCGCCAGTCGATGCGGCGCAGCCGGTCGCCGGAGCCGAAGCGGCGGACGCCGGCGAGCTCGCCGCCTTCGCCGGGGCGGCGGGAGCGGTGGCCGCCGACGTGGCCGGCGGCGCGGGGCATGGCCTCGGCGGCGTCGAAGTGCTCGATCGCCGGGTACGCCTTGATCGGCAGCGCGGGGGCCTGCACGGCGCGGCTGATGAGCAGGCCGTCGGCGGCGAAGCCGTGCGCGTCGACGGGGCCGAGCGGGTGGCGGCCCCAGCGCAGCACCCGGCCGTGCAGGTCGACGGAGGCGATCGTGCCGGGGTCGACGCCGACGGCGTAGGGGCGGTCGCTGTGCTCCAGGCGGATCCAGCGGGGCACGGCGATGCGGACCACGACGAGGTCGAATCCGCCCGGGTTGGGGTTGCCGACGCCCACGCTCACGTCGAGGTCGGCGCCCTCGACGACGAACGGCTCGGCGGCGGTGACCTCGAGGGTCGGCGCGCGGGCGGGCCGGCGCAGCAGCGACAGGGCGGTGCCGAGGGCGAACGGCGTGGCGAGCAGGACCAGGTCGAAGCGGCCGATGAGGACGGCGACGAACACGAGCACGCCGGCGACGAAGACCGCCCGGCCGAGCGCGCGGGTCGGTTCGAAGGCCCGCGCATGGGACCGCACGCCCGGCGAGGGGCGCCGCTCAGCCACGCCTTCCGCCGTACGTGGGCAGCGCGCCGCTGGCGGGTGCCGGGGTCTGCGCGAGCACCTCGCCCACGACGGCCCGGGGGTCGATGCGCTTGAGCCACATCTCCGGCAGGAGCGTGATGCGGTGGGCGAGGGCGGGCACGGCGACGGCCTTGACGTCCTCGGGGATGACGTAGTCGCGGCCGCTGAGCGCGGCGGCGGCCCGGGCGAGCAGCAGCAGCGCGAGCGAGCCGCGGGGCGAGGCGCCGACGAGGACCTGCGGGTGGGAGCGGGTCGCCGCGGCGAGGGTGACGATGTACCGCCCGATCGAGTCCTCGACGCTGACGTCCTCCAGCGCGCCCTGCATGGCGAGGAGGGTCTCGGAGTCGACGACCGGCTCGAGGATCGCGTCCTCCTGCCGGCGGGACATCCTGCGGCGCAGGACCTCCCACTCCTCGTCGGCGTCCGGGTATCCGAACGACACCCGCAGCAGGAACCGGTCCAGCTGCGCCTCGGGGAGCGGGTAGGTGCCCTCGTACTCGATCGGGTTGGCGGTGGCGAGGACGTGGAACGGCGGGTCCAGCCGGTACGTGGCGCCCTCGACCGACACCTGCCGCTCCTGCATCGCCTCCAGCAGCGCCGACTGCGTCTTCGGCGGGGTGCGGTTGATCTCGTCGGCGAGCAGCAGGTTCGTGAAGACCGGGCCGGCACGGAAGGTGAACTCGTGCGAGCGCTGGTCGTAGAGGAACGAGCCGGTGACGTCGGCGGGCAGCAGGTCGGGGGTGAACTGCAGCCGCCGGAAGCTGATGCCGAGCGCCTGCGCGAACGAGCGCGCGGTCAGCGTCTTCGCGAGACCCGGCAGGTCCTCCAGCAGCACGTGCCCGCCGGCGAGGATCCCGGCCAGCACCAGCTCCAGGGAGTCGCGCTTGCCGACGACCACCGTGCCGACCTGGTCGAGGACCACCTTGGCGATCCGGCCAACCTCGGCCGGTGCGAGCGTCTTCATAGCCCCTCCACCTTCGCGACGATCGATGCTACGTCTCCTGGGCTCGGCACGCGCGACGGCGGCTGGTGCAGCAGCGTCCACAGCTCCTCCCCCAGCAGTGCCCTTGCCTGTCTCGGCGACCCCGCCAGGGTGATCCCGTGCTTCTGCCGCAGCCTGGTGTCGACCAGGTCGGAGATGCGGGGCACGACGAGCGCGGCGAAGCGTTTCGCGTCGCGCTCGCCCCAGACGAGGCGGTCCTCCCACCGGCCGACGGCGAGGCGCAGGCCGTCGAGGACGGGGACGCCGTCGAGGACCTCGCCGGTGCGCCGCGTCCTGGCCAGGGCCTTCTTCTTGGCCAGGGTCGGCGGGCGGACCGGGGTGAGGCCGCGGCCGGTGACGGTGACCGGCAGCTCGTCGGCATGGACCTGCCGCAGCGCCTCCTGGATGATGCCGACCGCCAGGATGCCGAGGAAGACGAGTGGGTACGACACGGTCAGGCCCACCACGTACAGCAGCCCCCAGCCGACGGTGGTGAGCGCGAACGCGATGAACAGCCGCCGGATCCACCAGCGGGTGTCGTAGGGCCGGGACGGGCGGCGCACCGGCCGCGGGTCGGCGGCGACGGCGGTGCGGCCGGCGTCGAAGAGCTCTTCGAGGCTGACCATCTCGTCGGGGTTACGCGCCACGGGCCGCACCTCCCTGCAGCGACAGCTCCGAGCGCAGCTGCCGCAGCGCCTCGATCGCGCCCTGGCGGGACCGCTCGTCGACGGGGCGGGTCGCGTACCGCGCCTCGCGGTAGACGAAGGCGAGCCCTTCGAGGGTCGGCCGGCTGACCTGGTGGCCGGCGAGGAGCCGGGTGACCAGGTCGGTGGGGCTGTCGCCGGTCTCGCGGGGGGTGCCGGCGGCCGCGGCGGCCCGCTCCAGGCGGACCCAGCAGGCGATGACCGCGCGGCGCGGGTCGGTGTCGGTGTCGGAGAGCTCGACGATGCCGGCGTCGACCGCGGCGATCACCTCGGCGCCGCCGTCGGTCATCGGGGTCGGCTGCTTCGGCTCGACGAAGAGCCGGGCCTTGCGCTTCGGGCCGGCGTTGCGCAGCAGCGACCAGGCGAGCCAGCCGACGAGCACCGCGACGACGAGCAGGCACAGGATGCCGGCGGTGTACGTCACCCAGTCGGGGAGCGTGAACGGGGCTTCCTCCGGCGCGGCCGAGGCCAGCGGCCCGCCCGAGGTCATGACGTCCGGCGTCGGGGACACCGCGGGCGGCGTCGCGAGCAGCTCCGGCACGGGCACCTTGCTGATCTCGGGCGACGAGGTGGACGCGGCCGCGGTGGCGATGCCGAGCACGGCGACGACGGCGAGCACCGGCAACCAGCGGTTGAAGGTGCGGTCCATGACATCCCGTCGGTCAGCGTCATCCGATCCCGGCGAGTGCCTTCGCACGGGTGAAAACCTCGTCCAGCATTCCTGGCGTGAGCCTGCCGGTAAAGGTGTTCTGCTGGCTCACGTGGTAACAACCGAGCAACGCGGGGGCGCCGTCGGCCTGCCACAGGGTGCCGTGGCCGAACGGTACCTTTCGTGCCGGTGCTACACCGTAGACGGCGCGCAGCGCGGGCCAGAAGGCGGCCCAGGCGAATCCGCCGAGCGCGACCACGACCCGCAGGGTCGGGCGGATGAGGGCGAGCTCGCGGTGCAGGTAGGGCGCGCAGGTGTCGCGCTCCGCGGGGGTCGGCTTGTTGTCCGGTGGGGCGCACCGCACCGCGGAGAAGATCCTTGTGCGCTCCAGTGACAGGCCGTCGTCACTGCTGACGCTGGTGGGCTGGTTGGCGAGGCCGGCCCGGTGCATGGCGGCGAACAGCACGTCACCGGACCGGTCGCCGGTGAAGATGCGACCGGTCCGGTTCCCCCCGTGTGCGGCGGGTGCCAGGCCGAGGATGGCGAGCGTGGCGTCGTGGGCGCCGAAGCCGGGGACGGGACGGCCCCAGTACTCCTGGTCGCGGAACGCGGCCCGTTTCGTCGCCGCGACCTGCTCCCGCCACTCGACCAGCCGGGGGCACAGCCGGCAGTCGCAGATCTCCGCGTCGAGGAGGTCGAGGTCGTCTGGCACGCCTCAAAACTAGCGGGACGGGCTCGGGCTGAGCGACGCCGACGCCGACGGGGACGCCGATGGCGAACCGGGCGCGGCGGGAGACTCCGATGGAACGGCGGAGGGCGACGCCGACGGCGGCACGGACGGCGACGGCGTCTCGGACTCGCCGGGGCGGGGCGTGCCGAGGCACAGCGGGTAGCTCACCGGCTTGGACTCGTCGCCGGTGGTGCAGCGCCAGTAGTCGCCGACCTGGATCGGCTGGCCGTTCTGGTCGTACAGGGTGATGTGCTGCAGCGAGCGGCCCTGCTCGTCGACCGGGAAGACGTTGGTCACGCTGTCGAAGCGGCCGCCGCTGGTCGGGTAGTAGTCCTGGCTGCTGCCATACCCCCGCAGCAGGCTCGGCGCGTTCGCGATCACGAACAGCACGCCGACGACGGCGACGGCGGTCCCGGCGAACCGGATCCAGCGGGGCGCCCGGGGCACGCCCGTCGCGCCGACGCGGATCGACACGACGATCGCGACCGTCAGCAGCAGCCAGCCGATCGGGTCGTCGAAGCGGTCGGCGGGCACCACGTCCATGGCGAAGATCAGCACCACGATCCCCACCGCGCGGGCGATCCACCAGGCCGGGCGCAGCAGCCGCAGGAACTCCGTCACCCGCGGGTAGCCGATGACCCGGCCGGCGCGCCGGTCGAGCTCCGGCAGGGCCGCGACGAACCGCTCGTAGTAGACGACGACCGGCGCCCGGCGGGCCTCCGCTCCCGCGGCGGCGTCGAGACCGGCGGCGGCGCGCAGCTCGGCGGCGTAGGTCGCCGGCGGGCCGAGCCGGTCGACGAGCGGGCCGCCCTGCTCCTCGAGCACCTCGGCGAAGTGCGCCGGCAGGTCCTCGAGCAGCTCGTCGCGGGTCTCCGCGGGCAGGTCGGCGAGGGCCGCGGCCACCCGCT
Organism: Dactylosporangium sp. CA-152071; assembly: GCF_050936335.1. NCBI lineage: Bacteria > Bacillati > Actinomycetota > Actinomycetes > Micromonosporales > Micromonosporaceae > Dactylosporangium > Dactylosporangium sp. CA-152071. The sequence continues at coordinate 6,973,591 of NZ_JBNJMZ010000001.1, read as the reverse complement.
CGTAGTAGTAGTCGATCTCGATCGTGGCTGCCTCGGTCACGACGTCTCCCCGATCAACTGGTCCATGGTCGTGGCGAAGCCCCGCCACACCTTGCCCGAGGCGCCGAGCTGGGTCCGGCCGGCGGCGTTCAACGCGTAGTACTTGCGGTGCGGCCCCGACTCGCTGGGGACCACGTAGGTGGTGAGCATCCCGGCCTGGAAGAGCCGGCGCAGGGTGCCATACACGGAGGCGTCGCCGACCTCGTCGAGCCCGGCCGACCGAAGGCGGCGCAGGATGTCGTAGCCATACCCGTCCTCGTCCCGCAGGACGGCGAGCACGGCCAGGTCGAGGACCCCTTTGAGCAGCTGGGTGGTGTCCACGTGAAGCAGAGTAGTACGCAATGCGCAGTACTATCAAGTGCACAAGCCGACGGGCGGCCCGCGTGTCGCGGACCGCCCGTCAGGGCGTGCTTCGGGGGAACTACTTGGCGGGACCCAGGCAGAGCGCCTGCCCCTTGGCCGGGTCGGTGCCCTGCCAGAGCACGGACTCCGCGCCCTGCTCGATGTACGCGTCGCAGACGGTGGTCTTCTGCTTCAGCGCGTCGGCCCGCGCCACCTTGTCGACGATGCCGATGACCTTGTACTTCGCCTTGGCGTCGGTGCACTTGACGATGTTGAGGTCGACCTCTTTGGTGCTCGAGCCGGTGATCTCGTCACCCGCGAGGCAGTCGCCGACCTTGGCGTTGGTCGAGCTGTCCTTGGCGAAGTACCAGATCGCGCCGCCACACCCGACGCACAGCACGGCGAGGACCGCGACGATGATCAGGATGACCTTGCCGGCCTTGCCCCGGCGGGGCGGGGGCGGCGGGGCGCCGAAGGGCGGGCCGGGCGGCGCGCCGAAGGGAGGCTGGTCGCCGTACTGCGGGGCGCCACCGTACTGCGGCTGCTCCCCGTACTGCGGGGCGCCGAACTGGGGCTGCTGCCCGTACTGCGGCTGTTGCCCGTACTGCGGCTGCTGGCCGTACTGTGGTGGCTGCTGCCCGTATGGATCACCGCCACCGGGGGGCGGCGGATAGCCGCCGGGCGGCGGGTACTGATCAGACATGTGCTTCCTTCCGGATATGCCGCAAATATCACCCTAACGTGCCCCTTAGGCGCGGGGGTGACGGCCCACGATAACCGCAGGTGCGAGATGCATACAGTCAGGTGCGCGCACGTATTACGGTGTGCGCCGTGACCGATCTGTTGAAACGCCTCGCCTCAGCGCCCGGTGTCTACCGCGGGCGCGGCGACGGGCTGGAGTCCGGGCCGTTCGTCGCCCGCATCAAGGTGACGTCGGTGGTGCGCGGCAACGCGATCACCCTCGACTACGAGGCGGTCAGTGACAGCAAGGGCCTGCAACACGTTGAGCACACCATCCTCACGGCGAGTGAGGCCGGGCGGCTCGAACTCCACGTCACGTGCCTGGAACTGCCCGGTGTGACCCGGTTTGTGGAGCACGAGCCCGGGGTGTTCAACGCGTACGAGGGACCCATGCCAGCGAAGATCATCATGACGATGCCGGCCGAGGGCGTCCTGACCTACGGCTGGTGGTGGTCCCGCGACGACGCCGACCCGCGCGAGCAGTCCCGCGCCGAGGTGCGCCGCACCGGCTGACCTTTTACTGACGCAAACACGACATCGCGACACCGTCCAGAATGTCCGACTCGGACGCGATGACGTCGACGGCGCCGGCCCGTTCGAGGATGATGCGCAGGATCAGCGCACCGGCACCGATCACGTCGGCGCGCCCCGGGTGCATGACGGCGTTGGCGAGCCGCTGCTCCGGCGTGGCGGCGAGCAGGTCCGCGGTCACCTTCGCCACGTCGGCGGTGGAGACCCGGGCCCGGTGGATGCGCTCCGGCACGTATTCGGTCAGCCCCAGCGCCAGGGCGGTGACGGTGGTCACCGACCCGGCCAGCCCCACGAACGTGCGGGCCCGGCCGGCGTCGACCGCCGCGAGGGCCCGGTCGACCCCGCCGGTGATGTCCTTCTCGGCCGCCGCGACCTGCGCCGCCGTCGGTGGGTGGTCGTGCAGGTGGCGCTCGGTGAGCCGGACGCAGCCGATGTCGACGCTGATCGCGGCGTCGACGCCGCCAGCGGAGCCCACCACGAACTCGGTCGAGCCGCCGCCGATGTCGAAGACCAGGAACGGCGGCTCGGCCCCCAGCCCCTGGACCGCGCCGGCGAACGTGAGGCGGGCCTCCTCGTCGCCGCTGACGACCTCCGGGGCGAAGCCGAGGGTGGCGGTGACCATGGCCCGGAAGTCGTCGGCGTTGGACGCGTCGCGGCTCGCGCTGGTGGCGACCATCCGGGCGCGGTCCACCCCGGCCGCGGCGATCTCGGCCGCGTAGTGGACCAGGGCGACACGGGTGCGCTCGATCGCCGCCTCCGCCAGCCGCCCCGTCCGGTCGACGCCCTCGCCCAGCCGCACGATGCGCATCTGCCGGGTGACGTCGACGAGCGACCCGTCGGGCTGGGCATCGGCGATCAGCAGGCGGACGGAGTTCGTTCCACAGTCGATGGCCGCGACGCGAGTCATGCGATCAAGCTACAGATGCAGCAGCATCCGGTGGTTGCCGAGGGTGTTGGGCTTGACCCGCTCCAGGTCGAGGAACTCCGCGACGCCCTCGTCGTACGAACGCAGCAGCTCCTCGTAGACCTGATGGGTGACCGGCGTGCCGTCGATCGGCACGAAGCCGAACGAGCCGAAGAACCGGGTCTCGAACGTGAGCACGAACACCCGCCGGACGCCGATCTCGCGGGCCGCGGTGAGCAGCTCCGACACGATCCTGTGCCCGATCTTGTGCCCGCGCGTGGTCGGATCGACCGCGACGGTGCGCACCTCGGCCAGGTCCTCCCACATGACGTGCAGCGCGCCGCAGCCGACGATCACCCCGTCGCGCTCGGCGACCCAGAACTCCTGCACGGCCTCGTACAGCGCCACCATCGGCTTCGACAGCAGCCGCCGGTCCGCCACGTACATGGCGACCAGCCGCCGGATGCCCCGCACGTCTGCGGTCCGGGCCCGCCGGACGGTTACCTCCATGACGGTCAGGGTAGTGGCGCGCGGATGTGGCATATGACACGTGAGCGCGTGCTTGTCGTCACCGCCGCGGTGGCGACCGTGGCCGCGGGCACCATGACCGTTTTGTACCTGACGCAGGAACCCGCCGCGAAGGTGGTGACTGTGGAGCGGCCCCAGCTCGTGACGCCGAGCGCCTCGGCCGGCAAACCTGTCGCGAAGGGCGGCGTGAAGGCCGGCTACGCCGTGCGCAGCAAGTGGAAGGACGGCTTCAACGCCGAGGTGACGGTCACCAACATCGGCAGCCAGCCGCTGCAGGGCTGGGTCGTGCAACTGCAGCTGCCGCCGCACGTGGACCCGACGTCCACCTGGGGCGCCGCGGCCGAGCACAAGGCCGACCGGCTGACGCTGCGCTCCCAGTCGTGGAACACCTACCTGGAGCCGGGCGGGTCGATCCGGATGGGGTTCGAGGCGAAGGGCGCCGCGGCCGACCCGGTCAGCTGCACCGTCAACGGGTCGCCCTGCTGACAGTTCGTTGAAAGACCCGGTGACCGGCCCCACATTGGGCGGCATGCATCGTGCCGGTACCCGAATCCTGACCGTCGTGCTCGCTACCGCCCTCGGCGCCGGCGCGCTCGGCTGCGGTCTCATCAACCAGGTCAAGCAGACCGTCGACAACGTCTCCGCGATCACCGACCTCGCCGACCGGATGGGCAAGTCCGGGAGCCTGACCTTCACCGCCGAGTACAAGACCGACGACGGCACCCCGACGACCGTGGTGCAGCAGCCGCCGAAGGCCGCGTACATCGGCAAGGACGGCCGCTTCATCCTCACCGAGGACGCACTGCTGGTCTGCACCGGCAAGAGCGGCCAGAAGGTCGTCTGCCAGAAGAGCGCCGTGCAGACCGGCCAGCTGTCCTCCGCCGACCAGGCCGCCTACCTCTCCGCCGTCGCGGGCGGTGGCTTCATCAACACGGAGATGGCGCTCGGCCTGATGACGGCGGCGGCTCTTGTACCGGGTGTCAAGATCGCCGAGAACACCGCGACCATCGCCGGCCAGAAGAGCGACTGCCTCGACGTCACCGGTATCCCGCAGGACGCCAACGCGGGCCCGAACGACGTCACCGCCAAGGAGTTCCACGTCTGCGTCGCCGAGAGCGGCCTGCTCACCCGCTTCAAGGGTGTGGGCACCGACGACAAGGCCATCGGCGTCGAGCTCAGCAAGTACAGCGACAAGGTCGACGCGCAGGCGTTCGTCGCCCCGAAGGGCGCCCAGATCGTCGAGGGCACCGCTCCGCCGGTCGCTGGTAAGTAACCATTCCTGTCCTACTCTGTAGTCGTCGGGCGGCGAAGGCGCCGGGGCTGCCGTAACGTGCAGAACCGTGCTGACGCCGCCCGCTGGTCTTCCCGAAGACGCGCTCAAGGAGGCCCTTCTCCGCGAGTGGGGCCTTTCCGTCGCGTCGCTGGGCTACCAGGCGGTCGGCTTCGGCAGCCACCACTGGGAGGTCGCCGACGACGGCGGCAACCGCTGGTTCGTCACCGTCGACCAGGACGCCGACGTCGCCCGCCTCACCGCGTCGCTGAGCGTCGCCGTCGACCTGCACGCCACCGGCCGCACCTTCGCCGTCGCCCCCGTGCCGACCCGCCGCGGCGAGCCGCTGTTCCTGCTGGGGCGCTTCGCCGTCGCGCTGTTCCCGTTCGTCGACGGGCAGAGCTTCGACTGGAACGCCTTCCGCGGCCCCGAGCACCGCCAGGCCACCCTCGACATGATCATCCAGCTGCACACCGCGCCCTCGATCGTCCACCGCCACGCCCGCGTCGACGACTTCGCCGTCCCCGGCCGCGCCGAGATCGAGGCGGCGCTGAAGGCTCCCGGCCCCGACTGCGGCCCCTACGCCCGCCTGGCGGCGGAGCTCCTCGCCGGCCACCGGGAGGCCCTGGCCGGCCTGCTCGCCCGCTACGACGAGCTGGTCCTGGACAGCCACGGCGAGCCGGTCCGCGCGGTCCTCACCCACGGCGAGCCGCACTCGGGCAACACCATGCTCACCCCGACCGGCTGGCGCCTCATCGACTGGGACACCGTCCTGATCTCCCCGCCCGAGCGCGACCTGTGGCTCATCGAGCCCGGCGACGGCTCGATCTTCTCGGCCTACGCGGCGGCCACCGGCGTCCTGCCCCGCCCCTCGACCATCATGCTGTACCAGCTGCGCTGGGCCCTGACCGACATCGCCGTCGAGGTGCGCCGCTTCCGCCGCCCCCACACCGGCACCGCCGACGACCTCGAAGGCTGGGAGATCCTCCGCTCCGTCGTCACCCGCATCTAGCTGTGCTGCAACTCCCCCACCGCTGCCGCGGGTCCCGACGGGGATGCGCTGCGCTGCCTGCCCACTGCTGGCGCGGCGGGATGCTCACCCGCACCCCGATGCGCCACTCCGCGGCGCACTGCCTACGCCGAGGCGCGTGGCAGGGAAAGCGGCGCATGTGCCGGATCCGGCCTTCACCGCCGCCGTGGCGGCACCCCTCGCGAAGACGTTGATCAATGCCCCTGCTTGCGGCTTTTGTTCCATAGATGTTGCGCGATCCACCCCCAAAATGATCGCTGAAATGTCGGTGGATCGCGTTCCGTCTATGCGGAAAAGGGGCTTTTCAGGGCATTGATCAATGTCAGTTTGGGGCGACGGGCCGGGTTCAGCGGGGTGCGCTCAGAGCGGCAGCGGTCTGCCTGCCAGGGCTGCGGTCAGGCGGGTGGGGGGACGCAGGGGCCGGAGGCCCACCACTCGGCGGCCAGGGCGAGGGTCTCGTCGCCGAACGGGTTGACGCCCGGGCCGACCGCGAGGGCGTGGCCCAGGTGGACGTGCAGGCACTTCACGCGGGTCGGCATGCCGCCGGCCGAGACGCCGGCGATCTCGTCGACGTGGCCGACCTGTTCGCGGCGGCGGAGGTAGTCCTCGTGGGCCGCTTCGTACGCCTTGCGCAGCTCAGGGTCCTCGGCGAGGCGGGCGCCCATCTCGCGCATCAGGCCGGACGACTCCAGGCGGCTGCACTCGTGCACGGCACGCGGGCAGGTCAGGTAGAACAGGGTCGGGAACGGGGTGCCGTCGGGCAGCCTGGGGGTCGTCTCGACCACGTCGGGCAGGCCGCAGGGGCAGCGGTGGGCGACCGCGCGCGTGCCGCGCGGGGTGCGGCCGAGCTGGGCGGCCACCACCGCGAGATCCTCCTCGGTGGCCGGCTCGAATTCCGTCCCGGCAGCGGGCGCCGACCCGGCATCGGGAGCCGCGTCAGCGGGCACAGGCGAAGAGGCCGCCGACCCGGGGGCCGTCGGCTCGAATTCCGTTGTCATCCTCAGTCCGCCGCCTCGACGCTCGACCACAGTTTGCCGTACCAGGGCCGGGCGGACTTCTCCGCGCCGGGGATCGCCGCCGGGTCGGTCTGCTGGCCGCGCGCCGGGTCGATCACGACGATCGACTTCTCGCCCGGCAGCACCATGTTGAGCCGCTGGCGGGCCTGGCTGATCACATACTCGTTGTCGTTCCACTTCGCCGCCCGCTCCGCCATCTCGGCGATCTTGACGGTCTGCCGCTCCTGGCTCTGCTCCAGGGCGGCGATCTCCGCCTGCTGGGCCAGGTAGACCCGGACCGGGTAGGCGTAGGCGAGCAGCAGGACGCTCAGGAGGAGGCCGAGGACCACGGCTCGGCTGGTGAAGCGCTTGGGCTGCGGCGCCCGGGTGCGCATCGCGGCGCCGCCGGACGACACGGACCTGCGGGCCACGGTCGGTCTGGCCGGTGCCCGGCCCGCTCCGGCCCGCCCGGCAGCGCCCCGAGGACCCGAGGCCCTGGTGGGCGTGCCGCGCCCGCCCGGCCTGGTGCGCTGCTGCATGCCCTCCCCCTAGGTTCGCCGCCGGGGGCTGTGCCACCACCCCCGGAGAAGCGCCCGCGGCTCCCCCAGGAGAGAGCCGCGGGCGTGAAACCGGACTAACGGTACCGCGGGAACGCGCCCCGACCGGCGTAGCGCGCCGCGTCGTCGAGCTCGTCCTCGATGCGCAGGAGCTGGTTGTACTTGGCGACCCGCTCGGACCGGGCCGGGGCGCCGGTCTTGATCTGGCCGCTGCCGACCGCGACCGCGAGGTCGGCGATCGTGGTGTCCTCGGTCTCGCCGGAGCGGTGGCTCATCATCGTGCGGAAGCCGGCGCGGTGCGCCAGGTCGACGGCGTCGAGCGTCTCGGTGAGCGAGCCGATCTGGTTGACCTTGACGAGCACCGCGTTGGCGGTGTCGGTGGCGATGCCACGGGCGATGCGCTGCGGGTTGGTGACGAAGAGGTCGTCGCCGACGATCTGGATGCGGCCGCCGAGCGCGTCGGTCATCGCCTTCCAGCCGTCCCAGTCCTCCTCCGACAGCGGGTCCTCGATGGACACGATCGGGTAGGCGTCGACGAGCTGGGTGTAGTAGGCGATCATCTCGTCGGAGGACTTGCCGCCACCCTCGAAGGTGTACGCGCCCTCCTTGTAGAACTCGGTGGCGGCCACGTCGAGGGCGAGGACGATGTCGCTGCCGAGCGAGAAGCCGGCCTTCTCCACGGCCTCCGCGATCAGGTCGAGCGCGGCGGCGTTGGTCGGCAGGTTGGGCGCGAAGCCACCCTCGTCGCCGAGGCCGGTCGACAGGCCCTTCTTCTTCAGGACCGACTTGAGCGAGTGGTAGACCTCGGCACCGGTGCGCAGCGCCTCGCGGAAGGTCGGCGCGCCGATCGGGGCGATCATGAACTCCTGGACGTCGACGTTGGAATCGGCGTGGGAGCCACCGTTGAGGATGTTGAGCATCGGCACCGGCAGCAGGTGCGCGTTGGGGCCGCCGAGGTACTTGAACAGGCTGAGACCGGCCGAGTCGGCGGCGGCCTTGGCGACCGCGAGGGACACGCCCAGGATCGCGTTGGCGCCGAGGTTGGCCTTCTCCGGCGTGCCGTCGAGGTCGAGCATGGCCTGGTCGACGAGGCGCTGCTCGGTGGCGTCGAAGCCGCGGACGGCCTCGGCGATGCGCTCGTTCACGTTCTCGACGGCCTTCTCGACGCCCTTGCCGAGGTAACGCTTCGAGTCGCCGTCGCGCAGCTCGTTGGCCTCGAAGGCGCCGGTCGAGGCGCCGGACGGGACAGCCGCGCGGGCCAGGGTGCCGTCGTCGAGGACGACCTCGACCTCGACGGTCGGGTTGCCCCGCGAGTCGAGGATCTCCCGCGCGCCGATTGCTTCAATCGTGGCCACTGTCACTCCTTGCAGACAAAGATTGGTCGGCCGCCACGGTGCGGCACCCTGAGCCTATCGGTTGCACCGATCTTGCCGACCTGGACCTAGATGTTGAGCAGCGTTCGCAGGTGACGGGGCGGGGGTGAGCCGTGCGCGAGCATCTGGTCGTGCCAGTCGCGCAGCGTGACGTTCACCGGTCGTTCATCGGCGATCTCGCGGACCTCGGTGTAGCCCACGAAGTACGTCGACAGCTGCGTCGAGGACAGCAGCGCCCGGCGCCACTTCCCGGCCGCCTCGCCCTCCTCCTGGAAGCCGGGGCCCATCATGAGCTCCATCGCCTCCTGCTCGGTCATCCCGTCGCAGTGGATCCGCTGGTCGATGATGGCGTTGATGCTCATCCGCAGCTGCATCTTGAGCTGCTGCAGCCGCACCGGCAGGCCACCGAATCCGCGCTCGGCCAGCAGCTGCTCCGCGTACACCGCCCAGCCCTCGACGAACGGCCCGCTCCAGCCGATCACCCGGGCCCGCGTGCGGCCCCGGAAGCGTCGGGCGTGCGCGAGCTGCAGGAAGTGGCCGGGGGTCGCCTCGTGGACCGTGAGGTCGCGCAGCATGTGGCTGTTGTACTCGCGGTAGAACGACGCGACCCGCTCCGCGCTCCAGTCCGACGGGGTGGGTGAGATGCAGTAGAACGTCGGCAGCTCGGCGGACTCCAGCAGGCCGGGGGGATCGCAGTACGCGACGGCGAACCCCCGGGCGAACTCCGGCATCTCCATGATGACCAGCGGGTCGTCGATGAGGGTGACGAGGTCGTGCTCCCGGACGAACGCGGTGGCCTCCGCGAGGGCGACCTTCGCCAGGTCCACGATCGTGTCGTTGTCGGGCACGTCGGCGGCGGCCTGCGCGAACGCGGCGCGGACCGTCTCGTCGGACTCCGGCCCGCCGGTCAGCTCGGCGGCCGCCGCCCGCAGCTGGGCGGTCACCTCCGCGAGGTTGTCCTCGGCGCGCCGCAGGACCGTCGCGGCGCCGAGCTCGGTGTCCAGGGTGTGCCACAGCCGGGCCTCCCACAGCCGCCGGCCGAGCCGCGGGTCCCGGTCGGCGGTGTCGATCCGCTCGCGCAGCCAGGCGGCGAACCCGTCGAGCTCGGCCGCGGCCCGCTCCTGCAACGGGCGGACCACGTCGGCCAGCCCGGGCGCCTCCTTCAGCAGATCGCCGAGCTCGTCCCGTACCAGTGCCGCGGTGCCCTGGAACTGCCCCGCCGCGGTCTCCACGTGGACCCGTGGCATGTCCGTGAGCGTGTCCCGGGCGGTCGCGAGCGCGTCGGGGATCGCCGACAGCCGCGCCGCGATCGACACCAGGCGCTCCTCCGCCGGCGCGAACGGCCGGGCGATCAGCGCGTTCAGCAGCGTCGCCGGGTTGTGGGCGAGCGGGTTCCACTCGTGTTCGCGGATCTCGGTCCGCTCGAACAGCATCCGCTCGACCCGCGCCAGGAGCACCGCGTGGTCGACCTGCTCCTGCGGGTCCAGCAGGTCGAGGTCGACCTGGGTCAGCGCGGCGGAGGCGTCGCGGAGCATGTCGACGTCGCCGGCGACCGCCTCCGCGGACAGGTCCGGCAGCCGGTCGTCGAAGCGGTGGTCGCCGGCCGACGCCGCGAGCCGGGGGTCGGACTCCAGCAGCGCGTCGGCGATGTGCTCGGCCAGTGGCACGAAGTCATGCGGCATGGCTTCGAACCTAGCCGAGAAACCAAAACGAGGAACCTGGCCGAGAAACCAAACGAGGAACCTGGCCGAGAAACCAGGACGAGGAACCTAGACGAGACCGGCGAGGGTCCGGACCGCTCTGGCGAGCTCGTGCGGGGTGTGCGCGGCGTACCCGAGGACGAGCCCCGGCGGTCCCTTGCGGACCCGCAGCGACGACAGTGCGAGGGGCCCGAGCCCGCTCGCGAGCGCCCGCTGCGCCACGGCCCGGTCGTCGGTGCCCGGCGGCAGCTCCACGACCAGGTGCAGCCCGGCGGCGATCCCGCCGATGCGGGCCCGCGGCAGGTGCCGGCGCAGCGCGGCGACCACCGCGTCGCGGCGCTCCCGGTGCAGCCGCCGGGCCCGGCGCAGGTGCCGGTCGTAGCCGCCGGCAGCGAGGAACTCGGCGAACGCGAGCTGCTGCAGCGCCGGCCCGCCGTTGTCGGCGTCCGCCTTCGCCGCGCGCAGCGTCTGGTGGAGCCCCGGCGGCGGCGCGAGCCAGCCCAGCCGCAGCCCCGGCGCGAGGACCTTGCTCACCGAGCCGACGAGCGCGACCCGGTCCGGCGCGAGCCCCTGCAGGCAGGCGACGGGCTCGCGGTCGTAGCGGTGCTCGGCGTCGTAGTCGTCCTCGACGATCAGCCCGCCGACCCGGCGGGCCCAGGCGATCAGGTCGGTGCGCCGCTGCGGGGCGAGCACCACGCCGGTCGGGAACTGGTGCGCGGGGGTGACGACGACCGCCGTGCACCTGCTGCGCGCGAGCGCCCGCACGTCGAGGCCGTCGTCGTCGACCGGCACCGGCACCACGTCGAGCCCGAGCCGCTGCAGGTGCTCCCGCAGCGCCGACGGGCCCGGATCCTCCAGCGCGATCCGCCGCACGTCCTGCGCCAGCAGCGCCTTCGCCAGCAGGGCCAGGCCCTGGGTGACGCCGGCGGTGACGATCAGCCCTTCCGGCGGCACCAGCGCGGCCCTGACCCGCCCGAGGTAGCCCGACAGCTCCTGGCGCAGCCGGGGCGCGCCGGTCGCGTCGCCGTAGTCGAAGTCGGCGTCCAGGGCGCTGGTCAGGGCCGTCTCGTACGCCCGCCGCCACGCCGTGCGCGGGAACATCCCCAGGTCGGGCACGCCCGGCCGCAGCGGCGCGACCGCGACGGGCCGGTCCGGCGGGTCGCTGCGACGGCGCTGCACCGGTGCGGAGACGGCGGCGACGACCGTCCCGGACCCCCGCCGCGTCAGCAGGCGCCCCTCGGCCGTGAGCTGCTCGTATGCCCCGACGACAAGGCCTCGCGAGACACCGAGGTCGGCGGCGAGGTCCCTGGTCGACGGCAGCCGCGTCCCCGGCGCCAGCCGCCCCCCGGTGATCGCCTCGCGGAGCGCACCGACGAGCTGGTCGCCGACCCGCGGCCGAGTGCGGTCAAGCTCGACCAACGCCTCCCAGACCGACAAAGTGGACCTCCAAACGCGGGGCTCGGTGGCACTGTAGCGTGGACCACTGGCGATCGTAAGTTCGCTGTCATGAACCGGCTGCACACCTTCTACTGCGTGCTGACCTGCGCGATCCTGGGCTCCTCGTTCACCGTCAGCCGGTCGCTGGCCGGCTTTCCCGTCCTGACCGGCCAGGCGCTGCGCTACACCCTCGCCGCGGCCGCGCTCGCCCTTCTCACCAGCTGGCTACGGCCCACGGGCCGCGAGCTGCTGCGCCTGGTGGGCGTCGCGGCGACCGGGCTGGTCGGTTTCAACGTCCTGCTCATGTACGCCCTGCGCCACGCCGACCCCGCGGCCATCGGCACGATCGTCGGCGCCAGCCCGCTGCTGCTCGCCCTGCTCGGCCCCCTGCAGGAGCGCCGCCGCCCCGCCCCGCGCCTGCTCCTCGCCGCCGCGGTCGTGGTCCTCGGCGCGGTCCTCGTGCAGGGCGGCGGCCGTATCGACGGCGCGGGCCTCGCCGCCGCGACCGGCGTCCTCGTCTGCGAGGCGGCGTTCTCGCTGCTGGCCGCGCCGCTGCTGCCCCGGCTGGGGCCGGTGCGGGTGTCGGCGTGGAGCACCGCCCTCGCCGTCCCGCTCCTCCTCGTCGCCCTCCCCTTCACCGGCGAGGTGCCGCGCCTGCCGTCCGCCGGCGAGGCCGCCGCCCTGGCCTTCCTGGGGCTGGTGCTGACCGTGGTCGCGTTCGTCTGCTGGTACAGCGGCGTCGCCCACCTCGGCATCGAACGCGCCGGCGTGTTCGTCGGCCTGGTCCCGGTCTTCGCCCTGATCACGGTCGCCGTGGTGGACCGGGTCACGCCCGACCCGCGCCAGCTGCTCGGCGTCGCGGCCGTCTCCGCCGGCCTGGTCCTCGGCCTGCGCGGCGGTCCGCGATCCCCGGACACCGGCGCCGGCCGTGATAACCAGGATGCATGGAACGCACCGCACTCGTCCTCGGCGCCGGCGGCATCACCGGCGTCGCCTGGCAGCTCGGTCTCCTCATCGGCCTCGCCCAGCAAGGCCTCGACCTCACCCGCGCGGACCTGATCGTCGGCACCTCCGCCGGCGCGATCACCGGCGCCCTGGTCGCCGCCGGCCACGACCCGGCCGCCGCGGCCGCGATGGAGGCCCCGCTCGGCCCCGGCGACCCGCGCATCCGCGCCGACTGGACCCGCGGCGCCGTCGCGTTCCAGCTGCTGCAGGACCCGTCGCTGCCACCCGCTGAGCTGCGCCGCCGGATCGGCGCGATCGCCCTCGAAGCCGAGGTCGGGCCGCCCGAGCCGTGGCTGGCGTCCTTCGCCCGCCGCCTGCCGATCGACCGCTTCCCCGACCGCCTGCTCGTCACCGCCGTCGACACCGCCACCGGCGAGCCGGCCTTCTGGACGGCGGCGTCGGGCGTCCCGCTGGTGCCGGCCGTCGCGGCGAGCTGCGCGGTGCCGTGCCTGTTCCCGCCGATGCCCGTCAACGGCGGCAGGTACATGGACGGCGGCGTCCGCTCCCGCACCAACGCCGACCTGGCCGCCGGCTACGACCGCGTCGTCGTCCTCGCCCCGCGCATCCCGATGCTCCAGCGCGACACCCCCGCCACGGGCACGCTGATCGAGCCGGACCCGGCCGCCCAGTCCGCCATCGGCGGCAACGTCTTCGACCCGTCCCGCTGGCCCGCCGTCGTCGAGGCCGCCACCCATCAGGGCGCCACCCACCCTCTCCCCTGGTAGAAGGGGGCGGGATCCTTATTCGGCGCGGCGGACGGCGTCCATGTAGGACAGGGCGGCGGCGCGCAGGGCGGCCTCGGCGTCCCGGCCGGTCCGGTCGGCCTCGACCACCAGGGCGAAGAGGGCGGCGCCGAGCGGGTCGGCGGGGGTGAAGTCGACGGTGAGGCCGGCGCGGGCGACGCGGTGCAGGAGCTTCGCGGTCAGGGCGAGCGCGGGCTGGGAGAGGGCGACCCCGTCGACGGCGGAGCCGCGGGACTTCTCGGCCTGCTTGATCTGCTCCCAGTTGGCGATGATGTCGTCGATGCCGCCGACCTGGGTGTCGGCGAAGACGTGGGGGTTGCGGCGGATGAGCTTGGCGACGAGGTCGCCGGCGACGTCGTCGAGGGTGAACCTGTCGGAGGTGTCCGCCGCCTCCTCGGCGAGGCGGGCGTGCAGCACGACCTGGAGCAGGACGTCGCCGAGCTCCTCCCGGACCGCTTCGGGGTCGGCGTCGCGGATGGCGTCGTAGAGCTCGTACGCCTCCTCGAGCAGGAACGGCGCCAGGCTCTCGTGCGTCTGTGCGCGCTTCCACGCGTCGCCGGTCTCGGGGTGCATGAGCCGGTCCATGACGGTGACGGCGTCCAGGACGCGGGCGCCGGGCGGGTCCCAGGAGCCGTAGAGCAGCTCCAGGGCGGCGAGGCCGGGCTCGCGGGCCAGCCGCAGGCCCAGCGAGCGGGCGAGCTCCTCGTCGCCGTCGGGGGCGGCGAGCCAGACGATGGTGCCGTGCTCGGCGAGGGCGTCGAGCAGGACCTCGACGGCGGGGTCCACGACGGTCACGGTGGCGCCGGCGGCCCGCAGCGCGTCGACCTGCGGGGAGTCGGATCCGGTGTACACCGGATGGGCGCGGACCACGTCCCACGCCTCGGCGGTGAGCACACCGGCCGGGAGGCGGGGCGAGGTCACCAGCAGGATCACGCTGCCCGGCACAGTTCCTCAGACCTCCTCGGCGAGACCTCCGTCGAAGGTCAGATGGACCAGGATACTGGCCCGGGCGACGCCGCCCCGGCCGATGTCGACGGTGACCGGCAGCCCGTATGTGAGGCCCTGGTACCGCGGGTTGACGGTGATGCCCGAGCCGGCGACGGCGTCGTCGAGCTGCCGGCGCAGCGCGATCATCCGGCCGATCGCGTCGCGGGTCAGCAGGTACTGGACCTGCTCGAACGCGTAGAAGTCGGAGACCGGGCGGCCGCTGGCGAAGAACAGCGCGTCGAAGGCGGCCCGCTGCTGCGCGAGGTCCGGCTCGACGGGCGTGACGGCGGCGGCGAGGGTGACCAGGATGTCCTGGGCCTCGGTGACCAGCGGCACGATCGGCGCGTCCGGGGCGACGCCGTAGTACTGCGCGACCAGGCCGGGGTCGGTGTCGTGGCGCAGCGCGAGGCCGCGCGAGGCGGCGAGCCGGCCGCCGACGTCCCGGATGATCATGGAGCCGAGGACGTATCCGGTGACGTTGCCGCGCTGGGCGGGGGCGTAGGGCAGGTCGTCGGCGACGGCGGTGACCTGGTCGATGGTGACGGCGCCGCCGCCCAGGTAGGCGGCGACCCCCGGGTCGGACCGGCAGCCGGCGAGGGACGCGCACGCGAGGGCCGCGACCAGCGCGAACACACGGAACCGGGGCATCGTCACTTCTTCCTCGTCTTGCCGGCGACGGCGGTGGTCATCGGCGTGTAGTGCGGGTCCTGGGCGAGGGACTGGCGGAAGGCGCCGAGGACCGTGGGGTCGTCCGACACCTGGAACTGCTGCGTGGGGCCCTTGTTGTCCGTCGGGTCGGACTCGAAGTACATCACGGCCCGGATCTGCGGGTTGGCCTTGAACGTCGCGGACGCGTCACGCAGCCACGCGGCGCGCTGCTCGGTGCCCCACGCGCGGGCCACCCCGAACTCGCCGATCATCACCGGTTTCGTCGGGTGGGCCGCGCAGAACTCCAGGAACTGCCGCATCAGCTCGCCGATCGTGCCGTACCTGGAGCCGGCGTAGACGTCGACGCAGTTCCAGTCGACGGCGTCGTCGCCGGGGTAGAACTCGGCCGCGTAGCCGCCCTGGAAGCCTTCCACGGTCGGGCACCAGACCCAGGACGCGTTGGTGGCGCCCTCCTCGGTGAAGATGGCGCGCACGTGCCGCCAGGCGGCGATGTAGTCCTCCCCCGACCACATCTGGGCCCGCAGGTTGGGGCGGTCCATCTCCCACCGGAAGCGCATCAGCACCGGCTTGCCGAACGCCTTGAGCTCGCGGGCCCGGTCGCGGATGAGCGTGTCGTAGCGCCCCAGGGTGATGAGCCTGGTGTCGCCGCTCGCCCACGACAGCATGAGGGTCGTGCCCCGGGCGGCGAACTGCTCGTCGGAGGCGTTGAAGAAGTTCTCGTCGAAGCGGCGGTACGTGTTGACGATCGCCATCTTGCGGCCGACGGTCTTCTCCCACGCCGTCATCGCCGACAGCCGGCCCGACTCGGTGAGGTGCTCCGGCCGGACCCACGCGCCGAGGTACGAGCCGTGCTTCGGCGGCGCGATGGGTCCGGCCGCGAACGGGCCGGTCGAGGTGGCGATGGCCGGCGGTGCCCCGGGCGCGCCCGGGGGTGCCTGGGTGCCGGTCGGCGACGGCCGCGGGGCCGGGGTGTCCTTCGTGGACATCACGCTGAGGGTCACCGCCGTCGCACCCGCCACGACGGCGACCACGACGGCGGCGACGAGCCCGATCCGCTTCACTGCGAGAAGGTCCTCCGCTAGAGCTACTTGGGTATCCGCCGTGCCACGTAGAGCACGTCGGTGGCCACCCCCGAGAGGCGGCGGCTGCGCGCGGCGATGTCGTCGGTGCGGCGGGCGACCGGGCGCAGCCATTCGCGCCGGTACGCCCCGGCCGGGCACAGCGCGAAGCCGCGCCGCTCGACGACCTCGAAGCCGTGCCTGGCGAGGAGCTGCTCCACCTCGGCGTGGTGCAGCTCCGCGAACCAGCTGTTGGTGCGGTTGGAGCGGTACCGCAGGTGCCGCAGCGACGAGCGGTTGCCGTGGTTCTCCACGACGAGCAGCCCCGAATCCGCCTCCGGCAGGATCTTCGCGGCGAAGGCGATCGCCCGGTCCCGGACGTCCTTGGGCGCGTTGAGCAGCAGCCGGAACACGGTCACCAGCGCCGGGCCGTCGACCGTGGCCGGCTCCGGGATGGGCCCGTCGCCGGCGACCTGGTGCAGCTTCGCGTAGACGCCCGCCTCCTGGGCCTTGGCGAGCATCTGGGCGGACACGTCGTAGCCGTGCGCCGCCCGTACGACACCGTGCAGCAGCTTGATCGCCCGGCCGGTGCCGCACGCGAAGTCGTGCTGGACGGGCCGGCGGGCGGTGAACTCCCGGCGGACCAGGCGGCGCAGGAACGCGCGCTGCCGGCCGCTCACCGCCGTCGAGTAGGTCTCCGGCGCGTAGACCACCCGCTCGTACTTGTCGACCGCCGCATCCGACTGGAAGACCTCCGCGTAGTCGGTTCTCATCGCTCCCCCTGCATCAGAACGTGCCTCAAACGCACGGCCGCGTAGCAGTACACGGCCGCACCCGCCCCCGTGGCGGCGAACTTCACCATCAGCCCGTGGACCGGCAGCACGGCCAGCTGCGGCACGGCGAAACACGATGTGGCCAGCCCGCAGGCGAGCAGCGTGGCCCGCCCGAACGGGTGCAGGCCGAGACCCCGCACGACCTGCACGAGCGGGACCAGGTTGTTGACGAGCACCGCGGCGCACAGGCCGACGGCGGCGCCGAACGCGCCGAGCCGGGGGATCAGCAGCGCGTCGACGCCGAGCATGGTGACCAGGGCGAGGCCGACGTTGGCGAGGTTCCACCACGTGCGGCCGGCCATGGCGAGGACGACGTCGACCATCCCGCACGCGGTCGCGACCATCATCGTGGCGGCGAGGAGCCGCACGATGCGCGCGCCGCCCTCGTAGTGCTCGCCGAAGAGGTCGAGGTACAGGTGGGCGTAGGTGAACATCAGCAGGTACAACGGCCAGCAGGCGAGCACCACCCAGGCGGTCGCCTGGCGGTAGAGCAGGTTCGCGCCGGCCTTGTCCCGCACGGCGAGGCGCTCGGCGAGGCGCGGCTGGACGGACTGGGTGACGCCCTGGTTGACGAACTGCCCGAGGATGACGAAGCGGCCGGCGACGGCGTACATGGCGGCGGGTGCCAGGCCGGCGAGGGCCGCGACGAGCAGCACGTCGACGCGCTGCAGCGCCATCTGCGCGAAGCTGGCGACGGCGCGGGGCGCGGTGAACGCCCAGAACCGCCGCGGGGTGAAGTCGGAGCGCTCCGCGGTGTCCCCTGTGGAGTCCCCTGTGGAGTCCCCTGTGGAGTCCCCTGTGGAGTCCCCTGTGGAGTCCCCTGTGGACTCCGTGATGCGGGTGCGGAGCCGGGTCAGGGCCACGCCGGCGAACAGCGCGGCCGGCAGGTAGGGCAGCGCCCACAGCGCGGCGAACACGTCGGGGCCCCAGCCTGTGGCCCACACCAGCGCCAGGAGGACCAGCTGCGCGCCGGGCCGCATGACCCGGTCGAGCAGCACGGTCGGGCGCATCGAGCGCAGCCCGCGGGTCGCCGCGAGCAGCGCGTCGCTGACCGTGGCGAGCGGCAGGAACACGGCGAGCGTGCGGACCAGGTCGGGCCGCCCCGGCAGCAGGTCCGCGGCGAACCACAGGCCGCCGGCGATGACCAGCGCCGCCACGACGACCGGGACCAGCGCCGCGCGCAGGCACTCCCGCAGCCGCGACAGGTCGCCGACCGCGCGCATCCGCGCCGGCCAGTACACCAGCGACGTCTGCACGCCGAGCTTGGCGACCGTGACGCCGAGGCCGAAGACGGCGGTCGCGGCGAAGAACGCGCCCGCGCCGCGCGGGTCGAGGGCACGGGCGGCGAGCCACGTGACGCCGAGCCCGGCGACACCGGTGCAGACGGTGCCGGCGAGGTTGGCAAGGCCGCCCCGGGCGGCGCCGCGCAGCATGCCGCCGGGCGACTCCAGACCGGCTCCGGTGGTGGGCTTGTCGAGGGTCGCCGTCACGCCGGACTGTCCGCTGTGGACAGCCAGGAGGGGCGGTGGCCGAGCCAGGCGGCGAGCCGCTCGTCGTAGGGCGCGTAGTGCGCGGCGAGCTCCTGGGCGATCGAGTCGTCGAGGCGGTTGCGGGGGCGGGCGTTGTGCCGCTCGAACGCCGGGTACTGGCCGACCCGCGGCAGGCCGAGGAAGTCCAGGACGGCGTCGTACACGGGCTCCGGGCGCAGGAAGAACTCGGTGCTGTCCACGACGTGCACCCGGTCGCGGCCGAGCAGCGCGGCCATCGGCTCGATGTACTCGATGTATTCGCCGCGGGCCCGGTACGCGTGGTGCTGGTGGGCGAAGCTGTAGGCGGACGGGTCGCCGACGAGCAGCTCCCGCTGCCCGGCGAGCCGGGCCGGCTCCAGCGCGAGCGCCTTGCCGAAGTCGACCTCGGGCTCGAAGCCGCGGGCGACCTCGTGCGCGTGCTGGGAGTAGGCGCGCTCGACCGGGTCGCGGACCAGCACGACGAGCTTCACGCCCGGCAGGTCCTTGGCGATCCGGGCCAGGGCGTGCGGGTGGTACATGTAGTACGGGCTGGACTCGAACGTCTGCGCCGGCACGCCGAGCTCGTCGCGGATCCGCTCGGACCGCCGCTGCAGCGGGAAATGCCCGCGGTACCAGCGCAGCCCGTGGTGGTAGCCGACGTCGAAGTAGTGCACGCCTTTGTGCAGCACGGCCTTGATGACGGCCGGGTGCGCGGCGAGCGCGCGGTAGAGCGACGTGGTGCCGCAGCGCTGCCCACCGCAGATCAGGAACTGCGGCAGCATCCGCCGGTTGGCGGTGAGCTGCCCGTAGTTGCGGGATCCGAAGTGGATGATCCGCTTCATCGTGTCGGGAACCTGCACGGGCATGGTTACAGAGCCTCCACTCGCGCGACGAGAACGGGCAGCAGCCAGCTGCCGAGCACGCCCAGCCGGGCGCCGGCCTCCGCCTGCCGGTCGGTGACGTACCGGGTGGCCAGGTCGATGAGGTAGAGCAGGGTGGTCACCTCGACCGCCTGGCGGTGCACCACGCCGAACGGCAGCAGCAGCTCGGGCGCGGCGTCGATGAGGTCGTTGACGCACCTGTCCGGCGACGGGGACCGGCCGATGTCGAGCTGCAGCGCGTGGTGCAGCGCGTCGTAACCGATCGGGACGCCGGGGGTGAAGCGTTCCCAGTCCCAGACCAGGATCGTGTCGGCGAGGGAGGCCATGTTCCACGGGGACCAGTCGCCGTGCCAGGAGCCGTAGGTGAGCTGGACGCCGCCGGCGGCGCGGGCGATCCGCTCGGCCGCGGCCCGCAGCGCCCCGCCCTCGGCGTGGCCGCTGATCGCGTCGAGCCGGGCCCGCAGCCGGGTCCAGTAGCCGCTGTCGTCGAGGCGGCCGCGGCGGGTGCCGCAGCAGGCGGCGACCTCGCCCATCGCCTTGGCGAGCCGGGGCGCGGTCAGCGGGACCCTGGGCCGCCACACCGGCAGCGCCGACTGCACGAGGACCTCGTGCTCGCCCCACTGTCCGATGTGGATGGCGTCGGGCACCCGCAGCGCCCTGAGCCCGGCGGTCGACACGGCGGCCAGGGCGTTGCCCTCGGCCTTGACCAGGGTGCGGGTCAGCGCCGACGTGCCGAGCTTCGCGAACGCCATGGTGGCGCCGGACTCGGTGAGCAGCTGCAGCACCGGCTTGCGGTTGGCCCGCGCCGGTCCGATGTGGACGCTGAGCCGCACGTCGGTGCCGAGGGCCCGGCGCAGGTACGTGTCGATGGTGTCGGCGCCGGGCGTGATCCGCAGCCGGTCGCGCAGCAGCACCGACGACGCGCCGGTGCGCAGGGCGGCGACGACCGCGTCGCGCTTGAGCTTCGCCATCCGGGACTGCGGCTCGGCATAGCGGCGCACGGCGGCGGCGGCGAGGCGGCGGTCGTCGGCGGGCACGAGCAGCCGCGGCTTGCGGGCGTTCGGCACGACCAGGTACTCCACGACCCCGGATCCCTGCCCCGGGTACAGCAGGGCGAGGACCTCCTCGATGTACTGCGCGCGCAGCTGCTCGTCGTCGACCTGCAGCGCGGCCGGGGCGGTCTTCACTGGGCTCATCGGCTCTCCAAACGGTTGCGCCACAGGACGGCATACGCGAGGAAGGTCAACGCCAGCGGGGTGACGAGCGCGTTGTACCAGAACATCGCGGCGAAGCTGGACACGATCGCGGCGGACGCGGCGAGGCCGGCCGGGGTCGCGTCGCGCCGGAAGCGCCACAGCCCGACCACGAAGAACCCCAGGTAGGTGCCGGTGCCGAGCAGCCCGTGCGCGAAGAGGAGCTGCCACAGCTGGCCGTTGCCGCCGATGGTGAAGTTGCCGCAGCGCTCGCAGCCGTCGCTCTCCCCGACGGCGATCGAGTTGCGGCCGCCGATGGTGTTGCGAGTGGATCCGAAGCCGATCAGCGGCGACTCGGCCACCCCGCCGACGGCCTTCTCCGTGGTGTACATGCGGACCCCGTTGGACTTGCCGTCCTCGAGCCGGGCGCTGACGACGTCGCCCAGCGGCGTGGTGGCGACGGCGACCACGACGGCGATGCCGGCGACGCCGACCAGGCCGAGGGCGGCGAGGCGGCCGCGCAGCGCCAGGCGCACCGACACGTACAGCGCCATGACGCCCAGGCCGATCCACAGCCCGCGGTTGAGCGAGTAGACGATCGGCGCCATCGCCGCGAGGAGGACGACGGCGGTGCCCGTCTTGACCTTCCTGCTCCTGGTCAGCGACCAGCCGGCGACGAGCATCCAGCCGATGAGGAGGCAGACGTTGTTGCCCCAGGTGTTGGTGTACCCCCAGGGCGCGCCGGGGCGCGGCGTCTCCCCGCCGAGCAGGTTCATGATCTGCGCGGCGGTCGGGTGGACCAGCGACTGGATGAAGCTGTTCTCGCGCAGGTGGTGCGGCAGCAGCAGCTCCAGCGGCGCGGTGAACTCGAACGTGGGCGCGGCCATGCCGAGCAGCCCGCCGGCGACGGTGATGACGAAGAGCCACGCGAGCAGCCGGACGAACCGCTGCTGCGGCAGCTCCCGGCGGCCGACGTTGCCGGCGTAGACCAGGATCACGGTCAGCGCCGCGTAGCCGCCGAGGCGGTACGTGTAGGAGACCAGCCTGCTGGCGGCGGTGCCCGGCACGGTGCCGGCCGGGTCGGCGCCGAGGCTGAACAGCCCCAGCGCGACCACAGCAAGGAACAGCAGCCACAGCAGGAACCCGGGCGGCAGCTTGACGAGCTGCCCCGACGCGCGGTGCCGCAGCAGCGACACCAGCATCGGCACGGCGACCAGGAAGAAGATCAGGGTGCCGAGGCCCAGCGCCCACCACAGCGGGTACAGCAGGAGCAGGCCGGTCACGGGCCAGGCGGGCAGCCGGTGCGCCCGTTTCAGCAGGCCGGTCGACGGTGCCGCCGCCTGCGGCGAGGGATGGTTCGCGAGGGCGGTCATCCCGCCACCTCCGCTTCGCTCCGGCGTCGGCCTGCCCTGAACCTGCTACATGATTCGCTCGCAAGCTCACTCATCGGCGCTTGTCGGCGCCGTTCTCACCCGCGGTGTCGGCGTTGACGCGGGTCACCGAGATGGTGCGGGTCTGCCGCTTCGGCACGCTCGGCGACGCCTGCGTGACCTTCGGCGCCGTCGCGGTGGCGGTGCCGCCGGCGGGCGCGGCGGGTGCGGCGGGCGCCGTGCGGATCCGCTTCGGGGCCACCGGCTCCTCGGGCTCCTTCGGCGGCAGCTTCTCCAGGACTGCGGTCATGTCGTCGGCGACGGTGACCTCCTGCGCGTCGCGCTCCTCGCCGCCGCGGGTGACGGCCAGGCGCGGCAGGACGACCGCGCCGAGCAGCGGCGTGCCGACCCGGCGCAGCTGGTCGGCGGCGTCGGCGACCTCGGTGTTGCGGGTGCGCCGCAGCTCGACCGCGACGATCGCGGCGTCGGCGAGGCTGGCGAGGCTCTGCGCGTCGGCGCTGGTCGACGTCGAGGGTGCCTCGACGACCACGTAGGCGGCCCGCTCCCGCAGCGTCGCGAGGGTGTCGCGCAGCGCCTGCGACTGCAGCAGCCCGCCGGCGCTGGCGGTGCCGCCGGTGGTGACGACGCTGAGGTTGGGGTGCCGTGGCGCGCGCTGGGTGGCGCTGCTCAGGGAGAACCGGCCGGCGAGCACGTCGGACAGGCCCGGCACGGACCGCACGCCGAGCATCTTGTTGACGCTGGCGGTGTCGACGAGGCTGTCGGGGAGGTGGGCGCAGACGAGGACCGTTTCGGCGCCCGTACGGGCGAACGCGGCCGCGAGGTTGGCGGCGACGACGGTCGACGCGGCGCCGCGGCTGGCCCCGGCCACGACGACGACCTGCCCGGCGAGGGCGACCCGGGCGTCGGCGCCCAGCGGCGCGGGGACGCTGGCGAGGACCTCGTTGCGGAGCCGGTTGAAGATGCGGCCGCCGGCGCCGAACGGCGCGAACACGTCGTCGAGGCGCGGCTTGACCCGGCCGGGGACGGCGGCGAGGACCGTGACGTCGACCCGGCGGGGCAGGTCGGAGGGGCGGCGGACACGCTGGTCGAGCCGCTCGCGCAGCAGGGCCGAGCCGACGCCGAGCAGCAGGCCGAGCATGGCGCCGCTGGCGAGGTTGAGCAGCCGGTTGGGCTTCACCGGGCGGGACGGCAGCTCCGCGTCGCGGGTGATCTTGCCGGCGTTGACGGTCGTGGTCAGCAGCTGGTTGAGCTGGCCGGCGAGGGTGTTGATCTGCGACGTGGCGGTGGTGCGCTGGCTCTCCAGGTTGGGCCGGTTGGGGTCGGTCGGGCGGAGGTTGGCGAGCCGGTTGTTGATCTGCAGCAGGTTGGCGTTGAGCTGGTTGAGCTTGTCCTGCAGGATCGCGATCCGCCCGGCGACCTCGGTCTTCGCGCTCTCCTCGCGGTTGCGCAGGTACGCCTCGGCGAACGCGTGGGAGCCGGCCTGCGCGACACGGGCGTCGCTGGAGGAGAAGGTGATGACCAGGAACGTGGTGTTCGGCGGGACCTCGACGCGGACCTTGCGGGCCAGCTCGTCCGGCGTCTCCGCGGCGCGCATCAGCTCGCGGGCGCCGGCGGCCACCGTCGTCGAGGTCACCAGCTGCGCCTCGTTGTCGAGGTTGATGTCGCCCTTGGTGCGGCCGCTGGTGGAGTTCGCGTCCTGCCCGTTGCCGAGCGGCGAGACGAGGACGGACGTGGCGGACTCGTACACCTTCGTCTGCATGCCGGTGAACTGCACCGCGCCGAGGAGACCGGCGCCGACCAGCAGGAGCACCAGCCACCAATGGCGCCGGGCCATGCCGAGCAGGTCGACGCCCGGAGAGTCGATTTCGGCGGAAAGCTGGCGGTTGGCGTCCATGAAGCGGCGGCCCCTTCGGCGTCAGGTTCTCCAGGGGCTAACGCTTCCGGGACGTTCGGCGTAATGGGCTGATGTGCCCGCTTTTACGTCTTTTCCGTCTCTTTTACGGAATAGGGCGGGGGTCCAGCCAGCCGTTGTTACCGAGGTAGCGCAGGACGGTGGTGACCGCCTCGCCGTACGACAGACCGGTCGTGTCGATCGTCAACTCGGCGTCGACCGGTGTCTCGTACGGGTCGTCGATACCCGTCATGCCCTTGATCAGGCCGGCCCGCGCCTTCGCGTAGAGCCCTTTGCGGTCGCGCCGCTCGCACTCGGCGAGCGGCGTCGACACATGGACCAACACGAAACCGGCCCCGGCGTTACGGGCGAACTCCCGCGCGGCCGCGCGGCCGTCGTGGTACGGCGCGATCGGGCAGCAGATCGCCACCCCGCCGTGCCGGCCCACCTCGGCGGCGACCCAGCCGATCCGCTTGATGTTCGTGTCGCGGTCCGCGGCGGAGAACGTGAGGCCGGCCGACAGGTGCCGGCGCACGATGTCGCCGTCGAGCAGCGTGATGCTGCGCTCCCCCGTCTCCTGCAGCGCGTCGGCGACGCCGGTCGCCATCGTCGACTTGCCGGAGCCGGACAGGCCGGTGAAGAACACGACCAGGCCTCGCTGCCGGCGCGGCGGGCGGTCCCGGGTCAGCTCGCGGGCGACCGCCGGCGGGGTGTGCCACTCCGGCAGGATCGTGCCCCGGTCGAGGTGGTCGTCGATCTCCGCGGTGGTCAGCGGCAGCCTGCGGTGCTTCGGCGGGATGTCGTCGAGCGAGCGCCACTGCCCGTCGCGGCCGTCGTACGCGAGCTCCCGGGGCACGAGGACCCGCAGGCCGCCGCCGGACAGCATCGAGTCGCTGGACGCGAGCAGGTGGGTCACGCCGTACGCGGCGGCGACCCGGGTGCGCAGCATGGCCGCGCGGATGTCGTCGCCGTCGTGATGCGGCAGCGGCAGCGTCACGATCGTGGACGGGGGCATCCGGTCGCGGGCCGCCAGGACGCAGCGGACCAGCGCCTCCGGGGCCAGGCCGTCGGGGCCGGGGCTGCCGACCGGCACCAGCACGAGCAGGTGTGCCGCGAGGGTACGGGCGGCGCGCGCGATCTGGGCCAGCTGCGGCCGGTGCAGCGGGCGGTCCGCGATGACCCCGAGGACCCGGCCCTGCGGCAGCACGCCGCGCACCTCCGCGGGCGTCCTACGCATGCGGCGGAACGGCCCGTGGCCGCCGTCACCGAGCCGCTTGACCGTGCCGGCGGCGCCCCAGCCCCGCCGCGTCGGGTACACCTCGGCGGTGTTCATCGCGGCGATCGGGGCGCCCTCGAGGTCGGCGAGGATCAGCACCCGGCGCGTCGGGTCGGCGACGTCGAGCTGGCCGATCAGGCCCGGCGGCACCTCCAGCGTCACCGGCACCGGCCAGGCCGTCCCGTCGGCGAGCCGGCCGTTGCGGCGCAGCGACGTCAGGTCGGCCGAGCCGAGGAAGCCGGTCAGCGGCTTGTACGCGCCCGACAGCAGCAGCTCGAGGTCGGCGATCTCCGACGGCTTGGGCGTGTAGGTCGGGGCGTCCCGGAGGACCTCGTCCGGCAACGACCATTCCTCGGCAGGCCAACCGTTCACAGACACGCGTGACAGTCTGTCAGTTTCCCGCGCTTTTCTCCCAGCGGGGCCCGTCGCTCATGCGACGGGCCCTTTCCGCGATGCGCTCAGCCCGTGTTGCGCATGCCCGCGGCGATGCCGTTGACCGTGGTGAGCAGGGCGCGCTCCAGGGCCGGGTCCGGCGAGGACTTCCGCCCGCCGCCCCAGACGCCGCTGTCGGCGGCCTTGCTCGCCCGATACTGCGCCAGGAGCGACACCTGCAGGTGGTGCAGGGGCTGCAGGTAGCTGTCGCGGACGCCGAGCGTGCGGTCCAGCACCGGCTGCCGCTCCAGCAGCGACGACTCGCCCGTGATCGCGAGGACCTCGGCGACGGTCTTGTCGTACTCCGCGCGGATGACGTCGAAGACCGGCTTCAGCGGGTCGGGGACCAGCGAGTCGACGTAGCGCGAGGCGATCTCCAGGTCCGTCTTGGCCAGCATCATCTCGACGTTGGACAGGAACGTGCCGAAGAAGTGCCACTTCTCGTGCATCTCGCGCAGCACGTCGCTCAGGCCGGCCACGCGGGCCGCCTCCAGGCCGCTGCCGACGCCGAACCAGCCGGGCACGATCTGCCGCGACTGCGTCCAGCCGAACACCCACGGGATCGCCCGCAGGCCGCCGAGGCCGGCGTCGGCGTTCGGCCGCTTCGCCGGGCGGGAGCCGATGTTGAGCGCGCCGAGCAGCTCCGTCGGCGTCGCCGCCCAGAAGTACGCCGGCAGGTCCGGGTTCTCGACCAGGCCGCGGTAGTTGGCGAACGCGGCCGTCGACACCGTCTCCATCGCCGCGTCCCAGCGGGCGAGCGCCTCCGCGGGCTGCCGCGGCTCGGTGTGCAGCAGGGCGCTCTGCAGCACGGCGGCGAGCGTCAGCTCCAGGTTCTCCCTGGCGAGGGCCGGCAGCGTGTACTTGTCGGAGATGACCTCACCCTGCTCGGTGACCTTGATCGCGCCGTCGAGCGTGCCCCACGGCTGGGCGAGGATCGCCTCGTGGGTCGGGCCGCCGCCGCGGCCGACGGTGCCGCCACGGCCGTGGAAGAGCCGCAGCCGCACCCCATGGCGGGCGGCGACGTCACGCAGCTGCCGCTGCGCCTTGTGGATCATCCACTGGGACGTGGTGATGCCCGCGTCCTTGTTGGAGTCGGAGTAACCGAGCATGACCTCCTGGACGTCACCCCGGGCGCGCACGATCGCGCGGTACACCGGAATCGACAGCAGATCGTCCAGCAGCTCGCCGGCCATCTCCAGCTCGCGGGCCTGCTCCAGCAGCGGCGCGAAGCCGACCCGGGCCCGGGCCGACTCCATCGACGCCCCGCCGAACCCGGCCCCGGCGCTGACCTCGACCAGGCCCCACTCGCGGGCGAGGACGACCGCGGCGAGCACGTCGTCGATGCCCTGCGTCATCGAGATGATGTACGTCTCGACGACCTCCGGGCCGAACCGCTCCTGCACCTCACGGATCGCGGCGAACACGTCGAACGTCTTGCGGGCGGTGTCGGTCAGCCCGGTGTCGCGGGTGGCGAGCGGGCGGCGGCCGTTGAGCTCGTCGATCAGCAGCTGGCGGCGGGCGTCCCGGTCGAGCGTGGCGTAGTCGACCTCGCCGACCCGCCGGTACAGCTGGGCGAGCACCTCGTGGTGGGCGTCGGCGTGCTCGCGCACGTCGAGCGTCGCCAGCTGCAGGCCGAACGCGGACAGCGTGCGGATCGCCGAGGCGAGCTTGCCGGTCGCGGCGAGCTGGCCGCCGTTGCGCGCCAGCGACGCCCGCATCAGCTCCAGGTCGGCGATGAGCTCGCCGGTGCCGAGGTAGTCGCGGCCCGGCTTGTGCGGCGTGCCGGTGGCCAGCCGCGCGCGGGTGTGCTGGAGCTTCAGCCGGATGCAGCGCAGCTTCAGCCGGTAGGACTCCTCCAGGTTGACCCGCCGGTAGCGGGCCGGCAGCTCCGGCAGGTTGTCCAGGTCGGCGGCGAGGCTCGCGGACAGGTCGAGCGACACCCCGCGCAGGCGCTTGGAGACCGAGATCTCGTCGATGAGGCCGTCGATGACGCCCTCGGCGGCGCGGATGCCGTACTCGTGCTGGATCAGCAGGACGTCGCGGGTGACGGCCGGGGTGACGAACGGGTTGCCGTCCCGGTCCCCGCCGATCCACGAGCCGAAGCTCAGCGGGCGGGCGGTCGGGGGCAGCTGCACCCCGAGGTCCTTCAGCGTGTCGTAGAGGTCGTCGAGCACCTGCGGGGCGGCGCCGCCGGCCAGGTCGGCGAGGTAGTAGACCGCGTTGCGGGCCTCGTCGCTCGGCTCGGGCCGCTCCAGCCGCAGCTCGTCGGTCTGCCACAGCAGGTCGAGCAGCTCCGCCAGGCGGCGGTCGGTGCGGGCGGTGCGGGTCTTGTCCGGCTCCAGCGAGCCGTCCAGCGCGGTCGCGACCGCCTCGGCGTCCAGCTCGTCGCCGACGGCCCGCAGCTTCGTCAGGATCGAGCGCCGGGCCGCCTCGGTCGGGTGGGCGGTGAAGACCGGCCGCACCGCGAGCTTCGAGGCGATCGAGCCGATCTCCTTCACCCCGACACCACGGTCGGCGATCAGCTTCGCGGCGCGCTCCAGCCAGCCGCCCTCACGGACGCGGATGCGGCGCAGCTCGCGGGCCCGGTGCACCTGCTCGGTGATGTTGGCCAGGTGGAAGTAGGTGGAGAACGCCCTGGCCAGCTGCGTGCCGGCGACCACGTCGAGGCCGCTCAGGCGCTCGGCGGCGGCCTCCGGGTCGGACCGGACGAGCGCGCGGACCTCTTCGACGAGGTCGAGCAGCTGCTGGCCGTCCTGCCGGACGAGGCTCTGCCCGAGCAGCGAGCCGAGGCGGCGGATGTCGGCGCGCAGCGCGGCGTCAGCGTCGCTGGTCGCGGGTGCCTCTGCAGACATGGCGGATCCCTCCGGACGAGACGGCTGGGACGGCGCTGTCCGTTTTCACCGGCATCGTATCGGCTACTACGACGCACCGTGCCGTTCCGGTGAGTCAGGTCTCAACTCTGTTTTGTCATACCCCAGGGATAGGCTGGGTACCGCTCGACATACCCCCGTCCTTCCTGGGCGCCGGGGTTGTTTGCCGTGCAGATGGGTTGCTCCAATGCCAAGACTGGCCGGTCTCACCTCCGCCGCACTGTCCGACCCGGCGCTCGCCCGCGCCCGTGACCTGGCCCGGGGCGGCCACAGCGACCAGGTCGAGCTGACCGCGCCGCCGGCGCTGCGCACCTTCGTGACGGCGGTCGTGGCGGCGGAGCGCCCCGTCCTCGCGGTCACCGCCACCGGCCGGGAGGCCGAAGACCTGGCCGCCGCGCTCGGCTGCCTGCTCGACCCCGCCGACGTGGTCGTCTACCCGGCCTGGGAGACCCTGCCGCACGAGCGCCTCTCCCCCCGCTCCGACACGGTCGGGCGGCGGCTCGCCGTGCTCCGGCGGCTCGCCCACCCCACCCCTTCCTCCGGGCTGCCGCGGGTCGTCGTGGCCCCGGTCCGTTCGGTGCTCCAGCCGCAGCTCAAGGGGCTCGGCGACCTGGAGCCCGTCGAGCTGGTCCCCGGCGGATCCGCCGACCTCGACGACCTCGTGGCGCGGCTGGCGCACCTGGCGTATGCGCGGGTCGACCTGGTCACCAAGCGCGGCGAGTTCGCGGTCCGCGGCGGGATCCTCGACGTGTTCCCCCCGACGGAGGAGCACCCGCTGCGGGTGGAGTTCTGGGGTGACGAGGTCGAGGAGATCCGCTCGTTCGCGGTCGCCGACCAGCGCACGATCGCCGCGGTCGACCGGCTGTGGGCGCCACCGTGCCGGGAGCTGCTGCTCACCGACGAGGTCCGGGCCCGGGCCGCGGCGCTGTCCACCGACCACCCGCAGCTGGCGGAGCTGCTGGACAAGCTCGCCGGCGGCATCCCCGTCGAGGGCATGGAGTCCCTGGCGCCCGCGCTGCTCGGCGACACCGACTCCCTCGAGCTGGTCCTGCACACCATGCCGGCGGGCACGCACGTGCTGCTGTGCGACCCCGAGCGCATCCGCACCCGCGCGCACGACCTGGTCCGCACCAGCGAGGAGTTCCTGGAGGCGAGCTGGGCCGCCGCCGCGGTCGGCGGGAAGGCGCCGATCGACCTGGGCGCGGCCGCGTTCAAGAGCCTGGCCGAGGTGCGCGCGGCGGCCGCGTCGCTCGGCCTGCCGTGGTGGTCGCTGAGCGCCTTTTCGCTTGCTCCTTCCGCTGATCATCTGGTTGATGAGCCTTGGCGGGCCGGCGAGGACGCTCCTGTCGTCGTCTCCGACGACGCCATCTCGATCACCCTGCCGGCGCAGCCCGCGCCGCTCTATCACGGTGAGACCGCCCGGGTCGTCGACGACCTGAAGCGGCTCGCCGGTGACGGATGGCGGCTGGCGCTGGTCTTCGAAGGCTCCGGCCCCGCCCAGCGTGCCGTCGAGGTGCTGCGCGATGCCGGCCTGGGTGTGGTGCTGGTCGACGGCATCGCTTCGCTGCCCGACCCGGGCGTCGTCACCGTCACCACCGGCTCGCTGGGCAACGGCTACCTAGACGAGGGCGCCCGGCTGGCGATCATCACCGGCACCGACATCTCCGGCGGCCGGGGCGCGTCCACCAAGGACATGCGCAAGATGCCTTCGCGGCGGCGCAACCAGATCGACCCCCTCGAGCTGCGCACCGGCGACTACGTGGTGCACGAGCAGCACGGCATCGGCCGCTACATCGAGATGGTGCAGCGCACCGTCAACGGCGCCGACCGGGAGTATCTGGTCCTGGAGTATGCCGCCACCAAGCGCGGCCAGCCCGGCGACCGGCTCTTCGTGCCCACCGACCAGCTCGACCAGCTGTCGCGCTATGTCGGCGGTGAGACGCCCGCCCTGCACAAGATGGGCGGCTCCGAGTGGCAGAAGGCCAAGTCTCGGGCCCGCAAGGCGGTCCGGGAGATCGCCGCGCAGCTCATCCAGCTGTATGCCGTCCGGCAGAATTCGCAGGGCCACGCGTTCGGAGCCGACACGCCCTGGCAGCGGGAGCTGGAGGACGCGTTCCCCTATCAGGAGACGCCCGACCAGCTCGCCGCGATCGAAGAGGTCAAGGGCGACATGGAGAAGTCGACCCCGATGGACCGGCTCATCTGCGGCGACGTCGGCTACGGCAAGACCGAGATCGCGGTCCGGGCCGCGTTCAAGGCCGTGCAGGACGGCAAGCAGGTCGCCGTGCTCGTGCCGACGACGCTGCTCGCGCAGCAGCACTTCAACACGTTCTCCGAGCGGGTCTCCCAGTTCCCGGTCGAGGTGCGGCAGCTGTCGCGCTTCCAGACCCCGACCGAGACCAAGCTGACCATGGAGAAGGTCACCGACGGCACCGTCGACATCGTCATCGGCACCCACCGGCTGCTGCAGACCGCGACCCGGTTCAAGCAGCTCGGGCTGGTCATCGTCGACGAGGAGCAGCGCTTCGGCGTCGAGCACAAGGAGTTCCTGAAGCAGCTGCGGGCCTCCGTCGACGTGCTCACCATGTCGGCCACCCCGATCCCCCGCACCCTGGAGATGGCGATCACCGGCATCCGCGAGATGTCGACGATCGCGACCCCGCCCGAGGAGCGGCACCCGGTCCTCACGTTCGTCGGCGCGCAGGACGACAAGCAGGTCTCCGCCGCCATCCACCGCGAGCTGCTCCGCGACGGCCAGGTCTTCTACCTGCACAACCGGGTCGAGTCGATCGAGCGCGCCGCCCGCAAGCTGCGCGAGCTCGTCCCCGAGGCGCGGATCGCGGTCGCCCACGGCCAGATGACCGAGGAAGCCCTCGAGAAGATCATGGTCGGCTTCTGGGAGAAGGAGTACGACGTCCTCGTCTGCACCACGATCGTGGAGAGCGGCATCGACATCCCCAACGCCAACACCCTCATCGTCGAGCGCGCCGACCTGCTCGGCCTCTCCCAGCTGCACCAGATCCGCGGCCGCGTCGGCCGTGGCCGCGAGCGCGCCTACGCGTACTTCCTGTATCCGCCGGAGAAGCCGCTGACCGAGCATGCCCACGAGCGGCTCGCCACCATCGCGCAGCACACCGAGCTCGGCGCCGGCATGTATGTCGCGATGAAGGACCTCGAGATCCGCGGCGCCGGCAACCTTCTCGGCGGCGAGCAGTCCGGCCACATCGAGGGCGTCGGCTTCGACCTGTACGTGCGGATGGTCGGCGAGGCCGTCCAGCAGTTCAAGGGCGAGCGCCCCGAGGAGGAGGAGCCCGACGTCAAGATCGACCTGCCGGTCGACGCCCACCTGCCGCTGGAGTACATCTCCGCCGAGCGCCTCCGCCTGGAGATCTACCGCAAGATCGCCGGTGCCAAGGACGGCGCCGCCCTCGACGAGATCATCGCCGAGATGAAGGACCGCTATGGCGAGCCGCCGCTGCCGGTCGCGAACCTCCTCGCGGTCGCGCGGTTCCGGTTCCTCGCCCGCACCTACGGCCTGACGGACGTGTCACTGCAGGGCAAGCACGTGCGCTTCGGGCCGCTGCAGTTGGCCGACTCGAAGCAGCTGCGGCTCAAGCGCCTCTACCCGGAGTCGGTCTACAAGTCCGCCGCCGACACAGTCTCCCTGCCCCGCCCCTCCACCCGCCGCATCGGCGGCGAGCCCATGCGCGACACCCAGCTGCTCGACTGGGCCGCCGAACTGCTCAAGACCGTCCTCGGCGACCCGGTCCCCGCCTGACCGCCTCCCCTTCCCCGGCAGCCCGCTCCCGCCGCCCGCAGACCCGACGACCGCTGGGCCGCTGGGCCGCCGGCCGCCGCCCATGCTCGTGATCCAAGTCGCGTGGTGGCTGTCCGGACGGCCAGGGTCGTCCTTGGATCAACCGTTCCCGCGGTGCGCTTCGCTCTGGTCGCCCGGCTTACGGTGTCCGCGTGCGGGTGCCGTTGTGCCGTGTGGTGTAACGGTCGCGCCCGCCTCGGCCGATGGCCACGCACAGACTCCGTCTGCGCGTCCCGGGCGGCGTGGGCACGGTTCGTGCCGTGGTCCCGCGCCGTCG
The DNA here is from genome assembly GCF_050936335.1 of Dactylosporangium sp. CA-152071. Taxonomy (NCBI): domain Bacteria; kingdom Bacillati; phylum Actinomycetota; class Actinomycetes; order Micromonosporales; family Micromonosporaceae; genus Dactylosporangium; species Dactylosporangium sp. CA-152071. Next base: position 6,941,313 of record NZ_JBNJMZ010000001.1, on the reverse strand, counting down.
AGGGCATCATTCGGTGCTTCCGCCGGCTTTCATCACCGGTGCACGACACTCCGGACGCCCGCGCGTTGCGTGCCGTCGTTGGCCCACAGTCATGGCAATGCGTTCGGATCGTGCCGGATCTGTCGCCACCGCCGTTGGACAAACCTTCATTGATCCAAGTCGCCCAACGGCCACGCCCGCGACCACGACCATCCTTCGATCAACAACGCCGGACCCTGCACGACCACCAAACTCCACCCGGCCACGGCAACGACCGACATCCGCCTACAGACCGCGACATGATCCAAGTCGTCCAGCGGTTGCCCCCGCGGCCAGGACCGTCCGTGGATCACCATCCACCGCTGGGTCGTGCGCCGGCGTCAAAGGGCATCCGACCACGGCCACCATGATCCAAGTCGTTCAGCGGTCGTGGACGCGGCCAGGGGCATCCTTCGATCAGAGGTTCGGCGGGTCAGGCGCGGTGGGCGGGGCGGTGGGTCAGGCGGTGGTGCAGTGAGCGGGCGAGGAGGGCGGCGGCGAACGGGGCGTCCTCGCGCAGGTAGCGGCGGGCCAGGCGGCGGGGCTCGCGGGCCAGGCGGTCGAGCCACTCCAGGCCGGCCTTCTGCATCGCCGGGTTCGCGCGCTGGATGTCGCCGGCCACGAAGTTGACGGCCGCGCCGCAGCCCAGGAACCACGTGCGGGGCAGGGCGGCCCGGAGGCGGCGGATGAGGTGCTCCTGGCGGGGGAAGCCGATGCCGACGTACACCATCCGCGGGTCGGCGGCGACGACCGCGTCGCACACCTCGGCGAGCGTGGCCGGGTCCTTGTCGAAGCCGAACGGCGGGCAGAGCGTGCCGGCGATCCGCAGGCCCGGGAAGGTGTCGGCGAGGACCAGGGCGGCCCGGTGCGCGCCGTCGTCCTCGCCGAGGTCGCCGGGGGTGCCACCGAGGATGAAGACGCCGTGGTCGTCGGCGGCGAGCGCGCGGGACAGCGACCAGATGAGGTCGGAGCCGGTGACGCGGGCGGGGAGGTTCCAGCCGGCGAGGCGGGCCGCCCAGACCAGTGGCGTGCCGTCGGCGACGACCAGGTCCGCCTCCCGGAGCTGGGCGCGCAGGTGCGGGTCGCGGGACACGTGGCGCAGGATGTCGACGTTCGGCGTGACGATCCAGCCGCCCTCGCCACGGGCCAGCGCCGACCGTACGTGCGAGACGACCTCGGCCTCGGTCAACGGGTCCACGGAGAGGCCGCCGAGAGGGACCCGCCGCCAGCGTGCTCTGGTGTGCAGCATCGTTCATCCGTAATTCGTCGTTAGAGGTAACAGATGCCAGCACAGCTGGCATATCTACCAAAACGACCAAGGAGGACGGTTGGTACGCGTTCTGTTCCTCGGCGGGCTCGGGCGCAGCGGGACCACCCTGCTGGAGCGCCTGCTCGGCGAGCTGCCCGGCGTGTGCCCGCTCGGCGAGGTCGTCCACCTGTGGGAGCGCGATGTCGCCGGTGACGAGCGCTGCGCCTGCGGGGCACACTTCTCGTCCTGCGACTTCTGGCAGGCGGTCGGGGAGAAGGCGTTCGGCGGCTGGCAGCAGGTCGACGTGTGGCGGGTGCTCGCGCTGCGGCACGCGGTGGAGCGGACCCGGCACATTCCGCGGTTGGCGAGTGTACGGATGAGCCCCTCCCACCGGCTGCTCGTCGAGGAGTACGCGGACTGGTACGCGCGGCTGTACGAGGCGGCGGCGGTCGTCTCCGGGGCCCAGGTGCTCGTCGACTCCTCGAAGCACGCGGCGCTGGCGTACTGCCTGCGGTTCGCGCCGAGCATCGACCTGCGGGTCGTGCACGTGGTGCGGGACAGCCGCGGCGTCGCGTACTCCTGGACGAAGAAGGTGCGGCGGCCCGAGACCGACGGCGCCGAGGAGATGACCCGCTACTCGCCCAGCCGGTCGGCCCTGCTGTGGAACGCGCACAACACCGCGCTGTCGGTCCTGCACCGCTGCGGCGTACCGGTGATGCGCGTCCGCTACGAGTCGCTGCTGGACTCCCCGGCGACGGTACTGTCGGAAATTTCGGACTTCGCCGATCTGGCGGGAGGCGGGATGGACTTCCTGCACGGCGGCACCGCCGAGCTGGGGCCGTGCCACAGCGCCGCCGGCAACCCGATGCGCTTCACCGTCGGCCCGGTCCCGCTGCGCCGCGACGACGCCTGGCGCACCGCACTGCCTGGGCGGCAGCGACGGGTCGTCAGCGCGCTCACCGCACCGCTGCTCGGCATGTACGGCTACCGGGGGGCCCGATGAACACCACCGGTCACTGGCCCAGCGTGGGTGTGGTCGTACCGACGCGAAACCGCCCTGAACTGCTCGCCCGCGCCGTCGAAGGCATCGTCGCCCAGGACTACCCGGGACCCGTGCGCACCATCGTGGTGTTCGACCAGCACGACCCCGACGCCGGCCTGTGCCGCGGCGGCGACCGCCCGCTCGACGTGCTGCCCAACCTGCGCAAGCCCGGCCTCGCCGGCGCCCGCAACACCGGCATCGTCGCCCTGGACACGGATCTCGTCGCGTTCTGCGACGACGACGACGCCTGGACCCCGACGAAGCTGCGCCGGCAGGTGCACGCGCTGCAGCAGCGACCGCAGGCGGAGTTCTGCACGGCGGCGATCGAGGTCGAGTTCGGCGACCGCCTCACCCCCCGCCTGGCGGGGGCGTCCCTCGTCGGCCTCGACGACCTGATCCGGTCGCGGATGTCGATGCTGCACTCATCGACGTTCCTGGTACGCCGCTTCGTCTTCGCCGACGACGAGATGGGCCTCGTCGCCGAGGACGCCCCCGGCAGCCAGAACGAGGACTGGGACCTGCTCCTGCGCGCCGCCAAGCGTGGCGAGATCGTCCACGTCGACGAGCCCCTCGTCCGCGTCCTGTGGGGCCGCACGTCGATGTTCGCCTACGAGTACGCCACCAAGATGGCCTCCCTTCGCTGGATGATGACCCGCCACCCGGAGATCGCCGGCTCCGGCACCGGCGCCGGCCGCGTCTACGGCCAGCTCGCCTGCTGGTCCGCCGCCTCCGGCAACCGCCGCGACGCCTGGCTCTGGACCAAGGCCGCCATGCGCTCCAACTGGCGCGAACCCCGCGCCGCCATCGCCCTGGCCGCCGTCACCGGCGTGGTCAAGGTCGAAAGCGTCCTGGGCGCCCTCCACCGCCGCGGCCACGGCATCTGACCCACCCGGCCCCGGCTCGCCCGAACCCTGACGCTCGTGCCCCCGGGCGAGCCACGCCGCCGCCCGGGCAGCCCCTCCTGCCCGACCAGACCTCGTGCCACCTGCCTGCACAACACCTGGCACCGCGAACCGCCCAAGGCGCTCAGTCTCGAACAGGCTCCGCAGAATTCGGCTCACCGATCCCGACATCTCCGCCGAACCAGAACGCACGAGATGCTGGCCCGGCTCGCCCCGCACCGCCGCCCACCACGCTGCGGTGGCGGCCCTCACCACGGGCGGCACCACGCGGGATACCGGCCGACTCGGCGCATCCTCACAGCTCACACCGCTGGCCACCGCACTGCTTGCGGAAGCATTCCTCACCGCGGACGGCACCACGCGGGATTCCGGCCCGACTCGGCGAACCCCTCACAACTCACACCGCACTCCCGCGGCGGCAGTTCCTCGACACGCGGGGCCGGCCCGGCTCGACGCACTCGGACGGCTCGCACCGCGGACAGCACCACGCGGGATACCGATCCGACTCAACGCACCTTCACAGCCCACACCGCACTCCTGCGGCGGCAGTTCCTCGACACGCGGACGGCCGGCCCGGCTCGACGCACTCGGACGGCTCGCACCGCGGACAGCACCACGCGGGATACCGATCCGACTCAACGCACCTTCACAGCCCACACCGCACTCCCGCGGCGGCAGTTCCTCGACACGCGGACGGCCGGCCCGGCTCGACGCACTCGGACGACTCGCACCGCGGACAGCACCACGCGGGATACCGATCCGACTCAACGCACGTTCACAGCCCACACCGCACTCCTGCGGCGGCAGTTCCTCGACACGCGGACGGCCGGCCCGGCTCGACGCACTCGGACGGCTCGCACCGCGGACGGCACCACGCGGGATACCGGCCAGGCTGGGCGCACCTTCACGGCCCACACCGCTCATCACCGCACTCCTGCGGCGGTCCTCACCGCGGTCCTCAACGCGCGGGCGGGACCGCGCGGGCGGCTGGTGCGGCTCGACCCGCTCGGACGGGTCGCGCCGCTGGTCACCGCGCTGCGGCGGTGGTGTTCCTCTGTCAGCGCCGCGGCGGCCGGGGCCGTCGGCGACGCGATCCGTCGGGCAGTGCGGGCGGCCGGAGTGTCCGCGCGGGACACCCCGGCCGGTCCGTCGTGGTCGTGCTGATCAGCCGGCGAGACGCTTCGCGAGGTTCTGGTCGAGCGCGTTCATGAACTCGTCGGTGGTGAGCCACGGGGCGTCGCGGGAGATGAGCAGCGCGAGGTCCTTGGTCATCTGGCCGGCCTCGACGGTGTCGACGCAGACCTGCTCCAGGGTGTTCGCGAACGCGGTGACCTCGGGGGTGCCGTCGACCTTGCCACGGTGGGCGAGGCCGCGCGTCCAGGCGAAGATGGACGCGATCGGGTTGGTCGAGGTCTTCTCGCCCTTCTGCCACTGGCGGTAGTGCCGGGTGACGGTGCCGTGGGCGGCCTCGGCCTCGACGGTCTTGCCGTCGGGAGTCATGAGGACGCTGGTCATGAGGCCGAGCGACCCGAAGCCCTGCGCGACGGTGTCGGACTGGACGTCGCCGTCGTAGTTCTTGCAGGCCCAGACGAAGCCACCCTCCCACTTCAGGGCGGCGGCGACCATGTCGTCGATGAGGCGGTGCTCGTACGTGATGCCGGCCGCCGCGAACTCGTCCTTGAACTCGGTCTCGAAGACCTCGGCGAAGAGGTCCTTGAACCGGCCGTCGTAGGCCTTGAGGATCGTGTTCTTGGTCGAGAGGTAGACCGGGTAGCCGCGGTCGAGACCGTAGCGCAGCGAGGCGCGGGCGAAGTCGCGGATGGAGTCGTCGAAGTTGTACATGCCCATGGCGACACCGCCGCCGGGGAACTTGGCGACCTCGAACTCGATCGGCGCGCCACCGTCCTCGGGGGTGTAGGTCACGGTGACCTTGCCGGGGCCGGGCACGACGAAGTCGGTCGCCTTGTACTGGTCGCCGTGGGCGTGACGGCCGATGATGATCGGCTTGGTCCAGCCCGGGACGAGCCGCGGGACGTTGGACATGATGATCGGCTCACGGAAGACGACGCCGCCGAGGATGTTGCGGATGGTGCCGTTCGGCGACCGCCACATCTTCTTGAGCTTGAACTCCTCGACCCGGGCCTCGTCGGGGGTGATCGTCGCGCACTTGACGCCGACGCCGTGCTCCTTGATGGCGTTGGCCGCGTCGATCGTGACCTGGTCGTCGGTCTGGTCGCGGTACTCGATCGACAGGTCGTAATACTTCAGGTCGACGTCGAGGTACGGCAGGATCAGCTGCTCGCGGATCTGCTTCCAGATGATGCGGGTCATCTCGTCGCCGTCGAGCTCGACGACAGGGTTGTTTACCTTGATCTTCGCCATCGGCCGGGCGCTCCTCTCGCGGGCTTGCTTCGCTTAGCAGTACGAGCGTACTGCATCGAGCGGATCACGAGCCGAGGACCCCGACCCCCAGGCTGAGCACGCCCGCCGCGAGCGACAACGCGCCGATCCAGACCATCACGATGGCCTTGCTGGGCGCGGTGCGCCCCTTGCCCGCCGACGCCGCGAAGAACCCGCCCGACATAAGGATGGCGGCAGCCAGCACACCGCCTCGGGAGAGCCAACCGAGGACCCCGTCGATGCGGGCCAGGTCGGCATAGAGGATGCCCACGAGCCCGAGGGTGACCAGGACGCCGGCGTGGGCGTGCCCGGCACGGGCGAAGGCCTGCTGGAACGGTGTCATCGGCACGTCGCCCCGGACGATCTTGGTCAGGAACCAGCCGCCGACCTCGATCGTCACGATCGACAGCAGGGCGATGCCAGCCAGGATGCGGCCGGCGTCGGTGAATTCGAACTGCATCGCGCCTCTCCCCGTCACTGCCAAGTTAAGCTATGCCAGTGACGTTAGCTGGGATGGGCATCACTGGTCAAGGCGAGATAGACAGTTACGTGTTGAAGCACGTCGAACTGTGCCTGGACCTGGTCAACGACCTCACAGTGACGCCGCGACAAGGCCGCCACCTCGGCGTCGACCAGCGGATCGGCGACGCGTTCACCGACCTGGCCGAGAGCGAGCGGTGGCAGAAGTTCCCGCTGGCCGGCGCCGACGTCGACGTCCTGACCGAAGCCGCCGTCCGGCTGCGGGTCGCGGTGGACGCGTGCATCGCCGGCGACCTGCACAGCGCCGCCCGCGCGCTCAACGAGGTGCTCGCCGATCACGGCGCGGTGCCCAACCTGCACGGAGCCGCCGTCCTCGCCTTCCACGCCGTCGACGCCAACGTCGTCGACGCGTGGGCCGCGGAGTCGGCCACCAGCCTGGCGTTTCTCGTCGGCACCCGGCAGACGCACCGGCTGGGCACGTGCGAGGCCGAGGCGTGCGACGCCTACTTCCTCGACGTCACCAAGAACACGTCGCGGCGGTTCTGCTCGCTCGCGTGCCAGAACCGGGCGAAGTCCGCCGCGTACCGGCAGAAGCGCCGCGTGAAATTGTCGTAGGTACCCGGCATCCTGTTCCCGTGAACCCCGTGATTCGCGGCGCAGGCCTCCTGGCGATCGCCCTCGGCACCATCGCCGTCATCGCCGGCCTCGTGCTGCCCTGGACCATCGCCGGCAGCCGCCACCCCGACCTGGTGACGGTCGCCGGCATTGTGTTCCTCGGGCCGCTGATCAGCGGACTGTGCGTCGCCTACACGCGGGCCGAGCCGCGCCGCTTCCGGCTGACCGCGGCCGTCGCGGCCGTCGCCGGGCTAGCCGCGACCCTGGTCGCCGTCGGTCTCGCCAGGCTGGTCGAGCCGAGCGCGGGCGTCGGGCTCGGCGGCCCTGTCACCGTCGCGGGCGCGGCCGCGGCCGCCCTCGGCTGGGTGCTGCTCACAGCCTCCGGGCCAGGCGCGCTGCCGTCTGCCACCCGACCGTGGCTCGCGATTGTCGCAGCGGGTGTCGTACTGGTGATCGTGGCCGGATTCGGCGTCGATTATGCCCGCGAGGGTCGTTTCGTCGACTCGACCACGGCCGGCGACCCGCCCCCGGCCGGCGGCGACCAGACCTGGCCGCTGCCATATGTCGGGGTGCAGCTCGTCGGCGTCCACGACCAGCTGGCGATCGTGCGGGCCGAGGACGGCGTGCGGGCCGTGTGGTTGTCCAGCGGCGCCGTCGCTTGGCGCTACCTGCGCTCCGACCTGCCGACCCAGACCGCCGGTTTGGTGGACGGCACGGTCGTCGTGGTCTTCGGCACCGACGACGGCGTTCTCGTCGCGGCCCTGGATGCCGGCAGCGGTCAGGTGCGCTTCTCCGGCCGGTACACCTCCGGGAAAATGGCATCCGTCCACGGCGCGGGCAAGACCGTCGTGCTCGCCGGCGCCGGCATCGGTGCGGGCGACCTGCTCGCCATCGACGCGACCACGGGCACGCTCCTGTGGCGGTGGACCCCCGCGCGCAACGGCGGCCCCTGCGACGTCACCGACCTCGCCACCACCGCCGAGACGGTCGCGGTCGCCCTGCGCTGCCGCGCCCAGGGCGTCGATGACGTCGCCGTCGGCCTCACCGCCACCACCGGCGCGGAGCGCTGGTCCTGGCACACGGTCCAGCGCAGCGCCACCGAGCTGCGCGTCCATTCCACCGGCGACGGCTTCGTCACCATCACCGGCACCTCCCCGCGCCGCGCCGTCTTCATGGACGCCGTCACCGGCACCGTCGGCACCCGCCACGACCCCGCCGGCGCCTTAGCCGTCGCCACGCCGTCCGGCCTGCTCCTGTACGCCGAGCCCAGCGGCGAACGCGCCCACCTCACCGCCGTCGACCCGCACACCGGCACCGTCAAGTGGGATGTCGGCCTGCCGGGCCTCGGCTCCCACCAGCCTCTGACCGCCACCACCACCGCCGACAAGGCGTACGTCGTCTGGCGCGCCCCGGACGGCCGCCTCCGGCTGATCGGCGCCCGCACCACCGACGGCAGCGCCACCGAGGACCGCACCATCACCTGCCCCACCCGCTGCCCCGAGGTCTCCGTCGCCGCCACCCCCGCCCACGCCGTCGTCACCACCAGGGAGGACAAGGCCACCGAGCTGTACCTGAGCGTCACCTGACCCGCCGCACCCCGCGGACAGCCGCACCCCGCCCCGCCCGCAGCCCGACGTCCACCGCCGCCGGGCCGCATCACCGAGGTGAAGCGGCCCGTCCCAGCCGGCGGGCAGCGGATCGGGCCCGCATCGCCCGAACGAAGCGGGCCAACTCACCCGGCGGGCAACGGGCGGGCAACTTGGCGGGCAGCGGGCGGGCAGCTTGGCGGGCAACGGGCAGGCAGCTTGGCGGGCAACGGCCCGGCGCACATCGCCTGAAGTGAAGCGGGTCGCCCCACCCGGCGGGCAGCAGGCCCGTTACCCCGGGTCGGGCGGGCTGCGGGCCGCCCTGGTTGGCGGGCAGCGGGCCGTCCTGGTCGGCGGGCAGCGATCTGCTCGACCTGGCAGACCAGGCCTGCATCGCTCAGCAGACGACCGGTCAGCGCCTGGGCGGGCAGCAATCGGCCGAGCCGGCAGGCGATTGCTCAGCCCGCTTGGCAGGCGGCAAGGCGCAGGTTGGCAGATAGCGCAGGGTTTGCGGGCTTGTCCGGCGAGCCCAGCAGGCCGGCCCATGAGCACGCGCTGGCCCCGCCGACGGCAAGCGACTCGGCACCGTCCTGCGGGCCGCGACTCGGCAGCCCGGCGAACGGCAATACCGCAATACGGCATCGTCCTGCCGACATGCCCGCCACGACCGGCAAGTACGGCCCGGCTCGCCCGATTGGCCGCTGCGGCTTCATGTGCGAGCGGCGGCGATTGCTGGACCGGGGCATGCTCCGGCGCTGATCCTTACGTCGCCGGGTCTACTCAGAGGACGCTTGCCGCCGCCATCACGAAACGGGCTTCGCTCCGGCGTTCAGAAAGAGCGGTGGTCGGCGAGGGTGACGGGCGTTGGCGAGGATCATGGTTCTGGTCATCGGGCCTGCGGCGAGGGCCTTGACCGGACGTGGGGGCTCGGCCTTGATGGCGGCCGCGGTGGCTTTGCCTGCGAGCAGCGTTGCCGTCACGGGGTTGATCCTGCCGCTAGAGTTCCGGGGGTGTCCGTCCGGCGGTGGCTTGTCCCTCTCCTCACCATCTTCGCCCTCGCGGCGTGCGGAAGCGACAAAGCACCGCAGAACGCCAGCCAAGCGCCGGCCAGCGAGAGTGTGAGCGCCGGCGCGGCGGAGGCCGGGGTCGGGGCGCGGCAGGCGAGCGCGAGCGCCAGCCCCACGGTGAAAGCGAGCGCAGGCAGCAGAGAGGCCAGCGCCGCCGCGTTGGTGAAGCAGCAGCCGGGGACGTTCGGCGTCGTGATCCGTGACCGGCAGACCGGCACGGTGTGGAAGGCGGGCAACACGACCGCCACCACCTGGACCGCGTCGACGATCAAGCTGGCGATCGCCACCGACCTGCTCGAACGGCACCGGCAGGGCGCGATCACGCTGGACGGCACCGACCGGGCCAACCTCGACAAGGCGCTGATCAGCTCCGACAACGACGCCGCGACCGCGCTGTGGAGCCGCTACGACGGGCCGGGGATGCTCGGGCGCTTCCAGCAGAAGTTCGGCATGCGCACCCTGAGCGTGGTCCCGGGGTACGACACGTTCTGGCGGAACCTGCGGTGCAGCGCCGACGATCTGCAGGCGCTCATGGGGTACGTGCTGGAGAAGCTCGACCCGGCGGACCGCGCCTACCTGACGAAGACGCTGCGCAATGTCGCGAGCAACCAGCGCTGGGGCGTGTGGGCCGCCGGCAGCACCCTCAGCCCCGGCAACAAGGACGGCTGGGCGCAGAAGCCGGTCAACGGCAAGACGGTCTGGGTGACGCACACCGTCGGGTTCGCGGGCGCCGGGGAGCGGTACGTCGTGGCCGCCATGTACGAGCAGGGCGCGAGCGGCACCCTCGGCAAGGGCGCCCATGCGGTGAGCGACGCGGTGGCGACGTACTTCGGCGCACCGGTACCGGCGAAGATCACGACACCATGAGCAACGGGCCCGGCAAAAAGCCGGGCCCGCAAAAACCGCAAACAGTGCTCAGTGGAAGAAGTGCCGCGTCCCGGTGAGGTACATCGTGACCCCGGCGGCGCGGGCGGCCTCGATGACCTCCTCGTCGCGGATCGAACCGCCCGGCTGCACGATGGCGGTGATGCCCGCCTCGATCAGCCCCTGCGGCCCGTCGGCGAACGGGAAGAACGCGTCGGAGGCGGCGACGGAGCCGGCGGCCCGGTCACCCGCGCGGGAGACGGCGAGGCGCACGGAGTCGACCCGGTTGACCTGACCCATGCCGACGCCGACGGTCGCGCCGCCGGAGGCGAGCAGGATCGCGTTGGACTTGACGGCCCGCACGGCCCGCCAGGCGAACTCGAGGTCCCGCTTGACCTCGGGCGAGGCCTCGGAGCCCGTGACCAGCGTCCAGTTGGCGGGGTCGTCGCCGGGCGCGTCGACGCGGTCGGCGGCCTGCACGAGGACACCGCCCGAGATCTGGCGGGACTCGACGGGGGCGGGCGTCCAGGCGGGGGCGCGCAGGACCCGCAGGTTCTTCTTGGCGGTGAGGACCTCGACGGCGCCTTCCTCGTACGCCGGAGCCACCACGACCTCGGTGAAGATCTCGCTGATCTGCTTCGCCAGGTCGATGGTGACGGGCGCGTTGACCGCGATCACCCCGCCGAACGCGCTGACCGGGTCGCACGCGTGCGCCTTGCGGTGGGCCTCGGCGACGTCGGCGCCGATCGCGATGCCGCACGGGTTGGCGTGCTTGATGATCGCGACGCACGGCTCGGTGAAGTCGTGGGCGGCGCGCCAGGCGGCGTCGGCGTCGACGTAGTTGTTGTAGGACATCTCCTTGCCGCCGAGCTGCTCGGCCTGCGCGAGGCCGGGCGCGGCGGCCGGGTCCACGTAGAGCGTGGCGCTCTGGTGCGGGTTCTCGCCGTACCGCAGCGTCGCCGAACGACGCAGCGCCGTGCCAGAAAAGTCCGAGCTCTCCCGCGCGAACCACGAGGCCACCGCGACGTCGTACTCGGCGATGTGCGCAAAAGCGACACCCGCCAACGAACGTCGCTCCTCAAGCGTGAAGCCACCCTCCGACAAAGCGGACACGACGGCGGCATACGACGAAGGTGACGTCACCACGGCAACGGACGGGAAGTTCTTCGCCGCCGCCCGCACCATCGCCGGCCCGCCGATGTCGATCTGCTCCACGCACTCGTCGTCAGACGCGCCCGACGCGACGGTGTCGGTGAACGGGTACAGGTTGGAGACGAGCAGCTCGAACGGCTCGATCGACAGCTCGGCGAGCTGCGCGGCGTGCGACTCGAGCCGCAGGTCGGCCAGCAGCCCGGCGTGCACCCGCGGGTGGAGGGTCTTGACCCTGCCGTCGAGCGTCTCCGGGAACCCGGTGAGCTGCTCGACCTTGGTGACCGGCAGGCCGGCCGCCTCGATGCGGGCCGCTGTCGAGCCGGTGGAGACGAGCTCGACGCCGGCGCCGGCGAGGGCGCGCGCGAGGTCCTCCAGCCCGGTCTTGTCGTAGACGCTGATGAGCGCGCGCCTGATGGGACGGCGGTTAGCCACGACCCAACCTGACCTTTCGTTCGTTGACGGTCCAGCCTTCGCGGGCCATCCGGCCGACGGTGTCGACCAGCTGGCGGCGCTCGGCCACCTTGATCCGCTCGAGGAGGGTCTCCTCGGTGTCGTCGTCGAGGACGGGCACCGCGACCTGCGCGATGATCGCCCCGGTGTCGACGCCGCTGTCGACGAAGTGCAGCGTGGCGCCGGCGAGCTTCACCCCGTAGGCGAGCGCGTCACGCGGCCCGTGCATGCCCGGAAACGCCGGGAGCAGCGCATTGTGCGTATTCACGTATCGCCCCTCGAATGAGGCGAGGAACCGCGGCCCGACCAGCTTCATGAACCCGGCCGAGACGATCAGGTCGGGGGCGAACCCGGCGCACGACGCCGTCAGGAACGCGTCCCACTCGTCCCGGGTGGGAAACGACGGCACGGCCGCCACGAAGGTCGGCACCTCGTGCTTGGCGGCCCTGGCCAGACCCTCGATGTCGGGCCGGTCCGCCCCGACGGCCACGACCGTGGCACCGTAGGAAGGGTCCGCGGAAGCATCGAGGAGTGCCTGCAGATTGGAGCCGGAGCCGGACACGAGCACGACAAGCCGAACGGTCACCGTGAAACTCTACCGACCGGGTCGGCCCTGCTCAGCGTCGGGCCGGGTGACATATGGCGATGAAAGCCGCAAGTTGCCGATGTTCCACCGTTCTGCCACTGCGAAGATTTGATCCTGGCCAGTACGCTGCCGAAGTTCCGTATCACCCTCGGGACTAACCTGATGCGAACACGGAGCAACAGACGTCCCCAGCCTTAGGAGCCACCGCAATGGGCTACCCACCACAGGGCCAGGATCCGTACGGGCAGCAGCAGCCGTACCAGGACCCCTACGGTCAGCAGCCGCAGTACGGCCAGCCGCAGTACGGGCAGCCGCAGCCGGACCCCTACGCCCAGCCGCAGCAGCCCGCGTACCAGGACCCCTACGCGCAGCCGCAGCAGCCGGCCTACCAGGACCCGTACGCGCAGCAGCCGCCGGTGTCCGGCACCCCGTACCCGACGTCGGGCGGTGGCTACCCCACCTCCGGCGGCGCGTACCCGCCGGCCGGCTACGGCACCCCCGGCTACCAGCAGCCCGGCTACGGGCAGCAGCAGCCGCAGAACACGCTCGGCCTCGTCTCGATGATCCTCGGCATCGTGTCGATCCCGTTCGCCTGCTGCTACATCGGCCTCCTGCTCGGCGCCGCGGCGATCGTGCTCGGCTACCTCGGCCAGCAGAAGGTCAAGCAGGGCCTGGCCAACAACGGCGGCATGGCCCTCGCCGGCATCATCACCGGCGCCGTCGGCGTCGTGATCGAGATCGCCATCTGGGTGCTGTACTTCGCGGGCGCGGCGAGCGGCTGGTTCTACACCTACTAGTCCGAAAACTGAGGGTGAGTGGGCGTGCGGCAGCTCCCGGCGATGCCGGGACCTGCCGTATGTTGCTTCACGCTGCTTGTGGTTGGGGTCGTTCGGCGGTGACGGTGTAGCCGAGGGCTTCGAGTTGGCGGATGTGGTTGCGGGCTCGTCGCTCGGGGTTGATCCGGCTGTCGTAGAAGTCGGCGCCGAGGTCATGGAAGGTGGCCTGGGCGTCGCCGAGGATGTGCCAGATGACGATGAGGGTCGACCGGCCGATAGCGACGATGGCCCGTTTCGCGCCGCGTCTTCGGGCGATGCGACGGTAGCGTTCACCGAGGAAGGTCGGGGTCCGGGCGGCGCTGACCGCGGCCTGGCCGAGGGTGCGGGCCAGGTAGGGGTTGCCGTGTCCGGTGGCGCTGCTGCCTTTCTTGCGGCCGGCGGATTCGTTGACCTTGGGTGAAAACCTGGCCCAGGAGGCCAGGTGGGCCGGGGTCGGGAAGCGGCTCATGTCGGTCCCGATCTCCGCGATGATCGCCCGGGCGGCGATCGCGCCGACACCGGGGATCTGCTCAAGCCGGGTCGCCGCTTGCGCGAAAGGGGCGATGCGGACCTCGATCTGGGCGTCGACGTCGGCGATGTCGGCCTCGATCGCGTCGATCCGGGTGAGCATCTTGGCCAGCAGGAACGCGTGATGTTCGCTGAACCGGCCGACGAACGCTTCCTCCAGCGTGCCGATCTTGCGGCGGAGGGTCGAGCGGGCCAGCTGCGCCAGCCGGCCCGGATCGCGTTCACCGGCGATCAGTGCAGCCATCATGGCCCGGCCCGAGACACCGAAGATGTCCGAGGCGACCACCGACAGCTTGATCTGCGCGTCCTCCAGCAGCTTCTCGGCCCGGTTCTTCTCCGCTGTCTGCGCAGCGACGAGATCGACCCGGTACCGGGTCAGGTCCCGCAGCATCCGAATTTCCGGCGGTGGCACGAAACTGGGCCGCAGCATCTGCCGTTCGGCGACCTTGCACAACCACACCGCATCCAACCGGTCGGTCTTGGGCCGTCCCGGCAGATGCTTGACGTCACGGGCGTTGACCAGCCACGTCTGGAACCCGGCCGCCTCGAGGAGGTAGAACACCGGCTTCCAGTAGTCGCTGGTCGCCTCCATCACCACCCGCGTCACACCGAGCTGCCGCAGCCGGTCGGCCATCCGCAGCAACGACCTCGTCATGGTCGAGTAGGTGTCGACCTCCTGCAGCCGCCGACCCGGCCTGGCCGGGTCGGGCAGCCGGGCGCAGCACACGAGCGTGGCCTTACCAATGTCCAGCGCGGCGATCCGCTCGATGATCTCCTCGCGCTCCTGCGTCTCCTCCAACACGTGGCCCTCCCTGCCCACGCCGAACCGTGCCAAGGCGTCGCCCGCGGCGGCCACTGAGGGACAGCGAATCTAGTCCTCGTGCTCGAAGCAACAGTGAAGGGCCCATCAGCGTGACCACCAGCATCCGACTAGCCCACGGCCTGGAACGAACCAAGAAGACACGACGTCAGCGGGCGACCCCACCACGGCACCACCAACCACCCACACACCGCAAGAGACGAATGCAGTTTTCAGCCCGGAACGGGCCGCCAACCGGCGAACGGGACTAGCCCACCCCCTGCGCACGACGCAATCGCCCGGTCCGCTGTCCGCAGCGACCGGGCTGTTTGCGTTTTTTCATCTTGTACCGGTAGCGCGACGCCCGACTCAGGGCGCTTCGCCGAATGGGCGGCCGGGACCTGCCGGCCGGTGCTGCTGATCCGCGTGCCGCACAGGGGAGCTCACACGTCGCCGGCTCGTCCGGGCGGCAACTCGTACCGGCGACGGCAACCGGAAACGGTCAGGGGCTACCCTGCCGGACCCGCAACGCGATCTTCGTGGCGGCCGTGGCGAGGACTGTGCCGATCGTCACCATCAGCATCGCGACGAACGCCACCTCCCCCGCCCGCGGGCCGACCACCTCCAGCCCGCCGGCGCCGACCGACCCGCTCGCCGCGACGGACATCAGCCCGAGCAGCAGCCCCGCGACCGGTCCGGCGAGGGCCGCCGCGCCGAGCAGCGGCAGCCAGCCGCGCCCGGTGTCGCTGCGCAGCGACCGGCGGGCCAGCAGCCAGCCCGCCACCAGCGCCGCGGCGAGGGGCAGGCCGAGCAGCAGCGGCGCCCAGCCGGTCGCGGGCGTGGACGGCAGCCCGGCGAGCAGTGGCACCGCGGGCAGCCGGCCCATCGACACCTCGGCGGCGCTGATCGTCGTCTCCGCGCCGATGTTGAACCCGGGGCCGACGAGGTAGCTGGCGCTCCACGCCGCGACGTCCGGGATGTAGAAGCCGCACAGGACGACGAGCCCGACCTGCCCCGCCACGCCGGTGTGATAGTCGTCGATGATCTGGCCGGCGTCGCTCGCGCTGACCGCGATCGCCATCCCCGCGACCGCCGCGCCCGCGCCGAGGATCAGCAGCGCCGCGACGGCACCGGTGCGGGTCGCGTCGCGCAGGACGCCCGGCAGCCGGCCGGCGAGCCGGGCGATCGCGCGGGCCTCGACGAACGCGCCGAGCCCGCCCGCCACCAGCCCGAACCCGGCGAACGTGAACCCGGCGCCGACGACTGAGACGTCCACGCCCTTGTGACCGGCGACGATCGCGACGATGGCGCCGAGCAGCCCGTACACGACGGCGATGCACCCGGCGGCCCGCGCGGCGGGCCAGGGGCTCCACGCACCGCCGGGCTGGCGGGCCCGGGCACCGACGGCGCGGGCGGTGTGCACGCCGGCCCGGTAGACGCGCCAGACGGCGACGGCGGTCAGCCCGAGCGGCGCCAGGGAGAGCGGGCCGATCCCGGTGTCCAGCGCGACCCAGTGGGCGAGCAGCCAGCCGGCCGCGCCGACGCGCAGGATCTGCATAAGGGGCGCGCCGGAGCTGTCCACGGCGTGCAGGAGCCACACCACGACGAGGGTCGGCACGAGCGTCACCACCGCAGCCCACAGCGTGGTGACGGTGGCGGCGAGGATCAGTGGGGCACGCCGGGCAGGGCGCCGCCCCGGGGGCCGGCCCCGGGTGGAGCGCCGCTGGATCGGCAGGCGGACGGTCTCCCGCTCGGCCAGCCGGGTCTGCGCCCTTTCGTCTGGTTCCTCTGGGGTGGTGGGCATCGCTCTTAACTCTGTCAAAGACAGGACGGCCGGTCACTCACCCCGGCCGTCCTGAATTTGCTTTTACAGTGCCTTGACGAGGTCCCGCATCAGGTTGGCGGTCTCGGTGGGGGTCTTGCCGACGCGGACGCCGGCGGCCTCCAGGGCGAGCTTCTTGGCGTCGGCGGTGCCCGCCGAGCCGGAGATGATCGCGCCGGCGTGGCCCATGGTCTTGCCGGGCGGCGCGGTGAAGCCGGCGATGTAGCCGACGACCGGCTTGCGCACGTTGGCCTTGATGAAGTCGGCCGCGCGCTCCTCGGCGTCGCCGCCGATCTCGCCGATCATGACGATCGCCGCGGTCTCCGGGTCGGCCTCGAACGCGGCGAGCGCGTCGATGTGCGTGGTGCCGATGACCGGGTCGCCGCCGATGCCGATGCACGTCGAGAAGCCGATGTCGCGCAGCTCGTACATCATCTGGTAGGTCAGCGTGCCCGACTTGCTCACCAGGCCGATCTTGCCGGGGCCGGTGATGTCGGCGGGGATGATGCCCGCGTTGGACTTGCCGGGGCTGGCGATGCCGGGGCAGTTCGGCCCGATGACGCGGGTCTTGCTGCCGCTGGACTGCAGGTGCGCCCAGAAGTTCGCGGTGTCGTGCACCGGCACGCCCTCGGTGATCACCACGGCGAGCGGGATCTGCGCGTCGATCGCCTCGAGCGTCGCGGACTTGGTGCCCGCCGGCGGGACGAAGATGACGCTCGTGTCGGCGCCCGTCTGCTCGATCGCCTCGGCGACGCTGGCGAAGACCGGCAGCTTCGTGCCGTCGAAGTCGACCTGCGTGCCGGCCTTGCGCGGGTTGACGCCGCCGACCACGTTCGTGCCCGCGGCGAGCATCCGCCGGGTGTGCTTGGAGCCCTCGGCACCGGTCATGCCCTGGACGATGACCTTGCTGGACTCGGTCAGCCATACCGCCATGGTCGTTACACCCCACTCGCTGCGAGCTCGGCGGCGCGGCGGGCCGCCCCGTCCATCGTGTCGACCCGCTCGATCAGCGGGTTGGCGGCGTCGTCGAGGATCCGGCGACCCTCCTCGGCGTTGTTGCCGTCGAGGCGGACCACGAGCGGCTTCGACACCGTCTCACCGCGGTCCGTGAGCAGCTGCAGGGCCTGCACGATGCCGTTGGCGACCGCGTCGCAGGCGGTGATGCCGCCGAAGACGTTGACGAACACGCTCTTCACGTCCGGGTCGCCGAGCACGATCTCGAGACCGTCGGCCATGACCTGGGCGCTGGCGCCGCCGCCGATGTCGAGGAAGTTGGCGGGCTTGCTGCCGAGGCCCTCGCCGGCGTACGCGACGACGTCGAGCGTCGACATGACCAGGCCCGCGCCGTTGCCGATGATGCCGACGTTGCCTTCGAGCTTCACGTAGTTGAGGTTCTTGGCCTTGGCCGCCTGCTCGAGCGGGTCGGCGGCGGCCTTGTCCTCGAGCGCCTCGTGGTCCGCGTGGCGGAAGCCCGCGTTCTCGTCGAGGGTCACCTTCGCGTCGAGGCACAACACCGTGCCGTCGGTGGTCTTCGCGAGCGGGTTGACCTCGACCAGCGTGGCGTCCTCGGCGATGAACGCCTGCCACAGCTTGACCGCGATCGCCACGACCTGGTCGGCGACCTCGGCGGGGAACTTCGCCTGCTCGACGATCGCGCGGGCGGTGGCCTCGTCGACGCCCTTGACCGCGTCGATCGCGACCTTGGCGACCTTCTCCGGCGCGTCGTGCGCGACGGTCTCGATCTCCATGCCACCGGCGACGCTGGCGATGCACAGGAACGTGCGGTTCGCCCGGTCCAGCAGGTACGAGAAGTAGTACTCCTCGGCGATGTCGGCGGTGGTCGTGACCATCACCTTGTGGACCGTGTGGCCCTTGATGTCCATGCCGAGGATGTTGGTGGCGTGGCTGGTCGCCTCGTCGGCGCCCTCGGCGAGCTTCACGCCGCCGGCCTTGCCCCGACCGCCGACCTTCACCTGGGCTTTGATGACAACCCGGCCGCCGAGTTCCTCGGCGATCGCACGGGCCTCTTCAGGGGTCTCGGCGACGCCGCCGCCGAGCACAGGCAACCCGTGCTTGGCGAAGAGGGCGCGCCCCTGGTACTCGTACAGGTCCACAGTGGTCCCGTTCCGTCAACCGTGCCGCCTGCCCCATCGCGAGGACGGCTCAACGCTCGCAGCCTAACCAGGTCTGAACAGGCTGCGACTTGGCGGGTGCGGGGTGTGCCCGATTCCACAGCCGCTCCCTCTTTAGAGGGACGCCGCCCGGCGCGCGTAACCGGGCCCGGCGGCCGTCGTTGAGTGCAGTGTCGGCCCGCCTGCATGGGTAGGGCCGGCACCAAAAACGGCCGATGCCCTGTCGGTCGAGGGGTGGCGGCGGGGCATCGTGCGATAGAGGGGCCGGACGTGTGAGGGGTGCGTCCGGCCTCTCCCCCTTTTTCCGCACCATTTCCGATTGAATGCCGTCAATCAGGCATGCGCCGGTGCGATGTGCTCGCGGGCCCATTCCACGATCGACTGCGTGGTCGCTCCCGGCGTGAAGATCTTCCTGACGCCGAGCCGCTCCAGCTCCGGCAGGTCGTCGTCGGGAATGATGCCGCCGCCGAACACGAGGATGTCGTCGGCGCCGCGCTCGGCGAGCAGCTCGATGACCTTCCGGAACAGGGTCATGTGCGCCCCCGACAGGACCGACAGGCCGACCGCGTCGGCGTCCTCCTGGATGGCGGTCTCCACGATCTGCTCCGGCGTCTGGTGCAGGCCCGTGTAGATGACCTCCATCCCGGCGTCCCGGAGTGCCCGGGCGACGATCTTGACGCCTCGGTCGTGCCCGTCCAGGCCGGGCTTGGCGATGACGACGCGGGTCCGCGCGCTCATCCTCACGGTCCTTCCCGTTGGAGGCACCGCTCCGTTGCGGCGCACGCCTGGCCCGAAGGTACCGCATGGAGCGCCCGCAACGACCTTGCGGACCCCGGGTTACGCACAACCAACCGCCCGGGCACTCATTGACCTTCGGGCCTGTCGTGGCTTGTGGCGCGTATTCCGTATTGGCTACGGTGGCCTGCGGTTCAGCCATTGCACTCGAATGACGTCTCCGTCATTTCCGTCTTTTTCCAGAATTGCGGGGTGTGCGTATATGGACGACGCCCAGGCGCCTTACGCGTACCGCGGCCATCACCGCGCCCAGTCGGCGCACACCCGCTATGCGGCCGTGCTCACCACCGCCGTCGTGGGCGCCGGCATTGTCGCGCTCGGCGTGTCCACCGCCCTCCCCGAGCCGCGCAACGACCTCTCCCTGGAGGCGAGCGGCAACTTCGACGACGTCAGCGTGCGGGGCACCGCCTCCGACGACCGCGCCAGCCGCTCGCGGACCGGCAGCCCCATGACGACCGTGAACATGCCGGCCCCCGACGTGTGGATCCTTCCCATCCAGCGGTACACGCTGACCTCGTTCTACGGCGAGCGCTGGGGCCGCCTCCACCCCGGCGTCGACCTGGGCGCCCCGCAGGGCACCCCCTTCAACGCCGTCGCCGCCGGCAAGGTCATCCTCTGCCGCTGGAACGGCGGCTACGGCTACAACGTCATGATCGACCACGGCGACGGCATCGTCACCGTGTACGGCCACGCCTCCAAGCTCCTGTGCAAGGAAGGCCAGGTCGTGCGGGCCGGCGACAGGATCGCCCTCACCGGCAACACCGGCCACTCGTTCGGCGCCCACCTGCACTTCGAGGTCCGCGAGCACGACAAGCCGGTCGAGCCGCTCGCCTTCATGCGCAAACACGGCGTCGACATCCAGAAGCACACCGAAGACATCTACGGCTGAGGCGGCAATTCTCCAATTCCCCCCACCGCTGCCGCGGCGGGGCCCGGCGGGGATGCTCACCCGCACCCCAATGCGCCGCTCCGCGACGCACTGCCCGCGCCGAGACGCGAGGCAGGCCAAGCAGCGCATACGCGCCGCATCCGGTGGCCGCCCAACCCGGACGACCAGCACACGACGTCGATCACGACGGCATTGATCCACAGACGGATCTGGCTGTCCAGACGACCAGAATCGTCATTCGATCACGGGGAACGGCGGCACGGTCGCCCCGCCGACGGAACGCCGATCCGCCACCGCTCGGCACCCTCCACAGACGTTGGCCAATGCCCGACTTTGCGGCCTTGCGCATCGACGCTGCGCGATCCACCCCTAATTCAGAGATCAACATGTGGGTGGATTGCGCAATGTCGATCCCCCAAAGGGGGCATTCCAGGGCATTGACCAACGTCTGCGCGCGGCCAACCGGCCGATGGTCGCCCGTGCCGCGCCTGTGAAGTGGCGACACCACTGCCACTGGGCCAAGAACGAGGATCACCGACGGCCGCTTCCCGCAGGCGAGGACAGCCGGGACTGATTAACCGATCGATCGGCGCGGCGATGGGACCGAGCCGGGCTGAACCAATCAAGAGGTCAGGCCACTAGGGGCAGAGCCAGGCCGGCCAAGAGACAGGTCTGGCCAGACAGACCTGGACCAAGTCAGCGCCGCCCCCAGACCGGACCCGAGCCCGACCGGGGCCGAGGCAACCCGGGCCAAACCGGGCCCGAGCCGAATCCGAGACCGACCGGAGCCGAGCCGCACCCCAGTCGAGCCGAGCCGAGCCGGACCCGAGCCGAGCCGAGCCGAGCCGAGCCGAGGCCGAGGCCGAGCGAACCGAACCCGAGGCGGACCCGAGCCGCACCGGGGCTGAGGCGGACCGGGCCGCAGCGGGGTCAGGCTGGGGCGCTTCCAGTCCCGGGCTGGCAGCGGTGGGTGGGTGTCAGAGTTTGTCGATGGGGGCGTGGCGCAGGACGATCCACATGACCTGGTCGCCGAAGTCGACCTGGGCCTGGGTGCGGGGGCCGGTGCCTTCGACGGCGAGGACGCGGCCGAGGCCGTAGCGCTGGTGGTTGACGCGGTCGCCGACGGTGAGAGACGGGATGTCGCGGGAGAGCTCGCTGGCGGTGGAGAGCTTGGAGGCGTCCAGGCCGAGCTTGGCGGCGAGCTGGGCGGCCTTCGGGGTGCCGCCGACGAAGGAGGACGTGCGGGACTGGGCTGGGCCGGTGTTGCGGCCGCCGTGGCCGCCGCCGCCGGACCAGCTGGTGTACGCGGCGTCGGTGCGCTCCCAGCGGACCAGCTCGGGTGGGAGCTCCTCCAGGAAGCGGGACGGCGGGTTGTAGGCGGGCTGGCCCCAGGCGGAGCGGGTGACGGCGCGGGAGATGTAGAGGCGCTGGCGGGCCCGGGTGATGCCGACATACGCCAGGCGGCGCTCCTCCTCCAGCTCCTTGCGGTCGCTCATGGAGCGCTGGTGGGGGAAGACGCTGTCCTCGAGGCCGGTGAGGAAGACCACGGGGAACTCGAGGCCCTTGGCGGTGTGCAGGGTCATGAGGGTGACGACGCCGGTGTGGTCGGGGTCGTCGTCGGGGATCTGGTCGGCGTCGGCGACGAGGGAGACCTGCTCCAGGAAGCCGGCGACGGTGGCGGGCGGGGCGGCGGTGGCGTCGCCCTGCTCGGCGGCGACGGCGATGGTGGCCTCGGCGCGCTCGGTGTATTCGCGGGCGACGCTGACGAGCTCCTGCAGGTTCTCGACGCGGCCGGCCTCCTGCGGGTCGGTGCTCTCCTCCAGCTCGCCGAGGTAGCCGGAGCGCTCGATGGCGGCCTCGAGGACCTCCTCGGGCAGCGCGGTCTCGGCGAGGGTGCGCAGCTCGTCCAGCAGCGCGACGAAGTCGCCGATGGCGTTGACGGCGCGGGTGGAGATGCCGGGGGCCTCCGCGGCGCGGCGCAGGGCGGCGCCGAAGGAGATTCGCTCGCGGGACGCGAGGGCCTCGACGCAGGCCTCGGCGCGGTCGCCGATGCCGCGGCGCGGGGTGTTGAGGACCCGCCGGATGCTGACGGTGTCGTCCTCGTTGACCACGGCGCGCAGGTACGCGAGGGCGTCGCGGACCTCCTTGCGCTCGTAGAACCGGACGCCGCCGACGACCTTGTACGGCAGGCCGAAGCGGATGAACATCTCCTCGAACACACGGGACTGCGCGTTGGTGCGGTAGAAGACGGCGACGTCGGCGGGGCGGACGCCGGCATTGTCGGACAGCCGGTCGATCTCGCGGGCGACCCAGTCGGCCTCGGCGTGCTCGGTGTCGGCGACATAGCCGACGATCTGCTCGCCGGCGCCCTGGTCGCTCCACAGGCGCTTGGGCTTGCGCTCCGTGTTGCGCCCGATGACAGCGTTGGCGGCGGACAGGATCGTCTGGGTGGAGCGGTAGTTCTGCTCCAGGAGGATGGTGCGGGCGTTGGGATAGTCGCGCTCGAACTCGAGGATGTTGCGGATCGTGGCGCCGCGGAACGCATAGATCGACTGGTCGGCGTCGCCGACGACGCACAGCTCGCCGGTGCTGCCGACGAGCTCCTTCACCAGCATGTACTGCGCCTGGTTGGTGTCCTGGTACTCATCGACGAGCACGTGCCGGAAGCGGCGGCGATAGGTCTCGGCGACCTCGGGATGGCTCTGCAGCAGGTGCACCACCCGCATGATCAGGTCGTCGAAGTCGAGGGCGTGGGCCTCGGTGAGCCGCTGCTGATAGAGCGTGTACGCCTCGGCGAGGGCGCGCTCGGCCGGCCCGACCGCCCTGGCCGCGAACGTCTCGGGGTCGACCAGCTCGTTCTTAAGGTTGGAGACCTGGGCGGCGAGGCCGCGGGCCGGATAACGCTTCGGGTCGAGGTCGAGCTCGCGGATGACGAGCTGCATGAGCCGGCGCGAGTCGTCGGCGTCATAGATCGAGAACGTCGACTTGAGGCCGGCGTGGCCGTGCTCGGCGCGCAGGATGCGCACGCAGGCGGAGTGGAACGTGGACACCCACATCAGCCGGGCGCGCCCGCCGACGAGGTTGGCGACGCGCTCCTTCATCTCGCCGGCGGCCTTGTTGGTGAACGTGATCGCGATGATCTCGCCGGGATGCACGTGCCGCGCCGCGAGCAGATAGGCGATCCTGCTGGTCAGCACCTTGGTCTTGCCGGAGCCGGCGCCGGCCACGATGAGCAGCGGGGCGCCCTCGTGGATCACGGCGTCGCGCTGAGGGCCGTTGAGCCCCTCGAGCAGCGACTGCGGGTCACGGCCGCGGGACGGCTGGGCCGGGGCGGCGGGAGCGGTCACGCCGGCCGGCTCTGACTGGGGAAGATCGAAGAGAGCATGCATCGCACCGGCGAGTCTATGCCGCACCACTGACAGAAAACCGGCGGAGGACTTCACGTCGCTCAGAAGACCGTGCCATACTCGGTGACGTGATCGAGCAGGCGCGTCCGTACTTTTTTTACGGCTCCGGGAGTCCGGCAGCCGTAGGTCGCGCCTGAACGCTGATACCTACCGACGCCCCGGGCTCCCGAGCCCGGGGCGTTCCGCGTTCCCGGGGCGGGACCAGAGCCAGAGCTGACAAGGACGAGAGAATGGCCGCCATCACCATGGAACAGCAGCCCGCCGCCGACGAGCACATCGCCGGCCTGCGCAACCGGATCGACGAGATCGACGCGGCGCTGGTCGCGCTCTGGAAGGAGCGGGCCGCGATCTCCCGCGAGGTCGGCGCGACCCGCGTCGCCGCCGGCGGCACGCGTCTGGTGCTGTCGCGCGAGCGGGAGATCCTGGAGCGCTTCTCCGCGGAGCTCGGCGCCGACGGCACCCAGCTGGCCCTGCTCATCCTGCGCGCCGGCCGCGGACCCCTGTAGCCCTCGCACGGACCGCCGAGGTTTCGCGTCCTGGCGTTTGCGGCGTCTGTACCGCCGGAGCCGGCCGGACCGGCGGCGACACGTGGGCCGGCCGACGCAGTGCGGCGTCGTCGGCCCCGATACGGGCAGACCCACTCGCGCCGCCGACCGCGGACCGTGCGGGTGGTTCGCCGGTACCGGCGAAGAAACGGTAAACAGGAAGTCATGAGCTTCCCGAGATCAGCCACCCCGCTTCAGGACGTGCGGCGGGTCCTGTGTGTGTTCGCCCACCCCGACGACGTCGACTTCGGCTGCGCCGGCACCGTCGCCGGCTGGGTCGACGCCGGACTCGAGGTGGGGTATCTGCTGGTGACGCGCGGCGACGCCGGCGGCTTCGACGACACCCCGCGCGCCATGATGCCGGCGCTGCGGGAGGCGGAGCAGCGCGCGGCGGCCGCGGTCGTCGGGGTGGATCACGTCGAGTTCCTCGACGGCTACCGCGACGGCGTGCTCACGGCGTCGATCGACCTGCGGCGCGACATCACCGCGGCGATCCGCCGGTTCCGCCCCGACCGGGTCCTGACCAACTCGCCGCTGCGGCGCTGGGACCGGATCGCCGGGCCGAGCCACCCCGATCATCTGGCGGCCGGGGAGGCGACGACGTGCGCGGTGTACCCGGACGCGCGCAACCCGTTCACGTTCACGGAGCTCGACCTGCCCGCGTGGACCGTCCGCGAGATCTGGTACTCGGGCGGACCGGACCCGGACCACCTGGTCGACATCACCGACACGTACGAGCGGAAGCTCAAGGCACTCAGGGCGCACGTGTCGCAGACGTCGCACCTGGAGGACCTGGACGGCATGCTGCGGGCCCGCCTCGCCGCCACGTCGGGGACGCCGGGCCGCCTCGCCGAGGCCTTCTCCGTGTTCCACACGGCCTGAAGAAGCACGGCCCGAAGAAGCACGGCCTGAAGAAGCACGGCCTGACGAGCACCGCCTGAAACGCGGCGTGCCCGGCCTTCCGAGGAAGACCGGGCACGCGACGTGACAGGAACTAGGCGGTGAAGCGGACCTGCCGGCGGCGGCGGACCACCAGCAGCAGGGCGACGCCACCCGCGACGAGCAGCACGCCGGCGGTGATCGCACCGGTGAGCTTCACACCCGTGACCGGCAGCTCCGGCGGGGCCGGGTTCACGGTGACCGTGGCCTTCGCCTCGAGCTCGGTGCCGGCGACGCCCGCCAGGATCAGCTTCTGCGTCTTGTTCGGGTCCTTCGAGGTGACGAACATGCGGCCGATCGGCACGGAGCCGCTGCCCTTGGCGTCGATCGTCACGGTGCCCACGGCGTCGGCGACGACGTAGAACTTGCCGCCGTTCGGCAGGGACGTGACGGCCTTGCCGTCCGCGTCGACGAGCTTGCCGCCGGTGGCCGTGAGGTCGGCCTCGCCACCACCGGAGACGATGGTGAACGGGCCGATCTTCTTGCCGACCACGCCGGCCAGGGTGGCCGGGTTGATCTCGAGCTTCGGCTGCGGGTCGGCGGCCGGGTTCTTCGACGCCTTCACGAGGTACTCGCTGACGGCGACGATGACGGCGTACTGCTCCGGCGTGTTGCCCGTGTTGAAGCCCTCGTTGTTGTCGCGGAGCGCGAAGATGTCACCGTCGGTGATCGTCCAGATGGCGCTCTGCGTGCCGGCGTAGACCAGCTTGGTGAGCAGCGTGGCGTCGATGCCGGCCGGCTTGGTGCCCTTCGCTGCCGCGAGGAGCGCGTCGGGGCCGACGGTCGGGTACGCGTGGGTCAGCACCCACTGCACCTGGCCCAGCTCCTCCGCCGTCGGCGAGGAGTTCTTGTTGCTCGCCCACGGCGCCTCGACGTAGTTCGCGTCGGTGATGTCGCGGGCGAAGTCGATGCAGTACGCGATGACGGGCTCGGACGCACCGGCGACCTTCAGGCCGAGGCGCGGCGCGGCGGTCTCGTTGCCGTTGGGGTTGGTCTTGGTGTCCTTCGAGTTGATGACCTTGATCGCCGAAGCTTTGTCATCGATGAAGACCTGCGTGCCGGTGACGGTGTCGGCGTAGGCGGCGCCGGCGCCGCTGAGCGCGACGGCACCTCCGACGAGCACCGCTGCGGCCAGACCGGCCAGACGGGTGGTGTGTGACACGGTGACTGGACCACCTTTGACGAGAATCAGGGGACGCTCGTTTGTAGCGGTCGGAGACCCCTCCTGTCACCTCCTGCGCAACAGCAGCCACACCAGTCACACCAGTTTGTCCGGAAATCCCGGGAAAAAAATCAGACCAGACGGCGATCCGCGGCCCAGCGGGACAGCTCATACCGGTTCGACATCTGCAGCTTGCGGAGCACGTTGGACACGTGCGTCTCGACCGTCTTGATCGAGATGTAGAGCTCCTTGGCGATCTCCTTGTACGCGTAACCGCGCGCCAGCAGCCGCAGGACCTCGCGCTCGCGGTTGGTCAGCTGGTCGAGCTCCGGGTCGGCGACCGGCGCGTCGGGGCGCGCGGCGAACGCGTCGAGCACGAAGCCGGCCAGGCGCGGGCTGAAGACGGCGTCGCCGTCGGCGACCCGGCGGATCGCGTCGGCGAGCTCGTCCGGCGAGATGGTCTTGGTGACATACCCCCGCGCGCCGGCCCGGATCAGCCCGATGACGTCCTCGGCGGCGTCGGAGACCGACAGCGCCAGGAACTTCACCTGCGGCCGCGCGCGGCGCATCGCGTCGAGGACGGCCCGGCCGCCGCCGTCGGGCATGTGCACGTCCAGCAGCACCACGTCGGGCTCCAGCGCGCTGATCTTCTGCACCGCCTCCGCGACCCCGCTGGCCTCACCGATCACGTCGACGTGCACGCCGAGCTCGGCGCGGACCCCCGCCCGGAACATGGCGTGGTCGTCGACCAGGAACACCCGCAGGCGCTGGGTCTCGTCAGTCATCACTTCTCCGTATCGATGGGCAGGCTCAACCGCACCTCGGTGCCGTCGCCCGGTGTGCTGCGGATCTCCGCCTTGCCCCCGTGCCGCCGCATGCGGGCCAGGATCGAGCCTCGCACGCCGTGCCGGTCGGACTCGACGGCGGTGAGCTCGAAGCCGACGCCCCGGTCGCGGACGAACACGCTCACGCAGTCGGGCTCGACCTCCGCGTAGAGCGAGACGGTCTGGACCTTGGCGTGCTTGGCCGCGTTGACCAGGGCCTCGCGGGCGGCGGCGACGATCGCCCCGACCCGCTCGTCGACGTCGACGTCACCGACGACGACGGTCTCGACCGCGATCGCGAACGTGTCCTCGACCTCGGCCGACGCCTCCTCCAGCGCGGCGCTGAACTTCTCCGTCGGCGACGCGGTGGGCTTGTACAGCCAGTTTCGCAAGGTCCGCTCCTGCCCGCGGGCGAGGCGCTGGACCTCCTTCAGATCGCCGGCGTTGCGCTGGATCAGGGCCAGGGTGTGCAGCACCTGGTCGTGGATCATCGCGGCCAGCTCGGCCCGCTCCTGCTCGCGCACCCGCGCCTCGCGCTCCGTGCTGAGCTGCGTGAACATGCGGTAGAGCAGCGGGGCCAGGGCGAGGCCGACGCCGGCGAGGGCGACCGCGGCGAAGCCGAGGCCGTAACCGATCGAGGCGAGCGTGGCGCCGGAGATCGGCACCCCCACCACGAACGCGCCGATGATGCCGACGATGACGAGCAGGCCGCCGCCGATGAACCGGACCAGGTAGGACTTGCGGTTGTTGTCCATCACGGCGCCGAGCCAGGGCATCCCGGGCACGGTCGCCGACCAGCGCTCGCGCCGCTTCGGGTCGGCCTGGTGCCAGATGATGCCGGCGCCGAGCGCGATGACGGCGGCCAGCCAGCCGATCACCGCCTGGATGCCGTCGCTGGGGCCGGCCATCAGCACCAGCAGCACCATGCCGACGCCGAGCGCGAGGAACGAGAAGAGCTGGTTGACGTTGCGCCGGCCCGACCGCACATGCGGCGGCATCGGCAGCACCGCCCAGAACGCCGCGTAGAGCAGCGCGCCGAGCCCGTTGAAGGCCGCGAGCAGCACGAACGCCACCCGCACCAGCACCACGGAGGCGCCGAGGTGCGCGGCGATGCCGGCGGCGACCCCCGCGACGACCCGGTCCGCGGGCTCGCGGTAGAGGCGGCGGACGGGCACTGGGCTGGTCATCGGACTCGTTTCGGCTCGCGGTCGGAACTGGGTTCCACCAGATCGTCACACGCCGACCGACGCCCGGACCACTCCGAGCCGCCCCGGAACCGGCAAATCAGGGTGGTGTCAGGGTCGATGCCTGAGGCGCGGAGTGCTCCGGGTCGGCGACGATCGGTGGCATGACGAACCCGCCTGCCGCCGACGAGCCGGCGGCCGCAAGAGCACGTGCAGAAGATCAAGAGCCGGATGGTGTACGAGTGGCGCCCAGCTACGCGGCGGACTACCTGCCCGACGGGTCCGACGACGCCGCCGCCGATGCCGCCACTGCCGCCTCCGACGCCGCCACGTCGCAGGACGCCCCTGCCGCACCCGCCAGCGTGTCGCCCGCCAGCGTGTCGCCCGCCAGCGTGTCGCCCGCCAGCGTGTCGCCCGCCAGCGTGTCGCCCGCCAGCGTGTCGCCCGCCAGCGTGTCGCCCGCCAGCGTGTCGCCCGCCAGCGTGTCGCCCGCCAGCGTGTCGCCCGCCAGCGTGTCGCCCGCCGGCGGCGCCGCCGGGGATCCTGCCTGGGAGGCGGCGACCGTGCCCGCGGAGCCGAAGCTTGATCTGACCAAGGTGGAGCGGGAGGAGCCCGCGTCGGAGGACTTCGAGCCGCCGTCCGGTGGCTTCACGCCCGCCGGTGCCGGACCGGCCGGCCCGCCGCCACCCGGCCCTCCTCCCACCGGCGGCGCCGGTGGTCCTGGTGGTCCTGGTGGTTCCGGTGGTCCTGGTGGTCCTGGTGGTCCCGGTGGGCCCGGTGGTCCTGGGGCGTTCGGAACGGCGGCCGGAGGGGTGCCGCCGTTCGGATTCAGCCGCAGCAACCTCGTGCGGCCGCAGCACGGCCGGTACGTCGCCGGGGTGTGCGCCGCGATCGGCCGGGCCACGAACACCGACCCGACGCTGTGGCGGGTCATCTTCGCCGTGCTCACGCTCGCCGGCGGGGTCAGCATCGTCGCGTACCTGCTGGGCTGGCTCCTGCTGCCCGCCGAGGGCGACACCGGCTCCCCGCTGGAGGCGCTGCTCGGCCGGGGCAGGTCGACCACGTCCGCCCCGGTCGCGATCGTGATCGGCGTCGGCGCGGTGCTGGCGTTCCTGCTGGTCATGTCCCGCAACGTCGGCGCGGCCGCGGTCGGGCTCGCGGTGGTCATCGGGGTGGTGGCGCTGCTCGTCCGCGGGCAGGGCAACCTGCCGCCCGGGCCGCAGCCGGACCAACCGGGCGGCCCGCTGGGGGGCGGCCGGCCCTGGATGCCGCCGATGCCGCCGATGCCGCCGACGCCGCCCGGGCCGTTCGTGCCGGGCCCGGCGGCCGCCGCGCCGTTCCCGCCGTCGGTGCCGCCGTTCCAGTCCGCCGGACCGTCGTACACCGGGCGCGGCGGCGGATCGGTCGGCAAGACGCCGGGCGTACACCCGGCGTGGCTGCAACACCAGACCGCCGTGACCCAGCCCGTCCCGGCCGCCGCTCCGGCGACGCCGGCACCCGCCCGGCCGTCCGGGCCGCCGGCACCGCTCGTGCCACCGCTGCCGCCGTTGCCACCGCTGCCGCCGACCGGTTACCGGCCGCCGTTCGCGCCGCACGGGCCGTTCAGCGGGAGCAGCCCCTACGCGGCGTCGCTCGGCTACCCGGCGGGGGCGCCCGCGTCGCCGTACCCGGGGCTCGCCCCGCAGCCGCCCAAGCCCCCGAAGCCGCCGAAGCCGCGCTCCCGCCTCGGCCGGGTCATCTTCTCGCTGATCTGCCTGTCGCTCGGCGTGCTCGCCGTGCTCGAGGTGACCACGTTCGACCTCCTGGTCAGCACGTACTTCGCGGTGCCGCTCGCGATCGTCGCGCTCGGCCTGATCGTGGGCGCGTGGTTCGGCCGGGCCCGGCTCATGATCCTGCTCGGCGTCGTGCTGAGCCTCGCCCTCGCCATCTCGACCGCGTCGACGATGGACGGCCCGAGCAGGAAGGACGTCGAGAACATCAACATCAACCCGATGTCCGTCACCGAGCTCGACAGCGACTACCGCACCGACTTCGGCAACATCCACGCCGACCTCCGCCAGGTGGACTTCGCCGGCCAGGACGTCAACATCAGCTTCCGCGTCGGGTACGGCGGCAACATGCAGATCATCCTGCCGAAGAACGTGGACGTGTACGTCGACGTCCGGGTCGAGGGCGGCGACTGCCGCGTCCTGGGGCGCGAGTGCGGCGGGTTCAACCAGACCAACGAGTTCACCGACCTCGGCACCGACGGCGCCGGCGGCGGCAAGCTGCACCTCGACCTCGACCTTCGCTACGGCAACCTGGAGGTGACCCGGTGAAGCCGCACCGCACCGATGGCCTCTCCCTCACGTTCGGCCTGATCTTCCTCGGCATCGTCATCGTCTGGCTCTTCAACCAGGCGGTCTCGGTCAATCTCAACGCCGGCTGGATCGTCGCCGTCGGACTGATCGTCTTCGGCCTGCTGGGGCTGCTCGGGGCGCTGCGCTCCGACAAGTCCGACAAGCCGTCCAGTTCGGTGCCCGCCACGTCGGCGCCGCCGGCTTCTTCGGCGCCTCCCGCGTACGACCCGGACGACGCGGACTAGTCACGGAATATGCTGGGCCGGCGGGGCGCGTTCCCCCGCCGGCCTTTTCGTTTGCATGTATTGCTTGAGGAGCCCTTCAGACATGACCCAATTTCCCGTTGGCGGCGCGTCCGGCGTCTCCCGCCGCCCGATCCAGATCGGTGACCGCGCCGCCCGGGTCCTCGCCTCCGAGCTCGCCCGTCACGGCGGGCCCAAGACCGGCCTCCTGGTCGGCGCCGCGGCCGGCTCCGCCACGCTCGCGGCGGCGATCGACGCGCTGCTGCCCGACGACCGCCTGACCATCGTCGCCACGTCCGGCGCCTCGGCGGCCGCAGGGGCCGTCGCGGCACTCCGGGAGCACGTCGAGCGGCAGGGGCGCTGGGTGTCCGACCGGACCCGCGTCGTCGAGTCGCTCACCGAGGCGGAGCCCGCCGACGTGGTGATCCTGGCCGAGCCCCTCGCGGGCAGCGCCGACGACGCCCGGGCCGTCCTCGCCGGCCTGACCAAGCTGGTCACCACCGGCGGCGTCCTCACGGTCGTCGTCCCGGCGACCCGCCTGCCGAGCGGCGCCGCCGACGAGGTGGAGCGCCAGGCCGCGCTGTACGGCGTGGGCAGCGACCTCGTCCTGCGCAACGTGCCGCCGGTCCGCGTGCACCGCCTCCGGCACACCCCGGCCCACCACGCCGCGGCGCACAACCTGCTGCCGGCGCTGCGCCCCTCCAGCGTCCCCCTCACCCGGGGCATGCACATCGACTCCAACGGCGTCGCCGCCGCCGGCATCGCGCTCGGCCTCGCCGCCCTGGCCAAGGCCGCCCGGCCGAAGTCGAAGCTGTGGCTGGTCCCGGCCCTGGCCGCCGCGCCCGTCGCCGCGTTCTTCCGCGACCCGCAGCGCGACGTCCCCGAGGACGCGAGCGCCGTGGTCGCCGCCAGCGACGGCAAGGTCCTCGGCGTCGAGCGCCTGCACGACAAGCGCTTCGGCGACATCGAGTTCCTCCGCATCGCGGTCTTCCTGTCCGTCCTCGACGTCCACGTCAACCGCGCCCCGGTCGCGGGCAAGGTCGTCGACTACTTCGTCGAGGACGGCGGCTACGCGGCCGCGATGAAGCCGGAGGCCGAGCACAACGTCGCGGCGTACACGCTGCTGGAGACCGCCCACGGCCCCGTCGCCGTCGTCCAGCGCACGGGCCTGATCGCCCGCCGCATCGTGCAGCGCGCCCCGGTCGGCTCCCTGCTCGCCAAGGGTGAGCGCTTCGGCCTGATCCGCTTCGGCTCCCGCACCGACGTCTACCTGCCCGCCGACAAGGCCACCCCCGCGGTCGCCCCCGGCGACCGCGTCGTCGGCGGCTCGACGGTCATCGCCACCTGGCTCTGAGCCCGTCCTCGCCGGGGCCGGTGGAGATCACACTCCACCGGCCCCCGGCACGGCGCACCCACCCACGAACCGGTAGCCCCGCGCACGGCGCCAACCACGCGCTCACCCAGCTCCCGGCACACCTGTTCCCAGCACCCCGCCCCACTCGGCAAACGCTGGTCAATACCCGGCTTTACGGCTTTTGCGCCACAGAGCCTGCGCGATCCACCCTCAAGTTGCTCTCCAAAACCGGGGGCGGATCGCGCAACGTCTATCCGCGCGGCACCGAGCGCGGCAGTTGAGCCAAGGGCAGCCAAGCACCCCGCGCACGGCGGCGGCCGCACGGTCGCCCACCTTCCGGCACACCTGTTCCCGGCGCTCCACGCCACTCGGCAGACGTTGGTCAATGCCCGGGTCTGCGGCCTTTGCACCGGATGATGCGTCGTCCGCCCTTGAGTTGATCTCTGGAACCAAAGGTGGATCGCGCGGCGTCTGGCCGGTTGCAGTGTTGGGCCACGGGAAATAGCGA
Source organism: Dactylosporangium sp. CA-152071 (assembly GCF_050936335.1). Lineage (NCBI taxonomy): Bacteria > Bacillati > Actinomycetota > Actinomycetes > Micromonosporales > Micromonosporaceae > Dactylosporangium > Dactylosporangium sp. CA-152071. Next base: position 6,908,618 of record NZ_JBNJMZ010000001.1, on the reverse strand, counting down.
AGCGCCCCGCGTCCGGGGAGCCGGAGGCGGGGCGCTGCGAGGTGCGGGAAGGTCAGACGGCGGCGTGGCGGCGCTGGCGGAGCCAGAGGATCGGGCCGCTCACCAGGTACGCCAGGACCACGGCTACGAACGTCAGGCGGAAGTCCACCAGAGCACCGACCACCGGCAGGGCGAAGAGCCACGGCGGCAGCTTCGCCAGGCGGGCGAGCTTCGCATACGGGAAGCTGGACACCATCGCCAGGCCGAGCAGCGCGACGCCGGCCACGCGGAATGCCGGGGGCATCTCCGGGGCGATCAGCGTGGCGAGGGCGAGCACCGCCGCGCACATGGTGGTCGGCACGCCGCAGAAGAAGCGGCCGTCCTTCGGGGAGACGTTGAAGCGGGCCAGGCGGATCGCGGCGCAGGCGGCCACGAGCCCGCAGGCGGGCACGAGCGCGGCGGCCGGGGCCGAGTCGCTCAGCCAGGCATAGACGACGACGGGCGCGGCCAGGCCGAAGGAGCACATGTCGGCGAGGGAGTCCATCTGCGCGCCGAACGGGCTGGCGACGCCGAGGCGGCGGGCCAGGAAGCCGTCCAGGCCGTCGAAGACGACGCAGGCGATCAGCAGGGTGGCGGCGATGCGGACGTCGCCGTGGTTCACGGCGACGAAGATCGCGCACAGGCCCAGCAGGAGGCTGCTGATGGTGCAGGCGTTGGCCAGGGCGAAGCGGATGCGGCGGCCGACGGTGCGCTCGCCCGGCAGCAGCGGGATGCTGAAGCTCGACGCCTCTTCCGTACCCAGGGAGACCGACGGGACGGCGGGGCTGACCGGCGCGACAGACACCACGTCTCGTGACAGTCCGTCACGGCGGCGCATACGCAGGCGCGGGAGCCGGACCCTGCCCTCGCGGGTTTCGGTCTCGGCGGGCGGCGGCATGAGCAGCGAGGTGGCGCCGGCGACGTTGCCGTCACCGCGACGACCGACCCGCCCGGCGAAGAGCACCTGGCGGGCGAGCGAACCGCTGCGTCGCAGCCGGCCCGCCCACTGTCTGCTGCCACCGGGGCGCGGACTGTCCGTGGTGCGTCGTCGCTGCCAAGGTGCTCTCGGCACTGATCCTCCATGCAGGAACGGGGTTCCCACGGTCGCATTCCAGGGCCCTTTGCCCCACTGTGTCCGTCTTCGCGAGACTGCCTCGCGATCTACACCATCGCATATCGTGTCGCGCTTGGCGATGGCTCAGATAGGAACCAGCCTAGAAACATGCTCGTCGGGTGCTGATGCCGGACTACTCAGCGTAGTACCAAATTCACCTGTAATTTATCTTAACGACCACGATCACTGTCCCGTCGCGGGAGTGAGGCGGCCCACTGGACCACCTCCGTGAGCTGAAGGCCGGGCAGCTCGGCCCGGTCGAACCAGGCCGCGGCCGCGGTCGATCCGCCGGCGGCCTCGGTCACTCTGGGTGTGGTCGGCGAGGGCACCAGGACGCGGTAGAGCGCCCGTACGGCGTGCCAGTTGATCGGGTAACCCTCGGGGCCGATCGCGCCCGGGTTGCGCCGGTGGGTGACCCCGAGCAGCTCGGTGATCTCCCCGTGCTGGGCGGTCTCCTCGACGAGCTCGCGCAGCAGCGCCTCGCCGGGCTGCTCGCCGGGGTCGGTGCCGCCGCCCGGCAGGTGCCACTTGCCGGCGCCGGGGTAGCCGGGGGCGATCTGGGTGAGCAGCACCCTATCGGCGGGATCGGTGACGAAGCCGTACGCGGCGAAGCGCTGCCCGGTCGGCAGCCCGTTGGGATCGGGCCGCTCGGTGAAGTCGCCGACGGCCGCGCCGGGGGCCGGGGCGACCTCGAAGACCACCCGGTCCTCGTGCAGGTCGGGCGTGATGACGGCGTGCACGTCGAGCACCGAGAGCACCACGACGGACAGGTCGGCCTGCTCGACGAAGTGCCGGACCATCGCGGTCGCGGGGCTCTCGCCGTGCCGGACCGGTCCGCCGACGTCGTCGGTCCCTCCGGGTCGACGGCCGTAGACGGTGATCACCCGGGCTGCGCACATGGCGCCAAGCCTAGAACGCGCCCACCGCAGCGCAGGCCCGGGCAACACCGCGCAGCACGAAAACCAGAGCAAACCAAAGCAAACCAGAGCAAACCAGAGCTAGCGGAGGCCCGCCCCGCGCAGCGCCTCCTCGGTGACCTCCGTCAGCTGCAGCTCGTCGAGGTCCTCGGGGTCGAACCAGCGGGCCTCGGCGGTCGAGCCGCCGACGTCGTGGATCACGGGACGGCTGGAGCGCGGCACCTGGACGCGGTAGAACGCGCGGACGCCGTGCCAGTCGATCGGGTACCCCTCGGGCCCGAGCTGGGCCGCGTCCCGGTGCGACGCCACCCCGAGCAGCTCGACGATGTGGCCCTCCTGCCCGGTCTCCTCGACCAGCTCGCGGATGAGCGCCACGCCGGGCTGCTCGCCGAAGTCGGTCCCGCCGCCGGGGAGGTGCCAGGAGCCGCCGCCCGGGTACCCGTCGGAGATGCGGGTCAGCAGGACCCGGTTGCGCCGGTCGGTGCAGACGGCGTAGGCGGCGAAGCGCTGGGCGCGGTGCAGGCCGTCGGGGCCGGGCACGGCGTAGAAGGACGGCACCTCGGGCACACCGTCGGGGCGCAGGTCGACCGCGGCCTCCCGCAGGCCGAGCGCGTCGGCGGTGAAGCGGCGCAGCGGCAGCTGCTCGGCCTCCTCGCGGGTGACCCAGCGGGCCAGGTCGGTGGGCTGGCCGACGCGGTCGCGCAGCGCGCCGCCGCGCACGGTGACCTCGTAGATGAGGCGGTCGGTGTGGATGGTCAGGCCGCGGTCGGGCAGCGCCCGCATGTCGGCGAGCACGTCGCGCAGCCGGGCGACGGCGACGGACAGGCCGGTCTCCGCGGCGGTCTCCCGCACGACGGTGTCGACCGGCTGCTCACCGTGGTCGACGGCGCCGCCGGGCAGCGACCAGACTCCGGGCGTGCCGGCCTTCGCCGACGCCCGGACCAGCAGGAACTCGTCGGAGTCGGCGATGACGCAGTAGGCCGCGATGCGCCGCAGCGGCTGTAACGCAGGAGTCACGACAATAAATTGTCCGGCATTTCCGCCCAGGAGCAAGGGAGACCCACAGGAGGAAAAACATTCACTCCCATTCAATGGTGCCCGGCGGCTTGGACGTCACGTCCACGACCACGCGGTTGACCTCGCGAACCTCGTTGGTGATCCGGGTGGAGATCTTCGCGATCAGCTCGTGCGGCAGCCGGGACCAGTCGGCCGTCATCGCGTCGTCGCTGGAGACGGGGCGCAACACGATCGGGTGACCATACGTGCGGCCGTCGCCCTGGACGCCGACGCTGCGGACGTCGGCGAGCAGCACGACCGGGAACTGCCAGACCGACCGGTCAAGGCCGGCGGCGGTGAGCTCCTCACGGGCGATCAGGTCGGCGGCGCGCAGGATGGCGAGCCGCTCCTCGTCGACGGCGCCGATGATCCGGATCGACAGGCCGGGCCCGGGGAACGGGTGCCGCATGACGATCTCCTCGGGCAGGCCGAGCGCGGCGCCGATCGCGCGCACCTCGTCCTTGAAGAGCGTCCGCAGCGGCTCGACCAGCGCGAACTGCAGGTCGTCGGGGAGGCCGCCGACGTTGTGGTGCGACTTGATGTTGGCGGTGCCGGTGCCGCCGCCGGACTCGACCACGTCGGGGTAGAGGGTGCCCTGGACGAGGAACTCGACGTGCTCCTCCGCGTCCAGGTCGCGGGCGGCCTGCTCGAAGACCCGGATGAACTCCCGGCCGACGATCTTGCGCTTCTGCTCCGGGTCGGTCACGCCGGCGAGGGCACCGAGGAAGCGCGCGGAGGCGTCGACGACCTTCAGGTTGATGCCGGTGGCGGCGACGTAGTCCTTCTCGACCTGCTCGGCCTCGCCGGCGCGCAGCAGGCCGTGGTCGACGAAGACGCAGGTCAGCTGGTCGCCGACGGCCTTGTGCACGAGGGCCGCGGCGACGGCGGAGTCGACGCCGCCGGACAGCGCGCACAGCACGCGCTTGCTGCCGACGCGGGCGCGGATCGCCTCGACCTGCTCCTCGATGATGTTGTTGGACGTCCAGGTGGGCTCGATGCCGGCGATGCCGTACAGGAACCGGCGCAGCACCTCCTGGCCGTGCGGGGTGTGCGCGACCTCCGGGTGGAACTGCACGCCGGCGAGCCGCCGCGACACGTCCTCGAACGCGGCGACCGGCGCGGCCGGCGAGCCCGCGGTGACCGTGAAGCCGGCCGGGGCGGCGGTGACGCAGTCGCCGTGGCTCATCCACACCGACTGGGCGTCGGGCAGGTCGCGCAGCAGCACGCCGCCGCTCCCGGCGATGCTCAGCGGGGTGCCGCCGAACTCGCGCAGCCCCGTGTGGCTCGCCTCGCCGCGCAGCGCGACCGCCATCGCCTGGAAGCCGTAGCAGATGCCGAAGACCGGCACACCGGCGTCGAACAGGGCGGGGTCGACCTGCGGGGCGCCCTCCTCGTAGACCGAGGAGGGGCCGCCGGACAGGATGATCGCGGCGGGGCGCTTGGCGAGCATGTCCGCGACCGGCATCGAGTGCGGGACGATCTCGGAATACACGTGCGCCTCGCGCACCCTGCGGGCGATCAGCTGCGCGTATTGGGCACCGAAGTCGACGACGAGAACCGGCGGCGGCGTGGTCATGCGTCGAGCCTAGTCGGCGCCCCGGGGTGACCTGCGCCTCACTGCCGCTCTTTTCAGCCTTGGCCGCGTCGGTACCGCGGTGCCGCGCACTTCGTCACGAATGGTGCTCCTGTCGCCGTCGCGGCGCCGGCACGGCGGTGACGCGCAACGCCGCCGGCGCGCCGGCCGGGACGGCGGGGTTGGCCGGCGGGACGGGTGGCACCGGGACGTAGGTCTCGCCGAGCGGCGGCCGGGGGTCCTCCTCGCCGCGGTTGGGCCACATGGACATGGCCCGCTCCGCCTGGGCGGTGATCGTCAGGGACGGGTTGACGCCCAGGTTGGCGCTGACCGCGGCGCCGTCGACCACGTGCAGGCCGGGGTGGCCGTAGACGCGGTGGTAGGCGTCCACCACCCCGTGCTCCGGCGAGTCGCCGATCGGCGCGCCGCCGAGGATGTGCGCGGTGACCGGGATGTTGAAGACCTCGGTCCAGCTGCCGCCGGGCATGCCGCCGATCTCCTCGGCCAGCAGCCGGACGGCGTGGTTGCCGGACGGGATCCAGGCCGGGTTGGGCTCGCCGTGGCCCTGCGACGTGGTGAGCTTGCGCCGGCCGGTCCAGCCGCGGCGGAGCCGGACGTTGAGCGAGTTGTCCAGCGACTGCATGACCAGGGCGATCACCGTCTTGTGCGACCAGCGCCGCACGGAGAGCACCCGGGTGTGCCGGATCGGGTGCCGGAAGAACGCCCCGAACCAGCGCAGCGGCCGCAGCGGCCCGCCGTCGGTGAGGACGGTCTGCAGCAGCCCCATGGCGTTGGAGCCGGGGCCGTACCGGACGGGCTCGATGTGCGTGTGCGCGTCGGGGTGGAACGAGCTGGTGATCGCCACGCCGTCGGTGAAGTCGACGTCCTTGCGCAGCGAGCGGGCGCCGAGGATGGACTCGGAGTTGGTGCGGGTGAGCGTGCCGACCTTCGTCGACAGCCCGGGCAGCTGCCCGTCGGCGCGCATCCGCAGCAGCAGCTCCTGGGTGCCGAGGGCGCCGGCGGCGAACACGACCTGCGCCGCGTGGAACGCCCGGCGGTCCCGCCGCCGCCCGGTCCCGCGGGTGTCGATGCGATAGCCGCCGTCCTCAGGTCGTACCGACGCCACCGTCGTCAACTGGTGGACCTCGGCGCCGAGCCGCTCGGCCAGGTGCAGATAGTTCTTCACCAGGGTGTTCTTCGCGCCGACCCGGCAGCCGGTCATGCATGAGCCACAGTGCTCGCAGCCGTGACGCAGCGGTCCGGCCCCGCCGAAGTACGGGTCGACGCCCGACTTGCCGAAGTACACCCCCACGGGGGTCTGGTGGAAGGTGTCGCCGACGCCCATCCGCTCGGCGACGGCCTTGATCGCCAGGTCGGCCCGGGTCATGCGGTGGTAGACGCTGACGCCGAGCATGCGCTCGGCCTGGTCGTAGAAGGGCGCGAGCTCGGCGCGCCAGTCGGCGATGCCGCGCCACTGCGGGTCGTCGTAGAACTGCTCGAGCGGCCGGTAGAGGGTGTTGGCGTAGATCAGCGACCCGCCGCCGACGCCGGCGCCGGACAGCACCAGCACGTTGCGCAGCAGCTTGAGCCGCTGGACGCCGAAGCAGCGCAGGGCCGGTGCCCACAGGAAGCGCTTGGCGTCCCACGACGTCTTGGGGAACTCGTCGTCGGCGAAGCGCCGACCGGCCTCCAGGACCGCGACCGAGTAGCCCTTCTCGGCGAGGCGGAGCGCGGTCACGCTGCCGCCGAAGCCCGAACCGATGACCACCACGTCATATCGCACGCCTCATGGTGACTCACCAGTAAGTTACTGGGAAGTACCCAGTTTCGCATCGGCCGGCGTCAGTCCCGCCGGAGCGCCTCCCCCAGCTACCGGGCGGGGTGCGGCACACTGAGGCGCATGGCGAGACTTCCCGGCGGGCTGGCCGCCTGGCGTGGCCGCCGGCTGCTGCGCGGTGCCGGCCCGGCGCCCATGAAGGAGCACTGGGGCCCCGACACCGCCAAGGTGACCGCCGCCCGCCACACGGTCCTGCACTCGCTCGTGACCGAGGCGGCGAAGTACGCGGACGCGACCCCACCGGTCGCGGTCACCCTCGCCGGGTCCGGCACCGTCCGGTACACCGGCGGCGTGCTGCGCGTCGGGCTGCCCCTGGTGTGGGGGCTGCCCGCCGACCACCTGCGCATCGTCCTGGCGCACGAGCTGGCGCTGCCGGACACGAAGCACCCCGAGCTGGTCCGCGGCCTGCTCGGGGTGGCGGCGGACGCCAAGGTGCACGCCGCGACGGGTCCGCTGCGGGTCGCGGTGGAGCAGGTCCGTGACGCGGCGGCGATCGCCGCGGGCGGTGGCGGGCTGTCCGGCGTCGAGGACGCGGCCGCGGCGCTGCTGCGGGCCGCGACGATCGAGGCGGCGTTCGCCGCGTTCGCCGCGGCCGAGGGCCGCCACCTGCTCACCCCTGGCAGTGCCGCCGAACCGGCCGCCGAACCGGTGCCGGTGCGGATCTCGGACCTGCACGCCGGCTGGCGGCTGCGCCTGTCGCGGTGGGGCGCGCCCGCGGTCGACGGCGGCGCGCTGCTCGACGAGGTGCCGCTGCGGCACCCCGGGCTCGCCGCCGAGCTGCGCGCCATCGGCGAGGTGCCCCGGCCCGGGCTGGCGGGCGACGCCGTCGACGTGGAAACCCTGACCGCCGAGGAGGAGCGCACGCTCGCCGCCGAGGTGATCGGGGGCGACGGGGAGTGGACGCGCTTCGAGCAGCTGCCGGTCGAGGTGTACGGCGCGGAGGTCGAGCGCCAGGCCCGCGAATACGTGCGGGCGGTGCGGGCCGTGCTCGGCCGCGACCCGGACGACCGTGACGAGCTCGCCGGCACGCTGCTGCGCCGGCCGGTCGACGTGGAGCGGGCCCGGCGCGGCGAGACCGCCGCCGACGACCAGCCGGCGCCGCCGTGGATGGGTGTCGTGCTGCTGTCCGTGCTCGTCGAGCACACGCTGCTGCGGCAGGGCTGGCGGCGGGAGCACCCCCTGGTGGCCCGGCGCCTGGTCGCGCCCGGCGGCGAGGTGCTCGACCTGAACGAGCTGTACCAGAAGCCCGACGAGCTGCGGCGGCTGCTCGCGGCTACAGGCTCAGCGTCGGGGTAGCCGCCAGCTCGACGGGGTGGATCACCAGGTAGCCGTTGGGGGCGTGCTGCTCGACGACGCAGGCGCCGAGCTGGTTGTAGCCGGCGCCGTCGAACCGGATCCCGTTCCACGGCATGACGATCTGGGTCGCCGGCAGCGAGAACTGCTGCACCGCGTTGCGGATCGTCGGCGGGCTCAGGTCGGTGGTGACGGTGTTCATCGCCAGCGCGAGCAGCATCGTCGCGGTGAACGCGGCCGCCGCGACCTCGGTCAGCTTGGCGTGGAACGCCTGCTCGTACATGCCGCCGACGACCCTCGCGACGGGGTTGCGCCCCGCGAAGTCCCCGGACCAGCCCGTGGCCCGCAGCACCTGGTTGTTGCCCTTGACCGTGTCGAGCGCCCCGACGCCGGGGCCGAGCGCGATGACCGGCGCCTTGCCCTTGAGCCGGCCTGCGAGCTCCACCGCGGCCGCCGCGTCCTGCGCGTTGAGCACGAAGGCGAGGACGGCGTCGCCCTTCTCGACGAAGCTGCTGTCGCCAGCGCCGCCGGACTCCAGGGCGATCTGCTGCTTGCCGCCGATCTCGTAGCCGGCGGCGAGGCTGAGGTCCTCGATCGAGGCGCGCACGTTGGCGAGCTCCTCGCCGACGGTGCCGCTGGCCTTGCCCATCGCGGTGATGACCCGCTTGAACTCGTCGCCGGTGTCGCGCTCCCGGTACAGCAGCGCCAGCGCGGTCGAGATCGCCTGCCGGTCGCTGGGCTGGATGCGGAAGTGCGCCGCCCGGTTGAGGTCGGCGAACGTGTCCGCGGTGCTCAGCGCGTCGACGAGCGCGACGCCGATGGTGTCGGTCTCGCGGCCGGCGGGGGCGGCGACGTCCAGGGTGTCGGCCAGGACGAGCCCGACGGCGCCGTCGTGCACGAGCCGCGACGCCTCCTTCTCGACCTTCTCCGGCGCGCTGTCGCTGTTGCCGACGACGAGCGTGAGCTTCGTGCCGTTGCGCAGGCCGGCACCGGCGGCCAGCGGCAGGGGCAGCTTCAGGTCCGTGACGTCGTTGTTGACCAGCTCGATCGCGAGCTTCGCGCCGAGCTGCGCCTGCTGGCCGATCGCGGCGTTCGGCCCGGTCGTGGAGACCAGCAGGCCGATCGCGACCGACGCCGGCGGCTTCGGCGCGGGGTTGCCCTTGCTCGTGCAGGCGGTCAGAAGCAGCGCGGTGACCACGGCGAACGCGGCCACGGCGGGCCGGCGGCCGAGGGTGTGCACGACAGGAAGCTCCTTGGGACACGCGGCTGGTCGGACGGTGCGTATCCTTCCCGTCTGGTCGATGCGTTTCAACCCCGAAGTCGAATGCCAAGTAATGTGACCTGGACCACAATGCCGTGGTTGGACAGATGTCGCAACCCTGGTTTGATAAGGCTCGCACGCTGCTCAGGCAGCGCGATGACGCATGCGAAAGGTGTGAGGGGTGCAGACCTTCGCTTCGCCACCTTCATCGAGGGCTCCCGCCGTCGTCATGAAGGTGAACAGCCACCGGCGCCGCAGGCCAGGGGAGCCGCAGCGGCGCAGCGCGTCGCTGTTCCGGGTCCGCGACTGGCGCGTGCCGACCAAGCTCGCCGCCGTCCTCGTGCTGCCCGCCGTGGCCTTCCTTGTCATCGCCGGCGTCCAGATCAACGCCTCCGTCCAGGACGCCTCCAAGCTCGACCAGTTCGCCCAAGGGGTCAAGGTCGGCCGCCAATTGACCAATCTGATCCACTACCTGCAGCTGGAAAGGGACCGAACGGCCGGAGTTCTCGCCAAATCGACCACCGTCCAAGCGCCGAGTGGGTCGACTTCGAGCAACCAGGAGCTGGCCGCGAACTACGCCGCCACCGACGCGGCCCTCGCCGCCTTCTCCAACGCCGCCCGCCCGCTGCTGGCCAACCCGATCTTCAACCAGTCGCAGAACCGGGTCGCCGCCGACTTCGCCGACCTGCAGCTGGTCCGCGAGGGCGTCAAGCAGCGGTGGCTGCGCCAGGACGCGGTCTTCGACCAGTACTCCTCCACCATCCAGCACCTGTTCGGGCTCGTCCCCGACCGCCCCGACATCGGCGGCGACTCCCAGTCGGTCACCGAGGTCGCCTCCCTCATGGACCTCGCCCAGGCCAAGGAGCTCAAGGACCAGCTGCGCGGGCGGATCTTCGCGGCCGCCAGCGCCGGCAAGTTCGCCCCTGACGACTTCGAGACGTTCTCCGAGATCCAGGCGCGGCAGGTGGCCGCCGTCGAGCGCTTCCGCGACTCCGCCAGCCCGCGGCACCTGGCCCTCTACGACCGCAACCTGCGCCAGACCGCCGTCGGCACCGTCGCCCGCCTCCAGCAGCAGGTCATCTCCCGCGCCCGGGGCGCCGCCGTCGGCGTGACCCCCGAGGAGTGGTGGCTCGCCAGCACCAGCGAGCTGGACTACATCCGCACCATCGAGCAGGAGCTGCTCGAGGACGCGATCGAGGGCGCCGCCAACCGCAGTGCCTCGCAGCGCACCGACGCCATCGTCGCCACCTCCGTGATCGTCCTGGTCATGCTGATCGCGCTGCTGCTGTCGTGGCTCATCGGCCGGTCGATGGCGCGCTCGCTGCGGCAGCTGCGGGCCCAGGCGCTCGACGTGGCGCAGCACCGCCTCCCCGAGGCCATCCAACGCCTGCGGACCCTCCCCCGCGGCGAGACCGTCACCGTCGACACCACCACCAGGGTCCGCTCCACCGACGAGATCGGTGAGGTCGCCGACGCGTTCACCGCCGTGCACCGTAGCGCCGTCAGCCTCGCCGTCGAGCAGGCCGTCATGCGGCGCAACGTCAACTCGATGTTCGTCAACCTGGCCCGCCGCTCGCAGACCCTGGTCGAGCGCCAGCTACAGCTGCTCGACCAGCTGGAGTCCGCCGAGACCGACCCCGACCAGCTGGCGAACCTCTTCCGCCTGGACCACCTCGCCACCCGCATGCGCCGCAACGACGAGAACCTCCTCGTCCTCGCCGGCAGCGAGGCCACCCGGCGCTGGGCGCAGCCCGTGTCCCTCTCCGCGGTGACGCTCGCGGCGATGGCGGAGATCGAGCAGTACGCGCGGATCCGGCACGACGTCGCCACCGACATCTTCGTCGTCGGGCACGCCGTCTCCGACATCGTCCACCTGCTCGCCGAGCTGCTCGAGAACGCGACCACGTTCTCGCCGCCCGACACGGTCGTCACCGTGTCCGGCTGGCCCTCGAAGCAGACCCGCGAGGCCACGATCGTCATCGAGGACCGCGGGCTCGGCATGACCGAGTCCGGGCTCGTCGAAGCCAACGACCGCGTGTCGGCGCCGATCGCCATCGACGTGGCCGCGTCCGAGCGGATGGGTCTCGTCGTCGTCGGCCACCTGGCCGCGCGGCACGGCGTCCAGGTCCGGCTCGACGCCTCCGACGAGGGCGTCACCGCCTACGTGACCCTGCCCGCCCGCCTCCTGGCCGCTCCGCCGGAGGGCGCCGGGCTGTACCACGGCAGCGGCAACCGCATCGCCGGCATGTCGCGGCTGCCGATCGCCGCTGACGAGGCACGGCCCGTGCCCGCGATGGTCTCCGCCGAGGACGCGCCGACGGCCGTGCTGCCGGCGCTGCCCGGGCGGCCGAGCGGGGCCGGCACCGCCGGGTCGCCGGCCGAAGGGGACGTGCCGGCCGTCGCGGCGCCGCCGCTGCCTGCGGGGCCGGTCGCCCTGCCGACCTGGCCGGTCGCCGCCTCCGCCGCCGCGGGCGCTGCTACCGCCGATGCTGCCGCGGGCGCCGAGCCGGTGCCGGCGTCGGTTTCGGGGGCGCCCGTGTCCGGCGTGCCTGTCTCTGGTGCGCCCGTCTCCGGCGTGCCTGTCTCTGGTGCGCCCGTCTCCGGTGTACCGGTCTCCGGCATGCCGGTGTCCGGGATGCCGGTGTCCGGGATGCCACTGCGCGCGGCGCCCGTGTCGGGGGTGCCGGTCTCGAGCATGCCCGTGTCGGGTGCGTCGGTCTCCGGTGTCCCGGCGTCGGGCGTCCCGGCGTCGGGCGTCCCGGCGTCGAGCTTCGGACTTCAGAGCCCCGGCGTGCCTGTCGCAGGGCTTCCCGCTTCGGGCGGTCCGGCCGGCCCTGTCTCCGGCGGGCCCGGACCGCAGGTGCCGGGACCGCGTGTGCCCGTGGCCGGCAACGGCGCGGGCTCTGGTGTGGGCTCTGGTGTGGGCTCTGGTGCGCCCGTCTCCGGGGTGCCGGGGGCCGGCGGTGGCCCGGCGGGTCCCGCCTCGGGGCCGCCCGCGCAGCGGACCGCGAACGGTGGCCCCGCCGCGGGCGCGCAGCGGCGCGGGCCGAGCCGGGCCGAGGACATCATCGGCGCGGCCGCGCGGGGCAACACCGCGCCGCCCGCCAAGGGCACCCGCTGGTGGTCGCGGGGCGGCGCGGGTGACGCGCCGGCGTCGTCGGCCCCGGCGGTCCCGGCGCAGCGGACCCCGGTGACCGCGGGCACGAGCGCCAGCGGCCTGCCGATCAGGGTGCCGCTGGCACAGCTGCCGGGTGACACTGGGCAGGCGGAGACCAGACCTGACGCGACCCAGCCGATCCAGGTCTCGTCGCACACCGAGCCGGACCCCGCGAGCGTCAGCAGCATGCTCACCCGGTTCTACAGTGGCGTGCACCGGGCCGCGAACGAGGACGAGGTACCCACGGTGCCGATCAACGATCATCGAGGGAGCACGGCGTGACCCTGAGCCAACAAGCACGGGACCTGAGCTGGTTGATCAACGCCTTCACCGAACGGGTGCCGGGCATCGCGCACGCGGTGGTGGTGTCCTCCGACGGCCTGCTGGTCGCCGTGTCGGACCATCTGCCGCGCGACAGCGCGGACCAGCTGGCCGCCGTCACCTCGGGCCTGGTGAGCGTCACCAGCGGCGCCGCCCGCATCTTCGACGGCGACGAGGTCAAGCAGACCGTGGTCGAGATGGGCCAGGGCTTCTTCCTGGTCATGACGATCCGCGACGGCTCGATCCTGGCCGTGCTCGCCGGCCGCGAGGCGGACATCGGCGTCGTCGGCTACGAGATGGCCCGCCTGGCCAAGCAGGCCGGCGAGATGCTCACCCCGGCGCTGCGGGCCGAGCTCCAGCAGGCCCTCCCCCGCTGACCCTTCTCGCGTGACCCGGAAGACGCCTCTTCCGGGTCACGGGAGCCGGGCGCTCCCCGGGAGGATGCGAAACGGCCCGGACCCCGAGGCGGGGCCGGGCCGTCAGGCGTCGCGCGCCGGTCAGCGGTCGAGGACCAGGCCGACCTTCTGGAACTCCTTCAGGTCGCGGTAGCCGCACTTGGCCATCGCGCGCCGGAGGCCGCCGAACAGGTTGAGGACGCCGTCGGGGTCCTCGGACGGGCCGTACAGGACCTTCTCGAGGTCGCCGAGGGACTCCTCCGCGGAGCCGAACGAGCCGCGGGGCAGCTTCGGGTGGCTGGCGGCGGAGTGCCACCAGGCGCCGCCGGCCGGGGAGGACTCACTGCGCGACAGGGGCTCACCGACCATGACGGCGTCGGCGCCGCAGCCGAGCGCCTTGGCGATGTCCCCGGACGTCTGCAGGTTGCCGTCGGCGATGATGTGGACATACCGGCCGCCGGTCTCGTCGAGGTAGTCGCGGCGGGCGTCGGCGGCGTCGGCGATGGCGGTGGCCATCGGGACGCGGATGCCGAGGACCCGGTCGGTCGTCGACCACTCGTCGGCGCCGATGCCGACGATCACGCCGGCCGCGCCGGTGCGCATGAGGTGCAGCGCGGTCTGGTAGTTGGTGCAGCCGCCGACGATGACCGGCAGGTCCAGGTCGGCGATGAACTCCTTGAGGTTCAGCGGCTCGTCGGTCGTCGACACGTGCTCGGCGGAGACGAGGGTGCCCTGGATGACCAGCAGGTCGACGCCGGCGTCGAGGATGACGGGCGCGAGGGCGAGGGTGTGCTGCGGGGAGACTCGGACGGCGACCGTGACGCCGCCGTCGCGGATCTCCTTGACCCGCTCGCCGATGAGCTCGGGCTTGATGGGCTCCGCGTACACCTCCTGGAGGCGCCTGGTGGCCCGGGAGTCTTCGTCCAGCCCGGACAGCTCCTCAAGGATCTTGCTCGGGTCGCTGTAGCGGGTCCAGAGGCCCTCGACGTTGAGCACGCCGAGCCCGCCGAGGCGGCCGAGCTCGACGGCGGTCGCCGGGCTCATGATGGCGTCGGAGGGGTGCGCCACGCACGGGATCTTGAACGGGTACGCGTCGAGCTGCCAGTTGGTCGACACGTCATCGACGTCACGGGTGCGCCGTGTCGGGACGATCGCGATGTCGTCCAGGTGGTAGCCACGCCGGGCGCTCTTGCTCAGCCCGATCTCGACCACGTCACGCATTTGCCGCTCCTGCCATTGTTTAAGCCCTGCTAGGGGTGTCTACCGCGAGTGGTAGTTGGGTGCCTCGACGGTCATCTGGATGTCGTGCGGGTGGCTCTCCTTGAGCCCGGCCGCGGTGATCCGGATGAGCTGGCCCCGCTCGTGCATGTCGGGGACGGTGGCGGCGCCGACGAAGCCCATGCCGGAGCGCAGCCCGCCGACGAGCTGGTGGGCGACCGCGGCGAGGGGGCCACGGTAGGGCACCTGGCCCTCGATGCCCTCGGGGACGAGCTTGTCGTCGGACAGGACGTCGTCCTGGAAGTAGCGGTCCTTGGAGTAGGACCGGGCCTGGCCACGGGACTGCATCGCGCCGAGCGAGCCCATGCCCCGGTAGGACTTGAACTGCTTGCCGTTGATGAAGATCAGGTCGCCGGGGCTCTCCTCGCAGCCGGCGAGGAGGCTGCCGAGCATGACGGTGCTGGCGCCGGCCACGATCGCCTTGGCGATGTCGCCGGAATACTGCATGCCACCATCGCCGATGACCGGCACGCCGAGCGGCGCGCAGGCCCGGGCGGCCTCCATGATCGCGGTGATCTGCGGCACGCCGACGCCCGCGACGACGCGGGTGGTGCAGATGGAGCCGGGGCCGACGCCCACCTTGACCGCGTCGGCGCCCGCCTCGGCGAGGGCCCTCGCGCCGGCATACGTGGCGACGTTGCCGCCGACGACGTCGACGGTGGTCTCCTTCTTCAGCCGGGCGACCATCTCGACGACCTGCCGGTTGTGCCCGTGCGCGGTGTCGACCATGACGATGTCGAGGCCGGCGTCGATGAGGGTGCGGGCCCGCTTGTAGGCGTCGTCGCCGACCCCGACGGCGGCGGCGACGCGGAGCCGGCCGGCGTCGTCCTTCGTGGCGTGCGGGAACTTCTCGCTCTTGGAGAAGTCCTTGACCGTGATCAGGCCGCGGAGCTTGCCGGAGCCGTCGACGATGGGCAGCTTCTCGACCTTGTGCTTGCGCAGCAGCGCGAGCGCCTCGTCCTTGCTGACCCCGACGGGCGCGGTGTAGAGCGGGGCGACGGTCATGATCTCGCGGACGGGCGTGGCCGGGTCGGAGACGAAGCGCATGTCCCGGTTGGTGACGATGCCGACGAGCTGGCCGGCGCCGTCGACGACCGGGACGCCGGAGATCCGGTATCGCCCGCAGAGCTTGTCGACCTCGCCGAGGGTGTCGTCGGGCGAGCAGGTCACCGGGTTGGTGACCATCCCGGCCTCGGACCGCTTCACCAGGTCGACCTGCTGCGCCTGGTCGTCGATCGACAGGTTGCGGTGCAGCGTGCCGATGCCGCCCTGGCGCGCCATGGCGATCGCCATCCTGGCCTCGGTCACCGTGTCCATCGCGCTGGAGACCAGCGGGATGCGCAGGGTGATGTTGCGGGTGACGTGGCTCGACGTGTCGACGGCGCTCGGCACGACGTCGGACTCGCCCGGAAGCAGCAGCACGTCGTCGAAGGTCAGGCCCAAAGGCAGCTCGGAGCTGCCGGAAGGACGTGACAGCACGTCAGGTCGCGGCGAGAAATCCATGAAGCGCATCCCAGCTCTCGGTCTCCGGCGGGTGCGTCTCATCGTACTTCCGCCCCGACGGCGCACCCCCTCCGCCATAGCCGGACGTGCCCTGGCTTACTACCGCTCCGCACACCGAGCCCCACACATGCCGGTATTAGGGCTACCGTTGAGGCGTGCACGAAGAGCCCATCGACCCGTTCGCCGGTGACCCGGCCGATCCTTCGGCCGAGCTCGACGACAGCGGTGCCGACGACCCGTTGACCGCCGCCGAGCGCCAGGACGTTCTCGAGGACCTTGCCGACCTCGAGATCTACCAGGCGCTGCTCACGGCGATCGGTGTCCGTGGGCTCGTCATCGAGTGTGAGGACTGCCACGAGCCGCATTACTTCGACTGGGACCTGCTGCGGGGAAACCTGAAGCACCTGCTCACGTCGGGCCGGCCGCGGGTGCACGAGCCGGCTTTCGACCCGGACCCGGACCATTACGTCACATGGGAGTACGCGCGGGGTTACGCTGACGGGGTCCACGACGCACTCGCGAGCGCCACGGACGACAACGAAGGCTGAGTCCGCGGGCACCTTCGTTTAGGTTTGCCGCGCGCGGGGTACCGACGCGGCATGGCACGCGACGCTAGCTCACCAACCCGGCACGGAAGGCCGCCGCTACGGCGTGTGCCCGGTCGCGTGCTCCCAGTTTCCGGAACAGCCGGCGAGCGTGCGTCTTGACCGTGTCCTCGGAGACGAAGAGCTCCCGGCCGATCTCGGCGTTGCTCTTGCCGTCCGCCATGCCGCGCAGCACCTGCAGCTCGCGCTCGGTGAGCTCGACGCGCCGCCGCGGCGGTTCGCCGGGCATGTCGCCGCGCTGCTGCGGCACGCCGGCGCCCACGATGCGGGCGTTGGGCACCCCGACCGCCGTCCTCGCCGCACCGGGCAGCCCCCGGCCCGCCGGAAGCATCCCGCCGGGCGTCTGGGCCGGCGTGCCGACCCGCGCGGGCAGGACCGGCTCGCCGTTGCTGCCGCGGCCGACCTGGCTCAGCACCAGCAGCACCGCCTTCGCGAGCGTCGTGACCGGGTCCGCCGTGTCGACCCGGATGACCGCCCTGGCACCGGCCGCGATCGCCGCCGCCGCCGCGCGGGGCTCCTCCGTGCCGAAGAAGACCACCGTCGAGCCCGGCGACACCGCCAGGACGCGGCGGGAGAACTCCGCGCTGTCGGGCCGGGCGAGGGTCGGGTCGGCCAGCACCAGGTCCGCGGGCTGCTCACTCAGGCGGGCCAGGGCCTCGACCATCGTGACGGCGGTCCGCACCGCGTGTGCCACTCCGAGCCTGGCCGCGGCCGCGGCGACCGTCTGTGCCGCGACCTGTGTTCGCACACACACCAAAATCGTACGCACCGTCGTGCTCCTCTCTCTCAAAGAGAGAAACACGAAATGGCGAGATCTAGACGTGGTTTCGCCGCGATTGGCCTACGAGAAATTGACCGACGACATCCCGTTACCTGCGGCGGTCTCGCGCGTTGTACAGGGTTTGTGCCACTCGCGAATTCCGGCCCGCAAGCTAGGAAGGAGGGGCGAATGACGAATGTGACTCGACTGCCCGGCCCGATCGCGGACATGTGGGACTGGCAACGTCTCGGCCTGTGCCGCGGGCGGGACAGCGCGCAGTTCTTCCACCCGGACGGCGAGCGTGGCGCGTCACGCGGCCGGCGTGAGGCGGCGGCGAAGAACGTGTGCCGGGCGTGCCCGGTCCGGGCGCAGTGCGCCGCGCAGGCCCTGGCGACCCGCGAGCCGTACGGCGTGTGGGGCGGCTTCAGCGAGGGCGAGCGCCTGCGGCTGCTGGCCGTCGGCTGGGAGGACTGCGCCGTGCGGGGCCAGGAGAAGGTCGACGTGTCGCGCCTGGAGGCGAAGCTCGGGCTGCGTCCTTCGCCGCCGCCCATCCAGCTGCGCACGATCCGCACCCACCCGGCGCCCAGCGTGCCGTCCCAGCGGCGCCGCGCCGGCACCGACCGCGCCCGCCCCGCCGCCCGGTAACGGCGGGGAGCGAGTCTCCAAGTACGAGCCGCCGGCCGCGCCGGCGGGCATGTGCAGGTCAGCGCACCTCGACCTGCACCGAGTGCCATCCGGTGGCGCCGTCGGGGTCCGGCGGCGCCACGGCGTCTGTCTGGGTGTCGCCGCCGTTGTCGGTGGCGCGGACGGTCAGCCGGTGCTTGCCGGGCGTCGCGGTCCACGGCAGCGTCCACTGCCGCCAGGTGTCGATCGACGGCACGGCGGCGAGCTTCGCCTGCTGCCAGGGGCCGTCGTCGACGCGGACCTCGACCTTGGAGATGCCGCGGTGCTGGGCCCAGGCGACCCCGGCGATGACGACCTGGCCGGCCGCGGGCCGGCCGCCGTCGCGGGGTGTGTCGATCCGCGACTGCGTCTTGACCGGCCCTTCCCGGGCCCAGCCGCGATTGATCCAGTACGCGTCGAAGTCGGCGAACGACGTCAGTTCCAGCTCGGCGAGCCATTTCGTGGCCGACACATATCCGTACAGGCCGGGCACCACCATTCGAACGGGAAATCCGTGCTCGATCGGGAGCGGTTCGCCGTTCATCGCGATCGCGAGCATCGCGTCCCGCCCGTCGCGCAGCAGCGCGGTCGGGGTGCCGGCCGTCCATCCGTCGACGGACCTGCTGACCACCTGGTCGGCGCCGGCCTTCGGGCGGACCTCGTCGAGCAGGTCGGCGATCCGCACGCCCTGCCACTTCGCGTTGCCGATCAGGCCGCCGCCGACGTCGTTGGAGACGCAGGCGAGCGTCACGTACCGCTCGATCATCGGCCGCCTGAGCAGTTCCTCGAACGTGAGGGTCAGCGGCTTCTCGACCCGGCCGTGGATGCGCAGCGTCCAGTCCTGCGACGACACCTGCGGCACGACGAGCGTCGTGTCGATGAGGTAGAAATCCTTGTTCGGCGTCACGAACGGCGCCAGATCCGGCAGATTGGCGTCCGCCGAGGACGGCAGCGGCGCGACCGTGTCGGGCGGGACGGGAATCCGCACGGTCGCCCGGTCGGCCTCGACGTTGCGGCGGGTCGCCCACCAGCGGGCGGTGAAGCCGGCGACGAACGCGGCCGCGAGCGTGCCCCCGGCGGCGCGCAGGAAGAAGCGGCGCTGCTCATACGACTCGATCGGCGGCCGGACCAGCAGCCACCGCAGCACGCCCGCGCCGGCGAGCGCCCCGGCGACGGTCGGCACGAACGCGTACCAGGGCGCGTCGTGGCGGGTCATCGCCGCCAGGACGCCGATCACGGCGAACAGGCCGATCCCGGCATACCCGTACATCATCCGGCGCAGCGACAGGATCCCGACGACCGCCGCGAAGACGGCGAGGATCAGCAGCGTCCCGGCCTGCAGCGCGATCTTGTCGTACGTGTAGAAGACCGCGACCGCGAAGTCCTTCACGGGTGCGGGCACCGCGTCGATCACGACCCCGCCGACGGAAACGAGCGGGGAGGTGGTCGCGCCGGTCAGGATCGAGACGACCTCGGCGACGCCGAGCGCCACCCCTGCGGCGGCCATGCCGGCGAGCGCGCCGTTCCGTTTGCTGAGCACGGCTCCAGTCTGCGCCGCGCACCACCACCCACCAAGGGCGGTAATCGATCCATAAGGAAGAAGGGCCCGGTCACAGGACCGGGCCCTTCTTCCGACGCTCAGAACTCAGAAGCCCGGGCCGTGCGAGTGGCCGTGGCCGTGCCCGTGGCCGTGACCGCCACCGGCGGCGGGCTCGGGGGCGACCGGCTTGTCCACGACCAGGCTCTCGGTCGTGAGCAGCAGGCCGGCGATCGAGGCGGCGTTGGAGACCGCGCTGTGGGTCACCTTCACCGGGTCGACGATGCCGGACTTGACCAGGTCGACGTATTCGCCGGTGGCGGCGTCGAGGCCGTGGCCGAAGTCGAGCGCGGCGACCTTGCCGACGACGACGTAACCGTCGAAGCCGGCGTTCTGCGCGATCCAGCGCAGCGGCTCGACGAGCGCCTTGCGCACGATCGAGACGCCGACCTTCTCCTCGCCGGTCAGGCCGAGGTCGCCGTCGAGGACCGGGAGCACCTGGGCCAGGGCGGCGCCGCCGCCGGGGACGATGCCCTCCTGGACCGCGGCCTTGGTCGCGGAGATCGCGTCCTCGATGCGGTGCTTGCGCTCCTTCATCTCGACCTCGGTGGCGGCGCCGGCCTTGATGACCGCGACCCCACCGGCGAGCTTGGCGACCCGCTCGTTGAGCTTCTCCTTGTCCCAGTCGGAGTCGGAGGCCTCGATCTCCTTGCGGAGCTGCTCGACCCGCCCGGAGACCTCGCTCTGCTCGCCGGCGCCGTCGACGATCGTGGTGAGCTCCTTGCCCACGACGACGCGCCGGGCCTTGCCGAGGACCTCGGTGCCGACCGACTCGAGCTTGTAGCCCAGCTCGGGGGCGACGAGCTCGGCGCCGGTGAGGATCGAGATGTCCTGGAGCATCGCCTTGCGCCGGTCACCGAAGCCGGGCGCCTTGACCGCGACGACCTTGAAGGTCTTGCGGATGGCGTTGACCACCAGGGTCGACAGGGCCTGGCCCTCGACGTCCTCGGCGATGATCAGCAGCGGCTTGTTGTCCTTGACGATCTGCTCCAGCAGCGGCAGCAGCTCCTCGATGGCGGCGATCTTCTGGGTGGTGACGAGGACGTAGGTGTCCTCGAGCACCGCCTCCTGCGACTCCACGTCGGTCACGAAGTGCGGGGAGATGTAGCCCTTGTCGAACTGCATGCCCTCGGTGACCTCGAGCTCGGTCGTGAGGGTCGAGCCCTCCTCGACCGTGATGACGCCGTCGCGGCCGACGCGCTCCATCGCGGAGGCGATCAGGTCGCCGATGGTGGCGTCCTGCGCGGAGATGGTGGCGACCTGGGCGATCTCGGTGTGGCTGGCGACCGGGGTCGCCTTCTCCTTGAGCGCCTTGACGACGGCGGCCGTCGCCTGGTCGATGCCGCGCTTGATGCCCGCCGGGTTGGTGCCGGCGGTCACGTTGCGCAGGCCCTCGCGGACCAGCGCCTGGGCCAGCACGGTGGCGGTGGTGGTGCCGTCGCCGGCGACGTCGTTGGTCTTGGTGGCGACCTCTTTGACCAGCTGGGCGCCGAGGTTCTCATAGGGGTTGGCGAGCTCGATCTCTTTCGCGATCGTCACGCCGTCGTTGGTGATCGTCGGGGCACCGAACTTCTTGTCCAGGACGACGTTGCGACCGCGCGGGCCGAGCGTGACCTTGACCGTGTCGGCCAGGTGGTTGACGCCGTGCTCCAGCAGGTGCCGCGCATCGTCGGAGAAGCTCAGGATCTTCGCCATGCGTGTGATGTCCCTTCAAAGCGACACCGCCCCGGCCGCAGCGCTCCTGCGCACGGATCCGGGGCGGTGGCCACTGATCTACTTGGTCTGGGTCACTTCTCGATGACCGCGAGGACGTCACGGGCGGAGAGCACGAGGTACTCCTGGCCGCCCCACTTGACCTCGGTGCCGCCGTACTTCGAGTAGATGACGGTGTCGCCGACCTTGACGTCGATCGGGACCCGGTTGCCCTTGTCGTCGATGCGACCGGGGCCCACAGCCTGGACGGTGCCCTCCTGGGGCTTCTCCTTGGCGGTGTCCGGGATGACGATGCCCGAGGCGGTGGTCGTCTCAGCCTCGTTGGCCTGGACCAGGATGCGGTCCTCGAGCGGCTTGATCGCAACCTTCGTCGCGGTAGTCACGGGCATACCCTCCTGGGGTATCGATTTCTTACGCTATCGAGTGCCCGGTGAAGCCGTCGTCGCGGGTGCCGGCTCCAGCCGGTTGGCTGGCACTCTCATGTCGAGGGTGCTAATCGGAGGTTATGTCGCTGGCTAGCACTCCGTCAAGGAGAGTGCCAAACACGCCACGAAATCACCCGTCGTCGGCTACGCGACGGACAGCGGCCCGACATCACATACCGATCTACGCTCACCTGTATGAAGAGGCTGCTCGGCACGTTGATCGTCGCGACCCTGGCCATGGGGTCCCTCGCCGCCTGCGGCAAGAAGGACGGCGGCGACGTTGCCGCGGAGGCCAGCAACGGCCCCTCGAACTCGGCCGAGTTCGGCGAGGGCCCCGGCGGCGCCTCGGCGTCGCCCGGCGGTGGGGGCACCGGCGGGACCGGCGGCACCCAGGATCCGGTCGCGGACAAGAGCGCCGCCGGACCCACCTATCCGGGTGACGCCAAGGGCTACTGCCAGGCCGCCGTGTCCGCCTGGACCAAGAACGACATGAACCGGATCAAGCAGCTCGCGAGCAGCGGCGCCGTGTCCAACTTCCAGTACATCGAGAAGGGCGCCGACCACAACTGGAAGTACGTGAAGAAGGACGGCTCCGAGTGCGTCCTGCGCAACGACCACGGCGACCAGCTCCAGGTCACGATCGACGAGCACAACCTGGGCAAGCCGCAGGCCATCACCGACGTCGTCATCGAGAAGACCGAGTACCCGTCGGACGCGTCCAGCTACGTGCAGAGCTTCGTCAACGCCTGGTACAACGGCAACACCGCCCGGATGGCCAGCTACTCCAGCCAGTCGATCGCCGGCAGCTACGGCGGCAAGAAGGCGCCGCCGAACTGGACCGAGGGCCAGCCCAAGGAGGACAAGGGCGACTACTGGCTCGTGCACGGTTCGTCGAACGCCGGCGACAGCTATACCTTCAAGGTTCGCAAGAGCCTCGGCAAGGCCGGGGGCATCCTAGGGATTTCATAGACGCATGCTCGAACAGGCGATCCAGGCCGCGGCCGCACTCCCTGACGGCGACCCGCTCGCCGCCGCGTCGGCGCTGCGGGCGGCCGGCTTCCCACCCGACCTCGCCGCCGCCGCGCTCACCCAGGTGGCGCTGCGGCGCAAGGCGGTCACGAAGTTCGGCGCCGACGCGGCGGTGATGCACTTCACCCGCGCCGGCCTCGAGCAGGCGACCAGGGCTCCCGTCGCGGCCCGGCGGGCGGCCCGGCTCGCCGCCGCGGGCGCCACCCGGGTCGCGGACCTCGGCTGCGGCATCGGTGCCGACACGATCGCCTTCGCCCGCGCCGGGCTGCGCGTACACGCGGTCGACGCCTCGCCGGAGACGGCCTCGACGGCGTCGGCCAACGTCCACGCGTTGGGGTTGGCGGCCGGTGTACTGGTGGAGGCCCGCGACGCGACCGAGGTGCCCCTCGACGAGGTGGACGCCGTGTTCTGCGACCCCGCCAGGCGCACGTCCGGCGGGCGGCGGGTGTTCGACCCCCGCGCCTACTCGCCGCCGTGGGACTTCGTGGTCGGCCTGGCGGCGCGGGTGCCGATGACGGTGCTGAAGCTCGCGCCCGGCATCGACCACGCGCTGCTGCCGCCCGGCGCGGAAGGGGAATGGGTCTCGGTCGACGGTGACGTGGTCGAGGCCGCCGCCTGGTGCGGCCCCCTCGCGGCCGCTCCCCGCCGCGCGACCCTGTTCCAGGGATCACAGGTCTTCTCGCTGACCGGTTCCGGCACGACCGCCGCACCTGTCGGACAGGTCGGAAATTTCGTGTACGACCCTGACGGGGCGGTGGTGCGGTCGCATCTCGTCGCGGAGTTCGCCGCCACGGTCGACGGCGTCATCGCCGACCCGACCATCGCCTACGTCTACACCGCCTCCGCCGTGCCGACCCCGTTCGGGCGCTGCTACGAGGTGCTCGACCAGCTGCCGGTGGCCCTGAAGCGGCTCCGGGCGGCGCTGCGCGCCCTCGACGTCGGCTCCCTGACGATCCTGAAACGCGGCTCGGCCCTGGACGTGGAGAAGCTGCGCAGGTCGCTGCGCCTGTCTGGCACCCGGCCCGCGGTGATCGCGCTGACCAGGGTCGCCGGCGCCCCCGCCGTCCTCCTGCTGCGGCCCGTCGCTCAGTAGAGCTGCTGCCCCAGGCGCCGCTGGAGGTCGATGAGGACGTCGTCGGCGAGGTCCTCCGGCGGGCGGCGGCCCAGCTGCTCCGTGAGCATCCGCCCCGACTCCCGGCACATGTCCCACGTCACGCGCTCGTGCAGCCACCGCAGCCACTCGACGACGTCGTTGATGAAGAACGCGACGATCTGCTCCGACCCCCGGACCCGCCGCTCCTCCGCCATCACCGTCAGCGCCGCCGCCAGCCGCCGCCGCGGGAAGTCGTGCCCGGCGAGCGCGTCGGCGAACACGTCCGCCCGGTGCCGCGGCGCGGTCGGCGCGACCGTCAGCTTCGGGAACGGCGGATCGCCCGACGTCCACACCTGCGCGCTGCGCGGCACGAACTCCGGCTCCAGCACCACGTCGATCCGCGACGCGTGCCCCGGGTCGTCGACGGCGACGAGCACCCGCGGCTCCACCGAGCTGACCTTCGTCACGAACCGCGACAGCCCCGTCGCCTCCTCCACGCAGAACCGCGCGTCCGGCAGGTCCAGCACCCCGTCGAACACCAGCCGCCCGACCCGCGGCCCCGCCCCCTGCCACAACCTGACCCTGACCAGCCCGACCTGCGGCCTGGCCGCCACCCGCACGTGCCGGTCCGTCGCCGTGATCGGCCCGTCGCCGTCGAACACGGACATGTCCCGGCCGCTGGTGGCGCCCAGGAAGATGTGCCCGAAGCCCAGGTACATCTGGACGGCACCGATCTGCATCTCGCTATTGTGGGCCAGTGGCGAGCAAGGGCACCCCGGCGACCGCACTGTTGGCGCGGCAGAAGATCGTGTTCACTCCACACACGTATGAGGTCGACCCCCGGGCCGCCTCCTACGGCGAGGCCGCCGCGGCCGCCCTCGGCGTCGCGCCCGACCGCCTCTTCAAGACCCTCGTCACCACCGTCGACGGGCAGCTCACGGTCGGTGTCGTGCCCGTCTCCGCGTCCCTGGACCTGAAGGCCCTGGCCGCCGCCGTCGGCGGCAAACGCGCCGCGATGGCCGAGCCCGCCGCCGCCGAACGCGCCACCGGCTACGTGACCGGCGGCATCTCCCCCGTCGGCCAGCGCTCCCGGCTTCCGATCGTCATCGACGCCTCGGTGTCCGGACTGTCCACGATGTACGTCTCGGGCGGCCGGCGCGGCCTGCAGATCGAGCTCGCCCCCGACGACCTCGTCAAGGTCACCGGCGCCGTCCTCGCCCCCATCGCGACCCACTGACCATGCCCCCGCCGGACGAGGCCCGCCCGCACGCACCGGCCATGCGTGCCTCCGACGAGGACCGCCGGCGGGTGATCGACGCGCTCCAGCACCACACCCAGGCCGGCCGCCTCACCCTGGACGAGTTCGCCGACCGCTGCGACACCGTCCTCGCCGCGAAGACCCTCGCCGAGCTGCGCGCCGCCACCCACGACCTGCCGGCGCTCCCGCCGGCACCGACGCCGGCGCCCGCGGGCACGTCGAACGACCGGCACGTGCTGTGGGTGTTCGCGATCGCGCTGGTCGCGGCCGTCCTGCTGGGCATCGTCTACGCCGCGTTCCACTGACCCCCTACGCCGTGGGCTGGTGGGTGGTGCCGTGCCAGGACCGCCACAGGGCGGCGTAGGCACCGCCGGCGACCACCAGGTCGTCGTGGGTGCCGAGCTCGGTGATCCGGCCGTCCTCGACGACGGCGACCCGGTCCGCGTCGTGGGCGGAGAACAGCCGGTGCGCGATGGCGATGACGGTCCGCCCGTGCAGCGCGCCCGCCAGTGAACGCTCCAGGTGGCGGGCGGCACGGGGGTCGATGAGGGACGTCGCCTCGTCCAGGACCAGCGTGTGCGGGTCGGCGAGGACGAGCCGGGCCAGGGCGAGCTGCTGCGCCTGGGCCGGGGACAGCGGCGGCTCGCCGAGGACGGTGTCGAGGCCGGCGGGCAGGGCGTCGACCCAGTCGAGGGCGTCGACGGTGGCGAGCGCGTGCCGGAGTTCCGCGGTCGTCGCGGACGGGCGGGCGAGGACGAGGTTGTCGCGGACGGTCCCGAGGAAGACGTGGTGCTCCTGTGTGACGAGGGCGACATGCCGGCGCAGCGACGACAGCGGCAGGTCCGACAGCGGGACGCCGCCGATGGTGACGGTGCCGCCGCCCGGCGGGTAGATGCCGGCGAGGAGCCGGCCGAGGGTGGACTTGCCGGCGCCGGACGGGCCGACGATCGCGAGCCGTTCCCCGGGCCGGACCTCCAGGTCGATGCCGTGCAGGACGTCACGGCCGTCGACGTACGCGTACCGCACCCCTCGCGCGACGATCCGCTCGTCGGCGGGGACCGCGGCGGCACCGGTGGCGGGGACCGGCACCGACTGGACGCCGACGATCCGGGCGAACGAGGCGAACCCGACCTGCAGGTGGTCGAACCACGACAGGACCCGGTCGAGGGGGTCGATGAGCGCCAGGAAGTACAGGACGGCCGCGGTGACCTGACCGACCGTCGCCCACCCCTCCGCGACGAACCACCCGCCGGCGACGAGCGTGACCGCGCCCGGCAGCGCGTAGCCGAACTCCGTCAGCGGGAACCAGACGGTGCGCAGCTTCAGCGTGTACATGTTCCGGTCGTACAGGCCGCGCAGATGCTCCTGGGTGCGCTCGACCCGGCGCCGCCGCAGCCGCAGGACGTCCACGGTCCGGGCGCCCTCGACGGTCTCGGCGAGCCCGTCGGTCAGCTCGGCGAACGCGGCGCTGGACGCGAGGTATCCGGCCGGCGCCCACCGGAAGTACCAGCGCGAAGCACCCCACAGGATCGGCACGGCGACGAGGGCCGGCAGCAGCAACAGCGGCGACACGAGCGCGACGGCGCCGATCGTCAGGATGACCTGCAGGATGCCGACGACGACCTCCGGCACGGCGAACCGGACCGTGTCCGAGGTCCCCTCGACGTCACGGGACGCGCGGGTGAGCAGGTCGCCGGTGCCGGCACGCTCCACCGTGGACGGCGGGACGGCGAGGACCCGGTCGACGAACTCCTCCCGCAGCGTCGCGAGGACCTGTTCGCCGAGGCGGGCGGAGGCGAGTCTGGCGTAGCGAACCAGTACCGACACGGCGACGACGAAACCGGTGATGGTGAGCGCGATCCGGTCGACGGTCCAGGTGGTGGTGCCGGCGGAGGTCTTCTCGACCAGGTCGCCCAGCAGGCGCGGGGTGACGAGGCCGGCGACCGCGGCGCTGACGTGCAGGGTGACGACCAGCGCCAGCATCCGCGGGTGCTCGCGGACGAGCCGCCGCAGGTACGCGCGGACCTCGGCGCCGGAGGCGACGGGCAGCAGCATCAGGCGTCCTCCTCCCTGGTGACGGTCGCGCTGTACGCGGGGCAGGTGGCGAGCAGCTCGCGGTGGGTGCCGGTGGCGGCGACCCGGCCGGTGGCGTCGACGAACGCGACCACGTCGGCCCGGTCCAGCAGCAGCGGGCTGGTGGTGCACACGACGGTGGTCCTGCCGGCGCGGGCGGCCGGCAGGCGCCGCGCGATGAGGGCCTCGGTGTGGGTGTCGACGGCGCTGGTGGGTTCGACGAGCACCAGGACCGGCGGGTCGAGGGCGAGCACGCGGGCGAGCCGCAGCCGCTGCTGCTGCCCGCCGGAGAAGTCGCGCCCCCGCTCGGCGACCTCCGTGTCGAGCCCGTCGGGGAGCGCGTCGACGATGTCCTGCGCCGCGGCCGTTTCCAGCGCGCCCAGCACTGCGGTGTCGCTCTTGGTGGTCTGGTGGCCGCCCAGTTCGTCGCGGAGCCGGCCACGGAAGAGCCGGTCGTCGTTGTCGGCGACGACCACGTGCGACCTGACGTCGTCGATCCGCATGGTCCGCAGCGGCACGCCGAGCAGCCTCGCCTCCGACCCGGGGTCGAGCAGGCCGATCCGGTCGGCGATGGCCGCGGCGTGCTCGGGGCGGGCGGCGGCGATGGCGGTGAGCCGGCCGTGGCCCGCGGTGAAGCCCGACCCGGGGTCTTCGAGGTCGCCGTCGTGCGGCGCCTCCGGACGGGCGGGGTCGTGCAGCTCGGGCTCGACGCGCAGCAGCGACACGACCCGGCCGGCGGCGACGTGCCCGCGGGTCACCTTCTCCGCGACCTCGGTGAGCGTCCGCAGCGGGCTGACGAGGAACGCCGCGTACGCGTAGAACGCGACCAGCTCACCCGGCGTGATCTTGCCCGCGACGGCGAACCTGGCGCCGAGCCACGTGACCAGCGCGACGAACAGCCCCGGCAGCAGGATCTGGGCGCCTTCGAGGAGCGTCTCGACCTTCGCGACCCGGATGCCGGCGGCGCGCACCTGCTGCGACTCGGTCCTGTACCGCCCCGACACGACATCCTCACCGCCGATGCCGCGCAGGATCCGCAGCCCCGACACGATGTCGGCGGCGCGGCCGGTGAGCGCGCCGGCGAGCTCCCGCTGCGCGCGGCGACGCTGGTGCAGCGGCTTGAGCAGCAGCCCGACGACGGCCACGAGCAGCGGCACGCCGATGACGACGACGAGCCCGAGCGGCACCGACACGTCGAGCAGCAGCACGGACACGACGACGATCGCGACGACGGCCCCACCACCGCGGGCGGTGACGTCCATCGCATACCCGACATGGTCGAAGTCCGTGGTGCCGATGCTCACGACCTCGCCGGTGGCGACCTTCTTCGGCAGGGTCGCCCCGAGCCGCGTCGCGTGCCGGGCGGTGACCTGCATGGTCCGGAACCCGGCGGACAGGAAGTTCGTGACGGCGAACCGGTGCCGCATGATGCCGCTGACCGCGGTCACCGTCCCGAGCCCGAGCAGCGCCCCGCCCGCCGCGCCCAGCGCACCCCGGTCATGGCTGGTCAACGCGTCGACCCCCGCACCGAGCGCCGCCGGCACGAGCGCCTGACTCACCATCCAGACGATCCCGAGCGCGATCCCCGCGATGATCGTCGGCAGCTGGTGCCGCAGCACCCATAGCAGAAACCGCGCGGCGGACCTGCTGTCAGGCTCCCCCGGCTCGTCGATCGGCAACCGTTTCATGGCCCGCCGACGGTAACCCGGAAGACCGGTCGGACGCCTTACATTTTCCGCCCGCCGGACCGCCCCCGCGGCCCGTCCTCAGCGGTCGACCTCGGTGAAGTCCCACGCCTGCGGCCGCCGCGACACGAGATGCGACGGCGGGTCCGCGAACTCCTCAGGCGTGCTCCCCCGCCACTTCGCGATCACCACCAGCCGATGGTCCGTCGACGAGTACACCTCACTGCTGATGTGCAACGGATGCACCTCGACCTTGGGCAGCATCGCCTCACACACCCACGACAGCAGCTCGTCGAACGCCTCCGGGTGCGCCCGGACCTCCCACATGCGCACGATCACGGCGCTGGACTCTACTCCCATGCCACTCCCACCGTCCTTCCCGCTCCTGCCCACCATGCCACCCCACCGACCGCCCCCTGCGAGCCGCCTGCTCTGACTGGCCGGCCGCTGCGGCGGACTGGTTGCTCTGGCTGGTCGGCCCACTTCTGCGGACCGGCTGCTCCAGTGGGTCACGCCTCTTCTGCCAGCCGACCGCCCCGGCTGGGCGGGCGATTCCTTCCCACCGGCCGCTCAACTGGTCCATCACTTCTGCCGGCCGACCGCTCCGATTGGTCGGGCTACTCCTGACCAGCTGACCGCTCTGGCTCGCAGCCGCTCCCAGCGGCCGCCGACTCCCACCGGTCCAAACTTCCGCCGCCCGGCCACTCCCACCGTCCACGTCGAGCCGCTCCCACAGATCAGCAGCTCCCGCCGATTCGCCACTCCCGCTGGCCGGCCAACCCCGCTGTTCAAGCTGCTCCCACCGGTCAACGACTCCCACCGATCGGCGACGCAGGCGGCTTCCACCGATCGGTCAGCTCACCGCTCTGCCACTCCCGCTGTCCAAGTCGAGTCGCTCCCACCGGTCTGCCCACCCCCGCCGGTCCGCCACTACCGCTGTTCAACCTGCACCCCGGCGGCCGACAACTCCCGCCAGTCCAGCACTGCCGCTGTTCGAGCTGCACCCGCCGGTCGGCCACTCCTGCTGTTCGTGCTCCTCCCGCCGAACGGCCGCCCCCATCGAACAGCCACTCCACCAAACGGCTCCTCCCGCCGAACAGCCGCTCCCGGCGAACGGTGGATTCCGCTGTGCAGATCGAACGGCCGCTCCCGCCAAACGGGCTCCCCGCCGAACAGCCACTCCCGTCGAACAACTCCTCCCGCCAGACGGCCACTCCCGTCGAACGGTGAATTCCGGCGGGCGGTCGCTTCCGCTGTGAGGTCGGACGGCCGCTCCCGCCAAACGGCTCCCCCGCCGGACGGCCGCCGTCGAACGGTGGATTCCGGCGGGCGGTGGATTCCGCCGTGCAGGTCGAACGGCCGCTCCCACCGAACGACTCCGCCCGCCGAACAGCCGCTCCCGCCAACGGCCGCTCCAACGCAAACGGCTCCGGCCGGCGGGCGGCCGTGCTCGTAGGGCGGTGGATTCCGCTGTGCAGGGGTGCTGGTGGTCAGGCGGTGACGAGGGTGATCGGCATCGCGGAGTCGGTGGGCAGGGCGAGCCGGCCCGGGGTGGTGCCGGCGGCGACGAGGTGGGAGCCGAGGGCGGCGACCATGGCGCCGTTGTCGGTGCAGAGGTTGGGGCGCGGGACGCGCAGCGTGATGCCGTGCTTGTCGCAGCGCTCCTGGGCGAGGGCGCGGATGCGGGAGTTGGCGGCGACGCCGCCGCCGATGACGAGGGTCCGCACGCCGCCGGCGAGGCAGGCGTCGACGGCCTTGGCGGTGAGCACGTCGCAGACCGCCTCCTGGAAGCTGGCGGCGACGTCGTTGACGGGGACCGGCTCGCCGGTGCGCTGCCGGGCCTCGACCCAGCGGGCGACCGCGGTCTTCAGGCCCGAGAACGAGAAGTCGAACCGGTGCTCGACCAGGTCCCGGGCGGCGGTCAGCCCACGCGGGAACGGAATGACGATCTGCCCATCGCGGGCGGCGCGGTCGATCGGCGGGCCACCCGGGAACGGCAGCCCGAGCAGCCGCGCGACCTTGTCGAACGCCTCCCCCGCGGCGTCGTCGATGGTGGCGCCGAGCGGCTCGACCCGGCCGGCGAGGTCGTCGACCCGCAGCAGCGACGAGTGGCCGCCGGAGACGAGGAGCGCGATCGCCGGCTCGGGCAGCGGGCCGTGCTCGAGGGTGTCGACGGCGACGTGCGCGGCGAGGTGGTTGACGCCATAGATCGGTTTGCCGGCGGCGAGCGCATACGCCTTGGCTGCGGCGACACCGACGAGCAGCGCACCGGCGAGCCCGGGCCCGGCGGTGACGGCGATCGCGTCGACGTCGCCGAGCGTGATCCCCGCGGTGTCGAGGGCGCGCTGGACGGTCGGGACCATCGCCTCGAAGTGCGCGCGGCTGGCGACCTCGGGGACGACCCCGCCGAACCGCGCGTGCTCCTCCACGCTGGACGCGACCTCGTCGGCGAGCAGCGTGTGCCCGCGGACGATGCCGACGCCCGTCTCGTCGCAGGACGTCTCGATGCCGAGGACGAGGGGCTCAGTCTTCACGTCTCATCACCAACGCATCCGTGTTGCTCGGCT
The DNA here is from genome assembly GCF_050936335.1 of Dactylosporangium sp. CA-152071. Taxonomy (NCBI): domain Bacteria; kingdom Bacillati; phylum Actinomycetota; class Actinomycetes; order Micromonosporales; family Micromonosporaceae; genus Dactylosporangium; species Dactylosporangium sp. CA-152071. Next base: position 6,877,427 of record NZ_JBNJMZ010000001.1, on the reverse strand, counting down.
GGTAGTAGCCCTTGCGGACGCCGACACCCTCGAACCCGTAGCCGGCATACAGCTTCTGCGCGGGCAGGTTGTCGACGGCGACCTCGAGCAGCACCTGCTGGATGCCGTGCCGGGCCGCCTCGTCGAGCAGCGCCTCGAGCAGCCGCCGACCGATGCCCTGCCGCTGCGCGTCCTTGCGGACCCCGACATTCTGGATCCACGCCTCGTCGGGCGGGGCGAGGGCCAGCCCGGCATAGCCGACGACCCGATCACCGTCGAGGGCCACGAGATAGTGGTGACCGTTGGCCAGCTCATTCCAGAACATGCCCGCGGACCAACGCTCCTCGCCGAACAGCTCGTCCTCGATCGGCAGCAGCGACTCGATGTGAAACCAGCGGAGCCCGACCAGCTGCACGCTCACCGCAGCGCCGGCTTCCGCTCGCCGGGCGCGACGGCGTCGGGCCTGCGCAGGTAGAGCGGGACGAGCGCCTCGCCGGGCGCCTTGGCCAGGACCCGGTCGGCGGCCAGCTCGGCGAGCGCCCGAGCGGACGGGTACAGCAGCGGCAGCACCGGCAGGCCGAGCACATCGGCATACTTCCCGGCCCCGTCACCCGCCGCCGCGTCGACGACAAGGCCTCCACCGGCGGCCACCGCGGCGGGCTTGTCGACGGCCGGGCCGGTGACGCGGGTGCCGTCGTGATAGACGGCCCAATAGATCTCCTTGCGGCGGGCGTCGGTGGCGACGAGGACGCGGCCGGGGAGAGGGTGGCCGATGCCGTCGAGGGAGCAGACGCCATAGACCGGGACGTCGAGGGCGTGGGCGAGGGCGGCGGCGGTGACCATGCCGGCGCGCAGGCCGGTGAACGGGCCGGGGCCGGTGCCGGCGACGACCGCGGCCAGGTCGCCGGGCGCCACCTGACCTTCGGCGAGGACCGCATGGATCTGCGGGGCGAGCAGCTCACCGTGGGCCTTGCCGTCGACGGTGACGCGCTCGGCGACGACGGTGACCGCGAGCTCGTCGACGCGGACGAGCGCGGCCGTCACCGCGGGCGTCGAGGAGTCCACCACCATCACCAGCACGCCGCCAACTCTACCGACCGGGTCCGACACTTCCCGCGGTCGTCGTCCGCGTCAGTTAACAGGCCCGCAACGAGCCAGGCCTAGCATCGGCCGACATCGACCCGCGCGCGGCAGGGAGAGCGGTATGACTGAGCCGGTCCTGGTCGTGGACCTGGGGTCCTGGGCACTGTCCGCCGCCGTCGTCACGCGGGACCAGTTGCATCTCGTGCGGGATCCGGCGACCGGCGCCGCCCGCTGGCCCGGCGGTGCGAGCCTCGACCCGGCGAGCAAGCGGCTGGTCGCCGGGGAGCAGCTCAGGAACCAGCACCCCCGGCACTACGTCGACGGGGTGCGGCGGGCCGTCGACGCGAACGCCCCGATCTGGCTCGGCGACCAGCTGGTCAACGGCGCCGAGCTGGTCGCGGCGGCGCTCGACGCGGTCGTCCAGGAGGCGCGGCGGCAGCACGGCGACGTCAGGCGGCTCGCGGTGACGGTGCCGGCGGCGTACCGGACGCACGACCCGCGCAGGGAGATGCTGGTGACGGCCGCGGCGGTCGCCGGGTTCCCGGACGTGGAGCTGGTGCACGACCCGTCGGCGGCGGTCGCCGACCCGTTGGCGCAGCTGGACCTGCCTGACGGCGCGTACGTGCTGGTCTGCGACCTCGGGGCGACCTGGAGCGCCACGCTGACGCAGGTGCAGCGCGGGATGGCGGTGCCGTTGAGCCAGGAGAGCTCCGGCAGCGGGCGCGACCTCGACGTGGTGCTCGCCGCGGACCTGCGCGCCACCCTGGCGGAGTGGGTGGAGCCCGCGTTCGCGGCCGGCGGCGACACCAGCGTGCGGGCCAACTTCCACGCCCTCGACATCGTGCGCAGGCTCAAGCATCGGTTGAGCGAGGCGCCGGAGGCGACGGACCAGGTCGAGCCGGGAGCTCCGCCGTACACCATCCGCCGGAACCTCCTGGAGCAGCTGACCGAACCGGCGAACCGATGGCTGATCGCCAGCTGCCGGGCGGTGGTCGCGCGCGCCGGGATCGTGCCGGCGGAGCTGGCGGCCGTGGTGCTCGACGGCGGCTGCTCGCACCTGCCGGGGGTGGCGCAGGCGCTGCACGCGGGGCTCGGCCGTCCGGTGACACGGCCGCCGGAGCCGGAGCTGGCGGTGCTGCGCGGCGCGGCCCGGCTGGCCGGCGACAGGGGGACGCGGACGCTGCCGGCGGACCCCGCGCCGTGGCGGGTCGAGCCGCTCGCGTGGACGGTCCCCGGCGGGCGGGGGCGGCTGGTGCGCTGGCTGGCGAAGGAGGGCGAGCCGTATCCGGCGGGCGCGCCGCTCGCGCAGGTCCGCACCGCCGACGACCGGGTCTTCGACCTCACCGCTGGACGCACCGGCGGGGTGCTGCTGGAGCACCGCGTGCCGGTCGGCGGCATGGTGGTGTCGGGCGCGGCCGCGGCGCACGTGCGGATCGTGCCGACCGCCGAACGGTTCCAGCTCGCGAAGCGGCACCACCTGCGGGTCGCGGGCGACTGGCTGCTGATGCCGGACCGCCGGATGCTGGTCGAGTGGTCGCGGACCGGCGAGTACGTGAAGGTCCGCGCGGTCGACAGCGGTGCGCTGGTCACGGAGCTGCGCCCCGGTCGCGGCGCGGGCCGCCCGCAGCACGGGCAGGTGGCGCTCGGCCCCAACCAGCAGCTGTCGCTGGTCACCTGGGACGCCGACGGGCACTTCGCCGTGTGGGACGTCCTGTCGGGGCGCATGACCAGCAGCTTCTCCGACGGGCACCGGCCCGACGCGGTCCTCGTCAACGAGGGCGAGTGGCGGCTCGTCGCGTCCGGTGAGGGTGCGGCGAGCGTCGGCCGGTACCGGCGGGACGTGGCCACCGTGTGGGACCTGGCGACCGGGGCGCGGCTCGACCGGATCGTCGGGGAGGACCTGATGCGGCGGTTCGCCGGCTACACGGGCACGAGCCGCGCGGACGCGTTCGCGACCGAGATGGCGAGCCCCGACGGGCGGCTGCGGGCCGCGGTGCTCGACGGCTCGGTGTGCGTGCGGGACGTCGAGACGGAGGCGGAGGTGTTCCGCGCGGACCTGTCGCCGGCGCGGCAGGTCCGGACCGCGTTCTGCCACCAGGGGCGGCACCTGCTGGCCCGCCGGACCGACGACGAAGGCACATCGATCGACGTCTGGGAAGTCCTGCAGCCCGCCTAGGCTTCAGCGCTGCTTCATGGCGTTTTCTTCGCCGGTACGAGATGTGCCACCCGGGCGGGCCAGCCGGCGCCGTGCGGGACGACGGTGACGGTGCGCGTGTCGTCGTCGTGGCGGGTCAGGCGCAGCTCGAGGTGGTCGTCGGCGAGGTGCTCGACGAACCCCTCGCCCCATTCGACGAGCGTCACCGAGTCCTCGACGGTGGCGTCGAGGTCGAGGGCGTCGAGCTCCCCGATGGGATCCTTGACGTCGCCGAGGCGGTACGCGTCGACGTGCACCATCGCGGGGCGCCCGGCGACGACGGGACGGTGCACGCGGGCGATCACGAACGTGGGCGACGTCACCGCGCCCTGCACGTCCAGCCCTTTGCCGATCCCCTGCGCGAGCGCCGTCTTGCCGGCGCCGAGCGGTCCGGTGAGCAGCACGATGTCCCCGGCGTGGAGGACCGCGGCGAGCTTCCGCCCGAACTCGTGCGTGTCGGCGGCTGTCGGCAGCTGTACCGCTTGCGTCACCGGTCCTGGACCCTTTTCAGGAACGTCTCGATGGCGTCGTTGACCTCTTCGGCGTGCTCGAGCATCACGACGTGCCCGCCGTCGGCGACGACGACCAGCTCCGCCTCCGGCAGCACCGCGGCGATCTCGCGGGTGTGGGTGAGCGGGGTGAGCACGTCCCGGTCGCCGCAGACGAGCAGCACCGGCACCTTGCGCAGCGGCCCGAGAACCAGCAGCCGGGCGTGGGTGTAGAGGGTCCGCAGGTACCGCGCGATCACGTCCGTCGACGTGGTGGTGTTCATCTTCTCGACGTACGAGACGAGGGCGGGGCTCGGGCGGGCGGTGCCGAAGCCGTACCGGCGGGTCAGCAGCCACGCGAGGTCGGTGGACGCCCGCCGGGCGCGGTCGACGACACCGGAGCTGATCGGTCCGGCGATGCCGACGACCGGCAGCAGCGGCCGCTTGAACTTCGCGACCACCTCCGGCAGGCCGAACGTGACCTGGTCCAGCTTGCCGGCGGACGTGGAGATCAGCACGACGGCGTCGACCCGCGACTCGAACAGCTCCGGGACCTGCTCGGCCAGCGCCATGATGGTCATGCCGCCCATGGAGTGGCCGATCAGGACGACCCGGCCGGTCGGGGCGGCCGCCTGCAGGACCGCGCGGAGCCCCGCGCCGAGGGCGTCGAGGGAGTACTCGCCCTTGCGGAGCTTCCCGGAGCGGCCGTGGCCGGGCTGGTCGTAGAAGATCATGCGGTGCTTGCCCTCCAGCGCCCTGCGCTGGAAGTGGAACGTGCCCATGTCGAGGCAGAACCCGTGCACGAACACCAGCGTGGGCGCGTCGTCCGGCCCGTCCTCCGGCCCGTCCACGATCTCGACGTGCAGCTCGATGCCGTCGTCGGTGGTGACGGTCAGCTCCTCGTCGGAGTCCCAGACGCCGAACTCCTCGTCGGCGTAGACGTCGTCGGCGCTCTTGGACCGGTGCACGAGGTACCGCTCGGTCGCGACCCCTGCGGCGACACCAGCGGCGGCCACACCGAGGATCGCGCCGATGATCCCGACCTTCCGGCGCCGGCTGCTCTTCTCGACCTCGCTACCCGTCATGCGCTCTCTCCCAGGTACACCCGCGGCGTTCTGTTGCTGCCCATCCGCGTGACGATCTCGTAGTTGATCGTGTCGGCGGCCACGGCCCAGTCGTCGGCGGTCGGCTCCCCGCGCGTGCCGGCGCCGAAGAGCACGGCCTCGTCGCCCGCGCGGACGTCGTCGTCGCCGCAGTCCACGACGATCTGGTCCATGCACACCCGTCCGACGACCCGGCGCACCTTCCCGCCGATGTGGACGAGCCCGCGGCTGCTCGCCGAGCGTGGCACCCCGTCGGCGTACCCGACCGGCACCAGCGCCAGGTTGGTGTCCTTGAGAATCTTGTACGTGTGGCCGTACGACACGCCTTCGCCGGCTTGGACGGCCTTCACCAGCGCCACGCGCGCATGGACACTCATCGCGGGCCGCAGGTCAGGCGCGCCACCCGGAATCGGCGAGAGTCCATACGTGGACAAACCCACTCGAACCAGCTCAAAGTGGCTCTCGGGCAGCGTGAGCGCCGCCGCGGAGTTCGCGAAGTGCCGCAGCGGCGGCTCGACCCCCAGCCCGGCCGCCACGTCGAGCGCCTCGTCGAACGCCAGCTGCTGCCGCAGAATCGACGGGTGCCCCGGCTCGTCCGCGCACGCGAAGTGACTCCAGATCGCCGCGATCTCCACCTGCCCGTCGGCCTGCGCCTTCGCCGCCGCCGTGACCAACGCCGGCCAGTCCCCGCGCCCCGCCCCGTTCCGCGACAACCCCGTGTCGATCTTCAGATGCACCGCCGCGACCCGCCGCATCTTCCGCGCCGCGTCCACGATCTCGTCCAGCGCGTCGATCGACGACGCCGACAGGTCCACGTCCGCCGCGACCGCCTCGCCCAGCGGCCGCCCGGGACTGTGCAACCACGAAAGGATCTTCACCCCGCCGCCGGCGCCGTGCTCACGCAGCGCCAGCGCCTCGTCGAGCGTGGCGGTGCCGAGCCAGGTCGCCCCGCCCCGCACAGCGGCCTCCGCGACGCGCAGCATGCCGTGCCCATACGCATCGGCCTTCACGACGCTCATCAGGGCCGTCCCAGGCCGCAGCATCCCCTTGAGGGTCGCCACGTTGTGCCGGATCGCGTCGAGGTCGATCCGGACCTGAGCCTGCCACATGCGCCTAAGCCTAAGCGGTGCCCCCACCACCCGGCTCAACCCCAGTTCCCGGCCGGCGGGCGAACACGCAGCGTGACTGGGATCGGCGTGTCGGGGCAGATTGCCGGAGGGGATCAGGGGTGCAGGGTTGACACCGCCTCGCGGAGGTGGGTGGCGACGTCGGCGGCGGTGACCGGGCCGGTGGTGGCGGCCAGGCGGCCGGCGAGGCCGTGGGTGAAGGCGGCCCCGACCGCCGCCTGTTCGGCGGGCAGGCCGGCGGCGAGCAGGGAGCCGAGCAGGCCGGCGAGGACGTCGCCGGTGCCGCCGGTGGCGAGGGCGGGGGTGCCGGTCGGGTTGACGTACACGCGGCCGTCGGGGGTGGCGACGATCGTGCGGTTGCCTTTGAGCAGGACGACGCAGTCAATGCGCTCGGCGAGGTGCGCGGCGGCGGCCATGCGGTCGTCGCCGGGGGCGCCGCCGGCGAGGCGCTGGAACTCGCCGTCGTGGGGGGTGACGACGGTCGGGGCGTCGCGGTCGCGGAGCCAGTCCGCCATGCGGGCGTCGACGAGCAGGGTGAGGGCGCTGGCGTCGAGGCAGGCGGGGACGGGCGCGCCGAGGACGGTGCGCAGCTCGGCGTAGGCGCGCTCGTCGGTGCCCATGCCGCTGCCGCACGTCCAGGCCTGGACCCGGCCGGCGTCGGCGACCCGGTCGCTCGCGATGACCGTCGGGTGCTGGGTACGGACGAGTGGGGCCGCGCCGCCGGCATAGCGGACGAGGCCGGCGGGGCCGGCCAGGGCGCCGGCGACGGAGAGGACGGCGGCGCCCGGGTACTCGTCGGAGCCGGTCGCGACGCCGACCACGCCGCGGGAGTACTTGTTGTCGTCGGCGGTGGGGCGGGGCCACCAGGCGGCGACGTCGGCGGCGTCGGGCACGTAGCAGGCGGGGTCGCCGGTGAGGAAGGGCGTCAGGCCGATGTCGACGAGCTCGACGAGTCCGCTGTGGACGGCACCGGCGCCGACGAGCAGGCCGGGCTTGAGGACGCCGAAGGTGACGGTGATGTCGGCGTGGATGGCCATGCCGGTGACGGCGCCGGTGTCGGCGTCCACGCCGGACGGCACGTCGACGGCGATGACCGGGGTGCCGCGCAGCGCGCCGGCGACGTCGGCGACGCGGCTCGCGACCGGTTCGCGCAGGCCGCCGCGGCCACCGATGCCCAGGATGCCGTCCACCACGAGATCGAACCCGCCGGCGAAAGAAGACCCGATGACACCGCTGGCGGCCTGCAGGGCGGCGAGCGCCCCGGTGTGGACGCGGGAGGGGTCCAGGACCAGCGCCGAGACGTGTACGCCGCGGCGGGCGAGGAAGGCGCCGGCGTAGAGCGCGTCGCCGCCGTTGTTGCCCGGGCCGACGAGGAGCAGGACGCGGCTGCCGTACACCTTGGGCAGGGTCTGCGCGCAGCGCCTGGCGAGGCCGGCGGCGGCGCGCTGCATGAGCGCACCGCCGGGCAGGGTCTTCATGAGGGCCTCTTCGGCCGCACGGACTTGCGCCACCCGCCAGGCGGCTCTCATGACACGATCACAGCGCCAAGCCTGTCACATACGCCTATTCGACGGTAACCGACTTGGCCAGGTTGCGCGGCTGGTCGACGTCGTGCCCGCGGGCCGACGCGATCTCGCAGGCGAGGACCTGCAGCGGCACGGTCGTGACCAGCGGCGCCAGGAGCGTCGGGGTGACCGGCACGTGGAAGAGGTGGTCGGCGTAGGGTTCGACCGCCGTGTCGCCGTCTTCGGCGATCACGATCGTGCGAGCGCCCCGCGCCCGTACCTCCTGGATGTTGGAGACGACCTTGTCGTGCAGGACGCCGCGGCCCCGGGGCGACGGCACCACACACACGACGGGGGTGCCTTCGTCGATGAGGGCGATCGGGCCGTGCTTCAGCTCGCCGGCGGCGAACCCTTCGGCGTGCATGTAGGCGAGCTCCTTGAGCTTGAGCGCGCCTTCGAGGGCGACCGGGTAGCTGACGTGCCGGCCGATGAACAGGACGCTCTTGGCGTCGGCGAGCTCCCGGGCGAGCTTGCGGATCGGCTCCATCATCGCCAGGACCTGCTCGACCTTCTGCGGCATCTCCTGCAGCTGCGCGACGACGGCGCCGACCTCGTCGGCGTACTTGATGCCGCGGACCTGCGCGAGGTGCAGGCCGACCAGGTAGCAGGCGACGAGCTGGGTCAGGAACGCCTTGGTCGAGGCGACCGCGATCTCGGGGCCGGCGTGGGTGTACAGGACGGCGTCGGACTCGCGCGGGATGGTGGAGCCGTTGGTGTTGCAGATGGCCAGGACGCGGGCCTTCTGTTCCTTCGCGTGCCGCAGGGCCATGAGGGTGTCCATGGTCTCGCCGGACTGGGAGATGGCCACGACGAGCGTGGAGCGGTCCAGGACGGGGTCGCGGTAGCGGAACTCGCTGGCGAGCTCGACCTCGCAGGGGATGCGGGTCCAGTGTTCGATCGCGTACTTGGCGACCATGCCGGCGTGGTACGCGGTGCCGCACGCGACGATGAAGACCTTGTCGACGTCGCGGAGGTCCTGGTCGGTGAGGCGCACCTCGTCGAGCAGCAGGTCGCCCTGCTCGTTGAGCCGCCCGAGGAGGGTCTCGGCGACGGCGTGCGGCTGCTCGGCGATCTCCTTGAGCATGAAGTAGTCGTAGCCGCTCTTCTCGGCGGCGGAGATGTCCCAGTTGATGTGGAAGTCCTTGCCCTCGGCGGGGTTGCCGAGGAAGTCGGTGATCACGATGGCGTCGCCGGTGATCAGCACGACCTGGTCCTGGCCGAGCTCGACGGCCTCGCGGGTGTGTTCGATGAACGCGGCGACGTCGCTGGCGAGGTAGTTCTCGCCCTCGCCGCGGCCGACGACGAGCGGCGAGTTGCGGCGCGCGCCGACGACGGCGCCCGGGGCCTGGGCGTCGACGGCGAGCAGCGTGAACGCGCCTTCGAGGCGGCGGCAGACGGCCCGCATCGCGTCGGCCAGCCGCTCGGCGGGGTCTTCCACCGAGCTGCGGGAGACCTCGAAGCTCAGCAGGTGCGCCGCGCACTCGGTGTCGGTGTCGCTGGCGAACTCGATGCCCTGCTGCTCCAGCTCGGTGCGCAGCTTCGCGAAGTTCTCGATGATGCCGTTGTGGATGACGGCGACCCGGCCGTCGACGGAGCGGTGCGGGTGCGCGTTGCGGTCGGTGGGGCCGCCGTGGGTGGCCCAGCGGGTGTGGCCGATGCCGGTGGTGCCGGTGTCGAGGCCGTCCTCGCTCTGCAGGGCCTTCTCGAGGTTGGCGAGCTTGCCGGCGCGCTTGGCGGTGCGCAGGACGTCGTCGACGATGGCGACCCCGGCGGAGTCGTACCCGCGGTACTCCAGCCGGCGCAGGCCGTCGAGAACGATGGTCAGGGCCGGACGCGAACCGGCGTACCCCACGATTCCGCACATGTCCCGTACCGTAGCAGACATTCGAGCATGCCCGATGCTCGAAACTGTCGTGATTGCGCACGACGCCTGCGCACAGTGGGACGAAAGCGACGCGTGCCACCCCCGGGCCGGGGGTAGCACGCGTGACAGGCGAGGTCAGGCCAGCGAGGAGCGGATCTGGGCGCCGCCGTCGATGACGAGCGTCTGGCCCGTCATCCAGCGCGACGCCGGCCCGCCCAGGAAGGTGATGACGTCGGCGATGTCGTCGGGTTCGCCGATGCGCCCCAGCGGGAGGTGCTCGCTGAGGTACTGCTCGTTGTTCTCCCACAGCCCGCGGGCGAGCTTGGTGCGCACGATGCCGGGCGCGACGCCGTTGACCCGGACCGCCGGGGCGAGCTCGGCGGCGAGCTGGCGGGTGAGGTGGATGACCGCGGCCTTCGTCGCGTTGTAGTAGCCGATGCCGGGCTCGGTGAGCAGCCCGCCGACGGAGGCGACGTTGACGATCGCGCCGCCCCGGGACGACATCGACGCCTTCCAGGCCAGCTGGCTCCACAGCACGGGGCCGAACTGGTTGAGCCGCGCGGTCTTCTCCGCGCGGACCGGGTCGATGTCCATGAGCGGGCCGAAGTACGGGTTGGTGCCGGCGTTGTTGACCAGGACGTCGATCGCGCCGAACCGGGCCATGGCGGCGTCGACGGCGGCGCCGGCCTGGTCGGGCTCCGCGGCGTGCGCGGCGTGGGCGAGCACCCCCGCGGACGGGTGGGCGGCGCGGATCTCCTCCGCGACGGCGTCGAGCGCCTCCTGGTCCCGGGAGGTGAGCACGACGTTGCAGCCCTGCGCGGCGAAGGCGACGGCGGTCGCCTTGCCGATGCCGCGGGATGCGCCGGTGACGAGAACGGTGCGGGCGTCAGTCATGCGCCGCACGTTACTCCCGGGTAGACCCCTTCATGTCGACCATGGCGGCGTCGGTACGAGACGACCGCCGCCACCGCGCGTGACCCGGAAAGCGAGCTGAGCCGGGGGCTAGTCCCGTTCGCCGGTTGGCGGCCCGTTCCGGGCTGAAAACTGCATTCGTCTCTTGCGGTGTGTGGGTGGTTGGTGGTGCCGTGGTGGGGTCGCCCGCTGACGTCGTGTCTTCTTGGTTCGTTCCAGGCCGTGGGCTAGTCGGATGCTGGTGGTCACGCTGATGGGCCCTTCACTGTTGCTTCGAGCACGAGGACTAGATTCGCTGTCCCTCAGTGGCCGCCGCGGGCGACGCCTTGGCACGGTTCGGCGTGGGCAGGGAGGGCCACGTGTTGGAGGAGACGCAGGAGCGCGAGGAGATCATCGAGCGGATCGCCGCGCTGGACATTGGTAAGGCCACGCTCGTGTGCTGCGCCCGGCTGCCCGACCCGGCCAGGCCGGGTCGGCGGCTGCAGGAGGTCGACACCTACTCGACCATGACGAGGTCGTTGCTGCGGATGGCCGACCGGCTGCGGCAGCTCGGTGTGACGCGGGTGGTGATGGAGGCGACCAGCGACTACTGGAAGCCGGTGTTCTACCTCCTCGAGGCGGCCGGGTTCCAGACGTGGCTGGTCAACGCCCGTGACGTCAAGCATCTGCCGGGACGGCCCAAGACCGACCGGTTGGATGCGGTGTGGTTGTGCAAGGTCGCCGAACGGCAGATGCTGCGGCCCAGTTTCGTGCCACCGCCGGAAATTCGGATGCTGCGGGACCTGACCCGGTACCGGGTCGATCTCGTCGCTGCGCAGACAGCGGAGAAGAACCGGGCCGAGAAGCTGCTGGAGGACGCGCAGATCAAGCTGTCGGTGGTCGCCTCGGACATCTTCGGTGTCTCGGGCCGGGCCATGATGGCTGCACTGATCGCCGGTGAACGCGATCCGGGCCGGCTGGCGCAGCTGGCCCGCTCGACCCTCCGCCGCAAGATCGGCACGCTGGAGGAAGCGTTCGTCGGCCGGTTCAGCGAACATCACGCGTTCCTGCTGGCCAAGATGCTCACCCGGATCGACGCGATCGAGGCCGACATCGCCGACGTCGACGCCCAGATCGAGGTCCGCATCGCCCCTTTCGCGCAAGCGGCGACCCGGCTTGAGCAGATCCCCGGTGTCGGCGCGATCGCCGCCCGGGCGATCATCGCGGAGATCGGGACCGACATGAGCCGCTTCCCGACCCCGGCCCACCTGGCCTCCTGGGCCAGGTTTTCACCCAAGGTCAACGAATCCGCCGGCCGCAAGAAAGGCAGCAGCGCCACCGGACACGGCAACCCCTACCTGGCCCGCACCCTCGGCCAGGCCGCGGTCAGCGCCGCCCGGACCCCGACCTTCCTCGGTGAACGCTACCGTCGCATCGCCCGAAGACGCGGCGCGAAACGGGCCATCGTCGCTATCGGCCGGTCGACCCTCATCGTCATCTGGCACATCCTCGGCGACGCCCAGGCCACCTTCCATGACCTCGGCGCCGACTTCTACGACAGCCGGATCAACCCCGAGCGACGAGCCCGCAACCACATCCGCCAACTCGAAGCCCTCGGCTACACCGTCACCGCCGAACGACCCCAACCACAAGCAGCGTGAAGCAACATACGGCAGGTCCCGGCATCGCCGGGAGCTGCCGCACGCCCACTCACCCTCAGTTTTCGGACTAGACGGGAGAGACGGGAGAGACAGTGCGGACGATGGCGGCGATGCGCTCGGCGGCCTCGCGGGCGATCGCCAGGGTGGACGCCTCGACCATGACCCGGACGAGCTGCTCGGTGCCCGACGGGCGGAGCAGGACCCGGCCGGCGCCGCCGAGCTCCGCCTCGACCTGCTTCGCGGCGTCGAGGACCTGGGCGGCCTTGGCGGCCGCGGCACGGTCGCCGACGGGCACGTTGATCAGGACCTGCGGCAGCCGCTGGACGACGGAGGCGAGGTCGGCGAGGGTCCGGCCGGTGCCGGTCATGCGGCCCATGAGGTGCAGGGCGGTGAGCACGCCGTCGCCGGTGGTCGCGAAGGCGGGCATGACGATGTGCCCGCTCTGCTCGCCCCCGAGGGCGAGGCCCTTCGCGCGGAGCTCGTCGAGGACGTACCGGTCGCCGACGCGGGTCTCGAGAAGCCGGATGCCGGCGTCGGCCATGGCGATCTTCAGGCCGAGGTTGCTCATGACGGTGGCGACGAGCGTGTCGTCCTTGAGGTGGCCGCCGTCGCGCATGGCGAGGGCGAGGACGGCCATGATCTGGTCGCCGTCGACCTCGTCACCGTCGGCGGTGACGGCGAGGCAGCGGTCGGCGTCGCCGTCGTGGGCGATGCCGAGGTCGGCGCCGTGCTCGACGACGGCGGCGCGGAGCTGCTCGAGGTGGTTGGAGCCGCAGTTCTCGTTGATGTTGAGCCCGTCGGGGTCCGCGTTGATCGCGACGACGGACGCGCCGGCCCGCCGGTACGCCTCGGGGGCGGCGGAGGAGGCGGCGCCGTTGGCGCAGTCGACGACGACCTTGAGCTCGACGAGCGGGCCGGGCAGCGACGTCAGCAGGTGCCGGACGTAGCGGTCCTCGCCGTCGTCGAGGTCGGTGACGCGGCCGACACCGGCGCCGGTGGGGCGCACCTTGGTGCCTTCGGTCATGAGCCGCTCGATCTCGTCCTCGACCTCGTCGGGGAGCTTGTGACCGCCGGCGGCGAAGAGCTTGATGCCGTTGTCGGGCATCGGGTTGTGCGACGCGGACAGCATCACGCCGATGTCGGCGGACAGCACGCCGGTGAGGTAGGCGACGGCCGGGGTGGGCAGGACGCCGACGCGGATCACGTTGGCGCCGGCGCTGGTGAGGCCGGCGACGACGGCCGCCTCCAGCATCTCCCCGCTGGCCCGCGGGTCGCGGCCCACGACCGCCAGGGGCGCGTGGGAGTGGTCGCGCTCGAACAGCGCCTGGGTCGCGGCGATGGCGACGGCCATTGCCAGCTCGGGAGTCAGGTCGGCGTTGGCGCGTCCGCGGACGCCGTCGGTGCCGAAGAGTCGCCCCACTGCGATACCTCCGTTGAGCTTTTAGGCCGCGAACCGTCGATCCGAAAGGGCCGCGAACGCAAATCGGCCGGGTACACCTCCAGGGTGCACCCGGCCGCGAAGCTTGGTTAGCGCTTCGAGTACTGCGGAGCCTTACGGGCCTTCTTCAGACCGTACTTCTTGCGCTCGGTGGCGCGGGCGTCACGGGTGAGGAAGCCGGCCTTCTTCAGCGCCGGGCGGTCGTCGGGGTCGTTCTCGACGAGCGCACGGGCGATCGCGAGGCGCAGGCCGCCGGCCTGGCCGGTGGTGCCGCCGCCACGCAGGTTGGCGAACACGTCGAACTGCTCGAGCTTCTCGACGATCACCAGCGGCTCCTTGACGGACTGCTGGTGGACCTTGCTGGGGAAGTAGTTCTCCAGCTCGCGGCCGTTGAGGAGGAACTTGCCGGTGCCGGGAACCAGGCGGACCCGGACGATGGCCTCCTTGCGGCGGCCAACGGTCTGGATCGGCTGGCCGGCGCGGCGGGAACGGGTCGGGACCTTGGCCGTCGCCTCAACGGCGGGGGTCTCGACGGTGGCGACAGCAGCAGCGGCCGGCTCAGCGGCCTCGGTGTCGATGGTCTCGACGGTCTCGTCGGTCACGCTCAGTCCTTCGTCCGCGCTCACTGCGCGATCTGCTTGATCTCGAACGGCTGGGGCAGCTGCGCGGCGTGCGGGTGCTCGGCGCCCGCGTAGACCTTCAGCTTCCGGATCTGCCGGGCGCCGAGGCGGTTGTGCGGGAGCATGCCCTTGACGGCCAGCTCGATCGCCCGCTCCGGGTTCTTGGTCAGCAGCTCCTCGTAGCCCACCTTCTTGAGCCCACCCGGGAAACCCGAGTGGCGGTAGGCGACCTTGGTCTGCCGCTTGTTGCCGGTCAGCGCCACCTTGCCGGCGTTGATCACGATGACGAAGTCGCCGGTGTCAACGTGCGGGGCGAACGTCGGCTTGTGCTTACCGCGCAGCAGCGTGGCGGCGTGCGTGGCCAGGCGGCCGAGCACTACGTCCGACGCGTCGATCACGTGCCACACGCGCTCGATTTCACCCGGCTTCGGGCTGTACGTACCCACAGGTCTACCTTGTCTTCCACGTCGTCGGTTCTGGGGTGCGCTCTCATGGCGGCGCTAAAGGGGCGCACGACCACCTAGCGTACCCGAACAGTGGGGACGCCTTGTCATCGCACAACAGCGGTCCACGATACCGGGCCGCTGTTGTGCGAGTCAAAACGGCCTCAGACCCCTTCGAGCCTGCCGGGTGACCTGCGGAGGTAGACGAACCAGGTGACGGCGAAGCAGACGGCGTAGAAGGCGAGGAAGGCGATGTACGCACCGTCACCGGTCTTGTACGCGAGGAACGACTGCCGGAACGCGAGGTTGACCAGCACGCCCCCGGCCGCGCCGATCGCGCCGGCTACGCCGATGAGCGCGGTGGCGAGCCGCCGGGACTGGTTCTCGTCCGTGGGGTACTTGGCGCGGAAGATCGCCGGGATCATCTTGTAGGTCGACCCGTTGCCGATGCCGCTGAAGACGAACAGCGCGATGAACCCGGTCAGGAACAGCGGCAGGGAGTGCTGCCGCGACGCGGTGAGCACCAGGGTGGCGCCGAGGGCCATGCCGACGAAGTTCCAGAAGGTGATCCTGGCGCCGCCGAAGCGGTCGGCGAGGAGGCCGCCGACGGGGCGGATGAGCGAGCCGAGCAGCGGGCCGAGGAATGTGAGGTAGGCCGCCTTCACCGGGGTGTCGAAGTCGGACTTGA
The DNA here is from genome assembly GCF_050936335.1 of Dactylosporangium sp. CA-152071. Lineage (NCBI taxonomy): Bacteria > Bacillati > Actinomycetota > Actinomycetes > Micromonosporales > Micromonosporaceae > Dactylosporangium > Dactylosporangium sp. CA-152071. Next base: position 6,862,283 of record NZ_JBNJMZ010000001.1, on the reverse strand, counting down.
ACTGCACGAGGAGCACCTGGCCGAACGCGAAGCCGAAGCCGATGAACGAGCCGAACGTGCCGATGTACAGCAGTGACATGATCCACGCGTGGCGGTCCTTGATCACGTCGCGCATGGCCCGCCGGTCGTTCGCGGCGTGCGCGAGGTTGTCCATGTACAGCGCCGCGAGGGTCGCCGCGATCACGATGAGCGGCAGGTAGATCAGGATGATGAGGCGCGGGTGACTGGCGCCGGCGGTCGCGAGGACGAGCAGGCCGACGAGCTGGACGGCGGGGACGCCGATGTTGCCGCCGCCGGCGTTGATGCCGAGCGCCCAGCCCTTCAGCCGCTGCGGGTAGAAGGCGTTGATGTTGGCCATCGAGGAGGCGAAGTTGCCGCCGCCGACGCCGGCGACGGACGCCACGATCAGCAGGGTGGTGAAGGAGACGCCGGGCTCCAGGATGATGCCGGCCAGGATGCTCGGCACCAGCAGCATGAGGGCGCTGAAGATGGTCCAGTTGCGGCCGCCGAAGGTGGCGACGGCGAACGTGTAGGGCAGCCGCAGCACCGCGCCGACGAGCGTCGGGGCGCTGGTGAGCAGGAATTTCTGGGCCGGGTCGAAGCCGTACTTCGGGCCGAGGAAGAGCACGAAGACCGACCACAGGCTCCAGATGGAGAAGCCGATGTGCTCCGACAGGATGGAGACGATGAGGTTGCGCCGCGCGATCTTCGCGCCGCCGTCCTCCCAGAAGGTGCGGTCTTCTGGCCGCCAGTCGCTGATCCAGCGGCCGCCGCGGCGGGGGGCCGGGGGCTGTGCGCCAGGCTCGGTGGTTTCCACGGCGAGAGTCATGACGCAGAAGTTAAGGACGCCACGTTTCGGTCGCGCGCACCGCTTCTTGTCCTGACCGAAACGTTTCCCCCACGTCGGCGGCCGCCCGGTTGTGAGAACCGGACGGCCGCCCGCGGAGCAGAGATCGGCTGCTAGGCCTTGGTGAAGATCCAGGTGCCGGTGTCCGGGCCGCCCTGCGGCGGGCCGAGCTTCAGGGTGGTGCCGCCCGAGCAGTCGTAGCTGCTCTTCTTCAGGACGGGCTGGGCGTCGACGGCGCCGCCGGTGTCCGCGGTGCCGGTGCCGGCGAAGTCGGCGATGGAGGCCTTGTCGGCCACCCGGACCGCGGCGGGGCTGGTCAGGTCGACGGTGACGGTGAGGGTGCTGAAGTCGACGGTGCCGACGGGCTCCCACGTGCCGGTCGCCGCCGACGGGGTCTTGACGGTGCCGTTGACCTTGCCGCCGTAGCCGAAGCTGCCCTTGACGTCGCCGCCGGAGACGGTGAACGCGAAGGTGACCGGCTTCATGGCGCCGAAGTCGACCTGGGCCTTGCCGGCGCTGTCGACGGTCAGCGTGGTGCCGCCGCCGCCGGTGAAGGTCCCGGTGACGGGCCCGCTGAGCTTGCCGTCGAGCCCGGTCGCCTTCCAGGTGCCGACGAGGCACGGCGCCGCGGCGCCGGTCCCGGACGTGCCGCCGGGGGTGCCGGACGTGGCGCCGGCCGAGCCGCCCGGAGCCCCCGCCGAGGCACCGGCCGAGGTCTTGCCGCTGGCACCGGCGCCGGGGGTGCCGGCTTCGCCGCTGCAGCCGGCGAGCCCGACGCCCAGCGCCGTCATGGCCACGATGGTGACCTTGGCGGTCGAGCGCATCTGGTTCCTCCTCATATTGGGGTCCGTTACTGTCTACCCCCGCGAGCAGATCGTCGAACCGTACCGTGGGACGATCTGGCACAACCTTCACCAGGCTGTGGCTGCGCCGTAACGTCCTGCTCAACGCTCTAGTGAGGCGCTCTTAGCAGGCGCGAAACATTTGGGACCCTGGAGCGAAACCGCCCGGCGTCAGCCTTTTGGCCATGAAGGTCGTCGTTGTCGGTCACGGCATGGTCGGGAACAGGTTCCTGGAGGCGCTCCGCGCCCGGGACACCGGGAACACCTGGGAGATCACGGTTCTCGCCGAGGAGAGCCGTTCCGCGTACGACCGGGTGCGGCTGTCGGCGTTCTTCGACGGCGTGTCCGCCGAGGAGCTCACCTACGACGTGCCGGACGGCGTCGACCTGCACCTCGGCGAGCCGGCCCTGGCGATCGACCGGGCCGCCCGCAAGGTCACCACCGCGCGGGCCATGTACGAGTACGACGCGCTGGTCCTGGCGACGGGCTCGTCGGCGTTCGTGCCGCCGATCACCGGCGTCGACCAGCCGGGCGTCTTCGTCTACCGCACCCTCGACGACCTGGAGGCGATCCGGGCACACGCCCAGGGTCGCGAGGTCGGCGCGGTCATCGGCGGTGGCCTGCTCGGCCTGGAGGCGGCGAACGCGCTGCGCCTGCTGGGCCTGCGCACGCACGTGATCGAGTTCGCGCCGCGGCTGATGCCGGTGCAGGTCGACGAGGCCGGCGGCGCGGTCCTGCGCAAGTACGTGGAGGACCTCGGCGTCCGGGTGCACCTGGGCGCGGCGACCACCGCGATCCGCCAGACCCAGACGGTCAACGCGACGCTCGCGCTGACCCTGTCCGACGGGGCGCACATCCCGGCCGACATCGTCGTGGTGGCGGCCGGCATCCGGCCACGCGACGAGCTGGCCCGCACGATGGGCCTCCCGACGGGGGCGCGCGGCGGGATCGTCGTCGACGAGGCCTGCCGCACCGAGGACCCGGCGGTGTACGCGATCGGCGAGTGCGCCGAGATCGACGGCCGCTGTTACGGCCTCGTCGCCCCCGGCTACGCGATGGCGGAGGTCGTCGCGGACCGGCTCCTCGGCGGCGAGGCGTCGTTCCCGGGCGCGGACACGTCGACGAAGCTGAAGCTGCTCGGCGTCGACGTCGCCAGCTTCGGCGACGCGCTGCGCACCGACCTGCTCGACGTCGTCTACCTCGACCCGGCGAGCGGCACGTACGCGAAGCTGATCCTGTCCGACGACGCGCAGACGCTGCTCGGCGGCATCCTCGTCGGCGACGCCGGCTCGTACCCGGCGCTGCGGGCCAGCGTCGGCGGCCCGCTGCCCGCGTCGCCCCTCGCGCTGCTCGCCGGTGACGCGCCCCGCGCGGCGCTGTCCGAGGACGCGCAGATCTGCTCCTGCAACGCCGTCACCAAGGGCCAGATCACCACGGCGATCCACGAGCAGGGCTGCACCAACGTGGCGGAGTTGAAGGCGTGCACCCGCGCCGGCACCAGCTGCGGCTCGTGCGTGCCGCTGCTGAAGCAGCTGCTCGCCGAGGGCGGCGTCGCGCCCAGCAAGGCGCTGTGCGAGCACTTCACCCAGTCGCGGGCGGAGCTCTTCGACATCATCCGGGTCCGCGGCATCCGCACGTTCTCGCAGCTCGTCGCCGAGCACGGCACGGGGCGCGGCTGCGACATCTGCAAGCCGACGGTCGCCTCGATCCTCGCGTCGCTGCACAACGACTACGTCCTGGACGGCGAGCAGGCGGCGCTGCAGGACACCAACGACCACTTCCTGGCCAACATCCAGCGCAACGGCACCTACTCGGTGATCCCGCGGATCCCCGGCGGGGAGATCACCCCCGACAAGCTGATCGTCATCGGCGAGGTCGCCCGCGACTTCAACCTGTACACGAAGATCACCGGCGGGCAGCGCATCGACCTGCTCGGCGCCCGCGTCGAGCAGCTGCCGGCGATCTGGCACCGGCTCGTCGCCGCCGGCTTCGAGTCCGGGCACGCCTACGGCAAGGCGCTGCGGACCGTGAAGTCGTGCGTCGGGTCGACCTGGTGCCGGTACGGCGTGCAGGACTCCGTCGGGCTCGCCGTCGAGCTGGAGCTGCGGTACCGCGGGCTGCGCGCGCCGCACAAGCTGAAGTCGGCCGTGTCCGGCTGCGCGCGGGAGTGCGCGGAGGCGAAGGGCAAGGACTTCGGCATCATCGCCACCGACAACGGCTGGAACCTGTACGTCGGCGGCAACGGCGGCTTCCGGCCCCGCCACGCCGACCTGATCGCGGGCGACCTCACCACCGAGGAGCTGATCCGGCTCGTCGACCGGTTCCTGATGTTCTACATCCGCACCGCCGACCGGCTGCAGCGCACGTCGGCGTGGATCGAGGCGATGGACGGCGGCCTGGACTACCTGAAGGCCGTCATCGTCGAGGACTCCCTCGGCATCGCCGGCGAGCTCGAATCGATGATGGCGCACCACGTCGGGTCCTACGTCGACGAGTGGCGGGCGACGATCGGCGACCCTGAGCGGCTCGCCCGGTTCGTGTCGTTCGTCAACGCGCCGGACACCCCCGACCCGACGATCACGTTCGCTTCCGAACGCGGCCAGCCCGTCCCTGTCGTCCTTGGAGTGCGCTCATGAAGTGGACCGTCGTGTGCCCCTTCCCCCGCCTGGAGCCGGAGCGTGGCGTCGCCGCGCTGGTCGACGGGGCGCAGGTGGCGCTGTTCCGCACGTACGACGGTGACGTGCACGCGATCGGCAACCTCGACCCGATCAGCGGCGCCGCGGTGCTGTCCCGCGGGATCGTCGGCAGCCGTGGCGACGTGCCGACGGTCGCGTCGCCGATGCACAAGCAGGCGTTCGACCTGCGCAGCGGCGAATGCCTCGACCAGCCCGGGGTGCGGGTGCCCGTCTACCCGGTGCGCGTCCGCGACGGCCTCGTCGAAGTGGCCGCGGTCGAGCTGGCGGCGGCGGCCGAGGCGATTACGTGAGCGCGGCCAGTGCGCTGGAGGCCAAGCCGATGTCGGGTGAGGACCTGCCCCTCGCCGGGTTCACGGTCGCGGTGACCGCCGACCGGCGGCGCGACGAGCTCAGCGCCCTGCTGGAGCGCCGCGGCGCCCGGGTCGTGCTCGCGCCGGCGCTGCGGATCGTGCCGGTCGCCGACGACACCGAGCTGAAGGCCGCGACCGTGTCCTGCGTCGACGTCGCGCCGGAGATCGTGATCGCGACGACCGGCATCGGGCTGCGCGGCTGGTTGGAGGCCGCCGAGGGCTGGGGGCTCGCCGAGTCGCTGCGGGCCCGGCTCAACGACGCGTTCCTCATCGCCCGCGGCCCGAAGGCGAAGGGTGCCGTCCGCGCCGCCGGCATGCTCGAGGCCTGGTCCCCGGACACGGAGAGCTGCGACGAGGTCCTCGACTTCCTCCTCGGCGGCGGGTTCCCGGGCGGGATCGCGGGCCGGCGGATCGCGCTGCAGCTGCACGGTGAGCCGCACCCCGAGTTCACGACCGCGTTGCGCGACGCCGGGGCGATCGTGGTGGAGATCCCGGTGTACCGGTGGGCCCCGCCCGTCGACCCCGCGCCGCTGCGGCGGCTCGTCGACCTGATCTGCTCGCGGCTGGTCGACTCGGTCACGTTCACGTCCGCGCCCGCCGTCAGCTCGCTGCTGCGGGTGGCCGGCCCCGACGCCCCCGACGTCCTGGAGGCGCTGCGGACCGACGTCCTGGCCGCGTGCGTGGGCCCGGTCACCGCCGCGCCGCTGCAACGCCTCGGCGTGCCCGTGGCGGCGCCGCAGCGGGCCCGCCTGGGCGCGCTCGTGCGCATCCTCGTCGACGAGCTGCCCAAGCGCGCCCCGACGCTGCACGTCGCGGGTGCCGCGGTCACGCTGCGCGGGCACGCCGCGATCATCGACGGCACGCTGAAGCCGCTCGCCCCCGGCCCCATGGCGGTGCTGCGGGCGCTCGCCGCGTCGCCCGGGCGGGTCCTGTCCCGGGCGGCGCTGCTGCGTGAGCTGCCCCGCGGTGCCGACGAGCACGCCGTCGAGATGGCCGTCGCCCGCCTGCGTGCCGCCCTCGGCGGCCCCGCGTTCGTGCAGACGGTCGTCAAGCGCGGCTACCGCCTCCGCATCGACTGAGGCAGGCGGCCGGCGACGGCCCCGCTACTGCAGGTAGTGCTCGACCTCGTCGACCGCGTGCGGCTCGACCTCGTCGGGGGCGACACCCTGCAGCTTCGCCGCCCGGCGGCGGCGCAGCAGGTCCCACAGCTGGTCGAGCTGCTCCTCGATGGCGCGGAGCCGCTCGTGCTCCTCGTCCTCGGAGATCTTGCCCGCCTGCAGCTGGGTCCTCAGCTTGTGCTCGTCGTCCACAAGCGCCGAGATCTGGTGGATCAACGTCTTCTCGTCCATCCCGTCATCATGCCCGGTCGTGCCGGCGTCAGCGGAGGGTGAGTGACGACCACCCGAACTGGTCGATGGGTCCGGTGCCGGCGCCGATCCGCCAGTCCGCGGCGTCGCTGATCGCCCTGCCGACGAACCCCTTCGACCACGTGACCGCCTCGACCGGGTCGTCACCCATGGCGAGCCGCGCCGCCACCGCCGTCGCGAACGTCGCGCCGGAGCCGTCGGTGTTGCGGCTGGCGACCCGCGGGCTGTGCAGCAGCCGCGCCGCGCCGTCGGCCCACATCATGTCGACCGCGTCGTCGCCGGTGACGAAGTCACCCCCGGTGATCACCACGTACCGCGGACCCCCCGACGACAGCTGCGCCGCCGCCTTCGCCATGTCGGCGGGCGTCACGACCTCCCAGCCGACCAGCAGCGACGCCTCCTCCCGGTTGGGGGTGGCGACCAGCGCGTGCGGCAGGAGCCGCTCCACCGCCGCGGCGAGGCCCCTCCTGGACCCGCCGCCGGCCGCCTCCAGGACCGGGTCGACGACGAGGTTCGGCAGCGCGCCCGACCGGGCCCTCGCGGCGACCGCGACCGCCGTCTCCGGGTTGGGGAACATGCCGGTCTTGACCGCCGCGACCGGCAGGTCCTCCAGGACGCTGCCGAGCTGCCCCGACACCACGGTCGTCGGCTGGGGGAACACATCGGTGGTGCCGCGCGTGTTCCGCGACACCACCGCCGTCACGACCGACGCCCCGTGCATCCGCATCGCGGCGAGGGTGCGCAGGTCAGCCTGTATTCCGGAACCACCGGACGAGTCGGACGCGCCGACGGTGAGCACAACAGAGGGATTCACCGGGCTATGTGAGCACGCGGTGACGCAGCGCCACGGACAACGCGTCCGTCAGGACGTCAGCCGCGCCCCTCCCACACCGGCTCCGGCACCTCCACGACCTCACCGTCGGCCCGGAACAGCACGAACCGGTCGAACGACCGGCTGAACCAGCGGTCGTGCGTCACGGCGATCACCGTCCCGTCGAAGGTGCGCAGCCCCTCCTCCAGGGCCTCGGCGCTGGCCAGGTCCAGGTTGTCCGTCGGCTCGTCGAGCAGCAGCAGCGTCGCCCCGGACAGCTCCAGCAGCAGCACCAGGAACCTGGCCTGCTGGCCGCCGGACAGGGTGCCGAAGCGCTGGTCGGCCTGCGCCGCCAGCTCGTACCGTGACAGCGCCGGCATCGCCTGCGGCCGCGGCAGCCCGGTCCGCCAGTCGTCGCCCCGCCAGAGGATCTCCACGAGCGTCTTGTCGAGCAGTTCCGGACGGTCGTGCGTCTGCGAGAAGTGGCCCGGGCGCACCCGCGCGCCGAGCCGCACCTGCCCGCCGTGCGCGACCGGCGCGATCTGCACGCCGATCGGGGTCTGCGTCGGGTCCGGGTCGGTGCCGCCGCGGGCGAGCAGCCGCAGGAAGTGCGACTTGCCGGTGCCGTTGCCGCCGAGGACCGCGACCCGGTCGCCGTACCAGATCTCCAGGTCGAACGGGTACGTCAGGCCGTCCAGCTCGAGCTGCTCGCACATGACGGCGCGTTTGCCGGTGCGCCCGCCCGACAGCCGCATGCGGATGTCCTGGTCCTTCGGCGGGGTCGGCGGCGGTCCCGCCTCCTCGAACTTCTTCAGCCGCGTCTGCGCCGCCTGATACCGCGAGGCGAGCCCGTCGTTGTAGGCGGCCTTCGTCTTGTACATGAGGACCAGGTCCTTGAGCTTCTGGTGCTCCTCGTCCCAGCGGCGGCGCAGCTCGTCGAGGCGCTCGTGCCGGGCGACCCGCGCCTCGTGCCACGAGGCGAACCCACCCGGATGCACCCACGCCGAGCCGCCCTCGACCGCGACGACCCGGTCCGCGGACCTGGCGAGCAGCTCACGGTCGTGCGACACGTACAGGACGGACTTCGCCGACTCGCGCAGCCGATCCTCCAGCCAGCGCTTCCCCGGCACGTCCAGGAAGTTGTCGGGCTCGTCGAGCAGCAGCACCTCGTCGTCGCCGCGCAGCAGCAGCTCCAGGGCGAACCGCTTCTGCTGCCCGCCGGACAGGGTCCGCACCGGCCGGTCCCGGGTCTCGTCCCACGGCTTGTTCAACGCGGCGACACTCACCGTGTCGAAGAGGACCTCGGCGTCGTACCCGCCGGCCTCACCCCACGCGGCGAGCGCGTTCGCGTACCGCAGCTGCGCCTTCTCGGTGCCCTCGGCGTGCATGGCGACCTCGGCGGCGTGCAGCCGCTCCCCCGCCTTCCTGAGGCCGTCCGGGGCGAGCTGCAGCGCCAGGTCGTACAGGGTGCGGTCGTCGCCGATCATGCCGATGAACTGGCGCATCACGCCGAGCCCGCCGGAGCGCGCGATCGCACCGGTCCGCACCGGCAGGTCACCGGCCACCATCTTCAGCAGCGTCGTCTTGCCCGCGCCGTTCGGCCCGACGAGCGCGACCTTGGCGCCCTCACCGACCCTGAACGACACCTCGGCGAACAGCTCACGACCGTCCGCGAGCGTGTGCCCGACCCCTGCCACGTCCACGTATCCCACGAGTCAGGAATTCTGCGCCGCGCCAGCCGGTCCGTCGCCCGCTTTTCTGACTTCGAAGATCCGGAAGCCCTTGTGATTGGCGTGCCGGGCGGCGCTGAACCCCTGTTCTTCCAGCCACCGCTGGAGCGAGTCGGCGCCGAGGTTCTTGGCCACGACCAGCCACGCGACGCCGTCCGGGGCCAGCCGGGGCAGCCAGCGCAGCAGCAGCGCGTGCAGCTCCGGCTTGCCGATCCGGATCGGCGGGTTGGACCAGATCTGCGTGAACCCGACAGTGTCCGGCACGTCGCCGGGCAGCGCGGTGACCACGTTCGGGCCCGTGTTCTCCCGCGCGAGCTCCAGGGCCCGCTGGTTGACGTCGACGGCGTAGATCGTCGCCCGCGGCGCGTTGCGGGACAGGACCGCGGCGATCGGGCCGTACCCGCAGCCGAGGTCCAGCAGCGGCCCGGTCTCCGCCGCGTCCGGCAGCGGGGCGCGCTGCAGCAGCACGGCGGTGCCCGGGTCCAGACGGTTCGCGGAGAACACCCCGGCCGACGCCACCAGGCGAAACTCCTGGTCGTCGACGGTGAACTCGACGGCGTGCCGGGTTTCGGCGGCCGCCGGCTCCGCGGTGAAGTAGTGCTCGCCGGACACGATGCCCCTCCTTCGACCGGTGACGCAACGCATTGTCCCCAAGGAGGTGAACGCCCCTGCTCGCGGCCCACTCGTTCGGATAGTGCGAAACATCGCCGACACGCCACCTCCCAGGAGTCTCGGCTACCCTGTGCGACATGACTTCTGGGAACGAGCAGCGCCGGAAGCGGCGCTCCGACTCGTTCCGCCGGGACGAGGCGGACGAGGCCGACAACTGGTTGGCCGGTCTCCGCGGCAGCGGACCCGACCCGTTCACGGCGCCGCCACCGCCGTCGTACGACGAGCCGGCCTTCGACGATCTCCGCGGCGGAGGACGGGGTGGTCGTTCGCGTCCGGACGATTCGCCGAGCGGGTCGTTCCGCGCTCCCCGTGACGACTCGCCCAGCGGATCCTTCCGAGCGCCGCGTGACGACTCGCCCAGCGGGTCGTTCCGGGGGCCGCGCGACGCCACCGGGGGGCCGGGACGTTCCCCCCGCGACGACTCACCCAGCGGGGTGTTCCGGGCCTCTGCCGTGCCGCCCCCGGCCGGGCCCCGAGGCCCGGAGGGCGGCCGGCGCCGGGCGCCGGGCGACGACTCCCCCAGCGGTTCCTTCCGCGCTCCTCGCGAAGACTCGCCTAGCGGGTCGTTCCGGGCACCTCGCGAAGACCCGCCCAGCGGCTCCTTCCGGGCACCTCGCGAAGACCCGCCCAGCGGGTCGTTCCGGGCACCTCGCGAAGACCCGCCCAGCGGCTCCTTCCGGGCACCTCGCGAAGACCCGCCCAGCGGGTCGTTCCGGGCACCTCGCGAAGACCCGCCCAGCGGGTCGTTCCGGGCACCTCGCGAAGACCCGCCCAGCGGGTCGTTCCGGGCACCTCGCGAAGACCCGCCCAGCGGGTCGTTCCGGGCACCTCGCGAAGACCCGCCCAGCGGCTCCTTCCGCGCGCCGCGCGACTCCGTCGGCGGCCCGGGCCGCTCCCCCCGCGAAGACTCGCCCAGTGGGTCCTTCCGGGCACCGCGTGACGACTCGCCCAGCGGGTCGTTCCGGGGGCCGCGGGACGAGCCGACGTCGTTCCGGCCGTTGCGGGACGACTCGGCCGGTGGAGCGTTCCGGCCGGTGCGCGACGAGCCCGCCGGGCCGCGGGCCGGGCGCGGCGACTCGCCGAGCGGGGTGTTCCCCAGGCCGGCCACCATGCCACCGCCGGCACGCGCCGCGATCGAGCCGCCACCGCCCGTGGAGACCACCGAGTCGCGCGGCGGCCGCCGCCGGGCGCGCACCGACGACGAGCCCGCCGGCCGGCGCGCCGCGGAAGGTCGCCCTTCGGAGTCGTACGCGCACGGGCCCGCCCTCGAGCCGATCATCAAGCCCCTCGCGGACTACACGCCGCCGGGGACCTCGACCGAGCCGCCGCCGCTCGTGCCGATCTTCCCGACGATGCGCCCCGACAGCAGCCCCACCAGCGGCTCAGGCGGCTCCCGCGGCCCTGTCAGCGGCCCCCCGGGCAGCCCGACCAGCGGCTCGGGTGGTGGCCGCCGGGCCCGTCGCGCCGCGGAGGAGGCCGACTCGCCGACGGGCGCCCGCCGCCGGTTCGACGACCCCGACAGCACCGGCCGCCGCGCCGCCGGCGGGGCCGGTGGGGGCGCGGAGAGCCCGACGGCCGGGCGGCGTGCCCGCGACGCCGGCCCCGAGACGACGTCGGGGCGCCGTGGGTTCGACACCGGTACACCAGCCGCCGCCGCAACGGAGACTGGCCCTGGCCGGCGGTCCCGCGGTGCCGAGGACCCGGCCGCGTTCCGGCGCGACGACACCGGCACGGCCCGGCGGGAGCGCGGTGGCTTCGAGCCAGCGGGCCCCGAGCCCGGCGTCGGCCGGCAACGCTCCGGCCCCGGGTTCGTCGGCGGCCCCTCCACCGGGTCGGGCTACGGCCCCGGCTCCACCGAGCCGGGCACCGGCACCGGCCGCCGCGGCGGCTTCTACACCGGCGCCCCCTCCGGCGCGGACCGCGACGACACCTCCGGCCTCCGCCGCGACGACACGTCCGGGCTCCGGCGGGAGGAGACCTCCGGGTTCCGGCGGGACGACACGTCCGGGCTCCGCCGTGACGACACCGGCGTGCGGGGGCGCGGGTTCGACGACATGCCACTGCGGCGGGACGACAGGCGCGACGACAGGCGGGACGACACCGGCACCGCCCGGCGGCGCGGTTTCGAGCCCACCGGCCCCGGCTTCGACCGGACCGGCAACGGCTACGAACCGGCGAGCGCCGCGTTCGAGGCGAGCGGCACCGCGACCCGCCGCCGCCCCGGCGCCGACGAGGCACCCCACCAGCGCCGCCCGCTCGACGACGGCCTGCCGTTCGACGAGCCGTCGGGCACCGGCCGCCGCGGGCGTCCAGGCGGCGGCTCGGCCCGCGGCACGGGCGAGTACACCACCGGCGGCACCGAGCGGGCGCTACGGGAGCCACCCGGCAACCGGCCCGCGGACCGCCCCGACAGCCGGCGCCCGGGCGGCGCCCGCACCGCCAAGGCCGAGCCGGCCCGCGGCGTCGAGCACCGCCCGCACCGCTGGATCGCCGCGCTCAGTGTCATCGGCGTGATCGTGCTGCTCGGCGCGTGCGGCCTGGGCTCCTGGTTCATCTTCAAGGACGAGAAGAACGGCCCCGAGTCGGCCCGCTCGACCGCCAACGCCGGCCCGAAGAAGCGCGACATCAGCAGCCGGCAGGTCGACCCCAACCCGCTGACCGAGGCCGAGGTCTTCCCGCAGAACAACATCATCGCGGTGCCGGACGAGCCGCCGTACCTGATCCTGAAGACGCAGGCCTCCCCCGACTGCAAGACCGCGGCCACCGACCAGCTGGCGACCCTGCTCGCCGGCGCCGGCTGCTCCGAGGTCGTGCGGGCGACGATGAAGTCGCCCAACGAGGAGTACCTGATCACCGCCGGCATCTTCAACCTCGACACCGAGAAGTCCGCCGCCACCGCGTTCGAGGGCGTCAAACCCATCGTCGACGGCCAGAAGGGCCGCTTCGCCGGGATGAGCGTCGGGGCGGGCACCGGCACCGACGCGATCGTCCGCGCCCCCACCCAGCTCGGCTGGAACTACCGGGGGCACTTCATCGCGTTCGTCGTGATCGCCAGGGTCGACGGCAAGGACTTCGCGCCCGACGACCCGTACCCCAACCAGATCACGTACGACATCGTCGAGACCTACCTGGAGAACGGCATCATCGGCAACCGGGCCATCATCCAGCCGGAAGCCACCCCCGCCGCGTCCCTCCCCGGCTCGGTCCCGCCCCCGTCTTGATCAGGTAGCGGATCCGGTCGTCATGGCGGCCGGATCCGCCACTGGATCACCGGTCAGTCGGCGTCGCGGCGGCGGCGGGTCTGCTCCGAGCGCAGGCGGAGCTCCGAAGGGTCGTCGGGGTACCTGACCTCGACCAGTGCCAGGCCGTGCGCCGGCGCGACCGTCACCTCGTCGGCGCGGACCCTCCGGCTGAGCAGCCCGGCGGGCCACGAGGGGTCGCGGCGGCCGTCGCCCACGAAGAGCTGGGCGCCGACGAGGCTGCGGACCATCTGCTGGCAGAACGCGTCGGCCTGGACGGTCGCCACGAGGATGCCGTCCGGGTCGCGGCGCCAGTCGAGGCGGTTGACGGCCCGGATCGTCGTGGCGTGTTCCTTGCGGCGGCAGAAGGCCGCGAAGTCGTGCTCGCCGACCAGGCCGGCGGCGGCGGCGTTCAGGGCGTCGAGGTCCAGCAGCCGGGGCCAGGCCACCGTGTCGTGCCGGCGCAGCGGCTCGGCGCCCGCCACGGCGTCGGTGACGCGGTACTCGTACCGGCGCGACAGGGCCGAGAAGCGGGCGTCGAACTCCGGTGGGACCTCCGCGGCCGTGTGGACGCGCACGTCGAGCGGGAGCAGGCCGGCGAGCTTGCGCAACAGCGTGGACGACAGGGCCGCCCAGCGCTCGTCAGGGACGTCGACGTGGCAGACCTGGCCGGTGGCGTGGACCCCGGCGTCGGTGCGGCCCGCGACCGTCAGCCCTTCGACCGTGCCGAACAGGCGGGTCAGGACCGTGGTCAGCTCGCCGGCGACGGTGCGGCGGGTCGGCTGGACCGCCCAGCCGGAGAAGTCGGTCCCGTCGTACGCCACGTCGAGGCGGACACGGATCAACGCACACCCTCCAAAAGAACCAGCCCGGCACCCCGTCGCGCGGGGTGCCGGGCCGTCGATTTCAGGCCTGTGGTCAGGCCTTCTTCTCGTCCTCGTCCGCGGCCGGCTCGTCCGTCGACTCCGCCGTGGCGGCCTCGTCGGAGGCGGTCGCCGACGCGGCCGCGGGGGCCTCGTCGGTGTCCTCGCCGGCCAGGACCGCGATCGAGTCGGCCTTGGCGGCCTTCCGGGCGGCGGCCTTGCGCGGCGCCGGCGCGGCGGCGACCTCGAGCTCCTCGACCAGCTCGATGATCGCCATGGGAGCGGCGTCACCCTTGCGCGGGCCGGTCTTCACGATCCGGGTGTAGCCACCCGGCCGGGTGGCGAACCGCGGCGCGATCTGGTCGAACAGCTGGAACACCACGTCCTTGTCGCGCACCACGGCGAGCGCTTGACGGCGCGCGTGCAGATCGCCGCGCTTGGCCTTGGTGATGAGCTGCTCGGCGAGCGGGCGAAGCCGCTTGGCCTTCGTCTCGGTGGTCTGGATGCGACCGTGCTTGAACAGCGACGTGGCGAGATTCGCCAGCATCAGCTTTTCATGCGCGGGGCTGCCGCCGAGGCGGGGACCCTTGGTGGGCGTGGGCATTGGGGCTCCTCAAATCGAACAGCAGCCGGTTAGAGCTGCTCGGTCTCGCGGTAGTCGTCGGTGTCGTCGTAGGAAACATCGGCGAACGAGTCCACGACGTGTGCCGGGTCGAACGTCGGGGCGGAGTCCTTGAGACCCAGACCCATCCCGGCGAGCTTCATCTTGACCTCGTCGATCGACTTCTGACCGAAATTCCTTATATCGAGGAGGTCTGCTTCCGTGCGGCTGATCAGCTCCCCGACGGAGTTGATGCCCTCGCGCTTGAGGCAGTTGTACGAGCGGACGGTGAGGTCGAGCTCCTCGATCGGCAGTGCCAGGTCGGCAGCGAGCTGCGCGTCCTGCGGCGACGGGCCGATGTCGATGCCTTCTGCGGTCTCATCCAGCTCACGGGCCAGGCCGAAGAGCTCGACGAGGGTGGAGCCGGCGGAGGCCAGCGCGGTGCGGGGGGTCAGCGACGCCTTGGTCTCGACGTCGATGATGAGCCGGTCGAAGTCGGTGCGCTGCTCGACGCGGGTGGCTTCGACGCGGTACGTGACCTTCAGCACCGGGGAGTAGATGGAGTCGATCGGGATACGACCGATCTCCTGGCCCTGCTGCTTGTTCTGGTTCGCGGTCACGTAGCCGCGACCCCGCTCCACGGTCAGCTCCATGTCGAGCCGGCCCTTGCCGTTGAGCGTGGCCAGCTTCAGGTCGGGGTTGTGCACGGAGACGCCGGCCGGGGGCTGGATGTCGCCCGCCGTGACGTCACCGGGGCCCTGCTTGCGCAGGTACATCGAGACCGGCTCGTCGTGCTCGGAGCTGACGCACAGCTCCTTGACGTTCATGACGAGCTCGACGACGTCCTCTTTGACACCGGGGATCGTGGTGAACTCGTGGAGCACACCGTCGATCTTGATGCTGGTCACCGCGGCACCCGGGATGGAGCTGAGCAGGGTGCGACGCAGCGAGTTGCCGAGGGTGTAGCCGAAGCCGGGCTCAAGCGGCTCGATGGTGAACTTTGACCGGGTCTCGCTGATCGACTCTTCGGCGAGGCTCGGACGCTGGGAGATGAGCACTTGCGGTTCCTCCAGTTCGTTGCGCGCCCGCTATTTGACGCGCTCCGAGAGGGCGGAGCGTGATCGCCCCGCCCCCACAACACAACTACTTGCTGTAGAGCTCGACGATCAGCTGCTCCTGGACCTGGGTGTCGATGACCTGCCGCGCGGGCAGGCTGTGCACCAGGACCTTGAGCTCGCTGGGGATGAACTCGAGCCACGCCGGGACGGTCTTGCTGCCCGCGAGGCCCTGCGCGATCTGGAACGGGGTGAGCTCCCGCGACTTCTGCCGCACCTGCACGATGTCGTGCTCGCGCAGCCGGTACGACGGGATGTCGACCTTCTTGCCGTTGACCTGGATGTGGCCGTGGCTCACCAGCTGGCGGGCCGCGTCACGCGAGGTGGCGAGGCCGGCGCGGTAGACCACGTTGTCGAGGCGCGACTCGAGGATCTTGAGCAGCTCCTCACCGGTCTTGCCGGGCTTGGCCACAGCCTCGTCGAAGTAGCCGGCGAACTGCCGCTCGAGGACGCCGTAGATGCGGCGGGCCTTCTGCTTCTCGCGCAGCTGGAGCAGGTACTCGGTCTCCTTCGGGCGACCGCGGCCGTGCTGGCCGGGCGGGAAGGGGCGCGACTCGAACGGGCACTTCGGCCCATCGCACTTGCTGCCCTTGAGGAACAGCTTCATCTTCTCGCGACGGCAGCGGCGGCAGTCAGCCCCGGTGTAACGAGCCATCGTCAGACCCTCCTGCGCTTCGGCGGACGGCAACCGTTGTGCGGCTGCGGCGTGACGTCACTGATCTGCCCGACCTCGAGGCCCACGGCCTGAAGGGAGCGGATCGCGGTCTCCCGGCCGGAGCCGGGGCCCTTGACGAACACGTCGACCTTGCGCATGCCGTGCTCCATCGCGCGGCGAGCGGCGGCCTCGGCGGCCAGCTGCGCGGCGAACGGGGTCGACTTGCGCGAGCCCTTGAAGCCCACCTGGCCGGCGGAGGCCCAGGAGATGACAGCACCGGTCGGGTCGGTGATCGACACGATGGTGTTGTTGAAGGTGCTCTTGATGTGCGCCTGCCCGTGGGCGACGTTCTTGCGTTCCTTGCGCCGGACCTTCTTGACAGCGGTCGCGCCGGCGCGAGCCTTCGGCGGCATTCTCTATGCGCTCCTAGATTGTTTTCTCTACCGACCAGCTACTACTTCTTGCCCGGCTTCTTCTTGCCGGCGACCGTGCGCTTCGGACCCTTGCGGGTGCGGGCGTTGGTCCGGGTGCGCTGACCGCGCACGGGCAGGCCCTTGCGGTGCCGGATGCCCTGGTAGCAGCCGATCTCGACCTTGCGGCGGATGTCCGCGGCGACCTCGCGGCGCAGGTCGCCCTCGACCTTGAAGTTCTGCTCGATGTAGTCGCGCAGCTGCACGATCTCTTCATCGGTGAGGTCACGAGCCCGCTTGTTGCCGTCGATACCGGTGGCGGCGAGCAGCTCGATGGATCGGGTGCGCCCGATGCCATAGATGTAGGTGAGTGCGATCTCGGTGCGCTTCTCGCGCGGGAGATCGACACCAACGAGACGTGCCATAGGTGGGCGTGCTCCTTGCGTGTGCGGAGGTCTGAGCCCGCTCCACTCCCGTCTGCCCACAGACGGGCCCCGGCCTCCGACCGGGGGTGCAGCCCACGCGCTCCGCACGCGTCGCGCGCGGTGGCCCGGGGCTGGAACGGGCTAAAACATGGTGGTGCCGTGGATCTGGCGACGCCGGGACTCAGCCCTGGCGCTGCTTGTGGCGCGGGTCAGTGCTGCAGATGACCATGACCCGGCCATGCCGCCGGATGATCCGGCAGTTGTTGCAGATCCGCTTGACGCTCGGCTTGACCTTCACGGTTTGCCTAACTCTCGCTGCGCACCCCTACATGGGAGCGACAGTCCCGACCGTTTCCTGGGAACCGACACCGATTTACTTGTAGCGGTAGACGATGCGCCCGCGAGTCAGGTCATAAGGCGACAGCTCGACGACCACTCGGTCCTCGGGCAGGATGCGGATGTAGTGCTGCCGCATCTTCCCGCTGATGTGCGCCAAGACCTTGTGGCCATTGGCGAGCTCCACCCGGAACATCGCGTTCGGGAGTGGCTCGATCACTCGGCCCTCGATCTCGATGGCCCCGTCTTTCTTCGGCATGTCCTCCGCTACCTGACGATCGGGTTGGGTGTCGACGCTCGCATCCTTTTCACGGGCCCTGTTGGAGGACCCGCGCCAGCCGCGGCTCAGGCCTGCCACTAGAAGCGCGTGGGGGCATGCCTGAGTGGACGCTTTGCGCCAATGGACGAGTCTACGCGCGGTGAGCGCGATGCACCAAATCGGGGTCTCAACCCCCGCGCCGCTGCCGCCTGCGCTCCCGCTTCAGCTCCCGCGCGGCGTCCGGCCCGCCCGCGAGATAGGTGCTCACCGACGTCGCGAGCAGCACCGCACCGAGCGGCCCGGCGACCCACATCGGCCAGAAGTACACCGCGTCGCCCTTGGAGATGCTGACCAGCGCCCAGATCACGACGTTGACGGTGACCGCGATCAGCCAGCCGCTCCAGATCCCGAGCAGCCAGTGCGGCTGCCGCCCGAACTGCGCCCTGGCCTCGGGCTCGGCAGGCGCGGGCGCCGACGCATACCCGCTCGCGGGCGCCACCGCGCCGCTGTCCACGGGGCGGAAGCCGGGCAGGTCGCTGAGGATCACGTCGAGGTCGCCATAGGTCCGCGCGGCGTAGGTGTCCTTCAGCCGCTCGTCGTACTCGCCGAGTGACAGCCGGCCCTCGTCGACCGCGGCCTTGAGCCGCTCCGCCACGAACTGCCGGTCGACGTCGGCCGCGCGCAGGTGCTCCCGCCGGTCCACCGCCATTTGCCACCCTCCCCGAGTCGCGTTCCCCGCAAGAAGCATCCCATCCGCGCACGCCGTTCTTCCACCCTGGCCCGCCACGGTACGACTGCCGCTCACCCTCCCCGTCCGCCCCGTTCCGTGATCCGGAAGACTTTGTGCAGTCATAGCTACACAAGGTCTACCGGATCATGAAAGAGCCCGGCGGGGAGCAACGGCTGTGCGTCGCACTGACGCCAGCGGTGGGCCAGGCGCGATGAGCTAGGCGTTGACCTGCTGGCGGGCGGTGACGAGCTCGCCGAGGCGGGACCTGCCGCCGTCGGGGGCGGTGAGGACCCAGACGCCGTCGTCGCAGATGGCCATCGTGTGCTCGACGTGGGCGGCGACGGAGCCGTCGACCGTCACCACGGTCCAGCCGTCGTCGAGCTCGGCGACCTTCGGCTTGCCCTTCGTGATCATCGGCTCGATGGCGAGGGCCATGCCGGGGCGCAGCGCGGGGCCCTTGCCCGGGCGGCCGGAGTTCTCCACGAACGGGTCCTGGTGCATGGCGCTGCCGATGCCGTGGCCGCCGTAGCCGTCGACGATGCCGTAGCGGCCGGCCTTGCGGACGGCGGACTGGATCGCGAAGGAGATGTCCGTGAGGCGACCCTTGCCGGAGCGGACGCCGCGGGCGGCGGCGGCGATACCGGCCCACATCGCGTCCTCGGCGACGGTGACCAGGCGGCGCAGGTCGTTGCTGATCTCGCCGACGCCGACCGTGATAGCCGCGTCGCCGTGCCAGCCGTCCAGCTCGGCGCCGCAGTCGATCGAGATCAGGTCGCCGGCGCGCAGCACCTGGCGGGCGCTGGGGATGGCGTGGACGACCTGGTCGTTGACCGAGGAGCAGATCGAGGCCGGGTAGCCGTGGTAGCCCTTGAAGGACGGGATGGCGCCGGCGGCCCGGATCGTCTCCTCCGCGATCGCGTCCAGGTCGGCGGTGCTGACGCCGGGCGCCACCGCGGCCCGCATGCGGGCCAGGGCGTCGGCGACGACCAGGCCCGCGCGCCGCATGTGGCCGATCTGCTCGGGGGTCTTGAGCTCGATCTCGACCTGGTGCGCCACGGTCAGCCGCCGTAGGAGCGCAGGGCGTCGATCGCGCGGACCGTGATGTCCTCGACCGGTCCGGTGGCGTCGATGCCCACCAGCTTGCCCTGAGCGCCGTAGTAGTCGACGAGGGGCGAGGTGTCCCGGGCGTAGACCTTCAGCCGCTCGGCGATCGTCTCAGCCTTATCGTCGTCGCGCTGGAAGAGCTCGCCGCCGCAGCGGTCGCACACGCCCTCGTGGGTCGGCGCGTCGAACTCGACGTGCCAGATCTTCCCGCAGCCGCGGCAGGTCCGGCGGCCGGAGAGCCGCCGGATGACCTCTTCGTTCTCCACGACGAGCTCGAGCACGATGTCGAGCCCGGTGCCGAGGTCGGCGAGGAGCTTGTCGAGGGCGTTGGCCTGCGGGACGGTGCGCGGGAAGCCGTCGAGGAGGAAGCCGTCGGCCGCATCGCCCTCCGACAGGCGGTCGGACACCATGTTGATGGTGACCTCGTCGGGGACGAGCTGGCCGGCGTCCATGTAGCGCTTCGCCTCGACGCCGAGCGGGGTGCCCTGCCCGACGTTGGCCCGGAAGATGTCTCCCGTGGAGATTTTGGGCACGGCGAGGTGCGCGGCGATGAACTCGGCCTGGGTCCCCTTGCCCGCCCCGGGGGGACCTACCAGCACCAGCCTCACTACCGGAGGAACCCTTCGTAGTTGCGCTGCATGAGCTGGCTCTCGATCTGCTTCACCGTTTCGAGGCCCACACCAACAATAATGAGCACCGCGGTGCCGCCGAACGGGAAGTTCTGCAGAGCCTGTCCGCCACCGACGACCCCGATGAGCAGGTTGGGCAGGATCGAGATGATGCCCAGGTAGAGCGCGCCGGGGAGGGTGATGCGGCTGAGGATGAAGTCAAGATACTCGGCGGTCGGCTTGCCCGGCCGGATACCGGGGACGAACCCGCCGTACTTGCGCATGTTGTCCGCGACCTCAGTGGGGTTGAACGTGATCGACACGTAGAAGTACGTGAAGAAGATGATCAACATGAAGTAGAGGATGATGTGCGCCGGCTTGTCCTGGGCGACGATGTTGCGCTGGATCCACAGGACGGTCTTGTTGGTCGTGTCCGACCCGGCGAACCTGGTGATCAGGTCGGGCAGGTAGAGCAGCGACGAGGCGAAGATGACCGGGATGACACCCGCCTGGTTGACCTTCAGCGGGATGTAGGTCGACGTCCCGCCGTACATGCGGCGGCCGATCATGCGCTTCGCGTATTGCACCGGGATGCGACGCTGGGCCTGCTCCAGGAAGACCACGAAGGCGATGACGACGACCGCGAGGCCCACGATGACGAAGAACGTGGTCTTGTCGTCCTGGAAGATCGAGAGGCCCTCGTTGGGGAGCCGGGCGGCGATCGAGGTGAAGATCAGGACGGACATGCCGTTGCCGACGCCGCGGTCCGTGACCAGCTCGCCGAACCACATGACCATGCCGGTGCCGGCGGTCATCGTGATGACCAGCACGGTGAGCGTCAGCCACAGCGGGATCTTGCCGGTGTCCGGGATGACCGGGAACTGCGTCTGGTCGCACGCGCCGTTGAAGAGCTGGCCGGACCGCGCCAGGGCGACGATCGCCGAGGCCTGCAGCACGCCGAGCCCGAGGGTGAGGTAGCGCGTGTACTGGGTGATCTTCGCCTGGCCGGACTGGCCTTCCTTGCGCAGCTGCTCCAGGCGCGGGATCACGACCGTCAGCAGCTGCAGGATGATGCTCGCGGTGATGTACGGCATGATGCCGAGCGCGAAGACTGAAAGTTGCAGCAGCGCGCCACCGGAGAACAGGTTGAGCAGCGTCGCGACGTTGCTGCTGTCACCGCTCTCGACGATGTCGAGGCACTTCTGCACATTGCCGAACGACACACCGGGGCTGGGGAGCGTGGCACCCACCCGGTAGAGCGCGATCATCAGCAATGTGAACAGGATTTTGTTGCGCAGGTCAGGCGTGCGAAACGCGCTGGCAAAGGCGGAGAGCAACGTTCTTCCTCCTGCGCAAGGCGGCCGGTCGGCCGACGAGGTGGGGTCCTGGTGGTGCGTTTGGTGCGGGTGGTGCGACTGAACGGCTGAGCAGAGCGTGTTACTGCGCAACGGACTCTAACAGGATGCCCGCAGCACATCACGCCCCGGCGATCCCTCAGCTTTTCAGGTGGTCCTTCAGGTGGTGCTCCGACTGTCCTTGAGGCACCGCGTGGCGCCCACCAAAGATGCTCCGGTGGACGCCACGGTAGCGCGTTCTCTACTCCGCTGCGGAGCCGCCGAGCAGCGTGGCGGAGCCGCCCGCTGCTTCCAGCTTCTCCTTGGCCGTCGCACTGAACTTGTGCGCACTGACCTGCAGCTTCACGCCGCCGAGCTCCCCGTCGCCGAGGACCTTGACCAGCTCGCCCTTACGGACGGCGCCGGCGTCGACGAGCTCGTCGACCCCGATGGTGCCGCCCTTCGGGAACAGCTCCGCGAGGCGGGCCAGGTTCACGACCTGGAACTCGATGCGGTTGCGGTTCTTGAAGCCCTTGAGCTTCGGCAGGCGCATGTGGAGGGGCATCTGCCCACCCTCGAACGCCGCCGAGATGTTCTTGCGGGCCTTGGAGCCCTTGGTGCCACGACCGGCGGTCTTGCCCTTGGAGCCCTCACCGCGACCGACACGGGTCTTCGCGGTCTTGGCGCCCGGGGCGGGCCGCAGGTGGTGCAGTTTGATCGTCATCGGATTACTCCACCTCTTCCACGGTGACCAGGTGCGTCACGGTGTGGATCATGCCGCGGATCTCCGGACGGTCTTCCTTGACGACGACGTCGCGGATCCGCTTCAGACCGAGCGAACGCAGCGTGTCCCGCTGGTTCTGCTTGGTGCCGATCTCGGACCGGATCTGGGTGACCTTCAGGCGCGCCATGGTCATGCACCGACCCCGGCCCGCTGGGCCAGCATGGCCGCCGGAGCGACGTCCTCGACCGGCAGACCGCGACGGGCGGCCACGGCCTCCGGCGCCTCGAGCTTCTTCAGCGCCGCCACCGTCGCGTGGACGATGTTGATCGCGTTCGAGGAGCCGAGGCTCTTAGAGAGCACGTCGTGGATGCCCGCGCACTCCAGGACGGCACGCACCGGGCCACCGGCGATGACGCCGGTACCGGCGGAGGCCGGCTTGAGCAGCACGACGCCGGCGGCGTCCTCGCCGATCACCGGGTGCGGGATCGAGGCCGCGATCCGCGGCACCTTGAAGAAGTGCTTCTTGGCCTCCTCGACGCCCTTGGCGATGGCCGCGGGCACCTCCTTGGCCTTTCCGTATCCGACGCCGACGGTGCCGTCGCCGTCACCGACGATGACGAGGGCGGTGAAGCTGAAGCGACGACCACCCTTCACGACCTTGGCGACACGGTTGATCGCGACGACCCGCTCGAGGTGCGGGGTCTTCTCGGCGGGCGCGTTGCCGCGGCCGCCTCCTTCGCGACGATTCTCGCGACGGCCGCCACCTTCGGTGTTCCCACCGGACCCGCCGCCCCTGCGCTGAGGACCAGGCATGAACGTTCCCTTTCCTAGAATTCGAGTCCGGCTTCGCGGGCGGCGTCAGCCAGGGCCGCGATGCGGCCGGCGTAACGGTTTCCGCCACGGTCGAAGACGACCTTGCCGACACCCGCGGCCTTCGCCCGCTCGGCGAGGAGGGTGCCGACCTTGGTGGCCAGCGCCTTCTTGTCGCCGTCGGTGCCGCGGATGCTCGCGTCGAGCGTCGACGCCGAGGCCAGCGTGTGGCCCTTGAGGTCGTCGACGATCTGCGCCGTGATGTTCCGCAGCGTGCGGGTGACGACCAGGCGCGGACGCTCGGCGGTGCCACTGACGTGCTTGCGGATGCGGAAGTGCCGGCGTGCGCGCCCGACTCGGCGCGCCGCGGCGGTGCCGCCTGCGTTGCGGCGCTTGAGCAGCGTGGCGCTCACTTCTTGCCTGCCTTTCCAGCCTTACGGCGGATGACCTCGCCCTGGTACTTCACGCCCTTGCCCTTGTACGGCTCCGGCGGGCGGATCTTGCGGATGTTGGCGGCGACCTCGCCCACCTGCTGCTTGTCGATGCCGGCGATGTGGAACAGCGTCGGCCGCTCGACGGTGAACGTGATGCCCGCGGGGGGCGTCACGAGCACGGGGTGGGAGAACCCGAGCGCGAACTCCAGGTCGGCGCCCTTCGCGGTGACGCGGTAACCGGTGCCGGCGATCTCGAGGCTCTTGCGGTAGCCCTCGGTCACGCCGATGACCATGTTCGCGATGAGCGTGCGGGTCAGGCCGTGCAGCTCCTTGGCCTTGCGCTCGTCATTGGGGCGCACGACGCTGAAGGAGCCGTCCTCGGCCTTCTCCAGCGTGATGGGCTCGGCGATCGTGTGGTTCAGCTCGCCCTTGGGTCCCTTGACGGTGACGACCTGACCGTCGACCCGCAGGTCAACGCCGGCGGGCACCGCGATGGGCTTACGTCCGATTCGAGACATTGAAGGCTCTCCCTTACCAGACGTAGGCGAGGACTTCCCCGCCCACCCCTCGCTTGCGGGCCTGCCGGTCGGTGAGCAGCCCTTGGGACGTCGAGATGATGGCCACACCGAGGCCACCGAGCACGCGCGGCATCTCCACCGACTTCGCGTACACCCGGAGACCGGGCTTCGAGACGCGGCGGATGCCGGCGAGGCTGCGCTCACGGCTCTGGCCGTACTTGAGTTCAACGATCAGCGTCTTGCCGACCTTGCCCTCTTCCGGCTCCTGAACCTGCCACGAGGACACGTAGCCCTCGGACTTGAGCACCTCGGCGATGTTCGCCTTGATCTTCGAGTAGGGCATCGACACCCGGTCGTGGTACGCCTGGTTGGCGTTGCGCAGACGCGTCAGCATGTCTGCGATCGGGTCGGTCATGGTCATTGCTTTGTCAGCCTTTCTCGCCGCGGTTCCTCGCCGCTGTGGGCGGGCCTACGGCGAAGGAGGTTTACCAGGAGGCCTTGGAGACGCCG
The DNA here is from genome assembly GCF_050936335.1 of Dactylosporangium sp. CA-152071. Taxonomy (NCBI): domain Bacteria; kingdom Bacillati; phylum Actinomycetota; class Actinomycetes; order Micromonosporales; family Micromonosporaceae; genus Dactylosporangium; species Dactylosporangium sp. CA-152071. The sequence goes on along the minus strand of NZ_JBNJMZ010000001.1, from coordinate 6,838,293 downwards.
GGCAGCTCGCCGCGGTGCGCCATCTCACGGATGCACACGCGGCACAGCCCGAACTTCCGGTACACGGCCTTGGGCCGGCCGCAGCGCTGGCAGCGGGTGTAAGCGCGGACCGCGAACTTGGGCTTCGCGGCGGCCTTGAGGATGAGGGCCTTCTTCGCCATTGGTCAGTTCTCCCTAGTTCTCACGGAAGGGGAAGCCGAGCAGCTTGAGCAGCGCGCGACCTTCCTCGTCCGTGCGAGCGGTGGTGACCACGGTGATGTCCATCCCTCGCGGCCGGTCGATGCGGTCCTGGTCGATCTCGTGGAACACCGACTGCTCGGTGAGACCGAAGGTGTAGTTGCCGTTGCCGTCGAGCTTGCGCCCGTCGAGACCGCGGAAGTCGCGGATACGCGGCAATGCGATCGACAGCAGCCGGTCGAGGAACTCCCACATCCGGTCGTTGCGGAGGGTGACCTTCGCGCCGATCGGCATGCCCTCACGCAGCTTGAACTGCGCGATGGACTTGGTGGCGCGACGGATCTGCGGCTTCTGGCCGGTGATCGTGGCCAGGTCGCGGACCGCGCCGTCGATCAGCTTCGAGTCGCGGGCCGCCTCGCCGACACCCATGTTGACGACGACCTTGACGACGCCCGGGATCTGCATCACGTTGGCGTACTTGAACTGCTCCTGCAGCTTCCCGGCGATCTCGTCGCGGTAGCGCTGCTTGAGGCGCGGGTTCACCTTGTCGACCGTCGTCATCACAGATCCTTACCGGAGCGACGCGACGTGCGGGTCTTGACGCCGTCCTCGTCGATGCGGGCACCGACGCGGGTCGGCTTGTTGTCCGAGTCGATCACCATCACGTTGGACACGTGGATGGCGGCTTCCTGGGTCACGATGCCACCGGTCTTCGAACCACGCTGGGTGGTGCGGATCCGGGTGTGCTTCTTGACGCGGTTCACGCCCTCGACGATGACCTTGTCCTCGCGCGGGAGGGCGGTGAGGACCTTGCCCCGGGTGCCCTTGTCCTTGCCCGCGATGACCAGGACGGTGTCGCCCTTTTTGACCTTCATGGTTACAACACCTCCGGCGCGAGCGAGATGATCTTCATGAAACGCTTGTCCCGGAGCTCACGCCCGACCGGGCCGAAGATGCGGGTACCACGGGGGTCACCGCCGTCCTTGATGATCACGGCGGCGTTCTCGTCGAACCGGATGTAGGACCCGTCCGGCCGGCGCCGTTCCTTGGTGGTCCGGACGACGACGGCCTTGACCACGTCGCCCTTCTTCACGCCGGCGCCCGGGATGGCGTCCTTCACGGTGGCCACGATGATGTCGCCGATGCCTGCATAGCGGCGACCCGAGCCACCGAGCACACGGATGCACAGGATCTCCCGGGCACCCGTGTTGTCGGCGACGCGCAGCCGCGACTCCTGCTGAATCACGCTTGTCTCCTAATGTCTGCCAGTTCTCGGCACCGGCGCTTCGAGGGCCGGTGCCGAGCTTGGCGGAACGACGGCCTTACTTGGCCTTTTCGAGGATCTCCACGACCCGCCAGCGCTTGGTGGCGGACAGCGGCCGGGTCTCCATGAGCAGCACCCGGTCGCCGATACCACACGCGTTCTGCTCGTCGTGCGCCTTGAGCTTGTTGGTGCGGCGCATGACCTTGCCGTACAGCGGGTGCTTGACCTGGTCCTCGACCGCCACGACGACGGTCTTGTTCATCTTGTCGCTGACCACGAGGCCCTCGCGGACCTTGCGGCGGCCGCGCACCTCGGTGCTCTCGGTCGTCTGCTCGCTCATGCTCATGCCACCTCAGCCACAGCGTCGGGCGCGGCTGAGAGACCCAGCTCACGCTCGCGCATGATCGTGTAGATCCGGGCGATGTCCTTGCGGATGATCTGCAACCGCCCGTGGTTGTCCAGCTGGCCGGTGGCCGACTGGACGCGGAGGTTGAACAGCTCCGCCTTCGCTTCCCGGAGCTTCTCGACCAGACTCTCGTCGGACAGCTCGCGCAGCTCGGTCGCCTTGATTCCGGCGGCCATCAGACATCAGCCCCTTCACGCGTGACGATCCGGCACTTCAACGGAAGCTTGTGGATCGCGCGGCGCATTGCCTCGCGGGCGATCTGCTCGTTCGGGAACGACATCTCGAACAGGATCCGGCCCGGCTTGATGTTGGCCACCCACCACTCGGGGGAGCCCTTGCCGGAACCCATGCGGGTCTCGGCCGGCTTCTTGGTGATGGAGCGGTCCGGGAAGATCGTGATCCAGACCTTGCCGCCACGACGGATGTGCCGGGTCATGGCGATACGGGCCGCCTCGATCTGGCGGTTCGTGATGTACGCGGGCTCGAGGGCCTGGATACCGAACTCACCGAAGACCACGCGGGTGCCGCCCTTGGCCGGACCGTGACGGTCCGGGTGGTGCGGCTTGCGGAAGCCCTTCGGGGGCTTACGAGGGATCAGCATTCGTCAGCCCTCCTGAGGCGTCTCTGCCGGAGCGGACTCCGCCGGGGCCGCGTCGGGCGTCACCTCGGCGGCCTGCGCCGCAGCGGCGGCCCGGCCGGCCTCGGTGCCACCGGCGGTCGTGCCGGAGGAGCCGGAGCGCCCGCGACGCGGCCGCTCGGGCCGGTCGGTGCGCTCGCGACGGCCACCGCGCGGAGCGGCGGCCTCGGCCGGCGCCTCGCGACCCGGGACGGCGTCGCCCTTGTAGATCCAGACCTTCACGCCGATGCGGCCGAAGGTGGTACGGGCCTCGAAGAAGCCGTACTCGATGTTGGCCCGCAGCGAGTGCAGCGGAACACGACCCTCACGGTAGAACTCCGTGCGGCTCATCTCGGCGCCGCCGAGGCGGCCGGAGACCTGCACCCGGATGCCCTTGACGAGCGTGTTCTTCATCGCGGACTGCATCGCCTTGCGCATCGCACGGCGGAAGCTGACCCGGCTGGACAGCTGCTCGGCCACGCCCTGCGCGACGAGCTGCGCGTCCGACTCGGGGCTCTTCACCTCAAGGATGTTGAGCTGCACCTGCTTGCCGGTCAGCTTCTCGAGCTCGTTGCGGATGCGGTCGGCCTCGGCGCCCTTGCGGCCGATGACGATGCCCGGGCGGGCCGTGTGGATGTCCACGCGGACCCGGTCGCGGGTGCGCTCGATGTCGACCTTGGCGATGCCGGCGCGCTCAAGGCCCTTGGACATCATCCGACGGATCTTGACGTCCTCGGCGATGTAGTCCTTGTAGAGCTTGTCGGCGTACCAGCGGGACTTCCAGTCGGTGCTGATGCCGAGCCGGAACCCGTGCGGGTGAACCTTCTGACCCATTACTCGGTCCCTTCCTCGGCGTCAGCCTTCGGCGTCGCCTTCGTGGCCTTCTTCGCCGGAGCGGCCTTCTTCGCCACGGGCGCCTCGACCTCGTCGGTCTCGTCGGTCTCCGGCGTCACGGCCTTCGCCGCCTTGGTCGCCTTCGCCACGCCGGCCTTGGCCGCGCGGGCCTGGGCGGCGGGGACACTCTCGACCACGATGGTGATGTGGCTGGTCCGCTTGCGGATCCGGTACGCGCGACCCTGCGCCCGCGGACGGAACCGCTTGAGCGTCGGGCCCTCGTCGACGTACGCCTCGGCGACCAGGAGCGAGTCCGGGTCGAGCCGCTCGTTGTTCTCTGCGTTGGCGATGGCGCTCGCCAGCACCTTGTAGACCGGCTCGCTCGCCGACTGCGGGGCGAACTGCAGCACCGTCAGTGCGTCGCGCGCGGGCAGGCCGCGGACGAGGTTCACCACCCGGCGGGCCTTCATGGGCGACACGCGCACATGGCGCGCGATCGCCCGGGCACCGGGCAGCGCCGCCGCTGCTTTCGTTGGCATTGGGAAATCCCCTTTAGTTGGCTGCCTTAGCGGCGGCGGCTCTTCCGGTCGTCCTTCTCGTGACCCTTGAACGTGCGGGTCAGCGCGAACTCGCCGAGCTTGTGCCCGACCATCGCCTCCGTCACGAAGACGGGAACGTGCTTACGCCCGTCGTGGACGGCGATCGTGTGCCCGAGCATGTCGGGGATGATCGTCGACCGGCGCGACCAGGTCTTGATGACGTTCTTGGAGTTCTTGGCGTTCTGGACTTCCACCTTCTTGATGAGGTGGTCGTCGACGAACGGGCCCTTCTTGAGGCTGCGAGGCATTGCTCAGGCTCCTTAGCCGCGCTTCCGGGTGGCGTAACGCCTACGGACGATGAGTCGGTCGCTCGGCTGGCCCTTGCGCCGCGTGCGGCCCTCCGGCTTGCCCTTCGGGTTGACCGGGTGGCGACCACCCGAGGTCTTACCCTCACCACCACCGTGCGGGTGGTCGATGGGGTTCATGGCGACACCACGGACGGTCGGGCGCTTGCCCTTCCAGCGCATGCGGCCGGCCTTGCCCCAGTTGATGTTCGACTGGTCGGCGTTGCCGATCTCGCCGACGGTCGCCCGGCAGGTGACCTCGACGCGCCGGATCTCGCCGGACGGCATGCGCAGCGTCGCGTACTGGCCCTCACGGCCCAGCAGCTGGATGCCCACGCCGGCCGAGCGGGCCAGCTTCGCGCCGCCGCCCGGGCGCAGCTCCACCGCGTGCACGGTGGTGCCGACCGGGATGTTGCGCAGCGGGAGGTTGTTGCCCGGCTTGATGTCGGCGCCGGCCCCGGCCTCGACGCGGTCGCCCTGCTTCAGGTCCTTCGGCGCGATGATGTACCGCTTCTCGCCGTCGGCGTAGTGCAGCAGCGCGATGCGCGCGGTGCGGTTGGGGTCGTACTCGATGTGCGCGACCTTGGCGGGGATGCCGTCCTTGTCCGCCCGGCGGAAGTCGATCAGCCGGTACTGACGCTTGTGGCCGCCGCCCTGGTGGCGCGCGGTGACGCGGCCGTGGACGTTGCGTCCGCCCTTGCTGGGCAGCGGAACGAGGAGCGACTTCTCGGGCGTCGATCGGGTGATCTCGGCGAAGTCGGCGACGCTCGAACCACGACGACCCGGGGTCGTCGGCTTGTATTTACGGATAGCCATCGTCTATACCCCTCAGCTGACCGGTCCGCCGAAGGCTTCGATCCGGTCACCGTCGGCGAGCTTGACCATCGCCCGCTTCGTGTCCTTGCGCTTGCCCCAGCCAGTGCGGGTCCGCTTGCGCTTGCCTTCGCGGTTGATGGTGTTGACCGACAGGACGCGGACGTTGAAGATCTGCTGAATCGCGATCTTGATCTCGGTCTTGTTCGCGTCCGGGTGCACCAGGAACGTGTACCAGTTGCGGTTGAGCTCGCTGTAGCTCTTCTCAGAGACCACCGGCTGGATGATCACGTCGCGTGGATCGGCGATCGTCGCCATGATCAGGCCTCCTCGGTGGTCTCGGCGGCGTCGGCAGCGCCGGCGGCCGGCACGCCGAGGAACTCGTCCAGCGCCGCGGTCGTGAAGATGACCTGGTCGGCGAGGAGCACGTCGTGCGTGTTGAGCTGGTCGGCGACCAGGAGGTGCACCGACTGCTCGTTGCGCAGGCTCAGCCAGTTGGCCTCGTCGTCGCGCGGGAGGACCACGAGGACCCGGCGCGCGTCGGTGATGCCGCGCAGCACCTTCAGGGCGTCCTTGGTCTTCGGGGTGTCGCCGTTGATGAAGTTCTCCACGACGTGGATGCGACCCTCGCGGGCCCGGTCGGAGAGCGCGCCACGCAGGGCGGCGGCCTTCATCTTCTTGTTCACCCGCTGGGTGTAGTCACGCGGCACGGGGCCGTGCGTGACGCCACCGCCGGTGAACTGCGGCGCGCGGATCGAGCCCTGGCGGGCACGGCCGGTGCCCTTCTGCTTGTAGGGCTTCTTGCCGCCGCCGGACACCTCCCCGCGGGTCTTGACCTTGTGCGTGCCCTGGCGGGCCGCGGCGAGCTGCGCGACGACGACCTGGTGCAGCAGCGGGATGCTGGCCTGCGCGTCGAAGATGTCGTCCGGCAGCTCAACGGTGCCGTTGGTGGCGCCGTCTGCCGTCTTGATGTCAACGGTGGTCACTTGGTGATCCCACCTTTCTGCGCCTTCACCGCGACCTTGGCGGCACTCCGCAGCAGCACGAGGCTGCCCTTCGGACCGGGGACCGCACCCTTGATGAGGATCAGGCCCTGCTCCAGCTCGACCGCCTGGACGGTCAGGTTCTGCACGGTGAAGCGCGCCCCACCCATGCGACCGGCCATCTTCACGCCCTTGAAGACGCGACCCGGGGTCGCGCAGGCGCCGATGGAGCCGGGCGAGCGGTGCTTGCGCTCGACACCGTGGCTCGCGCGGAGGCCGTGGAAGCCGTGCCGCTTCATGACACCGGCGTAGCCCTTGCCCTTGGTCCGGCCGGTGACGTCGATCCGCTGGCCGGCGGCGAAGAGGTCCGCGGTGATCTCCTGGCCGAGCGAGTATTCGCCGGCGTCGGAGGTCCGCAGCTCGACGACGTGCCGACGGGGAGCGACGTCCGCCTTGGCGAAGTGGCCCGACCGCGGCTTGTTGACCTTGCGCGGGTCGATCTGGCCCCACGCGAGCTGGACCGCGGAGTAGCCGTCGTTGTCAGCCGTGCGCACCTGGGTCACGACGCACGGGCCGGCCTGCACCACAGTCACCGGGACGACCTTGCCGTTGTCCCAGATCTGGGTCATGCCGAGCTTCTCACCCAGGATGCCCTTGACTTGCCTGTCCATAAGTCCGGTCCCTACAGCTTGATCTCGATGTCGACACCAGCCGGCAGGTCGAGCCGCATGAGCGAGTCAACCGTCTTCGGGGTCGGGTCGATGATGTCGATCAGACGCTTGTGCGTGCGCATCTCGAAGTGCTCGCGCGAGTCCTTGTACTTGTGCGGCGAGCGGATCACGCAGTAGCGGTTGATCTCAGTGGGCAGCGGCACCGGCCCAGCGACCTGAGCCCCGGTGCGCGTGACCGTCTCGACGATCTTCCGCGCCGAGGAGTCGACGACCTCGTGGTCGTAGGCCTTGAGCCGGATGCGGATCTTCTGTCCCGCCATGGTGGCTTCAGTTCCCTCTCTCATGCGAGGTCTCTCGACCTCGCGGAACCCCGAAGGGTCCGGTGCCGCCTATTTGGTTTGTCCGACCCCCGCGGTCGGGCGTGTCGCGGCCAAGGGCCAGGCTCCGCCGCCGACGTCCTTCGCAGGACCGCTGGTGGCTCAGGAGACCTACCCCAGGGCGTGCCACGCCCGGTTCGCGGAGGTGAGCGCCAGCCGCTTGGACTGACGCCGCGCGGAAGCGGTCGAGACTTCTCAGAGCTGCCGATATGGCGTGACAGCTGGATATAGAGCAGTCTCGACCGCCCCGCGACGCAACCCGACCATTATGCCGCATGACTTGCGACAAAGTGAAATCGGGGTGCTTCAGGTCCTTACTTGAGGATCTTCGTCACACGGCCGGCGCCGACGGTGCGGCCACCCTCGCGGATCGCGAAGCGGAGGTTCTCCTCCATGGCGATCGGCTGGATGAGCTGCACGGTCATGCCGGTGTTGTCGCCGGGCATGACCATCTCGGTGCCCTCGGGCAGCGTGACGACGCCGGTGACGTCCGTGGTGCGGAAGTAGAACTGCGGACGGTAGTTCTGGAAGAACGGGGTGTGCCGGCCACCCTCCTCCTTGGAGAGGATGTAGACGGTCGCCTCGAACTCGGTGTGCGGGGTGTTGCTACCCGGCTTCACCACGACCATGCCGCGCTCGACGTCCTCGCGCTTGATACCACGCAGGAGCAGGCCGACGTTCTCACCGGCGCGCGCCTCGTCGAGGATCTTGCGGAACATCTCGATGGCGGTGCAGGTGGTCTTCATCGACTTGGCCTTGATGCCGACGATCTCGACTTCCTCGTTCGGCTTGAGGATGCCACGCTCGACACGACCGGTGACGACGGTGCCACGACCGGTGATCGTGAAGACGTCCTCGACGGGCATGAGGAACGGCTTCTCGGTCTCACGCTCGGGCTGCGGGATCGCGCTGTCCACGGCGCCCATGAGCTCCATGAGGGCGTCCGACCACTTCGGGTCGCCCTCGAGGGCCTTCAGGGCCGAGACGCGCACGACCGGCGCGTCGTCGCCGGGGAACTCCTGGCTCGACAGGAGCTCACGGACCTCGAGCTCGACGAGCTCCAGGAGCTCCTCGTCCTCGACCATGTCGCTCTTGTTCAGCGCCACCACGATGTAGGGGACGCCGACCTGGCGGGCCAGCAGCACGTGCTCGCGGGTCTGCGGCATCGGGCCGTCGGTCGCCGCGACCACCAGGATCGCGCCGTCCATCTGCGCGGCACCGGTGATCATGTTCTTGATGTAGTCGGCGTGGCCCGGGCAGTCAACGTGGGCGTAGTGCCGGGCTTCGGTCTGGTACTCGACGTGCGCGATCGAGATCGTGATGCCGCGGGCCTTCTCCTCCGGCGCCTTGTCGATCTCGTCGAACGGGGTGTAGGGGTTCACGTCCGGCATGCGGTCGTGGAGCACCTTGGTAATGGCCGCCGTCAGCGTCGTCTTCCCGTGGTCGATGTGACCGATGGTGCCGATGTTGACGTGCGGCTTAGTCCGCTCGAACTTCGCCTTCGCCACTGGTGTCCTCCTGTGGACTTCTGGTTCGCGGTGCGTCGACGCCTGAAGCGTCGACGCACCCTGTCGACTTGGGTCTGGCGGCTGAAGCCTTCAGGCCCGCTGATGCAGCCTCGCGGCCGCGGACCGGGAACTACTCCCCGGTCGCCTTCGCGATGATCTCCTTGGCGACGTTCGCGGGAACCTCGGCGTAGGAGTCGAACTGCATCGAGTAGCTCGCCCGGCCCTGGGTCTTCGACCGCAGGTCGCCGACGTAGCCGAACATCTCCGACAACGGCACCGTGGCGCGGACGACACGGGCACCGCCACGCTCCTCCATCGCCTGGATGGTGCCACGCCGGGAGTTGAGGTCGCCGATCACGTCACCCATGTTCTCTTCCGGGGTGGTGACCTCGACGGCCATCAACGGCTCGAGGAGAGCGGGGGTAGCCTTGCGGGCCGCCTCCTTCATCACCATCGAACCAGCGATCTTGAACGCCATTTCCGACGAGTCGACCTCGTGGTACTGCCCGTCGAGCAGCGTCAGCTTCACGCCCACCATCGGGTAGCCCGCGAGCACGCCGTACTGCATCGCGTCCTGGGCGCCGGCGTCGACCGAAGGGATGAACTCCTTCGGGATGCGACCGCCCGAGACCGCGTTGACGAACTCGTACGTCGGGCCGTCCGCCGTCACCTCGAGCGGCTCGAGCTTGACGATGACCTTCGCGTACTGACCCGAGCCACCGGTCTGCTTCTTGTGCACATAGTCGATCTTGTCGACGATGCCCTTGATGGTCTCGCGGTAGGCCACCTGCGGCTTGCCGATGTTGGCCTCGACGCTGAACTCGCGGCGCATCCGGTCGACCAGGATGTCCAGGTGCAGCTCGCCCATGCCGGCGATGATGGTCTGCCCGGTCTCCTCGTCGTTCTTGACGCGGAAGGTCGGGTCCTCCTCGGCCAGCCGCTGGATGGCGGTGCCCAGCTTCTCCTGGTCGGCCTTGCTCTTCGGCTCGATGGCGACCTGGATGACCGGCTCCGGGAAGGTCATCGACTCGAGGATGACCGGGTGGGCCGGGTCGCAGAGGGTGTCACCCGTGGTGGTCTGCTTGAGACCCTGCACGGCGATGATGTCACCCGCCTGAGCGCTTGGGCGCTCCTCACGCTTGTTCGCGTGCATCTGGTAGATCTTGCCGATCCGCTCCTTGCGGTCCTTGGTGGAGTTGACCACCTGGGAGCCGGACTCGAGCGTGCCGGAGTAGATGCGCACGTAGGTGAGCTTGCCGAGGTGCTTGTCCGTCTGGATCTTGAAGGCCAGGCCGGAGAACGGCTCGCTGTTGGACGGCTTGCGCAGCAGCGGCGTCTCGCCGTCGGTCGCCACGCCCTCGACGGCCGGGATGTCCAGCGGCGACGGCAGGAACTCCACGACGGCGTCGAGCATGGGCTGGACGCCCTTGTTCTTGAACGCCGAACCGCAGACGACCGGGTTGAGCTTGCCGGCGATGGTCGCCCGGCGGATCGCGGCCTTGAGCTCCTTGACGTCGAACGTCTCACCGTCCAGGTAGCGGACCATGATGTCGTCGTCGGTCTCGGACAGCGTCTCCAGGAGCTTGTCCCGGTACTCGTTGGCCTGGTCGACGAGATCCGCGGGGATCTCCTCGATGGCGTAGTCCTCACCCTTCTGGGTCTCGCCGCGCCACGTCAGCGCGCGCATCTCCAGCAGGTCGACGACGCCGATGTGGTCGCCTTCCAGACCGATCGGGATCTGCAGCACCAGCGGGGTCGCGTTGAGCCGGTCGACCATCATCTGCACGCAGCGGAAGAAGTCGGCACCGGTGCGGTCCAGCTTGTTGACGAAGCACATACGCGGGACGTTGTACTTGTCGGCCTGCCGCCAGACGTTCTCGGTCTGCGGCTCCACGCCGGCGACGCCGTCGTAGACCGCCACGGCACCGTCCAGGACCCGCAGCGACCGCTCGACCTCGACCGTGAAGTCGACGTGGCCGGGCGTGTCGATGATCTGGATGACGTGGCCCTTCCACTCGCACTTCGTGGCGGCGGAGGTGATGGTGATGCCCCGCTCCTGCTCCTGCTCCATCCAGTCCATGACGGCTGCGCCCTCGTGGACCTCACCGATCTTGTACGTGATACCGGTGTAGAAGAGGATGCGCTCGGTCGTCGTCGTCTTACCGGCGTCGATGTGCGCCATGATGCCGATATTGCGGACCTTGGCGAGGGCAGCGTCTACGGCAGCCACTTCGAATCCCTACTTCGCTCTCGTCGGATTGCTTGGTAAAGCGTCGCTTACCAGCGGTAGTGCGCGAAGGCCTTGTTGGACTCCGCCATCTTGTGGGTGTCCTCGCGGCGCTTCACCGAAGCACCGAGCCCGTTGCTGGCGTCGAGCAGCTCGTTCATGAGCCGCTCCACCATGGTCTTCTCACGACGGGCGCGCGAGTAGGTGACCAGCCAGCGCAGGCCCAACGTCGTCGCCCGGGGAGGGCGCACCTCGACCGGCACCTGGTAGGTCGCGCCACCGACGCGGCGGCTGCGGACCTCGAGGGTCGGCTTGACGTTGTCCATCGCGCGCTTCAGCGTGACGACGGGGTCCGTGCCCGACTTCTCCCGGCAACCCTCGAGAGCGCTGTAGACAACGCGCTCGGCGAGCTGACGCTTGCCCTCGACCAGGATCTTGTTGATCAGCTGGGTGACGAGCAGGGAGTTGTAGACCGGGTCCGCCACCAGGGGCCGGCGCGGCGCGGGGCCTTTACGCGGCATGTCAGCTCTTCTCCTTCTTCGCGCCGTACCGGCTGCGAGCCTGCTTGCGGTTGCGGACACCCTGGGTGTCCAGCGAACCACGAATGATCTTGTACCGGACGCCGGGGAGGTCCTTCACACGGCCACCACGGACCAGCACGATCGAGTGCTCCTGAAGGTTGTGACCGACACCGGGGATGTAGGCCGTCACCTCGATACCGTTGCTCAGTCGCACGCGGGCCACCTTGCGCAGGGCCGAGTTCGGCTTCTTCGGCGTGGTGGTGTACACACGCGTGCAGACGCCACGCCGCTGCGGGCTGCCCTTGAGCGCCGGCGTCTTGGTCTTGCTCAGCTTCGCCTGGCGGCCCTTGCGGACCAGCTGCTGGATCGTAGGCACTGGGCCTGTCTCCCTTCGGCCTCGCGGCCGCACGTCTTCTTCTTCGCTGTCTCCACGGCGTGACCGGCACCCGCGGTCGGGCGTGTCGCCCGCCGCGCGAACCCGGTCCAAGAAGTGCCAACCGGGTTTCGCGGTTTGCGTCCACCCTCAACCCGCGGAGGCGGGCCGTTGTGGACGCACGCACGAGTTGCCCGGCAAAGCCGGGCACGAGGGGAAAGAGTACCCACCGTGAGGACGCTGGTCAAAATCGACGGCTCGGCCCCATGACGGAACACTCTTCACACCAAGAGTACCTGGTGTCTGATCCGTCCGTCCCGGGGGTCGCGTTCTCGGCGTCGGGGCCGGTCAGGGCCGGTCGGGGGCGCTCTCGCGGGCGCTCACGGGCCCTCATGGGCTCGTGGAGGTGGCCGCGGCCACAAAGGCCAGCAGCAGGGACAGCACGCCGACGCCCGCGCCGGTGGAGCCCAGCACCACCCCGGTGATCGCCATCCCGCGGCCGCTGACCAGCCGGCCCGCCTGGCGGACCTGGCGCATGCCGAAGACGCCGAGGCCGATCGCGCCGAGGCCGAGGAACACGGCCAGCACGGTGAACGCGCCGCCGGCGAGCGGGCCCCACCCCTCGGGCGCGCCGAGCAGGCCGAGGCAGCCCACGAACAGGCCGACGAAGACCGATGCGATGCCGGCGACGAGGCTGCCGATGGCGGGGCCGCTCGGGGTCGCCTGAACGAGGGGGTAGGCCACCCCGAAGGGGGTCCCCTGGACGACGTCGATCCGCATGCCCTGCTGCGCGACGGGCTGGGCCGGCGGCTGGTGCTGGTAGGGCTGCTGGTGCTGGTGGGGCGGCTGCTGTTGGTAGGGGTAGGTCACGTCAGTTCACCAGCGGGTCGAAGTCCGTGCCGCGGCCCCGGGCATAGGCCAGCAGGCCCAGGATCGCCAGGACGACCAGCGTGGCGATCGACAGCACGATGCCGGTCCAGGCGAGCCGCACGCCGTTGCGGAGCCTCCTGGCGCCCAGCAGGAAGCCCTCCGCGGCCACCAGCTCGCGGTGCGACTGCCGGGCCATCAGCAGCGCCAGGGTCGCCGGGATCGCCCCGCCGAGGAACGGCCCGGTCACCACCGACAGCAGGCCCAGCCCGAACACGGCCGAGGCCTTGGTGGCGCGGACCGGGTCGGGGTCGAGCGGATGGCGCGTCGAGGACGTCACCACCCGAGCCTATCCGGTCCACGGGAAGAGGGCGGGGCCCCGTGGGGTCCCCGCCCTCTTCGTCGTCCGGTGGTGCTTAGCGGAAGGAGCCCAGGTCGAAGTCGTCCAGGGGGACCGCCTGCCCGCTGGCCGGGCCGAAGCCGTAGTCGGCCTCCGGGTAGCCGGTCATCGAGTAGACCTTCGCCTTCGCCTCCTCGGTCGGCTCGACCCGGATGCTGCGGTACTTGCTGATGCCCGTACCGGCCGGGATGAGCTTGCCGATGATGACGTTCTCCTTCAGACCGATCAGCGAGTCGCTGCGCGCGTGGATCGCCGCGTCGGTCAGCACCCGGGTCGTCTCCTGGAACGAGGCCGCGGACAGCCACGACTCCGTCGCGAGGGACGCCTTGGTGATACCCATGAGCACGGGACGGCCGGCCGCCGGCTCGCCGCCTTCGGCGACGACGCGACGGTTCTCCGCCTCGAAGAGCGCACGGTCGACCAGCACACCGGGCAGGAACTCGGTGGAGCCGGAGTCGATGACCGTGACCCGCTTGAGCATCTGCCGGATGATGATCTCGATGTGCTTGTCGTGGATGAGCACGCCCTGCGAGCGGTACACCTCCTGGACCTCGGACGTCAGGTGGACCTGGACCGCCCGGGGACCCATGATGCGCAGCAGCTCGTGCGGGTCGATCGTGCCCTCGGTGAGCTTCTCACCGACCTCGACGTGCTCGCCGTCCTGGTAGCGCAGCTTGACGCGCCGGCTGAGCTTGTCGTGGACGATCTCCTCGCTGCCGTCGTCCGGCACGATGATGATCTTCCGCATCCGCTCGCCGTCTTCGATGCGCACGCGACCGGGGGTGTCGGCGATGGGCGCCTTACCCTTCGGCACGCGGGCCTCGAAGATCTCCTGCACACGGGGCAGACCCTGGGTGATGTCCTCACCCGCGACACCACCGGTGTGGAAGGTACGCATCGTCAGCTGCGTGCCCGGCTCACCGATCGACTGGGCGGCGATGATGCCGACCGCCTCGCCGACGTCGACGGTCTTGCCCGTGGGCAGCGACCGGCCGTAGCAGGCGCCGCAGACGCCGAGCTTCGACTCGCAGGTGAGCACGCTACGGACGCGGACGGTCTCGGTCCCGGCGGCGACCAGCAGGTCGACCGTGATCGAGTTGATGTCCGTGCCACGCTCGGCGACGAGCTTGCCGTCCTTGTCACGGACGTCGTCGGCGAGGGTACGGGCGTGCACGCCCGTCTCCGCGTGCTGGTGGATGCGCATGACGCCGTCGTGCAGCTCGCCGACCGTCATCGGGATGGCGCGGTCGGTGCCGCAGTCCTCCTCGCGGATGATGACGTCCTGCGACACGTCGACCAGACGACGGGTCAGGTAACCCGAGTCGGCGGTCCGCAGCGCGGTGTCGGCCAGACCCTTACGGGCACCGTGCGTGGAGATGAAGTACTCCAGCACGGACAGACCCTCCCGGTAGCTGGCCTTGATCGGCCGCGGGATGATCTCACCCTTCGGGTTGGCCACCAGGCCACGGATCGCGGCGATCTGGCGGAGCTGGAGCAGGTTACCGCGGGCGCCCGAGTTGATCATCTTCCACAGCGGGTTCTCCTGCGGCAGCGCGCTTTCCATCTCCTTGGCGACCTCACCGGTCGCCTTGGTCCAGATCTCGATGAGCTCGCCGCGGCGCTCCTCGGCCGTCATGAGACCGCGCTGGTACTGCTTGTCGATCCGCTCGGCCTCCTTCTCGTAGCGCTCGAGGATCTCGCGCTTGCGAGGCGGCTGGATGACGTCTTCCATGCCGATGGTGACGCCGGACCAGGTGGCCCAGTGGAAGCCGGCCAGCTTGAGCGCGTCCAGGGTCGCCGCGAGGGAGACCTTCGGGAAGCGCTCGGCGAGGTCGTTGACGATCGCCGACAGCTGACCCTTGCGGATCTCGTAGTTGACGAAGCGGTACCCCACCGGGAGCGTCTCGTTGAAGAGCACCCGGCCGAGGGTCGTCTCGACCGTGACCGTGTCGCCGGACTGCCAGCCCTCGGGGGCCTCCCACGGCTGGCCGGAGGCGCCGTTGTCGACCCCGATGATGCCCCGGAGCCGGATCTTCACCGGTGCCTGCAGGTGCAGCTCGCCGTTGTCGAACGCCATCCGCGCCTCGGCGTCGGAGCTGAAGGTGCGCCCCTCGCCCGTCAGGCCCTTCTGGATGTGCGTCAGGTGGTACAGGCCGATGACCATGTCCTGGGTGGGCATGGTGACCGGCTTGCCGTCGGCCGGCTTGAGGATGTTGTTGCTGGACAGCATGAGGATGCGGGCCTCGGCCTGCGCCTCCGCGGACAGCGGCACGTGCACGGCCATCTGGTCGCCGTCGAAGTCGGCGTTGAAGGCGGTGCAGACGAGCGGGTGGATCTGGATGGCCTTGCCCTCGACCAGCTGCGGCTCGAAGGCCTGGATGCCCAGGCGGTGCAGGGTCGGCGCGCGGTTGAGCAGCACCGGGTGCTCCGCGATGACCTCCTCCAGCACGTCCCACACGACCGGACGCTGACGCTCGACCATGCGCTTGGCCGACTTGATGTTCTGCGCGTGGTTGAGGTCCACCAGGCGCTTCATCACGAACGGCTTGAACAGCTCCAGCGCCATCTGCTTCGGCAGGCCGCACTGGTGCAGCTTGAGCTGCGGGCCGACGACGATGACCGAACGGCCGGAGTAGTCGACGCGCTTGCCCAGCAGGTTCTGACGGAAGCGACCCTGCTTGCCCTTGAGCATGTCGGACAGCGACTTCAGCGGCCGGTTGCCCGGGCCGGTGACGGGACGACCGCGGCGGCCGTTGTCGAACAGCGCGTCGACGGCCTCCTGCAGCATCCGCTTCTCGTTGTTGACGATGATCTCCGGGGCACCCAGGTCGATCAGGCGCTTGAGCCGGTTGTTGCGGTTGATCACGCGCCGGTACAGGTCGTTGAGGTCGCTGGTGGCGAACCGGCCACCGTCGAGCTGCACCATCGGACGCAGGTCCGGCGGGATGACCGGGACGCAGTCCAGGACCATGCCCAGCGGCGAGTTGGCGGTGTTGAGGAACGCCGCGACGACCTTGAGCCGCTTGAGGGCCCGGATCTTGCGCTGGCCCTTGCCGCTGCGGATGGTCTCGCGCAGCGACTCGGCCTCGTCGTCGAGGTCCAGGTTCTCCAGCAGCGCCTTGATCGCCTCGGCACCCATGGCGCCGGTGAAGTACTCACCGAACCGGTCGCGCAGCTCGCGGTAGAGCAGCTCGTCGGTGATGAGGTTCTTGCGGTCCAGCTTGCGGAACGTGTCCATGACCTCGTCGAGACGGTCGATCTCACGCTGCGCGCGGTCCCGCATCTGGCGCATCTCGCGCTCGCCGGACTCCTTGACCTTGCGGCGCACGTCGGCCTTCGCGCCCTCGGCCTCGAGCTCGGCCAGGTCCTGCTCCAGCTTGGCGGCGCGCTTCTCGATCTCCGAGTCGCGGGCGTTCTCCGCCTGGCGCTTCTCCGCCGAGACCTCGTTCTCGAGGGTGGCGAGGTCGCGGTGGCGGGCCTCCTTGTCGACGCTCGTGATCACGTACGACGCGAAGTAGATGATCTTCTCGAGGTCCTTCGGCGCCAGGTCGAGCAGGTAGCCGAGCCGGCTGGGCACGCCCTTGAAGTACCAGATGTGCGTGACCGGGGCGGCGAGCTCGATGTGGCCCATGCGCTCGCGGCGGACCTTGGCCCGGGTCACCTCGACGCCGCAGCGCTCACAGATGATGCCCTTGAACCGGACCCGCTTGTACTTGCCGCAGTAGCACTCCCAGTCCCGGGTCGGACCGAAGATCTTCTCGCAGAAGAGCCCGTCCTTCTCCGGCTTCAGGGTGCGGTAGTTGATCGTCTCGGGCTTCTTGACCTCGCCATGCGACCACTGGCGGATGTCGTCGGCAGTGGCCAGACCGATGCGCAGTTCGTCGAAGTAGTTGACGTCGAGCACTTCGTCTATGTCCTCACGATTCAGTTGCTCGGGTAATTGCTAGGTCGTGGAGCGGGCGCCTTCGCGGGGCGCCCGCCCACGGATCAAACTTCCTCGACGCTGCTCGGCTCACGCCGGGAGAGGTCGATGCCGAGTTCCTCGGCGGCGCGGAACACCTCGTCGTCCGTCTCGCGCATCTCGAGGGCCACGCCGTCGCTGGAGAGCACCTCGACGTTCAGGCACAGCGACTGCAGCTCCTTGAGGAGCACCTTGAAGGACTCCGGGATGCCCGGCTCCGGGATGTTCTCGCCCTTGACGATCGCCTCGTAGACCTTGACGCGTCCGAGGACGTCGTCGGACTTGATCGTCAGCAGCTCCTGCAGCGCGTAGGCGGCGCCGTAGGCCTGCATCGCCCAGCACTCCATCTCACCGAAGCGCTGACCACCGAACTGCGCCTTACCACCCAGCGGCTGCTGCGTGATCATCGAGTACGGGCCGGTGGAACGGGCGTGGATCTTGTCGTCCACCAGGTGGTTGAGCTTGAGGATGTAGATGTAGCCCACCGCGATCGGGTCCGGCAGCGGCTCACCGGAGCGGCCGTCGAACAGCCGCGCCTTGCCGCTGGCACCGATGAGCTGGTTGCCGTCCCGGTTGGGCAGCGTGCTGCTCATCAGGCCGGCGATCTCTTCCTCCTTGGCGCCGTCGAAGACCGGGGTCGCGACGTTGGTGTCCGGCTCGGACTCCCCCGCGTTGATGGCCTTCAGCGCCCGCTTCCACTCGGTGTCGTCACCGTCGATCTTCCAACCTGTCTTGGCCACCCACCCCAGGTGGGTCTCCAGGACCTGGCCGATGTTCATCCGGCTCGGCACGCCGAGCGGGTTGAGCACGATGTCGACCGGGGTGCCGTCCTCGAGGAACGGCATGTCCTCGACCGGGAGGATCTTCGAGATGACGCCCTTGTTGCCGTGGCGGCCGGCGAGCTTGTCGCCGTCCTGGATCTTCCGCTTCTGGGCCACGTAGACGCGCACCAGCTCGTTGACGCCCGGGGACAGTTCGTCGCCGTCCTCCCGGCTGAACGTGCGCACGCCGATGACCGTGCCGGTCTCGCCGTGCGGCACCTTGAGGCTGGTGTCGCGCACCTCGCGGGCCTTCTCGCCGAAGATCGCGCGGAGCAGGCGCTCCTCCGGGGTCAGCTCGGTCTCACCCTTGGGGGTGACCTTGCCGACCAGGATGTCGCCGGTCACGACCTCGGCGCCGATCCGGATGATCCCCCGCTCGTCGAGGTCGGCGAGCATCTCCTCGCTGACGTTCGGGATGTCGCGGGTGATCTCCTCCGGCCCCAGCTTGGTGTCGCGCGCGTCGACCTCGTGCTCCTCGATGTGGATCGAGGTGAGGACGTCGTTCTGCACCAGCTTCTGGGACAGGATGATGGCGTCTTCGTAGTTGTGACCCTCCCAGGGCATGAACGCCACGAGCAGGTTGCGCCCGAGCGCCATCTCGCCCTCGTCGGTGCACGGACCGTCGGCGATGACCTGCCCCGCCTCGACCCGGTCGCCCTCGAAGATCACCGGCTTCTGGTTGACGCAGGAGCCGGAGTTGGAGCGGCGGAACTTGTGCAGCAGGTAGGTCCGGCGGTGGCCGTCGTCCTGGTGGATCGTGACGTAGTCGGCGCACATGTCCTCGACCACGCCGGCGACCTCGGCCACGACCACGTCACCGGCGTCGACGGCGGCACGGTACTCCATGCCGGTGCCGACGAGCGGGGCCTCGGCCTTGACCAGCGGCACCGCCTGGCGCTGCATGTTGGCGCCCATGAGTGCACGGTTGGCGTCGTCGTGCTCGAGGAACGGGATCATCGCGGTGGCGACCGAGGTCATCTGCCGCGGCGACACGTCCATGTAGTCGACCTGGTCGGCGGGGACGTTGTCGACCTCACCGCCCTTCCGGCGGACGAGGATGCGGTCCTCGGCGAAGTTGCCGTCGCTCTTGAGCGGAGCGTTGGCCTGCGCCTTGACGAACCGGTCCTCCTCGTCGGCGGTCAGGTAGTCGATCTGGTCGGTGACCCGGCCGTCGACAACCTTCCGGTACGGCGTCTCGACGAAGCCGAACGGGTTGACCCGCGCGAACGTCGAGAGCGCGCCGATGAGACCGATGTTGGGACCTTCAGGGGTCTCGATCGGGCACATGCGGCCGTAGTGCGACGGGTGCACGTCGCGGACCTCGAAGCCAGCCCGCTCACGCGACAGACCGCCCGGGCCGAGCGCGCTGAGGCGCCGGCGGTGGGTCAGGCCCGCGAGGGGGTTGGTCTGGTCCATGAACTGCGACAGCTGCGACGTGCCGAAGAACTCCTTGATCGCCGCCACGACGGGACGGATGTTGATCAGGGTCTGGGGCGTGATCGCCTCGACGTCCTGCGTCGTCATGCGCTCGCGGACGACGCGCTCCATCCGGGACAGGCCGACGCGGACCTGGTTCTGGATGAGCTCGCCGACCGTGCGCAGGCGCCGGTTGCCGAAGTGGTCGATGTCGTCGGCCTCGTAGCCCTCTTCGCCCGTGTGCAGGCGGCAGAGGTACTCGACCGTGGCGACGACGTCCTCTTCCGTCAGCACACCCTGGTTGATCGGGAGGTCCAACTCGAGCTTCTTGTTGAACTTGTATCGACCGACCTTGGCGACGTCGTATCGCTTCGGGTTGAAGAAGAGGTTGTCGAGGAGGGTCTGCGCGTTCTCACGCGTCGGCGGCTCGCCGGGGCGGAGCTTGCGGTAGATGTCTAGCAGGGCCTCGTCCTGGCCGGCGATGTGGTCCTTCTCGAGCGTCGTCATCATGAGCTCGGACCAGCCGAACTTCTCACGGATGCGCTCGGCGGACCAACCGATGGCCTTGAGCAGGACGGAGACGGCCTGCCGGCGCTTGCGGTCGATGCGGACACCGACGGTGTCGCGCTTGTCGATGTCGAACTCCAGCCAGGCACCCCGGCTCGGGATGACCTTGACGCTGGTGAGGTCGCGGTCGGAGGTCTTGTCCGGCTGCTTGTCGAAGTACACGCCCGGCGACCGGACGAGCTGGCTCACCACGACGCGCTCGGTGCCGTTGATGATGAAGGTGCCCTTGGGCGTCATCATCGGGAAGTCACCCATGAACACCGTCTGGCTCTTGATCTCGCCAGTGGTGTGGTTGGTGAACTCCGCCGTCACGAACAGCGGCGCGCAGTAGGTGAGGTCCTTCTCCTTGCACTCCTCCATGGGAGCCTTGACCTCGTCGAAGCGGGGCGCGGAGAACGACAGGGACATCGTGCCGGAGAAGTCCTCAATGGGACTGATTTCATCGAGGATCTCCGCCAGCCCGGAACGGGCGTGCGGATCACCGGCCGAGCGGCTCTGCCACTTCTCGTTGCCAACCAACCAGTCGAACGAGTCGGTTTGGATGGCAAGGAGGTTGGGAACCTCAAGGTGTTCGGTGATCCTGCCGAAGGAGACCCGGCGGGGAGCGTATGCGCTCGAACTGGTCTTCGCAGGGCGGGAAGCTGCCAAGATGCGTCCTTCCGAGGACCGGTGGTGCAGACAGGCCGTTTTGCGTGCAGCCTGACGACCCCCGATGCAAAGTGCCCACGAAGAGGCACTCCACGCCAGAGGTGAAGTCAGAAGACAGCGCAAACTAGCAGTGTAGCCGAAAGGCTAACCGCTGTCGAGCGGCCCCGTGCACGATGTTTCAACGATCTTTTTGAAGATCGCTGTTCCACCGGCCGAGCCGCTCGCGTCGGTCGAGGCCTGGGGCTCATCGGTCGATGTGCGCTGAACCAGACCCAAGAAGGATCGGGGCACATCTGTCGGGCCACCGGCCGCCGCGTCCGCGGAAGGCAGTGCCTGATTAGCGTGCCTGCCACCAGGTCATCGCGTCAAGGGTTCCCACGCGCGTCGGGCCACCGTGACGGAAATCTCGCACTCCGATCACAAGGTGTTGTGGTGGCCACCCCTAGATCTTGGGTCCTTACACACAAAGGGGCGGCCGCCGGTTTCCCGGCGACCGCCCCGCTGTGGTGCAAGTTACTTGAGGGTAACCTTGGCGCCCTCGGCCTCGAGCTTGGCCTTGGCCTTGTCCGCGGTCTCCTTGTTGGCCTTCTCGAGGACGGCCTTCGGCGCGGCCTCGACGAGGTCCTTCGCCTCCTTCAGGCCCAGGCCGGTCAGCTCGCGCACGACCTTGATGACCTGGATCTTCTTGCCGCCGTCGCCCTCGAGCACGACGTCGAACTCCGACTGCTCTTCCTTCTCCTCGACCGGAGCGGCAGCGGCGCCGCCGCCACCCATCATGACCGGCGCGGCAGCGGTGACGTCGAACGTGGTCTCGAACTCCTTCACGAACTCGGAGAGCTCGATCAGGGTCATCTCCTTGAACGCGTCGAGGAGTTCGGCGGTGCTCAGCTTCGCCATGTTGGCGTTCCTTTCGAAAAAAGTGATGTGGAGCGCGCGGGCCTATTCGGCCGCGTCGCTGCCGGCTTCCTGCGCGCTGCCGGAGTCCTGCTTGTCGGCGAGAGCCTGGATGGTGCGGGCGGCCTTGGACAGCGGCGCCTGGAACAGCGACGCGGCCTTGGACAGGCTGCCCTTCATCGCGCCGGCCAGCTTGGCCAGCAGCACCTCACGGGACTCCAGGTCGGCCAGGCGACGGACCTCGTCCGCGCTGATGGCCTTGCCCTCGAAAACGCCGCCCTTGATGACGAGCAGCGGGTGGGCCTTCGCGAACTCACGAAGGCTCTTCGCCGCCTCGACCGGGTCGCCGGAGACGAAAGCGAGCGCGGTAGGACCGGAGAACAAATCGTCGAGCCCGCTGATGCCCGCGTCCGTCGCGGCACGCTTCGCGAGCGTGTTCTTCGCGACGGCGTACGTGGTCTCGCGGCCCAGGCTGCGGCGCAGGGTCTTGAGCTGCGCCACGGTCAGGCCGCGGTACTCGGTCAGCACGGTGGCCGTCGAGCCCCGGAAGCTCTCGGTGAGCTCCGCGACCGCGGTGGCCTTGTCGTCTCGAACCGGCTTGTCCGCCATGTCCCTCCTCTCTCTTGCTACGGTGCTGGCCACGCTCTCGGGCGCACTCGCGGCAACGAAAAACGCCCCGGGCGCAGGGGCGCACGGGGCGGAGCGACATGTGTCGGCAACGCTTGTCCGGCCCTGCGCGGGTCGCCTGCGTTGACACAGGGCCTTCGATGTCCACTCACGCGGACATGACCAGCGGTCTTCGGGTTTCGATGGAAACTGTACTTGACTCGCCGTGCGCAACCAAATCGCGGCGCGTCTACGGCCTGGTCCGCCGCAGGTGGGCGTAGGCGGCGACGGCGAGCGCGGCCCACACGACGCCCCAGCCGGTGGTGACGGCGACGGCGGTCAGGTCGGCACCGCCGACGGTGTCGCGGGCGGTGGTCATCAGCGGCGGGGCCAGCCACGGCGCCGGCGAGCTCTTCAGGCCGAGCACGACCGCCATGACCACGCCGCCGACGAGGATCGCCAGGCCGCGGGCCGCCTGCCCGGACACCGCGCGGCTGGCCAGGGCACCGAGGCCGACGGCGGGCAGGAGCAGCAGCAGGTGCGCCCACAGGCCGAGCGCGATGCCCTCCCCCAGCGGCGGGTCGCCGACCTTCTGCGGTCCGGTGACGCCACCGACGAGCCACGGCAGGATCATCGCGACCAGGATCACCGGCAGGGCGGCGACCAGCGCCGCGGCGACCCCCGCGGCGGTCTCCCGGCCGGCGCCGAGCGCGACCCTGCCGATCCGCCGCTGCACGTCGGGCTCCACGTCGAGCAGGAGCTTCGTCTGCCAGGCCAGGACCCCGAACAGCACGGCCGCGGACACCCCGTAGGCCTCGCCGGCCTGGGACTGCCCGCCGCCGTACAGGATGGACAGCACGACCAGGGCGGCCAGCAGCGGCGCGGCGGCCCGGCCCGTCTGGACGAAGCCCGCGAGCCGCATCCTGACCAGGGCGGTCACCGCTCCTCCCGGACGCCGAGGACGTCGAACCCGTCGGCGCGCAGCCTCGCCACCGCCCGGTCCGCGTGCGTCGCCGCGACGGCGAGCTCGATGATGCGCCTGGCGGCGGGGCGCTCGCCCCGGGGGCCGGTCACGCCCTTCCGGCCGTCTTCGCCCACCCGGCCGTCTTCGCCCACCCGGCCGTCTTCGCCCACCCGGCTGTCGTCGCCCACCCGGCTGTCTTCGCTCACCCGGCCGTCGCGGACGTGCCAGCGGCGGGCCCCCGGCAGGCGGGCGACCTCGCCGAGGTGGTCGCTGATGAGCACCGACCCGCCGCGGGCCACCACGTCGGCGACGATCGCCGGCACCTGTTCACGGGTCGCGGCGTCGAGACCCTCCCACGGCTCGTCGAGGACCAGCAGGCCCGGCGGGTCCAGCAGTGCCTGGACGAGGCCCACCTTCTGGGCGGAGCCCTTGGAGAGGCGGCTCAGGCGTACATCGAGAAACCCCACGAAATTGAGGCGGTCGGCCCATTCGTCGATGCCGGCGCTGTCGGCTCCGCGGATTGCCGCCATGTGCGTCAGGTAGGCCCGGGCGGTGAACGGCTGGTCGGCGGGGAACCGCTCCGGGACCCAGCCCACCACCGGCGGCCTTCCGGAGACCGTGCCCCGGCCGGGCCTCAGCACCCCGGCGGCGAGCTGGAGCAGGGTCGACTTGCCGGAACCGTTGGGGCCGAGCACGACCGCGGTCTCGCCGGGACCGAGCTCCAGGTCGACGTGCTGCAGGGTCCACGCCGCATTGCGGGCGTACCGGAACCAGACGTCGTGGAACTGCACGCCCCCGAACATAGACGACGGCGGGCACCCTCGGATGCCCGCCGTCGTCGTGCCGCTGTGCTTACTCCGCGGACGCGTCGTCCTCGAGGAGGTTGCGCGTGCGGTTCGGGTCGACCGGGATGCCGGGGCCCATGGTGGTGGTGATGAAGATCTTCTTCAGATACTTGCCCTTGGCCGCGCTCGG
Source organism: Dactylosporangium sp. CA-152071 (assembly GCF_050936335.1). Classification (NCBI taxonomy): domain Bacteria; kingdom Bacillati; phylum Actinomycetota; class Actinomycetes; order Micromonosporales; family Micromonosporaceae; genus Dactylosporangium; species Dactylosporangium sp. CA-152071. Next base: position 6,814,521 of record NZ_JBNJMZ010000001.1, on the reverse strand, counting down.
CTTGGCCCGGTTGACCTCGTCGAGGACCGCCGCGTAGTTCTCCACCAGCTGCTGCTCGGAGAAGCTCGCCTTGCCGATGATCAGGTGGAGGTTGGAGTGCTTGTCCACCCGGTAGGTGATCTTGCCGCCCTTGATCTCGTTGACCGCCTTGGTGACGTCCATCGTGACCGTGCCCGTCTTCGGGTTCGGCATCAGGCCGCGCGGGCCCAGGATCCGCGCGATCCGGCCGATCTTGGCCATCTGGTCGGGGGTGGCGATCGCCGCGTCGAAGTCCAGCCAGCCTTCCTGGATCCGGGCGACGAGGTCGTCGGTGCCCACCGCGTCGGCGCCGGCGGCCTCGGCCTCAGCGGCCTTCGGGCCCTGCGCGAAGACGATGACGCGGGCGGTCTTGCCGGTGCCGTGGGGCAGGTTGACCGTGCCACGGACCATCTGGTCGGCCTTGCGGGGGTCGACGCCCAGCCGCATGGCCACCTCGACGGTGGGGTCGAACTTGACGGTGGTGGTCTGCTTGGCCAGCTTCACCGCGGCGATGGGGCTGTACAGCGCGTTGCGGTCGACAAGGTCCGAGACCTTGCGGTAGTTCTTTCCGTGCTGCGACATGTCGCTTTTACTCCTGTGGTGATCGTGCGGGCGCTTTCCGCGCCCTCCCACTTGGTCTTTGGTTGTGCTTGCCGGCGGAGCTTGATCAGTCCTTGACGACGATGCCCATGGAGCGGGCGGTGCCGGCGATGATCTTCTCGGCCTGCTCGATGTCGTTGGCGTTGAGGTCTGCCATCTTCTTCTCGGCGACCTCACGCAGCTGGGCCTTGGTGATCGAGCCGACCTTGTCCTTCTGCGGCACGCCCGACCCCTTCGGCACGCCGGCGGCCTTGAGCAGCAGGCGGGCGGCGGGCGGGGTCTTGAGGATGAACGTGAACGTCCGGTCCTCGTAGACGCTGATCTGCGCGGGGATGATGTCGCCGCGCTGGGACTCCGTCTGGGCGTTGTACGCCTTGACGAACTCCATGATGTTCACACCGTGCTGACCGAGCGCGGGGCCGACCGGCGGCGCCGGAGTGGCCTGGCCGCCCGGCAACTGAAGCGTGAAGGTCTTGACGAGCTTCTTCTTCGGAGGCATGGCTGCTTTCGTCTTCCTGGGCTGGAGTTTCGTGCCTTGTTGTATGACGGCTCGCGGCCGTCTCCACGCACGACTGAGCGCCCGGCACTTGGCCGGACGCTCAAGCGTACCGCAGACGAATTAGATCTTCGTGACCTGGTTGAAGTTGAGCTCGACCGGGGTCTCCCGGCCGAAGATCGAGACCAGGACCTTGAGCTTCTGCTGATCGGCGTTGATCTCGCTGATCGTGGCCTGCAGCGAGGCGAACGCGCCGTCGGTGACGGTGACCGAGTCGCCGACCTCGAAGTCGAGGACCTTGACCTCGGGCTTGCCGGCCTTCTTGCCCTCCTGCTGCACCACCGGCGCGAGCCACTTGAGGACCTCGTCCAGCGACAGCGGCGCCGGCCGGTCGGCCCGGTCGGTCGCGCCGACGAAGCCGGTCACGCCGGGCGTGTTGCGCACGCACGAGTAGGACTCCGCCGTCAGCTCCATCCGGACGAGGATGTAGCCGGGGAAGACCTTGTTCTGCACCTGGGTGCGCTTGCCGTTCTTGATCTCGACCTCTTCACGAGTCGGGACCTCGACCTGGTAGATGAACTCTTCCATGTCGAGGCTCGTGATACGGGTCTCGAGATTCGTCTTGACCTTGTTCTCATACCCGGCGTAGGAGTGCACCACGAACCAGTCACCGGGCGCGAATCGCAGTGCGGCACGCAGCTCGGCGACGGGGTCCTCGGCGTCGGCCGCCGCCCCTGCCGGCTCGGGGGCCGTGCTGGGCGTGGAGGCCGTCATCACCGTCGACGTTTCCTCGTGCTGCTCGTCGTCGGTTGAGGCGGTCTCGTCGAATTCCTGCACGCTGCTCACTTCCGTCTGTCAAGTCTTCGCATCTGCGGCCGGTCCGCTGTGGACTACTCCGCTTTGTTGCCGAAGGCCCAGAGGACGCCCTTGGCGAGCAGGTAGTCGAGGCCACCCACGATCGTCAGCATCACGATCACGAACACGACGACAACCACCGTGTAAGTGGTCAGCTCTTTGCGGGTCGGCCAGATCACCTTACGCAGTTCGGCGACAACCTCGCGGACGAAGTTGATGAGCCGCGCGAAGATGTTGTTCGAGCTGCCCTCTTTGACCTTGGTCTTCTTCTTGTCCGTCTCTTTGACGTCCTTGGACTTGGCCTTCGCGTCCTTGGACTTCGTCAGGACCGTCTTGCCGTCCGCGTCGTCGTCATCGGCGTCCACGTCATCGTCAAGGTCGCCGTCGAGCTCGTCGAGCTCATCGGCGAACTCCTCCTCGATGGCCGCGTCCTCGGCGCTGAGCTCCTCGTCACGGCGATCGTCGGCGGGGTCGGTCCCGCGTCGCCTGCGTTCGGCCACTTTCGCCCTCTTCCGTGATCTCGCGAGTGCTCGGTCCGATGAGTGGCCCGCGGATCCGCCCGACCAGGGCCACCGGCGATGAGCCGGCGGCACTCGGCGGGACCAACCCGTGACCGCTGGAGGTCCGACCCGATCGGCGGATCGGGCACCCCAGACCCAGGTCAGGCCTTCGGCGCAGGGGCGACAGGACTTGAACCTGCAACCTGCGGTTTTGGAGACCGCTGCGCTGCCAATTGCGCCACACCCCTTCGTGGTGATCGCGCCTCCCGGACCCCTCTTCAGAGGGTGCCGAGAGGTTGCTCACCCCACGGGCGACCAGTGTACGGGTTCGGGTGGGATATCCCAACCACCCCCCTCCACCGAGTCGCTCTCTATGCCCTGACCAGGGCTTTTGCGGCACCAAGAATCTTGTCGCCGTTGCACGTGGCGGTGATGTCGATCTGCGCGACACCATCCTCCGCTACCCGCTTCACGACGCCGCTCACCACGATCTCGGTGCCTTTGTCGTCGTCCGGGACCACCACCGGGTTGGCGAACCGGGTGGAGTACTCGACGATCGACGCGGTGCCACCCACCCAGCAGGCAACCGCCTGTCCCGCCAGGGCCATCGTCAGCATGCCGTGCGCGATGACACCCGGCAGCCCGACCGAGGTCGCGACGCGGTCGCTCCAGTGGATCGGGTTGAAGTCGCCGGAGGCCCCCGCATACCGCACCAGATCGGCGCGGGTCACCTGGAACGTCTGCGGCGGGAAAACGGTGCCGACCTGCATCTCAGCCCTCCCCACGGACCACGAGCCGGGTCCAGATCGTCACGACGAGCTCGCCCTCGACGGTCGACACCTCGTGCCTGGTCGTCAGGAACGCGTGCCCGGCGCGGCTGCTGATCTCCTCCACCGCCATCACCGTCACCAGATGGTCGCCGGCGACGATCGGCCGCTCGTAGCGGAACGTCTGCCCGCCGTGCACCACCCGGCTGTAGTCCAACCCGAACGCCTGGTCCTCGACCAACTGCTGCCCGGCGTTCTGACTCAGGATGATCGCGAACGTGGGCGGGGCGATCACGTCCTTGTAGCCCTTGGCGCGCGCCTCGGCGAGATCCCGGTGCACCGGGTCGCTGGCGCTCACCGCGTCGGCGAACTCCCGGATCTTCTCCCGGGCGACCTCGTATGGCGGGGTCGGCGGAAACACCCGACCCATGTACGACTGATCCAACGGCATGGTGTGCAACTTACCGCTGACACGAAAAAGCCCCGGCCGTGGGCCGGGGCTTTGTTCCTTCGTTCCTGAGACTGGTTACCGCGTCTCGCGGTGCACGGTGTGCTTGCCGTCCCGGGGGCAGAACTTCTTCAGCTCGATGCGGTCCGGGTCGTTACGGCGGTTCTTCTTCGTGATGTAGTTCCGCTCTTTGCACTCCGTGCACGCCAGCGTGATCTTCGGACGAACGTCGGTCGCCTTGGCCATGGCGAAGTGCCTTCCTTCAGAGCGGGGTTCAGGTCCAGCGAACGAGCATAGCGGCTCACACTGGCAGTCGCCGAATCGGACGACCTCTGTGGTGCGTCTGTAGCGGTGGCCGGACTTGAACCGGCGACACAGCGATTATGAGCCGCTTGCTCTACCATCTGAGCTACACCGCCGCGGCGGACTCGATGACTCAAGCCCGGTCTCTCGAGCCCCCTTACGGAATCGAACCGTAGACCTTCTCCTTACCATGGAGACGCTCTGCCGACTGAGCTAAGGGGGCGCATCAAGTGCGATCCCGCACATGCGCTCGCTAAGCGTACACGGCCCTCGCCGTGGCACGAAATCGAGTTCCCCGAAGTGGTGTTTGCCCAGCTTGTGCCCCCTGCCTCCGGCGTGTCTCCCCGCTTCGGCCGACCCTTCCCGCACTCGCCGAGTGGGCCACGTCACCACCTTCTCGCGGATGCGCCACCGTCCAGCATCACTGCCTGCCGCACCGGCCTGAACGTCGCGCAGCCCCGGTCCAGGGCGCTGCTTCGTGTGTCGCCGCGAACCCACTGCACCGGGGCGCGCCGCCGGGTGACGATTCGGCCGGGAGGTCGGCGGACGACCGGGACCCTTGGTTCCCGCATGTCGCGGAACCGCTCGGGCCTCTCCGAGAGGCACAGGGGCCTCTAGAGGCAACGTCCGCCGGCACGCCCTACGCCCGGCACGTCCACGCCCGGTGACCACCGCGCCGGAGCCGCGTCGCTCTGCCACATCACCCCGCCGCGTCGCCCAGCCCAGCCGCCCGCCCGTGTCGCCCCGCCGGATCGGTTGGCGGGCCTACGGCGCATCGCAGGGCACGGAGCTCGGCGGCTGGAGTGGGGCTACGGCACGGCGCGGAGCCAGCGGACCTCGCCCGCGGGTGGGACGGTGGGGTCGGCGTCGGCCTGGATCTGGAGCCAGGACTCGAAGCGCTCGTAGGGCAGTGCGCGGCTGAACAGGAAGCCCTGACCCATGTCGCAGTACATGTCCTCGAGCAGCCCGAGTGTGAGCTCGCTCTCAACGCCTTCGGCGACCACGGCGAGCCCGAAGTGGCGGGCCATGTCGACAACGGTCCGCACGATCGCGAGATCCGCGGTGTCGGTCGCCATGCCCTGCACGAACGCGCGGTCGATCTTGACCTCCTGCACCGGCAGGCGGCTGAGGTCCGCGAACGACGACCGGCCCGCGCCGAAGTCGTCGACGGACAGCAGCACGCCCAGCTCGCGCAGGCGCTTCAGGGCGGGAACGCTGCGGCCGCTGCCGAGCAGCTCCTGCTCGGAGAGCTCCAGGATGATCCGCTCGGCCGGCACGCCGTGCTCCTCGAGCAGCTCCGACACCTGTAACGGGAAGTCTGCGTCGCCCAGGGTGCGGACCGAGATGTTGACCGCCACGGTGAGCGAACGCCCGGCGTCGGCCCATTCACGGGCCCTGCGGATGCCTTCTTTGAGGACCACACTGTTGAGCCGGGCGAGCTGACCGGTGTGCTCCGCGACCGCGACGAAGTCCGGCGGCGCCACCTGACCGTGCACCGGATGCTCCCAGCGGGCCAGGCACTCCACCCCGACCAGCCGGCGGTCCTTGAGCGACACCTTGGGCTGGAAGTAGACCTCCAGCTCGCCGGTGTTGAGCGCGGCATCCAGGTCCGCGGCCAGCCCGACGCGCCGCACAGAGCGCGACTGCAGGCCGGCGTTGAACAGCTGGACGATCCCGCGCGACTTCGCCACCGATGTGGCCACCACGGCCCGCTGCAGCAGCGCCTCGGGCTCCGAGCCGTGGTCCGGGTAGATCGACACACCGACGTTGGTGTCGACGTCGATCGTGAGCGAGTCGATGACCATCCGGTCGCGCAGCCCCGCCCGCAGCGTGTCGGCAACCGCCGCGGCCGCCTCGGCACTGGCCGTGCGCAGCTCGACCGCGAACTCGTCGCCGCCGACCCGAGCCACCAGCGCACCCTGCGGCGCCAGCCCACGCAGCCGCTTCGCGACCTGGATCAGCACCTGGTCGCCGGCGTCATGCCCCAGCGACTCATTGACCTCGCGCAGCGCGACGACGTCGAACAGCAGCACGGCGACGACCTCGCGCGGTCCCCGGCCGGTCATCGCCTCGCCCAACGCGGTGAGCATCCGGCGCCGGTTGGCCAGGCCGGTGAGCGCGTCGTGGTTGGCGTCGAACTGGAGCCGGTCGACCAGGCGGCTGTTCTCGACCGCCGCGCCGACCTGCAGCGACACCGTTTCCAGCAGCTGCACGTCTTCTTTGCCGAAGAGCACCTTGTCGCCGAGTCGGCCGGCGACCTCCAGCGTGCCGATCGCGACGCCGCTGGAGCGCAGCGGCACGACGATGATGTCCTTGACCTGCGCCTCTTGCAGCGCGGACTGCAGCTCCGGCCCGCCGGCCCTGGGCCCGGCGACGACGGTCTGCCCGGTGCGCATCGCCAGCTGCCGGAACAGGTCCGGTGTCGGGGCGCTGTCCAGCAGCCCCTGGTAGTCGAACCTGGACGACAGCAGCATCTCGTGATGGCGCCCGTGCCGCGGCAGCCAGAGCGTCGCCGAGTCCGCGGTCAGCAGCGCCCGCACCCGGCCGAGCAGCACGTCCGGCAGCGTGCCGTCGTGGTTGGTCGCGGCGATCTCACGCGTCAACGCATAGATCTCGGTGAGGTTGCGGTGCTGCCGGAAGAACTGCGTGTAGGAGCGATACAGAATGAACAGCACGATCGCCAGTGCGACCAGCAGCAGCGCACCCCAGTCGCTGGCGACCAGGGCGAGCAGCATGACCAGGCCCAGGACGATGTTGACGCCCATCACGGCGAATCCGGGGACCGACGACTTCAGGAACTGCGGCAGCTGGCCGACGCCCTGCAGCAGCACCATGACGCCCGCGATGGCAGCCAGGGTGACCACGTTGCCCGCGAGGATGGCCATGCCGAGCACCAGCCACGTCAGCGGCGAGCCGCCGCCGTGCAGCCCGAACTGGAACACGATCAGGTTGGCCGTCGCGGTGCCGGCGAAGTGGCTGGCGGCGTTGAAGGCGACCTTGTGCCAGCTGAACCGCGCACCGAAGACGTTCCACACCAGCCCGGCCGTCACCCGCACCGCCAGGACGAGCCACGGCGAGAGGTAGTACAGCGCCAGGATGAGCGGGATCTCGTTCATCTTGGTGCTCAGGCCCTGCCGCCTGATGTCGAAGCGGAGCTCGAGCGGCGTGGCGAGGGTCGCGAGGGCCAGCAGCGCCAGCGCGTGACCGTAGTGGTGCCCGACGTGTGACGGCCGGTCGGAGAGCAGGATGGGGAGCGAGAGCAGGACCCCCAGGACGAACAGGGGAGCCGTGATCAGCCACGAGTGGACCTCAGAGCGGCTGATCGGAACCTTTGGAGCCGGCACCCATTCCCCTACCTTTCGGGCATGGAGCCTGGTGCATCACACCGTCCGCGACGCGGGCGGGCCGGCTAGCTCCAGTCCCAGCCTTCAGTGACAAAGATCGGCTCGACCACCGGCGGGGCAGCCTGCGGCTGGATGGCGCGCAGAACGCTCACCAGTCTCACCACAGATCCCTCACTGTCCGTGCTCGCATGCGCTGCACCGGCCGAGACACCGAGCGCAACCACGCCAGCGCCGATCATCACCGCGAACCGTGTCATCCAACGGCCAGGCGTCGTCTCTCGCATCTGTCGCTCCCATGCGATCGCAGTGACATCAGGGTCCCGTATGGATACCCACGATCCTGCCACAGCCAACGTCTGATCCAACAGTGCGAGGGCCAGGATGAAGCGCCACCACGGAAGAATCGACCTTTCGGCCGATTCCGATAGTGGCGATCCGGCTACATCAGCCCGCCTGATCTAAATCCCTGGCAACTTTTTCGCGACGCCGGGAGTCAGACCTGCCCATCTTTCGTCCCCTGACGGACGGGAGACGGGGGGCCTCGTCGCGCATCTCACGCCAACCGGCTTCGGGATCGTCGGCAAGGACCGCGGACTCGACCCAGCCGACCGCATCCCGCTCGGAGTCGAACGACCGGACCCGGAGCCGCCCGTCGGGGCCGCCGCGCCGGAGCTCCACCTGCCACCGACCGCCGGCCGCGTTGCGCACGAAGACGTCCCGCCGCACGAGCCGGGACCACCGCCCGTTCCACCACTGCCGCTCATTCATGGGTACATCTTAGAACGCATGTACGACAATTTTCGGAGCTTCGGGAGCAGGCTCAACCGGTAGCTTGCCTACAGGTCTGGGGAGGGCCGCCGGAACGAGAACGGCCCCGGACCAGAGTCACCCCCGGTCCGGGGCCGTGCTGTCTTGCCAGTGGCGGGTAGAGGATTCGAACCTCTGTAGCTTTCGCGACGGATTTACAGTCCGCTCCCATTGGCCGCTCGGGCAACCCGCCTGGCGGAAGCAAGAATAGCGGTACGCCCCGGGGGCAATGCAAACGGGTACCCTCGGCACGCCCATACCGCCAATCGACCGCACCTCAGGAGCAGCTGCCATGGCTTCGGCACCCTCGTTCGACATCGTCAGCAAGGTCGACCGGCAGGAGGTCGACAACGCGCTCAACCAGGCCGACAAGGAGTTGGGGCAGCGGTTCGACTTCCGCGGCACCGGCGCTGAGATCAAGTGGGCCGGGGAGGAGACGGTCAGCCTCCAGGCGGAGACCGAGGAGCGCGTGGTCGCGGCGCTCGAGGTCTTCAAGGAGAAGCTGGTCAAGCGCAACATCTCGCTCAAGTCGCTGGACGCGGGCGAGCCGCGCGCGTCCGGCAAGACGTACAAGATCGACGCGAAGATCGTGCAGGGCATCGAGTCGGAGAAGGCGAAGGCGATCTCCAAGAAGATCCGCGACGAGGGGCCCAAGGGCGTCCAGGCGCAGATCCAGGGCGATCAGCTGCGCGTGACCGGCAAGAAGAAGGACGACCTGCAGGCGGTCATCACGCTGCTCAAGGGCGAGGACTTCGGGATCGCGCTGCAGTTCACCAACTACCGGTGACGGCTCAGTCCTGGCGGGCCGGCGGGCGCCGCTCGGGGCGCTCCGCGGTCTCCTCGGCCCGGATCAGCACGAAACTGTCGGTGTCACAGATCTCGGTGTCGGCCTTCTCCCGATGATCGGGGTCTGCCAGCACGGCGTGGATCGGCAATGCCATGAGGCTGGACCATACACGGACGTGCTCCTGGCATCACTCATGTGAGTGACGTCTGCGTGGCGGCCCGCGCGATCGCGCCGCGCGGGTTGGCCGCCACCAGGGCGCCGAACGCGACAGCGGTGCCCGCCAGCAGAAACGCCCAGACGACGCCGCCGGGGCGGTCGACGACGAGTCCCATCGCGGCGACGCCGGCGGCGCTGGACGCCACGGAGACGGTCACCAGCCAGGTGTACGCCTCGTTCAGCATCGATCCGGGCACGATCTGCCCGACGAGCGAGTTCTGCACGGTGAGGGCCGGGGCGATGGTCGCGCCGCCGAGCACGAGTGCGATGCCGAGCGCCAGCGCGCTGGGCATCGCGGCCAGGATCAGGATGCTGGCGGAGACCCCGCCGAGCAGCCAGCCGAGGCGCCCCGGCGGGCGCGTGCCGAAGTAGAAGCCGCTCACGGCGCTGCCGATGCCCCACACCCCGAGCAGCAGCCCGCCGACGCCGGCCGGGTCGTGCTCGACGTACGCGGTGGCGTACGCCGGCACCGCGACCCCGACCCCGCCGAACGCGAACCCGAGGCCGAACGCGGTCACCAGCAGCGGCACGAAGCCGGGGACCCGCAGCGGGCCGAGGCCCTTGGCGTTGGTGTGGTCCGCGTGGCGGCGCCAGGACCGGATGGCCCGGCCCCGGGCGACGGTCAGTGTGCCGAGGAGCGTGACGCCGGCGGCGGCGCCGAGCGCGACCGCGGGCTGCCACAGCACGACGCACAGCGCGACCAGCATCGGCCCGGCCACGAAGACGACCTCGAACAGCGCCGTCTCGGCCGCGAGCGCCGTCACCCGAACGTGTGGCAGTTCGGCGGTCAGCGCGTTCCACGTACCGCGCACCGCGGCCGTCAGCGGCGGGAACGTGGCGCCGGCCAGCACCGCTGTACCGACGACGAACGGCATCGGCGAATGCCGGAGCGCGACCACGATCAGCGCCGCGAGGGCGAGCGGGTGGGCGATGCCGGTGACGAGCAGGACCGGTCCGGGACCGACCCGGTCGGCGAGCCGTCCGGCGATCGGGCTGGCCGCGGCGCCCGCGAGGGCGTAGACGGCGCAGGCGGCGGCCGCCTGCGCGTACCGGCCGGTCGTCTGCTGCAGGAGCAGCAGCAGCGACAGCGAGACCATGCCGATGCCGAGCCTGGCGATCACGCCGACGACCAGGAGGACCGGTGCGCCGGGGAGCCGCCAAACCGCCGCGTACTGCCGCAACGCACTGCCTCATTTCCTGCCGGTAACGGGTGAAGAGCCTGCCGATCCTAACGGCAGGCTCCGGTCACCCGTTCAGGAATTTGCGTCAGCGGCGCGTGACACCCGCCATCTGCTCCAGCCTGGCGATCCGCTGCTCCATCGGCGGGTGGGTCGAGAACAGCGATGCGATGCCCCCGCTCCGCAGCGGGTTGTCGATCATCAGGTGGGCCTGGCTGGCGAGCTGACCGTCGGCCGGCAGCGGCAGGGCCTGCGTACCGCGATGGATCTTGCGCAGGGCGCTGGCCAGGGCGAGCGGGTCCGTGGTGAGCCGGGCGCCCGACTCGTCCGCCTGGTACTCACGGCTACGGCTGATGGCGAGCTGGATCACGGTCGCGGCGAGCGGGCCGAGGATCAGCATCAGCAGCAGGCCGCCGATGCCCGGACCGTCGTCGTCGCTCGACGAGCCCCCGATCGGCAGGAAGATCGCCAGCTGCGCCAGCATGGTGATCATGCCGCCGAGCGCGCCGGCGACGCTGGAGATGAGGATGTCGCGGTTGTACACGTGTGACAGCTCATGTCCGATCACGCCGCGCAGCTCGCGCGGGGTGAGGATGCCGAGGATGCCCTGCGTGACGGCGACCGCCGCGTGCCGTGGGCTGCGCCCGGTGGCGAAGGCGTTCGGTTGCGCCGTCGGGCTGATGTACAGCCTGGGCATGGGCTGCCCGGCGGACGTCGCGAGCTCCCGGACGATGGCGTAGAGCTCGGGCGCCTGGGCCTCCGTGACAGGCTGGGCGTTCATCGCACGCAGGGACAGCTTGTCGGAGAAGAAGTAGCTGAACGCGTTCATGCCGAGCGACAGGAACACGGCGACGACCAGGCCGGTGCTACCACCGAGCCAATAGCCGACGAGCAGGATCAGCGAGGTCAGCAGCCCCAGGAGAGCCGCCGTCTTGAGACCGTTGAGATGCCTGTGCTGCATACCATCTACAACACCCCGGTCGGCCGTGCCCCTTCCCTACGCCGGCTGTGAGCTGGCTGAACGTCTCGTCCGAGCCTCATGCAGTGCCTCATGGGGTGAAGAACGCTGCCAGCTCGAGCACTCCCTGCGGCGCCAGCCCGACCAGCACCGCGAGCACGGCGGCGACCCCGACCGCCGCGGCGACCGGCCACCCGGCGCGCACCGGCGCCGCGCCTGGGGCCATGACCGCTGCGATGGCCGGTGCCGGCGCGGTCACCGTGGTCGTGGTTGTGGCGGGCGCCGGTGCGCCCGCAGTGGTCGCGGTCGTCGCGGCTGTGACGGCCGTCACGGTCGCTGGTTCCGCGGAACCAGAGAACAGGCTCGCGACGACCCGGATGTAGTACGCGAGGCCGATGACCGCGTTGATCGCGACGACGATCGCCAGCCACGCCGCGTCACCGCCGAGCAGGGATCGCACCACGGCGACCTTGGCGAACAGGCCGGCCAGGCCCGGCGGCAGCCCTGCGAGGCCCGTCAACGCGATCACGAGGACCGCCGTCAGCCACGGCGAGCGGCGGGCGAGCCCCCGGTAGTCGGCGATCTCACCACCGTCGGCACTGCCCCGGACCGCGACGACGGCGGCGAACGCCGAGAACTCGAGGATGACGTAGAAGAGGGCGTACGCGACGGTCGCGGTGACGGCGAGCGCGACCGCCTCGGTGGTGCGGCCGCCGGTCGCCAGGAGCGCGCCGAGCGGGGCCAGCACGTAGCCCGCCTGGGCCACCGACGACCAGGCGAGCAGCCGCACCATGCGCCGCTGCCGGAGGGCGACGAGGTTGCCGACCGTCATGCTGAGCACGGCGATCACCGCGAGCGTCAGCCCCGACGTGGCGAGGACCGGACCGCCGGCCAGCACACCGACCAGCAGCAGCGCGACAACCCCACCGAGCTTCGAGGCGGTCGACAGGTACGCGGCGACCGGCAGCGGGGCGCCGTCGTACGTGGCCGGCGCCCAGGCGTGCGCGGGCACGGCGGCGACCTTGAACGCCAGCCCCGCCAGCAGCAGCACCATGCCGACCTTCAGCAGCGGGCGCAGCTCGGGCACGGCGAGGTCCGCCCGGGCGATGTCGGCGAGGTGCACGCCGCCGGTCGCCGTGTACACGAGGGCGGCCCCGAGCAGCGCCACCGCCGTCGACACGACGCTGACCACGAAGAACGTGACCGCCGCCGACGCCCCGGCGGTGGCGCCGCGCCTGATGCCGACCAGCAGGTACAGCGGCAGGGTGAGCGTCTCGAGCGCCACGATCAGCGTGATCAGGTCGCGGGCTCCGCCGAGGACGACCGCGCCGGTCAGCGAGCAGGCGAGCAGGAAGCAGTACTCGCCGACGGGCACCTCACCCGTCCGCAGCACCGGCAGCGACAGCGCCACCGCGCCGAGCGCCAGGATCGCGAACGCGGCACCGACGGCTGCGGCGGCCGGGTCCGCCACCAGCGAGCACTGGTCGGGCCCGACGCAGAACGCGGTCCGCCGGCCGGCGTCACCGAGCCCCAGCCCGACCCCGATGGCGGTGCCCGCGGTCGCCACCATCCCGAACGCCGTCGTCCCCACGACCGCGCCCAGCCTGCCCGGCGCGACCAGGTCGGCGAGCAGCACGAGGACCGCGGTGGCGGCGGCGACGTACGTCGGCAGGAGCGCGATCTGGTCGATCGTCATCGCCCGACCTCCCTGACAGGCTCACGGCCCACCGGCCCGGGCGCGAACCCGGACTCCGGGCCAGGCAGAGCCCAGGCCGCCGAACCGGGCACGTGGTCGGGGCGTGGGCCGGGTGGACGGGCGGCCACGGGTGCGGTGGCCCGGAGTGCGGCGCGGCGCGTGGAAGGCGTCATCGGGTGATCACGCCTGCCAGGGCGTCGGCGGCGCCGGCGGAGAAGAACAGGACGCCCATCGGGACCACGCCGATGGCGAGGGTGAGGACGATCAGCGGGGACCAGGCGACCAGTTCGCCCGGTCGGAGGCGGCCGGTCGCGGTCGTGGTGAGCGCGGTGACCGGTGGCGTCGCGGCGCCGTGGGTGACGCGGCGGAGCAGGCGCAGGAAGTACGCGGCGGCGAGGGCGGCGCCGATGGCCGCGACGACGCCGAGGGTGGTCCAGAGGGGGCCGCCGCGCTCGAAGGCGGCGACGACCGCGAACGCCTCACCCCAGAAGCCGGCGAGGCCGGGCAGCCCGAGGGACGCGATGGCGGCGAACGCGAGAACGCCGCTGAGCGCCGGCGCGGTCTCCCGCAGCCCGCCGAGCTGGGCGAGGTCGCCGGTGTGCGTGCGGTCCTTGATGCCGCCCGCCACGAAGAACAGCAGGCCGGTGATGACGCCGTGGGCGATGTTGCCGATGAGGGCGGCCTGGAAGCCGGTCGTGGTGAGGGTGGCGACGCCGAGGAGGACGAAGCCCATGTGGCCGACGGAGGAATACGCGATGAGGCGCTTGAGCTCCGTCTGGGCGAGGCACACGAGGCCCCCGACGATGATGGCGGCGGTCGCGAGGATCCCGAGGACCGGCGCGCTGCGGGCGGCGGCCTCCGGCGCGACGCCGACGGCGACGCGGAGCAGGCCGTAGGTGCCCATCTTCAGCAGGACGCCGGCGAGGATGACCGAGCCGACGGTCGGCGCCTCGGTGTGCGCGGCGGGCAGCCAGGTGTGCAGCGGCCAGAGCGGGCTCTTGACCGCGAACGCCACGGCGAGCAACACGAACGCGAGCAGCTGCACGCCGCCGCCCATCCGGGTGCTCGTCGGGTCGGACAGCGCGACGAGGTCACCGGTGCCGGCGGCCGACACGACGGTGAAGATGCCGACGAGCAGCAGCACCGAGCCGAACAGCGTGTACAGCACGAACTTGCGCGCGGCGCGGCGGCGGTCGGGGCCGCCCCAGACGGCGATGACCGCGTACATCGGCAGGAGGACGACCTCGAAGAACACGAAGAACAGCACCAGGTCGAGGGCGAGGAACACGCCGATGATGCCGACCTCGAGGACCAGCAGCAGCGCCACGAGGAGCCGACCGCGGCCGGGGTCGGGCACCCGCCAGAGGCAGTACGCGCAGCAGAGCATCGTCAGCCCGGCCGTGAGCGCCACGAGCGGATACGAGATGCCGTCGATGCCGAGATGGAACCGCAGGCTCAGGTCGGGCGCCCACGGCAGGTCAATCTCGGCCCACGGCGCGATGGGGTTGGCCTTGATGGGCGCGAACGTCGGGACCTCGCTCGCCGACGACGGCGGATCCCCGCCGGGCAGGAACGCGAGGACCACGCCGCAGTTCGCGGCGGCGAAGGCGGCGCCACCGATGCGGGCGACCCGGTCGAGCCTCGCCGGCATGCCCGCCGCGAAGAGCGCCCCGATCGCCGGGACGATCAGCAGCGCGAGGAGCAGACCCTGATCGGCGCTCACCAGGACACCCCCACGACAAGTGCGACGACAGCGGCTGTGCCCCCGGTGTGCTGGGGCCGTGCGGGCGCCCCGGCCGAGGGGCGGGCCGGACGGGCAACCGGTCCGGCGCCCGCTGGAACATTCCGGCGAGCGGCACGGGACACCGCCGGACCGGCAGCAGGCGGCGCCGCGAAGGCCGGCCGGACCACCGATACCGGGCTCCCGCAGACACCCCCGCGCCGACCACGACGGGAAGCACGGCCGCCGGCGAGGGCCAGACGAGGCGGCGCAGCGGCGGCGGCACGGGCCACCTCGACCTGGCTGCGGAGTAGCGGCTCAGCAGACTGGCAGACCGACGGCCGGACCAGGTGCCCGACGCGCCGCACGGCCGGAAAGCGCACTGGCGACCAAACCCGGACGTGAACACACGGGCCGGGTGGCGGCGGGGTCGGGAGCGGGGACCGGGTCACCAGGACACCCCCACGACGAGGGCGATGACCACGGTCAGCAGGGCGGCGCCGGTCAGGACGGTGGTGACGGCGCGGGGCAGGCCGGCGGTGTGGGCCCGGGTGAGGAGGCCGCCGGTGGTCGTGGCGGCGGTGCCCGTGGCGTCGACGGCGCCGTCGACGGCGGACTCGTCGGTGCGGCGGGCGAGGCGGGCCAGGGCGGTGACTGGGCGGGTGACCAGGGCGTCCTGGACGGCGTCGAGGTAGAAGGCGTTGGCCAGCAGGCGGGTGACGGCGGTGTCGGGCAGGGCGGCGGCCGGGTCGCGCCGCCAGGCGAGGGCGGCCCCCGCGACCAGCAGGGCGAGCGGGATCAGCGCGAAGGCGCCCACCTCGGCGATGGGCCCGTCGCCGCCGAGGCGGGTGGCGAAGGCGGCCGACAGGCCGGCGAAGCCGAGCAGGACCGTCGGCACTGCCAGGACGAGGAGCGGGCCGCGCATCGCCCACGGGGGCTCGTGCGCGGTGCGGGCGGTGGCGGTGCGGGCGTCGCCGAAGAACGTGCGGCGCCAGAGGCGGACCACGTAGGCCGCGGTGAGCAGGACGGTGAGCGCGGCGGCGGCCAGCACGAGCCAGGCCGCCCATCGGGGCAGCGGGGATGAGGCGGTCTCGTCGTGGGCGGCGTGCCAGGCGGCCTCGATGATCGAGTCCTTGCTCCAGAAGCCGGCGAGGGGTGGGACACCGGCGAGGGCGGCAAGGCCGGCGGTCATGGTCCAGAAGGTCACCGGCATGCGGGGCCGCAGCCCGCCCATGGCGGCCATGAGGTTGGTGCCGACGGCGTGGATGACGGCGCCGGCCGCGAGGAAGAGCAGCGCCTTGAAGGCGGCGTGCGTGAGCAGGTGGAACAGGGCCGCGGCCGGGGCGCCGACGGCGAGGGCGCCGGTCATGTACCCCAGCTGGCTGACCGTCGACCAGGCCAGGACCCGCTTGATGTCGTCCTGCCCGAGGGCGGCGAGGGCGCCGAGCAGCATCGTGATCGACGCCATGACCGCGAGGACGGTGACGGCCGCGGCCGAGCGCTCGAACAGCGGGTGGAGCCGGGCGACGACATAGACGCCGGCGGCGACCATCGTCGCGGCGTGGATCAGGGCGGAGATCGGGGTCGGGCCGGCCATGGCGTCGGGCAGCCAGGTGTGCAGCGGGAACTGGGCGCTCTTGCCGGCGACGCCCGCGAGGAGCAGGACGCAGGCGGCGGTGAGGGTGCCGGCCGGCAGGTCCGCCGCGAAGATGTCGGCGATGCGGAAGCTGTGGGCCTGCAGCCCGAGCAGCACGATGCCGAGCAGGAAGCCGACGTCGCCGACGCGGGTGACGAGGAACGCCTTGACCGCGGCGCGGGGCGCCTCGGGGAGCCGGCGGTCGTGGCCGATCAGCAGGTAGGAGCAGATGCCCATGATCTCCCAGCCGACCAGCAGGGCGATCAGGTCGCCGGAGACGACGACGAGCAGCATCGCGCCGGTGAACAGGCTGACCTGCGCGGCATACGGCGCATAGCGCTCGTCGTCGTGCAGGTAGGCCACCGAGTAGAGCTGGACGCAGAGCGCGACGACGCCGACGGCGACCGCGACCAGGCCGGCCGGGCCGTCGAGCCAGGTGCCGAGCCGCACGGAGAACCGCCCGAACTCCGCGACGGTGAGCCCGGCGTCGGCCGGCCGCGGGCCCCGCACGGCGACGGCGACGGCGCAGGCCAGGGCGGCCGCGGCGGCGCCGGTGCCGAGCGCGGCCGCGACGCCGCGGCGCTGATACCGCAGGAGCAGCCCGAGCAGGCCGGCGGCGAGCGGGACGGCGGGCAGCGCGAGCCCGAGCAGGTCCGCCTTCACCGCGCCACCTCCGAGTCGGGTGCAGGGGCCTCGGTGAGCGGCAGGTCCTCGACGTCGACGGACCGGCGCAGCCGGTACAGCTGGAGAATCAGCGCGAGCCCCACGCCGATCTCGGCGGCGGCGAGCACGATGACGAACAGGGTGAAGGACTGGCCGCTGTGCGGCACGACCGACCGGATCGTCGCGTCGGCGGTGACGAACACCAGGTTGACGGCATTGAGCAGCAGCTCGACCGCCATCAGCAGCAGGACGGCATTGCGCCTGACGATCACGCCATAGACGCCGATGGCGAAGAGCAGCGCCGCGATCGTGAACGGCAGGACCGGATGCATCAGCGCCCCCGCGAGTCGGAGCGGGAGCGGGTGCTGATGTCGGGCCGGGACACCACGATCGCGCCGACCAGCGCCGCCAGCAGCAGCACCGACACCAGCTCGAAGGGCAGGACCCAGGTGCGGAACACCGCGCCGCCGATCGCCTCGGCGGTGCCGGGCGCGGGCAGCCCGACCCGGCTCCAGTGGAACGCGTCGGCGAACAGGACCACGAGCCCGGCGCCGGCGCCGGCGCCGACGAGCGCGCCGGGCCAGCGGGCCCGGTCGAGATCGTCGCTGGCGCCGATCGGCGCGCGGGTCAGCATCACCGCGAAGAGCAGCAGGACCACGACGGCGCCGACATAGAGCAGCACCTGCACCCAGGCGAGCAGCTCGGCCGACAGCACGAGATAGAGCCCGGCCACCGCGCCGAGCGTCACAACGAGCCAGAGCCCGGCGCGCACGACGTGGCGGGTGGTCACGACCAGCAGGCCGGCGCCCAGCGCGACGGCGCCGAGCGCGGCGAGCAGCACATCCGCCGCTGTCATCCCGATGCCACCCTCATGGCGGACATCCTGCCACCAGGGTGTGACAGGTTTCGACCGGCGGGCGGCAAAAGACGAGCAAAAAGCTACGCCCGGAAGCGCGACACCACCCGGCTCAGCTCCGCGGACATGCCCGCCAGCTCCGCCGCCGCCGTCTCCGTCTCCTGCACGCCGACGCTCGTGGACTGCGCCGCCTTCGCCACCCGGTCGATGCTGGCCGCGATCTCGGTGCTGCCGTTCGCCGCGTTCGCCGCGTTGCGCCCCATCTCGTTCGTCGTCGCGGTCTGCTCCTCGACCGCCGAGGCGATCGTCGTCTGGTAGCCGTTGACGCTCTCGATGACCTCGCTGATGCGGCTGATCGCGGCCACGGCGCTGGCCGCGTCGGCCTGGATCGCGGAGATCCGCTGGCTGATGTCCTCGGTGGCCTTCGCGGTCTCCTGGGCGAGGTCCTTGACCTCGTTGGCGACGACGGCGAAGCCCTTGCCGGCCTCGCCGGCGCGGGCGGCCTCGATCGTCGCGTTCAGCGCGAGCAGGTTGGTCTGGGCCGCGATGCCGGTGATGACGTTGATGACGTTGCCGATCTCGGCGCTGGACTCGCCGAGCTTCGCCATGGTGCGGGTGGTCTCGTTGGCGGCCTCCATGGCCTCGTTGGCCACCCGGACCGCCTCGGTGGCGTTCTGCGCGATCTCGCGGATGCTCTCGTTCATCTCGTCGGTGCCGACGGCGACGGTCTGCACGTTGCGCGACACCTCGCCGGCCGCGCCGCTGACGGCGGTGGCCTGCTCGGCGGCGTCGTCGACGCCGGAGGCGATGGTGCGGGCGACGCCGGTGAGCCGGTTGGACGAGCCGGCCAGGGACGTCGCGGAGGTGCCGACGAGGCGGACCATCTCCGCGATGCGGTCGAGGCTGTCGTTCAGCGACCGGCCCATCTGGCCGACCTCGTCACCGCTGGTCACGTCCATGCGGGCGGTCAGGTCGCCGCCGGCGACCTCGTCCAGGACGGTCTTGGCGCGGCGCACCGAGCGCACGATCGAGCGGGCGACGAGGCCCGCGAGGAGCATCGACAGCGCGATGCCGAGCACCAGCATGACGATCAGGCTGGTCCGGGCGGAGCTGTAGGTGTCGGTGGCCCGGTCGGAGATCTTCTTCGCGTTCGCCTGCTCGAGGTCGGCGATCTTGCTGCCGGTGTTCTGCTGCGCCTCCAGGATCGCGCCCATCTCCGGCTTGAAGAGCATCCCCATGGCGGCGGGCGTGTTGCCCTGCCGGGCGGCCGGCAGCAGCTGCTCGTCGCGGATCTTGCGGACCGTGGCCATCTGCCTGGCCAGCTCGTCGGCGAGCTGCCTGCCCTCGGCGGTGTGCCGGCTGGCGAGGTAGCCCGCGTACGCGGCGTCGAACTCGGCGTCGACCGGATTGATGTAGCCGGTGACGATCTGCTCGAGGTTGGCCGCCGGGCTGATGGCCGCCGCATACATGAGCAGCTGCGTCTCGGTCCAGTGGTTCTGCATCCGCTGGGCGTTGTACCCAGGGGCGCCGGCCGTCGCGTACACGTCGCCGGTGTGCTGGTTGAGCACCCGTAGCCGGGTGATCCCGTAGACGCCGACCACCACCGTCACCACCGAGACGAGCAGGAAGCCGATGAACAGTTTCTGCGAGATCCCCAGCCGGGACATGCCGCCACCTCCGCGCAGTCGGCCGCGGCGAAGGCGCGGCTCACCACGAGGATCGGTCAGACAGCGCCGCGACCTGAGCGTTTTGCGGCGGCGGTCTGCTCTTTGGCCGGTTCGCCGCGGGGGTCGTGGGCCGGCGGGGCGGGGACGGTCGCGACCCACTCCTCCAGGCGTTCCTTCTCGTGCAGCAGGTCCCGGATGTCGTGCTCGGCGTACTCGAACTCGGGCGTCCAGTGCAGCGCGTCGAAGGGGCACACCTCGATGCAGATCCCGCAGTACATGCAGAGGGAGAAGTCGATCGCGAACCGGTCGAGCACGTTGCGCTGCCGGGCCCGCGCCGCGCCCGGGACGACGACCTCCTCCTTGTGGGAGTCGATGTAGATGCACCAGTCGGGGCACTCCCGGGCGCACAGCATGCAGACCGTGCAGTTCTCCTCGACGAGCGCGATGACGCCGCGACTGCGGGGCGGCAGGTCGGGCTCGACGTCCGGGTACTGGTGCGTGTGGGAGCGTTGGGTCAGCGTGCCGAGCGTGACGGCGAGACCCTTGACGAGGCCCTTACCAGGAATGTCCACAGTCGGAGACCTTTCAGAGCGCGACCTTGACCGCGGCGGTGAGCACGAGCTGCAGCAACGCGAGGGGGACGAGGATCAGCCAGCAGAGGCGCTGCAGCTGGTCCTCGCGCAGCCGCGGATACGCCACCCGCAGCCAGATCACGACGAACGCGACGGCGAAGACCTTCAGGAGTGTCCACAGCCAGCCGAGCTGGTCGTCGAACGGCCCCTTCCAGCCGCCGAGGAACAGCACGGTGGTGAGGGCGGCGATGACGACGATGCCGACATACTCGGCCAGCAGGAAGAACGCGAAGCGCAGGCCCGTGTATTCGGTCATGTAGCCGAAGACCAGCTCGGAGTCGGCGATCGGCATGTCGAAGGGCGGGCGGCGGATCTCGGCGAGCCCGGCGATGAAGAAGATCAGCATCGCGGGGAGCTGCCACAGCAGCCACCAGGGGCGCCACGCCTCGACGATGCCGGACAGCGACAGCGTGCCGGCGGCCATCGCGACCGACGCCGCCGAGAGCACGAAGGGCAGCTCGTAACCGAGCAGCTGCGCGGCCGCCCGCAGCCCGCCGAGCAGCGAGTACTTGTTGGCGGAGGACCAGGCCGCCATGAGCACGGCGATGACGCCGATGCCGACGACCGCGAGGACGAAGAACAGCCCGACGTCGAGCGGCTGGGCGACGAGGCCGTGCGGGCCGAGGGGGATGACGAGCAGGACGGCAAGGTAGGGCAGCAGCGCGACGACCGGCGCGAGCCGGAACACCGGCCGGTCGGCGGCGCGCGGGGTGATGTCCTCCTTCTGCACGAACTTGACGCCGTCGGCGACCAGCTGGGCCCAGCCGTGGAAGGCGCCGGCATACATGGGGCCGAGGCGGCCCTGCATGTGCGCCATCACCTTGTGCTCGGCCTGGCCGACGATGAGCGGCAGGGTGAGGAACGCGCCGACGACGACCAGCACGCGCAGCGCCAGCTCCAACCAGATCGGCATCAGGTCCGGCCTCCCGGCCACTCGCTGGGGTCCGGGACGCCCGGTGGACGCATCGGGGCACGCTTGCTGACGGTGTGCTCGCTCTCCCCGGGCTCCTTCGCGCCGGGCCACGGCTTGGCGACCCGGGACGCGAGGACGAACTCCTTGCGCAGCGGGTGCCCTTCGAACTCCGGCGGCAGCAGCAGCGGCGTGAGCGCGTCGTTGCCGGTGAAGTCGATGTCGAACATCTCGTGGGTCTCGCGCTCGTGCCAGGCCGCGCCCGGATAGACACCGACGGCGGTGGGCACCGACGGCGCGAGCCGCGGCAGCACCGCGCGCAGCAGCACGCCGGACAGGCGCGACGTCGAATAGACGTGCGCCACCACGGCGAAGCCACCCGGCAGCTCGTCGACGGCGGACAGCCAGTCGAAGAAGTCACAGGCCAGCTCGTCGCGCGCGATGCGGAGCGCCTCCGCCCAGCGCTCCGGCGGCACGTCGACCGTCGGCCGGGCGAAGCGACCGCCGCCGGCGGACTCGGTCACGGACGCACCGTCGCCGAACAGCTCGCCGATCTCGTCCGAATCCATGCCCGCGATCCTAAGGCTTGTGTACCGGAGGGGCGGTCAGCGCTTTGACGTCGGTCCGGTTGACGCCGCCGAGCCCCGACCGCTCCCCCGCGATCTTGTCCTGGAGCTTCATGATGCCGTGCAGCAGCGCCTCGGGGCGGGGCGGGCAGCCGGGGATGTAGACGTCGACGGGGATGATCTGGTCGACGCCCTTGGTGACGGAGTAGGAGTCCCAGTAGGGCCCGCCGCAGTTGCTGCACGCGCCGAAGCTGATCACGTACTTCGGCTCCGGCATCTGGTCATAGAGCCGCTTGACCGCGGGCGCCATCTTGTCGGTGACGGTGCCGGAGACGACCATGAGGTCGGCCTGGCGCGGCCCGTGCGCGAACGGGATGACGCCGAGGCGCATGAAGTCGTGCCGCCCCATCGAGGTGGCGATGAACTCGATCGCGCAGCAGGCGAGACCGAAGTTGAACACCCACAGCGAATAGCGGCGGCCCCAGTTGAGCACGAACTTGATCGGGTCACCCAGGACACTCGACATGCCTTTCAGCCTACGCTCGTCGGCCGCTGCAGCAGACTGAGGAATGCGACCAGTAACTGCTCGCGCACGGCCGGTGGCGCCGCGTTCAACAACGTGTTGATCACGGCCATCCGATCGGGCAGCACCGACGGACCGGAGCCGACACCGAGGGCGGCCGCGACCGCTTCGACGGACCCCAGGAGATCGAAAATCCCGTCAGGAAGCGCGACCGGCCCGAGTGCGCGGGCGGCGTCGACCGAGGCGGCGAGATCCGCCGCGAACTCCGACACCCGGGGCGCCACCGCCGCGGTCACCGTCAGGTGTACCGACGGCGCGATGTCCCCGTGCTGGAACTGCGGCTGCGTGTGCCACCCCCGCGCCGCCAGCTCGTCCGCGAGCACGAAGAGATCCACCGAGGTGGACTGGAACGCGACCACCGTCGACTCGACCGGCAGCAGGACGAGCCCGTCCACGGCGGAGACGGCGGCGGCCAGCCCGCGCACCGCCTCAAGGGTGGTGGCGGCCAGCGCCAGGTAGCCGTCGTCGCCGAGGTGCCGCAGCGTCGCCCAGGCGGCCGCGATCGGCCCGCCGGAGCGGGTCGAGGAGATGACCGGGTTGACCATCGTGTACCCCGGCCAGTCGGCGTAGCCGAAATACTGCGGCAGCCGCAGCCGCTCGTCGCGGTGCAGCAGGACCGAGACGCCCTTCGGCGCGTACGCGTACTTGTGCAGGTCGACGGAGATGCTGGTGACGCCCGGGACGGACAGGTCGAACGGCGGGACCGGCTCGCCGAGGCGGCGCAGGAACGGCAGCGTCCACCCGCCGAAGCAGGCGTCGACGTGGCAGCGGACCCCGGCCGCGGCGGCGGCGGCCGCGATCGGCTCGACCGGGTCGATGAGCCCGTGCGCGTAGGACGGCGCCGAGCACGCCACGAGCACCGTGGAGGGCCCGATGGCCGCCGCGACCGCCGCCGGGTCGACCCGGAGGTCGGCGCCGACCGGGACGACATCCAACGCCACCCGGAGGTAGGCGGCGGCCTTCGCGAGCGCGGCGTGCGCCGTCACCGGCATCACCAGGCGCGGCTCGGCGATGTGCGGCGCGGCGTCCCGGGCGGCCTTCACCGCGAGGATGAGCGACTCGGTGCCGCCGCTGGTGACGCTGCCGACCGTCGCCGGGCCGCCGCCGAGGACCGCCGCGGCCATGCCGACGAGGTCGTTCTCCATCCGCAGCAGCGACGGGAACGCGGTCGGGTCCAGCCCGTTGACGTGCGCGGACGACGCGTACGCGGCGGCGGCCAGCTCGTCGAGCCCGGGCACCGCCGGGTCGTAGACGTAGGCGAACAGCCGCCCGCCGTGCGTCGGCAGGTCAGCCTTGCGCAGCTCGGCGAGCTCCGCGAGCACCTGCTCGGCCGGGACACCCTTCACGAGACCTCCTCGGTGAGCCGTCGTTCGGTCAGGTCGTAGCCTCGCAGACCGATGAGCGCCGATGCCACGACGATGGCCGGCACGACGGTGAATCCGAGCAAAACCCCGAGTTTCGCGGTGTCCGACTGCACGGCCGCCTCCCCCGACGAGCTGGAGACGTATCCGAAGATCGCCAGCAGGACGGCGAAGACGCCGGGGCCGAGCGCCATGCCGAACGTCTCCCCCGCGGTCCACAGGCCGGTGAACACGCCGGCCTGGCGCCGCCCGGTCCGCCGCGCGTCGAAGGCGATGCAGTCCGGCAGCATGGCCATGCCGAAGACCTGCTGCCCCGCGTATCCGCTGCCGACGAGCCCGGTGAGGACGTACACGGCGACGGCGGGCAGCAACGGGGCGAACGCCAGCAACGCCGCGGCGGCCGCGAACACCAGCGACGCGACCGTGTAGGAGCGCAGCTTCCCGAGCCGCGCGCCGACCCGGGTCCAGACCGGCATCACGAGCAGCGCCGGGCCGACGAAGCAGGCGAAGAGCAGCGTCGCGCCGGTGTCCGGGGACTCGAGGATCTGCGTGGCGAAGTAGCTGACCCCGGCGAGCATCGTGGCGATGCCGGCGGCCTGCACGACGAAGCAGATCAGCAGCAGCCGGAACGGCCGGTTGCCCCGCACGACCTTCAGCTGCGCGGCGAACGACGGCTCGCTCGGCAGCACCGTGCCGACCGGGGCGCTCCTGGTGCCGAAGAAGGAGCCGAAGGTGCCGATGAGGATCAACGCCGCGACGAACACCCCCATCGCCCGGTGACCGGGGACGCCGCCCCCGAACTGCTTCGTCACCATCGGCGACAGCGCGCCGGAGACCAGGATCGCGACCGCGAGGATCGCGACCCGCCAGCTCATCAGCCGGGTCCGCTCGGCGTAGTCGTCGGTCATCTCGGCCGGCATCGCGACGTAGGGCACCTGGTAGAACGCGAACGCGGTCGCCGCGAGCAGGAACATCACGGCCGCGTAGGCGGCCGATCCGCCACCGAACGGCGCGGCGAAGATCCCGGCGAACAGCACCGCGAGCGCGAGGCCGCCGAAGAGCAGAAATGGCCGCCTGGCACCCATCGAGGTGCGAGTACGATCGGAAATCCTCCCGGCAACCGGGTTGATCAGCACATCCCACGCCTTCGGCGCCAGCACCAGCAGCCCGGCCACCCCGGCAGCGACGCCGAGGGTGTCCGTCAGGTATGGCAGTAGGAGGAGTCCCGGCACGGTGCCGAACGCGCCGGTGACCAGTGAGCCGAGCGCGTAGCCCGCCCGCACACGTCCCGGCAGGACCTCGGTTCGCACGTCTGGGGCCATGGTCCACGGATGCTAGCCATCGCCTCGCAGGAAAGGAACCTCCGCTGTCCACCGCGCTGCTGCAGCCCCAGTCACGCCCCAGGTCGTCGGTGCCTGCCGGGGTCGCCGCCGGGCATCCGGCCACGACCGAGGTCGGGCTGCGGATCCTCGCCGCCGGCGGGTCCGCGGCCGACGCCGCCGTCGCCGCGATGCTGGCGGGATGCGCCGCGGAGAGCGTCCTGACCGGGCTGGCCGGCGGTGGGTTCGCGACCTACTTCGACGCGTCCACCGGCGAGGTCACCTGCCTCGACTTCTTCTGCTCGGTGCCCGGCCTGGGCAGCACCACCCCCGCGGCCCCGATGGTGCCGATCAAGATCTCCTTCGGCGGTGTGCCGCAGCGGTACGAGATCGGCGCGTCGAGCGTCGGCGTGCCCGGCATCCCGGCCGGGGCCGGCGAGATCCACCGGCGCTGGGGCCGCCTCCCCTGGCAGCGGATCGTGGCGCCGGCGCAGAACCTGGCCCGCAGCGGCGTGCTCCTGCCGGGTGCGCACGCCCGGACGCTCGTGTCGCTCGCGCCGGCGATGCTGCCGGGTCTCGGTGCCGCGGTGTACGCGCCGGACGGGCGGCTCCTGGAGGGCGGCGAGCTGCTGCACCACCCCGGGCTCGACACGACGTTCGGGATCCTGGCGGAGGAGGGCCCGGCCGCCTTCTACACCGGGCGGATCGGCGCCGCGATGGTGGCGGAGGTGGCCGCCGGCGGTGGCGTGCTCAGTCCGCTGGATCTGTCGTCGTACCGCGTGATGCAGGCACCGGTCTCATCGGCCTCGTTCGGTCCCTGTCGGGTGCTGGCCCGCGCCGACCTGAACGAGACGATCAGGACCATCGCCGCGCTGCCGCCCCTGTTCTCGCCGCTCGATCTCGCGTCGGCGCTGCTGGCGTACGGGTCGCAGCGCCTCGGCGACACCACCAACATCTCGGTCGTCGACAGCGCGGGCAACGCCTGCGTGATCACCATGACGCTCGGGATCGGGGCCGGGGTGTGGCTGCCCGGCCTGGGCGTCCACCTCAACTCGATGCTCGGCGAGGGCGAGCTGATCCGCCCCGGCACGCTGCCCGGCGAGCGGATGGCGTCGTGCATGTGCCCGGCCGTGGTCCTGGACCCCGCCGGCGCGCTGGTCATGGCGATCGGCTCGGCCGGCGCGACCCGCATCCGCACCGCGATCATCCAGACGCTCACCAACGTCCTCGTCCACGGCGACGACATGACGACCGCGATCCGCCGGCCGCGCTTCCACCCCGTGTCGGTGGACGGGTCGCGGCTCGTCCACCTGGAGCCCGGCTGCGACCCGTCGCACTTCAACGGCTTCAAGGTGCAGCACTGGGACCGGCTCGACCACTACTTCGGCGGCGTCAGCGCCGTCGGTCTCGCGGGGGCCGCCGGCGACCCCCGCCGCGGCGGCGTGGGCCGCACGCTGTAGGCGCTCTAGAGCAGGACCAGGTCGTCGCGGTGGACGACCTCGCGCTCGTACGCCGGGCCCAGCGCGGCGGCGAGCTCCCCCGTCGACCGGCCGAGCAGCGGCGGCAGCTCGGCCGCGTCGTAGTTGACCAGGCCGCGGGCCACCGGCACGCCGCCCACGTCGACCAGGTCAACCGGGTCCCCCGCGGCGAACCGGCCGTCGACCGCGGTGATCCCGGCGGGCAGCAGCGACGCGTGCCGCTGCCGCACTGCCTGCACGGCGCCGGGGTCCAGGTGCAGCCGGCCGCGGGGGCTGGTGGCGTGCGCGAGCCAGAACAGCCGCGCCTGCGGCCGCTCCCGCAGCCGGTGGAACAGCGTCCCGACCGGCTCCCCGTCGAGCACCGCCTTGGCGTCGGGCGCGGAGGCCAGCACCACCGGGATGCCGCTCGTCGTCGCGATCCTCGCCGCCTCGACCTTCGTCACCATGCCGCCGGTGCCGACCCCGGCCTTCCCGGGCCGCTTCACGTCGATGTCCAGCAGGTCGTCCGGCGTTCGCACGTCGGTGATCTTCTTGGAGGTCGGGAGCGACGGGTCGCCGGTGTACAGGCTGTCCACGTCCGACAGCAGCACCAGCAGATCCGCGTGGACGAGGGACGCGACCAGCGCGGCGAGCCGGTCGTTGTCCCCGAACCGGATCTCCTCCGTGGCGACCGTGTCGTTCTCGTTGACGACCGGGACCGCCCGCAGGTCGAGCAACCGGCGCAGCGTCCGGTACGCGTTGCGGTAGTGCGCCCGGCGGGTCACGTCGTCGACCGTCAGCAGCACCTGCCCGACGACCCTGCCGTGCCTGGCGAACGCGTCGTTGTAGGCCCGCATCAGCAGCCCCTGCCCGACGCTCGCCGCCGCCTGCTGCGTCGCGAGGTCCTTCGGCCGCTTCAGCAGCCCCAGCGGCGCCAGCCCGGCCGCGATCGCCCCCGACGACACCAGCACCACCTCCGCGGGGCTCCCCGCCAGGGCGTCGACGAGCGCATCGACCCGCTTGCCGTCGAGCCCGCCGGCCGCGGTGGTCAGCGACGACGACCCGACCTTGACCACGATCCGTCGAGCCTCGGTGACCTGGGTGCGCACGCCGCCTATCTTGCCGGGTCGCCGTCGTCGATCCACGGTAGGTTCCCATATCGTGGCCGACGACGACTTCACAGAACTGGTCCTCACCGTGGTGGAACGCATCCCGCCCGGCCGCGTCATGTCCTACGGCGCCATCGCCGAGTACCTGGGTCGCGGCGGCCCCCGCCAGGTCGGCGCCGTCATGTCCCACTACGGCGGCGGCGTCCCCTGGCACCGCGTCGTCGCCGCCAACGGCCGCCTCGTCCCGGGCCACGAGCAGGAGGCCCTCCGCCGCCACCGCGAGGAAGGCACCCCGCTCAGGTCGGACAAAATCGACATGCGCCGAGCCGCCTGGTGGCCCGACGACACCCCCTGACGCTGCTCCCGCCCCGGCCTCATGATCCCGAACGATTCCGGCAGCCAGAACAGCCACAACCGTTCGGGATCATGCGAATGGGCGGGAGGGGTCAGGCGGAGACGGCGAGGGCGAAGGGCAGGACCGCCGGAGCGCCGGCGCGCAGCAGGAGGCGGCCGGCGATGGCCATCGTCCAGCCGGTGTCGACCAGGTCGTCGACGAGGAGGACCGGGCCGTCGAGAGTCCCCAGCCGGGCGGCCAGCTCCGGCGGGACCGTGAAGGCGGTGTGCAGGGCGCGGACCCGCTGGGCGCTGTTGGTGCGGGAGACGGCGTCGGCCGTGTGGGCCGGCTGGACCGTGCCGAGCAGCGGCATCCGGCCGACCTCGGCGATGCGGGCGCCCAGCGACTCCAGCAGGACGGGAGTGCTCTGGGAGCCGAGGACCACGACGCCGACGGGGCGGGCGGGCCAGCGCTCGTCGCCCTTCGCCCACTCGGTCAGGGTGGCGACGACGCCGGCGAAGATGTCGTCGGGGAGCGGGGCATCGGGGGCGGCGAGCAGCCTGCGCAGCTTGTCGCCCCAGCCGAGGTCGCTGAGCCGGCCGATCGCCCGGCCGGGGAGGGTCTGCTCGGCGGGCGGGATCTTGCCGGTGAGGGAGACGCCGACGGCGGAGAGGCCCGTCGGCCACAGCTTGCGCGGGGCGATCTCGACGCCGGTGCGGCCGAGGTGGGCGCGGGCCGAGGCGAGGGCGTCGTCGGAGACCTCCGCCGGATACCAGGTGCCCGCGCAGGTGTCGCAGCGACCGCAGGGGACGGCGCCCGGGTCGTCGAGGGTCCGGCGCAGGAACTCCAGGCGGCACGTGGTCAGGGCGGCATACTCGCGCATCGCGTCCTGCTCGGCGGCGCGGGCGGCGTCGATGCGGTCATAGCGCTCGCTGTCGTGGCGCCAGGGCGCGCCGGTGGACTCCCAGCCGCCGCGGACGCGACGGACGGCACCGTCGACGTCGAGGACCTTGAGCATCAGCTCGAGCCGCCCGCGGCGCAGCTCGACCTGCGGCTCGATGGCGGCGGTGGACATCGGCCGGCCCGCCGCGCCGAGGACGGACAGCACGCCGCGGACCTGCGCCTCGGGCGGGAAGGCGAGGGACGCGAAATACCGCCAGATCGCCTGGTCCTCGGTGCCGGGCAGGAGCAGGACGTCGGCCTTGTCGACGGCGCGGCCGGCCCGGCCGACCTGCTGGTAGTAGGCGATCGGCGACGACGGGGCGCCGAGGTGCACGACGAAGCCGAGGTCGGGCTTGTCGAAGCCCATGCCGAGCGCGGACGTGGCGACGAGGGCCTTGATCCGGTTGTTGAGCAGGTCCTCCTCGGCGGCGAGGCGGTCCGCATTCTCCGTCTGGCCGGTGTAGGCGGCGACCTCGTAACCACAGCCGCGCAGATAGGCGGCGGTCTCGTGGGCGGCGGCGACGGTCAGCGTGTAGATGATCCCGGAGCCGGTGAACGCGCCGAGGTGCTCGCCGAGCCAGGCGAGCCGGTGCGGCGCGGACGGCAGCGTCAGCGAGCCGAGGCGCAGCGACTCGCGGTCGAGCGAGCCGCGCAGCACGAGCGCGTCGCCGAGCTGCTCGGCGACGTCGGCGGTGACGCGGGCATTGGCGGTGGCGGTGGTGGCCAGGACCGGCGTGCCGGGGGCGAGGTCGGCCAGCAGGGTGGCCAGCCGCCGGTAGTCGGGGCGGAAGTCGTGGCCCCAGTCGGAGACGCAGTGCGCCTCGTCGACGACGAGCAGGCCGGTGCTCGCGGCGAGCTTGGGCAGCACGTTGTCGCGGAAGTCGGGGTTGTTGAGCCGCTCGGGCGAGACGAGCAGGACGTCGACGGTGCCGGCGGCGATCTCGCCGGTGATCTGGTCCCACTCCTCCAGGTTGGCCGAGTTGATCGCGCGGGCGGCGATCCCGGCGCGGGCGGCGGCGTCGACCTGGTTGCGCATGAGGGCGATCAGCGGCGACACGATCACCGTCGGGCCGGCGCCACGGGCCCGCAGCAGGGCGGTGGCGATGAAGTACACCGCGGACTTGCCCCAGCCGGTGCGCTGCACGCAGAGGACGCGGCGGCGCTCCGCCACCAGGGCGGAGATGGCGGCCCACTGGTCCTCCCGCAGTTCGGCGGAAGGACCAGCGAGCTTCTTCAGAAGTACCGATGCCTCAGATCGCACCCCACGAACTTAGCCGTCGGGTACGACAGAAACCCGCTAAGGCGTGAACCGGACCGCCGTCCCCGACACCAGCAACGGCTGGTTGAACAGGTACTGCGCGGCCGTGGTGCCGGCGGCGTTCTCGACGCCGACGGTGGCGCCGCCGCCCTTCTCGATGTCGTTGTCCAGGCTGGAGTAGTGCAGCGTGATCACCCCGTCGGGGGCGAACACGACGGAGAACGTCACCCGGTTGTGGACGCCGTTGCCGTAGATGTACGGGTTGCGCCACTCGATCACGACCGAACCGTTGACGAGCGCGGTGCGCACCGACGCCGAGCCGTCGACGACGAGGTCGTCCCAGAAGGCGTAGACGGTCGCGTTCGGGGCGGCGGTCGACGGCAGCGCGGAGTGCTCCACGTAGGCGCCGCCCGGGTTGACGAACGAGACCTTGCCGTTGGTGTCGATCCACGCCGTGGTGTAGGTGACGCCGTACAACGTGACCGGCGCCGGCAGCGTGACCTGCTGGATGTTGTCGTCACCGGTGAGCGTGAGCACCGTGGCGTCGGCCGGGACGAACGGGGTGGCCACCGTGGTGATCCCGTAGTTCCCGGTCGGCGGCGGCGGGGCCGGCAGCGTCAGGTTGAGCGTCTCCGTGGCGGCGTCGACGGTGAGTGCCGCCGACGTCGACTGCCCGTTGGCGGTGGCGCTCACGGTGTACGAGCCGTACGCAACGCTCGAGAAGCTGTACTTGCCCGAGGCGTCGGTGGTCGTCGTCGTGCCTGCCGTGAGGGTCACGGTCGCCCCGGCGACGGGCCCACCGCCCGCGACGCTCACGGTGCCGCTGACCGTCCCGGTGGACGGCGGCGGCGGGGGCGGCGGGGTCGTGCCGCCCGGCGCGGTGAAGATGACCGCGCGGCCGGACTGGAGCTTCGGGGTGTTGACGGAGTACGCGAGGCCCACGGTGCCGTCGGCGTTCTCGATGCCGACCGTCGCCGCGTTGCCCTTCTCGATGTCGTTGTCGAGGCTCGCGTAGTTGGTGACCACGTCACCGTTCTCCGAGAGGATCGCCTCGAACGTGACGCGTCGGCTGGTGTTGCCGTAGATGTACGGGTTGCGCCACTCGACGACGAACTGGCGGTTGGGCGCGGTGCCGAGGGTCGTGGTCCGCACCGACGCGTTGGCGTCGACCACGAGGTCGTCCCAGAAGGCGTAGACCGCCGCGTTGGGCAGGGCCGCGCTCGGCACCGCGGTGTTGTCCCACTTCGGCCCGTTCGGGTTGACCAGGCTGACGACGCCGTTGGTGTCGACCCACGCGGTCGAATACGAAGCGCCGTACAACTTGACCGGGAACGGCAGGGAGATCTGCTGCAGCGCCTCGTCGCCGGTCAGGCTCAGCACCGTCGTGTCGGCGTTGACGAACGCCTTGGTCGCGGTGGTGCACACGTAGCCGAAGCTGTCGGAGCACGTGCCGCCGCCGGTCGCCGCGTAGGTCGCGGTGTAGGTCGTCGCCGTGGTCGGCGCGGTGATCACCTGCGTGGCCGCGCCGCCCTGGCTCCAGGAGCCGAAGGTGTACTGGGTGCTGTTGAGCGTCTGCGGCGTCGGCGCCGACACGGTCTGCGTCGACTTCTGGATGACCGTCGCGGTGAACGGCGTGACGCCGGTGACCGAGCCGACGGTGATGTTGAGGCCGCTCGGCACGGTGTTGAACGTCATGTTCGCGGTCTTCGGGTCCAGCCGGCGGCTGACCGTCGTGCTGAGCCCGCTGCTGTCGGTCGCCGTGAGCCGCAGCTCCACATAGGACGGGTACTCGTGGTCGGGCCCGATGAACGAGCCGGACGCGCCGTCGCTCTCGCTGATGTAGTGCTGGTGGCAGTTGTCGGCCGAGGCGCAGTGCTGCAGGATCAGCTGCCAGTGCAGGTTGGCCGCGGGGACGTTGCCGTCCTGGACGTCGGTGGCGTGTCCGGTGAAGTTGACCGTGTCGTTGGTCGCCCACGTGAAGCCGGCCGCGGGTGTGTCGATCACCGGTACGGGCGCGTCGGAGCCGACGAGGATCTGCAGGTACTTGGTGTCCGACAGCCCGCCCGCGTCGGTGACCCGCAGCTTGGCCGTGTAGTTGCCGGCGGTCGTGTAGGTGAAGCTCGCGGTCGGGCCGGTCGCGTCGTAGCTGCCGTTGTTGGTGAAGTCCCACTGGTACGTGAGGACGTCGCCGCTGTTGGGGTCGCTGGTGCCGGCGGAGTTGAACTGGACGGCCAGGGGCGGCGCGCCGGAGGTCTTGTCCGCGCCGATGACCGCGGTCGGCGGCTGGTTGCCGGCGCTGTAGTTGATCCGGCGGACCGTGCCGCCGTCGACGTCGACGTAGTACAGGTCGCCGCCGGGGCCGATCTCCAGGTCGACGGGGCCGGCCGCGCCGGGCGCGAACGTCTCGATCTTGCTCGGGTCTGGGGTGCCGTTGGTCGGCAGCATCGCGTAGACGCAGCGGCGGGCGTAGTCACCCCAGAAGAGCGCGCCCTGGTACTTGGCCGGGTAGGCGCCGCCGGACGTCGGGTAGAACGCGACGCCGGTCGGGCTGGACCCGCCGGTCGGGCAGCCGTCGTTGTCGTTGACCTGCTGGTGGTGCCCGTAGGTGTAGACCGGACCGGTCGCCGTGTTCTGGTTGTACAGCGAGGTGCACAGGTTCAGGTTCGCGTCGCGGTAGCCGGGCTGCTGCGAGTTGCCCTCGAAGCACGGCCAGCCGAAGTTGGTGACGGGCGTCGCGAGCGGGTTGGGCAGCCGGTTGATCTCCTCCCAGGTCCGCCAGCCGACGTCGCCGATCCAGATCTCGCTGCTGCCGGGCTTGAACGTCCACCGGAAGGGGTTACGCAGGCCGTACGCGACGATCCGCCGCGCGTTGGGGTCGGTGGTCGCGTTGTAGAGCGGGTTGTCGGTCTTCGCGGCGCCGGTGACCGGGTCGATGCGGATGATGGTGCCGCTCAGGCCGGTCGGGTCGCCGAGGGTCCGCACGTCCTGGGAGCGCAGGGCGCCGCCCTCGGAGGTGGGCGGGCTGAGCGCCGCACCGACGCCGCCGGGCGGGTCGCCGCACGGGTTGACCGGGTTGCCCTGCTGGCCCCAGTCGGTGAAGACGGGGCTGGCGCCCTCGCCGCCGCTGACGTAGAGCGCGCCGTCGGGGCCGAAGCGCACGTCGCCCACCGAGTGGGTCTCGAACTGCTGGCACCAGTCGTTGATGAGCACCTGCTCGGTGCCGGTCCACGTGTTGCCGCTCGCGGTGAGCTTCGACAGCCGCCCGCTGACGATGCAGCCGGTGCCGGGTGTCGGGCAGGTGTCGCCGAGGTCGAGTCCGCCGCCGATGGGCTGCGTCGCGGTGTACGTGACGTACACCGACGGGTTGGACGGGAAGTTCGGCGGCAGCGCCAGGCCGAGCAGGCCCTTGTCCTCGTTGTCGTGGACGCGGGCGCTCAGGTCGGCGAACAGGGTCGGCGTCGGGTCCGACAGGCTGTCGTAGACCTGGATCGTGCCGCCCTTCTCCGCGACGAACACCCGTCCGTCAGGAGAGAACACCAGCTTTGTCGGGTGGTTGAGCCCGGACAGCACGACCTGCTCGGAGAACCCGCTCGGCAGGGTGGTCACGGCGCCCGCCGCCTCGGGTGCGGTGAGCGCCGCCGAGGCCGGGACGCAGAGCGCGAGCACTAGGCCCAGGGACAAACGGGAGCGGCGGCGACGCCTCATGAGGGCACTCCTGGATGCGGACGCGCAGGGGGAGACAGCCAGTAGATGTCCACTGTCAGGAAGATGCTGTCGCCAAGCCGACTGGCGCGCCTCGTCCGTTAGGACACAAACAGGCCCGTCGTAGCTGGTCCGCAGGGAGTTGATCAGCGCATCGTGGTGGCTCGATCGCGATGCGCTGATCTTCTATCGGTAGTCCGGCCGTCCGTAGCCCACGATCGGGGCGTAGTCGAGCAGCCGCATCGAGATCCGCTCGCCCTCGCGCGGCGCCTCGATCACCCTGCCGTCGCCGATGTACATGCCGACGTGGCTGACGTCCTTGTAGTAGAAGACGAGATCGCCGGGGCGCAGCTCCTCGCGCCCGATCGGCGTGACGGTCTTCTTCTGCCTCGCCGCGTTGTGCGGCAGGACCACGCCGGCCGCCTTCCATGCGGCCATCGTCAGGCCCGAGCAGTCGAACGTGTCCGGGCCGTCGGCGCCCCACCGGTACACCTTGCCCAGCTGCGAGTAGGCGTACCTGACCGCGCGCCCGGCCGGGTCGTCGGTGAAGCGCGGCACGTAGCCGTCGCGCAGCGCCCCGGACGGCGTCCTGGCGGTGCGTGCGGCCCGGGCCCCGCCGAGCCGCCGGACCTGCGCCTCGATCGTCGCCTTGCGCTGGCCCAGCTCCTGCTCCTGGGTGCGCTGGCGGACCTGGAGGTCGCCGAGGTCGGCCTGCTCCTTCTTGAGCGCGGCCTTGTCGGCCTTCAGGCGGCGCAGCGCGTCGGTACGCCGGCGCTGCAGGTGGTCCAGGGTCGCCAGCTGGTCCATGAACGACTCCGGGGACGGCGCGCTGACGAGCACGGCCGTGCTGGTGACGGCACCGCTGCGGTACAGCCTGGCGGCGAGCTCGTCCGCGTCGCGCTGGGCGGCGTCGACGCTCGCCTGCAGCGGGCCGGTGCGGGCGTTCACCCGCTCGAGCTGCGCCTCGGTGGCGCGCAGGTCGTCGCGTACGGCGTTGAACCGCTCGATGACGCCTTCCAGCTCCTGCCAGGCGGTGGCGAGCTGCCGCTGCCGGTCGGTGACCGGGTCGGCGAACCCGATGCCGGGCACGATCAACGCAGCGACCATGCCCGCGGCCGCGGTCCACATCTTGCCGATTGACCCCACGTGTCACTAACACCACGATTTGGACAAACGTGACTAAAGGTCCCCCGGTGGAGTGGTGGCGACGGCCTGCCGCTACGGTCTTGGGCATGAAGGGGCCGGTCGTCGCGGGTGGACTCGTGTTGGCGCTGCTGCTTGGCTTCGTGATCGCCAGGTCCACCGCATCACCGCAGGCCGCCGCCCCCGCCCCGACGGCCATCCCCTCGCACTCCCACGGCGGCGCGACCGCGGGCGACCTGGGCGGCCTGTCGCTCAGCGCCGCCGGCTTCACGCTGTCGCCGACGACCACGACGTTCGCCGCCGGCGCCACCCAGCCGTTCGCGTTCCGGATCCTCGGCCCGGACGGCAAGCCGGTCACCCGCTTCGTGGTCAACCACGAGAAGCTCATGCACCTGGTGGTGGCCCGGCACGACCTGTCCGGGTTTCAGCACCTGCACCCGGAGATGGCCCCCGACGGCACCTGGTCGATCCCGCTGGCCCTGCCGTCGCCGGGCATCTGGCGGATCTACACGGACTTCGTCACCTTCGACGCGACCGGCGCCCAGGCCCCGGTCACGCTCGCCGTGGACGCCACCGTCGCCGGCGATTACCAGCCGGTGGCCCTTCCCGCGCCCGCCCGGACCGCGGAGGTCGCCGGGATGACGGTGGCGATGGAGGGCACCCCGGCGGTCAACGCCACCCAGCCGTTGTCGCTGCGGGTGCTGGCCTCGGGCACCCCCGTCACCGACCTGCAGCGTTATCTCGGCACGTACGGCCACCTCGTCGTCCTCCGCGACGGCGACCTCGGCTACCTGCACGTGCACCCCGAGACCGAACTGGTCGGCGGCGCGGTGAAGTTCTGGCTGTCCGCCCCGAGCAGCGGCCGCTACCGCCTCTACTTCGAGTTCCAGCGCGCCGGCCAGGTCCACCGCGTCGAGTTCACCGTCGTCGTCCCCTGACCACCCGGCGACGGGTGCCGGCGCCAGGACGGCGAACAGCGCGGCCGGCTGGGTGCCTGCCGCGCTGTTCGGATCGTCGGGATGAAGTCGGCCAGGGACGGCCGGAAGGGTCAGGCCTCGGCGCTGTCGCTGCCCTCGGTTGCGGAGCCTTCGCCGCCCTTGCCGCGGCCGCCGCGACGGCGGCGGCGGGTGCGGGCACGGGCGGTGCGGGGCTCGCCGTCCTCGGTGGCCTCGGCGGTGGCGACGGGGCCGGTGTCCGCGGTGTCCGAGCCCTCGGCCACCTGGCCGACCACCTGGCGGCGGCGGGTGCGGGTGCGGGCCGGACGGGGCTCCGGCTGCTCGCCGGCGTCCGCGGAGGCGCCGGTGGCCTCGGCGGTGTCGGTGACGGGCAGCTCGGCGGGGTCGACCTCGCCGCGCCGCCTGCGGCGGCGGGGACGGCGGGGCTCGCCGGTCGGATCCGCGGCGGGGGCGGAGCCGGACGGGTCGCCGCTGCGGCCCCGGCCACGGGTGCGGCCCCGGCCGCGGGGCTTGCCCTCGATGTCCTCGAGCTGCTCGGCGGCGAGGCCTGCGCGCTTGCGGTCCGCGGTCGGCAGGGAGCCGGTGACGCCCTCGGGGATGCCGATGTCGGTCAGCAGGTGGGCCGAGGTGTGGTAGGTCTCCGGCGGCTCCGCCAGGTCCATGCCCAGCGTCTTGTCGATGATCCGCCAGCGGGGCATGTCCTCCCAGTCGACGAACGTCACGGCGACGCCCGTCGCGCCCGCGCGGCCGGTGCGGCCGATGCGGTGGGTGTAGGTGTCCTGGTCCTCGGGGCAGTCGTAGTTGATGACGTGGGTGACGCCGGAGACGTCGAGGCCGCGGGCGGCGACGTCGGTGGCGACCAGCACGTCGATCTTGCCGGCGCGGAAGGCGCGCAGGGCGCGCTCGCGGGCGCCCTGGCCGAGGTCGCCGTGGACGGCGGCGGCGGCGAAGCCGCGGAAGTCCAGGTCCTCGGCGACGCGGTCGGCGGCGCGCTTGGTGCGCGTGAAGATCATGGTCAGGCCGCGGTCCTCCGCCTGCAGGACCCGCGCCACGATCTCGATCTTGTTCATCGGGTGGGTGCGGTAGATGAACTGCTTGGTCAGCGGCGACGGCCCGGTGCTGGCGTCGTGGTGCGCGTGGATCGTCATCGGGTGGCGCAGGAACCGCCGGGCGAGGGTGACGATCGGGTCGGGCATCGTGGCGGAGAACAGCATCGTCTGCCGGTCCTCCGGCAGCAGGGTCAGGATCCGCTCGACGTCGTCGAGGAAGCCCAGGTCGAGCATGCGGTCGGCCTCGTCGAGCACGAGCGCCCGCACGGCGTGCAGCCGCAGGTGCTTGCTCTTGGCCAGGTCGAGCAGGCGGCCGGGGGTGCCGACGACGATCTCGACGCCCTTCTGCAGCGCGTCGACCTGCGGCTCGTAGGCGACGCCGCCATACAGCGGGAGCACGCGGACGCCGCGGGTCTTGCCGGCGGCGGCGATGTCGCGGGCCACCTGCAGGCCCAGCTCGCGGGTCGGGACCACGACGAGCGCCTGCGGCAGGCCGTCGGCGCCCTCGGTGGGGGCGGTGACCCGGTCCAGCAGCGGGACGCCGAAGCCGAGCGTCTTGCCGGTGCCGGTCGGCGCCTGGCCGATGAGGTCGGTGCCGCGCAGCGCGATCGGCACGGCGTATTCCTGGATGGCGAACGCGTGGATGATGCCGACGGCTTCGAGGGCGGCCACGGTCTCCGGCCGCGCCCCCAGATCGGCGAACGTGGGTGCGTCTGGGCGCACGGGTGCGCGCGGGGCCACTGCTTCGGCGGCCTCAGTGTTGTCGATCGTCATGTTGTGCTCAGGGTGTCTCTCTCGCGGGAGCGCCCCTGGTGAAGCTGGGTGCGCTCAAATGGGTAGGGCGCGGGCCACACGCGACCGAAATGATCAAGGTCGCGGGCTACAAGCGCCGGGCGCCAGGACTAGGGTCCGTCCACGGCTATCGGAGTCATTGTACCGGCTTGTGAGCGGTTCCGCTCAGTGGCTTCGATCGGGCTTCGGTCGGGCTTCGGCCGGGCTTCGGCCGGGCATCGGGGCGCGCCCGGTGATCCGGCGATGTAGTGTGCCGTCGTGTCCGATCTCACTCCGCCCGCCACGGCAGTGGTCGACCTGCTGGGCATGCTGGCCTTCGGCGAGCTGGTCGCGTTCGACCGGATGGCGGCCGACGCGCGGCTCGCGCCCGACCTCCGCCGCCGGGCGGTGCTCAGCGAGATGGCCGCCCGCGAGATCACCAACTACCGCCGGCTGTCCGACCGCCTGGCCGAGCTCGGCGCCGACACCGAGGACGCCATGCGGCCCTACGTGCAGGCGGTGTCGGAGTACCACCAGCAGACCGAGCCGGCCGACTGGCTGGAGGGGCTGGCCAAGGCGTACGTCGGCGACGGCATCGCGGACGACTTCACCCGCGAGGTCGCGGCGGTGCTCGCCGGCCCCGACCGGGACCTGATCCTGGACGTCCTGCACGACTCCCGGCACGCCGACTTCGCCGCCGACGAGCTGCGGGCCGCGATCGCCGCCGACCCGAAGGTGGCCAACCGGCTGTCGATGTGGGCGCGCCGCCTGGTCGGCGAGGGCATCTCGCAGGCGCTGCGGGTCGCGGCCGAGCGGCCGTCGCTCGCCGAGCTGCTGGCCATCGGCGGCGCCGACTTCCAGGCCCTGCTCAGGCGCCTGACCTCGGCGCACACCGCCCGTATGGGCGCCGTCGGGCTCAACAACTGAAGGCTCAACAGCTGAGCGCTCAACAACCGAGGGATCGAACAGCTCGGGGCACGACGGCTGACGACGCCCAGGCCCTGGCACCCGTACGGGGCAGGGCCTGAGCGCTATCTGTCAACGCGCGGAAGAGAACCCAACCGGCCGCGGCGACGACTCGGCGATCTCCACGTAGGCGATCTTGCCGACCGGGACGATCACCCGGCGGCCCTTCTCGTCGACGAGAGAAAGCACACCCTTGTCGCCACCGTCGATCGCGTCGGTGACCGCAGCTTCGACCTCGGCGGGTGACTGGTTGCTCTCCAGCACCAACTCCCGAGGCGCATACTGCACGCCGATCTTGACCTCCACGTCTTCCTCCTTGATCGGGCTGCGGCGCGGCCGTGCCTCGGCGCGCACACCCAGTGTGGTTGAAGACTAACGCGATCAGGCGTGTTCGCCGTGCAGGGGGAAGCTCGCGATGCCGCGCCACGACAGCGCGGTCAGCAGCGCCTCCGCTTCGGGCTTCGCGACCTGGCGGCCACCGGCGACCCAGAACCGGGCCGCGACCTCGGCGGCGCCGACGAGCCCCGACGCGAGCAGCTCGGCGCGCTCCTGGCTCAGGTCGGTGTCGGCCATGATCGTGTCGGTGATCGCGGCGATGCAGCCGCTCTCCACCCGGTCGACCCGCTCGCGGACCGCGGGGTCGTTGCGCAGGTCCGACTCGAAGACGAGGCGGAAGGCCTCGCTCTCGTGGTCGATGAAGTCGAAATACGCCTGGATGGCGCCGCGGACCCGCTCCTTGTTGTCGGTGGTCGCCTCCATCGCGGCGCGCATCCGCGAGACCATCGCGTCGCAGTGCGTGTCGAGCAGCGCCAGATAGAGCTCGAGCTTGCCGGGGAAGTGCTGGTAGAGCACGGGCTTGGAGACACCCGCCCGCTCGGCGATGTCGTCCATCGCGGCGGCATGGTAACCCTGCGCCACGAAAACCTGCTGCGCCGCGGCGAGCAGTTGCTTGCGGCGGGCCGACCGGGGCAGCCGCACCGGCCGTCCGGCCGCCTGGGTGCCGCTCATCGCCGAGGTCATGTTCACCATCCGGATTTGGGTCGGGATTGCAACTTACCCCCTTTCCGCCCACACGGTAGCCTCACCTAGGGGCGACGGAGGAGCGCGCGGTGGACGAAACGGGGCAAGCCGGAAGCCCACAAGGGTCAGGCGCATATCGCGGAGGAGGACACACGGATCCGCACAGGTCACCGGACGGCACCCATGGTGACGGGTCGACGCCGAGCGATGACGCGCTCGAGGCGATCGTCTCCGCATGGCGTGAGCCGGCAACAGGAGCCATCGCTGGGCGCGCGTCGGTCAACGGCTCGATCAACGGCTCGATCAGCGGTTCGATCAGCGGTTCGATCAATGGCGGCGGCCCGCGTGGCCGCGCCGAGGTCCGCGGCTCCTACTCCGACATGCTCGCC
This sequence comes from Dactylosporangium sp. CA-152071, assembly GCF_050936335.1. Classification (NCBI taxonomy): domain Bacteria; kingdom Bacillati; phylum Actinomycetota; class Actinomycetes; order Micromonosporales; family Micromonosporaceae; genus Dactylosporangium; species Dactylosporangium sp. CA-152071. The sequence goes on along the minus strand of NZ_JBNJMZ010000001.1, from coordinate 6,774,539 downwards.
CCGATGAGCCCCCCGGTCTCCGCCCCGCCGCCGGTGCACCCCACCACGTCGCTGCACTACGGGCACTACGGACCCGACGGCCAGGGCTGGCCGAGCTCCGTCGGCCAGCCGGAGACCAGCGGGTCGCTCCCCGCCTCCGGGTCGCCGGCGCAGGCCCAGCCTCCGCACGAGACCGGCCACACCGGCCCGCTGCCCGCCGTCAGCTCCGGCACCGTCTACGGCGCCGCCCCGGTCGCCGACGCTCGCGAGGAGGCGGTCCGGCCGACCTCCGGGGGCTACGGTCCGCCGCCCGCGCCGACGTCCGGCGGGTATGGCGCGGCACCGTCGGCCCTGGACCGGCTCAGCGGCCTGCCCGGCCCGGTCGACCCCCGCGCCCGGGTGCACGGCGACAACGGCATGCCGCCGTATGGCTCCTACCCGAACCAAGCCCCCGCCTACCAGGACCAGACCTCCGCCTACCCGGACCAGAGCGCCGCTTACCAGGACCAGGCCGCTGCCTACCAGGACCAGAGCGCCGCCTACCAGGACCAGGCCGCTGCCTACCAGGACCAGACCCCGGCCCGCCCGGAACAGGCCGTCGCCTATCCGGACCAGGCCAGTGCCTACCCGGACCAGAGCGCCGCCTATCCGGACCAGGCCTGGGGCTACGAGACCAGGGGCATCCGCCCGCACAACGGCGCGTTCCACCAGGAGACGCCCGCCGCCAACGGCGCGGCCCACCACGACCCGCAGGCCGGCGGCCACCAGGAGCCTTACCAGGCACAGGAGCAGTACCAGGGCCAGGATCAGCGGGAGCAGTACCCGTACCAGGGCCAGCAGTACCCCGCGCAGTACCCGCAGCAGCAATACCCCCAACAGCAGTACCCGTCGCAGGAGTACCCGCAGCAGCAGCCGCCACCCCCGAACGGCTTCCAGGCGTACGAGCAGCCCGGCCCCGAGTTCGACTGGGCCGCGCCGTCGCAGGAGCCGGTGGTCCCGGCGCCGGCCCTGCACCCTGTGCCGCAGCCCGCCCTGCACCCTGTGCCGCAGCCCGCCCTGCACCCCGTGCCACTGCCCGCGCTGCACCCGGTGCCGCCGCTGCCCACGCAGCGGATGCCGGAGGACGACCCGCTCGTCGGCCCGCTGCCGCCCGAGCTGCTCGGCAACGCCACGCCCCTGTCCGCGGCGGAGCCGACGATGCCGGCGTTCGCGTCGGAGCCGCCGTACGCCGCCCAGCAGCCCGCCGGGATCGCCGACGCGGACTGGGGCAACGGCCCCGAGCTGCCGCAGCGCGTCCCGTCGCACCCTGACGTGCCGCAGGTGCCGGAGGTCGAGGTCGAGCCCCTCGTGGCGGAGGCCACCCCGGCCGGCGGTGCGGAGCTGGCGAGGATCGCCACGTTCCTGCGCGAGGAGCGCGAGGACGAGGACGACGAGCCCAGCCTGGACGACCGCCCCGACGGGTTCGACATCCCGGCGGTCCTCCGCGCCGTACAGGGTGTCTCCGGTGTACGCGAGGCGACGCTGCGCAAGAACGCCGACGGCCTGCACACGCTCCGGCTGGAGCTGCTCGACGAGGCCGACCCGGGTCGGGTCAGCCGGGCCGTCGCGCGCCTGCTCAACGAGCGGATGGGCCTGGCCGCCGAGCCCAACCCGCCGGAGCCCGCCGCGCTCTCGGGCCGCCCGGCGATCCGGGGCAACGCGCCGCACAGCGCCCTGCCCGGCTACGGCCGCGAGGCCCGCCGGCGGCGCCCGGTCAGCGGCGTGCGCCGCCCGGCCGAGGCCCCCCGCCCCGAGGTCGAGGAGCTCCCGCAGCAGTTCCGTGCGGAGGTGCCGAACGCCGAGGTCGACGAGCCGCGCCGGCCGCCGCAGCCGCCGGGTCTCGTCGCGTCCGGCCTGCAGCAGCCTGTACAGGCGCCGAAAACGCCGGGAGAGCACGCGCCGGTCCCGGTGAACCGGGACGCGCCCCCGGCGCTGGTGCCGCAGTCCAGCACGATCGTGTCGCCGCGGGTGATCATCGACCAGGTCGAGGTCAGCACGCAGGGCGTCGACGCGGTGGTCGAGGTGCGCCTGATCGCGGACGGTCACCCGGCGGTCGGGGTCGCCAGCGGCCCGGCGGTCGACGGCTACATCCTGCGGCTGTCCGCGGTGGCCGCCGCCTCGGCCGTGGACCAGCTGCTGGTCGACGTCGACGCGACGTCCCGCGCCAGGTGTTACATCGAGCACGCCGCGGTGGTGCAGCTCGGCGGCTGCGAGGTCGCCGTCGTCGTGCTGTTGCTGCTGTACGACGGCTGGGTCGAGCAGCTGACGGGCTCCGCCGTGAACTCGGGCGATCCGCGGCAGGCTGTGGTCCGCGCCACACTCGCGGCCGTGAACCGGCGCCTGGAGGCCCTGCTGCCATAGTCCTTTCGGGCAGCCGGGTAAGCATTTTGGAAGCACGGCTGCCGTAGACCCCTTGGGGCACACTGGTAAGCATGAAGAGAGCTGCCCTTGTCCCGGAGTTCACCGTCCCGTCACCTGAGCGGCTGCCGGACATGTGGCCCGGGCGCGAGGTGGAGCTCGATGGTCTGAAGGCGTACGTGCGGGACACGCCGGCCACCGCGCCGGGCGCCGAGCCGGCGGTCTACGTGCACGGCCTCGGTGGTTCCTCGACCAACTGGACCGACCTGGCCGGCGTGCTCGCCGGGCGGCTCGACGGCCAGGCGATCGACCTGCCCGGGTTCGGGTACAGCGACCCGGCCCGCAGCTACTCGCTGGCGGCGATGGCCTCGCACATCGTCCGGTGGGTCGAGCACAGCGGCCGCGGCCCGGTCCACCTGTTCGGCAACTCGATGGGCGGCGCGGCCGTGGTCGTGGCCGCCGCGCTGCGCCCCGACCTGGTGCGCAGCCTGACGCTGATCTCGCCGGCGATGCCGTTCCTCGACCCGCGCCGGTCGCTGCAGGGGCCGATCGTGCCGCTGCTCCTGCTGCCCAACGCGGCGAAGCTGGCGGCCCGGCGGATGTCGTCGATGGAGCCGGAGGCCCTCGCCTCGATGGTCATCGAGTCCTGCTACGCCGACCCGACCCGCTACCCGGAGCAGCGGCGGCTGGAGGCGATCGAGGAGGCCCGGCGGCGGCACCTGGTGCCGTGGTACGCCGAGGCGTACGTGGGCAGCCTCCGCGGCCTGGTGAGCAGCTTCCTGCGCGCGTACCTGCCGGGCGAGGGCTCCATGTGGAAGATGGCCGCGAGGATCAAGGCGCCGACGCTGGTGATCGCCGGACGGCAGGACCGGCTCGTCGACATCCGCACCGCGCCGCAGGTCGCCCGCCTCATCCCGGACAGCCGGCTGATGATGCTGGAGGGCGTCGGCCACGTGGCGCAGATGGAGGTGCCGCGCACGGTCGCGCGCGCCGTGTTCGGCATGCTCGACGAGCTGCAGGAGGACAAGGCCGGCCGGGCCGCCACCCAGCAGGTTGCAACTCAGGTGCGGGATGGGGTGCGGCAGCGCGCGCCGCGGGTGCGCATGGCAAGCTGACCAATCGATGGCGAGCCGGCTGCGCAGCGACCGCCGGGGCCTGTCACGCCATGCCGACAGCTCCCGGGATCCGTCACACCCTTCCGGCAACTCCCCGGAGATGTCACGCCCTTCCGGCAGCTCCGGGGACCTGGCACGCCCGGTCGGCAGCTCCCAGGAGCTGTCACACGCTGCTGGCAGCCCCCAGGAGCCCCCTTCCGGCGGCTCCCGGCTGCCGGTGCCGCTGCCGAGCGACCCGCGGCAGGCCCGTGAGGTCGTCCGGGCCGAGCAGCGCCGGCGGCGTGAGCAGGTCCGCCGGCGGCGGCGCTACGTCGTCGCGGGCGTGATGGCCGCCGCGTTCCTGATCGCCGCGGCCGGCCTGGGCCGCCTGCTGTTCTTCGGCGGCGCCGACAAGGAGGCGCCGGTGACGGTGGCCGCGACCCGCGGGCCGGCGCCGATGCTCGACCCGCCGAGCCGCCCCGCGAGCCAGCCGCCGGAGGCCGGCCCGTCCAGCGCCGCCGGCACGTTCGCGTACGCGACCAGCGCCGGACCGGTCGCCGGCAGTGCGGGGACGGTGCGGAAGTACCGGGTCGCGGTGGAGAACGGCAGCGGCCAGGACGCGGACGCGTTCGCCGCCTCGGTCGAGCGGGTGTTCGCCGACCCGCGCGGCTGGCCCGCCGCCGGCCAGGTGCGGCTGCAGCGGGTCGCCGGCCAGGGCACCGCCGACTTCACGATCTTCCTGGCCACGCCGGTCACGTCGGAGCAGATCTGCGCGACCGCCGGGCTGCACACCGCCGGGTACAGCTCCTGCCGGATCACCGGGAAGGTCGTCATCAACCTGGCCCGCTGGCTGACCGGGGTGCCGGACTACGGCGCGCCGGTCGAGGACTACCAGCACTACGTGATCAACCACGAGGTCGGCCACGAGCTCGGCAACGGCCACGAGGCCTGCCCCGGCCCCGGCCGGCCGGCACCGGTGATGCAGCAGCAGACGTACGGGCTGAAGGGCTGCGTCGCCAACGCGTGGCCGTTCGTCGATGGCCAGCGGTACAGCGGCGCCAAAGTGCCGTAGGTCACGTGGGTTTGCGGTGCTGGCGCGGCAGAATGAGAACCATGTCGTTGCCTCCACTGGTCGAGCCCGCCGCCGACCTCTCCGTTGACGAGGTCCGTCGCTACTCCCGGCACCTGATCATCCCCGACGTGGGTGTCGCCGGGCAGAAGCGCCTGAAGAACGCGCGCGTGCTCTGTGTGGGCGCGGGCGGTCTCGGCTCGCCGGCACTGATGTATCTCGCCGCGGCCGGGGTCGGCACGCTCGGCATCGTCGAGTTCGACACCGTCGACGAGTCCAACCTGCAGCGCCAGATCATCCACGGCCAGTCGGACATCGGCCGGCCGAAGGCCGAGTCGGCGCGCGACTCGGTGCTCGAGATCAACCCGTATGTCAACGTCGTGGTGCACAACGAGGCCCTCGACAACGACAACGTGATGGACATCTTCCGGCAGTACGACCTGATCGTCGACGGCACGGACAACTTCGCCACCCGGTACATGGTCAACGACGCGGCGGTGCTGCTCGGCAAGCCGTACATCTGGGGCTCGATCTACCGGTTCGACGGCCAGGCTTCCGTCTTCTGGGCCGAGCACGGCCCGTGCTACCGCTGCCTCTACCCGGAGCCGCCGCCGCCGGGGATGGTCCCGTCCTGCGCCGAGGGCGGCGTCCTGGGCGTGCTGTGCGCCTCGATCGGCGCGATCCAGGTCACCGAGGCGATCAAGCTCCTGACGGGTGTCGGCGACTCGCTGCTCGGCAGCCTCATGGTGTACGACGCGCTCGAGATGACCTACCGCAAGATCCGGCTCCGCAAGGACCCGGGCTGCGCGATCTGCGGTGAGAACCCGACGGTCACCGAGCTCATCGACTACGACGACTTCTGCGGCGCCGTGTCCGACGAGGCGCAGGCCGCCACGCAGGGCTCGACGATCACCGCCACCGAGCTCAAGGACTGGCAGGACTCGGGCAAGCCGATCGAGCTGATCGACGTGCGCGAGCCGGCCGAGTGGGAGATCGTGCGGGTGCCGGGGGCGCGGCTCGTGCCGAAGGGCGAGATCCTCAACGGCTCCGCCCTCGCCGATCTGCCGCAGGACCGCCAGATCGTCCTGTACTGCAAGAGCGGCGTCCGCTCGGCGGAGGCTCTCGCGGCGGTCAAGGCGGCGGGCTTCAAGGACGCGGTCCACGTGCAGGGCGGGGTGGTCTCCTGGGTGAAGACCGTCGATCCGTCACTGCCGGTGTACTAGGTCACGACGCGCGGGCAGCGGGCGGGCGGTAGCGTACGGCCCATGGTCGACCTTGATGCCGCGATCGGCTACGTCGTCGCACACGGCGACGCCGTCGATCGCGCCCGCCTCGCCTGGCTGCGCACCGGCCAGTCCCCACCGGCCGACGTGCTGGAGCAGGCCGAGATCGGCCAGTCGCCCGACGGCGGCTGGCCGGCGCTGTGGGGCGCCGACGTCGCGTCCGTGGACGCCACCTGTTTCCGGCTCGGCGAGCTCGACGACCTCGGCGCCATCGACCGCCCCGCGGCCCGCCGGGCCCTGGGGTGGCTCGGCCGCAGCCAGCGGCCCGACGGCATGTGGGAAGAGGACGCGGCCCTGGCGGGCATCGCCCCGCCGTGGGCCCAGCCCGGCGACGACGAGGCGAAGCTGTACCTGACCACCAACGCCGCCTACTGGCTGGTGGTCGGCGGCCCGAACAATGGCGACGACCAGCACGCGACCCGGGTCGCCCGCGCCGCCGAGGCGTTCCGGGCGTCGCTGCGGCCCGACGGCAGCTGGCCGTCGTTCCTGGTCGCGGGCTGGCTCGGCTGCGCCGTGCTCTTCCACCTCGGCTGGTTCTACGAGTCGGCGCAGATCCAGGTGGCGCTCGCCGACCGGGTGCCGGAGATGACCCCCGCCGACACGGCGTCGCTCTACGCGGCGCTGCGGCGGGTCCGCATGTCACCGGAGGACTGGCTGCTCAGCGCGGCCCGCAAGCGCCTCAGCGAGACACAGCGCAGCGACGGCGGCTGGGAGAGCGACGACGGCGCGCAGTTCAATGTGCACACCACCCTGACGGCGATCCGGGCGCTGCGCTGAGCCGGTGGCTCAGCCCGCGATCGTGAACTCCCAGTCGGACTTGCCGTAGGTCCTGGTCGTGATCTCGAACTGGGTGTTGGACTCGTAGGAGTCCGAGCCCTGCCGGATCTGGATCACGACCTTGCCGCCCTCGTCGAGGTTGAGGTATCCGGCGTGGACGGCAGCGGTGCAGACGGACGAGGCGGTGGTGTAGGGGCCGTTGCCCCAGACCTTGCCGGCCTTGCCGCCCTTGGGGCAGGTGTACCGGATGAGCTTGCCCTCGTTGCCGTTGTACTCCTCGGCGTTGGTGTTCCAGTCGCTGTCGTCCTTCTCGACGTTGACCTCGGTGGTGCTGTCGGTGCCGCCGCCATCGCCGCTGTCGCCGCTGCCGTCGCCGGGGGTCTCTGTCTGGCTCGCCGACTGGTCGCCCTTGCCACCGTTGTCGTCGTCGCCGCCGAGCTTGGTGAAGCCGTAGATGCCGAGGCCGACCACCAGGAGCACGACCACGGCGGCCGCGGCGAGCATCCCGGTCCGGCGCTGCCCGCCGGGCGCCGCCGCGGGTACCTGCTGCGGCGGCTGCGGCGGGGCCGGCGTCCGTGGCGAGGCCTGCGGCGGGGTCTGCGGAGGGGTCTGCGGCGCCGGCTGTGGCGGCGTTCCGTAGGTGGCGGGCACGGCGGCCCGGCCGGGCTGCGGGCCCGCCGGCGAGTGCTGGGCCGGACCGGGCTGCGGGGCGGCCGGGGAGTGCTGCGCGGGCCCGGGCTGGGCGGCGGCGTAGCCGGACGGCGGGGTGTACCCGGAGTCCTGCCCGAACTGCGACGACGGCTGGCCGGAGGTCGGCTCGGCGGCGAACCCCGGCGACACCGGCACCGCCGACATCGGCACCCCTGACATCGGCGCTCCCGACACCGGCACGGCGGCGGAGCCGGACACCGGACCGGAGACCGGTGACGACGCGGGCGGCGCCGAGGTCGGGAACCCTGCGGACGGCGCCGGCGGGGACGCGGCCGGTGCGGACGCCGCCGCTGCCGGTGCCTGGAACGCGGCCGGCGGGGACGAGGTCGGGAACGTGACGGGTGGGGACGAGGTCGGGAAGGCGGCACCGGAGACCGGGGCGGAGGCCGGCTGGCCGGCCGGGCCGGGTTGGGCCGGGGCGCCGAGGCTGCCCTGCGCCACCACCATCTCGGGCTGCTCGACGGCGGTCGGGGCCGTGCCGAGGGCCTGGTGCAGCAGTGTCGCGACGAGCGGGATCCGGCTGCCGCCACCGACGAGGAAGACGCCGGCGATGTCGGCCGGGGTGAGCCCGGCGGCGGCGACGGCGGCCCGGGTCGCGGTGACCGTGGCGGCGAGGATCGGGCGGGCGAGCTGCTCGAACTGGTCGCGGCCGAGGGGGACGTCCTCGTCGTACATCGGGATATGGATCATCGTCGAGGACGTGCGCGACAGCATCTCCTTGGCGGCCCGGACGTCGTCCCAGAGCAGCCGGTTGGCGCGGCGTTCGGCGCTGGTCGTGGGGTGCACGAGCCGGCTCCAGGCGGCGGGGTCTCGGGAGGACTGGCTGGCGCCCAGGTAGCCGACGATCGCGGCGTCGATGTCGAGGCCGCCGCTGGTGCTGAGCCCCTCCGCGGCGAGGACCTCGAACGTGCCTGGGCCGTGCCGGACGACGGACGCGTCGAACGTGCCGGCGCCCAGGTCGTAGACGACGAACGCGGTGCCGGGGCGCACGTCGGTGCCTTCGAGGGTGCGGAACACCTCGGCCGCGGCGACCGGCTCCGGCACGAGCGTCACGGTGCCGAGGCCGGCGCGTTCGGCGGCGGCGAGCAGCACACCGCGGCGGGTGTGCGCCCAGGCGGCGGGGCAGGTGATGGTGACCTGGCCGATCGGGCCGCCGGCGACCCGCCGCGCCTCGCCGCCGACGCGGGCGAGCACGGCCGCGAACAGGTCGGCGGTCGGCACCTCGTGGTCGCCGAGCAGGACGGCGGGCTCGTCGATGCGCCGCTTCGGGTTGGGCTCGAAGCGCTCGGGGCTGACCCGGGCGGCGTGCACCGCGTCGCGCCCGACGAGCAGGCCCGACTGCGGGTCGGCGTACACCGCCGAGGGCAGGCTCGGCGAACCGTCGAAGAGCAGCGGCCGCACGTGCCCGTCGGGCCAGGCCAGCACCGCCGCCGTGTTCGAGGTGCCGAAGTCGATGCCCAGCCGGTAGCCTCGCGAGTCCACAGCGCCAATATACGGACCTCACACCATCGCGAGATCCTCTCAACGGTTCTGTCAACCGGCGCTGGTCAGAAAATAGTTCGGCCGAAGGTGCAACCGATCGTCGATGCCCGCGTCTGACTGATGCGCTCCGCACCCCCGGGGCACATCACGAGGGGAATCCATGAGTCTGCATCGACTGCGTCGCCTGGCCGCCACCGCGGCGGCGGTCCTGGTGGCGCCCGCCGTGGCCGGCGCCGTCCTGGCCGCCGAGCCCGCGTCCGCGGCGGGAGTGCTGGCACCGACCGTCACGGCGCTCACGACCGCGCCGGTGGTCGGCGCCGCCGCCAGGTTCCGGTTCGGCACGGCCGCCGGCAGCATGCCGGTCACCCAGTTCGTGTTCTCGCTCAACAGCGGCCCGGGTGGCCACGTCACGGCGACCAACGGGCGGGCCGCCGCTTCGATGGTCGTCGAGCGGGCCACCAACGTCCTGTCGGTCTACGCCGTGGCCGCCGACGGCTCGGTCAGCGGCTCGACCGTCACCATCTTCAACGCGGCGTTCCCACCACCGGCCGCCGACCAGGACCTCGACAGTGACGGCAAGCCGGACCTGCTCGCCGTCGGCGGCACCCCGGGGCTCGCTCCCGGCCTGTGGCAGGCCACCGGGCGCGGGCTGCGCGGTCAGGTGCGCACCCCGGCGGTGGACATCGGCGTCAACGGCAACGGTGTCGGCACCCCCTTCACCGGCGCCCAGGTCTTCACCGGCAAGTTCAGGGGCGGGCCGTTCGAGGACGTCTTCGTGTACTACCCGGGCGGGATCAACCCGGGCAGCGGCATGATCATCGATGGCCTCGGCCGTGGTGAGCCGCTGCGCGCCGACCGGGGCTACGAGGCGACGCTGTCCGCGGGCATGTTCGCCGACATCAACAACGACAACCCGCTGCAGCTCGTCAACGCCTACGACGGCAGCGGCAACCACTTCGCCTACCCGGACCTGCTGGGCATCGTGGGCAGCCCGGCCAACGGGTACACGCTGCAGTACTACGCCTCGCAGAACGGCACCGCCAACTTCGCGTTCCCCACGCAGCTCGGGACGGCGACCCCGACCGGCGGCAGCGACTGGGAGCACTGGCGCCTCGCCTCGAAGCTGCTGCCCAGCGGCACCGCCGTCGCGCTGTGGAACCAGTCGACCGGGGCCCTGTACCTGTGGCAGGGCGTCACCTACAACCAGGAGACCGGGGCGCTCGCCTTCACGCAGTTCCGCCTGGCCGGCGCCTGGCTGCCGGGCGCGCAGCTGTCCGAGCTGCAGCTCACCGACGTGAACGCCGACGGTGTGCCCGACCTGTGGGCGGTCACCCCTGACGGGACCGTGACGGCCTACGTGATCACGAACCTCTCGGCGACCGGTCCGGCGAAACTGACCGCGAAGACCCCGCAGCACCTCGCCTGAGCCCACCTCAGCAGTCCGCCGCCGCGGGCCGGGTCAGCACGCCCCGGCCCCGCGGCGGCGGGATGTCATCCCCATCTCGACACGCGGAGCCCATCGTGACCGACCTCAACTTCGCGGACTTCTACGCCGCGACGTTCGGGCCGCTGACGGCGCAGCTCCACGCGTTCATCGGGGATCACGGCGAGGCGCAGGACGTGGTGCAGGAGGCGTTCTGCCGCGCGTACGCCCGATGGCCCGCCGTCTCGCGCTACGACAACCCGGTCAGCTGGGTGCGCCGGGTCGCCTGGAACCTGGCGATCAGCCGCTGGCGAGGGGCCCGCCGCCTGCTGAAATGGCGCCGCGACCTGCTGCCGCCGGCGGTGCCCGACCCGAGCGACGCCGACCAGGACCTGGTCCGGGCGCTCGCCGGCCTGACGGCGAACCATCGCCAGGCCGTCGTGCTGCACTACCTCGCCGGGTTCTCCGTGCGCGAGATCGCGCAGTTCACCGGGGTCGCCGAGGGCACCGTCAAGTCGTGGCTGTCCCGGGGCCGGGCGGCCCTCCAGGCCCGGCTCGGCATCAGCGACGGGGAGGTGTCGAATGCCTGACGACCTGCCCGACCAGCTGCCCGGTGACCCCCTCTCCCAGCGGTTCGCCGCCTTCCGCGAGTCGTCCTCCACGGCGACCCGGCCGCCCGGCGCCGACGCCGTGATCCGCACCGTCCACCGCCGCCAGCTCTCCCGTACGGTGGCCGCCGGCGTCGCGCTGACCCTCGCCGCGCTCGTCGCGTTCGTCCTCTGGCGGCCGACCGGACGGCCGGAGCCGGCCCGCACCCCGCCGACCGCCGCCCCGAGCACGTCCGACTCGGCGCCGAACCCGATCGCGGCGTCGACCGCCACGCCTACGCCCACGCCCACGCTCACCGGGGGCTCGGGCAGCCCGTCCGGCACCGCGTCCACCGCGCCCACCGCGACGACCGGCTCCCCCGCCCGCTGCGGGATCCAGCCCCAGGTGCTCGGCGGCGACCCGCTGTACGTCGCGCCGGACAACTACTTCCAGCGGTGTCCGGACGCCCGCATACGGATCTACTCGATCACCTACGAGTGGAGCGCGGCGCAGCAGCAGTACGTCCGCGCGCGCCTGACCAACCTGTACTTCACGGCGACCAGTCCGACGCTGCCCCTGCCCGAGCCCGACCTGAACCCGATCGCAAGCTCCTGCGGTTACCTGTTCTTCGTGGTGTACGCCGCCGGCGACCCTCCCTCGTCGCTGCCGGTCTCCTACACCGACGCTCCCGACATGGCCTGGCCTATGGAGCACCTCGGCAATCTGTTGCTGTGGACCACGTCCACCCACACCTTGACCGACCAGCAGAAGGTGCCGAGCTGTCGGCGGACCTCCGGGAGTGTCGCACCATGACGGCAACGCGCCGGCTGCTCATCGCGCTCCTCGCGGCCCTGGCCGCAGGCGCGCCCGCCGTCACCGTCGCCGGCCCGGCCGCGGCCGACGACCAGTACGTGCCGGGCAACGCGGTCGTCCGGGTGAGCAAGCTGCCGAAGGTCATCCTGCCCGGCACCACGATCTCCCCGACGATCGAGATCACCCAGACCACGCCGTACGAGCTGACGTGGTGGCCCGCGCTGGGGTTCTCCATCTACCTGGACCCGATGCCGGCCGACATGGACATCAGCGCCAGGATGCAGAGTCCGGTCACGGGCGCCTGGCTGACCGGCACGCCCGAGGTCCTGTCGGACCAGGTCACCCTCCGTTTCCCCTACACCGAACGCTTCGCCCTTCCGGTGAACGGCCGGACGACCGTCCGGTACGAGATCCACTTCGGCGCGGACACGCCGGTCGGGTACTACTGGCCGATGATCGGTGCGGGCATCGTGCCGCCGCCAGAGACGGGGAAGATGGTCGAGACCCAGACCGTCCCCCTCCGCTCCCAGCAGATCTTCCACGTCGGCGCGCTGCCGGCGGAGGACCAGCCGACCACCGCGCCGCCGGCCCCTGGGCGCACGACCGCCCCCGGCGCGTCGCGGCAGCCCTCCGCGGGTCCCTCGCCGGCGCCCGTGCCGGCGTCCGCCTCTGTACTCGCATCGGCACCGACTGCCCTCGCGGAGCCGGCGGGTGGCGGGCTGCTGCCGCCGGCCGCTTCCCCACCTCCGCCGGAAGCCGAGGCCGAATCCGAGCCCGAAGCCGAGTTCGAGCCCGAGGCCGAGGCGCGTGTGGCCGCCGCCAGCAGCACGCCGCTCGCGGCCGGACTGGCGGTGGCGGTCGTGGCCGTCTGGATCGGGTTGATCGGCCGGCACCGGCTGCGGGTGCGCCGGCTCCGCCGGGCCGCCGGTCCCGTGCCGCCCGGCTAGTCGATCAGGCGCAGGGCGACCGTGGGGGCGTCGAGCAGGACCGAGGCGGGCTCGGAGCCGACGATCGTCTGCAGGCGGTGGTCGCCCACGATGAGCTCGACGCCGGTGTAGAGCTCGACGGAGTCCCAGCCGGTCAGCTGGTACGACTTCCGGTAGATCCGCTCGGTCTCCTCCTTGATGTCGGGGGCCGAGCGCTTCCAGATCAGGGTGCCGTTTTCACTCGTGTCGGTGACGACGGGGTCGCCGTCGCGGACCTCGAGCTTCAGGTGCTCCTTGGCGATCCAGGCGGCCGCGGCCTCGTGCAGCCACTGGCCGACGGCGATGTCGTCGGGGTCGGCGGGCTCGCGGCCGACGATCACGGGACGGTCGGCGCCGACCACGAACCGGCGCCGGGCCAGGTCCTCGACGACCACGGACACGGCGAACGCGGGCGGCCGCGGGCCGATGTCCTTGACCGCCTGGCCGTGGCGGGGGCAGGCGGGCACGCCGGCGCGCATGCGCGGGACCGGCTGGCCGATCCGGCGGAAGCGGCCGAACGCGGGGCACTCGGGCTCGCCGCACCGCCACTCGCGGGCCATCAGGGCGGCGCCGACACCGCTGGGCTCCGCGCGGGTAAACCGCCGCCGCATCACCCGGGTGCGCCCCGCGCGCTGCGACCCGCGGGCGGTGAACGACTGCAGCCCGTCCGGCCGCCCGCCCTGCTCCTGCTTGGGTGCCGGGGCGGGCTTGTCGGCGGCGGCCTTGTCGGCGGTGGTGGCCGCGGCGGGCTTGGCCGGACGAGGCGATGGCTTGGGCGTGGGCTCCACCGGCTCCGACGACTCGCCCTGCTCGGAAGGTTCCCCCTCCGCCGACACATCCGAAATTTCGGTTTCGTCGGCGGGAAGGACGGAGGGTGCGGCCGGAGACTCCGCGTCGGCGGGCTCGAGCGGGATGATCGGCAAGGTGGCGGTGCCCTTCACGACCAGGCGTTCCTTGCCGTCCTTCGGCGGGGTGGGCTCGCCGCCGGGGGTCAGGACCGCGCCGCCGGCGCGCGGGGTCAGGCGCAGCACGCGCTCGGGGCTGTCGACGAGCCACGGGAACCGGGCGGCGAACTGCGGCTGGTCACGGACCACGATCAGGGGCAGGCCGGTGAAGTCGGCAATCTCGGCGGGCCGGTCGGCGACGACGGGCGTGACCTCGATGAGGCCGTCGTCGGCCCAGCGGCCGAGCACCATGCGCTCCTTCGAGGTGAGCGCCGCCTCGGACAGGGCCTCGCGGCCGACCACGGGGTAGAGCATGGCGCCGGCGTCGATGAGGTACCGGCTGAGCGCGTCGACGACCATCCCGAGACGTAAGAGGTTGATGGGCCGGCCACCGTCGAGGGCCACGAACCGGGCGACGTCGGCAAGGTCGACGACGGCCTGCGCGAGCGTGACGTCGGTCGTCAGCCGTTGCTCGATGGTGTCCATGACCCGGCTGACCTCGAAGCGCACGGCCCCTCCCATCCCTCGACCCGGACACCATAGGGCATCACCGAGATCAGACTTGTGTACCAGTCGGGAAGGTTGCACGCCATAAGCAACGAAAAGGTTCAGCCACCACTTTTCTTGCCGTTGCCGTTGTGCTTGCCCTTCGCCTTGCCATTGTGCGCACCGCCGGCATTCCCGGCGGCGGGTGGCGCGCCGCCGGGGTGCTTGGCGGCGGTCTCGGCCCGGGTCTCGGCCTGGGCGGCCGGATCGGCGGCCGGCACCACCGGGTCGGACGGCTGCGGGTCGGTGCCGGCGACGGGAGAGGTCACCGGGGAGCCCGGGGTCCAGGCGGCGGACGGGTCGCGGTCCTGCGCGGCGGCACCCACGGCGCCGGAGCCGAAGAGCAGGAGGGCCGCGACGGCGACGGAGACCCGCCGCCTGGCCGACCCGCCGAGCGCGACGTCGCTCAGCCGCAGGGTGGGCGCGGCACGCCGGGCGGCGAAGCGGTGGCGGGCGCCGAGCCGACGGGTCACCGCCGGGGCGGACAGCAGCGCGGCCAGGTCGGTCGCGGAGGGCCGGTTGCCGGGCGCCTTCGCCAGGCAACGGCGCAGCGCGTCCGCCACCCCGGCGGGCAGGGTCAGGCTCGCGGGCAGCGGCGCCGGCGGCAGCTTGCGGTGCGCGTGCAGCAGCTCCTCGGTGGTGGTGACGGGCCACGGCAGTTCGCCGGTGAGCATGCGGTACAGGACGAGGCCCAGCGCGTACACGTCGGTGGCGGGCGACGGCGGGACCCCGCGGATGCGCTCGGGCGCGAGGTAGGCGGGGGTGCCGATCAGCTGGTCGGGCTCGTTGCCGGCGATCGCGGAGACGCCGAAGTCGACGAGCTTCGGCCCGCCTGCGGTGAGCACGACGTTGGCGGGCTTGACGTCGTGGTGCACCAGGCCGCGCTCGTGGACGGCGGCGAGGGCCGAGGCGAGCTGCCCGGCGATCCGCAGCGACTCGGTGACCTCGAGCGGCCCGCCCGCGTGGACCAGCCGGTCCTCGAGGGACTCGCCCTCGACGAGCTCCATGACGACGAACGGCGCGCCGTCGGTGTCGTGGCCGAAGTCGTACACGGCGGCGATGTGCGGGTGGCTGAGGAGCGCGGCGGCGCGCGCCTCGTCCTGGATGCGGCGGCGGGACCGCGGATCCGCGGCCGCCACCAGGTGCTTGACGGCGACGGACCGGCCCAGCACCTCGTCGCGGGCCCGCCAGACGACGGACATGCCGCCCACTCCGAGTTGCTCGATCAGCCGATAGCGCTCCACGTCATACAGATGCCCCGATGAGCGGAAACGACACGTGTTGATCGTGCGGGGTCTCGGCGCCGAGGGTCCGCAGGAGCGACAGGACCGGCTCGATCTTCTCGTACAGCAGCAGCACCACGTCACCGGGGCGGGCCATCGCCAGTGCGGCGGGGACGGCCTCGTCGACGGTCCGCACGACGGTGCAGGTGGCCTTCGGCGAGGTGACGGTCAGCTCGTCGTGCAGGATCGCCGGGACCTCGCCGGGTGCCCGGCCGCGGCGGTCGCTGTCCTCGTAGATGACGACCCGGTCGAAGCGGGCGACCTCGCGCGCGGACTCGCGGAGCAGGTCGTCGCGGCGGTCGCCGGGGAGGGTGACGGCGGCGACGGCGTGGTCGGCGCCCCAGAGGCGGTCGACGAGGTCGCCGATCGCGCGGATGGCGGCGGGGTTGTGCGCGTAGTCGACGAGGACGTCGACGCCGCCGAGGTGCAGCAGCATGCCGCGGCCGGGGTTGTCGGTGAACGTGCGGAGGCGTTCGGCGACGCGGGCGGTGGCGACGCCGAGGACGCGGGCGGCGGCGGTCGCGGCGAGGGCGTTGGCGACGAGGTGGCGGGCGGCGCCACCGAAGCCGCCGCCGAGCTCACCGACGGCGAGGATCGGGATCCAGCGGCGGTCGGCGAGCTCGACGAGCCAGCCGTCGGCGAGCAGGTACGCGCGGCCGCCGGTGTCCCAGTGCCGCCGGATCAGCGGGTTGCGCGGGTCGAGGCTGCACCAGACGATCTCGCGCTTCTCGAACTGGCCGGGGTGGGCGGCGAGGCCTCGGCTGCGCGGGTCGTCGGCGTTGAGGACGACGGCGCCGCCCTCGCGGACGCGCTCGCCGATGAGGCACTTGAGGTCGACCAGTTCCTCGATGTTGTCGATGCCGTCCTGGCCGAGGTGGTCGCTGGCCAGGTTGGTGATGATGCCGACGTCGCTCCAGTCGTATCCGAGACCCTGGCGCAGCATGCCGCCGCGGGCGGTCTCGAGCACGGCGGCGTCGACGGTCGGGTCGCTGAGCACGACGCGGGCGGAGCGCGGCCCGGTGGCGTCGGCGCGCTGCACGAGCCGGCCGCCGATGGCGATCCCGTCGGTGGTGGTGACGCCGACGCGCAGGCCGGCGCCGTCCAGCAGGTGCGCGGTGAGCCGGGCGACGGTGGTCTTGCCGTTCGTGCCGGTGATGGCGACGATCGGGATCCGCGACGGGCTGCCGGCCGGGTACAGCGCCTCCACGATCGCGTCGCCGACGTCGCGGGCGGTGCCGTCGCTGGGGTCGAGGTGCATCCGCAGCCCGGGCGCGGCGTTGACCTCGATGACGCCGCCGCCCGCGAGGCTGCCGGTCGGGGGCAGCGGCTCGGCGATCGACGTCAGGCGCAGGTCGAGGCCGGCGATGTCGAGGCCGACGATCGCGGCGACCCGCCGGCACAGGTCGGCGACGGACGGGTGGACGTCGTCGGTGACGTCGACGCTGGTGCCGCCGGTGGAGAGGTTCGCGTTCTCGCGCAGCCGCACGACCTGCCCGGCGGCGGGGACCGTGTCGACGGCGACACCCTGGCGGCGCAGCAGGGTGAGGGCGACGTCGTCGACGACGATCCGGGTCAGCGCCCGGGCGTGCCCGTCGCCGCGGCGCGGGTCCTCGTTGGCGCGGGCGATCAGGCCGGCGACGTCGGTGGCGCCGTCGCCGACGACGTGCGCGGCGACCCGTTCGGCCGCGGCGACGACCTTGCCGCCGACGGTGAGCACGCGGTAGTCGCGGCCGGTCAGCTCGCGCTCGACGACCGCGTCGTCGCCGCCGGCGGTGGCGGCCTCGTAGGCGGCGCGCAGCGCGTCGGGGGTGTCGACGCCGAGGAACACGTGCATCCCCTGGCGCCCCTGCCGGGGCTTGACGACGACGGGCGGGCCGAGCTCGGCGAAGATGTCCAGGGCCTCGGCGAGGGAGGCGGCGGCGCCGCCGGTGGGGACGGGGACGCCGGCCTCGTCGAGCAGCCGCCGGGTGAGCTCCTTGTCGGACGCGATGTCGACGCCGATCGCGGAGGTATGGTCGGTGAGTGCGGCCCACACGAGCCTGCGGTGCCGGCCGTAGCCGAGGCGCAGGAGGCTGAGCTCGCCGACCCGCTCGACCGGGATGCCGCGGGCGCGGGCGGCGTCGGCGATGGCGGCGGTGCTCGGTCCGGCTTTTTCGCGTTCGTACGTGCGGCGCAGGACCGCAAGCTCGTCCTCGACGCGCACCTGCTCGCCGTGCAGCGCCGCCAGTACACCGGCGATCGCCAGCGCGAGGAGGGCCTCGGCGACGCCGGAGTCGGGTGGCTCGTCGACCGGGCACTCGGTGACGACGTCGTATTCGCCGGGCACGCCGGTGCCCTCGGTGCGGCCGAAGTTGACGGGACGGCCGATGCGCTGGGAGAGCTCGATCGCGACGTGCTCGGCGGTGTGCCCGAAGTAGGTGCCGCCGTGCAGGCGCTTGACGAAGCCGCCGGGCTCGCCGAACGCGCAGTGGTGCTCGACGAGGCCGGGGAAGGCGGCCAGGAGCCGGTCGGTGAAGCCGGGGAAGTCGCTGCTCTCGCGCTCGGTCAGCCCGTCGAGCAGGACCCGGGTGACCTGGACGGGGCGCGCGAGATAGCGGTTCGGGCCGCGCAGGCGGCGGCTGCTCTCAATTCGCATGGTCAGGATCCGATCTCTTGATGGCCGCCCGCTCGGTGAGGTTGAAGCGCCAGCCCGCCGGGAGCACGTGCAGCTGGGCGCCGCACAGGGCGATCGGCCCGCCGACCTCCGACATCGTCGCGCTGATCGTGCGGGCCTGCCCGGCGTCGATGACGGTGACGGTGCCGGCGCCGAGCACCTCGAACACGTCGCCTGCGACGAGGATCGCGGTGTTCTCGTCGATGCCGAGACCGAGCTCGTGCGGGAACATCGCGACGGCGCTGAGCAGCCGGTTGAGCCGGCCGCGCTGGGCGAAGTGCATGTCGATGAGCACACCGGGCAGGAACTCCATGCCGGGGCCGGTGCGGACGCTGTCGGTGGAGACCGACGCGATGCTGCCACCGAGGATCATGGTGCTGGACATCATGGCGGCGCCGGCGCTGGTGCCGGCGAGGATCATGCCCTCGGCGAGCCGCGCGTGCATCGCCGTGTCGACCTTGGAGCCGCCGACGACGGTGGTGATCCGCAGCTGGTCACCGCCGGTGAAGAAGACGCCGGTGGCGTGCTCGATCACGGACACGGCAAGGTCGCTGTTGCTGTCGTCGCGCTCGTCGAGGCGCAGCGGGGTGACGCGGCCGGCGCCGAGCCGGTGGAAGACGTCCGCGTACTCCTTCTCCCGCTGCTCCGGGCACTCGCTCGCGGTCGCGATCACCACGAGATGCGCCTCGGAGCCGCCCGCGAGCAGCACGAACCGTTCGAGGATGGCGTCGTCGCCGGCGTCATGACTCTCCGCACCACCGATGACGAGCAGCTTTCCCGGCATCCCACCTCCACACTTCCCTCATCTTGCGGTTCGTCGCGGCGCTGGACGTTGCTTATTGACCAGGGTCTACGTACAGTCAGGACATCACCACTCAATGAAACGTTTCAATCCATCGAACAGGAGCACCGCCATGCGCCTGAAGAGACGCCGCGCGGGCGCCACCGCGCTCGTCCTGCTCGCCGCACTCCTCGCCGCGCCGTCGGCTCCGGCCGAGGCCGCGACCCCCGTCAGCCTCGCCGGAGCACACTGGGTCTGGTACCCGGAGGGGAACCCGGCCAGCAGCGCCCCCGCCGCCTACCGCTACTTCCGCAAGACGTTCACCGTCGCCGCCGGCGCGGTCAGCGAGGCCCAGCTCGTCGTCACCGGCGACGACACCGTCGACGTGTGGCTCAACGGCAAGCCCGTCGCCGCCTCCCCGCGGGTCGTGGACTCGTGGAAGAACGCCGTCTACGTCGACCTGCAGTCCGCCCTGGTCAGCGGCGCCAACACCCTCGCGATCGCGGCGCGCAACACGACCGACGGGCCGGCCGGCCTGATCGGCAAGGTGCACGTCGTCACCGCCGGCGGCACCACCGACCTCGTCACCGACGGCAGCTGGAAGGCGTTCCAGACCGTGCCGACCGACTGGGAGCAGCCCGGCTTCGCCGACGGCGGCTGGCCCGCCGCGACCGACCTCGGCGCCTACGGCGTCGGCCCGTGGAACTCGAACGTCGTCGCGCCCGACCCCGACGCGCCCTCCCCGCTGAGCGTCGCGAGCGGCACGGTCGAGCACCGCGCCAACCCGCTCGGCGTCGACGCCGCGCAGCCGCGCTTCGGCTGGAAGCTCACCTCGACCGCCGTGCAGCAGCGCCAGGCCGCCTACGAGCTGTCGGTCGACGGCGTGTGGAACAGCGGGCGGGTCGCGTCCGGCCAGCAGGTCGACGTCGTCTACACCGGCCCGGCCCTGCAGTCGATGCGGCGCTACACGTGGAAGGTCCGCGTCTGGGACACCCAGGGCCGGGTCAGCGCGTGGAGCCCCACCTGGTCGTTCGAGACCGGCCTGCGCGCGCCCGCGACCGAGTGGACCGGCGACTTCATCGGGCAGGCGGCCGTCACCGCCGACCTGTCCGGCGCGACCTGGATCTGGTACCCCGAGGGTGACCCCGCGGCCGGGGTGCCGGCGGCGACCCGCTACTTCCGGCGCACGTTCACCCTCGCCTCCGTCCCCGCCACCGCCACCCTCGTGGTCACCGGCGACGACACCGCCGACGTGTGGGTCAACGGCGTCCAGGTCAGCACCTCGCCGCGGGTGTACCAGTCCTGGCAGCAGGCGTCCGCCGTCGACATCCGGAGCCGGCTCGTCGCCGGTACCAACACCATCGCGATCGCGTCGGAGAACACCACCCAGTCGCCGGCAGGCATGATCGCCAAGCTCACCGGCGCCTCGCTCGTCACCGACGCGTCGTGGAAGGCGTCCACCACCGCCCCGGCGGGCTGGAACACCGGCGGGTTCAACGACAGCTCCTGGCCCGCGGCGCGCGCCGTGGCCACCTACGGCACCGGCCCCTGGGCCTCGAACGTCTCGATCGCGAAGGCCGCGCCGCTGCTGCGCAAGGGCTTCACGGTGAGCAAGCCCGTCGCGTCCGCGCGGCTGCTGACCACCGCGCTCGGCCTGCACGAGACCCGGCTCAACGGCGCCCGCGTCGGCACCGACGTGCTCGCCCCCGGCTGGACCGACTACACCAAGCGCGTCCAGTACAAGGTGTACGACGTCACCGGCCAGATCCGGCAGGGCGCGAACGCGCTCGGCGCCTGGCTCGGCAACGGCTGGTACTCCGGCAGCCTGGGCTTCGCCGGCAGCCAGAAGTACGGCACGCAGCCCTGGTACTCGGCGCAGCTCGTGCTGGTCTTCACCGACGGCACGACTTCGACGGTGCGGACCGACAACACGTGGAAGGTGCTCAGCGGCCCGATCCGCGCCGACGACCTGTACCACGGCGAGACGTACGACGCCCGGCTTGCTGTGGCTAATTGGGACAATTCCGGCTTCGACGACTCCTCGTGGTCCTCTGCGGTCGTCCGCGCCGGCGCCAAGCCCAACCTCGTCTCGCAGGTCGACAACGGCGTCCGGGTGCAGCAGGAGTTCCGGCCCGTCTCGGTCACGCAGCCGTCGCCCGGCGTGTGGATCTTCGACATGGGCCAGAACTTCACCGGCTGGAACCGCATCTCCGTCACCGGCCCGGCCGGCACCACCGTCCAGATCCGACACGCCGAGGTGCTCACCGGCGGCCAGCTCTACACGACCAACCTGCGCGCCGCCCAGGCGACAGACCGCTTCACGCTCGCCGGCACCGGCGGCGCGGAGATCTACGAGCCGCGCTTCACGGTGCACGGCTACCGCTACGTCGAGCTGACCGGCCTCCCGGCCGGCTTCACCCCGACCGCGGACACCGTCACCGGCCGCGCCGCGTGGACGGCGGGCGCCCAGCTCGGCACCCTCACCACCTCCAACGCCCTGGTCAACCAGCTGCAGCACAACATCCTCTGGGGCGAGCGCTCCAACATGCTCTCCATCCCCACCGACTGCCCGCAGCGCGACGAACGGCTCGGCTGGACCGGCGACATCGCGATCTTCGCCGCCACCTCGACCTTCAACGTCGACGTCCAGGGATTCCTCGACAAGTTCTCCGACGACCTGGTCGACGCCCAGCGCTCCGACGGCGCCTTCACCGACGTCGCCCCCGCCGTCTGCTGCGGCGCCGGCACCGCCGGCTGGGGCGACGCGGGCGTCATCGTCCCCTACACCCTCTGGCAACGCCACGGCGACATCCGCGTCGTCGACGAGCACTTCGACGCGATGGCCCGCTGGGTCGACTACCTGCGCGCCACCTCGGGCAGTGACCTGATCCGCAACCAGCCCACCTACGGCGACTGGCTCAACGTCAACGACAACACCGCCCAGGACGTCATATCCACGGCGTTCTTCGCCTGGTCCGCCCGCCTGGTCTCGCGCATGGCCTATGCGACGGGCCGCACAGCGCAGGGCAACTCCTACGGCGCACTGGCCGACCAGGTCGGGGCCGCCTTCACCTCCCGTTTCGTCGCCGCCGACGGGACCGTCTCCGGCAACACCCAGACCGGCTACACCCTCGCGCTCGCCTTCGGCCTGGTCCCGCCCTCGCGGGTCGCCTCCCTGGCTTCCCGGCTGGTCGCCAAGGTCGCCGCTTCCGGCGGGCACCTGTCCGTCGGCTTCCTCGGCGTCGAGAACCTCCTGCCGGTCCTGGCCAACACGGGCCACGCGGACACGGCGTACCAGATCCTGCTCCAGCCCGGCTTCCCCGGCTGGGGTTACATGAACAGCCGCGGCGCCACCACGATCTGGGAGCGCTGGGACGGCATCCGCACCGACGGCTCCTTCCAGGACCCAGGCATGAACTCCTTCAACCACTACGGCCTGGGCTCCGTCGGCGACTTCCTGTACCGCCAGGTCGGCGGCCTGGGCCCGGCCTCCCCCGGCTACGCGTCGCTGCTCATCGCCCCCCAGCCCGGCGGCGGCCTCACCTCCGCCAAGTCCTCCTACGAGACCCCGTACGGCCTGGCCGTCAGCGACTGGTCCATCTCCGCCGGCACCCTCACCCTGCGGGTGACGATCCCGGCCGGCACCTCGGCGACGGTCCGCGTCCCCACCTCCGCACCGGGCTCGATCCTGGCCCCCGGCCAGGCCGTCCCCTCGGGCACGGGCACGTTCCTGCTGGCCGCCGGCTCCTACACCTTCACCGCCCCCGCGTAGTCACCTGTCCCGGCTCCGGCTGCACCGCGTCGTGCAGCCGGAGCCCTTCCTCGCTGCCGAGTCCGCCCACCCGCGACCGTCACCGAAACCCCGACCCGCCACCTGCCCCGGCACAGACATTGATCAATGCCCCGAAAAGCCCCTTTTCCAGATAGACATCGCGCGATCAACATACATTTGGATCTCTGATTTGCGGGTAGATCGCGCACCGTCGATTGCACAAAAGCCGCAAGCCAGTGCATTGACCAACGTTTGTCAAAGGGCTTGCTCGCCGACACCGCCCGGCCGATCGGGGACCAATCCGCGACCCTCGCCCGTGAGCTGAAGGTGTCGACCTCGCACCGTCCTGTGCTCGCGACGGCACCAGACCTGCCCCCCCCCCCCCCCCAACCAGGCACCCCGACCCGCCGACCACAGCAACAAGGCCGGGTCCAGGAGAGCCACCTGCACACCCCTCGCAGGCACTGGCCAACACCCGCCGCACGCCTCCGGTCAGACATCAGGCGAAAGCCACGAACCAGGGCATTGACCAACGTCGGTCGGGGCGGCGGTCGACCCGCCCGCTGTCGCTGTCGCTGTCGCCGCTACGCCACCTGCTGCTGCAGCACCAGACCTGCACACCAGAACCAGACACTTCAACCCGCCGACCACCGGAACGAGGCCGAGTCCAGAGCCACCTACACCCCTCGCAGGCACTGACCAATGCCCGCAGCACGCCTTCCGGTCAGACATCGGGCGAAAGCCACAAACCAGGGTATTGGCCAACGTCTGCCCAGGCGGTGACCGGCCGGCCGCTCGTCGTCGTCACCGACTGGCCTCTGCGCAACCTGCCGCTGCAGCGCCAGACCTGCACACCCCAACCAACCAGACAGTCCAAACCGCCGACCACCGGAACGAGGGCCGAGTCCGGGAAAGCCACCCACACGGCCCCACACAGACGCTGACCAATGCCCGCCACACACCTCTCCAGTCAGACATCGAGCGAAAGCCACGAACCAGGGCATTGACCAACGTCTGCCCAGGCGGCGTCCGACCTGTCTACTCGTCGCTACCGCCGACTGGGCCGATAAGGGATCTGGCCAGTACAGCGTCAGGGCTGCGTTCCCCGCACCGTAGAAGTCCACGCCTGCGGGCCGGCAGAGGTGATCCCGGAGGCGGTCAGCCGGGCTCAGGGTGCCGCGGCAGGGCACAGGTGTCGTCCGTCTGGTGCTGCCGGCACGCCCACGACAACACCGGTTCCCGATGGGTCGGCTCAGCGTCGGGGGCGGGTTTGCGCATCGTGGGAAGTGTGCGGGGCGGCCGACGTGCCCGGGGTGGTCAGTCGGTTTCGGGGCGCTGCGGCAAGAAGCGGGTCTCGTCGGGGTCGGCGGGGGCGATGGGCAGCACTGTCGTCCGGTCCGGATCAGGCGGAGCGGCCGCGGGGGTGATGGGTAGCGCCGTCGTCCGGTCCGCGTCCGGTGGAGTGGCGGCGGGGGTGGGGGCAGGGGGCTCAGGGGTGGAGGTGGCGCGGGACTCGTGAAGGGCTTCGGTCAGGGCGGCGTTGATGCGGGTGCCGCCGCGTTTGAAGCCGAGCTCGCGGCGGGCCTCCTCCAGGACCTCCTCCTCGGTGCGCAGGAGGGTGTCGGACTCGATCCAGGCGATCAGCGTGACCAGCGCCGCCCGCGGGTACTCGGTGATCGGGCGGCCGGGGGTGATGTCGGGGCGGGGCAGGGTGCGGGGGGAAGAGGCCGCGGCGGGGGACGGTGCGAGCGGGAAGTTGAGGACGATCGTCGGCTCGTTGAAGCGGCGGGCGTCGGCGGCGGCGAGGGCCTCGTCGTACGCGGCGCGGGTCCTGGCGGTCTCGGCGGCGGGGTCGGCGACCCAGTCGGAGGACCAGATGCGGTGGTACCGCCAGCCGAGGCGCTCCAGCTGCTCCTGCCGGAGGCGGTCGCGGTCTCGGGCGGTGCTCGCCGAGTGGTAGGTGGCGCCGTCGGTCTCGATGGCGAGGATGAGCTCCTCGGGGTTGGCGGGGTGGGCGCAGGCGAAGTCGATGAAGGCGCCCGCGACGCCGAAGCGGGCGGTGACCGGGATGCCGGCCGCGGTGAGGCGGTTGAGGACGTCGGTCTCGAAGGCGTCGGGTGCCGCGGAAGGGGCCGCGGCGCCGCCGAGGGACGTGCCTCCCGAGGCGGTGTACTCGAGATAGGCGCGGAGCAGGCGCACGCCCTCGGAGGTGCTGCGGGCCGGGTCCATGTCGGCGGCGGTGAAGGAGCTGACCAGGGTCATCCGGCGGCGGGCGCGGGTGACCGCCACGTTGAGCCGCCGCTCGCCGCCGGGGAGCAGGAGCGGGCCGAAGCGGTACGGCAGCTGCCCGGAGGCGTTCTTGCCGTAGCCGATGGAGAGGATGATCGCGTCGCGCTCGTCGCCCTGGACGCGTTCGAGGTTCTTGACGAAGAAGGGCTCGGCGGCGGACTCGGCGAAGAACGCGTGCAGGTCGGGGCGGGCGGAGAGGGCCTTGCGCAGCGCGAGGTCGATGCGGTCGGCGTGGGTGATGCCCATCGTGATGACGCCGAGGGACTGCGACGGGCGCAGCTGGGCGTGCTGCAACGCCAGCTCGACGACCCGGTCCACCTCGGCGGTCACGCTGTCTGCGTCACCGGAAGCACCGGACGGGTCGAAGGGCACGTGCACGTGCTGCACGGAGCCGGCGCCGGCCGTGCCCGGAAACGTGACGAGCGAGCGCTCGTAGATGTGGGCGTTGGAGAAGCCGATGAGCCGGTCGTCCTGGCTGCGGTAGTGCCAGCGCAGCAGGTACGCGGGCAGCAGCGCCGTCAGCACGTCCAGGATCGACTCGTAGCCGGAGGTGAGCGACAGGTCGATCGAGCCATCGGCCCGGACGCCGAGGGGGTCGGCCCCGCCGTCCTCGGCCGCGGTGAAGAACGACGTGGGCGGCAGCTGGTGCTCGTCGCCGGCGACGACGACCTGCCGGGCGCGCAGCAGCGCGGGGACCGCGTCGGCGGGCGTGACCTGGCTGGCCTCGTCGAACACGACGACGTCGAACAGGTCCGCCGCGGCGGGCAGCAGCTGCGACACGACCAGCGGGCTCATCGCCCAGCAGGGGCGCAGCGCGGTCAGCATGTGCGGGGCGGTCGCGAAGAGCTGGCGGATCGGCAGGTGCCGGCGCTTCAGGTTGGCCTGGTGCTCGACGAGGCGGCTCTCGTCGGGGTACTGGTCGCGGGTGCGCGTGATGTGCTCGGCGACGGCCCGCAGGACGCGGCTCGCGGTCGCGTCGATGTGCTGGTGGTCCGCGGCGCGGAACTCCGCGACGGTGCGGGTGTGCCGCTCCCCGTCGAACGCGCCGATGCGGTCGTCGGTGAACCCGAGGTGCTGCAGGATCGACGCGTGCCAGCAGGCGTCGAAGACGGCCGCGGCGAGGTCGGCGTCGGCGCGACGGCCGCCGAGGTCGGCGACGAGCTGGTCGAGGCCGAGCGCGGTGAACCCGGCGCCCAGCTCGTTGAGGCGCGGGACGCGGCGCAGCGTGCGCTCGTCGCCGGCCAGCCCGGTCAGCACGGCGCCGAGCCGGTCCAGGTCCATCGCGGTGAGCCCGAGGTGCGGCACGTGCCGCTGCAGCTGCCCGACCTGCTCGTCGAGCTCGTGAAAGGCTGCCCGCGCCCGCGCATACTCCGTGGGCAGCTGCGGCCGGCCGCCGCCGTTCGCAAAAGCCGCGCGCAGCGCCAGTGCCGTGGACAGGCCCGTGAAGAGCTGCTGCCGGCTGGGGCTGCCGGGGCCGCGCCACAGCTGGGCGGCCTGCTTGCGCATGCGGCGGCGGGTGAGCCAGCCCGCGTCGGTGCCGGGCTGGCCGGCGTGCTCGCGGCGCCAGGCGGCGTCGGCGGCCGACGCGATGTGGGTGGCGAGGTCGACGCGGAACACGTCCTCGTGGAACTGGGTCAGGGTCGCGGCGACCCCGTCGAGGAACCCGAACAGCTGCCGCCAGCCGGCCAGGTCGGCGGGCGGGCGCAGGCCGGTCTGCTCCTGGACGTGGCGCAGCGCGGGGCGGGCCGCGGGCAGGGTGCGCTCGGCGAGCCGCTCGACCAGCCCGAACGCCGCCTCGGCGTCGGCGGGGGTCCGCACGGCCGCCCCGGCCCAGCCGGACTGCTGCCCGGTGAGGGTGAAGCCGCCGAGCGCGGCGAAGTCGCGCAGCTGCTCCCTGACGCGCCGGGCGGTGCCGGCGTCCAGCGCGGCGAGCGTCTGCCCGCGCAGCCGCACCGCCGTCATCGGCCGCCCCGCGGCGGTCAGCGCGAGGATGGCGGTCTGCGACTGGAATGCGCTGATCCCCCACGGCTCGCGGACCTGGTGCAGCGCCTCGTCGTGCCCGTTGAGCTGGGCGCGCTTCGTGATCAGGGTCTCGTGCACGACGCTGAGGTCGGGCTGGGCGATCCGGGCGGCCGAGTCGAACGCGGCCTTGAGGTCGGCGGCGACCTTGCGCCGCGAGGTGGTGCCGTCGTGGACGTCCATGACGAGGCTGCCGAGCCCGCGCCGGGCGAGCCGGTCGGTGACGGCGGTGATCGCGGCCCGCTTCTCCGCCACGAACAGCACCCGCTTGCCGCGCGCGACCAGCGACGCGATCAGGTTGGCGATGGTCTGGCTCTTGCCCGTGCCGGGCGGCCCCTTGATCACGCTGTGCTGGCCGGACAGGACGGCGTTGATCGCGTAGTTCTGCGAGGAGTCGGCGTCCAGGACCAGGAACTCGTCGTCGGGGGCGATCAGGTCGGGGTCGTCGAGCTGAACCGCGCCGGTCGCGTGCAGCCGCCGCTGCGCCTCGCCGTCGCCGGCGATCGCGGCGATGATCTCGTGGCCTTCGAGCGCCTCGGCGGCGACCCGCAGGTCGTTGACCATCGGCAGCTTCGCATAGGAGAACGTGCCGAGCACGCACCGCGGCCCGATCGTGAACCCGCGGACCCGCCCGGACGCCTCCTTCACCAGCCGCTCATACAGCGGCTGCGGGTCGAAGCCGGCGGTGTAGCTGATCAGCTCCTCCAGCTCGTCGGCGTCGACCTGGACGCCGAACTCCTCCTCCAGCAGCTGCAGCAGGGTCGGGTTGACCTCGGTGTCGCCGTGAACGCTGAGCTCGAAGTCGTCCTCGGCGGCGCCACGGGCGCGCAGCTGAGCGGAGCGCAGCAGGACCGGCGCCGCGGGCACGCCGCTGCCGGCCGCCGGGGTCCAGGTCGCCGAGCCGATCGCCACGAAGCACGTCTCGATGCCGCGCTCCTCGGCCAGCTCACGGGCCTTGTTCCTGATCGTGCGCGCCCGCTTCACCGCCGCCGCGTGCGTCAGCGCCGGCCCGTCGTCGGGTCCGCCGGCCGGGGACTCGCCGGCAGAGAGCCCAGCAGCCGAGGACTCGGCAACCGCAGCCTCGCCGGCCGAGGACCCGGCAGCCGGAGGCTCGACGGATTCCATCGCTGCTTCAGGTTCGGGAGGCGTCGCCGGTACGGAGGCCCGCCCGATCGCCGGACGCCCGTCGTCGACCAAACGGGACGCGCCGGGGTCGGGCGCGGCGACGGGCGGCTCCCCGGCATCGAGCGCCGTGTCGGCAGGGGCAGGGGCCGAAGCGGGCCGCTTGCCGCCGGAGCGGGGGAACAGCTGGGTGAGCGACATGGTGCGCCCGCCGAGCAGCGCGGAGACGGCGACGGGGTCGGCGGCGGACAGGTCGAGCGTGCCGGAGCGCAGGTCCTTGTAATACAGCAGTGTGTTACGTCCGCCCAGGTCGATGAGCTGCGAGCGCCACCGCCGGGCGGCCTCCTGCACGAGCGTCGCCCGCGACCGACCATCCACGACGCGAGCGTAACGGCCGGGTACGACACTCTGCACGAGATCAAGAACAGGTAATTGACCAACATCTTTACTGTTAACAAACCTTCGCGTAGTGTCCGCGCTAGGGCGCCCTACATCCCCCATCTCGACCCGACTCCGAGGCAGGTCTGCAATGAGACTGCGAATCGGGGTGATCGCGGCTGCCCTGGCAACGGCCGCGGCCACCGTCATCACCGTCGCCGCCACGCCGGCGTCCGCCGCGGCCGCCACCGCGGCCTTCGTCCAAACCTCCACCTGGGGTTCCGGCTACGAGGCCAAGTACACGATCACCAACGGCACGAGCAGCACGATCAACGGCTGGACGGTCGCGTTCGACCTGCCCAGCGGCACCTCGGTCAGCTCGTCGTGGGACTCCAACCGGACCGGCACCTCCGGTCACGTGACCTTCACGAACTCCTGGAACGGCACGATCGCCCCCGGCGGCACGGCCAGCTTTGGGTTCATCGCCGCCGGCAGCGGCACCCCGACCAACTGCACGCTCAACGGCGCCTCGTGCGGGGGCGGCACGACCCCGACCACACCGGCCGGGACCCCTGGCGTGCCGGGCAACTTCCGGGTGACCGCGACCACGGACACCAGCTTCACCCTCGCCTGGAACGCCTCGACCGGCACCGTCACCGGCTACCGCGTCTACGAGGGCAGCACCGTGCGGGCCACCGTCACCGGCACCTCCACCACCGTGTCCGGGCTGACCGCCGGCTCCACCCACACGTACACCGTGAAGGCCTACAACAACGTCGGCGAGTCCGCGGCGTCCAACAGCATCACCGCCACCACCACCGGCGGCACCACCACCCCGTCCGGCATGCAGGCCGCACCGTACCTGTACCAGTGGGGCGACCCGCCGAACCCGCAGACGATCCAGTCCGCCACCGGCATCCGCTGGTTCACCCTCGCGTTCGTCCTGTCCGGCGGCGGCTGCACCCCCGCCTGGGACGGCAGCCGCCCCCTCACCGGCGGCGTCGACCAGACCGTCATCAACCAGGTCCGCGCCGGCGGCGGCGACGTCATCCCGTCCTTCGGCGGCTGGAGCGGCAACAAACTCGGCCCGAACTGCTCCACCCCACAGGCACTCGCCGCCGCCTACCAGACGGTCATCAACACGTACAACCTCAAAGCCATCGACATCGACATCGAGAACACCGACGAGTTCGAGAACGACACCGTCCGCAACCGGATCGTCGACGCCCTCAAGATCGTCAAGCAGAACAACCCGAACCTGAAGACCATCATCACGTTCGGCACCGCCACCACCGGCCCCGGCTACTACGCCCAGCAGCTCATCAACCGGGCCGCGTCCACCGGCGCCAACATCGACGTCTTCACCATCATGCCGTTCGACTTCGGCGGCGGCGCCAACATGTACAACAGCACCGTCAGCGCCTCCGAAGGCCTCAAGACCATGCTCAAGACCGCGTTCGGCTGGACCGACGACCAGGCCTACCGGCACATGGGCATCTCCGGCATGAACGGCCTGTCCGACCAGCAGGAGCTGACGTCGGTCGCGTACTGGCAGCAGATCCGCGACTGGGCCCAGTCCAAGCACCTCGCCCGGCTCGCCTTCTGGTCCGTCAACCGCGACCGCCCCTGCCCCGGCGGCGGCGTCGTCTCCAACTGCAGCGGCATCGCCCAGAACAACTGGCAGTTCACGCAGATCACCGCCACGTTCACCGGGTAACCGCGCGAACTGAGCACAGCGAGGGCTGGTCCTGCTACAGGGCCAGCCCTCTTCTGTCGGGGTGGCGCCCCAGCCAGGCCGTGTAGCGGTCGTTCTTGCGCACGGCGTCGGCGTAGGCCTCGATCGCATACGCCCAGACCTGCCCCGCCACGTCGGCGGCGGGCCCGTCGGGCAGCCAGCCGAGCATCTGCCGCCAGTGCAGCGGCGCGCCCGCGATCGGCACCGCGGCCAGGCCCGCCATCGGCCGTAGCGTCGCCTGGCACAGGCCGACCGCGTCGCCGGACTCGATGAGGTCGATGGCGCCGCGGACCTCCGTCTCGAACAGGACCCGCGGCGTGAACCCGGCCCGGGCGCAGGCCGCCGCGTGGCAGGAGGAGAAGCAGCCGTCGCCGGGCGCGGCGACCCACTGGGCGTCGGCGAGCTCGGCCAGGTCGACCTCGTCGCGGTCGGCGAGCCGGTGCCCCTCCGGCAGCAGCAGGAACACCGGGTCGGCGGCCACGGCCCGCCAGGCGAGCCCGTTGTCGGTCGCCGGGGGCGCGTCGCCGCAGGCGCCGACCAGGACGAAGTCCAGCTTGCCGGCGAGCACCTGGTCGCCCAGCTCGGCGGCGGACCACGACGCGTGCGTGCTGACCTGGGCACCCGGGTGGTTGCTGCTGATGCGGTGCACCAGGCCGCCGAGGATCGGGCCGTTGACCGCACCGATCCGGTACCGCCCGGCGCGGTCCGTCGTGCTGGCCAGCCGGGTCGCCTCGTCCTGGAGCCCCTTGACGGCCGGCAGCAGCACCCTGGCCCGCGCCAGCACCAGCTCACCCAGCGGTGTCGCGCGGGCCCCCCGCCGGTCCCGCTCGAACAGCAGCCCGCCGAGCGCCCGCTCGATGCGCTGCAACTGCGCGGTCAACGCCGGCTGGGCGAGGCCAAGCACGGAGGCCGCCTTCGTGACACTGCCGGCATCCGCGATCGCGCACACGACCCGCAGGTGCCGCAGCTCCAGATCCATATGCAGACGGTAGGACCTCCGCCGGATGGGGAGAAGACCCCGGAGCCATCGAGCCTCACCGTTTTCGCAGATCGACACATCTGCGAAACGTGCCGGTCGATCATCATATACGGGGGGCGGGTATGCGGCGATGCTATGGAACCGGGCCGCCTGGGTACCCTGGACGGGTGCTCTCCCCCCGCCGCTGGTGCGCCGGTGCCGCCACCGTCACCGCGGCGACCGGCGCGATCGGGCTCGCCTTCGCCGTGGCCGGCTCGGCGCCGTGGCGCTATGTGAGCGAGTCCGGCGTCGCCGGCGCGCCCCACCCGACGCTCTACCGGGTCAGCATGCTGCTCCTGGCGGCGTCGCTGGCGTTTCTGGCGGTGCCGGCCCGGCACACCGCCCGCCACGCCCTCGTCGCGCTCCCGTTCGTGCCCGGGCGCGTCGCCGCCCTGGTGCCGGCGGGGCTCGCCGCGGCGGCGATCGCCCTGGCCGCTCCCCTGGCCGCCGTCGCGGGCGCGGTGACCTGCTCCCCGGGGTGCCCGCTGCCGCCGTATGAGTCGCCCCAGCCGCGGGACCTGGTCCACGCCGCCGGCGCGATCGGCGCGCTGCTGCTCCTCGCGCTGGCGATCCTGGTGTACGCCACCCAGCCCGACCACTCGACGCTGCGCCGTGCGGGGCGGCTCGGGGTGCTCCTGGCGTTCCCGCCGCTGATCCTGTCCGCGATCGGCATCCTGTTCCTCGGCCGGGGCCTCTTCACCGGTCTCATGGAGCGGGCCGCCCTGGTCGCCGTGTCGGCATGGCTGGTGCAGACCGCCGCCGTCCACGTCCGCGCCAAGCCGTGACCCGCACCGTCGTCGTCACGGGGGCGAGCGCGGGGATCGGCCTCGCCGCCGCGAAGGGGTTCGCCGCCGCCGGCGACCGCCTGATCCTCCTCGGCCGGAACGAGGGCCGCCTGGTCGCCGCCCTCGCTGCCGTGCGCGACGCCGGCGCCGCCGACCCCGTGGCGGTGCGGGCGGACTTCGCCGACCCGGCCCAGGTGCGGTCCGCGGCCGCCGAGGTCCGCGCCGCGTGCGACCGCATCGACGTCCTGGTGAACAACGCCGGCGGCCTCTTCCGCGGCCCCACCTGCCTGCAGGTCAACCACCTGGCCGGGTTCGAGCTGGCCCACCTGCTGCTCGACCGGTTGCGGGACCCCGCCCGGCTGATCACGACCGCGTCCCTCGCCGAGGCCTGGGGCGTGCTGGACATCGACCGGCCGCTGCGCGCCTCACTCTGGCACCGCAGCCGGTGGCTCGCCTACGGCTCCTCGAAGCAGGCGAACATCCTGTTCACCCTGGAAGCGGCCCGGCGCTGGACCGCGCGCGGCGTCCTGCCCGTGGCGTTCTTCCCGGGTCTCGTGCGGAGCCGGTTCGCCACCACCAGCCCGCTCTTCATGCTCGGCAAGCTGATCCCGGTCCTGTTCAGCTCCCCACAGAAGGCCGCCGACACCCTGCTGTGGCTGGCCGGCGCGCCCGCGGAGGCGCTCGTGCCCGGCGGCTACTACTTCCTGCGGCAGCCCTTCGCCGCGACGCCCCGCTCCACCTCACCGGCGCGGGCCGCCCGCCTCTGGGAGTCCTCCCTGGAAGCCGTCAAGCGTCGGTGACCGCGAGCCGGAGGGCGCCGGTGACCACGAAGCCGGAGGGCGCCGGTGACCACGAAGCCGGAGGGCGCCGGTGACCGCGAGCCGGAGACCGTCAGGCGTCGGTGACCGCGAGCCGGCGGCGGGCGCCGCGGCCGGGGCGGGGCACGACGTCGCGCGGCGGGACCTGGGCGTGGCCGGACTCGCAGACCAGCACGGCGTGCACGGACGCGCCGCAGCCGCGGTGGACCGTCTCCAGCGGCGGCCCCTCCGGCCCGGCCAGGTACCGGTCGCCCCACTCCAGCACGGCGACGAGCAGCGGATACAGGTCGAAGCCCTTCTCGGTGAGCCGGTACTCGTCGCGGACCCGCGAGCCGGGCTCCCGGTACGGCACCCGGCGCAGCACGCCGTTGTCGACGAGCATGCCGAGGCGGTTGGTCAGCACCTGCCGCGGGATGCCGGTGCGCTCCCGCATGTCGTCGAAGCGGTGGATGCCGTTGAAGACCTCGCGCAGCACGACGACGGTCCACTTCTCACCGAGGATCGCCATCGCCGCGCCGATGGTGCAGTTGTCGACCGACCAGTCCAGTGCCGCAGGTCTCATCCCGTCAGGCTAACCCGCACCTGAGTCTGGTTGACAGATCCAGCTCTCGCCCGACAGGCTGCATCCATGACGCAGACTCAGGACGAGGTCCGTAGCCGCACGTTCACGTGGTCCGACCCGATGCTCAACGCGGCCGAGCTCGGCCGGCGCAGCGGCCTGGAGCTGCTGCGGGCGATGGCCCGCGGCGAGCTGCCGGCGCCGCCGATCACGCACCTCATGGGTGCCGGGCGGATCGAGGCCGAGCTGGGCCGGGTCGTCGTGACCCTCGAACCGCAGGAGTTCCACTACAACCCGCTCGGCAGCATCCACGGCGGGGTCCTCGCGACGCTGCTCGACACGGCCGCCGCCTGCGCCGTGCACTCGACGCTGCCGGCCGGCGTCGGGTACACCTCCCTCGACCTCAGCACGAAGTTCCTGCGCCCCGCGTCGATCGCGTCCGGCACCCTGACCTGTGAGGGCACCGTGCTGTCGAAGGGCCGGCGGACCGCCCTCGCCCAGGCGGTGATCACCGACGCCCGCGGCGGCATGGTCGCCCACGCCACGTCGAGCTGCATGATCTTCGACCTGACCTGACGGTCGCACCTGGAGCAGCGTGACCGACACCACGCTGCGTGAGGCTTGATCAGCGAAGAGTGTCCGACCTGGTGACAACGCCACGCTACCGGCTGCTCAACCATGGATCACGGCGAGTCGTCGACCCATGGAAGGGGACCGAATGCCAAGCAGAAACCGGAGCGCACTGGGTGCCGCCGCGGCAGCGATCATCACGATCGCCGGCGTGGCCGCACCGGGCGTGCCGGCGGCCGCGGCACCACCGGCGGCATCGGCCGCCGGCCAGCTGACCCGGGTGATCGTCGCCTACGACGACGCCGACGCGGCAGCCCGGGCGGTCGACCGCGCCGGCGGGAAGGTCGGCCGGGCGCTGTCGATCGTGGAGAGCTTCGCGGCCGAGATACCGGACACGCAACTGTCCGCCCTGAGGGCCGCCCCCGGCGTGCGGTCCGTGACCCTCGACGGTGAGGTGGCACTCCAGGCCGAACGATGGCGCGCCGACGGCGACGCCAACTCGATGTTCAGCGTCGTGCGCGCGACCGGCGCGCTGGACGTGTGGAAGAAGACCGACTCCAGCGGCCGCCCGATCGGCGGCGCCGGCGTCGGCATCGCCCTGATCGACTCCGGCGTCTCGCAGGTCACCGGGCTCAACGACCCGGGCCGGATCGTCAACGGGCCGGACCTGTCGTTCGAGTCGCAGTCGCCCAACCTGCGCTACGCCGACACGTTCGGGCACGGCACCCACATGGCCGGCCTGATCGCCGCCCGCGACCCGGGCACCAACTTCATGACCGTCGACTCGCCGACCAACTTCACCGGCATGGCGCCCACCTCGACGCTGATCAGCGTCAAGGTCGCCACCGCCGACGGCGCCACCGACGTCTCGCAGGTCATCGCCGGGATCGACTGGGTCGTCACCCACCGCAACGACCCCGGCCTGAACATCAAGGTGCTGAACCTGTCGTTCGGCACCGACAGCTACCAGGACGAGAAGCTCGACCCGCTGTCGCACGCGGTCGAGGCGGCCTGGAAGAAGGGCATCACGGTCGTGGTCTCCGCCGGCAACGACGGCAAGACCCGCACCGCGCTGTCGATGCCGGCGGCCAACCCGTACGTCATCGCGGTCGGCGCCGCCGACTCGAAGGGCACCGAGTCCCGCTCCGACGACGTCCTCGCGGACTTCAGCACCCGCGGCAACACCACCCGCTCCGCCGACCTGACCGCGCCCGGCCGCTCGATCGTCGGCCTGCGCGACCCGGGCTCCTACGTCGACGTCAACTACCCGACGGGGCTCGTGCCGGGCGACACGACCGGACGGTACTTCCGGGGCAGCGGCAGCTCGCAGGCCGCGGCCATCACGTCCGGCGCCGCGGCGCTGCTGCTGCAGCAGCGCCCGAACCTCACGCCCGACCAGGTCAAGAAGCTGCTCGTCAGCACCACCGACGCGATGACCGCCGGCGACGTGCTGGGCCGCGGCTCCGGCCAGCTCAACATCAAGAAGGCGATCGAGGCGCCGACACCCGCCGCCACGCAGACGTGGGCGGCGTCGACCGGCACCGGCACGCTGGAGTCCTCCCGCGGCTCCGCGCACGTGGCGGACCCGGTCACCGGCACCGAGCTGACCGGCGAGACGGACATCACGGGCCGGGCCTGGACGCCGTCGACGTGGGCGAAGGCATCGACCGCCGGCACCGCGTGGACCGGCGGCACCTGGAACGGCGCGACCTGGACCGGCACGTCGCTGAGCGGCACGGCCACGACCGGCCGCAGCTGGGTCGCGGTCGGCTGGTCCGGCACCAGCTGGTCCGGGCGCACCTGGAGCGGGCGCACCTGGAGCAGCGCCGTGTGGGACGGCCGCACATGGAGTGGCCGAACTTGGTCAGGTAGCACCTGGAGCGGCCGAACTTGGAGTGGAAGCTACTGGTCAAGCTCCATCTGGCAGTAACCCTCACGAAAAGGGCGATTCCGGGACGGTCATGAAGAAAGCACGCGCGTGGACGCGCCCGGACGCACGGGTGGCGGCGCTCAGCCTGTGGCTGGGCGTCGCCACCGTCGTGGCCCACGGTCTGCGCATCCACCACGGCGGGCTTCCGGCGTCCCCCGATGCCCTGCCGCTGATCCTGCTCGCCGTCGCGTTCGCGGTCACCGAGGGGTTCGCGGTGCACATCCGGGTCCGCCGCGGCGGCCACGCGATGAGCCTCAGCGAGATCCCGATGGTCCTCGGGCTGCTCTCGGTCGACCCGACCCTGCTGCTCACCGTCCGGCTCCTCGGCGGCGGCCTCGGCCTGGTGATCCTGCGCGGCCAGCGCGGCGTCAAGCTCGGCTTCAACGTCGCCCTCCTCGGCGTGCAGACCACCGCGGCGTCCGTGATGCTGCGCGCCCTCACCGGCCCCACCCTGCCCGACGTCGGCCCGATGCAGTGGCTGTACGTGCTGCTCGTCATGCTCGTGTCCGACGTCGTCGCCGCGGTGCTGGTCACCGCCGTGATCGCGCTGCACGACGACCCCAGCGAGTGGAAACGCCTGCCGAGCGCCCTGCAGGGCCTGCCGCTCGTGGCGATCACCACCAGCATCGGCCTGATCAGCACCCTCGCCATCGACCGCGACCCGAGGGCGATCGCCCTGATCGCGATCGTCTCCGCGGTCACGTACCGGGCCTACCGCTCCTACGTCAGCCAGAGCCAGGGCCACGATCAGGTCGAAGAGCTCTACGCCTTCACCCGCGCCGTCGACGGCGTCCTGGACACCGGCGGCGTCGCCCGCATCGTGCTCGAACAGGCCCGCGACCAGCTCCGCGCCGAGCGGGCCGAGCTGATCATCCCGGGCGCCGACGGCTCCCAGATCCGGATGCGCATGCACGGCCGGCACCAGCTCGACACGACCGTCATCGACGCCCTGCCGGAGACCGCGTGGTGGCAGCCCGCCCGCGCCGGCACCCCCGTCCTGGTCGCCAAGGGCAGCCGCGTCGTCGGCTCCATCGTCGACGGCATCGCGGTGCCCGTGCCGCTCAACGACGGCGCGACCGGCGTGCTGTTCGTCGCCGACAGCCTCCCCGACATCCCGACCTTCGGCGAGCATCACGTCCGCCTCTTCCAGGCGCTCGCCAACCACGCCAGCCTCTCGCTCGCCAAGGCCCGGCTCCTCGACGAGCTGCGCCGGGAGGTCGCGGAGAAGGAGCACCTGGCGCTGTACGACCCGCTCACCGGCCTGCCCAACCGGCAGCGCTTCCAGTCGCTCACCGACGCGCTGCGCGCCCAGGGCACCCCGGTCGCGATGCTGCTCATGGACCTCGACCGCTTCAAGGACGTCAACGACGCGCTCGGCCACGACATCGGCGACACGCTCCTGCGGCAGGTCGGCGACCGCCTGCAGGGCCGCCTCGGCGACCGCGGCACCGTCGCCCGCTTCGGCGGCGACGAGTTCGCCGTGCTGCTGCCCGGCATCCGCACCCGCGAGGTCGCCGTCGCGATCGGCGACGACCTCGCCGCCGCCATGGAGCAGCCGATCGCGATCGGCCACCTGCGCCTCAACGCCCGCGTCAGCATCGGCATCGCGCTCGCCCCCGAGCACGGCCACGACGCGAAGACCCTCATCCAGCGCGCCGACGTCGCCATGTACGTCGCGAAGACCACCCGCACCGGGGTGCGCGTCTACCAGCCCGACGACGACCGCAACAGCCCCCGGCGCCTCGCCATGGTCGCCGACCTGCGCGAGGCCATCCAGCGGCACGACCTCGTCGTCGTCTTCCAGCCGAAGCTGGAGACCGCCACCGGCATCGTCCGCGGCGCCGAGGCCCTCGCCCGCTGGCACCATCCCGCGCACGGCTTCGTCCCGCCCGACGAGTTCATCCCCCTCGCCGAGACGTCCGGCCTGATCCGGCCCCTGACCCTGCACGTGCTGGAGGTCGCGCTGCGCCGCTGCGCCTCGTGGCGGCGGATGGGGCACGACATGCACGTCGCCGTCAACCTGTCGCCCAACAGCCTGCAGGAGGCCGACCTGCCCGACATCGTCGCCCGGCTGCTGGGTCAGGCGGGTGTACCGGCGAGCGCGCTGACCCTGGAGATCACCGAGAGCAGCATCATGGACGACCCGGCCGGCAGCCTCGTCACGCTCGACCGCCTGCACGCCCTCGGCGTCAAGCTCGCCATCGACGACTTCGGCACCGGGTACTCCTCCCTCGGCCGCCTCCGCGAGCTCCCCATCCACGAGATGAAGATCGACAAGTCCTTCGTGCAGCGCATCGCCGTCGACCACCGCGACCGTGCCGTCGTCCGCTCCGCCGTCCAGCTCGGGCACGCCCTGGACCTGGAGGTCGTCGCCGAGGGCGTCGAGGACGAGCAGACCCTCCACCACCTGCGCACGGAGGGCTGCAACCTGGTCCAGGGCTACTTCATCTCCAAGCCCCTGCCCGCCGACGAGTTCGCCGACTGGCTGGCCGCACGGGTGCCGCAACTCGGACAGGCATAACCTTTTCCCGCATGTGCACCGTGCTCCTCCGCTTCGACCCCGCCGCCACCTTCCCCGTCCTGCTGGCCGCGGTCCGCGACGAGTACCTCGCCCGCCCCTGGGAGCCGCCCGCCGAGCACTGGCCCGGCTTCTGGGGCGGCCGCGACAGCACCGCCGGCGGCACCTGGCTCGCGGTCGACCCCGCCGCCCCGGCCGTCACCGCGCTGCTGAACGGCTTCCCGCCCCTGCCGCCCCTCGGCGACCGCCCGACCCGCGGCGCCCTCCCGCTGACCCCCCTGCCGCAGGACCTCTCCGGTTTCGACGCCTTCCACCTGGTGCGGGCGACGCCGGCCGAGGTCACCGTCCTGTCCTGGAACGGCACCGACCTCACCACGCACACCCTGCCCCCGGGCGACCACGTGATCGTCAACCAGGGCGTCGACGTCAACGACTTCGCCCCGCTCCACGCCGCCGCCACCCCTCCCCTCGACCCGGACAACGCGACCCGCGAGGCCTGGGGCGACTGGGTGCCGCTGCTCGCGGGCGGCACGTTCACCGGCGCCGCCCCGCGCACGCTGCTCGTGCGCCACGAGGTCGACGGCCTGGAGTACGGCTCCGGCTCCGCCAGCCTGGTCGCCCTGGGCCGCGACACCGTCCGGTACGACTTCGCCACCACCCCCGGCCCCTCCGCCACCTGGACCCGGATCCCCGTTCCCCCGACCCGCTGACCGGCCCGACCCGCTGACCGGCCCGTCCCGCTGACCGGCCCGCCACGGTGGACCGGTCAGCCACGGTCGACCGGGACTCACAGGTGGCGCACAGGTGGGGCCCAAGGTGCTGGCAGGGGCGGGCCGCAGTCTCGGGAACATGACGACGACGCTGGTCCGCCCCGCTGACATTGCCGACACGCCCCCGCGGACGCCGCCGCCCCGGGATCCGGTCTGGGCCCGGCCGGCGTTGGGGGTGCTTCTGGTCGGCACGCTGGTGGCGTACGTGTGGAACCTCAGCGCATCGGGTTGGGGCAACGCCTTCTACGCGGCGGCGGCGCAGGCGGGCGGCGAGAGCTGGAAGGCGTGGTTCTTCGGCTCGTCCGACGCGTCGAACTTCATCACCGTCGACAAGACGCCCGGCGCGCTGTGGGTCACGGGACTGTCGGTGCGCGTCTTCGGGCTCAGCTCCTGGAGCATCCTCGTGCCGCAGGCGCTGATCGGGGTGGCGACGGTCTGGCTGCTGTACGCGACGGTGCGGCGCTGGCACGGCCCGGCGGCCGGGCTGCTGGCCGGGGCGGTGCTCGCCACGACGCCGATCGCGGCGCTGATGTTCCGGTTCAACAACCCTGACGCCCTGCTCATGCTGCTGCTCGTCGCCGGCGTGTACGGCATGGTCCGCGCGCTGGAGCGGGGCAGCACCTGGTGGCTGGTGTTCGCCGGCAGCAGCGTCGGCTTCGGCTTCCTGACCAAGATGCTCCAGGCGCTGCTGGTGGTGCCGGCGTTCGCGCTGGCGTACCTGCTGTTCGCGCCGACCGGCTGGGGGCGCCGCATCGTGCAGCTGCTGGTCGCGGGCGCGGCGGTGGTCGTGTCCGCCGGCTGGTGGGTGGCGACCGTCGAGCTGATCCCGGCGTCGTGGCGGCCGTACGTCGGCGGGTCGCAGAACAACTCGATCCTGGAGCTGACCCTCGGGTACAACGGCCTCGGCCGCATCACGGGCAACGAGACCGGCAGCGTCGGCGGCGGGGGCGGCGCCAACGGTGGCCGCTGGGGCGAGACGGGCTGGTCGCGGCTCTTCGACGGGCAGACCGGCGGGCAGGCGTCGTGGCTGCTGCCGGCGGCGCTGATCTTCCTGGTCGCGGGCCTGGTCTGGTCGACGCGGAAGGCCGCCTACGTGCTGTGGGGCGGCTGGCTGGTGGTGACCGCCGTCGTCTTCAGCACCATGCAGGGCATCTTCCACGACTACTACACCGTGGCCCTGGCGCCGGCGATCGGCGCGCTGGTCGCGATGGGCACGGCCACGCTGTGGCGCCGCCGCGGCAACGTGTACGCGCTGCTCACCCTCTCCTCGGCGGTCGCGGTCAGCGCGATCTGGTCCTACGTGCTGCTCGCCCGCGCCACCGGCTTCCAGCCGTGGCTGAAGGTCGCGGTCCTGCTGGCCGGCGCGGCGGGCGCGGCGGGCCTGCTGGTCAGCCAGCAGCTCGGCCGCGGGATCGGGTGGCGGGTCTCGCTCGCGGCGGCCGCGGCGGCGCTCTTCGCGGTGCTCGGCGGGCCGGTCGCCTACTCGTTGAACACGATCGCCACCCCGCACTCCGGCTCCATCGTCACGGCGGGTCCGGCGGTCGCCGGAGGCTCATTCCCGGGCGGCGGCGGCCGCGGCGGTACGGGCGGCGGCCCTTCCCGGAACGGCGGCTTCCCCGGCGGCGGCTTCCCGGGCGGCACGGGCACTGGCACCGGCGGTTTCCCCGGTCCCGCCGGCGCCGGAGGCGGCTTCCCAGGCGGCGGCGGTGCGGGGCAGCGTGGTGGCATGGGCGGGGGCGGCATGGGCGGGCTGCTCAACGCCACGACGCCCAGCGCGGAGCTGGTCGCGCTGCTGCGGGAGGACGCGGCCAGGTACACGTGGGTCGGTGCGGCCGTCGGGTCCAACAGCGCCTCCGGGTACCAGCTGGCGACCGAGCTTCCCGTGATGGCGATCGGCGGCTTCAACGGCAGTGACCCGGCGCCGAGCCTCGCACAGTTCCAGCAGTACGTCGCCGACGGCCAGATCCACTACTTCATCGGCGGTGCCGGCGTCGGCGGGCGCAGCAACGGCGGCAGCAGCGTCAGCGCGGAGATCGCCGCGTGGGTGGCCGCCAACTACACGGCGCAGACGGTCGGCGGCGTCACGGTGTACGACCTGTCCTGACCACGCCTCCCGTCCACGAGGGCCGTCCCGTTTCCGGGGCGGCCCTCTTCGCAGCCGGGGTACCGGCTCGCTTTCACAGGTGGGGTACAGGATCGCCACAACCTGCCGGAAGCAACGGAGCCGAACTTGGTTGGCATGACGACAACGACGCTCCCGCGCGCAGCAACCACCGACGTCACCGCCGCCAGCGCGGTCCTCGACGTCGTCGTCCCCGTGTACAACGAGGAGCGCGACCTCGGCCCGTGCGTGCGCCGGCTGCACGCCCACCTCAGCGCGACGTTCCCGTACCCCTTCCGGATCACCGTCGCCGACAACGCCAGCACCGACGGGACGCTCGCGGTCGCCACCACCCTTGCCGGCGAGCTGGCCGGCGTCGAGGTGGTGCACCTGACCGAGAAGGGTCGCGGGCGGGCCCTGCGGGCCGCGTGGGACGCCTCCGACGCGCCGGTCCTCGCGTACATGGACGTGGACTTGAGCACCGACCTCAACGCGGTCCTGCCGCTGGTCGCCCCGCTGCTGTCGGGCCACTCCGACGTATCGATCGGCACGCGGCTGGCCCGCGGCTCCCGTGTGGTGCGCGGCGCGAAGCGGCAGTTCATCTCCCGCTCGTACAACATCCTCCTCCGCGGCACGTTGCAGGTCGGCTTCTCCGACGCGCAGTGCGGGTTCAAGGCGATCCGCAAGGACGTCGCCGAACAGCTCCTGCCGCTGGTGGAGGACACCGGCTGGTTCTTCGACACCGAGCTGCTCGTGCTCGCGCAACGGGCCGGGCTGCGCATCCACGAGGTGCCGGTCGACTGGATCGACGACCCCGACAGCCGCGTCGACATCGTCGCCACCGCGCTCGCCGACCTCCGTGGCATCGCCCGCCTCGCCCGCGGCCTGGTCGACGGCTCGCTGCCGCTGCAGTCGCTGCGCTCCCGCTTCGGCCGGGAGCCGCTCGCCGCCGCGGGCGTGCCGGCGTCGATGCCGTCGCAGCTGCTGCGCTTCGCCGGCGTCGGGGTGCTGTCGACGGTCGCGTACCTGCTGCTGTTCGCGCTCCTGCGCCCCGCGGCGGGCGCGCAGGCGGCCAACTTCGCGGCCCTGCTGATCACCGCGGTCGGCAACACCGCACTCAACCGGCGGCTGACCTTCGCCGTGCGGGGCACCGCCCACGCCGGCCGGCACCAGGCACAGGGCCTGCTGCTGTTCGCCCTCGGCCTCGCGCTGACGTCGGGCTCGCTGGTCGCGCTGGACGCGGCGGCGCCAGCACACCCGCACCTGCTGGAGGTGGCCGTCCTCGTGCTCGCCAACCTGGCCGCGACCGTGCTCCGGTTCGTGCTGATGCGGGTCTGGGTGTTCCGCAAGGCCTGATACCCGGGCTACACCGGCGCCTCTCACAAGCCGTCCCCACACCGGATCCCGATCGCCGGCACGGCGCCCGCCCGGCGGCTCGACCCGCTCACCCGGCAGCTCGGCACCCTGCTGGCCACCCCACTGGACGCCCGGCCCGTCACCGACGAGGCCACCGCCCGAGGTCGCGTGCCCTGGGTTCCGCTTCCTCCAGGACCTTAGCCCACGACAGGAAATTGATCTCCGGCGTCGTCGCTGTCCGTAGTTTAGCCTGCCCGCAATACGAATGCCTGGGGCACCGGGCGGCACAGGGAGGCTACGCCGGGTAGTCGGAGGGCCAGGTTGGAGGGCGGCGGTCTCTGAAGGCGGCCAGGCCCTCCGCCACCTCGGCGGGGTCCTGCCGGGCGGGGCCTTCCCGGCCGTCGATGAACGCCTTGGCCGCGCGGACGCTCAGCTGGGAGCGGGTGGTGATGGTGGCGGCGGTGTCCCGTACCGACGCCGCCAACGCGTCTGGAGCGACGACGGCGTCGACGAGGCCGATGGCGAAGGCGGCCGGGGCGTCGATCAGGTCGGCGGTGAAGAGGAGCAGCTTCGCGCGGGAAGGGCCGACGAGGTCGGCCAGGCGGCGGGTCGTCGAGCGGGGGTAGACGATGCCGAGCTTGGCGGGCGTGATGCCGAAGCGGCTGTCGGCGGCGGCGAAGCGCAGGTCGCAGGCGACGGCGAGCTGGCAGCCGCCGCCGACGCAGAAGCCGTCGATGCGGGCGATGGTCGGCTTCGGGAACGCGGCGAGGGCGAGCTCGGCCTGGACGGCGACGCTGTCCTCGCCGTCGGCGGCGATCGCCGCGGCGTCGTCGATGTCGGCGCCCGCGCAGAAGGTGCCGCCGGCGCCCTCGACGACGAGGACCTTGACGGCCGGGTCAGCCTCCAGGTCCTTCAGCAGGACCGGCACGGCGCGCCACATGGCGGCGGTCATCGCGTTGCGCTTGCCGGGGTTGTCGATGGTCAGCGTCGCCACCGGGCCGTCGACCGAAACCCGGACCGCCTCGACGCCGGAACCGACGCGGGCGCCGGAAGCGGTCACCACTCGTGGACTGGGACGTTGGAGTGCATCCGTGGAAGGTACTCCTCGAGCAGCTTGCGCATGGTGTCGTCGCGGTCGATCTGGCCGGCGCCGGTGATGCGGTGGACGGTGTCGACCTGCCATGAGGCGCCGTTGCGGGCGGTGAGGCAGCGCTGCTCGATGATGCCGAGGAGCCGGTCGCGGTGGGCGGGGTCGACACCCCAGCCGTCGAGGCCTTCGCGGGCCATGGGCAGGAGGCGGCGCAGCACGAGCTCGGTGACGGGGACGGAGCCGAGGCCGGGCCAGAAGAGCGAGGCGTCGATGCCGTGGCGGGCGCCGTTGTGGAAGTTCTCCTCGGCGGCGCCGAAGGACATCTGGGTCCAGACGGGCCGGTCCTGCTCGGCGAGCCGGCGCACGAGACCGAAGTAGAAGGCGGCGTTGGCCATGCTGTCCACGACGGTCGGACCGGCCGGGAGGACGCGGTTCTCGACGCGGACGTGCGGCTTGCCGTCGACGACGTCGTAGATGGGGCGGTTCCAGCGGTACACGGTGCCGTTGTGCAGCCGGAGCTCGCCGAGCTTCGGGACGCCGCCGTCGTCGAGGACGGCGATCGGGTCCTCGTCCTCGCAGATGGGCAGCAGGGAGGGGAAGTAGCGGACGTTCTCCTCGAAGAGGTCGAAGATCGAGGTGATCCAGCGCTCGCCGAACCAGACGCGGGGGCGCACCCCCTGGGACTTCAGCTCCTCGGCGCGGGTGTCGGTGGCCTGCTCGAAGAGCGGGATGCGGGTCTCCCGCCACAGCTCGCTGCCGAAGAGGAAAGGCGCGTTGGCACCGAGGGCGACCTGGACGCCGGCGATGGCCTGGGCGGCGTTCCAGTGCGCGGCGAACTGCTGCGGGCTGACCTGCAGGTGAAACTGGACGCTGGTGCAGGCGGCCTCGGGCGCGATCGAGTCGCAGCGGACGTGGAGCCGCTCGACGCCGTCGATCGCGATGAGCAGGTCC
This sequence comes from Dactylosporangium sp. CA-152071, assembly GCF_050936335.1. Taxonomy (NCBI): domain Bacteria; kingdom Bacillati; phylum Actinomycetota; class Actinomycetes; order Micromonosporales; family Micromonosporaceae; genus Dactylosporangium; species Dactylosporangium sp. CA-152071. The sequence continues at coordinate 6,729,970 of NZ_JBNJMZ010000001.1, read as the reverse complement.
TCGCCGCGGGCCGCGAAGATCTGCTCGTTGAGCAGCGCGTAGCGCGGGTTCGCCGACAGGACGTCGGGCGTGAGCTGGTCCCGGCGCAGAGTGGGCAGGATGCCGATCATCGCGAGCCGGGTGTCCACGCCGGCGGCGTGCTCCTCGGCGGCGTTGAGGCTGGCGCGGACCTGCTCCTCGAACCCGGCGAGCCCGTCACCGGCGAGCCGGCGTGGCGGCACGTTGATCTCGATGTTGAACTGGCCGAGCTCGGTGACGAACGCCGGGTCGGCGAGGGCGTCGAGCACGCGCTGGTTGCGCAGGGCCGGGTCGTGGTGCTCGTCGACGAGGTTGAGCTCGATCTCGAGCCCGCTCATGCCGTCGCCGTCCTCGAAGTGCGCGTCCGAGAGCATGCGCGCGAACGCGTCGAGGCATTGACGCACCTTGTCGCGGTACCGCATCCGGTCTTCGCGGCTGAACTCGGTCGTTTCGACGTCCTTGCCCATGGGCCGCCCACCTCCGAAGCCGTCGGTTCATCTGGCATACCACGAGTCGCGGTTTTTTACTCCTGCATCTCAACCTGAAGCGGCTCAGGTCGCCTTTCGATGCCCATGTGCCGGCGTGGCCTGGAGTGCTGGCCCAGCCGACGCAGAAGCTCCGTCATCACGGTGTACCGAGGGACCCGAACAGTTCAGTGTCGAGGCGCAATCGCGCCGTACCGGCGATGCCTCCGATCAACAGAATCTGCGTGTCTTCGTCCGGAGCTGGACTGAAGGTCATCGAGAGCACTGGAGAACCAACGACGACACGGTGGAGTTCGGTCGAGGTTTCGACGTCCCAGAATCTGACGTCTTGGGCATCGGACGCCGATGCGATCACAGGCCGCCCTGCCACCACACCGGCGGTAACTGCGTTGACCCAGCCCGTATGCCCACGCAGCGGTGGCCCGACCGGCTCGCCGGTGTCGAGATCCCAAAGACGAATGCTCCGGTCGTCGCTACCGGAAACAACGACTGTCCGATCGCCGATGTCGAGCGTTGCGAGGTCCAGGATCCAGTCGTCGTGACCGGTCAGCGGCGGCACCGTCAGCGATGCGGTCGCTGCGTCCCAGATACATACGACGCCATCGTCACCACCGGTCACGATCAGCGTGCCGCCGGGTCGCTCCACGACGCGAAGCGCGCGAACGGGGCCGTCATGGTGCCGAATCGGCGCACACCACGGATCGCCGGTCGCCACGCGCCACAGACGGACTGCTCCGTCCTCATGAGCAGAGATCACGACGAGGTCATCGTATACGTAGCCGGTCCCGACCGCGTTCACAGGCCCGCCGGCACCGTCGAACGACCTGCTCGTCGCGGTGCCGTCGGCCAATGCCTCCGTGAGAACGACCAGTCCGTCCTCCGCCCCCGTCACCGCAATCAGCGACGCGCCATGCCGTCGTGTGCTCAACCCGTTCACCCCACGGCTGTGCCCGACCGCGATTCGATGGAGCGCCGCACCTGAGTCGAGGTCGAGTATCCGGAGGGAAGCATCGCCGCCGGCCGACACGACGACCGGCTTCCCCGCAAGCGTGCCGACGTCGATGGCATTGATGACGTCCGGCGAGCCCAGTAGTGGACCATCGATCTCACGAAGATTCTGCACGTCCCACCTACGGACCGTGGTGTCCAGCGACGCCGAGACCACCACCGGCTGCCCGTCTCTCAGCGCCGCCGCCAGCACGTGGACGCCCCGCTCGTGACTTGTCCAGACAGGCGTCAGCTCCACACGAGTTTCGAGATCCCAAACCCGGATCTCCCGATCTGCTCCCGCCGAGAGCACCGTCGGCCTGCCGTCGCGCTGCACGATGCTGACACTCCAGATGGCTGCGCGATGCGACGTGAAGGGAGCCCCGACTGGCGCCCCCGTTTCAAGGTCCCAGATCGCGACGGTGCCGTCCTCCGAACCGGAGACGATCACATTGCGGCCGCCGGACCACACGGTCGCCATCGCCCTGATCGGCTTGGCGTGTGCAGCGATCGGCACGCCCGGCTGCGTGCCCTCCAAAACACGCCAGTGGCGGATCGTTCCGTCCTCTGCACCAGCGATGACGACGGGTTCCCCGTCCGCCCATCCTCCCGCGAGCGCCCGGATGGCCGGCCCGGAGGCGACCAGTGGGTCGCCGAAACGTTCGCCGGCCGTCAGGTCCCACAGCAGCACCGCACCGTCTTCCGAACCGGACGCGACGATGTCGATGTCGCCGAGACGGACGACGGTCAACGCGGTGACCGGACCCTGATGACCCGCCAGCGGCACGGAGACGGGCTGGCCAGTGGCGATCTGCCAGACCCTGACCGTGGCGTCGTTGGCCCCGGACAGCAGGACGTCCACACCCTCGCGCCTCGCCTGCGCAAAGGCCCGGACACGGCTGACGTGCCCCAGCAGCGTCGGGCACAGTTCCCGGCCGGTGTCGAACTCCAGCAGCTTGATGCCGCCGTCCGCTCCTGACGCGGCAACGATGCACTGCCCGTCCTCGCCGGTCAACGTCGCCAGCGCCCAGGTCGGACATCCCCAGTTGCCGACCGTCGTGAAGTCGTCACGCCAACGCACCCAGTCGGCGGTAACCATCGGACGAAGACCGGTGAGCGCACTGCGTCGCCCCGCAGCCTTCAGTTGGAATGCCAGCGTGGATTCGCGGGACGCGGTGTCTGCGTCATCGATGAGCGACTCGACCAGCGCCCAGGACTCCAGAGCGGCCGCATCCGATGCGCTCCCCGCCCGCGCCAGGAGGCGACGTACGTCGCCTCCTGATTCCCAAGGCAGAAACCACGGGGGAACGACCGTGTCGCTGAGGACGCCACCGAGAGCCGCGTGCCGCACAAGATGCCGCCTGACGTAAGCATGTGGCGCCTGAAGTGCGCCTCCTTCGTCGAGCAGCGACAGCAACGCCATGGCGACGACGGCGTGGCCGTGCCGATCGGCTGAGGGATCGTCCATCGGTGGCGCGCCGGCAAGCGTTGCCACCACGAGCTCCGGATTTCGACGGAGGATCTCGCCGATTCTTGCGTGCGCCGGTCGGTAGACCAGGCGATCGTCTTCCACATCGGACGCCAGATATCCCGAGAGACGGCCGTGCTGCACCGCCGCGATGACTGCGTCGATGTCGATTCCGGCGGCTTTCGCATCCGTGTCCGGCATGAGCGCAGCGGCGACGGTCGACCATACATTGGCCCATGGAAGGCCGGCTCCCAGCGAAAAGGCGACGGCTCGGAGCACTGCGACCACGTGATCGACCGCGAGGCCGAGCCGTTGCGACTCTTCCCGGATGTCCGCTTTCAACAGCGAGACGGTGCCGGCGCGCAGGCGGCCGAAGAAGGCGGCGGATGACCCTTCGGGCCTTCTGCCTGACATCTTGAGTCGTGCGGCGGCGAACCGGGCGTCCAGAAACGATGGGCTGACTTCTTCGGCGATCAGTTCGGCGGTCCTGAGCGTCTCCCGAAGCCGACTTGCCGGCAGCCGGTCCAAGTCCTCTCCGGACAACAGGATCCGCTGCACGTATTCCGTGATGTCATGGGCGACGTCGGCCGTCGAGTCTGTCCGGATCAACGCCCAGACGGCATCCGGGCGGACGTTTTCCGCCACCTTCATAAGCAGGCCCTGCAGACCCGCGCCGCGCAGGACGGCACCGCTGGGGCGGTCGGACCGGACACCGACGATCAGGCGGACGAGCGGCTCGCCTGCGTCGTTCGCGACCGCCAGGAGGCGACCCAGGAGGCCAGACACGATCAGCTCGGGCTGCACCGCCTCGTCGACACCGTCGATGACGATCGAGATCGTCCGGTCCTCGGAGCGAAGCCGCTCGACGATGGTGTCGAGGACAGTGCCGTCGGTGGGGGTGTCGGGCTCCACGGCGAGGAACGAGGCGAGCCGAGCAGCCAGATCGCCGAAGGTGGAATTTCGCGCGTACAGGGCCACGTCCACCGACCCCAGCGGCGGAACCGCATCCGCGCCGAGGTTCCGTACGGCCTCGTGAAAGGCTGGATCGTCGCGGAACGTCGGGTCGCTCAGCACCGTCACCTGGGCCAGAATTGCGGACTTGCCGCTGCCCGCCTCGCCGGTGACGACGACGACGCCAGACCCGCGGGCAAGGAAGTCACACAGGACTCGCAACTCGTCGCGGCGTCCGGAGAAATACCAGGCACTCGGCTCGTCGGAGTACCGACCCGAGGCACGCGAGCTCCAGTACGGCAGAGCGGACAACTCCTGTGCGAGCTGCCGGCGGACCGCCTCGACAGGTGGACCGACCGGCCGGTAACCCGGGTTCGGAATACACCGGGTGGTCGCAGGGGTCGGCGACGAACGCGGCCACACCCACAACGGCTCGAGGAGCGAGTCGTCTTCCTGGAAGAGATTCGCCATCTCAACCGCGAAGTCCTGAAACGACAGGTATCGCCGCGCATAACCGCTCTGCGGGCTGCGGAACCGCTCGTACAGCCTGGCCAACACCGCGGCGAACTCGCCGACGCGGGGCTTCTCGTCGAAGTCACCGACCGTGATGACAGCAAGTGTCCTGAGACGCCGACGATCGAGGGGCAGCGACCGCAGTCGCTCGGCGAGTTCCGCGTGCAGCGCGCCCGAATGGCAGGAATCGACGAAAACGAGAATCTGCTCGGCACTCGACGACAGGACACGCTCCACGAGGTCCGCCGTGACGAGCGCCGTGTTGCGCAGGTTCGCCTCTTCGGAGCCTGGCAGCAGAAGGAAGTGGCGGCGCGAAGAGTCCTGCACACCGTGCCCTGTGATGTACAGGACGGTCGGCTGGTCACGGTGGAGACCTGCCAGACCCTCCGACCGGACGAGGTCTTCCAGCTCGTCCAAGCTGTGCGGATGCAGGATCGACAGCCTGCAGGCCTCACTTTCGACGCTCGATTCGCCGAACCAGCTCACGACGACATCGACCTGCTCGTCGAGCGCTATCCGAAACTCGTCGTCGAATGCCGGATATTCTCTCGGAGCGATCACCACGACGCGACGTGGGCGCTCCGTGGTCATTTCGGACGGCCGGAGGGCGGAAATCCCGCATCGAACCCGATCTCGACACATTGCGCGGGAACCCGCGCCCGGAACGCCGTCAAATCGCTTTCTGGGCGCCACGGCGCGCAATAATCCCGCGCTTGTGTCACGATGTGTTACCTCCTGATGCGACGGCGACTGTCACCATGCTGTCCATCGGTCTGTCCAAATAGTCTAACCGCGTCACGGCACCACCTCGACGACACAAGACCACAGGCACCTGCGGTTGTCACCAACTTTTTGATCCGATATTGACACATTCCTGACGATCATCACTTCCTGCACGTCGCCGACGGATGCCTTCGGCCGTAGTGACAACATCGCGGCCCGCTGATGTGGTGGACAAACCAACTCGCAGCGGAGGCCGCCGTGCTCGGACTGTTGGACATCGCTCATGGCGGCACGACAATTGCCGCGTCGATCGGGCTGCTCGCGGCAGTTGCTGGAATGCGAGGCCGGCGATTGCAGTGGGGGTATTCGGCTCCAGCCGTGGCCGCAAACGACTCCGCTGCGAGCCTCCACATCATGACCAGAGGGCCGGCGCCGCGCGCACCCCGCCCGGCGATCCGCGACGTTCTCGTAGCCTCCCCGGCCCCGGCACGCAGGCCTCCGGCAGTGGCGGCACCGAAGATCGACGCCGTCATCGTGCCGCGCCGCGACCCGGCCACGCCTGTGGACAACGCGATCCGCACCGCATCTGCCGCAGGGGCTCCACTGGTCGTATTGGACTCGCCGGACGGCGTGGCGGCGCCGCCGGCGGACAGCGTCGCGTTCCGTGCGGCGCTCGACTCGGGCAGTGCGGCGCGGCTGACGTTGCCCGAAGAGTGGGACCCGACCGCGGCATTGTCCACGTCGAATCATGAGTCCGCGGATCGCCATCGGGACACTCCGGCGAAACGGAACGCAGGGATGCTCCTGGCGAGAGCCGCTGGGTGGCGGCACGTGCTCTTCATGGACGATGACATCGACCCGCTCGGCAGCGACCACCTCGACGCCACGCGGCAGGCACTCGCCGGGCGAGGCAGTGGGACCGCGTCACAGATCGCGGCATGGGCATTCGTGGACGCGCACGACCGGTCCGTTGTCGGTCACGCCTGCGCGACCGCCGGCATGCCGACCATTTCGCTGATCGGCGCCGGAGCGATGGCAATCGATTGCCGGTCAGCCGTTTCGTTCTTCCCCGCCCTGTACAACGAAGACCTGCTGTTCGCCATGACCTCGGCAACACTCGGCGGCGCCGGCGTCACTCCCGTGGGCACAACCCTGCACCAGCGCGCTCGACGGGCGGATACCTTCGCCTCGCCGTCGCTGGCGGCACGCCAGGAGTTCGGCGAGCTTCTGGCGACTGGCCTCATGGAGGCGGAACTGGACAGCGAGCGGCTGCACATCCAGACGAAGATCGACTTCTGGCGGCACGTGGTATGCGATCGGATGACCTTGCTCGTCCAGCTCGCGGTCCGGCTGCAGGCAGGGCGTCACGCCGCTGCCGCGCGTTGCGTCGCGGAAGCAGCAGCCTGCCATGCTCCGGAACTGCCGGCGCAGTTGGCCGGCTACACCACCCAGCTGATCCGCGACCATGAGACCTGGCAGACAATGCTGGAACGCCCAGTGCAGGCACTCGGGAAGCATGCCGAGCCGTGGCTCGAGAAACTGGAAACACGTGCCCGCGTCTGATGCCCCGGCTAGCCGGCTCGCCGATGCACCTCAATACGGTCGAAGGACGGCTCACCAGGTGGGACATGGACGGTGAAGATGTCGCGCGACCTGACCAGCACGAACCGCCACATGCCCGTCGCGGTGCGCTGCTCCTGCCGGACGGCGAACCGATCCACGTGTGGTGCGTGCTCGGGCCATGCATCGGTGACGGCACCGAGCGCCGCCGCCAGCGCCTCAGCCCGCGCCAGGGGCGTGTCGGCCGTCGCATCCGACCGCCCCGGTGCCGACCTCCGTCCGCGAAAGCTCACGACCGCATGCTTCAACAGGTCGTACGCGAGATTTCCGGTTACGCCGCCGGCCAGGACACCAGCAAGATCAACCGCGATGTCGACGGCCGGACCGAGACGCAGATCCGCGTAGGTCACCGCGCCGTCCTCAACCTGAAGACGATCGAGGTTCCGCAGTCCTCGCTCCGCGGAGAACATCGCAACAATCGTCGACCTGGCCGGCGCATGGACGAGCCATTGGGTCAGCAGCAACAGGTCGGCATCTCCGGTCGCCGCGTCATCACGCGCAGCGCACAGCTCAGCCGAACGGCGGAGTACCGAACCTTCTTCCGCCGCGTCGTGCTCCGTCCAGGACGCGGTGCCCGCCAGCGCGACCCATCGATCAACGACATGAAGGCCGGCATCAGCGAACTGCCGCACGACAGGCCCGGCCCAGTCCTTCTCGCCCGGAATCACCCGAGATTCCAGAGAACCGCCGTCGGGTGAGGTCGCGTATTCGTGCCCACAGATCACACATCGCCAGGCCGACGGGGCACCAACCCGCACCGATCTGCGGAGCGGTGGACGGGGAGAGCATTGATGCCGCGCTTCAGCCCTGGCATTTTCCTCGGGCACCATTTCCTGGTGAATGAGCGCCTCCGTCTGATCAGAACCTACGAATACCTTAGCGCGCGGATGCCATCCAGCGGAACCCATCCCTCTGTGGGGCAGACACCCACCTCGCACGCAGGCATCATTGTGGGATGCCGATTGATCAGGTGCGGATGACGCAAGCGACGGACACCGACACGGATCGAGTGGTCGCAGCGCTGGGTGGTGCTTCGTTCGTCGCAGATCGCCGGCGGCAGCTCGCCGGCGGCAGCGGAGTCCTGCTCGCGGCGTGGCACGAAGCAGAGGCCGTGGGCTGCGTCTACATCTCGTTCGAAGAGGCGGACGAGGCGGAGCTTCGCGAGCGCCGGCCGGGCACGCCTGTCCTGCACCGTCTCCTGGTGGTTGAGCACCTGCGCAGGCAGGGTATCGGGCGCCGCTTGATGCAAACCGCGGAAAACGTCGCTCGCGACCGAGGATGCGCCCGCATGGCGCTGGGCCTCGACCTCGACAACATCGACGCGGAGCGTTTCTATCGTCGTCTTGGATACACCGAATGGCCCTATGGCCTGCTTGACACATTCTATATCGCGACCGTCGACGGTCGCGAAGTCCGGGTCCCCGAGCAATGCCGGGTGATGGAAAAGCATCTCTGACGGCAGAGCACCGTTCATGACAGGATTTATCTACCTTCTGGCGGCCATTCGTGGAGCCGGCTCTCAGGAGCCGTCCAGTCCGGGGTCAAGACCTCGCCCCTGACAATTTGGACGTCGTCAGGATGCTGAAGTGTTCGAGGACGCCGAAGAGGCCGAGCTGCGCAAGCACCTGTCGGGCGTGCCGCTGCTCAACCGGCTGCGGGTCGTCGAGCGGCTGCGCAACCAGCGGATCGGGACCGCGCTGGTGCGCGCCGCCGAGCAGGTCGTGCGCGAGCGGGGGCACGCGCAGCTGGCGCTGGGCATCGGGCTGGACAACGCCGACGCCGAGCGGCTGTATCTGCGGCTCGGGTTCGCCGAGTGGCCGCACGGGCTCGTCGACACGTACTACATGGTGTTCAAGGACGAGCGGGAGGTGCGCGAACCGGAGTTGTGCCGGATCCTGGTGAAAGAGCTGAATCAGGAAATGCCCCTTAAACGCGACTAATGTTCGCGTACCGTCAGGCGCATGGCCGACCGTTCGCTGCTCCTCCGGGTCGCCAACGTGAACCCCGCCAGCGTGCGGACCCACACCGACCGCGCGCTGTACCGCTCGATCGCGGTGTTCATCCTGCTGTACGGCGTGTACGCGATCGTCGGCGCCGCGACCTTCGTCGACGCCACCGCGAACTACACGCACCCGTGGTGGCAGTGGCTGGTCGGCCCGCCGGTCGCGGCCGCCGTGATCGCCTACGACCGGGCCGTCGTCGGGCGGGTCGCGGTCAGCTACGACAACCTCGACTCCCCCGACCCGAAGCACCTGCTGCGGCGCGGCACGTTCGGCCTGTACGCGGGCCGGCTGCTGCTCGCCCTGCTGTTCGCCGTCGTCATCACCGAGCCGCTCATGCTCGCCAGATACAAGGGCGAGATCGACGCGTACCTCGGCACCGTGCACAACCGCCAGCTGATCCAGCTGGAGCAGTCGGGCGCGATCGCCACGTTCGCCGGGCAGGTCGACGCGCTGCGCCGGCAGGACGCCGCCGACGACAAGGCCGTGGCCGACCTGCACCAGCTCGCCGCGACGAAGCGGGCCGAGGCCGCCGAGGTGTACGACCGTGCCCTCGCCGACTCCCGCGCCGACGGCGTCACCCAGCGGGCCGGCTGCCCGCCCGGCGGGTTCTGCGACACGCTCGTGCGGCAGTCCAGGGCGCTGACCGCCGAGGCGACCCGCCTGGACGACGAGGCGGCCGCGCTGCAGAAGACCCAGGAGAGCGCCCGCCTCGACCGGGCGAAGCAGGTCGCCGCGCTCAACGAGCAGATCACCGAGCAGCGCACCGACAACCGGCGGTCCGTGGAGGCCGGCGCGGGCTTCGGCGCCCGGACCACCGCGATGTGGCACCTGGTCAAGAGCGACTTCTGGGGGTTCGGGTTCTTCTACCTCGGCGTCGCGGCGCTGCTGGTCTGCCTGGACTGCGCGGCGGTGTGGCTCAAACTGGTCTCGCACGGCAACGCGTACGAGCGGACCGAGGCCCGCGACGCCCGCCGCCGCGAGCTGACCGCCACGAAACGCCACGAGCAGCAGCTCAAGGTCGCCGGCGCGGCGCAGGAGGTGGCCGGCGACGGCCTCGACACGATCGTCGCGGAGCGCCGGCTCGTCGACGCCGCGGTCGAGCAGGCGACCGCGCGACTCATGGCGGAACTGGAGGAGCAGTCCCTCCCCTCTTCGTCCAGAAGTTCCTGAATCGCTTGCAATGGGGGCTTCGGCACCCGGCAGACTGGTCGACGTGCGTCACAGCCTCCCCCGCCGCCCCCCCGTGCTGCCGGTCGTGATCGGCATCGTCCTGGCGGTGGTCGCCGGGGTGGGCGCCGTCAGGGCGGTGTGGGTGAGCTCGACGTCCTCCAGCGCCTCGCCCGACGGCCGCGGCGGTGACCGCGCCGACCGGTCCAGGCCCCGCACCGGCTCCGGCACCGAGCTGCGGTGCGACGGGGTGCCGCTGAATCCGCCGCGGGAGCTGCGCGGCATCTGGATCACCACGGTCGAGAACATCGACTGGCCGAGCCGGCCGGGGCTGCCCGACGAGCAGATCAAGTCGGAGTACCTGGGCTGGCTCGACCTCGCCGGCAAGCGCAACCTGAATGCGGTGTTCGTCCATGTACGACCCAGCGGCGACGCGCTGTGGCCGTCCGCCTACGCCCCCTGGTCGGAGTGGATCACGGGGGTACGGGGGAAGGCGCCCGGCTTCGACCTGATGCGCTGGATGATCGACGAGACGCACGCCCGCGGGCTGGAGTTCCACGCCTGGTTCAACCCGTACCGGGGCAGCCAGCCGGCCCCGGGCGGCGCCGGCTCCGACATCGACGCGCTCGCGCCCGACCACCCGCTGCGCAAGCACCCGGAGTGGGCGGTCGTCTACCCGGCGGCCGGCACCACCGGCAGCCGCCTGCACTTCAACCCGGGCATCCCGGCCGCCCGCGAGTTCGTCGAGGACTCGATGCTGGAGGCCGTCAAGAAGTACGACGTCGACGGGGTCCACTTCGACGACTTCTTCTACCAGTACCCGGTCGGCAAGCAGGACTACCCGGACGCCGCCGCCTACGCGCAGTACGGCAGCGGCCTCAGCCGCGCGGACTGGCGGCGCGACAACGTCAACAAGCTCGTCCAGGAGATGCACGACAAGATCCGCAAGCTGAAGCCGTGGGTGAAGTTCGGCATCAGCCCGTTCGGCATCTGGCGCAACGACCGGACCGACCCGGCCGGCTCCCCGACCCGCGGGCTGCAGTCCTACGACGAGATCTACGCCGACACGCGGCTGTGGGTGCAGCGGGAGTGGCTCGACTACATCGTCCCGCAGCTGTACTGGAACATCGGGTTCGACGTCGCGGACTACGCGAAGCTGCTGCCCTGGTGGGCCGCCGTCGTCAAGGACACCGACGTGCAGCTGTGGATCGGCCAGGCCGACTACCGCGTCGGGCAGTCCGGTGCCTGGTCCGACCCCGGCGAGCTCGACCGCCAGCTCGCCCTGAACCGGAAGTATCCGCAGGTCACCGGCAGCGTCCACTTCAGCGCCAAGAGCATGCGCAGCGACACCCTCGGATCGGTCTCCCGCTACGCCGCCAGCTTCTACTCCACGCCGGCGCTGCCGCCGGTCATGGCGCAGCTGCCCGCCGACGTGCCCGCGCCGCCGTCCGTCTCGATGTCCGGCACCACGCTCACCTGGAAGGGCAAGGGCGTCAACTCGGCCGTGTACCAGGTGCGGGGCTCCTCGGCGAAGCTGCTGGCGGTGCGCCGCGGCGGGGACGGCTCGCTGACCGTGCCGGACGCCGCCGCCACCTACTGCGTGACGGCGCTGGACCGCTCCTGGAACGAGAGCACTCCGGCGAGGTGATCCCGGGTCATCCTGGGCCCGACGAGTCTCAGGCGATGACCAGCTTCATCTCCGACCAGGACTTCACGACCCCCGCGCACGTCCGGGCCACCGCCGACTTCCAGGAGCGCGAGGAGCGCCGGGAGTCGTCGCCGGCCCCGTTCCTCGCCGTGGTGTTCCTGGCCGCCGTCTGGCTGGTGGTGTCCGCGGTGCCGATCGGCTACATCGGCGCCGCCCGCTACGACGTCTTCTGGAGCGACGCCGTCGTCGGGATCGCCGTCGCGATCGTCACCATGGTCCGGCTGCTGCGCCCCACACCCGCGCTCACCTGGGTCACCGGCGGACTCGCCGGCTGGCTGCTGCTGGCGCCGCTCGTGCTGCAGTACGGGTGGAGCGGCCCCACCGCGAACGACCTGATCGTCGGGCTGGTCATGCTGATCTGCACGGGACTGTCCGCTTCCTCGTCCTGAACAGCCTTCGGGGCCACCCCCGGTGGTGCGGGGCGGCCCCGAGATGTGGCAGGTTCAGCTCGTCCGGTGCGTGAACGCGTCCTTGACGTCCTCGCCGGCGTCCTTGACATGGTCGCCGGCCTGCTTCGCCTTGGCGGCGGCCCGCTCGGCGGCGCCTTCGGCCTGCAGCCGCTCGTTGTCCGTCGCGTCGCCGAACTTCTCCTTGGCGGCGCCCTTGAGCTCTTCAGCCTTGTGCTCGACCTTGTCCGTGAAGCTCATCGCTGATCCTTCCGTTCGGTCCCTCGTGCTGCTTCTTTGGTGCCCTCGCTTGCCGGATGGCAAACACCGCCGTCACTGCGATGGACACCGCGCTGCCCACCCCGGCCGCCGTGTACGGCTGGTCGAACACCCTTCCGCCGAGGTATCCGAGGGACACCATGTAGCAGCTCCACAGCACCGCACCGACCAGCAGCGCGGGCACGAACCTGCGACGCGGGAACCGCGCGTAACCCGTCGCGAGCGCCACCGCGGTGCGCCCCATCGGCACGAACCGGCCCGTCGCCACGATCGCGCCGCCGCGCCGCTGCAACGCCCCGCTCACCTTGGTGAGGACCCGCCGCGGCCGGCCCTTGCCCGTCCACCTGCCGAACAGCCGGCGCCCGCCCCGCCGCGCCGCCTCATGGGTCAGCAGATCCCCGGCCGCGACCGCCGCCACCGTCGCGACCAGCACCACCGGCAGCCTGAGCTGCCCACCCGCCGCCAGCGCGCCCCCCGCGATGACGCTCGTCTCCGCCGGCAGGAACGGCAGGAGACAGTCCCCCACCAGCAACACGAAGATCACAACGTAGGCCCACTGCATACCTCAACCGTGCCCGCAGCACGCTTTTTCGACACCGGTGCCAGCCCGCCGATCCACGGTGGTGCTTTCCCCACCACGCCTCATCCAGCGGACCCGACCGCACCCACCCTCCGGCAGGAACACGGCATCAGGGCGCAACGTCTCAAGCGGCGGTGCCGAGGCTCCTGCCGAGCTCATCAAGAGCCCGTGCCGCCGCCCGCAGCTCGCGCCTTGCGGCGTCGATGTCGATCGCGACCGCCGCGGCCATCGCGGCATTGCGGATGTAGGTCGACAACGGCTGGCCCGCAGCCGCGGCGGCAGCCGCGATGTCGTCCAGCTCCCCGCGACTGAACCGCACCGACACCACCGACCGGACCTCCCCCGCATACTCGGTCGGCACCTCGTCACCGGCCGCCTGATCGCGATGCTCGTAGAGATCCTCAGCGATGGCCTCCATCTCGGCCACACTCAACCCAGTGACGTCGTCCATCTCCTCAGGCCTGATCATGATTGCTCCCATGCGGTAATCGGAAATGCCGCGCGCGTCTCCGCGTAGTAGATGAACGCCACCGCCAGTTTGCGACCGGCATCCGTGACGCCGATTGCGAGATGCGTCGCCGCCCTGCCTCGCAGATTCGCGCGGACAAGCGGGCGGTTGTTGAACAACTCCTCGATCTCCGCCCTGGTCGCACGCTTGGTGGCATAGGTGACATTGGCGCCCCATTGGACCACTACGACCCTGACCGGCGGCATGTGCCAACTCCCCCAGTGTAGTACGCACAAAGGTGTCGCGTATTACGAATACCTGAGTTCATAATAGCTCATGAGCATATGTTGCGCCAATGAGCTGACGCGGCTGTGAGCCTGCCGTCACAGGCGCTACGGCGAATGCCGGTCGAAGAGGGCGACGATGGCCGGGTCGTGGAAGGCGATCATCTCCGTGATGCGCCCGTCGGACACGTGCAGGACGGAAACGCCGAAGGGTTGCCAGGCGGGCTCGCCGGGCGGGCGGATGTGGGCGACGACGGCGGGGCGGTGGTTGGCGGTGGTGCAGCGGATGTGGATCTCGCCGAGGGCGGGGCGACTGGCTCGCAGGGCCTGCTCGACGGCCGGGCTTCCCTGGTACCAGATGCGCAACGGCGGCATGGAGGCCCTGACGTCGTCGGCCAGGAGGCGCACCATGGCGGGGATGTCGGCGCGCTGGAACGCCTCGGCGTAGCGGCGGGCGACCTCGTGATCGGCGGGGGTGGCCGGCTCGGCGGGGGCGGGCACGCGGGCCTTCGCCCGCTGCAGGGCGCTGTTGACCGCGGGGACGGTCATCTCCAGCAGCGTCGCGGTCTCCGCGGCCGACCAGTCGAGCACGTCGCGGAGGATGAGCACGGCCCGCTGCCGCGGCGGGAGGTGCTGCAGCGCGGCGAGGAACGCCAGCTCCACGCGCTCCTTCGCCAGCAGGGCACCCTCCGGGCCCTTGTGCTCCAGGACCGCGTCGGGGACGGGCTCCAGCCAGTGCTCGGCCTCACCGGGGGCGAGGTCGATCGGCAGCGCGCGCCGCGGGCGGCCCTTCAGCGCGTCCAGGCAGGCGTTGGTGGCGATCCGGTAGAGCCACGTGCGCTCCGACGAGCGCCCGTCGAACGTGTCCCGGGCCCGCCACGCCTTCAGAAACGTCTCCTGCACCAGGTCCTCGGCCTCGTGCAGCGAGCCCAGCATCCGGTAGCAGTGGACCTCCAGCTCGCGGCGGTACTCCTCCACCACCGTATGTTAGGGCGATGTGGACGGACTACCGGAAGCGCGTGCTCTTCGAGGACGACGCGGTGCTGGTGCTGGACAAGCCGGCCGGGGTGTCCGTGATGGGCGAGCGGCACGAGTCCGATCTGGTCAGGATGGCCGCCGAGGCCGGCGAGACGCTGTTCCCGGCGCACCGCATCGACAAGGTCACCTCCGGCGTGATCCTGTTCGCCAAGGACCTCGCCGGGCACGGGGCGCTGACGCGGCAGTTCAACAAGCGGACCGTGCGGAAGTCGTACCTGGCGGTCGTGGCGCCCGGCGGGCTCCCCACGACCGGCACGATCGACCTGCCGCTGAGCGTCGGGCGGAAGAACCGGGTGCGGATCGCGGCGCCCCGGGAGGCGATCACGCTGTCCGGTGACGTCTGGTCGGTGCCGCCCGAGGCGGTGTTCGACCAGGTCCCGACCTATCCGTCGGTGACGGAGCTGCGCGTGCCGTGGCAGGACGAGCAGCGCGCCCTGGTGGTCGCCGACCCGTTGACGGGCCGGCGCCACCAGATCCGGGTGCACCTCGCGTGGATCGGCCATCCGATCGTCGGCGACCCGCTGTTCGACAAGGCCGCCACCGGGCGGACGCACCTGCACGCGTGGCGGCTGTCGTTCGACCACGCCGGGACCCGGATCACCGTGGAGGCGCCGGCGCCCGAGGAGTTCCCGGCGTTCGACGTCAGCCTGCTGGACTGAACACCTGGTGCACCTCGGCCTCGCCCTCCCAGCCGGGCCACAGGTCGCGGTGCAGCTTCATGAACCGGCTGGTCCACTCCGTCGCCTCGGCCTTCGTCCGCACCTGGTACAGCGCGTAGCTGATCATCTCCTTCGTCTCCGCGAACGGCCCGTCGACCACGTCGAGCGCGCCGCCGGTGACCGTGACCTTGGCGCTGTTGACGCTGGGCGCGAGGCCCGCGGTGTCCAGCAGCGCCCCGGCGGCGGTGGCGTCCTCGCCGAGTTGCATGATCGCGGCCATCAGCTCAGGCGGAGGCGGGGTGCCGGGGGTCGTCCCCTTCAGCAGCACGAGATAGCGCATGTTCCACTCCTATCAACGGGTGTCCTCGCCGGTACCTCGAACGGGCCAGGCCCGATCCGACATGCTCTCGAGAAGAGGTATGGCTGGCCCTACCCCTGACACGGTAGACAGCGGGCTGTATCCGGCCGCCCGCCGTTCGTAGCGTCACATCCATGACGATCGGCACGCTGTCGTTGCACCGCAGGCTTCCTCCGCGGCTGTACCTGCTGCTGCTGCCGAGCCTGTTCGCCATCGCGCTCGGGCTGGCCATGCTGCTCGGCACGGACCACCGACCGGCCGTGCTGCCGCTGCTGCTCCTGGCGGTGGCCGCGCCGCAGGAGCTGTTCTTCCGAGCGTACCTGCTGCCGCGGACGCCGCTGCACGGCACGCCGGCGATCCTCGCGTCGGGGCTGCTGTCGGCCCTGCCGTTCGCGCTCTCCAGCCTGTTCCCCTACATCCTCGTCATGCACCTCGTCCTGACGGCGGTGACCGTCCGGTTCGGCAGCGTCCGGCTCGGCATCGCCGCGCACTGCCTGCTGGCGCTCGCCGTCCTCGTCGCCTGACGAGCCGTCCTCGTCGCCTAGCGGGTCGCCGACGTCGGCCACGCATCGGGGTTGGTCAGGTCGTCGTACACCTGCAGATGCTCGACGTACCAGGCCGCCTCATCCTCGCTGAGCAGGTCGGCGTGGAACGCGGTCGCCTCCAGCACGTACAGGCTGACCGGCCCGAACTCGGGGACCCACAGCCCCCGCATCCCGTCGGTGAGCCACTGCGCGGACCTGCCGGCCACGACCCGGTCCGGCGCGAACCGCGCACCGTCCGCCGCCGCGGGCTCCGCCGCCCACAGCCGCACCCGCTCGGCGTCCGCCTGCGCGACGACCAGCCCCGACCAGGCCCACTCCCGCCCTTTCCCAATCGCCGTCTGGCACTCGACCCACCGCGCTCCGGCCGGCAGCTCCGACAGCCGCATCGGCGTCACGCACCGCTGCACCCGGTCCAGCCGCACCGCGCCGTACACCCGCTGCGCCGCCGCCAGGTCCCGCGCCCACACCGCCACGAAGATCCCGTCGACCGGCTCCCACCGCAGGTCGGTGAAGCGCTGCCCGTTCCCCGGGTCGAACGTGTCCGCCCGGCCCGGCCGCCCGCCGACCGTGACGTCGACGGCCGTCGAGCTCAGCGGCCGGAGCCCCCGCTTCAGGTCCACCACCGTCGGCGCCACGTACACCGCGGCGACCAGCTCGTGGTCCTGCCCGTACACGCTCACCGACTCCCGGTCCTCCCCCGAGACCCAGTCGACCACCCCCACGTCGTCGAACGCCTTCAGGTCCAGGTCCAGGTGCAGCAGCGCCGGATCCCCACCGATCCCCTCCGGCCGGCTCAGTGCCGACGGCACCCCCAGCGCCACGGGCAGCGTCGTGTCCTTGCGTTGCGGCAGCATCGCCTGTACGCCCAGCGCCGCCCCCACGATCAGCACCACCGCGGCGGCCGCACCAGCCGCCCGCCGGCGCGCCCGCATCCGGCCCGCCCTTCGCACCGCCCGGCGGGCCAGCTCCCCGACCTCGGCCTGCGTCGCCCCGGCCCGCGCCGCAAGGCTCCGCACCAGCTTGTCTTCTATGCCGCTCATGCCTCCGCCTCGCTTCCGCTCTCGTGTTCGCTCTCGTGCGCGGCGCCGTGCTCGCTCAGGCGGGCGCGGAGCCGGTGCAGCGCGCGCATGGCGTGGGTCCGGACCGTCGTCTGCGAGCACTCGAGCACCCGCGCGATCGCCGAGTCGTCGAGGTCCTCGTAGTACCGCAGGACCACCACCGCCCGCTGCTTGAACGGCAGCGCCGCCACCAGCCGCCACAGCTCGTCCCGGTCCGCGGCCTCCCCGCTCAGGTCACCCGCCGCGACCGCCTCAGGCGCCCGCTCGACCGGCACCTCCCGGTTGGCCCTGCGCCGCCACCACGACCGCGACCCGTTGAGGATCAACCGCCGCACGTACACCTCAGGGTCATCGACCCGCCGGATCCCCTCCCACCGCAGGTACGCCTTAGCCAGCGCCTCCTGCACCAGATCCTCGGCCCGATGGTCATCCCCGGTCAGCAACACCGCGAACCGCACCAGCCCCACCCCCCGAGCCGCGACGAACGCCTCAAACCCCACGACGTGCACCTCGGACGGTTGCAGGGTCACCACGCTTCGTCTCCCTCGGTAGGCCTCCACCCCACAGAGTCCCCACCCACCCCCACCTGTTGACCCGAGCCCGACAACTTTTCTCCGCACCCACAACACCCGGACGGACCGGCGTGCCACCGCGCCCCGCCCCGTGCGACGACCTACGAGCGATCGTCGCCGACAGCGCCCCACCCGCATGATCGTCGAACGCGACGGCGGGTGACGGACACGGCCGCCGAGCAGCAGGCGCGGTCTCGCGGCACATGCCCTCGCTGTCGTTTTATCAACATGCCCAGGCGCTGGTGAAGCCGAGCGCGCGGTACCCGGGCATGCGGCGCTGGAGCGAGGCGGCGAGGATCGGCGCGGCGCGGTCGTGGTAGTCATGGACCTCGGCGACGTCCTTGCCGGGCGCGGCACGGATCACCCGGCCGGCGCACTGGACGAGCAGCCCGTCGTAGGAGACCGGCGCGGCCAGGAACAGCGTGTCGAGGGCCGGCGCGTCGAAGCCTTCACCGATGAACGGCGTCGTGCCGATGACCAGTACGCCGTCTCCGGCCTTGGCGTCGGCGAGCCGGCTCACGATGGCGCGCCGGTCGCTGGTCGACATGCCACCCTGCAGCACGTACGCCCGGTGGCCGCGCGAAGCGAACGCGGAGTTCAGCGCTTCCACATGTGCGACTCGCCTGGTGAGCACCAGGCAGTTGCGCCCGCGTCGCAGGGCGGCGGTCACATCGGCGACGATTTTGGCGTTGCGTGCCTGGTCGACGGCGATGGCGCGGTGCGCTTCGGCGATCGCAGTGGACGGCTCGGCGTCACCGGAACGGAACTCGAAGGCGGTCTCGCGCAGGTACAGCAGCCGCCGTGGTCCCGCGTCGGCCTCCCAGGCGTCCAGCAGTGTGCCTTGATCGTTGCCGGGCGGGTCATGCGTGATCGTGTGCCGGACTGGTCCGAGTTGCCAGAGGACGAGCTCACCGAGTCCGTCACGCCGGGCCGGGGTGGCGGTGAGGCCGAGCCAGAACTGCGCGGCGATGCGTTTGACCGAGTGGTCGTACGCGGCGGCCGCGAGATGGTGGCATTCGTCGACGATGACGTGCCCGTAGCCGTTGGTGAGTTCGGCGACGTCGTCGCGCCTGGCCAGGGAGGGCAGCATGGCGATGTCCACCACCCCGCTGAGTTTGCGCCTGCCGCCACCGACCTGCCCTGGCTTGAAGCCCAGGAACTGCTCGATCCGGGTGCGCCACTGCTCGGCCAGTGCCTTTCGGTCGACGAGCACGAGGGTCGCCGTTCCCCGCTCGGCGATCACCGCGCAGGCCATGACGGTCTTGCCCGACCCTGGCGGTGCGACGAGGACACCATCATCATGCGCGAGCAGCGCGCCGACCGCTGCGCTCTGCTTGGTGTCGAGCTGGGCCGTGCAGGCGACATCGATCTCGCGGCCGGGGTTTCGCACGTCCGCGATGGCCAGCCGCGATCCGGCACGCTCGACGATCCCTTCGACCGTGTGACGCAACCCGCGTGGCAGGACCAAGCGGTCGTCGATGGTGAGGTCGTACCCGCGGACGAACCGCGGCGTGTCCCAGGTGGATTTGCGCAGGCGCTGGAGCTCATAGAACTTCGGGTTGGCCATGGACGCCGCGTGCTTGAACGTCGACAACGCCGCAGGGGTCAACTGGGCCGCATCGACGCTCAACCCGGCCCCGAGCTCCGCGTGCAGGACTGCGGGAAGCGGCGGATGCACCTTCGTCGCGTCGGACCGGCTCAGCGTGGCGACGTCGGCGCCGACGACCGCCTGTTTCGCTCGTTTGGCGACCCTGGCCGCGTCGCCCGGGCTGAGCCGGTCGAGGGTCGACAAGTACGCCCACTGGTCCTCGTGCGGCTCCAGCGTCGCCAGGTCGAGGAACGCCGTCAGCCCGTCCCTGCGGCGGCGGCCCTGCAGCGGCGCGGCGATCAGGTTGCCGAAGCCACCGTCGGGCAGCACGTCCTGGTTCGGGAACAGCCGATCGTAGGAGCGCAGGTCCATCGTGCCGCGCAGCACCGTTGCCTCATGGATCAGCGCGGTGCCGACGGCGCGGGCCACGGTGGCGGAGACCGTGTCGGTGAAGAACACCCACACGTGCGCGCCACGCCCGGACTGGGAGATCTCCAGTGCCGCCGGCACACCGCCGGCGCGGGCCGCCTTGGTGTACGCGAGTGCGTCGAGCATCGCGGCCGGACCGTCGAAGTCCGCCACGAGAAAGTGACATGAGTTGTCGCTTCGCAGCGGGTACAGGCCGATGAAGACGTCACCCACCAGGTGCGCCGAGACGACCTCGGAGTTGAGCGGAAGATACGTGGCGGCCCTTCGATCGGCTCCCTTCCGCCAACCGCCGGCGACCGCGGGCATCCACCCGCTCGTGCCGGTTCGGTGGTTCTCCCAACGCACCGCGTACACGTCGGTCCGGGCCCGGAACCGGTCGGCGTACAGGGCCAGTTTGTCCGCCACCGGCGACGCCATGTGGACCACTCCTGGCGGTGCAACGGCCGCGGACAGCTGCTCCGGCGGCGGGGTGGTGTCCTGCCCCCGCAGGTCCAGCAGACGTGACAGGCGGACGTTCTCCGCCCGCAATCGCTCCAGCTCACGACGCAGCCGGGCAAGCTCGCTCTCCACCGTCACGTCGGCGCCCATGGCAGGATCGTCGCACGCGGTCGCGGCCCGGTCGTCGTGGCCGCTGCCGAGAGTCACACCGTTGATGGCGCGGGCTACGCTGCCGCGGTGAGTTCGCTGAGCCGGGCACAGCTCGACGCGCTGGTCGAGGAGGCGACGGTCGACTGCTACAACGACGACGAACAGCTGACCGGTCTGTACACCATGATCGAGGACAACCTCGAGCTGCCGTTCACGACGCAGGTCCTCGGCGTCGAGGTCGCGGTGCGCCGTGTGGACCTGGTCGATGATCGGATCGTGGCGATCTGCCACCGTGGTCGTGAGCGGCAGGCGATCGCGATCCTGGACCTTCCCTTGCCGGACCCGCCGCCGGACGGCGCGCAGTGGATCGCGGCGTACCGGAGCTGGAGCGGCCGGTGAGCGAGTACCAGTACTACGAGTTCGTGGCGATCGACCGGCCGCTGACCGCAGCGGAACAGAACGAGCTCCGGGCGGTGTCGACCCGCGGCCGGATCAGCGCGTCGAGCTTCGTCAACGACTACCAGTGGGGCGATCTGAAAGCTGACCCCCGCGACTGGATGCGGCGGTACTTCGACGCCCACCTGTACCTGGCGAACTGGGGCACCCGCCGGATCGCGCTGCGACTGCCGAAATCGCTGCTGGACCCGGCGCTCGCCGCGACGTACTGCGTGAGTCACGCCGCTTCCTCGATGAGCACGCGCGAGCACGTCATCCTCGACCTGCACAGCGAGGACGAGGACGGCGACGAGGAGTGGTGGGAGGACGAGGGCGCCCTCGCGTCGATCATCCCCGTCCGGGCGGAGCTGGCCGCCGGCGACACCCGGCTGCTCTACCTGGCATGGCTGCTGTGCGTACAGAACCAGGAGCTGGACGAGGATTCGTTGGAGCCGCCGGTCCCGCCCGGCCTGGCCGAGCTGTCGGGCCCGTTGCGCAGCCTCGCCGAGTTCCTCCGCTTGGACAAGGACCTGCTCGAAACGGCCGCCCAGGCCAGCACTTCACTGAGCACGCGGAAGCCCTCAGCGGCGGCGTTGACCAAGTGGGTACCGCAGCTGCCGTCCGCGGACAAGGACGAGGTCATCGTGCGGCTGCTGCGCGGCGACGGCGCGCATCTTCGAGCCGAGTTGTTGCGCCGGTACGGCGGTGGCGCGGCCACCGAAGCCGCGGGCGGCGGTCGCACGGTGGGCGAACTGCTCGCCGGCGCGGAGACCCGATGGGCAGGGCGCCAACGGCAGAAAGCGGAGCGCGAGGCGGCCGAACGGGCTCGCCGGGAAGCGGCGGCCGCAGCAGCCCGCGAGCAGCGTCTTGATGACCTGGCCGCAGACCCGGAGCAGGCGTGGCAGCGGGTGGCGGAGCTGATCGCGACCAAGAAGCCGAAGGAGTACGACACGGCGGTCACGCTGCTGACCGACCTGAAAGCACTCAGCGAACGCGACGGCCGACGCAAGGCGTTCCGCGGGCGGATCCATCAACTATGCCAGGAACACGCCCGCAAGCAGAGCCTGCTGGACCGCCTGGAACGCGCCGGCCTGTACGTGAGCACGGCCAGCTGAATACGACATGAGCGCGGAGTCCAGGAGCGCAGCCTCAACCTGATTGGGAGAAGCTACCGATGACCTCAGAACCGCATACAGCTCGCACCCCTATGCCGATCGACGGCTACGAGGCAGCGACGCAGTGGGCGGAGATGGCCACCTTCGATCCGAACGATCCCACCGTGGAGCGTGGCGAGGCTGCCGCCGCCAGCGGGCGCGCCTTGCTACGAACTGTCCACGTTGCGGCCCGTGCCGACTGCCGACTGCCGACTGCCGACGGCTGCGGAGCAGTGGCGCGATGGGTCGAACGGCCGCGATTGATGCGGACGCAGCGGTGGAGTTGGGCCCCGCCGCCGATTTGCTCAGCAGAGCACGGCTACGCGCTGACATGATGTTGCGGTGCTGATCCTGCGTGCGACCAAGAAGCTCCGCGACCGGATAGGCACGCCGGACCTGCGCGCGGGTGAGCAGTCCACCACCGCACTCGGCGAGTGGTACGCCACCCGGTTCGCGTGGCGACCAGACGTGCTGCTGCTGGTCAACGAGCCGACCCTGCTGCCGGTCCTCCTTCCGCTCGCACCCGCCGCCACTGCGGTGTCCCGCGCCGCCGACCGCATCGCCGCGACCATGACCACGTACGGTGCCGACTACGCGATGATCGCCGCCGAGGTCGAACAGATGCGCACCCGCCGGATCGCCCCGACCGCCAACCGCAGCGTCGTCGGCATCATGACCGAATTCACGTTCCTCGCCGACCGCAGCAGAGAACGAGAACTCGACGACCTGGAGACCTGGCTGGCCGCCACGCCGTGTAGCCCGCTGTACCGCACCCACACCACCCCGAAGAACGCCTTCCGGCACAGCCTGGCTCGATGAACGCTTGGCGGCAGCCACCGCCAGCCCTACCCGGCAGTTGCGCCATGGTGGCGGGTGGGGTCGAAGTCTTCGCCGAGCAGCTCGACCGCGTCGTCGTGGTCCGGCCTGGACGAGTCGGCAAACGCGGCCAGCAGGTGCTGGTATGCGGCTGCGCCGCCGATGTCCTCGGGTGGGCAGGCGCCGCCGCCGTCCAGGACGGTGAACGTGTTGTGGGGGCCGCCGGGGCGGATCTCCTCGACGGTGACGGTGTGCGTCCACTCGTCGCCGAAGTCGTACACGTAGGTGAACGTGGCGCCCGCCTCGGTGGCGATGGACACCAGGCGTTCACCGTCGGCGGGAGCCTCACCGGAGTCGGAGCGGGGGTCGATGATGGTGTGCTCGTCGGTCTCGAACACGTACATGTGCTCGTCGGACCAGCCCATCGCGTCCTGGATCATCCGGTGCACCAGGTCCAGCGTCGTGTTCGACGGTATGGCCACCCGCCGCCACACGGGTGGGGTGACACCGTTGAGTTCGATGCGCAGCACGAGCGAGGCCGGGTCGGGTGGCTCGATGGCGAGGAAGGCCGGGTTGCCGCAGCACTTCTTGTACTTGGCGGCGGAGCCGCACCAGCACGGCGAGTTGCGCTCGGGCGGCCAGAGGTCGCCGGTGTGGCCGGTTTTGTGCAGCCACCCGGCGTAGGCCAGGCGGGTGGGGCGGCGCGCCGGGTCCGTGCCGGTGCGCTGCGCGTAGGCGAGCAGGTCGGGCACGTCCAGCCGGACGATCTGGATCGGGGCGGCGGCCCGCTCGGCCATGGCTTGCATGGTCTGCTGGGTTTCCCGGCGGTAGTCGCCGTGGTCACGGTGACTCGTGGCGTTCAGCAGGCCCTGGGTCCAGGCCGCCTCGTACTGCTCGGGCGGGAAGTAGGCCATCTGGTACACCGTCGCTCGGGGCGCGCCCCGGGTCAGGCCGCGGGTGGGCTGCATCGATCCTGGTCCTCCTTGGGACAGGCGGCGGTCAGGCCAGCGTGTCAGTCGGCAGAACATGGCCCAGCGCCCGCAGCGCCTTGCGGAACTCCGGCTCCCGGTCCACAGCCACGGCCAGGTGCTGGTCACCGACCGGCTGGCACAGGCCACGCAGCCGCCGGTCACGCGCGATCAGGACGGCGAGCGCCGGGTCGGCGCACTCCACCAGGCGGACCACACCGAGGTTGCGAAGCCGCCCAGCGCGGGCCGCGACGTCGGCCAGCAGGGTGGTCACCGAATTGGGCAACTCGTGGGTCGCGCGGACGGCCAGGAACTCGCGGAGCTGATCGAGACTGCGGCCGGCGTCCAGCGCGGCCAGCAGGGTCGCCTCGCGCAGTGCCCAGACCCGGTCCGCGGTGCGTTGCGCATACGCGTTGAGCATCAGCCCGTCGGCCGGCGGCAGCTCGCCGGTGACCACGATGTCGAGGTTGGGCAGCACCTTCAACGCTCCGGCCACCACCGCATCCGCCGGAGGCGCCTGGTAGCGGTCGGTCAGGCCCAGGGCGTACGCGCCCAGGGCGTTGAGCCGCACCGCCCGCAGCCCGTCGTAGCGGCTGAGATACCCCAGTTCGTCGGTGCCCCAGTTGCCGCGGAAGTCATCCCGGGCGCCGGCCGGGTCGGTGTAGTCCAGGTCGAACATGCCCAGCGTGCCGGCGTATTCGAACAGCACAGCCAGGGTGTACCGGCCCTCCAGGATCGGCCAGTCCGCGAACCCGGCGTAGCCCAGGCTGCCGTACTGCGGATCGGTGAGGTACAACCGCCATAACGCCCGGTCGCTGCGGGCCACCGTCGGCGACAGCCCGCCGCGTCGCATCCTGTCGAACAGGTCGTCGATCGCCACCCACTCGTCGACCGGGCAACTGGACAGCGCCGCGGCAACCGTCTGCCGACGGGTCTTCGCCGACGTCAGCGTGTTGGCGGTGCGCTGGCCCTTGATGTGCTCGACCCGGCTCAGCTCGTCGATGACCGCCTTACCGACCCAGGAGCGCCACAGCGCACGGATCGTCTCGGCCGGCGGCCGGCCCAACGCGGCGCGACCCTTCGCGGTCAACTGCAGCCTGCCGCCGGCCAGTTCGGCGAGCCCGCCGGCCTGGATCAGCAGCGGCCAGGCGAACGCCGCGATCGGCTCCGTGGGGTAGAAGTCCCCGCCGGCCAGGACCTCGGCCACCCCCGCAACGGTGGCGGCGGACGGCCGCTGGGTCTTCTCGCTGCAGCGCAGCTTGCCCGCGCCGCACAGCTGCAGCACCGCCAGCACATCGGCCAGCGCCTGCGCCCCAGTCGAGCGGACCGTTACCTCGTCGGCGGCCTGGACGACATCCGCCACCTCGTTCGCGCCGTGCATAGCCGACCAGGCTAGGCGAATGCCCGGCTGCGGCGACACTCGGGGCCGGGCCGCCTACCCGCCAACGTTCCGTCCGGCGGTGGCGATGGCTGATACCACCACGTCCTGCATTCAGTCCACGGCGCCGAAGTAGGTGCGCACGGCGGTTGCCAACGTGCTGAGGGTTGTGTGGGTAAGTTGACCGGCGGTTCCGGCGACCGATGCTGGGTCCAGGGACCTTGCCCGAGAAAGGTCGATCACGGCGGCACTCGGCCAGTCCTGCCGACCCAGGGGCACAAGGAACGCGGGCGCAAGGTCCGGTGCGGCTCGCTCCCGCAACGGAGCCACGAGGCCGTGATCGGGGTTGTACCGGTCCGCGGTGACGACGACAACCCGCAGCCGGTGGCTGCCGACGACATACTGCAGGATGCTCCCCCGCCTCACCCGGCCGTCCACGTCTCGTCATCCTGGGCCGCAAACGCATCCAAAGCACCACGCTCGTCCGGATCCGCGTCCGCATCCCACTGCCGGTAGGACTCCAAGGCGGCCGCCTCGAGGTATTCCACCAGCGCGGCGTTGACCGTTGAGGAGAGCGTCGCCCCAGGTGTGCGATCGACATGCGTGGTCAACATCCGGTCGACCTCAGGGCGCATCGACAGCGTCCGTTTGATTGCCAGCGTCATACCACCTGTTATACCACCATCGGGTGGTAGAGTGCGGACTTCGAGATGGAAGGCGTCGTACAAGCTCGACCGCTACCACTCTCGCATCGCGTACTTGGCGATGAACGTGCTGACCGGCGTGTTCCCGCGCGACCGGAGCACCTATGGCCCCAGCATCTGAAGCCACATCCTGCGCGACCACCTCGACGTCACCGAGGACGTCTTCTGGAACTGCGTACGCGCCGGCGTCAAACCAGCCCAGGGCAAGCCCGCACCACCGCAGCCGAACCGATCCCGGCCGAGGTGGTGCACCTGCTCCTCACCCAGGCCGGCCTCACCGAACCAGACGTGGCACGCATGACCAAGGACGAGGCCATCGCACGGCTCAACCAGCACTGGGCCGCTGGCAGCTGACACCACCGCACTCGGCGAGTGGTGCGCCACCCGGCTCGCGTGACGACCGGACGTGCTGCTGCTGGTCAACGAGCCGACCCTGCTGCCGGTCCTGCTGCCGCTGGCACCCGTCGCCACCGCTGCGTCCCGCGCCGTCGACCGTATCGCCGCGACCATGGCCACGTACGGTGCCGACGCCGCGATGATCGACGCCGAGGTCGAACAGATGAGCACCCGCCGGATTGCCCCGACCGCCAACCGCAGCGTCGTCGGGATCATGACCGAGTTCGCGTTCCTCGTCGACCGCGACAGAGGACGGAACTCGACGACCTGAAGGCACGGCTGGCCGCCACGCCGTGCAGCCCGCTGTACCGCACCCACACCACCCGGAAGAACGCCTTCCTGCACCAGCTCCCATTTCACCGCCAAGTCCGACGATGACGTCCTTCCCGAGATCTCCCACGCCACCGCCGCAGTCTCGCCGTGGCGTCGTGGGAACGCAGCGCACTCAACGTGAGCGGTACGCCGTTCCCGTGTCGTGCGCATGCCCGCGAACCGGAGCCGGACCCCGCACTGAGATCGGCCGACCGGAGTCCTGGACCGCTCAGGACTCGGTTCGGCCAGGGGTGCCGAAGGAGATGCCGCCGTGAACGTCGCGGGCCTGCACCACGTTGCCCTCAATGGTGCCGGAGACGTTGTTGGCCACGCCGCCGTAACCGGCGGTCAGGTGCGGCGAAAGGTCGCGCCACACCGCTTGTAGGTCCGTTTCGAACGCAGGGTCTTCCGCGACGGCTTCGGTCAGCGCCTGTTGCAGTGTCCCGATCCGGGTCTCGTCCGCCGGATTGGCTTCAGCGTCGGCGAGTGCGGCATGTGCGGAGGCACGGCCTTGGAACGCCCGCCGCACCAACTGTGCCAACGCCTCGAACGCCGCCCTGCCTCCACCCGCGAGTCCTTCGGCCGCCCCCGTCGCCAAGGCGACCGCGATTGCGGTCAATATCTCTTGGTCCATCACCACGACTCCCGTCAGGAATCAATGGACTTGGACGCCTATTACGCCGATTTTGAGAAGCACTTCTGGGTGATCGGCGACCTGGGCTTCTGGAAACTTGAGCGGCAACAATTCTTCAAAGAGCCCGGATACGACAGCTGGGAA
This sequence comes from Dactylosporangium sp. CA-152071, assembly GCF_050936335.1. Taxonomy (NCBI): domain Bacteria; kingdom Bacillati; phylum Actinomycetota; class Actinomycetes; order Micromonosporales; family Micromonosporaceae; genus Dactylosporangium; species Dactylosporangium sp. CA-152071. The sequence continues at coordinate 6,702,574 of NZ_JBNJMZ010000001.1, read as the reverse complement.
GCATTCGCGAAAGGCGACTGGAAAGAGTCGCTCCGCATCCTCGAAGCCGGCCGCGCCGACATGGCCGACTATCACCGGCGAGTCGAGGAACACGGCTTCGTCGCGCGTCGGGTCCGGGTCGTCGAAGAGCCGATCATCCCGTATCTGCAATGGGAATTGCACGCGCTGCGGATCCGGGACCAGTGCGGCGGCAGCGTGCGGATCGTGGGACCGGACCAGGTTGCCGAGTTCGAGCACGACACCCCGCTGCCGGAGTTGTACACCCTCGGCTCCACCGTGATGTACCAGGCGATCTACGACGACGACGGAGCGCTGGAGTCCGCACGCCGGTTCGTCGACCGCGACCTCATCCTGCGCTGCCAACGGTTCATCCAGGACCTGTACGAGATCGGCCAGCCACTGGAGCCGTTCTTCGCCAGTCATGTCGCCACACTTCCGCCGCCCCGTCAGCCGTAGCCGTCGCAGCCTCTGACGAGGGAAACGACGATGCCGGTCGACGAGCCCGACCCGACCCACCACGTCAACCGTCTGGAAGCGTCCGGTTCAGGCGACGTGGTGCAGGCCCGCGATGTACACGGCGGAGTGCACTTCCACGGGTCCGAACCCGCCTTCGCGGTCACCCCGTCGCAGCTTCCGGGTGATGTGCGCGGGTTCGTCAACCGGCAGGCCGAACCGGCAACGCTCACCGGCGCGGTGGCCGAAGATCACGACGAGCCCCTGGCTGCCGTCGTCACCGTCATCACCGGCACCGCCGGGGTCGGCAAGACGTCGCTGGCGTTGCATTGGGCGCACAGCGTCCGCGCCCATTTTCCCGATGGCCAGTTGTACGTGAATCTTCGCGGCTACGACCCCGGTCAACCCGTAGCCCCGGAACAGGTCCTCGACCGTTTCCTCCGTGACCTGGGCGTTCCCGTAACAGCGATTCCGGCCCAGCTGGATGATCGTGCGTCGCTGTACCGGTCGCTGCTGGCCGGCCGGAAGATGCTGGTGCTGCTGGACAACGCCGCGACCGCCGGCCAGGTCCGGCCGCTGCTGCCCGGGACCGCGGACGCCTTGGTGGTGGTGACCAGCCGGAGCCGGTTGTCCGGGCTGGTAGCGCGGGACGGCGCGTTCCGGCTCGGCCTGGACATCCTGCTGGAGGACGACGCCGTTGCATTACTGGGAACCGTGACCGCCCGGTACCGACGGCATGACCAGCGCCACGAACTGGTCGAGCTGGCCAGGCTCTGCGCCCGCCTGCCGCTCGCGCTGCGCATCGCCGCCGAGCGCGCCGCGAGCCGTCCGATGATGCGTCTCGACGAACTGATCGCCGACCTGCGAGACGAGTCGGCACTGTGGGACGCCCTCACTGCCGAGGGCGACGAAGACGCGGATGCGGTCCGGACGGTGTTCGCCTGGTCGTATCGAGCGTTGCCGGAGCCGGCGGCGCGGCTCTTCCGGCTCCTCGGCCTGCATCCCGGCAACGAGTTCGGCCTGCCCGCCGCCGCGGCACTCGCCGGAACCACCCTCCCCGACGCCCGTCGGCAGCTCGACGTCCTGGTCGGTGCGCACCTGCTCGAGCAGCCGGCGCCGGGACGGTACGAGTTCCACGACCTGCTACGCGCCTATGCCGTCGACCAGGTCCGCCACCTCGAACCCGCCGACAGCCGCGCTGCGGTGACGCGACGGATCCTCAGCTGGTATCTGTACACCGCCGACAACGCCCAGATCCAGATTGCCCAGTTCGACGGGTACGAGCTGACCGACCCGATCCCGGACGACGTGGTGCCGCTCGTGTTCGACGGCTACGAGACTGCGTTGCGGTGGTACCAGATCGAGAGGGCCAATCTTGTCGGTGCGACGCGCGCCGCTGCCGAGGCAAAGCTGCACGGGATCGCTTGGCGGCTGGCCGTCGTCCTGCGCGGCATCTACATGCACCAGAACGCCTTCGAGGACTGGTTCACCACCAGCAGGATCGGCGTCGCCGCTGCCGAACAGGACGACGACCGCGGCGGTCAGGCCGAAGCGCTGGAGAGCCTTGGCAGGGCGTACTTCCAGTCCCGCCGTCTCGACGAAGCCAAGGCCAACCACCGAGCGGCCCTCATCATCCGGCAGGGACTCGGCAATCGGTTCGGGGAAGCCGTCTCCCTCAACACGTTGGGGCTGATCGGCCTGCGTCGTCGCCAGTTCGACGATGCCACATCGTGCTTCGAGCGGGCCAGCATCATCTTCCGTGAACTCGGCGAGCGCCGCTGGGAAGCGCTCATGCGCAGCAACCTCTCCGAGGCCCTGTGCGAGGTGCAGGAGCCGCAGGTAGCGGTCGAAGTGCTGCGCGAGACGCTCACGGTCTTTCGTGAGGTCGCAGACCGGGCCGGCGAGGGCAACGCACTGTTCCACCTGAGCTGGGCGCACCGGGAGCTCGGCGAGATCGTCGAAGCACGCAGCTGCATCGACCAGGCGTTGACCGTCGCCGAGGAGAACGAGAACCAGGTGTGGGAGGCGCACTGGTTGGTCGAGCTCGGCCAGGTGCAGCGTGCCGCCGGGCAACCCGCCGAGGCGTTGGTGTCCTTCCAGCGGGCCGCCTCCATCCAGCGGCGGCTCGGCGACCGCAGCCGGGAAGCATTCGCCCTCGACGGCGCCGGCCAGGCGTACCAGGACATGGGCCGGGCCGAGGACGCCGTCGACTTCCACCGCGCGGCCGTCAATACCCATCGCGATCTGGACGACCGGTGGAGTCTCGCCCGGACACTGCAGCACCTCGCCGACGTCGCGGATCAGACGGGCTCATCGCAGGATGCTCGGCTGTGTCGGGACCAAGCCCTCGATCTGCTCGCGGACTTCGACGATCCCCGGGCAGCCGCACTCCGCCAGCGCCTCAACGAGGCATAGCCGGCGCCGAGTCCACGATCCAGATCGGGGCATCCACGCACTCAACCCGCAGCCCTTCCGCCGGTTCCAACCGTGTACGGAACACCCGCAGGTGGCTGTCGCCGACCCGGGCGACGGGTGCGTGGTCACGACCCATGAACGCGAACATCCGCACCTGGTTGTGCACCTCGCGAGCTGGTCGCGACCAGTCCACGACCGAGAACTCCGGCTCGATGAAACCGGCCGGGGACGCATCGACGTCATCCTGCGTCGTTCCGGGAATCTCCTGTGCCACCTGGACCAGGGCGCCGGTGAGCAGGTCGGCGAGGACGGGACGCAGGCGCGACCACAAGGCACGCGGCGTGACGTCCTCGTCGAGCGGAATGCCACCGCGCTGAGCCAGGATCGGACCGGCGTCGAATCGTGCGTCCATGCGGTGGATCGTCAGCCCGGTCTCCGGGTCGCCGTTGCAGATCGCCCACAATACCGGCGCCGGGCCCCGGTACTTCGGCAGTAGCGACGTGTGAATGTTGAGTACGCCGAATCGGGGCGTGTCGAGCACGGCGGGGGGAAGCTTCCAGTTGAAGCCGTACACCACCAGCAGATCCAGGCGGTATCCGGCAAGCGCATCCGCCAGCCCCATCGCGTTGCCGGGGAGCAGGAGATCCATGCCGAGGGGCAACGCCTCCGCGATCCTGCCGATCGATACGGCAGCCTGAGCGTCAACGTCGGAGTTCGGCTTCATCGAACGGCAGTACACATACACGACGGGAATGTGGCCGGCTGCCGCACACGTCGCATGCAGAACGGCGAACTCGTCAACACCAAACGTCGCGATCGCAATGCGCATCGGGGACGTCACGTTCGGATGGTACTTGAGACGGCACGACACGCCAGGGGATGACCTGCGCGGGCACCCCGCTGCGGCCCACCCATACGCCGCCGAACCTTGCCGCCTTCACGTGCTCCGCGTCTCAGAGACGATCAGCAGGGCCCCGACTTGGGACGCCACATCGCGCACCAGATTGTCTTCGTGGTCACGGCAGGTGCGGACCGTTCGAGGCGCGGTGAGCAGGCCCCCATCCGACGCGTTCCTCAGCGAGGTCGAAGTCGCTGACCCACGCCTCGGTCCGGACCCGTTCCGCGTGCAGCGCGTCACTGTCGCCGTCGTCGAGCTCCGCGCGGATGTCGTCCCAGTCGTGGAACTGAGCGCTGCCGATCGAGGCCAGCAGCTGCTCTCGCATCCGCTGGCGCCGAGCTACCCGCTCGGCGCTGTCCCAGGTCGGGTCGGCAGCGCGAGCCTGTGCCTTGACGTCCCGCCAGTTTGAAGCCGCGGTCACGAATGGCCCTCCTCCTCAGCGACGCGAGATGCTCGGCGAACCAAGTATCCGCAAGCCAGATCATTCGGTGGTATCACGCCTCCGACTGCCGCACTGGCTCGACGAGTGCTCGACGAAGCGAACCACCCAGGGCCACGGCGAACCAACCGGGCATACCGGACGGACTCCGCCCATCGCAACGTCGATTGTGTGATCGGCCCCCGCTCCCACCAGCCCGAACGAACCCCAGGTCACGCCGGGGCGGGATATGCCGACGCAGGTCAACGTGGGCGTCGGTACACTGTCCTCCGCGCCCTCGTAGCTCAGGGGATAGAGCAACGGTTTCCTAATTGGCCTTCACGATAGGTCCACAGGGCTGTGCGCTGCCGATTCGCGGCAGCGGCGTCGAACTTCGCCCACGTAAACGGCAACCGTGTGATCGGCGAGAATGCGTAGTTTGGCTGGCTTGCGTAATGTGATTCGGCGCAACCATGGAAAGATTGCGCATGCATTGCCGACATACCCCTCATCACTCCAGGCGAGCAGAATCTTAGTCTGCGGGCTGTAGGTTCAAGTCCTGCGCGGCGTACCAACGATCAAGGCTCCGAGCTGGGCCTATGCCCAGCGGGAGCCTTTCCGTATCCGAACCCACTCGGCTAGGTACGGCAGCCGCACTTCGTGATCAGGTCACAGGAGCCTGCCACTGGACCTCGCCTGGCTAGTCCAGTTGTCGTGCGCTTGCCAGAGTGCCGACCTTCTCGACCAGGGTCACGGGTATCAGGAAGGCAATGTCCCACGCTTCGTCGTCGTGTCCGATCAGCACCGTCGCGGTCTCGGGGTCTGCCCCCTCGGCTGGAGCAGTCCAGAAGACCTTGCCACCTGCGCTTGTTCCAGCCGCGATCGACCTACGCTGGTCCCACGCGGCGGCTCGAACGCCGCGGAGCTTGGCCAGATCCTCGAAGGTTGCCCAGACGTTCAGCTCCCAGTCGTCACCGCCTTGGAGCTTCAGCACCACCTCGTGCGGTGGACCCGCGGCGCCCATTGTGACGTCAATGACCGGTTGCATGCGGCAATCTTAAGCCGGGAAGCGGCGCGCTCGATCGGCATCCGCTGCGCGGTGCGATCGGCCGGACTTGCACAGGTCCGCCATTCGTGATCATGACTGAGCTTCGAGGCTGAGCCGTCGTGCGTAATGGGCGTGCCGGGCTCGGGCTTGGTGTCGACGTCGCCATTGCGACCAGCGCAGACCATGGGCAAGGTCGCGGGCGGGCTGGATGAGCAGGGTGTTGAGCGGGCGGCGGATCTCGTTGACGGTGAGGTCGATCAGATCGGCGGCAGGGGCGGCTGGAGCACCGGTGGTGGCGTCGGCGGCGCAGATGGCCAGGACAGCGAGTGCGGCCATGGCCAGGGTGGTGAACCGGTGCCAGGATTTCCAGCGGCGGACCTGGTGCTGGTCCAGCCCGACCTGGCTCTTGCCGGCCTGGAAGGACTCCTCGACGCTCCAGCGGATACCGGCGACCATGACTAGGCGGGCGAGGCTGACCGGCCTGGGTGTCCAGCAGCGGTAGAAGGCCAGCTCGCCGGTGCTGGCGTTGCGGCGGATCAGCAGGCTGTGGTGGCCGTTGCCGGCAGGGTCGGCGTTGGTGTTGACGTCGCCGAGCCAGGCCCAGTCGTAGTAGCAGGGCCCTTTCGATCCCGCACCGGCTGACCGGCGTTGCCACGCCGAGTTCGGCAGCCCGGCCGCGATCCGGTCGGCGCGTAGGCGGGCCTTGCCGCCGTCGACCGGGACGCGGTGGTTGCAGGAGACCGTCAGGACGTAGCCCAGACCCAGCTCACGCAGCCGGGCACGGAACGCGGCGGTATTGCCGTAAGCCTCGTCCGCGGCAACCCACCGGGCGGGAACGTCCGCCTCGACCGCGGCGGTGACCATGTCGGCAGCGAGTTCGGACCGGGTCGCGAACCCGACGTCACCCGGCACGCCGGCGTCACGGCAGCGGTCCGCGTCGTCGGTCCACGACGCCGGCAGGTAGATCCGCCGGTCAGCCAGGGTGTGCCCGTGCCGGGACGCGTAGGCCAGGAACACCCCGACCTGCGCGTTCTCGATCCGGCCCGCGGTGCCGGTGTACTGCCGCTGCACACCGACCGTGCAGGTGCCCTTCTTCAAGTCTCCGGTCTCGTCCACAACCAGGACCGCGTCCCGGTCACCGAGCCGCTGCACAATCAACGACCGCAAGTCGTCGCGCACCTTATCGGCATCCCACACCGCGCGGTAGAGCAACCGCTGCATCGCATCCGGCCGCGCATGCCCGGCCTGCTCAGCCAACTGCCAGCACGTCTTGGACTCCACGTCCGACAGCAGCCCGGTCACGAACGCCGCCGCTGTCCTGCGCGGTTCCACCCGACCGAACCGTCCCGCGAACGAGTCAAGCACCCCACCAAGAACCTGCCGCCAAGCAGCCGGATTTACGCTGTGACCAGCGGCCACCGCAAGATCTGAAGTTGTGTCCACAACGCACAGACGATCACGCGGTGGCCGCGCTCTGTCCACCCCGCCCCACCAGCAACATCTCAAACGGCGGCTGCCGTACTAGGTGCTCGATGGGCGCTCTGCCGCGTCCATGTGTTGAAATCCACCACGATGAGCAACAGCGCCGCCGTTCAGATCCGGCGACTACGACGGCATGAACGAGCGCTGGCAGCGGGCGGGTGCCGACCAACACTTGCATGTAGACCAGCGGCAACGCGTCCGCCCATTAGAATCACCGCAGTTGCGCCCGCAGGGCCGCCGCCACTCGCACTTTGAACCTGCGGATTAAAGTCCTAGTTTTGAATATTTAGATATTTCAGAGAGTTATGGAGCAATTGTCCATGCTGAGTCGATGATCATCCCGGTGCATCCGCACTGGTCCAGGCACTGTCAACGCTGCGTAGAAAGCCCTCGAGGTGGCACCTCGGGGGCTTTCTTTCTCTGTCCGTGTGCGTCCGTCCAGGTTGGTGAGCATCCGAGCAACCGTTGCGGTCGTAGACTGTGGCGTTGCCTGGATCACGGGGCTTGAGATGGGCATGTTTCGCGCTGCCGCTTCGTCGGCTGCGGCAGCGCGGCGTTGGTCGCGTTCTGCAACCTCGCCGAACTGCCGCCGATCCGACTCACGACCTCCACCACGGCGCCGCGCCCCTCGCCCACCAGGCCGGCGCCGAAATCAAGACCGTCCAGAACCAGCTCGGCCCACACCAGCATCGTGCTGACCGCCGACACCTACACCAGCGTCCTGCCCGAATCGCAGCGCCGAGCCGCCGCGGCCACCGCCGAACTCGTGCTCACCGCGGCGCGTGCCGTCCGGGAACAGATCAAGAAGTGGCGCAACAAGTACGGCGACCATGGCGCCCAATCCGACTACCCTCGGCACTCCGGAACGGCCCGCGAACGCAGGTCAAGCCTCCGCGCCGCGCCCGAACGGGCCGCGGAAAAGCAGGAGCAGGAAGAAGCGCACGGCGAGCAACCACCGTCCACGGCGGACAGACCTGCAGTGTAAAGCCGCAGGTCAACGAGTGGGCCGGAGGCATCACCATGCGAACCCGGCTCACGTGGTGGTCGGTGACCCGCTGCCGCTGGTTCTTCGCAGGTCACGCGGGCGCGGTGAGGCCCGATGACCGAACCGATGAGTCGCGTCGAAGTTGTCCTTGCTCGACTCGGCCAGCATGATCCGTTCTCCGAAGCCCTTCGGGTGGGGCTGACGCTGCCCGCGCCGAAGGCGGTCCGGATGCGGTTCGTGGTGGAACTCGTCGCCCACCTGCATGACTCGCTGACCGACAGCATGGTCACGGAGCCGGAGGCGTATCAGACCTTCGTGCGGGCCGTCTCGATGCTCGACGCCTTCCTCCCCGACGGGAGGCGGCGATGACAGACGAGCGCGGCCGGCCGCCGATCCGGTTCGTTGACGCCGAGAAGGTCAACCCGTTCCAGGTGCTGCTCGAACTGCACGACCACGCGATCGGACGTCCGGCGACGCCGAGCCGGCGCGACGTCCTCGCGGAGCTGGCGCTCGCCGCGGCGGTCGTGTCGTGGTGGAGCCGGTGGCAGCCGATGTCCATCCACGCCGCGCTGCGCGCCGGGGCGGACCTGGCGGACATCGCCGCCGCCACCGGGCTGGACCCGGCGGACGTGGTCCGGCGGTGGCTGCGATGGACCGACGTCCAGACTCGGTTGACCATCGGCGAACGTCCGGCGGTGGACGTCGAGGAGGTCCGGACCATCCGGCGGCGGCTACGGGTCGAGGTGGACCAATGACACCAACCCGTCTCGCCCGGAACGTCAGCACGGCGGCCGTCGCGACGATCGCGGCATGGTCCTCCTGGAGTCACATGGTCCACGTCGCGCTACGGTACGGCGAACGTCCAGAGGTCGCCTACGTCCTGCCGCTCTCCGTCGACGGGATGCTCATCGTGGCGTCCGCCGCGATGGTCGAGGACAAACACAACGGGCACCGTGTCCGCTGGTCAGCGCGGATCGCGTTCATGGCCGGTGTGGCGGCCAGCGTCGCTGCGAACATCGCCGCGGCCCAGCCCACCGTGGGCGCGCGCATCGTCGCGGCGTGGCCCGCCGTGGCGATGCTGCTCGTGGTTGAGATGCTCTCGCGTGCCAAACCATCCAACCCGGCTACGCACGACGGCGACACGGACGACCGGGCCGACGACCCTGCATCCGTTGCCCTGAAAGAATCGTTCGCGGCCCCTGCCGAGCCAGCGTCCGATCCCGCCGACGGGCCGGACCCGCTCGCCCAGGACGGATCGTCTGCTGATGCGTCACACGGCATTCGCCGTCGTCGCGGTTCGGGTCCGACGGCGGACGTTGTGGCAAAAATGCAGGCAGAACGTCCGGACGCACGCCCCGCGGACATCGCCAGAGAGGCGGGCGTATCCGAGAGACATGTCCGTCGCCTACTGACGTCCAACGCATCCGCTACCGGCTCAGACCCCGAATCCGCCGTCACGCTCTGACAAACGGTTGGAGGTTCAGCGAGCACAGAATGGTGGCGAGCGGCCCCCGGTCCCGTAGGGAGCGCAGGTTCGAATCCTGCCGGGGGCACGTCACAGAACTGCAAGACCGGAACGCGACTGGTCGATCACTGATCGTGGAAGCCAGTTTCGCGTTCGAGTAGACGATCGAGGATGCCCCGGCCCAACGGCCGGGGCATCCTCGCGTTGACCCGATGGAGGGTGACGCACGCGCCCGGATCGCGGCTACACCTGATCTTGGAGGGTGTTTCGGAGACTCGATGGTACGGCCGAAACCACGACGCGGAGTGCCGTGGCGTCGATCGGTGGGTGTGCGGTCGTGACCCGACCGGCCCCTTGTCCCAGGCGTCCGCACCTGGTCGCTGACGCCGGTACGCCGATAGCGCCATGCCGCGCGCCGACCGACGGCGTCGACCACCACGGCTGGCGCCTGAGGTGTGGGTATGCCTCATGACGCCTACTCGAAGTCCGGGTGCTGGGTGCGCGGACCGTGCGGGTACGGTCGCTTGAGCCCGCTCACCGACTGTTATCGTCTAACGCCCTCTCGGTTGCTGTCTTCACGCCATCCCGGTCGAGGGCCTCCACAAGATCCGCCAGCGTAATGAAGGTGTTGGGAGTTACGCCTTTACTCTCCATGATCTGCCGGAGTTGCGTTCCTGTGTGGCGCTCAGCAGCTACGTAGTCGCAGTAACCTGCTGCGCACGACAGGTACATCATGTCGATCAGGTCGTTCCCCTTCCACCGGTTCCGACGATCGAGGTAGCGCAGCCGGAACAGCGCTGACAGGTTCGACACGAATGGCATCGTCCCAGTCTGCTGGAGCAACTCCTTGGCATCACGGGCGAACGATGTCGGGTCGACGCCGGCCCTTGCTGCGGCTCTGGCAAGCACCTGAATGTTGTCGGTCCAGAAGAACCCTGCGGCCTGCTTCCGCCGATCTGTATCGGAGAGCCGCTGTCCGGCGAAGTAGTCAGTGATCTCCTGATTGCGCTGAACCCACGCCGACATGTCGCCCTTCGCCTCAGCGGTGGTGTCGATCAGGCACGACAACGTGATGGAGGGTTCAGAGAGGACGAGCTGGAACAGATCCCAGTCGTTGTCGATCTCGTATGCTCGCACCCCGTTGGCGAGGAATGCCTGTGGCTCGGTGGTGACGACGGGCAGCTGCGAGAATGCCGGCAACGGGGCGTCTTCGTGCGTTGCCAGCATTACGGCCACTTCGTTGTCCCAGACTGTCATTGGGGAGCGAAGCTCCCATCCACCGGCCAGCTTGGCCATCGCGAGTCCTAAGTTGTAGCGACGGTCGCCATAGAGCGGGTAGGTCTCGGTGAAGTGCGACGACGAGAGCGGCAGGACGATACCAGCGTCGGTGGCGAGTTCGATGATCCGCATCGCGGCGGCGAGTTCATCCCTGTTCGCAACCTTACTGGGATCGACCATCGCCCATGCGAGCTTGCTCCAGTGATTCTGGTCGAGGTAGACGGCCGGTCGCCCCTTGTCCGTGCGGACAGGGCTGTACGCCTCCGAGATGAGCGTGTCGCCCCTTCGCGTCGTGCTGATCACCCACCAGTGCTCCCAGTCGAAGACCGACTGTGCGACCTGGTTGTCGGGCCAAGCTGTTGTCGGCAGTGCTCCGGCGAGACGTTGTCCGTCCGTCGTGACCACCACGTACTCATTGCGCACGAAGTCGACCGCCCAGTGCTGGAATCGGTCGGCGGAAAGGACAGGTACGTCAGCCATGAGTCTATAGTGCCGTGCTGGTACGACAAGACAGCCGCGCAACGCCTCGGATCCGGTAGTCGCACTGCTGCGAGACATGAGTCGTGCCGCAATGACGACCCCTGCTCGATGGGCTTCCGGGCGATCGTTGGGCTCATTGGAGGCAGGGTGGCGTGATGTGGCGGCGGGCTGCAGCACACACGCGGCGCTCGACGACGCCAAGCTGATCCAGTAGCCAAGCGGCCGATCGCCCATCAAGCCGATCCAGCAGGACCTATCGACGCTCGACGGAACCGAAAAGAGGTTGAGCACCGGCTATCCCAGGCGGACCATCGCCACGTGTCCACAGCGGAACCGGGAGACGAACGCGGCGCTGAGCCGTTGAAGCCGATCTACCCGTACAACCAGCCCGGCGAGGCAATCGACCTCTACTCGGGACCGATCGGCGGACTGTACGACGATACGGTGGAGGGGACGATTCGCCTTGTCCCCTACCCGACGCCGGATCTCCGCTGGGATGTCGCCGTGCCCAACACCGAGGGCCGCTCGACGATAGACCGACTCGGCGGCACGTTCGACCTGACAGCCGGAAGCATGGTCGGGCGCGCCACGGTCAGCGCTACGTCAGACAGTCGCGTGTCCGGGATCTCCGGCAGCTTGGAATTCGAGTCCGGCAAGCCGGTGACCCGTGCTCTCGTGCACTGGATGAACCTGCCGGACTACAACGGCAATGCCACGATCCGCTACGACGGCGACGACGGCAGCAAAACCTGGACTCACAGTCGACTGGCCTTGGAGATCGAAGAATGGAGCATCACTCTCGACGGCCGGCCAGGTAACGGCTCCCTCTTCAAAGAAGACACCGGCCTGGCGCGGTTCGTGCTAACGCACGTGATGGAGATCCGCCGTACGGACGGCTCCACCTTCGACGCCGAGAGCGCGAGGCTGTTGCTCGACGCGTTGCGCCTGTCCTTCTCGTTCGCCGCCGGGCGCTGGGTCTCGCCGACGCTCACCGTCGGCTTCGACACGGCCGACGCCGAAGTATGGCGGTGGTGGGTGACCCCGATCTGCGCGCCATACGAGAAGACCGGCTCACCGATCATCAGCCCACTCGTCTTCGCGGACGTCGAGGCGTTCCTCAAGGCGAGTGTCGCCAAGCTACACGGCGGCAACGCCCACAACACCACCCGCTTCCAGTTCCAGTTCGCGACACAGACCTCCAACCTGGGCTTCGTCGAGAACCGAATCTTCGCGGCCTTCCCAGCGATCGAGAACTTGAGCTGGGAGACCTTCGTGCTCGGTGGCGTGATCGCCAAGAAAGACTTCGAAGACTCGAAGGTCTGGCCGACCGCACGGCGGCTTCGCGAACTCCTGACCCGTGCCCAGATCCCGCTCGATCTGGACCAAAAGCGGCTGCCCGCGCTTTACCAGCTCGCGCAGGAGAAAGGAAACGACGGTCCTGAGGCGGCAACCTGGGTGCGGAATCGCCTGATCCATCCAAAGGACCCGTACGACCGCATATACACGCGGGAGTCTTTGGTGGTGGAGGCGTGGCAGCTGAGCCGCGAGTACATCTGCCTCCTCGTACTGCACGCGATCGGCTACCGGGGCGGGTACCTGAGCCCGATTCCGCCGCATGGATGGTTGGGTGACCCAGCTCCCGTCCCGTGGGCCGGGCCGTAGACCGCAGCGCCTCTAGCATCGACGGATATCCGCGTGCGCGGGGCGGTGCGGCGACGAGACAATTGGCGTCGTGCTCGCCGCCGCGATAACCAACCTGAGCTCCTGGAAACGCTCGGCCTGCCTCGGATGCGAGCAGACCGTCAAGCAGCAGCGCGACGCATGGGCCATGATCGTAAGTACCCGGTCCGGCGCGTGGACCGCCGCGATGCCGATCGCAGCCGGCCAGATCGGCGGCTCCGACGAGACCATCCCGCAGGAGCCGCTCTATCTCGCGGGCATAGCCCATCAGCCGTGCGCTCACGCGGCCCGCGTCCGCCTATTACGAGGCGAGGTACACCTACCTCCAGGGCTGATAGAGGTACTTCTCCGCCCCACCGAGCACGAGTCCCCTGTCCTCCAGGTGCACCTGCCCGCCGGTCCGACCGACTGCCTCCTCTGCCAATCGCACGACCGTCCCCTCACCGAGGAGCATCTTTGGTCTGAGTGGATCTCGAAGCTCCTCGTCGCCCGGGGCGCCCGCTTCCCAGAGCAGCGCGGCCACGAAACCTCTCCAACCGGGCCACGCCCGCGCGTACTGTGCCCCGACTGCAACAACGGCTGGGGCAGTGCCCTGGAGAGCGACGTCCAGAAGATCATGCTTCCGATGTTCGATGGACGAGCGGAACTCGACCGGCACGATCAGCGGCGGCTCGCGTCGTGGGCACTGAAGACCGCGCTGGTGCTCGACGCGATACGGCGGACACGAGTGGTGCCGCGCGGCTTCGGCCAAGACCTCCTCATCCACCAGCAGCCCTCCCCGGCCGTCACGGTCTGGGTAGGCAGGCACATGGACGACTACAACTGCCTCCACGCCGCCACCAAGCCGCTACGGTTCCGCCCCGAGGGCGAGGAGTCCCGCCCCGACGAACCCAACGCCTTCCTGGCGACTTTCGTCGTGTACCGGCTCGTCTTCCAGGTCTTCATCAGCTTCTACGACGCCTACATCGAGCTGACAGATCCCCACCCGCAGATCGAGCAGGCCCTGACGCAGATCTGGCCAGCCACGGGCAAGGTCGTCCGCTTCACCAGCCCGCCCGCATTCGACAAGCGATCCGTGGAGCTGCTGATGATGCGGATCGATGACGGCATCCCCAAGCCGGCGCAATGACCCCGCCACGCGGCCGGGCTGACGTGGAAGCGCGCCAAACAGCCCCGAGATGCCCGCCCCCAACCCGCCGAGCGCGATGCCACGATCGGTCCATGACGTTGTCTCGGGACGCCGAGTCGGAACCGCCAATCTGCAACCGCGTTGACAGACAGCGCCACGCCCAGATCAATCTGCACATCGGCCCAGCTCAACCCAGACGAAACCGAGATCGAGCTGTGCAGGTTTGTCTCTAGCCGGGGGCACGTCATCCCTGAAGGGACTGTAAGTTAAACGGTGTAACTCGGACAAAGAGGACACCAGGATGACGATGACAGCGGTACCGAAGGGCGATGCGCCGGCGGATGGGTCGGGGTTGGCCGATGTGGTCGACGATGCGTTGATCGCCCGGCTGGCGGGGCAGGCCCGAGCTCAGGGTGTGAGCCTGGTCGGTGAGGGCGGCCTGTTGCAGCAGCTGACGAAGCGGGTTCTGGAGGCGGCGCTCGAGGGCGAGATGGACTCGCATCTGGGCTCGGGAAAGCACGAACGTGAAGGTCGCACGCCGGGGAACGCCCGCAACGGCCGGCGGGCCAAGACGGTGCTGACCGAGGCCGGGCCGGTCGAGTTGGACGTGCCGCGGGACCGGGACGGGTCGTTCACGCCGCAGATCGTACGCAAGCGGCAGCGTCGGCTGTCCGGTGTGGACGATCTGGTCGTCTCGCTGACGGCGAAGGGGTTGACGACTGGTGAGGTGTCGGCGCATCTGGCCGAGGTGTACGGCGCGGAGGTGTCGAAGGAGACGATTTCCACGATCACCGACCGGGTCCTGGACTCGATGGGTGAGTGGCAGTCCCGGCCCCTCGATCGGGTGTATCCGGTGGTGTTCATCGACGCCATTCAGGTGAAGATCCGTGATGGCCAGGTCGCGAACCGGCCGATCTATGTAGCCCTCGCGGTGACCGTGGACGGGCACCGGGACATCCTGGGCATGTGGGCCGGAGAGCACGGCGAGGGTGAGGGCGCCAAGTTCTGGCTGCGGGTGTTGACCGATATCCGTAACCGCGGCACCCGGGACGTGTGCATCGTGGTGTGTGACGGGTTGAAGGGCCTGCCCGACGCGGTCGCCACGGTATGGCCGAAGACCGTGGTCCAGACGTGCATCGTGCACCTGTTACGGAATTCGTTCAAGTACGCGTCCCGGAAAGATTGGACCGCGATCGCCGCTGCGCTCAAGCCGGTCTACACCGCGTCGTCGGAGCAGGCCGCCCTGGACCGGTTCGCCGAGTTCGCCGCTGCGTGGGAGAAGAAGTACCCGGCGATCGTCCGGTTGTGGACCAACGCCTGGGCGGAGATGGTGCCGTTCCTGGCCTTCCACACCGACATCCGGTCGATCATCTGCACCACCAACGCCATCGAGAGCCTCAACGCCCGGTTCCGCCGGGCCGTGAACGCCCGTGGCCACTTCCCTAACGAGCAGGCCGCGATGAAGGTCCTCTACCTCACCGTCATGTCCCTGGACCCCACCGGCCGCGGCCGGCAACGCTGGTCCAACCGCTGGAAAGCGGCTCTCAACGCCTTCGAGATCACGTTCGACGGACGCCTCTCCAACCCCAGCACATAGACAACCATCACCACTACAACTCAGACCTGAACAACATTTCCACCGTTAATTTGACAGCCCCTCCCTGAAGGAGTGGGGCCGGTCAAGCCTCAACGCCGGGGTTTTTTGTGACTGTTTTTCCGGTTCCCGGTAGGTCTTGGACACGCGTCGGTGAGGGGTCGGGGTCAAGGCTGGCCGTAGGCCACCCCGCAGGGGCTTGGCCTTGAGACCGGCTCCGAGCGGCGCACAATGTTCGGTTCCGGGAATGGGGCTGTGTGGGCCGTGTTCTCCAGTCGTCCGGTGTGGACGGATGGCAACGGTCAGACGCTGGGGTCTGGTTGCCGGTCATCCCTTCGCCACCGACAGGGTGGCATGGAGTGCTACGGCCGCAGCCAGACGGGGTCAATCACATGTGCTCGGCCTCGCCGCCGTAGGCGGGGGTCAGACGTGCCTCGACCTCGCGTGCTGGCTGCGTCCAGATCGTGCTCACGCCGGCCGGGCCAGGCAGCGGATGTGTCCGTCGCGTAGCCCGTAGTAGACCAGAGTGAGCAGCTGACGGGCGATGGCGACCTTGGCGACGTTCGCACCCCGACGCTCACCGATGCGAGCGCGCACCGTGCCGAGGTTCCCGCTGCGCACGCGTTGGACGGCTTCGACGGCGGCCCAGCGCACCAGGGCGGAGCCCTGCTTGGTGATCCTTCCCCGGCGCACCTTGGTGTCCGATTCGTGGTGGCGCGGGGTCAACCCCGCCCACGAGCACAACTGCGCCGGGCCGGGAAAGCGGTGCGGGTCGCCGATCTCGGCCACGAACACCGTAGCCAGGACCGGGCCGACCCCGTCGATGGCCTGGATCGCCCGGTAGCCGCGATGGGCCGCCAGCCGGGGTCGTGGCCAGCTTGGTGTACACATCGACTTCGAACCCCAACGCGTCGATCAACCTGCGCAGCGACGCGATCCGCCCGGCGTACACATCGGGGATCTGCAACCCGTCGAGCAGCCGGTTGCCGCCGACCCCGAACAGGTCCGACACCGCCACGCTGACGCCGCACTTGGCCAGTACCGCGTGCACGCTCGCCTTCAAACCCGACCGCAACGCGACCAACTTGGCCCGGTGCCGCACCACCTCCCGCAGCTCCCGGGTCGCCGGCGGAGCGATCCACGCCTGCGGTAGCCGGCCCATCCGCAGCAGATCCGCCAGATCCGAGGCGTCACGCTCGTCGTTCTTCACCCGACGGTAGGCGAACCCCTTGACCCCCAACGGATGCGCCAGATGCACCTGCGCACCCGCCTCGGCCAACACATCAGCCGCCCAATACCAGCCGTAGGTGGCCTCCAACACCACCTGCGGCCCCTCACCCCAGCCAGCGACCTGCTCGGCCAGCACAAACGGATCGTTACCGATCCGCGCGACCTCCAGCCGCTCACCAGCCTGCGTCTGCCGCGCAATCACACTGCGCCGCCGATGCAGATCAATACCCACGAACTGTTGTCCCACGTACGCTTCCACCAGGGGCCTCCTTCGTCGTAGACGTGAGCACCTCCAGCGTCCGCCGGAGGATCACGAGGAGCGGAGGCCCCGCTCCTTCATCCGATCACAGAACTGCAACCGCGCAGCGCGATCGGCCGGTCACTAAACGTAGAAGCCAGTTTCGCGTTCAGGTAGAAGATCAAGCATGCCCTGGCCCTCGGCCGGTGCATGCTTGCGTTGACCCGATGCACGGCACCGAACGCGCCCAGATCGTCGGAGGTTCGGATTGGCTGCGAGATGGAACTCCTGGTCATGCCTCAGTCGAGACCGGCCGTTGCAAACGCCGCCCGGATACCGATCATGCCAATGGGCCTTGCGATCGCACCGGGTCGACAACCCGACATCCGGGAAGAGGAGGGAGTGCCGATTCCATCGCCCGGCGTCAGCGTCGTAGCCTTACGGACTCAGGCGGGATGGATCAAGACGGTGGGGACAACGCTAGGTGATCACTGGTGAGCTGAAGAGCAAGATCGACCGGATCTGGGACACCTTCTGGTCGGGCGGCATCTCAAATCCGCTCGAGGTGATCGAACAGATCACTTATCTCCTCTTCATCCGGCGCCTCGATGAACTGCACGGCCTCGCCCTGAAGAAGGCCAGGCGTACCGGCGAGCCCATCAAGCGGCCGATCTACCCAGACGGCGACGACGCCAAGGGTAGGCCGTACGCCGAGTTGCGCTGGTCGTACTTCAAGCACGCCGAGTCGCGTGAGATGTTCGACATCGTCGGGGATCACGTCTTTCCATTCCTGCGCGCACTTGGCGGCGACGGCTCTACCTACGCGTCTCACATGAAGGACGCCCGGTTCACTGTCCCCAACCCGGCGCTGCTATCCCGGGTCGTCGACATGCTCGACGGCGTTTCGATGGAGGACCGCGATACCAAGGGTGACCTGTACGAATACCTGCTCAGCAAGATCGCCACCGCTGGCCACAACGGGCAGTTCCGCACGCCCCGGCACATCATCCGGTTGATGGTGGAGATGGTCGGCCCCGGCCCGGACGACACCATCTGCGACCCGGCCTGCGGTAGCGCAGGCTTCCTAATGGAGGCCAGCGAGTACGTCCGTCGGGAGCATCCAGACCTATTCCATGACGCAAAGCGTAATTGGCACTACCACCACGAGATGTTTCACGGCTTTGACTTTGACCGAACAATGCTCCGGGTCGGCAGCATGAACATGCTGCTGCACGGCGTCGAGAATCCGGCAATTGAATACCGGGACTCCCTAGCGCAGAGCGTCAGCGACGAAGAGGAGAAGTATTCGGTCATCCTGGCGAATCCACCTTTTAAGGGCAGCCTTGATAAGGATGGAGTCGCCGAGGCGTTGACCCAATCGGTCAAGACAACTAAGACGGAACTGCTCTTTCTGGTACTTTTCCTGCGATTGCTCAGGCCGGGCGGCCGGGCGGCAGTAATCGTGCCGGATGGCGTTCTCTACGGGGCTACGAAAGCGCATAGGGAGATTCGCCGAATGCTGGTGGACGACCACAGGTTGGATGCTGTTATAAAACTCCCGGGCGGAGTATTTAAGCCGTATTCCGGGGTGTCGACGGCGATTCTGTTCTTCACCAAAACCAACAGCGGCGGCAGCGAAAACATCTGGTTTTATGAGGTGGCGGCTGACGGTTTGAGCCTGGACGATAAGCGAACCCCGTTGCTGCCGGAGGAAAAACTCGGCCCTCGGACATCGGGCGATCTTTCCGAGGCGGAACATGCCAAGAACAACTTGCCAGATGTGCTCGCCCGTTGGGTGCAGCGCGACGGTGATGAGCAGAAACGGGCACGGACCGAGCAGAGCTTCTGCGTGCCGAGAGAAGAGATCGTCGCCGGGGGATACGATCTCAGCCTCAATCGCTATAAAGAGATCGTTCACGAAGATACAAAGCACCGGCCGCCGCTGGAAATTATAGGCGACCTCGAACGCCTTGAATCCGAAATTCAGCAGGGTATGTCGGACCTGAAAGCGATGCTCGGATGAGCGCCTTTCCAAGCAACTGGGAAGCGGTCCCCTTGGAATCCGTCGCGGAGGTCCGGCTCGGACGACAGCGATCGCCCAAGAACCACGAGGGCGACCACATGCGACCCTACGTCAGGGCGGCCAACGTCGGTTGGCGGGGCTTATTGCTCGACGATGTTAAGCAGATGAATTTTACCGATTCCGAGATGGACACTTACCGCCTCAAGGTGGGAGACCTGCTGCTCAACGAGGCGTCAGGAAGTGCGACCGAGGTAGGTAAGCCTGCAGTCTGGCGTGGCGAAATTGATGATTGCGCCTTCCAGAATACCTTGATTCGGGTGCGGCCTTTCCGAGTCGACTCAGACTATCTACTGCATTACTTTCGCAATCAGGCGGCGTTGAAGATGTTTGCTGCAGCCTCCCGCGGCGTGGGTATCCATCACATCGGGCGGGAAGCTCTCGCATCGTGGATCATACCGCTTCCCCCCATAGAAGAGCAGCGCAAGATCGGATGTTTGCTGGAGCGGGCCGACGCGGTGCGTGCTAAGCGACGTGAGGCGCTCGAAAATTTGGATGAACTAGAGCGATCCGTCTACTTAGAGATGTTCGGCGATCCGCTGGACAACCCAATGAACTGGCCCATAGTTCGTCTCGCAGAAGTAATTGCGAGCCCTCTTCGAAATGGCCTGTCACCTACCAGCCGGGGAAATGTGCCGGCTAAGATTTTGACGCTTTCCAGTGTGACAGGATCGAGTTTCAATCCGTCAGCCTACAAGATTGCCTCATTTCTGAGCGAGCCTCCAACCTCGCAATCTGTACGTGATTCGGACTTTCTAATTTGCCGAGGTAATGGAAATCTCGAACTGGTCGGTAGAGGTTTCTTTCCGCCATACTCGATGCCAGACACAACTTTCCCCGATACGATCATCGCGGCTCGTGCTGACCTCGGCAGAGTTCGTAAAGAATTTCTGGAGCACGTATGGTCAACTGCCGCCGTGAGGAGTCAAATCGAGGCGTCGGCTCGAACTACAAATGGCACGTATAAGGTTAATCAAACAGCGCTGGAAGGCATCGCTTTCTGCCTTCCGGATATCGATGTTCAGTATGAATTCGCTACGCGCATTGAAGCAATTAGGCGAGTTCGCGCTGCGCAGCGTGCAAGTATGGCTGAACTGGACAGCCTGTTTGCGTCGCTTGAGGTAAAGGCGTTTCGCGGAGAGCTGTGAGTGTGCGATGATCGGTGGCTGTCCACACGTGGGGAGGATCTTCGTCGATGAGCAACTTCGCGTTCCTGCAGGTCGAATGGCCCGAGCTGTTCGCCGAGGCGGAGCAGGCTGAGCGAAATGCCGTGGTCGATCCGCGTGCCGCGTGCTTCTATGCTCGGCGTTGCCTGGAACTTGCGTTGAAGTGGCTCTATCGCGCCGACCGTCAACTGCGGCTGCCGGGGGACCGGCGTCTGACCGGCCTGATCGCCGAGCCGACGATGCAGACATTGGTCGGGCCAACGCTCATCGCCAAGATGCAGATCATTCGGGTACAGGGCAACAAGGCTGTACACGAGAAGGGGACGGTGTCGGAGCGAATCGCCGGCCAGGTAGTTCGTGAGCTGTTCCACCTGACGTACTGGATCGCTCGCACCTACACCCGCGACGCTTCCGCCCTGCCCTCAGATGTCCTGATGTTCGACCCCGCGCTGCTGCCCCGCCCGGCGGATGCGCAGGCCCAAAGCCGGGCAGAGATCCGTGCCCTAGACGAGCAGCTCGCCGCCCGAGACGCGGCGCTCGCCGAGGCGGAGGCGGACAACGTCGATCTCGATGTGCAGATCGCTGCCCTGCGCGCGCAGATCACGGCGGCGAAGGCCGCGAATGCCGCCCGCCCCGATCACCACGACTACAACGAGCAGGAGACCCGCGACCGCTACATCGACGTTCTGCTCGGCGAGGCTGGCTGGCCACTCGACCAGACGCGTGACCGGGAGTTCCCGGTCACCGGTCTGCCGCGCGGCTCCGGCAATGGCCATGTCGACTATGTGCTGTGGGGTGCTGACAATCTGCCCCTCGCTGTCGTCGAGGCCAAACGCACCCGCCGCGACCCGATGATCGGACAGCAGCAGGCCAAGGAGTACGCCGACGCTCTGGAGGTGGCGTACGGCCAGCGCCCGGTCATCTTCTACACCAACGGATACGAAACCTGGCTGTGGGAGGACGACCGCTACCCGCCGCGGCCGGTGCAGGGTTTCTACACCTGCGATGAACTTCAGCTCCTCGTGCAGCGGCGGGCCGGCCGGCGGCGACTGGCCGAGCTAGCCATCGACGAGAATATCGTCGAACGGCACTACCAGCAGCGGGCCATCCGCCGGATCGCGGAGACGTTCGAGGGGGAGGCACAGCGCAAGGCGCTGGTGGTGATGGCTACCGGGGCGGGCAAAACCCGCACCGCCATCGCTCTAGTCGAGCTCCTGATGCGGGCCAACTGGGTCAAGCGGGTGCTCTTTCTGGCCGACCGGGTGGCCCTAGTCGAGCAAGCCGCGCGGGCGTTCAAGGAACATCTGCCGCACGCCACCGCCGTCAACCTGATCGACGACAAGGTGGGCGAGGGACGGGTCTATGTCTCGACGTATCCGACCATGCTGGGTCTGATCAACCAGAGCGATGGCGGGCAGCGGCGGTTCGGCCCTGGCCACTTCGACTTGGTTGTCATTGACGAGGCGCATCGGTCGGTCTACCAGAAGTACCGAGCAATTTTCTCCTACTTTGATTCCCTGCTGATCGGGTTGACCGCCACGCCGAAGGACGAGGTCGACCGCAACACCTACGGCCTATTTGACCTCGCTGACGGCGTCCCTACCGATGCGTACACGTTGGAGGAGGCTGTCGCCGAGAAGTACCTCGTCCCGCCCCGTGCCGTCGCGGTCGACCTGCGTATCCAGCGCACCGGCCTGCGCTACAACGATCTGAACGAGGCCGAGAGGGACGAGTGGGACGCCCTGGAGTGGGGCGACGACGACGTTCCCGACGAGGTGCCGGCCGAGGCGGTCAACAGCTGGTTCTTCAACGCCGACACGGTGGACAAGGTGCTGGAATACCTGATGACGCGAGGACATAGGGTCGCCGGCGGTGATCGAATTGGCAAGACGATCATCTTTGCTAAGAACAACCGGCATGCCAAACTCATCGCTGAGCGCTTCGACGCCAACTATCCGCACTACCGAGGTCAGTTCGCCCGTATCATCACGCATCAGGTCGTGGGCGCGCAGGGTCTGATCGATTCGTTCACGAACCCGGACCGCCAGCCGCACATCGCCATCTCGGTAGACATGCTGGACACCGGGATCGACATTCCCGACGTCGTGAACCTGGTGTTCTTCAAGATCGTGCGGTCGAAGACAAAGTTTGCGCAGATGCTCGGCCGGGGCACCCGTCTGCGTCCCGACCTCTATGCCACCGGCGTTGACAAAAAGGACTTCTTCGTCTTCGATTTTTGTGGCAACTTCGAGTACTTCGGCCAGAACCCGCCCAGCACCGAGGGATCGCTCAGCCCATCGCTCACCGAGCGGCTCTTTAGGGCCAAGGTGGAGCTGGTTAACCAGCTCGACCAGCGCCGTCCCGAGATTTCCTCCGATAGCGAAGCCTCTGACGGTTCGCACACGGAGGCCGGTCTGCGCTGGGACCTAGCCAGGGACCTGCACCGCCGAGTCCAGGCGATGCGCCTGGACAATGTTGTGGTGCGTCCGCACCGCCGGTTGGTCGAGCACTTTGTGGACTTCGATAACTGGCGCCGGCTGTCACCGGAGGCGTCTGCGCAGCTTGCCACCGAGCTCGCCGGTCTGCCCACCGAAGTGCGTGACGACGGCGAGGACGCCAAGCGGTTTGATCTGCTGATCCTGCGGTTGCAGCTTGGCCTGCTCATTCCATATGGCCGCTTCAACCGGCACCGCACCGAGGTGCAGGAGATTGCCTCAGTTCTGCTGGAGCAGGCCACGATCCCGGCGATCCGTGCTCGGGAGGAGTTGCTCCGTGAGGTTGCTGGCGACGAATGGTGGCAGGATGTCACCCTGCCGATGCTGGAGCTGGCCCGCCGTCGAATCCGTGAGCTGGTTCGTTTGGTCCCGAAGGCCCGCCGTGCCGTCGTCTACACCAACTTCGCCGACGAACTTGATCAGGAATTTGAGCTGCAGTTCGCCGGGGTCAGTACCGGCACCGACCTGGACCGGTTCCGCGAGAAAGTACGCGTCTACCTTCGTACCCACGAGGACCACTTGGCCGTGCAGAAGCTGCGCCGCAACCGGCCGCTCTCCGGTACCGACCTCGCCGAGCTGGAACGGATGCTCGGCGACAGCGGCGTCGGCGATAAACAGGACATCGACCAGGCTCGGCGGGCCTCTCAAGGGTTGGGCCTGTTCATCCGCTCTATGGTGGGGCTGGACCGTGAGGCAGCCCGGGAGGCGTTCAGTGAATTCCTGACCGGTCGAACGCTCAATGCCGCACAGCTCGACTTCGTCAACCTGATCATCCACGACCTCACCGCCAACGGAGTCATGGAGCCGGGCCGCCTTTACGAGTCCCCTTTCAACACAATCGCGCCCCACGGCCCCGAAGTGCTGTTCCCGTCGGCGGATGTAGACCGCCTCTGCGCGATCCTCGCCGTCGTCAAGCGCAATGCCGTACCGACAAGCGAGGTTGCCTGACGATCTGTCACCGCCCGGCCCCGCGTTTGCTCGCTGCGTTGCGTATCGTGAAGGTTCAACCCGAAGCCGCGCAGCGCGAACCAGACGCCAGTGACAGCGCGGCCACCGCATGAGACTCCTGTGTTGTGGGCAACAGAACATCGCGAGGCGAGTGCCTAGGCCATAGTAGAGGCCGAGCGCACCCATGTTCGTTTCGTCGCCCACGGCCGAAACGAGGTCCCTCACTGCTCAATTCGGATCATCGATTTCTAGCTCCAAAGCGCGCGGGCGTAACAGTCCGCGATCTGCGCGAGTGGTGTGCTGCTGTCGCGTAGGGTCGGCGCGTGATCGAAGCGCAGACTGGTCCTGATCTTGCCTATATTGCCAGCGTGACGCGGGTACGTGCGGCGGCTGGTGTGGTGCTCCGCGATGCAGCCGGTGGAGTGCTGGTGGTGCATCCGACGTACAAGGACGTGTGGGAGGTGCCCGGGGGGACGGTCGAGCTGGATGAGTCACCGGCCGAGGCTGCAGTACGCGAGCTCAAGGAGGAGCTGGGCTTGTCGGTGCCGGTGGGCGCGCTGCTGTGTGTCGATTGGGTGCCGCCGAGCCCGCCGTGGGATGGGGGGCTGATGTTCGTGTTTGATGGTGGTGTGCTGTCGACGGAGCAGGTCTCGTCGATCCAATTGCGTCCGGAGGAGCTCGACCGGTTGCAGTTTGTTACTCCGGAGCGGTTGTCGGAAATCCTGATCCCGCGTATGGCGCGGCGCGTCATGGCGGCTGTTTCGGCGATCGGTCGTGGCGGCGCCTATCTCGAAGACGGCTTCTCGGTCGCGAGCGTGTAGCCGGCGAGGTTGAAGGTTGCTGGCGGCACCTGGGCGAGTTCGGGGGTTGTGGGGTCGCCGGTGGCGGCGGAGGTGAGTACGGCTTCGGCGGCGGCGATCGTTGCGGCGGCCTGCCAGAGGGTGATGATGGGTGCGTCCTCGCCCCGGACGGCGTCGCGGAATGCTTCGTGTTCGCCGAGCAGTGGTTCGCGTTTGGGGATGGCGTAGCGGGTGATGTCGCCTTCGGTGACGCCGCGGAAGACTTCGGCGGCGGCCCATTCGGTTCGGGTGGAGCCGTTGGCGTAGAAGGTGAGGTCGCCGTGGACGGTGTCGGCGGCGAGGCAGCCGTGTGAGCCGGTGGCGATGGTGACGCGTTCCTTCAGCGGTGACAGCCAGTTGACGAGGTGGTTGGTGATGGTGCCGTCGCTGAGTTCTCCGAGAATGGTGACGAGGTCTTCGGCGATCCGGCCGCTGCGTGCGAGGGTCCTGGCGGTGACGGAGACCAGGGGCAGGCCGGTGATCCAGGTGGTGATGTCCAGGTCGTGTGTGGCGAGGTCAAGGACGGCGCCGACGTCGCGGATCCGGGGTGGGTATGGGCCTTGGCGTCGGGTGGCGATCTGGTAGACGGTGCCGAGTGCGCCGTCGGTGAGGCGGGTCCGGAGAGCTTGCAGGGCGGGGTTGTACCGCTCGATGTGGCCGACGGCTCCGATGATTCCGGCGGCGTCAAATGCTTCGGCGACGGCGCGTGCGGTGGGCAGGTCGGGCGCGAGGGGCTTCTCGATCAGGGTCGGCACGCCGGCTGCAGCGAGGTGCAGCGCGACGGTCGGGTGGTCGGCTGTCGGGACGGCCACCACGCAGTAGTCGAGGCGGTGGCTGAGGAGTTGTTCGACGGTGGCCACGATGGGGATGTCCCGGGTGGCCCGGTGCGGGTCGCCGCGGGGGTCGGCGGCGACGACGAGTTCGACGCCGGGGAGTTGGCTGAGGATGCGGGCGTGGTGGCGGCCCATCATGCCGAGGCCGACGAGCCCGGCCCGCAGGTGTCGGGTCACGTGTTCATCGCCGTGATGATGCGTGCGAGGTCGGCCTGGGTGAGGTGCGGGTGCACGGGCAGGGACAGGACGTCGGTGGTGGCCTGTTCGGTGTGCGGGAGCGTGGCGGGGTCGTCGTAGGCCGGGCTGCGGTGCACGGGCGTCGGGTAGTGCGCAGCGGTTTCGATGCTCGCAGCGGAGAGGCGGGCACGGACGGCTTCGCGGTCGGGGTGGCGGATGACGTACTGGTGATAGACGTGGACGGCCCCAGGGAAGACAGCCGGGATGGTGCCGTCGCGGAGCCGGTCGTTGAAGACCGCGGCGTTGGACTGGCGGCGGGCGGTCCACCATGGCAGCGCAGCGAGTTGGACTCGGCCGATCGCGGCGGACACGTCGGTCATGCGGGCATGGAACCCGACGAGTTCGTACCTGTACCGGTCTGTCATGCCCTGGTTGCGCAGCAGCCGAAGCCGCCGCGCAACCTGCTCGTCGGCGGTGACGGCCATGCCGCCCTCGATCGTGTGCATGTTCTTGGTTGGGTAGAAGCTGAACGCCGCGCCGTGGCCGAGCGCACCGGCCGGCATACCGTCGAGCGCGGCGGCCACGGCCTGTGCCGCGTCTTCGATGACGGCCAGGCTGTGCCTGCTGGCGAGCGCGTTCAGGTGGGGCATATCGGCGGGCTGACCGAACAGGTGGACCGGAATGATCGCGGCGGTGCGGTCGGTGATCGCGGCTGCGACGGAGGCCGGGTCCAGGGTGAACGTGTCCGGGGTGATGTCGGCGAAGACCGGAGTGGCGCCTGCGTGGACGACGGCGTGAGCGGTGGCACCGAACGTGAACGACGGCACGATCACCTCGTCTCCTGGGCCGATGCGGTTGGCACGCAGCAGCAGGTGCAGCGCGGCGGTGCCCGAGCTGACCGCTACGCAGTGCCGGCCCGAGACGAGTTCCGCGAACTCGTCCTCGAATACGGCGACCTCGCTGCCTTGCACGAGCTGGCCGCTGCGGAGCACACGAACGGCGGCTTCCACCTCAGCGTCGCCGACATGGGGGTGCGCCAGCGTGATCAGTGGCGCCATGAGTCACCTCCTCACAGGGGTGTGGCCGGCGGGGGCGGCAAGACGCGCGCCGCCGGGCCAGGGGATGGTCAGTTCTCGTCGCGGCTGATGTCGGCGCCGAGGGCGGTGAAACGGCCGATCAGATCGGCGTGCCCGCGGTCGATCATGGCGCCGTGGGTGACGACGGTTTCGCCGTCGGCGATGAGCCCGGCCAGGATGAGCCCGATTCCGGTGCGAAGGTCCTGGGCGACGACCTCGGCGCCGCGCAGTGGGTGGCCGCCGTTGACGACGGCCTTCTCACCGTCGACGGTGATGTCGGCGCCGAGGCTGATCAGTTCACCGACGAGGGCGTAGCGGGCGTCGTGGATGCGCTCCCGGAAGTAGCTGGTGCCGGTCGCTTGGGTGGCGAGGGCCATCAGCGGCGGTTGCAGGTCGGTGGCGAAGCCGGGATGGGTGTCGGTGATGACGTTGATCGGGTGCAGGTCGCCGGTGCGGGCGACGGTGGTGACGGCTCCGGCGGTGGCGAGTTCGACGCCCATCTGGTGCAGTTTGTGCCCGGCGACGCCGAAGTGGTCCAGGACGGTGCCGCCGACGAGTTTGACCGTGCCGCCGGTGATCGCGGTGGCCATGGCGAGGACTCCGGCGTCGATGCGGTCGGGCATGACGGTGTAGTCGGTGGCGTGCAGTTCCTCGACGCCGTCGACGATGATGCGGCCGGTGCCCGCCCCGGTGATCCTGGCGCCCATGGTGGTGAGCATCGCCACGACGTCGAGGACTTCGGGTTCGAGGGCGGCGTTCTCGATGATGGTCCGGCCCGGGGTGAGGACCGCGGCCATGATGAGGTTCTCGGTGCCGGTGTGCGACGGGGTGTCCAGGTACAGGGCGGCGCCTTGGAGGTTGCCGCCCTTGATCTGGATGGTGGTGCCGTGTTCGTCGATGTGGGCGCCGAGGCGGGCCAGGCCGCGGTAGTGGAAGTCGAGGCCGCGGGTGCCGAGGGCGCAGCCGCCGGCGCCTTCGAAGATGACCTCGCCGCAGCGGTGCAGGACCGGTGCGAGGAACAGCACGCTGCCCCGGAAAAGGCGGGTGAGGTCGGCGGGCAGGCGTGGGCTGGTGACGTCGGCGGCGTTGATGATGAGCAGCCGGTCGCCCGGGTGGTATTCGACGTGGGCGCCGACGAGCCGGGCGAGGTCCACGGCGCGCTGGACGTCGGTGATCGCTGGGACGTTGCGCAGGACGGTCTGACCGCTCCGGGCCAGCAGCGCGGCGGCGATCATGGGTAGGGCGGCGTTCTTCGCGCCTTGGACGACGACGGTGCCGCTGAGCGGCCCGGCGGGTCGTACGCGGTAGCGGACTGCGGTCATGTGGTGCTCCTTCAACGGGTATGGGCGTGCTTGGCATTGGTCGACGGTCGTCGAGCTGGAGGATGCGTCTACGGCGTGAGGGACAGCCGACCATTTGGGCGTTGCAGGTATTGGCGGCCACAGGCGGAGCAGCTGAGGGTGTCGTCGAGGCGCTGTCCGCACATGCAGGCCCAGCCGACCTGCCGTGCGGGGTTGCCCGCCATCAGAGCGTGGTCGGGCACGTCGCGGCCGACGATGGTGCCGATGCTGACCATGGCGTAGCGGCCGATGGTGACGCCGGGCGCGATGACGGCGTTGGCGCCGATGGTGGCGCCGTAGCGGATGGTCACCGGTTCCCGCCGCCAGTCGTTGCGGCCTTTGAGGTCCCCGTCCGGGGTGATGGCTCGGGGCGCCGGGTCTTCCAGCAGGTACACGCCGGGGGCCAGCATGACGCCGTCCTCGAGCGTGGCGCCGAACACCCCGCACCCGTCCTGGATCTTCACCCGGTCGCCGATGACCGCTGCCGAGGCCACATGGACGCCCTTGCCGATGACGCAGTCCGCGCCGAGCCGGACCTCTGCGTCGACCTGCGCGTAGTGCCAGATCCGGGTTCGTGCGCCGACGTGCGAGGTGGCGACATCGGCGGACGGCGCGATCCTCGGCGCGTCTGTACTTTCGTCCGCTTCGGCTGTCATGCCGGATCACCGACCGGTGTGAGCAGCTGCTCTAGATCGCCGACGGTCCGCACCCGCAGCAGGACCTCATCAGGTACCGGCTGACCGGTGCGTTCCTCCAGCAGCACGGCCAGGGTCAGGCGGCCCAACGAGTCCAGACCCAAATCGGTGAGCCGATCCTCGGCCGTGATGGTGCCGACGCTCCGCCCGCTGATGTCCGCCACGAGTTGCCGCGCCACGGTAGTGGCGGTCATCGCATCCTCCCGGCGGCGTCCAGCAGCAGAGGCAGGCACTCAGGCATCGGTGCGCGCTCCCACAGCCGGCGCACGGCCGCGGCGCGGGTCGAGGTGCCGGTGGCGATCTCCCGCAGCGCGGCGCCGAGGAACCGTTCCAGGAGTTCCTCCGACCCCGGTGGGAGGTTGCCGCCGGGCTGGCACAGCATCTCGACCAGTCCGCGGGCGGACCCGGTGATCAAGTCGTCTAGCGCCGGGATCTCGATCGTGCGCTGTGGGCTGTAGGGGTGGCCGCTGGTGGAGCCGGGTGCGGTGATCCCGTCGGCGACGATCGTTGCGGCGTGCGGGGCGAGCAGGACCCCGCATCGGTAGGTTCCGGTCGCCAGGTGCACCATCGGGTGTCCGGTCCGGCCGAACAGCGGCAGGTGGTCGAGGGTCACGGGGCGGTGCCCGACGCGGACCTCGACCAGGCCGGCGTCTCGCAATGTGGTGTTGAGTTCAGCGGTCGCGTCGTGCATGAGGGTGGCGATCTCGTCCAGGGTTGCTCGCTGGCCGTAGTCGGGTTCGGTGGACAGCCGGTTCGTCGCGCCGAGGTAGATGGTGCCGTCGCCGCGCGGGACCATGTGGCTGCCGCAGGCGAAGCCTCGGTTCGGTGTCCGCACGGCGGCAGGCAACGCGAACGGGGCACGCACCAGCAGCGACACCCCACGACCGGACCGCAGCGGCGGCGCCGCGACCTGCTCCGCTAGGGCGGGATCGAGCAGCCCGGTGGTGCCCGCACCGGCGGCGAGGACGAGATGGGCGGCGAGGGTCGTGCTGCCGTCCCCGGCCTGCACCGCCAGATGTTCACCGCACTCGTTGACGGTCGTCACGGTGGTGTTGTGCCACCGGCAGCGGGGATGGGCGTGCAACACGCTACTCAGCGCCTCCACCAGGGCGGCCGGGTCGACGCTGGCCTCGTCCGGCAGCCACAGCGCCTCGTACGCCCGTGTTTGCGGCGCCAGGCCCGGCACGTCGGCCGGTGCGGCGAACTCGGCCCGGTAGCCGTGCGTCTCGGCCGCCGCCGCGATGGCCTTGAGGTTGGCGGTGTCGTCCGTGCCGTAGCCGTTGCCGATCACCCACACGCCGTGAACGAGGTCCAACGTCCGGGCGCTCGCCGTGCTGATCCGGTCCAGCCACGCCTGGTAGCCGTTGCGGGCGGCCAGGCGTTCACCGACCTCCAGCCTGATCCGCTGCGGATCGTGGCCTGCCTCGACCTCGCTGAACACGGTCAGCATCGCTCCGGCGGCCCGGGACGCCTGTCCGGTGTGTTCTCCGGTGCGTGGGCCGATGACCGTGACCTCCAGCCCACGGTTGAGCATCTCGAATGCGGTGGCCAGCCCCAGCAGTCCGGTTCCCACCACCACGACGTCGGTCGCTGTCTGGTGCATGGTTGTCACCTGGTCCTTTCGCTCGGTGCGGTACGGGTGGCGGCGAGGGTGTGCACCTCGAACCGCAGGCCACGAAACGCCGCCCGCCCGGCGGCCCGCAGTGGATACAGCCGCGACAGCAGCACGTCACGGTGCGCGGCGTATCGCCGCAACGGAATGTCCAGCTCACACACCTGCACCGTGCGGCACTCGTAGCCCACCTCCCGCAGCAGTGCCCGCGTGCGCGGGATGTCCGTCAGTGACGAATGGGTCAGCAGGAGCGTGCCGCCAGGCGCGAGCAGCTCGTCCAGGCGGGCGAGCAGCACGTCGTACAAGGCGCGGCCGTCGTTGCCGCCGACGAGTGCGGCCTCGATGCCGTCGTCGGAGGCGTACGCCGGATCGTGCGGGAAATGCGGCGGGTTACACACGACCAGATCCCACGGCTCGGCCACCGGCAGCTCAGCGAGATCACCGACCACCGTCGACACTCGCCCCACATCGATGCCGTTGCGGGCCGAGTTGTCCACCGTCGCCGCCGCGCACGCGGGGTTGATGTCCAGCGCGGTCACGTGCGCCGCACCAGCGAGCAGCAGCGCCACTGTGTACAGGCCCGACCCGCACCCGACATCGAGCGCCCGCCTATCGGCGATCGGTACGCTCGGGTCGGCGTTCAACGCGGCCAGCAACGTCAACCCGACATCGGTCGGGAAAAGCACTGGCCCGCCCTCAGCTGTGTCGACCCGCAGCCGCTGCCCGCGAACCTCGACGTCGGCGGAGACCATGCCACTGCGGACCGGCTGCATCCGGCACAGCTCGTTCGCCGCACCCGGCGGTATCCGCAGCCGCGCCACGTGCGGGGGTGCACCATCGCTGGTCGCCTGGCTTGTCATCGGTCTCCTCCTTCGACATCGCACACCGACACGGCGTGCGGCTCCTCCGGCGGCTGGTCCACGCACCTCATGGCAGCCTCGCCACGGCTACGTCGAACGCCGCGTGCTCGGCGGGTGCCTCGGGTTTCGGGTCCTCTTCCGGATGCCAGTCCACGACCGACACGAGGCCGGGTTCGATCAGGTCCAGGCCGGTGACGAACCGTGCGATCTCGTCGCGGGTCCGGGCGCGGAACGTTCCGTGCCCGGCACCTGGCCGGGCGAGGGCGGTGAGGTCGCGGGTCGTATCCTCGGGCAGCGGATCGAACGTGACGTGGGACAGCACGAGGAAACTGCCTGGTGGTAGCCGCTCAAGGACGGCATTGACCACCGCGTAGGGCTGGTCGGTGTCGTCGAGGAAATGCAGGACCGCCACCAGCAGCAGCCCGATCGGCTGCCCGAAGTCGAGGGTGGCGCGTGCCTGTGGGCTGTCCAGGATCGCGGCCGGGTCGCGGAGGTCTGCCCGCAGGTAGCCGATGGCGTCCGGCTCGGGGCTGGTCAGGAGGGCGCGTGCGTGGGCGACGACTACCGGATCGTTGTCCACATACAGCACCCGACTGTCCGCGCTGATGGCGCGGGCGGCTTCGTGCACGTTGGGTGCGGTGGGGTACCCGGTGCCGACGTCGAGGAACTGATGGACCCCGGCCCGCGCCAGCCACCGCACGGCGCGGATCAGAAACCGCCGATTCTCCTGGGCGGCGGTGCGGATGTGCGGGAACCTCCGGGCGAGTTCGTCGGCGGAGGCCCGGTCGGCGGCGAAGTTGTCCTTACCGCCGAGCAAATAATCGTAGCGGCGAGCTGGGTGCGGCCGGGTGAGGTCGACGCCGAGCCGGTCCAGGTCGACCGGGAGTTCCGGCACGCCGGCTTGCCTCGCGGTCATCGTCTTCCGGTCGGCGCGCGGGAGTCGCGGCGCGGTCATGCGCGTGCTCCGGTGAGCCGGTCACCGAGCATCCGGTGCACGATTGCGGCGATCTGCTCGTCGTGCTGCTCACACGTCCCGTCGGGGTGGTAGTCGGCGGCGTCGTGCCGCTCGCGGCGTTGCACGATGGCGGCATTGGCGAGCTGCCAGCGACGCTCCCGATCGTCGGCCTGCGGGCCGGTGTCCGGTTCTGCCGTGTAGTGCCGGATGGCGGTGTCGAGCGTGTCTGTGGCCTGCTGGTGGCGGTGGCAGTCGCCGTGCAACGCCCCGACCCCGACCCCGACGAGGAGGGCGGCGAACCGTTCCTCAGCGATGGCCGGGTTGTAGTGGCGCTGTGCGTCGGTCCAGGCGGTGACCGCCTCGGCCGCGGCTTCGTCGCAGCGGCCAGCCATCTGCAGCGCGTCGGCGAGGTCGACGCGGGCGGTGATGGCGCCGGCGGTGTCGAGGGTGGCCATCTGATGGTCGAGGACTTCGCGGGCGATTTGGATCGCTTCGGGATGCGCGCCGCAGAGGCCCGCGGTGCGGGCCACGGTCCGGCTCGCGCTGACCCATTTCACTCGGCTGGGGTCCAGTTCGCCTGCCGCGCGGCGCGCGTATCGAGCCCAGGCCAGCACCAACGGCCGGGTTGCTGCGGCGACGGCGTCTGGATCGCTGCTGGCGTCGGCGGTGTGCGCGGCGCTGTCGCAGTAGAGCAGCGCGAGCCCGGCCAGCGCCTCGGTCGCTGGGTTGGCGGTTGGGTCGAGGGCGGCGAGGTGCCCGCCGATGGTGGCGGCGACCGCTGCGAAGTGTCCTTCCTCGTAGCGGGGTGTGACGGTGCGCAGGAGATGCCGGTGCGGGATGTCGTCGGCGATGGCGAACTCATCGCGGCATGCCTGGTCGGTGCACGCCGCGTCGGGGTGATACGTGCGGGCGTGCTCGGCCATCACCGTCAGGCCCTGGCTGTACAGCGTGAACAGGGTGGCGTTGTCACCGTCGCTGAACGCGGAGATGTCGATGGGGTGGGCCTCGGGGTGCTCGTCGTGGCGGTGGCAGCCATCGAACAGCAGATCGGCCCGGACCATGGCGATCATCCCGGCGAGGGTGCTGCGGGTCTGCTGCGCCCACCAGGCGGTGACGGCGGCGTCGGCGGTGCTGAGTGCCTCGTCGCAGCGGCCTTCGCGGTAGCGCCGCTCGGCGATGGCCATGCGGCAGGTGACGGCGTCGTCAGGGTCGAGGCGGTCGGTGAACGCGGCGAGGCGCCGCCACACCTCGCCTACTTCGTGCGGATAGCCGAGCCGCTGTAGTGTGCCGGCGGCTTCCCGCGTCGCGGTGAGCGCCTGCGACCAATCCAGGCCGGAAAGATGAAGGACGGCTTCGTGGGCGTAGCGCGCCCAGTCCAGCGCCGACACCGTGCACCCATTGGCGTCGACGTCGGCGGCTGCCGCGTACCGGCTGGCAACGTTGATGAGGACCGGGTGCGGTGCCGCGCTGGCCGGGTCGTACCCGAGCAGGAGCAGGCCGAGGAGCCGGGTGGTCATCGCTGTCTGCCGTTCGGCGGGCGGGGTGCCGCCGGTCGGGTCCTGCACCGGGCAGTCGGGGCGGTCGCAGATGGCGGCAGCGTGGACGCGGGCGGTGTGCTGCACACCGTTGGCGGTGGGCTGCACGGCGCTGTCCAGGACCTTGTCCAACTCGTTGCTGTTGTCGAGGTCGGTCACCCGGATCCGGGCCGCGACGGTCTCGGCCTGCTCGTGCCGGTGGCAGGTCTCCAGGCCGAACAGGATCGGCAGTGCCTGCACGAGGCTGGTGATGCTGGTCTCGGGATGCCGTGCATGCGCCTCACTGAGCGCGGCGAGGGCGTCACGGCTGGCCTCGCCGCAGCGCCGGTCGTACTCGCCAGCCGCCAGGAGGATACGGCGGTCCACGACGTCGTCGATGTCGCCGCGGGCGAAGGCGACGTCGATACCTTCCCGGGCAGCGGTGAACGCCTCCTCGTAGCGTCCGAGCCGGCTCAGGGCGCTGGCGTAGGCATCGGTGCTGGCCTGCCGCCGGTCAAGGTCCGGCGTCTTGCCAGGCAGGACGCGGCTGGCGTCGTAGGCATACCGCGCCCACGCCAGCCGGGCCGGATACGTGTCCGGGTCATCGCGGGTGATCTGGACCCAGAGCACGGCAGCGTCGATCAGCCGCCGGTCCGGTGCCGCACCGACCGGCGGCACCGGCGGCAACGCCTCCTCCAGCAGGGTCCTGGCCTCGGCCGTCCTGCCTTCGTCCAGCAGCCTGCCAGCACGGCTCACAGCGGCGCGGCGGGCGTCCAAGCGCAGGGTCCGGGACTTGCCGGGACGGCGGGTCATGGCAGGATCTCCAGACGATCAGGCGCCGCAACCGGCGTGGACAGCGGCTCCCGCCCCGTCGTGCAGGCGGGATGTGGGCATGGCTGGCCGTCGTGATGGCGTGCAGCATGTCGCGGCGCGTACGTGTCGAGGCGGTGTGTCACGTGGCGGAACATCGCGTCGGAGCGGACCCGGCGCCGGTGCGGCGTGACACGGGTCAGCAGTGCGGTGGCCTCGTCGTGGCGGTGGCAACCAGCGAGCAAGACGCCCAGCCACGCCACGGCGAGCAGTCGGTCGCCGTACAACAGGCCCGGTCGTTGCAGCAGCGGCCCGGCGAGGGTCGTGGCTTCGTGCAGCGCCTCGGTGCAGTGGCCGGCGTCGTGGAGCAGCCGGGCCAGAACGGTACCCGCCAGCACCGCCGGGCGCCCGGCGGCGCCGAGGAGCGCGACGAGTTCCCGTTGCACGCTGATCGCCGCACCGGCGTCCGCCGGATCGGTGGAGGCGCTGAGGACCTGGGCGAGCGCGCCGGTCGCCCGCCAGATGCTCGGATGCCCGGCAGGACAGGCGAGACGGCTGGCCGTGTACGCGTACCGTGCCCACGCCAGCCGGGCCTCATACTCATCCGGCGTACCGGGTGCGGTCGCGTAGACGACGGCGGCGTAGACGAGGGTCCGGTCCGGTGGCGCGGTCGTCGGGTCGTGCGGATCGAGCCTGCGGGCCAGGACCTCAACCGCCCACATCTCGTCCTCCGGGCACGCCTCCGAGGTGGAGCCCCGATAGGACATGGCGGCAGCGGACGCCTCCTTAAGGCGTTGCCGGGCCGCCGGGGTGAGCAGCCGCGAACCCCTGATGGTTGTCGTCGGGCTCATCGCACGAGGTCCCGCCAGACAGCGCCGCGATCGGCGGGATGCAGCGGCCCGCCCGGCGCCTTCGGCTGCCCGCCGCCGGGGCGCTGCGGGGTGGGACGGTTGGGGTCGAGGACGGTGTCGCCGCCCGTGCGCTGGGGTGGACACCGTAGAGGAAGGGTCACTGCTGGCTGCCTCGTCTAGTTCCGGTGCGTGCATGGTCACGGTGCTTGCCGGTGGTTGCTACGAATGCTCGGGATCTCGGCGGTGCGCGTGGTGCCTACGACGTACGGCGCTTGCGGCGGTAGCCGCCGCCTTTCGGCCGGAACTGCACCTTCGCCTTGGTCAGCACGAGGTGGGCCGTGCCGTAGGAGCACCCCATCGCGCTGGCGATCTGGCGCACTGACTGCCCTTGCTGGAGGTAGCGGCGTTGCATCTCGTCGCGGACTTGCGCGGTCCTCCAGTTCGGCTTCCCGCCCGTGGTGACGGACTGGGTAACGCCGTTGCTGTTGCTCATGTCGGGTCCATTCGAGGTATGCGACGGGCGGTGCGCTGGACGTCGAGGTGGGTGCGGGGTGGCCCGGTGCCTGGGGAGGCTCAGGTGGGGCCACCCCGCAGGGCAGCGGCTCGCCCCGGCGGTGAAGGGGTTCGTCGCCGCTGCCCGGCCGTCCCGTACCGGGCCGGCCGCAGACCGGCCCGGGACGTGCACACACCGCCTGCTGAGGTGCCGGTCATCCGTACACCGGTACCGCCGTTTCGGCGATCAGGTCCTCGGTGGCGGTCAGGATCTGGTGGACCACCGGGTGGAACTCCTCGACCCGAGCGCACATGTGTCGGAGCAGGTCCCGCAGGTCGGGCCGGTCGAGGTACAGCGGCTCCGTGAGGTTCAGGGCATGGATCAGGCCGCCGAGCGCGTCGGTCTGTGGGTCGGGTGGGGTGTTGCCGGTCAGGACGCTGCCCAACCGGCCGCGGACCCGGGCGATGTTCGCCGGGTCGGTCGGTGGGTACAGGCGTCGTCCACGGCCCAGACCACGCTTGATGACCTCGCGGGCGAGGTCTCCGGCGTACAGTCCGGCGGTGGTGCGTTCGTAGGCGTGCACGGCGAGGGCGCGGATCGCGTCCCGCACCGTCAGTGACCGTTGCCGGTCGGACATCGACCTGACCCGGCCGCCGCCGAGCGCGGTGATCGCCCAGTCCGAGACGGGGTCGCCGGACACGTCCGGGTTGATGACGATGATCTGTGGGCCGACCACGCGGAGCCGCTCCAGCGGCTGGAGCTGCTGGGACTGCTGGTCGTAGCCGGGCCGCCATAAGGGTCGCAGGAGCTGGTCGATGATGACCGCTCCGGCCAGGGCCACGGCGAGGGTGCCGACGTGGGCGAGGGGCTCACCGGCCTCGGAATGGGTGAGGAAGAACAGCTCCACCCGCAGCGGCTGCCGCAGGTTCGGCGGTGGTGCCTCACCGATCGGATAGCTCGTCATGTCGGGTCACCACATCGCCCCGGCGAGAGCACGCAACCGCTGGTGCACGCCGCCGTACCCGGTCGCGCCCCGCAGGACGGCGGTGTCGATCGCGGCGTGCATCGTGTAGTTCGGGTCGCACACGTTGCCCGGCGCCGCCCGCCCGGCCTGCGAGACGAGCTGGTACGCGTCCAGGAGTTCCAGGCCGGTCAGTTCCACGACCCACGTGACGAGGTCGTGCTGGCTGATGCGGTAGGCGTCCTCGAGCGGCCGGGCCGCGCCGATTGACATCAGCTGGTGGTCGGTCTCGATCCTCGGCCACGGCGTAGCGCGGCCCTTGATGACCTCGACTGCCAGGGTGACTCGCATCGCGCATTCAACCCCGACGCCGCACACCTCGCCCTGGCCCTGGCGGGCGTGCCCATCCCCGAACGCCAACAGCGCGCCGGGCACGTTGACGCCGAGGTACAGGGTGGTACCGGCCCGCAGCTCCGGGACGTCGAGGTTTCCGCCGTGCGCGTCCGGGACGATCGACAAGCGAGTCTCCCCGCCCACCGGCGCGACCCCGACAGTGCCGAGCATCGGATCGAGCGGCAACTTCACCGTGAAATCCGAGCGGCGGGCGTGGTAGCGGACCACCCCGGCGTGCCGGTCGATGTCGTACTGCCAGACCCGCTCCTCGAGGGGCGGGTGCAGCATCGCCGTGGTGTGCGTCGCGGTCAGGGCGCCGAAGTGCGGGAACGTCGCGGACATCCCCCAGTCCCGCGCCGGGTCCAACGCGATCAGGTGCACGGCGAGGGTGTCGCCGGGCTCCGCGCCCTGCACGTAGAACGGGCCGACGACCGGGTTGAACTGCTCGCACACCTTCGACGGAAGGTCATCCACAGTCAGCACGGCACCGCTGAAACAGTCCTCCGTCACGGTCCGCAGGACCTGCCCGGGGCGCAGCATCGTCACCGGTTCCGCGCCACCGAAGGTGTACAGGGTCGGCTCGTCCTGTGCGTAGTCCACAACGCTGATCGGCTCGGTCATGGCCGGCCGTCCCCGTTGAGACCGGACAGTGTCGGACGGCGACCGGCAGCATAGAGGCCGATCAGGACGACGGCGCCGACACCGATCCAGACGAACCCGAGCCGCTGCGCAGCGACGTCGGCATTGATGACGACGTAGCCGAGGATCACGAACCCAGCCGCCGGGACGAACAGGTGCGACCACAGGTTCCGGGACCGTTTCCGGATCAGGTAATGCCACACCACGGCGACGTGCAGCACGAGGAACGCCGACAGCGCGCCGAAGTTGATCAGCGAAGAGAGCAGAGCGATGCCGTCGGCGCGCCACGCCATGTACAGGCCGATCGCCACGGACAGCACACCGGTGAGGGTGATCGCGTTCGCCGGGACACCGTGCCGGACCGAGATCTTGCGGAGGAACGCGGGGAGCTGCCGGTCCCTGGCCATCGCGAACAACAACCGTGACGTGGCGACCTGCGCGACGAGCGAGTTGGCGACACCCCAGGCGATGGCGGTCGCGACCGCGCACAACGTCGCCAGCCACGCCCCACCGGCCTGCCGGGCGGCGTCGTAGAACGCGACACCGTCCGGGTCGCCGTTGTCCAGGAGACCTGCCGGGTCAGGTACGAGGAGTGCCGCGACCCATGTCTGCACGATGAACAGCACGCCGGCGAGGGCGAGCGCGGCGGCCATCGCTCGGCCGATCTGGCTCGGGCCGCCCTTGTTCTCCTCGGCGAGCATCGAGATGCCGTCGAAGCCCAGGAAGCTGAGGACCGCGATCGACACGGCGCCGAAGACCAGCGGCCACGTGAACGTGCTGCTGCTGAACAGCGGGTCCCACGAGAACCCGCGACCGCGGCCCTCCAGCAGCGCGTTCACACCGATGGCGAGGAAGACCGCCAGGACGATGAGTTCACCGATCAGCATGATCCTGGTGATCAGGGCGGTCATCCGGATACCGAGCAGGTTGACGGCAGTGTTGAACCCGACGAAGCCGAGCAGCCACGCCCACACCGGCACCGCCGGGACGGTGGCGTGCATCGCGACCGCCGCGATCAGGTACAGCAGGCTCGGCACCAGCAGATAGTCCAGCAGGATCGCCCACCCGGCGAGGAACCCGACCGGCGCGCCGATGCCCCTCCCAGCATAGTTGTAGACCGACCCCGCGAGGGGGAACGCCTTCACCATCTGGGCATAGGACGCGGCAGTGAACACCATCGCCACCATCCCGATCAGGTACGCGAGGGCAACCATGCCACCAGAGCCGTTGTATACCGACCCGAAAATGCCCATCGGCGCGATCGGCACCATGAACACGAGGCCGTAGAACACCAGGTCACGCAGCCCGAGCGTCCGCCGCAGCTCTGGCCGATGGCCTGCCCCGACGATCGGCTCTGGATCACTGTGCTCCACCGGTAGGCGCTGTCCTGTGCGCATGCTGATGTCCTCCCCATCGGGTCAACGGCTCCGCCAGCCGTAGGGCCGGCGGCATGGCGCATCACGCGCGTCACCGCCTGACGCGCGGATGCTGACTTTCCTTGCATGCTGTGCTGGGGTTCCAGGTCTGCCCGCCGCCTCAGCCAGCGCAGCGACGGCGGGCAGGGGCTCTAGACCCGCCAGACGAACACCAGGTCATCTGGCGTATCCGCGACACGGACCTCGACGAACAGGTTCCGGAACACCTGGCCGAGTTCCTGATCCGCGACGCCGTCCACCAGATGTACCGACTCGCCCTCCACGCGGTCCCGCACGAGCCGCTCAACGACACCGGCGTCGATGCCATTGCGGCGGCAGCCGCACAGGAACACGTACAACCGCTCACCGCTCGGCCCCCACGACAGCTGCAAGGGCCGGCCGCATCTGTCGCACACCAGGGGGGCGAGCTGAGGCCGGCGCCTGCACATCGGTGTTCGAGGCCGACACCAGCTTCGTTGAGCGGCTCCATAGTCGTTGCGTAGGAGGTAGCGCCAGGCGTCAAGTCCGGTGCGGAGCGACGAGTCGTCGGCATTGGAACCCTCCTTCGTGGCCGGCAGTCCGAATGGCCTGCGCCTCGATCTCCGTTGCACAGTCATCGTGGCCGCCACACTGGGCGTCACCTATGCGTATGGTGCATATACACAGCGCGTATATCGGGATTAGGCTTCGTTGGCGCACCCGCCAATCCGCACAGATGGAGGTCAATGGCATGCCGTTGCCGGACATCCACCGGTGCGTCCGTTGCCGGAGCCGACTGGCCCGCGATAATCCCGGCCCGAATTGCAGCGCGTGTGCGGCGGTCGTCGTCGTTGACCGTCAGGAACCGCCCAAGGAGGTGCCGGCGTCATTCTGGGAGCACCCGGCGATCGTTGAGGCCGTCCGCGCCCGGCACATGGGGCGGCTCATCGCCGCCTACCGGCATCACCCGTACCACGGCACCCCGATCGTCCAGACGATCATGGCGGGCTGGGCCCATCTCACCCAAGCTCAGATCAGCCGCCTGGAACGCCGGTCCGCAGATCAGCAGCTCGACCGGCTCACCTTCTGGGCACGACTGCTCCAAATCCCCGAGACCCTCCTGTGGTTCACACCCCAGGGCGCGGTCTCCGCGCCCGGACCGTCGGTATACGCGACGCGCTTGGCCGCTGAACCGGCCCGCCTCTACGGTGAAGCGGTACCACCAAACGGCCGTTGGACTGCGGAGGAGAACGACGACATGCGCCGGCGCACCATCCTCGCCAGCCTCATTGCCGTCGTCACGTCACCGTTCGGGACCGCTGCGCCGCTCGGAGACTCCGATCTCGATCAATTGTCGAAGCTGGTAACAAAGGTCCGCTCGGCGTACCAGCACAGCCGCTACGAGCGGGCGCTGCGGGATCTGCCCTCCGTGTTGTCCGCGCTGGCGGCGGCGGCCGGCGTCACGCCCGATGACGACCGGATAGCCGTACTGACCGCAGAGGCGTACCAGGTGGCCAGTGGGCTGCTGCTGAAGTCCGATGATCCGCTGTTGGCGGCGGTGGCTGCCGAACGCAGCATCGTGGCCGCGCGCGCCAGCGGTCAGCCATTGATCGTCGCGAGCAGTTCCCGCGCTGTGGCGCATGGCCTGCTGGCCGGAGGCTACCCGGACCGGGCGGCGGAGGTCGCCACGGCCGCGGCCGATCGGCTGACGATCGATGTCGCCATGCGATCGGCGCAGGACTTCTCCGTGTACGGTGCGCTGCTGCTGCGTGGTGCGATCGCTGCCGCCCGCGCCGAGAACCGTGAGCAAGCCGGCGCACTGCTCGACGAGGCGACAGCCGCCGCCCAACACATTGGCCGGGACGAGAACGCCTGCTGGACGGCCTTCGGCCCCACCAATGTCCTCGCGCACCGGGTCGCGGTCGCGGTCGAGTTGGGTGACGCCGGAACTGCCGTGGACCTCGCCGGCACGGTCGATCTCAGCACGATGGCGGTGCCGGAACGTCGGGCGATGCTGATGTTGGACACCGCGAGAGCGTTGACCCAGTGGGGCAAATACGAACGTGCATTGGATGCCGTCCGCATGGCCGAACAGCACGCCCCGGAGGAAGTGCGCACCCGCCGGTCAGTCCACCAGCTGATCAACGATCTGGGTCGGCGGTGCCCCGTTCCGCTGCAACGTCGAGTCCATGATTACGCCCGATCGGTCGGGGCGATGGCGTGATCCGTCCGGGCAACGGGCAGACGCTGTGCGTCGTGGTCTGCGGCGCCGGTCCTGCGTCGCAGGTGGGCGTCCTGATCAACTTGGCCCAAACGGCCGGCTGGTCAGTTCGAGTGATCGCGACACCGGCCGCCGTCGGGTTCCTCGACGTCGAAGCGCTGGCCGTCCAATGTGGATCGGAGATACGCAGCGACTACCGCCCTGCTGGCGCGAGCGGCCCCCGGTCGAGCCAGGCCGACGCGCTGATCGTCGCGCCGGCCACCTACAACACGATCAACAAACTCGCGTTCGGGATCAACGACACCTACGCGCTCAACGTCGTGGCCGAAGCGATCGGCCGAGGCACGCCGGTCGTGATTCTGCCGTTCGTCAACTCGGCCCTTGCCGCACGGCGGCCCTTCATGCTGGCGGTGGAGTCCCTCCGCGTAGAAGGCGTGCGGGTACTGCTCGGGCCGGGACAGTGGCTGCCCCACCCACCCGGAACCGGCGAGCAGCAACTCGCCGAATTCCCATGGCATACGGCGTGGACCGCGGCCCTGTCCGCCTCGTCCGGTCCTGTCCCGTAGACCGGCAACTGTCGCTTCAGGCCGCCGCGAGGGTGGCGCCCGGTATCCGGCGTGGCAGGTTGAGGTGCGGACGGTACTGGTTGATCGTGTTGGCTGCGCTGGTGAACCAGCCGGTGAACCGTCCGGTGTTGGGACGCTGGACAGCGGCACGGCCGACGCTGGCTGCTGGTTGATGGCTGTCCGACACCGGGCCGGGAGCCGACGTTGCGCGCGGCGCGGGCGTCGATGGGCGGCGTGCGAGATGCAGCGCCCGCTGCGCCTGAACTGCGGCAGTACACGGGCCTCGTTCGCCGGCGCAGCGCAGATTGGTGCAGTCGCCTTCGGGGCCGCGCTGGTGTTCGACCGCCACGTCGAATGCGAGCCGCCACAGCATGATGTCGACGACGTCAGCCGGGACCGGCACGTCGGCGGAAGGGCGCTGGCGGTGGTTGGGCGTGGTGAACATGCATCGTCTCCCGCGTCGCTGACGGATGGTCCGCCACCACCACCGGCCGCCGCTGTACGGCGCAGCGGGCCAGGAGGCAGGGGCGCACAGCGATCGACGCTTGACTTTCAATATTGGTCAAGTCGTCGCGGTGCCTGGCGTCGGCCAAGCGCATGACGACTCCCGGCGGAAGTGCTCCGCCCGCTTCGCTTCGTCCATCGGCCGGGGATGGCCTCAGCGGCTACCAGCCATCGCTCTCCTCGGCGGTACTGGCGAGGCGCCGGGAGCGAGCACGAGCTCAGCCGCGCCTGCCCGCGGCATGATGACCGGGAAATAGCATGGTGCCTATGTCGCCATCTCAGCGGACGGCGCAGCGCCACTGGCGCCTCTTGATGTTCTTGGGGCTGCAGGGTTCGGCTACCACGGAGGAGTTGGCGCAGGTCGTCGGCGTCCGCCGGTTGACGGCTCATCGTGACCTGACGTTGCTTCAAGGGTCTGGTCTCGTTCGGCGA
The DNA here is from genome assembly GCF_050936335.1 of Dactylosporangium sp. CA-152071. Taxonomy (NCBI): domain Bacteria; kingdom Bacillati; phylum Actinomycetota; class Actinomycetes; order Micromonosporales; family Micromonosporaceae; genus Dactylosporangium; species Dactylosporangium sp. CA-152071. The sequence goes on along the minus strand of NZ_JBNJMZ010000001.1, from coordinate 6,659,927 downwards.
TCCCGGAGTGATCAAGATCGGACGCACACGTGGTTCTATCGGATCGCCGATGCGGGGATCGCCCACGTTTCCGAACAGCTGCGGGACGGTGGGCATGCGGTGCCGTTGCACTTCGGGCGTCGTCACAACAGCGCCGCCTGGCTGCTGTTCATGCTGCTGGTCTACGAAGCTGGGGCGGATCCGTCGCGGCGCCGCCTGTACCGGTGGTTGAACACGCTCGACACGGCCGTGTGGCTGCGGCAGCACCACATCGCGGGACTTCGCCCGGACGGTCTGGGTGTGTGGATCGAGGATGGGCTGACATTGCGGTTCCTGGTGCATTGCGACGATCCGCCGAGCGCCAATTCGCTGGAGCCGGTGCTGGCGGCGACGAAGGTGCTGCACGCGTACCGGGAAGCCAGCCGCCTTCCGCCGGTGGAGGCGGTGCTGGTCATCGCGGCTGACGCCGAACGCGAGCAGGCGATCGTCGACGACCTCACCACCCGCCCGCTCGGCGTGGCTGTTGCAACGGTGCAGCAGCAACAGTTGCTTACGGAGCAGGGCGCCTCGGGTGCCATCTGGCGATACGGCGATGGCGACCGGCGCAGACTGATCGAGCTTTCATCGTCGTACACCACCCGCTCCGGCCCTGAAAGTGGCGACGCTGCGTAACGGTGATCAACTGCAGGACGGCCGGCTCGCCGTTCTTCAGCATCGTCGTTCCGATCGCCTTCGATGAACTTCATTTGGGCGTATTGACAATATTTGTCATCGGATCTTCGGTTGATACTCTGAACAGTGATCGAGAGGAATGCGCTTTCCTTCCGGATAGGGAGTTGTCGGGGCCGTTCACGAGGCGCCAGCGATCTGCAGATGACCACCGCAGACGACGACCGCCAGCGCAACGATCACATACAGTGACTTCCGCAGCCGGGTCGGCGTTGCCGACGCCACCACCACGAGGCTCGGCACATGCCACAGTGCAAGACGCTTGCCTCGGCAAGGCGTCATCGCCCGCGCCGACACACCGGCACCGCAGCAACTGCTGCTCGCTGAGCGGATCCCGTCGCAGTATGCACCGACGCTGCCGTCGCGGCTGCCGCCCCCTGCTCGACACCTTCCGTCCTGATAGTCAGGAGCCGATGTGTCAACCTCTGCCTTCCACTCATCCCAGGCGAAACCGTTCACCCTCCATCTCGTCGTCCGGCTTGCTGTCCGCGACAGTCTCCGTCTTCAGATGGACGCCCGGACGGACCCCGGTCACCGGCTCACAGCCCAGCAAGCGCCCGCTCTCAGCGCCGACGGTCGTGCTGCGACTGACCCAACTGGTCGGGCCTCCCCACGGGTAGGACCGGCCATGGACGGTGAGGGCCGGTGACCGATCCGGTCCTGCGGGTCCAGTCCCAGCTGACCGACCGGGACCACGTACTGCTCGGCTGGCTCGCCGACCACGGCGTGTTGACCTCGTTCCAGATCGCCGACGCGCTGTACCCGTCCCTGGACTACGCCCAGGAGCGGCTGCGCCGTCTCTTCCGGCTGCGGGTGCTGGACCGGTTCCGGCCGCAGAAGCCCGACGGCGGTTCCTACCCCTACCACTACGTCCTGGACCAGCTCGGTGCCGAGGTCGTCGCCGCGCAGCGCGGCGACGACCCGCCCCGACGTAACCACGCCCGCACCCGGCGCCTGCAGTTGACCCGCCGGGCGAACCTGCCTCACCTGCTCGGCGTGAACGGGTTCTTCACCGACCTCGCCGCCCACGCCCGCGCCCACCCCGACGCGGCACTCGCGCAGTGGTGGCCGGCGGCGCGCTGCCAGAGCATGGGCGCGTTCGCCGAGCCCGGTGACGACATCCACGTGCGCACCCACACCGCGACCTCACGCCCGGACGCGCTCGGCGTCTGGGTCGAGGACGAGCGCCGGGTGACGTTCTTCCTTGAGTACGACACCGGCACCGAACGGCCGTTGTCCCGGCTGGTCAGCAAGCTCGACGGCTACGTAGACCTGGCCCGGGTCACCGGCAGGGTCTGGCCGGTGCTGTTCTGGCTACCGTCCCAGACCCGCGAGCGGCACCTGCACCAGCACCTGTCCGGCGCCGGCATCCGCTACCCGGTCGCCACCGCGGTGCACCGCGACGCCGGTGGCGGCCACCCGGCCGGGCCGGTGTGGTGGCTGCACCGCCGCCCCGGCACCCCACGCCGTCTCGCCGACCTCGCCCCAGCCCTCAGCACAGGGCCGCCAGCGTGACCACCGCCGATCGCCCGACAACCGCCGTGTGGCAGCCACACGGCCCCGAACACCCGCCGGCGGCCCCGTGCAGCAGGCCAGGACCCCCGGGGGGCGTCACCGCGGCAACGACCGACGGGCGGGCGCGGAAAGTACCTCGCGACCCGCCCCGGCAGCAAGGCCAGCGCACTGTCAGCGGCTGTCAGCCCGCCCTGTGAGCGGCTGACAGTGCCGTGAGAGCACCGATCCCTTCCCGGCACCGACCAACGGAGGTATCTTCCGCGCCGCTCGACACAGAGTGGCCTCCGGACTTCCACTGATCGCAATGTCTGCCCGCATTCGACATCATCGCGCAGCCCGCGCGAGAAAGGACACCAGATGCATCCAGGACTCCGACCTCAGCCAGCACGCAAGCTTTTCGGAGGAACGTGGCGAAAACGCCCCACCACGAAAACGCCGTCCGGAGCTATCCTGACGATCCGCATCCCGGTACCACCACCAACCACGGTGGTGCAAAACATTCCACCCGTACCCGCCGCCCGAAAACTGCGCCGATACCAATGCGCATCGCCCGCGTCGACGCCATACCCATGACCGACGAAGAACTCGACAAAGCCGGAAAGGCCCTCGGCGTCCTGCTCAACCAATTCCGGCGCGCACACCCAGAACTGTTCACCTGACCACACAACCAACGCTGCCCGGTGGCGGCCCACACCAGACCCGCACAAGGCCGCCACCGGCCCCGACCACGGAGGACCAGGCTGATGACAGGCCATCCCACCAGCCCACCCAAACGCCGCGGCCGACGCGCCACCGCCAGCACTCCACCGGAACGGACCGGTCCCTGCCGCGTCTGCGTCTACATCCGCCGCTCCACCGACGACGAACACCAACCGTTCTCCCTCGACGCCCAACGCGCCGCACTCGAAAAATATGTCGGTGCCAAAGACGACTGGATCATCGTCGCCGAATACGAAGACGACGCCTCCGGTGCAACCACCGAACGACCCGGCCTACAGAAGGTCCTGCAGGCCGCGAAAGCCGGACTCTTCGACGTGCTACTCGTGTACCGGCTCGACCGATTCAGTCGCAGCGTCGCCAACCTCCTCGACCTCATCAACCAACTCGAACAATCCGGCGTCCGATTCTCCTCCGCGACCGAACCCGTCGATACCGGCGGACCATTCGGCCGCATGATGCTGCAACTCCTTGCCGTCTTCGCCGAATTCGAACGCAACATCATCATCGACAGGGTGAAAAGTGGCATGACCGCGAAAGCGAACAAAGGCAAATGGGCCGGCGGCACCCGACCCTACGGCTACCTCGTGCAACCCGGCACCCACAAACTCGTCCTCAACCCCGACGAGGCACCCACCCTCCGCGAGATCTTCCGCCTCTACACCGAGACCCGCCTCGGCACCCGAGCCATCGCCGACGTCCTCAACAGCCGCGGCATCCGCAGCCGCACCGGCAGCCCCTGGGCCGGTTACACCATCAACCGCATCCTCGACAACCCCGCCTACACGGGCGACATCGCCTACGGCGACGTGTACGTCCCCGACGCCCACGAACCACTCATCGACCGCACCGCCTACGCCATCGCCCAACAGATCGCCGCCGCCCGCGGCGACAGCCAGACCCAGCGAGCCATGAGCGACTCCGACTACTACCTCACCGGCCTGCTCACCTGCCCCCAATGCGGACACCGCTACATCGGCACCTCCGCCAACGGCCGGACTCGGCGCTACCGCTACTACACCTGCTACACCCGCACCCGCTACGGCAAAGCCGCCACCTGCACCGCCCCGCGCATCCCCGCCGACGACATCGACCAACTCGTCCTGCAGGCCCTCCACGACTTCTACACCAACGCCGACACCGTCCTCATCGCCATGATCGAAAATGCGCAGGCGCAGCACGAGGACACCGCCGACGACCGCCAAGCCGAACTCGCCGCTCTCGACGCCCACATCACCGCCACCGAAACCGCTATTAACCGCTACCACGCCGCCTTCGAGGCCGGAACCATGGACGACACCACCGCCGGACCCCGCATCCGCAACCTCCGCGACCAACTCGCTCAGCAACAAGTCCGGCGCAGCGCCCTTGAGGCCGAACTCGCCGCCCAGCCAGCCGCACCCGAGCCCGACACCATCGCCCGCGTCCGCATCTACCTGCAGCAGGTCATGGCCACCGGAACCACCGCCGCCCGCAAAGCAGCCATCGAAGCCCTCATCGCCGAAGTCCAACTCACCGACCAGGGAGCCGTCCCCGTGTTCAAGATCCCCACCCAAGACACGCCAATGCCCCCGCCCGACCCGGACGGGGGCACCAACGAAGATGGATCACCGGTTCGCACAATGGTGCGGTCGGTGGGCCGCCAGGGACTCGAACCCTGAACCTACGGGATTAAGAGCGACCGGCGATAGGTGTCATTTGAGTCGGCGGGTGGTTGGTCGGGTGTCCCAGCGGTAGAGCGTGCGGGCTCGTTGGATGAGTTGACGGATGGTGACGATCGCGGCGGCCAGGTACAGGTAGAAGTCGACGGTCGTGGCGTCGCGGTCGGTGCAGCGGCGGATCTTGCCGAAGTCGTTCATCCATGAGTTCGTGCGCTCGACGACCCAGCGTTTGCCGATCTGGATCGGGGCGGGTACGCCCTTGCGGGCGATCTGCGCGTCGAAGCCGAGTTCGTCGAGCAGGTCACGGCAGCGGTTGTTGTCGTAGCCGCGATCCAGGTGTGCGGTGACCTGTTCAGGCCAGCGGTGGCGCAGTTGGGTGCTGCACGCTTCGAAGGGGTCACGCAGCAACGGCGAGTCGTGCCGGTTGGCGCCGGCGCCGGTCATCCCGAGTGGGATGCCGTAGCCGTCCACGCCGGTCGAGCGTTTCATACCGCCTTTGCCGCGGTCGACCGGGGACCGGCCAGCCCGGTCCCCGCCGCACGGCGCTTTCGTGATGGCGCCGTCGGCGCTGACATCGGTCAGGTCCAGCCCGATCATCCGGTCGTAGGCGTCCAGGGCAAGCTCGTGGACCTGTTCACCGAGACCGGCATCGGCCCACAACCGCAGACGCCGGCGGATCGTCCGGTCCGAGCAGGCATCCGACGCGACACGTTCATAGCCGAACCCGTGCACCAACGCAGCGATGACGTGCTCGAACACCACCCGGTCCGGGATCCGGCGGCGGTGGCAGCCCAGAGGATGCGACGGGTCGAACTCGGGTTGCTCAGGCCACAGCGCGGCGAACTGGACCCAGACAGGCTCGAACAACGAAGATGGCAGCGCAGGCACGGGACTCCATCGGTCACGAAGCGTAGAGAACTCCGATGATCGATGGACCCGTGCCTGTCCTGCATCCCGGGCCTCAACCCGCCCGAATCCTGACACCTATCGCCAGTCGCTCTAAGCTTGAGATTTAACCAACGGCCCGGGCGATCAGAAGATCGTCCGGGCCGTTTCGGTGTGTCGCAAGGATATGGGTACGGCCACCCGTGATCATTCGGAGTGCTGAAGCTTCGAAGGATGCGGGGTGGCCGTGGGGCCTACTATGCCAGGTTTGCAGGCTGTGGTGGCAACAGATGCCTCGGTGTGTCGTGCGGCATTGGTCGCGTTCCGAGCCGGATTGTATGCGTGCTTCAGCAGACGCGCGGACGCGTTGTTCGAGCTCGTGGATGCGGTGTTGACCGCTGATGGTCCGGTGGACTCCCTGGTGGAACTGTCGCAGGAGAAGGTGTTCCGGCGTGGACACGGGGCGTTGTATGACGCGCTGGCCTGTGGTGATCTCGACGTTGAACAGCTGGCTGGGCTGATCGCGTCGTCGTGGCAGCCCGCCGACGACGGTCCGGTGAAGATCGCGGTGGATACCTCGGCGTGGCCACGGCCGGACGCGGTGACCTCTGCGGGGCTGTGTCACTGCTACACCTCCTGCCGTTGCGACGGATCCCGCAAGACGATTCCGGGCTGGCCGTTCTCCTTCGCCGCCGGGTTGGAGTGGGGTGCGTCGTCGTGGACCGCGCTGCTGGACGTGGTGCGTATCGGCCCGGACGACGACGTGACGGTGGTGACGGTCGCCCAGATCGCCAATGTGCTGGCCCGTCTGGAGGAGGCCGGGACGCTCGCGCGGCGGCCCGCGCCGGTGTTCACGTTCGACTCCGGATACGACCTGACCCGCATCACCTATCTCGCCGGACTCGACGGTCTGGGTGTGCAGGTCCTGGGTCGGGTGCGCAGCGACCGGGTGTTCTACGCACCGGCACCCAAGCGACGCAAGGACGGTCGGCCGGGCCGGCCCAGGAAGCACGGCAGCCGGTTCGAACTGTCCAAGCCGACAGCGCTTCCGGCGCCCGATCAGCGGCTGCGTGGGCAGAACCCGCGATACGGCGAGGTGATGGTCAGCGCGTGGCACGGGCTGCACCAGAAACTGTCCAGACAGGCCGGCTGGACCGACTTCGAGGGGGTGCTACCGGTCGTGGCTGGCACCGTGATCCGCATCCAGGTCGAGCGTCTGCCCGGCAACCGGGCGCCGCAAGACCTGTGGCTGTGGCACACCGCACCACCGGGCACCGTCTTTGACCTGGACCTGCTGTGGAAGACCTACCTCCGCCGGTTCGATGTGGAACACACCTTCCGGCTGCTCAAGTCCACCCTGGGCTGGACCGCCCCGCAGATTCGTACTCCTGAGCAGGGTGAACGCTGGACATGGCTGATCCTGGCCGCGCACGCCCAGCTGCGGCTGGCGAAGACCCTCACGACTGATCTACGCCGTCCCTGGGAGAAGACGATCCCTGCGGGGCGGTCGATGACCCCTGGACGGGTCCGCCGGGGTTTCCGTAACCTGCGCCGGCATCTGGGCACTCCGGCCGGTAGGCCGAAAACCACCAATCCTGGTCCCGGCCGTCCCGTGGGTAGCACCCGGCCTCCGCGAACCCGCTACCCAGTCGGCAAGAAGAAGTCCACAGTGGACACACCAAAAGTCAACAATCAGGCACTCAAGGGATAAAACTCAAGCTAAGGGCACTCTCGTAGCCGATGAGCTAGCACTCGATCATGTCGCAAGGTGACTGCCCGCCGTTGGAGCCAGCATCGGCGAGGGCGGGGTGAGGCGTTACCCGACGGCCAGCGGGTACGGGCCGGCGGCAGGGCGACTGGCGTCTGCGCTCACGAGCAGCGGCAGATTCCGAGCGCTGAGACCACTACGCCACATGCCGGGCAGGCGTCGGAGCGGGCTGGCGGTACGTTGAGCGTTCGGCTCGTCTTGAGATAAGTGAGGTCCGGTGGGGGCTGTGGCGGTGTTGGTGTCCGTGGTGGCGTGAGGGCGGCGAGTACGTCGTTCGTCGTCACGTCGGGCCATCCGCGCTCGCGGAGCCGCCGGGCGATCTTCTTGGCCCCCAGTCCGGGTGTCGTGGCGCGCAGTGCTCGAATCACGTTCAGGAGACGTTGCGACGTTTGGCCGTTGGTTGGCCTGGTTTTTGATGTTGCGTGCAGCTGCTGCTGGTTCGCTCGCTGTGTGCTGGCGATAGGCACGATGGTGCGGGCGCGTGTCTGGTTGGGGCCGGCGGCTTGCTCGCTCTTCGCACGGGCGCGGCGAAGATCGACCTCGGTGACTGTGGTCCAGCCTTGCTGGCGCAATCGCTTCGCGAGGGTCTTGTCCTTGATACCAGGCCGTGTGGACCGAAGTTCACGTATTGCTGCGGCTAATGGGGCTGGCATACCATCGGTCGTCTCGGGCGGCCGTCGGTGGTCGCGCTTGGCGTTTGGCCCGCGGCGTCCTCGTACGTCGGCGGCTCCGGCAGGCATCGATGGTGACCGGCCAGTATGGGTGAGGCGGTCCAGCCAGGCATCCGGGGTGCGATCTGGTCGGTCATCGTTCGCCCAGTCGTACCCGGGAGCGTCCGAACCGCGGCCTTCGGCATTGGCGTACCAGTCGTTGATCGTGCCTCTGCCGACCATATGTTCTCCTCCATCTCGGCGGCGAATCTCAGCCGTTGGTGTTCGTGACGCCCTTGAACCTGTGGTCACGGTGCCAGGCAAAGTAGTGCGCTGTCGCTGAACCGTGTGCGCCGACCCGGCGGCCGGCAAGACGCCCGATGCGCCCGGCGACCGCGCCGGGGTGTGGGCTGTCCGCGGCCATAATGTGGCCGGTGGCATCGACAGTGAGGTAGCCGAGCTCGTAGAGGGCGTCGCAACCGAGCAGGCATGCGGCCATGACCACGTTGCCCAAGTTGCGGCGCTCGTCGTCGGTGCAGGCGGAGCGTTGCTTGATGTGCGCGGCGACCAGTAAGTCCACGGGGTACACCTCGCCGCACAGCGCGCATGGCGCCTCGTCTCGGCCGCCGAACAGCTGCTGGCGTAGCTCGACCTGCTCGCCCCGGCCAGCGGCGATCGCGTACCAGTCGAGAATGCCGGCGAAGACGCCGTCATGACCGACGCCTTCAGCGGTTGCAGCAGCGGCGAGCGGCTCGAGGTAGATGACCGGTGGGCTGCTGTTCTCAACGCGGGTGTCGGGCAGCTGTTGCAACACGGCGCCAATGAAGGCGGAACGGTGGCTGCTGCTGCGTGGGTGGATCTCGAGCCGTCCGGTGGTGGTGAGCTGGTCCAGAGCCTCGTCGACCCAGGCGATCGGGACCGGCGGCCCTGTGGGGAGCGGCCGGTCGCGACGAGCACGTTGGGCGGTTCGACGGCGAGGATCGTATTGGTCCGTCCAGCAATCGTGGTCAGGGGTCGACCCACCAGCTGGCGCAGCAGCCTCGTCGCGTGGCCTTCAGAAGCGAGCGGGGACATCGACACATCCGGTATATCCCGCAGCGCGCCCCGCGGCGTGCTGCGGGATCGCGGCCCACTCGGCGTCGGTGGCCGAGAACGAGTTGCCTGACCATGGCTGGCGCAGCACCACCATCGAGGCGACACTGAGCGGGCGCGCCTCATCACTGCGATAGTGCGCCCGTAGCAGCGCCACGGCCGAGTCGTGGTTGAGCGCCTGCAGCACTGCCGGTAGTCGCCATGGCACCTCCGCCAAGATAGACGGGCAGCTACCCGGATCGACATCGACGACAGGTGAAAACGCTGCAACAAACGCGGGAATACAGGTGGACCGTACGGCGGTACCGGGAACCGGGGCCGGTCGAATACGATGCGGCGCCGATCGGGTGCGGGAGCCCGCCAGAAAGTGTTCTGCCGGTTGAGGGGTGGGTGTAGTGGACAACGCCGAGCTGGTGCGCCGATTCCACGCCGACATGGTGCAGGGCATTCGGACGTTGAGTCAGCAGATCGGCTATCGGGCACCACGGTTCGCGCAGATGGTCAGCGAGCACGGGGGCATCGAGGCGGCACGGCGGCTGCTGCGCGGCCCGGGCACGTCGGAAGGTTTTCTCACGCTGTATCAGCACAACAAGCTCGGCATGAGCGTCGAGGCATGGGTTCTGCGACCCGAGTATGCACCACTGTTCACAGAAGACGAGCGTGCCGTAGCGCATCGACGACTCACCGACCACCAGTTCGACGTCGACCGCTACCTCCGCTCGCTACCGACCGCCTGATCGGAAGACCCAGGCACGCATCCTGTTGAACTACCCCAGACGTGGCGAATGCCGCCGACAACGCACGGCTGAAGATGACGACACCTGTCAGCGGTACAACTTCGGAAAGATCGAGTATGTACCGTGTGGACGCTCGTAAGGGCCTGAGGCGATGCGGCAGACTACGGGCGAACGCGTTGCGGACGGACTGGGCGGAAAGGCGTGAACTGAGTGATGGGCGACGTTCCCGCTCGGATCGGTAAATACACGGTGGAGCGCAGTCTGGGCTCGGGCGGGATGGGTGAGGTCTTCCTCGCATATTCGCCGGCCGGGTCACCAGTAGCGGTGAAGGTCATCCGTAGTGACCTGCTGGACGCGCAGGCCAGGGCGCGGTTCGAGCGGGAGGCACAGATCGCCGCGACGATGATCGGATCGAATCGGGTCGCGCGGTTCCTGGAAGCGGATCCTTTTGCCGCTCAACCGTGGCTGGCGATGGAGTACGTGCAGGGCTGCACGCTGTTGCAGTACGTGAACGAGCAGGGCGTCCTGCCGTTGCCGCTGACGGTGAGCCTGGGTGCGCTGGTGGCCGAGGGCCTGGAAGCAGTGCATGCCGCGGGTCTGCTGCACCGGGATCTGAAGCCGCAGAACATCATGCTGGGTGCGAACGGGCCGATGATCATCGACTTCGGCTTGTCGGCGTTCGTCGACGCGTCGCAGGACTCGCTGTCGCGTAGCGGGACGATCATCGGGACGGTCCGGTGTATGCCGCCGGAGCAGGCGAGCGGGAATCCGCGGGTGACGGCGGCGGCGGATGTGTATGCACTGGGCACGGTGCTGCTGTATGCCGCGACGGGGCATTACCCGTACGACGGGACGCAGGTTCCGGCGATCGTCGCGCAGGTGGTGAACCCGCTGGTGAGGCCGGATCTGAGCGGTGTACCGGCCCGGCTGCTGCCGCTGCTGGAGTCGATGTTCGCCGACGATCCGGACGCCCGGCCCGCAACCGTCGACGTGGCGGTCGCGTGCGCCGCGCTGCTGGCCGGTGCGGCGATCACGCCGGTCGAAGCCCGGTTGCTGCTGATCGCCAGGACCACGGGGACCGCTGGGCCAGGGCCGGCGCTGACTCCGTCGATCGAGGCCCGGCTCAACGCGCTGGAGGAGCTCGAAGGTGAGGAGCTCGAGGTCGGCCCGCTCGACGTCCCGCCCGAAGCCCCCGAACCCGCCGAGCCGGAACCTGCCAGCTCAGGTGTGCCGGCGCAGCGGCGCCAGTCGGCATCGGCCCGGGTCGCTCAGCAGTTGCGGCTCGACTACGCGGTGCACACGACCCTGTAGCTTCCTACGGAGATCCGTAGCAGCGAAACGGACATGATCGGAGCGGGGTTGAGTATCGAAGCCAAGGTCACCGTAGAACACAGGACCGCGGCGGCAGGCTACCCGCCGGGTGTCCAAGTGCTGGTCCGCGACGAGCAGTGGCTCGTCCGCAAGACGACCCACACCCAGCGCGACGGCTGGATGGTCGAAGTGACGGGCGTGTCCTCGTTCGTCCGCGGTACCGATGCCGTGTTCTACGACCGGCTCGACGACATCCGGGTTCTTGATCCTCGGGACACCGTGCTGGTCGCCGACGACTCGCCGAACCATCGGCGGGCCCGGCTGTTCCTGGAGGCGGTTCTGCGCAAGACGCCGCTGCCGCAGACCGAGCACGGGCTTGCCCTGGCCGACGGGTTCCTCATGGATCACCAGGTGCACCAGTTGCGGCCGGCCGAGCTGGCGCTGTCGATGCGCAATCCGCAGCCGCGGATCCTCATCGCGGACGTTGTCGGGCTGGGTAAGACCCTGGAGATCGGGATCCTGTTGGCGGAGCTGATCCGGCGTGGACGCGGCGAGCGGATCCTGGTGGTGACGCCGCAACACGTCCTGGAGCAGTTCCAGCGGGAGTTGTGGACGCGGTTCGCGATCCCGCTGGTACGGCTCGACTCGACCGGAATCCAACGGATCCAGCGGGAGATTCCCGCGGGCCGGAACCCGTTCGCGTATTTCAGACGGGCGATCATTTCGGTCGACACCCTGAAGAGTGACGTCTACGCGCATCATCTGGAGCGCACCGACTGGGATGCCGTCGTCATTGACGAGTCGCACAACCTGCTCAACCGAGGCACGAAAAACAATGACCTGGCGACGCTGCTGGCCCGGCGGACCGATGCGCTGGTGCTGGCGTCTGCGACCCCGCACAACGGCAAGGCGGCGTCGTTCGCCGAGTTGATTCGGATGCTGGACGAGGCCGCGATCGCGAACCCCGCCGCATACGAGGTCGGCGATCTCGACCACCTGTACATCAGGCGCACGAAGACGTCGCCGGAGGTGCGTGACGGGCTCACCGGAGCATGGGCCGATCGGGCGCCGTCGCGGTCGATCCCCGTGCCGGCCGGCGAGGCCGAGGTGCCGGTCTTCGCGGAGTTGGCGGCGCGGTGGATCCCGGGTGACGGGTCCGGCCCGTCGGTGAGCACGTCGCAGTTGGTGCCGTACCAGTTGTTCAAGTCGTTCCTGTCGTCGCATCGGGCGCTGCTGGCTACGGTCGCGACCCGGCTGGGGACACTGGACGCCTCGCTCGCGAAGGAGCCGACCGACCCTGCGGCCCGTCAGGCGGAGCGGGCGGCGCTGATCACGCTGCGGACGCTCGCCCAGCGGATCGGCGACGCTGACGCGGCGAAGTTCCGGGCGCTGGTGGATCAGCTCACCGCCGCGGGTGTCGGGCCGGGCTCGGACACCCGGGTGGTGGTGTTCTCCGAGCGGATCCCGACGCTGACGTGGCTCGCCGAGGCGGTGCCGGCGGCGCTGGGCTTTCCCCGCGGCATCGCTGCGGACCCGCGTCGGCCCTGGCTGGCGTTCGGCGGTGCCGCGCAGGTCATGCACGGCGAGGTCACCGCCGACGAGGACCAGCGCCGCATCATCGAGCGGTTCGGGCTGCGCGACGACCCGGTCCGGTTGCTGTTCACCGGCGACATCGCCTCCGAGGGCGTCAACCTGCACCAGCAGTGCCACCGGCTGATCCACTACGACCTGCCCTGGTCACTGATCCGCATCGAGCAGCGCAACGGCCGGATCGACCGCTACGGCCAGCAGCATCCGCCGCAGTTCAGCGCCCTGATCCTCACCTGCGACGTGCCCTGGCGCGTCGACCCGGACACCGGTCAACCCCGCACCCTCGACGACCGGCTCGTCGGAGCGAAGCTTCTCAGCCGCGAGGAGGAGGCGCACAAGATCGAGGGGTCCGCGGAGGCGGTCACCGGCCTGTACCGCGCCCAGGACGAGGAGAACCGGCTGGTGCAGGATCTCATCGCGGGCCGGACCGTCGAGGCGTCGATCACCGCTTCCCGGCAGACCGGTGCTGCCTTCCTCGCCGGGCTGCTCGGGCAGGTTGGCGCGGTTCCAGAACGTCCACAGGTGGCGCGGGCGAACGTGCTCACCGTGTTCGGCTCGACCTCGGAGTACTTCGAGGAGGCGCTGCGGCAGATCTGCCGGCCCAGCCCCGAGGACCAGCTGGCGCTGCGCCGCGACGACGATGGCACGATCGCGTTCGAGCCGCCGGCGGATCTGCTCTACCGGCTGCGGTCGCTGCCGAAGTCCTACCTTGAGGAGCAGCGGATCCTGCCGACCCGGACTGAACCGGCCCGTATGCGGATCACGTTCGCCAAGCCGCTCGCCGAGGCTCGGCTACGCGCCGCGCGGGACACGTCTGCGTCCCAGTGGCCGAACGTCTCGTTCGTCACCGACATCCACCCGGTACTCGACTGGGTCACCGACAAGGTGCTCGTCGAGGTCGGCCGGCACCAGGCACCGGTGCTCGCCGCAGCCGTCGACGAGCCCGTCTTCCTGTTGCAGGGGATCTACTCCAACGCCCTGGGCCGCCCGACGATCGTGGAATGGATGGCCGTCACCGGACTACCGAGGGCACCGCGGACGCGGACTCTCGATCAGGACCTGCTGGAGCGCTACGATCTGGGCCCGAAGATGCCGGGCCGAGCCGATCCGCACGACCTGCCCGGCCTCACCCGGCTGATCCCCGCCGCGATCGACGAGGCCACCCGCTACCTCGGCACGCGGGAGGACCGCTACAGGAAACAGATCGAGGCGACCCTGGCCCCGTACCGGGACAAGGTCACGACATGGCAGCAGCTGGCCCTCTTCGAAGCTCCCCGCCCTGCGCGGCGGGGCGTCGATTCGACCGCTGACCGACTGCTGCACCTCGTCAATGCACTACAGACCGTCGGCGCGCCGATGCTTCGGCTCCTGGCCGTCCTGGAACCACGGACCGGCACCGTTGGAGGCGACGCGTGAGCGCGATCTTCGACTCCATCACCAACCGCGGCGAGTACCTGTCCGCGCACTACTTCGCCGAGCAGCTCGCCACCGACCTCCGCAAAGGATTGTTCGCGACCTGGTCGATCCGGGAGAACGACGAGCACGACCCCCGCAATACCCCCCGCGAGCTGCTGCGCGGGTTGCGCGGCACGTACCTCGGCGAGGACGTCCGGGGTTCCTTCGCCGCGGCAGCTCAGGCCGATGCCGACGGCGCCACGTTCTGGGCGGTCAGGAACGACACGGAGCAGAGCAAGCGCCTGACCGCCTGGCATCAGGAGGTGCTGCGGGCGCTCGGCTATGCCGCGAAGCCGACCGACCTGACCGTCCACCGGTCCGGCCGTGACCACGTCGTGCCGGTGGCGTTCCACGGCCACGGCATCGTCGCCGTGGACTGCGGCTGGGCCGCCGACACCGACACGGCACTCGACCCGGACAGCGCCGGCCGGCTGCTGTCGGCGCTTCGGATCAGCGGGACGGAACGCTACGACACCGGCGCTGCCCTGGCCGCCTGGCTGTTCCAGAGCGAGCTCGGCGGGGCCGGCGGACCCCGACCCCGGTTCGTGCTGCTGCTGCACGGCGGGGTCGTCATCCTCGCCGACCGCAACGCCTGGAGCGAGGGCCGCTACCTCGCCGCAAGCCTCGACACCGCACTGGAACGCAACGACCGCGCCCAGTACGGCGAGCTGGCCACCATCGCCGCACTGTTCAGCCTCGACCTGCTGCGCCCCGGCGACAACGACCGCGCCCCGGGCATCGACGCGCTGCTCAAAGCGTCCGCGACCAACGCCGTCGGCGTCTCCGCGGACCTGCGGCACGGCCTGCAACGCTCGGTCGAGATCATCGCCAACGAGGTCCTGCACCGAATGGCCGAGCCCGGCAACGGGGTCACCCCGGCCGACATCGAGCACCCGGGGACACCGTTCGTGCGGGAACTGACCCGCGAATGCCTGCGCTTCCTGTACCGGATCCTGTTCCTGCTGTACGCCGAGGCCCGGCCGGAGTTGGGCATCCTGCCCGCCGACGACGGCAGCTACGAGGCCGGATACTCCATGGCCCGGCTGCGCGAGTTGGTCGCCAGGGACGAGGAACTCATCGAGGAGGAGGCCCGCAACGGCTTCCACCTGTACGCCTCGCTGGACGTCCTGTTCAACAAGGTCAACTACGGACACCGCGGGTACGGCACCGAACCCGACGACGACCAGCCCGACGACGACGAGACAACTCGCCAGGAGAAGGCGGCCCGCCGCAGCGAGGACCTCGGCCTGCGCTTCGAGGCGCTGCGCAGCGAACTGTTCGAGCCGACCGCTATCCGGCTCATCGGCACCAGAGTCGTCGACCCGACCATCGAAGACGAGACCCACCCGCGCTGGCTCGACCTGCGGCTGCGCAACGCCGCGCTGCACCAGGTGCTACGCCTGCTCACCATGAAGCAGGGCGCCCGCGGCGAGCGCGGCGGCTTCATCTCGTACCGCAACCTCGGCATCAACCAACTCGGCGCCGTCTACGAGGGCCTGATGTCCTACACCGGCATCATCGCCACCGAGGAACTGTGCGAGGTCGCCAGGAACGGCAGCCCGGAACTGGGCTCGTGGCTCATCCCGGCGCACCGCCAGGACCAGTACCCCGACGCGGCCCTGGTGCAGCACGACGAGGACGACGCCCGTCGAGGGCTACGCGGGCCCAAGAAGTACCCGAAGGGGTCCTTCGTCTACCGGCTCGCCGGTCGGGAACGAGAGACGTCCGCCTCCTACTACACCCCGGAGTCCCTCACCCGGGTCACCGTCGAACTCGCCCTCAAGGAACGCCTCGACCAAGGCCGCGACGCAGAAGGCAACGTCGTGCGGACCCGCGCCGCCGAGCTGCTCACCTACAAGATCTGCGAACCGGCGCTCGGCTCTGGCGCGTTCCTCAATGAGGCAATCAACCAGGTCGCCGAAGAGTACCTGCGCCGCCGCCAAGAGGAACTCGGCAAATCCGTACCCGCCGGCGAGGTACTCACCGAGAAGCAGCGGGCCAAGGCGTACATCGCCCTGCACAACGCCTACGGTGTCGACCTCAACGCCACCGGCGTCGAACTCGCCGAGGTCTCCCTCTGGCTCAACACCATGCACCCCGGTATGCGCGCACCGTGGTTCGGGCTGCACCTGCGCCGCGGCAATTCCCTCATCGGCGCACGCCGCGCCGTGTACGCCGGCGACGACGTCTCCTCCACCGCGAAGGCGTGGCTGAAGGCCAAAGGCGGTCTGGCACCGACCCCATTGCCACTGCGCGCAGACGGCCATCCGCAGCCGCTCGACGGTGATTCTGTGCACCAATTCCTCCTGCCCGCCGCTGGCTGGGCCGCGGTCGCCGGCTCGACCGACGCGAAGAAGCTGGATCCGCAGGCCGCCAACCAGCTCGGCGCATGGCGGCGCGGCATCCTGCAACGCCCCAAACGCAGCGACGCCCACCTCAACAAGGACGGCAGCCGCAAGATCCAGCATGGTGCGCCTAAGCCCGAACTGCCGTCACAGTTCACCCGGCTGCGCGATGCCGCACGGCGCGCCGAGTTCCTCTGGACGGTCGTCGTCAAACGGATGCAGCTCTCCGAGGAGGCCATCGCGCGACGCGTCGAGGTCTGGGGCGCCGATCCGGAAGACAGCGAATACCAATTCATCCGGTACCCGAAGCAGGCAGCCTCGAAGGAGCAGGTCCTCACCGACCTCTTCAAGGCGGTCGACACTCCGTACTGGCGCCTGAAGACCGTTATGGACGCCTGGTGCGCACTGTGGTTCTGGCCGGCGGAACGGGCCGGGTTGCTGGACGGCACCGCCGCCGAATACTCGGCATCACCCGCACCCAACAGCCCGGACAGCCTGGCCGAACTGCTCGGCAGCGTGCCAACCAACGAGGTGCCCGCGCTTGAGCCCACGACCGACGCGCCACCTGTTGACCTGTCGCCACCGGTGGACTCGACCGTAACTCAACCGGCCGCCCGCACGGTATCGGCACTGTTCCGGCCGATGACACTGTTCCCGGTCGACGGCGAGCAGGGAACGTTCGACGACCTCGACTGGGGTGCCGGAGACACCGTTGAGCAGCCCGCGCCCAAGGCCCGTTCGAACTCCCGTCGGCGGACGCGACCACCCCTGACCAACCGACGGTCGGTCATCGCGCTCAAGGATCTCGACGACTGGCTGGACTTCGTGGAGTCCATGCTCGGCACCGCCGATGTCCCCGATGGCACGTTCATCGACCAGTACGAGACGCTGACGGAGCTCAAGCAGTTCGAAGGGCTGTTGCCGGAGTGGATGGGCATGGACACCGCCGATCCGGAGACCCGCTATCCCTGGCTGCGGGTCGTGCGCAACATCGCCGCCGAGCGCGGCTTCTTGCACTGGGAACTGGAGTTCGCCCTCGTCTTCGCCCACAGCGGCGGGTTCGACCTCCAGGTCGGCAACCCGCCCTGGGTCCGGCCCGACTGGGATGCGGACGCGGTGCTAGCCGAGCACGAGCCGTGGTTTGCGCTTCAGGAGAAGCCGTCAGAATCGGAGAAGGAACGGCGACGTCGGCAGCTACTCAAACGGCCGGAAGTTAGGAGCTACGTCCTGGGGGAACTGACAACCACCAGTGCCCATGCCTCTTTCCTCAGCTCCGCTCAAACGTATCCGCTACTGGCCGGTACCAGGCCGAACCTGTATCGCGCATTCATGTGTCAGGTATGGGCACACACGTCGGACCGCGGGACGGCGGGCATGCTCCACCCTGACACGCACTTCACCGGGGATAACGAAGGGCCGCTGCGGGAGGCCGCATACCGTCGGCTGCACATCCATGGCGACTTCGTCAACTCTGGCCAGCGGTTCTTCCCCCGTCCGGTGGGTGATACCGCACATTTTGGGGTTCACATATATGGTCAACCAAAGAGGATTCGGTTTAACCACCTATCCTGGCTGGTCTCTGCGGATTCGCTGCGATATTCCCCCGAGCACGACGGATCTGGTCCTGTACCAGGAATCCGCCTCGGCAACAGCGAATTCGACGAACGGCCGCACCGGACTCGAGTAATCACTGTCGATGAGGTGATCCTCGCCGTTTGGCGTCGGCTACTCGATGAGGAGGACAGGCCGCTCGGTCAGACGCGACTGCTATTCCCCGTAAGCACAGCAGAGGCGACTGCGATCGCCACACTGGCCGACTATCCGCTGCGGCTGGTCCATCTCGACCTGCAGATGTCCGGGGGGTTGAGCGAGACGAATGCCAAGGCTGAGAACCTCATCGAGCACAACCGCGCCGATCCGGCCATTGGTGAGCGCTACCAACCGGCCAGCTGGGATGGGGTAATTCTCAAAGGTATTCAGATTGGTCTGGCTACGGCGGTCTTCAAGCGGCACGACGCGAACAGCAATGACCCCTACGGTGCAGACCTCGTTACCCTCCCGCAAACGTTCGTCCCCGACAGCGCATACATCCAGGTGCCCGGGCGTAGCTCTGCATTTCAGGCTGCCCATGACCGATGGGTGGACCATGCCGTTCTCGCCCGGTCCAGGGCCGACAACGAGGCAGTAGATAGGGCACGGCATCAGGTCGCGATGACCACTGGCGTACCAGAGACCGAGACGGATCCGGCCAAAGTAGAGGCGGCGCTGGTCGAGGCGGCCCGTCGACCTAGCGTCGACTTCTACCGGCTGGCGTGGCGTCGCCAGATCGCTACCAACACCGAGCGTGCGCTCTACGCCGCCCTGATTCCGCCGGGCGTCACGCACATCGAAGCCGTACACAGCCTTATTCTGCCGAGTACACGACAGACTGCGCTCGTGGCCGGTTTCTGGGCGTCGCTTCCACTGGATTACTTTTTGCGCGCGACTGCACGCAATGATCTCCGTACCGCTGGTGCAAAGGCAATGCCGGCGCCGGCGGCAGAGCACCCATTGGCGTCGGCGTTGTTGCTTCGGACACTGCGGCTCAACTGCCTTACCGCTGTCTACGCGGATCTCTGGGTTGAGTTGTTTGACCCGACGTGGCTGATCCACGACAGATGGGCATGTGACTGGAAGGGTCTGCCACCTCTGCAGGCCGTCACCCCCGACTGGCGGCTGGACACCCCGCTACGCACCGAACGAGCTCGCCGCTCAGCGTTGGTCGAGATTGACGCCCTTGTCGCGGTCTGGCTCGGCATGAATGCCGACGCGCTGATCTCCGCATACCGGGGCCGGTTCCCGGTGTTGCAGAAGTACGAGGCCGTGACCTGGTTTGATGCTGACGGTTGGAAGCTCGCCAGCAACGCCCGCACCTTTGGGCAGCGGCAGTCCAAGACGACATGGGCACAGTTTGAGGCGTACCGGAACGACACCCAGCACGTACCGCCTCCGGAGGGGTACACGCCGCCGTTCCATAGGGCGGACCGAGAGGCGGAGATGCGGGAAGCGCACAAGGTGTTCCAGGCGCAGTTGGACGCCGCCATGGCGCGTGGTGAGTGGGATCCGGCGACTCGGGAGGTGACGCGGTCATGAGGCCGACGCTGCAGGCGCGGGGGCTCAAAGAGAGCCTGTTGCAGTACCTGTCAACGACGTACGCGCTCGCCGACGAAGGGGCAAGGGAGGCACTGCACCGGTTCCTCGGCGACGAGACGTCGGGCATGTTCCGCGGCCCGTACCTGCGAATCCGCACCCCCTTCACGCTGGCCGGGCCGCAGTGGCGGGAACATCTGGAGTGGCAGCCTGAGGGCTGGACGCCGTATGCCCATCAGGCAGCGGCGTTCGCCCGGCTGACCTCGGCGAACGGACACGAGCCGGAGCCGACGCTGGTGACCACCGGCACCGGTTCGGGCAAGACCGAGTCATTCCTGTATCCAGTGCTCGATCACTGCCGACGGGAGCGTGTCGCGGGCAGGGCCGGCATCAAGGCCGTGTTCCTGTATCCGATGAACGCGCTCGCCACCGATCAGGCCCAGCGGATCAACGAGCTGCTCCTCACCAACCACGCGGGGCTCGGCGCGCTGTCGGCTGGGTTGTACATCGGTGACAAGGCGGCGCTGAAGTACGAGCGGGTCCGTACCCGCCGGTTGGACATGCAGCTGACCCCGCCGGACATTCTGATCACGAACTACAAGATGCTGGACCTGCTGCTGCAGCGGTCCGATGACGCGCCGTTGTGGCGGGACGCCGACATCCGCTACGTGGTCGTCGACGAATTCCACACCTACGACGGCGCGCAGGGCACGGACGTGGCGATGCTGCTACGTCGGCTCGCCGCCGTGGTCGGCGCCGCCGAGGAGGGGCGACCGCTCGGCGACATCTGCCCGGTGGCCACGTCGGCGACACTCGCTTCAGCCGCCGACGAGCAGGGGTTGAAGGATCTGCTCGGGGTAGCCACCGACGTGTTCGGCACGACGTTCACCGCGGACGCGGTCGTCGGCGAGGACAGGCTGACGGTGGAGGACTTCATCCCGCTGGCGGGAATGCAGAGGACGTTGCCGCAGCCGTCACCCGAGGAACTGCTGGCGCTGCCCGATCCGGCGAGTGGTCCGGAGGCGCTGCTCGACCTGATCGAGGCGGTGACCGGGGACCGCGACTCGGATGCCTTCCGGCTTGGTGCCGTGCTGCGGCAGCATCTGTTCACCAGGGCGGTGCTGGCCGGTCTCGATGGTGCGCTGATGACCAGCGCCGAGGTGCTCGACGGCATGTGGCGAGTGGGTGCGGGCGGCTGGTCGGCGACGATCACCCGGCAGCCGGAGAAGGCCGCCGAGGCCCTCGCCCGGTTCGTGGCGCTGCTGTCCTACGCCCGCGACCCGAATTCCACGCCTGAGCAGCCTCGGCCGTTCGTCCACGTCGAGGTGCATCAGTGGGCCCGGGCGGTGACCCGGCTGCTGCGTGGCGTGCTGCCGTGGCCGCGGGCCGAGTTCCGTTGGGATGTGGTCGGCACGAGTCAGGCGGGGGACGGCGACCAGGTGGCGCCCGCGACCACGGCGACGGCCGCGCAGGCCGCGAACCTGTTCCTGCCGGCCGTGTACTGCCGGGACTGCGGGCGATCCGGATGGGCGGTGTTCTCCCCGGAGAGTGACGACCTGGCGGTCCAATCCGACACGTACAAGATCCGTCGGGCGGCGGCTGGGCAGGACAAGGTCCGCGTCCGGTACCTGGTCGCGGCGAGCGACCAGGAGGCACGCGAAGGCTCGGGCGCGGCGTTGATGCGGGTCAGCGGGCGTCCGGCTCGGGGCGAGTCGTCGGCGCAGAGCCTTGGCGGGACGCTGATGGTGCTGGATGCGGTGCATCAGCGACTGCGGCTACCCGATCCGGTCGCTGACTACGATCCGGAGAGCAAGGAGCCGCGGCTGACCGCCCGGGATTCGGCGTTCGTCCTGGTCAACGTTGGGTCGACGGCGAACACGGCGGCCCGGGAAGACTGGTGCCCGGCGTGCGGCGAACGCAACCGGATCCGATTCCTCGGCACCGGCGCCGCGGCTATGGCCGCGGCGGCGATCACCCAACTGTTCACCGCCGGTGAGCTGGACCGGGAGTCGGGCGAGGCCAAGACGTTGATGTTCAACGACTCGGTGCAGGACGCCGCGCACCGGGCCGGGTTCGTCGCGAACCGGTCGTACACGTTCTCACTGCGGGCGCTGCTGGCCAAGCACCTGGAACACGGCACGGGCACCGCGTTGAACGACGTCATCGCCAATGTGGTGGCCGCGACGACGGACAAGGACACCCTTGCCGCGGTCGTGCCGCCGGACCTGCACGGGTTCAAGGGCGTGGATCGGCTGCTGTCCGGTCGCGGGCGGGGCGGTGATCTGGCCACCTGGGATCTGATCGGGCAGCGGCTGGCGTTCGAGGCGCTGATGGAGTTCGGGTTCCGGTCCCGCAACGGCCGCACTCTGGAACTGACCCGGACCGCCGCCGCGGAGGTGCGGATCCCGGACCCGGCCGCCGCCGTGGCGCTGGTGCGGGACCTGCACACGGAACTGGGTCGGGACGAGCTGCCGATCGTGGCTCAGGACGACGCACGGTACTTGGGCTTTCTGCGGATCTTCCTGGAACGGCTGCGCAGCCGGGGTGCGGTCGGGCACAAGTGGCTGAGCAAGTACATCGACGAGGCCGGTACCAGCCGCTACTTTATCTGGGGGCAGCGCGAGGCGGGGATGCGAGCGTTCCCCAGCCGGGTCGCGGCGCCGGTGTTCCTGCTCGCCCAGCCGAAGGCGAACAGCGAGTTCGACCCCGCAACGGGCCGTTTGTCCTGGTACGAGCGCTGGTCTGGGCGGTGCCTGGAGTTGCCGCGGGAGTTGGCGCCGCAGTTCTGGGGGCGGCTGCTGCCTGAACTGGTCGGGGCCGGGCTGTTGTCGGTGCGGACCCCGAACGACGCGTCAGCTCGGGTGTATGGGCTGCGGCCGGGGAACATCGAGGCACGGCTGCTCGATGACGGCGACGTGCGGCAGGCGTTCGTGCGCTGCCCCGTGTGTTTCTGGGAGCAGACGGTGCACCCGGAGCTGCTGGAGCAGTGGCGGGATCAGCCGTGCCCGGCGTACCGGTGCCGCACCGGCCGGTTGGTGGCCGGTGACCGGCCGGAAGGGCTGGGCCGGCATCAGCGCGACCGGGACTACACCCGGGACTACTACCGGCAGTTGTACCGGCAGGCGGGCACCTATCAGGTGGTCACCGCCGAACACACCGGCATGCTCACCCGGGCGCAGCGGGAACGGGTGGAGCAGGCGTTCAAGCAGGGTTCGGGATTCCGGGCGCCGAACGTGCTGTCGTGCACACCGACGCTGGAGATGGGCATCGACATCGGCGACCTGTCCGCAGTCGTGCTCGCGGCGCTGCCCCGCCGACCAGCGAACTACGCCCAGCAGACCGGCAGGGCCGGCCGCCGCACCGGCAACGCGTTCCTGCTGACGATCCCGGACCGGCGGCGCCGCGACCTGTACTTCCTGGACCGGCCGAAGGATCTCATCGCCGGCACGATCGTGCCGCCCGGCTGCTACCTGTCCGCGATCGAGATTCTGCGCCGGCAGTACCTGGCGCACTTGCTGGATCTGGCGGTGGCCGAGCGACTCGTCCGAGCCGACGGCATCGTCATGCGGGCGCTGCCGACCTACGCACCGGCGTTGTTCGGCCCCTCCGGATACCTCACCGACCTGGTTGAACTGGCGCTGCCACAAGGTAAGGAGCTCGTTGACGGGTTCCTCGGCCTGTTCCCGACCGGCGTGAGCCAGGCCGCACGGGACGCCTTGGAGGCGTATGCGACGCACGGCCTGCGTTCCGCGGTCGAGGCGGCCGAGCAGGAGTGGCGCCGGACGGAGCTGGTGCTGAAGGGTCGACTCAAGGCGATC
Organism: Dactylosporangium sp. CA-152071; assembly: GCF_050936335.1. Taxonomy (NCBI): domain Bacteria; kingdom Bacillati; phylum Actinomycetota; class Actinomycetes; order Micromonosporales; family Micromonosporaceae; genus Dactylosporangium; species Dactylosporangium sp. CA-152071. The sequence continues at coordinate 6,636,546 of NZ_JBNJMZ010000001.1, read as the reverse complement.
GGTGAGGCCGACGAGGCGCTGCACGACTCCGACCCGGAGCAGGCCCGGCAGAAGGCCGAGTTGGACGCCGAGCGGCGCGGGGTCGGCAAGCGGCTGCGGGAGCGGGGCGACACTCCAGCCCAGAACGCCCTATGCGACCTGGGGCTGCTGCCGAACTACGCGCTGGTCGACACGGTCACCACACTGTCGGCCACGCTCTACGGCGAGGACGGGATCGACCCGAAGACCGGCCGGCCACGGGTCACCGCCACGACCGACGCGTACCAGCGGCCCCGGCGGTACGCGCTGGCGGAGCTGGCACCCGGCAACACCTTCTATGTCAACGGGTACCGGCACGAGATCACGGGCCTGGAGATCACGACCGACGGCCGCCGGGACTGGCACGACTGGCGGATCTGCCCCGACTGCGGCTACGTGCGCACCGAGGACGCGGTAACGGACCGCTCCCCGTGCCCGCGCTGCCACAGTGGCCGGATCGCCGACGACGGCTCGTGCCGCTTCCAAATCGTCGAGCCGGTCACGGTGACCTCCCGGGACAAGCGGGAGGACGCCCGGATCCGCGACGATAAGGACGAACGGGACCGACGCTTCTACACCGTCGTCGACACGGTCGACTTCCCGCCGGACGAGATCGCGCCCGGCTCGTGGCGGCACAAGCAAGAGACGTTCGGCGTCGACTACTGCCGCCGGGCCGTGATCCGCCGGATCAACGTCGGGCCGATGCGGTTCGACGCCCCGGCCCGCGACGACTTCGCCGGACATACCGTACGACTCAACCCATTCCACGTGTGTACTGGCTGCGGCGCGGCGAGCGCCGATGGGCGGCCTGTGTTCGACTACGAGACGGATGCGTTGACCTCGTCCGCTGCCCGCGACCCGGCGCTGAAGCACCACCGGCCGTGGTGTCCGCTGCGCCGGGGCAAGCGGAACGGGGTCACTCAGGAGCCCGTGCTGCTCGCCCACCAGTTGCAGACCGAGGCGCTGCGGGTTCTGGTGCCGGCCGTGACCGTGGACGTCGACGCCCGGGTCCACTCGTTCCGGGCGGCGCTGCGGATGGGCATCGACCTGTACTTCGGCGGCGACCCGCAGCATCTGGACACCACCATCGCCTCGATGCCCGATACGCTGCCTGGCAGCGCCGACCCGGGCGATGTGCAGCGGCGCTGGTTCCTCGTCCTGTTCGACACGCTGCCCGGCGGGACCGGGTACCTGGACCGGCTCACCAAGCCCGAGGAGTTCCGCCGGACGCTCGCCGCCGCCGCCGAGGCGCTACGCACCTGCCCATGCGCGGAGGAGCAACGCCGGGCCTGCCACCGCTGCCTGCACCGCTACACCCCGGAAGCCTTCCAGGACATCGTCTCCCGCGTTGACGCGTTGGCCATGATCAATTCGCTGCTGATCGACCGGAACGGCGGCGACGGCTGGCAGACGACTCAGATCACCGACACCCGCCAGGTCGGCCTGGACCGGCAGGTCGAGTCGGACCTGGAAGCCCGGTTCCTGGCAGCCCTGCGCACCTGGGGCGCGGTGACCGACGATGTCGCGCTCGACGAGGACGGGCACGCCAGCGGTCACCTACGGTTCACCGGCGGTGCCGACGTCGTGCACTGGCGGCTGACCGCCCAGCAGCAGCTCGTGGGCACCCGGACCGACTTCACGTTCACCCGCGTCGACGGGCCGAACCAGAGTGTGAAGGTCTACCTGGAAGGGTTCCGGTTCCATGCCAGCGTCGAGCACAACCGGATCGCCGCCGACGCGGCCCGGCGCACCCGGCTGCGGGCCGACGGGCACACGGTCTTCCAGATCACCAGGGCCGACGTCGACCTGTTCGAGCAGCGCCCCACCCGGTTCCGGCCGGTCTGGCCGCCGTACCTGAACGCCGCGCAGGAATCCGCCAAGGCGACCTACGAGCACAACGGCGGCAACCGCGCCCGGTTCGGCGGCGCGGTCTTCGCCAACCCGATCGACAGCCTGATCGCCTACCTGCGCGACCCCGACCCCACCCAATGGGCTCGCCGCGCCGGCGCGCTCGTCGCCGGCCTGTTCGCCGCGGCCGGTACCACACCGGTCGCCGCGACCGGTCGCCGCGACGAACTCGCGGCCGCGCTCCGCGGGGAACTGCTCGCCCTGGGCACCGGCGGTGGCGGCCCAGCCGCCGGTGCGGCCGGGCCGCTGCACGTCTACCGCGCGCACGACCTGACCGGCCTGCCGATCATCGTCGCGCTCGACGCCACCGACCCCGAACATCTGCGTTGGACAGCGCTGGCGGTGCTCGACGACAGCGACGCCGTCCTGACCACCGACGCGCACCGGGAACGCTGGCGGGCCTGGCTGTACTGGACCAACCTCACCCAGTTCCTGTCCACTACCGGCGGTGACGGCGTGCAACTCGCGACCAGCCAGGCGGCGGGCTTCCCGGTCGAGGTTCTGGCGGTCACCGGCGGCATCGGCGAGCTCGACAGCCTCGACGGCGCCCGGGTGACCGGCCCAGCCACGCCGGTTACCCCGCAGCCCGCGATCCCGCCCGCAGCCGGCGCCGCCCGGCGCGACCCGGCGTGGGACGACGACGTCCTGCCGATCCTGCGCGAGGAACCGGACGAGTCCCCCCATCTGTTGCGGCTCGCCGAACTGCTCGCTGAACGGGGCAAGAAGGCACCGGTCTTCGGCTACGAACTCGGCACCGGCCGCTGGCTCCTCGACTTCGGCTGGCCCGACTCCGACATCAAGGTCGGTGTGGTCCACAGCCACGACTCGGGCGACGACGACGCGCAACGCCGCGACGAGGCATTCACCGATGCCGGTTGGACCGTGCACGTGGCAGAGGAATGGCTCGACGACCTCGACGAACTGCTCGACCGGCTCCCAGACATGGAAGGCCAGACCCGATGACCGCCCGGCTCAGCCTGTACCGCAAGGCCGAACAGGAGCTCTACCAGCTCGAACGATCGGTCAAGGGCCAGTTCTACGACTTCTGCCATCGATTCCGGGAGAACCCAGACCACCCCGGTCTGGACCTGAAGAAGCTCAAGGGCGACTCCCGCATCTACCGGGCCAAGGTCGACCAGTCACATCGGGCGCTGCTCACCCCCGTCGGCGTCGACGCCGACGGCACCCGGCACTGGCTGGTCATCGCGGTCCGGCACCGCAAGGACGTCTACGACGAGCTCCAGGTCGCCGTCAACCGGGTCACCGGCGAGATCGAATTCGTCGATCTCGCCGTCGTCGGCGACAGCGCCCTGCACCGCGTCGGCATCACCCTCACCCCGGCCGAACCCGACTCACCGGCACCCCGTCCGACCAGTCCGGCGACCGTGCCGACACCGGCCGAGACGCCGCTGCTCGACGCCTACAACACCGAACAGCTCCGCGAACTCGGCGTCGCCGAACAGCTCATCGGCCTCGCGCTCGCCGTCACCACCGATGCCGAACTCGACCAGCTCCTCGCCGGCGCCCCGCCACTGTCCAAGGACGTCCTCTACGGCCTGGCCGCCGGAATGACCATCGAGGCGGTCCGCGCCGAGGTCACCGGCCCCGTCGCACTCAAGGATCGGCCCGACCCGGCTGACTTCGCCGCTGCGCTGACCCGCACCGAAGTCACCACCATTGACGACGACGTCCGCAACGTCCTCGAAGAGGGAGACTTCCGGGCCTGGAAGGTCTTCCTGCACCCCACCCAGGAACGCATCGTCAACCGCGACTACACCGGACCCGCCCGCGTCACCGGCGGCCCCGGCACGGGCAAGACCATCGTCGCGCTTCACCGCGTCCGGCACCTCGCCGAGCAACTGCCGCCCGGCACGGACAAACCCATCCTGCTCACCACCTACACCAGCAACCTGGCCAACGATCTGCGGCTGCGGCTGTCCTCCCTGATCGGCCCCGCGCTGCTGGCCCGCGTCGACGTCACCCACATCGACCAGCTCGCCGCCCGGGTCCTTGGCGAGAACACCACACCGCGACAACGCAAACAACGCATCAGCGATCAGGTCGCCCTGACCGAGCTGCGCCAGCTGCTCGCCGAACTCGATGAACAGCGCTGGGACCCGGACTTCCTAATCGAGGAGTGGGAACACGTCATCCTCGGCCAGTCCGTGGCGACCCGTGCCCAATACTTCCAGGTCCGCCGGGCCGGGCGAGGACGCTCCCTCACCCGCCCAGAGCGCAGCCAGATCTGGAAGCTCATCGAGGTGTTCACCGCCCGACTCAACAAACTCGGCGTCGAGACCTGGGGCCAGGCCGCGGAACGGGCCGCCCGGTACGAGATCGGCCAGGCCGAGCAGATCGAGACTCGCCGCGCCGCAGGCCAGGCACCCAAGGACGGCTCAGGCGCCCGCCACCTGGACCACCGCTACCGGCACATCGTCGTGGACGAGGCCCAGGATCTCCGCGCCGCGCACTGGAAGATGCTGCGCGCCATGGCTGGCCCCGCTCGGCCCAACGACATGTTCATCGCCGGCGACAGCCACCAGCGCATCTACGACCATCAGGTCTCCCTCGGCGCCCTCGGCATCAGCATCCGTGGCCGCTCCGCGCGTCTCACGCTCAGCTATCGCACCACCCGAGAGATCCTCGCCCGCGCGCTACGCATCATCGACGACACGGCCGCCTACGACGACCTCGACGATGGAACCGACACCCTGGCCGGCTACCGCTCCGTACTGCACGGCCCGGCCCCCCGGCTCGCGGCCTTCGACACCTGGGACGCTGAACTTGCTGGTCTGGACGTCGTCCTGACCGACTGGCTGCACGAGCTGTCCACCGCCACGACCGGCGCCAGACGGAACCCCACCGGTCAGATCGCGGTCTGCGTCGCCGATCGCGAGCTCGTCAGCCAGGTCATGCACCACCTGACCACCAGCGCGAACATCACCTGCGCCGAACTCACCAAGGACGGCCCAGCCGGCGAGGGTGAGATCCACGTCGGCACGATGCACCGCTTCAAGGGCCTCGAATACCAGAAACTCGCCATCGTCGGGGTCAGCAGAGGCATCGTCCCCCGCGCCGCAATCGAGCGGTACCGTCAGGCCGACCCCCCGCGATACGAACGGGAGAAGCGCAAGGCCCGGTCCCTCCTCTTCGTGGCCGCCACCCGCGCCCGCGACGCGTTGACCATCAGCTGGCACGGCGACCCCAGCCCGTTCCTGAGCTAAAGCCAGCCCATTGAGATGCCCGGGTTCCACGGCCAAAGTTGCCAGCGCAGGCGTGATGGGACCTACGATGCGGTTGACGCAGATTGGAAGGTGGCAGTTATGGCGTACGAGCCAAAGGTGGCCGCCGCCCTGTCTGGAGTCACGACTGGTCGGCTCGCATACTGGCGAACGACACGGGTACTCACCCCCGAGGTATCCTCCAACAAGCCGATCCTGTACTCTTTTCGCGATCTCGTCGCCCTAAGGACGTTTGCCTACCTGCGCGAGAAGCGGTCGCTGCAGTCGATCCGCCGGGCGTTGCGTACGCTCGCCGAGATGGGCGAATTCGGCCATCTTTCGTCTTATCGTCTGGAGCAACAGGGCAAACGAAGCATCGTTCTCGTTAAGGACGACAGCGGTGTTGACCTTGTGGAACGACCGGGCCAGACTCTCACTGTGGTCAAGTTGGGTGATGTCCTTCGATCATTTCCACTCGGCGACATCGAAGTCCCGGAACTGGCTCACCCACGTCGTAACCTGTCGGTAGACCCCGCGGTACGTGGCGGGCATCCAGTGGTGGCGGGGACGAGGGTGCCGTACGAGCTTGTCGCCGGATTGGTCCGTGACGGTGTCCCACCCGACGAGATAGCGCAGTTCTACCCGACTGTCGACGCCGCTGCCGCACGTGACGCAGTGGATTTTGCTGAGTATGTCGACCGAGCTGGGCGCCGGGCGGCTTGATGCAGCTTCTCCTCGACGAGGACGTACCCGAACAGGTGCTCGGCGTCCTGCGCCATGTTCTCCGAGGCCACGAGGTCCGTCACGTGCATGAACTGGGTTGGTCCGGAAAGAAAGATCTGGCGTTGTTCCGAGATATGACCGGCAAGTTCGACGTGCTCATCACGAACAACCATCGCCAGTTGGACGACCCTGACGAGACCCGCGGCATCAAACGAGCCGGTATCCACCACGTCTGCTATCGCCACAGCGTCGACGGATTACGTGGATTGGCACTGGCTGTAGGCGCCATCATCGCTGCGATGCCAGCCGTCCTCGAAGAACTCGGCGCGGCCCGTGGCCAGCGGCTCGTCACGATCCATGGCCTCGCACCAGGCAAGAAGCGATTCGACATCGTTGACCCGAAGCGGGACCCGCCCAGGTACTGGCGCGGCTGACAAGAGCCTCCCAGTTGGCTGGCCTGCGTGCGCACCCACACGCCCGGAGCCACAGAGCACAGGTCTTGATCGGACTGAGACCCGGCATACAGCCGTCACGTCCCCAGATTAACCGCGAACGTGAGCCCTGCCCCCGATTCTGGCGGCAACCGCGTCGGCTGCGTCCTGGTGCATCTGCTTGGTGACGCTCTGGTACGTGTCCCGGGTCAGTGTGGTGGTCGAGTGGCCGAGCTGCTCGGACACGACCTTGATGTCGATCCCGGCGTCCAAGGCGATGGTCGCCGCCGAGTGCCGCAGGTCGTGCAGCCGTACCGGCGGCATCCCTGCCTTCCGTGCCAGCAGGCGGAACCGCGCGCTGAACGCGTTCGGATGCCACGGCTGCCCGTCGGGGCGGACGAAGAACAGCCCGGTGTCCGGCCACGCTTCCCCGGCGGCGAGCCGCCATGTCGCGCGAAGCGCCCTGTACGCCGTGAGCGCTCGGACGGTTTCGGCGTCGAGGGCGATGTCCCGGTTCCCGGCTCGGCTCTTCGGCGGTTTCTGGATGGTCCGGTGACCCATGATGGCGATCTGGTTGTTGATGGTCAGTTCGCGCTTGGCGAGTCGTACCTCAGTGTCCCGCAGCCCGACGGTTTCGCCTCGGCGGAGTCCGCGGTACGCCATCAGGTGCAGCATCGGGTGGATCACCTGGTCGTGGTCGGCGACGTAGTCGAGGAATGCGGCGACCTGTTCGGCGGTCCAGACCATGACCGGTCCGGGGACCTCGCCGGTGGTCCGCCACCGTTCGACGCGTTCGTCCTCCCACACGATCGGCAGGGCACGGTCGGCGGGGGTCTTGACGAGCATAGCGGGGTTGGAGCCGACGATGAGTTCGTCGGCGATTGCGTCGTTGATCGCCTTCCGTAGTACGGCCCGGATGTGGTGGCGGGTGACCGGCCCGGTGGGGCGGACTCGTGCGACGGTCCTTCGCACGGCCGGGTCCGGGCTTGCCTTGAGCGAGCGGATTTCGGCGTTGCGGTGTTCCATGGCCACGAACATCGCCCGCAGGTGGCTGGTGCGCAGCTTGTCGAGAGGTACGTCGCCGAGATGCGGGACGAGATGGTTCCGGACGATCGACTCGTACCCGTGAATGGTGTTGATGTCGGCCGAGAGGTGTTCGAGCCAGGTGGCGAGGTACTCGCCGACGGTGGGCATGTCGCCGAGCGGGCCGTCGCCGCGCAGTCGCTGGCGGACGCGGTCGACGTCGGGGAACGGAAGGCGGTGGCGTACCGCGTTCTGGATGACGTCGCCGATCTCGACCTGGCGGCGACGGTCGCGGCCGGCGAGTGCGAGCAGGGCGCGGGCGTGGTCGCGTTCGGCGACGGCCTGCTGGCGGGTGTCGATGCCGGAGCGGCGCAGCAGCCGCCGTTGCCCGTCAAGCGTGGGTGGGAGTTCGAGTTGGTACGCCCAGTGACCGTGCTGCGGGTTCCACGAGCGGTTCGGGCGGCGGAGTTGCGGGCAGTGGGTGCCGTACGGCTTGTCGGTGTGCGGGTCGCGGCAACCGCAGCGTTTGAAGATGCTTCCTTCTGCCATGGTCGGTGATGTGCTCCGATCAGGGTGGGCAACGGTTTGTCGTGGACCATCGACGCTCGCCTCGCCAGCATGTTCAAGTCGTGGCGGGCGAACGCCGACGGTTGCTTACGCGTCGAGGTGGATGGCGGCGAGCAGCGGCGCGGTCGGTACGCGATAGACAACGCCGACCTTGAGCAGCGGGACCGGGAACGCGCCACGGCGGGCAAGCTTGTACGCGGCGGACCGCGAGATGCCGAGGATCTCCGCGGCGGTGGCGAGGTCGGTGGTCGGCCCGAGCGCACGGAGCCGCTCGGGAGTCCGGGCGCTACGCGCGGACATAGGAGTACACGCCGTCGGCGATGGCCTCGTCGTATTGCCGCTGCGGGTCGTAGATCGGGTGCACCGGCGGATCGAGCTGCTCGGCCTCGGGGTGTTCGTGCAAGGCGAGGCGTTCACCGCGAAGATGCCAGGCGAGTTCACCGGGGCGGCTGGTCGCGATGGTCAGCCCTCCCGGTTGGTGCTCGAAGTGGTTGTCGGTGGTGACCAGCAGCAACCTGACGCCGGTGTTGTCGGCGAGTGAGTAGTACCTGCGCAGCCAGCGCGACGGCGGTCCACCAGGGTCTCGCTGGTACCAGAACCCGATGCGCTTGCCGTTGTGCAGGTACTCGCCGTACGGAGCGGGTACGGACCGCCAGGCGCGGAGGTCGGTGCGAGCCTGTGTACGGGCAAGGGCGGCCAAGTCGACGAAGAACTGGTCGACGGTCAGATCCGGCTCGCCAGGAACGGGCCGGCGCCGCTGGACACCGAGCAGGCCAAGACGCCAGCCGGAGCCGACGCGAACGAGCCAGCCGCAGCGGGCCAGGGCCCGCAGCCGTCGACCAGCGCCGGCTGACGTGGAGTCGTAGCCGAGCGCGGTGAACTGCTCGGTGGTCAGGGCCCGGTGCTCGGCAAGCATGTCGATGGCCCAGCGGTCGCGCGGCATGAGGCCGCCCAGGTCGGCGATAGAGAACGTGGTCTTCACGGTTGTGTGCCTCCGGTAGGCAGGTCAGCAAGGGCGAGCGGGCTGCGGTGGCCGTGCAGCCACCAGGGCCCGGTGGCGGGGTGGGCGCCGTTGACGCGGGCCGCAGTGGCGACCGGTGTCCCGAGCGGGCCGAGATCGGCGAGCCGCTGGTGCAGGTGATGCTCACGGTCCGGGGAGGGCAGCCACAGCAGGACCGGCCACGCCGGCCCGCCGAGCGCGACGAACCGGGCGTACCCGGCGAGCTTCCGCAGCAGCTCGGTGAGGGGCTCGCCGCCGGTGTCGTACTCGAGGAAGAACGGCACCCCGGACCAGACGCCGTGCCCGTCAGGGCGGATGAGGGTCTGCGTGATGAGCTCCACCTGGTCGCCCGGTCCGGCGAACGCACCGGGTGCGCTGCACCGCGACTCCGGCCACCACCGCTCCAGCTCCTGCCCGGCGTGGCCGGCGAGCTGGATGAAGAAGCCGTTGACCCCGAGGCGATGCTGCAGGATCCGGGAGGCGGTCCAGCGGCGGCGGATCGCCTTCGCGTACCCGGGTCTGGGTATCGGCTCGTCGCGTTGCGCCGCGACAACCTCGGCGCCGAGCTGGTCGATGACGTAGTGGAACGGGTACGAGCCGCCCTCGGCCCGGAACGGCCGGAACCGGTCCACCACCTTCAGCGCGGTGAGCCGCTGCAGGCGGTGCTGCGCGAAGTCCAGCGACGGGAACAGCGCCTCAGCGATCTGCCCGGTCGTCAGGACCCCGTGGTCGTAGAGCCAGTCGAGGAGTTGATGGTCGCGGGCAGTCAGCACCGACTGCACCCGCAAGACCTGATCAGGCACGGTGATTCCTTTCATCTGGTACGGGGAGAGAGAACGCAACGTGTCTCTGAGCCGCCGCCCGAACAGCGGGACGGGCCACGTGCTGCAGGGACAACGGCCGGCGACGTCCGTTGCGGGGTCCGGATCAAGACGGACACCATGACGGCGGTCAATAAGGACGCCAGCACTGACGGCAACGCGGGCTACCGACCTCGCGGGGTCTGGCGGACGGCCTGTGGGACCCGCTACCGGCCGTCGAGCCCTGCATCCCCCTATCCGCTTTTGTGAGCGCTGGCGAACACCCCCCACCGCTCACAGCCGCTCACACGCCGTCCGGGGCCGGGTTTGTGAGCGCGCCGGGAGTCGCTGTGAGCGCGGTACAGGGCTCCCTGTGAGCGTCACGTGGTACGGCAGCGGGCCGCTCACAGCAGCAAGCCCACGCTGTGAACGAGTTGTGAGTCGCGGTGAGCACCGGACCCGGCTCCCTGTGAGCGTCACGTGGTACGGCAGCGGGCCGCTCACAGCAGCAAGCCCACGCTGTGAACGAGTTGTGAGTCGCGGTGAGCACCGGACCCGGCTCCCTGTGAGCGTCATGTGGCACAGTGGCGAGCCGCTCACAGCAGAAGCCGTCGCTGTGAGCGGTTCGTGAGCGGCGACGGATCTGACGGCGGTGAACGAACCGCAGATGCGGCGTCACGCCAGATCTCGCGGCCTGCCGCAGGGGGCGGCCGGCGGGTGAGGCGGCCAGCCGGTACGGCCACGGCGCGACACCGTCGGGGCGATGCGTACCGCTCGGAGGACATCGGCTGGCGGTCTGGTCATGGACGCGCGCCGTCGATGCCGTCTGCCGTGTCACGCGGACTGCTGGCTGCCGTGCCGGCGGCAGGACACGGACCTGCACATGTCAATGGCAATCGTCGATGACATTGCCCGCGGCTACTGCCCATGTTAATGACAATTATCGATGTCATAGCAGGTGTGTCACTGGCGCATAACAACGGTACTTGTCGATGTTACAAACGCCCGTCACAGCGTTCCGCCCAATGTCACTCGCGTGTCATGTGACATGCCACCGGACGTGGCGGAATGTCAATCGCCAGGCGAGAGGCCACTTGACCTTGACGGCGGGCCACTCCTGAGGCAGCCGCGCCAGCTGTGACACCTCGGAATGTCAACGAAGATCATAGATTGACACTGTCGCGAGGCTGCGCGCGACATACTCCGTCGTCACAGACGCGCGCTCGATATCACTCACCCATGACACGAGCGTCACCGGTGCGGCGACCATGTCACAGCGTTGTCCAGGTCGCATGTCACGACCGCCGTATGCCGTGCCAACCCCTGCCTGCGGCGGTGTGACGACGACCGTCTCGATGTCCAAACCATGCGACATCAAGGCGTCGGCAGCGCGCCGGGGCGACGGCTCGACAGTGGGCACGTCACAGCGTCCGGATCATGTCCATCGACAGCCACGACTTGACTCTCCGGCAAAGGCGAGCGTTCATCGACGTCCAGCCGTCCCGGAATCCACCGGCAGGGGAGGACTCGTGTCAGACGTACCATCACGCGACGATCCAGCGACCGCGGCCAGCTTCGGTCAGCTGATCACCCGCCGCAGGCGCCAACTCGGCCTGACCCAGGGCGATCTGGCAGACCAGTTGTGCGCCAGGTCCGGACGCCCAACCTTCACCCGCCACGAGATCTCCCGGTACGAGCGCGGCGTGCGTCTGCCAACGGCACCACTGCTGACCGCCATCGCCAACTCGCTCGACGTCCCCGTGGCTGTCCTGCGCCGGGCCGCAGCAGCCGACCGGGAGCGCCGGCAGACAGGAAGCCGATGATGAGCGCCGCCCACCGGGTCGTCCGCCCGTCCTGGACCTGCGCCGTCGACGGACTCCCCTGGCCATGCGTCGAGGCGCAGCAGGCTCTGTCGAGCAGCGACCCGGCCGCGCTCCTGCAGACCATGGCCAAGCTCATGGCCATCGCCCAACGAGAGCTGGACGGCACCGACCTGGCGACGCTGTACCGGAGATTCCTCGCCTGGACCCTCGAACCCGACCAGCGATGCGCCATCTGCGGCAGCCGCCGTCATGCCGTGACTCCCGGTGTACCGCCGCGCCTCGTACCGTGCAACGGGCTGCGGCAAGTCATTGCCGCCGCGGACCCCTCCGGGTGATCAGTCGCAGGGCTCCCACATATTGGTGATCTCGTCCACATTGCCAGAGCCGTTCTCGGCAGGGCCCATCCAGGACGTGTTCGGTGCCTTGGGAGTTTGCACAAGGTACACCTGGAACGGATCCTGCCACTCACCCTTGGCACCCGGGATCTTGGTGAGTGCCTGCTTCACTGAGGTCGACATGGTCACGTCGTACGGGAGGGTGACGTTCGCCGGAAGGGCACCGGAGCGGACCGTCCAGCCGACCAGCGTCGACTTCGAGGTGCCGGGGTTGTCCACAACCACGTCGAGGGCGCCCCACACGAAGTGGCGCCGAGGTACGGCGGGCTGACCGCCCAGCGAGCAGCCCTCCTTCGCGTCCTCGGTCCTCGCGGGTGCGCCGAGCGCGTCCCGAAGGCGGCGCTCGACCTCCTGGCCGGAGCCGCCGGTGGCGATGCCCGCGACCGAAGCGTCGGCCAGGGCAATGCTGGCCGGGACGGTCACCTTGATCCGGTAACTGCGCCAGTAGATGAGGTTGTCGACCGCCGCCTGAACGCCGTTGATGGCCAGGCGGATACCGTCGACGAGCCACAAGGCGACCTTGATCAGGAAGGTCCCGAGAATGCCTTTATAGCCGTACGCGATCTCCCAGCCCTTCTCAAGGCAGCCGACCGCGTACTTTGCGGCGTCACGGAACAGCACGCCGGCCGAGTGGCCGTCGGCGACCTCGTTGCGGATCAGACCCTCGAACGACGAGAAGCAGTCTTTGGCGTCCAGGGCCAGCTTCAGCGCCTTCGCCGAGGTCGACACCGACGGCTTCGGGCCCCACGGCAGCTTTGTAAACGTCATGGTGAGGGTGTCCAGGCCGTACATCAGCGCGTCCATCAGGTACGCCGGCGTGCTCGGGCGGGTCTCCGCCTGACCTGAGCCGCCGGGCGGCAGCGTGAACTGCACAGTGTGGCCGCCCGGGACGATCACGGCCCTCGTGCCCGATGGAGTCGTGGTGAGCAGGCTCGAGACGAAGTTGACCGCCTGGTCGACCATCGGGTCGGCGTCGCCGAGCCGGCGGACCGTCCAGCCGTCCGGATAATCGATCTCCACGCTGTACTGCCGGTTGTCGGCCACCTGCAGCACCGGCGCGCCCTGGTCGTCGACACCGGCGCACCACTTGACGAGGTTGCCGCTGTCGGAAGCGACCGTGACGCCGTGCACGGTGGCCTGGTCCTGGTGTGGGCAATTGGGCTGCCGGGCCTTCTCGGCGGCGCCGAAGAAGCCCTTCAGCAGGTCGCCGGCCCCTTCAAGGATCTTGCCGGTGTCGACACGAAACGCGGCCCAGACCGACAGGTGCGGGCTCTGGCCTACGACGGTATGGGCGCCGGGGTCGTACTGCGCCTCCGCTGCCTGCCAAGAGTTCGACGTCGGGTCATAGTAGGCGAGGACGGCGACGTCCGGTCCCTGATCGCCGTCGGGAACCGCGGCCGGCAGGGACACCTTGACCGGCGCGGTCAAGGTGGCACCGTCGAGGCGGAAGTCGAACACTTGCCCGTCAAACGCCAGGCCGTCGGGTGCGGGTGGCGGGCTGCTCACCACGGTGCCGGTCAAGCGGCCAGACGCGCTCACCGCAGAGAGCGGCACGTCGACCCGCGCCCCGCCGGGCATGACGAGTGCCGCCGACTTGCCTGGCGCGACGTCAACGGCGGCGGACGCCGGCTTGTGCGACGAACACCCAGCGACCAGGGCCAGAGGCGCGAGCAGCAGCAGGACAAGCGGCCGGGCGAGCATTCCCCGACCGTAACTGCCCCCGACCCGGACTACTCCCGGCCGATCAGCCAGCCTCCGTCTCCGGCAGGCGACATGCCGATGGCTGAACCGCGACACGGCGGCGACATGTCCAATCGCAGCGCCGCCCGACCGGCCGGCGCGGACCATCCGAAATGGATGACGAGGTGAGACGATGGTGCCGCCACCCCGTACCGCGGTCCGTTCGCCGCCTCACACCTGGTCGTAGTGGATGTACGGGTTCAGGATCTGTCGCTGCCACAGTTGGCCGCGCTCCGCTTTCGTCAGTTGCGCCTCATCGGCGGCGGCGCCCCAGTCGCGGCGGATGGTTTCGAGCTGGGCGTCGATGATCTGGTCGGCGTCGCGGTCGGAGAGCAGGAACTCCGGTGCGGCCTTGCGGCACAGCCGCAGCTGGCTGGCACGTTCGCCGGGCGTGCGCGTGATGTTCAGAGCCTGGTTGGCGGTTTCGCCGCTGCGCGGCTGGGGGCACAAGTCGTACGCGGGAGTCAGCGACAGCTGTGCGCCGTCCCAGAAGGCGGCGTGGTTGCGTAGGTGATCATCGGTGTTGCCGATGCAGACGTTGAAGACCATCCGCGCGAACAGCTCACGCAGGTGCTGGGCGGCGTCGGTGAACTGCTTGCGGACCGCGTCGGCGAGGTCCGGGTAGCCGGCGTGCCGCGCGCCCATCTCGTCCTCGCCCAGGATGGTCAGCGCCGAGACCATCATGCGCCGCTGCCCGGGTACCGCGGTGCGGTCGAAGCGCTCCACGAGCAGCACATCCCGGCCGGCGCACCGGATGACCTCGCAGGCAGCGACGTTCAGGCCCACCCGCCGAGCGAGGATCATCCCGACGGCCTCTGCCTTGACCACGGGGTAGTAGTCGCTCGTCGAGGACAGCTTGGCGATCAAATGCCGTCCCTGGTCGAGCACGGTGACCTTGGGACGGGCGCCACCGATTGATGTGCCCCGCGTCAGCGCCTCGCCCAGCGCGGGCGACAGTGGCCGGCCGGCCTCCAGCGCCTCGGCAGCGCCGATGAGCTCGGCCAGCTCGGCCGTCTCGGCACGCGCGACGTACTCGGTGGCGCTGGCCTGGAAGTCCAGCCCGCCGACACGATCTGAGCCGGAGGTCAGCATGTAGGTCAGCTCGTCCAGGGCTGCGGTGTCCGCGTCGCGGTCGAGGTGGCCGAACCGGCGGGCCAGGATGACGCGCCGCCCCCACGCGTCGGGGCTGGCGTCGCGGAGACAGCCCGCCAGCGGCAGGTTCCGCCGCGGCTCGATCGGCCCCTCCCGCAGCGGCAGTTCCGGCGCGTACAGCGGGACCGCGTCCGGACGTGCCAGGTAGCTCTGGCCGTACGCGAAGACGTACCGGTCACCGTCCACCGCGACGACCCGCCCCGCGACCACCGGCTCCGTCGCGCCGGGCAGCCACGCCCACACGAAAGCATCCCGCGGTGCTGCCATGCCGCTCCTTCGCACGAGGTCAGAAGTTGTCGTCGACGACGATCGCCGGCTTGGTCACCCGAGCCGGCAGCAGGGCCAGCCGCTGCCTCGCGGCCGCGGCCAGGGCGGGCAGCTCCCGCTCGTCCGCACCGAATAGCGGCACGCCGACGACCACCGCGGCCTCGAACGCCAGGCCGAGCGCCACGGTCGGCTCCCCCCGCTCAAGGCGCCCGATGGTGTGCGGCTGCACTCCCACACGTTCGGCCAGGTCCGCGGCAGTCCAACCACGCTCCTTGCGCGCGGCGGCGATCTGGGAGCCGAGCAGCGCGACAGCAGCCCGGGTCGTCGGCATGTATGACCTCGTCCGCTTTGGCATCACGCCCTCACCTTCGATAAAACAACGCTAACACGACCTTGCAGTCGTTTTATCAACATCGTCGGACCCTGGCGCGCGTATCGCCAAGTCCGTAGGTGAGGAGTGGCGACCTACGCCATGTACTTGACGTACGTCGAGCGCGTCGCATGCTGGTTGGGAACGTCTGGGGGATCTCATGTCCGTTGCCGCGCATTTCGACAGCAACTCAACTGCACGAGCGCACTTCAAGGACCTCCTCGACGCCGCGCGCCGCGGTCGGGTGGTGACCGTACAACGGGAGACCAGCCGGGCTGCGGTCGTGGACTCCGAGCGGCTGCGCGCCACCCTCGTCGGTGCCCTGCCGTTGCCGCAGGTTGTGGCCGAGGACGGCGGCTGGTCGGTGTTCCTGCCCGGGGTGCCGGTAGCCGCGGACGCGGCGACGTTCGACGAGGCGATCAAGGAGATGATCGTGGCTTTGCGGGAGTATGCCGACGACTGGCAGGAACACCTGCTGGACGCGCCGAACCACCGGAACAACTGGGCGCTGGTCCAGGTGATCGAGCTCAGCGACGACACGCAGCTGCGCGAATGGCTGGTGGGTGCGGCCCGATGAGCTGGCCGACCCAACACGCCAGGATCACCGTGCCACAACGAGATCAACGAGTTCACCGCCCGTGGAGTCATGCGTGATCTCAGCAGCGAGTTGGGAGAGGACTGGTGGCGATGAACAACTACACCGCGGTCTGCCGGCGTTCCGGTGACTGGTGGGCAATCACCGTGCCAGAGGTCAAGGGCATCCACAGCCAGGTCCGGCGGCTCGCCGAGGCCGAAACGATGGCCCGAGAGGCCATCGCGTTGTTCCTGGACGTTGCGCCGGACTCGTTCGCAGTGACCGTGCGACCCGAAGTCCCAGACGTCGAAGACGTCCTCGACGCGCTCCCCTCCCGCGCCCGGCAGGAAGCCCAGGAGGCCGACCGGCGCGCGGCAGAAGCGAAGAAGGCGCTGGATCGCCTGATCGCCGATGGCATGACCGTCCGCGATGCCGGCCGCGTGCTCGACCAGTCGCCGCAGCGGGTGTCACAGATTACCGGCAAGGGCAGAAAGGCGCTTGTCCGCCGCAGGCGCGGCCATCTCGAGCAGCAGCGATCCGCCTGACCTCGCCGTAATCCACCCTCGGGTCATTTGAAGACAACAGCCGCACCAGTGGGTCGGCGGTCGGCTCTGAGCGATGCCAGTTCATCAGGTCCGGAGATCTTCGGCGGAGACACCCCGCTCGGCGAGCCGGCGACGTTTTGCGGCCTGCGGGTCGCGCAATCCATCCGCCCCGCTGACCGCCGCCAGCATCTGCTCTCGCATCTGCTGGCGGCGAGCAACCCGCTCGACGCCGTCCCAGGTCGGGTCGGCGGCTCGAGCACTTGCCCTCACGTCCCGCCATTTCGAAGCCTCGGTCACGACCAACCCCTCCTCTGTCACGGTCACCAGTCGCGGGCGCTGCTGGCATGCCGCGCATTCGACACCGTTTCAGCGATCTGCCGCAGATGTCGCCGTAGTCGAGGATGATGGCGAAGTCGGGCGCCCAGCGCATGTGCATAGCGACCAAGGGTGGCGGCTCATTGACGTTCAAGTCTCGTTCTCGATCTGGCTAACCCGGCCGGGTGTGACCCTCATGAGATCGGTGACCTGGCACTGGGTGAGTTCGAGGTCGCTTGCGTTCTTCAGCGAGGTGGGAGGGGCTGATCCACGCTTCGGTCCGTGTCCGCTCCGCGGCCAGCGCATCACTGTCCCCGTCGTCGAGCTCGGCGCGGATGTCGTCCCAGTCGTGGAACTCAATCATGAGCCCTCCTCTTGCGTTCGAATGCCAGCCAGCCCTCACAGGTGAACTCGGCCACCAGGATCGCCGACCTGTGCCACTCGGCGGCGCCGGCCGATGGCCATCGCATCCCTATCGGGTGGTTGCGCCATGGTGGAGGGCAGTAGCGCGCCATCTGCGGCTGTCAAGCGCACCCGAGAATGACTTCCAACATGCCCGGACAGCATCAGCATCCATGCCGCCTACTTCTCGGCACCAGCCGTCGTGCCCTCGATCTGATGTTGATCGGCACCAGTTGCGTTGCGCCCCAGCTTCTTGGTCTTGAACAGCGAAACGGCTGCTCCACCGACCGTGCCGGCTGCGCCGGCGATCGCTCCGCCCACACTCTTCACCGCGGTCAGCGCCTGCGGCGTATCCGGGATGCCATCGCCGTCCAGGTCGACGCTTCTGAACGGACGCGACACAGCGCCCGCTGCGGTCGCCACCCCCGAACCGGCTGCGCTTGCGGCGCCGGAGAGCCAGCTTCCCGTCGCCTTCGCGGCGCCTTCCAGGGCGGCGAGCGCCCGGTTCGGCTCGGCGTTGCCGTCCTCGTCCTCGCGCTTCACCTTCACCGGAATGGCCAAATGCGCCGGGAACGTGTCCGGGGGATCCGCGAACGCGACCCGAGCAGCTTCGACCACTTGCCGGCCGAACAGGAACCGCGTCACTCCCCCGGCCAGGGCACCGACACCGTATTCGATCGTCGCCTGCTGCTTCCCGCTCAAGTTCATGCGTAAGGTATCCAGCTGGCCCGTCTGCATGGTGCGAACAAGGCTTTGAGCCGCGCCTCCAGGGAGCATGTCCGCAAGCGTGTTCGCCCAATGCGACCAATCGCCCCGACCGGCGGCAATCGCGTGTCCGACGCCAACGGCACCACCCGTCGACACACTTGCCAGGTCAGTCGCCATCGCCGCAATCTGCTGCTGGCTGACGCGTTCGTTCGACAGTCCGTACACCAGGGCGTGCGCCTGGTCCTTGTCGAGGTGCTTGCCGTGGATGTCAGCGATGGCGAGCCCGAAGATCGCGGTGATCTCGAACTGCAACTGCTCATCACCCGCCGGGAGCAGCGCCGCGACCCGCTGAGCTCCCGTCCTCGCCACGCCGAGCGCCGCGTTCTTGGCAGCCGCCTTCGTGGCTTCCTTGGCGGCGACCTTCGCGGCCTCCTTGGCGGCCTTCTTCGCCGCCTGCTTGCTCGCGCTCTTGGCACCGGCCGCAGCAGCTCCCGCCACGGGAATCAGCGCGATTCCGACATCCGCCACGATCGCCCCGGCGGCAATGACGGCCCCCGCAGTGCTGATGGCAGCGACGTACTGGCGCTCAAGCAATTGGATCAATTCGGCAGGCGTTGCATCCGGATGCCGGCGGCGGAGGCGCAGCACGTACTTCCGAGCGATCGAATGCCGAGCGCTGACCGCCTTCTCGATGTCACGCGCGGCGTCCACCTCGACGAGTTCAACCTCGAATGTGCTGTCGTCCACGTCCGTCATCGATCAGCCTCCTCCGGCTGCTGAATTATCACCGCAGACCGCACGACCAGCCAGCGCATGACTGGCCGCAACTCTTCCGTCGATCGGCGCCGGAAACGGCAGCCGTATCCGCTGCGGCAGTATGAACGTGACGAGATTCGACCTGTTAGCGGCTACCGCAGCGCACGTCTTCTCGGTATGTCAGCGCGGTTTCGCAGCGGTGCCTGAAAGTCCGGCCACGACGTCAGTCTCTACGGCGGGATCGTCGCGCAAGCCCTGTCATACCTTGAGGATGTCCACCTCGTACGGCGCCACGGATGCGTCTCGGGAGGCCAGGGTCAACCCTTCGGTGGCGGCCTGAGCCACAAGCATCCGGTCGAACGGGTCACGGTGGTGCGGGGGAAGACGGCCGGCGGCGATCCCATGGACGTGCGTGACGGGCAGTTCGCGGAATCCCATGTCACGGACCAGCTCCGCCAGGTCGGGCGGCCCGGCCAGCTTTCCGGTGGACTGCTTGATGGTGATCTCCCACAGGCTGACCGGGGACAAGAAGATGTCCGGGTCGTGGCGCAGGCGATCGAGGAAGTCCTGCCCCAGCGTGGGGTCGCCCGTGATGGCCCACAGTGCGACGTGGGTGTCCAGCAGCAGGCTCATCCGCCGATCCCGAAGTCGGCGGCGATCTCCGCGTTGGTCTGGGGCGAGTCCCAGTCACCGCTAAGGTCCAGTTGACCTGCGAGTGAGCCGATGGCGGTGCGGTTGACCCGGCGCACCAAGGGCACGACCTTCGCCACCGGCGTGCCCGCCCGATCGATGATGATCTCCTCCCCGCGCTCCACACGCTCGATGATCCTTGACAGGTTCGTCTTGGCCTCATGCATGTTGAAGTGCGCGGCCTCCGCGGACATACCCACACCTCCCGGTTAGCTAATAGCTTAGTCCATGGGCATCGCCACGGCCCCCGGCACACGTTCACGTCGAACCGGCAGGGCACGGGCCGCCTCCGACGAGCAGGGTCGCGACCGGGTGGCGTCCACACCAATCATCAGCCGTTACCGGCAATGTCCCGCAGGCTGAGCCCCGGTAGGGCGGTCGCCTGGCTGGTGCGGAGGTTCCGCACCACGCCTACCCGGCAGCCGGCCAACATCCTCAGTTCAGGCCGGGGTGTCGCTGGGCAGCACGTGGCCCAGCGCCCGTAGCGCCCTGCGGAACTCCGGCTCCCGGTCCACGGCCACGGCGAGGTGCCGGTCGCCGACCGGCTGGCACAGGCCACGCAGCCGCCGATCACCCGCGATCAGGACGGCGAGCGCCGGGTCGGCGCACTCCACCAGGCGGACCACACCGAGGTTGCGAAGCCGCCCGGCACGGGCCGCGACGTCGGCCAGCAGGGTGGTCACCGAATTGGGCAACTCGTGGGTCGCGCGGACGGC
Source organism: Dactylosporangium sp. CA-152071 (assembly GCF_050936335.1). Taxonomy (NCBI): domain Bacteria; kingdom Bacillati; phylum Actinomycetota; class Actinomycetes; order Micromonosporales; family Micromonosporaceae; genus Dactylosporangium; species Dactylosporangium sp. CA-152071. The sequence continues at coordinate 6,616,402 of NZ_JBNJMZ010000001.1, read as the reverse complement.
CAGGAACTCGCGGAGCTGATCGAGACTGCGGCCGGCGTCCAGCGCGGCCAGCAGGGTCGCCTCGCGCAGTGCCCAGACCCGGTCCGCGGTGCGTTGCGCATACGCGTTGAGCATCAGCCCGTCGGCCGGCGGCAGCTCGCCGGTGACCACGATGTCGAGGTTGGGCAGCACCTTCAACGCTCCGGCCACCACCGCATCCGCCGGAGGCGCCTGGTAGCGGTCGGTCAGGCCCAGGGCGTACGCGCCCAGGGCGTTGAGCCGCACCGCCCGCAGCCCGTCGTAGCGGCTGAGATACCCCAGTTCGTCGGTGCCCCAGTTGCCGCGGAAGTCATCCCGGGCGCCGGCCGGGTCGGTGTAGTCCAGGTCGAACATGCCCAGCGTGCCGGCGTATTCGAACAGCACAGCCAGGGTGTACCGGCCCTCCAGGATCGGCCAGTCCGCGAACCCGGCGTAGCCCAGGCTGCCGTACTGCGGATCGGTGAGGTACAACCGCCATAACGCCCGGTCGCTGCGGGCCACCGTCGGCGACAGCCCGCCGCGTCGCATCCTGTCGAACAGGTCGTCGATCGCCACCCACTCGTCGACCGGGCAACTGGACAGCGCCGCGGCAACCGTCTGCCGACGGGTCTTCGCCGACGTCAGCGTGTTGGCGGTGCGCTGGCCCTTGATGTGCTCGACCCGGCTCAGCTCGTCGATGACCGCCTTACCGACCCAGGAGCGCCACAGCGCACGGATCGTCTCGGCCGGCGGCCGGCCCAACGCGGCGCGACCCTTCGCGGTCAACTGCAGCCTGCCGCCGGCCAGTTCGGCGAGCCCGCCGGCCTGGATCAGCAGCGGCCAGGCGAACGCCGCGATCGGCTCCGTGGGGTAGAAGTCCCCGCCGGCCAGGACCTCGGCCACCCCCGCAACGGTGGCGGCGGACGGCCGCTGGGTCTTCTCGCTGCAGCGCAGCTTGCCCGCGCCGCACAGCTGCAGCACGGCAAGCACGTTGGCCAGCGCCTCAGCCCCTGTCAAACGGACCGTTCCGTCGTCGGCAGCTTCATCGACATCGGGCAGCTCGTTCGCGCCATGCATAGCCGACCACGCTAGGTGAATGCCCGGACCCCGCGGCACCCGGGGCCTGCCAGGTGCGCCGAGAGGACGTCGGCGGTGAGCGGGAGATACGTGGCAGCGCTCCGATCGGCTCCCTTACGCCAGCCGCCGGCGACCGCGGGCATCCATCCGTTCGTGCCGGTTCGGGTTGTTCTCCCAACGCACCGCGTACACGTCGGCCCGGGCCCGGAACCGGTCGGCGTACAGGGCCAGTTTGTCCGCCACCGGCGACGCCATATGGACCAGGCCCGGCGGTGCGACGGCTGCGGACAGCTGCTCGGGCGCCGGAGCGGTGTCCTGACCCCGCAGGTCCAGCAGCCGCGACAGGCGGACGTTCTCCGCTCGCAAACGCTCCAGTTCACGGCGCAGCCGGGCGAGCTCGCTCTCCACCGTCACGTCGGCGCCCATGGCAGGATCGTCGCACGCGCTTCATCACCGCTACCGATGGTCTCCGCTATCCTCCGGCGGTGGGTTCGCTGAGCCGGAAAGAACTCGATGCGTTGGTCGAAGACGCGACCGTCGACTGCTACAACGAAGATGAGCAGTTGACCGGCCTGTACACCATGATCGAAGACAACCTCGCACTGCCGTTCACGACGCAGGTCCTCGGCGTCGAGGTCACGGTCCGGAAGGTGGACCTGGCCGACGACCGGATCGTGGCGATCTGCCACCGGGGTCGTGAGCGGCAGGCGATCGCGATCCTCGACCTCCCGCTGCCGGATCCGCCGCCGGACGGTTCGGAGTGGATCGAGGCCTACCGGCACTGGGGTGGATGACCCGTGAGCGAGTACCAGTACTACGAGTTCGTGGCGATCGACCGGCCGCTGACCGCCACAGAGCAGAACGAGCTGCGGGCGGTGTCGACCCGTGGCCGGATCAGCGCGTCGAGCTTCGTCAACACCTACGAGTGGGGCGACCTGAAGGCCGATCCCCGCGACTGGATGCAGCGGTACTTCGACGCCCACCTGTACCTGGCGAACTGGGGCACCCGCCGGATCGCACTACGGCTGCCGAGATCACTGCTGGACCCGGCGCTCGCGGCGACGTACTGCGTGGGTGACGCCGCATCATCATTCGTCGCAGGCGAGCATGTGATCCTCGACCTGCACAGCGAGGACGAGGACGGCGACGAGGAGTGGTGGGAGGAAGAGGCTGCTCTCGCCTCGATCGTCCCTGTCCGGGCGGAGCTGGCCGCCGGCGACACCCGCATGCTCTACCTGGCCTGGCTGCTGTGCGTGCAGAACCACGAGCTGGACGAGGACTCGCTGGAGCCGCCGATACCGCCCGGCCTGGCGACGCTGTCGGGTCCGCTGCGCAGCCTCGCCGGCTTCCTCCGCCTGGACGAGGACCTGCTCGAAACAGCCGCCCAGGCCAGCGCGCCGCTGACCACGACGGCGCCCTCCAAAGCGGCGCTCGCCAAATGGGTGAAGCACCTGCCGACGGCCGACAAGGACGAGGCCATCGTGCGGCTGCTGCGCGGCGACGGCGCACACCTTCGCGCCGAGTTGCTGCGCCGGTACGGCGGTGGCGCGGCCGTCAAGACTGCAGGCGGCGGCCGTACGGTGGGCGAGTTGCTGGCCGGCGCGGAGATTCGTTGGGCAGCACGGGAGCGGCAGAAACAGGAGCGCAAGGCGGCCGACCAGGCACGCCGGGCAGCAGCGGCCGCAGCGGCCCGCGAGCAGCGTCTTGACGAGCTGGCCGCCGACCCGGAACGCGCGTGGCAGCGAGTTGCGGACCTGATCGCGACCAAGAAACCCAAGGAGTACGACGCAGCAGTCGCATTGCTGGCCGACCTGAAGGCACTCAGTGAGCGCGACGGCCAACGCAAGACGTTCCGCGGCCGGATCCACCAGTTGTGCCAGGAGCACGCCCGCAAGCAGAGCCTGCTGGACCGCCTGGAACGCGCCGGCCTGTACGTCAGCACAGCCAGTTGAGCAGGCCCAAACCTGATCGAGAGAAGCCACCGATGACCTCGGAACCGCATGCCGCTTGCGCCCCTGCGCCGATCGGCGCCGACGAGACCACGACGCGGTGGGCGGAGGAAGCCACCTTCGACCCGAACGATCCCACCGTGGAGCTGGGCGAGGTTGCTGCCGGCAGCGGGCGCACCCTGCTCCACGCCGCCCACATCGCGGACGAGCAAGTGCCAGGCCCCACCACGTAACCACACGCGTGGAAGCCGATGCCCGAATCAGTCGATCGCGCCGGGAGCCGCCAGCCAGGTGGTTAGTTGCTGAGTCGTCCGCGCGATCGTTTCGAAGTCGTGGTCGTAATGCAGCAGCGACAGGTCGGACAGTTCAGCGGTCGCCGCCACGAGCTGACGCCAACCCGCAGCGGCGGTTGCCACAGCTCCTGCACCCGCGGTTGCGCAGCAGACGCTCGACGGCACTCGTGTCGGCAAGGAACCGGACTGCGCTCACGGCCGGTAGTTCCCCTTGTCAAGCAGGTGATCGAACGCGCCGGTGGCGGCGATCTCGGTCAGCTCATCCAGCGCCTTGGCACGACAGTGGACGGCAGCAACCGCACGGAGCGCGGTGTTGATGGTGTCCTTCGGCGTCTTCGTCCCGAGCAGCGCTGTTGCCTCCACCAGCGCGTCCAGGTCGATGTCGATGAGCTTCCTGGTCACAGCAGCCTCCGTGTATCCACTTCGGTTGACAGTACGTACGTTTGATCGGCGCTCAACGAGTACTCGGCGAAGGACGTCGCCACGCCACTGCCATGATTTCGCCGTGATGATCGTGCGCGCGACCAAGAAGCTCCGCGACCGAATAGGCGCGCCAGACCAGCACGCGGGTGAGCAGTCGACCACCGCGCTCGGCGAGTGGTACGCCACTCGGTTCGCGTGGCGACCAGACGTTTTACTGCTGGTCAACGAGACGGCCCTGCTGCCGATCCTTCTTCCGCTCGCACCCGCCGCCACCGCGCTCTCCCGTGCCGCCAACCGCATCGCCGCGATCATGGCTGCGTACGGCGCTGATAACGAGCTGGTCGCTGCCGAGGTCGAACATATGAGCAACCGACGGATCGCCCCGACCGCCAACCGCAGCGTCGTCGGGATCATGACCGAGTTCACGTTCCTCGCCGAACACCGCAAGGGACGGGAGCTCGACGACCTGGAGGCATGGCTGGCCGGCACGCCGTGCAGCCCGCTGTACCGCACCCACACCACTCCGAAGAACGCCTTCCGGCACCTCCTGGCTCGATGAGCGCTCAGGCGCGGCAGCAATAGGACTCGCCCACGGGTGAAAAAGCATCAACCGTCTGCTCGCGTCACGCCGAGCCGCTGGCGAATGTCAATCAGTTGAGCGCCGCTTACCCAGGCCAGCATCTGCGGCAGGCAGAAGGGATCGCTCTTGGCGATGCCCACAGTTCGAATCTCACCCGCCCACGGGTACAGATCACCGAAGATCTCTGCGTGGAACAGGCGCAGGTGGATGAGATCGTAGCCGCCGGGCAGGATCCGGGTGCCGAGGTCCGCCAACGCTGCTGCGGTCAGGTCGGCCTCCACAACGCGGAGACGGTCCGGGTCGGTGATACCGAACCGATTGCGGAGCACCCCGGAGGCCGGGTCGCTGTATGGGTCGACGGTCATGTGGTGTGGAGCTGCCGAACCAACTCTCGCATCTGGGTCGTCCTGAGTTCACCGCGAGCCCAGCGCTCCATGATCGCCTCAGCGTCTGAGCTGATCGTGAGCCCTTCAGCTCGCACGGAGGCGGCGGCTTGCGCAACGGACTGATTCCGTTCGGCGGTCAGCTCGTCGAAGCCCTCGACAGCGCTGATCCATGCTTCGGTCCGTGCCCGTTCCGCGGCCAACGCTTCGCTGTCTCCGTCGTCGAGGTCTGCGCGAATATCCTCCCAGTCGTGGAACTCGGTCATGAATCCTCCTTCCTTGCACGCCAACTCCGTCCAGCTCTCGCAGATGTCCTCGACTACGAAAACGTCGCCTTCTGCCACCCGGACAGCAGCCGACGGACTAACAATGAGGCGGCGAGCAGGTGCTGCCGCACGGGGCTGGTCGGCCGCCATGCGCATCGGTTACTGCCAGTTGGAAGGCCGCCCAGTCAGGCCACGTTGAGCTGGATGTTGCCGATGCGGGCGACGATGTCGAGTTGGCCACCGAGCCCGACCACGTAGGCCCGCAGTGTCTCCAGGCCGACGGCGTCGCCGTTCTCGATCTGGCTGATGCGCGCCTGCGTCAGCCCGGTCGCTTCAGCCAGTTGAACCTGCGTCACGCCAAGCTGCTTGCGGATCTCAGCCAGTTGAGCACCGCTGACTGAGGCCAGCATCTGCTCTCGCATCTGCTGGCGGCGAGCAACCCGCTCGGCGCTGTCCCAGGTCGGATCAGCGGCGCGAGCCTTTGCCTTCACGTCCTGCCAGTTCGAAGCCTCGGTCACGACTGACCCTCCTCTTTCAGCGCCGCGAGATGGTCGGCGTACCGAGTGTCCGCAAGCGGGATCGCATTGCGATACCACGTCTGCCACTGCCCGGACTTGTCCCCGGCCACCAGAAAGATCGCCTCGCGCGCCGGATCGAACGCGAAGATCATCCTAACCTCGGAGCGGCCGGCTGAACCCGGCCGCAGCTCCTTCATGTTCTGGTACAGACTGCCCTTGAGCCGATCGACCAGTGGCCGACCGAGCGCTGGCCCTTGCTCAGTAAGAACGTCGATCGCCTCGGCGACCAGGTCAGCAGTGATCGGGGCGACACGACACAGCTCCAAGAACCACGCCTCGACGTCCGGATGCAGCCTGACATCCCACATCCTCCGAGTATAAGCCGGGCTTATATTCAGTTCCAAGGACCCGCCCGGCCCGCCGCAGGATCTCGACGAGTGCTCGGCGAAGCGAACCACCCAGGGTCACGGCGAGCCAACCGGGCATACCGGCCGGACCCACCCATCGCAAACGCCGATTGTGTGATCGAGCGCCGGTCCCACCAGCCCGAACGCACCGGCGCCACGCCGGGGTGGGATATGGCGACGCAGGTCAGCGTGGGCGTCGGTACACTGTGCACCGCGCCCTCGTAGCTCAGGGGATAGAGCAACGGTTTCCTAAACCGTGTGTCGCAGGTTCGAATCCTGCCGGGGGCACCAGGTCACAGGCTTATGGCACGTTCTTCCTGATCTCGCGTGCCACTAGCCTTCCTGGCCACCTTGTCGAGGTGCGCCGCCACCTCTTCGTTGAGCTGGTGCGGCGGCCTGGCGGAGGAGCTGCGCTGAGGTTCATGGTGTGTCGCAGGCCGCCAGTCCCGTGTCGAAGGCGGCGCCAGGAAGTCCAGCAGCTCGCGCCGGGCGGCTTCGTTGGGTGTGTGGCAGTTCAGGAAGGTCGACGTGACGCGGTGCGTGCGGTCCTCGACCAGCTCGATCAGCTCGGCGAGCTGCAGCCGGGCCTCGGTCACCGCGCGCTCCCCCGCCTGACGGCACCACGCCTCGACGAGGGCGGGGTCGGTGGAGGTGGCGTCGATCCCGCAGCACGCGGCGGCGCCGGTGCGGCCGAGCGCGAAGCGCAGCCGGGCCCAGCGACCGTCGAGGTGGGCGAGCTCGCCGAACTCGGCCCGCTGCGGGGAGACCAGACCGGCCGTCCAGCGCAGGAGGCGCAGCGGCGCGTCCTCGGTGGGGCCGTCCGGGAAGCGGCGGTGGAGTGCGATCGCCACGCAGATCGGCGTCAGCAGCAGCACGATGAAGTACGGCATCACGCCTCGCGCGAAGCACTATTCTCGCTTGCTATGGGCCGGCAGCGGGAGGGGTGGGCCGGGCCCGGACAACGGGCGAAGGTGCTCCTGCTGGTCCTGTTGGTGCTGCCGGTCGGGGCGCTCTGGTTGTGCGCGCTGCCGCGGACCGGGGGCGCGGGGGTAGTGGCCGGGGCGGCCGCGCTCGCCGTCGTCGCTGTCGCGGCGCTCGCCCGGGCGCCGCGGCCCGCGATGGCTGTCGCCGCAGGGTCGGTGCTCGCCGACGTGGTGTACCGGGGGGCGCCGGAGCCGGCGGCGTTGTGGGCGCCGTTCGAGTTCGTGGGGCTGGGGGTCCTGCTGGTGGTGCTCGCCCGGCGGGCGCCCGCGCCCGCCGCGGTCGCCGTCGGGGTGGCGATGACGGCGCTGCCGTTGCGGATGTCGCTGCACGTGCCGGGCGACCGGGTCGAGGCGTCGGTGCTGCTGGTGAGCGGCGCGTTCGGGGCGACGGTGTGCGTGGCCGGCGCCGGGCTGTACCTGCGGCTCGGCGACCACCGCAGGCGCGAGGCGGAGGAGCGGGCCCGCCGCGCGCACCGGCTCGACCTGGCCAGGGACCTGCACGACCTGGTCGCGCACGAGGTCACCGGGATCGTGATCGCGGCGCAGGCGGCGGGCCTGCCGGAGATCGAGGCGGCCGGCCTGCGCGCCCTGGACGGGATGGACCGGATGGTCAACGCGCTGCGGGGGCCCGCGTCGCAGCGCGTCCTGGGCGTCAGGGACCTGCCGGAGGTGGTGGAGCGCTTCGGTGCGACCGGTCCCGCCGAGGCACACCTGTACATGACGGAAATCCCGGCGATGTCGGCCGAGGCCTCGAAGGCGGCCTATCACGTGGTGATCGAGGCGCTGACCAACGTCCGCCGGCACGCCCCGGCCGCGACCGAGGTGACGGTGACCGTGAGCGTCGCGGACGGCCGGGTCGGGCTGGTGATCGTCAACGACCGCAGCGGATCGACGGCGGTGAGGGACTGTGGCGGGAGCGGGCTCGCCGGCCTGCGGGAGCGGGTCGAGGCGCTCGGCGGCGAGCTGCACGCGGGGCCGCGGGGCGACGGCTGGCAGGTGACCTGTCACCTGCCAGCCGGTCAGGTCACGCGTCGCTGGTGAGTGTGATGAGCAGGATGGCGGCGAAGACCAGCATGAACGGCATGAGCAGCCCGATGATGCTGATCGGCCGGGCGAGCAGCCGCTTGCCCGGGTTCATCGGCTGGCGGGCGCCGCCGTACGGCGAGGGCTGCGGCGGCGCGAGGTTCGCGACCTTGCGCCGGTTGATGATGTTCCAGAGCACGACGAACGGCGTGATGAAGAACGAGCCGTAGCCGTACCAACCCTGGATGAGGGTCTTCGACGTCATCTCGCGGAACGTGGCCATGCCGCAGTCGCGGCAGAACGGCCCGTCGACGTGACGGAACTGCATCATGATGATCAGGCCCCGGTGCCCGCGGAACTTGGTCTGCGCGGTCGGGACGTTGTTGCAGAACCGGCAGGGGGTGAGCTGCGCGGCCTGTTGTTGCTGCTGAGCCGAGATGGCCATGGTTCATTCCTCCCGTGGAAGCGGCAACAGGCTACGACATCCCACCCCCAAATGGGGGGCGCCGTCTCTCCCGTTCGGCAGATGTGCCCACCACGTGCGACCGCGAGGCTGGACCCATGCTTGAGCTGATCGACATCACCAAGGTCTACAAGGGGCAGAAGCGCGCGGTCGACGGCCTGACGCTGCGGCTCGGGCCCGGCCTGGTGGGGCTGCTGGGGCCGAACGGCGCGGGCAAGTCGTCCCTGCTGCGCATCGCGGCGACGGTCACCCGGCCGACCCGGGGGCAGGTCCGCTTCGACGGCGCCGACGCGGTCGCCAGGCCCGCCCCGCTGCGAAGAGCGCTCGGCTACCTGCCGCAGGACTTCGGCGTGTACCCGCACCTGACCGGCCATGAGTTCCTCACCTACCTGGCGGCGGTCCGCGGCCTCTCGCACCGCTCCGCCCGCGCCCGCGTCGGCGAGCTGCTCGACCTCGTCAACCTCGCCCACGCCGCGAAGCGCCCCCTCGGCGGCTACTCCGGCGGCATGCTGCGCCGGGTCGGCATCGCGCAGGCGCTGCTCGCCGACCCGCGGGTCATCGTCGTCGACGAGCCGACCGCGGGCCTCGACCCCGAGGAGCGGGTGCGCTTCCGCAACCTGCTGAGCGACCTGTCCGCGGACCGGTCCGTGCTGCTGTCCACCCACATCGTCTCCGACGTCGAGTCGGTCGCGACCAGGATCGTCGTCGTGGCCGCCGGCCGGATCCGTTTCGACGGCGACCCCGGCGACCTGGTGCGCAGCGTCGCGGGGCACGTGTGGGAGCTGCCGGTCGCCCCCGCCGACCTGCCGGGCGTCCAGCAGCGCATGCCGGTGACCAGGCAGATCCGCACCGGCGGCCACGTCAGGGTCCGGGTGCTCGCCACGCAGCGCCCCGCCCCGGACGCCACCCCCGTCGCGCCGGACCTCTCCGACGCCTACCTGGCGGTGACCCGGTGACCGCCGTCATCGGGCTCGCGGTCGCCGACTTCCGCGAGCGGGTGCGCCGCCCCGCGTACCTCGTGATGCTGATCTCGGCGGTCGGCCTGGGCTGGCTGGCGGTGCCGCCGACCGACGCCCGCTGGGTGGTGCTCGACGCCGGCGGCTTCCGCGGCACCTACACCAGCGCCTATGTCGGCCTGGTGACCGCCCTGACCAGCGCGTTGTGGCTCACGTTCGTCGGGTTCTACCTGGTCCGCGACGCCGTCGCCCGCGACGTCCGCACCGGGGTCGGCCAGCTGCTCGCGGCGTCGCCGCTGCGCACGCCGGTGTACCTGGCCGGTAAGTTCGCCAGCAACCTGCTGGTGCTCGGCTCGATGGCGGCGACGCTCGCCGTCACCGCGCTCGCGCTCCAGCTCCTGCGCGGCGAGTCGCGGACCGTCGACCTCGTGGGGCTGCTCACGCCGTTCGTGTTCCTGGCGCTGCCGATGCTGGCCGTGACGGCCGCCGCGGCGCTGCTGTGGGACGCGACGCCAGTGCTGCGCTCCGGCTTCGGCAACATCCTGTGGTGCTTCGTGTGGATGGTCGGCGCCATCGGCGGCCAGTCCGCGTCGGCGCCGCTCGGCGGGATCGGTGTATCGCAGCTGGCGGGCACGATGCCGGCGACGTCCGACTCGTTCGGCCTGGGTCTGATGTACGTGGACGCTCCACTTCGGACGTTCGACTGGCCGGGCCTGCCGCTGGATCCGCCGTTCGTGGCCGGCCGGGTCGCGCTGACCCTGCTCGCGGTGGCCGTGGCCCTGCTGCCGGCGCTGTGGTTCCACCGCTTCGACATCGCGGCCCGTGGCCCCGCCACGGCGGTCTCCGCCGGCGAGCCGAGGACCGTCTACAAGGGACTCCCGCAGACGCCGGCCGTGGTGACCGGGTCCGCGGTGCGGCTGCCGTTCGCCGAGCTCCGCGTCCTGCTACGGGGCACGCCATGGTGGTGGTGGACCGGTGCGGTGCTGCTGGCCCTGCTGGGGCTCGCCTCCCCGGTCGATCCCGGCTCCGTGCTCGCCGTCGTGTGGATCTGGCCGGTGATCCTGTGGTCGCGGCTGGGCACCCGGCGCGAGGCGGGGGCGATCCTCGCGGCGTATCCCGGTCCGCGCCGGCGCCTTCTCGCCGAGTTCGCCGCGGGTGTACTGCTGACGGCCGGCACCGCCGCGCCACCGGCGATCCGGATGGCCGTCGAGGCGGACCTGGCGGGCCTCGCGGCGTGGACGGCCGGCGCGCTGTTCATCCCGGCGCTCGCCCTGGCCCTCGGCACCCTCACCGGCGCCGCACGCACCTTCCAGGCGGTCTACACGATCCTCTGGTACATGCTGATCAACGACGTCGCGGCGGTGGACTTCATGGGTGCCCTGCCCTCGGGCGGCCCGCCGCCGGCTCTGGTCGCGGCCTCGGCGCTGGCGCTGCTGGGAATCGTGTTCTTCTTCCGGACCGTCAGAACATTCGGCGGCCGTGGAAGCGTCTGTTGGGGGTGACGTTCGAGGAGTTCGTGCACAGCAGGGGCGCGGCCCTGGTGCGCTTCGCCCGGTTGCTGACCGGCGACGAGCACCGGGCCGACGACCTGGTCCAGGAGGTCCTGGCCAAGGCGTTCGTGCAGTGGCGGCGGGTGTCGGCGGCGGAGCGCCCCGACGTCTACGTCCGCCGGATGCTGGTCAACGCCAACACCTCCTGGTGGCGCCGTCGCTCCAGCGGCGAGGTCACCGTCGCCCTGGTCGCGTCGCCCACCGCCGCCCCTGACATCGGGGTGGCGGTGGCCGAGCGGGACGCCCTGTGGCGGATGGTCCTCGCCCTGCCGGTGCGCCAGCGGGCGGTCCTGGTCCTGCGCTACTACGAGGACCTCGACGACGTCGCGATCGCGGAGATCCTCGGCTGCTCGGCTGTCACCGTCCGGACCACCGCGATGCGCGCCCTCACCACCTTGCGCGCCCGTCACCAGCCCTCTTCCTCCCGGAGCGTCTCATGAGCACCCAGCTCGAGCAGGACCTGGCGGCCACGTTCGGCGCCCACGACGGCGACGTCGTCGACACGTCCGCCCTCGCCGACGCCGCCGCCCGCCGGGGCCGCCGCTTGCGGGCCCGCGCCTATGCGGTGCGCGGCGTCGCGCTCGTGGCGGTCGTCGCCGCCGCCGGCGCGGTCACCGTCTCGCGGTCCCCGGGCGTGCCCGGCCCGGCCGCGCAGGCGTCCCAGAGCGTCGGCGTCGACTGGACCAGGTTCCCGCCGCCGGGCGGCTGGTCCGTCCCCGGCCTGCCCGCGGTCGCGGTGCCCGCCGACCCGTCGAGGATCGGCACCGACCCGACCCTGCTGCACTTCACCGTCGACGAGTGGAGCGTGGTGTCCCCGTACACCACGTGGCGCTCGACCGGCGGTGCCGAGACGATCGAGTTCGCCCGGGACGGCGCGACCTACAAGGTGTCCCTGGCGAAGACGACCGCCCTCCTCGACCGGCTCCTGGAGGACGAGAACCGCGACCCGGCCGGCCACCTGCCGACCGCCACCGACCGGGGCGACGGCCTCTTCGTCTTCACCTCCGGCCCCATGCAGCGCTTCTACTACCAGCGCTGGCAGCCGGTCCCCGGCGTGTGGGCGCAGCTCTTCGCCGAGGACGCCGCCACCGCCGACGCCGCGCGCATCAAGGCCCGCGTCCGCCTGGACGTCACGCTGCGCTGCGCCGCGCCCGTCCAGCTCACCGCCCTCCCGGCCGGCGCCGGACTGCTCGGCTGCGAGACCACCCTCGCCGGCAAAGACCTCCCCGGCCGCCTGCTCTTCGCCACCCTCTGGGCCGGCGAGAACACCGTCGACCGCGCCGAGATCTCGATGATGCGCGTCGGCCTGTCGGCCACCTCGGCCGCACCCACCCTGACCATCGGCGGCCGCCCCGCGGCCGTCTTCACCGACGACCGGTTCCGCCCTTCCGTCGAGTTCCCCGACGTCGATGACCTGCGGATCCACATCGCCGGCACCGGCACGTACACGAGCCCGGCGCTCCTGACGATCGCCGAGGGCATCCGGGTGGCCCGCGCCCCCTTCGACCCGTCCACCTGGGCCGACCGGCTCGTCACCTGACGCGCCGGCGCGGGCCTGTCACGCCACGGTGCCGGTGTCCCAGGCCCAGACGGCGATGCCGACGCGGTTGCGGACGCCGAGCTTGCGCTGGATGGCGGCGACGTGGGTCTTCACCGTGCCGGCGGAGATGAACAGCTCGGCACCGATCTCCGCGTTGGTCCGGCCCGCCCCGACGTGGGCGGCCACCTCCAGCTCCCGTTCGGTCAGCGCCTCGACCGGCGCGGGCCGGGCCGGGCGGGGTCCCGTGACGTGCTTCAGCAGCCGCACCGTGATCGACGGGCTGATCAGGCTGTCCCCGGCGTACGCGGCGCGGACCGCCTCGACCAGCAGCGCCGGGCCGGACCGCTTCAGCAGGAAGCCGGACGCGCCGTCGCGCAGCGCCGGGTACACGTACTCGTCGAGGTCGAACGTGGTCACCACGACGACCCGGGTCGGGCCGCCGGCGAGGTGCCGGGTGACGGTCAGCCCGTCCATCCGTGGCATCCGGATGTCGAGCAGCGCCACGTCGGGGGCGAGCTCGCGGGCCAGCCGCAGCGCCTCCACCCCGTCGGCCGCCTCCGCGACCACGTCCAGGTCGGGCTCGGCGCCGAGGATCCGCCGCAGCCCGTCGCGGACCATCGGCTGGTCGTCGGCGATGAGCACCCGGATCGTCACAACTGAGCAGCCTAGGCGAGCTGCGCCGCCCCGAACGACACGGAGAAGCGCTTGCACCAGATCGTCACGGAGCGCAGGCTCGCGAGGTCGGTGCCGGCGGGGATCGCGTAGGCCTGGTCGCCCTTGTTGCCCTTCAGCCTGCCCAGCTCGACGTACCTGCCGTCGTCGAAGACCGACCAGCCGGCCTTGCCCGCGACGACCGGCTGGTCGGTGAGCCAGACGCGCAGGTCCGGCCCGTCGGAGGTGCTCAGCCCGGCGATCTCCAGCCGGTGGGTGCCGTCGGCCGCCCGGACCAGCCGCGCCGTCCCCGACGTCTCGTGCTCGTGCGTGACGAACGTGCCGCTGGCCACGACGACCGGCGCCACGACGACCGGCGCCGCGGTGCCGCTCTGCGTCGCGACGGCGCCGCCCTGCGCCTGGCCCGTCGCGGTCGGCCCGGTCGGCGCCGTCAGGGCCTCGTGGACGGTGGTGTCGGTGAACAGGCGCCACGGCGCGAACCAGTACAGGCCGAACCCCAGCACGGCGACGAGGACGACGGCCGGGACGGCCAGCTTCCATCTCATGCGCTTCAGTGAACCGGCCACCCGTTCCGCGCGGCCAGCCTCCGCGTGCTTACCGGGTGCTTACGGTTCGCCTCATGAGGGCAGGATGCGGGCCGCCGCGGCGGCGGTGTGCCAGCGGCTGACGAAGCCGAAGATCTGGCCGTACAGGTCGTCGTCGGAGAACTGGTCGATGTCGTCGATCGGGATGAAGCCCGCGTTGTCGACCAGGCCGCCGCGGACGTTGTCGAGGCGGGCGAGGACGCCGTAGTCGGCCACGCCGAGGCCGAGGAACATCCAGTACACGGGGCGGTCGCTCGAACGGACCAGCAACTCGGTGATCTGCTTCTCCGCGTGGACTCCTCCGTCGGACCAGAACAGCACGAGCGTCGGGTGGGGTGACGGCTCGGCGGCGGTCCAGTCCAGGATCTCCTTCATGACGCGGGGCTCGAAGTTGCCGCCCTCGGCGCGCTTCTTGTCGGCGGCCAGGCGGTCGAGGTAGTCGTGGGCGTCGGCGACGCGGACCGGGGCGGAGCGGACCGGGAAGTCGCCGAAGAACCACACCTCCATCTCGCCGTTGTCGTCGAGGAGGTCGGCGATCACGACCATCCGCTCCAGGGAGCGCTGCATGACGCCGCTGCGGAAGAGCTTCTTCGTGGAGCCGCTGCAGTCGATGGCCAGCACCACGCGGAACGTGCGCCCGTCGAGGCCGCTCTTGACGAGGGAGACGGCGACGGCGTACTTGCGCAGGTCGACGTTCGACGCGCCGGGCGCGGGCTTGGCGAGGCTGATCTGCTTGGCCTTCGTGAGGCCGACGGCCGGCGCCGCAGGCGACGGGCCCGCCGACGGTGGCGGCGGCGCGAAACCAACCGGAGCCGCGGCCGGAGCAGGCGGTGGCGGCGCGAAACCAACCGGAGCCGCGGCCGGAGCGGCCGAGGACGGTGGGGGCGCGAAAGCCGGGGGCGCGGGCTCCTCGTCGACCGTCAGGCCGGCGTCGGTGACCAGGCCGCGCAGGCCGTCGGTGAAGCCGTCGCCGACGCAGCGGACCTTGATCGCGTCGCGGTGGCGGTAGACGTCGCCGACGATGAGGGCGTCCTGGACGTCTGGGGTGCCGAGGTCGAGGCCGTACAGCTCGCCGTCCGGACCGTGCACCGAGGCGCGCAGCCCCGGCACCGCGGCGAAGGTGCCACCGGCGACGGTCAGGCCGATCCTGACCCGGACCGTGGAGCCCGACCAGCCGCCCGGGGTGACCTGGAGTTGGTGCCGGGTGACGCCGGCGACGGTCTGCGGCGGCAGCCACCGCGCCCCCGCCCCGCCGGGCTGGTTGTAGAAGACCATCGCTTCGTCGCCGGGGGCCCGGCCGGACTCGTCGAGCAGAAACGCGACCAGGTCGACCTCGGGTCCCGCCGAGTGGCTCACTTCCACGGTGTACGACGCCGCCACCGGCAACGCCGTGTTCTGCCCTCGGGCCAGGATCGCAACGGTCACGCCGATGATTGCACCACAACGAGGCCAGCCCCAGTCCGGCCTGACCGGACGAACTGTCATGCCGCTCGGGTGGGGTGCGTGCTCGCGCACCGCCGGAATGCTGGAACCCGTAAGCGCACGGGCCGACGCCATGGCCCGTGACGACGGATCGCTGATCAGGGAGTACCCATGACCAGTTCCACTGCCGAGCGTGGCCGCACCGAGACCAGCGAGCGCGAAGAGGAAGGCCCGCTGCACCCGCTGCTGCTGGCCGCGCTCATGTCCCGCCGCGAGGAGCGCGGTGAAGGCATCTTCGAGCACCCGCTCCTCCTCGCGGCGCTCGCTCGGCGTCGCGGCGAGGAGGGCGAGGGCAGCATGATCGAACACCCGCTGCTGCTCGCCGCGCTCGCCCGACGCCGCGGCGAGGAGGGCGAGAGCAGCATGATCGAACACCCGCTGCTGCTCGCGATGCTCGCCCGACGCCGCGGCGAGGAGAGCGAGAGCAGCATGATCGAACACCCGCTGCTGCTCGCGATGCTCGCCCGACGCCGCGGCGAGGAGAGCGAAGGCAGCATCATCGAGCACCCGCTGCTGCTCGCCGCGCTCGCCTCGCGGAAGCGGCGGGGCAAGAACATCGTCGAGCACCCACTCCTGCTCGCCGCGCTGATGGCGCGCAACTGACCCGATCATCCCGGTCCCGTCCCCGGCCGTACCGCGGCCGGGGGCGGGACATTCGCCGATTTCAAGGGAGGCACCATCGTGGCGGCTGAATCGTCGACACCACACGATCCCGACCAGCCACAGCAGGTCGAGGCGCTCATCGACGAACTGATCCTGGAGATTCTCGACAGCGCCGACCAGGGACAGATCACGAAGGTCCCCGGCCGGGCCCGGGGCCGCGGCCCGATTCCGGGAGGCCTGCTGGAGAGTCTCCGGGCCGGCATGGCACAGGGCGGCGGCATGGCACGGGGCGGTTCGACGCTGGAGCGGCTGCTCATAGCCGAGGCCCTCGCCGGGGTGCTCGCCGACGCGCTCGCACCCGCCCTGGCGGAGGCGCTCGCCCCCAGGATCATGAAGGTCCTGCAGGGCAACGCGGAGGACGAGCCGGCCGGCGACGCGCGGACGCCCGCGAAGACGCCGAGCCGGTCACACACCCGCAAGTCAGAGTCGAAATAGCGCGGCGGCCGCTCCCCCACAGGAGAGCGGCCGCCTTGCTCGGCACGTGCATGCTGTTTACGGGTGGGCCACCGGCCGGACCGCGGCGGCGTCACGGCGCATGACGAAGGCGCACGCGATCTCCGCGCACCCGATCACCAGCGCGCTGATCCCGGCCAGCAACACCATCGCGGTGAGCGTGGCGCCCGGCCACATGACGAACACGAGCCCGACGACCAGCGAGGCCACGCCCATGGTCGTGAGCCACACCCGCGTCCTGCCGTGCGTCATCAGCCCGATGCCGATCTCCGACAGCCCGGTCAGCAGCCAGGCCAGCCCGACGATCAGCGCGAGGGCCGTCACGCCGGCGATGACGTCGCGCAGGCACGCGATGCCCACCACCACCATCGCCGCGCCCACCACGCCGGTCATCAGTCGCCGCCCCACCGCCTGATGGTCGGTCAGGGCCGCCGCGAGCCGCATCACGCCCGCGACGAGCAGCCAGATGCCGACCAGCGCACCGAGGACCCGCAGGGTCTCGCCGGGCCAGACGAGCACCACGAGCCCGAACAGCGCGGTGGCCGCGCCGAGCACCAGGGTCTGCCGGAACGGCACCGCCGCCGCCTGCGACGACTTCTGAACCGCACCGCCGTGTCTCGCTGAGAACGTCGCCATGTCCCCTCCTTCTCATGTTCGTTCCACCCCACGATTCACCCGCGCACGGGCCACGTCATCGCCCGCGGAGGGTGGGGATGTCAGAAGGCGAGCCAGACGGCTGCCGCCGCGGCCACGAGCAGACCGATGTTGAGCCCGATCAGCCGGGCCTCGCCGCGCGACAGGTGCACCGCGATGCCGCCGACCTGGATCAGCACCAGACCCGCCGCCGCCGCGACGGCCAGCCACGGCGCGATCCCGGTCAGCCGCGGCAGGATCAGGCCCGCCGCGCCGAGGACCTCCAGCACGCCGATCGTCCGGACGAGCGGCATCGGGACCCGGTCGACCCAGCCCATCATCGGCAGCAGCCGCTCCTGGCTCTGCGTGATCTTCTTGCCGCCGGCGTACAGGTAGAACACCGCGAGCAGCCCGCCGACGATCCAGTACGCGATCTCCATGTGCGCCCCTCACCAGGATGGTTACCAGTCGTAAGTGACCACATGGTGCGTCACTATTGAGGGGCTTACAAAAGGCACACGCGTGTGCGTGACGCACAAGGGATGGTCATGTCCGAGTACGAGCACACCTGCATGATCCGGGGCGACGGCGGCCGGACGATCCGCGCGATCCTCGACCAGATCTGCAACAAGTGGACCCTGCTGATCGTGGCCACCCTCGACCAGGGGACGCTCCGCTTCACCGACCTGCACCAGCAGATCCCGGGCATCTCCCAGCGGATGCTGACCCTGACGCTGCGCCACCTGGAGCGCGACGGCCTGGTCGCCAGGACGGTGCACGCCGAGGTCCCGCCCCGCGTCGAGTACACGCTGACCCCGACCGGCAAGAGCCTCATCGGACCCGCGCTCGCCCTCGCCGGCTGGGCAATGGAGCACGTCCCGCACATCGAGGCGAGCCGGGCGGCCTACGAGGCGCGGTCCTGAGCGATCGGGCGGCCCACGAAAAAGGTCAGTACTCGTCCTTGCGCCGCCACCAGATGCCGGTCTCGTTGCGCCCCAGCGGCGCCCGGTCGAGCCACTGGTACATGCCCCAGATCGCGTCCACGCCGCGCTCGTAGGTGGAGTACGTGTGGTGGACGACGCCGTCCTCGTCGCACACGAACGCGCTCAGGCCCGGGCCCTGCTGCCGGTAGGTGGACCAGTCGACGCCGACCCCGCCGGCGAGCTCGAGCACGTCGGGGCGCATCTCCCCGGACTCCGGCGGCCGGACGTCCATCTGCCGGTAGTTGTACTCCACGCTGCCGGACCGCCACTCCTCGGCGGAGTGCGTCACGCGGAAGTCGTAGTTGAAGTCGCTGCCGGCCGACGACGCCCACGGGAACGTCCAGCCCATCCGCTCCCGGTAGGCCAGCAGCTTCGCCAGCGGCGCCTGCGACACGGCGTGCAGCGTCACGTCGTGGTTCGCGAGGTGGACGACGGACCCGTTGAAACCGTCCGCGATCGAGGAGCACGACGGGCAGCCCGCCGTGTAGTCCGGCCCGAACATGAAGTGGTAGATCAGCAGCTGCGACCTGCCGCGGAACAGGTCGGCGAGGGTCGCCGGCCCGTCCTCGGTGTCGAAGCGGTATTCCTTGTCGATCCGCACCCACGGCAGCTCCTGCCGCTGCCGGGCCACGGCGTCGCCGCGCCGGGTGAGCTCCTTCTCGGCCTCGAGCAGCTCCAGCCGCGCCGCCAGCCACTCCTCGCGCGTCCCGACCTTGTGGTCGATCATCTCTTCCCCCTGACTCCGGTCTCCTGTAGCAACCCAACGGTTGCACAATCTCGGACTGAACGCAACCAGAAGGTTGCGTCAGTTTTCGTGTAAGCAATGCGACACGGGCTTGCGAACCGGTCGCCGACTACGACAGCGTGCACTCGTACTTTCACTGACCGCGATGTATCCGTACGCCTTGCACAGTCACGGGGGTGACCGAGCTTGACGGTTGAGTTCGCCGCGGTTCCCGAGGGGGAGGTGCTCGCCAGGCGATCGGCGCGGCAGCTCGCGGAGTCGGTGGCGGCGCTCGCGCTCATCGTGCTCTTCTCACCGCTGCTGCTGGCGGCCTACGCCGCGGTCGCACTGACCAGCCCCGGGCCCGCCCTGTTCCGGCAGGACCGGGTCGGCCTGCGCCGCCAGGTCTTCACGATGTTCAAGTTCCGCACCATGTACGACGGCAACGACGACACCGAGCACCGCCGCCTCATGCGCGAGCAGCTCGTCGCCGAGGTGCCACCCACCGGCGGCGAGCCCGGCATCTACAAGTTCGCCCGCGACCCCCGCGTCACCCCGGTCGGGCGGCTGCTGCGCCAGTACAGCGTCGACGAGCTCCCGCAGCTGTGGAACGTCGTGCGCGGCGAGATGTCGCTGGTCGGCCCGCGCCCCTACGTCCCGTGGGAGGCGGAGCTCTTCCCCGCCGACGTCGAGCGACGCTTCAGCGTGCGGCCCGGCATGACAGGGCTGTGGCAGGTCAGCGGCCGCAGCACGCTCGACTTCCGCAGCGCGCTGCGGCTCGACGTCCACTACGCCGACAACCGGTCGCTCTGGCTGGACCTGCGCATCCTCGCCCGCACGGCGATCGTCGTGTTCGACCGCTCGGCGAGCCGGTAGCCGGATGCCTCGGCTTCCCCGCCGGCCGCGGGTCCGGCACATCGCGATCGTCGTGGCCAACCTGCCCGCCGAGCGGGACCGCCGCGTCATCCGCGAGAGCCTGTCGCTGGAGTCGCGCGGCTACGGCGTGACGATCATCGCCCCGCGCGGCGCCGCGCGCGGAACCCTGCCGGGCAGCCGCGACGTGCGCCTGCGCCCGTATCCGCTGCTGGTCACCGGCTCCGGCGTCGTCACCTTCGCCCTCGAGTTCGTGTGGTCCTTCCTCTGCGTCGCCGTCCGCCTCGCCGGCGAGGTCCTCCGCGGCCGCGCCCACGCGGTGCAGGTCTGCAACCCGCCCGACGTGTACTGGCCCCTCGCCCTGGTGTTCCGGCTGCTGCGCCGCCCCTGGGTCTTCGACCACCACGACCTGTGCCCCGAGATCCTGGCCACCCGCAGCGGCTCGGACGGCGGGGGGCTCGCGTTCCGCGTCCTCGTCCTCTTCGAGTGGCTCACCCTGCGCACCGCGACCGCGGTCTTCGCCACCAACGAGTCCTTCCGCGCCAACGCGCTGCGCCGCGGCGTCCCCGCGCACAAGGTGACCGTCGTGCGCAACGGGCCGTCGGCGCGCGAGGTCGGCGTGGCGTCCCCCGCTCCCGCGGCCGGGCACCGGATCGCCTATCTCGGCGTGCTCGGCCCCCAGGACAACGTCGAAGGCGCCGTCCTCGCCGCCGAGGAGCTCACCCGCCGCCGCGGCCGCACCGGCTGGCGCATGGTCATCGCCGGCGACGGCGAGTCCAGGCCGGCCCTCATGAAGCTCACCGCGGACCGCGGCCTGGCCGACGTCGTCGACCTCCCCGGCTGGCTCGACGCCGTCGAGGTCGACGCCCTCCTGCGCACCGCGACCGTCGCCATCCAGCCCGACCTCCCGACCCGCATGAACGACCGGTCCACGATGGCCAAGACCGTCGAGTACCTGGCCCGCGGCGTCCCGGTCGTCGCCGCCGACCTCACCGAGACCCGCCGCACCGCCGCCGGCGCGGCGCTCTACGTCCCCGCGGCCACCCCGGCCGCCTTCGCCGCCGCCCTCGACGCGCTGCTCGACGACCCGCCCCGCCGCGCGGCCATGAGCGCCGCCGGCCGCCACCGCTTCGAGACCTTCCTGTCCTGGGACCACCAGGCCGAGGCCTACCTCGCCGTCTGGTCCCGGCTCCTGCCCACCCCTCCGCCCACCACTGCCACCCGGATCCCCGCCCAGCGCCCGGCGCCCGGCCCGGCGCTCCGCCGCAGGTCAGACGCAAATGACGGCGACGCCGGTGGCGCGGACGGCGGCGAGCTCGGCGGGGTCGGCGGTGGAGTCGGTGACCAGGGTGGAGACCTCGGCCAGCGGGGCGATGGTGGCCAGGCAGTCGCGGCCGATCTTTGAGCCGTCGGCGACGACGATGACCTGGGTGGCGCGGCGGAGCATGGTGGCGTTGGTGTTGGCCTCGATGTCGTCGTGGGTGGTGAGGCCGCCGGCGGCGGTGATGCCGTCGACGCCGATGACGGCCACCTGGAGGTGGAGTCCGTTCAGGGTGCGGTCCGCGATGGGGCCGACGAGCTCGTAGGACTGGGTGCGGGTGACACCGCCGGTCATGATCAGCTTCAGCCGGGGACGCAGCGCCAGCTCGGCGGCGATGTTGACGGCGTTGGTGACGACGGTCAGGTCGACGCGGGTCGCCAGGAGCCGGGCGAGCAGGTGGGTGGTGGTGCCGCCGGTGAGGCCCAGGGTGAGCGGGCCGTGCGGGAGCAGCTCGAACGCGCGCTGCGCGATGCGGGCCTTGGCCTCGCGGTGCTGGCCGGTGCGGTAGCGGACCGGGAGCTCGGCGAGGGACGGGGACGCGGCGACCGCGCCCCCGTGGGTGCGGGCGAGGAGCTGCTGGTCCTCGAGCGTCTGCAGGTCGCGGCGGATCGTGGCGGTGGAGACGCCGAACTCCGAGGCGAGGGCGCCGGCGTCGATGGAGCCGCTGCCCGAGACGCGGGACAGAATCGCCGAGACGCGGTCGGCGCGGCGGCGGCTCACCCGATCACCGAACAAAACGCGCAGTTCAGAATGTCCACTTGTGCAAGATACCTTGTGAAGCGAACAGGAAACGCGCAACCCTGGTTGGCATGACGGACACCGCGAGGGAGATCGCCAGCCAGCCCGAGACCTGGGCACGAGCGGCGACCGTGGACGGCAGCGCGCTCACCGGACGGGGCGAGCGCACCCTGGTGCTGGGCTGCGGCACCTCGTGGTTCATGGCGCAGAGCCTGGCCGAGCTGCGCGAGGCCGCCGGCTTCGGCGAGACCGACGCCGTGTGCGCCTCCGAGTTCGTGCCGCGCCGCCGGTACGACCGGGTCATCGCCCTCACCAGGTCGGGCACCTCGACGGAGGTGCTGGACGCGCTGCGGCGCCTCCCGGGGAGCCCGCACCGGGTGGCGGTGACGGCGGTGGACGGGGAGCCGGTCGACGACCTGGTCGACGAGCGGATCCTGCTGGACTTCGCCGACGAGCGCAGCGTCGTGCAGACCAGGTTCCCGACGACGCTGCTGGCGGTGGCCCGTCACGCGTACGGCGAGGACCTGTCGCACCTGGTCGGGGACGGCGCGGCGGCGCTGGCGGCGGAGCTGCCGGCGGGCGTGCGGGATGTCGGGCACCTGGTGTTCCTCGGCACCGGCTGGACCGTCGGGCTCGCCCACGAGGCGGCGCTCAAGGTCCGCGAGGCCGCGCAGGCCTGGTCGGAGTCCTACCCGGCGATGGACTACCGGCACGGCCCGGTCGCTGTCGCCGGGCCGGAGAGTCTGGTGTGGGCGTTCGGCGCGGTGCCGGACAGCCTCGACGACACGATCCGCGGCGCCGGCGCCACCCCGGTGCGCAACGGCCTCGACCCACTGGCCCAGCTCGTGCTGGCGCAGCGCTTCGCCGTCGCGCTCGCGGAGCACAAGGGCCTCGACCCGGACCGGCCGCGACTGCTGACCCGGTCCGTGATCCTTACCCAGCCATGATCCTCACGGTGACGCTGAACCCCGCGCTCGACGTCACGTACACGGTGGACTTGCTGGTGCCGCACGCCACGCACCGCGTCACGGCGGTGCGGGAGCGAGCCGGCGGCAAGGGGCTCAACGTCGCCGCGGTGCTGCACGCGCTCGGTGAGCCGGTCCTCGCCACCGGGCTGCTCGGCGGGGCGACGGGCGCGGCCGTCGCCGCCAGGACCGCGGTGCCGCACAGCTTCACGGCCATCGGCGGGGAGACGCGGCGGACCGTGACGGTCGTCGACCGGGCCGACGCGACGGGGCTGTGGGAGCCCGGGCCGGCCGTCACGCCGGACGAGTGGGGCGCGTTCCAGGAGCACTACGCGGCGCTCGTCAAGGACGCCGAGGTGGTGGTGCTGTCCGGGTCGCTGCCGCGGGGTCTGCCGGCGGACGCCTACGCGACGCTGGTCGGGCTCGCCCGCCGGTACACCTGCCGCAGCGTCCTCGACTCCAGCGGCGACGCGCTCCGGATCGGCGCCGCCGCCGGCCCGGACGTCGTGAAGCCCAACGCGGCCGAGCTGCACGACATCCAGACACCGCTCCGGGCGGTCGTCGAGACGCACGGCCCGCGCGGGCTGATCGCGAGGACGCCCGAAGGGTCGTGGCGGGCGACCCCACCCGAGGTGGTGACCGGCAACCCGACCGGCGCCGGCGACGCGTGCGCGGCCGCCCTCGCCCGGGGGCTGCGGGACGGCACGTCGTGGCCGGAACTGCTCGCCGACGCGGTCGCCCTGGCCGGCGCCGCCGTCGCCGCACCGGTCGCCGGAGAGATCGACATCAACCACTACCGAGCAACGAGGGAACGGGTCCATGTTCAGCCCCACGGGTGAGATCGTCGAAGCGGCACGCAGCGCGAACGTGGGCGTCGGCGCGTTCAACGTCATCACCGTCGAGCACGCCGAGGCGATCGTCGCGGGGGCGGAGGCGGCGGGCTGCCCCGTCGTGCTGCAGATCAGCGAGAACGCGGTGAAGTTCCACGGGGGGCGCCTGGCGCCGATCGCGGCCGCGGCCCGCCGGGTCGCCGAGCTGTCGTCGGTGCCGGTGGCGCTGCACCTCGACCACGTGGAGAGCGACGAGCTGTTCGACCAGGCCGCGGCGCACGGGTTCGGATCCGCGATGTACGACGCGTCGAAGCTGCCGTTCGAGGCGAACGTGGCCGCGACGAAGGCGGCGGCCGAGCGCGGGCGGGCGGCCGGGCTCTGGGTGGAGAGCGAGCTCGGCGAGGTCGGCGGCAAGGACGGCGCGCACGCGCCCGGCGTGCGGACCGACCCGGCGGAGGCGGCGGCGTACGTGGCGGCGACCGGCGTCGACGCGCTCGCCGTCGCGGTCGGGTCGAGCCACGCGATGACGACCCGGACGGCGGCGCTGGACCACGCACTCATCGCCGCCCTGACGGCGGCGGTGCCCGTCCCCCTGGTGCTGCACGGCTCCTCGGGCGTGCCCGACGACGAGCTGCGCGCGGCGGTCCGCGGCGGCCTCGTGAAGATCAATATCGGCACGGCGCTGAACGTCGCGTTCACCGGCGCGGTGCGGTCGGCGCTGGAGGACGCGGCCGTGGTCGACCCGCGCAAGTACCTGAAGGCCGCGCGGCAGGCGATGGCCGACACGGTGACGCACGCATTGCGGGTCGTGACCGAGCTTTAGGCCACCTTTACGTTCGACTTAGATCTCCCCGGAACGCTTGAGAGAGCGCTCTCCTGGTGTCTACGGTCGCGGTGCTCGCATCGACCAGACCCGTTCCGGAGGGCTCATGCCGACCCAGCGGCAGACCAGACGACGCACCTTGCTCGCACTTCTCGCCGTGCCGGTCGTCGGCGCGGTCGCCACGACCGTCATCGTCACCACCACCGCCGGCGCCGAGCAGGCCGACACCGCCGGGCAGCTGCAGGCCGAGGCGTGGAACGCCCAGTCCGGCGCCAGGACCGAGAGCACCGGCGACACCGGCGGCGGCAAGAACGTCGGCTGGCTCGCCAACGGGGACTGGATGCGCTACGACGGCGTGGACCTCGGCGGCACGGGCTCCCTGACCGCCAGCGTCCGGGTCGCCGCGGCCAGCCGGGCCGGTGGCACCGTCGAGCTGCGCGCCGGCACGCAGACCGGTGAGCTGCTCGCCAGCTACCCGGTGAACTACACCGGCGGCTGGCAGACGTGGACCACGAAGACCGCCGTCAGCCCGACCGCGCTGACCGGCAAGCAGACGGTCTTCGTCGTGCTCAAGAGCGACCAGCAGAGCGACTTCATCAACATCAACTGGCTGCAGTTCAAGCGGACGCCGACGGCGACGGTCCCCGGCTCGCCGACCGGCGGCACCACCACCACGCCGCCGACCGCGCCCACGACCAGGCCGCCGACCAGCGCGCCGCCGGCGCCGCAGACCGGCTGGCCGACCGTCGACCCGGCGAAGCAGGCCGCGGACACCGCCGCGTTCTTCGCCCGCAAGCCGAAGCCGGTCACCAACAACCCGGTGAAGGTCCCCGAGTTCAACGCGCAGTGCGCGGTGAGCCACCACAACAACGACGACCCGATCGTCTTCCCCGGCCTGACCGGCGCCGCGCACAACCACACGTTCTTCGGCAACAAGACCACCGACGCGGCCTCGACCACCGAGAGCCTGCTGGCGGGCAACACGACCTGCAACCCGACCGGCGACCACTCGGCGTACTGGATCCCGACGCTGTACCAGAACGGCAAGGTCGTCGACCCGAAGGGCGCGGTCACCGTCTACTACGGCTCGCGGCTCAAGGACCCGAGCAAGACGCAGCCCTTCCCGACCGGCCTGCGGATGATCGCCGGCGACGCGAAGACCCAGACGGACACGCCCGACAAGCAGGGCAACCACTTCTGGTGCGCGGGCATCGGCGGCGCCACCGGCCGAACGCCGGACGGCGAGTACCCGGTCTGCGCCCCGACGGCCGAGCTGGTCCGCCAGATCACGTTCCCCGACTGCTGGGACGGCGTGCACCTGGACAGCCCGAACCACAAGGACCACATGGCCAACGGCGACTACACCGGCGCCTGCCCGAAGTCGCACCCGGTGCCGATCCCGTCGGTGTCGTTCGTCATCGCGTACCCGCTGAACACCAACACCACCGGGATCACGCTCTCGTCGGGCAACGGCTACTCGATGCACGCGGACTTCTTCAACGCGTGGGAGCCGGAGGAGCTGGCCCGGCGGGTCCGGGACTGCCTCGACCAGGGCTACAAGTGCAACTCGGCGGGCAACTTCTAGCCGGGCGCGCAGGAGCTCGGAATGGCCACCCGCCGCCACGGGTGGCCATTCCGCTGTTCAGGGATGCCGGGTCTACAGCCGGGTTTCACAGCCGGCTGCCAACCTCGGCGGACCGTGTGCACAGGGATAGGGCCGAGAGTTGCTTCCAGCGGCCCTCCGGGAGCGGGCCGACCGAGACCGGGAGCGACATGATGACCAGCACCGAGCAGCCCACCCCCGTCTGGGCCACCCCTGTCGACAACACGCCTGTGCCGGACATGACGGCCCCGGCCTACCAGGGCCAGGCTCCGGCCGCGGTCATCGAGGGGCCACCCGCACAGCGCCCGGCGGCCAGGTCGTCGCGGCTCAAGACGGCGATCGTCGGGGCGGTCGCGGCGCTCGTCATCGGCGGCGGCGGGTTCGCGGTGATCAGGGCGTCCGAGGACAGCGCGGCGCCGGCGAGCCAGCAGGCCGGCGCGCAGAGCGGTCAGGGAGCGCAGGGGGCGCAGGACGGTCAGGGGGTCCAAGGGGCGCAGGGCGGCGCACCGGACGGCGGTCAGGGTGGGCGCGGCGCGATGGGCGGCGGGATGGGGCGGGGTGCCGGTGGGCTCGCCGGTGTCATGTACGGCGACTTCGTCGCCTCCGACAGCAACGGCGGCTACGTCACCAGGCGGATGCAGACCGGAACGGTCACCGCGGTGAGCGCCACGTCGATCACCGCGAAGAGCGCCGACGGCCACGCGACCACGTTCGCGGTGACGTCGGCGACGACGGTCAGCGGTGGAGGCACGATCGGCGACGTGCAGGTCGGCGACACCGTGACCGTGGTCGGCACGGTCACGGGCGACACCGCGAGCGCCACCGCGATCACCGCCACCGTTCCTGCGGGGAACTGAGGAACATCGGGGGGATCAGGCGTCGGCCAGGGCGCGGGTGCACAGCGTGCGGGCCCACTGGATGCGGTCCAGGGCCACCTCGGGGCGGTCGCCGAAGACCTCGGCGGCGCGGGCGTAGCACTCGTCGGGACCGAGCTGATCGAGGGTCCGGTCGACGGTGTCGCGGACGGTCGCGTCGTCCAGGTCCGCGTGGTTGGGAGTGTCGGAGACGAACAGGGCCATGCACAGGACCGGGTCGACGAGGCAGGTCGTCATGGTGGCTCACCTCTCGGAGAGGTCGTTGTTGTCCTGTCCACCGTCGCTCGGGTGAGGGGGCGGGGCATCTGCGCCAGCATGCGTCCGGGGCTGCGGGTTTCCGGACCCGGAGATACCGGCTGGCAGCCACCGGCATCTCAACTGGCCTCACCCTTCACGGACTCGTCCCTCAGGGGAATTCTGCAGGACAATGTGGTGCCGTGACCGGGCCGGCTGGCGATGTGCATCGTGCCGCCGAGCGCGGCGATCCGGTCACCGAGGCCGATCAGGCCGGTGCCCAGGTGCGGGTCGGCGCCGCCGGCGCCGTCGTCCTCGATCGAGAACTCCAGCGCGCCGCCGTCGAGGTCGTCGGCGACGGACCCGCGGACGGAGATCAGCGTGGGGTGGGCGTGCCGGATCGCGTTGGTGAGCGCTTCGGCGATCACGTAGTACGCGCCGATCTCGATCTTCGTGTCGATCCGCGTGGGCAGGTCGAGCCGGACCTCCACCGGCACCGGCGACCGGCGCCCCAGCGACTTGACCGCCGGCACCAGCCCGCCGTCGGACAGGATCGACGGGTGGATGCCGCGGGCGAGCTCGCGCAGCTCGTCGATCGCCTCGGCCAGGTCGGTGCCGATGCGCGACAGCCGCTCCCGCAGCTCGCCGCCGGCCTGCGCCTCGGTCGCCCGCAGCTGCAGCAGCAGCGCGATCAGCCGCTGCTGGGTGCCGTCGTGCAGGTCGCGTTCGATCCGGCGGCGGCCCTCGTCGGTCGCGGCGACGACCCTGGCCCGCGAGGCGGTCAGATCGGCGCGGGCCTGCGAGCTGGCGATCGAGCTGGCGACCAGGTCGGTGAACTCGGCGGCGCGGGCGGCGTCGTGCTGCAGCAGCGGCCGGGCGCTGGTCGACAGGGCCTTCAGCACGCCCCAGGTGCGGCCGGCGACGAGGACCGGCGCACCGATCGCGGAGCGGATCGAGAGGTCGCCGAACTCCCGGGCGAGGAAGCCCGCGTTCGGGGGTCTCTCGATGTGGACCGGCTTGCCCGAGTGCAGCACCCGCCCGGCCACGCCCTCACGATCCAGGATGACCTTGCCCGGCGAGATGCGGTGCGCGGCGTCGGCGCTCCAGGTCGCCACGACGGTGCCATCGCCGTCGGGTTCGAAGCGGACCAGGGCGGTGGCGTCGGCGCCGAAGAGCTTGCCGGCCTCCTCGGTCACGGCGCCGAACACGGCCACCGCCGGCCGGCCCTTGGCCGCGACGGTCGCCACCCGGCGCAGTGCCGCCTGTTCGGCGGCCACCGAGCTGAGCGTGGTGCGGCTGCGTCGCAGGGCGCCGACCATCGAGTTGAACGTGCGCTGCATGCTGCCGATCTCGACCGCCCCGTCGGTGGCGACCCGGACGTTCAGGTCGCCGCGGGCGACTTCGTCGGCCGCCGAGACGAGCCGGCGCAGTGGCCGCACCACCATCACGGCGAGGGAGCGGGTCAGGATCGCGACGCCGAACATGGCGGTGGTGAAGCCGCCGATGCCCGCGACGAGGGCCCGCCGCCCGGCGAGCATCGACTCACGGCGGCTCTGCTCGACGGTGCGGCGCTGGGCGGCGGCGAAGTCGTCGAACTCCTGGCGCAGCGCGGAGATCTGCCGCTGCCCCTGAAGGACCGATGTGGGGCTGATGTTCTTCGGCACGGCGCCCTCCTCCAGGGCGATGGAAGGGTCGGCGTAGTCGTCGAGATAGTCGGTGATGTCCAGGTTGAGCACGGCGACGCGGGCGGTCTGCACGCGGTCGCCGGCGACGGTCGCGGCCAGCTCCTGCTGCTGTGACGGGATCTGCTCCTGAGCGGCCTTCCACGGCACGAGCACCGCGGGGTCACGGGTGAGCGCGAAGCCGCGGCGGCCGGCCTCGACGTCCAGCAGGAGCCGCTCGAGGGTGGTGGCGGCGGAGACCGATCGCTCGGCCCGGGTGACTGCGAGGACGGATTCGCGCAGCTGGTAGACGGACAGGAGGATGGCGGCGAACGCCGTGCTGATCAGCAGTGTGAACAGCGCGCAGGTGACCCCTAGGCGGAGCGTCAACCCCCCGTGCATGGGGTGTCCTTACCCCCTTACGCGGGGATATGTTGGATTTGATGACATCTGTGGTGGTCGCTGACGATGACGTGCTGCTCCGAGAGGGCCTCGCCAGCCTGCTCGACCGTCATGGGTACACCGTGGCCGGAGTTGCCGACGACGGATCGCACCTGCTGCGGCTGGTCGAGGAGGTCAGGCCCGACCTCGCGGTGGTGGACATCCGTATGCCCCCGACACACACCAACGAGGGGCTGGCCGCGGCGCGGGAGATCAGGAGCCGGTTCCCGTCGGTGGCGATCCTCGTGCTGTCGGCGTTCGTCGAGGTGGAGCACGCGATCGAGCTGCTGGCCAGTGGCGAGCGGATCGGGTACCTGCTGAAGACCCGGATCACCGACGTCGAGGAGTTCCTGGAGACGCTGCACCGGGTGCAGGACGGCGGGACCGTGGTCGACCCGGCGGTGGTGCAGGAGCTCGTCGCGGCGCACCGGCGGCGGGACCCGCTCGACGTGCTGAGCCCTCGGGAGCGGGAGGTGCTCGCGCTGATGGCGGAGGGCCGGTCCAACGCGGGGGTGGCGAAGCAGCTGTGGGTCACCGAGGGCACCGTCGAGAAGCACGTCAGGTCGATCCTGACCAAGCTCGACCTGCCGGAGACCGACGAGACCCACCGCCGGGTCCTGGCGGTGCTCACGTTCCTTGAAGCCGCGTCAGCAGGCACTTGATCGCCGCGGCGGACAGGTGCTCCTTCGGCAGGAAGCCGATCGCCCGGCTGTCCGCGAGCAGGTCGGCCACCTCTTCCGCGGAGAACGCCGACACCATGATGACGGGGCTCTCCTCGATCCGGGCGGCGAGGTCGAACCCGCTCTCCGCCCCGAGGCCGACGTCCACCAGCACGACGTCCGGCCGCTGCGCGTCGATGGCCTGCAGCGCCCCCCGGCTGTCCGCCGCGTCCCCGACCACGGCGATCCCCTGCGCGGTCAGCAGACGTTTGGCTCCCGCGCGAAAGCGCTCCGAGTCGTCGACGATGACGCAGCGGATCGTCATACCTTGAACGGTGCCAGCCCAGCCGCCCGCTGACCTTACGGCTAGCCGGAAAGACCGGATGTCACCACCACGCCTACCACCCCGGGTCCGGCGGTGCGGCCGATCGCCATGAGCCCGGCCGCCACTTTTTCCGGCCCCCGGATGCGGGCCGGGCGAGGCGCCGGAGCGCCCCGCCCGGTGTCGAAGCGGAAGCTAGACGGTCACGAGATCAGCCGCCGGCTCCGCCGCGGCGGGGCGGCGAGTGGTGCGCAGCGCCGCCAGGCCGGCGAGGGCCAGGCCGAAGGCCGCCCAGCCGAGCAGGACCCAGACGTGCCCGGCGGCGGCGTGGCCGTCGAAGAAGGCGGTGCTGCGCAGCAGGGAGCCGGCCGCCCCCGGCGGGAGGAACTGGCCCAGGGCGCCCCAGCCCGACGGCAGCATCTCCGGGGCGCTGGTCAGCCCCGACAGCGGGTTTCCCAGCAGCATCATGGTCGCCGCGCCGAGGCCCAGGCCGGCCGGGCCGAGCAGGGACTCCAGGCCGAGGATGGTCAGGGCGGTGGCGGCGATGCCGAGGGCGACGGCGCCGGCGTTGAGCCAGTAGGAGCCCTCGACCGAGCCGAGCCAGAACTGCAGGATGCCGACGAGCGCGAGCCCACCGGTGACCGAGAAGGCGAGCGCGCCCGCGAGGCGCCGGCCGGCGCCGACGACGAGGGTGGTGAGCAGGCCCGCGGCCGCGATCCCGCCGAGGACGAGCGGGAGCGCGCCGGCGGCCAGGCCGGCGCCGCGCTGGTCGTCGGCGGGCAGCGGGACCAGGTCGCGGACCGGGACCGCCGGCTCGGTGGCGCCGAGCGCCTGGGCGACCTGCTGGAGGGCCTGGGCGACGGACGGGCTGGCGGCCGAGGCGATGATCAGCTGCGGCCGGCCGGTGGAGAGGTCGATGGCGCCGTAGACGTCGCGGTCGAGGATCAGCCGCTCCGCGGCGGCGGTGTCGCCGACGACGGTCACGTCGAAGGTTCCGGGGCGCTTCGCCGCCAGCTGCTGGGTGACCTGCGCGGTGGCGGCGGCCGGGCCGGCGACGGCGATCGGGATGTCGTGCACGCTGGAGCGGCTCGCGGGCCAGGCGAACGCGATCATCATGACGCTGAGCAGCGCGGTGAGCAGGAGCACGAGCGCGCCGACGCGGGGCCAGGCCGACGGTGGTGCGGCGGTGGTTGCCATCGGAAGTCTCCTAAAAAGAACGTTCGTTCGCGTACAACGAGCATGCGCCGCCCCGTGGGACGCGTCAAGAACGAACGTTCGCTTTGGCGGCGTGGTGTACGACACTCCACGTCGCCTTCGGCAGCGTGAACGCGAACCTGGTGCCGCCGCCGGGGTTGTCCACGGCCACGATCTGGCCCCCGTGCCGCTCCACGATCCGCTTGCAGATCGCCAGGCCGAGGCCCGTGCCGGCGTAACCGGCGGAGCGGTGCGCCCGGTGGAAGTTGTTGAAGATCGCCTCGTGCTGCCCGGCGGGGATGCCGATGCCGTTGTCGGCGATCTCGACCCGGACCAGCTCCGCGTCGACGCGCTCCGAGCCGATCTCGATCCGCGGCACGACGCCCGGCGCGGTGTACTTCACCGCGTTGCCGACCAGGTTGTCGACGAGCTGGCGCAGCAGCACCGGGTCGGCGTGCACGTCGTGCAGCCGGCCGAGGACGAACTGCGGCGCGGCCGCGGCGCCCGCCGCCGCCAGGTCCGCGCGGGCCATGGTCACGTCCGCGACGAGGTCCCGCAGCGGGACGTCGACGGGCGCGATGACGGCGTTGCGGGTGGTGGTGTACGCGAGAAGGTCGTTGATCAGGTGCCGCATGCGGCCGGAGGCACGCACGATCCGGCTGAGGCTGTCGATGGCATCGTGTCGCTCGGCCGATTCGGGCATGCCGCGCAGCGTGTCGTCGAGGTTCTCGGCCCAGCCGTCGATCGTGGTCAGCGGGTTCAGCAGGTCGTGCGCGACGACCCCGGCGAAGGACGCCAGCTCGTCGCGCTGCCGGCGCTCGGCCGTGACGTCGTGGAAGACGACCACCACACCGTCGTCGCCGTGCAGGCGGCGCGCGCTGACGCTCACGATCCGCCCGTCGGGGACGCCGCTGTTGCGCACCAGCAGCTCCACGTTGCGCACGTCCTCGCCGGCGAGGGCGCGGGTGTGCGCCATCTCCTCCTGCGGCAGCCGGGTGCCGTCGGGGAGGAAGAGGCCGTAGTGGTCCGGGTCGGCGATGGCGGCGGTGCCGCTGGTCACCCCGCCGAGCAGGGCGACCGCGGCCGGGTTGCGCATGACCCAGCTGCCGTCGGCCCGGATCACGGCGAGGCCGTCGCTCATCGAGTCGACGATCGTGGTCAGCAGGCCGGCCTGCGCCGCCGCGGCCCGGCCGGTCTCGGTCAGCCGGTCCAGCAGCTCGGCGCGCTCGTCGCGGCCCAGCGCGATCGACAGCCCGACGATCGCGACCATGCCGACGAAGGCCTGCGCGACCAGCGCCCGCGTCTGGTGCGACGCGATCGTGGCGAACGGACCGTCGCCGTGCAGCGTGAACAGCACGGCGAGGGTGCCCAGGCACAGGTCGTGCAGGACGACGAACGTGGTGTGCAGCCGCAGCGCCGCCCAGACGGTGACGGCGAGCAGCGGAAACGCCAGCGGCAGGCCGTGGTTGAGGGCGAAGCCGACGACGTACGCGCTGATCGAGCACACGACCAGCGCGAGGTACTCGGCGAGCCGCACCGGCGCGATCCGCCTGAGGCGGATGCCGTTGCGCCAGTGGTGACCGACCCGGAGCCCGACGGCCAGGATGAGCAGGATGCTCACCGTGTTGCGGGTGAGCCAGACGGCCGCGTCCATCCAGGAGAAGTGGCCCGAGACGAGCCAGACCGCGGTCGGCCCGATCGTGGCGCCGGCGAGCGCGCCGGCGCCGGTCGCGACCAGTATCCGCCAGAGGTCGGTGGAGCGGGCGAGCGGCTCGTCCCCGCCGGCGCCCCACAGCCGCGGGCTGAGCCGCGCGTGCACCCGCAGGAACACGGCGACCTGGACGAGGTTGGCGACGAAGAACCACAGTGCGAGGACGAGCGGCGCGCCGGTCGCCACGTTGGCCACCACGGTGATGACCCCGAGCATCACCGGGTCGGCCCAGCGCAGCCGCGCCCTGCGCTGCATGGAGAACCACAGGACGGTGACGCCGGCGGCCGGCCACACGAGGCTGAGGCTCGTGCCGTCCATGATGGTGAGCCGCCCGGCGAACGTGGCGAGGAGGCAGAGCAGGGACCAGGCCGCGGTCCGCGCGAGCGAGCCCGTCATCCGGGCACCAGCACCATGTCGAGCGCGGTGCGCAGGCTCTCGCTGGTGAAGGGTTTGCGCAGGTACAGCGCGCCGGTGTCGCGGACCCGGGCCACCACCGTGCCGTCCCACAGCACGGTGAGGAACATGGCGGGCAGGTCGGCGCGCTGCCGGCGGAGCAGGTGCAGCAGCTCGATGCCGTCCATGCCGGGCAGGTCGACGTCGAGGATCGCCGCCTCGGGCAACCCGTGCGTGGCGACCGCATCGAGTGCCTCGGCGCCGGTGCCGGCCGCGAGGACCTCGTGCCCGTCGGCGCGCAGGCGCTTGACGATCAGCTCGAGGACGTCCTGCTCGTCGTCCACGACGAGAATCCGTGCCATGTCGGCCCCCTGCCTGTCCTCCTGATGATCGACAGGCGGGGGGCCGATGTTCAGCGTTTCGTGGGAACGACGTCCTGCAGGTGGCGGCCGTTGACCGAGGACCGGCGGCCGGCGTCGACCTCGCGCTTCCAGGTGCGCACGTAGTTGGACGCGGTCAGCCGCTCCACGTCGTTGAGCTCGAGGAGGTCCCCGACGAACGAGGTCAGGGCCATCGTGTCGCGGGGGTCGTTGTCCGGGACGTGCTCGTGCAGGGCCGCGTGCACCTGACTGCGCAGGGACCCCTCCCGGATCGACCTGGTCGGCGTCAGCGTGGGCTCCTCGGCGATGTCGACGGTGGTCGTCACCTTGGACTGGCCGCGGGGGCGCCGGGGCGTCGGCGGCGGGAGGATCTCGGCGATCTCGCCGCGCCACTCACCCAGCGGCGAGGCGGCGGGCTCCCGCGGCTCAGCCGCGGGAACGGGCGTGGGAGCTTCAGGCGCCTCGGCGACCACCCCGGGCGCCTCGGGCAGGGTCAGCTGCTCCTCTGCGGGCTCCTCGGCGGGCTCCTTGACCAGGGCCTCCGTGAGCGCGGGGCGCCGCGCGGGCTCGTCGACGACCGAGATCACCCGGGCGTCCGACGCGAGGCGGGCCGGGGCCAGGTCGGCGGCGATGAGCGCGGTGAGCCCGTCGTAGTCGGCGCCGTCGGCGAGCCGCACGGCGATCTCGTCCAGGTCGTAGACGGCGACCGCGATGTCCGCCGTCGTCGGGTCGACCGCGGCGCGGATCTTGCGGTGCAGCACCTTGGCGATCGCCTTGGTGCGCACCTCCTTGCGCTTCTCCGCGCGGGCCGCGGCCAGGGACGTGTAGAGGCCGAGCCGGTCGTCGGCCTTCGCCAGGTTCTTCGCGCGCAGGGTCATCCAGGGGTGCCGGATCCAGTGGCCGACCACCTCGTACGCCGGCGTCGTGGGCGGCAGGTCGCCGGTGGCCCGCAGCCGGTCGCGGCGCTGGTTCTCGGTGTGCATCAGCCACACCAGGTAGCCCAGCGCGGACATGCCCGCGAAGAAGCCGGCGAGCAGCTTGTTCTCGTGCGCCAGCCAATTGAAGGCGACCGCGAAGCCGGCGATGGCGGCGGACAGCACCCGCGAGGCCGTCGCCCGCTCGCCGAGCCGGCGCCGCACGTCGGCGTTGGCCAGGACCACGATGCCGCCCAGCTCGAGCGCGCCGACGGCCGGGACGGCCCACAGCAGCGGGATGCCGAGCGCTTCGACCGCCCCGGACACCTGCCCGGCGAGGGCGACCAGCAGCACCACGAAGTAGAACAGCTGCCGCATGTATGACGTGCGCCGGACCGTGCGCTGCAGGTCGGCGTCGAGTTCGACGATTCCGGGTCGTGAGGTGCGGTGGGCGTCCGGTGCGGTCACCGGTTTCTCCTGTCATCCGTTGCCGGCAGCGGGTAGCCCCGCGCCGCGAGGAACTCGGCCAGCGCGAGGTCCACGGAGCTCTGCACCGTGGTGTTGTGGTCCTCGACGAAGCGCTGCAGGGCCTGCTCGATCTCGACCCTGACCCGGGTGTTGAGCTGCACCCGCTCGGACCGGGCGCGCTGCGGCGGCATCGCCACCGCGTTGTCTGTCAGTTCCAACCCACACTCCTGCTAGCCGTTTGCTAGCGGGGACGCTAGCAAAGGACGCGTCGATATCCTCAATCGACGCGCCGACCCCGCAGGGCGACCCCGGTGAGTAAGGCACACGTCACTCCACCGGCCCCGGCGATGATCAGCGTCGCCGGGGCGCCGGCGGCGTCGATCAGCAGGCCGCCGGCCACGTAGGACAGCGCGGCGGCGGCCCCGACGGCGCCGTACAGGTTGGCGAAGACCCGCCCGAGCAGCGCGTCCGGCACGAGCCGCTGCAGCAGCGTGTTGCAGCCCACGTCGATCGCGGCGATGCCGAGCCCGCGCGCGGCCTGCATCGCGAACACCACCGCGGCGGCCCCCGCGACGTGCGCGAGCGCGCCGGTGAGGAGGTTGCCGGCGGCGCTGACCGCGAGGCCGGCGGCGAAGAGCACGGTCATCCGCGCCCGGCCGGCGCGCCCCGAGAGCAGCGCGTAGCCGGCGGTGAGGCCGAAGCCGACCGCGCCGAGCAGCAGCGCCGCCACGGAGTCGCCTGCCCGCAGGTCGTCCTTGGCGAGCACGACGAGGGCGACGTCGTCGACGCCCGTACACAGGACGACGGCGCAGAAGCCGAGCGCGACGACCCGGACCGTCCGGTGCCGGGCCAGATACCCCAGACCGGTCCGGGCGCCTTTCCACAGCGACTCGGCGTCCAGCACGGACGGCCGGATCCGCGGCAGCCCGGTCAGCAGGGCCGCCGAGACCACGAACGACGCCGCGTCGGCGGCGAGCACGCCGCGGGTGCCGAGCCACGGCAGCAGGGCGGCGGCGAGCAGCGGCCCGGCGAGCTCGGCGACGTTGGTGACCAGGCCGAGCCGGGCGTTGCCGGCGGCGAGCCCTTCGGCCGGCACCAGCGACGGCACCGCCGCCCGCGACGCCGACTGGAAGACCTGACCGGCGACCGCCCGGGCGGCGACGAGCGCCAGCAGCAGCCACAGCGACGGCAGGAGCAGCGCGATGGCGGCGACCACCAGCGCCTGGGCGAGCTCGCAGCCGATCATCAGCCGGCGCCGGTCGAACCGGTCGGCGAGCGCCCCCGCGAACGGCGCGACGAGCGACGGCACGAAGTCCCCGGCGAGCAGCAGCGCGGCGACCGCGAGCCCCTGACCCGTCGCGCCGGCGACGTGCAGCATCAATGCGACCATGCTGAGGGTGTCGCCTGCGTACGAGATGCCGCGCGCCCCGAGAAGGACACCCAGACCCCTCGGGGTTGTCTCGGGGTCGCTCCCTGATGCGTCTCTTATCCGCGCGGCCATAGCGTCATCCACATGACCGAGTGGCTCGAACCGCTGTACAGCCTGCCCGCCGCCCTGCTGGGGCTGGCGCTGGGGCTCGTCATGCTGCTCGACTCCATCCCGCTGCTCGGCATCCTGATCCCGGCCGACGTCGCCATCCTCACCACGGCCGGCGCGGCCGACCCGGTCAGCAGCCTCGGCTGGATCATCGCAGGCTGCCTCGCCGGCTGGTCACTGAGTTTCCTGGCCGGCTGGGCCTTCGGCCAGCGGCTGCGCGAGGGCCGGTTCGGCCGCTGGATCGGCGAGGCGCGCTGGGCGAAGGCCGACCACGTGGTGCGCACCGGCGGCAGCCGCATCCTGGTGACCGCGCCGTTCCTGCCGTTCCTCAACACGCTGGTGCCGCTCGCGGCCGGCGGGCTGCGGATGCCGTACCTGCGGTTCCTGCGCTCCGCCGCGCTCGGCTCCGCGCTGTGGGGCGGGCTCTACGTCGGGCTGGGCGTGCTCGCGACCCGGCTGTCGGGGCTGCTCCCCACGGGCAACCTGACCACGGTCGCGACCATCGGCTTCGGCCTCACGTTCGGCTGGGTGGCGCTCTTCACGACCCGCCGTATAGCTACGGTCAGTAACTGATCGGACGCGTTTCTCGGTCCTGTGCTTCCGGGTGACAGTCGGTAATCTGACGGCTGACCAGCCCCCGGAAGGGACTCCGTTGCGCAAGCGCATCATCGCCTCGCTCCTCGCGGCGCTCATCGTGGTCGGCGGCTGGGCGGTGCCGGCCGGCGCGGCGCCCGGCGACCCGACGGCCGCCCCCGACGAGGGCAGCGCCAACATGACCCTCGGTGAGCTGCTGGACAAGGCCAACGGCGAGTTCCTGGACGCCCAGGGCATCCTGGAGGTCTCCAAGCAGCGCCAGGCGGAGCTCACCACGAAGGTCGCCGCCATGCAGGGCGAGCTGGACGTGATCCTCGCCGAGGTCAACATCATCGCCGGCGCCGCCTACCGCAGCGGCGGCATCCGCACCACCGCGGCGCTGATCCAGAGCGAATCGACCGAGTCCTTCATCGAGCGCACGATGATGGTCAACACCGTCGCCCGGTACAACGACCGGAAGATCGGGCAGCTGACGAAGCTGCAGAAGGAGCTCGGCGAGGCGAAGAAGGCCGTCGACGCGGAGGTCGCGCAGCAGCAGGCGCAGACCGACATCATGGCCAAGAAGAAGAAGGACGCCGAGGCGGCGCTGGTGAAGATGGGCGGCCGGGCCAACGGCTACGTCAACGCCAACTCACCGCTGGCGACCCCGGCCCCGCGCAACGCCAACGGCTCGTGGCCGAAAGAGAACTGCATCATCGACGACCCGACCACGACCGGCTGCATCACCCCCCGGATGATCCACGCGGTGAAGGAGGCCCAGAAGGCCGGCTTCACGCGCTACTACTCGTGCTTCCGGCCCTCCGGACCGTATGAGCATCCGAAGGGCCGGGCCTGCGACTTCGCCGCCCAGTCGGGCGGCTTCGGCGGGGTGGCCAGCGGCGGCGACAAGACCTACGGCACCAACCTCGCCGCCTACTTCGTCAAGAACGCGAGCGCGCTCGGGGTGCTCTACGTGATCTGGTTCCGCCAGGTGTGGACGCCGGCCGCCGGCTGGCACTCGTACAGCGGCGGCAACGGCGACCCGTCCAGCGACCACACCAACCACGTGCACCTGTCGATGATCTGACCGCCTACAGGGGCAGCCGCCAGCCGAAGGGGTCCTCCTCGGTGCCGCGCTGGATCCCGACGAGCGTGTCGCGGATCTTCGCGGTGAAGGGGCCCTCGACCGCGCCGGCGATGGCGAACTCGCCGTCGGCGGTGCGGGCCGTGCCGATCGAGCTGATGACGACGCCGGTGCCACTGGCGAAGGTCTCCTTCAGCCGGCCGGAGCGGGCGTCGTCGCGCCACTCGTCGAGGCTGTACGGGCGCTCGGTGACCGTGTAGCCCAGGTGGGCGGCGAGGCGCAGCACCGAGTCGCGGGTGACGCCCGGCAGGATCGAGCCGTTGAGCGGCGGGGTCACCAGCTCGCCGTCGTAGACGAAGAACAGGTTGTTGCTGCCCGCCTCCTCGATGTACCGGCGCTCGACCGAGTCGAGGAACACCACCTGGTCACAGCCGGCCTCCTGGGCCTGCGCCTGCGCGCGGAGGCTGGCGGCGTAGTTGGCGGCGGTCTTCACCGCGCCGGTGCCGCCGGGCGCGGCCCGCGAGTACTCCTGCGAGACCCACATCGTGACGGGCTTCGCGCCGCCGGCGAAGTAGGCGCCGGCCGGCGAGGCGATGACGGCGTACAGGTACTCCGACGACGGCCGGACCCCGAGGAACGGGTCGGTCGCGATCATGAACGGGCGCAGGTAGAGGCTCTGCCCCTCGCTCGTCGGCACCCAGTCGCGGTCCGCCTCGACGAGCACCCGCAGCGACCGCAGGAAGAGCTCCTCGGGCAGCCGCGGCATCGCCAGGCGCTCCGCCGTGACGTTGAGCCGGCGGGCGTTGGCGTCCGGGCGGAAGAACGCGACGCCGCCGCCGGGCTGGGCGTAGACCTTGAGACCCTCGAAGATCTCCTGCCCGTAGTGCAGGGCGGCGGTCGCCGGCGAGAGCGCGAGCGGGCCGAACGGCTCCAGCTTCGCGTCATACCAGCCCTTCGTGTCGGCATACCGCACGGTGACCATGTGATCGGTGAAGACGCGACCGAAACCGGGGTCGCTCATCAGGGCGGCGCGCTCCGCGGCAGAACGGCGGGTGGCGGCGACGGTGGCGAATTCGAGCATCCCGCGACTGTATTCGCTCACTGAACGATGCCTAAGCTCCTTCCCGGGGACTGGGCGGTAGCTTCCGCGGCGGTGATTCAGCGGCGGTGGTTCAGCGGCGGTGGTTCAGCGGCGGTCGATTCAGAATAGGTCCTTCGGGGGCAGGGGCGACTGGGTGGCGACGTCGTCGGTCACCACGCGGGCGCCGGCGACGAGACGGTCCAGGTCGTCGCCGTGGACGAGCCGGGCCGGGAACGCGTCCCCGGCGCCCGCCCGGGCGAAGCAGGCGACGGGGAGCGGGGCCGCCGACGCGGCCAGCACGACGTTGCCGAAGCGGCGGCCGCGCAGCACGGCCGGCTCGGCGAGCAGGCACACGTCGGCGAAGAGCCGGCGCAGCGTCGCGACCTGGCCGCGCGCGAACGCCAGGCCGGTGCCGTCGGCGAGGTTCGCGGCGTACACGCCGCCGGGGCGCAGCAGCCGGGCCGCGGCGGTGACGAACTCCAGCGACGCCAGGTGCGCCGGCACCCGGGCGCCCCGGTAGACGTCGGTGATGACCAGGTCGAAGCGGCCACCCGACATGGACTCCACGGCGGCCCGGGCGTCCATGGCGCGGACCCGGATGTCGGCGCCGCGCGGCAGCGGCAGCTCCCGCCGCACCAGGTCGATCAGCGCCGCGTCGAGCTCGACGACCCGCTGCGAGGAGCCGGGCCTGGTCGCGGCGACGTAACGGGCCATCGTCAGCGCGCCGCCGCCGAGGTGCAGCACCGACAGCGGGGTGCGCGCGGGCGCGATCCCGTCGACGATCGAGGCGAGGCGGCGCATGTACTCGAAGTCCAGCCGGCTCGGGTCGTCGAGGTCGACGGCCGACTGCGGGTAGCCGTCGACCAGCAGCGTCCACCGGCCCGGCCGCCCGTCGTCGGGGAGCAGCTCGGCGACACCGCCGTCGATTTCACTGACGATGCCGGACCCACGCTTCTGACGACCCATGGATCACACCGTAGTTACAGTTCACGAGAAGAATTTTTGTCATCGGGTGTTGTTCAATGTCGCCTTTAGGACGAACATCGTCCCGTTGGTGCCCGAACGACACTCCTCACGCGGAGGCGCGATGCAAGTACCCGCCGCATTCGAATACGCGAAAGCGACGACGGTGAGCCAGACCCTCGAACTGCTGTCCCAGTGGGGCGAGGACGCCCGGGTCATCGCCGGCGGTCACAGCCTGATCCCGATGATGAAGCTCCGACTGGCCCGGCCGACCGCGCTGATCGACATCAACGACGTCAGCGAGCTGTCCTACATCCGGGTCGAGGGCGGCGAGCTGCGGATCGGTGCGCTGACCCGGCACGCCGAGCTGCTCGACTCCGCGCTCGTCGAGGAGCACTACCGAATCTTCCGCGACGCGGAGCGGGTGATCGCCGACCCGATCGTGCGCAACCGCGGCACCGTCGGCGGGTCGCTGTGCCAGGCGGACCCGGCCGAGGACCTCTCCGCCGCGTTCGCCGCCGTCGACGCCTCGGTCGTCATCCACGGTCCGCGGGGGTCGCGCACCGTGAAGCTGACCGAGTTCCACGTCGGGCCCTACGAGACGGTCGTCGAGGCCGGCGAGCTGCTCACCGAGGTGCGCGTGCCGATCCGCCCGGGTGGCGGCTCCGCGTACACGAAGGTCGAGCGCCGCGTCGGTGACTGGGCGGTCGCCGCGGCCGGCGCCGCGATCTGGACCGACGCCGCGGGCACCGTCAGCAACGTCGGCATCGGCCTGGCCGCCGTGGGCGCCGAGCACTTCCGGGCCGCGGAGGCCGAGGCGTACCTCGTCGGCAAGCCCGCCACGGAGGAGAGCTTCGCCGAGGCGGGGCGCATCGCCGCCGAGCACAGCAACCCGGTCGCCGACCAGCGCGGACCGGTCGACTACAAGCGCCACCTCGCGGGGGAGCTGACCGTGCGCGCGCTGCGCGCCGCGGCCGCCCGCGCGCGTGGGCAGGAGGCCTGATCATGCAGATCACCGTGACGGTGAACGGCGAAAGCCACACCCGCGACGTGGAGCCCCGGCTGCTGCTGGTGCACTTCCTGCGCAACGAGCTCGGCCTCACCGGGACGCACTGGGGCTGCGACACGTCCAACTGCGGCGTGTGCACCGTGACCCTGGACGGCGTGCCCGTCAAGTCCTGCACCGTCCTGGCGGTGATGGCCGACGGCAAGCAGGTCGGCACCGTCGAAGGGCTCGAGCGTGCGGACGGCCTGGACCCGGTCCAGCAGGGCTTCGTGCAGTGCCACGGGCTGCAGTGCGGCTTCTGCACCCCCGGCATGATGCTCACCGCCCGCTGCCTGCTCGACAAGAACCCCGACCCGTCGGAGCAGGAGATCCGCGAGGCGATCTCCGGGCAGCTCTGCCGGTGCACGGGTTACGAGAACATCGTCCGCTCGGTCCGCTGGGCGGCGGAGCACGAGGCTGCAGCGAAGGCCGAGGTGACGTCATGACCGTGACCGAGACCCCCATGGGCTTCGGCCGCATGCACCGCAAGGAAGACGCGCGGTTCGTGCGCGGCAAGGGCAACTACGTCGACGACGTCAACCTGCCCGGCATGCTGCACGGCTCGTTCCTGCGCAGCCCGTACGCCCACGCGAAGATCGTCTCGATCGACACGAGCGCGGCGGAGGCGCTGCCGGGCGTCAAGGCCGTCATCACGGGTGCCGTCCTGGAGACGCTGAAGCTCGCGTGGATGCCGACCCTGTCCTACGACACGCAGGCCGTGCTCGCGACCGACAAGGTCCGCTTCCAGAACCAGGAGGTCGCCTTCGTCGTCGCCGAGAACCACTACATCGCGCGGGACGCGCTCGAGCTCATCGAGGTCGAGTACGAGCCGCTGCCGGTCGTGGCGGACGCGAAGCAGGCCCTCGCCCCGGACGCCCCGGTCATCCGGGACGACAAGGAGGGCAAGACCGACAACCACATCTTCGACTGGTCCGCCGGCGACGCGGAGAAGACCGACGCGGTCTTCGCCTCGTCGGAGGTCGTGGTCAGCGAGGACATCCTGTACCCGCGGGTGCACCCCTCGCCGCTGGAGACGTGCGGCGCGGTCGCCGACTTCGACAAGGTCAGCGGCAAGCTGACGATCTACTCGACCACCCAGGCGCCGCACGCGCACCGGACCGTCTACGCGCTCGTCGCGGGGCTGCCGGAGCACAAGATCCGGGTCATCTCCCCCGACATCGGCGGCGGCTTCGGCGGCAAGGTCGGCATCTACCCCGGCTACGTCCTGGCGATCGTCGGCTCCATCGTCACCGGCAAGCCGGTGAAGTGGATGGAGGACCGCAACGAGCACCTGACGGCCACCGCGTTCGCCCGCGACTACCACATGCGCGGCGAGATCGCGGCGACGAAGGACGGCAGGATCCGCGCCCTGCGGGTCAAGGTCCTCGCCGACCACGGCGCCTTCAACGGCACCGCCCAGCCGACCAAGTTCCCGGCCGGCTTCTTCCACATCTTCACCGGGTCCTACGACCTGGAGGCGGCGTCCTGCGACGTCACCGGCGTCTACACCAACAAGGCCCCGGGCGGCGTCGCGTACGCCTGCTCCTTCCGGATCACCGAGGCCGCGTACCTCGTCGAGCGCATGATCGACGTGCTGGCGTTCGAGCTGAAGATGGACCCGGCCGAGCTGCGGCTGAAGAACCTGCTCAAGCCGGAGCAGTTCCCGTACACCACGCCCACCGGCTGGGAGTACGACTCCGGCGACTACCCGCGCGCGCTCCGGCTCGCCATGGACATGGTCGAGTACGACAAGCTCCGCGCGGAGCAGGCCGACAAGCTCAGCCGCGGCGAGTACATGGGCATCGGCATCAGCTTCTTCACCGAGGGCGTCGGGGCCGGCCCCCGCAAGCACATGGACATCCTCGGCCTGGGCATGGCCGACGGCGCCGAGCTGCGGGTCCACCCGACCGGCAAGGCGGTGCTGCGGCTGTCGGTGCAGACGCAGGGCCAGGGCCACGAGACGACGTTCGCGCAGATCGTCGCCGAGGAGCTGGGCATCTCGCCCGACGACATCGACGTCGTGCACGGCGACACCGACCAGACCCCGTTCGGCCTCGGCACCTACGGCTCGCGCTCGACGCCGGTCTCCGGCGCGGCGACCGCGATCGTGGCCCGCAAGGTCCGCGACCGGGCCCGGATCGTGGCGTCGGCGATGCTCGAGGTGTCCCCGGACGACCTGGAGTGGGAGAAGGGGAAGTTCTTCGTCAAGGGCGACCCCGACCAGGCCAAGACGATCC
The DNA here is from genome assembly GCF_050936335.1 of Dactylosporangium sp. CA-152071. Lineage (NCBI taxonomy): Bacteria > Bacillati > Actinomycetota > Actinomycetes > Micromonosporales > Micromonosporaceae > Dactylosporangium > Dactylosporangium sp. CA-152071. The sequence continues at coordinate 6,572,875 of NZ_JBNJMZ010000001.1, read as the reverse complement.
AGGAGATCGCGATGGCCGCGCACTCGAGCCTGGAGCTGCCCGAGGGCGTCGAGGGCCACCTGGACGCGACGACGGTCTACAACCCGCCGAACCTGACCTACCCGTTCGGCGCGTACATCTGCGTCGTCGACGTCGACCCGGCCACCGGCCAGGTCAAGGTCCGCCGGTTCATCGCCGTCGACGACTGCGGCGTGCGGATCAACCCGATGATCGTCGAGGGCCAGGTGCACGGCGGCCTCGCCGACGGCATCGGCATGGCGCTCATGCAGCTCATGGCGTTCGACGAGGACGGCAACCACCTCGGCGCGTCGCTCATGGACTACCTGCTGCCGACCTCGCTGGAGTGCCCGTCGTGGGAGCTCGGCGAGACGGTCACGCCGTCGCCGCACCACCCGATCGGCGCCAAGGGCGTCGGCGAGTCCGCGACGGTCGGCTCGCCGGCCGCCGTGGTCAACGCTGTCCTCGACGCGCTGAAGCCCCTCGGGGTCCGGCACGCCGACATGCCCCTCACCCCGTCCAACGTGTGGCGCGCCGCGCAGGGCCGCCCGATCCGAACGGACCTCGCCATCTCATGACCGACCTCCTTCATCGTGCCGACCGGTTGCGCGCCGACCGCACCCCGTTCGTCCTCGCGACGGTCGTGCGGGCCGAGCGGCCGACCAGTGCCAAGGCGGGAGACCGCGCCCTCGTGCTGCCGGACGGCACGATGGAGGGGTTCGTCGGTGGCACCTGCGCCGAGTCGACCGTCCGTCTCCAGGGGCTCCGGCTGCTGGAGACGGGCGAGTCGACGCTGCTGCGCATCACGCCCGACGGCTCCGACGTCACCTCCGAGCGGGAAGGTCTGCTCACCGTCTCCAACCCGTGCCTGTCCGGCGGGACCCTCGAGATCTTCCTGGAGACGATGATTCCGGCGCCGCTGGTGTACGTGCAAGGCGAGGCTCCCGTCGCCCGCGCGATGGTGGACGTCGCGCGATCCATCGGCTGGGAAGCGGTCAGCGGGCCCGCTTCGGCGGTGCCGCTGGACGCGTCCGCGGTCGTCGTCGCCTCCCACGGGCGCGACGAGATCGAGTCCCTCACCGCGGCGGTCAGGGCGGACGTGCCGTACATCGCGCTGGTCGCCAGCCGTAAGCGGGCTCTTGCGGTCATCGGCGAACTGCCGCTGACGGACCTGGAGAAGGCACGCATCCACGCGCCGGCCGGGCTGGACATCGGCGCGCGGACGGCGCCGGAGATCGCGCTGTCCATTCTCGCCGAGGTCATCTCCAAGCGGCCCCGGCAGACCGCCCCGCCGCCCGGCCGGATCGAGCTGCCGTTGCTCCAGCCGGTCGCCAAGGCCGCTGTCTCCAAGGTCGCGGTCGCCAAGGACGTCATCTGCGCGATGGACGTGGCGATCTCGCCGGACGCGCTGCAGTACGAGCACGAGGGCACCATGTACTACTTCTGCGGCTCCGGCTGCCGGCGGGCGTTCATCGACAACCCGGCCCGGTACCTGTGACGGCCTCGGTCGAGGAGCTGGTCGACGGCCTGTCCGAGCAGGGCTACCTCGCCGACCAGGGGCTCGCCACGGCGCTGTTCCTGTCGGTGCGGCTCGGCCAGCCGATCCTGCTGGAGGGCGAGCCCGGGGTCGGCAAGACCGCCGCCGCGGGCGCCCTCGCCGCGTCGCTGGACACCCCGCTGATCCGGTTGCAGTGCTACGAGGGGCTCAGCGCCGCCGAGGCCCTGTACGAGTGGAACTACCCGCGCCAGCTGCTGGGGATCCGGCTCGCCGAGGCGCGCGGCGAGGTGCCCCGGGAGGCGGACCTGTTCGCCCCCGAGTACCTGCTGCGCCGGCCGCTGCTCGCCGCGATCGAGCACCCCGGGCCGCGCCCGGCGGTGCTGCTCATCGACGAGGTCGACCGGGCCGACGACGAGTTCGAGGCGTTCCTGTTCGAGCTCCTGGCCGAGGGCTCGGTGACCATCCCCGAGCTGGGGACGCGGACCGCGGTGGTGCCGCCGATCGTCGTGCTGACCAGCAACCGGACCCGCGACCTGCACGACGCGCTGCTGCGGCGCTGCCTGTACCACTGGATCGGCTACCCCGACGCGCACCGGGTCGCGGCGATCATCCGGCAGCGGGTGCCGGGCGCCGACGAGCTCCTCGCCGCCCAGGTCGCCGGCGCGGTGTCGCGGCTGCGCGGGCTGGACCTCACCAAGCCACCCGGCGTCGCCGAGGCGATCAGCTGGGCCAACGCGCTGCGCCTGCTGGGCCTGCCCCTGGACGAGAAGTCCGCCGGCGCGACCCTCGGCGCCGTCCTGAAGTACCGCGAGGACGAGGAGCTGGCCCGTCGGACGGGTCTGGCGGACCTTGCCACGGGGTGACCTGGCCGGGCTCGTCGCCGCCTTCGGCGCGGCGCTGCACGACGCGGGTCTGCCCGTCGGGCCGGACCGCGGCGAGCGCTTCGCCCGCGCCGTCACGCTCCTCGCCCCCACCACCACCGCGGAGCTGCACCGCTGCGCGCGGGCGACGCTGACCTGCCACCCCGAGCAGTTCGAGATCCTCGACCGGGTCTTCGACGCGGTCTTCCGCGGCTACGCCGACGACCCGGCCGACTTCCGCGGCGACCCCAACGCCACCGGCACGTCCACGACCACCAGGTCCGGCGGCTTCTCCAGCGCGGGCCCGTCGTCGGAGTCGCCGTCCTCCTCGCAGGCGCCCGCCCGCGAGGTCGAGATCCCGGTCGCCACCGTCGGCAGCGCGGCGGAGCGGCTCGCCTCCCGCGACTTCGCCACGCTGACGCCCGAGGAGCTCGCGGCGCTGCAGGACCTGATGCGGCGGCTCGCCGTCGCCACCCCGCCGCGCCGGACCCGCCGCATGCGCGCGAGGCCGCTCGGTGCCGCCGTCGACCTCCGGGCCACCCTGCGGCGGGCCAGGCGCTCGGGCGGGCATCCGGTGCGGCTGATGCGCCGGGAGCCCCGGCTGCGGCCGCGGCGGCTCGTCGCGCTGTGCGACATCTCCGGATCCATGGAGCCCTACGCCAGGGCGATGCTGCAGCTGCTGTACTGCGCGGCCGGCACCTCGCACGCCGAGGTGTTCACGTTCGCCACCCGGCTGACCCGCCTCACGAAGGTGCTCGCCCGCACCCGCCCGGCGGTCGCGCTCGCCCGCGCCGGGCAGGCCGCCCCCGACTGGTCCGGCGGCACCCGCATCGGGGCCGCGCTGAAGGCCTTCAACGACGGCTACGGCCGCCGCGGGATGGCCCGCGGCGCGATCGTCCTCATCGTCTCCGACGGCTGGGAGACCGGCGACCCGGCGCAGGTCGGCGTCGAGATGGCCCGGCTGTCCCGCCTCGCCCACCGGATCGTGTGGGTCAACCCCCGGACCCAGAGCCCCCGCTACCGGCCCCTCGTCGGTGGCATGGCCGCCGCGTGGCCCTACTGCGACGCGGTGGTCAGCGCCCACTCCCTCACCGCTCTCGACCCCCTCCTGGCCGCGCTCGAAGGCCATTCTCGAAGGACGTGACCGTCAATGCTGCTCACCAATGAGTTCGTCGTCCACCGGCCCCTCGAAGAGACCTGGGCGGTGCTGACCGACCTGGAGCGGATCGCCCCCTGCATGCCCGGCGCCCAGCTGACCTCGGTACAGGGGGACGAGTACCACGGCAAGGTCAAGGTGAAGGTCGGCCCGATGACCGCCCAGTTCTCGGGCGTGGCCACCTTCAAGGAGCGCGACGACGCGGCGCACCGGGCGGTGATCGACGCCCGCGGCCGCGACGCGTCCGGCAAGGGCCGCGCGTCGGCGCTCGTCACGGCGGTGCTGACGGCGGAGGGCGAATCGACGAAGGTCGCCGTCGAGACGGATCTGACGATCGCGGGCCCCTTGGCGCAGATGGGCCGCAGCACGATCGGCGACATCAGCACCCGGCTGCTCGGTCAGTTCGTCACCAACCTGGAGGCGCAGCTGGCCGAGGCGCCCCCCTCCGCCGAGACGTCGCCGTCCGCCGAGGAGCCGCCTTCTTCGGCCGAGCAGGTCGAGCAGGTCGAGCAGGTCGAGGCGATCGTGCCGACCGCTCCCGTCCCCGACGCGAACGGCGTGACGACCGCGCCCGCCCAGCAGGCCGTCCGCGTCATCGAGGGACCGGAGGCGGCCCCCGTCGACCTTCTGGAGACCGCCGGGACCACCAACATCGTGAAGATCGCGGTGCCGGTCGTCATCCTCGTCGCGGTGATCGTCGCGCTGATCGTCTGGCTGGTCTGAACGGCTCCGGAACAGAGCCGGAACAGGGCTGGAACAGGGCTGGAACAGGGCAAGGGGCACCGGCCGGGTTGCGGCCGGTGCCCCTCCTTTCCTCACCCCATCCGATGCGGCCGCCCAATCAACCGCAGGTGAAGACCGCCGGGGCCGCGTTCGGACCCCACGCCACCTTGCCGACGAGCAGGATCGTCGTCGACTCGCCCGGCTTCAGCCGGCTCTGCCACGGCTTGACCTTCACCGAGGCGCCGGTCTGCGTCGCGGTGCCGTTGACCGCGAGGTCGACCTTCTGCGTGCCGGTGTAGGCGAAGCCCAGCGCCCAGTCGTTCAGCGTCTGGCGGGACGTGTTGCGGACCGTCACGGAGGCGATGTAGACGCCGCCGAGGTCCAGGACCCTGGTGTACGTGACGGTGCACGGCTGCTTCGCGACCGCGCCGCCCTCACCCTGGTCCGCCAGGAACGACGCCACGAACGACAGCGCCGAGTTCCAGTTGATCGTGATCTCGTTGGTCGACCACGACTCGATGTCGTCGACGTAGCAGAACTGCGGCTTGCAGCCCGCCAGGATCTTCGACGCGACCGGGTCCTGGATCGAGGAGTTCGGCCCGCCCGACAGCGACCCGGCCGGCGGGTTGGGCAGCGCCGGGTTGAGCTGGTGGGCGTACATCCGCGAGTGCTGGTTGTGCGACGCCCGCTCGCCGTAGCCGGTCACGTAGGACTGGTTGAGCGCGTTGCGGCCGAGGAGGTAGTCCATACCCGTCAGGACGCCGTCGCGGAACGCCGTGTCGCCGCTGATGTCGTACGCCGTGGCGATGACGGCCAGGTTGTTCACGACCAGGCCGTTGGAGCCCCAGTCGAACTTCCCGTTGGACGGGTTGTAGGCGATGTTGTACGCGTTGCCCCGCAGCGTCTGCAGGTAGCCGCGGGCACCGTCCACAACGGACTGCCGCACCCGCCCCCGGTCGGCCAGCGCGTTGGGCACGGTCGCGAGGTCGAGCCGGCCGGCCGTCGCGGTGAACTTCCAGTCGAAGCCCTCCGGGCGGAACACGTCGGCGGTGTGCCACGGCGACGCCACGACCGCGTCCTGGTAGACCTTCTCGCCGGTGCTGATGAACAGCTCCGCCGCGGCCCAGTAGAACTCGTCGGTCACGTTGTCGTCGTCGTACGCGCCGCCGCCGGTGCCGTCCGTGACGAGGGCGTAGCGGGCCGGGTTGGCGACCGCGGCCGCGTACGCCGTCTTCGCCGCGGCGAGCAGCTTCGCGGCGAACGCCTTGTCGTAGGGCTGGAAGAGCCGGGCGCCCTGGGCGGCGGTCGCGGCGAGGTTCAGCGTCGCGGCCGTCGACGGTGCGTGCAGCTCCCGCGGCTGCGGGTCGGCGGCGGGGTCGAGCGGCAGGCCGGTCCAGGCTGCGTCGTGCACCTTGTGGTGCACCATGCCGGCCAGGGGCTTGCCCGCCGGGACCTGCATCCGCAGCATGAACTCCAGCTCCCAGCGCGCCTCGTCGAGGACGTCGGGCACCTGGTTGCCATGCTCCGGGACGCGCAGCGAGCCGTCGCCGAGCTTGTCCGCGCGGGCGCCGGCGGCGACCTTGGTCCGCTCGAAGGTGCTCAGCAGCTGGTACACCGAGATGCCGCCGTTGACGACGTACTTGCCGTGGTCGCCGGCGTCGTACCAGCCGCCGCGCACGTCGAGCCGGTAGTCGCACAGGCCCGGCTGGCACGGGACGTCCGTGTCGCCCTGGTTGGGCGCGACGCCGAGGTGGCCGGCCGCGCGGCCGTAGCCGGGGGCGATGCTGTCGAGGATCTCGATGCCGCTGCGCTGGGTGTAGTACCAGGACAGCGAGTCGGTGCGCAGCTTCTCGTAGGCGGCGTTGACCCCGATGTCGAAGGGCACGCTGGTCTCGCCGTCGGCGGTCAGCGTGTATCCGGCGCCCTTCACCCTGTACGAGCTGAAGTCGGCCGTCTGGACGTTCTGGCCGGAGGTGGCGTCGACCCCGGCCGGCGTGGTCGTGCCGGTGGCGACGACCGTGCCGGCGGCGCTGCGCAGCTGCCACGGCAGGCCGGTGGTCGCCTCGGTGACGACGGTGGCGGCCTTCGGGCCGTCGGCGAGGTAGCCGACCTGGTTGACCCGCACGCGGGGGCCGGTGTCCGGGACGTACACGGGCGGCGGAGCACCTCCCTGCAACGAGATGTCGTCGAGGCACAGCGTCCAGGCGGTCGCGCTGCCGCCGACCTGGAACGCGACCTGGCCCGCGTCGGTGTCGGCCGCCGCGGTGAACGTGTAACTGTAGGACTGTTGCGCCGCGGTGAGGGCCGGCGCCGCGGAGAGCTCCTGGGTGTAGGGCGGCGCCGCGAGCTGGACGTTGGCCCGGATCGTCACCGGCGTGCTGGCGCTGGCCTTGAAGGCGAGCTTGTACGACTCGCCGGCCTGCAGCTTGACGGCGTTCTGCCCGATGATGGCGTCCCACGGGTTGGTGGTCCCGGCGGGGATGGCCGCGCACAGCTGCCCGCCCACGACGGAGGCCGGCGCGTTGCCGGTCCACCACCACGGGTCGGTGCCGCTGTCGAAGGTGCCGTTGACGAGCTGTTCGGCCGGATCGGCGAGTGCGGCGGACGCGGTCATCGGCACGACCAGGACCGCCGCGACTAAGGCGAGCGAGAGTTTGCGCTTCACACAGACACCCCTTGTGGCGGAAGGGAAATGGGAGCGCTCCCACTGTGTCTTACCGCACACAAGGGTGTCAATACTCAAGCTGCCTAGCGTTTCAGGGTGGGAAACACGTACCAAACCAGCACGAACGACACCCCGAGCGCGCCGGCCACCGCGATCGCCCACGAGACCGCGACGACGACCTCGAACACCAGGAACACAGCGCCGACCACGGAGAGCCACAGGAACACGAGCCCGATCTGCGCGAGCGTGTCGCTCGACTTGACGAGCTGCTCCTTGCGCCCCCGGCGGAACAGGATCCGGTGATGGCTGACCGGGGCGATCAGGCACAGCGTCGCCAGGGCGGTGAGCACCAGCGTCACGATGTACGTTCCACGCTGGACGGCCGTGATCTCCGCGAACCGCTGGCTGAACGGAATCGTCAGCAGGAAGGCGAACAAGATCTGCACGCCGGTCTGCGCGACCCGCAGCTCCTGCAGCAATTCGGTCCAATTCCGGTCGGAACGCTCAACGGGGCTCTCGTCGCGATCGGCCATGCGGGTTCTTTTACCCAACCGGTCGCCAGAACGAAACTGGCGATCGGGTCAAACCCGGCGCGTCGGGGCTGCGACCGGTTGCATGCTGGGCATATGGTCGCGAACGTGAGCGCACCCTTCGATGAGTTGACGTCCGGTCGACGCGCGTGGATCGCCCGGGCCGGGCTGGCCGAGCTCGCCTCCGCCGTTGGGCGCCCCGGCCGTGTGGCGGTCTCCGTGCGGCCCGACCTGCTGGCGCGGGTCGACCAGCACGCCGCCGCGGTCCGCGAGTCCCTCGGTGGCACGCTGCTCGACCCGGTGGCCCTCGCCGGTTACGCGGCGGCGATCCGCGACGCCGCCAGGGACGCGGGCGAGACCCTCGACGACTGGTCCCGCCCGACCTGGGCGATGCTCCGCCTGCTGGCGGTCTGCTCGCTGATCCCTTCGTAGGCGCCTGCCTGGCGCTTACTTCAGGAAGCGCTTGTCGGCGTGCAGCGGGTCCGTCAGCCGGATGGTGATGAACTCGTTGTTGTCGGGCTGGCCCGGCGTGCGGCCGTTGGAGAACGGGAAGTTGTTGTCGTTGACCACGCCGAGGGTCTTGTCGTCGAGGATGACGACGTCCTCGATGGTCTGGAACGGGAACGTGAAGGTGCCCGTGTCCCCACCGAGGTGGCGCGGGTCGGCGAGGTTCATGAGGTCCGCCACGAGGGTCTTGTCGAGCTTGCCGTCGCGGTTGCGGTCGCGCTTGTCGGCGAGGTAGATCCGCTTGAACTTCGCGGTCGCGCCCTGGCCGTTGTCGCGCTCGATGACGAGGAAGCGGTCGTCGTCGACGGCGATCGCGTCGCCGATCGCGTTGGCCGGGTCCTCCAGCTGGTAGATCCAGCGCTTGCCCGTGTACGAGCGGGACGCGACGTCGAACTCGTTGAGCCGCAGGCCGCCGGGCGCGTCGCCGGCGACGACACCCTCCAGCAGCGCGTACAGCTTCCGGCCGTCGGGAGACTGGGCGAGGCCCTCGAAGCCCTTGCTGCTGTTCAGGTTCGGGTTGCCGGCCGGGTTCTCCGGCGCGCGGACCCCGTCGAGCGGGATCGGCGCCTGCAGCAGCCGCCCGGCGCGGTCGAAGTGCAGCAGGTACGGGCCGAACTCGTCGCCGATCCAGTACGTGCCGTCCTTCGCCCGCTGGATCGACTCGACGTCGAAGTCCGAGCCGGTGAGCACCCGGTCGGGGCGGGTCAGCGCGAACGGCACGAGACCGTTCGGGTCCGTGAGGTTGATGCCGCCGACCACGTCCACCGTGTGGTTGCCGTAGTCCGGGGCCACCCGGTGGATGCGCAGCACGAAGTCGGCGCTGTTGGCCTTGTTGCCGTAGCCGTTGTCCGAGAGCACCTCGAACGTGCCGTCCCCATTGCGGACGATGCCGCTGAAGCCCTGGACCGGCTGGTCGGCGAACGGCGGCGTGATCCCGTTGGACGGCGTGCCGCCCAGCAGCGAGCCCGACGGGTCGCTGGCGGAGACGAACGTGGCCGCCGGCAGCGCGGCGAAGCCGGTCAGGGTGGCGCGGCCGTAGGTGTCGTGTGCTTCAGCGCTCGGCGCGGCGAGGGCCAGCGTCAGCACGCCGATACCCAGGCCGGCACCGGCACGTCGGAGATTCCTCATGGGCCGCGACGCTAAGGGGCCCGGGTGAACCACCCAGGTGCTTCCGGTGATCGGCCTACGTTTTCTTGGTGATCGCTTCCTGGAGCGTGCGCAGCCGCGCGACGACGGCCGGCCCGTCGGTGATGCTGCCGCCGCCCTGGTAGTACACGAACGACACGCGCACGACGAGCTCGCCGCTGGCGGCCTCCACGTACGCCTCGCCGTCACCGGCGACCGAGAACGTCGACGCGTCGATCGACTTCGCGTCCTGCGCCGCGTTCTTGTCGTAGGCCACCTGCTGCGCGGCGCCCGACGAGGGGCGGACCAGCGTCAGGAACAGGTAGAAGTCGCCGGAGGCGCCGTCGACCGCGCACGCCTTGAGCGAGTCGGTGTCGCGGCGCTCCCTGGTGCCCGGCGCCTCGCCGAGCGCGGCCTTGAGCTGGTCGTCGGTGGCGATGCCGCACATGTCGGCGGTGTCGTAGACGGCGCCGTTGCGCTTCGCGTCCTGCGGACTGCCCTGCCCCGCCGGGTCGTCGCCGCAGCCGGCGAGCGCCAGTACGACGCCCGCCGACAGCACGGCTTTACGAATGGTCACGCAGTGTTTCTACACGGTTTTCAGACGCGGCCGAAGTCCTGGGTCCAGTACGGGGTCCCGTCCGCCTTGTACGCGAGGCCGACACCGACCGCGACGCTGCTGCAGTTGAGGATGTTGGCCCGGTGGCCCTCGCTGTTGATCCAGCCGGTGACGACCTCCTGCGGCGACCGGTAGCCCCAGGCGATGTTCTCCGCCGACGCCCCGGCGGTGTACCCGGCGGCGACCTCACGCTGCACGAACGTGCTGCCGTTGGACCCGGTGTGGCTGAAGAAGTTGTTCGTCACCATGTCGGTGCTGTGGTTGCGCGCCGCCGCGACCAGCCGCGAGTCGATGCGCAGGGCGCCGCAGCCGTTGGCCTTGCGGTAGTTGTTGGTCAGCGTCACGACCTCGCTCTCCAGCGAGCTGCTCTCCACCGGCTTGGTGGCGGGCGTCGTGGGCGCGGTGGTGGGCGTCTTGGTGGGCGTGGTGACCGGCTTGGTGGTGGGCTTGGTGGTCGGCTTCTTCGTCGGCGTGGTGACCGGCTTCTTGGCGGTCGACTTCTTCTTCTTCTTTTTCTTCTTCTTGGATACCGCGGCGGCGACGTCCGCACCCGCGACCGCGTCACCGGCGGCGGTGACGACCTGCGCGGCGGCGGGGGCGGCCGTCGCGGCGGTGGCGGTGAGCGTGAAGCCGAGCGGCGCCGCGAGCAGCACGGCGGCGAGGATGGTGGCACGGCGAGGGAACCGGGTCACGATGGGAAACCTTCCGTCGGTGAGCTTGACGGAGTTGGTATCGGGTGCCTCACAGCGCTCGTGAGCAGGTCAACTGGCCCGCAACGGTCGGCAACCGACCGGCTACCCGTGCGGGTGGGTCCCTAGTGGACCGGCCGCCGAAGTTCCATCAAAGGTTGGAGGGCGGCGGCCCCGGGCATTCATACCGTTGAGCTACAACAACGATCCGCCCGTCGAAGGAGCAGCAATGTCCACTCTGGTCAGGCCCCGGGACAACCGTTGGATCGCCGGCGTCTGCTCCGGCCTCGCCCGCCGGTTCGGCATGTCGCCCAACGTCATGCGGCTCATCTTCCTCATCTCGTGCCTGCTGCCGGGCCCGCAGTTCGTGATCTACATCGTGCTGTGGGTCCTGATGCCCGACGAGTCGAAGTCGCCCAGTTACAACTGAGGTCCGCCAGGGTGCGCTCCGGGTTCGCCGGTCAACCGGCCGGCCGACCGGTCGAACTCGGAGGCATGTTCAAAGACCTCGCCGAAGCCACCCGCCACACCGCCGCCCGCGCGACCCTGAACGGCCTGATGACCTGGCTCGGCGAGTCCGGCCTGGCGGCCGCCGCCGCCTCGGCCGGCCTCCAGGCCGCGGTCGACCAGCACGCCGCCTCGGTCCGCGACGCCCTCGGCGACCCGGAGCACGGCCCGAACGCCGTCGCCCTCGCCAGCTACGCCACCGGTGTCCGCGACGCCCTCATCGAGGCCCATTGGCAGCTGCCACCGACCTCCGAGCTCGACTGGTCGAAGGCCGAGTGGCCCACGGTCCGCCTCATCGCCATCTGCGCCCTGGCCCGCTCCGCCGGCCAGATCTGACCCACCTCCCACCTCTTCCGGACCGCTGCTAGCCGGGCGGTGGAGGGGTCTCGCGTGGGCCGCCGATGAACGCGGCCGCGACGGCGCCCGCGAGGCAGACGGCCGCGGTGATCAGGAAGATCTCGCGGTACTCGGTGCGTAAGGCGTCCTGGAGCGCGTTCGCGTACGCGGACATCAGCCGCCGCTGCTCCTCGGCCGGCTTGCCGAAGACCAGCGGGAAGTCGAGGTTCGCGGTCAGCTCGTGGAACCGGTGCAGTCCCCAAGCCGTCAGGGCGGCGACCCCGATCAGCATGCCCATCGTCCGTGCCACGACCACCGCCGACGAAGCCACCCCGTGCTGCGACGCCGGGGTCGCCCGCAGGGCCGCCGCCGACAGCGGAGCGATGACCAGCCCCAGCCCGAGGCCGGCGAGCGCCAGGTCCGTGTCCAGCCGGGGCAGGATCCCCAGGTAGCGCGCGGCGAGCACGTCCTCCGGCCAGCCCGCGATGAGCAGATACGCGACCGCCGCCAGCACGAGCCCACCGACGGCGACCGCCCGCTCGCGCACCCGCCCCGCACCCCACCCACCAGCACCGACACCACCGCCAGCGCCGCCACCATCACCGCCACCGACACCGCCACTGGCACCGGCACCGGCACCGCCACCATCACCGCCACCGGCACCGGCACCGGCACCGGCACCGGCAGCACCAGAGCCGGCATCGGCAGCACCGGCATCATCGGCGCCGGCGCCATAGGGGCTGCCCACTGCCGGAAGTTCGGCAGCGCTGAGAGCGCCGGGACGGGCGGGGCTGAGCAGGCTCTCGCCGGCGGGAGCGGCGGCCAGGTCGAGAGCTTCCGCGCCGGAAGGGACGCCCCGCACGGCGGCCCGGCGGGACTGGCGGAGCAGCAGGCCGCCCAGGACCGCCCCCACGGGCAGGGCGACCAGGAAGCGGGTCAGCACCAGGGTGGCCTCGACGCCGGACTTGCGCAGGAGGGTCTGCGCGACCAGCTCCACGTCGACCAGCGTGACCATGAGGGCGACGCCGGCGCACCAGCTCGCCACCAGGACAGCGAAGAACGGCAGCTTGGCGGCGCCGGTCAGGTCCAGCAGGCGGGTGCGGGCCCGGCGCTCCCACAGCGCGAACAGCACCGTCACGACCGCGGCGCCGGCGAGGACGGGCCAGCCCCACGAGGGCAGGACGGACCGCTCGGGGTCGGGGTTGTACAGCGCGGCGACCACCGCGCCGAGCGCCACCGCCAGGAGCAGCCCGCCGACCAGGTCGGTCCTGCGCGGGGCGGACGACCGCGGCGGGCCGCCGGGCACCGCGCGCCAGACGAGGACGATCGCGACCGCGACGAGCGGCAGGTTCAGCCAGAAGATGCCGCGCCAGGTGCCGAGCGCGGCGGCGACCGCCACCCCGTACAGGGGGCCGAGGACGCTGCCGAGCTCCTGCGCCGCCCCGATGTTGCCGAGGACCAGGTGGCGGCCGCGGTCGGGCCACAGGTCGCTGACGAGGGCGACGGTGACGGGCAGCAGCGCGCCGCCGGCGATGCCCTGCAGCGTGCGGCCGCCGGTGAGCAGCCAGATCTCGCCGCCGGAGGCGGCCGTGAGCACGCCGGACGCGGCGGTGAGCGCGGAGCCGGCGGCGAATCCGAGCAGGCTCGCGACCAGCAGCGCCCGCCGGCCGAACCGGTCGGAGAGCGACCCGAGCAGCGGCATCCCGGCGACGTATCCGAGCAGGAAGCCGGTCACGACCGGGGTGACCCGCTCCAGCCGGGTGTCGGCGATGTGCAGGGAGTCCATGATGTCGGTGAGGACCCCGACGATCACGTAGGCGTCGAGCGCGGCGAGCAGCACCGCCACCCCGCCCACGCTGACGGCGAGCCGCCGCCGCCCGCCCCCGGAGGCGGGCGCAGTCGACGTCATCTGCTTACTTCGGCGGGGCGATGGTGACCGGGGCGTCGAACTCCTTGAACGTGATGGTGACCGTGCCGCCCTTGGCCTCACCGACGGCGGGCAGGGTGAACGCGGCCTTCAGCAGCTTCTTGCCGTCCTTGGCGATCCAGAACTTGCCGGGCACGGAGCCGGTGACGCCGGGCACCACGTTGGCGAGGGTCTGCGAGGAGTTGTCGGTCGAGAGCCGGTAGGCCTCCTGACCGTCGACGCTCTCGGTGGCCTCGGTCTTGCCGTTGGTGGCGGTGCCCAGGACCTTGGCGATGCCGCGGTCGGGCGAGAGGATCGCCGACGGGTCGTAGACCGACGCCGCGAGGGCCAGCGGCAGCTGCTGGTAGTCGCCGGTGGGACCCTTCAGCCACATGGTCTGCCCCACGATGGTGAAGGCCATGTCGACCGTCGCGCCCATCTGCTCGACCTGGGCGGTCCCCTGCGCGTTGCCCTCCTTGGTCAGCACGCCGTCGGCGCGCTTGAGCGCCACGCCGGCGATGGTGCCGTCGGCGGTGATGAGGAACTTCGCGGACGTGATCCCGCCCATCGCGGTCGCGGACTCCTTGAGCAGCCCGTCTGCGGCCGGCAGGTTGGGATCCGCCTTCCCGGCGTCGTCCTCTTTGGACTTGCTGGTGCAGCCTGTCAGGACGAAGAGCAAGGCCGTGAAACCGGCCAGCAGAGCACGAGTGCGGGGCATACCGGCATGCTAGACCGCGCAACGAAACAACGGGCGAGCCGTGACCCTGGGCAGCGGCGAAGTCACCGAGCGACAGGTCTAGCGCCCCGCGAGCAGCTCCGCGACCGCCCGGCCGGAGGCGGCCGTCGCGCCGAACGTGGCGATGTGCAGGTCGCCCCGCGGTGCGGCGGGCACGCCCATCTCGACCACGACCGCGTCGGGGCGCACGGCAAGGGACGCCTTCAGCGCGTCGGTGATCCACGGGTAGCGGTGCGGGTCCCGTACCACCAGCAGCAACGGACGACCGATGGACGAGCGCAACGCGTCGGGCAGGCCCTCCTCCGAGGACAGCCGCACCCCGGAGGTGTCGGGCACCAGCTCGGCGAGCGGCGCGATGAGCCCCCACGGCGTCTCCGGGGCGATCGCGAAGTTGAGCTCCGGCTGGAACTCGATCACGTACGCGGGCGCGGCGAGCGGGAACGTGGCGTCGGGCGCGGTGATGCGCAGCGCCCGGCGGGCCGCGGACAGCCCGAGGGCGCCCGCCTGCGGGTCCGGCGGCGTGCGGGACGCGTTCAACGACCAGGCGGCGAGCCGCGCGACCCTGGCGGCGGCGTCGGCGAGCCGCGACTCGGGCAGCTCGCCGGAGCGCACTGCGGCGACGATCGCGTCGCGGAGCAGGTTGGCCGTCTCCTCGTCGGCGTGGTCGCCGCCGACGCAGATCGCGTCGGCGCCCGCGGCGAGCGCGAGGACGGTGGCCTGCGCGAAGCCGTAGCGGTCGGAGATCGCCCGCATCTCGATGCCGTCGGTGACGATCAGGCCGTCGAAGCCGAGCTCGCCGCGGAGCAGGTCGGTCATGATCCGCGGGCTGAGGGTGGCCGGCAGGTCCGGGTCGAGCGCGGGGACCCGCAGGTGGGCGCTCATGACGGCGCGCACGCCGGCGGCGATCGCCGCGCGGAACGGCACCAGCTCGGTCGCGTCGAGGTCGGCCCGCCCGGCCTTGATGATCGGCACGTCCAGGTGCGAGTCGACGCTGGTGTTGCCGTGCCCGGGGAAGTGCTTCGCGCAGGCGGCGACACCCGCCTCCTGCAGGCCGGTGATCCACGCGGCGGTGTGCCGGGCGACGCGCTCGGGCTCGGCGCCGAACGCGCGGGAGCCGATGACCGGGTTGTTGGGGTCGGAGTTGACGTCCGCGTCGGGCGCGTAGTCGAAGGTGATGCCGACCGAGGCGAGGTCGCGGCCGATGTGGCAGGCGACCTCGCGGGTCAGCGCGGTGTCGTCGACGGCGCCGAGGGCGAGGTTGCCGGGCCACGGGCTGCCGCTGTGCGCATCGATGCGGGTGACGTCGCCGGCCTCCTCGTCGATGGCGACGATGACGTCCTCGCGCTCGGCGCGCAGCGCCGCGGTCAGCTCCGCGACCTGGTCACGGTCGACGACGTTGCGAGCGAAGAGCACGACGCCGCCGAGCCCCTCGGCGAGGCGGCGGCGGACCCACGGCGGGGGCTCCTTGCCCACGAATCCCGGCTGAAGCACGGCGTTCGCCATGCCGACCAGGTCGTCCCCCGTGCTTGCGTCCATGCGTCAACCACCCTTCGCGCCTGGCGAGAATGGTCACATCACAGCTCCGTAATAGTCAAGAAACCTTCCAGTAGTTAACGGCCCGGTCATCGATGGGGGCGGATGGTCCAGACCACTGTCATCTCGGTCGTGACGGCGCCGTCGGCCCTCGTGACCTCGATCGCGACGGGAAATTCGGGGCGCTCGCCGGCGGCCAGCTCCGCCAGAACCTCGCTGACGGGCCGGCCGAGCCGGGCGACGGCCTGGACCGGCCCGGCGGCGAGCTTGCGGTACGCGATGTCGGACCGCACCGCCAGCGGGGTGCCCAGCGCGAGGTGCTCGCCGAACGCCGCCATCACGACGGCGCCGGATGCGGTCTCGCCCAGCGTGAAAATAGCGCCGGCGTGCGGCCCGGCGACGTGGTTGTGCAGCCGATCCTCGTCCGGGAGCGTGGCGGTGGCGCTGATGTCGTCGCCGTCCACGCGCACGTCGGTGATCTCGATTCCGACGGTGCGCGCGAACGGGACTGCGGAGATCAGGTTGGTCGCCAGTACCTTGGCATCAACGGTCATGCGCCGAGGTTACCGACCGGTAGCAAGACTTAGAAGAGTTCGCCGATCGTGTGGATGATGTTGACGTAGAAGTTGCCCTCGATCGGCCGGAACACCTGGAACGGCTCGTGCGGCTCGCCGACGAACGGCCGCAGCGTCCACGCGAGCTGGGTGCCGACGAAGCCGAAGAGCAGGATCCACACGTGCAGCAGCGTCATGCTGGCCGGGCGCTCGCCGGGCGCCAGCGTGACGGCCCCGGTGCGCGGCGTGGGGAGCGGCGGCGCCACCGGGAACGCGTAGCGGCCGTCGGGCAGCAGCAGCGGCTGCTTCGGCGGGTACACCACCGGCGGCGCCGCCGCGAGCTGGACCGCCCCGTTGGCCTGCGGAGACGATGCCGCGGCCCCGGCCGACACCGACGCGGCCGGGACAGCCGCCTTGTCATCGTCTGCGGCGTCGGCACCGGCGGGCGCCGGCGACACCGGTGCGTCCTGCGACGCGTCGGCCAGCTCGGCCATCGCCTCCGCTTCGGCCCGCTCCTGCGCCTCCCGCGCCTCCTGCTCCGCGCGCCGCGCCGCCGCGACCGTGGCCGTGTGGGCGTTCAGCGCGTGCATGCCGCTGGTGAGGAACTTCAGCCCGACGAACGCCGTCATGGCCAGGATCGCCACGTTGAGGATCTTGTAGAACGAGTAGCTGAACGCCGTCAGCAGGAAGAACAGGCTGATCGGCGCGAACGCCAGGGACAGCACCGCGGTCACCGTGATCGTGACCATGACCAGCGCGAGTGCCTGCCGGACCTGCAACCTGGCGCCGAACACCAGGTTGAACAGGTACAGCGTCGGCAGGCAGATCGCGAGCGTCATCAGGAACAGCAGCGGCAGCTTCAGCGCCGACAGGCCCGCCTGAGCGAAGCTGTGCGAAGCCCCCAGCACCGCGCCGTAGCAGGCGAGCGCCAGCACCGAGCTGGTGAGCATCTGCAACGTCAGCTTGCCGAGGTCCCGCTCCTCACCGATCTGGCGCCAGATCGACTCCCGGTCGCGGAGGATCCGCTCGATGATGAGCAGTCCGCTCCCGGGTTGTTGACCGCCGCCTGTCGTGCCGAATGCCGCCATCGGAGCATCCCCTATGTCGGAGGGCCAGTTCGCCGCAGGCTAGAGCAGCCGCGTCACTCAGCGCCACCCCACATCGATGCGTTGTCCCCTTTCATCGAAAAAGTGCAGTGCTTCCATGCGCACAGCGACGGTCAACGGGTGACCGTGCGTGACCGCTGGGTACGGCGCGAGGCGCACCGCGAGCTCCGCCGGGCGACGGTGGTGCCGGCCCGGGTCGCTCAGGACGCTGTCGCGCTGGGGGGCGCGCCGCCCGTTGCGGCCGCCGCCGGCGCCGACCAGCTCCAGGTCCTCCGAGCCGCCGCGGCCGGTGAGCTTGCCGACGAAGCGCTTGAGCCCGCCGCCGTTGATCGGGATGTCGGTCGGCGGCGCGCCGATCTCGTCGACGATCACCGCGGTCGCGCCGATGTCCAGGAACGCGAGCGACTCGTGGCCGTGGTGCTCCAGGTACCGGATGCGCCCGCGCAGCACGTCGCCGCCGGTCGTGTCCGGCACCGGGGTCAGCGCTTCGGCCCGCACCCCGATGACGATCCGCTCGCCGTGGAAGTGCGCGACCTGGCGCGAGCGCAGATCGTTCCACGGCAGGTGGAGCACCTGGTCACCCATGTGCAGCGCGATGTGGCGGTCGAGGTGCACGTAGACCTCGGCCTCCAGCAGGTTCATCCGGGGACTGCCCAGGAACGCGGCGACGTAGAGCGTGGCGGGCCGGCCGTACACCTGCGTCGGCGTCCCGACGTCCTGCAGGACGCCCTTGCGCAGGATCGCGACCCGGTCCGCCATCGTGAGCGCCTCGGCCTGGTCGTGGGTGACGTAGATGGTGGTGACACCCAGCTCACGCACGAGACCGGAGATCTCCGCCCGCAGCTCCGCCCGCAGGCCGCTGTCCAGGTTGGACAGCGGCTCGTCCATGAGGAAGAGCTTCGGGCGGCGCACGATGGCACGGCCCATGGCGACCCGCTGGCGCTGGCCACCGGACAGCTGCCCGGGCTTGCGGGCCAGCACGTCACCGATGCCCAGCGCGCTGGCCACCTCGGCGACCTGCTCGGCGCGCGGCTCCGGCTCCACCCCCGACAGCCGCAGGGGGAAGCCGATGTTCTCCCCGACGGTCATGTGCGGATAGAGCGCGAAGTCCTGGAAGACCATGGCGACCCCACGCTCGCGCGGCGGGAGATCGTTGGCGAGGTCGCCGTCGAGCATGATCGCACCGGAGGTGGGGTCCTCCAGGCCCGCGACCATGCGCAACAAGGTCGACTTGCCGCAGCCGCTGGGACCGAGGAGCACCATGAACTCGCCCTGTCCCACGTCAAGGTTCACTCGGTCGACGGCCACCGTGCCGTCGGCGAAGACCTTCATCACATCTTTGAGTGCGACGGTAGCCACCGTCACCTCCACCCCGAGTCAGCAGTGCAATTCGCGGATAACTCAGTCACCCCGAGTCAAGTACTGTGACGAGGGGCACGCAAGTTGGTCCATCGGGTAAATGACCAGTGTTCAGCGTGTTACCACACAACTACTGGTAGGAAAGTTGGCAGTGACGGCCGCCGCTCACGACGCGGGGAAGTTTACGGTCACCGACGTGTACCCGAGAGCCCCGAGGAACTGCTGCAGCATCTTCCTGGTGTTCTCCTCGGCCCGCTTGCTGAGACCGGCCTCCTTGGCGGCCGTGCCGATCTTCTCCTCGGCGAGCTTGTAGACCTCCTGCAGCCGGTTCGGGTCCGACTTGAAAGCGTCCGCCAGCCGGTTGAACAGCCCGCGGTCCTCCTGGTAGACGTAGCTGCGGTCGTTGTTGATCCGCACCGGCCGCAGCTGCGGCGCCGGCAGCGTGATCTCGACCGTCCGCCGGTCGTCGGACTCCTTCACCGCGCCCTGGCCGATCCCGGCGAAGTCGACGTAGACCTCCACCGACCCGGCGGCCACGAACAGGATCCGCTCGTTGAGCAGGAAGTCCGGGATGTACTTGCGGTCCTTCTGCACGTCGACGATGACCTCGAAGTTGCCCTCGGCCGCCACGTACTGGCTCAGGTCCTGCACGGACTTGAGCAGCGCGGGGCCGCTGCGGTCGGTCTGCTCCTTCGCGAACGGGTTCTTCAGGTCCGGGAACAGGCCGATCGTCTTCGCGCCCAGCACCAGCGCGACGACCAGCCCGATCGTCGCCACCAGCCAGAACAGGCCCCGCATCGCCCCGCCGCCGGCCTTGACCGGCACGACGATCGGCGCGTCCCGCTCATCGCGCCCACGCGGGTCGACCGGTTCGCCGATCTTCGGCGACCAGCCCTTGCCCTTCCCGGTGGTCGGCGCGTCGTCAGCGGGCCCGGACGCGATCGCGGGGTATTCGGAGGTCTTCGGGTCCGACCCGCGCCGTTGCGTCGGCACGTCGTCCGAGTCGTCGGGGGTCACGGTTTCGTCGTTGCGGGCCATGCTGACTCCTCCGGGAGGATCTTCTTGCTATCACGGTAGAGGGGTCCGCAAAGGGCCGCGAATCGATCTCAGCCGAACGCCGCCAGCCCGGTCAGCTTCTGCCCGATGACCAGCTGATGGATCTCCGACGTCCCCTCGTACGTGAGAACCGTCTCCAGGTTGGCCGCGTGCCGCATGACCGGATACTCGGCGCTGATGCCGTTGGCGCCGAGCACGGTCCGGCACTGCCGGGCGATCGCGAGCGCCTCCCGCACGTTGTTCAGCTTGCCGACGCTGACCTGCTCCGGCTTGAGCACCCCGGCGTCGGCCCGGCGCCCCAGGTGCACCGCCAGCAGGTACCCCTTCTGCAGCTCGACGGCCGCGTCGGCGAACTTCGCCTGGGTCAGCTGGAACCCGGCGATCGGCCGGCCGAACTGCTCCCGCGCCCCCGCGTAGTCCAGCGCGGTGTGCAGGCAGTCACGGGCCGCCCCGAGCGCGCCCCACACGATGCCGTACCGCGCCTCGGTCAGGCACGACAGCGGCGCCTTCAGGCCCTTCGCGTCCGGCAGCAGCGCCTCCCCGGGCAGCCGCACCCCGTCCAGCACGATCTCGCCCGTACACGAGGCCCGCAGCGACAACTTGTGCTTGACCTCGCGCGCCGTCACCCCCGGCGTGTCCATCGGCACCACGAACCCGCTGATCCCCGCCTCGGTCCGCGCCCACACCACCGCCACGTCGGCGACCGGCGCGTTGGTGATCCACATCTTGGTGCCGTCGAGAATCCAGTCGTCGCCGTCCCGCCGGGCGCGGGTGGTCATCGAGCCCGGGTCGGATCCGTGGTCGGGCTCGGTCAGCCCGAAGCAGCCGATCAGGTCGCCCGCGGCCATGCCGGGCAGCCAGCGGTCCTTGTGCTCGTCGGAGCCGTACTTCCAGATCGCGAACATCGCCAGCGAACCCTGGACGCTGACCAGGCTCCGGACACCCGAGTCGCCGGCCTCCAGCTCCAGACACGCCAGCCCGTACGCGACGGCGCTGGCCCCGGCGCACCCATACCCGCTCAGGTGCATGCCGAGCAGCCCGATGGACGCGAACTCCTTGGCGAGGTCCCGGACGGGCACCTGCCCGCGCTCGTACCAGCCGGCCACGTTGGGCCGCACGTGGTCGTCGACGACCCGCCGCACCACGGCCCGGATCGCCAGCTCCTCCTCCGAGTGCAGCGCGTCAACGTCCAGCAGGTCCAGAGGCCGCATCGTCATAACTAACACTGTAAGTCAGCCGCCACCCCTCCCGCCCAGACGCCACCCAACCCCCCAACCACCCCACCCGACAGCACTCGCCACCCAACTCGCCGGCCGACCCCCACCGCCCAGTTCCCTCCTTGGATCACAGAGCGACCGGCGGAACACCCGGGCGGACACGACGCTCAACGCAGCCGACGTGATCCAAGTCGCCAGGCGGCCACCCGACGACCAGTCCCGTCCTTGGATCACAGCACGCGCGGCGGTCACCCCGGCACGAGACTCTGCGCGGCCGACATGATCCAAGTCGCCAGGCGGCCACCCCGACAGCCAGTTCCATCCTTGGATCACAGCACGGGAGCCGGACCGCCGAGCGGACACGACGCTCAACGCAGCCCGACATGATCCAAGTCGCCAGGCGGCTGCCCCGACAACCAGATCCGTCCTTGGATCACAGCACGGGAACCGGACCGCCGAGCGGACACGAGGCTCGGCGCGGCGGGCGTGATCCAAGTCGTCAGGTGGCCGCTCGGGCGACCGGACTCGTCCTTGGATCACGGGCCTTGTGGGAGGAAGGCAAGCCTGGGGGCCGTTCTGCAGCGGTGAACCCCGCGGACCGGCCGCGTCGGTGGGGCGTGCGAAACAGCAGGACGCGAACGTGCAGAGGCGGAGACGGCCGCTCGAAGGCGACCGTCTCCAACCCTTGGCACCGAAGGCCCGCCCGCACCGGGGCGCGGGCCTCAGGCCTGGAGGACCCGTGCGTGGATCGAGGTGCGTTGCTGCAGCGCCGCGCGTAACGCGCGGTGCAGGCCGTCCTCCAGATACAGCCCGTTCTCCCACTGGACCACGTGCGGGAACAGGTCGCCGTAGAACGTGGAGTCCTCGGCGAGGAGCTTGTCGAGCGCCAGCTCCCGCTTGGTGGTGATGAGCTGGTCGAGCCGCACCGGGCGCGGCGGGATCTCGGACCACTGTTTCAGCGTCAGCCCATGTTCCGGATAAGGCCGACCGTCGCGGACCGCCTTGAAGATCATGAACGTCTCACCCCCCTGACCGTGTCAGGGTACCGACTAGGTGCGACAGAATCGCCGCCGAGCGTGTTCAAGACCCCCAGCGGCCGCGGTGCGTGACGGTGCCGGACTCGCGGCGGCCCCGTTTGAGTGACGGCGACTTCACGTCCGGAGCCCGGTAGCCGATGGTCATCGCGCCGATCGGGGTGTACTCGGGAGGCACCCCGAACGCCGCGCGGTAGGCCGCGTCGGAGGCGGGCGGGATGCCGAAGAAGCACGCGCCCAGGCCCTCGTCGACGGCGCCCAGCAGCACCAGCAGGCTCGCCATCCCGGTGTCGATGTGCCAGTAGGGCACCGGCCAGCGGGCCTCGTCGCGGTCGGTCCAGCCCTTGTCGGGCTCGGCGTACCGCGAGAGGTAGGCGTCGCGGTGGCTGTGCGGCACGACGATCACCGGCGCCTGGCTCATCCCGTCCAGCCACGAGGTCGTGGCCGTGTCGGGCGGGGAGGCCGCCGCCCAGAACCTGGCCCGGTCCTCGTCGGAGGTGAGGACCAGGAACTCCCAGCCCTGCGAGAACCCCGCCGAGGGGGCGTGCGTCGCGTACCCCAGCAGCTTGTCGATCACGGCCGGGTCCACCGGCCGCGACGCGTCGTAGTTTCGGACCATCCGCCGCCGGCGGATCGCCTCAGACAGTTCCACGGATCCCCCAAACCCCGTGCCAGGACGCTCCCGGCTCCAGGGTCACCACATCACGCCCGGACCGGAACGCGTCAGGGGGGCAGGTCATCGGCTCGATGGCGAGCGCCTTGCGCAGCCGATCGGCGGGAAGCGTGTCGGAGGAGTACACCTGCCACCAGCCGAACGACGAGTCGGCCCAGACCGTGACGCCGCGGCCGTCGGGGGCGGTGACCGTGACCTGCGAGCCGCCGTCGGCGTCGGGGACCACCTCGCCGAACGCCGTGTCCAGGATGGTGCCGCCGAGCCGGCGGCCGTCGAGGAAGTCGTACTCGCTGCCGGCGACCCGGGCGGCGCCGATCGGCAGGAGGCGCGCGTCGACGAGCAGGCGGCTGCGGGCCGGGACCTTCAGGGTGAGGTCGTCGACCGCGACGCCCGGCACCAGCACGTACGGGTGGGTGGCCAGCCCGAACGGCGCGTCCTCGGCGCCGACGTTGGTCACCTCGTGCTCGGCCCGCAGGCCGCCCTCGCCGACCGACCAGGTCGTGCGCAGGCGCAGCGGCCACTGGTACCCCGGCTGTGGCACCAGGTCGTGCTCGACGGTCACGCTGTCGGGCGCGGCGTCGACGAGCCGCCAGCGGACCCAGTTGACCAGGCCGTGGATGGCGTTGTGGCGCTCGGGCTCGGTCAGCGGCAGCTGCAGGTGGTCGCCGCCGAACGCGTACTGCCCGTCGCGGATGCGGTTGGGCCACGGGGCGAGGACCTGGCCGGCGCAGCCGACCGCGTGCTCCCCCTCGGCGTAGCCGGCGACGACGTCGGCGCCGTCGACGGTGTAACTGCGCACGCCACCGCCGACCTCGACGATGACGGCCTCATGGCCGCCCGAGGCGATCGTCCACTGTGTACCGGAAGGGGCGTGCGAGAGCTGCGCGGCGGCGGCGGTGTCCATGGCCGCGACAATATCGTCAGTCCGACCGGTCGGTGTACCGAAGCAGGACGGGAAATGTCAGGCCCAGGAGGACGGCCACCGCGGCGGCCGCGATCCCGCCGCTGACCCAGGAGAACGTGGCGCCGGTCGCGTCGGCCATCGAGCCGGCCCGAAGGTCACCCAGACGTGGACCTCCTGCGACGACGGCGAAGAACACGCCCTGCAGCCGCCCGCGCATCTCGTCGGGGGCACTGAGGAGCACCGTCTGCCGGTACACCCCGCTGATCATGTCCGCCGCACCGGCCAGCGCCATGAAAGCTACACACGCCCACAGCCACGGGACCGCGCCGGCGGCCGCGACCGCGAGCCCCCAGCCGACGACGGCGAGCACGAGCGCGACGCCCTGCCGGTGCACGCGGCCGATCCAGCCGGACGTGAGACCGGCGAGCGTCGAACCGATGGCGATCGACGCGTACAGCCAGCCCAGCGACGCCGGGCCGTAGCGCTGATCGGCGACGACGGGGAACAGCGCTTTCGGCATCGCGAGGACCATCGCGGCGATGTCGATCGCGAACGTCAGCAGGATCACTTTCGAGCCGGCGAGGAACCGCAGGCCGTCGCGGATGTCCCGCAGCCCGCCCGTGGTCTTCGCGACCCCGGCCGGCGGCAGGGCCGGCAACCGCAGGGCCGCCCACAGGACGATCGTGAAGAGGACGGCGTCGACGGCGTACGCGACGGCGAAGTCGGCGTTGGCGATGACCAGACCCGCACCGACCGGGCCGAAGATCGAGGAGACGCTGGAGGCGGTGAAGCTCAGCGTGTTGGCCGAGGCGACCTCGCCCTCGTCGATCAGCGCCGGGATGATCGCCTGCCGGACGGGGCTGTTGACGCCGAACGCCGCGGACTGCGCCGCGATCAGCGCGAGCATCAGGTAGGCGTTGTCCACGTGCAGGACCGCCTGCGCGAGCAGGCCGAGCGTCGTCAGCCACATGAGGGTCGAGCTGGTCAGCAGCACCTTGCGCCGGTCGAACGCGTCCGCGATCGCGCCGCCCCAGATCGAGAACACGATCAGCGGCACCAGGCCGACGAAGCTGGCGATGCCGACCCACAGGGCCGACTTGGTGATCTCGTACACCTGCACCGGCACGGCGACCGCGGTGAACTGGACGCCGAAGAAGGACACCGCGTTGCCCACGAACAGCCGCCGGTAGGCCACGTGCCGCAGCGGCCGGACGTCGATCACGTGCTTGCGCAGGGCCTCCTGCACGCTCAAGGCGCGAGCCGTTCGACCTTGCCGCCGGTGTACCGGAGGCGGTCGTGCAACCGGCTGGGGCGGCCCTGCCAGAACTCGACCTCGTCGGGGCTGACCCGGTAGCCGCCCCAGTGCGGGGGTGCCGTCAGCGGGCCCTCGGCGGCCTCGACCGACGCGACCAACGCCTCCAGCTCGTCGCGGGAGCCGATGACCCGCGATTGTGGACTTGCCCACGCCCCGACCTGGGCACCGTGGGGGCGGATCGCGAAGTACTCCTCGGTCTCCTCGCGGGACACCTTCTCGACCGCGCCGATGACGATGACCTGGCGGTGCAGGGGGTACCACGGGAACACCAGGGAGGCCTGCGGGTTGGCCGCGATGTCGTGGCCCTTGCGCGACTCATAGTTGGTGAAGAAGGTGAATCCGCGCTGGTCATAGCCCTTGAGCAGCACCGTCCGCGCGCTCGGCCGCCCGCTGCCGTCGGCGGTCGCCAGCAGCATCGCGTTGGGCTCGGGAAGGCCCGCCTCGACCGCGTCGGCGAACCACGTGGCGAACTGCTCCAGCCACGTCCCGGCGAGTCCTTGCTCGGTCAGCTCGCCGCTGTACTCGTTTCTCATCCGCGACAAATCTTGCGGCGATGTGCTGGGTCTCACGCTCACATCCTTCCTCCGGCGGTCGCAAATGCGTGAAGATGTGTCACGGAAGACACATTGAGCCCCCGTTCAGTCGGCGCTGGCACCCCACCGGGGCGAAGATGACAAAAGGGAACACCGGCGGGTAACAAACCTAGTCAGACACCCCAGAACCAGCAGGAGTGCGAGATGTCCGATTTCAAGCCGGGACTCGAGGGCGTCATCGCCTTCGAATCCGAGATCGCGGAGCCCGACAAGGAAGGCGGCGCGCTGCGTTACCGCGGCGTCGACATCGAGGATCTCATCGGCCAGGTGTCCTTCGGCAACGTTTGGGCACTCCTGGTCGACGGCAAGTTCGGCCCCGGCCTGCCGCCGGCCGAGCCGTTCCCGGTGCCCGTGCACTCCGGTGACATCCGGGTCGACGTGCAGTCCGCGGTGGCCATGCTCGCCCCCTACTGGGGCCTCGGCCAGCTGCTGGACATCGAGACCACGCAGGCGCGCGAGGACCTCGCCCGGGTCAGCGTCACCGCTCTGTCGTTCGTCGCGCAGGCCGCCCGCGGCCTGGGCCTGCCGGCCGTGCCGCAGAAGGAGATCGACAAGGCCGACACGATCGTCGAGCGGTTCATGCGCCGCTGGCGGGGCGAGCCCGACCCGCGGCACGT
Organism: Dactylosporangium sp. CA-152071; assembly: GCF_050936335.1. Taxonomy (NCBI): domain Bacteria; kingdom Bacillati; phylum Actinomycetota; class Actinomycetes; order Micromonosporales; family Micromonosporaceae; genus Dactylosporangium; species Dactylosporangium sp. CA-152071. The sequence continues at coordinate 6,547,063 of NZ_JBNJMZ010000001.1, read as the reverse complement.
CAAGGCCGTCGACGCCTACTTCATCTCCGCCGCCGAGCACGGCATGAACGCCTCCACGTTCACCACCCGGGTCGTCGCCTCCACCGGCGCCGACGCCGCGGCCTGCATCTCCTCCGGCATCGGCGCGCTCTCCGGCCCGCTGCACGGCGGCGCGCCGTCGCGCGTGCTGGGCATGATCGAGGCCGTGGAGCGCAGCGGCGACGCCGAGGGCTACGTGAAGGGCGTCCTCGACCGCGGCGAGCGGCTCATGGGCTTCGGCCACCGCGTCTACCGTGCCGAGGACCCGCGCGCCCGCGTGCTGCGCCGCACCGCCAAGGAGCTCGGCGCGCCGCGCTTCGAGATCGCCGAGGCCCTGGAGAAGGCGGCCCTCGCCGAGCTGCACGCCCGCCGCCCCGACCGGGTCCTCGCCACCAACGTCGAGTTCTGGTCCGCGGTCGTCCTCGACTTCGCCGAGGTCCCCGCGCACATGTTCACGTCGATGTTCACCTGCGCCCGGGTCGCCGGCTGGAGCGCGCACATCCTCGAGCAGAAGGAGCTGGGCCGCCTGGTCCGGCCGTCCGCGACGTACGTCGGCCCCGGCCCGCGCAAGCCGCAGGACGTCGAGGGCTGGTCCAACGTGGCGTGACGCGCCGCGCGTCCGGTGTGACGCGCGTCGCCCTCGACGCTGAATCGACCTGGATCGCGGCGGCGGAGGTGGCAGGATTCGCGGGGTACCCGTACCTGCCCGCCCGCCGCCGCATCCCGGAGTACCCACATGGTCGACATCCGCATTCCCGATGAGCTGAAGCCCGCCGACGGCCGCTTCGGTTCAGGCCCGAGCAAGGTCCGGCCCGAGGCCGTGCAGGCCCTCGCCGGTGTCGCGACCTCGTACCTCGGCACCAGCCACCGGCAGAAGACCGTCCGTGACGAGGTCGCCCGCCTCCGCCGTGGCTTCGCCGAGCTCTTCAGCATCCCCGACGGCTATGAGGTCGTCCTGGGCAACGGCGGCAGCACCGCGTTCTGGGAGATCGCGGTCTTCGGCCTGATCCGCGACCGTGCGCAGTTCGCGAGCTTCGGCGAGTTCGGCGCGAAGTTCGGCAGCGCCGCGAAGAAGGCGCCGTTCATCGGCGACCCGACGATCGTGAAGGCCGACCCGGGCACCGCCGCGTTCCTGCGCGCCGAGGCCGGCGTCGACACGTACTGCTCCCCGCAGAACGAGACCTCGACGGGCGTCTCCGTGCCGGTCCAGCGCGTCGATGGCGCCGACGAGGGCGCGCTGGTGCTGACCGACGCCACCTCGGGCGCCGGCGGCCTCGAGGTCAACGTGTCGCAGACCGACGTCTACTACTTCGCCCCGCAGAAGTGCTTCGGCTCCGACGGCGGCCTGTGGATCGCGATCATGTCGCCGGCCGCGATCGCCCGGGTCGCGGAGATCAAGGAGTCCGGCCGGTACATCCCCGACTTCTTCGACCTGCAGACGGCGATCGACAACTCGCGCCTCGAGCAGACCTACAACACGCCGGCACTGTCGACGATCTTCCTCACCGCCGAGCAGGTCGACTGGATGCTGGCCGGTGGCGGCCTGTCGTTCGCGACCAAGCGCAGCGCCGAGTCGGCGTCCATCCTGTACGGCTGGGCCGAGCGCTCGCCGGTCGCGACGCCGTTCGTCGCCGACGCCTCGGTCCGCTCCAACGTCGTCGGCACCATCGACTTCGACGAGTCCGTCGACGCGACGGCGCTGGCCAAGGTGTTGCGCGCCAACGGGATCGTGGACACCGACCCCTACCGCAAGCTCGGCCGCAACCAGCTCCGGATCGCGATGTTCCCGACCGTCGACCCCGCCGACATCGAGGCGCTGACGGCGTCCATCGATTACGTCATCGAGCGACTTTAGTTTGTGTGTACGAATGCCCGCCGCCTGTTTGCTGAGGTGGCGGGCGTTCCTGTTTGCTTTCTGTCGGCGCGGCACACTTCGTTCCAGCTAGGGTTACGCGTACTGTGACCGAGTGGTGCCGGGAAAGTCGGCGCCGATGCGGGTGGGACGGAGGCACGCTATGCGGCCTGTGCGATTCGTCGCCCTCTCCGAGGACGGCCAAGCGTTCGTCCTCGCCGATGAGGTCGGCCGACTGCTCGCGCTCCCGATCGACGACCGGGTCCAGAGCGCGCTGCGCCCCGACCAGAGCCATGCGACCGCGACGATGGAGACCGCCGCCTCGCAGCTCGCGCCGCGCGACATCCAGGCCCGCATCCGCTCCGGCGAGTCCGCCGAGGAGGTCGCCCGGGTCGCCGGCGTCCCCGTCGACCGCGTCCTGCGCTACGCCGGCCCCGTCCTGCAGGAGCGGGCGATGCTCGCGCAGCACGCCCGCCGCACCCGGCTGAAGACGTCCGACAAGGGCTCCTCGCTCGCCGAGGTCGTCGACGCGCGCCTCGGCCAGCACGGCATCGACACCGAGAAGATCTCCTGGGACGCGTACCGGCGCGAGGACGGCACCTGGCGGATCACCGCCACGTGGCCGAGCGGCAAGGCGACCGCGCAGGCCGTGTGGGAGCTCGACAAGGCCCGCCAGCAGGTCGCCCCGCACGACGACATGGCGCAGTACCTGTGCACCGAGCGCGCCCCGCACGTGCTGGGCCAGGAGCCGCCGGCGCCGGACCGCGCCCTGCCGAGCCGCGGCGAGACCAGCCGCGGCGACCTCGGCGTGCGCCCCGACCCGCTGCGGCACGGCAGCGGCGGCCACGACCTGATCCGCCCGTCCAACGTCCAGCCGTCGACCGTCCAGCCGGAGCGCCGCGGCCGCGGGCTGGGCGCGCTCACCAACGACCCGATCCGGGCCGGGCGGGACGCGCTGCTCGCTTCGCTCGACCGCCCGCTGGGCGCCGCTCCCGGCTCCTCCGAGGAGCCGGCCGCGCCCGCCCCGGTCGCGCAGGGTGAGAACCGGGCCCGCGGCGCCGCCGCGCTGATCGGCCGCTCCCCGTTCGACGACGACAGCGACCAGAGCAAGGAGATCCCGGCGGTGCCGTCGCTCGCCGTGCTCCGCCCGCGCCGCAACACGCCCTCGGCCGCCTCTCCCGAGCAGCCGGCCACCGCGGAGAAGCCGCGCAAGCGCCTGCCGAGCTGGGACGACGTGCTGTTCGGCGGGGCGCCTTCCGCCGCTCGGGAAACCAGCTGAGGTTTGCGGGATAGGTTGGTGGTCATGGAGTACACCAACCTCGGGCGGACCGGCCTCTCGGTCAGCCGCCTGTGCCTGGGCACCATGAACTTCGGGCCACAGACCACCGAGCCTGACAGCTTCGCGATCATGGACCGGGCCCTGGACCACGGCATCAACTTCTTCGACACCGCCAACGTCTACGGGTGGAAGCTCGGCGAGGGCGTCACCGAGCAGATCATCGGCCGCTGGATCGCCCAGGGCGGCGGCCGGCGCGAGAAGGTCGTCCTCGCCACCAAGGTCTACGGCAAGATGCAGGAGTGGCCCAACGGTCAGGGCCTCTCCGCGCGCCACATCATCGCCGAGGCCGATGCGTCGCTCAAGCGTCTCCAGACCGACTACATCGACCTGTACCAGATGCACCACATCTCCCGCAGCACGCCGTGGGAGGAGATCTGGCAGGCGATGGAGGTGCTCGTCGCCCAGGGCAAGGTCCTCTACGTCGGCTCGTCCAACTTCGCCGGCTGGCACATCGCCCAGGCCCAGGAGTCGGCGCAGCGCAGGCACTTCCTCGGCCTGGTCGCCGAGCAGTGCATCTACAACCTCATGGCCCGCACGGTGGAGCTGGAGGTGCTGCCGGCCGCCCGCCAGTACGGGCTGGGCGTCATCCCCTGGTCGCCGCTGCACGGCGGCCTGCTCAGCGGCGCCATCGCGAAGGCCGCCGCGGGCTCCGCAGGCCGGTCCTCAGAAGGACGCGCCGCCGAAGGCCTGGAGAAGCACCGCGCCGCGATCGAGGCCTACGAGAAGCTCGCCGCCTCGCTCGGCGCGGACCCGTCCAACCTGGCCCTCGCGTGGCTCCTGGCCCAGGACGGCGTCACCGCCCCGATCATCGGCCCGCGCACCGTCGAGCAGCTCGACTCGACGCTCGGCGCCCTGTCGCTCCCGCTGGACGAGGCGACGCTGCAGCGGCTCGACGAGCTCTTCCCGCCCGTCGGCAACGGCGGCCCCGGCCCGGAAGCCTGGGCCTGGTAAAGCTTCACGTGTTCCGGGCCGTGGCCAGCACCTCGTAGGTGGGCCGCGGCCCGAGTTCGCTCTTCATCAGCCGTACGTCGTCCGCGTGCCACTGCGGCCCCTGATACCCGTGCAGCGTCTCCAGGTCGCTCTCCAGCTCCCCCGCGGGCAACCGGTCCCCGGGCCGGGCGATCGTGACGTGCGGCTGCAGCGGCCGCCGGTCGAACGGCAGCCTGCGCTTCTTCAGCTGCCTGCGCACCGCGTCGCCGAGCGGCTGCACCTCCCCGTCGACCTTCGCGACCAGCGTGGTGAACTTCCCCCGCCCGAACCTGCCACCCCCGGCGATCCGCACCACCGGCCCCGGCCCCTGCTCCCGCAGCCCATGGACCAGCTCGACCGCGTCGTCCTTGCGCTCGTCCTCGACCTCACCGAGGAACGCGAGGGTCATGTGCCACTGCCCGGCCGGCACGAGCCTCACGGAGCGCCCCTCCGGCATCGGCCTGGCCACGTTGAGCCCGCCGACCATCCCCGCGAAGTGCCGCTCGGCCTCCGCCGGCAGGTACGCCGCGATGAACAACCTCACCGCTGCCCGGTTTTCGTGTCGCGCAACGCCAGCCCCGCCCGCTGCAGCTCACCCTCGACCCGCAACCGCTCGACCTCCAGATCGACCCCGCTCACCTCGCCAAGGTACTGGTCGACCCCCAACTGTCCGCACGCGACCCGCAACGCTTCGTCATAGGCCCGCTGCACCGCGTTGAACCACACTGGCGACCTGGTCGCCACTCCCATCCGCAGCCTGTTGAGCCGGCGCAGGTCCCCTGCCAGCTGCTCGATCGGCGGCCCCGCCGGCGCCGGCGGGCTCTCCGCGGCCACCGTGTGCAGCACCCGCCCCGCCCAGCTCAGGTGCCACCACCGCCGCACCCGCCCGTCCTGCCACCCGGGCCTGCCCGCCTTCCGGACGAGCACCTTCCTGATCCCCCGGCCGATCCCCCGCCCGCCCCGCTTGACCGCCCGCACCCCGCGCTCCAGCATCTCGTCCGCGGAGATGAGCAGCAGGCACACCAGACACGGCGCCACGGCGATCAGCCCGATGGCACCGACGACCAGCAGGCCGTGCAACACGCCCACACTCCGAGGCTAAGCCCCCGCAGACAGCGACCGCCACCGATCAACCCAACTTCGGCACCGACTCGCAACCATCCGCGCCCCACATCCGCCAGCCCCCGCCCCGACGAAACCGGGGCGGTCCGGTGGCACCCCTCGTCGCCACCGGACCGCCCCGCCGAGACCGTGCTGCCGTCCGGCCCTCGATCATCCCCACCCCCGTCAACCCTCACCCCGGCAGCGCACCCCGCCACCGCGCTGACTCCTCCAGCGCCGCAGCGCCCGGAGGATGCCGGCAGGTCTGTGTCCGTGCCGCTGCCGGCTTTCTTGTGAGGCATCGCTGACCAGCGAATCCGGGCGCCGGGCTCGAACCCGTGGTCCTCGTGGTCCGGCTTGATCGGAGTGGTCGCTCCGGGCGCTGCCGTGACCGCATCTCACCCGGACGCGATGCCGCACGACGGCGCCTTCGCTGCTCGATCGGCCGCCCCCGTCGGCCGGCCGATCTCGCCCCACCAGCAACCGCAACCTGCTGCCGCCCGCACGCTCCCTTCTGAACCAACCGTCCCGACTGCCACGCCCTGCCCCACGACACCAGCGCGCCGGGCAGTCCAGAACCCCCGCGGCCGGCCGTGGCACGGAAGCCCGCAGTCCGACCTCCGACGCCCGACCTCCGAGTCAGGTGGCCAGACCCCCGTGATCCGCTCCCACGACTCGACCCCACAGCCCGAGCCCGCGCGACCCGGGCCCGTGAGGCCTGCCGCCCCCACAGGCCGAACCCACAGGCCGAACCCACAGGCCGAACCCACAGCCCGAACCCGTGAGGCCTGCCGCCCCCACGGGCCGATCCCGCAGCCCGAGCCTTTGAGGCCCTGCGCCCCCACGGCTCTCGCCCACCCGCCCCGGCCTTGCCTGCTCGCCCCGGTCTTGCCTGACGACCGTCGCGCCCGTACAGCAATCGCCGGCGCCGCGCTCGCCCAGCCGCGCACCGAGCCCCACCCGGCAACCGACCTGACAACCAACACGGCGGCCAGACTGGCGACCGGCCCGCCCGGACAGCGGCAGGCGGGCGTGACGGCGTGCCTACTGCGTCGAGGCCACCAGCAGCCCGCGCAGCTCGGCCAGGGCGGTGTCGTCGCCCTCGGGCACGACCTCCGAGACGCCCGGGGACTCGCGGGACCAGAGCCAGCGCAGCACGCCCGGCGCCGTCCCGCTCACCGTGGCGTCCAAGAGCATCGTGGCGGACGCCGACGGGTCGGCGTCGGTGACGGTGGCGCCGGTCGAATCGGTGCGGAGCAGCCAGCCCGGCCCGCCGTTGACGCCGACGATCACCGTGCGGCCCTTGGCGTCGGCGAGCACCGACTCGAACTCCTCCCGCCACGCGTGCGACCCGTAGTCGACGAAGAGCTTCAGCACCTCGTCGATCCCGTCGATCGCCAGGTCGTCGGGGATCTCGGCGACCGGCACCCCGAGCGCCAGCTCGGCGTCGAGGCGGTGGATGACGGTCTCCTGCGCCATCCGCCGGACCCAGAAGCCGACGGTCTGGTCGGGCTCGTGCCAGGTGCGCGACGGCTCGTCGGAGGCACGGGCCGCGAACTCGGCGACGAGGTCGGCATAGCCCCGGTCGAGCAGCGCGATCGGCCCCTCGGCGTCGAGGCCGGCCGGTGGCCAGGGGTCGGGGAAGGCGTTGAGCCGCATGGACTCGGCCTTGTGCAGGTAGACCTCGGCCACGTGCCTGACCAGGTCGGCGACGGTCCAGCCGGGACAGCTCGGCACCGCCGCGGTCAGGTCCGACGCCGCCACCTCCCGAAGCCGCCCGTAGTCAGCGGCGAGACACTCCAGCAATCGCGATCGCTCCATGCCCGCGACCTAACCACATGGGTACGACAAAAAATCAGCGAACGGCCGGGACCCGCAGCTCAAAGGCGGGGGTGTCCTTGCGGGCCGGTTCGAAGACGTGCAGGTGCGGGCTCGGCCGCAGGTGCACCCGCACCTTCCCGCCGACCCTGCGCAGCTGCATGGCGCCCATCACCAGCGTGGCGAGGACGGACACCAGCCCGCCGACCCAGATGCCGGAGCGCGGCCCGTACCGCTCGGAGCACCAGCCGATGACCAGCGCGCCCAGCGGCGTGGTGCCGAGGAAGACCAGGACGTACAGCGCCATCACCCGCCCTCGGAACTCCGGGTCCGTGCCGAGCTGGACGCGCTGGTTGGCGGCCTGTGCGAAGTAGATCATGAAGAAGCCGGTCGGCAGGAGGAGCAGCACGGCCGTGACGAACGTGGGCGCGAACCCGACCAGCGTCTCGAACCCCCCGAAGAGCACTGCGGCGGCGAGCACCACGTAGGCCGAGGGGCGGGCGCGGCGGCGGGAGCTGGCCAGGGCACCGCCGAGCGCGCCGACGGCGAGCGCGGTGGTGAGCAGGCCGAAGTACTCCGCGTCGACCTTGAACTCGACCTTGGCGAGGACCGCGAGGGTGAGCTGGAAGTTGAAGCCGAACAGGCCCACGACGAGCACCAGGAGGATGGCGAGGCTGAGGTCGGGGCGGCGCTTCACGTAGCGGAGTCCGTCGGCGGTACGGGCATCGCTGGCCGACACCGGCGGCCGGTCCACCCGGAACAGCTCGGCGGTGCGCATGCGGGAGAGCCCCACCAGCGGCGCGAGGCACAGCCCGGCCGTCAACAGGAAGATCGGGCCGGTGCGCTCGTGCAGCAGCCCGATGACCAGCCCCGCGACCGCCGGCCCGACGACCCGTGCGGCGTTGAACGTGGCGGCGGACAGCGACAGCGCGTTGGGCAGCAGCTCTGGGCCGACGAGCTCGGAGACGAACGCCTGCCGCACCGGCGTCTCGATCGCGCTGATCACGCCGAAGAGGCCGGCCGTCACGAAGACCCACCAGAGGGTCACGACGCCGGTCACGACCAGGACGCCCAGCAGGGTCGCGACCAGAGCCGATCCGGCATTGGCGAAGAGGAGCAGCCGGCGCTTGTCGAACCGGTCGGCGAGCTGCCCTCCGTACAGTGTGAGCAGCAGAACGGGAGTGAACTGCAGCGCGGTGACGACACCCAGCGCAGTCGGGGAGTTGTGCGAGAGCTGCAGGACGAGCCAGTCCTGCGCGACGAACATCATCCATGTGCCGAGGAGCTTGACCAACTGTCCGGTGCTGAACAACCGGTAGTTGCGGACCCTCAGCGAACTGAAGACGCTCATTCGCTTCGACCTAATCGGCCGAGGATCTCGGCCGCCTTCGCGAGCGTCTCGCGCTCGTCCGGGGAGAGCGAGGCGAGCCGCCTGGCCAGCCACTCGTCGCGGGCGCGGCGGTGTTCGACGACGACCGCCCGGCCGGACTCGGTCGCGGCGAGGATGACCTGCCTGCCGTCGGTCGGGTGCGGGGTCCGCTGGACGAGGCCGCGTTCCTCCAGCTTCGCGACGATCTTGGTGAGCGTCGGCGGCTGCACGCGCTCCGCGTCGGCCAGCTCGCGGGGTGTCAGCGCGCCGTTGAGTTCGAGGCTGGTCAATGCGGACAGCTGGGTGATCGTCAGGTCGCCGATCGGCCGGGCCTGCCGCAGCCTGCGGTTGAGCCGGGTGATGCTGTCCCGCAACGCCGCCGCCAGCTGCGCGCCAGTGATCTTCGGAGTTCGCACCATCACAATCGTTAGCTTACCTAATAAGCTTGGCTAACGACCTGTGTTCGCGATCACGGGAGTACCGTGTCGGGCGTGACCAGCCAGCCGAAGCCGCTCGACCCGCCGATGGTGCCGTTCGCCCTCGCCGGGATCGGCTTGTGGATCCTCGCGGTGCTCGTGATGCTGCCGTTCCGCGACGAGCTGGCCGACGCCGGGCACGGCGACTGGTTCGGCATCGCGGTGGCCGGGGTGCTGTGGGGCATTCCGGGCGGGCTGACCATGGTCGTCCACGACCGGAACCGCAAGCGCCGGCGGGCGGCGTCCGATTCGTTCAAGACCGGGGAGACCGGCGGCGCCTAGCCTCTGGGGTATGGCACCCACACTGAACTACATCGGCATCGTCGTGACGGACATGGCCAGGTCACTGGCCTTCTACCGGCAGCTCGGGCTGGACATCCCGGCCGATCAGGACGCCGCCCCGCACGCCGAGTGCAGCCTGGGCGGCGGCATGAGGATCGCGTGGGACACGGAGGAGACGATCCGCTCGTTCGACCCCGAATGGACGCCGCCGGTCGGCACCGGCCGGTCCGCGATCGGCTTCGAGTGCGAGACGCCCGCCGAGGTCGACAAGGTCTACGACTCGTTGATCTCCGCAGGGTACGGCGGGCACAGGGCACCCTGGGACGCCTTCTGGGGCCAGCGGTACGCGATCCTGCACGACCCCGACGGCAACCCCGTCGACCTCTACAGCGCTATCCGATGACCTCCCGCAGCGGCGCGCCGGCCAGCGCCTTCACCTCCCGCGAGAGGTGTGCCTGGTCGGCGTAGCCGCTGGCGGCGGCCACCAGGCCGAACGGCATGCCGCCGCGGGCCAGGTCCAGCGCCGCGTTGACGCGGAGGATCCGGGCGAGGGTCTTCAGCCCGTACCCGAAAAGGCCCAGGCCACGGCGGTGCAGCTGGCGCTCGCTGAGGCCCACGTCCGCGGCGATCGCCGCGACCGGCCGCCGCGCCCTGAGCCGCTCGACCACCGCCGGCACCCACAGCTCGTCCGGTTTGTCGTTCCTTTCGGATGCCGCCCCTTGGAACGCGTCCTCGAGCGCGCGAGCCGGGTCGGCGGCCTCGTCGAGCAGCTCGGTGAGGCGCCTGACGCGCGCGGAGGGCCACAGCGCCGCCAAGGGCACCCGCTGGTCGCGCAGCTCGTCCGCGGGGACTCCGAGCAGGCCCGGAGCGGTCCCCGGATCGAAGCGGATCCCCGTGTACGAGAGGCCGGCCGGGCTCCTCCCGAGCTTGGCGACCGTGTCGGGGCCCGCCACCAGCAGCTCGCCGCCCCGCTGATGGATGACGTCCATGCAGCCGTCGGGCAGGATGCGGAACTCGCCGTCCTCGTTGCCCGGGTCCGGGCTCAGCCGCCAGACCGTCGCGGCCAGCACCCGCGACGGTCGCTCCTGATAGCCGGACTCAGCCGTGCCCATAGGGCTCGGCGGGCTCGGACTCGTCGACCGAGCCGTGCGCCCGGCTGACCGACACCGACTCGACCTCGCTGTCGTCGAACACCGTTGGCAGCTCGTCGACCGCCTGGACCTGCTCGATCAGCACCTCGGAGTGCGCGCCGCAGCCGTGGTCGACGGAGACGACCTGGGCGTCGTCGGGCGCGTACTCGTTGCCGCACACGCCGAACGCCTGCCGCATCGAGCCGGCGAGCTGCATGTAGAAGCCGCACGACCCGCACCGGGCGGAGCTCGGCGCGGCCACGGAGATGGGCGCGTTGGGGCCCCGGTCGCCGTCATACCACCGCTGCGCGGCGTCCAGCCGCCCCTCGCGCGACAGCACGCGGACCCGGCCGAGACCGAGCTCCCAGTTGACGTCCTCGACCGCCGGGTCGTCGGACTGCACATAGCCGGGCGCCAGTCGTACATCGTCCGGCGGCGTCGGCAGCAGGTCGCCGACCCCCAGGTCGCCTGGCTGGAGCCGCTCCTGCCAGGGCACCCACTCGGGGGCGCGCAGCGCCTCGGGCCCGGGCAGCAGCGTCGACTCGCAGATCGTCACCTGCTTGCTGCGCGGGATCCTGGTGACGCTCACCGCCCAGCGCCAGCCCCGGTATCCGGGCAGGCCACAGGCGAAGAAATGTGTGACGAGCCGCTCACCTTCGGAGACGACGCCGAGATGCTCGCCGATGTGCTCGGGATCGACGACGTCCAGCCCGAGGCGGGCGATCTCCACGGCGTCCGCGCAGACCTGGTCGGGCTTCCCCGCGCGGCCGCTGGAACGGGTCTGGGAAGTCGAGGCTGTCACCCCACCATTGTTCCTCATCGCCACGCCCGGCGAGCACGGTGGCCCCGGCGTGGCCGGAAACTGTCGCACCCATGGTTCAGGATGGGGGCATGTCGGTGATTCGAGGTGTGGCGCAGACCGTGGTGACGACCGCGCGGGCAGCACGGGTCGCCACCGTCGGCGGCGCCAAGGCCGGCCGCTTCGTGGGGCGCAACCTGCTGCGCGTCCGCCAGAAGGGCGCCGGCGGCGAGACCGGCATGCTCCGCCTGCTCGACTTGCACGCGGCCTCCTGCGCCGGCGACACCCTCGTCGCGCTCGGGCTCGCCGGCACCATCTTCTTCTCCGTCCCGGCGGGCCAGGCCCGCGACCGGGTCGCGCTGTATCTGATCGTGACGATGCTGCCGTTCGCACTGCTGGCGCCGATCGTCGGGCCGGTGCTCGACCGGTTCCGGCACGGCCGCCGCTATGCGCTCGCCGTCACGATGCTCGGGCGGGCCTTCCTCGCGGTCCTGATCTCCGAGCACCTCACCGGCTGGGCGCTCTATCCGGCCGCGTTCGGCATGCTCGTGCTGTCCCGGGCCTATGGCGTGGCCCGCAGCGCCGCGGTCCCCCGCGTGCTGCCCAAGGGGCTCGGCCTGTCCGAGGCCGGCGCCCGTGCCTCCGTCTACGGCACGTTCGCGGGCGCTCTGGTGCTGCCCGTCGGCCTGATCGCGGCCCAGTTCGGCCCGCAGTGGCCGCTGCGACTGTCGATCATCGTGTTCTTCTACGGGATGGTCACGTCCCTGCGGCTGCCGCCGCGCGCCGACTCCGACCCGCCCGAGCAGGTCCCGCGTGTCCTGCAGCGGCCGAGCCACCGCGGCGCGAAGGTGCTCGCCGGCCGGGTTGTCATCGGCGCCCTGATCGGCAGCGCGACCCTGCGCGCGCTCTATGGGTTCCTGACGCTGTTCCTGGCGTTCGCGATCAAGGAGCGCTCGCTGCCGGTCGGGCTCGGCCCGTGGCAGCTGTCCGAGAAGGTGGCGGTCGTGGTTGTGGCCGGCGCACTCGGCGTGGGCTCCTTCCTGGCCACCGCAGTGGGCACCCGGCTGCGCATCCATCGGCCCGCCCTGCTGCAGGCGGTCGGCATCGGCCTGACGGCGTTCGTGGCGCTGATCGCCGCCGACCGCGGCTCGCTCGGCGCGGTCGCACTGTTGTGCCTGGTCACAGCCATCGCCAGCGGCCTGGCCAAGCTCGCCGTCGACGCCTCGATCCAGGAGCGCGCCGACGAGCAGGTGAGGGCCAGCGCCTTCGCCCATTCCGAGACGCTGCTCATGGTCGCCTGGGTCCTCGGCGGCGCCGTCGGACTCATCCCGTTCACCGGCGGCTGGGGCATGATCGTGGCCGCCGTGTTCATCACGCTCGGCGCGGTCAAGGCCGTCTGGTCGGCGGTCGCCCTGCGCAAGGAGCGCCTCCGCGGCGCCCCTCTCGACCACGACGAGCAGGCCACTGACCCTGTCGCCGCCGGCAGCTCGGCCAGCGGGCCTGGTGCGCCCGGCGGCGGGTCCGCCGGCTCGGGCGGCTGGTCGGGCGGGCCGGGCGGTTCCGGCGGCGGGTCCGGCCAGCGGGGCGGGTCCGATGCCACCACTGTGCCCCGTCCTGCCGGCTCGGCGTCGGGCGGCGGGACGGGCGCTGCGACAAGTGGCTCCGGCGGTTCCCGGGCCGGCGCTGGGGCTGGGGCTGGGGCTGGGGCGACCCGGCGGATGCCGTTCCAGTCCCGCACGAGCGACGAGACCCAGACCGTCGATCAGAGTGCCGGGGGCGATGGCTCCCGCCGCCGGTTCGGGTGGCGCCGCCGCTCCGCCGACCCCGCGAACACACCGGCCGGCACCGGCCCAGCCGCCGGCTCCGGCTCGAGCTCTGGTTCTGGCGCAGGTGCGGGCTCGGGTGGCGGCTCCGGCTCGCCGGCACGGGGTGACTCGCCTGCGGGTGGCCCGGCCGGGCCGCGCCGGCCCACCGACGCGACCCGGCGCATGCCCGCCGTCGACGTGGACGACGGGACGGCGCCGCTGGCGCCTCCTGGATACTCGCTGTACCGCCCGTCTGGCATCGACTCGACCAGGTCCCTGGAGGATGACGACCGATGAGACCGTTCCTGGGACATGACCGCGCGCTGATCGTCACCGCTGTCGAGATCGAGCGGGCCAAGGTGCTCGCCGGCCTCGGCATCACCGACCCGCAGCCCGACGACCTCGAGTCCGGCGCCCCGATCGTCGTCGTCGCCGCCGGGGTCGGCCCCGCCGCCGCGGCGGCCGTGACGGCCCAGTTCGCGACGACCGCCGTTCACGACGGCCGGCCCTTCGGCGTGATCCTCTCCACCGGGATCGCCGGTGGCTTCGCCGGGCGCGTCGAGATCGGCGGCCTCGTCGTCGCCACCGAGAGCGTCGGCGCCGACCTGGGCGCCGCCGGCGCCGACGGCTTCGAGAGCGTCGACGACCTCGGCTTCGGCACCAGCCGCTACGACGCCGACCCGGCCCTGCTCCGCACCCTGCGCCAGGCCCTCCCCGAGGCGGTCGGCGGCCCCGTCCTCACCGTCTCCACGGTCACCGGCACGGCCGAGACCAAGGAGGCCATCCAGAAGCGCCATCCCGACGCCGTCGCCGAGGCGATGGAGGGCTTCGGCGTCGCCGCCGCCGCCCGTCTCTGGCCAGGCACCGCCTTCGGCGAGATCCGCACCATCTCCAACGCCGTCGGCCCTCGCGACCGAGCCGCCTGGCGCATCCCCCAAGCCCTCGAAACCCTCCGCGAAGCCTTCGCCACCCTCGCCGGCCGCTGACCCCACACCCGAGACCGCGTCGCTCCGCGCCACCGACCGGCCGAACCCAATCACGCCCCCACCACCGACCCACCCAGGCCAGATCACGCCACCTCCGCACCACCGACCCGGCCGCGGCCGATCAAACCGCCTCGCACCACCACCGACTGGCCGGACCGGATCACGCCGCCCCGCACCAGCCGCAAGTCCTCGGGCCTGAGTCGACGGCGGCCAGCCTCCGCCGCCACCGCACGGCCAGAGCCCTTGCCACCAGGGCCTGACGCGACGACAGCCAACCGTCGTCGCCACCAGCGCAGCCGGGCATCGCCTCCCGCACAGCCAGACCCTCCGCCACCAGTACAAGACCGACCCCGCAACTGCCGGAGAGATCGCCCATGCCTTGACGGCCCACACCCCTGCTGCCTGGATCCGCCATCTTCAGATCACTGCGCGTCACCCGTGACCGTGGCCGGCCTCGGCGGGCGCCGGGTGATGTCGCCCACTCGGCGCCCCAGGTGATTGAGGACGCCGAGCCGTGTCGGCCCCAGCGCGGCGCCGCCTGGCACGCCATTGACTGGGTGGTCGGCGAGCAGCACGGACTCTGGCAGAGATCCTCGCCCCGGACACAGGGCGGGATTCACGGGTGTCGACTGCGTAGTAAGGGTCACACTGGGCGTTTCGCGACTCGTCGTGCGGTGGCGGCGAACGGCGTTAGATTCGGGGTTGTGACGCTCTCGCTCGCATTCTCGCCGTGCCCCAACGACACGTTCGTCTTCCATGCGCTCGCGCATGGGCTGGTGCCGGGGGCGCCCGCGTTCGACGTGACGTTCGCCGATGTCGACGTCACCAACACCGCTGCCGAGCAGGGTGCGTTCGACCTGGTCAAGGTCAGCTATGCGGCGCTGCCGTGGCTGCTCGACAAGTACACGCTGCTGCCGTGCGGCGGGGCGCTCGGCCGGGGGTGCGGGCCGCTGGTGCTGGTGAAGGACCAGGCGATCACCAGCCTGGAGGGCAGGACGGTGGCGGTGCCGGGTGACCGCACCACCGCGTATCTGCTGATGCGCCTGTGGTCGGCCGGGGCGCCGCCGAAGAGCGTGGAGATCGTGCCGTTCGCGGAGATCATGCCGGCGGTGGCCAAGGGGCAGTTCGACGCGGGACTGGTGATCCACGAGGCGCGGTTCACGTTCCAGCGGCACGGCCTGCACGCGCTCGCCGACCTCGGCGAGTGGTGGGAGGGTGACACGGGGCTGCCGATCCCGCTCGGGGCGATCATCGCGCACCGCGACCGCGTCGACCCGGAGCAGGCGACCGCGTGGATCAAGGAGTCGGTCCGGCAGGCGTGGGCCGACCCGTCCCGCAGCCGTGACTACGTGCTGGCGCACGCCCAGGAGATGGAGCAGCCGGTCGTCGACCAGCACATCAACCTGTACGTCAACGAGTTCACCTCGTCGCTCGGCCCGGACGGCCACGCAGCGGTCGACGCCCTGCTGACCAGGGCCGCCGCCGAGGGGCTGGTCCCAGCCACACCCCTCGTCGGCGCCTGAACAAAGCACTGAGCAAGCAACAGCAACCCAGACGAGCAACAGAAAACCTAGACTTCCAGCTCCCGCGCCACGAGGTGGACCGCCTCGGCGACGGTCTTCGCGATCTTGCGGTCGGGGTAGCGCCCCCGCCGCAGGTCAGGCTGGATCTTCGCCTCGAGGACCTTGATCATGTCCTCGATCAGGCCGTGCAACTCGTCCGGCTGGCGGCGGCTGGCGACAGCGCGGGCCTCGGTCACGGAGGGCGGCGCATCGACGAACTTGACGTGCATCGCCTGAGCGCCCTTACGGCTGTCAACCACCCCGAACTCGACCCGCTGGCCGGTCTTCAACTCACCCGCACCGGTCGGCAGCGCCGCCTTGTGCACGAAGACGTCGCCGCCGTCATCGCTGGTGAGGAACCCGAAACCCTTCTCCTGGTCGTACCACTTCACTCGACCCGTCGGCACGCTGTCCTGCTCCCCAGTGATTGACCCGTCCCACCCACAACACCTCAAGGCTAGTCACCGCTTGGCGGACGGCCAACCGAGATCACGCCCTTGAGAAACGAGGGGAACGCGTGCAGGTCGGCGGCCACGACCGTCGCGCCCGCGGCCTGCAGCTCCGCGGCCGAGCAGGGTCCGGTGGTGACACCCAGGACGGGCACGCCGGCCAGGACTCCGGCCTGCATGTCGGCGACGTGATCCCCGACGTACGCCGTCGCGCCCACCGCCTTCAGTACCGTCGACTTCTCCGCGGCGAAGACGTCGCCATGCACCTCGTCGACCGGAATGTCCAGATGCGCGAGATGCAGTGAAGCGAGCCTGCCGAGCTTCGACGTGATCACCACGATCCGGCCTCCGGCCGCACGCACCACCGCAAGGGCGGCCAGGACACCGGGCAGCACCAACGCCGGAGCGATCGCGTGATGCTCGTACAAACTCCGATAAATAACGACAGCCTCCTCGACCGACTCAGGAGGGAACCATTCGGATAGTTCCGTCCTGAGCGGTGGTCCGAGACGGGACACCGCCAGATCGGCGTCGACATGGACGCCAGTACGCGCTGTGAGGGCGCGATACGCAGCCGCGATTCCTGGCCGAGTGTCGAGGAGCGTCATGTCAAGGTCAAAGCCAATGACAACCGGTTGTTGAGACACCCTTAAGGATGCCCAGGTCACGATAGGTAAGCCATCGAAATACCCACCGGTCACCAGTTGACGAGGTGAGACTTCGGCCACTAACGTCTCCAATACTTTTAGGAAAGTTTCCTAAAGGATCATCCAGGAGACGCGATGAAACGATCCGTCCGCAACGGCCTCATCGTCGCCGCCGCGCTGGC
This sequence comes from Dactylosporangium sp. CA-152071, assembly GCF_050936335.1. NCBI lineage: Bacteria > Bacillati > Actinomycetota > Actinomycetes > Micromonosporales > Micromonosporaceae > Dactylosporangium > Dactylosporangium sp. CA-152071. Next base: position 6,530,279 of record NZ_JBNJMZ010000001.1, on the reverse strand, counting down.
AGTGGCCGGGGCCGTCGTCCCAATCGTCACCACCACCGCCAACGCCGCCGGCAACCTCAGCGCAACGTTCACGGTCGACCAGGACTGGGGCAGCGGCTGGGGCGCCACGTACAAGATCACCAACGGCACCTCAAGCGCCATCAACGGATGGACTCTCGAGTTCGACCTGCCCACGGGCGGTCAGATCACCAGCTTCTGGGACGCCGACGTCGTGCGCACCGGCCAGCACTACGTGGCGAAGAACAAGTCGTGGGCCTCGTCGCTCGCCGCCGGCGCCAGCTTCAGCTGGGGCATGAACGGCAGCGGTGCGAAGCCGCCGACCAACTGCAAGATCAACGGCGTGACCTGTAGCGGTGGCACCCCCACCACCAACCCGCCGACCACGACGCCGCCGACCTCCAAGCCGCCGACGTCGAACCCACCCACCTCGAACCCCCCGACCTCCAACCCGCCGACCACGAACCCCCCGAGCGGCCAGAAGGTCGTCGGCTACTTCGCGGAGTGGGGCGTCTACGGCCGCAACTACCACGTGAAGAACATCGACACGAGCGGCTCGGCGGCGAAGCTGACGCACATCCTCTACGCGTTCGGCAACACCACCGGCGGCCAGTGCTCCATCGGTGACAGCTACGCCGACTACGACAAGGCGTACACGGCGGCCGACTCGGTCGACGGCGTCGCGGACACCTGGGACCAGCCGCTGCGCGGCAGCTTCAACCAGCTCAAGAAGCTCAAGGCGAAGTACCCGCACCTGAAGGTGATCTGGTCCTTCGGTGGTTGGACCTGGTCGGCCGGCTTCACCCAGGCCGCCGCCAACCCGACCGCGTTCGCGAACTCCTGCTACAACCTGGTCAACGACCCGCGCTGGGCCGGTGTCTTCGACGGCATCGACATCGACTGGGAGTACCCGAACGCCTGTGGCCTGCAGTGCGACGCGAGCGGCCCGGCTGCGTTCAAGAACGTGATCTCGGCGCTGCGCGCCAAGTTCGGCACCAGCAAGCTGGTCACCGCGGCCATCACGGCTGACGGCAGCAACGGCGGCAAGATCGACGCGGCGGACTACGCCGGTGCGGTCGGCAACCTCGACTGGTTCATGCCGATGACCTACGACTACTTCGGTGCGTTCGCCGCGCAGGGCCCGACCGCCCCGCACTCGCCGCTGAGCTGCTACTCGGGCATCCCGCAGGCCGGCTTCTGCTCCGAGGCCGCGATCGCCAAGCTCAAGGCGAAGGGTGTCCCGTCCAACAAGCTGCTGCTCGGCATCGGCTTCTACGGCCGTGGCTGGACCGGCGTCACCCAGACCGCGCCCGGCGGCACGGCGACCGGCGGCGCACCCGGCACGTACGAGACGGGCATCGAGGACTACAAGGTCCTCAAGAACACCTGCCCGGCCACCGGCACCGTCGGCGGCACCGCGTACGCCAAGTGCGGCAGCAACTGGTGGAGCTACGACACCCCGGCCACCATCGCCGGCAAGATGAGCTACGCCAAGCAGCAGGGCCTCGGCGGCTCCTTCTTCTGGGAGCTCTCGGGCGACACCACCAACGGTGAACTGATCACCGCGGTGAGCAACGGTCTGAAGTAACAACCCCCTTCGAAAGAGGGCGGGGCCGTCGGCCCCGCCCTCTTTTGTCATACGGGGCGGTTAGCGTATGAGGTGAGATGACTACCTCGCTCGCAGACCACTTCCGCGCCCTGCCCGACGACGGGCTGATGGCGCTCATCCGGTTGCGCCCGGACCTGGTCATCCCCCCGCCGTCGGACTTCTCGGCGCTGGCGCACCGCGCCCAGTCGCGGGTGGCGGTGGCCCGGGCGCTCGACGGGCTCGACACGTTCACCCTCGAGATCCTCGACGCACTGCGGTACACACGCATCGGCCACACCACGTCCACCGAGACGGTCCTGGCGCTCACCGCGGCGTCCGGCGTCGAGGCGGCGAGGGTGCGGGGCGCGATCGACCTGCTCCTGCAGCACGGCATCGTCTTCGGGCACGACAGCGCGCTGCGCATCGTCGGCGCCGTCGACGAGGTCTGTTCGCCTTATCCGGCGGGGCTCGGCCGGCCCGCCGCCGAGCTCGACCCGCTCGCCGGCGCCCTGGTCGCCGACGCCGCGAGGCTGCGCCGCACGCTGCTCGCCGCGCCACCCGCCGCCCGCGCGGTGCTCGACCGGCTCGCCGCCGGCCCGCCCGTCGGCACCGTCACCCCGGCCAGCCTGCGCTCCGACCCCGACTCCCCCGTCCGCTGGCTGGTCGAGCAGCACCTGCTGGTCGCCGTCAGCCGCGACGCCGTCGAGCTGCCCGTCGAGGTGTCGCTCGTGCTGCGCCGCGACGGCGGCCCGCTCGGCCAGCTGCACCCCGACCCGCCACAGGTCGACACGCCGACCCGCGACGCCGCCCAGCTCGACCGCGCCGGCGCGGGCCAGGTCCTGGAGCTGGTGCGCAATCTCGAGACGCTGATCGAGGCGGTCAACGCCGACCCGCCGTCGGTGCTGCGGTCCGGCGGCATGGGCGTGCGCGAGCTGCGCCGCTTCGCCAAGCTCGTCGGCGTCGACGAGCAGGCCACCGCCCTCATGATCGAGATCGCCGCCGCCGCCGGGCTTCTCGGCGAGGAGATCATCGACAACAAGCGGGTCGAGAGCGTCTTCCTGCCGACCGTCGCCTATGACGTGTGGCGGGCGTGCGGAATCGCCGCCCGCTGGCACCGCGTCGCCGTCACCTGGCTGACGATGACCCGCGCCCCGTCGCTGATCGGCCAGCGGGACGACCGCGACCGCCCGTTCAACGCGCTGGCGCCCGAGCTGTCCCGCCCCGGCGCACCCGCCCAGCGCCGCGCCGCGCTGCAGGTCCTGGCCGAGCTGCCGCCCGGCGCCACCATCGCCCCGTCCGACGTGGTCGACCTGCTGTCGTGGCGCACCCCGCGCCGGGTCTCCCGCGGCGCCGCCGCGGTGGTGGAGGCCAATCTCGCCGAGGCCGCCCTCCTCGGCCTGATCGGCTATGACGGCCTCACCGGCTATGGCCGGCTCCTCCTCGACGAGGTCACGTCGGGCAGCGTCGACACCGACGACCCGCTCGGCCTCAACGCCCCTGACGGCACCGCCCTCACCGGCTCCGCCGCCCTGCTCGACACGCTCCTGCCCGCCCCGGTCGACCACGTCCTGCTGCAGGCCGACCTGTCCGTCATCGTCCCCGGCCCACCCGAGCCGACCCTCGCCGGCGAGCTGGAGCTCCTCGGCGTGCAGGAGTCCGCCAGCGTCTTCCGCATCACCGCCGACTCGGTCCGCCGCAGCCTCGACGCCGGTTACAGCGCCGCCGACCTGCACGCCCTCCTCGCCCGCCGGTCCCGCACCCCCGTCCCGCAGACGCTCACCTATCTCATCGACGACATGGCCCGCCGCCACGGCGGCATGCGCATCGGCTCCGCCAACTCCTATGTCCGCAGCGACGACGAGTCCCTGATCGCCGAGGTTCTCGCCGACCGCCGCCTCCAGCCGCTGACGCTGCGCCGCCTCGCACCGACCGTCCTCGCCAGCCGCCACACCCCCGCGAGGCTGCTGGAGGCCCTCCGCGACGCCGGCTACCCGCCCGTCCAGGAAGACTCGACCGGCGCCGCCGTCCTCACCCGCCCGAAGGCCCGCCGCGGCCCACCCCGCCCCAGCTGGGCACACCGCGGCATCGAGGACCCGGCCGCCGCGGCCCGCCTCTCCAGCCCCCGCCTCGCCGGCGTCATCGAGCAGATCCGCAAGGGCGACGCCGCCGCCAGGGTCGCCCGCCGCGCCCCCGTGACCGTCCGCGCCAACGGCTCCAGCACGTCGTCCCACACCGAGGCGCTGGAGATCCTCCAGCAGGCGCTGCGCGACAAGACCCGCGTCTGGGTCGGCTATGTCGACTCCCACGGCGCCACCGCGTCCCGCCTGGTCAGGCCCGTCTCCATGGGCGGCGGCTACCTGCGCGCCGAGGACGAGCGGACCGAGATGCTGCACACGTTCGCCCTCCACCGAATCACCGCCGCCGCACCCGAAGAGGGCCCCGCATAGCTGGTCTTTCATGGCTCCGGCCGGGCCACCTCCGCGATCCACCCGGCCAAGGCCACGACGCGACCTCGCGGTCGCGACAAGCACCCGGTCGGCCGCTGCCATGACCCGCCCACCAGCCCCGCGACGCCAACATTCCCCGTCGGTGAGGTCGTCGCCCGGCGCGGCGTAGTGCGCGTGTGAGTACGGCACCTACCGGCGGTGCGGCCTGTCATGGCGGATAGCGATCAGCTCGCCGGTGGGTGTGGGGCGTCAGCCGCGGCCTGTGGGGTCCGATGCGCGGGCGGCGCCGATGATGGAGACGACCAGCAGGATCGCGGCCAGGCTGCCGACCGTCTCGCCGATCGCGTCGGTGAGCGGGCTGCCGAGCACGAGCCACGAGACGAGGAACCACGTCAGGCCCAGCGCGCTGACCGCGCCGACGCCGAGCAACGCCAACAAGGAGAAGCCGGACCGGGCGGCATCGTCGACGGACGATGCTTGCGTGCCCTCCAGGTCGGTCACCTTCCACAGCGTACCGACTCATCGCCCACTGTCACGGTCCGAAATCAGCCGCGACGGATGGAGCCGATCACCGAGACGACGAGCAGGAGGACGAGGATCGCGCCGAGCGACTCGCTGACAGCGGTCGCCACGTCGGTGTGCGCCACCTGGGAGGACAGCAGGAACCAGCCGACGGCCACCGCCGCTGCGGCGAACCCGCCGAACGTCAGGGCAGCCTTGTCACCCAACCGCCGGCCCACACCGACCAGTCTAGGAGGTGGAGCGGACGCCGCGCCCACCCCCGATCAATGATCGGAAGGCAGCGGTCGCCAGCCCCCGCGACCACACCGCCATCTTCCGATCCGAACGCGGACGTCCGGCTCCACCACCGACTTGCGGGCACTGCAGTGACAAGACAAGCGATGGAGGCGAATCTGATCGCATCCATCGCGTGGCCGTCACAAGCACAGACGCGATTCGACCCCCGGATGGTTGCAGCATTTCCAATCCTCCCACATATCGGGAACTGTCAGAGGTGCATGCGACACTGGTGCCGTGCCCGAAGGTCCACTGATCGTCCAGTCCGACAAGACCCTGCTGCTTGAGGTCGACCACCCCGACGCGCTCGCGTGCCGGATGGCGATCGCGCCGTTCGCCGAGCTGGAGCGCTCGCCGGAGCACGTGCACACCTATCGCCTGACGCCGCTCGGCCTGTGGAATGCGCGTGCCGCCGGGCACGACGCTGAGGGGGTCGTCGACGCGCTGCTGCGGTTCTCCCGCTATCCGGTGCCGCACGCGCTGCTCGTCGACATCGCCGAGACGATGGACCGCTATGGCCGGCTCCAGCTGCTCAACGACCCCGTGCACGGCCTCGTCCTGCACGGGCTGGACCGGGCGGTGCTGATCGAGGTCGCGAAGAGCAAGAAGCTCGCCGGCATGCTCGGCGCCAACATCGACGCCGACACGCTCATCGTGCACGCGTCCGAGCGTGGGCGGCTCAAGCAGGCGCTGCTGAAGCTGGGCTGGCCGGCGGAAGACCTCGCGGGCTATGTCGACGGCGAGGCCCACCAGATCGACCTGGCCGAGGACGGCTGGGTCCTGCGCTCCTACCAGCGCGAGGCGGTCGACTCGTTCTGGGCCGGCGGCTCCGGCGTCGTCGTCCTTCCCTGCGGCGCCGGCAAGACGCTTGTCGGCGCGGCCGCGATGGCCGAGGCCAAAGCCACCACCCTGATCCTGGTCACCAACACGGTCGCCGGCCGGCAGTGGAAGCGCGAGCTGATCGCCCGGACCAGCCTGACGGAGGAGGAGATCGGCGAATACTCCGGCGAGCGCAAGGAGATCCGCCCGGTCACGATCGCCACGTATCAGGTGTTGACCACCCGCCGGGGCGGCGTGTTCCCGCACCTGGACCTTTTCGGCGCCCGCGACTGGGGCCTCATCGTCTATGACGAGGTCCACCTGCTGCCCGCCCCGATCTTCCGGTTCACCGCCGACCTGCAGGCCAGGCGCCGCCTCGGCCTGACCGCGACCCTGGTCCGCGAGGACGGCCGGGAGGGCGACGTGTTCTCGCTGATCGGCCCGAAGCGTTACGACGCACCGTGGAAGGACATCGAGGCGCAGGGCTGGATCGCCCCGGCTGAGTGTGTCGAGGTCCGCGTCACGCTGACCGACGCCGAGCGGATGGCCTATGCGGTCGCCGAGCCCGAGGAGCGCTACCGGGTCGCCGCCACCGCCCGCACCAAGCTGCCTGTGGTCCGCGCCCTCGTCGACCGCCACAAGGACGAGCAGATCCTGGTCATCGGCGGCTACATCGACCAGCTGCACCAGCTGGGCGAGTTCCTGGACGCACCGATCGTGCAGGGTTCGACCACCAACAAAGAGCGCGAGCGCCTCTTCGACGCGTTCCGCACCGGCGAGCTCAAGACCCTGGTCATCTCCCGCGTCGGCAACTTCTCGATCGACCTGCCCGAAGCCGCCGTGGCGATCCAGGTCTCGGGCAGCTTCGGCTCCCGCCAGGAAGAAGCCCAACGCCTCGGCCGGGTCCTGCGCCCCAAGGCCGACAAGCGTCAGGCCCACTTCTACACGGTCGTCGCCCGCGACACGATCGACACCGAGTATGCCGCCCACCGGCAGCGCTTCCTGGCCGAACAGGGCTACGCGTACACCATCACCGACGCCGACGACGTCTTAGCCCCGTAGACCGCAGCCGCTACCGCCCGGAGTCCGACCACTCGCAACTCCGGGCGGTAGACCACACGACCCAAGCTCCGCTCCGAATCCGACTCCACCCCACCGGCCTCGCGGCGGCCTGGCCCGTGGGGCCTGGTCTGCGGCGGCTGGTCTGCGGGGGCTGGTCTGCGGGGGCTGGTCTGCGGCGGCTCGGCTCGAACTGCCCTGGCTGGTCGGACCGGGTCGGGCGGCGGTTGCAGGCTGCACCGCTGAACCAGGTCCGCGCCGGCCTGCGTCGGGCACTCGAACTGAGGGCGATGCGCTCGAGCTGGCACGCCCAACCGGCTCACCGCCGACGGCGAGTGCCTTGACAGCCGACTCGATCCCGGACCAGGCCGGACCGGTCGGACCAGGCCGGACCGGTCGGACCAGGCCGGACCGGTCGGACCAGGCCGGACCGGTCGGACCAGGCCGGACCAGGTCGAACCGGCAAGACAGGAGGACCAAAGTCGGACCGACCGGACCACGTCGGATCGGGCGGACCACGTCGGATCGGGCGGACCACGTCGAACCAGCCATCAGAGCCACACGGAGTCATGAGGAGCACCCCACCCAGCCACTGCGGAGGGCGACCACCGGATGGATGCGGCGCGCATGCGCCGCTTGCTCTGCCTCGCGCCTCAGCGCGGGCAGTGCGTCGCGAAGCGGCGCATTGGGGTGCGGGTGAGAATCCCCGCCGGGCCCCGCCGCGGCAGCGGTGGGGGATTACAGCATTACAGCATTACAGCGCCTGGAGCTCTTTGGAGAGGAGCTCGGCGATCTGGGCAGTGTTGAGGGCGGCGCCCTTGCGGAGGTTGTCGCCGGTGACGAAGAGGTCCAGGGCGCGCGGGTCGTCGATCGAGCGGCGGATGCGGCCGACCCAGGACGGGTCGGTGCCCACGGCGTCGATCGGCATGGGGAACTCGCCAGCGGCGGGGTCGTCCACGAGGATCACGCCGGGGGCGTGGCGGAGGACCTCGCGGGCGCCTTCGGCGTCCACCTCGACGCCGAAGACGGCGTGGACGGCGACGGAGTGGCCGGTGACGACGGGGACGCGGACGCAGGTGGCGGAGACTTTCAGGTCGGGCAGGCCGAGAATCTTGCGGGACTCGTTGCGCATCTTGAGCTCTTCGGACGACCAGCCGGCGTCGCGGAGGGAGCCGGTCCACGGGACGACGTTGAGCGCGAGCGGGGCCGGAAAGGGGCCCAGGTCGTCGCCGACGGCCTGGCGGACGTTGCCGGAGCGGGAGCCGAGGCTGCGGTCGCCGCTGACGCGTTCGAGCTGGCTGAGCAGGGTGTCGACGCCGTCCTTGCCGGCGCCGGAGACCGCCTGGTAGGACGCCAGGACCAGCTCCTTGAGCCCGTATTCGCGGTGCAGGGGGGCGAGCGCCACGATCATCGCGAGGGTGGTGCAGTTGGCGTTGGCGATGATGCCCTTGGGGCGATTGCGGGACTGTTCGGGGTTGATCTCCGGTACGACCAGCGGGACGTCGGGATCCATGCGGAACGCGCCGGAGTTGTCGACCGCGATCGCGCCGTAGGAGACCGCGACCGGGGCCCATTCGGCGGAGACCTCGTCGGGGACGTCGAACATCGCCACGTCGACGCCGGCGAAGACGTCGCCGGACAGCTCCTGGACGACGACCTCCTCGCCCCGCACGACCAGGGTGCGGCCGGCGGAGCGTTTGGAGGCGACGAGGCGGATCTCCCCCCACATGTTCTTGCGGGAGGAGAGCAGCTCACACATGACGGTGCCGACGGCGCCGGTCGCACCGACGACGGCCAGCGTTGGTAGCGCGCCCATAAAGAGCGAACCTACCGTCCGGACCCCGCATAAACCACGGCTTCCTCGGACCCGCCCAGCTCGAAGGCGTCGTGAATGGCACGGACGGCCACGTCGAGGTCGGTGTCGCGGCAGACGACGGACACCCGGATCTCCGAGGTGGAGATCATCTCGATGTTGACGCCGGCCTCGGCGAGGGCGGCGAAGAGCTTGGCCGCGACGCCCGGGTTGGAGCGCATGCCGGCGCCGATGAGGGAGACCTTGCCGACGTGGTCGTCGAACAGGATCTCGCGGAAGTCGACGGTCGCCTTGACGCGCTCGAGCGCGGCCTTGGCGGTGGCGCCGTCGGTCTTCGGCAGCGTGAAGGAGATGTCGGTGCGGCCGGTGCCCTCGGTCGACACGTTCTGCACGATCATGTCGATGTTGGTCTCCGCGGCGGCGACCGTCTGGAAGATCCGCGCGGCGACACCAGGCTGGTCGGGCACGCCGACGATGGTGATCTTCGCTTCGCTGCGGTCGTGCGCGACGCCGGTGATGAGTGCTTGCTCCACAGAAAGGTCCTCTATCGATCCGGTGACCATGGTGCCGTTGGCGGTCGAGTATGACGAGCGGACGTGGATCGGCAGGTTGAACCGCCGCGCGTATTCGACGCTGCGCAGGTGCAGCACCTTCGCGCCGCAGGCGGCCAGCTCGAGCATCTCCTCGTACGTGATCTGCTTGATGTGTCTTGCGTTCTTCGCCACCCGCGGGTCGGCGGTGAAGATCCCGTCGACGTCGGTGTAGATCTCGCACACGTCCGAGCGCAGCGCCGCGGCGAGCGCGACGGCGGTGGTGTCCGAGCCGCCCCGGCCGAGCGTGGTGATGTCCTTGGTGTCCTGCGACACACCCTGGAACCCGGCGACGATGGCGATCGCACCCTCGTCGAGCGCGCCGCGGAGGCGACCCGGCGTCACGTCGATGATGCGGGCCCGGCCGTGCGTCGACGTGGTGATCACGCCCGCCTGGCTGCCGGTGTACGACCTTGCCTCGTATCCGAGGTTGTTGATGGCCATCGCGAGCAGCGCCATGGAGATCCGCTCACCGGCGGTGAGCAGCATGTCCAGCTCCCGCCCGGCGGGGACCGGGCTGACCTGCGACGCGAGGTCGAGCAGCTCGTCGGTCGTGTCGCCCATGGCCGAGACGACCACGACGACCTCGTTGCCGGCTTTCCGCGTGTCGACGATCCGCTCGGCGACGCGCTTGATGCGCTCGGCGTTGGCGACGGACGACCCGCCGTACTTCTGCACGATCAGCGCCACGCCGTCGAGCTCCTTTCCACCCGTACGGGCGATGTTGACGCAGCCGAGCGTACCGGCGCCGGGTATCCCCCGGGAGTGGCGTTCCCACGATCCGGCCGCACGACAGGCGAGAATACGCACGTGCGCGCACGTAGAGGCCGGGTATCCGCGATCACTGTGACCACCGGCACGGCGCTCGCCGCGGTCACCGGGCTGCTGCTGACCGCCTGCGGCGGCGGCGCGCCGGTCGATGCGCCGTCGGATCCGGCGACCGGGGTGCCCGCGCAGCCAGACCCCCGCGGCATGCTCGCCGCCCGGGTCGCGGTCGCCAAGGACCAGCGGTACGTCGCCGCGTACACCCTCGTCGTGCAGGGCAAGGCGCCCCGATCGGTGCTGGTCACGGTCGCCAAGGACCGCACCTGGCGGGTCGACATCCAGGGTGGCGCGCTCGGCGGGACGGCGGACGTCGCGATCGCCAACCGGCCCGAGGGCGTCTACCAGTGCGCGATCAACCCCCCGACCGGCTGCGTGAGGGTCGGCGCCACCAACAAGAAGCTGCCCGTCTCGATCGACCCGAGGCTGCAGTACGTCTTCATCGCCTGGCTGGACGTGCTCCTGGACCGGCAGGTCCCGCTCGCGGTGTCGCCGGCCGAGCCGCTGGCCGGCACGTCGGCGCCGTGCTTCGCCGTCGAGCCGGGCGTCACCGCCGTACAGCCGCCGATCGACGCCGGTGTGTTCTGTTACAACGACAAGGGCATCCTCGCGGCCGCCAGGATCCCGCTCGGCCAGCTCATGCTGACCGGGGAGCCCGCGCCGGCCCCCGACACGATCACCCTGCCAGGACCGGTCGTCACGGTCCCTCCGCTGGGCACGTCGGCGCCGCCCCCGCCGAAGCCGTCGTCTTCGTCACCATCGGCCGCACCGTCGATCTCGCGCTCCCGTTGAGTGGTACGCTGGCGCTCGACATGTGGCAGACGGTTCTCCTTCTTCGTCGCCGCGACGAGGCCCGACAGGCCGGCACCTCGTCGCGGGGTTGAGTCGCGTCTGCGCTCCTGCCGGTCGACCCTTCTTGGTCCCGACCACCTTTCCAGGAGCATTGAGCCATGTCCGAGATCGCCAATCAGACCAGCAGCCGGATGCCCGTCGAGCGCTACCGGCCGTTCAGTGAACAGTTCCCGGTCCCGCTGACCGATCGTCAGTGGCCCTCCCGTGAGGTCACCGTGGCGCCCCGCTGGTGCGCGGTCGACCTGCGCGACGGCAACCAGGCGCTGATCGACCCGATGTCCGTGGAGCGCAAGCGCCGCATGTTCGCGCTGCTGGTCCGCATGGGCTACAAGGAGATCGAGGTAGGTTTCCCGGCGGCGTCGCAGACCGACTTCGACTTCGTGCGGACGCTGATCGAGCAGGACCTGATCCCCGAGGACGTCACGATCCAGGTCCTGACCCAGTGCCGCGACACGCTGATCGAGCGGACGTTCGAGTCGCTGCGCGGCGCGAAGCGGGCGATCGTGCACTTCTACAACTCGACCTCGACGCTGCAGCGGCGGGTCGTGTTCGGCCTGGACAAGGCCGGGATCACCGACATCGCGACGAGCGCGGCGCGGCTGTGCCAGAAGTACGCCGAGGCGATCACGCCCGACACCGAGATCTACTACGAGTACTCGCCGGAGTCGTACACCGGGACCGAGCTGGACTACGCGTTGGAGGTCTGCAGCGCCGTCATCGACGTGCTGCAGCCGACCCCCGACCGGCCGCTGATCGTCAACCTGCCGGCGACGGTGGAGATGGCGACCCCCAACGTCTACGCGGACTCCATCGAGTGGATGTCGCGCAACCTGCCGCGGCGCGAGTCGGTCGTGCTGTCGCTGCACCCGCACAACGACCGCGGCACCGCCGTCGCCGCCGCCGAGCTGGGCCTGCTGGCCGGCGCCGACCGGGTCGAGGGCTGCCTCTTCGGCAACGGTGAGCGCACCGGCAACGTCGACCTGGTCACCCTGGGGCTGAACCTGTTCTCCCAGGGCATCGACCCGCAGATCGACTTCTCGAACATCGACGAGATCAAGCGGACCGTCGAGTACTGCAACCAGCTGCCCGTGCACGAGCGCCACCCGTACGCCGGCGACCTGGTCTACACGGCCTTCTCCGGCTCCCACCAGGACGCGATCAAGAAGGGCTTCGACGCGCTGCACCGCGACGCCGCGACCGCGGGCGTCGAGGTCGACCGCTTCACGTGGGGCGTTCCCTACCTGCCCATCGACCCGAAGGACGTCGGCCGCTCCTACGAGGCGGTCATCCGGGTCAACTCGCAGTCCGGCAAGGGCGGCGTCGCCTACGTCATGAAGACCGAGCACCACCTGGACCTGCCGCGCCGGCTGCAGATCGAGTTCTCCGGCGTCGTGCAGCGGCACACCGACGACGAGGGCGGCGAGGTCAGCCCGCAGGCGATGTGGGACTTCTTCTCCGGTGAGTACTTCTCCGACAAGAGGTTCGCGCTGCAGGGGTACGAGGCGGCGACGGTCGACGGCAAGGTCACCCTCACCGCCGACGTCTCGGTCGACGGCGCCGTCCGGTCGGTCACGGCCACGGGTAACGGCCCGATCGACGCGTTCGTGCACGCGCTGGGCGACTTCGGCGTCGACGTGCGGGTCCTGGACTACGCCGAGCACGCCCTCACCGCGGGTGAGAGCGCACAGGCCGCGGCGTACGTCGAGTGCTCCGTCGACGGGCAGACCTTCTGGGGTGTCGGGATCGACGCCAACATCGTGACCGCATCGTTGCGAGCCGTGCTGAGCGCCGCGAACCGCGGCTGATCCACCGCCGCATCCCGGAGTTCCTCCGGGGATCGTTCGGGTTGCTCTGAGCTGCTCAGGCTGCTCAGGCTGCTCGGGTTGCTCAGGGTTGCTCAGGGTTGCTCAGGGTTACTCAGGGTTGCTCAGGGTGAAAGGCCGGCCCCCGCAATGGGCCGGCCTTTCCGTCTATGTGGGTCCTGCCCAGGTCTTCGTCGTCATGCCACTGATCCTGCGGGACCCGGTGTCCCGGGCGACAGGGACACCGGTCCCGTTCTGTGGTCCCGCCCGTTTCATGGGGATATGCGACTGTTCGTGTCGGGAATCGCACCGTGGCGCTGCGAGCGCGGCGTGCGCCGATGCCGCACAGTGGTGGGCGTGCGCCCCTCCAACGGCAAAGCCGTCCTCCTCGCCCTCGCGCTAGCAACGGTGCTCACCGGCGCCGCCAGCTGCGAGGTCTCCTCCACGCCGGGCGCGGCAGCGCCCAGCTCGACGTCAACGACCGGCAGCGGTGGCACCGCCGGTGCGACGAAGCCACCGGCCGGCAACCCGGCCAACGCCACGGCCGCGCTCGATCAGCTCACCGTCGCGGCCGCGGGGTCGATGGCCGGGTACAGCCGCGAGAAGTTCACCCACTGGATCGGCCAGGGTGACGGCTGCGACACCCGCGACGTCGTGCTCAAGCGCGACGGCAAGGGCGTCAAGGCCGACGCCGAGTGCAAGATCACGGCGGGGACCTGGTACAGCCCGTACGACGACAAGACCCTCACCGACGCGAAGGCCCTCGACATCGACCACATGGTGCCGCTGGCCGCCGGCTGGCGCTCGGGTGCCAGCAAGTGGACCGATGAGCAGCGCAAGCAGTTCGCCAACGACCTGACGCGCCCGCAGCTGTTCGCCGTCAGTCTCCAGTCGAACCGCTCCAAGGGTGACCAGGACCCGTCGACGTGGAAGCCGCCGAACAAGGGCTACTGGTGCACATATGCGCAAGACTGGGTAACGGTGAAGAGCTTCTACAAGCTGACCGTCACCGCCGCCGAGAAGTCGGCACTGACGGAGATGCTCGCGACCTGCAAGTAGGGTTTCTTTTCCGGGTTTTCGCGCGACTGAAGGGCGGCCGAGATGGCAGACGCAGCACCGGTGCCGGGAGCGGCACCGGGCACTCCGCAGGCACCGGCCGCCCCCGCCGCGACCCCGGCGGCGCCGGCCGGCACTCCGACGCCGGCCGCGGCTCCCGCGACGGCGGCTTCGGCACCCGCTTCGACTCCGGCCTCAACCCCGGCGGCGGCTCCGGCTCCGGCGGGCGCCGCTCCGGCCGCGGCCCCTCCCGCCGACGCCACTGCGGCCGGGGCCACCCCGGCTGACGCCGCTGCTGGAGCCGCTCCCGCTGGGGCCGCTCCGGCTGGCGCTGACCCGGCCGCCGCACCCGCTGCGGCTCAGGCGGGCGGCGGGGCAGCGCCGCTGACGACCGACATCATGGCGGGCCCCGGCGGGGTCATGACCGACGAGGTCGGCGTGGTCACCGGCGAGCTGACCCTGCGCTCCGAGGTCGACGCCACCGGCGCCGCGCTCGTCCGTGTCCAGTACAAGGACGCCGAGGAGTGGTACGTGGTGACCGGCACCAAGACCCACCTCGCCGACCCCGCCGACCTCGCCGCCGTGCACGCCGTGGCCGTCGGCATCCTGAACCGCCCGGAAGGCTAGCCCGGGCTAGACCGCCCGCCGTCCCTCGAACGCGCGGCCGAGCGTGATCTCGTCCGCGTACTCGAGGTCGCCGCCGACCGGCAGGCCACTGGCGAGCCGGGTCACGGTGAGACCCATCGGCTTCACCAGCAGCGCCAGGTAGGTCGCGGTGGCCTCACCCTCGGTGTTCGGGTCGGTCGCCAGGATCAGCTCCTTGCAGGTGCCGTCCGCGAGCCGCATCATCAGCTCGCGGACCTTCAGGTTGTCCGGCCCCACGCCCTCGAGCGGGTTGATCGCCCCGCCGAGCACGTGATACCTGCCCCTGAACTCGCCGGTGCGCTCGATCGCCACGACGTCCTTCGGCTCTTCCACGACGCAGAACACCTCGTCGCTGCGGCGCGGGTCGCGGCAGATCCGGCACAGGTCCGACTCCGCGACGTTGAAGCAGCGCGTGCAGAAGCGCACGAGCTCCTTCACCCGCGTCAGCGCCTGGGCGAGCCGCTTCACGTCCGACGGGTCGGACGACAGCACGTGAAACGCGATCCGCTGCGCGCTCTTCGGACCGACGCCGGGCAGCCTGCCCAACTCGTCGATCAGGTCCTGGATGGCACCTTCGTACATCTGCGGCGGTTAGAATCCGGGCAGCCCGAGGCCGCCACCCAACCCGCCGAGGCCCGCGGTCAGCGGTCCCATCTTCTGCTCCGTCAGATCCTTCGCGGCCTGCGCGGCGTTGTGCAGCGCCGCGACCACGAGGTCCTCGAGCGTCTCCACGTCCTCCGGGTCGACCGCCTTCGGGTCGATCTTGATGCTGACGACCTCCCCGGACCCACGCACGACCGCCGTGACGAGACCGCCGCCGGCCGTGCCGGTCAGCTCGGCCTCGGCCAGCTCGGCCTGCGCGGCGACCATCTGCTGCTGCATCTTCTGCGCCTGCTTCATCATCTGCTGCAGGTTGGGCTGTCCACCGGGGCGCACGATCTGCTCCTCTTCGATATTCGGTCACTGCTCAGCTGGTCTTACCCTGGCACGCCCGGCCGGTATACCTCGGCCGCCGCGCCCGTCCTGCCGCCCGGCGGGTGGCCCTCGGCCGCCGCACCGTCCTGCCGTGCCGCTGGGCCGGTGTTTCTCGGCCGCCGCACCGTCCTGCCATCCGGCGGGTGACCCTCGGCCGCCGCGCCGCGCCGCTGTGCCGCCCTGCCGGGCCGCCGCCGTGCCTGTCCTGCCACCCGGCCGGTGACCCTCGGTCGCGTCGTCCTGCGGGCCCGGCCGGTCTCACTCGAAGCCCCGCCCGCCGGCTCAGCTCGTGGTCTCGCCGATCTTCTCCGCCCCGAGCGCCTCGCTGAGCAGCCGTAACGCGGCTTCTTCGCTCGACTCGCGGACGGAGCTCGCATCGTCGAGCAGCTCATCCCCCGGGTCCAGCCCGGGAAACCGCGGATCGGCGACCGGCCTGTCGTACTCCGGGTCGTACGGCGGCTCGTCCGCCCCCGCACCCTCCCACGCCGACTCGGCCACCGGCGCCGCGGCCGCCCGCCGTGGTGCGTTCGCCGCCCTGCTCGCCGCCTCGCGCGCCTGCTCGATGGCGCTCCGCGGTCGTGCGCCGTTCTGCTGGCGGGCGCCCCCTTGGGTGCGCGCGCCGTTGGCTCCTTGACCGCTACCTGCCCCGGACGGGCCACCACCGTTCGGCGACGCACCCGCCGCCTGCCCGGCGCCGGGCTGCCTGGTCGCCACCTGCGCCGATCCAGCCGCCGCGGAACCCCCGGGCGTGGCCGTCGCGGGCCACTCGCTCGCCTGCCCCTGACCCCCCTGGGCCGCACCACCTGGCGTGGCGATCGCGGGCCAACCGCCGCCCTGGCCGCCGCCGCTGACGTGCATCTGGTCGCCGCCCGCCGATCCTCCGGACAGGCCGCGCGGATCTGCCAGCGCCCCACCCGACGGTGTGCGAACCACCCCACCGGGCACGGCCGTCGCCGGCCAGCCGTCCGGCTGCGCCGCCCCACCAGGAACCGCGGGCGTCGGCCAACCCGCCTGCCCACCGCCCTGAGGACCAGGCGCACCACCGTGCGCCGCCCCGCCGGCCTGACCCGCGTAACCACCCTGGGCCGGGTGCCCGTCCCCATGACCTGCGTCGGAAGCCTGGACAGTCGTCGTGGCGTGGGTCCCGTGAGAGCCGCCGGTGCCGGGCACGGCCGCCGGAGTGGGCCAGCCGTCGTCTGCTTGGGACGGACCACCCGGAGAGCCAAGCGCCCCTGACGAACCACCTCCATGGGCGAACGCCCCTGACGGACCACTCGCAGGGGTGAAGCCGCCTGACGGGCCACCCGGAGCGGAGTGCCCGGAGGAGCCACCCGCGTGCGCGTCGACGGGGACCGGGTCGCCCGCGGGGCGGGCGGGCGTCGGCCAGGCCTCCGCGGCCTGCTGCGGGACTGTCGCGCCGCCGGGACCGCCGCCCGACGGACCGCCGTGTCCCGGTGCGCCGCCGGGCGCTTGGCCACCCGGAGGGGCGCCGCCGGGGCCGGACGGCGTCGGGCGGGGCGGGGTGGGACGGGTGCCGCCGCCACCGCCGCCGGGCTGGCCGCCGACCTCGCACCTGACCTGCCACCTGCCGCCGAGCAGCTCGCTCAGCGCGGCGATGAGGACGTCGGGTGAGGCGTTGAGCATGTTGGCGTGCGCGGTGTGCTTGAACCCGAGCACGAGCGTGGTGCCTTCGACGTCCTGCACCGTGGCCTCGCGGACGATCGCGGCGGCCTTCTTCGACTTCCCGCTCACCAGGGACAGCACGTCGGTCCACACCCGCCGGACCGCGCCCGCGTCGAGCGCCCCGACGCCCTGCGAGGTCGGCTGCACAGGAGGCGCGGCGGGAGGTGCCGGGGGTGCGGCCGGATGGGCCGCAGGCTCATACGGGACCGGAGCCCCACCACCCGCCGACTGCTGTGGCTCCCCGGCAGCGACCTGCCCGGAAGCGTGGGCAACCGGCGCCGACGCGTGACCGGCCGCCGCGGCAGCGGAACCAGTCGCCGGCGCGGAGCCGTGATGGGCCGCGGAGGCGTGACCCTCCGCCTGAGCGGGAGCGTGACCGGCCGCGGAAGCAGTACCTGACCCAGCGGGAGCACCCGCCGCGGGTGCGTAACCGGCCGCGGAGGCAGGGCCAGGCCCTGGGGCGGGCACGGGAGCGGGCGCGGGCGCGTATGCAGGCGCCGCCGTTGGACCGGGCACCGGGGCGCCGCCGGCGAGCAGGCGGCGCTCCATGCGCTCCAGCCGCTGCAGCAGCGCGCTGCTGGAGTCGTCGGCGCCGGGCAGCAGCATGCGGGCGGTGATCAGCTCCAGCAGCAGCCGCGGGGCGGTGGTGCCGCGCATCTCGGTCAGCCCGTCGTGGACGATGTCGGCGAACCGCGACAGCGTCGCCTGCCCCAGCTGGGTCGCCTGGGCTCCCATCCGCTCCAGCTGGTCGTGCGGCGCGTCGAGCAGACCCTTGGCCACGGCGTCGGGCACCTGCTGCAGGACGATGAGGTCGCGGAGCCGCTCGAGGAGGTCGGAGGCGAAGCGCCGCGGGTCGTGGCCGGCCTCGACGACCCGGTCGATGACGCCATAGGCGCCACGGCCGTCGTCGGCGGCCAGCGAGTCGCACATCTCGTCGATGAGGGCGACGTCGGTGACGCCGAGCAGCGAGACGGCCCGCTGGTAGGTGACGCCGTCGGCGCCGGCGCCGGAGATCAGCTGGTCGAGGACCGAGAGCGAGTCACGGGCGCTGCCCGCGCCGGCGCGGACCACCAGCGGGAAGACGGCGGGCTCGACCTTGACGCCCTCGGACGTGGTCAGCTGCTCCAGATAGGGCCGGAGCACCCCCGGCGGAATCAGCCGGAAGGGGTAGTGGTGGGTGCGGGACTTGATCGTCCCCAGCACCTTCTCGGGCTCGGTGGTCGCGAAGACGAACTTCACATACTCCGGCGGCTCCTCGACGAGCTTGAGCAGCGCGTTGAAGCCGGCGGACGAGACCATGTGGGCCTCGTCGATGACATAGACCTTGAACCTGCTGGAGACCGGCGCGAAGAAGGCCCGCTCCCGCAGGTCGCGCGCGTCGTCGACACCACCGTGGCTGGCGGCGTCGATCTCGATGACGTCGATCGAGCCGGCGCCGTCGGGCGCGAGCGCGCGGCACGAGTCGCACTCGCCGCACGGGTCGGGCGTCGGGCCCTTCTCACAGTTGAGCGAGCGGGCGAGGATGCGGGCGCTGCTGGTCTTGCCGCAGCCACGAGGGCCGGAGAACAGGTAGGCATGGTTGAGCCGCCCCGAACGCAGCGCCTGCGACAGCGGCTCGGTGACGTGCTCCTGCCCGATCACCTCGGCGAACGTGCGAGGCCGGTACTTGCGGTAGAGCGCGAGCGCCACCAGCGGTCCCTCCGTTCGCCTCGCTCAATCGGGCCGGCACCACGGTACCCCCAGGCACCGACAAAAAGCTGCGCCGCGACCGACCGGGGCCCGGACATGAAGGCGCCACCCGTGCACCCGTCAGAGCTCACTTATCCTTGCTGCCTTCCGGCCCTGGGGAGGTTCGTAAGATGACGCCGCACGAGTGGCTTGAGGAACACAATACCCCGTAGCGCGGAGCCCGTGAGGCATGGGTATCCTGGCGCACGGAGGATTCGCCTAGAGGCCTAGGGCGCACGCTTGGAAAGCGTGTTGGGATAAAACCCTCACGAGTTCGAATCTCGTATCCTCCGCCGGTCTGACCAGGCAAAACGCCGGGACGCCCACCAGGGCGGCCCGGCGTTCGTCGTTCAGGGCCCACACCGGAGGCGTTCAGGACCCACCCCGGAGTCACCCCGGGAGCCCACCGAGAGGCGCCCAGGCCCATCCGAGGACGGTCGAGGACGGAACAGGACCCACCCGAACGGCGGACCACCCGAAGAGCCGACACCGCGCCGACCCCCGCGCGACAGGCAGTCTTCACGCTCAATCTGCTATATGGCTGGTTGGGACCTGGCGCCCTGTGACACCACATGCGACCATGAGTGCATGGCCAGCCGGCTAGGGGGCGAGAAAACACAACAGCACCCGGCGGCCACCGGGTGCTGTTTGTGATCGCTTCCACCTCTACGACTACGCGGAGGGTCAGCGGTGATACCTACAGCAATCCTTGCGCATCCTGCACCCCTCCGCAAGACCGAGAGGGAAAGGGAGATGCGCACCTTCTACCGGAGTCCGGACATCCTGGTCACAAGCGACCATTTTTCTGTCCTCCGCCCACGCCCTGTCCGCTTCCGGATCAGGGACCTCAGAGACGCCTACATCGTCCGGCACGGATCACCCTCACTTCGCCCGCAGCTGGAGATTCGCGCGGGTTACGGGGCAAACGACGTCCGGCTCTTCATCACCACCGACTCGCGGACCTTTGGACAGATCCGTCGCGCACTCATCCGCGCCCTGGAGCAGAGCAAAGCAGCACGTAGTTAGGCCCCAAATGACCGCGCGCGAGCCGACGGACTCGCGCGCGGCATCTTGGGTTCATCAAGATGATGCAGAAGTGCAACTTGCAATATCGCTACCTGGTGGATGGCCTGTCGTTACCATCCCCGGGGCGGCGGACGGTGCGAGCCACCCGCAGGCGACCTCCCCAGAGGTCGGTGCGCGGTATAGCCTGTATTTTGGCATTCACCACATCCGCCCAACCGTCTGCGCGTAGCGTCACGAAGTGGCTCCCTACCTGCAATGTCGCTGGTAGGCATACGTCCCTTGGAGGGGCTGGACATGGCACCGGGTGACACTCCCGCCGTGGCCCGCCGCGCCGTCCGCTTGGCTATCAAGGACGCGCGGACGGCGAAGGGGCTCACCCAGTCGCAGGTAGCCGAGGCCATGGAATGGTCGCTGTCCAAGGTGATGCGCATCGAAAGCGGCGAGGTCACCATTTCGCAGAATGACCTGCGCCCTCTGCTGAGCCACCTCGGAATTCGCGACAGAGCACGCGTCGACGAGCTCGTGCAGGCCGCCAAGGCATCAAAGCAGCGGCAGCAGTGGTGGGACCACAAGCGCTACGCTGGAATGCTGACGCCGGCGATGAAGCAGTGGTTCAGCTACGAGGCCGAAGCCAGCTCCATGCGGCTCTTCTACTCCGCGTATTTTCCGGGGTTCCTGCAGACCCCGGAATTCGCGCGTGTTCTACTTGAGTTCTTCGTCGACGACCTCACACAAGACGAGATCGCGGCGCGCATCGAGACGCGGACCCAGCGTCGACAGGTCCTTGAGCAGCGAAGAGGCCGACCCAACGTCCATCTGCTGCTCGACGAGTCAGTGCTTCGCCGGACCCTCGGCCTTCCGGAAGTGCTGGGCCGCCAGTTGTCCGCCGTGCTCGACGTCATCAACGAGGGCTGGCTGACGATTCGCGTCGCACCATTCACCGTCTTCAACATCGCCATCGGAAACTGGGATCTTTTCTATCTCGGCTCCGAGGATCTCGACCATGCGGTTCTCTACCGCGAGAACGCCACCCGGGACGAAATCATCGACGACGCCGTCAGTCTGCAGCGGCATCTTGTCCAATGGGACAAGATCTGGCACGCGTCGTATGACGAGACCCACAGCAAGGAAATGATCGAGAGTCGCGCCCACGAACTCCTCGCCATTCATAACTCCCCAGGACGCGAACCTGCGGGATAGGGCACCTCAAGCCTGAGGTGTCGACTCCTTTTCCGAGAGGAAAGAAGTATAGTGCAGCCTACTGTGGCGCCACTTGTGTGGCGCAGAAGCCAGGCGTGTGCCAGCTCGGCATGCGTCGAGGTCGCAGAACACTCGAGCTCATTCTTCGTCCGCGATTCGAAGAATGCCGCAGGCTCGGTGCTGACCTTTGACCGGGCGGAGTGGGGCGCTTTCATCACCGGCATCAAGACCGGCGCGCTCACGACGTCCGTTTGACATAACGAATGGTGAGGTTGAGTGCGACGAACGTTCAAGACGCCGCAGCGCCCAACCTCACCGGCTCATTCGATTCGCCCCTCACGCACCGCCCCGATGAACGATGCCCAATCGTCGGCGCCGAATCCCAGGCGAGGGCCTTCAGGATTCTTCGAATCGCGGACCAGAAAGCGGTCCTCGGCCCGCGCCACCTCGACGCAGGCGGCACTTGCGCAGGACCGGCTCTTCCGCCAGGTCAGCCCGTTCACACCGTCGGCCACAGGGTCCTCCTCCCTTTGGACCTGCCCTCCAGGATACGGACGGTCACGAGCGGCGCCACCGAGATTTCATCGATTTGCATGAGTTTGGCATGTGTGAATGCCTCATTCATGTGCAAACCGGGGCCAAAAGGCAACGATCGTGCCGCCTGCGTTTTGCAAATCGCAGGCGGCACGATCGCCCAGGCCACTAGAGGGTCTGGTTGAGTCTCCGGAAGGCCTCGTCATAGCCGGCCAGATCGCGCCGGTCCATGCTGCGGGAACGGGCCTCGAACGCGCGCATCAAGGCTCGCTTGACCTGACCGAACACGAGCATGTCGGAGGAGCTGAACAACGTGACCGGCACGCCCAGGTGGTGACCCACCAGGTGCAGCGTCCGGGGGGTGAGCGCCCGCGACGTCGAGCCGACCATCGGCGGCGCGACGATCGCGGCGAACGCGAACAGAAACTCGCCGGCCGAATCGATCAGCGGCCAGGCGACGAGCACCGCGAGGACGGCAAGACCTCCGAGCACCATGAGAACGATCCGGGCCGGGTGAATCGAACCGCGGACGACGTGCACCCCCTGCACCTCGTCCAGCACGTACACCTGCGGATCCGGCGACCAGAGGGCGAAGATCTCCTCAGTGATCATCAGGTCGGTACTTCGGTAATACACCGTCGTTGACATTGCTCCCCCTCCCTGTCGGGCAAGTCAATCGCGGTCGTCCGTGCTGCGAGGTATCCGGCGGGTCCCCATCCGCATGTGAATCACCCCGCGTAGTCAGAGTCGGCTGTCGATCACAATTCCGGCCCCCACCGGAGACTCTGGCCGTCCATCCGCCCTACCAGTATGGATGAGGTGCCTCACAGATCGCCAGACTTCAACCAGCTATATCGCAGATTGACGTACCACGGGTGGCTGTCACGCAACCAGCTGTGTACGGACGGTTACAGCTAGGCGTACCAGAGAACGACGGCGAATGAGAGCACAATCACATAGCTGGACGGACGGCACGCACCGTCTTGCCGTCGTCGGCGACGGCGGAGACCCAGCCGCCGACCCGTCCCAGCCGCAGCAGGACGTCGGCCCGGGCCGGGAGGTCGGCGGTCTCGCCCGGCGTGGGCGGCCACGCCTGCCGGGCCGCGTGGCCGGGCGTCAGCCACGGCACCAGGGTCGTGATCGGGTCCGCGCCGTCGAGGGCGGCCCGCGCGGCGGCCAGGTCGGCGAGCACCGCGTCGAGGGCGTCCAGAACCGCCTCCGCGTTGCCGCCGCACATGGCCGCGGTCAGCTCGGGGCGGGCGGCGGCGACCCGGGTGCCGTCGCGGAACGAACCGGCGCCGAGCGTGCCCGCCAGGGGGTCGGCGGCGATCCGGGCGGCGACGGCGGCGGCGACCAGGTGCGGTACGTGGGAGATCGTCGCGACCGCGCGGTCGTGCTCCTCGGCGGTGGCCGGGACGACCCGGGCACCGAGCCCGGTGACGAGCGCGGCGAGCTCGATCCAGTCCCGCAGGCCGGCGCCGTCCTCCTCAAGGCACAGCACCCAGGCGCAGCCGTCGAAGAGGCGCGGGTCCGCGGCGGTGAAGCCGGAGGTCTCGCGGCCGGCCATGGGGTGCCCGCCGATGAACGTGGCGAGGGCCTGCCCGCCGGTGCGGAGCCGGTCGAGGGCGAGGTCGCGGACGGGGCCTTTGACGGAGGTGACGTCGGTGACGACGCCGACGTACGCCAGCGACGCCAGCTCGTCGAAGACACTCCCGACGGCCGGGAGCGGCACGGCGACGACCGCGAGATCGGCGTCGCGGACGGCGTCGGCAACCGTGGCGGTGACGTGCCAGCGGGCGTCGGCGGGCGCCTGAGCCGCGGCGGTGCGGGCGGTCGCCCTGGTGGCGGGGTCGGCGTCGTATCCGGTGGCATGGTGCCCACGCGCCGCGAGGGCACGCAGGACCGATCCGCCGATCAGTCCGAGCCCGATCACCGCCACGTTCAACGTCGCATCACGCACTGCGGAACTCTCGCACACCTGCCGATCACCCGTTCGGCTCGGGACGACCACCGAACAGCCTTAAGGAGCCGATTCATTCCTATTTGGGCGGTTACAACCCGTTAGCGTGCTCACATGCGACTTTTCCGGCAATTCGTGAGGACCGCCCTCGTGGCGGCCGCCGCCACGGCGGTCTACGGGCTCTCCGGCGGCGGCCAGGCGCACGCCGCGGTGGTCGAGAAGACACCACTGCTGTCGCCGTCGTTCGACGGCACCGTCTGGGCCGTGGCCTACTCCTCCGACGGCGGGACCGTCTACGTCGGTGGATCGTTCAGCAAGGCGATCGTCAATGGCAAGAGCATCGCGCGGAGCCGGCTCGCGGCGATCAACACCCGCACCGGCGCGCTGCTGGACTGGGCCCCCGTCGCCGACAACACGGTCCGGGCACTCGCGGTCGACGGTGACTCTGTGTATGCGGCCGGTGACTTTTCGAAGGTCGCGGGGGTCAAGCGGGACTCGCTCGCCGGGCTCGACGCGACCACCGGCGCGGTGACCACATTCAGCCACGAGGTGTCCGGCTCGCCGGTCACCCTCGGGGTGGGCAGCGGCCGCCTGTACGTCGGCGGCAAGTTCAGCACGATCGACACGGCGAAGCGGACCAACCTCGCCGCGTTCAGCCTCGCGACGGGCGTGCTCGACGCGGACTGGGCGCCGACCACCGACGACAAGGTGGAGGCGCTCGCCGTGACGAGCAGCCGGGTGTACCTCGGCGGCTCCTTCCACAAGACCAACGGGGTCAGCAACGCCTTGCGGCTCACCGCGGTCGACTCGGTGGACGGCAAGCTGGACAAGACCTTCATGCCGCGGCCGTCGGCCATCGTGCTGGCGGTGGCGGTCGGCCCGGACGGCGTCTACGCGGGCATCGGTGGGCAGGGCGGACGTGCGGTCGCCTACACCACCGCCGGCAAGGCCCGGTGGACCCGGGTCTTCGACGGCGACGTCCAGGCGGTCACGGTGCTCGACGGCGTCGCGTACGTCGGCGGGCACTACGACAAGGCATGCACCACGAACAGCAACGGCTCGCAGGGCGCGTGCACCGACGGGTCGGTGTCGCGGGTGAAACTCGCCGCGATCGACGACCGCGGCAAGCTGCTCGACTGGGCGCCGCAGGGCAACGGCGTCGCCGGGGTGCGGGCCATGGCCGCCGACCAGGCGCTCGGCCAGGTCGTCGCCGGCGGCGAGTTCACCACCATCGGCGGCGTGACGCAGAAGCGGATCGCCCTGTTCGGCTAGGAATTCGGACCAGACATCGGTAGGTCGCTGCGCAGCCCGGTCGTCCCTCTGGGACGGCCGGGCTAAGCTCTTTTTCGTGGCAGTGAACGAGTCGCCGTGGAGTTCGCCGGACGCGTCGCGCCCCGCGAGCCCGGCACCGGCGTTGCCCGACGACCCCCAGCCGGTCGCGCCGGGGCTGCCCGGCAGCCCTCAACCGGTCGCGCCGGGGTTGCCCGGCGGCCCAAAGCCGGTCATGCCGGGGTTGCCCAGCAGCTCCCATCCCGTCCCGCCGCCCCCGCACGGGGCGCCGAGCCTCACGGCAGGCCGGCCGTGGCCGGGCGCCAGCGGGCCGCCCGTCATCGGGCCCCCACCACGCCTGAGCGCCACCCGCCCGCTCACCCCCGCCGCGTCCTATGGCGCCTGGCAGGGCGTGCTGCGGCCGCCGCCGTTCGTGGTCTCCCAGGGACCGATTCGGCCCACGTACCGTGAGCCGCTGCCGGTCCGCAGCCCGATGGTCACCGCCGGCGCCGCCGCCGGGGCCGCCTGGATGCTGCTGTTCGGCCTGCTCGCCACGGGCGCCCGCGGGTACATCTGGCTGACGATCATCGCCGGGGTGCTCGCCTGGGTGGCGTCGTTCATCCTTGCGAGGTTCGGCGACCGGGGCGTCGCCGTGGGTGTGGCGGTCTCCAGCGGCATCGCCGTGGCGATCGCCTGCATCGTCGTGGCATACCGGCTCGCCGGCGGCGACTGGGTCCTGTGGTGAGGCGCGAGCACCGCTGAAAAGCGTCGGCCGAACACGTTCGGTAGCTGGCACAAGGACTTTCCCGCGTGGGCTTGACGTGGATTGCGGCGAGGATCACTCTCAGCAACATGGCTTTGAGGCTGCAGCGGCTCGATCCTGAGCGGCGTCGTCGGCGGCTCGCGCTGCTGGTCGAGCTCGCGGACGCGAAAGCGCTTCGCGAGCGGCTCCACCCACGCCGTCTCCGCGCCGACCGGATCCGCGAGCTCATCGCGACTCGCCGACGACTCGCCGACTAGCCCTGCGCCAACCGCCGATCTGCTCGAATAGTGTTCTCGGGTAACGACGAACACCGACCGGGGGGACCGTGTCGCACTTCGCTGCCGCTGTCACACGCGGCTCCAAGAGCTGGGCCGCGGCCGAGCTCGACCTCAGTGGCGTCGCCGACGTCGAGGAGGTCACCGAACGCCTACGCGACACCGACCCGGACGCGACGGTGTCACTGCTGTTCGTCGAGTCCGACGACGCGTATCTGGTGATCCTGCGCCTCGACGACGGCGAGGATCTGCGGATCTTCGGCTCCGACTCCATCTTCGCCACCGAGTCGCGCCTCGGCGCCATCCTCCTCGGCGACATCGAGGAGCAGCTGCCGGAGATCGTCGACGAGGAGGTCGACACCGACGAGGAGGATGACGAGGAGCGGCCGTCGGCCGAGCCCGACATCGAGCCGGTCGGCGATCCGGAGCTCCTCGCCGACCTAGGGCTGCCCGGCGGGCGGCTGCTGGAGCTGTGCGCCCAGGAGGGCATGCTCCCGGCCGACCTGACCGCGGAGATCTGCCAGGCGATCGGTGCCGGCGACGAGATCGAAGAGCTGCGCGAGGCCTGAGGCGTTGCACCAGCGCTGGGAGCCGGCGATGCGGCGGGCCCTGGCGGTCGCCGCGTCGGCCGGCGCCGACGTGCCGATCGGGGCGGTCGTCCTCGGCCCCGACGGCACGGAGCTCGGCGCCGCCCACAACGAGCGGGAGGCCACCGGCGACCCGACCGCGCACGCCGAGCTCCTGGCGCTGCGCCGCGCCGCCGTGCGCCTCGGCGCCTGGCGGCTGGAGGACTGCACCCTGGTGGTCACCGTCGAGCCGTGCACGATGTGCGCCGGCGCCCTCGTGCTCGCCAGGGTCGGCACCGTGGTCTTCGGCGCGTGGGAGCCCAAGACCGGCGCCGTGGGCTCCCTGTGGGACGTCCTGCGCGACCGCCGGCAGACCCACCGTCCTGAGGTGTTGGCAGGTGTACTGGCGGCAGAGTCCGCGACCTTGCTCCGGACGTTCTTCCACCAGCAGCGCTGACGCCAAGGCAACGCCGACGCACCGGCGGTCGTGACACCCGGGCCCCACGATGCGCCGGCGGCCCTGACGCACAGGCGGCGTCGATGCACGGGCGACGCACCGGCGGCACCGGCGCCCCTGCGGCAGCGCTGCGCGCCGCCGCGTCAGGTTCGGAAGCGGCCGGCCAGCTGCTGGAGCTCGTCGCTGAGGCGGGTCAGGTCGGCGACGGCCGCGTCGGCCTCGGCGAGGTTGGTCGTGGTCTGCTGGGTCGCGTCGGCCACGCCGGTGATGTTGGTGGCGATGTCGGTCGAGGAGTCGGCGGTGTCGGCGACGCTGCGGCTCATCTCCTTCGTGGTGGCGCTCTGCTGCTCGACGGCCGCGGCGATCGTCAGCTGATACTCGTTGATCCGCGCGATGATCTCGCTGATGCGGCTGATCGCCTCGACGGCCTCGGCGGTGTCGACCTGGATGGCGCTGACCTGCTCGGAGATCTGGCCGGTCGCGCGGGCGGTCTCCTGCGCCAGGTCCTTCACCTCGCTGGCCACCACGGCGAAGCCCTTGCCGGCCGCGCCGGCGCGGGCCGCCTCGATCGTCGCGTTGAGGGCGAGCAGGTTGGTCTGCGTCGCGATGGCGGTGATCGTCGCGACGATGTTGCCGATCTCCGCCGACGACGCGCCGAGCTGCGACACGGTGTTGGTGGTGGTGGCCGCGACGCTGACCGCCTCGGCGGCGACGGTGACGGCCTCGTTGGCGTTGCGGGCGATCTCGCGGATCGAGGCGTCCATCTCGTCGGCGCCGGCCGCGGCGGCCTGGGTGTTGGTGGAGACGCTGCCCGCGGACGACGCGACCAGGCCCGCCTGCCGGGCCGCCTCCGACGCGCTGCCGGCGAGGAGCTTGGTGACGGACGTCAGCCGGGAGGTGTTCTGGCCGAGCGTCCGGGAGCCGGCGGTCAGCGAGGAGACGGTGTCGCGCAGCCCGGTGCGGGCCGCGTTGACCGCGGCGGCCATCTGGCCCAGCTCGTCCCGCCCGCGCACCTCCGCGGACGTCGTCAGGTCACCCGCGGCGACGGCACCGAGGGCCGCCGACACGCTCGACAGCTGGCGTCTCGTCAGCCGTGCGGCCCAGACGGCCAGGATCAGCGCGAGCAGGATGCCCACGGTGTAGGCCACGATCATCGTGGTGCGGGCATCGGAGAACCGGGCCTCGACCTGCGCCGACCGCGCCTCCGCCTCGGACAGCTCGAGGTCCTGCACCTTCTGTACCGCCGCAAGCAACGCCGACTCGATCCGCTCCGCCTGCTGTTGCTGCTGGGCTGCCGGCACGGGCGAGCCGGAGGCGGCCGCGCCCTCGCCCAGGAACGCGGCGTTGCGCAGCTGCCGGTAGGCGAGGATGGTCTTCTCGAGCTCGTCGGCGGCGGCGAGGCGGGCCGTTGAGGCCTCGGCGGCCTTCCGGTATTCGGCCAGGTTCTGGTCCGTGTGGGCGTCGGCCTTGGTGATCTCCTCCCGCGCCGCCGCGAGCCGCTGCGCGTCCGGCGCCGGTGCGGACCTGGTCAGGATGTAGACCAGCACGGTGCGGTAGAGCAGCCCGATGTCGCCGCGCAGCTCGGAGAAGGTGCTGAGGCTGTCCACGTGGTGCGCCTTGATCGTGCGTACGTCGCTGCGCATGCCGAGCATCGTGGTCAGCGACGCGGTGCCGATGACCAGCGCCGCCAGGGCGACGACGCCGACGACGAGGGCGTTGCGCGCGTTGAGGCCGAGGTCCGCCAGCAGGCCGGTGAGCCGCCCCCGCGGCACGGTCACGTGGATGTCGGACCGACGCTGCATGGTGAAGGCACCTTCCGTCCCGGCGACCGATACCGGACGCATCGGCGACGACCTTCAGGAACTGAGCAAAGTGCTCGCGTGGGTGCGGGCGTCCTCGCTCCACGGCGCGGGGCGCAGCGTGCGCGGGTCGAGCTTCACGTTGACGCGCCGGCCCTCCGCGTGGACGGTCTGGCCGTCGGCGGACAGGATGCGGAAGCGGTAGACGGCGCTCGTCTCGCCGAGCGTCTCGATCCAGAAGTGGACGCCGATCTCGCCGGTGCCGCGGACGGGCGCCTTGTAGGAGATCGAGTACTCCGCGACGGCGTGCATCACGTCCGGCGTGGTCGGCCGGCCGCCGGCGTAGGAGTGGCCGCGATCGGCCCACCACTGCGACAGGGCCCGTTCCAGGAACACCGCGTAGCGGGCGTTGTGCACGATGCCCATCGCGTCGAGGTCGTCGAAGTGCACGACGAACGGGGCGACGTGGCCGGGCAGGACGGTGGTGGTCATGTCAGCGCCTCCAGATACGGGACCAGGGCCAGGGCGCGCAGCCGCTCCAGGGCGGCCGTCCGCGCATACGTGTAGATCTCCTCCGCCCGCAGCAGCCGCGACTCGTAGACCGCCGCGGTGCCCAGCGCGTTGAGCTCGAACGCGAGCCGCGGAGGGTGGACGTCGGCGGGCAGCTCGCCGAGCTCGACCGCCTCGGTGATCAGCCGCTCCAGCAGGGTGTGCCAGTCGGCGAGGGCGGCGCTCAGCGCGTCGCGGACGCTGCCGGGCCGGACCGTGAACTCGAACTGCGCGTTGGTGAAGAAGCAGCCGCCGGGCAGGGCGCCGCTGGCCATGTCGGCGAGCCGGCTCTCCTGCAGCGCCCACAGCCGGCGGATGCCGCGCGGCGCCCGCAGCGCGGGCCGCACGACCACCTCGGTGAAGCGCTGCGAGGCGTGGGCGACGGCGGCGAGCTGCAGCTCCTCCTTCGTCGACCAGTGCGCGAACAGGCCCGACTTGCTGACCCCGGCCCGCTCCGCGAGCTGGCTGAACGACAGCCCGTCGAGGCCGGACTCGGTCGCGAGCGCGACCGCGACGTCGAGGGTCGCGGTGCGGGCTCGTTCGCCGCGCGCCAGGCGGCCGTCGACGGTGGGCACGCCCCCGACGGTACCAACTAAACGACCGACCGATCGGTTAGTTTGTGTGTGGGCAGGGTCACCGTGACGATGAGCCCGCCGCCGTCGCGGGGCCGCGCGTCGACCCGCCCGCCGTGCGCGACCGCGACCGAGCGCACGATCGACAGGCCCAGCCCCGTGCCCTGCGCCGACCCGGTGCGCCCGCGCAGCCGGCGGAACGGCTCGAACAGCCGCGGCACCTCGTAGGCCGGGATCACCGGGCCGGTGTTCTCCACGACGAGCTCCGCCGAGGCGCCGGCCGTGCGGGTGCGCACCCACACGTCGCCGCCCTCCACGTTGTACGCGAGCGCGTTGTCGACGAGGTTCTGCACCACCCGCTCGAGCAGCACGGGGTCGCCGACGGTCGGCGCCGCGCCCGGCGACACGTCGGTGGCGACACCGGCCGTGACGTGCCGCGCGATCTCCGCGAGGTCCACCGTCTCGTGCACGGTCAGCGCCTGCTCCGAGGCCACCAGGGTGAGCAGCCCGTCGATCAGCCGCTCGTGCCGCGCGTTGACCGCGAGCAGCGTCTCCCCGAGGTGCACGAGCTCCGGCGGCGGCGACGGCCGGCCCAGCGCGACCTCGATCAGCGTGCGGTTGATGGTCAGCGGCGTGCGCAGCTCGTGCGAGGCACTGGCCACGAACCGGCGCTGCCCGTCGAACGCGCCGTCGAGACGCTCCAGCATCGAGTCGAACGTGTCCGCCAGCTCCTTGATCTCGTCGGCCGGCCCCTGCAGCGCGATCCGCTCGTGCAGGCTGCCGCCCGCGACGCGGCGTGCCGTCTCGGTGATCCGCCCGACCGGCCGCAGCGCCCGCTCCGCCATCAGCCAGCCGAACCCGACGCCGATCACCGTCACCGCGCCGAGCGCGATCGCGCCCTGGGTGACCAGCGCGTCGAGGGTGTCCTGCTCGATCCGCGCCTGGCGCGCCGCCAGCTGCTGGACGAACTCGTTGACCGCCACGTTGCCGATCTTGATCTCGGCCGGCAGGTCCGCGGTCGTGCCGGCGCCGCGCTGGTGGATGTTCTCCCGCACCAGGAAGTAGGTGACGCCGAGCAGGATCGTCCCGCCGAGGAGGAAGAGCACGCCGTACAGGACGGTCAACCGCGTCCGGATCCCCAGTCTGTTCATCGGATCTGGTACCCGACGCCGGCCACGGTCTCGATCACCGGTGGGTCGCCGAGCTTGCGGCGCAGCGTCATCACCGTCACCCGCAGCACGTTGGTGAACGGGTCGATGTGCTCGTCCCAGGCGCGTTCGAGGAGCTGCTCGGCGCTGAGCACGGCGCCGCCGGCCCGCAGCAGCTCCTCCAGGACCGCGAACTCCTTGCGGGTCAGCGCCACGTAACGCCCGGCGCGGAACACCTCCCGCCGGTTGGGGTCCAGGCGCAGGTCGCCGCGCTCCAGCACCGGCGGGGTCGCCGCCCTGGCCCGCCGGCCGAGCGCCCGGACCCGCGCGACCAGCTCGGCGAACGCGAACGGCTTGCCGAGGTAGTCGTCGGCGCCGAGGGACAGCCCCTCGACCCGGTCGAGGACCGCGGAGGCGGCCGTCAGCATCAGGATCCGGGTCTCCGGCAGCTCGGCGCTCACCCACCGGCAGACGTCGTCGCCGCCGACCGACGGCAGGTCCCGGTCGAGGACCAGCACGTCGTACTCGTTGACCCCGAGCCGCTCCAGCGCGCCGTCGCCGTCGTAGGCGACGTCGACCGCGAACGACTCCCGGCGCAGCCCCTCGGCGACCGCGTCGGCCAGCAGCTGCTCGTCCTCGACCACCAGTACCCGCACGCGATCCATGGTGCCCGCCCGCCGCGTAAGCCCGGGATAAGCCCGCATGCTCACGGCCCGTTTATCGCCGGAGGCGTCTGCTGCCCGCATGAGACGAATCCTGCTGACGACGGCGCTGCTGCTGGCCGCCTGCTCGTCCACCACCGGCCCGTCCGTGGCCACGGCGGGCGGCGGCGCCGCCGCGTCCGCGTCGCCGTCCATCAGCCAGGCCGAGGCCAACCGGCAGTTCGCGCAGTGCATGCGGGAGCACGGCGTCGAGGTGCCCGACCCGGGCCCCGACGGCAAGCTGGAGTTCGGCCCCGGCGTCAACCGCGACAAGGTCGCCGAGGCGATGCCGGCCTGCCAGCGGCTGCTGCCCAACGGCGGCACCCTGAGCAACCTCACCCCCGAGCAGCTCGAGCAGGCCCGCCAGTTCGCCAGGTGCATGCGCGAGCACGGCATCGACATGCCCGACCCTGACCCCGCGACGGGCGTCGGCGACATGGTCAAGCTCGTCGGCAAGCCCGGCTTCCAGGAGGCGGCGAACGCGTGCAAGGGGGTCGTGGGCCGGTGAGGCGCACCCTGCTGATCGCCCTGCCCGTCCTCGCGCTCGCCGGTGCCGGCGGGTGGGTGCTGCTCGACCGCGACCCGGCGCCGGCCGCGGACCGTCCCCCGGCGGCCACGACGAAGATCACCCGCGGGACGCTCACCGAGACCGAGGACGTCGACGGGACCCTCGACTTCGGCCCCGCGACCACCGTGACCGGCCGGCTGCCCGGCATGGTCACCGGCCTGCCCGCCGAGGGGGCCACCGTCGAGCGCGGCCAGCCGCTGCTGCACGTCGACGGCCTGCCGGTGCTGCTCATGTACGACGCGGCGCCGCTGCACCGGTCGCTCCGCGCGGGCGACTCGGGCGCGGACGTCGCGGCGTTCGAGCGCAACCTCTCGGCGCTCGGCTTCAAGGGGTTCACGGCCGACGACTCCTTCACGTCCTCGACGGCGTCGGCGGTGCGGGACTGGCAGGAGCGGCTTCGCCTGCCGGAGACCGGCGTCGTCGAGCTGGGCCGGGTCGTCATGGCGCCCGGGCCGGTCCGGGTCGGCGCCGTCAAGGCCCACCTCGGCGACAACGCCACCGGCCCGCTGCTGGAGTGGACCGGGCGGACCCGGCAGGTCACGGTCAGGCTCGACGTCACCAAGCAGCGTCTCGCCTCGGTCGGCGACCAGGCCACCGTGAAGCTGCCCGACGGCGTCACCGTGCCGGGGACCATCACCGCGATCGGCGCCGTCGCCACCGTGCAGCCCGGGCCGCCGTCGATCGTGACCGTCGACGTCACCGTGACGCTGCCGTCCCAGGACGCCCTCGGCGCCTACTCGTCGGCGCCCGTCGACGTCACGCTGGTCTCGCAGCGGCGCGACGGCGTGCTCATCGTGCCGGTCGGGGCGCTGGTCGCGCTCGCCGAGGGCGGCTACGGGCTGCAGCTCGTCGACGGCCCCGCGATGCGCACGGTCGCCGTCACCACCGGGCTGTTCGCCGCAGGCCGGGTCGAGGTCTCGGGCCCCGACGTCCGCGAGGGGCTCACCGTCGGGACCGCCGGATGATCCGCCTGGAGGACGTGCGGAAGTCGTACACCGGCGGCATCACGGCACTGGACGGCGTGTCGCTGTCGGTCGAGGCCGGCGAGATGCTCGCGATCGTGGGCCCCTCCGGCTCCGGGAAGTCGACGATGCTCAACCTCATCGGCACGCTGGACCGGCCCACCAGCGGCTCGGTCTCGATCGACGGCCTCGACGTCGGGACACTCCCCGACGACCGGCTGTCCCGGCTGCGGGCGACGACGATCGGCTTCGTCTTCCAGCAGTTCCATCTGGCGGCCGGCGTGCGCGCGGTCGACGACGTCGCCGACGGGCTGCTCTACGCGGGGGTGCGGCTCGCCGATCGGCGGCGGCTCGCCCTGGCGGCGCTGGACCGGGTCGGGCTCGGGCACCGGGCCACGCATCGGCCGCACGAGCTGTCCGGGGGCGAGCGGCAGCGGGTGGCGGTCGCCCGGGCCGTCGTGGGCTCGCCGGCGCTGCTGCTGGCCGACGAGCCGACCGGCAACCTCGACACCGCGGCCGGTGCCGGCGTGCTGTCGCTGTTGCGCGAGCTGCACGCCGCCGGGACGACCGTCGTGGTGATCACGCACGACCTGGACATCGCGGCCGCCCTGCCCCGCCGGGTGCGGATGCGCGACGGGAGGATCCTGTGAGGCTCTCTTTCTTGGATGTCGTGCGCGTGGGCACGGCCGGGCTGCGGACGCGGCCGCTGCGGGTGGTGCTGTCGGCGCTGGGTGTCGCGATCGGGATCGCGGCGATGGTGGCCGTCGTGGGGATCTCCACGTCGAGCCGGGCGTCGCTGGACCGGTCGCTGGACGCCCTGGGCACCAACCTCCTGACCGTCGGCCCCGGGAAGTCGTTCTTCGGCGAGGAGTCGCACCTGCCGTCGTCGGCGCCGGCGATGGTGTCCCGGATCGGGCCGGTGACCTCGGTGTCCTCGACCGGGCGGGTCGCGGGCGCGCGGGTGTACCGCACGGACCGCGTCCCCGCCTCGTCGACGGGCGGCATCGCCGTCCTGGCGGCGTCACCTTCGCTGCTGCCCACCGTGGGCGGCGCGGTGGCGTCGGGCTCGTGGCTCGGCTTCGGCGCCGCGCCCGTGGTGGTGCTGGGCTCGCGGACGGCGTCCCTGCTCGGCGTCTCGTCCCCTGGGCTGCGCGTATGGCTGGGAGAGCGGTGGTTCACCGTCGTGGGGGTTCTTTCGCCGGTACCGCTGGCGCCCGCGCTGGACACGGCGGCGCTCATCAGCTGGTCGGCGGCCACCGAGCTCGACTTCGACGGCTACCCGACGACGATCTACGCCCGCACCCGTCCGGACGCCGTGACCGCGGTGGCGTCGGTCCTCGCCGCCACCGCGAACCCTTCGGCCCCTAACGAGGTGCAGGTCTCCCGCCCGTCGGACGCCCTGGCCGCCCGCTCCGCCGTGGACCGGGCGTTCACCGGCCTGCTGCTCGGCCTCGGCGCGGTGGCACTGCTGGTCGGCGGGGTCGGCGTCGCCAACACGATGGTCATCTCCGTGCTGGAGCGCCGCGCCGAGATCGGCCTGCGCCGGGCCCTGGGCGCCCGGCGGGTCCAGATCCGGCTGCAGTTCCTCACCGAGTCGCTGCTGCTGTCCCTGCTCGGCGCCGCCGTGACCGTCGTCTACGCGCTGCTGCGGTCCTGGCCTGCGGTGGTGCCGCTGTGGGCGGTGGGCTCTTCGCTGGTCGCCACGCTGGTCGTCGGCGTGCTGGCCGGGCTGGCGCCCGCGGTGCGGGCCGCCCGGCTCTCGCCCACGCTCGCCCTGGTGTCGGCTACTTGACGATCGCCTCGAGGGCGATCTCGACCATCTGGCTGAACGTCTGCTCCCGCTCCTGCGCGGAGGTCCGCTCGCCCGTCTTGATGTGGTCGCTGACCGTCAGCAGCGTCAGCGCCTTCGCCTGGAACCGCGCGGCGATCGTGTACAGCGCCGCCGACTCCATCTCGACGGCGAGCACACCGTAGTCGGCGAGCTTGTCGTACAGGTCGGGCCGGTCCGTGTAGAACGCGTCCGCGGCCAGGATCGGCCCGACCCGCATGGTGATGCCCTTGGCCTCGGCCACGTCGACCGCCGCGCGCAGCAGCCCGAAGTCCGCGACCGGCGCGTAGTCGATCAGCCCGTCGAACCTGGCCCGGTTCATGTTCGAGTCGGTGCTCGACCCGATCGCCGCCACCACGTCCCGCAGCTGCAGCGACTCGACCAGCGCCCCACAGCTCCCGACTCTGACCAGCGACTTCACCCCGTAGTCGTTGATCAGCTCATGTGCGTAGATGCTGGCCGACGGCATCCCCATCCCGGACCCCTGAACGCTGACCCGCGTCCCCCGGAACGTCCCCGTGTACCCGAACATGTTCCGCACCGTCGAGTAACACGACGCCCCCTCCAGGAACGTCTCGGCGATCCACTTGGCCCGCAGGGGGTCCCCCGGCATCAGGACAAGTTCGGCGATCTCGCCCGGCTCAGCGCCAATGTGCGTGCTCATGCCCCCGATCCTGCCAAACGGCCATCCCCCGCGCAGACGCGGATGGGCATCCGGTAGCCTTCTCGGCGGTGGCGTGTCCGAGTGGCCTAAGGAGCACGCCTCGAAAGCGTGTGAAGGTGCAAGCCTTCCCGGGGTTCGAATCCCCGCGCCACCGCACTCGGCCAGCACGAACGCCCGGCATCTCCTAACGGAGACGACCGGGCGTTCGGCATTCCAGTCTCATTTCGTCTCAGTTGTGGCAGGGTGCTCTGTGCACCGTTGGCGGCCACGGAGCATCCAGGGCGACCAGTCGACGATCCTCTCCTGCACTTCGGTCGCCCCTCGCTGTACTACACACAACGTGCTGTACTACACCGACAGTGTCATGCTGTAGTACAAAACACAGCTCTGTACTACAGCCTGTTGCACAGGCCCGCGAGAGGAAGCAACGATCACTTCCTCTGCGAGGTCAAGCGGTCCCAGGGGGGATTGCCCGCCACACTCTGGGAGACGATCAGCGCGTTCGCCAACGCTCAGGGTGGCTGCATCCTGTTGGGTGTCGATGAAAAGTCCGGCTTCGCCGCCGTCGGTGTCACCGACGCCGGGGCGATGGAGAGCCAGATCGGCGCGGTGTGCTCCGAGATGGAGCCGGCCGTCCGGGCGGAGATCTTTACGGTCGCCATCGATGGCAAGAACGTTGTCGCCTGCTACGTGCCACCGACACCACGCGATCAGCGCCCGTGCCACAAGCGAAGCCTCGGACCCTGGGCCGGGTCACGGATCCGGGTCGGTGATGGGGACCGGCGGCTGACCGACTACGAGGTCGCTGTGCTGCTCGCGAACCGTACCGAGCAGAAGCACGACGTCCGGGCGATGTCAGATGCCAGCATCGCGGATCTGGACCAGGAGGCACTCGGTCGATTTCTTCACCGGATTCGCGAGACCAGGGGTGAGATCTTCCGAAAGGTCGACGACGAGCGCGCTCTGACCATGCTCAACGTCTTGACCGTTCACGACGGCAGGTCCGTGCCGACGCTGGCCGGCTTGCTGGCGTTCGGCGTCTATCCGCAGACCTTCGAGCCCCAGCTCTACCTCACCTTCGTCGCCTATCCCACCAGCGAACCCGGCGTGCTGGGCCCCGCCGGTGAACGGTTCACCGAGAACCGGTCGGTGGACGGCTCGATCCCGTTCATCGTGAACGAGTGCGTGCGCATCCTGAAGCGCAACATGAAGCGGCGCAGCATCATCTCTGGCATCTTCCGCATCGACGAGTGGGAGTATCCCGAGGAGGTCCTGCGCGAGGCGCTGGTCAACGCGCTGGTCCACCGCGACTACTCCGACTTCGCACGCGGCATGCAGGTCCAGGTCGAGATGTACCCCGATCGGCTCGTGATCCGTAACCCCGGCGGGCTCTACGGGCCGGTCGACGTCGGTGTGCTGGGCATTACCGGCGTCACGTCATCACGGAACAAGGCCCTGCTCAAGATCCTGGAGGACACGCCGTACTTCGACGGTCACATGGTGTGCGAGAACCGCGGAAGCGGAATCACCCGCATCCGGATCGCACTCACCGAGGCCGGCATGGAGCCACCGCATTTCACCGACTCGGTCTCATCATTCACCGCAGAGTTCCCGAACCACACACTGCTCGACCAGGAAGCGCTCGAATGGTTGCAGTCTCTCGACAACCGGCCGCTGTCGCGGTCGCAAATGAGCGCCCTGGTGATGATGCGAAACGGTGTCGTGATGACGAACAGCGCCTATCGAGCGTCCACCGGCGTTCAGGACAGCCGAACGGTCACTCGCGAGCTACGGGACCTTGTCGAGCGGGGCCTGATCGAACAGGAGGGAACGCGGGGCACGACAACGTATCGCCTTCCGTCGAATGATCCGCTTCAGACGGAACAGACTGACGAGCCGGTAACGACGGATGACGACCTGACTCGGAACTCGGCTCAAGTGATGGCCGGGCTCTCCGCCGAAGGTTCGTCTCGAAGCGAGATCGAGGAGCGCACCGGCCTGAAGCCGCACCAGGTCTTTCGCGCCTTGAAGGCGCTTCGGGAACGGGGTCTGGTGGAGATGACCGGCCAGCCACGATCGCGGACCGCTCGCTATCGGCGGGTACCGCAAATTCCGGAAGCCTGAGGTCGCGCGCTCCGCCGCGAGAGCCGA
This sequence comes from Dactylosporangium sp. CA-152071, assembly GCF_050936335.1. Lineage (NCBI taxonomy): Bacteria > Bacillati > Actinomycetota > Actinomycetes > Micromonosporales > Micromonosporaceae > Dactylosporangium > Dactylosporangium sp. CA-152071. The sequence continues at coordinate 6,492,613 of NZ_JBNJMZ010000001.1, read as the reverse complement.
CCTTCAACCCATCGAGGTCGTCTCAGTTGTCGTCTCATTCGCCAGCCTCCACCGGCGGCCCAGGCGGTCCATGTCACCTTGCCGCACCTGGTCACGGACGGTGGTGACCGCTCCCGGACGCGGGTGGGCAGACCTCGAAAGCGTGTGAAGGTGCAAGCCTTCCCCGGGTTCGAATCCCCGCGCCACCGCACCTCGGCCAGCCCAGACGCCCGGCGGTCCCCACAGACCGACCGGGCGTTTTGGCGTTTCAAGATCGCTAGTCCCAGTTGAGCTTCGAACCGAGATGTGGGATCACTGCCTCACGCGGCTCAGGCTTTGACCGCGCAGGCCGTCCAGGCCCGAGCCCGGCTGCTCGCGGCACTCCCTTGACAGACATTGGTCAATGCCCTGCTTTGCGGCTATTGCTCCATAGACGTTGCGCGATCCACCCCCAGTTCGATCTCTGAAATAGGGGTGGATCGCGCAACGTCGATCCGGGAAAAGGAGTATTCCGGGGCATTGGCCAACATCTGCATCGCGGGAGCTCCGGGTACTCCAGCCACGATGCCTCCGCAGGTCGCCGGACCCGCGGACGTGGATTTGAAGAGCACGACGGCCGGGATCAGCGTGCGCTCGGCCTTGTCGAGCAATTGCTGGCGTTGGAGTCCGCGCCTTGAGTCCTTCCCGGTTCGTGCGCCGCCGTGGGCTGGTCGGTGGCATCACGGTCGAAGTGACTCACGACACTGCGATGTCCCTGTGCGACGACGCAGGCGTGCGACTTGTGGTCATTGCTCGAGTGCGGGGTGGGTTGCGGGGTGGGGCAGGCGCGAGGGGGCGGTGCGCGGGGAGTCGGCGGCGTGGTGGGCAGGGCGGGGTGGGGTGGGGTACCAGATGCGGGTGTCGGTGACGATGGCGGTGACCAGGGAGGCGGGGGTCACGTCGAAGGCGGGGTTCACCGCGGGGGTGGCTGCAGGGGCGGCGGTGCCGACGACTTCGGCGGGGCCGCGGTCCTCGATCTCCACGTCGGCGCCGGTGGGGGTGGAGGGGTCGACGGTGGATTCGGGGGCGACGCAGATGAAGGGGATGCCGGCGGCGCGGGCGCCCAGGGCGTGGGCGTAGCTGCCGACCTTGTTGACCACGTCGCCGTTGGCGCAGATGCGGTCGGCGCCGAGGATGACGGCGTCGATCTCGCCGCGGGCCATGAGGAAGGGACCGGCGGAGTCGACGGACAGGCGGTGGGGGATGCCGGCCCGGGCGAGCTCCCAGGTGGTCAGACGGGCGCCCTGCAGGAGGGGACGGGTCTCGCTGGCGGTGACGCTCGCGAGGGTGCCGCGGCGGTGCAGCTCGAAGGCGACGGCGAGGGCGGTGCCGCCGACGACGGTGGCCAGGGCGCCGGTGTTGCAGTGGGTCAGGAGGCGGGCGGACGGGCCGCAGAGGGACGTGACCAGGTCGGCGCCGCGGCGGGCCATCTCGGTGGAGGAATGGATCTCCTCGTCGCGCACGCGCAGCGCCTCGGCCAGCACGGCGGGGAAGGACGGCAGGTGGGCGGCGGCGCGGTCGACGCCGCGGGCGAGATTGACGGCGGTCGGGCGGGCGGTGGCCAGGCGGTGCACCAGGTCGCGGACGACCGCGGGGTCGGAGGACGAGGCGGCCGCCAGGGCGACGCCCATCGCGCCGGCCACGCCGAGGGCCGGTGCGCCGCGCACGGCCAGGCGTTTGATGGCGTCGACCAGTTCATCCACAGTGGACAGGCGGAGGTGGACCAGCTCGGACGGCAGCAGGGTCTGGTCGATAAGGACGACGGCGTCGTCGATCCAGTCGATCGTTCGCATGTCAACTCCCAACGGTCATGATTTTCGGAAACGGCCAACACGAAACGTTGACGGGCGTACATTCGCGGTTATGAGCACCGGATTGGCGCTCGCGACGGTCTTGGGTCTGATGACGGTTGGGCCGGTCGCGTTGATGAGAATTCCGACAAACCTGCAGCTGACGGTCACCGACACGGCCCTGGTCATCGAGCCGCAGGGGCTGGACAGCTGGTGGACGGGGACAGGAAGGGTCGAGGTGCCGGTCGAGGAGATCGCCTCGATCAGGATCGTGCCGCGGTCCGAGGCGCCGGCGGTGGCCAAGCGGCTGCGGCCGGGGGCGCTGCACATCGACGGGGTGATCACGGCGGGCGTGCACGACGGCACGTTCTGGGACGTGCGCGGCGGCGACCAGCTGCTGATGATCACCTGCCGGCCGGAGTCCCGGCACAAGGCTTTGGTGCTGCAGTTCGCCAACCCGTTCGCGACACTGACGAGGACACGGACGGTGGTCGCGCACCGGCCGTCGAGGAGCACTACCTTCTAGAGCATGAGGGATCCGCTCGCCGATCTGCGGCGCATCGCGTTCCTGCTGGAGCGAGCCGGCGAGAAGACCTACCGGGTGCGCGCGTTCCGCGGCGCGGCGGCGACCCTGGCGAAGCTGCCGGAGGGCGAGCTGGCCGCGCGGGCGGGCAACGGCACGCTGAAGGACCTGCAGGGCGTCGGCGAGGTGACCGCCCGGTGCGTGGTCGAGTCGTTCGCCGGCGAGGAGCCGGTCTACCTGCGCCGCCTGGAGTCGACCGCCGGGCAGGACCTCGACGAGGCGACCGCCGCGATGCTGGCGGCGCTGCGCGGTGACTGTCACGCGCACTCGGACTGGTCCGACGGCGGGTCGCCGATCGACGAGATGGCCCTGGCGGCGGCCGCGATCGGGCACGAATACCTGGTGCTCACCGACCACTCGCCGCGGCTGACGGTGGCCCGGGGGCTGTCGGCGGAGCGGCTCGCCGAGCAGCTCGACGTCGTCGCCGACCTCAACGCGGGCTTCGCGGAGCTGGGCATGCAGTTCCGGATCCTGACGGGCATCGAGGTCGACATCCTCGCCGACGGCTCGCTCGACCAGACCGACGAGCTGCTGGAGCGGCTCGACGTGGTGGTCGGGTCGGTGCACAGCAACCTGAAGGACGAGCCGGACGTGATGACCCGCCGCATGGTCACCGCTCTGGCCAACCCGCACCTGGACATTCTGGGCCACTGCACCGGGCGCCTTATCACGGGCGGTCGTGGCACCAGGCCAGAAAGCCGGTTCCATCCGGAGCAGGTCTTCGAGAAGGCCGTCGAGCACGACAAGGCGATCGAGATCAACTCGCGGCCGGAGCGGCTCGACCCGCCGAAGCGGCTGCTGCGGGTCGCGCTCGAGACGGGGTGCAAATTCTCGATCGACACCGACGCGCACGCTCCCGGGCAGCTCGACTGGCTGTCAAACGGCTGCGCGCGTGCCGTCGCCTGCGGGGTGCCGCTCGACCGGATCGTCAACACGCTTCCGGCCGCCGACCTTAGAAGCTGGACCCAATCGCACAAATAGCCCCTGCGAGATGCCGACGCCGCACAGGACGATGATGCCGCCGACGGGCTGATTCCAGGTCAGGTGCTCGTGCAGGACGACGACGCCGGCCACGGCGCCGACGAAGGGCGGCAGGTAGGTCACCATCGAGCCGGTGGTGATCCCGGCGGTGCGCACGACGTGGTTGTTCAGGGCGAAGGCGATCCCGGTGCCGAACACGCCGAGCGCGACGACCGCCAGGTAGACCCGCGGCGAGTGCGACAGCGGCGACGGCGGCGCCCCGGCGATCAGCGGCGCCGCGACCAGTAGCTGCAGCGTCGACATGGTGAGCTGGCCGACCGACAGCTGCAGGGCCGACAGCTCGAAGTTCTTCATGAGCCAGCGGGTGTAGTTGAACGCGATGCCGTAGCAGGTGACCGCGCCGAGGAGCATCAGCTGGCCTGCCAGCGACGAGCCGCCCACCCCGTTCCAGACGCCGAGGACCACCAGTACACCGGCGAAACCGGCGAGAAGTCCGAGGATCTGCCGCCGGGAGGGGCGCTCGGACCGCATCGCGACCAGGGTCACGACGAGCGTGGTGAGCGGGGCGGTGCCGTTCCAGATGCCGGCGAGGACCGACGGGACCCGCTGCTCCGCGTAGCCGAAGAGCGTGAAGGGCACCGTGGTGGCGACGGTCGCGTAGACGAACAGGTGGACCCAGAGGCGGAGCCCTCGCGGCGGGCGCAGGCCGCGGGCGAACAGGAAGACCAGCAGGGTGAGCGCACCGAGGAGGATCCGGTAGCCGGCGACGTACACCGGCTCGAGCTCGACCAGCGCGTCCTTGATGAACATGAAGCTGGTGCCCCAGATCAGGGCGACGGCCAGGAAGGCCGGAAGCCAGCGGGACGCGTCAGGAGCTGGAGACGTCATGGGCCTTACTTTGCTCCCGTCGAAAACAAAAAGTCGCGCGGATTTCGGACGTCTGGGCGCAGGTCAGTCCACCAGTTGCGAATTGGCCTCGACAAAGGCGACAGCGCCGGACGCAGTCCCGTAGGGTCGGCGCGTGGGATCTATCGATGACATCGCCAACAGCTATGTCGAGCAGTGGGCGCCCCTCGACCCGACCGGGGCGACCTTCGTCGGAGTGGCCGGGTATGACGACAGGTTGACCGACCTGTCGCCCGACGGTTTCGCAGCCCTCGCCGACCTGGACCGGCGCACCCTCGCCGCCCTCGCGGCGCAGACGCCCACCAGCGAGAGCGAGCGGGTGGCCAGAGAGGCCATGCAGGAGCGCCTGGGGCTCGCCCTGGAGCGGTTCGAGGCCGGCGACATGACCAGCGACATCAACGTCATCTCCAGCCCGCTGCACGGGGTGCGGAGCTCGTTCGACCTCATGGCGACCGAGGGCGAGGAGGCCGCGACCAACGTCCGCGACCGCCTGGCCGAGGTGCCGGTCGCGCTGGACCAGTGGCAGCGCTCCCTGCTGCACGCCGCGCAGCAGGGGCACGTCGCGCCGGCCCGGCAGATCATCGAGGTCGCCAAGCAGTGCGAGGTCTGGGCCGATCCCGAGGGTGACAACTTCTACCCGGACCTGGCCGCGAAGGTCGGCGCCGGCAACAAGACCACGCTCGCCGAGGAGCTGGCGCGCAACGCGGTGGCGGCCCGCGCCGCGACCGTCGCGCACGCGGAGTTCCTGCGCCGCGAGCTGGCGCCGCTGGGCCGGGAGAAGGAGGCCGCCGGGCGCGAGCGCTACCAGCTCGCCTCCCGCTACTTCCTCGGCGCCACCGTCGACCTCGACGAGGCGTACGCGTGGGGCTTCGAGGAGCTCGCCCGCCTCGAGAGCGAGATGCGCACCGTCGCCGACAAGATCGTGCCCGGCGGCTCGGTCGACGACGCGGTCGCCGCGCTCGACGCCGACCCGGCCCGCACGATCCGCGGCAAGGAGGCGTTCCGCGACTGGATGCAGTCGCTCGCCGACGCGACCGTGAGCGAGCTGCACGGGCGGCACTTCGACATCCCCGAGCAGGTCCGGCAGATCGAGTGCATGCTGGCGCCGACGTCCGACGGCGGCATCTACTACACCGGCCCGAGCGAGGACTTCTCCCGCCCGGGCCGCATGTGGTGGGCGGTGCCGCAGGGCATCGAGGAGTTCTCCACCTGGCGCGAGGTCACCACGGTCTACCACGAGGGCGTCCCCGGCCATCACCTGCAGATCGGGCAGACGTACGTGCGGGCCGAGCTGCTCAACCGGTGGCGCCGGATCCTGGCGTGGTCGTCCGGCCACGGCGAGGGCTGGGCGCTCTACGCGGAGCGGCTCATGGACGAGCTGGGCTACCTCGCCGACCCGGGCGACAAGCTCGGCATGCTCGACGGCCAGGCGTTCCGCGCCGTCCGGGTGATCATCGACATCGGCATGCACCTGGAGCTGGAGATCCCCCGCGACAACCCGTTCGGCTTCGCGCCGGGCGAGCGGTGGACCCCGGAGCTGGGCTGGGAGTTCCTGCGCGCGCACTGCCGGGTCGAGGAGAAGAGCCTGCGCTTCGAGCTCAACCGCTACCTGGGCTGGCCCGGCCAGGCGCCGGCGTACAAGCTCGGCGAGCGCGCCTGGCTCGCCGCCCGCGACGACGCCCGGGCCCGCAAGGGCGCCGCCTTCGACCTGAAGGCCTTCCACCGCGACGCGCTCAACCTCGGCTCGCTGGGCCTGGACCCGCTGCGGGCCGCACTGCAGAGAATCTAGAGCGTGGGCCCGCTCGACGGCATCCTCGTCGCGGACTTCTCCAGAGTCCTCGCCGGGCCGATCGCCACCATGACGCTCGGCGACCTCGGCGCCGACGTCGTCAAGGTGGAGCGGCCCGGCGCGGGCGACGACACCAGGTCGTGGGGGCCGCCGTTCGCCGCCGACGGGCGCTCGACCTACTTCCTGTCCGTCAACCGCAACAAACGCGGGCTGGCGCTGGATCTGGGCACCGACGACGGCCGGCGACAGGCGCTCGAGCTGGCGTCGGCGGCCGATGTACTGGTGGAGAACTTCGCCCCCGGCACGATGGAGCGCTTCGGTCTGGGCTACGAGCAGATCGGCAGTCCCAGGCTCGTCTACGCCAGCGTCACCGGCTTCGGCCGGCAGCACCACTCCCCCGGGTACGACTTCCTCGTGCAGGCGGTCGGCGGCCTGATGTCGATCACGGGCGACCCGGCGGGCGCGCCGACGAAGGTGGGCGTCGCGCTGGTGGACGTGCTCGCCGGCCAGCAGCTGACCGCGGGCGTCCTGGCGGCGCTCTACGCCCGGGAGCGGACCGGCCGGGGGCAACGGGTCGAGGTGGACCTGCTGTCCAGCCTGCTCGCCGGGCTGGTCAACCAGGCCTCCGCCCACCTGAACGCCGGCGTCGTGCCGCAGCGGATGGGCAACCGGCACCCGAGCATCGCGCCCTACGAGACGCTGCGGGCGAGCGACGGCGAGTTCGCGGTGGCGGTGGGCAACGACCGGCAGTTCGAGCGGCTCTCAGCGGCGCTTGAGCTGGCGCCGGACCCCCGGTTCGCCACGAACGCCGGCCGGGTCGCGCACCGGCAGGACCTCGTCGACAGGATCGAGGCGGTGACGGTACAGCGGCCGAAAACGCACTGGATCGAGCTGCTGCACACGGTGGGGGTGCCGTGCGGGCCGGTGAACACGGTGGCGGAGGGAATCGCGCTGGCGGAGCGACTGGGGCTCGCGCCGGTGGTGGAAGTCGACGGTGCCAGGTCGGTGGCGTCCCCGATCAGGTTGTCGGAGACCCCGGTGACCTATCGACTCCCACCACCTGATCAGGACGCGTAGGCGATGCTCAGCCCGGGCGCCCGAAGGACGTTGGACTGCACGTAGACCAGCTCGATGTTGCAGTTGGTGTAGTACCCCGGCAGCGGGATCGGCGGCGGCGGGAACGACGGGGTGAAGGTCAGCGGCAGGATGCCCAGCACGTTCGCGGAGAACTTCGACGTGTAGAACTTCACGTTGCCCTCGACGGTCAGCTTGCTGCTCTTCGTCAGCAGCAGCTTCGGCGCTCCGGGGGTCCGCAGCTCGAACGGGGTCGACACCGAGTTCTTCATGCTGAACGCCAGCACCTTGACCTTGCTGCCGTCCTTCTTCGTCAGCTCCGCCACGCCGTCGTAGACGAGGCTGTCCATCGTCATCTGGTCGGCGATGAGGATGGACGGCGCCGACGCCACGAAGGGCTGACCGGCCGCGACCTGGGCCTTCTTGTCGTTCGGGGTGGCCGACGCGCTCGCGCACGGTGCCTTCGAGGGCGACTTCGTCGCCGTCGAGGTCGTGGCCGGCGCGGCCGGGGACGCGGTCGTCTCCGCCTGCGCCGCGGGCGGGGCCGCGGTCGCCGACGCGGTGGTCTCGGCCTTCTTGTCGTCGCCGCCGCCGAAGAGGCCGCCGAGCCAGTCGAGCAGGCCCGGCTTCTCCTCCGCGGTCTTGGTCGGCGACGGGCTCGGGCTCGGCGATGCCGGAGCGGGTGCCGACGTGGCGCCGCCGCTGGGCGCCGGCTGGGTGCCGGTGCTCGGCTTCACCGACGGGGAGGCGCAGACGGCCGGCGCCGCGAACGCCGGCGTGCCGCCGTGGGCCGCGCCGAACAGGGCCGATCCCGCGACGGTGCCGGTGAGCAGCAGCGCGAACAGCGGGATGCCGAGCCCGCGCCGCCTCGGCAGGTCGTCGTTGCCCGACGGCGGCCGCTCGTCGTCGGCGCTGCCGCCCCCGCCGTAGGACGGCGCGTCGTGCAGAGGGCTGCGCTGGGAGATCGGCAGCGAGTCGGTCAACACGCCCGACGAATGCCGAGGGAGGGGCTGCTCCCGGGTCGGCTCGTCATGAGCGATGTCATGACCGGCGTCGGTCTCCTTGCGCAGCGACGGGCGCTCGTAGCCGGCCGGCTCGTCCGGCTCGTTGCTGAGCAGGTCGTCGAGCTCCGCCGGCTCGTAGGTCGCCGTGTCGTCATCTTCGACGGTGGTGGACTCCGCGGGGGTCCCGGGCGACCAGGAGGCGGCCAGGCCGCCGCCGATGACGCCGAAGATCATGCCGAGGAAGAAGCCGCCCAGGTTGAGCCCGATGATCGAGTACAGCGCGGTGAGGGTGCCCAGGATGCCGTAGAACAGCCGCTGCGCCGGCGACAGCCAGGTCAGCAGACCGCACAGCAGCAGCATCGCGGGGATGACGTAGGACAGGAAGCCCGTCGGTCCGAAGTGGACCTCCAGGGCGAGCTGCAGGTTGGCGCTGAGGAACAGTTCCAGCCCCGACAAGAGCAGGAACAACCCACCCCAGAAAGGACGCGAGTCGCGCCACTTGCTGAAGCCACCGGCACGGCGCTTGACGTGCGAAGGGTGGGGAGTGGTCACGGAGCCCTCCAGCTGAAAAGACTGACGGCAAACAACTGGGCCCGCGGGTGTGACGCCGCGGGCCCAGGCGGTGAGGCTAGAAGCACTCGAAGGGGGTGCCACCGGTGGAGAGGCTCAGGTCGAGACCGGTCAGCTTGAACGTGCCGGCCGTGGTCGACCAGGCGACCTGCTTCAGGTTGGTGATGACCACGCTGTCCGCCTGCTGGGCGAAGCTGCCCTGCAGGCCCTTGGCGTTCGGGCCGCCCTTGCTCAGGTCCGACGCGTCGATGCCGATCTGGATGTTCTCGAACGTGGCGTCACCCTTGAGCGACGTCAGGTCGATCAGCAGGTCGGTCGCCTCGGCCGGGGCACCCGCGGCCTGACCGGCGTGGATCACCATGCTGACGGGCAGGCCGGGGACCTTCACCGACTGGCACAGGTTGTAGAGCTTGGCGGACTTGATGCCCGAGACCGCGACGAAGTGGTTCTTCGGGTCGGCCGGGTTGGCGGGGTTGCCGCCCTTCTCCGTGGCGAGGCCGCCGTACTGGACGAAGCCGGTGCCCTCGAGCTTGTCGGCGGAGACCTTGAACTGCTGGCCGGAGACGCTGAACGACGCGGCGATCGCGCCGGTCGCCTGGCCGAAGACGATGGCGCCGGCGATGAAGGCGGAAGGCACGACGACGGTTGCGAAACGCTTCCATCGCGTGCGGCCCTTCACCGCGCTGCCCTGAGCTACGGACACGAGAAGCTCCTCTTGGGTCGCGGGGGTGCGTGCGGTGCTGCGCTCCTGTCACTGCGGGCGCTCGCACCGGCCTGGGTGTCTCGACGCCCCGGCCGGCCCTGCGTCCGCAGGGGGTGGAACCGGGGATTGGGGCGTGCGGACGATGTTGCCGCCTGCGTCGAGCGCGGACAAGGCCCGTAGTTACTCGCCGGTAACGGCTCAAGTCCAGAATTCTTACGTTCCGTGATCGGTTACCGGAGCGTTTCCAGCGCGTGACCGCGCTCCAAAGCGCGTAAAGACGGACAAAAATCGCGTGTGACGGTTACCACATGTGAGCAATCTTGCAAGAGGTCACGGTTTTATAACGACAAACCTCAGAGGTTCTCAATGTGCACATCGACTGCCATGAGTTTTCCGTAGAACGGCAGAAATGCCGCATCTCGAAAAACTCGGCATTGCCGTTTGCGACCCGCGGTGGTTAGTTAGCTCTGATAACTAACACGGTGGCCGCCATCCACCGCGCAGTTAGTTCCCGCCCGCGCGCGCGAAGGGTCGGCGCCCCGGTCGCGAGCGGTCCTCAGGTAGCGCGATCGGCGCGCGTCTTGCCTGGCTGGCACCCCCATCAGCCCAGGAAGGACACCCCGCATGGCACCATCCCAGCGCCGGTGGAGAAGGCTGCTCACCGCGGCCACGCTCGCCGCCGGCAGCTCCGCAGCGGCCGCGTTCGTCCACGCGCCCGCCGCCTCGGCCATCCCCCTCCCCGCCTCCGACTATCAGCACGTCCAGCTGGCCCTCGGCAGCGCCGAGCTCGGCGAGCCGATGTCCCTGGCGGTGATGCCCGACCGCACGGTGATCCACACGGCCCGTGACGGCACAGTCCGCGTCACCGACGCCGCCGGCAACACCAAGCAGGCCGCCAAGCTGTCGGTCTACACCCACGACGAGGAAGGCCTGCAGGGCGTCGCCGTCGACCCCGGCTTCGCCACCAACCGCTGGGTCTGGCTGTACTACTCGCCGACGCTGTCCACCCCGGCCGGCGACGCGCCGAAGACGGGCACCGCGGCGGACTTCGCGCCGTGGCAGGGGCACCTCAACCTGTCCCGCTTCACCATGAAGGCCGACAACACGCTGGACCTCGCCAGCGAGAAGATCGTCATGACCGTGAACAACGACCGCGGCCAGTGCTGCCACGTCGGCGGCGACATCGACTTCGACGCGGCCGGCAACCTGTACCTGACCACGGGTGACGACACCAACCCGTTCGAGTCCGGCTCCTACGCGCCGATCGACGAGGTGACCAACCGCAACCCGCAGTTCGACGCGCAGCGGTCCTCGGCCAACACCAACGACCTGCGGGGCAAGGTCCTGCGGATCAAGCCGAACACGGACGGCACGTACGCCATCCCGTCGGGCAACCTGTTCGCCCCGGGCACCGCGAAGACCCGTCCCGAGATCTACGCGATGGGTCTGCGCAACCCGTTCCGGATGAGCGTGGACAAGCCGACCGGCATCGTCTACCTGGGCGACTACGGCCCTGACGCGGGCGCCGCCGACCCCAACCGCGGTCCCGGCGGGCAGGTCGAGTTCAACCGGATCACCGGCCCCGGCAACTACGGCTGGCCGTACTGCACCGGCACGAACACCACGGCCGAGACCTACAACGAGTGGAACTTCGCCACCAACACCACCGGTCCCAAGTACAACTGCACCGGCGGCCCGACGAACAACTCGTTCCGCAACACCGGCCTGACCACGTTGCCCGCGGCCAAGCCGAGCTGGATCCGTTACGGGTTCGACTCGACCCCGCCGGAGTTCGGCGGCGGCTCCGAGTCGCCGATGGGCGGCCCGGTGTACCGCTACAACGCCGGTCTCAACTCGGCCGTGAAGTTCCCGCAGACCCTCGACGGCCAGTTCTTCGCCGGCGAGTACGGCCGCCGCTGGATCAAGCCGATCAAGGTCAACGCCGACGGCTCCCCCGGTGAGATCTCCACGTTCCCGTGGGCCGGCACCCAGGTCATGGACATGGCGTTCGGCCCGGACGGCGCGCTGTACGTGCTCGACTACGGCACCGGCAGCAACAACCAGGCGCTGTATCGGGTGGAGTACATCGGCGGCGGCAACCGCGCCCCGACGGCGAAGATCACCGCGTCGGTGACGTCCGGCCCCGCCCCGCTGACGGTGAGCTTCTCCTCGTCCGGCAGCTCGGACCCGGAGGGCGGCGCGCTCACCTACGCCTGGGACTTCGACGGCAACGGCACCACCGACTCGACGGCCGCGAACCCCACGTACACCTACACCACCAACGGCACGAAGACCCCGACGCTGACCGTCAAGGATCCGCAGGGGCTCACCGGCTCGGCGAGCACCGTCGTGACCGTCGGCAACACCGCGCCCAAGGTGACGCTGACGCTCCCGGCGGACGGCCAGCTGTTCAACTTCGGCGACACGGTGCCCTTCACGATCAGCGTCACCGATCCCGAGGACGGCACGATCAACTGCGCCAAGGTCAGCATGACCTACTCGCTGGGGCACGACAGCCACGCCCACCAGATCACCTCGAAGACCGGCTGCACCGGCTCGATCGCGGTGCCGGTGGACGGCGAGCACGACGCGTCGGCGAACATCTACGGCGTCTTCGACGCGGCGTACACCGACAACGGCGGCCTGACCACGCACGTCATCCGCACCCTGCAGCCGAAGCACCGGCAGGGTGAGCACTACAGCAGCCAGTCGGGCGTGCAGATCGCCCCGCACGCCGCGGCCGAGGGTGGCAACACCGCCGGCTTCATCGAGAACGGCGACTGGATCGCCTACACGCCGTACCTGCTGAACAACGTCACCCAGTTCACCGCGCGGGTGTCCTCGGCCGGCGCCGGCGGCACGATCGAGGTCCGGGCCGGCTCGCCGACCGGCACGCTGCTCGGCACCGCCACGGTCGCCCCGACCGGGGGCTGGGAGACGTTCGCGAACGTGACGGCGAACCTGGCCGCCGGCCCGGCCACGGCCACCACGCTGTACCTGGTGTTCAAGGGCGGCACGGGCTACCTGTTCGACGTCGACGCGTTCACGTTCACGACCGGCACCGTCAGCGCCGGGCCGACGGTCAGCCTCCGGTCGCTGACGAACAACCAGTACGTGACGGCGGCGAACGCGACCACCGCGCTGATCGCCAACTCGGCGACGATCGGCACCGCTCAGCAGTTCGAGCTGGTCGACCTCGGCGGCGGCAAGGTCGCCCTGAAGTCGAAGGCGAACGGCCAGTTCGTCTGTGCGGAGAACGGCGGCGCGAACCCGCTCCTGGCCAACCGCCCCACCGCCGGGTCGTGGGAGACGTTCAACCTGATCCGCAACGCCGACGGCAGCGAGAGCCTGCAGGCGACGGTGAACAGCATGTACGTCGTCGCGGAGAACAACGGCGCCGGCTCGCTCATCGCGAACCGGGCGGCGATCGGGCCCTGGGAGAAGTTCGAACTCGTCGGGGCCTGACCATGTTGGAAAATGTTCGGTCCAGCGCCGCACTTGTGCGGGATATTGATGTGTGACTCTTGACACTTCTCGTTGGATCGTGAGGTTATGTGTTGGTCCGTGGGGACGTCTGACGCCCCCACGGATCAGCCTCGGCCGCCACCGGGGCTGACGCATACCTCGAGGAGCCACTCGTATGAAGCTCTCCAGATGGTTCGCGCTCGCGCTGGCACCGTTGCTGGCCACGGCGGGCACCGTGATCGTCACGGCCGCCCCCGCGAGCGCATGGACTCCGAAGACGCCGCCGATGACCACCCCGTGGACCAACTCGGTGCCCACGGCGAACCCGCTGCCGGAGTACCCACGCCCGCAGCTGACCCGCACCGACTGGCAGAACCTCAACGGCATCTGGGACTTCGCGGTCACCGGCAGCGGCCAGACCAGCCCGCCCGGCACGTTCGGCGAGCAGATCCGCGTCCCGTTCCCGGTCGAGTCCGCGCTGTCCGGCATCCAGCGCAAGGTCACGGAGAACGACCGGCTCTGGTACAAGCGCACCTTCACGGTCCCGTCCGGCTGGGCCGGGCGCCGGGTCCAGCTCAACTTCGGCGCGGTCGACTTCCAGACCACCGTGTGGGTCAACGGCACGCAGGCCGGCGCCGTGCACAGCGGCGGCTACGACGCCTTCACCTACGACATCACGAGCCTGCTCAACGGCGGCACCAACACGATCATCGTGGGCGTCTACGACCCGACCGACGCGGGCACCCAGGCGGTCGGCAAGCAGCGCCGCAACGACGTGCTCCCACACGCGGGCGGCGGCATCTTCTACACCGGCGTCTCCGGCATCTGGCAGACGGTCTGGCTGGAGCCGACCCCGACGGCCCGGATCACCCGCGTGGACCTGGTGCCGAACCTGTCCAACAACACGCTGTCGGTCAACGTGCAGGGCGCCGGCCTGTCCGGGCACACCGTGACCGCCACCGTCCTGAACGGCACCACCCAGGTCGGCACCGCCAACGGCGGGACGGGCACCGCGTTCAGCGTCCCGGTGCCGAACGCGCACCGCTGGTCGCCCAGCGACCCATTCCTGTACAACGTCCGCGTCGACCTCAAGAGCGGCTCCACGGTCGTGGACTCGGTCGGCAGCTACGCCGGCATGCGGTCGATCTCGATCGGCAACGTCAACGGCAAGCTGCGCATCCTGCTCAACGGCCAGTTCGTCTTCCAGTCCGGCACGCTGGACCAGGGCTACTGGCCCGACGGCATCTACACCGCGCCCACCGACGCCGCGCTGCGCTCCGACCTGCAGGCGCACAAGGACCTCGGCTTCAACATGGTGCGCAAGCACATCAAGGTCGAGCCGCAGCGCTGGTTCTACCACGCCGACCAGCTCGGCCTCCTGGTGTGGCAGGACATGCCCGCCATGCCGACCGGCAAGAACCCGACGACGGCCGCGCGGACCCAGTGGGAGGCCGAGTACCACCGCATCATCGACCAGCACCGCAGCTCGCCGTCGCTGGTCATGTGGGTCGACCAGAACGAGGGCTGGGGGCAGTACGACCAGGCCCGCATCGCCAACGACGTCAAGGCCTACGACCCGTCGCGCCTGGTCAACAACATGAGCGGGGTCAACTGCTGCGGCTCCGTCGACGGCGGCAACGGCGACGTGATCGACAACCACATCTACGTCGGTCCCGGCTCCACGCTGCCGACCGCGACCCGCGCCGCGGTGCTCGGCGAGTTCGGCGGCCTGGGCCTTCGCGTCTCCGGTCACGAGTGGTCGCCCGGCAACGGGTTCAGCTACGAGGACCAGGGCAACGCCACGAACCTCAACAACCGCATCGTCGGCCTGTACGACCAGCTCCGCACCGGCGGCATGCCGGCGGGCCTGTCCGCGTCGGTCTACACCGAGATCACCGACGTGGAGAACGAGAGCAACGGCTTCCTCACCTACGACCGCCAGGTGATGAAGGTCGACGTGGCCCGGTTCCGGGCGGCGAACCAGGCGCTCATCAACGCCTCGACCAACCCGCCGCCGCCGGCCACGCTGCCGACGAACGTGTACCGGTCGTTCCGGGTCGTGACGCCGTGCTGCACCACCCGGTACATCAGGCACCAGAACAGCCTGGGCTACACCGAGGTCGTCGACGCCAACAGCAGCACGCTGCTCAAGCAGGACGCGACCTGGAGGATCGTGCCCGGCCTGGCCGACGCGTCGTGCTACTCCTTCGAGTCGCGCAACTTCCCCGGCCAGTACCTGCGGCACCAGGCCTACCGGGTGCGCAAGGACCCGAACGACAACTCGGCGCTCTTCAAGGCCGACGCCACCTGGTGCGCCCAGCAGGGCACCGGCGGGGTGCGGCTGACCGCCTGGAACTTCCCCGGCCAGTTCCTGCGCCACCGGGCGTCGGAGCTGTGGCTGGCGACGCCGGGCGGGCCGAACGCGTGGGACAACCCCACCAGCTTCACCGAGGACACCACGTGGTCCGTGGAGAACCCCTGGGCTCCGTAGTGGTCCTGCTGTAGGGAGGGGGGCGCTCTTTCGAAGGGCGCCCCCTTCTTCATGCCCGCATGACCGTGGCGATCGGGATCCGCGCGGCGCGGATGGCCGGGATCAGGCCGCCGAGCAGGCCCGCCACCAGGCCCGCGATGACGCCGGCAACCCCCGCCTGCCACGGGAACGTCATCTCCTGCAGCTGCGGCACCCGCGAGCCCAGCAGCCCGGCGCCCACGTCGAGCGCCACCACCGCCAGGCCGATCGCGGCGGCCGCGGTCAGCAGGCCGGTCAGCAGCGTCTCCGCCAGGACGATGCCGGCCAGCAGCGAGCGGGGCGTGCCGACGGCCCGGCGCAGCGCGAACTCCTCGACCCGCTCCCCCACGGTCGCCAGGCCGACGTTGAGGATGCCGGCGACGCCGATGAGCAGTACCAGGGCGGCCATGCCGAGGAAGATCCAGCGGATGATCGCCAGCTCGCCCGCGATGTCCTTCCGGGCGTTGATGGTCTCCACGTGCAGCATCTCCTGCGGTACGCCGAGGCCGGTGAGCTTACGGATCACCAGCGCCTCGGTCTCCCCGGCACCGGGGGCGAACAGCAGCTGCAGGCCCGGGCCGTACATCTGGTTCGCCGACGGCTTCGGCATCCAGTTGCGCATCTCGTCGGCCCGCACGTAGGCGGTCGGCTGGGGGTTGCCGTCGTCGACGACGCCGATGATGCGGGGCGTCGGGTTGGCGGTCGCGCCCTCGACCCGCATCTCCGCCGGGATCTGGTAGCGGGTGAAGCCCTTCGCCGCCTCCTTGTTGATCACCAGGCGGGGCGAGTAGGAGGGGTCGCCGCCGAAGTCGAGCCAGTCGCCGCTGACCGGGCGGAACGGGCGGAACTGCCGGACGTCGCCGGTCAGGCCCTGCAGGACGACCTCGATCGCCTGCCCGCGGGGCGGCTGCGCGACCGGCTCCATCGGGCGGCACATGCCGGTCATCGGGTCGCAGTTCATCGGCATGCCCGGGCCGTAGTAGCCGCCCTCGTTGTTGTCGAACGGCGCGGCGCCCTGGTTGATCGGCAGCACGTCCGGCTCGCCGATGATCGCCTGGTAGCCCAGCATGCCGACGGCGCCGGGCTTGCCCGTGACGGTGGTGAGGGCGGCGTCCATCGCGTCGGGCATCGGCGGGATGTACATCTGCCGGGTGCCGTCCTTGCCGACGTGCAGCTCCAGGTCGGCGAGGCGCAGGGTCTTCGCCGTCTCCGCGCCGGCCTGGACGGTGACGACGGCGAGGACGCCCAGGAACAGGCTGATCATGGACAGGAAGGTGCGCAGCTTGCGCGACCTGATGCCCTGCCCGCCGATGATGAGCGCCGACCGGAGCCGGCCCGACAGCCGGATCATGCCGGCACCTCCGTCGCGCCCCAGCCCGGTGCCGTCAGCACTTCCGTCGGACCCTGGTCCGGTGCCGTCAGCACTTCCGTCGGACCCTGGTCCGGTGCCGTCAGCACGCCGTTGGTGAGGGTCAGCACGCGCTGCATCTTGGCCGCGTGGGCGTGGTCGTGCGTGACGAGGATCAGCCCGCAGCCGCGGTCGGTGGCGGCGCGCATGACCTCGATGACGAGGTTGCCGGTCTCGGTGTCCAGCGCGCCGGTCGGCTCGTCCGCCAGCAGCAGCCTCGGCTGCCGCACCAGGGCGCGGGCGACCGCGACCCGCTGCTGCTCACCGCCGGAGAGCTTCGCCGGTCGCTGCTTCGCCAGGTGCGCGATGCCGACCAGGTCGAGCGCCTCCAGCACGCGGGCGCGGCGGTGCCGGCGCGGCAGCCAGCCCTGCCCGTTGACCAGCGCCATCGCCACGTTCTGGGCGGCGGTCAGGTGCTTGAGCAGGAAGAAGCGCTGGAAGACGAAGCCGAACTGGGCGCTGCGCAGGGCGGCGGCCTTCCGCTCGGGGATGCGGGCCAGGTCGCGGCCGTCCATGAAGTAGTGCCCGTCGTCCGGCCGGTCGAAGAGCCCGATGAGGCTCAGCAGGGTGCTCTTGCCCGACCCGGACCGGCCGAGGATCGCGACGCTCTCGCCGGGGTCGACGGTCAGGTCGACGCCGTCGAGGATCACCCGGGGCTCCTGCTGGCCCTTCAGCGTCTTGGTGATGCCCACCATCTCGATGAGCGGGCTCATTTGCTGAACCCGGGCATCGGCTCCCCGCCGTTGTTCTTGGCGGCCGGCAGGTTCGGCCCGGGCACGGCGACCGTCTCGTCGCCGGTGAGGCCGCTCCTGATCTCGATGACCTTGCCGTCGCTGAGCCCGAGCGTCACCTCGCGGGTCTCCCGCGTCTGGTCGGCCTTGACGACGTCGACCTTTCCCTTGCCCTGCGAGCCGGCGACCGCCTCGACCGGCAGGACCAGCGCGTTCGCGGCGCGGGCGGTGATCACCTCGACCGTGGCGGCGGCGCCGTTGATCGCCTTGACCTCGGCCGGCGGCACGCAGACCAGCCGCATGCCCGTGGGCTCGGAAGGCTGCTGCTGCTGGCCGGTGACCCTCGGCTGCGGCACCGGCGCGGCCGACGGGTTGGGCGTCGGCGTGACGGGCTCCGGGATCGTGCCCGCGGGCAGGGCGGCGAGCGTGCCGAGGACCGTGCAGGGGAACGGCCCCGGGCCGTTCTTGATCTGCGCCTGCACCGACTCGAGCTGGTCGGAGATCTGGTACGCCTGGGCGCCCTCGATGTCCGCGACCACGCCGTAGCCGGCCTGTTTCGCCGATACCACCGGCATCCCGGCGGTCACCTTGGACCGGTCGTCGACGAGGCGGCCGCTGAAGACGGCGCCGGCCGGCACCTCGATGGGGGTGGCCTTGCCGCCGGCCCAGATGTTGGCGACCTTGGTGGGCTTCGTCGGCGTGCTCGTCGACGCCTTCACGTCGAGGTAGCGGATCTCGCCGTCGATCGGGGCGACCAGGCCGAACGTCGGGCTCAGCTGCACCTTGCCGGTCAGGCTCACCTTGTTGGTCAGGTCCTGCCGGGTTGGCTTCACTGTGGTCATCGTGAGGCCCCGGTCGGCGAGTCCGGGAGTGCGCACCTCCTCCGGGCCAGATGCCGTGCAGGCGCCCAGTGCACTGATCGCACCGGCGGCGGCCACCGCGAAAAGGATTCGTCGCACCCGGGTTCACCCCCAGCAAGGATCGAAGTCCGGCAAAGGGTAGCGGTCGATCGGGTGAGGCGATGCCCCATCAAACGATTCATCCGGGTGAGGAAATGTACTCATCTCGACAGCACCGGGATGCAACCTCCGGGACGGGCAAAGCCGTCCCGCCCCCGGATGCCCGGGTGCGGGACGGCCTTTTCCTGCGGGTACGTCAGACCTTGTAGGTGAAGGTCGACGTCGTGGCAGCAGCGCTGGTGCCACCCTTCGTGATGACCTGGAGCTGGACCGGGCCCGCAGGGCGCGGCGGCAGGTACACCTTGAGCCTGGTGTCGGAGAGCCTGACGAACGAGACCGCGACGCCGTTGGAGGTGACCTTGTCGACGGCCACGAAGTTGCTGCCGGAGACCTCGACGGTCGTCCATGTCCTGGTGCCGCCGGTCGCCGGGGCCACCGCGGACACGACCGGCGCGGGCGGCGCGACGTAGGTGAACGGCGCCGAGACGCCCTCGACGGTGCCGCCGACCGTGGTCACCCGCACGGTCGCCTGGCCCGCCGCGTGGACCGGCATCGTGACCTTCAGCTGCGTGTCGGAGACCCGCTGGTACAGGGCGGCCACCCCGCCGACGCTGACCCCGGTGACGCCGCCGAGGTTGGTGCCGGTGACGACCACCGGGGTGGGCAGGTAGGTCGGGCCGCTGGTCACGCTCAGCGAGACGATGGTCGGCGCGGGCGGGTTGACGATCGCGAGCTTGTCGGCGGCGACCGTGGCGCTGATGCCGGACGGGGTCACGACCGTCACGTCGTAGATGCCGGGGACGAGCTTCGCGGGCACGGTGAAGGTGATCGTCGTCGGCGACAGCACCTTCACCTTGGCGGCGGGGTTGGCGCCGATGCGCACCGCGGTCGCGCCGTCGAAGCCGGCGCCGGTGACCGTGAGGACGTCACCGCCGACGACGGACGCGCTCGCGGCGCTGAGGCTCGTCACGACGGGCAGCGGCGGCTGGTACAGGAAGCGCGCCTGCGAGTTCAGCGTGCTGGCCCCGGCGACGTTGACGACGGTCACGTCGACGGCACCCTTGGCGTGCGCGGGCGACGTGGCGACCAGGCTGATGACGCCGTTCGTCTCGACCTTGCGGAACTGGGCCGCGGTCTCGCCGAACTTCACCGTCGTGGCGGTGGCCAGGTTGCCGCCGGTGATGGTGACCTCGGTGCCGCCGGTGATCGGCCCGCGGACCTGCGACAGCGTCGACACCGACGGCCGGGGCACGGTGACCTTCGACGGGGTGGTCACGCCGGAGATGGTGTACGC
This sequence comes from Dactylosporangium sp. CA-152071, assembly GCF_050936335.1. Taxonomy (NCBI): domain Bacteria; kingdom Bacillati; phylum Actinomycetota; class Actinomycetes; order Micromonosporales; family Micromonosporaceae; genus Dactylosporangium; species Dactylosporangium sp. CA-152071. Next base: position 6,472,829 of record NZ_JBNJMZ010000001.1, on the reverse strand, counting down.
GGCCTGCACGTTGGTGTTGACGAACGCCCAGGCGAGGTGCGCGTCGCCGGAGGCGCCCCACGCGGTGCCCCACTGGTTGCGGATCCACACGCCCTCGGCGTCGTACGCGTACGCGGTGACCATGTGCCCGCCGAGGTTCGTGCCGCTGGTCGTCTGGTAGAGCGCGCCGCCGGTCAGGTACATGAAGTCCTTGAAGACCGGCATGCCGATCGCGACCGGCGAGCCGGCGGCGATCGCGGTCTCCACCGCGACCTGCCCGGCGGTGCCCTGGCCCGAGCCGGTCCACAGGGTCTTCCAGCTGGAGACCTTGTAGTTCTTGGCGTTCGCGATCTCCGCGGCGGTCGGCGGGATCGTGTAGTTGGTGGTGCCCTGCAGGTAGTCGTCCTGGGTGTCGACGCCGTTGACGGCGGCCTCGGTCAGCGCCTTCTCCGGCGACAGGCCCGCGTTCGGCGCGCCGCCCTTCTGCACCGACCGCATGTAGAGGTACAGCGGCGCGTACGGGGCGCCGGTCCCGCCGTCACGCTTCGCGTAGTAGCCCATGATCGAGTGGGCGATGGTCCAGGCGACGCACGAGCCGATCTGGCCCTGGTCGCCGACGGCCGGCAGGTCGGCCTTCACGCTCGCGCTGTCCGGCAGCGTCCCGTACACGCCGGGCTGCGACTTCGCGTTGACCCGGGTGGTCGGCTCGGTGAACCCGCCGACCTTGTGCGGCAGCGCGGCCGGGGTGACCGCCGCGGCCGCCGCCGGGTTCACCGCCACAAGGGTGCCGCCTGCCGCCATCAGCAGGCCGAAGATGGTGCGTGCTCCAGGGTGCATCCGTGCTCCTCGAGGGTCGGTGACCGCGACGTGCGTGCCATCGACCCCACCCCCGGCGGCATGAGGCGTCACCGGAAAGCCCACCCGGCCGGTGTCCACCGGCCGGATGACACGCGCGCTAGGCTCCGGGGTCGTGCCGGTGATCGCGCTGCTCGCGGCGATGGGGGCCTTCCACGGCCTCAACCCCGGCATGGGCTGGCTGCTGGCGGTCGCCAACGGGGTGCAGGAGCGCAGCCGGGCCGCGGTGCTCCGGGCCCTCGCGCCGATCGCGGCCGGGCACGCCGCCTCGATCTTCGTGGTCGCCGGCCTGGTCAGCGCCCTGCAGTCGGTGGTCGCGACCCGGGTCGTGGCGATCGGCGGCGGCCTCGTGCTCGTCGGCTTCGGGCTGTGGCGGGCGGTGTCGCGCCGGCACGTCGGCCCGCCGGGCCTGCACCTGTCCGCCGCGCAGCTGGCCGGGTGGTCGTTTCTGATGTCGAGCGTGCACGGCGCCGGCCTGATGCTCGTGCCCGTGCTGGTCGCCGACCCGCCGCCGGGTCTCGGGCACGCCCACGCCGCCTCGGCTCTCGGTGATCCGCTGTGGGCGGGCTTCCTGGCCACCGGCGTGCACACCGCCGCCATGGTCACCGTCGCCGGCGCGATCGCACTCGTGGTCTACCAGACGGTGGGGCTGCGGCTCTCCCGGCTGGCCCGCGTCAACCTGGACACCGTCTGGGCGGTGGCACTGGTCGGCGCGGGCCTCGCGACGCTCGCCGCCTCCTACTAGACGTCCGTGATCCGGAGCTCCTCGCTCAGCGGGTGCGCGCCGGTCGCGGGTAGGCGCAGCCACACCACCCGGACGGTGCCGCCGGCCCAGCCCACGCCGAGCACGCCGGACCTCTCGCCCCGCGTGACCGGCGTCGTGCCGACCCTCCCGGTCGCGACGTCGATCCTGAACAGGGTCACGACCCCCGCGGGGTCGCTCAGCGCCACCGCGAGGGTGCGGCCGTCGGGCGAGAGCCGCATGACCCGCGTCGCCGCGCAGGGCAGGTATGCGACGAACAGCTGCTTTCCGGTGTCCAGCGCGACGGCCCTCAGCCCGCATGACGCATGCGGGGCCGCGAGGAGCAGGCCACCCTGGACCGTCAGGCTGTGCGTCTCCCAGGAGGGCACCGGTTCGAGGCCCGTGAGCCTGTGCTCGGCACCCGTCGCGAGGTCGTGGGCCATGATCCGGCCGGGGGTGCGGTACAGGTAGGCGGTCGTCGCGGTGGCGCCGAGGAGCTCGACGTCCTGGCCCTGGACGCGCACCTCCCGCTGCAGGCCGACCTGCCCGCCGGCGTCCAGCACCAGCAGGCGGATCGCGAAGTCGCTGACGTCGGGGCCGTCCTCGCGGCTGACGCCGGGCTTGAGGTTCTTGCCGCCGAGGACCACGGAGCGGCCGTCGTCGAGCGGGACCCAGGCCCGGACGTCGTCGACGATCTCGGGGACGGGGGTGCCGTCCAGGTGCCTGTCGGCGCCGAGCTCGTACAGCGCGCGCACCTGCGGGACCGTGACCTTGCCGCCGTTCTTGTCCGGCCCCAGCGCCCAGCCGGCGTTGAGCGGCAGGCGCTGCCTCGGCCCTTGGTCTTGGATTGTTCGGCTTGGGGCTGCCGGCCCGACGGCCGGTCCGCCCGGATTTAACGCGATGATTGCGGTGACAGCCGCTACGGCCGTCACGGCGACCGCCCCGAGCGCGGCGGACGTCGCCGTGCGCCGGCGGTTGCGGCGGTGCCTTCGCAGTACAGCATCCAGATCCGGACCCGCGGCGGGCACCGCATCGGCGGCGCGGCGGATCACCTCGGTGATGTCTCCGGTCGTCATCCCTGCTCCTCACCCAGCGACTGGCGCAGCTCGGCGAGGCCGCGCGCCATCCGGCTCTTGACCGTGCCCTCGGCGACGCCGAGCACGGTGGCGGTCTCCACGGTGGACAGGTCCAGCAGGACCCGGCAGACGATCACGGCCCGCTGCGGCAGCGGCAGCCGCCGCAGCGCGGCGAGGGCGCCGGCATGCGTGTCGGGCCCCTCCTTCACGCCGCCGACGGCGCCCGCGTCGGGGTCCGGATACGGCAACGGGCGCTCCCGCCGGACCTTGCGCCACCAGGAGGTGGCCCAGTTGAGTCCGACGCGGAACGCCCATCCACCCGGGTTGTCGTGGTCACGGACCCGGCCCCAGTGGGCGTAGGCGCGTGCCATCGCCTCATCCGCGGCCTCGCGGGCCAGCTGCGGATCGCCGAGGGTGACGGCGAGCGCGCGGTAGAGCCGATCGGCTTCGAACCGGTAGAACGACTCGAAGTCGTTGCTTGTCGCGGTCATTACTGGCGTCCCCACAGCACACACACGCCTGGGGGCGCCGACGCGTTCCCTAGCTCTTCAGACTTTTCAGCGCCGCCGCCACCGCGTCGGCGAGGGTCGTGGTGGGGCGGCCGATGAGCGTCGACAGGTCGGCGCCGGGCACGTCGAGGCTACCGGCGGCGATCGACGCGTCGGCCGCGGCCAGCAGCCGCGCGAACTGCTCCGGCAGCCCGAACCCGATCAGCGCCTGCGCGTAGTCGTCGGCCGGCAGGTCCCGGTACTCCACCTTGGTGCCGGACTGCGCGGTGACCTCGGCGGCGAGGTCGTTGAGCGACATGGTGGCGTCGCCGCCGGTCTCGTAGATCTTCCCCTCGTGCCCCTCTCCGGTGAGCACCGCGACGGCACCCTCGGCGAAGTCCTCGCGAGTCGCGGCGGCGACGCGGCCCTCGCCCGCGGCGCCGAGGATCACGCCGTGCTGCAGCGCGGTGGCCAGGCCGGCCGTGTAGTTCTCGAAGTACCAGTTGTTGCGCAGGAAGGTGTACGGCAGCCCCGACGCGACGATGAGCTCCTCGGTCGCCTTGTGCTCGGGCGCGAGCGGGTTCGCCGACGTGTCGGCCCTGGTGATGCTCGTGTAGACGATGTGGCCCACACCCGCCTTCACGGCGGCGTCGACGACGGCCCGGTGCTGGTCGAGCCGCCGGCCGGCGTCGCTGCCGGAGATGAACAGCAGCCGGTCGGTGCCCTCGAACGCCGGCACGAGCGTCTCCGGCTTGTCGTAGTCGGCGTGCCTGCCGCTGGCCTTCGTGGTGTCGCGAACCGCGGCGACCACGTCGACGCCCCGCTGCCTGAGCTGGTCGACGACCAGGCGGCCGAGCTGCCCGGTGGCGCCGGTGACGGTGATGGTCATGAGAACTCCCTCGTCCTGTTTGCTATCTCCAAGAAAGCACTAACTTCTGGAAAGTGCAAACCTTGAGTTACCGTAGTCTCATGTCGTACGAGGAGCTGGTCTTCGACGTCTTCGCCAGGAACTGCACGTCGCGCCCCGTCATGGACACGGTCGCCGGCCGCTGGGGCATCCTGTCGATGGCGGCGCTGCTGGGCGGCACGCACCGGTTCAACGAGCTGCGCCGCCGCGTCGACGGCGTGAGCGAGAAGATGCTGTCGCAGACCCTCCACGCCCTCGAGCGCGACGGCCTGGTCCTGCGCACGGTGCAGAGCACGATCCCGCCCCGCGTCGAGTACAGCCTCACCGACACCGGCCGCCGGATCGCGACGAAGCTCATGGAGCTGATCGACCTCGTGGAGTCCGAGATGCCGGGGATCTCCGCCGCGCAGGCCCGCTACGACGCCCTCTAGCTCGTGGCGTGGGTCTCGATCAGGTCCGCGACCCTCAGCAGCGGCGCGACCTGCCCGGGGATGTTGTCCGGCGCGCCGAGCCGCCCCTGGAAGAACGTCAGCAGCTCGTTGCCCTCGACGCTCCAGTCCGGCAGCCATCCGGCGACGTGCTCCGCCACGAGCTGGCCGCCGATCACCGCTCTGACCAGGCTCGGGTCGCTCGCGTTCACCCGGTACGCGCTGTCGAACGCCTCATACCCGATCGCCGTCGCCTTGTCCCCGAACAGCGACCGCCACAGCTTCGACCCGCCGCCCCGCTTGTGCACGGCCACCGTCGGCCGCGGCATCCGCAGCCGCACCACCACCGCGACATGATGGTGCGTGGTCGACGTGGTGTGCGTCGTCCCGTTGGCATCCGTCGAGGTCGACGAGGTCGTGTACGAATAGTCGGCGATGCTCACCGGGCGCCCGCCCACCGTCCCGAACAGCGCGAGCGACACGCCCCGCCGGTTCCGCCCCGGCATCCGCCGTCCCCAGTCGACCTGCGGCCTCACCACGACCTGCCAACCGTGCCGCTTCGCCCACACCCGCAGCGCCTCGACCCGCTCCCGCTCCCGCCGCGCCGACACCACCGCCGTGACGACGATCAGCACGATCGCCACCCCGAAACAGGCGACACCACCGATGACGATGGCCGAGGAGTCCATACATCCACGCTAAAGTCCCGGTGCCAGTTCCGCTTCCCGGCGCCGCGCCACCTGCCGCGCCGCTTGTCCGCTCCGCACCTCCCCGCCCGCGAGGTTCCCAGCATGCACCTGTTCGAGTCCCTGATCGAGCCGGCGGCTGCCCTCACGGTGATCCCAGAAGCCGCCGCGACCCGATCCCACCGCTACGGGGGCCTGCCCGGCCTGCCCCGCGGGACCGACTGGCCCACCCACCACGGCACCCCCATGGTCCTGCTCGCCCGCCTCGACTGCGCCGACCTCGCCGCCGTGCTCCCGGACACCTGGACCCTCCCCCGCACCGGCGAGCTGCTCTTCTTCCACGCCGAGCCCCCAGCTGCCGCCCGATTCGGGAGCTCCTCCACCGCCGACCGGTTCAGGGACTCCTCCATGGCCGGCCGGTTCGGGGACGGGCAGCCGTTCCCCCGCAACGATTCCGCCACCGGCCCGCAGCGGTTCTTCCGAGACGAGTCGTCCGCCGCCGGCCGGTCCGGGGACGCGCAGCCCTCCACCGCTTACCGGTTCAAGAACCCGCCGCCGTCCTCCCGCGACGAGCCCTCCGCCGACCGGTTCGTTGACGCGCAGCCGTTCCCCGGCGAGGAGCGCTCCACCGCCGACCGGTTCGAGGACCTTCGGCCGCTCCTTAGCGACGGGTTCTCCGCCGCAGAGGGCCAGTTCGGCGACGCCCTCGACGACGGCTGCCGGGTCCTGCACGTCCCGGCCGGGCTGCCCCCACGCCCCGCACCGCCGGGCACCTGGGTCGTCCCGCCGCTGTGCCTGGCGGCGGACCGGGTGGGGTCCGTCCCGCCGTACGACGCGCCCGCCCTCGCCCACGTCTTCGCCCTCGACCCGGTCGCCGCGATGACCGCCCGCGAACACGCCGAGGACACCGCCGGCCGGCCGCCCCGCCACCAGGTGCTCGGCTGGCAGCGGGACGCGTTCCTGCACCTGCCGGGCCTGCGCCCGCTCCTCCAGCTGGAGGCCGAGCCGGGCACCGCCTGGGGCGAGGTCGTCAACGTCTCCTTCTGGCTCCCCGAAGCCGACCTCGCCACCGGCCGCCTCACCGCCGCCCGCCGCTACCTCGAGATCGCGTAGCCCGACCGCGCGGCCTCGCCACCGAGCCGCCTCACCGCCGCGACCTTGAGATCGCGTAGCCCCGACCGACTCGGCTCGCTGTCACCCCACCGCCAAGAGCGCCTCCAAGGCTTCCCCCGTCGCTGGGTGGTCGGCGAGCAGCGCCCGCACGGCGGACGGTCCCGGACCCGCCAAGCCCGCGGCGGACGCCTGCCCCGGGGCGGCGGACGCCGCGAGCAGTTCGAGGTCCGACCAGCCGGGGCTCTCGCCGCCGTCGCCCGGGACACCGAGCAGGCCGGCGATCCCGTCAGCCGCGGAAGGGTGCCCGGCGAGCAGCCGCATGACCGGCACGGCCGCGTCCCACCGCTCCGACCCGGGCCCGAACCCGTCGCCGCCTCCGACCAGGTCACCGAGGCCGCCGATGGCGCCGCCGCCGTGGGCCGCGGCACCCGGGGCGGGCGCGGTGACGGTCCAGGGCGGGGCCCAGGCGTCGACGGCGGGCAGGGTGCCGGGGAACGTCCGGCCGGCCTCGCGGATCAGGACGGGCACGAGCTCGCCCGCCTGGTCGCGCAGCGTGGTGATGAGCGTCGGGAGCCACGGCAGCAGGACCGGGTCGGGCAGGTGGGCGAACGCGTCCGACATCACCTCGACCACGAACGCGGCCAGCTTCGGCACCGGCTCCAGCGCCTGGACGAACCCGCTCAGGTACTGCGGGAACGTCGGCACCACGAGCGGGTTGCCCAGCAGGTCGGCGCAGCGGGCCCGCAGGTCCGCCAGGGGCAGCAGGCCGAGCTGGTGCTGCGCGGCCCAGAGCAGCGCGACCTTCGCCGGTGACTCGGGGTGCGACTGCCGGACGGCGAGCTCCAGCTGGGCCCGGTCGCAGCCGAGCGACAGCGCCAGGCCCTCCATGGTGAAGAGGAAGCCGAGCATCGCGCCGACCTGCCGGACCCCCGTCTCGTCGTCGACGAACGCGGTCGGCAGGAGCGTGCAGTAGTGCGCGTAGCCGGTGGTGACGAACGACGCGCACCACGACGGCAGCTCCGGCTCGGTCGACCGGTAGTGCGCCAGCAGCCGGCGGATGCGCCGCAGGACGTCGGGGGCGTCGTCGACGGTGCGCTCGGCGGAGAGCAGCTCGACGGCCCGCGCGCCGAGCTCGTCGGTGAACCTGCGGCTGCCGAGGAACAGGATCGAGTCCTCGACGGCGCGCAGGGCGACGGCGGCGGTCGCGTCGGGCGCGTACACGGACCGGCGGAGCCTGCGCTCCACGACCTGCTCGACGGTGACGCCCTCATAGCCGAGCTCGATGATGAACCGCTGATGCTTGCCGATCGAGAGGTCCCAGCTCTCCTGGACCGACCGCTCGCCGAGCCGCCGCGAGCCCATGATCGGCCGGACGGCGCCGTCGGGCAGCAGGTACCGCAGCATCCACAGCAGATGGGAGCAGGGAACCAGCTCGGGCTGCCCGTTGAGGTCGAGCAGCGCCCGCTGCACCGTGCTCTTGCGCAGGTCGAGGCCGATCGGGGCGAGCCGGTCGTAGACGTCGCGAGCCAGTGGCGGCAGGGCCTCGTAGCCGACCTGGCCGACGCGGTCGCCGCCGAGCAGGATCTCGCAGAGCCGCCGCACGTCGCGCCGGCCCGGGACCACGTCCTTCTCGATGCAGGTGACGGCCGCGTCCTGGAAGTCGTACGGCGTGGGCCGCGCCCGGTTGCGCATGCCGGCGAGCAGGATCGACGTCTCGAAGACGGCGATCGCGTCGGCGGTGCTGGCGAGGTACCCGTTGCGCCGGGCCAGCCGGACGATGTCGACGGACCAGCCGAGCAGCTCCTCCTCGTCGAACCCGTGCAGGTCGGGCGGGCTGGCCAGGAACTGGGTCAGCTGGTCGGCGACGGGAGCCGTCTCGACCGGCGCGGCGGCCGGGCGGGCGGGCTTCTTCTTGCCGCCGCGCTGCCCCTCGAGCTGAAACGTGGCGAGCTTCGACCGGCTGACCGCCTTGGCCCAGGTCGCCGCCGCGATCGACACCGAGCCGGAGGCGAGCCCGAACTGGCCTTCGATCGCCGAGTGGCTGGACGGGATCAGCCCGTACAGCCACTTCGTCGCGGTGCGTGGGCTGATCTCGAACGGCGCCGCGTCCGGTCCGGTGCCGAACTGCTCGACCCGGCTGGCGGCGTGGAAGGCGCCGCACACGTACAGGCAGTCGGCCCGGTCGACGCCGGAGGTGGCGAGGTGCTCGCGCATGCGGGTCCACATGTAGCGCTCGCGGTCCTCGTCGACCGTGACCCGCTCGGTGTCGCTGGGCGCCAGCCGCCGGAAGAGGCTGCCGATCAGCACCATGACCTGCCGGTATGTCGCGTAGTCGGCGTCGACGAGCGGCTGCTCGACGTACTGGTCCCACCACTCCGACCAGTGCCGCACCTTGCCGTGGTGCAGCAGGTGCGTCTCCAGCTCGGCGAAGCGCGGCCGCAGGTCGCCGATCTCGATGCCGACCGCGTCGCCGTGCAGCGCGCCGGCGTCCTCGGCGTCCGACGCGTCGGCCTCGGACGGCGCGACACCCGACCCGGCGCCGGACGGCTCGGCGTCGGCCGGGGTTTCTTCGCCGGACGCGCCGGAGGTACGCGGCTGCCACTGGAAGACGTGGTCGGTGGAGCGGTCGACCAGCACCAGCTCGACGCCGGGGGTCTCCAGCGCGTACGCGATCGCCTGGTATTCGGCGGACGCTTCCGTGATCGGCGCGATGACGCTGAGCGGCCCCCAGTCCTTCGGGAACGTGTCCAGCTCCGACGCGAACGCCTGCAACGCCACCGGCAGCCGGCAGTTGCGCAGCTCCGTCAGCAGCGGTGCCAGGTCCTCGCACAGCTCCAGGTAGATCACCTTCGGCTGCTTCTCGCGCAGCCTGCGGACCATGGCGAGGGCGGACGCCGGCGAGTGGTGGCAGACCGGGAAGATCTCCAGCTCCTCGCGCAGCGCCCGGTCGACGTCGTCCACGATCCCGGAGAGGATCCCGGGCACGGCGCCGGGCGAGCCGGCGAACGCCGTCGCCGCCTCGACCAGCTGCTGCCGCAAGGCCCCGAACGGCTCGCTCATGACAAGGTGGCGATCGCCTCGCGGCCGCCTTCGAGGAAGGCCTGCCAGTCCCCGCCGTCCTGCTTGCTGCGCGGCTCGACGACGCCGTGCCAGTACTTGTTGAGGATCGCGAGGTCCTCGGGGGTGCGGCGGGCGAGCGACCCGACGAGCGAACCGGCGAGGGTCTGCGCCCGCAGGGTCCGGTCGCCGAAGAACGTGCTGTGCAGGATCGCGTCCTCCAGCACGCCGATCTGCTCGGCGGTCGACAGCGCCGACTCGAGCTTCTCGTCGTCACTGGTCGCCGATGCCGCCGCGGTCCGGAGGTCGGCGAAGCTCTGCAGCAGGATGTCGAGCAGGTTGGGCGGCACGTCGAGCTCGATCTGGTGCCGGCGCAGCAGCTCTGTGGTGCGGAACCGGACGATCTCCGCCTCGCTGCGCTTGTTGGTCACGACGGGGATGCGCACGAAGTTGAACCGGCGCTTGAGGGCCGACGACAGGTCGTTGACCCCGCGGTCCCGGCTGTTCGCGGTCGCGATGATCGAGAAGCCGGGCTGCGCGAACACGATGTTGTCGTCGTCGAGCTCGGGGATCGACACGTACTTCTCGGACAGGATCGAGATCAGCGCGTCCTGCACGTCACTGGTGGAGCGGGTCAGCTCCTCGAACCGGCCGATGACGCCCCGCTCCATCGCCGTCATGATCGGCGACGGGATCATCGAGGCGCGGGACTGGCCCTTGGCGATGACCATCGAGACGTTCCACGAGTACTTGATGTGGTCCTCGGTCGTGCCGGCGGTGCCCTGCACGACGAGCGTCGAGTTGCGGGAGATGGCCGCCGCGAGGAGCTCGGCGAGCCAGCTCTTGCCGGTGCCGGGGTCGCCGATGAGCAGCAGGCCGCGGTCGGACGCGAGCGTCACGATGCTGCGCTCGACGAAGCTGCGGTCGCCGAACCACTTCTGCGACACCTCACGGTCGAGGCCGTCCGCGCGCTCCGAACCGAGCACGAACAGGCGGACCATCTTGGGGCTCAACCGCCACGAGAACGGCTTCGGCCCGTCGTCGATCGACTCGAGCCAGTCGAGCTCATCGGCATACTTGACCTCGGCGGGGGCGCGGAGCATGTCGGTCATGTCGGGTCTCCTATGCGAGGAAGTTCTTGAGTTCGGTGATGAGCTTGCGGATGTGGCCGGAGATCACGGGCGTGCCCATGTCCTTGAAGCGCTGCCGGAACCACGGGTTGACGCTCTGCTGGCCGCCGCTGCTGACGGAGCCGATCGGGATGAACCTGACGCCGGAGCGGTGCACCGCCTGGATGCCTTCCAGCAGCGGCTGCGACCGGTCGAACTCGTAGAAGTCCGAGATCCAGACCATCACCGTGTTGCTCGGGTCGGCGATCTTCGGACGGGCCATCGCCATCGCGACCGGCCCGTCGTTGCCGCCGCCGAGCCGCGTGCGCAGCAGCACCTCGAACGGGTCGTGCACCCACGGCGTCAGGTCCAGCGCCCGCGTGTCGTAGGCGATCAGGTGCACGTCGACCTTCGGCAGCCCCGCGAAGATGGACGCGAGGATGGTGCAGTTGACCATCGAGTCGACCATCGAACCGGACTGGTCGACCACGACGATGAGCCTCGCCGGGGTGGTGCGCTTCGCGGTCTGCCGGTAGAAGAGGCGGTCGACGTAGAGCCGCTCGTCGTCGGGGCTCCAGTTGGTCAGGTTCTTCCAGATGGTGCGCTCGAGGTCGAGGTTGCGATAGACCCGCTTCGGCGGCACCGACCGGTCGATCACGCCGGCGCTGCTCTGCTGCACCTGGGTGCGCAGCACCTCGGCGACCTCGTCCACGAACCGGCGGATCAACGCCTTCGCGTTGGCGAGGGCGACGCCGGACAGGTTGCTCTTGTCGCGCAGCAGCTGCTCGATGAGCGACATGCTCGGCGTCAGCTGCTTGGCGAGCGCCGGGTTGGCCAGGACCTCCCGCAGGTGCATCCGCTTGACCAGGTCGCCTTCGAGCCCGCCGAGCACCCCGGCGAGCCCGCCGGCGTTGGGCTTGCCGCGCAGCTCCCCGGGATTCATGCCGAGCGCCCGCTCGAACCACCCCGCGTCGGCCTGCCAGTTGGCCAGCTGCCCGGCGCTCACACTGCCGCTGCCGGTCGCGAACACGTTGATCAGCAGCTTGGACACCAGCGCCGCCCGCCGCACCTCGTCACCCGCCGCGCCCACCACGCTCAGCGAGGTGCCCGAAGCCGTGCCTGCCGGGGTGCCTGGCAACGCCGCTGCTCCAGCGCCCCCCGAAGCGTCCTCCCCGGCGCCCGCCGAGGCTTCCGGCCCGGTGCCGGCCGAACCGCCCGATGACGCGCCGGGTGCGGTGCCCGCCGAACCGCCCGCGGGCGACCCCGGTCCAGACCCCACTGCAGAGCCCGGGCCGGTAGCCGCAGCAGAGCCCGGCCCATTGGCCGCAGCAGAGTCCGGCCCGGTAGCCGCAGCAGAGCCCGCCGGCGGGCCCGGGAGCGAGCCCGGCGCAGCGCCCGCGGAGGCGCCCGGACCAGTAGCCACCGAAGGCCCCGCCGGAGTGGCCGATGTCGGGTCGGCCGGGGTCATCAGGCCGTCGAAGGCGCCGGCCAGCTCGGGGTGGCGCTGGACCAGGTTGTCGACGGAGACGGCCGGGTCGAGCAGCGCCGGGGGCAGGCCGATGTCCTCGACGATGGCGACGCTCGCCGCCTCCAACGCCTGTTGCTCGTCGGTCTGGAAGACCCGGGACAGCATCCGCCAGTAGAGGACCTGGCGACGGTTCTCGTCGCTCATCGGCGCAGCAACCTTCCGGCCCGCTCGCGGAGGACCGCGACCGCGTCGCCGGCCGCGGCGGCCGCCTTGACGACCTTCGGGTCGGTGGGGCCGAGGGCCCAGTCGGTGGTGTGGGTCGCCACGGGCTGGCGCTTGACCATGGTGAGGACCGCGACCGGCTGCAGCGACCAGCCGCCGTCCCACCGCAGCAGGCCGATGCAGGCCTGCGAGGCGGCGACGAGCTGCGGGGTCAGCGGCCCGCACGACGGCAGCCGCGTCGTGTCGACGGCGATCGCCTGGTCGCCGAGCGTGAACGTGCCGCCGTCGGCCGCATAGCCCTCGACGAGGACAGGCTCGCCGATGCGGGCCGGGTGGCGCTCCAGCGGCGGCACCGCCGGTGCGACCGCGCCGGGCAGCAGCACCCGGGCGGTGGCGAACGGGTCGGCGGGCGGCCCGGCCTTGGCCTGCGCGTCGCTCCAGACCAGGTCGCCGCTGTCGAGCAGCGGCAGGTCGGTGACGTCGAGGGTCAGCCGCTCCGCGAGGGCGCCGAGCAGCACGGGATGCGCCGCGAACAGCCGCCACACGGCCGGCCCGACGATCGTGTCGACCTTCGGGGCGGCGACGCTGGTGCGCACGAGGCGCGGCGCGGCACCGGGGGTCTCGAGGATGCCGTGCACCTGGATCTGCACGGCGGTCGCGTGCTCGTGGACGTCGGCGCCCAGCAGCAGGAGCCGGCCGCTGACCGGCTCGGACGCGGTGGCCCGGCCGCCGTCCTGGGCCAGGAGCATCGCGCGGCTCCACAGGTCGCCCCAGCGCCGCAGCGGCAGCCGGTCCATGGTGGCGATCGGGCTGCACGCGCGCAGCTCCGCGGCGAGCCCGTCGAGCAGCGTCGCGAGGCGGCGCAGCCGCGGCTCGGCGAGGGTCGCCGCGATGATCTGGCCGGCGGTGGTGACCAGGTCGTGGTCGACGCCGCGCCAGCCGGTGATCGCGAGCTCCCGCAGCCAGGAGCGGCTGCCCGCGAGCAGGTTGCCGGCGGCCGCGACGTCGTCGCCGGCGCGGGCGGGCCACGTCGGCCGGGTGCGGCCGAGCGCCGCGTCGGCCTGGGCGAGCAGTGCGTCGTGGACGGCGCCGAACAGCGCCGACCGGGCGCCGGCCAGGGCGAGCAGGTGCTCGTCGGAGATCGACCCGGCGGCGATCTTGTCGGCGGCCTCGGCGACCCGGTCGCGCAGCGGGCTGCCGGCGAACGCGTCGGCGAGGCCCGTGAACACGGACGGGGAGACCCTGGCGAGCCCGTCGGCGAGGGCATGGTCGACGGAGCCGGCCAGGTCGAGGGCCTCGGGCACGCCCGGGGCGGGGTCGGCGAGCAACGCGCCGAGCTGGGTCTCAAGCATCAGCGGACCACCCGACCGGGCGCGAGACGGAAAGAACAGCGCATCATCGGGCCGCCCCGACCGACGGGAACCAGTGCAGCTCGGGCACGGGCTGCGTGGTGTCGGGCAGCTCCAGATAGGCCAGGTGGCGCAGGAAGCTGCTGAACACGGTCGCCGCGGGGGACGGCTCGTGGTGCGCGCGCAGCGCGCCGGCGAGGCTCGCGCCCGGCTCGGCGTCGATGCGCAGATAGCGGGCGACCCGGTCGGCGCCATACTGCAGCACCGCCTCGTCGAGCAGCGCCTGCAGGTGCTTGCACGGATAGGACCCGCGCAGCCCACCGCAGGGGCGGTTGTTGTTGGTGCTGCAGCTCAGGCCGTGGCTGCCGGCCCCGATCGAGGAGACATAGACCCGCTCCACGTCGGAGCCGCTCGACACGACCCCCTGCAACCGCCCGTCGGCCAGCTCGACGAACGGCACCTTGGCCAGCTTGCGCGGCTTCACCGGCGGGATGATGGGCGCTACCGAGCGCCGCTCAACGTCCACAGCCATCGACCTCCAGCGTCGGACGATCCTTGACGCCGGTAGTTCTACAGCATCGGTACGACAAAATTTCCGACGGCGGCCTTCAAGCAGCTCGGGACGTCCTCGGCATGGTATGGCCATTCATCTGGCTCGATATTAGCGAGGAAGTTGGCGTAGACGGCGGCGCCGAGCAGCGGGGCCACGGGCCGCAGCAGCGTCACCACCCGTGACGGGTCGCAGCCGGGCACGGCGGCGCGCCACAACGAGGACCACCGCGCCAGCAGCGCCTCGGACGACTCGAGACCGCCGCACAGCCGGAGGATGTCGAACCCGGGATGCCCGAGGTAGGCGTCGCCCCAGTCCAGCACCGCCGGCGGTACATGAGCCGCAGAACGCACATTGCCGGGGTGGAAGTCACCGTGGACGAGCGTCTCCGGCACCCCGCACGCGGCAACGGCGGCCAGCCGCGTGGGCAGCGCGTCGAGGACCGCCTCGAGCCCGTCGATCCGGCCGAGCCAGGGGGTGGCGGCCGCGGTGATCTGCTCCAGGAGGAGGCCGCCGCGGCGGTCGAGGATGCCGGGCAGCACCGGCTGGTCCCGCAGGAACCGCAGCTGGAGGTCGTGCAGCAGGTCGACCATCGGCAGCCGGTCGGCCTCGGGCGCGCCGAAGCGGTCCTCGCCGTCCAGGTGCGACAGGAGCTGGCGGCCCTCGCCGTCGGCGGCGAGCAGGGTCGGCGCGGCGCCGGGCGCCACCGCGTTGAGCCAGCTCAGCACGGCGGTCTCGGCACGCAGGAAGGCGGGCAGCTCCTTGAGCCACACCGTGTCGCCGCCGGTCTCCAGCCGCCACAGCGACGACAGGTTCCAGGTCTTCACCTGCACCATGTCCGAGATTTCGGAAATATGTGACGAAGCCCATTCGAGTGACCGTGTGGGCCCGCCCACCGCCGCGTAAGCAGCACGCAACGGATGCGACGACAGCATGCCGGAGAACGGCAGCACGCCCGCAGGCGCGGAAGGCGCGGAAGCGAGATACGTGACCGACCCGCCCGGCTGCTCCGGCAGCGACGTGGACAGCAGCCGCAGCACGGTGACCGTCACCCCGAACCGCGCACGGGCGGCGGAGACCACCGACGCGATCTCCGACCACCACGGTATCTCGACCTCGAACGGCGGCAACGCGCCGAGCACGTCGCCGCCGGACGAGACGAGCACAAGCGAGACGGTCCTCATGTCACAGCATGCTGGCGTGCGCGGCGACCAGCCGCCATCCGGTTTCCTCGGCGAAGGCCCAGGTCCGCGTGTACCGCATCCGCGCCGCGAACGAGGTGCCCTTGAACGTGCCGGCGAGCTGACCCAGGAAGCAGGTCACCCCGGTCCGGTCGTGGACGAGGACGATCAGGTCCTCCTCCTCGACCTTCGTGACCTTCTGCTCGCCGGAGCGGTGCAGGTGGAGGTCGTCGCCCTTGCCGTACAGCAGCCCGTCGGGGCCGGTGAAGACCAGGCGCTCGTCGAGCACCTCGTCCAGCACCGCCACGTCGCCGGCCAGCTGCGCGGCCTGCAGGCGGCGCTCGGCGGCCCGCAGGCCGTCCTCCGACGGGGCCGTCACAGCGAACGCGCCAGGCGGTCCGCGACCAGGCGGGTGAAGCGCGCGGGATCCGCGAGCTCCCCGCCCTCGGCGAGCAGCGCCACCCCGTGCAGCAGCTCCGCCGTCTCCACGAGCCCCTCGTCGTCAGGCGAGGCCGAGAACGCCGAGCGCAGCCCCGTGACCAGCGGATGCGTCGGGTTCAGCTCCAGGATCCGCTTGGTGCGCGGCAGCTCCTGCCCCATCGCGCGGTACATCTTCTCCAGTGTCGGCGTGATGTCGTGCTCGTCGCCGACGATGCAGGCCGCCGAGGTGGTGAGCCGCGAGGACAGCCGCACGTCCTTCACGTCGTCCTGGAGCTTCTCGCCGAGCCACTTGAGCAGCGGCGCGAACTCCTCCTGCTGCTCGGCCGGCGTCTCCGTGGCGCCGAGGTCGACCTGCCCCTTGGCGATCGACTGCAGCTGCTTGCCGTCGAACTCGGTGATCCGCTCGACCCACACCTCGTCGACGGGGTCGGTGAGGATCAGCACCTCGTAGCCCTTGGCGAGGAACGCCTCCATGTGCGGCGAGTGCTCGACCATGGCCCGCGACTCGCCGGTCATGTAGTAGATGTCCTTCTGGTCCTCCTTCATCCGCGACACGTAGTCACGCAGCGAGGTCAGCTCGCCGGACGCGGTCGACGGCAGGAGGAGCAGGTCGAGCAGGGCGTCGCGGTTGTCGGCGTCGTCGATCAGGCCTTCCTTGAGCGCCCGGCCGAACTCGCTCCAGAACCCGAGGTACTTCTCCTTGGACTCGCGCATCTCGGTCAGCGTCGAGAGCACCTTCTTCACCAGGCGCCGCCGCACGACCTGGATCTGCCGGTCCTGCTGCAGGATCTCGCGGGAGATGTTGAGCGACAGGTCGTGCGCGTCGACGACGCCCTTCACGAAGCGCAGGTACTGCGGGGTCAGCGCCTCGCAGTCGTCCATGATGAAGACGCGCTTCACGTAGAGCTGCACGCCGCGCTTGCCCTCGCGCATGAACAGGTCGAACGGCGCCCGCGACGGGATGAAGAGCAGGGCCTCGTATTCGAACGTGCCCTCCGCCTTCATGTGGATCGTCTCGAGCGGATCGGTCCAGTCGTGCGAGACGTGCTTGTAGAACTCGTGGTACTCCTCGTCGCTGACCTCGCTGCGCGGCCGTGCCCAGAGGGCCTTCATCGAGTTCAGCGGCGTGTCGGAGTCGCCGAGGCGGATGGGCCAGGCGATGAAGTCCGAGTAGCGCTTGACGATCTCGCGGATCTTCCGGTCCGCGGCGTAGTCGTGCAGCTGGTCGTCGGTGTCCTCGGGCTTGAGGTGCAGCGTCACCGAGGTGCCCTGCGGCGCGTCGTCGACGGGCTCGATCTCGTACGTGCCCTCGCCGGCGGACTCCCAGCGGGTGCCGCCCTTCTCGCCGGCCCGCCGGGTCACCAGCGTGACCTTGTCGGCGACCATGAACGTCGAGTAGAACCCGACCCCGAACTGCCCGATCAGCTCCTGCTTCGCGGCGGCGTCCTTCGACTCGCGCATCTTGCGCAGCATCTCGGCCGTGCCCGACTTCGCGATCGTGCCGATGAGCTGGACGACGTCGTCGCGGGACATCCCGATCCCGTTGTCCCGGACCGTCAGCGTCCGGTCCTCGGCCGAGACCTCGAGGGAGATGTGCAGGTCGGAGGTGTCGGCCTCCAGATCCTTGTCGATCAGCGACTCGATGCGGAGCTTGTCCAGGGCATCGGACGCGTTGGAGATCAGTTCCCGCAGGAAGATGTCCTTGTTCGAGTAGATCGAGTGGACCATCAATTGCAGGAGCTGCCGCGTCTCGGCCTGAAACTCCAGCGTTTCGCTGCTCACCTGAGATCCCCTTCCGTGAAGATGCCGCAGAAAAGAATACGTGGACGCTGGGGTAGAAAGGTGACCATGCGGCAGTACCTGCTCAGCGTGGTCGAGCCCAGCGAGGGCGAGCCTCCGTCGCCGGCGGAGATGGCGGCGATCGACGCGGACGTGACCGCGTTCGACCGGGAGGTGCGCGAGGCCGGCGTGTGGGTGTTCTCCGGTGGCCTCCTGCCGCCGTCGACGGCGACCGTGCTGCGGCCGGGCTTCGTCAGCGACGGCCCGTTCGCCGAGGGCAAGGAGCATCTCGGCGGGTTCTGCGTCATCGCCGTCGAGGACCGCGCGGCCGCCCTGGCGTGGGCGGACAGGTTGATGCGCGCCTCGCGGCTGCCGATCGAGGTCCGGCCCTTCCGTTGACCTCGGTGGAGCGGGTCTTCCGGGAACAGTACGGGCGCGCCGTCGCCGTCCTGGTCGGGCTGCTCGGCGACATCGACCTCGCCGAGGAGGCGGTGCAGGAGGCGTTCGCCACGGCCGTCGCCCACTGGGCCACGGAAGGCCCGCCGCCGAGCCCCGCCGGCTGGATCATCACCACCGCCCGCAACCGGGCGATCGACCGGCTGCGCCGGGAGGCCAAGCGCTCCGGGAAGCACCAGGAGGCGGCGCTGCTGCACGGCCCTCCCGAGGAGGGTCCCGACCTGCTCCGGCTGATCTTCACCTGCTGCCATCCAGCACTGTCGATGGGAGCGCAGGTGCCACTGGCGCTCCGGCTGCTCGGCGGGTTGTCCACCGTGGAGATCGCGCAGGCACTGCTCGTGCCCGAGACGACCGTCGCACAACGCATCGTGCGGGCGAAACAGAAGATCCGCGACGCCCGCATCCCCTACCGGGTGCCATCGGACGAGGAGCTCCCCGCGCGGCTGCCGCCCGTCCTCGCCGTCATCTATCTGATCTTCAATGAGGGGTACACCGCCGGCTCCGGCGAACGGCTCGTCCGCGACGACCTGTGCGCGGAGGCGATCCGGCTCGGCCGCCTGCTGCACCGGCTGCTGCCGGACGAGCCCGAGGTCACCGGGCTGCTCGCGTTGATGCTGCTCATCGAGGCGCGGCGACCCGCGCGCACCGGGCCGGACGGGGCGCTCGTCCTGCTGCGCGACCAGGACCGCGGCCAGTGGGACGCCGGCCTCATCGCGGAGGGCCACGGACTCGTCAGACAATGCCTGGAGCTCGACCGGCCCGGCGTCTACCAGCTGCAGGCCGCGATCAACGCCGTCCACACCGACGGGCCGAGCACCGACTGGCCGCAGGTGTTGCGCCTGTACGACCAGCTGCTGCACCTGTCACCCACACCGGTCGTGGCGCTCAACCGTGCGGTCGCCGTCGCCGAGGTGACCGGACCGGAGACGGCGCTGGCCCTGGTCGAGGCCCTCGATCTGCCCGACTACCACGTGTTTCACGCCGTGCGGGGTGATCTGCTGGGCCGGCTCGGCCGCGTCGCCGAGGCGCGGGAGGCGTTCGGCCGGGCCGCCGCATTGGCCGGCAACGATGTGCAGCGGGCGTACCTTATGACGCGTCGCACTTGAAGAACCGTGACAACCGGTGGCACGCTCGAATGGTGAACCACGCAGCCTTGGCCGAGATCCTCGCGATCACCTTCATGGTCGCCGTCCTCGCCCTTGCGATCGTCGCGGTCCCGGCACCGAAGCGTCGCGACGGCGGCGACGCGCGCGGGATGAGCGCCGACCCGCGCGCGTGGCGCGGCGTCTTCTACGTCAACCCGGACGACCCCGCGCTGTTCGTGCCGAAGCGGCAGGGCGTCGGGTGGACGCTCAACTTCGGCCACAAGTGGACGTGGCGGCTGGTCTGGTTGATGATCGGCTCGCTGGTGGCGTCCGTGGTGCTCAGCACGGCCCTGTCCCGGGACTGACGCTCACCCTTCGACCGCTTCAGCCACGGGGCCGCCCGGCGCTCTCGCCGAGGCGGGCGGCCAGCGCGCGCACCTCGTCGCGCAGCGCCTCCGGGCGCCTGATCGTGAAGTCCCAGCCGAGGCCGGCCAGCATCCGCGCCATCCCGTCGAGGCGCTCGGCGCGGCAGGTCAGCAGCACGCCGTCCGGGTGCACGGCGAGCGTCCCGACCGCCGGCGGGATCCGGCTCGCGGCGTCCGAGAGCTCGGCGCGTAACACCACCTCCACCTCGTGCCGGAACGGCACCGCCGCCAGTTTCCGCAGCACGTGCGCCACGGCGTCGAAGTCGGGCGGCGGCTCGAAGTACACCTGCAGGCTCGTGATCGACCGGATCCGGTCCAGCCGGAACGTGCGGATCTCGCCGCTGCGGTGGTCGTGCCCGGCGGTGTACCACCGTCCGTTGTGGACGACGACGCCATACGGGTCGAAGTCGCGCTCGGTGTCCTCGTCGCGCCACGACCGGTAGGCCAGCCGGACCCGCCGGTGCGCGCGGGTCGCCTCGCCGAGCGCGAGCAGCTGCTCGACCGGAGCCTTCTTCTCCGCGTGTACGGCGGTGAACCCCAGCGTCTCGCGGACCGCCTGGACCCGCTCGCGCAGCCTGGCCGGCAGGACCCGCTCGACCTTGGCCAGCGCCGCCGGCGCCCCCACCCCCTGCCGTTCCGCGGCCAGCAGGCCGAACACCACCGACACCGCCTCGTCGTCGGTCAGCATCAGCGGCGGCAGCTTGTACCCGGGCAGCAGCCGGTAGCCGCCGTACCGCCCGCGCTCCGCCTGCACCGGGACGCCCAGGTCGGCGAGGGTGGTGGCGTACCGGCGGACCGTGCGGCCGTCGACCTCCAGGCGGCGCGCCAGCTCGGGCCCGGTCAGGCCGGGCTGCGCCTGGAGCAGCTCCAGCATCGCGAGCACCTTGCCGGTCGACATGTTCTTCTTCTTATCAGGACTTTTATCAGGGCGTGATCCGCCCGGATATCGTCCTACGGTCGTGGCATGACGCACTTCATCCTTGTTCCCGGTATGTGGCTCGGCGGTTGGGCCTGGGACGCGGTCGCCGCGCCGCTGCGCTCCGCCGGCCACGACGTGACCGCGCTGAGCCTCGACCTGCGCGCGGGCGCCACCCTCGACGACCACATCACGCAGGTCACCGCCGCCGTCGCGGATGCCGCGGAGGTGGTGCTGGTCGGGCACAGCTACGGCGGTCTGCCGGTCCGGGGCGCGGCGGACTTTTTGAAGGTTTCACGAGTGATCTATGTGGACAGCGGCCCTCTGCCGGACGGCGTCTCGCAGGCCGACGTGTCCCCGCCGGCTTCCCCTGACGGCGTGTTCATCCCGCCGCCGTCGTTCGACCCCGCTGACGACCCGGTGCAGTTCGCCGGCCTGCATCCGTCACAGTTCTCCCGCGCCGTCCCACACCCGCTGGCCAGCGCGTTGTCGCCGCTGCGGCTCTCGTCCGCGGCGCAGCCGCCGACCGACCTGATCTGCTCGACGTTCGCCGTTGCCGACGTCCACCAGATGATCGACGGCGACCATCCCTTCTTCGCCGGCCTGGACCGCGGCGACTACCGCGTCCACGAACTGCCGACCGGCCACTGGCCGATGCTCAGCCGCCCGGCGGACCTGGCCGCTGTGATTTTGTTTTGCGCAGGTCGGCACGGGGATTGACGGTGTGTGCGGCGATTTTTTGTCGGGGGGTAGGTGCAGACTGCTGGCATGGGTCCGGGGAGTCGTGGTCGTAGCCACAAACGCAGGCACCGTCAGCAGTCTGTCCACCGCCGCACGCCGCACCGGCGCGCTCCTTCGACCGCGGCCGGTCCGCCGGGCCTCTTCGCCGCGGTCGTGGGCGACGTCGACCCCCTCCTGCGGCGCATCCTCGGCGGGCCCGCCGCCCTGGTCCCTGACGACGACCCGACCGACGCCGAGTTCGCGGGCGCCGCGTTCGTGTCGATGGCCGCCCTCACCATCGGCGACCCGATGGCCCACGTCACTGCCGGCAGCACCCTCGAGGCCGTCCTGCTCTCCGACGTGATCCCCAGCTTCGAGCGCGCCACCACCCCCATGGCCCCAGCCGTCGTCCTCGGCCTCGGCAGCGTCGCCGGCGGCCGGGTCGCCGACGCGTCCGCGGCCGCGGTCGAGCGCATGGTCGCCGCCGGCGCCCGCCGCCCCGTCTGGTCCCCGGAGCTCGCCGGCCCCCAGCACGCGGGCGGCTGCCACCGCCTCGTCGCCGCCGACGGCACCGTCGCCGGCCTCGGGTTCTCGGTCGCCCGCGCGGGCTGGACCCGCTCCGTCGAGTGCTATCTCGACCGCGAGGACGGCCGCCTCACCCGCACCTACCTCACCTTCCTCGTCGGCGTCGGCTCCCCCGCCCACGAGCAGCAGCTCGGCGTCCGCCGCCACCTCCACGAGGCCATCCGCGCCGTCCGCGAAGACGTCCCGGCCGCCGCCTTCCGCACCTTGGTGGAGGACGCCCTGCAGCGCAGCGACCTCCACGACAGGCACCGCCCCACCCCGCTGATCGACCCCTTCATCTTCGCCGCCGACACCCTCACCTCCCCGATCGACGACGCCCCCGCCAGCCCGCTGGTCCGCACCGTCACCCCGCTGCTGCGCGCCTGGATGCGCGGCCTCCCCCGCGAGATCCGCCGCCTCCAGTGACCCACTTCCCCGACCTCTCACCCCCACGCGCCCACACCCGGCCGCGGACAGGAGGCCCTCACCAGACCGCAGACCCATGACCTGAGCCAACGCCCCGCCCCGCCCCGCCCCGGGGAGTCTGTCCCGCCCCGCGTGTCGGAAGCCTGCGCCAAGGGTGGATGGCGGCGCCGGCAGCTGCAGGCAGGACGGACAGCGGCGCCCAGCCTGTATGCCTCCGTGGTTGCTGAGCCGGCACCGGCGGTCGCCGCCGGAGTGGGTGGCGGTCACCGGACCGTGCGCTTCCCAGGTGTGGGCCGGCACCCGCATCCAGTCGCGGGGCAAGGCGTTCGCTGCCTGCCACGCGTCCGCAGGTTCGAGCCGGCGCCTTCGCGTCGGCCGCGGGAAGCAAGGCTGGCAGTCGCAGGTCAGCCACCGGGCCGGAGCGATCGCCGCGTCCATGTGCCCACAAGATATTGCCCCGGACTCCATGCTCAGCCGATCACGGCCGGCACCGCGTCCGGTCGCAGGCTGCCACGGTCCGGGGGTTCTTGATCGAAGGATGGATCCGGTCGTTGGGGTGGCCAGAAGCGTCCTTCGATCGAGAACCGCGGGCTCGGGGGGACCGGCGGGTTGCGGGGGCGCGCGACACTGGCAGGGCGCGGGGGTGGGCGGGCGCGACGTGAGGAATCGGCGGCAGTGGACGAGTTGCTCGAGGACGCGGCGAAGGTCGGCACCATGGGGCAGCTTGCTCGGGTGCTGCGGGAGTTACGGGTGCGGGAGTCGGGGCGGGCGGGGCAGCCGCGGTTGACGTACCGGCGGATCGCGGCGCTGACGGGGTGGTCGCACGGGATCGTCGGGGAGTATCTGGCCGGGCGGGTGCTGCCGCCGACGGATCGGTTCGACGAGCTGGTCAGGCTGCTCGGGGCCACGCCGGACGAGCAGCGGGCGCTGGCGTCGGCGCGGGACAGGGTGGAGGAGCTGCGGGCGGCCGGGGTGCCCAAGGGGGATGAGGCGCCGCGGCAGTTGCCGGCGGATCTGGCCATGTTCGCCGGGAGGACGGGGCAGCTCGCTCACCTCGACGGGCTGCTCGACCGGCGGCGGCGGGCGATCGTGGTGTCGGGGACGGCGGGGGTCGGGAAGACGGCGCTGGCCGTACATTGGGCGCATCGGATGACGCGCACGTTTCCGGACGGTCAGCTGTTTCTGGACCTGCGTGGGTTCGGGCCGAGCAGCCGCGACCCGGTCAGCCCGTTCGACGCGCTCGGTGTCGCGTTGGGGTTACTGGGGGTGCCGCCGGCGCAGGTGCCCGCGGACGCCGGGGCGCGGGCTCGGCGGTACCGGCAACTCCTGCGCGACAAGCGGATGTTGATCGTGTTGGACAACGCGTCGACGGCTGAGCAGGTGCGGCCGTTGCTGCCGGGCACGGGGGCGGCGCTCGCGCTGGTCACGAGCAGGTCGGACCTGACGGAACTGGTGGCGGCCGATGGCGCGTATCCGGTGACGCTCGACCTGCTCGACGTCGGCGAGGCCAGGGCGCTGCTCGCGGGGCGGATCGGCGCGGCGCGGGCGGAGCGGGAGCCGGCGGCGGTCGACGCGATCGTCGCGGCGTGTGCGCGGCTGCCGCTGGCGCTGTCGGTCGTGGCGGCGCGGGCGGCGTTGCATCCGGACTTCAGTCTCGCCGCGATCGCCGCGGATCTGACGGGGGCGCGCAGCCGGCTGGACGCGCTGCGGTCCGACGACCCGAAGGCCGACGTCGAGACGGTGTTCTCGTGGTCGTACCAGCGACTCAGCCCCAACGCGCAGCGGCTCTTCCGGCTCGGCGGCCTGCACCCCGGCCCGCAGCTCGGGATCGCGGCCGCCGCGGCGATCGCCGGGCTGCCGCGCGAGACGGTCCTGCCGCTGCTGGCGGAGCTTGTACGGGCGCAGCTGGTGATCGAGGGACGGCCGGGGCGGTTCGGCATGCACGACCTGCTGTGTGCGTACGCCGCCGATCTCACCCGCGTCGCCGACCCCGCCCCGGAGCGCGCCGCCGCGCGTAAGCGGCTGATCTCGCACTACGTCGAGGCGGCCACGGCCGCGGCGATGGCGCTCAATCCTTCGCGGGACCCGGCGGGGCTGCCCGCACCCGCCGCGCGGAAGGTCCCGGACGGGGAGGCGGCGGCGTGGTTCGAGGAGGAGCGGACGGCGCTCATCGGCACCGTGCAGCTGGCGGTGGCGTGCGGGGCGGACCGGGAGGCGTGGCGCCTGGCCTGGGCGATGGCCGACCACCTCGACAGGAGTGGGCGCTGGGGCGACTGGATCGCCACGCAGCGGGCCGCGGTCGGCGCCGCCGAGCGGCTCGGTGACCGGGCGGCGCTCGCACTGGCGCACCGCAGCCTGTCCGGCGGGTTGATCCGCAGCGGGCGGCACGAGGAGGCGCGGCGGCACCTGCGGGTTGCGTTCGACCTGTTCGTCGAGCTGGCCGACCACGCGGGGGCGGCCCGGTGCCAGCACGCGCTGGCCTGGCTGCTGGAGACGCAGGACCGGTTCGCGGAGGCGGTCGCGCACGACGAGCGGGCGCTGAAGCTGTTCGGGCTCGCGGACGACCCGGTCGGGCAGGCCCGGGCGTTGAACTCGGCGGGCTGGCACCGCGCCCGGCTCGGGCACCACGACGTGGCCCTCGAGTGCTGCGAGGAGGCGTTGGAGCTGCAACGGGCGCTCGGCGACGCGGCCGGTGTCGCGGCGACGCTGGACAGCCTCGGGTACATCCACCACCGCCTCGGCGACCATGACCGGGCGATCGAGCGCTATCAGGACGCGTTGCTGCGCTACGCGGAGCAGGGCGACCGGTTCAACGAGGCCGACACGTCGATCCGGCTCGGTGACACCTGGGCCGCGGCGGGCCGGTGGGATCAGGCGAGGGCGGCGTGGACCCGGTCGCTGAGCACCCTGGACGTGCTCGCCCACCCGAAGGCCGGTGAGGTGCGCAGCCGGCTGCAGCACCGCGGAGCGGGCCCGACGACGCTGTCGGGCCCGCTCCTCCCCATACCCGCGAACTAAGTCGAAACCGTCACGCCCACAGCGCCGGTACGTTCGGTGGCTCCCAGCCGACCTGCGAGGTGTGGCCCTGCAGGCAGCGGTAGGACCGGCCGCCGTAGGTGACGGTCGCGCCGGTCGCGTACACGGTGTTCGGCGCCCACGTCCCGCCCTGCGGCGGGCTCGTCGTCGTGGCCGTCGCGGTCGGACCCGGGCCGCCACCCGAGGTCACAAGGGTCAGCCCGTACGCCTGAAGGATCTCGTTGACGGGCTGGTAGTACATGGTGCCGCCGGAGGTGCAGTTGCCCGAGCCGCCGGAGGTCACGCCCTGCGCCTGGGTGCCCGACAGCCACGAGCCGCCGGAGTCGCCCGGCTCGGCGCAGGCGTTCGTGCGCACGAGCCCGGTCACGGTGCCTTGTGAGTACGTGACGGACGCGTTCTTCTGCTGGATCGTGCCGCAGTGCCAGCCGGTGGTGGAGCCGGAGCGGCAGACGGAGGCGCCGACGGCCGCCTCGGTCGACCCGGCGACGGCGACGGTGCCGCCGCTGTAGTTGTTCACCAGGCCGCGCGGGGTGTTGCCGGCGTCGACCTGGACCCACGAGTAGTCGTTGCCGGGGAAGCTCGACCCGCGGAACGTGCCGCTCGGCTGGGTGGTGCGGGCGCCGGTGGTGCCGCAGTGGCCGGCGGAGACGAAGCCGCCGTTCACGGAGAAGCCGATCGAGCACCTGGTGCCGCTGCCGATGTAGTACGCGTTGCCGCCCACCACGTCGATGTACGGCTTCGGGTCCTCGCTGGTCGCCTCGACGCGGACCGCGGCCTGGTCGACGCCGGCCGCCGCCAGGAAGCCCTGCGCGCCGGATCCGAGGACGACGACGGAGTTGGTGGGCAGGTCCGCGTACCAGCCCTTGACGGTGCGCGGCGCGGCGGACGAGTGCCGGTCGAGCTTGGCGACGATCGCGTCGAGCTGCGCCTCGCTGCGGCTGACCAGGGTCGGGGTCGCGCCGAGGTTGCGGACGCTCTGCTGCTGGCCGGCGTCGGTGATGCCGACGGTGACGGTCCTGCCGTCGGTGGCGACCCAGGTGCCGCCGTAGCGGGCGCCGAGGGTCGTGCGGAGGACCTGCTGGGTGGTCGCGGCGCGGCCGTCGAGGGTGAGACGGTCGCGGGCCTGCGCCGGGGTGAGGTGCAGGTCGCGTTGCATCGCGCTGAAGACAGCGGGTGCGACCCCGGCCGGTGGCGCCGCCGCGGTGTCGGCGACGCCGGTGCCGGCCAGGGCGTTGTGGGTGAGTACGCCGGTCGTGACCAGGGCGGCGGTCACGGTGACGGACAGCACCAGGGCAGTTCTGCGCATCGCAGTTCCTTCCCGGAAGTGCAGCGTTGGGGGTGCTGGCGGTGGTGTCCGGCATCGGGACGGGGGAGGCACCCGGCATCCCGACGCCGGAGATCGTGGGAGGTGCGCAACTGGCTTGTTAACTCCAGTTACCGTCGTTGTTGCGTGAACGCTAGGACGCGCACAGTCGGCTGTCAATACACAGGTGATGTGGGAAGGTGACGCGGTGACGGAGGACGAGTCGCTCGGCGCGCGGATCAGGCGGTTGCGCCTCGACCGCGGGCTCACCCAGCGGGAGGTGGCGGAGCCGCGGTACACCCGCGCGTTCCTGGCCGCGATCGAGGGCGGCGTGCGCGTGCCGAATACCGAGACGCTCGCCCACATCGCGGGCGCGCTCGGGGTCGACGCCGACGACCTGCGCCACGGCCGCCCGGCGGACCTGGCCGGCACACTCTCCGGCGAGCTCGCCGAGGCCCGCCGGGAGCTGTCCCGCGGCCGCACGGCCGAGGCGGCGGCGAAGGCCGACGAGGTCGCCGAGCTGGCGCGCCGGTACGCGCTGCCGGAGCTCCAGTGCCGCGCGGTCCACCTCGCCGGGGACGTCGCGCTGCACCGCGGCGACGTGGGTGCGGCGATCCAGCGGTACGCCGGCGCGAAAACCCTGCTGGAGCAGCAGGACGTCACGCTGCGCGCCGCGGTGGTCGCGCGGGAGGCCTACTGCCTGCAGATCACCGGCGCCACCGGCGAGGCGATCACGTTGCTCGAGGCCGAGCTGCGCGCCGTCCGCGCCGCGGCCGACCCCGATCCCGACGCGCAGGTCCGGTTGACGAGCGCACTGGTGTACACGTTCCTGGAGCTGGACTGGCGCGAGCGGGCCCGCCGGCTGGAGCGGGAGGCGCTGCCGCTGCTACCGCGGGTGCGCAACCGCGAGTGGCTCGCGCAGTTCAGCGTCACCGTCGCCCAGCAGCGGCGCGACCACGACCTCGCCGACACCGAGCGGCTGCTCGGCGAGGCCCTGGCCATCTACACCTCGCTCGGGCTCACCCGCGAGATCGGCATCTGCCAATGGGCGCACGGTTACGTGCTGCGCCGCGTCGGACGGGTCCGCGAGGCCGCGGAGCGCTTCGAGCAGGCCAGGGCGATCCTGCGCGAGGTCGGCGCCGTGCAGGACCTGGCCGGCGCAACCCTTGAGCTCGCGGAGGCGCGCCGGCTCGACGGCGACCTGGACGAGGCCGAGCGGCTCGCGGGCGAGGCCGTCGACATCTGCCGCCGCACCCCCCACCAGGAGTGCATGGCCGAGGCCGACCGAATCCTCGGGCGGATCGCGGGTGCCCGCTCCCCCGGGTCTCCTGTTGCGGACCAGCTGCTCAGCGCCGCCGCGGATCGTTACGAAGAGTCAGGGCTCGTTGCCGAACTCGTGACGACGAGCAGGTTGTTGGGCGAGCAACGGCGGGCCGGGGGTAACGTCGAGGGTGCGGCGGAGAGCTTCCGGCGGGGGCTGCTCGCCGCGGCCCGGCTGCCTGAGGGCGGATCGCTGTGAGCGGGGTCGGTGAACGGATCCAGGCACTGCGCACCGGCAAGGGGTTGACGCAGCGCGACCTCGCCGAGCCCAACTACACCGCCGCCTATGTCTCGTCCGTCGAAAACGGTCACCGCGTCCCGTCCAGCGACGCGCTCGCACACTTCGCGGCCCGCCTCCGCGTCGACGTCACGCAGCTCACCACGGGCCGCCACCCCGGCGACGCGCTGTCCATCGAGATCGATCTGCTTGAGGAGGTGCAGCCCCAGCCCTGGTACGAGCAGCTCGCCACCGACCCGACCGCGCTCGACACCCGCCGGGCGGCGGCGGAGGTCGTGCTCGGCCGGCGTCGCCTGACGGCCGGCGCGGCCGACGACGCCGTCGCGCACTTCGAGCGGGCCCGGCGGCTGGTCCCGCCGACGCTGGCCCATCTGCGGACTCCCGCGGTGGCCGGGCTCGCGCTGTGCGCACGGCTGCAGGGTGATCCGGGCTATGCCGCGTATCTGCTGACGGGTTTCCGCGACGAGCTGCACCGTGCCGGGCTGCCGGATCCGGCGTCGGTGCTGGCGGTGCACGCGCTGCTCGCGCTGTGCCAGCACGACCTGGGCGAGGACGCGGCACCGGCGGCCTCGACCGCGCTCGCGCTGGCCGGGCCTGGTGCCGAGGCGGTGTCCGCGTTCGTGGCGACGGCCCGGACCCTGGCGGCGTCGAGCCATCTGCCGGAGGCGCGGGCGGCGCTGGCCGCGGCCGGGGCGGCGGTGCTGGAGTCGTGGCTGGCGGACGAGATCGCGGGCGCGTTCCGCATCCGCGCGCGGGCGCGGCTGGCGGCGGGCGACCTGGCGGGCGCGCTGGCCGATCTGACGGCGGCGCGGCAGCGGTCGACGGGGCCTGAGGCGCTGGACGCGCTGGTGGATCTGGCGGAGGTGCACCGGGCGCTGGGCGATCCGGCGACGGCGCGTGCCCTGCTGTCGGCAGCGGATCCTGCGATCGCGCCGGAAGCAGATCTTGTGGCCGAGCCGGACGCGGATGCTCTGATCGCCCCCGGCACCGGCGCTCACGGCGGCACTGCTGGGGGCAACGGCGATGCCGATGCGGACCTCGAAGGCCACCGCCGCGACCGTACCGGTGGCGGCGGGTCGGCGGGCGAGGTGCGCCGGGCTCGTGCGCACCGGGTCCATGCCCTGCTCAGCCAGGACGCCGGCGATCTCGAGTCGGCCGAGCGGCACCTCCGGGCCGCGATCGCCATCCATCGCGGGACCGGGCCGCGGCGGGAGCTCGCCCAGCTCTCCCTCGATCTCGCCGACCTGCTGACCGCGATGCGCCGGCCCGACGACGCCCTGGCCGTGCTCGCCGACGGCCTCACCGCCGTCGACACCCACGCCGGATAGCCGGGCAGGCCGCGACGGTCAGGCAGGCCGCGGCAAGCCGCAGGCCGTGGCGGGTCGGGCAGCCGTGGCGGGTCGGGCAGCCGTGGCGGGTCAGGCCAGTCGCGCGGGGAACCCACCCGTCGCGATCGGCCCCCACGACTCGATCGTGATGCGCAGCAGCGACTTGCCCTGCTGGCGCATCGCTTCCCGGTACTCGTCCCAGTCGGGATGCTCGCCGGAGATGCACCGGAAGTACTCGACCAGCGGCTCCAACGCCTCCGGCAGGTCCAGCACCTCGGCGACCCCGTCGACCTGGACCCAGGGGCCGTTCCACTCGTCGGACAGCACGACGACCGAGACGCGCTCGTCACGGCGGGCGTTGCGGACCTTGGCGCGCTCCGGATACGTCGAGATGACGATCCGGCCCTCCGCGTCGACGCCGCAGGTGACCGGCGAGGCCTGCGGCCGCCCGCCCGCGCGAGTGGTGATGATCAATGCCCGGTGCCGGGTGCGGAGGAACTCGATCAGTCCGGAGCGGTCCACGTCGGTGTTCGTCGCGATGGTACGAGCCATGCCTCAACCCTAGTCGCACCAAGGGTTGAAGGATTTCCGAACTGTGGTTAGGTCGGCTGGTGACCTCCGACGCACCTGGCTGGGACGCCATCGACGCCGCGCTCGACCGCCTCTACCCCGGCATCGAGCCCAAGCACTACGCCACGCTGCTGAAATGGTCGCTCGGCGGCCCGGATCCGCTGGACGGAATCAGCTTCTACGCCCGCGACACACCGGTCCCGCACTGGCACATCGTCAGCTACGGCATGAGTGAGCTGTATTCGGCGCCGAATCCAGACGCGGAATGGTCCGGCTGGGGCTACGAGTTCACATTCCGGGTGCGTCGCGCGCCGCGCGAGACCGAGCCGCCCATCTGGGCCGCCAACTTCCTGCAGAACCTCGCCCGGTACAACTTCAGCAGCGGCAACGGTTTCGCGCCCAATCATCAGATGGACCTCAACGGTCCGATCGCGCTGGAGTACCAGACCCGGATCCGCGCCATTTCCTTCCTCGAGGATCCGGAGCTCGGCGTCATCGACACCCCGTTCGGCAGAGTGCGATTCCTGCAGGTGTTCGGGCTGACCCTGGGCGAATACGCGGCGACCCAGACCTGGAGCACCGAGGCAGTGCTCAAGCTCGCCGCCGGATACGCGCCGCTGTTCATCACCGATCTGGGCCGCACCTCGTTCACCGACATTCCCGCGTTCGCCGAGAAGGTCGCCGCCGGCCGACGCCGCGACGGCTCCTCCACGAGCAGTCTGGCCGTCGCCGAGTTCGCCTGGCTGCCCGACGGCGACGGGTACCGCCTCATCGTCGGCGCCCACGCGGTCGAACGCATCGCCGCCATCCTCCGCGGCCGGCTGCGATTCGGCCGGACCCTGGTCATCGACGGCCCCGACAGCAGCGTCGAGTTCTCTTCCGGCAGTTTCGGCCTCGGCACCAACAGCGACGGCACCCTCTTGAGGATCGTCCTGACGGAAGAAGCCCTCGACAACCTGACCGGCGTCCTCGTCCCCTTGGCCGGCGCGTCCCCCGTCCCCGAAGCCCCCGGCCTCATCGTCGACGTCCGCCCCACCCTCATCCGCGACAGCGACGGCAACGTCGTGGAGCGCATCGGCTGAGCCCTTGGCCGGTCCCACGGAAAATGTCGGTCGGTTTCTTAGAATGGAGGCATGCTCGACCATCTTGGGATCCAGGTCGCCGACTTCGATGCCAGCAAGGCGTTCTACGACGCTGTGCTGGCCCCGCTCGGCGCGAAACGCATGATGGAGTTCCCCGGCGTCGCCGGCTACGGAGTCACCAAGCCCGACTTCTGGCTCGGCCCGGTCACCGTCGACGTCGTCCAGCGCGAGGTCCACGTCGCGTTCTCCGCCGCTGACCGCGACACGGTCATCGCCTTCCACGAGGCGGGCGTCGCCTTAGGCGCCGAGGTCCTCCACGCCCCACGCCTGTTCCCCGAATACCACCCCAACTATTTCGGCGCCTTCCTCCGCGACCCCGACGGCAACAACATCGAGGCCGTCTGCCACCTCCCCGCTCCCTGACCAACAACGCCGCGGAATCGGTGAGCGGCGCCCACCCCACACCGCAGCCTCGCCTGCCCACAACACCGCATTACGCCCGGCCTCAACGCCCGTCGTCACGGCGGAGCGTCTCAACTCTCCTGACCCACGACGCTGCCCTGCAACCCACAACACCGCACCACGCCCGGCCATCCCCGAACCGCGACGCGCGGGACCATCACGGCGGAAGCACCCAGCTGCGCCCTCACCACGCCGCCTACGCTCCACCACACCCAACCTCGGCACGGGTCATCACGGCGGAACGGCGCAAACCGTAACCCACGACGCCGTTCTGCAACCCACAACACCGCACCACGCCCGGCCACCCCCGAACCGCGACCCGCGCGGGATCATCACGGCGGTATCACCAAGCCGCGCCCCACCACGCTGCCCACGCGCATCCACGTCCCAGCCCCAACGCATGTCGACACCGGCGGGATCGGCCAAACCTGACCCGCGACGCAGCACAGGCGCTGCCGTGTCCAACCGCGACACGCGTCGGCGTGGCGGGATGGCCAGCCGGTGACCTACAACACCAGCCAGCGAGTTAGGCGGGTGGGTGGGGGGTGTCTGACATCGCGGCGGCTACCTGGCGTTCGGGGGCCGTGCCGGTGGCGAGGGAGGCGCGGACGCCGGCGATGTCGGCGGGGGAGCGGTTCTGGCTGAGCTTCCACTTGGCTTCGATGCGGGTGATGGCGATCTCGACGCCGACGATGGCGCGGAGTTGGCCTTCGATGAAGGGGCGGGGGGCGTCGTCGACCGACCAGGGGGACGGGCGGGCGGACTCGTGGAGGGTGGTGAGGCGGCGTACCAGGGTCTCGGTCCAGGCGGGGTCGTCGTGGGCGACGAGCGTGCCGTAGACGTGGGCGGTGATGTAGTTCCAGGTCGGCACGACGCGGCCGTGTTCGTGCTTCGTCGCGTAGGCGGAGGGGGTGACGTACGCGTCCGGGCCGCGGACGATGACCAGCGCCTCGGCGGCCGTGTGCTGCCACTGGGTGTTGTTGCGGGCCACGTGTCCGAGCAGGGCACCGGCGTCGGGGTCGAAGAGCAGCGGCAGGGTGGTCGCCACCATCTGCCGGCCGTCCCACGTGACCAGGTCGCTCGCGGCCGGGCGGGACAGCAGCTCGTGGACCGCGGCCTCGGACGGGGCGGCGAAGTGCGCAGGCACGTACATGAGCTCAAGCCTAGAGACCCTCAGCAGCCCTGCCAGAGCACCGGCGCGGGAAGGCCCGAGGCGGTGGCGCTCCAGCCGGCCACCGTGTGGCCGTCGCCGACGATGGTCGCGGCGGCGCCGCGGGTGCCGCCGGTGAGCATCGGCAGCGGGACGACGGTGCCGTCCCGCCAGATGCCGGGCTCGTCCCTGCCGACGCGGCCGGCCAGGGCGCCGGCGGCGGACACCGAGGTGGGCACGATGCGCATGCCGTGGTCGAGAGCGCCGGTGCGCAGGTTCCAGCGCACGACGACGGACTCGGCGGTGAGCTCATCCTTGCCGTCCTCGCCGCCGCGGCTGGTGGAGGCGGTGCCGACCGCCCAGTCGCCGGCGACCGCCTGGCCCTCGCCGCCGCGGTAGCCGGACGGCAGCGGGAGGGCGGTGCCGGCGCCAGCCGCGGTCCAGCGGTACGGGTGCTCGCGGGTGCCGATGGTGCCGACGACCGTGCCGTCGTCGGCGACGCCGGCGGCGAAGGTGTCCTTGCCGCCCGACTGCAGCAGCTTCGGGGTGCCCTGGCCGGAGGGCCAGACGACGGCGCGGGCGGAGAAGTCCGGGGTGCCCGGGAGGTACGCGGTGCCGGCGATCTCGCCACGGGCGTTGACGGCGACGGCCTCGGAGAAGGTCGCTCCGGTGGGGGCGGGCAGGTCCACCACGGCGCCGTCGCGGAAGACGGCGGCCCGGCGGTCCTCCAGCCGGCCGCTGATGCCGGCGACGAGGCCGGAGGCGTTCACGGCGGTCCCGGCGAAGCCGGTCGGCAGCAGCCGGGGGGTGCCGTCGGTCCACAGGATCGTCACGGCGGGGGCCATGTCGTCGCTCGGGAAGGGGACGCCGAGGACGTACCGGCCGGTCGGGTCCGCGGCGATGACGGAGCCGCCGGTGATGCCGGCGGGCAGGGGCAGGGACCGCACCGAGCAGCCGTCCGGCGCGGCACCCGTGATCGCCGGCACGGGTGGCCGGGCCCCGGACGGCCGCAGGGCCACGGCGACGACTGCGACCAGTACAAAAGCGGAAAACGCCGACAGAGCGACCTGCCGGCGCCGGTGGGAGCGGCGGGCACGGACCAGCACGTCCTCGGCGCGCAGGCGCGAGGCGCTGGAGGTACGCCGGGCGTAGTCACGAAGCTGCTCGTCGATCATGACGCGCTCCAGGTGGTCGAGGGGATCGCGCGGCGCAGGGCGGCCAGCGCATAGGCGGTGCGGCTCTTGACCGTGCCTTCGGAGCGGCCGATCAGCTGGGCGACCTCGGCGACCGGCAGGTCGCACAGGAAGCGCAGGACGACGACGACCCGCTGACGCTCCGGGAGCTGGTCGAGGGCCTGCCGGATCAGCAGCCGCTCGTCGACCCGCCCCTCGCCGCCGGCCACCGGGCCGTCCGGGGCGGCGTCCCGCAGCAGGACCCGCGACCAGGGCCGCCGCCGGTCGGCGAGGCACGCCCGGACGACCATGGTGTGCACGTACGCGTCGAGGTTCGACACGTCCGAGATGCGGTGCCAGCGGCGGTACAGCACGGTGAGCGCGTTCTGCACGGCGTCGTCTGCCCGGTCGCCGTCACCGAGGATCAGGTAGGCGACGTGGTGCAGCCGCGGGATCCGCGCCCGGACGTACTCGACGTACTCGTGCTCCTGTTCGGCGCGCAAGGGTGACCTCCACGAAAACCAACCGGCGTCACACATGAAGATGCTCGCCGCCCGGCACGGGGTTCAAAAGTCGTGTCGGCGCCGTGTCGGTCCCGTGTCAGCGGGGCCGCGCACGGTGGTGGCATGACGGATCTGATGGTCGAGGCCGAGGGCCTCGTCAAGCGGTTCGGGGAGACGAGGGCGCTGCAGGGCGTCGACCTCGCCGTCCCCCGGGGCACCGTGCACGGCGTGCTCGGCCCCAACGGCGCGGGCAAGACCACCGCCGTGCGCATCCTGTCGACGCTGCTGCGCCCGGACGCCGGCAGCGCCCGGATCGGCGGCGCCGACGTCGTCCGCGACGCCCAGCGGGTGCGGTCCAGGATCGGGCTGACCGGCCAGTACGCGAGCGTCGACGAGGACCTGACCGGCCGGCAGAACCTGGTGCTGTTCGGCACGCTGCTCGACCTGCGCAAGCCGGCGGCGAAGGCGCGGGCCGCGGAGCTGCTGGAGTGGTTCGACCTGACCGAGGCCGCGGACCGGCCCGCGAAGACCTACTCGGGCGGCATGCGGAGAAGGCTCGACCTGGCCGCGAGCCTCGTCGGCCGGCCGGACGTGATCTTCCTGGACGAGCCGACGACCGGCCTGGACCCGTCAAAACGCGAGGACATGTGGGGCGTCGTGCGCACCCTGGTCCGCGACGGTTCGACGGTGCTGCTGACCACGCAGTACCTGGAGGAGGCCGAGGCTCTGGCGGACGAGATCACCGTCATCGACCACGGGCGGGTCATCGCCAACGACACGCCGGACCGGCTCAAGCGGATCGTCGGCGGGCAGACCCTCGAGGTGCGCCCCACGGACCCGGCCGACCTGGAGAAGACCGGGCTGATCCTGGCCGCGGTCGCCACCGGCGGGCAGACCGCCGAGCAGACCCGCAAGGGCGTCCTGTCGGTGCCGGTCGCCGGTGACGAGGCGCTCACCGAGGCCGTCGCCCGGCTCGCCACGGCGGGGATCGCCGTCACCGAGCTCTCGATGCACCTGCCCAGCCTCGACGAGGTCTTCTTCACCCTGACCGGCAAGCCCAAGGAAGAGGTCGCCGCATGACCGCCGTAGCCGTCCTGCCCGAGAACAGGATCCACAAGGGCCCGCTCCGAGGCGTACGCCACTCGCTGGAGCTCACGAAACGCAGCCTGATCAAGACCTGGCGGACCCCGGAGGCGCTGATCGACGTCACGGTCCAGCCGGCCCTGTTCATGGTCATCTTCGTGTACATCTTCGGTGGCGCGGTCGCCGGCGGCACGCACCAGTACCTGCAGTTCCTCATGCCGGGCATCCTGGCCCAGACCGTCGCGATGGGCGCCATCTCGATCGGCGTCAACCTCAACAGCGACCTGGAGAAGGGCATCTTCGACCGGTTCCGGTCGCTGCCGATCGCCCGTTCCGCGCCGCTCATCGGCGCCGTGCTGGGCGACGTCGTCCGGTACGTCGTCGTGAGCATCTCGACGTTCGCGTTCGCCTACCTGATGGGGTTCCGGCTGCACGCCAGCCCGGTGCACGCGGTCGCCGGCTGCCTGCTCGCGGTGCTGTTCGGCCTGTGCCTGAGCTGGGCGCTGGTGTTCGTGGGGATGCTGGTGCGCACGTCCGGCGCGGTGCAGGGCGTCGGTTTCCTGGTGATCATGCCGCTGACGTTCGCGTCGAACGTGTTCGTCGGCGTGGCGACGCTGCCGGGCTGGATGCAGGGGTTCGTGAAGGTCAACCCGCTGACGCACCTGGTCGAGTCGATGCGGGCGCTGTTCCTCGGCACCCCGGTCGGCGACCACGTGTGGTGGACGCTCGGCTGGTGCGCCGCCCTCGTCGCGGTGTTCATGCCCCTCGCGCTAGCCGCCTACCGCAAGAAGGTCTGACATCAGCGCGCGGATGCGGTCGGTGGCCTCGGTCACCGGCCGCTCGCGCCATCCCCAGCCGTCCCCGCCGTCCCCGCCGGAGCCACCGGAGCCACCGGAGCCACCGGAGCCGACGGAGCCGACGGAGCCGCCAGAGCCACCAGAGCCGACGGGGAAGTCGCCGCCGGGGAAGAGGTGCTCGGGGTTGCCGCCGACCCGCAGCCCGAGCGTCCACAGCTCGTCGGCGGCACCGAGCCCGCCATGAGCCGCCAGCGCCGCCCCCGCGAGGGCCCACGCCCCCAGGATCGGCACGTCCTGCGTGGACAGCGCCTCGTCCCACGCCAGCAGCAGCAACGCGGCGGCCCGGTCGGCGTCGTCCAGCCCCAGGCACAGCACGGCCACGGCGCTGCGGTACAGCACCCGCAGCTGCGGGACGACCGGCTCCATCGTGTCGACGAGGGCCACGACCCGCGTCATGTGTGCCAGCGCCGCAGGGTGGTCGTCGTGCGCCATCGCCAGCTGGGCGAGCACCAGGGACGCCAGCCCGGCGTCGTGCTCCTGACTGTCGGGCGAGCCCGCCACCGCCCTGAGCCGCTCCGCCGCGGCCGCGTCGCCGCCGAACGCCGCCCGCGCGTCGAGCATCACCCGGATCGAGCCGACGTCCTCGGTGGCGCCGAGCAGGTCCATGTGCCGTTCGCTGCGCCGCAGCCACTCGTGCGCGCCCGGGCCGCCGCGGGCGCCGATGCTCTGCGCGGCGGTGCCCATCCCCCAGTGGTCGCCGACCTCCTCGAAGCACCGGTACGCGTCGGTCGCGTCGGCGACGGACTCGGCGAGCGCGCCCAGGTTCTCGTTGACGGTGGCCCGGAAGTAGTAGCCGAAGCCGCGCACGTAGGGGTCGGGGTCCGCGATGAGCGCGGTCGCGCCGGCCGCGTGGTCGAGGTAGGGCGTGGCGAGCCGCCGGACCATCGAGGCGAGCGTCCACGCCCGGTCCGAGATCTCCGCGCGCCGCGTGCCGAGGGCTCGCAGCATCCGCAGGACCAGCGCGAAGAGGCGGGTCGTGTCCCGGACGAACGCGTTGAGCCCGGTGAACAGGCACAGCCAGGTGGCCCGATCGGCGTCGACCGAGGCGAGCGCGAAGCGGCGCCGCGCCAGCGGGTCGCCGACCCGGAACACCCGCAGCGTCCAGGCGACGACCTCGGCGTGCAGGCCGCGGACCGTCCACAGGTGGGCCAGCGGCAGCATCACGTCGACGGTCGCGGCGTCGTCCTCGTGCTCCAGCGCCCAGCGCAGCGCCGTGACGAGGTTGTCCTGCTCGGCCGAGCAGCGCCGGAACGCCGGCAGCTGCGCCGGGGACCGGAACCGCGCGGCGAGGTCGGCGGACTCGGCCGCCGCCCACCGGACCAGGCCCTCCATCGCCGCGTCACGGGTGCCGGCGCCGTCGAGGCGCACCTCGCCGTATTCGCGGACCGTCTCCAGCATGCGGTACCGCAGCGCACCGTCCTCGCCCGCGTCCAGGACCAGCAGCGACTGCTCGACCAGCGTCGCCAGCCCCCGGCGGACGTCCCGGCCGCCGACCACGGCGCCCGCCAGGGCGGCGGTGAACGGCGCCGGGATCACCGCCAGCCGCTCCAGCAGCTCCCGGTCTGCGGCGCCGAGCAGCTCGCGGCTCCAGTCGACCAGCGCCCACAGGCTCGCGTGCCGGTCGGGCAGGCCGCGCAGCGCGGCGTCGAGCAGCCCGAACCGGTCGGCGAGCCCGGCCAGGACGTCGTCGATCGGCATGTGCCGCAGCCGGGCCGCGGCGAGCTCCAGCGCGAGCGGCAGGTTGTCGAGCCGGTGGCACAGCTCCAGGGCCCGGTCCGGGTCGGCCGGCACGCCGCCGCCGGCCCGGACCCGCGCGTCGAGGAGGTCGAGCGCGGCGTCGTCCGCCAGGGTCCCGAGCCGGTGCACGACCTCGCCGGGCAGGCTCAGCGGCGCCCGGCTGGTCGCGAGCACGGCGAGCTCCGGCGCCTCGGCCAGCGCCGTGAGCTCCGCGGCGGCCCCGGCGGCGCCGTCCAGGACGTGTTCGCAGTTGTCGAGCACCACAAGACCGCGCAGCTCCTGTACGGCCAGCCGGAGCCGCTCCCGCGAACCCAGCGCCCGCCACTCCGCCGTGCCGGCCGCGAGGTCCGCCGCACCGACCGCGGCGAGGACGGCGGGCAGGACGTCCGCGTCGGTGCGCAGGGCGGCCAGCTCCACCACGTGGACGGGCCGCCCTTCGGTCACGGCCAGCCGGGCGACCTCGGCGGCGAGCCGGGTCTTGCCGGCCCCGCCGGCGGCGACCACGGTCACCAGCGGCGCGGACGCCAGGGCCGCGCGCACCGCGGTCACGTCGCCGTCGCGCCCGACCAGGGTTGTCACCGCCCGCCGCCAGCCCGCCGGCAGCGCCGTTCGGGGCTCCGCCCGCGGGGCGAGCTCCCCCCGGAGCAGCGCCACGTGCACCGCCGCGACCGCCGCGGACGGGTCGGCGCCGTAGCCGTCGGCGAGGGCGGCGCGCAGGCGCTCCACGACGTCGAGGGCCTCGGCGTCCCGGCCCTGCGCGGCGAGCACCCGCACCAGCAGCACCGCCGACGGCTCGTGCGGCGGCTGGTCCGCGACGAGGCGGCGCAGATCGGTCTCGTCCGCGGGCGCGCCGGCGGCGAGGGCGGCCTCCGCGGCGAGCCCGGCGACGTCGGCGAGGAGCGGGGTCGGGCGGTCCGGCACCTCGGGGAACAGCGCCCGCGCCGCACGGGCCGCCTCCCGTGCCCGCTCGTGGTCGCCGGCGTCGAGCGCCTTCCGGCCGTCGTCGAGCAGCGACCTCGCGACGACGGCGTCGACCTCCACGGCGCTCGCGGGCAGCAGGTAGCCGCCGGGGGCCGCGGCGATCGGCAGCCCCAGCCGCCGGGCCCGGGAGATCAGCGCCTGCACCGCGCCGGGCGCGTCGTCGGGCGGGCCGTCGTCCCAGACGGCGTCGACGAGCGCGCCGACGGACACCGCCCGCCCACGCGCCTCGACCAGCGCCCGCACCACGGCCGCCAGCCGTGCGCCCTTCACCGGCCGGCCGTCGACGGCCAGCTCCCCCAGTGTCGTGACGCGCATGGCTCGATCATGCCGGGGGTCCGGGCAGACGGACGCCCCGGGGGAGGGCCCCGGGGCGTCCGCCGCTACGTGTTGCCAGGCCGCGTCCTAGACGTGGGTCCACCAGTCCCAGGTGCCGGAGTTCGGCGCGGACTGGACGCGGTGCCAGACCTTGCCGTCACCACCGACGACGAAGACCTCCATGATCCCGTCGGCCCGCGTGAAGGCGGTCGGGTTGCTGAAGATCAGGCCGCTGAGGTTGGTCCAGCCGCTCCACTGGCTCGGGTCGGCGGCGTCGGTCTGCGTGTTCGAGTACAGGTTGCCGTCCGTGCCCCGGATGAACACCGCGACGGTGCCGTCGGCGTTCTGCGCGGTCTCGATGTCGTTCGCGTACATCCAGTTGCCGAGGCGGGTCCACCAGGCGAACGAGCCGTCCGCGTTCTGCAGCCGGGACCAGATCGCGTGGTCGCCGCCGATGGCGAAGACCGTGATCCGGCCGTTGGCGTTCTTGATCGCGACCGGGTCGCTGAAGATCAGGCCGCTGAGGTTGGTCCACGCGCCCCAGGTGCCGTCGGCGGCCTGGACGCTGGTGTAGAGGTTGTTGTCGCCGCCACGGGCGAAAATCTGCTGCAGACCGTCGCTGTTGGCGATGATCGGGCCGCTCATGGCACCGGTGGTGCCGGGCGCGGCGGCCTTGGTGGTGATCGTGGTGGTGGCCGCGGTGCTGTACGCCGTCGGGCTGGCGTAGGCGACGACGGTGACGTCGTACGCGGTGCCGGCCGCCAGGCCGTTGATCGTGCAGGTGACGGCCGGGGCGACCGCGGTGCAGCTCAGGGCGCCGGAGCTGGCCTGGGCGGGCTCGGACGGGGTGGCGGTCGCGACGTAGTACACGACGGCGGCACCACCGACGGGAGCGGCCGCGGTCCAGGCGAGCGTCGCCGAGGTGGCGGAGACGTCGTCGTCGGCCGGCGGGGTGACGACCGGCGGGGCCGGCTTCGGCACCACGGCGGGGGTGACCGTCGTGGGCGTGGAGGCGGCGCCGGCCGATGCCGTGCCGTTGGCGTTCATGGACATGACGCCCGTGGTGTACACGGTCGCGTTCGTCAGACCGGTGACCTTGCAGGTCAGCTGGTCGGTGATGCAGAACTTGACGACGCCGCCACCGCTGATCGCGGCGGCCCGGTACTTGGCGACGGTGCCGGACGTGGGCGCGACCCAGGTCAGCGTCGCCTCGCCGTCGCCACCGGTCACGGTGACGTCAGTGGGGTCGTTCACCGTGCCCAGGATGTAGATGGCACCGGATTTCGCGGGGTCCGAGCTGAGCCCGTCCTTGGTGGCGGTCACCTCGAACTCGTACGAGAAGCCCGGCGCGACCGGGGTGCCACCACAGGTCACCGCCATCGATCCGGCGACGACCGGGCACGTGATGCCGGGAATGGCGACGCCCTCTTTGAACGCGGCGACCGCGTAGGTGACGCCCTCGGTCGGCGAGGCACCCCACGACACGGTGGGCACGCCGGCGGAGGTGGTGGCGGCGACCACGTCGACCGGCGCCTCGGGGCCGACACCCGGCGTGGCGCCGACGCTGGCGCTGCTGGCCGCGGAGTTCGGGACCGAGTTGGCGCCGTTCGTCACGACCTTGAACGTGTACTCAGTACCGTCGGTCAGGCCGCTGATCTTGCAGCTGTTGCTCAGCGCGTTGGTCGCGCTCGTGCACGTCTTGCCCGTCGAGACCCCGCCGAGGTAGGCCGTCGCGGTGTAGTTGGCGACGGTGGACAAGGCGTTCGCCGCGCCGGTCCACACCACGTTGACCTCGCCGGTCTTGCCCGTGGCGACCGGGGTGCCGATGGTGGGCGGGGCCAGCACGGGCGTCATCACACCGGTCGCGGTGGCGTCGGCGACGAGCGTGCCACCCTGCGGGTCGACGGTGATCGTGTACGTCGTGCCG
The DNA here is from genome assembly GCF_050936335.1 of Dactylosporangium sp. CA-152071. Classification (NCBI taxonomy): domain Bacteria; kingdom Bacillati; phylum Actinomycetota; class Actinomycetes; order Micromonosporales; family Micromonosporaceae; genus Dactylosporangium; species Dactylosporangium sp. CA-152071. The sequence goes on along the minus strand of NZ_JBNJMZ010000001.1, from coordinate 6,431,743 downwards.
GCGATCAGACCCGTCAGCGTGCAGGGCCCGCCGGCCTTCGCGGCGACCTGGCAGGACTGGTCGGGCGACGAGCCGGCGTCCGGGCCGTCCGCGTTGACGATGTAGGCAGGGCTCGTGTTGACGTCCGTGGCGTTCGTCTCGTCCGGGGTCACCGTGACGATCAGCGTCTCGTTGGGACCCAGCGCCGACACAGCGGTGACGCTGGCCAGGACCGCCGCCGAGGCGGGCTGCTGGGCCACCAACAGGGAGCCCGCCGTCAGTGTCAGAACAGCCGCCGAGCCGAGCAGGCCGCGTCTGGGCCCTGCCCGGCGGTCGCGCGGTTTGCTCACTTGAATCATTGCGTCCAACCCCCCGTTGCGAGGCGCCAGCTACGGTGCCGACGCGCCATCTCCTAGCAATGTAGGGCGGTGTTGTACTTTCCGGAGCAAATTAGGTAATAAGGCTCTTCGACAGGTGGCCAGCACTCTTCGTGTGCTAGTGAACACGTTCAGCTCACCAGCCGCGATCGGCGCGATGCCCGAAAAAACTTCCGTGGAGGATGTAGACATCGAAGGCGGCGCTCCGACGTACCAGGCGAGCGACGGAACGGCCGTCGTACACGCGAGGAGAGCCCGATGAAGTACGTCATCCTGATCCACTCGAACCCGCAGCCCTGGGGCCACCCGACGAGCGACTACCTCGCGGCCCACCAGGCGCTGCCCGGCGAGGTCCGCAAGCGGCTGAACGCCGAGTTCGAGCAGGTGATGACCGAGCTGCAGGCCAACGGCGAGCTGCTCGGCGGCGAGGCGCTCGGCGACCCGGCGAACGCCCGGCTGTACCGGTGGCGCGACGGCGAGCCCCTGGCCAGCGACGGGCCGTACTCGGAGGCGAAGGAGCACCTCGCCGGCTTCTTCCTGATCGACGTCGACAGCCAGGCGCGGGCCGAGGCGGTCGCCGCCCGGTTCTCCGGCCCGGACGAGACGGTGGAGCTGCGCCCGATGATGTGGCCCGGCGGCGACGACCAATGACCGGTTCGGTGCTCGGTGACGTGTGGCGCCGGGAGGCGCCGCACGTCCTCGGGGCGTTGCTGCGCAAGTACGGCGACCTCGGCGACTGCGAGGAGGCGCTGCAGGACGCCGCCGAGGTGGCCGCCGCCCGGTGGCCCGTCGACGGGGTGCCCGACTCGCCGCGGGCCTGGCTGATCACCGTGGCCTCCCGGCGGCTGATCGACCGGGCCCGGGCGGACTCGGCCCGGACCCGGCGCGAGACGCTGGACGCGGCCCAGCGCCCGGCCACGACGGAGGAGGCGACGACCGAGGACAGCGACGACACGCTGCGGCTGTTCTTCCTCTGCTGCCATCCGGCGCTGACCCGGCCGTCGCAGGTCGCGCTCTGCCTGCGCTCGGTGGCCGGCCTGGGCGTGGAGCAGATCGCGGCCGCGTACCTCGTGCCGGCCCGCACGATGACGCAGCGCCTCAGCCGTGCGCGGATCGCGCTGCGCCAGGCCGGTGCGCGGTTCGTCATGCCGTCGCCGGAGGAGCTGCCCGACCGGGTCGCCGCGGTCATCGACGTGTGCCACCTGGTCTTCACCGAGGGGTATGCGCGGACGTCGGGCGAGGCGCTGCTCGACGTGCAGCTCGCCGAGGAGGCGATCCGGCTCGTCCGGCAGCTGCACGCCGCGCTGCCCGACCACGCCGAGGTCGCCGGCGCGCTGGCCCTCATGCTGCTCACGCACGCCCGGTCCGCCGCCCGCGTCGACGCCGCCGGCGACCTCGTGCCGCTCGCCGAGCAGGACCGGCTCCGCTGGCGGCACGACCTGATCACCGAGGGCGTCGAGCTGCTGGAGCGCACCCTGCCCCGCGGGCACGTGGGCCGCTTCCAGCTGCAGGCCGCGATCGCCGCCGTCCACGCCGAGGCCGCGACCTACGAGGAGACCGACTGGCTGCAGATCAGCGTGCTCTACGACATGCTCAGCAAGGTCGCGCCCGGCCCGGCCGTCACCCTGAACCACGCCGTCGCCGTCGCCATGGCGCACGGACCCGCGGCCGGCCTGGCCATGCTCGAACCGCTGCTGGACGACCCCGCCATGCAGCGTCATCACCGGCTGTACGCGGTCCGCGGCCACCTGCTCGACCTCAGCGGCGACCCGGACGGCGCGGTCGAGCAGTACCGGATCGCCGCCCGCCTCACGGCGAGCCTGCCGGAGCAGCGCTACCTCAACCGCAAGCTGGCCCGTTGAGCGTCACGGTGACGGCCGGGGGGACGGCCGGCGGACAGGCCATCGGGTGACACATCCGGCCGTCGGCCCGATTTGCCGGTAGTGTCGGAACGATCGCCACTGCATGGAGGGCATTCCTGTGGATTCGAGGCATTCCGGTCCGCAGGCTGGTGCAGGGCGAGAGTTCCTACGGGTGCAGGTCGACGCGGCGGCCGGCGACCACGCGCAGCACGCACTGATCCTCACCGGCGTCCTGGAAGGCCTGACGGCGCGGGAGCTGCTCACCGTCATGGCGGACACGCTGCCGGACCCGGTCCCGGAGCTCGTCGTCGTCGACATCGCCGGCGTGCGGTTCCTCGGCTCCCAGGGGCTGCGCTGCCTCATGGCCTGCCGCCGCCACGTGGAGAGCCGGGGCGGGCGGATGGTGCTGCGCAACCCGGCGCCGATGGCCGAGCGCATCCTGTACATCGCGGGCATGCTCGACTCGTTCGGGCTCTCGATGACCGCGCAGGGCACCTCGGTGCCGGCGGCGTACCGGATCGAGACGGCCGCCACGGCGGAGGTGACCGGGGTGGCCGACACGGCGGAGGTGACCTGAGCGCCGCCCGTGGCCGGGGTAACGGATGTGCGCGGTCGCACCACCGGACAGTAGGCTTGCGCAGGGTCGATGAAGAGGCCCCCCGCCGCTGGTGGGGGGCCTCTTCCATGCAGCTGCCGACGGAAGAGTGACGATCGTGGCGAGTGAGACAGACAACGACTGGGTCGACCGGTTCGCGGACGAGGTGATCGCGGCGTCGCAGCGACGCGCCCCGGGCAAGCCGGTGGTCTGCGCGTCCGGGCTCAGCCCGTCCGGCCCCGTCCACCTCGGCAACCTCCGCGAGGTGATGACCCCGCACCTGGTCGCGGACGAGATCCGCCGGCGCGGGCACGACGTGGTCCACATCATCTCGTGGGACGACTACGACCGCTTCCGGAAGGTGCCCGCGGGGGTCACGGGCATCGACCCCTCGTGGGCGCAGCACATCGGCAAGCCGCTGAGTGCCGTGCCGGCGCCGGCGGGCAGCGAGCACCCGAACTGGGCGGAGCACTTCAAGGCCGCCATGATCGCGTCGCTGGCCGAGCTCGGGGTGGAGTACCGGGGGATCAGCCAGACGGAGATGTACACGTCCGGCGCCTACCGCGAGCAGATCCTGCTCGCCATGCGCGAGCGCGCCCGGATCGACGCGGTCCTGGCGCGGTACCGGACGAAGAAGCCCGCCGCGGCGGCCGCGGCCGGCACGAGCGAGGCCGAGGCCGAGGCGGCGGAGGGCTCCGGCGCCGCGAGCGAGGACGACGGCACCGCCGCGACCGGCTACTACCCGTACAAGCCGTACTGCGGCAGCTGCGGCACCGACCTCACCACCGTCGTGTCCTACGACGACGACACCACCGAGCTGACCTACACGTGCGTCTGCGGGTTCACCGAGACCGTGCTGCTGTCGGAGTTCAACCGCGGCAAGCTGGTGTGGAAGGTCGACTGGCCGATGCGCTGGGCCTACGAGGGAGTGATCTTCGAGCCGTCGGGGGTCGACCACTCGTCGCCGGGCTCGTCGTTCCAGGTCGGCGGGCAGATCGTCACCGAGGTGTTCGGCGGCGAGCAGCCGATCGGGCCGATGTACGCGTTCGTCGGCATCAGCGGCATGGCGAAGATGAGCAGCTCCCGCGGCGCGGTGCCGACGCCCGCCGACGCGCTGGAGATCATGGAGGCGCCGCTGCTGCGGTGGCTGTACGCGCGGCGCCGCCCCAACCAGTCGTTCCAGGTCGCGTTCGACCAGGAGATCCAGCGCATCTACGACGAGTGGGATGCGCTGGAGAAGCGCTACACGGCCGGCACCGCGGTCCCCGCCGACCGCTCCGCCTACCTGCGGGCCTCCCGGACGGCGGCGCTGGAGCTGCCCCGGACGCCGCGCACGGTGCCGTACCGGACGCTCGCCTCCATCGTCGACATCACCACCGGGCAGGCCGAGCAGACCCTGCGGATCCTGCGCGACCTCGACGCGGAGCAGCCGATCACGTCGCTGGACGAGGTCCGGCCGAGGCTCGACCGGGCGCAGCACTGGGTGAACACGCAGGTGCCGGCCGAGTCGCGGACCAAGGTGCTCGACGAGCCCGACAAGGCGCTGCTCGACTCGCTGACCGCCGAGCAGCGCGAGTCGCTGCGCCTGCTGCTGGCCGGGCTCGACGACCACTGGTCGCTCGACGGCCTGACCACCCTGCTCTACGGCGTGCCGAAGGTGATGGCCGGCCTCCCGCTGGACACCAAGCCGACCGCTGAGCTGAAGGTGGCGCAGCGCAGCTTCTTCGCACTCCTGTACCACCTGCTGGTCGGCCGCGACACCGGGCCGCGCCTGCCCACCCTGCTGCTCGCCGTCGGCGCCGACCGCGTCCGGGCGCTGCTGTCCTGAGACGGCGGTGGCCCGCCGGACCCCCGGCGGGCCACCATGACACCGGCGTGGCCGGATCCTGAGCCGGCCGACCCGCGCACCGGGCGCTCCCTGCCGCGGCGGGAGGCGGTCGCGCCGGTGGACGGGTTCACCGTGCCGGTGCCGGCGGCACCTGCCAGCGCTGCTGCCTCGTGCCGGCGCAGCGGGTGATGTACGGCCTGCCGCCCCACTCCGTCAGGCACTGCTTCGAGGAGCGGGTGACCAGCGCGCCCCGGACGGCGTCCCACTGCTGCGCGACGGCACCGGAGCAGGCGCCCAGCCGCAGCGAGGCGTCCAGGCAGCGGCCCGCCGTGCGCAGCGTGCCGTCGGCGACGATCGTCCAGGTCTGCGCCGCGGCGCCGGAGCAGCGGCGCAGCCGCACGGACGCGTCCAGGCAGAGCCCGGCGGACCCGACCAGCGGCCCCGACGCGGCGCCGGAGACTGCCGCGGGCGCGACACCGGACCCAGTACCGGACTCAGCGCCGGGCTCAGTACCGGACTCAGCGGCCGGCGCGGACCCGAGGCCCGCCTCGACCGGCGGCGGGAGGACGGCCATCTGCAGCCGGCCGGACGACGGCGCGGAGTCCGCGGAGGGCGCGGACGTCGCGGGCCGGTCGCCGGCCGACAGCGCCAGGGCGGTCGTCGCGGTCGTCACGACCAGCACCGTCCACGCGAACGCGGGGTGGTGCCGCCCCGCCCGGCGGTGCGCCGGCCGAGAGCCCGGCGATGCCGACGGTGCCGGATTCACGAGGGTCATCCAGGAATGCCGTGGGTGGTATTCCGGCGGTTCGGGGCGCGCCACCGCCGGTGCGTTGTTGGGGTGTGCCGCGGGTGGAATCTGATGGTGCGCGATGACTCTCACGTATGGGCGGACCAGCACCGGAGACATAGCACGACCGTAGCGGCCATCAGCGATGACCGATCCCGGCCGGACCGGGTGAAACAGCAGAATCACCCTCCGTCTCACCCGGTCGTTGGAGCGCTTTCACAAATCGCCGCAGCCCGGATGGATCGCACGGAACGTCCGCATTTCCCGTGACCGCCGAGCGGTTTCGTGGAAATCGAGGGCGCGCGGACGTAGCGCACGGCGGATTTACACGGTAGAAACAACACGCTGGAGAGAGCGCTCTCACACGCGGACGCCGATGCGCCGCCGGCTCCTCCCACACCCCATCCACCGTGTACCTCACCCGCCCGCACGATCGAGAGGACGCACCCGTATGACGATCCAGTCCGAGCATTCCGTGAGGCGGTGGTCGAGCCGTCGCAACGTCGGCAGGGCGTTCGTGCTCAGCCTGGCGCTGACGACCGCCACCGCCTCGATGGGGACAGCGGCCGGCGCGACCCCGCCCGGGTTGAACGGCGGGTCGCAGGACCTGGGCCCCAACGTCACCGTGTTCGACCCGAGCACGCCGGTCAGCGAGATCCAGGCGAAGCTGGACGCGACCTACGCCAAGCAGGTCGACAACGAGATGGGTACCGCTCGGTACGCCTACTACTTCAAGCCCGGCACGTACGGCACGGCAGACCAGCCGCTGCAGTTCAAGGTCGGCTACTACACCGAGATCGCCGGCCTGGGCGCCAACCCGGGCGACGTCGTCATCAACGGCAAGGTCGAGGTGTACAACCGCTGCCTCGAGAACGGCGGCACCAGCAACTGCCTCGCGCTGGTCAACTTCTGGCGCACGCTGTCCAACCTGTCGATCAACGTCAACGGCAAGGGCCAGGACGGCTGCCGCGGCTCGGCCAACTTCTGGGCCGTGTCGCAGGCCGTCTCGCTGCGGCGCCTCAACGTCACCGGCGGCAACCTGTCGCTGATGGACTACTGCACCGCCGGCCCGCAGTACGCCAGCGGCGGCTTCATCGCCGACTCGAAGGCCGGGACGATCGTCAACGGCTCGCAGCAGCAGTGGCTGACCCGCAACAGCCAGGTCGACAACTGGTCCAACGGCGTCTGGAACCAGGTCTTCTCGGGCGTCGTCGGCGCCCCGGACGACTCGGCGTTCCCGAACCCGCCGTACACCACCATCGCGCAGACCCCGATCAGCCGGGAGAAGCCGTACCTCTTCGTCGACGCCAAGGGCAAGTACCAGGTCCGCGTCCCGTCGGCGCAGAAGAACACCAGCGGCATCTCGTGGGCGAACGGCCAGACCGCCGGCCGCACCATCCCGCTGTCGGACTTCTACGTCGCCAAGCCGGGCGACTCGGTCGCCAAGATCAACCTGGCGCTGCTCGCCGGCAAGAACCTGCTGCTCACCCCCGGCATGTACGACATCGCCCGCAGCATCGAGGTCCGCTGGCCCAACCAGGTGGTCCTCGGCATCGGGCACGCGACGCTGACCGCGGTCAACGGCGCCACCCCGCTCGACGTCGCCGACGTCCCGGGCATCATCGTCGCGGGCGTCACCATCGACGCCGGCCTCAAGGAGTCGAAGGTCCTGCTGCGCGTCGGCAAGGAGCACGGCTGGGGCTTCAGCGACCCGAAGAACCCGACCACGCTGTCCGACGTGTACTTCCGCGTCGGCGGCCCGCACATCGGCAAGACCGACACCGCGCTCGAGGTCAACAGCGACAACGTGCTCATCGACCACACCTGGGTGTGGCGCGGCGACCACGGCGTCGAGGGCTTCACCGGCGGCGTCAACGGCGACAACCAGCGCTGGGTCACCAACACCGGCCGCTACGGCGCCATCATCAACGGCGACAACGTGACCGCGACGGGCCTCTTCGTCGAGCACTTCCAGAAGTACAACACCGTCTGGAACGGCGAGCGCGGCACCACGATCCTGTACCAGAACGAGCTGCCGTACGACCCGCCGACGCAGGCCGACTGGATGAACGGCAGCGTCAAGGGCTACGCCGGTTACAAGGTCAACAACAAGGTGAAGACCCACAACCTGTACGGCGCGGGCGTGTACGTCTTCAACCAGAACAACCCGTCGATCCAGACCGAGAACGGCTTCGAGGCCCCGAACACCCCGGGCGTCAAGCTGCACCACATCATGACGGTCAACCTGAGCGCCGGCGTCATCAACCACGTCGTCAACGGCGTGGGCAACGCGGCCGACACCACCATGATCGGCGTGCCGATCTACCTGGCGGACTACCCCGTCGCGTAACACCCGGCACCACCAACGGTGGGCTCATCGCGATCAGCGATGGGCCCACCGCTGTGTTTTCTGAAAGTTGCGCCCGTCGCCGCTGGCCGCGAGGGCGCTCCCTTTACACCCCGCCGGGCGGCGTGGAACCATGCGGCGGCGGTTGTGGGAGCGCTAACATCGCAGGCGGGAGGCCCGGTGGCCGAGACCATCGTCGGGACGGCCGAGCTCGTCGCGGCGGCCCAGGCCGGCGACCGGGCGGCGCTGGAGGAGCTGACCGCCGCGCACCTGCCGCTGGTGTACAACGTGATCGGCCGGGCCCTGAACGGCCACGCCGACGTCGACGACCTCGTGCAGGAGACGATGGAGCGGGTCGTGCGCAACCTGCGCGGCCTGCGCGAGCCGGAGCGGTTCCGCTCGTGGGTCGTCGCCATCGCGTACCGCGAGATCCAGCTCCATCTGCGCAAGGCCCGCCGGCTGGGGTTCCCGCGCCGGCCGGAGGCGCTCACCGAGGTGCCCGACCCGGCCGGTGACTTCGCCGAGCGCACCGTCACCGAGCTGGTGCTCACCGGGCAGCGCCGCGAGCTGGTCGAGGCGACCCGCTGGCTCGACGACGGCGACCGGCACCTGCTCGCGCTGTGGTGGCACGAGGCGGCCGGCGACCTGACCCGCACCGAGCTCGCGGCCGCGCTCGGCATCGGCCAGCCGCACGCCGCCGTCCGCCTGCAGCGCATGAAGGCGCAGCTCGAGACGGCCCGCGCGATCGTCCGGGCCCTCGCGGCGAGCCCGCGCTGCGAGGGCCTCGCGACCGTCGTCGACGGCTGGAACGGGGTGGCCCGGCCGCTGTGGCGCAAGCGGCTGTCCCGGCACGTCCGCGAGTGCACCGGCTGCGGCGGCCACCGGCACGGGCTCATCCCGCCGGAGCGGCTGCTGCACGGGATCGGCGCGGTCGCCGTGCCGGCCGTGTTCACGAAGGCGGCGCTGCCCGGCACATCCCTGCTCGGCTCCCTGCAGCAGCTGTTCCAGCACAAGGCGGCCGCGGTCGCGACCGTGGCCGTGGTGGCGGGCGGCGGCTTCGCGTACGCGGTGTACGAGACGCCGGACGGGCGCGAGGCGCCGGCCGTGTCCGCGCCGCAGGCACCCGCCGCCCCCTCGGCCGCCTCCCCGGCGCCGCCGGCCGCCTCCTCCGCGGCCCCGCCGGCCCGGACCACCGGCGAGATCTTCGTGTCACCGACCGGCGCGGACACCGGGGACGGCTCGATCGACCGGCCCCTGGCGACGCTCTCGGCGGCGGTCGCGCTGGTGCGGCCCGGCCAGACCATCACGCTGCGGGGCGGCACCTACCGGCCCGCCGACCCGGTCACCATCACGACCAGCGGCACCGCCGAGCAGCGGATCACGCTCACCAACTACCGCGACGAGGCACCCGTGATCGACGCCTCGCGCATCCCCGCCGACAAGTGGGCGATCACCCAGCGGGCGGACTACTGGACCGTGCAGGGCCTGGAGATCAAGGGCTCCCGCAGCCACGCGTACGTCTGCCTCTCCTGCAAGCACGACGTCTTCCGCCGCCTGTCCGTCCACGACAATGTGGAGTCGGGCCTCACCCTGCGCGACGACGGCACCGTCGGCAACCAGGTCCTGGACAGCGACTTCTACCGCAACCGCAACCCCGCCGACCAGGGCCAGACCGGCATCGGCCTGGGCGTGAAGTTCGGCGACGGCGACGGCAACCTCATCCGCGGCTGCCGCGCCTTCGACAACGCCGACGACGGCTTCGACCTCGGCGACTTCCGCAGCCCGGTGACGCTGGAGTACAACTGGGCCTTCGGCAACGGCGTCAACCGCTGGGGCGTGCGCGACTGGCAGAGCAACGGCAACGGCTTCACGCTCGGCGGCGGCAGCCCGCCCGCCGCGGCCGCGCACCGGCTGCGCCACAACGCCGCCTGGGACAACGTCCATCACGGCTTCACCGACAGCGGCAACCGCGCGGCCCTGCAGCTCACCAACAACACCGCCTTCCGCAACGGCGCCACCGGCTTCGCCGTGACCGACGCCCCGGCGACCCTGCGCAGCTCCGTGTCGATCGACAACGAGACCGCGGTCCGCGCCAACGCCGCCGTGCAGTCCAGCCGCAACACCTGGGACGAGGGCACCTGGACGAGGTCGATGTTCCGCACCACGGACCCGGTCACCGCCCAGTCCCCCCGCCCGCTCGACGGCTCCCTGCCCCCGACCTCGTTCCTGACCACCGGCAACGGCATGGGCGCCTCCATGTCCGGCGGCGACTGACCCCAGGCGGCGGGCGGCGGCGTCAGCGGTGGATGTCCAGGTGCTCCTGGAGCTGCCGCGCGAAGCCTTCGGCGGTGTCGAGCTGGTCGCGCAGCGCCTGCACCCTGGCCCTGGCCGCGTCACGGAAGACAGTCAGCCGGTCGAGCAGGACGACCCGCCGCTCAGCATCCGCGGTCCGCGACAGGGCGTCGAGGAGGTCCAGCAGGTCACGCATCTCGTCGAGGGTGAAGCCGAGCGGTTTCATGCGTTTGACGACGGCGAGCCGGTCGAGGTCGGGCTGCGTGTAGAAGCGGAACCCGCCGTCGCTGCGAGCGGAGGGCACGGTCAGGCCGACTTCCTCGTAGTGGCGGATGGTGCGGATGCTCAGCCCGACCCGCTCCGCCGCCTCGCCGATCTGCATGTGTCGTCCGGTCATCGGCCCAGTGTCCATCAGTGCCCCACCTTGAGCCGCCCGGCGAGCGTGTCGTGCATGCGGGCGCTGGGCTCGTTGAGGCCGACGATCTCCACCGTCTTGCCACGGGCGGCGTACCTGGTGCTGATCGCGTCCAGGGCGGCGACCGAGGACGCGTCCCAGATGTGCGCCTCGGCCAGGTCGATCACGATCCGGTCAGGGTCGCCGGCGTAGTCGAACTGCCCGACGAGGTCGTTGCTGGAGGCGAAGAACAGCTCGCCGTGCACGGCGTACACCTGCGTGCGTCCGTCGCGACCGGGGCGGCTGGTCACGGTCGCGAGGTGCGCGACCCGGCGGGCGAAGATCACCATCGCGGTAAGAACGCCGAGGACCACGCCGACGGCGAGGTTGTGGGTGACGAGGGTGCCGCCGACGGTGGTGGCCATGACGATCGTCTCGCCCCACGGCATCCGCTTGAGGGTGGCCGGGGCGATGCTGTGCCAGTCGAACGTCGACACCGACACAACGATCATGACGGCGACGAGCGCGGCCATCGGGATGACCGCGACCACGTCGCCGAGCGCGACGACGAGGATCAGCAGGAACACCCCGGCCGGGAACGTCGACAGCCGGGTCCGGGCGCCGGACGCCTTCACGTTGATCATCGTCTGGCCGATCATGGCGCAGCCTGTACCGTGCCAAAATTCGTCGCACAGGGCCTGAGCTGCTGTTTCGCGACAGTGGCGCAGGATGGGAGGCATGTTGGTTCGGCGCCCTCTGCTGAGCCACCTCGGAATTCGCGACAGAGCACGCGTCGACGAGCTCGTGCAGGCCGCCAAGGCATCAAAGCAGCGGCAGCAGTGGTGGGACCACAAGCGCTACGCTGGAATGCTGACGCCGGCGATGAAGCAGTGGTTCAGCTACGAGGCCGAAGCCAGCTCCATGCGGCTCTTCTACTCCGCGTATTTTCCGGGGTTCCTGCAGACCCCGGAATTCGCGCGTGTTCTACTTGAGTTCTTCGTCGACGACCTCACACAAGACGAGATCGCGGCGCGCATCGAGACGCGGACCCAGCGTCGACAGGTCCTTGAGCAGCGAAGAGGCCGACCCAACGTCCATCTGCTGCTCGACGAGTCAGTGCTTCGCCGGACCCTCGGCCTTCCGGAAGTGCTGGGCCGCCAGTTGTCCGCCGTGCTCGACGTCATCAACGAGGGCTGGCTGACGATTCGCGTCGCACCATTCACCGTCTTCAACATCGCCATCGGAAACTGGGATCTTTTCTATCTCGGCTCCGAGGATCTCGACCATGCGGTTCTCTACCGCGAGAACGCCACCCGGGACGAAATCATCGACGACGCCGTCAGTCTGCAGCGGCATCTTGTCCAATGGGACAAGATCTGGCACGCGTCGTATGACGAGACCCACAGCAAGGAAATGATCGAGAGTCGCGCCCACGAACTCCTCGCCATTCATAACTCCCCAGGACGCGAACCTGCGGGATAGGGCACCTCAAGCCTGAGGTGTCGACTCCTTTTCCGAGAGGAAAGAAGTATAGTGCAGCCTACTGTGGCGCCACTTGTGTGGCGCAGAAGCCAGGCGTGTGCCAGCTCGGCATGCGTCGAGGTCGCAGAACACTCGAGCTCATTCTTCGTCCGCGATTCGAAGAATGCCGCAGGCTCGGTGCTGACCTTTGACCGGGCGGAGTGGGGCGCTTTCATCACCGGCATCAAGACCGGCGCGCTCACGACGTCCGTTTGACATAACGAATGGTGAGGTTGAGTGCGACGAACGTTCAAGACGCCGCAGCGCCCAACCTCACCGGCTCATTCGATTCGCCCCTCACGCACCGCCCCGATGAACGATGCCCAATCGTCGGCGCCGAATCCCAGGCGAGGGCCTTCAGGATTCTTCGAATCGCGGACCAGAAAGCGGTCCTCGGCCCGCGCCACCTCGACGCAGGCGGCACTTGCGCAGGACCGGCTCTTCCGCCAGGTCAGCCCGTTCACACCGTCGGCCACAGGGTGTACCGTGCCAAAATTCGTCGCACAGGGCCTGAGCTGCTGTTTCGCGACAGTGGCGCAGGATGGGAGGCATGTTGGTTCGGCTGTTGTACCTGAGTGCGGTGCGGGTGTTCGGCTGGTTGCCGCAGGCCACGCGGAGCGAGTCAGCGATGGTCGCCGAGTTGCTGGTGCTGCGCCACGAGGTGGCCGTGTTACGGCGGCAGGTCGGTCGGCCGCGCCTGTCGTGGCCGGAACGGGCGGTGTTGTCGGCACTGGTCCGGGCGCTACCGCGGGAACTGTGGAAGCATCGGATCGTCACCCCGGCCACCCTGCTGGCCTGGCACCGCCGGCTGGTCTGCCGGCATTGGACCTACCCGAACCGGCCCGGACGACCACCGATCAGCGACGACCTCCGTGACCTGGTCCTGTGCCTGGCCCGGGAGAACCCCGGCTGGGGACACCGGCGCATCCAAGGTGAACTCGTCGGCCTCGGCCACTGGGTCGGTGCCGGCACCGTCCGCCGCATCCTTGCCCGATCGAGGGTCGGCCCGGCCCCTCGCGAGATCGACACCAGCTGGCGGACGTTCCTGCGCGCGCAGGCGTCCGGGCTGCTGGCGACCGACTTCTTCCACCTCGACACCATCACGCTGCGGCGGTTGTACGTGCTGTTCGTCATGGAGATCACGACCCGGCGGGTGCACATCCTCGGCGTCACCGAACGCCCGACCGCTGCCTGGACCACCCAGCAGGCCCGGAATCTGGTGATAGACCTCGGTGACCGTCTGACACGGTTCCGGTTCCTGATCCGCGACCGGGACGCCAAGTTCACCGCGTCTTTCGACGCCGTGTTCGCCGCCGAAGGCATCGACGTGGTGAAGATTCCACCGCGCACGCCAAGGGCGAACGCGTTCGCGGAACGCTTCGTGCGTAGCGTCCGAGCGGAGTGCACCGACCGTGTATTGATCTACGACGAACAGCATGCCCGTGCGGTGTTACGCGACTATGAGGACCACTTCGACCGGCACCGGCCACACCAGAGCCTGGATCAGCATCCACCCGACCACGACCCCGGCGTGGTCATCGCGATCGACAAGCCGATCCGGAGACGCCGCGTCCTGGGCGGCGTGATCAACGAGTATTACCGGGCCGCCTGATCGCTAACAAATCCTCAGCTCACGCCTAAAACGCAGTTTTGGCACGGTACAGGGATTTTCGGCAAGCGCAGCGCTGCCACAGCCCGTCCGGCACGATCCACGGCGGCTGTTCACCACGCCTCACGGCCGAATATGTTAGATCATCATCCTCCACAAAGGACGGAAGACCCTCGATCAACTTTGTTAGGACCTCCAAATCCACATGTCTCACAAGATATATGAATCAGACGTCCTCTCAGAACCTTACGAACGTGCCATCGAGGTCAACGGCTAGCCCGTGCCGGGCAGCCCACGCCTAATTGGATCTCCTCCGGTACAGCGTGACGGTCACAAACACCCCAGCGAACGCTACAGCAATCACGGCGGCGGCCCACCAAGGCAGCCCTGGAACGAGCAGCAAAGCGAAAAACGACAGCGGCGCAACCACCGTAGCGTCGACTACAGGATGCTCAGCCGACCAGCGCCGAACCCGTGACATGGATAGCGCGTAGGCGCTGAGCAGCACCCCGTAAACCAGGAAGGCCAGCGCGCCCAACACCGGCCCTCGTCGGTCGGACATCTCGAAACCCACGAGGCCGGCGAATGCCACGGCGCCAGTGAAGCGCAGGGCCGGCCAGGTCTGGCCAGCGGACCGCACGAATTTGATGAGAGGGGCCACGCCAACATCATGACGAAAAGTCGGTCGTTCCGCATCTGCCGGGCACGGGGTATGCCAAGAATATTTGGTTCGATTGGGCATCGGCGGGGTCAGGTGCGCTCGACGATCAGACACCCTCAGGCGACCTTCGAAGACGAGGTCGTCGCGGGCCAGGAACGGCACGACCTCGGCCCAGGCGTTCCCCCACGGCCTGACGCTCGCTGGGACCCCGTCGCCCCGGCGCCCCACGTTCCTGCGGACTCGGGAACCGATGCTCAACATCGACTACGGCCTGCCTGCTGCAGACCGGTTGGGCGCTATGGCGATGGTGTCGCGGTGCTGGCCGGCGGCGATGCCGCACGAGTTGGGCCGCAGGTGCACCACACAGGTCTGTCCTACGGTCCTGGACCACACGGTGTTGATCGCGGCGGGCAACCGAGGGCCGCTACAGGCGGCCATCAGCACATCCTCGGCACCGCGGTTCTTCAGCTCGGTGCACACTCTGGCCGACCAGACTAGCGAGTGATCGGCACCCGCCAAAATATCACGGATACCAATCACTCGCTGTCATTCAATCAACCTTGAGCACCACTCGCGTGGGAGCGCAGCTGCAAGGGGAATTCATCGCACTTTGTGGTTTCTCCCTCGATGGAAAATCTGCAGGAGCGACCAGGCTACGACCGCTCCGAGTGGCACCGCGCTGATCACAATCGCGACCTTCCGCGACACGCCGACGATGCCGAGAACGCAGCCGAGAACGAATTCTACTACGAGGGTCACGGCGACAACGAGGTAAACCTTCGCAGGGATTGCGCCGGCTAATTGAGGCTTGCTCATCCGATCGCCTCCTAAATCAGGTCAGCACGAGAACCAGTCTCTGCAAGCGGGCCACCATCCGTTCCGTTTCCACAACCGACCGACACCGTAGCCTGTACCGGCCACGACACCGATCGTTACACCGATGGCTGCCCCGACCGCCCCTCCCGCGACACAGCCAGGGATGCCGGCCGGAATTCCTCCGACGATACAGCCGACGGCGGTACCGATCCCGAAGCCAGCAGTGGCAAAGACTGCAATCTCATTAAGGACATACTCGAGATCATCCTGAGAAGGAGGACTTTTCTTCTGAGTTGGTCCGTAGTAAAAGCAGCCGATGAAGCTGCAGCCGCTCGACGATCCGCCCGAACCGGCAAGGGCAGCAGTGTTCATGGCAGGGGGCTGCTGGTTCTGTGCGCGGAACTGGGCCTCTCTGTTCTCGTAGGCCTGACAGGCAGCAGCCGTCATACCGGCGCAGTTCTGTTCGTGGACGGTCTTGCCGGGCTTCGACTTAAGCGGTTTGCCGCGGTAGCAGTTGCCGTTGCCGCCGCAAATCTTCTTGTTCTGGGCTGAGTGTTTCTTGTCCACGCCGCTGCCCCAGAAGGGGTTGCCGTGCGAGTAGTCCTCTTTGGTGCCGCCGAGGCCCTGGCCGCAGTCTTCCGGGCCGGAACAGGTCCGTAGACCGGTCGGGTCGCTGTTGGTGACGGGGTTCGCCGCGGCATACGCGTATCCGTTGACCTGTAGCGGGTCGTTGTAGTCGGTGATCGGGTCGTCGGAGATGAATCGGCCGGTCAGCGGTTCGTACTCGCGGGCGCCCAGGTGAGTGAGGCCGGTCGCGTCCCGGGTGCCGCCGACGAAGCCCTTGGTGTTGGGCCAGGTCGGATCGGTGCCGCGCGGGTTGCCGAACGGGTCGGTCTTGCGCCGGGAGACGGTCTGGCTGACCGCGTCGATGGCGAGTTGTCCGCTGCCGTGGTGGTCCGCGGCGACCCAGGTCAGTCCGGCCGGGGTGCGGCTGGCGACGCCGTAGTAGCGGGTGCAGGTGACCGTGCTGCCGACCTTGCGCAGCTCGTACCCGGGCAGGTACACCGTCGCCCCAGCAGGGTCCTTCGCGACGAGGCGGGTGCCGTTGGAGTCGTAGATGTAGCTGCTGGCGCCGGTGCTGTCGGTGACGGTGGCGAGGTGGCCTTCGTTGTCCCAGGTCAGGGTCTGGCCGGGCTTGCCGGTGATGTTGCGGGTCTGCATGTTGCCGGCGGCATCGTAGGTGTAGCTGTCGGTGCCGGTGCTGCCGCCGGTGGCGGTCACGCTGGTGAGCGTGTGCCGCTTGCCCGACGTTGGGTAGGTGTAGGTGCGGGTGGTGTCGGTGCCGCCGCCGATGGCGTGGCGGAGCTCCTGGGTGCGGTTGCCGCTGTTGTAGTTGCTGGTGCCGGTGGCGTACTGGTAGCTGGTCCAGTACGCGTCGGGTCCGCCGATCACCGCTGCGGAGGGACTGGCCTGGCAGGTCACTGCGGTCGTGGTCCACGCTTCGGTCAGTTCGCGCAGCGCGTCGTAGCCGAAGCACTGGTTGGACACGACCGACCCAGCGAGGGTTTCGGTGATGTTCTTGACGTTGCCGACGGCGTCGTAGCCGTAGCCTTCGGCGAGGCGCTCTATCCACGTGTTCGGGCTCGCGGAATTCTCGGTCTCGGTCTTGGCGCTGGTGAGCCAGCCAGTCGCGTCGTCGATGACGGTGGTCTGCCGGACCCGCTTCGAACCTGAGCCGTAGATCTGCTGGTACGGGTCGCCGAAGGCGTAGTAGGTCGTGCCGGCGATGTACGTCTCCAGCCCGCTCAACGTCAACGTTTTGCCGGTGTCGTCGTAGGTGCTGGTCAACGTCTCAGCGGGCAGACTGCCGGCCGCCGGGTAGGTGATCGTGGCCGCGGACCCGTCGACCGTGTAGGTCATCGAGGTGGTGTACGAGCCGCTCGGCAGCCACGGCATGCTGAGGCTGGCTGGGATCACCGTGGTGATACCCAGCGGCCGGTAGCCGTCGTCGTAGCCGGTGACGGTGCTGGTGAAGCTGTCCGTGTCGACATACCGGGTGGACGAGGTCAGCTGCCCCTTGGCCACGGAGTCATACGTCCACGAAACCCGCTTGAACCCGGTCGTTCCGATGCCGTCATACAGCCCGGTGGTGCGGCCGAGGGCGTCGTAGGCAGTTGTGAGGCTGATGTTGCGGGCGTCGGTCGTGGTGACCGGGCGGCCGTCTAGGTCGAACGCGACCGTGTTGGTGGTGCCCCGGTCCGGGTCGGTGCTCTGGTCGACCCAGCCGCGCAGGTTGTAGCGGGTGGTCCAGGTGTTGCTCGACTGGTCCTGCACCTGGGTCAGCCGACTGAGCCGGTCGTAGGTGTACGTGGTCGCGTGATAGGTGCCGGTGGCCGTGCCGCTCAAGTACTGGCGCAGTTCTGTCGTCAATCCTCGCGCGTTCGAGAATGACGTGGTCGCGTTGCCACCGTCGGGCGGAAGGACGGTGGTGCGGTCACCGTCGTAGGTGGTGGCCGTCTGCCATTTGAACGTCGGGTTGGTGGTGCCGGCGCCATAGAGGGCGTCGATGGTTTTGCGGCCTGACGTGTCGTAGCTGTACTGATGCTGGCTGAGCGCTGTGTTGTCGGCAACCACCGCGAGCGCATCGGCGGGTCCGCTGGTGTTGTAGGCGACCGAGGACTTGGCGACCAGGCCGCGACCGTTGTATTTGGTGTCGGTGATGATGCGGCCGCCGTTGGCGGTCGGCGCCGGCGACTGGGCCTGGCGTGCTCGCAGCAGCCCGTCGTAGAACTCGTAGCTGCTGATGATGTTGCCGTTCGGGCCGAGCCGCTTGGTCTGCACGGAACTGGCGGGGTTCGGGTATTCCCGGACGTTGTAGATGTATTCGAGACTCGGCGCCAGGTTCGTCGCCCGACCCGGCATCCACACCTGGGTGAGCCGGCCCAGCGGGTCGTAGGCGAGAGTGGTGGTCTTGTTGTTGGCGTCGGTCGTGGTGAGCTGCTGGTTGCGGACACCGTCGACCGTCGTGGTGGACACGTGCCCGAGTGGGTTCGTCGTCGTGGTGCCGGTGACGGCCCCTCCGTACGCCGGGGTGAACCGGATCATCGTTTTGCCGTCGGACGCATCGAAGCTGTCCTGCAGGCGCCCATTGTCGTCGAACTCGGCCCGGCTGGTCTGCTTCCACACCGGTGTGCCGCCGGTGAACGAGTCCAACGCCAGGGTCTTGCTCGCCAGGCCGCGGGTGCCGATGACACCGACCGAAGTGTTGCCGTCGTACAGCGTCTGGTTACCGCCTAGATGGTTCGCAGGTGCCGGGTTGGCAGTACAGTCTGTTTTCAGTTCCTGCGCCTTGTAGTCGATCAGCCAGTTGGTGGTGTTGCGCGCGTAGGTGGTCAACGTGCATACGTTGTCGGTGGCAATGCCCGTGTCACCCAGGTTCTGCTCCGAGGTCGGCTGACCGTAGGTGGTGTCGAAGGTGGTCTGCACGTCGGTGCGCCGCCACGTCGAGGTGGCCGCGATCCAGGTGCGACTTTGCGTCCGTGAGGTCCGCAGGAACTTGGCGGTCTGGATGTTTGGTGCGGCCCACGCGGGGGTCATGGTGCGGGAGGCGGTCTGCTGCTGCCACGGGTCGTTCAATGTGGCTGACAGCAGCTGCGCGCCGACGGCCGGGCCGTCGTAGTGGCGTTCCTCGCGCAGGAATCCGGCCAGGCGGTCGTCGTCGGTGAGCGCTCCGCCTTCGGACGCGGTGATGGTCGCGGTCCGGGTGTAGAGGCCGGCGTCGGTGCGGTCCTTGTCCATGCCGCGCATGTACAGGTACTCGGTGTAGCCGCGGGTGGCAGTGGACGGGCCGTTGGTGACCTGGACGGTGGAGTAGCCGCGCCAGTTTGACCAGGTTCGGTTGGAGACCTTCGAGCCCCACACGCTGTCGTTGTGGTGCCACAACACCGGCGTCGACGAGCCTGCCGTGCTGTACGCGTAGTTGTACACGACGTCGGGGTTGCCGCCAACGAGATCCCTTTCCAGGATCTGTGACACGCGGTACTTGTTCCACCACGACCAACCGGGTTGTGCCAGCGGCGGCGCGTAGTACTGCGGGAAGCAACGCTTGTCGTTGTTGTCCGGGTCTGGCGGCGCGGCGATCGAGCAGTCCGTCTGGTCGTAGGCGATCACGATTTGGCCACCGGTGCCGTTGTTGACCAAGGTCACCCGGTACTTGTTCGTCTGCGGCACACCGGCGGAGACGTTGAAGTCCATTCGGTTCGCGTACGCGGTCCCGCCGAACGTGATCGTGGGCAGCGCCTTGGTACCGCCGACCTTCCCGGTACGCGTGACGCTAGCCAACCACAACGACGGGCTCGTGCCGTCTCCGGTCGACGGATACTGATGCGTCAGCGTCCACTCGTCGACGTCCTGGTAGGCGGTGCTGCCCCTGACCTTCGTCGTCACACCGGTCAGGCGCTTGGTGGTCCAGAACGACGGCGCGATGTTGTTGTTGCACGGCGCCGCGGAGCACTTCAGGTCCCACGGCGTGTCGGGCCAGTTCGCCGTCACCGGGTTCGATCCCGACCAGCACGAAGCCAGGCACCGATCCCCCACCGAGAACACCATCTGCATCGGCGCCGGCGTCGACAGCGACTGATTCTTCCGGGTGCCGTAGTCGATCCGGTTCAGGTACCCAGCCCGGTCATACGCCGCGGTCGCGCCGGGGTTGGCAAACAGGCCGGTGGCGTTGTCCTCCTTCGTGTACCAGTACGACATCGTGTTGCCGTGCGGGTCCTCCACGTAGTCCAGGTTCCACCGCCACGTCTGATAGCACCACGACGCACCGAACGAACCGCTGTTGAAACACGGCTCGTCGCCGCGGTTGGCGAACACCGGAACCCGCAACGCCGAGTTCGTCTCGGTGTTGCCCGCTACCCATCCTGGGATCCGGTTCAGGCCGAAGTAGTACTGGGTGCCGTCCGTCGTCGTGAGCTTCCAGTGCTCACCGTCGTTGTCGCCGTTCGTGGCCCCGGTCAGCAGCTCGAACTTCGAACCGTCGTCGCTGGCCAACCGCCACTTGCCGGTCGCGTCGTCGAGCACCAGTTCGCCGGAGTGGCCGCCAAACACGACGGTGGCGTTCTGCGACCGCCAGCACGAGTCCGACGTGGCGTTGGAGAAGAACGGCGCGTAGCTCGCCGCGGTCTTGCTCGTGTTCAGCCACGCCCGCAGCGTGTCCCCTTCACGGCCGATGATGTCCGTGACACCGTCACCGTCGAAGTCACCCGCCGTGAGCAGGTTGACGGAGTACCAGACGTTGCTGTTGAACACGCTCGCCGCCTTCGACGGCGCACCGGCCGTCGACGTGTTCTTGTGGAAGTACATGTCGGAGCCGTACACCGTCATGATGTCCGGCTTGCTGTCACCGTCGTAGTCCTTCAACGGCAGGAACGTGCCCCAGATCGCCCAGCCAGTCCCCCAGACCGTCGCCGCACCGAGGCTCAGCGTGCCCGTCGCGCCGTTGCCGGGCCACAGGTACAACGCGTCGCCGGACCGGCCGAGAATGTCACGCTTGCCGTTGCCGTCGAAGTCGCCCTCCATGAACGAGTTGACGGACCCCCACCCGGCGCTCAGCAGCGACGACGACACCGAGAAGCTCCCCGGCGTCGACGTGTTTTTGTGAAACCACATCTGCCCCGACGAGTTGACCGCCAGGATGTCGACCTTGCCGTCGTTGTCGTAGTCCGCCATCGGCAGGAACGTGCTGTACCCCGACCAACCCGACCACACCACCGGCGCCGCCGTCGAGAACGTCCCCGGCGTGCTCGTCCCCCGCCAGATGTACAGACTGCCACCAGCCCGACCGACCAGATCCACCTTGCCGTCGGCGTCGAAATCCCCAGCCATGAACGTGTCCACAGTGTTCCAGCCGTTGCTCACGAACTGCGCCGCCGCCGTCGCCGCACCCGCATGAGACGTGTTCCGCCAGAACCACATGTCCGTCCCGGCCACCGCCAACGCGTCGACCTTGCCGTCACCGTCATAGTCCAACGTCGGCAACATCTTGCCGTACCCCGACCAACCCGACGACACATCGATCCGGTTGTTGTAGTCATCCACACACGACCGGAACGACCGCTCAATGTACCCCGGCTCGTAACCCCAACCCTCACCGATCCACGACGTCTGCGCCCCATTCGCATTCGTCCGGCCGTCAACAGCACTCGACGAATACCCCAACGACACATCCGGCACCGGCCCGCCCAGCGCTGGCGGCGCTGCTAGCGGGTACGTCCAGGAGAACTCACCGGACTGCGTCCCCGACTGCCACGACGCCGACTCCGCCAACGGCGTGTGCGAAAAGTCCGGCCCGTCCGCCGACGACGACAACGCCGTCACCGCGAGCACCGTCGGCGACGACGCCACCAACGAGCCCGAACGCGACGCCTCCGCCAGATCCGCCTTCGACGCCGTCACCGCACCCACCGACACGTCCGCCGACAACCGGCCAGTCGCCTTGTCGTTGCGGGTCACCAACGCCGACGCGCGACGGCACGCATCCACCGTCGGGGTGCTCAACGCACACTCCGGAAGCTGCACCAAGCTCAGCCGAGACGACCAGTCGGCGCCGAACGCGTCCCGGAACCCCGAGTAGTCCACCTCCACCGACGCCGAACCGACCGCCGCCGCGTCATCCGCCCACGACATCCGCAGCAGCACGCCCTGCACACCAACCGCCGACGCCGCCGCCCGGTCGAACACCTCGACCTTCAACCGCGACGGCGTGGAACCAGTAGCTTTCGCCTGCGCCGACCGACCCGCCCACACCGGGGATCCACCCGCCCGCGCACGCGCACCCAACGGCGGTGCAGCAATGTCCACCACGGACGAGCCAGCCGCAGGCCACGTCACCGACCGCGGAGACCACGCCGCCGCCGTATCCGTCGGCGAAACCGTCTTCGCCTTCACACCCTGCGCCGACACCGTCGCCGACTTCTGCGCCGGCACGGCCGGCCCGGACGGCGCCGGCGCCGCACGCGCCGGCAACGCCACCAGCAACGCACCAACCAAGACGCCGGTCACCGCAGCAACAGTGACCCGCCGACCAGCAGCCGACGCCGACATGAAGCCTCCCCGTGCGCCGATCCCGCCAGCCGGGCATCGACGAACAGCAAACTACTTGCCGAGACGATCACTGCACAAGGGGTAACATCAACCAATCACTCTGCGCCACATTCACCGACGCGAGCGCACCCCGCACCCTCGACGCGACGTGCATCGCAACCTGATTGGGTCCGTCGCGTTGAGCGTTGCCCTGTCGGGCAGGCTTGGACAGTGAAGCTCTCGAACCGTCGGCGTCCGGTCCTGCCCACCGCGGCCGGCGTTCGCAGGGTTCCGGTTCGCACCCGACGTCATCATGGTCGCCGTCCGGCTGTACCTGCGGTACAACCTCTCCTACCGCGACGTCGAGGAACTCCTGCTCGAGCGGGGTGTCGAGGTCGACCACGTCACCGACGCGGCGCCGACGTACCCGACCGTCCTCGACGAGCTGGTCCCCTCGGCATGGCACCACGTCAAACGGCACGCCAACAACCGGGTAGAAGCAGATCAAGCGAGTAGCCGGGGGGAATCTCACCCCCCGGCCCTCTCAGCCCTGATCCACCGATGGGGTTTCGGTGCTCGGCTGGTCGGTAACGGTATACCCGCCGCCACAGGCTCAAACGTCGAGCAGACCACAAGTCGGCCGATGATCCGCTGCGGCAGTCCCGTGCACCGCACGTGGTGCGGGCGGATGGTAGGTGTCCTTTGCCAGTTGAGTTGAGGCAGCGGTGGGCTTCCGAACCGGGCTGCCTCATTGAAGTGGCAGGCGGCGCGATTCGGTTTGCCGTTGAAGATGCCGACCGAATCGGTGGTCGGTGGCGTGCGACCGGCGGGTGGGGATCAGGCCGGTGGCAGCAGCGCGAGGTCGGCGGCCATCCGTTCGGCAACCCCGACATCGACGTCCGGTCCGTGATCGAATGACCAGACACCGGCCTGCAGGTTCTGCACGGTCTGGGCCAGGCCACGACGGGCGCGGACCACGGCCTCGTCGCTGAGAAGCACCGAGACCCGGCCCTCGCCGACTTCGACGTGTTCCAGAGCGGCACCGATCAGCGTCAGCCCGTCGCCGGCGTTGTCGAGCACGCCGACCGCCTCCCACTTGCCCCGTTCACCGCCCGCGATGGTGTGATGGTTAAGGCTGACACACCGCACCGCTTGGCCGAGGGAAGCAACCAGCCGGCCCACACTGTCCAGATCCAAGATCGCTGGCGGGGTGTCGGCCAGCTCCCGTGCGCCCTGTTCGCCCGCCTGCCGCAACGCTGCCACGAATGCTGCGGGGTCGATGGTGGACAGATAGGACCGCACGACCGTGTCCTCGCGCACCCGCAGCGTGGCGGCCATGTCCCGAACCCGGCCGGCGACCATGTCCTCCACGGCGGCGCGGGACACGTCGATGCCGTGTGTGGCGCACTCGGCCAGGATCTGTTCGACGAGTTGCCGGAACGGTGCACGCTGCCGCACAGTGGCATTCCCCTTCACAGATGGCCGGCCACCGGGGTCGCACGGCGGGGTGGGCCGGGCGAGTGTATCGCTGGCCCGGACAGTCGGCGTGCCACGCACGTCGTGACGCGCCGCAGCCCGTCCGACCCGTACGCATCGTGCGCGCCGCGTGCCGCTGATCCCACCGATGAGCCGGTCGCCGAGGTGTCGGCCTGCGGCTTGGCGGACGTTGCCGTGCTGACGGATGGTGACGGGGTCAGCGTAGGCGCCGGGTGAGCGCACGTGGTAGCAAGGATGCACACCGCGTTCGCCCTGCGGCAACCCGTTACCCTGCTACCGGCCCGTTTGCCGTTGCATCGCCGGACAGCGACGCGACGGTCGCGGCGACCTGGGCGCGGCACACGACGCGTCGGCGCACCTGCCGGTGGTGATCGGCGGCAGGAGAGGCGTGGTGAGGTGCAGTGACGACGTATGCGTGCGACACCCGGTCCGGGTCGCTGCTGGCGGTGTGGGCGGCCGGCGTCGGGCCTTGACCCCTGATCTTGGACACGGGTTTATGCGGCTTGGGTCAGCGTAGCCGGTGCCGGTTGGGTGCTGTTCTCGTACTTGATCGGGGATTGTTGTCCGAGCCGGGAGTGGCGGCGGACGGTGTTGTAGCGGTGCAGCCAGCGGAACGCGGTGAGCCGGGCCTCGCGCTCGTCGGTGAAGGCGCGGCGGCCTTGCAGGGTTTCGCGTTTGAAGGTCGCGTTGAACGACTCGGCGAGGGCGTTGTCGGCGCTGCTGCCGACCTTGCTCATAGATTGGCGGACTCCGGCAGCAGCGCAGGCAGCAGCGAAGCCTTTCGATGTGTATTGGGCGCCGTGATCGGAGTGGAAGATCGCCCCGTCGAGGTCTCCGCGGGTGCGCTGCGCCGCTGCGAGGGCGTCGATGACCAGGTCGGTGCGCATATGGTCGGCGATCGCCCAGCCGGTCAGCCGGCGGGAGTGCAGGTCGATCACGGTGGCCAGGTAGAGGAAGCCGCGCTCGCCGACGGGCAGATACGTGATGTCACCGACGTAGCGCTGGTTGACCGCCGCAGCGGTGAAGTCGCGCCGGATCAGATCTGGGGCCTTCACCGCGGCCGGGTCCGCGATGGTGGTCTGCACCCGCAGGCGCAGCCGCAGGCCCCGGATGCGGTAGCGGCGCATAACCCGGGCGACCTTCTTGTGGTTGACCAGCACGCCGGCATCGTGCAGCTCGGCGGTGACCCTTGGCGCGCCGTAGGTGCCGTCGTGCGCGGCCCGCACCGCCCGGATCCGCACCGCCAGGGCCGCGTCCGCGGCGTCACGAGCGGCCCGATCCGCAGCCGTGGCCTTCCAGTAGTAGAAGCTCGAGCGGGCAACCCCGACGAGCCGGCACAACCGCTTCACGCCGTAGCGCTGCTGGTGGTCGGCGACGAACTGGAAGCGGTTCACCAGCGCGTCTCCCCGGCGAAATACCGGGCCGCCTTCCGCAGGATGTCGCGCTCTTCCTCCAGCTCACGGACCCGCCGCCGCAACGCGGCGTTCTCCTGCTCGACCGTGCCGGCGCTCTGCGGCCTCGCCGACGCCGCCGGACGGTCAGCGCCGCCGCGCCGCTGGTCATCGAGCCGAACCCAGCTACGCAGCGTCTCGCGGTTGACGCCCAGGTCATCGGCGATCTGCGCGATCGTCGCGCCCGGCCGGGATCGGTACAACGCCACCGCGTCAGCCTTGAACTCGACCGGATAGTGCTTGTTCACCATGGTGTTCCAGGACTCCTGATCTCCCCGGACCTCAAGGCCCGTGGTTCAAGTGTCCAAGATCAGGGGGTAACTCCCGTCTTGCCCTCGACCGCGGTCTGCGCAACCACCGCCCCGGTGTGGTGGTCGACCGCTGCGAGGAGGTGGATCTGTGACCCGGCCGGGCCGGACCCGCACAGGGTCTTGCCGTCCGCGGCGTAGGCACGCCGCCGCGACGGCTGGCCGGCGGGTGGGGTGTGCAGGCCCACCAGCCACCGGCTGACGGCAGTGTCGAACGCGTCACTGTCGAGACTGGCCAGCACCCGGCCGATCGTGGTGGCGTCCGGCACGCGGTGGATGCCGGTGAATGGGTCACGGACCAGGCCCAACGCGGCGAGGATCGCGGCTGGTACATCGGCGACCCACTCGCCGATCGCGGCGACCGAGCGGGCACTGGCCAGCACGGCGGCGACGGCGACCGCGAGCAGGCTCGGCAGCGGGTGTATCACACCGCGTGGATCGCGTGGTCGGGCACCCTGGCCAGCGCTTGCAGCAGCGCCCGTGTCTGCATGGGGTCGATCGACACGCCCTGGGTGCGTACGGTGAGGCGATCAATCAGCGATGATGCCGCCACGAGCGCGGTCCTTCTTCTGATCATCCAGCGTAGACAACTGCATGATCACCACGGGGCCGCGCTCGCCGCGTGAGGCCGCCGCAACGGGCGCGGCTATCCCCAACCCGGCGAACCAGTCAAATCCCTACCTTGCAAAGGCCCTGCGGTACAGCCTGACGCCGGATGCTTGAACAAGCGACATGCGTGGCTGCCGCCACACGACCCGCGGCATGTCCGGATGTTCGATGGCGGCCGGCCTCACAGGTCGAGGACGGCTCGGATCTTGGCAAGCTCCTGCTGGCTGTCCGTGGCCATGAAGGTGTACAGGGCGGTCTCGCCCCGGACCGCGATCATGATGCGGGCGGGGCCGGTGAACCGGTACACCGCGTCGCATGGTTGGTTGCCGGCCCAGGCATATGTCGTGGGAAGTTCGAGGTAGCGCTGTCGCAGCGTATCGAGTGCCTGTCTTGGCAAGCGATCGTCGTCCGTGAAGAAGGAGTCCTTGCCGAACGCCTGGGCCGTCCAGACTGACGTCAGAACATAGTTGGAAAAGTGGTCGGCGTACAGCTTCTCGAACGGATCATGACGGTCGGGGTCGATGATCCAGACTGGTGGGTCTTCGTCGACGGTGATCGGCGGTGCTTCTGGTAGGTCAAAGAGCGGTTCGCCGTCGTACCGTGGCGGTCGGAGCCGCACCACCCAGCGCCAGCAGCACTGCGAGTCGGTCTCGGTGACGAGCCGGCCGCCGTCAAGGTAGTCGAGGCCGTCGATCGGGTCACCGAGTCTGGCGGCGCTGACCAGGATGTTGTCGCTGTGGCGCGCGAGCCATTCCACTGCTCCCTGTATCGAGTACCACTCCCGCACAGCGAGCGGCACATGAAGACCCCACTCGCGTTCCAGCGCGTCGATCCAGCCCGACACGACAGGGTCCACCGACGGCCTGAGACCGTTTGTCCGGTATGCGTCAGCATGCCACCACACGGGCGGAGACCTCCTCGAAACAGGTCGCCATGCTTTCACATCGAATGCGCGCACATCGGCACGACAGGAAGCTTCGGTCACTACGATCCAATGACGGTCCGTGACGAGCGCTGGCCGACCCCACCGCGACTGCGCACCAACGGCGGCAGCGGGGTGCAGTGATGGTTGCGTGGGCCGCGGCGAGTCGACCTACTCGGTCGGAGTATGCAGTCGACCGTTTCCTCCACAATGGGTGGCGTGAAGCTGCGCCGGCGCAAGAAGCTGCAGCAGTACCTGATGGAGGCGGCGGGTTGGGCCGATGCCAAGCAGGTGGCTGCTCTGTTGCGGGCTGGCGCCGATCCGAACATGCCCGACCGCTGCGGGAGTACGCCGCTGTACCGGGCCAGCGTGCAGGACATGGCGGACAACGTCCGAGTGTTGCTGGCGGCCGGGGCGGATCCGAACCTGGAAAGCGGTACGGGCGAGGAAGGGCTACCGCTGTGCGGTGCTGCTTGCTGGGGGCACGCCGCCACGGTGCGGGAGCTGTTGGCCGGCGGCGCTGACCCGAACTTGCGGGAGGACGACGGGCGCGGGCACACCGCCGCTGAGTGGGCCGACATCGGCGGGCATCGCAGCACCGTCGAACTCCTGCGCGCCGGCGGCATGACACCCTCGCCGCGACCTACGGAGCACGCCGCAGGATAGGCGTACGGACGGTGACGGCCGCCGCTGGCCCGCTGTGCCGCGCCAGCGGCATGAGCGGACGCCCCCGAGGTTGTCTTCGGGCGTGGGCCTGGGCGACCGGCCCGCGCTGCGCGTGCCGGCGGCGGTCATGAAATCCATACCAGGATCGGCTCGTGGTCGGCTGTGGCGGCGCGGAGCAGCGCGACGAGTCTCGTGGAGGCGTCCTCCAGGTACGACAGAGCCCAGTCTTCGTCCCAGATCGCCGGATAGATGTCGGCTGCGATGAGGTCTGCGGGAGCGTAGTGCTGGGCGAGCGCTGTGAACGGGATGTTGGTGAGGAAGTGGGCTGCTTGCGCCACGTCATCAGCGGTGAACAGGCGGGACGAGTCGTAGGCCATGCATCATCGGTGATCGGTTCACCGCCGCCGATGATGTCGATGGGCGGGTCCAGCTTGGCCAGGAGGTACTGCAGACCGGCCCATGCTGTGTCGGTGTCCATGCCGCGGGACGATGTGTCCTCATCCTCGTTGCGCGTGCCGAGGTCGCTTGCGTACTCGTGGGCGTCGCTTGGCTCCTCGGTAAGCAGTCGACGGAGCTCGACGAGTTCACGCGGCCGCAACCGAGCGTACTGGGTGATCATGCTCATGAACGAGGATCCTGCATCTGTCCCAGGGCTTCGGTGGAACCAGCGCCTCCGCCGGCTTGTTCGAGCACGGGTGCCCCTCTGGTGAAGGGCTGCGCGTCAGCAGCACGATCAGTGGGCTGCCCTCGTCGAGACAGGAAACCTCAGTCACGGTCCGCCGTTGACGGTCTGTGATGAGCGCCGGCCGGTCCAGGGCGCGAACGGCGGCACGACCGGACACCTGATCGGGGCACGCCGCAGTGCCTCGGGCGAGCCGGGCGACCACGGAGTCAGGAGCCCATGGGCCGGAAAAGGAACGCCGAGCGGATCGCTACCGGCGGGGAGTCCAGGCCACCAATGTCGGTAAAGGCCGCAAGCCTGGCCAATGCGGCCTCTGCGGTGCTGACATCACTGACCGACACCCTGATGCCGTTGAAACGGAGCCACGCGTCGGCGGTAATCGGGTCGATCCCGAGACCGTCGAGGTCGCCGGTCAGTGTGGCTCGGACATAGATGTCTCGGTCGCGTTGTTCGAGGATTTCCAGGTCGATCAGGTCGTACTGATGATGTTCGAAGAAGTAGACGCTGGACTCGGCGGGTTCACCGAGGGTCTTGACTGTCTGGCCGGTCATGATGCGCCAACTGGCTGCGGGCAACGGCAGCCAATCGACGTCCAAGAAGATGTCACTGCTGTCGTGCTCTCGGTGCACCTCGGCGAACGGGAACCGGAAACTCCAGGTCAGTGCGGTCGGCAGACCGATGTTCGGGTTGTCGAAGAGCAGGCCGGCCCACGTTCCACCGGGCACCGGCACGAGATCTTGAGAGGTCAGGCCGTCGTCGGTCACCGCGGCACTATTACACGGACGCAGGGCGGCCAGTACCGGAGATGCTGGACCGTAGCTCGTGCTGATGTCCACGCCGACGGACAGTCGGCTATGGCACATTCAAGATCGGGTGCGCGCACATCGGCAGGACCGGAAACCCGACCTCGCCGCTCCAATCACAGACTGTGAGGCCGGTCGGCGACCGCTGCGCACCCGCAGCGCGGCAGATGTGCGCACCGGTTCGTCGGTTGTTCCGGCGCCGACTCCGTGGTCTGCGTTGCGTGGCATCATGGCGGAGTGTCGAGTCCAGTGGAGATCGTCGACTACGACCATGGCTGAGTGGCAGCCTTTGTTGACCTGGGCGCCACGCTTCGCGACGCTCTCGGCGACGTAGCGGTTCGTATCGACCATATTGGCTCGACCGCGGTACCCGGCCTGGCCGCCAAGCCGGTTATCGACGTCCAGGTGTCGGTGCGATCACTCGAACCGGTCGATACGTTCCGAGAAGCGTTGGAGCGGCTCGGGTACATCTACCGGGCCGACAACCCGGAGCGGACGAAGCGCTACTTCAGGGAACCGCCGGGACATCGCCGGACGCATATCCACGTACGTCAGCTCGGAAGCTTCTCCCAGCAGGTCCCGCTGCTCTTCCGCGACTATCTGCGGTCACATCTCCCGGTGGCCGCCGAGTACGCCGACGTGAAGCGCCGATGTGCAGCGCTGTTCCGCCACGACCGGCAGGGCTATGTCGAGGCGAAGGACTCGTTTGTGTGGGAGGTCATCCGTAATGCCGACGCCTGGGCCCAGCGCATCGGCTGGACACCCGGACCGAGCGACGCCTGACAGCGCGTTACCACGATGAGCAGCGCTCCTGGATGCGCGCTCATCGGCAAGAGCGACCGCAGACCACCGCCTGCCATCTCGTCACACGGCCTGACCGGGTCGGCAACCTTGCGCGCATGATCGGCGGCAGAAGCAGCGCAGGCGCGTCTCTGTCAGCCGTGCCAGTAACCTGCCGCCACGAGCATCGCCTGCACAGCGGCAGCGGCGTCGGGAGTGCACTGGACGATGAGGTGGCAGTCCGGATCGGCCGGCAGGCGCAGGGCGGTCTCCGGCGTCGTGACAACGTGTGCCCCGTCGCGGTCGAACCCTGCTGGAACCCGGTTCGGGCTCACCCAGAGCCACGCTTGCTCGCCCAGTCGGGCGCGCAGCTCCCGATAGCCGTGGTTCCAATCGCCCTGGTCCTCGATCTCGTGGCCGCTCACCTCGGCAAGGATCTGGCCGAACGTGTCGAGGCTGATGTCGGCCATCACCCGCATGGCCGTCGTTTCGACCTCGTCCACAAGTCCATCCAGGAACGCGTCGAACGAACCGGCAACCGCCACCTGCTCCTCGGCGTCGACGTCGACGTAGGTGACGGCTGGTTCGGCGCGCGGACCTGCCGTGCGGTAGTCCCAACACAAATCCCAGTGCCCCTCGCCGTCGAACGGCACCAGCAGGCCCGGCTCCGGCGGCACCCACATCTCATCATCCGCATCCGGCGCCTGCCACCACGCACGGCCGGCCGTCACGCCGGGGAAGTTCGGGCCGAGCCCATCCAGCCGCCGGTGCGGCAGCCCGGGCCAGGTCGCCCGCAGATAGCCCCCGTTCTGCGTCTCCAGCATCGCCAGATACGTAGCCGGCAACGTCACCCCAAGCTGCCGCTCCGCAGCACGCACCGCCGCCGACGTGAGCCGAGGCTGCACGTATGGGAGGAACGCCGGCACCTCCCACAACATCGCCGGCTGCCGCACCGTCAACCACTCCTCTGTCACAGCCCAGACACCACCGAAGACCGACACGATAGCCGCAGCTGTCGGCGAGAAACCAGAAACGCCCATGACGCCGGGTAGGCCAGACGCATTGCTGCGCCTGCCCGTTACCGCAAATGGTCGGCAAGACGTGGAACACCGACAGCCCAGCCGAGATCGAACGGCGCCTGCCGCGGCTCCACCAACTGTTCCCGCGCGAACGCTACCTGCGGCCCTAAGCGTGCGCGAGCACGACCGGCGACCCCTCACAGAACGCGAGACCTGCGGCAGATGCGGGCGCGATCCCGACCGGACTGCAAGCCGCGGGACGGATCGCTTCAGATCATGCGCTCGTCCACGATCTCTACGGTCAGATGGGGCCAAGCAGCGAGGGTCAGCCGAACCAGCTCCGGGGCTGACACCAGTCCTGCCGTACTGAGCGCTGCGTCGGCGAGGAAATGCACGGTCGTCCCTGTCGTGTCATTGACGGGAACGGGGAGCAGGTCGGTGACGGGCATGCCGTGTTCGTAGCGTTGGGTCCATGCCCCGTTGCGACAGTGATTGGTGTGGATGAGCCACGCACTGAGTGCCGCGACGACCGACATGCCCCGCCGGGGGCGGTCGTCGGGGAGCCGTTGGGCGTCGGGGAAGTCGAAGTACCGGAGATCCTTGGTCGCCATGACAGGCTTCTTGATCGGCCGGCCCTTCTCGTCGTAGCGGGTATCGGTTCCTCGCCCGTTGTCCGCAACGGACACCGAGCCGTCACTGTGCAGGGTGACAATGCACCGTCCTGCGGCCGTGGTCTCGGCTTCGTCAGCCGTATACGCGATCACCTCAAGGATCAGGTGCACCATGCCGCCGGGAGCAAACCTCGCTGGATGCTGGCGAACCTCGGCCAGGTGCTCGGCATCCACGGTGCTTTCCCAATCATGCGTTGTGTTGCGCCACGGCATCCTTGAGTCGTCCACTCACGAATTGTCCCGGCCAGTCGACCTCACCAACATCCCCGCCCGGGGGCGCACTGTCATCGGCAGATGAGTGCACCGGCTCCGCCGCAGGACACCGGGCGGCGTAGCCGGCGAGGCGGCGTAGCCGCCGGGCAACACCGGGCGGGCACCCGGCCCCCAGCCTGACGCAGGCCCGGCCACCGAGATCGAACCGCGTCTGCCACCCCACCCTGATGGGTCTTCAACAGCCCCGAAATCCACAACCGGTCAGATGCCGCCCACCGGCCGTCACCCGCCGGATCCCTTTTCGGAACGGTGGACCAGGCGGCACAGACCCGCGCCGACCAGCCCGGACCGGTCTGGACGCTTCCGAAACAGCCGATCACTTTCGGAACACTTTGAGTCCACAGTGGACGAATGACGAGAGGCGGTTGATCCACGTTTCCGCAGGTCAACCGCCTCTTGATGGTGCGCGCCCGAAGGGACTCGAACCCCTAACCTTCTGATCCGTAGTCCGCGCGCAGTCGAGTCCAGCTCACAGCCTTGATCAGAGTCGACACGACGGCCCGATTACGTCACAATCACGTAGATCGTCCATCCACTGTGGATCGACTCGCAGCCTGGCAGATCACGACGCGCCGATCACGGCAGACATCCCATGTTTCTGCCTCGTAGCGCCCTCAAAGCGGATGATCGTATGGCGGCATCCCGTCGGCGAACGTGCCGTAGGGAGCACCGCCGGAGGTGTAACCCGCAACGAAGAACGACCTGCCGTCCAGCACGATCCACCACTCGTCGTGGACCGGGAGGGTGGCGCGCCCGCCGGTACGGCAGGGGGTCGTTGGTGGGCGCTGAGCCCACTGCCGCGCCGAGTCAGGCAACGCGACCCCGAGCGCGGTCAGGTCGTCATAGGCCGTGTACTTGTCGACGCCGTACCGCTTGGCGTAGTGCTTCACCGTGACCGCCGCCCCGGAGCGGATCCACGCCTGTGCCGAGTCCCAGCGTTGCCGCTGGCGCATTCGGTGCCGACGCGATTGCATACCCAGATGCTACCGGCCACCGGTGTCCGCCCAACCACACGCTGGACAACGCCGGATCGCATGTCCTGCTCACCCCGACAGTCACCAGCCTGCCGAGCGCTATCGGCCAGATGCGCGCGTCGCCCAGTGTGGCGTCGGTACGTCGGGGCACCGCGAATTTTCGGCGGTCGGCGATCAGTCCGCAGGACCGCCGACGCCGAACATGTCCTCGAGCACCGCTGCGTGCTCGGCGTCGGTCGCGCCCCGCCACACACCAGTCGTCGGATCTTGGACCAGCCACGGCTGGTGCAAGGTGCCCTCCGCCCATTTCAAGAACCAGTCAACGACTGTCATGTGCTGCGGGAACGTGCATGACACGCCGTCCGGGGCCGGATTCGGGTCGCGGCCCCACACCTGGCCGTCGACGAGGTCCAGTTCACTGCTGATACCGCAGCCCCAGTAGCACAGGGTGAGGACACCGTCTCGGCGCCCGCTCCGCGCGTTGGTGCTGCCTGACTGGTGCAGGTCGCGGAGGCCGAGGAGACCGTAGCCAGGGCCGAAACCGCCGTTGCCGACTTCCACGTAGAGCCGGCGCAGCAGCGACGGCAGTGGCTGTCCGATCAGGTCCTCCGCCTCCGCGACCGCGGCAGGCGGTGCCGATCGCAGTGGCGCCAGCGGGCCAGCTGACAGGCCGTCGAAGTACGGACCAGCGGCGATCCGTCGGACTACCGCCTCGAAGGCAAGATCCTCCCTTGACGACACGCCCGCAGCGTAACCGCACGGCACAGCACCACCAAGAGGTGCTTGGTCATCGGCACGTCCACGAGCTGGCGTCCCTCTTGCCATGATCGGTGCGAGCACATCGCGGCTAAATGCGGGCGTCAGCAGGCGTATAGGTGGCGCTTCGGACGTGGGGTACGGCGCGACATGGGTTCTGTCGCTGGGTGCCGGATAATGCCGGTCATGTCGCCTTGGACGCTGACTGCGATCGAGCGCGCTTTCCGCGACGCGTGGGGCGCCGACACCTGCATGCCTGAGGAACTCAAGGCATGGAGCTCGCAGAATCCCGCTCGCGGCCAGTGCGGGCCGACCTCGCTCGTGCTGTGCGAGCTCATCGGCGGCGACTTGATGCGGGCCGACGTGCACCGCGACGGTGTCCGTATCGGGGGCCATTACTGGAACCGGTTGCCGAGCGGGATCGAGATCGATCTGACCCGCCAACAGTTCGGCGCGGACGAGGTGGTCGGCGCCGGTTGGGCGGTGCCACCACCCGCTGACATGCGCCCTGGCCGCTGCGTTGACCAGTGGGAGCTACTACGGGAGCGCGTGTTCGCGGCGCTCGGCGTCGTTCCGATCGATGCGACTACGCCTTCGTCCAGCTGACCGAACCAGTCGTTGAAGCGCCACGTCGCTGAACCCGGCGAAGCCTCGACAACGATGGCGCGAGCACCCTGGCCGAACTTCGCACCGCCACTTCCAGTAGGGCCCTCCGCGCTCGCTCGGCGGCAGATCCGGATGCCTCGCGAACCGCTCGAACGCCGTGTGATCATCGTTTGATGGTCATGGAGCCGATCCCCAGCTACGAGGAGCTGATCTGGCTATTCGAGGCTGAGCCGGTCTATCGGTACGCGGAGGACGAGCGTACGGCCGGCTATGAGTTCGGTTGGCGCGAGCTGTGGCCCTATACCGCCGTGACGTTCCAGACCGCGCGGGCCGGCTACGACATCGAGATGTACATCGAGCCCGGATACGAGGTCGTCCGGCTCCGGCTGCGTGTTGCGCCCGGCGGCGCTGAGCTGCTCGACCTGGATCTTCGGGGCGTCCGCAGCGTCGGGGTCGAGCGCATCCATGGTCGCGAACTGCTCCGTCTGGACTTTCCGGACGACTCGCCGGCATCAACCTTGTGGCTGCGCATGAAGCCGGACGTGGCGGTGCTTTGGTCGTACGACCTCACCAACTGACGCGCCCGCGCGTTATCCGCGGCTACTTGCGTGCGCGAATGCCAGCGCGGCGCTGGCTCAGTTGGCATCAGGTGGCAGCTGCGCACGGTCAGGCTTGTCGGCAGCCGTACTCGGCCGTGCCGCGAAGGCCTTCTCGCGCGCGGCCAGCCGATCGCCCGTCATCCATACCACGACCGCGGCGACGAAAAAGAACCCCATGGCGAACGATGCGAATACGGTCTGTCCCTCCTCGACGGCCCGAAGGTACGTCTCCCGCGGGACCGGCGTCAGGGAGCCGTGGTTGTTCAACACGTACTGCCCTTGCGCGATCTCCGGAGCGCCGGGCGGCAGGGCAGGAGCGCTTGGAGTTCGTGCGATCAGCACCAGGACCACCACAATGAGGGCAACCGCCCCGGCGAACATGACCCGTGTCACGAACGATCGGCGCCGCGCCGAGCCGGCGCCGGCTCCTACCGGTCGGCGTCTCCAGTAGCCTCTGTTGAAGATCATTGCTGTTGCTTGGAGCAGGAAACAAGCGAGAAAAGCGCTGAGCCACACCGGCGTCGGCACCGGATGGAAGCCAGGTCGCAGGATCCAGACCGCAACGCCGGCCGAATACATCGAACCGGCGAGCGCGACCCGCAGCAGCACGGTGTACGCACGCCAGGGCAGGAAGCTCTCGCTCACCCGACCATCATGACCATGGTCCGCTGCCCGGCACATCCACGCATCGGCACGAGCGAGCGCCGCGCTGCGGCTCGACGCACCGGACTCGCCGCTACGAGCCGGACGATCGCCGAGTCGACCGCCGCGCGAGACCTGCGGCAAAGTAGTGCACGTGATGTTGAGGCGAGCGACTTCCCTGAGGAGGACTACGAGCGGAAGTTGGCCCAACCGTTTCCAGCCCGGCGACCTCTGCACGACCGACCGTCGCGGCCTCGTGTACGCCGGTGCGGTTCAGCCGATGAACATGATCAGGCCGGTGCAGGTCGTCGTCCACCCTGGGCGATCTTCAAGCCGCAACGGCAGCTCGAAGACCCGGTTCCCGTCCGGGTCGGTCACGACGCCCCGTCCCCCATCGCTTGCGGGCCTAAGTTGGCCGTGGAAGTCGTCCGGCGGGATCATGCCGAAGCCGCCCGGCTTGGTCCGAAAGTCGAAGTCCGCCGGGATGCCGACGAACCGGAACACGTAGACGCCGGGGCCGGTCAGGTCGACCGGCTCGGAGGCGAGCGCCCAATCGGTACCGTTCGCCGGATTCTGGTAGTACGGCGACGCTCTGCGCGTCATCTCGGTCTTCTGGGTGATGATCTGCTGGACCTTCTGCAGCGGGTCGACGGTGGTGCAGGGCGCGACGGACGGCGCCTTGTCCAGCGGTACGACGTGCGCCCGTGGCCGGGCGTCCAGCTGTGTCACGGCGACGGCCACCGCCACGGTCATCACCGCCGTGGCTGCGGCCGCGCCGGCCAAGGCCGCGCGCCGCCGTCCCTGCAGCCGGCGGCCCGCGGCGACTGCGTCCTCGACGTCATACGGAGCCGGCGGCATGGTCGCCTTGGCGTCCCGGAGGAGCTCAGACAGGTCGGATCTCATGATGTACCTCCGCATCCTCATCGGCCACGAGCTCGACGCCCAGGATCTGGCGGAGCCCGTCGAGCCCGCGTGACGTGTACCCCTTGACCGTTCCCTCAGGGCATGCCAGCACCTCGGCGGTCTGCTGAACGCTCAGGCCCTCCAGATACCGCAGCACCAGCACCGCCCGATGCCGCGGCGGCAGCTTCAGCAGCGCCGCCCGGATCCGAAGCCGCTCGTCGACGACGCTGGTGCCGTCGTCCGGGCCGGGCGGATCGGGCATGGCGTGGCCGACCGACTCCTCCCGCCGCCACCACGGCCGCCGGGTCTCGTCGATCGCCGCGCGTACCACGGCGGTACGGGCATAGGCGAGCGGGTTGTCGATGTGCCGCCACCGCACGTAGAGCCGGGCGAGAACGGTGAGAACCGCGTCCTCGCCGGTCTGCCAGTCGCCGCACGCCAGGTACGCCAGCCCGCGCAGCGGCTCCATCTGCACCCTGACGAAGTCCCGAAACTCCGCCTCGTCGTCGCTCACACCAACTAGACGGACGCACCCGGGTCCGCGGTTACAACCTGCCGTTGATGCTCACGGTGATACGCATAGGACCAACCCGTCGTCCTGCAACATCGCCGCCGGCTCAAACAGACTGACATCGGCACGAGCGCGCGCCCGATCCCGTAGAGCGGCTCGCCGAAGCGACGCACGGAGGGTGACCGGCGCCGGCGAGCCACTGCGCACGCTCGGCGGCAAATGAGTGCGTCGTCGGACGGTCGACCGGATAGCCTGCGTGGCCGTGGACAACCAGCCGGCTCCGGCATCGCTACTGCGCGAAACCTGGCCGATCTTCACGGCCGAGCTCGCAATGGCCCTTGACGCACACGGCGACGACCGGCTGGCCTTACAGGTCGATCGGCTGCGCATCGTCGCCGTCTGCGCGTGCGGAGACAAACTTCTGCCAGAGCTTCTACACCGCTCCGAAGCCAGCCGGCGCCTACGGCCCGGGCCACCGCAACGTCTGCCTCGAACCGCCGTGGCCGGGCTACCTCATCCTCGACGTGCTGCACGACGACATCGTGCACATCGAGGTCCTCTACCGAACGCCACTGAACTGACCGGCGTCACCGACCGTGCGGTCGCTGGCGGATCATCGAGCACACGCGATGCGCAGCCTGCGGCAGATGTGCGCGCTTGATCTTGCAGCACGCGTATGTCTGGGTGACCATGGCAGCCATGAGCTGTGTCCAGGCCGAGCCCGTCGCCACGCCGGGCGTGGCATAAGGATGCGTCGCATCAGGCTGTCGTGGCTGAGTCGCCGACCCGCCGGAGCCAGGCAAGACCGTCGGTGGGCGGAGCTCGCGTGGACACTCGCGGACGTTGGTTTCTGGAGCGACCTGCCAGCCGCTGCGGCGGACGACCAGCGGCGCGAGGTGGCGGCAGGAGGCTATCCCTTCAACTGTGCCGTCCTGACGATGTGACCTTTCGTGCCGACGGCGAGGACCTTGCGGAGGGTGGCGTCGAGGACCTGCTCCGCGAGATGGCTCCGGCGCTGCGGCACTTCGGTGTCACACTACGGATCCGCACGGTATGCGGTAGTGGCGACGAGGAGAGTTACGTCCTGGGCATCAACGACCGTCGGTGCCCGGTCCTGGACGCCGACGATTGGCGTTACAACTCGCCGTGGCTCGAGGCGACCGTTCGCCCCCTCGCCGTCGTGAATGACCTGCTCGCAGCGGCGGGCACGCCGGTTCGTGTCTTCACGCTCTACGCGGGCGAAAACGACGGTCTGGCACTACTGCTGGACCCGGCGATCGTTGACGCCGTACGACGCAGCGGCCTGGTCGATGACCGCAACACTCCCGAACTTCCGACACCCAACCGCGACCACTGATACTCCACGCTCTCAGCGGGCCCTCCGCTATGGACTTTCAACGATGCCTCTACTCGCCACGCGGCCAGCGGCAGATGCGTGCGTTCCCGCGCTAGAGACCATTCGGGGTCAGGGTTTGGGTTGCTCCTTCTTTGTGGGTGATCGCTTTGGCCTGTGGCGGCGGTGTGCTGGGGGTATGCGGTACGGCGATGGCGGTGGTCTGAACTCGGCTGCGCGGGAGCGGCGGGAGTTGGTGCGTCGTCGGGCCGGGGAGCTGTTCGCGGAGGGTGTCACGGCGTTGGGTGTGGCTGCCGTGTTGGAGGTCTCGGCGAACAGCGCGTACCGGTGGCGGCGGGCGTGGGCGGCCGGTGGGGTCGAGGCGCTGGCGTCGAAGGGCCCGCCGGGGCCGGACCCGGTGCTGTCCGAGGCGCAGCTGGTCCGGTTACGGCAACAGCTGGAGCTGGGGCCGGCCGCTGCCGGGTACGGCGAGGATCAGCGGTGGACTTTGCAGCGGATCGCGGCGTTGATCGCCACGATGTTCCATCAGCGGGTCAGCATCGCCACGGCGTGGCAGGTGATGCGTCGCCTGGGCTACACCGCCCAGCTGCCGGTGCATCGTGCTGTGGAGCGTGACGAGCAGGCCATCACGCATTGGCGGCGGCGCCGGTGGCCGGCGCTAAAAGGGTCGCGCGGCGGCTGAGCGCCTGGATCTGTTTCGCCGACGAGTGCGGTCAGACGTTGCGGGCGAGGAAGGCCACGACCTGGGCACCGCGCGGGGGCACGCCGGTGGTGTCGGTGACCGCCGCCGGCAACGTCCGGGTCTCGGTGGCGGGTCTGGTCTGCTACCGGCCCGGTGACCGCTCGCGGCTGATCTACCGCACCATGCTGCACCGGGGCCGCAAAGGTGAACCGAAAGGCTTCCGGGAGAACGACCTCGCCCGGATGCTCGACGCCGCTCACCAGCAGCTTCACGGACCGATCATCCTGATCTGGGACGGCCTCAACACCCACAGATCCGCCCGGATGCGCACGCTGATCGCCGCCCGGCCATGGCTGCGCGCCTACCGGCTACCGGGCTACGCCCCCGAGCTCAACCCGACCGAGAAGGTCTGGTCGGCACTGAAACGCAGCCTGGCCAACCTCGCCACCCGGACCGCCACCGCCCTGGAACACACCGTCAAGAACCGCCTCAAACGCATGCAATACCGCCACGGCCTCTTCGACAGCTACCTCACCGCCACCGGCCTATCCCCACCCAAACCCTGACCCCGAAAGGTCTCTAGACCGTCGCAGATCCCTCAGGATCGACCCGAGTCGGCGTCGCGGTTGGAGGGTCCATAGCGTCTGCGGTGAGCAGGCCGCGCGCTGCCAAGAATGTTCGGAGTTCGGCATTCTGCCGCTCGGTCAGCACGGCTCGAGGCAGGTCGAAGATCCCGAAGTGTTCCACCCCGAAGATATATGCTTCCGGAACGACCCATACGCGTTGCACCAGTGGCCAGTGGTAGGTCACGGCGGACAGTTCAGTGGTAGCGTGCACCGCTTCGTCGTCAACCACGTAGTGGCGCGCGGCGAGCCAGAACGTGGGTACGGCCATCAGCGCCACATACTTGCGCCAGGCCCGCCACAGCGCGAAACCGACGGCGACGGTGAACAACACGCCGACCCAGACAGCAGTGACGCCATCGACGTCGTCTCCGAACGTGACGACCACGTATCCGAGCAGCGCAAGTCCGACCGCGACAGCCACCCGCGGAACAGCAGCACGCCTGGCACCCGGCACCAGATGCCTACGGAAGTACTCCTGCGGCCGGGCGAAGGTGAACTCGATGAGCACGCAGCGATGCTACGGCGTCCGACCACCTCGAAGATCACCGCACACGGTCATCGGCAGGACACAAAGGCCCCTTGGCCACGGCGAGTCGCTGACGGCCTGTTACGAGTGGCAGCCGGTCCCACCATGACCGCGCACTAACGGCGGCATGTGCGCGCAGTTGACCATGTCGTGAACAGAACCGCATATGATCATGAAACGCGTCGTCTCAACCAATCCCAAGGTGTCCGGCGCTGCGGGGGCACTCACGCTCGGGGTAGCTGCACCACTGCCAACCCGGCATGCTGCGCGACCTTCCTCGTGTCAGGATGGTGGTGGCGGGTGTCTTGGTCGCTGCCGTGGTAGTCGTGACGGTCGGGGTTATGTGGGGATGGTCATGGTGGCGCCTGGTGATGATCGGATGGTCACCGTCGAGTTGAACGTCGATGTAGGGCCGGCGCTGGCCGGTCCCGCGGTGTTCGGCTGGTTCGACGGTGCGGTCAACACCATCGCCCGTCCGCTGCTCGCCCGGCTTGCGGAGCGGGAGGTCGAGCCGGCTGCGGTGGAACGCGTAGGCCCGGCGGCCTACGGTGGTCCGGCCGGTGCGGTGTGGGCGCACATGCAGTCGCCGGAGCTCGGTTCGGTCGGCTACTCCGTCGAGTACCATCGCCGGTTCTTCGACGAGCTCCCTGACAGTGATGGCAGTTGCATTTTCTCGATCGGGGTCGCCGCACCCATTGCGGGCACGTTCAATCCGTCGCCGCCGTCGGTGCAGGTCAGCTTCATCCGGCATCCCTGGGGAAGGCGGCTCGGCCGCTTCGAGGTGATAACTCAGCTGCCGTTGCTGGACGCCGGACCCGACGGCGGTGAGACGGTGCTCCTCACCATGATCAACGATATGGCTGAGCGCTTCGCCGTGGTCGGCGATTCGGTGCGGATCAGGTTGCCTGACGGCTGGCGGGAGCGGATTTGGATCGGGTTCCTGGAGGATCGGCTGGGTGAACGGCTCGGAGGCATCGAGGGACTGCGCCAGACGGGTCATTTCGTCGATGTGCGCCGAGCGTCGGCTGGCGGCTACCTGGTGCAGACCACTGCCCATCTCGCCGACCTCACGCACGACACGGAAGCCCAGGCGCCCGATCATTGGTGGCGCGGGCTTCTGGAGGAACAGAGGAAGGCGGAGAAGAACTATATGACCGAACCTCCAGCCTGACTGGAACTCTTGCGTTCGCGGCCTTGAACGTAGCCGATGAGACCCGTGTTTTGGACGTCGGCAACTGATATCCACAACTTGCAGCGCATCGACGCTGCGGTCGGCCGAGCGCCGTCCGCACATCGGCAGGACAGGAAGCCTCTCCGTCTCGCCGAGTCGGTCACCGTCTGTGGCGAGCGCTGACTGGTCGCCGCGCACCAGCGGCGGCAGAAGCGCGCACCGACAGGTCGGGGATGTGGCGTCCGGCGCGATCATCGCCGAGTTCCAACGAGGCACTGCGGGGGCGCCCGAGCCTGATATCGCTGGCGTTGCGGACAGTCTCTGCCAGGATGGCGGTGTGATGGACACGGTAGGCGGCCAGGACGGCGCCGGCGAGTTCTGGCAGACGGAGCCCGGGTGGGTCCTGATGAACAGCGGTCACGGTACTCACCTGCCGGTGAACCAGATCACGTCCATGGCCATGCTAATCTGCGACGAGGACGAGTCTGCGCGCATTACTGCAGGCATGCGGTTGTTCGGCTGCCCCGTCCTTGACATGCCCCACGGCACCGACCTGCCGGTCATTGCCGACATCTACGTTGACCGAGTCCCGCAAGACGGTCTGCAGATCCTGGCCGAGCTTCGTCGCCTGCTGGGAATGGTGTGGCCATTCTCCGACCTTCGTGACCTGCTCGCCGCCCAGCCGATCCGCGCCCGGGCCAGCGACGTGGCCGAGACGCGAAGCGCACTGACGGCAATCCCGCACCTTCGGCCGTACCTGTTCCACGATGCCCACGGCAGCCTCACACCGGTCTGGCCCGACGCCTGAAGCACAGCCACGCCGACTCCCCCCAACCCGAGCGCAGATCAGCTCTGGCCCTGAATTGCACCCGTTCAGGAAGGAACCACGAGCGCGGCCTCGTCCCATCCGCGGCGCTCGATCGTCGGCAGCTGCGGGTGCCGAGCGTCGGCTCTGCTCGTCAGAGTGTGTTGCGCACTGATCGCGGCTATGAGCGGATGCCATTTCGTCCGAGGGCCGACATCGCCGGTACGGCCTCCTTGGGGATTGTCACGGGGTCCGGCGGGACGGCCGATCGTGATCATCAATGGTGAACGTGTACTGCTCGTCACCCACGGCGGCGCGGATCGTGTGGTCGTCAACGAAGCGGTACTCGGTGAGTGAG
The DNA here is from genome assembly GCF_050936335.1 of Dactylosporangium sp. CA-152071. Taxonomy (NCBI): domain Bacteria; kingdom Bacillati; phylum Actinomycetota; class Actinomycetes; order Micromonosporales; family Micromonosporaceae; genus Dactylosporangium; species Dactylosporangium sp. CA-152071. The sequence goes on along the minus strand of NZ_JBNJMZ010000001.1, from coordinate 6,389,398 downwards.
ACGTCGTGATAGTCCCAGGAGTACACCAGCAATTGCCCCATATCTCTCGCGAGAAGTCCCGTGCCTACCCAGAGGTGCAAGAACCTTGGGCCGTCGGGTCCCAATTCGAAGCCGTCGGTTCGCTCTGCCAGGGCGTACCGCCCGTCCGGTGACTGCGTGAGCACCTGCCAGGTCGGCGCGTAGCCATGCACGCATGGCGCGCAGAACAGTCCCAACACGGCCGCAACAGCCAGACCGGTCACGGTGAAGCCTCCTGACCAGGTGGAGCCCTTTCGCCGCAGGAGCAGCGCGATAACGAGCACGCCCAAGCCGACAACGATCGCGGCGGTGACGAGCCCGGCCGTGGATCTGTCCAACCGCGCGTAGTGCCACGGATTCACGACGACCAGCACACTCACCGTCACGCCGACGCCCAACAACGATGCCAACCCTGGCAGGAGCAAGCGGGTATCGCGCACCGGTCGATATTGACTACACCCGTACCGACGAGCAAGTGCCTCCATGAGATCTTCACAGCAGTCCAGACGTGAACGAAGGCCACCGTAGCCGGGTGCGCGCTCATCGACAGATGAGTGCACCGGCTCCGCCGCAGGACACCGGGCGGCGTAGCCGGCGAGGCGGCGTAGCCGCCGGGCAACACCGGGCGGGCACCCGGCCCCCAGCCTGACGCAGGCCCGGCCACCGAGATCGAACCGCGTCTGCCACCCCACCCTGATGGGTCTTCAACAGCCCCGAAATCCACAACCGGTCAGATGCCGCCCACCGGCCGTCACCCGCCGGATCCCTTTTCGGAACGGTGGACCAGGCGGCACAGACCCGCGCCGACCAGCCCGGACCGGTCTGGACGCTTCCGAAACAGCCGATCACTTTCGGAACACTTTGAGTCCACAGTGGACGAATGACGAGAGGCGGTTGATCCACGTTTCCGCAGGTCAACCGCCTCTTGATGGTGCGCGCCCGAAGGGACTCGAACCCCTAACCTTCTGATCCGTAGTCCGCGCGCAGTCGGGTCCAGCTCACAGCCTTGATCAGAGTCGACGCGATGGCCCGATTACGTCACAATCGCGTAGATCGTCCATCCACTGTGGATCGGCTCGCAGCTTGGCAGATCACGACGCGCCGATCACGGCAGACATCCCATGTTTCTGCCTCGTAGCGCCCTCAAAGCGGATGATCGTATGGCGGCATCTCGTCGGCGAACGTGCCGTAGGCAGCGCCGCCGGAGGTGTAACCCGCGACGAAGAACGGCCTGCCGTCCAGCATGATCCACCACTCGTCGTGGACCGGGAGGGTGGCGCGCTCGACGGTACGACAGGGGGTCGCTGGTGGGCGCTGCGCCCACCGCTGCGCCGAGTCAGGCAACGCGAACCCGAGCGCGGTCAGGTCGTCATAGGCCGTGTACCTGTCGACGCCGTACCGCCTGGCATAGTGCTGCACCGTGACCGCCACCCCGGAGCGGATCCACGCCAGTGCCGAGTCCCGGCGTTGCCGCTGGCACATCCGGTGCCGACGCGGTTGCATGCCCGGATGCTACCGGCGGCCGGTGCCCGTCCCACCGCACGCTGGACGACGCCGGATCGCGGGTCCTGCTCGCCCCGATAGCCACCAGCCGGCCGAGCGCTATCGGCGGCAGATGAGGGCGTCACCGTAGAGGCGAGCCTCGGCCGGGACGGTTAGGTTCTGTCAGTAGCTCGGCCCACCCCGAGGCGGCGTGCAGCGTGACTCATGGTCTGAGCCATGCGAGAGGGCAGCGAATCCGGGGCTGGAATCTGCACCGGACGCACCCGTCCGTTATGCAGTGCGGTGAACCGCCAGCCATGATCGGTGCGTACGGCCACCAGTGTCTGCCGGGACAGGCGTCGCTTGGGCAGTGTCGAGCGCCAGGGCATCAGCACCGACGCGGTGCCGTGGACGATCGCCACCCCCGGCGCGACGTGCCGGATGGACTCGATGTCGCCGACGAGGGCGGAACCGGCAAGCACACCGCGGAAGAGCCGGTCATGAGCGTTCTGCATGTCGAGGCGCCCGATCGCGCGGGTGCCGTCGTAGGAGACGTAGTCGGAGTCCTCGGTGAAGCAGGCCCCGTAGGCAACGGCGTCGTTGTCGGTCCAAGCCTGCATGAGCCGGCCGAACAGATCCCCGATCTCACGGTCGTCAGTGGTCATCTTGTACTCCCCGAGCTGCTATCGTTTCGACTGTCTGACACTACGATAGCTGAAGGTTTCGAATGTCGAAAGATGGAATGATCCGTGACGTGGCCATGCAACTGCGCCTGCTCCAGCAGAGCTTCGACGCCTTCGACGAAGCTGCCGCCGCTCGGCTCGGACTCAACCGCACAGACCTTCGCGCGATGGATCTCGTCCTCGCCAACGGCGGTCCGCTGTCGGCGGGGGAACTCACCAGCGCCCTCAAACTCAGCCCAGCCGCGACCACCACGGTCATCGACCGCCTGGAACGCGCCGGCCTGGTCCGCCGGACCCGAGACGCCGAGAACCGACGGCGGGTCCTGGTCACCGCAACGGACGCCGCACACACCATCGAACAAGAGATCTACTTTGCGGTTGGCGCCGCCGGCGCACGGGCCCTCGGCAGGTACGACAAGGATCAACTTTCGACGATCATCGACTTCCTGCAGACCGCCCGTAAGGTACAAGAAGACCAGACGGCACGGGTCAGCATGAGCCCCGCACAGCCCCAGAGCCGCTGATCCGCTCATCGGCACCACCGGACGTTGACTTGATCAACCCACTGTGACGCTGCGTCACGCGCGGTCGGCGGCGTGAGAGTGCCCTGCGTCGGCCCCATCAACTCAGCGGAACGAAGCAGCCGGAGGCGGCGCCGTCTCGCGAGCAAGGGGGACTCAGCGGGCGGGAACCGCCTCGGACGACGGCCGCCACTCCCGCCTGATCAGCCCGTACACCCACGAGTCCGAGACCTCGCCGTTCACGACGCAGTCTTCGCGCAACGTCCCTTCACGCACGAATCCGAGCTTCTCCAGGACGCGGGCAGACGCCGCGTTGCGCGTATCGGTCTCGGCCTGGACTCGCTTCAGGTCCGACGTGTCGAATGCCCACTGCAGCAAGGCGTGCGCGGCCTCAGTCGCGTAGCCGTGGCCCCATGCTGCACCGTCGAGGCAGTAGCCCATCGACGCGCTGCGGTAGTCCGGGTTCCACCGGGTCAGACCGCACCAGCCGATGAACGCCCCGTCGGAAACACGGTCCATGACCAGCCGTGTCCCGGTGCCTTCCTCTGCCATCTGCCGGCAAGCCATGATGAACCGCTCGGCGCGCACCCGCTCGCTCCAGGGCGGCGCGTCCCAGTAGCGCAGCACGTAGGCGCTGCTGTGCAGCGCGAAGAGGGCGTTCGCGTCGGCCTCGTTGAACGGACGCAGTCGCAGGCGAGCAGTCTGCAGCGTGGGGTAGGTAGGGACATGGGTGCCATGTTGCCTGCCGATTGGATCAACCACAGGCATCACAAAGAAGATCGAGCACCCTGAGTGAAGGCGAATGACTCCGGAGATGGTGTAGCAACGCCTCCCCCGTCCGCGGACGCGTGCCAATTGCTACTCGCCTGATACACCAACTCCGGAATTGATAGACCTCGCGCGGAACCTACAGATCCATACCCGGCCCGGCACCTATGCCCGAACGCGCGGCGTTGACCTCGCGGACCAGGCCCAACTTCGTGAGCTGATCAGGCGTGACCTGAGTGGGTATGCTCTCCAGAGCGAGTTGGAAACGGTGGCGGAGGGATTCACCGAGGCCGAGCTATCACCGTCGGCGCGGCCGTTGGCACGGCTCATCCATCAGACGTTGATGAAAGCATTGGGACGGGCATGAGCATGCTGGTAGGCGATCCGCAGTGCTGGGCCTGCCGCCACTACCGTTCCTGGGTTGAGTCACCGGCCCACCTGCGCACCTCGACATGCGCGGCGTTCCCCGAGGGCATCCCGCAGACCATCTTCTTCGGCGGAGCCGATCACCGCGAGCCCTACCTGGGCGACAACGGTGTCCGGTGGGAGTCCAACGGCAAGCCGTACCCCGCGGAATAGCACCGCACCTATCCCGAGGCCCACCACACGCTGTGGTGGGCCTCGTCGTGTTCTCCGCCGGCAAGGACCGGCGGCAGTCCCGAATCCCGACACAGCCTCAAGGAGGCCACGTCATGTACCGCACCCGAAGCCGCCTGCTCCTCGCCCTCGACGGCCCGCACCGTGGCCCGGCCCGACGCGACGACGCCGGCGGCACCGGCACCTCCACCGGCAGCGGCTCCACCGAGGGCGGCGCCAGCGGCGACAGCCAGGGCGACACGGGCGCCCAGGACGACAGCACCAAGCCGAACATCGACGGCGACCTCGACAACGAGAAGAAGGCCAAAGCGGCAGCCAAGGCCGCCGACGAGCGCGTCGCCGCTGGGCGTCAGCGTCGGTCGGTGGCGGTCGCGCGGGAGGTGCCGACTCGTGTCATCGCGTGTGGAGGCCGTCGGCGAGGTCACCCGTCTGCGCAGCCGTGACCGTGAGTAACCAGCTCGGCCGGGCCCGGCGGCTTCTGTCCTGAACCTGAGCGCACCGGATGCGGCATGTCCGGACGTCGAACCTTTGCCGTCAGCGGGCCGGCTGAGGCCGCAAGCGGTGGAAGCGCGCCGGTGCGTGAGTCAGCTGCCCGTGTCGAGTGCGATGCCGAAGTTCTGCCCCTTCTTGCGCACGATCCAGGTGCCGGACACGACGCCGCGGCGCACGGTGACCAGGGGCAGCATCGTCGTGAGGTCTGAGATGAACATCGGATAGTGATGGCCGTCGGCGTCGCGCCAGACCAGGTACTTCGCGGATCGCCCGGCTCGCATGGAGTCCAGGGTCAGTGTCGCGGTGAACGCGACGTTGGGTCGCATGCTGTACGCCACCACGTACGAATCGTCATCGAGGTAGGAGTAGCCGCGCGAGCCTTCGACATAGAAGAGCAGGTTCCCGCGTTCGTCATAAGGCACCTCGGTGATGGAGGTCTTCCGGGTTGCCATGACCGTCTCCCTGACCTGGCGTCTTCCACTACTGCGCGAAGATCATGCCCGGCCATCGACGGCCGCGCCAACTCGGCTCGATCCACGCCCGGGCGAGCGCTCATCGGCGTCGAGCGAGCACAGTTCCTGTACGTCGTCGCACCCGGCTCGCGGCCACGAAGCGTGACGATCTCCGAGTCGCCCGCCGCGCGAGACCTGCGGCAAATGAGGATGCTGCCCCGTGCAGCCGGGCGCTGATCCAGCATGCGACATCTCGGATGAAATGGCTCGTGTGCATAGGGAAGACTGGCCGGCATGGCTGATCTCGGCGACCCGAAGGCTGCGCTCCACCACTACCTCCAGGCGACTCGCGACGACCTGATCTGGAAGCTCGACGGGCTGAGCGAACGCGAGGCCAGACTGCCCCGCACCGCGACCGGCAACAACCTGCTGGGGGTCATCAAGCACTGCCTCAATGTCGAGGCCGGCTACTTTGGGCCCACCTTCGGGCGCGAGTTCCCGACGCCTGAGGACCTGGTCCCCATGCAGGAGTTTGAGCAGGACCCGCAGGCGGACTGGTACGCGCGGGAGGACGAGACGAGGGATGGGCTGATCGACCTGTACCGCCGTGTGGGGAACTTCGCGGACCAGACGATCGAACAGCTGCCCCTCGACGCGCCGGGGCAGGTGCCATGGTGGCGGCCAGAGCGGCAGGACGTGACGCTGCACCGGATCATCATCCACGTGACCTGCGACCTCGCCCGTCACGCCGGTCACGTCGACATCATGCGCGAGCAGCATGACGGAGCGGTCGGCTGGCAGCAGGAGAACACCAACATCCCCGACGACTACGACTGGCCGGCGTACGTCACCAAGCTGACGAAGCTCGCCGACCGGTTCGGATAGTCCTCCGGTCCGTCGATACAGGTGACCAGGTCGGTATCCGCTCATCGGCTACTCCGGATACGATGCGAGCGCCGTCGTGGCCGCCCTCGTAACGCAGCGTTACCGACGTAGGTGCGGCTCTGGTTGCGGTGTCGGCGCGTCCGGGGGCGTCCAGTGCTCGCGAACCATCGCGGCAGGGCGCCCACGGCTCGTTGATTTCCGCGCCGGCTACTGGCGCGCGCCGGCAGCCGCAGGCGCTCGGGCGGCGCTGCCGTCGTTCGGCGCTGCCGAGGCGGTTGACGGTGCTGGCGTAGCGGCTGGCGGTTTCGAAGGATAGTCCGAACAGGTCGATGAGGCGGCGGATGTCGCCGCCGGTGGCGTGGGTCTACACGTGGTCTGCCGCGAGCGGCTCAGGCCGGGCCGTTCAGCAGGCGTGCCTTGAGGGTTGCGAACTCCTCGTCGGTGATCGCCCCGCTGTCCCGGAGGCTGACGAGTCGTTCCAGGGCCTGGATCGGGTCCGCCGTCGCCGCACCCGGGGCCGGTGTCGGCATCGGCTGGGCCTGCGTCCGGTGGTAGGTGTCCCACTTCAGCTGGGAGGTGCGGCGCTGCATGGCCTCCAGGTCGAACCGGGGATCGCCCTCGAGGTCGAAGATGGTCTTGAGCGTGTCCGGCTCGTACTTCACCGCCACCAGGTCCGCCTCGGTCGGCTTGCGTTCGACGATGTCGAACGTCTCGCTCAGCTGCGCCTGGAACGGCGGCCGGTCGTCCGGGCGGACCTCTAGGACGAAATGGTACTTCTGGCGGCTGCTGTTGCCGCTGAAGCTGGACCCGTCCCGGACGGACAGTACGAGTGCCTGAGCGGAGAGGCCGTGCTTGCGGATTCGGCGCTTGTCAAACATATCGGGTCCTCATGTCGCTCGGCCCCGGCGTGTCCGGGGCACCTTGATCTTCCCGGAAGTTCTCGTCCGTCGCGCTGTCGGTGAGTCGACTCGTGGGGCGTGCCCGGCAGCCGTGCCGGTGCGGGACATCGATGATCGGGGTCAACGGCGTGTGGCGGTACGTCTACCGGGCGGTCGACCAGCGCGGGCAGGTCATCGACGTGTAACAGCTCGGCTGAAGGCCGCCGAAGGGACCGTGCACGCGAAGCACCGTCGAGCACAGGCGGAGAGGCCGGTGATGTCAAGCGAGTCCCGCATCCGCACATCGGCCACGAAAGTACAGCGCCCCGTGGCGTCAGGCCGGTCTGAGCGGTACACGAAGCGTGACGATCGCTGGCGAGCCGCAGCGCCCCGGTCGCGGCATGTGCGGATGCCATAAGTTCGCCCGAGAGCGTGGTACCTGCCTCAGTTCCTGGAACGATCCCGGGCAACCTCGTAATGGGCCCAGATGGTCCCGTGAGCGCCCACCTTGACATTGATTGTCCGCAGTTGCATGGGAAGCGAGCCAGGTTCGAGCGGTAGTCCATCCATGATCGATGGTGTGCCGACCCCGCCTACCAGTGCGGGGATGGTGATGACGTGTAGTTCGTCGACGAGACCGGCCCTGAGGAGGGCGCCGTTGAGTCCTCCTCCTGCCTGTGATACGAGGCAGTCGGCACCAAGCTGCCTGTGGATCTTTGTCAGCACGGACTCCAAATCCACCCGATGAACGCCGGCTAGGAGGTAGGGAATTTGCTCGCGACGCAGGTGAGCGAGGTACGGCAAGGGTGTGCTCCGGCTGGCGATGACCAGCAGGCTTGTCTCCGCGTCCCCCTTGTGGGTCCAGTTCACCCTGCCGCGTCCGTCCACCACGGCGAACCATCTCGGACTGCGGTGAGGCAGGAAATCCGTCCACAGATCCTCGGCCGCCATGCTGGTATCTGGAAGATCCAGTGGGCCGTCGTCATCGGCCACGAACGTGCCGCTGCCTTCGAGGACAACCGTCGGATGATGGCGCTCGTCGATGGCGGCCGACCGCTGCGCCAGCAGGTCATCGACGTCCGGCGGCCAGGCGGTTCGCCACCGCAGGTTCGGCCCTTCATCGAGAAGCCGCTCCGCGCGGTTGAGCGTGACACGCCCATCGGCGGTCGCGGTAACCGAGACGACGACCCGAGGACGAATACTCCCGTCCCGGGGGAAGAGGTGGTCGGTTGTCATGGTGGGAACGGTAACGCCAGACCCTGATGCTTCGTCATGGCTAACTTGCCGACGCCTGCCTTTGACTATCGAACGCGCCCCGCCTCAGGCATCCTCATCTCGGCAAAGTCGTGAGCCGGTGGTTACGTGCCCGATGCCATGTAGGCGGCGAGGATGTAGTTCGGGTGCCGGTCGAGGTTGTTGCGGGCCCGGTCGTAGCGCATCGTCGTTCGCGGGTCGGCGTGGCGGGCGGCGATCTGCACGTCGCGGAGGCTGACGCCAGCGTCGAGCATGGTCGTGACGAACGTGTGCCTCAGCATGTGCGGGTGCATCCTCGGCATTCGCACGCCGGCGGTGGCGGCAAGGTGCTTGAGGCGGCGGGTCGCGGCGTGCCGGTCCATGCGGGTGCCGAGGGTGCTGCGCAGGATCGGCCCGTCGGTGCGGCCGTCGACGGCACGTTCGATCGCTCGGGCCACGGCCGGTGGCAGCGGGATGAGCACGACCTTGCCGCCTTGCCTCGCACCCGCAGGACTCGGTGGCCGTGTTCCTCGCCGAGGTCGCTGATGCTGGCTGCGCAGGTTTCGAAGATTCGTAACCCGAGCAGGCCGAGGAGCGCGATCAGGGCGAAGTCGTTCGGGTTGACCGACAGCCGCGCAGTCGTGATCAGCGCTTCGAACTGCAGATGTCCCAGGCCGAGGGTTGGTGACTCGGCGGGCACGGTTGGCCGGCGGACGTAGTCGGCGGGTGAGTGCGGCAGGATGCCGTCGATGACACAGGTCCGGTAGAAGCCGGTCACGACCGACAGCCGTCGCGACACCGTCGAGGGCTGGTATCGGCGCTCGTCCTGCACCAGCGCAGGTACCGCTCAATGTCCACTCTGACCGCGGCGAGCGGATCGAGATCCTGGTCGGTGCACCAGCGCAGGAAGACTCGCAGGTCCGACTCGCTGTGCAGCCGGGTCTGACCGCGGTAGCGGCCCAGGTATGCGGCGGTCGCCGCACGAAGTACGAGCTCGTTCGGGACCCGCCGCTTCTAACGGCTGGGACGGTGATGGCAGCCATACATCACCGTGCGTCACCTGCAGCGATGAACACCAGTACGCCCGCTGCGGCATGTGCGGACGGGGTGTGGTTGGTAGCGTTCGCGGATGTGGAGTCTCGGACAGTCGAGGTAGGAACTGCCGCATTGCACGTGGGGGTGACCGGCCGCGGGCCTGACGTCGTTGTCCTGACCGGTGGTCCTGGTTGTGTGCAGTATCTGGAGAGAGACGAGATCTCTCCGCTGGGCCACCGTGCCTGGCATCCAGAGCCGCGCGGGGTCGGCCGCTCAGGCGGTGGTCCGCACACCATGCAAGACGCAATCGAAGACCTTGAAAGCATCCGTATGGGGATCGGTGTCGCTACCTGGATCGTGGTCGGCCACTCCTGGGGTTGCGATCTCGCGGTGCGCTACGCGGTCGAGCATCCCGAGGTGGTGACCGCGGTGGTCGGCATCGCCGGTCGGGGTCCTCAGCGGGACCGGACGTGGTCCGAGGCGTACGAAGCCGGCAAGGCCTCGGAGCCCACCGTGGACATCGACTGGGTGCCAGAGGTTCATGCGGCTCTCGGCGCTTCGTTCACCGAGTGGATCCATCGACCCGATCTGTGGCGCGGACTGGCCGCCTGCGACGTGCCGATGCACTTCATCGCCGCCGGCGACGACATCCGCCCGTCATGGCCTCTGGTACAACTCGCCGAACTCGTTCCGCGCGGGCGGTTTTCCCTCGTACCCGGCGTACCGCATGACTTCTGGTTCACCCATCCCGAGACGTGGGCCAAGACCGTCACCGACGCCTGCAACGCTACGGGCGGCGTTGCGTTGTGGGATCGGCGGACGCGTTGAACCCGCCCGTGTCGGGTCCGCGGTCAGATCGCCCGGGCGAGTTCGGTGAACGCCGCGGCGACCCGCGTCGACGGCGAGGCGTCGACGGCGAGTTCGTAGTGGCCGCGGCGGAGGTTCTGCATGAAGGCGTGTCCGGTGATGATCGTCTTGGCTGTGCGATCGGTGCGTAGCCCGCGCATCGATCTCAGACGGTGTTTGAGCTGGCCGTGATCAGCCTCGATCGGATTATTGGCGTACCGCTCGACGTGGTGCCACGCCAACGGGATCAGCTCGTCAAGGACGGCGGGGTAGACCGCGGCGGCCTCGGTGACCACCTCGCTGGGCTTGACCTTCAACACCGACAACGCTCGTCGGAAGAACCTCCGCGCCGCATCAGCGTCCCGGCGGATCGAGACGAGTACGTCGATGACCTGTCCGTGTTGGTCGATGGCGCGGTAGACGTACCGCCACACGCCGTTGACCTTGACGGCTGGGTCGGCCGCACGGCGAGGTGCCTGCTGTGCAGGTCCTTTTCTGTGCGGCCTCCCGCCGAACCGGACTGGCCCGTTTCCGAGCATCCGGCTCTCCAGCGACCTATGCCGTGAGTGACGTTCACGGAGGACACCCAGCACCGTTTCGGCGTTCTGCATTACGCATACCTCCCGGCCATCGGTGTCCGATCACCTGTTCCCCTTCGCCCGTGCGGACGGCTTTCCCGTCCTCCCTGGCAGGACGTGACCCCTGCGACTACTACGGGAACTCCGTCACCATAGGGCTCGCGCCCATTAGGCGATCCCACGTTCGTCCCTGCCGTACGTAACAGCGTGACGTAGGCGGCCCACTCATCTCCTTGAATACCCTCACTGGGCATCGCTCCACACCCCAGAGGTTGTGTCAACCGACATACGAGGCCGACACAGGGCGTGGCACCGGTTTCAGACGTCTTTCCGGTGGACGGGACGTTGCATCGTCTGGAGATTAGGCTTCAGGCAATCCAGCTTTCGCCATATCACGCGGGTCCCCCAACGCACCGCCCCATACGCCTGGGCACAGCCGCTGGTTTCCTGGCATGCTCTTGTCCCCGCTAGCCTTTCGGCCTCAGGTAAGCCATCAGACCCAGGAACCTCCCTCCGAGTTCCTCCCAGCTGAACTGGGGATACAGCAAGGCGCCTCGTGGCGCACTACGTCTCGTCGACATACCACCTGTCAGCAGGGGCGTGACGCGTGAACCGGGCGGCGTCGGTCAGCAGCGGCGTGAAGCGCTGCACCCAGCGGAACACGGTGACGTGGTCGACCTCGACACCGCGCTCGACGAGCAGCTCCTCGACGTCGCGGTAGGACAGGTTGTAGCGCAGATACCACCGGACCGCGACCACGATCACCTCGGGCGGGAACCGGAACCCGGCGAACGCAGACTTCGGAGGCAGCCAAGGGCCAGGACGGGTCGGTGACTTCACTGCTCAAGCCTGCCACGATCCTGCCAACGCTCAATGCAACAGAGCCTCGTGTACGCACTTGCGGCTGTGGGCGCCGCTGCTGGCCGCGACGACCTGATCGAGCTGGCCCTGGCGGGCGCCGCCGACGTGGTGTCCCGTGACGAGGCGGGACCGGCGGGCTTTCTCGTCCCACATTCCGACCCGCAACACAGACCCGAGCTGATCGAGCGCTACAGCTACGGCTGGTGCAACGGCCCAGCGGGCGATGCTCAAGTCTTCCGGCTGCTCGGTGCGCTGACCGAGGACGCCGCCTGGACCGCTCTCGCCAACCGATGCTGGCAGACCGTTACCCACTGCGGCCTTCCACACCGCGTGCGCCCCGGCTTCTGGGACAACAACGGCCGCTGCTGCGGAACGGCCGGAGTTCTCGCGCTGGCCTGCGACCGGCACATTGAGCAGGCCCAGTCGCTCGACTTCGCCAACGTGCTGGTCGACGACCTCATCACCCGGGCGACAGTCGACGCGGACGGGGTGCGCTGGTCAAATCACGAGCACCGCGTGACGCCCAGCACGCTCGAGCCCAGAGTCGGATGGGCGATGGGCAATGCCGGCATCGTCCGTGAACTGTTGCGGTTCGCCCGCACCACCGGCGGAGCGGATTCGGCGTACGCCGTGCCGTGGCCCGACGACCATCCTCCCGCCGCGCCGCGGGGGGTGTCGTTCCAGCAGGACTAACCCCTTTCCGCACAACGCCTGCATCGCCGCTGACTCGGCGAGGGACCGCTGGCGACCTGGTGGGCGTGGGTGACCTGCGCGTGGAGTGCGTCGGCAACGAACACCACGTTGTTGAGGCTGCCCAGCCGGGCCGCGACTTGTTCCGGCAGCGGCGTGAACGCCGGGATTTCATTGGACTTCGCGGCGATTTGGACCTGGGCCAGGACCACGCCGTCGGTGTGTCGTAGGCCGACAGCTGGTGGACCTGCCGGCCGTCGGGCAGCCGGGCGCCGCGCTGGACCTTGCCGTCCCCGTCTCCGGGTCGCGCGGTCGGCTGGGCCGGCTGGGGTGCGGGCAGGCGGGAGCGCAGCCAGTCGGTCAGCACGGCCTGCAGCGTGGAGGCGTCGACGCGGACCAGCAGCCGCCAGAGTGTGCTCAACACCGGGACCCGGCCGGTGAACCCGAGCCGCCGGCCGGTGGCCGGGTCGAGGTCGTCGGCCCAGTCGGTCATCGCGGCGAACGTGACCGCCGGCCAGGACCGCGCACACGGCCACCGCGAGCAGGCTGGCCAGGGAGTAGCGGATCCCGCGTCGGTCGCGGGGATCCGGCACCCGGGCCAGGGCTGACAGCAGGCCATCCGGCTCGTCGACACGAGGCGGCGCTGTGAGGCCGGTCGGGGTGGGTGCGTGCTGGCGGATCACGTCGATCAGCGATGATGGCATCAGCGGGTGCGGTCCTTCGCTGGTGTCATGTTGTCTCAGCAACCCCATGATCACCGATGGATCGCACCCGTCCCGCAGCACCCCAACCCCGGCCACGGACGCCGACATCCGCCCAGGTCAAACGCCCGTCAATCGACTACGCAAAGACCCTGGCGCTCAACCCCCGGCCCTACCATCGCCTCGTCACCGAGCAGGTCGCGGAGTAGCCGCCACCGGCCGATGTTGTAGAGTGCGTCGGACTCGTACAACAGCGATAGAAGTCAGTGGTAACCTCGCACACGACGAGCCTTTTACATAGGAGCCTGGCTATGGTCGACCCGGATTCCGAGCTCGCCGCGCAGCTTCGTTTCGATGTGCCGCACGCGGCGCGGATCTGGAACTACTGGATGGGCGGCAAGGACAACTTCCAGGCCGACCGGGCCGCGGGGGACGCAGTGGTCCAGGTCTATCCGGAGATCGCCGTCATGGCGCGTGAGTCCCGGCAGTTCCTCATCCGGGTCGTGCGGTTCCTGGCCGCCGAGGCGGGCGTCCGGCAGTTCCTCGACATCGGGACGGGCCTGCCCACCATGCAGAACACCCATGAGGTCGCCCAGCAGGTCGCGCCCGAATCCCGGATCGCGTACGTCGACAACGACCCGATGGTGCTGGTGCACGCCCGTGCCCTGCTGACCAATTCCAGCGCCGAGGGCCGAACAGACTATGTCCACGCCGACTACCACGACCCGGAGCTGATTCTCGCCGAGGCGGCGAAGACGCTGGACTTCTCCGAGCCGGTCGCTGTGATGTTCATGGGCGTCATGGGCTACGAGCCCGACCTGGACGTGGTGCGTTCCATCGTCGGGCGGGTGATGGACAGCGCCGCACCCGGCAGCCACCTGGTCCTGTGGGACGGCACCGACACCACCCCGGCCGTGGTCGAGGGCGCCAACAAGCTGGCGGAGAGCGGCGGTGTCCCGTACATCCTGCGCAGCCCCGACCAACTGGCCGGATGCTTCGAGGGTCTTACGATGGTGGACCCCGGCCTCGCGCCGATCACGCAGTGGCACGCGGAGGACCCTGCGGCCGAGCACATCGACGCGTATGGCGCCGTGGCCCGCAAGCCGTGACACGTCCCTGATCGGACGGGGCCGCGTCCCGGGAGGTGTGCCGCAACAGCCGTCGAACAGGGCGTCAGTCGTGGTCGGCGGGGCGTAGTGCCGTTGCCGGCCGCAGTTCCTCGAAGTCCACGACATCATCGGCGACGAACTGGTCTGGAATGACCTCAGCATTGCGGTGCGGTTGACCCTCGATGCCGATCTCGTCGGTGTTGCGCCTCAGATGTGGTGGCGAGACGGTGTGGCGAGGCTTCGAGCCGTCTTCGCTACAGATCGCTTCCGACTGCCGCCGGACCAGCAGCTCACGGTCGCCGATGAAGCGGCCGGGACCGTTGCAACCATCGGCTGATACAACACCCGGTCACACGGCGTCCTCATCTCGCCTACGTCATGTCAGGCCAGCAGCGGCGGAAGCGCCGGTCACCCGCTGTGACGAACTCCAGCTGGCCTTCGCGCACCAGACGCGGCATGTTGGCTTCGTTGGTGAGTGTGGGACCCGTTTGTCGGTGAGCTTGGGTCCCACCAGCTGGGGGTCGGATCGTGTGTTGGTCAGTTCGGGACCCCTCGGCCAGGGACGCCGCCCTCGCCGAGGTGATGAAGCTGCGGCAGTCCTCGTACTGCCGATCGGGCCTGGACGCTCTCGAACGGCAGTGGCGCGATAAGGTACTCGACGACGTCGGCAATGGCGACACCGGACGCTTCCGGCAGATCATCGACCTGAACTGCCCCGAGAACGCGGAGAGCGCTGCGTGAACGCCCGGCTGCCCGTGGCGCTCGGTGCCGGCCTCGGCGTCGCCGCATACCTCCCCGATCTGCTGGACGACTCGGTGGCGCCCTACGCCACGCCGCTGTTCAGCTCAGGATTCGCCTGGGGGCTCGTCGCCCTCGTCGCCGGGTACACGACGCGGCGGCCGAGGTCCTCGATCGTGGCCGGTGCGGCAGCGCTCACGACCGCCGTGTTCGTCTACTACCTGCTCGTCGTCGCCGGTCAACGCTGGTATGTCGACGCGTCGAGCAGCGCGGACGGGATGGCGACCATGGCCGGGCTGCGATCAGTCGGCCGGTCGGTCGTGTTCTGGACCGCCGGTGCGCTCATCGGTGGCGGCATGCTGGGATGGTTGGGCCACGTCGTCCGCCACGCGCCGGCGTCACCGGGCTCGGCCGCGATCGGCGTGACCTTTGGCCTGCTGTCCGGGGAGGCGATCGGCATCCCGCTCGTCTACAGCTCGGTCTGGGACGCGCCGCTGGACCCGTTCAGCCTGGCCAAGCTCGTCCCGTCGCTGGCACAGCTGGTCCTCGGCGTCGCCACGGTCGCCGTCCTGACCCGCATACGCGACCGGCCGACGATGTGGCGCCTCACCGTGCTCGCCGCCGCCGCGTCCGTCGTCGTCAACGTGACCCTCTGGTATGTGCTCCTGACCGTGCGGTTGAGCCTCTGATCGTCAGCTCCGGGCGTCCACGATGAGCAGGCCGACTGCGTCGATCGGCAAACTGCTCACTGCCGATCGTGTACCTGACCAAGATCACCACCCGACCCGCCGTTCTGAACGCATCCGCAGCCGCAGCATGCTGCGGGCGGGTCCCAAACCCACAGATAATGATCAAGAAGTAGTGATCCGCCCGGGCCCAGGACTCACGCATATCTGGGCCCCGTTCTCGCCGATGAAGCCAGCATGTCCAGATTCGATGCCGAGCTCCGACGTAGCAGGTGTGAACGACACCTCGCGAAGAGCGGCCGCACGGCTCGCGGCCGCCGCCATTGTCACCTACCAGGTCCTGCTCCTCATCGCGGTCATAGTTCGGTCCGACATCGATGTCACCCACAAGCCGGTCAGCGAGTACGCCATCGGCCGGCACGGCTGGATTGCCGTTACCGCGTTCCTGACCTGCGCGTTGAGCTACGCCGCGCTGGCCGCTGCGATCCACGGGCGGACGGCCCGAGCCCTGCTCGCCATCTGCGCCCTCGGCACCGCCGGAGTCAGCGTCTTTGTCGCCGATCCGGTCACCACACCACTGGACCAGCTGTCAACCATCGGCACACTGCACGTAATCGCCGGCCTGACCGCGCTGGTCCTCCTGCCCTTCGCCGCCCTCTTCGCCGGTGGCCGCCTCAATTGGCTACCGCTGGCCGGGCTGATGGGCCACTACGCACTGTCCGTCGTCATCCCACCCAACGGCTGGCCTCCACGCCTGCTCTTCCTCACCTACGCGATCTGGGTCGTCCTCACGACCCAACGCACCATCCGGCAGTCCCGGCACCCGGCGCCGCCTCTCCACGAACCCGCCACTTGGCGCAGCGATCTCGATTGACCGCGCCGCGCACACGGCGGCATGAGCGGATACCGGCGAACGTATGGCGTCAGTACCCTGGCTGAGATGGCCGTGCAGGTTCTTGGGCGCAGACCTCACCGTCCCGCTGATGTGAGCGCTCGCGGGGTCCTCGACCGTGCGCCGGCAAAGATCAGCCGCGTGTTCATCGCAGAGCTTGACCAATCCGATGCGACACAGCTTGGTTCGTACGGCCTGCGGATGGTGGTACTGGCGATGCGGGAAGGTTCCCTGGATCGCCTCCAGCACGGCTTGCTGGCGATGGCTCTTGGCGCTGCGGTCGACGTCCCCGATGACCGGGATCTCATGATCGGTTTGGCATTGCCACACGTGGCCGCCAACCAGCTCGGCGCTGAGCCGATCCAGGTCTTCGAAACGACGGCGGCACGCTTCGATGAGGGCTGGTTGCCGGAGCTCCTGTGTGGGTTCGGCGCCCGCGTCGATGTCACGCTCGCCGCCTTCGGATGGCGTCAGATCCTGACGGACGACGGCCTCGACGTCATATCCAGCTGACTGCGCATGGCGACGCCGGAGGCACTTGCCGCAGTGCGGCAGGCGTTGCCTGGCTGGTTGCCGACATCGAGTCGCGTTGCGCGTCGCCAACTACACGAGCCGTCAAGATCTTGCCACCAAGGTCAGTGCACTGTATTCGGCATGTCAGTGCACCGGCTCCACCACAGGCACCAGGCTGCACAGCCGACGAGGTCCACCACCGCTGGCGGCACCACCGCCGGGCACCCGTACCCGAGCCTGGCGCAGACCCGCCCACCGAGATCAAATCGCGCCTGCCACCCAACCCGGATGGATCTTCAACACCCGCGAAATCCACAACCAGTCAGATGCCGCCCACCGGCCGTCACCCGCCGGATCCCTATTCGGAACGGTGGACCAGGCGGCACAGACCCGCGCCGACCAGCACGGACCGGTCTGGACGCTTCCGAAACAGCCGATCACTTTCGGAACACTTTGAGTCCACAGTGGACGAATGACGAGAGGCGGTTGATCTACGTTTCCGCAGGTCAACCGCCTCTTGATGTTGCGCGCCCGAAGGGACTCGAACCCCTAACCTTCTGATCCGTAGTCAGATGCTCTATCCGTTGAGCTACGGGCGCTTGGTGCCTGCCTAGTGTACACACCAGGTTTTACCGGTTTTGCGCGGAGGCTCCGGGATTCGAACCCGGGATGGGCTTTAAGACCCAAACCGCATTAGCAGTGCGGCGCCATAGACCGAACTAGGCGAAGCCTCCAACAACCCCTGTCGCCAGGAGCCGCCGTCCGAGGATACAGGGCCGGTGAAGGACCGGGCAAAGCGGGTGACCCTCCGGCGCGTCGGACCGGGCTGCGTGGTTTGCGTCACATCGTCCACCGGAGGACGTTTGCCTGGTCGCACGGCGGGTGCCATCGGCGTTGGCGCATTACGCTCTTGCGAATGGGAGAGGAACCGAAGTCCACCGAGCCTCCGACTTCCAACGAGCCACCCCGCCGCCCACAGGTTCTCGGCGACACCTCCCTGCGGTTCGAGCCGCCGCCGCAGGAGTCCGCCCCGGAGACCGCGCCGCCGGCGGCGGCATCCCCGCGTCCGGCGACCACGCCGTTCGGCGCCCCGCCGCCGCCCGTCGTGGAGGCGCCTCGACAGACGGCTCCGCAGCCCCGCGTGGCGCGCCCAGCGGCGAAGCCGGTGACCCCGTTCGCCCCGCCACCGGTGGCCGGACCTGCGCAGCAGCCGAGGCCGGCGGCCGCTCCCCCGCCGGTCAAGCAGGCGAGCCCTCCCGAGCCGCCGCCACCGGTGACGAAGGCCACACCGGCGAAGACCACGCCCGCGAAGGCCACCGCCAAGAAGGCGGCACCCGCGAAGGTCGCGGCGAAGACGGTGCCTGCGGCGCGGACGTCCGAGCAGCCGGTGCCCGCCGCCGAGCCTGCCCAGGCGACGCCCCCGGAGGCAGCGGCACCGGCGAAGAAGGCGGCCAAGAAGGCCGTGGCCAAGAAGGCGCCGGCGAAGAAGGCAGCGCCCAAAGTGGAGGTCGAGCCGACGCCGGAGACCACGCCCGCGATCAAGGCTCCCGTCAAGAAGGCTGCCGTGAAGAAGGCGGCGGTGAAGGCGACCTCGACCCAAGAGGTCCTCTTCCCGGCACCCAAAGCGCCCGAGGCGCCCGCAGCACCCGAGGCACCCGCTGCACCCGCTGCACCCGAGGCAACCGACGCACCCGACGTACCCAAGGCAGCCGAGGCACCCAGGGAAGCCGAAGCAGCCGAGCAAGCCGAAGCAGCCGAGCAAGCCGAAGCAGCCGAGGCGGCGCCGGTGGTGGACGAGGTGACGCTCGTCGAGGGGCGGGTGGAGGTGGTCGAGGCCGATCCGACCGACCTCGGAATTGCGGAGCAAGAGACAGAGAATGCACAGGAGCCTGCCGGGCGGGGGATCAATCCCGCGTACCTGCCGGAGCTGCTCGCCCTCGCCGCGGTCGCGCGGCTCGGGGAGGCGGCGCGGGAGCGGGCCGCCTGGTATGCGGCGAACTACCCCGGCGTCGACGGTGACGCGATCGGGCGGGCGGTGACGCGGGAGTTCGTGCGGCGGGCCAGGAGGCTGGGGATCGCGGCGGGGGCGGCCGGGCCGCTGGGGCTGGTGGTCGAGGCGGCCGGGGTCAACTGGCTGCACGCCAAGCTCGTCCTGCACCTGGCCGCCGCGCACGGGCACGATCCGCTCGACCGGGCGCGGGCGGCCGAGCTGCTCGTCCTGCAGCGGGTGTACGCGGAGGTCGCCACCGCCGAGGCCGCCATCATGGCCGCGGAGCAGGCGCAGCGGTCGCGGCGGGCCGGGCCCGGGGTGGGGGTCGCCAGGCTGGCGGGCCCGCTCGGCCGGACGCTCGGCGGCGGGCTGCTGCAGGCCGCCGGGGTCAGGATCGCCCGGCGCGCGGTGCCCGGGATCGGGCCGGTGATCGGGGCGGTCGCCGCGGTCAGGTCGACCGAGGCGATCGCCATGCGCGCCACCCGCTACTACCGGCGCAAGCCGGTCCCCACCCCCGACGGGCGGTAGGCGTCACCGCGGGGTGACCCGCGGCGACACCCCCGAAGCAGACCGCGACGCGGACGGCGGCCGAACAGGCCCGGAAACCGAAACGGACGGCGACGGCCGCGCCGGCCTGGAAACCGAAGCCGACGGCGACGGCCGGGCGGGCCTGGAACCCGACGGCGACACACCAGGCGACACACCAGGCGACACACCAGGCGACACACCAGGCGACACACCAGGCGGCACCGCAGGCGACGCGCCAGGCGCCGGAGCGGGCGGCAAGGCGTCCGGGCCGACCGCGATCGTGGTCCAGGCCCGGGCCGCGGTGCCGTCGCCGAACTCGACCATGCCCAGGTAGCGCTTCGCGGGGTCGAGGTCGTGCCAGGCGGCGGTGAAGGTCACCGGCCGGCCGGGCTGGACCGCAGCCACCGGCGGCGTGACCGTGAGGTTGCCGGCCGGGTCGCCACCGACGAGGAACGTGTGCGCCACGACCGGCCGGCTGTCGGCGTCGGGTGGCGCGGCGAAGCGCACGACGTACACCTCGAACACCCCCATGGACGTGAGCGGGATCTCCTCGTCGGCGGTGGTGCCGTCGCTGCGGTCCACGAGCTGCCCGTCCTGGTAGAGGTAGAGGTCGACGTCGGTGCCGGGGACGTGGTCGGCGGCGAACGTGGCCAGGCGGCCGAACTCGGCGCCGGGCGGCACGGTGACGGTGAACTTGAAGACGGCCGGGCCGGTGGCGGGCGCCGTGGGCACGAAGGCGGCCGTGCTGCCGACGAGGTTCTGCTGGTGGACGGCCGACGGGGTGAGGCCGAAGAGCTTGGTGGTGACGTTGCCGCTGTACCCGGCGGTGAGCTCGATCGCGGCGGTGCCGGCGGCGCCGGAGCCGGTGACCTCGCCCGGGCCGGCGAGCGCGACGGGCCGGGCGCCGATGGGGCTGCGCACGGTGTGGCCGCGCAGGTCGGTCCAGGTGAGGGAGCCGAAGGTCCAGACGCGGTACGCGGCGTCGGTGCGCCGGATGGTGACCTTGAAGGTGGCGGACTCGCCGGGTGCGACGGTCAGGGTGCTCGGCGTGACGGTGACGGCGAGCCCCTGCGGCGTGGTGACGGAGGCGACGTAGACGCTCGGCTGGGTGGAGACGTTGGTGACGGTGCGGACGACGGTCTGCGTCCCGGCCAGCGAGGCGACCGCGATCGACGGGTAGTTGAGGTCGCTGGGGTCGGCGCTGCCGACGGTCGGGCACCAGTCGCTGACGAGCTGCAGCTGGCCGATGGCGCACCCGTACCGGGCCCAGTCCTGCGGGCCCGACTCGTAGACCAGGCCGGGGTCGAAGGCCTGCGAAGGGCGGACGTGGCCGGAGCCGTAGTCGAGCGGGCTCGCGATCTTCCCGGCCCTCTGGATCATGCCGTCGGTGTTGTCGTGGACGCCGGCGGTGGTCATGAGCGCCGACTGGACGGCCGACGGCGACCAGTCGGGGTGCTCGGCGCGGATCAGGGCGGCGATGCCGGCGATGTGCGGGCTGGACATCGAGGTGCCGGACTCGCCGTCGAACAGGTTGCCGTGGTGGCCGGCCGGGGACACGCCGGCGACGATGTCGACGCCCGGGGCGGTGATGTCGGGCTTGATCAGGTCGCCGCCGGCGAGGGCCGGGCCGGCGGAGGAGAAGGCGGCCATGGCGGGCGCCCGCGGCACCACCATCGACACGGCCGAGAGGGAGGCGGTCGGATTCGGGGTCGCCAGGTACGCCTTGATCGCCGCCCCGGCGACATGATCGACGTGGACGGTGGGGATGACGTGGTAGTCGGCGTTGAGCGAGTTCTCGCTCGGGTTGTAGAGGACCATGCCGACCCCGCCGGCGTCGCGGACGGCGATGCTCTTGTCGGTGCGCGGGTTGACGCCCCGCTTGCAGAGCACGATCTTGCCCTTGACCAGTGCCGGGTCGAGGGTGCCGGGGTAGCAGAGCTCGACCTTCTCCGCGTCGGCGGTCTTGAGCCCGGCCTTCACGGAGTCGACGAGCGGCGCGGACGGCACGGCGGGGCCCTGGCCGGCGCCGGTGTAGGTCTTGCCGTTGCCGAGGGTCACGGACTTGTCGGCGCCGCGGTCGTGGGAGCTGGCGGCGACGGTGGTCACCCAGGGCGCGTTGTGCGCGACGGTGGACTCGTCGGGGCCGCTGTTGCCGGCGGACGTGGCGACGAAGACGCCGGCCGCGGCCGCGTTGTAGAAGGCGAGCTCGACCGGGTCGACGATGAGCGACTCGGAGCCGGAGACGGAGTAGTTGATGACGTCGACGCCGTCGCTGACCGCGTCGTCGACCGCGTCGAGCAGGTCGACGGTGCCGCCGGAGCCCTCGCCGTCGGACTGCCGCCACAGGGCCTTGTAGACGGCGATGCGGGCGGCGGGCGCCATGCCGGAGATGGTGCCGACGGGGTCGCCGTTGATGGTGGCGGGGACGTCGGGCAGGCCGGCGGCGGTGGTCGCGGTGTGGGTGCCGTGGCCGTCGTAGTCGCGCGGGGAGTGGAACTCCGACTCCCAGCCGCCGAAGCCGCCGCCGTCGTAGAAGCGGGCACCGATGACCTTGTTGTTGCAGGTGATCCTCTGCTGGGCGGTGCCGGTGCCCTCGTCGCACTTGTCGGTGCCGCCCCTGGCCCACTTCTTGTCGATGACGGCCTGATCGGGGCGGGGCTCGGGAAGCGGGGCGAGGCTGGGGCTCTCCGGCCAGAAGCCCGTGTCGATGACGCCGATGATCATGCCCTCGCCGGCGCGGGACGGGTCGCCGAAGTGCTTGGCCCACGCCCCGGCGGGGCCGTCCAGGCCGAGGAAGCCGGTGGTGGAGATCGTGTCGACGGTGCGCCGCTCGTTGGGCCAGACGTGGCGCACGCCGGGGGTCCGCTCCACGCGGGCCTTCTGCTCGGGGGTGAGCGCGGCGGCGAAACCGTTGAAGGCCGACTCGTACACCGTGACCGTCCTGCGGATCCCGGCGCGGCGCAGGACGTCCGCGCGGCCGGCCCGGATCGCGCCGCGGGCGCTCTCCTGGCGTCCGGCCGGGTCGCCCTCCAGCTGCACGATGTAGAGCGCCGAGCTCGCCGCCTTGCCGGAGACCGCCACCGGCAGCGCGAAGACGGATGACGCGACGAGGGTGATGACGAGAAGGATTCGGCCCACACAAGCCAGACTAATTGTGGCAATTTGCCCTATCTCAGGAACCGCAAATGATCCTTGAGCAGGGCGTACCCCACGAACGACACGATGTCGAGGATCGTGTGCGCCACGATGAGCGGCATGACCCGGTTCGTCCGCCGGTAGAACCAGCCGAAGACCAGCCCCATGACGAAGTTGCCGATGAACCCGCCGAAGCCCTGGTAGAGGTGGTACGACCCGCGGATCGCCGCGCTGGTCACGATCGCCACCCAGGGGTTCCACCCCAGGTCGCGCAGGCGGGTCAGCAGGTAGGCGATCATGACGATCTCTTCGAGGACGCCGTTCTGCAGGGCGGCCAGGATCAGCACCGGCACCGACCACCAGTGCGTGCCGAGCGCCTCGGGCACGATCTGCGCGCTGATCCCCAGCTCCCGCGCCGCCCACACGAGGGCGAGACCCGGCAGGCCGATCAGGGCGGCGAGACCCACGCCGTAGCCGAGGTCGGAGCCCGGCCGCACGCCGAGGCGCCAGTCCTCGTGGTCGCGGCGCAGCAGGTACACCGCGAGCAGCGGCGCGACGAAGCCCAGACCCGTGTAGACCAGCTGGTATGCCAGGTCGAGCCAGGGGCGGTCCGGGGTGATCGACGGGTTGAGCGTCGCGGTCTGCTCGGAGAGCGGCTTCACGTAGGTGAGCCGGTCGATGATCGCCAGGATCGAGAGGATCGCGGACCTGCCGAGCGACACGCCGAGCAGGAGGATCACCTCGACGCGGACGGCACGCTTGTCGATCACGCGCGAAACTCTAGTTCGGCAGGGGCGCCGCCCGCACGAACGGCGCCCCTGCCGATGTTACGAGTCCCCGAAGGCGTCGTATTTGATCCGGATTGCGGGGACCTGCATCTCCGCGAGGGTGCGCAGGGTCGAACGCACCATCTGCGGCGAGCCGGAGACGAAGAAGTCGTGGTCGTTCCACGGGCCGTAGCGGGCGACCACGTCGGAGATCCTGCCGTGCTCCCCGGGGAAGTCGGGGTCGTCGGTGGTCGCGGCCACCACCGACAGCCACGGGTAGCGGGCGGCGAGCCGGTTGAGGCAGGCCAGGTCGTACAGGTCGTCGCGGTTGCGGGCGCCGACGAACACGTGCACCCAGCGGGTCCGGTTGGCCCGGGTCATCTCCTCGATCAGCGCCTTGATCGGGGCGAAGCCGGTGCCGCCTGCGACGCAGACGATGTCGCGGGTCGAGCGGCGGTCCAGGACCATCGAGCCCATCGGGGCGCCGAGCCGGATCATGTCGCCCGGCTGGACCCTCCGGACCAGCGCGGAGGACACCCAGCCGGCGCCGACGGCCCGGACGTGGAAGTCGATGGAGCCGTCCTTGCGCGGTGCGTTCGCCGCGGAGTACACGCGCCACAGCCGCGGCTGGTATTTGCATTCGACGCTGATGTACTGGCCGGCGCGGTACTCCAGCGGCTGGAGCGGGCGGCACGTGATGACGGCGATGTCCTGGTTGCGCCGCTCGTGGTAGAGGACCTCGGCGTGCCAGTAGGGCGGGTTCGTGGAGTCGGCCTCGGCGCCGGCGATCATCTTCTCGGCGATCACCGCGTAGGCGTCCCGCCAGGCCTGGTCGAACTCGTGGGTCCACTGGTCACCGGCGAAGGTGCGCATGCCCTCCATCAGCGCCTCGCAGATGACGTCGTAGTGCTCGGGCCGCACGTGGAACTTGCGGTGGTCACGCCCGAGCGAGCGCAGGTACTCGTCGAACGTGTCGGGGTCGTCGACGGTCTGCACGGCGGTCACGATCGCGCCGAGGAGCCTGGAGCGCTGCACGTCCATCTGGACCGGGAAGAGGTCCCTCAGCTGCGGTTGGTTCAGGAACATACGCGCGTAGAAGTAGCTGGCGAGCTTGTCCTGCTGCTCCTCGACGAGGCTCCAACTCTCCTTCAGTAAACGCGACAGATCGCTCATCGGTGCCCTTCGCGGTCAAACGTAGGTGCCGTAGGACAGCCAGCGTCGCCACCAGGGAAGAACACGCATCGCACTGAGTGTGCGACGTCCCGTGTTCACCGATCCTTTTCCACTCGACGCGCCGGTACGGGGCACTGGACAGGTCGGCCATTCGGCTCAATCGCACTGACTGTCCGGCCGTCGCACACCACCGGTGTTTGGCTGGTGACAGAGCCAGCCGCCCATGGAGGTGCACCGTGCCGACCGTGTCCGATCTTTCGCGCGACGTGTCCAATGAGCTCGACGACCGGATGCAGCTCTTCATCCGCCGCCAGGAGATGCTGTTCGTGGCGACGGGCGAGCCGGAGGACGGCCACGACTGCACGTTC
This sequence comes from Dactylosporangium sp. CA-152071, assembly GCF_050936335.1. NCBI lineage: Bacteria > Bacillati > Actinomycetota > Actinomycetes > Micromonosporales > Micromonosporaceae > Dactylosporangium > Dactylosporangium sp. CA-152071. The sequence continues at coordinate 6,364,779 of NZ_JBNJMZ010000001.1, read as the reverse complement.
GTCACCGGCGGCGCCGGCTTCGTGCGGGTCCTTTCGGAGAACCGGATCGCGTGGCCCGAGTTCGGCGACGAGGGCCTGTCGGAGGCGATCACCGACATCGAGCGCGACCCGCGGGTCAGCCTGCTCTTCGTCGACTTCGCCCGCGGCGCGATCGGGCTGCACATCAACGGCAAGGCGAAGGTGCTGGACGACGACGCGATGCGGCGCGCGTACCGCTCGCTTCACCTGGATCCAGCGCTGGACCTGGTCGCCGACCGCCGTCCGGCGCGCTGGATCACGGTCTACGTCGAGTCGGCCTACATCTCCGCGGCGGGCGAGCTGTAGCGTCCCACCCTTCCGGACGCCCGGGCTCGGGCGTCCGGCCCTTCCGGGGCACTCAGGCGTAGTGCCAGGGCTTGCCCGTCTGGCGGTACTCCGTCGTCGGCACGAGCGGCGCGTCGTCCTCCATCCGGTCCACGTAGAGCCGCCCGTCCAGGTGGTCGATCTCGTGCGCGACCAGGCGGGCCAGCGCCTGGTCGTACACCGTCGTCACCGTCGAACCGTCGAGCAGCTCGCTCTCCACGGTGATCCGCAGCGGCCGCCGCACCAGCCCGCGGACGTCGAAGAACGACAGGCACCCCTCGAACTGCTCGTCGGCGTCGGACGACTCCGCCACGACCCTCGGGTTGATCAGCACGATCTGCTCCGTGTCAGGGTCGGCCGCGCGGATCACCGCCACCGCCAGCCCCGAACCGAGCTGCGGGGCGGCGAGCCCCACGCCCTTCACGAAAGGGTGCAGCGCCTCGATCCGGTCCAGCGCCGTGGCCAGCTGCTCGATGACGTCCTCGGCCCGCGCCGACTCACCGGGCAGGTCCAGCCGCCGCACCGGCCGGTCGAGGCCGGCGTCGCCGCGTTGGATCACACCGGCCGCGCGCATGGCGTCACTCGAGGCCGGCTGCACGAAAGGGGGCTCCTCCCAGTCGTCCGGCTGCTCGACCGCCCCTTCCGGCCGGGTGCCCCGGAAGCGCCACTCCAGCCGGTAGCGGTCGTGCAGGGTCGCCTGCTCGGTGTGCCACGAGAAGACCGCCCGCCCGTCGACGGACAGCTCCTGCGTGATGGGGGTGCGCAGCGGCACCTCCTCCGCCGACAGCGACGTCTGCACGCCCCAGACGACCGGCCGCATCCGCGCCGGGAACTCGACCTCGATGGTGAGCTGCCGGGTAGGCAGGCGGACGGTGCGCTGGAACCAGTGGCCCCACTTCTCGACGCTGATGTGCCACGAGTACGCGATGGTGGTCCGCTGCCCCGGGTACAGGGGGAAGCGGCCCTGCGCGTTCTCGAACAGCAGCCACGCCTCTTTGAGCGCGTCCCGGTCGGTCTTGGACCGCCAGTCCATGGGCTCGCCGGCGCACGACGCGACCATCGCCAGCTCGTCCCACGACATGGGGTGGTCACGGTGATGGCGGTTGGAGCGCGCCGGGTCGTCCGGGTAGCGGTCCACGGAGATCCGCACCAGGTAGCGCGTGACCGGCTCGGTGCCGGCGTTGTACAGCGCACGGCGGACCGTGCACCGGTATTTGCCGTCGACGTAGGACAGCCGGGCGGTCTCCCGCTCGACGACCAGTCCCGTGCCGGGCGGCAGCCACTGGTCGGGCACCGGCGGGTCGCGGCCTGGGAGGCCGACCCGGCTGCGGGCGGTCGCGCGCAGCTCGTCGTACTCCTTGTAGCGCTGCCAGATGGCGCCGCCGCTCTGCAGGATCGCCTCGGCGCGCCGGGCGAAGTCCTCGGTGGGGCGGTGGCGGCGGGCCTCGACGTGGCTCACGTAGGAGGCGTCGAACCCCATGGCGGCGGCCAGCTGCTTCTTGGACATGCCGCGGTCGATGCGCCACCGCGCGAACTCCGCGACGAACGCCTCTGACGCCCGCTGCACGGGAGAGTCGCTCGAAGTCATGTCCGTCCCAGCCCCGCAGGGAGACGGCCCCTGCCCGATTCAGTGTCCCCGCGGTCGGCTGTCGAACAGGTCAAGCGGACAATTTGCCGACAAAAGGGTTGACAACGCCTTCCCATCGGCGTTGATCAACGCTTGGGCATCAGCAGCCAGTCTGTGCAAAGTTACACAAAGTGACATCGGATAACGGACAATGTTGGAGTGGTTAGGCTTACCTAATCGCGGTATCGTGTGCGCTTGGCATGCACGTCTGGGGGTATCCGACGGTGGTGAGCACCGCACACACGCATAGGACGAGCGCCGCGCCGCGGCGTCCTCGCAGTGTGTCCCCCTGCCCGCCCGGCACCAGCGGCGACCCAACGTGACCGCCCTCATCAGCCGGACGGCCGTCGATCCCCTGGCCCCGGTGATCGCCGGGCTGGCGCGGATGGGCCTGCGGCACGGAAAAGAATCACTCCAAGGGCTGTCCACCGGGCTGGTCCCGCCGCACACGCCCGGCTGGCGCGCCGCCGGCGAGCTGCTCACCGCCGAGGGCGTCCGGGAGTGGCTCGACGCCGCCGCCCGGCGCTGGGACGCGCAGCCGCACGCCGCCGCGGCCCTCGCCTGGAAGTGCTACTCGTACTGGCTGGCCCTGCCGGCTGTGATCGGGTTCACCGGTTCGCGGCGGGTACCGCTGATGACGCCGGATCACGTCCTGGTCCGGTTCTCCGACCGGCAGCCCTTCCTCACCCTCGCGCTGCGCCGCCCCGTCACCGCGGTCCTCGCCACCGACCCCATCGTCGCCACCGACACGCCGGGGCTGCTCATCGTCGACGACGAGGACGAGCTGCTGGGCGTCATGCGGCGCTCGCTCGTCGACGCCCACCTCGACCCGATGCTCGACGAGGTGCGCAAGCAGGCCCGCCTGGGCCGTCGGACGCTGTGGGGCTCGGTCGCCTCCGGGGTCTCCTACGCGATCTCCCGCGGCCACGTCGCGCCCCCGGACGTCCTCCTCGACACCGCCCACCGCGTGCTGGCCGCGCTCGGCGCCGACGACCTCGTCGACCTCAGCGCCCGCGAGCAGGGCGGCCTCGACATCAAGCGGCGCACCTGCTGCCTCGCCTTCACCCTGCCCACCCCGAAGGTCTGCTCGAGCTGCTGCATCCGCGCCTGACATCAATTCCGGCGTCGATGGGTAAGTTGATGTCATCAACGACAGCGTCTCGACCAAACACACCAGGCACGTCCGCCTGGGCGACCACCTGTGCCTGCCGTTCGCGAGCGACCAGGAGCAGCGCGAGGTGGTGTCCGCCTACATCGCCGACGGCCTCGTCCGTGGTGAGCGCGTCCTGTACTACTCGGACCGGACCGCGCCGGGCGCCATCGACGCGTGGCTCGACCCGCGCGGCGTCGACGGGGCCCTCGCGATCGCCCGCGGCCAGCTCGAGGTCCGCCCGGCGGCCGACGACCGCTTCGACCCCGGCGTCCTCGTCGACGGCATCCGGCACGCCATCCGGGACGCCCGCGCCGCGGGCTTCCAGGGGCTGCGCCTCACCGGCGAGATGAGCTGGGCCCTGCCCGACACCGTCCGCCTGCACGAGTACGAGTCGGGTGTCGCCTCGACCGTCACCGGCTCCGACGGCGTCGCGGCGGTCTGCCAGTACGACGAGCGCCTCTTCGACAAGGCGGACTTCTCCGGTCTCGTCGCCCGGCACCTCGGGGTGATGACCATCGACCCGCTGCACGACGACCGCCGGCTCCGCATCGTGCCCACGTTCGCACCCCGCGGCCTGCGCGTCATCGGCACCGTCGACGACTCGACCGCCGGGCCGTTCGCCGAGGCGCTCGCCCACACCGCGGGATGGCCCGAGCCGATCGTCGTGATCGACCTCGCCGAGCTGCGCTTCATCGACGTCGCCGGCATCCGCGCCCTGGTCCGCGCCGCCGAGGCGCTGCCACCGGACCGGGTCCTGGAGGTGCGCCACCTCGCGCCGACCCTGCGCAACGTGCTGCGCATCGTCGGCTGGGACACCACCCCGGGCCTCACCATCGGGGACGCGGGGGTGCGGGCGTCGTGACGGGCCTGAAGCGCCGCGAACGGCGCCGGAGCACAACGGGGGCGACGTCGTGACCCTGATCCACCAGGCGCTGCTGTTCGACTCGCCCGAACAGTTCCTCGCGGCGGCCGTGCCGTTCATCGTCGAGGGCGTGCACCGCGGCGACACCGTCCTGGCCGTGACCTCCACCCGCAACACCGGCCTCCTGCACGAGCGGCTCGACGCCGCCGCCGACCGGGTCACCTTCCTCGAGCCGTCCGGCTGGTTCGACTCCCCCGGGCGCACCCTCGACGCCCACCACCGCCGCATCGACGCCCTCGCCGGCGACAGCGCCGTCCTGCGGGTCATCGGCGAGCCGGTCTGGGCGGGCCGCGACGACCTCGAGACGTCGGAGTGGGGCCGGTACGAGTCGGTGGTCAACGTCGCGCTCGCCGACTCCCGCGCCTGGGTCATGTGCGGCTACGACAGCAGCGCCCTCGCCAGCACCATCGTCGACGACGCCCGCCGCACCCACCCGCGGCTCGCGGTCGGCACCGCCAGCGAGATCAGCGCCGACTTCGCCGAGCCGGCCTCCTACTACGCCGCCCACAACACGCCGCTCACGCCGTGCCCGGCCACCGGTGTCGAATGGATCCCGGTCCACCCCGACCTGGCCCCGGTCCGGCAGTTCGTCGCCGACCACGCCCCGCGCCTCGGCGTCGCGAACGACCGGGTCGACGACTATGTGCTCGCCGTCAACGAGATCGCCACCAACGTCCTGCGGCACGGCGGCGGCACGGGCGAGGCCCGCATGTGGGCGACCGACCGCCGGGTCATCTGCGAGATCACCGACTCCGGCACCGCCACCGGCAACTTCCTGGGTTTCCTGCGCGCCGGCCCGCACTCGGAGCGCGGCCACGGGCTGTGGATCGCCCGGCAGATCTGCGACCTGCTGGAGATGCGCACCGGCACCGCCGGCACCACCGTCCGCCTCCACATGCGGCGGGCGGTCTTCTGAGGGCGCAGCGGCGCGCCCCTGGTTGGATGGACACCGTGACCGCTTCCTTCTTCGCCGCCGAAGGTCCGCCGGAGGCGGAGTTCCACCCCGGCATCGCCCGGCGGATGGCCCACAAGACGGTCGCCGCCGGCGCCCTGATCAGGGACCCCGCCGGCCGGATCCTCTTCGTCGTGCCCAACTACAAGCCGTACCTCGACCTGCCCGGCGGCATCGTGGAGACGGGCGAGCCGCCGAGCGCCGCCTGCCGCCGCGAGGTCCTCGAGGAGCTCGGCCTCGACCGGCCCACCGGCCGCCTGCTGGTCGTCGACTGGACGCCCGGTCGCGGCCCCTGGAGCGACCAGGTCCAGTTCGTCTTCGACGGCGGCGTCCTCGACCCCGCCACCGACCTGCGCCCCGCCGCCGACGAGCTCACCGGCGTCCGGTGGCTCCCGCTGGAGGACGCCGCCATCCGCGCGTCCCTGCACCGCCGCCTGTCATTGGCATTGACGGCGCTCACCACCGGCGAGCCGATCCACGCCGAGATGGGCCACCGCCACCAGTAGCGTTACTCAACCCCGGGCACGCCCTACTCGCCCCCGAACGGGGGAAGCTGACCAGCGCAGGACCGGAACCGTTCGCATGCTGACGACTTCGTGTCCGGCCGCGCACACTCTGTTGCGTGACACGGTTCATTGAGGAAGCAGCATGATCGGCCACACGCCCCGCCACCGGGAGCCCGGCCCGACCGTCAAGATGCTGCGCAAGGTGCGCTGGCTCCGGGTGATGCACCCGCGCCTGCCGGCACCGTCGGTGGTCGCCATGGACGCGGGTCTGGACCCCACCTGCGTCTCCCGGCCGTCGGCACTCGCGCTCCCCACCCACATCACATAACCCGCCGACCGCGGGGAGGCCGACCTGTGCGACGGCCCGCCTTCCCCGGTCAGCGGCCGGCACGAAAAACGGCGCCCCTGGTGTCAGAGGCGCCGTTTGCCGGGTGTGTCAGTCGTCGAGCCAGTCCAGCGAGCGCCGGTTGCCGCCGTTGCCGCCGTTGGCGCCGCCGCGAGGGGCGCCCTGCGGGTCGCCGTAGCCGCCGCGCTGCTCGTAGTTGTCGTTGCCGGCCCGTGGGGGCTCGGGAACGCGCTCGTAGCCGTCGCGCTCGTAGCCGGCGGCGGGCTCGTAACCGCCGCGCTGCTCGTAGCCGCCGCGGCCGGCGTACGGGCCGTCGTAGTCGGCCTGGCCGTTGTAGCCGTTGCCGGCGCTCGGGCTGTAGCCACCGCCGGCGCTCGGGTAGCCGTCGCCACCGCCGCCGGGGCCGTAGCCGCCCTGGCCGCTACCGGCCGACGGGCCGTAGCCACCCTGGCCACCGCCCGGGCCGTAGCCGCCCTGGTCGCCGCCGTACCCGTTGGCGCCATTGCCGTTGTAGCCGCCGCCGGACGAGGGGCCGTAGCCGTTCTGACCGCCGTCCGCGCCGTAGCCGTTCTGACCGCCGTCCGCGCCGTAGCCGTTCTGACCGCCGTCCGCGCCGTAGCCGTTCTGACCGCCGTCCGCGCCGTAGCCGTTGGCACCGCCGGAGCCGGGGCCGTAGCCGCCGCCCTGGCCGCCCGCGTAGCCGTTGCCGGCGCTCGGCTCCCAGCGCTGGGTGGAGTCCGCGTACCCGCCGCCACCGCCGCCACCGCCCGAGGGGCCGTAGCCGGCCTGGTCGTTGTAGCCGTTGCCGCCGCCCGCGCCGTATTCGGGGCTGTAGGGGTCGACCGCCGGGCGGGACGAGGGGCCGTAGCCCGCCGAGGGGGCGCCCTGCGCGTAGCCGTCCTGGTCGTTGTACCCGCCGCCGTTCGCCGCGCCGTAGCCCGCACCGGCGGCCGCGGCACCGTAGCCGGAGCCCGCCCGCGGCAGGGGCGCGCCGTACGGGTCCGGCGGCACGTCGTAGTCGCTGGCGCGGCCCGGGCGCACGATCGCGGTCGCGTCGTTCGCGGAGCCACGGTTGATCATCGTGGGCGAGCCGCCCATCGCGCTGACCATCGTCGGGTCGGCCTGGGCCTGGCGGTAGCCGGGGCGCTGGCCTCCGCCTCCGCCGCCGCGCCGCGGGGCCGGCTCCTCCTCGAGGTCCTCTTCGTCGTCGTCACCGCGGCGACGCAGGAGCAGCACGATCGCGACGATGCCGAAGATGACCAGGAGCGCGCCGAGCGCGATCAGGATGTACGAGGAATTGCTGCCGCCCCCGCTGGATGTGTTGGTCGTGTTCTGCGCGCCCGGGGCCGCGGCCGACTGCGAGTCCGCGCCGGCGGGCGTGGTCTCCTCCATGGACGGCGGCGCGATCGGGGAGGCGGTCGAGCCGATCGGCACCAGGGCGATCCTGTTGCCGGTGCTCCCCTTGCCCGCCTGCACGTTGATGTTCTTCAAACCGGCGTCGTACCCGTTCATGGTGACCGAGATCGAGATGCCGCCGGGGGCGATGGGGTTGCTCTCGGTGCCGAGCCAGCGGTAGGCGCCGGCGTCGTTGGTGGTCGTCGAGCGGCTCTTGCCGGCGCCGTCCTCCATGGTGACGGTCGCGCCCTTGAGCGGCTTGCCGGTGGTCGAGTCGTTGACCGTGCCTGAGACCTCGGTCACCGTCTGCGTCGCCGGCGCGGTCGCCGCGGCCGCCTTCAGGGTCACCTTGATCGAGCCGTTCCCGCCGCCCTGGATCTTGAGCTGCCCGTTGACGTCACGCGACTGGCCGGCCGGGATCGAGCTCTGTGCGGGCGGGCTGAAGGAGACGGTGAAGCTCTTCGAGCCCTCCGCCGGCAGGTCGCCCGGCGCGACCGTGCACTCGAAGCCCGTCGAGGTGTTCGAGCACCCACCGGGCGTGTTCATCGAGATGCCCTGGTCACCGACCGGGATGTCGACGCTGAACTTGACGTCGTTGTTCGGAGGGGCGTCGCCGGTGTTCCGAACCGTGATCGTCGAGGATCCCGCGCCGCCACCGACGGTGATCGTCGCGCTGCTCGCACTGATGTTGAGGTTCGCCGCCGCGAACGCCGGCGCGGCTGTCGTGCCGACTAGAGCGCCCGTCACCAGTACGGCCGCCGCCCCCGAGCGGAGCAGCAAGGCTCGTAGGTGGGTAGTCACGTCCACACCCCTCCGGATCTTGACTTCACCCGAGCGTCTCTGCCGAGCATGTCTGTCGATGGTCCATCATGCGAGCGGGGCTCGCTTTGCATGGTGCGCCGCAGCAAACTATGCCTTGTCCACAGGGGTCGGCGAAAGGCGCAGGGTGTTGCGACCGGCCCACAGGCGGTCGTATCGTCCCGTCATGTCCACTCCGCACCGATATTCCGACACGGTGCAGACCGTCCTTGATGCGATGGATGCCGGGCTCGTTCCGGACCGGTTCGCGCTGCGTGACGCTGTGCGCGAGCTTCTGGCTGACCTGCGGTCCCGTGTTCCCGGCCGTTCGGTGGAGGTGCGGGTTCCTCCATACGGTGCGATTCAATGTGTCGAGGGTCCGCGTCACACGAGAGGTACGCCACCCAACGTCGTGGAGACCGATCCAGCCACCTGGCTGGAGATCGCCACGGGTCGGAAATCGTGGCATGAAGCAGTCACCACCGGGAAGATCCGCGCGAGCGGAGTTCGGGCTGATTTATCGGCCTATCTACCCTTGTAACTGCGCAATTCGTACGTGACACTGGTTACGAACCGCGCGTGAACTGTGGCTGTGCGTCATGCCGAATTCCTCGCGTACACTTTGGGGCGCGAAGGCGACCGAATTGCGGCGCCTATCAGGTCGGATTCCCCTCGACCCACACCGCCGACGAACCCCGACGAACTGCGACGACAGGAGCGGCAACGTGCCCCGAGGCGATGGCCGGTTGAGCCACGAGCTCGACCCCCAGCGTCCAGGTCCTCAGGACAAGTGCGGTGTGTTCGGCGTCTGGGCGCCGGGCGAAGAGGTCGCGAAGATGACCTACTACGGGCTGTATGCATTGCAGCACCGTGGCCAGGAAGCGGCCGGCATCGCGGTTTCCGACGGCTCGGGCGTGGTGGTGTACAAGGACCTCGGCCTCGTGTCGCAGGTCTTCGACGAGCCGACCCTGGCGAGCCTGCGCGGCCACATCGCGATCGGCCACGCCCGCTATTCGACCACCGGCGGATCCAACTGGGAGAACGCGCAGCCCACGCTGCGCTCCACCGCCCCCGGCGAGGACCGCGGCGGCACCACGATCGCCCTGGCGCACAACGGCAACCTGGTCAACACGGCCGAGCTGGCCCGCCGCGTCGCCGAGCTCGGCGAGCGCGACCAGATGAACTCGACCAACGACACCGCTCTGGTGACGGCGCTGCTCGCGGCCCGCCCGGACCTGTCGGTGGAGGCCGCGGCGCTGGAGGTGCTGCCGACCCTGCGCGGCGCGTTCAGCTTCGTGTTCATGGACGAGGACACCCTGTATGCGGCCCGCGACGTCAACGGCGTCCGCCCGCTGGTGCTCGGCCGCCTGGAGCGCGGCTGGGTGGTGGCCAGTGAGACCGCCGCGCTGGACATCGTCGGCGCCAGCATCGTGCGCGAGATCGAGCCCGGCGAGCTGATCGCCATCGACGAGCACGGCCTGCGCTCCACCCGCTTCGGCACCCCCGACCCCAAGGGCTGCCTGTTCGAGTACGTCTACCTGGCCCGCCCCGACACCACGATCGTCGGGCGCAACGTGCACGCCGCGCGCGTGGCGATCGGCCGCACGCTCGCCAAGGAGCACCCGGTCGAGGCCGACATGGTCATGCCGGTGCCGGAGTCGGGCACCCCGGCCGCGATCGGCTACGCGACGGAGTCCGGCATCCCGTTCGGCCACGGCCTGGTCAAGAACGCCTATGTCGGGCGCACCTTCATCCAGCCGTCCCAGACGATCCGCCAGCTGGGCATCCGGCTCAAGCTCAACCCGCTGCGCGACAACGTGCGGGGCAAGCGCCTCGTCGTCGTCGACGACTCTGTCGTGCGCGGCAACACTCAACGTGCGATCGTGCGTATGCTGCGAGAAGCTGGTGCGGTCGAAGTGCACGTCCGCATCTCGTCGCCGCCGGTCAAGTGGCCGTGCTTCTACGGCATCGACTTCGCCACCCGGGCGGAGCTGCTCGCCAACGGGCTCGACCTGGAGGGGATCCGCCGGTCGATCGGCGCCGACTCGCTCGGCTACGTGTCGCTGCCCGGCCTGATCGCGGCGACCGAGCAGCCGGCCAACCGGCTGTGCAGCGCGTGCTTCGACGGTCAGTACCCGATCGAGCTGCCGGCCGACAACGTGATCGGCAAGCACGTCCTGGAAGGTGTGGCGCGCGCTGCGGGGGCCGCTTCCACCACGACCGACGGTGGCGCGGTCAGCGTCGCCGCCAGTCCGGGCGGCTCGGGCGCACTGCTGCGCCCGTGACCCGCCCACCCGTAGCACCATGCGGTGGCCGCCGCCAAGGCAATCAAAGGGGAGAAAGTGACGCACGTGGATGAGCGCGCCGAGAAGGCCGGTGAGACCGGCCAGGGCAGCACCCCCGAGCGGCAGTTGTGGACCGCCGGTAACGGCAGGGGCCGCAGGCGCACCGTGACGTACGCCGACGCGGGCGTGTCGATCCACGCCGGCGAGAAGGCCGTCGAGCTGCTCCGCACCAAGGTGCACCGCACGCACCGGCCCGAGGTCATGGGTGACATCGGCGGGTTCGCGGGCCTGTTCCGGCTCGACCTCAAGAAGTACAAGAGCCCGATCCTCGCCTCGTCCACCGACGGCGTCGGCACGAAGCTCGCCATCGCCCAGGCCATGGGCATCCACGACACGGTCGGCATCGACCTCGTCGCGATGGTCGTCGACGACCTGGTGGCCTGCGGCGCCGAGCCGCTGTTCCTGCTCGACTACATCGCCTGCGGCGAGGTCGTGCCGGACCGGGTCGCCGAGATCGGCGCCGGTATCGCCGACGGCTGCCGCTACGCGGGCTGCGCCCTGCTCGGTGGCGAGACGGCCGAGCACCCCGGCGTGATGCGCCCGGACGAGTACGACATCTCCGGCACCGGCGTCGGCGTCGTCGAGGAGGACAAGATCCTCGGCCGCGACCGGGTCGAGGTCGGTGACGTCGTCATCGCCCTGCGCTCCTCGGGCCTGCACTCCAACGGCTACTCCCTGGTCCGGCACGTGCTGCTCGGCGCGGGCCGCATGCGCCTGGACAGCGTCATCGACGAGTTCGGCTCGCAGCGCACCCTCGGTGAGGAGCTGCTCACGCCGACCCGGATCTACGCAAAGGACTGCCTCGACCTCATCACCGAGAGCGAGGTCCACGCGTATGCCCACGTCACCGGCGGCGGTATCCCGGGCAACCTGGTCCGAGTCCTGCCGGAGAACGTGGACGCCGTCGTCGACCGCGCGACCTGGCGGCCGCAGCCCATCTTCGACCTCGTGCGCACCAAGGGGCGCATCGAGGACATGGAGATGGAGAGCACGTTCAACATGGGCATCGGCATGCTGACCGTCGTCTCCGCCGAGGACGCGGACCGCACCCTGGCGTTCCTCGCCGGTCGCGGCCTGGACGCCTGGCAGGTCGGCGAGGTCATCGAGGGCACCGGCCAGGTGCAGATGGTCGGCTCGCACACGCGAGGCTGACCGTCCCCCTGGGGATGCCGGAAGCTGTCGGAATAGGCGGGATTGGGGAAGTCTCGCCTATTCCGATCTCCAGGTCTTACCGCGGAGGGGCAAGAGACCTAGGCTGAAGCGACACGTCCCTACACCCAAAAGGAGGACGGGGCGGTGTCGTGGAGCGGCATGCGCGGCATCTCGCCGGTGCCAGGCTACGTCGTGATGCAGCCCACGACGTTGTGCAACCTTGACTGCACGTACTGCTACCTGCCGTTCCGGTCCCGCAACGACCGGATGAGCCCCGCCGTCGCGGGCGCGGTCGCCGCGTCGGTCAACGGGTGGGCCGCCGGCAACGACCGCTTCTCCGTGGTGTGGCACGGCGGCGAGCCGCTGACCGCCGGGCGGGCCGCGCTCGCCGAGCTGATGGCCCCGTTCGAGGGCGTCGAGCACCACGTACAGACGAACGCGACGCTCATCGACGACGACTGGTGCCAGTTCTTCACCGAGCACCAGATGCACGTCAGCGTCAGCGTCGACGGGCCACCCGAGCTCAACGACCAGCGGGTCGACCGGGCGGGCTCCCCCTCGTACAGCCGGATCCAGCGCGGCATCGAGACGCTGCGGCGGAACGGGATCCCCTTCTCGGCGCTCTGCGTCGTCAGCGCGCCCGGGCCGGGCCTCGCCACCCGGCTCTACGACTACTTCCTCGGCCTCGGCTGCGACGTCCTCGGGATCAACATCGAGGAGCAGGAGGGCGTCAACGCCCGCGCGAACGACCACGGCACCGCCGCGGTCCGCGGCTTCTGGGCCGAGCTCGTCGCGGCGTGGCGGCGCGACCCGCGCATCCACGTGCGGGAGATCGAGTGGACGCTGCGCTACGCGGGCGCGGTCCTGGCCGGCGGCGCCGACGGCGTGCTGCCCGCCGCGCTCGACCCGATCCCGACGATCGCCGCCGACGGGCGCGTCTTCCTGCTCTCACCCGAGCTGGCGGGCTTCACGGACGCGCGCTACGGCGACTTCTCCTCCGGCAGCGTCCTGCAGACCCCGCTGGCCGAGATCCTGGCCGGTGCGGCCGGCTCGGCCGGGTGGGTGCCGGAGTACCTGCGCGGCGTCGAGGCGTGCCGCTCGACGTGCGCGTACTTCGGCTTCTGCGGCGGTGCCCACGCGGCGAACCGCTACTTCGAGCACGGCAGGTTCGACAGCACCGAGACGAATCACTGCCGCAACAGCAAGATTTGCCTTCTGGAGGGAGTGCTGGACCATGCCGGAGCACACTGACCCGGTCACCGAGCGCGTCCACGGAGCCGCTGACGGCCTCCGTGTGCTGCTCGACGAGGCCGCCGTGGCAAGGGCCGCCCGCTCGGAGGCGAGTGGTCAGGACGGCGCGAGCGCCGTCTGCGCCTGGAACCACTTCGAGAACATCCCGACCTTCTACAACTGGAACAACCGTCCCCGTTGAGGGCTGGTCCAGCAGCGTCAGGCTATGACCAGACACCCACGCGGTGTGCCGTCGAGAGAACGGCCACCGCGCGGGTGTCTCGGACATGACGCGGGCACGTGGGGTCGCCACGTGCCCGTCAGCCGGGTAGACCGATGATCAACGACTCCGTGAGCGCCAATCGCTGTCGCTGGAGGAGTCGTCGTAGTTACCGTCGTCCTCGTCGTCGGCCTCATCGTCGACTTGATCGCCGGATCCGGCGTAGTCGTCGTAAGACTTCGGGCTGCCCGCGAGCTCGCGCTGCAACGCGTCGAGGTCGGTGTTTGGGGAGTGATACTTCAACTCCCTGGCCACCCTAGTCTGCTTGGCCTTCGCACGGCCGCGCCCCATGGCTCGACCCCCTCGCACAGAATTACGGGGCAGCCATTACCGGCAGGCCCCGACAACGTCAGGCATCTCTCGTGGCTCTTACGGTACATGTCGAGGGCACCTTTCGGCATCTCGCCCCTGCCGACCAATTCGGTGGCGTTGCTTACCCGACCGGACCGGTTGGGTAAGCACCACCGTCGTACCGTGGTCGTCACGTCCTACAAGAGGATCGTACGGAGCCTTCCGACGTCGGCCATCCGCCGTTCGGCGAGTCGGTCCGCGGCGGCCGCCGGCGGGACCCCCTCGGCCTCCGCGAGCTGCAGGATCTCCCGGGTGGTGTGGAAGATCCGGGCGGCCCGCTGCTGCGCCCGGGCGAAGTTGAAGCCTTCGATCTCGTCGGCCACCTGGATGACCCCGCCGGAGTTGACGACATAGTCGGGGGCGTAGAGCACGTCGCGCTCGGCGAGCAGTTTCTCCACCCCCGGGTGAGCCAGCTGGTTGTTCGCCGCGCCGGCGACGATCTTCGCGCGCAGCACGGCCACGGTCTCGTCGCTGAGCGCCCCACCGAGCGCGCACGGCGCATACACGTCCAGGTCGGCCGCGACGAGGTCTTCGCTGCTGTCGACCACGTCCACCTGCGGATAGGTGGTGCGGACCCACTCCAGGGCGCGCTCGTTGACGTCGGTCGCGACGATCGACGCGCCGTCCTCGATGAGGTGCTCGGTGAGGTGCTTGCCGACCTTGCCGAGCCCGGCGATGCCGACCCGCCGGCCGGCGAGCGTCGGGCTGCCCCAGCGGTGCTCCGCGGCAGCCCGCATGCCCTGGAAGACCCCATAGGCGGTAAGGACCGACGAATCACCCGCGCCGCCGTGCGACTCGGAGCGTCCCGTGACGAACCTGGTCTCCTTCGCCACGACGTCCATGTCCTGCACATAGGTGCCCACGTCGCACGCCGTGTAGTAACGACCGCCGAGCGACTGCACGAACCTGCCGTAGGCCCGCAGCAGCGCCTCACTCTTGTCCTTGTCCGGGTCACCCCAGATGACGGCCTTGCCGCCGCCGAGGTCAAGGCCGGCGAGCGCGTTCTTGTACGCCATGCCGCGGGAGAGGTCGAGCACGTCGTGCAGCGCGTCGTCCTCCGACGCATACGGGTAGAAGCGGGTCCCGCCCAACGCCGGTCCGAGCGCCGTCGAGTAGATGGCGATGATCGCGCGCAGGCCGGACGGCCGGTCGTGACAGTAGACGACCTGCTCGTGGCTGGTGGTGAAGACACCCATGGATGCTCCTGTGTCGGTGGGGGGCCCGATCCTCGTGAGACGGCGCCTGTACACCGACCCTAATACCGGTGGCCGACAGTTTCGTGCGACGATCGGCCCGTGCCGTCGCTCTTCGCGTCATATCTGCGGGTGTACGAGCCGCTGGCCGCTTTCGATCGCGACCACCAGCTGTACTGGCGTCGCTACGTCAAAGAGGGCCGGGCGGTCGCGCTGTCCGACGGCCCCGGGCGGCAGCGGACAGCGGTCATCGAGGCGCTCGGCGCCGGCTGGACGCGCCTGCCCGACCTGCCCGACGAGGCCTACGTCCTGGAGGCCGACGACACCCTGCTCGTCTGCCCGTGGAACCTGCGCATCCGGGTCGCCGAGGCGGCGCTCACCGCCCGCGACGGCGTGCCGAGCGTGATCGCCGACGCCTTCGTCCCGCCGGTGCTCGCCGGCCTGGCGCAGACCGTCGTCGACGACTGGCGCAGCGGCGACCACGTCCTGGAGCGCGGCATGCCCCGGGTGCACGAGCAGGTCGCCACGTGGGGGGTGCCCCTGCGCTGGTTCGTCTTCGTCGACCTGGAGGAGCGCGAGCTGTCGCTGCGCCCCGGGCGGCGGGTGCTGCGCTACCGCACCGAGATCTCCAAGGCCCGCCGGCGGGCACACCGTGCCTATGCGGTGCTGCGCCGGGCCATCGGCGACGCGCCGATCACGGTCGCGGTCGAGGAGACGGCGCGCTGGCTGGAGGAGTTCCACTCCCGCTCGATCGTCGAGCTGGACTACGGCGGCCTGGTCGGCCTGCTGTCCGACGAGACCCTCATCGAGGACGACTCGCCGGGACTGGTGTCGGCGGGCCTGTCCAGCGTGGCCCGCGGCGACGCCGACGAGGCGACCGAGGTGTACGAGAAGCTGGTCGAGCGCTGGCGCGCCGTGCAGCTCCTGGAGCGCTGCAACTAACCCCGGTCCGGCCCTTTCCGGCCATCACACCCCGCACGCATGGCGTCGCGGGGTGTTTTGCCGTGGATTTCGATCACCGTAAATGTCCGAATCCCAACAACCACGAACGGGTGTCACCCTTCGCAACCGAATCGCTCCGAAGTGGTGTCCGTTATGGGTTATTGGGAGGACTTTGTGGGCTACCGCTCACCCGGTCGGGTGAGCTAGATTCGTATCGGCTCACCCACAGAGCGTCACATCCGGTCCCGCTTTATCCCATTTCGTGTCACCAAATTGGGAAAATTCACTTATTCATCATCCGTCCATACAGGGACCTTCAGCCGTTCGGCCCATGTCGGACATCGGGGACTAGCCGGACCATAGGAAACGCGTCGGCCGGCGGGACCCCGTCCGACGTTCCTGGGTACCTGTGGAGGAGTGACCGATGCCATCTCGCACGCATGAGCCTGAGCCGTTGCTAACACCGGCTGAGGTCGCGTCGATGTTCCGCGTCGACCCGAAGACCGTCACCCGATGGGCGAAGGCGGGCAAGCTGAGCGCCATCCGCACCCTCGGAGGCCACCGCCGCTATCGCGAATCCGAGGTGCGCGCGCTGCTCCAAGGACAGATCCCGCAGCAGCGCCAGGGCGACTGAGGCGCAACCCTACCTCGCGCATTCCTCCGGTGCCAAACGACACGCTTGTTCCCGCGACGCGCTCGGATCGTCACCCCCCGGTGATCCGGGCGCGTTGCTTTGTGCGGACTCGGCCGTTCAGCCCAGCGTGATCCGCACCCCGACCGTGCCGTCCTCGCCGCGCCGCCGGACGCTCATCCAGACGAAGAGGCGGCCACGCAGGCCGTACTTGCGCTTGATGAGCTCGCGGGCGGTGCGGCCGCCGTCCGGGCCGAGGATCGTCGCGTGCCCCGGCACCGCCTCGCCGGTCGGCACTCCCCGGACCGTGCACGGCGCCACCGTCACCGCGCCGTCCCGGCGGATCCGCTTCACCTTGCCGGAGTCGGCGACGGTCCAGATCACCAACGCGTCACCGTCGGGCGCCACCCACACCGGCGTCGACACCGCGGTGCCGTCCCGCCGGAACGTCGTCACCGCGATGTACGCTTCGTCGCCCAGCTGCTTCGCCGCACTCGTCATAGGCCACACCGTACGTAGGTGCAAGCGCTCGTGGGGACATCACACGCGCGGGTGATGAAAGGCTAGTCTGATGGTCCCAACCAGAACTCTTCGGAGATCGTGATGAAGCTGTCGATCCTGATGCCGGTCTACAACGAGGAGGTCCGCGTCGCCGACGCCGTCAAACAGGCGCTCGACGTGGACTACCCGACGGAGACCGAGCTTGTCATCGTCGACGACGGCAGCCGGGACCGCACCGCCGAGATCCTCAACGGGCTGCACGACGAGCGCATCCGCGTCGTCATCCACCCGAGGAACAAGGGCAAGGGCGCGGCCATCCGCACCGCGGTCGAGCACGCCACGGGCGACTACATGGTCATCCTCGACGCTGACCTCGAATACGACCCACAGGACATCCCGAAGCTGCTCGAGCCGGTCCTCGACGGCCGCGCGACCGTGGTCTACGGCAACCGCACCTTCGGCAGCCACAGTTCCTTCTCGTTCTGGTATGTCATGGGCAACAAGGCCGTCACCACGGCCGCCAACATGCTGTACAACTGCTACCTCGGCGATCTCGAGACCTGCTTCAAGCTCATGCCCGTCGAGCTGTACCGGTCGCTGCAGATCAAGTCCGCCGGCTTCGGCATGGAGGCCGAGGTGACCGGCAAGCTGCTGCGCAACCGGCACCGGCCCTACGAGGTGCCGATCAGCTACCGCGCCCGCACCCGCGAAGAGGGCAAGAAGATCACCTGGAAGGACGGCGTCGAGGCGCTGTGGATCCTCTCCCGTGAGCGCGTCCGCAAGCCGTCGCACAAGCGCTGAGCCGTATGGCTGAGCTGCTCACGATCGGCGAGCTCTCGGCGCGCAGCGGGGTCGCGCCGTCCGCGCTGCGGTTCTACGAGAAGCTCGGCCTGATCCACTCCACCCGCACCGGCGGCAACCAGCGCCGTTACGAGCGCACCGAGCTGCGCCGGGTCTCGTTCATCAGGATCTCCGCGCAGGTCGGCATCCCCTTGGAGACGATCAAGGAGGCGCTGGCGTCGCTGCCGGCCAACCGCACGCCGACCCGCGCCGACTGGGCCCGGCTGTCCCGCAACTGGCGCGGCCACCTCGACGAGCAGATCGCGCTCCTGGAGCGGCTCCGCGACACCCTGACCGGCTGCATCGGGTGCGGCTGCCTCTCCCTGCGCAGCTGCACCCTCGCCAACACGGCCGACCGCCTCGCCTCCCGCGGCCCGGGCCCGGTGATCCTGACCGACCCTCCGACGGCCGCGCCTCTTACGGCCGAGTCAGAATGATCTTGCCGAAGTGCTCGCTGGACGCCATCAGCCGGTGCGCTTCCGCGGCGTCCGGCAGTGGGATCCTGCTGTGCACGACCGGCCCGACGATGCCCTCGTCCATCAGGGGCCAGACCTCCTCCCGTACACCTCGGATGATCGCCGCCTTCTGCGCCTTCGACCTGGACCGCAGGGCCGTCGCGGACACGCTGCCCCGCTTCGCCAGCAGCGCACCGAGGTCGAGCTCCGCCTTGCGGCCACCCTGCATGCCGATCACCACCAGGCGGCCGCCCTCCTTGAGCGCCTTCACGTTGCCCTTGAGGTAGGCGCCGCCGATGATGTCGAGGATGACGTCGGCCTTCACCGTCTCGCTGAAGTCCTCGGCCGTGTAGTCGATCACCCGCTCGGCGCCGAGCTTCTTCAACGCCTCGTGCTTGGGCGCCCGGGCCGTCGTCACCACGTGCGCCCCGAGCGCCGCGCCCAGCTGCACCGCGAACGTGCCGATCCCGCTGCCACCGCCGTGCACCAGCAGCGTCTCGCCCGGCTGGAGCCCCGCGACCTCGACCACGTTGGAGAAGACCGTCGCCGCCACCTCGGGCAGCGCCGCGGCGTCCTCGAGGCTCACGTTCCGCGGCACCGGCAGCACCTGCCCCGCCGACGCCACCGCCAGCTCCGCGTAGCCGCCACCCTCGATGAGGGCGCAGACCTCCTGCCCGGCCTGCCACTGCGGCGACCGGCTCTCGACGACCCGCCCCGACACCTCCATGCCCGGATACGGCGGCGCCCCCTCAGGCGGCGGATAGAGCCCCTGCCGCTGCAACAGGTCGGCGCGGTTGACCCCCGCCGCACGCACCTCGATCAGCACCTCACCGTCGGCCGGCACCGGATCGGGCACCTCGCTCCAGCGCAGTACCTCAGGACCACCAGCCTGCTCGATCGTGATCGCGCGCATGCCACCCATTTTGCGCCACGCGATGATCGCGCATCCACGCCGTCCACATCGGCCCCGGCTCCGCCGGCGTTGTCCGCGTCGGCCCTGTCGTGGGTCCCGCCGTGGGTCCCCCCGTCGGTTCCCCCGTCGGTTCCGTCGTCGGCTGCGCGGTCGGTCCGCCCGTCGGCCCGGTGGTCGGCTGGGTCGTCGGCTCCGTCGTGGGCTCTGCCGTCGTCTGCGGCGTCTGTACAGCGGGAGCCCCGGCCCTCTCGACGCGCTTCACCGGCTTCTTCGCCGTCTGCACCGGCCGCTGCGGCTGCACGGCCCCCGGCACCGCCCGAACCGGCGGCGTGCCGAGCTCCAGAACCGGCTGGGGCGCGGCGGGCACCCCGTACATGTTGACGTCCACCACCGGCTCGGGCATCGCCATCCCCTGCTCGGCCCGCTGCGGCTGCGGCGCCGGCGCGCCCCGCTGCGGCGACTCCCACCCCGCCGCGCCGATCACCACCCCGAGCGCCGCCACCCCGACCCCACCCGCGACCAGCGCCACCAACGGATGCCTGACGATCCGCCGGTGCCTGGTGACGTACGCTTCCCGTGGATCGTTGAAGAAGAGATGCATCCCTACCGGCCCCCGCCCGTGGTGTGTCTGTCACTTCCCCTGAGTCTGCGCAGCTCCCATTAATGAGATGCGACATTTGGGACGGAGTGTCACGATGTCATCTGGTCGCGGTCGCCCAGTCCGCCACCGCCCCCAGGACATCCGGCCTCCCTCACACGGGTGACCACCACCGCCCCGGGGCGATCTGGCAGACTGTTCGACGTTCCGCTGGAGGGCTCGCCTAGTGGCCGATGGCGCCGGTCTTGAAAACCGGTGAGGCGTTCCGCGTCTCCGTGGGTTCGAATCCCACGCCCTCCGCGCTGTAATTCCCCCCACCGCTCCGCGGCGGGGCCCGGCGGGGATTCTCACCCGCACCCCAATGCTCGCTGCGCTCGCACTGCCAGCGCTGCGCGCGGCAGCCTCACCCGCATGCGCGCCGCATCCCGGTGGTCGCTGTGGTGCCGTGTCCACGAACGTCGGCCGGGGTTTCTGTCGTACCCCTGTGCTTGAGTGTCGGTGAGCCTCGACACCGTGCCGCTGGTGCTGTCCGAGCGGTGCTTCGGGCTGCTGTCTTCGAAGGGGGATGTGTGGGCGTGTGCACCGGAAGTTGATCACTGACGGTCGCGGCATGAGGCTGCACTGATCGTGTCGCAGGCGCTGTTTCGGACGTTGTTCGCTGCCGGGTCTGGCGTGTTCGCTGAGCCGGACTCGACAGGTGCCCGGTCGGTGCGCCGCTGGAAGTGCGATCGCGGATCATGCCACGCGCCGCGATGTGCGTCTGACGTTGCGTCGGAGGGTGTGCGTCGCCGCTGTTGGAGGCAGCGACTGCTGGCTGCAGCGCACGCGCATGAGGCTGCCGCGCACAAACGCCGGCGATGCGAGCACGGGTAGAAGCCCCGCTGGGGCCCACCGCAGAGCGGTGAGGGTGATTGCAGCGTGGAGGTGTGGAGATTCGAGCCCGCGGAGACGTGGAACGCCTCACCGGTTCCTGGACCGGGGAATCCACGCCGGCAAGATGTCTGACATCTTGGCGATGTGTGACATCTGCACGATGTCTGTCAACCACGACTTCGCGGAAGTGCATTGCACACAAGTCGCGGTTCACTGACATCTGCCAGGACCCTGAGTCTGGCACCACGAGCGTCCTGTAGGCGGCGGACAGCACCGGGATGCGGCGCGCACGCGGGTGAGGCTGCCGCGCGCAAGCGCTGGCAGTGCGAGCGCAGCGAGCATTGGGGTGCGGGTGAGAATCCCCGCCGGGCCCCGCCGCGGAGCGGTGGGGGGAATTACAGCATTACAGCACTACTGCGCGGGGGTAAAAGACTGGCCGGTGAGGAGCGGGACGGTGTCGGAGGTGCCGGACTGGATGGCGAGGGTTACGTCGTCGGTGAAGCCGCGGGAGATGAGCTCCTGGCCGCTGACGCAGCGGCGGACCGCGGCTGGGACGTCGCGGACCGCGGCGAGGGCGGCGAGGGTGACCGCGGCCTCCACTGACAGGGGTACGCCGTGCAGGGACAGGCCGTCCAGGACGGCGGCGGCGCCCAGGAGGTCCTCGACGCAGGGGCGGAGGGTGCCGTCGGGCCAGAGCTCGCCGGCGGCGACGACGCCGATGGGGGTGGACGGGGTGCCGTGGCCCTGGGAGTGCAGCCAGCGGGCCACGGCGGGCGCGTTGCGCAGGCAGGCGGCGATGACGGGGACGCCGGTGGAGGCGGCCGCGGAGCAGATGGAGGCGCCGTTGGGGGACGGCAGGACCAGCTCGGCCACGAAGGGGGCGGCCTGGAGGGCGGCCGGCGACAGGGACCACGGGGAGGCCGCGGAGACCTGCTTACGGCCGACGGCGACGGCGGCGCCGATGCGGTCGGCGTAGGCGCGGGCCTGGTCGCTCCAGGGGAACGGGTGGACCCGGATACCGCGGCCGACGGCGATGTCGACCGCGGTGGAGAACGACAGGACGTCGACGACGACCAGGACCGAGCAGACGCGCGCCAGCTCAGCGGCGCCGGCCGGGCCCCAGTCGAACCGGGCGCCCGAGCCGGGCTGGCTGAAGACGCCCTCGGTCATCGTCAGGCGTCGGGCTCGTCCGGCGCGGCGTCCGGGGAGGCGGCGACGGGAGCGCCGGACACCGCGGACGGCACCTCGGGCACCTCGGGTGCGGCGACCGGATCGAAGATCCCCGTCGTCGAACCGCCCGAAGAATCCGAAGAACCCGAATCGTCCGAAGAGGCGGAAGCGGAAGCCGGCGGCTCGTACGCGGGAGCCTCCGTCGACACCTCGCCGAAGAGCGACGGCAGCGTGCCCTTCCACGCGGAGCGCATCTCGTCCAGGGAGATCGTGAACTGCCCCCGCACGTCCAGCGCCCGGCTGCGGCCGTCGACCGTGCCGATGGTGGTCACCGGCAGGCCGTGCTGGGCGCAGAGCGCCGTGAACGCCTGCTCGTGGCCGCGCGGCACCGAGACCAGCGCCCGGGCCGTCGACTCGGAGAAGAGCGCGACGAACGGGTTCAGCCCCTCCGGCAGCGTGATGTTGGCGCCGTGGTCGTAGCGCAGCGTCGTCTCGACGAGGGCCTGGGCCAGGCCGCCGTCGGAGAGGTCGTGCGCCGAGGAGAGGTGACCCCGCTCGCCCGCCTCGGTGAGGACGGAGGCGAGGATGCGCTCGCGGACCAGGTTGACCCTGGGCGGCTGGCCGCCGAGGTGGTTGTGCGTCACCCAGGCCCACTCGGAGCCGGACAGCTCCTCCTGCGTCTCGCCGAGCAGCATGATCACGTCGCTGTCGCCGCCGAAGCCCATCGGGACGCGGTTGCCGACGTTGGAGAGCACGCCGAGGACGCCGACGACCGGGGTCGGGTGGATGGCCTGCGAGCCGGTGGAGTTGTAGAAGCTGACGTTGCCGCCGGTGACGGGGATGCCGAGCTCGGCGCAGCCGTCGGCGAGGCCCCGGACCGCTTCGGCGAACTGCCACATGACCTGCGGGTCCTCCGGCGAGCCGAAGTTGAGGCAGTTGGTCACGGCGAGCGGCGTCGCGCCGGAGGCGGCCACGTTGCGGTACGACTCGGCGAGGGCGAGCTTCGCGCCGTTGTACGGGTCGAGCCGGGCGAAGCGGGCGTTGCCGTCGGTCGACAGCGCGATGCCGAGGCCGGTCTGCTCGTCGATGCGGATGATGCCCGAGTTCTCCGGCTGGGCGAGGATCGTGTTGCCCTGCACGTAGCGGTCGTACTGCTCGGTGACCCAGCTCTTGTCGCACAGGTTGGGGCTGGCGGCCAGGCGCAGCAGCGTCTCGCGCAGCTCCACGCCGGTGCGCGGCCGGGGCAGCGTCTCGGCCCGGTCGGCCTGCAGCAGGATCAGGTCGGCGGGCTCGCGCATCGGCCGGGCGTAGACCGGGCCGTCGTCGACGAGGGAGCCGGGCGGGACGTCGACGACGATCTCGCCGTGCCAGCTGATGACCAGGCGGCCGCCCTCGGTGACGCGGCCGATCGCGGTGGCGATGACGCCCCAGCGCTCGGCGACGCGGAGCACCTCGTCGAGCTTCGACGGCTCGACGATGAGGAGCATGCGCTCCTGCGACTCGCTGGCGAGGACCTCCTGCGGGTCCATCGAGGCCTCACGCAGGGGCACCAGGTTGAGGTTGATGTCCATGCCCGTGCCGGCGGACGCGCTGGTCTCGGTCAGTGCGCACGTGAGGCCCGCGCCGCCGAGGTCCTGCACGCCGACGATGAGCTCCCGCTCGTACAGCTCGAGGCAGCTCTCGATGAGCAGCTTCTCGATGAACGGGTCGCCCACCTGCACGGACGGGCGCCGGGCCGGGCCGTCGCTGTCGAAGGTGGCGCTGGCCAGCACCGACACGCCGCCGATGCCGTCGCGGCCGGTCTTGGCGCCGAGCAGGACCACGACGTTGCCGGGGCCGTGCGCCTCTTTGTTCTGCAGCCGGTTGACCGGCAGCACGCCGACGCAGAGCGCGTTGACCAGCGGGTTGCCCTGGTAGCAGGGGTCGAAGACGACCTCGCCGCCGATGTTGGGCAGGCCGAGGCAGTTGCCGTAGCCCCCGACGCCCGCGACGACCCCGGGCAGGACGCGCTTGGTGTCCTCGTGGTCGGCGGCGCCGAAGCGCAGCGGGTCCATCACGGCGACCGGGCGGGCGCCCATGGCGAGGATGTCGCGGACGATGCCGCCGACGCCGGTCGCCGCACCCTGGTAGGGCTCGACGAAGCTCGGGTGGTTGTGCGACTCGACCTTGAACGTGACCGCGATCTCGTCGGAGATCCGGATGACCCCGGCGTTCTCCCCGATGCCGGCCAGCATCAGGTCCGACTTCGGCGCCTTCTCGCTGAACTGCCGCAGGTGGACCTTGCTGCTCTTGTACGAGCAGTGCTCGCTCCACATGATCGAGTACATGGCGAGCTCGGACGACGTGGGGCGGCGGCCGAGGATCTGCTTGATCCGCTCGTACTCGTCCTCGCGGAGGCCGAGTTCCTCGTAGGGCTGCTCCTCGTCGGAGGTCTCCGTGGCGTGCGAGACGGTGTCGAAACCCGTTGTGGCGGTCATACACGAGCTCCCAGGTGTGCGAGCACGGACGTGAAGATGCCCAGCCCGTCGATCGACGGGCCGGTCAGCACCTCGACCGCGTGCTCCGGGTGGGGCATGATCCCGACGACGTTGCCGGCAGCGTTGGTGATGGCGGCGATGTCGTGCAGCGAGCCGTTGGGGTTGCCGCGGATGTACCGCGCGACGACCCGACCCTCGCCTTCGAGCTCGTCGAGCGTGTGCTCGTCGGCCATGTAGCAGCCTTCGCCGTTCTTGACCGGGATGACGATCTCCTGGCCGTGCTGGAACCCGCCCGTCCACGCGGTCGCGGTGCTCTCCACGCGCAGCGACTGGTCCCGGTTGCGGAAGTGCAGGTGCTGGTTGCGGGTCAGCGCACCCGGCAGCAGGTGGGCCTCGCACAGCACCTGGAAGCCGTTGCAGATGCCGAGCACGGGCAGGCCGTCGCTGGCCGCCTTGATGATCGACTCCATCACGGCGGAGAACCGGGCGATCGCGCCGGCGCGCAGGTAGTCGCCGTAGGAGAAGCCACCCGGCAGGATGACGGCGTCGACGCCGTACAACTCGGAGTCCGCGTGCCAGAGCGAGATCGGCACGGCGCCGGTCAGGTGCACGGCACGGGCGGCGTCGCGGTCGTCGAGCGAGCCGGGGAACGTGACGACACCGATCCTGGCGGTCACTGCTGCTCGCCCTCGGCCGGCGTCTCCTCGACCCGCAGGGTGAAGTCTTCGATCACCGGGTTGGCGAGGAGCTTGTCGGCGATCTCGCGGGCCCGGTCGAGGTCGGCGGCGCCGTCGAACTCGATCTCGATCCGCTTGCCGATGCGGACGGATGCCACGTCGGCGACGCCGAGACGTGGCAGCGCGTTCGCGACCGCCTGACCCTGGGGGTCCAAGATCTCCGGTTTGAGCATGACGTCCACCACGACGCGGGCCACGGGGCACTCCTGACAGTTGAGTCGGGCGCTCGAGGGCGAGCGACACGAGCCTACCGGGCGGGGCTCCGCCGCAGATCACCGGCTCGATGACCGTGCGGCGAGGCCCGAAATATCGCCCGCCACGCATCTTAGCGGCCCGCTCCGCTGTCAAGATCTTCTGCTCACAGGATGGGCGGTGGCACGTAGCTTCCTGCCTGCGGGTGCTCCGCGACGACCGCCTCGATCTGCTCGATCACGGCACTGACCTGGGCGGATGCCGCCCCGACGAACTGCTGCGGGTCGGCCACCAGGGCGTCGATCTCGTCCTGGGTCAACCGTAGCCGCTCGTCGCCGGCCAGCCGCCGCAGGAGGTCGTTGTCCTGGATGCCCTTTTCGCGCATGGCGAGCGCCACCGCGACGGCGTGCTCCTTGATCGCTTCGTGAGCATCCTCACGGCCCACGCCGCGTGAGACGGCCGCCACCAGGACCCGCGTGGTCGCCAGGAACGGCAGGTAGCGGTCCAGCTCCCGGGCGACGACCGCCGGATACGCCCCGAACTCGTCCAGAACGGTCAGGAACGTGGCGAACAGCCCGTCGACGGCGAAGAACGCGTCCGGCAGCGCCACCCGGCGGACCACCGAGCACGACACGTCGCCCTCGTTCCACTGGTCGCCGGCCAGCTCGCCGACCATCGACAGGTAACCCCGGGTGATCACGGCGAGCCCGTTGACCCGCTCGCACGAGCGCGTGTTCATCTTGTGCGGCATCGCCGACGACCCGACCTGGCCCGGCTTGAAGCCCTCGGTGGCCAGCTCGTAGCCGGCCATGAGCCGGATCGTGGTCGCCAGGCTCGACGGCCCCGCGACCGCCTGCGCGAGCGCCGACACCACGTCGAAGTCCAGCGAGCGCGGGTACACCTGGCCGACGCTGGTCAGCACGGTGCCGAACCCGAGGTGCTCCGCCACCCGCCGCTCCAGCTCCGCGGCCTTCCCCGCGTCGCCGCCGAGCAGGTCCAGCTGGTCCGCCGCCGTGCCGACCGGGCCCTTGATCCCCCGCAGCGGATAGCGCCGCAGGAGGTCGTCGATTCGCCGGTACGCGATGAGCAGCTCCTCGGCGGCGCTGGCGAACCGCTTGCCGAGGGTGGTCGCCTGCGCCGCCACGTTGTGCGACCGGCCGACCATGACCAGGTCGTCGTACTGCCGGGCCCGCGCCGCGAGCCGGGCGAGCGCCGCCACCATCCGGTCCCGGACCAGCTCCAGCGACCTGCGGATCTGCAGCTGCTCGACGTTCTCGGTCAGGTCGCGCGAGGTCATGCCCTTGTGGATGTGCTCGTGCCCGGCGAGCGCGGAGAACTCCTCGATCCGCGCCTTCACGTCGTGCCGGGTGACCCGCTCCCGCTCCGCGATGCTGTGCAGGTCGACGTCGTCGAGCACCCGCCGGTAGTCCTCGACCACCCCGTCCGGCACCGCCACCCCGAGGTCCCGCTGCGCGGTGAGCACGGCCAGCCACAGCCGCCGCTCCAACCGCACCTTCTCCTCAGGCGACCAGATCGCCACGAGCTCCGGCGACGCATACCGACCAGCAAGCACATTAGGAATCACGTGCCCTATTCTCTCCCGCGGCCTCAGTACGGACTCATCTGGTCCAGCACCTTCCCGGCCAGCTCGATGATCGCGTCGACCTTGACCCGGTCGACGACCACCTCGTCCGCGGTCAGCGCCGGACGATCAGCCGCGGGGTATTCGGCGTCGTTGCGCCGCCGTCGCATCCGGTCGAACGGCCGCAGCACCCCACCCAGCGGTGGATCAACCTGTGCTCGAACCGCGTCGAGCACTGCGATGTGCCCACCAGCACGGGTCGGTCGGAGTCCCTGGTTTTCGAGCACCGCCGTCAGCGCCTTTCGCGCGGCGTCGTAAGCCAGTTGATACGCACCGATCGGGTCGACGGTCGCGATGACGCCTGCGGCGGCCAGGTGGCGGCGTGCTTGGTCGATCATGGCGTCGGCATGTTCGCGACTGGGCGGAACCCGCTCCAGCAGGCCCTTCGTCAGCATGTCGTCGAGCGTCGAGCGTCCCTGCTCCCATCTCACGTCACACCGCCAGGTCGAGCTCGAAGAGTGGCCTGGTCTGGACCGACTGCAGAAACGGGTCGTCACCCGGCGCGGCCCAGGCCGCCGGTGTCACGATCCGCACGTTGACCTCGCGGCCGAGGCGGCGCTGTGCGGTGCCGGCGGCCTCGAACACGTCGTCGGGATCGGCGGCCCCGACGACGATGACGTCCAGATCACCGGGGACGGGGCCGGGCTCGCCCTGATACCGGGCGGCCCACGAGCCGTAGATGTAGGCGCGGTCGACGCCCCTGATCGGCGCGAGCAGTTCTCCTACTATGGCCATAGGGCCGAATGTTACCGCAAGCAGCTCCGTCAACGGACGAGTCACCACGGTCGACTGGTTGGAACGGATGAGCCGGAGGTTGCCCATCCGGCGTTCGAGCACAAGACCCGAGGAGACGAGGCGGTCCGCCTCGCGGCTCGCGGTCGCGTGCGAGACACCGAGGCGCCGCGCCAGCTCGATGAGCGAGAACTCGCCGTCCGGGTGCAGGAAGAGCCACGCCAGCAGCTCGCCCTGAAACGGCGAGCGCAGCAGCGGCAACAGCATCGACGAAGCTTGCACACCATGCATATTAGCTTGCATGGTGTGCAAGTTCGCTGGTCACGTGCGGGGCGGGTGGTCGCGCTCGGGGAGGCCGACGCGCAGGGCGACGCGGTCCAGGTACAGCAGCTGCGCGGCGACCGCGGCCAGGAAGAGCAGGACGAGCAGCCACAGCGGGAGCAGCTGGGCGTAGGGCAGGGGGGCGTTCGCGCCGCCGCGCATGAAGAGGGACTGCACGAGGGCGTTCTGCGCGGTCGGGTGGTCGCCGGCGGCGGTGACCAGGGGCCAGATCAGGTCCTGGGCCTGGACCAGCCACGTCGCCACGTACGCCAGCGCCAGCATCGGCAGCGCGGGCAGCAGGACGCCGGTCCAGGGGGCGCGGTGGCCCTCCTGCAGCAGGACCTCGCGGCGCTGGGCCTGGCCGCGGAAGAGCAGCGCCAGGATGAACAGGGCCGGGATCGCCACGCGGGACGGCGGGATGAGGCCGATGAAGGAGTCGAGGCGGTCGGCGGTGACGCCGGCGGCGAAGTTGCGCAGCGCGAGCGGGGCGGAGCCGACGAAGAGGAACAGGCCGAAGGGCAGCAGCAGCCACTCGCTGTGCCGGCCGAAGGGGCGCAGGCCGCTGATGCCGAACGCGGCCAGGGCGGCGACGGTGACCCCGACGAGGGTGGAGACGACCGGCGGCAGCCAGGTGTTGACCCAGGTGGAGGGGGCGCCGGGGCGGCCGGTCTCGGTGATGTGCGACAGCCAGGGGCCCAGGCCGGAGATGACCGTGCCGAGCGTGGCGAGCAGCAGGACGCCGCCGACGATCCACGGCACGACCGGCGGGGTCTTCTGCACGCGAGGGGCGGCGGGGTCCACCTCGAGGCGGGTGCCGGGCAGGATCACCAGCAGGGTGGCGGCGAGGCCGAGCAGGATCAGCGGCACGAGGAGCGTCACGGACGCGGCCGCGCCGACGCCGAAGGTCATCGTGCGGAAGGAGGTCTCGTACATGAGGCGGGCCGGGCTGAGGTCGGCCCTGGTGCCGAAGCCGCCGATGAAGGAGTACGTGAAGTCCTGCAGCGCGACCGCGACGACGGTGAGCACGGCCAGGCCGCCGACAACCAGGGCGGCGGGGATCGGGCTGCGGGTGGAGTCGAGGGTGCGGCGGCGCAGCGCGGCCAGGTAGGCGGTCGCGGCGAGCGCGACGACCAGGCCGAACGTGCCCAGCCAGTACGACGCCCGGGTGGACGACTCGCGCAGCGCGACGGCGATCGCCACGGGGGCGAAAGCCACGAGGGGCAGAGCGAGCGCGACCCGGGTGACCCACCGCGCCCACGTGCCGCCGGCGTGCGCGGCCCAGGCGATGGCCGGCGCCAGCAGCAGGACCAGCAGGATCGGCACAACGGCGAGGCTCAGGGTGAACCAGTGCGCGTCGGCGAGCCCGCGCGAATACGCGGTGTCGTAGTTGTCCCAGCCGACGCTGTCGCCGCCCTCGGTCAGCCGCAGCCCGTTGAGCTTGCGGAAGCTGGACGTGACGGTCCAGTACAGCGGCTCGACGTAGGACGTCAGGAGCAGGACGAACGCGGGCAGGGTGAGGATCAGGCCGACGGCGACCTGCCAGCCGGGTCGGGGCGTCGGCGGCCGGAGCATCGTCGGCTGGATCGTCATGCGTCAACGATATGGGTGAATCAGGGCCGCCGCTCACCTGGACAGGATCGCGGTCACCCCTTGCCCACCGGCGGCGCAGATGGAGATGAGGCCGCGCCCGGAGCCGCGCTCCGCGAGGAGCTTGGCCAGGGTCGCCACGATCCGGCCGCCGGTCGCGGCGAACGGGTGCCCGGCGGCGAGGGAGGAGCCGTTGACGTTGAGCCGGGAGCGGTCGACGGCGCCGAGCGGCTCGTCGAGGCCGAGGCGCTCCTTGCAGAACGCCGGGTCCTCCCACGCCTTCAGGGTGGCGAGCACCTGCGACGCGAACGCCTCGTGGATCTCGTAGAAGTCGAAGTCCTGCAGCTTGAGGCCCGTGCGGGCGAGCATGCGCGGCACCGCGTACGCCGGCGCCATCAGCAGGCCGTCGCCGCCGTGCACGAAGTCGACCGCCGCGGTCTCCGCCGTGTCGAACCAGGCGAGGACCGGGAGGTTGCGCGAGGCGGCCCACTGCTCGGACGCCAGGAGCACGACCGCCGCGCCGTCCGTCAGTGGTGACGAGTTGCCGGCGGTCATGGTCGCCGACTTTCCGCGGCCGAAGACGGGCTTCAGCGTGCCGAGACGCTCCAGGGAGGTGTCGGGGCGCAGGTTCTGGTCGCGTTGGAGGCCGAGGTACGGCGTGACCAGGTCGTCGAAGAAGCCGCGCCCGTAGGCCGCGGCGAGCTGCAGGTGCGACGCGAGCGCCAGCTCGTCCTGGGCGGCCCGGGTGATCCCGAACTCCAGTGCGGTCAGCGCGGCGGAGTCGCCCATCGACAGCCCCGTGCGGGGCTCGGAGTTGCGCGGGATGTCGGGCTTGAGCTGGGTCGGGCGCAGCTTGCTGACCGCGCGGAGCCGCGCGCCGAGCGACCGGGCCCGGTTGAGCTCCATGAAGACCCGCCGCATGTCCTCGTTGACGCCGAGGGGCGCGTCGGAGGTGGTGTCGACGCCACCGGCGATGCCGGCGTCGATCTGCCCGAGGGCGATCTTGTTGGCGACGAGGGTGACGGCCTCGAGTCCGGTTCCGCACGCCTGCTGGACGTCGTACGCGGGAGTCCGCGGGTCGAGGCGGGACCCGAGCACGGATTCACGCGTCAGGTTGAAATCGCGGCTGTGCTTGAGCACCGCACCCGCCGCGACCTCGCCGAGTCGCACTCCTGCCAGGCCGAACCGCGCCACGAGTCCGTCTATAGCGGCAGTCAGCATGTCCTGGTTTGATGCAGTGGCGTAGGCACTGCCCGAGCGCGCGAAGGGGATGCGATTACCGCCGACGATCGCCACTCGATTCGGGGCCATCGGATTCTCCTCCAGTGCGACGGGCAGTCCGGCGTTAGCCTACTCATGAGTAGGTTAGCGCGATTGTTGTGACTGGGGAGGCACTGCAATGTCCGATCGTTACGCCAGCTTCGCCCACTCGGGCGCCGGGAAGTTCTTCGTCAGGCGGCTCGGCCTGCCCGACCCGCCGAAGCTGCGGCGGCACGATCCGGGATCGTCGCCCGTCGACGGGCAGGTCGTGGTCAGCGGCGGCGGGCGCCTCGTCGAGCCGGTCCGCAAGCTGCTGGAGAAGCTGGGGGCGCCGTCGGAAGGGCCCACCGCGGCGCTCGTGTTCGACGCCACCGCCATCGTCGACACGGACGGCCTGCGCACCCTGTACGACTTCTTCCACCCGCTGATCCGCACGCTGCGCTCGTCCGGCCGGGTCGTCGTGCTGGGCAGCCAGCCGGAGCTGTGCGCCGACGCCCGTGAGGCCACCGCCCAGCGGGCTCTCGAGGGCTTCGTGCGGTCCGTCGGCAAGGAGGTCGGCCGGGGCGGCACCGCGCAGCTGGTCTACGTCGCGCCAGGCGCCGAGGAGGCGATCGAGTCGACGCTGCGGTTCCTGCTGTCGGGGCGTTCGGCGTACGTGTCGGGACAGGTCATCCGGGTCGGGCCGGCCGCGATCGACGTCCCCGAGGACTGGGACCAGCCGCTCGTCGGCAAGACCGCGATCGTCACCGGCGCCGCCCGGGGCATCGGCGCGGCGATCGCCCGCGTGCTCACCCGCGACGGCGCGCACGTGGTCTGCCTCGACGTGCCCGCGGCCGGCGAGGACCTCACCCGGGTCGCCAACGAGCTCAAGGGCACCGCGCTGCAGCTCGACCTCACCGCCGCCGACGCGCCGCGGCGGCTCGCGGACTTCATCGCGACCCGGCACGTGCACGCCGACATCTTCGTGCACAACGCCGGCATCACCCGCGACAAGACGCTCGGCCGGATGGACGCCGCCCAGTGGCAGTCCGTCCTCGACGTCAACCTCGGCAGCCAGGAGCGGATCAACGAGGTGCTCCTCGCGGAGAAGCTGCTCGGCGGCAACGGCCGGATCGTCGCTGTCTCCTCCGTCTCCGGCATCGCCGGCAACCGCGGCCAGACCAACTACGCCACGTCCAAGGCCGGCGTCATCGGCCTCGTGCAGGCGCACGCGCCGGCGTTCGCCGCGGCCGGCCTGACCCTCAACGCGGTCGCGCCCGGCTTCATCGAGACGAAGATGACCGCCGCGATGCCCATGTTCATCCGCGAGGCGGGCCGCCGCATGAACAGCATGTCGCAGGGCGGCCTGCCCGTCGACGTGGCCGAGACCATCGCGTGGCTGGCGCACCCGGCGTCCGGCGGGGTCAACGGCAACGTCGTCCGGGTGTGCGGGCAGAGCCTGCTGGGCGCCTGAGATGCCGGCTCCGCTCGACCGGATGCCCCGCCTGGGCCCCCTGTACCGCGCCGCGGCGCTACGGCGTGCGGTCGCCGCCGATCCCGTGCTGCCGGAGCGCGAGCTCACGGTCGAGGCCGTCACCGTCGACCGGGCGCACCTGGCGGAGTACAACCGGGTCTGCGGCTTCCGGCTCCGCGACGAGCTGCCCGCCACCTACCTGCACGCCGTCGCGTTTCCCCTGGCCATGGCGCTGATGACCGCGCCGGACTTCCCGTTTCCGGTGCTCGGACTGGTCCACGTGGCGAACCGGATCGAGCTCTTGCGTCCGCTGCCCTCCTCCGCCGCGTTTTCGGTGTCTGTACGAGCCGGCGCGCTGCGACCGCACGACCGCGGCACCCAGCTGGACGTCGTCACGACGGCGACGATCGACGGGGATCCGGTCTTCTCGGACACGTCCACCTACCTCCGCCGGACCGGCTCGGGAGCCTCGGCGGCTTCCGCCCGTCCGGCCGCCGAGCCGCCGGCGCCGAACGCCGTGTGGCGGGTGCCACGACGGGTAGGCACCGACTACGCGGCCGTGTCCGGCGACCGCAACCCGATCCACACCTCACGCCTGCTGGCGAAGGTGTTCGGCTTTCCCCGCACGATCGCGCACGGCATGTGGACGAAGGCCCGCTGCCTCGCCGCGCTGGAAGGGCGCCTGCCCGACTCGTACACCGTGGACGTCGCCTTCAAGACGCCGATCCTGCTGCCGGCCACGGTCGGCTTCACCGCGGTCGCACAGGGTGGTGGGTGGGATTACGGGGTGCATGATGGGCGTTCCGGCAGGCCGCACCTGACCGGAACCGTCAGGTAACCTGCTCAGCGCCAAACGCCATTGTCTCGGGGGGCTCAAGACCGTGCAGACGCCGACCGAAGCCACCGCACCCGCCGCGCCCTCGCCGAGCAGCTCCCCCGGCCCGGACCGCGGCCGGTGGCCCAGCGTCCTGACGTCCGGCTGGCTGCCCGCCGGGCTGCTGTGGCTGGTCACGGTCGCGACCCTGTGGTTCTTCGAGGTCCCGCCCGCCACCACGGCCGTGTTCACGCTGTACCTGGCGGCCGGCATCGCGCTGCCGGGCACGCTGTGGTGGCGCCTCCTCCACCGCGGCGGCGGGTTCTTCGTCGCCGACGTCGCGGCCGGCCTCGCGCTCGGCTACGTCGGCGAGGTCTTCGTCTACATCGGCGCCCGGCTGCTCGGACTGCCGCTGCTGGTGCTCGCC
The DNA here is from genome assembly GCF_050936335.1 of Dactylosporangium sp. CA-152071. Lineage (NCBI taxonomy): Bacteria > Bacillati > Actinomycetota > Actinomycetes > Micromonosporales > Micromonosporaceae > Dactylosporangium > Dactylosporangium sp. CA-152071. The sequence continues at coordinate 6,331,622 of NZ_JBNJMZ010000001.1, read as the reverse complement.
TGGCCGATCGGCACGGTGGCGGTGTTCCTGCTGGTGCCGTCGCTGCGCCGGTACTGGCGGACCGCCGCCGACGCCCCGGTGCCGCCGCTGCTGTGGCGCTGGGCGCTCACGCTGATCGCCGGCATGACGCTGCTGTGGAGCTTCAAGTTCTACCGGCAGTACGGGCTGCGCTACCCGTACAACTCGACCCCCGACACCGACTCCACCTTCCACCTCGCGCTCCTCGGCGAGGCGAAGCACCACATGCCGATGGTGATTCCGTGGATCACCGACGAGCCGCTCTACTACCACTGGTTCGTCTACCCCGAGATGGCCGCGTCCAGCTGGGTGACGGGGATCGAGCCGCAGGTCCTGCTGCTGCGGCTGTCGGTGCTGCCGATGCTGATGGCGTTCGCCGTGCTCGTCGCCGTCCTGGCCCGCAAGGTGACCGGCGGCTGGTGGAGCGGCGTCGCGGCGAGCGTGCTGACCCTGTTCGCGCTGTCACCCACCCCGTACAACTGGGTGGCCTGGGACTTCTTCGTGAACCTCGCGTTCAGCTCGCTGGAGGACGGCTCGTCGCTGCGGCTCACCGTGTGGACCGGCCCGACCCAGACCTTCGGCGCGCTGCTCATGGTGCCGCTGATGATCGTGCTCGTCGACCGGCTCCGGGCCCCGGCCCGGCAGTGGCGCGACCCGCGCGGCTGGATCCTCTTCACCCTCCTGCTGTGCGGGGTGATGGGCGCCAAGGCGATCTACCTGCCGCTGCTGTTCTGCGGGCTGCTGCTGGTCGTCGCCGTCGAGCTGGTCTTCCACCGCACCCTGCACCGCGGCGCCCTGATCGGCCTCGGCATCACGTTCGGCGGGCTGGTCTTCGCGCAGCTCGTGCTCTTCGGCGGCACCAGCCAGGGCACCGAGCTCAAGCCGTTCACCGCGCTCGTCGCCGGCGCCCTCGCGGGCACCACCGGCTACCGGGACAAGCTCGTCCTCGGCATCCTGCTCATCTTCTGCTGGGTGTGCATCTGGGGCGGGCTCGCCGGCCTGGTGCGCCGCCGCCTGCCCGAGCCGGCGGTCGTGGCCATGATCGGGGTCGGCGTCGCCGGCGCCGCCGCCACGCTCCTGACCGGCCAGTCCGGCGACAGCCAGCGGTTCTTCGTCGAGGGCGGCCGGCCGTACCTCGCCGTCGCCGCGATCGTCGGCCTCCACGCGCTGCTGCCCGCCGGGCGGATGACCGTCCGCCGCGCGGGAGCGCTGATCGGCTTCGTCGTGCTCGGCATGGCGATCACCCAGGTCGTCATCCGCGCCGGCCGCGCCGACGTGCCCACCGTCCACAGCACCGGCTCCGAGGCGGCGCTGACCCGTGCCGTCGTCCTGCCCTACGCGGCGCTCGCGGCCGCCGCGGTCGTCGTCGCGGTCGCGCTGCTGCTCGCCCGGCACCGGCTGCCGGCACTGCGGGGCATGACGGTCGCCCTGGTCGTCGCCCTGCTCGCGGGTTTCGCGATCAACACGACGTTCCAGAACTACTACCAGGTCCTCTGGGACTCGAACCACGCCGGCTGGAAGAACGTCGTCAACGCCAAGGGTGAGGTCATCGTCTCCAAGGGCGTCCTGGAGGCCGGCCGCTGGCTGCGCGACCACTCCGACCCCGACGACCTCGTCGCCACCAACGCGCACTGCCAGCTGTGGAACAAGGAGTGCTCGGATCTGCACTTCTCGATGACGGCGTACAGCGAGCGGCGCATGCTCGTCGAGGGCTGGGGCTTCACCACGACCGCCCACGTCGAGGCCGAGCGGCTCGGCATGTGGGTCGGATCCATCCCCTACTGGCGCCCCGAGATCCTCGCGGACAATGACGCAGCGTTCAGCAGGCCGTCACCCCAAACGGTGGGCATCCTGCGCGACCGCTACGGGGTACGCTGGCTGTTCGTTGACGAAAGCCAGAACAACGTTTCACCACAGCTGTCGACCTTCGCTACCGAACGTTACCGGTCGGGGGTCGTCGTGGTGTATGAACTGCCGTCGGCATGACCACACACCATTAGGTAGGCTCCAGCAGTGACCCCCACGAACCAGCTCGCCGTCCCATTCAACAAGGCCTATCTGACGGGTGCCGAGACCGGGTACATCCAGCAGGCAATGACGAATGGGCCGCTCACCGGTGACGGGCCCTACACGAAGCGTGCGAGCGCGCTGCTCACCGAGATCCTCGGCGCCAAGCACTCATTGCTGACCACCTCCTGCACGCACGCGCTGGACATGACCGCGCTGCTGCTGGACCTGGAGCCGGGCGACGAGGTCATCGTGCCGTCGTTCACGTTCTGCTCGACCGCCAACGCCTACGCGCTGCGCGGCGCCGTGCCGGTCTTCGTCGACTGCCGCCCCGACACGCTCAACCTCGACGAGCGCCTGGTCGAGGCCGCCGTCACCCCGCGCACCAAGGCGATCGTCGTCGTGCACTACGCCGGCGTCGCCGTCGAGATGGACGAGATCGAGGCGATCGCCCAGCGGCACGGCCTCGTGGTCATCGAGGACAACGCGCACGGCATCGGCGGCACGTACCGTGGCCGCAAGCTCGGCTCGATCGGCGCGATGGCGACCCAGAGCTTCCACGAGACGAAGAACGTGCAGTGCGGCGAGGGCGGCGCCCTCATCTTCAACGACGACACCTACTTCGAGCGCGCCGAGATCATCCGCGAGAAGGGCACCAACCGCGGCCAGTTCTTCCGCGGCATGGTCGACAAGTACCGCTGGATCGACATCGGCTCGTCCTACCTGCCGTCGGACCTGCTCGCCGCGTTCCTCACCGCGCAGCTGGAGCAGTTCACCGACATCCAGCGCCGGCGCTCCCACATCTGGGACAGCTACCACCAGCGCCTGGCCACCTGGGCCGCCGAGCACGGCGTCACCCAGCCGACGGTCCCCGGCGACCGTTCGCAGCCGGCCCACCTGTACTACCTGCTCCTGCCCGACCTCGAGAGCCGCCAGGGGATGCTCAAACACCTCCTCGGCCACGGCGTCCTGGGCACCTTCCACTACCAGCCGCTGCACTTCGCCCCGGCCGGCGTGAAGTTCGGCCGCACCGGCCCCGGCGGCTGCCCCGTCACCGAGGACGTCGCCGACCGGCTGCTGCGCCTGCCGCTGTACGGCGGCATGTCCGAGGCCGACATCGACCTGGTCGTCACCGCGGTCGAGTCCTACAACCCGCGCGGATGACCGAAACCATGGACGGCGGCCCCGCCCTGCCCGACGCTCTCAACCTGGCGGCGCGGGGCAACACGCCACCGGCGGTCCCCGACGCCCGCGACGCCCGCCTCCCCGAGGCCCTCGACCTCGGGTCACGCCCCGGCGCCCCCTCAGCCGAGCCCCCCGCTTCCCACCGCTCCTGGCTCGTCCGCACCGCGATCGTGCTCTACAACGACCGCCGCATCCGTTACCTCGGCGTCGGCGGCATCTCCGCGGTCACCTACTACGTCAGCTTCGCGGCCGTCTACCTGCTGACCCGCGACCACTGGCACTACCTGGTGCCCACGATCATCGCCAACTTCATCTGCGCCGTCTGCACCTACCCGCTGCAGCGCCACTTCGTCTTCCAGTCGAAGGGCCCGATCATCTCGGGCTTCCTGAAGTTCTACGTGGTCTGCCTGTGGGCCCTCGCGTTCACCATGCTCGGACTCCCCCTCCTCGTCGAGGTCTTCCACATCCCCGTCCTCATCTCCCAGGCGATCCTGATCGTCGTCGCCCCCCTGATCAACTACCAGCTCAGCAAGCTCTGGGCCTTCCGCCGCTGACCCCTCCCCAACGCGGTGATCGAAGGATGGAACGGGTCGCGGGGACGGCCGGCTCCATCCTTCGATCTTGCGGCACGAGGCTCACGCACTCGGGAGCCCACGGCAGTCGGGGCCGCACAGCGCCCGGCGGTGTGGTGATCAAAAGACGGATCCGGTCGCGATCACAGCCAGATCCGTCTCTCGATCAAGCCGAACGGACACCAAGCACCGACGCGACACCGCGGCGCCCGGCGGTGTGGTGATCGAAGGATGGAACGGGTCGCGGGGACGGCCGGCTCCATCCTTCGATCTTGCGGCGTCGGGCGAAGGTGTTGCCGGCGGGTGAGGTTCCACGCGTTCGGGAGGCTGGCGGCCGAGTTCGGCAGTCGGCAGTGCTGCGGTCGTCCGGAGGCGTCGCGCCACTCTCGATCCGGCGGCATCGGCCAGCACACCCGAATCACCTGGCACCGGCGGTGCACCTGATGCAGCAGGCGGAATCCGAACGCGACGCAGCGGCACGGCGGCCGGCCGGATCACGGCGGACCGGGCCTCCGCTGCAACGGACGTGACCGGCGTGACGCCTGCCAAGCCGGACGGTCCAGATCAAGGTTCGCGACCCGGACCACTGACAGACTGGGTTTGCCGCCTGTCCTACCGGACGGTCAGGCGCCGCTCGCCCGGCGCATGCTCTCGCCTGTCTTGCCCGAAAAGTCGGATCTGCCGGAGAAGCCAGGCGCGGCCCGCCCTTCCGGCACAGCAGGACGTGCCCATCCGCTCGGCCGGATGAGTCAGGTGCAGGCCGGCCCGCCTGCCCAGCAATCGGGCGCAACCTGGCCCGCCTGCCCGCCTGGCCTGCGATCGGGCGCAGGCTGGCCGACCTGCCCACCTGGCCTGCGAAAGGCGTGACCCAGCCCGCCGCTGGGCGGGCGTGGCGACCTGCCCTGCGCCAACGACGGTCGGCCGTGCCCGCCCCAGGTGCGGGGCGGGCCGGCGGCGAAAGCGTTGGGCGGGCGTCAGGCCAGGCCTACGCGGTCCAGGACCCAGGCGGTGATGAACGCCTCCTCGCGCCAGGCGTCGTAGCGGCCGCTCGGACCGCCGTGGCCGGCGCCCATCTCGGTCTTGAGCAGGACGTCGGAGTCGGGCGAGAGGCTGCGCAGGCGGGCCACCCACTTGGCCGGCTCGTGGTAGAGGACGCGGGTGTCGTTGAGGCTGGTCACGGCCAGGATCGCCGGATACGGGCGGGCCGACAGGTTCTCGTAGGGGGTGTAGGACTTCATGTACGCGTACACCTCGGGGTCAGCCAGCGGGTTGCCCCACTCCTCCCACTCGGTGACGGTCAGCGGGAGCGACGGGTCGAGAATGGTGTTGAGGGCGTCGACGAACGGGACCTGGGCGACGATGCCCGCGAACGCCTCCGGGGCGATGTTGGCCACGGCGCCCATGAGCAGGCCGCCGGCGGAGCCGCCGCGGGCGATGAGCTTGTCCGACGACGTCCAGCCGGCCTTGACCAGGTGCTCGGCGCAGGCGACGAAGTCGGTGAAGGTGTTCCGCTTCGCGAGCAGCTTGCCCTCGTCATACCAGCGGCGGCCCATCTCGCCGCCGCCGCGGATGTGGGCGACGGCGAAGACGACGCCGCGGTCGAGCAGGGACAGGCGCGGGATGGAGAACCACGGGTCCATCGACGCCTCGTAGGAGCCGTAGCCATACAGGACGGCGGGGGCCGAGCCGTCGCGGGGAGTGCCGGCGCGGGCCACGATGGAGATCGGGACGCGGGTGCCGTCCTCGGCGAGGGCCCACTCGCGGTGCTGCTCGTAGCGGGACGGGTCGAACTCGCCCAGGACCGGCTTCTGCTTGCGCAGGGTCAGCTCACCGTTGTCGAGGTTGCAGTCGAAGACCGAGTCGGGCGTGACCAGCGAGACGTAGTGCAGGCGGAACGAGGTGGTGTCGTATTCGAGGTTGGCCTCGGGGCCCGCGGAGTAGATCGGCTCGGGGAAGGCGATGTCGTAGGACGCGGCGCCCTGCAGCGGCACGACCCGGATGCCGGTGAGCCCGTCGCGGCGCAGCGAGACGACCAGGTGGCCGGAGAACGCGTCGACGCCGAGCAGCCGGGTGCCGGGCTCGTGCTCGATGAGCGTCGTCCAGGCGCCGGGCGCGTCGGCGGACGTGTACGCCAGGGCGAAGTCCTCGGCGCCGTCGTTGTGCAGGATCAGGAACCGGTGACCGTGGTGCTCCACCGAATACTCCACGCCCTGCCGGCGCGGCGCGATCGACTGCGGCGGGCTGGTCGGCGCGTCGGCCGGGATGACCAGGACCTCGCTGGTGACCTTGCTGTGGATGTCGATGAGGATGAAGCGCTCGGAGCGGGTCAGGTCGACGCCGACCCAGAAGCGCTCGTCGGTCTCCTCGTGGACCACCACGTCGACGGAGGAGTCGGTGCCCATGGCGTGCCGCCAGATCTTGTTCGGCCGCCACGCCTCGTCGATGGTGATGTAGAAGAGCGTGGAGCCGTCGGCGGACCAGGCCGAGCCGTAGAACGCGCCCTCGACGGTGTCGGGCAGCAGCTCGCCTGTGTCGAGGTCCTTGACGCGCAGCGTGAAGCGCTCGTCGCCGGCGAAGTCGGTGCTGTAGGCCAGGAGGCGGCCGTCAGGGCTGATGTCGAACGTGCCCAGGGCGAAGAACTCCGAGTCGCCCGCGAGGGCGTTGCCGTCGAGGAGGACGTGCTCGCCGGGCAGGGCGCCGCCGTCGCCGAGGTCGGGCGGGGCGGTCTGGCCGGCCTCCACCGGGACCCGGCAGTGGATGCCATACTGCTTGCCCTCTTCGGTGCGCGTGTAATACCAGAAGCCGCCCTTGCGGGTCGGCACCGAGAGGTCGGTCTCCTTGGTGCGCGACTTGATCTCGCTGAACGCCGTCTCGCGCAGGCTCTCCAGGTGCGCGGTCGCCGCGGTGGTGAACGCGTTCTCCGCCTCGAGATAGGCGACCGTGTCTGGGTCTTCCTTGTCCTGCAGCCAGAAGAACTCGTCGACCACGGTGTCGCCGTGGTGCGTCCGCTCGTGCGGAACCTGCTTCGCCGTCGGCGGCTGAACGCCCGTCACACCTGTAGTCACGCCCAAGACGTTACCCGTACCCCCCGACACTTTCCGGCGCCTCGACCCCTCAAAAACACCCGAGAGACACCGGGCGGAACACGCAACCGGTGGGTGAACTCGGCAGTCTGTCATGTAGGAGAAAGCGACGCCGGTACCGTCATGGTCTCGAAGTTCGGGCGAGCCCATGGAGGAGTGCGGTGCGGCGTCGCGGGGTGTTGCACATCGGGGTGGCGGGACTGGCAGCAATGCTGGTCCAAGCGTGCGCCGGGGAGTCGGATACACCTGACGTGAAGGGCGGCGCGGCGCCGGGCTCCTCCGGCGCGGTCCAGCCGTCCCCCACGTTCGACCCCTCGGCGTACGTGCCCGCCGCCGTGCCGATCGCAGAGCTGAAGAAGCTCTACTCGTACGACTCCAAGGCGACGCTCAACGCCCAGCTGACCGACAAGCGGACGGGCGACGGCGTGATCCTGGAGGACATCACGTTCTCCGACACGAGGGGTCGCGAGGAGATCCCGGCCTACGTGCTGGGTCCGGAGAAGTTCACCGGCCGCCTGCCCGCGGTCGTGTACGCGCACGGCAGCGACGGCGACCGCGACACGCTGCTCAAGGAGGGGATGGCGCTCGCCCGGCTGGGGGCGCTGGTGTGCGTGCCGGAGCTGCCGCTCAAGCCGTCGGGCGACCCGGTCGCCGACAGCAAGGTGGTGGCCGACTCCGTGGTGGCGCTGCGCCGCGCGTACGACCTGCTGATCCGCCGCTCGGACTGCGACGGGTCGAGAGCCGGGTTCGCCGGCCACAGCTGGGGCGCGGCGATGGGCGCCGTGCTGTACGGCATCGACTCCCGCATCACGGCGAGCGTCCTGGCGTCGGGGACCAGCCGGATCTCCCGGTGGATGGTCCGCAATCCGGTGCCGAAGGACTGGCACGCGTACCTGGACGCATTGTCGCGCTTCGACGCGCCGCCGTACACCCAGGTGACCGGCCGCAAGCCGATGCTGCTGCAGTTCGGCAAGCAGGACACCGTCGTCCCGGACGGCGAGCGCACTGAGCTGCTGAACGGCGTGGCCGGACCCAAGGAGCGCAAGGACTACGACACCGGTCACGATCTCGTCGGCTTCGAGGCTGCGGTCACCGACCGGGTGGCCTTCCTGCGGAAGCAGTTGCGACTGAAGTAGGGACCCACTACGCTTCGAACACATGTTCGATGTCGCTTGGTGCAGCATGTGCATCGTCCGCGGCCTCGAGCATATTTGAACGCGTCGTTGGGAAAGCCTGGATCACGCCCTGACCGGCGAGTCCTGGCTTCCGCGAATCCCGCCGGCGAGCACTTCCCCGTGTGGTCGTCTCGTCGGACGGTCCAGCTGAAGCTGGGTCGTGAACAGGGAAGCGTGGGCTGCGGTGAGCGTGATCGAAGTGCTGGCGGAGGCGTGCGGGCCGGAGCACGTGTGGGAGGCCGGCCCGGCCGACAGGGTGGACGGCGTGCCGGCCGGCTGGGTGGTCGCGCCCGGCAGCGCCGAGGAGGTCTCCGGCGTGCTGCGCGCCGCGGCCGCCGCCGGGCTGTCGGTCGTGCCGTCCGGCGCCGGCACCAAGCTCGACTGGGGACTCCCGCCCGCGCACGTCGACGTCCTGATCGACCTCGGCCGCATGTCGGGCGTGCTCGACCACGCCCCGGACGACCTCGTCGCGACCGTCGCCGCCGGCACCCCGATGCGGGCGCTGCGGGCGCACCTGCTGCGGGCGGGGCAGCGGATCGCGCTCGACGTCGCGTCGCCCGGCGCGACCCTCGGCGGGGTCCTCGCCACCAACGAGGCGGGCCCGCTGCGCCACCGGTTCGGCACGCCGCGCGACCTGGTCGCCGGCGTGCGGGTCGCGCTCGACGAGGGCAGCCTGGAGCGGCACCTCGACGGGCACGACCTGGCCAGGCAGATCTGCGGCTCGTTCGGCACCCTCGGCGTCATCACGGAGGCGACGGTCCGGCTCGAGCCGACGCCGACCGCGCGGGCCTGGGTCGTGCGGCCGGTGTCTACCCCGCGCGAGGTGCACCAGCTCACGGAGGCGCTGGTCTCCTCGTCGCTCGGCGCCGCGGCGATCGAGGCCGACCTGCCCGGCGGCACCGGGCGCCCCGCCGAGCTCGCCGCGCTGTTCGAGGGCAGCCGCGCCGGCAGCGCCGCCCGGGCCGAGGCCGCCGCGCACTTACTCGGCGGCGGCGCCTCGGTCGAGCCCGCGCCGCCGGAGTGGTGGGGCCGTTACCCCTTCGACGCCGACGACGTGGCGCTGAAGATCTGGGGTCAGCCCAGTGAACTCTTCGCCGTCGTCTACGCCCTGCGCGACGCCGCCGGCATGCCGGTGCCGGTCCGCGGCTCGGTCGGCGCCGGCATCGCGCACGTGGCCCTGCCCGCCACGACTCCGGCGGACCGGCTCGCGGGCATGCTCAACGCCGCCCGGACGGTGCTCATGGCCCGCGGCGGGGGCGGGTGCACGCTGCTGCGCGCCCCGGCCGACCTGCGCGAGCTCGTGGAGACCTACGGCCCGGCCCGGCTCTGCGACGCGTCCGTCCGGCTGAAGCTCGCCCTGGACCCCGAGGAGCGGATGGCCCCCGGCCGCCTGCCCGCGTGCTAGAGCGACTTCTCGGTCCAGACGACCAGCTGGTCCACGCCGTCGATCTCGGTGGTGTACTCCCGCTCCGGCACCTCTCTGAAGCCGAAGCGGCGGTGCAGGGCGATCACCTGCTTGTTCCACGCCAGGGTGCGGCCGCCGACGGACGTGAGCTTCATCTCGTCGAACGCGTACGCGACGGCGGCCTTCTCCAGCTCCATCCACGCCGGCAGCAGCTCACCGCGCTCCTCCAGACCGTCGACGTCGAGGAAGAAGCCCCACTCCGAGGTCCCGGCCGCCTCGTCGTGGTCGTTGAAGGTCACCACGCCGCAGTCGTTGCCCTTGTACGAGAAGATCAGCACCCGGCGGGACGGATCGGACTGGACCTTCGCCCACCACTGAGCGTGACCCTCCGGTGTGATGAACGCTGTGTAGATGCTGGCGCCGCGCGTCTTCGGGTGATTGCGCCAGCGCCGAATGGTCTCGACGTCCGAATCGTCGGCTTCGCGCAGCACCGTGGTACCTCCCGTGGGCGGGCGTGTGGGCATTGAAAGACCGGCCAACGGTACACTCGCTCGCGGACGCCAGCCGCTTACCCGATCGAACAGGACCTTGAGCTGATGAGCAACCTCGATCGTCTTCGTGTCGCCTTCCGCACCGCACTGGCACTGCCGGAGGACTACGACGTCGACAAGCTTGAATACCGAGGCATCGAGAAATGGGACTCGCTGGCGCATCTCTCCCTGGTCGGCGAGATCGAGGACACCTTCGACGTGATGATCGACACCGATGAGGTGATCGACCTCAGCTCCTTCGGCAAGGCCGTCGAGATCCTCGGAAAGCACGACGTTGAGTTCTCCGGCTGAGGGCAGGGTCGCTCTCGTCACGGGCTCCTCGCGCGGGATCGGCCGGGCCGTCGCGCGCAAGCTCGCTACTGAGGGCTACCAACTCGTCCTGCACGGCATGCGCGAAGGGTCGGCCAAGACCACGGCCGACGAGATCACCGCCGACTTCGGCATCGAGCCGCTCGTCGTGCACGGCGACGTCAGCGACGCCGCCGACGTCAAGGCCATCCTGCGGCTCGTCTTCGAGCGCCACCGCCGCCTCGACGCCCTGGTCGTCAACGCCGGCGTCCACGAGGCGGGCTTCCTCGGCATGATGGGCGACGCCGCGATCGAGCGGCTGTTCGCCGTCAACGCCGTCGGCGCGACGTACACGGTGAACGGCGCGGTCAAACTGCTGCGCCGGGGCACCGCACCCTCGGTCGTCCTGCTCTCCTCCGTCATGGGCACCGCCGGCTCGGCCGGTCAGGTCGTCTACGGCGCGACCAAGGCCGCCGTCGCCGGGTTCGCCCGCGCCGCGGCGAAGGAGCTCGGACCGGCCGGCATCAGGGTCAACGCGGTCGCCCCCGGGTTCATCGCCACCGAGATGCTCGAGTCCCTCGACGACGCCGGCCGCGCCGAGCGGATCGCCGCGACCGCGCTGCGCCGCCTCGGCGAACCCTCGGACGTCGCCGACGTGATCGCGTTCCTGCTCTCCGACGCGTCCCGGTTCGTCACCGGCCAGGTGATCGAAGTCGATGGCGGCCTGGTCGTATGACACACCGTGACGGCTCCCTATACGACAAATCGGACCATTTTTTTGGATCCTGTACGGTGAGAAGCATCTGTGTCCACCTCAACGGCATCAATGCGCCGCGGAGGTGACGCCATGACGTTGTTGCACCCAGACGCCAGACTGATCGATGCGGCGACCGGCGCCGAGCTCAGTGGCGTGCCGCTCCGCGAAGCCGTGCACGCCGCGGTCGCGGGGTTCGCCGAGATCACGCCCGGCGTGGTGTTCCTGCGCACGCCGACCACCGTCGAGGCGATCGTCCGCTACATCGGCGCGTTCGAGTCGGGACGCCCGCTGGCGCTGCTCGACCCGGGCCTGCCCGCCGAGATCCTCGCCGACTTCATCGAGCGTTTCGAGCCCGCCGCCGTCTGCGGCCCCGTGCCGCAGGACGTGCACAAGGGGTACACCCGCCGCGACGACGAACTGTGGGAGCGCGACACACCGTCGGCCACCGTGCCGCACCCCGACCTGGCCACGCTGCTGGCGACGTCGGGCTCCACCGGCAGCCCCAAGCTGGTCCGGCTGTCGCGCACGGCGATCCTGGCCAACACGACCTCGATCATCGAGGCGCTCGGCATCACCGGCGCCGACGTCGCGGTGAGCAGCCTGCCGTTCTACTACAGCTTCGGCATGTCGGTGCTCAACACGCACCTCGCCGCCGGCGCGACCGTCGTGGTGGAGTCCGAGGGGCTGGTCGCGCGGTCGTTCTGGCCGGCGATCACGAAGTTCGGCGTGACCTCGCTCGCGCTGGTGCCGTCGCAGTACGAGATGCTGCGCCGCCTGCGGTTCGACCCGAAGCGTTACCCGAGCCTGCGCACGCTGACGCAGGCCGGCGGCCGGCTGCGGGCCGAGCTGGTGCAGGACTTCCACGACCGCATGGCGACCGTGGACGGGCGGCTGTTCGTCATGTACGGGCAGACCGAGGCCGCTCCGCGCCTGACCACGCTGCCCGCCGGACGGCTCGCGGAGAAGCTCGGCTCGGTCGGGCCCGCGGTGCCCTGCGGCACGCTCGCCATCCGGCTCGAGGACGGCACCGAGACCACCGCCCCCGGCGTCGTCGGGGAGGTGCTCTACCGTGGCCCGAACGTGATGATGGGCTACGCGGAGACCGCCACCGACCTGGCCCGCGGTGACGAGCAGGGCGGGCTGCTGGAGACCGGCGACCTCGGGCACCTCGACGAGGACGGCTACCTGTTCATCGACGGGCGGCTCAAGCGCTTCGGCAAGGTGTTCGGCGTCCGGCTCAACCTCGACGACATCGAGCAGCTGGCGGCCGCCACCGGCCCGGGCGCCGTCGCGGCCGTCGCGGGCGATGACAAGGTCATCATCTTCGTCGAAGGCGACGGGGCGACGGCCGAGGCGCTGGCGCCGCGGGTGACCGAGCTCGCCGACCGGCTGAAGCTGCACTGGTCGGGCTTCGAGATGCGCGGCCTCCCCGCCCTGCCGCTGCTCAGCAACGGCAAGGTCGACTATCGAGCGTTGGAGTCCGCACGATGAGCGTGTTCACCCTGTCGCAGCCGGACCGCGAGGCGCAGCTGCTGCCCCGCCTGGCCGAGCTGACCGAGCAGCACCGGGCGCGGGGCGAGGCGTACGCCAACATCCTCGCCGCGACGGGTCACGGCCCCGGGCGCTCGTACGAGCGGATCAGCGACCTGCCGTGGCTGCCGGTGCGGCTGTTCAAGACGCACCAGCTCAAGAGCATCCCCGACGACGAGGTCTTCAAGGTCCTGACCTCCAGCGGCACCACCGGCGACGTCAGCCGCATCTACCTGGACAAGGCCGCCGCGGCCGCGCAGACCAGGATGCTCGGCCAGACCCTGCAGGCGGTCCTCGGGCCGAAGCGGCTGCCGATGCTCATCGTCGACACGACCGCGATCATCAAGAACCGCCGCTCGTTCAGCGCCCGCGGCGCCGGCGTCCTCGGCATGATCACGTTCGGCCGGGACCACGTCTGGGCGCTCGACGAGGACAGCAAGCCCGACCTCGAGGCCGTCCGCGGGTTCCTCGCCAAGCACGGCGACAAGCCCTTCCTGGTCTTCGGCTTCACGTTCATGGTCTGGCTCTACCTGTACGAACTGGCGCGCGACAACGGCCTGGACCTCAGCAACGGGATCCTCGTGCACTCCGGCGGCTGGAAGAAGCTGGTCGACCAGCAGGTCGACAACGCCGAGTTCCGCCGCGCGTTCCAGGCCGACACCGGGCTGCGCAACATCCACAACTTCTACGGCATGGTCGAGCAGATCGGCGTCGTCTACCTCGAAGGCCCGGACGGCAACTCGCTGTACTGCCCCGACTTCGCCGACGTCGTCATCCGCGACCCGGAGACGTGGGAGCCGCTGCCGCCCGGCAAGCCCGGCCTCGTCGAGGTGATCAGCACGCTGCCGGAGTCGTACCCGGGCCACGTGCTGCTCACCGAGGACATGGGCGTCATCAACGGCATCGACGACGGTGCGTGGCCCGGCAAGCGCTTCTCCATCCTGGGCCGGCTGCCGCGCGCCGAGGCCCGCGGCTGCAGCGACACGTTTGTGGGTGCATCGTGAAAAGCGTCTTTCCCGAAATTTCCGATATTTCGGTGGATCGGCTCCTCGCGGAGATCACCGACGAGCCCGAAGGCGGGCGGCTGACCGTCGGCGACGAGCGGGTCCGGGACTTCCTGATCGCGTTCTCGCGGCGGCTGCTCAAGCCCGACCTCGCCCGCCGCCACCCTGAGCTCGGCTCGCTCGGCTTCTTCCTGCGCAAGGGCGAGCTGGCCCGCGCCGTCGAGCGCCTCGCCGACGGGGCCAACGGCCAGCGCCGCGCCCCCCGCGGCCTGGTGCTGCACTTCCCGCCGGCGAACGTCGACACGATCTTCGTCTACTCGTGGGCGCTGTCGGCCCTCGCCGGCAACCACAACATCGTGCGGGTCTCCGCCCGCGCCGCCGGCGCCGCGCAGACCGTCCTCGAAGCGCTCAACGACGTGCTCGCCGACGCCCACCCGGCGATCGCGCAGACCCAGCGGATGGTCACGTACGACCGCGACGACGCGATCACCGGCGCCCTCATCGGCGCCTGCGACCTGCGCGTGCTGTGGGGCGGCGACCAGTCCGTCAACCAGCTCCGCAAGCACCCGATCCAGCCGCTCGCCCGGGACCTCGCGTTCCCGGACCGCTCCTCGTTCGCCGCGATCTCCGTCGCCGGCTGGCAGAGCTCGACCCCTGAGCAGCGCCGGGCGGCCGTGGACGGGTTCGCCAACGACCTCTACTGGTTCGACCAGGCCGCCTGCTCCTCCCCTCGCGACCTCTTCTGGGTTGGCGAAGGCGGCGTCGAAGAGGCCCGCGCCGAGTTCGACGAGCTGCTCAGCGAGGTCGTCGTGCAGCGCGGGTGGGGCGTGGATCCGGCGATGGCCGTGGAGAAGTACGTCGCCACCTACGGCCTCGCCGCCGCCGGCGCCGCCACCAAGATCGCGTTCAACGGCAACGCCGTCGCCAACGTGTCCCTCGCCGGCCTCGACGACCTGCAGCGGCACTGGCTCGGTGCCGGCACCATCTGCCACGTCACGGTCGGTTCGCTCGGCGAGCTCGCCCCGGCGATCCAGCGCAAGGACCAGACGCTCAGCCAGTACGGCTTCACCATGTCCGACCTCGACGACTTCGTCACCACCCTCGCCGGCCGCGGCATCGACCGGATCGTGCCGTTCGGCCAGGCGCTGACGTTCGCGGGGACCTGGGACGGCTTCAATCTGCTCCACGAGTTCACGCGCATCATCACGATCCAGGCCTGACCTCAAAACGGAGTACTCTCCTCCGTACACGGTTCTGTGAGGAGCTCCACAACGTGTCTCTGTCCGTCGTCGTCCCGTGCTACCGCTCCGCGCGTATCCTCCCCACGCTGGTCGAGCGGCTCAACGGCGTGCTTCCCGGCATCACCCCCGACCACGAGGTGATCCTCGTCGTCGACAGCACCGACAACACGTGGGACGTCGCCAGCGAGCTCGCCGGCAAGTACGAGCACGTCCAGGCGATCCGCATGGCCCGCAACTACGGCCAGCACAACGCCCTCATCGCCGGCATCCGAGCCGCGTCGTTCGAGCGCATCATCACGATGGACGACGACCTCCAGCACCCGCCGGAGGAGCTGCCGAAGCTCGTCGACGCCCTCACCGACGACCTCGACGTCGTCTACGCGATCTCCGAGCAGGAGGAGCACAGCGCCTTCCGCAACCTCACCTCGTGGGGCGCGAAGACCCTGGTCATGGGCCGCACGATGGGCATCCCCAACGCCGATGTCCTCGGCGCGCTGCGCATCTTCCGCACGTTCCTGCGGGCGGGCTTCGAGCAGGTCAGCGGCCCGCACGTCTCCGTCGACATCGTCCTGTCGTGGACCACGACCCGCGTCGGCACCGCGACCGTCCGCATGGACCAGCGCACCGAGGGCCGCTCGGGCTTCACCTTCAAGTCGCTCATGAAGCACGCCGTCAACATGATCCTCGGGTATTCGACGAAGCCGCTGCGGCTCGTGACGTACCTGGGGTTCCTGATCGGCATCTGTGGCCTGATCCTCACGATCCGGCTGGTCTGGCTCTATGTCGTCGGTGACACGACCGTCGCCGGTTTCACCACCGTCGCGTCGCTGGTCACGGTCTTCTCGTCGGCTCAGCTGATCGGCATCGGCGTCCTGGGCGAGTACCTGGGCCGGGTGCACGCCCACGGCATGGGCCGCCCGACCTACGTCGTCCGCGAGCACGTCAACAGCCCGGTGGGCCGCCCCGCGAGCCGCGCCGTGAGCCACGCCGACGTCGCCTGATCGAACACCGTCCGCCCGGCGCCCTCTACGGGGCGCCGGGCGCATTACGCATGGATGTCCCCAACCGGATGTCCCCAGCTGTGGATAACTCCCGCCGAACCTGTGGATGACTGTGCGCGGGGCTGTGGATAACCGTGTGGAATAAACGCGGAGTACACCCTGGATCCACCTGCGTGTAGGCGGTGTGAGACCTAGGACACGGGGGACCTGGGGAGATGATGCCCACAGGGGTTACCCACAGGCTGTGGATAACCGGTCAGTCGGTGAAGAGGCGGGCGGCCAGGCCGGGGTCGATGTTGCCGCCGCTGACGACGGCCACGGTGCGGCCGGCGGGGAGCTCGTCGCGGTGGTGCAGGACGGCGGCGGTGGCGGCGGCGCCGCTGGGTTCGGCGATGAGGCGGCCGCGGCGGGCGAGGACCTTCACGGCGTCGAGGATCTCGTCCTCGGCGACGGTCACGATCGCGTCCAGGTGGGCGCTGAGGTGCGCGAGGGTGAGCTCGGACAGCGGGGTCCGCAGGCCGTCGGCGACGGTGCTCAGCATGCGCTGCTCGGGCCAGACGCGCACGACGCCGGCGGCGAGGCTTTCGGCGGCGTCGGCGGCCACGGCGGGCTCGACGCCGATGACGGCGACGTGCGGGGCGAGGGCCTTGATCGCGGTCGCGACGCCCGAGGAGAGGCCACCGCCGCCGACGGGGACGACGACGACGTCGACGTTGGAGAGGTCCTCGAAGATCTCCAGGCCGACGGTGCCCTGGCCGGCGATGATGTCGGGGTGGTCGTAGGGCGGGATCAGGGTCAGGCCGCGCTCGGCGACCAGCTCGCGGGCGACGGTCTCGCGCTCGGCCTGCCGGACGAGGATGACCTCGGCGCCGTAGCCGCGGGTCGCTTCGATCTTCAGGGGCGTCGAGACGTCGGGCATGACGACGGTGACCGGGATGCCGAGGGAGCGGCCGGCGTAGGCGAGGGCCTGGCCGTGGTTGCCGGAGGAGTGGGTGACCACGCCGGCGCGGCGGTGGTCGAGGTCGAGGCGGTGCAGGGCGTTGGTGGCGCCGCGGAGCTTGAACGCGCCGATCGGCTGGAGGCTTTCGGGCTTCAGCCACAGTTCGTCGGCCCAGGGGCACGGCAGGAGCGGGGTGCGAACCACGAGGCCGGAGATCCGCGCGGCGGCGTCGCGGATGTCGTCCAGCCGGACGAGGTGTTGAGCGGTGGCGGTCACGGGGTCATCTTGACAGCCCACGGGCATGATCACCCTCCTCGCATCCGGCGAATGAGAGATCCATAACGTCGATAATCAGCCGCTGCCGTAGAACCGTGCGGCGCCGGGGTGTAGCGGTACAGGATCGGTGGTCACGGCGCCCGCTTTGTCGTAATTGGCGCCCTCAGGATGTACGCGGCTCAACTCGACCTGATAGTCGAACAGGATCTTGGTGAGGTCGTACGCGAGCTGGTCGGGCATGTCGGGCGACACCAGCAGGAGGTTGCCGATCACGATCGTGTCGACGTCCGCCGGCGTGTCGTAGGTGGACTTGGGGAGCTTGCCCGCCCCGTACACCGTGCCGTAGCGGAACGAGAGCGGCTTGAGCAGCTCGTCGAGCGGCAGCAGGGAGAACTGCCCGGGGGCGCTGGCCAGCAGGTCGGCGATGCCGGGCGTGGGCAGGCCGCCGGTGAAGATCAGCGCGTCGGTGGTGCCGGCCAGCATGCCCTTGGTCGTCTCCGGCAGGGACAGGCGCTGCCGGACGATGTCGGTGTCGGGGTTGATCCCGCCCGCGAAGAGCAGCCGGCCGGCGAAGACGTCGGCACCGGAGCCGGCGGAGCCGGTGGAGATCCGCTTGCCGCGCAGGTCGGCGAACTTCGTGACGCGCAGGTTGTTGCGGACCACGACCTGGGCGTAGCTGCGGTACAGCCGCCCCAGCGCCACGACCTTCTGCGGCCGGCCCTCGAAGGCGCCCTTGCCGGTCACGGCGTCGGCGGCGGTGTCGGCGATGCTGAACGCGACGTCCATGTCACCGGTCGCGACGCGCGTGATGTTCTCGCCGGAGGCGCCGGTCGCCTCGGCGCGTGCCTCGTAGCCGGGCACGTGCTTGGTGATGAGGTCGGCGTAGCCGCCGCCGAACTGGTAGTACACGCCGGTCGTGTTGCCGGTGGCGATGTAGATCCGCCCGCCGTGCCACAGGCCCGCGCCGGCGCGGGGTGGCGCCGTCGAGCCGCAGCCGGCCAGGAGGGCGCACACGAGCAGGACAGCCGCGAGCCGCCTCACCGGAGCATCGCATCCCGCGGGAGGGGGTCGAGCGCGTCGGCGACCCGGTGGACGAGCATGGCCGTCTCGTAGCCGACCTGGCCGAGGTCGCAGCCGGGGGCGGCGAGCACGCCGAGCAGCGCGCGGTCGCCGACCGCCATGACGATCATGACGCCGCCGTCCATGTCGACGATGGTCTGGCGGACCTGGCCGGCCTGCATCACGCGGGCGGCGCCGAAGGTGAGGCTGGCCAGCCCGCTGATGACGGCGGAGAGGTGGTCGGCCTGGTCCACGGGCAGGTCGGCGGAGCAGGCCAGGCGCAGCCCGTCGCCGGAGACGGTGATCGCGTGCGCGACATCGGGGACCTGCCGGGCGAAGCTGGCCATGAGCCAGTCGAGCTGGCCCGCGCCGGTCGGGTTCTGAGCGTCTGGCATCGCCATCATCGGTCCTTCTGTCCAAAGGTTGCGCTGTGGGTCGCGCTGTTGAAGCCGCCCGCGCTGGTCCGGCGGGCAGCGGCCGAGACACCTTCCGCGAACGCCGACAGCCGGGACCGGACGGCGTCCGGGTCGACCGCGTTGCTGCGGGTGGTTTGCGGCTCCGGGTCGGTCACTCCTGGTGCGAGCTGCGCTCCTGGGCGGCGGCGGGGCAGGCCGTCCTCGGTGGAGCCCGGGCCGCCGAGGGGGCTGGACGGGCCCCCCGGCCGTGGCGGCCAGGCACCCGGGGAAGGCGGTGGCGGGACGGACGGGACGGGTGGCCTGGGGGTGTCGCCACCGCTGCTGAGATAGGGGCGGAACCATGGTGCGGGCGCCCCGGACGGAGCCGGCTGGTGTTGCTGCGGTACGCGGGGCCGCCCCAGCGGCGCGCCGACCGTCGAGGGCACGACGACCGGCGGCGGCCCGGGGCGGGGCGAGGCGGACACGGGCACGCCCGAGATCGGCGCCGCCGACACCGGCGCAGGAGACACCGGCGCGGACACAGCGGACGAAACGGACGCAACGACGGCCGGCGCGGAGAAGACCGGCGAGACCGGTGGAAACGGCGGAAGTGCCGCAAGCGGGGGAGCCGACGGAACGGCGGCGGGGGGCGCGGACACGGCAGCGGCAGGGGCTGAGGAGGCGGCGGCCGGTGTCAGCGCCGGCATCCGCTCCAGGGCTCGGTGCGGCAGCGCCACGTAGGCGACGGTGCCGCTGCCGGTGGCGTGCAGCTCCACCCGGATCCGGTGCCGGGCGGCCAGGTGCGACACCACGTGCAGCCCCATCGTGCCGGCCGCCGCGCTGCTCAGCGTCGTCGGCGTCGCCAGCCGCGAGTTGATCTCCGCGAGCCGGCGCGGCGCGATGCCGATCCCGCTGTCGTGGACGCGGATGATGGCGCCGTCGACCGTGGGCCGGGCGTCGACCCGGACCTGCTGCGTCGGCGGCGAGAACGTCGTGGCGTTTTCGAGCAGCTCCGCCAGGAGGTGGACGAGGTCACCCACGACCGGCCCGGTGATCGCCAGGTCGGTGGGCTGGACCTCGACCCGCTGGAAGTCCTCGATCTCCGACGCGGCGGCCGTGATGACCGCGCCGATGCCGACCGCCTGGGTCGCCGGCCGGCCCGGCTCCCCGCCGGAGAGGACCAGCAGGTTCTCGCCGTTGCGGCGCAGGCGGGCCGCGATGTGGTCGAGGGCGAAGAGGCGGGCGAGCACGTCGGGGTCGGTCTCGTCGCGCTCGAACTCGTCGAGGAGCCGCAGCTGGCGGGTGATGAGGGTGCGGATGCGCCGGGCCAGCACCTCGGCCATCCGTGACACGTCGACGCGCAGCTCGGCCTGCTCGCCGGCGAGGCGCAGCGCGGTGCGGTGGACGGTGGCGAACGCGTCGGCGACCTGGCCGATCTCGTCGTTGGTGGCGGCGATGCTCCGGGTGGTGGCGGCGGCCGAGGTGCCGGTCGGCATCGGTGCGCCGGCCGCGACGGAGTGGATCACGTCGGGCAGCTCCTGCCGGGCGACCGTCAGGGCCGCGGCACGCAGCCGCCGGAGGCGCCGGGCCGTCCGTACGGCCAGGGTGATCGCGATCGCGAGGGCGGCGAGACCGATCACGGCGGTGCCGATGAGGGTCGCCCACGCGCGCCGCTGGGCGGTGACGGCGATCTGCTCGGCGCGCCCGTCGAGCCGGTCCGACAGGTCGAGGCTGACGATGTTGAGCCGGCGGATGACGCCGGACTGCGCCACGAACCACGTGTCGGCGTCGACCTTCAGCCCGGCCGGGTCCTGCTCGGCGTTGCGGGCGGCGGCGCTGAGCTTGTCGGCCTTGTCGACGTCGAGGCCGCGGATCTCCTGGTCGTACACGGTGCGCCCGGCGCTGGTCGCGGCCCGCTGGAACTCGGCGGCCCGCTGGTCGCGCGCGCCCCGCAGCTCCGACATGGCGCCCAGGTCGCCGGGCTCGACGGCGCCGCGGGAGAACACCGCGCGCAGCAGGTCCCGCTCGAGGGCGGCGTAGTGCTCGACGGCCGCGACGGCGGCGACGGCCCGGGCGGCGTTGGCGAGCTCGATGTCGGCGATCTGCGCCGGCACGGCGTCCGCGATCGCCAGCAGGGCCTCGGCGAGCGGCCGGTACACGGGGTCGGTCATCAGCGTGATCGCGGGGTTCGTGTCGGCGGCCTCGCGGGTGGCGCCGAGCCGGCTGTAGATCTCGTTGACGGCCCGGACGGACCGGTCGAGTTCGGGCACGGCCTTGACCGCCGCGCGGCTGTCGGCGAGGTAACGGGCCGCGGCCTGGTCGGTCCGCCCGCGCTGGGCGACGACGAGCGACATTCCGGCCTTGCCGCCCCGTTGCCGCAGTGCCGCGGTCTCGGCGACCTCGCGCTCCAGCTCGTGCACGAAGCTGACCGCGCTGGTCGCGGTGGATGCCAATGTACGAGCTCGCGCCGCGTCCCCGGCGGCGGACGTGGCGGTGGCGGCCTGGGCGGTGCTGAGGACGGCGAGCCCGATCATCGCGACGACGATGGGGGCGAGCAGCTGCGTGCGGACCGACCGCAACCGGCTGGGCCGGGTCGCGCCGCCGCGCCGGTGCCCGGCGACCGAGGTGTCAGGCGCGCCCGATCGGCGCTGCCGACCGCCGCCGCCGATCGCGCGGGGCGAGTCGGTGCCGGTCGCTCGGGAGGGGCTGCTGCCTGCCAACCGTCATCCCCTACCGGTGGCGGGGGAGCACGCTGTAGCCGGAAAGCTCGTTAAGGAACACGAAAGGGCACGCTACTGGAAAGGTGCTTCCCCGATAAGTCTTCATTCGCCGAACGGCGGCCGTCACAAGCCAAACGGCCCGCCGTTCGCGACTACGTGTGACGGCGCCGTCGCAGTACGAGGAAGGCGACCGCTCCGGCGATCACGACGACGCCGCCGAGGCCGATCCACCCGGTCGACCGGCGGCTGGTCTCGGTGGTCGCGGGGCTCGGGCTTGAGGTTGCCTTTACGCTCGGCGCGGGCTCCCCCGGCGTGCCGGCGGCGGCGGTCGCGGACGGCGCGATGGACCGGCCGGTCGGTTCGCGGAGCGTCGGCAGGTCACTCAGCGCCGGCAGCGTCGACGGCGGCGCGCCCGGCTCGATGACCGCCGGCGGCCCGGGCAGCGGCGGCCCGGGTGGCGGCGACGGCTTGCCGGTCGCCCCGGCCAGCAGCGCGACCAGCAGCAGCCCGGCGGCGGTGAACGCCCGATGATGCCTCACACCGGACAAAACGGCACCGACCGCCCAGCCTTGAGGCTTTTCGGTGATCCGGTAGACCCGCGCGAGGTCTACCGGATCATGGAAACGGTCAGGCGGGCCGGACGAAGACCGAGACGGTCCGCCCAGGGACGGTGAACGTGCCGTGGGCGCTGTCGAACGTGGCCTGGCGGGCGAGCGGGTCCGCCGAGGCGGCCTGCACCGGATGGAGCACGAACCGCCCACCCGCGTAGGCGCCGACCGTCTGCGTCGCGGCGGCCGGGCCGGCGTTGAAGACCACCACGATCGTCTGGAACCGCTGGTCGAGGCCGCGGGCGTCCAGCGTCATCGTGATCACGCCGGGCGTCGCGGACGCGCCGGACAGCGGGAACGCCATCCGCTGCTGGACCTGCGTCGCGGTGCCCAGCGAGAACGCCGGCGAGCTCGCCCGGATCGTCAGCAGCTCCTGGAAGCGGGCGGCGGCGAGGTCGACGGCGGCGCAGTCGGGGACGAGCGCCGGGTTCGCCAGCAGCGGCTGGGCGTAGGTCCACTTGTCCTGGTTGTCGGCGGCGGGTGGCAGGCCCGCGCCGAAGCCGTTGCCGGCCGCGCAGTCCCAGCGGATCTGGTTGAACCAGTCGCCGGAGTTGAACGAGTTGCGGTCCAGGGACTTGGAGCGCAGCCGGTCGGAGCCGGTGGTGACGAACCCGGTCCCCTGGCCGAGGACGGTCGTGGACAGGGCGAGCACCTGCAGCCTCGCCCGCTGCTCGGCGGTCGTGCCGGTCGGCAGCTTGTAGGCGAGGGCGTCGTAGAGGATCTCGTTGTCGTGGGCGTCGACGTACGTGACCCCCTCGGCGGGCAGGCGCGTGTAGCCGGCGGGTGAGCCGTTGTAGTCGACCTGCGCGCCGGTGACCCGGTGGCCGGTGGAGTCGACGAACTCGTAGGCGGCGAGGTTGCCGGTGAGCCCGACCTGGATCAGGTCCTGGTAGTGCAGGAGCCTGGCCCGCTGCTCGGCCGTGGTGCCGTTGGCCGGGTCGCCGTTGGGCGCGGTGTACAGGCCGGACGCGAACCCCTGGATGCGCGGGTCGCCGTCGAACGGGCCGCCGCCGCGGACCGCGTCGCGGAGCCGGTCGTTGAAGGTGCCGATGCCGGTGCCGGCCATGTTGGCCTGGGTCGCCTGGACGAAGCGGGCGTTGTCGGCGACCTCGCCGAAGTTCCAGCCCTCGCCGTAGATGAGGATCTTCTTGCCGTCGACGCCGTCCTTGCCGAGGGTCAGCTGGTCCAGCGCGGCGCGCACGGCGAGGATGTTGGCCTTCGGGTGGTGGCCCATGAGGTCGAAGCGGAAACCGTCGACCTTGTACTGCTTGGCCCACAGCACGACCGAGTCGACGACGAGCTTGCCCATCATCGCGTTCTCCGGCGCCGTGTTGGCGCAGCAGGTGGAGTTGGCGACGGTGCCGTCGTCGAGCAGCCGGTGGTAGTAGCCGGGCACGATCTGGTCGAGGACCGAGTGCGGGTCGGTGCCGGCGGCGGTGGTGTGGTTGTAGACGACGTCGACGACGACCCGCAGGCCGGCACCGTTGAGCCCGGCGACCATCTGGCGGAACTGGCTGATCCGCGGGGTGCCCTGCGGGTCGGTCGCGTAGGAGCCTTCGGGCGTGGAGTAGTGGAACGGGTCGTAGCCCCAGTTGTAGCCGTCCTGCTCCGCGATCTGGGCGACGCACGCCTGCTGCTGGCTGGAGTCCGGCGGCAGCGTGGTCAGGTCGCACGGCGGCTGCTGCTGGTCGGCCCGCCGCTCGGGGATCGTGGAGATGTCGAAGACCGGCAGCAGGTGCACGTAGGACGTGCCTGCCTTGGCCAGGTCCCGCAGGTGTGTCATGCCGGCCGACTGGGCCTGGGCGAAGGCGAGGTACGTGCCGCGCTGCTGTGCCGGCACGGTGGTGTCGGCGACGGAGAAGTCGCGGACGTGCAGCTCCTGGATCTGCGGCCGGGCCGGCACCGGCGGCTTCTTGACCGCGGACCAGCCGGGCGGCTGCAGGGCGGCGTCGGACAGGTCGACGATCTGGCTGTGGGTGGAGTCGGCGGCGAGCGACACCGAGTAGGGGTCGGTCACCGACGCCGTCGTCACGCCCCGGACCGCGGGCTGCCAGGCGGTGACCCGGAACCGGTAGTAGCGGCCCTTCCAGCCGCGGTCGCCGGTCGCCGTCCAGACGCCGGTGTGCTCGTCGCGCTTCATCGCCGCCAGTACCGGCTGCGCTGACGGGTCGTCGAAGAGCTCCAGCGCGACGTTCTGCGCGGTCGGCGCCCACACGCTGACCGAGACGCGCCCGCCCTCGAAGTGCGGGCCGAGCTTCGCGCCGACGGCGCCGACGTAGAGGTCGTCGAGCGCCCCGGCGACCTGCACGGCGCTGGCCTCGGTGACGGCGCCGGCGGCGTCGCGTTCGACGACGACGACCTGCCCGCGCAGCGCGGTGGCCACGGCGGCGCGGTCGCCGGTGACGTGGAACGCCTGGTACGCCCACAGGTGTGGGAACTTCGCCCGCTGCGGCTCGGACAGGCCGCCGGTGGCGCGCATCGGCAGGGCCTTTGCGACGCCGACGACCTGCCTGTCGACCACCGACAGGCCGCCGTTGGGCGCGGACAGCAGCTCGTAGGAGTGCCCGTCGGTGGGCCCGGACCGCCACGCGATGGTGTCGTGGTCGACCCACACCGCCTTCGCCTTGGTCAGGTCCGTGTCGGGGGTGCCTTGCGGCGGGATCGGCAGCAGGTAGCGCTCCTGCCCGGACAGGATCCAGACCTCGTGCCCGACGGTGACGAGGTCGAGCGCCTGGTCGGCGGGCAGGTCCTTGGTGTCGCCGTTGTGCAGGATGTAGTTGAGCGTCGTGGCGTTGTCCGCCAGCGGCACCCGGAACCGCGCGCCGAACGCGTCGCTGGCTTCGGGGAGCAGCGGGGCGCCCCAGTCGGTGGGGGTCGCCGCGCCGGTCCAGACGTGCAGCCCCCAGCCGGTGTAGTCGCCGGCCGGGCGGCGGTAGTGCAGCACGGCGGTGTGCTCGGCGGCGGCGCGGGTCGGGTGGACGGTCGCCTCGCCGGAGCGCACCCAGGCCTCGCCCTGCCGGCTCGGCAGGACGGACTGGTCGACGCCGGGGTCCTTCACGTCGCCCTTGTGGACGATGAAGTTGACCGGCTTGCCCGGGTCGGTCACCGGCACGTGCCAGAAGGCGCCGTAGCTGTCGGTGCCGTCGGGCGGGCGCGGCGCGGACCAGTCGGTGCCGGTGCCGGGCGCGAGGCCGTCGCCCCACAGGTGCAGGCCCCAGCCGGTGTAGTCGCCGTCGGGCCGCCCGTAGTGCACGGCGACGGTGCCGGTGGCCGCGGCCTGTGAGGTGTAGATGGTCGCGTCTCCTTGCTTGAGCCAGATCTCCGGCGTCTTCGTCGGGTCGAGCGAGCGGTCGACGGCGACGTCCTTCACCCCGCTCGAGTCGACCACGAGGAAGCCGACGTTCGCCGCCCCCGGCTTCAGCTTGACCCATGCGAAGCGCCCGAACGAGTCCTCACCGGCGAACGGGGCGCCGGCCGGCCACGTCATCGGCGACTCGATGTCGCCCCACGCGTAGAGGCTCCACGGCTCATAACCGCCGGTCGGGCGCTGGTAGTGCACGACCGCGTAGTCGGGCGCGGCGGCGCTCGGCGGCGTGCCGACCTTCGCGGTGATTCTCGTCTCTGCGGTACGGCCGGAGCCGTCGCGCACGACCGCCTTGTACTCCAGCGCCGTGCCGGCGGGCAGCCCGTCGAGGTCGTGGGTGACGCTGTACGGCGCGGCGTGGTCGGTGCCGAGCAGCTTCCACGGGCCGTTGCCGACCTTCGCGGCGAACGTGACCGTGGCGAGGGGGTCGCCGGTGACCTCCGCCTTGACCTCGGCCTGGAACTGGGCACCGCCGGGGACGGGCTGCCCGGCGGCGGGCGCGACCAGCGTGACGGTGGGTTTCGCGGCCGGCTTAGCGATCGCGCCGCGGGCCTTGAACACCACGGTGCTCAGCGGCGGCACGTCCAGCTGCAGCCGGCCGTCCCCGGCGGAGGCGGCGATCGCGCCCGTGGACGGGTAGATCCGGTCGAAGGTGGTGCTCGCCATGGCCGTCGGGACGGTGACGGTCTGCGTGGAAGTGGCGTTGTTGGTGGCGACCAGGTACTCCACGCGCTGCTGGGGGTCGATCCGGGAGAACGCGAACACGCCCGCGCCCTGCGCCGCGTACCGGGTCACCTGCACGCCCTGTTTGAGCGCCGGGTGTGCCTGCCGCAGCTGGGCCAGGCCGGCGATCGTGCGGTAGACCGGGTGGCTCTCGTCGTAGTGCGCGACCGCGTGGGTGGTGTCGGTGCCGAGCAGGTCGTCGTCGAGGTAGTCGGGGGTGACGCTCGGGAACATGTCCTGCCGGGCGTCCTTGTCGCCGCCGGCGCCGGTGAAGCCCTGCTCGTCGCCGGAGTAGACGACCGGCTGCCCACGGGTGAGGAACATCAGCTCGTGGGCGAGCTGGTCGCGGCGCAGGTGCGTGGCGGGGTCGGTGCCGCCGCCGGCGACGAACATGCCGATGCGGCCCATGTCGTGGTTGCCCAGGAACGTCGGCAGGGTGCCCGCGGTGGTGCCGGCCGAGGTGTACAGGTCGTCCTGCGCGTACACGCCGGCGAGCCCGGCCGCGGAGCCGCCGCGGGCCGCGTAGTCGGTCGCGGCCTGCTGGAACGGGAAGTCCAGGGTCGCCGGCAGCCGCCCCTTGCGCACGTAGGTCGAGTCGAACCGCGGGTCGGCGTCGTACACCTCGCCGAACATGAAGAAGTCCCGCTTGGCGACCTTGTCGACGCCCTCGACGAACTGCGGCCAGAACTCCATGTTGACGTGCTTGGTGGTGTCGATCCGGTAGCCGTCGATCCCGGTGTCCTTGACCCAGTCGGCGTAGATCTTCGTCATCCCGCGGACGACCTCCGGGCGCTCGGTCCACAGGTCGTCGAGGCCGAAGAAGTCGCCGTACTCGCTGTTCTCGCCGCTGAACGTGGAGTCGCCGCGGTTGTGGTACATGAGCGGGTCGTTGAGCCACGCCGGCTTCTTGGCGGTCTTGTCCGCCTCGCTGCCGAAGACCGGGGTGTACGGGAAGGACTGCGCGTTGACCGGCGGGAAGCCGCGCCGCCCGTCGGCGAAGGCGCGGTCGTCGAACCTGTTGCCGGAGGCGTCCTTGTACGGGTAGTCCGTCTTGCTCCGGTAGGAGTACTGGTCCTGCGCGTACCGGATGACGTCGGCGGTGTGGTTGGTGATGACGTCGAGGTAGACCTTGATGCCCCGGCGGTGCGCGAGGTCGACGAGCCGCTGCAGGTCGGCCTTCGTGCCGAAGTGGGGGTCGATCTGGGTGAAGTCGGTGGTCCAGTAGCCGTGGTAGCCGGCCGAGACGTCGGCGCCGCTGCCCTG
Organism: Dactylosporangium sp. CA-152071; assembly: GCF_050936335.1. Taxonomy (NCBI): domain Bacteria; kingdom Bacillati; phylum Actinomycetota; class Actinomycetes; order Micromonosporales; family Micromonosporaceae; genus Dactylosporangium; species Dactylosporangium sp. CA-152071. Next base: position 6,304,457 of record NZ_JBNJMZ010000001.1, on the reverse strand, counting down.
CACCGGCCGGTTCTTCAACACGGGGGCGAGCCAGATCGCGGTGGTGCCGAGGTGCTCGATGTAGTCGAGCCGGTCGATGACGCCCTTGAGGTCGCCGCCGTGGTAGAAGCCCTTGTCGGTGGGGTCGTAGCCCGAGCTCAGCCGGCCGCCGGACAGGCCGCCGGTGTTGTTGGACGGGTCGCCGTCGGCGAACCGGTCGGGCAGCACGAAGTAGAACTGTTCGGCGTGCTGCTGGGTGCCGCCGGCGAGGAGGCTGGCGATCGACGGCTCGTTCTCCCACTGGGGCACGCCGCCGGCGTAGCCGCTCGGTGTCCTCGCCTGCTCGGGCAGCGTCGGCACGCTGCCCTGCACCGCGGCCAGCGCGGCCACGGCGAAGGCCGCGGCGGCGATGGTTTGCGTGAGTTTCAGGCGCTTCATGGCGGGGCCCCCATCTCGCGGCAGGCCGTGAACGTATCGACACACAATGATCGACACAAGGCGCAGTGCCCCGCCGGGGGTACTTCAGGGTCTACCTGAGGGCGTTACTTGAGGGAGGCCGTGATCGCTTCGCTGATCTTGCGCAGCTGCTCGACCTGCTCCTCGGTGAGGGCGTCGAACAGGTGCTTGCGCACCGTCTCCACGTGACCGGGCGCGGCCGCCTCGATGGCGGCGAAGCCGACGTCGGTCAGGTCGGCGAACTGCCCGCGCTTGTCGTCGTCGCAGTCGCGCCGGCGGACCCAGCCGCGGGCCTCGAGCTTGGTGACGGCGTGGCTGAGGCGGCTGCGCGAGGACCTGGTGAGGTCGGCGAGCTCACTCATCCGCCGGGTGCGTCCCGGCGACTCCGACAGCACGACGAGGATCTCGTAGTAGGCGTGCGGCATGCCCGCGTCGTGCTGCAGCTCGCGGTCGAGCCGGTCGATCAGCTGCGTCGCGGCGGAGTAGAAAGCACGCCAGGCGAGTTGTTCCTCGGCGTCGAGCCAGCGGGTCGGTGCGCTCACATCGCTCCCTCCAGGACTGCGTGCCTGCTCGAAAAGTCTTACTGATCATGCTGGAGAGTGCCAGCTTTTCCGGACGGGGGCGCCTTGAACACCTACGATGGCCTGGTCAACGACTATCTCCACGCGGTCGAGCAGGCGCTGCAGAACGTGCCCGCCGGCCGCCGCGCCGAACTGCTCGCCGACCTCAGCGACCACATCGCCGGCAAGCTCGCCGAGACCCGGCACGCCGAGCCGCACCCCGGGTCGGGCGGCCGCCCCCACGCGCCCGAGGACGAGGTCCGCTCGATCCTGGACCTGCTCGGCGACCCGGCGGACGTCGCGGCCGAGCTGGGGGCCGCCGAGCTCCCACCCGCCCGCATCGACATCAACCCGGGCCGCAAGCTCGGCGCCCTCATCTGGGTCCTCATCACCGTGGCCATGGTGTCCCTGCTCTGCATCGGCGTCGTCCTCGCCGGCGTCTTCCTCCTCTACACCGGCCGCCACCGACCCGGGCATTGACCAACGCCTGTCGAGGAGTGTCGATCTGGCCAGCGTCGATACAGGCGGTGCCGATCCAGACTGTGCCGAACGGGCAGGCCGGTCCACGCCGGAGCTGAAGACGGCACACCGCCGGGTGTTGATCGGCGCGTGCGCGAGGCACAGAGCGCCGCCCCGGGTGCGGGGATCGGTGGAAGTCGACCGGTGCGGGCGTCGCGAACCGGGCCGTGCAGCAGCGTCGACCAAGCAGTGGACGGTCGCGGGGTCCGGCGAGACCCCGCGACCGCGGCTTGTCACCGACGCCGCCGGGCGGGACGCGCATTGCTGCGCGATCCGCCCGGCAGACCACCCGTCTGCGCCCTCCCCCTTGCTCCCCCAAGGCGAGGCAGACGTGCCGTCGGCTCCTGCTGGAACTGTCGGTGCGCGGCCACGCACCTGCTGCTCCAGACACCCCCCGTTGAAGCCTCTGGCTGGTGGGTCCAGATCAGCGTATCTAGACGTCTAGGTTCGCGCAATTGTTGATTCGAGGAAGAGTGGTCTAGATTTGCCGGGTGCGTGGCCGGCTTCTCCCAGTCGCCGATGGCTGGTATGAGTGGCGTCAGGAGCCGCCCCTGGCGCAGAGCGTCCGGGTGCGGGTCGGCGTCGCTGATGGTGGTCGGCTGGTGCTGACGGGGTTGCACATCGACGGCTCGCCGAGTGCGGACCTGCTCCGGGCGATCCCCGTCGGGCGGATCGAGGCCGCCGCCAACGCGCAGCTCGCGGTCGTCCACGAGTCGATCGACACGCCGCCGGTGCTCAATCCACGGGCGCGACCGGTCGCGCCGCCCGTCGCCGGTGACACGGGTTGGGAGATGGTCGAGCCGGTGCTGGCGGTCGCCCGTACGTCGCCCGCCGCGGCGAACCCGTCACGGGGACGGCCGGACGTCTTCTACCGCGAGGTCGCCGACGTCTACCTCGACTTCGCGCAGGACTCGCCCCGGCCCGCCTGCGACCTGGCCGATCGGCACGGGGTGCCGGTCAGCACCGCGCACCGCTGGGTCAAGGAGGCCCGCCGCCGCGGCTTCCTGCCCCCGGGGCGCCCCGGCAAGTCCGGGTGACCGGGTGACCGCGCGGTCATTCGATAGGGTGACAGGCGTGTCGATCGACGACGCCGTGCGCATCCGGGTGCACCACCTGCTCACCGACTACCTCGGCGGACAGGCGGTGCCCGCCGACCTGAGCGCCACCCCGGCCGCGATCCGCAGCGGCACCGCCGTGGTCTACCTGCGCCTGGTCGCCAACGATCCGCCGTTCGTGCGGGTCTTCTCGCCGCTGCTGCGCCGGCTGGAGTGCTCGCCGCGGCTGCTGACGGAGCTCAACGAGCTCAACGGCCGGCTCAACTTCGTCCGGCTGTTCTGGCGCGACGACTCGGTCATCGCGTCCTACGAGCTGATGGCCGAGACGCTCGACGCGACCGAGCTGAGCAACGCCCGCGACTGGGTGGCCGACGCCGCCGACTACTACGACGTCCGGCTGCACGACCAGTTCGGCGGCGAGCTGGCGTTCGCCCCGCCGCCCACGTCCCAGCACCCGGCCGACACGCCCCACGGAAAAATGTCGTAGCCCCACGGCAAGATGGGGGCATGAGCAAGCTCCTCGTCTCCACCGTCGGCGGCAGACCCCTCGACGCGCCCGGCGACGCCCGCTTCCGGTCCGTCGACCCGGCCCACCTCGACCAGGTCGTCGCCGAGGTCGCCCTCGCCGACGCCGACACGTTCGTCGCCGCCTGCCGCTCCGCCCGCCGCGCGCAACGGGACTGGGCCGACGTGCCGGCCCCGGTCCGCGGCCGGGTGATCGCCAACCTGGGCCGGCTCGTCGAGGCCAACTTCGAGGCCCTCGCCGCGCTCGTGACGCGGGAGGTCGGCAAGACGACCGCCGAGGCCCGCGGCGAGGTCCAGGAGATCGTCGACACCTGCGACTTCTTCCTCGGCGAGGGCCGCCGCCTCTACGGGCAGACGGTGCCGAGCGAGATGCCCGACAAGCAGCTGTTCACGTTCCGCGTGCCGGTCGGGGTCGCCGCGATCATCACGGCCGGCAACTTCCCGGTCGCGGTCCCCAGCTGGTATCTGGTGCCGGCCCTGCTGTGCGGCAACGCCGTCGTGTGGAAGCCGGCCGAGTATTCCGCCGCCTGCGCCGACGCGTTCGCCCAGCTCATCCGGCGCGCGGGGGTGCCCGACGGGGTCTTCGACGTGGTGTTCGCCGACGGGGCGACCACGTTCGAGGGCCTGGACCGGGCGCTGGAGGCGGGGCTGGTCGACAAGGTCGGGTTCACCGGCTCGTCGGAGGTCGGCGCGCGGATCGGCGAGCTCGCCGGCCGGCACCTGCAGAGCGCCTGCCTGGAGCTCGGCGGCAAGAACCCGATGGTCGTCACCGAGGACGCCGACCTGGATCTCGCGGTGCACGGCGCGCTCTTCGCCGGGTTCGGCACGGCGGGCCAGCGCTGCACGTCGCTCGGCACGCTGATCGTGCAGGAGAGCGTCCTCGAGCCCTTCACCGCGAGGCTGGAGGAGGCGATCGCCGGCGCGCGCATCGGCGACCCCTCCGACCCGTCGGTGCTCTACGGCCCGCTGATGACCGACCGCTTCGCCGCGCGCTTCGAGGAGTTCCTCGGCTGGATCGAGGACCACCACCGGCCGGCGGGCCCGACCGGCAGGATCAGCGCCGCCAACCCGCGCGAGGGCTTCGTCGGCGACCCGGAGCGGGGCCTGTTCTACCATCCGGCGCTGGTCCACGGTGTACGGCCGGAAGACAAGATCTTCCAGCAGGAGACCTTCGGTCCGCTGGTCGGTGTGACGTCCTACGGCACGCTGGACGAGGCGGTCGAGCTGGCCGACGCGCCCGGCTACGGGCTGTCCGCCGCGATCTACACCACCGACCCGCGCAAGGCGTTCACGTTCCGCCGCCGCACCCGCGCCGGGATGGTCAGCGTCAACAACTCCACCTCCGGCGCGGAGGCGCACCTGCCCTTCGGCGGCAACGGCAGGTCCGGCAACGGCAGCCGCCAGTCGGGCGTCTGGGTGCTAGACCAGTTCACCCGCTGGCAGTCGATGAACTGGGACTACTCCGGCCGGCTCCAGCGCGCCCAGATGGACACGCTGGAGATCACCCCGGACCTGGACTTCCGCCTGGGCTGACGGTCCCGCCGAAGCACGGCCGTCACGCCGAAGCAGAGCCGTCACGCCGAAGCAGGCCGCCGCTACGCCGCGGCCACCGCGACCGGCGCGGGCGTCACGACCCCGCGCCGGGTGCGCAACAGCAGCAGCGACAGGCCGGCCGCGGCGATCGACAGCCCGCCCGCGACGTACCAGGCCAGGTCGTAGTTGCCGAGCCGGTCGCGCAGCAGACCGGTGCCCGTCGCCGCGATCGCCGCGCCGAACTGGTGCGACGCGAAGACCCAGCCGAACACCACCGGGCCGGACGCGCCGAAGTACTCGCGGCACAACGCGACCGTCGGCGGGACCGTCGCCACCCAGTCGAGGCCGTAGAAGAGGATGAAGACGACCATGCTCGGCCGCACCGTGGCGGCGAACAGCGCCGGGAGCACCAGCAGCGACGCGCCGCGCAGGGCGTAGTACCAGCCGAGCAGGACACGGCTGTCCATCCGGTCGGTGAGCCAGCCGGACGCGATCGTGCCGACGATGTCGAACAGGCCGACCAGCGCCAGCAGCGACGCCGCGACCGGCTCGGTCATGCCGTGGTCGTGCGCGGCGGGGATGAAGTGGGTGCCGATCAGCCCGTTGGTGGTGGCGCCGCAGATCGCGAACCCGCCCGCGAGCAGCCAGAACGCGGGCACCCGGGCGGCACCGCGCAACGCGCCCAGGGCCCGCCGCGCCGCGCCACCCGTCGCCGGCGGTACCGGCGCCGCATCTGCATCGGTGGCGCCATAGGCGGTCACGCCCAGGTCCGCCGGGTGGTCGCGCAGCCGCCAGAGGACGAGGGGCACCACGACCAGCGCCGCACCGGCCACCGTCAGCGCGGCGGCGCGCCACCCGTGGCTGTCGACCAGGAGCGCGAGCAGCGGCAGGAACACCAGCTGGCCGGCCGCGCCGCCGGCGGTGAGCACGCCGGTGACCAGGCCGCGCCGCTTGACGAACCAGCGGCCGGTGACCGTCGCGACGAACGCGAGCGCCATCGAGCCGGTGCCGAGGCCGACGAGCACGCCCCACAGCGCGATGAGCTCCCAGCTGTGCCGCATGAAGACCGTCAGCCCGCTGCCGGCGGAGACGAGCAGCAGCGCGTACGCCACGACCCGCCGGATCCCGAAGCGCTCCATGAGCGCGGCGGCGAAGGGCGCGGTGAGGCCGAACAGGAGCAGGTTGATCGACACCGCGAGGGAGATGGTCCCCAGCGACCAGCCGAACTCCTCGTGCAGCGGGTGCAGCATGACGCCGGGGGTGGCCCGGAAGCCCGCCGCGCCGACCAGCGCGACGAACGCGACCGCGGCGACCAGCCAGGCAGGGTGGGGTCGTTTCACGGTCATCATCCTTCTGGCTCCGGTACGCGCGGACGAGTGGCCCGGAAGCCATAGTGCGCAAGAATTGGGCCATGGGTAGGCATCTGGTGGCCGTCATCGCGCTCGACGGGGTCGTGGCGTTCGACCTCGGCACCCCGTCGCAGATCTTCGGCGCCGCCCGCGGGGACGACGGCCACCGCAAGTACAAGATCCAGGTCTGCACGCCGGGTGGGCTGCCGGTGCGCAGCGCGGCCGGCTTCCAGGTGCTGCCCGAGCACGGGCTGGAGATCACCGAGCGGGTCGACACCGTCGTCGTGGCCGGAATCCACCGCGGCGGGCCAGTCGAGGACGCCACCCTCGACCCGTCCGTCGCGGCGGCGCTGCTCGCGGCGCACGCCCGCGGGGCCCGGGTCATGTCGATCTGCACCGGGGCGTTCGTGCTCGCCGCCGCCGGCCTGCTCGACGACCGCCCGGCGACCACGCACTGGGGGTGGGCCGACCAGTTCCGGGCGCTGTACCCGCAGGTCAAGCTCGACCCGGACGTGCTGTTCATCGACGACGGCGACGTGCTCACCTCCGCCGGGGTCGGCGCCGGGGTCGACCTGTGCCTGCACGTGGTGCGCACCGACTTCGGCAGCGAGGTCGCCAACCGGGCGGCGCGGCGCAGCGTCGTGCCGCCGTGGCGGGAGGGCGGGCAGGCGCAGTACATCGAGCGGCCCCTGCCGCGGCTCACCGACACCACGACCGCACCCACCCGCGAGTGGGCGTTGCGGCGACTCGCCGAGCCGCTGACGCTGCAGGACATGGCCGCGTACGCCACGATGAGTGTGCGCACGTTCACCCGGCGTTTCCGCGAGGAGACCGGGGTGAGCCCGGCCCGGTGGTTGCTGCAGCAGCGGGTCGACCACGCCCGCGGGCTGCTGGAGAGCACCGACCTGGCGGTGGAGCAGATCGCCCGCCGGTCGGGGCTCGGCACGGCCGCGTCGCTGCGCCAGCACCTGCAGACCACGATCGGCGTCGCTCCGAGCGCATACCGCCGCACGTTCCGGGTTGTGCCCGACGCCCAGGGGCGGTAGGCAGGAGGAGCGATCGCCGTCGATCCTCCGGGAGGCACCATGCGTAGGCTGCTGTTGATCCCCCTTCTCCTCGTGCCCCTGGTGGGCGGACCCGCGACACCCACCCTCGCCTCGTCCACCGGCCCCACCGCGACCGGGCACGGCGGCGCGGTGACCTCGGTCGACCCGACGGCCACCGCGGTCGGGCTGGACGTGCTGCGCCGCGGCGGCAACGCGGTCGACGCCGCCGTCGCGGTCGCGGCGACCCTCGGCGTGACCGAGCCGTTCTCCGCGGGCATCGGCGGCGGCGGGTTCTTCGTGTACTACGACGCCCGCAGCGGCAAGGTGTCCACCCTCGACGGCCGTGAGACCGCGCCGCAGTCGATGACGTCCACGGCGTTCGTCGACCCGGCGACCGGCCAGCCGTACGCCTTCCAGGAGGCGCGGGTCAGCGGCATCTCCGCCGGCGTCCCCGGCACCCTGGCCACATGGGACACCGCGCTGCGCCGGTGGGGCAAGCGGTCCCTCGCCACCAACCTGCGCCCCGCCAGCGAGGTCGCGCGCCGCGGCTTCACCGTCGACCAGACGTTCGCGACCCAGGTCAGCGACAACAAGGCGGCGTTCGCGCAGTTCACGCCGACGGCGGCGCTGTTCCTGCCGGGCGGGCAGCCGCCGGCGGTCGGCAGCACGTTGCGCAACCCCGACCTCGCCGCGACCTACGACCTGGTCGCGCGCCGCGGCATCGACGCGTTCTACGGCGGTGAGGTGGGCCGCGACATCGTGACGGCCGTCCAGCACCCGCCGGTCGCGGCGAACCCGTCGGTGCCGTGGCAGTACCAGATCCGCCCCGGCGGCATGACCCTCGCCGACCTGCGCGCCTACGAGGTCCGCCGCCCCGAGCCGACGCACATGGTGTACCGCGGCTATGACGTCTACGGCATGGCCACCCCGTCCTCGGGCGGCTCCACCGTCGGCGAGGCCCTGAACATCCTGGAGCGCTCCGACCTGGGCCGGCTCGACGGCACGCAGGCCCTGCACCGCTACCTGGAGGCCAGCGCGCTCGCCTTCGCCGACCGCAACCGCTACGTCGGTGACCACACCCCGCGCCCGCTGCTCGAGTCGCTGCTGACCAACGACTTCGCGGCGTCCCGCGCCTGCCGGATCGACCCGCTGCACGCCGCCACGAAGCCGGTGCCGCCCGGTGTACCGGGTGCCTCCTGCGCGACCACGGCGGGTGGAGCGACGGCGGACTTCGGCAAGTCGACGACCAACCTGACCGTCGCCGACAAGTGGGGCAACGTCGTGGAGTACACGCTCACGATCGAGCAGATCGGCGGCAACGGCATCGTCGTCCCCGGCCGCGGCTTCCTGCTCAACAACGAGCTGACCGACTTCAACTTCACCAACACCCAGGCGCCGGCCGACGACCCGAACCTCCCCGCCCCCGGCAAGCGCCCGCGCAGCTCGATGGCCCCGACGATCGTCCTGCAGCACGGCCGCCCGTTCCTGGCCCTCGGCTCCCCCGGCGGCTCGACCATCATCACCACCGTCCTGCAGATCCTGATCAACCGGATCGACCTGGGCATGACGCTCCCGCAGGCCCTGGCCGCGCCCCGCGCCACCCAGCGCAACACCGCGGCCGTGGTCGCCGAGCCCGCCTTCATCTCGGGCCCCGGCGTGGCGCTCGGCACCCTCGGCCACACGTTCACCCCCATGGCCGAGATCGGCGCCGCCACAGCGATCGAGTTCCTCCCCCGCGGCAAGCTCCTCGCCTGCGCGGAACCCGTCCGCCGGGGCACCGGCTCCGCCGGCACCGTCCACTGAGCCCGCGACGGCGGCGCCGCCCTCGTACAGGGCGGCGCCGCCGTGGGATCGTTGTTCTCCGTGAGTGTCGGGGTCGAGGAGGAGCTGCGGCGGCTGGCGCCGCAGGTGCTCGGGGTGCTGGTCCGGCGGCACGGGCAGTTCGACGCCTGCGAGGACGCCGTGCAGGAGGCGTTGCTGGCGGCGGCGCTGCAGTGGCCCCGCGAGGGGGTGCCCGAGCAGCCGCGCGGGTGGCTGATCACGATCGCCTCGCGGCGGCTGACCGATCAGTTCCGCAGCGAGGACGCGCGGCGCAGGCGTGAGTTGTCCATCGCCGTTTCACATGAAACCTCGGACCCGCCTGACATTTCCGACAAAGATGACACGTTGCTGCTGCTGTTCCTGTGCTGCCACCCGTCGCTGACGAGCGCGTCGCAGCTGGCGCTGACGCTGCGGGCCGTGGGCGGGCTGACGACCGCGCAGATCGCGCACGCGCTGTTCGTGCCGGAGGCGACGCTCGCGCAGCGCATCAGCCGGGCCAAGCAGAAGATCCGGGCCGCGGGTGCGGGGTTCAGCATGCCGCCGCCCGCCGAACGCGCGGGCCGCCTCCAGGTCGTGCTGCAGGTGCTCTACCTGATCTTCAACGAGGGGTACACCGCCAGCTCCGGCGACGACCTGCACCGGCCCGAGCTGACCACCGAGGCGATCCGCCTGACGCGGGAGGTGCACCGGCTCCTGCCAGACGACGGCGAGGTGGCCGGGCTGCTCGCGCTGATGCTGCTCACCGACGCCCGCCGGCCGGCGCGCGCCCTGCCGGACGGCACGCTGGTGCCGCTCGCCGAGCAGGACCGCGCGCTGTGGCACCGGCCGGCGGTGGCCGAAGGCGTCGAGCTGATCACGCGGACGCTGCCGAAGGGGCCGCCCGGCCCGTACCAGCTGCAGGCCGCGATCGCCGCGATCCACGACGAGGCCGGGTCGGCGGCGGACACCGACTGGCCGCAGATCCTCGCCCTGTACCAGCTGCTGGAGCGGGTCGCGCCGAACCCGATGGTGACGCTCAACCGGGCCGTGGCGGTGGCGATGGTGCAGGGGCCGGGTGCGGGCCTGCGCCTGCTGGAGTCGCTCGACGCCGACGAGCGCCTCGCCAGGCATCACCGGCTCGCCGCGGTCCGCGCGCACCTGCAGGAGATGTCCGGCGACGCGGCGGCGGCGCGCTCGTCGTACGAGCTGGCGGCCCGCCGCACGACGAGCCTGCCCGAGCGGCGCTACCTGCTGTCGAAGGCCGCCACGCTGTCAAACGGGTAGCGGCCGGGCCTTGTCGGTGGCGAGCTTGACCGCGATCAAGCCGAGCAGCGTGCCCGTCACGTACCGCTGCAGCCGCAGCCACACGGGACGCTTGGCCAGGAAGACCGCGATGCCGCCGGCGGCCAGGACGATGCCCGCGTTGACCACCATGCTCACCGCGATCTGCACCCCGCCGAGCATGAACCCCTGCGCCATCAGGTGCCCGGCGCGCGGGTCGACGAACTGCGGGATCAGCGACGCGTACATGATCGCGGCCTTGGGGTTGAGCAGGTTGGTCATCAGCCCCATCGTGAGCAGCTTGCGCGTCGAGTCCGGCGGCAGCTCGACCTGCGTGAACACCGACGTGCCGCCGGGCCGGACCGCCTGCCACGCGAGGTAGGCGAGGTAGGCCGCGCCGGCCAGCTTCACCGTCGTGTACAGCGCGGGGACCGTCGAGAACACCACCGACAGCCCGGCCGAGGCGAGCGTCAGGTAGACGAGGAACCCGGCGGCGACCCCGGCGAGCGAGATCATGCCGGCCCGGCGGCCCTGGGAGATGCTGCGGGAGACGAGGTACATCATGTTGGGCCCCGGCGTGAGCACCATCCCCAACGCCACCAGCGCGACCCCTGCCGCCGCCCCCACCGTGATCATGTTCCTCACGGTGTCAGGCCCGGTCGGTGCGGGTCGAGAGCCAATCGGCGGTCAGAGGCTCTTCACCCAGCGCCGCCACTCCTCCTGCGGCGCGTAGCCGGCCGCCGCCCACACCTGGTGCGCGAGGGTGTTGTCCTCCAGGACCATCGCGTCGACCCGCCAGGCGCCGAACCCGCGGAAGCGCTCCTCCGCCGCGGCCAGCAGCCGCGCCCCGATCCCCTGCCGACGCCGTTCGGGGTGCACCGCGAAGCGGTACAGGTGACATCGCCACCCGTCGAAGCCCGCGATGAGCGACCCGACGATCTCGCCGCCCGCCACCGCCAGCAGCAGCGCCGACGGGTCCCGCGAGAGCAGCGCCTCGACGGCCGCGGTGTCGTCACCGCCGCGGTTCGTGCCCTCCGCCGCGATCTTCCAGAAGGCCAGCACCGCTGGGACGTCCTCGGCGGCGGCGCTACGCAGTTCGATGTCCACGCCGCCGACCGTACTGGCTGAGGGTCGCCGGCCGGCGGTCGTTTCTCACGCGGAGCCGGCGGCCGGCTGGCGGTCGCTCTCAGGCGGAGCCGGCGGCCGGCTGGCGGTCGTTGAGGATGCGCTGGAACAGCAGCGAGTCCCGCCAGGCGCCGTCGAGGAACAGGTAGTCGCGGGCCGCGCCGATCCGCTCGAAGCCGTTCCTGGCCAGGACCCGCTGCGACGCGAGGTTGTCCACGTTGGTGCTGGCCTCGATGCGGTGCAGGCCGAGGTGCTCGTCGGCGAGGCGGCAGACCGCGGCGACCGCCGCCGAGGTGAGCCCCTTGCCCTGTTCGGCCGCGTCGATCCAGTAGCCGAGGCTGGTGCTGCGGAACGGGCCGCGCACGATGCCGCTGAGCGTCACGCAGCCGAGGATCCGGCCGTCGCGGGCGATCGCGCAGCCGAGGGCCTCGCCGGCCAGGTTGCGCCCGACCTGCGTCTCGAGCCGGTCCCGCTGACCGTCGAGCGTCCAGAAGGAGTCGGGCTGCATCGGCGTCGCGCGCCGGAGATGCTCGCGGTTTCGCTCCTGTACGTCCAGCAGGGCCGCGGCGTCCGTCAGCTCGAGCGGGCGCAGCGTCGCGCCGCCGGGCAGCGGAACCGGCGCCGGCAGCGGCACAGCATCGACCATGGCGCCACCCTACAGCGCCCTCGTTCTGAGAATTTTTGTCAGAACACGTTGAGGTTTGTTGATTCAGGCGCTGGGATAGCCTTGACGTGATTGGTGGTTCTGTTCAATATTTACCGAACATGTGGGAACCGCCACGCCGTCCGCGCCCGCCAGCGCGTCACCGTCGGAGCCGCCACCGATGTTCACCGCAGCCAAACGCCTTGCCGCCCTGACCGCCGCCGCCCTGCTCGGCAGCGCGCTCGCGCCCGTCGCGGCCGCCGCCGCGATCCCCGACCACACGACCGCCGAGTCGGGCAACCCGATCGTCGACGGGTGGTACGCCGACCCTGACGTCGCGGTCTACAACAACACGTTCTGGGTGTACCCGACGACGTCGAAGTCGTACGGGGAGCAGACCTACCTCGACGCGTTCTCCTCCACCGACCTGGTCAACTGGACCAGGCACCCCAACGTGCTCACCAAGGCCAACGTGTCGTGGGCCACGCAGGCGATGTGGGCGCCCGCCCCGATCCAGCGCAACGGCAGGTACTACCTGTACTTCGGCGCCAACGACATCCAGAACAACTCGCAGCTCGGCGGGATCGGCGTCGCCGTGGCCGACAACCCGGCCGGGCCCTACCGGGACGCGATCGGCCGGCCGCTGATCGGGCAGTTCTACAACGGCGCGCAGCCGATCGACCAGGACGTGTTCATCGACGACGACGGCCAGGCGTACATCTACTACGGCGGCTGGGGCCACGCGAACGTCGCCAAGCTCAACGCCGACATGACCAGCCTCGGCACGTTCAGCGACGGCAGCACGTTCAAGGAGATCACGCCGTCGGGGTACACCGAGGGCCCGCAGATGTTCAAGCGCAACGGCAAGTACTACCTGATGTGGTCCGAGGGCGGCTGGACCGGCCCGGACTACTCGGTGTCCTACGCGATCGCGAACTCGCCGACCGGCCCGTTCACCAAGCTGGACAGGGTCCTCACCCAGGACGCCGCCGTCGCCCGCGGGTCCGGGCACAACTCGGTGATCAACGTGCCGGGCACCGACACCTGGTACATCCTCTACCACCGCCGGCCGCTCAGCGAGACCGACGGCAACCACCGGCAGCTCGCCTACGACCGGATGACGTTCAACGCCGACGGCACCATCCAGCGGGTCACCATGCGGGTGAAGGACAACTTCGCCGACGGCAACGCGCTGGGCTGGAAGACGTACGGCGGCGCGTTCTCGGTCTCCGGCGGCAGATATCAGGCCGGCAGCTCGCTCGGCGGCAAGGCGCAGCTGGACACCAACTTCGGCGACTTCTCCTACGACGCCGACGTGACCGTCACGTCCGGCGGCGGCGACGCGGGCCTGACGTTCCGGGTCAGCAACGCGGCCACCGGCGCCGACAGCTACAACGGCTACTACGCCGGCATCAGCCCCGCCGGACGGGTCGTGCTCGGCCGCGCCGCCAACAACTGGACCCAGCTGGGCACCGCGAACCTGACCGTCACCGCCGGCACCAGCTACCACCTGCGGGTCACCGCGATCGGGTCGTCGATCAAGGTGTACGTGGACGACATGACCAACCCGCGGATCAGCGTCACGGACGGCACGTTCGCGTCCGGCAGCGACGGGGTGCGGGTGTACAACGCGGCCGCGGCGTTCGACAACGTGGTGATCGGGGCGCCGGTCGGCGCCGGGGTCAACGTCGCGCAGGGCCGGCCCGCGACCGGCAGCACGCCGTGCGCGGCGTCGGAGGGGCCGGAGAAGGCCGTCAACGGCAGCGTCAGCGGCGGCAACTCCGACAAGTTCTGCTCGTCGGGCGCCGGCGCGTGGCTACAGGTCGACCTGGGCTCGACGCGTTCGCTGAGCCGCTTCGAGCTGGCGCACGCGCAGGCCGGCGGCGAGGCCGCGAGCATGAACACGAAGGCGTTCACGATCTCGGTGTCCAACGACGGCACCACCTGGACGCAGGTCGTGAACGTCACCGCCAACACCGCGGCGAACACCAGCCACCCCGTCAGCGGCGTCTCCGGCCGGTACGTGCGGCTCAACGTCGTGACGCCCACCCAGACGACCGAGGTCGCCACCCGGATCTACGAGCTGCGGGTCTTCTGAGCTTCCCGGGCGTCCATCGACGTCTAAGCTTCCCGGGTGTTCATCGACGTCGAAGACGGTCATCTCCACGCGCAGATCCGCGGCGAAGGCCCGGACGTGGTCCTGCTCAACGCCGGCGCCGCGGATCTGCGGATGTGGGACTCGACGGTCCCGTGGCTGGCCGGGTTCGCCCGGGTCATCACCTTCGACCACCGCGACATGGGCCTGTCGTCGCACGCCACGAGGCCCTACAGCGAGCTGGACGACCTCGCCGCCGTGCTCGACGCGTTCGCCGTGGATGCCGCGGTACTGGTCGGCGTGTCCGACGGGGCGCGCCGCGCGCTCGCCTTCGCCCACCGGTACCCGCAACGGGTGCGGCACGTGGTGGCGGCCGGCGGCGCGTTCGGCGACTTCCCCGACCCGAGCCCCGCGGAGTCCGCGGCGTACGCGGTCATGCGGGAGCACTTCGCCGGCATCATCGGTGAGGCCGACATCCATGCCTACGCCGCCCGCGACATCGGCGCGTGGGGCGCCGCCCTCGACGAGCCCGACCGGCGCCTGATGGTCGGGCTGCAGGTCGCGAACACCTACTGGATCCGGCTGCCGGAGTCGCTCGGCACCGAGCTCGACCCGCCGGTGAAGCACCGCCTCCACGAGATCACCACGCCGGTCAGCGTGGTCGTGGGCGGCCACGACTTCGCCGCCACCCAGCTGTGGGCCGAGCGGATCGCGTCGCGGACGCCCGGGGCGACCCTCACGGTCATCCCCCGGGCGGACCACTTCCCGATGCTGTCGGCCCCCGACCCCTTCCGGCGGATCGTCGCCGCCGCGGTGGGCGGCCGCTAGCGCGACGTGCGGTCGTCGCGGTCCGGGGTGTAGTAGTAGTCGCCCTGATCGGCGTCGTCGTGCTCCGGGGTGGGTGCACCGGCGAGCTCGTGCTGGAGGGCGGTGAGGTCGGTCGGCGGGGTGAAGTACTTCAGCTCCCGGGCGATCCGCGTCTGCTTGGCCTTGGCCCGTCCACGTCCCATGTCGGCTCCCCGTTTCCCGCGCTCCGGGAGGCGGTGGCAGTGCCGCGCCCGGGCGTCGTGACAACTTGAATTCGTCCTCGTGCCCGACACGGTACATCCCCGTCGCAGGTGTCGTCTGCCGGCGATGAGACAAGAGTCCGACGACACTGCGTGTTTACGGGTGCCGCCGCGTGGTCAGGCGGCCCCGCCGTTGACGTAGATCGTCTGGCCGTTGACCCAGCGGGCGGGTCCTGCCAGGGAAGACACGACCTCGGCGATGTCTTCGGGGGTGCCGAGGCGCTCCATCGGGTTCATCTTCGCCATGCGCTCGACCGTGGCGTCGTCCTTGCCGTCGAGGAACAGGTCGGTGGCGGTCGGCCCGGGCGCGACGGCGTTGACGGTGACGTCGCGGCCGCGCAGCTCCTTGGCGAGGATCGGGCTGATCGCCTCGACGGCGGCCTTGCTCGCGGCGTACGCGGCGTAGGTCGGCAGCGACAGCCGCGTGATCGACGTCGAGAAGTTGATGATCGCGCCGCCGCGGCGCACCCTGCGGGCGGCCTCCCGGCCGACGACGAACGTGCCGCGGATGTTGGTGCGGTGCACGCGGTCCAGGTCGTCGAGGTCGAGCTCGGCCAGCGGCGCCAGGACCATGATCCCGGCCGCGTTGACGACCACGTCGACGCCGCCGAGCTGCCGCTCCGCCGTGTCGAACAGGGCGGCGACGGCGCTCTCGTCGGCGACGTCCGCCTGTACTGCCAGCGCCCGCCCACCCTTGTCGGTGATCTCGGTGACGACGCTGTCCGCGGCGGCGGGCGCGTGCCCGTAGGCGACGACGACGGCCTGCCCGTCCTGCGCCAGCCGCAGCGCGACGGCCCGCCCGATCCCGCGCGACCCTCCGGTGACGACGGCAACCCTGTCCATGACGACCTCCTTGTTATCGTTGCTAACAACTTCACGTTAGCATTCACTCGATAACATGCAAGTGTTAGCGTTGTTACCGTGACCACTACCCGCGAAAAGATCGTCGAAGCCGCCGCGGCCCTGCTGAACGAGGGTGGCCGCGAGGCGATCTCGACGCGCGCGGTCAGCGCCGCCGCCGGCGTGCAGGCCCCGACCATCTACCGGCTCTTCGGCGACAAGCAGGGCCTGCTGGACACCGTCGCGAGCCACGGTTTTGTGTCGTACCTGGGTGGCAAGATGGGGCTGCCGGAGACGGGGGATCCTGTGGAGGATCTGCGGAGGGGGTGGGATCTGCACGTCGCGTTCGGACTGGAGCACCCCGCCGTCTATACGCTGATCTACGGCGAGCCCCGGCCCGGCGTCGAGTCGCCCGCGGCGCGCGCGGCGGCCGAGGTGCTGGCGGGGCAGGTGAAGCGGATCGCGGCGGCCGGCCGGCTGCGGGTGAGCGAGGAGCGGGCCGCGCACCTGATCCACGCGGCGGGATGCGGCATGACGCTGACGCTGATCGCGCTGCCACCGGAGGCCCGCGACCCCGCACTGTCGGTCCTCGCCCGCGAGTCGATCATCGCGGCCGTCACAAGCGAGCGAGCGGCCGACGACGGCGGCGATGCCAGCCCGGCGGGCGCCGCGGGGGCGCTACGGGCAGCGCTGCCGGGGGTCACGGCCCTGACCGGCGCCGAGCGTGCCCTGCTCGACGAGTGGCTGACCCGCCTCGCCGACTCAGGCCACAGCGCGGACGCCCGCCCCGGCGACCACGCGACCGCCTGACCCGAAGCACAGCGCGGACACCCGACCAGGGGCACAACGCGGACACCCGACCCGCAGGCAACACGGCAGCCTGACCAGAGACGCAACGTGGACGCCCAACTCGCGGGCCACGCGACCGCCTGACCCGAGGCCACACGGACGGACGCCCCAGAGCCACACGGCAGCCAGCCTCACAGCTGGACGGATGCCTGACCTGAGGCCGCACGGCAGCCGACCCGCGGCTCAGCGCCTGCCCGACTCGTGGGCCACGCGAGTGCCCGACCCGAGGCCACACGAGCACCCAGCCCCGGACCGCGGAGGCCATGCGCACGGCCGCCCCAGAGCCGCACGGCAGCCGATCTGAGACGACCAGGCCACCCAGGCCACCCAGGCCACCGTGTCGACGTTCGTCCCAGCACGACAGGTGACCGGGGGCGGCTAGCCGAGGGTGGCGCAGACGGCGTCGAGGACGGCGGTCTTGAGGTCGGGCTCGGGGACGTCGGTGAGCATGGCCGTGCAGTCGCTGAGGCCGCCGACCGCGACGATCGCCCGGGTCCGGTGGGCGAGGGTCGGGTCGGGGCAGGGCCGAAGAGCAGGGTGGTGAGGCGACGGCCGCACGTGCTCATCTCCGGCGCGACGTCTGCGCCGGCCTCGGCTGGGAGGTGCCGCGCCTGCTGGAGCACCTGGACGCCGCCGACGACTTCTACCTCGACTCGATCAGCCAGATCCGGCTGCCGTCCTGGTCCCGGGGGCGGATCACCCTCGCGGGCGACGCGGGCTACGGGCCCGGCCCCGCGGTCGGCGGCGGCAGCAGCCTCGCGATCGTCGGCTCGTATGTCCTCGCCTCCGAGCTGGCGGCGGCCGGCGACGACCATGCGCCGGGGTTCGCGGCGTACGAGCGGGCCATGGCCGGCGCGGTCGCGGCCAGCCGCACGATCGGCCCCTCGGTCCTCGGCACCCTGATCCCGCGCAGCGAGCTGCAGGTCTGGACGACGGCCCAGGCGCTGCGCGTGCTGCCGCGGCTGCCCGGCTTCGTGCAGCGCAAGCTCACCTCGTTCGGGGGCGGGCCGGCGGCGATGCTCAACGGGGTGCGGCTGCGCGACCCTCTAGTGTTGCGGGCATGAACCGGGTGGTCGCCGCCGACGCGGCCGGGCTGCGCCGCGCCGCCGAGCTGCTGCGGCAGGAGTCCGTCTGCGCGTTCCCGACCGAGACGGTCTACGGGCTCGGCGCGCACGCGTTCTCCGCCCGGGCCGTCGCCGAGGTGTACCGGTTGAAGCACCGCCCCTCGTGGAACCCGCTCATCGTGCACGTCGCGACGACCGCGGAGGCCGAGGCGCTCGCGCACGAGTGGCCTCCGGCGGCGCGCCTGCTCGCCGAGCGGTTCTGGCCCGGGCCGCTCAGCCTCGTCGTGGAGCGCGCGCACCACCTGCCGGCGAACGGCGGGCCGCCGACCATCGCGATCCGGGTCCCGGCCCACCCGGTCGCGCTGGCCCTGCTGCGCGAGTGCGGGCTGCCCCTGGCGGCGCCGAGCGCGAACCGGTCCGAGAGCATCTCGCCGACGACCGCGGAGCACGTGATCCGCAGCCTGCCGGACGTGCCGCTGGTCCTGGACGGCGGCGCGTGCCGGCTCGGCATCGAGTCCACCGTCGTCGACGTGACCGTGTCGCCGCCGCGGCTGCTGCGTCCGGGCGCGCTGAGCCTGCGGGCGATCCGCGACGTGGTCGGCGCGCTGCAACTGCCGGGCTCCGCCGAGGCCGCTCCGGAGGTACGGTCGCCGGGCCTCGCGCATCGCCACTACGCGCCGCGGGCCCGGCTCCGGCTCGTCGACGACCCCGCCGCGCTGGCGGAAGGGTCCGACCCGGGGACCGTCGGCATCCTCACGCACCTGCCGGCGGCCGCCGAGGGGGCGCACGTCGAGCTGCTGTCCGCGGACCCGCTCGAGTACGGCGCCGACCTGTACGCCGCCCTGCACCGCCTCGACGACGCCGGCGTGGCGACGATCCTGGCCCAGCACCCGCCCCACGGCGACGACTGGCTGGCGATCCGCGACCGACTGACCCGGGCGTCCGCCCAGTAGGTCCGAGCGGGACGGCGACCCCCCGTCTGAGTCGCCGGCCCGTCCCGACCGCCGAAATGCTGCCGGTTCCCACTGCCGTGCCGCTGCCGGTATGCTGCCGTCCGACCGTCTGCGGCACTGACCAGCAGCTTTCTGCCGGACCACAGCACGAGGGATTGGATGGACGGCGGATTCCGCTTCGAGATCCTCGGCCCGCTGCGGGCCTGGGCCGGCGAGCGACCGGTCAACCTCGGCCCCGCCAAGCAGCGCGCCGTCCTCGGCGTCCTGCTCCTGCAGCCCGGCCGTCCCGTGCCACCCGCTCAGATCATCGACGCCGTCTGGCCGCACGACCTCCCTGACAACGCGCTTCCGGAGAACGCGACCAACGTCCTGCAGAAGTACGTCGCCGCGCTGCGCCGCCTGCTGGAGCCGGACCGGTCGCCGCGGACCCCGTCGCGCCTGCTGACCCTCGACGAGGGCGGCTACCGGCTGGCGATCGAGCCGGCCGCCGTCGACGTGACCGAGTTCGAGGCGCACGTCGACGCGGCCACCGCCGCGCACGCCGCCGGCCGCGACGACGACGCCGCCGACGGCTTCCGGGCCGGGCTGCGGCTGTGGAAGGGCGAGCCGTTCGCGGGTCTCGGCGGGCCGGCGTTCGAGGCGGTGCGGGTGCGGCTCGGCGAGCGGCGCGTGTCGGCGTCCGAGGCGCTCGCGGAGATCCGGCTGCGCCGCGGCGAGCACCGGGAGCTCGTCGCCGACCTGACCGCCCTCGTCGAGGAGTTCCCCCTGCACGAGCGGCTCCGCCAGCTGCTCATGCTGTCGCTGTACCGCAGCGGCCGCCCCACGGACGCGCTGCAGACCTTCCGGGAGCTGCGGTCACGGCTGGACGACCAGCACGGCATCGAGCCCGGCGAGCCGCTGCAGGACCTCCAGCGGCGCATCCTGCGCTCCGACCCCACCCTGGCGCTGCCGTCGTCGCCGGTACCGCCGACGCACACCGCACCGTCGTCGTCCTCCGCCGCGCCGATCTCCGCGGCGTCGTGGGAGCCGGTCAGCCCGGCGCCGGTGGAGTCCTCCGTCAGCCCCGCACCGTTCCTGGCCGCACCCGGGCCCCCGCCCCCTCCGCCGGTGCTGTTCCCGATGCCGATGCTGGTGGCGGCGCCGGTGGGGATGCGGCGCTGGCCACCCTTCGCCGTCGGGGTCGACCCGTACTTCGGCCACGAGTTCAACCGGCAGCCGTGGATCACCTGGATCGAGACGCTGGTCGGCATCGTCCTCAGCGCCTGCACGCTGTCCACGTTCGCCTGGGTGCCGTTCCTGTACCACGGTGCCCGCCGGCGCAGCCGTCCGCTGCTCGCCGTCGCCCTCGGGTACCTCGCCGTGGCGGTGACGTACTGGACCGTCGAGATCATCTACCTCGAGGACGACCTGTCGCAGCCACCGCTGGCGGAGGCGGTCGCGATGCTGTCGCTCTTCAGCGTCTCGCTCGGCGCGCCCGTCCACGTCCTGCTGATCAACGAGCACCTGCGGCACCTGTGGCGGCGCCGCCGCAGCGGCCCGCTCGAGCGGCGCGAGCGCGCCCGGCAGCTGCTGGTCACCAGCCCGGTGGCCCGGTTCGCGCTCGCGATCGGCCGGCCCGACCTGCCCCGCCGGCACAACGACGGCGGCCTCATCGACGTCAACGCCGTGCCCGACCACGTGCTGCTCGACATCAGGGGCATGCGCCCGGCCGTGGCGCACCGGGTCATCGCGGACCGCGCCGCCCGCGGCCCGTTCGTGTCGATGCTGGACCTGGCGCTGCGCTGCGGCGTGAGCCCCGACGACACCGCCGCGTACAACGACCGCCTGCTCTTCCTGCCGCCGCCCGTCGTTCCCCGCCCGCCGGTCCTGCACGGCTAGCCCCGGCACCGCGCCGGCGCCCGCGACCGCCCGCCGGTCGCGCACGCGAAGGCCCGCACGCAAGGGCAAGCACGCGGCAGGCACCACGGTCAGCACCGGCACCCGGCCACCGCCACGCCCGGCGGCACGGTCCGGGCCGCCGCGGCCACCGCCTCCAGCATCGCGTCGCGCCGCTCCGGCGTGATCAGCTCGCCCCGGACGACGACGGCGTGGATCCGCCGGGTGTTGCGGATGTCGGCGAGCGGGTCGGCGTCCAGCACCACCAGGTCGGCCGCCGCCCCCTGCCGCACTGTGCCGGAGCCGAGCCCGAGGAACCGCGCCGGGTCGCGGGTCGCCGCCTGCAGCGCGCGCATCGGCGGCAGGCCGGCCCGGACCAGCAGCTCCAGCTCGTCGTGCAGGCTGAACCCGGGGTACACGTAGGACGTGCCGGTGTCGGTCCCGGCCAGCACCGGCACGCCCGCGCGGTGCAGCGCGCCGACGAACCGGACCCGGTGCCCGAAGAGCTCCTCGTGCTCGGCGGCCTCCTGCGGGGTGCGCCCGTCGAGGTAGATCTCCTGCATCGCGAAGTCCCACCCGGCGCGGACCTCCGCGGGGATGTACCGCAGGCGCGGGTCGTCGGCGTCGACGGTGCCCGGCAGGTCCAGGACGCGGTGCATGACGAGCGTCGGCGTCTGGTGGCTGTCGTTGCCGCGCAGCCGCCGGAAGACGCGGGCGGCCCGCAGCGGGTCGAACGTCCGGGCCGCGGTGACCTCGAGCGGGTGGACCCGGTGCAGCCAGCCGTTGTAGTCGCCGGCCTCGACCACCAGCCGGGACAGGGCGCGGCGGATCTCGTCCTCGTGGCCGGAGGTGGCGTACCAGGTGGTGAAGACGTGCTCGAAGCTGCGCTGCCCCAGGTCGCTCGCGGCGGTCACCAGCACGGCGTCGGGGCAGTGCCCGGCGAACTCCAGCCCGAGCCGGTGCGCCTCCTGCGCGATCGCGGTGAACGATTCCGCGGACAGCCGGCTGTACACCTTGACGAAGTCGGCCCCGTCGGCGGCGACCTGCCGGACCGCCGCCCGGGCCTGCGCCGCGTCGGCGACCTCGACGTAGGGCGCGCCGAGCCCCGTCCACAGCGACGGCGACCCGTCGATGAGCGGGCTGGCGATCACCGACCGTGGGCCGAGGAGCGTTCCCTCGGCGACCCGCCGCCGCCACTCGTGCAGCGTCGGGTAGCCCGACATCTCCCGCACGGTGGTGACGCCGTTGACGAGGTAGAGCGGCGGGTCGACCGTGTCGATGCCGCTGCTGTGCACGTGCGCGTCGGTGAGGCCCGGGATGACGAACCGGCGGCGGCCGTCGACGACCGCGGCGTCGCCGGGGATCCGGACGCTCCGTGCCGGCCCGAGCGCGGCGATCCGGTCGCCGCGGGCGAGGACGGTCATGTCGTGGCGGGGCGGCGCGCCGGTCGCGTCGATGACGGTGCAGCCGACGATCGCGACGGCGCCCCGGGTGGCGGCAGCGGCGGTACCGGTACCGGTGACGAGGCCGGCACCGAGGCCGACGCCGGTCCCGAGCACCGCCCGGCGGGAGACGTTGAAATCCATGCCGATAACTCTTCGCCGTGCCGCGCCGCGGGTCAGTGGCGCCAGCGCGCCGGTCGGAGGTGGGGAAAACCCCACCTCCGGCACACGGGAAGAACAAGGAAGGGCGGGCGCCCCCGAAGCGCCCGCCCTTCCCGGCTTCACCGGCTTACCGGTTCACCGTTGTGCTGTTACCACGGCTGAGGCGCCGGGGGCACGACGACCGGCGGGCGGTCGTCGCAGGTGATGGTGTTCGGCAGCTCCCACGACGCGAGCCACGGGCCCGTGGTGCCGCCGCCGTCGTTGCCGCCCTTGTCGACGACCGAGAACTCGGAGCCGGCCGGGGTGAAGTGGAACGTGCCGCAGTTGTTGATGCCGACGGCGCCGACGTTGCGGGCGTCCACGTTCTCGAACGAGGCGGAGCCGGCGACCCGGGCGCTGAGCACCGAGGTGCCCGTGCCGTCGACCCGGATGTCCTTGAACTTCACGCCGTTGATGGAGTAGAGGTCCTTCACCGGCCAGTCCGAGACCATCATGATCGCGTTGTAGGTGTTGTCGAGGAAGTGGTCCCCGGTGACCTGGATGTCGGCGTCGATGCTCTTGTCGAGCGCCATGAACCAGATGGCGCCGAGGCCGATGTTCCAGTTCAGCTCGTACGTGCCGGCGCGGACCGTCGTGTTGTCGGTGACCTTCACGTAGCCGGTGAACGCCTCCGCGCCGAAGCGGGAGCCGATGTGGATCGCGCTGCCCTCACGGATCGGGTCCGCGACGAGGTTGTTGGACACCGTGGTGTCCTTGCCGCCGTAGATCGCGATGCCGTTGGCGAGGACCGGGGTCTGCACCGTGTTGTGGTCGAACGTGTTGCCCGCGTTCGCCGTCTTCTCCGACCACATGGCCAGGCCGTCGTCGCCGGAGTTGCGGACGAAGTTGTTGGACACGCTGGAGTTGGTGACGCCGGTGTGGAAGTTGAGGCCGTCCGCGATCTGGTCGACGATCACGTTGTTGGTGATCTTCGTGTTGGACATCGGGCCGTCGAACCACAGGCCGACCTTGGTGTGCTGGATGTACAGGCCGTCGATCGTCGAGTCGCTCATCGCGCCGCCGATGCCGTTGACCTGGTCGGTGTCGATGCGCTCGCGCACGTCACCGATGATCGAGAAGCCGGACAGGTGGACGTTCTTGCTGCCGCCGTCCTGGGCATACTTGCCGTAGAACCCGACACCCGTGTGGATCGAGTTGTCCGGCGCAGGCGTGCTCAGGGCGACCTCTTTGCCCTTGATGATGGTGTACCAGTTGCCTGCGCCCTCGATCGTGACGTCGTCGACGAGGATGTGGCGGTTCACCTGGTACGTGCCCGGCGGGATGTAGACCTTCAGGTGCGTCTTCTTGGCGAACGCGATGGCCTTGTCGATCGCGTCGGCCGAGTCACGCCGGCCTGACGGGTCCGCGCCGAACAGCAGCACGTTCGCCGCGATGATGCTGATCTTCGGGGCACCGACGAGCTCGGAGTCGAGCAGGTCGATGACCGTCCACGCGGCGCTGTTCTTCGGCGCGGTCAGCCGCACCGTGTCGCCGGCCTTGTACGTCTTGCCCAGCAGCAGCCGCTGCTCGTCGTAGAAGTGGTTCGGCCGGAACGGGGTGGTGATCGTCGGCGCGGGCGTGGTGGCGGCCGGCACGCAGGCGCACTCGGTGATCCACCAGTCGGGGTGCAGCAGGCCCGCGTTCGGGTCGTTCGAGAACGGGTACTGGTTGTACAGCCACGAGTACTGCGACGTGAGCGTCATCGTGGTCTTCTTGCCGCCGTTGACCGTCACGTCCAGCGGCGAGGTGATGCCGCCGCCGTTGGGCGCGTCGGGGATGCTGTAGCGCACGTTGATCGCGTTGGCGCTCTTCGGCAGCGTGAACTCGACGTACTGGCCGGGGAGCAGCTTCACCGCGCTGCGGCCCGACGCCTCGGCGGGCAGCGTGTAGGCCGTGCGGTCCGGCCCGATGACGGTGCCGTTCGTCTTGGCCTTCTCGGCCTCCTGCTCGACGAACGCGACGCTGGCGCCGCGGCCCGCGCTCAACGCCGGGTCGATGGCGGCGCGGGTCACCGCCGGTGCGGCTCCGGGGTTTCCGGCGACGGCCGGGCCGGCACCGGTGACCACGACACCGACGCCGACCGCCGCGGCTGTCGCCGCGGCGGCCCAGCGCGGTAAGGGTCCAATGCTGCGTGACATCGACGACTCGATTCTCTCGGGAGGAGGGCGGACGCCCGAGACGCTCTACGGCGGGGCGGCGCCATGAGGATGAGGGTGAGGTGACATTAGGACCCTCATCCCGCACTCCACAAGGTCCTGCGAAATATTTACGCAACGTTGCAGCCAGATCTGTCGTCGCCTTGTCGGTTCTTTGCAGCAAACTGATGCGATGTTTGCGGTACACGGGCATGCAAAAGCGGCGGAATCCGGCACCCGGATCCCGCCGCTCGGTTTGTCCGCGGCCCTACGCCTGCGTGCCGATGTCGACCATCCACGGGATGCCGAACTGGTCGACGCAGGCGCCGAACTCGTCGCCCCACATCTGCTTCTCCAGCGGGACGCTCACCTTCCCGCTCGCGGACAGCTTCTCCCAGTACCCACGCAGCTCCGCGGCATCGTCACCGCTGAGGCTGACCGTGATGTGGTCACCTGGGTTGTGCGCCATCTCCGGCGGCGTGTCGGACCCCATGATCGTGTAGCCGCTCGCGGTCTCCAGCTGCCCGTGCATGATCTGGTCCGCGATCGGCCCGGCCTCGGGGTTGAACTCGCCGAACGTGTTGAGCCGCAGCGTCCCGCCGAAGACGCTCTGGTAGAACTCCATCGCCTGGCGGGCGTTGCCACGGAAACTCAGGTACGGATTGAGCCGAGAGGTCATCACAAACTCCCTTGGTCGCGATGGACGCCGTCGACCCGACCCTAGGCCCCCGCCACCCCCACCGGCCCCGATTCACTCTTTCCCCCACGGCCGGTTCGTCTTTCCCACGGCTTGCACGTCGCCAGCACCGCCGACACGACCAGCACCGCCGACAGCGGCACGAACATGACGCCCCCGACGAAGCCCATCGCCGGATACGCCACGTCCTTGTCCACGACCCCGCTCAGCCCCGCGACCCCGAGCGCCAGCAGCACCACGTCACTGCCCAGCCACCCCACCGCCGTGACGACACGCAGCGTCTGCACAGCCTTCCGCCACCACGGCGTGAACCTCATCCCCCCACCCTGCCGCACGCCGCGCCACCGGTCGTCGACCCAGCGCGGTAACCCCGCCTACTCCCACCGTCGTACACGAAGGTTCGTCCGGCGGGCACCTCGTGGTGACGCGGACCGGCGAGACTCGGTCGCGTGTACGTCGACTCGTACTGCGAACGGACGGCGCCGGGCCTGTGGAACGAGCCGCTGAACGCCGCCAGCAACGCCGCGTTCCTGGTCGCCGCGCTGCTGCTGTTCCTGGTGCTGCGGCGGGCCGGCGCGGCGCCGCGCGGCGTCAGGGTGCTGCCGGGACTGATCGCGCTGGTGGGCGTGTGCAGCTGGATCTTCCACATGGCGGCGACGGCCCCGACGGCGGCGCTGGACAGCCTGTCGATCCTGGTGTTCATCCTGGTCACGGTGACCGTCCTGGTCCACCGGCGGTGGGGTGTGCGCTGGGCCCTCGCCTGGCTCGCCGCACCCGCGTTCGTGCTCTTCGCCGCCGCCGTCACCTGGGCGCTGTCCGCCGGCGCCGGCACGACGCTCGGCGGATACCCGCCGGCGCTGCTCGCGCTCATCGGCTTCGGCGTCGCGGCCCACGGCGCCGCCGGGCGGGCCCTGCTCGCGGCCGCCGGCGTGTTCGCGGTCTCGCTGACGCTCCGCACCGTCGACGGCCCGCTGTGCGGCGCGATCCCGACCGGTACCCACTTCCTGTGGCACTGCCTGAACGCCGTTGTCCTGTTCCTGGCCGGCTACGCGACGCTGCTGAGCGTGCCGGGCACCGGCCGGAAGGCGGTGGCGGCCGGTGCGGGGGTCCGGTCCGACACGAACGGGTGCGAATCCGCAGCATCGTGAATGGCTCGGCCTTCCAGGCGGTGCGGTCACACGCCGGCGGCGTCGCGTGGGTCGGCCACCGGGCTCTACGTCGCCGACACCGACGCGATCCGGGTCTTCGACCTGGACAACGTCTGGCGCACCAGGGCCGACTCGACGCGCAAGAAGATCGGGATGCACGACGGCAAGGCGTACGCGGCGGACTACCGCTACGCGATCCCGCAGATCGGCTACTACACGCCGCAGGTGAAGCCGCCCGAGCGGCCGCTGCGCATCTCGTCGATCAGCCTCGACCGCAGCAGCTCACCGAACTCGCTGATCACCGGCGAATACAAGAAGGACCGCGGCGGGGTCAACTCCCCGAAGCCGGCCAACGCCCGGATCGTGCGCTGGGACCTCGACGGGGACGGCAAAGCTGACCAGATCCAGCGCGGCGTACGTGACGTCACGGGCCAACATGAACGGCGCGATCACGTTCGGCGACGCACCCGGATTCGTGCTGAGCACCAGCGAGTACGGCCGCAGGCCCGGGTGGCTGCACCGCGCCACCGTCGGGACCTCGAACCGGCACACCAAGGTCCTGCTCGGAGGTCGTGATCACCCGCTCCGGCCATGAGTCCGCGGTGGTCATCTCGCTGCGTGAGTGCGAGTCGCTGAAGGAGACGGCGTACCTGATGGCGAGCCCGGCCAACGCCCATCGCTTGAACGAGGCGATCGAGGAGCTCCGCGGCGGCGGCGAGGTGCACGACCTGCTCGACCCGGACGAGGCGCCGGCGGCGTGAAGGTGCAGTTCGCCGGCCGCAGCTGGGACGACTACCTGAGCTGGCAGCAGGACCGCAGATGCTCCGGCGGGTGAACGCGTTGATCGAGGACATCCGCCGCAACGGTCATGAGGGCATCGGCAGGCCCGAGCAGCTGCGCGACAACTGGTCGGGCTTCTGTTCGCGGCGCATCGACCATGAGCACCGCCTGGTGTACCGGATCGCCGACGACACGGTTCAGATCGCGCAGTGCCGCTACCACTACGAATGACCGGCCACCCGCCGCGGCAGCAGTCTCCAGAGGGAGCGGGGGTGAGAATCCCCCGCCCGCGGCTTGTCGCGGAGCATCACGGTGGGCCGCCAGGGACTCGAACCCTGAACCTACGGAGTCGCGGAGTGCGGTTTCGTTAAGCTGGATTCGTTGCTACACAACGGTTCCCGCTTCTCTGTGGTCCAGCTCCGGTGGGGTGCGTTGCTGTACTTTTGCTGCTGTACTTCCTGAGGGCATGCGACCTCTCAGGGTAATGCCGCGGCGGTGCACGCAAGCGCAGACCGTGCGGTGAAGCGCATCGACGCAACGAACGGGGATCTCATGGGAGTTGACCACTACTGGAGAAGGACGTCAGCGGAAGCAACCAGTGGCTACAGCCCCGAAAAGCTCCGTGACCTGGTCCCATCCGTGCACAGCGACCTGTTCGGCAGCGAACAGCGTCAGGGGGTCGTGGCCTGCGCCGAGGACACCGGCGACTTGATGAAGGCTCTGATCCGCTTCGGGGCGACCGACGCATCCCAGGCTCCGGCCGTGGAGCTGTTCAGACGTCTACCACGGGACTGGGACGAGGACTGGCTGGTTGGCATCATGCCCCCGGATGCCGTGCGTCAGGTGGCGGCATTTTTCGCTGAGGCCCCACTTGACCGCTGGGCTGAGGAACATCGTGCCGCGCTTGAAGCCGAGCTGGTGGAGCTGGGATGGGGAGGGGGGACCGTTCTGCTGCGGGACATGCTCAGAGATGCGCAGGCAGTCACGGAGGTCTTTCGCGCCGCCGCCGCTGGCGGTGAAGCGGTCATCGTCAAGATTGACGCATAGCGTCAGGCCAGCGCCGACCTAAGCCCCGCCGGAACCCAGAGGCCCCCGGCTGGAGGCCCGCCGGAGGCATATGAGCGTCACTCCAGATGGGGATGGCAGGGAGCGTAGAGACCGGTGTCTGGCGGGAGCCACGTGCAATGCGCCCGATGGACCCGAGTCATCGTCTGGCCGGGCTCCGACGAGCCGCGAGCCGACTGCTGTCTTTCAAGAGCGCGTCGTCCGGCCCGGACGTGGCGTCCCGGCCGGACGGGCCTATGGCGCCGACACTTGGGCCGGGCGCCGCTTGCACGCCGAGCCGGGCGACGCGCAGCAAGCGTGTCGAATGCGGCCGTGACGAACAGGTAGGCCCGGCGATGGGTCTTGAGGGGGTGCGGGTGGAGCGCAGTCCCCCGCTGGGGAGCGCGGCGGAGCCGTGCGCGGGGCACAGCGCAAAAACTGGTGTCGGGGGTTTGGGGCGGTCGGCTACAACGGTCAGGTGCTGCGCAAGTATCCGAGAACGCCTCACCTGCAGGGGTCCCGTCTGCAGCCGGGCGACCATGACCTGGCCCAGGTGCCGTTCGCGGAGCTGGTGGGGCGGGAGCTCGTCGTGGAGGAGAAGCTCGACGGGGCGAACTGTGCGGTCAGCTTCGACGCCGGTGGGGAGATGCTGCTGCAGTCCCGCGGCCACTACCTCACCGGAGGGCCGCGGGAGAAGCAGTTCGGGCCGTTGAAGGCGTGGGCCGCCACCGTCCGGTTCCTGCTGCGGCCGGTCCTGACCGACCGGTACGTCATGTACGGCGAGTGGCTCTACGCCAAGCACACCGTCTTCTACGACGCGCTGCCGCACCACTTCTGCGAGTTCGACGTGTTCGACCGGGAGACGGAGACGTTCCTGTCGACCGTGCGGCGCCGTGAGCTGCTCGAAGGGCTGCCCGTCAGCTCCGTGCCCGTGCTGCGCACCGGCCGCTTCGGCAAGCTCGCCGAGCTGACCGCGCTCGTCGGGCCCTCGACCTGCCGCACGCCGGGGTGGCGTGACGCGCTGCGCGAGGCCGCGGTCGCCGGCGGCGCCGACCCCGACCAGGTCGTCAAGGAGACCGACATGTCCGAGGACATGGAGGGGTTGTACCTGAAGCTGGAGTCCGCCGACGCGGTGCTCGGCCGGTACAAGTGGGTGCGGCCCAGCTTCCACACCGCGATCCTCGACTCCGGCAGCCATTGGCAGGACCGGCCGATCGTCGCCAACCGGGTCGGCGCGTGAACGGCTTCGAACGGCTGTGCCCGGACGGTCCCGAGTGGACGGTGCCGTGGGACGCGGTCCGTGCCGAGTTCGACTGGGTCCGGCGGATGGACGGTGTGCCGCAGGACGCCGTGCACCACGCGGAGGGTGACGTCGCCACCCACACGCGGCTGGCGTGCGAGGCCCTCGCTGCGCTGCCGGCGTGGCAGGAGCGCCCGCGGGACGAGCGGGTCCGGCTCTTCGCCGCGGTCCTGCTGCACGACGCGGCGAAGCCGTTCTGCACCCAGGTCGAGGAGGACGGGCGGATCACCGCCCACGGCCACTCGCGGCGCGGCGACCTCATCGCGCGGCGGGTGCTGTGGGAGGCGGGCGTGCCGATCGCCTGGCGGGAGCACGTCGCCGCGCTGATCCGCCACCACCAGGTGCCGTTCTGGGCTCTGGAGCGGCCGCGCGGCGAGCTCGACCGGATCGTCCACCGGGTCAGCCTGCTGGCCCGCAACGACGACCTGGGGCTGCTGGCCACCGCCGACATCCTCGGCCGCGTCTGCGCCGACCAGGCCGGGATGCTCGACAACGTCGGGCTCTTCCTCCAGTACACCGGCGACGACGACTGCCTGGACAAGCCCCGGCGCTTCCCGTCGGACCACGCCCGCTTCACCTACTTCCGCAATCCGCTGCGGGAGGCGGACTACGCGGCCTACGACGACACCAGGGTCACCGTCACCGTCATGTCGGGGCTGCCCGGCTCCGGCAAGGACCACTGGATCGCGGCGAACCGCCCGGGCGTGGCCGTCGTCAGCCTCGACGGCTGGCGCGAGCGGCTCGGCGTCCAGCCCACCGGCGACCAGGGCCCGGTGATCGCCGCCGCGACCGACCAGGCCAAGGTGCTGCTGCGGGCGGGCACGCCGTTCGTCTGGAACGCCACCAACCTCACCCGCCAGCTGCGCGCCCGCTGCATCGGGCTGGTCGCCGACTACGGCGGCCGGGTCGAGATCGTCAGCGTCGAGGCGCCGCCCGACGTGATGCGCCGCCGCAACCGGGCCCGCCCGCGTCCGGTGCCGGACGGCGTGATCGACCGGATGGTGGGGCGCTGGGAACTGCCCGACCCCACCGAGGCGCACCGGGTCGACTGGGTGCTCAACGCCTGATGTTGGACGCCGAGGTGATGCGCTGGCGCTGCATCGCGAGGGCCTGCAGGGCGGAGGAGCGCACCAGCAGCAGCGGGTTGAGCGGCTCGTTGGCCGCGATGGGCTGGGCGTGGGGGCGGTTCCCCACCGACCAGCCGTCGTGCAGGTCGTACTCGACGGAGAAGGTGCGGTCGCGGGCCTTCGAGTAGTCCAGCAGGATGCCGGGGCCGAGCGCCCGGGTCGCGACCTCGCCGGCCATGTGCGGGATCGGCGAGAAGAAGAACGCGACCTTCGGGATCGGCTGGAACAGGTCCACGTCGATCAGGTCGAAGATGCCGACGGGCTGGTACATGCCGTGCGTGTCATGGATGCACAGGCCGGCGCCGAGCTCCATCCGCCCGGTGTTGTCGATCTCCATGTGGCCGGCCGGCCCGCCCGGCGTCACGATGCCGGCGCCGTCGTTGCCGGAGACCGTCAGGACGCTGCCCAGCGGCGCCGGGTAGTTGTGCGTCGGCACGATCTTCGTGCTCGGCGCCATGCCCTGGTGGCGCGCCGTGAACATGGAGTAGGTCTCCTGCCACGTCAGTTCGAGGTGGCGTTCGAGGTAGTGGACCGAGAGCCAGATCGTGGGGACGCCGCTCGCCGAGGTGGCGACCGCGTGGAGGCCGAAGAGCGCGAAGTGGTGGTCGCGCAGCTGATCGATCGTGGCCTCGTTCATGTCGATCGTGAGTTTGTGCTGCTCCACGGCAGTCCTCCAAGGTCCGGCGGCGGTTGGTCCTCAGTGTGGAGCTGCTGCGTTGCACAATCGGGGCAATTCGCGAAATAGCTACGCGTTTCGCGCGGCGGTGATGACGACTCGGGCGGCCTGCTCCAGCTCGGCCCGATCGGGCGCGAAGGCGTCGGCGATGTCCGGGTGAAGGCTCGATCTCGCGACCTCCAGCAACCGGGCGGCGACCTCGTCGGCGGACTCGCCGTGGTAGTCCTGCTCGACGATCTCGGCGGCGCGCTGCAACGCCGAGCTCAGCTGGGCTTCGAGAGGCTCCTGCAGCTTCTGTGCCGCCGGGCTGAGCTGAGCGTCGTCCAGAGAGACGTGTAGTTCCTGCATGCCCGCGCGTTACCCATGTCGCTCGATTTTCACGCGCTGCGCGTCAGCAGCGGCATCGACCTGGGTGCGTTGCGCCGGACGGGGTAGGTCGAGCGGACCATCGCCAGCGCCCACGCCATCCGCGCGACGGCGGTGTCCGGGTGGTCGCCGAACTCGCCCGCGACCTGCGCCGCGCAGCCCTGGATGCCGACCCGCCGCAGCGTGGTCGCCACCGCGGTGCGGATCTCGTCCCGCCTTGGTGCCTGGGAGCACTGCAGGTTGGAAACGAACAGTGCCTCGGCTCGTACCGCCTCGAATGTCGTGGTTGCCATCTCGACCCCTTGAAGGTGTGTTCCTGATAACACCAACGCTAGAAGCGAACAGGGGGTTCAGGCTCCCGGATTTATGCCACGGTCGCGGAATTGTCACCCTACGTGTGCTGGTGCGGCGGGGTGGGCGCTGTGACAGGGTGATCCAGTGTCGTTGACCCCATCAGGTCCGGTCCGCCTGCACCGCGCCGCGCGCATCGAGGACGCCTTCCACGACGTGCTGGAGCGGCGGCTCCGGCTGCGCGGGTGGAAGGTCGCCGTCACCCCGTACACCGGCTACGGCGCCCCCGGCTGGGTCCGCGTCCTCGGCCGGGTCCTGCTGGCCCGCCTGGACCCGAAGCCCGGCAGGCGCCTCAAGAAGCTGCGTGGCTGGCGCTCGTTCACCGCCGTCTCCGTGGCCAACGCGCCCGTGCGGATCACGGCCGGGGGGCGCACCTGCGAGGTCCGCTGCGACCGTGGCGGCTTCATCGACACCGTCATCGAGGCCGACCTGGCCCCGGGCTGGGCGACGGTCACGCTGGAGAGCGAGGACAGCGCCCCGGTCGAGGCGCCGGTGAGGATCATCGACCCCTCCGTCCGCTTCGGCATCGTGTCCGACGTCGACGACACCGTCATGGTCACGACGCTGCCCCGCCCGCTGCTCGCCGCGTGGAACACGTTCGTCCTCGACGAGCACGCCCGGGCCTCCGTGCCGGGGATGGCCGTCCTGTACGAGCGGCTGGTCAACGCCAACCCCGGCGCTCCGGTCTTCTACCTCTCCACCGGCGCCTGGAACGTGGCGGCGACGCTCACCCGGTTCCTGTCCCGGCACCTGTACCCGGCGGGCCCGCTCCTGCTGACCGACTGGGGCCCGCAGCCCGACCGGTTCTTCCGCAGCGGCCAGGCGCACAAGCGGGCGTCGCTGGCCCGGCTCGCCTCGGAGTTCCCCGACATCCGGTGGCTGCTCGTCGGCGACGACGGCCAGCACGACCCCGAGATCTACGCGGAGTTCGTCGCCGAGCACCCCGACAGCGTCGCGGCCGTCGCGATCCGGCACCTCTCGCCGACCCAGGCCGTCCTCGCCGGCGGCTTCCCGACCCCGGTCGGCAGCACCCGCCGCCTGCCCTCCTCCGCGGACGCCGCCCAGCGCTGGCTGCGCGCCCCCGACGGCGCCGGCCTGTGGCGCCTGCTGCGCGACACGGAGCTGCTGTAGTTAGTAGCCATGGCTACTATTGCCATGTACAGTTTCTGGCATGAGTCCTACACCCGGGTTCCTGGTCTGGCGGCTGTCCATGAAGTGGAAGGTCGCCGTGGACCGGGCGCTGGCGCCGCTGGGGCTCACGCACGCGCAGTATTCGCTGCTGGCCACCCTGTATGGCCTGCAGCACGACCCGCGCAGCGCCGAGCTGCCCAGCCAGCGGCGGCTCGCCGACCACACCGGCCTCGAGGCGCTGTACGTCTCGAAGCTCGCCCGGACCCTGGAGTCGGCCGGCCTGCTCGACCGGCTCCCCGACCCCGCGGACACGCGCGCCGTGCAGCTGCGGCTCACCGACCGCGGCCGCTCGGTCAGCGCCGAGGCCGTCGGCATCGTCCGTGAGCTCATGGCGGAGCTGCTCGCGCCGCTGCCCGCCGATCGCCAGGCCGCGTTCGTCGCGGACCTGCAAGCCCTCCTTCTGGAAAGAGGTCCGTCATGACCACCCTCAACGGGCGCATCCTCGGCCAGGCCGAGCGCGCCACCCGCGCCGTCCTCGACCGCCTGCTCGCCCGCTCCGGCACCACGTTCGAGCAGTGGGTCGCCGTCAACCTCACCGCCGCCGGCCCGCTGACCCGCGACGAACTGCTCGCGCAGATGTCGGCCGGCCTCCGAACCGACCCCGCCGGCCACGTCGACGCGGCGTTCGCGGCCGGCCTGCTGACCGGCGACGTCGCCCTCACCGACCTGGGCCGTTCGCGGTACGAGGAGATCAGCGCCGGGATCAATGCCATCACCGGGCAGATTTATGGTGATTTATCGCCAGAAGACCTCGACACGGCCGGCCGGGTCCTGCTGCAGGTCACCGCCCGCGCGAACGCCGCACTCGCGGCGGCCTAGAACTCCGGCATGACCATCCACAGGTGGCCGTCGGGGTCGGCGAAGGTCCCGGCGTAGCCCCACGGCTGGTCGGCGGGCTCGGTGACGACCCGCCCGCCGGCGGCCCGGGCACGCTCGATCACGGCTCGCACGTCCTCGCGCCCGGGCACCGGCCGGTGCAGCACGCACTCGCTGGTGCCGGCCGGCGCGACGGCGTGCTCGCCGATCGCCCAGGCGAAGCCGTCGGCGGGCACCAGCATCAGGGCGACGCCGTCCGCGAGTTCGAACCGCAGCGGCTCCGGCAGCCCGTCCCCGCTCGGCTGGCCGTCCCCGCCTGGCTGGCCGTCCCCGCCTAGCTGGCCGTCCCCGCCTAGCTGGCCGTCCCCGCCTGGCTGGATCGGCCCGGTTTCGAGGACGGCGCGGTAGAAGTCGTGGGAGGCCACGCGGTCGGCGACCGGCAGCGCGATGGTGAAGGTCATGCAAGGTGTACGTCAGGACGCGCCGGAACTCATCGCCGCGGCGCGCGGGGCGCCGACCTTCGCGATGATGTCGGCCAGGACCTGCTCGGACTCGTCGTGCGGGACCTGACAGGTGCCGGCCGCGAGGTGGCCGCCGCCGCCGTACTGCAGCATCACCGAGCCGATGTCGGTCGGTGACGTGCGGTCGAGGATCGACTTGCCCACCGCGAAGACGGTGTTGAGCTTCTGCTTGCCCCAGATCACGTGGATGGAGACCCGGGCCTCGGGGAACAGCGCGTACACCATGAACCGGTTGCCGGCGTAGATCACCTCCTCGTCCCGGAGGTCCACGACGACCACGTCGCCCTCCAGGTGGCTCACCCGCCGCAGCTGGTCGACGAAGAGCTCCTGCTGCTCGCGGAACAGCTCCGCGCGCTCCGCCACGTCCGGCAGCGCCAGGATCTCCTCGACGTCCTGGTGGTCGATGCACGCGTCGATGAGCTGCATCATCAGCTGGTAGTTGGAGATCCGGAACTGCCGGAACCGGCCCAGTCCCGTGCGGCTGTCCATGAGGAAGTTCATCAGCGTCCAGCCGACCGGCTGCAGGATGTCGGTGATGTCGTACTGGGCGGAGTCCGCCTTGTCGACCGCCTCCATCAGCTCGTCGGACACGTTCGGGAACCGCGCGGCGCCGCCGAAGTGGTCGTAGATGACGCGGGCCGCCGACGGGGCCTCCGCGTCGATGATGTGGTTGCTCCGGTCGTCCTCGCCCGCGTTGCGCAGGGTCTCCGAGTGGTGGTGGTCGAAGACGAGGTGGGCGCCGGGCGCGTAGGGCAGGTTCGTCAGGATGTCGTCGGGTCCGATGTCGACCGTGCCGTCCTGGACGTCTTTGGGGTGCACGAACGTGATGTCGCCGATGAGGTCCAGGTGACGCAGCAGGACGGCGCACACCAGGCCGTCGAAGTCGCTGCGCGTCACGAGTCGGTGCTTCACTTCGGATCCCCTCACCCTGCGTCGGCCGGTCGACAGTTGCCCTATCGGCCGGCCGTACGCAGACGTGAGGTCTTGGCGGTGCTTACAGGAGCGAGAGGTGCACGTGGTTGGTGTGGTCGCTGGAGGGGTCCCCGCCCACGCCGCTGTAGTGGTGCCAGCCGACCGCGGGTGTCCACACCTGTTTGAACCAGATGACGTACATGACGCCGAGCCGGTCCGCGTTCTTCACGAAGTACGTCGCCAGGTTGGCCCCGTAGACCTTGTCCTCACCGGCGGCGACGCCACCGAAGCCCGACTTGGCCTGCACCGAGAAGTCGCACGCGCGGCCCTTCGGGTGCTCGTACGGCCCGCTCGGCCGGTAGCAGGACACGAACCGCTTGAAGCCCGCCGCCTGTGCCTGCTGCATCGCGTGCAGCGTGCGCATCGTGATGCAGCCGCTGGTGGTCGGGTCGTTCTGCTTGCACGACTCCGAGGACCAGCCGCCGCTGGCGTTGCGCGGCGACGGCTGCGCGAGCGGCAGGTTGGCCGACACGAAGCCGTTGCTCGGCCCGCCCGCCTGGGCCAGGCCCTTCTCGGCTTCCTTCTTCTTCGCGGCCATGACGGCGACCTGCTCCTGCTGGAGCTTGACCTCGCCCTCGAGCGCCGTCTTCTGCGCCGCCTGGTCCCGCTTCAGCTGGTTGAGCTCGCGCAGCAGGTTGTCGTTGTGGTGGGCGATCTCGTCGATCGAGCCGGCCCGCTCCGCGAAGCCGGTGGGGCTCCCTGAGTCCATCAGCGCCACGAACGTGGTGAGCGGCCCCGTCCGGTACGCGGCGACGGCGATCGCCGACACCTGCTCGGTGACCCTGGCGAGGTTGGCCTCGGTCTGGGCGAGCTTGGCGGTCAGGTCCGCCTGGTTCTTCACCGAGGCGTCGTACTTGTCCTTGGCCTCGATCCACGCGCGCGTGCTCTCGTCGAGGACCTGGGCGAGGGACGCGTTGGATCCCTCGTCGCCCGTGTCGTCTCCCGGCTCGGCGGCGGCCGGAGTGGCGGCCATCCCAAAAAGGACGGCGGCCGTCATCAGGACGGCGATGATCCGCCGACCGGGATGTCGTGATGACATCTGGCTCGTTGTTCCTTCCGTCGGCCGCCGACCGGGTTAGCTGACGGGTTCGGGACGGAACGACCCCTACCGCGGTTGCCCGCGGATTCACCCCACTGTGCGGTTGGGTCCCCGATTCGCCGGTGTCGAGCCGGCGATTGGGCGGCAGTCGCGCCCGGCGCCGCGGGGGGCGGCGCCATGTCGGACGGGACCGACGGCCAGCCTACCCAGGGCGATCAGACCGCGCAGCGTACTGCCTGTCCGCCGCTGTGACGCACCTCTCGAAACCGCGCCGTCCAAGCAGGTCGCCTAAGCTTGGCGAAAGAATCTCGCGTGACGGAAATCACTCAACTGGCCTCACCCCGCCGGCAACGTTCTCGCCCGGGCGATTGTTTTACGCCACCCCGCGGTCACCCCGCGTCACCCCGAGTCACCTCGGAAAGGTGAGGTTAGCGGAACCGTAAAGATTCTTCATAAATCGATGTGATTGCTCCTGTACCGCGGTGGTGGCTGGTCGGATGGGGGCTCAGCGTCGATCTGAACGGAAGTGATCTGGTGTCCAGAGTGCGCCTGTGGGCGGGGCTCGCCGCGACCGCCGTCGTCGGTGGCGTCGTCGCCGTCTTCAACATGCTGCCGGCGTCGGCGGCCACCTGTGCGCCGGCGTGGCAGGCGTCGGCCGTGTACACCGGGGGTGCCACGGTGTCGCAGAACGGGCACAACTTCCTCGCCAAGTGGTGGACGCAGAACGAGGCGCCGCCCGGGAACACCGGCGTGTGGCAGGACCAGGGGTCGTGCGGCGGGAGCACGCCGCAGCCGCCGACGCAGACCGGGTCCGCGGGCGGGTGCAGCTTCCCGGCGTGGGTGCAGGGTCGCAACTACGTGACCGGTGACATCGTGAAGTTCACCGACGGTAAGTACTACATCGCCGAGCACGACAACCCGGGGTACAGCCCGACGATCAGCACCTGGTACTGGGACCCGTACACCTGCAACGGCGGAGGGGGCGGCACGACGCCGCCGCCGAACCCGACCACGAACCCGCCGTCGAACGGGGCGTTCGTCGTCAGCGAGGCCCAGTTCAACCAGATGTTCCCGAACCGGAACCCCTTCTACACGTACAACGGCCTCGTCGCGGCGCTGAACGCCTACCCGGCGTTCGCGAAGACGGGATCGGACGCCCAGCGCAAGCAGGAGGCGGCGGCGTTCCTCGCGAACGTGAACCACGAGACCGGCGGCCTGGTGTACATCGTGGAGCAGAACACCGCGAACTACCCGCACTACTGCGACACGAGCCAGCCGTACGGCTGCCCCGCCGGGCAGGCCGCGTACTACGGCCGCGGGCCGATCCAGCTCAGCTGGAACTTCAACTACAAGGCCGCCGGTGACGCGCTCGGCATCGACCTGCTGCGCAACCCGAACCTGGTGCAGACCGACCCGGCCGTGGCGATGAAGACCGCGCTCTGGTACTGGAACACGCAGACCGGCCCGGGCACGATGACGCCGCACAACGCGATGGTCAACGGCGCCGGGTTCGGCGAGACGATCCGCAGCATCAACGGCAGCCTCGAGTGCGGCGGGCGCAACCCGGCGCAGGTGCAGAGCCGGGTCGCGGCGTACCAGCGCTTCGTCGGCATCCTCGGCGTGGGCGTCGGAGCGGGCTCGCTCAGCTGCTAGTCGCCGAAGACCAGGAGGGCGCCCCGGGGAGTGGGGCGCCCTTCTCTTTGCCTTCCGACGGTTACGGCAGGTGCTGGCGGTACTCCTGCAGCGCGCGGCGGGCGAAGACCTGCTGGAACGTGGCGACCCGCTCCGAGCGGCCGCGGCCGATGAAGCTGACGAACCAGTGCAGCACCGCGGTGACCCGGTTCTTGAAGCCGACCAGGTAGAGCAGGTGCACGGCGAGCCACATGAGCCAGCCGACGATCCCGGAGAAGTGCAGCTTGCCGACGCTCGCCACCGCCGAGAAGCGCGAGATCGTGGCCATGCTGCCCTTGTCGAAGTACTTGAACGGCTGACCGGTCGCCTCGCCGGCGAGCCGCTTCTTGATCTGGCCGGCGGCGTGGCGGCCGCTCTGGATCGCGACCTGCGCGACGCCCGGCAGCCGGTTGAGCGACATCATGTCGCCGATCGCGAAGATCTCCGGGTGGCCCGGCACGGTGCAGTCCGGCTCGACCTCCAGCCGTCCGGCCCGGTCGGTCGAGGCTCCCGTCGCCTTCGCCAGCTGCGTCGACAGCGACGGCGCGGCCACGCCCGCCGCCCAGATCTTCGTCATCGACTCGATCCGCTGCCGCCCGTTGCGCGTCTCGACCTCGATGCCGGTCTCGTCGACGTCGACGACCTTCGTGCCGAGCTCGACCTCGACGCCCATGGTGTGCAGCTGCCGCAGCGCCTTCGTCGACAGGTGGTCGCCGAAGCTCGACAGGACCGTGTCGAGCGCGTCGATCAGGATGATCCGCGCGTGCTTCGGGTCGATGTTGCGGTACTGCCCCGGCAGGTGCCGGTGGGCGAGCTCGGCGATCTGGCCGGCCATCTCGACGCCGGTCGGACCGGCGCCGACCACGACGAACGTCAGCCACCGCTCGATCGCGGCCGGGTCGGTCTCCAGCTCGGCGAGCTCGAACGCGCCGAAGATCCGCCCGCGCAGCTCCAGCGCGTCGTCGATGCTCTTCATGCCGGGCGCGTGCTCGGCGAACGCGTCGTTGCCGAAGTAGGACTGCGACGCGCCGGCGGCGACGATCAGCGAGTCGTACGGCACGGTGTAGCTCGTCCCGGGCGCGACCGCCGTGACGGTCCTCGCCTCCGGGTCGATCTCGGTGACGGTGCCGAGCAGCACCTTCGCGTTGTCCTGCCGCTTGAGGATCTCCCGGATCGGCGGCGCGATCTCGCCCTCCGACAGGATGCCGGTCGCCACCTGGTACAGCAGCGGCTGGAACAGGTGGTAGGCGGTGCCGTTGATCAGGGTGACGTCGACCGGCGCGTTCTTGAGCGCCTTGGTGGCGAACAGTCCGCCGAAGCCGGCGCCGACGATCACGACGCGGTGGCGTCCTTGTGCACGCTCGTCCATCTGCATCTCCCGATAGGGGTGTGGATCGTGCAGATCAAGTACACCACTCCCGGCGGGTGATGGCCGTGTGTCCTCCATGACGTTTCACGGCCGCCTGTCAGGGAATCAGTCCCCTCACGTAGGCCGCCTGGCCCACGTGCTGCGCGTCGTCGTCGAGGACGCTGACCAGCCGCACCCCGAGCGTCACCGGCGGGTCCCATCGCTCGTCGACGATCTGGTCGAGATCCTCTTCCGTGAGCTTCTCCAGCCACGCGATGGTCCGCGCCGACACCGCCTCGAAGTATTCGATCAACACGTCGGCGCTTTCCGGCTGCACCGCCTGGACCTGCGCGGCCGTGTGACCGTAGCCGGTGTCGTGCTGGTCCTGCCGCAGCCCGAAGCGCGGGGCCCAGTCGCCGGTCACCCACAGCTGCTCGGCGCCGTTGATGCGCTCCGCGATGTGGTCGTCCTGGACCCGCGTCAGGTGCCAGACCAGCCACCCGACCGTGTTCGCGCCGGGCGCCGGCGCCCACCGCAGCTGCTCCGGGCTGAGCCCTTCGACCGCGGCCCTGACCAGATCAGGCAGTCGCCCGTACCCCTCGACGAGCAGTTCGTTCACCCGCACAGCAAGCTTCCCCTCGTGGCACGTTTCCGGGAGTTGACCTTCGACGAACGTCCGTAGTGTTCAGCACATCGCAAGAACGCAGCGAACACCACATAAACTTCCACAAAGGAGAACGACATGAGCGAGTACGGCGAGTTCGAGACCGGCGACCAGCACGAGTCCCTCGACCAGATGCACGAGGTCGACGCCAGCGAGAACAACTACGACTCGCAGTTCGGCGTCTACGAGCAGGACCACGCCTCGGCCGAGAACACCAGCTTCGACCAGGGCCACCACATGTCCTACACCACCCCGGCCGGCGCGCAGTACGAGGAGTCGGACTACACCTCCTACGACCACTCCGCCGCCGAGACGGACCACACGTTCGCCGCCGAGGGCTCCGAGTCGGCGTCCTCGAGCGAGTTCCACGAGCTCGAGGCCCTGCAGGCCCGCCTCGACGCCACGTTCGCCGAGGGCACGTTCGCCTCGAACTGAAGTCCTTCGTAGAAAAGGGGCCCCTTCCCCCGGGGCCCCTTTTCCGTCTTCAGAACTTCTTCCATCTTCAGAACTTCTTCCGCCTTCAGAAGCTTCTTCCGTCTTCAGAACTTCGTGGGAACGAGTGCGGCCAGCGCGCTCACGACGAACGGGCTGATGATGACCAGTCCGCTGCGCAGCTCCCCGAACGTCGTCTGGTCGATGCCGAGCAGCTTCTCCAGCTTCGACCGCTCCTCGGCCTTGTCCACCAGATCACCCAGCGCGACATCCGTGAGCGGGAAGTTCCGGTCGACGAACAGCGCGCACCGGCGGCGCAACGTCGTGCTCGCCGGCACGTACATGACGCCGACGACGAACGAGGCGACCGCCCCGGAGAACAGCACTGCCGCCTTCGGCAGCTCCGCACCCCATCCCGTGGCCGCGCCGTTGACGAGCGTGACGAGCAGCACCAGGAACCCGAGCTGGTTGAGCAGCCGGCTCACCAGCCGCCGCAGGCTGAGCAGGGTGTTGAGCTGCTGCCCCGGCGAGCCCTCGATCCTGCGCCGGGCCACCCGATGGACCGCGCCGAGCGTCGCCGCCGACGGCAGCGCCCCGCAGATCGCGATCGCCGACAGGGCCAGCCCGCGACCCGTCAGCCCCTGCTCGCCGAGCACGAACGGCGTGGCCGCCACCAGGCCGACCGCCACCGCCACCGACGCGAGCACCAGGTGCAGCACGTGAAACAGCCGGACCCGGTGCACCGTGCCGAGGTCCCGCCACCGCGCCGCGCCGAACCCGAACGCCTCGCCACTGGCCGCCCCGAGCACCGCCGCCAGCACCGCGAACAGCACCCACCGCGGCTCGTGCCCGTGCTCCGGGCTCGTCCACGCGATCCACGTCCCGAGCACCGCCCCGAGCAGCATCGCGAGCAGCCGCAGCTCCCCGGTGATCGTCTCCTCGGCATCCTCCACCACCGTCACGCTGGGACAGCCTTTCTGTAGGGTCTGTCCATGGTCACCGTCGCCCCGCTCACCACGGAAGACCGCGCCGCGTGGGAGGTCCTCTTCACCGGGTACAACACCTTCTACGAACGCGTCCTGCCGCCTGACCGCTTCGACGCCGCGTGGGCCGGCTTCCAGGCCGACACCCGCATCCACGCCCTCGGCGCCAAGCTCGACGGCCAGCTCGTCGGCATCGCGCACTTCCTCGTCCACGCGAGCACCACCACCGACGACGTCTGCTACCTGCAGGACCTCTTCACCGCCCCGTCAGCCCGGGGCCAGGGCGTCGCCCGCGCCCTGATCGCCGCCGTCGCCGACTGGGCCCGCGCCCGC
Organism: Dactylosporangium sp. CA-152071; assembly: GCF_050936335.1. Classification (NCBI taxonomy): domain Bacteria; kingdom Bacillati; phylum Actinomycetota; class Actinomycetes; order Micromonosporales; family Micromonosporaceae; genus Dactylosporangium; species Dactylosporangium sp. CA-152071. Next base: position 6,262,606 of record NZ_JBNJMZ010000001.1, on the reverse strand, counting down.
CAGTGCAACCGCGTCTACTGGTCCACCCACCACACCAACGCCACCGCCCGCCGCTTGTACGACCAGGTCGCCGTCAACCGCGGCTTCATCCTCTACCAGATCCCCCTCTGACCTGCCCCGCCATCCAGAGGGAAACACATGCGTGCCACCCCGCCCCGACAAGGTAACCTGTCTGCGCGGGCTGCTAGCTCAATGGCAGAGCTGCGGACTTTTAATCGTCGGGAATGCGCCTTCATCGCCATTACAGATGGCTGCTGAACAGCCAAAACACCGGCACTGACTGTCCATTGTGGACCTGAGTTGCTCGATAGTCGCTCGTCTGTTTTGGAGCGGTTGAGTGTTGTCAGCACTCACGTGAGCCACTGTTCACGCAGGAACGTTATTCGCTGTCGAGCGATCGGCCAGACACCTAACGTAGTGGCTCATGGCCACAGTTCGTCGAGGCTCGGTCCTCACGTCCCAGGACGCAGATTTCCCGCGCTGGTACCAGGAGGTGCTGGACAAGGCGGAACTCGCCGATAACGGCCCGGTGCGGGGGACGATGGTGATCCGTCCGTACGGCTACTCGCTGTGGGAGCGGGTCCAGGCGGAGATCGACACGCGGATCAAGGTCGCCGGTGCCGAGAACGTGTACCTGCCGTTGTTCATCCCGGAGAGCTACCTGCAGCGTGAGGCCCAGCACGTGGAGGGGTTCAGCCCGGAACTCGCCGTGGTGACGCACGCGGGCGGGAAGGCGCTGCCCGAGCCGCTCGTCGTCCGTCCGACGAGCGAGACGGTGTTCGGCGAGTTCATGTCGAAATGGGTGCAGAGCCACCGTGACCTGCCGCTGCTGCTCAACCAGTGGGCGAACGTGGTCAGGTGGGAGATGCGGCCGAGGCTGTTCCTGCGCACGACCGAGTTCCTCTGGCAGGAGGGACACACCGCCCACGCTACGGCCGAGGACGCGGCCGCGTACGCGCGGCGCATCCACCTCGACGTGTACCGGGACTTCCTGCAGAACGTCCTCGGCATGCCCGTGCTGGTCGGTGTGAAGACCGCACGGGAACGGTTCGCCGGCGCCGTCAACACCATGTCCTGTGAGGCCATGATGGGTGACGGTAAGGCGCTGCAGCTGGCGACGAGCCACGAGCTGGGGCAGAACTTCGCGAAGGCGTTCGACATCACCTACACCGACACGGCCGGGCAGCGGCAGCACTGCTGGACCACCTCATGGGGCAGCAGCACCCGCATCATCGGCGGTCTGATCATGGGCCACGGCGACGACCACGGGCTCGTCGTCCCGCCGCGGCTGGCACCGATCCAGGTGGTCGTGCTGGCGGTCAAGGACGACGAGCAGGTCCTGGACGCCGCGCACCGGCTGACGGTCGAGCTGACCGCGGCCGGCGTACGGGCCCGGGTGGACCTGCGGACCGACCAGGGGTTCGGCCGGCGGGTGACGGACTGGGAGCTCAAAGGCGTCCCGCTGCGGATCGAGATCGGCCCCCGCGATCTCACCGACGGCGAGGTCGGCGCGATCCGCCGGGACACCCGCGCCAAGACGCCGGTGCCGGTCGGGCAAGTGGTGACGACCGTTGTGCGGCTGCTGGACACCGTCCAGCAGGAGCTGCATGAGAACGCCGTCCGGCGGTTGGCGTCGCGCATGGTCGACACCGAGTCGCTGCAGGAGGCGCGGGAGGCCGCGCGGTCGGGGTTCGCCAGGATCCCGTGGAAGATCCTCGGGGTGGACGGCGAGCGGGCGCTGGCCGCGGACGCCATCAGCGTGCGCTGCCTGCAGACCGCCGAGGGTGCCGTACCGGCGGACCCTGACGCCGTCGACGTTGTCGCGGTGGTCGGCCGAAGCTATTGACGCGGGACGGTTTGCAGAGCAGGTTCCGAACCCAGCCGAGCTGAGGTCCGCTTCGGCTCGGTGACCATAGTGTCCGGCTCGTCCGGGTCGGCGTACCGCCGTAGCGGGGTTCCGGGCGCGACGCCGATCCGCACCCCACGCTCAGGGTGATCCACCTGAGCCGTCGTGACCGCAGGGGCAGGTGGGGCGTCAGGCGACCCCGCCGATGAGTTCAGGAGATTCCGATGAACGAGGTCGTCAGACGCGTAGCCCGCGGCATCCTCATCGACAACGGACGGCTGCTGCTGATTCGTCGGACGAAGCCGGGGTGGGAGCCGTACTGGACGACGCCTGGCGGCGGTGTCGAGCCCGGCGACGGATCGGTGGAGCACGCCCTGGCCCGGGAGTTGCGGGAGGAACTCGGTGCCGAGGTCAGCCACGTGCAGCAGGTATTTCTGGTCTCCGACCCGATCGGGGACACTGGCGTCGCCGTGCAGCACTTCTTCGTGTGCCGCTTGCGGCACCTTGACCCTGACCGGCGCTGCGGACCGGAATACCTCGAACCAGGCCGCGGTCGCTACGACCTCGACCCACTGGTGCCCGGCGGAAGCGGTGCGCTGCCTGTTGACCTGAAACCCGCGGTCGTCAAGGCGTTTATCGAGGCGAACTGGGTCGCGCTCGTCGACGCGGTAACCCCGAACCGTTGACGGGGCACCGCCGGAACACCGCTTCTACGCAAGATCACTGGGGCTTGCAGTAAGTCAGCGCGGCGATCGTGAAAGCGGCTGCATCGGCGGCGCACCCCCACGACAACGTGACACCGGCGCCACCGTGACCGTAGTTGTGGACGACGCAGACCCCGTGCATGTCGTGGCGTTCGACGCGGACCTGCCCCCGAGTGGGTCGAAGGCCGACGCGGTGCGCAACGATCCGTGCATTGCGCAAACGAGGCTCGACCTCGGCGCATCGATGCACGATCGCAGCCGCGGTCTCGGGATCGGGTTCGCGGCGCCACAGATCTGGCTGAGCGGTGCCGCCGAGCACAAGGTTGTCGCCGTGCGGGTAGTAGTGCAGCAGGTCAGGCGATGAGCCTGTGTCCTCGGAGAAAAACTCCGTGAGCCCCGGATTCTCGACAACGACGAGTTGGCCTCGAACGGGAAAGAGGTCCGGGTCGGGCACGAGATCACGGGCCCCGATGCCCGTGCAGTTGACGACGACCGGCGCCTCTGCGACTGCCTCCGTCAAGGCCGTGACCCGCCTCCGCTCGATCTGACCGCCCGTGGCAGAGAGCCGCCGCCGCAGGTATCCCAGATAGGTCGGCATGTCCACGAGCGGCGCGGTGTACCGCCAGCCAGCGGCAAACCCAGGCGGGAGCTCGCCCGCTGCGCACATACGGAATCCGTCGAGTTGGTCGCCCCAGGCCGGTGGGTCGACCGGCTCCCGTGCGGCTTCGATGCCGGAGACGAGGCGCACCCCCGTGTCCGGCTCATCGGTGAGGCGTCTCAGGATGTCGAGGGTGGCGGCGCCCCATGCCTGCACCCGGTCGAGGGGTTCGACGTGGTACGGGCCCCACATCGCGCCGGCGGCCATCGAGGTGGTCTCCTCAGTGGGCTCAGCCGTCCAGATGACGACGCGGACACCGGCTTCGGCGAGGCAGATGGCGGTGGTCAGTCCGGAGACGCCGGCGCCGATCACGATCGCGTCAGGCCTGCCCTGGTTCACGGCGTTGACGGTAGTCGTTCGACGGCCTGGTTGCGGAGGGCGGTCTCCAGTGCTGGCAGGAACTCGCCGACGGCGTGGTTGCGTTTGCGGCGGCGTAGCTCGGTCGCCAGGGTGTTGAGCAGGGCGGTACTGCGGGGTGAGCGAACCTGGCCCAGGCGGGGCAGGGCGAGTTCGGCGACCGCGCACGCGTCGTCGAGCTTGCCGTGGGCAGTGTAGGCCAGGGCGAGCCAGGCACCTTCGTAAAGCGCTCGGCGCTGGTACGGAACGTCGGGTCGCCGTGCGTACGCGCCGGTGCGCAGCAGAGCGGCGCCTTTGCGGAGCAGTCCACGTCCGTCCGCGCCGGCTCCCTCGGCGACAGCATGACGTCCGGCGAGGATCATGGCGTATCCGGCCTGGCAGTCGAGATGGTTGGCAGTGAGGTAGTACATCCACGGCGGGTCGCGGTCGGGGTGGCGCCGGGCGAGGTGTTCGTGTGAGTCCTGCCAACTTCGCTCGCAGTTTTGTGGCCGTCCGGCCGCAGCGTAGGCGTAGGCGAGTCGCGACTGCACCGATGCTTGGACGCTGGCGGCGGACCTGTCTGCGGTGCGCCACGCAGCCTCGCCGAGCACGACGCCGTCGCCCGCGTCGCCGAGTGACGCGGCCTGGAACGACAGGTCGGCCAGGATGTGGGCTTCCATCGCCCGGTATCCGGCCTCGTGGGCGGCGCGGAGCCCGGTGAAGAGATATCGCTGCGCCAGTCCGGGCTGGGATGCGTCGATGGCCTTCCAGCCGGCCAGTTGGGCCAGGTCGGCGAGTGCATGCAGAAGTCGGCGACGTACGCCGTCGGTGTGTCCGCCGTCGCGGAGTACGAGCAGCACGGCTCTCATCTGCGCGCCGACGTAGTTCAGGCCGGCGGCGCCGCCTCGTTCGTCGTCGAGTAGTTGCAGGCGGGGAACGCTGGCTTCGATCTGGTCGACGAGCGGGTCGTCGGCCGACGTGGCGGGAAGTCCGGCGGACCCGGTGCCGAACTGGGCGTCCAGGTACACCCCGACTGCACGGGCGAGGGCCGCGCCGGAGACGGACAGGAACAGTCGGCGGTCCACCAGCCCTCCCAGCAGCCAGTCTTCCGCGATCCGCGTGGTGCTTGCGGGTACCCAGGGTCCGTCCATGCCTGCGCTGGCCTCGAGTACCAGCGTGCCATCCGCGACCTCGTTGTGCCCGGGCCAGAGGTCACGAGTGGTGATGACCCGTCCGAGCCGGCGGGAGATGACGTACGCGGTCAGCGCTGGCAGTGGGCTGCGCGGTACGCCGCCGGCGTCGCGCCAGTGGTAGGGGGCGGTCTCGGCCAGGGTGCCCGCGCCGAACAGCCGGTTGAGTTCACGGGCCAGCCCTCGGGGCGTCAGGCCCGCCTCGGCCAGGTGCGCAGCGATCGCGTGGTTGGTGCGATCCGACGGAGCGGCCACCGATCCTCCCGCGATCGACTGACGGTACCGCGAGGGTAGCGGATTGTATCGATCGACGGGCACCGCAATTGACGTTCTTGACGGTTTGATGGCCTCCCCGCAGCTCCCGGATCGGGATGTGCTGGACGTACCCCGCTGGCGTACCGCCTCCGGCTGCGCCGGCGGGTGACAGCCTCGACGCGAGCGGAGACCCGGCATGCGCACCTCGGCGATGACCCAGGCGCCTCCACTCTGGGAGTGGGGTTCGACTGGCATCTGACCAGCAGGTGCAACTTCTTCTGCGAGTACTGCCATCGCGCCGGAGTGTGACCTGGTCAAACTTGGCGGTCGACACGGCGGGCCGGCCCGTCTCAAGAAGTTTTACACGGAAGGTGCCGGCGTCTGGCGACGAACTGTAGCGGGCTACGCCATCCGCTTGTACCGCGAGCAACGAGCAAACTGGCAGGAGGTATCCGACATGGCGCAGGCATCGGCTGAGCTGCAACCCTTCGCTTCGCTGCGGCACTACCTTGGCGCCGAACTGCGTGCTTGGCGGCTGCTTCGGGGGTACTCCTTGGCACGGCTTGGAAGTGAGGTGCATGTCTCGGGTGACTTGCTGGGCAAGATTGAGAAGGCCCAACGTAGGCCAGCTGACGACCTCATCGCGCGGTGCGACGACGTGCTCGATGCCGGAGGCGCCCTCAGGCGCCTGCACGGCCTGACCCGCCGCGGACTTCGTAGATTGGACAGCAAACCGGAAGCGCCCGCGCCAGCAGGAGTCAGCATTTCCAGTACCGGGAGGCCAACGTATCCGGATTGGGCGGCTCAAACAGATGGCGGTACGGCAGAGGTGGTCAACATCGCCGCGTACCGTCGGCGCCGGATAGCTTCTGCTGGCTAGAGATCCACTACGGCGCCGTGCCTCACGGAGCAGGCTGGCGCACCTTGCCACAGCGTCGGCCAAGACCTGCAACAATCGCCGTGCAGGTCGGCGTGGTGTGAGCTGGGCTCAACTCAGCGGCTGTACATAGGCTCGGACGAACCAATCGCGGACCATCGCCTTGTGCAGGTGACCGGCGACAACGACCCCGTCACCGCCAAGTGTGACGTGGATGTGGACCTTGCCATCGGTGATCTCGCCGGTGCCGGTCAGCTCGAACGGCTGATCGTAGTCAGAAATGATGTCGTCGAGCGGGTCGCCTTTCGGCATGACCGATACCGTGCACTCCTGCACCGCGCCGATCAACGTGAGCGCAGCGTCGGTGACCCCCCGCTCTGCCGCCTGTTTTGTGATGGAGGCCAGCACTTCCTGGTCACGACCGACATGGGCAATGAACACCGAACTCCTCCTAGACAGCAGTGGGGTCGAGACCGGCAAGTGTGTAGCCGATGGCGCGTAAGTGCTCGCTGCTGGTCTCGGTCTTCAGGGCGCCCGCGAGGGCGTGGTCTACGACCGCAGACGCCTCCGGCCTGGTCCGGGCCAGCAGCACGATCGAACACCAGCGGGCACCCGCGTCGGTTGCGTTGGTGACTTCTGCGGTGAGCGCGTCGAGCTGGCGCTGCTCGGCCAGCGGAGAGCCGCTGCGGACGAGGTGACCGGCGTCCTCCCACGGCAGTCCGAGCACGCGGGAGACCACCGCGGTGAGGTACAACTCGCGTACCTCGACGTCGGCGACGAGCTGGCGGGCGACCTGCCCGTCCAGGACCGGGGAGCCGATTTTCGCCAGGATGCCCGAGGCGTTGACCCGCAGCACCGGCTTGCCCTTCTGCGCCCACTTCGTCAGCGCGGCCAAGCTCGGCGTGTCCCGTGCGACGAGCGCGGCGATGGTCTTGTCGACGGCGTGCGAGGTCTGCGCAGAGGCGAGCACGTGATACCGCTCGGCCCGGACGCTCGCAGCGATGTCGCTTGCCTCGTCGGGCACACCACCTGCCACGAGCGTGGACACGGCGCCGATCAACAGCTCGCGCCTGTTCAAATCGTCCCCCACCACCTTCTGGTACGCCCGGATCAGTGCGGGCGTTACTGCCCGCTCGCCGGTCTCTGCATTGCCGAGGTAGCTACGGGAGAACCCGGTGCGTTTCGCCATCCCGGCCAAGCTCAGCCCGGCGGCTTGCCGAGCCCGCCTCAGTGTCCCGCCGAGATCATCCACGGTCCAGCGATCCTTCGATTTGGAGCAGCCTGGAGACAGCCACATCGTTCCATGTCACCAGCCGTAAACGCGAGACTACGAGAGGGGTGATGGATCGCCAGTCTTGCCGAAGACTGCGACGGATCCTCTGCCTGAGGTTGCGCGATTTCAGCTCGATTCGAGATTGGCTGGAGGAGAAGAGTTGGCGCAGATATCGTCCGAACTCAAGCCCTTCGAGTCTTCTCTTCACTACCTCGGGGCCGAAGTGCGCGCCTGGCGGCTGCTACGGGGATACTCCCTCGCTCGACTCGGTTCCGCCGTGCACGTCTCCGGCGACCTCCTCGGCAAGATCGAGAAGGCCCAGCGTCGGCCAACGCCAGACCTTATCGAGCGCTGTGACCACGCGCTCTCGGCTGCCGGCACCCTCGTTCGCCTGTACGAACTCGCATACGGCATGTGCCCGGCGGACACCCAGACAGGTGCTCCGCCAGATCTTCGGCAGTCGATAGATGGTTCTTGCCATGCATCGCCCGAACAGCCGATCGTCATCGGTTTTGAACATGCCCCCGGCGTCGCCGATCTCACGGCATACCGACGCCGCCGGCAAGTACGACCAGCTGATTGGGACCGCCCAGGTCGTTGGCGTAGACGGACATCCGGTGCATCGACGCGGGATGAGTTGCAGGACGGCGAGTGAGGATGTCGGGTGCGGAGCCATCGTTGATACAGATACGCTGGTAGGTATGTCTGATTCCGCGATTCGTGTGCGGTTCGCGCCGTCCCCGACGGGTATGTTCCACGTCGGTAATGCCCGGTCGTTGCTGCTGAATTCGGTGGTTGCGCGACAGTCGGGCGGGACGTTGGTGCTGCGGATCGAGGACACCGACGCGGAACGTTCACGGCCGGAGTGGACCGAGGGCATCATCCGGGCGATGGCCTGGCTCGGCGTCGGTCCTGATGACTACGAGGGTCCGCTGCTGCAGTCGGAGTACGCGGCTGAGCACGCGAAAGCGGCCCTGCAGCTGTTCGACACCGGCCGAGCGTATTACTGCGACTGCACCCGTGAGGATGTCCAGGCCCGTTCAGGCAGTCAGTACGCGGGTTACGACGGGTACTGCCGCAGCCGTGATCTTGCCGCTGCCGACGGTCGGGCGTTGCGGTTCCGCACTCCGGACGAGGGCGAGACCGTGGTACATGACCTGGTGCGCGGCGAGCCGACGTTCGAGAACAAGCTGATCGAGGACTTCGTCATCGCTCGTGGCAACGGATCGCCGGTGTTCCTGCTGGCGAACGTGGTGGATGACGTCACCATGGGGATCACGCACGTGATCCGGGCGGAGGAGCATCTGCCGAATGCGCCGAAGCAGCAGTTGCTGTGGGAGGCGCTCGGGCACCGGCCGCCGACGTGGGCGCATACGCCGATCCTGGTCAACGAGCGGCGGCAGAAGCTGTCGAAGCGGCGCGACAAGGTCGCGTTGGAGATGTACCGCGATGAAGGTTTCCTCGCCGCGGCGATGCGCAACTACTTGATGCTGCTCGGCTGGGCTCCTTCCGGTGACCGTGAGATCGTGCCGTGGTCGGTGATCGAGGAGGAGTTCCGTCTCGACCAGGTGAACTCGGCGCCGGCGTTCTTCGACGTGAAGAAGCTGACAGCGTTCAACGGCGAGTACATCCGGGCGTTGAGCGTGGAGGACTTCGTCGAGGCGTGCGCGCCATGGCTGATCGGACCGTTCGTGACCGCGGAGCAGAAGGCGGAGGCCGGGTTCGGGATCACGAAGCCACCGTGGCAGTCGGACGCATACGACCCGGCAGTGTTCGCCGCGGTCGCGCCGCTGGCTCAGACCCGCATTGGTCTGCTGGCCGAGATCGTGCCGAACGTCGACTTCCTGTTCCTCGACACGGTTGAGATGGATGCGGCGTCGTGGGCGAAGGCGAGTAAGGACGCCAGGGTGTTGGGCGACGTCATCGCTGCGTTCGAGGCGTTGCCGACGTGGGATGCGGAGCAGTTGAAGACCGCATTGTTGACGGTAGGCGAGGCGCACGGGCTGAAGCTGGGCAAGGCACAGGCGCCGGTCCGGGTGGCGGTTACCGGCCGGTCGGTGGGGCTGCCGTTGTTCGAGTCGCTGGAAGTACTGGGCCGGGCTCGGACGTTGAACCGGCTGCGTGCTGCGGCGGAACTCGCTGCTGTGTGAGGCTCCGGTAAGCCGCGACCTGGTCGGTGAGCGGCCGACGATGCTCGGCGCAGACTCGGTCGACCAGGCCACGGTGTTCCGTGCCGACGATCCGCATCAGTTCGCGAGCGCCAGCCGCCGGCCCCAGCACAGCGGACATCTTCCGATCGAATGCCGCCAGCCTGGCCAGGTCGAACGACGAGTCACGGGGGACCGGCAGAGTAGGTCTCAGCCGCTCGACCAGATGCTGGAAGTTCTGCGGCGGCCGGCCCTCGGTGAGGTAGGGCTCGGTCAGGTACCACCGGATCGCAGACGGGCGGATGAGTGCCGATGTCAGGTCTACGACGCGGACCGGGGTCACGTTGGCATCCCGCAACTTCGGCACGAACATGTAGGCCACAGGCTGCCCACCGCCGAGCAGTTGCCACAGCCGGTGCTGAATGCCCACCGCGTCGATCTTGTCGGTGCCGCGCACGATCAGATTGATGCCGAGGTCGACGTCGTCGACGACGGATGCGAGATGCCATAACGCCGTGCCGTCGGACCGCGTCAGCGGAACCCGGTTCCGGGGCCGGTGATTGGACAGCGACATGTTCACCACCACTGCCGTGCCGGAGACAGGTGGTACGACTCGGTCTGCGGCGTCCAGGTTCAGGTAGGGCATGCCGACGGCCCAGTCGAGCACTCCCAGTCGGTTGAGCTGTTCGACAGCCGTCTGGTACCGATCGCCGCGTTCGCTTTGGTGCAGTAGGACAGGCGCCGTGGCGATGTCGGCGACATGCCCTACCTCCTCCAGCAGTTCGGGGAGGTTGGTCATGTCGGCCCGCTGGCTGTCGGTGTCGTCGCAGCGAAGATGGATGTACGCAGTCGTGCCGAGATGCTCCGCCACGGCATGGCCCAGCAGAGCTGTGAGTAGATGGGTACGCAATACGCCGACGCGGAATGACCGGTTGTTCGGCGAGATCCCGATCCGGGTGTGTACGTCACCGTGAAGCCGGGCGAGCGCTGGATGCTGCAACCAGGGTAGGGGCGGCACGACGTCACCGGCCGAGCAAGCCGCACCACAGCGGCACCGTCGTGATCGTCGGGTGGGCGTGGGCATGCCCGTAGCGTCCCGCTTCGCCGAACTCGTCGCCGTGGTCAGCGCAGACGACGACCAACACCCGCCGGCCGGCGAGGCTGCCGAACAGCGAGCCCAGTTGCCTATCGGCCCACTCCAGCGCCTGCCTCTGCAAGCCGAGCAGGACACCGACTTCGGCCTCCGAGAAGGCGGCCGGATCGCTGCGCTTACTGTCGTGGAGCTCGTAGAGCCGTTCCAGCAGCGGTACCACGGCGGGTGTGAGTGGGTTGTCGGGTGTGGTGTACGGGATGTGGGTGCTCGGGCAGTTGACGAACAGAAAGAACCGGTCCTGGCCTCGGCATAGCCGTCCCAGCTCGGCGGCATGCGTCAAGGTGAGATTGTCGCTTCGGCTGGCCACCCGGGCAGCTGGCGATCCGGCATCGCGATTGGTGCGCCCGAAGTAGTGGAATTGGTCGAACAGGCCGGGCAGGCAGTTGTTGGGCTCTGCCGGGTCGAAGAACGTCACACCACCTGCTCCGATGACCGTGAAGCCGCTTGCTCGGTAGTGGTCCATGAGGGTCCGACCGTTGAAGTCGATGCCGACCGTTCGTGACGTCGGCCGGGCGGCCATCGACCGCCAGATCGCGGCGACAGTGTGGGGACCGAGCGGATAGCCACCCTCGAGAGGGCGGGGCAGGTTGCCGGTGAAGAAGGCGGTGTGCGCGGGCAGCGTGTAGGTGCCGGAGGTCTCCGCCCGCAGCAGTCGGCTGAGCCGGTCCAAGTTCGGGGTTTGCGCGGCGACGGCCGTGTCGTACCGGCACGAGTCCAGCGTCACGAGCACCACGTCGTGGCCTGTGAGGTCCATGGCTCAGCCCTCGACGTTGAGCGCGGGTCGCCGGAACCGGTTAATGACCGACGTGGTGAGCAGCCACTTCGACAGCAGGTCCAGGTTCGACAGCACGTCGTCGACGATGTCGCCGATAGCCTTCTGTTCGCTGCTCGTGCTGCCGGCGGCCAGGCGAACGCCGACGAACGCTGGGTGGCTCAGGAGGTGTCCGTTGCGGGACAGCAGGACGGTCTCGTTCGACAGGCCGAGCTCTGCGTTCACCCGGTCGGCGATGCGCATCGCTGCGAGTGTGTAGAGCTTGCCGGTGTGGTGCATTGGATTCTTGCCGGCCATGGCCTCGACGCCTGTGCAGCGGACGGCGGGGATGACACCGTTGGACTTGTTCCCCCGCCCCACCAGACCGCAGTCGCCTTTGCCCAGCGACGTCCCGAACGGCGCCAGGTAGGCACCGCCGTTGCGGTCCTTGGTGTTGAGTGCCAGCGAAACCGTCCCATCCCATGCCCAGGCGCGGATCTGCTGTTCGGCGAAGTCGCGCACGGCGGTCTCGGCCTGGGCGAGCGTCGAGCGATATTGCTCGAAGGTCGGGGTGCGCTCGGGATGGAACGGCAGGCACATGGTGACGTCGGCGTGATCGCCTACCCGGGTCACCATGACTTTCACGTCAGAACCGACCAGCGGGAACGTGTCGCGGAACGCAGCATCGTTGACGAAGTTCTCCAACGCGATCGCCAAGCGCTCCGTCACGGTGGCAGGCGCGTACGCAGTGCAGAACGATGTGTCGTTGGCGCGCCGCTCCGAGATGGCGACGTTGTAGTCGCCGGCGGTCGACGGCCGGTAGAACCCCCGCGGGTGGTCCATAGCAACGCCTGAGGTGTTCTCCACAAGGCAGCGGACATTCGCCGCGATCGACTCGTCTCCGGTAGCGATGGCCAGTACGTCTCTGACCGTCGACTCGAAGAGGTCTGCAATCGGCAAGGCCTCGTCTCCAACGCTTGGTGTGACCTTGCCGAACAGGTACGCCGAGATCGGCTTGGCAATTTTGTAACCGCCGAACGTGACGTTCGCCGCCGCCCCGATCAGGGCGACCTTGTCCACCCAGTGGTTGGGTACCGCCCCGAAGCGCTCCAGGCCGCTCAGGGAGTAACGGAGGGAGAACTCTTCAGCCACCAGATCAGCCATCGAGTCCGGATGCCCGATTCCCTTTCGCTCGACAACCTCGAACGGCAGACTCGTTGCCTCACCGATAGCACGATCCTTGATGATCAGCATGGGCCATCCCTAGTTGCGTGCAGGCGGCGCCTGCCAACAATGCAGATCTATCAATTCACTCCGGTGGGTGTTCGCCGCACAACGCTCCGCATGCTGACACTCCCATTGTCCGCATGCGGAAGGCGAACGCGGAACTTGCCGAGCGCCGCGACAAGGTCTCTGTTCCGCAGCCTGACTCTTCGTGACCGTCGGATCGGACAACAGGTCTGTCCGCATGGAACGTATCGACGTGGGTGCGTTGAACCGTGATGGTCAATTGGTCACCCGCCGCTGCAGCTTGGACGGCGGGCAGACCTGGATGTCATACGTGCAAAGCAATTCAGCATCCGCGCATCAGGCGGTGATGCGTGTGATTCGCCATGCCCGCCGGCCGGAGTGCCGGCGGTGACGTTGCCCAAGGGGAGGACGAAGCATGAGTACCGGACAGCGGATACCGATCGATGTGAACGGTCAGGCCGCGACGGCTGGCTACCGGCCGGAGTTGCGGCGGTCGCTGGGGTTCAAGGATCTGGTGTTCTACGGGTTGGTGTTCATGGTGCCGATCGCGCCGATGGGGATCTTCGGGTCGGTGTACAGCGGCTCCGGTGGCATGGTCGCGTTGACGTACCTGGTCGGGATGGTGGCGATGGTGTTCACCGCCGCCTCGTACGCGCAGATGGTGAAGGCGTTCCCGCTCGCGGGCAGTGTCTACAACTATGCGGGGAGGGGGATCGCCGCGTGGGTGGGGTTCCTGGCCGGGTGGGCGGTCCTGCTGGACTACCTGCTCGTCCCGAGCCTGCTGTACCTGATCGCGGCGGTCGCGATGCACGCCACCGTCCCGGCGATCCCGGTGTGGGCGTGGCTGCTCGGGTTCGTGGCGTTCAACACCGTGGTGAACCTGCGGGGTATCCGGATGACCGCGCTGATCACCCGGATCATGCTGATCGGCGCGCTCATCGTTCTGGCGGTGTTCCTCGTGATCGGTGTGTGGGCGCTGCTGGACGGGCGAGGTCGTGGGTTCTCGTGGGAGCCGCTGTTCAACAGCCACACGTTCACGTGGTCGCTGGTGTTCGGTGCGGTGTCGATCGCGGTGCTGTCGTTCCTGGGCTTCGACGGGATCTCCATGCTGGCTGAGGAGAACAAGGGCGGCCCGGGTCAGATCGGCCGGGCGATGGCCGCGGCGCTCGGTGTGGCCGGGTTGCTGTTCATCGTGCAGACGTGGGTCGCGGCGCTGCTCGTCCCCGACCCGGCCGGGCTCCTCACCGGCGGCGACGCGGACGGGGTCGCGTTCTACGACGCGGCCCGGCAGGCGGGTGGGGCGTGGCTGGCAACGTTGTGCGCGGTCGCGACGGCGATCGCGTGGGGTGTCGCGAACTCCCTCGTCGCGCAGGTCGCCACGTCGAGGTTGTTGTTCGCGATGGCCCGGGACCGGCAGCTGCCGTCGTTCCTGCGCAAGGTGTCCGTCCGGTCCGGCGTGCCCGGCAACGCGATCGCCTTGACCGGGGTGTTGTCCGTGGCGATCGGCCTGTACATGGCGTGGCGCACGGACGGGATCGCCCTGCTCTCGTCGCTGATCAACTTCGGGGCGTTGACCGCGTTCCTCGTCCTGCACGTCGCCGTGGTGTGGCACTACCTGATCCGCGAACGGTCCCGGAACGTGTGGTCGCACCTGCTGATGCCCGCGGCTGGGTTCGCGATCCTCGCCTACGTCGTCGTCAACGCGAACGTCGCCGCGCAGCGGCTCGGCTTCGTCTGGATCGGTATCGGTGTCGTCGTCCTGATCGGCCTGTACGCGGCGGGGCGCCGGCCGAAGCTGTCCGGTATGCCGGGGACGGGGGACGCGGCGTGAACGGCGTGGTCGAGCACAAGATGACGGAGTCGGACCTGACGTACCTGTTCGGCGGTGCCAGGTATCCGATCGCTGACGTGCTGCCCGGTCAGGTGCTGTCCACGAGCACGGAGGACTGTTTCGGCGGCGCAGTCCGCAGCGTTGAGGATCTGCCGTCGAGGGTGTGCTCGCAGTTCAACCCGGTCACCGGCCCGTTCCGGGTCCCCGGCGCCGAACCCGGCGACACCCTCGCCCTGCACTTCATCGACATCACCCCAGCCCGGGACTGGGGGATGTCAGCGACGTTCCCGCACTTCGGGGCCCTGACCGGCACCCACACCACGGCCATGCTGCAGCCGCCGCTGGAGGAACTCGTCTGGCGGTACACCATCGACACGGACGCTGGCGTTGTCCACTACCACGCCCGCCGCTCCGACTACACGGTGGAGCTTCCCCTGGATCCGATGCTCGGCACCGTCGGGGTCGCCCCGGCCGGTGGTGAGGCGCGGTCGACGATCGTCCCGGACCAGCACGGCGGGAACCTCGACACCCCGGAGCTGCGGGCCGGGACCACCGTGTACCTCGGGGTGAACGTGCCCGGGGCGATGTTCGCGTTCGGCGACGGCCACGCCCGGCAGGGCCAGGGCGAGGTGTGCGGCGTCGCGGTAGAGACCGCGATGCATGTCACGGTCGCCGTCGACGTCATCAAGGGCGTGCCGACGCCGTGGCCGCGGATCGAAACCGACCACCAGCTGATCAGCATCGGCGCCGCCCGGCCACTCGAGGACGCGTTCCGGATCAGCCAGCACGACCTGGTCACCTGGACCGCGGAACTGACCGGTCTCGACGTCCTCGACGCGTACCAGCTGGTGTCGCAGGCTGGTCGGGCCGCGCCGGGGAACGTGTGCGACCCGCTGTACACGATGCACGCCGCTGTCGATGCCGCGATCCTGCGTGGGGCGTCGGCGTACGGCGGGGCGCACCGGCGGTTGCGTGAACTGGCCCGGTCGATGCGGTGACCGGCAATGACCTACCCGACCTACCCGATCGGTGAGGCACCGCCCCCGAATCTGCGGCAGCCGCTGCGGGTCGAGCTGTTCTTCCTCACCCACTCCGAAACCGGCGAACCACTCACCCACCCGACCGCGCACGCCGTGGCCCTGGCCGGTGCGGCCCTGATCGACGATCTGCTGCGGCCGGTCGAGCGGATCCGGATCGTCGGTCCGCAGGTCGTCGTCGTCAACGCCGACGTGTCCGGCGATCCGGTCGCCGACTGGGTCGTCCGCACACTCGGCGGCCACCGCGGCGCGTCCGTGCTGGACCGGCCGCAGCGGTCGCACTCGGTCCGTGACGCGGTCCGGGCCATCGCCGTGCACGCCTACGACCGCACTGCGGCCGGGATGTACGCCGGGGACCTGGTCCAGGAGGTCAAGCGGCGCAGGTTAAGCGGCGGCCGGCGCCGGTACCCGCCGACGGACACCGGGGTCATCGCCCGAGTGCGTGGCCGGTTGTGCAGCGTCCTGACCGGCCACACCCCACCGGACCCGCAGACCGCCGCACTCGCCGGCCTGATCCTCGCCCTCGACCTGACCTCCGAGCTGTACCTCGACGGCACCGGCCTGAACGTCCGCAGCCTACTCAAAGCATTGGTCGACTGGGTGGGACGCGGCATGCCTGAGGTCCAGCAGTTGATCGCCGCTACCGACGACCTGATCGCCGAGGCGGCAGTCGCGGTCTACGGATAGCCACGCCGACAGCCGGGCGTCGCAGCAGCGCGCGGCGCCGGAACGAGCGCTCGCCCCCGTCCCGATCGACGGCGGCCGGGCGCCGGACGGACGGCGGACGGCCCACCGCCGAAGCCGCCGCCGTCCACGCGGGGTGGCCCTGCCTTCGCGCCTCCCAGGGAGCCGGGGCCACCCCGCACCACTGCTGTATCCGCGTAACGATCGCAAGGAGAGGACCCGTGGGCACCGCAACAGCCGCCGAGGCGGCGCGCATCGTCCTGATACGCGCAGGTACGCCGATCGATGCCAGCGCCGATGTGGTCGACGACGTGACTGTCCTGCTGAACGGCTATGTCGCCCTCGCCGGCCGTGACCCGGCGACGCAGCTGCCGGACGCCACCCTCATCGAGACCGCGATGCGCTACGCCCGTACGGCAGCGCCGGCCGCTGACGAGTTCCTGGACGCGACAGTCTGGGCGAGGTACGCCTACCACGCCGCCCGGACGCTCCACGGTGTGCATCATCCGCGGACCGTGGAGGCCACCGAGGCGCTGATCTGGGTGCTGTACAGCCGAGGCCTGGACAGCGAGGCGTGCACGCTGCAGCGTCAGCTGGTCCAGCTGCACCTCGACCATGGCAATACCGCCGCACACCTCACCGCCCGGGTCGCCCTCGCCGGCCAACTGCACGGCGCGGGCCGCTGCGCCGCTGCTGTTCAGGAGGCGACCGCCGGCTGGAACGCCTGGATCGACAAGTTCGGTGCGCAGGACCCCGCCGGGCTGACCCTGGTGCTGCAACTCGTCGGCCTACTCGCCGGTTGCCAGCGAATCGCCGAGGCGCAGCAGCACATCCAACAGGCGTACCAGCTGCTTCCGGAATCCGTCGACCCTACCCGAACGCACGCGAGTGCCCTGATCCACATCTTGGCCATGGCCCCGGCGCGGCACCGGTCCGTGTGTACCGCTCCGCATGGTCGCGAGCAACCCGACGCGGGCCGGTTGGCGGACCTCATAGCCGTCTGGACCGAGCTGCTGCCGTGACACCTCGCCGTCCACACCGCAGCGTCGCCGCCGCCGCCGCAGTACGGCTCGTCGCACCTCGCCATACGCCGACCTGGAGCAGACCACGGCCATGACCATGACTATGACCAGCGCTACCGAAGCCGCCGCGCCAGCCTCGGCCACCGTCCGGGACATCACCGCCCGGTTCCATCACCTCGCCACCACCCAACCCGACCGCGTCGCCATCATCGACCGGCACCGCAGCACCACGTTCGCCGACCTGTGGCAGCTGGCGTATCAGGACGCGGTGCACCGCCCCGCCGATCAGACGATCGTGCCGGTCGCCGCCCGGCCCGACGCCGCGACCATGGCCGCCGCACTGGGAGTCTGGTTGACCGGTGGTATCCCGCTGCCGGTTCCGGCAGCGGCGCGGCTGAAGACCCTCAACGCCGCTGTCCAGCGGGCGACCGGCGTGGCCCACACCTGCCGTCCGTGGCGCGCGTACCTGCACGCCGAGCCGGGCGCCCGCCACATTTGTGTCACCGGTGGCGTCCCGCCGACCGACCGCCGGCTCGGCGATGCGATCGGCCTCACCAGCGGCGGCACCGCACTCATCACTGCGCCTCTGCACGCCGCCGCGATCTTCGAGGCCGCCGTCCGGCAACTCCTCGCAGGCGGCACCATCGTCCTGCGGCACGAGTTCGAGCCCGACGACTGGCTCGCCACCGCCGTGGAGACCGGGGCCGACTGGGCGGTCCTCGCCGCCGAGCAGCTCATCGCGCTGATCAGACACCAGGAGGCGATCGACGGTTGGCTTCCGGTCGCCACCCGGGCGCTGCGCCGCGTCGTCGTGCCCGCCGCGGTACCTGCGGTCAACACCGGCTACCTCGCCGCGCTCACCACCCACGCCGGCGCGGCCGTCACCGCCTGGTACCACGCCCCCGCCTACGACGGGGCTCTCAGCCGTGCGGGCGGACCGCCGAACGTCCTGACCCCGCTGCCGGGCATCCACCTGCGGATCGTCGACCCGTGCGGGCGTCCGACACCGCACGGTGTCGCCGGGCTCATCGAGGCCTCCAGCAGCCGCGGCGCCACCAGCCACCGCGCCGACCTGCCCTGCACCCCCGCCGGAGCCTGGCGCACCGCCGGCGACATCGGCACCCTCGACACCGACGGCAACCTCACCCTGCGGCGCCTCGAACCGGCCAGACACTACCTCGACCCCGCCGGCGCCAGGGTAACCGTCGCCGCGCTCCGCGAAACGCTCGACGCCCACCCCGACATCACCGCACACACCATCCACGTCGTGCCGGACGACGACGGGCAACGCCGTGCCCGCGTGCAGGTCTGGACCCGCACCGCCCTCAACCCGGCCGCCGTCGCCAGACACTGCGCCGGCCGAGGCACCGCGACATCCGCCGCGCACATCATCGTCAACGATGCCCGATCCGAGGAACCGTTCACGGCGGATACGCGATGAACACAGCGCACCCACCCACGTCCAGCACACCCGACACCGGCGGGCCCGCACCTGACACGAGCAGGTGGAACGCCGCGCCGGCACGCACCACTACCGCCGCACTGGTTGTCTCCGCCGGCCTGCTGGCTGCCGTCCTGCTACCCGCGATGCTGTTCATGATCCGTCACAGGACGGCTGAGGTACCCGCTCAACGGGCGTCGCAGTCACCGGCACACGCCAGCAAGCCTTCAGGGGTGCTGCCAACGAGCCCGCCTGCCGCCAGTTCCGTGCCGTGCGGACCCGGTTCGCGGCGACCGTGCAGTTCGCCACCGCGGACGGTCATGCCGGTACCCGCGAGGACGTCATGGACCGCAGCGTCGAGTGCCGGGCTGGACACCCCGCCGACGAGCGGCGGCGTGTCATGAAGGCAGCCAACCCGGAGCTGCGGCACGCCCTGGACCGCGCGTACACGGCGTTGCTCGCCGGGGACACGGTGAGCGCCTCGGCGCTCCTGCAGCCGCATCTCACCGCGGTGCCGGAGTCGGCACTGCCGGATGCCGTGCGGGGCGAGGCAGCGACGTTGTGGGCCAGCCTGCTCGTCAACGGTGCGGGAGCCGCCGACCGTAGTGCGAGCACAGCGTTGGCGGTGCGGTGGGCGCGGTACGGGGCCGCCACGGCCCGGCAGTTGCACGGCAACTCCGACTGGGCGACGCTGCGAGCTCAGCGGGTGCTGGCTGAGGCGCTGACGGCAGGCGGTGCGCGTACGGCGGCCCGCGCCGGCGCTAACCACACTGTCGCGGTCGAGGTGTCGCAGACCGAGCGTGCCCGGCGACTGCTCAGCGCAGCCAGGATTTTCGCGAAGGATGCGGGTGCGCTCGGCGTCGCCGGCCTCCTGTACGCCCGCCGGCACACCGCCGGCGCCGCTGCGGGTATCGGCGCCGGCCATCACATCGCCCTTGTCGATCCTTCCGGCCGCGCCGACGACCCTCGACCCGAAGCCACTGCTGCGGGAGAGGACCGGCCGTCGTGAGGCAGCCCAGACATGCGGAGGTCCGTGCCGGCGGCGTCGGCGCCGTCATGCGCGGCGGTGGCCGGCACCGTACGTCGGAGAGCGTGACCGACCTCGTTGATCAGGCGGGGGTGTTGCTGGAGGCGTACGACTTCGCCGGCGCGTACCAGCTTCTTGTCGAGGTCCGGTCCAGGCTCGAGCACCGCGTTGCGGTTGACCCTGTTGACGCCGTGGACGCGGTCCGGATGCTCGCCGACGCGATGCTGGCCCTCGGTCAGGTCGACGACGCCGCCGACGTGGTCGCCGACCTCGGTACGTGGTCCGGTCTCGGCCCGTACCAGGCTGCGATGCTCGCCGTCACCCGGGCGCGGCTGCTGACCGCGCAACACCGCCTGGACGAGGCCGCGGCCTGCTACCAGGACGTCGTCCAGCAACGACCGCGGCCGCGGGACCCGGCGCGGTGGCCGGCGCTGCTGGCGATGGCCGGCGCCGCCGCGGTCACCGCCGCCAGTGGCCGGCCCGGGACAGCGGAACCCGCCCTGGCCCTCGGCTACACGTATCTCGTCGAGGAGTACGGCACCGGCCCGGCCGACGTGGTCCGTGTCGGTGTGGAACTGACGCACCTGCGGATGGACCTCGGCGGGTATGACGGGGCCCGGCTCCTCGCGGCGCAGCTGCTGCCCGCCGCAGTCACCGGCCTGGGCGAGGACCATCCGCTGGTCGCGCAACTCGCGGCCCTCGTCGAACGTCTCGGCGCCGAACGCAGCGACCAGGAGCGGGTACCGGTCCCGGCCGGATCACGGCCGCGGCCCGTGCGGCGTCGCCGAGAGGTGGCCGGGCGGCGGTCGTGGCCGTACTGGACGTTCGTCACGGTTGTCGTCTGTGCGGGTGCCGCCGTGGCGACCGCGGTCGTGGCGGTCGCCATCGCCACGCTCGTACCCGCTCGCGAACCGGTGGAGGTGACCGCCGGCCCGGCGCCGAGCCGGGCACCGTGGACGCCGACCTACGCGCCGGCCCGTGACGTGCGCATCGTGCGGGACACCGGCGCGGCGATCGTCGCCGCGACCCTGCAGGCAGCAACCACCAGCGTCCGGCTCACCGGCCTCGACGCCCGCGCACGCCGGTACTGCATCGGTGTCGCCGTCGCCTACGGCCCAGCCACCATCGCCCGCGCCGCCGACGTCTGTACCAGCAGACCCACCAACAGATCCACCAGCAGTCCAACCAGCCGACCCGGCAGCACCCCGACCACCCGCCACAGCACGCGGAGCTCATCCCGACCTGCTGCGCGGCGCCGCCGCCACAGCACGATCCGCCGTCTCCTGGCCGCACGCGACGCGACGCGGAACGGACCTGCCCACCAATCCAGATCGCCAGGCGGTGACGCGGATCGACCGCACGACATCAGTGCCGACCGCGCAACGAACCACGACACGGACCCGGCCGCGAAGCCCTCCACGAATTCCGACACGAACGGCACACACCCATGGCGACACGCACCTCGTACACCCTTCTCGACGACCTCGACGGGAGCCCAGGAGACGAGACCGTCCCGTTCGAACTGGACGGCACCGCCTACACCATCGACCTGTCCGCAGCGCACGCCGCAGACTTCCGGGCAGCGCTCACCCCGTACGTGCGGGCCGCGAACCTCGCCGCGCAGCAGCAAGCTCGCGGTGCCGAGCCGGGAACGGCCCGGCGGACCCGCCCGCGCCGGAGCACCGGCCGTCCGGGGGCAAGCCCGGCCGGTCGGCTGAGCAACGCCGCCGCCCAGCGCAGAGCGGCCAACACCGCCATCCGGGACTGGGCCCGCGCCGCCGGCTACGAGGTGCGCGACCTCGGCCGGATCAACAACACGATCGTCGAGGCATACCACCGGGCCACGCGGGCCACCGCGGGCCAGAGCTCGTCACGACAACGCTGATCACAGACCGGCAGCCGCTACCGGTCCAGCCTGGCCTCGATCCGATAGGCCGCCGCCGACGCGAACGGGACTGCAGGTGTCACCAACGCAAGTCGGGGCGCCTGATGGCGGGCCGGTGTGGTGGGCGCTGCACCGGCCCTTCCCGCCCTCACGGCCCGCCGATGGACCGCATCCGCTGCGCGGTCGTCCCGGCGCGGCTTCAGCGATGACCGCCCACACCCAGACCACTACCGACCAGGAACGTCATCATGCCTACCTCCCAGCAGCCGGGCACGCCCGGCGAGCCGCTCCCGCCCACACCGCCCAGCGACGGGCCTCGGACCCAGCTCGACATGTCGGTGATGCATCCAGCCCGGCGCTACAACTATTGGCTCGGCGGGAAGGACCACTTCGCCCCCGATCGGGCATCGGGTGATGCGATCGCCGTGGCGCACCCGGTGGTCAAGGCCGCGGCGCTGGCGAACCGGGCGTTTCTCGGCCGGGCGATGCGGTACGTGGCAGGGCAGGGTATGCGCCAGTTCCTGGACATCGGCACCGGCCTGCCCGCACCGGGCAACACCCACGAGATCGCCCAGGCCGTCGACCCGGGCTGCCGGACTGTGTACGTCGACAACGACCCGCTCGTGCTCGTCCACGCCAGAGCGCTGCTGACCAGCACCATCCCGGACACCGTCGCCTACCTTCACGCCGACCTCGCCGACCCCGCAGCGATCCTCGACTACCTCCGCGCCGACACCATCCTCGACCTGACCGAGCCGATCGGGCTCCTGCTCGTGGCAGTGCTGCACTTCCTGCCCGACGACATCGACCCGCACCGCATCGTCACCGCGCTGCTCGACGCCCTCGCCCCGGGCAGCTTCCTGGTCCTCAGCCACGGGACCGCCGACTTCCTCACCGCCGAACAACGCGCCGCCCTGCCGGCCCTGGCCCCGGGCTACCACCCACGCAGCCGCACCGGGATCACTGCGTTCACCGCCAGCCTGGAACCGGTCGCCCCCGGGCTCGTCGGCGTCGCCGACTGGCGCCCCGACACCACCCCGCACGCCGATCCGGACACCACCCCGAACGTCGAGGCCGGTGTGCGGCTCGGTGTGGAGCAGCTCGGTGTCTACGGCGTCGTCGCCCGCAAACCCGCCGGATAGTCCCCGATCAGCCGGATGTCGCCCGGCTGCCGGTCCACTGCCGCGCGGTCGTCCCGTTCCTGCGCGCTGCCGAAGCTGATCCCTTCCCCCACGAGCATCTCCATTGGAGTCGAGCCACATGACCAGTCGCGGTACCCGCCTAGACGGCGGACCCGCCGCCGCGCCGCCGTCCACGCGCCCAGACCGGCATCCCGGCAGGCGGGCGCCCGCCGGGTGGCGGACCCGGACCACAGCCGCAGCGGCAGCGCTCGCCGCTTCCCTGTCCATCGGTGGGGCCAGCAACGTCGGTCGTCCGCAGGGAGATCCGGATCGCCCGGTGACACTGGCGCAGCTGCGGCCACGCCCGGCGTTCTGCCCCGACCCAGCACCACAACCCGGCACGACGCCCATCGGCATCAGGTTGCTGCCCGCGCCGGCCGCGATTCCGCTGGCGCCCGCCGTCACACAGGTGTGGGCTGGTCCGTCGCCGTGGAAGTTGGACGGCAGCCGGGTCGTGATGCCGCCCGGTCGATACAGGTTCTTCGCCACCCGGCTGGTGCGGCAGGCTGACTTCTGGCAGCGCGACCCCGGCTCCTCAGCGTGGTATCAGCCGTTGGAACAGACCGACGTCGCCACGTGGGAGTCGACCGACATGCCGACCTTCGGGTTGTGGCAACGCTCGTGGGATGTGCCCGACTGGCAGCCGCGCGAACCCTACCCGTTCGTCCGGCCCGCCGTCGTGCCGCTCGCTGATCCGTCAGATCCGGCTGACCCGCGGTATGACCTGTGGCTGGCGGCGTCGGCGTGGTCGACTGACCCCGCCACCCTGGCCAGGCAGATCGCGATGTGGGACCCCGACGACCGGCGGGCGACCTACGTCCTGGCAGCGATCGCGTTGCGGTACCGACACATCCTGCCGACCATGGCACAGCACCAGGCCGCGCTTGCAGTCCTGTGCAGCACCCCCGGTCTACGGCTCGACGGGCCGACGATCGACCAGGCCGGCCGCCCCGGCATCGCGGTCCACGCCGAACATGACCACGGCCACGGCACCGTAGACCACAGCACCCTCATCCTCGACGCCCATACCTGGCGACCACAGTCCTGGGGCCGCGTCACCACCATCGACGGCGTCGTCAGACAGTCCCCGCACGACCGCATCGAGCTGCTCCTGGACGCCGGATACCGCACCGTCATCACCTGAGCCAACCGGCTGAACCAGCCAGCTGAACCGACCGGTACCCGCACGGCAGCGTCCTGCCGGGCGGCGTTGCAGCATGAGGCGGACCTCGGCCGGCCGCAGCTGGCGTTCACTGCGGGCGAGCCGGTCGGCCCGCCAGTCCGCGAGGTCGAGCAACGCGACGGTGGCGGTTTGCGCGACGGCGCTGGAATCGTGGGGGTCGGCGAGCTGGGCGACCCCGCCACTGCTGCCGTCGGATGGGTTGGCCACATCACGGCAGCCAAAGACGGCCCCAACCGTAAGCGCCGCGCAGCAAAGGGCCGCTTGACCACCGGATTCGTCGCACTGCTGGTCCTCGCAAAGCCTTCTGGCCACGGCCCTAACTGATGCGAGCCTTCAGGCCACTGTCAGGTAATCTGAGGGCCTCGGGCTGCTAGCTCAATGGCAGAGCTGCGGACTTTTAATCCGTAGGTTCAGGGTTCGAGTCCCTGGCGGCCCACCCTCTGACCTGCGAAAACGTCGCAAAGATGATGACGTTCTTGGATGTGGTTGCTCGGAATTGCCCGGAGTTGCTCGGTTCGCCTACCGGGCGTAGCCGCAATATCACCCCGCTTCGGCCTCGATATCCGTTGAACGTGGCCGCCGGTTCGGCGACTTGCTGCGGGTGCCGGTCTTGCTGCGCTGCCGTAGCGGGGTGACGTTGCTGGTCGCGGGTTCGGTGCGTGCTGCTCGTGGGACGAGCGCGGCGGCGGCGTCGGCTTTGGCTCGTTCGGTTTCGAGTTCCTGGATGACTGAGGTGTAGGTGTCGGCGGTGATGGTGATCGATGAGTGGCCGAGGGTCTCCTTGATGTCGTTGAGGTCGGCGCCGGTCGCCTTGAGGTAGGTGGCGGCGCAGTGCCGCAGGTCGTGCAGACGGATCGGCGGCAGGTCCGCGGCTTCGACGAGTTCTTCGAAGCGGTCGCTGACGTGGTCGGGGTGCCACGGGGTGCCGTCGGGTTTGACGAAGAAGTCGCCGGTGGCGGGCCACTCGTCGCCGGACACGAGTTGCCACCGGTCGCGCATCGCCTTGTATTCGGTGAGGGCGGCGATGGACGCGGCGTCGAGGGCGAGGGTACGGTCACCGGCCTCGCTCTTGACCTTCTTGCGCACGGCCCGGTAGCCGACGGTGGTGACCTGTTCGGAGAAGGTGATGGTGCCGGCGTCGAGGTCGACGTCGCAGTCCCGGAGACCGACGGCCTCACCGCGGCGCAGGCCACGGTGCATGATCAGCGTGAACAGGGCGTAGAGCATGATGTCGTGCGCCTCGGCGTAGTCAAGGAACTGGCCCGCCTGCTCGGGCACCCACACCATCACCTTGCTCGGGCGCTCGCCGGTGGCGCGCCAGTGCGCGATGGCGGCTTTGGTCCACACCTTCGCCTTCGGGCGTTTCCCGGAGGGTAGTTCGACGTGGGCGGCGGGGTTGAACTCGATGAGCCGGTGGGTGCGGATGGCGTCGTTGAGGGCTTTACGCAGGGTGGCGCGGATGCGGTGCATGGTGGCGGGGCCGGTAATCCGGAGGCCTTTGAACCTGGCGCGGACGGCGGGGTCGTCGCTTTGGCGGGCGAGGTCGACTTCGGTGTTGCGGTCGGCGATGGCATCGAACATGGCCTGGATGTGTACGACCCGCAGTTCGTCGATCGGGATGTGGCCGAGGTGCGGGGTGAGGTGGTTTCGGATGTGCCCTTCGTAGGAGACCCGCGTGGTCGGTTCGATCTGGCGGTGGCGTAGCCACTGCTGCAGGTATTCGGCCGTCGGCGTGGATTGGGTGGTGGGGATGCCGGCGCGGACACGGCGGGCGATCTGGTCCCGGTCGGGTAGTGGGTGTCCAGCTTTGAGGCCGCTGAGCAGGTCGGCGATCTCGGTGGCGAGGGTGGCGTTGGTGCCGGCGAGGGCGAGCAGTTCCTGGGCCTGGCCGCGTTCGGTGAGGGCGTCGTCGCGGGTGTCGAAGTTGCGGCGGCGCAGCTGGCGGCGGACCCCGGCCGCGGTGGGTGGGAGTTCCAGTTGGTAGGCCCACCGGCCGTGGGTGGGGCTCCACGAGCCGCCGGGCCGGCGCAGTTTCGGGCAGTTGCCGTTGAGCCGTCGGCCGTCGCGGTCGCGGCACGGGCAGTATTTGGCGATGGATCCTTCCGCCATGACGGTTGACTCCTTGGTGGTTCGTTGCGGGTGCTGGCGTGGCGGTGCTGTGGGTTCGTGGTGTTGATCGACGCGTGGTTCGGGGCGGGAATCAAGTCGTCGGTGGGTCGGGTTCGGTGGGCATGTGCAGGGCGGTGAGGATCGCCGTGACGGGGATGCGGTAGCGGCGGCCGAAGCGCAGGACAGGTAGGGGGAAGGTGCCGGTTTTGATGAGGTCGTAGGCGACGGAGCGGGACAGGCCGAAGATGGCGGCGGCGGTCGGCACGGTGGTGACCGTGCCGAGCGCGCGGATCCGTTCGGCTGTCCAGGCGGGCCGGTGCGCGGACGCCGACGGCTGCTGGGCGCCGTGGGTGTGGGTGTGGGCGGGCTGCGGGTGCATGGGGTGTCCCTTGCGTGGTGGGGTGGGATGCGGGAGCCGCCCGAGACGGGCGGTGCAGGACGGCGGTCGCCGGGTTCACCGGGTGCTTGACCGTGTGGCGGCGCGCCGCGCGCGAAGCGCTGACATCCCCCTATCCGGTTTTGTGAGCCGTGGCGAACGCCCCTGCCGCTCACAGCCGCTCACAGCCGCTCACAGCAGCCCAACACCCACTCACAGCCGCATTGCGCACGCTCACAGATACCGAACGTGGTCGAATTCAGGCGGGCGTCCGCTCACAGCGGCCCCGCCTGTCAACCCCCACCCGCTCACAGTCACTCACAGCGTGAGTGGACCCGCTCACAGCCGCTCACAGTGCGAGGAGGACCCCGCTCACAGGCGCTCACAGCGCGAGGCGGATCTCGGCGGTGTGCGCATGCAGGTGCTGGAGGGCAAGGGGGCGGTCGCTTCCGCATCCAGCAGACGTCGGGGCGCATCGGTGACACGCCGTTCACACTGATCGATAATCTTCTGTGACACGATCAGGTGGCAATCGACGATCTTCTGTGACACGGGCGGCATGTCAATCGGTGATCTTCTGTGACATGCGGGCGTGTCACGGCTGGCGGGTAGGAGCATGGCGAGGTGCCGTGAGCGCCGACGGCATCTGCCGCAGTACGGGTGATGAGGGCTGCGGCGGACCGCCGCGCGTGGGCGGGGTATTGGCACGGCCCGCCGACCGGGGAGGGGCGCGCTGTCATCCTTCGTGTCAACGTGCAGCTCAACCGCTGTGACAGGCATTCATGTCAACGATCAAAGTCGATGTCAAAGATCGTGTGACACGCCGCCGGCGTTGTGACACGTCACGACGCCGACCGCCTCGATACACCGCTGACCAGCACTGTCGGTGACCTGTGAGCGCGCCGTGGCGCGATGACATCCCGGACGCCGCCGTGACAACCCGCGTGATGTCAATTCACGATCTTCACTGTCACGGGGAGCTTGTGACATGCCCCTGTCCACCATCCCGGACCACGCCACGACCCACCCGGCCACCGATGACACGACCGATGACACGGCCGGCGGTATCGCCGCCACGAGCGGGGACACTGCCATCGGCACGGCCCGCATCGTGTCCGGTCACGGTCCCGCCGACATTGACCGCGCCGACGCCACCGACGCCGGTGATGGGGGTGATGGGGGTGGCCGTCCGCACCGTTGTGCGCGCGTCGACGCCGCGTTCGCCGCGCTGGCCACCGGCCCGGACCCGTTGAGCATCGATCACACCGGCCACGACCCCGACCTCGGCCTGCCCGACGGCGTGGTCAGCCTGGACGCGCTGCGCACCTGGCTGGCCGCACACCGCCGGAACTGGGCGGCGTTGGACGCAATGTGGCGGGAGCTGATCGTCCGGGCCCGGCTCGACGACCCGGCCTGGGTCGTCGCGGCGACCGCCCTCACCCCACCCCGCCCAAACCCCACCCTCGGCCTGCCGGTCGGCGGCGTGCTCCTCGCGGCGCTGTCACCGCTGCTGCGTCGGCCTTGCCGCCCTGATTGCCTACGGCCGGCGCCGGGCCGGGTCCCCGATGGTCGAAGAACGGCGCCGAGCAGGGCTGTGAGTGGGTTACGAGCGACGCCGCCCGCCGCTGTGAGCGGCTGTGAGCGGCTGTGAGCGGCTGTGAGCGGCAGGGTCGTTCGCCACGGCTCACAAAACCCGATAGGGGGATGCAGGGCCGTCCGACCCAGCGCAGAGGATCAATGGGTGATCCGGACATGCCGGGTCGTGCTCGAACCGGGATAAGCCCGGTGGCCCGCTTGCCAGGGCCCTCGAGCGTCGGCTATCCCGGGTGCTGCCCCGCCAGTACCTGCCCCACCCGTCCCGGACGTCTCCTCGCCGCCGCGGCCGGCTCTCCGCGACCCGGGGGATACTCAAACCACCGCCGTGCGCAGGGACATGCTGGTGCCGGGCCGGCGCGCCCGCCCAGGCGCGACGAGCAGACCGCCCTCCAGGCCCTGCACCACCAGGCCCTGCACCACCGTCCGCGCTGTCGCCGCCAACAAACCTCAGCCTCGACTCCTGAAGGCGCGTCCACCGAACCGTCCTGATGACCGGGCAGGCCTCCGTGGTCGCATCGCCGCGGCATTCCAGCGGTATCGATGACGCGTTGAGCGACCCCTCCGCGAACCCGATGACGGCGGCCGCCGACCAGGCAGGCCAAGCGGGGATCCGCTGTCAGCGGGCGTCGTGCACCGGGTCGTCGACCGGCTCGTCGTGCGGCTCGTCACCCCTCACCGCGCGGACCCGTATCACCATGCCTGACCTGCGCTGTCAGTGCAGCACACCGCCCTGACAGCGGCCGATCCGGCGACCTTCACCGGCCAGACACCCCTCCAAGGGAGGGGTCCCCCTTCCCCCAAGGAGCACCAGGACCCATGTCCCCCAACCGGCCCGACCCGAACAGGTTCAGCCCTGCCGGTCCCCCGTCGAACTCCCTATCGAAGGCCAAGCCCCGGGTACCGCCGCCCTCGGCCCGACCCGACCCGCTCGCCGTGTACCGGCGCATCACCGCGCGGGACCGCGCCCTGCTCTCCCTGCTCGCCGAGCACTACCTGCTGTCTGCCCCCCAGATCGCGTCCGCGTTCTTCGACGGGCTACGCACCGCCCAGCGGCGGCTGACCATCCTGCACCGCCTCGACATCCTGCACCGCTTCGCCCTGGCCAACCCCGCCAACACCGCCGTGCCCTACCTCTACGCCCTCGGACCGGTCGGACTGCAGATGTTCCCGACCGTCTACCACAACCCCGACCCCACCCAAGCCCAACCCAGGGCGCCCCGCACCTCCCTGGAACGGGCCCGGCGCATCGCCGCCAGCCGCAAGGCCGCACACCTCATCGGCGCCAACCAGTTCTTCATCGACCTGATCACCACCTCCCGCCACCAGCCCGGCACCGAACTACGGCGCTGGTGGTCCGAACAGCACGCCACCGACGTCTACACCCTGGCCGACATCCGCCCCGACGGCCACGGCATCTGGCACGCCGAACACCGCACCGCCGGCTTCTTCCTCGAACACGACAACAGCACCGAAAACCTCGCCCGCGTCATCGCGAAACTCCGCGGCTACGAACGCCTCGCCGCCTTCGGCCCCCGCTACCCCGTCCTGCTGTGGGTACCCAGCCGCGACCGCGAGACGAACCTCCTACATCTCCTCGCCGGGCTCGACACCGCCATGCCCATCGCCACCGCCGTGCACAGCCACGACCCCGCTGGCCCGGTCTGGACCCTCACCGCCGACCCCGGCCACCGCCGACGCCTGCACGAACTGCCCTCCGACCACGGCCCACACGCGGCGACCAACCCCAGCAGATACCCCGACGACGACTGACAGAGCCCCACGCGCGAGCAGCAAGAAACGTCTCCTCGTTCACGCACAGCGCAGGTTCCCGCCCATGCAACGTCACGTGCTCCCGCCGACCCCGCCACCGGCCCTGGTGCGGGCGGTCGGCGGGTCCGGACCCCCGCACCCGACAGGAGCGACCACGACGACTTGACCTGCGAGGCAAAGTCGAGCGTCGATCTGTGTGCCGCCACCGGACGACCCGCCGCGGCCGGCGACAACGGCTGCCCGGACACGCACGCAACGCAGGAGACCACGCCATGACCATGCTCACCCTGGCCACCACACACCGGACCCACCCATCCGCTGACGTGCCGGTCCCAGCCGACGTCGTCGACGTCCTGCTCTGGCGCACCGCGTTCGACGTCGCCGCCGAACACCAGCGCGGCCCCACCGGCGACTGCACCAACCTGCGCTGCGCCAGCGAGCACGGCACCTGCACCCCCGCCCGGCAAGCCCTGCACGCGCTACACGTCGCCCGACGCGCCCCAGCCCCCGCACCACAACCCACCACGAACACACCGCACACCACACCACCCTCACCCGGTCCGTCCCGGCCACAGCCGCAGATCGTCGGCCGTGCCACCGTCGCCAGACCGAACACCACCCGGTTCACCGGCTGGTTCACCAGCACCGCCCGCGCGGTCAACACCCTGCGGCTGTACCACCTGCCACGCCGCCAACCCGGCGCCGCACTCGCCTACGCCACAGGAGGCATGGCAACCACATGAAAAGTCGACAGCCGTCCCGCCGACACCGCCTCGATCCGGACCTGCATCACCGCGATCGATGCCGGCGAAACTTTTGTACGGGCATGGCGGAGTTCAATAGCCGCGAAGGCAGATGAGCCGGACACGGTAGGGGTTTCGATGCACCACCAGGCGTGGCAGACGAGTATGGGTCGGACGCTCGAGGGTTCGATCCTGCAGCCACCGTCGACCGGCGTCTCGCTTCCGCTACTCACGATGGGTCGTCACAAGGGTCTCGCCAGCGCTCGGACCGCGGCCGGACCCGGATGCCCTTGAGGTTCTCCCACGTGGATGCCGATCTTGACACCAGTGTGCCGGGGCATACAGGTGATGGCCGCGGCCGGTCTGCAGCGTGGTTCGTACGCGACCAGCAGGTCCGATCGCGCCGGACGGAAGGTGTGTTGGCAGGCGCGGGCGGCTGATCATGGGATTCGCAAGGGCGGTGCGGGGTGGTACAACGTCGCCATGCATGCTGCGCGTCCCGGGCCCAGCCCATCCCGCGCGCCGATGATCGGAGGTGCGGTCGCCTTCGTGGTCATTGTCGTGCTGCAGGCTTCGGCGTGGGTCCGCCAAGACTGGGCCGTCCCACTGGTCTTGGCGCTCTTCGGGGTGACGATCGCGGCGGCCATGGTCGTGCTCGTCCGCGCCGCGCGGGCTTCGCGACGTGACGACCCGCCGGCGTGGCTGGTTCTCACGTGCGGCGGCTTCGCGGTGCGGCCGGCAATACCGCTCGGGCCGGTCCTCGGCATGCTGAGCGCGTTCCTTGGCGTGCAGGTCGGTCCGGTCGTCAACGAGTGGCGTGCTGTGATCCAGATGCGGCCGACTGTCGAGGTCGACGCCGGGTTCGCTCTCGTGATAGGCGCACCGGTGCTGCTGGGCGTTGTTGCCCGTGGCGTTGATGGTGCCCGTTGCCTGGCGCGGTTACGCGGTCGAGCTGGCCCCGGCCGAGATCCGATCGCGCGGTCCTTTGCGCCGACGCGTGCTGCCGTGGCAGGCCCTCGCCGCGCAGGCCGGGCATCAGGCTGGCCGCGTCTGGCTCGTCGTGGACCGTCCGGACCTGGTGTTCCAGCGGGGTATGCCGGTCCTGGACTCGCGGGAACAGCCGACGCTTTCCGCTGGGCGGGCGGCACCTGTGTTGACCGAGGCAATCGCCTGGTTCCTGGCACATCCCGGTGAGCGGGCCGGCATCGGTACTCCGGCCGGGTTTGACCGGCTGCACGCGCACCTCAAGTCGGCGGCACCGGCACCGCCCGCCGCGGCAGCGCTGGGGAGGCCCGGTCGTATCGGCGCGATCGTGCGGCTGGTCCATGCCGCGGCCGCTATCGCCGCCGTGACCGCGGCCGCGGATCTGAGCATCGCGATCGTCTTCCGCGACCGCCTCCTCGCCGCCGAGAACGCCCTCGCCGCAGCAGATCCGATACCGCCGGAGGGCGAGCTGTTGTTCACCAACGAAACAGTAGGGTTCGCGACGGGATCGGCGACGGTCGCGCTGATCGTCACGCTGGTCCTGGCAACAGTTGGGGTCGCGTTGGTCCACAAGGTGCGGGCTGGCTCCGGGTCCACGCGGACCGGGCTGACCATCTTGTCGGGTGTTGTGGCCGTCATGGCGATGTGTTCCGGCCTACGGTCGTCGGCGCCGCGTCTTATCAGGCTGATCCGCGGCCGTACTCGCCGACGAGCGGCTCGGAAGCGGGGCGGTCGTCGCCGGCCTTCGGGTTGCCCTGGAGTTCCTGCTGCAGGGCGGCGAGGTCGGTCTGCGGAGTCGAGTACTTGAGCTCGCGGGCAATCCTGGTCTGCTTGGCTTTTGCTCGTCCGCGTCCCATGATTCCCCCCGTTGAGAACTGCCGCTGTGGCGTGGAGTTCGATCGTGCCGCTCATAGTATCGAAGATCCAAAAGCAGGTACCAGACTCGTCTGTCCACAGACTTATCCACAGACTGTTGATAGAACGTCTGTACGAGAACTGGTCAGCCCGACGCAACTCTCGCGCCCCCGCCAACCGCACCATCAGCAGCTACATGTGTTGTTTCGCTGCCCAAGAAGGTCTGCGCCGAGCTAACTGCGACGTCCTCTATTCGGGACTACATATAGCGATACGGCAGGCCGCCGGGCCAGTGGTCAGGCTTCCTCGACTCGTCGGGTGGCGCGAGCCGTGAGACGGTCCGTAACCATGCGGGTGACTGCATCGCGCAGGTCGTTGGGGACGTTGTCTGTGTTTGTGTATCGCTCGCCGTCGACGTGCTGGGTTAGTTCTGCCCAGGTGCGGATGCCGTTGGGCAGTGTCCCGTTCGCTTGGCCCTCGTCGATGGCTTTCATGGTCTCATCGGCGTAGCGGCAGAGTTCGGTCCAACGCTCGCCGGCAAGCGTTGATGCGATCCGCTGCGCGAGTGCCTTGGTAGTGACGGGTTCGTCAACCATGAATCCGGCCTCGTCGTCGTCCTCCAGTCCGACAAGCAGATCGCCGACCTCGCCGGTAAATCCGCCGCTCCCATCCGGCCACAGGGGCCCGACGATGATGAGGTTCGGGGCGTAAACCTCGAGCACGCGGGTCCCGCCGCCGCCATCCATGATCTCGCAGGCAAGACCGATGGCGCGGAGGTCTGCGGCGAGCGCGTCGATGTCGATGGTGTCCATGTCGACTCCCTTGACTCGGAGGTTCGATAGTTCTATCGATCGCAGCCCGCCGGGCCGTACCCGATCACACCCAACAGACGGCGCCGGCACGCTGCCGACTGCGCGTCAGCGCCGGCTGTCGCCGACCAGACCGGCTGGTCGGCGACGCATTCACGGGGCGTGAGTCTAGCTATGCCACCGGGATGGATTCGTAGATTCCGGTGGTGCGTTGAACTCGGCGGGGTCCGTGCCTGCGGCGACGACTGCTTCAAGCAGCTCAATGGGCATCGCCGAGCGTGTCGCCAAGGCACCCAGCTGCATTCCGTCGGAGGCGAGCAGGCGCACCGCCTGCCCCACGATGGAGGGGGCTTCGCGGGGGCCGAGGTCGCCGGGTTCTGGATAGCCCCCGTCGGCGAGCAGGGTCATGCCGCGCCGGTAGGTGTGGTCGCGGTAGACGCCCATCGTATGGCCCCGGTAGATGAGTGCCTTCAGTGACATGCCCCAGCGGCGTTTGAGTTCGTGGAGGCGGTCGAAGTCGAGCCGGCCGGGCAGTTCGTCGCGCAGCCGGCTGGTCGGGGCGAGGAACTGTGAGGCGAATGTGGTGGCCTGTCGTTCGAGAATCTGGCTGCCTGGCTCGGCGTCGTGGTGCAGCAGTATGTGGCCGAGTTCGTGGGCGGCGTCCATCCGGGAACGGGCCTTGTCGTTCTTGCCTGGGCTGGCGAAGATGAACGGTCGTTGCCCATACCAGTGGGAGAAGGCGTCGACCCGGTCGGAGGCGTCGGGCAGGGTGAGCACGATGATGCCGTGCGACTCGAGCAGCCGCGTGACGTGCGGAACCGGTTCGTCACCTAAACCGAACGCGGTACGCGACTCGATCGCGGCGCCTTCGACATCCGCTGCCGTCGCCGGTTCCGGTATGTCGAGCTGCGGGAGCCGCAGCTCCGGCAGGTGCAGGTACTGCTGGAGCACGTCGATGACCCGCCAAGCGATCTCGCCGAAGGCGAGGGCCTGGTCGCGTTCGGCCTGGGTGGTGACCCGCAGGCTCCGGAAATGGGCATGGCCCGGCGTGGCAGGCGTCGGGAAGCCCGCGGCGAAGAACTCGACGGGCAGCGCGAGGGCGAGGGCGAGCCGGCCAAGGACGCCGGCGGACGGCCGGGCCTGAGCGAGCTCGTACTGGCTGACGGCGGCGGCCGTGACCCCGGTGTGCACCGCGAGCTGCTTCTTGGACATGCGCCGCCACCGCCGGGCCAGGGTGAGCGCGTTCGGCTGGAACGCCGCCACCGCCAACGCGGGCGCGGCGCCGCGGGTCGATGCTCGGCTCATGCGGACATCGGCGCGCCCGGACTACGGTTGACGTGGCGCAACTGCAGGTCGATATCCGGGATCGGCAGTTCGTCGTGATGCCGTTGCGGACGCTCCGAAGCCCGATCGGCTGGCTCTGCGGCGATGTGGGCGGGCGCACCGAACCACAATGCCACCTCGAACCACGGTGAGCCGCCGTTGCGGTTGTCGCGAGGTAGCCCGAGATAGGCGACCGTCTCGCCGGTGTCGATGTCACCGGTGTGCGCGACCCTGATGTGCCGCTTGCGGGGGATCAGGCCGGCGAACGCGTGCGGGAACTGCTCGTCGTCGTCGAGGGCCAGCTGGCCGTCGGCGCTGTTCTCTACCGCCCCGCCGAGACGGGTCTCGCTGCCCTCCCACCGGATCGACTCGACACTCGAGCCGGTGCCGCCCTGCAGCGAGTACAGGCGCAGGATGTAACCGGCGGCCAAGATCTCCAGCGAGTTGTCCTCGATCCGCGCGTCCATACCGGGCCGACCGGCGAACTGGGCGGCACCGAGGTTGGTCAGGTTCCGCCACACCGTGGTGCCGAAGCTCATCGCGTCATCGCCGAGGTCGGGCTCGTGACGTTCCGAAGCTCGGCGGTATACCTGTCGGATGAGATCGGCCAGTGGGGTGAGCACCCCGCGCTGGTCCAGCGTGGCGATCGCGTCAGTCAGCAGATCCACGTCCGAAAACCTAGCAGGGTCATCTGTTGATGTTGCGGAAATCAAGCGTGGACACGCGGGACGAGCCCGCGGAGCATCTACCGGATTGATGGGACCGTCAGGCCGGCACGGGCGTCGATGCCGCGCCCGGGCGGCCGATCTATGCTGCTCAGATGGCCTACTTCCGACCGGGCGACAGGGTCGAGCTCGTTTCCACAACCGATGTCCTTACCAAGCTACGCCCTGGTGATCGAGGAGTCGTCACCCGGTTCGACCTTGAGCGACAGATGGTCTACATCGACTGGGACGGCGGCAGCAAGCTATCCATGTGTCTGGACGCGGGTGACGAAATCCGCACCATCCAGTCAGTCACCATGAACGACAGCGCTGTCGATGCCGAGCGGCTCGATCCCCGCAACGGGCGGATCGGCCAGGCGGAGGATGCAGACCCGTCCCCACTGCATCCACATGCCACCGAGGACGCCGGTGCGCTCCTACAACGCCTCGACCGGACAGGCCTCGACGCGGACGATCTCATCAGCTTGGCGTGGATCGTCGATCGAGTCGACCGGCGCGCGTCTCTGGAGCGTGTGGAGGGAAACCTGTCGAGCGTCGGCAGGGTCGTCGGTGCCGTGATTCGCGACGGAGAGGTGACCTCGGAAAGTCCGAGCGCCCGTGCGGCCTACCTGCACGTTCAGCTCGAGCCGAGCGGCGACCGGGTCCTCTGGCCGCTCGACGATCTCATCGCCGCGCAACAGCAGGAGTGCCTGTTCGAGCTCACTTGAGTCACCGGACCGTAGCAGTCGTGGTGGCTGCTGTCCGCCTTTCGACGCTGACCCGCCGAGATGCACGAGCGGGCGATGCTGGCAGGGCTCTACACCGCGGATCGTACGACACAGTGGCGAGGCAATCGTCGCCGCCAGCACCTGCGACGCCGGTGGAGGACGTGAGTATGGAGGCTGCTGATGCCAGACCCGATGGTTGGCACGACGACCGCTGGCACGCTCATTCATGGCGCATGATTCAACGTTCGCAAACCCCGGGCTACGTGGCCCGGCCGTATGTCGAGCCGCACCGGGACATCTCCGAGCGTGGAACGATGTGGCCATGGACGAGGGCTGTCAGTCTGGTGATCGGCGCGACGAAGTGGCGCAGCTCTGCGCCGCGTTACGTCAAGCCCGCGACGACCTGTACCTTGACGCGTCCGGTTCGGCTACGAGGCCCAGTTCGTCGCCAACCGGCGGCATCGTCGTTGGAGCACCGCATCGCCATTCCAGCGAGCCCCCGATCGAGCTGCCTTTCTGTATTGCGGCCGTCGACCGTGTCGACCGATCGGGTCGTTGGTGACTCCATACGGCCACTCGGGGACGGTGCCGGTCGTGGCGGCCGGAGTGTCGGCGGCGGAACGAAGGCCCAGGTAGTACCCGACGGCGCCCGCCGATACGGAGAGTCCGTCGTCACCGCTGCCGTGACAGCAGCCGGTGACATCGAAGTCGTCACACCGGGATGCACGGTCCTGTGCCGCGAGTCGTTCTTCCGTCGGGTCGATGCACTCAACACTAGTCTGGGGAGGTGTCAGATTCAGAGTTCATCGAGACGGCAGAGGCATCGGCGGCCGCCGGGAGGCGGCCCCGCAGGGGCAACCCGGTACCTCCGGTCGGTGCTACGTGCCTGAGCGACTACACGGGTGAGGCCGATCTGGTCGGTCACCCGGACGACGACGCGGAGCTGCAGAAGGTCAGGAGCCTGCTCGTCGCCGAGTCGGAACTCGCCAGACTCGTCGGGGATGCGGTCGAGGACTCGATCTTCTACGTCCTCGACGGCTATCGGACGCACCGGTTCGATCTCCTCGACGATCGGGTCGAGCCCGACGAACGCCGGACCGTCGGAACGAAACTGCAGTACCACCTGCTCGACAATCTCGGCCTCGAGAAGATGCGGCAGCCCGACACGGTGATCGCGGGTGTGCCCGTCGACGTCAAGGGCAGCGCGACGACCGACGGTTCGCAGAGCTGGATGATCCCGCGAGAGGCTCAGTGTGGGCTCTGCCTGCTGGTCCACATCGACCTCGTGCGCTACCGGCACCGCACGTGGCTCATGCGGACTCATCGCGTCATGCTTCACGGCGGTGACGGCAATGGTGACCGCAAACGCGGCATCTCGGTGCCAGCGTTCGATACGTACAGCGTGGCGCTCTACGACTGGACCTCGTTGAGGCCGAACCCTCTGAAGCATCTGACCGCTGAAGATCGGGAGCTCGTATTCGGGCGGGCCGGTCAGGAGACCCGCATCAAGGCACTGTTCCGCGCCGCGCCGCAGACGGTGATCCCTCGTGGCGTCATCCTCACCGTCTGCGCCAATCGGGCCGACCCGATGCGCCGGGTTCGCGCGACCCGGGTCGACATGGCCAGGGAGGGCGTCGCCCTGCTCTGCGGTACCTGGACATCACACCGGCAGCTCGCCGATACGTTGGGCTTCGATCTCACCGGTGAGGCGTGGATCGCGGTCCCTATGAGCGCCGTCCTGGGTCATGGGGAGCTGACCGACCGGGTCCTCGATCAGATGCGCGACGGCGTCAAGGAGCCGGACCTCGGACTGTTCGAGCCCTGATCCCGAGATCCACGATGCTGGCCGACTGCCTACGGGCGCACTCCACGACGAATCCGAGTCTGCGGCAGGCACGACCGATCGCATCACCCGTGCCCACTGGGCGTTCCGAGTGGACGGACGGTTTCTCCGTCCGTCCACTCGCCGAACGCACTCCGAAGTGGCGAAGCCCGTGCGACTCTTCGGTCCTACTCGCTGCGGCCTCCCGATCACACGCGACCATCCGCCCTTCCCTTGGGCCATGTTGATTGCGGCCTGCACTTGACCTGTTCGGTGTCGTGAGCGTGAATGCCATGACGGCGGCGTGCGCCCAGCCGTCCAGTAGCGGCAGGCGGCGATCCGAACGGATGGCCGCAGCCATGAGAGGAGCATTCGTGAGATCAATCGGGAGGCGAGGCCGCCCGCGCGCTGCTCACCGTCGCGGCGATCCGAGCGGCGGCCTGGGCGGCGGGTTCGTGTTCCCAGACTCGGACGACCGTCCAGCCAGCCTGGATCAGCCGCTCATTCGTGTCGAGGTCCCGGCGTCGGTTGGTCGCGACCTTCTCGGCCCAGAACGCCGCGTTGGTCTTGGCGACGGTGTGGTGCTGGGGACACCCGTGCCAGAAACAACCGTCGAGGAACACCGCCACCCGCACCCGTGGAAACAGCAGGTCGGCGGTGCGGCGTACGGACTTGATCGGTCGCCGGTTCACGTAGTAGCGCAGGCCCAGCGCGTGGACGGCGCGGCGCAGCGCGAGTTCGGGTGCGGTGTCGCGTCCGGTGTTGGCCTGCATCGACTTGCGGACACCGGGGGACGAAGCCCAAGATCTGTCGGACACGCGTTCTATCTCACCGGCGCGGCAATGTTGCCGCCGACAGAAGGGGAACTACCATGTCGCAGGTGAGTGATCGGCTGAGCATGATCGACTTGTTCGCGGGATGCGGTGGAATGACCGTCGGATTCCGGTCCGAAGGATTCAACCCGATCATGTCCGTCGAATGGGATCTCGCGGCGGCCGCCACGTACGCGGCGAACTTCGGCGAGTCGCACACCCGTTGGGGTGACATCACGCTCATCCGTGACGACGAGATCCCCCAGGCCGAGGTGGTCATCGGCGGCCCGCCGTGCCAAGGTTTCTCCAACCTCGGCAGCAAGTCGGTCGACGATCCGCGTAACAAGTTGTGGAAGCAGTATCTGCGGTTCGTCGTCGAGGCGCGCCCTCAGGTGTTCGTCATCGAGAACGTGGAGCGGTTCTCCCGTGCGAACGAGTTCCAGCTGCTGCTCGACGAGGCCGACCATGGCGTCATCAAGGATTACGAACTCACCCCCGGCGTACTGTTGGCGGCCGACTACGGTGTGGCGCAGCGTCGGCCGCGCACCATCGTCATCGGATCCCGTATCGGCAAGATACCCCTACCGGATCCGACGCACGCGAAGGTCCCCACCGGTGACCTCAAGCCGTGGGAGGACGTCCGCAGCCGCATCGGACGGCTCGACCCGCACCCGTCGACCACGGAGCTGCCCGACAGCATGACCGAGTACTTCGGGCAGCGCATCCGCGGCGAGTTCAAGGGCGTCGACATCCACTTCGGTAGGCAGCCGACGCCGATGTCGTTGGAACGCTACGACCACGTCCCGCCCGGCGGCGGTCGGTTCAACCTTCCGGACCATCTGCTGTCGCGATGCTGGCGGGAGAAGAAGACCGGTACGACGGACGTCATGGGCCGCATGCGTTGGGACGCCCCATCGCTGACCATCCGCACCGAATTCTTCAAACCGGAGAAGGGACAGTATCTGCACCCCCAGTGGGAGCCGGACCGCCCCGATCGCAGGGTGAACCGTGTCATCACCCACTACGAGGCGTCCCTGCTGCAGGACTTCCCGAGGGACTACCTGTGGTGCGGGTCCAAGACGGAGATCGCCAAGCAGATCGGCAATGCCGTGCCGTCGGGTCTCGCCGCGGCTATCGCACGGCAGCTTAAAAAGTACCTGAACTGAATCGTCAGCCACCGGGCACGCCGCCATCGTGCGCCAGTCGGGCTCTCGGCGGTTGACCGGCCGTCGATACTTCTGACACCCTGCCGGGGTGTCGATCACCCAGGGTGAGTTGTTCGAGGATGACGAGGGCGCGGCCGTCGTCCCACGCACGTTGCGGACCCGACGTACCCGGATCCTGCCGACCCGCCCGTCGACGTCGGGCAGGCCGCGCCCGGCAATCGGGCCTTCACCGTTGCGGACCGCAGCGCGGCCGCCGACCGCCGACGAGGATCCCGAGATCCTGGCCGTCTACGAGGCCATCCGGATGCTTGACCCCGACGGCGTTCGAACCGGCTACGCAATTCGAGAGGCGCTCGATCAGATCTACGACGGCCAGCGCACCGGCCGATGGGACTACACCCAACTGCTGAAGACCGAGAAGACGCACGTCGGGACCCTCGTCGAGATCGAACTGCAGCGCGAGTTCCGGTTCGACGACGGTGAGGACCTCGACTACAGGATCGCTGGCATCGACGTCGACTGCAAATGGTCGCTCAATCTGTACGCCTGGGAGATCCCTCAGGAGATGTACAGCCGCGGTGAAAAGATCGCCCTCGTCATCTGGGCCAACGAGTACACGGCTCGTTGGGCGGCAGGCCTCATCCGCATCAGCGAGACGGTGCTCAAGCCGGCGGGAGGTCAGCGGGACGGCAAACGCCGTCTCAACGACCACGGCCGCGACCGCATCCTCTGGATCTTCCCAGGTGCCGACCTCGTCAAGAACACCCTGCTGCACGTCGACGATCCGAGGAAACTGGACCTCATCGCGTACGCCAGGAGCGGTCAGACCGCAGTCACGAACCTGTTCCGGGAGTTGACCGGGCAACTTGTCAACCGGGCGACGGTCCTCACCGCCGCTCAACAGGTCGACAGTGCCAAGCGCGTACGCGACGCCCGCACGAAGCTCAAACCCGAAGGCATCGTGATCTTCGGCCACTACGCGCCGCACCCCGGGATGGCCGCGGACCTTGAACTCCCACCACCCACACTCGGCAGATTCGTCAGCGTACGACTGCACCCGTGGCGGCCCGGCGATCCCGAGCCCTGTACGGAGATCGAAGGATCACTGTGGCGTCGGGCCCGTGACGCGGACCCGGTGGTCACCGCTCCGACGCTGCCACGCCAGGGCGATGACGGATGACCGTATTCGGGCGTCGACCGCATCCACCGGTACGCTCGCACGGACGACACCGGACACACGCCACCTCACGCTCTCCCGTGGCCCTTCCTGCCGCAGACTAGGCAACCGGTCGCTCCGATCCGGTCATGTTCCTATTTCGGCTCCGAGGTGACGTCGGATCCACTCATCCATCTCGTCCCGGCGGGGAAGGTACACCTGGCCGAACCGGGACGCCGCACGCAGTTCCATGTCGATGAACGTGAAGCTCGACACGGATCCGTGCAGGTGCTCTCGGTGGCCGCATGCTTGCGGCCCACCGGCCGCGGCGCGGAACGTCGGGTTGCTCACGTAGAGGCTGATGACCTTGTCCCCCCGTACCACCCGTCGACGGCGAAGAACGCATCGGCGAGCGGATGCTGCCGGGTCACGACACCGTGCGCATGCAGGTAGCGTGCACCCACTGTTCACGAAGGAACGAGTAGTAGAAGTTGCCGATACACCACGCATGGCGTCGTACGCGATCCTTCTCGCCGTGCCGGCTTCGATGCACGCCTGCACCGCCCGATCCGCAGGAATACGAAGCATTTCCCTGAAACGCGGCGAGCCGCTCACCAACTATCCGGCCCGGCTCGCCCACCGGTACGATCAACCAAGATCAACTAACTTCGCCTTCGCCCCGCGCTTCTGTCGAAGTCTCGTCGCCAGGGTGGCTCGCGGTCGAAGCTGAGCACCATAATGATGTCGTGGCGAGTGTGGAGGGCTGGGAGAATCAGGACGGGGTCCTTGAGCGGTGGGTCGAAGATCATCATCACAAGGCCCTGGGTGCTTATAGAGCGAATCCTCTGTTGGTGGGTGAGCACGGTCTGCAGGAAGACAGTTTCCGGACCGGCGGTTACGCCCATCGTCAGGTTCTCGAGCTGGTACAGAACGCCGCTGACGCGCTGCGTCGCAGTGGCTCCCGCGGACGGGTACAGGTCCTGCTTCGTGACGGCGTCCTCTACTGTGCCAATGAGGGGGCTGCGTTCAACCGGCAGGGCCTCGAAGCGGTCTGTCACGCTTACCTCAGCGACAAACGCGGTGAGGACATGGGCCGCTTCGGCCTCGGGTTCAAGTCGGTGCTGGCGGTCACCGACACACCCACGGTCCTGAGCAGGTCCGTGTCCTTCAAGTTCAGTGCCGACGCGGCCCGCCGGACACTGGCAGGCGTAGCGGCGGATGTGGCCAAGTACCCGGTCCTCAGACTGCCGACCCTCGCAGACGCCGGAAGCGAGATGGCCGATGACCCGGTCCTTGCGGAACTCGGCGAGTGGGCGCAGACGATCGTGCGCCTTCCGCTGACGCGGGACGTCGACTGGCTCACCGAGGAGTTGCAGACTTTCCCGAGAGAATTCCTGCTGTTCGCGCCGTACGTCTCACAGCTCGACGTGTACATAGACGGAAGCGGCAGCGAGTTCCGCTGTGAGGAGCTCGGAGGCGACCGTTACCGACTGGTCGGCGGCAACGACAGGGCCTCGGAATGGTTGGTTTGCCACCAATCGCACCGCCCTTCCGAGAAGGCATTGTCCGAGGTCAGCGAGGCGATCCGTCGGCCCGAGGTAACCGTCAGCTATGCGGCACCGCTGGACGACGCTCAGAGCATGGGACGTTTCTGGGCGTACTTCCCGTTGCAAGACTTCACCTCCGCCCGTGGTATTCACAATGCCCCCTGGCACATCAGCGACGACCGTACGAACCTTCTTCCCGGACAATTCAATGATGAATTGCTCGGCATCACCGCCGAACTCATCGTCAACGCGCTTCCTCGATTGAACACCCCGGGGGATCCCGCTCGCCACTTCGACTACATGCCGGCCCGTGGTCGCGAGTTCGACAACTTCGCAGACCTGCGCCTCACCGAACTGGTACCCGAGCTGACGGAGAAGACCGCCTCGGTTCCCGACGCGGACAAGACGCTACGACTCCCTGCCGACCTCGAGTACCCGAACGCCGACCTGCGGATCGAAGTCGAGTCCCTCGAGATGTGGCACGCAGCACCGGACAGGCCCGTGCGGAGCCCTCATCCGAGCTGCTTCAAGACCCCGACGCGCCGAGCGCGGCTGCGCCGGCTGGTGCGCGGCGAAGCAACGAAGGCGGCCGCCAACGAATTGGGCGGCACCGAGTGGCTCGAGCGCCTCGTAGTGCAGGCGACCGACGAGCAGTGCGACGCCGCCCTTCAGGTCTACATGTCGATCGGCGACGAGGCCACCCGACGGCAGATGCGACAGGCCTCCATCGTCCCCGATGGTGCGGGGACGCTGTGTCACCTCGAGCACACCGACCGTGTCTTCCTGCGAGGCAATCCGCTGAGCGCGTCCGCCGGCATCCGACTCGTCAGGGCGACGTTCTTGCAGCGCGATGGCGTCGAGGACGGTCTGCGATCGATCGGGTTCGAGGATGTCGACCCCGCGCACGAGCTGCGCCTGCTGGCCGGGACGGCTGCGAGCCGCTGGACGGGGCCACAGTGGCAGGAGTTCTGGAACTTGGTGCTGGAGGTCGGCGCCCTCGATGCGGAGGAGATCCTCCTGCAACACGTGCAGAAGGACGCTGCACTGAGGGTGCGATGCCGTGACGGGTCTTGGCAACACGTCGGAACGGTCGTGGTACCCGGTCTGGTCGATCCGACGAAGCCCTCCCTGGCTGTCGACAGCGACTTCCATGAACTGCATCTGGGCCTGTTGCGCGCCATCGGTGTCGCGGACAGACCGGTGATCGCGGCCACCGCCATGAAGGACATGACGCTGCTGGAGTACCGCCGTCTGC
This sequence comes from Dactylosporangium sp. CA-152071, assembly GCF_050936335.1. Taxonomy (NCBI): domain Bacteria; kingdom Bacillati; phylum Actinomycetota; class Actinomycetes; order Micromonosporales; family Micromonosporaceae; genus Dactylosporangium; species Dactylosporangium sp. CA-152071. The sequence continues at coordinate 6,219,119 of NZ_JBNJMZ010000001.1, read as the reverse complement.
AGCGTTCTGCCTATCTCGAGGCCCTGCCGCCCCGAGGGCGACCGGATCCGTCGGCGATCGACTTCCGGGAGACCTCCGGACCCACGCCGCTGCACGTCCTCCGCGGATTCGCGGACTCCGGGGACAGCGAGTCCCGCGTTCGTTGGACGCGAGCGCTTCTGGAGCTGGAGACGCCCACGAGATGGACGCTACAACATCCCAATGCGGGAAAGTTCGCTCCGAAGACGGTGCCGGCACCGCACCTGTGGGCCGTCCAGAGATACGGACTGGTCGACACGGCGTGGGGGCCACGCGAGGCAGAACGATCCCTGCACCCCGACCTCACCTCACTCAACCCCATGCTCCCTGTCGCGACGTGGAGAGTCGCCTCCAGGTTGACCCTGATCGGCAGTAAGGCCGACGTCTCCGTCAACCTCTGGCGAGAGTTCCTAGCCCGGGTACCAACCGGCGGCGACTCACGCCAACTGGGTGCTCTCGTCGCCGACGCATTCGCACGCCTACCGGCCACCGAGATCCCGGATCGGGTCCCGGCCGTCGCGGGGGCAGGTCACGCCTGCGCGCCTGCGGACCAGGTGCTCATCGCCACCGGCGACGACGAGATCCGGACCCTGTCCGAGCAGGGTCTACCCTTCATCACCCTCGACGACCCCGACGTCGCGCAAGCCCTGACGGAGTCGTGGGGATGCCGACCCGCCTCATCGATGCTGCGCGTCGAGATCATCGCTGACACCCCCGGCGAACCCGTCGTCCTGCTCGACCGGTTCCGTAGGCTGCGCGACTACGGCGGCGCCGTTCTCGACGGACTCGAATTGGTCGGCTGCACCTCACTCGAACGCGTGGTGACCCTGCCCACCGGGACGCAGAGCGACCCCGAGGACTTCGCCGTCACCGGACACACCGTCTACTTCGAGAATTCGCTGGACGACGACGAACTGCTCGATCGACTCTCAACCCGGTTCGCCCTCGGTCTCGATGATCAGTCGATCGCCCGCATCCTCAACGAGGCGGACAACGCGCGGGTGCAAGTGGCCATGGCCAAGGCCCGAGCCACCCGTGACCCCGCGGCTCGCCTGTTGGCGCTGCTCCCCGTCCGCACACTCGAGGTCCGGCTACCCGAAGGACTTCTCGAGACGGTCCGGGAGGTCTCACCCGACGGCGGCGACCACCAGGTGGCGCAATTGCTGTTGCACTACCACGGCGACACGGTCCTTCACGCTCTACGCCACGACCTGAAGGCCGCCGGATACCCGGTTCCGGACACCTGGGCAGGATCCGGGCCGGCCATGGAAACCGTGCAGAAGCTGGGATTCGCGGCCGAGTTCGCGGGTGAACGCGCCCACCGACTCGATGCCGACGTCACTGTGCTCGGGCCACCGAACCTCAAGAAGCTCCACCAGTATCAGGAGCTTCTCGCCGAACAGATCAGAGACCTCGTACGTCCCGGCGCGACACCCGATCGGGCACTGCTGTTCCTGCCCACTGGAGCCGGCAAGACTCGGGTGACGGTCGAGGCGCTGATCCGCTCGCTGATCGCCGGCGAGATCGTGCGTCCGATCCTCTGGATCGCCCAGAGCGAGGAACTCTGCGAACAGGCCGTCCAGACATGGGCTACCGTGTGGCGACAGTTCGGTGACCGTCCACTGCGACTCTGTCGGCTGTGGGACCGCAACGATGTCGCCGGCAGCGATCTCGACGCCACCGTCGTCGTGGCCACCGACGCGAAACTCGACAAGGTTCGCGACAGCGACGGGTACGCGTGGCTGCAGGATGCCGCCATCGTCGTGATCGATGAGGCCCACGGGGCGATCGCCCAGGGGATCACGGCGACACTCCGGTGGCTAGGCATCGACCAGCACAACACGGCGCGTCCACTGCTCGGGCTCACCGCCACACCGTTCGCGGGTACCGGTGACGCATCGAACCAGCGCCTCGCCGCCCGGTTCCTGCGCCACCAGTTCAATGTGCTCGGAGACGACCCTTACGGCGAGCTTCAACGGCTGGGAGTGCTGGCCGCCGTCGAGCACCGGGTGATCGAAGGGTCGATCTACTCGATCGCGGACGCCGACAGGAACCACTTCAACAAGTTCAAGGACATCTCCTCCGACATGTTGAACCGGGTCGGCCGTGACCGGCAGCGGACGCTTCGCCTGGCCGAGGACATCGCGGGTCAACCCCGCGAGTGGCCGATCCTGGTGTTCACCTCGTCGGTGCTCGCAGCGCAGACCCTGTCCGCCGTGCTGCGGGAACGGGACATCCGATCGGCTGCCGTCAGCGGGTCGACGCCCACACCCGAACGGCGACGGACGATCGAAGCGTTCCGGAACAACGACATCCAGGTCCTGACCAACTGCAACGTCCTGACCCAGGGCTTCGACGCCCCAGGGGTGAGGGCCCTGTACATCGCCCGTCCGACCTTCAGCCCCAACCTGTACATCCAGATGGTGGGCCGAGGCCTGCGCGGGCCCGAGAACGGTGGGAAACCCGAATGCCTCATCGTGAACGTCGCCGACACCTTCGAGGTGTTCGGCGACCGTCTCGCCTACAAGGAATTCGATCATCTGTGGCAGTACCCCGGCGGTGACCGGTGAGGATGATTCCGGCACCCGAGCGTTTCGGACACATCAACTCGGCTGCCGAGACCCGCGTCGCGAAGCTGCTGGCCCAGGTGGAACTCGGCGAACCGGCCACCTGCCTGTACTCGGTGCACCTGCCTCGTCACGAGTACAAGCGCATGGCCGAGATCGACTTTCTGATCGTGCTCAACGACCTCCTCCTCGTCGTGGAGGTCAAGGGTGGCCGGCTGAAACGAACCGCCGGTCTCTGGGTCTTCACCGACCGCTACGGCGAGGAGCACGAGAAGCGGGAAGGCCCCTTTGAACAAGCCCGCGGCGCGATGTTCGCCCTGAGCGACGGTCTCAGCCGGCGAATCCCCGGACTGACGACGGCGTTCGGGGCCGTCGTGGTGACACCGGACCAGCCATTGGACCGCGATCTCGAATGGGACCCGGCGGAACACATCGGACCGGCCGCGATGACGGTCACCGGCCTGGAAACGGCGCTGAAGACCACCGCGGATTTCTGGCGTCGCAGAGCCCACCACCCGGTCCGTGACTCCGACCACCGCGATATCCTGGCCATGCTCCGCCCCGACTTCGACCGTGTTCCGCGCCTGTCGCTGCTCGCCCCCACCTTCGAGACCGACTACCTGGAACTGGCCCGAGAGCAGTACGACATGCTTCGAGGCAGTGAGATCAACGAACGGATCTTCTGCACCGGCGGGGCCGGCTCCGGCAAGACCCTGCTGGCGGTGGAGACCTCACGGCGGGCCGCACAAACCGGTGCCTCGGTCCTGCTCACCTGCCGCTCGCGAGGCGTCATCGACGTGATGCGCCGTTCCCTGGCCGACACAAGCATCACCTGCCTGCCCTGGTCCGATCTGGCGGACACCGATCCGGTCGACGTCCTGGTCGTCGACGAGGCCCAGGACCTGCTCAACGTCGAGGACTGCCTGCGACTCGACGCACTCGTCACGGGCGGACTGCGTGACGGGCACTGGCGCATGTTCAGCGACCCGAACAACCAGACCGACATCCACGGCGTCTTCGACCCCGACGTCTACCGCGAGGTCTGCGCGAACGCCAGCCGCTACCAACTGCCCTACAACTGCCGCAACACCTCGGCGATCGTCACCCAGACACAACTCATGACCGGCGCGGACCTCGGCGTGGCCAAAGCAGGGCAGGGACCCGCGGTCGACTACGACCGGCCGGACACCGACCAGGACACGGGCGCCCTGCTCGACGCCCGACTCAAAAGGCTCCGCCGCGACGACGTCGACCTGAGCGATGTCGTGGTCGTGACACTGCGCGATACGGTGAAGGACAGCTCTGCCGTGCACACCAGGGCCTTCGCCAGAGGATTACTCGTCGCCGACGACCGGGGGGCGAGACCGTCCGAGCCCGGTGTCGCCAAACTCGTGACCGTCCAGGACTTCAAAGGCCTGGAGTCTCCGCACGTCCTGGTCATAGACATCGACGACGTCACCGAGCCGTCGGATAAGTCCAAGCTGTACGTGGCCATGACGCGGCCACGGATCTCACTCTGGCTGGCGGTGCTACCGACAGCCTGGCAACAGCTGACCACGGCACCCGGAGGGAACCGGCGATGACCGAACCGCGGACATTCGTGGAACTGCGCGACGACACCGTCGCCTACCTACGACGGCAGTATCTCGGACCACAGGACGGTGAGCACGAGATCCTCGTGAACCGCCCCGACAGGGTCTACCTGGTCGGCACCCTCTACCCGCGGGGGCCCGCCGCGCCGCGGCTGGACGGCGACGTCCTTGGTGACGACGGCCACGAGGAGGGGCTCGACGAGCCGATCGAACTGGCGAATGCGTGGCGCCCCGCGTCCGCCGCCATCTCCTTCCTGCACGACGGCACCGACATCGACTGTCGGGTCTCGGCCGCCCGCTACGAGAAACTCCCCGACGGCGACGACTGGCGGCGTGTTCCGCTCAAGGAGCCGTCCGTCGTCCTGGATCCGCACACCGACCCGGTGGCACTGTTCGGTGGGGCCGCGAGCCTCAAGGCGGTGTGGCGACGGCTGGGCGACGCATGGCTGGTCACCGTCGCCGTCGAGAACAACGCCCGACACGACGACGCCGCCTCCCCGCCGCCGACCGAGGACTGCCTGTTCCAGGTGGACCTGAGCTGCACCGTCGGCGGCGGCGAAGTCCGTCCGTATCCGTCGGTGTCGCTGCTCAGCGAGGACCCGGAGGATCAAGAGCTGCAGCTGCTCTACCGGCACCGCCGCGTCTACGGCGTCGGCCACGGCTGCTCCGTGGCCTGGGAGACATCCGACGACGTCGTAACACGGGTCGACGTCGACATGCTTCCCCGAAGCATCGTCCCCGGGGTCTCGCCGGGCACCCGCGCCGCCTCCGTGCTCAGCCTCGGATTCCTCAGCGACGAGACGATCGCGGTCACCCGACTCGCCGCTGAGCTCGGCTCCTTCGTCGAAGACTACGCAGGCTGGATCACCGAACGCCGGGCCGAAGCCGACGGGCTGCCCGCACACCACACCGGCGCCGCGGGTCGGCTGCTGCAGCGGATGGAGACGGCCCGCGACCGGATGCGTGAAGGCGTCCGCGTGCTCACCGATAACGAGACGGTCCGAATCGCCTTCCGCCTGGCGAACAGAGCGATGCGCGAACAGATCCTCCAGTCGCGACACGCCAAGACGTCACCGGGTCGCCGCGGACAGGAACTGGCGAAGCGGCCCGCCGATCTTACCGAACCCGCCTGGTACCCGTTCCAGCTGGCGTTCCAACTCCTCACCGTCGCGTCGACCACCGATCACCGCCACACAGACCGTGAGATCGTCGATCTGATCTGGTTCCCGACCGGTGGAGGAAAGACCGAGGCATACCTGGCCCTCGCCGCCTTCGAGATGATCCACCGCAGGCTCACCCGCGGCCTGCGCGGCGGCGGAACCGCGGTCCTCACCCGCTACACCCTGCGCATGCTCACCGCCCAACAGTTCCAACGGGCCGCCACGCTCATCTGCGCACTGGAACAACTCCGCGACAACGACCCGCGACTGCGGGGGACACCGGCATTCACGATCGGGCTGTGGCTCGGCGGAGAGACCACACCGAACTCCTTCAAGGTCGCCCACGAACGTGCCCGCACCCTGCGCAGGGCATCCGAGCCGGACAACCCCTTCCAGATCAACGACTGTCCGTGGTGCGCCACCCCCCTGCTACCGCGTACCCGAACCGCCGATACCGGGGCTTACGGCGTCCGGACCACGAACAACACGTTCGGACTGTTCTGCCCACACGCCGAATGCCCGTTCCATACCGAACTGCCGGTCAAGGTGGTCGACCAACAGATCTACGCCGACCCGCCGACCCTGCTCGTCGCCACCGTCGACAAGTTCGCCGGACTGGCCTGGCACAAGGACGCCGGCGTGGTCTTGGGCCGCGACGACGTGCCCTACGACCCGCCCGGCCTGGTCATCCAGGACGAGCTGCACCTGCTCTCCGGCCCGCTGGGCACCACCGTCGCCCTCTACGAGTCCGCAGTCCTCGGCCTCATGGGCTGGGACGGCCTCAAACCCAAGATCGTCGCGTCCACGGCCACGATCAGGTCCGCACCCGAACAGGTGCAACGACTCTACGGATCACCCGTCGCGCTGTTCCCGCCTAGCGGACTGGACGCCGACCACAGCTACTTCGCGAATACCGACGACGAGTCACCGGGGCGCATGTACGTCGGTCTGATGCCCCAGTCGTTCACGCAGTCCCGCGCTACTGGCCTGGCCTGCCTGGCTCTGCTCGAAGTGCCGATGCTGTTGTCGCAGGAACCACGAGACCTGGACCCCTACTGGACGGTCGTGGCCTACCACAACTCGTTGCGGGAACTGGGTCGCACCGTCACCATCGTCCGCGACGACATCGAGTCCCTACTGACCAACCGAGCGACACGCCGTGGTGACCGCGCACGCCGCATCCGAGGCGAGGGCGTCATCGAACTCACCAGCAACGTCCCGCCCAGCGCGCTGATCAAACGACTCGCCCGCCTCGAGCGACGCGTCGACCAGAAGGACGCGGTGGACCTCGTCGCGACGACCAACATGCTGTCCGTCGGCATCGACATCAGCCGTCTCGGTCTGATGCTCATGAACGGACAACCCAAGACCACAGCCGAGTACATCCAGGCCACGAGTCGGGTCGGCAGATCAGACGTGCCGGGCCTGGTCGTGACGTTGCTCCGTGCGGGAAAACCCCGCGACAGGTCGCACTACGAGTCATTCCGGGCATTCCACGGATCGCTCTACCGCCACGTCGAACCCACCAGCGTCACACCTTGGTCCGCGGCGTCCCGCGGTCGATCGCTCAGTGCCGCCCTCGTCATGCTCGTACGTCACGGTGCAGGACTGCGCACCAACGACGACGCGGGTTCCTTCCACCCCGCAGCCCCGCCCGTGGCCAAGGCTGTTCGCATCCTGCTCGAGGCCGTCGCCCGAAGCGAACCGGAGGCACTGGCCGAGACGACGGTGGAAGTGCAGCGGCTCGTCAACGAATGGGATCGCAAGGCCCGACGGGCCGAAGATCTGGGACTGAACCTTCGCTACGACAGCAGCGACAACGATCATCCCGTCCTACTCTGCGAGTTCGGGGAACGGCGCGACGCCTGGCCCACCATGCATTCCATGCGTTCGGTGGATCGCACCGTCCGTGTCATCGCCATCGGGGAGGTTCAGTGAGGACCACACGACTCAGCCAGACGATCTCACCCTTCGGCGTCGGCGCCGTCCTCGACGTCCTGGGAGAATCCCTCATGGCCGTGGACATCAGCCGCTGGCCGGTGGGTGAGACCTACCGCATCGTCTCACGACGGCTCGAGGAGAGCCTCGGCGTCGCCGAGCTGCGCAGTCCACCCAGCGTCCCCTCCCGCCCATCGAAGCGCACGCCCGGTGTGCTCTACGAGCGCTTCCCCGGCTGGCTGTTCTGCCAGGACTGCCGCCGCATGCACCGGATGAGGCACCACGACGAGACGGGCGAACCGCCGGCCTGTAGACACTGCAGGGGCCCCATGGTACCGATGCGATTCATCGTCGTGGGAACCGAACGCGGTCACGCCATGGACGTCCCCTGGGTCAGATGGGCCCACTCCGAACCGCAGAACCAGGAACACCAACGGTGCAAGGCGGAGGATCTCCTCTTCCTCACCCGCTCCGGCGGGTCCGAAGGTCTCTCCAGCCTCTACGTACGGTGTGCCACCTGCACCGCCGAACGAGACCTGGGCGACCTGACCGCACGCGGATCCCTGGCCCGGATAAACGTCCGATGCAGTGGCGCCCAACCCTGGCAACGTCCAAATCCCAACGCCTGCGATGAGCGACTCGAAGTCCTTCAGCGAGGCGCCACCAACGTCACCCTCAGCGAGACCACGACCGCGTTGGACATCCCCGAGCCAGCGATACCCGCCCGCGACGAACAAGCCGAGATTCGACAGCACCGCAACTTCGAAGACCTGCGATCGGCCCCGAACGGCCCGTTCGCCGAGATGTTCGTCGAACTCATCGCCACCAATCTCGTCGTCAGTACCGACCTCGTCCGAAAGGTCGCCGGTTCGGACACCAGCCATGATCAAGAGGTCAGTGCCGCGCGAGAAGGACTACTCGCCGACGAATGGCACGCCTTCAGGCAGGCCATCGACAACCCCGACGAGCAGATCGGCACACCCACGTTCCGCGTCTCGGCCACCGCGTTCCTACAGCCGGACGCCAGCGCGGTCTACGGCGCGCTCGGCGAAACCGTCGGCCATGTCGTCCTCGCCCACCGCCTCAGAGAGGTACGGGTCCTGCACGGCTTCCGCCGATACGACCCGAACGCCGACATGGTCGACGCCGACCTGGGACCTCGAGGCCGAGCTCGGTGGCTGCCCGCCGTGGAGGCCTTCGGCGAAGGAGTGCTCCTCACCCTCGACGAGGGTCGACTCGCCCTGTGGGAACGTCGGGAGCCAGTCGCGGAGCGCGCTCTCGAACTGGAACGTAGACGACGCGAGTCACCCATCGGCTCGAGATTCTCCGAGGCGACGCCCCGCCTAATCCTCCTGCACACCCTCGCGCACATCCTCATGCGCCAGCTCGCCTTCACGTGCGGGTACTCGGCCGCATCACTCCGCGAACGCGTATATGCCTCCGCAGGCCCGGCACCTGAGGCCGGACTGCTCATCTACACGGCCTCCGGCGACTCGGAGGGCACGCTCGGAGGTCTCGTCCGCCAAGGACACGCACCACGCCTGGCCACAACTCTGTTCTCCGCCCTGGAGGGTGCCGCCTGGTGCTCCTCGGACCCTCTCTGTCGAGGAAGTCGCGGACAGGGCCTGGGCAGCATGAACCTCGCCGCCTGCCACGGCTGCTGCCTGGTGTCGGAGACCTCGTGCGAGCGAGGCAACCTCCTGCTGGATCGCGTCATGCTCGTCGGTGATGGGAAGACACCCGGCTATTTCCAGGACGTCATCGCCGCCGCGCAGCTCACGGCGGCCCAACACGTCACCGCCTGAGAACCACCTCGCCGGCGTGTTCCTGCGAACTGACTCGACACCGTCGGTGGACACGCCGGCGAGGCGATAGGTGCGGATCCGGTGCGCTGTCAGCCACTGACGCCGGCGGCCGTGCATCGGTTGCAGGACGTGGCCAGCCTTACGAGGCTGGTCAAGCGATCCGCGGGCAGGTCGGCCACTGCGTCAGGCGCGGCGTCGAGGTGCCCGACGACCAGGTAGAACACCTGATCTCGCGGTACCTTCAACGAGAGACGACCGAGGCGGCAACTTCGACACGTGAACCGATCACGCGAGAAGACCTGCCTACGCAGATCCTCGGGAAACAGTCTCTGCGACGGATGCAGCCGATCGATCTCTCGTATCGACACGAGTCGGTGATCGCCCGGGTTCAAGTCGGGCGCATCGGCAGAGGTCTCGATCGGTAACAACTCCCGGCTCCTGATCTGCCGTGCGACGCCTGCACCGTCCTTGCCGTGGGCGACCCTATTGAGCTCCTCAGCCGTCACGGCCTGACCGACAAGCGTTTCCAGGAGCGCCTGGACTCGTTCGGTGGCTGAACCGTCTGCATTTCGGAGGTCCGTGACGGTCTTGAAACGATCACGGCGGACCGTATCGGGCTCCTCCGACACCAGACGGTATCGTCCGCCGCCTTCCTCGATCTCGTAGCCCTGTTCCCCGCGTAGCTCACGTACCCGCCGTGCCCACTCGCCGATACCGGATACCGCAGCCAGTTCGTCGCTACCCACCCACTCACCGCGGTGCTTCACCAGATGGGCAAGAATCCGTTTCCGAGCTCCACCGCCAGAATCCGACCGTGGCCGTCGACCTCGGTACGCGCGAGCGATGGCTACCCGAAGGTCGGCGACGGCATCAAGGACCGCCTCCTGTGAGCGTTCGGCGGCAACCTCGTCAGCGAGTTCTGTCAGTCGTTCGACCGCAGCGCGAAACTCGTCAGCTGGATCTCCATCAACCACCTATGCACCTTACGCTGTCCGTGCTTTCTCGACTTTCGGAAAGCCCATGCGTCGAGGTTCCGCGACAGCAATCGCGTCGGCTACCGGTACGACGTGGTTGTCCGGCGACGGCCACCCAAAGTTCATGAGCATGCTTGCGGCTTGGCTGGCGCTCAGGCGACACAAGCGCACCGGCTGCGCATGATCGAGCTCGGCCTACCATCGCCACGTCCGGAGATCGGCTGGCTCGACTGCGAGGGCGTCCACGCCATCGTCGGCTACGAGCGAGAGGGAAGCGAGGGGGCGGATGAACGTCGTGTCATGGCATGCTGCACCATGCCCTCCAGTACACCCAACGCGGTCGTACCAGCGCGAACGGTCCGCGACGGTATGGCAATGGATGTGTAGCGATGACCCACAGACCATCGGCAGCCCGGGCGGCGTGGCCGCCGACAACGCCCGCCGCGCTGTTGCAACTGCTTGAGGCCAACGACGGCGTGGTGAGCGTTATCGATCCGCCGCAGGAGGTGCGGGCAGCGTGGCGGTCGGTGCTGCACCTGCTGCGCCGCGATGGACACATCCCGGACGGATGGCATCTGCTGCACCGCGGTCGTGACAGCGGTGATCTGGTGATCGAACTACGTCCGGGTGAGCACCCGTCGCAGCGCTACCGCGTTTCGCCGTCGGAGCCGATCACGGTGCCGGACGAACTCGTCGATCCCCATCCGGTGGTTGACGCGTTGCGTGATCAGCCGCATCGGCTGCCCGCGTCGCAACGCAACCGATCGCGTGCCCTCCTGCTGCTCGAGGCGTTGGCCCGGGAGGCGTTGCGGCGCGGCCACGAAGTCCACGCGAGCACGCCGCCGACGCTCATGACGGTTGCCGCCTCAGGCGCCTCCTACGGTGTCGAGGTCTTCGAGTCCAGCGGCGCGCGGTGGGAACTGCGGCTGGCGGTCCGTATCGACGGCCCGGGTAAGGGAGCCGACGAGTGGGCGGACTACGCGAAGCGCCCGGTCGAGCAGGAACTGTCCGCGATTCTCGACGAGATCGACCAGCGGGCCGCGGCGGTCGCCGCCGAACAGCGGGACCGTGAACGGCGCGAAGAGGAACGCCTGCGACGTGAACAGGAAGCGATCCTGACGAGGCATCGTGCGCGGCTTCTCCACGACGAGGTGTTGGCCTGGCGGCAGGCGCAGGACATCCGCTGGCACTGCGACCAGATGGTCGCCGCGGGCCTCTCCCCACGCGATGAGTGGCTGACGTGGGCTCGCCGGTACGCCGATGACCTCGACCCGACCGTGGACCCTCGCGGGATGCCAGCGCCGCCGACCGAGGAGGAGCTGGCGCGGGAACGTTACACCGAGCAACGCCGGGCGACGGCACCGGCGCGGACCGAGGCGCCAGCGCCGCGGCCGTGGCATCCGAACCGGCGCTGGTGGAGTCAGTAGGGACCGTACGGGGAGAAGCCACGCAGGTACGGCTTCAGCTGGTCCGGCTGAGGCCCCGGAATCGTCGGCATCCCCACCTGGAGCCGCCGGGGATCGATGCCATCGGCGTACTTCCGCGCCCACGCCGCCCAAGCCAGCACGCTGTCACCACGCGGCGAGTCGAGTTCCGCCGCACGAACCAGCAACGCGTGAGCGTACGCACGGACGTCGTCGGCGTACTCGGCGTCCGCGATCCGGCTGGCGATCGCCTCCCGCCGCTGGTCCTCCTCATACAGTTTCGTGGCCTCGGCCATCACCGACTTCCACTGCCGCCGCCGCTCGGCGCCGCGCCGTTCCTGTTCCGCCCGCTGCTCGATGGCCCGCTCGGCGCGCCGCTCGATGGTCGTGAACACCTCACCGAGCCGCTGCTCGATCGGCCCGCCGCCCTTGTCGGTCCAGCTGTCGCCTCGACGGCGCCGCTGCGTGTCGTCGGGAACCCACAGGCACAGCGGTGTCGTGCTGTCACCGCGCAGAACGATGTCGTAGACGTCCAGTCCGATCTGCACCACCAGCCGGCCGCTGTCGTGACGGTCACTTCGGTCCCGCTCGATGTACACGGTGTAGCCGCGGAACAGTGCCTCCGTGATCAGTCCCTGCCAGATGCGCCGCATCCGGACGATCGGACGGCGCAACGCGGCCAGCCTCGTGAACGGCCCATACCGCTCCCGCCACATCTGATCGATCCGCTCCACAGCGGCGGTCAGCTCATCCACCAGCGGGTGCGGCTTCGTCACCTTCGATGACGGCACCGGAACCCGGCGGTCGAGGAACTCCGCCGTACGCGGCAGCACAGGGGGCGGCGTCGAGGCTTGAACCCATGCCTCCTAGTCCTCCTCGATCGGCCCATCGTTGTCGGAATCCGCCGCTTGGACGGGGGTGAGCTGCAGGCGTAGCTCGCCCCCAGCGGTCCACCGAGTCAGCCGCTGCCGTCCCGCGCGTAGCAGCCGCAACTGGGCGACCTTCACCGCGTGTCTCCACGCCGCGAACTCCTCTGCGCCGACATCGGAGATCACCAGCTTGCCGCCGGCTGCTCTCAGCCTCGACAGCACCAGGTCGGCGGTGATCGCTGGTTGATCCGGCGTCTCGCTCACGGCAGACGTGGACGCCTCGCTGGTCCTCCGCCTCGCACTGGTCCTCGGTCGAGGTGCGGTCTCCGAGTCCAGGCTCTCGCCGTCCGTGACGTGGTCCTCGTGCTGTACCCGGTCGCGACGCTTGTCGGCCGTCATTGCCGAGGCCCGGGAGGCTGAACCGGTTCCGGGCGGCGTCGCGTCGGTCGAGGGTGCGCGGTCCGCCGGCCGGGTGTCGGCGACAACCTTCCGTGTTGTCTGCTTGGGTGCTGAGCCGCCAGACAGTTCGTGGTGCTCAGGGTGATCCGGGTGGTGGCCGTGTTCCAGGTAGAACCGGCCGGCGTCGGTCGGGTGAGCCTGCCACGTGCCGCCCTTCCTCGTCACCCGCAGCAGGCCCCGGTCGTGAAGCGCGCGACCGGAACGGCGATCGCTCACCCCGTCCGGGCCGCTGAGATCGTCACCAGCGGCAATGCGCTGCAGAAGCCTCAGCTGGCGATCATTGAGCGGGTCCCATCGCTGCACACCCTGACGCTTCCGCCTATGCGCAACACGCGCAAGACCGTGGGCAGCATTCGGATCGCGCCGCCGATCGTGGTTGGACCTTCCTCGTCGAAGATGCCGCCCCCTTGGGGATCACCACGCAGCGTGGACAACGCCCGGACGGGGGCTTTGCGAGGACGATCGTCACCTGAAGCACTGACGCCAGCACATGCGTTCGGGGATCGGATCTTCCACGGGGGAGTAAACGGTGTCACCCTGCCGCCGGCAATCCGTATCGAGCGGCGATCAGGCGTTGCCGGCGGGTGGACCGGCACAGGCATTCGCTTGTGGCCCATCGGGCTGGGATGGAGTGCAGGGCGTGGAGGGGGCCCGCGTGCCTGTTCTCCTCGTACTTGATGTGCGTGCCGGTGGGGCCGAGACGGTACGGACGCAGCCCGGGGTGGGCGTGCTTGAGCGCCTCTGCGGCGAGTAGGACGCCGGCGAGTGCGGTGACGAATGGTGCCGCGACGGCGACGGTGCCGGTCGCGGTGGTGAGCTCGCTCGCGCCGTAGAGGAGTTCGCCGGCGCGTAGGTGTTCCAGTGTCTGGTTTTCGTAACGGTCCAGAGCCCCTGGGGCGAGGCCGCGGTGCCGTTCGATCTGGCGGAGGACTTGGCGTTGCAGGCGCGGGTCGCCGACGAGCCACTGGGCGATCGTTCGGTGGTCGAAGCCGGTGGCGCGGGCGAGGATGCGGATCTTGGCGTTGTCGGCGTCGAGTATCTGCTCCATGTGTAGGCAGCAGAGGCAGGGGCCGTCGCCGGTGCGGTGGCCTGAAACGGTGATCTCGTCTGGGTGGCATGCGGCGTTGACGAGGTCCAGCGGAAGGCAGTCCTGCAACGAGCGGCGCGCGGCCGCGCTGTCCACGGCAGAGAGCACGAGCGGCAGAGGGCTTTTCCACGGCTGATTCGCGACCCAGTCAGACAGGGTGCCTTGGTGCGGGTCGACATGGAGACCGTCGTGGTGGCCAAGGGCCTGTTTGACTGTGAAGACCTTCCAGTGTCGGGCGGTCGCGGTGGCGGCGGTTGCGAGCAGCGCCCGGTCGAGATTCTTGTCCTCCAGGCGCTGGGGATCCGCCACGGCCAGACGGCCGGACAGGTGCGGAGTCATGGCGAAGGTGTAGACGGCGGCTCCGCCGACGGATCCGGCACCGGCGAGCGCAGCGTCCAGTATGAGGTCGTCGCCTGCCCAGCGGGTTGCGTCCGGGCTGTCGTCGATCGGGTCGGCGCTGCCGACGTGGGTGAGGGCGCTTGCGTAGGCACTCGGCTCGGGAACTCTGGTTGGTGCCACGGTGGTGAGGGCTGCCGTTGTCGCTTGCCCGGCCGCGCGGCAGGCTGCGGCCAAGGGCCCGACAGGAATTGCTGGCCATGGGCCGTCGGGCAGGCGGGACGGCAGCGTGCCGTTGTAGGACTGCCAGCCGCCACCGTCGGTGTACAGGAGCGACCCGTGGCTGTTGTCGGGTCGTGTGCCGGTGCCGATGATGACGGTGACCGTAGGCCGGTCGGGCGTTCCCCTCGTCAGTAGTGCTCCGTTAGTGGCTGCGGCGTGGAGTCGTTCGGTCAGCAGGGCTGGCCCTGGTGGTAGGTCTGGGTGAGCGGTCGCTGCGCGGTCGGCGGCGATGGTGAGGTTCGGGAAGAGTCTGCCGAGCAGGTCGACGAGGGCGAGTGCGAGGACTTGGTGCCGCCATTGCGGCGTTCCCTGCGGGAGGATGACCCGGATCGGCGTTCGGTCGAGGAGGTCGAGGACTGCCTGGCCGTCGGCGTCGGAGCCGGCCACCACACGTAGTCTCCGGTCCGCAGCGGCCGCCGGTGTTGCCGCAGGGTCGTGGCGGACTGGGTCGGGTTCGCTGGGGTGGGCGGCCTGGGCGTTCATAGGACCTCGAATCTGCGTGCGACTTCTTTGTCGGTGAGTTCGCGCCAGCCGGTGGGGTGGCGAAGCTCGTTCACCGAGCATCGCGTGAGGTCGATCGGCGTGGCGGCGAAGTCGGGGACGACGATGCTGATGGCGCCCTGATGGGCGATGAGCATGTTCGTGTCGTCGACCGGTGAGTGGTAGGCGGCGCCTGGGTGGGTGTGGATCCGGACAAGGACGAATACGCCGTCGGGCAGTAGGCGGACGATGTCGCTGAGGGCTTCCGGTGGAACCTCGACGGCGCAGCCGGCGTCGCTGCGATAGGCGATCTGGCCCGGCATGACTGCGGTGATGATGGAGGCGTTGCGGGGTCCGTCCACCTGGCCCAGCCACAGCACCACGGCCTCGAGTCCGAGAACACCGCGTTCGCGAAGGAGGGCACCGGTATCTTCGAGGACTCCATGCGGGATGGCGTAGACCTCGAGTGTCGGCGGGACCCTGCTCATCGGATGCCGATCCAGGTGTCGCGGAGCGCGACGAGCAGTTCGATGACAAGTGCGTGGAGCGGAAGCTCTTCGCGGTGGCGGTCCCACGGGTCGTCTTCGTGTTCGGGGTGGGAGTGGTATTCGCGCAGGCCGCGGCGGCAGAAGAACGGCCGGGCGTAGTTCTTGTGGTCTCGCACGATGCCGCGCTCGACGAGCGACTTGGGCCATTCGCCGGGAGGCAGTGGCGTGCGGTCCACGCGCAGGAGTTCCGCAGTGGGTGGCTGGCCGTCGTAGTCGGTCAGGTCCATGTGCAGCACCAGGTTCCGGGTGGCGGGAGGAGCGCCAAGGAGCGGTACCTGAAAGACGAACGCGGTGGGCTGGCCGCCGGGCAGCACGAGCGTGCTCAGGACTGCCTGCGCCACGAGTTGCCGGTCCGTCTTGGCGAACGGGATGTACAAGCGGGTGGCGTCTTCCAGGACGGGTTCGTCGGCGGTAAGCCCAGGATGCTGGCGGAGGCGGTCGCGGAGCACCTCCACCGATTCGGTGACGTACTCCGCGACGTCGGCCGGGTGCATTCAGCCGTCCTGGGCCTGGTTGGTCTGGAGCAGCAGCACGTCGCCGTCGACGAGCCCGAGGTCGGACAACTTCTCACCCAGCGCGAGGGTCCGGCCGTCCGCGTCGCGGCGCAGCACGTACGTCACACCCCCTGCGACGTTGAGGCCGAAGTAGCTGATCGCCTCGTCGAAGACCTTCTGGGCCTTGTTGTTCTTGTTGTAGCGGGCGGTGAAGACGCCCGATGTGGACTTGACCGCCAGATCGAGGAAGTGGTCGTCGGCTGTGCCTGGCACGTGCTCTCCAATGCTCATGGCCGGGTGTGCGGCCGCAGGGTGTATCGGGTGGCCACGGCGATGGCAGGCTCGTCCCAGGCATGGCAAGCCACGCCGGACTGGCACGGTGGCCTACTCTTTACCGGACAGGTGAAGAGTAGCAGGGCGATCTTTACCTAGTAGGTAAAAGGAGGTTGGCAACGTGTACGTCGTCTTCCCGGACGAGGCGCTGGGTGCTCTTGCGGCTTCCCAAGCGGCGCTGGAGGCCGTCTTCGGCTCCCGTGCCGCCGACCTCATGCTCTGTGTGGTACTCCTCGTTGAAGCTAGAAATTTGGGTCATTTACGTCTTTTTGGTCTGTTTGACATAAGTGCCGTGTGTACCCCTGACGGCAGGTGGACCATTGACGTCGTCACCAACGGAGTGGGTCTTCGTCTCCAGCCGACGGACAGGCATGGCCGACCGATGGTGCAGGCGACCGAACTGGAGGAATCCGACGTGCAGCAGGCGACCGTTATGCAGCTGCTCGGTGTTCCGGTTCCAGTGGGTGGGGCAGGCGCACGATGAGAAATGCGGCTCATATCGGCAGTCCCGGCGAGCCCGTGGTTCACGCGGCGACGTTGGACGGGCAATCCGGCACGGCGGCCTGGCGACCGAGTTATGCCTTGCCGCCAGGCCAGGTGCTGCGGCGAGTTCTAGCCGAGCGTGGCATCAGTCAGGCCGAGTTGGCGGTCCGAACGGGCCTCAGCGCCAAGCACGTAAACCAGGTTCTCCAAGGCATTGTGCCGCTCTCAGTGGAAATGGCGCTACTGTTGGAGCGCGTCCTGGAGACCCCGAGTTACATATGGAACCAGCTTGAGGCCGCGTATCGCGACTCGATAGTCCGATCCCAGCATCGCGAGAGGCTCCAGACGCATCTTCAGTGGGCTGATCACTTCCCGGCGCCGGCATTGATCGATCGAGGCGTGCTGAGTCCATCCGATGACGGCCCGGCGCGTGTCGAGAAGATATTGTCGTTCTTCGGCGTTGCCGACCCTGATGCATACGAACAGATCTGGGATCAGCCCATGGCTGTCTTCCGCAGGTCCAGGAAATTTTCAGTCGACCCCTACGCCACTGCTACCTGGTTGCGCTTGGCGGAGGTGGCAGCAGGGAATATTAACCTATCACAATATGACGGCAAGGCCTTTCAGCGGATAGTGCCGCAGCTGCGCGAACTCACGATCCCTCCGCTAGGCGAAGCTTTTCCAGAATTGCAGAGAAGGTGCGCGGAAGTCGGAATCGCGGTAGTGCGAGAACCGCAATTACCCAACACTCGCGTATGCGGCGCGACTCGGTGGATCAACGCCTCGTATCCAATTATTGTCCTGTCGGGGAGATATAAGACGGAAGACAGTCTCTGGTTTTCGTTCTTTCATGAAGCCGGTCACGTATTGCTGCACCCAAAGCGAACCACATACATCGCGCCCGACGAGAGGGGCGACAAAGACGACATCGAGCACCAGGCCGACAACTTTGCGCAGCAAATATTAATACCCGCAGAAGCAAGTGGCCAGCTTGCCCGACTCAGGACAAACTCCGAAATTGAGCTGTTCGCCCGTCAAATAAATATCGGCGTCGGGGTCGTTGCGGGACGCTTGATGAACGATGGACGGTTGAACTGGTCGCGTAGCGGGCGCCTAAGACGCCGGCTAGGCGGCTGAATACGCAAGAGGCCGACGCCGCCGGCAACATGAAGACCGCCGCCGTCGTCGGCGAGCCCAGCGACGAGGCACGAAACGGCGGGTTGGTCAGCCGATGCAGTACGTCATCATGCGTGGCTTGCGACGCCGACCAGCCCTACGACACTGGCCGTACCGGAAAGCTGCGCGCCGCCGACCAGGGTGTGCCTGCCGGCGAACCGTTCCCGGTCGGCGCCGAGGGCATCGTGCAGCGCGTGCTCGATGAACGCGACGGCTTCCGCCTCGCTGCAGGCGGGGACGCCAGAGGCGCCGAGGACGTTCGGCGTGGACCAGGTGCCGGACGCATCGATGACGGCCTGTGCGTGGACGTCGGTGCCGTCGGCGAGACGGACCAGGAACGGCGCTTGGTCGCGGCCGGCGGTCCGCAGCCGGTCGAGGCCGAGCCGGTTCACCGCGGCGACCCGCGAGCCGTAGCGCACGTGCGGCTTGAGCGCGGGGAGATCCGCCAGGGGCTGCAGGTAGTTCACGGCGAGTTCCCACCGGTCGGCAGCTGCTCCGGCGAAGGCTCGACCCAGCCGGCGTCGGTGAGCAGGCGCCGGGCGGCGTCGTCGATGGATACCGCCAGGGCGAGAACAGCCGCACATGGGCCTTGTGCCGGACGGCGGCGGCCGGGCCGTCACCGGCCTCCAGGACGAGGAACGGCAGGCTGCGCTCGGAAGGTGGGCGGCGGCGGCCAGATCAACGAGGCCGGCACCGATGACGACGACAGGCAGGGTGTTTCACGACAACGTCCTTGTCTCGACCGGGCCCGGCTCGGCATCATGCGCCAGTTCGCCGTCCTACTCACCGTGGACGCCGCAGCACGCGCCGGCTGACTGACCCTTGGCGCCAGCGACCGCCGAGTACGGGCCGAACCGCTCGGTCACCATCTGGGGCACTGCGCGGCCGCTTGTGCCTGATCCGCGCCCCGATCAGCTCGTCTACCAGTGGCGACGCCGGTAGACCTTGACTTCGCGTACGGGCATCTCGGACCAGTGCAGTGGGCGGTCGACGACGGGGCGGGCGAGGTAGGGCGTGATCCGGTCGCGTTCGTGCTCCTCGGCGAACTGTTCGGCTTGCATGGTCTCGCCGGCGAGGTCGAGCGCTTTGATGAGTTCCACGACGAGTAGGTCGAGGCGGTGGTTCTCCGCTTCAGCAGCCGTGAGGCGTTCGTGAGCGGCCACGGCCCGGTGGCCGCACCATTGCCGCAGCAGCTCGTGCTGAGGCCGGACGTGCTTGCGGTACCAGTAGTACTCCCATTCCGGACTGGACTCCTCGCCCTTGCGGTACGGGTGCGGGCCGCCGTGCTTGCACTTGTGCCGGGCCTCGGCCTCCTCCTCGATCACGTGCTCGAGGATGGTGTGCGAGTGGGCGCGGCAGGCGGCCTCCGCGATCACGATCGTGCCGGCGGGCGAGACAATCGTGCCTTCGTCGTTGGCGAACCACTCGGCCCTCTCCAGGATCTCCTCGACGGATACCTGAAGGATTTCGGCCAGCGCCGCGCGGTCCTTGATGATCGTTGCGTTCTCGACCGGGCGCCAGTCCAGCTCCGCTACCTCCTCCGGGATGAGAGCGGAGTAGACGGTGCCCACCGCGCTCTGTTCGACGGAGTCGAGTTCGAAGTCGGCGATACGCTGCCACGCTGCTTGCTGGGTGTCGTAGGCCTCGACGTCCGCCCATCGGACCTTCAGCCGAGATGACGTCACGGTCTGCACACGATGACCGTCGTCCGGGAACTCCACCTCGATACTCGCGCTGGCTTTCTTCGGAGTGACAGCCTTGATTCGTACGCGTTCCGAGGGCGCTGTGTCTCGAAGCCGGTATGCCCATTCGTCACCGACGACGAACTGCGATGCATCGAACGCCACCTGAACCGCCCTTCAGATGCCAATCTGCTGCGAGGCAGCGAGACCCGGGTGTACCGGACCACTCTGACATCGACCGATGGTCTACGCCTACCGGATGATGGGGGTCTATGCGGGTGAGGGAGCTGGTCGGTATAACTGCTCGATGGTCGACATCACCGCGCCGCTGAAGCCGCACCAGGTCGAGGTGCTGCGCTGGGTAGAGGCCGGCTGCCCCGACGCGGATTTGCCCGGCGACGGCGCAAAACACACCGCGCGGGCCCTGCAAGGCCGGCGCATGGTCACGGTGTCACGTCGGGACGGCCGCTGGTTCGCAGCCTTGACCGACCGCGGCCGCTACTACCTCGACAACGGCCAGCACCCAACAGCGACCGACACGGTGACCGGCGATCCTTCGGAGGGCTCGTCCACGCTGGCGGCCTCAGACGGAAAGGGCCAGCAGTCGACAGCGCCACCGGCAGCGGTCCGAGAAGCGACCGTGCTGATCGAGCGGCTCCAGACCGGCGGCGGCACCATCGTCGTGTCGGACCCGGACGCCGACACCCGCGCGAACTACCGACGCGCCATCCACGCCGCCAAGCAGCACAAACTCGTGCCGGACGGCTACGAGCTTCGGCACACCGGCCGCAACACAGGTGACCTCATCATCCGCCTGTACTCCGCGGCGCAGCCCTATGACACCGACTGGAATCGGCTACGGCTCGGCCAGAGCGACGAACGTGTCACTGCGGCGGCCGACTACGGCGTCCTCGAAGAGGATCCCACCAACCTGCGGGTAGCGCCGGAGTCGATCCCCCGCGTGCTCGCCTTGCTCCGGGTGATCAACGACGCGGGGACGACCCGAAAATGCCGCGTCGGCGTCAACCTCACCACGAAGAACCCGAAACCGTATGTCAAGTTCGGCAGCGCGCGGCGTTCGCTCGAGTTCTTCGAGGAGTACGACCAGGTACCCCATGTGCTCACCGCCGACGAACGGCGAACCAAACGACTCCGCCCCTGGGCACACATCCCGGAGTTCGACAGCGTAGCCACCGGCCGCCTCCGGCTCGAAGTCATCAAGTCCCAGTCCGGCCAGCGCTTCACCTGGCGCGACACCCCGACCAGAAGCCTGGAACAGCAGACCGGTCGCATCGTCGCCGACATCATCAAGGCCATCGAAGAACAGGAACAGATCTCCGCCGCCTTCCGGCAGCGCGAGCAGGAACGGCAAGCCGCAGCGAGACTTGCCGAACAACAGGCAGCCGAGGAGCGCCGACGCCGAGACCTCGAACGCAAGGCGAAGTGGGAGCACGCCATCACGAAGGCCCGCGACCTCGCCATCGAGGAGTACCGCAGGACGACGTTCCACACCGCGATGGAGCAGTGGCAGAACGCCGTGAACATGCGGGCGTTCTGCGACGCTCTCGAACACGCCGCCGCAGGTCAGGCGGCCAGCGACGGCGAGCTCACCGCCTGGCTGGCCTGGGCACGCGCTCGTGCCGACAAGATCGACCCCACTGTCGGTATCCCCACGCTCACAACTGTCAACTTTACCATCGAACCGAACCCGGAAGACCTACGCCCACACCTCAACGGATGGAATCCACACCACCCGATGAAGGAATAGAGACCGGGTTGCGGCCCACCGACTCTCACCGACTCACTACCAGCAGTGCGCGGAACCGTCACCGACGGTATAGATGTGAGGACATCCGGTTCCCGGCGCAACGCGATCGCACGCCCGCCCACCAGGCGAAACCGCATGCCAAAGACGGTAGGCTGTCGAGGACCGCAACCGACCATGATCAGGCGCGCACTCACGCCGATGAGCGGAAACCGAGCCGCGCGTTGAGCGCCTGTGGCGAAGCTGCCAGGATTCAGCCATGTTGGTGCACGCGACGGCGATCACAGCTGAGCTCCTCGAGTATCTGGCGCAGTCCGATGTTGGCATCGGTCGCCTAAATGCCAGGCTGGAAGTCGCCCTTGCGGCCGACCTTGCCTCGGCGGGTATTCCCTTGGATTCGATTGAAACGCAAGGACGGGTTGAACTCGAAGGTAGCTACAGCACTCGCTCAAGTGTGTGGGATGTGGCGATATTCGAAGACGATCTTCCTGTGGCCTTGATAGAAATCAAGACCCTGTTGAGCTCGCTGAGCAAGAACCTGATGAATCGAATCGACGAAATCGTTGCGCTAGCCACCAATGTGACGCGAGCATTCGATGGCCCCGATCGGGCGCCCTACAAGCCCTGCGTGGCCATTCTTCTCGCCTTTCAGGCAAAAGACTCCCCTCGACATCTTGAGCTGGCACGCGAAGCATTTGGGCGGATGATGGCTGACCGGTTGATCAATGCCCTATGCCTGCTGGCAGTCGATCGCGACCTTGGGACCGTCGTCGAGCCGTTTGAGGCCTACTCGTTCAATGCTTTCGTAACTGCCATTCGCGAACACTCGGCTGCATCAGCGATCGCGCGCACGGCGGGGGCTGTCAGTGCTGGCGGACTAGGGCGGGCTTTTGCGCACGGTGGTGACGTTGCGGCAGTCGTAGCTGGAATTACATCCACGCCGGAAGGTTTGTCAGCTGCGGAGTCGGCGGTGATCCGCGCTCGCCGAAGGGTCGTGGCCGACCTTCAATGCCTAGCACTGCTGCCTGAGGCAAACGAAACCCTGATGCATGCAGCTATCGGCAGCCAGTTCTGGATCTTCGGCGGGCAGTACATCGGTATGGTTGATCGACGGACAATCGTCCCGCTCGACCAGTACGATATTCCTTTGGTATGCGCAGATGGAAGTTTGGAAATCGTTGAGCTGAAGGGCCCCGAGGCAAGCCTCGTCCGCCGTCATCGCAACCATCTCATTGTCTCCAATGAGGTGCATGAAGCGGTGAATCAGTGTCTTAATTATCTTCGCGCACTTGACGAAATGGGTGCGGCACTTCGCACGCAATACCGGAACGAACTCGATCTTGACGTCGATTTCCGGCGGGCCCGAGGCACTGTAATCATTGGCCATCCTGCCCGCGTTCCGGCCACAGCCGCAACAACGGAGCAGGTAGAGCAGACCATCAGGTCGTACAACGCACACTTGAGCCGGCTCACAGTTCGCACATATGCCGACATTCTGGAAAGCGCCGAACGCACGCTTCGCTTCGCGTCCGATGAGAGTGCGTCCAGCCCGCGTTGATAGAGGACGTGGGATGCCGCATCAGGGCCCCGGCAAAGTCGTGGCGAGTGTCCGGCTTGAGCTGATTGGTGTAGACGCGCCCTTGCTGGAGGCAGCAGGGCGGGCATGACCGGTTCAGAAGATCATCAAGGTTCCTACGCCTTTGTTGATCGTTTCCGAAGTGAGCCATGCCCGTATCGCCAACACCGCTGATCGCCTCGTTGTCGCCCGCACCGACCGGGCTCTGCCCACGGAGCTGACTCTTGGCCTGCCCGCAGCCCTGGCTGCGGTACCCGATCCCCGCGATCGCCGCGGCATCCGCCATCGTCTGGCGGTGGTGGTCACAGCGGCGGTCTGCGCGGTGGTGGCCGGCTACCGTTCGTACACCGCGATCGGCGAATGGGTCGCGGACCTGCCCGCCGACACCGCGGTGCTGCTGGACATCGACGCAGACCGTCGACCGTCCGAGGCGATGATCCGCAGACTGCTGCAGGCCCTCGACCCCGATCTGCTCGCCGCGGCGATCGGAACCTGGCTCGCCGCAAGGACTCCCGCACCGGCGCCCGGCAGCAGACAAGCGATCGCCGTGGACGGTAAGACCCTGCGCGGCTCACGAAGCCGTGACCATGCAGCCAGGCACGTCCTGGCCGCCGCCGACCAGCACACCGGCATCGCCCTGGCCAGCACCGACGTCGACACCAAAACCAACGAGATCACCCGCTTCACCGCCCTCCTCGACCACCTCGACGACCTGCGCGGCACCGTGGTGACCGCCGATGCGCTGCACTGCCAACGCGACCACGTCGCCTACCTCGCCAGGCGCGGCGCGCACTGGATCCTGACCGTCAAGGGCAACCAGTGCGCCACGAGGCGCTCTGACACATCCCCGCTTCAGGCGGGACAGACTCGAAGGGAGGTCTGCTGGGTCTGATGGCTTACCTGGAGCCGAAAGGTGAAGGGGACAAAAGCATGCCAGGAAACCGACGGCTGGGTCCAGATGCCTGGGACAGCGCGTTCGGGGGACCCGCGCGGTATGGCGAAGGCTTGATTGCTTGAACCCTAATCTCCAGCGGCAGCACTTTACTGCGACCGGAACGGCATCTGGAACCGGTGTCCGTCGTGGCCGGGGCGTACTGGTTCGTCCTGGTCAACCTTCGCGGCGGGAGCGATGCCCAGCGAGGGCATTGAAGGAGATGAGTGGGGCGCCTGCAGCCGCGCTGATGTGTGTCGGAGACGAACGTGGGATCACCGTCCCAGTACGGCTGGCGGTGTCGGAGTGCTCGTAGTAGTCGCCGGAGTCACGACCGGCCGGGGAGAACGGGAAAGCCGTTCACAGGGCGAAGGGGCACAGGTGATGCGGATCGTGAGTCACGGTGGAGGTATGCGGAATGCAGAGCGCTGACACGGTCCTTGCGGTCCTGCGTGACCGGGGGCGGCGGAAGCTGCCCCTGGAGCGGTTGTATCGGCAACTGTTCAACGAGCAGTTGTTCCTGGTGGCCTACGGACGTGTCTACGCCAACGACGGCGCGATGACGTCCGGGGTCGACGGGAAGACCCCCGACGGGATGAGCCTAGACGTGATCCGGGAGATCATCGGTCGGCTTCGCGCCGAGCGGTACCGGTTCGCGCCGGTCCGGCGGGTCTACATTCCCAAGAAGAACGGGACCCGGCGGCCCCTGGGGCTGACCTGGTCGGACAAGCTGGTCGGTGAGGTGGTGCGCCTGCTGTTGGAGGCGTACTACGAGCCGCAGTTCTCGGCCAGGTCCCACGGGTTCCGGACCGGGCGGGGCTGTCACACCGCGCTCGACGAGATCGCCTCGACATGGACGGGCACCGCCTGGTTCATCGAGGGCGACATCGCCGACTGCTTCGGCAGTCTCGATCATGAGGTCATGCTCGCCATCCTGGCCGAGCAGATCCACGATCAGCGGTTCTTGCACCTGGTAGAGGGCATGCTGCGGGCGGGATACCTGGAGGACTGGACCTGGCACGCCACGCACTCCGGCGCGCCACAGGGCGGGGTCGTCTCGCCGATCCTGTCCAACATCTATCTCGACCGACTCGACACCTTCGTGGAACAGGAACTGGTCCCGGCCTGGACACGCGGAGCAGCCCGCCGCAGCAACCGGGCATACGTGAACGCCACCGCGAGGGTCCGCTACTGGCGAAGCAGAGGCGACCGTGACAAGGTCAACGCCTTCCGCAAGATCCAGCAGTCGACGCCCAGCAAGGACGTCCACGACCCGGACTACCGACGGCTGCGCTATCTGCGTTACGCCGACGATCACCTTCTGGGGTTCGCCGGCACCAAGGCCGAAGCCGAACAGATCAAGAACGAGCTCACCGCGTTCCTCCACGGCACGTTGAAGCTCGACCTCTCCACCGAGAAAACCTTGACCACCCACGCCCGCACCCGCAAGGCGCGGTTCCTCGGCTACGACATCTGGACCCGGCAGGCCGACACCTGGCACACCAAGGGCGGCCGGTCGCTCAACGGCTCCATCGCGCTCGGCGTCCCACCAGAAGCCGTGAACACCAGATGCCGAACCTACCTGCAGGGACAAGGCAAACCCTTGATCCGCAACGACCTGATCCGCACCAGCGACTACAACATCGTCGCCGCCTTCGGCGCGGAGTATCGAGGCTACGTCCAGTACTACCAGATGGCCGGGAACATCAACTGGCTCAACAAGCTCCGCGGCGTCATGGAACGGTCGATGCTGTCGACCCTCGCGGCGAAATACCGGCGCCCGTGTCAGCGCTCACGCAATTGGGCTCTGGCACTCATCCGGTGATCGACTGATCTTGATGGTTTGATCGTTCCCTTGTGGAGCTTGTTGGCGCGTTGTTCCCGCATCTGCATGGCGTTGTGGTGGACCGGGTTGTGTTGGCGGAGTCGAGCGTTCATGTGGAGGCGCGGTGCGTTGTGTCGGCGGCATCGTGCCCGAGCTGCCGCGGGACGTCTGTGAGGGTGCATAGCCGGTATCGGCGTCGGTTGGCCGATCTGGCGATTGCTGGGCGTCGGGTGCTGATCCGGCTGATGGTGCGCAGGTTCTTCTGCACCGATGCCAGCTGCGACCGGAAGATCTTCGCCGAGCAGAGCGGCCTGGCTTCACGGTATGCACGTCGGACCCAGTTGGCCGGCGGCGTCCTGGAGACTATCGCTTTGGCGCTGGGCGGCCGGCCGGGTGCGCGGATGACCGACGCGCTCGAAGTCCCGGTCAACCGGATGACGTTGCTGCGTATCATCCGCCGCATCCCAGACCGCCCAGTCCAGGCGCCGGAGGTGCTTGGCGTCGACGACTTCGCGATCAAGAAAGGTCAGAACTACGCGACCATCCTGCTCGATATGGCGACGCACCGGCCGATCGACGTGCTGCCCGACCGCAGCGCGGACGCGTTCGCCGACTGGCTGCGCCAGCATCCTGGCGTGCGTGTCATCTGCCGCGACCGCGGCGGCAACTACGCGATCGGCGCCCGAGCCGGCGCCCCGAACGCGATCCAGGTCGCCGACCGCTACCACCTGTGGGCCAACCTCGGCGAGGCCGTCGAGAAGACGGTACTGGCCCACCGGGCCTGCTTGCACCCGCCCGAACCCGCCGCCGAGGAGCAGCCCGAACCGGCACCCGTGCAGACCGCACTTGCGCCTGACGGCGTCCGTGACGTCCACGGCCGCGAACGGCGCCTGGTCACCCGAACTCAGGAACGCTACGCCGCAGTGCAGACGCTGCTGGCCCAAGGCAAGTCCCTCAGCGCGATCTGCCGGGAGCTCAACCTGGAGCGGGGAACGGTCAGACGGTTCGCCCGCGCCGAAAGCCTCGACGAGCTGCTGTTCAAGGCCACGCACCGGGTGACCAAACTCGACCCGTTCAAGGCCTACCTGATCGAACGCTGGAACCACGGCCAGACCGACGCCGCAGCGCTGTTCCGGGAACTGCTCGAGCAGGGCTACCGCGGCGGCAAGCTGACCGTCCGACGCTTCCTGCACCAGTTCCGCGGCCACCACCACATCCCGCAACCCGGGCCACGCCCGATCAAGCCGCGCCACGCGACCCGATGGATCATGACCAGACCTGACCGGCTCACGGATGCCGACCGCGCCTATCTTCGCCAGATCCGGGACCGCTGCCCCGAACTCGACCGCACCGCCGAATACGTGCGCGCCTTCGCCGTCATGATGACCGGACGGCAAGGCGGCAACCTCGAACGCTGGCTCACCACGATCGAGGGCGACGACCTTCCCGCACTGCGATCCCTCGCCATCGGCATGCGCCGCGACCAGGACGCCATCACCAACGGCCTCACCCTGCCCCACAGCTCAGGAGCAGTCGAAGGCGCCGTCACCAGAGCCAAGGCCATCAAACGCGCCATGTACGGCCGCGCCAACCTCGACCTGCTCCGCAAACGTATCCTCGCCCAGCACTGACATCCCCATCCGCCGATCACCGAATGAGTGCCAGAGCCCGCAATTGGCCCGGCGAGCGCTCGTCGTGCCCATCCGCGACCCCGGGAGCCTCGACGCGGTCGCTCGCCGTCCTCGCGACGGGCACGACGAGCGGGAAAGATGAAAAACGCAGCGAGGAGGGGTAGGTGGGCCCTCCGCTTCGTCGCCTGCTGCCGGCCGGATTTCGTTGCTGTGGATTGCCTGTCGGGCGGCGCAGTCGTGTGCATGGCGAGCGAAGGCTGGGTCAATTGCGTGAGCGTCCACACCCGCCATGGGTCATGCGCCACCGCTACCAGAGCACCGTCGTCACCCCGCACGGGAAACGTCGGTGCTTCGAAGCGGTCCAGCGCACCCCGTCCGGCACCGTGTTCACCGCCAGGTTCGGAGGGATCCCGCTACGCCGCCGCCGACACGTCCGTCTCATCGACGGAGCGTGGCCGACACGGCGGGGAACCCAACTCATCGCCCGGCTCACCGCCGGGATCTGCGAACTCTGCGACGCACGCGACGGGATCACCGTCCACCACGTCAAAGGACTCGCCGACCTCAACCGATACAGTCCGACGGCCGCACCATCATGGGTGCAAGCCATGCGGGACAGCCGACGCAAAACCCTGATCGTCTGCGCCCGCTGCCACGGCGGCATCCATCAGCAGCCGCACACGCAGTAGCAGCACCGGAGAGCCGGATGCGGGGAAACTCGCACGTCCGGTTCGGGAAGCGGCTCAGGGAAACGGACCGGCCAACCGGCCGACACCGCGCCCTGAGCCGACTTCACGCCCAGCCTGCATCAGCAGCTGGCCGGCCTGCCCTGGCGGCTCGTTCCCGTCGCCGACCGGGACACCGACCGCGGGCACGGCCGCCGCGAGATCCGCACGCCGAAGATCCTGTCCGTCTCCACCGGCATCGACTTTCCCAACGCCGCCCAGGCAATCCAGATCCGACGCCGCCGACGCCGGCTCGACGAACCCAGACGCTTCACCACCGAAACCGTCTACGCGATCACGGATCTCCTTGCCCACCAAGCGAAACCGTTCCACCTCGCCGACTGGATCCGCGGGCACTGGTCCATCGAGAACAAGGTCCACTGGGTCCGTGACGTCACCTACGACGAAGACCGATCCCAGATCCGCACCGGCACCGGCCCACAGGTCATGGCCGCACTCCGCAACGCCGCCATCGGCGCGCTCCGCCTCGCCGGCGCCACCAACATCGCCGCCGCCACCCGCCACCACGCCCGCGACGCCACCCGACCACTGGCCCTACTCGGCATTCCCTGAACGATTTTGCCGGGACCCTGGATGCCGCATCGTGCACGCTCTTGCCGCTGTCCGATCTTTAATCGTAGGTTCAGGGTTCGAGTCCCTGGCGGCCCACCATCTGACCTGAGTTTTTACGCTGCCGATTTGTCCGATGTGGACAGTGGTTGCTCGCCGCTTGCTTCTTCCCGCTCCGGCCTTTCCGTGACCCTTTCGGACGTGGTGCGGGGCTTGACCTGCGGTTCACGCTTCGCGGGTCGTCCTGGAGCGCCGAGTGTTGCGGATCGGGTGCCGCGGTCGCCGTACTCGTTGCGCCGCTTCTTGATCTGCTTCCGGACGGCCCGTGCCGCGGTGAGGACAAGCTCGGCGGTGGCCGCGGCGGCTCGCCGCTGCGATTCGGGCAGGACGCTGGTGTAGGTGTCCGCGGTCAGCACGATGCTGGCGTGGCCGAGCTGGTCCTGGGCGGTTTTACAGTAAGGTCCGCGCCGGCCTGATGGGCGAGGGACGCCGCGCCGTGGCGCAGGTCGTGTAGGCGGACCGGTGGCAGGTCGGTCGTGCCGCGGAGGCGGCAGAACCGGTGCGTGACGTAGTTCGGGTGGAGTAGGCGGCCGTCGGGCGGGTGAAGACGTAGCCGGTGTCCTGCCACTTCTGCCCGGCGGCGAGAAGTTCAAGCCGCTGCCGGCGGGCGTGGTCTCGCAGGACTTGGACGATGTGCCGGTCAAGGGCGATGACCCGGCGGCTGGCGGCGTTCTTCGGTGGCCGATGAGGATCTGGTCGCCGATGCATGTGACCTGCTGGGTGATGGTGCCGTGGTCGAGGTCGACGTCGCGCCACCGCAGGCCGACCGCCTCGCCGCGGCGCAGGCCGCGCAGGGCGATCAGCCACCACAGGGCGTAGAGCCTGTCGGCGGCGACGTGGTCGAGGAACGCGGCGAGGTTTTCAGCGGTCCCCACGGCGACGGGTGCCCGGACACCGTGGTCCTGCTACGCCTCGATCCGCTGCCTGGTCCACACGACAGCGTGTGGGCGGGGTCGGCTGGGCAGTTCGACGCGCCTGGCGGGGTTGTCGGTGATCATGTCGCTACGGACGGCGGCGTTGAGCGCGCCGCGCAGGGTGGCGCAAATGCGGTGCAATGTCGCCGGGGCGAGGCGGTCACCCGTTCGGGCGGTCTGCTGTGCGAGGTCGGCAAACATAGCGGTGAGGTGCCGGACAGTGACCTCGGCGAGGCGGAGTCCGCCGAGATGTGGAATGAGGTACTGCTCCACGTGCTGGGTGTGGACCCCAGCGTCGTCGGCCGGATCGACGTCCTAATGGTCAACCAGTACCGCAGCCACCGCCCCACGGTCCAGCGCTGGCCGGTGAACCGTTCCAGGGACTGGTCCAGAACGCGGGTGGCAGCAGCCTGGGACGGCAATCCACTTCGGCGAACCTGGGTGGAACTGCCTCGGATGTCGCGGACGCGGCAGTCGAACTGCCGGCTGCCATGCCCGCGCTCGACCAGTCGGGGGCAGGTGCGGTTCCGGCGACGGCCGGCCTGACCGGTGGCACCGCAGGTGCAGGACTTGAAGATCACACCGCGACTGGCCATGAGGCATCTCCACATCGAGTGGGGTCGGCAGACACCACCCAGGCTGCGACTCGGGATACCAGCGCGGTCCGGGTTACCGAACTCGCACCCGATAGGGGATAGCAACCGCAGGACGCGTCACTGAGACCGCTTGATCGATACCACGGCTTGATCACATTTCCGCACATGCCGAAGAGTACATTTCCGATCTTGGTTGTGCCGCTTACCGGGCAGCATTGAGGATTTCCGGTTTCCACCCCAATTCGCCCGACCAGCTGGGATGCGCATGCCTGAGATTGGCCTGCTGACCGAGTTAACACCTCACGGTGTTACCGGAGCCTTCGGCGTTGCAGTCGCCTTGGATGTTGACGCTCGGCGGAGGACTGATCGACTGGTCCGACGCCCCGAGCATGGCAACAATCGCCAAGCAAGACCGACCGCGAACAGCTCCCCACTCGGACCATCAGCGCTCGCTCAACCACTACAGTATTCGATTGTTCGAGGACTGCGAGGTGAGATCGGGTGGTCCGGGAAACTGGCGGTGTCGGCTCAACGTCGGTCATCGGTGGTCAGCTTTCGAAAGATTGAAATCTTTGAGCCAGCGCTTGCCTCGGCGAGCCCTGAAGCAGCAGGAATGCCGTTGGGGCAGTCAGTCGCAGCGGCGGCGTACTCCAACCTGGGACCGAGCGAGCGCGACCAGCTGATCGGGTGGGCCCGACACAAGGAAGAGAGGGCGGCCGTCCGAACGGCGCGCCCCCTGAGGTTTCTAGTCACCACCCCCCGAAGGCTCGGGTCTAGAGCCGTCAGTCAGCTCAGGCGATGAGTCTTTCGAGCTCTGGTCAGAGCTCCCGAATACGATTCGGATCTTGCCACCGACTTTTAGCGCCGTCGCTTCCGCTTCGAACGTAAGACTCTGCCGGGTTCGTGTTCTGTTTAGGCTCGACACAAGAACCACAGCACCGAGGAATACGCCCAGAAAGAGAACCGCGGCAAATACCGCGATCTCTCTCATGCGGATGACTACCTAGCGCTGAAACGATGTTGCCACGCTAGATTCCCCCTTCCTTGTTCAATACCGCCCTGCTGGACTCCCAACTTCTGGAGGATGTACTCAAGGATAAGGGCTGAACCGATGCCAGAAACGCCGGTAAGGGAAGCTCCTACATTCTCGGAGTCCCCGACCGCCATTCGAGCCCCACATCGGTTACAGTGCACCGAGACGAAAAGTTTCCCCCGCTCGCGCGGGGCGGTCTCTTCACAGGCCATGCCCGTTAGCGCAATCCTTGAACAACAGTTTCCTTGTAAGCATTATAGCCGATGAGTTTAACACCCACTATGACGGCTGCCGCATCGAAGATGCCGGCTAGGCGCAGTCGCGTACCAACAATCGAGCGTAACGTCGCAGGGATCTGCTGATCACGTGCGCGATCGTAGCCGATAAGCGTGCACGTGACCTTGGCTGAGTGAGGGCTGTCCGTCAGAGTTAGACGGTGACGGGAGTTGCAGGTCGGTGAGCGCGCTGCTCCGGTTAGAAATCTCAGAAGGGATCGAATGAGCAACTGGTGGGAGCTGTGCGAGGCCGCGATCCCAGACAACATGGACCTTGCACCTTCGGCGGACACTCCCGGCGGGTTCCGCGGGTTTTTCATTTAATCCGTAGGTTCAGGGTTCGAGTCCCTGGCGGCCCGCTCGTTGACCTGCGGTTTTGCGTGCCCGGTCCGTCCGATGTGGACGATGGTTGCTCGCTGCGTGCTGTTGCCGCTCTTGCGTTTCTTGGGCCGAGCTGGGCGCGGTGAGGCGCCATGGCCTGCGGTTTCGCGGTTCGCTGGCCGTTCTGGAGCGCCGAGTGTCGCGGATCTGGCGCCGTGATCGCCGTACTCGTTACGCCGCTTCTTGATCTGTTTCCGGACGGCGCGGGCAGCGGTGAGGACGAGCTCAGCGGTGGCTGCCGCGGCTCGGCGCTGAGAGTCGGGTAGGACGCTGGTGTAGGTGTCGGCGGTCAGCACGATGCTGGCGTGGCCGAGCTGGTCCTGGATGGTTTTGAGGTCGGTGCCGGCTTGGTGGGCGAGGGACGCGGCGCCATGCCGGAGGTCGTGCAGCCGGACCGGTGGGAGTTCGGCGGTCTGGCAAAGGCGGTGGAATCGGTAGGTGAGGTAGTCCGGGTGCAGTGGCCGCCCGTCCGGGCGGGTGAACACGTACCCGGTGTCGTGCCAGTGTCGGCCGGCGGCGGTGCGTTCGAGGCGTTGCCGGTTGGCGTGGTCACGGAGGGCCTGCACGGTGTGCCGGTCCAGGGCGATGACCCGGCGGCTGGCCGTACTCTTCGGTGGTCCGACGTAGGTTCGCCGGCCGGTGCAGGTGATCTGTTGGACGATGATGGCGGTGCCGTGCTGGAGGTCGACGTCGCACCAGCGCAGCCCGGCTGCCTCGCCCCGGCGCAGGCCGCGCAGGGCGATGAGCCACCACAGCGCGTAGAGCCGGTCGGCGGCGACCCGGTCGAGGAACGTGGCGAGGTGCTCAGCGGTCCAGACGGCGACCTTGTCCCTGGTGCCGTGTTGCCGCCATTGCTGGACGCGTTCAGGGGTCCATACGACGGCGTGCGGCCGCGGCCGACCGGGAAGTTCGATCCGGCGGGCGGGGTTGTCGGTGATCAGGTCGTTGCGGATGGCGGCGTTGAGCGCGCCACGTAGCGTGGCGCAGATGCGGTGCAGGGTCGCCGGGGCGAGAGGTTCACCGGTGCGGGTGGTCTGTTTCGCCAGTTCGGTGAACATGGCGGTGAGGTGCCGGACGGTGACGTCGGCGAGGCGGAGCTTGCCGAGGTGCGGGATCAGGTACTGCTCGACGTGCTGGGTGTAGACCCGCAGCGTGGTCGGCCGGATCGAGGTGCGGGTGGTCAGCCAGTAGCGCAGCCACCGTTCGACGGTCCACCGCTGGCCGGTGAACCGTTCCAAGGACTGGTCGAGCACGCCGTCGCGGGCCCGGGTGGCTGCGGCCTGGGATGGGAAGCCGCTGCGGCGTACCTGGGTGGAGCGGCCACGGATGTCGCGCACCCGGCAGTCGAACTGCCAACTGCCGTGCCCGCGCTCGGTCAGGCGCGAGCAGGTGCGGTTGCGGCGCCGGCCTGGTCGACCGTCGATGTCGCAGGTGCAGGACTTGAAGATCACGCCGCGGCTGGCCATGATGCACCTCCACGCTGAGCAGGTCGCGAGCCGTCACCTCGAGGTTGCGCCTCTACGGCTCGACTCGCCGAACTTGCACCCGGCACAGCGTCCTCCCGTTCGTGGACTGGGGCAGTGTCAGCCATGAACAGCGCGAGTTCGTGTTGTGCGCGGCGGTGTCGGCGGTGCTGCCCCTGCCGCCCAATCCCCGGAGAGTGACTTCCGTGGATCCGTCCGTCAGTGAACGGCAAGATTCGGATCCCCGACGAAGGAGTTTCAGTGACGATCTCCGGCGCCAAGACAACTGGCAGCCCAGCCGCGACCGCGTTCTTCATCTTCGCCGCGTTCTGGGTCCTCGCCGCGATCCTGGTGGGTGTCGGCCTGTGGCAGGAGCCGCCGTCGACGCCGTACGGGGACGAGCCGGACGTCTTCGCCGAGAATGCCGGCGCGGTCACCGCGATCGCTGTGTGCGCAGTCGGGGCGAGTGTGTTCCTCATCGGCGGGTTCTCGCCGATCTGCTGGCGAAGCGACTGACGGTCATCACGAGTCCCTGACGGCCTCGACTCGCACCTGCCAAACCTCATCGACGAAAGGAGTCTCCGTGTCGTTCGCCCGTGTCCAACCGGCGGCGCGCAACACCCCGGGTGCCACGTCGGCCTTGTACGTGATGACGTTCGCGTGGGGGCTGTCCGGCCTGCTGCTGTGCGCGGTGCTGTGGCGGGACGGGAGCGGTCTGGACGAGGAACCGACGACGGTCGCCGACAACGCGTTCCCGCTGCTGGTGCTTGCCCTGTGCTGGTTCGCGGCGACGGTGAGCTTCGCGTCCGGGGCGATCCTGCAGCGGATGGCGACGTGGCAGGCGGCCGAGGTCGAGGTCGATCGTGGCTGATCATCCCGTTGTTCAGCAGCCAGGGGCCGCAAGGGTCGTGTCTACCAGTGCTCGCTGACGCTGCTGCCGCATCGAGGTCAGCAGTCCGAGCTTCGTACGTATCCGACGACAGCCGACCCGGACCCGAGCCAGATCCTGTCGGAACTCGCCGACGTAGGTTGGATTCCGGTTCGCTGACGACGGTCTCGTTCCCGGACTCGTCGGTAGTCCTCGGCGTCGACCTGTTCCGGCGCTGTACGAAGCCAGACACCCCCACGGACCTCAATCGTCGGACTCGCACCGTTGGCGCCGGCATTCCGCTGAGTAGGTTTCCGCACATGTTTGATATGCAGGCAATCGTGAGGCTCCTTATTCTTGGAGCGCAGCGCCTCGATTGCACTGCATATCACGCGTTATGCGGCCCGCCAGGGCGCAGGTAATCGAAGATTACCCGCATAATGCCGATGAGCGCGCACGTGACCTTGGCCGATTGTGTCTGTCCGTCAGCTGTCGGTACCCAGTCCGCAAGCCACTGACGCACACCAACCTGGCGTGCGGACAGGGCAAACGCACTCGAAGAACAACCGCATGTCACGATTCCCCAGCATCGTGAGGACAGTGGTCATCAACGACCGTCCTTCTGCTCGTCGGCGTATTCGTCGGCAGCACGCCCGCGTTCGCCGGGAGCTTCACGAACAACTACGACGGTCAGGACTCGTACATCGGCAGCGGCTCGACCACGCTGAACTACTCCAACGGTCGCGCCGCGTTCGACGAGACCATCTGGACCGACGCCGGAACGAATGTGGGCTCGCGGCCGAACTGGCCGTACATGATCCGCATGAAACAACGTGTCCGGCACGCAGGTGTGGAGCGCCTCGCAGGCAAGCTCGGCGTCGGCCAGGCCGTCGCCTTCCTCCGCGAGGTCGACGCCCTCAATCAACGCCGCTGCACCCGCACCGTCGACCTCGTCCGCGAACTCGCCGGCGGCTCCCTGACCGGCGTACGGGTAGCCGCCCTGGGCGCCGCGTTCAAACCGAACTCCGACGACATCTGCGACGCCCCGGCGTTGGACGTCGCCAACACCCTGCACCGCGCCGGCGCCCTGGTCTCGGTCTTCGCCCCGGCCGCCCTGGACAACGCCCGCCGCCTGCACCCGGACCTCGGCTGCGGCACCAGCGCCCTGGACGTCGCCTGCAATGCCGACGCCGTTGTCCTGCTCACCGAGTGGTCGAGTTCCGCGAGATCACCCCCGCAGCGATGGGCGCCGTAGTGGCCCACCGCCGGATCGTCGACAGCCGGCAGGCCCTCGACCCACATCGGTGATGTGCCGAGGGCTGGGAGTACCGTGCCCTCGGCCGCCCCTGAAACGGCGGTGGGCCGGGACTTCGACGAGTTCCGGCCCGCCGTGATTGCGTCGGCAGGTTGTCAGCGCGTGGTGACGCTCATCAGGCCGCGTTTGCCTCGTGCCTGCTCGTAGGCGCTGCCGCAGGTGTGGGCGGCGGCGGTTGCCAGTCGGTACGCAGCCGCCGCCTCGGTCATGGCGCCGGCCTGGCGGTAGGAGTCGCCCAGGGCGTTGAGCGTCATCGCTGTATCGAGCCGCAGATCGAGTTCGACGAACTCGGTCAATGCTTCGTGCAGGTGGGTGACCGCGTCGTCGAGTCGGCCGAGGTGCCCCTCTGCCAAGCCGATGCCGCGCAAAGTTATGGCCGCGTTCCGGCGCAGCCCGTGCTGCGTGTAGAAGGCCTGCGACGGCGCGATCTCAATGAGGAACTGGGCGAACCGGCCCTGCGAGAACCGCAGCCAGGCATGGTTGGCCTGGGCGGTCGCCGCGCCGTGGTGGTCGCCCGCGCCTGCGGCCAGGCCGATCGCTATCCGGTACTGCCGGCCCGCTGCGTCGAGCCTGCCGAGCTCCAGGTACGCCAGGCCGAGGTTCGTACGGGTGGACGCCTCGGCCCTCGCGTCTCTGATCCGTCGGGTGGCGGCCAGCGCGGCCCGATGGGTGATGAGCCAGTCACACATCGGCTTGGCCAGGTAGTAGTAGCCCCGCAGGGTGTACGCGAGTTGCCAGCACCTGGCGTCCAGGCCGTGCCGCTGCGCGGCCAGGCAAACGGAGACGAGGTTGCCACGCTCACGGTTCAGCCACTGCAGTGCTACGCGGTAGTCGCTGAGTTCGTCCGGCACCGCATGGTTGTGCGCCAGATCGAGCGGCATCCGGTACCGGTCCGGAGTGATCGCCGTATCAGCTCGTTCGGCAGCGCGTAGGTAGTACTCGGTCAGGCGCTGCCACGCTGGTTGCTGGTCACGTGCGGTTGCAACCACGACCAGCGGATCGCTGGCATCGGGGGTAGTGTCGAGCCACGCGGCCGCCGCAAACGGGTCGAGGACGATGTGTCCCGGCACGTCGTTCATGGGCGCCTCACGAACGCCATGGTGTGGGCAACGATCGAATTCCAGGCTTGCTCGTCAACCTTGCGGATGTCAAGGATCCGCCCCTCGGCGGCAAGTTCCTGGCCGCTCGGGGTGCGCTGACGGACCAGCCGAACCTGCTCCTCGACCGCTGCGCAGTGCTGTTGCCAGGCGCCGAGCACGTCGACCGAGACCCGGGTCAGCACGTTCATCTCGGTCATCAGCTTCTCGGCGTCGGCGTACAACTCGGCGACGGCCAGCTCGATCTGCGGGATCGCCTCCCGCTTCGCCTGCTCCGCGTGGATGCCGCGCATGACGGCGGTGTCACGGACCCGTTCGTACTGCCCCATTGGGGTAGCCAATTTCATCGTCATCGGCATGACGTCGACGAGCACGAACAGCCCGATCAGAAATAGCGATACCAGCCATACCTGCGGGTCCTTGCGCTCCAACTCCGCGAGGGCAGCGACTCTGGCCAGGTAGTCATCGCTGAACGTGGCCTCGATCGCGGCGATGTCGGCCTTCGACCGTCCACGGATCTCTTCGATCCTCTGCTGCCGGATCAGCTCCGCTGCGGCGTCGACCTTCTGTGCCGCGGCGATCTTTTCGTCAAGGATCCTGATTTCCTGCTGGACGTCGTCGATGCGGGTGCCGAGCTGCACACAGTTGCTCCCGCAGCCCGCCCGCCCGGATGAGATGCCGCACCCGGTCTCCTTGCTCGGTGCGTTGCTCTGCTCGTAGGTCTGCAACTTGACCAGACATTCCTTCTGCGCGACCTGCTTGTCGCGCGCCTCCTGCAGGGGTGCGGCCGTCGACTCGACCTCCGACACCGCGTCGACATCCGCGTCGGCGAGATCTACCCGGGTTGCGACGGTGGTCCTGCGGTGCTCGTCGATCGTCTGGGTGATGCTGTCCTCGAACCACAGCAGTGACAGCGGGTGCGCGACTGCGGTCCCGACGACCAGCGCGAAGATGAGCCGCAGGAGCACCGTCACCGTGGTGCTGACCCAGTGCCGGACCTCGGATTTGTGCATCGTCGAGACCAGGTACCGGTCGATCGCCAGGACGATCAACCCCCAGACGGTGCCGCCTCCGAGGCACAAGGATGCCAGGTCTGTGACCAACGACAGTGCGTACGCCATTCCGAGGCTGCCGAGAATGGCGGGAACCAGCACGAGCGCGCCGATTCCGGCGAGCCTCATGCGTTCGGACCTGTGAAGTGCGGCGCAGTTCCTCAGGACATCTTCGTCCGCGCCAGACAGCCAGAGAAAGGACCGCTGCATCGGTTACTGCCGTACCTGGCCGACGCGAGCGCTCAAGGACTGTGCGAAACCGTTCAGCAGCATGTCGGTGCTTTCGAAATACACTTTGATCTGCTGGTTGACCGACTTGTACGCGGGCTCGTAGAGCTCGGGGCGGCCGCGGAACTGCTCAATCATGTCGAGCTGCGGTGCCATGGCGTTGAGGAACCGCTCCCGTCCCTCGTTGACCGCCGTGTTGAGCAACGTGATCTTCTCGTTGGCGAAGCGGGTCAGTTCCGTCTGCATGTGCATGCCCTGTGCGGCGATGAGCGCGTCGGCGCGCTTCCGGGCGATCTCGATTTGGGTCCGGGTGTAGACCTCCAGCAGTTCCCTCCGGGAGTCGCTGAGCTGGCGCAGGTTCTGCACCCCGATGCGCTGACGCTCCCGTTCGAACTGGGTGGGGAACATACGCTGCCAAAGACCGCGCCGGTTCGCGGCCTCGAGTGCCGCCTGCCGCGACTCGGCGTTGGCCTGGCCGATGTAATCACGCATTCCGGCCGCGACCTCGCTGAGGTCTTCAAGGCTGGTGCCCGGCATCTGTGAGATTGGCTCGATGGTCATCGACATCACCGTTCCTCAGGTTCAATACAAGGATTTCTATTTCATCCCTGTCGCACTGGTGGGTACTTTGATAACGTGCCTGATATTGGCTTCGGAAGGGCCGTTGATCAGGCAATCGTGGCGCCCCTCAAGTGCCGCTGCCAGTGT
Source organism: Dactylosporangium sp. CA-152071 (assembly GCF_050936335.1). NCBI lineage: Bacteria > Bacillati > Actinomycetota > Actinomycetes > Micromonosporales > Micromonosporaceae > Dactylosporangium > Dactylosporangium sp. CA-152071. Next base: position 6,180,399 of record NZ_JBNJMZ010000001.1, on the reverse strand, counting down.
TTCCTTGTTGCCGACAAGAAGAGGAAACAGCTCATGACTGCACCTTCCGATGGCAAGATCCCGAAGGACTCACCGGGAGCCCACCTTCGCCGCTTCCGGATCGACGCACGGATGTCTCTGGCCGACCTGGCCGGCAAGACGCACTACAGCAGGGGATATCTCAGTAAGATCGAAAACGGTCTCAAGCCGCTGAGCCGGGAAATCGCGCAGCGGTGCGACGACGCTGTCGGTGCCGGGGGCGCCCTGCTGCGGCTCGTGCAGGGCCAGCCTGCCGTCCGCCGGCGACGCCAGGTGCCGGTGATCCGAATCGTCGACCTGCCGCCCGCATCGACCTGGTTCTACGGCCGTGACGCCGAAGTGGCCCGGATCGTCGCATTGTTCAGCTCGGAACGCCCTCGCGCGTCGGTCATCGCGTTGTTCGGCCTGCCCGGCGCGGGCAAGACCGAGTTGGCCGTTCAGATCGCCACGCACCTGCTCGACGCGTATGACGGCTGCCTCTTCGTCGACCTGCGCGGCGACCAGGGGCCGCTCGCAACAGACGACGTGATGAACAAGGTGCTGCGTCGCTTGGGCCTGCCCGGTGAGCTGATCCCACACGACGCCGATGAGCAGACCGCGTTGTACCGGAGCACGGTCCGTGATCACCGGCTGCTGCTGGTGCTCGACAACGCTGGCGGCGTTTCCCAGGTCAGCCCGCTGCTGCCGCCGGGCGGGCGCTCCGACGTCATCGTCACCAGCCGCGTCCGGCTGTCCGCGCTCGATGAGGCGGAGCACATCCAGGTCGGCGAGCTCGACCCGATGGCCGCCCGCCGGCTGTTCGCGAGTGTCACCGGCATTGACGCTGCCTTTGACGACCCGGCGCGCAGCAAGCAGGTGGACCGGATCGCCACGCAGTGCGGGTTCCTCCCACTGGCGGTCCGGGTGGCGGCGGCTCGGGTGCGGGGCGGATCGGATGACGGCCTGGACCGGCTTGCGGTGCAGCTCGACGAGGCGCCACGGCTCAGCGTGCTCGACGACGGCACCCGCAGCGTCGGCGCGGCGTTCGCATCGGCCGTGGCGGCATTGCCGACCGAGGTCGCTCACGCGCTGGCTCATCTGTCGCTGTATCCCGGACGCGAGTTCGATGAGCGGTCGGCGGGGCTGCTCACCGGGGCCAGCACGGCGCCCGGCCACGACGTGGCCCGCCTGCTGGAAGGGCTGATCGATGCGTGCCTGCTCGAACGGCGGTATGCCGGCAGGTTCGCATTCCACGATCTGGTGCGGCTCTTCGCGGCGGAGCTCGCCCGGGCGCTGCCACCCGAGGGTGCCAAGGACCGGTTCTTGCAGGGGTACCTGCAGATGGCCCAGCACGCTGACCTCATCGTCACCCCGAGCCGGTTCCGGGCGGCGAAGGTGCAACCGGGGCCGGCCGACTGGTATGCGACGTTCGCGGACACGGTGGCGGCAACGCGGTGGTTCGACGACGAGCAAAGCGCATTTGTCCGTGTCTGCGAACTCGCCGCTGTGGATCGTCCCGACATCTGCTGGCGGCTCGCGTATGCGCTGCGGGACTACTACTTCCGGACGAAACGGTCGGCGCCGTGGGTGCGCACCCACGTATTGGCGCTCGACGCGGCCACGCGGTGCGACGACGCGTGGGCGATTGCCGTCACCTGCAACAACCTCGGTCTGGCATACGCCGAGACAGAACAGTTCGAGCAGGCCGCCACGCAGTACGCGAGGGCGCTAGAGATCTTCGTCAGCCTCGACGACGGGTACGGCGCGGCCAACACCATCGGCCACCAGGCCTGGCTGGCGCACTGTCTCGGTCACCAGCCGGCGGCGATCCGACTGGGCCTTGAGGCGCTGCGGTTCTACGAGCGCCACGATGTGAACCGCAACGCAGCCATCACCCTGCGGACCGTGGCGCTGGCCGAGGCCGCGGACCGCGAGTTCGATGCGGCGCTCGGCCACCTGTACCGGGCTCGAGAGATCTTCTCAGCCGCAGACCTGATGCTGGACGAGGTGATGACGCTCAACTGTATCGGTGAGGTCTTCTCACAGATGTCCGAGCTGGCGCGGTCGGCGAAGCACTTCCGCGCTGCACGCCGGCTGGGCCGTACCGTCGGAAGCACCTTCGAGCAGGCCAGGGCACTCTGCGGGCTGGCCGGCGTCGAGGCGGCCGCCGGCAGGGCTCAGCATGCGGCGCTGCTCGTGGACCAAGCCCACACCCTGCACACCGGCTACCGTCCCGTTCCCCGGCAGGCCACCCGCAAACGGGCGTCAGGAGTTGTTGATGAGCACCAAACGGTATGACGTGTTCCTGTCGCTTGCTGGGCCGGATCGAGACGCTGTCCGGCTGCTGTACGCCGCATTGAGCAGTGCGGGCCTGACCGTCTTCATCGACGAGCTGGAGATCCGGGAGTATCACGGCATCACCGCCGAGATCGAGCAGGCACTCCACCATTCGAAGGCGCTGATGGCGTACTACTCGAGGCATTTCACCAGCCGAACCGCGTGCCAGTACGAGCTGACCGCGGCGTTCCTGGCCAGTCAGCGGGAAGGTGACCCGACCAAGCGGGTCCTGGTGCTCAACCCGCATGAGGAGACCGATCATCTGCTCCCGGTAGAACTGGCCGAGGATAAGTTCGACCGGCTTCCCCCACCGCACGACGCCGCCACGATGGCGAAGGTGGCAGCCTTGATCGTTGCCAGGGTCCAGCCCCTGGACGGTTGTATCGGTGGGGTGCCGTTCGCGCAACGTCCCAGGTGGTACGGGCGGCGGGAGGGTTCATATGAGTTCGTCGGGCGGTATCGCGAGCTGTGGCTACTGCATTCCGCCCTGCACCGGCAGCGGTTCGGCCTGACGCAGTACGCCTCGTCCGGCCCGCTGGCGATGCTGATTGGCATCCCCGGGATTGGGAAGTCGGAGCTGGCGGCCGCCTACGCGTGGCACTTCGGCGCGGCGCACCTGGGCGGGGTGTACTGGATCTCTCTGGCCGGCAGCCCAGCCGACCCCGACGCCGTCTCCGCACGGTTCGTCGACGCGCTCCGGTCGCTGCTCGCCCAGGTCGGGCTCGACGTCGGCGAGGCCGGACCGGACCACGTGCGCGGCATGTTCGCCGAACTCGTGGCGGCGAAGGCGGAGCCAAGCCTGCTCGTCGTGGATGACTTTCCCGGCGTCGCGCTCGGCGATGAACTGGCGGTGCCCGCCGGCAGCCGCCTGCACACTGTGCTGGTCACCAATAGGGCTGCCTTCGACGGGCCGGCGACCCCGGTCGAGATCGGGCCGATGACACTGACGGACTCGGTGGAGGTGCTGCGACGATACCGGTCCGGCAGCGACGCCGAGGTGGAAGCGCTCGCGAACAGGCTCGATGGGCATCCGATGGCGCTCAAACTCGCCGGTCGTCAACTGCGGGATCTGAGCGGGATCCTGTCCTATCCCCAGTTTCAGCAGCGGCTCGACGGCGACGCAACTGCGATGGCTCCGGTACGAGCGCTGCTGCGGGACCGAATCGCCATGCTCGACGGCGCCGGCAGGCGGGCCTTGTGGCTGTCACTCGTGTGCTCGCCCGCGGCCGTGCCGACCGTCCTGCTGCAACGGATACTGGGCGCCGATGCGGAGGCCGCGGTCACCGCGCTGCGTCTGGGCTTGATCGGCACTCCGGCGGACGACGCCTGGCAGATTCACAGCTTGGTCCGAGACACGGCCGCAGAACTGTTGCTGTCCGCCCCGGCGGCTGCGTCGTTGGACACCGTGGCTGCAGAGACTGCCGACGCGGTGCTGGACCTGCTGACGGCGTCCGGCCTCAGTCCCTCCACGGAGTCACGGCTCGTGCAGCACGCCGGTCACCTGTCGGCCCGGCCCGGCCTCGGCTCAGCCGTCGTCGAGGCGCTGCTCCGTCGGGTCACCGAGCATTACGACGCCCGGGGCGAGGCGGTCCTCGGCATGCCGTTCCACGTCCGCTTGGCTTCGCTGCTACCCGCGGACAGCGACGTCCTGGCGGCCGCGTCGCGGTGTCTGCTCCGCAGCGGGGAGTTCACGCAGGCGGAGGAGTACGGCACCCGTGCTGTGGCGGCCGATCCGACCCCACGAAACCGGCAGCTCCTCGCGGAGGCGCTCGACGCTCAGGCCAGATACGTCGAGGCCGACCGGCTCTGGACCGAGCTGAACCCGCACTCGATCGCTCGGTGCCGGGCGCTGCGCCTGCGCGGCAGGCACACCGATGCCCGCCGGGCACTCGAAGCCCTCATCGCCGAATTGCTGGCCGAACCGGACCGATTTCACGACCTCCAGGCCGCGCAGCTGGAGCTGGGCCGAGCGGAGATGGAGACCGACGCGCAGCCGTCGGCACGCAAGCGGGCCCGGGCAGTGATGGCGGCCTACGAGGCCCGAGGCCTGCCCACCCACATGCACGCCGTCGAGGCAGCCAGGCTCTTCGCCGACACCCGACTGAGCCTGGCCTTCTGGGATCTCCGCACTGATCCACAGGTCTGGCGGGACGCTGCCGAGGACCTCCGCACGCTGCGCGACACCTACAACCGCACGCACGGGCCTCGCAACCATCTCACCCTCAGCGTCGCCGTCGCCCACGCCGAGGCGCTGATCGCCCTCGGCAAACCCGGCGAGGCGCGACGGGCCATCAAGGCCGTCGAGGCGGACCTGACCGACCGGCTACCCCTCCTCGATCCGGTCCTGCTGCGGTCTCAGGTGGTGCTGGGCTATGCGGCGGCGCAGTGCGGCCGCAGCGAGGACGCCACCGGCCACTTTCGCCGGGCGTACGAGGGCCAGCGCGACGTGCTCGGCCCGCAACACCCGCACACGCTCCGCACCCAGCTCAACCTCGCGATCAACCTGAAGCTGACCGGGCACTCCGCGGAGGCGAACCGGATCTTCCACCAGGTGCGTCGCGCCGCACCCAGCGCCGTCGGGCGCAGCACCGACCTATTCGGCCAAGCCTTCGTGGCCTCCGTGCTCGGCCCGCTACCGACCTCCCTCTGGCGGCTGCTCGGCAACAAGCCCAAACCTGCCGCAGACTGCTGACCGACGTTTTCCGCGTTTCCTCTTCGGCCGTGCGACATGCAACGGCTTCCTGCAGGCGAGCTGAGAGCAGAGTCTCGAAGAAGCGGAACCGACCGCCGAACATCGATCAGCACAAATACCGAGCGTCCGGTTGCCGCACCGCATCCACCGATCTGCAGGGAGTAGATCTATGTCCAACAGGACCACAACCCGCCGACGCCTGGCCCGGCTCGCCGCCGTCACGGGGGCCGCGGGAGTCGCCGTCGCACTGATGGGCGCGCCGGCGTTCGCGGCCGGACCGTACATCAGCTCGAACTCCGGCGGCGCCAACATCCGCAGCTGCCCGAACACCGGGTGCGGCACCTACGGCTTCTGGGGCAACGGCACCGGCGTGACGATGGTGTGCTACACCGACGCGCAGTGGGTGTACCCGCCCAACTCCAACTACGCCTCGAACCGCTGGTTCTACGTCAACAGCCCGACCGGCGGCTACATCCACTCCTCGCTCGTCGCCAGCCAGGTCTCCACCCCGCACTGCTGACGATGTTCGACGCGGGCCCGGCGAGCCATCATGGCCGCCGGGCCCCAGCATGTTCAGTCTGCTGGCACTTGTCGAACTGGCCGGCGTTGTCCGCCCCGATGCGCGTGCGGCGCCCTCGGCGCACGGCAGATGGCTGCTGACGGAGGGATGTGCACCGGCTCGGCGTCGCGGTCGTCGCCTACCCATCCGCAGTCGGCCGGTTGGTGATCGCGGGTTGCTCCATAGTCGCTCGGATGTTCACCAGCCTGGACGGACGCACGCGGACAGAAAAGGGAAAGCCCAGAGCTGCCGCCCCCCTTTAATCCGTAGGTTCAGGGTTCGAGTCCCTGGCGGCCCACCACTTGACCTGCGGTTTTGCGTTGCCGGTCTGTCCTGTGTGGACGGTGGTTGCTCGGTGCGTGCTTCTTCCCGCTCCTGCGCTTCCTCGGTCCTTTCGGGTGAGGTGCGGGGGCTTGACCTGCGGTTTCACGGTTCGCGGGCCGTTCCGGAGCGCCGAGTGTTGCGGATCTGGCGCCGTGGTCGCCGTACTCGTTGCGCCGCTTCTTGATCTGTTTCCGGACGGCGCGCGCCGCGGTGAGGACGAGCTCGGCGGTGGCCGCGGCGGCTCGCCGCTGTGATTCGGGCAGGACGCTGGTGTAGGTGTCGGCGGTCAGGACGATGCTGGCGTGGCCGAGCTGGTCCTGGACGGTCTTGAGGTCGGCGCCGGCCTGGTGCGCGAGGGACGCCGCACCGTGGCGGAGGTCGTGCAGCCGGACGGGTGGCAGGTCGGTCGTGCTGCGGAGGCGGCAGAACCGGTGGGTGACGTAGTTCGGGTGGAGTGGGCGGCCGTCGGGGCGGGTGAAGACGTAGCCGGTGTCCTGCCATTGCTGCCCGGCGGCGAGCCGTTCGAGACGCTGCCGGCGGGCGTGGTCTCGCAGGACCTGGACGGTGTGCCGGTCCAGGGCGATGACTCGGCGGCTGGCGGCGCTCTTCGGCGGCCCGACGAGGATCTGGTCGCCGGCGCAGGTGACCTGCTGCGTGATCGTGATGGTGCTGAGGTCGAGGTCGACGTCGCACCACCGCAACCCCACCGCCTCACCACGGCGCAGGCCACGCAGCGCGATCAGCCACCACAGGGCGTAGAGCCGGTCGGCGGCGACATGGTCGAGGAACGCGGCGAGGTGTTCGGCGGTCCACACGGCGACGGGCGCCCGGACACCGTGGTCCTGCCACGCCTCGACCCTCTGCCTGGTCCACACGACGGCGTGTGGGCGGGGTCGGCTGGGCAGTTCCACACGTTTGGCGGGGTTGTCGGTGATCATGTCGCCGCGGACTGCGGCGTTGAGCGCGCCCCGCAGGGTCGCGCAGATGCGGTGCAACGTCGCCGGGGCGAGGTAGTCCCCTGTGCGGGTGGTCTGTTGTGCGAGGTCGGCGAACATGGCGGTGAGGTGCCGGACGGTGACGTCGGCGAGGCGGTGTCTGCCGAGGTGTGGGATGAGGTACTGCTCGACGTGTTGGGTGTAGACCCGCAGCGTCGTCGGCCGGATCGACGTTCTGGTGGTCAGCCAGTGCCGCAGCCACCGTTCCACGGTCCAGCGCTGGCCGGTGAACCGTTCCAGGGACTGGTCCAGGACGTCGTCGCGGGCTCGGGTGGCAGCGGCCTGGGACGGGAACCCGCTGCGGCGGACTTGGGTGGAGCGGCCTCGGATGTCGCGGACGCGGCAGTCGAACTGCCAGCTGCCGTGCCCGCGCTCGACCAGGCGGGGGCAGGTGCGGTTCCTGCGGCGGCCGGCCTGGCCGGTGGCGCTGCAAGTGCAGGACTTGAAGATCACACCGCGGCTGGCCATGAGGCATCTCCACATCGAGCGGGTCGGCTGACACCACCCAGGCTGCGACTCGCGACGCAAGCACGGTCCGGGCTTCACCGAGCTCTACCCGATGGTGTCGGCAACGCCGGGCACGTCTCCGTGATCGCCTGCCCAAAGACCGGGGTTCGCTTGATCACACCTCCGCACATGCCGATGTCCGGAAACGTGATCAGGGCACGCAAGCCAAAAGCGGCGAACCGCTTCCCGTGCTCTACCGGCCGATGGGCACGCTGTCCGTCAGATTCGCTACGGGCGCACCGGTGTCGTCGGGGTTGAGCATGATTCCGTTGCTCGGCGCTACGCCGGTTGGGCCGCTCGCCGCGCAGATCCGCCTGCGCTTCGCCGGTGGATTACCGCCACCGGCGACGTTCCGTACGCCGTTCAGTTGGGAGGGAATCTCGTGACCGACGATGTCGACGCCGGCCTGCCCCGGATTCGGGTGCTTGTCCTCGGCGCCTCGGGGTCCGGCAAGACCGTGTATCTGGCCAGCCTGGGTCGTCGGCTGGGGGTGCAGTACCCGGAGGTCGGGTTCTATCTACGTTCCCCGCTGACGCAGGCCGGTCGGCTGCGCGACGTGTACTCGCAGGTGGCCGACTCGGGCCGGCCGTGGCCGCCGCCGAGCAAGGTGGCTGACGGGGAGGTCTTCAGCTTCACGTGTGCCATCCAGCACGAGGGCGCAAACCGGCCGGTGTTCACCATCGACTACCAGGACTACGCCGGTGAACTCATTTCGGCCGACGGCGACGCCTCGGAGGCCACGGCCGAGTTCGACGCCGACATCGAGCGAGCACACGTGCTGCTGTGCCTGCTCGACGGCCAGCGCATGGTGGAGTTCCTGGCCGACGAATACGACGGGCGCCGCTACTTCGAGGAGACGATGCAGCCGGCCTATCAGAAGCTCCAGGAGCACTCGACCGGTAAGCCGATGCACTTCGTTCTGACCAAATGGGACCTGGTGGCCGCGGACTGCGCCGGTGACCCGGACCAGCAGAGCGCGAAGCTGGCGCTGGTGGCCGACCGGCTGCGCCAGATCCCGGAGTTTCACCAGTTGGCCGGCGGCCATGCGGCGCCCGTGCGGCTCATCCCGGTCAGCGCCGTCGGGTTCGGGTACGCGCGACTGGAGGACGGCAAGGGTGCCGTGAAGATCCCGGGTCGATCGGCCTATCCGGTGGACGTGGAGATCCCGCTCACGGCGATCATGCCGGACCTGCTCGACCAGGCGCTGGCGGCGATTCAGGAGAGGGCCGGCCGACACATCGCAGCGCTGTCCCCGGGCGCCGCGCAGCAGTGGGCCGAGCGGATCGCCTGGAAGGCCGGCGAGTCCCGGGCCAGCATCGCGGCGGTCGCCACCGGCCTGGTCGAGCGGCTGAGCGGCCGGCCGGCCGGCGCCGCGACCAGGATCGCGGTGGACAGCGTGGTGCAGCAGGTGATCGACGGGCTGATGCGCGCCCTGAGCCGCCGCCAGAAGGCGATCGACGACATCCACGGAACCCTCGACGAGGCGGAGCAGTTCCGGAAGCTGGCAATCGAGCGTTTTCGTGCCGCGATGCAGGCGTACGAGGGCCGGATGCCGGCCAGCGTGCTGCGGTCGGTGGTGTAGCCCATGTGGCCGTTCCTCGTCGCCCGCGGCAAGTCCCACGGTCAGCGGACACTGCTCTGCCCAGATTTCCTGATGGAACACCGGATGTTGCTGCGCGACCGGATTCCGTCAGCCGACGGGCGGATCAGGACGCTCGAATTGAGCCCGCCCGGCACCGACCCGGTCACCGTATACCTCAGCGAGGTCCAGGCACCCGGCCAGGTCACTGACCAATACGGCCGGGAACTGACCATCTCCTACGGCGTGATCGACCTCAGTGATCGCGACCGCCCAGAAGACCTGGACACCCTGATGGCGGCCGCGCTCGACCAGGCCAGCACGGTGTACCGGGAGTTCCTGGCCGACGAAGACAACTTCGAGACCCGCCCGTCCAAGCCGCTGCTCGATGTCGTGCCGGCCGGGGCTCCTGCGCCGGTACGGCCGAAGTTGCCCAAACCGAGGCCGGACCAGACCGATCCGCGGATGCTGTTGTGGATGCTGGTGCTTGCCGCGCTCGGCGTCCTAGCCCGCCTCTTTCACGATGAGTTGATCATGCTGGTGTGACGGGCTGTTTGGGTCGGTTGGTTGCCGTGGGCAGGTTGAGGTGCCCGATGCTGGATCGGGTTCCTCCGTGGCTTTCGCTAGTTGGGGCTGGGGTTGCTGGTTCAGGTGATCGGTCGTGGGAGTTCGGCGAGCTGGGTGAAGGCGTTGACCAGATCTGTTGCCCAGGGCCAGGTTTCGGCGATGCGGAGCCGGGTTCGGCGGCCGCTGCGGGTGATTCGGGCGGCGACGTGCAGGAGCCGGTAGCGCAGCTTCTTCGGTTCGGCGGTGGCCAGTTCGTGTTGGAGCAGCAGGGTTTTGGTCCATGCGAGGAGGTCGATGGCGGTCAGGGCGAGTTCGAGCCAGGCGGCGTTGATGGCGAAGTCGCGGGAGGGGAAGCGGCCCAGGCCGGTGTGTTTGCCGCAGCGGATGCGGTCTTCGACACGGGCGTGGCCGCGGTGGCGGGCTTCGAGGTACTGGATCGGGCCGCCGCCGCTGGTGGTGCCGTGGGGGGTGTCGGTGATGACGAGCTGGTGGCGCCAGCCGACGATGTGGTCGAACAGGGACAGTTGCGCCCCTGGGTGAGGCAGTTCGCGGCGGACGATGACCCGGGTGCCGTCGGGGTGGGCGGTGGTGTCGATCAGGTCGGTGATCTCGCAGATTTCGGCGTGGTCGCGCAGGTCGGCGTCTTGGTCGAGGGCTGGGATCCACAGGTCCGGCTCGTCGATGATGCGGGCGAGGACGGCGCGGACGGGTTCGGTGATGGCGAGACCGACGGAGAAGCGGATGTCCAGACCCTGGTGGCGCAGCGCGCGGATGTGGGCCAGGAACTGGCTGCTGGACCCGGCGGTGTCGGCGCGGACCAGGATCGGCTGACCGTAGCGGTGCTCGTCAGGGATCTGGGCCAGGCACGCGTCCAGGACCGTGATGTGGTCCGCGGCGGTGTTGCTGCCGGCGTTGCCGGGCCGCAGGATGCCGGCGAGGGCTTCGTTGGTGTTGTCCAGGAACCCGAAGATCGGGTGGTAGCCGTATGTGTGCTTGAACGTCGGCGCGGCGTGTTCCTTCTCGGAGTGGCAGATCACCACGCTGGCGTCGATGTCGATGACCAGGCCGGGGATGTCGCGGCCGGCGGCGCGGGCGGCCGGGATCGCCCGGCCGGTCTCAGCGGCCTGCGCCCACGCCAGTTCCCTCGCCTGGGCGCGGGCGGCGCGCAGTGCGGCCAGTTGCGGTCCGCCGGTCCCGGCCAGGACCCGCCACGCCGTCGGGGTCGAGGCGACCGGCCCGAACACGGCCGGCTGCTGACGCAGCACGGCCAGATCGCTGATGCATTGCCCGCCGTCGGCGAGCATCACCGCCACGTCGACGGCGACACGGCCCGGGTCGTGGCCGGTGTCCCGACGCCGCAACCCGATCAGGGCGTCGCTGAACGCCTGCGTCAGACCTGTCGCATCGGCGAGTTCGGCCAGGAGCCGGGTCCCGGCGTGGGAGACCACGCCGGTGCCGTCGGCGGTGACAGTGAGTTTCGGTCGGGTCCGGGTAACCTGCATCCAGAAAGTGCCTTCCGTACGGGCGTGATGAGACCTTCGACAAGCCTCATTGTCCCAGTTCAGAAGGCACTTTCGCGTTCCACGTCCACCTGGTGAATCACCGATCCTGAAACACCCGGGCTAGCGGTCGTAGTGATCCTGATGTGGCTCTACCTACGGGCGCGGCGCAGCTGACCCCGTCCAACTCGCACCGGCGCCGAGCTCGGCATGTTCCTGCCGCTCGCCGTGAGCGTGACCGGCGCCGTGTTCGGCGTCGAGGACCCGTACACGACCAGACCTGCGATCTGGCGAGCCGGGGCCGCGACGTCGCTGCCGCTGCTCGACCCGGAACGTTCGTTCTTGCACTACGGCAACAGCGTCAGGCCGTACGGCTGCATGAATGCTGCCGGAACCGCGGCGGTCGGCACGCCGCTCGCGACGTTGACGAAGGACTCAGGAGAGGCGAAGTGCCCGTACGACATGGGCGCCGGCGGTGTTGAGGGTGTCTGGCCGACCTTTGACGCTCGCCGGCTTCGCGCAGTCTTCGCCGAGATCATCCAGCGCAGATGCACCGACGCCGAGGCCGGCCTCGTCCTCGCCGACGGCTGATCCGGCGGCATCGGAGGCTCCGTCCGTCAGTTCGGTTGCGACGGCCCTCAGGTCTGTCATGACCGAACCGAGCGCTGCACTCGGCGAGAGCAAGCCAGGAGGCGTGCATGGCAACACGGGTCTGGCAGGCACCCAAACAGAGGACCGGTTCCTCCCCGGAGAACACGCTGGACCTGGCCGGAGTAGCACCGCCGATCACCACCGCGGCCCCGGCGCCGGCGTGGCGGGTCAGCCGCAACCCGCTCACCCGCTTGTTTCTGTGGAGCGCCGGTGTCGACCCGACTCTGCTGCACAACCGGGTGGAGCAGTACCGCTACTCCGCCACCGGCATCTTTCTGGTGCTGGTCGCGTCGGTCTCGGCCCTGATGTTCGCCGTGTTCGGCTCGGTCATCCATGGCGCCTTCAATCGGTGGCTGCTGGCGGCCGCGGCCGTGTGGTTCATCATCATCTTCTGGACCGACCGGTCGATCGTGGCCGACCCGGACTACGGTGACCTGAGCGACGCCGACTCCGGTGACCCGGAGGCCAAGCGGCGCCGGTTCCCCCGCCCCGGCCTCTACTGGCTGCGGTACTTGTTCCGGTTGACCATCGCCCTCGGCGGCGCGTTCCTGGTCACCGAGGCGGCGCTGCTGCTGATCTTCGCTGCTGAGATCCAGGACCAGATGGCGGCCGAGAAAGTACCCCGGCTAACCGCGGCCCGCGATCCGGCCCGGCGGCCGGAGACCGCGCAGATCAACACTATCCAGCAGCAGATCGACGCCAACAACGCGCGCCTGACCACGGCCGAGGCGAAGGTGACCGACGCCAACCAGCGGCTGGCTGCCGAGTCCCGCGGAGACGGTGGCTCCCGTCGGCGCGGCTTCGGCCCGGTCGCCATGGAACTACAGAAAGAGGTCAAGGCACTGTCGGCCGCCCGCGACCAGGTCCAGGCAGAGGTCACCAGCCAGAACGCCCAGCTGGGCCAGAATCGCAAGGCCCTGGAGGCGACCCGACAGCAGAACATCGACCGGCAGGTCACTGAGATCAACCAGAACCAGGGCTGGATCGAGCAGGAAGCGGCCCTCCAGGCGTTCCTGCACGAGCACCGCGGCGAACCGGTGGTGCAGGCGGTGCCGTGGGCGCTGCGCGGCATGTTCGTGGCGCTCGACCTGCTTCCGCTGTCGCTCAAGCTGTTCTCCCGCCGCACCCTCTACGACCGTCGGCTGCGCGCCGACGCGTGGCTTGAGGCGTACCGGCTGGAGCGATTGCGCCAGGCCGGCAAGGACGCCATCCTCCTGACCGCCGACCTGGCCCGGGTCCGGGCCAACACGATCTACGACCTGGCCCGTGAGCAGGAACAGTTCCGCCGATCGAGCCGCATGAACCATCTCGGCCCAGCCGACTGGTAGACCGGCCGGCGTCTCACCGAAGGAGTAGAGGTGTCCCCAGACAGTGTCCCGACCGCGCCGTTCCTGCGGCTGGTCGAACGGATCCGGGCACAGGCCCAGCACGCCGACCTGCCCGCACACCTGCGAGCGCAACTTCCGGCGCTGTTGCGGGCGGCCGACGACCTGGAAATCGCCTGTGACGAGCCGATCTCGATCGCGTTCGTCGGCGAGTACAGCACCGGCAAGTCCTTGCTGCTCGGCACGTTGCTGGGCACGCCGGAACTGCTGCCGGTGGCGAACGAGCCGACCACCGGCAACGTGACCGCATTGCAGCTGGTGCCCGGCCCGGCCGATGCGCCAGTCGAACTGCGCGACGCGTCGCTCAGCCTGCTGTCGTTGGAGCAGATCAGCGCCTGCGCCGCATTCATCCTGCGCAAGATGACCGCCGTGGTCGCCGCGCGCGGACTGCGGATCGAGACCGATACCTTGCAACGCTACGACCCGGTGAGCGAAGGCTGGTCCCGGTTCGAACAGTGGTGCCGCAAGCATCTGTGGCCGCCGCCCAGCGACACCACCACGCCGGCCGAGGCTCGCATCGAGCTGCGTGACTCCGCGCTTGAGCTGGTCCGCATCCGCGACGCGCTGCAGCGCGGCAAAGAGCTGGTCGGGGCGACCCGGCCAGGCGCGCCGATCCCGATCACCCGCGAGGACATGGGGGCGGCGCTGCGGATCGGCGGCACCCGGCAGATGGTGGACTCGTTCCCCGAACTGGTGCCAGCGGCACCGATCAGCGTCGGCGCCGGACTCAACCCGAGTCGGATCGCCGAACTGTTTCCGCTGATCCGGCGGGTGACGTTCCGGGTGCAGATACCGGCCAACCGGTGGCCGGCGGTCGGGCTGATCAACGGGCACAGGGTCGAGTTCCTCGACTTCCCCGGGCTGAACGCGCGCGGCGCGGCCCGCGACGACTGGCTGGCCGCCAGCCAGCTCGACGGGGTGCACACGATCGTGCTGGCGGTCCGGGCCGATCGCCCCGAAGTGGAGGTGGCCACCCGATTCCTCGGCCTGCTCGACGGGCACGGCCGGACGCGAGCCGAACTGGGCGACGCGGTGCTGACGGTGGCGAACCTGTTCGACTTGACCCGGCCGCCGAACGAGCCGGTCAGTACCGTCGAGCGGCTGCGCGACGGCAACTTCGGTTCGGTGTATCGGACCGTGCGCGACCTGACCGGCGGCAAGCTGGACCGGGTGGCCTTCACGTCCTCACTGGTCGCCATCGAGCGTTACCGGATGCCGGTCGACCCGCGCGGTGAACTGGCCTACACCTTGGGCGCCATCGGCAAGGACTTGCAGGACAGCAGGAACCGGTGGACCTCGGCGGCCCGGCACCTCGCGATGGGCAGCCCACAGCACCCGCTCACGCGGGCAATCGAGCAGTTCGCGCAGGACGGCGGTGTCACCGCGCTGCGCGAGCTGCTGAGCGACCACGTGCGCCGGCACGGCGCGCAGCTCAAGGTGGCCGGCCTGGTACGCCGCTCGGCCGGCCTGCGGCAATTGGTGGAGCGGTTCGCCGCGGCCGACCAGCCTCGCGCGTATGCGGGTGCGCCCAGCTCGTACGACGAACTGTTCGCCGACCTGGCCCAGGCAGCCGACGACCTGGTGTACGCGGTGGAGGACTTGCGCGCCGACACGCTTCGCGAGACGTTGACGCTCAGCGTGGCCGCGCACGTCCACCGCTGGTCGCTGTGGTCGGCCACACTCGCCACCGCCAACGGCAGCGGTGTGCTGAGCGGCATCGCGGCGGCACGCCAGCAGGCTGCTCCGGTCGAGAACGACTTGCGTAACCGCCTACGCCCACCGGCCGCCGGCCAGACCGTCGAGCCCGTGCAGTCGCACGGCACCGCCGCGCCCCAGCTGCTGCTCAGGACCGAGGATCTGCGCAAGCCATTCCAGGACGGGCTGGTCGCCGCGGCCAGCCAGGCCGAACAAGCGATCGGCGATCTGTTCGACGGCTGGATCGAGACACAGAACAAGGCCCGGAACCTCTTGCACGAGGCACTCACCGAGCCGGCTGCCCGCAGGGCGCTCCAGGCCCAGTTGGCCGTGGTCGCGCCGGTCGACGGCGGCGCCCGGCGGATGGAGAGCCTGGCGATGATCGCCGAACTGAGCTGGACCAAGCAGGCGGTCGAGGGCACGGCCGACAAGATCTGCGCCACGCTTCCGGTAGGGCCCGAAATGGTGGACGGCGTCGAGCTGGACGACCTGTTCCCGCTGCGGCCGCGGCATCTGATGCCCTGGCACGAGCATGCGCCGAAGTTCGACACAGTGCGGCAGAACCAGGCTCATCGGCACGAGGTCCGGCTGCTGCGGGCACGGCAGGAGGTCGTCGACGCGTTGGTCCACCTGGTGACCGCGCGGGCCGTCGACGAGCTCGATCGGATGCGCGACGCGGTCCGGGACGTGGTGCGCGGCGCCAAGGCCGACATCCCTGACGACGCTCAGTTGCTGGCCATCGCCGACGCGATGGCGGACACGGAAGCGACCGGACCGACCGGCCGATCACCCTGGCGCGACCTGCTCGACGACTGGCCAACCGACGACTCCTCGAACCCGGAGGCAGACCAGTGACCCTCGACCTCGTTTTCGCGCCCGACGGCCCGGCCGAACGGCTGGACCGCAACTCTTACCGGCTGTTCGCCCGGGACGGGCACTACTCCCTGCCAGCGGTGGCGGTCCAAGTCCAGGACGGCCGCGCCGAACGGGTGTGGGACGTGTTCCTCGCCGGGATCGCGCCTGAGACCGGTGCGCTCGGGCAATTCATCCGGCGCAACTACCCGGCCGTGCCGTGGCAGACCCGAGATGTTCGCGGCACCGTGACCGCCGCTGAGGCGATCGCGGTGCCGGTAGAGCTGGTCCTGGAGCCGGGCCGCCGCCAACCTCCTCCGCGCGCGATCACACTGACCTGGCGGGCCAGCATCGGCGGTCCCCAGCCGTCCATGGTGGACTTCCCGCTGACCATCGACTTCGCCTCCGTCGGCGAGGCACCATCCGGCGCGGGCGTGGTCAATGCCGACCACGACCTGAACCCGCTGCCGGTGCTTCGACCGCGCGACGGTGGCCCGTTCATGAAGCCGATCGCCATCGACTTCGGCACGTCGAGCACCACGATCGCGATCGCCTTCGTGGAGGACGAGACGGCCGCCGGGCTCAGCGAGGAGCAGGATCTGGTACTCCGCAACGAGTTGGCCGACCTGTTGCTGGCCGAGGGGCCGAACGAGCCGGAGCTGGAGGCTGAGTGGAGCACGCTGCGTGGCCGCTGGGCCGAGACGGTGGGCCGGGCGGTGCGCACACCGCACAAGCTCACCGCCGCGCAACTGGCCGAAATGTTGTTCAGCAACGACGAGCGCAACGGCATCGTCACCGGCCAGGACGAGAAGCGCGACGAGCTGCGCGACCGGCTGTGCGCGGTGCTGGCGCCTGCTGTGAACACGTCCGACCAGCTGCGAACGTGGCTTGCCGGGCGGCTGCACCAGTGCTTCGAGCGGACGTTCGACACGCTGCCCGTCGAGGCACTCGGCCTGCGCTTGGTCCGAGTAGACGAGGACATGACGACGTCCGGCGAGGGGTACGAGATCGGCAGCGTGGCCAGCGTGGTGGCGGCCGGCCGGGCCGCGCCCGACGTCCATCTGGGCGAAACCCGGCGGCGTACGCACGAGCGGGACGTGGTCGAGGTGTATCCGTCGCTGAAGCGCTCGCTGCTCGCCCCGGCCGAGCTGGCGCCGGAGGTCAGCGGGCTGGCCTGGAACCCGGCGCCGCGGCCGCCGGTCACCACCGACTTCCTGCTGGCGCACGTGTACCGGCGGCTGATCGAGCGGGCTGTCGGCCACGACGCTGAGCTCAACAAAGGCGTCCGGCGAGGCGTCGAGCAGGTCCTGGTGACCTACCCCACGACCACCCCTCCGGTACACCGAGAACGGCTGCGGAAGATCATCACCGACAATCTCGGCGTTCCGTTCGCGAACTTCACGTTCGACGAGGGCGTCGCCGCCGCGATGTTCTTCCTGCTCCGCGACCTACGTGGCAGCGTGTCCGACGGGATCGAGCGCTACCGGTCGCGCTCCCGCCGTGTCGCCGAGCGGCCGGTCACGGTCTGGCGCCGCAACCTGCTGGTTCTGGACATCGGCGGCGGTACGACCGACGCGGCGCTGCTCGCCATCGATCTGGAGGACCGCACGCCCGATCTGCCCGAGCCCGCGAAGGCCGGCCGGTTCTACCTGATCCGGCCCCAGGTGCTCGGGTCGACCGGGCACCCGCAGCTCGGCGGCGACCTGCTCACCCTGCGGGTCTTCTACTGGCTGAAGGCCCAGTTGGCCGACCAGCTCCACAAGGCGCTGCCGGAACCACGCCTGGCCGAGCTGATGCACAGCTGGCCTGGTGCCAGCCAGGCGGCCGACGGCGGCTACCGCCCATTGACGCCGCTGTTGCTGCGCTACCAGAAGCCGGGCGTGGGCAACGAAGACGTGATCGCCGCACTCCGCGAGCTGCTGCCCACGCATACGCCCGGCGCCTCACCGGGTCTGCTGTTCCGGCAACTGTGGAGCCTGGCCGAGCGGCTGAAGGTGACGATCGGCCGGTCCGACGACCCGAGCGACAAGGCCGAGCCGAACCCTGGCGACGTGCAGGCGTTCCTGCGCGGCGCGGCGAGCCGCAACTCGATCCTGCTCAAGGACGGCATCCCGGACGTGCAGATCGTGCTCACCGGGGCCGATTTCGAGCAGCTGATCCGGCCGGTCATCAGCCGGTCGGCCGAGATCGCGGCCGACCTGGTCGCCTCGCGACTGCGCAACGAGCGCCTGGACCAGGTGGCGCTGTCCGGCAAGTCCAACGGCATGCCGCTGGTCAAGCGGATCGTGACCGAAACGCTCGAGAAGCGCTTTGCTGAAGAACGCCAGCAGCACGGCACCGCCGCCAGTTGGGACGGCGAGGTGGTGGTCGAGCACCGGTACGCCAAGCAGGCCGCATCGCTCGGTGCCTGCTGGGCCCAGGAGCAGCACGGCTCGCTACAGGGCAAGGGCGAGGCCGGCGAGAACGTGCGGGCCACGCTGCTCAAGGGCGTCACCCGGATCGACATCGACGTGGACAACCTGCTGCTGAGCTTGCCCTGCTCGTTCGAGCTGCACCAGGGCGCCGGCACAGCCGGGCTGCCACTGCTGGCGGCTGGCACCCCCTACTCGATCGGCGACCGACGGGGCAACCTCTGCGTCCGCAGCCCCTGGTTCGAGCTGCCCCGCGACGCCCGCATCCGGCGCGTCCTCGGCGCCGGGCACACCATCGAGTGGGGCCGGTTCGTGTTCCAGGAGAAGGCCGACGCGCTGCGCCGCAGTCTGGGGCTGGACATGCCCAACGAGCCGCCCAGCGACCTGTACTTCCAGCTGCAGATCGACCAGAGCCTCAACCCGCTGCTGTTCCTGACCCGAGGCCAGGTGCCCTTCTACGTTGCCCACGAGGCACCGCACGACCTGCGGCCACAGCTCGACAGCGGCTGGGTCGACCGGAACGGCTGGCTCGAAAAGCAGACCACCCCCATCTTCGCGGTACCGCTGGCCGATCCAATTGCCAGTGCCGGGCCGGAGCAGCCGCCGACAGCCATCTTCCCGACCGCCCCCGGCGGCGCGCCCCGGTTCACCACCTCGATCTTCGAGTTGGACCCGCGTAGCGCATCGATACGCGTCGCGATTGCCGAGACGCCGCTGCCGGGTCTGGCCGGCGCGGCCGAGGCCCGCGACCGGCTCAGCGGCTGGCGGTTCGAGGTACCCGATCGCAGCGGGCGGCACCGGGAGCTGGTTACCGTCGCGGTGCCGGACGGCGCATACGACCCGTCGGTCCGCTACTACGCGTCGCTGGACGCGGCCGGCCGGCTCCGGGTCCACCGGGGCTACCCCAGGTACCTGGTGACCACCCGGCTGGACGAGATGCTTCGGCACCCGGGTGCGGTGTACCGAACCGCAGTCGACTCCGGCGACCACCACCTCAACGCCGACTGGAACCCGTTCACGGGGGAGCACTGATGAGCGAGCTGGAAGATCTGGTGACCCGCCTGACCGGAGCGGTCCAGAAACACGGCGACACCGCCGACCAGATGCTGGGCGAACTCCTCCGCACGGCCGACCTGGTACGGACCCTTGCGTTTCAAGCCCGGCACGACGACGATCCGGCCGCGGCGGCCGGAAGAGCGTTGGCCGAGCGGCTGACCCAGCTCGCGTTTCTGGCCCCGGCACCGGACGAATCAAGAATTCCGGACGCGGACACCGCTGACCCGCCGCCACTGCTCCGGGAGCCGGTCAGTGCCGCGGACCAGGCGGCTTACCAGCTCCGCGAGCTGGTCGGCCGCTTCCATCAACAGCAACGGCAGTGGTTACCTGCGGCGACGCCGCCGGAGGAACCGGCCACGCTGTGGGTCTGGGCCCACCTGATGGCGCTGCGCGTCGGCGAGGCCGACCGGGTGCAGTGGTTGGCCGAGCTGCGCAACGTCGCCATCGACGGCATCGACGGCATCGATTTCCTGATCCCGTCGGCCGCCGTGTTCGGGGTTCAGCCGGTCGAGCGGCCTAACGAACCGTCGGCCGAGATGACGGCCATGCTGGACGCGCACCGCGAGGACTCGGCCGCTTGGCATCTGGGCACGCTGGCCAGCATCGTGCTGCTGCTCGCTCAGCACGACTTCGGGCTGCACACGGCGCTGCTGCCGGAGCACCGCGGCTGGGTCGAGGTGACAGACGAACTGCGTAGCTCCTACCGCGAGGCGTTCAAGCAGCAAATACCGACACGGCCAACGGACGTCCCCGGCGCCCAGGACGACTGGTACATCCGGGTCGACGAGGCGGTCCGGTCGCTGGCGCCCGACCCGTTCCCGGCACCGGACAGTTGGTGGCAGACCACCATCGTCGATGGATGCGACGATGGCATCCGGAAATACGTGCCCAGCGCGGTCATCCCGTCCGGCAGCTATCCGCCGAAGCAACTGAACCAGAACCTCGTCGACGAAAGCGAGGACGTGCCGGTGACGAGCGACCAGCACAGTCGGGTGCTCTGGGTACTGCGGACGGCGTATCTGGCCAACAACCCCTATGCAAAGGTTGGGCGAGTGGTCCACGGCGTCAAGCGGTGACGGTACAGTGCCGACTCCGCGTGTCCGTGCGTCACGCGGAGCCGACGGCACCCTCGCCCGGCATGCCCGGCGCGAAAATGTCTCGGCTTGGCTCGCCGGCCGCCGCGATGCCGAACTCGCTGCGGCGGTCCATGCCGCTCTCGTCGGTCATGGTCACATCATCGCCGCCTCGTAGGACAGGCGGCCAGCGGTTCGAGCATCCGCTTCTGCCGCTGTCCGATGCGCACTGGTCCGGCTTTAGTGCTCGTTTGCCTGCGCGTCCACGACTGGCCCCTTGGTGATCGCGGTTGCTCCGTGGTTGCTCGGATGTTCACCAACCTGGACGGACGCACACGGACAGAAAAGGAAAAGCCCCCCGAGGTCCCACCTCGAGGGCTTGCTACGCAGCGTCGACAGCGCCAGGATCAGCACGGATGCACCGGGACGATCATCGACTCGACACGGACGATGCTCCGTTACCGTCTGAACCCATCTAAATATTCAAAATTCGGACTTTTAATCCGTAGGTTCAGGGTTCGAGTCCCTGGCGGCCCACGGGCTTGGGCGCCCCCTGCTCGCTCGTCCCTTCGGGACGGCTCGCCGGGGCGCCCGTCATTCCCCGCGCACGGCTTCGCCGGGCTCCCCATCGGGGGAGCTGCGCTCCACCCGCGCCCCCTCAAGACCGTCCCCACCCGGACCTGTCTCAGCGGCCCGACTCTGTGATCCGGGTAGGACGCTCGCCTGGGCTGAGTCGTGCGATCGCAAGGTGGTGGGTTGCAGGCTGGCGCAGCGGCTCGCTGGTGGGTGGGTGGCTGGGTCGGAGCAGTACCGCAGGATGGTGGGCTCGGGGAGCTTGCGGGGGCCGGATCTGAATGCGACGACCAGCACCACCGTGATGACGACCAGCATGGCGACTGCCGTGAGGATGGCGCCGGCGATGAGCCAGCGCGGCGCCGGGCGGCGTGCATCGGTACGCATGCGCCTAGTTTTTCGCTCATCGGGTCGGGTGCGGGGCACGCCACGCGCCTGGTCGGGTGGGGGTCCGGCCAGGCGCGTGGTGGGTCGTGTTGCGGCGGTCAGCCTGGGTAGCGGATCAGGCCGATCGGGCTGGACGCATGGGTGACGGTGCGCAGGGTGCCGGTGTCGCGGGCGATCAGCTCGATGGTGACGGAGCCGACGTGGAACGGGTCGGTTTCGCTCGGGGCGAGGTGTAGCAGGAGCGGGCCTTCGGGGTGGACGCCGAGGACGTAGCGGGCGTCCGGCTGGCCGTGCTCGAACCCGCCGTTGGAGGGGCGTTGGGCACCTGGGATGTCGTCGGGCAGTGGGTACCGGTGGGTGAGCCGGCCGGTCTCGAGGTCGAACCCGACGAGGAAGGTGTTCTGCCCGACGGCCGAGCCCGGGTCGGCCGTGTCGTGGGTGCGCATGAACAGCGTGCGGTCGTCCGTGTCCAGGATCGGTGCTCCGAAGGACTCGGGCAGCGTCTCCGTGGGGCGCAGGCCCAGGTCGGTCGTGGGGATGTCGCGGATGATCCGCCCGGTCGTGCCGTCGGCCAGGCGCAGGCCGGAGAAGGACGACTCGGGCAGCGGGCACAGCAGGAGCTCGCCAGAGTTGCGCACCGCGCACACCCGGGCGGTGCGCGGCAGGTCCGGCGGCGCCGTGCTGCGGGCCCCGGTGGTGAGGTCGACGGTGTACGTGACGCCGGACCGGCTGGAGGTCTGCACCACCAGCCGCCGGCTGTCCGGGGACCAGCTCGCGCCGGCGGTCGTGTCCACGCCGGCGAACTCCTGGCGTGCGGTGCCGGCGAGGTCCCGCAGCACCCACGATCCTTCGGAGCGGAGCACCAGCAGCCAGCGGCCGTCCGGCGACATCCCGTCCACGCGCAGGCCGTCCACCTTGTACTGGCGGCCGTCCGCGGCGACCAGGGCCCAGCGTCCCTGGTCGCCGTCGTCGTACAGGAAGGCCAGCGCGGCCGGGCCGACGCCGCGGTCCTCGGGGAGCGCCGGCGCGGACCTGTCCAGGGTCAGCTGCCGTGGCAGGCCGTCGGCGGCCGGCGACGGGCCGCCTCCGTTGCTGAGCGGCCAGGCGACGCCGACCAGGCCGGCGACCACGAGCAGGGCCGCCGCGACCGGCACCAGCCGGGTCAGCGTCCGGCGGCGCTGGACCACCCTTACGGCACGGTCGGTCACGTCGTAGACGCGTGCGTCGTCGGCCGCGTCGACCAGCGCATCCTTCAGGGACATCATGCCGGCACCTCCGAGTCCTCGATGAGTTCCACCAGTTCAGGAGCCACGACCCGTAGCCGGGCGAGGGCGTGATGGGTCTGGCTCTTGACCGAGCCCACCGAGCAGCCGAGCGTGTCGGCGGTCTCGGCCTCGGACAGGTCCTCGAAGTAGCGCAGGACGATCACCGCACGGTGTCCCGGCGCCAGCCTCGCCAGCGCGTTGCGCAGCACGATCCGGCGCACCGTGTCGGCGGACTCGTCCCGCCCGATGTCCCGCTCCGGCGGGTCGGCGGCCAGCACCTCCCGGCCGCGCCGGCTCCGCCACGACGAGACGTGTTCGTGGTAGAGCGCCCGCCGCACGTAGGCGTCCGGCGTGCCGCCTTGAACCACCCGGCGCCAGTGCCGGGCCACCTTGATGAGCGTCACCTGCACCAGGTCCTCGGCCGCGTGGTGCTCGCCCGTCAGCAGGTACGCGACCCGTGACAGGCGCCCGATCCGTGCCGAAACGAACTCCCGGAAGCTTGCCTCATCGTCCACCGGCACCCCCTCATGACTGTGTCGCCCCGGTACACGAGGGAAACGGTCTCTGAGGTTGGCAGCCCGTCCGACCAAAGCCGAACCGGACCTGGACGGCCAAAGCCGAACCGGACCTGGACGGCCAAAGCCGAACCGGGCCCGGACGGCCAAAGCCGAACGGGCCCGGACGGACGGATGGCCTACGCCTCGAGCAGC
Source organism: Dactylosporangium sp. CA-152071 (assembly GCF_050936335.1). Lineage (NCBI taxonomy): Bacteria > Bacillati > Actinomycetota > Actinomycetes > Micromonosporales > Micromonosporaceae > Dactylosporangium > Dactylosporangium sp. CA-152071. The sequence goes on along the minus strand of NZ_JBNJMZ010000001.1, from coordinate 6,157,285 downwards.
CACCACGCGATCGGGACGCCGCCGGCGGGGGCGGCGGCGTTGAGGTGCAGGCGGAGCTCGCCGGTGGCCGGGTTCGGCACCGCCGCCTTCACCCAGACGGCGGTGCTGCGCTGCGCGAGCGCGAGGGCGCGGGTCGAGGCGTACAGGTGCAGGCCGGTGACGGTCACGCTGCTGGCGCCGGCCGGCACGGTCGCCAGGCCGCTGCGGCTGAAGCGCGTCTGGCCGCGGACGGAGAGGGCGGTCTTGCTGTACTCGTCCGGGGCGGAGGCGACGACGCCGATGCCGCCGAGGTCGCCGGCGACGCCGATGACGCCGTAGCCGATGTCGCTGCGGCCGATGACGCCGTTGCCGTTCGAGGAGTACCCGAGGACGCCCGCGTCGAAGCCGGTGGCGTCGACGGCGACGGTGGCGGTGTTGCGGACGTCGAGCGTGGCGGCGTCGGAGGTCGAGCGCAGGACGGTGGACTCGGTGCCGGCGTTGTTGTCGGCGCCCTGGAGGACCGGGTCGCCGGGGGCGGCGGCGGCCGGGGTGGCGGTGGTCATCGCGGCGGCGACCGCGGCAACGCCGCCGGCTCCCGCTCCGGTGAGGATGCCGCGTCGGCTGAGCCGGTTCGATGGCTTCTGGTTGGCCATGACTGATGCTCCCCTCGTGTCGTGGTCATCGCGACCACGTCCAGCTTCCGGGTGGGGAAACCCGAGGTCGAGCGGCTATCCGTCTGCGTTCCCGGCGGAATAGTGGTTGCTTGACAATTCAAAGACTCCAATTCGAATTCAATTTTCCACTGTACCGGAATCATTCATGGCCTAACGATGGCGGCCCTGGACGGGGGCAGCTGGGGCCGCCGGCCCTGGGACGGGGGCCCCGGCGGGGTGGAGTTGCTCGGGTGGAGGAAAGGGTCGCCGGTCTTCCGCGCGTCGGGCGCGCCCGAAACGATCGGCGTGACATTGTTTGGCCCGAATCAACTGCCCGAATACACCCATTTGGGCAAATTTGGGAGGATTTGTGGAGAGAAAGACCGTGAAGGGGCTCGCCCTCTTCACCGCGGCGGCCACGGCGTTGGTCGTCGTCCCGGCGACCGGCGCCTCGGCCGCGCCCGGTGCGGACACCGCGGGAGCCGCCAAGATCACGTGGGGTCAGTGCGAGAGCCCGGGCCTGCAGCGGCGGGGCGCCGAGTGCGGCCTGCTCGACGTGCCGCTGGACTACAGCAAGCCCAACGGCAAGAAGATCCAGATCGCCGTCTCGCGGATCAAGGCGAAGGTCGCCGCGAAGGACTACCAGGGCGTCATGCTCGTCAACCCGGGCGGCCCCGGCGGCTCCGGGCTGACGCTGTCGGTGCTGGGCGAGTACGTCCCCAACGGCGCCGGCCAGGCGTACGACTGGATCGGCTTCGACCCGCGCGGCGTCGGCTCCAGTGTTCCCGCGCTCTCCTGCGACAACGACTACTTCAACGGTCCGCGTCCGGAGTACATCCCGTGGAACCAGAGCATCGAGAAGACCTGGCTCGACCGGTCCAAGAACTACGCCAAGGCCTGCGGTAAGGCCGGCGGCGCGCTGCTGGACCACATGACGACGGTGGACTCCGTCAACGACATGGAGTCGATCCGCAAGTCGCTCGGCGCCAGCCAGATCAACTTCTACGGCTTCTCGTACGGCACCTACCTCGGCCAGGTCTACGGCACGCTGCACCCGAAGCAGGTGCGCCGCATGGTGCTGGACGGCAACGTCGACGTGCGCAAGGTCTGGTACCAGGCGAACCTGGACCAGGACGTGAACTTCGAGCGCAACGAGCGCATCTGGTTCGACTGGGTCGCCAAGTACGACTCGGTCTACCACCTGGGCAAGACCGGCACCGAGGTGCAGCTGCGCTGGTACGCGGAGCAGAACAAGCTCCGCAGCAAGCCGGCCGGCGGCGTGGTCGGCGCGGACGAGTTCGCCGACATCTTCCTGTACGCCGGCTACTACCAGTCGACGTGGCTGGAGCTGGCCGAGGCGTTCGCCGGCTGGGCCAACGACAAGAACACCGACCTCATCGTCGCGGCGTACGAGAACTACGTCGCCCCCGGCGACGACAACGGCTTCGCGGTCTACAACGCGGTGCAGTGCACCGACACCCAGTGGCCGCAGAGCTGGAACACCTGGGAGCGCGACAACTGGCGCACGTTCCTCAAGGCGCCGTTCATGACCTGGGACAACGCCTGGTACAACGCGCCGTGCCTCTTCTGGCCCGGCAAGGTGTCCAAGCCGGTCAAGGTCGACGGCTCGAAGGTCCAGAGCGTGCTGTTCGTCGGCACGACGCTGGACGCCGCCACGCCGTTCGAGGGCAGCCTCGAGGCGCGCCGCCGCTTCCCCAACAGCGCGCTGCTGGCGGAGGTCGGCCAGACCACGCACGCCAACTCGCTCAACGGCAACGAGTGCGTCGACAACGTGATCGCCGACTATCTCGCGACCGGCAAGCTGCCGGCCCGCAAGCAGGGCGACAAGGCCGACGCCACCTGCGACCCGCTGCCGCAGCCCGACCCGACCGAGGTCTCGCTGCAGGCGAAGTCGCTGCGGGCCGACAGCAGCGCGGTGCGCGCGCCGCTGTACCCCGTGCACCACTAGATCGCGCTACACAGCAGCGGGGCCCCCGGAGAACCGGGGGCCCCGCTTTCGTACAGGAGCTACTGCTGGACGATGAACTCGACCCGGCGGTTGATCGCCTTGGCGGCGTCGCTGGTGTCGGGGACCTTCGGGCGGGACTCGCCGAAGCCCTTCGAGGTCAGCCGCTCCGGCGCGATGCCCAGCGCGACCAGCGTGTCGAGGACCGTCTTGGCACGGGCCTCGCTCAGCGTCTGGTTCCTCGCCTCGGTGCCGGTGCTGTCGGTGTGGCCCTCGATGCTGATCCGGATGCTGGGGTTGGCCTTCAGGATCGAGGCCACGTTGGCGACGACCGCCTGGCCCTGCTGGGTCAGCGTCGCCTTGTCGTTCTCGAACTCGACCGTCGGCAGCGCCACCAGCTGCGTCTGCACCTGCTCGGCCTTGGCCTCGCCGATCGCCAGCTCGTTGCGCACGATGCCGGTGACCTCGCGGGCCGCCTGCTCGGCCTGGTCCTTGACCGCCTGCGACACCACGGTGCCGGTCAGCGTCACCGTGCCGCCCTGCAGGTCGACGACCCCGGCCTTGGTCTCCTTGCCGAGCGCGACGAGCACCGGCGCCAGCGCCGCGATCTTGACGCCGTCGGTGCTGCGCTTGGCGTCGACGGTCACCTCGTCGAGCACGTTCTCGCTGCCGAAGGCCGTCTTCACCGCGTCGGCGAGCGCCGACTTGGCGGCGTCGTCGGCCACCGTACCGGTGAGCGTCGCCTTCCCGGCGTCGACGAGCAACTTCACCGCGACCGGCGACGGCGGCACCTCGACCTTCGGCGGCGCGATCACCGTCACGACCCGTACGCCCTCCACGGCGCGCGAGACGTCCTCGGCCTGCTGCTTCTCGTCGGCGGAGCCGACGCGCACCGTGCCGTCCCGCCCCGTGAACGACACCTGCGCGTCGATCCCGGCGTTGCTCAGCGCGACCTTCGTGTGGTCGGTCAGCACGTTCTCGACGTGGTGCCGGAAGGGCACCTCCATGCCCGCCGCGAGCGCGGCCAGCCCGACCACGCCGACCACGATCGGCACCACCGGGTTGACCCTGCGCAGCTCGTGCCGCACGGTCCGGGTCGTCGTCGTGCCCGCCATCAGGCGGACCCGGCGTCGCTGCCGGCGGCGGTCTCGGCGGTGCCGCCGAGCGGAGGCTTCGCGGTCGGCTCCCGGCCGGCGATCAGCCAGTCGGTCAGCTCCTTGAACTCCTCTTCCTTGCCGTCGGCGAGCAGTCGCGCCTGCCGGGCCCAGGTGACGATGCTCGGGGCGAACCGCAGGTCGGCCGCCTCGATCGCGGTGCGCAGCGTGTCCACGTCGGACTCGGCGAGCTTCACGTAGGTCCGGATGCCGGCGGCGAGGAGCGCGGCCGACATCTTCGGGCCGATCCCCTCGATCCGCTGCAGGTCGTCCGGCGGCCCGTCGTCCACAACCACCGCCGCGACGACCGGCTCCGGCTCTGCCTCGACGACCGGCTCCGGCTCGGGTGCGACGACCGGTTCGGGCTCCGGCTCGGGGGCGATCCCGGCAACCGGCTCCGGCTCCGGCTCGGGTTGCGGCTCCTGTACGGGCTCGACCGCGGCAACGGGATCCGGTGCCACGACGGGCTTCTTGGGGGTCGGCTCACGACCGGCGATCAGGTAGTCCGTGAGCTCCTTGAATCCCGCCTCGTCGCCGTCCGCGAGGAGACGCGCCTGGCGGCTCCACGAGCCGATGCTCGGTGCGAATCGCAGATTGGCGTTGGCGAGCGCGTCCTCCAAGGCGGACCGCTCGGCATCGGCCAATTCGGCATAGGTGGCGATGCCCGCCGCCTTCAGCGCCGCGGCGATCTTGGGGCCGATGCCTTCGATCCTGGCGAGGTCGTCCTCGGCCTTGGGCGCTTCCGCCGCCTCGGGTTCGTCCCCGAGGACCGGCACCGCCGCGAACGCGGACTCGACCTCGGCGACCAGCTCGTCATCCACAACGACCGGGTTGTCCACAGCGGGCGTCTCGGCCGCGGCGACCGGCTCGGGGTCGGGAGTAGGTTCGGATTCGGCAGCGGATTCGGCTTCGACGACGGGCTCGACGTCGGCGACCGACTCGGTCTCCTCGACCGCGACGGGCGCCGGGTCCTCGACGACCGGGTCTGCTGCCGCGGGCTCGGCCGGCAGCGGCTCGGCCGCGGAAGCCGCGACCGGTTCGGGCTCGGGCTCGGGGTCGGCTTCCGCGACGGGCTCCGACTTCGCGAGCGCGACCGGCTCGGCAACGGGCTCGGTGACCGGCTCCGCGACAGGCTCGGGGTCGGCGACAGGCGCCGGCTCCGCGACGGGCTCGGCCGGCGCGGCGGCGACGAGGGGTTGGGGGGTCGCGGGGGTGGTGGTTTCCTCGGAACGGATCCGGCGCACCTGACGGCCCCACCAGAGGTAACCGACGAGCAGGCCGAGGAGGAACGCAACGATGATGAACAACAGTGACTGGTTGATGAACCAGGTCACGACGGGCCTCCGGGGGGAAAGTGACCGACGCGTGATGGGGGAAGTTTGCGGGCAGCTTTCCATACCTCAATGGCTTCGCAACAGAGCCGGAAAGACGGCGCGACCTGCCGGTTCTGTTCGATCACGGCGGGCGCGGGCGGAGCACGGGAAAAGGTTGCGGAGCATTTGCGCTGATGAGAGGGCATGTGACGGGGCGTGACCGCCAGGACGGCGGAAAATCCGTGCAACCGTTGATGTGGTGCCGATGGAAAGCTTGGTGCTGAAGCTCACGACATGGCGGGTGAACTGGAGGTCGACGAAGGATGGGCAAGACGACACGGGTCCTGACCCTGGCGGCGGTCGCGGCTGCGGCGGGTGGGGTGGCGTGGGCGCTGCGTGACCTTCCGGCGCAGCTCGGCGCGGTCGCGTCGGGGGCGAGGGCGGAGCGGATGCGGCGTTCCCCGCAGTTCGGGGACGGCAAGTTCGTCAACCCGGTGCCGGCCGAGGCCCTGCCGGACGGCGCGATGGCCGACGCGTTCCGCCAGCTGATCTTCGGCCAGCAGCCGCGACGGCCGAGGGGAGTGATCCCGGTGGTGCGGCCGGTGTTCCCCGCGAAGCAGGACGGCGACCTGCACGTCACGTGGCTGGGGCACTCGACGGCGCTGGCGGAGGTCGAGGGCGTGCGGGTGCTGTTCGACCCGGTGTGGAGCGAGCGGTGCTCGCCGACGTCGTTCGTGGGGCCGAAGCGGCTGCACCCGATGCCGCTGGGGCTGGAGGAGCTGCCGAGGATCGACGCGATCGTCATCTCGCACGACCACTACGACCACCTGGACCTGGCGTCGATCAAGGCGCTCGCCAGGACGCAGCAGGCGCCGTTCCTGGTGCCGCTGGGCGTCGGCGCGCACCTGGAGCGCTGGGGTGTGCCGCTGGACCGGATCATCGAGCTGGACTGGGAGGAGTCGGTGGAGGTCCGGCACGTCCGGCTGACCGCCACGGCGGCGCGGCACTTCTCCGGCCGCCGGTTCACCCGCGACGGCACGCTGTGGGCGTCGTGGGCGGTCAAGGGCGAGCGGCGCAGCGTGTTCTACACGGGCGACTCCGGCTACTGGGGCGGCTACAAGGAGATCGGCGAGCAGCACGGGCCGTTCGACGTGTCGCTGATCCAGGTCGGTGCGTATGGCGACGCGTGGCCGGACATCCACATGAAGCCCGAGGACGGGGCGAGCGCGCACCTCGACGTGCGGGCCGGGGTGCTCATCCCGCTGCACTGGTGCACGTTCAACCTGGCGGTGCACGCGTGGTCGGAGCCGGTCGAGCGGCTGCTGGACGAGGCCGCCGCGCGGGACATCACGCTCGCGATCCCGCGACCAGGTGACCGGCTCAACATCGACGCGTTGCCGTCAGTTGAACCGTGGTGGCGCCCCATTGCGTAAGGATTAAACGAGCAGCTCAGGGCACGTGTCGGGGCACACATGCAAGGACCCGACAAAAGGCTGGCGGATAGGCGGCCTCCCGACGTACTGTATCGATACAGAAGGAACTGGATCGATGCAGAGAAGGGAGGAGCCCGACCATGAAGGCGACGTTGCAGACCATCGCCGACGAGCTCGGCGTGTCGCGCAGCACGGTGTCCAATGCCTACAGCCGGCCGGATCAGCTCTCCCCCGAGCTGCGCGCCAGGATCCTCTCCGCGGCCCAGCGGCTCGGCTACTCGGGGCCCAACCCGACGGCGCGCTCGCTGCGCAGCGGCAAGGTCAACGCGATCGGTGTGCTGCTGACCGACAACCTGTCGATGGCGTTCACCGACCCCTACGCGGTGGCCTACCTGCGCGGGCTCGCGGAGGCGGCCTCGGCGCGGGAGACCTCGCTGCTGCTGCTCAACCTGCCCAAGGACGAGGCGGCCGGCCGGCGCGTCATCAGCAACGCCGCCGTCGACGCCTTCTGCCTCTACTGCGTGCCCGACTGGCACTCGGCGCTGGAGCTCGTGCGCTCCCGCGGCGTGCCGATCGTGATCGGTGAGGACCCGCAGGCGTTCGGGCCGGAGGCGAGCTACGTCGGCATCGACGAGCGCGCGGCGGCCCGCCGGCTGGGCGAGCACATCGTCAACCTCGGCCACCGCGACATCGCGGTGGTGGCGCACTGGATCGTCGACGACGGCGTCACCAGCCAGGTGCACGCCGACCCCGACGACCTGCGCTACTACGTGACCGGCGAGCGGGTCCGCGGCTTCCGCGACGCGTTCCTGGCCGCGGGCGTGCCGTGGGAGCGGGTCGTGCTGATCAACGCGGCCGCGAACCAGCGCGAGGAGGGCGCCGAGGCGGCAGCCCACGCGCTCGACCGGCTCGACCGGGCGACCGCGATCCTGTGCACCTCCGACGTCCTGGCCCTCGGCGTGCTCGACGCGCTGCGGGTGCGGGGCCTGCAGGCCGGCCGGGACGTCTCGGTCACCGGCTTCGACGACATCCCGGAGGCGGACGCCGCCGGGCTCACCACCATCCGCCAGCCCAGCGTCGAGCGCGGGCGGCTCGCGGGAGAGCTGCTGCTCGACCCGCCCGAAGACCCGGCGCTGCGTCGCCTGACGCTGCCCGTGTCCCTGGTGGTCAGGTCGACCACCGGACCCAACACTGCCAAGGAGAAGTCATGACCCCGATCGCCCTGATCATGTCACTGGAGGCCGTCCGCCTGGAGGCGAACTCGGCCATGCCCAACGCCCCCGTCATCGACGACCGTCGCCGCGAGTCGGCCACCATGGGCAAGATGCGCAACTTCACCGCGCGCACGCTGCGCCGCGCGGCCGACCGAGTCGAGCCCACGCCGGCCCTCACCTACGGGTAACGCGGGGCCGGACCGGCCGCGAAACCTGAAGCACGCCTGAACGACAGAAGGGCCGGGGCAACCGCCCCGGGCCCTTCTGCGTGCGGCTAGAGCGCCGCGTAGTCCGGGGTGTCCGCCCGGGCGGCGCTGGCGCGGGCGCCGAGGCCGATCGCGTCGTAGTCCTGCCGGCTGGTGGCCCGCAGGATCAGCGCCCAGATGACGCCGATGACCGCGACCGCACCGTACGCCGCCGGGAACGCCCAGACGGCCGCGTTCTCGGTGCCGGGGGCGAAGCCGAGCAGGCCGCCGAAGTTGTCGACGACGAGCCAGATGATGTACCCGAGTGCCACCGACGACAGGATCGGCGCGATCAGCCGGGACCAGGCGCCTTCGCCGCGGGCGTCCTTCAGGAAGAACCCGATGACCGACAGCGAGGTCGCGAAGACCAGGAACAGCACGCCGACGCCGCCGGAGGTGCCCAGCCAGAAGAACAGGTTGAGCATCGGGTCCCAGCCCTGGACCGCGAAGAGCACGAGCACGACGAGCGCGATCACGGTCTGGAAGATCGAGCCGGACGACGGGGCGCCGGAGCGGGCCCGGGTGCGGCCGAAGAACGCCGGGAGCACCCGCTCGCGGCCGAGCGCGAACGCGTAGCGCGCGGTCGTGTTGTGGTAGCTCAGGGCGGCGGCCGCGATGCTGGTGGTCAGCAGGACGAGGCCGAGGTCGGCGGCCCAGGCGCCGCCCTTCTCAGCGAGGGTCGGGAAGAACGGGCCGCCGGACTCGGCCATCTCCTGCGCGGCCGGCACGGTGGCGTCGACGCCGATGCTGACCGCGGCGGCCCAGCTGGTGACGGCGTACGAGACGACCATGACGGCCAGGCCGAGGAACGTGGCGACGGCGACGGTCCGGTTCTTGCCCTTGGCCTCCTCGGCGAAGACCGGGGCGGCCTCGAAGCCGACGAACGCGGTGACGCAGACGGCGAAGGCCGGGCCGGCCGCGTCCTTCAGCGAGCTCCAGTTCCACGGCTCGAGGCTGACGCCGCCCTCGGCCGGGTTGCTGAGGAAGATGAAGTCGAAGATCGTCACGGCGATCAGCTCGGCGCCCAGCAGGACCATGAGGACCTTGCTGTTGACGTCGACCCGCAGCAGGCCGAGCACGGCGATGACCAGCCACAGCGCGAGCGCCAGGATCCACCAGTCGACGTTCAGGTCGGCCTTGTCCGCCAGGATCAGCGAGGCGTAGAAGCCGAACGCGCCGTAGAGGCCGATCTGCAGCAGGTTGTAGGCGAGCAGCGCGACCAGGGACCCGCCGACGCCGAGCGGCCGGCCGAGGCCCTGGGAGATGTAGCTGTAGAACGCGCCGGCGTTGGTGATGTGCCGGGACATCGCGACGTAGCCGAAGCTGAACACGGCCAGCACCACGGCGATGATGACGAACGCGAGCGGGAAGCCGGTCACGCCGACCCAGCCCCAGGCCGACGAGACCAGGGCGCCGACCACCATGAGGGGGGCGGCCGCCGTGAGGGCGAACATGATGACGGACGGCACGCCGAGACGGTCTCGGGCCAGTGCCTGGGATACCACGCTCGGTCGCGCAGGCGACGTTGCGGACATCGGTCCTCCAGGGGTTTTGAGGGGGAAGGGGAGAGGAAAGTCCGCTAGCCGCGCTGCGACAGCACCGAGTCGCCGACCGCCGCCTCGACCTGGAGGATCAGGTCGCGCAGCGGTGGCGGCAGTGCGCCCACCGCTTGTTGAAGTCTTCTGATGCTGGTCTGGTCGGTGTCCCACAGGACGTGACCGGTGAGCCCGGTCGCGTCGGCCAGGCCGGCGAGGGTGGTGTCGGCGACCCGCATCGGCTCCTGCCCGGTGAGCAGGCGGCGCAGCCGCACCACCCGCCCGGCCGGCAGGTTGATGTCGGTGGCCACCCATCGGGTCGTGGTGCGCAGCAGCCGCCGCACCTGGGTCTGCTCGACCAGGCCGACGCGGGCGAGCCGCTGGCCGACCGCGTCGACCGCGGTCTGGCCGAGGAAGAGCAGCCAGGTGCGGATCTCGCGGTGCTGGGTCTCCGCGACCATGGTGGCGAGGTTGGTGTGGGCGAGCGGGTCCGACGGAGGATCCCGGTTGATCACTCGCAGCCGGGCGCCCTCGCAGACGATCCGCTGCTCCAGGACGAGCTCGCCGAGCATCGCTCCCGCGAGGCCGAGCTCGACCGCCCGCTGCGACAGACGGGACCGGCCGTCCCTGTCGTCGTGCGCGATCAGGAAGAAGTCATCTGCAAGCAGCATCCGCCCGCACTCCTCGAAGAGGGCAGGGTGAAGCGCGCCACGAACCCCAGCCTGGCGCGAACCGTCACCGCACATCCGTCTTCAGCTCAGTTTGGATCCGAAAGATCTCACGGACCCAACGCGAAAGCATGCACTGCGGGACAGTGCCACCGCAACTTATGTAATGAGGATTTTGAATGATTGTCTTCAGACAAGTGATATTGACGCCGGACACAGCCAGCGGAGGCTACCGAGCGTGAGGTGCAGTAATTCGGGTCCAAACGGCACCCATTCACACCCTGGGTAACATTCGGATCCGTACGGCCGAGGCATTGTTGAGCTTTATCCGCTGCTTATTGCGGTACAGAAGTCAATGATCGATATCGCACTGGGTAGTCGGCGCCGGACACGCCAGACGGCCGGCTCCCACACAGCGCGTAATGAGAGCCGGCCTCACGTTGCGGAAGCGTCAGGTGGCCGCCTCGGCGGCCTCGTCGACCGCCTCGAGCAGCTCCTCCAGGGCATACCCGCCGTCGTGGCGGACCCCGTTGATGAAGAACGTCGGCGTGCCGTTGACCCCGCTGCGGACCCCACCGACGAAGTCGCGGCGGACCCGGTCGAGGTGGACGTGCGCGCCGACCTCGTCGGCGATCTCCTCCGACGGCAGGCCCAGCCGCTCGACGCCGACCATGAGCTGGCGCGGGTTGATGCTGCGCTGGTGCTCGAAGAGCCAGTCGTGCGCGGGCCAGAACCGCCCTCTGGCCGCGGCCGCCTCCGCCACCTCGGCGGCCAGCTCGGCGTAGGGGTGCACGTTGGTGAGGGGGAAGTGCCGGTACGTGTAGCGGACCGTCTCGTGCCGCAGCCGCAGCAGGTCCCGCACGATCGCGTGCGCCATGCCGCAGTAGGGACACTGGTAGTCGCCGTACTCGACCAGCGACACCGTGCCCTCGCCCTGCGCGTGCTCGTCGGGCCCGACCGGCACCACCAGCCGGGCCACCGTCACCTGGAAGGGGGTCGTGGTCACAGCACCGGCCGCCGTCCGCTGTCGAGGCCTTCGAGCGCGTTGAGGATGCCATCGGCGCCGGGGTTGACGCCGGCGGCCGTGACCTGGCTCCAGGCCACCATGCCGTCGCCGTCGAGCACGAACAGGGCCCGCTCGCAGACCCCCGCGCGATCGTCGTAGACGCCGTACCGCCGGGCCACCTGCCCCTTGGGCTCGAAGTCGGCCAGCAGCGGAAAGGTGATCCCCCGGTCTTGCGCGAACGCCCGATGCGACCAGACGTTGTCCACGGAGATGCCCAGCACGCCGGCGTTGTAGCGCTCGAACTCGGGCATGACCGCCTGGTACAGCGCCATCTGGTCGCCGCAGACGGGGCTCCAGTCGGCCGGGTAGAAGGCGAGCACCGCCGGGCGGCCACGGTACTGGGCCGTGCCGACCCGATGATCCGGTGCGACGGGCAACTCGAAGTCGGGTGCACGCTGTCCTGCGTGCAGCGCCGGGGATACAGAACCGCTCATTCCTCAACGGTTCGCCGGGCTGCGGCGGGGCGGGTCACTCCGACGGGGTGACCGTGGTGACCTTCAGCGGGCTGCCGGTGCACTGCGACTCGAAGCCCGGGTCGGGCAGGCCGGTGACCTTGACCCGCTGGCCGGCGCGCAGCCCGGCGGCGGGCGGGCCGATCAGGACCCACACCATCTTGTCCGTGACCAGCTCGACGCAGGCGCCGGCGACGCGGACCTGGCCGGTGGTGGTGAGGACGGAGAAGTCGTCGGTCGGCTCGTGCGGCGCGGTGGTCTTCGGCACCCCGGACGGCAGCGTGGTGAGCACCGAGGTGTCCGGGCCGGGCGCGGACTTCGACGGGGAGGGCGCGGGCGTCGAGGGCGCGGGCGAGACGGAGGGCGCGGGCGCGGCGGCGGTGTCGGCGGCCTTTTCGGCGGCCTTGTCGGCGGACTTCGCGGCGCACCCGGTCAACGCGACCGGCAGGGACAGCGCGGAAACGGCGAGGAGGAGGCCCAGTGCTTTGTTCATGGCACTTGGACCTCCTCCGGCCGCGCGCGGTTCCGCGCGATGTCGAATCAGCGGCTAGGACCTCAGCCGGTGATGCGGACCTTCACGCTGGTGCCGTTGGTCGACAGCACCTTGATCTTCACACCGTTGTTGGGGACCTTGACACCGTAGTACGTGCTGGTGGCGGGGTCCTCACGGTAGTAGTTCTTGCTGTCGTCGAACGTGGCGACACCGTTCTGGCCGCGGATGTAGCTCGAGGTGCTGTTCGGGCCGTAGTGCAGCGAGAACGAGCCGGCCTTGGTCAGGCCGAACGTCGCGTCGTAGCCCTGGATGCGCGGACGCCACGGGGTGCCGTCCAGCTTGTAGACCAGGTCCGGGTGCGCGTCGATCGGCAGGATCAGGCCGCCGCCGTGGTGCTGGCTGGTGTTGTTGTCCGAGAACGAGGTGTCCCAGTACGTGACCAGCAGACCCTGCTCGTACGCGAAGTGCTCGACGAGGTCGGGCTTGTCCGCGAACCCGAAGTTGTACGGCCCGGTCTTGAGGTACTGGTCCCAGGACGTGTACTGGCGGTTCGAGGCGATGTAGAAGTTGTCGTAGGCGGTGGTCAGCGTGCTGCCCACGGCGGTGAACCCGACCGCGGTCCAGCCGTTGGCACCGGCCTCGGCACCGTCGGCGAAGACCGTGGTGGCGCCGTTGGTCACCTTGATGTCGTCGGCGAAGAAGCCCATGCCGCCGGCGGCACCGTCGGTGAAGTAGTGGAACCGCAGGCCGACCGTCTTGCCCGCGTAGGCGGACAGGTCGAACGACGCCGGCACGAAGCCGTTGCTGGCACCGTCGATGCCGTTGCCCTCGGCGGCGGTGGTGATCGTGCCCGGGATCGACTTGAAGCCGGTGCCGTCGTCCACCTCGACGTAGGCGTAGTCACACGCGTCGGGGCCGCAGTCCTCGATGTCCCACGCCGCCTTGAAGCTCAGCGTCGTGGTCCCGGCCGGGATCGCCACGCTGCGGGTCAGCGAGTTGTTGAGGTTGTCGCCGGAGCCGCTCCACCAGGACTTGGTGCCTTCCGGCGGGGTCGGCAGCTGGGTGACGATCTGCTTCTTCGGCAGGACCACGACGACGGCCTGGGCCTTGTTGCTGTTGTACTCGTGGGGCCCGAGGTCGAGCGTCTTGTTCTGCCCTGCCACGACGATCTCGTAGTCGAGCCAGCCGAGCTGCAGCTTGTCCCAGGCGCCGAGGTCGGCGGCCCGGTCGCCGATGTTGTTGTCGCCCGCCTTGCTGACCCGGCTCTGCGCCATGATGGTCCACCAGTTGACCGGGTTCTCGGCGTTGCCGCCGGCGCCCGAGGTGTCGTAGTGGTCCGGCAGGCCGAGGTCGTGGCCGTATTCGTGCGCGAACACGCTCAGGCCGCCGTTCTCGGGCTGGATCGTGTAGTCACGGATCCACAGACCGGTGTTGCCGATCTGCGTGCCACCCATCTGGTTGAACGTCGGGCCGCTGGTGAAGTTCTGGAACGCCGCCCAGCGGTGGCTCCAGATCGCGTCCTCGCCCTGGTACGGGTCGCCATCGGCCTGGTCGCCACCGGAGTGGACGATCTGGAAGTGGTCGATGTAGCCGTCGGGCTCGTTGAAGTCGCCGTCGCCGTCGTAGTCGAAGCGGTCCCACTGGTCGTAGGAGGCGAGCGTGGCGGCGATGTCGGCGTCGGTCTTGCCCTGCGCCTTCTGGCCCGAGACCCACGCGTCGACCGCGTCACGGATCAGGTTCCAGGTGTTGCTGCAGACGTTGCTGGCGCACGGGTAGCCGTTGCTGCGGCCGTACCGGGCCTCGTTGTACGGGACCTTGACCCAGTCGGTCACCAGACCGTCGACGCTGTAGCGCCCTGACGACTGCTTCTCGTAGTACGTCTTCAGGGACTCCGCGCCGCTGCCGGTCGCGAAGTACTTGTTGTAGAAGTACTGCTGGCTGAAGTCCTGCTCCCAGAGGGTCGAGTTGTCGACCGACCGGTCCGGCTCCGGGATGGCGTTGTGCAGCGGCCCGTCGAACACCGTCGGCCCGGGGGTGGCGGCGCTCGTGTCCTGGTCCGGGTAGCTCGGGTGCCGCTGGTTGCCGAACTCGGCGAGGACGACGAAGATCTTGTCGGTCTTCTCGCGGCTCAGCTCGACGTACTGGTCGACGCGGGCCTTCTTGGTCTTGGTGTCGCCACCCTTCCCGACCTGGCCCTTCTTGCCGATCTTGACGACCGTGCTCGATCCACGCTTCTCCGGCGTCGCCTGGCCGCTCAGGATCTGCGAGATCGCGACCTCACGGGATTCGCGCCGCTTGTCCTCCAACGGGTTCGGCAACTCGTCGGAGGGTGACGCGGCGTCGGCTACGGAAGGTCCCCCGGCTGACGGCACCGCGTACGCGGCACCACCCCCGGCGAACACCCCCATACCCGACGCAAGCGTGAGACTCAGAAGTCCCACGGTCAACTTACGCACAGGTACCTCCCTGGTGGGGCTAAGCACCAAGGCATGATGTCGATGCCTCGATGCACCTGTCGCGAGAGACTAAGTGGTCCTTGCAGGGTGTAAAGATCCACATCGGGGTAAGGGTGGTGGTGCGAGGGTCAAAGCAAGGGTGAACCCGGCTATTGAGCGCGATCTCTCAATGCGGCGAGGTCCCTGACGATCACGTGCAGGCGACCGGTCTGGATCAAGCCCTCCTCACGCAGCGTGCGCAACGCCTTCGTGACCGCCTCACGCGACGACCCCGTCCAGCCGGCGAGCTCGTCCTGCGACAGCGGCAGGCTGATCCGCAGCCCCTCGTCCGTCTGCTCGCCGAAGCGCTCGGCGAGCTCGACGAGGCGGGCCGCGACCCGCCCGGTGGTGTCGTAGGCGCCGAACTCGATCCGCTTGCGGTCCGCGTCGCGGAGCCGGCCGATCAGCTCGCGCATGAGCAGCATCGAGACGCGCGCGTGGCCCAGCAGGTAGCGCTCGAACTCCGGTGACGGCACGGCGAGCGCGACGACCGGTTCGAGGGCGGTGACGGTCGCCGACATCGGGCCGCCGTCGACCGCGGACAGCTCGCCGAGCAGCGCGCCGGGGCCGCGCACGGCGAGGACCACCTCGGTGCCTGAGGCGGTGTCGGAGGAGACCTTCACGCGGCCGGCCTTGAGCACGATCACCGACTCGGAGCGGCTCGCCTCGCGGTAGATGACCGCGCCGCGCTTCCACTGCCGCCGGTGCCCGGCCGCCTCCAGCGCGGCCTGCTCGTCTGTATTCAGCAGGTCGAAGAACTCGGTCACGGGTTCAAACTCTGCACCACATATGCCCGGACTGTCTGTCGGCGTCCTTTCACTTCGAGGTCGCCGAGGGGGGTCGCGACCACGCCGCGCAGCGCGTCGTGGGTGGCGCCGCCGATGACGACCTGACCGGGCTCGGCGATCGTCTGCAGGCGCGCCGCGACGTTGACGGCGTCGCCCATCGCGTTGAAGCCGCGCAGCAGCTCGCTGCCGATGTTGCCGACGAGCGCCGGGCCGGTGTTGGCGCCGACCCGGAAACGCGGCCAGCCGGGGTGCCCGGCGGCGATCACCCGCACCGCGTCCTGCATCTGCAGGGCCGCGCGGACCGCCCGCGTCTCGTGGTCGTCCTGCCGGGCGGGCGCGTTGAACAGCGCCAGCAGCGCGTCGCCGACGAACTGCACGATCGTGCCGCCGTTGTCGAGGATGCAGGGGACGGCGACCCCGTGGTACCGGTTGAGCATCTCGACGATCTCGCCCGGCTCGACCGCCTCGGAGAAGGTCGTGAAGCCGCGCAGGTCGGCGAAGAGCGCCGTGACGTCGACCAGCTGGCCGCCGAGCGCGGCCTGCCCCGGGTCGGCGAGCAGCGCGGCCGCGACGTCCGGCGACATGTACTGCCGGAAGAGCGTCGACAGCTCCCCGTACAGTCGCGCGTTCTCCAGCCCGATGGACAGCTGGTTGGCGAGGGTGGCGCGCAGCTCGGGGCGCCCGGTGGCGGGGATCCGCACCCCGCCGGCGACCTTGCCCTTGACCGTCAGCGGCAGCACGTCGGCGCCGGTCACGGCGGTGACGCCGCCGGAGACGAGGCCGACCTCGACGTCGCCGAAGGACGGGCGGACCGCGTCGACCGCAGAGCGCAGGAACTCGTCCTCGCCGGCGCCGACGCGGGCCTGCTCGCCGACGGTGACGAGCGCGCCGAGCCGGCCCGTCAGGTCGCGCTCGGCGAGCAGCGCGGCGGCGGCCCGGTCGAGCACCTCGGCCTGCTTCTCGGTGAGCCCGAAGCGCTCCGCCATCCGCGCCGCGAGCCGCTCCGGCCGGCCGCCCGCCTCGGACTCCTGCAGGGCGGTGACGAGCTCCTCGAGCGCCTCGGTGTACTGCGCCCGGATCCGGCGGGTGGTCTCGGCGACCGCGATCCCGTCGAAGAGCCCCGCGGCGCTGCCTTCGCGCCGGTACTGCACGTAGGCGGAGTAGCCGACGAACAGGAACGCCACGGTGAGGATCAGGTGCCACTCCCACCACGACAGCCGCCACTTGTCGGCCAGGGTCACCGCCAGCATCGCCTCGGCCAGCAGCACGAACGCGGTCACCACCGACAGCAGCACCACGCCGGGCGCGCGCCGGTACCGCAGGTAGAAGCGGACCGCGGCGACCAGGTACAGCGCGACCGCGGCATACGAGGCGACGACCATCGGCCCTTCGACGTCGCGCACCTGGGTCTGCCGGTTCAGCGGCGGCAGGTCCAGCACCGACACGACGATCCAGGCGAACAGGACGGCCGCCAGGAGCGGGCGCAGGGCCAGCTGCCACCGGGTGATGCCGGGCGGGAGACGTACCGACGACGCCAACGCCAGCAGTGCACCGATGATCAGGCCGACCGCCATCGCCATGTCGAAGCCGGCGTTGGGGTGCGCGATGAGGACCTTCGGGGTGGCGAGCGCATGCGCGAACAGGAAGCCGGCGCCGGCCAGGAACACCAGCGAGACGAGGAACAGCCGCCCGTCCTGCCGGCGGTGCGCGGCGACGCTCATCGCGGCGCCCACCGCGACGTTGACCGCGGCGACCACGAGGACCAGCCAGAAGTGCGTGTCGTGGTGCTGCCAGATCAGGTCCGCCCCCGGACGGGTCAGCAGCAGCCACAGGCCCGCGAGGGGCAATGCCAGGTGGCTCGCCCAGACCACGACACGAGGCATCGAACGCACCCATTCTCTAGCTGGTCACTTTGGCGACATTGCAGCAGTTGCGTTGTGCGTCTTTGGACGCAGACACGGTACGCCAACCTCGGTCTCATATTCATCGAAGCACCTGACGGGTGCGATCAACTGTGGGAGTCACCGATGAGGTTCAAGGCACCGCTCGTCACGCTCGGCGCCGGACTTGTTGTCGCCGGCGTTCTGTACACGCTCAACGTCGACCTCAGCAACGATGTCGAGAAGAACCAGGCCTCGGCCTCGGCCAAGCAGACCGGGACCGTCGCCGCGCCGGCCTCTTCGCAACCGGCCGCCGACCCGCCTCCTTCGCAACCGGCGTCCAGCGCGCCGGTCGGCGACGGCAGCGGCAACGCCGGCCAGCAGGGCACGGTCACGTACGCCGGCGCGGTCGACGGCGGGGCCGCCTCGCTCGCGATCGTCGTCAACAACGGCAAGGCGATCGCCTACGTCTGCGACGGCAAGAAGGTCGAGGCGTGGCTCAACGGCACCATGGCCAACGGTCAGGTCGAGCTCACCGGCGCCAAGGGCAGCCTGAAGGGCACGTACGGCGGCGGCCAGGTCAAGGGCGACGTCACCGCCGGCACGAAGTCGTGGGGCTTCACCGTCAAGGTGGCCGCGGCGCCCTCGGGCCTGTACCGCTCCGCCGCGTCGCTGCGCAGCAAGCTCGACGCCAGCTGGGTCGTCCTGCCGGACGGCCGCCAGGTCGGCGTGCAGACGAAGAACGGCGAGACCAGCGAGGCGCCGCCGTTCGACGTGAACAGCAAGACCGCCACGGTCGACGGGACCAAGGTCCCGATCGAGGCGGGCAACCCCAACGCCAGCTCCGGTTACTGAGAGGAGAGCCGTCACCATGTCCCCGGATGAGACCCAGACCGCTCCGGTCGTCCAGCCCACCAACTCTCAGCCCACGAACAGGACGGCCGCGACCCTCATCGTGCCGGTGCTGGTCGCCTGTTTCGTCGCCGGCGCCCTCGGCGTCTACGGCAAGGTGCACGAGCCGACCGGCATCGCGGTGAACGTCGCGGGCTTCTCCAGCCCGCAGACGGTCAAGGTGTGGCTCGCGACGCTCGCCTTCGCGCTCGCGGTCGTGCAGCTCTTCACCGCGCTCGTCATGTACGGCAAGATCCCGCTGCCGAACGCGGGCTGGCTCGGCGGCCTGCACCGCTGGTCCGGCCGCCTGGCGTTCATCGCGTCGATCCCGGTCGCCCTGCACTGCCTGTACGCGCTGGGCTTCGCCGACTTCGACACCCGCACGCTCATGCACTCGCTGTTCGGCTGCTTCTTCTACGGCGTCTTCGCCGCGAAGATGCTGCTCCTCGCCAAGAAGGGCGTGCCGAACTGGGCACTGCCGCTCTTCGGCGGGCTGGTCTTCACCGCGCTCTCCGGCCTGTTCGTCACCTCCGCGCTGTGGTTCTTCACCACGTTCGGCGTCAAGATCTGAAAGGGAATCGAAGAACCATGAGCAACACGACTCGACGGACCCTGATCGCCGGCGCCGGTGCGGCCGGCCTCACCGCGGCCCTCGCGGGCTGCGCGGCCTACGGCGACACGGGCACCTCCTCGGACGGGGCGGCACCCGCCGCGACCGGCGGCGCGGACACCGCGGCGGCGGCCACCGGCGGCGGCACGACCGGTGGGGGCGGTGGGGGCGGTGGCTTCGCGAAGACCTCCGACATCCCCGTCGGCGGCGGCAAGATCTTCGAGGACCAGAAGATCGTGGTGACCCAGCCGACCGCCGGCCAGTTCAAGTGCTTCACCGCGGTGTGCACGCACGCCGGCTGCGTCGTGGGAGACGTGTCCGGCGGCACCATCAACTGCCCGTGCCACGGCAGCAAGTTCAAGGTCGCCGACGGTTCGGTCGCCAACGGGCCGGCCGGCAAGCCGCTCAAGGCCGTCGCCATCAAGGTCGACGGCGACTCCATCGCCAAGGCATGACTCCCACAGGGTCGGGTGCCCGGGATCCCTCGCGGATCCCGGGCACCCGGCTGTGTAACCCGTTGGTGGCCCGTCGGCGTTCATAGCGCTGATGGAACCGGACGAGCACGACTTCGAGGCCTTCTACCGGGCCCGGACGCCGGCGTTGCTGCGCACGGCGTACCTGCTGACCGGGGACCGGCACCTGGCCGAGGACCTGGTGCAGGACGCCCTCGCCCGCACCCACCGGGCGTGGCGGCGGCTGCGCGACGGCGGCAACCCCGAGGCGTACGCCCGGCAGGTCATGTATCACCTGCAGGTCAGCCGGTGGCGGCGCAGGCGCGTCCCGGAGTCCCTGCCGGGTGACCTGCCCGAGCGCAGCGACGGGCGCGACCATGCCACGGACGCGACCAGCCGGCTGGCCTTGCGACTGGCACTGCGGCAGGCGCTGCTGACGCTGCCGGCCCGCCAGCGCGCGGCCGTGGTGCTGCGCTACTTCGAGGACCGCAGCGAGGCGGAGGCCGCCGAGCTGCTGGGGTGCCGGGTCGGCACCCTCAAGAGCCACCTCGCCCGCGGGCTGGCGGCGCTGCGCAGGGCACTGCCGGACGACCACGCCGGCACGGCGACGGAGGGGATGTTCCGATGAACCTGCACGATCGCCTGGACGACCTCGCCGGCGAGATGGCCGGCACCGACCTGGCCGGCCTGCGGCAGCGGGTTGACCGCGCGTCGCGGCGGCTGCGGATGCGCCGGACGCTGGCCGCCTCGGCCGCCGGGGTGGCGGTGGCGGTGGCCCTGACCGGCGGCGCGGCCCTGCTGAAGGTCCGGCACGAGGACACCCGGCCGGACGTGGTGCCGGCCGTCTCGGCCACGCCGTCCCGATCGCCGTCCCTGCCGTCGTCCGCGCCGTCCTCCTCGCCCTCCTCGGCGCCGCCGTCGCCCGCTGCCGCGATCCCGGGCGCGCTGTCCTTCCTCACCCTGAAGGCCGGCAAGGCGATCGAGCTTCACCGGTACGCCGGCGGAACCCTGCAGACGGTGAACTTCGGCACCGCGACCGGCGAGGACATGTACGCGACGCCGTCGCCCGACGGGACCCGGCTGGCGATCAACACGTCCCCGGACCGCGACCGGATCGCCCCGGGCGACCTGGTGGTCGCCACCAGCGGCGGCGCCCGTCACGTGGTGGCGAAGAACGTCCGGTGGGACGGCGGCAACACCGTCGTCTGGACGCCCGACGGCTCGGCGCTGGTCGCGGGCGGCGTCCGGTACGACGTGGCGACCGGCGCGGCCCACCCTCTCCCGGACCGGCCGCAGTACCTGGCGTACTCGCCGAGCGGCGTGACGACCGCCTACCTGTTCCAGGGCAACGACCTCAAGGTCTCGACCGAGGGCGCGGGCGCGACGCGGACGGTGCCGGTCACCGGGCTGGACGAGTGCGAGCGCACGGCGGGCTGCCCGACCTCGGTGCAGGCGGTCTCCGACAGCGGCCTGCTGGTGGCGCTGGGCAACGTCAACAGCGACCCGAGCCACGTGTACCGCACGGTGGTGGTCTACAACACGGTCAAGCGGATGCGCCTGCAGCTGGGCGCGTTCGAGCACGTCTGGTTCCGCCCGGACGGCGGCCTGGTCGTGGTGACCGCGACCGAGGTCAAGGTGCTCGACCAGGCGTTGAAGGTCACGCACACCTACCCGCTGCCGGCGCACGACCCGGCGGCGGTCATGTTCTACCGGGCCTGAGGAAGTCGAGCAGGGACTCGGTGAACGGCGGCCCGTCCGACCACAGGACGAGCGTGGGGCAGGCCGGCGGGGGCAGCGGGACGGCGTCGACGGCGACCAGCCGGTCGATCTTCGTCGGGTGCTCCGCCGCCAGCGCCGCCGCGACGTGGCCGCCGAGGTCCCAGCCGACGACGGCGAAGCTGTCGTGGCCGAGCGAGTGCATGAGCGCCAGGCTGTCCAGGACCATCTCGTGGACGAGCGCCGGCCAGTCCTCGTCGGTCGCCCGGGCCGACGCACCGTGGCCGCGCAGGTCCGGCCGGACCACGGTGTGGTGCGCGGCGAGGAGCGGGGCGAGCTCGTCCCAGACCTCCAGGGTGCCGGCGTGCCCGTGCAGGAGCAGCACCGGCGGGCCCGAGCCTTCGCGCCGGATTCGAAGGGTCACGTCCCAGAGGTCGACCCATTCATCGAACACCCTCATTTCATACCCAACTGTCGCGGGCCTCCGGTAGGCCCAACCACGGAAGAGGTAACCGACTTTCGTCAATATCGAGGAAAGTCTGTTGCTTTCGAACGAAAGACGTTACTGTCTGGCGCACATCGATGTCCTCCAGTCGGCGGGAGGCCATCGGGCAGTCCGCTCACAGGAGGTCCGGTGAAACACCCCCACCGCCGACGATGGACCGTCGGCACGTCAGCCCTGGCCCTGATCGCGTCGAGTCTCGTGGGTCTCGCGACGTTCGCGACCGTCGAGGCCGCCGCCCCCGCTCCCGCCGCCGCGGCGCCGCCGCCCGCCAGCGACTTCGAGAAGGTCAAGCTCGACGGCGGACTGACGATGGGCGAGCCGATCGAGCTGGCCGTCCTGCCCGACGGCAAGGTCATGTACATCAACCGGGGCACCACCGCCGCCGGCGGCCAGGTCCGGCTGTACAACCCCACCACCCAGTCCACGACCGTGGCGCTGACGCTCCAGCTGGACGCGCGCTTCGAGGACGGGCTGATCGGCATCACGCTGCACCCGCAGTTCGCCACCAACCGCTGGGTCTTCATCTTCTACTCGCCGAAGGTGACGCCGCTGGTCAACCGGATCTCCCGGTTCACCTTCAACCCCTCGACCAACGTCCTCGACCCCGCCAGCGAGGACATGATCATCGAGTGGCCGACCGAGCGGAACCTGTGCTGCCACTCGGCCGGGTCGATGACCTGGGACAGCAACAACAACCTCTACTTCGCGGTCGGCGACAACACCAACTCCGGCGGCGACTCGGCCGGCATGGCGCCGATCGACGAGCGGACCAACCGCGACCCGCAGTACGACGCCCAGCGCACCTCGGGCAACACCAACGACCTGCGCGGGAAGATCAACCGGATCCACCCGGAGAGCAACGGCACCTACACGATCCCGGCCGGGAACCTCTTCGCGCAGAGCGCGCAGACCCGGGGCGAGATCTACATCATGGGCACGCGCAACCCGTACCGGATCTGGGTCGACACCAAGGCCAACAACACCCTCTACTGGGGCGAGGTCGGCCCCGACGCGGGTGCGACGGTCGCCAACCGCGGGCCGGCGGCGTTCGACGAGTTCAACCGGGCGAGCGGCCCCGGCAACTACGGCTGGCCCTACTGCGGCGGCCCGAACGTGGCCTACAACGACTGGGACTTCGCGGCCAACGCGCCGCGCGGCTGGTTCCCGTGCGGCGGCAGCACCGGGCCGGTCAACAACTCACCCCGCAACACGGGCCTGCAGCAGCTGCCGGCGACCAAGCCGGCGCTGGTCTGGGAGCAGCACGGCGGCAGCGTGCAGTGGCCGCAGCTGGACAGCCCCGGCGGGTGCGGCTCGCCGAACCACACCGAGGTGTACCACTACGACCCCAACCTCAACTCGTCGGTGAAGTGGCCGCAGTACTACGACAACAAGTGGATCATCTCCGAGTACTGCCGCAACTGGGTCAAGATGGTCAACTTCGACAACAACAACCCGGCCACCGGCAACCCGGTCTCCGGCGGGATCGAGCCGGTCAACGCGGGCATGCCCTTCGTGCACCCGATCGACTGGCAGTTCGGCCCCGACGGTTCGATGTACATGCTGGAGTACGGCAGCGGCTACTTCTCCGGAGCCGCCGACGCCGGCCTGTACAAAATCAACTATGTCCAGGGTGGACGGTCGCCGGTCGCCAAGGCCACCGTCAACAAGGACAACGGGCTCGCGCCGCTCGCGGTGACCTTCTCCAGCGCCGGCTCCAGCGACCCTGACGGCGACGCCATCACGTACGCCTGGGACTTCGACAACAACGGCACGACGGACTCCACCGCGGCGAACCCGTCGTACACGTACACGACGAACGGCGCGAAGCAGGCACGGCTGACGGTGCGCGACCCGGCGGGCCACACCGGCACGACGCTCGTGCCGATCACCGTCGGCAACAACCGGCCGACCGTCACGATCTCCGGCGTCCCGGCGGGCGGCATGTTCGACTGGAACGACAACTTCACGGTCACGGCCTCGGCCACCGACCCGCAGGACGGCCCGATCGACTGCTCCAAGATCGTGATCGCGGTCGCGCTCGGCCACCAGGAGCACGCCCACGACGAGGGCTCCGGCACCGGCTGCTCCGCCACCTTCAACACCGGGCCGGTGCACGCCGGGCCCGACTCGGTGCTGTTCTTCGTCGTCCGCGCCACCTACACCGACAACGGCGCGGCCGGCTCGGTGCCGCTGACCGGCTCCTCGGAGTTCACGCTCTGGCCCAAGTACTGGCAGGCCGAGCACTACGTGTCGCTGTCCGGCCCGCAGGTCATCACGGCGGCCGCGGCCGACGGCGGCAAGCGGCTCGGCGACATCCAGTCCGGGGAGAGCGTCCGGCACCACGCGGTGTCGCTGAAGAACATCACGGGCGTCAAGGCGCGCGTCTCCTCCGGCGGTGGCGGCGGCACGGTCTCCTTCCGCTACGACTCCCCCACCGGCACCGAGGTCGCCCGCCTCACCGTGCCCAACACCGGCGGCTGGGAGACCTACGCCGAGGTCAGCGGGCCGGTGACGAAGCCGGACGACGGGACGCACGACCTGTACATCGTGTTCACCGGCGGTTCGGGGGCGATCCTCGACCTGGACAGCTACACCTTCACCGGCCCGGGCATCGGCACCCCGGGCGCGCGGACCGGCACGCTGACGGCGCTGGGCAAGTGCGCCGACATCAACGCGAGCCAGACCGCCGACGGCACCAAGGTCCAGATCTACGACTGCAACGGCACCGGCGCGCAGCAGTGGACCGTCAACGCCAACGGCACCATCACCGGCCTGGCCGGCAAGTGCCTCGACGTGAAGGCCAGCGGCACCACGAACGGCACGCTGGTGCAGCTCTACACGTGCAACGGCACCGCGGCCCAGCAGTGGGTGATCGGCGCGAACAACTCGATCCGCAACCCCCAGGCGAACAAGTGCCTGGACATCCCCGGCTCGACCACCACCAACGGCACCCAGCTGCAGATCTACGACTGCAACGGCACGGGCGCCCAGACCTGGACCCACCCGTAACGTCCCGCTCTCAATGATCCGGAAGACCTTGTGCACCCCTGGGTACACAAGGTCTTCCGGATCACGGCTTTCCGGGGGTGTGCCGGGGGAGGGTGACGCGGAAGGCGGCGCCCTCGCCAGGGGCGGTGCGGAGGGTGACCTTGCCGCCGTGTGCGGTCACCAGGGCGCTGACGATCGACAGGCCCAGGCCGGAGCCGCCGAGCGCGCGGGTGCGGCTCGGGTCGGTGCGGTAGAAGCGTTCGAAGACGCGGTCGGCGTCCTCCTGCGTCATGCCGGGACCGTTGTCGGCTACTTCGAGGACCGCGTCGCGGCCTTCCGTCCCGACGAACACGGTCACCTCGGTGCCGGCGGGGGTGTGCGTCAACGCGTTGGTGATGAGGTTCTGGAGCACCTGGCGCAGCCTGGTCTCGTCGCCGAGGACGACCGGCTCCTCCAGGTCCACGTCGTCGTCGCCACCGCCGAGGGTGCGCAGGCGCAGCTTGTGGTGGTGGGCGGTGACCCGGGCGTCGATCATCGCGTCGGTGGCCAGGGCCAGCAGGTCGACCGGTTTCTTCTCCAGCGGGCGCTGCTGGTCCATCCGGGCGAGCAGCAGCAGGTCGTCGACGAGCAGGCCCATGCGGGTGGCGTGGTGCTCGATCCGGCCGACGGTCTCGTCGGCTCCGCCCGACTGGCGGTGCAGCTCGGCGAAGCCGCGGATCGACGTCAGCGGGGTGCGCAGCTCGTGGCTGGCGTCGGCGACGAAGCGGCGCATGCGCTCCTCCGACGCGAGGGCCGCCTCCTCGCTGGCCCGCCGCTCCTCGAACGCGGTCTCGATCTGCCCGAGCATCGTGTTCAACGCCGTCGACAGGCCGCCGACCTCGGTTCTCGGATGCGCCTCTGGTACGCGTCGCGTCAGGTCACCCGCCGCGATCGCCTCCGCGGTCTGCTCGACCTCGACGAGAGGCCGCAGGCTGGACCGCACCAGCAGATACGCGACCACGGCGAGTGCCACGAGAACCCCCGCACCGACGCCGATCGTGACCCACAGCTGCCGGTTGACCGTCTCGTCGACCTCGTCCAGGCTCAGGCCGATCACCACCGGGCCACGGATCGGGTCGCGTGTGACCAGAATTCGCCAGTCGTGACCCACGCCGCCCTTGGGGGGGATGGTGAGCAGGTAGTCGCCCTGTGGGGTCGGGTCGGTATCCGCGAGGAGCGCAACGATGCTGGTGGGCAGGTCTGGCGCGCCCTGCGCGTCGTTGCTCGCGCTCTTGATGAAGTACACCTGCGTGATCGCACCGGCGCTGTTCAGGCAGCCGACCCAGTAGGCGCTGCGTTGCGCCGGACCGTCGAACAGATCCTGCCGGACCCTGCAGGGATCGCCCGGCTTGTTGGCGCTGCCGCGGAGCTGGTCCTCGACCCGCTGGTAGGCGAACGAGCGGGTGCTGTAGAGGCTGACGCCACCGGTGACGGCGAGGGCCACGGTGAGGAGCAGGAGCATCAGGGCGACGAGCTTGACCCGGAGCGGCCAGGCGTTCATGTCCGGGGCAGCCGGAGGGAGTAGCCGACGCCGCGCAGGGTCTGGAGCAGGCGGGGCTCCGAGGTGTCGATCTTCTTGCGCAGGTACGACACGTAGGACTCGACGACGCCGGCGTCGCCGCCGAAGTCGTACTGCCAGACGTGGTCGAGGATCTGGGCCTTGGACAGGACGCGGCCGGGGTTGGTCATGAAGTAGCGCAGCAGCTTGAACTCGGTCGGCGACAGCTGGACCTCCTGGCCCGCCTTGAACACCTCGTGGGTGTCCTCGTCGAGCTCGATGTCGGCGAAGGTCAGCCGGGACGACGCGGCCGCGGCGCCGCCGGCCGGGTCGGCGACGCGCCGCAGGACGGCCTGGATGCGGGCGAGGATCTCCGACAGGCTGAAGGGCTTGGTGACGTAGTCGTCGCCGCCCAGGGTCAGGCCTTTGATCTTGTCCTCGGTGGCGTCGCGGGCGGTGAGGAAGAGGACCGGCACGCGGGTGCCCTCGCCGCGCAGCTTGCGCAGCACCTCGAAGCCGTCGAGCTCGGGCATCATGACGTCGAGCAGGATCATGTCGGGGCGGAAGCGGCGGGCCTCCTCCATCGCCTGCCGGCCGCTGGTGGCGCTGGCCACATCGTAGCCGTGATACTTCAGGCTCGCGGACAGCAGCTCGACGATGTCCGGCTCGTCGTCGACCACAAGCAGCCGCGTCATGATTCGCTCCCAGGTGCGTCAGTGTTCCCTTGTCACCGTCGACATTGCCGCCGCTTCCTGGCTGCCGGGTCCGGTTTCCCTGAAAACCAGCTGTGAACGCGCTGCATCGGCACCGAGGAGCAACGCGAGCAACACCGGGAACTCCAGGTACGCGTGGTACGAGGCGAATGCCGCGTACATCGCCCGGCCGGAGGCGTAGTCGACGGCGAAGAGCATGGCGAGGACGCCGCCGAGGCCCGCGCCGAGGGCCCAGGCGCGCGGGCCGCGCAGCCACGGCACCCGCCGCTCGAAGGCCCTGGCCGCGTCCGGCGCGTGCCGTGGCAGGAACCAGACCCAGACGAAGTAGTGCATGGTCTGCAGGAACGCGAACACGACGAGGAACCGCGCGCCGATGACCGTGTCGGCGCCGGGTGGGGCGCTGAGCGCGACGATCTTCGCGGGGTCGCCGGCGAACGAGGCCACCGCCGAGGCGGAGACGTCCCGCAGTGCGGCGTCGGCGACGCCGTACAGCAGCAGCGACGGCAGCACGAGCACCCAGCCCACCTGGATGCCCCGGAACCAGCGGCGGGTCGCGGGTGGCAGGGTCGCGGCCCACTCCCACAGGAAGAACAGCGGCACGACGTTGTGCAGGTGTGCGAGGACCACGAAGTGGTAGGCCGGCCAGGTCAGCGACACCGCGCCGGCGACCGCGAGGACCGCGCCGGACAGGCCGAGCAGCCAGCCGCGCAGCGCGTGCGCGCACCCGGCGGCGAGGACGGCGTAGCCGATGAGGATCTCCGCGGTGCGGGCCGGCTGGCCGACGACGATCGCGGCGAGCCGGCAGAGCACGATCGCGGTGATCAGCCCGAGCAGCACGGCCAGGAACCGGCCGTTGAGCACCGGCGCGAACCGCCCGGTGACGTAGCGCAGCTCCAGGACGTTGTGCAGCACGCCGAACGCGATGAGGCCGAGCACGGTCGTGGCGAGCGGCGCGCCGAGGGCGACGGTGAGGGCGGCACCGGCGGCGACCAGGAACTGCAGCGTTACCTTCAGCGTTACCTTCAAGGGGTGATCCCGGCGCTGCTGCTGACCCTCGCCGTGGAGGTTCCGCTGTACGTGCTGGCGCTGACGGCGCTCCGCCTGGTGGCCTGGCGGAAGGCGGCGCTGCTCGGGGTCGCCGTGAACCTGCTGACGCACCCGGTGCTGTGGTGGTCGCTGGCGCCGCGCCCGTCCGCGGGTGCGCTGTGGGGCGCGGAGGCGGCGGTCGTGGTGGTCGAGGCGGCGGCGCTGTGGCTGGCGTGCCGCCGCGACCCGGCGCTGCTGCTGGTGACGAGTCTCGGGGCGAACGCCGCGTCGGTGCTCATCGGGCTGGTGTCCTAGGGCTGTTCTGGGCTGCTCTAGGACCGGGACCGGCGTAGGAGCCACACGACGAGCACGATGACGGCGGTCACCACCACGATCCCGCCGATCACGACCACGACCGCCACTCCGGTCGCGGACGGCTCCGGGTCCGGCGCGATGTCAGCGAGCACGATTTCCATGCCGCGCAGTGTCCCCCGTCGCGCCGGAGCCCGGAACTGGCTGTTACTCCCGAACCTGGTCCGCCGGTGGGATGTCGCTCGCCGGCGGCGGCTCGGCGGGCCGCCACCACTGCCACAGCAGGAACAGCAGGCCGAGCGCGAGCATGCCGAGCCCGATCCACAGGTTGATCCGCACGCCGGCGGCCTTGTCGATCTCGGCCTGCGAGTCGAACAGGCCGACGATGGTGACGATCACGCCGTACACGGTGAACAGGCCGCCGATGACGCGGCGGACGTCGAACAACCGGGCCGCCCTGGCGGTCTCCGCTTTCGTCGGCTGGTCGGACATGTGCAGCACCCCCTACAGGAACGGCAGGTAGAACGCGAAGGCCAGGATCAGCGCGCCGGCGCCGAGCAGGACCGGGGAGCGGTACCAGGCCCGGTCACCGGCGAGCTCGCCGGCGCTCAGGTCGTGGCTTCCGATGCCGTACACGAGGCCGCTGAGCTCCTCGTCGGTCTTCCGGGTGGTGAAGAGGGTGACGACGACGGAGACGATCGCGACGGTCACGAACGCGATGCCGGCGCCCCAGAACGACTCGTCGAGGTCGGAGCCGAACGTGAACCAGCCCCACCACTTGTAGCCGGCGTAGACGATGAACGCCGCGACCGTGCCGGTGAGCAGCCCCCAGAAGCCCGCCCACGCGGTCATCCGCTTCCAGAACATGCCGATGATGAACGCACCGAACAGCGGGGCGTTGAACAGCGAGAACAGGGCCTGGATGTAGTCCATGATGTTGCTGTAGCCGGAGGCGATGAACGCGGTGCCGATGCCGATGATGACGCCGACGACCGTGATCCAGCGGCCGATGCGCAGGTAGTAGCCGTCGGGCTTGTCCCGCTTCACGTACTCCTGCCAGATGTCGTACGTGAAGACGGTGTTGAACCCGGAGACGTTGGCCGCCATGCCCGCCATGAACGACGCGAGCAGGCCGGTGACCGCGATGCCGAGCACACCGTTCGGGAGGAACTCGCGCATCAGCAGGGGGATGGCGTTGTTGTACTGCAGGTCGCCCTGGTCGGCGCCGAGCCCTTTGACCGTGACGAGCGCGACCAGGCCCGGGATGACGGTGACGAACGGGATGAGGACCTTCGGGTAGGCCGCGATGATCGGCGTCCGGCGGGCGGCGCTCATGTTCCGCGCCGACAGGCCACGCTGGACCTCGGCGAAGTTCGTCGTCCAGTAGCCGAACGACAGCACGAACCCGAGCCCGAAGACGATGCCCCACCAGGGCGCGCCGAGCGGGTTGTCGCTGCTGCCGGTGCCGGCCCAGGTGTGCAGGCCGGCCTCGCCGAGCTTCGTGTCGCGGACCGCGTCGAACAGCCCGTTGATCCCGCCGACCTTCACCAGGCCGATGATCGCGATCGGCAGCAGCCCGGCGATGATCACGAAGAACTGCAGGACCTCGTTGTAGATCGCGCTGGAGAGACCGCCGAGGGTGATGTACGCCAGGACGATCGCGGCCCCGACCACGATCGCGGTCCATAGCGGCCAGCCGAGCAGCGCCTGCATGATCAGCGCGAGCGCGTACAGGTTGACGCCGGCGATGAGGACCTGGGCGAGCGCGAACGACAGCGCGTTGAGCAGGTGGGCGGGGCGGTTGAAGCGGCGCCGCATGTACTCGGGGACGCTGCGCACCTTGGAGCCGTAGTAGAAGGGCATCATGACGATGCCGAGGAACACCATCGCCGGAACGGCGCCGACCCAGTAGTAGTGGACGGTCATCATCCCGTACTTGGCGCCGTTGGCGGCCATGCCCAGGATCTCCAGGGCACCCAGGTTGGCGGAGACGAACGCGAGACCGGTCACCCAGGCGGGCAGCGAACGCCCGGACAGGAAGAAGTCGGCGCTGTTCTTGATGGAGCGGCGGGCGGCGAGGCCCACGCCCAGGACGGTGATGAAGTAGAGCGACAGCAGGACGTAGTCCAGCGCGTCCATCTGTAGGCGGAGACCATCGGCGAGTGTTCGCACCCGTTCCTCCCCAGCAACGATGAGTGAGCGTCAATTCACCTACCCACGGGTAGGTGACGCTCAAACCCGGTCATCAGGGGAGATGCTCACCGATGATCTTCAATAGGTCCTGCGCGCCGTAGGGCTTGTCGAGGAACGCGTCGCAGCCGGCGCTCATCGCCGCGGCCCGCTCGTGCGGCAGCACGCTCGCGGTCAGGGCGATCACCTGCGGGCGGTCCGGCTGGGCGCTGAGGTCGGCGGCGAGGCTGAGCCCGTTGCCGTCGGGCAGGTTGACGTCCAGGAGGATCAGGTCGACGGCGTGCTCCGCGAGCGCGTCGCGGGCCACCTGCAGGCTGCCCGCCTCCACCAGCTCGACCCGGCGGATCGTGTCGTCGGTGGCACGGGCGAGGATCGCCCGGACCAGGACCCGGTTCAGCTCCTCGTCCTCGACCAGCAGAACCTTGCTCATGTCAGATCGCTCCGTTTCCGCGTGCGTCGGACAGTGTGCTGGCCACGGCGGCCAGGTCGACCCACTCGCGGACGCCGTCGGAGGCGGCGGCGCTGCGGGGCATGGTGCCGATGACCTTGCCGGTCAGGCGGACCCGGTCGGCGTCGGACAGGTCCGGCTCGGTCAGCGCCAGGACCGGGATCCCCCTGGTCGCCGGGTCGCCCTCGAGCCCGGCGAGGAGCGCGAAGCCGTCGACGTCGGCCATCTGCAGGTCGCAGATGATCAGGTCGAAGCGCCGGTCGCGGGACAGGCGCAGCCCTTCCGGGCCGTCGTCGCAGGTGACGACGTCGATGCCGCCGTCGCGGAGGTGCTGCTCGACGACGTGCCGGGTCTGGTCGTCGCGGTCGACCACCAGCACCGAGGCGCCCTCGGCGCCGGCCCCCTTCGCCGGGACGATGTGCCGGGCGAGCTGGGCGAGCAGCAGGTCGTGGTCGACGGGCTTGACGAAGAAGTCGGTGGCGCCGAGCGACAGCCCGGCCCTGCGGTCGTCGACGATCGTGGCGAAGAAGACGGGGATGTCGCGCAGCGCGTCCTCCTGCTTGAGCTCCCGGATCACGTCCCAGCCGTCGATGTCCGGCATGATCACGTCGAGCAGGATCGCGTCGGGCGTCCAGCTCCGCGCCGCGGCCAGGCCCTCGCTGCCGCCGAGCGCGACCCGCACCCGGTATCCGGCGGCGCTGAGGTAGGTGCGCAGCAGCTCGGCCGCCCGGGCGTCGTCGTCGATGATCAGCACCCGGCCGCGCACAGAGCTCGCGCTGACGCTCCGGTCCGCGAGCGGTTCGTCGGTCGCGGCGTCGGGGATCTCGGCGGTGGCGTCCGGGAGCCGTACGGTGAAACGGCTGCCCTCACCGAGCGCGGACTGCAGCGCGATCGAGCCGCCGTGCGCCTCGACCAGCCGCCGGGTCAGCGCGAGGCCGAGCCCGGTGCCGGCCTTCCGCTGGGCGGCGTCGCCGACCTGCTGGAACTCCTCGAAGACGCGGCCGTGGTCCGCCGCGGCGATGCCGACCCCGCTGTCGGCGACGGTCAGCGCGACCTCGCCGGCGCCCTGCGCGGCGGTCAGCGAGATCCGGCCGCCCTCGGGCGTGAACTTGATCGCGTTGGACAGCAGGTTGTCCAGGATCTGCCGGAACCGGAGCGGGTCGACAAGGACCCCGACCCGCGGCACGTCGATCGTCACCTCGAGGCGCTTGCGGTCGGTGAGCGGCCGCAGGCCGGTGATCACGTCGTTGACCGCGGCGTCGAGGGCGAGCGGCTCCGGGTGCAGCTCCATCCGCCCGGCCTCGACCTTCGCCAGGTCGAGGATGTCGTTGATGAGGCAGAGCAGGTGCCGGCCGCTGTTGTGGATGTGGTCGACCCACTCGGCGGGCACGGCGCGCCGGTCGCCGTCGGGGTGCTCGGCGCGCATCAGGTCGCTGAAGCCGATGATCGCGTTCAGCGGGGTGCGCAGCTCGTGGCTCATGCCGGCGAGGAAGTCGCTCTTGGCCTGGCTGGCGTACGTGAGCGCGTCCACGGACTCGGCCAGCTGCTCGGCGAGGCGGCGCTGCTCGGCGACGATGGTGCCGCGCTCCGCCAGGACCTGGGCCTGGCCGCCGAGCACCGCCGCGAGGCGCAGGTCGTCGACGGTGAACAGGGCGCGGTAGTGGTCGAGCAGCAGCACGGCGCCGCGCTCGCCCTGCGCCAGCGGCAGCTCGAGCGCGGTGACGTACTGGGCGCCGGTGGTCTGCGCGTACCAGGCGGCCAGCTCGCTCTTGTCTCCCCTGGCCGGCTGCCTGGCGGTCAGAAGCGCCTGCAGGTCGGCGGCGGTCAGCTCGGGCATCGGCTCGTGCGGCAGGCTGGCGCCGGAGCGGCAGACGGCGGCGACCTGCTCCAGGCGGTCGTCGGGGGCGGTGCGGACCAGCACGACGGCGTCGGCGCCGGTCGTCTCGTGCACCACCTGGACGTAGCGGCGCCACACCTGGCCGGTGCTGACGGCGGCCGGCAGCCGCTGGAGGTCCTCGGTCGCCTCGTACCAGACGGTGGCCGACATCATCCGGCGCAGCCACGCGGGCGGTATGAACGCGACCAGGTAGCCGATCGCGGACACCAGCGCCACGACCCGGCCGGCGGGCGCCAGCCAGCTGGTCGTGCCCGGGTACAGCACGGCGCCGGTGAACAGCATCAGCATCATCAGCACGAACAGGTAGGTGGCGGCCCCGGCGAGCCGCAGCCTGGCCCGGGCCGCGCCGGAGCGCCGCTGGGCGCCCAGCAGCAGGTACGTGCCGGCGATCACCTCGGTGACGGTGAACGCGCCGGAGGCCAGCAGCAGGTAGCCGAGGTTGAGCGGCCGGGGCGCGACCGCGACGGCGGCGATGCTGGCGAGCAGCGCGACCAGCAGGGCGCGGCTGAGCCAGGCCGGCACGTGCCGCAGCTTGGCGGTGAGCCGCAGCGTCAGGTACGGCTGCAGCATCAGCAGCGCGGTCGAGGCGGCGCTCGCGGCAAGCGGCAGCGGGCTCACCAGGACCTGGCGGGCCATCGCGGTGGCGCACACCACCACCGGGGGCAGGAAGATCAGCGTGATGTCCCGCTGGATCGGATCCCGGGTGGCGGCGTACCCCACAAGTGCACGCAAGAACACCGCTACCACGAGCAGTGTTGTGACTAGAGTTACCATTCGACTACGCCCCGTAACAGTAGAACGGGACTCACTCTAGCCAGGGGGACGGATGGGCGCGACGGAACCGGCCGACGAGCTCGCCCTGTTGCGGGCCGAGATCGCCGACGGGGCCCACGACCTTTCCAACGCGCTGGGCGCCATCCTCAACTATGTGGCGTTCCTGTCCGAGGACCTCGCCGCCGACTCCGCCGCCGCGGACTACCTGCCGCACCTGCAGAGCGCGGCGCACCGGGCCCTCGGGGTCGTCGAGCGGCTGAGCGCCAGCGGCGCCCGCCACTAGCTCCGCCTTCTCCGTTACCGGCGCTCGGTCAGGCTCTCGCGGTGGTCGTTACCGGCGCCCGGTCAGGCTCTCGCGGTGGTCGTTACCGGCGCCCGGTCAGGCTCTCGCGGTGGTCGTTACCGGCGCTCGGTCAGGCTCTTGCAGTGGACGCAGAGGGTCGCCGACGGGAAGGCCGTCAGGCGGGCGACCGGGATGTCCTCGGCGCAGCGCTCGCACCGGCCGTACGTGCCATCCGCGAGCCGCTCCAGCGCCCGCTCCACCTGGTCCATCCGGCCGCGGATCGACAGCGCGAGGGCGAGCTCCTGGTCCCGGCTGAACGCCTTGGTGCCCAGGTCGGCGACGTCGTCACCGGCGTCGACCACACCCGCGAGGGTCATCTCGGCGACCGCCTCGGCATACTCGTCGGCGAGCTCCTGATGACGCGCCGACAGCGCGGCACGCAGGTCCGAAGAGCGCTGCGCGCCACCGGCGACCGTCATTTCTGGCTGGACGAGCATTACGGGCCCCCCTGGAGTTCGATTGGGTTTCGGTTTGCCCATCGCAGACCTGCCGCAAACCTGTCACCTGCCCGACTCGCGGCGCCGTGTCACTGTTCAACGGGGGCGTGAGCGGGCACCATGAGGTACGTGTTCACGGTCGACCCCGACGACCTCGTCGCGCCCGGCGCGGACGCGGTCAGCGTCGAGGTGCCCGCCGGCGAGGCGCGTCAGGCCCGCCGGGTGATCACGCGCGCGCTGCACGTGTGGGACCTGCCCCACCTCACCCGCGCCGCGGTGATGGTCGGGCACGAGCTGGTCGCCAACGCGCTGCGGCACGGCATCCCGCCGGCCGCGCTGCGCCTGCTGCGCCGCGACTGCGCGGTGCTCATCGAGGTGGGCGACGCGAGCCCCGCCCTGCCACGGATCACCGAGATCGACAACGAGACCAGCACCTCGGGGCGGGGCATGTTCATCGTGTCGCGGCTGGCCCACTCGTGGGGCGTCCGCCCGCAGCCGATCGGCAAGATCGTCTGGGCCGAGCTGATCTAGGCCGGCGTCCTTCCCGTTCATCAGCGCTGGTGCTCGTTGTTCTCGTTTGTCAGCGCTGATGCCCGTTGTTCAGGCGGCCTGCTTCTCGCCCGCTCGTCGTTCAGGCGGCCTGCTTCTCGTCCCTGATCGGCAGGATCTGGTCCAGACCGGTGATCTCCAGGGTCATGGACACGTCGTCGTTGGGGTTGGCGACGATCAAGGTCGCGCCCGCCTGCTGTGCCCGCCGCCAGCAGCCGACCAGCGTCCCCAGCCCGCTCGAGTCGATGAAGGCGAGCTCGGTCAGGTCGATGACCAGCTCCGTCACGCCTGCGTCCAGCTGCTTGACCACCTCGGTGAGCAGCTTCGGTGCGGTGTCCAGATCCAGGTCACCCACCGTGTCGAGTCGTGCCCGCTGCCCCTCGCGGCGCACCGACAGCTCCCAGACCGTCTCGTCGTTGACCACGTTGCGCTGTGTCCTTTCGCGAACCGAGCTACGGATCGGCTACTGATCGCTGGTCAACAGTGTGTGGTACCCATCGGGCGGACTTCAAACGCTCACACCGTTTGACCCGGTCCGGGGTACGACGCAGACTCGAACCCATGACCAGCGACCTGGGCTTCGTGGGGCGTGCCCCCGACTCGCTGGACGACACTGCCATGCTGGCCGTCGCCCAGCGGCGGGCCCAGTTCCTCGCCGACGCCAGCCGCACCGTCTCCGGGTCGCTCAACCTGCCGCACACCGTCCGGCGCTCGCTGACCGCATGCGTGCCGCACCTCGCCGACTGGGCGCAGATCATGCTCATCGGTCGGGACGGGGCGTCGTACACCAGCCTCGTCGTCAACAAGACGGGCACCTCCTCCGCGGCCCGGCGCCATCCCGACGCCGACGGGGTCAACGGGCAGTCGAGGCTACTGGTCACCGGGCGGCCGGAGCTGCTGCACGTCTCGCTGGAGCAGGACCCGCTGGAGCCCGACGGCCTGCTCGCCCTCGTGCCCGACGAGCGGATGCGCGAGCAGGTCGCGGCGCTGCGCCCGGCCGACGTGCTGGGCCTGCCGCTGACCGCCCGCGGCACGACGTTCGGCACGCTGACGCTCGCCCGCCGCACCGGCTTCGGGTTCGTCGCCGAGGACATCTCCATCGCCGAGGAGCTGGCGGTCCGCATCGCGCTCGCGCTGGACGCCGCCCGCCGGTATGCCGAGCGCGCCGGCGTGGCCACCGTCCTGCAGGCCAGCCTCCGGCCGCCGGAGCTGCCGAAGCTGGAGGGCAGCGCGCTCGCCGCCCGCTACCGTGCCGCCTCCACCGACGCCGAGATCGGCGGCGACTTCTACGACGCGTGGGGCAGCCCCGACGACTGGTCGTTCGTCCTCGGCGACGTCTCCGGCAAGGGCGTCGAGGCGGCCGTGGTCACCGGCCAGGCCCGGCACACCGTCCGCGGCGCCTCCGCCGTCGACCGCGACCCCGCCGCGGTGCTCCGCGCCCTCAACACGATGCTCGACGGCACCGCCTCCGGCCGGTACGTGACCGCCGTCTACGGCCGGGTCCGCCGCCAGCCCTGCGGTGCCCTGCACGTGAAGGTCGCCTCCGCCGGCCACCCGCCGCCGCTGGCCGTCCGCGCCTCCGGCTCGGTGGAGCCCGTCGCGGTGCGCGGCCTCGCCGCCGGCCTGGTCCCCGAGGTCGAGTACACGCCGGCGGAGGTCACCCTGTCACCCGGCGACACCCTCGTCCTCTACACCGACGGCGTCACCGAGGCCCGCCACCACAGCGTCCGCGACGGCACGCGGCGCCTCGCCGAGCTGCTGTCGCAGTACGCGCAGGTGGGCGTCGACGCGCTGGTGGAGGCGATCGAGATCGCCGTGCTCGAAGGCTCCGACGGCACGCAACGCGACGACCTGGCGGTGCTGGCCCTGCGGGCGGCCGCCTCGTGACCGCTCTGCCCTTCGGGCCGTACTTCTCGTTCCTGGAGCGCCGGGACGCGGCGGGCGCCGTGGCGCACGCGCTCGCGCTGGTCGACGGCGGCGCCGACCCGGTCGACGTCCTGCTCGACGTCGTGGGCCGCGCGCAGGAGCAGGTCGGCCTGCGCTGGGCGGCCGGCTCGTGGACCGTCGCCCACGAGCACGCCGCGACCGCGATCAGCGAGTCCGTCGCCCTCGCCGTCGGCGCCCGCATCACCGCTCCCGCCGACCCGTTCGGCCACGTGATCCTCACCTGCGCGGAGCGCGAGTGGCACGGCCTGCCGGCCCGCCTGGTCGGGTACTGCCTGCAGGCGGCCGGCTGGCGCACCACCTTCCTCGGCGCGTCGATGCCGGCCCGTCAGTTCGCCCGCTTCCTCGACGACGTGGACGCCGACGCGGTCGCGATCAGCTGCTCCGTCGCCGCCTCCCTGCCCGCCGCCCGCCGCCTCATCGACGCCGCCCGCGAGGCCGGCCTGCCGGTCCTCGTCGGCGGCGGCGCCTTCGGACCGGACGACACGCGGGCCCGGGCGCTGGGCGCCTCCGGCTGGGCGAAGGACGCCCGCGCCGCCGCGGCGGTGCTCGACGGCCTCGTCGCCCGCGGGGACCTTCACAGCGCCGCCACGGACCGCGCCCGCCACACCGGCGCCGACGAGCACGCCGAGATGGTCGTCCGCTTCGCCGAGTTCCGCGCCACGGCCCGCCGGAGCTGGCTCGAGTCCCCCCACTCCGGACCTCAGGACCCGGCCTCGCAGGACCCGGCCTCGCAGGACGGCGGCCTGTTCGACGACGCGATCGACCACGCCCTGCACGCCCTGTCGGCGGCGCTGCTCACCGACGACCCGAGGCTGCTCCGCGAGGCCAGCGACTGGCTGACGGCGCTCTTCGCCGCCCGGGGCGAACCCGCCGGCGCGATCCCGGGCTTATGGCTCGCCCTGCACCGCACCGTCGGCGAACCCCTCCCCGAGGCCGCCCGCCACCTCAAGTCCCTGTAACTCTGAGCAGCAGGAACTACTGAAAGTACTGTCATGAATACGGGTTTGAAGGTCAATTTGCAGGCGTGGTGTAGGTTGCCAAGTAGGCGGTGCGGCACCAGCCCGAAGCGTGCCGGACCCGCGAACGTTCAGCGCAGGCTGCCCACCAGCACGGTGCGGCCAGCCATCGACCAGCAGACCCCCACTGACCCCGGCCAGCTCGCAGGCGCGCGTTACCGGCACCCGTCCGCGGACGCGTCCACTCGCCCGCGGACGCGCATTACCAGCGGTCGCGCGTAGCGCGTGTTCTCGGCGGACGTACGTAGCGCACGTTACCGACGGACGTTCGTAGCGCACGATCATCGCGTCTTCGTCGCCGGTGCTGGCGTGGTTACCGGCGGGCGTGCATAGCCAGGGGCGCGTGCGTCACGCAGCGGTTCGCGGCGCGGGTTACCAGGACGATTTGCGGGCGCGGGCCTCGTAGAGGAGGACCGAGGCGGAGACGGAGACGTTGAGGGAGTCGCCCGAGCCGAGCATGGGGACCGCGACGCGCTGGTAGCCGTGGCCGTACCACTCTTTGCCGATGCCGTAGCGTTCGCTGCCGACGACGAGGGCGGTGCGGCCCGAGTAGTTCGCCTGGCGGTAGTTGACCGCCTCGTCGGTGTCGGCGAGGAGGACCGTGAACCGGTGGCGCTGGAGCCAGGCGACGGCGTCGGCGGTCTGCTCGAACTCGATCGTCGGCACGGTGAGGATCGTGCCCTGGCTGGCGCGGATGACCTTCGGGTGGGTCAGGCGGGTCTTGCGGTTGGTGAGCACCAGGCAGTCGGCCCCACAGGCGTCCAGGGACCGGATCAGGGTGCCGAGGTTGCCGGGGATCTCGAGGCCGTCGGCGACCAGTACCAGCGACGTCTTGCCGAACCGGAGATCGTCGGCGTCCCAGCGGGGCAGGGCGGCTAGGGACAGCAGGCCGTCGGGCTTGTCGCGCTCGGAGATCTTCTCCAGGGTCCGCAGCGAGATCCGGAACGACCGGTCTGCCCGCGCGGCGATCTCCTCGGCGCGGCGGTGGGCCTCGTCGGCGTA
The DNA here is from genome assembly GCF_050936335.1 of Dactylosporangium sp. CA-152071. NCBI lineage: Bacteria > Bacillati > Actinomycetota > Actinomycetes > Micromonosporales > Micromonosporaceae > Dactylosporangium > Dactylosporangium sp. CA-152071. The sequence continues at coordinate 6,118,598 of NZ_JBNJMZ010000001.1, read as the reverse complement.
GATCGCCTCGGGGCACCAGAAGAACGTGTCGATCGGCGCGCCGGCCTCCAGGAGCATGTTGTGCGCCCAGAGGCCCTCGGCGACGAAGAGTTTGTAGCGGTTGGGTGCGGTGTTGTTCTGGATGTGCTGCACCTGCCGCACGGCGGGGTGTTGGACCCCGATGGCCTGGAGTTCCATCACAACGTGACGGTAACGGACAGTTCCTCAGCGTCGGTGATGGCCCACGACCGGACGTTGCCGGCCGCGGTCAGGTCGGCCTTGACCTGCTCCAGGACGGCCGCGGGGCCGGCCACCGCCAGCAGCGCCACCTCGGCACGCATGGACTGCTGGGCCGCCGACTTCGCCTTCCGCACCGCCGCCAGCACCGCCGTCGCAACCGACAAAGGGGAAATGTCGGAAATGTCGGCAAAGGGGGAGAAGGGGCCGCCGTCGGCCGCGGGGGAAGGTCCGCCGTCAGCAGAGGAAGGTGCACCGCTAGCGGAGGAGATGCCGGTCGGCCAAGAGGCGCGGTGGATGGAGCCGGGCTGCCACCAGGACCAGATCTCCTCCGTCACGAAGGGCAGGAACGGGGCGAACAGCCGCAGCAGGGTCGACAGCGCCGTGGTCAGAGCGGTCCGGGCGGAGTCGGCGGCGGGAAGCTCGCCATAGGCGCGGGACTTGACCAGCTCCAGGTAGTCGTCGCAGAAGGACCAGAAGAACTGTTCGGTGCGTTCGAGGGCGCGCGCGTAGTCGTACACCTCGAAGGCCGCCGTCGCCTCGGTCACCACCGTGGACAGGGCGGCCAGCAGGGCCTGGTCCACGGGCTCGGTGACGGCACCGCTGGTGGGCACGGGGAAGCCGAGCACGAAGCGGCTCGCGTTGAGGAGCTTCGTGGCCAGGCGGCGGCCGATCTTCATCTGGTTCACGTCGAGCGCCGTGTCGACGCCCGGGCGGGCGCTGGCCGCCCAGTAGCGCAGGGCGTCGGCGCCGTGCCGTTCGAGCATGGCTTCCGGGGAGTCGCCGGCGTTGTCCTTGGACTTGCCGATCTTCTTGCGGTCGGGGTCGACGATCCAGCCGGCGATCGACGCCCGCTTCCACGGCAGCACGTCGTGCTCCACGTGGGCGCGCAGCACGGTCGAGAAGAGCCAGGTCCGGATGATCTCGTGGGCCTGGGGGCGCAGGTCCATGGGGAAGACCCGGGTGAAGAGGTCGGGGTCGTCGAGCCAGCCGCCGATGATCTGCGGGGTCAGCGAGGACGTCGCCCAGGTGTCCATGACGTCGGGGTCGCCGATGAACCCGCCGGGCCGGCCGCGCTGCGACTCGTCGTAGCCGGGTGGCGTGTCGCTGCTCGGGTCCATCGGCAGCGCCGAAGGCACGATGGGGTCGTCGTGGACGGGGTGGGCGTCGTCGTCGAGGCGGTACCAGAGCGGGATCGGCACGCCGAAGAAGCGTTGCCGGCTGATCACCCAGTCGCCGGTGAGGCCTTCGACCCAGTGTTCGTAGCGGGAGCGCATGTGGGCCGGGGTCCACTGCAGCTCGCGGCCCCGGGCGAGCAGCGCGGCGCGGAGTTCTGGCGAGCGGCCGCCGTTGCGGATGTACCACTGGCGGGTGCCGACGATCTCGAGGGGTTTCTCGCCCTTCTCGTAGAACTTCACCGCGTGGGTGATCGGCCGTGGCTCGCCTTCGAGCATGCCGTCGGCGCGCAGTGCCGCGACGATCTTCTCCCGGGCCTGGTTGACGGTGAGGCCGGCGACGAGTGCGTACTGGTCCTCGTCGACGCCGGGCGGCGGTTGCAGGCCGAGCCGGCCGTTGCGCTGGATGACGGTGCGGGTCGGCAGGTCGAGCTCCCGCCACCAGGTCACGTCGGTGAGGTCGCCGAAGGTGCACACCATCACGAGGCCGGTGCCCTTCGCGGGGTCGGCCAGGGGGTGGGCGAGCAGCGGCACGTCGACGTGGAACAGGGGCGTGCGCACGGTCGTGCCGAAGTGCGGCTGGAACCGCTCGTCGGAGGGGTGCGCGACCAGGGCCACGCAGGCGGGCAGCAGCTCGGGCCGGGTCGTGTCGACGGTGAAGTCGCCGAAGCGGATCCGGTGGTAGGCGCCGGGGCGTTCGCGGTCTTCGAGCTCGGCCTGCGCGACCGCCGTGCCGAACGTGACGTCCCAGAGGGTCGGGCCGTCGACGGCGTACGCGTCGCCGCGGGCGAGGCTGTTGAGGAATCCCTGCTGGGCGGCGGTCCGGGCCCGGTCGCCGATCGTCGTGTAGAGCAGGGTCCAGTCGACGGACAGGCCGAGGTTGCGCCACAGCTGCTCGTAGGCCTGCTCGTCGACCTCCGTCTGGCGTTTGCAGAGGTCGATGAAGTTCCGGCGGCTGATCTTCTGGGGCGGGCCGCCGGGGGTCTTCGTGATGACGAGGTGTTCGTCGTACGGCAGGGCGGGGTCGCACTGCACCCCGTACGTGAGCTGCACCCGCCGCTCGGTGGGCAGGCCGTTGTCGTCCCACCCCATCGGGTAGAACACGTCCCGGCCGCGCATGCGCTGGTAGCGGGCGATCGCGTCGGTCTGCGTGTAGGAGAAGACGTGGCCGATGTGCAGTGCCCCGCTCACCGTCGGCGGCGGCGTGTCGATCGAGAACACGCTGTCGCGGGTGGCGGTCCGGTCGAATCGGTAGGTCCCTTCGACGTCCCATACCTTTACCCAGCGCGCCTCGAGGCCATCGAGGGTCGGCTTGGCGGGTATGCGCGTCGAATCGGACATGTGCCCCATGCTAGAGCGGTGGATGCCGCGACACCCCTCAATAACCGCATCGCCGCCGGTCTGGTGTTCCTGACCAGCGGTGCCGTGCTCGTCCTGGAGATCGTCGGGCTGCGGCTCGTCGGGCCGTACGTCGGTGTGACGCTGTCGAGCAGCACCGCGATCATCGGTGTGGCCTTGGCCGCGATCGCGTATGGCGCGTGGACCGGTGGCTGGCTCGCGGACCGGCGGGGCGACCCGCGCCGGCTGTTGTCGCCGTTGTTGCTGCTGGGCGCCGCCGCGACGGCCGCGACGCTGCCGATCGTCCGGGTGGCCGGTGCGTGGCTGCGCGACGCCGGGCCGTCGAGTGTGCTGCTGCTCGCGGCGATGGCCTTGTTCGTGCCGGCGGCGTTGCTGTCGGCGGTGACCCCGCTGGTGGTGAAGCTGCAGCTGGCCGATCTCGCGCACACCGGGAGGGTGGTGGGCCGGCTGTCCAGCGTCGGCACGCTCGGCGCGATCACGGCGACGTTCGCGACGGGGTTCGTGTTGGTGGCCACCGTGCCGACGAGCGTGATCCTGCTGGTCCTGGCGGGTGTGCTGGCGCTTGCCGGCTTCGGCTTCGGCGGGTACTGGCGGCGCACCGGCAACCTGTCGGCGGCCGCGGCGTTCGTCGTGATCGGCGTGCCGCTCGGCATCGTCACCCCTTCCCCGTGCGACGTGGAGACCGCGTACACGTGTGCCGCCGTCGGCGAGGACGGGGGTGAGGGGCGCGTCCTGTTCCTCAACGGTGCCCAGCACTCCTATGTGGATCTCGGCGACCCGAAGCATCTGGAGTATGCGTACACCCAGTGGATCGGGTCCTATGTGGACGGTCTGCCGGCGGGTCCGCTGGATGTGCTGCATGTGGGTGGTGGTGGGTTCACGCTGCCGCGGTACGTGGCCGCGACCCGTCCGGGCAGCGACAACCTCGTCCTGGAGCTGGATCCGGCGCTCGTCGAGCTCGACCGGCGGCGGCTCGGCCTGCGGACGGGTCCGCTGCTGCGGGTCGAGACCGGTGACGCCCGCGCGGGTCTGCGCCGCCAGCCGTCCGCGTCGCGTGACCTGGTCATCGGTGACGCGTTCGGCCATCTCGCGGTCCCGTGGCATCTCACGACCCGCGAGCTGGTCACCGACGTCCGGCGGGTGCTGCGTCCGGGTGGTGTCTACGCGCTCAACGTCATCGACGGTCCGGCCCGCCGCTTCGTCCGTGCCGAGGTCGCGACCATCGCCGCCGTGTTCCCGTTCGTGACCCTGGTGGCGCCGCGGCCCGCGTTGCGGGGCGAGACCGGCAGCAACTTCGTCGTGTTCGCTTCCACGTCGCCGGTACGGGCGATGCCGGACTCCCTGACCGGCGAGGAGCTTCGCGCGTTCGTCGGCGGAGCGCGGGTCCTGACCGACGACTACGCGCCGGTCGACCAGCTGCTCACCTGGGACTGAGCGGTTTCGGGTCCCGTCCGGTCAGGTGCCGTACGTCGTCGCTGACGGTCGCGAGTTCGCCGGCGGCGATCGCCTCGTAGGAGCTGACCCATCCGGCGACCTCGAACGCCGGCGCCCCGTAGTGCGCCCGCGACGCGTAGGCCTCTTCGACGGTCTCGGGGACGTAGGTGAGGCCGAGCCTGGCCGCGACCTCGTGCATGGTCAGCGCCTCGGGCCCGGTGAGCTCGTAGGTCCGTCCGTCGTGCCCGTCCTGGGTGAGTGCCGCGACGGCGCTCGCGGCGATGTCGTCGTAGGCGACGGCGGCGAGCCGGCCGTCGGCCGCGGGGCCGCGGATGACGCCGTCGGGGCCGGCGAGCATCGGCAGCATCTCCTGGTAGAGGTTGTCGCGCAGGAAGGTCCAGCGCAGGCCGGTCTGCCGGATGTGCTGCTCGGTGTGCCAGTGGTCCCGGCCGAACGTGAAGGTGCAGTCGGGTGCGGCGCCGGCGAACGACAGGTACACGATCCGCTGGACGCCGGCCGCGACGGCCGCGTCGACGGCGCTGCGGTGCTCGGCGACCCGGTCGCCTGACTCGCGCGCCGAGACCAGGAACAGCGTCCGGACCCCGTCGAGCGCCTGCCGCATCCGGCCGGTGTCGCCGTATTCGGCGTCCTTGCGGGTCAGCCCCCGCGCCTCAGGAACCCCCGCCGCGACTCGTCTGCCGACCTGCCCGGACGCCCCGGTCACCGCGATCACACACCCAGTATGCGCCGCCGCCCCGCCGTGATCCCGTGCGGTGCGGGATCGTGGCGGGGCGGTGAGCCGGACGCGGGTAACAGCTACTTGGGCTGGGCGGCCTGGCCGCGTAGCGAGATGGCCTGGAGGAAGATGTCGCCGATCTTGGCCGGGTCGGGGGCGACGAAGGTGCCGCCGCCGACGGCGTCGGTGATCTGGCGCATGGCGCCCTCGCCGACCTTGTCGCCGATGCCGATAAGGATGACCTGGATGGGCTTGGCCGGGTCGGCGGTCGCCTTGAGCTCGGCGATCAGCTGCTCGAGGGAGAGGCCGCCGGCGGGGTCGTCGTTCTCGCCGTCGGTCATGACGATGAGGGAGTTGATCCGGCCCTGGTCCCAGCCGCTCTGCACGGCCTTGTAGCCGGCGAGGATGGTGTCGTAGAGGGCGGTGTCGCCGTTCTGCTTGGGGCGGATGCCCTGCAGCGCCTGGAGGCACTGGTTGCGCTGGCTGACCAGCGGGCCGATGGGGACGAGCTGCTTGTAGTCCTTGGCGCCGTCGAGCTGGGTGGAGAAGGTCCACACGCCGAGGGCCCAGGAGTCGTCGAAGAGCTGCATGCCGCGGCGGGCCGCCTCGAGGGTCACCGTCATGCGGTCGGCGCCGCCGGCGGTGGGGACCTTCGTGAGCATGGAGCCGGACACGTCGATGACGGCGAGCATGCGGGCCGGGAGGGTGATCGCCTGCCACTTGGTGAGCAGGCCTTCGATGGCGGCGGCGTCGGGGACCTGGCCGGCGGTCAGGGAGGTGGGTGCGCCGGTCGGGGTCTGGAAGCCCTTGCCGGCGACGCCGTCGGAGCCGCGGAGGCCGATCGCGCCGAGCCGGTCCCGGAACTGGTCGCCGCCGAGCACCTTGAGCAGCTGTTCGGCGGCGGCGGTGCGTTCCTTGCTGAGGATGACGAACGGGTAGTCGAGGGCGAGCGGCGCGGGCTCGGCGTAGATCGCGGCGAGGCGGACCGGCGGCTGCTGGGCGTTGTACTGGATGACGGCCTGCTCCGACAGCGGCGCGACGGTCAGGCCGGCGCTGAGTGCCTGCGGGTCGGAGCCGCGCGGGAACTTCTGCATGAGGTCGTCGCGCAGGGAGGACCGGCCGGCGGCGAGCGCGCGGAGGGCGGCGGTCGCGGTCTGCGTGGCCTGGGTCTGGTTGCCGCCGGCGGAGGCGGTCGCGGCGGCGGCGAGGGTCATCAGGCCGGCGAGGCCGGTCGAGTCGCGGCTGGGCTCGACGATGCCGAGCTTGACCTTCTGGTCGCCGGCGACCTTCCCGATCAGGTCGGTGTACTTGATTTTCGTCTGGGGCCAGCCGAAGGAGGTGGTCGCGATCGGCTCGGGGACGGCGACGACGATGGGGCTGCGGGCGATCGACTTGGCGTCGGCGGGGAGGCCGGCGGGGTTGACGGCGCGGAGGCGCTGGAGCCACAGGGACGAGTCGGGCACCCACACGTCGGGGATGCGGGTCTTGCCGTTGGCCTGGCCGACGCCGGTCAGGGACTTCTTCGAGGTGGCGGCGATCGCGGCGGCGACGTCGGCGGACGCGGCCTCGATGACCTCGACGTCGACGCAGCCGTCGCCGGTCTTGGCCTGCGCGGACCAGTCGGCGACCTGCTGCTTCAGCGCGGGCGCGATGTCAGAGGGTGCGCTGACCGTGAGCTTGGTGGACGCACCGCACGACGGCTGGGAGTACTTCCGGAACGCATACCAGCTGCCGGCGAGGACTACGAGCACGGCGACGGCGGCGGCGCCCATCTTGAGCGCTGCGCCTGACGACCCCGCTGAGCGGTGGCGACCTTTCACGGCTCTTATCCTCCGGACCGGCGGCCTCTGCGGCCTTGTACCTTCGGTTGGAAATCACTGACGGTACGCATCCCAACAAACGAACGCCCAATCTACAAGGCACCGAAGAATCGTAGTTATCCGAACACGGTTCGCAATCGTGCCGGGACAAACCGCCGCAAGCAGGCATTCCGCTCGCACTTAAATCTGCCCTAATCGATCTTCAGCGTGCCCGGGCGGTCACGGAGTGTCACAACCAGCGGCCGGTGGTCGGAGAACGGCACCGCCGGGGCCGCCACCCGCAGGACCCGCGGGAGGCGCTCGATGCCGCGCCCGTCGGCCAGCACGTGGTCGAACTGCACGCGTGGCGCCGGTGCCGGGAAGGTCGGCAGGCGCGCGAGCCGGTGCCAGCCGGAGAAGAGCCGGGGCAGCCCGCCGGGGAGGTTGAGGTCGCCGAGGAGCACGCGCGGTGTGGGCAGCGGCCGCAGCGCCCGGCGGACCAGCTGGAGCTGCCGGACGTTCCAGCCGGGGACGAAGGACAGGTGGGTGGTGGCGACCGTCACACGCCCGGCGGGGGTTTCGAGCACCGCGGCGATCAGGACCCGCGGCTCGTCGTCGAGGAACAGCAGCTGGGGTCCGGCCAGCAGCGGTGAGCGCAGCGGGGCGGCCGGCAGGCGGGTCACCCGCCAGTCGACCACCGGATACCGGCTCACCAGCGCGACGCCGTAGTGCGGGTCGGTCCCGTCCTGGTCGCCGTCGGTCGCCGTCCGGAAGCCCTCGCCGGGGGTGCCGACCACCGCCGGCACGAACAGGACGTGCCCCGCACCCAGGGCGTCGGCCGCGATCGCGGCGAGGTCGGCGTGGCCGCTGCGGTGCTGGCCCCGGTCGACCTCCTGGAGCCCGAGGACGTCGGTGTCCAGCGCGGCGATCGTCGCGTGGACGCGGCCGGCGTCGACCTGCCCGTCGGCGAGAGACCGCCCGTGCATGAGGTTGAACGTGCCCAGCCGCATGCCTCATTGTGGCCGCCGCAGCTTCCGCACCGCCGCCTTGGCGATCGTCTCGGTCTCGGCCCGGTCCACCTCCGGCTGGCCGAAGTGCACGAGGGTGCAGGTCGCGCCGCCGACGCGGACGACGAGCAGGTAGCCGCCGAGGGTGTAGGCGTCGTCGCCGGCGCCGCCGGACGCGGCCATCCTGACCGCCGCGGACTCGTCGCCGAGGCTCGGCAGCCCGGCGTCGGTCACCGTGACGCTGGTCGTCCCGCCGCCGGGATCGGTGTCCGTGAAGGCCGCACACCGGGTGCCGAGCTCCCGCAGTACATCCACCGCATCCGGATCCGCGGAGACCTCCTCGGCGAGGAAGGGCCCCGCGGAGCCGCCCTCGAACCGGACGCCGGTGCCGCCCCCGCGGAACCGGTCGATCAGGGCGCCGCAGCCGGCGACGCTGACCGTGCTGTCCCCGCTGACCTCGGGCTCCACCTGCGGCGGGCTGGTCACGTAGCCGTCGGGCAGATCCTCGACGGCGAGCAGCGCGCCGCCGGTGGCCGAACGCGAAGGCTCCGGCCCGACAGGTGTCGGACCGGAGCCACACGACGCCAGCGTGAGCGCCAGCGCGATGCCGAGCAGGTGTCTGGTCATCAGGCCTGAACGGTCGGCTGCGAGCCCTGGTGCAGCGGGGTCCGCGCGCCGGTGGCCAGGTCGACCGCGGTCACCCAGGAGTGGCCCTGGTGCGACGCGGTGAGCACGCCGGTGCGGGCGCCCGCGTAGACCATCTCGCGGTCGTCGGCGGCGCCGATCTGGTGCCGGTTGCCGCCGTCGGCGTCGGCCTCGGTGACCCGCACCGCGGTGCCGTCCTCGGTGTAGGTGGTCCAGGTGACCTTCCGGCCGTCGGGCGACCAGGCGGGGACGACGCCGAAGCCGCTGGTGCCGCTGCCGCCACCGCCGTAGTAGTCGATGGCGCGCTCGGTGCCGGTCTCGACGGTGCCGACGCTCAGGCAGTTGTCGGCGATCGACTCGCACTCGCCGCCCCGGAACGCGATCTTCGTGCCGTCGGGCGACCAGGCGACCGCGTCGTCGGTCCGCAGGCGGTCCACGAGCTTCACCGGGCCGGCCTGCTCGGTTGCCTGCTCGGTGATGTACGCGACCTCGGGGACGGCCTGGTCGCGGCAGGAGGCGGGGAAGAGCGGCTGCGACGCGGCACCCTCGGGGCCGTCGGCCGCGACGCGGAAGACGCCGGGGCCGCCGGTGCACGACAGCGCGGCGTAGGCGATCCACTTGCCGTCCGGGGACCACGAGGCGCCGCCGGAGACCCGGTCGCTGACCTGGCGCTTGCCACTGCCGTCGGCGTTCATCACCCAGACCGTGTTGTTGTGCAGGTACGCGAGCTTCGTGCCGTCGGGGTTGAACCGCGGCCGGGCGTTGACCTCGTCCTCGGTGAGGCGGACCTCGCTGTAGCCGTCGCTGCTGTAGATGACGCCGGCCCGCACGTAGGCGACGGCCTTGCCACCGAAGGCCGCAGAGGAGGCGCCGGCGGGAGCGGCGGAGGCGGTGGTCGAACCGATCATCGTCCCGAGGCCCCCCAGTGCGGCGAAACCGGCCAGCGTGACTGCCTTCTTGATCGTGTTGCCGTTCATCCGTGCCCCCCGTGGTGCCGTCTCTTCCGTGTGACGCTGAGACCATCGGCGCAACCGTGCCGCACCTGAACGGTTCCCCGCCGGGAACTTGCGGGAAATTCCGCCAATCGGACATTTGGCGCGGGCGGTGTGAACAATCTGCACTTGCAGTGCCTTTTCAGGACCGTGTCTCACGGGTGAGGATCGGAGGTATGACTGACACACAGGCCCGCGTGGCGATCGTGACCGGCGCGGCCCGCGGCATCGGCGCCGCGACCGCCCTCCGACTGGCCGCCGACGGGCACGCCGTGGCGGTGCTCGACCTGGACGAGGGCGCCTGCAAGGACACTGTCGAACAGATCCAGGCCGCCGGCGGGCGCGCCCTGGCCGTCGGGGCGGACGTCGCCGACGCACAGGCCGTGGCCGCCGCCGTCGACCGGGTCGCCGGCGAGCTCGGCCCGCCGCTGGTCCTGGTCAACAACGCCGGGGTGCTGCGGGACAACCTGCTGTTCAAGATGAGCGACAGCGACTGGGACACGGTGATGGGGGTGCACCTGAAGGGTGCGTTCCTGATGAGCCGGGCCGCGCAGACGCACATGACGGCGGCGAAGTTCGGCCGGATCGTCAACCTGTCGTCGTCGTCCGCGCTCGGCAACCGGGGCCAGGCCAACTACTCCGCCGCGAAGGCCGGGCTGCAGGGCTTCACGAAGACCCTGGCGATCGAGCTGGGCCCGTTCGGCGTCACCGTCAACGCCGTCGCGCCCGGATTCATCGCGACCGACATGACCGCCGCGACCGCCGCCCGGGTCAAGGTCGACTTCGAGGCGTTCCAGCAGGCGGCGGCCGAGCGGATCCCGGTCCGCCGGGTGGGCGTGCCGGCGGACGTCGCGCACACCATCTCGTTCCTTGCGAGCGAGGGTGCGGGCTTCGTGTCCGGGCAGGTCATCTACGTGGCCGGAGGCCCGCTCAATTGAACCCGACATCGCAGCCGACATCGCAGCCGGCGGACCTGGCGAGGGAGTTCCTCGCCGCGCACGACCCCAACGCGCTCGACCCGCGGGACTTCCTGCGGGCCCGGTTCGACGCCGGGCTCGCGTGGGTGCAGTTCCCGGAAGGGCTCGGCGGGCTCGGCCTGCCGCGGGAGGAGCAGGCGGCCGTCGAGGACGTGTTCGCCGCGGCGGGCGCCCCCGACAACAACCCGCGGCGCATCGGCATCGGCCTCGGCATGGCGGCCCCGACGATCCTGCGGCACGGCACCGACGAGCAGCGGCGGCGCTGGCTGCGCCCGCTGTGGACGGGCGAGGAGGTGTGGTGCCAGCTGTTCAGTGAGCCCGGCGCCGGATCCGACCTCGCCGGCCTCGGCACCCGCGCGGTCCGTGACGGCGACGGGTGGGTCGTCGACGGCCAGAAGGTGTGGACGTCGATGGCGCACGAGGCGCGGTGGGCGATCCTCATCGCCCGCACCGACCCGGCCGTGCCGAAGCACCAGGGCATCACGTACTTCGTGCTCGACATGACCGCGCCCGGGGTGGAGGTGCGGCCGCTGCGCCAGGCCACCGGCGAGGCCGAGTTCAACGAGGTGTTCCTGACCGGCGTCCGGATCCCCGACACCGACCGGCTCGGCGCGGTCGGCGAGGGCTGGGCGGTCGCGCAGACCACGCTGATGAACGAGCGGGTCGCGATCGGCGGCGGCGCGGCGCCCCGCGAGGGCGGCGGCATCGGCATCGTCGCCGACCTGTGGCGGGAGCGGCCCGAGCTGCGGACCCCGGCGCTGCACGACGCGCTGCTGCGGCTGTGGGTCGAGGCGGAGGCGGCCAGGCTCACCGGGATGCGGCTGCGCCAGCAGCTGTCACGCCCTCCCGGCAGCTCCCGGCTGCTGGCGGCCGGCCAGCCCGGCCCGGAGGGGTCGGCGGCGAAGCTGCTCTTCGCCCGGCTCAACCAGGAGATCTCCGGCCTGGAGCTGGACCTGCTCGGCGAGGAGGGGCTGCGGCACGACGAGTGGACGATGCGGCGCCCGACCATCGTCGACTTCTCCGGCCGGACCGCCGGGTACCGGTACCTCCGCGCGAAAGGCAACTCGATCGAGGGCGGCACGTCGGAGATCCTGCGCAACATCGTCGCGGAGCGGGTCCTGGGGCTGCCGCCGGAGCACCGGCTCGACAAGGACGTCGCGTGGAAGGACCTGCCGAAATGACCGATCTGCTGTACAGCGACGTCGAGGAGGAGCTGCGCTCCAGCGTGCGCGCGCTGCTGGGCGACCGGGCCGGGTTCGAGGCGGTGCTGGCGAGGATCGAGTCGGCCGAACCCGTCGACCTGAAGCTGTGGCGGTCCCTGGCCGTCGACCTCGGGGTGGCCGGGCTGCCGGTGCCCGAGGCGGCCGGCGGCGCGGGCGCGTCGTGGCGGGAGACCGCGGTGGTGATGGAGGAGCTCGGTCGCAGCGTCGCGCCGGTGCCGTTCCTCGGCAGCTCCGTCCTGGCGGTGGCCGCGCTCACCGGCACCGGCGACCCGCTGCTCGACGCGGTCGCCGCCGGCAGCCGGACGGCGACCCTGGCGGTGCCGCTGTCCTGGCGGACCTCGCAGCCGTGGACCGTCACCGCCGGGGGTGACCGGCTGGACGGCACCGTCACCAGCGTCGTCGACGCCGCGGCGGCCGATGTACTGCTGGTGCCTTCCGCCGCGGGGCTCTACGCGGTGGACGCCGCGGCGGCGCGCCGGGTGCCGGTGGTCAGCTTCGACCTGACCCGGCCGCTCACCGACGTCACGTTCGCGGGCGCGCCGGGGCGGCTGGTCACCGCCGACGCGGCCGGTGCCGTGGACCGGGCGCTGCTGGCCGGGGCGGCGCTGCTCGCCTCCGAGCAGCTCGGCGTCGCGGACTGGTGCCTGACGACGACCGTCGAATACGTGAAGACCCGGCGGCAGTTCGCCCGGCCGGTCGGCTCGTACCAGGCGGTCAAGCACCGGCTCGCGGACCTGTGGGTGAGCGTCACGCAGGCCCGCGCGGTGGCCCGCTACGCGGCGGGCTGCCTCGCGACCGGCGACCCGGACCTGCCGGTCGCGGCGGCCGTCGCCCAGGCGTTCTGCTCCCCGGTGGCGGTCAAGGCCGCCGAGGAGTGCGTGCAGCTGCACGGCGGGATCGGCTTCACCTGGGAGCACCCGGCGCACCTGTACCTGAAGCGGGCCCGCGCCAGTGCGGCGACGTTCGGGTCGGCCTCCGCCCATCGCACGGCGTTGGCCGACCTGGTGTCGCTGCCGGGCTGAGTCCGGGCCGAGTCCGGGCTGAGTGAGGTGTCGCGTTACAGGAGGAGCCGGGTCAGCGACTCGGCGACGCAGACCGGCTTCTCCTGGCCCTCGCGCTCGACGGTCACCTTGTTCTTCAGCTGCAGCCAGCCCTCGCCGATGTCCTCGGCGGACAGCAGCTGCACCGTGGCGCGCACCTTGGACCCCACCGGCAGCGGCGACGGGAACCGCACCTTGTCCAGGCCGTAGTTGATGCCCATCCGGGAGCCTTCCACCCGGTACACGCCGGAGACCAGGACCGGCAGCAGCGACAGGCTCATGAAGCCGTGCGCGATGGTGGTGCCGAACGGTCCGGCCGCGGCCCGCTCCGCGTCCACGTGAATCCACTGGAAGTCGCCGGTGGCCTCGGCGAACAGGTTGATGTGCTCCTGGGTGATCTCCCGCCAGTCGCTGTGGCCGAGGACCTCGCCGACTGAAGCCAGCAACTCGCCGCCGTTCGCAAACGTTCGCATACCCCTGATCCTGCACAGCAAGTGCAACATCCGTCAACGACGGGCGGCCGGCCCCGTGGCTCGGGACCGGCCGCCTTTGTCACCAGGACGTGCCTTGCAAGGGCGCTGTTACGTGCCGATGCGGTTGAGCTTCAACGTCACGCCGATGTCGGTGTTGACGACGGTCGTGCCCGGGACGGCCGGGGTGACCACCGAGGTGGAGACCCTGCCGGTGCCGGGGAGCAGACCCTTCACCGTGACCGTGTAGGACGTCGACGCGCCCGGCACCGGGTCGGTGCTGGTCACGTAGAGGTCCGTGCTCGGCAGGGTGTTCACGGGCAGGCCCTGACCACCGTTGCCGTACGCGTTCTCGGCCCCGACGACGAGGTTCTGCCCGGCGGGCAGCGCACCCATCGTCCCGAAGTCGTAGGACATCGCGATGTCCTGCGGACCGCCCGAGCCCAGCCAGACCTGGAAGCGGCGCTGGTTGAGCGTGCCGAAGTCGTTCACCCGCCACTCGACGACCGTCCAGGTGCCGACGCCGTCGGTGAGCACGTTGATCAGCAGACCAGTCGCGCCCGTGCCGTCGAGGTCGGTCCAGAACGGCGCGAGGACGTTGTTCGGCTTCGCGGGGTTCGGGATCGGGGTGATGTCGCAGCAGTTGTTGTTCTCGCGGCTGTCGTCACTGCCCGGGTACAGGTAGCCGTTCGAGTCGACGGTGAGCGAGGAGTACTCGACACCGTTGTACTTGAACGACGGCACGTTGAACGTCGTCAGGTCCTCGTCGCCGACCGGGGTCACGAGCGTGCCCCCGAACAGGTCGAGCGGGATGTACCCGGCGATGGTGCCCGGGGCGATCGACGGCGTGCCCGGGATCGCGCCGGCGAGCGACGCGCCCTTCTTCTCGGCCTTGAACGGGTTGACCACCGTGGCACCGTTCGCGCCGACGACCGGAAGGTTGATCGTGGACGTGGTGGTGAAGTCCGCCGTGGTGTCGTTGAAGGTGTTGTTCGTGGCCTTCACGGTGCAGGTGCTGTTCTGCAGCAGCGTCAGCGACGGCGGCGTGCAGGACTGCGTCACCGTGATGTCACCCTGCTGCGGGACGAACGCCACCGGCAGGTGCAGCGCCGGCACGCTCGAGCTGACCGGCTTCAACCGGACCTCACCGAAGTACTGCGCCTTGGGGGCGTTGGACTTGATGGTGATGTTGATGGTCGCGGTCTCCCCCGCCTTCACGGTGAAGATCGCCGGGGACACAGTGATCGAGGAGCCGGCCGGCGAGGTCGCCTCGGTCCTGTAGGTCTGCGTCTTGCCGGAGACGTTCTTCGCCGTGCGGACCGCGGTGAGCTTGCCCGGCATGACCGGGGCGTTCACCGACGGAAGGTTGATCTGCACCGCGTTGACCGGGTCGTTGCCCAGCGCGTACATCCGGTCGGCCGTCTCGTCGAACGTGAGACCGGGGTTGGCCGCGAGGTTGACCTGGACCCGACCGGCGCCGAGATCGAACGGGTCGGCCGGAGTCGTCCCGTTCTCCTTCTTCACGTTGGTCGTCGCCGTGGTCATCAGCGAGGACTTGATCTGACCCGGGGTGAAGTCCGGGTGGGCCGCCTTCTCCAGGATGGCGGAGCCGGCGATGTGCGGCGACGACATCGAGGTGCCCGCGATCGCCATGAAGTACTGGCCGGGCGGGCCACCGGCCGCGTCGTCCAGGACCGGCGTCTGGCCGGCCAGGATCTGCACGCCGGGGGCGGAGATGTCGGGCTTGATGAACTGGCCGCCGGGGCCACGCGACGAGAAGCTCGCCATCGTGTCACCGGTGCCGATGACCTTCGTGCCCGCCGTGAACGACGCCTTGTTGCCGGCGTGGGCGGCCATGAAGGCCAGGAAGCTGGTGCCGTCGGCGAGGTGCACCGTCGGGAGCCAGTGGTTGTCGCTCAGCGCGTCAGCGGGCGTGGCGTTGTACAGGATCATGCCGGCGGCACCACCCTGCCGCACGTTGAAGCCCTTGATGATGCGGCCGGGGCTGCGCTCACACGCGACGACCTTGCCGACGAAGATGCCGGGCGGGGCCGGCACGGTGCAGGTCGGGTTGTTGTACGGCGGAGCCGACGCCATCACGATCTGCGTGGGGGTGCTGACACCCTGGGTGATCGAGACGCCCTTGAACGTCGCCGAGGTGCCGTCGGTGGATGCGACGGTCAGGACCGACTCGAAGGAACGCTTCTGGGTCGACGCCGCGACGGTGGTGACCCAGCCCGACAGGTGGTCGGTCGTGGACGCGCCCGGGCCGGAGTTGCCGGCGGAGGCCGCCACGAAGACGCCGGCCTTGTAGGCGTCGAAGAACGCCAGCTCCACGATGTCGGTGTACGGGCTCGCGCCACCCGAGATCGAGAAGTTGATGACCTTGACGCCGTCCTTGATCGCCTGGGCGACCGCGGCGGCCGAGTCGGTGCCGTAGCAGCCGGTGGCGCCACAGACCTTGTACACCGAGACCCAGGCGCCGGGCGCGACGCCGTTGATCGGCCCCCGCTCGACACCGAGGACGTTCGCCGACGCGACCGGGTTACCGGCGGCGGTCGACGCGGTGTGGGTGCCGTGACCGTCGGAGTCGCGGGCGGTGTACCCGAACATCTCCATCGGCTGCAGCGCGTTGTAGGTGTCAAGGAAGCCCTTGCCACCGATGAGCTTGTTCTGGCAGACGAACGGGTCGGCCGCCGGGGTGAGCGGGTTGTCGCCGAAGTCGCAGGCACGCGGCGTGCCGTCCGCCTTCGCGGGCGGGGCGCCGAGGTTGCCGTTGTCCGCGAACGACGGGTGCTCCGGCCACACGCCGCTGTCGAGCGAGCCGAAGATGACGCCCTTACCGGCGTTCGGCTTGCCGCCGAGCGACGGGTAGACCTGGTCGGCACCGATGAAGCTGGTGCTGGAGTCGGTCTGCGGGGCGCGTGCGGCGTCGGACTGGACCGCCACCACGTTGTCGAGCGTGAGGATCGCGCCGATCTTGTTCGCCGGCACCGACATTGCGATACCGCCGTAGACGGTCCGCAGCTTCTGGCCGACCTTGGCGTCCGGAACCTGCTTCTGCAGCTGCCCGAGGAACTTGTCCTCAATTGCCTTGATGCGGCTTTCGTAACGCTGTTCCGCGGTACTTCCGGAAAGCGCCTTACCGGTGACTGACGGGCTCGTCGCCTCATATCCGGCAATACCGCCGGCATAGGTCGCGGTCGAGTCGTAGTCGAGCTTCACCGCAATCGGCAGCCGGGTGCTGTCGGTGCGGTTGAGCAGGGACTGGTCGGTCTTTGCCATGCGACTCGTGGGTGACTTCGCGGCCGAGCTCTGCTTGGCCAGCGACGCACCCGGCACCGATGTCAAGCTGCCGCTCTGCACCGGTGCTGCCTGACTCGGGCTTGCCGAGACGATCACGAGCAGTGGCGGAACGAGTGCTGACGCCATTGCGGCGCGCACCCATGTCCGTCGGCTCATCATGCCCCCTCTCAGGACGGGCTGTGTCCGAAGGGTTGTTACTGACTCCCCCGTGGTGCTGCTCCGGCGTGGCCCACCCTCGGCCTACGCGCACGCCGGCGCCGCATATCCCGAATGCTCGATATACGCCGTCACAACATGCCAGTTTTCTGCAGCGCGGAACAGAGGCCGTCACTCCCGAGAATCGCGCCGAACAGGGGTTGTAGGGCAACGTCGAGGGTTGCTGAGGGCATGGCATTAACACATAGCAAGGTATTGCTATGTCGATCGCACCTATTGGCGGAGAAAAGGTCCGGAAATGACGAAACCCGCCCTTTCGGGCGGGTTTCGCTAGAAACGTTCAGGCGTCATCGCGGGGTGGCGGATTGATGACCACCGTCTGTTCGGCGTTGTCCACCGGCCGCTGCGACGGCACCTGGAGCTGCCCGCCGGCCGGTGGGTTCGCCGGCGGCACGGTCGGGACCACCATCGTCGGGGCGTCCACCCCCGCGGACTGCTCGGTCGCCGCCGCCTGCCGGAGGCGGGCCTGCCGGGCCTCCTCGGCCTGGCGCACCGCCTCGGCCTGCCTGGCCGCCTCGGCCTCGCGCTCGGCCTCCGCCCGCCGCGCGGCCTCCTCGGCGGCCCGGCGGGCCTCCGCCTCCTCGCGGCGGGACTGCGCGTGGGCCTTCACCCGCTCGGACACGGCCGGCGCCTCCTGCTCGACGCGGCTCAGCCAGCCCTCCCAGCGCTGCTGCATCGGCCGGACCAGGCCGCCGCCGACCCCGACGACGAGGATGCCGGCGACCGTGGCGAGCACCGCGATCAGCACCGGCATGGTCACCGACGTGGCGATGCCGATCTGGTTGAGCGCCGCGATGATGCCCAGCCCGAGCACGAAGCAGTACCCCAGGTTCGCCAGGAGCCGCCCGTACGACAGGCCGCCCAGCGCGCCGGTGACGACGTCGCGCAGGCCGCCGGCGAGCGCCGCGGCGACGACCACGATCACGACGGCGACGGCCGCCTTCGGCAGCCACGACACCACGTCGTCGATGAGGTCGGACACCGGATTGGCGCCCCACACGCCGAACGCGATCTGCAGCGTGAAGAGCAGGACCGCGTAGTAGACGAGCTTGGCGATCAGGTCACCGGCGTCGAAGCGCGCACGCGACAACGCCCGGCCGACGCCGCCGCGGTCGGCGAGCCGGTCGAACCCGACCTTCGCCAGCAGCTTGCGCACCAGCTCCCGCAGCGCGACCGCGACGGCCCAGCCGAGCAGAAGGATGACGATGAACAGCAGCAGCGACGGCACGAACCGCACGACGTCTGCGAGGGCATCACGAACCATGCAGTGACGCTTGCCCAAACGTCGGCGGCACTAATCGTCCATGCCGGCCAGCCCCTTCGGGCTCTCCGTCTCTCGGGCGTGCTCCGGACCGCCCGCCAGCTGATCGGCGAGGGTCACGCTGCAGTGCTCGACGGCGAAGTCACCGAGTTCGTCGACGTCGAAGCCGGGGAACGGCTCCAGGATCCGCACCTGTTGCTCGGTCATACCTCCAGTGAAACCCCCCGGCGGTGGGTACAACGGTTTCATGACCAAACCAGTGACCGGTGTGCTTTTTGATGTCGACGGGACCCTCATCGACAGCGTCTACCTGCATACGACGGCCTGGTGGCAGGCGTTTCGGCAGTTCGGCCACGACGTCCCGTCGGCCCGCGTCCACCGGGCGATCGGGATGGGGTCGGACAAGATCCTGGACCACCTGCTGGGTCCCGGCCACGACCCCGGCGACGACGACGCGTTGCGGGCCGCGCACGCCAGCCTGTACGCGGCGCACTGGACGGCGCTGCGCCGGCTGCCGGGCGCGCGGCGGCTGCTGGAGACGTGCGCCGGCCGCGGGCTGCGCAACGTGCTCGCCACGTCGGCGTCGAAGCCGGAGCTGGGCGCGCTGCTGCGGTGCCTGGACGCCGACGCGGTCATCGACACGGTGACCAGCGCCGACGATGCCGGGGAGAGCAAGCCGGCGCCGGACATCGTGGAGGTGGCGCTGCGGCGGGCGGGGCTCGACCCCGGGGAGGTCGTGTTCGTCGGCGACTCGGTCTGGGACGTGCAGGCGGCCGGGCAGGTGTCGATCCCGTGCATCGGCCTGACCAGCGGCGGGCTGTGCGCGGCGGAGCTGCTCGACCACGGCGCCGCCGCCGTCTACGCCGACCCGCAGGACCTGCTGGACAACCTGGACGAGGCGCTGACCACCGCGTTCCGCGTCGCGCTCACCGCCTAGAGCCCGCCTAGAGCTTCAGCGGCGCCGGGTAGCCGCGCGGGGGCTCGGGCAGGTTCCACGGCTCGTGGACCGCCTTGCCCTCGACGTCGGCCAGCTCGGGCACGTAGCGGCGCACGTAGTCGCCGTCCGGGTCGAAGCGGTGCGCCTGCCTGATGGGGTTGAAGCGCCGGTACGGCTTGGTGTCGTTGCCCGTGCCGGCGACCCACTGCCAGTTGCCGTAGTTGTTGGCGACGTCGCCGTCCAGCAGCAGGTCGAAGAAGTGGTCGCCGCCGGCCCGCCAGTCCACGCCCAGGTGCTTGGTCAGGTAGGAGGCGGTGATGAGGCGGGCCCGGTTGTGCATCCAGCCCTCGGCGAGCAGCTGCCGCATGCCGGCGTCGACGACCGGGACGCCGGTGTGCCCCTCCCGCCAGGCCTGCAGCGCGTCGGACTCGTCGCGCCAGCGGTCCTCCGCCGACGCCCGGTATGCCTTGTGCCGCAGGTCGGGGAACGCGAACAGCACCTGCTGGTAGAAGTCGCGCCAGCACAGCTGCCGCAGGAACGGCTCGGCGCCCGCGCGGCCGTGGACCCGGGCCGCCACCTCCCGCGGCGACAGGCAGCCGAAGTGCAGGAACGGGCTGAGGCGGGACGTCCGGTCGGCCGCCATGGCGTCGTGGTCGTCCTCGTAGCCCTCCAGGTGCGGCAGCCACGCGGTGAGCCTGCGCCGCCCGGCGGACTCGCCGCCGCCGGCCTTCGCGGGGCGGTCCCGGAACCAGGACGCCGGGAGGTCGTCGGGGAGCCGGAGCTTGCGGGGCGCGGCCTCGACGTCGCGCCAGCCGGCGGCCTGCCACGCCCGCCAGAACGGCGTGAAGACCTTGTAATGGCCCGCGCCGCCGGTGGGGCGCAGCGCGCCGGGCGGGACGACCGTGACGCCGTCGAAGGTCTTCAGCGCGATCCGCTCGGCGGCGCAGGCGTCCGCCAGGCGGCGCTCCCGCTCGCGGGCGTACCCGCTCACGTCCGCGGCGACGCCGATGCCTTCCGCGCCGGTGCGCTTCGCGACCCGTACCGACTCCGCGGCCGGATCTCCGCGCAGCTCGACGAGGTCGGCGCCGCGCTGCCGCAGCGACGCCTTCAGGTCGGTGAGGCTCTCGTCGAGGAACCGGCGGCGGTTGTCGCCGGCCCGCAGCGTGGGGTCGTGCACGAAGAGCGGCACGACCCGCTCCGCGGCGCGGGCGGCGGCGGCGAGCGCCGGGTTGTCATGCACCCGCAGGTCGCGGGTGAAGAGGACGACCGCGGTCTTCATGCGCTCGTCCCCCGCGTTTCGGCGGCGGTCATGCCGCGGTGCCGCGCAGGTCGAGGACCGCCGGCAGGTGCAGCTCGGTGGCGGGCTCGCGGGGCAGCGGCACGACGACCGGCGGCATCTCCGGCTGCGGGTCGAGCGCACCGGCCGGGGTGCCGGGGATCGGCACCGGGGCGCCCGGACGGGTCAGCAGGCAGCGCAGCGCCACCGCGATGCGGCGCGCCTTCGGCACGGTGGCGCGGCGGACGAAGACGTCGTGGTCCTGCGCCTCGACCGCGTCGAGGATGCCGCCGTACAGCCGGAACGCCGCCCGCATGCACGCCTGGGAGCTGGGCGCCAGCATCTGGATCCCCGGCGCGGCCGCGATGTAGTGCTGCCGGGCGCGCTGCACCTCGTACCGGACCAGGCTCTTGATCTTCTGGCTGCTGCGCCGCTCGCGGGCCGCCGCCAGCAGGTCCTCGCGGCCGACCCCGAACCGGTGCAGGTCCTCCTCCGGCAGGTAGATCCGCCCGCGGTCGAGGTCCTCGGCGACGTCGCGGATGAAGTTGGTGAGCTGGAACGCCAGGCCGAGCTGGCGGGCGGGCTCGCGGGCGGCGGCCCGGTCGCTCGACTCGAGGATCGGCAGCATCATCGTGCCGATCACCGCCGCCGAGCCCTCCATGTAGTCGAGCAGGTCGTCGTACGTGGCATAGCCGGTGACGGTGAGGTCCATGGCCATGCTCGCCAGGAACTTGCGGAAGTCCTCCAGGTCGATGTCGAACACCTGGATCGTGTGCAGCACCGCGGGCAGGAGCGGGTCGTCGGTCGGCGCGCCGTGCAGCCCCCGCACGAACGCGTCGCTCCAGGCGTCGAGCTCGCGGGCGCGGTCCTGCGGGGTCAGCCGCTCGGTGCGGTCGACGATCTCGTCCGCGTAGCGCGTGAACCCGTAGAGCGCGTGCACGTGCCGGCGCTTCCAGGCCGGCAGCAGCCGCGTCGCCAGGTAGTACGTCCGGCCGTGGTGGCGGTGCAGCGCGCGGCATCGCTCGTAGGCGGCGGTCAGGGGCGCTGACTCCATGGTGGCCTCCGGTTGAAACGACGCACTAATCGACGCAAGTTCGAGCCTACGCTACGCTTCGGTGATGCGGGTAGTGAAAGGGCTTCGGTCATGCGGTCGGTGACGGGTCCGACCGATCGGGTGGTCGTCGTCGGAGCGGGGCTCGGCGGGCTCGCCGCGGCGATCCGGCTGGCCGCCGCGGGCCGTGAGGTCACCGTCCTGGAGCGGGACGACTACCCGGGTGGCCGGGCGGGAAAACTCAGCATCGGTGGCTACGAGTTCGACACCGGTCCCACCGTGCTGACGATGCCGTCGCTGCTGGAGGACCTGCTCGGCACCGTCGGGGAGGACCTGGCCGGCTGGCTGCCGATGACCCGGCTCGACCCGGCGTACCGCGCGCACTTCCCCGACGGCTCCACGCTCGACGTCATCGCCGACACCGCACGGATGGCCGGCGAGGTCGCCCGGGTCTGCGGCTCCCGCGAGGCCGACGGCTACCTGCGCTTCGTCGACGACGCGCGGGAGCTGTGGCGGCTGGAGCGCGACGACTTCATCGACCGCAACCTCGACCGCCCGCGGGACCTCATCACCGTCAACCTGTGGCGGCTGGTGGCCCGCGGCGGCTTCGGCCGGCTCCAGTCCAAGGTCGACAGTTACTTCAAGGACCCGCGGACCAGGCGGATCTTCTCCTTCCAGGCGATGTACGCCGGGGTCGCGCCGCACCAGGCGCTCGCGCTCTACGCGGTGATCGCCTACCTCGACTCCGTCGCCGGCGTCTACTTCCCGAAGGGCGGCATCCACGCGGTCTCGCGGGCGCTCGCCGACGTCGCCACCAAGCACGGCGTGACCATCCACTACGGCAGTCCCGTCGCGTCGGTCTCCGTCGCCGGCGGGCGCGCGACCGGCGTGGTGTGCGCCGACGGGCGCCGGTTCGCCGCCGACACCGTCGTGCTGAACCCGGACCTGCCGGTGGCCTACCGGGACCTGCTGCCACCCACCCGGTGGCGCAATCCGATGCTGGGCAGGCTGCGGTACTCGCCGTCGTGCGTGGTGCTGCACGTGGGGTCGCGGCAGGCGTACGGTGCGATCGCCCACCACAACATCCACTTCGGCCGGGCGTGGCGGGAGACCTTCGACGAGGTCATCAACCAGGGCCGGCTGATGAGCGACCCGTCCCTCCTGGTCACCAACCCCACGCGCACCGACCCGTCGCTCGCCCCGGACGGCCGGCAGACCTACTACGTGCTCGCGCCGACGCCCAACCTCACCGCGCCGCTGCTGGACTGGCGGGGGACCCTGCGCGGCACGTACCGCAGCGAGCTCATCGACACGTTGGAGCGGCGCGGCTACGTCGGGTTCGGCGACGGCATCGAGGTGTCGCGCTTCATCACCCCGACGGACTGGGCCGATCAGGGCATGGCGGCGGGGACGCCGTTCGCGGCGGCGCACACCCTGCGGCAGACCGGGCCCTTCCGGCCGGGCAACCTCCACCCCACACTGTCCAATGTGGTCTTCGTGGGGTCCGGGACGCAGCCGGGTGTCGGCGTGCCGATGGTCCTGATCTCCGGCCGCCTGGCGGCGGAGCGTATTACGGGGGTGGTGTCTTGACTTCGTCGTCTTCTTCTCGTGAGTCTCACCTTGTCGAGCTGGTCGACGACGGCGGTGGGGCGGTCGGTTCGATGACGGTGGACGAGGCGCACCGGGCGCCCGGGCTGCTGCACCGCGCGTTCTCGGTCCTGCTCGTCGACGGCGACGGGCGGCTCCTGCTGCAGCAGCGGGCGGCGGTGAAGACCCGGTTCGCGCTGCGGTGGGCCAACGCGTGCTGCGGCCACCCCGCGCCCGGCGAGACCGTCACGTCCGCCGCTGCCCGGCGGCTCGTCGAGGAGCTGGGCGTCAGCGCCGTCCCGTTGCGGGAGGTCGGGGTGTACGTGTACCAGGCCTCCGACCCGTCGTCCGGGCGCGTGGAGCACGAGTACGACCACGTGCTCGTCGGCAACGTGTCGGACATTTCGGATTCGTTCTCTTCGGGTGCAGTTGATCCCGAAGAAGTCGCCGCCCTCGAATGGGTCGCCGTCGAGGATCTCGAGGCGCGGCTGTCGCACTCCCCGGACCTGTACGCACCGTGGCTGGCCGGGGTCGTGTCCGTCTGGCGGGGCTCGACGGCATGACGGCCGCGGCGGCGTATTCGGCGGGCGCGGTGGCCCGGCGGCTCGGCGTCGCCGTGACCACCCTGCGGACCTGGCACCAGCGGTACGGGATGGGCCCGTCGCTGCATGAGCCCGGCCACCACCGCCGGTACACCGAACAGGACATCGAACGCCTCGAGACGATGCAGCGCCTGATCGTCCAGGGCGTCGCCCCGCACGAGGCGGCCCGCTGGGCGCTGCGGTCGGCCGCCGCCCCTGCCGCCGTGTCCAGCTCCTTCGTCACCGATGCGGCCGCCTCCTCACGCGGCCTGTACCGGGCCGCGCTGCGGCTCGACGCGCCGGCCGTGCGGCAGCGGGTCGCGGCGGCCGTGCACGAGCTCGGCGTCGTCGCCGCCTGGGACCAGGTGCTCCGGCCGGTGCTCGCCGCCATCGGCGACCGGCACGCCGCCACCGGCGCCCTGGTCGAGGTCGAGCACCTGGTATCGGGCTGCGTCTCGGCCGTCTTCGGCGCCGTGCCGCGCCCCGACCCGACCGTCCCGTCCCGCCTCCTGCTCGCCTGCGCCGACGAGGAGCAGCACAGCCTGCCCATCGAGGCGCTCGGCGCCGCGCTCGCCACGGCTGGCGTCGGGACCCGCATGCTCGGCGCCCGCGTCCCGCCGACGGCCCTCGCCACCGCCGTGCGGCGTACCGGCCCGGCGGCCGTGCTGGTCTGGTCGCAACTGCGCACGACCGGCGACCCGGCGCAGCTCTCGCCGGTCCTCGATGCCGCCTGGCGACCGCTGATCGTCGCCGCCGCCGGCCCCGGATGGGACGTGGCGGCGCTTCCCATCGGCGTCTCGGCACCGTCCACATTGACCGAGGCATTGGCGCTGCTCACCTCGGTGGTCAACTGACTTCACCTTTCTTCGTCTGTGTAAATGTCCCTTGACGAGGTACTCCCGGGTTCGTGCCACGGACTGAACGCAGGAGGCCTTCGGGTGCGTCTTGTCATTAGCGTGTGCGTTCGCCACCATGCTGACCACCGACCCCCGGAGCTGACGATGACCCGCACCCGCCTCGCCCTAGGAGCGCTGATCAGCGCCGCCGCTCTGGCCCTCACCGGCTGCGCCGCGTCCGACGCCTCCTCGGTGTCGTGGCACGGGCCGTCCTCCGGTGTCGTCGACGGCGGCCAGGACGGCGGCACGCAGGCGCACCCGATCAGCGACTCGACCGCGCAGGCCGCCACGGGCGCCGGCAAACCGTCCGCGTCCGCGTCCGCCACCCCCTCGGCGTCGACGTCGGCCGCACCGTCCGCCTCCGCGTCCGCCACCGCCCCTTCCGACGGCATCATGCGCAAGACCGGCAACGACGGGGTCGCCCTGACCTTCGACGACGGCCCGTCCGCCGACACCCCGAAGCTGCTCGCCATGCTGCGCCAGCACAACATCAAGGCTACGTTCTGCGTCGTCGGCGTCGCCGTCCAGGAGTTCCCGCAGTACCTGCAGGAGATCGTCAAGGACGGTCACACCCTCTGCAACCACACCTGGAAGCACGACGAGAAGCTCGGCAAGAAGTCCGCCGACACCATCCGCGCCGATCTCCAGCGCACCAACGACGAGATCCGCAAGGCCGTCCCCGGCGCGCAGATCAAGTACTTCCGCCACCCCGGCGGCAACTTCACCCCCGCCGCGGTGCAGATCGCCACGGAGCTGGGCATGGTCTCCCTCGGCTGGACCGTCGACCCCTCCGACTGGAACACCAAGAAGTGGTCCGGCAACCAGATGACCCAGCACATCATCAGCAACGTGAGGAACAACACGAAGCCCGGCGCGGTCATCCTTTCCCACGACGGCGGCGGCGACCGCAGCGCCACCCTCGCCGCCTACAAGACCCTCCTGCCCGAGCTCAAGCAGCAGTTCACGCTGGTCGCGCTACCCGTCTAGGCGCCTCCACGACACCACGATGGATACCCATTTGGTTTTCGCGGAAGTGGTCACGTATGCTCTGAAAGCCTCCGGCGGGGCCGGATGGGAGCAACACCGCAGAAGTCGCAGAGTATGCGATGATGGCGGGGCCGCCCTCATCGTCTAGCGGCCCAGGACGCCGCCCTTTCAAGGCGGTAGCACGGGTTCGAATCCCGTTGGGGGCACGACCCGGGTTCGCCCGGGTAGCAACAAAGAGCAAGGTCCTGTGGAGCAGTTGGAGTGCTCGCCGCCCTGTCAAGGCGGAGGTCGCGGGTTCAAGTCCCGTCAGGACCGCAAGGCCCATCTTGGGCAGGTAGCTCAGTTGGCACGAGCGTCCGCCTGAAAAGCGGAAGGTCGGCGGTTCGACCCCGCCCCTGCCCACAAAGCTCTTCGCCGGGCTTTTCAAGACCCCGACCAGCGGTAACGCAGGTCGGGGTCTTTGTATGTCGAGGTCGACCACGAAGATCAAAATGTAGCAACGGCGGCTATCGTGACGGCGGACGGTCGGCAGGCGCTTGTAGCCACCGTCCGCACGCAGCAGGATCGGCTGGTGGCTGAGGCGCCTGACATCGAGACCGCGTGGCGGTATCTGCTCGAACGGACGCCAGGCACCAGGCAAGGCGATGAGTTGATCGTTCGGGCAGCATCTGCCCAGCCGCGGCTGCGTGCGCTCTACCCGTTTCCGACACATGGCACGCTGAAGTTCCTCTCCGACGGCCCTCCTTGGGGTCCGGACAGCGACCAATTGCCGTTCCTCGTCTGTGGACCCGAGACCTATCAGGTCTATGCGTCGGGCTATGCCGTGCTGCTCGGGGAGACGACAAGCCCCGAGCAGGCGGCCGCCTTGCTGGTTGCCCATCTCCCACCACCTGACGATCCAAGCAGCTGAGGCGGCAACCGCCACGCCGCAAGGATGCTGGCCTGTATAGCTATCGCTATACTGTCTTTGTGGCCACACCGGAGTGGGGTATCTACGTAGTCAACGAGGTCCGCACCTGAATCTTCTCTCTGGAACCAGCAGCCAAAGCGCGGGTTGTCCAGGCAATCGACGCCCTCGCCGAAAGCGGACCGGGCCTCGGTCGGCCTCTCGTCGACACCATCACCCACTCGTCGCTGGCCAACCTCAAAGAGCTACGACCGGGCACCATGCGGATCCTCTTCGTCTTCGACCCCTCTCGATACCGCTGGCGGAGCAGCGTTACGAGATCTACTTGAAAGAACGGGCACAGGAAGAGGGGACCAGCGATGAGCAGCTACGTGCGCTGGAGCGACATCCGAGCCGAACTCGTGGAGCAGGCGGGCGGCGAGGAAGCTGTCGCGGCCGGCAAGCAGGAGTTGCTGGCCGAGGTCACCGGCCACCGCCTCGCCGAAGCGCGCCGCGGTCGCGGCCTGACTCAGCAGCAGGTCGCCGACCGCATGGGAGTCACCAAAGGCCGCGTCTCCCAGATCGAGCAAGGCAAGGTCTCGGGTCAAGAGGTCCTTGCGCGCTACGCCGTTGCTCTGGGTGGCCGCCTCCACCAGGCCATCTACTTCGACGACGGCAACATCACCGCCATCGCCTGATCGCACCGTCGTGCGGCAACGCGTGTAGCAACGGCGGCGAACATGCCCGGGTTGCTGGAGATCGCGCGACATGTGTTGGCTCGGCGTTCGAGTCTTCCACACGGAGCCGCCGACACCTGAAGCGGAAGGTCGGCGGTTCGACCCCGCCCCTGCCCACAAAGCTCTTCGCCGGGCTTTCAAGACCCCGACCAGCGGAAACGCAGGTCGGGGTCTTTGCATTTCTCTTGGATTCGCCGAGTGGGCTCGGTTGCATATATGGCCATTCGGCCCTACGGTGTTTCTCAAGCCCGCGGCACCGCCCGCTGCATGCAAGACTGGACGTCATCCCCCCGTCGCTGGACGGGGAACTCCAGGAGGTGGTCCGGGAGCATGAGCGTGGCAACGAGCGGACATGCCGGCCCCTGGAACGAGGACGACTACCTTGCGTTGGGCGAGACTCCGGATCGGATCGAGCTCATCGATGGGAGCTTGCTCGTGAGCCCGGCACCCAACTCACGCCACCAGCGACTCTCTCGCCGCCTGGCGAACGCGCTCGATCCCGCCGCATCGACCGCAGGTCTGGCCGTGTACGAAGCAGTGAACGTCAGGCTGCACACCGATCGCCTCGTGGTCCCCGACCTCGCCGTGGTCGACTTCGACAGTGATTTCGTCGTCATCGACGCCGGACGCGTGCCGCTCATCGGCGAGATCGTCTCGCCGGGCAACGCGGCGGCGGACCGAGTCATGAAGATGCACCTGTATGCGGCCGCAGGGATCGCGTGGTATCTGCTCGTCGAGCAGGAGCCACCCGGGTCGGTGGTGCTGCGTCTCAACCGCCTCGACGGCTCGCACTACGTCGAGGACCAGGTCGCCGGGCCTAGCGAGAGGCTCACCACCACCCGGCCGTTCGCCTTCGAACTCGACGCGCTGTCGCTGGCCTCATAGGCGATGCTTTGGCGACGTCACTGGTCGTGACGGCTCGGCTACGATGTCCTGAAAGTGTCGGACCCTGGTCGTAGCGTGCGGGCATGACGCACTTCGACTGGGATTTCGACGGCCTTCCGACCCGCGGCACCGACGTCCGGCGCCGGTTGATGATCGACCATCGCAGCTATGACGTGACGGCGTTCGACGACGGTTCTGGCTTCGTCGGGCTGCGGCTGGTGGGCTGGGATTCCGGCTATGTGGTGACGGAGCTGGTCGGCGAGCTGCCGGCCCGTGACGCGAGCGACGTCGGGCAGTTGCTGGCGTCCGCGCTCGCCGGGTTCCGTGGCGGTGGCTCGCCGCCTGAACCTCCGCCCGAGGACGGGTGGCTGCTGCCGCAGGATCCGGGGCCGCTGGATCTCCGGTCCGCGGCGCCGAAGTCCGGTCAGCCGTGGGAGCCGGCGGATCTCGACCTGCTGGTGCGACGGTTCCACGAGGGCGCCAGCATCAAGACCCTGACCGTTGAGCTGGGACGGACCGATGGCGCGATCCGGCAGCGGCTGCAGATGCTCGGTGCGACGCGACCTGCTCCCCCGCCGTCCACGAAAGATCCAGCAACGGAGGGTCCCACGCCTCCTGCGCCTGCCTCAGCGGCTCCGCCGTCGCGGGAGGCACAGGAGGCGGGCTGACCGGGGCAGGCGGACTGGCGGGCGCAGCAGGCGGACTGGCGGGCGAGTGTGGCCGGCTGAGTGGCGCTCTGGTCTGTGTTCCGCGCCCTCGGGTGGTGAGCCAGCCGAACGCCTCGTCGAGCGGCTGGCGACCGGGGTCCGCACCGGCCGGCGGGCGGTGCGGCAAACTCGGGCGGTGTGGCGCCCCCGAGCCGGGCGGCAATTCAGGTCTGTGCGGCGGTGCGGGCTGGGGGCCGAGCATGGCACCGGCGGAGCGGAGGGTGACACCTGGGAGGCGCTGAGGCAGGCGGCGGTAGGCACGGAGCGTGCCTTCGGCAGCGAGGCGGCGGGCGCACGGCATCGGCTGGTCGCAGGTGCCACACCGGGTGCTGGTGGCTGACTCGACGTGCACGGCGATGGCGCGGTTCGCGTTGGTGATCCGGTCGGCGGCGGCCTGGGAGTAGTGCACCGTGCCCATGCCTTCAGCGCCGCCACGGTCGGCTCCTGCGGCGATGCTCGTGCGATCAGGTCCAGCGTGATCAAGCATGGTCCGATCGCCCGGCGCGCTGCCGGATGCGATGACGTCATGCGCGACGCGGTCAGGAGTGTTTCGGTCAGGGGTGATGCAGTCAGGGTGCATGCGTTGAAGGCCTGCGCGACGGGCAGCGGCGCGGTCAGAAGCGGCGCGGTCAGAAGCGGCGCGGTCAGAAGCGGCGCGGTCAGAAGCGGCGCGGTCAGAAGCGGCGCGGTCAGAAGCGGCGCGGTCAGAAGCGGCGCGGTCAGAAGCGGCGCGGTCAGAAGCGGCGCGGTCGGGGGTGGTCATGTGAGGAGGTCTCCCCAGACCGCTTGGCCGGCGGTGAGGGCTCTGGCGTACCGCACTTCTGGGCACGGCCAGGAGGCTCGGCAGGCGAGGCAGAAGGCTCGGGTCACCTCGCGGGGCATGCGAAGGAGGAGCAGCCGTTCGGCGTTGGCCAGGTCGTCGCCGGAGGCGAGGGCGACCAGCGGCACGCCGAGCTCGGCCCGCGGTCGTGATCCAGGCCGAGACGTTGGCTGGGCTTCCGGGCCGGGCTCGGCGGAGTGGCCGTGGGCGGGAGGTGGCTCCGTGCCCAGGGCGAGGCTCACGCCCGGGCTCGTGTCGAGAGCTGGGTGTGGAGCGACGCTGCCGAGAGCGGTCCGTTCGGAGGTGTGGGCAGGAACGGAGATATGGGCAGGAACTGAGGTGCGGGCTGGATGGCCGGAATTCTCTGGACGGTCGGCCTCGGTGGGCGCGCCAGAAGTTCCAAGACGGATGGCGTCTGTGGGAAGGCGCAAGGTCCCGAGACGGCCGGCATCGGCATGCGGGGCGGTCGCGGGCACGTTGGAGGTCCCGGCACGGGTGGTGTCTAGGGGTGGGACGGAGTCGTGTGGCATGGGCGCGGCCCCCTCGAGAGGAATCGAGAAAAGGGGGCGGGCGCCCGGGGTCGCCAAGGCCAGTTGGCTAGGCGAGCGCCCGCCCGTTCACCCGACCGCGCGGACCCCTCAGTCGACGCACAGTCAGGGGTTCGGGCGCTGCGACGCTCGGTAACGACGTATGCACAACTATCATGCATCCACTGCAAATATGCAAGTGCGAAATTGCCCTACGCGGCGCCGCGGCGGCGGAGGGTAGCGACGGCGGAGCCGGCGAGGGTCATGAGGCAGTCGGGGAGCTTGCCGTCGACCAGGGCGACGGTGAAGAGGGCGGTGCCGCTGGGGATGTCCTCGTTGACGTAGGCGCTGACGAAGCGGGCGACCCAGCGCTTGTCGTAGTTGGCGTCGTCGATGTCGGGGAACTCCAGGCGCCAGGGGCCGCGGGCGAAGTTCTCGCCGACCATCTCGCCGGCGAGGCGCCATGCGACGTCGTACGCGGCGCTCATCCCGCGCCGGTCGACGACCGTGTCGAAGGTGTGGACCACACCTGCGCCATCGCCCGCCAAGGCGGACTCCAGGACCATGGCAGCGTCCTGGTAGGTCTCGTCTCCGGCCTCATCCACGCCGACACCGTATGCGGCTCAGTCAAGCCGCGGGCGCCGAACGGCAGACTATGACCGGCGGAGTGCGCAGGTCAGCCGGGCGGTGCAGACGCGGTCGCCTTTTTCGTCGGTGATGGCGATCTCGTACGAGGCGATCATCCCGCCGAGGCGGAGGGGGGTCGCGACGCCGGTGACGATGCCGTCGCGGGCGGCCTTGTGGTGGGTGGCGTTGACGTCGATGCCGACGGCGATGCCGTTGAAGAGGCGGGCCGCGTGCAGGGCGGCGCCGATCGAGCCGAGCGTCTCGGCGAGGACCACCGAGGCGCCGCCGTGCAACAGACCGTAAGGCTGCGTGTTGCCGGCGACGGGCATGGTGGCGACGACCCGCTCCGGGGTGGCCTCCAGCAGGGTGATGCCCATCCGCTCGGCGAGGGTGCCCCGCATGGACATGCCGTCGGTCAGCGCATCACTCTGGGTGACGCCAGTGTCCTCCATGCCGCTAGAGGTTACCGGGTGGTACACGGCCGGCCGGCACCTCCCCACTTAAGTCCTCGGCCAGACCACGCTATGGTGCGCACGGCACCTTTGGGGAGGAGAAACACTCATGCGCGCACGGTCGGCCAAAGCCATCGTGGGAGCAATCACCGCGATTGGTCTGTTGCTCACCGCGTCCGGCTGCGGTTCCACAGCGCAGAGTGACGGCGGTGCCCAGCCGAAAAGCGATATCCGCTTCTACGGATCCGACGGCAACATGGCGAACTCGTTCGGCGAGGCGCTGAAGGATTCGCCGGCCGTGCTCGCCGGGATGAAGGGCACGACCCCGCTGACCCCGCTGAGCGAGGACTTCAAACGGCGGGTGAAATCCATTGACTCCAGTCTCGCTGACTTCAACTACGCGGGCGAGTCTTATGACGCCGTCGTGGTGGCGGCGCTGGCCGCGGAGGCCGGCAAGTCGGTCGAGTCGTCGTCGATCGCCAAGCAGCTGATCGGGGTCACGACCGGCGACAACGTGTGCGACACGATCGCCGCGTGCCTGACGGCCGCCAGGTCCGGCAAGGATTTCAAGTACCGCGGAATCTCGCTGCGCCGCAGTGGTTTCACCGACGCGGGCGAGCCGTCGTCGGCCATGTATGGCGTGCTGAACTTCGGCCGTAACAACACCATCGACGAGGCGAAGACCGAATTCGTCGGCGCCGGTGACGAGAAGAACGAGAACAAGGCGGCGCCGCCGCCCGCGAGCGGTGGCAACAAGGGCGGCGGGAAAGGCCCGGCGCTGAAGTTCGGCCTGCTGCTGCCGAAGACCGGCGCGCTGGCGTTCCAGGGGCCGCCGATGTTCGCCGCGGCCAAGCTGGCGATCAAGGAGATCAACGAGGCCGGTGGCGTGCTCGGCCAGCCCGTCGTGGTCGAGGAGGGCGACGACGGCACCAACCCGGACGTCGCCAAGACGGCGGTCGAGAAGTTCATCAACAGCGGCGTCCACGTGATCATCGGCGCGGGCGCGTCGGGAGTGAGCAAGGCCGTCATCCCGCGGGTCGTGCAGGCCGGCAAGGTGATGATCTCGCCGTCGGCGACGTCGGACGAGCTGACGAAGTTCGACGACAAGGGCCTGTTCTTCCGCACGTCGCCGCCCGACATGCTGCAGGCCAAGGCGATCGCCAACATCATCATGCGGGACGGGCACACCAAGGTCGCGATCGTCGCGCGTGACGACACGTACGGCAGCGGGCTCGCCGAAGGCGTCCGCAACGACCTGACGGCCGCCGGCATCAAGGCGAACAACCTGCTGATCCTCAAGTACGAGGCGAAGGACAACTACGACCCGAAGGCCGACGCGACGAAGCTGTTCGCGCCGATCGCGGGGCAGATCAAGAGTTTCGAGGCGACCGCGATCCTGCTGGTGGGCTTCGACGAGTCGGCGCTGGTGATTAAAGCTCTGGTCGCCGCGGGCATAAAGGAACCAACGGCCTAGCGAACCACAGGGGCGTCGAGCCCTACCCCCTCGATTGACGTGAGAGGACCCAGCATGAGCGAGAACGAGACCGTCGAAACGCGCGGCGACCAGCGCATCGAGCTCCTCGTCGGCGACACGAACAACGACGGCAAGCCCGACCTCTGGGCCATCGACACGGACGGGGACGGCAAGGCCGACGTGTTCCAGTTCGACACCAACGGCGACGGCAAGGTCGACATCACGATGAGCGACATCGACGAGGACGGCACGCCCGAGCAGGTCGTCGACGGCGACGGCGGTCTCCCGCCCGCCACGGTCTGACCGGACCGCATCACGACGTGAACACGGCAGCGCGGCAGGGAGGAAGGCCTCTCAGCCGCGCTGTTGTGCTACGTAATCCCGCCACTGCTGCTCGAGCGTGCTGACGCCGATGCCCAGGACCTCGCGGGCCGCCGACTCGACCTCCGAGACGTTCTGGAACGCCTCGTAGAACGCGATCAGCTTCGCCTGGCCGTACTTCTCCGCGATCATGCGGTTCGCGAGCCAGCTGGCGATGTAGTTGCGCGGCTCGGCGTAGAACTGGTCGTCGGTCGGCAGGGTCGAGATGACGAGGTTGCCGAGCGCCTGCCTGATGCCCGCCGCGGGCACCTTGTCCTTCCTGTAGGCGACGTACTCCGCGAACCCCTCAACGACCCACCGCGGCGTCCGCGCGGTCGTCACGGGCCCCATGGCGGCGTGCGCGAACTCGTGCGTGAGGTCGTGCGCGAGCTCCTCGGTCTGGGCGGTCAGCTGCGTCGGGTTGAACACGACCCGGGTGGAGCTGTACGCCGGCGAGCCCGCCCAGTCGCCGACCTGGTTGTAGAACGGCACGGCGATCGCCGCCACCTGCGCGACCCGCTCCTGCGACTCGGCGAAGTACGTGTCGAAGATCCGCTTGTCCTGCACGGCGGTGAACAGGACCTTGCCGTCCCAGCCGGACGGGCGGACCTCGATGACCTCCTTGAGGCTGGTCTCGGCCATCTGCAGCAGGTTGCGGCCGCGCTGGGCGTCGTCGGCGGAGACCACGGCGATGATGCGGTCGTTGCGCAGCACGGCGACCGGCCCGGTCGAGTCCCACGGCTGGCCGTTGGCGCCGAGCGGCATGTCCTTGCCGGCGGCGTCGCCGACGACGAGCCACTTGCCGTTGGTCCAGGCCACGACCGGCATCCACGGCGTGGCGACGGTCTTGCTGTCCACGCCCTCGACCCGGTGCCGGATGGTGACGGCCTCGACGTGGACGGCGGCGTGGTACCGGTCGAACAGCTGCGTCGGCAGGAACCTCGCCAGTTGCCGCGCGGGCAGCCGGGTGCGGTCGAAGCTGATGTCGGCGAACGGCATCTTGGCCAGGTTGTCGAACAGCTGCTTCTGCCGCTTCACGAACGCCGCGTCGCTCTGGTCGACGTCCGCCATCCAGGCGTTGAGATCCTTCTTCTTGACCGCCTCGGTGTGCCGGGCGAGCAGCTCCTCGATCGCCTTGCCGCCGACCCCGGACCGCATGTCGACCCAGGTGGAGGAGACCAGGTCGGTCTCGCCGCCGCCACCGCCGCGCAGCGCCAACGCGGCGGCGGCCGCTCCGCCGAGGGCGAGGACCATGCTCACCACCAGCAGGGTGGTGAGGACGGGCCAGAGCAGGCTCCGGCGTGGCGGCGGCGGCAGGTGCGGCGGCGGCCAGCCGTAGCCGGGAGCGGGATGTGTCTGCGTCAGCGGCTGATGTACGAACTGTGCCGGCTGACCCGGTGCTCCGACCTGCGGGGGTCCGGGCGGCGGTCCGTACTGACCGGGCGGCGCGAACTGCTGCGGCGGCCCGTATGGCTGCGGTGGTGGCCCGTACGGCTGCTGCGGCGTGTACGGCTGCTGCGGCGGCATGTACTGCTGAGGCGGCGCGAACTGCTGGGCCGGCGCGTACTGCTGCGGTGGCGCGAACTGCTGGGGTGGCGCGTACTGCTGCGGCACACCGGACGGCGGCCCCTGTTGCTGCGCCGGCTGAACGGCGCCGGGCCAGGTCGCGGGCGGTGCGGGAGGCGGCGCGGCCACCGGTACACCAGCTGCCGCGGCGACCGGAGCGGCGGACGGCAGCGACTCGGCCGGCGGGGGCCCGGGCTGGGCCGGGATGACGGTCGCCGGACCGGCCGTCACGGGGGCGTCCGGCGCTGGACCTTCCCCGGCGTGCGCAGCATCGGTCGAAGGGGCTGCGGAAGGTGTCGCAGCGGCCGGTTCGGGGTTGGTCACATCGCCTGCCGACGTCGAGGAGCGGAACCACATCCTCCGCCAGGCCGGCGGTCCTTGTCGACCCCGGCCCGGCCACGGCGCCGGCTCAGCACTGGTCTGAGCTGGTCCAAGCGCTAGCCCAGCGTGGTCAGCTCGGCCGTGAGCACGTTGGACAGCAGCGCACCGTCCATGCGGACCTGCCGCAGGTACCAGCGCTGCAGCGGCGTCCGGTTCTGGCTGAACTGCCAGCCGCCCCGCGGGCTGTCGATCTGCCCGAGCTTGCCGATCGCGGCGTTGAGGGAGAACGAGTCCAGCGACCGGCTCGCGTCGCCGATCGCCTTGTCGAGCACGGCGGCGGCGTCGTAGGAGGCCATCGCGTAGGTCGACGGGATCGTGCCGTAGGCCTTCTGGTAGTCGGCGATGAACCGGCGGTTGGCCGCGTTGTCCAGGTCGGGCGAGTAGTTCATCGCGGTGTAGATGTCCTTCGCGTCGGCGCCCTGCTGCTTGAGGACATAGCCTTCGGTGAGGCTGCCGGGCGCGATCAGCTTGAAGCTGTTGGGGAACTTCGCGGCCTTGAACTGCTTGACGAAGTCGATCGCGGAGGCGCCGGCGTAGAAGGCGAACATCGACGCGGCGCCGGAATTCTTGACCTGCTGGAAGACCTGGCTGAAGTCCTTCTGCTGGAACGGCGTCCACTTGATCGCGTTGCCGGCGATGGTGCCGCTGGCCGACACGAAGGCGTCGCGGAACCCGGCGACCTCGTCGTCGTCGCCGGGATAGTCGGAGGCGACGATCGCGAGCGGGCCGCCCGCGTTGTCGGCGGCCCACTTGCCGATGGCCTGGCCGGGCTCGTTGGCGACGAACGAGGTGCGCCAGATGTAGTTGGCGCCCTGCAGCGCGGTCGGCGACGCGTTGGACCCGACGAGCGGCACGGCGGCGCCCTCGACGGTGTCCCGGATCGCCATCATCGTCGCGGCGGACGCGACGCCGGTCAGGGCGAGGACGCGGTCCTCTTTGGTCAGCTTCTCGGCGGCGGCCTTGCCGATGTCGGGCGTCTCGCCCTCGTCGACCTTGAGCAGCTGGACCTCGCGGTTGCCGAGCTTGTTGTCGTGCAGCTTGAGGTACAGCTGGAAGCCGTTGTCCATCTCGTTGCCGAGGTCCTTGCGCGACCCCGTCAGCGGCACGATCATGCCGAGCTTGACCGGGGGGCCGGGCGGCGGCGCGGTGTTGGACGTGCTGCTGGAGTTGTCGCTGCATGCGGAGAGTAACGGTGTGGCCGCTCCTGCCACGCCCGCGGCCGCGAAGAGTCGGAGCGCCTGGCGGCGGTTCAGGTGGGACACGTACTTTTCCTCCCCAGCACCCTGCGGCGGCGAGAAGACCTCGACAC
The DNA here is from genome assembly GCF_050936335.1 of Dactylosporangium sp. CA-152071. NCBI lineage: Bacteria > Bacillati > Actinomycetota > Actinomycetes > Micromonosporales > Micromonosporaceae > Dactylosporangium > Dactylosporangium sp. CA-152071. The sequence goes on along the minus strand of NZ_JBNJMZ010000001.1, from coordinate 6,082,696 downwards.
CCACGCTGCGTTCTACCGCCATCGCGCCGGACAGTCAATCGGCGAGGTCGGCCTCACCTCGGGTTACCGTCCCGAACGCGGCGAGGACGGCGGGCCAGGCGGCCGACAGCGGATCGATCACAGCGAAGTGTTCCACACCTGCCAGCTCGACCAGCGTGGTGTCGTCGCCGGCCCGGCGGGCGGCGCGGCAGTAGTCCCTGGACAGCTCCACCGGCACGATCGTGTCGTCGCTGCCGTGCACGACCACCGTCCGGACCTTCGACGGAAGGTTGCGCATCGGGTCGGCCGCCGTGTACGCCTCCGGGACCCGGTCGGGCGACCCTCCCAGCAGCGCCGCCACCGCGCCGCCGTCCAGGTCGAGCTCGTGCGCGCGGGCCAGGTCGGCCACGGGTGCGAGCGCGACGACCCCGCCGACGGCGTCGGGGGCGACCGCGGCGTACCAGAGGGCGAGGTGCCCGCCGGCGGAGTGCCCGGCGAGGATCGGCCGGTCGACCGCGACAGGCCGCAGGCCGCGGTGCGCGATCTCCTTGCCGAGCAGGTCGGGCACGGCGACCGCGGCGGAAGCCACGTCGGAGAACGTGCCGGGCCAGCCGCCGCCGGGCTGTCCCGTGCGGCGGAACTCGACGGTCGCGACGGCGTAGCCCCGGTTGGCGAGGTCCGCGGCGAGCGGCCCGGCGTGCGCGCGGTCCCACTCGCTGCGCCAGAACCCGCCGTGGATGAAGAGCACCAGCGGCGCGCCGGCCACAGCCGGGAGCCGGACGTCGGCCAGCTGGTCGGGGTGCTCTCCGTATCGCAGCGTGAAGTCCGCGGGTCGGGCGGGCCGGCTGAGCACCTCGCGGGGGTCACTCGTCACGGGGCGACATTAACGCGTCACGAAGCGTGGCAACAGGGCCCCTTTGTGGTAGCCCGAGCGGTGGGTAGGCAAGACTAGGAACCATGGCAGATGAGGCGCAGGACGAGTCGCGCACCGTGCTGGTGGTCGGGCCCGACGGACGTCCGCTCGGCACCATGTCCAGCGACGAGGAAGGTGCGGAGGACCCGAGCAAGCTCATCGAGCAGCCGGCCAAGGTCATGCGCATCGGCAGCATGATCAAACAGCTGCTCGAGGAGGTCCGTGCCGCCCCACTCGACGAGGCGGGACGCAGCCGGCTCAAGGAGATCCACCGCCGGTCGATCACCGAGCTGGAGGACGGTCTCGCCCCCGAGCTGCGCGACGAGCTGGAGCGGCTGTCCCTGCCGTTCGACGACGACTCCACGCCGAGCGAGGCCGAGCTGCGCATCGCCCAGGCGCAGCTGGTCGGCTGGCTGGAGGGCTTGTTCCACGGCATCCAGGCGGCGCTGGTCGCCCAGCAGATGGCGGCCCGGGTCCAGCTCGAGCAGATGCGCGGCCGGCCCGCCCTCACCGGCGGCCCGGGCGGCGTGCAGACCCCGCCGGGTCAGCCGATGCCCTCCGGCACCGGCCAGTACCTGTAACACCTTGCAGACCGCCACGATCGGCAGGACCGCGAAGGCGCCTGTCGATCGTGGCGTTCCCATGATCCGGCGGCGTCAGTAGCGGTAGAGGGACTCCAGGTAGACGGCGACGCCGTCGTCCTCGTTGGTCGCGGTGGTGACGTCGTGGGCGGCGGCCAGGACGGCGGGGTGGCCGTTGGCCATGGCGACGCCCCGGCCGGCCCAGGCGAGCATGGCCAGGTCGTTGGGCATGTCGCCGAAGGCGACCACCTCGGCGGACGGCACGGCGTGCTCGCGGGCGACCCGGGCGAGCGCCGTCGCCTTCGTGACGCCGACGGCGGAGACCTCGACCATGCCGCTGGAGGAGGAGTTCGTGGCCTCGCCCAGGCCGTCAAGGCACGCGCCGACCAGGGCGGTGAACTCGTCGGGCTGCTGGACGCCGGCGCGGACGAGAAGCTTCGCGGCGGGGCGGGTCAGGAGCTCCTCGTGCGTGACGGGGCCCACCGACTCGTGGTTGACCTCCCACGGGCCGACCGGGAACTCCTCCTCGTGGCGCATCTCACGGCCACCGTCGCGTTCGACGGCGAAGACGACGCCGGGCACGGTGGCGCGCAGGCGGGAGCAGATCTCGGCGAGGGTGGCCGGCTCGATCGGGGTGCTGTGCACGATGCTGTCGGTGCTGGGGTCGTAGGTCGCCGCCCCGTTGGCGCAGATGGCGATCGGCCGGACGGTCAGCTGGTCGTACACCGGATGCAGCCACCGGATCGGACGGCCGGTGACCAGCACGATCACGATCCCCGCGGCGTCGAGGCGGTGGAGCACCTCGACGGTGCGGGAGCTGACCGTGCGGTCCCGGCCGACGAGGGTGCCGTCGAGATCGGTGGCCACCAGTCGCGGGGTCTGCGTCACAGCTTCAACATAGCTTCGAGGTAGGTCGCGACCCCGTCCTCGTCGTTGGTGAGCGTCGTCTCGTCGGCGAGGGCCTTCAGGGCCGGGTGGGCGTTGGCGACGGCGACGCGGCCGAAGCCGGCCCAGCGGAACATGGGCACGTCGTTGGGCATGTCGCCGAAGACGAGGATGTCGCCGGGGTCGATACCGAGGGCGGTGGCGACGAACTGCAGGCCGGTGGCCTTGTCGACGCCGGGCGGGCAGATCTCGATGTACCCGAGGCCGGCCTGGGTGATCGTGGCCATGCTCGCGGGGACGACGCGCTCCGCGACGGCGAGCACCTCGTCGACGTCGCAGGTGGGGTGCCGGGCGAAGCCCTTGAGGACGGGGCCGGTGAGGCACTCCGCGCGGACCCGGGCCTCGACGACGTCGGGGTAGCGCCAGTGCGGGTCGGTGTCGCCCCACAGCGGCGCCTCGTGGTGGTCGCCGGCCTCGATGAGCACGGACAGGACGCCGAGCTCCTGCTCGAGCAGGGTGAGGACCTCGGCGAGGGCGTCGCCGGCGAGCCGCTCGTCGCGCAGGACGACCGGGTGGGCGGGATCGCGGATGTCGAGGACCCGGCTGCCGCCACCCATGACGAGGAAGTCGGCGGACGGGATGTCGGACCGGACGAGCTGGGTCAGGCGGGGGCCGCGGCCGGTGGCGCCCACGATGTGGATACCGGCGGCCTTGACCTTCTCCAGGACGTCCCGGGTGTAGGCGCTCACCGTGTCGTCACTCCGCACGAGCGTGCCGTCGAGGTCGGTCGCGATGAGCTTGGGCAAACTGCGCATTCGGTGCTCCTTCCGCGTCAGCGGGGCAGCAACCGTACCTCCGCAGTCAGCCAAGGTCACACCATGCGAGTAAATCTCAACCGAACGTACGACGTCCTGATGAGGACATCACTGCAGCGGGGTGACGGTCAGCTCGAGCGGTTCGGTGCCGTCGTGCGGCTCGTCCACGCGGCGCCGGCGGCCGGTGTCCGGCAGCATCCGGGCGGCGGTCAGCACCCCCGCGGCCAGCAGGACGGTCGCGGCGATCGCCAGCGGATACCCGGCGCCGATGTGGATGGTCTCCTCCGGCAGCCGGTACGACACCAGCGCGCTGCCCCCGACGTGCTCGATGGCCTTCTTGAGCCCGACGAGCACGAGCGCGTTGCCGGCGAGCAGGCCCAGCGCGGCGGCCGCCGCGGCCCGGCGGACCGGGCCGCGGGTCGCCGCCAGCACGCCGACGCCGACGAGGGCGAGCGCGACGGTGACGAGGTATGCGATGACGTGGCCGTTGTTGAAGCTGGCCAGGTCGAGCTCGATGCTGGCCGGCACGGGCCCGGAGACCTCGTCCTCCCCGCCGGCCGCCGACCGCAGGTCGACCGACGCCCACGGCAGGTACTGGGCGGCCGCGGCCAGCACGAACCCCGAGACGAGCAGGGCCATGCCGACCGGGCCGGGGCCACGCTCGCCACCGTCGCGCCCGCGATCGTCGACGGAATCCAAAGCAGCCGGCTCAGACATACCGCGCAGGGTAGCTCAGGAAACGAACCTCAGGTTGAACCGAAGATCCTGCTTGACGCCCCAGACGGCCAGCCACATCGGCAGGTACTGCTCCATCGCGAACGCCTTGTCGATCCCGCCGAGGTCCAGCACGTCGCCCTCGGGCCAGCCGAACTTCGCCAGCACCCCCTTGACCAGGGTCTTCGCCCCGGCGTCGTCGCCGGCGACGAAGATGTTGTGCGGCTCGGACAGCAGGTCGGGGCGCACCATGATGTCGGCGTTGACGGTGTTGAGCGTCTTGACGACCTTCAGCTCGGGGAACGCCTCCTGCAGGCCGGCGGCGACGGGCTTCACCGCCGCGGCCGTGAGGTCGTTGGAGATGTCGGCGAGGACCTTGCCGGTCAGGTCGCCGGCGGCGCGCAGCACGTCGAGCGACAGGTTGCCCGGGGTGGCGTTGAAGATCAGCTGGCCGTGCGCGGCCGCGTCGGCGAACGTGCCGGCCCGGCCGCCGGTCCGCTCGGCCCAGGCGACGGCCTTCGGGTTGGTGGCCTCGCGGGAACCCATGACGACGTCATACCCCACCTCGACCAGCCTGGTCGCGATCGCGTCGCCGACCATGCCGGTGCCGAGGACCCCCACATTGAGATCAGTCATGCTCACCGGCAACACCCGCCGGCGCGGAAACATGCCGGCGCGCGCGGCCGATCGCGATCAGCCCGCAGGCGAACCCGAGCAGCGGCATCGCCGCGAGCGCCAGCCAGCTGCCCGCTGACGTGCCCACATCCGCGATCCGGCCCGGCCCGGCGAGCTGACCGTCGAACGTGGTGATGAGGCTCACTACGACCGATGCGGTCACCAGCGACAGGACCGGCCCGGCGAGGCCGGCGAACTTGCGGCCCTGGTTCGCGCCGAGAACCGCCGCGCCGAGTACCGCGATCAGGGTGAGCAGCAGAATCACGTACCAGAGCCCCATGCGGATGTTGAGCACGGTGAGGCTGTCGAGGCGTTGCTGGGCCCGGCGCCCGGACCCCGTCACCACCAGCTGCTGCACCCACGGCACGAAGATCGAGGCAATGCCGGTGAGCAGGCCGACCACGGCCAGCAGGCCGCCGATCTGCACCAGTTTGCGCTGCATCAACTTGATCCCTCCCAAGACTGCCGAGCTCGTCCCAAGGAACACACGGAATGGGCTAGCGTCTGGTTCATGCCTACTCGCACTTCATCCGCCCGCTGGGAGGGCGACCTCAAGTCCGGCGCCGGCACCGTCTCGACCGGCTCGGGCACCTTCCAGGGTTCCTACTCCTTCCCTTCGCGCTTCGAGAGCGGCCAGGGCACCAACCCCGAGGAGCTGATCGCGGCCGCGCACGCCGCCTGCTACTCGATGGCGCTGTCCAACGGCCTGGCCAAGGCCGGCTTCACGCCCACCTCCGTGGAGACGTCCGCGGCGGTGCAGTTCGGCCCGGTCGAGGGCGGCTTCGCCATCACCCGGATCGACCTGACCACCCGCGGTGACGTTCCCGGCATCGACGCGGCCGAGTTCGAGAAGCAGGCCACGGACGCCAAGGCCGGCTGCCCGATCTCCAAGGCGCTCGCCGCCGTCGAGATCACCCTGGACGCGCAGCTCGTCTGAGCACCGCGCTCGTCAGGGATCTCCCTTGAGAGGGTCCCCCGCCATGGGGGACCCTCTTTGACATGCCAGTGCAGATGAGCAAGGAGCGCTTCGAGGAGCTCGTGGGCGAGGCCCTGGACGAGGTCCCCGAGGAGCTGCTCGACCTCATGGACAACGTCGTGATCCTGGTCGTCGACGACCCGCCGCCCGGCGAGCCGGACCTGCTCGGCCTGTACGAGGGGTTCTCGCTGACGGAGCGCGGCTGGGACTACTCCGGCGTGCTGCCCGACCGGATCTCCATTTACCGCAACCCGATCCTCGCCATCTGTGACGATGAGGACGACGTCGTCGACGAGGTCGCGATCACCGTGGTCCACGAGATCGCCCACCACTTCGGCATCGACGACCGGCGCCTCCACGCGCTCGGCTGGGGCTAGGGGGTTTCCTGATGCGTAGTGCGCTGTTCGCCACGGAGAACCTGGAGAAGGAGTCGCAGCAGCCCGGCCTCCGGCTGCAGAACTCCAAGATGCTCAAGGCCGAGCTCAACGGCGAGATCATGGCCCGGACCGGCACGATGATCGCCTACCAGGGTCAGGTGACGTTCCAGGCGCTCGGCTCCGGCGGGGTCGGCAAGTGGCTGAAGTCGAAGCTGACCGGCGAGGGCATCCCGCTCATGAAGGTCACCGGCCGCGGCGACGTGTTCTTCGCCGACCGCTCCGCCGACGTCCACCTCATCGACCTGGAGCAGGGCGACGCCATCTCCATCAACGGCGCCAACGTCCTCGCGTTCGATTCGTCGCTGCAGTACGACGTGAGAATGGTCCAAGGAGTCGGCATGCTGTCGTCGGCGGGCCTGTTCAACTGCGTGTTCACCGGTCAGGGCCGGCTCGCGATCACGACGAAGGGCACCCCGGTGGTGCTGACCGTCGACGCGCCCACGTACGTCGACCCGCAGGCCGCGATCTGCTGGTCCGCGGGCCTGCAGACCGGCTACCACCGCGCCGACCAGCTCGGCATCGGCACGCTGCTGGGCCGCAGCACCGGTGAGGCTTTCACGATGAGCTTCGCGGGCCAGGGCTTCGTCGTCGTCCAGCCGTCGGAGGAGCCGCCCCAGGGTCTCGCCGGTGGCCAGGGACAACAGGGGCAGGGCGGGGTCCTGGGCAACCTGCTCGGCAGTTGAGTGCAGTTGGGTCGCGCTTTTGTAACGGCAGCTCCGCGAGCCCTTGGGGGACCGGTTACGCTGCGCAGCGTGCGCGGTGACATCTTCAAGGCCGAGAACATGGCCCAGCCCCCAACCCAGGCAGGCATGAGCCTGCAGCACTCCAAGTGCGTCAAGTACGCCGTGAACGGCGAGGTCCTGGCCCGTCAGGGTGCCATGGTCGCCTTCCGCGGCAACCTCCAGTTCGAGGTGAAAAGCCAGGGCGTCGGAAACTTCCTCAAGCGCGCGGTCACCGGTGAGGGCCTGTCCCTCATGGCCGTGCGTGGACAGGGCGAGGTGTGGTTCGCCGACGCCGCCTCCGACTGCCACATCCTCGACATCGAGCCCAATGACGCGTTGTCCATCAACGGCAAGAACGTCCTCTGCTTCGACCCCTCGTTGCGGTACGACATCCAGATGGTGAAGGGCGCCGGCATGTTCGGCGGCGGCCTCTTCAACAGCGTCTTCACCGGCCAGGGCAGGCTCGCGATCCTCACCCAGGGCGCCCCGATCATCATCCCGGTGAGCCCGCAGGCCCCCGTCCTGGTCGACACCGACGCGGTTGTCGGCTGGTCGAGCAGCCTGCAGACCAGCATCCAGAAGAACCAGAGCCTCAAGTCGATGCTGCGCGGCGGCTCGGGTGAGCTCTTCCAGCTGATGCTGCAGGGCCAGGGCTTCGTCATCGTCCAGCCCAGCGAGGGCAAGCCGTCCGCCCAGCAGGCGAGCAGCGGCGGCCTCCTCGGCAGCCTCGGCGGCTGACCGCCAACCAGCCCAACCAGCCACGGTCGAAGGGTGGGCCACCCCGCCCATCCTTCGACCCCGCTTCTGCCCACCCCTCCGGCGTTCTCCGCCGGCGCACGACCATGCCGCTGTCACCCTCCGCGGTCGCGGCGGTCACAATCAGTGCGGCGGCGGGTCAGGCGCCGTTGCGGATCTCGGAGAGCCAGCGGGCGGCGGCGGTGAAGTCGTCGCCGGACAGGCCTGGGGCGCGGCGGGGTGGCGGGTCGCCGTGGGAGGCGCGCGGGTACGAGCCGAGGAACCGCACGTCGGCGCAGACGCGGCGCAGCCCCTGCAGCGCCTCGCCCATCGGGGCCTCGGCGACGTGGCCGCCGCAGTCGAGGAAGAACACGTAGCGGCCGAGGCGCTCGCCCGTCGGGCGTGACTCGATCCTGGTCATGTTGATCCCGCGGACCGACAGCTCGGTCAACACGGCGAGCAGCGCGCCGACCCGGTCGTGGGCGATGTAGACGGCGAGCGTCGTCAGGTCGTCGCCGGTCGGCGGGGGTGGCGGACCGGGGCGCGACACGAGCGCGAAGCGGGTCATCGCGCCGGCGTTGTCGGCGATGTCCTTCGCCAGGACGTGCAGCTTGTACCGGCTCGCGCCGATGGCGGCGCAGATCGCGGCGTCGAACTCGCCGCTGCCGGCGCCGATCGCGGCGGTGGCGTTGGACAGTACATCGACAACCGCCGCCTGCGGGACGTGGTCGCGCAGCCACTTGCGGCACTGGGCGCTCGCCTGCGGGTGGGCCGCGACCGACCTGACGGTGTCCAGCGGCCGGTCCTCTGCGGCGGCGAGGACGAACTGCACCGGGAGCACGACCTCGCGCGTGATGATCAGCGGCTCGCCGTTGGCCAGCTCGTCGAGCGTGACGCCGACCTGGCCGCCGATCGAGTTCTCCAGCGGGACGAGCGCGGCGTCGGCCTCACCGGCGCGCAGCGCGTCGAGGGCTTCCGGGACGCTGCGGGCCGGGGTGAGCACCCCGCGGTCGGCGGCCGGGACGGTCTTGAGCGCCTGCTCCGAGAACGTGCCTTCAGGCCCCAGGTACACGAACCGCGTCGGCGGCACACCAGGCATGTGTCAAGCCTAGTCGCTCAGCAACTCGCGGCGCTCAGCAGCGCCGGTGGCGCGGTCGCTTTCACCTCGACGCTGCACGGGTCGGTGCCGGCGGTGACGATGGTGAGCGCGGCCGGTGCGCCCTTGGACATGATCTGCAGCGGCTCGGCGTTTGCGACGGTGAGGATGGTGTACTGCCAGACCCCCGCACACAGTGGACCGCTCTTCACGGTCAGCCCGCTCCCGGCGGGGAGCCCGGGCCGCGCCCGGCGGACCGCAGCGATGACCTGCTCACCGCTCGGACGGCCGTTGCACTGCGACACGTACGCCTCGGAGAACGGCGTCACGCTCGAGCTGGGCCGGGCGGACGGGGTGCCGGCCGTGGCGGTGCGCCCAGGCGGCACGTTGGGCGTGCTGACCGGCGTGGGGCTGGCGGTGCGTGCCGGCTGGTGCGACACGGGCGGCAGCAGCGGCCCGGCGTCATCGTCCGACCGCGTGCAGCCGGACAGCAGGCATCCAAGGCTGACGATCGTAAGCACAGCGGCCGCAGTGCGCATGCAGGACATCGTAGGGTGCCGGTTTCCCGCCGTTCATGCGGCGCCGGAGCCGTCGAAACGTCCGGCCGGCCCGCCCGCCCTCCTCGAAGCGCGTCAGACGGTGCCGGCGGTGGACACCCGGTGGCCGGCGGCATCGAGGGCGGCGAGTGCCTCGCCGAGCCGGACCGACGGCACCAGCACGTAGTCGGTGTCGAAGGTGGAGAACGCGAAGATGTTGACCCGGGCGTCGGCGAGCGGCGTGACGATCGAGGCGAGGATGCCCGTGAGGGCGAGCTGGACCGGCCCGGCGACGCGCAGGCAGCGCCACGGAGTCTCCACCGAGGCACCCTCCGGGACCTGGTCGGCGGGGCACAGGATGGAGACCTCGTCGGGTGTCCATGTCACGGAGATGACGTCCTGGCCCGCCGCGGCGGCCTCGGTGAAGCCAGCCGGCAGGGGCGACCCGGCCGGCAACCGCGCGATCGCGTAGTCGCCTGGCAGCACCTCGAGGTCCAACATGACAAGGAGCGTACGGTGCGAACGCGTTGCGTGGCGGTAGCCGTGAGCCAGGCCACGTGCTTCCCCCCGGACGAGGTCGTATTCGTGAACGACGCTCGACCGGAGCCGCCTGGACGGCGCTCTAGACGGCGCTGAAGAACGTCAGCGAGCCGACGACCTGGCCGTCCTGCAGCAGCGGGGTCGCGATCGCGTCGAACGTGCGCGGCCCGGTCGCGCAGCGCACCCGGAGCAGCCCGCGGGCGAGCCGGCCGGAGGACAGGGCGAGCAGCGGCGGCGTCTTGTTGATCTCGGACGCGTCGAGCGCGCCGCCGTCGCCGAAGTCGAGCAGCTGCAGGACGCCGTCGACCAGCGGGCGGTCGATGGCGGACTCGGTGAGCCCCAGCAGGTCCTCGAACGACGCGGACACGGCGACGATGACCGCCTTGTCGTCGATCACGAGGCTCGGCTCGGCCGCTTCGGCGACGGTCGCCGCCCAGCGGTCGAGGGACGACTCGATGGACGACTGGGCCAGACCCGCATCGACATCGTCGGACTCGACCTCACCGAAGTCGGACGCGCGCCCGTCGGGCGAGCGGGTCAGGTGTGGGTCGGAGATGGACAGCTCGACATGCGCCACAGCGCCTCCTCAGGCACCGGTGCGGCGGACGCGTCCGCGCAGCGAAGACATCATCGCATCATTCAGCGGCTGATCGGTCCCCAGCGATTGCTCAATCCGGCGCTTCATGTCGAGCGGCTCCACGCCGCAGAGGCTACTCCGCGTCACCCCGCTTGTCAGTGCCCACGCGTTCACCGTCCTTGTACCAGCGGTAACTGTCGGCGAAGGCGGCGTAGGACTGCGAGGACCACGTCGCCGGGTGCAGCGCGAGCGAGAACACCTTGTCGACGGTGTCGCCGGCGAGCCGCATTCCCCGGGCGTTCAGGACGCGCGGCAGCTCGTGGTACGCGGTGACGAGACAACCCTTCGGCACCCCGTAGAAGCTGATCTTGCCGGTGCCGGCGAACGCCAGGATCGGCATGACCGGGATCGACACCCCGGCGCTGCGGGAGAGCGCCTCCGCGGCGGCCTTGGCCTCCGCGCGGGTCTCCTCGACGTACTTGGGGCGCTTGCCGTCGATCTGCACGATGTCGCCCGCGAACGAGACGCGGCTGCGGCCGTGGTCCTTGACCGTCACCGCGAACACGCCGCCGGGCCCCATGGCGAGGAACGAGCGGCGCTCGGCGCCGGTCAGCTCGCGCAGGTCCAGGACGTGCCAGTCCTCGCCGAGGCGGCCGATGAGGCTGCCCATTCTGCGGTACAGACGGTTGTGCCCTGCCTCTTCCCGGCGGGCGCCGCGCTCGGCGCGTCGCTCGCGCATCCAGTCGATGGGGGAAGTCCGGCCGGCATCAACAATGATGCGATCGTCAAACCCTTCGGGCTGCGAATCCTTGCCACTACGGTGCAGCAGCTCGGTCATCTCGCACACCTCCAAGTCGCCGCTCGGTTGCGTGTGTGTTCAAACACCGTACGTGTTTGTGGGCCGAACCAGCATACTTGGATGGGTGAAAGACTCGGAATGACTGGGATGAATGCCACATTCACGACGTCTCATGAATTTGCAGATAGCGCCCAACCGGCGGATATCGGGTCAGCCGTTAGTCTGAATCGGTGAGCCTTCATCACGTCGACAGCGAGGTCGGCCGGCTCGGCACGGTGCTGCTGCACCGTCCGGGCGCCGAGCTCGCCCGGCTGACCCCGCGAAACAACGACTCGCTGCTCTTCGACGGAATCCCGTGGGTCGGAAGGGCCCAGGAAGAGCATGACACGTTCGCACAAGCGCTGCGCACTCATGGCGTCGAGGTGCTGTACGTCTCGGAGCTGCTCGCCGAGACCCTGACCCTGCCGGCCGCCCGCCAGGAGGTCACGCGGGCCGTCCTCGACGACGTCCGGCTCGGCGACACCCTGCGCGGCCACGTCGCCGCGCACCTGGCCGCGCTCGACCCGGCCGGCCTCGCGACCACGCTCATCGCCGGGCTGTCGCGGGCGGAGCTGCGGGCGGGCGGTGGTCTCGTACACGCGCTGATGGACCGGACCGATTTCGTCATCGACCCGCTGCCGAATCTGCTGTTCACGCGCGATTCATCGGTCTGGATCGGGGGTCAGGTCGCGGTGACGAGCCTGGCGATGCACGCCCGCCGCCGGGAGACCACCCTCACCCACGCGATCTATCGGCACCATCCTCGCTTCTCCGGGACGCCGCTGGTGTACGAGCCTGGGCTGGAGCACCTGGAGGGCGGCGACGTGCTGCTGCTGGCGCCGGGCGTGCTCGCGGTCGGCGTCGGCGAGCGCACCCGGCCGGCCGGTGCCGAGCGGCTCGCCAGGCGCTGCTTCGAGCGCGGCCTCGCCCATACGGTCCTGGTCGTGCCGATCGCGCAGGAGCGGGCCACCATGCACCTCGACACGGTGTGCACCATGGTCGACGTCGACGCGGTCGTCATGTACCCGAACGTCGCCAGCACCCTGCGGGCGTGGACCGTCACCAGCACCGACCTGCAGCTCGACGAGCTCGTCGTCAGCGGGCCGGAGCCGTTCATCGTCGCCGCCGCGAAGGCCATGCGGATCGACACCCTGCGGATCATCGACACCGGCCTCGACCCGGTCACCGCCGAGCGTGAGCAGTGGGACGACGGCAACAACACCTTGGCGATCGGTCCGCGGCTCTGCGTCGCGTACGAGCGAAACACCGAGACGAACGCCCAGCTGGAGCGGCACGGGATCGAGGTGATCCGGATCCCCGGCTCCGAGTTGGGCTCGGGCCGGGGAGGTCCGCGTTGCATGTCCGCACCGATCGTGCGGGCTTCGTCCGCTTGATGCTCGACGCTTGACGCTTGATCAACGCCGGTGGTGCGAGCTTCGCCCGCATGCGGGCGTCGTCCGCTTCGTCCGCTTGACGCTTGATCAGCGCAGCGGCTGGAGGCGGCCGAGCAGCCCCTGCTTGCTGCGCCGCTCGGCGGCGGTCAGCGGCTCGCTGACGGCGAGGGCTTCGGCGTACCGCTTCGTGAACTCGGCGACCGGCGCCTCCCACTCCTCGGCGTCCACCTCGAGCGGCAGGTCCCACACGGGCGCGAGGAGCCCGTGCGCGCGGAACATGCCGGCGAACTTGGTGTTGTCGCCGAGCAGCAGCCCGCCACCCGCCGACAGCCGCGACAGCGCGTCGAGCGCCCGGTCCTCGTCGTCGCCGAGGACGAGCCGGACGTGGGCCCGGTCGGTGACGCGGCACCAGTACGTCGCTGGCGCCGCCGACAGACGGACCGTCGGGAAGATGCTCGCGTTGGCCCGCTCCAGCGACGCCCGCACGTTCGGGTCGTCGGTGGCGTTGTCCTCGAGCCAGAACTCGAAGCCCGTGTGCACGGTGATGTCCAGCGGCGCGTTGACGATCACGTCCTGCAGCCGCGGCCCGACCCCCGGCAGCGCCGGGATGTTGACCGTCTGCCCGGTCGGCGTGTCCAGCGCGCACTGCAGCGCCACGGCCAGGTCACGGGACACGTCCCCGGACTGCACGTGCCGCTGCAGCCCGATGAACACCCGCCCGTCGGGCTTCGTCATCGCCGGCCACGCCATCGGCAGCACGGTGGCGAGAATGACGGGCCGGTCGCCGTACTTCTCGGCCAGCTCAGGCGCCAGCTTCAGCGGCGCCGAGGCGGCCGGCACCAGCTCACGCAGCGCGATCCACTCCGGCTCGTCGGCCAGCCCCTCGAACGGCCGTCCGACGTACACGTCACGGATCTTCTGGCGCTTCTCGCCCTCGGCGGACCGGCCACGGGGGGTTTTCGCTCGCTTGCTCACGGCGACCCAGCCTAGGCGGTCCGAAACCCCCACGGGCAAAGACCCACCACCCCGGGCGCGTCACTCACCCACCAGCGCCATCACCTGACCGACAAGTCGGAAATGTCGCCCAGCCGCAGCTGCCACTCGACGACGGTAATCTCGGTTGGACTCTGTACAGCGCCACACCCCCCACGCAGACGCACCGACCCGTCGCAGACGGTCACATGCGAAAGGTCAATTAGTTCGGCGGGTGTAAGGTTGCTGTAGATCAGCCAGGCAGCGACCAACCGGCCCGCATCTGCTTCACTCGGCCGCCATTCGGCCGCCACCCCTGCCAGCGGCGCCCAGTTCGACGAAGTCCTCGCGCCCGCGCGAACTTCGACGACCTTCCGCGCGCATGGTGGCTTCCGCGCTTGTGCGGGAACGCGCGAAGGTGGAAACGCGACGCGTGCGGGAATCTCGACCCAGCACCGACAACCCACTGGTCGGCCGGGCCGGGGCACGTGCAGCGGGTCGCCGTCCAGGCGTGCCCGCGCTGGCGGTCCGGCGGCTGGACGGTCCCGCGGCGGTCCGGCGGCTGGACGGTCCCATGGCCGGATCGCGAACGTCGGGGCCCAGGGGCCGGCCAGCCCGGGAAACATCGCGGGCGTCGAAACCCTTGGAGTCGACCAGTCCGGGAGGCATCGCAGGTTTCGAGCCCACGGAGTCGCCCAGTCCGGGGACCGGGGTCAGGCTGGCGCCGTCATGCCGCGCGCACGCGCGTGAGGCTGCCGCGCGACAGCGCTGGCAGTGCGAGCGCAGCGAGCATGGGGGTGCGGGTGGGAACCCCCGCCGGGGCCCCGCCGCGAAGCGGTGGGGGAGTTACAGCGGGAATTACAGCGTGGCCCAGACGCATTGGCCTAGGCCGTCGCGTTCGACGCCCCAGTGGGTGGCCAGGGCGGCGACGATGGTCAGGCCGCGGCCGTCGACGGCGTCGGGGGCGGCTACGCGGAGCTCGGGGCCTGCGGGGGAGCCGCCGTCGGTCACGCGGATCTCCAGCGTGTCGTCGGGGAGCAGGCGCCAGGCTACGCGGATGACGTCGCCGGGGAGGGGGGCGGCGTGGCGGACGGCGTTGCCGACGAGTTCGGCGGCGATGGCGACGGCGTCGTCGAGGCGGTCCGCGGTGACGAGGGTGTCGAGCTCGTGGGCCAGGCGGTGGCGGGCAAGGTGGGCGCCCCGGGCGTGGTGGGGCACCACGACGCACCAGGCGCGCTCCGCGATGGTTGTGGACACGATCTCAAGCCTCCCCGAGGGCATCTGCGTCGGCGCGGGGCAGTCGCACCTCGGCGACGGTCCCGCCGCCTTGGCGTGGACGCAACGATACCCATCCATGTTGACGCTCAACGATCCTACGCACCAGATACAGCCCCAGTCCGACGCCGCCGCGGGTGCGTTGGTCGCCGGTCTCCAGTTGCCAGAAACGCTCGAACGCCCGCTCGACGTGCTCCGGGCGGATGCCGATGCCTCGGTCGGCGATCCTGAACCAGACTGACTGCTCGTCTGCACCCGCGGTCAGATCCGCTTCTACCCAATTCAGTGAGTATTTACCCGCATTCGTGACGAATTCCGCAAGGATCGTAGCGAGGGTGGCGCGCTCACCCAGGGCCTTCGGCAAGGACTGCGGCAGTGAAACGGCCAGCGTGCGGCGCTGCTCCGGGCTCAGATCGTCGACCGCGGTGGTGAGGGTGTCGATCAGGTCGAACGGCAGCAGCGCCGAGGCGTCGCCCGGGGTGGCCTCGTCGCCGACGGCGTTCAGGAGGCGGTCGACGAGCCTGCTGAGCTCGCGGGCGCGCTGGCCGACGACGTACACCGCCTCGCGGCGGGAGCCCTCGTCGAGGGACTCCCAGTGCTCGACGAGCGTGTCGGCGTACCCGCGGATGACGGTGATCGGGGTCCGCAGCTCGTGCCCGGTGAGGGCGATGAACAGGTCCCTGCCGTCGGAGGGCTGGTCGGCCCGGGCGCGGAACGACACCGCGATGTCGGCGGAGCCGGGCACGGTGGCGGCGCGGATCTGAATCCACGTGCCGCAGGCCATCTGATGCTCGACGATCTCGGCGCCGGCGACCGAACCGCCGCTGGTCAAAGGCAACGGGAAGGGCCACGGCTCGCCGATCGCGGCCTCGGGTGAGCGCGCGGTGAGCAGGGCGGCGGCGGGGTTCCAGGTGCGCACGAGATGGTCGGCGTCGAGCAGGGCGAACGGCTCCCCCACGGGGTCGAGCACCGGCCCGCCCTCGTGGATCGGCAGGCCCCGCCCCAGGGAGTACTGGAGTCCGACGAGCCCCGCGAGAAAGGCGAGGGCGGCGCGCTCGCCGGCGCCGGCGGTGCCTTCGGTGTCGCGGTAGCCGCCGACGAGCACCCCGACGGCGGTCTTGCCGGCGGTGACCTCGGCGGCGACGAAGCGGTGCAGGCCGCGCCCGCGGAGGTGTTCGCCGCCGACGGTGCCGAGCAGGTCGACGGGGAGCTCGCGGACCCTGGACCCGTACTGCAGCAGGCCGCGCAGCGTCGGGTGGATGAGGTCGACCGGGCGGCCGAGGGACCAGTCGAGCGCTCCCGCGGCGGCGACGACGCGGCCGCTGTCGTGGCCGTATTCGACGAAGGCTGCCCCTGCCGCGCCGGTCGCGTCGACGGTGACGTCGACGGTGCGCTGGAGTGCGGGGAGCCCGCCGTCACCGGTCGAGAGCTGCTCGGCGATCTCGGCCAGGCCGCCGAACACGGCGGTGGCGTCGACCGGACCGCGAGCATCGACCATGATGCGAGTCTGCCTCCCCACGCTTCGCTTTGAAAGCCCAACGCCCAAACTTCTCGACGTGCGATTCCGGCGACCTCGATGGGCGTGACGACGGATTCCGCAGTGGTCAGTCGCGCAGGCCCATTTCCTTGAGCCGTTCGATCACGAATGCGGGCCGGTCGGAGATGATGCCGTTGACCTTGAGTTTTACCACCAGGTCGACGTCGTCGGGTTCGTTGACGGTCCACACGTACACGGGGAACCCCCGCCGGTGGAGGCGTTCGACGAGCTCGGGGGAGGCGCGCAGGAGCGAGACCCCGGGGCCGCCGATGCTGCTGCCGGGCGGGAGCCAGCCGATGCGGCTCGGCACGGACCAGACGTCGATGAGCATGACGGTGGGTAGGGCGGGTGCGAGCTGCCGGACCCGGCGCACGGCGTTGGCGGAGAACGACATCATCGTGACGTGGACGGGCTGTTCCTCCCTGGGGCGGTCCAGTCCGTACCGGCGGAGGAGCTTCAGCAGCGCGGTTTCGACGGCGGCGCCGTAGCGGGTGGGGTGTTTCGTCTCGATGAGCAGCCGCATGGGCCGGCCGGCGTCGACGGCGAGGCCGAGGAGCCGGTCGAGGGTGAGGACCCGGCCGCGCCACTGGTCGTCGGCGAGTTTGCGTTCGGTGATGAGCTCGTCGGGTGACTCGGGCAGGTCGGTGCGCCACGAGCCGAAGTCGAAGCGGTCGAGGTCGGCGAGGGTCTGCACGCTGACGCGTCCGCGGCCGTCGCTGGTGCGGTCGATGCGGGAGTCGTGGAGGCAGACGAGGTGGCCGTCGCGGGTCAGCCGGACGTCGCATTCGAGGCCGTCGGCGCCTTCCTCGATGGCGAGGAGGTAGGCGTCGAGGGTGTGTTCGGCGTGCCGGAATGACGAGCCCCGGTGCGCGAACACCCACGGCCGCTCAGGCGACCCGGGGAGCACCGCCGTCCTCGCTCACCATGGGCCGGCCGGCGGCCGCCCAGTCGGACATGCCGCCGTCGAGGTTGGTGGCGCGGGTGAGCCCCTGCTGCTGCAGGTAGGCGACGACCTGCGCGGAGCGGCCGCCGACGCGGCAGACGACGATGACGTCGCGGTCGGCGGGGATCTCCTCGATCCGCGTCGGGATCTGCATCATCGGCAGGTGGTGGGCGTCGGGTGCGTGGCCGGCGGTCCACTCGTCGTCCTCGCGGACGTCGAGGAGGTAGGCGTCGGCAGCGACTTCGTCGACCGTGATGGTCGGCACAGCGGATCCCCTGAACACGGTCCCAGCCTATAAGAGGCTCAGATCGGGTTGACCCAGGTGGGGTTCTCCACCGCCCACGAGTCGAGCGAGTCGTTCGTCATCGCGCTGTACAGCGTCTGCGCCTCTTCCAGGGCGACGACGTAGGAGATGCCGCCGATGTCCTGCGGCTCGGACGGCACGGTGAGGCCGACCAGGCTGCTGGGGCGGACGTTGCGCAGCCCGAACATGAGCTCCTCGAGGGCGACGCCGTTGGTGTCGACGGTGAGGGCGCTGCCGATGGCCCGGATGAACTTGTCGAGGGCGATCGGGTTGGTGGTCAGGTTCTGCTGCTGGGCCTTGGCGAGGATGGCGCGGATGAACTTCTGCTGGTTCTTCTGCCGGTCGTAGTCGCCGTTGGCGAGGCTCTTGCGCTGCCGGACCAGGTCGAGGGCCTGCCACGACTCGAGGTGGTGGCAGCCGACGTTGTACACCGCCGGGCGGCCGCCGTGCTCGGGTGACAGGTAGTTGCCCTTGTCGTCGTAGCCGAGGTGGATCGAGGTGACCTTCTGGTCGATGCACATGTCGACGCCGCCGAGGATGTCGACGGCGGCCTTGAAGCCGTCGAAGTTGACGATGGCGGCCCCGTCGAAGTGGATGCCGAGCAGTTCGGTGAGGGTTTCGGCGAGGAGCTGGACGCCGCCCGTGCCGCCGCCGCCGTACTGGAACGCGCCGTTGATCTTCTCGTGGCTGGCGCCGCGGAACCCGGTGGGCTCGAACGCGGGGATCTTCACGCGCAGGTCGCGGGGGATCGACAGCAGGTACGCCCGGTCGAGGCTGGCCGGGATGTGCACGATGATGATCGAGTCGGAGCGCTGCCCGTCCTCGGGGTCCTTGGCCCGCAGGTCGGAGCCGAGGAGCAGGAAGTTGAGCGGGCCGGTGATGGCGCTGCGGCGCTCTTCCTTCTTGTCGTCGTTGCCGGCGCGGGAGTTGGCGCCGAGGAGCTTCTCCTGGTGGACGCTGTTGCTGTACCGGCTGGCGAGGACCTGCGAGCCGGTGACGGCGGTGGCGGAGACGAGGACGAGGATCGCGCCGACGACGACGAGGAGCTTGGCCCAGATGGGGTCGCGTCCGGGCAGGGCGGCCTTGCGGGCCTTGCGCTTCTGCCTGCGGGTGAGGGGCTTCGCGGCGGCGGCGACGTCCGATGCCGCACTGTCGGCGTTTTCGGCAGGTGTACCGGCATCGCCGGCGTCACCGTCCGCATCCCCTGAAGCGGTCGCCTCGGAGGAGCCGGAGGCGGCGGTCTCGGAAGCAGCGGCCTCGGAAGCAGCGGCCTCGGAAGCAGCGGCCTCGGAAGCAGCGGTCTCGGAAGCACCGGAGGCGGCGGTCTCCTCAGCGGCGCCTTCCTCGGCATCACCAGAGGCGGCGGCTTTCTCTGAAGCGGGCGCGGATGCGGAGGCGGCGGCCTCGCCTGAATCGCCGGACACGGAGGCAGGTTCGCCGGAAGAATCCGACATATCCGGACCCGCGGAGGTGACGGCGGGGGGAACTTCGTCGGCCGCGCGCGAGGACGTGTCACTCGAAGTCGCGTCAACCGACGCCGCCGGCCCTTCCTCAGGCTTCACCGGCGGATCCTGGTCCTGCTGCATGTCGCCCCCGACTGCGTGCCCGCACGGCGGCGGGGATTTATCCGAGTCTACGTTCGCGGCGGGGATCGTGCCGACCAGCGTCACTGCACAAGATCCGAAGAGATCCCACCAATCAGGCGTTTTCTACTCGGTCAAGGGTGACTCCTGCAATGAGATCTTTACGACAGCCCGGGCATGCAACCCCACAGGTGGGGAGACATGCCCGGGATGCCGGAATAATCACTTCTTGGTGGTCGCCTTCGTTGACGGGGGCGCCGAGCCGCTCGCGGCGGGCTTCGGGGCATTGGTGGCGGCCCAGTCCGCCATCTTGTCGGTGCGGATCGCGGTGTAGAGCGCCTCGGCCTTCGCCTTGTTGGGCACGACCACGTCCTCACCGTTGATCTTCTTGCTGCCGTCGTGCGGGCTGACCAGGAACGTCAGGTCGTCGCTGCGCAGGTTGCGGAACTGCAGGGCCATGTCGGCGAGCGAGAAGTCCTTGTCGACGGTCATCGCCTTGGTGATCGCCTTGAGGAAGGAGTTGAGCTTCGACGGGTTGCTGACGGTGCCGGAGCTGACCGCCTTGTCGAGGATCGCCTTCATCATCTGCTGCTGGTGGCGCATGCGGGCGAAGTCGCCGTCGGGGAACTGGTAACGCTGCCGGGCGTAGTCGAGGGCCTCGTCGCCGTTGAAGTGGTTCATGCCCTTCTTGAACTTGCGCTTCGGCGGGTGGACGGAGGTGATGTCGGACTCGATGTTCATGTCGATGCCGCCGAGGGCGTCGATGACCTGCTTGAAGCCGCCGAAGTCGATGAGCAGCACGTGGTCCAGGCGGACGTTGGTGTACTTCTCGATCGTCTCGACGGTCAGCGGCGTGCCACCCCAGGAGAACGACGCGTTGAGCTTGGCGTTGGTGTCGCCGTACGGCGTCGACTTGCTCTTGGGGATGTACACGTACAGGTCGCGGGGCATGGAGACCAGGTACGCCTTGTCGTGGCTCGCCGGGATGTGCATCACGATCATGGTGTCGGTCCGCCACTCGCCGGCCTTGCCCTTGTTGTCGGGGTCGCGGGAGTCGCTGCCGAGCAGCAGGATGTTGAGCGCGCCGTCGGCGACCTTGGCGGGTCGGCCGTTGGTGATCTCCGAGAACGGGTCGTCGCGCTGCAGGCCCGCGTCGACGTAGCGGTAGTAGGCGTAGGCGCCGACGCCGGCGAGCAGCGCCAGGACCATGATCGCGGCGCCGGAGACGAGCGCGATGCGCCCCCAGCGGGGACGGATCTTCTTGCGGCCGGGGTACTCGTTGCCGCCGGGCCGCCGGGGCGGGACGACCCCGCCACCGCCGCCACCGCCGCCGGAGCGGGAGGTGGACCCTGAGGCGGGCCGGCCGTAGACGCCTGACGACGACGCCGGGCTGGTCGGTGTGGAGGCGCCGGTGACACGCGCACGCGCTCCCGCGCTGGGCGGGAGCGAGTTGGGCACTGAGGCGCGACCCGACGAGCCGTTCGAGGCAGGCGTGGTGGACATGAAAACCACGATACGAACCTCCGGCCGCTCCGCCACGCAACTCGGGCGGGCGCGGCACGAAGCGGGGAGAGTCAGCGGCTGCGGAAGTACTCCACAGTGCGCCGCAGGCCCTCCTCGGGGCCGACGGACGGCTCGTATCCGAGCAGCTCACGCGCCTTGGTGAGGTCGGGGCGGCGGCGCTCGGGGTCGTCGGCGGTGCGGGGCAGCAGGGACACGGTCGACGTGCTGTCGGATAGCCGCACGATCGTGTCGGCGAGCTCCAGCATGGTCATCTCGTGCTCGGTGCCGCAGTTGACGGGGCCGGTCTCGCCGGAGTCGAGCAGGAGGAGGATGCCGCGGACGAGGTCCGACACGTGGCAGATGGACCGGGTCTGGGTGCCGGAGCCGTGGACGGTGATCGGCTCGCCGCGCAGCGCCTGCGAGATGAACGTGGGGATGGCGCGGCCGTCGTCGGGGCGCATGCGTTCCCCGTACGTGTTGAAGATCCGCACGATGCCGACGTCGGCGCCCCGGCCGCGCTGGTAGCCCATGGTGGCGGCCTCGGAGAAGCGCTTGGCCTCGTCGTACACGCTGCGGATGCCGATCGGGTTGACGTTGCCCCAGTAGGTCTCCGGCTGCGGGTGGACGAGCGGGTCGCCATACGCCTCGGACGTGGACGCCATCACGAAGCGGGCGCCGTCGGCGACGGCACGCTCGAGCAGCTGGAGGGTGGCGATCGAGCCGACCCGGAGGATCTCGACGGGCAGCAGCTGGAAGTCGGTGGGGCTGGCCGGCGACGCGAAGTGCATGATCGCGTCGAACCTGGCGCTGAGGGCGTCGACGGCCGGCAGCGGCTCGCTGACGTCGGCCTCGACGAGCGTGAATCGAGGGTGGTCGACCAGGTGGGCGACGTTGTCCTTACTGCCCGTGACGAAGTTGTCGAGCACGACGACGTGCGCCCCGCGGGCGATCAAGGCGTCAGCGAGGTGCGAGCCGACGAACCCGGCACCACCGGTGAGGAGGATGCGGTGTCCCTCGCCGTAACGCTGCGCAACAACGACCATGAGACCAGCCTAGCTGTAGTGCGCCGGGGCGAGGGAATCGGCGGTACCCCGACCCCGGCGCACTAGATCCGGCGGGTGCGCCGGCCCCGGAGGAGCCGGCGCACCCGGTCTTCAGTGGGCGCCGGCTCCGGTGAGGGCGCGGGCCTCCAGCTCGGCGAACTTGTCCGCGTCGCGTTCCTTGCTGGTGAGGGCGCCGATCGCGGCGAAGATGAACCCGATCGGGATCGAGATCAGGCCCGGGTTCTCCAGCGGGATGGGCGCCGGGGTGGTGCAGCTGAACAGGGCCGTCGCGTTGGAGACCTCTTTCGACTTCACGTCGACGCCGCAGGTCTTGGCCTGCGCGGCGTTGAGGGTCGCCGGGGTGCGGGCGTCGCTGACGCCGCCCCACGCGATGGGGCTCATGAGCACGATGCCGACGGCGGAGATGAGGCCGGCGTAGATGCCCCAGGTCGCGCCGCGGGTGTTGAACTTCTTCCAGAAGAGGGAGAAGAGGATCGCCGGCAGGTTCGCCGACGCCGCGATGGCGAATGCGAGCGCCACGAGGAACGCGACGTTGAGGTTGCGGGCGAAGATGCCGAGGACGATCGCGACGGCGCCGATGACGAACGCGGAGTACCGGGCGACGACGACCTCCTGCCGTTCGTCGGTCTGCCCGCGCTTGATGACGTTGGCGTAGAGGTCGTGCGCCAGCGACGACGACGACGCGAGGGTGAGCCCGGCGACGACGGCGAGGATGGTGGCGAAGGCGACCGCGGCGATGATGGCGAGCAGCAGCGAGCCGCCGAAGTCGCCGCCGAGGTACCGTTTGCCGAGGGCTTCGGCGAGCTGCGGCGCGGCGGTGTTGCCGCCGGGGTCCTGGGCGAGGATCGCCTGGCGGCCGACGAGCGCGGCGGCACCGAAGCCGAGCGCGAGGGTCATCAGGTAGAAGACGCCGATGATGCCGATGGCCCAGACGACGCTCTTGCGGGCTGCCTTGGCGTTGGGCACCGTGTAGAAGCGGATCAGGATGTGCGGCAGGCCGGCGGTGCCGAGCACGAGCGCGAGACCCAGCGAGATCAGGTCGAGCTTGCTGGCGAGGGTCGCGGCGGCGTTGCCGGCGATGTCGCGGCCGTAGCGCAGGCCGGGCTGCAGGAACGACTCCGGCGGGGTGCGGCCGGACTTGGCGGCGGCGTCGCCGAGCAGCGTCGACAGGTTGAACTTGTACGCGGCGAACACCATCAGCGTCAGCAGCAGGGCGCCGAGCATGAGCATGAACGCCTTGACGATCTGGACGTAGGTGGTGCCCTTCATGCCGCCGACGGTCACGTAGACGATCATCAGCACGCCGATGAGGGCGATGGTGACGATCTTCGCGGTCTCCGCGGTCATGCCCATGAACGTGTCGCCGGCCTTGATGCCGAGCAGGAGGGCGACGAGGGCGCCGGCGCCGACCATCTGCGCCAGCAGGTAGAAGATCGACACGATGATCGTGGAGATCGAGCCGGCGGTGCGGACGGGTGCCTGCCGCATCCGGAACGCGAGGACGTCGGCCATCGTGTAGCGGCCCGAGTTGCGCATGAGCTCGGCGACCAGCAGCAGCGCGACGAGCCAGGCGACGAGGAAGCCGATCGAGTACAGGAAGCCGTCGTAGCCGTTGAGGGCGATGATGCCGGCGATGCCGAGGAAGCTCGCCGCCGACATGTAGTCGCCGCCGATCGCCATGCCGTTCTGGAAGCCGGTGAAGGACCGGCCGCCGGCGTAGAAGTCGGCGGCGCTCTTGGTCTGCCGGCTGGCCCAGATGGTGATGGCGAGGGTGGCCGCGACCAGGACGACGAAGAGCGTGAGCGTCAGCGTCCGGGTCGTGGATGCCCCTACCGCGAGGGTGACGTCGTTCATTCGGGGCTCCCTTCGATCTTGGCGCGCAGCTCGTCGGCGAGGGGGTCGACGCGACGGTCGGCGTAGCGGGTGTACAGCCAGGCGATGAGGAACGTCGACACGAACTGCAGCAGCCCGAAGATCAACGCGATATTGATGTGCCCGACGACCTTCGTGCTCATGAAGTCGCGGGCGTACGCGGAGAGCAGCACGTAGAGCGCGTACCAGACGAGGAACGCGGCGGAGACGGGGAAGACGAAGCGACGCAGGGCGCGGCGCAACGCGTCGAACTCCGGGGTGTTGGCGACGGCGACGTACCGGTTGTCGTCCGTGCCGGCCGGCACCGGCGTTTCGGTGCTCATGGGGGGATCACCACCTGCCGTTGGGGTGTGGGTACGCGCACGGTAGGAACCCGCCGCGCGGCGGTGAAGATCCCTGGGCGGGCCCGGCGGCCCGCTGCGCCCAACGGCGGGTTCGGTGCGCCGAGTGACAGCGGTCACACCGTTTAACGGCGTGAATGCGTCGCGCGGCGGCGCATGGGATCCGTGGGGTGGGGACCCCCGCCGCTTGCGTTGGGGCGGCCGGCAAGAGCGTCTATATCGAGGTGTACCGACCCCGGTGGTGGAGCAGGGGCTTCGCCGCGGTGTCGCTCAGGTCGACGTGGCGGATGGTCGCCTCGACGAGCAGCGACCAGCCGAACGCCCGGGCACCGTCGAGCCCGCAGCCGGCCCACGGGTAGCCGCGCGGGACCGGCCCGAACTCCGTGGACTCCCAGTCGCCGGTCGAGAAGAGCCCGCCGGGCGCGGGCATGAGCCCCGCGAACCGCTCGGCGAGCTGGTTGTCGCCCTCGGCGAGCGGCACGACCGCGAACCGGCCGGACGCCTCGATCGCCGTCCACAGGTCGCTCTCGTCGTCGACCAGCCCGGCGACCCGGCCCGGGTCGCCGTCGGAGACCAGCATCGACGACACGGTCAGCCCGGCGGGCGCGCCGGCGCCGGCCGAGGTCCACAGCGTCACCGCGGCCGGGAGGCGCCCGCGGAGCCGCCGCAGCGGCGAGCGCTGGTCGTCCGGTGTGGCGAACGGATCCGAGGCGTGGATGCTCACCGGCTCATTGTCCGCTGCCCCCGGACACGGACCCGGAGGAACCCTCCGTACGGCCGGCGCCCGCCCCGGCATGGCCGGCGCCGCGCGGTGTGACCGCCCCGCAGGCGCCCGCTCAGGGGTGACCGGCGACGGGCCTCACGTGGGGGGCTACGCCCGCTTCGGGGTGACGGCGACGAGGACCTCCGGGGCGCGCCGCTCCAGCAGGCTCCCGGCGAGGCGGGTGCCGGTCCAGGCGAGCCCGGACCCCCACAGCAGCCCGACCGGCAGCAGCACCCACGCGAACGCGTCGGGGAGCAGGAAGAACGCGACGATCAGCGGCGCCGTCAGCGCCCAGGTGGCGAGCATGCAGACGAAGGACAGCATGCTCTTCGCGCTGCCCTGGCCGGTGTTCATCGCGAACGGGTTGGTGGTGTCGGGCATCGGGTAGGGCGCGAGCACCGACGTGATGCCGGCGGCGCCGACGGAGATGCCGAACGCGCACAGGCCGACGCCGAGCGCCGCGGGCAGCTGGTCGGTGTGGCCGGCGATCACCGACACGACGACGGTGCCGGCGGCCAGCAGCGGGAACGCGAGGATGCCGACGCCGGCGGCGCGGGCCGCGAGCTCGACCTGGCCGGGGACGTTCGTGAGCATGTGCAGCGCGTAGGCGGTGCCGTCGTTGCCGAACTGGTTCACCAGTACCAGACCGACGAACGCGCCGGCGAACAGCAGGGAGAACACGAGGGCGCCGCCGCTCATGCCGGCGCTCTGCCGGGCCGCTTCCTGCTCGTCGGAGCCGCCGCCGAAGCCGAACGTGAACGCGAACGGCACGACGATGGACGCGGCGAGCAGCGAGATCAGGCTGGCGCGGCGGCGCGGGTCGCGGAACCAGTAGCGGATCTCCCGGGCGACGAGGCCGGTGAACCGGCCGGCTGGCCAGGACCGCAGGACGCCCGGCAGGAACGCCCGGACGGGCAGCTTGTCGATGGCCTTGACCTTCTTCGCCGCGCCGGTCGAGGCGGTGCCGAGCATCGCGGACTCGATCGTCTGCAGCCACCACCACAGCAGCGCGGCGACCCCGGCGACCCCGATCGCGAGGCGGGCCGCGACGAGCGCCCAGTCGCCCTCGATCGCGTCGACGTAGGCGACGAACGGCGCCGCGAGGGGCGTCCACGACAGGACGCCGCCGATCGTGGTGGCCTGCTTGGACTCGCCGTTCTCGACCAGGGCGAAGATCAGCTGGAAGACCGGGTTGCAGGAGATGCCGGCGAGGGCGATCAGCAGCGCCGCCAGGTCCCGGACCTTCCGCGAGCGGAGCATGCCCGCGAACGCGCTGGTGACGGCGCGGCTCGCGGCGACGCACACGGCGAGGCCGACGGCGGCGCCGAGGACGGCGACGGCACCCGCGGCGACGCCGCCGTCGAAGACCGCGCCGACGGTGGAGCCGAGCGCGGCGAGCAGGGTGACGACGGGTGGGATGCCGACGAACGCGGCGCCGAGCATGCCGAGCGCCAGGGTGCGGCGGGGCACGGGCAGCAGCGCGAACCTGGCCGGGTCGAGGGTCTCGTCGACGCCGAAGAACAGCAGCGGCACCAGGATCCAGGCGAGGACGAGTCCGGTGCCGGCGAACGCGGCGAGGGTCGGGCGCAGGTTGTCGTCGGTGAGGCTGCTGGCGGCGAACACGCTCACCCCGACGAACGCGGCCCACAGCCCGAAGATGATGCCCAGGACGAACAGCCAGACGCGGGACTTCTTGCCCCGCATCGTGTTGCGCAGGATGCGCAGCTTCAGCCGGACGAAGTCGGTGACCTTCGGGGCGCCGCCGCGGATCGGCTCGGGCCGCGCCGCGAGCACCCCGTCGTCAGGTGCCGCACGTGGCTGGGGGACGTGCGGCTCGGGGGTCACAGCCACGACAGCTCCGCGCCCGTCGCGACCCGGCCGCCGACGACGTCGACGAACACGTCCTCGAGCTCCCGGCCGCCCTTCACCTGCTCGGTGGTGCCGACGACCTTGATCTGGCCGTCGGCGAGGATGGCGATGTGGGTGCAGAGCCGCTCCACGACCTCCATCACGTGACTGGAGAAGATCACGGTGCCGCCGTTTCGCACGTACCGGATGAGGATGTCGCGGATGAGGGCGGCGGAGACCGGGTCGACGGCCTCGAAGGGCTCGTCGAGGACCAGCAGCCGCGGCGCGTGCAGCAGCGCGCAGGCCAGGCCGATCTTCTTCTTCATGCCGGCGGAGTAGTCGACGACGAGGGTGCGGCCGGCGTCGGCGAGGCCGAGGACGTCGAGCAGCTCGGCGGCGCGGCCGTCGATGACGTCCTGCGGAAGGCCGCGCAGCAGGCCCGTGTAGGCGAGCAGCTCGCTGCCGGTGAGCCGGTCGAACATGCGGGCCGAGTCGGTCAGCGCGCCGAGGCGGCGTTTCGCCTCGACGGGGTCGGACCAGACGTCGTGGCCGAGGACATACGCGTGGCCGGCGTCGGGGCGCAGCAGCCCGACCGCCATCGACAGCGACGTCGTCTTGCCGGCGCCGTTGGGCCCCAGCAGGCCGAAGAACGACCCGGTCGGCACGTCGAGGTCGACGCCGGCGACCGCGACCTTCTGGTCGAATCGTTTGGACAGCCCCCGCAGCGCGAGAGCCGAGGCAGGCTCGCGATCTGTCACAGCATGACCGTATGTCACGCCAGCACCGCCCGCCAGGGTGGTCACATCCGCAGCGCGTCCGGCGCGTGCAGGCGGAGCATGATCGCGCCGAGGTCCTTGGGCAGGCGCTGCCGGGTGAGCAGCGAGACGGTGATCATGACCAGGAAGGCGAGCGGCACGCTCCATGCGGCCGGCTGGGTGGTCAGCACGCCCGCCCAGCCCGGCAGCGGCCCGCCGAGCACCGTGAGCAGCACAGCGCCGGCCGCGGCGCCCCCACCGGCGACGATCCCGGCGGCCGCGCCGATCCCGGTCAGGCCGCGCCACCAGATGCCGAGGACGAGCAGCGGGCAGAAGCTGGACGCGGCGACGGCGAACGCGAGGCCGACGACCTGCGACACGTCGAGGCTCGCGACGAACAGGGCGAGCAGCAGCGGCACGACCCCGGCGACGAGCGCGGAGCGGCGGAAGTCGCGGACCGAGCCGTGGCCGAGCACGTCGGTGGACAGGACCCCGGCGACGCTCGTGAGCAGCCCCGACGACGCCGACAGGAACGCCGCGAACGCGCCCGCGGCGACGAGCGCGCTGAGCAGCTGGCCGGTGAGGCCGCCGCCGAGCGCCGCCGACGGCAGGAGCAGCACGACCGCGTCGGTGTTGCCGGTCATCAGCAGCTGCGGCGTGTACACGCGGCCGAGCACCCCGTACAGGGTCGGGGTCAGGTAGAAGACGCCGACGAGCCCGAGGACGACGAGCGTGGTGCGGCGGGCGGCGGCGCCGTCGGCGTTGGTGTAGAAGCGGACCAGCACGTGCGGCAGGCCCATCGTGCCGAGGAACGTGGCGAGGATCAGCGAGTACGTCGCGAACAGCCCCTGCGAGTGGTCGCCGGGCAGCAGCCAGTCCGTCGGCGACTCGGCGGAGACGGCGGCGACCTTCGGTACCGACGCGGCCGCCGGGAACTCGATGGCGGTGTCCGGGTCCGCGTCGTGCTCGCCGACCGTGAGCAGGACGGCGCCGTCGACCGTGGCCCCGTCGATCCGGCCGTGCGCGGTGACCGGCGTCTGGACGGTGACGATCAACCGGGTCGGGTGGTCGACGGTGACGGTCGTCACGGCCGGGAACGTCGGGCCGTCCGGCGCGGTGAGGGCGGGCCGGCCGTCGGACTGCCACTGCATGAGCAGGAACACGAACGGCACGGCGAGGGCGGTGAGCTTCAGCCAGTACTGGAACGCCTGCACGAACGTGATGGACCGCATCCCGCCGAGCGCGACGTTCAGGGTGACGACGACGCCGACGAGCAGCGCCCCCAGCGCGTACGGGGCGCCGGTCACCGTCTGCAGGGTCAGGCCGGCGCCCTGCAGCTGCGGCACGAGGTAGAGCCAGCCGATGAACATGACGAACGCGGTCGCGAGCTTGCGCAGCCGCTTCGAGCGGAGCCTGACCTCGCAGAAGTCGGGGAGGGTGAACGCGCCTGAGCGGCGCAGCGGGGCGGCGACGAAGAGCAGCAGCGCCAGGTAGCCGGCGGCGAACCCGACCGGGTACCAGAGGACGTCGACGCCGTGCTTGAGGATGAGGCCGGCGACGCCGAGGAAGCTGGCGGCCGACAGGTATTCGCCGCTGATCGCGGCCGCGTTCCAGGTCGGGCTGACCATGCGGGACGCCACGAGGAAGTCGGAGGTCGTGCGGGCGAACCGCAGCCCGTAGAGACCGATGGCGACGGTGACGAGGGTGACCGCGATGACCGCGATGACCGAAGGCAGGCCAAAAGCACTCATGCCGCCGCTTCCGCTGCGCTCCAGCGTCGGCCTGAGCCGACCTGATCCCATGATGAGCGGGCCGAGCCGCTCCGCTGCCCGCTCATGCCGCCGCCTCCGCTGCGCTCCAGCGTCGGCCCGAGCCAAACCTGATCCCATGATGAGCGGGCCGAGCCGCTCCGCTGCCCGCTCATGGCTGCTGGTGGGACCTGTCCTCGACCAGCGCGACGAACTCGGCCTCGTTGCGTTCGGCGAGGCGGACGTAGGCGTACCCGATGGCGAACAGGAACGGGTAGGCGGCGACCCCGAGCAGCAGCCACGGCACCGAGATCCCGAACAGGTGCGCCCTGCCGAGCGCGGGCGCGGCCGCGAACAGCAGCGGCAGCCCGCCGAGCCCGACCGCGACGACCGCCGCGAGCCGCACCGCGACGGCCAGCTGGGCGCGCACGAGCCCGCGGGCGAGGGCGGCCCCGACCGGGCTCTGCTCCTCCAGCTCCGCGCGGGTGCGGGCGGGGTCGATGGGGGCGCGGGCGACGTCACCGAGCACCACGCGGACCCGCGGGGTGGGTGGCTCCATGTCCCGCAGTCTCGCAACGAGCGTGAATCAAGTGCAAGGGGGCCGACACCCCCCGTTTGAGCGTCGGCCCCCCGTCCTTCGCTAGTACCGCCGGGAGCAGGGATAGTCGTCGGCGGACACCACCTCGGGCACGATCCGGCGGGCCTCGGCTCGGCCCAGGTTCCAGCCGCGCCAGTCGTCGCCGTCGTGCACGTCGGCGGAGATGCCGCTGAGCGTGCACTCGCGGGCGCCGGGCGGCAGCTTGTCCAGCGCCGGCGCGGCGTCGGCGGACAGCGTCGACAGGTACCAGAGGTCGGCGTTCTTGTAGGCGTACCGGGCGACGTTCTGCTCGGCGATGAACCGGTCCGGGTTCAGCACCGCGAGCCCCAGCAGCGTGACGACCCACAGGGCGACCGCGGCCCGCGGCAGCCAGCGCGTCGCCGGCACGACCCCCGCCACCATGATCAGGACGAGAAGGCCGCCGAGCCACAGCTCGAACGCGCTGACCAGGACGCGGAGGCGGCTGAAGCCGTACGCCTGCTCGTAGACGTCCATCCGCCACAGCGCGGACACCACGACGACGAGCGCGCCCAGGGACAGCAGCCCCAGGACCACCCGCAGCAGCGCCCGCTCGCGGGCCGTCTCCCGGGACGCCTTGCGGACCGTCACCGCGATCACGACGAGCGTGAGCAGCGTGACGACGAGCAGCTGCCAGAAGCCCTTCCGCGCGTAGTCGGCGAACGTGAGACCGGCGGTGCGCATCACGTAGTCGCGGTCGCCGAACAGGACCGCGACCTGCACGCCGACGAAGATCCCGAAGACGGCGAGGACGGCGCCGACGGGGACGACCCACTCGTACCAGCGGACCACCCGCCCCCGTCGTGGCCTGCCGTCGCCGAGCGTGGACGGGTTGTGCAGCAGGAACGCCCCGCCGAACGTGAGCCAGGCGGCGACGGCGCCGACGAACAGCCACCGGAACGGCGTGCTGAGCGACAGGTCGGGCAGGATCGTCTGCACGATCTGGTCGAACGCGGCGTCGGCGCTGGCGAACAGCGCCCCGAAGACGACGAGCAGCAGCACGCCGAGCCCGATCGAGCCGAGCAGCCGCGTCGCGCCGGACGCGCCTTCCTTCGCCCGGGCCCGGCTCATGCCGTACCGGACCCACGGCAGCGACCGGAACCCGGCCATCGGCAGGTTGACCAGCGCCGCGAAGACCGCCGGAACCCTCCGGCCGGCGCCGACGGCGAGCGCGACGCTGCCGAACGCGGCCAGGGCACACAGGAAGAACAGCCAGCCCGCGGCCCGGAACACCCCGACGGACAGCAGCGCGACGGTGGCGGCGCTCCAGCACGTGGCCTCGACCGCGCTGGTGCCGCGCTGCTTCGGATCCAGCCGCAGCAGCACGACCAGCAGGGCGACGACGAGCGCGAGGCCGGCGACGGGCCAGCCGATGCCGGGCCGGTCCAGTGGCAGGGCGGCGGCCGCGACGACCGCGGTGACCAGGCCGCCGATGAGCACGGTGGGCCCCGCGGCGACACTGCGGACCGGCCAGTGCCGCTGGACCAGGGTCGGGTGCGGCGGGCCGAGCCGGACCGGGCTGATCAACGCCGGGTTCGGTGGGTTCGGCGGCGGGTTCGGTGCCGGGTGTGGCGGACGGGTCGGCGGGGCGAGCGTGGCGACCGCTCCATGCGGCCCGCCGTGCCCCTGTTGCCGCTGCTCCTGGTGTACGGGGTGCGGCCCGGGGCGTGGTGGCTGCGGCGGGGCCTTTCGCAGGCCGGGTGCCACCCCGCCGGGCGGCGACGGCGGCCGGGGTGGTCGCGCGGCGGCGGAATCGTGCCGTTCCAGCGGGCGCGGTACCGGATACTGCGGCTTTTCCGCCGGGGTCGGCTCGACCGGTGTTGACTGCTTGTCCGTCGCGGGCTGCTCGGCCGTCGTGGGCTGCTCGGCCGTCGCGGGCTGCTCGGCCGGCTGGGCGGGGACGGTGGGGCGGTGCGGACCGTCGGATGGTTCCGTCGGGGACGACATGTCGGACTCCGGAGGGTATGAGGATCCGCGCGTCCGGCTGTCGCCGGACACGTACTGAAGACGCTTGGATCAGACGGGCAGGGTGACCCGGATGCGGCAACCCGCCATGCCATCCGGTTGCTCGATGACCGCGATCGTGCCGTTGTGCAGCTCGATGAGCCACTGGGCGATCGCCAGCCCCAGACCCGTGCCGCCACCGGAGGCGCGGGCGCCGCGGGTGAAGCGTTCGAAGACCCGCTCCCGCTCCGCGTACGGGATGCCGGGCCCTTCGTCGGCGACCTCGATCATCACCCGGTCGCCGTCGCGCCGGCCGATGATCGTGACGGTCCCGCCGTCGGGGCTGTGCCGGGTCGCGTTGTCGACCAGGTTGGTCAGGACGTGGTGCAGCCGCGCCCGGTCGGCACTGACCAGGGCGTTCTCCGGGAAGGCGCAGGACAGGTACTCGACCTTGTAGCCGGCGGCGGTGGCCTTCACCTCGGCCTCGGCCACCACCTCGATGAGCAGGTCCTCGATCCGGAAGTCCTCCCGGTCCAGCGGGACCACGCCGGCGTCGAGGCGGGACAGGTCGAGCAGCTCGGTGACGAGCCGCCCGAGACGTTCGGTCTGGGCGAGCGCGGTGCGCAGCGTCGCCTGGTCGGGCTGGACGACACCGTCGACGACGTTCTCCAGTACAGCCTGAACCGCCGAGATCGGGGTCCGCAGCTCGTGCGAGACGTTGGCGATCAGCTCGCGGCGCTGCTGGTCGGCGGCGGCGAGCTCGGCGGCCATCTGGTTGAACGCGACGGCGAGCTGGCCGACCTCGTCCTTCGACGTCGCCCTGACCCGGGCGGAGTAGTCGCCGCGGGCCATCGCCTGCGCCGCGGCGGTCATGTCGCGCAGCGGCGACGTCACCCCGCGGGCCAGGACCTGCGAGGTGAGCAGCCCGACCGTCAGCGCGATCTCCGTCGTCGTCGGCGGGATCCAGCCGATGCCGATCCAGAACACGCCGAGGCCCGCGCCGGCGGACGCGACGAGCAGCACCGCGAGCTTCAGCTTGATCGAGCGCAGCGGGTCGAGCGGCCGGGGCAGCAGGTCCAGGAAGTCCTTCATGTGGTCTCCAGCGCGTACCCGACTCCGTGGACGGTCCGGATCAGGTCGGACCCGAGCTTGCGGCGCAGCGCCTTGATGTGGCTGTCGACGGTCCGGGTGCCTGACGCGTCCGCCCAGCCCCACACCTCCGCGAGCAGCCGCTCCCGGGGCAGGACCGTGCGGGGGCGGGTCGCGAGGTTCACCAGCAGGTCGAACTCGGTCGGCGTCAGGTGCGCCTCGACGCCGCCGCGGCTGACCCGCCGCTGCGCCCGGTTGATCTCCAGGTCGCCGAGGACGATCGGGGTGGCGTCCGGGTCCGGCTGGGACTGTGCCAGCCGCTCCAGGCGCCGCAGCAGCACGTGGACGCGGGCGGCGAGCTCCCGCATCGAGAACGGTTTGGTGAGGTAGTCGTCGGCGCCGACCGCGAGCCCGACGAGCAGGTCCGTCTCGTCGTCACGGGCGGTGAGCATGAGCACGGCGACGGGCCGCTCCGCCTGGATGCGCCGGCACACCTCGAGGCCGTCGAACCCGGGCAGCATCACGTCGAGCACGACCAGGTCGGGGCGCAGCAGGCGGGCCGCGGCGACGGCGGACGGCCCGTCGTGCGCCTGGTCGACGGCGAACCCTTCGGCGCGGAGCCGGACGGCGATCGATTCCGCGATCATCCGCTCGTCGTCGACGACGAGCACCCTGCGCCGTTCCCCGGCCCCACCTGCGGTCATGCCAGCAGCGTATTGGGTAGATGCGAGGGGCAACGGTGCGTGATGTGTGGAAGTCGTGAAGACCTGTCCTTTGTTTATGACCACGACTTCGCGGCGCGGACCAGTCTGTCCTTCAGCTCTCTGGTGTGCCGGCGGCTCACCGGCAGCTCGTGGTCGTCGATGACCACCACGTAGCCGGTGTTGGTCATCCGCAGCTCGGTGATGAGCTTCAGCTGCACCAGGAAGGAGCGGTGCACCCGTACGAAACCCGCGTCCGCCCAACGCTCCGCGAGGGTCGCCAGAGACACTCTGACCAGGTGGGACGCGTCGGCGGTGTGGAGCCTGGCGTAGTCGCCCTGGGCCTCGACCCAGCGGACCGACGAGCGGGGCAGCATCCTCGTCGTGCCGGCGAGTTCGACGGGGATCGTCGGGTCGTCCTGGCGGTCGCGCCGGCCGGCCACGGACGGGTGCGTGGGCACGAGCCTGGCGGCCAGCACGCGGCGCAGCGACTCCGCGATCCGGTCGGCGCGGACCGGTTTGCGCACGTAGTCGGCGACGCCCAGGTCGAACGCCTCGGCGGCGCGGTCGTCGTATGCGGTCACGAACACCACGGCGGGCGGCTTGGCGAACCGGCCGAGGACCCGGGCGAGCTCCATGCCGTCGAGCCCGGGCATGCGGATGTCGAGGAAGACGGCGTCGACGTCGATGTCCCGCAGGACCCGCAGCGCCTCGGTCGCGTCGCCGGCCGTGTGGAGCCGGCCGACGCGGGGGTCGGCGCGCAGCAGGTACGCGAGCTCGTCGAGCGCGGGCACCTCGTCGTCGACGGCGAGGACCCGCAGGAAGCCGGGCTGCTGCTGGTGCTCGTGCACGACCTGGCCGGTAAGGCTCCTGCCCGCGCTCGAGCTCATCGGCTGCTCCGCACTCCGGTTCATTGGCTGCTCCGCACTCCGGGGTGGAACTTCGGGACCCGCATGCTGACCTTCGTGCCCGCGTCGGGGGCTGTCTCGACCACGACGCCGAACCCGTCACCAAAGACCGACCGTAGCCGCTCATCGACGTTGCGCAACCCGACGTGCTGCCCGGCGTCGGTGGTGTCGTCGGCGCTGAGCAGCGCGGCAGGCTCCATCCCCACCCCGTCGTCCTCGACGGTGATGTGACATTCCGCGCCCGCGTCCCGCGCCACGATGCTGATCGTGCCCATCCCGGGCTTCCGCGACAACCCGTGCCGCACCGCGTTCTCGACCAGCGGCTGCAGGCACAGGAACGGCAGCGTCACGGGCAGGACCTCCGGCGCGATCTGAAGCCGCACCTGCAGCCGCTCACCGAACCGCGCCCGCTCGATCGTCAGGTACCGGTCGATGGACCGCAGCTCCTCGGCGAGTGTGGTGAACTCCCCGTGCGCCCGGAACGAGTACCGCGTGAACTCCGCGAACTCGAGAATCAACTCCCGCGCCAGCTCGGGATCGGTCCGGACAAAACTCGCAATTGCCGTCAACGCGTTGTAGATGAAGTGCGGGCTGATCTGCGCCCGCAGCGCCCGGACCTCCGCCCTGGCCAGCCGCGCCCGCGACGTGTCGAGCTCGGCGAGCGCCAGCTGCGTCCCCACCCAGCGCGCGGTCTCCGCCGTGGCCTGCACGAGCCCCGGCGCCGGCGGCCCGTCCGACAGCGCGACGAGCGCCCCCTCCCGCTGCGCGAGGGGGACGACGACGGCCCCGCGGACCGGGCAGTCGACGAGGTCGCACGGCAGTTCGTCGCTGCCGAGCACGGTGGACCGCCCGGCGGTGACCGCCTTCGCCCCGGCCGCCGCCACCTGCTCCCGGTGGTGCTCCCCCGCCCCGTCGAACGCCAGCACCCGCGCCGCGTCGGTGACCGCGATCCCGGCGGCCCCGGTGAGCGTCCGCAGATGCCGGACCGCCTTGCCCGCCGCGACGTCGGTCAGCCCGTTGCGCAACGGCTCGGCCGCGAGCGCCGCGATGTGCAGCACGTCGTACGTCGCCCGCTGCGCCGCCGTCGCGATCGCCCGCCGCGACCGCAGCCGGACCACGGCCCACACCGCGACGCCGAGCGCCACCGCCAGCCCGACGACCGCGATCCCAGCGGCCAGGTTCCCACCCACGCGCCCATCCTGGACCACCCGAGCAGCCCACGACAGACCGAAATCCCCGGCGAGACACCGCAGCCCAGCGGGAGGGTGACGAGATGGCGGGTGAGGAGCGGATGAATGGCAGGGCGGGCGCGGAGGGCCGGCTCAGGCGCGTGCGCACCAACGCGATGCCGGCCGGATCCCGAAGCCTCTACCCAATCGGTGCCCGCTCTGTCAGTAGGCGCCCTTGCGGAAGACGACGACGCCGATGGTGCGCCAGAGGGTGTGCAGGTCCAGGACGAGGGACCAGTTGTCGACGTAGTAGAGGTCGAGGCGGACCGCGTCGTCCCAGGAGAGGTCGCTGCGGCCGCTGACCTGCCACAGGCCCGTGATGCCGGGGCGGACGAGGAGGCGGCGGCGCACGTCGCCGAGGAAGTCGCCGTCGTCGGCGGGGAGGGGGCGGGGGCCGACCAGCGACATCTCGCCGGCGAGGACGTTGAGGATCTGCGGGAGCTCGTCGATCGAGGTGGCGCGCAGCCACTTGCCGACCTTGAAGACCCGCGGGTCGTTCTTCATCTTGAAGAGCAGGCCGTCGCTCTCGTTGTGCTCGTCGAGGGTGGCCTGGCGTTCTTCGGCGTCGACGTACATGGTCCGCAGCTTCCAGACCTTGAACATCTTGCCTTCGCGGCCGATGCGGGGCTGGCGGAAGAAGATCGGACCCGGGTCGGAGAGCCTGATGGCGAGGGCGACGATCGGGAAGAACGGCAGGACGATGAGCAGGGCGACGAGCGCCAGGACCCGGTCGATGACGTTCTTGAAGAGCCAGCCGATGCCGGAGAGCTTGGGCTCCTCGACGTAGAGCAGCGGGATGCCCTCGATCGGCCGGATGTGGACGCGCGGGCCGGCGATGTCGGTGAGCTGCGGGGCGACGGCGAGGTCGATGCCGGTGCCTTCCAGCTGCCAGGCGAGGCGCCGCAGCTCGACGGGCTCGGCGCTGGCGGAGCCGCAGACGGCGATCGTGTCGGCGTTGAGCTCGCGGACCAGGGAGAGGATGTCGCGGCCGGCGTGGACGGGCACCGGGGTGACGGTGCTCGGCCGTGGCGCGTAGCCCTCGATCAGGTGGATGCCGACGGGGACGAGGCCGGCGGCGGGGTCGCGGGCGATCGCCTGATGGACCTCGAGCGCCTCCTGGAGCGTGCCGATGAGCAGCAGCCGGTGGGTCGCGAGGTTGAACTTGGTCCGCACGTACTGCAGGGCGCGTCTGGCGAAGTAGCGCAGGACGAGCACGTAGAGCAGGCCGCCGACGAGCGCGGCGCCGACCGAGGTCCGGGAGACCGCGGTCTTGGTCGCGAACGCGGCGAAGGCGACGATCGCGACGACGGTCCACGAGGCGCGCACGACGCGCTTGAACTCGTCGGTGCCGGTGCCGAGGTAGCGGCGGTCGTAGGCGCCGTGGCCCCAGAGGACGAGCAGCCAGACGGCGGGCAGGATCCCGAACGTGATCGAGGTCCACAGGCCGGGGGCCTGCTCGAAGATCTCGTTGGTCTTGGTGTCGAGGAAGGTCCTCGCGGTGACGCTGGCCATGACACAGGCGAGGGTGTCGAGCAGCAGGAGGATCGCCGCGTAGGGGCGGTGCCACCGGGAGACCCGCCGGGCGCGCTGCCAGCCGGAGCGGGGCACGCCGTTGGGGCCGAGCGGAGTGAGCGCGTGTTCGGGAAGGATCTCGAAGCTGTCAAGCTCACCCAAGATAGATCTCCGGCTCGGCGGGGTGGCCGGACGTTGGAGACTAGCGGTCACCTGAGTGTGTCCTCTCGCACCACGATCCGGGGATCAGGGCGCTCAACTGCTCGACCGGGTGGGATGTGGTCGCCGACGCAAGAACACCCGATCGCACGCGAGAAGTGTCCCATGTTGGTTCGGGCTACTGACGACGACCGGCCGAGACTAGTTGCTGAACGTGTTGGCTGTCGAGTGCACTGGCGTGGGCCGGACAGAACTCCGCGTGACAATCACCGCGAGTAGCGCACCACCTACCAAACACGCCAGAAGGGGCACAACACTGCCGAGCGGCGGCTGCCAGGTTCCACCGAACGGGTTCAGCCGTTCGTTGATTCCGTGCTGGAAGCGGGTCATGACGCGGGCCAGCGCGTACAGGTGGAGCGGGATCGTCACGGCGACGATCGCCGGCACGAGCCAGCGAGAGGGGGGCCACGTTGCGTAACGGTCGGTGGACCCGGCGAGGAGGACCGCGCCGACGGCGAGCGGCATGACGTAGCGGCCGTGGGCGAAGTGGCCGACCTTCGGGGCGAAGTAGAGCTCCAGGGCGACCAACAACACCAGAGACGCCAGGCTGACAGCGAGGATCCCGATGCGCAGCCGCCACGGTCCGAACCAGAGGGCGGGAACGACCACGGCGAGGATCAGCAGGTACCAGAGTCCGATCATGCCGAGTGAGACGGTGGTCTCGCCGTAGCCGAACTGGCCGACGATCTGGCGGATCCAGAACTCGGCGCGGTTGTCGGCGATGTCGCGCAGGATCGCCCCGCTGGTGGTGGCCGCGATCGGCCGGCCGGGGTCGACGGCATCGCCTCGGGACGCGACCAGTGTCCAGAAGACGGCGAACGCGAGGCCGCCGGCGGCCGGCAGCCAGAATGCCCGCGACCGGACCCACGTCTTCGTCACGAACAGCGACACCGCCAGTACCGACGCCGCGAAGAACGGACCGAGGTCCCTGGTGGTCAGCAGCAGCGCCGCGGCGACCCCTGCCGCGGGCCAGTGTTTGCGCAGCGCGGCGACGTAGAGCAGGACGGCGGCGCTGATCTCCAGGCCGTTGGGGTTGAGCGCGCCGGCGAGGTTCAGCAGCATCGGGGTCGCGGCGAGCACGACCGAGGCCCGGAGCAGCGCCGTGCCGGCGAGGGCGAACGCCACGGCGAGCAGCAGGGCCGACAGCAGGGCGGACAGCAGCCGCGCCCAGATCAGGCCGGCGTTCGTCGGGGAGATCCGCAACGGCAGGCCGACCAGGGCGTAGTAGATCGGGCTGTACCGGGCGGCGGCGCTGGGCTGCAGCACCACCGACCGGTCGTCGGTGAACGTGAGGCAGGACGCCGGCCGGTAGGACGGCTTGTCGATCCACGTGCAGTCGGCGTCGGAGGGCAGCAGGCTGCGGGGGCCGGTGAACGCGTTGGTCTCGATGCCGCTGGCGTCCACGGCCCGGTCGTGCGGCAGCCATTGGCCGGTCCACACGGCCCAGGCCCTGACGAGGTGCTGTTTCTCGTCGTAGGTGCCGTTGGACGGCAGCGCGAGCGCCCATGCCGCGCCGAGGAGGAAGAAGCCGGTGAACGCGATCAGGAAGGCACGGCGCACCGGGTCAGCGTACGAGCTTCGACAGCCGACGGTCGGCCAAGGGTTTGCCGTTGGTCTGGCAGGTCGGGCAGTACTGCAGTGACGTGTCGGCGAACGAGACCTCGCGGACGGTGTCTCCGCAGACGGGGCAGGGCAGGCCGGTGCGGGCGTGCACGGCGAGGCCGGAGCGCTTCTCCGACTTCAGGGTCGCCGCCTTCTGCCCGACCGAGCGGGTGACGGCGTCGGTCAGCACGGCGCGGGTGGCGGTGTGCAGGGTGGCCATCGTGTCGTCGGTGATGCGGTTGGTCAGCGCGAACGGCGACATCTTGGCGGCGTGCAGGATCTCGTCCGAGTAGGCGTTGCCGACGCCGGCGATCACGGTCTGGTCGGTGAGGACGCCCTTGATCTGGCCTTTGCGGCTGCGGATCGCGGTCGCGAACTCGTCGGTGGTGACCGCGAGGACGTCGGGGCCGAGCCGGGCGATGCCGGGCACCAGCCGGGGGTCGGTGACGAAGTAGGCGGCGAGGCTCTTCTTCGTGCCGGCCTCGGTGAGGTCGAAGCCGGAGTCGTCGTCGAGTCGCACCCGGACGGCGATCGGGCCGGAGCCCGGTTTGAGCGGGGTCTTGGCGTTGAACGTCTCGCGGTAGTGCAGCCAGCCGGCGCGGGCCAGGTGGGTGACAAGGTGCAGGTCGTCGCCGACGTGGATGTCGAGGAACTTGCCGTGCCGGGACGCGCCGGTCAGGGCCTGGCCGGCGGCGGCGGTCACCGGCGGGTCGAAGGTCTTCAACGCGCTCAGCGACGGGACCTCGATGCGGTCGATGGTGTGGCCGACGGCGCGCTCGCGGAGGAACGCGGCGAGCGCTTCGACCTCGGGAAGCTCGGGCACTCGTACAGTCTGCCTCAGTTAGTCTTTTCCCGTCATGAAGGTCGTTGTCGCGCACAATCGCTACGCGTCCGGCGCACCGTCCGGTGAGAATGTCATCGTCGATGCCGAGATCGCGCAACTGTCCAAGGCCGGAGTGTCGGTGCTGCCGTTTCTGCGCAGTTCCGACGAGATCGGCACGTTCTCCACGGCGCGTAAGGTGCTGCTGCCGCTGTCACCGATCCGCAACGGCGACTCGCAGCGCGCCCTGGAAAAGCTGATAAAAGCGGAAAAGCCGGACGTGTTGCATTTGCACAACGCCTATCCGCTCCTGTCGCCCTGGGTGGTCCGGACGGCGCATTCGGCAGGTGTACCGGTGGTGCACACCGTCCACAACTACCGCCAGGTCTGCGCGCCGGGACTCTATTTCCGCGACGGGCACATCTGCACCGAGTGCCGGGGCAAGTCGTTCGCGCTGCCGGCGATCCGGCACTCGTGCTACCGGGACTCGAAGGCGCAGTCCGCGGTGATGGCGACGACGCTCGCCGTGCACCGCGGCACCTGGCGCGGGGTGGACCGGTTCGTCGCGCTCACCGACCGGATCGCGGAGCACCTGCGCGACTTCGGCATCCCGGACGAGCGGATCACGGTCAAGCCGAACGGCATCCCGGACACGGGAGCGGCCCCCGGTCGCGGCGAGGGGTTCCTGTACGCGGCGCGGCTGACCCCCGAGAAGGGCCTGTCGCTGGTGCTGGACGCGTGGCGGCGGCATCCGGACGGGGCGCTGGGGCCGCTGCGGATCATCGGCGACGGCCCGCTGCGCCCGCTGGCCGAGGCGGCCGCCGCGGAACGCTCGGACATCACGTATCTGGGGGTGCTGCCGAACGCCGAGGTGCGGGCGCAGATCGGCGCCGCGTCGTGTGTGATCGCGGCGTCCACGTGGCACGACGTGCTGCCCACGATCGTGCTGGAGGCGCTGTGCGCGGGGCGGCCGGTCCTGGTCACGGACCGGGGCGGGCTGCCGTTCCTCGCCGGCGACGCCGGGTGGGTCGTCGAGCCCGAGCCCGCCGCGCTCGCCGGCGGGCTGATCGTGGCGCACGCGGGCGCCGCGGCCCTGGCGCCGGTGGCGCGGGCGCGCTTCGAGGGGCACTTCTCCCCTGATGTGCTCACCCAGCGGCTGATCGACGTCTACCGCAGCGTCGTGCGGTGACCCCCCGGCGGGCCGGTTGGACCGTCGCCGGGATCGTGGCCGTCGGCCTCATCGCCGGCGCGGTCGAGCTGGTCGTCGACGACAGCTACCGCGACGCCGCGCTCGCGCTGGTCGCCGGCCTGATCGCGGGGGCGGTCGGGGCGCTCACCGTGTCGCTGGTGCCGGGCTCGGACCTGCGCGGGCTGGTCCTCGGTGCGGTGTTCGCCGTGCAGGGGGTGCTGAGCTGGACGTACACCAACACCGGCGCCGTCGTGTGGGGCCTGCTGCTGCTGTCGGGCCTGCTGCTGCTCTTCTGGTTCCGGCCGGTCTCGTTCCTTGCCGTGCGGTCCGGCGCGGCGTGGCTCGGCGTGTCGTACCTGATCATCGGCGCGCTCGGTGCGGCGCTGGTGTTCAAGCCGGAGATCGCGGTGCAGCGCACGCTG
Organism: Dactylosporangium sp. CA-152071; assembly: GCF_050936335.1. Taxonomy (NCBI): domain Bacteria; kingdom Bacillati; phylum Actinomycetota; class Actinomycetes; order Micromonosporales; family Micromonosporaceae; genus Dactylosporangium; species Dactylosporangium sp. CA-152071. The sequence goes on along the minus strand of NZ_JBNJMZ010000001.1, from coordinate 6,041,524 downwards.
TACGCCGGATATTTCGGACTTGTCGTGCTGACGGTGTTCGCGTTCCGGGGGTCGTTCGCGCGGCTCACGCTCGGGATCGCGGTCGCGTTCCTCGGCACGGTCGCGGTGCTGCTGGCGGCCGGGTCGGGCAACCTGTTCACGTCGCCGCACGTCGTGCCGGACACGCCGTGGGGGCGCGGCTTCGAGTACCGGTTCTGGGGCGCGTCCTGGCTGCTGGACCACCCCAACGCGATGGCGTGCATCGCCGTGCTCGCCGCGATCCGCATCGGCGCCGACACCGGCGTCGCCGCCTGGCAGCGCATCGGATCGGTCGCGACCGCCGCCCTGGTCCTGTGCGCCAGCGACTCCCGCACCGGCTTCCTGCTCATGGCGATCGCGACGCTGGCGTTCATCTGGTACGGCCGCCGCCTCACCCTCGTCCCCGCCGCCGCACTCGGGCTCGTGCTGCTCGTCAACGGCCCGTCGTTCCTGGTCAAGGAGCGGTACGGCGACGACGCCGGGGTCAGCAGCGGCCGGGTCGAGACGTGGCGGCAGGTCGGAACCGACTGGCGGCACGACAGCCGCACCGAGCAGCTGCTCGGCAACACCCGCGACGCCCGGGCCACCGTGTACCGGGCGAGCAGCGGCGCCGACATCAAGCTGACCGTCGACAACGCGCCGATCGCGGCGCTGCGCAAGGCCGGCGTGGCCGGCGTCGCCGCCTTCCTCGCCGGTCTCGGCCTGCTGCTGTGGAACGTGTGGCGGCGCCGCCGGGACGCCGACCCCTGGCTGGTGGTGCTGCTCCCGGGCGCGCTGTTCACGATGATCACGAACGAGTGGCTGATCGGTGGCACGGGCGGCACGCTGTGGCTGCTGCTGCTCGCCGGGGAGGCCGCCCTGCTGCTCGGCCCGGTCAGTCCACCCAGCGCTCCGGCTTCTCGACCTTGACCGTCCTGCCGTAGTCGGCGAACTCGACGGTGACCGTGGCGACCAGCTTCTGGTCCACCAGCCCGTAGAACGGCGTGTTGTAGGTGACCTTCTTGACCTTGCCGTCCGCGACGGTCGCCTCGCCCTCGGTCGGACCCGCCGGAATCGTGAACCGGTAGACGCCGGCGGACGCCTCGGTGACCGTGCCGACCTTCGCGAGGTTCTGCAGCAGCTGAGCGGGGTCCCCCGACACCGGGAACGGGTCGTCGCCGAGGCCGCTGAACGTGAGCGAGTCGTGCCGCCCGTCGTTCTGGAACTTCCAGTGGCCCTTGCCGTCGCCGATGAACCGTTGCCCGTCGACGAGGCGCTGCTCGCTGCCGTCGCCGTAGTGCAGCACGCCGGTGGTGGCGGCCGGGTCGAACTCACCCCTGGCGGTGCGGGTCTCGGGGCCCGCCACCATCGTGATCGTGAACGCGTAGCTGGTCGACCCGCTGGCGGCGACCGCGGCGGCCAGCCTGATCTGCGGCGTCCCCTGCTGCGTGCTCTCCTGCGCGCTTCCCTGCGCGCTCCTCTGCGCGGTCGCGGCGGGGCCGTTCGCTGGCGGCTGCTGGAGCGCGACGGCGCCGGCGGTGACCCCGAGGACGGCGGCGGCGGTGACCCCGGCCAGGGCCGCGGTGCGGCGCCGGCGGGCGCGGCGGCGGCCGCGCTCCAGCAGCAGCCGGGTCGGCGCGGGCGAGCCGGGCTCGCGGTCCACCAGGTCGTGCAACTGGTCCGAAAGGTGCTGGTCGATGGGCATGAGCGTCACCTGTTCTGTTCGAAGATCGGTGTGCGCAGGGCGGCCCGCAGCTTGGCGAGCGCCCGCGCGTTCTGGCTCTTGACCGTGCCGACGGAGCAGCCGAGGATGGCCGCGATCTCCGTCTCGGGCAGGTCCTCGTAGTGGCGCAGGACGACGACCGCGCGCTGCCGGGGCGCCAGCGCCCGCAGGGCCTCGCGGAGCAGCTCGGTGTCTGGGTGCCGGTCGGCGGAGCGGTCGGCGGCGTCGGGCGGGTCGGCGACGAGCCGCTCGCGGCGCAGCCGCCGCCACAGCGACACGTTGTTGTTGACGAGCATGCGCCGCAGGTAGGCGTGCGGGTCGTCGGCGCGGGCCAGCCGCCGCCACCGCTCGTAGATCCTGACCAGGCAGTCCTGGAGCAGGTCCTCGCCGCGGTGCCGGTCGCCGGTCAGCAGGATGGCCAGCCGCAGGTGCCGCTGCCAGGCGGCCTCCACGAAGGCCACGTAGGTGGCGTCGGTGTCTTCCACGGCCCTTGCACGTCCGGGGGGCCCGAAAGGTTGCTCGGCTTTCTGCGTCTCAGGCTTTCTGCGTTCAGGCCTTCTGGGTCGCGTCCAGTCGCGGCGCCGGCGTGGGTGCCGGCGGGCCGACGGACTTCAGCGCGTACCCGTACAGGACGACCATGCAGATGAGTCCGGTGGTGGAGCCGGTGAGCAGGCCCCACGCGGCGCCCTGCAGGCCCTGGCTGGCGCCGACGGACAGGCCGGTCAGCGACACGGTCGCGAACACGACGTACTGCACGAACAGCATCCTGGCGCGGTGCATGCCGCGCATCGCGGCGGTGAACGGCACCTGGAGCAGGTACACGGCGCCCTGCAGCGCGATCGGCAGGGCGAGCGGCGCGGCCTCGGCGAACTTGTCCGTCGTCGTCAGTACCCACGACACCAACGGCCACACGATGACGACCATCAGCGTGCCGAGCACCGCGAACGCGAGCGCGAGCTGTCTGGTCTGGCGGCGCAGGGTCGCGGCGGCATCGGCCCCCTCGGCGCCGGGCTTCGCGGCGTCGGCGGCGGCCCGGGACGCCCGCGGCACCAGCAGCCCCTGGATCGCCGCCACCAGGTTCTGTACCGGCTGCAGCTGCACGGTCTGCACGAAGCGCAGGTTGCCGAGCTCGATCTTCGACAGTTTGCCGGCGACGAGGAAACTGATCGCGAGGACCTGCACCTGGGCGACGATCGCGGTGGCGGTGAACCAGCCGGACAGGTGCCGGGTCTCGGCGAGCCACGCCTTCGGGTTGCCGCGCCACGGCACGCGCTGCTCGCGCAGCAGGTAGACGGTGGCGCCGGCGGTCGCGCCGATCCCCCACGCGGCGAGGAACCCGCCCGGGCTCTCGTTGCCCGTCAGGATCATCAGGATGATCACGACGCCCTGGGTGCCGGCCCACACGAGGTCGATGCCGAGCGCCTTGTCGGGCCGGCGGTCGGCGAGGTAGTCGCACCGGGCCGTGTCGTGCAGCATCAGCGGCACCATGAACGGCACCAGCCAGATGAGCTCGTCGAGATCGATGTTGCCGTCGTGCGGCCAGACGAGCCACAGCACGGTGAAGACGACCATCGTGGTCACGCCGGAGCAGAGCGCGGTCGTCAGCCCGTTGCGGATGAGCCGGCCCCGGTGCTCACCCTCGAACCGCGACGCGAGGGCGAGCAGCACGTCGCCGACGAACGCCCGGTTGAGGTACATCGAGAAGTAGCCGACGCTCAGCGCGAGCGCCAGCGCGCCGAACTGGTCCTTGGGCAGCAGGATGCCGCCGAGCAGCGTGTTGGCCGCGTTCGCGGTCGCGATGACGACCTGGTCGAGCAGGCCGGCACCGACGAAACGGGACGCGACGCGTATCGCCTGCATACGGCGGCTGCGGGAGGGCTGCTGGCCGGTAACCTCTGGCGGCTGCTGGTCGGTCACCCTCGACGGCCATGGTCGCGAACGAGCTTCACGACACGCACCATACGTGACCTGCGGGTGACGAGACTATCCCGTCGGCCCCTTCACCAACTGACATCCAGCGGTTTTCCCTCCGCGTACCCGGCGGCGCTCTGCACGCCCACTGTGGAACGCTCCGCGAACTCCTCCAGGTTGCCCGCTCCGGCGTACGTGCAGGCGCTGCGGACCCCGGCGACGATCTCGTCGAGGATGTCCTCCACGCCTGGACGGCGCGGGTCCAGATACATCCGCGACGATGAGATGCCCTCTTCGAACAGGGCCTTGCGGGCGCGCTCGTACACGCTGTCGTCGGCGGTCCGGCGGCTCACCGCGCGCGCCGACGCCATGCCGAAGTTCTCCTTGTAGAGCCGGCCGCTCTGGTCGCGCCGCGGGTCGCCCGGCGACTCGTGGGTGCCGGCCAGCCATGAGCCGATCATCACGTTGGACGCCCCCGCGGCGAGCGCCAGCGCCACGTCGCGCGGGTGACGCACGCCACCGTCGGCCCATACGTGCCTGTCGCGCCGCTTCGCCTCCGCCGCGCACTCGAGCACCGCGGAGAACTGCGGCCGGCCCACCCCGGTCATCATCCGCGTGGTGCACATCGCGCCCGGCCCGACGCCGACCTTGATGATGTCGGCGCCCGCCTCGATGAGGTCCGCGACACCGTCCCTGGTCACGACGTTGCCGGCGACCACCGGCACGCCCGGGTCCAGCGCCCTGACGGCCCGCAGCGTGGAGATCATCCGCTCCTGGTGCCCGTGCGCGGTGTCGACGACGAGCACGTCCACGCCGGCGGCGAGCAGCTTGTCCGCCCGTCCCGCCGCGTCGCCCGTGATGCCGATCGCGGCGCCGATGCGCAGCTGCTGGTGCTTGTCCACCGCCGGCTGGTACAGCGTGGCGCGCAGCGCGGCGTTCCGCGTCAGAATTCCGACAAGCCGGCCTTCGGCGTCGATGACCGGGGCGAGCTTGTGATGCCCGGCGGTCAGCTGCACGAACGCGTCCTCAGGGCTGATGTCCTCCGGCAGCGTCTGCAGGTTGCGCGACATCACGCTCTGCAGCTGGCTGAACCGGTCGACGTCGTGGCAGTCGCTCTCGGTCACCACACCCACCGGCCGGCCGTCCTGCACGACGATCACCGCGCCGTGCGCCCGCTTCGGCAGCAGGTCCAGCGCCAGCGACACCGTCTCCGTCGGCCCCAGCGTGATCGGCGTGTCGTGCACCAGGTGCCGCTGCTTCACCCACGACACCGCCTCCGCGACCACGTCGATCGGGATGTCCTGCGGGATGACCGCCAGGCTCCCCCGCCGCGCCACCGTCTCCGCCATCCGCCGCCCCGCGACCGCGGTCATGTTCGCCACCACGATCGGGATCGTCGTGCCGCTGCCGTCCCGCGAGTTCAGGTCGACCGCCATGCGTGACTCGACGGCGCTGCGGCTCGGCACCATGAACACGTCGTCATACGTCAGGTCATAGCCCGGCTGCTGATCGTTGAGGAAGCGCACGTCTCGGAACTCTAACGCGCGTTCCGGCGCGGTATCGGGCCTTCTCGCGCTCCTTCTCGCGTCATGCCCCTGTTCCTGCCACCTCCGCGAGGGTGGTCAACCCTTGAGCGCGCCCTCCTGAGCAGGGAGAATTGCGTGAAGTGCCGGTTGCGAGGAGTGATGCCTGATGCAGGTCCACGAGGCCATGTCCACCGCTGTCGTCCAGCTCGGCCCCGACCACACGCTCCGCCAGGCCGCCCAGCTGATGTCCCGCCACCGCGTCGGCTCCGCCATCGTCCTCGACCCCGACGGCGCGGGCGTCGGCATCATCACCGAACGCGACATCCTCAAAGCCATCGGCGCCGACCTCGACCCCGACGTCGAACGCACCGCCGAGCACATCACCTGGGAAGTCGTCTACGCCAGCCCCACCTGGACCATCGAAGAGGCCGCCTCCGCCATGGTCCGCGGCGGCTTCCGCCACCTCGTCGTCCTCGACAACGACGATGTCCTGGGCGTCATCTCAGTCCGCGACATCCTCCGCGTCTGGGTCCACCAGAACTCCCCCGTAGCCGCCTGACGCTGTTTCCCTCTTCCACCGCTGCCGCCCCCACGTGATCCAAGAACGGTTCCGGCCCCAACAACCGGAACCGTCCTTCGATCATCCGTCGAGGGGCTGCGGGGGTGTGTCCATCAGGGGCAGGTGCATCGCTGGCGGTCCAGCGGCGTGGAGGTTGTCGGGTGAAGCCTGTCAGGACGACGGTCGTACCGCCTTTCGGGGTTCGCCGGTGCTGAGGGCGATGGACCGTGGTCAGGTCGCACTGGCAGGGAGGCGCCGCGGGGAGCCCGACAGGCCGCGGCGCTCGATCGGGCTTGCCGGGCACACGACAACTCAGGTCGTGTCGGGCTCGACCCGGCCGCGTCGGGGCGACCGGCCACCCTGCGGCGCTTGACCTCCACGCGGACCCCGGCGGGCACGCGAGGACCAATCAGCCCCACGCGGCACCCCGCCGGGCACGCAGCCGGGCACGCAGCCGGGCACGCAGCCGGGCACGCAGCCGGGCACGCAGCCGGGCACGCAGCCGGGCACGCAGCCGGGCACGCAGCCGGGCACGCAGCCGGGCACGCAGCCGGGCACGCAGCCGGGCACGCAGCCGGGCACGCAGCCGGGCAGATGCGGCACCCGAGACCGGTCGTCGCAGCCGACCGGCACGACGGAGCCGAACAGGCGCAGGACTCGGCCGACACGAGGGGACCCGAACAGCCGCTGGACCCGGCTGGGCGTGCGGAACCGGCCGGGCAGGTCAGGACGGACGTCGGGAGCCAAGGACGGCGGGCAGGCCGAGGCCGCGGCGGCCGACGGTCGGCGACGAGCAGCACCGGAGGCGACTGGAAGGAGCGGAACGGCCGGGTCCACGCGGGGACTCGTGCGCCGGCGGCGCCGCCTCGTGCCCCGCGTGAAGAAGCGCGCCCGCCGAGCGTCAGGGAGCCGGACCGGCCCGGCTCGAGGACGCCGTGCTCAGTGTGGGCCGGTGGCGGGTCGTCAGCGGATCAGGGATGTGTCGATGGTCATGGGGAAGGGGACGGTGGTGGTGAACGGGGTGGTGGGTGTCGCGGTGATGGTGGTCTCGTAGCCGTCGGGGTGGGGGCTGGGCATGGGGTTGGTGTGGACGGTCAGGGTCTGGTTGCGGGCGTCGAGGATCCAGTACTGCGGGATGCCCGCGGCGCCGTAGTCGTGGCGGCGCAGGACCAGGCCAGGCAGCGGGTTGCTGAGGGACATCACCTCGACGGCGATCAGGACGTCGGTCGCGGGGACCACGTCGCCGTCGTCGTCGGTGGCCTCGGGGCGGGTGACCAGCAGGTCGGGGACATAGGTGCGACCCTCGCCACAGTCGACGCCGAGGCCGACGGCCAGGACGGCGAAGTCGGGCGGGCAGGCCTTGCGCAGCAGCGTCTCGAGGCGGTGGCTCGCGCGGCGGTGGGAGACCGCCGGCGGCAGCGTGAGCAGGGACTGAGCCGAGTCAGCCAGAACACCAACCATCGTCATGCCCCCATGCTGCCACTGGGGTACGACATATTTTTTCCACCAGGTGGAGCGCGCGGAACTCGGCTGAGGGGCACCGGCACGCTCTCGTAGGCTGGCGGCATGCAGCTCATCTCTTTTGCCCGTGGCGCACCCAGTCTCGACATCATCGACATCGACGGGCTGAAGGCCGCTGCGGTGCGGGCCTTTGAGGCCGACCCGGCCGGCATCACCGCGTATGGCACGTCGGTCGGCTACCTTCCGCTGCGGTCGTGGATCGCGGCCAAGCACGGCGTCGACGCGGAGCAGGTCATCGTGACCAACGGCTCGCTGCAGGCCGACGCGCTGCTCTTCGAGCACCTGGTGAAGCCGGGCGACGCGGTGATCGTGGAGAAGCCCACGTATGACCGGACGCTGCTCAACCTGCGCAACCTGGGCGCCACGGTGCACCAGGTGACGGTCGACGCCCACGGCATCGACACCGACGAGCTGCGCGCGTTGCTCGAAACAGGGGTGCGCCCGACGCTGGCGCACATCATCCCGAACTTCCAGAACCCCGCCGGGGTCACCCTGAGCGCGGAGAGAAGGGCGACGCTCGTCGCGCTCGCGCAGGAGTTCGGGTTCACGATCTTCGAGGACGACCCGTACGCGGACATCCGCTGGCGCGGCGAGAAGCTGCCCACGATGCTGTCGCAGGACACGACCGGCGTGGTCGTGCACGCGAGCTCGTTCACCAAGACGATCGCGCCCGGTCTGCGGGTGGGTTACCTGGTCGGGCCGAAGGCGACGATCGCGGCGATCGCGAAGCGGGCCACCAACCTGTACATCTCCCCGAGCATGGTCGCCGAGGCGATCACGCACCAGTTCTGCGTCAGCGGGGACATCGAGCGGTCGATCGCGAAGGTGTCGGCGACGCTGGGCGAGCGGGCCCGCCTGCTGGCCGAGGGGCTGCGCAAGCACGTGCCGGACGCGACGTTCGTGGAGCCCGACGGCGGCTACTTCCTGTGGGTGGAGCTGCCCGAGGACGTCGACACGACGGAGCTGGAGACCGTGGCGGCCCGGGACTTCGGGGTGGCCGTGGTCAAGGGCAGCGACTTCCTCCTGGAGGGCGGGAAGCACTCGGTGCGGCTGGCGTTCTCTGCGGTACTGACGGACCAGGTCGACGAGGGTGTCAGCCGCCTGGCGGCGGCGATCGAGGCCGTCCGCAAGGGCTGAAACGCAGCTGAACCAAAGCGACACCAAACCGTGATGGCGGGGTGGGTTCCGCAGGCGGCTCCGGATGGCCCAAAATCCAGCCCGGCGCGCTTTGCTGAATCGCGCTGCAGACATCACCCCCCGCCCCCCAACGGCACCGGGTGGGTCGACCGCGCCCCCACCCCCCACCTGCGGTCGACTCACCCGGTGCCTACTTTGGTGCGAGAACAACAGGGCGGAGGTCGCGATGACCGACGAGCAGCTGGCCGGCTCCCTGTCCAGGGCACTGGCCAGGCCGGTGCGGGCGATGTCACGCATCCTGAGCCCCGCGACACCGGTCCCGGCCACGACTGAGCCACCGACGACGGCGAGCTCGATCGTCGACTGTGCGCTGTATGTGGATGGTGTACGGCAACCCGGCAGCTGGCACTACGCGGAGGCACTCACGGCCGCCCGGCGGCAACGGCACGGGTTCGTCTGGGTCGGGCTGAAGGAGCCGGGCGCGCAGGAGATGGCCGCCATCGCGGAGACGTTCCAGCTGCACGAGCTGGCCGTCGAGGACGCCGTGACCTCCTCGCAGCGGCCGAAGGTCGAGCGGTACGGCGACATGACGTTCATGACGATGCGCACCGCCCGGTACGTCGAGCACGACGAGCTGACCGAGAGCAGCGAGGTCGTGGAGACCGGCGACGTGCTGATGTTCATCGGTGAGCACTTCATCATCACCGTCCGGCACGGCGACGCGTGCCGGCTGACGCCGGTGCGCGCGGACCTGGAGCGGCGCCGGGAGGTGCTGGCGCGCGGGCCGTGGGCGGTCGCGTACGCCGTCGCGGACACCATCGTCGACGTGATGGTCGAGGTCGTCGCGGCCATCGAGGAGGACGTCGCGATCATCGAGGACCAGGTGTTCAGCCCGGCGAAGCGGAGCAAGGGCAAGACCGGCACCGATCGGATTCAGCGGGTGTACCAGCTGAAGCGCGAGCTGATGGAGTTCAAGCGGGCGGTCCTGCCGCTGCAGCGCCCGCTGGCCGGGGTGGTCAGCGGCCAGCTCGCCGAGGTGCCCGAGGAGATCCGCCGCTACTTCCGTGACGTCAACGACCACCTGGTGCGCACGGTCGAGCAGGTGCTCTACCTCGACGACGTGATCAACTCGGTGCTGCAGGCGCGGCTGGCGCAGGTGAGCGTCGACCAGAACAACGACATGCGCAAGATCGCCGCCTGGGCCGGTATCGCCGCCGTGTGGACGTCGGTCGCCGGCGTGTACGGCATGAACTTCGACTTCATGCCGGAGACGAAGTGGGTCTTCGGCTATCCGGGCGTCATGACGCTGATGGTCGTCGCCTCGGCCCTGCTCTACCGCGCGTTCCGCAAGTCGGGCTGGTTGTAGAAACGTAGCGGAGCAGCGAAACGCGGACGGGCCGTCCCCCGTGGCTGGGGAGGGCCCGTCCGCGCGCTCACGTCAGGACCGGCTGTTCTTCGACGCCGCCTGCGGCATCGGGTGCTTCTCGTACTCGCCACTGCCCGCGGGGCCCGTGTTGGTGCTCTTGCTGCCGATCAGGTCCGAGGCGCGGTCCTTGGCCGCCTCGCCCATCGTCTTGGCCTTGTCGATCCCCGCATCCATCGTGGACTTCGCCGAGTCGAGCATCGAGCCGGTGTCGCTGGCGGTCCGGGTCGAGCCGTATTCGTCCCAGGCCTGGTTGGCCCGGCGACGCCGCATCAGGGCGGTGGCGGCGCCGACCGCCGCGCCCGCCATCAGCAGGCCACCGATGGTCATCGGCCAGCGGCGGCCGGTGCGGCTCTCCTTCTTCATCATCTTCCTTTTCCCCTTGCGCCCCATCTTCTCGGCCTGCTTGCTCGCCTGGAGCGAACGTTCGCGGGCGATGACGAGGACGGTCCCCGCCGCGCCGCTGGCCTTCGCGAGGCCCGGCTTGACCGCCTTGCGGGCGTATTCGACGCGCGGCGCCAAGGCACCCGAAGCGCCATCGGCTGCGTGCGCTGCGGCCATCCGCAGGTGGCCCAGGCTCTCGCCGAGCTCATCCTGCATGAGACGACGGTGCGTCTTGACCTCACGACGTCCAAACACTTGCTCCACCTCCATGGCCGCGAAACCTCGTCCTCCCCGGGTTACCCAGGCAGAACATTCCGAACCGGTCCGCTGTTGGCCATCCTGCCGCGTGCGAGCGGCCCGCACACCCGGATCCGCCAGAATCCGCATCCGATACCGTGATGACGGAATGTCACCAAAGAAAGGGAGAACTGGTGGCCGAGCAACTGTTCGCGACGCTGCACACCAACGTCGGCGCCATCCGGCTGGAGCTGTTCCCCAACCACGCCCCGAAGACGGTTCGCAACTTCGTGGAGCTCGCCGAGGGCAGCAAGGAATACACCGACCCGCGCACGGGCGAGCCCGGCAAGGGCCCGTACTACAACGGCGTCATCTTCCACCGCGTGATCGACGGCTTCATGATCCAGGGTGGTGACCCGACGGGCACCGGCACCGGCGGTCCGGGCTACAACTTCAACGACGAGATCCACCCCGAGCTGCACTTCAACCGGCCGTTCCTGCTGGCCATGGCCAACGCGGGCATCCGCTTCGGCCAGGGCACCAACGGCTCGCAGTTCTTCATCACCCTCGGCCCGACGCCGCACCTCAACGGCAAGCACACGATCTTCGGCGAGGTCGTCGACGACGACTCGAAGAAGGTCGTGCAGCAGATCGGCAGCACGCAGACCGGCCAGATGGACCGGCCCCGCCAGGACATCGTGATCGAGCGGGTGGACATCGAACGGGTCTCATAGGAGGCCTGGCTAATCTTGTCTGCATGACTCAGCCGCCGGCGAACGTGGTCCCTCACTGCTACCGGCACCCTGACCGCGAGACGTACGTCCGGTGCACCCGCTGCGACCGGCCGATCTGCCCGAATTGCATGAATGAGGCGTCGGTTGGTTTCCAGTGCCCGGAGTGCGTCCGCGAGGGTGCCAGGACGCAGCGTCCCGCCCGGACCGCGTTCGGCGGCGGCACGGAAGGTGCCGTCGGCGCGGTCACGATCACGCTGATCGTGATCAACGTGCTGGTGTTCCTCGCCGGTGTGATCAGCTCCGGCAGCGCCCAGTCGATCGCGGGCGGCGGCATGGGCGGGCTGCTCGGTGGCGGCACGCCGCTGCACGAGTGGGGTTCGCTGGTCACCTACAACTCGCGGCAGATCAGCGCCACCGAGGCGCAGATCATCCCCGGCGGCATGATCGACGGCGACTACTACCGCCTCTTCACCTCGATGTTCCTGCACTACGGCGTCTTCCACCTGCTGATGAACATGTGGGCGCTGTGGGTGCTCGGCCGGCCCCTGGAGGCGATGCTCGGCCGGGCCCGGTTCGCCGCGCTCTACCTGGTGGCGGGGTTCGGCGGCAGCGTCGCGGTCTACCTGTTCTCCGACCCGCTGGCGCAGACCGCGGGTGCGTCGGGCGCGATCTTCGGACTGTTCGCCGCGCTGATCATCGTGCTGCGCAAGATGCGGCGCAGCGTCGCCGGGATCGTGCCGGTGCTGGTGCTCAACCTGGTCCTGACGTTCAGCATCGACGGCATCTCGATCGCCGGGCACCTCGGTGGCATGGTGGCCGGCGCGGCCGCGGCCGCCGGGCTGGCGTATGCGCCGCGGCAGCACCGCACCCTGATCCAGTCGGGGGCGCTGGTCGCCGTCGTGGCCGTGCTGGCGGTCCTGACCGTGGTGCACACCGCCGGGCTGATGCCCACGGGCGACTACGTCACCCAGCTGAACGGCGGCAACTAGGCGCGCCAGACGCGGCCCTGCAGGAGCGAGTCGGCCCCGACCCAGACGAAGTTCATCATGCGCGTCGCGGTGTGGTCGGGGTCCTCCTCCTCGTGGTCGGCGAGCCAGTCGGCGAGGGACTCGGCGGCGCCGACGTAGGCGTAGGCCATCGCGGTGAAGTCGCCCGGGCGGCCCGGCACCTCCGCGGCCGTGGCGGCGCTCTCCAGCAGCCCGGCGACGACCTCGACGATCCTCGCCCGCATCCCGGCGAGCTCGCCGGCGAAGTGCGGCTCGCTGCGGGCCTGCCGGTAGAGCACCCGCCAGCCGTCCCGGTGCGCCCCGACGAAGGTGAAGAACGCCCGCAACCCGTGCCACAGCTGCTCGTCGGGGCGGGCCGCGGGCAGTACACCTGCCGCCACCGCCTCCATGAGCCTGGTCGCCTCCCGGTGCAGGCACGCGACGAACAGCTCGTCCTTCGTGCCGAGGTATGCGTAGACCATCGGCTTGGAGATGCCGGCGACCTCCGCGATCTCGTCCATCGACGCGGCGTGGAAGCCATGCTTGGAGAAGACCTGCACCGCGGCGTCGAGCATCTGCTGCTCACGCACCACGCGCGGAAGTCGTTTCAGCATCTTGTCACCTTACCTACTCGTGCGTAAGGTTACGCATCAGTAGCTTATTTCAAAGGACGAAGGGCACACCGACATGGCCGACCTCGACGCCCTGGGCGACTTCAACTCCGTCGACCCCAAGCAGTTCGCGCAGCTGGTGAAGGGCGCCTCCGACGCCCAGCTCGGCGAGCTCATGGCGGGCCCGCAGCGCAAGGCGATCCTCGACACCATCTTCTCCCGCTTCCCCGAGCTCTTCCGCGCCGACCGGGCCGGCGCGACCAACGCGATCATCCACTGGACGATCACCGGCGCGCCCGACGGCGACGCCGAGACCTACGAGTTGGTCATCGCCGACGGCACCTGCGTGCTCTCGCCGAGCGCCGACCAGGAGCCGAAGCTCGCGATCACCGTCGGCCCGGTCGACTTTCTCAAGGTCGTCTCCGGTGCCGGCAACCCCATGATGATGTTCATGACCGGCAAGCTCAAGGCCAAGGGCGACCTGGGCCTGGCCGCCAACATCGCGAACCTGTTCGACATCCCGAAGGCCTGAGGCAGCGCCCCATGCCCGAGTTCTCGCTCGACCTGAACGAGGAGCAGCGGGATCTCCGCGACTGGGTGCACGGCTTCGCAGCCGACGTCGTGCGCCCGGCCGCCGCGGAGTGGGATGCCCGCGAGGAGACCCCCTGGCCGGTGATCCAGGAGGCGGCGAAGATCGGCCTGTATGGCTTCGAGTTCCTCGCCAACACCTGGGGCGACCCGACCGGCCTGTCGTTGTGCCTGGCGTCCGAGGAGCTCTTCTGGGGCGACGCCGGCATCGGCATGGCGATCTTCGGCACCAGCCTGGCGGTCGCCGCGATCTACGCCTCCGGCACGCCCGACCAGATGCTCGAGTGGGTGCCGCAGTGCTTCGGCGATGCCGCCGACCCGAAGGTCGCGGCGTTCTGCACCACCGAGCCGGAGGCCGGATCCGACGTCGGCTCGATGAAGAGCCGCGCGCGGTACGACGAAGCGACGGACGAGTGGGTCATCAGCGGGCAGAAGGCCTACGCGACCAACGGCGGCATCGCCAATGTCCACGTCGTGACGGCCAGCGTGGAGCCCGAGCTGGGGTCCCGCGGGCAGGCGGCGTTCGTCGTGCCCCCCGGTACAGTGGGATTGAACGGCAGCAAGAAGCTCAAGAAGCTCGGCCTGCGCGCCTCACACACCGCCGACGTGTTCCTCGACGACGTGCGGGTGCCCGGCCGGTGCCTGCTCGGCGGCAAGGACGCTCTTGACGCCCGGCTCGCCCGCGCCCGCGAGGGCCGCAAGGCGCAGGGGCAGGCCGCGATGCGCACGTTCGAGCTGTCCCGGCCGGCGGTCGGGGCGCAGGCGCTCGGTGTGGCCCGCGCCGCGTACGAGTACGCGCTGGAGTATGCCAAGGGGCGGGTGCAGTTCGGCCGGCCGATCATCGAGAACCAGGCGATCGCGTTCACCCTCGCCGACATGCGCATGGAGATCGACGCCGCCCGCCTGCTGGTGTGGCGGGCCGCCTGGATGGGGCGCAACAACCGCCCGTTCGAGGCCGGCGAGGGCTCGATGAGCAAGCTCAAGGCCGGCGAGGTCGCCGTCGCGACGACCGAGAAGGCCGTGCAGATCCTCGGCGGGGCCGGCTTCCTGCGGGAGCACCCGGTCGAGCGCTGGTTCCGCGACGCGAAGATCTACACGATCTTCGAGGGGACCAGCGAGATCCAGCGCCTGGTCGTCGCCCGCGCGATCTCGGGCACCTACATCCGGTAACTCCCCCCCTCGACAGGCCGGAGGAGCCATGGACACCCCCTTCATCCTCCGCACGATGGCCGGCCGGAAACTGCTCAACCCCGGCCGGCCCACGCGGATCGTCCGGCAGCTCAACGCCCTGCGCCGCTGGGGCTTCGGGCTGTACGGCGAGATGCGTTCGACCGCGGCCCGCGACCCCGACCGGGTCGCGGTCGTCGACGAGGACCGGCAGCTCACGTACACCGAGCTCGACCTGCGGGTCCGCCGCCTCGCCAACGCCCTGCGCGCCGAGCACGGGGTGCGCGCCGGCGACCGGATCGGCCTGCTGTGCAACAACTCCGTCGGCATGGTCGAGGCGATGCTCGCCCTGATCGCGCTCGGCGCGCAGGCCGTCCTGGTCAACACCGGCCTCGGCGACGCCCAGCTGGAGGCCGTCGCGCACGACCAGTCGCTGGCCCTGCTGATCCACGACGACGACCTGCTGGGGATGCTCGCCGCGGTGCCGCCGAACCTGCCGCGACTGGCGATGTCCAAGACTGCCGGGCTCATCCACCGGGCACCCTCCGCCGAACTGGAGCCGCCCGCGGCCGCCGGCTCCGTGGTGGTGCTGACGTCCGGCACGACCGGCGCGCCGAAGGGCGCGCGGCGCCGCAACCCGTCGGGCCTCGGGCCGCTCGCGTCGGTCGTGTCACGGATCCCGCTCTACGCCGGCGAGCGCATCTTCGTCGCCGCGCCGCTGTTCCACACCTGGGGGCTGGCCGCGCTGCAGCTGTGCCTGGCGCTGCGCGGCACGATCGTGATCGCGCACCGCTTCACCCCGCAGTCGACGGTGGCCGCGGTCGGCGCCACCGGGTGCACCTCGCTCTTCGCCGTGCCGGTGATGCTGCAACGCCTGCTGGAGGCGCCCGCACCCATGCCGACGCTGCGGGTCGTGGCCACCTCGGGCTCGGCGCTGACCGGCCCCCTCGCGTCGCGTTTCATGGAGGTGTACGGGCCGGTGCTGTACAACCTGTACGGCTCCACCGAGGCCTCCTGGGCGTCGATCGCCACCCCGGACGAGCTGCGGGACGCCCCCGGCACCGCGGGCCGCCCACCGCGCGGCACCCGGGTCGCGATCCTCTCCGACAGCGGCACCGAGCTGCCGACCGGCGTCATCGGGCGGATCTTCGTCGGCAACGACATGCTCTTCGAGGGCTACACCAACGGCACCGGCCGCGAGTCCCACGGCGACCTGCTGGCCACCGGCGACCTCGGCCACCTCAACGCCGACGGCCTGCTCTTCGTCGACGGCCGCGAGGACGACATGGTCATCTCCGGCGGCGAGAACGTCTACCCGGGCTCCGTCGAGGACGTCATCGCCGAGCTGCCGCAGGTCCGCGAGGTCGCCGTCGCCGGCGTACCGGACGAGGAGTTCGGCCAGCGGCTCGCCGCGTGGATCGCCCTGCACGACGGCGAGTACGTCGACCCGGAGGCGGTGCGCGAGTACGTCCGGCACCGCCTCGCCCGCTTCTCGGTCCCGCGCGACGTGTACTTCGTCGCCGCCCTGCCCCGCAACGCCACCGGCAAGGTCGTCCGCCGGCGCCTCTTCGGCGACTGAACCGCGCCCGGGTGCGGTCCCCCGTTTGTCGACCGCACCCGGGCGCGGGTTCACGGCAGGAGCGGCTGGGCCGGCTGGGCCTTCAGCGCCGACAGGTTCTTGACCAGGTACGCGGTCGCGACCCCGGCCGTGGACACCGTCCAGATGACCGGGTTGCCGTCCGCGTCCTGGGTCAGCTGCACCGACGCGGCCCCCGGGTGCCAGTCCGTGGCCAGCCGGTGGTCCGTGTAGTGCAGGGTCGTGCCGTCGTAGGTGACCGACGTCCACAGGTGCACCGCGCCCGTGGACCCGTTCCACAGCAGCAGCGCGGTGCCGCTGGGCAGCAGCTTCGACGCGATCCGCCACGACTCCCAGTCGGTGCCGCCCGTCGGCGTGGCCAGCGGCGTCGGGCTGGGCATGTAGTACGCGCCGGTGCCGTTGAAGTTGGGGTAGTAGTCGAGGGTGTAGCCCGAGCCGGAGGCGCCGACGATGCCGAACAGGTCGGGGTAGGCGAGGCCCGCGCCGGCGCTGTCGTAGGCGTTGGCGACCGCGATCGGGTTGTTGCCGTCGAGGTCCGACATGGTGCCGGCGGGCAGCACCGTGGCCCCGGTGACGTCGAGCGGGCCGCCGTCGTCGAGGCTCGGCACGATCATGGCCAGCCCCGCGTTGAGACCGGTCGGGTAGAACACGAGCACGTCGTTGAAGCTCGTGCCGGTGAACCGGCCGGCGATGACCTGCGCGCCGTCGAAGTCCGGCGCGGGCCAGGAGGACAGGCCCGCGATGCCCGCCGCCGGGGTGCGCAGGCCACCGCGCTGCGCCCGGCCGGCGGCGAGCCACACGCCCTGCGGCAGCCCGGTCGCCGGCCCGGCGGTCAGCAGGTCCGGCTGCCCGTCGCCGGTCAGGTCCTGGTCGGCGAACGGCGGCGGGTACACGGCGTTGAAGGTGATCGTGGTCGTGTCGGTGAACGTGCCGTCCGGCTCGACGGCCGTGACCGCGAGCGTGTTGGTGAAGCGGGTCGGCACGACCTGGACGGTGACCGTGCGCCTGCCGGCGGCGACCCGCGTGGGCGCACCGGAGTTGAGCTGATACACGAACGCCGCCGGGACCGGGCTGCCGGCCGGCTCGGCGAAGCGGAACTTCCCCTTCACGCCGACGGTGAACGAGCTGCTGACCGCCGTCACGGTGGGCGCGGCCGGCGGGACCGTCGCGGCCCCGGCGGCGGGGTGAGCAGGGCCTGTGCCAGCACCAGTCCGGCGCCGAGCACGGCCGCCCGCAGCAGCGGGTGTTTCGTCATGGGTTCCTCCCCGTCAGGCACGCCCGCATCGGCGCGCACCACTGACACGCCGGCCGCGGCGGGAGGTTGCACCTCCGGGAGAGAATCTTTCCGGCCCAACGATCTCCGCTGCTGCGGACTCTCGGCCATTGCCAGCCGGAGCCGGCCCTTTCGGGGAGTTAGGGGTACAGCGTCAGCGCCGGCGTCATGACGATGTCGATGAGCTGCTGCTCGGTGAGCGGGGTCGGCTCGCCGGTCTTCGTGGGGCGGGCACGGGCCAGCAACCTCGTCCCGTCCGGGCGGACCGCCCAGACGTCGATGCCGAAGCCGTCGGGCACGTCGCTGCGGATCATCAGCTCGGTGCTGCCGATCGTCAGGGTCCGGCACCTGGCCTTCGGCGAAGCGCACTCCTCCTGCATGTGCGCGTGGTACTGCGCGGGGGTCAGTTCGGACGCGTCGAGCCGCACCCACACGATGCCGCCCGGCACCAGGACGGTGCTGGAGTAGCCGCCGAACTCGTCGTCCGCCACCCTGAGGAACCTGGCGGGCAGCGGGGTCGGCTGATCTTCGGCGTTGACGATCGTGGCGCCGGGCAGGAGGCGGCGCAGCAGCGCGGTGAACTCAACGCTGAGGCGGGCCTGCGCGTCGCCGCAGGACTCGGTGAGCGGCACCAGCGGCTTCGGCTGGTTCTGCTGCTTGGTGACCTCCGCCGTCGGTACGTCCACCGTGGAAGACGGCAGGGCGCACGGCGCCGGCGCGCCCGTCACCGTCGAGGGCGGGGCGCCGGGGCTCTGGCCGGTCGGCTGGGCCAGATACTGGGGCAGCACGACCACGCCGGCGGCGAGGACGGCGGCGATCCCGAGACCGGTGACGGCCCGCATGCGGCGGACCCGGCGGTGCTCGCCGGTGATGAGCTGGTCGACGTCGATGGCGGTCGGTGGCGGGTCCTGGGTGGCGGCGTGCATGGCATCGGTCAGATCCACTGCGGGTCTCCCTCCGTGAGGCGCGCCCGGAGCGACTCCAGCGCGCGGGCGGCCTGGCTCTTGACGGTGCCCTCGCTGCAGCCGAGTGCCTGCGCGGTCTCCTCGACGGACAGGTCGCAGAAGTACCGCAGGACGAGCACGGCCCGGCGGCGCGGGGGCAGCCCGGCGAGGAGGGAGAGCACGTCCAGCCGCTGGTCGGCGTCCGGACCGGAGGCCGGGCGGTCCGGCAGGCGGTCGGTGGGCGACTCGCGCCGCCAGGGTCGGCGGCGCTCGTCGAGCCAGGCGGACATGAGCATGCGCCGCACGTACGCGTCGGGATGCTCCATCCTCGACGCGCGTTTCCAGTGCCGCAGCAGCTTGACCAGCACGGTCGACGTCAGGTCGTCGGCCAGGTGCCAGTCGCCGCACAGCAGGTATGCGGTGCGGCGCAGGCGGTCCAGGTTGCCCGCGACGTAGTCGCGGTAGGCCTGCTCGGTCGGCATCCGTGCTCCCTCTCCGTTCGGGTTCACCGGGAGAACGGAGGCCGGCGCGTGCGGGGTTGCCTAGGGGATCGAGATCCTGTCCTCGAGGGCGGCGAGGGCGATGTCGGTGCGGTGCTGGGCGCCGTCGAAGCTGATCGCGTCGACGAGCCGGTAGGCGGCCGCGCGGGCGTCGGCCAGGGTGTCGCCGGTCGCGGTGCAGGTGAGGACCCGCCCGCCGGCGGTGACCAGCGCGCCGTCCTCCGAACGGGCGGTGCCGGCGTGGATGACGCCGGGGACGCCGTCGGCGCCGGCGATGACGTCGCCCTTGCGGGCCGACTCCGGGTAGCCGGCGCTGGCCATGACCACGCAGACGGCCGAGCCGGGGCGCCACGCCAGCGGCGGGTCCTCGGCGAGCCGGCCGACGGCGGCGGCGTGCAGGACGCCGGCGAGCGGGGTTTCGAGGCGGGCCAGGACCACCTGGGTCTCCGGGTCGCCGAAGCGGCAGTTGTACTCGATGACCTTCGGGCCCTGGGCGGTCAGCGCCAGCCCCACGTAGAGCACCCCCGTGAAGGGCGTGCCGCGCTTGCGCATCTCGGCCAGCGTGGGCTGCACCACCGCCGCCATGACCTCGTCGACCAGGCCCGCGGGGGCCCAGGGCAGCGGCGAATACGCGCCCATCCCGCCGGTGTTGGGCCCGGTGTCGCCGTCGCCGATGCGCTTGAAGTCCTGGGCGGGCTGCAACGGCACGGCGGCGGTGCCGTCGGTGACGACGAAGAGGGAGACCTCGGGGCCGGCCAGGTACTCCTCGACGACGACCCGCCCGCAGGCGGCGCCGTGCGCGAGGGCCTCGTCGCGGCTCTCGGTGACGACGACGCCCTTGCCGGCGGCGAGACCGTCGTCCTTCACCACGTAGGGCGCGCCGAACGCGTCGAGCGCCTCCGCCAGCTCCTCGGGCGAGGTGCAGACGAACGAGCGGGCGGTGGGCACGCCCGCCGCCCGCATCACGTCCTTCGCGAACGCCTTCGAGCCCTCCAGCTGCGCGGCCGCCTGCGACGGGCCGAAGCAGGCGACGCCCTTCGCCCGGACCGCGTCGGCGACCCCCGCCACGAGCGGCGCCTCCGGGCCGACGACGACCAGGTCGACGTGGCGCTCGACGGCGAGGGCCGCGACCGCGTCCGGGTCGAGCGCGTCGACCCCCACGTTCGTCGCGATCGCGGCGGTGCCGGGGTTGCCCGGGGCGACGATCAGGTCGGTCACGGCCGGGTCGGCAACCAGGGCGGCGGCGATGGCGTGTTCACGACCACCGGAGCCGAGCAGGAGTACGCGCACGCGACAGATTAAAGCAGGCTGTGACGCACCACGTTCTCGTCACGCCCGGGACCCACCCCGACGATCGACACCCGGGTGCCGGCGAGCTCCTCGATCCGCTCGATGTAGCGCTGCGCGTTGACCGGCAGGTCGGCGAACTCGCGCGCCTTCGAGATGTCCTCCCACCAGCCGGGGAGCTCCTCGTAGACCGGGGTGGCGTGGTGGAACTCGGTCTGCGTCATCGGCATCTCGTCGGTGCGCTTGCCGTCCACCTCGTAGGCCACGCAGAGCGGGACCTTCTCCAGGCCGGAGAGCACGTCGAGCTTGGTGACGACCAGGTCGGTGATGCCGTTGAGCCTGGTGGCGTACTTGGCGACGACCGCGTCGTACCAGCCGGTGCGGCGCTCCCGGCCGGTCGTCGTGCCATACTCCCGGCCGATCTTGCGCAGGTGCACGCCGAAGTCGTCGAACAGCTCGGTCGGGAACGGGCCGGAGCCGACCCGCGTCGTGTAGGCCTTGGTCACGCCGATGACCTGCGTGATCGCGGTCGGCGGCACACCCGCGCCGACGCAGGCGCCGCCCGCGGTCGGGTTGGACGACGTCACGAACGGATACGTGCCGTGGTCCATGTCGAGCATCGTCGCCTGGGCGCCCTCGAGCAGGACGGTCCGGCCCTCCTCCAGGCCCTTCCACAGCACCTGACGGGTGTCGGTGATGTAGGGCCGCAGGCGCTCCGCGTAGGTCAGGTACTCCTCGACCGTCGCGTCGACGTCGATCTCCTTGCGGTTGTACACCTTGAAGAGGACCTGGTTGCGCTCGCGCAGCACGATCTCGAGCTTCTTGCGCAGGATGCCCGGGTCGAGCAGGTCCTGGACGCGGATGCCCATGCGGGCGACCTTGTCGCCATACGCCGGGCCGATGCCGCGGCCGGTCGTGCCGATCCGGGACGAGCCGAGGTAGCGCTCCACGACCCGGTCCAGGGCCCGGTGATGCGGCATGATGAGGTGTGCGTCACCCGATATCATCAGGCGGGACACATCGACGCCGCGCTCGGCGAGACCGTCGATCTCGACCAGCAGCACCTTCGGGTCGATGACCACCCCGTTGCCGATGACGATCGCCGCGTTGGGCCACAGTGCCCCTGACGGCATGAGGTGCAGGGCGAATTTCTGCCCGTCCGGCGTCACCACGGTGTGACCCGCGTTGTTGCCGCCGGAGTAGCGCACGACGTAGTCGACGTCGCCGCCAATCATGTCGGTAACCTTGCCCTTGCCCTCGTCGCCCCACTGAGCGCCGATGAGCACGATCGCTGGCATCGTCTGTTGCCCTCTCCAAAGGGTCGGGCGCCCCAGCGGGTCGCCCGGGGTGCCAGGCTAACAACCGCGTGAAAGGCAGGTTGACAACGGTGGTCGACGTGGTGGTGCTCGCGCTGGGCGAAGGCAGCTCCTGCGGCTGCGATGGCGGCGCGTGCGGCACGCGTACTCCTATTCTTGCCTGCCGCGACGCGCTGCGCACAGCAAGCGCCCAGGTCGAGACGGTCGTCGCACACACCGACGCGGAGATCGACGCGGCGCTGAAGGCCCTGCCGGACGTGCGGCTCGTCGTGGCGACCGCCGCCGACGGCCAGCTCCGCGCGGTCATGCGGCGGCTGGTCCGGATGTACGCCCCGGCACCCAGCAAGCGGGCACTGTCGGAGGAGGCCATCCCCGACGACCGGACGCTGCCGGACCTGCCGCCGGTCGGCATCCTGCCGCTCGGCCCCGACTCCACGGACCTCGTGACCCGCCTCGGACTGCCCCGCAACCCCGCCGACGTGGCCGCCGCCGTCCTCGGGGGCAACACCCGCCGCCTGGACCTGCTGCGCAACGACGGCGGCGGGGTCACCCTCGACGGCGTCCTGGTCGGCGGGGTCGACGCGAGCGGCTCGGCCAGCACGTTCCTCGCCCGGGTCGAGGTCGACGACGCCGTCCTCGCCGACGGCACCGAGCCCGTGCTCATGTCGGTGGTGGCCAACGCTTCGCGGTATGCGACGGTCGACGGCCTCCCGCTGGTCCTCTCGCCCTCCGTGGACGACGGCGTCCTGGACGTGGCGGTGGCGGTGCCGCGGGCGTCCCGGTCGCTCTTCCGCCGGCCCCGCGTCGAGATCGAGGTCCGCCGCGCGCACGGCCGGGCGGTCGCCATCACCCCCCGCACCGAGATCCCCTTCGTCGACGACGGCGCCGAGGGCACCCTCACGCGGAAGCGCTCCTGGTGGATGGAGCGCGCGGCCTGGGCCGTGTACGTCCCCTAAGCGTCTCCTTCGCATACGGTGCCGACTCGCATACGGTGGGGGAGCGCGGGAGGGGAACAGCTGTGAACGACGCACTCTGGCCGCCCGACGAGTTCGTCTCGGGCCGGCGCACCGAAGCTCACGCCGGCCGGGAGGGCGGCGGCGCTCCGCAGGAGGACGACACTCCGCAGGAGGAGCCGGAGCACGTCGGGTCGCCCTGGTCACAGCCGCCGACCCGGACGCGGTTGACGCAGGCGAGCGAGCGGGGCGACGCCGGCGATCCGGGGCCGTGGCTCGAGCCCGCACCGGACGCCGACGACCGCGGCAGTGAGATTCAGCACGGTCAGCCGGTCCCGCACGTGCCGGTCTCGGGCGCGGGCGCGATCCCGGTCTCCGGGGCCGGTGGAATCCCGGTCTCGGGCGCGGGAGCGGTCTCCATGCCGGGCGGCGGCGCGCCACCTGGCAACGGCGCGGTGCCGGTCAACGGCGTGCCGGTGCCGCGGCCCCCGGTCCTGTCCCACCCGCGGGCGGCGCCGCCGCCCGCGCCGCCCACCTACCGGGCGCCCGCCACGTATCAGCCGCTGCCCACCTACCAGGCGCCCCCCACCGATCAGCCGCCGGCACCGCCCGCGTATCAAGCTCCCCCGACGGATCAGCCGCCGGCGCCGCCCGTACATCAGCCGCCGCCACAACACCAAGGGCCTGCGGCCCATCAGGTGCCGCCCGGTCACCCGGCGCCGCCGGTGGCGCACCGGCCGCCGAGTGAGGCGCCGCCGCCGGCGAGCTGGTCGGACGGAAGCACGCCGACGGCGGACGAGTTCGCGCGGCGCAGGCAGGCGCGGCCCGCCGACCCGGTCGCGGCCCGCGGGGTGCGCGGGGCGGTGTCCAAAGGCACGCTCGGCGTGCTGTCGCTCAGCCCCGGACGACGGGAGCTGGAGTTCCGGCGCGACGTCGACCTCGTCCGGCGCAACTTCGGCGGGCTGCGGCAGGTGACCGTGGTCAACCCGAAAGGTGGCGCCGGCAAGACGGTCGCGGTGCTGCTGCTGGCGATGACGTTCGGGCAGAAGCGCGGCGGATACGTGCTGGCCTGGGACAACAACGAGACCCAGGGCACGCTCGGCATGCGGGCGCAGCAGGACTTCCACAACAGGACCGTCCGTGACCTGCTCCGCGACCTGGACCACTTCCAGGGCGCGCAGGGCCGGGTCGGCGACCTGTCGCAGTACGTCAGGGCGCAGGGCGAGGGCATGTTCGACGTGCTCGCCAGCGACGAGTCCGCGACCGCCGGCGAGATGCTCACGGCGCAGTCGTTCGGCGAGATCCGCGACGTGGTCAGCCGGTTCTACAAGCTGATCGTGGTGGACACCGGCAACAACGTCCGCGCGGAGAACTGGCAGGCCGCGATCGACGCCACCGACCAGCTGGTGGTCACGATGTCGGCCCGCAACGACTCGGCCGAGACGGCGTCGAGGATGCTCGACCACCTGGAGCAGCACGGCCGGCAGCGGCTGGTCCGGCAGGCGGTGACCGTCGTGTCGATGCCGCCGAGCCGCCGGCACCTCGACATCCCGGCGATCACCCGCCACTTCGCGGCGCGGACCAGGACGGTGCTGCTCGCGCCGTACGAACGCTTCATCGACTCGGGAGAGCCGATCCGCTACGGGGGTCTGACCTCGGCGAGCCGCGACGCCTGGTTGAAGGTCGCCGCGGCCATCTCCGAAGGGCTGTGACGGGTTACCGCAGGGCGGCCGTGGCCGCCGGGTCGCTGTCGTCGAGGAACTTCGCGCAGCGCTCCGCCTCGTCGGCCTCGCCGATCGACTCGGCGGCGAGGCCGAGCGCGTTCAGCGCGCGCAGGAAGCCCCGGTTGGGCTCGTGCGACCACGGCACGGGGCCGGCGCCGCGCCAGCCGCTGCGGCGCAGCTGGTCGAGGCCGCGGTGGTAGCCGGTGCGGGCGTAGGCATAGGCGGTGACCGGCTCGCCGTCGGCGAGGGCGAGCTCGGCGAGCTCGGCCCAGGCGGCGCTGAACGCCGGGTGGGCCGCTGCGACGTCCTTGACGTCCTTCTCGGAACCGGCGGCGGCGGCGAGCTTCGCGGCGGCCTCGGGCTCGGCGGGAAGCAGCGTCGGTGAAGGCTGGGGCAGCAGGTTCTGCATCCAGCCATTCAACCAGGTTGGCTGAACGGTGGAGGCTGCGTCCCGCGAGCGGGGGGTGTGCCCGGTTCGGGCGAGTACTAGAAAGGGAGGTCCGGAGCCTCCCCAGGACCCGGTTACGCGGTGGCCCGATCTCCACGGTCGGGCCATCGCCCTTTGCACCACCTGGCAAGATGGCGTCGTGCCCACTCCGCCCCCGCCAGACGTGGTCGCGCTGCACGACCACTCGCCCGACGAGATCGAGTCGCCGGAGGAGCTGCTGTTCCATCTGGACAACGGCTCGCTCGCCACGAAGGTCGTCCAGGGTCTCGACCTCGCCGCCGTGGACCTCTCCGGCGTCGACGTGCAGGACACGCTCTTCGTCGGCTGCCACTTCGCGGCCACCGAGGCCATCGTCGACCTGCTGCGGCGGCGGGCGGTGGTGGTGCCCGAGTTCGCCGGGCTGCCCTACCCGACGCACCCGTCGCAGCTGTACGTGCCGGACGACCTCGCCGCCGGGTTCGCCTCCGACGGGTTCGACGGCATGTTCGACACGCTGGTCTACGAGCACTTCCGGGCGACCGGCGGCGCGACGCCGGAGATCCGCGAGGCGATCGCGCAGCGGATGCACGACTCCGGGATCGACAACGCGCTGGCCAACGTCACCGCCGGCTGGATCGGCGCGCGCGGCCCCGCCGCCGCGATCGGCATCATGGGCGGCCACGCCGTCCCGCGCGGCGCTTCCGACTACCGCAACGCCGCCGAGCTGGCCTGGCGTCTCGCCGGCGCGGACCGGCTGGTGGTCACCGGCGGCGGCCCGGGCGTGATGGAGGCCGCCAACCTGGGCGCGTTCCTCGCCGACCAGCCGCTGAGCGCGCTCGCCGACGCGATCGACCGCCTGTCCGCGGCGCCCGACTTCCACGACCACGACCCCTTCACGAGGGCGGCGCTGGAGGTACGAGCGGCGTATGCGCGACCGGTCCCGCCGACGCCCGACTCGGTCGAGCCCGCCGACCAGGTGGCCGTCGACCCGGTGACCTGGGCCCGCCGCGGCGGCCTGGCGATCCCGACGTGGCTCTACGGCCACGAGCCCGCCAACCTCTTCGCCGCCAAGATCGCGAAGTACTTCTCCAACGCGATCCGCGAGGACACCATCCTGCGCCTGTCCCGCGGCGGCATCGTCTTCGCCCCCGGCATGGCCGGCACGGTGCAGGAGATCTTCCAGGCCGCGACGAAGACGTTCTACGCCACTGACGGCGTGAGCGGCCCGTTCGTCTTCCTCGACGGCAAGCACTGGACCGAGCGTCTGCCGGTCCGCAGCCTGCTGGAGCCCCTGCTGGCCGCGTCCCCCGTCGGCGACCTGCGCCACCTGCTCCACATCACCGACGACGTCGCCGAGGCCGCCGAGATCCTGACCGCCACCTCATAATCCGGCAGCTTTCGCCACCCAGCAGCGTCTCGACCTGACGGATCGCGAGCAGGCGATCCGGAACCACTGCCGCCTGCCGCGTACGGACGGCCACCCCGGCTCAACCCGGCCCGGCACAGGCATCGCTAGCAGGTCGAAAGGGGCATCTCGGGGCATTGACCAACGTCTGAAAAACCGGTGGCAACGTCAACGACTGCACCCGGTTCACCAACGTGATGGGCACGCTCAGGGTCGCCCGGCACGGACCCGGCCGGGCCCGCCTGCGCCCGGACCACGTCCTCGCCGAAAGCGACGGACCACGGGTCAGATCATGACCGCCTGTAGTCCCTTGAAACACTGTCCAGCCCCACCTCGCTTCCGCGACTCCGACAGGCACAGACATTGGTCAATGCCCGGGAATGTGGCTTTTCGGCATCGAGGTTGCGCGATCCACGTACAAGATGATCTCTGAATTGGGGGTGGATCGCGCAGCGTCTATGGCGCAAAGGGTGCAAAGGCTGGCATTGACCAACGTCTGTGCGGGTGGGGGCGCACGCGAAGGCCCGGCGCCCTCGGGAGAGGGGCCGGGCCTCGGGAACCGCGGAAGAACTACTTGGACAGCGTGGTGCCGGTCGAGCGGAGGTGCTCGCAGGCCTCGACGACGCGGGCGGCCAGGCCTGCCTCGGCGACCTTGCCCCAGGCGCGCGGGTCGTAGGCCTTCTTGTTGCCGACCTCGCCGTCGACCTTCAGGACGCCGTCGTAGTTGCTGAACATGTGGGCGGCGACCGGGCGGGTGAAGGCGTACTGCGTGTCGGTGTCGATGTTCATCTTCACGACGCCGTAGTCGAGGGCCTCGCGGATCTCCTCGAGCAGCGAGCCCGAGCCGCCGTGGAAGACCAGGGAGAGCGGCTTGTCCTTGCCGAACTTGGCGCCGACCGCGTCCTGGATGGTCTTGAGGATCTCGGGCTTGAGCTTCACGTTGCCCGGCTTGTAGACGCCGTGGACGTTGCCGAAGGTCAGGGCGGCCATGTAGCGGCCCTTCTCGCCGAGGCCGAGGGCGTCGACCATGGCCAGGCCGTCCTCGACGGTGGTGTAGAGCTTCTCGTCGATCGCGCCGACGACACCGTCCTCCTCGCCGCCGACGACGCCGACCTCGATCTCCAGGACGACCTTGGCCGCGGCGGTCAGCGCCAGCAGCTCCTCGGCGATCTGCAGGTTCTCGGTCAGGGGCACCGCCGAGCCGTCCCACATGTGGGACTGGAACAGCGGCTCCTCGCCCTTGGCGACGCGCTCGGCCGAGATGGCGAGCAGCGGCCGGACGAACTTGTCGAGGTTGTTCTTCGGGCAGTGGTCGGTGTGCAGCGCCACGTTGATCGAGTACTTCTTCGCGACCTCGCGGGCGAACGCGGCGAAGGCGACCGAGCCGGTGACCATGTCCTTGACCGTCGGGCCGGAGAGGTACTCGGCACCGCCGGTGGAGACCTGGATGATGCCGTCACTCTCCGCATCGGCGAAGCCGCGCAGCGCCGCGTTCAGCGTCTGCGACGACGACACGTTGATCGCCGGGTAGGCGAACGCGCCGGCCTTGGCGCGGTCGAGCATCTCGGCGTAGACATCGGGAGAGGCGATGGGCATGACGGCGCTCCTTGGCTGTTGGATCGTGCGGTGTTGGAGCCGGGCGTGCGCGGCTCGTCGAGGACCGCGCTGTCCTGCAACGGAGTATCTCGCAGTGGCATTGGCTCATGTACGGCGGGAGGGTGGGGACAAGGTGAATTGCCCGGCTAGGCCGCGTTACCGCCGATTCGGTCGTACGGTTGGAGAAACCTGAGGGAGGACACATGGCTCAGCCCGATGAAGACCTGTTGACCGTCGACGACCGGCTCGACCCCGATGTGCGCGACCCGGAGGCATCGCCCGCCGACGCCGCCGAGCAGGCACTCCCCGCCGACCCGACGGAGCGCGGGACGGTGTTCAAGAGCGCGCACCCCTGGGACGCGAACGAGTACGACGCCGTCGAACAGGACCGCGACGCCGGCCAGGACGACGAATACCGCTAGGACACGAACTGCGGATGCGCGGCGGCCCACTCCGGCACGGTGCCGTTGCGCAGCGCGGCGAACAGGCCGTCGCCGCCGGGCACGATCGTGCGGTCCGCCCTGAGCGGCAGCTTCAGGCCCGGCACGTGCGCGGCGTCGTAGCGGGCCAGCATGCCGGCCAGCGTCGGCAGCGACATGTCGCCGAGGTGCAGGTCGAGGGCGCCGCCCGCGACCGGCATCGCCTTGGCCAGCTTCACCGGGTCGCCGAGCTTCCGGGCGAGCGCGGCGAGGAGCTGCCGCAGGTGCGTGTCGCGGTCGTCGCCACCGTTCGTGAGCGACTGGCGCTGCCGGACGAAGTCCAGCGCCTCCCATCCGGCGAAGTGGCGGCAGCCCGGCTCGTACACGACGGGGCGCATGCCAGGACGGAGCGGCGCGGCGCGGCCCGTGGCGTCGTCGACGCCGAGGTGGATGGAGACGGTCCGCTGGTCGACGCAGAGGTCGACACCGCCGACGGCGTCCGTGACCCGCTGCATGCCGTCGAAGTCGACGACCGCGCCACCGACGATCCCGACCCCGAGCAGGTCGCCGAGGATGCGGGCGGTCAGCTCGTAACCGCCGAAGACGTACGCGTTGTTGGCCTGCTGGCGGCCGAAGTTGGGCACGTCCACGACCAGGTCGCGCGGGATGGACAGCTGGTAGACGGTGCGGGTGTCCGGGTCGACGTGTAACAGGAGGATCGCGTCGGCGCGCACCGTGTCGCCCGCCGACTGCGGCCGCCGGTCGGTGCCCAGCAGCAGGAAGTTGCTGATGTCGGGAGTGCCCGCGTCCACCAGCGACTCGACCTGGGGCGCGGGCGGCGACGGGTCGCGCAGGGTGAAGACCAGGGACGCGGCGAGCGCCAGCACCAGCGCGCCGGAGGAGACCGCCCAGCGGCGGCGGCGACGCGCGCGGCGCTTGCTGGCACCGGCGGCGATCGCCGGGCGCAGCGCCATGGCGTCCGGCACGTCGTCCTCGTGCCGGGCGAAGGCGTCGGTGAGGGCGTCGGTGAGGGACGAGGTCACGGCGTCGTTCATCGGACGTCGCCGCCGATCAGCTCCGGCACGACCTCGGTGCGCAGCGTCGCGAGCGCCCTGGAGATCAGCGAGCGGACGGTGCCGATCGCGCAGCCGAGGACCTCGGCGATCTCCACGTCGCTGAGGCTCTCGTAGTACCGCAGCACGAGCGCGGCCCGCTGCCGCCGGGGCAGCCGGGCGAGCCAGATCCACATCTGGTCGCGGTCGGCGGACGCCCCGGCGTGATCGGCCACCACGAGATCACGGTTGGCCGCCTCGGAGGGCGGCTCCGCCCGCAGCACCACCCGGCGCAGCCACGAGCCGCGGTGCAGGTCGATATAGGCATTCGTGAGCATGCGCTTGACGTAGTGCTCAGGCACGCTGGCGGCGGCGATCCGGCGCCACTTCAGCTGCGCCCGGATCATCGTCTCCTGCACGAGGTCCTGCGCGGTGTGCGGATCGCCGGTGAGCATGACCGCGTAGCGCAGCAGCGCCTGCAGCCGCGCCTCCACGAACTCCTCGAACGTCAACCCGACCCCCTCCCCCTGACCCTATGACGGGTCAAGGGGAGGATCTGTTGCGAATGTCAGGGAATCAGCGGAGGGTAACCGGGGTCCAACAGCCCGCGGTCGCGCAGCGCCTCGTAGAGCGGCGTGGTCTGCGGGTAGTGGCCCCAGTGGTGGTCGCCGTCGGTGCCGTTGTCGTGGCCGTGTCCGCCACCGGTGTTCCCGACGCCGCCGAGCAGCTGCTGCTGGACCGGGTTCAGGCCCGACCACCAGGGGCGCTGCGGCAGGCCGGTGACGTCGTCGCGGATGGCGATCCACCGGTACGTGTAGCCGAGGAACACGCACTTGCGCGTGATGTCGGAGAGGTTGTCCGACCGTGCGTGCCAGATCCGCCGGTCGAAGAACACGACGTCACCGGCGTCGACCGCGACCTGCCGCGCACCGTCCGGCGTCGGCCACGGCACGTCGCGGGTCGGCGGGCCGGGCAGCCAGTTGGTCCGGTGGCTGCCGGGGATCAGGGTCAGATTGCCGCGGCCGGTCTCCGACACGTCGGACAGCCAGTAGGCGAGCTTCACCGACAGCCGGGGGCGCGGGTCGGTCTCCAGCTCGCGGTTCTGCCGGCCGCCGTCCTGGTGCCAGTGCCACCAGTCGGGCTTCGGCGCCGCCAGCGGCGGGTGTACGTCAAGATGCGAGTGGTAGATGTGCACGTTCCACCCGAGGATCGACCAGACCAGCGGGAACGTCGCCGGGTGGTCGATCAGGTCGATCAGGTCGGGGTGGTGGGTGACCGGGCTGAGCAGGTGCAACGAGCCGTCCGCGGCGCGGGGGTGCTGCTGGTGCGCGGTCTCCAGCACCGACGCGTAGTGGCGCACCTCGTCCGGGCTCAGCACGCCCTTGATCACGAGGTAACCGTCCGCGTCGAACTGCTCGCGCTGCTCGCGGGTCATCGGCGTCCAGGTCGCGGTGCCGTTGTCCGGCGCTGCCGCTATCGCTGACATCCCCGTCTCCAGTTCCGGCGCCGTCCGCAGGCGCCCTCACCGCACCAGACGGGCACGGGCTCCACGACCGTGGTCGCCCGTTCGTGCGGCAATTTCTGGACATTTCGCGTGCAACGGATGAACCCGTCCGCGACGTCTACCTAGTAAGGCGCGTGGGACAGGCGCACCGCCGGGTAGCCGACGACCCGGTCCTTCGGCCCGCCGGTGTCCGCGGACGTGGCGAGCGCGAGCCGGTCCACGCGCAGCGCGTGCCGCCGGCCCCAGGTGAGCAGGCCGCGCAGCGCGTGCCGGCCGCAGGCGTCGCCCGCGCCGATCCGCTCCGGCGCCAGGTCGTCGATGGCCGCCGCGGTGGCCGCGTCGCGCCGCCGGGCCTCCTCCTCGGTCAGGTAGTGCGACAAGTCGGTGCTGCACAGCACCACCGTGCCCGGTCCGGCGACGGCGTCGAGCAGCGCGGCGACCGCGTCCGGATCGTCGGGCCCGATGAGCACTGGCAGCAGTTTCGGCAGGTGTACGCGAAGCAGCAACGGCACCTGCACCTCGATCGAGTGCTCAGGGGCGTGCGGGCGGTCGTCGGCGACGGCGAGCCCGCGGTCGACCAGCAGCCGGGCGCCGTCCGTGTCGATCGCGATCTCGCCGAGGGGGGTCGCCCACGCGGTGGCGGTGGACACGGCGGCACCCCGCAGCGGCACGTGATGGGCGGGCCCGAGGACCACGGCCCGCTCGAAGGGCGCCGGGCGGTCGCGCAGCTCGCGGTAGACGTGGGCGGCGGTCGGGCCGGAGAACTGGTAGCCCGCGTGCGGCACGATGTAGGCCACCAGCCCATCGACGGCCGTGGTAGGGACCACCGTCTGTGCCGGGGCCGCGGCGTCGAGCATCGCGTCGATCAGGGTCGCGAGCTCCACCGGATCGGCCGGGTAGAACGTGCCAGCCACTGCCGCCGGGCGCGTCATGACAAAACTACTGGCAGGCGGCGCTGGCCCCAGGTCCCGGCCGGGCCGTCGTAGACGCCGGGCAGCCGGTGTCCGCAGTGGACACAGAGGCCGTCGTCGGTCAGGTGGTAGGCGCGCAGGTCGTACCAGTCGCGGACGACGACCGGCCGGTCGCAGCCCGGGCAGTGCGTGGTCTGGCCGTCTGGGTCGTGGACGTTGCCGGTGTAGACGAACCGCAGGCCGGCGTCGAGCGCGATGCGGCGGGCCCGGCGCAGCGTCTCCGGTGGCGTGTGCGGGATGTCGCGCATCTTGAAGTCGGGGTGGAACGCGGTGAAGTGCAGCGGCACGTCGGTGCCGAGGTGCTCCAGCAGCCAGTCGCACTCGCGGCGCAGCTCGTCGTCGCCGTCGTTCTGCCCCGGGATGAGCAGCGTCGTGATCTCGAACCACACGTCGGTGCCGCGCAGGTACTCCAATGTGGACAGCACCGCGTCGAGGCGGGCGAAGGTCACCTTCTCGTAGAACCGTTCGGTGAACCCCTTCAGGTCGATGTTGGCCGCGTCGATGTGCCGGTAGAACTCCTCCCGCGGCGCCGGGTTCATGTAGCCGGCGGACACCGCGACCGCCTTGATCCCGGCCTCGCGACAGGCGTCGGCGACGTCCATCGCGTACTCCATGAAGATCACCGGATCGTTGTAGGTGAACGCGATCGACCGGCAGCCCAGCCGTACAGCGGCCGCGGCGAGCTGCGAAGGGTCGGCGGAGGCGGCGAGGGTGTCGATCTCGCGGCTCTTGGAGATGTCCCAGTTCTGGCAGAAGCGGCAGCCGAGGTTGCAGCCCGCGGTGCCGAAGGACAGCACCGGCGAGCCCGGCAGGAAGTGGTTGAGCGGCTTCTTCTCGATCGGGTCGACGCAGAAACCGGACGAACGGCCATAGGTGGTGAGGACGATCTCGTCACCGGAGCACTGCCGGACAAAGCAGAATCCGCGCTGGCCCTCATGGAGCCGGCACGCTCTCGGGCAGACGTCGCACTGCACCCGGCCGTCAGCCAACCGGTGCCAGTGCACGGTCGGCACCGTCGCCATAAGCCCGACTGTACGCCCGGGAAAACCGCCTGACCCACCGATAATCACGGCGGGACCATGGCGTGGTGCTGCTGACCATCACCACCACCCACCGGCCCGCGACCGACCTCGGCTACCTGCTCGTGAAGCATCCCGGCAGGTTGCAGTCGTTCGAGGTCAGCGGCGGCACGGCGCACGTCTTCTATCCGGAGGCGGGCGAGGACCGGTGCACGGCCGCCCTGCTGCTGGACGCGGATCCGGCGGCGGCGCGCAGTGCGAAAGGGCCCGGGAAGGGGCCCGACACGTTCACGCTGCGCCAGCACGTCAACGACCGGCCCTACGCCGCGTCGAGCCTGCTGGCGGTGGCGCTCGGCCGGGTGCTGCGCACCGCGCTGCGCGGCGACTCACGGGACCGGCCCGAGCTCGCCGCCACCCCGATCCCCCTCGAGCTGCGGATCCCGGCGCTGCGCTGCAAGGGTGACGCGGCGACGTTCTTCGAGCCGCTCGGCTGGACCGTCGAGGCGGCGCCGATCCCGCTGGACGCCGCGCACCCGGAGTGGGGGCCCAGCCGGTACGTCGACCTGACGCTGCGAGGCACGATGCGGCTCGCGGACGCGCTCAACCATGTGTACGTGCTGCTGCCCGTGCTCGACGACGCCAAGCACTACTGGGTCTCCTCCGACGAGGTCGAGAAGCTGATCCGGGCGGGGACCGGGTGGCTGGCGGAGCACCCGGCGAAGGGCGTGATCGCCCGCCGGTACCTCGCGCACCGCACGTCGCTGACCAACGAGGCGCTGTCCCGGCTGTCGGACGTGGAACCCGACGCCGACTCCGTGATCGAACGGGCTCCCCGGCCCGAGTCGCTGGCGGCGCTGCGCCGGGCCGCGGTCGTCCGGCAGCTGGCCGAGGCCGGCGCGAGCCGGGTGCTGGACCTCGGCTGCGGCCCCGGCGCGCTGCTCGGCGAGCTGATCCGGGACCGGCGGTTCACCGAGATCGTCGGCGCCGACGTGTCGACCGTGTCGCTGGAGATGGCCGCCCGCCGGCTGCGCCTGGACCGCCTCCCCGACCGGCAGCGGGCACGGATCCGGCTGCTGCAGACGGCCCTGACCTACCGCGACGACCGGCTGCGCGGCTACGACGCGGCGGTCCTCATGGAGGTCGTCGAGCACGTCGACCCGCCGCGGCTGCCGGCGCTCGCGGCCGGCGTCTTCGGGCACGCGGCCCCGCGCACGGTCGTCGTCACCACACCCAACGTCGAGTACAACGTCCGGTACCCCGGCCTGGAGCACGGCCGGATGCGCCACCACGACCACCGGTTCGAGTGGGACAGAGCGCAGTTCGGCGCGTGGTGCGACGACGTCGCGGCCCGCTACGGGTACACCGTGACGCGCCACGGCATCGGCGAGGAAGACCTTGAAGTCGGCACGTCCACCCAGATGGCGGTGTTCAAGAAGTGACCACGGTGACGATCCCCGAGCTGTGCCTGGTGGCGCTGGTCGGCATCTCCGGATCCGGCAAGTCGACGTTCGCGCGGCGGCAGTTCGCGCCGACGCAGGTGCTGTCGTCCGACGCGTTCCGGGCGCTGGTCGCCGACGACGAGAACGACCAGTCCGCGTCCGCGGAGGCGTTCGACGCGCTGCACTACATCGCCGGCAAGCGGCTGCGGGCCGGCCGGCTCACCGTCGTCGACGCGACCAACGTGCAGGCGCACGCGCGGAAGGCACTGGTCGACCTGGCCCGGGCGCACGACGTGCTGCCCGTCGCGATCGTCCTGGACGTGCCGGAGAGCGAGTGCTGGGCGCGCACCGAGCTGCGCCCCGACCGGGACTTCGGCCGGCCCGTGCTGTCGCGGCAGCACCGCGACCTGCGCCGCTCACTGAAGCACCTCGGGCGGGAGGGCTTCCGCCAGGTGCACGTCCTGCGTGACGTGGCCGAGGTGGAGTCGGCGGTCGTGGCGTACGAGAAGCTCTTCAACGACAAGAAGGAGCTGACCGGCCCGTTCGACATCATCGGCGACGTGCACGGCTGCCGGGAGGAGCTGGAGCTGCTGCTCGACCGGCTCGGCTACGTCCTGGTCCGTGACGCCGCCGGACGGCCTGCGGACGCGCGGCACCCGGACGGGCGCACGGCGGTGTTCGTCGGCGACCTCGTCGACCGCGGTCCCGACTCCCCCGGTGTCCTGCGGCTGGTCATGGGCATGGTCGCGGCCGGGCACGCGCTGTGCGTGTCGGGCAACCACGAGGCGAAGCTGCTGCGGGCGCTACGGGGCGCCAACGTCAAGCGGACGCACGGGCTGCAGGAGACCCTCGACCAGCTCGAGACCGACGCCGAGCTCGGCGCCGTGCTGCCCGCCTTCCTCGACGGGCTCATCAGCCACTACGTGCTCGATGGCGGGCGGCTGGTGGTCGCGCACGCCGGGCTCAAGGAGGCCTACCACGGGCGGGCGTCGGGGCGGGTGCGGTCGTTCGCGCTGTACGGCGACACGACCGGCGAGACCGACGAGTACGGGCTGCCGGTCCGCTACCCGTGGGCGCAGGAGTACCAGGGCGCGGCGACCGTCGTCTACGGCCACACGCCCGTCCCGGCCACCGAGTGGGTCAACAACACGATCTGTGTCGACACCGGCTGCGTCTTCGGTGGCGCGCTGACCGCGCTGCGGTACCCGTCCCGGGAGCTGGTCTCGGTGCCGGCCGTCCGCGCGCACTACGAGCCGGTGCGGCCGCTGGCCGCGCCGGTGCCGGAGGAGCGCGGACTGGACATCGCCGACGTGACGGGACGGCGCACCCTGGAGACGCCCGCGGGGCGGGTGACGGTGGCGGCCGAGAACGCCGCGGCGGCCCTGGAGGTCATGAGCCGCTTCGCGGTCGACCCGCGCTGGCTGGTGTGGCTGCCGCCGACGATGGCGCCCGCGTCGACGTCGGCGGTCGAGGGCTACCTGGAGCACCCGGTGGAGGCCCTGGCCGACTACGCCAAGGCGGGCGTGCCGCGGGTCGTGTGCGAGGAGAAGCACATGGGCTCGCGGGCGGTCCTCGTCGTGTGCCGCACCCCATCCGCGGGCCTTCGGCGCTTCGGCATCGCCGGCGGCGGGGTGATCTACACGCGGACGGGGCGGCCGTTCTTCGGGGACCCGGCGCTGGAATCAGCGATCTTGGACCGGGTCAGGACCGCTGCCATGGGGCTCTTCGACGAGCTCGGCACCGACTGGCTGCTGCTGGACGCCGAGGTGCTGCCGTGGTCGGCGAAGGCCGAGCCGCTGATCCGCGAGCAGTACGCGAGCGTCGCCGCGGCGGCGGGTGCCGCGCTGCCCGCCGCCGTCGCGGCCCTGACCGCGGCCGCCGGGCGGGGCATCGACGTGGCGTCGTTGCAGGCCCGTTTCACCGGCCGGGTGGCGTCGATGGCGGCGTTCACGGAGGTGTACCGCCAGTACTGCTGGCCGACGGACGGCCTCGACGGGCTCCGGCTGGCGCCGTTCCACGTGCTGGCCGGGGAGGGCGCGTCGTACCTGCGCCAGGACCACGAGTGGCACCTGGCGATGGTGGACCGGCTCGTGGCGGCGGACGACCTGTTCGCCCCGACCCGGCGGCTGGTGGTCGACCCGGCGTCCCCCGCGGACGTCGCGGCGGCGACCGACTGGTGGCTGGAGCTGACCGCGGCGGGCGGCGAGGGCATGGTGCTCAAGCCTGCCGTCGACGCGGGACCGCGGGTCCAGCCGGCGCTGAAGTGCCGCGGCCGGGAGTACCTGCGGATCATCTACGGCCCCGACTACCTGACGCGGCTCGACCAACTGCGGGCCCGGGGGTTGCAGCGCAAGCGCAACCTGGCGCTGCGGGAGCAGGGCCTGGGGCTCGCGGCGCTGGACCTGCTGGCGGCCGGAGGCTCCGCGCGAGCTGTGCACCAGCTGGTGTTTGCCCTGCTGGCCTGTGAAAGCGAGCCGGTCGATCCCCGTTTGTAGCCGGGCTCACGTAGGCTGGTGCGCCATGGAAGAAAAGACTCGCGCTTTCAGCGAGCTGCTCGCCTTCAACCCGCTCGACGCGAAGGGCCTGCTCAACACCTTCGGCGTGATCGGCGTCTGGATCATCATGTTCGTGGAGACGGGCCTCCTCGTGGGCTTCTTCTTCCCCGGAGACTCACTGCTGTTTTTGGCCGGCGTCGGCGCGTCATCGGTCGCCGAGGAGCTGCTGGGCACCAGGCTGAGCCTGACCCAGCTGCTCATCGGCGCGCCGCTGTGCGCGATCGCCGGCGCCCAGTTGGGCCACTTCCTCGGTGCCAAATATGGCCGCAGGATGTTCGATCGGCCCAACTCGCGGCTGTTCAAGAAGGAGTACGTCGAGAAGGCCGAGCACTACTTCGTGAAGTTCGGCCCGGCGAAGGCCGTGGTGCTCGCCCGGTTCATCCCGATCGTCCGGACGTTCCTCAACCCGGTCGCCGGCACGATCGGCATGCCGGCCCGGCAGTTCTTCCTGTGGAACGTGATCGGCGGCATCCTGTGGACCGACGGCATCCTGCTCGTCGGCTGGGGCCTCGCGAAGCAGATCAACGACGCGATCCCGGACGGCCAGATCGACAAGTACCTGCTGCCGGCGGTGCTGCTGATCGTGCTGATCTCGGCCTTGCCGATCTTCATCGAGATCTTCCGCGGCTGGCGGGAGCGCCGCCGCACCCCCGCGGTCCCCGTCGAAGAGGGCCGCGCCGGCGCCCACCGCGCCGCGGAGTAGCGCTAGCTGGTCCTGATCAGCGCCTGCAGGAAGATGTTGCCGATCTGCTCGGGGTCGGTGACGACGAAGGACCGGCCGCCGGTGGCCGCGGCGATCTCCGCCAGCTCCTGCTGCTTGACGTCGGGCCCGACCCCCAGTAGCACCACGCGTACTGGACGGGTCGGGTCCGTCGCTCGTTCCAGCTCCAGTTTCAGCGTCTCCAGGCTCATCCCCGGCTTGGAGTTGGTGCCGTCGGTGAAGACGACGACGGTGTTGGAGCGGCCCTCCTTGTAGCCCTCCTTCAGCGCCTTGTACGCCGCCAGGACCGTCTCATAGAGCCCGCAGACGTCGGCGGTGGTGGCCTTGGCCCCGGCGACGGCGGTGCTCAGCCTGGCGCGCTGCCCCTGGCTGAGCGGGTTGAGCGGCACGACCTCCTGATGGCCGGAGGCGTAGGCCCACAGGCCCAGCTCGCTGTCGTCGGTGAAGAGGGCGAGCCCGTCGGTGGCCGTCTTGCGCAGCACCTGCAGGCGCGACGGGGAGCCGGCGCCGGCCATCGGCCGGTTCATCGACGACGTCGTGTCGACGAGCGTGAGGACGCGCGACGGGGCGGTCGTGGCGTTCCAGTACCCGAGGATGTCGGTGATCTTCCGTTCCTCGGTGAGCGCCTTCACCGTGACCGGAGCGGTGGCGGCGCCGCGGCCGGCGGGGAAGCCGGCGCTGGTCGAGCCGTCGGCGGCGCGGAAGCCGAGCCTGGCGAAGAGGTCGCGGTTGCCCTCCGCCGTCAGCGCGGCCCGGAAGCGGCCCGCCGCCTCGAGGCTGGCTCTCGGTTTGCCGTTGATCATGGCGTACGGGTAGTCGAGCGTCACCGCCGGATCCACGGTCAGGACGGTGAGCGGCACGACCGGTCCGCCCGCGTTGTGGGCGATGACGGCCTGCTCGCTCATCGGCGCCACCTGGGCCGGGCCCGTGCTCTTGTCCAGAGCGGTCTGGTCGGCGGCGACGGCGATCGACCGGTACGCCTTGACCACGTCGACCAGTCGCTTGGGGTCGGTGAGGATCGAGTCGTAGAGCAGGCCGGCCCCGGCGAGGCCGGCGGTGCTGCGGCGCGGGTCGACGGCGGCGAGCTGGACCTGCTTGTCGGCGACCTTCGCGAGCAGCGCCGCGACCTGGGGGGCGCCCGCGGTGCCGCCGGTGGCGTCGAGCGTGGCGGCGAGCGGATCGGGCACGGCGAGGGCGACCGGGCTGGTGGCGACGGACTGGGCGTCGGGCTCGAACGCCTCGCGGCTGACCGCCTGCATCCGCACCAGCCACGCGGTCGAGTCGGGGATCCACACGGTCGGCACGTCGGCGTCGGCGGGGGAAGGGACCGCGGTGGCGGCGACGTTGATCGCGCCGCCGGCCCGGGCGGCGAGCTGGCCGGCGACGTCGGCCGGCTCGGCGGCGCGCACCTGCACCTGGACGCAGTCGCCGCCGACCTCGGGCTTCGTGGCGCTCCAGCGGGCCGCGGCGTCGCGGACCGCGGGCGCGATGTCGGGCGCCGCGGCGACGACGAGCCTGATCCCGCCGTCGCAGTCGCCGGAGCCGCCCGCCACGGCTCGGACGGCGACCACGGTGACGCCGATCAGCGCCACGATCCCGGCGACCGCCAACGGTGCTTTCCCTCGCGCCACGTGCCTCACCGTGCCCTTCGCCGCCTGCTCGCGTCCCTGGACGGGTCTTCGCGTGCCTCTGCTCGCGTCTCCGCGTGTCTTCGCGCGTTGCCGCGTGTCTCCGCTCGCGTCGACGCGATCGGAGCAGTGTAGGCGCAGGTCAGGCGGTTGCTGAGGGAAGGTTCAGCCAGTCGGTCGGCACCGGCTGCGGGGTGCGACCCAGGGTTAACGCTCGGTAAGTCAGCAGCGCGGCTTCCTCCAGGTAGAGGGCGCGCTTATGGGCCAGCTCGACCGAGTCGGCGATCACGGAGCAGCCGTGATGGGAGAGGATCACGCAGTTGACGCCACCCGCGCACGCGGCCGCGGCCAGCTCACCGACCCGGGGATCGCCGGGCGGGCTGAACGGGGTGGTCACGACCTGCCGCAGGTAGAAGGCATGGTCGGTGGTGACGAGCCGGATCGGCTCGCCGATCGCGTCGAGCAGCAGCACCGTCTGCGGGTGGAGGTGCACGATCACGTTCGCGTCGGGTCGGACGCGGTAGGTCGCCAGGTGGAGCCCAAGCTCAGATGATGGCGCGGCATCTTTGTCAAGCGCCGCGCCATCGCTGATTCGGACCCGAACAAACGAGTCTGGCGACAGTCCGTCGAGCCAGGTGCCGGCAGCCGTCACCCAGCATTCGTCGGAGCCGGGCGCCCGGGCGGACAGGTTGCCGCCCGAGCCCACGACAAGCCCTGACCGCACGACCGCCCGCCCCAGGAGGGCAAGCTGGTCGCGCAGGTCGCCGGGCCGCTGGAGCAACCTACCGAGGTGCCTTCTTGGTCGCGCGCTTGCGCGGCGGCGTCAGAAGGTCGGCGATGGTGCCGATAGCGGCGGGCACCAGGCGGTAGAACGCCCAGACACCCCGCTTCTCGCGCTCCAGGAGACCGGCCTCGGTCAGGATTCGCAGGTGGTGGCTCACCGTGGGCTGCGAGAGCCCGAGCGGGGCCGTCAGGTCACACACACACGCCTCGCCGTCCGGTGCCGACTGGATCAGGCTCAGGAGCCGGAGTCGGGCAGGGTCGGCAAGTGCCTTCAGGACGCCGGCAAGACGCTCGGCATCGGCGCGGTCAATCGGCTCGCCAGCAAGTGGCGAGATCTGGGGCAGGGTCATCTCAGCCAGCGCAGTTCCCACGTATTCCATCCTTCCACCAACACCATCGACCCGCCTGCATATACGCAGGTCCGAATCGACAATTTTTCAGCCCTATTGGCCGAGGTCGGCCAACGAAAATGCTGAGCGATAGCTCAGCCCCGCGGCGCGGACCGCCTTTTCCGCCCCACGGTCGACGATAACCGCGACACCGACAACTTCCGCGCCGGCCTCGCGCAACGCCTCTACTGCAGTGAGGACGCTTCCCCCAGTCGTGGAGGTGTCCTCGACCGCCAGCACCCGCCGGCCCGCCACGTCGGGTCCCTCGACCCGGCGCTGCAGACCGTGAGCCTTGTCACTCTTCCGGACGACGAACGCATCGAGCTCGCGTCCCGTCCCCCGCGCGGCAGCCGCATGCAGCATCGCGGTGGCCACCGGATCGGCGCCGAGGGTCAGCCCTCCCACAGCGTCGAAATCCCAGTCGGCGACCAGATCGAGCAGCACCCGGCCGACGAGCGGCGCACCAGCATGGTGCAGCGTCAAGCGACGAAGGTCCACGTACCAGTCAGCTACTTGTCCCGACGACAGCGTCACCTTGCCTCGGACCACAGCCAGGTCGAGCACGAGTTTCAGCAGGTCGTCACGGTCGGTCATGACCGAAGCGTACGCGCTAAATCTGCTCGGCGAATCGATGACCCGCACTCTCGCAGAAATATAGGGCCGTCAAGTGGACAAGGAGGAATACGAAGGTGATCGCAGCGATCACCACGAGTGACACGAGGGGTGACGGTGACAGGGGTCAACGAACCGCACGTGAGGGAGATTCGCGTTGGTTTCACCGGTTCGTACCCCTCGCCAGACCCTGTCACATCAGCCCTGACCTGCGCGAACACCGCTTCTGGGATGGGCTTGTCCCAGGGACTCAGCCCTTCGCCGCACAAGTCCGACCGTTCGGCGGCATCGTGACGTCAATCATGCTCGATGCTGGCACCACTCAATGATCATCGCGGCCGATGCGGCTCCTCGTGCCGCGGGCGACACGCCGCATCAGTGCCTGCGGGGCGTGCCGCACCCCGAAGACGACCATCTTGTACTTCCAGCTGGGCACGCTGACGAGCTTGCCCTTCCCCAGGTCGCGCAGGGCGTCGCGGACCACGCTGCCGGCATCCAGCCACAGCCACGGCGGCGTCTTGCCCGCGTCGATGCCGGCCCGCTGGTGAAACTCGGTGCGGGTGAACCCGGGGCACAGCGCCATCACGCGGACCCCTCCGGCCCGCACCAGCTGGCCGGTCGACTCGCTGAAGTTGGTGACCCAGGCCTTGGTCGCCGGGTACGTGGAGCCGGGCATCATCGCGGCGAACCCGGACACCGAGGAGACGTTGATGATGTCGCCCCGGCCGCGGGCGGTCATCCCGGGCAGTGCGGCGAGCGTCAG
The DNA here is from genome assembly GCF_050936335.1 of Dactylosporangium sp. CA-152071. Lineage (NCBI taxonomy): Bacteria > Bacillati > Actinomycetota > Actinomycetes > Micromonosporales > Micromonosporaceae > Dactylosporangium > Dactylosporangium sp. CA-152071. The sequence continues at coordinate 6,000,143 of NZ_JBNJMZ010000001.1, read as the reverse complement.
CCGCATGACCGCGTGGACGTTGAGCCGCAGCAGCAGCTCCTCCCGCTCCACGCTGGAGCGGGGGAACGGCGTGTTGAGGCTCATCCCGGCGTTGTTGACCAGCAGGTCCACGGGCCGGTCCGCGGCGGTGATCCGGGCCGCGACCAGGTCGCAGCCCTCGGGCGTCGACAGGTCCGCCGGCAGCACCTCGGCGCCGCCCGCCCCGGCCGCCACGGTCTCGGCCGCCACGGCCTCGAGGCGGGCCTTGTCCCGGGCCACCAGCACGAGGTCGTGGGTCTTGGCGAGCTCGCGGGCGAACGCGGCACCGATGCCTGCGGTGGCGCCGGTGATGAGGGCGACTGGCCGTTGGGTCATGCGCGCCAATCTAGTCCCGGGCACGCCGAAGGCCCCGGTCTCCCGGGGCCTTCGAGTGTTTGCTGAGCCGCTTCGGCGGTGTCGCCCTACAGAGGCGGTGCGGCCTTACGGAGCCGGCGGCGGCTGGTGCGGCGGGCCGTCGGCGGGCGGCGGGTAGCCACCCGGGTAGCCGGAGTCGCCGGGCGTGCCGGGCGCCGGCGGCTCCCACTGCGCCTCGACCTTGCGGAAGTACGGGTGCGACGCCGGCAGCGCCAGCAGCACGATGACCGCCAGGATCGCCAGGATCAGCAGCACGCCGAGCACCGTGGTCACCGGCTGGAACCAGCCCGGCACCTCGGAGTAGAGCAGCTCGTTGTACTTGTCCCAGGTCGGCAGCTTCGGGTCGTTCTTGCGCGCCTGCTCCCAGAGGCTCTCCCCGGCGAGCGAGAAGGCGAACCCACCGAGCGAGCAGCACGCCGCGAGGCCGCCGAGCACCCACGTGAGGATGCGGGCGACCTGCTTGCCCTTGCCGACGAAGACGGCGAGCAGGACCAGCAGGACGATGATCAGAATGCCGAAGATCAGCGTGACGGCACCGTTGGCACCGGCGCCGAACCCGGCGCCCTCCTGCGACGTGCCGGCGACGGCCTTCTTGGCGCCGTCGGCGAGCGCACCGGCATAGACGAGTGAGATGATGATATTGATAAGTTCGATCCCGGCCGCCGCGTAGAGCAGGTAGACGGCCAGGTTGACGGTGGACGGTCGGGCTCGCGGCCCAGACGCTGGGTCGGCGAATGCCATCGGATCTCCTCCCAGGAAACCTTGAGGATCAACCGTATCGATGTCGGGCTGCGGGCGCAGGTTATAGGCTCAGCTGTTGAGGCGATCTTGCGCATACTGGGCCAGCGTGGTGCTGCCCATCATGCAGCCGGTGAACGTGCTGACCGCGGCGTCCTGCCCCGCCAGGCGCTGCCACGCGGCCCTGCCGGCCGCCGGGTCGATGCGGGTCAGCAGCTCCGCCGCGTACACCCGGCCGGCGGGCGTGGCGTGGTCGAGGAGCGCCTCCAGCTTGGGCCGCAGCTCGGCACCGTGCCGGTGGAGACCCTCCCCGACCGCGAAATAGGCCTTGGTGGCGGGCGTGAGCGTGCCGGCGAAGCCGACCCCGCCGAACGCCAGCGTGTCGGCGGCGGCGAGCTGGCTCAGCTCATCGTCGAACGCGCCCTTCCTCTTCCACAGCATCGCCCTCGTCCTTATCCGGCGCTGACTGCGAGCGCCTTCTTGTCGTCCGCCAGGTCCACCACGACGCGGTCGCCGTCGCGGATCGTGCCGGCCAGCAGCGCCTTGGCGAGCTGATCGCCGATGGACGTCTGGACCAGGCGCCGCAGCGGGCGGGCGCCATACACCGAGTCATACCCCAGACTGGCGAGCCAGTCACGCGCCGCGTCGGTGACGTCCAGCGTCAGCCGCCGGTCGGCCAGCCGCCGGCCGAGCGCCCGCAGCTGGATGTCGACGATCTCGCGCAGGTCGGCGGGCGACAGGGCGTCGAACACGACCATGTCGTCGAGCCGGTTGACGAACTCCGGCTTGAAGTGCTGCCGGACGGCGGCGATCACGGCGTCGCGCCGCTGCTCCCTGGTCAGCGTCGGGTCGTCGGCGAGCACCTCGGAGCCGAGGTTGGAGGTCAGGATGAGGATCGCGTTGCGGAAGTCGACCGTGCGGCCCTGCCCGTCGGTGAGCCGGCCGTCGTCGAGCACCGCCAGCAGCACGTCGAACACGTCGGGGTGCGCCTTCTCGACCTCGTCGAGCAGCACCACCGAGTAGGGCCGGCGGCGGACCGCCTCGGTGAGCTGGCCGCCCTCCTCGTAACCCACGTATCCGGGCGGCGCGCCGACGAGCCGGGCGACCGTGTGCTTCTCGCCGTACTCGCTCATGTCGATTCGGACGATGGCGCGCTCGTCGTCGAAGAGGAACTCCGCGAGCGCCTTCGCCAGCTCGGTCTTGCCGACGCCGGTCGGGCCCAGGAACAGGAAGCTGCCCGTGGGGCGGTCGGGGTCGGCGATCCCGGCGCGGGCGCGGCGCACCGCGTCGGAGACGGCCTGCACCGCGGCCTCCTGGCCGATGACCCGGCTGCGCAGCGCCTCCTCCATCCGCAGCAGCTTGGCGGTCTCGCCCTCCAGCAGCCGGCCGGCGGGGATGCCCGTCCACGAGGCGACCACCGCCGCGATGTCGTCGGCGGAGACCTCCTCCTTCAGCATCGAGCCGGCGGACTGCAGCTCCTCGAGCTCGACCTCCGCGGTGCGCAGCTCCTGCTCGAGGTCGCGGATCCGCCCATACCGCAGCTCCGAGGCCTTCGCGAGGTCGAGGTCGCGCTCGGCCCGGTCGGCCTCGCCGCGCAGCTGCTCCAGCTGCTCCTTGATCGAGGAGACGGCGGAGATGTGCTGCTTCTCGTTCTGCCAGCGCTCGGTCAGCGCGGTCAGGTGCTCGCGGCGGTCGGCCAGCTCGGCGCGCAGCCGCTCCAGCCGCTCCGCGGAGGCGGCGTCGGGCTCCTTGGCCAGCGCCATCTCCTCGATCTCCAGCCGCCGCACGGTCCGCTCGACCTCGTCCACCTCGACTGGCCGGGAGTCGATCTCCATGCGCAGCCGCGACGCGGACTCGTCGACCAGGTCGATCGCCTTGTCCGGAAGGAAACGGTCGCTGATGTACCGGTCGGAGAGCGTGGCCGCCGCGACCAGGGCCGCGTCGGTGATCCGCACGCCGTGGTGCACCTCGTAGCGCTCCTTGAGCCCGCGCAGGATGCCGATGGTGTCCTCGATCGACGGCTCGCCGACCACGACCGGCTGGAACCGGCGCTCCAGCGCGGGGTCCTTCTCGATGTGCTCGCGGTATTCGTCCAGGGTGGTCGCGCCGACCATCCGCAGCTCGCCGCGGGCCAGCATCGGCTTCAGCATGTTGCCGGCGTCCATCGAGCCCTCGCCCTTGCCGGCGCCGACGATCGTGTGCAGCTCGTCGAGGAACGTGATGACCTGCCCGTCGGAGCCCTTGATCTCCTCCAGGACGGACTTGAGGCGCTCCTCGAACTGGCCACGGTATTGCGCGCCGGCGACCATGGCCGCCAGGTCGAGGCTGACCAGGCGCTTGTCGCGCAGGGACTCGGGCACGTCGCCGGCCACGATCCGCTGGGCCAGGCCCTCGACGATCGCGGTCTTGCCGACGCCCGGCTCGCCGATCAGCACGGGGTTGTTCTTGGTGCGGCGGGACAGCACCTGGATCACCCGGCGGATCTCGGAGTCCCGGCCGATGACCGGATCGATCTTGCCGTCGCGGGCGGCCTGGGTCAGGTCGACGCCGTACTTCTCCAGGGCCTGGAAGGTCTGCTCCGGGTCGGCGGTGGTGACGCGCCGGTCACCGCCGCGGACCTGCGGGAACGCGGCGACCAGGGTCTCCTCGGTGGCCCCGGACTCCTTGAGGCGGGCGGCGACCGCGCCGCCGACCCGGGCCAGGCCGGCCAGCAGGTGCTCGGTCGAGGTGTATTCGTCGCCGAGCGGGCGGGCGATCTGCTCCGCGGCCGCGATCGCGTTGGCGAACTCGCGGGCGACATTGGGCTCGACCACGCTGGAACCCTTGGCGCTGGGTAGCCGGTCCACGGCGTGCAGCGCGGCGCGGCGGATGTCGGCGGGGTTGGCGCCCACGGCGCGCAGCAGGCCCGCGGTGGTCGAGCCGCCCGTGTCCAGCAGTGCCAGCAACAGGTGCCATGGTTCGACGGTCGCGTGTCCGCGCTGGCTCGCCGCGTCAACGGCGGCCTTGATGACCTCGCGACTCTTGGTGGTCAGGCGTTCGGCGTTCATCGGCTCCTCGTTCCGGTCCATACCTGTGCACCAGGTACGACGCTCGCGAGGTTGAGTCTATTCCACTCAAGTCTTATCGTGCAGCGACAGCGACCCTCGACCACTCACAATTCTTGTCTTTCACCTCGCACAGCCACACCTCACCCGACTGCTGCGCGGGGTAGCCGAGGATCGTCGTCTCCGACAGCCGGCGCAGCCGGAAGACCAGCCGGCCGCCCTGGTCGCGGGTGCGCCGCTCGCTGTCCACCGTCCAGACGCCCTGACCGCTGGCGACCAGCAGCAGGCCGCCGGGCAGGACCTCCGCGCTGTACACCTCGGCGACCTCACGCATCGCGCTCGCCTCGACCCAGGTCCCGCCCTCGGTGCGGCGGGCCGCGAACTGGTTGGCGGCGAGCCACACGTCGGAGCCGTCGGGGGCCACCACCACGTGCGGCTCCACGCCGCTCTGCTGCGGCAGCCTGGCCGTGCCCTCGGCGTGCCAGGTGCGGCCGCGGTCGGCGCTGCTCCAGACGCTGACCGTGATCATCGGCGGGACGCTGCCGGAGGTCTCGACGGACTGCGCGGTCAGCCACAGCTTGCCGTCCGCCTGCGCGACCAGGCTCGTGAAACGCTGGTTGCCCTGCGGGTGGCTGGGCAGCGCCACGCGCTTGCCGTCGTCGGTGATCTCCATCGGCTGGCGCGCCGCGCAGTCGACCGTACCGTCGAGGCAGCCGACGCTGAAGCGCGGCTCGGTGAGGTTGAGGTCTGGCGGCGGCGGGTTGAGCGGGTACTGCTTGAACGTGTGGCCGGTGTCCTTGGAGACGTACCAGCCGCCGGGCGCCGTGCGCAGCAGCAGCACGTTGCCCCGGCCGAGGCGCATCTCGACCTCGGTGGCGTCGTCGAAGGGCACCTTGCGGGGCACCCACGACTGCCCGCCGTCGAGCGTGATGACCAGGCCGACCTGGCAGGCCTGCCCGTTGACGCACGTGCTGAACAGGGCATACCCGGTGTCGGCGTCGGCGAACTCGACCGCGCGCGGCGAGGTGCCCTTCGGCACCTGGACCACCGACTGCCGGTTGTGCGGGTCTTCCGAGCCGGCCGGGGCCGGCGCCTCCTCCTGGTAGGACACGTCCGGCGCGGGGTCGTCGGCCTGCTCCTCGCCGGGGCCGCAGGAGCCGGCGGTCAGCGTCATGGACAGCGTGACGGCCAGGGCGGCGGCCAGCGCGCGACGCTTCCCCGACGCCACCTGCTTCACCACCGCCACCTGCTTCGCCACCGCCGCCTGTTTCACCACCGCCACCGCAGGAACCTCCGCTGGTAGCGCACCTTGACGCTGCTGCGCTTGACCTGGCCGCTGATGCGGAACGCGACGCCCGGCCCGGACGGCTCGACCTTCGACCGCACGTTGCTCGCGTCGGCGTCGATGCTGTCGAGGTTGGCGGCGGCGCCGGCGGGCAGGATGAGCTCGACCGAGCTGGACTGCGCGTCGAGCGCGATGTCCACGGCGGTGGCACTGAAGATCGCCTCGGTGAAGTCGATCTTCACCGACCCGGACCGGGTCGAGATCGACAGCAGGCGGGGGACGGTCCAGCGGCCCTGCCGCTTCAGCGCCGACGCCCGGTTGCGGATCTCGACCAGCTTGGGCGCGGTCACCTGCTGCACGGGAAGGTCGATCACATACGGCTCGACCTCGCCGAACGTGCGGGACCGCAGGACGCCGTCGACGCGCTCCTCGAACTCCGCGAGGGTGAGCCGACCCTCGGACACCGCCGTGTTCAGCTGGGCCACAACCCGCTCGCGCTCCGCGTCTGAGATGCGCATGTCGCGATGGTCCGTGCTCACGACGACACTGTAGACCCAGGCGAGATCCATTGATATAGCCCTGAACCGGGGCGACTTTTCACCCTAAAGCCACCCGTATGGCTGTATCCGGAGAGTAACCGGTCCCTTCGGCTCTTCCGCAGTCGCCAGGTGGCGGGCTAAGTTGTCGCCGACTCCAGGACCTCTGGCGATCACATACCCGCTGGCCACGGGAGCTGACAGTGAGCGTGCAACAAGCGGGATTCCGGGGCTTTGCCAATCCGGTCGACCCTACTCCAGCCGAGCTGCGTGCCTGGGCCTACCACCCCGACGCGGCGGTGCTGCAGACGATGCCGCCCGACTGGGACCTCCTGGTCGCCGGTGACCGGCTGATCGGCACGCTGTTCGACCTGGCGATGGACCCGGCCTGCCCGGCCCGCCGGTTCGCACTGCACTGCCTGTACATCTACGCCGCCGACGGAATCCGCACGCACTTCCGGGCCCACCCGAAGCGGCGGCTGCGCAAGTTCGTCGAGCAGGCCGAGGAGCAGGGCGACGAGCTGCTGACCACCTGGGCGCACAACGCCCGGATGCTGCTGGCCCGGCCGGAGCTGTTCGAGTATCACGACTGGTGCGAGGGCGGCCTGACCCGCGCACCCCGCAGGATCAGCTGAAAGGGCGCCGTCAGCGACGGCGCCCTCTCATTGACCACACCCTGCGAGCATCCGGTCAGCCCTCCGGATGACCACACCATTCCCTGCGCACCTGATGCCCTGCGGCGGGGAACGGCAAACACGTCATTTCTGCGAAGGCCGCCACACCACCAGCGCCGTCGGGTGCTGGTTGGTCGGCACCAGGTCGCGGCGCGGGAAGCCGGCCGCCTCCAGCTGCGCCAGCCTGGTCCGGGTGCGGATCAGCTCGTCCTCCAGGTCGGCCACCCGCTGGCGCAGGTCACCGACGAGCCCTTCCAGCTCGATGATCCGCTTGATGCCGGCGAGGTTGACGCCTTCCTCCTGGCTGAGCCGCTGCACCTCGCGCAGCAGCGCCACGTCGCGCTCGCTGTAGCGGCGGCCGCCGCCGGAGGTGCGGCCGGGCTGCACCAGCCCCATGCGGTCGTACTGCCGCAGGGTCTGCGGGTGCATCCCGGCCAGCCGGGCAGCGATCGAGATGATCAGCACCTTGGCGTCGGAGACCGCCTCGAAGCCGATGAAGATCGCACGCTCGTCATCGTCATCGTTCATAGCTGCTGCGCTCCCGTGCGATCGCGTCGAGCCGCTCCCTCGGAGCCGGCGGCGCCGCGGCCGCGTAGTCGGACAGTGCCTGCCGGGCGGCCTCGCTCAGCTCCGCCGGCACGTGGACGTCGATCGTGACGAGCAGGTCGCCGACCTTCCCGTCGCGCCGGGCGACCCCCTTGCCGCGCACCCGCAGCGTCCGCCCGCTCGGGGTGCCCGGGGGCACCCGCAGCGTCACGGCCGCGTCGAGGGTCGGCACCCGCAGGTCGGCGCCGAGCGCCGCCTCCGCGAAGGTCACCGGCACCGTCAGGGTCAGATCGTCGCCGGTCCGGCCGAAGACCGAGTCGGGACGCACCCTGATCAACACGAACAGATCGCCGGCCGCGCCGCCACGCGTGCCCGGCTCGCCCCGACCGCTCAGGCGGATCCGCTGACCCTCGGCGACCCCCGGAGGGATGCGCACGTTGATCGTGCGGGTCTTGGTCACGCCGCCGCTGCCCACACACTCCGGGCACTTCTCGTCGACGATCGTGCCCACGCCCTGGCACTCGCGGCACGGCTCGGTGAAGCTGAACGAGCCCTGGTTGCTGCTGACGACACCCTGGCCGCGGCAGTTGGGGCAGGTCCGCGGCGTGGAGCCGGGGGCCGCGCCGTTGCCGTGGCAGGTCTCGCAGGTGCCGGGCGTGCGCAGCGTGATCGGCAGCGTCGCGCCCTGGACCGCGTCGGCGAAGTTGAGGACCACCTCGGTCTCGACGTCGCGTCCGCGGCCGCGGCGGCCGGGCGTCCCACCGGGCGCGCCGGGTCCGCCGCCACCGGAGAAGATCGAGCTGAACAGGTCAGAGAAACCCGCACCGCCGAAGCGGCGGTCGCCACCGACACCCGCGCCGGCGGCGGGGCCTGCCCCGCCGCCCTGCGCGCCATTGGCGAACAGGTCGGAGAAGTCGAAGCCGGGCCCGCCCGGGCCGTGGTTGCCGGCCCGGGCGTTGCGCCGGAACGCGCCCGCCCCGAAGAGCGACCGCATCTCGTCGTACTCCTTGCGCCGGCCCGGGTCGGAGAGCACGTCATACGCCTCCGACACCGCCTTGAACCGCTCCTCGGCCGCCGCGTTGTTGGGGTTGCGGTCGGGGTGCAGCTCGCGCGCGAGCTTGCGGTACGCCTTCTTGACCTCGTCGGTGGTAGCGGATTTGGTGACGCCCAGAACCGCGTAGAAATCCTTTTCCAACCAGTCCTTCGAACTCATCGCGCCACCTCCTCCAGGCGTCTCTTACTCCGGGTCGGCAACGGCGACCAGGGCCGGTCGCAGCAGCCGCTCGCCGAGGAGGTAGCCGCGCCGCATCACGTCGATGCAGGTCGGCTCGCTCACCTCGGCCGAGGTCAGGTGGGCCACCGCCTCGTGACGGGTCGGGTCGAACGGATCGCCCTTCGACCCGAAGACGGTCAGCCCGAACTTCGTCAGCGCCGCCGTCAGCTGCTCCGCCACCGCGCCGAACGGCCCGACCAGGTCGCCGTGCTCGCGGGCCCGGTCCAGGTCGTCGAGCACGGGCAGCAGCGCGCCGAGCACGTTGCCGGTGGACTGCTCGACCACCAGCGCCCGGTCGCGGTCGACCCGCTTGCGGTAGTTGGCGTATTCGGCGGTGACCCGCTGCAGGTCACGGGTGCGCTCGTCGAGGTCGGTGCGCAGCGCGGCCAGCTCGGCGCCGAGGCCGTGCTGGTGCGCGTCGTCCGTGGTGCCCTGCGCGGCGGCCTCGCCCGGCTCGCTGGCCGGCGGCGCGTGCACCGTGAACGCCTCGTCCACGATCTCGCCCTCGACCGGTGTCTCGTCGGCCGCTTCCGCTTGCACCTCTGCCTCTTCGGTCTCCTCGACCGCCACTTCGACCTCCTCCGCGGTGTGTCCGGCGTCGGGTGTTTCGACCGGCTTGCTGTCGGCCGACACCTTCCGCTTGTCCTTGATCACAACGCGCTCCGCCGGCCCCTCCGGGCCGGCGGCGCGGGCTTCGTCGGTCACTTCTTGTCGCCCTCGTCGATGATCTCGGCGTCGACGACGTCATCCGGGCCGTTTCCGGCGGTGCCGGCGGTGCCGGCCGTGTCGCCGCCGCCGAACCCGGCGCCGGGAGCCTCGCCGCCGGCGCTCTGCTGCCGCTGCTGCTCGTAGAGCGCGCTGCCGGCCTGCTGCGAGACCTGCGCCAGCTTCTCGTGCGCCGCCTTGATCCGCTCGGTGTCGTTGCCGCCCAGTGCGCTGCGCAGGTCGCCCAGCGCCTCGTTCATCTGGTCGCGGGCGTCGGCCGGGATCTTGTCACCGGACTCGGCGAGGAACTTCTCGGTCTGCCACTGCAGGGCCTCGGCCAGGTTGCGGGTCTCGGCCTCCTCGCGGCGGCGCTTGTCGTCGTCGGCGTGCTCCTGCGCGTCGCGCATCATCCGCTCGATGTCGTCCTTCGGCAGCGCCGAGCCGCCGGTGATCGTCATCGACTGCTCCTTGCCCGTGCCGAGGTCCTTGGCGGACACGTGCACGATGCCGTTGGCGTCGATGTCGAAGGTGACCTCGATCTGCGGCACGCCACGCGGCGCCGGCGGCAGGCCGGTCAGCTCGAAGGTGCCGAGGCGCTTGTTGTAGGCCGCCATCTCCCGCTCACCCTGGAAGACCTGGATGAGCACCGACGGCTGGTTGTCGTCGGCGGTGGTGTAGACCTCGGAGCGCTTGGTCGGGATGGTCGTGTTGCGCTCGACCAGCTTGTGCATGATGCCGCCCTTGGTCTCGATGCCCAGCGACAGCGGGGTGACATCGAGCAGCAGGACGTCCTTGACCTCACCCTTGAGGACACCGGCCTGGAGGGCGGCGCCGACGGCGACGACCTCGTCCGGGTTGACGCCCTTGTTGGGGTCCTTGCCGGTGAGCTGCTTGACCAGCTCGGTCACCGCGGGCATACGGGTCGAGCCACCGACGAGGATGACGTGGTCGAGCTGGCCGACCTTGATGCCCGCGTCGCGGATCGCGTTCTCGAACGGGACCTTGGTGCGGTCGAGCAGGTCCTGCGTCATCCGCTGGAACTCGGCGCGCGACAGCTGGGTGTCCAGGTGCAGCGGGCCGTCGGGGCCGGCGGTGATGTAGGGCAGGTTGATCGAGGTGGTGGTGGCGGCGGACAGCTCGATCTTGGCCTTCTCGGAGGCCTCGCGCAGACGCTGCATCGCCATCTTGTCGGCGGACAGGTCGATGCCGTGCTGGCCGCGGAACATCTTCACCAGGTGGTCGATGACCCGCTCGTCCCAGTCGTCGCCACCGAGGTGGTTGTCACCGGAGGTCGACTTGACCTCGACGACGCCCTCGGCGAGCTCCAGGACCGACACGTCGAACGTGCCACCGCCGAGGTCGAAGACCAGGACGGTCTGCTCCTTCGGGCCCTTGTCCAGGCCATAGGCCAGGGCGGCGGCGGTCGGCTCGTTGACGATGCGCAGCACGTTGAAACCGGCGATCTCGCCGGCCTCCTTCGTGGCGGTGCGCTGCGAGTCGTTGAAATATGCCGGCACGGTGATGACCGCGTCGGTGATCTGCTCGCCGAGGTAGGCCTCGGCGTCGCGCTTGAGCTTCATGAGCACCCGCGCGGAGATCTCCTGCGGGGTGTACTTCTTGCTGTCGATGTCGATGGCCCAGTTGGTGCCCATCTCACGCTTCACGGAGCGGATGGTCCGGTCCGGGTTGGTGACCGCCTGGCGCTTGGCGACCTCGCCCACCAGCACCTCACCGTTACGGGCGAACGCGACGATGGACGGCGTCGTGCGCGCACCTTCGGCGTTGGCGATGACGCTGGGCTCGCCGCCCTCCAGGACACTGACCACCGAGTTGGTGGTTCCGAGGTCGATGCCGACCGCACGTGCCATAGCTGCTTGACCTCCAAGAGACAGCCGGTGCGAGAGCCCCGACTGCGAAGTTGAGTGACTGTCACTCAATAGTGCCATGCAAGTCACGATCGTCAAGTCCAACCTTGAGTGAGACCGACGCAACTTGTCACACCCGGGGCCGCCGCTGTGGTACGTCATGGGTGAGATTGCGCTGGGTGACATCGATGCTTACGGCCATTGCATGGCGCTCGACAGCGACATCGTGCACGCTTTAGCGGTGACCACACAGGGCGAGTCGGTGTCCGCCCGGTCGGCGGCTGCCAGCCCTTCAGCTGATGGCCCGTCCGCCGGTCGGCCCCCACGCGCCCGGGAGCCGGAGCGGTCCGGACTGGCCGACCTCGTCTCGGCGCTCGTCGATCTCCGCGACCTCGGCAAGGAGACCCGATTCGCGCTGCCGCTGCCCAGCGCCGAGCGCGCCACCGCGGTCGCCGCCGCCATGGTCGGCCAGCTCGACGACTATCTGCTGCCCAGGCTCGACCGGCTCGACGCGCCGCTGCTGGTGGTCGTCGGCGGCTCGACCGGCGCCGGCAAGTCGACGCTGGTCAACAGCCTGGTCCGCACCCCGGTCAGCCCGTCGGGCGTGCTGCGCCCCACCACCCGGGCGCCGGTCCTCGTCTGCCACCCCACCGACATGTCGTGGTTCGCCAAGGCCAACGTGCTGCCTTCGCTGACCCGCACCAGCGGCGCGAGCAGCGATGCCAGGACGCTGCAGGTCGTGTCCGCCCAGGCGCTCAGCCCCGGGCTGGCCCTGCTCGACGCGCCCGACATCGACTCCGTCGTCGACGCCAACCGGCAGCTCGCCTCGCAACTGCTCGCCGCCGCCGACCTCTGGCTCTTCGTCACCACCGCCGCGCGGTATGCCGACGCGGTGCCGTGGGGCATGCTGCGCACCGCCCGTAACCGGGGCACCGCCATCGCCCTGGTGCTCGACCGGGTGCCCGGCGGCGGCGCGGCCGACGAGATCGGCCCGCACCTGACCGGGATGCTGCAGGAGCAGGACCTCGGCGGGGTGCCGCTGTTCATCCTGCCCGAGGCCCGGCTCGACAGTCAGGGGCTGCTCAGCGAGGCGCAGGTGGCGCCGCTGCGCGACTGGTTCGGCAAGCTGGCCCGCTCCGCGGAGGCGCGCGCGGCCGTGGTCCGCCAGACCGTCGGCGGCGCCGTCGACGCGCTCACGATGGACGTCGGCGTGCTCGCCTCGGCCGCGGAGGACCAGGTCACGGCGGCGAAGTCGCTCGACGACGCGGTCCGCGGGTCCTACCGGGCCGCCGCCTCCTCGGTCGAGCAGGGCATCCACGACGGGGCGCTGCTGCGGGGCGAGGTGCTGGCCCGATGGCAGGAGCTCGTCGGCACGGGCGACATCATGCGCGCGCTGCAGGCCCGGGTCGGGCGCGCCCGCGACCGGGTCGTCGCCGCCGTCACCGGCCGGCCGGCGCCCGGCGAGCGCTTCCAGGAGGCGATCGGCTCGGGACTCGCGATCCTGCTCAAGGGCGCCGCGACCGACGCCGCCGAGCGGGCCGGCGCCGCCTGGAAGGCCCACCCCGCGGGCACCGCGCTGCTCACCGCCGCGCCCAACCTGACCCGCCCCTCCGACGACCTCGACGAGCGGATCGCCCGGCTCATCCGCGACTGGCAGCGCTCGGTCCTCGACCTGGTGCGCTCCGAGGCCGGCGACAAGCGGGTGCTCGCCCGGGCCAGCGCCTATGCGGTCAACGCGACCGGGCTGCTGGTGATGGTCTCCGTCTTCGCGGCGACCGCGTTCATCCCGACCGGGCTGGAGATCGTGGTCGCCGGCGGCACCACCGTCACCGCGCAGAAGGTGCTCGAGGCGATCTTCGGCGACCAGGCGGTGCGGTCACTCGCCGCCCGGGCCAGACAGGACCTGCTGGAGCGGGTCACCGCCCTCTTCGACGAGGAGGCCGGCCGCTACCGCAGCGCGCTGGCCGGTGCGGGGATCGACGACGACTACGCCGGCCGCCTGCGCGCCGCCAGCACCGCGGTGCAGCTCGCCCGCGCCGACGTCCGGCTGGAGCCGCAGAAATGAGCTTGGTGGACAAGATCAAGCAGGTGATCCCGCGGCAGGGCGGCGCGGTGGACGCCGACCAGCTCGCCGACCGGGTGGAGTCGCTGCGGCGGTTCGTGCAGGCGGCCGAGGACCACGTGCCCGACGCCAGGCTGGTCACGGCCCGCACGGTCATCGACCGGGCCGGCGAGCGGCTCGCTCTGTCCAGGGCGCACACCGTCGTCGCGCTCGCGGGCGCCACCGGCAGCGGCAAGTCCAGCCTGTTCAACGCGCTGTGCCGGTTTCAGCTGTCGCGGGTCGGGGTGCGCCGCCCGACGACCGGCGTCGCGCACGCCTGCGTGTGGGGCGCGCAGGGCGCCGGGCCGCTGCTCGACTGGCTCGGCGTGCCGCCCAACCGGCGCTTCACCCGCGAGAGCGCGCTCGACGGCGAGGACGAGGCCGGCCTGCGCGGGCTGGTGCTGCTCGACCTGCCCGACTTCGACTCCATCGAGGCACGGCACCGGCTGGAGGTCGACCGGCTGCTGCGCCTCGTCGACCTCGTCGTGTGGGTGCTCGACCCCCAGAAGTACGCCGACCGCGTGGTCCACCAGCAGTACCTCTCCCAGTTCCAGCGGCACCGGGACGTGACGGTCGTGGTGCTCAACCAGGCCGACCGGCTCAACCGCACCGACAGCGAGCGGCTCGTCGCCGACCTGCGCCGGCTGCTGGAAGCCGACGGGCTCGGCGGCGTGCCGGCGTTCCCGACGTCCGCGAAGGGCCAGCCCGGCCTCGACACGCTCCGCGCCACGCTGGAGCGCACCGTCGCGCAGCGCCAGGCCTTCCTGCAGCGGCTCGCCGGCGACGTGAGCGGTGCCGTCGGTGAGCTCGATCCGCTGGTGGCCGCCGATGTACGGGGCGAGCGCATCCAACCCGCCGCGATCGACCGCCTCGCGGAGTCCCTCGCCACAGCGGCCGGGGTGCCGATCGTCGTCGCGGCGACCGAGCGCACCTACCGGCACCGGGCCGCCGGCGTCCTCGGCTGGCCGGTCGCCCGCTGGGTCCGCCGGCTGCGACCGGATCCGTTGCGGCGCCTGCACCTGGACCAGCCTGCCGGCAGTACACCTGCCGCATCGTCACTGCCTGAATCGAGCGCCGCGCAGAAGGCCGCGGTCGCGCTCGCGTCCCGAGAGGTCGCCGAGCAGGCGGGCGCGGAGCTGCCGGAGCCGTGGCCGGCCGCGGTCACCGCCGCTTCCCGCGCACGCCTCGACGACGTGCCCGACGCGCTGGACGTGGCGGTCGCCTCGGCGGACCTCGGCATGGACCGCAAACCGTTCTGGTGGCGGCTGGTGGGGGCGCTGCAGTGGCTCGGCGCCGCGACCGCGCTGGTGGGGCTGCTGTGGCTGACGGTGCGGGCGGTCTTCGCGTTCCTCGGGCTGCCGGACGTGGCGGCGCCGCACTCCGGGCGGCTGCCGGTGCCGACCGCGCTGCTCGTCGGCGGGCTGCTGTTCGGGGTGCTGCTGTCGGTCGTCGTCCGTCCGGTCGTGGGGATGGCCGCCCGCCGGGCCAGGGCGCGCGCCGACCGCCGGCTGCGGGCCGCGATCGCGCAGGTCGCGGATGTGCACATCGTCGCGCCGATGCGTGGGGTGCTGCGCTCGTACGATGACGCGCGTGACGCTTTACGCGCCGCCGCCCGCTGACTTCGTCCGCCGCGCCGGTTTCTCCGTGATCGCCCTGGTCAACGTCGCCTGGGGGGCGTGGGCCGTGGTCTTCCCGGAGCGGTTCTTCGCCACGTTTCCCGGCTTCGGGCTGCACTGGACGGCCGCGTACCCGCCCTACAACCAGCACCTGATCGTCGACCTGGGCGCCACGATGCTCATGATCGCGGTGCTCTGCGGCGGCGCGGCCGTGCTCGACCGGCCCGCCACCAGCTGGCTCGCCGGGGTGGCCACGGCCGTCTTCGGCACCCTGCACTTCGGCTTCCACGCGCTGCACGCCGGGCACATGGGCGCGACGGATCGGGTGCTGAGCCTGTTGAGCCTGGTGGCCGGGGCGCTGGTGCCGCCGGCGCTGGCCGCGACCCACTTGGTTTCTCTGCGAAGGCAGCGCTGATGGATCTGGACTTCTTGCGCGCACACCCCGGGCAGCTGCCGGTGTTCATCAAGCACCAGCGGATCCGCGAGACGCCGGTGCCGGGCGGGTCGATCTGCACCGCGCAGCGGCTCACGCTCGACGACGGCAGCTCGATCTTCTGCAAGTCCCTCGATGACCCGCCCGCGGGGTTCTTCGCCACCGAGGCCGCCGGTCTGCGGTGGCTTCAGGAGGCCGGCACGGTGCAGGTGCCGTCGGTGATCGCCGAGCTGCCGGCCATGCTCGCCCTCGAGTGGATCGAGCACGGTGAGGCGACCCCCGACGGGGCTTCCTCGCTGGGGCGGCAGCTGGCGGCGATGCACCGGGCGGGCGCGCCGTCGTTCGGGGCCGCCTGGCCCGGGTTCATCGGCACGGCGCCGCTGCCCAACGACCCCTCCGACGGGCCGTGGGGACCGTGGTTCGCGGAGCGGCGGCTGCTGCCCTTCCTGCGGACGTCGATCGACAACGGCGCGCTGACCGGCTCCGACGTGGCCGATGTGGAGCGCGTGATCGCCGGCATCTCGTCGTACGGTGGCGACGAACCGCCCTCTCGAATCCATGGCGACCTGTGGCCGGGCAACGTGCTGTGGGACCGGTCCGGCGCCGGGTGGCTGGTGGACCCGGCGGCGCACGGCGGGCACCGGGAGACCGACCTGGCGCTGCTGGGGCTGTGGGGCGGGGCACCGCACCATGACCGGATCATGGCCGCGTACCGCGAGGCGTGGCCGCTCGCCGACGGCTGGCAGGACCGGGTGGCGTTGCATCGGCTGTACCTGCTGCTGGTGCACACGGCGCTGTTCGGGGCGGCGTACCGGGAGTCGGTGCGGTCGACATTGCGGGCACTCTGAACTGTCAGACCCCTGGGGTACCGTTTCCGGCATGAAGCCTTCGGAGCCACCTGATGCCGGTCTCGCCGACCGTCATGGCCGTGTGGCTACCGACCTTCGGGTCTCGCTGACCGACCGGTGCAACCTGCGCTGCACCTATTGCATGCCCGCCGAGGGCCTCGACTGGCTGCCGAGCCCGACCCTGCTCACCGACGACGAGGTCGTCAGGCTGATCGGGGTCGCGGTCATCCAGCTCGGCGTGACCGAGGTCCGGTTCACCGGCGGCGAGCCGCTGCTGCGCCGCGGGCTGCCGGGGATCGTGCGGGCCGTCGCCGCGCTGAAGCCGCGCCCGAGCACCATGTTGACGACCAATGGCGTCGGCCTGGCCCGCCTCGCCGGCACGCTCGCCGAGGCGGGCCTCGACCGGGTCAACGTCTCGCTCGACACCATCGACCCCGCCAGGTTCCAGACCCTGACCCGCCGTGACCGGCACGCCGACGTGCTCGCCGGGCTCGCCGCCTCGGCGGAGGCCGGCCTGGTGCCGGTGAAGATGAATGCGGTGCTGCTGCGCGGGGTCAACGACGACGAGGCGGTGCCGCTGCTGCGGTTCGCCCTCGACCGCGGCTATGAGCTGCGGTTCATCGAGCAGATGCCGCTGGACGCCGGGCACACCTGGCGGCGCGAGGAGATGGTGACCGGCGAGGAGATCCTCGCCCGGCTGCGGGAGTCGTTCGACCTGCGGCCCGACCCCGTCCTGCGCGGCGGCGCTCCCGCCGAGACCTGGCTGGTCGAGGGGCACACCGCCGTCGGCGGCGGACCCGCGCGGGTCGGTGTGATCGCGAGCGTGTCGCGCCCGTTCTGCGGCGCCTGCGACCGCACCCGCCTGACCGCCGACGGCTCGGTGCGCTCGTGCCTGTTCAGCCAGGAGGAGACCGACCTGCGCGGCGCGATGCGCGGCGGCGCCACCGACGGCGAGCTCGCCGACCTGTGGCGCAAGGCGATGTGGGCGAAGCCGGCCGGGCACGGCATCGACGACCCGACGTTCCTGCAGCCCGCCCGTCCCATGTCAGCGATCGGGGGATGACCGCGGTGCTGCTCGTGCGTTACTTCGCCGGGGCCCGCGCGGCCGCCGGCGTGCCCGAGGAGAAGGTCGAGGCGGCGACGCTCGGCGAGCTCGTGGCCGTGCTCACCCACGACCGGCCCAGGCTGGCGTCGGTGCTCACGGCCTGTTCGTTCCTCGTCGACGGCACGTCCTGGCGGGACCGCGAAGCGGCCCTGCCGTCGACGGCGACAATCGACGTCCTTCCACCGTTCGCGGGCGGCTGACACGTGTTGTTCATCGCACTGTTCCTGGTGGTCGTGCTGCTCATCGTCTTCGGCATCCACTGGTATCTGTGGAAGCGCCTGGTCAAGGACGTCTTCACCACCCGCCGCGGCCGCAGGATCGGCGCGCTGGTGGTAGTGCTGCTCGGGATCCTGATCCCGGTGACGCTGGTCGGCTCGCGGGTGCTGCCGCTGAAGCAGCAACCGATCCTGGCGTGGCCCGGATTCCTGTGGCTGGCCCTGATGTTCTACCTGCTGGTGACGCTCGCGCTGCTGGAGTTGCCCCGGCTCGCCCTGCGCCCGTGGACCCGCCGCCGCCCTGTGGATAACTCTGTGGAAACCACTGCCGGGCCTGTGGACAGAAGTCCCCGACCTGTGCAGGAGACTGTGGACGCGGGCGGGCGGGCTGTGGATATCGGCGCCGCCGCCGGGCCGGCACAGGCTGTGGACAACGGCGAGCTCGCCGAGGTCGTGGACGAGCGGTCGGCGGCGGAGCCGCTGCCGGAGGCTGTGGACAGCAGGCACGACCCCTCACGGCGGCTGCTGCTCGGGCGGTCCCTGGCCGCGACGGCCGGGGTGCTGTCCGTGGGCGCGGTGGGCATCGGCACGTGGCAGGCCAAGAGCGCGCCGCAGCTGAAGCGCGTCCCGATCCAGCTGGCGAAGCTGCCGGCGAGCATGTCCGGCTTCAAGATCGCCCTGGTCTCCGACATCCACCTCGGCCCGCTGCTGGGCCGCTCGCACACCGAGCGGATCGTCCGGATCATCAACTCGGTCGACGCGGACGTCGTCGCGATCGTGGGGGACCTGGTCGACGGTTCGGTGGCCGAGCTGGGCCCAGCGGCGGAGCCGCTGCAGGACCTGCGGTCGCGGCAGGGCAGCTTCTTCGTCACCGGCAACCACGAGTATTTCTCCGGCTACCAGGAGTGGATCGACGAGGTGAACTCGCTCGGCGTGCGCGTGCTGCGCAACGAGCGCCTCGACATCCAGGGCCTCGACCTCGCCGGCGTCAACGACGTCACAGGCTCGGACGTGGGCGACGGGCCGGACTTCGCGAAGGCCCTCGACGGCCGCGACGCCTCGCGCCCGGTCGTGCTGCTCGCCCACCAGCCGGTCCAGGCCCACGACGCCGCCAAGCACGGCGTCGACCTGCAGCTGTCGGGCCACACCCACGGCGGCCAGATGGTGCCCTTCAACCTGCTGGTGGGCCTGGAGGCCCCCGTGGTGTCCGGCCTCGGCACCGTCGACGGCACCCAGGTCTACGTCACCCGCGGCGCCGGCTTCTGGGGCCCCCCGGTCCGCTTCGGCGCCCCACCGGACATCTCGGTCATCGAGCTGCACCGCGCCTAGCTCTGCGCCCGGAACGGCGGGCCGAGACGAGACAGCTAGGCGAGCGCCAGGCCAGTCCGGACGCCGGGTTTGTCCGGACGCCGGGTTTGTCCGGACGCCGGGTTTGTCCGGACGCCGGGGCCGGGCTTGTCCGCACGCGGCGGAGTCGCTGTTGCCTTTGGTGATCGAAGGCGCGTGGCGGCCGTCCGGACGGCCATAGTCGTCCTTGGATCACGCCGCGCCGGAACCGACGAACAACCACCACGCACCGCCCCCATGATCCGGAAGACTTTACGTCGCCAGAACAGCACAAACTCTTCCGGATCACGGAAACCCGGCAGACGGCCTTCCGAAGTCACAGACAGTGTGAGCCGGAATAGGCCCGGCGGCACGGCGTCCGGTGGCACGATTGCCCGCTGCTCGTGATCCAAGTCGCGTGGCGGCCGTCCGGACGGCCATAGTCGTCCTTTGATCACGCCGCGCCGGGACCGCCGACAGGCGCGCCGCCTGTTCGCCGGTTTGCGGTGTCCGCGTGCGGGGGCGTTCCGCCGCGTGCCGTCGAGGGGTGTCGTTCGGTGCTTCCACGTTGTCGTTGGTTTCGCAACCAGTGCACGGTGCGCTCGCCATCGTGGGGTTGTGGTAAGTGCGGTCCCGGCGGTTCGCCGGATATTTCGGGTTTGTGGTGGTTGCAGGGGTGATGTCGAAGCAGCCTGTGATGGCGGCCGCCGGATGCGGCGCGCACGCGGGTGAGGCTGCCGCGCGGCAGCGTGGGCAGTGCGTCGCGGAGCGGCGCATTGGGGCTGCGGGTGAGAATCCCCGCCGGGCCCCGCCGCGACAGCGGTGGGGGGAAGCACAGTGGGTGAGAATCCCCGCCGGGACCCGCCGCGCCAGCGGTGGGGTGGCAGCACAGTGTGACAGTATTCGGCGTGCCTTCGAACGTCGCCGACCACTCGTTCGTAGCCGATCTGCACATCCACTCGAAGTATTCCCGGGCGTGCAGTCGCGACCTCAGCATCGAGACGCTCACCTGGTGGGCCCGGCGCAAGGGCATCACGCTGCTCGGCACCGGCGACTTCACCCACCCCGCCTGGCACGACCACCTGCGGGAGGCGCTGGTCCCGGCGGAGCCGGGCCTGTTCCGCCTCCAGCCGGACCGTGAGGCGGAGATCCTGCGGCGGCTGCCCGGCCGGCTGGCGAACGCGGCCGACGGGGCGCCGGTGCGGTTCATGCTGTCGGTGGAGATCTCCACGATCTACAAGCGGGGCGATCGGACCCGCAAGGTGCACCACCTGGTGTACCAGCCGGACTTCGAGGCGGCGGGGCGCTTCAACGCCGCGCTCGGCAGGATCGGCAACCTCGGGTCCGACGGGCGGCCGATCCTGGGGCTCGACTCGCGGGACCTGCTCGAGATCACGCTGGAGGCGAGCCCCGACGGGTTCCTGGTGCCGGCGCACATCTGGACGCCGTGGTTCTCCGCGCTGGGGTCGAAGTCGGGGTTCGACGCGATCGCCGACTGCTACGGCGACCTGGCCGGGCACATCTTCGCCGTGGAGACGGGCCTGTCGTCCGATCCGGCGATGAACTGGCGGGTGTCGTCGCTGGACCAGTACCGGCTGGTGTCCAACTCGGACGCGCACTCGCCGCCGGCGCTGGCTCGCGAGGCGACGCTGCTGACCAGTGAGCTGGACTACTTCAAGGTGCGGGACGCGTTGCGCACCGGCGACGGCCTCGCGGGGACGATCGAGTTCTTCCCGGAGGAGGGCAAGTATCACGGCGACGGGCATCGGGCCTGTGACGTGAACTGGCTGCCGGCTCAGACCCGCGAGGCACAGGGCCTGTGCCCGGTCTGTGGCAAGGCGCTCACGGTCGGCGTGCTGCACCGCGTCGAGGAGCTGGCCGACCGGCCGGATGGGTACGTGCCGCCCGGCGCACCGCAGGTCACGCACCTGATCCAGCTGCACGAGATCCTCGGCGAGATCCACGGCGTCGGCGCCAGGTCCAAGACCGTCGACACGCAGCTGGCGTCGCTCGTCGCGGAGCTGGGCTCGGAGCTGGCGATCCTGCGCGAGGTCCCGGTCGACGAGATCAGCCGCGTGGGCGGGGAGCTGCTCGGCGAGGGCATCGGCAGGTTGCGGCGCGGTGAGGTGCGGCGCACGCCGGGCTTCGACGGCGAGTACGGGGTCATCAAGCTCTTCGAGCCGGACGAGCTGCGGTCCCGTGGCATGCAAGAGGACGTGCTGTTCGACGTACCGATGCCGCAGCTGCCGAAACAGCGCAAGGCTGAGCCCACGCCGAAGCCGGCGCCGAAGCGACGCCGACCGGCGCCCGCCGCGGCACCCGAGCCCGCGCCGCCGATCTCGGCGCCCGCGTCGCCGCATGAGCCGCTCGAGCCGATGCTGGCCGGGATGGAGGAGGTCGGGACGGGGCTGCTCGACCGGCTCGACGCGCTGCAGCGGGTGGCGGCGTCGGCGCCCGGCGGGCCGCTGCTGATCGTGGCCGGACCCGGCACCGGCAAGACGAGGACGTTGACGCATCGCATCGCGTACCTGTGCGCCGATCTGGACGTGTACCCGGAGGAGTGCCTGGCGATCACGTTCACCCGGCGGGCCGCGGAGGAGCTGCGGGAGCGGCTGGAGGGCCTGCTCGGGCCGGTGACCGAGGCCGTGACGGTGTCGACGTTCCACGCGCTGGGCCTGTCGATCCTGCGGGAGAACGCGCCGGCGGTCGGGCTGACGCCGAAGTTCCGGATCGCGGAGGAGGCCGATCTGCTCGCGGCCCTCGACCCGCTGTCGGAGCGGGAGGCGCGGCGGGCGCTCGCGGCGATGGAGCCGTCGACCGTGGACGCGCTGGCCAAGGCGCTGCGGGCGAAGGACATGGTGTCGCTCGACGAGCTGCTGACGCTGAGCGTGCAGCTGCTCACCGAGTCGGCGGCGCTGGTCGACCGCTACCGCGACCGGTGGCAGTGGATCTTCGTCGACGAGTATCAGGACGTCGACCCCGTGCAGTACGAGCTGCTGCGGCTGCTCTGCCCGCCCGGCGGCAACCTGTGCGCGATCGGCGACCCTGACCAGGCGATCTACTCCTTCCGCGGCGCGGAGGTGTCGTTCTTCCTGCGGTTCGCGACCGACTTCTCGACGCAGGACATCGACGCGCGGGTCGTGCGGCTGACCCGCAACTACCGCTCGTCGGCGCCGATCCTGGCCGCGGCGGTGCAGGCGATCGCGCCGACGACGCTGGTGCCGGGGCGGCGGCTCGATCCGGCGCGGCTGGACCTCGAGGCGCCGATGGTCGGGCTCTACCCGGCGACGTCGGTCGCGGACGAGGCGGACTTCGTCGTCCGTACCGTCGACGAGCTGGTCGGCGGGCTGTCGCACCGGTCGCACGACAACCGGGTCGACTCGCGGGCGGCGGTCGGCGCGATGTCCTTCTCCGACATCGCCGTGCTGTACCGGACCGATTCGCAGGCGGCGCCGGTCGTGGACGCCCTGGCGCGGGCCGGCGTACCGGTGCAGAAGCGGTCGCACGACCGGCTGCTGGACCGTCCTGGTGTCGCCGCCATCGCCCGTGAGCTGCGGTTCGCGACCGGGCTCGGCGGGTCGATCGCGGCGCGGGTGCGGCTGGCCGGGCAGGTCGTCGCGGGCCGCTGCGGGCAGCTGGACACCGACGTGATCGGGCTGACCGAGGCGGACGTGTGGACGGCGGTCGAGCTGATGACGCCGCCGGCGTTGCGGGCGGGCAGCGACCTGGACGAGTTCCTGGGCGCGCTGGCCACGGGGGCCGAGGTCGACGGCTGGGACCCACGGGCGGACCGGGTGACGCTGCTGACCCTGCACGCGTCGAAGGGCCTCGAGTTTCCGGTCGTGTTCCTGGTCGGCTGCGAGGACGGCCTGCTGCCGTTGCGGATGCCCGGCTCGCAGGGTCGGTCGGAGGACGACGTCGCGGAGGAGCGGCGGCTGTTCTTCGTCGGGCTGACCCGGGCGCAGGACCGGCTCTTCCTGTCGCACAGCCGGACCCGTTTCCGCCACGGCTCGGAGCGGGAGATGGCGCCGACGCCGTTCCTGTCGTCCATCGATCCCGGGCTGTTGGAGCGGCGGGGTCCGGCGGCACCCAGGAAACCCAAGGACCGGCAGCTCCGGCTCATCTGAACGGCGTACAGACCGGCTTCTGTCGCTTATCCGTGAGACGAAAGTGTCGGGGGGTGGCGCTACCGTAGCTGCATCGACGCAACTAGGCTGCCTTGAGCTTCGCGGGAGCAGGAGGATCACATGTCCGGTTACGGACCGCCGGGCCCGTACCAGGGCCAACCCCAGGACCCCTGGCAGGGCGGCCAGCAGGATCCCTATGGCCAGCCGGACCCTTACGGTCCGCCGCCCGGGCAATACGGGCAGCCTGACCCGTATGGTCAGCAGCCTGACCCGTATGGTCAGCGTCCGGACCCGTATGGCCAGCCTCCGCAGTGGGGTCAGCAGCCGCAGTCGGGTGGCCCCTATGGGGGCAACTACGGGCAGACGGGCACCTATCAGCAGCCGGCCTATGGCCAGCCGCCCGGCCCGGGCCCCGGTGGCGACCAGTGGGGTCCGCCCGCCGCCCCGCCGCGGCGGCGGGGATCCGGCGGCACGGTGGCGCTCGTCATCGTCCTGGTGCTGCTGCTGTGCGGCGGTGGCGCCGCCGGCATCTGGTATGTCCTGAAGAACGACAAGACCGGCCCCGCGACCACCTCGCCGACGACGGCGGCGCCGAAGCCGAGCGGCTCGGGGAAGGCGTCCACGAGCGCGGCGCCGAGCGGTGGCGCATCGTCGCCCGGTGGCGTGCAGGCGGGCGACGCGAAGACGGTCAAGGTCGGCGAGTGCCTGACCAACACCGGCACGGCGACCGCTCCGGTGATGCAGAAGACGACCTGCGCGGCCGGCACGTTCGAGGTGTTGAAGCGGATCGAGGGCACCTCCGACAAGGAGAAGTGCAACGGCGTCACCGGCTACACGCACAACTACTTCTTCAAGGCGACGCCGGAGACGTTCTCCTTCGTGCTCTGCATGAAGCTCCGGAGCTGACCCTTTCGTCCCGTTTTCGACGGCGCGCCGGGCGACGGCGCGCCGTCGAACTTTTTGGGACCCCCCCTTGCACGGGGCCCCTCAGACCATGTAGTACATTAGTTCGAGCTGGTGAACAGGTGTTCGATCACCTTGTTATAAGCCTGTCTTGCGTCTGCCCTAGACTTCGCTAGACAAGGCACGACACGCCACAAGGATGTTCTATGCGGTTCTAGCGTTTTGGCTAGAGACGCCGATACGGTGCGATCGTGGACCCCGTTCGAAACCCGTATGCCCCCGGTGCGGGCCAGCGCCCGCCGGAGCTCGCCGGTCGCGACCGCGAGCTGCAGGCCTTCGAGGTTGTCCTCGAGCGCGTCGCCCGCGGCCGCCCAGAGCGCTCGCTGATGCTGACCGGCCTGCGTGGCGTCGGCAAGACCGTCCTGCTCAACACGCTGCGCTCGCAGGCGATCTCGCGGCTGTGGGGCACCGGCAAGATCGAGGCCCGGCCCGACCAGTCGCTGCGCCGGCCGCTGACGGCGGCGCTGCACATGGCGATCCGTGAGCTGGCGCCGCACCACCGCGCGCCCGACCGGATCGACGAGTTCCTCGGGGTGCTGAAGGCGTTCGCGATCCGCGAGGACCCCAACAAGCCGCCGGGCAAGCTGCGCGACCGGTGGCAGCCCGGGATCGACGTGCCGGCCACCGCCGGGCGGGCCGACTCGGGCGACATCGAGATCGACCTGGTGGAGCTGTTCACCGACGCGGCCAGCGTCGCCACCGACGTCGGCACCGGCGTGGCGATCTTCATCGACGAGATGCAGGACCTGTCCGCCGAGGACATCTCCGCCATGTGCGCGGCGTGCCACGAGCTGTCGCAGACCGGCGCGCCGCTGATCGTGGTCGGCGCCGGGCTGCCGCACCTGCCGGCCCTGCTCACGGCGTCGAAGTCCTACTCCGAGCGGCTCTTCCGCTACCAGCGCATCGACCGGCTCGACCGGATCGCCGCCGACCTGGCGCTCACCGCACCCGCGATGCGTGAGGAGGTGGAGTACGAGGCGAAGGCGCTGGACGCCCTCTACGAGGCCTCCGGCGGCTACCCGTACTTCGTGCAGGCCTACGGCAAGGCGACCTGGGACCACGCGCCGCACTCGCCGATCACCGCGGCGGACGTCCGGGTGGCGGCGCCCGAGGCCGAGGCGGAGCTGGCCGTCGGCTTCTTCGGCTCCCGCTACGAGCGCGCCACGCCGGCCGAGCGCGAGTACATGCGCTCGATGGCAACTCTCCTGCCCGCCGTCGACGTCTCCGAGGCCGTGCCGACCGCGGAGATCGCCCGCTCGCTCGGCCGGCGCCCGGCGAGCCTCTCTCCGGCGCGGGACGCCCTGATCAAGAAGGGGCTCATCTACTCCGGCGAGCGCGGCACGGTCGCCTTCACCGTGCCGCACTTCGCCCGGTACATCCGCTCGCAGCCCGCCGACTAGATCGCCCTAGGTTTTCGACTTCTCGATGACGCCGCGCAGGTCGCGGCGCTCGATGGCGGCGGCCATCAGGTCGGGGAAGACGTCCGGCGTACAGGCGAACGCCGGCACTCCGAGCGCCGCCAGGGCCGCCGCGTTCTCGTGGTCGTAGTCCGGCGCGCCCTCGTCGGACAGCGCCAGCAGCACGATCACCTGCACCCCGGCGGCCGTCATCGCCGCGACGCGCCGGAGCATCTCCTCGCGGACGCCGCCCTCGTACAGGTCGCTGATCAGCACGAAGATCGTGTCCCGCGGGCGGGTGATGAGCTGCTGGCCATACGCGATGGCCCGGTTGATGTCCGTGCCGCCGCCGAGCTGGGTGCCGAACAGGACGTCGACCGGATCCTGCAGCCGCTCCGTCAGGTCGACCACCGCCGTGTCGAACACCACGAGCGACGTCTTCAGCGACCGCATCGACGCGAGCACCGCCGCGAACACGCCCGAGTACACGACCGACGCCGCCATCGATCCCGACTGGTCCACACAGAGCACGATGTCCCGCTGTACCGACTGGGCCCGCCGGCCGTAGCCGACCAGCCGCTCCGGGACGACCGTGCGGTGCTCGGCCTGGTAATGCTTGAGGTTCGCCCGAATGGTCCGGTTCCAGTCGATGTCGTGGTGCCGCGGTCGGTTGATCCGCGCCGCCCGGTTGAGCGCCCCGGCCAGCGCGGTCCTGGTCGGCTGCGCGACTCGCCGCTCCAGCTCGGCGACCACCTTGGCGACCACCTTCCGCGCGGCCCGCTTGCTCTTGTCGGGCATGACCCGGTTCAGCGACAGCAGCGTGCCGACGAGATGCACGTCGGGCTCGACGGCGTCGAGCATCTCCGGCTCGAGCAGGAGCCGGGTCAGGTCGAGCCGCTCGATCGCGTCGGCCTGCATCACCTGCACGACCGTCGAGGGGAAGTACTGCCGGATGTCCCCCAGCCACCGCGCGACCCGCGGCGCCGACGCACCGAGCCCCGCGCCGCGCTGGCTGCCCGTGCCTTCCCCGCCGTCGTACAGCGCGCCGAGCGCCGCGTCGATGGACACGTCCGCGCCGGTCAGCCCGTAGCCGGTGCCTTCACCGCCGGCCGCTCCACCGAGCGCGAGCCGCCAGCGCCGGAGCCGCTCGTCCGTGTGCTGCTCGTCGCCGTGCTGCTCATCCATGGTCCGCCCCCTTCGCCCGCCGCCGTTCGGACCGCTCCTGGCACTTGACTGCGCAGTCGCGGCCGGTCGCGCTGGGGCGGGGTCTTACCTCGGTCGCGCTGCTGTGGTCAGGCATGTCGGAGCTCCTTGCCCAGGAGGCGGGCCACCACCGGAAGCAGCAGGGCGCCGCGGTCGGGGTCGACCTGGTCGTTGTGGTCGCCGGTGCGGGGGCGGCCGCCGGTGCCGATGTGGGCGGCCCGCTCGCCGATCATGCGGCGCTGCGGGGCCGGG
Organism: Dactylosporangium sp. CA-152071; assembly: GCF_050936335.1. Classification (NCBI taxonomy): domain Bacteria; kingdom Bacillati; phylum Actinomycetota; class Actinomycetes; order Micromonosporales; family Micromonosporaceae; genus Dactylosporangium; species Dactylosporangium sp. CA-152071. The sequence continues at coordinate 5,973,498 of NZ_JBNJMZ010000001.1, read as the reverse complement.
TAGCCGCTGAACGTGCGGCGCAGCAGCGGCAGCACCTCGACGAACGCGTCGGCGGGGATGCCCGTCAGCCAGGCGTCGACCAGCGCGAGCAGCCGCTCGTCGTGGACCAGCAGCAGGCCGTCGCCGGCGAGGAAGCCCTCGATCCAGGCGGCGGCCTTGGCCACGGGTACACCCACGGTCAGGACCAACGCCATCCTGGCGCCGATCTCGTCGGCGTCGACCACTCCCGCGTCCAGCAGCAGCCGGCTCATCCGCCCGGTGAGCAGCCCGTGCAGGTCGTCGCGGGTGGACAGGCCGCCGAGCAGCGCCTGCCAGCGTCCGCTCGCGTCGGCGTCGTCGATCAGCGCGAGCGCGCCCTGCACGCCGTCGATCCGGTCGCGCATCACGGTGGCCGCCGCGTCGTCGAGCCCGCCGACCGCCGCGGGCAGGCCGACGCAGACGCGGGTGATCATGCCGAGGGTCACGGACCGCAGGGCGGAGAGGTCGGTGCCGCGGACATCGCCGTACCGCAGTGTCCGGGCCAACGCGGGCAGCGCGTCCATCAGGTGCGCGACGTCGGCGTCGAGCGCCATCCGCTCGTCCAGCGCGTCGAGCACGCCGGGTAAGGCGTCGGACAGGTCGGACAGCAGGCACCGCTCGACCAGCGCGGTCACGTCCGCGAGCGTCTCGGCCTCGGCGGCCTGCTCGGCGACGCGGGCCGTGGCCGCCTCGCGGACCGTGGTGCCGTAGACGCCGGCCTCGACGAGGTCGACCGCGAACTCCGGCTGCCACGCGATCTGCCACGACTCCCAGAACGTGCCCCGGCCCTTGCGGTTGGCCAGCACCTGACCCCACTCCACGCCGAGCAGCCGCAGCCGGTGCAGCAGCTGGCTGCGCTGCAGGTCGAGGTCGCGGCGCAGGTCGAGGTCGATCTCGCGGCTGCTGACCGCCGGCTGGAGCCGCAGCCTGCGCTGGCTGCTGGCCACGTCCTTCGCGATCGGCACGCCCGGCGTCTGCTCCGGCACCCGCCCGAGCCGGTCGCCGACGACCAGCCGCCGGTTGATCAGGCTGAGCCGCAGGTCGTCGCCGTCGCACAGCACCGCGTGCGCGGCGTCGGTGACCTCGGCGAGCCCGGCGAGCGGTCGTCCCCGCATCGTCGCGAGCGCCTCGGCGAGTCTCGTCGCCTCGATGACGTGGGCGCTGGAGACCGGGACGCCGTCCTTCCGCAGTACACCCGCCGCCTTGACCAACCATCGGGCCACGACGTGCTCGTCCACCGCCGTGAACAGGTGGTGGTACCAGCCCGGCGAGCGCACCCCGGCCCCGTACCCCTGCCACGACGCCAACCGGTTGTGCGTCCACGGCACCCAGGTCATCGAGACCTTGACCTTCGGCAGCCCCTTGAGCACCGCGGCGTCGGAGGACGCGCTGGGCAGCGGCGCGGTCAGCGCGGGCACGTGCCACGCCCCGCACACCACGGCAACCCTTTCGAACTCCTTCACCGCCGCTCGCAGCGATTGCCGCATGTACGCCTCGCGCCGCTCCTCATCGACCCGTTCCGCCTCGGGCGGTGCGGGCGCGTGGGCTCTGACGACGGTCATGGCCTCGGCGATCGCCTCGAACGGCGCGACGGCCGCGGCCAGCTGCTCGGCATCGATGTCGTCGCCCGGCGCTCCCTCCGGCGCCATCGCGAACAGCGCCCCCGCCTCGCCGGCACGCAGCTCGGCACCTGCAACGTCGCCGTCGCCGCTTCGCTCCGTCGCTCCCCCTTCGTCACCCGCCGCCGCTTGACCGTGACCACCGACAGCAGCGCCACCGGCCACGGCTTGAGCGGCGGCGGGGTCGGTCGCGGGCAGAGGGGGTGGGGTGCCCGGTTCGCGGCGGTGCTCGACGACGTCTTCCCACCAGCGCTCGGGGTCGTCGTAGCCGGCGGCCTCGGCCAGGGCGCCGATCGGGTCGACCCGCACCGCGTCGTCGGCGGGGGTCGGCGCGGACGGCGTGCCCGACGCGAGGCGGATCGCCGCGGGCAGGTCGATGAACCGGACGGGGATGCCGCACGCGACGGCCCAGCGGATCGCCTGCCACTCGGGGGAGAACTCGGCGAACGGCCAGAACGACGCCCGCAGCTTCGGGTCGGGGTTGTCCGCCGGATACGCGAGCAACGCCACCGGGGCGCGCATGTCCTCGTCGCCCGCGAACGGGACCAGCGGGTCGGCCTCCGGAGGGCCTTCGATGAGGATCACGTCGGGGCGGAAGGCCGAGAGGGCGCGCCGCACCGCCCGGGCCGACCCTGGCCCGTGGTGACGCACGCCGAGCAGCAGCGGATCACTCACCGCGACGGGCCGCCCGGTAGAAGTCGCGCCAACCCTCGCGCTCCCGGATCACGGTCTCCAGGTACTCCTGCCAGACGACCTGGTCGGAGACCGGATCCTTGACGACCGCGCCGAGGATGCCGGCGGCGACGTCGCCGGCGCGCAGCACCCCGTCGCCGAAGTGCGCGGCGAGGGCCAGTCCGTTGGTGACCACGGAGATCGCCTCGGCCGTCGAGAGGGTGCCGCTGGGCGACTTCAGCTTGGTGCGGCCGTCCTCGGTGGCGCCGTTGCGCAGCTCGCGGAAGACGGTCACGACCCGCCGGATCTCGTCGACCGCCGGCGGCAGCTCGGGCAGCTCCAGGGCCTTGCCCAGCGCCGCGACCCGGCGCGACACGATGTCGACCTCCTCCTCGACCCCGGCCGGCACCGGCAGCACGACGGTGTTGAACCGGCGGCGCAGCGCCGAGGACAGCTCGTTGACCCCGCGGTCGCGGTCGTTGGCCGTGGCGATGACGTTGAACCCCTTGCGGGCCTGCACCTCCTCGCCGAGCTCGGGCACCGGCAGGGTCTTCTCCGACAGGACGGTGATCAGGCTGTCCTGCACGTCGGACGGCACGCGGGTCAGCTCCTCGATCCGCGCGATCTTGCCGTCGGCCATGGCGCGCAGCACCGGGCTGGGCACGAGCGCGGCCCGGCTGGGCCCTTCCGCCAGCAGGCGGGCGTAGTTCCACCCGTAGCGGATGGCCTCCTCGGGCGTGCCGGCCGTGCCCTGGACCAGCAGCGTCGAGTCGCCGCTGATCGCCGCGGCCAGGTGCTCCGACACCCAGGTCTTGGCGGTCCCCGGCACACCGAGCAGCAGCAGCGCCCGGTCGGTGGCGAGCGTCGCGACGGCGACCTCCATCAACCGCCGCGACCCGACGTACTTCGGGATGATCACGGTCCCGTCGGCGGCGGCTCCGCCGAGCAGATACGTCACGACGGCCGCGGGGGACAGCCGCCACCCCGGTGGCCGCGGGCGGTCGTCACCGGCGGCCAGCGCGGCCAGCTCCGCCGCGAACTCGTCCTCGGCGTGCCGCCGCTGGACTGCCTGCACGTTCTCAGCCTCGGTCGCGGTGTCGGCCTCGTTCACGGTCACGGTCACGCGAGCTCCTCGAGCATGTCTTGTCGGAACCGGAGGGTGTCGGCGAATCGGCCGACGATGGAGGACATCGGGTCATCGGACGCCAGGCCGGACGCGAGCTTCGCGGCCCGGTCGGCGGCGTCGGCGGGAAGTCGCAGCGCGGCCAGCTCGCACAGGCCGGCGAGCCGCCACCCCGCCGACCGCCGCCCGCCGAGGTCGTCGAGCGCGGCGAACACCGCCTCGAGCAGCGCCGACGGCCACGGTCGCGGGCACAGCTCCAGGACGTGCTCGACGCCGACGGCGGCCGCGCCGGCCAGCCCGCGACGGAGCACCTCGACCGCGATCGCGGAGAGTGCGTCGGACGGCAGGGCGTCGTACAACGCCTCCAGCAGCAACCGGTCATCAGGCCGCCCACCGGCCGCGACCTCCTCGGTCAGCTGCCCGGTGAGCGCCGTCGCCCATCGTGCGTCGCGCTGCCCCGCCGCAGCCCGCGCCAGCCCGCGGCGCAGCACGGCGGCCCACTCGTCGGTCACCGGCAGCCGCAGGAACTCCTCAGGCTCGCCCCAGACCCGCAGGGGAGTCCGCGTGAGCAGCTCCTCCAGCCACCAGGCCCGCTCACCGACCCCGACCGGCGGCCGGGGCGTGATCCCGTCGCGCCGCATCGCCTTGTCGCACGCGGCCGGCGGCGTGACCATGATCCGCCCGCCGCTGATCCGCACGCATGCCGTCGACCGCTCGGCCATCCGCCGCGCATACGCGCTGTCCGGCAGCAACGCGAGCAGCTCCACCGCGGCCGCACGGACCTCCTTGCGCCGGTCGTCGAGCGCGGTCTCCAGGATCGGCTCGTCGTCACCGGACAGGCCGGTCGCCATCGCACCGAGCAGCGCGGCCCGGTCGTCGGGCGTCTCGGCGGGCCAGGCCGTGCGCAGCAGGTCGCGCGCCGCGTCGGGGTCCCGCCGCCGCAGCGTGGTCAGATACCCCACCCGGCGCCCGATCGACCCGAGCTCCCACGCGCTGCCGTCGTCGACGGGCCCGTCGACCGCGGTGGTGACCAGGTAGCCCCAGTCAGGCCGCTGCGCCGCCAGCCACGCCGCCCGAGGTCCGCCCACCGAAGCGATCAGCCCCCGCAGGACCCGGTGCCGCCGCCCGACCTCCAGCAGTGCCGGCAACAGCTCACCGGGCACCCTCCTGGCCCCGACGGCGCTGAGCCATTCGGCGAGGAGCTCCAGTCGCCCATCCGCATCACGCACTGGAGTCGCGTTGCTCGACCCATACCCCGCCGCGTCGACCGCGAGCAGGTCCGCCGCCCGCGCCGAGGCAGGCCAGGGCACCAGCGGAATCCCCGAGTCGTCGGGCGCGGGCGCCGGCACCGGCACCCCGGCCCGCGCCGCGATCCCGGCCCGCCGATACATCGTCAACGCCGCCGCCGCATCGAGCAGCACCTCGGCCGGGTCCCCGTCACCCGCCGCAAGGTGCCGCCGCTGCGTGCCGACGAGCGCCGTCGCAAGGACGTCCCCCCACTCCGGAAGCTCGCTCACGACACCTCCCCCTCACCAAGATCGAGCCCCACCGGCCATCCCCCGAACGCGCCCCCGCCCGCCACCCGCACCCCCGCCGGCGACACGGCAGCACCACCCACCGACGACAGTGCCCGAACCGCGCCACCACCTGCCGACCACCGCGACGAACACGTGGCCGCGACAGCCACCGGCAACAGTGCCCGAACCACAGCGAGGCCGGCTACAGCCCTGGTGGCGAGCACCGCATGCCCGGCCGCCGCGGGCCGGGTGGTGGTAACGGCTCGACACGCCGGCAACGCTCGCCTGGTCGCAGCTGCCCGAGTGGAGGAGAACGCTCCGCCCGTCACAGACGCATGCCCGGCCGCCGCGGGCCAGATGGAGGTGACGGCTCGCCACGCCAGCAACGCTCGCCTGGTCGCAGCGGCCCGAGTGGAGGCGAACGCTCCGCCCGTCACAGACGCATGCCTGGTCGCAGCGGTCCTGGTGGAGGCGAAAGCTCGGCCAGTCACAGACACATGCCCAGCCGCGGCAGGCCGGATGGAGATGACGGCTCCGCACGCCGGCAACGCATGCCTGGTCGCGGCGGAAGCTCGGCCCGTCACCGGCGCATGCCCGACCGTGGCGGGCCGGACGGAGGTGACGGCTCCGCACGCCGGCAGCGCACGCCTGGTCGCGGCGGACCGGGTGGAGGCGGAAGCCCGGCCCGTCGCGGGCGCGGCGGAGCGGGTGGAGGCTCGGCACGTCATAGGCGGACCAGCCGGCCTTCGGACCAGGCGCCGAGGGGGCGCAGGCCGCCGGCGGACCATTCGCCGGTGACGGTGGTTGGGCGGCCGGCGGTGATGGCGAGGAGGCGCCACGGGTCGCCGGCGGCCGGGTCGAGGGGGAGCGCGGAGCCTGACGGGTCGACGAGGTGCCAGGTGCCGGCGTCGCGGGTGGGGCAGACGGCGTCGAGGGTCATCGGCCAGTAGTCGAGCCAGGGGTCCTCGGCGAGGGCGGCGGCGTGGGCGCGCAGGTTGGGCTCGATGCCGGTGGCGCCGGCGACGGTGTGCATGCGGGCGGGCGGGGCGTGGCGCTTGGCGATCAGGGCGCGGGCGGGCTGGCCGCCCGGGTAGAGGCAGACGTCTGCGTCGAGCTCGGTGCCGGGGAGCAGGTCGACCGGGAGGGACTGGCCGGCGACGGCGAAGGACAGCACGAGCAGGGGGCGCAGGGTCGAGGCGCCGCGCAGCCAGGCCCGGCGGACGGTGAGCTGGTCCTCGATCTCGTCGCGGACGCCGTGGATCTGCCAGCGGTCGCGCAGCGCGGGGCCGGCGAGCACGGTCTCGGTCGCGATGGGCAGGCCGACGCGCATGCGGACGCTGGCGGCGAGGTCGTCGGGCAGATCGGCGAGCCGCCGGTAGCCACCGACGAGCAGGTGGAGGCGGGCGAGCTCGCCGAGGAGCCGCTCGGGGGAGCCGGTGACGGCCGAGGTGCGGCGCAGGATGCCGGCGGCCCCCGCGGCCTGGGCGTCGACGAGCCGGGCGGCCATCGTGTCCCAGTGCGCATAGCCGCTCTTGGCGACGCCGGCGAGCCCCGCGCGGGCCTGGTCGGCCAGCCAGCGGTCGAGCTCGTCGAGGCCCGCGGAGATCCGGTCGGCCCGGCGGGCCTGCGCCTTCTCACCGGGCAGAGCCCTGCCACCGCCCGTGGAGCCGCTGCCGGCCGGGCCTGCACCGTCGGCCGGAGGCGCCGCCGCCGAGACGCGCCGGGAAGCGCGCGAGGACTGCCACTCCTGCACCCAGCCGGGCGCGGTGGCGTCGGTGACGCTGCCCGCGGACCAGCGCAGCAGCAGGGCGAGGGAGTGCTTGCAGGGAAACTTGCGGCTCGGGCACGTGCACTTGAACGCGGGCTCGGTCAGATCGACGGCCGTCTGGTAGGGCGTGCTGCCGCTGCCCTGGCAGAGGCCCCAGATCGTCGGTGGCAGCTCGTCGGTGGCGCTGAGCCCCGACTCCAGCCAGGCGCGGTCGCCGGCCATGCCCCGGGCCGCCCGCTGGGCGGACGCGTCAGGGGCGAGCGCCATCACCTGGTCGGTGGTCCAGACCGTCGTCTCCGTCGAAGTTTCGGTCATGCTGCGAAGCGTAGTGATGGGGTACGACATTCCTTGGCTGGGTATGAACCCGGGCATGAGACCCGTGCGCACCGCGGCCCGCTCGATGCTCGCCGCGATCTTCGTAATTCAGGGCTGGGCCGCGCTGCGTGCCCCGGCGAAGCTCGCCGACAAGGCCAGGCCGGTCACGGACCGGTTGGAGCCGGCGTTGAAGGCGGTGCACCCGAGCCTGCCGACCGACGCCGAGACGTTGGTACGGGTGAACGGCGCCGCCCAGGTCGCCGGCGGGATCCTGCTGGCCACCGGCCGTGCGACGACCCCGGCGGCGCTGGTGCTGGCGGGGTCGCTGGTGCCGACGACGCTGGCGGGTCACGCGTTCTGGGAGGTCGAGGACCCGGTGCAGCGCAACCAGCAGCGGATCAACTTCCTGAAGAACCTCGGCCTGGTGGGCGGCCTGATCTTCGCCGCACTGGACAACGAGGGCCGCCCCAGCATCGCCTGGCGGGCGCGCAACACCGCCGAGCGTGCCCGGCGCGAGGCCGGGTACACCGCCAAGACGGCCCGGCGCGAGGCCAGGCACGCGATCCACACGGCGCAACGCGAGGCGAGGCACGTGGTCAACGCGACCCAGCGCGACGCCCGAATTGCCCGCCTGGCCAGGAAGCTCCCGTAAGCCGGTCAAAGGCCCTAAGGGCAGTTGACCCACTCCTCCTCGCCGTCGGTGAAGACCTGCCGCTTCCACACCGGCAGCCGCGCCTTCACCTCGTCGACGAGCCGTGCGCAGAGCACGAACGCGTCCGCCCGGTGCGACGTGGAGATGGCCGCGGCCAGCGCCACGTCGCCGATCTCCAGCCGCCCCACCCGGTGCGACACGGCGAGCGCGTGCACCGCGGGCTCGGCCGCGATCTCGGCCGCGATCTCCGCGAGCACGTCACCGGCGCTGGGGTGCCCCTCATACTCCAGCTCGACGACCCCACGCCCGCCGTCGTGGTCGCGCACCACGCCCGCGAAGGACACGACCGCTCCGGCCGCGCGGTCGGCGACCGCCTGCTCGTGCGACGTCACGTCGATCGGCTCGGCGGTCACGAGCACCGTGATTCGGTCGGTCACACCCGCTCCCCATCCAGTATCGGCAGTGGTACGAGCTGTGCCGGCGTCCCCGCGAGACCGCGCCCTCCGGGCGGGATGACGGCGAATCCGATCGAGTTGGCCAGCCCGCGAAGCATGGAAGACCCAGCGTGTGCGACCGGATAGGCCAGTCCGTCCACCGGGTCTCGGCGCACCAGGGCGAGATGGGTGAAGTCACCCCGTCCGGGGATGTCGGCGCCCAGGCTGACGGTCGCGTGCGTGGGCCGGGGTCGGCCGGCCAGTCCGGCGAGCAACGGCTGTACCAACGACACCAACGCAACGAAGGTGGACTGTGGATTGCCGGGGAGCCCCGCGACGAACTGCCCGCCGGGCAGCTGCGCCACCAGCATCGGGAATCCGGGCCGGACGGCCACCGTGTTGACGACATAGGTGGCACCGAGCTCGGCGAGCGCCGGGTGCAGGTGGTCGACGGGCCCGTGCATGGTGCCGCCGGTGGTGCAGATGACCTGCGCGCCGGCGTCGACGGCGGTCCTGAGCGCGGCGACGTGGTCTTCAAGGGTGTCGGCGACCGGGGCGCGGTGGTGGACGACCTCCGTGCCGGCGCGGCGCAGCCACGAGGGCAGCGAGGGGCCGAGCGCGTCGCGGACCCGGCCGGCGCCAGGCACGCCGGCGGTCAGCAGCTCGTCGCCGAAGACCAGCAGCGCGCTGCGCGGCTTGGGCCGGCAGCGCAGCGTGTCGTAGCCGCAGGCGGCCGCGAGACCGATGACGCCGGGGGTGATCGGGGTGCCGGCCGGCAGCAGCTCCTCGCCGAGGGCGGCCTCCTCGCCGATCATCCGCCAGTCGGGGATCTTGCGCGGCTCGCCGGACAGGACCCGGTCGCCGTCGACCTTGGAGTCCTCGACACGCACGACGTAGTCGGTGCCTTCGGGCACCATGCCACCGGTCGCGATCTCCACGCAGGTGCCGTCGGCCGTCAGTGGCCGCGCGACGTCGCCGGCGAGGACCCGGCCGGTGATCCGCCAGGGCGCGGCGCCGCGGACGGCCCAGCCGTCGACGCTCGAGGTGGGAAACGCCGGCAGCGCGGTGAGCGTGGTCAGCGGATCGGCCAGCGTGAGGCCGTCGGACTCGGCGAGGGGGACGGACACGGCGACCGAAGCGGCCGCCGAGCCGGCCTCGAACACCGCCTCGCGGGCGTCGACCCACGCGATCGGTAACGTCACGCGTCGAGCCTAGACCGTCAGTGATCGCCGCCGCGGAGCTGGTCGACGGCGTGCGCCAGGACCGGCCCGAGCACGGCGAGACCGTCCTTGGCGCCGCCCTTGGAGCCGGGCAGGTTGACGATGAGGGTGCGCCCGGCGACCCCGCTGAGCCCGCGGGACAGGATCGCGGTCGGCACCTTGGCCGCGCCCGCGGCCCGGATGGCCTCCGCGATGCCGGGCACCTCGTAGTCGAGCACGCGGCGGGTCATCTCCGGGGTGGCGTCGGTGGGCGTGACGCCGGTGCCGCCGCTGGTCACGATCACGTCCGCGCCGCCGGCGACCGCGGCGCGCAGCGCCTCCTCCACGGGTGGCCCGTCGGGGACGACGACCGGGTCGCCGACGTCGCAGCCCAGCTCGCGGAGGCCGGCGACGAGGACGGGTCCGCTGGTGTCGGCGTACACGCCGGCGGAGGCCCGGTTGGACGCCACGATCACGACGGCCTTCATGCGCTGCGCTCCCACAGTCCGGTCTTGCCGCCTTCCTTACGCAGCACCCGTACGCCTTCCAGCGAGGCCGCCGGGTCGACCGCCTTGATCATGTCAATGAGGGCGAGACCTGCGGCGGCGACCGCGGTGAGGGCCTCCATCTCGACGCCCGTGCGGTCTGCGGTCCGGGTCGTCACCGCAATATCAACCGTATCGTCACGCAGCGTCAAGTCCACGGTCACCCCGTGAAGCGCGATCGGATGACATAAGGGGATGAGATCGGGCGTGCGTTTGGCACCCATGATTCCGGCGATCCGAGCAACCGCCAATGCGTCACCCTTGGGTAACGCACCGTCGTGCAGCAACGCTATTACGTCCACCGTGGTGCGGACGGAACCAGCGGCAACCGCACGTCGGGCGGTGATTTCCTTGCCGGCGACATCCACCATCCGAGCCGCACCGGACCGGTCGACGTGGGTCAGTTCGTTTGCCACGACATCACCCTAACGGCCGTGCAGTGGAGTTCGATTTGATCATGCACGCTAAGGGGGTGGGTGCGTCGATTCCGCTACACGGAGAGTAACTTTCACGTTACCAAAATATGACAAGCCGTGCCCTTCTTCGCAAACTATGAGTCGACGGACATATTGGGATGGGCAACTCGCGCCCTGCACCCTAGGCTTCGTTCATCAAGCCAGGGGTTGATGAACATCAATCCCTTGTTACACGGGGACCGTTCGCCGCGATGAACGAACCTCGAAGGGGGCAGCAATGCGTATCCACGAGTGGCTCTGAAATCGAAACCGGGCTTGACAGGGACGCCCGACCATCCGTCACGATGAACAGACCGCGATGCAACGACCAATCGGTACCGACGACGCGACCAACCGGCGCCTCTGGCGTCTCGTTGGTCCCGTCGTCGTCGGTGCGGGCATCGCCGTCATTGCCGCGCTTTGGCTGATCACGGACTACGGCAGCCTCGCGCTCTTCCTCCCGCTGCCGACCGTGCTCGTGCTCGGCTGCCGCTACCTGCGGATCAGCATCCGCATCCGTTCGGCCAACACCGGCTCCACACCCGTATCGGCGGTCATCATCGCCACCGCCGTGTTCCTGCCGCCGCCGTTCGTGATCCTTTCGGTGGCCATCGGCAAAATCGTCGATCAGTCGCTGAATCGCACGCACGTCCCGGTGAAGATCGGTTTCAACATCGGCAAGGAGGTCCTCGCCGGTGCCGCGGCGGCCTTCGCCTGCGCGGCGACCGGCTTCGAGCCGCTCCTGGTGCACGTCGACCGCGCCGACCCGCTCACCTCGGCGCTCTCCGCGACCGTGGTCGCCTTCCTCGCGTACACCGTCGTCGACGAGCTCGTCTCGCAGGGCCTGTTCGCCATGCTCACCGGCACGCCCTACCGGCAGCGACTGGTCGCGGACTGGAACATCCTCGCCGTCCTGCGCGTCGGCACGCTCGGCATCGCCGTCACCACCGTCGTGCTGTACCACGTCAACCAGTGGCTCCTGTTCGTCCTGCCGCTGCTGCTGTGGTGCATCCACCTCGCCTCCGGCAACCGGATCCGCGCCCGCCAGGGCAACGAGGCCTGGCAGCGGCTCGCCGAGGCGACCGACGAGTTCAACTCCGTCGACCAGACCGCCGTCCTGCACGCCGCCGTCCGCAAGGCCGCCGCCCTCTTCTCCACCGACGAGGTCGAGGTCCAGATCCGCCCGCCGACCGGCGAGACCCGCCTCGTGCGCAGCAACGGCCGCGACATCCTCTACGACGGCACCCCCGAGGACGCACCGCCGGCGGGCGGCTTCGTCATCCCGATCAGCCTGGAGAGCTACCGCGGCGACGCCGACCTCGGCGAGCTGCGCCTGCGCTTCCGCGCACCGGTCAAGCTCACCGAGCGCGAGGGGTACACGCTGCACACGTTCGCCGCCGCGCTGTGCACCGCGATCCGCAACGCCTCCACCTTCGCCGAGACGCAGCGCCTCGCCGACAGCCACGCCCGCGCCGCCGCCCAGGACCCCCTCACCCGGCTCGCCAACCGGCGCAAGCTGCAGCAGTACGGCGACGAGGTCCTCGCCCAGGGCATCGTCGGCGTCCTGCTCATCGACCTCAACCACTTCAAAGAGGTCAACGACACCCTCGGGCACTCCGCGGGCGACCGCGTCCTGACCACCGTCGGCGAGCGCCTCTCCGCCGCCGTCCGCGAAGGCGACCTCGTCGCACGGTTCGGCGGCGACGAGTTCGCCGTCATCCTCGCCAACCTCAGCGCGCCCGCCCTCGCCGAGATGCGCGCCCACGCGATCCTCGACGCCCTCGCCCCGCCCATCCACCTCGACGACATGCGCATCAGCGTCGAGGCCAGCTGCGGCGTCACGACCGCCAGCGGCGGCACCATCGGCGAGCTGCTCCGGCGCGCCGACGTCGCCCTGTACCAGGCGAAACAGGACGGCCAACGGGTCGTCGTCTACGCGCACGCCCGCGACACCGCCGACATCGGCACCCTCACCCTCGGCGGCGACCTCGCCCGAGCCGTCGCCGAAGGCCAGTTCGTCGTCAACTTCCAGCCGATCGTCGACCTCGCCACCGGCCGGGTCATCGCCGCCGAGGCGCTCACCCGCTGGCACCACCCAGACCGCGGCGACCTCGCGCCCGACCGCTTCCTGCCCGCCATCGAACGCTCCGGGCAGCTGTCCGCGTTCGCCGACGCCGTCCTCGACCAGGCCCTGATCGCCGTCTCGCAGTGGGCCGACGCCGGCCACCCCATCCCGGTCGCCGTCAACGTGTCGCCCCGCAGCCTGCTCGACCCGTCGTTCCCCGACGCCGTCGCCCGCCGCCTCGCCGCGCGCGGCGTCCAGTCCTCGTCGCTCATCATCGAGCTCACCGAGTCCGTGACGCTCAGCAAGCTCGAGGTCGTCGACGACGTCCTCGCCGCCCTGCGCGACCAGGGCATCCGCCTCGCCCTCGACGACTTCGGCACCGGCTTCTCCTCGCTGGCCACCCTCGCCCGCGTCGCCGTCGACGAGCTCAAGATCGACCGAAGCTTCGTCGCCGCCATGAACGCCTCCGCCCCCGGCGCCGTCGTCCGCTCCACCATCGACCTCGGCCGCAGCCTCGGCCTGGTCGTCGTCGCCGAAGGCATCGAACGCGAGGACCAGCGCCAGCAGCTCTGGGAGCTCGGCTGCCCCGCCGGCCAGGGCCACCTCTTCGCCCGCGCGATGCCCGCCGACCGGCTCCTCGCCGCCCTGCGCCGCGGCCACGACGGCCAGCCCGGCTGCCTCGCGCCGCCCCTGCACGACACCGACACCGTGATCCGCCTCCCGCGCAACCGCCGGTCCCGCCGCTCCGCCGCCGCCGAGCCCGGGCAAGAATGGACCCCATAGCCACCTCGCCACGCTTCTCGACGACTGACGCGGTCCTCTACGGACTGTCGGCCGCCTTCGCCCTGCTCACCGCCCTGACTTCGACCCTGCTGCCGCACCGCGCGTGGGGGGCGATCGCCTGGTGGGGCTACGCGGCCGCCTTCGTCATCACATTCGTCGTGCTCCGCCGCCTGCTGCTCACGGCCCTGGTCTTCGTCGCCGTCACGGTCGTCCCCCTCGTCACGCAGGCCGTCCAGCGCGCCGGCGGCCGCACCGACCGCGCGCAGGAAGAGGTCCTCGTCGTCGAGCAGATGGGCCGGCGCCTCCTCGACACCGGCACGCCCTACCTCGACCGCCCCGCCATCGCCGCGCTCCCCGAGTCGGAACGGCTGCTGGGCTACTCCCCGTACCAACCCGGCATGTCGATCTTCGGCATCCCCCGCGCGCTCTTCGGCGCCCACTGGTGGACCGACGCCCGGATCTGGTTCCTCGTCGCCACCGTCGCCGTGATGCTCTGGACCCTGCGGCTGCTCGCCGACCTGGTCGCCCCGCCCGGCATCGTCCTCGTCGCCCAGTCCGTCGCCGTCCTGCCGATCTGCGCCCTCACCCTCACCACCGGCGGCGACGACCTTCCCGTGCTCAGCCTCTGCCTGCTCGCCCTGGCCTTCACCGCCAAACACCGCTGGCTCGCCGCCGGCATCGCGATCGGCCTCGCCGGCGCGCTCAAACTCTTCGCTCTCCCTGCGGCGTTGGTACTGGTAGCGCTCGCCCTCCCGCTCCGCCGCCGCACCCTGTCCTTCGCGGCCTTCGCGTTCGGCCTGCCGCTGCTGGTGATGCTGCCGGCGTTGGCGGTCGCACCCTCCGCCTTCGTCGAAAACGTCCTGCGCTTCCCCTCCGGCCACGGCCTGGTCACCAGCCCCGCCCAGTCGCCGCTACCCGGCCAGCTCATCGCCTCGTCCGTGCCCGCCGGCCGCACGATCGCGCTGTCGCTGCTGGTCGCCGCCGGGCTCGCCATCGGCGTCTGGCTCCTGCGCCGCCCGCCCCGGACCACTGCCGCCGCCGCCCTGGTCATCGCCGTCGGCCTGACCGCGGCCATCATGCTGATCCCGTCGACCCGCTTCGGCTACCTGCTCTACCCGGCCGCCTTCGCCGCCCTGTGGTGGTCGCTGCACGCCTCGGCACCTGGCGGCCGCTGGTCGACCCCCACACCCGCCCCGGCCTCGGCGCCGTCCTCGCTCGGCAGCCCCTGACCAGTTTCCTTTCGCCGCTCTTGTACGACCATGCAGCCGCTCGCTGGCGACCTGGCCGGGACGCTGGCCGGCCTCCTCACTCCTGGCGTACACAGGAAGCATGGCCTTCAGGGACCGGAGCGAGGCCGGCGCCGCCCTCGCCGACCTGCTCACCAGCTACGCAGACCGGCCAGACGTCATCGCCCTCGGCCTGGTCCGCGGCGGGATACCCGTCGCCGCCGAGGTCGCCACGCGGCTCCGCGTCCCGCTCGACGCGCTGGTCGTGCGCAAGCTCGGCGTGCCCTGGTCACCGGAGGTCGCCTTCGGCGCCATCGGCCCCTGCGACGTGAAGGTCCTCAACCGGGAGATCCGCCTCGCCCCAGAGGAGATGGCCCCCGTCATCCGCCACGAAACCGCCGAGCTCCGCCGCCGCGATCGCGTCTTCCGCCTCGGCCGCCCCCCGCTCGACCTCACCGGCCGCGTCGCCCTCGTCATCGACGACGGCCTGGCCACCGGCGCCACGGCAGGCGCGGCGGTCGCCGTGGCCCGTGCGCTGTCCGCCGCCCGCGTCGTGCTCGCCGTCCCCGTCGGCGCCACCCAGGCCGTCCACCGCCTGCGCACCCTCGCCGACGAGGTCGTCTGCCCCGTGACCTCCGACTTCTTCGGCTCCGTCAGCCGCTACTACGACGACTTCCGCCAGGTCCCCGACACCGAGGTCGCCCGCATCCTCAACCGCACCTGACACCCCTCCCACCGCACCAGCCCCGACAACCCCTTCGCGCTCATCGCCCCAGACCTTCCGCCCCGACACCGTCAACGCGCCCCCGGACAGCACCGGCAACGACAGCCCATCGGACACCAGCTCAGCGCGCCAGACGCCGACACCTTCAACACGGCCCCGACAGAACCGGCCACGACGATCTTTCGGACACCAGCTCGCCAGACACCCCTCCCACCGGCACCCTCAACACGGCACCGACAGGACCGGCCACGACGATCCTTCGAACGCCAGCTCAGCGCGCCTTCCGCCAGCCACCCGCACACGCACGCCAGACAACGCCGACCGCGAGGCCGACCGCCGCCCTCGACCGCCGCCCTCGACCGCAGCCGGACACTCCGGACAACACGCCCGCCGACGCACTCCAGACAGCTCCGGCCGCGGCGATCCGTCAAACGCCAGCTCAACGCGCCGGACGTCCCTCCGCCGACCCCGCACACGCACCGCTGCACCAGGCCGACCGCGAGGTCGACCGCAGCCCTCAACCGCGGTCGGGCGCTCCCGTTGCCACCGTCAACGCGCGCATCGCCAGCCAGATGAGGCCGGCCACGGCGACTCCCCAGATGGCAGCCGAGGAGGTGCCTTCCGCACTCACGCCGCGAGCTGGCGTGACACGTCTCCCCGTCACGCGGCATCGGGACGAGGAGACGTCGCCGCGGGCCTCCTCGGTCAGATCGCCATGTCGACGAAGCGGGACAGGTGCAGTTGTGCCGCCACCGTGATCGTGTCGGTCGGGCCGTTTCGGTGCTTCGCCACGATGAAGTCGGCCTCGCCCGCCCGCGGCGACTCCTTGTCGTAGTAGTCGTCGCGGTGCAGAAGGATGACGACGTCGGCGTCCTGCTCGATCGAGCCTGACTCACGCAGGTCGGACAGCTGCGGACGCTTGTCGGTGCGCTGCTCGGGTCCACGGTTCAGCTGACTGACCGCGACCACCGGGCACTCGACCTCCTTGGCCAGCAGCTTCAGGCCACGCGACAGGTCCGCGACCTCCTGCTGCCGGCTCTCGGTCCGCTTCGGGCTCGTCATCAGCTGCAGATAGTCGACGATGATCAGCTTCAGGTCGTGCCGCTGCTTGAGCCGGCGCGCCTTGGCCCGGATCTCCATCAGGTTCATGTTCGGCGTGTCGTCGACGAACAGCGGCGCCTCACTGATCTCGCCCATCCGCCGCGCCAGCTTGGTCCAGTCGTCGTCGGACAGCTGCCCGGACCGCAGCACGTGCAGCGGCACCCGCGCCTCGGCCGAGAGCAGTCGCATGACGATCTCGACCTTGGACATTTCCAGGCTGAAGATCGCGCTGGCCAAGTTGTGCTTCACCGACGCCGCCCGGCTGAAGTCCATCGCGGCGGTGGAGTTGTGGGTCGGGATCATCGCGCGCCCGGCCAGATACATGTGGTCGTCGTTGTCGACCTGCACACAGCGGACCGGGACGCTCGCCACCGGCCGGACGTCGACGATGTACCTGGAACCAGTCCTCGACGTGCTGGTGGTCCGCCGTCGTGCCTGATGCGTCGCGCGCTTCCGACCCAACCGGAACAGGTCGTCGGCCGCGGTGAAGTTCAGGGTGTAGGCGATCGAACTTGCCGGCGTCCGGCCCCGAACCGATCTCGTCGTCACGGTGCACCGGTAGCCGAGGCTGACCACCAGCTCCTGGACATCGCCGGCGAGCCGGGCCGAGGTCGACGTGAACTGTGCATTGCCCGTGGCCGTCACGGTGCCGTCGGTGTCCAGCAGACCAGCGAGGAGCGCGCGTCGCTGCTGCTCCGACCCGCGCAGATACTCGGACGGAACGTGCTTGTTGTTGAGGACACCGAGCAGCCGGAGGCTGTGGACCAGCGCGGGACCGTGATCGCCCGCCCGGCCGATGCCATACAGCATCGGATGTGCCGAGCTCGGCCTGATCTCGAACCCATCGGCTGCGATGTTGCCGACGATCTCCGGATCATCGGTGGTGATTCGACCGGCGGCGGAATGGCCGTCGCCGAGCCACGCGCCGAGCGTGTAGGGCGGCACCAGCAGGTCCCTGTCAGGAAGCCGCAACGGCATGCAGGTCTCAACGGCGTGGTTGAGGCGACCGTCCATCGAACACCGGAGAGTGTCGGCGATGTCCTGCGTGGTCACGACCCCGTCGTGCCTGACCTTCGTCTCGGCGTTCATGGTCCTGTTGACCCGCCGGTGCAGCGTCGTCAGCAGCGCGTGCTTGGAATATGCCTGAATGGAACGACGCCACGGCTTGCCGGCACGCTGATATTCGCGCACGACGTCGGCCGACGTGCCGACCTCGCTGCCCACGACATGCAGCACATGCCGGGACCGAGGTCCGACCAGGTCAACCGCCTCGCCGAAGGTCAGCAACGAATCGGGGCCGGCCATCGCACTGGCGAAGACCGCGCCCACCTCGGCCCGAGCGGCTTCCGGCCATTGCGGCGTCTGCGCAGCTTCAGCATGCTGGCGACGCGCCGCTCTCGTGGTGGTCTTCCAGAGGTGCTCCGCATCGGCGACGATCACGCTGCCGTCGGAGAACTCCACCTCGAAGCACGGACGGCCGTGCAGGACCTCGAAGGCGTTGACGATCGTGGTCGGCCGGCCGTCGGCACCCAGCAGCTGGTCGCCGGCCTTGACATCCCCCATCGTCGTCCAGCCGTCGGGCGTCGGCAGTGGAGTGTCGAGCGCCAGCGCCTTCCCGAGGCCGGGGCGGCCGGCGACGATGATGAGCTGGCCGGGGTGCAGGCCGTTGAGCAGGCGGTCGAGGTCTTGGAAGCCGGTGGGGACGCCGGTCATGACGCCGCCCTGGGCGCCGACGGCTTCGATCTCGTCGAGGGTGGGCTGGAGCACCTCGGCGAGGACGGCGAAGTCCTCGCTGACGCGCTTCTCGGTGACGTCGTAGATGGCCTGCTGGGCCAGGTCGACGACGTCGTCGACGTCGCGGCCGCCGGGGCCGGCGGAGCCGTAGCCGAGCTGGACGATGCGGGTGCCGGCCTCGATGACGCGGCGCAGGACGGCGCGCTCGGCGACGATGCGGGCGTAGTAGGAGGCGTTGGCGGCGGTGGGCACGGCCGCCATGAGGGTGTGGAGGTATGCGGCGCCGCCGACCTTGGCGATCTCGCCCGCGTCGGTCAGGGCCGCGGCGACGGTGACGGCGTCGGCGGGCTCGCCGCGGCCATACAGGTCGAGGATCGCGTCGAAGACGACGGTGTGGTTGGGCCGGTAGAAGTCGTGGGACTTGAGGATCTCGACGACGTCGGCGATGGCGTCCTTGGACAGCAGCATGCCGCCGAGAACGCTCTGCTCGGCGGCGACGTCCTGCGGCGGGGTGCGCTCGAAGGTCTCGGCGCCGCCGGAGGGCCGCTCAGATTCCTGGTCCTGGTCCTTGGGTGGCCGCCGGCGCGACTCGGCCGGGGTCGCGTCGTCCCATGGATCGCTTCGCCTGTCTTCGGTGATCGACACTCGCCCCTCCAACGTCATACCCCCACGCATCAGTAGACCTCGCGGGTATGACAAAACCTCGCGGCGCGCCTCGGAAGACGTGGAGCGCCCCGCGCAACGGTATGGAGCGACTGGCGTTCGTCAAAACTAGCCGGTGGACAACCCTGCGGA
The DNA here is from genome assembly GCF_050936335.1 of Dactylosporangium sp. CA-152071. NCBI lineage: Bacteria > Bacillati > Actinomycetota > Actinomycetes > Micromonosporales > Micromonosporaceae > Dactylosporangium > Dactylosporangium sp. CA-152071. The sequence goes on along the minus strand of NZ_JBNJMZ010000001.1, from coordinate 5,954,753 downwards.
CAACCTGTGGACCGTCGTCCACAAACGGGGGATCAGGTGTGCACAGGCCTGTGGAAAACTTTGCCGCCGGGATCCTCAAACAGGCTCTGAGCTGGGCGTACACAATCCACAGCCTGTGTGTGAAAAATAGTCGCCCCGATCGAGTGACGTGGCCGCCGGCTGGACGGATGATGGCGGCTGCTCTACCGGAGGGTGACGCGGGACGCAGTGCCAAGCGGATCGGTTCCCTTCGACGGGTCACAGCATCCTTGCGAGCTGATCACCGATGCTCACGCTTGGGTCTCTGTCCGGTTACGCTCGGAGCCGCTCGGAGGTGGGTCGTCGTCTGACTGGCCAAACACCTTTCAGGGAGGCTTCCATGGTCAGTCAGTTCCGCGTCGCCGCCGTGGCCGTGATCGCCGCGTTGTGCCTGACGGCGTGCGGTGCAGAGGGGAAGAACGACAGCACCAGCTACGAGAAGGCCCCGGCGGGGACGATGAACCCGCAGGGCGGCCAGCCCGGTCCGGCGATCACCGGCGGCGCGGGCGACGAGGCGCCCGGCGAGCAGGCGGCGTCGAGCCAGCCGGTGTCGACGTTCGCGGTCGACGTGGACACCGCGTCCTACGGCTACGCGAAGCGCCAGCTGTTGGCGGGGCAGCGTCCGGCGGCGGGCACGATCCGGCCCGAGGAGTTCGTGAATTCGTTCCAGCAGGGGTACCGGCAGCCGTCCGGCGACGGGTTCGCGGTTGCCACGGACGGCACCCGGCTGCCGAAGACTCACAGCAACTCCGGTGACACAGCCCGGTTGCTACGGGTGGGGCTGCAGACGAGAGCGGAGCCGGAGGGGCAACGCCTCGACGCGTCGTTGACGTTCGTCGTGGACGTGTCCGGTTCGATGGCGGAGCCGGGCAAGCTCGACCTGGTCAAGAGCGGGCTGCACACGTTGGTGGACCAGCTGCGCACCACGGACTCGGTGGCGCTGGTCGCCTACTCCGACGACGCGGAGGTGCTGCGGCAGATGACGCCGGTCCGGGACCGCTCGGCGCTGCACGGGGCGATCGACCGGTTGCGGGTGGCGGGCAGCACGAACCTGCAGTCGGGGCTGCGGCTCGGCTACGAGACGGCGCGCAAGAGCTTCCGGGAGGGTGCGACCAACCGGGTCATCCTGCTCTCCGACGGTCTTCCGAACGTCGGCACGACGAGCGCCGCGCCCCTGGTCCGCGAGGTGCAGGAGGCGGCGGCGAAGCAGATCACGATGATGGGCGTCGGCGTCGGCAGCGACTACGGCGACAAGTTCATGGAGGAGCTCGCCGACAAGGGCGACGGCTATGTCGTCTACGTCAGCAGCACCGCCGAGGCGAACAAGGTCTTCGTGGAGCAGCTCCCGGCCACGTTGTCGGTGCGGGCGCTGGACGCGAAAGCGCAGGTCGAGTTCGATCCGGCGGCGGTCGTGTCGTACCGGTTGATCGGTTACGAGAACCGCACCCTCTCGGCGTCGGCGTTCCGCAACGACCGGGTCGACGGTGGCGAGGTCGGCCCCGGTCATTCGGTGACGGCGCTGTACGCGCTGCATCTTCGCGAGGGCGCGGAGGGGCATCTGGCGGATGTACGGGTGCGCTGGCAGGACCCGCGGACGCGGGAGCCCAGCGAGCAGAACGTGTCGGTGACGGTGGCGTCCCTGGACCGTGTGTTCACGGAGGCGGGGCCGCGGCTGCAGGTCTGCTACACGGCGGCCTACTTCGCCGAGGTGCTGCGGTCCAGCCAGTACGCCGGGGAGGTCCGGCTCGCGGACCTGCTGCGGCTCGCCGAGGGCCTGTCCGAGGGGGACAAGCAGGTCGCGGAGCTCGCCGAGGTGATCCGGGCGGCGACGAAGCTCTACCGGTAGGGGGACAGCGAAGGGGCCCGTCCTGCCGGACGGGCCCCTTCGTGTTGCCGCGTGGTGTTACTTGGCGGCCGTGACCTTCAGCGTGAAGCTGGCGGCGACCTCGGGGTGCAGCTTGATCTGCACCTTGTAGTCACCGACCGACTTCACGTGGCCGGGCAGCTCGAGGCGACGCTTGTCGAGGGCCGGACCGCCGGCCTTCTGGACGGCGTCGGCGACCTCGGCCGGGGTGACCGAGCCGTAGAGGCGGCCGCCTTCGCCGGCGCGGACGGCCAGCTTGACGGTCAGGTTCTCCAGCTGGGCCTTGACCTCGTTGGCGTGGCCCAGGTCGCGGATCTCGCGAGCCCCACGGGCGCGCTTGATGGTCGCGATCTGCTTCTCGCCACCCTTGGTCCACGGAATCGCGTAGCCCTGCGGGAGCAGGTAGTTACGCCCGTAGCCGTCCTTGACCTCAACCACGTCGCCGGGGGTCCCGAGACCGGAGACCTCCTGCTTCAGGATGATCTTCATGTCAGCCTCCCCTTATCGCGCAGTCGCGGTGTAGGGGAGCAGCGCCATCTCGCGCGCGTTCTTGACGGCACGCGCGATCTGCCGCTGCTGCTGAGCGGTCACGCCGGTCACCCGCCGAGCGCGGATCTTGCCGCGGTCGGAGATGAACTTCCGCAGCAGCGCGGTGTCCTTGTAGTCGATGTAGGCGATGCCCTCCTTGTCGAGAGGGTTCACCTTCTTCTTCGGTTTGCGCAGGGCCGCAGCCTTCGCCATTGCTCTTGCTCCTGATGCCATTAGAACGGGGGCTCGTCGTCGAAGGATGAATTCGACCTGCCGCCACCACTGGAGGCGTTCGCCGGCGCCGCGCTGGCCCACGGGTCATCGCTGAACCCGCCGCCACCGCTGTTGCCGCCGCCACCACCAGAAGCGCCGAAGCCGCCACTGCCACCGGAGCGCTGCATCTTCTGCACCTTGGCAGTCGCGTTGCGCAGCGAGGGGCCGATCTCGTCGACCTCAAGCTCGATGACGGTGCGCTTCTCGCCCTCGCGAGTCTCGTAACTCCGCTGCTTCAGGCGACCGGAGACGATCACGCGGGTTCCACGCTGCAGCGACTCGGCGACGTTCTCAGCCGCCTGGCGCCACACCGTGCAGGACAGGAACAGCGATTCGCCGTCCTTCCACTCGTTGGTGTTCTTGTCCAGGAACCGGGGGGTGGATGCCACCCGGAACTTGGCCACAGCCGCACCAGACGGAGTGAAGCGCAACTCGGGGTCGTCGGTCAGATTGCCGATGACCGTGATCGTGGTGTCTCCTGCTGCCATATCGAGTCAACTCCTCGCGCACTGGGGTATGGCCCACCTTGTCACAGGGGTATGACAATTCCCGGTGACGTGTGGCGGGCGAAGCAGGTCGATCTCGCCCGGGATCCGCTTAGCGGACCTCGGGCCGGATGACCTTGGTGCGCAGCACGGACTCGTTGAGCCGCAGCTGACGGTCCAGCTCTGCCACCGACTCCGGCGATGCCTGGAGGTCGATGACGGCGTAGATGCCCTCGGTCTTCTTGTTGATCTCGTACGAGAGGCGCCGGCGGCCCCACACGTCGAGCTTCTCCACCGAGCCACCCGACGTCCGGATCACGTTCAGATACGTGTCGAGCGACGGTGCGACGGTGCGCTCCTCGAGACTTCCATCGAGGATCACCATGATTTCGTAATGACGCAAGACGTTCTCACCTCCTACGGGCTAAGCGGCCGCGGTCCATCCGCGGCAGGAGGTCGTGCGTCGTCGGCCGTCCGATGGACGGCAGACCGAGCAAGAGTACACGGTGCGTGTACACAGAAAGACCGCGGGGCGCGTCATCCGCTTCTCTGGGTGGGACCTGGGGAGGAACGACCACACCGGTGCGTTGGATGACGGCGCCCCGCGGAGCTACCTAATTGTACCTTACGCGTAGCTAGCGCGTGATGACCGCTGCGCAATAATAGCCCGAATTGCGGCGATTCCAACACCGACCACGCAGACCGTCGCGACAAGTGCCAGCAGACCCGTCGGGGCGTTGGTGGCCGGGCCGGTCGCGGCGACGGGCTGCTCCACGTATACCCGCTCGTCCGTCGACGCACTCGGGTTCGCGCCGGCGGCCGGCGCGGGCGACGCGGTCGCGTCCGGGCCGAGCAGCGACGGGTCGACCGGCTCGGTGCCCTCACCGGTGGAGCTCGAGGCGTTCGCCGACGGCTTCCGGGTCGAGCGCGTGCCCGTGATGGCCTTGTTCGCCGCGTCGGCGGCGGCACCAGCCGGGCCTTCGGAGGAGGACGGCCGGCCGGCCTGACCGCCCTGGCCCGCGCCGGGGTTGGCGGCGGGCGCGGCGGGCGGCGCGGTGACCCCGACGGAGACCTCCTTGAACTGCTCGACCACGCCGACGCCGCAGGAGAAGGTCATGGCGACGTTGACCGGGCCCTTCTTGAAGACGACCGGCACCGCCTGGTTGGGCTGCACCGTCGAGACCGGCTTGCCGTCGACCTTGAGGGTCGCGCCCTGGCCGAGCCGGTTGACGAAGTTGATCCGCGACTCGGCGGGCACCGAGACGCTGCCGGCGCTGGGCTCCGACTTGCACACCAGCAGGCTCAACACGCTCCCGCCGCTGAACTCGACGGTCGGGGTGGAGGGTGCGGCGTGCACGGGGCTGGCGCCCACGGTCAGGGCCGCGGCGAACAGCGCGGCGGCGGCTGCCGCCACGCGGAGTGCCGGTCGGTGTCCAGACAAGGTAGCCATCCAGGGTTGAGGATTGATCAGATGCGGTTCCATCGAGGTCGCGCGATCACGGGCGACCTAGTTGCGTAACGACGCGGCCGACAGGACGGTGACGGAACCCTGCTATTCCGGACCCTTCGGTCGGGTTGCCACCGAGGCCGGGCCCCGGGGTCGCGCAAACTGTCGGTCCCACGTCGTAGGCTCTGCGGCATGCGAATCGGTGCTCACGTCGACCCCGCGGAGCCACTGGCCGAGGCCGCGGCGCGCGGCGCTGACCTGGTCCAGTTCTTCCTGACCGACCCGCAGGTCTGGATCGATCCCAAAGACCGCCCCGATGCCGAGGCACTCATCGCCTCCGACGTCGACGTCTACATCCACGCGCCCTATCGGATCAACGTCGCGTCGTCCAACAACAGAATCCGCATCCCCAGCCGCAAGCTGCTCTTCCGCCACGCGTCGGCGGCGGCGAAGGTCGGGGCCAAGGGGCTGATCGTGCACGGCGGGCACGTCGAGAAGGCGGAAGGGCGCGACGCCGGGTTCGACAACTGGCGGAAGACGTTCGCGTTCGCGGCCGAGGAGGGCGGCTTCGCCACCCCGATCCTGATCGAGAACACCGCCGGCGGCGACAACGCCTGCGCCCGGCGCTTCGACGCGCTGGCCCGGCTGTGGGACGCGATCGGCGAGTATGAGGTCGGGTTCTGCCTGGACACCTGCCACGCCCACGCGGGCGGCGAGGACCTGCTCGACATCGTCGACCGGGTCAAGGCGATCACCGGCCGGATCGACCTCATCCACGCCAACAACTCCCGCGACGGCTTCGACTCCGGCCGCGACCGGCACGACAACCTCACGGCCGGCGAGATCGACCCCGAGCTGATCGTCTCGGTGATCCGGTCCGCCGGCGCGCCGGCGCTGGTCGAGACGCCCGGTGGCGCCGAGGGGCAGACCGCCGACATCACCTACCTGCGGGAGCGGCTGGCGTGAGCAACGTGTCCGAGACCGAGAAGGACCCGGAAGCGGGACCCTCAGCCGCCGAGCCCGGTGACCCGGCGGCCTTGACCTCGGGGAAGCCCGCGCCGGGCAACGGCAAGCCAGCAGCGGCGGACACGCCGCCCGCGGCCGCCGGCGCCGCGACCGGCACCGCAGCGTCGGCAGCCGACGCGCCGGCGGAAGACGCCACAACCGCAGCAGGCGATGCGGGGACGGGAGGCGCGAAGGCCACAGCGCGCGACGCCAAGCAGGCGGCGCGCGGCGCCAGGGCGGCCACCGGCGAAGCGAAGACCGGCGGTGCGACCCAGGCGTCCGGCGACACGAAGCAATCGGCGGCCAGCGCGGAAGGCGGCGCCGCACAGGGCGACACGACCACCGCTGAAGCGCGCAACACCGAGGATGGCGCCGCGAAGGCCAAGGCCGACACAGCCGCTGGAGAAGCGGGCAGCGCAAAGGACGGCGCGGCGAAGGACGGGAGCGCCACAACCACTGGCACCAAGGATGGTGCGGCGAAGGCCGGGGCCGATACGACCGCTGGAGAAGCGGGCAAGGCGGATGGCGCGGCCGCTCAGGGCGGTGAGCGGGTCAGTCTCGTCAAGGCGGACCCGTTCGGATCGTTCGCGCCCGTCCCCGACGAGGAGCCCGGCAAGGCCCGCAGGGTGACGGCGCGCATCGGCAACGCGGTCGGGGAGTTCCTCGGGCACGAGTGGACGATGGCGGCCGTGGGCTCGGTGCTGCTCGCCGCCGTCATGACCTGGCCGACGCTGCGGGAGCCGGGCACGACGATCCCGCAGGACACCGCCGACCCGACGCTGCAGGCCTGGCAGATGTCCTGGGCCGGGCACATCCTCACCACCAACCCGGCGCAGCTGTGGAACGCCAACGCGTTCTTCCCCTCGAACTACAGCTACGCGTTCTCGGACACGCTGCTCGGCTACGCGCCCGCCGGCATGCTCGGCAGCGGGCCGGTGGCGGCGCTCGTCCGGTACAACATCATGTACGTCCTGATCTTCGCCCTGGCGTTCTTCGGGGCATACGTGCTGGCCCGGCAGCTGGGTGCGCGGCCGACCGGTGCGGTGGTGGCCGGTGCCGCGTTCGCGTACGCGCCGTACCGGCTGGGGCAGGCGGGCCACCTGCACGTGCTGTCGATCGGCGGGATCGCGCTGGCGCTGGCCATGCTCGCCCGCGGCCACGGGTTCTCGCTGCGCGACGGCTATCAGCCGGACAAGCGGCGATGGGGCTGGGTTCTCGCGGGCTGGCTCGTCGCCTCATGGCAGATCAGCCTGGGCTTCGGCATCGGCATCCCGTTCGTGTACGCACTGCTGCTGGCGGTGCTCGCCACGGCGGTCTCCTGGGGCTACCGACACGTGCGCAAGTGGGGCGTGACGCGCCCGTTCGGCTGGAAGCTGTTCTTCGCCAACCTCGGCGGCGGGGCGATCTTCGCGGCGGTCGGCGGGTTGATGGCGTACCCGTACCTGCAGGTGCTGAAGGATTACCCGTATGCGCGGCGCAGCGAGGAGCTCGTCGGGCTGTTCTCGCCGCCGCTGAAGGGATTCTTCATCGCGCCGCCGGAGTCGTGGCTGTGGGGCGAGGCGTATGCCGACGCCCGCGGCACGCTGACCTGGGCGCCGGAGATGGCGCTGCTGCCGGGCTTCTTCCTGTACGGCCTGGCGTTCGCCGGACTGTTCGTCTCCACCTGGCGGCTCAAGCACCGCGTCTGGATGCTGGTCGGCGTCCTCGGCACGGTGGCGCTCGCGATGGGGACGCACGGCCCCGGCAAGGGCGAGTTCGGCTACCTGGCGCTGTACCGGGCGCTGCCGGGCTTCGACGGCATCCGCACGTCGGGGCGCCTGGTGGTGTGGACGACGCTGTTCCTGGGGCTGCTCGCGGCGGGAGCGGTGAGCGCGTTCGCGGAGCGGGCGGTGGAGCTGTTCGCCGACCGGACCCAGTCGGAGCCGGGTGACCGGGCCGGGTTCCTGCCGCGGCTGGCGACCCTGATCCCCGTCATGCTGGTGCTGTTCGAGGGCGCTCACAACACGCCGCACCCGGTGGTGCCCACCACACCGATCGCGATGAGCACGGTGCAGGGGCCGCTGATGGTGCTGCCCAGCCACGAGCTCTTCGACATGAACGTCATGCTGTGGAGCACCGACGGGTTCCCGAAGATCGTCAACGGCGGCAGCGGCTTCACGCCGATGGACCAGCAGGAGCTGCGGCAGACGATGCAGCAGTTCCCCGACGAGCAGACGGTGGCGCTGCTGCGTGAGCGGCACATCCGCACGGTCGTCGTGGTGCGCAGCCAGGCCCTCGGCAGCGCGTACGAGCGCGCCATCGACGCACCGATCGACGGCCTCGGCCTGACCCGCACGGAGCAGGGCGACGTCGTGCTCTACAAGGTCGAGGACAGCTGACGCCCGGCGGCACAGGCCAAGGAACGGCGGCCGCGGCGAAGGGGCAGGCCGGGGCCGGGCACGAGCCGCTCACGCACTAAGGCGCCCGGCACCCGAAAGCGCCGAGACACGAAAAGGGCCGGCGGGAGAAGATCCCGCCGGCCCTTGCCGTTGTGCAGAAGTGCGAGGTGCAGCAGTGCGAAGTGGCTACGCCTCCGCCTTGACCAGGGGTGGGGGTTCGATCAGGGGGCGTTCGACGGGTTCGGGGTTGAAGACGCCGCCGTCGGGGTCCTCGCCTTCGTAGGTGTCGCGGACGACGTCCATCTCCGGGTGCCTGATGTCGCGGATGACGTAGCCGACCAGGACCGCGAGGGTCACCAGGCGCAGGATCGAGGCGAGGACGAACACGCCCTCCGGGAAGACCTGACGGCCCGAGGCGCCCATGAGCTCGCCGTAGAACGAGACGAAGTACAAGACCTCGGCCGCTTGCCAGGCGAGGAAGGCACCCCAGCGAGGCCGGGCGAGCACCGCGAGGGGGATGAGCCACAGGACGTACTGCTGCGACCACACCTTGCCGGTGAGCAGGAACGCGGCCACGATCAGGAACGCGAGCTGCGCGAGGCGGGGCGTGGTCGGGGCGGTGAGGCCCAGGACGAGGATGCCCACGCAGCAGATCAGGAAGAGGCCGAGGTAGAGCACGTTGAGGGTGGCGTGCTCAGGGTCGGAGTCGAGGTTCTGGAAGTAGGGGAACCCGTACTGGCCGGAGCCGCGCGGGAAGTGCGCGCCGATGTACCAGAGGGTGCCCCAGTCGATGCCCCGCTGGGAGTTGAAGTCCCAGAACTTGATCCAGGAATCCCAGTAGAGGGCCGCGATGGGCACGTTGACGGCGAGCCAGGTGCCGGCGCCGACGCCGAAGGTGGCGAGGGCCTCCTTCCACTTGCCGGTGCGCAGGCAGAGGACCAGGAGGGCGCCGAGGATCAGGACCGGATAGAACTTCGCGGCCGTCGCCAGGCCGAGGAAGAGACCGGCGAGCAGTGGTCTTCGGCGGGCCCAGCACGCCATGGAGATGGCGGCGAGGCCGACGCAGAAGAGGTCCCAGTTCACGGTCGCGGAGACGAACAGCGCGGGTGCCGCGGCGAACATCGCGGCGTCCCAGGGCCTTCGGCGCCGGACGGCGAGTGTGGCGGCGACCGCGGCGATGCCGAAGGCGCTGAGCACGACCGCGTTGAGGTCGTAGAAGGTCTGGCCGGGGTTGTCGAGCGCCCCCTGCTGGCCGAGGGAGTGCACGGGCAGGCCGAGCACGCCCATGAATGCGCCGGTCAGGACCGGGTACTCGACCTGGTGGTCGGCGTAGGGGACCTGGCCCTCGTTGAGGCCCTCGGCGTAGTAGAGGGCCAGCACGTCGGTGTAGCAGAAGTACTTGTACTGCTTCATGTCCGCCCAGGCGCCGTCGCGGCAGGGGGACTTCTGCATCCAGGAGAAGCTGAGCATGGCGCAGATCAGCAGCAGGACCACCCGCGCGGGGGTCCAGAACCGGTTCGGTGTCCGCACGGCGTGACTACCCAGGGGCCCACCGATCGACTCGGAGAGGCCACCGACGAAGCGGTCGGAGGTGGCGGGCTCGTCATTCAGGCGGTGCTCGGGTCGCACAGTCGGCGGCATCGCATCACCGTACCGTCGCAACCTCCGAGGCGGGTGCACCACCCGACGTGGTTTCCTCGCCGACCCGCCGGATCGGCATCGCGAACAGCAGCGCGACGGCGAGCAGGACGTACCAGTTCTCGATGAAGAATCCGAGGACGCCCTCGCCCCACGGGTCGACGGGCAGGCCCTGGTCGTACAGCGACACCATGCCCACACCGACGGTGACAGCGATCAATACGGCGAGCCATCGCCGGCCGGCGTCGAACAGGACGACGATGGCGGGCGCGAACCAGTAGATGTGGTGGATCCAGGTGATCGGGCTGGCCAGGCAGCCGACGAGGCCGGCGATGGTGAGCCCGACGAGCTCGTCGCCGGCGAGCGCGGCGCGGCGGGCCCGCCACAGGCCGACGCCGACGACCGCCAGCACCAGCAGCACCCACAGCCAGCCGGGCGCGTCATACCGGGCGAGCAGCCCGCGCAGCGACTGGTTGGGGATGTATGCCGTCTTGCCGATCCCCTCGCCCTTCCACAGCGTGTCGGTCCAGAAGTCCCACGAGGCGCGGGGCGCGACCGCGGCGGTCAGCAACGTGGCGGCGGCGGCGCTGACGATCGCCGTGATTCCCGCCCGGTACCGGCGGCTGACCAGCAGATACACGATGAAGATCGCCGGGGTGAGCTTGATGGCGGCGGCGAGCCCGATGAGCACACCCGCCCACCGGCTCCGCCGCGGCAGCAGCACCAGCAGGTCGGCGAGGATGAGCACGATCAGCAGCACGTTGATCTGGCCGAAGCTGAACGTTTCACGGATCGGCTCGAGCGTGGTGAACACGACGGTCGACAGCACCAGCGCGAAGGGTAGCGACCAGCCGTGCCGGCGGGCCGCCGGGGCGACGAGCCAGTACGTGGTGATCAGCAGGCCGGCGCAGGCGAGGATCGCGTACACGGTGACGGCGGCGTTCTTCGCCAGCAGCGCGAAGGGGACCAGCACCATCGCGCCGAACGGCGGATAGGTGAAGCCGAGCTCGCCCTGCGTCATGTCGGGTTTGGTGAACGTGTAGAGGTCGTGCCCGTCGAGCCACCAGTCGACGGCCTGCCGGTAGATCTTGAGGTCGTAGAAGTGGTGCCGGATGCCGTACCACCAGTGCGCGTAGGCCACCAGCGCTACGAGCAGCGCGAGCAGCCCCCACCGGACGGCCTTCAGCCTGCCCGCTTCCAACGGACACCCCCCAAACGACAGCGGCCACGGTCCCGGCGAACATACCGCCGTTACCGTGGCCGCACATCTTCGGCCTACCTTGATCAGCGTCTTCGTGTCGGCGTGGGGAAGATGCCGCCACCGATGCCGCCCGGGCCCGGGCTCTGCGTGTCACCGGGGTTGCCGCCGTTGCCGTTCCCATTGCCGTTCCCGTTGCCGGGACCGCCCGGGAGGCTGGGTTCGACCGGGAGGCTCGGCTGCGGCGAGATGCCGGTGCCGACGTCCTGGTTGCCGACGTGCTTCGGACCCGGGAAGTTGATCTTCGGCTGCTTCATGATGGCCTCGGCCTTGTCCATGAAGTCCTGCCAGATCGGGCCGGGCAGGTTACCGCCGATGACGCCCTTGCCGCTGCTGTCGACGATCTTCTGCTCTTCGGCCTTGTTGCCGACCCACACCGCGGTCGCCAGGCCCGGCGACTTCTTGCCCGGGTCGTAGGCGGTATAGCCGACGAACCACGCGTGCGCGTTGGCGGTGGTGTCGCGCAGCTGCCAGGTGCCGGTCTTGCCGGCGATCTGGCGGCCGTCCTTGAGCTTCAGGTTGTAGTGCTTCGGCACGCCCTGCAGGACGGTGTTGAGGTCGTCGGCCATCTGGTCGGTGAAGCCCGGGATGCGCTTCGGGTTGATCACCTCGCCGTAGGTCTTCTTGCCGTCCTCCCACACCTCCTTCAGGAAGTGGGTCTTCGCCGCGACGCCGCGGGCGGCGAACGTGGCGATGCCGCCGGCGTGCTCCAGCACCGTCACCGGGTACTGACCGAAGGCGACCTCGGTGTTGAAGTACTTCGGGAACACGTCGGAGCCCTTGTTGGCCACGAGGTCGATCTTCTTGGACTTGTTGTCGACGTTGGCCCACATGTCGGTGATGCCGGCCGCGCGGGCGGTGTCGATCACCTTCGCCGGGCCGACCTTCTCGGCGAGCGCGAAGAACGGCACGTTGAGCGACATGACGGTGACCTCTTCCAAGGTGCACCACTTGCCGTCGCCCGACTTGCACTTCGGCGACGAGACCGCGCCCTCACCGGCGTTCTTGACCGGGTTCTTCGCGGTCCGGCCGCTGGCCGGGAACTGCTGCGGCGAGTCGCCGTTCCAGTAGGAGTCGATCGTGTAGCCGGCCATCAGACCGGTGGCGAGGGTGTAGACCTTGAACGTCGAGCCCGGCGGGTGGCCGCCGCAGCAGCTGTCTTCGCCGTTGCTGAGCACCGGGTCGTTGTAGTAGCCGGCGAAGTCGCCGCCGTTACCGCTGTCGCCGCCGTAGTAGGCCTTGACCGCGCCGGTGCCCGGCTCGACGGCCACGAGCGCGGCCTGCAGGTTGCCCGGGTACTTGTTGATCCGCGACTCGGGGTTGCGGCTCGCCTCCTGGACCGCGGCCTGCTGCAGCTTCTGGTCGACGGTCGTGACGATCTTCAGACCACCGTTGCGGATCTTGTCGAAGTTCTTGCTGCCGTCGGGGTCGACATTCTCATACAGCGGGGCGTTGGTCTTCGGGTCCTTGAGCGCCGCGACCTCGTCGAGCACGTGGTGCACGATCAGGCCCTCGGGCTTGTCCATGCTGCCCTGCGTCTTGACCGCGTTGGCCCGGGCGACGGCCGGCGCGATGACCGTCGTCGGGTAGGCCATCTTCGTGTCCGCCTCTTCGGGCTTCACGAACTTGAGCGAGAGCATCTGCCCCTTGATGTAGTTGAACCGATCCGTCGCCTGCTGCTTGTCGATGTTCGGATCGAAGGGGCTGCCCTTGGCGTTGTTGCCCTCGGGGTTCTTGATGATGCCGGCCAGGACCATGCCCTCGGCCATGCTCAGTTCCTTCGCGGGCTTGTTGAAGTACGCGATGGATGCCGCCTGGATGCCGTACGCCCCTCGTCCGAAGTAGACGATGTTGAGGTACATCTCCAGGATCTTGTCCTTCTCGAACTCCTGGTTGAGCTTCAGCGCGATGACGGCCTCGCGCAGCTTCCGCGCGTAGGTGACGCCCTCGAGATCGGCCCAGTGGCGCGCGTACTGCTGGCTGATCGTCGAGGCGCCCTGCCGGTCGCCGCCGGTCACGTTGTTCCACGCCGCGCGGACGACGCCTTTGTAGTCGACGCCGTCGTTGGTGTAGAAGCTGTTGTCCTCGGCCGCGACGACGGCGTGCTGCACGTCGGGCGGGATCTCGGTGATCGGGATGACCGTGCGGTTCTTGTCGCCGATACGGCCCATCGGGGTGACGCCGTCGGCGTAGTAGATCGTGGTCGACTGCTCCATGGCCAGGTCCTCGGGCAGCCCGACCTGGTCGAAGTAGTAGGTGCCGCTGACCATGCCGATGCCGGCGATCATGATGAACGAGGCGATCGCGGCGATGACGATGTTGCGGCGGCGCCGGCGCTTGGCCTTGGCGCTGCTGCTCCGGCCCCGGCCAGGGCCGCTGCCGCCGGCACCACCGGGACCGTCGGGGCCACCCGGGCCGCCTGGACCGCCCGGCCCGCCGGGACCGTCGCCGAAGCCCTCGGCACCCATCGACACCGACGCGCGGCCGACGGTGGCCCGGCCGACCGTCGCACGGCCGGCGGAGGAGCCGGGCACCGACGCGGACCCGGACACGGAGGCGGAGCCAGACACCGAGGCGGCACCGGAGACGGACGCCGACCCGACCGACGCCGACCCGGACGCGCCGGACACCGGCACGGACGCGCGCCCGGTGCGCGGCTCGTCGCCGCCCGGGCGCCCTACGCTGGCGCGGCCGACCGTCGCGCGGCCTGCGGCGCCGGCGCTCGGCGCGGGCGCGGGTGGCGGCAGGGCAGGCGGCGGTGGCAGGGGCGGCACGCCGAAGTCGTCACCGTCTGGTCCCGGAAAGGATCCAGGAACCTGCGCCCGGCCCGAGGGGGAGTTGGTCGGGTCACCGTAGTTCATTCGTCCCACCTTGCCGGTTGCGTCGTTGTCGCATGCTCCGTCGCCACCATGTCTGTGAGCTGAGGCACTCGTCGGTCAGGTCTCAAAGTCTGCGGTCCCGGGCGTCAAGCGGCCGTGAGGCCGCGAGAGGTCACCGCTCGTCAGGGCATCGATGCAAATCGGCCCGCAGCGATCGCGGGCCAGGTTCACTCGGCCGCCCCTCCTCGGACCCGCGTCGTTGACCGACCGCCGGCTCCATCGTCCGATCCGGCCGTCAGGCCGTCGCGCCCCAGCAGATATTGCTCCACGAGGTGGTTCCAGCCGCAGGCGCGACAGACCTCCACCACGTAGACGTGAAACTCACTCAGCGTCATCGCCAGGAGTGGCAGCTCGGTCAGGCGGCGAGCCTGACCCGACGACTGCCGCAGCTCATCCCCATAGATGTAATGCACATGGGTGAGGTTCTCCCGGCGGCACACCGGGCACAGCTCCTCCGTCGGCTCGCCGTGGAACTTCGCTGCGCTCTTCAGGTATGGCGACGCGTCGCACACCTCATAGGTGCCGACACGCCCGGAATGCACCTCACGCAGCAGGGCGCGTCTCCGCAAGGAGAAGTCGACCACCTGACGCTGGGTACGCATGCGCCGAGGGTACGCGGTCCCGCGCCGCTCGGCGACATCGGTCACGATCGGTAACCGTCGGATAGACGATCAGAGGTGTGGTCCAGGCCACTTGGTCACGCGCGTTGCATCCGTTCGGCTGGGGGCCTACCGTTGCGATGTATCGGGCCGATACATCGGATCGGGTAAACGGAGGGAGGCCGGGAATGCTCGAACTGGCGATCCTGGGTCTCCTGCACGAGTCCCCGATGCACGGTTACGAGCTGCGTAAGCAGCTCACGACCAAGCTGGGCGCGTTCCGGGCCGCGATCAGCTACGGCTCCCTCTACCCCACACTGCGCCGTCTACAGACGGACGGCTGGATCACCGAAGGTGCCCCGCCGACTGGCATGCCGGCGTCACCCGACGAGGTCCCGTTGCTCACCGGCAAGCGCGGCCGCGTGGTCTACACGATCACCGCCGAGGGCAAGGAGCGCTTCCAGGAGCTGCTCACCGCCGCCGGGCCCGAGACCTACGACAGCGAGGCCGGCTTCGGCGTCCACTTCGCCTTCTTCGCACGCACCGACCCGGCGACCAGGCTGCGGATCCTCGAGGGCCGCCGCCGCCGGGTGGAGGAGCGTCGCGAGGGCATGCGTGACGTGCTGAGCCGGGCCGCGGAGCGGCTCGACGCCTACACCCTGGAGCTGCAACGCCACGGCCTGGACGCGTGCGAGCGCGAGGTCCGCTGGCTCGAAGAGCTCATTGCGAACGAACGCAATGGCACCACCCCTCAGCCGCCTTCGGCAGATCCGGAGCGGTCATCGTGAACAACAAGAAGGAGGCATCCGCGATGGGCTCCGTCCGCGTTGCCATCGTCGGTGTAGGCAACTGCGCCTCGTCCCTGGTCCAGGGCGTGGAGTATTACCGCACCGCCGACCCGAATGACCGGGTACCGGGTCTCATGCACGTCAAGTTCGGCGACTACCACGTCGGTGACGTGCAGTTCGTCGCCGCGTTCGACGTCGACGCGAAGAAGGTCGGCCAGGACCTCGCGGCCGCGATCAGCGCCAGCGAGAACAACACCATCCAGTTCTGCGACGTGCCGCCCACCGGCGTGACCGTCCAGCGCGGACCGACCTTCGACGGCCTCGGCCAGTACTACCGCGAGATGGTCGACGAGTCCGACGAGCAGCCGGTCGACGTGGCCGCCGCGCTGCGCGAGGCTCAGGTCGACGTGCTCGTCTGCTACCTGCCGGTCGGCTCGGAGCAGGCCGCCAAGTACTACGCCCAGGCCGCCATCGACGCGGGCGCCGCCTTCGTCAACGCGCTCCCGGTGTTCATCGCCTCCAACCCGGAGTGGGCACAGAAGTTCACCGACGCTGGGCTGCCGATCGTCGGCGACGACATCAAGAGCCAGGTCGGCGCCACGATCGTGCACCGCGCCCTCGCGAAGCTGTTCGAGGACCGCGGCGTCGAGCTGCTGCGCACGTACCAGCTCAACTTCGGCGGCAACATGGACTTCATGAACATGCTGGAGCGCACCCGCCTGGTCTCGAAGAAGATCTCGAAGACCCAGTCGGTGACCTCGCAGATCCCGCACGAGATGGCGAAGTCCGACGTCCACATCGGCCCGTCGGACCACGTGCCGTGGCTCGACGACCGCAAGTGGGCCTACATCCGCCTCGAGGGCAAGTCCTTCGGCGACACCCCGCTCAACGCGGAGCTGAAGCTCGAGGTCTGGGACTCGCCCAACTCGGCGGGCGTCATCATCGACGCGCTGCGCGCCGCGAAGATCGCCAAGGACCGCGGCATCGGCGGCCCGATCCTGTCCGCGTCGAGCTACTTCATGAAGTCGCCGCCGGTGCAGTACAACGACCACGACGCGCACCAGTCGGTCGAGCAGTTCATCGCCGGCGAGATCGAGCGCTGAACCACTCCTTATAACTAGGAACGCCCCCTCTCCGGACCACCGGAGAGGGGCGTTCCTCATGACAGGCCGAACTCGCGCTCGATGCGGACCTTGGCCTCCAGCTCCAGCAGCACCTTCTTGCGCCAGATGCCGCCGCCGAACCCGACCATCTTCCCGTCGGCGCCGACCACGCGATGGCACGGCACGATGATCGGCAGCGGGTTGCGGTTGCAGGCGACCCCGACCGCCCTGGCCCCGTCTGGCTCGCCGACCGCGGCGGCGATCTGCCCGTACGTGCGCATCTCCGCATACGGGATGGCCCACAGCGCCCGCCAGACGGCCCGCTCGAACTCCGACCCGCCGCGCACCGACAGCGGCACCGTGAACGGCGCCGACTCCCCGCCGAAGTAGCCGGTCAGCTCCTCGACGGCCCGCTCCAGCACCGGATCGCCGGCGGGGGCGAGCGGACCGGCCGCGCCGCCGAAACGCACCGAGCACACACCGGTGTCGTCCACCGCGATCCCGACCGAATCGATCGGCGCCTGCATCTCCGCCCAACGCACGCGTCAATTGTGCCCGAAAACGCGAGTGTCAGATTTGCGTCGGATGGATACCCTGCTAGTTCCAACGGGGAGGGGGCGCGATGGATGTGGTGTTCCTGGTCGTCGGCGGCCTGGGCGTCCTCGTGCTGGCCCTGTCGCTACTGCTCGGCGACCTCTTTCATTTCGACGTCGACCATCCGGACGCCGGCGGCCTGTTCTCGCTACCGGCGGTCGCCGGATTCATCGGCGCGTTCGGGTTCGGCGCGGCGATCGTGTCGGCGCTCGGCGTCCCGGGGGGCTCGGCCGTCGCCGCCCTCTGCGGGATCGCGGCGGCCTTTCCGACGGCCTGGTTCGCGACCCGGCTCGCCCGGATGGCGATGAACATGCGTACCGACGCGACACCGACGCAACGGGACATGATCGGCACCATCGGCGTCGTCGTCACCCCCATCTCCGTGAACGGTTTCGGCGAGGTGCGGATCTCCCTCGGCGGACAGCCCGTGAAGCTCAGCGCCCGCGCGGACCATCCGATCGCGCTCGGCGCGCGGGTCCTCGTGGTGGAGGCGACCAGTTCCACCAGCGTGATCGTCGAAGAAACCCCTTTGTAGGTCGAGTAAACCCTTTTCAAGAAGGGACGTACATATGAATACGGTCCTGCTCATCGCGATCGGCGGCGGCGTGCTGCTGATCCTCTTCCTGATGCTGTTCATCGTCGCGCGGATCAAGGTCGCCGGCTCGAACGAGGCATTCATCATCACCGGCCGCAAGGGCAAGTCGGTGCAGGCGCTCGACGGGTCGCGCTCCACCGACCTGTCCGGGCAGAAGGTCGTCATGGGCGCCTCGGTGTTCGTGGTGCCGATCGTGCAGAAGCTGCAGGTCCTGGACCTGTCCAGCCGCCGCATCCACGTCGAGATCACCGGCGCGGTCAGCAAGCAGGGCATCCGCGCCAACCTGCAGGGCGTCGCGATCGTCAAGGTCGGCGGCACCGAGGACGCGATCCGCGCCGCCGCCCAGCGGTTCCTCAACCAGCAGCAGGGCATCGACCTGTTCACCAGCGAGGTGCTCGCCGGCGCGCTGCGCTCGATCGTCGGCCGGCTCACCATCGAGGAGATCATCCGGGACCGGACCGCGTTCGCCAGCGCGGTCGCCGAGGAGGCGGAGCACTCGCTGACCAACCAGGGTCTGGTGCTCGACACGTTCCAGCTCCAGGACATCCTCGCCGACGGGTCCTACCTGAAGGATCTCGGCCGCCCGGAGGCCGCCCGCGTGCTGCGGGACGCCGCGATCGCCGAGGCGCACGCCCGCCAGGCGGCCGAGTCGGAGCGGCTCAAGGCGGAGGAGGCCATCGCCGAGGCCAACCGCAACCTGGCGCTCAAGCAGGCCTCCATCCAGGCTGAGATCGACGCCGCGAAGGCCCGGTCCGCCGCGGCCGGCCCCCTCGCCCAGGCCGAGCGCGAGCAGGTCATCCTGGCCGAGCAGCAGAAGGTCGCCGAGCGCAACGCCGAGCTCAAGCAGCGCCAGCTCGACACCGAGGTCCGCAAGCCGGCCGACGCCGAGCGCTACCGGGTGGAGCAGGAGGCGGAGGCGGCGAAGAACGCCGCGATCTTCAAGGCCGACGCGCAGCGGCAGTCCGTCATCGCCGCGGCGCAGGGCTCCGCCGAGCAGGCCCGCCTCACCGGTGAGGGCGAGCGGTCCCGCCGGGCCGCGCTCGCCGAGGCCAACGCGATCGAGGGCGCCAAGGAAGGTGAGGCGGAGCAGCGCCGGCGCGTCGCGATCGCCGAGGCCCTGGAGCGGGAGGGTTCCGCCGAGGCGTCGGCGATCCTGGCCCGCGGCCAGGCCGAGGCCGAGGCGATGAAGCTCAAGGCGGACGCGTTCGCCGCGTACGGCGAGGCCGCGATCCTGGACCTGCTGGTGCGGGTGATGCCGGAGGTGGTCAAGGCCGCCAGCGAGCCGATGGCCAACATCGACAAGATGACCGTCATCTCCACCGACGGCGCGTCGTCGCTGACGAAGTCGGTCGCCGGCAACGTCGCCCAGGGCCTGCAGCTCAGCACCGACCTGACCGGCATCGACCTGGCGAAACTGCTCGGCCGCCTCAGCGGCATGGTCGCGGACGAGCCCGCCAACGGCCGCGCCGCGGTCGAGGCGCCGAAGCCCCGGCAGGCCTGACAGACCCCGTCGACGGCCGAGCCGCCGTCGACTCGCCGGAGCCGTGGGTGAGCCCGCCGACCGCGGGCCCGCCCACGGCCGAGGTGCGGTCAAGCCGCCAAAGGCCTGAACGAGCCGTAGGCTTTTGGCGTGTCCACCGCCACCGCAGCCGCTCATCCACAGTCCCACTTCGTACGGGCGGTCCTGCGGCAACGTGGCTTCCGCCGCCTGCTCGGCGTGCGGATGGTGGCGCAGATCGGCGACGGCCTGTTTCAGGGCGCGCTGGCCGGCACGGTGTTGTTCAACCCGGAGCAGCGCGCCGGCGGCATGGCCATCGCCGCCGGCTTCGCCGTCCTCCTGCTGCCGTATTCGCTGATCGGGCCGTATGTCGGGGTGTTCCTCGACCGGTGGCGGCGGCGCACGATCATCCTGCGGGCCAACCTGCTGCGCGCCGTCCTGGTGCTGCCGATCGCGCTGTACATCTGGCAGGGGCACGAGTCGCCGGTGCCGTTCCTGCTGGCGCTCGTGGTCACCGGGTTGAACCGGTTCTTCCTGGCCGGGCTGTCCGCGGCGACCCCGCACGTCGTCGACGACCACATGCTGGTGACCGCCAACTCGTTCGCCGCGACGCTCGGCTCGCTCAGCTTCTCCCTCGGCATCGGCGTCGGCGCGACGCTGATCAAGACGGTGCTGGCCACGTCGTTCCACGGCTACGCGCTGGTCGCCTCGATGGCGGCCGCCTTCTACCTGGCGTCCGCGCTGATCGGCCGGTCGTCGTTCGCCGCCGACGAGCTGGGGCCCGACGCCGCGCAGCAGACCAAGGGCTCGATCCGGCAGGCGGTCGGCGAGGTCAACCGCGGCACCGTCGCCGGGGTCCGGCACCTCGCGGCGAAGCGCGGCGCCGCCTATCTCGTCCTGGTGCAGGCGGTGTTCCGGCTGCTGTACGGCGTGGTCCTGCTGGCCTGCCTGCTGCTGTTCCGCTCCGTGTTCAACACCGGCAGCGAGGTCAGCGACTCCTTCGGTACCATCGCCAACGCCTTCGCCGCAGGCGGCGTCGGGATGCTGCTGGCGTCCTTCGTGACCCCGCCGGTGGCCCGCCGGATGGGCGGCTGGCGCTGGGTGACGGTCGTGCTGGCGGCCACGGGCGCGGCGATCCTCGGCTTCGGGCTGCCCTTCGACCCGGTGCTGCTGCTCGGGGCGGTCTTCGTCACCAGCCTCGCGGCCCAGGCGATCAAGATCGTCACCGACACGTCACTGCAGCACGAGTGCGCCGACGAGTTCCGCGGGCGGGTGTTCAGCATCAACGACACCGCGTTCAACATCATGCTGGTCGCCGGCATGTACATCGGCGCGCTGACCCTGCCCTACACCGGCCAGTCGGCGGTGGTGCTCAGCGGGGTGGCGATCTGCTATGTGCTGACCGCCGTGGGCTATGCGGTGCTCGGCGGCCGGTGGGCCCGCCGGGTCGGCGACGACATCGCACAACCCGGCGGGAAACGCCTCACGTCGTTAGCTTGAGGTCTTCTTCGCCTGCACCTGGGTCGTCGTGTTCGAGAACGACAGGGTGTTGCCGTTGCACGTGTACTTGCTCGGCGTGTCGTCGGCGGTGAACGCGTCCTCCTCGCTGGAGCCGGTGGCCGGAACGGCCGTCACCATCTTGCCGGTGGCCTTCACATCCTCGTACACGATGCTGCCGCTGGTGGTGTGCACCTTCGCGGTGACGGTCGCGTTGACCGTGACCGTCACGGCGACCGGCGTGCCGGAGACCGTCGGGTTGGCCTTGTAGAGGCTGTTCTCGTAGGTCTCGGTGTAGTTGCCGTCGGCGTCGAACTTCAGCTTCGAGCCGTTCTTGTCCAGCGTGAGCTTGAGGCCGCCCTCGACGCCCGCCATCGGTGCTTCCTGGCTGTAGCTGGTCGTCGTCCAGGTGCCGATGAGGCAGGTGTCGATCGCCGCGCTCGGCTTGGCGCTCGCCCCGGCGCTCGCACCGGCGGTGGTGGTCTTGCCCGGGTCGGCGACGTTCTTCGGGTCGTCGTCCTTGCGCAGGGCGACCACGGCGACGATCGCGATCACGAGGACCACGACCACGCCGGACAGCGCGATCAGCGGCATCATGAACTTG
Source organism: Dactylosporangium sp. CA-152071 (assembly GCF_050936335.1). Taxonomy (NCBI): domain Bacteria; kingdom Bacillati; phylum Actinomycetota; class Actinomycetes; order Micromonosporales; family Micromonosporaceae; genus Dactylosporangium; species Dactylosporangium sp. CA-152071. The sequence goes on along the minus strand of NZ_JBNJMZ010000001.1, from coordinate 5,933,702 downwards.
TTGCGCCGCGGCGGGGTCGGCGACGCGCCGTACTGACCGCCGTAGGTCGCCGGCGGGAACGCCGGCGGTCCGCTGACCTGGCCGGGGTAGGCCGGTCCGCTGACCTGGCCGGGGTAGCCCGGCTGGCCGCTGACCTGGCCCGGGTAGCCCGGCCCGCTGACCTGCTGGTCGGGGAACGAGGGTCCGCTGCTTTGGTAGCCGGCATAGGGCGCGCCGTACGAGTCGCCACCGTAGGGCGAGCCGCTCACCGGCGGTTGCGGCGCCTGCGGGACGCCTCGATAGGTGCGGCACTGCGTGCAGTAACCGTTCGTATCAATGCCCATGCCGCCGCATGTAGGACACGGCTGCATGTCTGCCTCCAGAGTTTGTTCAGGGGTGGCCGGACCCAAACCGGGGAGCGGCCGAAAGGGGGAACGTGTAGCGACGGTAGCTGACCGGGTCTACGTGCAGAACCGGCTGAATCGCCACATGCACGACGCAACCGGGGTCAGAGTTCTGACAGCGTTGAACCTGCCAGGAGTCCTCCAGGAGAATGTGAGCCGTGCCTCAGCCGCTGGTCGTCGTCTTTGCCGGAACGTCGTGGGACGGGGTGACCGGCTCTGACCGGCTGCTCGCCTCGGCGCTCACCTCACATGCTGACATTCTCTGGGTCGATCCGCCGATCTCTGCGGCGACTCCGGACCGATACCGTTACGGCGCCTCCCGCCTGGGCGTCTCCCCACAGATCCGTCAGGTGTCCGACGGTGTGACGCGGCTGACGCCGCGGGTGCTGCCGCTGCACACCCGCCCCTACATCAAGGTCAGCACCGCGGCGCTGATCCGCTCGCAGACCCGCTGGGCGCTGCGCAAGCTCGACCGCCGGCCGGCCGCGGTGATGGCCTGCAACCTCGTCGACGTCCTGCGCAGCTGGGGTCCCGGGGTGGCCAAGGTGCTCTACGGCACCGACGACTATGTCGCCGGCGCGGAGCTCATGGGGCACGACGCGGCGCGGGTCGCCGAGGACGAGCGACGCCAGTTGGACAACGCCGACCTGGTCGTGGCGGTTTCCACGGTACTGGCGGAGCGCTGGACGGGACTGGGCGCCAAACGCGTCGAGCTGATCCCGAACGGCGTGCAGACCTCGGCGTACCGGACCCCGGGCGAGCCCGCCGCGCTCCCGAAGCCGCTCACCGGGCCCGTGGCGGGTGTGATCGGCCAGTTCTCCGACCGCACCGACTTCGAGCTGCTCGCCGCCCTGGCCGACGACGGAGTGTCGCTGCTGCTGGTCGGGCCGCACGACGCCCGCTGGGAGCCGGACCGCTTCCCGGCGCTGACCGAGCGGCCCAACGTGGTCTGGGTCGGGCGGCAGCCGTTCGAGTCGCTGCCGACGTTCCTGCGGCACATCGACGTGGGCGTCACGCCGTACCGTGACACGCCCTTCAACCGGGCGTCGTTCCCGCTCAAGACGCTGGAGTACCTCGCGGCCGGGAAGCCGCCCGTGAGCACCGACCTGCCGGCGGTGCACTGGCTCGACACCCCGCTCGTGCGGATCGCCGGCACTCCGAAGGCGGTGGTCGCCGCGGTACGGGAGGCGGCGGCCGAGGCGCACGACCCGGCGCTGGTGGCCCGGCGGCAGGCGTTCGCCGAGCAGCACTCGTGGGCGGAACGGGCGAAGGCGTTGGCGGTGGCCCTGCCGCTTTGAACTGTTTGTAATCGTATGATCACATAATGTCATCACCTCCACCGCCTTTGTCCGCTTCGCCGCCGGATCCCGATTCCGGGCACGACCCTCGAGGCGCTCGCGACCCTCGCGGCGCTCAGGACCCTCGCGGTCCACGTCGGTTCGAGCTGGAGTCGGGTCCGCCGGCGCGGCCGTCGCTGCCGTCCCGCGCGCACGATCCCAACGCGTACGAGGAGTACGAGTACCGGGAGCCCGTGTACGGGTTCCCGTCCCTGGCGTCGGCCGCCCATCAGCCTTCGTCCGAGCACGAGGTGCCGGACTACGAGCCGCCGCGGCCCGGTGCGCCGCGGCCGCAGGAGCTCGCCGAGCCGTTGCCGCCGTCGGCGCCGGACCCGACCCTCCCCGCGTGGCTGCGGCCGGCGTACACCGCCGATGACGTGCCGGACTTCCATCCACCGGGCGAGTCCCACCATGGCGCTTCCCGCAGCCCTTCACAGGGTCCTCCGCACGGCCCCTCCTTCGATCAGCAGCCACCCGGTCCCGCCGGGCCCGCCGCCGGTCCGGCCGGTTCCGGCCCTGGATCTGGCCCTGCTTCTGGTGGTCCGCCCGGGCAGCGCAAGCGGCGGCGCTGGGTCATTCCCGTTGTCGGCGGGGCCGCCGCGCTGCTGATCCTGAGCGGGGCCGCCACCGTCCTGCTGTACGTGCGGGCCAACGACTCGGTCGACACCACCGCCGGTCCGGTCGTCTCCGTGGCGGCGTCGACGGCCGAGACGGGCTCCCAGAGCGCACCGAGCGCCGGCGACGGCACGAGTCGCGGTCCCGCGGCGGCCGGACCGAACGGCGCGGCATCCCCGTCGGCTCCCGGTGCGGGCGTGACGTGCACGTACTCGCCCGCGGACCGCGGCGGCGGCGAGCCCCGCCTGGTGGCCACGCCCGCGCCGCGCGCGACGCTGACCGGCAAGCCGAACGCCACGCTGGAGACCAACCTCGGTGCGATCGGGATCCAGCTGTACGCCGACCGGGCGCCCTGCACGGTCAACTCGTTCGTCCACCTGTCCCGGGACGACTTCTACAGCGACACGCCCTGCCACCGGCTCACGACCGAGGGTCTGTGGGTGCTGCAGTGCGGCGACCCGGGTGGCACGGGGACCGGGACGCCCGGCTACCAGTTCGGCGAGGAGAACCTGCCGACGACGCTGCCACCGTACCCGCGGGGCACGCTCGCCATGGCGAACGCCGGGCCGGGCACGAACGGCTCGCAGTTCTTCATCGTCTACAAGGACAGTGCCATCCCGCCGGACTACTCCGTGTTCGGCCAGGTGACGAGCGGTCTGGACCTGCTGGACCGGATCGCCGCCGCCGGCACCACCACGGGGGGTGCCGACGGCGCGCCGAAGCTGGCCGTGAAGATCACGGAGATCAGGGTTTCGTGAGGCCCTCGGCGGCAGCCCAGCGCAGCAGCTCGGCCTCGGCCTCGTCCCGGTCGAGCGGGCCGCGCTCCAGCCGCAGCTCTTTGAGGTGCCGCCAGGCTCGACCCACGAGCGGGCCGGGCGGCACTCCGAGCAGTTCCATGATCGCGTTTCCGTCGAGGTCGGGCCGGACGCGGGCCAGGTCCTCCTCGGCGGCGATCCGGGCGATCCGGGCCTCCAGCGCGTCGTAGTCGGCCGCGAGCTGCGCCGCCTTGCGCCGGTTGCGGGTCGTCACGTCCGACCGGGTCAGGCTGTGCAGGCGCGACAGCAGCGGCCCGGCGTCGGTCACGTAGCGGCGCACCGCCGAGTCGGTCCACTCGCCGCGGCCGTACCCGTAGAAGCGCAGATGCAGCATGACCAGCTCCGAGACGTCCGAGATCACGTCCTTGGGGAACTTGAGCGCCTTCATCCGCTGCTTGGTCAGCCGCGCGCCCACGACCTCGTGGTGGTGGAAGCTGACGCCGCCGTCCGGGCCGACCGCCTTGGTCGCCGGCTTGCCAACGTCGTGCATCAGGGCGGCCATGCGCAGCGTGAAGTCCGGGCCGTCGCTCTCGTGGCCGATGGCGTTGCGCACGACGATCAAGGTGTGCTCGTAGACGTCCTTGTGCTGGGCGTGCTCGTCGATCTCCAGCTTGAGACCGGTCACCTCCGGCAGGAACGTCTCGGCCAGGCCGGTGTCGACCAGCAGCCGCAGGCCCGTGATCGGATCGGCGCCGCACATGAGCTTGACGAACTCGTCGCGGATCCGCTCGGCCGTGATCCGTGCGAGGTCGCCGGCCATGGCGGTCATCGCCGCCCGTACCTCGGCCGCGACGGTGAACTGCAGCTGCGCGGCGAACCGTGCGGCCCGCAGCATCCGCAGCGGATCGTCGGCGAACGACTCCTCCGGGGCGCCCGGCGTGCGCAGAACACGCTCGGCGAGGTCGGTGAGGCCGCCGTACGGGTCGGTGAACTCGTGCCCCGGCACCGAGACGGCCATCGCGTTGACGGCGAAGTCACGGCGGCGCAGGTCGTCGACCAGGTTGTCGCCGTACTGGACGATCGGGTTGCGGCTGACGCGGTCGTAGGCGTCGGCGCGGAACGTGGTGACCTCGATGCGCAGGCCCTTGCGGGCGAGCCCGATCGTGCCGAACTCCTGGCCGGTCGTCCACACCGCCTCGGCCCAGCCGTCGATGATCCGCAGCGTCTCCTCGGGCCGGGCGTCGGTGGTGAAGTCCAGGTCGTCGCCGAGGCGCCCGAGGAGCGCGTCACGCACCGAACCGCCGACGAGGTGCAGCTCGTGCCCTGCCGCAGCGAACCGGCGGCCGAGCTCGTCGGCGACGGGGGAGACGCGCATCAGCTCGTGCACGGCACGGCGCTGGGCGTCGGTGAGGGCGCGGGTGCTCCCGGCGCGCGCGGCTTCGGCCCGTGCGGCTTCGGCCCGAGCGGCGTCGGTTCGTGTGGTTTCGGACATCGGTCGGTGAGCCTATCGCGAGGGCATGTGCGGTGGGCAAGGAGCGGACACCGAGGGTAGTCGCCGTGTCGGCGACCGGTCGCGTGATTTGTCGGCTCCTCGGTCGGGCGGTGGAAATGTCGGGGGGTGCCACTATGGTCTGTGCTGCGAGCGGAAGCACGGCCGAGTTGGGGTGTGGCGGATGGACCCGGCAGACGACGGGCGCTGGAGCAACGAGCCGACGGCGGTGCTGCGGCCGGTGACCGGGGGCGCCCACAGAGCGCCTGACCCGCACGGCGACCTGCCGACCCAGCCGCTCGACCCGGCCAACGCGCCCACGGTCAGCCTGCCACTGTTCACGCCCGCCCCCGAGGTCACCTCGGACGCCCCTCAGGTGGAGCAGTCGGCGCCGGCGCCCGGGCCTGCTTCCGGGCCCGGCGACGACGAGAGCACCGGCACGGTCGTGCGCAACAGCAGCACCATGGCGATCCTGAGCCTGGTGAGCCGTGCCACCGGCTTCCTGCGGGCCGCGGCGATCTCGGCCGCGATCGGCGGTTTCGCCGTCGGCGACGACTACACGCTGGCCAACAACCTGCCCAACCAGATCTATGAGCTCCTGCTCGGCGGCGTCCTGGCCAGCGTGCTGATCCCGACGCTCGTGCGGGCGCGCAAGCAGGAGCCCGACCGGGGCGAGGCCTATGCGCAGCGCCTGCTGACCCTGGCGGTGGTCTCGCTCGGCGCGGCGACGCTGGTGGTGGTCCTGGCCGCGCCGCTGCTCACCGCGGTCTACACGGTGGGCAACGACCGGGTCACGGCGACCGACCGTGACCTGATCACGCTGCTGGCGTATCTGCTGCTGCCCGAGATCTTCTTCTACGGGCTGGCCGGCATCTTCGCCGCGATCCTCAATGTGCGGGGGCACTTCGCCGCTCCCATGTGGACACCGATCCTCAACAATTTCGTGATCATCGCCACGGCCGGCATCTTCGTGCTGCTGCCCGGCCCCAACCTGCCGACGCCCGAGTCGATCACGCTGCCGCAGGTCCTGGTGCTCGGCATCGGCACCACGCTCGGCATCGTGATCCAGTCGCTGGGCCTGTGGCCGGCGATGCGCAAGACGGGCTTCCGCTGGAAGTGGCGCTTCGACTTCGGCAAGCTCAACCTGGGCGAGCTGGCCCGCCTCGGCACCTGGATGCTGCTCTACGTCGGGGTCAACCAGATCGGCATCACGGTCGTGATGGTGCTCGCGAAGAACAACTCCCTGCGTGGCGGCGACGGCCCCGCGATCTTCAACAACGCGTTCCTGATCTTCATGATGGCCCACGGCATCGTCGCCGTCTCCGTGATCACCGCGCTGATGCCGCGCATCTCGTCCGCCGCGGCCGACGGCAGGTTCGGCGACGTCACCGACCAGCTCTCCCAGGGCACCCGGCTGGCGTCGGTGATCCTCATCCCGGCCGCCGCCATCTACCTGGTGCTGGGCCAGCCGCTCGCCGTCACGCTGTTCAACTGGGGGCAGTATGACTACGACACCGCCCTCGCGACCGGCTGGGTGGTGAGCGCGGCAGGACTGGGCCTGCTGCCGTTCGCGCTGAGCCAGATGCAGACCAGCGTCTTCTACGCGATGCGCGACACGCGCACGCCCGCCCTGGTCAACATCGGCGGCGTGGCCGTCCGGCTGCTGCTGGACGTCGCCTTCTACTTCGTCCTGCCGATCGCGGCCGTGACGGCCTCGCTGATGGTGGGCACGGCGCTCTCGTTCGTCGCGGCCCTGGTGATGGGCTACTGGCTGCTGCGCACCCGCCTGGGCCGGCTCGGCCTGGCGAAGGTCGCCGACACCCTGGGCCGGCTCGCGGCCGCCGCGGCCGTCGGCGGTGTCCTCGCCCTCGCCGTCTCCTGGGCCATCGGCAAGATCCTCGACCCGGGCAAGATCACCAGCTTCGTGCAGCTCCTCGTGGGCTGCGCCGTCCTGCTGGCCGCCTACGCTGCGACCGCCCTGGCCCTCCGCGTGCCCGAGGTCCGTCAGTTCGCCGGCCTGATCAAGGGCAAGCTGGGCCGATGACCGTCCTCAAACCGGTTCCCAGGGCGGAGCGCTTCCGGCCGGAACCTCCGGAGGCCACCGCGCGAAGTTGTGCGGAAGGTCGCACGGGCGTGCGTCGCTTCCGGGTCCGTCGAGTCGCGCCGTTCCCCGCCGGTGGGCGGATCGCGAGACGGGGCGAGCCGGTGAAAGACGGGTGAAAGGTATATGACCGCTATGTCCAGGCATGGGTGATCAATTGGCATCGCCGTGGGTGGTCCGGAGAAGATGACGTGTCGGAACCCTTAGACCTGACCGGTAAGGTCAACCTCGACGCCCCGCCGGAGCGCTTAGGCTTAGTGACTGCGACTCGCGTTACGACGGACGCCCCAGGTGAGCACACGAATCGGAAGGGAGGACGGGTGGCTGAGCTCGACGAAGGGCTGGAGGCCTCGGGAGGAATTCCGCAGGTCCTGACCTTCGGCACCCCATCCGTCGGTGAAATCCTTGCCGAGCGATACCAGCTCGAAGAGCACATCGGCAACGACTCATTGGGCCGTCAGCTGTATCGCGGGATCGACGTGATCCTGCGGCGGCCGGTGGCGGTCGTCCTGCGCTACCCCGGTGGGGAGAGCGCCAAGGAGATGCTGGGCGCGGCCGTGGCCGCCAGCCGGATCGTCCACCCGCACCTGGTCGGCGTCTATGACGCGATCGACGAGGGCCACCGGGCCTATGTGGTCCGGGAGTGGGTCGACGGGATCGCGCTGCGCGAAATCGTGGCGTCGGGTCCGCTGGACGCGGGGCGGTCGGTGGCGATCGCGTGGGCCGTCACGGACGCCGTGGCGTCGCTGCACGGGACGGGGATGGCGCACGGCAACGTGCACCCCGGCACGGTGCTCGTCGCGCACGACGGACGGGTCGTGCTGACCGACGCGCGGGCCGACGACCTGGCGACCCCCGAGACGGACATCCGGGCCATCGGTGCGGTGCTCTACTGCGCGCTGACGGGATACTGGCCGCACCGCGAGGCCGGCACCTATTCGGTGCCGGACGGCGTGCGGGACAGCTCCGGCGCGCTGGCGGCGCCGCGGCAGGTGCGGGCCGGCGTGCCGACGCATCTCGACTCGCTGGTGACGGACCTGCTCAACCCTGACCTGCCGCTGCCGTCGGCGGAGTCGCTCGCCGGGGAGCTCGCCTCGTTCGGGCAGTTCGACGAGAGCGACCTGGCCGAGGGCGGCGCAGAGCGCGGCGGCGAGCAGCTCGACTTCGAGGCGTTCGACGCCGCGTCGCAGTCCACCGCGCCGCCGAAGCCCGCGGGGCGGAAGCTGGCCGTGGGCGTCGTGGGCCTGCTCGTGCTGGCGCTGGCCGGCACGCTCGCCGCGGCGAAGGTCCTCGGCGACCCGGCGACGCCCAGTGAGACGCCCCCCTCCGCGGCGGGCAGCAGCGCGCCGCAGCAGGCGAAGCCGCCGGCCGGCCAGCCGACGGTGCTGACGCTCAAGTCGTCCCAGGTCCGGATCGTCGACCCGAAGGGCAACCGGTCCGAGGTCAAGGACGCCGAGAAGACGATCGACGCCAACACCGAGACGACCTGGCGCACGGAGCGATACCCGAAGGCCGACTTCGGTGGCAAGAAAGACGGCATGGGCGTCTGGCTCGACCTCGGCGAGGCGAGGCAGATCGTGTCCGTGGAGGTCAAGCTCGCCACCCCGGGGGCCAGCGGTGAGCTGCGCACCGGCACCACCGACTTCGGTAGCGGCGCCACGCAGGACCAGCAGACCGTCGACCAGTACAAGGTGGTCGAGAACACGGCGAAGGCCGCGATGGACCCCACGAACCTGTACGTGGGTCCGGCGCAGCCGACGCGCTACCTGCTTGTCTGGATCACGAAGTTGCCCAAGGAGAGCAGCGGCAGCGGTTATCGAGTTGCCATCGCCGAGATAACCGTTCGAGTCCAGTAGTCCCCACAAGCCGTTCGCGGTCGATAAGGTGCCAGCCGTGGAGGCGGAGCCGGGCGTGCGTCAGACGCCGGATGACACCGCGCTTCTGCATGCCCACGCCGCGGGCGATCCGTACGCGTTCGCGGAGATCGTCCGGCGGCACCGTGACCGGCTGTGGGCGGTCGCCCTGCGGACCCTGGGCGACCGCGAGGAGGCCGCTGACGCGCTCCAGGACGCGCTGCTGTCCGCGTTCCGGGCGGCGGGCAGCTTCCGGGGCGACTCGGCGGTCACGACGTGGCTGCACCGCATCGTGGTCAACGCCTGCCTGGACCGGATACGGCGCCGGCAGTCGCGGCCGACCGTGCCGCTGCCCGAGACGGACGTCACACCCGCCCCGGCGACCGACCGCGACACGGCCATGGACGTGCAGCACGCGCTGCAGCAGCTGGCGGTCGACCAGCGCTCGGCGCTCGTGCTCGTCGACGTGCAGGGATACTCCGTGGCCGAGGCGGCCGTGATCCTGGGCGTCGCGGAGGGCACCATCAAGAGCAGGTGCGCGCGCGGGCGGGCCCGCCTCGCTGTGATGCTCGGCCACCTGCGGAACCCGGTCGGCACCAGCGGCGTCCCATCACCGAGCAGCGCTGAGACAGCGACTGGAGCCGCGGCGATCAGGAAGGAGGGCGGCTCGTGACGATGTTCTCCGACGCCGACTTCGACCTGCTCGCCGACTTCGTCGGTGGCGCGCTGGACGGCACCCCCGAGGCGGACGACGTGCGCCGCCGGGTCAGCACCGACGCGAGTTGGGCCGAGGCGTATGCGGCCCTCGTCACCGCCGAGGTGGCCGTCCGGGACGAGCTGACCGCCCTGGGCGCCGAGACGCCGGCCGTGCCGCCGGACGTCGAGCACAGGCTGAATGCCGCGCTGCAGGCCGCGGTCGTCGCACCGACCTCCGACGCACCGGTGCTCGACCTCGCCCGGGCCCGCGAGGCGCGCCGGCACCGGCGGCAGCGGTGGGCGGTCGGGCTGGCGACGGCCGCCGCGGTGCTGATCTGCGGCGGGTTCGGCGTGAGCCTGGTCGTGAGCGAGCAGACCATCACCAACAGCCCGGGCATGTCCGCGGCCGACGGCGGCAGGAACAACGGCGCGGCGCCGCAGGCAGGGCCCGCTTCGACCTCGGGCGGCACCAGGGCGTCCACCCGCTCCGACGCCGCCCTCGTGGCATCCGGCCAGGACTACGGGCCCGGCACGGTCGGCCAGCTGGCCCTGGGGTCGCCATCGTCCGCCGCGATGATGCCCGACGTCGAAGGCAGCCGCGGCACCGACGTGGCCAAGTCGGCGAAGCCGCCGGCCGGCGTGCCCGAGGCGTTGCGGCGGCTCACGGACCCGGTGGCCAGGGCCGCCTGCCTCAACGCCGTGGTCGGGGAATACGGTGGTCAGGTGGCAGTGGTCGACTATGCCCGGTTCGAGGGGAAGCCAGCGCTGGTCGTCATCGTCGACGGCACGCGGGTCGGGGCCGGCAAACGTCTGGTCATCGCGGTCGGGCCGGACTGCGGCATCGGCGGGGCGATCGCCGACGAGCTTTACCGCGGCACTGTCTGACCGTAGTGGTGATGTGGCACACGCGTCACCCCACAACGGGAATCATCGGTTCGTAGGATGACGTTTTGCTGGCACAGGCTTAACTCGAGGAGTCGACCGTGGACGAGGTCCGCAACCTGATCATCGTGGGGTCCGGCCCCGCCGGGTATACGGCTGCCGTCTATGCGGCCCGGGCCAACCTCAAGCCGCTGGTGATCGAAGGCGTCACGTCAGGTGGCGCGCTGATGACGACCACCGAGGTGGAGAACTTCCCCGGTTTTCCCGACGGCATCCTCGGCCCGGAGCTCATGGACAACATGCGCAAGCAGGCCGAGCACTTCGGGGCCGAGTTCGTCACCGACGACGCGACCCGCGTGGCCCTGGAGGGCCCCGTGAAGAGCGTGTGGGTCGGCGAGACCGAATACCAGGCCCGCGCCGTCATCCTGTCGACCGGCTCCGCCTGGCGCCCGCTCTCCGTCCCGGGGGAGCAGGAGCTGCTCGGGCGGGGCGTTTCGTCCTGTGCCACCTGTGATGGTTTCTTCTTCCGTAACGAGGACATCGTGGTCGTCGGCGGCGGTGACTCGGCGATGGAGGAGGCGACGTTCCTCACCCGGTTCGCCAAGTCGGTGACGATCGTGCACCGGCGCGAATCGTTCCGTGCCAGCAAGATCATGGCGGAGCGCGCGCTGGCCAACGAGAAGATCCAGGTCCGGTGGAACAGTGTGGTGACCGAGGTCCTCGACCGCGGCGGCCGCGTGGGCGGCCTGCGCGTGCAGGACGTCAACACCGGCGAGGAGACCGACCTCGAGGTGGCCGGCGTGTTCGTGGCGATCGGCCACGACCCGCGCAGCGAGCTGTTCCGCGGCCAGGTCGAGCTGGACGACGCCGGCTACGTGAAGGTGGCGTCGCCGAGCACCCGCACCAACATCGAGGGCGTGTTCGCCGCCGGTGACCTGGTCGACCACACCTACCGGCAGGCGATCACCGCCTCGGGCACCGGTTGCGCGGCGGCCCTCGACGCCGAGCGCTACATCGCCACGCTGTAACTCAAACGCGGAGCACGACAGTTTCACAACAGGTAGAGGAGTGCGCATGGGAGCCATCCAGCCGGTCAGCGACAAGACCTTCGAGGCTGACGTCCTCAAATCCGATATTCCGGTTTTGGTGGACTTCTGGGCTGAGTGGTGCCAGCCGTGCCGGAAGATCGAGACGATGCTCAACGAGATCGCCGTGGGCGACCTCGCCGACAAGGTGAAGATCGTCAAGGTCGACATCGACAGCAACCCGGAGACGGCCCGCGCTTACCAGGTGCTGTCCGTCCCGACACTCACCGTGTTCAAGGACGGCGAGCCTTTCCGGTCGGTCGTCGGCGCGAGCCCGAAGAGCGCACTGGTGCGTCTCATCGAGTCTGCGCTCGAGCCAGCCTGAGGCCAGCCACAAGCATTGATGCGCCCCGCCTTCAGGTAAGGCGGGGCGCGTTTTCGTCAATGGCCGCGTGATGACGCGTCCCTGTGCCGTGAGCGGTACGCTGCGGTGCATTCGCTGGCTTTTTCAGGAGGACCACATGCGGGCAATCCGGCGCGGGGCGCGGGGAGCGGCGGTCGCCGAGATCCGCAGCATTCTTGTCGTGCTGGATCTGCTGGCTGACACCGCACCTCAGACCGATCCCGAGTTCGACGAGGCCACCGAGCGCGCGGTCCGCGCGTTTCAGCAGAGCCACGGCCTGACGGTCGACGGCGCGGTCGGCGACGAGACGTGGCGGTCCCTCGACGCGGCGCGGTGGCGGCTGGGGCAGCGGGCGCTGTTCCACACCGTCGGCGACCCGTACATCGGCGACGACGTCCGTCAGTTGCAGGAGCGCCTGCTGGAGATGGGCTTCAACCCTGGACGCGCCGACGGGATCTACGGCAGCCGCACGGCGCACGCCGTCGCGCAGTTCCAGCGCGAGGTGGGCCTGCGGCCGGACGGCGAGTGCGGGCCGGCCACGGTCGGTGCGCTGCGCCGCCTCGGCCGCAAGGTGATCGGCGGCCGCCCGCAGCTGCTCCGCGAGGCGGAGGCCTTCCGCGCCTCCGGCCCGACCCTGCTCGGCAAGCGCATCGTCATCGACCCGGGCCACGGCGGACCCGACACCGGACACGTCGTGCCCGACGGTCCGCTCCGGTGGGCGGAGGCCGACCTCGTATATGACCTCGCAGCCCGTCTGGAAGGCCGTCTGGCGGCCGCGGGCATGCGGGTGAACCTCACCAGGGGTCCGCAGCCCACGGCGGCTCTCAGTGACCGTGACCGGGTCCAGCTGGCCAACGAGCTCGGCGCCGACCTTCTCATCTCGATCCACCTCGACGGCTACCGCAACCCCGAGGCCGAGGGCGTCGCCACCTACCACTACGGCACCGTCTCCGGCCCGACGTCGATCGTCGGCGAGCGGCTCGCCAAGCTCGTGCAGCGCGAGATCGTCGTCCGCACCGGGCTCCGCGACTGCCAGACGCACGCGAAGACGTGGGAGCTGCTGCGCCTCAGCCGGATGCCCGCCGTCCGGGTGGACGTGGGCTACCTGACCTCGCCGACCGACCGAGAGCGGCTCATCGACCCGGCGTTCCGCGAGCGGGTCGTCGAGGCGATGATGGCCGCGGTGCAGCGCATGTATCTGCCGGTCGAGATCGACGTGCCGACCGGCTCCATCGACGTCAGCCTGCTGCGGGCGCTGACCAACAACGCCGTCTGAGGCGCTTCCAGCGCCTGCCAGTGCCTCCCAGGCCGCCGTTCGGGCCGGGAGGCACTGTTCGTTGGACGGCCCTTCAGGGCCGCGTGGTCCGGGCCTCTCAGGGCTGCATGGTGCGGGTCGCCGGCCGCACCGGCAGCACCGGGCGGAGCAGCGACTCGGGGCTCATCGAGCCGAGCAGCTTCTCCAGCGCATACTCGACGTCCGACTTCCACGACAGCGCGGTGCGCAGCTCCAGCCGCAGCCGCGGGTAGCGGGGGTGCGGCCGCACGGTCTTGAACCCGATCGAGGTGAAGAAGTCCGCCGGCGCGAGGCAGCCCTGCTCGTTGCGGCCGGCCTCGTCGACCTCGCCGAACTTCGCGTCGCCGAACGCCTCGATCGCCTTCACGCCGCGCTTCGTCAGGTCGCGCGCGACGCCCTGGACGAGCATCCGCCCCAGCCCGCCGTCCGCGAACGGCTGCACCACGTGCGCGGTCATCAGCAGCACCGCGTCGGGTGACACCGGCGAGGTCGGGAACGCCATCGACCTCGGCACGTACGCCGGGGGAGCGAACATCACGAACCCTGCCGGCATTCCGTCGACGTACACCAGCTTGCCGCAGGAGCCCCACTCGAGCAGCGTCTGCGACACCCAGGCCTCTTTTTCGAGGCCTGGGTCGCCGTTGGCGCAGGCTCTGTCGGCGGCTACCGGGTCGAGCTCCCAGAAGACGCAGGCACGGCACGATCGAGGTAGATCCTCGAGGGTGTCGAGCGTCAAACTCACGAGACGTCGCGACATTGGCCCATCTCCGCGCGTGCTGCTTACGTACGGTCAACCGTCATGATGGTACGCACCGATCACGGGCCGCGGGAGTCATCCGGCGAGAGTTCCTCGATCGGCGCCGCCCCTGCGGCTCATCTGCCTCAGCAGCACCGTGCGCCGCGGCCAGGTCACAGGGCGTCTGGCTCCTTCTTGTCCAGCACCGGCGCCGCATCTCCTCCTTGGGAAGGCGCCGCCGCCGCACCTGACCCCGCTGCACCCGGCCCCGTGGCCGCTCCAGGCCCCGCTGCCGCTCCGGTCGCCGCTGCCGCGCCGGGCGCTGCTGGGCCGGATGTCGCTGGACCGGGAGCCGCTGCGCCCGCTGCGGGCGTTGTGGTGCTTCCGGCCGTACCGATGCCGCCATCGCCGACAGAAGGCTCGCTCGCCGCCGCCGGCTCGGGCGGGTCCACGTGAATCCCCGCGTCTCCGAGCGCCGCCTCCTCGCGGAACCGCGCCGGCGCCGTCCAGTTGATCCGCGGCGGCTCGGCGAGGGGTCGCCCGCCGAACTCCGCGAGCCAGGCGGCGACCAGCGCCAGGTTCTCCCGCCACTGGTCTTCCGGGATCGGCGGCAGGATGTCGTCCCACAGCGCGAGGAACGTCCCCTGCAGTTGCAGCCGCCCATACGGTCGCGCGAGGAACCACAGGTGCAGGTGCGCGGCGCCGTCGCCCCACCGGTTCACGTGGACGCGCGCCACCCCGTCGAGCGACCGGATCGCCCGCTCCAGCCGCACCGTCATCACGCCGAGCTCGGCGGCGAGCATGTTGGGCAGATCGCCGAGGTCGAGGTGCGACCGCGACTCGAGGATCAGCACGGCCGGCAGCCCGGTCGGCCGGTCGAGGCTGCGCACCCGCCACCGGTCGCTCACCCAGATGTATGCCTCGTCCGGCGCACCACACGCCCGACACTCCGCCGGGTTGTCCCCATGCCGCGGCGGCTCGATCGGCACCGGGTCGAGCAGACGCTTCACCCGGAGGTCACCCTCGAACGGGAACGTGGGCCAGTAGGTAAACGAGGGCAGCTGCGATGGCGTCTCGGGCACGAGCCGACCCTAGCCCAATCGCAACCCCGCTGTCCGCACCCTGTGGACAGTGCACCCCAGGGACCTTCGTCCACAGGCACCTAAGCCCTCTACCACGCGGTTTCACGTGAAACGGTGAGCCTGTGGATAACCCCTGTGGATAAAGTTCCCCCAGAACGATCCTGAGGCGGAATCCAAACACCCCAAGATTTCGCCCCCAGCCGTTCTGATTGGCGTTTTCGGCGTTTGTACGACTAGCGCCAGCCCGTCGCCCGTACCCGGCCGCTCCAACGGCACCCTTCGCAAGTCATTCAGACATACCGCCAAGCGGTGCCACGGTCAGCGCGCCCCCTCACCCACCCGACGGGCCACGACGGCCCTCCGGTCGAGCGTGACCGTTCCGTAGACGCGCCCGATCGCCGCGACCACATGCGGACCCTCTCCACCGACGCGACCGACGTCAAACAACAGCCGCACGTTCTTGCTCGAAGCCACGCCCCCGTCGTGCCGCGACCGCCGCCGCCCGGGGTCGCAACATCTCAACGCCTCGGTCTCCCGGGCGAACTTCGCCCAGATACACCGCGGTCCGGGCCGCTGCTCCGTTCTGCAGCTGCCCGGACCGTCGGCCGGATCGTTCACCGCGGACGTCGCCGCGGCCGAGAATCTCAGTGCTACTGCTCCCGCTGCTGGCCGCGCTGGTCGACACCGATGATGCCGACGATGCGCTCCAGGTCGTCCACGGTCGCGAACTCGATCGTGATCCGCCCCTTGCGCTGGCCGATGTCGACCTTCACCCGCGTGTCGAACCGGTCCGACAGCCGGTCGGCGAGGTCCGACAGCGCCGGCGCGTGCGGCTTGGCCCGCCGCTGCGGCGCCGCCTTCTTCGCCGTGGCGCCCTCGGACACCGCGAGCGAGACCATCTCCTCGGTCGCCCGGACCGACAGGCCCTCCGCGACGATCCGGTGCGCGAGCGTCTCCTGCTCCTCGGAGTTGTCGAGTCCGAGAAGCGCGCGGGCGTGCCCGGCGGACAGCACGCCGGCGGCCACGCGACGCTGTACCTGAGCAGGCAGGTTCAGGAGGCGGATCGTGTTCGAGATCTGAGGGCGGCTCCGGCCGATGCGCCGCGCCAGTTCCTCGTGGGTCGCGCCGAACTCCTCAAGGAGTTGCTGATACGCGGCCGCCTCTTCCAGAGGGTTGAGGTTGGCGCGGTGGATGTTCTCGAGGAGCGCGTCGCGGAGCATCGCGTCGTCGCGGGTCTCGCGGACGATGGCCGGGATCGCTTCCTTGCCGAGCGCCTGGGCCGCGCGCCAGCGACGCTCGCCCATCACGAGTTCGTACTTCTTCTGCGCGCCTGACTCGTCGTCCGACTCAACCGGCTCGGTGAGCTCGCGGACGACGATCGGCTGCAGGAAGCCGACCTCCTGGATCGAGGTCTTCAGCTCCTCGATCGCATCGTCGTCGAAGACCTGCCGGGGCTGCTTCGGGTTCGGCACGATCGACGTCACCGAGATCTCGGCGAACCGCGCGCCCGGCACCGGAGCGAGCTGCTCCACCGGGGAGTCGACGGCGGTCACGCCGTTGGTCGGGGCGTCGGTCTCGGCCGGGGGAGTCGCCAGCGCGGTGGCGGTGCCGCCCGTCGCGCTCTCGGCCGCCGGCGCGGCGGTGGGGATGAGGGCGCCGAGCCCCCGTCCGAGACCTCCACGTCGGTTCGACTTCATGCCACTCCTCCAACCTGCGCATCGTGCGCACCGCGCAGCGCGATCTCCTGCGCCGCCTCGAAGTAGCTCACCGCACCGCGGGAGCCCGGGTCGTACGTCATCACGGACTGGCTGTAGCTCGGCGCCTCGGACACGCGAACGTTGCGGGGGATGACCGCGTTCAGACACTTCTCGCCGAAGTGGTTCCGGACGTCCTGCTCGACGAGGTCCGCGAGGCGGGTCCGCCGGTCGTACATCGTCAACAGCACCGTCGAGATGTCGAGCTTCGGGTTGAGGTGCGACCGCACAAGCTCGATGTTGTTCGTGAGGGCCTGCACGCCTTCCAGGGCGTAGTACTCGCACTGGATCGGGATCAGGACCTCTTCGGCTGCGACGAGCGCGTTGACCGTCAGCAGGCCGAGCGACGGAGGGCAGTCGATGAAGATGTAGTCGTAGTTGCTCCCGCCGGCCTCGATCGCCCGCTTGAGGCGCGACTCACGGGCGACGACCGAGACCAGCTCGATCTCGGCGCCGGCGAGGTCGATCGTCGCGGGCACGGCCCACAGGTTCGGGATGCCCTCGACCTGCTGGGTCACCGCGTCGAGCGGCGCGCCGTCGATCAGGCAGTCGTAGACGTCCGGCACACCGGAGTGGTGGGGGACGTTCAGACCAGTGGAAGCGTTGCCCTGCGGGTCGAGGTCGATCACCAGGACACGATTGCCGTGCAGCGCCAGGGCGACGGCGATGTTGACCGCCGTGGTGGTCTTACCCACGCCGCCCTTCTGGTTCGCCACACACATCGTGCGCCGCCGTGGCGGACGGGGCATCGTGATCTCCCCGCTCGGGTTGAGGATCTCCACGGCGCGCTTTGCCTCCTGAGCCAGCGGGGGGTCTTCGGTTTCACGTGAAACATACGCGTCTGTCATGGCGCCCTCGGTATCCGCGGTGACGACGGACGGGTGTGGCCGGGGGGACGGACTGCTCCGTCGCTCGGACCTCATATCTGCTCTCGTCTCGGCTTTCGCTTCGTCTGCAGCGGATTGTGAATCGGCTCTGGGCACGACCGGTTTTCCGCCCCGGCCGTAAACAGTACCGGTAGATGCGCGATCGACTGGGCCGCTGCCGCGAAAGTCCACCGTGGTGCCGCGTGTCGTTTCGGCCGGGTTGTCGACCCGCGGCTGGGGCACTGGCCGCGCGGGCGGACGAACCCCCCAGCCCTCGATTTCCTGCCCGTCGGATCCCTGCGCATTCGCCGCTTGGGCGACCGGCCCTGGACTGTCCGACTGATGGGTCCCGTGCCCGTAGTCCGGACCGGGAACACCGGGCTCGCTCACTGCACCGAAACCGGGGTGTGCGACGTGCCCGGCGGGCGAGCCGTAGAGGCTTCCGGCGCCAGCGGCTGGTCGCGGACCTATCGGTGTTTCACGTGAAACATGAGAGCTGCCATCGCCGTAGTCCGGACCATCACCGCTGTCGCGCACCATGTCAGTCCCGTCCCGCTCGGAAAGATGTGCACTGCCGGCCGTCAGCGACGTTGTGCCCACCTCCGGCGCACCGCCCGACGCGAGGTCTCGAGTGACTGCGGTGACCGGCGCCGGGAACGCAAAAACGGCGCGCGGCCAGCCTACGGCGCACAGGCGACCAGAGCCATGGCCGATCGGCGAGTCGTTGGTCTTCTCACTCGCATTCGGCCGTAAGAAGACCAGAAAGCCGTCGACTCGGCGGAGGAGACCGCCGAGTCGCTTGGTCGGTGCGGCCGGCCAGCCGCTGTTGCAGTTTCTGATGTCCATCGTCGAACCCCCGCGTTCCCCCGTGTCCGGAGGACGCTTTCGGCCCGTCCCCCGGTTTACCGCCCGCGCTTGGCCTTCCGGCGCTGCGCGACTTCCCGCTCCCGCACGACCTCGACGACCGTCGTCGGCTCGGCGAGGACGGCGTCCCCGCACAGCCGTACCGACGGCGCGCCCGCTCCAAGCCGGCTCAGGACTTCTGCGTGCTCGGCGATCTCCGCCGCGGCAGAGGATCCCTTGAGCGCGAGCAGTCGCCCACCGACGGCGGTGAGGGGAAGACACCATCCGGCAAGCCGGTCCAGCGGTGCGACTGCTCTGGCGGTGACGACATCGGCGAGGGGAAGCTTCCCGACGCACTCCTCGGCCCGCGCCCGGACCACGGTGGTCCGCTCGAGGCCGAGCGCCGTCACCGCTTCGGTCAGGAACGCGGTGCGTCGTGCGAGCGGCTCGACCAACGTGACGAACAGGTCGGGACGAGCCACTGCCAGCACCATACCGGGCAGGCCGGCGCCGGAGCCGACGTCGACGACCGTGGCGTCCGATTGGATGAGTTCGCCGAGGACGGCGCAGTTGAGCATGTGGCGTTCCCAGATGCGCGGCGCCTCGCGAGGGCCGATCAGCCCTCGCACCACCCCGTCGGTGACAAGCAACTGAGCGAACCGCTCAGCCAACGGGAGCCGATCGCCGAACACCTTCTCGGCGGCCGGCAACACCTCGTTCGGAACAGCACCATCCATGCGGTCAAGCAAATCACGCCGCCCCCGCGCGACCGGCCACTGGGGACAGATCGGCGCACGGGGGCGGCAAGAAGAGGGCCGCTCGAAGACGCGGCCCCCGATGTTTCACGTGAAACGTCGCTCCGCGGCCGTCACGGCGTTGCGGAAGAGCATGGCGACCGTGGTGGGGCCGACCCCGCCGACGCGCGGCGTGATAGCGCCCGCGACCTCCGCGCACGACTCGTCCACGTCGGGCAGGAGCCGCCGGCCGGAGTACCGGACCCCGCCGCCGATGACCGTCGCTCCGGGCTTCACGTGCTCGGGCTGGATGATGCCCGGCACGCCAGCCGCGGCGATGAGGATGTCGGCCCGCTGCGTGTACCGCGGCCAGTCCGCGACACCCGTGTGCACGACCGTCACGGCGGCGTTGGCGGTCGGCCGCTTCTGCGACAGGAGCATCGCCAGCGGACGGCCCAGCGTCGCCCCGCGCCCGAGGATGACGACCTCCCTGCCGCTGACCGGAATCTCGTAGTGCGCGAGGAGCGCCTCGATTCCGGCGGGCGTGCAGGGGAGCGGCCCAGGCATGCCCGCGGCAAGACGCCCGAGGTTCAGCGGGTGCATGCCGTCGACATCCATGTCCGGATCGACCCGCTGCAACGCGACGTCGTAGTCAAGGTGCTGCGGCGTCGGGTACTGAATGAGCAACCCATGCACGTCGGGGTCATCGTTGAACCGGTCGATGACCGCGTGCAGCGCCTCCTGCGTCGTGTCTGCCGGCAGGTGCTCGTGCGGCGACTCGAACCCGAGCTCCGCCGCCTGCCGCTGCTTGATGCGGATGTATCCCGCGCTCGCGTCGTCATCGCCGACAAGGATGGTCGCCAGCGAGGGCACAACCCCCCGCGCGCGCAACGCCGCCACCCGCGTCGCAACGTCAGCCAGGATCTTCTCGGCGACAGGAGCGCCGGGCAGGAGAACAGCAGTGGTCGTGGACATACGACTCCCCGACGTGAGGACCCAGGCGGTCGACCCTCACAACTCGAGCTCCCCGATGGTCCGTCCCATCCCGGTGCCGCCAGTCGCGTCTGCCACCCATTGTCCCCGATCCCATCCTCTCCCGACCACGCGGGGACGAACCCCGACGAAGGAATGCAGGAACAACGCCTACAGCCGACACGCCCCACCCAAGACGCCATCACCAGCCCTCGTGACGCGCCGCCCGCCTTGTACGCCCCAGGCTCACGACCCACAGGTGATCGAAGGCTAGTCCTGGTCGTGATGACGGCCAGAACACTCCTTCGATCAAGCGCTGGTATAGGAGTCGGCACTTCGACTGCTGCGAGGCCGGGATCCGGAGGAACGGTCAGGACCCACGACCCGGACACGGAGAAGCAGCGCTGTGCTCGAACCCAACGAGCACGGCGCGTGGGTGACGTTCGGACGCAACGCCGAGAGCAAGAGGGCAGGCGGCCGACTTGGACGCAGGCGCAGGGCAGTTACACAGACGCACCGGGCCCGCAGCACGCGGCTACGGGCGCAAGCCACGGGTGCGAGGCACGGTCGCAACCGACGTCGACCGGGCGCGGAGCCGGGGGCGAGCAGTCGAAGTGCCGACCCCCGTGCCGGCTTGATCGAAGGAGTGTTCTGGCCGCCATCGTGACCAGATCCAGCCTTCGATCACCACGTGGCTGGATGCCGGCGCGGTTGCCGGTGGGTCGCGACGGATCTCCGCGGCATGGTCCCCGGTTGCGAACGCAGGCCAGCGGCACAGCGTCGCCCGCACGCGGCGGGAGTCGACGCAGTCCCGTCCGCCGGGTCTCGCGTCTTGCGCCCGGTGGCGTCCCAATAGCCCACAACCGCCGAACTGTCCCTGAAGCCCCGTGGCAGTTCTTCTGCATCACATGTGCCTCGGTCGTACAGGTGCGGACGTAGGGCACGAGCTCCGGAGGCGGGGCATCGTGCCACCGGACACGGGGGCGGGGCACGCGGCACAGGCGCAAGGCACGGACACCAGAGCGCGGAAGCACGGGGCGTGCGAAGAACAGGGCGCGAGGGCACGGCGAGCAGCGACCGACTGGTGCGTGGAAGAGCGAGGCCCGTATGCGCCCCCGTGAGATGCGTGCGGGGTTGGACGCGGGGGACAAGGCACGGAGTCGGAAACGTGCGGGGGCGTGGGCGAGCAGAGCGGAGACGCGTCGGGTCAGGACGCATCGTGTGGGGAGGCAGACAGGTGGGTGTACGGAGGTGAGCCGCAAACGGAAAGCGGGGCGCCCCGTCATGGGGCGCCCCGCTTCGCGGTGGGCTTGGGTCAGGCGACCGGGCGGACCACGATCCGGCGGGCCGGCTCGACGCCCTCGGACTCGCTCTCCACGCCGGGGAGGGCGTTGATGACGTCGTGGACGCACTTGCGCTCGAAGGCGCTCATCGGCTCCAGGCGGACGGCCTCGCCGTACTCCTTCACCTTCTCGGCGGCGTTCTTGGCGATCGCGCCGAGCTCCTTGCGGCGCAAGGCCCGGTAGCCGCCGACGTCGAGGAGGAGACGGCTGGGGGAGCCCGTCTGCCGGAAGACCGCGAGGCGGCTCAGCTCCTGCAGTGCCTCGAGGGTGGCGCCGCGCTGGCCGACGAGTGCCTGGAGGCGGCGGCCGGAGCCGTCGCCGCCCTCGACGACCTCGACGACGGGGCGGCCGCTGACGACGAGCTCGTCGATGTCGCCGTCGTAGTCGAGGATGTCGAGGAGGCCTTCGACGTAGTCGGCCGCGATCTCGCTCTCCCGGAACAGGTCGGCCGCGGCACGGCCGTTGCTGCCGCCGGAAGCCTTCGCCGATTCGCCGTCGCTGGAGTCGGCGTCCTCGTCGGCCTCGTCCGTGTCGTCGGCGTCCTCGATCTCGTCGAGGTTGGCGTCCTGATCCGCAGCGTCGTCCTCGGTGCCGCGCGCGTCGAGATCACTGGTGGTGTCGGTCACGAAACTCATCTCCGCTTGTTTGGGGCGCCGAGGCGCCGTCACAGGTCGTCGGTGAGGGGTGGTGGTGCACAGGGAGCGCCGCTCGCCGGCCCGAGGAGGGGTGGGCCGACGGGGTCGCATCAACCCGACTGCCGCTTCGCGGCGCCACCCTTCTTCGGGTTGATCGGCTTGGCGCCGGGCTTCGGGGCAAGGGCCTTGCCGTTGGCCTGGGCCTGCTTGGCGGCGGCCGCCGCGGCCTGCTGCGCCGCTGCCTCGTCCTTGGCCTTGCTGAGCATCGAGCGGAGGCCGCCGGCCGGCTTCGCCGCGGGGGCGCCGCCCTTGGTCAGCGAGGGGCCGCCCTTGCTCTTGTACGGGGTCGTGTTGGCGGTCGCGCTCGCCGGCGGCGGGTACTTGTGCAGGACCCAGTACTGCTGGCCGAGGGTGATCGCGTTGTTGGTGACCCAGTAGATGATGACGCCGATGGGGAAGTACCAGCCGGAGGTGAGGGTGAAGAACGGGATGCCGTAGAGCATGAACTTCTGGATCATGCGCTGCTGCGGGTCGCTGTTCCACCCGGTCTTCATAATCATCTGACGCTGGGTCAGGTAGGTCGTGGTGATCATCAGCGCGACGAGGATCGCGGCCACGATCTTCACGGTGGTCGAGTTGGCCTCGATCTTCGCGAGGTCGGCGGCGCTGCTGCTGAACTTGGCGACGATCGGGGCGTCGAAGAGCCGGGCGTCGACGGCGCCCATGAACTCGGGGATGCTCCAGCCGTACAGCTCCATCTGGTGGTTGGAGGTGCCGGGCTTCAGGTGGCGGAGCACGTGCAGGAGGCCGATGAAGACCGGGATCTGCAGGAACATCGGAAGGCAGCCCATGAGCGGGTTGACCTTCTCCTCCTGGTAGAGCTTCATGACCTCCTTCTGGAGGGTCTCCCGGTCGCCCTTGTGCTTCTCCTGCAGCTCCTTCATCTTCGGCTGGATCGCCTGCATCGCACGCTGCGACTTGATCTGCTTCACGAAGATCGGGAACAGCACGACCCGGACCGTGATCACCAGGAACACGATCGCGAGAACCCATTGCCAGTTGGTGCCGAGCGTGCGGTGGTCGGGCATGACCTTGTCCCACACGGTGTGCCAGAACAGCATCACCTGCGAGATCAGCCAGTAGATCCCGCCCATCAGCTTGCTAATCACGACACTGCTCCAGTCACGTCGACTCGGGCTCGGGCGAGGCTCCCCGGCGCGGAGGCACCGGATCGAACCCACCGGGGTGGAATGGGTGGCAGCGCAGCAGCCGCCAGATCGCGAGACCGATTCCCCGGATCGCGCCGTGAGTGCCGACCGCCTCCAGGGCATAAGCGCTGCACGACGGGTAGAACCGACAACGCGCCGGCAACGCCGGGCTTATCCAACGACGGTACGCGACGATGGGAGCGGCAACGACCCGGGCTCCGACGTTCATCGACGTCCCTCCCGGCTTCTGGGGCGGCGCGCGGCCGCCAGGGCCGCCTCGAGGTCGCGGCCCAGGTCTTCGTAGCTTGCTGTCGCCGAGGGGGGTAGTGCCCTGACGACGACCATGGCCGCCGGGGGGAGGTCGGCCAGGTGCGGCCGGACCAGGTGCCGGAGCCGGCGTTTCACCAGGTTGCGGACGACGGCGTTGCCGACCGCCTTGGAGACCACGAACCCGGCCCGCGCCGGCTGGACCGCGTCGGCCGATGCCTCGCCTGTACTGCTGGCGACTTCACGATCAAGGACAGCGTCAGACACGACGAAGCCGGCGCGCGCAGACGGTTGATCTGCTGGCGCCGGCTCGACAGTCGACTGCAGGAAATGCACCACGAGGGCTCCGCGACCGGCGCGGCGACCGTTGCGAATGGTGGCGGCGAAGTCTTCCCGCCGCCGCAGACGCTGAGCGGCCGCCAGCACGCTGCCTCCCGGAGGACCCGCGTCGGTCAGGCCGACAGGCGGTCGCGCCCCTTGGCGCGGCGCGCCGACAGGATCGCGCGGCCGGCCCGGGTGCGCATGCGCAGCCGGAAACCGTGGGTCTTCGCGCGCCGGCGGTTGTTCGGCTGGAAGGTGCGCTTGCTCACGTCGGGCTCCGTCTTCGTAGCGGCGTAGGGCTGGTCACTGGAGTTTATCAGGGAAAGCTTCCCCAGCCGAACCAGGGTACGCGCGGCCCTACAGACCGTCAACGATGCCACGGATCGGCCCGAAATCCACAGGTTACTTGTGGACAACGGTTGAGTGGTTGTGGACAACGCTGTTAACGTGCCCGGTTGCCGGTAGACACCGCGACGACCGGCGACGGGGCACAAAGGACTTTCCGCCACTAATCGGATGCGCCACAGGGGGCATGGCACCGCATCCGACCTGCAGAACCTCCGCCACGGGGCCACGACAGCCGCCAACTCGGCACGGGGCGAGGGGGAATCAGGACGATCCGTCCACGGCACATGACTCGTTGATACACAGGTTGTGGAAAACCTGTGGACAATGGGACCCGGGACGGGCGGAACTTCCGGCGCACGGTCCACTCGCGGTGGGGGGCGACGATGGGGGTGCGCGAACGGTGACTGACACCGACCTCGCAGCTGTATGGCATGCGGCAACGGACGAGCTCGCAGACGAGATCGTCTCGGCGCAGCAGCGTGCCTATCTGCGGCTGACGAGGCTACGGGCCATCGTCGAGGACACCGCGCTGCTCTCCGTGCCTGACGCGTTCACCCGCGACGTCATCGAGTCGCGCCTCCGGCCGGTCATCACCGAGGCGCTGTCGCGGCTGCTCGGCCGGGCCATCCAGGTCGCCGTCACGGTCCGCCCCCCGGAGGACGCGCCGCCGCTGCCGGCCCCGTCAGCCTCGCACTGGTCCAACGGCACCGCCGGCCAGCTGGCGGACACGGCTTCGGCACCGCAGTATCCACAGTCGCAGTACCAGCCGCCGCCGCAGCCGTCCTACGAGCAGGACCGGCTGATCCAGGACCGCATGCTCCCGGACCGGCCGAACCAGGACCGGCCGACCTATGAGCAGGCCCGGCCGGGGTACGAACACGACCGGCCGGGCTACGAGCAGGACCGGCGGGCACACGAGCCGCAGGACCAGCGGCCCCAGAGCGACCGCCTGTTCGATCTTCCGTCCGACACCCCCTCCAAGGGCACGACCGGTTGGTCGCCGGCGGAACGCACGGAGCACTCCGGCACCGCCTTCGAGGCCGCCCGCGACGAACGCCTGCGCCGCTCGCCGCTGCAGGACGAGGAGCCCCTGCCGCCCCGCCCGCCGTCCAACCCCGGCACCGGCCGCGAGGACCGCCGCAGCGCACAGACCCCC
The DNA here is from genome assembly GCF_050936335.1 of Dactylosporangium sp. CA-152071. Lineage (NCBI taxonomy): Bacteria > Bacillati > Actinomycetota > Actinomycetes > Micromonosporales > Micromonosporaceae > Dactylosporangium > Dactylosporangium sp. CA-152071. Next base: position 5,908,604 of record NZ_JBNJMZ010000001.1, on the reverse strand, counting down.
GCGGGCGACTCCGCCGGCAACCGGCTCAACCCGAAGTACACGTTCGAGACGTTCGTCATCGGCTCCTCGAACCGCTTCGCCCACGCCGCGTCGGTCGCGGTCGCCGAGTCGCCGGCCAAGGCGTACAACCCGCTGTTCATCTACGGCGGCTCCGGGCTCGGCAAGACGCACCTGCTCCACGCGATCGGCCAGTACGCCACGATGCTCGGCAACGCCCGCTTCGTGCGCTACGTGTCGACGGAGGAGTTCACCAACGACTTCATCAACTCGCTGCGCGACGACAAGACGCAGGCGTTCCAGCGGCGGTACCGCGACGTCGACATCCTCCTGATCGACGACATCCAGTTCCTGGAGACGCGCGAGCGGACGCAGGAGGAGTTCTTCCACACCTTCAACACCCTCCACAACGCCAACAAGCAGATCGTGATCAGCTCCGACCGCTCGCCGCGGCAGCTGGCGACGCTCGAGGACCGGCTGCGGACGAGGTTCGAGTGGGGCCTGCTCGCCGACATCCAGCCGCCGGACCTGGAGACCCGGATCGCGATCCTGCAGAAGAAGGCGGCGCAGGAGCGGCTGTTCGCGCCGCCGGACGTGCTGGAGTTCATCGCGTCGCGGGTCGCGTCGTCGATCCGCGAGCTGGAGGGCGCGCTGATCCGCGTCACCGCGTTCGCCAACCTGACCCGCGCGCCCGTCGAGCTCGGCCTCGCCGAGGAGGTGCTGCGCGACTTCATCCCCGACGGCTCCGGGCCCGAGATCACCGCGGACCAGATCATGGCGTCGACCGCGGACTACTTCGGCGTCAGCCTGGAGGACCTGCGCGGGCACAGCCGGTCGCGCGTGCTCGTCAACGCGCGCCAGGTCGCCATGTACCTGTGCCGCGAGCTGACCGATCTCTCCCTGCCACGGATCGGCCAGGCGTTCGGCGGCCGCGACCACACCACCGTCATGCACGCCGACCGAAAGATCCGCCAGCAGATGGCCGAACGGCGCTCGCTCTACAACCAGATCGCCGAGCTGACCAACCGCATCAAGCAGACGACGTAGGGGCCGACGTCCCGCAGAGGGCCGGATGGGCGCGTGACGGCGCCGGTCCGGCCCTTCTGTTTGCGGTCGCGGCAGGTGTACGACTGCCGCCCGCCGCCCTGTCCGCGACCCCGATCGGCGGGGCCGACGGGCTGTGCACAACCGCCGACCTGAGCGGTGCTCACAAACAGCCTGTGGACAACATTGTGAGTTCCCTCGCGACACCGAGTCGATTTGCGAAGAATGCACTGTCCACCGACGTTGCGCACAGCCTGTGGACAACCCGCGTTATCCACTGTTTCCACAGGCCTCCGACCTGGGATCCAGGCGCTTATGGCAATAAGTTGTCCACAGCGCCGTCCCCAGGTTGCCCACAGCTTGTGGGCATATACCCCCGAGGGGTTTGCCGGAGTTATCCACACATTTTGTCCACAGAACCTGTGGATAACTTCGTTTGTGCCAACTCTTCGCCACGCTGGGTGGTCGAGTGCTCACAAGTGACGGGGCGGCTACGGATTGCACACAAGGTCCGTCCACAGTCTGTGGATAACTCCTGGGGAGAGCGTGTGGAAGACGTGTGGATACATCCGAAGAGTGATCGAATCATCGACAGAACGTGAACACGGCTCGGGACGAGTTATCCCCAGATGGTGGAGGAACCCTGTGGATTCCCGGTGGATAGCCGGTGGACAACGCCTGTGGATGACCGCTTATCCACAATCCACAACCTTGTACACAGAGGGTTATGCACAGCTCATACCCAGAGACATAACCCCGCTGAGCTGCTAAAACAGGGGTTGTCCACAGAATCCACACCACCTATGACTACGAAGTAAATCTCTTTAAAAGAGAGAAAAAAGCAATCATCAGCAAGTGGAAAAGTCTCGGGCTGGAATTTTGGTGGGGTCGGTGCACGGCACCGCCGGGGAAGCCCTAAGGTTCGATGCAGCACCACGCTTGAGACGAGACGACGCGGGAGGACCGCGATGAAGTTCCGAGTCGAGCGCGACGCGCTCGCCGATGCCGTCGCCTGGACAGCCAAGAGCCTGCCCAGCCGCCCTTCTGTGCCGGTGCTTGCCGGTGTTCTGCTCAGAGTCGGTGACGGCCGCCTGCAGGTGTCCGGCTTCGACTACGAGGTGTCCAGCCAGGTGACCGTCGAGGTCCAGGCCGACGCCGACGGCGCGACGCTCGTCTCCGGGCGCCTGCTCGCCGAGATCACCAAGTCGCTGCCCGCCAAGCCCGTCGACGTCGCCGCCGTCGGGTCGCACGTCGAGATCACGTGCGGCAGTGCCCGGTTCACGCTGCCGACGATGCCCGTCGAGGACTATCCGACGCTTCCGGAGATGCCCGAGCTGGCCGGCACCGTCGACGCGGCCACCTTCGCCGGTGCCGTCTCGCAGGTGGCGATCGCCGCCGGCCGCGACGACACGCTGCCGATGCTCACCGGCGTGCGGGTCGAGATCGAGGGCACCAAGCTGACGCTGCTCGCCACCGACCGCTACCGCCTCGCCGTGCGCGAGCTGGAGTGGCGGCCTGACGAGCCCGACGTCAGCCTCGCCGCCCTCGTGCCGGCGCGCACCCTGGACGACACCGCGAAGACGCTCGGTCCGACCGGTGGCTCGGTCTCCGTCGCGCTGTCGCGGGGCAAGATCGGCGAGGGCATGATCGGCTTCGCCGGCGGCACCCGGCGCACCACGTCCCGGCTGCTCGACGGCGACTTCCCGAAGGTGCGGGCGCTGCTGCCCGACACGCACAACGCCCAGGCCCGCATCCGGGTCTCCGCGCTCAACGAGGTGGTCCGGCGCGTCGGCCTGGTCGCCGAGCGGTCCACCCCGGTGCGCCTGTCCTTCAGCGCCGACGGTCTCGTGGTCGAGGCCAGCGGCAGCGAGGACGCGCGGGCCAGCGAGGCGATGGACTGCACCTATGAGGGCGAGCCGATGACCATCGCCTTCAACCACCAATACCTGCTCGACGGCCTCAAGGCGCTCGACGCCCCGATCGCCGTGCTGTCGTTCACTGACCCGAAGAAGCCTGCGGTCATGTCCCCGGCCAAGGATGATGGAGAAATCATCCCTGGATACTGGTACTTGATCATGCCGGTTCGCATCGGCAGCTGAGTTTCGGAGGCACCAGACATGCAGCTCGGTCTCATCGGCTTGGGCAGGATGGGCTTCAACATGCGCGAGCGGCTGCGCGCCGCCGGGCATGAGGTCATCGGCTACGACCACCACCCAGACGTCACCGACGTGTCGTCGCTCAGCGAGCTGGTCGACAAGCTCGCCGCGCCCCGCGTCGTGTGGATCATGGTCCCGGTGCAGTACACGGAGCCGACCATCGACGAGCTCTCCGGTCTGCTGTCTCCCGGTGACATCGTCATCGACGGCGGCAACTCGCGCTTCAGCAACGACCGCCCCCGGGCCGAGCGGCTCGCCACCAAGGGCCTCGGCTACCTCGACGTCGGCGTCTCCGGCGGCGTCTGGGGCCGGACCAATGGCTATGCGCTGATGGTCGGCGGCGAGAAGAAGCACGTCGAGCACTGCATGCCGATCTTCGAAGGGCTCAAGCCCGAGGGCGAGTTCGGCTTCGCGCACGCGGGCGGCGTCGGCGCCGGTCACTACGCGAAGATGGTCCACAACGGCATCGAGTACGGCATGATGCACGCCTATGCCGAAGGCTACGAGCTGCTCGAGGCCTCCGAATACGTCGAGAACATCCCCGAGGTGTTCAAGTCGTGGCGGGCCGGCTCGGTCGTGCAGTCGTGGCTGCTGGACCTGATGGACCGGGCCCTCGACGAGGACCCCAACCTCGACGGCCTGCGGGGCTACGCCGACGACACCGGTGAGGGCCGCTGGACGGTCGAGGAGGCCATCCGGCTGGCCGTGCCGATGAACGTGATCGCGGCGTCGCTGTTCGCCCGGTTCGCCTCGCGGCAGGACGACTCGCCGGCCATGAAGGCGGTCGCCGCGCTGCGCAACCAGTTCGGCGGTCACGCGGTCAAGAAGGGCTGAGTTTGTACGTCCGCGGTCTCGAGCTCGTCGACTTCCGCAGTTACGAGCGGGTCGTCGTCGAGTTCGGGCCCGGGGCGTGCGTGCTCGTCGGGCCCAATGGTGTGGGCAAGACCAACCTGGTCGAGGCCCTCGCGTATGTGGCCAGCCTCGAGTCCCACCGGGTCGCGACCGACGCGCCGCTGGTGCGCTTCGGCACGAGCCGCGCGGTGGTCCGCTGCGCCATCGTCCACGAGGAGCGCGAGCTGCTCGTCGAGCTGTCGATCGAGCCCGGCAAGGCCAACAAGGCGCGACTGGGCCGGTCGCCGGTGGCCCGCACCCGCGACATCCTCGGCGCGCTGAAGCTGGTCCTGTTCGCGCCGGAGGATCTGTCGCTGATCCGCGGTGACCCGGGCGAGCGCCGCCGGATGCTGGACGAGCTGCTGGTCACCCGGCAGCCGCGGTTCGCCGGCGTGCGCTCCGACTACGACCGGGTGCTCAAACAGCGCAACGCGCTGCTGCGCAGTGCCTACCTGGCCCGCAAGACCGGCGGCAGCCGCGGCGGCGACCTGTCGACCCTCGACGTGTGGGACAGCCACCTGGCCCAGCACGGCGCCCAGCTGGTCCGGGCGCGGCTCGACCTCGTCGCCGCGCTCGCGCCGCACGTCGCCAAGGCATACGCGGCGGTCAGCGCCAGCCGGTCCGACGCCCGCATCGCCTACAGCCCGTCGTTCCCGCTGCCGGTACAGGGGGAAACGGCACAGGGGGAGATCGAGCAGGCGCTGCTGGTGGCGCTCGGGGAGGCCCGCAAGCAGGAGGTCGAGCGGGGGGTGACCCTGGTCGGCCCGCACCGCGACGAGCTGACGCTGACGCTCGGCGACCTGCCGGCGAAGGGGTACGCCAGCCACGGGGAGTCCTGGTCCTACGCCCTCGCGCTGCGGCTGGCGGCCTACGATCTGCTGCGGGACGACGCGGTGGAGCCGGTGCTGGTGCTCGACGACGTGTTCGCCGAGCTCGACGTGGGCCGCCGCGAGCGGCTCGCCGAGCTCGTCAGCGGCGCGAGCCAGGTCATCGTCACGTGTGCCGTCGACGACGACGTGCCCCGCGCGCTCCGAGGCGCGCGCTACGAGGTTGGCGGAGGCGAGGTGCGACGTGGCTGACACCGGTGGCGGCCCCGGCGGAGACCCCCGGACGGGCGCCGGCGACAAGAGCGGGCCGGAGCTGGCCCGGGCGGCGGTCGAGGCGGCCCTCGCCAAGCGGAAGGCGCAGCCGCGGCGCAAGGCCGTGCCCGAGGGCGGCGGCGACTCGCGGCGGCGGCGCGGGTACACCGGACCGGGGCCCGACCCGAGGGACCCGCAGTTGTTCGGCGCGCTCCTGGGGCGGGTCGTGAAGGCACGGGGCTGGCAGCGGCCGGCGGCCGAGGCGACCGTGTTCGGCGAGTGGGAGCGGGTCGTCGGCGCCGACGTGGCCGCCCACTGCCGGCCGATCAAGCTGGAGGACGGGGAGCTGACTGTCGAGGCGGAGTCCACGGCGTGGGCGACGCAGCTGCGGATGCTCTCCGGCCGGCTCATCGCGCGCATCGCGGGTGAGGTCGGTCACAACGTCGTGAAGAAGCTGCACATCCACGGTCCGTCGACGCCCTCGTGGAGCCGCGGGCCCATGCGGGTGCGCGGGCGAGGTCCGCGCGACACCTACGGCTGACCGGCCGCCACGCGGACCCGACCCTCGGCCCGATGGGCTACGGGTGTCGGGCCCGCTGAGTCCGTACAGATGCCGCAAACGCCGAATCTAGAAGTCGGCGTATACGGCGAACCCGCGGTTGGCGCAGCGCCGGTAGAACTTCGCGAGCACGTCCAGCTCGGCGATCGTGTAGCTCCACTGCGGAGCGTCGCCGGTGTCGTCACGCAGCGCGTCGAGGCGGCTCTGCAGCCAGCGCAGCTGCTGCTCGGCGAGGCGGGAGCCTTCGAGGGCCCGGCGCAGCACCGTGCTCACCGTCTCGAACGTGATCTCGTCGCCGAACTCCTGATGCCCGTTGACGAAGCGCTCGAGCCCGCCGGCGATCCAGGCGCAGTCGTCCGGGCTGATCACCGGATCCTCGTCCTCGGCGGCCGCATCGGTGGCGAACAGCACACCGTTGAGCCCGAAGAGCAGGTCCACCAACTCCGTATAACCGGTGACGCGCACCGTGCCGGTCTTCGCCACATGGTCCGCCAGTGCCGCGGCCGGCCCCGCGTGCAGCGGCAGCTTCTCTGCCAGCTCGGCGAAGTCGACGAACTCGGCCGGCGCCACCGGGTCGTAGAACCGTCCGGTGCGCGGCCACTGCACGGCGACGTTGTCCAACCCCATCGCGGACCCCTCGCTCTCACACTTGCCCCGCCCCCGCGGCGGGGAACATACGGCACGAACGGCCGCTTGCGCGACCCCCGCAGGTGCCGAACCCGGCGACAGCATCCCAGCGCTCGCCGTGCCGCCCGTCATCGCCCGTCCGGACCCCTCCCGCGTAGGGGGACCTTCGCCCCGTACCGTTCGGGCCGCTACGACGACTACAGGCGCCGTCCCGATGCGAAAATGTCGCAGGGGCACAGTAGGATTGCGGGCAGAGCGAAGGCTCTGAGAACCAGCCGACACATCCCCGCGTGCACGCGTCCGCGGTGTCGGCCCGCCGGTGGTCGCGGCGCCCGTTCGGTGGGGCGCAGGCCACTTGCGTGCCCGCATCCGCGACCGTAGTGCTCGCACGACTCCGCACGAGACCCGGGGCGCCTTCCAGCGTGGCCGGCCAGTGCGAGAAAGCGACCGAGGGTGGTAGCAAACAAGCCCGAAGGCCAATACGACTCCTCCGCGATCACCGTCCTCGAAGGGCTCGAGGCGGTCCGCAAGCGCCCAGGCATGTACATCGGCTCGACCGGCGAGCGCGGCCTGCACCACCTGGTGTGGGAGGTCGTGGACAACGCCGTCGACGAGGCCCTGGCGGGCTTCTGCGACACCATCGAGGTCACGCTGCTCGAGGGCGGCGGGGTCCGGGTCGTGGACAACGGTCGTGGCATCCCGGTCGACATCCACCCGAAGGAGCAGCGCCCGACCGTCGAGGTCGTCCTGACCGTGCTGCACGCCGGCGGGAAGTTCGACGGCAAGGCATATGCGGTCTCCGGCGGTCTGCACGGCGTCGGCATCTCGGTCGTCAACGCGCTGTCCACGCGCATCGACCTGGAGATCCACAAGGACGGGTTCGTCTGGCGGCAGGTGTACCGCAACTCGGTGCCCGACCCGCTGCAGAAGGGCGAGGCGACCGACCGCACCGGCACCAGCGTGACGTTCTTCCCCGACGGCGCGATCTTCGAGACCCTCGAGTTCAACTACGAGACGGTCTACCGGCGCATCCAGGAGTACGCGTTCCTCAACCGCGGGCTGAAGATCGCGCTGCGCGACGAGCGCACCGACGCGCCCGAGGAGAAGCGGGAGGTCGTCTTCTGCTACGAGAACGGCATCGCCGACTTCGTCCGCCACCTCAACGCGACCAAGACGCCGATCCACCGCTCGGTCGTGGAGTTCGGCTCCGACGGCGAGGGCATCTCCGTCGAGATCGCCATGCAGTGGAACGAGTCGTATGGCGAGAGCGTCTACACGTTCGCCAACACGATCAACACGCATGAGGGCGGCACCCACGAGGAGGGCTTCCGCAGCGCGCTGACCTCCGTCGTCAACAAGTACGGCGCGGACAAGAAGCTGCTCAAGGGCGACGAGAAGCTCACCGGTGAGGACATCCGCGAGGGCCTGGCCGCGATCATCTCGATCAAGCTGACCAACCCGCAGTTCGAGGGCCAGACGAAGACCAAGCTCGGCAACACCGAGGCCCGCAGCTTCGTGCAGAAGGTGTGCAACGAGTGGCTGGTCGACTGGTTCGACCGCAACCCGGCCGAGGTCAAGACCATCATCACGAAGGCGTCCCAAGCCGCCCGTGCGCGACTGGCCGCCTCGCAGGCGCGCAAGCTGGCCCGGCGCAAGTCGCTGCTGGAGTCCGGCTCGATGCCCGGCAAGCTGGCCGACTGCCAGTCCAACGACCCCCGGGTCTCCGAGCTGTTCATCGTCGAGGGTGACTCCGCCGGCGGCTCGGCCAAGCAGGGACGCGACCCGCGGGTCCAGGCGATCCTGCCGATCCGCGGCAAGATCCTCAACGTCGAGAAGGCGCGTATCGACCGCGTCCTCAAGAACAACGAGGTCCAGGCGCTGATCACGGCGCTGGGCACCGGCATCCACGACGAGTTCGACATCGAGAAGCTGCGCTACCACAAGCTGATCCTGATGGCCGACGCCGACGTCGACGGCCAGCACATCCAGACGCTGCTGCTGACGCTGGTGTTCCGGTTCATGCGCCCGCTGATCGAGCTCGGCCACGTGTATCTCGCGGCGCCCCCGCTGTACAAGATCAAGTGGAACAAGAAGGGCGACGACGCGCAGTACGCGTACACCGACCGTGAGCGCGACGGCCTGATCACGCTGCGCCAGCAGAGCAAGCCCAACGCGAAGCCCGACGACATCCAGCGGTTCAAGGGTCTCGGTGAGATGAACTACCCCGAGCTGTGGGAAACGACGATGAACCCGGCGACCCGCATGCTCCGTCAGGTGACATTGGACGACGCTGCAACCGCGGACGAGCTCTTCAGCGTCCTGATGGGCGAAGACGTGGAAGCACGCCGCTCGTTCATCCAGCGCAACGCTAAAGACGTCCGGTTCCTCGACATCTGACCGTCGACACTGAGAAAAGGGATAAAGAGTGACGGAACCGACTTCCACTCCGGAGACCCCCGACGAGAGTGGTTCAGCGGTCGCGAGCCGGATCGAACCGATCGGCATCGAAGTCGAGATGCAGCGGTCCTACCTCGACTATGCGATGAGCGTCATCGTCGGGCGGGCCCTTCCGGACGTCCGTGACGGCCTCAAGCCAGTCCACCGCAAGATCCTCTACGCCATGTTCGACGGCGGCTACCGGCCCGACCGCGGCTACGTGAAGTGCGCCCGCGTCGTCGGCGACGTGATGGGTAACTACCACCCGCACGGCGACGCCTCGATCTACGACGCCATGGTCCGTATGGCGCAGAACTGGTCGCTGCGCTACCCGCTGATCGACGGCAACGGCAACTTCGGCTCGCCGGGTAACGACCCCGCCGCCGCCATGCGGTACACCGAGGCGCGCCTCGACCCGCTCGCCATGGAGATGCTGCGGGACATCGACGAGGACACCGTCGACTTCGTCCCCAACTACGACGGCCGGGCCCAGGAGCCCACGATCCTGCCGTCGCGCATCCCCAACCTGCTCGTCAACGGCAGCACCGGCATCGCCGTCGGCATGGCGACCAACATCCCGCCGCACAACCTGCGGGAGATCGCCCAGGCCGTCCAGTGGTGCCTGGACAACCCCGACGCCGACGAGGCCGAGACGCTCGACGAGCTGATCAAGATCGTCAAGGGCCCCGACTTCCCGACCAAGGGCCTCATCGTCGGCACGTCGGCCATCATCGACGCGTACCGGACCGGCCGCGGCTCCATCCGGATGCGCGCCGTCGTCGAGGTCGAGGAGGACGCCCGCGGGCGGACCATCCTCGTGGTCACCGAGCTTCCGTATGCGGTCAACCCCGACAACCTGGCCGAGCGCATCGCCGACCTGGTCAAGGAGGGCAAGCTCGCCGGCATCGCCGACATCCGCGAGGAGTCCTCCGGCCGCACCGGCATGCGCCTGGTGATCGTGCTCAAGCGCGACGCCGTCGCCAAGGTCGTGCTCAACAACCTGTACAAGCACACGCAGCTGCAGGAGACCTTCGGCGCCAACATGCTGGCGCTCGTCGACGGCGTGCCCCGCACGCTCAACCTCGCGCAGTTCGTGCGGCACTACGTCACGCACCAGATCGAGGTCATCGTCCGGCGCACCGCGTACCGGTTGCGCAAGGCCGAGGAGCGCGCCCACATCCTGCGCGGCCTGGTCAAGGCCCTCGACATGCTCGACGAGGTCATCGCACTCATCCGGCGCTCGCCGAGCGCCGAGGAGTCGAAGAACGGCCTCATGAACCTCCTGGACATCGACGACATCCAGGCCACCGCCATCCTCGACATGCAGCTGCGGCGGCTCGCCGCACTGGAGCGCCAGCGCATCTTCGACGAGCTGGCGAAGATCGAGATCGAGATCGCCGACTACAAGGACATCCTGGCCACGCCGGCCCGGCAGCGGCAGATCATCTCCGAGGAGCTCGCCGAGATCGTCTCCCGCCGCGGCGACGACCGGCGGACCCAGATCATCCCGTTCGACGGCGAGGTCTCCATGGAGGACCTCATCGCGCGGGAGGACGTCGTCGTCACCATCACCCGCACCGGGTATGCGAAGCGCACCAAGGTCGACCTGTACCGCTCGCAGAAGCGCGGCGGGAAGGGTGTCTCCGGTGCGACACTGAGGCAGGACGACATCGTCAGCCACTTCTTCGTCTGCTCGACGCACGACTGGATGCTGTTCTTCACCAATAAGGGACGCGTCTACCGGGCGAAGGCATACGAGCTGCCGGAGGCGAGCCGGGTCGCGAAGGGTCAGCACGTCGCCAACCTGCTGGCGTTCCAGCCCGACGAGCACATCGCGCAGGTGATCGAGATCCCGAACTACCAGGTGTCGCCGTACCTGGTCCTGGCCACCAAGGACGGCCTGGTCAAGAAGACCAAGCTGGAGGAGTTCGACTCCAACCGGTCCGGCGGGATCATCGGCATCAACCTGCGCGACGAGGACGAGCTCGTCGGCGCCGCGCTGCTCGGCCCGGAGGACGACCTGCTGCTGGTCAGCAAGCAGGCGCAGGCGATCCGCTTCACCGCAAACGACGACACCTTGCGCCCCATGGGCCGCGCGACGTCGGGGGTGATCGGCATGCGCTTCGCCGAGGGTGATGAACTGCTGGCGATGGAAGTTGTGCGCGAAGGGATGGATCTGGACGTGTTGGTGGCCACCGACGGTGGCTTCGCCAAGCGGACTCCTATCGAGGAATATCCGGTGCAAGGTCGCGGCGGCAAAGGTGTCCTCACCGCTAAAATCACGTCTCGTCGCGGCGGGCTCGTTGGCGCCGCGGTGATCTCTCCGGACGATGAGCTTTTCGCCATCACCTCAAATGGTGGCGTGATCCGGACTCCCGTGAAGCCTGTACGACGTACGCGGGATCGGAACACAATGGGGGTCAAGCTCATGGACCTGCCGGAGGGTGTGACCATCGTCGCGATCGCCCGCAACGCCGATGAGCCCGACGAACAGGACTAGTTGATGACAGACACACAGGCGAAGTCGGGGAGCGCCTCGGCAGCAACCGATGAGGCCAAGCCGGCCGGAGAGGCTGCCATGACGGGATCCGACTCGGGGGCGCCTGCCGCCGGCGGCGACGCCGGCGCGGTCAACGGGACCAGCACGCCCGGCGAGACCACCATCGGCGGCACGCCGAAGTTTCAGCGTGCACCGGGGATGGCCCCGCCGCCCGACTCGTTGACGGTGCCGATCCAGTCGCCTTCAGCGGCGATGGGCAAGGCGGGCGTCACGACGCCTCCGCCGGTCACGCTCGGCGCCGGCGGGCCGGCGGCGCCCACCAGCGGCGCGGCGACCGGCACGGCCAGCGTCGCCGTCGCACGCGCCTCCGTGCGCCCGACCAACGCGGGCGCCACGCAGGCGCTGAACACGCCCGCGGCGGCGGTGAGCGGCTCCGCCCGCGTCACCGAGGCCGTCCGTGCCGCTCGCAAGACGGTCAGCTCCGCGGTCGGCCGCGGCCCGCGCCGGGCCCGGCTGCACCTCAAGCGCATCGACCCGTGGTCTGTGATGAAGTTCGCGTTCGCGGTCTCGTTCGTCCTGTTCGTCGTCGTGATCGTCGCCACGTCGGTGCTCTACCTGGCCCTCGACGCGATGGACGTCTTCAACAGCGTCAACAAGGCCCTTGCCGACATCGTGAGCTCCACCGGCGGCCAGGCCAACAACACCTTCCGCATCACCGCGAAGGGTGTCATCGGCGGCGCCGCCCTCCTCGGCGTGGTCAACGTGGTCCTCTTCACCGCGCTGGCCACCCTCGGCTCCTTCATCTACAACGTCTGCGCCGACCTGGTCGGCGGCATCGAGCTGACCCTCGCCGAGAAGGACTGACCTGCGTTTTCCCTCGCGGCGGGCGCTTCGACTCGCCGCGGGGGGAACCGGTTTGAGGCTTGGGTGTCGGGTGCGGTAACCTTCATCGTCGCGCTGATACGCCGCTTTTCGCGGGGATCGGTGTAACGGGGCTATAGCTCAGTCGGTTAGAGCGCAGAGCTGATAACTCTGAGGTCGCTGGTTCGATTCCAGCTAGCCCCACATGTGGAAAAAGGTGCTCGTGGTGGTCGCAGTCGTCGGTGCCGCTGCCTATGTCGCCAAGCGCGTGAAGACCGCAAGCGAGGAGCGCGCGCTCTGGCACGAGGCCACCACCGCACCTGACCTGCGCTAGGTCAACACCGAGGGATTCCCTCGCTCGGGGGCGTAGCTCAACTGGCAGAGCACCGCCTTTGCAAGGCGGGGGTTAGGGGTTCGAGTCCCCTCGCTTCCACCAATCGGCGCACTCTGCTCGCGCGCCTGCGGCGGGCTCGCCGGGGTGGTGTCAGCATTCCCCGCGCGGCCCTTCGGGCCGCTCCCCAGTGGGGGAGCTTCGCTCCACCCAACGCCCCCTCAAGACCAGTAGCTGGTGCTGCTGGTCTTTCGCCGTCCTATGGACAGTCCAGGCCGGTCACCTCGACGCAGTTGTCGGAGTACTGCCCGCCTTGCTGCTCGTGACCCAGGTCGCGCAGGGCAGGTCAACGGTCGCGCCGCCCTGCTCACCTGCCGGCTTCCTGTCTGCTGGGCGGCGACGGGTGGGCGGGCATCAGTTCCCGCAGCTTGACGCGTATGCCAAGGCCTCGTCACTGAGGCGTTCTGCTGCCTGGATCGCGGTGTCCCATGCGCCGCCGAACCCGAAGTCGATGACCACGGTGCGGCGCATCTCGTACAGTGCCGGCTCATGGGTTGGTACGGAACGCTCCTGCTCGCGAAGTCTGCCGACGGTCCTCTTCCGGCGTGCCGGGGGGTGCGGCAGGCGTTCGGGTCGTGGTTCGCCACGCCGAGCAGAATGCGGGTGTTCGGTAACCCGCTCGGGCTGTACGACCTGGGCGACGGCCGGCCCGGACGGGTCGACCCGCACCGTGTGGTCGAGGGGTTCGAGGCTTGGGCTCACGAGGCCGGGCGGACCCCGGTGCCGGAGACCATGGCCGGACCCGCAATCGAGTCATCGCTATGGGGATTGACGTGGCCTGCTTCGACTGGGGTCAGCGGGCCAGGTCGGGGATGACCTCGGCGGTGGGGAGGGTGGCCAGGGCGGCGCCCGGGAGGACGATCTTGCTGCGGCGTAGGCCGCTGCCCACGATGACCCAGGGGACGTCGACGACGCGGGAGTCGATGAGGACGGGCCAGTCGGCGGGGAGGCCGATGGGGGTGATGCCGCCGTACTCCATGCCGGTCAACGAAACAGCGTCGTCCATGGGGGCGAAGCTGGCCTTGCGGACGTCGAGGCGCTTGCGGGCCACGCTGTTCACGTCGGCTCGGGTGGTGGCCAGGATGACGCAGGCCGCGTAGCGCACCGAACCCTCGCGTTTGCCGGCGACGACGACGCAGTTGGCGGATTGCTCAAGGGAGACGTCGTACGCGGCGCAGAACTCGGCGGTGTCGGCCAAGGAGGGGTCGATCGGAGCGACGAAGATTTCCGGGGAGTGCAGCGCCGCGAGGACCGGGGCGGCCAGCAGGTCCGGGGCCGAGGCGGCCGGGACCGTCTCCAGCTTGCCTATCAACGGCCGTCGTCCAGGGCGAGTGCCTTCATGAAGATGTCTCCGATCTTGGACGGGTCCTGGGCGATGAAGACCGCACCGCCCGTCGCGTCGACGATCTTCTGCATCTCGGCCTGGTTCACTTCGGAGCCGACGCCGATGATGATGATCTGCACCGGCTGGTCCTTGTTCTCCGCTTTTCGCAATGAGCTGACGAGCGTGTCGAGGGACATGCCGGCGGGGTTGTTGTTGCGGCCGCCGGTGATGACCACGACCGAGTTGCCGCGGGTGGGGTCCCAGCCCTGCTGGACCGACTGGTACGCGGCGAACACGGTGTCGTAGAGGTTGCTGCCGCCCTTGGGGTTGGGCTTCAGGCTGCCCAGCGCGCCGCGGAGCTGGTCGCGCTGGGCGTTCAACGGGCCGATGGGCACCAGTTGCTGGTGGCCGGTGGAGAACGACCAGAGGCCGACCGCCCAGCTCTCGGGGAACATGTCCAGGCCTCCGAGCGAGGCCTGGACGGCGATCTGTTGCTTGGTGAGGCCGCCGGCGGACGGGACGGCCGTCTTCATCGCCGCGGAGGTGTCGAGGACCGCCAGCATGCGTGACGGCTGGGTGATCTCGATCCACATCTGCAGCGCCGCGTTGATGACCTTCGGCTCCGGCACGGGGGTGACGGTGCCGCCGGTCGAGGCGCTGGGGCCGAGGGTCATGTTGGCGCCGACGCTGCCGTCGTTGGCGCGCAGCTGGTGCGAGGAGAGCATGTTGCGGAAGTCCGCCCCGGACAGCACGGCGCGGAACTGCTCCGCGGCGGCGGCCCGGTTGGGTGACAGGCGGGGCATCGCGGCGTACGGGTAGTCCAGCGCGATCGGCGCCGGGTCCGGGTAGACAGCGATGAGCGGGACCGCCGGCCCGGTCGCGTTGTACGCGTGCAGCGCCTGCTCCGACAGCGGCGCGAGCGTGACCGCGGTGGACAGGGTCCGCGGGTCGGCGTCGCGTGGGAACCGGGCGATGAGGCCCGACTGCTGCTCCGACTTTCCACTGGTCAGAGCCTTGATCGCGCCGACCGTCAGGGCGTCGCCCTCAGGGCCGAACTGGTCTCGTACCGACGCCATCGCCACCATCGTGGAGATGCCGACGGCGTCGTGTTTGGGGTCGACGATGCCCGCGGTGATCCGGGTGTCGCCGACGATCTGCTGCAGCACCTGCTTCCAGGTGAGCTTGTTCTCCAGCCAGCCGAGTGACTTCGCCGTCGGCTCCGGCACCGCCAGCACTATCGGGCTGCGCGCCAGCGACGGTGCGGCCTGCGGCACCAGGTCCTCGCGGGCGGCGCGCATGCGCTGAAGCCAGATCGAGGAGTCCGGGATCCACACGTGCGGCACCAGCGTCTTGCCGTCGGCCTGGCCGAGCGTGTTGATGGAGACGCCGTGCTCACCGGCGATCGCCGCGGCGACCTCCGATGCGCCCACGGCGGCCACATCGACCGAGACACACTCGTTGTCGACCCGCGGCTCGGTCTTGACCCACCGATTCGCGGCGTCCTTGATGGCCGGCGCGATCTCCGGGCTCGCCGCGACTGACAGCCGCACCGTGCCCGAGCACCCCGCCGCCGACATCACTTGGTAGCCGCCATAGACGGCACCGATGACGACGAGGGGAAGGATCATGCCGGCGGCGAGTGCGACGAACCCGTTGCTTCTCAGGTCCGCCGCTGCGTGCCGTCCTCTCACGGGTACCAATATTCCCTAGATACGAGGTAAATGGGTCCCGCGTTCGGCTATTCGTCACACAAGTTCGCGCGACACGAGTACACTCCGCACCTCAATGATCACGTTGAGTCCGAAACTTGTTCGGATCCTTTCGGAAGCCTTTGCAGATCGTTTGGACGAACTCCCGCGCCTCGGCGCCGTTTCCGGGCCGCCAGGTGCACGCGAGGTCCACCGCGACCACCCTCCCCGTCGCGATGATCTCCTCCACCTTCGCGAGCACCGTCCCGAGCGACGGCCCGCCCGGCACGGGGAAGAGCAGACCGGGTAGCTCCGCCCCGTCCACCACGTCGAGATCCACATGTACGACCAGCGGGCCTTCCGGAAGTTCCAGGTCCTGCAGCCGGTACCGGCGGATCCCCGACCCCTTCAGGTATTCCTCCTCGGCCGGGTCGAGGTCCCGGGCGTCGACCAGCACGGCCCGCTCCTCGGCCAGCGCCCGGATCCCGAGCCGGTCGGCGATGAGCTCCGGCCGGTACCCCACCAGCACCCGCAACGGCATCCCGCCGATGTACCCCGAGGTGGTCGTCTCCAGCGTCTGCACATCCCCGTGCGCGTCGAACCACACGATCGCCGGGTCGACCCCGCGCCGCTGCAGTCCGGCGACGGTCCCCAGCGCGGTGGTGCAGTCCCCGGAGATCACCACGGGCGCCTCGGCGCCGCTCACCTCGTCGGCGACCCGTTCGTACAGCACCGCCAGCCGCCCCCAGATGTCACCATCCTTGGGGAACTCGACGGTGACGGTCACGTCCGCCGGCTCGTCGACCAGCCCGTCCAGCCGCTCGTCCAGGTGGTAGGGAACGTAGATCGTGGTCATGCCCTCAGTCTCCCCCGACGTCGCCTGGGGACCGCCGCCGGTGCGCGGCCTGCCGGCCCGGGTCACCGTCCTGTCCGGCCCGTCCGGAAGTCGGCAAGACCCGGCTCGCCGACGCGTACGCCCACCGGTGCATCGCCGACGGCTGGCCGCTGGTCCTGCGGCTGTCGGCCACGGACGAGATCAGCCTGCTGGTCGGCCTCGACCAGGTCGCGGAGTCGCTCGGCGCCTGGGACGCCGGCTCCGACGTGTCGCGGACCGTCCCGGCGGCGCTCACCCTGCTCCGTGACCATCCCGGCCCGGTGCTCATGGTCTACGACGACGCGCCCGACATGGATCTGGTGCACCGGTGGCGGCCGTACTTCGGCGCGATCCACGTCGTCGTCACCACGCGGGCCGCGGTCCCCGGCTCCGTCGAGCTGGGCGGCCACCCGCCGGCGGACGTGCCGCCCGCCCTCGCCGGGCTCGCCGCGCGGGTCGATCACCACCCCGAGGCGCTGGCGATCGCGGCGGCGACGTGCGGGCCGGGGCGGCGCTTCCCGGCCCCCGACGACCATCCCGGCACCGACGTGGTCCGCCTCGCGCACGAGTCGCTGTCTCCCGAGGTGTACTGGCTGCTGGAGTGCCTCGCCGTCCTGGCGCCGTGCGGCATCGACCCGCGGCTGCTCGGCGGGAAGCAGCCCCTCGACGTGCCGCCCGCGCTCGCGACGGTCACCGCCGACCGGGTCACGCTCACGAACTTCGTCCGGCACGCGATCGCCGCCCGCAGCCGCGAGCTGGGCCGGGCCGACACCGTGCTCACCCACGTCGCCGGCGCCCTGGCCCGCATGGTCAAGCGGATCGACGGATCAAGGGCCGCCGCGGCCGAGCTCGCGCTGCATCTGCAGGCGGCGTTCCTGCACGGCGACACCGCCACCGCGAAGACCCGCAAGCGGCTCGTCCACCTGCGCAGCAAGAGCACCGACCTGCTGCTGCGCAGCCACAACACCAGCGCCGTCGACACGCTGGGCCCGGCCATCCTGACCGACGCGACCTTCGTGCACGGCAATGTCGCGCACGGCGACCTGGTCTTCGCCCACGCCACCCTCAAGCGGGCCCGCGACGCGTTGGGCTACCCGGCCGACACGCTGCGGGCGGCGCGGGACCAGGTCGCGGCGGCGACCCGGGTGCTCGGTCCATGGCACTCCGAGACGCTGGACCGCCGCGTGACGCTGGGCATCGTGCTGCGGCGCCAGTACGCGTTCGAGGACGCCCTGGCCGTTCACGCCGCGCTCCTGGCCGACTGCCGGGCGGCCCTGGACGCCGATCATCCCGACACGCTGGAGGCCCAGTACCAGGTGGCCGTCGACCATCGGCTGCTCGGCCGGCTGGACGAGTCGGAGCCCCTGTTCGAGCACACGTACGCCGTCCGCCGCCAAGTCCTCGGCCCGCACCACGTCGCCACCTGCTACAGCGGTGAGTCGCTGGCCCTCGACTGGCTGGAGACCGGCCGCATGGACGAAGGCATCCAGCTCCTTTCACAGGTGCTGGCCGACCAGTTGGCGTCGGCGGCTCCTGTACCGGAGTGCGTCGCCAACATCGAGCACAACCTCGCCGACGCCTACCGGCTCGTGGGCCGCCACGCGGAGGCGAAGGCCCTGTATCAGCGGTGCATCGCCGGCTACCCGCGCGGAGGGGTCATGGATCTCATGGCGCGGGGCGGGTTGGCCGCGCTGCGCTGAGTCCCGCGGGTGGAGACGACGGCCGCGGCGGTGAGCAGGGCGAGCATCAGGGACGTGATGAGCCGGACGATCACGATGTGCGGGCCGTGGTACCCGAGGTGCCACGTCACCAGGGCGCCGGCGGTGAACACGGCGGCGGTCGTCGGCCAGAACAGCTTCGGGGCGGGCTTGACCGGCGGTGGCGTGCCGTGCCAGTCGCGGAGGAGGCGGTGGCTTCCGGCGTACCAGATGAACAGCGGCGTCAGGAGCAGGGATGCGTAGTCGCTGGTCTGCCGCACGGCGAACCACGAGGTCAGCGGGCCGGGGTGGGTGACGAGGTCCCACAGCAGGTGGCTGGCGACCCCGATCGCCGCCGAGCTCACCGTGATCCACCACCGGTGGCGGACCCGGCCGAGGACGCCGTAGTCGCGCGCCCAGCCGCCCTTGCGGCCCAGGTGCGCGGCGACGGCCGGGGCGCCCAGGCGGATGAGCCAGGCGACGAGCAGCGCGACCGGCACGCTGAACCACAGCGCGCCGAAGAGGTGGTCGGGCTCGTAGCCCCAGGCGTGCACGGCGTGCCGCGGCGCCGGGACCGGGAGCCGGTCGAAGAGGTAGGCGGTGTCGGGCGCCGCGGCCCCGGCCACCAGCGCGACGCCGTCGAACCACCTGGGCCGCCACAGCTTCAGTGGCAGGACGGCGAGCGGATGGGTCGGCAGCGTCGAAGGCAAAGTTTTCCGCTCCTCGTGTCGAAAGGGTTCGTCGTCGTTCGACGCGTCATTAGAACCCAACCTTAAGGAGCACCGAGATGCGCAAGATCGTTGCCGGGCTGCACATGTCCCTCGACGGCGTCGTCGAGTCGCCGGAGCGGTGGAGCTTCGACTACTTCTGCGACGAGGTCGGCCAGTCGATCAAGGACCGCCGGGACGCCACCGGCACGCTGCTGCTCGGCCGGCAGACGTACGAGGAGTTCGCCAAGATCTGGCCCGGGCAGAGCGGCGAGATCGCCGACTTCATGAACCACACGCCGAAGCTGGTCGCGTCGACCACGCTGACCTCGGTCGACTGGGCCGGGTCGACGCTGCTGGAGGGCGATGTCGCAGCCGCCCTGACCGCGTTGAAGCGCCAGGAGGGCGGCAACATCACCGTCACCGGCAGCGCCACGCTGGTCCGGTCGCTGCTGGTGGCCGGTGTACTGGACGAGCTGCACCTCCTGGTGTGCCCGATCGTCCTGGGCGCCGGCAAGCGCCTCTTCGACGACTCGCGGGTGCCGCTGCGGCTGGCGGCGTCCGAGATGTTCCCGACCGGCGTCGTCCACCTCACGTACGGGCTGGCCTGAGCCCCCCGCGTCGAGCCCGAGGATCGGCCGTTCCGCAGGTCGCGGCGACGTTGCACGTGAAACATGAGCCGTTCGTGCGAAGACCCGGTGATCGCGGCGTGCGAGGTTGTCAGTCGTGACAACGCTTGCCAAGGGTGGGAACACGGCGGTGCAGGTCGGCGCCGTCCGGGTGGTCGTCGGCTGGCAGCAGGGGGCCGGGGTGCCCGACGTCGACTGCACGGCGTTGCTGCTCGACGCGGCGGGCAAGGTGCGCGGCGACAACGACATGGTGTTCTACAACCAGCCGAAGCACCCGAGCGGCGCCGTCGTCCACGACGGGAAGCAGCAGGCAGGTGGCTGGGGGTACGACGCGGTGAGCGCCGACCTGCGGACCGTGGAGCCGGGCGTCGACCGGATCGTGGTCGCCGCCTCGGCGGACGGTGGCTCGTTCGGGCAGGTCCCCGGGCTGCACGCCACGGTCTACGACACCGCCACCGGCGCCGAGATCGCCCGGTTCACCGATATGCGGGCCACGACGGAGACCGCGTTCGTCGTGGGTGAGCTGTACCGCCGGCAGGGCGCCTGGAAGTTCCGCGCGGTCGGGCAGGGCTGGGACACCGGGCTGGCCGGTCTGGCGACCGCCTTCGGCATCTCGATCTCCGAGGAGGCCGCGGCTCCCGCGGCTCCCGCGGCGCCCGCGCCGGCTGTTCCGGAGCAGCGGCCGGGGGTGCGGTTCACCAAGGGCGAGGAGCGGCTGCCCGCCGCCGACCGGCAGCGGCTCAACCTGCGTAAACAGCAGGTGCTGGTGTCGCTGGCGAAGCGCGGCGCCGCCGGGATCCGGGCCAGGGTCATCGTGGTGCTCGACGCGTCGGGGTCGATGCATCGGCTGTACAAGAGCGGCATCGTCAGCCAGGCGGTCGAGCGCATGGCCGCGGTCGCCGCTCAGCTGGACGACGACGGGACCATGCAGGTGTGGGCGTTCGCCGACCTCGCCCGCCAGCTGCCGGATCTGACCATCGCCGAGATGCCGGGATGGCTCGCCGCCCAGACGCCGAAACGGCCCTCGGGCGTGGGCGGCAGCAACAACGAGGCGAGCGTCATCGACCAGGTCCGGCGCTGGACCGCCGCGAACCCGGTGCCCGACCCGACCCTGGTGCTTTTCTTTTCCGACGGCGGCGTCCACCGCAACGCCGAGATCGAGCGCCAGCTGCGCGACGCCGCGAGCGAGCCGACGTTCTGGCAGTTCATCGGCCTGGGCAAGGGCAACTACGGCATTCTCGAGCGGTTCGACCGGATGGCGGGCCGGGTCGTGGACAACGTCGGGTTCTTCGCGGTCGACGACATCTCGAAGGTCAGCGACGCCGAACTCTACGACCGCCTGCTCGGCGAGTTTCCGACCTGGATCCCGGAGGTCAGGAGGCTAGGCATCCTGCGCTGAGGCCGCCTCGCGGACCTGGCGCTGGAGGCGGGTCAGGACGGCGGTGCCGCCGCGGACGCGCAGCGGGCTGATCGCCGTGGCGAGACCCATCCGGTGGTACAGGTCGGTGGGGACGGCCAGGACCTCGGCGGCGGTGGCACCCTCGAGGCCTTCGCTCAGGATGCCCGCGAAGGCGCGGGTCGTCGGCGCCTCGGGCGGGCAGTCGAAGTGGAGCTCGACCTGATCCGTGGGTGTCACCACCGCCTTGAGGAAGAACGGCGTCTGGCACTCGGGCACCTGCTCCATGCCTTCGTGCCCGTCGAACGACGCCGGCAGCGGGCGGACCGCGTCAGCGAACTCGAGCAGCATCTCCAGCACCACGTCGCGGGGCGCGGAGGCGAACTCGTCGACGATGGCGGCCAGCTTGCCGGGCATGTCCATACCTCAAATCTAGCCGCTCAATTGTTGGGTGCGGCCTTGCTGATGCCGCCGAGCACCGAGTCTGGGTCGATCTCCTCGGCCAGGTCCCCGATCGAGACGATACCCACGAGGCCCTGCGCGTCGTCGCAGACGAGCACCCGCCGCACGGCCTGGTCGCGCATGAGCAGCGCCGCCGTGTGGATGGAGTCCTCGGGGCGGACCGTGACGAGGTCGCGGGTGACGATCTCGCCGATCGTCGTGGCGGCGGGGTCGCAGCGCTCCGCGACGGCTCGCACGACGATGTCGCGGTCGGTGACCACGCCGGTGAGACCGGGACCGTCGGCCACCACGACATCGCCGATGTCCTGCTCACGCATGGTGCGAGCCGCCTCGGCGAGGGTCGTCTCACTCGGGAGATACACAACATTGGTGGTCATCACGTCGCGGACGGTCTGCATCGTCATGGTCGCCCTCCCGGCTGTTGATGCCCGTTTGTTACCCGAACCCGGAAGGGCTGAACCAGGTGTGGCGTGTGGCAAAGTCGCTTCCAACCCCCCTGGTGCCCTGAAAAGATGCGATGCAGGCATGCAGACCATGGGGAGGTTGTGCGGTGGCGGGGTGGACGAGCTACGTCGCGGTCGGTGACAGTTTCACCGAAGGTATGGACGATCCGAGACCGGACGGCAAGGGCTACCGCGGCTGGGCGGATCTGGTGGCGGGCTGTCTCGCCCAGGACCTGCCGGACTTCCGCTACGCCAACCTCGCGGTGCGGGGCCGCCTCTTCGACAACATCGTCGCCGAGCAGGTGCCGCTCGCCACGGCGATGAAGCCCGACCTGATCAGCTTCGCCGGCGGCGGCAACGACGCGCTGCGGCGCGGGTTCGAGGTGGACATCCTGGTCGCGCGGTTCGACAAGACGATCGAGCGGCTGCGGGCCACCGGCGCCGACGTGGTCCTCTTCCGCTTCGCGGACCTGACCGGCAGGATGCCGGGCGGCAAGATGCTCCGCCCGCGGGTCGACGCGCTCAACACCGCGATCGACGGCATCGGCGCGAAGCACGGCGCCCACGTGGTGAACATGTGGGACGACGCCGAGTTCGGCAACCCGCGGCTGTGGGGGATCGACCGGCTGCACCTCTCGCCGGCCGGGCACCGCCGGGTCGCCGGCCACGTGCTGACGGCGCTCGGCGTCGACTGCGACGCATCGTGGCTGGCCGCACCACCACCGCCGGAGGATCTGTCGTGGATGTCGCGCAAGGCGGCCGACGCGCGCTGGGCGACGCAGCACCTGGCCCCGTGGGTGAAGCGGCGGCTGACCGGAAAGTCTTCCGGGGACATGGTGACCGCCAAACGGCCCGAGCTCGCGCCGCTAGATTGAACTCATGAAACTCGTCACCACCGACTGGCTGGCCGAGCGGCTCCACGACGACGGTCTCGTCGTCGTCGAGTCCGACGAGGATGTGCTGCTGTATGGCACCGGCCACATCCCAGGCGCCGTGAAGGTCGACTGGCATACCGAGCTCAACGACCAGGTCACCCGCGACTATCTCGACGCGGAAGGCTTCGCCGCGCTCTGCGAGGCCAAGGGCATCGGCCCCGACGACACCATCGTCTTCTACGGCGACAACTTCAACTGGTGGGCGACCTACGCGCTGTGGGTGTTCTCCCTCTTCGGCCACCGCGACCTGCGGATCCTCGACGGCGGACGGTCCAAGTGGATCGCCGAGGGGCGGCCGCTCACCAAGGACGCGCCGGATCGCCCGAAAACCACCTACCCGGTGCCCACCAGGGACGACACGGGGATCCGTGCGTTCCGCGAGGACGTCATGGGGCACATCGCCGCCGACCGCCCGCTGGTCGACGTCCGCTCGCCCGGCGAATACACCGGCGAGCTGCTGCACATGCCCGACTACCCGCAGGAGGGCGCGCTGCGCGGCGGCCACATCCCCGGCGCGGTCAGCAAGCCGTGGAAGCAGGCGACCCAGGAGGACGGCACCTTCAAGCCCGTCGACGAGCTGCGCCAGATCTACGTCGGCGAGCTCGGCCTCTCCCCGGACGACGACGTCATCGCCTACTGCCGCATCGGCGAGCGGTCGTCCCACACGTGGTTCGTGCTGACGCATCTGCTCGGTTTCCAGCACGTACGCAACTACGACGGCTCCTGGACCGAGTGGGGCAACCTGGTCCGCGTCCCGGTCGTTAAAGGCAACAGCCCGAAGTAGCGACAAACAGGACGGCGGCCCACTGCAGGGGGCCGCCGTCCTGCCCAAGCGGGTCGAACCTCACGCCGGCCGACGCCCTCGACCCGCTCCCCGCCCGGCACTGAACCAACCGACACACCCGTCTCTGTCTCTGGTCTCGTCTCCGCGCGAATACGTTGGTCAATGCCCCGATTTTTGGCATTTGTTCCACAGACGCTGCGCGATCCACCCTCAAATCAGTGATCGAACTGTGGGTGGATCGCGCTATGTCTATCCGGAAAAGGGGCATTTCGGGGCATTGACCAACGTCTGGGTGGATGGAGGGGTAGCCCCTGTGTGTTTCGTCGGTGGCGTTTCGGGAGGGGCTGGGTGTTGCGGGGGTATTGACCAACGTCTGGGTGGGTGGAGGGGGTAGGCCCTGTATGTGGGCGCCAGGTGCGTGGCGAGCGGCTGCCTGGTGTGGTCCGCGGCCTCTGTCCATCAGGAATGGGGCGTTTGGGCATTGACCAATGTCTGGGTGGGTGGGAGAGGGGTGGCCCTGTGCGTTTCGCCGGTGGCGGCCCGGGAGGGGTGGGGTTGGGTGGTGCTCGCCGGGCAAGGTCGGGTGGTGGGGCGCCTGGAACATGGCGAACGGCGGCCCTGACAGCGGGCCGCCGTTCGGCTGGCAGAGCTAGTTCGGATGGCAGGGCTATTCGTTCTCGGCGGGCAGGCTGACCAGGTAGTCGACCACCTCGGAGAAGCGGGCGCTGGCCATGGCGACGCACAGGTCGGCGGCGCCGTAGTACAGGCGGAGCTCGTCGCGGGCCTCGTCGTGGACGAGGCCGGTGGGGAAGACGACGTTGGGCACGTCGCCGACCCGTTCGTACTCGGCGTCGGGGCCCAGGACCCAGCTCGGTGTCCGCCGGATGATTTTCGTGGGGTCGTCCAGGTCGAGCATGAGCAGGCCCACGCGGTACAGCGACGTCGCGACCATCTGCTTGACGCCGTGGTAGACGCAGAGCCAGCCGTGCGGGGTCTCGACCGGCGGCGGGCCCATGCCGATCCGGGTGGCGTCCCACCAGGGACCGGAGCGGGACTGCATGACCGGCTCGGGGGTCGTCCACGCCTGCAGGTCCGAGGACTTCGACAGCCAGACGTCGGCCCGTGCGGACAGCACGGACACGGGCCGGTGGAACAGCACGTACTGGTTGTCGATCTTGCGGGGCAGCAGCGAGGCGTTCTTGTCCTCGGGCGGCATGACGATGCCGAGCGGCTCGACCGACTCGAAGTCCTCGGTGCGGGCGAGCGCGACGCAGGGGCCGCCGGGTCCGTACGCGGTGTAGGCGATCACGTAGCCGCCGAGCTCGTCGACGTACGTGACCCGGGGATCCTCGACGCCCCAGCAGCTGTGCTGGTCGGTCGGGTCGTCGGCGATCAGCGGCTTGGCGTCGACGACCCAGTCGGTGCGGCCGTCCTTGCTGCGGGCGACGGTCAGGTGCGAGATGCCTCGCCGGTCCTCGATCCTGCACAGCAGGACCGTGTCACCGTTGTGCAGGCAGGCGCCCGGGTTGAACACGCTGTTGATCGGATAGGGCCAATCCCCGGCCGTGAGCAGGGGATTGGTGGGTTCCCGGTGGAACAGCTCCGCGTCAAAGTGCATCAGGTTGGCCCTCCGTGGTGCGCAGGCGGGGCGGCTGGGCGGTCGCGCTGAAGCCGGCCGAGGCCCGTCCGACGGCCCGGGTGCCCGTCGGTGCCTTGTTCGGAGTCGGCCGTGACGGGCCGGTGACCGGCAATGACGTCGGGACCGGCGTCGTGGCGACGACAGGGTGGGGCAGAGCGGCCAAACCGGCCTTGAGCAGGCTGAGTAGCGCTTGGTAATAGGCTAGCGTGGACTCGGCACCCTGGTTCCCATTTGGCTCAGTAGCAGACAAACCATCGTGGCAGGCGCCCGTCGCGTCGACGTAGAGCCGCGCGCCGGCCCGGTTCCTGCCGAGGAACCAGGAGTAGCCCCAGCCCGCCAGCCGCGCCAGCGCCGGGTCCGCGGTGTACTGCCAGGCGTCGACCATCGCCTCGGTGATCGCGGCCGCGTCCAGCGGCTGCTCGTCGCCGTCGTCGGCCAGCCAGACCGACGGCGACTCGCCCCGCCGGTGCCACCGGTTGCCGACGCAGCGCAGGGTGCCGTCGGCGAGCCCGACGTGCTGGGCGTACCAGTCCAGCGCCGCGATCGCCCGCGCCGCCATCGTGTCGTCTTCCAGCAGCGCCGCGCCGAGCAGCATCGCCTGCGGCAGCCGGGCGTTGTCGTAGGTCAGCTCCGGCTCGAACCAGCGCCACGACGGGTCCACCGCCGACGTCGCGACCAGCGCCTCGTCGAGCCGGCGCAGCAGCGGCGCCGCCTGGTCGGTGCGGCCCGCCCGGGCCAGGCCGATCAGCGCGTACGCGGCGGTCCGCAGCCCGATGTCCGGCAGCTGGTGGGTGCGCGCGCCCAGCTCGTCGAGCAGCGCCGCCGCCGGCCGCCGGATGTCGTCGGGGACGGCCGGCGTGCCGACCAGGACGCCGAGCGCCCAGACGGCCCGGCCGACGTGGTCGCCCTGGTGCGGCCAGTCCTGCCACGTGCCGTGGTAGCTCAGCATGTTGTGCATCGCGCCCGACGGGTCGTAGGCGGCGGTCAGGAAGCGGATCGACTGGCGCAGCCAGCGCGTCGCCTGGGCCGTCTGCTTCGTGTCGATGCCGATCGCGAGCAGGTCCGCCGCGACGATCGCGAGCCGGGCCACGTCGTCGACGCAGTAGCCGGATTCCAGCGAAGGGTTGGCGCCGTGCGAGAACTGGATGATGCCGATCTCGTCGGTGAGCCGGTCCAGGTGCGCGAGGTTGAGCAGCGGGGCGGCCGCGGTCGAGTGACCGGGGCGGGCCGTCGCGGCCTGCGTCTGGCGCAGCACGTCGGCGACCAGCTCCGCCTCCCGCGCGGCGACCGCCGGCCAGGGCAGCCACACGGCGCACGCCTCGGCCACCGACTTCGCGGCGGCGAGCGCGCGGCCGTCGGTGAGCAGGTCGATGATCTCCGCGGCGAGCGCCGCGTCGTCGCCGCACGGCACCACCCGTCCGGCGCCGCCGGCGAGCATGTCCTCCGCGTAGCTGTAGGACGACGAGACCGCGGGCAGGCCCGCGCCCAGCGCGAACGTGAGCGCACCCGAGCAGATCTGCTCCGGCGACCGGTACGGCGTCACGAACAGCGTGCTCGCGTGCAGGATGGCCGACAGCTCGTCCAGGCCCAGGAAGGCGTCGACGAAGTGCACGTGGCCGGCCAGGCCCAGCAGCTCCACGCGGGACTGCAGGCTGTCGCGATAGGCCTCGCCGTCGCGCCGCTTGATCTCCGGATGCGTCGCGCCCGCCACGATGTACTGCGTGTCCGGGTGCTCCTTGACCACCGCGGCCAGCGCGTCGATCGCGATGTCGATGCCCTTGCCCTCACTGAGCAGGCCGAACGTGGTGAGGGTCGGCTTCCCGGCGACCGTGTCCAGCAGCTCGCGCAGCTCGGGCCGCAGCGTCGCGGGGTCCGGTGGCTGGCGCATCGCCTCGGGCGCGCCGTGCGGGACCACGACCAGCTGGTGGCCGGCGGCCACGCCGGTGCGGATAGCGACCCGGCGCGCGGTCTCGGTGAAGACCGTGACCCTCGCCGCCCGGGCGCAGAGCGCGCGCAGCGTCGCCGCCTGCCCGGACGAGGGCCGCGACAGCACCGTGTGCAGTGTCAGCAGGTAAGGAATGCCGCACGCGTTGAGCGCGCGGGTCAGTTCGAGCAGGTGAGAGCCGTCGGTGCCGCCGAAGATCCCGTACTCGTGCTGGATCAGCACGACCTGGACGCCGGCCTCCCGCATGGCGCGGGCGGCGGCGGAGTAGTCCTCGATGCGGTCCTGATTGATGGTGACGACGACCTCGTCACCGTAGCTGTGCCCGTCACGGTCGATGGCCACGACGACTGTTTCCAGATCGTCGCTGGCGACACCAAGTGCCTCCCGCAGGTCCGCGGTGTACGTCGCGAGCCCGCAACGGCGAGGCAGATAGGTCGACACGATACCGAGGCGATAGGTCGCGGCAGGGTGTGACATGAGCACATTGTTACCCCCGGGCCTGCCAAAAAACCTTGATACGCCCGGATGGGACTCCGGGGTGAATGTGCTGCTCAGTCCATCTTCGTGGAAACCTGGTCCGGCGTGATCGTTCGGGTGAATTACCGTTCAACTGTCACGTAGAGTGTTCAGCCCCACGTGGGTAGCGGTTCACGTGACTCGATCCATTCCGGCGGCACGCCGACCGTGTCACCGTGTGCGCCGACGCCCGTGTGCGCCGCGATGACGCCGCCGGCGATCGCGCACATCGAATCGGTGTCGCCGCCCACCCGTACACACGCCGCCAATGCCTCCGGATAGTCGTCGAGATACCGCGCGGCCACCCACAGCGCGAACGGCACGGTGTCCTGCGCCAATGCGTGCGCGCCGTTACCGACCTCCGCGGCGACCTCCCCGGGATCGGACGCCTCCGCCATGCGGGCGGCGCGGCCGATGCCGTCCCGGACGTCGGACGGCGGCAATGCGTTGAGCACCATGCGCAGCAGCGACTCGCGCGGCGTGTGCCGGGCCGCGAGCGCCCCCGCGAGGGCGACCGCGACGGCACCCGACACGCCTTCCGGATGCCGGTGGGTGACCTCCGCCGACAGCGCCGCCTGCCGCGCCGCGACGTCGGGGTCGCCGGAGAAGAACGCGCCCAGCGGCGCGACCCGCATCGCCGCACCGTTGCCCGCGGAGCCGCGGCCGGCGAACAGCGCGCCGGCGGCGACCCGCCACGGGACACCCTCGTCGATGCTGGTCAGCAGCGACCGCGCGCCGCGGCCGTAGCCCCGGTCGCGGCTCCAGCGCTGCGCGAACGCGCCCGCCAGCCAGTCCTGGTCGACCCGGCCGTCCCGGCGGAGCCCTTCCAGCAGCGTGCAGGCCATCTCGGTGTCGTCGGTCCAGCGCCACGGCGCCGGCGGCGGGGCGAATCCGGCACCGGCGGGCAGCGGCGGGTGCATCTCGAACGGCGCGGCGAGCGCGTCACCGACGGAGAGACCGGTCAGGCTGTCGAGCGCGGCACGGAGATCCACCCGCCGAAAATAGTCGATGCGGGCCGGGAACGGCGCCGGCGGATCGCGGCTCGTGGTGGGCATGAAGCGTCGTGAACTGCTCGGCCTGGGCGGGGCCGTCCTGATGGCGTCCTGCGGATCCGGCTCGAAGCCGAAGAAGGTGGAGCCGGGGGAGCTGCTCGCCGTCTCCGTCGGGGACGGGATGACCGTCGTGGAGTCCGGCACCGGCCGCCGGGTGGTGACACCCGCGGCGACCCTCGCGACCGCCGACGGCAGGCGGCTCGTCAGCGCCGTCGCCGAGCCGGGCGCGTCGCGCGTCGTCACCCGCGACGCGCGCACCGGCGACGTCGTCGCGCAGACGACGGTGCGGGGCGCCGGCCGGCTGGCCGCGGTCGCGCCCGACGCCGGGCTGGTCGCGCTCGTCGACGGCGATCCCGCGGGCCGGCTGGAGACAACGATCGTGGTCGCCGGGCCGGCGGGCGAGCGGCACCGGCTGAAGCTGCCGGGATTCGTGCAGCCCGAGGCGTTCTCGTCCACCGGCACGAGCCTCTTCGTGCTGGACATGCTGCCCCCGGAGCATCCGGACAGCTACCGGGTGCGGGTCCTCGATCTCGCGGCGGGGCAGCTCACCGCGCTGAACCTGCCGAACGCGGAGGCGGGCGTGAAGGTCCTCGTGCCGGAGGGCGCGGAGGAGCAGATGCGCGGCGAAGGGCGGCAGGCGGTCTTCGACGCCCGGCGGCAGCGGCTCTTCACCCTGTACAGCCACCAGCCGGACCACGTGCACGTCCGCGACCTGCTGCACCCGGAGACGGGGGCGCGGGACGGCAGGCCGGACGTGCACGCGTTCGTGCACACGCTCAGCGTCGCCGACGGGTGGGCGGTCTGCGTCGACCTGCCGTCGTCGTTCGGCACGGGGCCGGTCGAGGGGCTGACGATCGCACAGCGTGGCGAGGAGGTGTGGGTCGCCGACGCGGGCAAGGGTGTTCTTGCGGTCATTTCCGCCGATGTACTGGCCGTCACGCAGGAGCTCCGGTTCACGGCGGTGGCGGGCCGGGCCCGGTTGGCGGTGTCCAGCTCGGCGGCGTACCTCGCGGCCGGGCGGCAGGTGCAGGTGTTCGACACCGGTTCGAAGTCGCCGCGGGCGACCTGGGCCCTGCCGGGCGACGCGCGGGGCGTCGCGGTGTCGGACACGGGGCTGTACGTGGGGCAGGCGGAGGCCGTACACCGGCTGCATCCGGAAACCGGAGCACCGGTGGCGACCGTCGCCGTGCCGGGGCTCACCGCCGTGGAGCACGTCCTGGGGTGAGAACGGGGCGGAGAATGTCGGTGGGTCGCGGTAGCGTGCGCGCGTGGATCGGACGTTCCAGGTGGACCTGCGCGGGGTCGTGGACCTGCTCAGCCACCATCTCTATGCGAGCCCGCGGGTTTATGTGCGCGAGCTGCTCCAGAATGCCGTCGACGCGATCACCGCGCGGCGCGCGCTCGACCCGGCGGCGCCGGCACGGGTGCGCATCGACCCGCCCGACGTCACCGGCGACGGCACCCTGCGCGTGTCCGACACGGGGATCGGCCTGACCGAGGAGCAGGTCCACCAGTTCCTGGCCACGATCGGGCGCAGCTCCAAGCGCGACGACTTCGGCTTCGCCCGGCACGACTTCCTCGGCCAGTTCGGCATCGGCCTGCTCTCCTGCTTCCTCGTCGCCGACGAGATCCGCGTCCTGACCAGGGCGGAAGGCAGCCCGACGGTGCTGTGGCGCGGCTTCGCCGACGGCCGCTACAGCGTCGCGCCCGCCGGCGAGGACCGGCTGCACGTCGGCACGACCGTGACGCTGGTGCCCCGGCGCGACGCCGACCAGTGGCTGCTGCGGCGGACCGTGACCGAGCTCGCCACCCTCTATGGCTCGCTGCTGCCGGTGACCGTCGAGGTCGGCGACGTCCAGGTCACCGGCGACGGCCTGCCGTGGCGGGCGGGCGGCGACAACCGGCGGGAGCGGCTCGTCGCGCACTGCCGGGAGGTCTTCGGGTTCACCCCGTTCGACGTGGTGGACCTGTCCGTGGCCGAGGCGGGGCTGACCGGGGTCGCGTTCGTGCTGCCCACCCCGGCCAACCCGGCGGCCCGCGCCGGCCACCGCGTCTATCTCAAGCGGATGCTGCTCGCCGAGGGCGCCGAGGGCGTCCTGCCCGAGTGGGCGTTCTTCGCGCGGTGCGTCTTCGACGCCGGCGAGCTGCGCCCGACCGCGAGCCGCGAGGCGCTGTATGAGGACCAGCTGCTCGAGTCGACCCGCGAGACGCTCGGCGACCAGCTGCGCGGCTGGCTGGTCCGGCTCGCCACCCGCGACCCGCGGCGGCTGGCGGAGTTCCTGGAGATCCACCACCTCGGCGTCAAGGCGCTCGCCGTGCACGACGACGAGATGCTGCGCCTGGTCGAGCGCTGGTGGCCGATGGAGACCAACACGGGCCGGATGACGCTCGCCGACTTCCGCGCCCAGCATGGCCTCGTGCGATACACGGTGCAGGTCGACGAGTTCCGCCAGATCGGCGCGGTCGCGGCGGCGCAGGGCATGCCGGTGGTCAACGCCGGCTACGTGTATGACGCGCAGCTCATCGAGCGGCTGCCGCTGATCGAGCCGGGCGCGCTGATCGAGCGGGTCGAGCCCAGCGACCTGACCACGCACTTCGACGCGCTGGAGCCGGGGCTGGAGCTGGCCCGGCGGCCGTTCGTGGCCCGCGCGCAGCGCGCCATGGACCGGCTCGGCTGCGAGGTGGTCCTGCGCGCGTTCGACCCGGCGGGCATGCCGGCCATGTATCTGGTGAACCGGTCGGCCGCGTTCGCCGCCGAGCTGCGGGCCACCCGGGAGCGGGTCGACGAGGTGTGGGCCGACGTGCTGGACGCCCTCGCCCGCACCGACGACGAGGACCGGCCCCAGTTGGTGCTGAACCATCGAAACCCGCTGGTCCGGCGGATCAGCGAGCTCGCCGACGAGGACCTGGTGCGCCTCGCCGTCGAAGGCCTGTACGGTCAGGCGCTGCTGCTCGGACACCATCCGCTGCGGCCGGCGGACGCCGCGCTGCTCAACAGCTCATTCCTGGGCCTGCTCAACAAGGCGGTCGCGCATGAAGACTGAAGACGAGCTCTGGACCCTGCTGCGCGAGGCCGACCACATGCCGTATGGCAGTGGCCAGATCGCGCTGGTCGAGCAGATCGTGCAGCACGCCGACGCCGGCGGCTTCGACGAGCTGCGCTTCGCGGCGCGGATGCAGGCCACGACGGCGTATGTGCACGGCGGGGAGACCGCGAAGTCGTTCGTGACGTTCTCGTGGTGCCGCGCGGAGTATGACGCGCACCCGGAGCGCTTCGACCGGCACGCCGAGAGCCTGCTGCTGTGGCAGTTCAAGTACATGGTGTCGGGCCTGCTGAAGTTCCCCGAGGTGCCGCTCGGCCGCACGCACGACGTGCTCGACGACATGGAGCGCCGCTTCCGCGCCGGTGGGCACAGCCTGCAGGCCGTCTACTCCTACCGGCACGCCGTGGCCGCGCACATCGGCGACCCGGCCGCGGACGAGTGGTATGAGCAGTGGTGCGCGACGCCCCGCGACGACAACTCCGACTGCGTCGGCTGCGACCCGACGTCGAAGGTGTATCACCTGGTGTCGGCCGGCGACGACGAGGCGGCGGTCGCGCTCGCCCAGCCGGTGCTCGCCGGCCACCTCACCTGCGCCGAGCAGCCCCAGTCGATCCTGACGTCGCTGCTGGTGCCGTATCTGCGCACCGGCCGGCTCACGGAGGCCGCCGACGCGCACCGCCGCGCCTACCGCAGTCTGCGGGGCAACCTCGCCGACCTGCAGCGCATCGGCGAGCACGTGGTGTTCTGCGCGCGGACCGGCAACGAGACCCGCGGCCTGGAGATCGTCGAGCGGCACCTGACCTGGCTCGACAAGGCCCCGCACCCGCAGGCCGACATGTGGTTCTCCGCCGCGGCGGCGCTGCTGCTCAGCCGCCTCGACGCCACGGTCGTGATCACCGGGGTGCCGGCGGCGGAGCGGGCGGCGCCGGGGGGTGCCGAGGGGCTGCCGGCGCCGGTGCTCGCCGAGCGGCTCGCGGCCCGGGCGCGGGCCCTGGCGGCGCGCTTCGACGCCCGCAACGGCACGGCCAACATCGGCCGGCTCATCGAGGCCCGGCTGCACGCCGAGCCGCTCGTGGACCACCTGCCGCTCAGCGCCGTGGCCCGCACGCTGCGGACCGCCGCCGCGCCCGCCGTGACCACCGCGCCGCGCCCGCTGCCGACCGACCCGGCGGAGCTGCTCGACCGGGCGGAGGAGCTGTTCGAGGAGTACCGCTTCACCGAGGCGCGGGCCGCGTGGCAGCGCTTCGACGAGCTCTTCGACGACCCGGCGCCCGCGCTGGCGGTCCGGCGGGTGGAGGGCCGTGGCCGGATCGCGAGCGTCGACGAGGAGCCGGAGGTGGCCGAGGCCGCGTTCCTGGAGGCCGCCGCCGGTCACCGGCGGCTCGGCGACGAGCGGTCCGCGCTGATCGCCGAGGCCCGCGCGCTGCTCGCCCCCGACGCCGAGGACCGGCAGGAGGAGGTCCTGGCCCGGCTGACCGAGGTCACCGAGCGGATCGTCGCGATCGGCGACGCCGACACCCGGGCCGAGGCGCGGCTGCGGCTCGAGTATCCGCTGCTGGCGCTCGACCGGCTCGACGACGCCCTTGCCGCGGTCGAGGCCGCGGTCGCCGAGGAGCCGGCCCGCCCGGCGCTGCGGGCCGAGCTGGCCGGGCGGCGCGCCCGGTGCCTGCTGGTGCTGGAGCGCTTCGAGGAGGCGGTGGCGGCCGCCGCCGACTGCCGCGAGCAGTATGGCCGGCTCGGCGACCCGCCGCCGGTGGCGCTCGCGGCGCTGATCCAGGGGCACGCGCTGGCCAACCTCGAGCAGTTCGACGCCGCGGTGGAGGCGTTCGACGCCGCGCTCGCCGCCGCGGTCGAGCGCGACCCGCGGCTGTCGGCGCTGGTCGGCCGGGGGCGGGCCAGGCTCGCCGGCGGCCACCCGGCCGAGGCCGTCGACGACCTCGTCGAGGCGATCGCCGACCACGTCGCGCACGGCGAGGACGGGCCCGCCGCGATCCTGCGCTTCGACCTGGCCAATGCCTATGACCAGGCCGGGCAGCCGCTCGACGCGGCCGAGGCGGCGGAGAGCTCGATCGACGTGCTCGACCGGATCGGCGCCCAGGAGTATGCGGACCGCACCCGCTACCTGCTGTCGCGGATCTACCGGGAGCTCGACGAGCCCGACCAGGCGCTCGCGCTGCTGGAGACGCTCGCCGGCAACCTCGACGGGTTCGACAACCTGCAGTCCCGCGGCCGGATGCTGCAGGAGGCGGCCCAGCTGCTCTACCGGGCCGACCGCGACGCGCAGGCCGCCGAGCGGTTCGGCGCGGCCGCGGCCGCGTTCGGGGCCGCCGGGGTGGTCCAGGCCGAGCTGTACAACCGCCGGATGCGGGCCCTCGCGCTGCGCTGGGCCGGTAGCGTCGAGGAGTCGCTCGCCGCGCTCGCCGAGGCCGACGCGCTGGCCGCGTCGTTGAGCCAGACGGTCGGGCCGTCCGAGCCGTGGCTGGTCTGGCAGCGGGCGATGCTCGACTGCGACGCGGCGCGGGTGCTGCTCGGCGCCGGCCAGGGCGACGAGGCCCTGGCCCGGGTCCGCGGCGCCGCGGACGTGCTGCGCGGCATCGGCGCGCTCGGCGAGGCCCTCGAGGCCGACCTGCTGCACGCCGAGCTGCTGCTGCGCTCCGGCGATCCGGCACCGGCCGAGCCGCTGCTGCGCTCGGTGCTCGGTGCCGCGCCCGCGGGCTCGCAGGCGGGGCAGAACGCGGCCTGGATGCTGGCCGAGGCGCTCGAGGCGATGGATCGCTCGGAGGAGGCCGCCGAGATCCGTCAGCTCCACCTCGGGCAGTGACAAACTTAACGACCGTTCAGCAGTTGTCTTGACACAAGGTTAGGCTTTCCCCATGACGCTGGAGCAATCGTCCGTGCGCCCACCTGCACAGACCCGCGGTGCCGGGCCTGCCGGACAACGCCGCCGCTCACGGCGGGAGGAGATCCTCGAGATCGCCGTCGGGCTCTTCGCGACCCGCGGTTATCACGGCGTGTCGATGGACGACATCGGCGCGGCGGCCGGCGTGACCGGCCCGGCCCTCTACCACCACTTCGCCGGCAAGGAGGCGATGCTGGCGGCCGCGCTCATCCCGGTCAGCGAGCAGCTGCTCGACGGCGGGCAGAAGCGCATCGCCGACTCGTCCGACGACCCGGCCGCCGCGCTCGCCACGCTGGTCGACTTCCACGTCGAGTTCGCCCTCGCCAACCCGGCGGTCATCGCGCTGCACCTGCACGAGCTCGACCGGCTGCCCGAGGAGCCCCGCCGGCAGATCCGGCGCCTGCAGCGGCTCTATGTCGAGGAGTGGGTCAGCACGCTCACCGCGCTGCGCGGCGAGCTCAACGCCGGGGAGGCCCGCGTCCTCGCCCACGCCGCCTTCGGTCTGATGAACTCCACGCCGTTCCTCGGCGGCGAGGTCGACCGGACCCGCCGTGCCGAGCTGTTGCGCGCCGCGACACTCTCCGCGCTGCAAGGGTGACCCTCCGAGGGTTATCCACAGGCCAGTCACGTGTTAACCCACAGAGTTATCCACAGGAGCGGTCCGCATGCTGAGTTCGCTGCTCGTCGCCAACCGCGGAGAGATCGCTCGCAGGATCATCCGTACCGCGCGCAGGCTGCGGATCCACACCGTCGCCGTGCACTCCGAGGCCGACGCCGGGCTGCCCTTTGTCAGTGAGGCCGACGAGGCGGTGCTGATCGGGCCGGCCAACCCGGCCCAGTCGTACCGCAACACCGAAGCGATCCTGGCCGCGGCGAAGTCGACCGGCGTGGAGGCGATCCACCCCGGCTACGGCTTCCTGTCGGAGAACGCGGCCTTCGCCGCCACCGTCACCGAGCACGGCCTGATCTGGGTCGGTCCCGGGCCGGAGGCGATCGCCGCGATGGGCGACAAGATCAACGCCAGGAACCTCATGGCCGCCGCCGGCGTGCCGGTCGCGCCGGGCAGCACCGACCCCGCCACCACTGTCGAGGACGCCGTCGCCGCCGCGGCCTCGATCGGCTTCCCCGTGATGGTGAAGGCCGCCGCGGGCGGCGGTGGCATGGGCATGGCGGTCGCCGCCGACGAGGCCGCCCTGGTCGTGGAGTACGAGAAGGTCCGCGGCTTCGCCGAGCGGATGTTCGGCGACGGCTCGGTGCTGATCGAGCGCTACTTCCCCCGCGTCCGCCACGTCGAGGTGCAGATCCTCGGCCTCGCCGACGGCCGGGTCGTCGCCCTCGGCGAGCGCGAGTGCTCGGTGCAGCGGCGCAACCAGAAGCTCGTCGAGGAGACCCCGTCGCCGGCCCTCGACCCGCGGCAGCGCGCCGACCTGCTCGCCGCCGCCGTCCGGGCGGGCGAGGCGGTCGGCTACCGCAACGCCGGCACCGTCGAGTGCCTGTTCGACCCGACCTCCGGGCAGTTCTTCTTCCTGGAGATGAACACGCGCCTGCAGGTCGAGCACCCGGTCACCGAGGCCGTGTTCGGCATCGACCTGGTCGAGGAGCAGCTGCGGGTCGCGTCCGGCCTCGCGCCGACCTTCGACCCCGCGGCGCTGCGCGTCACCGGCCACGCCGTCGAGGTCCGGGTCAACGCCGAGGACCCGAAGCGCTTCCTGCCCGGCCCCGGCGCGATCACGACCTGGGTCGAGCCGACCGGCGACGGGGTGCGCGTCGACGCCGGGTACGGGCCGGGCAACGTCGTCACGCCCAACTACGACTCGCTGATGGCGAAGCTCGTCGTGCACGGCACCGACCGCGCCGACGCGCTGGCGAAGCTGCGCGCCGCGGTCGCCGGGTTCGAGGTCGTGGGGCCGAAGGTCAACCTGCCGTTCTTCGCCGAGCTGCTCGACAACGCCGAGTTCCTCTCCGGTGACTACGACACCGGCATCGTGAGCCGGATGCGCCCAGGAGGTGCGCGGTGAGTTTCATTTCCATCCGTGAGGTCGGGCCCCGCGACGGTCTGCAGAACGAGGACCCCGTCCCCGCCGCCGCCAAGGTACGGCTGCTCGACGCGCTCTCCGCGACCGGTGTCGGCCGGATCGAGGCGGTGTCGTTCGTCCACCCGAGGGCGATCCCGCAGATGGCCGACGCCGACGAGGTGTGGGCCGCCGCGGTCAAGAACCCCGCGGTGCACTACTCGGCGCTGGTGCCCAACTCGCGGGGCGCCGAGCGGGCGCTCAAGGCCGGCTTCGGCGAGATCGAGGTCGTCGTGTCGGCGTCCGAGACGCACAACCAGCGCAACGTGAACCGGTCGACGGGCGAGTCGCTCGACGACATCGCCGCGCTGATCGCGCTGCTGCACGGCGCCGGCGCCACCGCCGAGGTGATCATCTCCACCAGCTTCGGCTGCCCGTTCGAGGGCGACATCGACCCGGCGCGGGTGGCCGGCATCGTCGACCGGGTGGTCGCCGACGGCGCGGACCGTGTCGCGTTCGGCGACACGACCGGCATGGCCACCCCCCGCCGCGTGCAGGACGTCGTCGGCCTCGTCCGCGACCGCCACCCCGATCTGCCGCTGCTGCTGCACTTCCACAACACCCGCGGCGCCGCCCTCGCGAACATCCTCACCGCGATGCAGCTGGGCATCACCGAGTTCGACGCGAGCGTCGGCGGGCTCGGCGGCTGCCCGTATGCGCCGGGAGCCACCGGCAACGTCGCCACCGAGGAGGTCGTGCACCTGCTGCACGACATGGGCCACGACACCGGCATCGACCTCAAGGCGATGATCGAGGCGGCGGCGATGGCGCAGGAGATCGTCGGGCGGGAGCTGCCATCGGGCGTGCTCAAGGCCGGTCCGCGAATCCCTTTCTGACGCCTGCTGTCCCACTTGTGCCCGATTCGCCGGGATAGTGGCGTGTCCCCGGCCGGGACGATTCGTTGCTCAGTACGGAACTGTCAGATGTCGGGCGACCCGCCCGGCAGCGAGCCCGTACTGAGAGGCAGCCATGGCCCGGTCAAGGAGCGAGCGCAACCCGCGCACGGCCCCCTGTGCCCGGTCTGCTGCCCGTTTCGCCGTCAAGGGTCTGGTCGTCGCCGGTTTCGCCGGCGTGGCCTGGCTGCTGTCGGCGTCGGCGGCGCACGCCTCGGAGTCGTCGGGCTCGGACGGTTTCGCGTCCGGGACCTCCCTGATCGCGCCGGTGACCAACCTGGTCACCGGGGGCGGCGGGACGGGACTCGACCTGCTCGACCTCGGCGCCGGCGGCAGCCGTCACGGCGCTGATGGTCACGCCTCTTCCAGTGGCCACACCTTCGGTCACATCGGGTCCACCGGTGTGCCTTCCAGGGTGTCCTCCGGCGCGCCTTCCGGGGTGTCGCCGCGCGAGTCGAGGGGTGACCTGCTCACCGGGACGGTGCTGACCGTCCTGCGACCGGTGACGGGCACGGTCCTGGCCACGACCGACGGGGTCACGGACAAGGCGGCCGGCAAAGCCGCCACTCCGGCGTCCACCAAGATGCCCCGCTTGACGACGGTGAACGCGTCGAGCGCCACGAACTCACGAACCAAGAGGCCGGCAAAAGCCGGCATCACGATCGCCCGCAAGACGCAGACGCAAGAGCCGGCCGTCCAGGCCGAGCCGGTCGGCGTCGGGTCACCCGGCGACGTCGTAGCCGCGGCGACCGGCACCTCCCGTGCCGGCGTCGACTCGACACGCGTCGTCGTCTCCCGTGCCATGGGTCAGCTCGACCGGCTCGACGCCGGCGACGCCACGCACGAGAAGCCGGTCGCGGACCGGACCGAAGCGCAGGGCACGCGCCACGTGCCGCTGCTGCCCCGCCCGGCGCCCGTTCCGGCGCCGGCGGCCGGCATCACCTCGGGAGTTCCGGGCACCGGCTCGGGCCTCAACCACGACGGTGGCGCCGCCGCCACGCTGCCCGCCGCTCCGGCCGGCACGAAGGTGGTCACCTTCAGGCTGGATGCGGTCGAAGACGCCGAGCTGCGGCTGCTCGCAGCCGAGAAGCCGACAGTCTCACCCGACTGAGGCCGGCCGGCCAGCCGACGCGAAGCGAAGCGGGCCGAGCCGGAGCCAGCCAGGGTCCCCTGGGCCAGCATCGATCCGCATCGACCACATCGCGGCATCTCGCAACACCGAACACGCACCATCCGGGCGCACGTCGACAGGGCGGAGCCGGGCAGAGCCTGCCCGCACGCAGGTTTCGCGGCTCCGATCCGCGCCCACGCAAGCAGCACTGAACAGAAACACCTACCGAAGGGTCTCACTTTCACCATGAAGACGTGGGTTCGTAAGTCGCTCAACGTGGGCGTGCTTTCCGCGGGCTTCCTGCTCATCTCGGGCGGGGCCGCGCACGCCGACTGGACGACTGGCTACAACGCCGGCCTGCTGAACGGCAATCAGTTCGACACCACCCTCCAGCTGCCGGTCAACGTCTGCGGCAACTCGATCGCGGTGCTCGGCTTCGCCGACGCGTCCTGCGGTGGCGGCGCCGCGGCGGTCGACACCGAGAGCGCCACCACCGAGGACTGGACGACCGGCTACAACGCGGGCGTCGCCAACGGCAACCAGCTCGACACCACCCTCCAGGTGCCGGTCAACGTCAGCGGCAACGCCGTCAGCGTCCTGGGCTTCTCGAGCGCGTCCAGCCAGGGCGGCGCGTACGCCGTCAAGGGCGGCATGGCCTCCGACAACGGCCGGGGTCACGGGCACGGCCACGGCCGGGGCCACGGGCACGGCGGTGGCAACGGTGGCGGCAACGGCGGCGACAACGGTGGCTACACCGGGAACAACAACGGTGGCTACACCGCCGACGCCGACGACTACACCGAGAGCACCGGCAACCGCACCGAGGACTGGACCTCGGGCTACAACGCGGGCCTGCTCAACGGCAACCAGTTCGACACCACGCTGCAGCTGCCGGTCAACCTGAGCGGCAACGCGATCAGCCTGTTCGGCTTCTCCAGCGCGCAGAGCGCCGGCGGTGCCTGGGCGGTCAAGGGTGAGAGCGCCTCCACCGAGAGCGCGACCACCGAGGACTGGACCACGGGCTACAACGCGGGCCTGCTCAACGGCAACCAGTTCGACACCACGGTCCAGGCGCCGATCAACGTCTGCGGCAACGCGATCGCGGTGCTCGGCTTCTCCAGCGCCTCCTGCGGCGGCGGCGCGGTCGCCGTCGACGGCGATGGCTGGGGCGGCGGCAACGGCGGTGGCAACGGCCACGGGCACGGCCACGGCCACGGTCACGGCGGCGACAACGGCGACTGGGACGACGACGACAACGGCAACGGTGGCGGCAACGGCGGCTACGGTGACGACGACGCCGACAACGACGGCGGCTACGGCAACGGTGGCAGCAACGGCAACCCCGGCGCGTACGGCAACGCCGCGGGCAACGCCAGCAACATGAGCTCGCACGGCGCCTCCGCGTCGCACGGCAAGGCGAAGACCAAGAAGGTCACCAGCGAGCACAGCCGTGGCAACGGCGCCGGCACCGGCACCGCGAACGACGGCGGCTACGGCAACGGTGGCGGCAACGGCAACAACAACGGCGGTTACGGCAACGGCCAGAACAACGGCGGTTACGGCAACGGCAACGGCAACGGTGGCTACGGCAACGGCGCCGGCAACGGCGACGACGACCGGGGTCACGGCCGTGGCCACGGGCACCACGGGCGCGGCAACGGCGGCGGCTGGAGCAACGGTGGCGGCGCGACCGCCGTCAAGAACTCGTGCAGCGACTGGACCACGGGCTACAACGCCGGTCTGCTGAACGGCAACCAGTTCGACACCACGCTGCAGGTGCCGGTCAACATCAGCGGCAACGCGATCAGCCTGTTCGGCTTCTCGCAGGCGTCCAGCCAGGGCGGCGCGGTCGCGTACTCCTGCTGACACCGGTACCGGGGTCCCTCTGATCCGCAGGGGGACCCGGGGTCCCGCCGGGTGCACACCGACCCGTGCCCGACGAGCCATTGGTACTTGACCTCCGCTTCGGCTAACCTGAACGATCGTTAGGCATAACGATCGTTCAGGTTGCTGACGCGGAGGTCGCGCCATGTTGGAGGAGCTTCGGAAGCGTGTCGAGGCCGGCGGTGCCGAGAAGTACCACGCGGCCAACGCTGCCCGGGGCAAGCTCTTCGCCCGTGAGCGGATTGCCCTGCTCGTCGACGAAGGAACCTTCGTCGAGGACGGGATGTTCGCCAACGTGCTGGCCGAAGGCCTGCCGGCCGATGGCGTCATCACCGGCACCGCGACCGTCGACGGCCGCCCGGTCTGCCTGATGGCCAACGACTCCACGGTCAAGGCCGGCTCCTGGGGCGCCCGCACCGTCGAGAAGATCATCCGGATCATCGAGAAGGCCTACGACACCGGCGTCCCCATGGTGTACCTGGTGGACTCCGCCGGCGCCCGCATCACCGACCAGGTCGAGCTCTTCCCCGGCCGGCGGGGCGCCGGGCGCATCTTCCACACGCAGGTCCGCGCCAGCGGCAGCATCCCGCAGGCCTGTGCCCTGTTCGGCCCGTCGGCCGCCGGCGGCGCCTACATCCCCGCCTTCTGCGACGTCGTCGCGATGGTCGAGGGCAACGCGTCGATGTACCTGGGCTCCGACCGGATGGTCGAGATGGTCACCGGCGAGAAGACCACCCTCGAGGCGATGGGCGGCGCGCGGGTGCACTGCACGGAGTCCGGCGTCGGGCACTTCCTGTGCAAGACCGAGGCCGAGGCGATCGAGACGGTCCGTCGCTACCTGTCCTACCTGCCGTCCAACTGGACGCAGCCCGCGCCGGTCGCCGCGGCGGCTGCCGCCACCGGCCTGCCGGAGATCCCCGTCAGCGAGCGGCAGGCCTTCGACATGCGCAAGTTCGTGCGCGGTCTCGTCGACGAGGGCTCGTTCTTCGAGATCCAGGCGCTGTGGGCGCGGGAGCTCACCGTCGGCTTCGCCCGCATCGACGGCCGGCCCGTCGGCGTCGTCGCCAACAACTCGATGTTCAAGGGCGGCGTGCTCTTCGTCGACTCCGCCGACAAGGCGACCCGGTTCGTGCAGCTCTGCGACGCGTTCAACGTGCCGCTGCTCTTCCTCGCCGACGTGCCCGGCTTCATGGTCGGCTCGGCCGTGGAGAAGCAGGGCATCATCCGGCACGGCGCCAAGATGATCACCGCGATCTCCGAGGCGACCGTGCCCAAGCTCTGCGTCGTGGTCCGCAAGGCGTATGGCGCCGGCCTCTACGCCATGGCCGGCCCGGGGTTCGAGCCCGACGCCACCATCGCCCTGCCCACCGCCAAGATCGCCGTGATGGGGGCGGAGGCGGCCGTCAACGCGGTCTACGCCAACAAGATCGCCGCGCTGCCCGACGACGAGGCGCGCGCCGCGTTCGTCGCCTCGGCCCGGGCCGAGTACGAGCGCGACATCGACATCATGCGCCTGGCCAGCGAGCTGGTCGTCGACACGGTCGTCGAGCCGGGCGCGCTGCGCGACGAGGTGGCCCGCCGGTTCGCCGCCGCCACCGGGAAAGACCGTCAATTCTCGCGCCGCCGTCACGGCGTCACGCCCGTCTGAGAGGTACCCGTCATGGTCGACTTCACCCTCGGCGAGGAGCTCGAGGCCCTCCGTCAGAGCGTTCGCGAGTTCGCCAACGACGTCGTGGCACCGGTCATCGGCGACTACTACGAGCGGCACGCGTTCCCGTACGACATCGTGCGCCAGATGGGCAAGATGGGCCTCTTCGGCCTGCCCTTCCCGGAGCAGCACGGCGGCATGGGCGGCGACTACTTCGCCCTCTGCGTCGCCCTGGAGGAGCTGGCGCGCGTCGACTCCTCCGTCGCGGTCACCCTGGAGGCCGGCATCTCCCTCGGTGCCATGCCGATCTACCGCTTCGGCACCGACGAGCAGCGGGCCCAGTGGCTGCCGCGGCTCGTCACCGGCGAGGCGCTGGCCGCCTTCGGCCTCACCGAGCCGGGCGCCGGCTCCGACGCGGGCGGCACCCAGACCCGCGCGGTGCTGGACGAGGCCACCGGCGAATGGGTGATCAACGGCTCCAAGGCCTTCATCACCAACTCCGGCACCGACATCACCGCCCTGGTCACCGTCACGGCCGTCACCGGGGTCAACCCGGACGGCTCCAAGGAGCTCTCCTCGATCATCGTGCCGAGCGGCACGCCCGGCTTCACGGTCCAGCCCGGCTACTCCAAGGTCGGCTGGTGCGCCTCCGACACGCACGAGCTGAGCTTCTCCGACTGCCGGGTGCCGGCCGCCAACCTGCTCGGGCAGCGTGGCCGCGGGTATGCGCAGTTCCTGCAGATCCTCGACGAGGGGCGGGTCGCGTTCGCGGCGCTCGGCGTCGGGCTCGCCCAGGGCTGCGTCGACGAGTCGGTGGCCTACGCCAAGCAGCGCCGGGCGTTCGGCAAGGCGATCGGTGAGTACCAGGCGATCCAGTTCAAGCTCGCCGACATGGAGGCCCGCGCGCACACCGCCCGGCTGGCCTACTACGACGCGGCGTCCCGGCTGGTGAACGGCCGGGAGTTCAAGCGCCAGGCCGCCATCGCGAAGCTGCAGGCCAGCGACGCCGCGGTCACCAACGCCCGCGAGGCGACCCAGGTGCACGGCGGCTACGGCTTCATGAACGAGACGCCGGTGGCCCGCATGTGGCGCGACGCGAAAATCCTGGAGATCGGTGAGGGCACGTCGGAGGTACAGCGGATGATCATCTCGCGGTCGTTGGGTCTCTAACAAGACGGAGGATTTCGCCGCGCTCCACTGCCGTGCTTGCATACTGCGATGTTCGCGAAACTGGGCACGCTCATGGACCGCTACCGGTGGCCTGTCATCGGGGTGTGGCTGGCTGTGACCGTGGCCGGTGCCGTCTTCGGTGGCGCGCTGTTCGACCGGCTCGCCACCACGACCACCAACCGGGCCGACAGCGAGTCGGCGATCGCGCAGCAGCGCATCGACGAGCTGGCGCCCGAAGGGTCGATGGTCATCGCCGTCATCGAGGGCAAGGACGTCTACGACCCGGGGCTCAACGCGAGCGTCACCAAGGCCAGCCAGGAGATCAAGGCGATGGCCGGGGTGAAGGAGGTCAACGACCTCTACAACGGCCCCGGCGGGCAGATCGGCGCCGACAACATGAGCTCGACGGTGCGGGTCGAGCTCGACCCGAAGCTCGGTGAGGCCGCCCGCGAGAAGCTCGAGGACAAGGTCAAGGCGCGCCTGAAGCTGATCGAGGCGCCGAAGGTGACGGTCGGCGGGACGAAGATCGCGGAGCGGGCGTTCGGCGAGCAGTCGGTGCGGGACCTCGCGATCGGGGAGAGCATCGCGCTGGTCGCGCTGCTCGTCGTGCTGGTGCTGATCTTCGGCGGGGTGGTCGCCGCCGGGCTGCCGCTCGCGGTCGCGGTCGTCGGGGTCACGGGGTCGCTGCTGCTGCTGTTGGTGCTCAGCTTCGCGACGAAGGTGAGCGAATACTCCCTGAACGTCGTGACGCTGCTCGGGATCGGGCTCGCCGTCGACTACTCGCTGCTCATCGTCGCCCGGTTCCGGGAGGAGCGGCTCACGCACGAGCCGGCCGAGGCGCTCGTCGAGGCGGTCGCGCGGTCCGGCCGGGCGGTCGCGATCTCCGGCGTCGCGGTCGCGGCGACCCTCGCGGGGCTGACCGTGTTCGCCGAGCCGCTGCTCGCCGCGGTCGCGCTCGGCGGGGCCGCCGTCGTCGTGCTGGCGACGGTCGCGGCGCTGACGCTGGTGCCGGCGCTGCTCTCGCTCGCGAAGGACAGGATCCCGGCGACCGGCGAGGGCCGGTTCACCTTCAAGACCGACCTGCTCGCGAAGCTGGCCACCAAGGCGCAGCAGTCGCCGTCGGCGGTCGCGGTCGGCGTGACCGTGGGCCTGCTGGTGCTGGCGGCGCCGCTGCTCGGGGCGAACTTCGCCAACTCCGACGCGCGGGCACTGCCGCACAGCAACGAGGCGCGGCAGGCGTACGACGCGCTGCAGAAGAAGTTCAACGACGAGCACCCGGAAGACGTGGTCGTGCTGCTGGAGGCCGGTCCCGAGCGCGCCGACGTCCGCATGTTCATGAACCAGGTCAGCAAGGACCTCTCCGGCCAGGTGTTCCGCCAGGAGGTGCGCCCCGACGTGCCCAAGGGCTGGACGGTCCTCGACCTGACCCCGAAGGGCGAGGTCGGCGGGCAGGAGGGCCTCGA
Organism: Dactylosporangium sp. CA-152071; assembly: GCF_050936335.1. Lineage (NCBI taxonomy): Bacteria > Bacillati > Actinomycetota > Actinomycetes > Micromonosporales > Micromonosporaceae > Dactylosporangium > Dactylosporangium sp. CA-152071. The sequence continues at coordinate 5,863,788 of NZ_JBNJMZ010000001.1, read as the reverse complement.
CCTGGTGCGCAAGGTGCGGGCCATGCCCACGCCGTTTCCGAAGTGGGTCACCGGCCCGAGCGCCGAGGTCGTCGACTACCAGGACTCCCTCGCCCGCCGGCTGCCGATCGCGGCGCTCATCGTGCTGATCGTGACCGTCGCGGTGCTGTTCATGCTCACCGGCTCGGTCGTCATCCCGCTCAAGGCCGTCCTGATGAACCTGCTGACCCTGATCGCCACGCTCGGCGTCCTGGTCGTGGTGTTCCAGTGGGGCTGGGGGCAGATCCCGCTCTTCTTCGACTCCTGGGGCGGCATCGACCTGACGACGCCGGTGCTGCTGTTCGTGTTCATCTTCGGCCTGTCGATGGACTACGAGGTCTTCCTCCTGGCGCGGATCAAGGAGGAGTACGACCGGCGCCCCGACACCAACCGGGCGGTCCTGCGCGGCATCACGAAGTCCGGCCCGGTCGTGACGGCGGCCGCGATCTGCATCGTCATCGTGTTCCTCGGCTTCGCGGTCGGCGGGCTGGTCGCGGTGAAGGAGATCGGCGTCGGCATGACGGTCGCCGTGGTCATCGACGTCACGGTGGTGCGGGGGCTGCTGCTGCCGGCCCTCATGACGATGCTCGACAGCTGGAACTGGTGGGCGCCGACCTTCCTCAAGCAGCTGGGCAGGCGCAGGCCGGCGGCGGCCGGAAAGCCGGTCGCGGAGGATGAGACCGTCGAGGTGCCCGCCCTTGGCAACAACCGCGCCACCGGCAGGTAACGCATCGATAACCGTCGTAGTTCCGACGCCTGGCTACTTCCAGACGGCTCCGATAAGTACCCTTCCACAACATGTCTCCAGTTGCGGATCATGATCCGCGGGGCGCCGGGGCAGGGTTCGCCGCCGCGTTGCGGACCCGCCGCCTGGCCCGGGGACTGACCCAGGAGGAGCTGGCCACACGGGCCGGCCTCGGCGTGCGCACGCTGCGTGAGCTGGAGCGGGGCAGGGTCGCGCGGCCGCAGCGGGGCACCCTCGCGCTGCTCGCCGACGCCCTCGACCTCGTCGGCACCGACCGCGAGGACTTCCTCACCGGCACCGTCACCGCCGCCCCGGCGACCCTGCCGCTGCCGACCGCGCCGGCGCTGATCGGCCGCGACGCCGACGTCGCCGAGCTGCTCGACCTGCTGGCGCACGCCGACCTGGTCGCGCTCGTCGGCCTCGCGGGCGTCGGCAAGACCGGGCTCGCCCACGCCGTCGCGCACGCGACCAGCGGCACCGCGGTCTCCGTGACGATCACCGACGTGTCCCAGCCGACCGACGTGTTCGCCGCGGTCGCCGCCGTCTTCGGGGTCGCCCGCGCCGAGGAGCTGCCCGACCGGCCGGCGCTGCTGGTCCTCGACGGGATCGACCGCTCGCACCGCAGCGCGGTCAAGGCGATCGGCTGGCTGCGGGCCCGGGTGCCGTCGGTGAAGATCCTCGCGACCAGCCGGCGCCCGCTCGCGGGCGCGGTCCCCGGCGCCGTCGACTGGCAGGTCGAGCCGCTGGAGCTGCCGCCGTCCGCGCCGGGCTCCGCGGCCGACGCGCGTCGCGTGCCGGCGGTCGCGCTGTTCCTCGACCGGCTCCGGCAGGTGCGGCGCGAGCCGGTGCCCGACGCGGAGATCCCGGCGGTCGCCGAGCTGGTCCGGCGCCTCGACGGGCTGCCGCTCGCGATCGAGCTCGCCGCCGCCCGCGGACGGGTCCTCGAGCTGCCGGAGCTGCTGTCCCGCTACGGCAACCGCGTCCTCGACCTCGCCGCCACCGACCCTGCCGGGCAGCGGCTCCGCGACGCCGTCGCCGCGAGCTACCACCTGCTGGACGAGCCGGAGCAGGCCGCGCTGCGCCGGCTGGCGATGTTTCGGGGACGGTGGTCGCTGGAGCTGGCCGAGGCGCTGCTCGGGTTCAACGCCGAGGCGGTGCTCGACCGGCTCGTCGGGCTCGGCCTCGTCAGCGTCCGCGGCCCCGGCGACCTGCGCTTCCGCCTCCTCGACGTGGTCCGCGACTTCGCCACCGAGCGCTGCGTCGAGCACCTCGAACTGCGCGCCCTGCGCATCCGGCACGCCGAGGTCATCACCCGCCTCGCCGTCCGGCTGGCGGCCGACCTCGTCGGGCCGGCCAGCGGTGCCGCCGTGTCGCGCCTGGACTACCTCAACAGCGACATCCGGACGGCGCTGCGGTACGCCGCCGTCCGCGAACCCGTGATCGCGCTGCGCCTCGCCGGGGCGATCCCGCGCTGGTGCCGGCTGCGGGGCCGGGACGTCGAGGCGCACAGGCTGCTGCGGCGGCTGCTCGACGACCCGCGCACCGCCGGCTGCGACCCGCTGATCCGGGCGACAGCGCAGGTCGCGGCGGGGATGCTCGCGATGGCGCACGGGCGGGGCTTTGCCGAGCTCTGGCCGACCGAGGCGGCGCTCGAGGTGCTCGTCGCGCACGGGGACGCGGCGGGGGAGTTCGCCGCCCGCGGGGTCCTCTCCGGGGTCTGGCAGGCGGTCGGCGGCGCCGACGAGTCCCGCCGGCACGCCGAGGCGATGCTCGGGCTGGCGATCCGGACCGGCCGGATCCGCGAGATCGCCGTCTCGCAGAACAACCTGGCGTGGCACGACATCCGCACCGGTGACCTGGCCACCGCGGCCCGCCGGCTGGCCGGCGCCGGGCGGCGCGCCGCCGAGGCCGGTGACGCCCGCGTCCAGGCCCTCACCCAGGCCAACCTGGCGGAGGTCGCGCGCCTGGACCGCCGCTTCGACGAGGCCGTCGACCTGGCCCGCCGGGCGGCGTTCGCGTCCGCGGAGGTCGGCGACCCCACCCACCACGTCCGGGCGCTCGGCACGCTCGGGCAGGCGCTCGCCGAGTCGGGGCGCCCGCAGGAGGCGGCGGATGTCCTCGTCGAGCTGGCCGAGCTGCCCGGGAGCGCCGGGTTCACGGCGATGATCGGGGGCTATCTCGCGCTGGCGCGGGGAGACCGGCCGGCGGCGGCGGTCGCGTTCGAATCCGCGGCGAACCTGCTCGCCGGTCGCGATGACATCCGCGATGTGCTGGAGGCGCTCGTCGCACTGGCCGCCTGCGCCGCGCCGGACGACCGGGAGCGGGTGCTGGGCGAGCTGGCCGGGATCCGCGCACGGGGTGGGCTGGCGCTGCTGCCGCGGGAGCGGGCGCTGCTGGAGTCGCCCGAGCAGTAGGGCACGGACGAAGACCCCCCGGGCGCGTGTTGCCTTCCCACCTGCTTCGTCCGTGCCGGTCCCCCTGGGGTGTTTCTTCCCCGGGCGGACACTAACGAAGTCGATGGCCCGGAATGCGGCTTTGCGGGGGTTTCACGACCTCGGGTCGGCGGAAGCTGCCGGTGATCCTGCCGGTCGCTTTCTTTCCGTTCACGCGGCGCGGTGTCCGGTCGCCCGGCTGGTGTCTCGGCGTGCCGGTTCACGCGGTGCGGTGTGCTTCGTCGCGCCGGGCGGTTTCTACGCGGCGCGGTGTGCTTCGGTCGTGCCGGGCGGCTTTTACGCGGCGCGGTGTGTTTCGGTCGTGCGGCTCTGGTCCGCGACGCCGGAGGTGGCGCCGGGGCGGACGGCGTCACGGATCGTGCGGAGACCGCTGAGCAGCGTCTCCAGGTGCTCAGGCGACAGCCGGCCGGTGAACCACTCGTCGATCAGCGCGAGGTGGTCCGGCAGGACCTCGTGCATCTTGGCCACGCCGGCGGGCGTCACGACGGTGAACGAGCCGCGCCGGTCGGTCGGGCAGGCGCGGCGGGTCGCCAGGCCGTCGCGCTCCAGGCGGTCGACGACCCGGGTCACGCCGCTGGTCGACAGGCCGGTCTGCGCCGCGAGGTCGGTCATCCGCAGCTCGCCGCCCGGCGACCGGGCGAGCCTGACCAGCACCTCGAAGTCGACGTTGCCGAGGCCGTGCTCGGCCAGCTGGACGTTGAGACGCGCGGTCACACCGGTGAAGGCCTCGACGAACAGGCCCATGGCAGTGATTCGCGGATCTTCAAGCATCTCGTCGGTCACAGTGGCAGTCTATCAGAAGAGCTTGACAAGCGAGACTCTGCCGTGAGTATATTTGCTTCAGCAAACTTCTCCACCACAGCTCATCTGGAGGGCATCATGACCGCACCGGTCGGCACCCGCGAGTACAACGGCGTCACGATCCCGACGCCGGGCAAGTTCGACATCGACCCGGCGCACACGCGGGTCAGCTTCGTCGCCAAGCACCTCATGGTGAGCAAGGTCCGCGGCGGCTTCACCAAGGCGACGGGCACCATCGTCATCGCCGAGGACCCGCTGGAGTCGCACGTCGAGGTCGAGATCGACGCCGCCAGCATCGACACCGGCGTGGCCGACCGGGACGGTCACCTTCGCAGCGCCGACTTCCTCGACGTCGAGAAGTGGCCGGCGCTGACCTTCAAGAGCACCCGCGTGACCGGCTTCTCCGGCGGCGAGTTCAAGCTGGTCGGCGACCTGACGATCCGCGACGTCACGCGCCAGGTCGAGCTCGACGTCGAGTTCGAGGGCCACGCGAAGAGCCCGTGGGGCCAGGAGGTCATCGGGTTCAGCGCGACCACCGAGATCGACCGCGAGGACTTCGGCATCACCTGGAACCAGGCGCTGGAGACCGGCGGCGTCCTCGTCGGCAAGAAGGTCAAGATTGAGATCGGTGCCGAGGGCGTGCGCCAGGGCTGAGCCTGAATTACAGCTCTTTGCTCCTTAAGCCGGAGTTTGACCATGCTGCAGAGGGTGGGCGAAATCTCCCACCCTCCGCAAGGTTTCGATCACCGTAGGCTGAGGTTGCGCCCGTTTTGTCCCTAGCGGTACATCCAGACCACTCCTAACGTGGAGGGTCCACGGGGTCGGCCGGGGAGTTGGGGAACGGAATGGGGCAAGACGTCATACGGGGTGCGTTCACACGGGAGGATCGTGCCCGATATCGGTATAAAGTCCGCCGATGTCTAGACGTCTTCGCGCTGATGCTCAACGACTTCCGGTTCGATTCAGACCGGCCGATGACGGGGCTCGAGATCGAGCTCAACCTCATCGATCCCGAGGCGCAGCCCGCGATGCGCAACGCCGAGGTGCTCGCCGACCTGGCGGACCCGTCGTTTCAGACCGAGCTCGGGCAGTTCAACCTCGAGATCAACGTGGCGCCCAGGGTCATCGAGGGCGACGGCCTCGATGTGTACGAGCGGGAGGTCCTCGCCAGCCTCGTCCACGCCGACGAGCGCGCCCGCAAGTCGGACGCCCAGCTGGTGCTCATCGGGATCCTCCCGACGCTGCGCCCAGAGCACACGGTGCTGGCCAACCTGTCCAACAACCCGCGCTACCAGCTGCTCAACGAGCAGATCATCAACGCGCGCGGCGAGGACATCGCCCTGGACATCCGCGGGCAGGAGCGGCTCGAGGCGGAGTCCGACTCGATCGCCGCCGAGTCCGCGTGCACCAGCGTCCAGTTTCACCTGCAGGTCGCCCCCGAAGACTTCGCCATGCACTGGAACGCGTCCCAGGCGATCGCCGGGATCCAGGTCGCGGTCGGGGCCAACTCGCCGTACCTCTTCGGCAAGCGCCTCTGGGCGGAGACCCGCATCGCGCTGTTCGAGCAGGCCACCGACACCCGCCCGGAAGAGCTGAAGGCCCAGGGCGTCCGGCCGCGGGTCTGGTTCGGCGAGCGCTGGATCACGTCGATCTTCGACCTCTTCGAGGAGAACGTCCGCTACTTCCCGCCGCTGCTGCCCATCACCGACGACGAGGACCCCGTCGCCGTCATCGAGGCCGGCGGCGTGCCCAACCTGGGCGAGCTGCGCCTGCACAACGGCACGATCTACCGCTGGAACCGGCCGGTGTACGACATCATGAACGGCCGCCCGCACCTGCGCGTCGAGAACCGCGTCCTGCCCGCCGGCCCCACCGTCGTCGACCAGGTCGCCAACGCCGCGTTCTACTTCGGCCTGGTCGGCGAGCTCGTCCAGCAGGACCGTCCGATCTGGACGCAGATGACGTTCTCCGCCGCCGAGGAGAACTTCCACACCGCCGCCCGCGAGGGCCTCGACGCCCGCCTCTGGTGGCCCGACCGCGGCGAGGTGCAGGTCGCCGAGCTGGTCCTGGACGAGCTGCTGCCGCTGGCCTCGGCGGGCCTGGACCGCTTCGGCGTCCGCCCGGCCACCCGCGACCGCCTGCTCGGCGTCATCGAGGGCCGCTGCCGCACCGGCCGCAACGGCGCCGCCTGGCAGACCGAGACCGTCAACGATCTCCAGTCCAGACACCACCTCGATCGCCCTGCCGCCCTCCGCGCCATGCTCCAGCGGTACAGCGTCGGCCTGCACGCCAACGAACCCGTCCACACCTGGCCCATCTGACCCACCCGCCGATCCGCACCTCTCCGCCCTGCCGTTGGGGGAGCGGCCTCGTCCTGCCTTTCGGGTCGTTGGACGGTTGGCGCCGTCCGCATCATGCGTGACCAGGCACGGCGATCGTCCGGTGTGCGGACCGCCTCGGGTGTTGAGCTTCCCGCTGCTCTGGTCGTGTGGTGGGCGTGGCCGGACCGTCGGGGTTACTCGGCGGACTTGCCGCGGCCGCGGCCTCGGGTGCGGCCCGGGGCGGGTTTGGGCGGCTCCGGGGTCGCCGGGGCGGTGTCGGTGGGCCACAGGGGCTCGACGGAGCCACGGGCCGGGGCCGGCTTCTTGGGTGCGGGGTCGGTGTCGTCGGAGACGGTGTCCTCGGCGTACGCGCGGTTGGCGGACTCGGAGGCGTAGGTGCGGCCCGAGGACTCGCCGCCGTAGGCGCGGGACGGGGCGTAGGCGTCGGACTCGAGGTCCTTGGCCGAGTCCAGGTCGGCGGCCTTGGCGGCCGTGGCCTTGGTGACGGCCGCCTTGCCGGTGGACGTCGGGGTCGGGGGCTTGGGAGCGGCGGCCGGGGACTTGCCGCCCGCGCCGATCGTGACCGGCTCGGGGGTGCGGTCAGGGGCGGCGGTCCAGGGGTCGTCGGCGTCCTGCGGCTCGCCCCGCTCGGTGCGGCGGCGGGCCTCCGCGGCGTCGGCGTCAGCCAGGGCCTGGGTCCAGTCGGAGATGTCGGAGGCGGCCCGGGCCTCGCGCTCCGCGGCGGCGGCCTGGCGGGCGGCGCGGGCCTGGGCGCGGGAGCCGCGGGGGCCGATGGCGGAGACGATGACGGAGCCCGCGAGGCCGGCGAGGACCGCATACGGGGCGATGACGAACGCCGACAGCTGCGGGTCGCGCTCGCCGACGGCGGGAGCGGCCAGGAAGTAGGCGAGGGCGACCAGGAGCGGGCCGGCCGCGCCGGAGACCGCGACGCCGACGCGGTTGTCGCCGCGGCGGCTGGCGGGCCAGGCGGCGAGGGCACCGATGACCAGCGCTATGGCGAGCATGAGGAGCGCCCCGGGCAGGTTCACCATGTTGCGGATCCAGGTGGCGTCGGTGAACTGCCAGGTGCCGAGCTGGGCGGCGGTGGCGAGGTTGCCGTCGGCGCGGACCACGTCGACGACCGCGACGACCGCGAGGACCCACAGCCAGGCCGAGGAGGCGATGACGTTGGATGCGATCGCGCGGGCGGCCAGGGCGCCGACCGCGATCAGCAGGCCGACGATGATGCCGGCGATCGCATAGCCGCCGGCGGTGAAGTAGGGCGCGACGTTGTCGGGGCGGGGCGTGCGCGACGGCACGGCGACCAGCGGCACGACGATGAGGGCGCCGACCGCCGCGGACAGCGCGATCACGATCCGCCAGGCGGCGGTCAGTGCGTGTGCCCCGGGGGTCGAGGCGTTGCCCGCGACCGGGGTGTCGGCGGGGCTGAGCCGGTCCGCGCACAGGGCGCCGATGACCGTCGAGGACGCCGCGAGCCAGGCCACCCAGGCCAGGCTGCTGACCCAGATGGTCGCGCTGTTGCCCGCCGGCTGCCAGGAGATGATGCCCAGGCCATAGCCAAGACCGAGCTGCGCGGCACCCGCGCCCGCCGCGACACCGATCGCGGTGAATATTGAGGTTGCCCAGCTTCGTGCCGCCATGCCGCGCAGCGTACGCCCAGCCGTCCACCCGGGCGAGTCGATGTCAGCGGAACGTCAGGCCGTGCAGACGGCGGTCGCGGAGGGTGGGCCTGAGGTGGGCAACCTGTCCACTGGCAGGCGATATGTCGGACAAGGTGGTGAACTGGAACCTATGTCAGACGAGCCGGACGCCACCGCCCCGTTCGATCGATTGCCGCCGTCGGACGGGGGACCGACGCCGCCACGAGCGGAAGACCCCGACGCGACCCGGATCGGTCCGGGTGGCCAGGACCCGGACGCGACCCGGATCGGCCCGCCGAGCAGCAGGCCCACGGATCCGGACGCGACCAGGATCGGTGGCGGCACGTCGCCGCTGCGCCCCGACGACAGCGGCGCCACCAGGATCGGCGGTCCGCTCGGCAGCGACGAGCCGCCGCGGTGGTCCGCCCGCGCCAACGTCCCCCAGCCGGGTGACCCGTCGCTCCGCCCGGCCGCCGCGCCGGAGGAGTGGATCGAGGAGGAGGATCCGTACCAGGGACGCTCCTGGTTCACCCCGGTGATCATCGGCGTCGTCGCGCTGGTCCTCGTCGGCGCGCTGAGCTTCGGCCTGTACCTCATCTATCAGGCCACCGCGGACGGCGACAACGCACCGTCCGACCAGCTGCCGGTGCCGATGGTGGCCGGCAGCAGCGTCGTACCGTCGCCGACACCGCAGCCGACGACCGCCGCCCCGACCTCGGAGGCGCCCACGGCGACCACCGCGGCCGCGCCGACCAGCGTCACGATCCCGCCGCTGACGGGCAACACCCTGGCCCAGGCGACGATCAAGCTGCAGCAGCTCGGGCTCGAGGTGAAGGTCGTCCGTCGCGCCGACGACTCCGTGCAGCCCGGCGAGGTCGCGGGGACGGACCCGGGCGCGGGCGAGATCGTCGCGCCGGGTGAGACCATCACCCTTTTCGTGGCGACCGAGCCGACGAAGGCGCCGTCGAGCAGGTCCCCGTCAGCGGTACCCAGTTAGGCGCCAGCGCTTCGCGATCGCCGGCTCCTGCACCGACGTCGGCCCTATGCGGATGCGGAGACGGGCACCCGGCTGCCGGTCCGGGCGGTGCGGGTGACGAAGCCGGGCCGAAGGCCCTGGAGCTGCACGAAGATGGATCGGCGCTCGACGGCGTCGCCGGTGGCGTTGAGCTGGTAGCCGTCCAGCCACGCCCACCCGTCATAGGTCTGCCAGTCGTGCACCCGGATCACCCGGAACAGCATCGGCTGCACGAACTGCACGCTCGCGGCCTTGGTCACACGCAGCACGTCACCGGTCTTCGGTAACACAGGTAAGACTCCCGTCATCTGCCGGCAGGGGGAAGATCGGTCACGGGCCCCCGTAACCGCCGATCGGCTCGATCGTTTGTCGCTGCGTCCGCAGTGGTGTCCCGGTCGTCCTTGAGTCTCGTTGACGCGAAGATGAACAGACCGTGACCACCGCCACACCCACAGATTGCCCGAGGTCGGTGATCAATGCAACTTGCAGTGAGAAATTTCCATCTCACGCATGAGAGCGTCGCTCCCGAGTGGCGGGACCCCCGGGAGGTGGCGAGAATGTCGTGCCGATCCGGGTTGCGGACCTTCGTCAGGTTGCGCTGATCTATACGTATCGGAAATTCCGTGGGCCGGCGCGGAGGTGCAAGCGTGGCAAGTCGACGAGGCAGCCCGACGCTGCGACGCAGACAGCTCGGTATGGAGTTGCGCCGCCTTCGCGAGGCGGCACACGTCACCATCGATCATGTCGCCGAGCGACTGGAATGTTCCGGATCCAAGATCTCGCGGATCGAAACGGGACAGACCGGCGTCACCCCGCGCGACGTAAGGGACATGCTGGACATCTACGGTGTCGAGCCACAATACGCCGAGCAGTTGCTGAAATTCGCCAGGGAGGCACGCCAGAAGGGTTGGTGGCAGCTCTACGGTGACGTGCTCACCGGGGCCTACGTAGGCCTCGAAGCGGCCGCCGATCACATTCGTTCATATGAGGCGCTCGTCGTCCCCGGACTGCTGCAGACCGAGGAATACGCGCAGGCCATGATCCACGCGGCCCGTCCGGACATCAGTGTCACGGAGGTCGAGAAACGTGTGCGTGTCCGGATGAGCCGCCAATCGTTGGTCACCCAGGATGACCCGATAGATCTCTGGGTGGTGCTGGACGAGGCAGTGCTGCGCCGCCCGGTCGGCGGAAGAGCGGTCATGCGCCGTCAGCTCGAGCACCTGGGCACGGCAGCGGGATGGCCGAACGTGACCCTCCAGATCCTGCCCTTCTCCGCCGGTGCTCATGCCGGGATGGACGGGACATTCACGATGTTGCTGTACGACGAGTCCGCAGGGCAAAACTTCGTGTTCGCCTCGAACGCGGCCGGCGGTCTCTTTCTCGAGAAGGACGACGAACTGCAGCGCTACGGATTCATCTTTGACTACTTGCGCGCCAACGCACTCCGTCCGGACGAGTCAGTATCGATGATCGTGAAGCTGGCAAAGGAGTCGTAGTGAACATTGAGGCCAAGGGCTTCAGCGTGAATCTTGAGGGTGCCCGCTGGCGCAAGAGCACTCGCAGCGGTCCGTACTCGGACAACTGCGTCGAGGTCGCGTTCGTCGGCGGGGCTGTCGCGTTGCGCGACTCGAAGGACAAGGCCGGACCGGTGCTGCTGTTCACCCCCGAGGAGTGGGTGGCCTTCGTCGGCGGGACCAAGGACGGGGAGTTCGATCTCTCGTAGGCGAAACGCCAGGTCAAAATCGACCGGCCCGGCCCGCGACGGTGGTATCGCCGTTGCGGACCGGGCCGGTCATCGTTGTATTCAATGAGCGCTCAGGAACTTCACGCCAGATCCGAACACCCGAGTCAGATAAGGCTTGTATCCGATGAACAATGGCCCCGACAACTTCGGCAACGGTTCGTCGAAGACCGACGACCGTTTCTCCGGGCAGCTCGGTAGCTACCGCCCGGGCGGCCGCCGGGACGTCATCGGCGACGGGCCGATCGACGAACTGTCGCCGCGCAACGGCTCGCCGCTGGACCGCGCCTCGTCGCCGTTGGACCGTGCCTCGTCGCCGTTGGACCGTGCCTCGTCACCACTGGACCGTGCGTCCCTGCCGCTGGACAACTCGCCGATCGCCGCATCGCTGACGCCGCCGAAGCTGCCCGAGTCGTCCCTGGTGGCGGACCTCAGCCCGCTGACCGAGCCGATGTTCGGCCGCGGCGGCGTGCTGCAGGACTCCTGGCTCGACGGCCCCAGCCAGTCGATGGCCGACCACCCGCTGCTGCGGGGGCTCCTGCTGGAGCTGCCGCCGAAGGGCACCATGCCGCAGCAGGAGTGGCTGGACCGCTGGTTCGAGGCGGCCCGCTCGATCCTGGAGCTCATCTACTCGCAAGAGGCCCGAGGCCTGAAGTAGCTCGCCGGTCGACAGGTCGAATCCCATGCCGTAGAAAGCAGGGAGGCTCGACCTGGGGAGGTCGGACGGGCTCCGGTGCGCGCGAGCGCGCCGGGCCCGTCGATAAGTTGAACCCATGAGTTATCCCAAGATCGAGCTGCACGTGCACCTCGAAGGGGCGATCCCGCCCGCGACGCTGCTGGAGATCGCCCGGCGCAACGACCTGCCGCTGCCGGTCGACACCGTCGAGGGCGTGCTGGGGCTGTATGAGTTCACCGACTTCAAGAAGTTCGTCGAGGTCTGGATCCTCACCACGAACTGCCTGCGCACCGCGGACGACTTCCGGCAGATCGTGGTCGACTACGCCGGCGTGGCCGCGTCGCACGGTGCCGTGTACCTGGAGGCGATCTTCTCTCCCGGGGAGCGGGCCCAGCGCGGTGTGGCCTGGGAGGACCTGTACGAGGGCTACACCGACGGCATCGTCGAGGCGCGGGAGCGGCATGGCGTGATCGTCCGGCTGACCCCGGACCTCTACCGGGGCATGCCGGTCGACGTGGCGGAGGACGTCGCCCGGTGGAGCGTGCGCTACGCGGACCGGGGCATCGTCGGCCTCGGCCTCGGCGGCAACGAGCAGGCGGGCCCCGCGACGACCTACGCGAAGGCGTTCGAGCTGGCCCGCGACGGCGGACTGGCGATCGTGCCGCACGCCGGCGAGTCGGCCGGCGCCGAGTCGGTCCGCGAGATCCTGACCCTCGCACCCGACCGGCTGCGGCACGGCATCCGTGCCGTCGACGATGCCGGTGTACTGGCAGAGATCGTCGACCGGGGGCTGGTGCTGGACGTCTGCCCGACCTCGAACGTGCGGACCCGGTCGGTAGAGTCGCTCGCGTCGCACCCGTTGCCGGCCCTGCTGGCGGCGGGGGTGCCCTGCACGGTCAACACCGACGACCCGGCGATGTTCAACACCGATCTGGCTCAAGAGCACCGCGTCGCTGCCGATCTCGGTCTCAGTGCGAAGGACGCCTACCTGGCCGGCGTCGCGGGCGCTGCCTGCGACGACGACACTCGCGCACTGCTGAAGAGCAAGATCAGTGATATCGGCTGAATGTCCGATTGGTGCGCTACGTTCGGCCCGGGTCGGGTGTCGCAAAGTTGATGGTCGATCTTGAAATGTCCGCTTAGCTTTGGGCGGGTTCGCTGGTAGGAACGGGGAGGCAAGGGTGAGTGACGTGTCTGATTTGATGTTCGCATTGATGAGTGGCGGCGGCCTCCTGGCCCTCAGCATCGGTGCATTCGGCGTGCTTGACGCCTACCACAAGCGCGGGATCGGCGAGAAGCGCGTGGACTGGCTGATCGGCCTCTACGCGTTCGGCGTCGTCATGAACATCGTCGCTTACGTGTTGCTCGACCGCTGGTACATCGCGGCGCCGCTGGCACTCATGCTGGTGCCGGCCGAGCGCGCGCTGGAGAAGCGCGGCACCTTCAAGCGCCGCGCCGTCAAGGTCGACGCGATCACCGGTCGCTGAGCACGGACAAACACTGACGCCGGTCCCCGAGGGGGCCGGCGTCATGCTGTGCTTTCATGCTGTGCTTCCGGACGGGCTACCCGCCGGGCTTCAGACCGCGAACGTGCTCAGCGGCTCCGTGGCCGGCGCCGGCGGCGTGGCCCGCCACAGGCGGGTCTTCTGCGCGCCGAGCCGGGCCAGGTAGGCCGGGTTGAGCAGCACGTAGCGGCGCCAGAGCCGCTTGGGCTCCAGGCCGAGCCGCCACAGCCACTCCAGGGCGTACTTCTGCATCCACGCGGGCGGGTTCTTCAGCCCGCCGGCGTGATAGTCGAATGCCGCGCCCACCGCCAGCATCGGCGCGTCCACCAGGTGGCGCATGCCGTAGACGAAGATCTCCTGGCGGGGGCAGCCGAGGCCGACCATCACCACGCGCGCGCCGGACGCCTTGATCCGCGCCGCGATCTCTTCGGGCTCACCCGGCTGCGCCGAGCGGAACTTCGACGCCTCCATGCCGGCGATCTTGAGCGCCGGGAACCGCTCGTGCAGCTTGCTGATCAGAAGTTCGAGCGTCTGCTCGGTCGAGCCGTACAGGTACACCGGCAGACCCTGCTCCGCGCTGGCCCGCAGGACCCGCAGCGTGAGCTCCGGGCCATAGACCCGGTCGGCGAGCCGCGCGCGGTGCAGCAGGTTGAGCGCCCAGCGCACCGGCTGACCGTCGGGCGTCACGAGGTCGAACGCGTTGAGCCTGGCGCCGTGCGCCTTGTCCTGCACGCCGGTCATCACACCGTGCACGGCGAGCGCCGTCACCGCGAGCGGCCGGCCCTCCCGGGCGGCGCTCATGACCATCTCGACGGCGCTGTCGTAGTCGACGGCGCTGACCTGCACGCCGAGGACGTTCTGCTTCCCCTGGTCGATCAAGTCAGGCCGCCGGGGTCCACTTGCCGACGTTGGCCTCGTAGATCTCCTGACAGATCATCGGCACGTCGTACACCTGCTTCCAGTCCGGGTAGTCCAGCTGGAAGCGCTCGTTGGACCCGATCCACCACTGGTGGTCGCCGACCCGGTTGGCCTCGTGGTATTCGGTGACCATCTCGTTGCCGGTGATCCGCTGCGCGAGCGCGAACACCTCCAGGTGCGAGGTGTTGGAGTGCCGCCCGCCACCGAGGTTGTAGACCGCGGCGCTACGCGGCGCCCGGAAGAAGGCCTCGAACGCGGCGACCACGTCGTGCGAGTGGATCGCGTCGCGGACCATCTTGCACTTGTACCCGAAGATCTTGTACGTGCGGCGCTCCATCGCGCACCGCATCACGTACCCGAGGAAGCCGTGCAGCTCGGTGGCCGAGTGCGCCGGCCCGGTCAGCGTCCCACCCCGGAAGCACGCGGTCTTCATGTCGAAGTAGCGCCCGTACTCCTGCACCATCACGTCGGCGGCGACCTTCGAGGCCCCGAAGACGGAATGCAGACAGGCGTCGATCGACATGTCCTCCTTGATGCCGTTCTCGTACGGGTGACCCGCCTCGATCTCCCACCGCGTCTCCTGCTCGACCAGCGGCAGGCTGTTGGGCCGGTCGCCATACACCTTGTTGGTCGAACAGTGGATGAACGGCGCCTCGATGCAGTGCTCCCGCACGTTCTGCAGCATGTTGAGCGTGCCGCCGGCGTTCACGTCGAAGTCCGTGAACGGGTCTCGCACCGCCCAGTCGTGACTCGGCTGCGCCGCGGTGTGCACGACCAGCGCCACGTCCTTGCCGTAGCGCCTGAAGATGGCAGCCAGCGCGTCCCGGTCCCGGATGTCCACGTCATGGTGCGTGTATGCGTCCCCGAGGTCGCTCGTCAGCCCCACCACGTTCCACGCGGTCGAGGCCTCCGCCCCGAAGAACTGCTTCCGCATGTCGTTGTCGATGCCGACGACATCCAGCCCCAACGAGGCAAAGTGTCGGACAGCCTCGGACCCGATCAACCCGGCAGACCCGGTGACGATGACGACGCTCACGAGCAGAACTCCTTGCCACTCCAGCAGGACCGGCCGAGCATACCCCGCACGCGAGAGTCGCTATTTTGACGCACGACCAAGACAAAGTCCGACCACCCGCCGCTCTTGAGGGGGCGTGGGTGGAGCGCAGCTCCCCCAATGGGGAGCGAGGCGTCAGCCTCGCGCGAGGGAGGACGCAACGAAAAAGTGAGCGCACTCCGCGAACAGAGTGCGCTCACCGTTGTGTGGGGAAGGGGGGAGTTGAACCCCCACGCCCTTTCGGGCACACGGACCTGAACCGTGCGCGTCTGCCATTCCGCCACTTCCCCTGGCAGTGCCCCAGCGTAGCGTGTGCCAACTCGGCGTTTTCACCGGGTTAGTACTAGGCTGCCCTGGGCGCCACGGAAGAGTAGCACGGGCTAGCCGGTGAGGATGCAACCGGGCGTGCGACGTCCGGATACCATCATGACCTCGGAACCCGAGGAGGAACCGGTGAGTGTGCTGCAGCGCTTCGAGAAGCGCCTAGAGGGCCTGGTCGAGGGGGCCTTCGCAAAGGTCTTCAAGGGGGTCGTCCACCCCGTGGAGATCCTCAACGCCATGCAACGGGAGGCGGAAGCCCACAAGGCGATTCTGGCTGGCGGGCGCACGCTCGTGCCGAATCG
This sequence comes from Dactylosporangium sp. CA-152071, assembly GCF_050936335.1. Lineage (NCBI taxonomy): Bacteria > Bacillati > Actinomycetota > Actinomycetes > Micromonosporales > Micromonosporaceae > Dactylosporangium > Dactylosporangium sp. CA-152071. Next base: position 5,848,257 of record NZ_JBNJMZ010000001.1, on the reverse strand, counting down.
CTACGTGATCGACCTGTCGCCCTATGACCACAGTCGGCTGGCGCCGTACGCCGCCGCGCTCGCCCAGGAGCTCGCCCAGTCGCAGGCGGAGTTCATCGGCGAGCAGGGGTGGACGGTCTACGGCGACGTGATCGTCGAGATCGAGCGGGGCGACGGCCTCGACACCGGCATGTTCCGGGTCACGGCCGAGGTCTACACCGGCGGCGAGGTCGCGCCGCAGGCCGCGCCCGACCCCTACGGCGGCTACAACCAGGGCGGCGGCTACGGCCCCGGCCCCGGCGGCCCCGGTGGGCCCGCCCGCAACGTACGACTGGTGTCCGGCGACGGGCGAAGCTACCCTCTGTCGATCGGCTCGACCGTGATCGGCCGGGGCGATCAGGCCAACATGCGCCTGCCAGATGTCGGCATCTCGCGCCGTCACGCGCGACTCGACTTCGACGGTGCGCAGGTGGTGCTCACCGATCTCGGCTCGACGAACGGCACGATGGTCAACGGGCAACGCGTCTCCGCGGTCGCGTTGAATCCCGGTGACATGATCCAGCTCGGCACGACCACGCTCACCTACCGCGTGGATGGCTGAAGTCCTGCACCACGTGGTCGACGTTAGGCGGATCTGCATGAGTGCACCTGCTCGACCGGGCCTCCGGGCCCCTGATAGGTCGTAGATGGAATTTGTCATTACGGTCGCCCGCTACGGGCTGCTCGTGCTGCTGTGGATCTTCGTGTTCACGGTGGTGGGAGTGATCCGGCGCGACCTGTTCGCGGGCTCTCGAACGAGCCGGATCGTCGCCGCGCCCCGGGGGGTTGGTGCGGCGACGGCTCCTGGCCGTCCGGCGAAGGTGAAGCGCGGCAAGACCGCCCACCAGCTCTTCGTCACCGCCGGCTCACTGGCGGGCACCCGGATCACACTCGGTGAGGCGCCGATCACAATCGGCCGCGCCGAGGATTCGACGCTGGTGATCACCGATGACTACGCCTCGGCGAAGCACGCCCGCCTCGTGCCCCGCGCCGGCCAGTGGTACCTCGAGGATCTCGGCTCGACCAACGGCACCTACCTCGACAAGACCAAGGTCGGCGCACCTACCCCCGTCCCCCTCGGCGTGCCGATTCGCATCGGCCGCACTTCTCTCGAGTTACGGCCATGACCCTCACCTTGCGCTACGCGGCCCGCAGTGACCGCGGTCTGATTCGGAGTGGGAACCAGGACTCCGTCTACGCCGGACCGCGGCTGCTCGCCGTTGCCGACGGAATGGGCGGCATGGCCGCCGGTGACGTCGCCAGCAACATCGTCATCGCCACCATGGCGCCGCTCGACGAGGATGTGCCCGGCAACGCCATGATCGACACGCTTCGCGGCGCCGTCGACCTGGCCAACCAGCAGATCCGCGACGCCGTCGAGGAAAACCCGGCCATGGAAGGCATGGGCACCACCCTCACCGCCATGCTGTTCTCCGGCACCAAGATGGGCATGGTCCACATCGGCGACTCCCGCGCGTACATCGTGCGTGACGGAGAGTTCGCCCAGGTGACCAAGGACGACACGTACGTCCAGATGCTCGTCGACGAGGGCCGGATCAGCCTGGAGGAGGCCAACAGCCATCCCCAGCGCTCGCTGCTGACGCGCGCCCTCGACGGGCGCGACGCCGACCCCGAGTATTCGGTGCGCCAGGTCAAGACGGGCGACCGCTACCTGCTGTGCAGCGATGGGCTCTCCGGCGTGGTCAGCGCCGAGACGATCGAGTCGACGCTGCGCGAGTACGTCGACCCCAACCAGTGCGCCGGCCGGCTCATCGAGCTCGCCCTGCGCGGTGGCGGCCCGGACAACATCACCGTGATCGTCGCCGACGTCACCGACGAGGACATCGTCGAGGAGCGGCCGATCGTTGGGGGTGCGGCCGCCCAGGACCGCGGCATGGCCACGTCCGCCGACCAGTCGATGTCCTCGGCCCGGGGTGCCGCGCTCGCCGCGCCGCGCCCGCCGGTGCCGGAGTCCGACGAGGATGCGCGGGCGCACGCCGCGGCGACCGCCCGTGACGAGGCCGGCCGCCCGAAGCGCCACCCGGTGCGCACCGTCGTCCTGCTGGTGGTGCTGCTGGGCCTGCTCGGCGGTGGCCTCTGGTACGGGTGGAGCGTCACCCAGTCGCGCTACTACGTGGGCGCGACCGACGACGGCACCGTCGCGATCTTCAAGGGCGTCCCGGGCAAGATCGCTTGGATCGATCTGTCCGAGGTCTACGAGTCGAGCGAGCTCAAGCTCGACGACCTGACCCCGGCCGCCCAGGGCACGGTCAAGCAGGGCATCCAGGTCGACAGCCTGGACCAGGCCAAGGACAAGCTCGCGGCGCTGACCGACCCCGAGAACCCGTCGCGGAAGCAGCCGTGCCCGAGCGGCGAGCCGACCACCGACGCGTCCGCCAGCCCCACCGGCGCGGTCGTGCCCAGCATGACCTCCAGCGTCTCGGCCGGCACGGGTGCCGCGTCGCCGGCGCCGACCACGGCCGCGGTGACCACCGAGCCGCCGATGGCGTCCGAGACCCCGACCCCGTCCGCCAGCTGCTGATCCGACGATGACCCTGACCGCGAGGCCAAGAGGAATTCTGCTGTGACCGCAACAGCCATCCCTTCCCCGTCGCCCATGGACCCGGGTGGCGGGGCAGGTGCGCCGCAGCCGGGCACCCGGCGCAACGTCGAGCTGGGGCTGCTGCTGTTCGTCGCCGCGATCCTGGTCATCTACGCGGGGGTCGTCGAGGGCAACGCGATCGGCGAGATCACCCCGGACTTCTGGGTGCAGACCGCGATCCTCGCGATCATCTTCGGGGTCGCCCACATGGCGATCCGGTTCCTGGCGCCGTACGCCGACCCGGTGATCCTGCCGGCGGTCGCGCTGATCAACGGCCTAGGCGTCGCCTTCCTGCGCCGGCTCGACCTCGCCAACACCAAGGCCCCCCAACGGGCCGACCTGAGCGTCTTCGGCGGCGACGGCTTCCGCCAGCTCGGGTGGACCGCCGCGGCCGTGGTCGGCGCGATCGTCCTGATGGCGATCGTGCGGGACCACCGGTCGCTGTCCCGTTACGCGTACACGCTGGGCCTCGCCGGCATCGTGCTGGTGCTGATCCCGGCGGTGCTGCCAGCGCGGTTCTCCTCGATCAACGGCGCAAAGCTGTGGATCAAGTTCCCGGGCTTCTCGATCCAGCCCGGTGAGTTCGCCAAGATCTGCCTGCTGGTCTTCTTCGCCTACTACCTGGTGCGCAAGCGCGAGGTGCTGTCGATGGCGAGCAAGCGCATCCTCGGCGTCGACTTCCCCCGCGGCCGCGACCTGGGCCCGGTCGTGCTGGTCTGGCTGCTGTCGCTGATGGTCCTCGTCTTTGAGAAGGACCTCGGCACCTCGCTCATGTACTTCGGCATGTTCGTCGTGACGCTCTACATCGCGACGGTCCGGGTCAGCTGGCTCATCATCGGCCTGGCGTTCTTCCTCGGCGGCGCGTTCCTCGCGTACTTCCTCGGCAAGACCGTCGGCGGCCCGTTCCTCAACTTCTCCGAGCGCGCGACCACCTGGCTCGACCCGTTCGCCGACGCGGACAACAAGGGCTACCAGCTGGTCCAGTCGCTGCTCGGCCTGGGCACCGGCGGCCTGACCGGGGCCGGCCCCGGTGCCGGTCAGCCGCTCAAGGTGCCCGAGGTGCGCACCGACTTCATCTTCTCTGGCATGGGCGAGGAGATCGGGCTCTTCGGCCTGACCGCCCTGCTCGTGGTCTACCTGCTGCTGGTCGAGCGGGGCCTGCGCGCCGCGATCAACGTGCGGGACTCCTTCGGCAAGCTGTTCGCCGGTGGCCTCGCGTTCACGCTGGGGTTGCAGGTGTTCGTCATCGTGGGTGGCATCAGCCAGCTCATCCCGCTGACGGGCCAGACCACGCCGTTCCTCTCGGCGGGTGGCTCGTCGCTGGTGGCCAACTGGCTGCTGATCGGTCTGCTGCTGCGCATCTCGGACGCGTCGCGACGCCCGGCCGGCGGTGCGCCGTCGATCGGGCTGGGCGGGGTGTCCACCGGTGGTGGGGGCGGCGCGCCGGTCCAGATCCAAGAGCTTCCCACGGAGGTCGTGCGATGAACGCCCCACTGCGCCGGGTCGGCGTCGTGGCGCTGGTGCTGTTCGCGATGCTGTTCGTGAATCTGAACTACCGCCAGGTGGTCAAGGCCGACGACTACCGGACGCACCCGCGCAACGGCCGGGTCCAGGCCAGCGAATACGAGCGCGCCCGCGGCAAGATCATCAACGCGCAGGGCATCGCGATCGCCGACTCGCAGGAGACCGGCGACACGCTGAAGTTCCTCCGCACGTACCCGCTCAAGGACAAGTACGCGCACGTCATCGGCTTCAAGCCGGTCAACCTCGGCGCGACCAACCTGGAGAAGCTCAACAACGACTTCCTGATCGGCACCTCCGACAAGCAGGCCGCCGACCGGATCGCCGGGCTGTTCACGGGCAAGGACCCAGCTGGCGGCAACGTGCTGCTGACGCTGTCGCAGGCGACGCAGGAGGCCGCGTACACCCAGCTCGGCAACAACAAGAAGGGCGTGAAGAGCGGCGCGGTCGTGGCGATGGACCCGGCCACCGGGGCGATCCTCGCCGAGGTGTCGCTGCCCAGCTACGACCCCAACCTGCTGAGCACCCACGACATCAACGCCGCCAGCGCCAACTACAAGAAGCTGGACAGCGACCCGGCCAAGCCGATGCTCAACCGCGCGGTGCAGGAGATCTACCCGCCCGGGTCGACCTTCAAGATCATCACGTCGGCGGCGGCGCTGTCCGCGGACTCGTCGCTGACGCCCGACTCGGTCGTGCCGGGTGGCGAGTTCTACCAGCCGCCGCAGACCTCGACGTTCCGCATCAAGAACGCCCACGAGGGCATCTGCCCCGACCAGATCACGCTGAAGCAGGCGCTGACCGTGTCGTGCAACACGGTCTTCGCCCGCATGGGCGTCGAGCGGCTCGGCGCGGAGAAGCTCAAGTCGATGGCGCAGGCGTTCGGCTTCGAGGCCCAGCCGCGCTTCATCGAGGACCAGGAAAAGAACTACTGCAACGTCGCGGCCAGCCACACCGGCCCGATGACCGCAGGCGACGACAACCGCGTCGACCCGCCGGCCGTGGCTCAGTCGAGCATCGGACAGCGGGAAGTGAAGATGTCTCCGCTGCAAGGCGCCATGATTGCGTCGACGGTCGCCAACGGGGGGCGCGAGATGCGTCCCTACATCGTCGACCGTCTGCAGAACGCCGACCTGTCCAACGCTGACCGGACCGACCCGAAGGAGCTGGGCCGCCCGATCAGCGGCGACGTGGCAGCTTCGCTGCAGCAGATGATGTTCAGTGTCGTCACTGCCCGTGACGGCACGGGCCGCAACGCCAACATCCCCGGCTTGCAGGTTGGTGGTAAGACCGGAACGGCGGAGGACGGTGACGATGCCGGTGACCACGGCTGGTTCATCGGCTTCGCAATGAAGGACGGCAAGCCGATCGTCTCGGTCGCGGTCTTCCTCGAGAACGCTGGCAAGGGTGGCAGCGCGGAGGCGGCTCGCATCGCCGGCCTGGTCATGAAGGCATACGCGGACGAAAAGGGCATCAAATAATGAGGTGCGCGACATGTTGAGCGCCGGCACCACGTTGGGTGGGCGCTACCGCCTGGACGAGCGCATCGCCGGCGGTGGGATGGGTGACGTGTGGCGTGGCACCGATGAGGTGCTCGGCCGCACGGTCGCGATCAAGGTGCTGCTGCCCTCGCTGCTGGAGGAGGCCGGCTTCGCCCAGCGCTTCCGCGACGAGGCGCGCACCATGGCCACCATCAACCACCCCGGCGTGGTGGACATCTACGACTACGGCAGCGAGGGCGGCACCGCCTTCCTGATCATGGAGTACGTGGAGGGCGACGCCCTCTCCCGCACGCTGTCCCGCGTCGGCCGGCTCACCCCGGCCCGCGCCATGGCGCTCGTCGCCCAGGCCGCCGACGCGCTGCACGCGGCGCACGAGAAGGGCATCGTCCACCGCGACGTGAAGCCCGGCAACCTGCTCGTGCGGCCCAACGGCACGCTGGTCCTCACCGACTTCGGCATCGCCCGCTCCGCCGCCGCCGCGCAGCTCACCGCGGCCGGCTCGGTGCTCGGCACCGCCTCCTACATCTCGCCGGAGCAGGCCTCCGGCGCGCAGGCCACCCCGCTGTCGGACGTGTACGCCCTCGGCGTGGTCGCCTACCAGTGCCTGTCCGGGCAGCGCCCCTTCGAGGGCGACAACCCGCTGCAGATCGCGATGCGGCACGTCCGCGACATGCCGCCGCCGCTGCCGGCCGACATCCCGCCGCCGATCGCGCAGCTCGTCGAGCGTGCGATGGCCAAGGACCCGTCGGCCCGCTGGCCCAGCGCCGCCGCGCTCGCGCAGGCCGCCCGCCGGGTCTCCGGCGCCGGTGGCGGCACCACGTCGGGCCCCGGCATCCCGATGGCGGCGCCGCTCGGCCCGCCCGGGTCGCCGGTCGGACCGCCCGGCTCGCCCGTCGCGTACACCCCCGTCTCCGGCCCTCCGGTCTCCGGCGGTCCCATGTCGGGCGCGTTCGGCACCCCGGTCTCCGGCGGCGCCCCCACCTCGCCGGGCGTCGGCGCCGGCGGCACGCGGATCATGCCGGGTGGCGCGGTCCCACCGCCGCCGGGTGTCGCCGCGGCAGGTGCCGGGCACGCAGCCCGGGGCGCGGCAGGTGTCCCGCCGCCGCCCAGCAACGAGACCGCGTACTTCCCCGGCGACGCCGGCAACTACCCGCCCACCGGCGGCTACCAGCCGGCCCCGCCGTCCAACAACCGGCCGGGCGGCAACCGCAACACGATGGTGCTGCTCGGCGCCGCCGCTGCCGTCCTGGTGCTGCTCCTTGGTGTCGGCGGCATCTGGTACGCGATGAGCGGCAACGACACGAAGGACGAGCCCAACGCCCAGGGCACCACGGCGGCGGCCTCGCAGGCGCCGTCCAGCGCGAAGCCGACCGGTAAGACGGTCAACATCCCGTGCGACTGGTCCAGGCTTCAGACGCGGGCAAACGTGGTGCGGCAGCTGCAGCGGCAGGGCTTCAAGGTGAAGGAGACCCCGCAGGACGGCAAGAAGCCGATCCCGGGCCAGGTGCTGAAGGTCGAGCCGTGCGGCCCGACGACCCCGGTGGGCGACATCGAGGTGTTCTACCAGGAGGGCGGCGGCAAGCTGCCGACCACCGAGCCGTCGGACGACAACGGTGGCGCCGACGAGTCGCCGAGCGCGGGCAACTCGTCCGCGCCGGCAGCCGGCAACAAGCCGTCCTGCCCGCCCGGCGAGACAAACGTCGGCGGCCTGTGCGTCAAGACAGGGTGATCCGTCCCACCGGACGGGTGCGTCCCGGCGGGCCGGATCGTCCCGACGGGCTGGATCGGAATGGGTTCTCGTCGCAAGACGTGGCAAGGTAAGAGTCGATGACCGAAGGACGACACGACATGACCGCCCAGCCTCGCCTCCTCGGCGGCCGTTACCAGGTCGGGGAGTTGCTTGGCTATGGCGGCATGGCCGAGGTCCATCGGGGCCGTGACCTGCGCCTTGGCCGCGATGTCGCGATCAAGACCCTGCGCACCGACCTGGCCCGCGACGCGACCTTCCAGCTGAGGTTCCGCCGTGAGGCGCAGAATGCCGCCTCGCTCAACCACCCCGCGATCGTCGCCGTGTATGACACCGGCGAGGAGCGGGGGCCGGCGGGCGAGGAGCTGCCCTACATCGTCATGGAGTTCGTCAACGGCCGCACCCTCAAAGAGGTGCTCGCGGCCGAGGGGCGGCTCATGCCGAGGCGGGCCCTGGAGATCACGGCCGACATCTGCGCGGCGCTGGAGTTCAGCCACCGGCACGGCATCATCCACCGGGACATCAAGCCCGGCAACGTGATGCTCACCCAGACCGGCCAGGTCAAGGTGATGGACTTCGGCATCGCGCGGGCCCTGGCCAGCGGTGCCACGACGATGACGCAGACCTCCGCGGTCATCGGCACCGCGCAGTACCTGTCGCCGGAGCAGGCCCGCGGCGAGCCCGTCGACGCCCGCAGCGACGTCTACGCGTCCGGCTGCGTGCTCTTCGAGCTGCTGTGCGGCCATCCGCCGTTCGTCGGGGACAACCCGGTGTCGGTGGCCTACCAGCACGTCCGGGAGGACCCGCGGCCGCCGAGCAGCACCAACCGCGACGTGACCCCCGACATCGACGCGGTCGTGCTCAAGGCCCTGGCCAAGAATCCGCTCAACCGCTACCAGAGCGCCGGCGAGATGCGTGCCGACGTCATGCGTGCGGCGGCCGGCCGGCCCGTGTCGGCGCCGCCGGTCATGACCGAGGACGAGATGCAGACCGTGATGGCGGCGCAGACCGCCTACCGGCCCGCGCCGCCCGCCTCGCGCCAGCCCGCCCGAGCCGCGCAGCGGCAGAAGCAGAAGAACTCCACCGGCATCGTGGTCGCGCTCACGGTGCTGAGCCTGCTCGCCGTCGCCGCGCTGTCGATCGGGCTCTACCTGGCCAACCAGGAGCCGATGGCGACGGTGCCTGACCTCGTCGGCAAGAGCGAGCAGGAGGCCCGCGACGCGCTGCGGCAGGCGAAGCTGGAGGGCGACGGGCGCCCCGGCGCCAACGAGAACTGCAAGACCGGCACGGTCACCCGGCAGAACCCGCCGAAGGGCCAGGAGGTCAAGGCGGGCACCCAAATCGACTACGAACTCTGCGGCGCGCCCACGATGGCCACGATCCCGACCCTGATCCGGTCCACCAAGGACGAAGCCAGCAAGCAGCTGGCCACCCTCAACCTGAAGCCCAACTTCGTCGCGAAGGACGGCTACCAGCCGAAGGACGAGGTCATCGAGTCCGACCCGCCGGCCGGCTCGTCGGTGAAGATCGGCTCCACGGTCACGATCTACGTCTCCAGATTCAACCAGGCGGTCATGCCCGACGTCACGAACAAGACCCTCGCCCAGGCGCAGGCGCTGCTCGAGACGGCCGGCTTCACGGCGGACCCGAAGACGACGGAGACGCAGGTGATCGACCCGACCAAGGACGGCCTGGTCATCAGCGCGTCGCAGCCGACCGGCAGGGTGCTGATGAAGACCGATGTGATCACCCTGAAGATCGGGGTGCTGGCGGGCGGCAACCAGTCCGGCTCACCGAAGCCGAGCGGCAGCGCCTCGCCCGGCAATTAGGCCCGGTTCACCCGGTTTTTCCACCCATCACCGTACGTACCCTGTGGATAACACGGCAGTTATCCACAGGGTTATGCACAGGCTCGCCCGCGTAGGCGCACACGAGGTGCGCCTACGCGAACGCGGCGATCCGGCGGGCTTCCACCTCGGCGACGAGCTCCGGGGCCCGCTCCAGCGCGGCGGGCAGGCCGCAGGCGGCCAGCCAGTTCGCCAGCATCTGGTGGCCGCCCTGGGTGAGCACCGACTCGGGGTGGAACTGCACGCCCTCGATCGGCAGCTCACGGTGACGCATCGCCATGATCACGCCCGACTCGGTGCGGCCGGTCACCTCGATCTCGGGCGGCAGCGTCGACTCCACCACGGCGAGCGAGTGGTAGCGGGTCGCGATGAACGGGTCCGGCAGCCCCTTGAGGACGCCCTGGCCGCCGTGGGTGACCAGAGAGGTCTTCCCGTGCAGCAGCTCGGGTGCGCGGGTCACGGTGGCGCCGAACGCCGCGCCGAACGCCTGGTGCCCCAGGCACACCCCGAAGATCGGGATCTTGCCCGCGTACTCGTGGATGACCGCCATGCAGATCCCGGCCCGCTCCGGCGTGCCCGGCCCCGGGGAGAGCAGGATGCCGGCCGGCCGCGCCGCGCCGATCTCCTCCACCGAGACCTCGTCGTTGCGGCGCACGTCGCACTCGACGCCGAGCTGGCCCAGGTACTGGACCAGGTTGAACACGAACGAGTCGTAGTTGTCGACGACCAGGATGCGCAAGCGGCTCACCTAGCTCGGTAGGACCTGCGGGGCTGACGGCGTCTTCGTGGGCAGCTTCGACGGCTGCTTGGAAGGCTGCGTCGACGACTGTGTCGACGGCCGTTGCGACGGGTCTGTGCTCGGCTGCTGCAGTTGTCCGCCGTCCTGGTCGGTGGTCTCGACCTGGACGTCGTCGAACGGCAGGATCGGCTCGACCGCCGGGAAGACCTTGTACCACAGCAGCGCCCCGAGCGCACCGATCAGGATCACCGAGACCAGCGACTTGAGCTGCCATTGCTTGAACGGGATGTGCCGCCAGATCCATCCGTACACGCGGCTATCCCTTCAGCTCGGCGGGGTCGCCGGCGGAGACGGGCTGGGACCGGTCGAGCTTCGCGTGCACGACGAGCCGCTGGTAGTTGTTGAACTTCGGGTTGCAGGTCGTCATGGTCAGCAGCGCCTCGGTGGGGGCCGCCCCGGGCTTGCCCGGCACGGGCGCGACGACCTGGACCGCCGTGGGCAGCACGATCTCGTGGCCGATCACGCGGTAGACATACCAGGTGTCCTGGGTCTTGATGACCACCGGATCGTTGGGCTTGAGCTGGTCGAGGTCCCACCAGATCGCCGGCGTGCGGTGCCCGGCCATCGAGAAGTTGCCGATCTGGCCCGGCAGCGCGGTGTCCGGGTAGTGCCCCGGCGCGTAGCGGATGTCGGCGGCGGTCACGCCCTGCACGACGGCCCACTTCTTCTTGAGCCGCGGGATGTGGACGGAGGCGATCACCGCCCCGTTGGCGGGCTTGGCGACCGGGGCCGGTGGTCCGGACGGCGACACGGTCGGGTCGGGCTCCGGGTGGGACCACTGCTGCTCCAGCTGGCGGTTGAGCTCGTCCTGGTGCGCCTCGACGATCGCCGACTTGCCCCAGACCTCGTAGCCGGCGAAGAGCAGCACGATGAGGCCGAACGTGATGAGCAGCTCGCCGGTGCCCCGGCTGACCGCCCGCACGACCGTGCCGAACGTGGTCCTCGTGTATTCGGAGTACACGCTGCGATAACCCTCCTGGGTGCGGACCGGCCGCAACGGCACGACCTTGACACCCTTTTCGGCGTCAGGCTCCGTAGTCGCTTCCGGTTCATCCTGGGGGGTGGCTTTTGGGGTTGTTTCCGCCGTTGCGGGGACCTTCGGCAGCACCGTGGTGGCGTCGGCCGCTCCCGGCGGCCCGCTGTGCTCGGTGAACTTCGGGATGTAGGCAGTGGCGTCCGCCGGTCCCGCCGTGGCGGTCTCGGCGGCGTCCATCGGCGGGCGGTCGTCCCGGATGCGGGGGATCATCCGGGTCGCGATGTCGTCCTGGTCGAGGGCGCGATGCCGGGGACGGTGTGCGTCGCTCATGCCGCCGCCTTCCGCGTCGGCCTGAGCCAAGCTGCGTTCATGGTTCGCGGCTCCTCGCTCCGCTGCGCCCCGCTCATGGTCAGGACCCAGTCGTCGCCGACCGGAGCGCGGTGGAGCCGTCGTAGGCCTTCGCCCGCACGTCTGCCTCCATCCGCACCTGGTAGCCCAGACCGAAGTTGTCCGCGGCGTTCCTGAACAGCGCAACCCCCTCCGTGTCGTCGAGGGAGCGCTGGAGGCGCACCTGGTCACCGATCGCGGCGATCTCGAACGGGGGCGAATACACCTGACCGTCGAGCAGCAGCGTGTTGCCAACGCAGCGTACCGCGCTCGTGGCGATGACCCGGACTCCCATGAGCGTCATCGCCTCGGCGCCGCCGGCCCACAACGCGTTGACCACGGCCTGTACGTCCTGCTGGTGGACCACGAGGTCGTCCGGACGGGCACCCGCCGGGCGGCTGCCGTCGGGCCGTCTGGGGGCGTCGTCGAGCACGACCACGAGCCCCGGGCCGTGCACAGCGGTCAGCCCGGCGCCGGCCAGCTGGCTCTCGCCGCGGCGGCGTTGCTCGCCGACGGCGCCGTCCGCGCCCTCCTGGCTCTGCTGCTGCGCCTCGATCTCGCCGCGCAGCCGGGCGGCCCGGGCGCGGGCCGTGGCGATTTCCTGTTTTCTTCCAGCGATCAGGTTGGTCAGCTCGGGGCGCCGGTCGTCGCGCAGGTCTGTGCCGCCCGCGGTCGCAGCCGTCAGCGAGAAGAGCAGCCCGGCCGCCGCGAACACCAGCGGAGTCGCCGCTGACCAGCCGAAACGCTGACCCTTGCGGGGGTGCGGCAGCATAGCGCGGCCGAGCCGGCGCAGGGCGCGGGCCCATGAGGAATCGCCTGATGTGTACTCCACCACGACCCCTCCCCCCGGACGCGTGCCGACTTGACTACGCTAGACGTAGAACATTATTCAGGCCGACGCTGGCGGAGGTGGCGGCGTCACGTGGATAGTGTTGGCCAGACGACCCCTCCAGGAGAGCGCCGTGCCGAAGTCGACAGTTCGTAAGAAGAAGGTGTACACGCCGCCGGCGGAGTTGCGCCCACAGGAGACGGTGGCCGCCAAGCGCCGTCCGAGCCCGGTCTGGGTGCCGATCCTCGCGGTGAGTCTCATCGTGATCGGCATCGGGTGGCTGGTGACGTACTACCTGACGCAGGGCTTCTTCGACGTGGAAGCGTTCTCCGCCGTGGCCAAGCTGCAGTACTGGAACCTGGCCATCGGGTTCGGGTTCCTCGTGGCCTCGCTCGGCGTCCTGTCCAAGTGGCGCTGATCTAGTCCCCTGCTCCGTCACAGCCCCTTCGGTGCGTTCGCGCGCCGAGGGGGCATTTGGCGCTATTCCGTCACAACTTGCGGCGTCGTCTGTGGTGTCGCTCCCGCGCGTCATAGCGTGTGCTGCGACAAACTTCACGTTACTCATGAGTAACCAAGGGGACTAAGGTCTCCTGAAGGACCAGCGGCGTGGGAGGCAAACGGCATGGGCCCAGTGCAGATCATCGCGACCAGTGTCGCGGCGGTGATCACCGTCGTGGCCATCGTGCTCGTCGTGCGCACCGTGCGCCGGATGCTCTCCGTGGTGCGGCTGGGTCAACCCGACCCGTCCCGGAGCGGCCCGCGCGGCCTGCGCCTCAAGACGATGCTCGCCGAGACCCTGGGGCACACCAGGATGCTGCGGTGGACCGTGGTCGGCGCCGCGCACTGGTTCGTCATGATCGCCTTCATGGCGCTGTCGTCGCTGGTGCTGGAGGCGTACTTCGAGGTCGCCGACCCGGACCACGGCCTGCCGCTGATCGGCGCCTGGAACGTCTACGGCCTGGTCACCGAGTGGATCGGCGTGCTCGGCTTCATCGGCATCCTGGTCCTGATCGGCATCCGCCTGCGCAACCTGCCGGGCAACCCCAACCGCCGCTCCCGCTTCACCGGCTCGACGATGTGGCAGGCGTACTACGTCGAGTACACGATCCTCGCCGTCCTGCTCTGCGGCTTCTTCATCCGCGGCTTCAAGGCCGCCAACGACACGCTCGAGTGGCCGGTGTGGGCCGCGCCGGTCAGCCACGGCCTCGGCGCCGTGCTGCCCGCCAGCGCCGCCGCCGTCAGCCTCATCGCGATGCTGAAGATCGTCGTCTCGATGACGTGGGTCATCGTGATCGCCAGCAACATCACGATGGGCGTCGCCTGGCACCGCTTCCTGGCGTTCTTCAACATCTACTTCAAGCGCGAGCCGGGCCGCGCCGGCTCGGGCCTGCGCGCCCTGCGGCCGATGATGAGCGAGGGCAAGCCGCTCGACTTCGAGGAGGCCGACCCGGACAAGGACCAGTTCGGCGTCGCGCAGGTCGAGCAGTTCACGTGGAAGGGCATCCTCGACTTCTCCACCTGCACCGAGTGCGGGCGGTGCCAGTCGCAGTGCCCGGCCTGGAACACCGGCAAGCCGCTCTCGCCGAAGCTGCTGATCCTGAGCCTGCGCGACCACGCCTACGCGAAGGCGCCCTACCTGCTGGCGGGCGGCCCGTCGGCGGCCGAGGAGGCGCTCGCCAAGGTCGACGTCCTCGCCCTCGCGGAGAAGGACCGCCCGCTGATCGGCGGCGTCGACGAGAACGGCGTCATCGACCCCGACGTGCTGTGGTCGTGCACCACCTGCGGCGCCTGCGTCGAGCAGTGCCCGGTCGACATCGAGCACGTCGACCACATCGTCGACATGCGTCGCTACCAGGTGCTCATCGAGTCGAACTTCCCGACCGAGGCGGGCGTCATGCTCCGCAACCTCGAGAACAAGGGCAACCCGTGGGGCGCCGCCCAGTCGACCCGCGAGGACTGGACCAAGGGTCTGGACTTCACGGTGCCCAACGTGGCCGACGGCGGCGACTTCGAGTACCTGTTCTGGGTCGGCTGCGCCGGCGCCTTCGAGGACCGCGCGAAGAAGACGACCCGCGCCGTCGCCACCCTGCTCAACGAGGCGGGCGTGTCGTTCGCGATCCTCGGCCAGGGCGAGACCTGCACCGGCGACCCGGCCCGCCGCATCGGCAACGAGTTCGTCTTCCAGATGCTCGCGCAGCAGAACGTCGAGACGCTCAACGAGGCCGGCGTCAAGAAGATCGTCGCGACCTGCCCGCACTGCTTCAACACCCTCGCCAACGAGTACGGCCAGCTCGGCGGCCACTTCGAGGTCATCCACCACACGCAGCTGCTGGCGCAGCTGGTCTCGGCCGGCAAGCTCACCCCGGTGCAGCCGGTCGACGGCGCCATCACCTACCACGACCCGTGCTACCTGGGCCGGCACAACCGCGTCTTCGCCCCGCCGCGCGAGGTGCTCGGCGCGGTCGCGTCCTCCCGGGACGACGCCGGCCTGGTCGAGATGGACCGCTTCGCCGAGCGCTCGTTCTGCTGCGGCGCCGGTGGGGCGCGCATGTGGATGGAGGAGCGGATCGGCAAGCGCATCAACGTCGAGCGCGTCGAGGAGGCGCTGTCGACCGGTGCGAAGACGGTGGCCGTGTCCTGCCCGTTCTGCCTGACGATGCTCGGCGACGGGGTCACGGGCAAGAAGGCCGCGGGCGCCGCCCCTGACGACGTCGAGGTCGTGGACGTGGCGTCGGTGCTGCTTCGGTCGCTGTCGTCCAACAATTCTTGACAAATCGGACTTTTCGCTCTAGTTTGCTGAGGGACGGGGTCAGCGCTGCCCGATGACGTTCATCGCCATCGCCAGCGCTACCAGTACCGCCGCCGCCGTCGCGATCACGCGAAGGCCTCGCAGGCTCTCCGACCACGCTGCCTTGCGCGCGCCCGGGACCAGCGCCTTTGTGCGCGAGTAGTCCAGCCGCGCGCGCTTGGCCTTGGTGTTGGCGCTGCCGGCGGCGAACCCCGCGACGACTGCTATGAAGACACCGATCAGTGCCGCTCCCATACCGCCCTCCTTGGGTCGTTTTCACAGCATCGAGGCTGCTTCGGGGTGCGAGAAGTCCCCGAAAGAGGGAGGGTGATCTACGCCTCTCGATACGGGTGACATTCGAGCGGGCCGCCGTCGGCGGAGCGTGGGTTCACGTGGAACAATCGGCTGTCACCTCGAAGGGATCGTCGCGCGCGCGTGTTCACCACCCTGTTGCCCCTGCTGGCCTTCGCGCTGCTCACCGCGGCGAACGCGGGCTTCGTCGCGGCCGAGTTCGCCCTGGTCACGGTCGACCGGGCGGAGATCGAACAGCAGGCCGCCAGCGGCGACCGCAAGGCACGCACCGTCCGGGTCGCGCTGCGTGAGCTGTCCTTCCAGCTGTCCGGCGCGCAGCTCGGCATCACCATCACCGCCCTGCTCGCCGGCTACCTCGCCGAGCCGGCCCTGGCGCACATCTTCGAGCCGCTGCTGAAGCCGGTGTTCGGCACCATGACCAAGGGCGCCGCCCACGTCGCGGCGCTGATCCTGGCGACCCTGCTGTCGATGCTCTTCGGCGAGCTCGTGCCGAAGAACGCCGCGCTCGCCAAGCCGATGCCGGTGGCCAGGGCGACCGCCGGGCCGCAGCGGATGTTCTCCAAGCTGTTCTCCTGGCTGATCAGCCTGCTCAACGGCTCCGCCAACTGGATCGTCCGCCGGTTCGGCGTCGAGCCGCAGGAGGAGCTCGCCAGCGCCCGCTCGCCGGAGGAGCTCGGCCTGCTCGCGGCGATCTCGGCCCGCGCCGGCGCCCTGCCGCGGGAGACCGCGGTGCTGCTGCAGCGCACGATCCGCTTCGGCGACAAGCGCGCCGCCGAGGCGATGACCCCGCGCGTCGACGTCATCTCGCTGCGCGCCGACGCCACGGTCGCCGACCTGCTCGCCACGTCGGTGCAGACCGGGTACAGCCGCTTCCCCATCTACGTGCAGACGCTGGACCAGGTCACCGGCGTCGTGACGGTCACCGACGCGCTCGGGGTGCCGCCGGTGCGCAGGCCCACGACGAGGGTCGGCGCGGTCGCGCGGGAGCCGGTGTTCGTGCCGGAGAGCCTCGACCTCGACGGCGTCCTGCAGGCGCTGCGCCGCGGCGGCTCCGACTTCGCGATCGTCGTCGACGAGTACGGCGGCACCGACGGCGTCGTCACCGTCGAGGACCTGGTCGAGGAGCTCGTCGGCGAGATCGTCGACGAGCACGACATCGAGGAGGAGCCGACCACCGCGCACGGCATGCCCGACCTGACCGCCCCCGGCGACGAGCGCACGCTGCTCGTCGACGGCGTGCTGCGCGAGGACGAGCTGGCCGAGGTGACCGGCTTCCGGATGCCCGAGGGCCCGTACGAGACGCTCGCCGGCTTCCTGATGGCCCGCCTGGGCCGGATCCCCTCCGTCGGGGAGATCTGGAAGGAAGAGGGCTGGGAGTTCACCGTCGTGGAGGTCGAGCGGCGCCGGATCGAGCAGGTGCGTGTCGTGCGCCCGGAGGCCTACGATGAGTGACCTGCTGATCACGGTACTGCTGCTGCTCGGCAACGCCTTCTTCGTCGCGAGCGAGTTCGCGCTGATCGCGTCGCGGCGCACGGTGATCGAGCCGATGGCCGCGACGTCCCGCCGGGCCCGCACCGCGCTGCGGGCGATGGGCGAGATCCCGCTGATGATCGCGGGCGCCCAGCTCGGCGTCACGATCTGCTCCCTCGGTCTCGGCGCCCTGGCCGAGCCGGCGCTCGCGCACGGGCTGCAGGGGCCGTTCGAGGCGCTGCACGTGCCCCACCAGCTGATCCATCCGGTGGCGTTCGTCCTGGCGCTCGGCGTGGTCGTGTTCGCGCACACCGTCATCGGCGAGATGGTCCCGAAGAACCTGACCCTGGCGTCGCCCGAGCGGGCGGTGCTGTGGCTCGGGCCGCCCATGCTGGCGTTCTGCATGGTGTTCAAGCCGGTCCTGGTCGCCATGAAGTGGGCGTCCCGGGTGATCCTGTCGCTGTGGCGGATCGAGACGACCGGCTCGGTCAAGACCGTCTTCACCGCCGAGGAGCTCGCCGGCCTGGCCGCGCAGGCCACCACGGAGGGCCTGCTGGCGCCGGAGGAGCACGCCCGCATCACCGGCGCGCTCGCGCTGAGCCGGCGCACGGCCCGCGACGCGCTCCGGCTCTGGTCAGAGATCACGACCGTGGCGGAGGACGTGTCGCCGGCGTCGCTGGAGGTCCTCGCGACCCGGACCAACCGGTCGCGGTTTCCCGTCGTGGAGCGGTCGTCGCGGCGGGTGCTGGGTTTCGTGCACGTCAAGGACGTGCTCGGGTTCGTCGGCCCGCAGCGGCGGGCACCGATCCCGCTCGACCTGATCCGCCCGCTCGGCATCGTGCCACCGACCAGGACCCTTGCCGAGCTGCTGCTGGCGATGCGCCGGGAGCGGCAGCACATCGTGCTGGTGAGCGACGGCCGGGTGCCGATCGGCGTGGTCACCCTCGACGACGTGCTCACCGCGGTCGTCGGGCAATCCGTCCCCTGATCGTGTTCAGCCGGGATTTTGTCTCCCGGATTTCGGCATAATGTCCGGTTATGCGTACGTGGCTCCTCCTCCTGGCTGCGCTCGTGCCTCTCGCCGGCTGCGCTTCCCCCACGCGACAGCAACCTCATGAGTCCGCGCCGTCGGCCCGGCCCTCGCCCGGGCACGCCACGGTGTCCGGGGCTGCCCCCTCTTCCCCGGCCGCGCCCTCGCTCGTCGCCGCCGCGCCTTCGGCCACGGCCCTGCGGTACAGCTTCGACAGCGGGATCACGGGACCGGTGCTGGACGGCGCGGGCCGGCTCCCGCTGCGGGTCCGCAGGGCCGGCGGCCAGCTGTCGACCGTGCCGCACAACGGCGGACTCGCGGTGCGATTTCCCCAGCCGTGTGAGCACTACGGTGCGGAGAGTTGCGCACGCGCCATCCTGCAGAGCGGCCCCGCTGAATTCCTCAATCCAGGCCAGGAAGCGTTCTCGTATGGCGCGAGCGTGCTCGTCGCGCCCAATGAGACTTCCAAAGGCGCCAATGTTCTGCAAAAAGGGTTCTCGGTCGGTGACAGTCAGTTCAAGTTGCAGGTGGACGGCGCCGCGGGGCGCCCCAGTTGCGTGATTGTCGGCGTGGGTGGATCTACTATTTACGTAGCCCTCGCATCGCTTAGCGTGGCTGACGGGCGATGGCACCGGATCGAGTGTTCGCGCAGTGACGCCCTGCTCACGGTGGCCGTGGACGGTCAACCCAGGGGTCGGGCGGCCATTCCTCCGTCACTGTCCATAGTGAACGCGGATCCACTCTGTATTGGCGGTAAGGGAACCAGTGCGAACAACGACCAGTTCGCCGGTGCAATTGATGATGTGTTCATCACTCGGGCGCCCTGACTTTTCGGTTAAATCGGACACCCGCTTGCTCCTCTGGGTCACTCGCCATACCGTAAATTCCGGTCGGATGGATGTCCGCGCCCACCACGGGTGCGCCAGACGGCACCGCCGAGTCGATTTTTGAACCGGGGACCCACCTGCGTCATCGGGGTGAATCCGCGATCTGCGGTAGGACGACCTTCCCGTCCGAACCCGTCAGCTAACCCGGTAGGCGGCTGGAAGAAGGAGTGCCCCCTCGATGCGGCCCAACCGTCTGGTTCGGCTCCTCGTTGCCACGCTCGGCTGTCTCTCGCTCGTCGTCGGAGTCACCGGACTCGCTCACGCCGACCCGACGCCCGCCGAGCTCGAAGCGCAGATCGACAAGAAGTGGAATGAAGTCGAGCCCATCATCGAGCAGCACAACCAGCTCAAGGGCGAGCTGAAGGCCAACCTGGCGAAGCAGGCGCAGCTGAAGAGCCAGATCGACCCGCTGCAGGCGCAGGTCGACAACGCGCTGCTGCGGGTGAGTGCGTTCTCGGTCCTGCAGTACAAGACCGGGCGGGTCTCCAGCTTCAACGCGCTGATGACGACCGGCTCGCCGGACACCTTCGCCGAGCAGCTCGTCATGCTGAACATGCTGGCCAAGGACGAGGCCGAGGGCATCAAGGACGTCATGGACAGCAAGAAGGTCCTCGACGACCAGAAGAAGCCGCTCGACGAGCTGATCGCCAAGCAGAAGGCCGCCGAGGCGGAGATGGCGACGAAGGAAACCACCATCAACGCCGAGATCAAGACGCTCAACGACATGCGCACGAAGGCGTATGGCTCCAGTGGCGCGACCGGCGAGCTGCGCCCCGTCGCCTGCCCCGTCGAATACTCCGGTGGCGACGCCGCGAAGGCCGCGCAGGTCGCCTGCCAGCAGATCGGCAAGAAGTACGTGTGGGCGGCCGAGGGCCCCAACACCTTCGACTGCTCGGGCCTCACGCTCTACGCCTGGAAGCAGGCCGGCCACACGCTGCGGCACTACACCAAGTGGCAGTACTCGGACACCAAGCGCGTCAGCAGAGCCGATCTCAAGGCCGGCGACCTGGTCTTCTTCTACAGCGACATGCACCACATGGGGATGTACGTCGGCGGCGGCTGGATGGTCCACGCCCCGACCACCGGCGACGTGGTCCGCATGAAGAAGATCGACACCGCACCGATCTCCGGGTACGGCAGAGTGGCTTAGGGCTTCGGGACCTGGCCGCCGGCGTTCACGTCGTCGGCCAGGTCCGCCAGTTCTGGTGGGAGCGGCTCGCCGTCGGGCCGCGCTGGCCCTGGTACCGGGAGCCGTACACCGCGGACCCGTACGGGTGCTCCGACGGCGAGGACAGCCGGAAGATGCACAGCTGCCCGATCTTCATCCCCGGCCAGAGCATGATCGGCAGATTGGCCACGTTGGACAGCTCGAGCGTCACGTGTCCGGAGAACCCCGGGTCGATGAACCCCGCGGTCGAGTGCGTCAGCAGCCCGAGCCGCCCCAGGCTCGACTTGCCCTCCAGCCGGCCCGCGAGCTGATCGCCGAGGCTGATCACCTCCAGCGTCGAGGCGAGCACGAACTCCCCGGGGTGCAGCACGAACGGCTGGCCGTCGTCGACCTCCACCATCGCGGTGAGGTCGTCCTGCTGGATCGCCGGGTCGATGTGGGTGTACAGGTGGTTGTTGAACACCCTGAACCACCGGTCGAGCCGCACGTCGATGCTCGACGGCTGGACCAGGTCCTTGTCGAACGGCTCGAGCCGCAACTGGCCGTCGGCGAGCTCTTTGGTCAGGTCACGGTCGGAGAGCAGCACGTCCTGACCCTATGTGGTTTGGTTCGTGGCTTTCGCGGTGGCCCCTCGGACTGCCTCGATGACCCGCTTCGTGGCTTCCAGATCGTGCTCGTCGAACTCCGCGAGCGCCTCCCGGATGTGTTGCCCGAGCGGCGCGAAGAACTCCTGCGCCAAGGCCTTCGCCGGCGGCTGCATCACGAGGTGTACGCGACGCCGGTCCTCCATGTCGTGCCGCCGCTCGACGTGCCCGGCCTTCTCCAACCGGTCCAGCAACGCGGTCGTCGCCGCCGGGCTCAGCCGCAGTGTCCTGGCCAGCTCCCCGGGCGTCAGCGGCTGCTGCTCCTCCGTCGCCCGCCAGATGTACGCCACGGCGTTCATGTCCGTGCGGTGCAGCCCGTGCCGGCGGGTGAACACCTCCAGGAACCGGTCGGCCTCGAGGTTGAACTTCCTCAGCAGGTCGATCAGCTCGCCGCTCGCATCACCCACAGGGTCATTGTCCTTCATTCGTGGAATCACACACTTTTCGTACACGTGTACGAGTAAATTGGAGGCATGGCGACGTGGGCTGAATTCTCCGCGGCCGAGCCTTTGCTGGCGACGGCCATCCGCACCCTGATCTGCCAGTACGGCCCCGGCATGGGCTACCTGGCCACCATCCGCCCCGACGGAGGTCCCCGCGTCCACCCCGTGATGCCCGTCATCACCGACGAAGGCCTCTACTGCTTCATCCTCCCCTCCCCGAAGCGCCACGACCTCGACCGCGACGGCCGCTATGCGCTGCACAGCTTCCCCGCCGAGGACACCTCCGACGAGGCGTACCTCTCAGGCCGCGCCGCCCCCGTCATGGATCCCCTGGTCGTGGCCTCCCTGGCCCTCCAGATGCGAGCCGCGCAACGCGTGGACTGGAAGCTCTACGCCCTCACCATCGAGGTAGCGATGATCGTCCAACGCGACTCCCCCCTCACCTCCACCAAGACCCTCTGGCGCGACCGCTTACCCCGACTTCCCAAAGCCCGCCGGAATGGTCCGTGCACGGCGGCCGCGGATTCGGTACAGTAGGCGTCGCTCGCGGGTGTAGTTCAATGGCAGAACATCAGCTTCCCAAGCTGACAGTGAGGGTTCGATTCCCTTCACCCGCTCCACGACGAAGGCCCTGGTCAGGACGGAAGTCCAGCCAGGGCCTCGTGCATGTCCGGTCACTCGGAACCCGCTGCGGGCCATTAGCGTGCCATTAGCCCGATTGTCAGCCGTCCTGATGCGACTCAGGCGGCAGCGTCGCGGTGAGGCTTGAAGGTGATGTCGAGCTCCGCGTCGAGTGCTGCTGCGAGTCTGGCCAGCAGCGGCACGGTAGGCGTGGCGCCGCCCGATTCCAGGCGTGACAGTTGCGGCTGGGTCATGCCGGCGCGCTCGGCGAGTTCGCCTTGGGTGAGGCCGAGTTCGGTGCGACGGTCGTAGACCATCTGGCCGAGCAGGAGCGCTGCCCGTGCCTCCTCGTAGGCGGAGTTGTGCTGCTCGGCGCCGGTGCGCTCCCAGCGAGAGTGACGTGCCGTCATGGCCCTTCCGCCCTTCCGTTGTGCTTCATTGCCATTTTCGCTCGAAGATCTCGGTCGCCGGCGCATGGTCCTCATGGCCCAGTTCGCACGTCTGCTGAGCGGCGATTGCCCGCATGACCTCAGCGCGTTCGACCTGGCGGGACTTGCGAAACACGGTCAGCAGCACCACCCGGGTCTGTGGCGCGAGCCAGTAACTGATGCGGACGGCCGACCTGTCGAGGTGGAATCTCAGCTCACGTGTCTTGCCGCCGAGATGGCGTGAGTAGGGTTCGCCGAGCGTCTCGGCGCGCTCGGCGAGGATGTCGGCCATCGCTTCGACTTTGGCGTACTCCGTGAGCCGCAAGGATTCGAGCCAGTCGCGCACTTCTGGCTCCAGCTCGATGATGTAGCGTCTCACTCTTCGAACGATATACCGTTCTTGGTATATCGCCAAGCTGTGTCCGGGCCATTAGCGGGCCATTCGCCCAGGCGACGGCTGGCCGCTCCAGGCCGGTTGCCGCAGGTGTGACCTGGTGGTCCGTGTGTCTGGTCAGGGGCACCTGTACGGTTCCCAAGCTGACAGTGAGGGTTCGATTCCCTTCACCCGCTCGGACCTGAGGGCCCTCTGTTCGCGGAATGCGCGAACCGGGGGCCCTCGCCATACCCGCCTGGGGTCCCGAACCCCAGACCCCACGATCTGTGGGCCTCGCCGTCGTGGTTGCTACGCACCAAGCACCCTCACTCTCCGCCGGCTGGCGCCTGCCCGGCGATGAGGCGAAGGCGGGTTCGGGATGACAGGGTCGTGTTGGCTCCCTATAGCATCGATGCTATGGCCTGGGGTACCGTCGAGTTGGAGCCTGAAGTTCAGGAGTGGCTCGAAGAGTTGGCGACCGCACAGTTCGCGCGGGTGGCCTTCTACATCGACCTGCTGGCGAATGAGGGACCGCTGCTGGGTGAGCCGTATACGAAGCAGTTGGATGGCAAGCTTCGTGAGCTGCGGTTTCATCTGGAGCGTGACGCCGTGCGGATCACGTACTGGATCGCGTCGGGGGAGCGAATCATTCTCCTCACGGTGTTCCGGAAGACCCGCGACCGCGAGACCAGTGAGGTCAAGCGGGCCCAGCGGGCGCTGGCGCGATGCGTCGCGGAGATGCACACCGTCGAAGAGGGAGACAGGGAATGAGCAGTCGCGGCGACTGGAGTGAGCTGCGGAGTCGGCGTATGGCTGAGCCCGGCGCAGCAGAGGCTTACGAGTCGACGAAGCTTGCGTTCGAGCTGGGTCGGGCGGTCCGTGAGCTCCGCGAGCGCCGCGGTTGGAGCCAGACCGAGCTGGCGGAGGCGGCCTCCATGACGCAGTCCGCGATCGCACGCTTCGAAGCCGGCGGGACCGTGCCGACGCTGCCGGTCCTCGAACGTCTGGCGCGAGCGCTCGACGTCGAGCTGGCGGTTGGTTTCCAAGCCAGGCCTGACGCGGCATGACCAACTCGGCGTGCCATTAGCGTGCCATCGCGGCGACTGTCAGCTGTCCTGTGACGGCTGCTGCGAATGCTCAGCATGGTCATCGAGCAGTTGCTGGCGCCAGTCGGCGAAGCGGGCCCGCATGGTGATGAGGTGGTCAGCGTCGGCACCGTAGAAGGCGAACCGTCTGTCTGGGTAGCGCTCCAGCATGGCGAAGAGGTCGGCAAGAATCTGACGGTCGAAGCCGGCATCGGCCTGCTCGGCGAGTTCGCACAGGTGTTGGCAGGTGTAGAGGCCTGACGTGATCGCGGCATCAACGTCGAGGAAGTCGCGCGGTTCGGCTCTGGTGAAGAGGGCAGACATCTTGCCGGCGACGACATCGTCGCGGTGCAGGACCGGGCCGATGTCCATCTGCACAGGTGGCTGTGCACGCCAGTTGGCGGCGAGTTCGACCTTGTAAGGGTGCCCAGGTTCAGCAGGGTCGGTGACTGCGAGCCGCGCGAACGTCTCGAACTGCTGAGTGATCTCGACGGCGTAACCATGCTCGGCGTAGGCGCCGACGACTGCGTCGACCGCGACGGTGAAGTCGTCCCGACGTTCCCAGGCGGTGAACAGGTCGACGTCTTCGCTCGGGCGGTGCAGGATGCCATGTGCCTGGACGGCGTATCCGCCGGCCAACGCGAATCCGTACTGCGCGGCTACCTGAAGCCCAAGTTCGGCCAGCCGAAGGTGAACGGGTTCCACTTAGCCGGCCATCGTTGCCGGCGGCGCGCTCAGTTCGGGGAATCGAGCCTGCCAGAGTGCACGCAACCGACCTGGTAGCCAAAGCTCGTGCCATACCTGGCGGAGCGTTTGCTCATTGAGCCATCGACCCAGCTCGCCAGCGGTGCCAGCCTGATTCAGGACCGTCTGGTACAGCACCTGAAGGTCGCCGGGATCGTCAAGGTCGTATCGCCCGTCGCCGGACCAGTCGAGTCGCTGGTCCAGGGTGATGACGCCAGTAGTTGGTCCACGAAGCTCGGTGAGGCTTGCAGGGATCACGTAGTGTCGCTGCTCCGCGTACGACGAGCCGGGCGGTGCGACTCTTCCAGCCATGAGGACTTCCTCCCGTCCGTACCTCACAGATGGTACGACCGTCCTCCGCCTCAGGAGAGGTAGCGCGGATGAGGCCATCGTCGGGACCTGGTGCGCGTACCTTTAGCGTGCCATTACGGCAGGCCCGTTGGGGGCGCTCCAGACCGCTCCGGACGGTTCGGACAAGCGCCCCACCCGGGACTACTCAGGCTGCCTGTCCAGTTCCCAAGCTGACAGTGAGGGTTCGATTCCCTTCACCCGCTCGGACCTGGGGCCCTCTGTTCGCGGAAAGCGCGATTGTGGGCGAATGGCTGCGGCCCGGAAGCGGGTGCTTCCGGGCCGCAGGTGGGGGATTGTCAGGTGAACATGAAGGTTGCGGTGTGGGTGGTGCCGTCGATCAGGGTGACGATCAGCTGGCCGCACGTCTTTGCCTGGGTTTTCTGGGTCTTCCAGACGTAGTTGTACTGGTCGGCTGCCGCGTCGTAGGTCAGTGAGCTTGAACCCGCCGTCACCGTCGTCTCGACCGGGTCCTGCGGGGCGGACGTGTTGCACGCCACCGTCTGCAGGGTGGGGGCGCCGCCGGTGAAGATGTTCAGGCCCTGGTTGCCGGAGAGGCCGAACTTCACCGGGATCGCGCTGCCGGCCTTCACGACGTTGAGCTTGTCGACGTTGATCGGCGAGCTGAAGTCGTGCCAGCCGTACACCACCTGGTAGGTGACGCTGACCGGCGCGGCCGTGTTGCCGGCGCGGTCACGGCCATCGGTGCAGGTGGCGGTGAAGTAGCCGACCTTCGGGCCGCCGGTGACGGACAGGGTCGCGGACTTCGCCACGCCGCTGCCCGCGTCGGTCGTCGTGCAGCCGGGGGTGACGGACACGCCCAGCGTGACCTGCTGGCCCTGGGTGACGCCGGTGACCGCCACGGTGGGCGCGGTGACGTCCTCGGCCTCGGTGACGGCCTTGTACGCGTTGACCAGCCCGTGTCCGAAGAAGCCGTTGACGTTCGGGTTCGCGGGGTCGACCTTGCACCGGCCCTGGGTGAAGTCGGTGCCGGAGGTGGGGCAGGCCAGCGGGATCGCCTGCTTGCGCAGGAGCTCCGCGATGTAGTCCGGGGTCGCACCCGGGTGCTTGGAAACCAGCAGCGCGGCGACGCCCGCAACGTGCGGCGACGCCATCGAGGTGCCCGAGAGCGTGCGGTAGCTGCTGACCCCGGTCGAGGGGGACGTGGAGTAGATGCTCGAGCCGGGTGCGGTCACGTCCACGGCCCCGAGGCCGAAGCTCGAGAAGGACGACCGCGCCGGCTGCGTGGTCAGGCCCGCGGCCCACGGCCCGACGGCCGTCGCGGGGACGGTCGGCTGGGTCGTGGAGGAGACCGTCACCACGCCGGGCAGCTCGGCCGGCAGGTCGAGGCAGCTCGGGTCGAGCGTGCGGCGCACCGGGTTGGTGTCGTCGGGGCTCGTCGTGTCCACCGTCTTGTTGGCGAGGTCCTGGTTCTCGTTGCCCGCCGCCGCCACGTTGAGGATGCCGTGCGCGGTGGTGTAGTCCACCGCGCGGCGGACCGCCTCGACGACCGGCGCCTGGTCGGACTGGCTCTCGCACCAGTACAGCCACGGGTCGATGTAGTAGCTGTTGTTCGTGACCTGGATGCCGTGCTCGGCCGCCCAGACGAAGCCGCAGATCGCGTACTCCGGGTAGATGAAGCCGTCGGAGTTGACCACCTTGATGGAGGCCAGCTTCACGCCGGGCGCGACGCCGACGATGCCGACGCCGTTCTTCGCCGAGGCGATGGTCCCGGCCACGTGCGTGCCGTGGTAGTCGGCGGTCAGGCTGGTGGGCCGCCACGCACCCGGCGTCGTGTCGGGAGCGCCGGTGCCGACGCAGTTGACGGACTTCGACTGGTCCACCACCGGTGCGAGGTCCTGGTGGTTGGCGTCGATGCCGTCGTCGAGCACACCGACCGTGACGGTGGGGCTGCCGAGGTTGGCCTCGTGCGCCGCACGCGCGCCGATGAGGACCATGTCGCTCTGCCGCGTCGCGTTCTCCATCGCGTCCGGCGTGTAGGCGTCCACGGCCTCGACGGCCTCGGTGTCCTCGGTCATGGCGGGCAGGGCCGCGGTCCGGGTCGCGCCCACGGAGAGGACGGCGTCGCCGGTGGCGGCGCCCTTCACCGCCTGGACGAACGAGGGGTTCGTGGAGCGTGCGATGACCACGCCGATCTGGGCGTACGACACCGTCACCGTGCCGCCGGCCGCGGTGACGGCGGCGGCGACGTCCGCCGTCCGATCCTTGTTCACCGCGTTGACGACGTAGCTGAGGTTAGGGCCGGTGGTTTCGGCCGCCGCGGCCATTGGCGCGATTGTTGCGCCCACCACGACGGTTGTTGCCGCTGTTGCGGCAAACAGGGCATACCTGGGTAACCGGGATTTCAATCCTGGCCTCCTGCGAAACGGGGGGTGACCCCGTGTTGTGATAGGGGTTCGGTGATCGTATTTGTGTCGTCAGACAAATTTCACTCGTCTGTACGGCGGATGGTCATTACCGCTCGGAAACGCCTATTTCCGCGAGCGCGCCCGAGCGCGCCTGAGCGCGACACAGTGGCATTTCTGTCATTGCAATAAACATGCGAAAAGCTACTTGTCGAAATGCGACATGGCTTTCGCACCCAGCACTGAACCGCACGATGCGGCGTCACCGGATCCCGAACGGGCGCATCGTTGCTGGTCAGTGGCGTCCCGGGGCAGTGACCGGGGTGAACACTCATGAGTGCGAAACCTTGACGACATCGGAGCGAAACCCAATACTGCTGACGGGTGATATTCCATTCGATAGTGAATAGATATTCACTAGAGAGGAGCTGCTATGCAGACGTCCGGACCCCGGGACGGCTCGGCTCCTGGTGCTCGGCACCGTTTCCGTGTGCTGGCGGCGGCGGTGGCCACCGCTGGGCTCGCGGTCGCGGCGAGCGTGACCGCGCAGCCGGTCGCCGCGGCGAGCCAAGGTGTGGAGCGGGCTCAGAAGCCACGCACGGTCGTCACCACCGACATGGAGCAGGACGACCTCGCGTCGCTGATCCGGTACCTGTACTACACCAACGATGTCGACACCCAGGGCATCGTCTATGCCAGTGGCCGGTACCACTGGGCCGGCGACGGGAAGGGCACGACCTTCTTCCTGCCGGGTCGCGAGTACAAGACCCCGCAGACGTCATGGCGCTGGACCGGCACCAACACGATCCAGGACGACGTCCTCGCCGGGTACGCCAAGGTCTACCCCAACCTGAAGAAGCACGACCCGGACTACCCCACGCCGGGCGAGCTGCTGTCGCGGGTCAAGGTCGGCAACATCGACTTCGAGAACGAGATGGACCACGACACCGACGGGTCGAACCTGATCCGGGATCTCCTGTTCGACAACGACCCGCGGCCGCTGTACCTGCAGGCGTGGGGCGGCACGAGCACGATCGCGCGGGCGCTCAAGTCCATCGAGGAGCAGTACTCCGGCACCCCGCAGTGGAGCAAGGTCAAGGCCGCCGTCTCGACGAAGGCGGTGATCCTGGCCAGCGGTTTCCAGGACGACACCTACGCGCAGTACATCGCGCCGGTGTGGCCGGACCTCCGGGTCGAGAACC
This sequence comes from Dactylosporangium sp. CA-152071, assembly GCF_050936335.1. NCBI lineage: Bacteria > Bacillati > Actinomycetota > Actinomycetes > Micromonosporales > Micromonosporaceae > Dactylosporangium > Dactylosporangium sp. CA-152071. The sequence continues at coordinate 5,820,120 of NZ_JBNJMZ010000001.1, read as the reverse complement.
TGCAGGCCGGCTACTCCACCTGGGGCTACAACTGCAGCCGCGGCGCGGGCAACACCCGCGGGCTGCCGCAGGACCGGGTGTACTTCAGCGGCGCCTGGATCAAGGCGAACATCCAGGTCGGCCCGCTGGGGTCGCTCTACCGCTCCTGGCTGGACGGGCAGGCGATGCCGGGCGACCAGCTCGACATCTTCGGTGACCCGAAGCTCGCCCCCACCGGCTGGTGCAAGCCGCTGTCGCCGTACGACTTCCTCTCCGAGGGCGACAACGTCGCGTTCAACCCGCTGCTGCACACCGGCCTGCAGGACCCGGCGAACCCGGGCCTGGGCGGCTGGGGCGGCCGGTCGGTGCAGACGACCACCTCGCCCAACCTGTGGACCATGGTCGGCACCGAGAAGGACGGGACCGGCGCGTCGGTCTCGGCCTACACCACGCTGCGCTGGGCCGCTGCCGCGCAGAACGACTTCGCGGCCCGTGTCCAGTGGAGCCTGGACGGCGACCACCGCGCCGGCAACCACGCGCCCGTGCTGAAGATCGCCGGCAACGGCACCGTCAAGGCGGCGCCGGGCTCGGTCGTGAACCTCAACGGCGTGGCCAACGACCCCGATGGGGATCAGGTCGCGACCAGCTGGTGGCAGTACCAGGAGGAGGGCACCTACCCGGGCAAGGTCGCGATCGCCGACCGCGGCGGCCACGACCACGTGACGGTCACGGTCCCGGCCGACGCGGTGCCGGGTCAGACGATCTCCGTCATCCTCCAGGGGACCGACTCCGGTCAGTTCCCGCTCACCCGCTACGACCGGGTGCTCATCCAGGTCATCTGACCACCGGATCGCCACAGCCAGGCCGGTGCGGACGTCGTGTGCGCCCGCGCCGGCCCGGCACCCATGAACGTTCTTGGAATTCCTATTCATGTCCGCATGTACATGCGTACGTAGGAACAGATGGAGGTTCTCCCTGTGACTCCGACCGTTCAACCCCCGAGCGGCAAGCGCCTGCGCCGTGGCGCCGTGGCGTTCGCCGCCGCCCTGGCCGTCCTGACACCCCTCACGACGCCCGGCGCCGCCTTGGCTGCCACGGAAGCCCCCGCCGGGACCTCCGTGGCGCGAGGCCAGTCGCCGTTCCGGATCATGGTCACCAGCGACGCCGAGATCGACGACGTCGCGTCGTTCCACCGGCTGCTGCTCGAGGCGAACGACCTGAGCGACAGCCTGGAAGCGGTCATCTACTCCAGCTCGACGTTCCACTGGGCCGGCGACCCGGCCGCGAACCCGCCGGTCCCGGCGTCGAACTGGGCCGGCAGCGACGTTTTCCAGAACATCATCAACGGCACCGGGCCCCAGGGCGTGGGCGGCGGCTACAAGGCCGTGCTCGACAACCTGCGCAAGCACGACCCGCGGTTCCCGTCGGTCGAGCATCTCAACAGCCTGATCAAGGTCGGCAACATCAGTTACCGCGGTGAGATGCAGAAGGACACCGAGGGCTCCGACGCCATCAAGGCGGCCCTGCTGGACAACGATCCGCGCCCGCTGTACCTGCCGGTCTGGGGCGGGACGAACACCATCGCCGCCGCGCTGCGCTCCATCGAGAACCAGTACAAGGGCACGAAGGACTGGCAGAAGGTCTACAACAAGGTCGTCGCCAAGGCGAACGTCTACATCATCTTGGACCAGGACGAGACGTACAAGGACTACATCGATCCGCACTGGCCCGACCTCAACGTCACGGTCAACCGCGACCAGTTCTGGAGCTTCGCCTACAACACGTACCGCTACCAGGGCGCCAGGGGCCTCCCGCGGGTCCCGAAGCCGCTGGAGGACGCGTACTTCGGCCCGGCGTACGTCGGCGCCATGCGCACCGGCCCGCTGATGGGCACCTACCCCGTCTCGGCGGACGCCTACGTCCTCGCGGGCGACCGGTTCCCGAACACCACGGAGTTCCTCTCCGAGGGCGACTCCCCGAGCTACTTCGGGCTGCTGGACAACGGCCTGCGCAGCTGGGAGGACCCGAGCTTCGGCGGCTGGGGCGGGCGCTTCACCCAGGTCTCGCAGCACCGCTGGACGGACTTCCCGTCCTACCTGGCCAACAAGGACCAGGCGTACAACCAGCGCAACTACGACCTGGAGCCCAGCCGCGTCCGGGACGCCAACCCCTACGGCGAGAGCTTCGACGTCGCCTACGCGCAGACCCGGTTCATCCCCGCCCTGCAGGAGGAGCTGGCGGCACGCTCCGAGTGGCAGACCAAGTCGTACGCCGACGCCAACCACGCGCCGGTCGTGCGGCTGCGCGGCAACACCAGCGTCACCGCCAAGCCCGGCGCGCGCGTCAACCTCGACGCGGCCGTCTCCGACCCGGACGGTGACAAGGTCACGACCACGTGGTGGCAGTACCGCGAGGCCGGCACCTACCCGGGCGCCGTGGCCATCGCCGGCCCGTCCGACCTGCGCACGTCCTTCACCGTCCCGGCCGACGCCCAGCCGGGGCAGACCATCCACCTGATCCTGGAGGTCAAGGACCAGGCCGGCAAGCCCATGACCCGCTACGCGCGGGTGGTCGTGACGGTTCACTGACGGGACCGCACGAGCACGTCATGTCGCGCGGCCCCGCGGGCCGCGCGACATGACCGGTTGCGGGCTCAGTCGCGCAGGAGCTCGGCGGCCGTGGTCTGGTCCGTGATGAGCACGTTCAGCCAGCCGCCGAGCAGCGCCGCGCGGATGGAGCGCCACTTGCGCTCCCCGCCGGCCACCCCGATGCGGCGGGGCACCTTCTTCAGGGTCTCGGCGCCGATGCCCAGCACCCGATCGTCCAGCTCCGAGGCGATGTGCTGACCGCGCTCGTCGAAGAAGCGCATGCACACGTCGCCGATCGCGCCGAGCTCGCGCAGCCGCTGCTCCTCCTGCTCCGCGATCGCATTGCCGCTCTGCCGCAGCAGGGTGGAGGGCTCGAGGCTGCCCACGCCGACGAGCGCGACGGTGAGGTCCTGCCAGGCGTCCAGCACGGCCGCGATGCTCGGCTCGCGCACCAGCGCCTGGCGCATCTCGGACGTCGCCACGAGCCCGGGCGCGACCAGATAGACCGCCTCGGCCCGGGTGTGGCGGGCGAGCCCACCGGTGAGCCGCGTCGCCTGGCCCTGCGCGGCGCTCGTGCCCACGCCGCCGAGGATCTGCACCACCCGCTCGGTCGCGAGGCCCGCGGCCGAGTGCATGGCGTCGACGGTGGCCAGCAGCGTCGCGCTCCACGAGGAGATGCCGACCCGGTCGTTGCGGCTGAGGGTGGTCTCCAGGTAGACGGCGGCCGCGGCGGCGATCGACCGGGTCACCGCGATCTCGTCGGTCTGCCCGGCGCTGTCGGCGACCACGACCTCGCTCAACCCGTACCGCTGCTCGACGGCGTCCTCCAGGTCCGCGTGCACGCCGCGCGGAGTGATCACCACGGTGCGGACGATGCCGGCTGCCACCGCCTGCTTGAGCAGCCGGGACACGCGAGGCTGAGAGATGTGCAACAGCTCCGCGATCTGCGGCTGACGCACGCCGCGCTCGTGGTACATCCGGGCGACCTTGGTCAGCAGCCGGATGTGTTCGGCAGCGACCCCATAGGGCTCCGCGCCGTCGTTCGCGTCGAGCCTCGGGCTCACTGGTGCCTCCTCAACGTCCTCAGCGAGAGCGTAACCAGACCGGCCAGGCCGGGGTAGCGGGAGTCCGACGCCGCCGCCCGCCAGGGCGAATCAACCCGTTGACAAACCCGACATGGGAAGTTCACAGTACATGCATGTCCAATCACAACTGAATGGATATTCAACATGAGGGTGACTCTTCTGCTGCGGTGCGCGATCGTGGGCCTGCTTGCACTGCCGGTGCTTTCGGCGTGCGGCCGCGTGCCGGGCGTGTACGTCTACGAAGCCCAGCAAGCCGGCGGCCGGCCGGGCGGTGCGGCGGCGTTCGATGCCAAGACCTACGTCGACGGCATCTGGACGTCGAAGATCGTGCCGGCCGTGCACGACGACGCCGTCGACATCTCCACCGTCGCGGCGGCTGTCGCCAAGGACGTCGACGCCGCCGGCAAGCAGTACGGTCACCAGGCCGGCACCGGCAGCCCGTACGCCTTCCTGGTCAAGGGCACCGGCAAGGTGGTCAAGGTCGACACGTCCGCGCCGACCGGGCCGGTGACCGTCGAGATCGCCCAGGACGGCGGCCAGCCGATCACGCTGTACGTGGCCACCGGGCCCGTCATCGCCGGCACGGCGATCCGCGACGGCGTCGGCTTCATCTCCTTCGGCGACTTCACCAACCAGATCGACTACGCCAACGTGGCCAACGAGATCAACAGCCGCGTCAAGAGCGACGTGATCGCCAAGGTCGACCGCGCCGGTCTCACCGACAAGACGATCAGCTTCTACGGGGCGTTCTCGGCCCTGGCCCCGAACCAGATCATGGTGGTCCCGACCGAACTGCAGGTCACGCCGTGACGGGCACCGACGAGATCCTCGTCGCCCGGGGCGTGGGCAAGGAATACGGCGGCGTGCGGGCGCTCAAGGACGTGACCTTCACGGCGTACCGCGGAAAGGTCAACGTGCTGGTCGGCGAGAACGGTGCCGGCAAGTCGACGCTGATGAAGATCCTGTCCGGCACGGAGCAGCCCACCCGCGGCGAGATCCTGCTGGACGGCGAGCCGGTGCAGCTCGGCAGCCCGCGCGAGGCGATGGCGCGCGGCATCGAGATCATCCACCAGGAGCTCAGTCTCTTCCCGAACATGTCCATCGCCCGGAACATGTTCGCCGGCCGCGAGCTGCGCCGCGGTGGCCGCTTCGTCGACGACGCCGCCCAGCGGCGCCGGACGGCGGAGGTCCTGCGCCGTCTGGGTCAGGACCTGGATCCCGACACGCTCGTCGGTGACCTGCCCATCGGTCAGCAGCAGCTGATCGAGATCGGCCGGTGCCTGCTGTCCGACGTCCGGGTCCTGATCATGGACGAGCCGACCTCGGCCCTGTCCAACCACGAGGTCGACGTCCTGTTCGACGTGATGGCCGACCTGCGCGAGCGCAACGTGACGATCATCTACATCTCGCACAAGCTCGACGAGTTCCGCCGCATCGGCGACTGGGTGACGGTCCTGCGCGACGGCAGCCTCGTCGCGCACGAGTCCATGAGCAACACCGACACCGGGTGGATCGTGCGGCAGATGGTCGGGCGGGACCCCGACTCGCTGTACGAGCACAGCGACGCGCCGGTCGGCGACGTGCTGCTCGACGTCCGCCACCTCACGGTGCCCGGGACGGTGCGCCCGCTCGTCGACGACGTGTCCTTCACGCTGCGCGCCGGTGAGGTCGTCGGCATCTACGGGCTGATGGGCGCCGGCCGCACCGAGCTCGTCGAGGCGTTGATGGGCGCGCGCCGCGCCACCGCCGGCGAGGTGCGCGTGCGTGGCAAGCTCGCCGCCGAGGCCACCGTGCAGGCGCGCCTGGCCGCCGGGCTGGCGCTGGTGCCGGAGGACCGGCAGCGCGACGGCCTGGTGCAGACCATGTCCGTGCGCGACAACATCCTGCTCGCCACGGTCGACCGGGTCAGCCGCGCCGGGTTGCTCTCCACGTCGGCCGAGCAGCGCATCGCGGCCGGTCAGGTCAGCGACCTGCGGATCAAGATCCCGGGGCTGTCCGCCGCGGTCACCGCGCTCAGCGGCGGCAACCAGCAGAAGGTCGTGCTCGCCCGGGCGCTGCTCACCGAGCCGGTCGTGCTGCTGCTCGACGAGCCGACCCGGGGCATCGACGTGGGCGCGAAGGCGCAGATCGCCGCCCTGATGTCCCGGCTGGCCGCCGAAGGCATGGGCGTGCTGTTCATCTCCTCGGAACTCGCCGAGGTGATCGCCATGGCGAACCGGGTGCTGGTGATGGCCCGGGGGCGGATCACGGCCGAGTTCACCGCCGCGAACGTCACCGAGGAGGCCCTGGTCGGCGCCTCCGCATCCGACAGGGTCCTGGAGGTACAACCATGATCGACACGGACGTCGCCAAGTCCGATCCCGTCCCCGCCAGACAAGCGCCCGCCCCGGGCTCGCGGTTCGCCTCGGCGGCGCTGCTCCTGCTGCGCGGCCGGACGCTGATCGTGCTGGTGGCGCTGGTGATCGTCTTCAGCGCCATCTCGTCGGAGTACCTGACGCAGAGCAACCTGATCCTGATGACCAAGCACGTGGCGATCAACGCCATCCTGGCCATCGGCGTCACCTTCGTGATCCTGACCGGCGGCATCGACCTGTCCGTCGGCTCGATCGCCGGGCTCGCGAGCATGATCGCGGGCGGGTTGCTGTTCAAGGGACTGCACGTGCCGGGCGGCACGCTGTTCTTCTCCGTCGCGGTGGTCATCGTCATCGGCATCGCCGTCGGCGCGCTGGTCGGCGGCCTCAACGCGGTGCTGGTCACCCGGTTCAAGGTGGCACCGTTCATCGCCACGCTCGGCATGCTTTACGTCGCCCGGGGCGTCGCGCAGCTGCTGAGCAACGGTGGCACCTACCCGGACCTGGCCGGCACGCCCGGTCGCGGCAACGAGGGCTTCCACTTCATCGGCGTGGACAGCCTGCTCGGCATCCCGGTCGCGGTGTGGATCATGGTGGCCGTCGCGGTGGCGGCGATCGTCGTGACCACCCGCACCCCGTTCGGCCGGCGGGTCTTCGCCGTCGGTGGCAACGAGCGCGCCGCGGTGCTGTCCGGCATCCGGGTCAAGCGCGTCAAGATCGCCGTCTACGTGATCTCCGGTGCCTGTGCCGCGCTGGCCGGCCTGCTGCTCACGTCCGAGCTCGGGGCCGCGTACCCCGACACCGCCACCACCTACGAGCTCAACGCGATCGCCGCGGCCGTCCTGGGCGGCACCGCCCTCAGCGGCGGGCGCGGCACGATCGTCGGCACCGTCATGGGCGCCTTCGTCATCGGCTTCCTCAGCGACGGCCTGGTCCTGGTCGGCGTCTCCACCTTCTGGCAGTCGGTGGTCAAGGGCGCCGTGATCATCCTCGCGATCGTCGCCGAGCAGGCGCAGCAGGGGCTGCAAACCCGGCTGGCCAAACGCACCGCCTGATCGACACCCGTCACACCAACCCATCAGTCACGTCAACCCGCCTCCCCACCGAAAGGTTCCCCCGATGAAGACACCCTCGGCCCTGCGCCGCTTCGCGCTCCCTGTCGGCGTTGCCGCCCTGCTCACCCTCGCCGCGTGCGGCGGCGGGTCGTCCGACACCTCCTCGTCGGCGAGCGGCGCTCCCGCCGCCGGCGGCAGCAAGCTGATCGTCATCATCACGCCCTCGCCGGACAACGTCTTCTTCAAGGCCGAGCAGGACGCCGCGGCCGCCCAGGCGAAGAAGCTCGGTTACGAGACGCTCGTGCTCAGCCACGACGACGACCCGACCAAGCAGAGCCAGGAGATCGACACCGCGATCTCGCGCAAGGCGGCCGCGATCATCCTCGACAACGCCGGTGCCGACTCGTCGGTGAGCGCCATCCAGCGGGCCAAGGACGCGAAGATCCCGACCTTCCTCATCGACCGGGAGATCAACAAGACCGGCGTCGCGGTCGCCCAGATCGTGGCCAACAACGCCCAGGGCGCCGGGCTCGGCGGCCAGGAGTTCGCCAAGGTGATGGGCAACAAGGGCAACTACGCGGAGCTGACCGGCAAGGCCACCGACACCAACGCCGGCGTGCGCTCCCAGGGCTACCACGGCGTGCTGGACCAGTATCCGGACATGAAGATGGTCGCGCAGCAGAGCGCGAACTGGGACCAGGCCGAGGCGCTGACCAAGACCCAGACGATCCTGCAGGCCCACCCGGACATCAAGGGCATCATCGCCGGCAACGACACGATGGCGCTCGGCGCGTACGCCGCCATCCAGGCCGCCAACCGCAAGGACATCGTCGTCGTCGGCTTCGACGGCAGCCCCGACGTCGTCGCCTCGATCCTCAAGGACGGCATCAAGGCCACCGTGCTCCAGCCGGCCAGCAAGATCTCCCAGATGGCCGTCGACCAGGCCGACTACTACATCAAGAACGGCAAGGCGAGCCAGCCCGAGAAGCAGTCGGTGGACTGCGTGCTGGTCAACGCCGACAACGCCAAGCAGGTCAACGCCTTCGCCGTCGCAGGCTCCTGACGTGCTGCACCGGGCGGGCCCAGGGACCCGGACCCGCCCGGCTCGAACGGTCACCACAGCAGAAACGAGAGGACTCCCATGCTGGTCGCCGACTCTTCGGCCGCCGACGCCTGGCGCCGATTCCGGAAGGAACTCGCCGACGCCGAGCCCGAACATCGCCGTGAGATGCTGCGGCGCCGGGCCAACCAGTCCCGCACCACCGACCTGGCGATGATCAGCCGTGCCGGGCTGGGGCACGTGGGCGGCGACATGTCCGTCCTCGACATTCTCACCACCCTGTTCTTCGCCGTCCTGCGCGTCGACCCGGAGCGACCGGACTGGGCCGACCGCGACCGGCTCGTGCTCAGCAAGGGCCACACCGCGGGCGCGCTCTACGCCACCCTCGCGGCGGCGGGGTTCTTCGGCGCCCATGAGCTCGAGACCTTCGCCGCCCCCCACTCGGCGCTCAACGGTCACCCGAACCGGGTGAAGGTGCCGGGCGTGGAGACCAACACCGGCCCGCTCGGGCACGGCCTGCCGGTGGCGGTCGGCATGGCGGTGGCGGCGCGGCTCGACCGCTCGGCCCGGCAGGTGTTTGTCGTGCTCGGGGACGGGGAGCTGCAGGAAGGCAGCAACTGGGAGGCCGCGATGACGGCCGGGCACCGGCGGCTGACGAACCTCACCGCCGTGGTCGACCGCAACCGCCTGCAGCAGGGCGCGCGCACCGAGGACACCAGCGCGCTCGATCCGCTGGACGACAAGTGGCGCAGCTTCGGCTGGGACGTCGTGACGGTCGACGGCCACGACCACCTGGCGCTGCTGGAGGCGTTCACCGCCGCCCGCGGCGACCGGCCCACCTGTGTCATCGCCAATACGATCAAGGGAAGAGGCGTCTCGTTCATGGAAGACCGCGTCGAATGGCACCACAAGGTGCCCACGGCGGAGCAGATCAGCGCGGCCGTGGCGGAGCTGGCCCGATGAGCGCGGTCGTCGAGACGGACGCGCAGACCTACGACTGCCGCGTCGCCTTCGCCGAGGAACTGCTCGAGCTGGCCCGCGCCGACGAGCGCATCGTGGCCGTCTGCAACGACTCGGTCGGCTCCAGCAACCTCGGCGGCTTCGCCAAGGAGTTCCCGGACCGGCTCATCAACGTCGGCATCGCCGAGCAGGACATGGTCGGCGTCGGCGCCGGGCTCGCGCTCAGCGGCTACATCCCGTTCGTGTGCGCGGCCGCGCCGTTCCTCACCGGACGCGCGCTGGAGCAGATCAAGGCCGACGTCGCCTACAGCGAGTCGCCGGTCGTGCTGTGCGGGATGAGCCCCGGCATGGCGTACGGCGAGCTCGGCCCCACCCACCACTCGATCGAGGACCTGGCGTGGCTGCGGGCCATCGCCGGCCTCGGGATCGTGGTCCCCGCGGACCCGGCCGAGACCCGGGCCGCCGTGCGGTGGGCCGCCGGCGCCCGCACCCCCGTCTTCCTGCGGATCGGCCGGTTCAAGGTGCCGGCCGTGACCGGCGACCACCCGTTCACCTACGGCCAGTCGACCTGCCTGCGCGACGGTGACGACGTCACGGTGGTGGCGACCGGCACGATGGTCTCCCGGGCGCTGCAGGCGGCGGAGCAGGCCGCGGCGGAAGGCGTCTCCGTGCGTGTGCTCAACATGTCCACCATCGCTCCGCTGGACGAGATGGCGATCCGCCGCGCGGCCCGCGAGACGCGCGCGATCGTGACCGCCGAGGAAGCCACCGTCACCGGTGGGCTCGGCGCGGCCGTGGCCGCGATCGTCGTGGCGGACCGCCGGCCCGTGCCGATGCGGATGCTCGGCGTCCCCCGCCAGTTCGCGCCGACCGGCGACACGGCCATGCTGCTCGAGCACTTCGGCCTCACCGCCGCGGAGATCCGGGCCGCCGCCGTCACCCTCGCCCGCTCCGATGCCTGAGGACCTGATCCTCGCGATCGACCAGGGCACCAGCTCGACCAAGTGCCTGCTGGTCGACAGGAGCGGGGCGGTCGTCCGCGCCGGCTCCGCTCCCGTCGGCATCCGCTACCCCCGGCCCGGGTGGGTGGAGCAGGATGCCGACGACATCCTCGACAGCGTGTCGCGGGCCGCCGCCGAGTGTCTCGACGGCGTCGCCCTCGACACGGTCGTCGCGGTCGGGCTGAGCACGCAGCGCGAGTCGGCCGTCGTCTGGGACCGGCACACCGGCCGGCCGGCCGGGCCGGTCCTCGGCTGGCAGGACCAGCGCGCCCAGGCGTTCTGCGACGAGCTGCGGGCCGGCGGGCACGACGGGCCGGTCCGGGCGGTCAGCGGGCTGCCGCTGGACCCCATGTTCAGCGCGGCCAAGCTGCGGTGGCTGCTCGATCGGGCACCGGACGCCGCCGTCGGCACGATCGACGCCTGGCTGCTGTACGCCCTGACCGGCGAGCACCGCATCGAGGTCGGCAACGCGTCGCGCACGCAACTGCTCGACGTGCACTCGGCGAGCTGGAGCAGCGATCTCCTGGACCTGTTCGGCATCCCCGCGAGCGCCCTGCCCGAGATCGTGGCCTCGGCCGGCGACCTCGGCACGATCGGCAAGCACGGCGGGATCCTCGCCGGTCTGCCGATCACCGCCGTGCTCGGCGACTCCCACGCCGCCCTCTACGCCCACGGTCCCCGGGCGGCGGACGGCGTCAAGGTCACCTACGGCACCGGATCGTCGGTCATGCGGCTGCTGCCCGACACGGCACCGGACCCCGGCGAGGACGTCTGTGTGACCGTCGCCTGGGGCGATCCCGGCGCCCGGCTCGCCGCCGAGGGCAACATCCGCTCCAGCGGCGCGACGATCACGTGGCTGGCCGACCTGCTCGACACCACGCCCGAGCGGGTCGCCGCGCTGGCCGCGACCGCCTCCAGCGACGGCGTCCAGCTGGTGCCGGCGTTCGGCGGCCTCGCCGCGCCGTGGTGGGACGACACCGCCACCGGCACGATCACCGGCCTCACCTTCGGCGCCGGCGCGGCGCAGCTGGCCCGGGCCGCGATCGAGTCGATCGCGCACCAGGTGACCGACGTCGTCGACGCCATCGGCAGCGCCGGATGCCTGCTCGCCGACGGCGGCGCCAGCGGCAACGACCAGCTCATGCAGATCCAGGCCGACCTCGCCGGCGTGCCGGTGCGCAGGGCCCGGACCGCGAACCTCTCCGCGCTCGGCGCCGCCCACCTCGCGGGCCGCGCCGCCGGACTCTGGCCGGCCGGCGCCCCGTCGACCGGTGTCGCCTACGACGACTTCGCTCCGCGCGACGGCACCGCCGCCGCCGAGCTCCGCTCCGGATGGCGCCAGGCCGTCGCGCGAGCATCCACCCCGTCCGCACACCACCTCGGGAGCTGATCCGCCATGACCGAGTACCCGCGCTTCGGCGCCGGCCTCTGGCACTTCGCCACCTATGTCGACCGGTACGCCACCGACGGCTACGGCCCGGCCCGGACCACGCTGGAAGCCATCGAGCTGGCCGGGCAGGTCGGCGACCTGTCCGTCGTCGACCTCAACTACCCGTTCACCCCCGGCGTCGGTATCGGCGAGGTGAAGGACGCCCTCGCCGCCCAGGGGCTCGCCGCCATCGGGATCACCCCCGAGATCTACCTGCGCAAGTTCAGCCGGGGCTCGTTCACCAACCCCGACCCGGCCACCCGCGCCGCGGCGCTGGACCTCATGCACGAGGCCGCCGGCGTGGTCCGGGAGCTCGGCGCCGACTACGTCAAGATCTGGCCCGGTCAGGACGGCTGGGACTACCCGTTCCAGGTCGACCACCGCACCCTGTGGAAGCTCGCCGTCGACGGCATGCGCGAGCTGGCCGGCGCCCACCCCGACCTCAAGTTCGCCATCGAATACAAGCCGCGTGAGCCGCGCGTCAAGATGACGTGGGACTCCGCCGCACGCACCCTGCTCGGCATCGAGCAGATCGGCCTGGACAACGTCGGCGTCCTGCTGGACTTCGGCCACAGCCTCTACGGCGGCGAGTCGCCGGCCGACGCCGCCCAGCTCATCATCGACCACGGCCGCCTCTTCGGCATGGACGTCAACGACAACCTGCGCGGCTGGGACGACGACCTGGTCGTCGGCACCGTCCACCTCACCGAGATCTTCGAGTTCTTCCACACGCTGCGCAAGAACAACTGGGACGGCGTCTGGCAGCTCGACCAGTTCCCCTTCCGCGAGGACAGCGTCGACGCGGCCAAGACCGCCATCGGCACGCTCAAGCGTATCCACCGGGCGCTCGACCGGCTCGACGTCAGCGCGCTCGCCGAGGCCCAGGAGCGCCAGGACGCCATGGCCGCCCAGCGCATCGTCCAGGACGCCCTCTTCGGCGCCGTCGACTGAGGCCGTCGCACTTCAGCCGGAACAGGGGCGGCGCCGCTGCGGCGGAGCCGCCCCTTCGTCCTGCCGGGTCGACGGGGATCGATCGTATGGTGGGGGCGTGACGGGGCTGGGTGGGGTGCGGCTAGGGGTCGACTTCGGGACGTCGAACACGGTGGCGGTGGTGGCCGGCGGGGACGGGCGGGTGCGGCCGTTGCTGTTCGGGGCGTCGCCGGTGCTGCCGTCGGCCGTGTTCGTGGGGCCGGACGGGGTGCTGACCGGCAGCGATGCCGAGCGGGCCGGGCTCGGGGCGCCGGCGGGGCTGGAGCTCAACCCGAAGCGGCGGATCGATGACGGGACCGTGTGGCTGGGCGAGGAGGAGCACGCGGTCGCCGACCTGATCGCGGCGGTGCTGGGGCGGGTCGGGGACGAGGCGGCACGGGTCGGTGGCGGGACCCTGGCAGAGGTGGTGCTGACGCACCCGGCCGGGTGGGCGGCGCGGCGGCTGGGGTGCTGGCGTCGGCGGCCGAGCGGGCGGGGCTGGGGCCGGTGAGGTTGTTGCCGGAGCCGGTCGCCGCGGCCGCCTATTACGTGGACGTCCTTGGGGAGGAGTTCGCGTCGGGGCGTTGTCTGCTGGTGTACGACCTGGGCGCCGGGACGTTCGACGTCGCTGTGGTGCGGCGGACCGACGACGGGTTCGCGGTCGTGAGTGCCGATGGGCTGGGCGACGTCGGGGGCCTCGACATCGATGCGGCGGTGGTGGAGCACGCGCGGCGGGCCGGCGGGGGTGGCGCGGACTGGGGGCGGCTGGACTGGCCGCAGACGGCGGACGACCTGCGGGCGCGGCACCTGTTGTGGCAGGACGCGCGGGCGGCGAAGGAGCAGTTGACGCGGCGGCCCGGTGCCGAGGTGCGGGTGCCGCTCGTCGAGGCGGCGGCGCATCTGAGCCGGGAGGAGTTCGAGGCGCTGGCCCGGCCGCTGCTGGAGCGGACCGTCGCCTGGACCGTGCGGGTGCTGCGGGAGGCCCGGGTGCCGCGGGAGCAGGTCGCGGGGTTGTTCCTGGCGAGGGAGTTCGCCGCCGGCTGCGGCGACCCGGCCGACCTGCCGTTCGCGTCGACCCGGAACACGGCCCGCGACATGGACCGCGTGCGGGTGGCGCTCGGCGAGCGGAAGGTGTCGTACCTCGGCTACTCGTACGGCACCTACCTGGGCGCCGTCTACCTGCAGATGTTCGGGGAGCACGCCGACCGGGTGGTGCTGGACAGCGCCGTCGACCCCGGTGTGTACGGGCCGGGGCTGCTGTCGCGCAACGCGCCCGCGATCCAGGCGGCGCTCGAACGCTGGGCGGGATGGGGGGCGGGACGCGACGCCGAGTACGGGCTCGGGTCGACAGCGCAACGCGTCCTCGCCCGCGTGGCGCGGATCGGCCGGGCGCCGTCGCTGCGGATCGGTGTGTACACAGTGGACGAACACGTGGTGCCCTGTCTGCTGTTCGTCAGCCTGTACGACGACTCGGCCGAGACCTACGCGGCCCTGGCCGAGAACCTCGCGGTCTTCGACAGGGCGGCGCGGACGGGCGAGGCGGTGCCGCCGACCGAAGGCCTCGCGGCGTTTCTCGACGGTCTGTACACCGGCGCGGGCAATGCCTGTGTGGATGGCACCGTCGAGCGCTACCTGCTCGACGGGGTCCTGCCCCAGCACGACAGCGAGTGCTAGAGCAGCTTGGCGCGGACCGTGGTGGCATCGGGGTGGTCGAGGTCCTCGAAGATCTCCAGTGACCGGCGCCAGGTGTCGCGGGCGGCCTCCGGGTCGCCCGCGGCGAGGCGGGTGTCGCCGAGGTGGTGCAGGGAGTCGGCCTCGAAGTCCCGGTCGCCGGTGAGCCGGAACAGGGCGACCGCGCGCTCGAAGCAGGCCGCCGCCTCGGCCAGCTCGCCCAGGTGGTGGTGGGCGTAGCCGATGGTGTCCCAGGTCTCCGCCTCGCCCTGGCGGTTGTCGAGCTCCTGGTGCAGCGCGAGCGCCTGCCGGCAGGCGGTCACCGCCTCGCGGTGGTCGCCGAGCTGGGCGTGCAGCCAGCCCATCGCGTTGAGGGCGTTGGCCTCGCCGTTGCGGCCGCCGGCGGCGCGGAACAGGTCGCGGGCCTGCGACACGTGCCGGAGGCCCTCGACGGTGTGGCCGCGGCGGGCGGCGATCTCGCCCAGGTTCATGTGCCCCTGCGCCTGCAGGACGTGGTCGCCGACCTCCTCGTACAGCTCGAGGGCGCGAGCCGCGTGCGACGACGCGTCGTCGATCCGGTTGACCTTCAGGCAGGCGTGGGCGAGGAGCCGGTGCAGGTGAGCGGCCCCGCGGCGGTCGCCGAGGCGCTCGGCGGCGGCGAGGCCGGCCTCCGACGTGTGCAGCCAGTCGCGCCACAGCCCCTGCCGGTCCAGGAACGTGGCCAGGCACCACGCCAGCTGCCAGGCGTGCGCGTCGAACCCGAGCCGCTCGGCCTGGTCGACGGCGGCGAGCAGCACCGGCCGCTCCGCGGTGAACCACGCGAGGGCCTGCTGGGCGTCGGCCGGTTGCGGCGGCGGGTCGAGGTCGAGCGTCTCCCGGTGCGGGCTGAGCAGCCGGGTCCCCGCGTACGCGGTGTGCAGGTAGTGGTCGAGCATCCGCTGCTGCGCGGCGCGCCGGTCCGCGGGGGAGTCGACCGCGACCGCCTGTTCGCCGGCGTAGGCACGGAGGAGGTCGTGGCAGGTGTACCGGCCGGGAGCGGGCTCGGTCAGCAGGTGCGCCCGGGTCAGCTCGCCGAGCAGCTCCTCCACGGCCGGCCCGGTCGAGGCCGGCAGGCAGTCGGCGGTGAAGTCGGGGCCCGGGTGGAGGCCGAGCAGCCGGAACAGGCGCGCCGCCGCCGGGCTCAGCGCCGCGTAGGACCAGGACAGGACGGCCCGGGCGTCGGTGCCGCGCTCGGCGCCGGTGAACGCGTCGAGCTGCCGCCCGGCGTTGCGCAGCGAGACGGCGACCTCCTCCAGCGGGGCGTGCGCCGCTCGGGCCGTGACGATCGCGAGCGCGAGCGGCAGCCCCGCGCACGCCGCCACGATCTCCTCGACCGCGGCGGGCTCGGCCGCGACCCGGGCCGCGCCGAGCCGGGCGGCCAGCAGCCGGCGCGCGTCGGCGGTGGTCAGCAGGTCCAGCGGCAGCGGCTCGGCACCCTCCGCGGTGTGCAGCCCGGACAGCTCGTTGCGGCTCGTCACCAGCACGAGGCTGCCGCCGGCGCCCGGCAGCAGCGGCCGGACCTGGTCGGAGTCGCGGGCGTTGTCGAGCACGACCAGCATCCGCCGGCCGGCGAGCCGACTGCGGAAGAGCGCGACCTGCGCGTCGAACCCGGCCGGCACCCGCTGCGGCGGGACGTCCAGCGCGTCGAGGAACCCGCGGACCGCCTCCGCCGGGTCGGTCGGCGGCGCGGTCCGGTCGAAGCCGCGCAGGTTCACGTACAGCTGGCCGTCGGGGAACCGCGCCGCGACCTGGTGTGCCCAGTGCACGACGAGCGTGGTCTTGCCCACCCCCGCGGTGCCGGCGACGGTGCAGATCACGGTCTGCCGCCCGGCCTGCGCGAGCAGGGCGTCGAGCCGGGCGAGCTCCGCGTCGCGCCCCGTGAACCCGCGCAGCGCCGCCGGCAACTGCGCCGGCACCAGCGGCGTCGGCACCAGCGGCGCCGGCGAAGCCTGTGTCGTGACGGGGGTGGCGGTCGGGGGCTGGCCCCGGAGCACCGCGAGATGGAGGCGTTGCAGGTCCGGCCCCGGATCGAGCCCGAACTCCTGCGCCAGTCGCTGCTGATGCCGCCGGTACGCCGCGAGCGCCTCGATGCTCCGCCCGGCCGCGTGCAGCGCGCGCATCGACAGCCCGAGCAGCCCTTCCCGGGTGGGGTGCGCGGCGGTCAGGCGGGTCAGCTCCGGCAGCGCCTCCGTGTGCCGGCCCACGGTGATCTCGCAGTCGAGCCACTCCTCGGTCGCGACCAGCCGCAGCTCGTCGAGATCGCCGACGAGCCGGGGGCGCAGCCACGCCGAGACCGTGTCGTCGAGCGCGTCGCCGCGCCACAGCGCGAGCGCGTCCCGCAGCAGCGCACCCCGGGCGGCCGGGTCCGTCACCGCGCGGGCCGCCGTGACCATCGCGCCGAAGCGCCGGGCGTCGATCACGTCGTCGTCGACGTCGATCTGGTACGAGGTGCCGGTGCTGCTCAGCGTGACCGCCGGATCCTTGAGCGCCCCGCGGACCCGGGAGACGTGGCTGTGCAGCAGCTGGCGGGCGGTCGGCACCGGTTCGCCGTCCCACAGCAGGTACACCAGCCGCTCCACCGGCACGGGCGCGTGGTTGTGCAGCAGGAGCACCGCCAGCAGGCACCGCTCCCGGCGCCGACGCAGCACGACGGGACCGCCGGTCGAGTCGATCGTCAACGGACCCAGCAGCCGGAACCTCACAGCGGCACACCGTAGCCGGTCGCCTTCGCGGCGCCGCCGGTGGCGTGTCAAGCGTGGCGCAAGCGACGACATCCATATTCGCAGTTGGTCAATGCCGACCCGATCGGGGACGTACGGCGGCCGGCGCTCACCCGCCGGTCACCGTGCGCGGTCGGCATCACCGCACGGTGGTGAGCAGCCGCTCCCGGACGAGCACGTCCGGCTCGTCGAACCACTCGTCGAAGTGGCTGGCCGGGCCGAGGCCGTCGATGACGTCGACGTAGGCGGCGCTGTCGACGGAACGGCCGGTGAGCAGGCCAGTCACCGCCCGCAGGTAGTGGAAGTCGCTGTGCCCCTGGACGCCCTGCACGCCGGCCTCCACGACCGACGCCGCCTGCTCGTCGCGGCCCAGCTCGAGCAGCGTGAGCACGATCCAGCGGCACACGGTGGTGCGCAGCTCGCCGCCGCGCTCGTAGAGCTCCAGGAACCCGTCCAGCGCCGCCTCGAAGCGCCCGGCGGTGAAGTCGCGCAGCGCCGCCGCGTAGGGCAGGTCCGCCGGCGGGGCGTCCGCGTGGCCCAGCAGGTAGGCCCGGATGGTGCCGCCGGTGCCGCCGCCCTGCCGCCGCCCGACGACCTGCCAGCGCACGGCCCGGTGCCCGTCGAACGCGGGGAACGTCACCGGCACGGCCACGGCGCCGGCGGCCGTCGCGGCGGCCCGCCGCCGGAGCCGCCGCTCGACCTCGGTGTGGCTCTGGTCGAAGCGCAGGCCGCGCAGGTCGAAGCGCCACTCGTCGCGGGCGGGCGGCGGTGACCAGGCGGCCTGGGCGGCGCGGTAGGCGTCCTCGACCCGGCTGATGATCGTGTCCCACGAGTAGCCGGCCGCGGTCAGCAGCCCGCCCTCCCGCAAACGCGCCGCGAGCGCCGGCTCGTCCAGGACCCGCCGCACCCCCGCGAGCAGCCCGTCGGCGTCGCCGACGTCGGCGAGCAGCGCGTTCACGCCGTCGCGGGCGTATTCGAGGACACCGGTGTTCCTGGTCGCGACGACCGGCGTGCCGGACGCCATCGCCTCCAGGCACGGCAGGGAGAACGACTCGTAGTGCGAGCAGCAGACGTACGCGGCGGCCCCGCGGAACAGCGCGCCGAGCGTCGCCTGGTCCGGTGCGACGACGACCCGGCCGAGCGGCTCGCGCGCCGGTTTCGGCGTGACCCACACGAGGTCCAGCGCCGGGCGCTCGGCGCTGAGCGCCCGCCACACCTGCCGCATCTGCGCCATGCCCTTGAACTCGTTGCCGTCCCACCCGACGAACAGCACGTAGGGCCGCGCCTGCTCGGCGCCGCCCGGGTGGAACACGTCCGGGTCGACCGCGTTGCCGACGGCCGTCGCCGCGACGCCGAAGCGCTCGCGCAGCACGTCGGCGACGGTGCCGCTCACGGTCAGCGTCGCGTCGGCGGCCTCGAGGTGCCGGGCCACGAGCTCGTGCATCGCCGGCTGCAGGTCCTCGAACAGGTGCGAGTCGCCCTGCTCGAAGTGGACCACGGGCGCGAGGCCCAGCGAGCGGGCGGCGAGGACCTGGTCCCAGTATCCGGCGACGATCACGTCGCACTCCGGGACCGCCTCGGCGAGCTCCACGCCGAACGGCACCGTCCAGAACTCCGGTCGCAGGTCGTGCCACTGCGGCGGCGGGAAGTGGCTGAGCACCTTCACCTCGTGCCCGCGCCCGTGCAGGCGGTTGGCGTGCTCGAACAGCACACGCGCCCCGCCGCCGACGTCCGTGCGCGGCACGAGGAAGCACAGCCGCAACGGGCCTGCGCCTGCGTTCCTGACCTTGTTCCTGCGGTCGCGGCGGGCCGGCCGCGGCGCGGCGGCGGGCATGTCCCGCCTGCTCACGAACTCGGCCTGGCGGGCGGCGGCGATGATGGCGGCGAGATCCGGCCGCAGCGGTGGGTGCTCCTCGAAGGTCGGCACACCCTGACATCGGCCGCCCCGCGACCCGCTTGAGAAACATTCGCAGTCGATCGTCGGCGGCCGGTTCGTCGGTGGCCGGGTGAAGAACCGGCTGCATCCGAACGATCCGCAGTCACCGGCCCTCTGGGACCTGCGCACCGGACTCGTCGGCACCCTCACCGGCTCATCGTTGCGGACGCAGGTGGCGCACCCGCTGGCCTGGTCGGTCGCCGGCTCGTCGCTGCACGTCGTCGATGTGACCCTGATCTAGCGGCCCGTCGCCTCAGCGGCGGAAGCGGTCGACCAGGCCGGCGAGGGTCGAGGCGTTGGTGTTGAGGCGGTCGGCGGCGTGCCGGGAGCTCTCCACCGCCCGCTGGGCGGAGGCGACGCTCTCGGTCACGCCGTCGATGCTGCTGGCGATCGCGCCGCTGCCGCCGGCGGCGTTGCTGACGCTGCGGCGCATCTCGTCGGTCGTCGCCGTCTGCTCCTCGACGGCCGCGGCGATCGCCCGCTGGAAGTCGCTGACCCGGTCGATGGCGTCCGTGATCGCCTGGATCGCCTGGACGGCGCCGTCGGTGTCCGCCCGGATCGCGGCGACCCGGGTCGTGACGTCCTCGGTGGCGCGGGCCGTCTGCTGCGCCAGCTCCTTGACCTCGCCGGCGACGACGGCGAACCCCTTGCCGGACTCGCCGGCCCGGGCCGCCTCGATCGTCGCGTTCAGCGCCAGGAGGTTCGTCTGCTCGGCGATCCCGCCGATCACCTTGACCACGTCGACGATCTGCGCGCTGATCTCGCCGAGCAGGCCGCGCAGCTCGCCGACGGCGGTGTTCAGCGCGGTGCCCATCCCGGCGATCTCGTCGTCGCCCCGGGTCGGCACGCTGACCGTCAGGTCCCGCTGGGCGACCCGGGCGAGCGCACCCGTCAGCCCGGCGAGCCGGCCGGCGACCCGCCGGGACCACCACCAGGCGAGGGCCGCGGCGCACAGCGCGACCAGCAGCGCGGCGACCGCGAACGTGCGCAGCATCGTGTCGCGGCCCTCGTCGATCGGGGTGACCTGGGCCTCCGCGTCCGGGCGGTACGACTGGGTGACGATCGCCCACTTGTACGGGGCGTAGTAGGTGACGGTGAGGTCGCTGGCGGCCGGTGGCGCCCCGGTCGTGCCGGGCAGCGTGTAGGTCGTGTGCCACATGGCGTCGGCGCCGAGATTCGGTGCCTCGGTGGTGATCTTGTCGACGTACGCGGCGCCGCCGGCGTCCTTCGCGTCGAGGCGGACCTGACCGACCTCCCCGCCGCGGCTGGACGCGATGACCCGGCCCCGGTCGGTGGCCCCGGTCGAGTACACGGTGACGGCGCCGTTGGTGCCGACCTTCGTCCCGGCGATCGTGCCGGTGAGGCTCGCGATCGCCTCGGCCTGCGGCACCCCGTAGTAGATCGCGCCGACCACGGCCCCCGACGCGTCCTTCACCGGGTCGTAGCCGCTCACGTACCAGGTGTCGACGCCCAGCGCGACCAGGCGGTGACGCAGTTGCACACTGGGCGGATCGGCAGGTCCGGCGGCAGGTTGAGAAACGGCCGGGTTGAGAAAACCCTGTAGTCACGCACCGGAGTCGTACGGGTATCGTCGCCGAAGGCCTGTTTGAGAAGTAAGGCGGATGCCCGATGGTGCTGAAGATGTCCACGCTGTTCGTGCGGACGCTGCGCGAAGACCCCGCGGATGCCGAGGTGACGAGCCACCGGCTGCTCGTGCGCGCCGGCTATGTCCGACGGGTCGCGCCGGGCATCTTCACGATGCTGCCGATGGGCCTGCGCCTGCTGCGCAACGTCGAGCGGATCGTCCGCGAGGAGATGGACGCCATCGGCGGCCAGGAGCTGACCTTCCCCGCGCTGCTGCCCCGCGAGCCCTACGAGGCGACCGGCCGCTGGACCGAGTACGGCGCCAACCTCTTCCGGCTGAAGGACCGCCGGGGCGGCGACTACCTGCTCGGGCCCACGCACGAGGAGATGTTCACGCTCGCCGTGAAGGACTTCTACTCCTCCTACAAGGACCTGCCGCTCACCCTGTACCAGATCCAGACGAAGTACCGCGACGAGGCACGCCCCCGCGCCGGCATCCTCCGCGGCCGCGAGTTCCTGATGAAGGACTCCTACTCGTTCGACGTCGACGACGACGGGCTGCGGGCCGCCTATGAGCGGCACCGGCTCGCCTACGGCAGGATCTTCGACCGGTTCGGCCTGGACTACGTCATCTGCTCCGCGACGAGCGGCGCCATGGGCGGCAGCGCGTCGGAGGAGTTCCTCGCGGTCTGCGACATCGGCGAGGACACGTTCGTGCGCTGCACCAACGGCGACTACGCGGCGAACGTCGAGGCGGTCACCACGCCCGCCCCCGAGGCGCTCGCGATCGAGGGGCTGCCCGCCGCGCAGGTCGTCGACACGCCCGACACCCCGACGATCGAGACGCTCGTCGACCTGTTCAACGCCCGGGACGACCTGCGCCGCGAGGACCGGGCCTGGACGGCCGGCGACACGCTGAAGAACGTCATGCTCATGCTGACGCTGCCCGACGGCAAGCGCGAGCCCCTCGCCGTCGGCGTCCCCGGCGACCGCGAGGTCGACCTGCGCCGGCTGGAGGCCCAGGTGGCGCCCGCCGAGGTCGCGCCCATGTCGGAGGCGGAGTTCCAGCAGCATCCCGCGCTGGTCAAGGGGTACATCGGCCCCGGCGTCCTCGGCGAGAAGGGCTCCTCCGGGATCCGGTACCTCGTGGACCCCCGCGTCGTGGACGGCACCAGCTGGATCACCGGCGCCGACCAGCCCGGCAAGCACGTCGTGCACCTCGTCGCCGGGCGGGACTTCACCCCGGACGGCATCGTCGAGGCGGTCCGCATCCAGGACGGCGACGTCTGCCCCGTCGACGGCGGCGCCCTCGAGCTGGCCCGCGGCATCGAGATCGGCCACATCTTCCAGCTCGGCCAGAAGTACGCCAAGGCGCTGGGTCTCACCGTCCTGGACCAGAACGGCAAGGCCGTCACGGTCACCATGGGCTCCTACGGCGTGGGCGTGACCCGGGCGATCGCCGTGGTCGCCGAGCAGACCGCCGACGAGCGGGGGCTGTGCTGGCCCCGCGAGCTCGCCCCCGCCGACGTGCACGTGGTGGCCGCGGGCAAGACCGAGGAGATCAAGGCCGGCGCGGCGCAGCTCGCCGACGCGCTCTCCGCCACCGGGCTCGAGGTGCTGCTCGACGACCGCAAGGACGTCTCGCCGGGCGTGAAGTTCAACGACTCGGAGCTGCTGGGCGTGCCCACGATCGTCGTGGTCGGCAAGCGGCTCGCCGACGGCATGGTCGAGATCCGCGACCGCAAGACCGGCGAGAAAGAGGAGATTCCGGTCGAGGGCGCGGCGGAGCGCATCGCCGCGATCGTCCGAGCGGGGTGACAACGCGGGAAGGGTCGGCCGTTCGGCTCCTTGTCGGATCAGCCGTTCGGCCGGACCTATCCCGTCAAATCCCCGCACGTGCGGCACTTCGGTTTGACTGGCGCCAGGGACCGGCCGATACGTTCGGTCACGGCCATGCTGTCGACGAAGGGTGCTGACGTTGTCTGGCCGACACACCGCAATCCGCCGACGTCACCTCATTCCATTGATCGCCGGCACTGTCGCGGCGATCGCGCTCATCGGCGGTGCGGTTGTGACCGTCAATATGGGGTCGGATGATGCCAAACCGACCTCGGCGAGCGACCTGATCGACGGCAGCCGCAGCGCCGATACCCGCGCCGACCGCGGTGACCGGCCCTCCCCGTCCTCCACGTCGCCGTCCGCCTCGCCGTCACCCTCCGCGTCCGCGCAGGTCAGCAAGTCGCCGGAGGCGACCAAGACGCCGTCGAAGACGCCGACGAAGAAGCCCTCGACGAACCCCACGGGCGGCGTCGTCACGAACACCGGCACCTGCAAGGCGTCGTACTATGCGAGTGGGTCGCGCACCGCGAACGGCGAGAGCTTCGACCCCGACGGGCTGACGGCCGCGCACAAGGAGCTGCCGTTCAACACCCGGGTCCGGGTGACCAACCTGGCCAACGGGAAATCGGTCGTCGTCAGGATCAATGATCGCGGACCCTTCGTCAGCGGTCGCTGCCTCGACCTCGCCCGCGGGGCCTTCGTGGCGATCGCTTCGGTGAGTGCCGGCGTGATCAACGCAAAGTACGAGGTACTCAAGTAAGCCGCATCCCGGCCGTTTGTTTGAGCGGCTCGGGGGCCGGTTGGTGGCATGCTGTCGATCGGACCTATGAAACGACCGTTGCTTCCCGAAGCCCGCGCCGGAGTCGGCGCGGCCTTCGTGCTGCTCTGCCTGGTCCTGGCCGCTGAGCTCGCCGACGGCACCGACGCCAACTACGTCGGGCTGCTCGCCGCCGCGCCGTTCCTCGCGGCCGCGTTCGCCTCCTGGCCGGAGGTCCTCGCCGTCGGCAGCGCCTCGACGCTGCTCGCCGTCGTCTTCTGCAGCATCGAGCTCATGCACACCCGCGAGCGCACGCTGGTGATGATGCTCAACCTGGGCGCCGTCATCCTCGCCGCGGGCATCGCCTCCGCCGTCGGCGCCATCAGGCAGCGGCAGATCGCGCGGTATGCGGAGCTGTCGAAGCTCGCCTCCGTCGCGCAGCAGGCCGTCCTGCGCCCGCTGGGGCCACAGCTCGGCCCGCTGACGATCGCGGCCCGCTACATCTCCGCCAGCGCCGCCGCCGACATCGGTGGCGACCTGTACGAGGCGCTGGACACCCCGTACGGCGTCCGCATGATCATCGGTGACGTGCGGGGCAAGGGCCTGGACGCGGTCCGGCTCGCCAGCATCGTCCTCGGCTCCTACCGGCACGTGGCGTTTGAGCGGGCCGACCTGCGCGCGATCGTGGCCGACCTGGACCGGGCCGTGGCCAGGTCGGTCGGCGACGAGGACTTCGTGACCGCGGCGCTGATCGAGGAGCGCGGTGGCACGCTGACGATCGTCAACTGCGGCCACCCGGCGCCGCTGCTGCTGCGCCGCGGCCAGGTGATCCCGCTCGACCCGCCGTCCAACGCGCCGCCGCTGGGCTTCATGCCGGTGGTGAAGCCGCGCGTCGAGCGGCTGGAGCCGGGCGACCGGCTGCTGTTCTTCACCGACGGGCTGGCGGAGGCGCGCCGCGACGGGCAGTTCTTCCCGACGGCGGAGCGGGCGCAGCGGCTGCTGGGGCACGGCACCGTCGGCGACGGGCTGGCGTCGCTGGAGAGCGCGCTGCTGGAGTGGGTGCGCGGCCGGCTCGACGACGACATCGCGCTGGTGCTGGTGGAGTATCAGGGGGTCAAGGCTCCGGCGACGGTCCCCAGCTGGGAGATCGGCGGCGCCGGAGCTACGGCCGTCGGCTGACGTCCTTCGGGCGCTACTCCGCCACCATGCGGGGGCGGGGGACGAAGCGGCGCATCGGGGCGCGGTGCCGGCCCGTGTAGAAGCGCGGGTACTTGGGAGCGAACAGAGAGCCCATCATCCGGACGATCATCGCGGTGCCCTCCTTCTGACTGCGAGTAACCGCTCAACGATCACGTCACCCGCAGGTGACGGCGTGTCGTGCGCACGTACACCCTGTGCGCTACTCATCTGCCACCTTGGAGTACTCACCGGTCACCCTGACCTGCCGAAATAGGTGACGCCTGTTGTGACGGCCATCACCCGTCCGGGTGGGTTGCCTGAGGTTACTCGCAAGTAATAAGATTCCTGTTACCGACTGGTAACCTCGGTCGTCCATGCTCGATCTACAAAAGCGACCCAGAGACGGGGGCCACTCCGCGATGAGCCATTACAAGAGCAACCTGCGGGACCTCGAGTTCAACCTCTTCGAGGTCTTCGGCGTCGACAAGGTCCTCGGCCAGGGTCCCTACGGAGATCTCGACGTCGACACCGCGCGCAGCATCCTCGCCGAGGTCGACCGCCTCGCCCGCGAGGACCTCGCCGCGAGCTACGCCGACGCCGACCGCAACCCGCCCGTCTACGACCCGGCGACCCACTCGGTGAAGATGCCCGAGTCGTTCCGCAAGTCGTACGAGGCCTTCATGGCCGCCGAGTTCTGGCGCCTCGACCTCCCCGCCGAGCTCGACGGCACCTCCGCGCCGCGGGCCCTGTGGTGGTCCCTCGCCGAGATGGTGCTCGGCTCCAACGCGCCCATCTGGATGTACGCGTCCGGCCCCTCCTTCGCCAACACGCTGCGGATCGAGGGCACCGAGGAGCAGAAGAAGTGGGCCAAGCTCTTCGTCGACCGCCAGTGGGGCTCCACCATGATGCTCACCGAGCCCGACGCGGGGTCCGACGTGGGCGCCGGCCGTACACGGGCGATCCCGCAGGCGGACGGCTCCTGGCACATCGAGGGCGTCAAGCGCTTCATCACCAGCGGTGAGCACGACCTCGCCGAGAACATCGTCCACTACGTCCTGGCCCGCCCGGTCGACACGCCCGGCGTCGGCGGCCCCGGCACGAAGGGCCTCTCGCTCTTCGTCGTGCCGAAGTTCCACTTCGACGGCGACACCGGCGAGCTCAAGGACCGCAACGGCGCCTTCGTGACCAACGTCGAGCACAAGATGGGCCTCAAGGTCTCCACGACCTGCGAGGTCACCTTCGGCGGCCACGGCGTCCCGGCCAAGGGCTGGCTGCTCGGCGACGTGCACGAGGGCATCCGCCAGATGTTCCTCATCATCGAGTACGCGCGGATGATGGTCGGCACGAAGGCCATCGCCACCCTCTCGACCGGCTACCTCAACGCGCTCGACTACGCCAAGAGCCGCGTCCAGGGCGCCGACCTCGCCAGCAGCGACAAGAACGCGCCGCGCGTCACGATCATGCACCACCCCGACGTGCGCCGCTCCCTGCTGATGCAGAAGTCCTACGCCGAAGGCCTCCGCGCTCTCGTCCTCTACACCGCTTCCTGGCAGGACAAGGTCGCCCTCGCCGAGGCCGCGGGCGACGAGGCCGCCGCGAAGATCGCCAAGCGGGTCAACGACCTGCTCCTGCCCCTGGTCAAGGGCGTCGGCTCCGAGCGGGCGTACGAGTTGCTCGGCCACGAGTCGCTGCAGACCTTCGGCGGCTCCGGCTTCCTGCAGGACTACCCGCTCGAGCAGTACATCCGCGACTCGAAGATCGACACCCTCTACGAGGGCACGACCGCGATCCAGAGCCTCGACCTCGTCTTCCGCAAGATCGTGAAGGACCAGGGCAAGGCGCTGCTGACCGTCGCCGCCGAGATCCAGCAGTTCCTGGAGGCCGAGGGCGGCAACGGGCAGCTGAAGGTCGAGCGGGTCGCGCTGGGCAAGGCGCTCGGCGAGGTCCAGAACATGCTCGGCATCTTCACCGGCTGGCTCGGCGAGGCCCAGGCCGGCGACCCCCGGGCGCTTTACAAGGTCGGCCTCAACACCCGCCGCTTCCTGCTCGCCCTCGGCGACGTCGTGGTCGGCTGGCTCCTGCAGCGGCAGGCGGAGGTGGCCCTGAAGGCCCTGGCCGACGAGACCACGGAGAAGGCCTTCTACGAGGGCAAGGTCGCCGCGGCGAAGTTCTTCGCCCGCGAGGTGCTCCCGCGGACCGGCTCCGACCGCCGCGTCATCGAGGCCACCACGCTGGACGCGATGGACCTGTCCGAGGACGCGTTCTAGGGTTCTGTTCCACAGAGAGCTGGCGGGAGGGCAATGGCGCCCTCCCGCTTTTCTGTTCCGGCTTCTTTTCTGAGGTCAGCCGCGGGCCGTGTGGTGCGCCCGCAGCGGCGCGGTCTCCAGGTCGCGCCACGTGCCCGTCACGGTGTGGACCGCGATCCCGCTGGTGGCCAGGCCCTCGTCCGGGAGCGCGTCCGGGTCGAGCAGGTCGGACAGCATCGACAGGGTCGGGTTGTGGCCGATCAGCAGCAGCGTCGCCACGTCCGGCGAGTTCTGCAGCAGGTCGAGCGTGTCGTGGGCCGGGCCGAGGTACACCCGGTGCTCGAACACCACGGGCACCGTCTTGCCGTGCCCGCCGTGCTTGTCGTGCTTGTCGTGCTTGTCGTGCTTGTCGAGGCGTAGGCCGTCCAGTGTCTCGCGGGTCCGGACCGCGGTCGAGCACACCACCAGATCGGGCAGCAGGCCCTGCTCACGCAGCCAGTCGCCGGCCGCGGCGGCGTCCCGGCGGCCGCGGGGACTCAGCGGGCGTTCGAGGTCGGTGGGGTACGGATCCGGGTCGACGGCCTTCGCGTGCCGGAGCAGGATCAGGGTGCGCCCAGTGGTGCCGTCAGCCATGTCCTATAGCGTGCCCGATTGAGCGGCGTCGTAGGTGGGTAACCCGGCGGTACAGATGGTTACCAACCAAACGTCCTGGAGGCCCTCGATGGGTATCGGTGGCAGCATTCTTCTGATCGTTGTCGGAGCGATCATGACGTTCGGCTTGGACGACACCGATCTCGGGCCGTTCAACCTCGACACGATCGGCTGGATCTTCCAGCTCGCAGGCCTGGTGGGGCTGCTCCTCACGCTGTACTTCTGGAACAGCCGCCGGCGCACGGTCGTCCGGCAGGTTCCGACTGCTGGTGGCACCGCGATCCCGCCGACCGTGGACGAGGTCGTCGAGCGCCGCCGGACGTACGAGGACCGTTCGTACTAGAAAAATCCGCGGAAAACCGCACACATCGCCATCTACCTCGCGTACAGCGCGAAGTAGATGGCGATGTGGTGCAGGATCGCGGCGACGAGCGTGCAGGCATGGAAGAACTCGTGGTGGCCGAAGACGGTCGGCCACGGATTGGGCCGGCGCAGGGCGTAGAAGACCGCGCCGACCGTGTAGAACGCGCCGCCGACGATCGTCAGCACGAGCGCGGTCACGCCGCCCGTGCGCAGGATGTCCGGCAGGACCACCACGGCGACCCAGCCGAGCGCGACGTACAGCGGCGCCCCCACCCAGCGGGGCGCGTTCGGCCAGATCATCTTCATGCCCACGCCGAGCAGCGCGCCGCCCCAGACCACGCTCAGGATGACGTCGCCGGTCCGCCCCGACAGCAGCAGGACGCTGAACGGCGTGTACGTGCCGGCGATGAACACGAAGATCATCGAGTGGTCGAGGCGGCGCATCAGCTTGTACCCCGCGGGCGACCAGACCCGGCGGTGATAGAGCGCGCTGGTCCCGAACAGGGCACACACCGTCAGGCTGTACACGAGACAGCTCACGAACGGCGACCAGCCCGGGCGGCCCGCGGCCAGCGAGCACAGCACGATGCCGCAGATGATCGCGGCGCCGAACGCATAGGTGTGCAGCCAGCCGCGCATCCTGGGCTTGCCGAGGTCGACCGGGCGCAGGCGGGTCTCGGTCTTCACTGTCACGCCCTCCAGGTTACGGTACCGTAGGTTACTGGCAAGTATCGAAGCGGACACCAACTAGGGTGGCGGTCATGGAGATCCGCCCCGTCGGGAGCTCTGCCCTGCTGATCGAGGTCGACGATCCGCTGGCATGGTTCGCCGCGCTGGACGCCGAGCGGGCCGCCGGACGCCTCGCGGTCACCGATATCGTCCCCGGTGCGCGAACCGTCCTGCTCGACGGGGTCCCGTCGCCCGCGTCTCTTGCCGCTTCGCTGCGCTCGTGGCCGACGCCATCTTTTGCCCGCTTTTATGGCGACAAATTGGCGATTCCGGTCGTGTTTGACGGGCCTGATCTCGCGGCGGTCGCGGAATTGACCGGTTCGTCCGTCGAGGCGCTCGTCCGCACGCTCACCGAAACCACCCTCACGGTCGCCTTCGGCGGCTTCGCGCCCGGGTTCGCCTACCTCAGCGGCCTGCCGTGGACCATCCCCCGGCGGGAGAGCCCACGCCCTCGCGTCCCGGCCGGGTCGGTCGCGCTCGCCGCGGAGTACGCCGGCATCTATCCGACCGCATCCCCCGGCGGCTGGCAGCTCATCGGCCGCACCGACACGGTCCTGTTCGACATCGACCGTGACCCGCCCGCCCTGCTGACCCCCGGCCGGACCGTGCGGCTGGCGGTGGCATGAGGACGCTCACGGTCGAGACGGCGGGCCCGCTCACGACCCTGCAGGACCTCGGCCGGCCCGGGTTCGCGCACCTCGGCGTCCCCCGCTCCGGTGCCCTCGACCAGCCCGCCCTGCGCCTCGGCAACCGCCTCGTCGGCAACGACGCGTCCTGCGCCGCGCTGGAGATCACGCTCGGCCCGTTCGTCGCGACCCTGGCCTTCGCCGGCACCCTCGCCCTGACCGGGGCGGCGGCGCCGCTGCGCGTCGGCGGGCGGCCCGCGCCGATCAACGCCCCCGTCCCCTTCCGCGCCGGCGACCGTGTCGAGATCGGCCGCGCCGTGGCCGGGCTGCGCGGATACCTCGCCGTCGACGGAGGTTTCGCCGCGTCGCCGGTACTGGGCAGCCGCGCCACCGACACCCTTGCGGTGCTCGGCCCGCCGGTCGTCGGCGTGGGCGCCGTGCTGGCCGTGGGCCCCACGACCGGCGACCCGTCCACCGTGGACGTGGCGCCCCGCCCCGCCCTGGGCGGCCCCATCACGCTCGGCCTGACCTGGGGCCCCCGCCACGACTACTTCGCGGCCGCCGGTGACCTGCTCGCCGGCACGTACACCCTGAGCAACGACAGCAACAGGATCGGCGCGCGGCTCGGCGGCCCCGCACTCACCCGCGCCCACCAGCGCGAGCTCCCCAGCGAAGGCATCGTCCTCGGCGCCGTGCAGGTCCCGGCCTCCGGCCAGCCGCTGATCTTCCTCGCCGACCACCCCACCACCGGCGGCTACCCGGTCGTCGCCGTCGTCGACCCCACGGATCTGCCGCTGCTCGCCCAGGCCCGCCCGGGCGATACCGTTCGGTTCCGTGGACCTCAACAGTGACCTCGGCGAAGGCTTCGGCATCTGGACCCTCGGCGACGACGACGCCCTCCTGGACATCGTCACCAGCGCCAACGTCGCCTGCGGCTTCCACGCCGGCGACCCCTCCACGATGCGCCGCGTCTGCTCCAGCGCCGTCTCCCGCGGCGTCCGGATCGGCGCCCAGGTCAGCTACCGCGACCTGGCCGGCTTCGGCCGCCGCCGCATCGACGTCGACGCCACCACGCTGACCGACGAGCTGCGCTACCAGATCGGCGCCCTGTCGGCGTTCGGCCCGGTCACCTACGTCAAACCGCACGGCGCCCTCTACAACACCGCCGCCGTCGACCCCGTCCACGCCTCGGCCGTCGCCGCCGCCGCTGCCGCCTTCGGCCTCCCCGTCCTGTGTCAGCCCGGCTCGGTCCTGGCTCGGCTCGCCGCCGAGGCAGGCCTGCGCGTGGTTTTTGAGGGCTTCGTGGACCGCGGTTACCTCCCGGACGGCCGCCTCGTGCCCCGCGGCACCGAAGGCGCCGTCCTGACCGACATCCCCACCGTCACCGACCGCGCCGTCCGCATGGCCCGCACCGGCGAGGTCGTCGCCATCGACGGCACCGTGCTCCACCTGCCGTTCGAGTCCCTGTGCGTCCACGGCGACACCCCCGGTGCCGTGTCCATGGCAACCGCCGTCCGCACCGCCCTCCTCGCCGCAGGCCTCCCCTTGTCCCCCTTCACCCCCAGCGAGCCGCCCCCACCCTCCGCTTCCCCGTGACCCGGAAGACTCCGACACACCCTCTTCCGCCTCACGGTCGACGGCATCGTCCGTGGGCACTGTCGTCTGCTGCCGACCCGGACCGGCACTGCTGCGGATGTCTGCGTGGGTCCCTGCGCGTCCACTTCCTCACCAGCGAGGCGTGTCCGCGGCCCGGTTTTCCGTGATCCGGAAGACTTTGTGCTGCTATGACGACATAAAGTCTTCCGGATCATGAGCCGTGGTCATTGCAGCGCCTTGGGTGTCGCTGAGTTGTGCTGGTGTTGGTCTTGCGGCGCATCCTGGTTGGCCGACTGGGCGGGCTGCGGGCTTCAACGCTCAGCGGCGGAGGGCGTTGGTGCTGCGGCGACAGGGGTTGCTGCGGAGGGTGGCGTCAGGTCTGGGATGGCGTGCTGTGCCTTGGTGATCCGGAAGACCTTGTGTGGATCGGGGGTGGGTGCGTGAGGTCTTCCGGATCGTAAACGGCGGGCTTGGGCGTCAGGTGTCGAGGCCGCGGAGGACCAGGGGGAGGCGCTGGGCGCCGTCCTTGGCTACGCGGATCGGGACGCCCCAGTCCTGGCGGGTCAGGTGGCAGGCGGGGAACTCCGCGTCGATGTCGCACGTCGCGGCCTGGGCCACCACCTGCAGGACGCCCTCGGTGACGTCGGGGGAGAGGACCAGGCGGCGGCGCAGGTCCTGGGTCACGCCGGCGCCTTCCAGCAGCAGCTCGGGTGGGGAGGCGGACACCTCCAGGCGGGTCGACGGGCCGAACGACTCGTCCAGCTTCTGGCCCGGCGCCGGCTCGAAGATCAGGTCGAGCTGGACCTCGCCGGGGGCGAGCATCGTCGAGGGGCGTTCGGTGCGGTGCCGGACGCCGGCGACGTCGATGCCCGCCGCTGCCAGGGTGCCGGGGGCGAGCCGGACCAGCCGGTGTGCGCCCGACTCGACGACCACGACGTCGCCGGTCGAGCTGAGGACCAGGTCGCTCGGCTCGCGGAGGCCGTCGACGACGGTGGACACCACGCCGTCGGCGATCCTGCGGATGGCGCCGTTGTACGTGTCGGCGACCAGCACGCTGCCGTCGGCCAGGGCCAGCAGGCCGAGCGGGTGCTGCAGCAGCGCCTGGTCGGCGGGGCCGTCGACGTGCCCGAAGTCGAACAGGCCCTGCCCGGCCACGGTCGACATCCGGCCGTCGGCGATGAAGCGGATCGCGCTGGACTCGCTGTCGGCGATCCACAGCGTCGTGCCGTCGGGCGACGCCGACAGGCCGGACGGCTGCGCCATCCACACCTCTTGCAGCGGGCCGTCGCGGAGTGCCTCGACGGTCGTCCCCGCGTACATGCCGGCGGTGCGCCGCACCGGGTTGAACCACCACAGCTGGTGGATGCCGGCCATCGCGACCACGACCTGGTCGTCGAACCACGCCACGTCCCACGGCGACGACAGGTCGACCGCAAGGGAGTCGTGCGCGTCGAAGTCGACGCTGCCGCGCCACTGCCGGCCGCTGCCGGCGACCGTGGTCACCTCGCCGGTCGAGAGCTTCAGGCCGCGCAGCAGGTGGTTGACCGTGTCGGCGACCACGACGTCATACCCGGCGATCTCGGCCACGTGCGGGGGCAGCAGGCACAGCCCGCCCGGCTCGGAGAACTCGGGATCCGTGCCGTCCTTGCGGCCGCGCTGCCCGGTGCCGATGCGGCGGATCAGGGTCTCGTTGTCGGCGTCGAGCTCGACCAGCGACTGGTGCGTCGAGTCGGCGACCAGGAAGTGCCCGTCGGCCAGGGCCAGCGCCTTGCCCGGGAACCGCAGCACCGTCTCCTCGGTCCTGGCGGCGACCTGCGGAGCGGAGCCGCGCCGCAGCGTGCCCCGCGCCTCGTGCACGCGGACGAGCTCCTCGACCAGCCGCGCCAGCCCTTCGGCGTGCCCCTCGCCGGCCATCGTCGCCACGACATAGCCCTCGGGGTCGATGACGGTCAGCGTCGGCCAGGCCTTCGCCGCATACTGCTGCCACATCTCCATCTCGGGGTCGTCCAGCACCGGATGGTCGACCCCATACCGCTCGACGGCTGCCGCGAGCGCCGCCGCGTCCTTCTCGTGCTCGAACTTCGGCGAGTGCACCCCGATGGTCACCAGCACGTCCGCGAACCGCTCCTCAAGCGGGCGCAGCTCGTCGAGCACGTGCAGGCAGTTGATGCAGCAGAAGGTCCAGAAGTCGAGAACTACAATCTTTCCCCGCAGATCGGACAGGGTGAGTCCGTCGGTGTTGAGCCATCCGCGCCCCCGGAGTTCGGGAGCGCGGACGCGGGCCTTGAGCAGTGGCGACTGTGCCGGGTCGGTCATGCCCTCAAGTCTGCCCGAGTGCCGCCGGGCGCTCCCATGCGACGTTGGCCCCGGGCGCCTAGGTCATTTGGCCGAGGCCGGACGGAGGCAGAGGACCTCGTCCTTCTGTCCCTTGTGCTGCAGCACGACGTACGGTTGGCTGGCGTCTGAGCAGCTCTCCGGCTTCTCCACCTTCTGCACGATCGTGAATGCGTCCTTGTCCGAGCAACTCGCCTTCTTCGCCGAGTTGCCGTCCTGCTTGACGCACGAGTTGACCGCGAAGCTGGTGCTGTCGGCATTGTTCAGCGCCACCACGATGCCTGTGCCGGCCACCGCGAGCAGGAAGACCACGACCACCACGACCAGCCCCATGATCAGGCTGCGCTTGCTCTTCTTTTCAGTTGGCGGCGTCGGTACGACCGGCGCCCCACCGACAGGCTCAGCACCGGAAGGGGGTTGATCGCCGGGCATGGTGACGAGGTCGCTGTAATGCGGGCCGGCCGGTGCTGAGCTCGGCACCGAAGCCTGGTACACGCCCGTGGCGGGCGGCGGCGCAGCCTGATAGATGCCGGTCGCGGGCGGCCCGGAGGCCGGAGGCGCCGAGAACGGCATGTTGGTCGCCGGTGGTGCTGACGCCTGGTAAAGCCCGGTCGCCGGCGGTGCGCTCGTGGGCGGCATGTTGGCCGGCGGCGCGCTGGTCGGGGGCACGTTCGCGGGCGGGACGGACACCTGTGCCCGTGCGGCGAACGACGCCGGCGGGATCTTCCCCAGGTTCGGTGCCGCCGGGACGGCCCCGGCGGGCTGTCCCGCTTCAGGGCCCGCCGCACTGGGCGCCGTCGATGCCGGCGTGCCGTACGTCGCGGGCGGGGCGGAGGTCGGGGCGCCGTAGGTGGCCGGCGGAGCGGAGGTGGGCGCGCCGAAGGCGGCCGGTGGGGCGGAAGTCGTGCCGTAAGTGGCCGGCGGAGTGGCAGCGGCCGGCGGCGCCGAGGTGGGAGCGCCATAGGCGGTCGGCG
Organism: Dactylosporangium sp. CA-152071; assembly: GCF_050936335.1. Classification (NCBI taxonomy): domain Bacteria; kingdom Bacillati; phylum Actinomycetota; class Actinomycetes; order Micromonosporales; family Micromonosporaceae; genus Dactylosporangium; species Dactylosporangium sp. CA-152071. The sequence goes on along the minus strand of NZ_JBNJMZ010000001.1, from coordinate 5,786,399 downwards.
GAGCGGCGGCAGGCGCGCCGAACGCGGCCGGCGGCGCAGAGGGAGCCGAGCCGTAGGTGGCCGGCGGCGCAGAGGTGGGCGCGCCATAGGCGGCAGGTGGGGCGGAGGTCGGGGCGCCGTACGCGGCCGGCGGCGTGGAAGGCGAGCCGTAGGTGGCCGGCGGTGCGGAGGTGGCCGGCGGTGCGGAGGTGGGTGGGGGCGAGGTCGGGGTGCCGTACGTCGCCGGGGGTGCGGAGGTCGGCGGGACCGCGGACGGCGGAGGCATGGCGCCGGGGACCTGGGCGCTGCCGGAGACCTGGGCGGTGCCATACGTCCGGGCGCTCCCCGAGACGGGGGCCGCCGAGACGGGAGCGTTGCCGTGCTGGGCGCCAGGCACCGATCCGACCGGCGCGCCGCCGGACCCGGGCACCTGCGCCGACCCGGATGAGGGAACACCGGACACCGGCACCTGCGCGGATCCAGCCGAAGGCGCGGCGCCGGAAGAAGGGCCGGTGCCGGAAGAAGGTGCGGGGCCGGAAGCAGGGGCAGGCGGGGGGACCGGCACCTGGGTGTAGCCGGCAGGAGGGCCACTGGGGCCCGCCGGCGCCTGAACCGGATCCTGGGCGGCGGCGGCCGGGTCGCTCTGCGGAGCGGCGGACGAGGCCTCGCCGGCCGGTCCCGCCGGGGTGAAGCCAGGGAAGCTGCCCGGCGGGCCGGGAGGCGCGTTCGGCGGCGTGCGGGCCGGAAGCGGAGGGGCCGGCGGCGCGAACGGCCCAGCCGGCGGGAACGGCCCGGGCCTCGGCTGCTGCTCGGCGTCCTCGACCGCGCCCTGGCCGGTCGCGGCGGGCACAGCGGGAGGCGCGACCGGCGGCGCGGCAGGAGCGGGCTCTGAGGAGGCGGCGGGTGAGCCGTACGTCGCGGGGGCCGGCGGCGCCGCCGGGGACGACGGCTGGACGGGAGGCCTGGTCGGCATCGGGACCGACGCGGTCGCTCGCACGGTGCCGGCCGGGGGCGTGCCGGGCGGGGGTGAGCTCGGCGCGCTCGCCGCACTCTCGTCCGCTTCGGACGGGTGGGGCTGGTCGGACGTCATCGTGCCTCCTGTGGTCAGACCCTTGCGACCGTAGTCGACCCGAACCGTACATGGCAGAGCGGAGGCTCAGGTTCGCCGGCAAGCGCTCCCAGAATAGGTGAACAAAGCGATGCCGCCCCGGTCCGGGGAGGGTCGGACCAGGGCGGCAGGCGCGGGGTGGTGCGCAGGCTCAACTTCGGCTGAGCATGGCGTGGAGTTCGTCGCGCAGCGCGGCGGACGGGTTCTTGGCGATGGCGCGCTCGATCGCGTCGAGGCGGCGGGCGGCGTTGCGGCGGGCGCGGTAACGCTCCATGAAGGTGCTCACGGCGGGCTCCTTGGGAGAATGTAAGGACGAGGCTTGCTTCGCATCCATTACACGCCCAGCGGAAGATCGTTAGCCAGCGAATAGCAAGTGACGCGGCGCACGCGCCGACGATTCGTAGGGTTGCTGGCTGCGTAAACGCCCAGTTCGTCAGCCATATGACAGTGGCCCGGCGCGTCAGCGCCGGGCCACCTGCCGTGAATTGGACTGCTCAGCTCCAGGCCAGCAGCGATCCCTCGGGGTCCTCGAGGAACGCGCCGACGTCGCGCAGGAACTTGGAGCCCAGCTCGCCGTCGATGATCCGGTGGTCGAAGGACAGGCCGAGCGTCGTCACCTGCCGGATCTTGATCTTGCCCTTGTGGACCCACGGGGTGTCCCGGATCGCGCCGAACACCAGGATCGCCGACTCACCCGGGGGCAGGATCGGGGTGCCGGTGTCGACGCCGAAGACGCCGACGCTCGTGATCGTGAACGTCCCGCCGCTCATCGCCGCCGGCGACGTCTTGCCCTCGCGGGCGGTGGCGACGAGGTCGTTCAGCCCGTCGGCCAGCTCCCGCGTGGTGAGCGCGTCGGCGTCCTTGATGTTGGGCACGATCAGCCCGCGCTCCGTCGCCGCGGCGATCCCGAGGTTGACGTAGTGCTTGACCAGGATCTCCGAGCCCTGCCACGTGGAGTTCACCATCGGGTAGCGCTTCAACGAAACCAGGGCCGCCTTGGCGACCATGAGCAGCGGCGACACCCGCACGTCGCGCCAGTCCCGCTTGGCCTTCAGCCGTTCGAGGGCCTTCATCGAGCGGGTCACGTCGACCGTCAGGAACTCGGTGACGTGCGGTGCGGTGAACGCGCTCGCCACCATGTTCTCGGCGGTCAGCTTCCGCACGCCCTTGACCGGGATCCGCTCTTCGCGGCCGACGCGGGACGCCTGGGCCGCCGCCGGGGAAACCGGAGCGGCGGCGGGGGCGGACGACACGGACAGCACGTCGTCCCGCGTGACCGAACCGTTGGGCCCAGTGCCCGTGATCTCCGCGAGGTCGACGCCGAGGTCCCGGGCCAGCTTGCGGACCGGCGGCTTGGCCAGCACGTTGCCCCGCGCTGGCGGCGTCCGGTCCACGGGCTCCGCGACGACGACCGGAGCCGGCGCTACGGGCGTGGCGGGAGGCTTCGGCAGTACAGGTGCCGCGGTTGCATTTGCAGTTGTTCTTGGCCGGCGCTTCGCGGCGGCGGTTTTCGGACCGTAGCCGACGAGCACGGCGGTGCGGCCGCCCGGCGCGGGGCCGCCGATCATGCCGGGCTCGACCGGCGCGTCGCCGGCGATGTCGACGGCCGCCAGCGAGGCCGCGGAAGGCACACCCGTGGAGGGCGCCGGGGCGCCGCCCGGATCGGTGTCGATGGCGATGATCGGGGAGCCGACCTCGACCGTCGTGCCCTCCGGGTGGAAGATCTTGGCGACCTGACCGGCCCACTTCGCGGGGATCTCGACCGCCGCCTTCGCGGTCTCGACCTCCACGATCGGCTGGTTGAGCTCGATCGTGTCGCCGACCTGGACGAGCCACTTGAGGATCTCGCCCTCGGTGAGGCCTTCGCCCAGATCGGGAAGGTTGAACTCTTTGACCCGTGTCACTGCGCGTCCCCCTAGAACCCGAACGAGCGGTCGACGGCGTCGAGCACCCGGTCGAGGTCGGGCAGGTACTCCTCCTCGACCCGGGCGGCCGGGTACGGCGTGTCGAACCCGGTGACGCGCAGGACCGGCGCCTCGAGGGAGTAGAAGCACTCCTCGGTGATCCGGGCCGCGATCTCCGACCCGAGCCCCAGGTTGCCGGGCGCCTCGTGGACGACGATCGCGCGGCCGGTGCGCCGCACCGACTCGTAGACCGGGCCCATGTCCAGCGGCGACAGCGTGCGCAGGTCGATGACCTCCAGGTCGCGCCCGTCCTCGGCGGCGGCGGTCGCGGCGTCCAGCGCGGTGCGGACCATCGGGCCGTAGGCCAGCAGCGTCGCGTCGGTGCCGGGGCGCGCGATCCGCGAGACGTGCAGCGGTGCGCTCGCGGCGTCGACGTTGACCTGGCCCTTCTCCCAGTAGCGGCGCTTGGGCTCCATGAAGATGATCGGGTCGTCGGACTCGATCGACTGCTGGATCATCCAGTACGCGTCGTCGGGGTTGGAGCAGGAGACGACCTTCAGGCCAGCGGTGTGCGCGAAGTAGGCCTCGGGCGACTCGGAGTGGTGCTCGACCGCGCCGATGCCGCCGCCGAAGGGGATCCGGATGACGATCGGCAGCCGGACCTTGCCCTTGGAGCGGTAGTGCATCTTGGCGACCTGCGACACGATCTGGTCATAGGCCGGGTAGACGAACCCGTCGAACTGGATCTCGCACACCGGCCGGTAGCCGCGGATCGCGAGGCCGACGGCGGTGCCGATGATGCCGGACTCGGCGAGCGGGGTGTCGATGACGCGCTCATCGCCGAAGTCCTTCTGCAGGCCGTCGGTGATGCGGAAGACGCCGCCGAGCTTGCCGACGTCCTCGCCCATGACGAGGACCTTGGGGTCGCGCTCCATCGCCCGGCGCAGGCCGGTGTTGAGCGCCTTGCCGATCGTCAGGGTCTCGGCCATCAGTGCCCACTCCCCTCGAACGACGACAGGTACTTGTCGAACTGCGCCTTCTGCTGCTCGAGCTCCGGCGAACCATGCGGATACACGTGGTCGAACAGGGTGCGCGGATCCGGGTCCGGCATGGTGAGGACGCGCTCGCGCAGGTCGGCGGCGGCGACCCGGGCCTCCTCGTCGACCGCGGCGAAGAAATCGTCGCCGGCGATGCCCTGCTTGCCGAGGAACGCCCGCAGGCGCGCGATCGGGTCCTTCGCCTGCCACGCCTCGACCTCGCTGGCGATGCGATACCTGGTCGGGTCGTCCGACGTGGTGTGGGCGCCCATCCGGTACGTGTAGGCCTCGATCAGCGAGGGCCCCTGGCCGTGGCGGGCGTCGTCGAGGGCCTTGCGGGTGACCGCGTAGCAGGCGAGCACGTCGTTGCCGTCCACGCGCAGGCCGGGGAAGCCGAAGCCGCTGGCCCGGTGATACAGCGGGACGCGGGTCTGCCGCTCGAGCGGCTCGGAGATCGCGTACTGGTTGTTCTGGCAGAAGAACACCATCGGCGCGTTGAAGACCGACGCCCAGATGAAGGCCTCGTTGACGTCGCCCTGGCTGGTGGCGCCGTCGCCGAAGTAGGCGATGACGGCCTCGCCGTCGTCGGAGCCGACCTTGCCGTCCTTGGTCACGCCCATCGCATAGCCGGTCGCGTGCAGCGTCTGCGCGCCGATCACGATCGTGTACATGCCGAAGTTGAACTCGTTGGGGTCCCAGGCGCCCTGGTCGACGCCGCGGAACAGGGTCAGCGGTGCGATCGGGTCGACGCCGCGGCAGTACAGCACGCCGTGCTCGCGGTAGGTCGGGAACGCCATGTCCTGCTTGCGCAGCGCCCGGCCGGAGCCGACCTGCGCCGCTTCCTGGCCCAGCAGGCTCGCCCAGATGCCCAGCTCGCCCTGGCGCTGCAGAGCGGTCGCCTCGGCGTCGAGCTTCCGGACCACGACGAGGTCGTGGTAGAGCGAGCGGTATTCCTCATCGGTGAAGTCGACCGTGTAGTCGGGGTGTTCGACCCGGTCTCCCTCAGGGGTGAGCAGCTGCACGAACGCGGGTTCAGGCGCGGCCCGTGTTCCTGACGTCCGGGCCTTTGCTTCGCCCTTCGCCATCCGTTTCTCCCTGTCGTCTCTCGCGTCGGCAGCGGGGGTAACCCTGCCGCGCAGCGGGGGTGGCTGCTACGCGGCGGCCCTGTTGGAGCCGGCGCGTCGCGGTGGGTGTGAGTGGATCACGCCCGGGAGCCGGCTCTGAGGCTCAGTCGCAGGGTATGCGGACGCTACAGCCCCGTTGCCGGTGTGTGTCCAGCATCGCAGAAGGCGTGTGGATCGACACCATGGAGTCCGGGTTCGTCCGCGTTGCAAGGTCGAAAAATCCCTCCGAACCGGGCAGATCCTCGCCCGGCGTGCGGCAGTTGCTCCCAATGAGCTTCGTTCTGCCTTCCCCCGCACACTGGAGCGCTTCCTTGGAATCCGACGTCCGTACCCACCGCATACTGTCGCCGAACCGGCGGCCGTTGCTCATTTCCGCGCTGCTCGTGGCGCTGACCTCGGTGCCGACCCTGATCGTGGTCGCCGCCGGCAGCGCCTCGCTGGACACGGCGCCGTCCGTCCGGACGCCGATCGTCGCCGAGCCACGGCCCGGACCGCTCGTGCTCGCCCCGACGCCCAGCAGCGGGCTGCACGGCACGGGCACGCCGTCGCGCGCGGCGGAGCCGACCGCGCCGCTGCCCCCGGCGACCGTGGCGAAGCCGCGCGTCAGCGAGAGGACATCGGGTGGATCAGGCGGCGGTGTCGTCGTCGGTACGGGTACCAAGCCGCCCACGGTGGTGCCGGCTCCGCCGACCGCGCCGGCGCCCGAGGTGCAGGAGCCCCCCGCCGTCGTGCCCACGCCCTCACCGACGAAGGGCGTGCCCATCCAGGACAGGGCGTGGCCGGGGTGGAACGCCACGCGCAAGGGCAAGCCGGAGGCGGTCAAGAGCTGGACCGCGCATCGGCCCCGATCGGGGTCGGCCGATCAGTCAGATCTTGAGGACTGCCCGGCCGCACAGGTTTAGCGCTGGGTCATGAAGTGTGCGCGGGTCAGCGGCCGGCGCGTGTGTTGGAGTTGCGGGTCACCATCGCCCAGGCGGTGGAGAACGGCTTGCACGGCCAGCGCGCGCAGCCGGCCGCGCAGCGTGTCGCCTGATGGACGCGTAACGGCTGGTGGCGCGCCACGAGGCGGCGGGCGTCGGTCACGGCGTGGTCATAGATGACGGCCATCAGAACCCCTGCGTCGCGGGTGCGGTCCACAGGATCCAGGCGGGATACAGCTGCTGAGCGGTTGCGAGCGCGTCGTTCGCCGAGCGGAAGACGGCGATCTCGGACTTCCCATTCCCCAGGCGCCAGGTGAGCACGGCCTGATCCGGCAGCTCGTGACCCCAGGCGACAACCTGGGGGTGGTCGTCGTCGAACGGATCGGCGACAATGCCGAAAAGCCGTGGTGCGCCTTCGAGCAGGATCACGTCGTCTTCGATCACGACGGATCTCCCTCCGGCAGAGGAACCATCTCTGACCGCCCCAGAATGCATGTGCAGGTTTCCCGGGGCAATACGTTCCGTCAAACTTGAGTAGAGCAACCCAATCGCTCACTGACGCTCACGCTTGCGCGACAACCCGGTAACGGTGACACTCGTCCTGAGTAATGGAGGTGAGTGGTGTCGCACGCGCACAGCCCCACGTTCCCCCGCTTCCAGCTGGGCAAACAGCTCCGGCGACTGCGCGAGCAGGCGAGGCTCACCACCGAGGACGTCGGCCTGCAGCTCGACTGCTCGCCCAGCACCATCAGCCGCATGGAGGGCGGGAAGGTCGGCATCCGCCGCAGCACCCTCGAACAGTTGCTCAAGATCTACGACGTTGATGATAGCGATCTCACGGAGACATTGATCGCGCTTGCGAAGGAAGGTAAGACGCGGGGCTGGTTCGCCCGCTTCGGCGACCTTCCCAGCCACTACTCCCGCTACATCGGCCTGGAGTCCAACGCGATCGAGATGCGGGACTACGAGGCGCTCGTGGTGCCCGGCATGCTCCAGACGGAGGAGTACACGCGGGCGCTGCTCGCCGCCGCCTCCCCGTCCGGCGAGTCGGAGGACGCGGTCCAAGCGCATGTCAGCGCCCGGCGTGAGCGGCAGGAGCTGCTCACCCGGGCCGAGAATCCATTGCAGTTCATCGCGGTCCTCGACGAGAGCGTCATCCGGCGCCTCATCGGTGGGGCCGACGTGATGCGGTCGCAGCTCAAGCACCTGGCCGAAATGGGCCGGGCGAGGAACGTGACGATCCAGATACTCCCCTTCAGCGGGGGAGCCTATGCCGGCATGGCTGGATCATTCGCGATCCTCAAGTTCCAAGGTGCACCAAGCGTCGTGTACGCCGAAGCCATGGCCGGCGACATCTACCAGGAAGCCGGAGACGTCCAGCGTTACCACGACGTGTTCGAAAGTCTGCGAGCCGCCGCGCTCAGCCCATTCGAGTCGGTCAAGCTGATCGAGTCAACGGTCGCTGAGACGGCCTGACAACGAAGGAGTGCGCAGAATGGCTGCGCTGAACGAGCGGTGGCACAAGCCCACCCGGAGCGGTAACAACGGACAGTGCGTCGAAGCGCGGTTCGTCGACGGCGTCGTCGAGGTCCGCAACTCCAACTCCCCGGACGCGGGATCCGTGCGCTTCACCCGCGCCGAATGGGAGACCTTCATCGCCGCGGTCGACACCGACGGCGAATTCCGCCTTCCGTAACAAACCTGAGCAACAGCTTCCCCCAACCAAGCCTGAGCAACAGCGAAGGGACCGTCCCGACCGGCGGTCCCTTCGTCGTAGCTGCGAGCCGATTTGATGTTATCGCTCACCGGCTCCATCCATAACCGTGTGGCCACGATCCGCGTGTTGCAACAAAAGGCGTGAAACGGTCAGGCGGCGATCGGCCGGGGTGCAATACCGCGATGTGGGTGTCGCGGCGGTGCGCACCGGAGTAAGCATGAACACATGGTGACTGTTCGCGCAGATGACGGCGTAGGTGGCGGGGTCGCGACGCTGCAGCCGACGATCCGGGCGTATCGACCGACGGACCATCGCGAGTGCCGGCAGCTGTGGGCAGAGCTGACCGAGGAGCATCAGCACCTCTACCCGGCGGCGCCACCCGTCAGCGGTGACCCCGGGGCCGCGTTCGAGGAGTACCTCACGCGGCTCGACCTGTCCGGCATGTGGGTCGCGGAGATCCTCGGCGTCGGCGTGGTCGGCATGGTCGGGCTCATCCTCGACGGGCGCGGTGGGCAGGTCGAGCCGCTGGTCGTCGCGTCGTCCCGGCGGGGCGCGGGGATCGGGCGGGCGCTGCTCTCCCACGTCGCCGACCAGGCCAAGCGGCGGGGGCTCGGGCAGCTGAGCATCTCGCCGGCGGCGCGCAACGTCGACGCGATCCGGTGCCTGCAGGCGGCCGGGTATGACGCGCTCGCCCGGGTGACGCTCGCCATCGACCTGCACTCGGACGGCCACGACTGGCACGACGGGATCGACCTGCACGCGCAGCGGTTCCGCTTCTAGCGCCGCTTCCTGCTACTTGCCGCTTCTAGCGGTGTGCTGGCGTTTGTCAAGGTGTGGCCGGCGGTTGTGGATCGAATCGGGCGTTGTCCACAGCCGAAAACCGCGAGTTCCCGTGGGTGGCGGCGACCGCCAGGCTCGGGTGCATGACGACCGCGACCTCGACCCTCGCGCAGCCCCGGCTGCGCCTGCGCACCCCCGCTGACATCCTTGCCGGCACGCCGTACCTGTTCGGGTTCCACCCGTCCGACAGCCTCGTCGCCCTCGGGGTGCGCGACAAGCGGCTGCGCTTCCACATGCGCGACGACCTGCCCGATCCGGGCGAGGACCTCGACACCCTGGCCGACGGCTATGGCGCCCTGTTCGCCCGCCAGGACGTCGACCACGTCGTGCTCATCGGCTATGGCCCGCCCGAGCGCGTCGAGACCCTCATCCACGCCACCACCGCCGCGATGCGCCGCCACGGCATCGCCGTGCACGAGATGCTCTGGGCCCACGAGGGGCGCTACCGGTCGCTGATCTGCGAGTCGCCCTACTGCTGCCCGACCGAAGGCCAGCCCTATGACGTCGAGACGTCCGCGGTCGCGGCGACCGCCACCCTGATCGGGATGGTCGCGCTGCCCGACCGGGCCGCCCTCGTCGCCAGCCTCGCCGCCCCGACCGGCCCCGCCCTCGACGCCGCCGAGCGCGCCACCCGCCAGGCCCAGACCCGCCTCGTCCACTCGCCCGGCACGCCCGCCGAAGGCGTCGCCTCCATCGACGCGGCGCTGCGCCGCGTCCGCGCCGGCGAGGGCCTCACCGACGAGGAGGTCGCCTGGCTCGCGTTCCTCCTCCACAGCCTGCCCCTGCGCGACGATGCCTGGCTGCGCATCGACCGCGACCTCGACACCGACCTCGACCTCCACGACCGCCTGTGGACTGACGTGCTGCGCCGCTGCGCCCCCACGTTCGCCGCCCCGGCCGCGATGCTCGTCGCCTATGCGTCCTGGCGCTCCGGCAATGGTGTCCGCTCGCGGATCGCCCTGGACCGCGCGTTCGACGCCGACCCTGGCTATCGTGCCGCCAAGCTCATGGCCGAGATCCTCGACCGCGGCTTGTCCCCGCAGTCCCTGCCCCCGATCGGCCGCCGCGACGGCCGCCGCCCCACCCCTCCCCGCCGCCGCACCACCCGCCGCCGAAGGCGCTGAACCCTGCCTGGCGCCGCCCCATCCCGGCGTGCGTTGGCGGTCTAACTGCGTGCCGCTGCTGGCTCGGGTGTGGGGCGTCGGGTGGTCTGCTCGGTGCCGCGTTCCTGATTGATGGGAGGTGTTCAGGGCGTCGTGCCTGGTTGCGACCACGAGCCATGAGCTGTTGCGGGCGGCGGTCGACGCCGCGTTCGACCTGGTTGCGGTGTTTGCCGGTCCGGGTCGGACGCGGGTGGTCGGTCGCGGTGTGGTCCTCTCGGTCCGGTTGGCGATCTGTCCTTCGGTCGCGGGGTCACCGCCACTGTCCTGCGGGCCGCCCTGGATGAGGGTGCCTTGCCGTCCAGCCGAGTCCGGGCGGCGTGCTGGTGCGTGCGCACCGCCGGGGACTGTGGATGCGCCGTTCGTCTGAGGGCTGACCCGGCATTCCCGCCCGCGGGGAACTCGGCCGGTGTGATCAGGTCTGGGGCAGGCCGGTGATGCGGTGGGCGCCGGTGTAGACGTTGAAGGTCTGGCCGCGCAGGAAGCCGACGAGGGTCAGTCCTGCCTCCTCGGCCAGGTCGACGGCCAGGGTGCTCGGCGCCGACACCGCTGCCAGCACCGGGATGCCTGCCATCCAGGCCTTCTGGCACAGCTCGAAGCTCGCCCGGCCGCTGACCATCAGCACGTGACCGGCGAGCGGCAGGCGGTCCTGTCGCGCGGCCCAGCCGATCACCTTGTCCACGGCGTTGTGCCGGCCCACGTCCTCCCGGAGGCAGACCAGGCGCCCGGCCGCGTCGAACAGCCCGGCCGCGTGCAGGCCGCCCGTCGTCCTGAACGCCCGCTGGCCCGCCCGCAGCGCGTCGGGCAGGTCGGCCAGCACGGCCGGGGCCACCCGGATGCCGTCCGCCGCGACGTCGAACCGCGAGCGTGTCCGCACGGCGTCGATGCTGGCCTTGCCACACACGCCGCACGAGGAGGTGGTGTAGAAGTTCCGGCTCGGATCGGTCTGCGGGGCCGGGACCCCGTCGGCGAGCACCACGTCCACGACGTTGTAGGTGTTCGCTTCCTGGTCGCCGGCGCACAGTTGCGCCGTCCGCACGTCCGCGGCGGATCTGATGATCCCCTCGGTGAGGAGGAACCCGATCGCCAGGTCGAGGTCGTCACCGGGGGTCCGCATCGTGACCGCCAGCGCGGGGCGTGGCGTCCCGGCCGGTCCGACCCTGATCTCCAGCGGCTCCTCGGCGATCAAGGTGTCGGGCCCGACCTTTGCCGCGACCCCCGCCGGGCCGTCCGGGGCGGGGGTGACGGTGACCCGGGTGATCGTGCGCCGTTGCGTGACGCGTCCCATGGTCGGGCCTCCAGATGCGGGGAGTGGTTCCGGTCGTTGCCCGCTCGACGGTACGTTCTGCCCATGGGCGCAGCCACCGCATGGCCGGGACTCGTGGCCGTGATCCTCGCCGGGGGTGGCGGCACGCGCCTCGGTGGCCAGGACAAGCCGATGCTGCCCGTCGCCGGGGTGCCGATGCTCGACAGGGTGCTCGCCGCGGTCGAGGGGGCGGCGCTGCGGATCGTGGTCGGGCCGCCCCGGGAGGGGCTGCCCGCGGGGGTGCGCACCGTCCGCGAGGAGCCACCCGGTGCCGGCCCGGCGGCCGCGACCGCCGCTGCGCTCGGCCTCGTCCCGCGAGCGGCGTCGGAGGACCAGGCAGAAGCGGAGGAAGGGCCGGCGCTGGTCGGGCTGTTCGCCGCGGATCTGCCGTACCTCACGGCTGAAGGAGTCGAGGTCCTGCTCGCGGCGGTCGAGAGCCACGCGGATGGCGCGGTGTTCGTCGACGGGCGCGGCAAGCGGCAGCTGCTGTGCGGGGTGTGGCGGGCCGGCGCGCTGCGGGATGCGGTCGAGCGGCTCGGGGCGCCCGAAGGCCGGTCGATGCGGGCGGTGTTGGATGGGCTGGACGTGGTCGAGGTCGAGTGGACCGGTTCCGGGCCGGCGCCGTACTTCGACTGCGACACCGAAGAAGACCTGCGGCGAGCAGACGGGGGTGGAGACCGATGAGCGGGAATCCGGAGCTGGCGGCGTGGGTGGTGCGGGCGTGCGCGGAGCTCGGGCTGGAGCCGTTGGGCGCGGGGGAGCAGGACGCGATCCTCGACCTCGCGCGTGATGTGGCGCACAACGTGGCCCGGCCGGGGGCGCCGTTGACCGCGTTCCTGCTGGGGGTCGCCGTCGGGCGGGGCGCCGACCTCGAGGAGGCCCGGGCGCGGCTCGTCGCCCTGGTGGACGAGGGCTGACCGACGCCACGACCCGGAAGCAACCAGTCCGAGGAGCCCGAGGCACCCGCGACGTGCGTCGTCTGGATAGGGTGAGCCCGGGGGGATTGGAGGCGGTCATGGCGGATGATCAGGACTACGAGGCGGCGCTGTTCGACGACGAGGACCCGATCGGCGGGGACCTCAAGGAGAAGGTCGCCGAGGCCTGGCGCGACTTCGCGCGGCACCTGGTCGACGCGCTGCGGCAGCTCGCCCCCGGCACGACGCTCGATCTGACGCTCGACCCGACGGCGTCCGGGACCGGCGACGCCATCTACTCGGTGCAGGTGACCGGCGAGGACGGCGACATGCTCGCCGCGACCGCCGTCGGCAACGCCGACCTGCCCGCGGCGTATCGGCTGGGGCGGACCGTGATCGCGCAGACGGTGGCGCTCGGGTGGTCGCCGCCGGGGGTGGTGCCGGGCTCGGGCGAGGCGTTCGGCGTGCGGGTGCCCAAGAGCGAGGCCGTCCAGCTCAGCCGGCTCATCATGCGGACGCTGCGCGACATCTACGGCACGCCGCACCCCGCGTTCCTCACCTATCTCGCCCACGACGCGCAGGGGCTGGTGGCGGCCCTGCCGTCGCTCGGCGTCGCCCGGTCGCTCGCGTCGATCGTCGAGACCGACGGCGACGGGCCGGTGGCGGTGGTGCGGGCGAAGCAGCACCAGGCGGGTGACGAGCAGGACGACCTGCCGCTGCACGACAAGGTGATCACGGTCGTGGCCCGGCTGATGAAGACGACGCCGGAGGAGCTGACGATCGACCCGGACGGTGACATCGGCATCCGGTCCGGGTCGGCGATGGTGTTCGTCCGGGTGCGGGACAACCCGCCGCTGGTCGACGTGTATTCGCCGGTGCTGACCGAGATCGAGCCGACCGAGCGGCTTTACGTGAAGCTGTCCGAGCTCACCAACCGGATGCCGATCGGCCGGCTGTACTGCACCAACGACACGGTGTGGGCGTCGGTGCCGGTGTTCGGCCGGGACTTCCAGGCGACCCACCTGATGCTCGCCGTGCAGGTGATGACCGGGCTCGCGGACGAGCTGGACGACCGCCTGCAGGGCGAGTTCGGCGGGAAGCGGTTCTTCGGCGAGAACGACACCCCCAAGCAGGTCGAGGGCGAGCGCACCGGGATGTACCTGTAAAGCGCGGCAGACGCTAGAGCCCGCAGGAGCGGCGCAGCGCCCGGGACACCCGGCCGAAGAGGTCGACGTCCCGCGTGCGCAGCAGCGTGACCCGCGTGCCGCGGTAGTCGGCGAGCAGCGTGTGCTGCCGTGGCCAGCGGCGTGCGTAGACGACCCCGACGACCCAGGTGATCAGCAGCGCCGACAGCGCGACCAGGATGACCGGCACGGAGCCGGTGGTCGCCGCCGCGCCGAGGACGACGACGTTCGCGATCCCGACCGCGACGCACGCCCGCACGCCCGGGTGCAGGGTGCCGGTGCCGTGCGCCGGTCGCGACAGCTCCGCGATCTCGTAGCGGCCGCGGTCGGTGGCGAAGATCCGGTCGGTGACCAGGATCCCGTGCTGGTTGTAGTGGATGACCGGCCGGGACTCGAACGACTGGGGTGCGTAGGAACTCATGGTCGCGCTCCCTTGCTGCTGGTCGGGGCCCGGATCGCGGACGCCGACGCGACGAACGAGGAAGGCGGCAACCGGCCACGGTGACGGCCGCCGTCCAGCGTGCCTCCTGGGATGAGGCACATCGAAGCCCAAGCGTCGCCGTCGCTGGGTGAGGCGGATCATGCAACCTCACTAGTAGCTTCTAACTTGATTACGCATCAACTCGCTGTCAGATGCAAGTGCAACCCAGTGCCGAAAGTTCTCAGTATTTGAGTGTGGATGCGGTACGGTGTGGTCGATGTCCTCGAAGCCGAGCCCGACTCTGCTCCGTCGCCAGCTCGGAGCCGAGCTGCGCCGGTTGCGGGAGGCTGCCCGGAAGACGGCCGCCGATGTCGCAGCCGAGCTCAAGTGGTCCGAGTCCAAGGTCAGCCGGATCGAGACCGCCAACAGCAGCGTCCGCAACCCGGACCTGACGAAGCTCTTCGACCTCTATCAGACCGCAGAGGCCGAGCGCACCCGCATCACCGCCCTCGCCGCGCAATCGCGCCAGCGGGCCTGGTGGGAAGCCTATGGCGACGCATTGCTCGGCGCCTATGAAACAATGATCGGGTTCGAATCCGAGGCATCCGACGTCTACATCTACGACGCGGTCATTCTCCACGGACTTCTGCAGACCGTGGAATACGCCGGCGCGATCATCAATTCGGTGTCCGTGGGGGAGCGGCCCGATGTGGTGAACCAGCGGGTGTCGGTCCGGATGGCGCGACAGGCCGTCCTGACCCGTGACCCGCCGCCGCGGATCTGGGCGATTCTCGACGAGGCGGTCCTCAAGCGGCCGGTCGGCGGTCATGATGTCATGCGAAGGCAGCTCATGAGGCTCCTGGAGATCGCCGACCGTCCGACGGTGACGCTGCAGATGGTGCCGTTCGACCGTGGGGCGCACCGGGGGATCGACGGGGCGTTCACGGTGCTCGACTTCGTCGGCGAGACCGAGCAGTCGCTCGTGTATTGCGACGGAATGACCGGCGGGGTGTTTCGCAACCGCCCCGAGGAAGTGCGGCGCTACCTGGTCGCCTTCGAATCGTTGCGCACTGTGGCGCTGAGCCACGCGGAAACACTTGATTACATTCAGCGGGCTATTCGCGAATACGAATAGCCCAGGTTCTAGGGGTCATCATCATGAGCATTGTGTGGCGTAAAAGCACGCGCAGCGGCGGCAACGGTTGCGTCGAGGTGTTACTCGACCCGAAGGCCGTCGGCATCCGGGACTCGAAGGACGCCAACAGCCCGGAGATCTTCGTGGACGCCGCCGCCTGGAGGGCGTTCGTGCAGCACGTCGCCGGAGAGCAGCGCTGACCAGACGGCGGACAGCGCTGACCGTGCGGCGGCGCTGACCGCCCAGCCGCGCCGACCGCACAGCGGCGCAGAACCGAAACGATCCAGCTAGAGCGCGATCCAGGCCTGCTCGGCCAGGGTCGCCGCGTCGGTCGCCTTCAGCCCCTGCTCCGACAGGGTCCACAAAGTGCCACCGATGATCAGCGAGCGGCGGATCGCCGTGTAGCGACCGGGGTGGGTGATCGCACCCGCCTCGGTGATCGCCGAGTCGCCGACCTTCAGCACCAGCACGGCCGGCTGGGTGTCGCGCCAGACCGGCACCGCGAGCAGCCCCAGCGGCGCCCAGTAGAGGAACGCGTGCGGGTCGTACTCCGCCTCGGAGCTGCCGCCCTGCCGCTTGAACTGCGCGACCCGCGACGGGTGCGCCGGGTCCCGCACGTCGAACAGCGACACCTGCATGCCCTGCACCCGGCCCTGCGCGTTGGCGTCCTGCCCCAGGCCGAGCAGCCGCCCGTCGCCCGCGGGGTGCAGGTATGCCGAGTAGCCCGGGATCTTCAGCTCCCCGACCACCTTCGGCGCCGCGGGGTCGCGCAGGTCGAGCGTGTAGAGCGGGTCGGTCTGCCGGAACGTGACCACGTAGCCGGTCGTGCCGATGAACCGCACGGAATAGATCCGCTCGCCCTTACCGAGGCCGTCGACGCGACCCGCCTCGGTGAGCCGGCCGCCGTCGCGGCGCAGCACGTACACCGCCGACGCCGTCGTGTTGTCGGCCGACATCGTCGTGGCGATCCGCAGGTGCCCGTCCCACTCCGACATCGAGTACTGGTTGAGCAGCCAGCCCGGCACCTCACCCGACGCGACGAACCGGGGGCTGCCCGGCGCGCCGATGTCGAACTTGAACACCTGGGTCGACGGCCGGGCCGGCGACGTCGCGACCTTCCTGCGCACCACGTCGGCGGCGAGCACCCGCCAGCGCTGGTCGTTGGCGATGTACAGGCTGGGCCCGTTGGCGTAGACGGTGTCGCCGTCGGCCACGACCGAGACCGGGTCGCCGCCGCCGAGCGCCGCACCGCCCAGGTCGAAGGTCAGCACCGTCAGCATCGACGTCGCCGAGTAGGTCGCCGGCCGGCTCACCGCGCCGCAGTCGACCCGCCCCTCGGTGCGCTTGCCGGCGGCGTCGGTCGCGGCCCACTTCGGCAGCCACGCGTCGACCGGCGCGGCCATGACCGCCGAACGGTTCGCCGCGATCCGCGCGTCGTCGCTGCCGAGCT
This sequence comes from Dactylosporangium sp. CA-152071, assembly GCF_050936335.1. Lineage (NCBI taxonomy): Bacteria > Bacillati > Actinomycetota > Actinomycetes > Micromonosporales > Micromonosporaceae > Dactylosporangium > Dactylosporangium sp. CA-152071. The sequence goes on along the minus strand of NZ_JBNJMZ010000001.1, from coordinate 5,770,200 downwards.
TCGAGTTGCCGGGGAACGCGATCCGCGGCCGGGACACCACGACCACGCGGGCGGTGCCGCCGACCTGCCGGGCGTCGAGCAGGCCGCCCTCGACGGTGAACCGGCCGATCACCTTCGGCGCGCCGGCGAGGTCGACCAGCGTCATCTGCGCGCCCGACACGCCGGGCACGTCGTCGAAGCCGGCCCGGTAGTCGTAGCCGAGCACCAGCGCGCGGTCCCCGGACAGCAGCAGCTCCGTGGCGTTGGCGGCGCTCTTGCCGCTGACGTCGTCGACGGTGCCGATGGCCAGGGAGCCGGTCACCGCCCGGCCGGCGACGTCGACGACCTTCAGGGTGCCGCGCGACAGCGTCACGATCCGTTTGCCGTCGGTCTTCACGAGATCCGGCTCGTCGACACCCGCCTCATGGGTGTTGGTGCCAGAGAACTCCTGACCGGCCGGCGCGGCCGCCTTGCCGCTGTTGAGCCCGCCCTGCCGCTGTGCGCCGGTGTCCTCGGCGCGGCCGCCGCGCAGCATGCCGCCGTCGTTCAGGAACCCCCACGGCCCGACCACACCCGCGGCGGCGTCCCGCAGCGACGACAGCAGCTGCTCGCAGGAGTCGAACGCCACCAGCTTGAACACCGGCTCCGGCCCGGCGACCGTGGCCGGCGCGGACTTCGGCGACCCGCCGCCCGTACATCCGGCGACAACGAAAACCAGGGCACTCAACGCGGCAAGCGAGCGTCTCATGCGTGCTAGGACGTGGCAGGTGTCGATCCGGTTCCCGGCACGGTGACGACTTTCGGCGCCAGCCGCTCGACCAGCCGTGACAGCACGATCATGCTGCGGGTCGACGTCACGAAGGGCTCGGCGCGCAGCCGTTCGAGGGCCTCCTCGAGCCCCGCCATGTCGACCGCCCGCAGGTGGACCAGCGCGTCGGCCTCACCCGAGATGGTGTAGGCGCCGACGACCGCCGGGTGGCGCTTCGCGGCGTCGCGGATCTGCTGCGGCGACGTCCGCCCGGTGCAGAACAGCTCGACGAACGCCTCCGTCGTCCACCCCAGCGCGTCCGGGTCGACGAGCGCCGTATAGCCGCGGATCACTCCGGTCGATCGAAGCCGGTCGACGCGACGCTTCACGGCCGGTGCGGACAGCGCCACCCGCGATCCGATGTCCGCATACGATGAGCGGGCGTCCTCCTGCAGCAACGCAATGATCTGCTGGTCGATCGGGTCGAGGCGCAACAAATCCCTCCTCGAAAGCAAGCAATACCGCTGTTTTGTGCAACCCCACAAATCTACCGTTTGATCTCGTGACCCACGTCGAGCGGCAGCCACGCGAGCGCACCTACCTGATGTCGCCACCCGAGCACTTCGTGGTGGAGTACGCGATCAACCCGTGGATGGACGTGTCCACGCCGGTCGACACCGAGCTCGCCCTGAAGCAGTGGGAGGGCCTGCGGGAGACCCTGGTGCGGCTCGGCCACCAGGTGCACGTGCTGCCCCCGGAGATCGGCCTGCCGGACATGGTCTACGCGGCCAACGGGGCGTTCAGCGTCGACGGCGTCGTCTACGGGGCGCGCTTCAAGTACCCGCAGCGCATCGCCGAGGCCGCCGCGCACCGGCGGTTCTACGACAACCACGGCTGGAAGTTCGTCGCGCCGGCCGAGACCAACGAGGGCGAGGGCGACTTCGCCTACCTGCCCGACGCGCTCGGCGGCGGCGTGATCCTGGCCGGTCACGGCTTCCGGACCGAGACCTCGGCGCACTCGGAGGCGCAGGAGGCGCTCGGCCGGCCGGTGGTCTCGCTGCGCCTCGTCGACCCGCGCTTCTACCACCTCGACGTCGCGCTGGCGTCGCTGGACGACCGCACCGTCGTCTACTACCCGGGCGCGTTCTCGGCCGCGTCCCAGCGGGTGCTCGCGCAGCTCTTCCCGGACGCCGTGGTCGCCGACGAGGAGGACGCCCTGTCGTTCGGCCTCAACCTCGTCTCCGACGGGCGCAATGTGGTGCTCAACAGTGAAGCCACCGCCCTCGCGGCAAAGCTCCGCCAGGCGGGTTACGCGCCTGTACCGGTGGAGCTGACCGAGCTCAAGAAGGGCGGCGGCTCCGTGAAGTGCTGCATCGCCGAACTTCGGCCTTAAGAGGTCGCCGGAGCCGGCGCTGGGGTTTCTGTCCCGGTCCCGGTCCCGGCCCCGGCCGTGGACTGGATCAGCACGATCTGCGCCGTGTATGTCGTGGTGGGGGACGCCGCCGGGCTCCCGCCGCCGCCGCTGACCGTGATCGGGCCGCCGACCACCACCATGGAGCCCGCCTGCAGCGCGCCGGGCTGCACGCTCATGTGGTCGTTGTAGATCTTGGCGTTCTGGGCCAGGGTCCACGTCTTGGTGTAGCCGTCGGTCGACCGGACCGTCACGGACGTTTCCGTCGCCGCCGTCGCGGTGCCGTTCTGCATCGCGACCCGTATCGGGCCCTTCTTCGTCTGCACGATGCCCTCACCGTGCAGCACGTTCTTGAGCCAGTTCTCGTGCTGGCCACCCTGACCGGTCTCGCCGGGTGTCGGATCCGCCAGTGCGACCCCCGGCAGGGAGCCGACGATCACCAGGATCACGGCACTGAGCAACAGGCCTATGCGTGTGCGTCGCATCTGGGTACCTCCTGTCCGAGCTGCTCCGAGCTCCGCCGAATTGAGCCGACGGGTGCACTACCTCCTCTCACCCGGCCCAAACGGCACCGTCACCGTGAATCTTGCCCCGCCCTCGGGCGCGTGACCGGCCTCGATCCTGCCGCCGAGCCGGCGGGCCATCCGCGCGGCGAGCGCCAGCCCCAGCCCGCTGCCGACCTTGCGCGCGCCCTGGTACCGCCGCGACAGCGCACCCCGCTCGAAGGCCACCGCCAGGTCGTCGTCGGTGAACCCGGGCCCGCCGTCACGGATCTCGATCGACGCCTCCGCCGGCCCCCACACCAGCGCCAGCACCACCGGCACCCCCGTCGCCTGCTCGGACGGCACGACCCGCAGCGCGTTCTCCAGCAGGCCGTCGACGATCTGGCGGATCCGTCCCGGGTCGGTGCGCACCGGCACGGGCATCGGCGGCAGCTCCGTGCGCAGCAGCAGCCCCGCCGCCGTGAGCCGCCCGCCCCACGCCTCGGCGGTCGCCGCCACCAGCTGGGTCAGATCCACGTCGACCACCTCGACCGGCAGGTCCGCGGCCTCCAGCCGGGCCAGCACCAGCAGGTCGGCGATCAGCCGGTCGAGCCGCTCCGCCTCGTCGAGCACAGTCTGCCCGGCCCGCTGCGCCCCGTCCGGACCCACCACCCCGTCCGCGAGCGCCTCCGCGTAGCCGCGGATCGTCGTCAGTGGCGTGCGCAGCTCGTGCGACACCGACAGCAGGAAGTCCCGCTCGCGCCCCTCGCTCGTGGCGAGGGCCGCGGTCAGCGCGTTCACCGCGTGCGCCAGGTCCGCCACCTCCGCCGGCCCGTCCGCGTCCAGCGTGACCGACCGGTCCCCGGCGGTGAGCCGGTTGGCCGCGTCCGCCACGGTGCGGATGGGCCGCGCGATCCTCCTGGCCAGCAGCACGCCCGCCAGCAGCCCGGCCGCCAACCCGGCCAGCAGCGCCATCCACAGCTGCCCCCACAGCCGCGTGATGGTCGCCTGGCGCGACGGCATCCGCTCGGTCAGCACGATCCCGTTGCCCGCGTTGCCGATCGGCCGGCCCACCACGAGCTGGACCTGCTGGTCCACCACCGCCCGCCGGACCGGGACCGGCCGCCCGGCCCCGACCGTCTTGACCACCCCGTCGGGCAGCCCCGCGCGGTCCGGCTGCCCCGCCCGGATCAGGTAGACCTGGATCCCGCGGGTCCGCAGCCGCTCGACGATCACCTGCTCGTCCGTGCTCCTGGGCGTGTTGAACCGGGGGCGCAGCAGCTCGGCGGTCAGCGTCGCGTCGTCGGCCAGCCGGACCCGGGCCGCCTTGTTGGCCTCCTGGATCGCCAGCGGCGCCCCGACGAGCGCCGTCACCAGCACCGAGATGACCGCGACCAGGCACGTGACCAGCGCGCTGCGTCCGGCGATGGACCGGAACCCGGCCCTAAGCATCGGCGGTGTACCCGACGCCCCGCACCGTCCTGAGCACCCCCGCCGCGGCGCCGAGCTTCCCGCGCACCTGCGCCACGTGCACGTCGACCGTCCGGGTGCCGGAATGCGCGGCGTACCCCCACACCGAGCCGAGCAGCTCCTCCCGCGTGAACACCCGCCCCGGCCGGTTCATCAGGTGCGCCAGCAGCGCGAACTCCGTCGATGTCAGCACCACCGGCGCGCCGTCGACCAGGCACTCCCGCCGCGCGGGGTCGAGCGTGACGGGTCCGACGGTGCGGACCTGCTCGACGTCGGGCGGCCCCTGCGTGCGGCGCAGCACCGCCTTCACCCGCGAGACCAGCTCCCGCGGGCTGAACGGCTTGGTCACGTAGTCGTCGCCGCCCAGCTCCAGGCCGAGGATCCGGTCGACCTCGTCGTCCCGCGCGGTCAGGAACAGCACCGGCGTCCAGTCACCGGCCTCCCGCAGCCGCCGGCAGATCTCCGTGCCGTCCATCCCCGGCAGCGCGATGTCCAGCACGCACGCGACGGGCCGCAGCTTCCGCGCCGCGGCCAGGCCCGCCGTGCCGTTGTGCTCGACGTGCACCCCGAAGCCCTCGCGCGCCAGATACATGCGCAGCAGGTCGGCGATCGGCCGCTCGTCCTCGACGACCAGCACCAGCCCCTTGCCCTGATCCACGGGCCCATTCTGCCGCGCCCGCATCCCGCCCGATGTTCGGGCGAGGTTTGGGCATCGAGCCGGTCGGATACAAGAACATCGATCGGCTCACCCTTCGCGAGGAAGCCAGCGCCTGCCGCGAAGGGTGGGCCGATCGCTCACGCGAAGCGGAGGACCGCCTTGGCCAGGGCGGGGACCCGGGGCGTCGCGGCGGCGGCGACCACGCCCCACGGGGTGCGGAACGCCTGCTTGAGGGCCTCGTCGAGGCGCCACATCTCGACCTTGTTCGGCAGGCGGACCCAGACGTTCTCGCGGACGCCGTCGATGGCGGTCACGCCGAGCTGGATGCCGGAGCGGGTCGGCTCGGGGGTCCAGGTGACATCGGCGAGCGAGTGCAGGTCGGTGTTGAGGTGCAGGGAGACCCGGCGCAGCAGCGGCGACTCGGTGGTGATCACGAGGCGGCTGCGGGTCAGCATCAGCACGCTGTTGCGGGAGGCGCGCGACGTGCAGCGGGCGACGACGGCGACGGCGTCACGGTCCCCAGCGCAGCCGCGCAGCACCTGCACGTGGCGGCGGATGGTCGCGGCGGACAGCCTCGCCAGTGCGGTGGCCGGCAGGAACGTGCACGTGAAGGTGTCCAGCGTCTCCATATCGAAGCCAACGACGGTTCGCGCTCAGCGACACGCGTCGCGGCCCCGGAAATGCGCCGATCTTGCGGGCGTAGTGTCAGGACACTCCCACAATGTCCTTTTCGCCACCGCCACACCCGCAAGACCGGCGCACCGCCTGTCCGACAACCGGGGAGGGCTACGACGCGGACGGGCGGGGGCTGGGCTTGAGGGGAGCGCAGGCGGTGACGGCGGCCGCCACCTCCGCGTCGCCGGTGTCGAGCTGGTCGACCGGGCCGCTGACGGTGACGCCGTGCTCGGTCAGGCAGTTGCGGTACGCCGCATCCCGGCCGCCACCGTTGCCGCCGCCTCCGCCGTTGCCGAACCCGCCGCTCGGGAACGCGGTCGGGCGCAGCGACTCGCAGGCCTTCTGCGCCTTCTCCCAGGTCTGCTGGTCCACGCCGTTCGGCGCGGCCGTACCGAAGAAGCCACCGCCACCGCCGCGGAACCCACCGCTGCCGGACGGACGCGGCTGCCCCGACGGGAACGCGGTCGGGCGGCCCGACGCGTTGCCGTCAGGACGGGCGGTGGGGCGTCCGGAGCCGTTCATCTGCGGCAGGTTGACGCCGTTGTCGCGCAGGCACGACGCGTAGTCGGTGCCGGACGCCGCCGTGGCCGGCGCCGCGCTGTCCGAAGATCCGCAGGCTGTGGCGAAGAACGCCACCGCGGCGAGCGCGAGGGCGGCCCCACCGATCCGCTTGGTCATCACTCCCGACATGCAACGGCGCGAACCTCGACGCACCGTGGGCTGGACCTCAAAATTCGGTGAGAGCGCCTTCCCAGGGAACTTTGAGGTCCGGTCGAGCTGACCGGGAGCCGGGACCGGTCAACTAGCAGGCATGAAGGTCTGGTGGCTGGCCGGAGGGGCTGCCGTGCTCGCGGTCGCGGTCGTCGTGGGGGTCCTGCTGACCGGCGACGAGAAGGTCGCGCCGGCGAAGGTGAGCACGACGAAGGTGACCCGCGGGACGGTCTCGACGACGGTCTCCGCGTCCGGGACGGTGCAGGCGCAGCAGAGCCGCACGCTCGGGTTCACCAGCAGCGGCACGCTGACGGAGCTCAACGTCAAGCCCGGCGACGTCGTCGCCGCCGGCATGGTGCTGGCCAGGATCGACGCGACCGCCGCGCAGGAGTCGGTGGACGCCGCCGAGGAGAGCGTCGACAGCGCCGAGGACGCCCTGGACCGCGCGGAGACCGCCCAGGCGAGCGCCACCAGCACGCCCAGCGTCAGCCCGAGCGCCAGCCGCGCTCCCGGCAGCGGCGGCGGCGGACAGAACCCTGGCACCGGCAACCAGAACAGCGTCCAGAACGCCAGCGACAACCTGCTCAACGCGCAGCAGCGGCTCAACAACGCGAAGCTCACCCTCACCCAGGCCAACGCCAAGCTGGCCGGGACGGTGATCACCGCGCCGCTCGCGGGCAAGATCCTCGCCGTGAACGGCACCGTCGGGTCCGCCGCCGGCTCGAGCGTGATCACGCTCGCCGGCACCGGCGACGTCGTGGTGAAGGCGCAGTTCACCGAGGCGGAGGTGGCCGACCTCAAGGTCGGGCAGGTCGCCCGGATCACGCTGCCGGACAACGCGAGCGCGAAGTCCGACGGCAAGGTCATCCAGATCGACCCGGCCGGCACGGTGTCGAACCGGCTGGTGCGCTACGCGGCGCTGATCGCGTTCGACACGGTGCCCGACACGCTGCTCTACGGGCAGAGCGCTACTGTCGCAGTGGTCACCGCGTCCGTGGACGGCGTGCTGTCGGTGCCCTCCACGGCCGTGCGCGGCGGGGTGGTCGTGGTCAGGGTCAACGGCCGCGACGAGGAGCGCAAGGTCGCGACGGGGCTGCGTGGCGACGTCAACACCGAGATCACGAGCGGACTTGCCGAAGGCGACGAGATCCTGACGGCGGGTCGGTGACGATGGAGCCGATGACCGTACAGGCGAACACGCCACAGCCGAAGGTCCTCGTCGTGGACGACGAGGCGAGCATCCGTGCCCTGCTGTCCGCGACCCTGCGGCTCACCGGCTTCGACGTGAAGGTCGCCGGCGGCGGGCGGGAGGCGCTCGCGGCCGCCGCCGAGTTCGCGCCCGACCTGGTCGTGCTCGACGTGATGATGCCCGACCTGGACGGGTTCGAGGTCGCGCAGCGGCTGCGCAGCGGTCAGCGGCCGGTGCCGGTGCTGTTCCTGACGGCGCGGGACTCCGTGGAGGACCGCATCTCGGGGCTGACGGTCGGCGCCGACGACTACGTCGCGAAGCCGTTCAGCCTGGAGGAGGTCGTGCTGCGGATCCGCGCGATCCTGCGCCGCAGCCTGGGCGATCAGCAGCAGCTCGTCGACGGCGGGGTGCTGCGCTACGCGGACCTGGAGATGGACGAGGACGCGCACGAGGTCCGCCGCGGCGGGCACCGGGTCGACCTCTCCCCGACCGAGTTCAACCTGCTGCGGTACCTGCTGACCAACGCCGGCCGGGTGGTCAGCAAGGCGCAGATCCTGGACCGCGTGTGGAACTACGACTTCGGCGGCGACGGGCGCATCGTCGAGTCGTACGTCTACTACCTGCGCCGCAAGGTCGACAAGTGGGATCCGCCGCTGATCCACACCGTCCGCGGGGTCGGCTACGCGCTGCGCCTGCCCCAGAAGTAGGCCGCAGCGGTGAGACTCAGGCCCTGGCGCCAGTGGACGGTCCGCACGAGGATCGTCGGCTCCGTGGTGGCCCTCGCCGGGGTCGCCCTCATCGCCGCCAACGCGATCGGTGTCGGGCTGCTCAACTGGTACCTGATGCAGCGCATCGACGACCAGCTGGAGCACTCGGCGCACCCGCCCGCGTTCGTCGGCCGCAACCCGAACCCGAGCCCCAGCGCCTCGGTGACGGGCGGGCGGCGCGACCGGTACAGCGGCGAGTTCTTCCCCGGGCCGCTGTACCAGATCTACCGCTTCGACAGCACGGGCAAGCTCAAGGAGCCGCCGACGGTCGTGCTGGACCCGGCGCTCTTCGGTGACGTCCGGCAGCGGGCCGAGGACCCGAAGCCGTTCACGGTCACCAGCCCGGCCGGCGAGGACTGGCGGGTGATCGTGTTCGCGCTGCCGGTGCCGACGGGCACCGCGGCCGGGGCCAACGGATACGGCGCCAACGCGGTCTCCCTCGTCGAGATCCAGGACACGCGGGACCGGATGCTGCAGTACTCGCTGCTGGTGAGCCTGATCGTGCTCGGCTTCGCCGGGTTCGCGACGGCGTCGCTGGTGCGGGTCGGGCTGAGCCCGCTGACCCGCATGGAGGAGACCGCGGTCGAGATCGCGGACGGCAACCTGTCCAGCCGGATCGTCGACGCCGACCCGCACACGGAGTCGGGGCGGCTCGGCATCGCATTGAACACGATGCTCACCCGCATCGAGGAGGCCGTCGAGGACAGCGCCGACTCGGAGCGCCGGCTGCGCCAGTTCCTCGCCGACGCCGCGCATGAGCTGCGCACGCCGCTGACCTCCGTGCAGGGTTTCGCCGAGCTGTACCGGCGCGGTGGTGCCCCGCCCGGACCCGCGCTGGACGAGGCGATGGCGTGCATCGAGGCCGAGGTCAGCAGGATGCGGCTGCTCGTCAACGACCTGCTGACCCTGGCCAGGATGGACGAGGAGCGGGCCCTGCAGCGGCACCCGGTGGACCTGCTCGCCGTCGCCGCCGACTCGGTGCGCGACGCGCACGTGCGGGTGCCGACCCGGTTCGTGCAGCTGTCGGCGCTCGACGAGCGGTCGGTGACGTTCGAGCCGGTCACCGTGGAGGGCGACGAGGCGCGCATCCGGCAGGTCGTCGCCAACCTGGTCAGCAACGCGCTGCAGCACACGCCGGAGGACACCCGCGTCGTCGTGCGGGTCGGGCGGGCGACCGGCGACACCCCGCCGCCGACCGCGTCGATCGGTGCGCCGCTGCCCGAAGGGGTGCCGCTCGCCGCGATCGAGGTCAGCGACACGGGGCCGGGCATGAAGCCGGAGGACGCCACCAGGGTGTTCGAGCGCCTGTACCGCGCGGAGGGCTCCCGCTCCCGCCGGCACGGCGGCGCCGGGCTGGGCCTCGCCATCGTCTCGGCCATCGTGCAGGCGCACGGCGGGCGGGTCGAGCTGTGGACGGCACCGGGCGTCGGTGCGCGGTTCCGGGTGCTGCTGCCGGCGATGGACGAGCCGGACTTCGAGGACGAGCCCGACGGCCCTGACGACGACGAATCCGGAGAAACCGGGGCAACCGAATTCCGAGGTAACTCCGAGGTGGACTGAGGGTCGCTCCGAGCGGCACCGACCACGATTCCCCTCATGCGTTTGTCGCTGCCGTCTCTACGCCGGCCTCGTCCGAACTCCGTGGGTCTGATCAACGCCGCGCTCGCGGTCGCCACGGTCGGCGGCGGGCTCTGGGCCTATCAGATCGTCTCCGGCCCGGCGGCCGCCCAGGCGTCGCAGACCACCACGCGGACCAGGGTCGTCGCGGCCTCCCAGGGCACGGTGTCGCAGACGGTGTCGGCGTCGGGCTCGGTCGCCAGCTCCGCGACCGCCAACGCCAACTTCACCAGCTCGGGCACGGTCACCGAGGTGGACGTGAAGGTCGGCGACGTGGTCACCAAGGGGCAGGTCCTGGCGAAGATCGACCCGACGGCCGCCAACGCGTCGCTGAACACCGCGAAGGCCAACCTGACCGCGGCGAAGGCGGCGCTGACCCGGGCGGAGAACAACAACGCCGACGACGCCACCATCGCCTCCGCGGAGGCGCAGGTCGCGACCGCGCAGGCCAGCGTCACGTCGGCGCAGACGACCGTCAACGGCACGGTCTTGACCGCCCCGATCGCCGGCACGGTCACCGCCGTGAACGGCGCCGTCGGATCGGCCTCGTCGTCTTCCGGGTCATCTTCTGGTTCGTCCGGCGGCGGCGGTACCGGCGGCGCGACCTCCTCCAGCAGCAGCTCGAGCGGCTTCATCCAGCTCGCCGACCTGACGAAGCTGCAGATCAACGCCGGGTTCGCGGAGGCCGACGCGACGAAGCTCAAGCCCGGCCAGACCGCGGAGATCAGCTGGAGCGCGCTGAGCGGCACGCGCGCCACCGGCAAGGTCAGCACGATCTCGCCGACGGCGACGACCACCAACAACGTCAACTCCTACGCGGTGGTCATCGGCCTGGACACGCTGCCGGAAGGGGTGCGGCTCGGACAGAGCACCACGGCGGTCGTGACGATCGCCGAGGCGCAGAACGTGGTGCGCATCCCGACCCAGGCGCTGCGCACGGCCGGCGGCCAGCGCACCGTCCAGGTGCAGGTCAACGGCCAGGTGGAGACCCGCACGGTCGAGGTCGGCATCAGCGGCGGCTCGTTCGTCGAGATCAAGTCGGGGCTCACGGCCGGCGAGCAGGTCGTGATCACCACGACGACGACCGGCTCGACGACCGGCACCAACACCAACCAGTTCCCCGGCGGCGGCAACTTCCCCGGTGGCGGTGGCGGCTTCACCGGCGGCGGTGGCTTCACCGGTGGCGGCGGCGGCCGCCAGGGCAACTGATGGGACCCGGCGACATGCACCCAGTTCTGGACGTCCAGAAGGTCAAGAAGATCTACGGGCAGGGCGAGACCGAGGTCCAGGCCCTGCGCGGGGTGTCGCTGACCGTCGAGCGCGGCGACTATGTCGCCATCATGGGCTCGTCGGGCTCCGGCAAGTCGACGCTGATGAACATCCTCGGCTGCCTCGACATCCCGACGACCGGCAAGTACCTGCTCGACGGCGTCGACGTGAGCCGCCTCAACGACCGGCAGCTCGCGCTCGTGCGGAACCGGCGGATCGGATTCGTGTTCCAGGCGTTCAACCTGATCGCGCGGACCACCGCCCTCGCCAACGTCGAGCTGCCCCTCGCCTACGCGGGGGTGAGGTCCGCGGAGCGCCGCCGCCGGGCCAACCTGGCCCTGGCGATGGTCGGGCTAGCCGACCGCGCCGGCCACGAGCCCAACCAGCTCTCCGGCGGCCAGCAGCAGCGGGTCGCCGTCGCGCGGGCCCTGGTCACCGCGCCGGCGCTGGTGCTCGCGGACGAGCCGACCGGCAACCTCGACACGCAGTCCACCAGCGACGTCCTGGCCGTCTTCGACCGGCTCAGCGCGTCGGGCCGGACGATCGTGCTGATCACCCACGAGCCGGACGTCGCCGAGCGGGCGAAGCGACTGATCCGGCTCGTCGACGGACACATCGTCCAGGATGAGCGGCTGAAATGAACATCGTCTTCGCCCTGCGGGCGATCACCGCCAACAAGCTGCGGTCCGGCCTCACCGTGCTCGGCATCCTCATCGGCGTCGCGGCGGTCATCCTGCTCGTCGCGGTCGGCAACGGCTCGGCCCAGGCCGTACAGAAGCAGATCGAGTCACTGGGGACGAACACGCTGACCGTCACGGCCGGCGGTGGCGGTGGCGCGCGAGGTGCGGCGGCGACCACGAGCACCGCGCTCACCATGGACCTGGTGCCCGCGCTCTCCGACAAGGACGAGGCGCCGCACGTGCGCAGCGTGTCGCCGGTCGTCACCGGCTCGCAGTCGGCAACGTACGAGGGCACCGACCACACGATCGCGCAGTTCGTCGGCACCTACCCGGGCTATGTCGCGGCCTCGAACTTCAAGGTCGACAAGGGTGCCCTCTTCACCGACGAGGACGTCAAGGACTCCCGCAAGATCGTGCTCATCGGCAAGACCGTCGCGGAGGAGCTGTTCGGCGCCGTCGACCCGCTGTCGAAGCAGATCACCGTGTCCGGCAAGCTCTTCACCGTCGTCGGGGTGCTCGCCGACAAGGGCGGCACCGGCTTCACCGACCCCAACGACGTCGCGATCGCCCCGGTCACCGCGGTGCAGGAGTCGCTGACCGGCTACGGGTCGCTGAACCAGCTGCTGGTGCAGGCGACCGCGCCGGAGGACGTCAGCGACGCGCAGGGCGAGGTCACGGCGATCCTCAACGCCAAGCTGAACATCACCGGGTCGAGCACCAGCGCGTACCGCATCCAGAACGCCTCGCAGCTGCTGGAGACCCGCGCGAACACCGCGGAGACCTTCACGCTGCTCCTCGGCGCGGTCGCCGGGATCAGCCTGCTGGTCGGCGGGATCGGCATCACCAACATCATGATGGTCACCGTCACCGAGCGGACCCGCGAGATCGGCATCCGCAAGGCGCTCGGCGCGCCGAAGCGCACGATCCTCACCCAGTTCCTGGTCGAGGCGACCGTGCTGAGCCTGATCGGCGGGCTCCTGGGCGTGGCCGCGGCGGTGATCGGCAGCCGGTTCACGATCGTCAGCATCCAACCCGTGATCGTGCCCAGCTCGGTCTTCCTGGCGCTGGGGTTCTCGGTCGCGATCGGGCTGTTCTTCGGCAGCTACCCGGCCAGCCGCGCCGCCGGCCTGCGCCCCATCGAAGCGCTGCGCTATGAGTAGGAGATTCCTGTGAGCCACGCCTTTCGCCGGCCTTCCGACAATGCGGACACCGAGGTCCTCGAGCCGGTCGTGCTCCTCGAAGAACCGGAGCCGGAACCGGACGACCTGCTCGCGCAGCCGCTCGACGACGACCTGAGCGAGCGGATCAGCAAGGCGGCGCCGCGCCGGCTCGCCAACCGCGCCACGTACGTCCTGGCGGGGCTGGCGCTGCTGGTCGCCGGCTTCGTCGGCGGCGCGCAGGTGCAGAAGTCCTACGGCACCGCCCCGGCGGCCTCGACCCCGGGCGGCGGCGCCAACCCGGCGGCGCTGGCGAGCCAGTTCGCCGGGCGGGGCGGCTTCCCCGGCGGAGCGCAAGGCGGCACCGGCACCGGCACGGGGCAGACGGGCACGCGGGGCGGCATCACCGGCACCGTCAAGCTCGTCGACGGCACCACCGTCTACGTGGAGACCGCCGACGGCCAGACGCTGATCGTGAAGACCAGCGGCACGACCACCGTCTCGATGCCGGGCGCGCTGAAGGACCTCACCGCCGGCTCCAGCGTGACGATCGTCGGCCAGAACGCCGACGGGACCGTCACCGCCACCTCGATCACCAAGACGAAGTAGCGCATGCTGGGGGGCATGGACCTCCGCAGCGGAACCTTCGACCCCTCGCAGCCGCAGCCGCAGCCGCAGGCGACCGCCTTACGGTGGCGGGTGTCGACCGGCTTCGCCGCGCTGAAGGCCTGTGCGGCGATCGGCCTCCTGGTCGCCGGCGTGTTCGCCGCGGGCGACCGCCGGATGCTCACCGCCGCGGTGGTCGCCGCGGCCATCCTCGGCATCTATGCGCTGCGGGACTTCGTCGCGCCGGTCCGTCTCGCCGCGGACCCGGACGGGGTCACCGTCGTCAGCGGCTACGCGGGCCGCCGCCGGGTCGAGTGGGTGCAGGTCGAGCGGATGCGCGTCGACGCCCGGTCCCGTGGCGGCATGCGCAGCGAGCTCCTGGAGATCGACGCGGGCGAGCAGCTGTTCCTGCTCAGCCGGTACGACCTCAACGCGCACCCGGCCGACGTCTATGAGGAGCTGCTCCGGCTCCGCGGCTTCTAGCCGTCGTCGGCTTCCAGCCGTCGCTGGGTGCTAGCTGTCGTTGCGGACGGCGAAGATGGCGATGTCGTCGCGGGGCGCCTCCGCGGAGAAGCCCAGCGTCGTCGCGCGCAGGCGGGCGACGACCACGTCGGCGGGGAAGCCGGCCAGCAGCGCCGCCTCCTTGCGCAGCCGGTCGACGCCGAAGAGCTCCGCGCCGCGGCGGCGCTCGGTGACGCCGTCGGTGTAGAAGATCAGCGTGTCGCCGGGCTGCAGCGTGATCTGGGTGCGCGGGGTGTTGATCGTGTCGAGCAGGCCGAGGGCGGTGCCGCACCGGCCGGCGAGCTCCGTGCTGCCGTCGGCGCGCAGCAGCACCGGCTGGTCGTGCCCGGCGAGGTGCAGCGCCACGTCCAGGGTGCCGTCGGGGCGGCGCAGGATCTCCGCCAGGCACAGCGTGCAGAAGCGGCCGGCGCCCCGCTCGAGCAGCGTCTCGTTGATCCGCTTCAGCGTCTCGGGCATCGGCCGGCCGTCACGGACCAGCACGCGGGTGACGTCCCGCACCAGGCCGGTGACCGTCGCCGCCTGGACGCCCTTGCCCGACACGTCGCCGACGACCACCAGCCAGCGGCGGCCGGAGAGCGGCACCACGTCGTAGAAGTCGCCGCCGACGTCGACCCCTTCGCCGGTCGGCACGTATTCGGCGCCGAACTCCACGCCCTCGGCCTTCGGCAGCTGCGGCGGCAGCAGCGAGCGCTGCAGGGCCTGGGCGATGCTGCGCCGCTCGGCGTGGATGTTGGCGTTGTCGATCGCGAGCGCGGCGCGGCGGGCCACGTCCTCGACGACGGCGACCTCCTCGCTGCGCTGCCACGTGTCGCCGCCACCGCCGACCGTCAGCGTGCCCAGGTGCTGCCCGCGGGCGATCAGCGCGAGGACATACCCCTCCAGCGGCGGGCCGAGCGGCACCACCGCGTCGGTGCCCATCGCCTCCTTCAGCTGCGGGGCCGCGTGCGTGAGCGAGTCGAGCAGCCCGGTGAGCATCGACTCGTCGGCGTGCGCGGCCGCGGCGAGCCGCAGCTCACCGCCGGCGTCGGCGGCGTGGATCGCGCACCAGGTGCCCAGCCGCGGCACCACCAGCCGCGGGATGAGCGCGAGGGTCAGCTCCACGTCCAGGGACTGGGCGAGCAGCTCGCTGGCGTCGGCGAGGAACGTCAGCCAGGTGCGCCGCTCCGAGTCGGCGCGGCGCAGCCGGTGGTTCTCGATCAGCAGCATCAACCGGTCCGCGGCGAGCGAC
Source organism: Dactylosporangium sp. CA-152071 (assembly GCF_050936335.1). NCBI lineage: Bacteria > Bacillati > Actinomycetota > Actinomycetes > Micromonosporales > Micromonosporaceae > Dactylosporangium > Dactylosporangium sp. CA-152071. The sequence goes on along the minus strand of NZ_JBNJMZ010000001.1, from coordinate 5,755,031 downwards.
GTCAGCGGCCGCGCATACGGGTTGCCGCCACCGCCGGCCACGAGCAGCTCCGCCCGCCAGGGCTTGGTGACCCGAAGCGGCACCCGCAGGCCGCTGTCGACGGTCCCGGTGAGCCGGCCGACGGCGGCGACCGTGTGCGGGCCGTCGCCCTCGTCCAGGGTCAGCGCCGCGCCGGTCCCGCCGATCACGCCGACGAGCCGCTGCAGCAGCTCCTCCGAGACCTCGGTCAGCGACGTGCCGGTGCCCGACCAGCCGAGCGCGCTGAGCGCCTCCGGTGCGGGCGCGACGGGGATCTCGAAGCTGGGCGGTGTCCTGTCGCTGCCGACGGTGCCGGGCTTCTTGTCCAGCCGGAACCAGACGCCCTTGCCGCCGCCGAAGTGCAGGGTGCCCCAGGAGGACGCCAGCTGGTCGACGAGCAGCAGGCCGCGGCCGCGCTCGTCCAGGTCGGTGCCGGGTGCGGGGATGTTGGGCACGACCGTGCCGGGCTTGAAGTCCAGCACGGTGACCGTCAGCGAATTGTCGGCGGCGGTGATCTCCACATCGACCTCGGTGCCGGCGTGCACGACGCTGTTGGTCGTCAGCTCCGTCACCAGCAGCAGCGCCTCGTCGAGAATGCCGCCCAGATCCCGTTCGTGCACGATCGTCCGGATCGCTTCGCGGGCCAGCCCAGGAGAGCTATGGTCGGCCGGGAGTCGGATCCTCCGGACGGTCGGGGCGTTCACACCTCGCAGTCTCTACCGAACGGTGGTAACAATCCAACCTGGAGACGACGATGGGTGGACACCGCCTGCCCCCGAGACCGGTGGAGACGTCATGACCACAGTCGAAGAAGTCACCCAGAAGAGTCCCGAGACGCTGCTGCTCGAGGAGCTGTCCACCGGGCTCGACCGGTTGGCGTCGGGCGACCTGAAGTACCGGCTGAGCCGCCGCGACGGCCTGCCCGGCGAGGTCGTCGAGCGCTTCAACCGGCTCGCCGAGCTCAAGCTGCGGCACACCCGCGAGGTCATGCGGATCAGCCGGGTCGTCGGCCGCGAGGGCCGCATGACCGAGCGCCTCGACGAGGAGGGCTTCGAGGGGGCGTGGCTGGACCGCATCCACGCGGTCAACTCGCTGATCGACGACCTGGGGCGGCCCACCACGGAGATCGCCCGGGTCATCGTCGCCGTCGCCGAGGGCGACCTCTCGCAGCAGCTCGCGCTGGAGATCGACGGCCGACCGCTGCGTGGCGAGTTCCTCACCATCGGCCGCACGGTCAACACGATGGTCGACCAGCTGTCGTCGTTCGCCGACGAGGTCACGCGTGTGGCCCGCGAGGTCGGCACCGAGGGCAAGCTGGGCGGCCAGGCGCAGGTGACCGGTGTCGCCGGCACCTGGCGCGACCTCACCGACTCGGTCAACTCGATGGCCGCGAACCTCACCGGCCAGGTCCGGTCGATCTCCACCGCGGCGACCGCGCTCGCCCGCGGCGACCTGTCGCAGAAGATCACGGTGACGGCCAAGGGCGAGGTCGCCGAGCTCGCCGAGACGATCAACTCGCTCGTCGACACGCTGCGGATCTTCGCCGAGCAGGTGACCCGCGTGGCCCGCGAGGTCGGCACGGAGGGCAAGCTCGGCGGCCAGGCGGACGTGCCGGGTGTGGCAGGCACCTGGAAGGACCTCACCGACAACGTCAACTCGATGGCGTCCAGCCTCACCGGCCAGGTCCGGAACATCGCCCAGGTCGCCACCGCCGTGGCCCGGGGCGACCTGTCGCAGAAGATCACCGTCGTCGCGCAGGGCGAGATCCTCGAGCTCAAGGACACCGTCAACACGATGGTGGATCAGCTGTCGTCGTTCGCCGATGAGGTCACGCGTGTGGCCCGTGAGGTCGGCACGGAGGGCAAGCTGGGCGGTCAGGCGCAGGTGACGGGCGTTGCCGGCACGTGGCGGGACCTGACGGACAACGTGAACTTCATGGCGTCCAACCTGACGTCCCAGGTGCGTAACATCGCGCAGGTCGCGACGGCGGTGGCGCGTGGTGACCTGTCGCAGAAGATCACGGTCGACGCCCGGGGCGAGATTCTGGAGCTGAAGTCGACGGTCAACACGATGGTCGATCAGCTGTCGTCGTTCGCCGATGAGGTCACGCGTGTGGCCCGCGAGGTCGGCACGGAGGGCAAGCTGGGCGGTCAGGCGCAGGTGACGGGCGTCGCCGGCACGTGGCGCGACCTGACGGACAACGTGAACTTCATGGCGTCCAACCTGACGTCCCAGGTCCGTAACATCGCGCAGGTCGCGACGGCGGTGGCGCGTGGTGACCTGTCGCAGAAGATCACCGTTGACGCCCGGGGCGAGATTCTGGAGCTGAAGTCGACGGTCAACACGATGGTGGATCAGCTGTCGTCGTTCGCCGATGAGGTCACGCGTGTGGCCCGCGAGGTCGGCACGGAGGGCAAGCTGGGCGGTCAGGCCCAGGTGCGCGGCGTCGCCGGCACCTGGCGGGACCTGACGGACAACGTGAACTTCATGGCGTCCAACCTCACCGCCCAGGTCCGTAACATCGCCCAGGTCGCCACCGCCGTCGCCCGTGGTGACCTGTCGCAGAAGATCACCGTCGACGCCCAGGGCGAGATCCTCGCCCTCAAGTCGACGGTCAACACGATGGTGGATCAGCTGTCGTCGTTCGCCGACGAGGTCACGCGTGTGGCCCGCGAGGTCGGCACGGAAGGCAAGCTCGGCGGTCAGGCGCAGGTGAAGGGCGTCTCCGGCACCTGGCGCGACCTCACCGACAACGTCAACTCGATGGCGTCCAACCTGACGTCCCAGGTCCGCAACATCGCCCAGGTCACCACCGCCGTCGCCCGCGGCGACCTGTCCCAGAAGATCACCGTCGACGCGCACGGCGAGATCCTGGAGCTGAAGTCGACGGTCAACACGATGGTGGATCAGCTGTCGTCGTTCGCCGATGAGGTCACGCGTGTTGCCCGCGAGGTCGGCTCCGAGGGCAAGCTCGGCGGTCAGGCCCAGGTGCGCGGCGTCTCCGGCACCTGGCGCGACCTGACGGAGAACGTCAACCAGCTCGCCTCGACGCTGACCACCCAGCTGCGGGCGATCTCGCAGGTGTCCACCGCCGTGACCCGCGGCGACCTGACCCAGCGGATCGCGGTCGAGGCGCTCGGCGAGGTCGCCGAGCTCAAGGACAACATCAACCAGATGATCGTCACGCTGCGCGAGACGACGAAGAAGAACGCCGAGCAGGGCTGGCTCGACTCCAACCTGGCCCGCGTCGGCGGCCTCCTGCAGGGCCAGCGCGACCTCGGCGAGGTCTGCCGCATGATCATGGCCGAGGTGACGCCGCTGGTCGACGCGCAGATCGGCGCGTTCTTCCTGGCCGGCGCCGACGCCGGGTCCGGCCTGCGGCTGCGCCTGGAGGCGTCCTACGGCTACATGGCGCCCGGCGCCGAGGTCAGCTTCGCGCCCGGCGAGGGCCTGATCGGGCAGGCGTCGCTGTCGCGCCGCGCGATCCGGGTCAGCGCACCCCAGGACGGCCGGCTCCAGGTCCGCTCCGGGGTCGCCGCGACCCCGCCCGCGGACCTCGTCGTCCTGCCGGTGCTGTTCGAGGGCGAGCCGCTCGGCGTCATCGAGTTCGCCGGCGTCGCCTCGTTCTCCGAGCTGCACCTGGCGTTCCTCGACCGGCTCGTGGTCACCATCGGCGTCGCGCTCAAGACGATCCTCGCCAACCGGCGGACCGAGGAGCTGCTGTCCCAGTCGCAGCGCCTCGCGCTGGAGCTGCAGGACCAGTCCGCGGAGCTCCAGCGCACCAACGCCGAGCTGGAGGAGAAGGCGACGCTGCTGTCGGAGCAGAAGGGCAACATCGAGAAGCAGAACCGCGAGATCGAGATGGCCCGCCTCGGCCTGGAGGAGAAGGCGCAGCAGCTGGCGCAGGCGTCGCAGTACAAGTCGGAGTTCCTCGCCAACATGAGCCACGAGCTGCGCACCCCGCTCAACTCGATGCTGCTGCTGTCGCGGCTGCTCGCCGACAACCCGGACGCCAACCTCACCGCGAAGCAGATCGAGTTCGCCGCGACGATCCACAACGCGGGCTCCGACCTTCTCGCCCTCATCGACGACATCCTCGACCTGTCGAAGATCGAGGCGGGCCGCATGGACGTGGAGCCCGGTGAGGTCTCCTTCGACGAGATCCGCTCGTACGTGGAGCAGGCGTTCGCCCCGCAGGCGGAGGACAAGGGCCTCGACTTCACGGTCGGCACGACCGAGGAGCTGCCGCCCGCGATCGTCACCGACCCGCAGCGCCTCCAGCAGATCCTGCGCAACCTGATCTCCAACGCGGTGAAGTTCACCGAGAAGGGCGCGGTCACGCTGTCGATCAGCGTCGCCACGCCCGACCTGCAGTTCTCGTCGCCGACGCTCGCCGGCGCGCGCCGGGTGATCGCGTTCGCGGTCGCCGACACCGGGATCGGCATCTCCAACGACAAGGTCGCGCTGATCTTCGAGGCGTTCCAGCAGGCGGACGGCACCACCAGCCGCAAGTACGGCGGCACCGGCCTCGGCCTGTCGATCAGCCGCGAGCTGGCCCGGCTGCTCGGCGGTGCGATCGGGGTCACCTCGGAGGTCGGCCGGGGCGCCGTCTTCACCCTGTACCTGCCGGACGTCATCGCGACCGAGGTCACCCAGACCGTGCACACCGTGCCGGCGCAGCCCCTGGCGCCGGTGCGCAGCCTGCCGCCCGGCCCGGCGATGCTGCGGGCGCTGCCGACCCCGGAGCGGCGCCCGACCGCGGCGGCGCATCAGCTCGACGGCGCGACCGTGCTCATCGTCGACGACGACGTCCGCAACGTCTTCGCCCTCACCAGCGCTCTCGAGCTGCACGGCATGACCGTCCTGTACGCCGACAACGGCGCCGACGGCGTGCGCGTGCTGTCGGAGCACCCGGGCGTGGACATCGTGCTGATGGACGCGATGATGCCCGACCAGGACGGCAACGAGACGACCCGGGCGATCCGGCGCAACCGGCGCTTCGCGAAGCTCCCGGTGGTGTTCCTGACCGCCAAGGCGATGCCCGGCGACCGCGAGTCGTCCCTGGCCGCCGGGGCGAGCGACTACATCACCAAGCCGGTCGATCTTGACGAGCTGCTTGACGTCATGGCCGCTTGGGTAAACGGGGAGGGTCGCGCGGTGTAGGTTGCTCCGAAACGGAAGAAAGGGGCGCGTCCTTGACTGGACCGGACCGGCCGGCGAAGGTGCTGCTCGTCGACGACCGGCGGGACAATCTCCTCGCCCTGGAGGCGATCCTGCAGGGGTTGCCGGTCCAGGGCGTCGCCGCCGAGAGCGGCGAGGAGGCCCTCAAGCACCTGCTGGTGGACGACTTCGCCCTGATCCTGCTGGACGCGCAGATGCCGACGATGGACGGCTTCGAGACCGCCCGGCACATCAAGCGCCGCGAGCGGACCCGGCACGTGCCGATCATCTTCCTCACCGCGGCCGACCGTGACTCGCATCTGGCGCTTCGCGGGTACGCTGCCGGCGCCGTCGACTACCTCACGAAACCCTTCGACCCATGGGTGCTCCGGGCGAAGGTGTCCGTGTTCGTCGAGCTGTGGACGAAGACCTCACAGCTCGCGGTGCAGTCCGAGCTGGTCAAGGCCCGGGACGGCGAGCTGCGGGCCGCCGGGGTCGCCGTCGACGAGGCCACCGCGCTGCTGAAGGCCGGGCTGGCGGCCGGCGGCGAGGTCGGCCGCTCGCAGGTGGAGAAGGCGATGGAGGCGCTGACCAGAGCCTTCAGGCAGGCTCCTGGATCATCAGTGCGCCCCTGAGGCCCGTGATGTCCAGGACGCGGATCAGGAACGCGCCGACGTTGGTCAGCACCAGGTAGCTCTGTGCCATGGTCGCCTTGCGGCTGAGGACGACGAGCGTGCCGAGGCCCTGCGAGTCGCAGAACGTCACGCCACCCATGTCGAGGACGACCCGCTGCGGGGCGTCGCCGCCGAGGATCTCATCGACGGTTGTCGCCAGCCGCTGGACCGTGGACATGTCGATCTCGCCCGCGAGCGATACCACGGTCTCGGTCGGCGCGCGCCGCACTGTGACGGAAAGCTCCGGTCGATCCACCCGCACAGCCTAACGTGGATCAGCGCCCGCAGTGGCGTCGGGCACAGGTCGCCCGGGGGCGGTCGGCGTCGCCTCGGGCAGGCTGTCAGAATGGGCAGGCTGTGACAGCTATTGACTCCGCCGGCCTCGGCCCCTACGCGGGTGACGCTCCGGCTTCGCAGGCACTGTTCGACCGCGCTCAGGCCATCGTGCCGGGTGGGGTGAATTCACCTGTCCGGGCGTTCCGCGCGGTCGGTGGCACCCCCCGGTTCATGGTCAGTGGCGAGGGCTGCTGGCTCACCGACGCCGACGGGCGACGCTATGTCGACCTGGTCTGCTCGTGGGGGCCGCTGATCCTCGGCCACGCGCATCCCGAGGTGATCGGTGCGATCACCGCCGCGGCCGCGCACGGCACCAGCTTCGGCACCCCGACACCGGGCGAGGTGGCGCTCGGCGAGGAGATCGTCGCGCGCACCCCGGTCGAGCAGGTCCGCCTGGTCAACTCCGGCACCGAGGCCACGATGAGCGCGCTCCGGCTCGCCCGCGGCTTCACCGGCCGGCCCAAGGTGGTCAAGTTCGCCGGCTGCTACCACGGCCACGTCGACGCGCTGCTCGCCGCCGCCGGGTCCGGGGTCGCGACCCTCGCGCTGCCCGACTCGCCCGGCGTCACCGGTGCGGCGGCGGGGGACACCATCGTCCTGCCGTACAACGACATCGCCGCCGTCGAAGCGGTCTTCGCCGCCGAGGGCGACCGGATCGCGGCCGTGATCACCGAGGCGGCCTGCGGCAACATGGGCGTCGTCGCGCCGCACGACGGGTTCAACGGCAAGCTCGCCGAGCTCGCCCACCGCCACGGCGCGCTGCTCATCCTCGACGAGGTCATGACCGGCTTCCGGGTCAGCCGGGCCGGCTGGGTCGGCCTCGAGCCCGTCGACGCCGACCTGTGGACCTTCGGCAAGGTCATGGGCGGCGGGCTGCCGGCCGCCGCGTTCGGCGGTCGCGCGTCGATCATGGCGCACCTCGCCCCGGCCGGCCCGGTCTACCAGGCCGGCACGCTGTCGGGCAACCCGCTCGCCTGCGCGGCCGGCCTCGCGACCCTGCGACTGGCGACCCCCGAGGTCTATGCGCAGCTCGACGCGACGGCGGCCACGATCGGCAAGCTGTCCTCCGATGCGTTGGCCGCGGCGGGTGTACCGCACACGCTCGCCACCGCCGGCAGCATGTTCTCGATCTTCTTCACGGCGCAGCCGGTGCGGAACTACGACGACGCGCGCACGCAGGACGTGGCGGCGTTCAAGGCGTTTTTCCACACCATGCTGTCCCGGGGTGTCTACCTGCCGCCCAGCGCCTACGAGTCGTGGTTCGTCTCCACCGCGATCGGCGCCGAGGCCCTGGACGTCATCTCGGCCGCCCTCCCGCACGCCGCCCGCGCCGCCGCGGCCGCCTCGGCGGGCCTGTCATGACGACGAAGACGATCGTGCACGTGTTGCGGCACGGTGAGGTGTACAACCCGGAGAAGATCCTCTACGGCCGCCTTCCCGGCTACCGGCTGTCGGAGCTCGGCGTGCAGATGGCCAAGGCCGCCGCCCAGGCCGTCGCCGAGAAGGACATCACCCACGTGGTGGCGAGCCCGCTGGAGCGCGCCCAGCAGACCGCCTCGCCGATCGCCGACCAGTTCGGGCTGCCGATCGCCGTGGACGAGCGGCTCATCGAGAGCGGCAACTTCTTCGAGGGCAAGCGGGTCGGCGCCGGCGACGGCGCGCTCCGCGACCCCCGCAACTGGTGGGTGCTGCGCGACCCGGTGACCCCGTCGTGGGGCGAGCCGTACACGGCGATCGCCTCGCGCATGTTCGCCGCGCTGATGGCCGCCAGGGAGGCCGCCGAGGGCCACGAGGCCGTGTGCGTGTCGCACCAGCTGCCGATCTGGACGCTGCGCCGGCACGTCGAGCGCAAGCGGCTGTGGCACGACCCCCGCAAGCGCGAGTGCAACCTCGCCAGCTACACCAGCTTCCACTTCGAGGACACGAAGATCGTCGGGGTGGCGTACAGCGAACCGGCCGCGCACCTCGTCGCCATGTCGCCGGGCGCGCGCGACGCGAAGGGTGCATGATGCGAGCTCGCCTCCTGTGGATCCTCGTCGCCTGCGTCTTCCTGGCCGCCTGCGACAGCGCCGCCCCGCAGAACGCCCTCAGCAGCCGCAAGATCGCTGTCTCCGACCGGGTGGCGGCGCCGGCGATGCGCGGCAACTTCATGGACCGCGCCGGCTCGTTCGACCTCGCCCAGCACAAGGGCGAGGTCGTCGTGATCAACTTCTGGGCGTCCTACTGCGCGCCGTGCCGCACCGAGGCGCCGGAGTTGGAGAAGGTGTACGACGCGACCAAGGGTGACGGCGTCGTCTTCGTCGGCGTGAACGTCCACGACCAGCGCGACCCCGCCGCCGCCTTCCTGGCCGACGTGAAGCCGTCGTTCGGCAGCATCTTCGACCCGCCGGGCGAGCTGCCGCTGAACTTCGCCGTGCCGCCCAACACGATCCCCGCGACGCTGGTCATCGACCGCGGCGGCCGGATCGCCGCGGTCATCCGCTCCCAGATCGACCAGAAGCTGCTCGAGCCGATCGTGCGCGACCTGGTCGCCGAGCAGGCCTGATGCTCCTCGCCGGCGTCTTCGACTTCACCACCAGCGGCCCGCTGGTCGGTGCGATCGCCGTCGCCGTCCTCGCCGGGCTGGCCAGCTTCCTGTCGCCGTGCATCCTGCCGCTCGTGCCCGGCTATCTCTCCTACGTCACCGGCCTCGCGGGCGCCGACCTCGACTCCGGGCAGCGCCGGGGCCGGGTCGTCGCCGGGGTCGCGCTCTTCATCGCCGGGTTCACGGCCGTCTTCGTCACCCTCATCGTCCTCGCGACCAGCGCCGCCATGCAGCTCATGGTCCACCGCCGGACGATCGAGATCGTCGCGGGCGCGATCGTCATCGTCCTCGGTCTGGCCTTCATCGGCCTGGTGCCGGGGCTGGAGCGGCAATGGCGGATCCAGCGGCTCCCGGCCGCCGGGCTCGTCGGCGCCCCCGTCTTCGGCGTCGTCTTCGCCCTCTCGTGGGCGCCGTGCACCGGCCCGACGCTCGCCGCGATGATCGCGCTCGGCTCCACCAGCGGCTCGCAGGCGCGGGCGGTGACCCTCGCCATCGCGTACAGCCTCGGCATCGGCCTGCCCTTCATCGCGGTCGGGCTGGGCTTCCAGCGGCTCATCGGCGTCATCAAGTTCATCCGCCGCAACAGCCGTTGGGTGACCCGCATCGGCGGCGCCCTGCTCGTCCTCGTCGGCGTCGCGCTCATCACCGGCGTCTGGCACTCGCTCATGATCGCCCTAACGGCCAACTTCGGGCCCGGATTGGTGCCGCTGTGACGCGCTGGCTCGTCTCCGTGTGCCGGCGCGCCTGGCGCCAGCTGACCTCGATGCGCACCGCGCTGGTGCTGCTGTTCCTGCTCGCCGTCGCCGCCATCCCCGGCTCGGTCCTGCCGCAGCGCAACGTGTCGCCCGAGCAGGTCCGGCAGTACCTGCGGGACAACCCCGACTGGGGCCCGACGCTGGACCGGTTCTTCTTCTTCGACGTGTACGCCTCGCCGTGGTTCTCGGCGATCTACCTGCTGCTCTTCACGTCGCTCGTCGGCTGCCTGGTGCCCCGCTTCCGGTCCCACTTCGCCGCGATGGTGCGCAAGCCCCCGCCGGCCCCGGCGCGGTTCTCCCGGCTACCCGCCTCTGCTGCTGACTTGCCCGTTTCATCCGTCCCTTCGGTTCTGAGTGTTCTGCGGCGCCGGCGCTTCCGGACCGTCGTACGGGTCTCGGGCGACGTCACCGAGATCAGCGCGGAGAAGGGGTACCTCAAGGAGACCGGCAACCTGGTCTTCCACTTCGCGCTGCTGTCGCTGCTGATCGGCGTCGCGTACGGGTCGTGGTTCGGCTGGCACGGCAACCGGCTGCTCATCCAGGGGCAGGACTTCGCCTTCTGCAACACCCTGCTCAACTACGACGAGCACGCCCTCGGCGCCCAGGTCGGCGAGGGTGACCTGCCCCGCTTCTGCGTGCGGATGGACAAGTTCGCCGCCACGTACCTCGACAACGGCCAGCCCGTCACCTACAAGGCCGACGTGACCGTCACCGAGCGGGGCCGCTCCTCCAAGCACGTGCTGCAGGTCAACGACCCGCTGCGCCTCTCAGGCGCCAACGTGTCGCTGCTCGGCCACGGGTACGCCCCCCGGCTGCGCTACACCGACAAGTACGGCAAGACGCACGAGCAGGTCGCCGCCTTCCTGCCCAAGGACGGGATGCTCACCAGCGACGGCGTCGCCACCTTCCCGGACGTCAACCTGAACCCGTCGACCGGCACCCGCGACGAGAAGGCCCAGATCGGCTTCTCCGGCGTCTACCTGCCCACCCTGCCGTCCGACCCCTCGGTCGCGTCGTCGGCCTTCCCCGCCGAGAACGACCCGCGTCTCATGCTGCAGGCGTACCGCGGCGTCCTCGGCTTCGACGCCGGCGCGCCCCTGTCCGTGTACACGCTGGACCAGCGCCAGATCGACGCGAAGCGCCTCAGCCCCTTCGGCGACCCGATCATGCTCAAGCCCGGCGACAAGGGCACCCTCCCGGACGGCACGACGGTCGAGTTCCTCGGCACCGAGCAGTGGATCAGCATCTCGATCCGCCACGACCCCGGCCAGCCGATCGTCCTGGGCGGCGCGGCCGCGCTGCTGCTCGGCCTGCTGGGCTCCCTCACCGGCAAGCGCCGCCGCGTGTTCTTCCGCATCACCCCGACCGGCATGTCCGCGGGCGGCCTGCCGCGCGGCGACTACCCGGGCTTCGCCGAGGAGTTCGAGTCCATCGTGGCCGCGGTGACCCCTGCCGCCACTGTGCCGGACCAGGTGGCGCAGACTGACGCTGACGTCAAGGAGGTCGTTTGATGGGTGGGTTGTCCAATCAGCTGCTGGTCGTCACGATCTTCAGCTACGTCCTGGCCATGCTGGCGTACGCCGTCGAATACGCGTTCGGCGCCCGCAGCATCGTCGGCCAGCGCGCGCTGATAACTGCTGGCGCCCCAGCGGTCGAAGCCATCCCGGTGGCCGCGGCGGCTTCCACCTCTTCCGCGCTTTCCCCTTCTTCTCCGGCCTCCTCTTCCCCTTCTCCCGCTTCCCTTTCCTCCGCTGACATTTCCGATTTTTCGGATAAGCCGGACTCTTCGGGTTCGGGTCTTCGGTGGGCGGGCGTCGCGGCCGTCGGTCTCACCGTCCTCGGCTACCTGGCCCACGTCGGCGCCCTGGTCACCCGCGGCATCGCCGCCGACCGCGCCCCCTGGGGCAACATGTACGAGTTCGTCATGACCGCCACCCTCGTCGGCGTCTCCGCCTGGCTGGTCGTGCTGTTCAAGTGGCGCAACCTCCGGCACCTGGGGCTCTTCGTCACCCTGGTCGCGTCCCTCCTGCTCGCGATCGCCGGCATGACGCTGTACGTCCGGGTCGGCCCCCTGGTCCCCGCGCTCCAGTCCTACTGGCTCGTCATCCACGTCGGCGCCGCCTCGATCGCCTCGGGCGTCTTCCTCGTCGGCTTCGTCGCCGCCGCCATGCACCTGATCCGCACCGGCCACGACCAGGGCAAGCGCAACTTCCCGTACAGCCTCGGCGAGCGCATCCCCCAGGCCGACGCCCTCGAACGCGTCACCTTCCGCGTCCACGCCTTCGCCTTCCCCATCTGGACCTTCGGCGTCATCGCCGGCGCCATCTGGGCCGAGGCAGCCTGGGGCCGATACTGGAACTGGGACCCCAAGGAGGTCTGGTCCTTCATCGCCTGGGTCGTCTACGCCTGCTACCTCCACGCCCGCTCCACCCCGAGCGTCAGCCGCCGCGTCACCTCCTGGATCGCCGTAGTCGGCTGGCTGACCATGCTCGTCAACCTCTTCGGCGTCAACCTCGTCGCCAGCGGCCTCCACTCCTACGCCGGCGTCTGACCCTCACCCCACCACCGCCTCACACCGCCACCCTGCCCACCGCCACTTGATCGAAGTCCAGTTCTGGCGGTCATGCCGACCAGTTCGGTCCTTGGATCATCACGCTGACGGGCGCCAGTCCGGTGGATGCCGCAGAGGGATGGCCCGTCCGCTGGGCAGTCGGGTGTCTGCCGCGCGGGTGCGGGTCGGCCGGCTCTGGGTCTTCGCTGCGGTGCCACCCGCCGATGTCTGGTCCTGTTCGGTCGGCGTCGCGCTGGTGTGATCCAAGGATGGTTCCGGCGGTCATGACGGCCGGTCCGGTCCTTGGATCATCACACTGACGGGCGCCAGTCCGGTGGATGCCGCAGAGGGGTGGCCCGTCTGCTGGACAGTCGGGTGTCGGCCGCGCGGGTGCGGGTCGGCCGGCTTTGGGTTTTCGCTGCGGTGCCACCCGCCGATGTCTGGTCCCGTTCGGTCGGCGTCGCGCTGGCGTGATCCAAGGATGGTTCCGGCGGTCATGATGACCAGTTCGGTCCGTGGATCACCACGCTGCTGGACCCCGGGTCGGTGGAATGCCGCAGCGGTGGACGCCGCGGCGGGCGGCAGCGGCGGCGGGCGGCAGCGGCGGCGTTGCCCGCCTCAAACCGGATCGGCCGCGGTCGGCCGTCGTTGGGGCGGGGTCAGCTGCTGGAGCTGACGATGCTCGGGTTGGCGGCGGCGTCAACGTGAGTGCCAACTGCCTACGGCTGCGCGAGGTCCCATGCCTGATGCCCGTGTCCGACGTCTGCGCGGAACGTCGACACCTGCATGCGACGCCGACGTGGACGCTGACGTCCTTGCGAAGGCCTCGCGCCGGACGCCTGACGTCTGCGGGAACGTCAACGTCAAACGCGAAGGCCCGCGCAAACGCTCAACGACTGCGGAAAACACCAACACGGATGCCTGACGCCCACGGCTGCGCGAGGGTCCATGCCTGATGCCCGTGTCCGATGCCGGCGTGGAACGTCGACGCCTGCGGCCGATGCCGGCGTGGAACGTCGACGCCTGCGGCCGATGCCGGCGTGGACGCTGACGTCCTTGCGGAGCCACGCGCCCGGCGCCAGTGACGTCCGTGGGAAGGCTTCCGTCCGACGGACGTCGGGACGTCAGTGTCCGATGTGGGTGCCAGGCGTCGACGTGGGCGGGGTCGAGGTTGGTGAGATGGGTCAGGGGCGGAGGCCGCCTAAGACGGTCAGGTCGAGGAGGGCGAACACGAAGAGTGCGATCCCCACGAAGCCGTTGGCGGTGAAGAAGGCTCGGTTGACGCGGGACAGGTCGTCGGGGCGGACGATGGCGTGCTCGTAGATGAAGGCGACGGCCGTGGCGGCCAGGCCGATCCACCACAGCCAGCCGAGGTCGACGAGCTGGCCGAACCACACGAACAGGCCGAACGTCACCACGTGGGCGGCGCTGGACAGGTGCAGGGCGAAGGGGACGCCGTAGCGGGAGGGGACGGAGTGGACGCCGATCTCGCGGTCGACGGTGGCGTCCTGGCAGGCGTAGATGAGGTCGAAGCCGCCGATCCACAGGCCGACCGCGGCGCCGAGCACCCAGGCGGGGCCCGAGCCGCGCAGGTCGCCCGTGACAGCGAGCCAGGCGCCGACCGGGCCGACCATCTGCGCCAGGCCGAGCAGCGCGTGCGGCCAGTTGGTGAAGCGTTTGCCATACGGGTAGAGGACCAGCGGCACCACGGCGAGCGGGGCGAGGACCAGACACAGCCAGTTGAGCAGAGCGGCGGCGCCGAGGAACACGACGAGGGCGACGGCGGCGCCGGTCCACGCGGTGCGGACGCTGACGGCGCCGGTGACGAGCTCGCGCTGGGCGGTGCGCGGGTTACGGGCGTCGATGTGGCGGTCGATGATCCGGTTGGCGGCCATGGCGAACGTGCGGGCGCCGACCATCGCGATCGTCACCAGGAGCAGATCGGCCCAGTTGACGTGGCCGCCGTGCACGGTCATCGCGGTCAGCGCCGACAGATAGGCGAACGGCAGCGCGAACACCGAGTGCTCGATCGCGACGAGCCGCAGGAAAGCCTTGACCCGGCTCGGGGGTGCCTCAGCGAGCGTCACTTGAACCCATACTCTCTCCAGCGCTTGTCGACCCGCGCCACGACCTCGGGGGACATGATCATCTCTTCCGGCCAGCCGCGATGGTAGCCCTCCGACGGGCCCTTGCGGGTCGCGTCGAGGCCGGCCTTGCCGCCCCAGAACTGCTGATAGGACGAGTGGTCGAGGTGGTCGACCGGCCCCTCGGTGATCAGCAGGTCGTGCTTGTAGTCGACGTTGCCGAAGGCGCGGAAGGCGACCTCGGCGTAGTCGTGCACGTCGCAGTCCTCGTCGACGACCACGATCAGCTTCGACAGTGACAGCAGGTGCGCGCCCCAGATGGCGCTCATCACCTTCTGCGCGTGCTTCGGATAGCGCTTGCGGATCGACACGATCACGCAGTTGTGGAACACGCCGGCCGCGGGCAGGTCGTAGTCGACGATGTCGGGGATCATGATCTTCAGCAGGGGCAGGAAGATCCGCTCGGTCGCCTTGCCGAGGCCCAGGTCCTCCTGCGGCGGCTTCGACGTGATGATCGAGTGGTAGATCGGCTGCTTGCGGGTCGTCATGCACTCGACGTGCAGCACCGGGAAGTCCTCGACCGGCGTGTAGAACCCGGTGTGGTCGCCGAACGGCCCCTCGGGCAGGCGCTCGCCGGGCTCCAGATAGCCCTCGAGCACGATCTGCGCATTGGCCGGCACCTGCAGCGGCACGGTCAGGCAGTCGACCATCTCGACCCGCTCGCCGCGCAGGAACCCGGCGAACAGGTATTCGTCGATGTCGGACGGCAGCGGGGCGCTCGCCGAATAGGAGACGACGGGGTCGGCGCCGATGGCGATCGCGACCGGCAGCCGCTGCCCGAGCCGCTCGGCCACCGCGTGGTGCGCGGTCGAGTCCTTGTGGATCTGCCAGTGCATGCCGAGCGTGTTGTGCGAGTGCTGCTGCAGCCGATAGAGCCCGAGATTGCGCTTGCCGGTCTCGGGGTGCTTCGTGTGGGTCAGCCCGAAGTTGTGGTAGATCCCCCCGTCGTCGGGCCAGATCTGCAGGCCGGGGAGCCGGTTGAGGTCCACCTGGTCGCCCTTGTAGACGACCTCCTGGCAGGGCGCGGTCTTCACGTGCTTCGGCGGCACGGCCTTGAGCTGCAGCAGCTTGCCGATGCCGTCGCGGATGCCCGCCCAGCCGACCGGCAGCTCCGGCTTGACCAGCGACCCGATGCGCTCGCCGACCTCGTCGAGATGGGAGACGCCGAGCGCCATCGCCATCCGCCGCTCGGTGCCGAACAGGTTGATCGCGACCGGCATGTCGCCACGTGTCGGCCGGTCGAACACGAGCGCCGGCCCGCCCGCCCGGACGGTCCGCGTGACGATTTCGCTGATCTCCAGGTGCGGGTCGACGGGTGCGGACACGCGATGCAGCTCACCTGCCCGCTGGAGGTCGGCGAGGAAGGCGTTGAGGTCTGCGTACGGAAAGCCGCGTGCCATGCCCACCATCCTGCCAACCCGGTATGACACTTTCCGAGCGGGCTGGTCAGTTGTGGCAGAGTTGACCGCGTGGTGGATCAGCGCAGGCCGTGGGTCGTCGGGGTGTCCGGGGCGTCCGGCACGCCATACGCGGCCGCGGTGATCCGGGCGCTGTTCGACGCGGGCGAGGCCGTCGACCTCGTCGTGTCACGCGCCGCCCGGCTCACGATCCTCGACGAGACCGGTGCGCCCTTCCGTGACGCGCACTGGAAGGACGACCTGGCCACCTGGGTGGGGCAGGAAGCGACAGGAGCAGACGTCGCCTACTGGCCCGCCGGTGATCTCGCCGCCGGTCCAAGCAGCGGGTCGTACCAGGTCAAGGGCATGCTCGTCGTGCCGGCGAGCACCGCGGCGTGCGCCGGCATCGCGATCGGCCTCTCCAAGGACCTGCTGCAGAGGGCTGCCGAGGTCAACCTCAAGGAGCGCCGTCCGGTGGTCGTCGTCCCGAGGGAGACCCCGGTGACCCGCAGTCACCTGGAGCACCTCATCGCCCTGCATGACGCCGGCGCCGTGGTCCTCCCCGCCAGCCCCGGCTTCTACTCGGCCGGAGCGGCGGCCACGGCCGCCCAACTCGTTGACTTCATCGCCGGCAAGGTCCTCGACGCTGCCGGCGTCACTCATACCTTGTTCACTCGTTGGTCGGGTGAACTCGGCCATTCCCGTTAGAGGTGTCGTCGAGCGTCTCGTCTCCTTCGAGCAGTGCCCGCACCTCGGATTCCCGGAACCGCCGGTGTCCCCCCGGGGTTCGGATGCTGCTGATCCGGCCGGCCGCAGCCCAGCGTGTCACCGTTTTGGGGTCGACACGAAACAAGGCGGCGACTTCGCCGGGCGTCAGCAGACGATCTCCCGTCTCCACGGCCCCTCCTTAACCCATGGGTGGCTCGATCGGGCCCGCGCACCCCCATGCGGCAAGCTGAAAGCACGAGTCATCCTGGGATGTACGCCCATTACAGCACCGCTAGCGTGCCGTGTCCGGGAAACGAGGAAATCGCACGTGTTGGGTAATTAGCTGTGCTAAAACCCTGACCATTAGGCTGGACGCGATGGATGCGATCGATCGACAACTCATCGACCTGCTTCGAGACAACGCCCGGCTTCCATACGCGGAGCTGGCCCGGAAGGTGGGCCTGTCCGCGCCGGCCGTGCACGAACGCGTCGGCAAGCTCGAGTCGTCGGGGGTCATTCAGGGCTACCGCGCCGAGATCCACCCGGAGGCCATGGGGCTGCCGCTGACCGCCATCATCGGCATCGTGCACGACAGCAACGGCGACACCGACGACATCCTCGAGGCCCTCCGCGAGCACCAGGAGATCGAATCCTGCTACTTCATGGCGGGCGAGGAATCGTTTCTGTGCAAGGCGCGCGTGAAGACGATCGGCGACCTGGAACGGCTCATCATCGACCTCAACCGCGTCAAAGGCATCGCCCGCACGCGCACGGCGATCGCCCTCTCCACGAAGTGGGAAGGCCGCACCCAGCCCCCGGCCTAGGCCAGCGTCGCAAGCCCCGGATAGTCGACCACATAACCGTCCGTGTCCAGCTCCAGCTCGGCCGTGAAACCCTCCGAGGAATAGCGGACCCGTCGGCCGGGCAGCACCTCGTACACCTGCTGCAACGGCAACACGGCCAAGCTGGGCAGCAGGACCCACGCCGCCTCGATCGTCGCCACCGTGCCGGGCTCCGCGCGGTGCAGGCCCAGCCTGCGCACCGGTAACGTGTTGGTCAGCGGGGAGTTGTAGAGGTCGACGTCGAGCACCTGATGCAGCCGGTCGGGCTCCTCGATGCCCGCGAACGGCGCCGTCGGCAGCACCCCCTCCAGATCGCCCTGCTCGCCAGTGGTGACCCGCCACCGGCCCGCGGCCCGCTCCATGCGCAGCGTCCGTCGCCAGCCCGCACCCTCGGCCGTCACCTCCAGCCGCGTGCTCGCCCAGCCCTCGTCGGTGTGCAGGTCATATCGGCACGAATACAACGCGTTGTCGGCGGCGAACGCCGTGCCCTTGGCGTAGAGCCCGCGGCGATCGTCGAGCGTGACGAACTCGCCGCCTGTCGTGTCGGTCCGCTGCCACGCGAACGCCCGAGGAAGCACCGTCATGCGTCGACGCTATCCGATGGGTACGACAAAAAGGCGGTCCGCACCATACGCGGACCGCCCTTGTCGTCAGCGACTAACGCCGTGGACGACGATCATGGTCGTGATTCGGCCGCCGGGCCGGACGACCACCGTGCGACGGGGCACTGCGCTGGATGCGCACCGGCACACCGCTCGGCTGCCGAGCGCCCGTGACCTCGGCCAACGCCGGGTCGCCGGCCCGCACCCGCAGCTCGGTCGGGGTGACCCCGGCCTTCGCGAGCAGCGCCGCCGCCCGCCGCCGCTGCCGTGGCAGCACCAGCGTCACGACCGTCCCCGCGGCCCCCGCCCGTGCGGTCCGCCCGGCACGGTGCAGATAGTCCTTCTGGTCACGCGGGAGGTCGACATGTACGACCAGCGACACGTCATCGATGTGGATGCCACGCGCCGCGACGTCGGTCGCCACCAGCACGTTGCACGTGCCCTCTTTGAACTCGGCGAGCGTGCGCGTGCGCACCCGCTGCGTCTTGCCGCCGTGCAGGGCACCGGCCCGCACGCCGACGGCCGCGAACTGCTCTACCAGCTCGTCGACGGCCATCTGCGTCTTCACGAAGAGGATCGTGCGGCCCTTGCGGGCGGCGATCGACGCGGCGATGGCGAACTTGTCATTCGGCGGGACCAGCAGCACGTGGTGGTCCATGGAGCCGACAGAAGCGGTCGGCGGCTCGATCGAGTGCGTGACCGGGTCGACCAGGAAGCGCTTGACCAGCGAGTCGACGTCCTTGTCGAGCGTCGCGGAGAAGAGCAGGCGCTGGCCGCCGGCCGGCGTCTGACCGAGGATCTCGGTGACCTCCGGCAGGAAGCCCATGTCGGCCATCTGGTCGGCCTCGTCGAGCACGGTGACCTCCACCGCGTCGAGCCGGCAGACCCCGCGCTTGATCAGGTCACCGAGGCGGCCGGGCGTCGCGACGAGCACGTCGACCCCCCGCTCGAGCGACCAGATCTGCCGGTCATACGGCACGCCGCCGACGGCGGTCTTGCAGAACAGGCCGAGCGTCTTCGCCAGCGGCGTCAGCGCGTCGTTGACCTGCATCGCGAGCTCGCGCGTCGGCACGAGGATCAGCGCCTTCGGCGCATGCGGACGGGACCGCCCGCTCGCCGCCAGCCGGGCCAGCAGCGGCAGGCCGAACGCGAGCGTCTTGCCCGAGCCGGTGCGCCCCCTGCCCAGCACGTCACGGCCCGCGAGGACGTCTGGGACCGTCGCTGCCTGGATGGGGAACGGATCGGTGATGCCCTGGTCGGCGAGTGCGCGCACCAACCTGGCGGGCAGACCGAGGCCGGCGAAGCCCGGCTCATCGGTGGATTCGAAGATGGAGGGGAACGAACTGGGGTCAGCGAGCAGCAAGGAGCTGGGACCTTCCGATTGGAGACCCTTCAGCTTATCCGATCTCGCTCACCGACCCCGCGTCGAGGTGTCGTGCCTCACTATTTCTGCGGTACGCCGCTGAACATGTCCTCCATGAATGACTTGGAGAACGTGACAGCGAGGTAACCGCCCACCACGAGCACCACCACGATGACCGCGATGATGACCATGACTTTCAGGTTGCTGGATCGGGCCGGCTCGTCGTCGTCCTCGTCCGCTTCCTGCGTGCCTTGACTCAAGATGTGCCCGGTCAGCGAGCCGGAGTTCTCCAAAGGACTGCTGCCGCCGTCGGCCGAGGCTGTTGTCACCGGGGTGACACCTTGCCCGCCATAGACTGTGCCCGCAGAGCCGCGATGGTTCCGAGCCCATTTTCCGTAGCTTTCCGCCGCGGGCGAAGGGCCCGCGTCGCTCACCACCTGGGTCTCGTCGGACGCAGGCGGGGGGATCGCGGGCGGCTGCTGATGCGGCGGAGGAGACGGGTTGGCGGGTGCGCCGCTCGACGGGTAGACGGCGCCGGGCGTCCTGTCGTTGGACGGCCGGTCGTCCCGCTCGGGACCCGTCGACGGCGGCTCGGACGGGGTCCAGGCGGGCGCGCCCCAGCCCGTCTGCTGCAGCGGGGGCAGCTCGGGCTGGGCGGTCGGCACCGAGTAGGCGGGCGGCCCGTCGGAGGAAGGCGGCGGCGCCCAGCCCTGCCCTGAGTCCGGCGATGACGGAGGCGGCGCCCAGGCAGAAGCCGCGGGCGCGGCAGGAGAGGAGGGAGCGGAGGACGCAGACGGCGCGGAGGGGTCTGCGGCCGGCGCGGCCCAGCTCGGCGCGAACGGCGCCGACACCGAGTCAGCGGCCGGCGGCGGTGGCGTCCAGCCTGACGCCTGCCCACCGGGAGCCCAGCTCGGCGGCGCCGACACCGGCGGCGTGGAGTCCGACGGGCTCGCCGAGGGGATGGAGAAGGCCGGCGGCGATGAGACCGGCGGCATGGAGTCTGACGGTGACGCTGATGGCATGGTGTACGACCCAGCCCCCGAACTAGGTGGCGCAGAACTCGGCGGCGTCGACTGTGACGGCGTCGCGGACGGCATGGTGAACGATCCGGACACAGCGCCCGGCAAGGAGACCGGCGGCATGGAGTCCGACGGTGATGCTGATGGCAATGTGTACGACCCTGCCCCGGAGCTTGGTGGCGCCGAAGCAGGCGGCTCCGACGCCGGAGCCCCGTAGGCGGGCGGCGCGAACGGCGGAGTGCCCGCACCCGGCCCACCCGCCGCCGGCGGCGGTGCGAACGCGGGTGGGGCGAACGGCGGGCTGCTGGAGGCCGGTCCGCCCGAGGTGGGCGGCGCGAACGCGGGCGGCGTCGAGTCCGACGACGGCGGCGCGAACGCCGGCGGTGCCGACGCTGGTGCGCCGAACGCCGGTCCGCCCGAGGTGGGTGGTGCGAACGCGGGTGGGGCCGAGGCCGGTCCACCTGAGGTCGGCGGTGCGAACGCGGGCGGGGCGAACGGCGGGGTGCTGGATGCCGGTCCGCCCGAGGTGGGTGGTGCGAACGCGGGCGGGGCGAACGGCGGGGTGCTGGATGCCGGTCCGCCCGAGGTGGGTGGTGCGAACGCGGGCGGCGTCGAGTCCGACGACGGCGGCGCGAACGCCGGCGGTGCCGACGCTGGTGCGCCGAACGCGGGTGGGGCCGAGGCCGGTGCGCCGGAGGTGGGTGGTGCGAACGCGGGCGGTGCCGAGTCAGATGACGGCGGTGGGGCGAACGCGGGTGGGGCGAACGGCGGGGTGCTGGACGCTGGCCCGCCCGAGGTGGGTGGTGCGAATGCGGGTGGGGCCGAGGCTGGTGCGCCGAACGCGGGTGGAGCCGAGGCCGGTGCGCCGGAGGTGGGTGGCGCGAACGCGGGCGGTGCCGAGTCGGACGACGGCGGCGGGGCGAACGGCGGGGTGCTGGAGGCCGGTGCGCCCGAGGTGGGTGGGGCGAACGCCGGTTGAACCGGGGGCGCCTGCCAGGAGGGTGCCGGGGGAGAGGAGACCTGCTCGCCCGTCTGGCCGGTGCCTGGCTGCCAGGCCTGAGCGGCCGGCGGCGGGGCCCAGCCCTGGCCGGGTGGGGCGGCCCAGCCCTGCTCGCCCGGTGCGGCGGCGGGCTGCTGGCCCTGCGGCTGCTGCCAGCTGGGCTGGGCGGGTGCCGGCGGCGCGGCCCAACCCTGCGCGGGCGGGGCTGACGCCGGCGGGGCGGACCATCCCTGCGCGGGTGGGGCCGGGGGCTGGCTTGGCGTTCCGTAGGTGTTGGGCTGGCCGGGCGTGCCGTGCTGGGGGGGCTGGCCGGGAGCGCCGTATTGACCTGCGGGGCCGGACTGCCCGTGCTGAGGCGGCGTGCCGTACTGACCCGCGGCGCCCTGCTGGCCGGGCTGCGGGGCACCCCACTGACCAGGCTGGGCCGGGGCGCCGTGCTGTCCCGGAGCGCCGTGCTGTCCCGGAGCGCCGTGCTGACCAGGAGCACCCGGATGCCCCGGAGCGCCGTGCTGACCAGGAACACCGTGCTGGGCCGGGGTGCCGTACTGCCCGGGCTGGGCGGGCGTGCCGTACTGGCCCGGCGCACCGTGCTGGGCGGGCGTGCCGTACTGGCCCGGGACGCCGTACTGGCCGGGCTGGGCCGGGGCGCCGTGCTGGGCCGGGGCGCCGTGCTGACCAGGAACACCCTGCTGGCCGGGAGCGCCGTACTGGGCAGGGGTGCCGTACTGGCCGGGAACGCCGTATTGACCCGCCGGGCCGGTCTGGCCGTGCTGCCCGGGGGTGCCGTACTGCGGCGGGGGCTGGTAGGCCGGGGGCTGCTGGGCAGGGGGGCCGTAGCCGCCGGGGGTGGGTTGGGCCGGGGGAGCCTGCCAGGGCTGCTGCGCCGGGGGCTGGGTCCAGCTCTGGCCGGGCGGGGTCGACACGGGCTGCTGGCCAGCCAGCCACGGCTGCGCAGGGGCCGGCGGCTGCTGCGGTCCGGCAGGCGGCTGCGGTACGCCGGCGGCCGGCTGGGCCCAAGCGGGCGCCCCGTCCTGTCCGGGGGCAGCGGCCGCGGGCTGGCCGGCGTCGGAGGTGCCCCACGGGTGCTGGGAGGACGGCGTCGTGTACGGCGTGGGCGCCTGGAACGGCGACGGCGGCTGCGGCCCTGGCCCGGGGAACGGCGGCGACGGCGCGGGTCCGGGGCCCGGGACCGGGGACGGCTCAGGCACGGGGAACGGCTGCGGCGTCGGCTCCGGTTCCGGCACGGGAGCGGGCTCGGGCGCAGGGGGAGTCGGCGGGTACGGCGTCGGGATCGGCTCGGGCTCCGGCGCCGGCGGGAACGGTGCCGGCTCCGGCGTGGGCACGGGCTCCGGACTCGGGAACGGCGACGGCTCCGGGCCGGGGAGCGGCGACGGCTCCGGCCCCGGGATCGGGTCGACAGGCGCCGCGGCAGGCGAGGCGTCCTGACCAGCGGCGGCGAAGGCGCCGGAGGGAGAGGCGCCCGGACCGGCCATGGACTGGGGCAGGGCCATGGAGGTGCGGTACACGGTCGGGGTGGCGGCGGCGCGGGCGGCCTGCTCGGCCTCCTCGGCGGTCACCGAGTGGGCGCCGGGCACGGAGGCGCTGGCCCGGGCGGCGACCACGGCGGCGGCGAACGCCCCGGCGACCGGCAGCACCACCGGAGCGGAGGAGACCGGAGCGGACGAGCCGGGCGCCATCAGCGGCTCGGCGGGCACGTCGACGACGGGCCGGTCGATCGGCGCGAGCACAGGCTCAACGGCGGGCTCGGCTACGGCGGCCGGAGCAGGCTCGGCGGCGGGCGGGAACGGCAGGGACGGCCGCTGCACCGCGAACGGATGCACCACCTGCGGCTCCGACACCGGCGCCTCAGCAGCCGAACCAACAGGTGAACCAGAAGGTGAATCGCCGGCAGCGGGTGAATCGGAGGACGAGGGTGCGCTCCACGGCAGCGCGAACGCGTCCCACGACGACTCCGGCAGCGGCCGCGGCGCCCGCGCCCGGCTCGGCAGCGGCGGCAACGATTCCTCAGACGAACCAGCGACCGGCGAACCAGCGGGCGAGTCGGCCGGCGAACCAGGGGCCGGCGACACCGGGTCCTCGATCGACGCGGCGGGAGCCCCGAAGCCCGACACCGGAACCGGCGCGAACGGCGGCGCCGCCACGTCCGAGGACTCCGGCTCCGCGGGGTGGATTCCGGAGTACGGCGTGGACTCGCCGGGCGGGGGACCGTACGTCCCGGCGACGGAGTCGAAGCTCGGCAGCTGGAACGCCGGCGGCTCGGCGGAGAGCGCGGCGGCGATCACGTCCGCCTCGGGCTCGGCGCGGCGGCGCGGCCCGTCGGGACCGGCCGGCCGCTGGTCGGGCGCCTCGTTCAGCGAGCCGCTCGGCGCGGGGCTCAACCCGGCGTCCACACCGGTGCTGGCGGGGCCCAGGCCCGCGGGGCTCACGCCGGCGTCCAGGCCTTCGGGGGTGTCGGGCGCCTCGGACAGCCCGTCGGACGCGGGCACGGTGGTGTCGGTCGAGTGGAACGCCGCGACCATCGCCGCGACCTCCGGGTCGTCCTCGTCGTCGTCGGCGTCCGCGAACGGGTCGCCGCCGGGCCAGAGGGCGCCGTCGGTGGGGGTGGGCGGGAGCTCGTACGCCGCGTCAGGGACCACTTCCTCCGGCGTGTCCGGCGGCAGGTCGGCGCCGACCGGTGGTGGCGGCGGCAGCGGCGGCAGGTCGTCGAGTGCTTCCGCGTCGGTGCCGGCCGCCGGGTTCGTGGCCTGCGGCTGCGCGCCGGGCGGGAAGCCGAACGGGGAGCCGGCCCGCACCCCCTCGTCGCGTGCGCCGTCCCGTGTCTCCCGCTCGTCCATTGCTGCCCTCCATGACCGTGCCCTGCCCGGGCGTCGTCGCGCTTCCGGCGTGCCCCCACCGCCGGTCACGCGTCCACGGTGCCACATCGAGTCACGGAACGCTGGACCGGACCTCGGTCGGGTTTTAGATCATCCGCCTGCGCGGACGCCGGATTTGTTGGGAAACGAACGGACCGGCCACGGGAGACCCCGTGAGCCGGTCCGGTGGAACAGGTCGCTCAGTTTCCTGACGCGGACGCCGTGGTCTGCGCGGTCGTGCTGGCCCCGGCGGCGGACGGCTTGAGCGCCGACTTCGAAGGCGCCGCGGCGCTGCTGGCCGGCGTGCTCGGCGGCTGCGTCGTGTCCTCGGGCTTCGGCGCCGGCGAGGGCGCCGAAGCGGACGTCGACGCGGAGGCCGATGCGGTCGCGCTCGCCGAGGCGGACGCGGAGGCCGTCGCGCTCGCCGAGGCGGACGCGGTCGCCGAGGCCGTGGCCGACGCTGTGGCCGACGCGGTGGCGGATGCCGTCGCCGTCGCCGACCTGGTCGCGCTCGGCGTCGCGTTCGGTGCCCGCACCGCGTCGAAGATCCGGGTGGCGCCGAAGAAGCGCGACCACTTGACCTGCCCGATCTTCACCTTGTCACCCGTGGTCGGCGCGTGCACCATCTTGCCGCCGCCGACGTAGATGCCCATGTGGTAGATCGAGCGCCAGTCGCTGGAGTCGCTGGCGAAGAACACCAGGTCGCCCGGGAGCAGCTGGTCGCCGAGGGTGCGCTTGGTCGCCTGGATCGCGTGGGTGCCGTGGTACATGTCGTTGGCGACCCGCGGCACGCGGACCCCGACCTGCCCGTAGGACCAGTAGGCAAGCCCCGAGCAGTCGAAGGTGCTGGGGCCTTCGTCGCCCCACACGTACCAGCTGCCGATCTTGCCAAGTGCGTAGTTCAGCGCCTGGAGGGCCTTCGGGTTGGCGACCATGCCGTCGACCGGCACGTTGTCCACGGTGCCGAGGACCTGCTCGGCGGCCGCGTCCTCCGCGGCGATCCGCAGGACCGCCGCCTCGTTGTCGGCCTTGAGCTTCTGGAACTCGGCGTCCTTGATCCTGAAATCGGAGTCCAGCGGCACGAACGTGCCCTGCGCGGCGAGGTAGGTCGACTGGGCCAGCTCGTACTGCTGCTTGGCGGCCGCCTCCTCCTGCTCGGCGCGCAGCAGGCCACGGGCGTCCTCCTGGCTGCCCGGCTGCTGACCGAGGCCCGGGGCGAGCAGGCCGAACTGGTGCAGGTTGTGGGCATAGCCGTCGAGCGGGCCGAGACCCGTCGCGCGCTTGTAGGCCTCCGCGGCGGCCGAGTCGGCCCGGCTGCGCAGCTCGGTGACCTGGTCGGTGGCCAGCCGCAGCTTGTCCTGGGCGTCGGAGGCCGCGGCCTGCGCGGTTTCCAGGTCGATCTGTGCCTGGAGCCGTTTCTGCCCGAGCGTGCTGACGGCGACCTCGAGCGTGGCGAGCTGGGTGGCGAGCGGGCCGCGCTGCGTCGTGGTGCTCCCACCGACGGGCACGGGCGTGCCGGTGCCCGTCTGCCCGGGCATGAGGAGCGTGCCGGCCGCGATCGGCCGCGAGCCCGTGTCGGGGATCGCGCCGCCCGGATCGGCGTACACGGGCCGGGGGACCAGCGAGCACAGCAGCGTGCACACGATCGTGGCGACGAACATCCTGCCGCGCCGGCCGGTCGAGTGCTTCCCGCGCTGTCTGGGGGTCATGGCCGCGACCTGCGCGGACCCCTCTGCTTGGGCAGGCGGGACCCACTCGTCGCCGGGATAGCTCGCCGCTCTCAGTACCAATCCGTCCATGCCACCGTCCCCAGTCGGTCTGCCCGCCATTGGTCGATCAGGATCGATCGATCAGTCGGTCTGCCGCCCGACCGTGTTTCTGCCCACTTTTGTTTACCTCACGGAAGCAATCAGCGTCGAGAGCTGATCAATGTCAGCTTGCTCGCGATGAGGTGAACAGAGAGATGAACACCGCACTGGCGCCCGGGCCTCTTCCCCGCCGGACGGGCCGACGTACGCTGGCCTCGTGGATGCAGGTGTGAAGCGTGAACTCGAGGCCAAGGTCGTCGCCGGCGAGCGGCTGAGCAGGGAAGACGGCATCGCTCTGTATGAGAGCGACGATCTTGTCTGGCTCGGGAAGCTGGCGCACCACAAGCGCACCGAGCTCAACGGCGACCGGGTGATGTTCAACGTCAACCGGCACCTCAACCTGACCAACGTCTGCTCCGCCAGCTGCGCATACTGCTCGTTCCAGCGCAAGCCGGGCGAGAAGGACGCCTACACGATGCGCATCCACGAGGCGGTCGCCAAGGCCAAGGAGATGGAGGACGAGCAGCTCACCGAGCTGCACATCGTCAACGGCCTGCACCCGACCCTGCCGTGGAAGTACTACCCGAAGGTGCTCCGCGAGCTGAAGGGCGCGCTGCCCGGCGTCAAGCTCAAGGCGTTCACCGCCACCGAGATCCAGTGGTTCGAGAAGATCAGCGGCCTGCCCGCCGACGAGATCTTCGACGAGCTGATCGACGCCGGCCTCGAGTCGCTGACCGGCGGCGGCGCGGAGATCTTCGACTGGGAGGTCCGCCAGCACATCGTCGACCACGCCTGCCACTGGGAGGACTGGTCCCGCATCCACCGCCTCGCCCACAGCAAGGGCCTGCGGACCCCGTCGACGATGCTCTACGGCCACATCGAGGAGCCCCGGCACCGGGTCGACCATGTCATGCGCCTGCGTGAGCTGCAGGATGAGACGGGCGGCTTCACCGTCTTCATCCCGCTGCGCTACCAGCACGACTTCGTCGACTCCGCCGACGGCAAGATCCGCAACAAGCTGCAGGCCCGCACGAAGATGGCCTCACCCGCGGAGTCACTCAAGACCTTCGCCGTGTCGCGGCTGATGTTCGACAACGTGCCGCACGTCAAGTGCTTCTGGGTCATGCACGGCCTGTCCGTCGCCCAGCTCTCGCTCAACTTCGGCGTCGACGACCTCGACGGCTCGGTCGTCGAGTACAAGATCACCCACGACGCCGACAGCTACGGCACGCCCAACACGATGCACCGCGAGGACCTGCTCCACCTGATCTGGGACGCCGGCTTCCAGCCCGTCGAGCGCAACACGCGGTATGAGGTCGTCCGGGAGTACGAGAAGCCGACGCCCCTCGCCGCGCGCCGGGCGGAGCCGCAGCAGGTCTGGGCGTAGAACGACACCATGTCCGCTCTGCTGAAGTACTCCCTCGCCCGGCTCGGGCTCTTCGTCCTGGCCGCCGCGGTGATGTTCGCCGTCCCGCTCGACATCAGCGTGCTGCTGAAGCTGATGATCGCCGTGGTGGTCTCCGCCGCGCTCGCCTTCTTCCTGTTGAAGAGCCTCCGCGAAGAGGCCTCCGTGCAGGCGGTCGGCGCCGCCCAGCGCCGCACGGAAAAGCGCGATCGACTGCGCGCCGCGCTCAACGGGGATGATGATGGGGGTGAAAGCACCACCAAAGCGGACCAATAGCGCTTAAACCTTGGATGGTGCAGTCCACCCAAGGAGTCACGATGGCCCGCAAGCTGTCCGTTTCACTCTCGCTCGCCGGCGTCGGCCTGCTGCTGCTCGTCGGGGTCAACCCCGCCGGCGCCGCGCCCGCCGAGCGGTCCGGCAGCTACGTGGTGGAGGGCGTCCGTACCCTCGAGGACCGCAACCGGGTGGCGCGCAGCGGCGCCGCGATCGACGGGATCGACCACGGGCGGGCCGAGATCACCGCCCTGCCGTCCGAGGTGCGCAAGCTGCGCGACCAGGGCTACGCCGTCGCCGAGGTCCGCGCCGAGGACTTCCCCGTCGCCGACTCGGGTTACCACAACTACGCCGAGATGGTCGCGGAGCTGGACAAGGCCGTCGCCGACCACCCGGCGATCGCCCGCAAGATGAGCATCGGCAAGTCGTTCCAGGGCCGCGACATGCCGCTGATCAAGATCTCCGACAACGTCGCGGTCGACGAGGACGAGCCGGAGGTCCTCTACGGCGCCCACCAGCACGCCCGCGAGCACCTGACCGTCGAGATGGCGCTGTACCTGGTGAAGCTGTACACCGACGGCTACGGCAAGGATCCCCGCATCACGAAGCTCGTCGGCAGCCGCGAGCTGTGGATCGTGCCGGACCTCAACCCTGACGGCGGCGAATACGACATCGCCACGGGCGGCTACCGCAACTGGCGCAAGAACCGCCAGCCCAACGCCGGGTCCAGCAGCATCGGCACGGACCTCAACCGCAACTGGAGCTACAAGTTCGGGTGCTGCGGGGGATCGTCGGCGAACCCGTCGTCGGAGACCTACCACGGCGATGCGGCGTTCTCCGCGCCCGAGACCCAGCGACTGCGCGACTTCGTGCTCAGCCGGCGGGTCGACGGGGTCCAGCAGATCAAGGCGAGCATCGACTTCCACACGTTCTCGGAGCTGATCCTCTGGCCGTTCGGCTACACGGTCGCCGACACGGTGTCCGGGCTCAACGCCGACCAGCAGGCGGCGTTCGAGGCACTCGGCGCCGGGATGGCGAAGTCCAACGGCTACACCGCCCAGCAGTCCAGCGACCTCTACATCACCGACGGCTCGGTCATCGACTGGCTGTGGGCGACGCAGGGCATCTTCGCCTACACGTTCGAGATGTACCCCGGGCCCGGCTCCGCCAGCGGCTTCTACCCGCCGGCGAGCGTGATCGCGGCGCAGACGGCCCGCAACAAGGAGGCGAGCCTGCAGCTCGCGGAGTACGCCGACTGCGTCTACCGGATGATCGGCAAGCAGGCGCAGTACTGCGGCGGCGACACGGTCTGGTCGGACGACTTCGAGACCGCCAAGGGCTGGACCACCACCAGCGGCACGGCGACCGCCGGGCTGTGGGAGCGCGGCAACCCCGAGGCGACCACCCAGAACGGCCCGAAGCAACTCGGCGACACCGTCAGCGGCGACTACGACCTGGTCACCGGTCGCAAGGCGGGCACCGCGGCCGGCAGCTACGACGTCGACGGCGGCACCACCGGCGTGCGGTCACCGTCGGTCGCGCTGCCCGCCGCCGGCCCGCTCACGCTGGGCTGGTCGTGGTACTTCGCGCACGCCGCGAACGCGTCGGCCGCCGACCAGTTCAAGGTCAGCGTGGTGCAGAACGGCTCGAAGACCGCGATCTTCACCCGGGCCGGCGCGGCGTCCGACCGTGCCGCGGTGTGGGCCGCGGCCAGCGCCGACCTCACTCCCTACGCCGGCAAGACGATCCAGCTGCTGATCGAGGCCACCGACGCCGCCGGCGCCAGCCTCATCGAGGCCGCCGTCGACGACGTCAAGATCACCCGCGGCTAGCGTTCACTAGAGGCCGCCCGAAAAGCCGTACTCGTCGGAAATCTCGATCAGTGCGAAATGAGCACCGGCCGGGTCGGCGACGCGGGCGTACCAGCCGGCCGACGACACCATCGGCTTGCGGGCGACCGTGCCGCCCAGCTCGGCCACCCGCTCGCACGCCGTGACCGCGTCGTCGACCATGAAGCACACCGTCCAGTGCTCCGGCAGGCCCGTGGGGAACCGGCCGTCGATCGGCAGCAGCCCGCCGACGGCGTCGTTGTGGTGGTGCAGCTCGAAGTACGGCTCGGCGTTCTCCGTCTCCACCGCGTGCCACCCGAAGACCTCGCCGTAGAAGGCGCCCGTCCGGTCCAGGTCGTGGGCGGCCAGCTCGTACCAGCAGATCGCGCCCGGCTCGAACGACACCTGCGCCCCGCCGAACCTGCTGCGCTGCCACGTGCCGAAGACCGCGCCGCCGGCGTCGGCGAACACGGCGGCCGTGCCCAGGTCCCGCACGCTCGCCGGCGGCACCTTCACGGACCCGCCGGCCCGCTGGACCGCCTCGGCGGTGCGGACCGGGTCGTCCGTCGAGATCGAGATCAGCCACGCGGGCCGGCTGGCGGTGCGCAGGCCGGCCACGGCGCGGCCGTTGAGCGTGAAGTGCCCGTCGTCGTTGAACTGCCAGCCGAAGAGGCCGCCGTAGAACGCCCGCGCGGCGACCGGGTCGGGGCTGCCGACCTCGGCCCAGCACGGTGTACCCGGCGCGTAACCCCTTACTCGCATTCCGCGTCCTCCCGGTTGTCACACTGTTTCGAGATAGTGACATCCGGGACGTGATCACGACACCCTATCCAACGGTGCAGGAAGCGGACGTTCGTGGAGAACGTCCAACCGCGACACCGCCCGCGTCAGGACCACGAAGAGCCGGTTCAGCCCGCGCGGCTCGGCCTCGACGATGTCGGCCGGCTCCACGACGATGACGTGGTCGTACTCGAGACCCTTCGCCAGGCTCGCCGGCAGCACCGTGACCCGCTCGTGGACCACCGAGGCGGCGATCGCCGGGACCGCCGCGTCCGCCGCGATCACCCCGATCGACCCCTCGAAGGTCAGCGCCAGCCGCACCGCGTCCTGCAACGGCGTCGCGCCGATCGTCAGCGCGCCGTCGGTCCGCAGCGACCGCGCCTCCGGCACGTCGACACCGAGCGCCGGCAGCAGCCGGTTGGCCAGGGCGACCACCGCGGCCGGCACCCGGAACCCCGTCGTCAGCGGCACCACCCGCGCGTCCGGCTTGCCCAGGTGCGCCAGCAGGGTCCGCCACTCCAGCGCCGCCCACGGCGCCGTGCCCTGCGCGAGGTCACCGAGCAGCGTGATCGACCCGTGCTCGGAGCGCCTGGCGATCACCCGCGCCTGCATCGGCGACAGGTCCTGCGCCTCGTCCACCACGACGTGGCCGAACGAGGGCACCCGGTCGATCAGTCCGGCGGCCTCGTCCACCAGTACCGCATCCGCCGCCGACCAACGGGCGGACCTCGCCGTCTTCGGCGGCTTGGCCCAGGCGATCGCCGCCTGCTCGTGCGGCTCGAGGAGCTCGTCGGCCGGGTCGCTGAGCACCTCGAACACGAGCTGCTCCGGCGTGACCGCCGGCCACGCGTGATCCAGCACCGCGACCACCGGCTGCGACTTCCCCATCCGCCGCTGCCAGCCCTCGCTCGGTGAGTCGCCGCGCCGCGCCTCCGACTGCCGCATCAGCAGCGACACGATCCTGGCCCGCACCCGCTCCCGGCCGATCCCGTACGGTGGCGCCTCCCGCCGCACGTCGTCGACCACCCGCCGCAACGCCTCCGCCGACACCCGCCACCGGTAGGACCCGTCGGACACCGTCAGGGGCTCCTCCGGCTTCCGGATCTTGCCTTCCAGGCGTCTGCGCAGCACGTCCGCCATCCGCGGGTCGTGCTTCACCCTCGCCGCGGCCTCGTCGTCGTCCGTTTTCGCCGGTGTACCGAGCAGCCCGTCGATCGTGGACTGCTGCACCTCGATCTCGCCGAGCGCCGGCAGCACGCTCGCGATGTAGCCGAGGAACGCGCTGTTCGGCCCCACGATCAGCACCCCGGACCGCTTGAGCCGCTCCCGGTGCAGGTACAGCAGGTACGCCGCCCGGTGCAGCCCCACCGCCGTCTTCCCGGTCCCCGGCGCCCCCTGAACGCAGATCGACTCGTCCAGCTCCGCCCGCACCAGCTCGTCCTGCTCCGGCTGGATCGTCGCGACGATGTCCCGCATCGGCCCGACACGCGGCCGCTCGATCTCCTCCAGCAGGATCCTGCTGGTGCCGAGCTCCTCGCCGGCCTGCAGGTTCTCGTCCTCGAAGCTGGTCAGCTCGCCCTTGACGAACCCGAACCGCCGCCTTCTGCTGACGTCCTGCGGGTCCTTGACGCTCGCCTGGTAGAACTTCCGGCTCATCGGTGCCCGCCAGTCCAGCACCATCGGCTCCCCGGCGACGTC
The DNA here is from genome assembly GCF_050936335.1 of Dactylosporangium sp. CA-152071. Lineage (NCBI taxonomy): Bacteria > Bacillati > Actinomycetota > Actinomycetes > Micromonosporales > Micromonosporaceae > Dactylosporangium > Dactylosporangium sp. CA-152071. Next base: position 5,723,212 of record NZ_JBNJMZ010000001.1, on the reverse strand, counting down.
GGTGACATGCCGCCGCCCGACGTGGAACTTGTCCTGCTCGATCTCCAGCTTCCCGAAGAACAACGGCGTGTCGGGACTGTCCGCCAGCTCGGCGATCCGCCGGGCCAGATGCCGCCCCAGCGTCTCCGCCGCGAACGGGTCCCCGGCCACCTGATCCCCGGTCGAGAACAGATCCTCGGCATGCTCCCGCATCCTGCGGAGCGCTTTGCGTGAGGCTTCCAGGTGCGCTCGCTCAGCGGCGAGCTCGTCTTCCAGTGCGGGCACGGTGATTTCCTTCAGGGGAATCTCAGCAGCTGCTCGCTCGCGTATCCGGACCGCATCGACCCGGCGCGTAGGGACGTCCGCTGCGGTGCCTACCTCACCGCGGCCGTCAAGCGGTCCACCACCTTACGCCCCACCCACCACCCCCTCCACCCATTTCCACCGTCGTGTCGGCTCCGCTGGTTCAGACGCGGGCGTCGGCGGTGCGGGCGGCGTGGCGGCAGGACTCGGCGAGGAAGCAGCGACGGCAGTCCGGGGTGGCTGCGGTGCACGTGTCGTAGGCGACCTGCTGGAGCAGGGGGTGGACGCGCGCCAGGTCCGGGCCGTAGGCGAGGAGGTCCGCGGCGACCCGGCGGCTGCCCGGTTTGGTGAGGCCGCCGTCGTGGTCGGTGAGGCCGAGACGGTACGCGACCCGCATCAGGTGCTGGTCGATCGGCACCATGTCGGGCACGTTGTTGATGATCGTCACCACGAGGGCGGCGGTGTGGGTACCGACGCCGGGCAGCGACAACAGGTAGTTCAGGGCGAGCGAGCCGGAGCCGGCGATCAGCCGGTCGAACGCCGTCGCGCCGCGCCTGGTGAGGATGGCCGCCGTGGCGTGCAGGCGGGAGGCCTTGACCTCGCCGAGCGGCCTGACCAGCTGGGCCAGCCTGGGCAGTGGCAGGGCGGACAGTCGTTGCGGGGTGAGGCCACCGCATGTGGCGGCGAGCCGGGGAAACACCTTCCGCACCGCCTCGGCGGGCCGGCCCTGGGCCAGGATGGCCAGGACGAGCGTCTCGAACGGCGAACCGTTCAGCAGGATCATGCCCTGGTGGTGCCGGCGCAGCGTTCTCAGCGCCGGGTGACCCGCGAGGGCCATGGCGCCGACCTGTTCGCCGTTGCGGAACGTGGAGATCAGCACGTCACGCAGCAGCGCCTCCTCCGCACTCGTCCGGAAGGTGAACCGCAGCCCGCCGTGGTCGGCCTCGACCCGCACCGGGACGCCCCGCCCGTTCGGGTGGTAGGTGCGTTGCCACTCGCCGACCCCGGTCCTGTACCAGGCCAGGGCAGGGATCTGCAGCTTCATGGTGGCTGCGAGATCAGGCGTGGTGTCGCATTCCAGGCGTAGTGCGGTAAGCATCCGTGCACCTCATCGGCAGGGGGCCAGGACGGCGAGGTACGACCGAGATGCCATCGCGTCCACCCAGCGGCGCTCAACGCGCCGGTGCCGATGCCACTTCGGAGTGCCCTCCCGAAGTAGCGCGCTACGTGCCCACCCCGTTACAGATAGGCAGATCGTGATCGTCGGTGGCTGGTCGAAACGCCGACCGATCGGCGCAATTCCCCCGTGGGATGCGGCGGAAGCGCCGCTACGGCAGGGTCCATCGTTGCGCGTCGGACTGGTTGCAGGCCGACATCCGCTGCGGGGCCCTGCTGCTCACGTTGTCCGGGCTCCCGAGGCACAGCCCCGACGCCTGGTTGATCAGCGAGCCCGCGGGTCCGGACCGCCACCGCTGGGCCGGTCCGCCGTCGCAGCCGCGCAGGCGGAGCTGGTCGCCCGACGCCTGCAGGCACCGGCCGACGGCCCGGATGGTGCCGTCCCCCGCCACGGTCCATGCCTGGCCGGAGTTGCCGTTGCAGTCCGCCCGCCGGACCTTGTCGCCGCCGTCGTCCGGGTAGGCGCTGCCGTCGAGGCACAGCCCGGAGGCGCCGGTGATCCGGCCCGTGCGGGACTCGACGCCGGGCGGCGGCGACACGCCGGGCAGTTCGCTGGGCGCGGGGTCACCGTTCGGCGGGACGGCATCCGACGGGCTGGGTGACACCCCGGGCAGCGGCGGCTTCCCGGGGACGGACGACGCCCCGGCAGTCGCCGGCGCGTCCGACGCCCCAGCCGTCGCCCCGGCCGACGCCGCCTCCGTGTCCGGCAGGCCCGGCGCGGCGGCCGTCTCGAAGAGGCCACCCCTTGGCGCCGCCGTCCAGGCCGGGCTCGCGGCGGGCGCCGCGGGCCGGTCGCCGAGGCCCAGCCCGAGCGCGGTGGCGCCCAGCGCGAGCACCAGCATGCCCGAGCCGACGGCAAGGCGGCGCCAGCGGACCCGCCTGCCCGGACGGGCGGCCTGGGTCGGGAGGACGTCGGTGGGCGTCCCCGCGTGCCGGCCGTCGTCCTCGGATCGGTCGTCGGGCGCCGGTACGTCGTCCAAGGGCTCGTCGGCCGCGAGCTGGTCCGCGAGCAGGCGGACGTACGGACGAACCAGCAGCGGCTCGTCGTCGAGTTCCGGCCCGGCCGTGCACGCGGCCGTCATGCTGGGATCGGTCATGCGCCGGCCGCTCCCTCCACCCAGGGCCGCCGGTTCAGCCGCGGCCGTCGCCGTCGCGGCCCTCGAACACCATCACGAACAGCGCCGGGGGTCGCATGACGCCGAACGTAGCGGCCATCGGTGCGTACTGATGAAATTGCGGAGGGTGATTTCGGAAATCACCCTCCGGATTCACCCGCCCCGGGTGGGTGGAACGTCTACCTCCGTCCGGCCAGGGCGCGTCGTGGCCCTGGCCGAACGGCCGACCGTCAGCCGGCGGCGATGTCCACGGGCAGCGGCTAGAAGTGCTCGCGCAGCTCGGGGAGCAGCTCGAACGCGAGGAACGCGGCACCCGTCGGGTCCAGCAGGAACGCGCCCTGGCCGATGCCCGCGTCCACCGGGCCGGCCATCAGGCGCCCGCCCAGCGACTCGGCGCGCGAGGCGGTCGCGGCGCAGTCGTCGACCAGGATGATCGTGCGCCAGTGCGCGGGGGTTCCCGGCGGGTAGAGCGCGCCCATCGGGCTCATGCCGCCGACCACCCGGTTCGTCGCGACCCACTCGTGGTACTCCTGGTTGGCGCCCGCCGAACCGGCACGCTCGGTCCAGCCGAAGACCTTCCCGTAGAAGCTGACCGCCGTGGGAATGTCGGGGGTGACGACCTCGCTCCAGCAGATCGCGTTCGACTCGTTGACGACCTGCGTGCCGGCGAACGTCCCGCGCTGCCACGCGCCGAACACCGCGCCGCTCGCGTCGGCGAAGAGGGCGCTGCGTCCGCGCGTCCCGGCCTGCGCCGGCGGGGCGAGCATGCTGCCGCCCGCGTCGGCGACCAGGCCCGCGGTCGCCTCGGCGTCCTCGGTCGACACGTAGGTCAGCCACGCCGACGGGCGGCCGGGCGCGGCGGCCAGGCCGGCCACCGCCAGGTCGCGCAGCAGGAACGTGGTGGTCCCGTCGTCGGCGGGCGCCGCCGTCCAGCCGAAGAGCCCGGTGTAGAAGTCGGCGGAGGCCGAAGGGTCGGGGCTGGTCAGCACGGTCCAGCACGGCGTAGCAGGGGCGTAACCACGTACTCGCACCAGTCCCCCTCAGTTGAAGATCCCCAACGATAAGAAAAAAGGTCTGACCTTAGATCATCCGAAGGGCCATGAATACCCTGGGTACGTGGCTGATGAGACCCCGGTGCGAGCGAACATCCGCGACGCCTCGACCATGCGCGCGCTCGCGCACCCGGCGAGGATCGCCATCCTCGACCGGCTCTTCGACGGCGGGGAGCCGGCGACCGCGACGGAGCTCGCCGAGGTCTGCGGCCTGTCACCCAGCGCGACCAGCTACCACCTGCGCGAGCTGGCGAAGGTCAACCTGATCGAGCAGGCGCCGAGCCGCGGCGACGGCCGGGAGCGGGTCTGGCGCAGCCAGCTGCGGGGGCTCAACATCGAGCCCGGCCCGGAGGGCGGCGCGGCGGAGCGGGCCGCGGACCGGGAGCTGTCGCTGATGTTCCTGGAGATCGAGGACGCCCGGGCGCGGGCGTGGCTGGCCCGCCGCGACGAGGAGCCCTACGCGTGGTACACGGCCGCGACCTCGGCCGACATGCAGATCCAGGTCACCGCGGACGAGCTCAAGGCGCTCAACGACGAGGTGTTCGCGCTGTTCGAGCGGTACGCGCGGTCCCGCCGCCCCGACCCGCCGGAGGGCGCCCGCCAGGTGAACGTGACGTACCGGACCTTTCCCCGCAGTTAGGGCAACCATCTGGTGATCACGAGATGTGAAGCATTAACTTCGAAGTATGTCCTTCACATCCGCTCGTGACGTGTACCTGCTCGCGGTCGCGCGAGGCGTCTCGTACCTCGGGGACTTCATGGCCGCCACCGCGATCCTGCTCGCGCTGCAGGACCGCGGCGCGGGCGGATCCGCCGTCGCCGCCGTCCTCATCGCGTCGGTCCTGCCGGTCGTCGCGCTCGCCCCGCTCGTCGGTCGGCTCGTCGACCGGGTCGACAGCCGCGTCCTGCTCACCGCCGTCGGCCTCGGCCAGGCCGCCTGCTGCGCCGCGATGGCCCTCACCACCAGCACCTGGCTGCTGATCACGCTGGTCGCGCTGCTGGCCGCCGGCGTCGCGGTGACCTCACCGACGTTCAACGCCCTGCTGCCCGACTGCGCCGGACCCGACGGCGTCGGCCGGGCGATGGCGATCGGGCAGACCGCCAACTCGGTCGGCTCGCTCGCCGGACCCGCCCTCGCCGGGCTGCTCGTCGGCGCGTTCGGCCTGCGCGTCCCGCTGCTCATCGACGCCGTCACCTACCTGGCCGTCGTCGCCGCTGGGCTCCTGCTGCGCACCCGCCGCACGGCGGCGCCGGCAGAAGCGGCAGGCACTGGTCGTACACCGTGGAAAATCCGCGACGACAGATTCCTGCTCGCATTGACCTGCCTGGTCGGGGCCATCGTGCTCACGATCAACGTCGACATGGTCGTGGGCGTGTTCTTCATCCGCGAGACACTCGGCGGCAGCCCCGCCGAGTTCGGGCTCGTCGAAGCGGCGTGGACGGCCGGCATGCTCGCCGGAGGATGGCTCGCCGCGTCCCGCGCCCGGGACGACGGCGCACTCGGCCGGGCACTCGCGCTGATGCACCTGGCGACCGCGCTGGTCGTGCTGCTGTCAGGCTTCGTCACCGCGGTGTTGCTGGTGTACCCCCTGTGGCTGCTGGGCGGCGCCGTGAACGGAGCGGAGAACAACTTCCTCGGCGTCATCGCCGCCAGGCGCGTCCCCGCGGCCGTGCGAGGGGCGTTCTTCGCCCGGTTCGGCGCCGTGATCAACGCCGCCAACCTCATCGGCTACGCGGCCGGCGGCGTGCTCGTCGGCCGGTTCGAGCCACGGCAGATCGTCATCGGCTGCGGCGTCGCCGGCCTCATCGCCGCCGCGACCCTCGGCGGCTGGATGTGGCGGGTCAGCGCGGCGGCTGGGTCAGCAGCTGCTTCGTCACTTCCCGGCACGTCTTCGTCCCGTAGTCCTTCCCCAGCGTGCTCGGGTAGTGCGCCATGATCCCGATCGTCCACCCGTCGCCGACGGCCATGCACGCGATGTGCCACTGACCGTCGTCCCGGGCGAGCCAGCCGTTCTTGATCGCGGTCGCCTTCTGTACGTCCGCCGGCAGCACCTCGATCGGCCCGAACCGCCCCGGCCCGCGCACGTTGCGCATCTCGTTGAGCAGCCAGCCGGTCCACTTCGGCCCCGCCGCCCGCCCGTCGCCGATGCACTTCGCCAGCCGGGCCACGTCACGCGCCGACATCTGCGTCAGGCTCCACGAGTTCTGCGTGCCCTTGGTCTCCGTGAGCCCGCAGGTCGTGATCATGCGCTTGATCGAGGTCAGGTTGCCGTTCTGGACGTGGTACTTGAACGTGTTCTCCGTCTCGGAGTCGCGGATCATGCGCGTCAGCTCCTGCAGCGCGACGGCCGCGGGCTGCTTGTTCTGCTCGGCCTGCCGGCGCAGCCAGTCCGCGGCGACCCAGGCCTTCGCCATGCTCGCGGTGTCGCTCGTCGTGTACGGGGTCGACCCGTACATCTTGTCTTCCTTCAGGTCGTAGAACGCCCACGACCAGAAGCCCTTGACGTTCATCGTCACCGGGTTGGTCGGCGTGAAGAGCGGGCCGCTGGGGCTCGGACTCGCCGCCGGACTCGCCGCGGACCCACTCGCCGCGGCTTCCGAGGCCGCTGCGGCGGCCTGCTGGGTGTTTTGCGGCTTTTGCTCCGCGGGTGTGCTGCAGCCCGCCAGCATGATGGCGCAGGTCAGTACTGCGAGGGGGCGTCGCATCCCCCAGAGGGTACGCGCCGTGACAATGCCCCGCCCGCCTGCGTGTCCCGCCGGATCACGCGCTGTGACAATGACCGCCTCTCCTGCTTGAGCGGCGAATCCTGGGGCACCATGGGCGGTGTGCCTGCACTGCAGCGGCCCCGCGTCGGCCACATCCAGTTCCTGAACTGCCTGCCGCTCTACTGGGGGCTGATGCGCTCGGGCGCACTGATCGACGTCGACCTGCACAAGGATTCCCCCGAGCGGCTGAGCGCCGCCCTCGTCGCCGGCGACCTCGACGTCGGCCCGATCACCATGGTCGAGTACCTGCGCAACGCTTCCGACCTGCTGCTGCTACCCGACATCGCGGTCGGCAGCGACGGCCCGGTGCTGTCGGTCAACCTCGTGTCCACCGTGCCGCTCACCTCGCTCTCGGGCCGGCGCGTCGCGCTCGGCGCCACGTCCCGCACCGGCGTCATGCTCGCCCAGATGTACCTGGAGTCGAAGGTCGGCGTCACGCCCACGTACTTCCAGAGCCCGCCCGACCTGGCCCGCATGCTCGACGAGGCCGACGCCGCCGTGATCATCGGCGACGTGGCCCTGCGCGCGATGCACGACGCCCCGCAGCACGGCTGGACCGTCACCGACCTCGGCCAGGCCTGGCGCGACTGGACCGGCCTGCCGATGGTCTTCGCCGCCTGGGCCGTCCGGCGCTCCTTCGCCGAGGCCCACCCCGGCCTGGTCAAGGACGTCCACCAGGCATTCCTGCGCTCCAAGGAGCTCTGCCTGACCGAGCTCGACGAGGTCGCCGAGGCCGCCGCCCGCTGGGAGACTCTGTCGGCGGCGACCCTCGCCCACTACTTCCGCGTGCTGGACTTCTCCCTCGGCGCCCGCCAGGTCGAGGGCATCCGCGAGTTCGCCCGCCGCACCGCCGCCCGCGGCGTCGTGCCCGCCCTCCCCCCGAACGGCCCGGAGTTCTTCATCGGCTAGTACTACATTCGGTGACTGTTGCGTATACGGTTTCAGTGATCAATCCGGCAGGGCCAGCGCGGCGGCGGGACCGATCCCGGCCCGACCGGCGCGGCGGGAGGCGGGTTCGCTAGGCCTGGAGCTGGCGGGTGACGCTGGTGCAGATCTCGGCGCCGTAGCCCATGCCCTTCGAGGACGGGTAGACGGTCAGGACGCTGAGGACCCACTCGGTGCCGATGGCCAGGCAGTTGACGTGCCACTTGCCGTCGCTGCGGGCGATCCAGCCGTTCTTGACCGCCGTCGCCGCCTGCTCCGTGGCCGGCAGGGCGGGCACGATGCCGAACTCCTGGCTGCTGGCGACGTTGCGCATCTCGTTGAGGACCCAGTCGGTCCACTTCGGACCGGCCGCGCGGCCGTCGCCGATGCAGGCGCCCATCCGGGCGGCGTCGCGGGCCGAGAGCAGGGTGCTGGCCCAGTCGATGTAGGCCTTGCTGTCCGTCAGTCCGCACATCTGCACGAGCCGCGTGATGCTGGCCGAGCGGCCGTCGAGGGTCCAGAAGTACGAGGCGGCGGTGTTGTCGCTGTTGCGGATCATGGATGTGAGCTGGCGGAGGATCGAGGCGCTGGGGTTCGGGGTGCGGCGCAGGTAGTCGGCGGCCAGCCAGGCCTTGATCATCGAGGCGGTGCGCTGGGTGGTGGCGGCGTTGGGGGAGCCGGCCATCTCGCCGGTGCGGCGGTCCAGGACCGTCCAGGACCAGAAACCCGTGGCGTTGACCGTGACGGCGGCGGGGTGCAGCAGCGCCGGCGGGAGTGACGGGGCGGCCGGGGCCGCCGGGGCGGCCTTCCGGGTCGCCTCGACCTGCGGCGCCGTGGACTCGGTCACGGCCGCGGGCGCGGCGGCGCTGAAACTGTGGTCGTCCAGCAGGTCGCTGCCCCACACGAACGGGACGCCGATCATCACTGCGACGGCCAACAGTACGAGCATGGTGAATCCGACGCGCTTGCGCATGGGTCGGTGGTCCTCCCTGGCGGTCGCACCCATTGCATCGACCGCTGGTCATGAGCAGATGTAGCCGGGGTAACCAGCACGTAAGCAATCAGTGGGTGACGCCACGTGATGATCCCGGACAGTCTCTCCTTCCAACGCATTCTTCGCAGCTCGGACGCGCTCAAAGGTCCCTGGTAGTTGCCTCGATGGCTGTGACACCTTCTTGCCGATCCAGTCGGTTGCTGTAACACTGAGGGGGTGTACGGCAACGACTTCGCCCCGCTCCTCGAGCAGGTGGACAGCGCCGAGCGGGACCTTCAAGACGCCGCCGGCCGGGACGTCGCGGCTGGTGAGGACCTCCAGGGCTACTTCGACGCGATCGTCGCGGCCGACCAGAAGATCGAGCCACGCGACTGGATGCCCGAGGCCTACCGCAAGACGCTGATCCGGCAGATCGCCCAGCACGCGCACTCGGAGATCATCGGCATGCAGCCGGAGGGCAACTGGATCTCCCGCGCGCCGTCGCTGAAGCGCAAGGCGATCCTGCTGGCGAAGGTGCAGGACGAGGCCGGGCACGGCCTGTATCTCTACGCCGCCGCCGAGACGCTCGGCATCTCCCGCGACGAGCTGGTCGAGATGCTCATCGACGGCCGGCAGAAGTACAGCTCCATCTTCAACTACCCGACCCTGACCTGGGCCGACGTCGGCGCGATCGGCTGGCTCGTCGACGGGGCCGCGATCGTCAACCAGGTGCCGCTGTGCCGGTGCTCCTACGGGCCGTATGCGCGGGCGATGATCCGCGTCTGCAAGGAGGAGTCGTTCCACCAGCGGCAGGGGTTCGAGATCCTGCACACGCTGTCGCACGGCACCCCCGGGCAGAAGGCGATGGCGCAGGACGCCGTCGACCGGTGGTGGTATCCGTCGCTGGCGATGTTCGGTCCGCCCGACGGCGACTCGACCCACTCCGAGCGGTCGATGGCCTGGAAGATCAAGCGGTTCTCCAACGACGAGCTGCGGCAGCGGTTCGTCGACATGTGCGTCCAGCAGGCCGGCGTCCTCGACCTGCGGATCCCCGACCCCGACCTGCGGTGGGACGAGGAGCGCCAGCAGCACCACTACACCCAGCCCGACTACGACGAGCTGATGCGGGTGATCAAGGGCGACGGCCCCTGCAACCAGGAGCGGATGGAGCACCGCCGGCGGGCCCACGAGGAGGGCGCCTGGGTGCGTGAGGCCGCCATGGCGTACGCGGCGAAAAGAGAGAACAGTGCTGTTTGAAGTGTTCGTCCGGCCGAGGCGGGGGCTGTCCCACGCTCACGTCGGCAGCCTGCACGCGTCCGACGCCGAGATGGCGCTGCGCAACGCCCGCGACGTCTACACCCGCCGCCAGGAGGGCGTCTCGATCTGGGTCGTGCCGGCCGCGGAGATCACCGCGAGCAGTCCCGACGAGAAAGACGCCTTCTTCGCGCCCGCCGCCGACAAGGTGTACCGGCATCCCACGTTCTACGACGTGCCCGAAGGTGCGAGCCACATATGAGCCACTTCGGATACGTGCTGGGCCTCGCCGACGACGCGCTGATCGCCGCGCAGCGGCTGAGCGAGTGGTGCTCGCGGGCGCCGGAGATGGAAGAGGACATCGCCCTGGCCAACATCGCCCTCGACCAGCTCGGCGTCGCCAGGATGCTGCTGGGCTACGCCGGCGAGCTCGAAGGCCAGGGCCGCACCGAGGACGACCTGGCATACCTGCGCGAGGCGCACGAGTTCCGCAACGTCCGGCTGGTCGAGCTCGACAACGGTGACTTCGCGGTCACCATGGCCAAGCTGCTGTTCCTGTCCGTGTACCAGCGGCTGCTCTACGACCGGTCGATCGGCGCCGGCGACGAGCGGATCGCCGCGGTCGCCGCCAAGGCCAGGAAGGAGTCGGCGTACCACGTCGATCACAGCTCCAGGTGGGTCGTGCGGCTCGGCGACGGCACCGATGAGTCGCACCGCCGCATGCAGGCCGCCGTCGACCAGATCTGGCCCTACACGCACCAGCTGTTCGAGGCCGGCCCCGCCGTGCACGCCCTGGCCCTGGCCGGCGTCGTGGTCGCCCCGTCGACGCTGCGCCCGGCCTGGCTCGAGACGATCGACACCGTCCTGAACGAGTCCCAGCTGAGCCGACCGACGACCGAAACGGCGTCCCAGCTGGGCAGACCGGCGACTGAATCGGCGTCCCAGCTGAGCAGACCGAACACTGAAACGGCGGTCATGAGCAGGACCGAGCACACCGAGGCCCTGACCGAGCTGCTCGCCGACATGCAGGTGCTGCACCGCGCACACCCGGGAGCCCGCTGGTGACGCTGTTCGACGTGGTCGCCGCCGTCAAGGACCCCGAGCTGCGGGTCCTCAACGTCGCCGAGCTCGGCATCCTCCGCGACGTCGACGTCACCGAAGACGGCAGCGCCGTCACGGTGACGATCACCCCGACGTATTCGGGCTGCCCCGCCATGGACCTGATCCGCAGCGATATCGAGTCCGCCCTGCACGACGCGGGCGTCGAAGACGTCAAGGTGCGGACCGTGCTCGACCCGCCCTGGACCACCGACATGATCACCGAGGAGGGCCGGTCGAAGCTGGCCGCGGCCGGCATCGCGCCGCCGAGCTCCACCAAGGTGACCGTCCAGCTGTCGATCCGGTGTCCCAGGTGCGGGTCGCCGGCGACCGAGCAGCTGTCCCGGTTCGGCTCGACCGCGTGCAAGTCGCTGTGGCGCTGCACCGCCTGCCTCGAGCCCTTCGACGCGGTGAAGGCGCTATGACTGCCCCGCCCAAGCTGCGCCGCCCGACGTTCCACCGGCTGCCCGTCGTCGACGTCGAGCAGCTCACCGACGACTCGGTCGTGGTGACGTTCGACGTCCCGGTGCCGCAGCGCGCCGCGTTCGCGTTCCAGGCGGGGCAGCACCTCACCGTGCGCAGATGGCACGACGACACCGAGGTCCGCCGCTCGTACTCCATCTGCTCGAGCCCCTCGAAGCTCGCCGCCGAAGGGGTCCTGCGGGTCGGGATCAGAGCGGTGCCCGGCGGGGCGTTCTCGTCCTACGCGGTCGCCGACCTCTGCCCCGGCGACGAGATCGACGTGATGCCGCCGCTGGGCCACTTCACCACGGCGTTCGACCCCGCCCGCACCCGGCACTACGGTGCGCTGGTCGCCGGATCCGGCATCACGCCGGTCCTGTCGCTGGTCGCGACGGCCCTCGAGGTCGAGCCGGCCAGCCGGTTCACCGTCGTCTACGGCAACCGCGCCGCCGGCACCGTCATGTTCGCCGAGGAGCTCGCCGACCTCAAGGACCGCCATCGCGAGCGGCTGCACGTCGTACATGTGCTGTCGCGGGAGGCGCAGGAGTCGGCGCTGCTGTCGGGGCGCCTCGACGAGCAGCGCATCGGCGCCATCCTCGACACGCTTGTCCCGGCGGCCACCGTCGACGAGTGGTTCCTGTGCGGGCCGCACGGCATGGTCCTCGACGCCCGGGTCGCGCTGAGCCTCCGGGGCGTGTCCGACAACGCCGTGCACACGGAGTTGTTTCATGTCGCCGATGTACCGGCAGCGCCTGCCCGTGTCACCTCTGAAGCAGCGGGCGTGACGGTCGACATCGTGCTCGACGGCAGGACGTCGACCATAGCGATGGCTCCTGACGAGCGGATTCTCGACGCCGCGCTCAGACAGCGACCAGAGCTGCCGTACGCGTGCAAGGGCGGTGTCTGCTCCACCTGCCGTGCCAAGGTCGTGTCCGGTTCCGTGGAGATGGCCCGCAACTTCGCCCTGGAGCCCGACGAGGTCGCCGCCGGGTATGTCCTCACCTGTCAGGCCCTGCCGATCACCGACAAGGTCGTGGTGGACTACGACGCATGACGCTGTGCTTCGATCCGTGGATCGATCCCATCCGCGGCCGCGGCGGCTCCGAATGAACGACATGAGACCCGAACACGAGGAGCTGCCCACCCAGCGACTCGTCGCCGTGCCGCCCCCGCAGCGCCGCGTCGACGCCGACGAGCTGCTGGGCCGGGTCGCCCGGGGCGACGAGCGGGCGTTCGCCGAGCTGTACGACCTGCTGTCGCCGCGCGTGTACGGACTGATCCGCCGCGTGCTGCGGGACCCGGCCCAGTCGGAGGAGGTCGCGCAGGAGGTCATGGTCGAGGTGTGGCGCAACGCCGGCCGCTTCGACGGCACCCGCGGCTCGGCGACCGCGTGGGTCTTCACGATCGCGCACCGCAGGGCCGTCGACCGGGTCCGCGCCGAGCAGGCCAGCAGCGACCGGGCGCAGCGGGTGGCCGCCAGCAGCGTCGACACCCCGTACGACGACGTGGTCGAGACCGCGACGGCCCGCATCGAGCAGCAGCAGGTCCGCCGGTGCCTCGACGGCCTCACCGACCTGCAGCGCGAGGCGATCACGCTCGCGTACTACAACGGCAACAGCTACCGCGAGGTCGCCGACCTGCTCGGCGCCGCGCTGCCGACCATCAAGACACGCATGCGTGACGGGCTGATCCGGATGCGGGACTGCCTGGGGGTGGCGTTCTGATGGCCGAGACGGTGGACATCCACGCGCTGGCCGGCGCGTACGCGCTGGACGCGGTCGACGACCTGGAGCGCGCCGCCTTCGACCGGCACCTGCGGGAGTGCGGGACGTGCGCGGTCGAGGTCGCCGAGCTGCGGGAGACGGCCTCGTGGCTGACCCACGCGGTCGCCGAGGCGCCCCCGCCGCGGCTGCGGGAGTCGGTACTGGCCGAGATCGGCCGGACGGCGCAGGAACGACCCCGGCGGGGTGCCTCCGGCGCGGGCCGGTCCCGGCGCGCCCGGGTGCTGCGCTGGGCCGCCGGCGCGGTGGCGGCCGCGGTGCTGGCCGCCGGCGTGGGGGTGGCGACGTGGACGGTCGCGCAGCAGGACGTGCGGCGGGAGAACGCCCGGGTCGACGCGGTCCTCGCCGCTCCGGACGCCCGCCTGGTCTCCTCCGAGATGGCGGGCGGCCGGGTGACGCTGATCGTCTCGCCGTCGCGGAACGCCGCGGTGGCGGTGCTGGACGGCCTCGACAACCCCGGCGCCGGCAAGGCTTACCAGCTGTGGATGGTCGACGACTCGGCGCACAATGCCGGCGTCCTCGCTGGTGGGACGGGCCGGCAGTACATCTCCGGCCTCGCGCCGATGTTCGCGGTCACCGTGGAGCCCGCGAGCGGCTCGTCGAGCCCCTCTGACACGACGGTCGGGCAGATCACGCTGTGAGTGCGGCCTCGATCGCGGCCTGGTCCTCGGCGGTGGGGACCCAGGATCCGGCCGCGACGTTGGCCTCGACCTGCTCCGGGCTGGTGGCACCGGCGATCACGCTGGTCACTGCCGGGCGGGCGGCCAGGCCACCGATGGCGACCGCCAGCAGGTCGACGCCCCGCTCCCGGCCGACCGCTTCCAGGCGCTCGATCGTGTCCCAGGGCGCGGCGGCGAGGACCTTGTCGAAGCCGTCCCGCGCCAGGCGGGTGCCCTCGGGGGCGGCCTCGCCGCGCCGGTACTTGCCGGTCAGCAGCCCGTGCGCGAGCGGGAAGAACGGCAGCAGACCCACGCCGTAGTGCTCCAGCGCCGGCACCAGGTCCTTCTCGATGCCACGCTCCAGCAGCGAGTAGTAGTTCTGCGCGCTGACGAACGGCGCCTTCCCGGTGGTCTTCGCGGTCCACGCCGCGTCGGCCGCCTGCCACCCGGAGAAGTTCGAGTGTCCGATGTACCGGACTTTGCCCGCTTTGATGAGCGCGTCGAGGGCGTCGAGGGTCTCCTCGATCGGCGTCTCCGGGTCCGGGGCGTGCAGCTGGTACAGGTCGATGTAGTCGGTCTTCAAGCGCCACAGCGACGCCTCGACGGCCTTCGCGATGTACCGCCTGCTGCCCCGCGCACCCCAGTCGGGCCCGTTCGAGCCGCGCGCGTCCATGCCGAACTTGGTCGCGACGATGACCTCGTCCCGGCGTTTCCCCAGCGCCCTGCCCAGCGCCTCCTCCGAGGCACCCGGGGTCGCGCCGTACACGTCGGCGGTGTCGAACAGGGTCACCCCGAGATCGATCGCGGCGTGGACCACGCCCGCCGCGCGGTCCGCGTCGATGCGGCCGCCGAAGTTGTTGCATCCGATGCCGACGACGGAGACGGTCAGGCCCGAGGAGCCGAGGCGTCGATAGCGCATGTCAGTCACTTGGTGATCCTAGGCACGAGAGGTCGCGGGGCCCTGCCATACCCGTTTGCCGCCAACGTAGTCTCGGAGGTGTGACGGAGACTCCGGTGATCAGCGACATCCTGCAGCGTGCGGCCGACGGCGGGCGGATCAGCGCGGAGGAGGCGCTGCTGCTCTACACCGACGCCCCGTTCCACCCGCTCGGTGAGGCGGCCGACACGGTGCGCCGCCGACGATACCCGGACAACATCGTCACGTACCTCATCGACCGCAACATCAACTACACCAACGTCTGTGTCACGGCCTGCAAGTTCTGCGCCTTCTACCGGGCGCCGAAGCACGCCGAGGGCTGGACGCACGGCACCGAGGAGATCCTGCACCGCTGCCAGGAGGCGGTCGACCTCGGCGCCACCCAGGTGATGCTGCAGGGTGGTCACCACCCGGAGTACGGCGTCGGGTACTACGAGGAGCTGTTCTCCTCCGTCAAGCAGGCGTTCCCGTCGCTGGTCATCCACTCGATCGGCCCGTCCGAGGTCCTGCACATGGCCAAGGTCTCCGGCGTCTCGATCGAGGAGGCGATCCTGCGGATCAAGGCCGCCGGCCTCGCCTCCATCGCCGGCGCCGGCGCCGAGATGCTCCCCGAGCGCCCGCGCAAGGCGATCGCCCCGCTCAAGGAGTCGGGCGAGCGCTGGCTGGAGGTCATGACCCAGGCCCACCGCCTCGGCGTCTCCTCCACCGCCACGATGATGATGGGCACCGGCGAGACCAACGCCGAGCGCATCGAGCACCTGCGCATGATCCGCGACGTGCAGGACAAGGCGGTCGCCAACGGCTACACGACCGAGGCGGACCTCGACGGCACCGTCGGCGGCTTCCGGTCGTTCATCCCGTGGACGTACCAGCCGGAGAACAACCACCTGAAGGGCCGCACCCAGGCGACCAGCCTCGAATACCTGCGGCTCGTCGCGGTCTCGCGACTGTTCTTCGACAACATCGCCCACCTCCAGTCCTCGTGGCTCACCACGGGCAAGGACGTCGGGCAGGTGTCGCTGCACCTCGGCGTCGACGACCTCGGCTCGATCATGCTGGAGGAGAACGTCATCTCCTCCGCCGGCGCCCGCCACCGCTCCCGCCTCACCGAGCTGGTCCAGATGATCCGCGACGCCGACCGGATCCCCGCGCAGCGCGACACCCAGTACCGCCATCTGCGCGTCCACCTGACCCCCGCCGACGACCCCACGGACGACCGCGTGCAATCACACTTCTCCTCGATCGCCATCCCCGGCGGCGGCACCGGCCGCTCCATCCCGCTGACGCCGGTGTCGTCATGAGCCGCGCCTCGCTGGACAAGCAGCCCCACGAGGTCGCCGCCATGTTCGACGGCGTGGCCAAGCGCTACGACCTCACCAACACCGTGATCTCCGGCGGTCAGGACCGCATCTGGCGCCGCGAGACCCGCCTCGCGCTCGGCCTCAAGCCCGGCGAACGCGTCCTCGACCTCGGCGCGGGCACCGGCGTCTCGACCGAGGAGCTGGCCAAGTCCGGCGCCTTCGCCGTCGGCGTCGACCTCTCCATCGGCATGCTCCAGGCCGGCCACGTCAAGCGCCCAGCGGTCCCGCTCCTCGCCGGCGACGCCCTGGCCCTGCCCTTCGCCGACGAGACCTTCGACGCCATCACCATCTCCTTCGCCCTGCGCAACATCGTCGACACCGATGCCGCGCTCCAGGAGATGGCCCGCGTCACCAAGCCCGGCGGCCGCCTGGTCATCTGCGAGTTCAGCCACCCCACCTGGCGCCCCTTCCGCGGCGCCTACCTCGGCTACCTGGTCAAGGCCATCCCCCAGGTCGCCAAGCGCGTCTCCAGCAACCCCGACGCCTACGTCTACCTCGCCGAGTCCATCCGCGCCTGGCCCGACCAGGAAGGCCTGGCCGCCCGCGTCGCCGCCAACGGCTGGCGCAAGGTCGCCTGGCGCAACCTCACCGGCGGCGTGGTGGCCCTCCACCGCGGCTTCCGCGTCTAGCCCTGACCGCCACCTCACCGCGGCCCGCCGCCGGGATGCTCACCCTGCACCCCGGCGGTTTCGCGTCGGGGGAGGGCTCACCTCGCACCGCGCGGCGGACCCGTTGCGAGACGCTCACTCCGCACCGCGCGACCGGCCGCCCACATTGCACGGCGGTCCGTCGCGAGAAGCTCCAGAAACTGGGCGGCAGGTCCGTCAGATCTGGTCCTCCTCGCCGGGCGCGACGAGTCGCCCCAGCGCGTGGTCACGAAGGCTCACCTGCGTTCACCGGGGGAGACTCACCCCGGCACCCCGGCACCCCGGCACCCCGGCACCCCGGCACCCCGGCACCCCGGCACCCCGCACGTCGGCACCCCGCACGCCGGCACCCCGCACGCCGGCACCCCGCACGCCGGCACCACGCACGCCGGCACCACGGCGGGGCGCGCCGCTGCGACCACACCAACAGGGGCGCGCCAGCGGGCGACGTCCGATGGCCGGATGCCGTTGAGTGTGGCTCCGGCTGAGGCTCCGCGACCGACCCGCCCGTGATCCCGTGCGGTTCCGGGGCCAGGGCTACCGGAACCGCACGGGATCATGAAGGACGGGGCGGAGGGCGGGGCGCCGGCCAGGCTTTCCAGTGCAGCGGGCCGAGCGCCACTGTCACCACCGCACCGGGGTCGAGCGGCGGCACTGTCACCACCGCACCGGGGTCGAGCGGCGGCACTGTCACCACCGCACCGGGGTCAGGCGGTCCAGGTGCTGGCGCAGCTCGGCCACCAGGTCGGACGGGCGGGTGGTCAGGTCGGTCCAGGAGTAGCTGACGACCGTCCAGCCGGCGGCGGCCAGCCGGGTGTGCCGCTCCCGCAGCGGCGCCGGCTCCAACTCGTCGATGCCCAGCTCGATGACCAGCTTCGCCTCGGGGAAGACCAGGTCGCCCAGGCCGATCAGGCCCCACCGGTCGCTGATCGGCTCGTGCGGCGACCAGCCCCAGATCCCGGCCCGCTGCAGCAGCTTCCCCGCCAGCTTCTGCGCGGCCGTGCGGTTGCCCAGGGCGACCATCCGCACCAGCCGGACCAGCCGCGGCGTCCCGTGCCGGCCGGTGGCGTCGCGGATGCGGGTCGCCAGGTCGGGCATCGTCGTCCAGCACTCCTGCAGGGCGGTCGCCAGCAGGGCCGAGGCGGCGCCGTCGGGCAGCAGGCGGGCGCAGTCGAAGACGGTGCGTGACGGCGTCGTGACCTGTTGCTGATCGACGGTGCAGATGTCCGTCGCGGGCAGGTCCACCGGCACGACGTGGACGTGCCTGAGCCGGGGGCGGCGGCCGGGAAATGCGACGAACGTCTCTGTGCTCGGCACCTCCCACCCATGCCAGCGGGCGGCGGAAGGGCCGGCGAGCACGGCGCCGGGAAGGGCGAGCTGCGCGGCGACGTCGCGCAGCCTGGGGGTGACCGGCAGGCCGCGGTCGGCGAAGACGTCCCGGACGACCGGGGACCAGTCGCCGGCCTGCACCTTGGTCCTGATTCGCAGCGTGCTGAAACCGCAGCTCAGAGCCTGTGCGCGAGTGAAGAGGCCGCATTGGTCAGCGGCAAGTGCGTCGAGCCGGTCACGGTCCGGCTGCCCGGGGTTCATGATGACCGAGGATCGTCATGCGCCCACCCGAAGTCGACGCACAACAATTTTCTGTGGATAACCCAGCGCCATGATCACCGTCTCCGAGACGCTGGATCAGACCGACCGCTGCCTTGTCGTCCTATTTGCCGATCTAGGTGACCGCCGGGGTGAAAACTTAGGGTCGCCTAACCGACAGCGGACCTCGTCACGGTTCTAGACTCGCACCAGAGTGACTTTGTGAAGACTTTCACGAGCCGGAAACGACCGGGAGCGACCCCCGGGAGCTGCCGGTCAGCGAGACGAAGGGCAGGGAGGTGGCGGCTGTGACCGACACGCGGCAAGACGCAGATGTCATCGTCGTCGGCGCCGGGCCCGGCGGTTCGTCCGCCGCGTTCCACCTCGCCCGGCACGGGCTGCGGGTGCTGCTGCTGGAGAAGACCGAGTTCCCCCGGGAGAAGGTCTGCGGCGACGGCCTGACCCCGCGCGCGGTCAAGCAGCTCATCAAGATGGGCATCGACACCACCGAGGAGAAGGGCTGGCTGCACAACCGCGGCCTGCGCGTCATCGGTGGCGGCATCCGGCTCGAGCTCGACTGGCCCGACCTCGCGAGCTTCCCGGACTACGGGCTGACCCGCACCCGCATGGACTTCGACCAGATGCTGGCCACGGCCGCGACCGACGCCGGCGCGATCCTGCGCACCGGCACGCCGGTGACGGGGCCGATCCTCGACCGCACCGGCCGGGTGGTCGGCGTGACCGCGACCGGCCCCGGCAAGGAGCCGCTGGAGTTCCGGGCGCCGCTGGTCATCGCGGCCGACGGGGTCTCCGGCCGGTTCGCGCTCGCGCTCGGCATCGCCAAGCGGGAGGACCGGCCGATGGGTGTGGCCGTCCGGCAATACTTCCGCAGCGAGTTCCGGCACGACGACGACTACCTGGAGTCGTGGCTGGAGCTGCGCAGCCGCGAGTCCGGCGACAAGCTGCTGCCCGGCTATGGCTGGATCTTCGGCCTCGGCGACGGCCGGGTCAACGTCGGCCTGGGCGTGCTCAACAGCAGCGTGGCCTACGGCAAGACCAACTACAAGACGCTGCTCTCCGACTGGGTCGACAACACGCCGGCCGAGTGGGGCCTGTCCGACCCGGCCAACGCCGAGGGCAAGCCGCAGGGCGCCGCGCTGCCGATGGGCTTCAACCGGGTGCCGCACTACACCCGGGGCGTCCTGCTGGTGGGCGACACGGGCGGCATGGTCAACCCGTTCAACGGTGAGGGCATCGCATATGCGATGGAGTCGGGTGAGCTGGCGGCGGAGATCGCCATCCAGGCCCTGGCCCGCCCGCAGGGCACCGCGCGCGAGCGGGTGCTGGCCAACTACCCGACCGAGCTCAAGGCGCGGTATGGCGGCTATTACCGGCTCGGCAACATCTTCGTGAAGCTGATCGGCAATCCGCAGGTGATGCGGATGGCCACCAAGCACGGCATGCCTCACCCGATGCTCATGCGGTTCGTCCTGAAGCTCCTCGCCAACCTCACCGACCCGCGGGGTGGCGACGCAATGGACCGTGTGATCAACGCGATGACCCGGATCGCGCCGGCAGCTTAGCCAGCAGGCAGACATATGACGGCACATCCCGAAAACCGCAACTGAACAGCCAAAGCACAGCCAAAAGCACAGCCCCGGACGGAGCGGTCCGGACCTCACCGAATAGTGTTAAACCGCATACAGCTTGAGTGGTCCCCAGGGGCGGCAGCCCCGCCGGGCTCGCCGAAAGGACGGAGCAGCACAGTGTCGCTCGCGCCGTACGTACCTATCCTCGGACTCTTCGCCCTTGCCGCAGCCTTCGCGCTGTTCTCGGTGGCGGCGGCCCCGTTCGTCGGGCCGCGCCGCTTCAACAAGGCGAAGCTCGACGCCTACGAGTGCGGCATCGAGCCCACTCCGCAGCCCGTCGGCGGTGGCCGCTTCCCGGTCAAGTTCTACCTGACCGCGATGCTCTTCATCGTCTTCGACATCGAGATCATCTTCCTGTACCCGTGGGCCATGAACTTCGGCATGCTCGGGGTGTTCGGGTTCGTGGAGATGGTCCTGTTCATCGTCACGGTGTTCGTCGCGTTCGCCTATGTGTGGCGGCGCGGCGGGCTGGATTGGGACTGAGCCATGGGCATCGAGGAAAAGGTACCGACCGGCGTTCTGCTGACGACCGTCGAGAAGCTGGTCAACTGGTCGCGCAAGGCCAGCTTCTGGCCCGCCACGTTCGGCTTGGCCTGCTGCGCCATCGAGATGATGGCGACCGGCGCGGCCCGCTACGACCTGGCGCGCTTCGGCATGGAGGTCTTCCGGGCCAGCCCCCGCCAGGCCGACCTGATGATCGTGGCCGGCCGGGTGAGCCAGAAGATGGCCCCGGTCCTGCGCCAGATCTACGACCAGATGCCGGAGCCCCGCTGGGTGCTCTCGATGGGCGTCTGCGCGTCCAGCGGCGGCATGTTCAACAACTACGCGATCGTGCAGGGCGTCGATCACATCGTGCCCGTCGACATGTACCTGCCGGGCTGCCCGCCGCGGCCCGAGATGCTGATCGACGCGATCCTGCGGCTGCACGACAAGGTGATGGCCGAGCCGCTCGGTGACCGTCGCCGCCGCATGATCGAGGCGCGGGTCGAGCGCGACGGCGCGCCGATCGTGGCGCCGGGCGCGATGCCGTCGAGCTACCGGTTCGACAAGGCCAAGCGCGCCGAGTGGACCAAGGCCGTCGCTCAGGGCCGCGAGGAGCAGCTGCGCATCCAGAAGTGGATGGAAGAGCGGGCGAACCTGTCCGGAGGAGCGAAGTGACTGAGGTAGAACCGGTCGGTGCCGAGCTCGGCGCCCCGGCGCAGTTCCCCCCGTCCAGCACCGCCGGCCGCGGCATGTTCGGCGTGCACGGCACGGGCGACACCTCCGGCTTCGGCGGTCTGCGCCGGCGCCGCGAGGTCGAGCTGGACTCGCCGCGGCCGTTCGGCGGGGACTTCGACGAGGTCGTCGACGCGCTCGAGGAGGCCTACCCGGGCTTCAACGACGCGATCGAGCGGATCGTCGTCGACCGCGGCGAGCTGACGCTGCACATCGTGCCCGATCGCATCGCCGAGGTCGCCCAGATCATGCGCGACGACCCGGCCCTGCGCTTCGAGCTGCTGTCATCGGTGTCAGGCGTCGACTACCTGGGCACCGACGGCCGGCGGCTGCACGCCGTCTACCACCTGACCTCGATGACGTTCCGCCGCCGGGTCCGGCTGGAGGCCGCGGTCACGACCGAGGACCCCCACCTGCCGAGCGTCACCCAGGTGTACCCGACCGCCGACTGGCAGGAGCGGGAGACCTACGACATGTTCGGCATCGTCTTCGACGGCCACCCCAACCTGACCCGCATCCTCATGCCCGACGACTGGGAGGGCTTCCCGCAGCGGAAGGACTACCCGCTCGGCGGCGTGCCGGTCGAGTACAAGGGCGCCGAGATCCCACCGCCGGACCAGCGGAGGAGTTACCAGTGACCACCGATTACGCAAGCGCCCGGGAGACCACGGAAGGCCGGGTCTTCACCGTCACCGGCGGCGACTGGGACTCGGTCGTCAACGAGGCGGGCGCCGAGGAGCGCATCGTCGTCAACATGGGCCCGCAGCACCCGTCGACCCACGGCGTGCTCCGGCTGGTCCTGGAGCTGGAGGGCGAGACGGTCACGGAGGCCCGGACCGTCATCGGCTACCTGCACACCGGCATCGAGAAGAACCTCGAGTTCCGCAACTGGACGCAGGGCACCACGTTCGTCACCCGCATGGACTACCTGGCGCCGATCTTCAACGAGACCGGCTACTGCATGGCGGTCGAGAAGCTCCTCGGTATCGAGGACCAGATCACGCCCCGCGCCAAGACCATCCGCGTGCTGATGATGGAGCTCAACCGGGTCGCCTCCCACCTCGTGTGGCTGGCGACGACCGGCATGGAGCTCGGCGCGCTGTCGATGATGATCTACGGGTTCCGCGAGCGGGAGTACATCCTCGACATCTTCGAGATGATCTCCGGCCTGCGGATGAACATGGCCTACGTGCGGCCGGGCGGCGTCGCGCAGGACGTCCCCGAGGAGGCCCTCGCCAAGATCCGCGAGTTCCTCGGCTGGATGCCCGAACGCATCGACATGTACGAGGACCTGCTGTCGGGCAACACGATCTGGAAAGAGCGCACGCAGGGCGTCGCCGTGCTGGACGTGACCGGCTGCCTGGCGCTGGGCATCACCGGCCCGGTGCTGCGCTCCGCGGGCCTCGGCTGGGACATCCGCAAGCAGCAGCCCTACGCGGGCTACGAGACCTACGACTTCGAGGTCCCGACCGAGTCGACCGGCGACGCGTGGGGCCGTTACAAGGTCCGGCTCAACGAGATGCGCCAGTCGGTGCGGATCGTCCAGCAGGCCATGGACCGGCTCGAGCCCGGCCCGATCATGATCGGTGACAAGAAGATCGCGTGGCCGGCGCAGCTGGCGATCGGCGGCGACGGTCTCGGCAACTCCCTCGACCACGTCGCGAAGATCATGGGCCAGTCGATGGAGGCCCTGATCCACCACTTCAAGCTGGTCACCGAGGGCTTCCGGGTGCCGGCCGGCCAGGTGTACGTGCCGATCGAGGCGCCCCGCGGCGAGCTCGGCGTGCACGCGGTCTCCGACGGCGGCACCCGCCCTTACCGGGTGCACTACCGGGAGCCCAGCTTCGTCAACCTGCAGGCGATTCCGGCGATGGCCGAGGGCGGGCTGCTCGCCGACGTCATCGTGGGCGGCGCCTCGCTCGACCCCGTCATGGGTGGGTGTGATCGTTAATGGCGTTCAGTGAGGTCACGCGCGAGCGCGCGCGGCAGATCATCGCGCGGTACCCCGAGGGCCGGTCGCGCTCGGCGCTGCTGCCGCTGCTGCACCTGGTGCAGTCGGAGCAGGGATACGTCTCGCCGGAGGGCATCGCCTTCTGCGCCGAGATCCTGGGCATCACCAAGGCACAGGTCGGCGCGGTCGCGACGTTCTACACCATGTACAAGCGCAAGCCGACCGGCGACTACCTGGTCAGCGTCTGCACCAACACCATGTGCGGCGTCCTCGGCGGCGACAAGGCGTACGAGGCGCTGCGCGACCACCTGGGCGTCGACCACGACGAGACGACCGCCGACGGCAAGATCACGCTCGAGCACGCCGAGTGCCTGGCCGCCTGCGACTACGCGCCGGTGATGACGGTCAACTACGAGTTCTTCGACCAGATCACCGAGGACAGCGCGCTCACCCTGGTCAAGCAGCTGCAGAACGGCGAGCGCCCGCAGCCGACCCGCGGCACGCGCCTGTGCACGCTCAAGGAGATGGCGGTCCAGCTGGCCGGCTTCGCCGACGACCGGGGCGACGACGTCATCGCCGACGGCCCCGCGGGCGAGCCGACCCTCGCCGGCAACCGGCTCGCGGAGCGCTTCGGCATCGCGGTCCCCGGCTTCGACCCCGAAACGCCGATCTCCAAGAAAGAGGAGGCGAAGCCGTGACGCTGGACTACCAGCCCTCCCAGGAGTCGCTGTCGAAGCTGACGCCGGTGCTGACCAAGCGCTGGCTCTCGCCCGACGCGTGGAAGATCGACGTGTACGAGCGGCTCGACGGCTACACCGCGCTGCGCAAGGCGTTCAAGGCCCACCCTGACGAGCTGATCCAGCTGGTCAAGGACTCGGGCCTGCGCGGCCGCGGCGGTGCCGGCTTCCCCACCGGCATGAAGTGGGGCTTCATCCCGCAGAACGACGGCAAGCCGCACTACCTCGTGGTCAACGCCGACGAGGGCGAGCCGGGCACCTGCAAGGACCTGCCGCTGATGATGGCCGACCCGCACGCGCTGGTCGAGGGCGTCATCATCGCCTCCTACGCCATCCGGGCCAACTTCGCCGCGATCTACATCCGCGGCGAGGCCGTCCACTCCGCCCGCCGCCTGCGTGCCGCGGTCGAGCAGGCGTACGCCAAGGGGTACCTCGGCAAGAACATCCTCGGCAGCGGCTTCGACCTCGACCTGGTCGTCCACAGCGGCGCCGGCGCGTACATCTGCGGCGAGGAGACGGCGCTGCTGGACTCGCTGGAGGGGTACCGCGGCCAGCCCCGGCTGCGGCCACCGTTCCCCGCGACGCATGGGCTCTACGCCTCGCCGACGGTCGTCAACAACGTCGAGACGATCGCCAGCGTCCCGTACATCGTCCTCGGCGGCTCGGCCTGGTTCCGCAGCATGGGCACCGAGAAGTCGCCCGGCCCGAAGATCTACTCGATCTCGGGACGGGTCAACAACCCCGGCCAGTTCGAGTGCGGTCTCGGCGTCACGCTGCGGCAGCTCATCGACCTGGCCGGCGGCATGCAGGCCGGCCACGAGCTGAAGTTCTGGACGCCGGGCGGCTCTTCGACGCCGATGCTCACCGACGAGCACCTCGACGTGCCGATGGACTTCGAAGGCATGGCGGGCGTCGGCACGATGCTCGGCACCACCGCCGTCCAGGTCTTCTCCGACCAGGACGACATCGTCTACGCGACGTACCGGTGGATCGCCTTCTACCACCACGAGTCCTGCGGCAAGTGCACGCCGTGCCGCGAGGGCAACTACTGGATGGTGCGGATCCTGCACCGCATCCTCGCCGGCCAGGGCACCCACCAGGACCTCGACACCCTGCTGGACGCCTGCGACAACCTCCTCGGGCGCTCCTTCTGCGCGCTCGGCGACGGTGCCACCAGCCCGGTGACGTCCTCGATCAAGTACTTCAAGCAGGACTACCTGGACTACATCGAGGGTCGCAAGGCCCCGATGTTCAAGGGCGAACTGGTAGGAGCCCACTGATGACGGACGTCGTTCCGAAGGTCGAGACGGTCAAGCTGACCATCGACGGCATCGAGGTCGAGGCACCCAAGGGCGCCCTCGTCATCCGGGCCGCCGAGCAGATCGGCATCTCCATCCCCCGCTTCTGCGACCACCCGCTGCTGGCTCCCGCCGGCGCGTGCCGCCAGTGCCTGGTCGACGTGGAGGGCCAGCGCAAGCCGGTGGCCTCGTGCACGCAGCCGGTCGCCGAGGGCATGGTGGTCCGCACCCAGATGACCTCCGACGTGGCCAAGAAGGCCCAAGAGGGCATCATGGAGTTCCTCCTGATCAACCACCCGCTGGACTGCCCGGTCTGCGACAAGGGCGGCGAGTGCCCCCTGCAGAACCAGGCGATGAGCAACGGCCAGGCCGAGAGCCGGTTCGTCGAGCACAAGCGGGAGTACCCGAAGCCGCTGCCGATCAGCACCCAGGTGCTGCTCGACCGCGAGCGGTGCGTGCTGTGCCAGCGCTGCACCCGGTTCTCCGACGAGATCGCCGGCGACAAGTTCATCGACCTCATGGAGCGCTCGTCCAACGAGCAGATCGGCGTCTTCCGGGGCAACCCCGAGTCGCCCGAGGACGACGCGCCGTTCAACTCGTACTTCTCCGGCAACACGATCCAGATCTGCCCCGTCGGCGCGCTCACCAGCGCGCAGTACCGCTTCCGGGCCCGGCCGTTCGACCTGGTCTCCACGCCGAACGCGTGCGAGCACTGCGCGGCCGGCTGTGACCAGCGGGCCGACCACCGCCGCGGCAAGGTCATGCGCCGCCTGGCGGGCGACGACCCGGCGGTCAACGAGGAGTGGAACTGCGACAAGGGCCGCTTCGCGTTCCAGTACACCAACGCCACCGACCGGCTGACCAAGCCGCTGGTGCGCGACGCGAAGACCGGTGAGCTGCGCGAGGCGAGCTGGCCCGAGGCCCTCACCGTCGCGGCCGCCGGGCTCGCCGCGGCGAAGGACAACGGCGGCGTCGGCGTCCTGACCGGCGGCCGGCTGACGGTCGAGGACGCGTTCGCGTACTCGAAGTTCGCCCGGGTCGCCCTCGGCACCAACGACATCGACTTCCGGGCCCGCCCGCTGTCCACGGAGGAGACCGAGTTCCTCGGCTCGTCGGTGGCCGGCCAGGTCGAGGTCACGTACGCCGACATCGAGCGCGCCGGCGCGGTCGTCTTCGTCGGGCTGGAGCCCGAGGAAGAGTGCCCGATCATCTACCTGCGGGCCCGCAAGACCTACCTGAAGCGGGGGCTGGCCAGCTACGCGGTCGCCCCGTTCGTCAGCCGCGGGTTCGAGAAGCTCGGCGCGACCGTCCTGCTCACCGCGCCGGGCGCCGAGGCGGAGGTGCTCGGCGGGTCCGAGCAGCTGCGCGAGGCGCTGTCGGCCGAGGGCGCGATCCTGTTCGTCGGCGAGCGGCTGGCGAGCGTCGAGGGCGGCCTGTCCGCCGCGGCACGGATCGCCACGGAGACCGGCGCCAAGCTCGCCTGGGTCCCACGGCGCGCGGGTGACCGCGGCGCGGTCGAGGCCGGCGCGCTGCCGACCCTCCTGCCGGGTGGCCGTCCGGTGTACGACCCGGCCGCGCGCAGCGAGGTCGCCGTCGCGTGGCAGCTCGACGCGGGCGTCCTGCCCAGCGCGTCGGGACGGGACACCGACGCGATCATCGCCGCCGCGAAGGCCGGCCAGCTCGGCGGGCTGCTCGTCGGCGGCGTCGACACGGGCGACCTGGCCGACCCGCGGGCGGCCGAGGAGGCGCTCGACGCGGTCGGGTTCGTGGTCAGCCTGGAGCTGCGGCTCAGCGCCGTCGCCAAGCGCGCCGACGTGGTCCTGCCGATCGCCCCGGCGGTCGAGAAGAGCGGCTCCTACGTCAACTGGGAAGGCCGGGTCCGGCCGTTCATCACGGTGCTGAAGACCGCCGCGATGAGCGACGCCCGCGTGCTGGACGCGCTCGGCCGTGAGCTGGGCATCGAGCTGGGTGTCGGCGACGTCGACGCGGCGCGGGCGCAGCTCGCCACGCTCGCGGAGCTGCCGCTGCCGGGCACCGCCACGGCCGGCGCCGCGCTGCGCGCCAGCGTCCGGGCCGAGGTGCCGACGGTGGCCGCGGGTGTGGCCGCCACGCCGGCCGGCGGCCAGGCGATCCTGGCGTCCTGGCACCACCTGATCGACAGCGGCTCGCTGCAGGACGGCGACGGCCACCTGGCCGGCACCGCCCGCACGTCGGTCGCGCGGATCTCCAAGAGCACCGCCGCCGACCTCGGGGTCGCCGACGGTGACCCGGTGACGGTCGGCACGGCACGGGGCGCGATCACCCTGCCGGCGCTGGTCACCGACATGGCCGATCGCGTCGTCTGGGTCCCGACGAACTCGCCCGGCTCGACCCTGCGGCGCACGCTCGGCGTGGCCGAAGGTGCGCTGGTCGAGATCAGCACTGGGGGTACCAACTCATGATCCTCGCCGCGAACCTCGACCAGTTCGGCAAAGACCCCTGGTGGCTGGTGCTCGCCAAGGTCGTCGTGATCTTCGCGTTCCTGGTCGTCATGACGCTCTTCGCCATCTGGTACGAGCGCAAGGTCGTCGCCCGGATGCAGGTCCGCCCGGGGCCGAACCGCAACGGCCCGTTCGGCCTCCTGCAGTCCCTCGCCGACGGCCTGAAGCTGGCGTTCAAGGAAGACATCATGCCGCGCCTCGCGGACAAGGTGGTCTTCTTCTTCGCGCCGGTGATCTCCACGGTCACCGCGTTCACCGCGTTCTCGGTGATCCCGTTCGGCCCGACGGTGTCGATCTTCGGCCACCACAGCCCGCTGCAGCTCACCGACATCCCGGTGGCGGTCCTGCTGGTGCTGGCGTGCTCGTCGATGGGCATCTACGGCGTCGTGCTCGGCGGCTGGGCCTCCGGCTCGACCTACCCGCTGCTCGGCGGCCTGCGCTCCAGCGCCCAGATGATCTCGTACGAGGTCGCGATGGGCCTGTCGATCGTCTCGGTCTTCCTGGTCTCCGGCACGATGTCGACCTCGCAGATCGTGGAGAAGCAGGCCGGCAACGGCACCGTCGACATCGGCGGCTGGAGCGCTGACCTGCCCGCCTGGTACGGCATCCTGCTGCTGCCGAGCTTCCTCATCTACTTCATCTCCGCGGTCGGCGAGACGAACCGGGCGCCGTTCGACCTCCCCGAGGCCGAGTCGGAGCTCGTCGGTGGCTTCCACACCGAGTACTCGTCGCTGAAGTTCGCGCTGTTCTTCCTCGCCGAGTACGTCAACATGGTCACCGTCTCCGGCCTGTGCACGACGCTGTTCCTCGGCGGCTGGCGGGCTCCGTGGCCGATCTCGCTGTGGGACGGCGCCAACCAGGGCTGGTGGCCGGTTCTCTGGTTCACCATCAAGGTCCTGCTGCTGCTGTTCGTGTTCATCTGGCTGCGCGGCACGCTGCCCCGCCTGCGGTACGACCAGTTCATGCGGTTCGGCTGGAAGGTCCTCATCCCGGCCAACCTGATCTGGATCCTGACCCTCGCCGGCATCCTGCTGACGATCAACACCGACAGCCTCAGCTCGATGGGCAAGTTCGGCGTCTCCGTAGCGATCATCGTCGCGGCCCTGGCGCTCGGCCTGGTGGCGATCGTCCTGTCGCGGCGCGGCGCCACGGTCGTCGAGATCCCGGAGGCACACCCCGGCGGCCGGGTCGGTGGCAGCAAGGGCTTCCCCTTGCCGCCGCTCAACCTTGAGGTCCCGCCCAGCCCGCGGGCCAAGCGCGTGATCGTCGAGCGGGAGCCCGTCTCGACCGGCAAGGAGTCAGCATGAGCATCGGTGGAACGCTGAAGGGCTTCGGCGTCACCTTCTCGCACATGTTCAAGAAGGTGGTGACCGAGGAGTACCCGGAGCAGCGCAAGCCTCCGGCCCCGCGGTACCACGGCCGGCACATCCTCAACCGGTGGCCGGACGGCCTGGAGAAGTGCATCGGCTGTGAGCTGTGCGCGTGGGCGTGCCCCGCGGACGCGATCTTCGTCGAGGGCGCCGACAACACCGAGGACGAGCGATTCTCGCCCGGTGAGCGGTATGCCCAGACGTACCAGATCAACTACGCCCGCTGCATCTTCTGCGGACTGTGCATCGAGGCCTGCCCGACCCGTTCGCTGACCATGAGCAACGAGTACGAGCTGGCCCGCGACAACCGGCGCGACCTCATCTTCACCAAGGAGATGCTGCTCGCGCCGCTGCTGCCGGGCATGGAGCGCCCGCCGCACGACATGCGTCTCGGCGACACCGAGAAGGACTACTACGTCGGCGCGCTCGACAACCCCGGCACGTCCGCGGGCGCCGAGCACTACAAGGGGGGCCAGGCGTGAACCACTCCCTGGAAGCCCTGAACCTGCTGGCCGCCGCGGGTGACGTGAAGGGCGGCGAGGCCGCCACCTTCTGGATCCTCGCCCCGATCGCGGTCCTCGGCGCCATCGGCATGGTCTGGGCGCGCAACGCGGTGCACTCCGCGCTGTTCCTGGTGATCACGATGCTGTGCCTGGGCGTGTTCTACGTCCTGCAGGCCGGCCCGTTCATCGGCATGGTGCAGATCATCGTCTACACCGGCGCCATCATGATGCTGTTCCTGTTCGTGCTGATGCTCGTCGGCCGCGACTCCTCGGACTCGCTGATCGAGACGTTGCGCGGCCAGCGGATGGTGGCGATCCTGCTCGGCGTCGGGCTGGCCCTGCTGATGGGTATGGGGCTGTACCGCGCGCTCGGCGGGAGCGCCCCGAAGGGGCTGGCCGAGGCGAACGCGGCCGGCAACGTGACCGGCCTGGCCAGCCTCATCTTCACCAAGTACGTGTTCGTCTTCGAGGTGACCTCGGCGCTGCTGATCACGGCGGCGGTGGGCGCGATGATCCTGGCGCACATCGAGAAGCGCAAGGAAGACAAGGTCGGCCAGCCGGAGCGGATGCTCGCCCGGTTCCGGCCGGGCAACTACCCCGCGCCGAAGCCCGGCCCGGGCGTGTTCGCCACCTCCGACTCGGTGGCGACGCCCGCGCGGCTGCCCGACGGCACCCCGTCGGACCGCAGCATCTCCAAGATCCTCCCGACCCGGGAGTTGACGTCGGCAGACGTCGCACCGAAGGGGACCGAAAAGTGACACCGACGTACTACATCGTGCTGGCGTCGATCCTGTTCACGATCGGCGCGGTGGGTGTGCTCATCCGGCGCAACGCCATCGTGCTGTTCATGTGCATCGAGCTCATGCTCAACGCGGCCAACCTCGCGCTGGTCACGTTCAGCCGGATCAACGGCTCGCTCGACGGCCAGATCATGGCGTTCTTCGTCATGGTCGTCGCGGCGGCCGAGGTCGTCGTCGGCCTGGCGATCATCATGTCGATCTTCCGGACTCGACGCTCCGCAAGCGTCGACGACGCGAACCTGCTGAAGTACTAGGGAGCGGGTTGTGGAACAAATCGCCTACACGGCGGCGTCCGGGTGGCTGGGCTCGTTCTGGCTGCTCGTCGCGATCCCGCTGGCGAGCGCGGCGGTGCTGCTGCTGCTCGGCAAGCGCGCCGACCGTTGGGGACACTGGCTCGGCGTGCTCAGCGTCGCCACGTCCTTCGTGCTGGGACTGACCTACTTCTTCACGCTCCGCGGGCTGGAGAACCGCAGCGGCGTCGAGCTGAAGCTGTGGGACTACATCGGCGTCGGGGACTTCAAGGTCGAGCTGGGTCTGCTGTTCGACCCGCTGTCGGCGATGTTCGTCCTGCTGATCACGGGTGTCGGTTCGCTGATCCACCTGTACGCGGTGGGCTACATGGACCACGACCCGGGTCGCCGGAAGTTCTTCGGCTACTTCAACCTGTTCGTCGCGGCGATGCTGCTGCTGGTCCTCGGCAACAACTACGTGATGCTCTACTTCGGCTGGGAGGGCGTCGGTCTCGCGTCCTACCTGCTGATCTCGTTCTGGTACCTGCGCCCGAGCGCGGCGACCGCCGGTAAGAAGGCGTTCCTGATGAACCGCGTCGGTGACGCCGGTTTCGCGATCGCCATCTTCATGATGTTCGCCTACCTCGGCACGGTCGACTACGCCGAGGTCTTCAACAACGTCGACAAGCTCAGCGGCGGCGTGATCCTGACGATGGCGCTCCTGCTGCTGCTCGGCGCGGCCGGCAAGTCCGGCCAGTTCCCGCTGCAGGCCTGGCTCCCGGACGCCATGGAGGGCCCGACCCCGGTGTCGGCGCTCATCCACGCCGCCACGATGGTCACCGCCGGCGTCTACCTGGTCGCCCGGTCGCACGCGATCTTCGACGCCAGCGAGACGGCGCAGCTGATCGTGGTCGCGGTCGGCGCGCTGACGCTGCTGATTGGCTGCATCATCGGCACCGCCAAGGACGACATCAAGCGGGTCCTTGCCTGGTCGACGGTCAGCCAGATCGGCTACATGTTCCTCGCCGTCGGTCTCGGTGGTGCGGCGTACGGCCTGGCCCTGATCCACCTGCTCGCCCACGGCTTCTTCAAGGCCGGCATGTTCCTCGGCGCCGGTTCGGTCATGCACGGCATGCACGACCAGACCGACATCCGTCGCTTCGGCGGACTGTGGAAGTACATGAAGATCACCTGGGTCACGTTCGGCCTCGGCTGGCTTGCCATCATCGGCTTCCCGTTCCTGTCCGGCTACTTCTCGAAGGAGCCGATCATCGCGGCGGCCTTCGAGCGTGAGGGCTGGCAGGGCTGGGTCTTCGGTGGCGCGGCGATGCTCGGCGCCGGGCTGACGGCCTTCTACATGACCCGGCTGTTCTGGCTGACGTTCCACGGCCCGAAGCGCTGGACCGACGACATCCACCACCCGCACGAGTCGCCCGCCATCATGACGATTCCGCTGATCCTGCTGGCCGTCGGTTCAGTCGGCGCCGGCTACCTGCTGAAGGGCTCGGTGCCGGACTGGCTGACGCCGGTCTACGGCACGGAGAAGGAGGAGGCGGTCCACGGCGCACTCGGCCATGACGCCGTCACCTGGCTCTCGCTGCTCGTCACGGTGCTCGGTGCCGGCCTGGCCATCGCGCTGTTCAACAAGGGCACCGCCCTGCAGGAGCAGCCGGCCGGCGTGCTGGTCACCGCGGCCCGCAAGAACCTCTACACCGACTCGTTCAACGAGGCGGTCTTCGAGGCGCCCGGCCGCTACCTGACCCGCGCGCTGGTCTACCTCGACAACCGCGGCATCGACGGGCTGGTCAACGGCCTCGCCGCGGGTGTGGGCGGCGGCTCCGGCCGGCTCCGCCGGGCGCAGACCGGTTTCGTGCGCTCCTATGCCCTGTCCATCCTTGGAGGCGCGGTGCTCGTGGTGGCCGCCATGCTGGCGGTGACGTTCGGATGAGCTCCTTTCCGTACCTGACCGTGCTCACGGTCGCGCCGCTCGTCGGCGCCGCCGGGATCGCGTTCCTGCCGAAGGACAAGCCGGAGCTGGCCAAACGCGCCGCGTTCGGCTGGTCGCTGCTGATCCTGGCGCTGACCGTCGGGCTGTGGCTGCAGTTCAAGCCCGACGGCGACCGGTTCCAGTTCCGCGAGTCGTACACCTGGATCCCGCAGTGGGGCGCCAAGTTCACGTTCGCGGTCGACGGCATCGCCCTGGTGATGGTCGCGCTGATCGCGCTGCTGGTGCCGCTGGTCGTGCTCGCCTCGTGGCACGACGCCGACAAGAGCAAGCGGTCGGTGCCGGCGTACTTCGCGCTGCTGCTGGCCCTCGAATCCACGATGATCGGCGTCTTCGCCGCGCAGGACGTGTTCCTGTTCTACGTGTTCTTCGAGGTCATGCTCGTGCCGATGTACTTCCTCATCGGCTCCTACGGTGGGCACCAGAAGCAGTACGCGGCCGTCAAGTTCTTCCTGTACTCCCTCGTCGGCGGCCTGTTCATGCTCGCCGCCGTGGTCGGGCTGTGGGTGCTGGGCGGGCACACCTTCGACTGGCAGACGCTGGTGTCCGCGGACTTCAGCGTCACCGCCGAGCGGTGGCTGTTCCTCGGCTTCTTCCTCGCGTTCGCGATCAAGGCGCCGTTCTTCCCGTTCCACACCTGGCTGCCCGACGCCGGTGGCGCCGCGCAGGCCGGCTCGGCGGCGCTGCTCGTCGGCGTCATGGACAAGGTCGGCACGTTCGGCATCCTGCGCTACTGCCTGCCGCTGTTCCCCAACGCCTCGAAGTACTTCGCCTGGCTGGGGCTGACGCTCGCGCTGGTCGGCATCGTGTACGGCGCGCTGGTGGCGATCGGTCAGCAGGACCTGAAGCGGCTGGTCTCCTACACGTCGATCGCCCACTTCGGCTTCATCGGCATCGGCATCTTCGCCTTCACCACCCAGGCGGGCACCGGCGCCGTGCTGTACATGGTCAACCACGGCCTCGCGACCGGCCTGCTCTTCCTGGTCGTCGGCATGCTGGTCAGCCGGCGCGGCAGCGCCCTGGTGAGCGACTTCGGCGGCGCCGGCAAGCTCGTGCCGGTCCTCGCCGGCGTCTTCTTCATCGCCGGTCTCGCCTCGCTCGCACTGCCCGGCACCTCGCCGTTCGTCTCCGAGTTCCTGGTGCTGATCGGCACGTTCACGGTGAACAAGACGGTGGCCGTCATCGCCACCGCCGGCATCATCCTGGCCGCCGGCTACGTGCTCTGGATGATCCAGCGCACCACGCAGGGCACCACGAACCCGAAGCTGCTCGAGATCAAGGCGATGACCCGCGACCTGTCGCTGCGTGAGGCCGTCGTCGTCACGCCGCTGATCGTGCTGATCCTGGTGCTCGGCTTCTACCCGAAGCCGGTCATCGACGTGATCAACCCGGCGGTCAAGGCGACGATGACGGACATGCACGTCACCGACCCGAAAGCCACCGCAGGCACCGTGGAGGCCGGCAAGTGAACGACAAACTCCAACTGCCGCACCTGGATTACGCGGCGCTGTCGCCGATGCTGATCCTCTTCGGCGTCGCGTGCGTCGGCGTGCTCGTCGAGGGCTTCGTACCCCGGCGGATCAGGCACACCGTGCAGCTGTCGCTGTCGCTGCTCGGCATGGTCGCCGCGCTCGTCATGGTGATCAACCAGGGCAGCAAGGAGGTGCTCACGGCGCACACCGCGGTCGCCATCGACAAGCCGGGCCTGTTCCTGTCGGCGTCGGTGATCGTCCTCGGCATCGTGTCGCTGCTGCTGATCGGGGAGCGGACGCTGGAGACCGGCGGCGCGTTCGTCGCGCAGGCCGCGGTCACCGCCAACACGGACGCCGACCGCGACCAGGCCACCCGCACCGCCGGCGCCACCGAGGTCTTCCCGCTGGCGATGTTCGCGTTCGGCGGCATGCTGCTCTTCTGCACCGCCAACGACCTGCTGGTCATGTTCGTGGCGCTCGAGGTCTTCTCGCTGCCGCTGTACCTGCTGTGCGCCCTCGCCCGCCGCCGGCGGCTGCTCTCGCAGGAGGCCGCGCTCAAGTACTTCCTGCTCGGCTCGTTCGCCTCGGCGTTCTTCCTCTTCGGCATCGCGCTGATCTACGGGTACGCCGGCCAGGTCGACTTCAAGGCGATCGACACCGCGATCCAGAGCTCCGCCAACGACGACATCCTGCTCTACGTCGGCCTGGCGATGCTGTCGATCGGCCTGCTCTTCAAGGCCGCCGCGGTCCCGTTCCACGTGTGGACCCCGGACGTCTACCAGGGCGCGCCGACCCCGGTCACCGCGCTCATGGCGGCCTGCACCAAGGTGGCCGCGTTCGGCGGTCTGCTGCGGCTGGTCAACGTCGGCTTCTCCCGCACCGAGTGGGCGCTGCAGGACGTGCTCGGCACCGTGGCGGTCATCACGATGCTCGTCGGCGCGATCCTGGCCGTCACGCAGACCGACATCAAGCGCCTCCTCGCCTACTCGTCGATCGCCAACGCCGGCTACCTGCTCGTCGGTGTCCTCGCGTTCAGCAAGGGCGTCTCCAGCTCGATGTTCTACCTGGTCGCCTACGGCTTCACGGTGCTCGCCGCGTTCGCCGTGGTGACCCTGGTCCGCGACGCCGACGGCGAGGCGACCCACCTGTCCCGCTGGGCCGGGCTCGGGAAGCGTTCGCCGCTGTATGCGACGCTCTTCACGTTCATCCTGCTGGCCTTCGCCGGACTGCCGCTGACCAGCGGTTTCACCGCGAAGTTCGGCGTCTTCGCCTCCGCCATCGACGCCGGCCAGACGTGGCTGGTGATCGCCGGCGTGGTGAGCAGCGCCATTCTGGCCTTCCCCTATCTGCGGGTGGTCGTCATGATGTGGCTGTCGGAGCCGGGCGAGACCACCCCTGCGGTGTCGATCCCGGGCGCGATGACGGCAGCGGCGCTGGTCATCGGGACCGTCGCGACCTTGGTGCTTGGTGTCGCCCCGAGCGTGCTGCTCGATGCGACCGAGCACGCCGGGGCATTCTTCGGAAAATAGCCCCGCACACCGTGACGTCCCCCGTGGCCAACCACGTGGGGACGTCGCTGTATGAAGGGCGCCGCAAGCTGATCGGACAGGCTATGGCATCGTTGGAGCTGTGGTGAGTACGGGAACCGTGCAATCGGGTGCGTCTGTCGGCCTGACTTTCGCCGATCCGGCGTTGGAAAGCAGCGTCATGGCGATCCTCAAGGACGTCGAGACGGTGCTGATCGACTCCGTCGACAGCGCCAACCCGCTGGTGACCGAGGCGGCCCGCCACCTGGTCAACGCGGGCGGCAAGCGCTTCCGCCCGCTGCTCGTGGCGCTCGCCGCGCACTTCGGCGACCCGAGCTCGCGCGACGTCGTGATGGCCGGCGCGGTGGTCGAGCTGACCCACCTCGCCACGCTCTACCACGACGATGTCATGGACGAGGCGGACGTGCGCCGCGGCGCGCCCAGTGCGAACTCGCGCTGGGGCAACTCCCTGGCGATCCTGATCGGCGACTACCTCTTCGCCCGTGCCGCCGCGTGCGCCACCGAGCTCGGCCTCGAGGCGGTCAAGATCCAGTCGAGCACGTTCTCCCGCCTCGTGCACGGCCAGGTCGCCGAGACCGCCGGCCCGATGCACGGCGAGGACGCGATCTCGCACTACCTGCGGGTCATCTCGCAGAAGACCGGCTCGCTGATCTCGACCAGCGCCCGCTTCGGCGGCATGTTCGGCGGCTGCAGCGAGGAGGAGATCGAGGCGCTCGCGACCTTCGCGGAGACCTTCGGCATCGCCTTCCAGCTGTCCGACGACCTGATCGACATCGCCAGCGAGAGCACCCAGTCGGGCAAGACGCCCGGCACCGACCTCCGCGAGGGCGTGCCGACCCTGCCGGTGCTCTACGCGCTGGCCTCCGGTGACGGCGACGCCGCGTCGATCCGCCTCCGCGAGATCCTGTCCGCGGGGCCGGTCACCGACGACGCGCTGCACGCGGAGGCGCTGGGGCTGCTCCGGGAGTCCGCGGCGCTGAAGCAGGCCCGCGAGACCGTCCGTGGCTATGCCGACCGCGCACGGGCGTCCCTGGCCCCGCTGCCGCACGTGCCGGCGCGCGCGGCCCTCGAGTCGCTCTGCGACTTCATCGCCGACCGCACCAACTGATCCTTTCCGAAGCCCCGGGGCGGTCACGACGACCGCACCGGGGCTTCGGCATGTCCAGCCATATTGCTCATAGCGACCTGGCGCCGGTACCTGCCCCCGCAACAACTCGCAACGGCGTGATGACAGCCAGGAGCGGCTTGGCGGAACTCGCGCGACGGTTACTCAAGCGCGCACCCATTACTTCCACAGATGCCACGGTCGCGGCCTGAGCATTACTCACGCTACACGGCGTGTCGACAACGTGACTGCACATGACCCATGTCCAGAATGGGCTATTCATCGCTATGTGTAGAGCCGCCGGATTCCCTGACCTGGCTCCAGAAATGATCAAAGTGTTCCCTGGACCCGCTCCAGTTTCATATGGTGTGAATCCAGTTACTGCTGCGGCTGGGGAGGGCGGCGGTGCGGGATCCACAGGCCGAACCCTCGGACCTCATCCGGAGCGTTTCGAGGGCACTACGAGTCTTGGAGGCCGTGGGTCAGTCACCACGCGGCCTCACCGTGAAGCAGATCGCCAGGCGATGTGACTTCACGGTCGCTACTACCTATCACCTGGTGCGCACCCTCGCGTACGAGGGCTACGTCATCCGCCGCGAGAACGGCACCTACGTGGTCGGCCTGGAGATCGCCGACCGCTACCGGGAGCTGGTGCTCGCGTTCCGGGGGCCCAGCGCCGTCACGGACCGGCTGCGCCGCGCCGCCGCCGAGACGGGGTACAGCCACTACCTGGGGCGCTTCATCGGCGGCAGGATCGCCGTGACGGCCGCTGCCGAGGGCCCGCGGACGCCGCCGCTCGACGACCTGGTGCCCGGCTACGACGAGGCCGCGCACGCGACCGCGCTGGGCAAGGCGCTGCTCGCGACGATGAGCGCCGACCAGCGGTGGCGGTTCCTGAAGGAGTACGGGATGCGCGCCTACACCTCGGCGACGCTGACCTCGCCCGAGGCGCTCGACTCCGACCTCGCCGCCGGCGACCGCCGCGGCATGCAGATCGAGATCGGCCAGTTCCGCCAGGGCCTCGCCTGCGCGGCCGTCATGGTCGTCAACGACCGCGACCCCGACCGCCGGGTCGTGCTGGCGTGCGCGCTGCCGCCCGCCGAGCTGATGTCATCGGCGAAGGTCGTGCGGACCCGCCTGCTGGCCACCGCGCACCACCTGGCGACGGTCCTGGCCGAACAGTGAAGCGGGTGCCTCCCCCTCGTACAGGGGAGACACCCGCCACAGAGATACGGCTCAGACGCCGATGTTGCGGCCGTCCACCCGCCACGCCACCGCGACGCCCGGCTTGGCGAAGTCGCCGTCGGGCCAGTTCGACGCCGGCTTCTCGATCGAGGCGCCGGTGATCTCACCCGGGTGCTGCACCGCGACGAACGCGCTCTTGTTGTCGCCGTGGATCCACGGGCCGCAGGTCTCGGCGCCGTAGGGCACCGTCAGGAACTGCTTCAGGTGGCCCTTCTCCGGACCCTCGAGCGGCACCGCGAACAGGCCGTCGTTGGTGCCGAGCGCGTTGCCGTCCGTGGAGATCCACAGGTTGCCGGCGCCGTCGAACGCGACGTTGTCGGGACAGGAGATCGGCGACACCTGGGCCTTGTCGAAGCCCATGAAGTAGGTCGCCGGGTCCTTCGGGTCACCGCAGACGATCGGGATCGTCCAGGTGAACGTCGTGCCCGTGTGGTCGCCCTGGTCCTCGGTGATCTCGAAGATGTGGCCATGCTTGTTGTTCGTGCGCGGGTTCGCCTCGTCGGCGGGCGCCTTGCCGGCCGGGCCGCGCGCGGTGTTGTTCGTCAGCGCGACGTAGATCTTGCCGGTCTTCGGGTTGGGCTCGACGTCCTCGGGGCGGTCCATCTTGGTCGCGCCGACCGCGTCACCCGCGAGGCGCGTGAAGATCAGCACCTCCTCGACCGACATGCCGGGGACCTGCGACTTGCCGTCCTTGACCAGCGCGACCCACTCGCCGGTGCCGTTGAACGCGCCGTCGGCGGGCAGCTTGCCACTGCCGTCGATCTCCGCCGCCGACGTGAAGCCGAGCTTCGCCACGTACAGCGAACCCGACTCCAGCAGCGTCAGGTTGTGCCGGCGGGCGAAGTAGGACTTCCCGCTGTCGAACTTCTTGTCCGACACGAACTTGTACAGGTAGTCGAAACGCTCGTCGTCGCCCATGTACGCCACGGCCTTGCCGTTCCTGGCGATGATGATGTTGGCGCCCTCGTGCTTCACGCGGCCCAGCGCGGTGTGCTTGCGCGGGGTGGAGCCTGGCGTGAACGGGTCGATCTCGACGACCCAGCCGAAGCGGTTGGCCTCGTTCGGGTTCTTCGTCAGGTCGAAGCGGGCGTCGGCGCGGTCCCACTTGCGGCTGCCCGACGGGTAGTGGTTGACCGTGTCGATGCCGTACCGGTTGAACCGGGTCTTCGCCGGCTCGACGGCGGTCTCGGCGCCGACGAAGTACTGGTTGAAGTTCTCCTCGCCCGACAGGATCGTGCCCCACGGGGTCACGCCGCCGGCGCAGTTGTTGAGCGTGCCGATGACGTCGCGGCCCGACGGGTCCGCCGCGGTCTTCAGCAGGGCGTGGCCGGCCGCGGGGCCGGTCATCTTGAAGTGCGTCGCCAGTGCGGTGATCCGGCGGTTGTACCGCCGCGACCCGCGCGACACCGGGGTCCAGCGACCCGAGTCGCCGACCCGCTCCAGCTCGACCACCGACATGCCGTGCGCCGCCATCGCGGTGCGCAGCTGCTCGACCGACAGCCCGTCGATGCCCGGGAAGTTCGGGAACATCAGGTCTTCGTTGGTGTACTCGTGGTTGCACACGAGCAGCGCCCGCTCGCCCCGGCGGTCCAGCGGCAGCACCGCGACGAAGTCGTTGTTGTAGCCGAACTGCTTCGACTGCGCGTCGGCGGACTGCTTCGCGACGTTGAACCGCGGCGCGCCCGGCACGACCTCGTCGCCCCACTTGATGACGACGGCGTGGTCGTACCCGTTGGGGACGACGATGCCGTCGACCTGGTTGGGCGTGACCGCCT
This sequence comes from Dactylosporangium sp. CA-152071, assembly GCF_050936335.1. NCBI lineage: Bacteria > Bacillati > Actinomycetota > Actinomycetes > Micromonosporales > Micromonosporaceae > Dactylosporangium > Dactylosporangium sp. CA-152071. The sequence goes on along the minus strand of NZ_JBNJMZ010000001.1, from coordinate 5,683,756 downwards.
TGAACGTCAGCTGCGACGGCTCGGGGCTCTTCGCCGCGAACGTGTCGACCTCGGGCACCACCACGTCAGGCTCGACGGCCTCCCCAGCCGGCGCGGCGAACGCGGGCGTCCCGACGGCGGCTCCCGCCCCGGCCAGGCCCAGCACCAGCGCGCCGGCGCGCATGACGCCCCGCCGCGACACCGCGTTCACCTGGTCGGTGAAGTACGGGTTGTCGGACTGGTTCGGCACCGGGTGCTCGCAGGCGTTGCCACAGCGGTACAGGCAGGTCATTCGGTCACGGCCGCCGTGCGTCACGTTGGCCGCGCCGATGAACGGTAACGGCCGGCGATGGGTATCCGACATTACGGGCTCCTGATCCTGATCAGCGACGGGGGATGACACGCGACCCTAGGGATGTCGGGTGAATGACATGTGACGCCACCTTGAACCGCTGTGCGTATTAGTGCGTAGAAGCCAGTGGAAGGGATGCGGATAGTGCCAAAGCGTGAGTACAGACGATGCTGACCTGCTGCTGAAGGCGCTCCACAAGGAGCACGGAGACGCGCTGCTCGCCCACGCGCTGCGAATGACCGGCGGAGACCGTCAACGGGCCGAGGACCTCGTGCAGGAGACCCTGCTGCGGGCCTGGCAACACCCGGAGGCGCTCGACCCGGCGCGCGGCTCGGTGCGGGCCTGGCTCTTCACCACCGCTCGGAACCTTGCCATCGACGCGTGGCGGCGACGCTCCGCGCGGGTCGGCGAGGTCTTCACCGACCAGCTGCCGGAGGCTCCGGTCGCGGTCGACGAGACCGAGCGCGCGGTGGAGTCCTGGGTCCTGGCGGAGGCACTGAACCGGCTTTCCCGACCGCACCGCGAGGTCCTGGTGGAGTGCTTCTACCAGGGACGCTCGGTCGCCGAGGCGGCCGAACGACTGGGCGTGCCCCCGGGCACCGTCAAGTCGCGGACCTACTACGCACTGCGTTCGCTGAAGGTCGTCCTGGAGGAGTTGGGGGTGGGCAATGAGGTGTGAACACCTCCATGACTCGGCCGTGTACGTGCTCGGGGCGCTGTCGCCCGAGGAGCGCGACACGTATGAGCGGCACCTGGCGAGCTGTGCGGAGTGCCAGGCGGAGGTGGCGGAGTTCGGCGACCTGCCGGAGCTGCTCGGCAAGCTTGATCCTGGCGTCGCTTCGTGGGCCGGTCCCTCGGCTGTGCCGCCGTCCTCGTCTTCGTCCTCGTCCTCGTCTTCGTCCTCGTCTTCGGACCTTTCGTGGGCCGGTCCGTCGGTCGCGTCTTCGCCTTCGTCTTCGTGGGCCGGTCCGTCCGCCGTTCCTTCGCCGGCCGATGCTTCGTGGGCTGATCCGCTGCTGCCGCGGGTGCTCGACCGGGCGCGGCACAGCCGGCGCACCGAGCGGCGCCGCCGTCGCTGGCAGACCGCGGGGACGGCGCTCGTCGCCGCCTGCCTGGGCGTGCTCGCCGTGCTCGGGGTGCGGTCCGCGGGGCTCGGACAGCCCGATTTCGTGGCCATGCAGGAGGTCGCGGCTACGGTACCGGTGACCGCCAGCCTTGCGATCGAAGGGCTCGACGACGGCACCCTCGTGCGGATGCGGTGCGCCTACAAGCCCGGCGGTGGCTACGGCAAGTGGACGTACAAGCTCTACGTCGTGCCGAAGTCCGGCGAACCCGAGGAGCTCGACTCGTGGACCGCCGGCGCCGGCGACGAGTACGAGCTCAAGGCGCACAGCCAGTTCCGGCGCGACAACATCCAGAAGATCGAGATCCGCGGGGCGGACGGCACGCCCCTGCTCGCCCTCGACGCCTGACCTTCGTCGTCTGACTCACACCGCTTCACGGACGGCGGTCGCCGGCTCCTTCACGGCGGCCGCCCTTCGCTTGTGGCTGTGCCGGATCGCGTCGGCGGTGAAGATCGCGAGCGCGCACCACACGACGGCGAACCCGGCCAGCCGCACCGGCGGCATCGGCTCGTGGAACACCAGCACGCCCAGCAGCAGCTGCAGCGTCGGCGTCAGGTACTGCAGGATCCCGAGACCCGACAGCGGCACCCGGTTCGCCGCCTCCGCGAACAGCAGCAACGGCACCGCGGTCAGCAGGCCGCTGCCCGCCAGCATGATCGTGTGCCAGGTCGACACCGTGACGAACGTCTCCTGGTGCCGGCTCGCCAGCCACGCCAGGAACGCGAGCGCCGGCAGCGTCAGCACCGCCGACTCCAGGAACAGCCCCTCACCGGCGGGCAGCCCGAGCCGCTTCTTGATCAGGCTGTACGTCCCGAACGAACCGGCCAGCGTCAGCGCGATCCACGGCAACCGCCCGTTGTCCACGCTCAGCACGACGACGGCGACCAGGCCGACGCCGAGCGCGACCCACTGCAGCCGCCGCAGCCGCTCGCGCAGCACCAGCACGCCGAGCAGGATCACGAACAGCGGGTTGATGAAGTACCCCAGCGACGCCTCGACCACGTGGTCGGTGTCGACGGCGAAGATGTAGACACCCCAGTTGACGGCGATGAACACCGCCGCCGCGGCGATCCCGGCGAGCCGCCTGCCGTCCTTGACCAGCGCCTTCAGGGTCTTCCACCGCGACAGGACGGTCAGCAGCACCGCCACCGAGATCAGCGACCACACGATCCGGTGCGCGAGCACCTCCACCGCCCCCGCCGGCCGCAGCGCCCGGAAGTACAGCGGGAACACGCCCCACATGATGTTGGCGGACAATGCGGACAAATACCCACGGCGCAGCGGTTCCACGCCTCTTACCGTAAGGGGCGGTCGGCCAACCGCCCCTCACCGGGTCGTTCGCCTACCTGTAGTTGCGGGGGTAGTACTGCTGCTGCCGCGACGGCGGGGGCTGCCGGCGCTGGTTTCGGTCCTTGTCGCCACCGTCCGGGATCACGAGGTTGATGACCCAGCTGACGATCCCGATGAACAGCGCCCCGAGCACCGCCGACGGCCAGAAGTTCTCGACGTGGAACGCCAGGTCCAACTGCTCGGCGATCCAGCTCGTCAGCATCAACAGCAGCCCGTTGACGACCAGCGAGATCAGTCCGAGCGTCAGCAGATACGCCCAGCACCCAATGGTCTTGATGATCGGGCGCAACACCGCATTGACGATCCCGAAGATCGCGGCGACGACGAGCACGGTGAGCACCGTCCGCCCAGTCGTCCCCCCAACAGTGATGCCCGGGATCACCAGCGTTGCCAGCCACACCGTGAACGCACTCACGCCGAGCCGGATCAGGATTCCCATGCGGGTGATCGTGCCACGCCCCACCAGGGTGGTGCTAGCTGCGACGCTGTACTTCCGCCGCTGTACTTCCGCCCCACCGCTGCGCGGCGGGTCCCGGCGGGGCTTCCCACCCGACCGCTGTGCTTCCGCCCCACCGCTGTCGCGGCGGGTCCCGGCGGGGATTCTCACCCGCACCCCAATGCTCGCTGCGCTCGCACCGCCTGCGCGCTGCGCTTACCGCGCGCCTTCGGCGCGAGGCGGCGGCTTCCGCGCCTGCGCGCCGCATCCGGTGCCCGGCGTCCGCCGTGCCCCATCGAGTCCAGCCATCGACCCTCGCCGTTTGCCCCAGCCGGCTGCACCGAACAAGCGCCGACGGCCGTCAAGCCCGATCGGGACGCGGTGAGCTGCTGCATCCTGGTGCCCTTCTGCGCATCTCCAAGGCCCGGGCGTTGCATTCCCGGGAAGCGTCGGTGGATTGGAGCTTGGGGGAATAGGCGGCTCCTGCATTTGGACCAGGGACATCGGCGGCGACAGCGGCATTTGCTCGGGTCAAGGGTTCGAGAAGGACGAGGCCGGTGTGGTGGGCCGCGATGTGCGTTGTGGAGTTCGTGGATGTTGGTAGCGGTCGCGGTCCGTTGGGTCAGGACGGAGTGGCCACGCGCAAGGTGGTCTGGGTCAGCGGGTGGGGCGGCCGATGAGCTGGAGCTCGATGGGGGTTGGGGACAGGTGGGTCCAGCGGAGGGTGTGGTGGTTGATCACGGTGCCGAGCATCTCGGGTGGGATGCGGGTCAGCCAGGAGGCTGAAGCGGTCAGGCCGAGGACGTCGGTGGCGATGGTGGCCTCGGCTGGGGTCAGGGGCTGAAGGAAGACGAGGTCGGCCTCGGTCAGCAGGTCGGCATCGGCGAGCGTCAGCCCGTCACGGATCACGAGGGTGGCGCGCCAAGCGGACTCGGTCGAGATGGCAGGGAAGCCGGCTCCGACAACGAGATCTGCGTCAGGGCCATCGACGGGAGTGGGAGTGAAGCCGGTCGACGGCGCAGGTGTGGACGTGAGAGCGGGTCTGGGGGCGTTGGCGTGAGCAGGGGTGGCGGCGGGCCTGGAGCTGGCGGTGGGAGTGCGGTGAGCAGCGGCCGCGGGTCGGGCGGTGGGGGCGGCGTCGAGGTCGAGGATCAGGAGTTGGGGGTGGGTGGGGGTCGGGGCGGGGAGGGCGGCGGGCTGGGTTGCTGGGAGCAGGGTGATCTGCTCGCCGGTGAGGGAGCGCAGGAACGGGGACCAGGTGTCGGGGCGGGACGACTGGATCGTGACGTGGGCGCCGACGGCCAGGGCGCGCAAGGTCAGGAGCTGGACGCAGCGGGCGCCGCCGATCAGGACGGCGCGGGTGGGCTGGGCGCGGAACGGGTGGATGACGGCGGGAGCGCCGCGGCGGTCGCGGCCGAGCATGAGGCCGGCCGGGGCGGGGGTGGGCTGGAGGGAGGCGAGGTCGGCGGCGGTGACGGGTCGGGCCGGGGTGCCGTCGGGGGTCAGGTCGTCGCGGCCGGTGAGCAGGCCGGCGAGCGCGGCGGTGCTCGACGGGGCGCCGCCGCCGAGGGGGAGCGTGGCGGCCAGCCCGTCGAGCTGGGCGCCGCGCAGGCGGGTGACGGCGGCGTCGTGGGTGGTGGCCAGGCGGTGCAGCGCGGCGGTCGCCCGGTCCAGGGCGGCCGGGGTCGGGGCCGCGAGGCGGATCGTCAGCGCGGCGCGGCACGGGTCGTCGCCGGCGGCGGTGAGGGCGACCGTCACGGCGGCGCACGGCAGCGTCAGCAGATGCGTGGCGAACGGGCCTTCCCGCGGGCGGCGGCGCAGCCTGAACACCGCCTGGTGCAGGCCGCCGACCTCCAGGCCGCGCCTCGTCTCGCGGGTCGGCAGGCCGGGCCGGTCGCCGGCGATCTCCGCGAGCGCGGCCGAGGCCGACGGTGCTGAGAGGGGGTGGGCGGGCAGGTGGGCCTTGGTGAGCTGGCGGCACACGCGGCGGACCGCGGCGACGAGCGTGTGCTCCAGGTCCTCGCGCTGAAAGCCGCCGGCGCGGCGGGCGCGCACGCACAACAGGACCCGCTGGTGTGCGAGGACCTGGCCGTCGGTGAGCTGCCGGTAGGACACGGCGGAGGGGGACGCGTCGCGGTCGAGGGCGGCGGTCGCGCTGATCAGCAGCTGGACGCGTAGGTTCGGAAGGTCCGGGGCGGGCGGGGGCAGCAGCGTGCTCAGTGGCGGGAGCGGCGGCGGGGCGTCGCCGAGCAGATCGGACAGGTCGCCGACCTGGAGCATCGCGGCCAGACCGTCGGCGTCCTCCACCACGCCCGCGGCGACACCATCGATGTCTACGGATGTCACGAAGGGCCGGACAGCGGTGCCACGCGAGCGGGCGAGAAGGCCGACCGGCGCCACCACCAACCCCAGGGCCCACGCCGGGTGCACCGTCCACGCCAGGACGGACAGCGCCAGCGCGGCCTGCGCCAGCACCACGTACAGGACCTTCCTCATATCGCCCCCCGCCTATGCGATCCACGGAATATCGTAGAGCGCCGGTACGACATTTTCGGAGGGGCTGCATGGCGTCGCGGCAGGACCAGCTGCATTCGTATCAGTTCATGGTCCAGCGGGTCGTGGCCGCGTTGGTCATGCGCGAGGGCGACCCGCCGAGATCGCCGTTTCGGCGCGTAGCAGGGGCAACGCTGGTCGGCGTGCTACTCGCGGCGCTCGGCATCGGAGGCGCCGCGGCTTATGCGCTGATCGTCCCCGGCACCTCCGGCAAATGGCGCGACGAAACAGCGATCATTGTGGAGAAGGAGTCGGGCGCCCTATTTGTGTATCGCGACCAACGCGTCCATCCAGTCCTGAATCAGGCGTCCGCGCTGCTCATCATCAACCGCGCCGGAGCGAAAACCGTGTCGGTCGGCAGGAAGGCGCTGGCCGGGGCGCCCCGCGGCGCGCCGCTCGGCATTCCGGGCGCGCCCGCGTCGCTGCCGCCCGCGAAGAGCCTCCACCGCGGGGCGTGGGCAGTCTGCGCGCAGCAGGGCGAGTCGGTGCTGTTCGTCGGCGCGAACGCGCCACGCGACGGCGCGCCGCTCGGGACCGGGGCGCTGCTGGCGAAAGGAACGACAGAAAGCCTGTACCTGGTCGTACACGGGCGAAAACACCTCATCAGACAGCCTGGGAGCGTCCTGCCCGCGCTGGTGTGGTCGGGACGCGGCCAGGCCAAGGTCGCCCAGGCGCTCCTGCACGCCATCCCATCAGGCCCTGACCTGGTCGTCCCCGACATCGCCGACCGCGGGCGCAAGGTCGCCGCGGGCACGGTCGGGCAGCTGTTCGAGGTCCGCACCGGGGACAGGGCCGACGCGTTCGTCGTGACGGCCGGCGGGCTCGCCTCGGTGACCCCGCTGCAGGCCGCGCTCCTGCAGGTCAGGCCGCAGCCGCTGACACCGGGGGAGTTCGCCGCGCTGGTCGGGGACCGGCCCGTCCACCCGCTCGCGTCCGGCGCCGGCCTGCCCTCCGAGGTGCCTGAGCTTCTCGACGATGTCTCCGGCGTCGCGTGTACGACCAGCGAGGCCGCCATCACGACCGGCAACACGCTGCCCGACCTCGGGGCCGCACTGCAGACGTCCTCGGCGTCGGCCTCGGGCGCGGTGCTGGCCGACCGGATCGTGGTGGCGCCGGGTGGGGGTGCGCTGGTCCGTACCGACTCCGGAAACCTCACACTGATCACCGATCTCGGCCGCAGGCACGCCCTTCCCGTGGCGGGCGTCCTGTCCGGCCTCGGCTATCAGGGCGTGGAGCCGGTCATGGTGCCCGGCGAGTTCGTCGCGCTGCTGCCGGCCGGACCGGCGCTCGACCCGGAGGTCGCGCTCAGTAGTTCGTGAGGATCAGGTCCGAGCTGGCCCGCGCGTCGGACCGCAGGTTGATGTCGCGGCGCGTGGCCATCGTCGTGGCGGTGAAGTCGCCGTAGATGCGACGGGTGGCGTCGGTGTCGCTGTTGGTCATGGTGATCAGGACTCCGCGTCCGGTGGCGGCCCGCATCGCGGCGGCGAGGCGCTCGTGGTCCGTGTCGCGGAACTGCCCCGGCGTGTACCGCTTGAAATCCGCGAACCCGCCCTCGGGCAGATACGGCGGGTCGAGAAACACCCAGTCGCCCGCCGCCGCCTCACGCAGCGGCTCCTCGAAATCGCACAGCCGGATGTCCACCCCGGCGAGTGCCGCCGACGCCGCGAGCAGCGTTTCCCGGCGATAGTACGGGCGGTCGTAAGCGCCATAAGGTGCGTTGAACCCGCCCCGCCGATTGACCCGCCAAAGCCCGCGAAACGCGGTCTTGTTGAGGTAGATCACCCGGGCGGCCCGCTCGATGTCGGTCAGATCGTCGGGATTCTGCGCCCGGACCGCGGCGAACCGCTCGGCCGTGTTGGGCAGCGCGTCCAGCCGCCGCATGACCGCTTCCGGATGCGCGGCCACGGCGCGGAAACAGGCGACGAGCTCGGGATTGGCGTCCGACAGCACCGCCTTGGCCGGCCGCAACTCGAAGAACACCGCGGCACTGCCCATGAAGGGCTCCCAATAGCGCCCCGTGAACGGTGGCGCCATCGCGATCAACTGCGTCGCATACCGGGTCTTCCCACCGGCCCACTTGATGAACGACCGGCCATCCGCCACGCGCACCATCGTAAAGGAGCGGCGAAATGCCGGAAGTTATCCACAGGGAGGAATTACGTCTGGTTGCGGATCGGTGACTGCCGATACGGTCGGCGAGTCCGCGACACGAGAGACGGGGTGAGCACCGTGGCACAGACGACACAGGCGCAGCAGGCCGAGCTGCAATCGGCGGCACAACGGTTCGAGCAGGTCAACGGCGAGCTGCAGACCATGCTCAGCACGCTGATGCGCGAGCTGGAGACGACGAGGACCGGCTGGCAGGGCGCGGGCGGCCGGTCGTTCGACACGGTCAAGCAGGCATGGCACCGCGACCAGGACACGCTCAACAAGAACCTGCTGGAGACCGCCGAGGGCCTGCGCTCCACCGGCCGCAACTACGAGGTCTCCGACACCGACGCCGGCGCCCGCTTCCGGGGCATCGGCACCAAGCAGCTGCCGCTCTGAGCCGGGGGAGACACTCATGGACGACACACTGGTGGTCAACTTCGCCGCCATGGACCACGCCGGGCAGTCCATCCAGAGCGCGCTCAACACGCTCACCGCCCGCCTCGACGAGGTCTCACAGCTCGGCCGGCGCCTGACCGCCGGCTGGCAGGGCGAGTCCCAGCAGGCGTACGCCGCCCGCCAGGCCAACTGGGAGCGCGCCGGCGCCGACCTGGCCGCGACGCTGCGGGAGATCAAGGTCGCCCTGGACGAGTCCATGCGCCGCTACCTGGAAACGGAGCAGCGCAACAGGCACCTGTTCCCCCAGCGCTGAGGCGCCCGGAGGACGGCCCGGTCCGCACCTGCTCGCGGACCGGGCCCCTGCCATGCCCGTCGCCTCGCGGTTTGCGGGCAGGTTCGACGAGCGTCGGGGGTCGCCCCCGGCGCTCGCCGGTTTGGGAGAGGCCCGTGTCTTTCGTCCGAAGGGAAGCGAACGGCACGGTGTTTCTGGTCGGGTTGTCAGCGGCGCGGGGTGAAGGCGGGGGCTGAGCGGTCGGGAGTGGTGTCGGTGGGTTCGGGGAGGCGTTGGAGGCCTGGGCGCCAGCGGCGGTTGCGGCCGCGGGGCAGGACGACCGCGGCCAGCAGGAGCAGCGCGGCCGCGCCGGTGGTCAGGGCGGCGAGGAGGAGCGTCCGGTGCTCGGCCGCGGCGCGCTCCGCTGCGTGTGCGTCCGTGGCGATCGGAGGGAGTGGCCGGCCGGCGCGGGTCGGATGGGCGCCGGTCTCCTCTGTCAGTGCGCGGTAGGGGTTCAGCACGCCGGCGCCGTAGCCCGGGCCTGCCGTGCCGCCGTCGGCGGTTGCCGTGAGGCGGGCGGCGATCTCCTGTGCCGTCAGTTCCGGGTGGTACTGGCGGAGCAGGGCTGCCGTGGCGGCGACGTACGGCGTCGCGAAGCTCGTGCCCTCCACCATGGCGAGGCCGCGGGGTGGGGAGGTCGTCACGACGCGGCCGCCGGGGGCCACGAGGTCGACGTACGGGCCGGTCTGCGAGCCCGGCAGGCGCTGGCCGTCCGGGCCGATGGCACCGACGCCGATCACACCGTCGTACGCGGCGGGGAACGGGGTCCGGTTGCCCTCCGCGAACCTGTTCCCAGCTGCGGCGACCAGGACCACGTCGCGCGACACCGCGAAGCGGACCGCCTCACGTACGCCGGGATTGTCCTGGTATGACACGAGCGACAGGTTGATCACCCCGGCGCCCAGCTCGACGGCCGACCGGATCGCCGCGGCGACGCCTGCTGGGGTGCCGCGCCGGCCGGCGGTGCTGCCGTCCTCGAGCTCGACCAGCTCGCTCACCCGGATCGCCAGGATCGTCGCGGCCGGGGCGAGGCCCCGCAGCGGTGAACCGGCGACGGGGCGCGCGGCGATGATGCCCGCCACGCCCGTGCCGTGGCCGACGCAGTCGACCAGCGAACCGCCCTCCTGGAACTGGTCTGGACCCTCCCGTACCGCGCCCTGGAGCTGCGGGTGCCCGGCGTCGACACCCGAGTCGACGACGGCGACCGTCACGCCGTGGCCGTCGGCGAGGGGGTCGAGCTTGCGGTGGTCGTACATCTGCGAAGGCCAGGGAAGCGAGGTCGGGGCGGGCGCGGGTGGCCGGATCGGGGCCGGGCAGGCAGATGGAGCGTGCGCCTCGACCGTCGGAGGTGCGACAAAGAATGCGACGAAGCAGCATGAAACACTCAGAAAGGCCGTTCTGACGGCTCCTGGCATGCGCAGATCGTAGTCGTTCGACCCTCGGACGGTGACGCTCGTGAGACAGGCCTGGGTTCGGAGGCGGTTGGATCGCTATGCTGGCCGGAGCGCTTGCAGGGTCGCACCCCTCGGATTGCCGTGGCCGTATAGGTTAAGTTTCGCGAGCGCGGCGGTTCCGAGCCCGACAGAGGGGGTGGCCGTGAGCGAGTGGCAGCCGGCCACCGAGGCTGAGGGCGCCATGCGTGACGCCCTGCGCGCCAATGACCAGGAGCAATACTTCCGCATCCTGGCGCGGACGGACATCTTGCTGCCCATCGCGCCCGAGGGCGTGCAGAGCGGCGACTCCGGCTGGGGCACCTGGACGACCGAGGGCCGCACGCACGTGCTGGCGTTCACGTCGCCCGAGGCGCTCCGGGAGTGCCTCGCCGGGCATCCGGGCACGCATCGGCGGGTGCCGTTCCGTGACCTGTCCGGCATCTGGCCCAACGTCGAGTGGTGGCTGGCGGTCAACCCCGGCCTGCCCATCGAGGGCTACCTGCCGTCGTGGTTCGTGACCCAGATCACTCGCGGCGACGTCCGGCTGCCCGGGCGCACGCTCGGGGCCCGGGCGAGGATCGAGCAGGCGTCCGGCCCGCGGGCCAGGGCGACCGCGCAGGTGCCGGTCCGCGGCGTGCCCAACCAGCCCGCCCCGACGCCGATCGAGCGCCATCGCATGAAGGCCGCCGAGTCGTCGTCGCCCGCACCGACCTCCGCGCCGCCTGGTTCCGGGCCCGGGGCTGCTGGAGCGGGCGGCGCCCGGTCCGGGATGCCTGGTGCCGGCGCCGGTGCTCCGGGAGCCGGAGGTTCGGGGGCCGGTGGGTTCGCGGGCGCGGGGCAGTCGGGGCTCGCCGGGCGGTCGCCTGCGGGGCCGCCGCCGAGGCGGGACGTGCCGCCGCCTGACGTGGCGCCGCCCGGGGCGTTCCTGCCGACGCGGGCCGATCGGCCGATCAACTACGAGCGCACGACTGGGGCCGCGGGCTATGACCGGCCCGCCGACTTCCGCCGTCCCCGGCCGCCGGTGACGCCCGCTGCCGCTCCGCCGCCGACGGGCCGGTCTGGGCTCTTCGACGATTCGGACCGTTCGTCGCTGGACGTGCCGGGCGAACGCGAGCTTTTCGGCGACCTGCAGTCCGAGGCGCCCAGCCGCGCGCCGGGCTGGTCACCTGGTGCCGACACCCGCCCGGCAGCGCAGTCCAAGTCGTCCGGCCTGCCGATGCGCCCGACGTCGCCCGCTCCCGGGTCCGCCGGTTCGTCTGGTCTGCCCATGCGGCCCGGTGCCGGTGAGTCCGGTGCGTCGGGCTTCGCGGGGCGTCCGGGTGGTGCCGAGGCTGGTCCTGGTGGCCTGCCGATGCGCCCGACGTCACCTGCTCCCGGGTCCGCCGGTTCGTCTGGTCTGCCGATGCGACCCGGTGCGGAGCCTGGTGCTTCCGGGCTGCCCACGCGGCCCGGTGGCGAGTCCGGCCTGCCGACGCGGCCTGGTGGTGGTGAGTCCGGTCTGCCGATGCGGCCGACATCGCCGGCGGGGGGCTTGCCGTCGCGGCCGTCCACGGCGCTTGGTGGTGGCTCGGCGTCCGCTCCCGGGCGACCGCAGTCCGGTGGCCTGCCCTCGCGCGGTGCTGACGCTCCTGGGCAGGACGACCGTGAGGGCGATCCGCGCCGGTACTGGCCACGCCGCGAACCCGCACGCAGCCTCGGCGAGATCTTCACCGAACACGCCGACCCGGTGATCCCGGCGGCGTGGCAGCCGCCCCCGGACCTGCCGCTGTCGACCGCTCCGCCGCTGCCGACCCGCCAGCCGGGTGGGCGCGGCGAGGCTGACGTGCCGGCCGCGTTCAGGTCTGGAGAGGGCGGCTCGCTGCCGTCCCGGCCGACCCCCGGTGGCGGCTCGCTGCCGTCGCGACCCAGTGTCGGCGAAGGTCCTCAGCCCGGCGGTCCGGGCGCTCTCCCGCAGCGGCCCGCTGGTCAGGGCGCGCCGGGTGGGTTGCCGGTGCGTCCCGGGCTGGTCGACCCCGGCGCGTTCCGGCCCGGTGAGAGCGCACCGCGTGAGGGTGGGTTCCCGCAGCCTGCGCCAGGTGGGTTCCTGGGCGGGCGGGACAGGGACGAGGAGCCCCGCCCGGGTCAGGGCGAGAGCGGGCCGCAGGAGCAGGGCGGTTTCCTGTCCGCACCCGCGGGGTCCCGTGCCGAGGAGCCGCGGCGGCCGCAGACGGAGCCGCCGTTGCCGTTCGACCGGCCGGTGTTCGACCGGCCAGGGTTCAGCCGGCTGGACATCGAGGCGCCCGAGGTCGATGAGGCGCCCGCGCCCGCCGACGAACCTGCCGCGCCGGTGGACGAGCCGAGTTCGCTCTTCGGGCCGGTCAAGGGGCGAGCCAAGGCCGCCGGGTTCGGGCGGGTCTCGGACCTGGACGATCACCCGTTCTTCGCCGATGCCGAGCCTTCCGGGTTCGACATGCCGGGCCGCTCGTCCGGGCTGTCCGACCGCGCGCCGCACGAGCAGGTGCCGTGGGGCCCGGACGCGTTCGAGCAGAGCAACGGCGACCAGATGGCCCGGGAGATCGCCGCCCAGCAGGCCGCCCGCGAACAGGAAGCCCGCGAGCAGGCCGCCCAAGAGGCCCGCGAGCAGGAAGCCCGTGAGCAGGCCGCACAGGCCCGCGAGCAGGAAGCCCGGGACCGGGCCGCTCAGGAGGCACGCGAGCAAGAAGCCCGGGAGCAGGAAGCCCGGGAGAGGGCCGAGCGCGAAGCCCGTGAGCGGGCCGCCCGCGAGCTGGCCGAACAGGAAGCCCGGGAACAGGAAGCTCGGGAGCAGGAGGCATGGGAGCGGGCCGAGCAGGAGCGGGCCACGCAGGAGGCCGCCCGGGAGCTGGTGGCCCAGCAGGCCCGCGACCTCGAAGCGCAGGAAGCGGCCCGTGCGCAGGCAGAGCGGGACGCCGAGGCGGCGGCCGCCCAGAGCACGTTCGAGCCGTGGCGGCCGTCCGACGAGGCGACAGGCCTCGACCTGGCGGCCGAGCTGCGGGCGATCGAGGAGCGCGCCGCCCAGGCCAGGGCGGCCGAGGAGCAGGCCGCCCGCGAGCTGGCCGAGCAGCTGCGGGCGATCGAGGAGCGCGTCGCCCGGTCCAGCGCCGTCGAGGACGCCCGCCGCCGCGCCGAGGAGGCCAGCGGCCGAGCCACGGCAACGTCTGAGACAGGCAGCGGTGCCGCGTTCAGCCACGCCGACGCCGACGACGCGGTAGGCAGCTGGACCGGCGCGCAGGACACCCCCCGAGGCGACAGCGAATCGACCCAGGCGATCGGCCGGCCCGCTGAAGACACCCCGATCTCGTTCTTCGCCGCCGGTGCAGCCGCCGGTACAGCAGCCGAAAACGCAACGGGAGCGGCGCCCTCGCACGAGGTGAGGTCCTTCTTCGAGTCGGTCTACGAGCCCGAGCTCGTCGACGAGCCGCCGGTGCGGCTGCACGCCGAGGTCGTCGACGCGGAGGTCGTCACCCCGCCCGCGACGGTGCCGGTGAAGTCGGCCGCGGCGCAGGCGCGGGACTTCCGGCCGGCCAACACGGTCGAGCAGGACCTGTTCGAGGCGGTGCAGGCCAACAGCACCGACCGGTTCCTGTCGACGCTGCTGCTGGCCAAGGTCCTGGTGCCGGAGTGGAACGGTGAGGGGCTGATCGACCCGGCGTCGTGGCGGACCGAGCACATGAACGGCCTGCCGCACCTGGTCGTGTTCACGTCCGCGGAGCGGATGGCGGACCGGCTCGGCGCGGACACGCAGGGTAGCTGGATCAAGTTCACGCGGCTGATCCGCAACTGGCCGCCGGGGGACCAGCTGGCGTTCGCGGTCAACCCGGACTCGCCGACCGGGGCGGTGCTGCCGGGCACGGAGGTCGTGCAGCTCGCGACGTGGGCCGCCGAGCTGGGCCTGGGCGTCGACGAGCCGGAGCCGGTGCAGCCCGCGGCGGCGGCGAGCCCCGTGCAGCAGCCGAGGCCGGCGTTCGAGCCGCCGGCGGCCAGCGGGCCGCTGCTGATGCAGAAGCCGATCTCGCCCGAGCAGCTGTCGTACTACCTGGAGCGCGGCTACGACCGGGTGTCGGGCTTCGTGCACCGCGCCGGCGAGGTGGCGCATCTGCAGACGCCGGAGCAGCTCTATCAGGCGCTGGGTCTGGGGTACGCGGGCTCGTCGTTCAAGCCGGACGCCGAGGAGGCGTACGTGCTGCGCTGGAAGGCGTACCGCGGCGACCTGTACCGGATCCCTTACGGCGGGTCGCACGAGGCGGGGATGCGGGCGATGGAGGGCTGGGTCATCGAGCGCCCGCCGTTCCGGGGCAACGGGTTCGCGCCGAGCGAGACCAGCGACGTGATCGCCGAGTTCAAGGTCGACAGCGCCCGGCTGCCGCACCACGCGGAGCTGTGGCGGCTGCGGCGCGACGGCAGGCAGGAGCTGATCGCCCGCCTCGACGCCGACGGGCCGGCGTGGCGGAAGGGCCAGGAGCTGTGATCCGGGACGGTTACGCGGCCCGCTGGCAGGGCGCGGAGTACGAGGCCAGCCCGGACGGCGACAACGTCCGCCTGTACCGGCCGGATCCGAGCGACGGATTCGAGGAGGTGCGACCCGGGCGGTTCCGGCGGGTGGTGCCGCTCGGCGAGGTCGACTTCGCGTACGTCCGCACGACGTGCTTCTGGCGCGACGAGCCGTTCATCGTGCTCGGCGAGCACGACGGATGGCTGCGCGTCGAGTACACCGGCGGCAAGGCGACCGTGGCCACCGAGCTCGGCCTGGAGGAGTTCGACTACGGCGTGTATCAGGGCTGGGCCCCCCGCGCAGACGTCAGCGAATTACGGGAATATCGGGTCTAGTCCGAAAACTGAGGGTGAGTGGGCGTGCGGCAGCTCCCGGCGATGCCGGGACCTGCCGTATGTTGCTTCACGCTGCTTGTGGTTGGGGTCGTTCGGCGGTGACGGTGTAGCCGAGGGCTTCGAGTTGGCGGATGTGGTTGCGGGCTCGTCGCTCGGGGTTGATCCGGCTGTCGTAGAAGTCGGCGCCGAGGTCATGGAAGGTGGCCTGGGCGTCGCCGAGGATGTGCCAGATGACGATGAGGGTCGACCGGCCGATAGCGACGATGGCCCGTTTCGCGCCGCGTCTTCGGGCGATGCGACGGTAGCGTTCACCGAGGAAGGTCGGGGTCCGGGCGGCGCTGACCGCGGCCTGGCCGAGGGTGCGGGCCAGGTAGGGGTTGCCGTGTCCGGTGGCGCTGCTGCCTTTCTTGCGGCCGGCGGATTCGTTGACCTTGGGTGAAAACCTGGCCCAGGAGGCCAGGTGGGCCGGGGTCGGGAAGCGGCTCATGTCGGTCCCGATCTCCGCGATGATCGCCCGGGCGGCGATCGCGCCGACACCGGGGATCTGCTCAAGCCGGGTCGCCGCTTGCGCGAAAGGGGCGATGCGGACCTCGATCTGGGCGTCGACGTCGGCGATGTCGGCCTCGATCGCGTCGATCCGGGTGAGCATCTTGGCCAGCAGGAACGCGTGATGTTCGCTGAACCGGCCGACGAACGCTTCCTCCAGCGTGCCGATCTTGCGGCGGAGGGTCGAGCGGGCCAGCTGCGCCAGCCGGCCCGGATCGCGTTCACCGGCGATCAGTGCAGCCATCATGGCCCGGCCCGAGACACCGAAGATGTCCGAGGCGACCACCGACAGCTTGATCTGCGCGTCCTCCAGCAGCTTCTCGGCCCGGTTCTTCTCCGCTGTCTGCGCAGCGACGAGATCGACCCGGTACCGGGTCAGGTCCCGCAGCATCCGAATTTCCGGCGGTGGCACGAAACTGGGCCGCAGCATCTGCCGTTCGGCGACCTTGCACAACCACACCGCATCCAACCGGTCGGTCTTGGGCCGTCCCGGCAGATGCTTGACGTCACGGGCGTTGACCAGCCACGTCTGGAACCCGGCCGCCTCGAGGAGGTAGAACACCGGCTTCCAGTAGTCGCTGGTCGCCTCCATCACCACCCGCGTCACACCGAGCTGCCGCAGCCGGTCGGCCATCCGCAGCAACGACCTCGTCATGGTCGAGTAGGTGTCGACCTCCTGCAGCCGCCGACCCGGCCTGGCCGGGTCGGGCAGCCGGGCGCAGCACACGAGCGTGGCCTTACCAATGT
This sequence comes from Dactylosporangium sp. CA-152071, assembly GCF_050936335.1. Lineage (NCBI taxonomy): Bacteria > Bacillati > Actinomycetota > Actinomycetes > Micromonosporales > Micromonosporaceae > Dactylosporangium > Dactylosporangium sp. CA-152071. The sequence goes on along the minus strand of NZ_JBNJMZ010000001.1, from coordinate 5,667,513 downwards.
CCAGCGCGGCGATCCGCTCGATGATCTCCTCGCGCTCCTGCGTCTCCTCCAACACGTGGCCCTCCCTGCCCACGCCGAACCGTGCCAAGGCGTCGCCCGCGGCGGCCACTGAGGGACAGCGAATCTAGTCCTCGTGCTCGAAGCAACAGTGAAGGGCCCATCAGCGTGACCACCAGCATCCGACTAGCCCACGGCCTGGAACGAACCAAGAAGACACGACGTCAGCGGGCGACCCCACCACGGCACCACCAACCACCCACACACCGCAAGAGACGAATGCAGTTTTCAGCCCGGAACGGGCCGCCAACCGGCGAACGGGACTAGCCCGTTTTGATCCACCGCAGGATCTCCCCGGTCACGAGCTCCGGCTGCTCGAGATGCGGGAAGTGCCCGACATCGGGGATCAGTCGCCACTCGTACTCGGCCTGCGCGTAACGGCCCGAGCCCTGCGCGGTCCGCGGCAGCACCGCCGTGTCCAGCGCGCCGTGCAGCTGGAGCACGGGCGCGGTGATCGGCGTCTGGAGCTGCTTGACGAAGCGGTACCCCTGCAGCCGCAACGCCGACCGCGCCGCCCACCGGTAGGTCTCCAGGGCGCAGAACGCCGCCTGCGGGATGCGCATCGCCTGCCGGCAGCAGTGCTCGTAGTCGCGGTACTCATCGGTGCCGACCCACGCCGGCCCGCCCCACATCGCCAGGTACTCGCCGACCAGCGCGGCGTTGTCGCGGGTCAGCACGTGCTCGAAGCGCGGCAGCTGAAACTTCAGCACCGGTCGCGCGGCCGCGAGCTGGCCGCGGGGGTCGGTCGCGAGCGCCGCCCGCAGCCGCAGCGGGTGCGCCGCGCCGAGCACGACCAGGCGCCGGACCAGCTTCGGGTGGAATGCCGCCGTCGCCCAGCCGATCATGCCGCCGTACCCGGCGCCGACGAGGTGCGCGGTCCGCTCGCCGAGCGCGCGGATCAGCCCGGCGACGTCACCCGCCATCGTGTACCCGTCGTAACCGCGCGGTGGCTTGTCGCTCGCACCGTAGCCGCGCAGGTCGACGGCCACCGCCCGGAAGCCGGCGTCGGCGATCGCGCTGAGCTGGTGGTGCCATGCGTACCAGAACTCGGGGAAGCCGTGCAGAAACAGCACGAGCGGACCGGTTCCGGCCTCCACGACGTGGAACCTCGTGCCGTTGGCGCTGACGAAGCGGTGCGACCACGGCCCGTCGAGCATGACGCACGTGTCGTCTACCGCGGGGTTCATGTAGCTCAGCGTAGGGCCCCGGAGCCCGGATCCCTGCCAGGCGACCGGGTGTGATCCGCCGCTCCGGGGAACGCCGAGGGTTCTCGGCAGGGGTGGGTCACGCTTAGCGTGCAGCGCATGAGCCTGCCGTTGCCGCTGATCGAAGTCTCGGGCACACCTGGTGAGTGTGGCGTCGCTTACGGTGCTGCCGCCCGTTCGATGATCGCGGCGAACACCGCCAACTACATCGAGCGGTTCGCGGCGACGGGGCTCGACCGCCCGGCCGTCCGGCGCGCCGGCAGCCTGTTCCGCGCCGCGTCCCGGCAGCACGCCCCCCGCGTGGCGGAGATGCTCGACGGTGTCGCTGAGGGTGCCGGTGTACCGGTGGAGGAGATCTACGCCCTCAACGCGCGCACGGAGCTGCTGTACGGCAACACGGAATGCACCTCGATCGGCGTGCTGGACGGGCGGACGGCCTCCGGTCACACCCTCCTGGCGCAGAACTGGGACTGGCACCCGGCGCAACGCCCGTACACGCTGCTGCTGGCGACCCGGGACGAGCGTGGATCGACGGTGCTCACGCTGACCGAGGCCGGCATGCTGGCCAAGACGGGGTTCAACGACGCCGGCCTGGGCGTGTGCGTCAACATGCTCACCAGCGACCGCGACGGCCGGCCCGGCGGCGTGCCCTATCACGTCCTGCTCCGCGCCGTGCTGGAGGAGGACGTGCTCGGCACGGCGCTGCGGGTGGCGTGCTCCACGCCGCGCAGCGCGAGCATCAACCTGCTGCTCGGTCAGGCGTTCGCCGCGGGTGTACCGGGGGAGCTGATCGATCTGGAGGTCGCTCCCGGTGACGTCGGCGTGCTGCATCCGGTCGACGGCGTGATCACCCACGCCAACCACTTCGAGGCGCTGCCGACGGTGCGCGACACGTTCCGCGACTTCGGCGGCTCGTCGTTCTTCCGCGGCGCCCGGGCGCGCCGCCTGCTCGGCACGCTCCCTGTGGATGAGAAGCACCTCCAGGCGGTGCTCGCGGACCACGGCGGCCACCCGCAGGCGATCTGCCGGCACGACGTGAACGCGCCGACGGAGGAGGACCGCTCGGAGTCGCTGTACGCCGTGATCCTCGACCTCGACGAGCGCCGGATGTCCATCGCCGCCGGCCCGTCGTGTCAGGCCGACACGTATCACGAGGTCCGACTAACCGGACTTTTCGCCTGACCGCTGCGGTGCAGAACCACCTTAAATGTATCTGTGCTGATGAGGCTGTTCCGGCGGCCGGCCGCTGCCGTCAGAAGGCCTGTTTCCGCAGCTCAGCACGGTTAAGCCCGGCAGGTCCCCGGTGATCTTCGCGGTGGGTGGTCGCGCGACTCCTTAAGTCCTGGTCAGAGCGCTTCATACGCGGCTTGTCGGTGCTCTTGGCACCTACTACCTTCCCGATCGACGCACGTGAGCCCCCACCTCGTCGGAATCGGGATTTGTAGATGAACGAGCGAGACGTGCCGAGACGGCGCCCGGGACAGGGCCCTGACGGTAATTACGACCCGTACGCCGACTCGTACTACGAGTCCGGCTACGAGGACCAGACCGGCAGCGGCCGGCGTGGTTACGACCGCGCCATGCCCGCCGACCGCGGCGGCTCGGGCCCGCACTTCTACGACCCCAGCACCACCGCCCGCAACTACGGCGCGGGCCTGCCCGACATCGATGACGAGGACTTCGACGACGAGCAGCCGTCGAACTGGCGCCGCCGCACGGCGATGATCGCCATCGGCGGTGGAGCGGCAGCCCTCATCGGTGGTGGCGCCTACGCCGTCACGCAGTTCTTCGGCGAGGGCACCCAGCCCTCCAACGTCGGCGCCGAGACGCCCGTCGACACCGCCGCCCCGGCGTACGTCGACCAGAACCAGAGCCTGATGAACGGCCAGGCCGGCCTCGGCATCCGCAAGAACACGCCGACCACGGGCAACTCGTTCGGCACCCCCGCCGACGCCGCCAAGAACGCCAAGGTCACCGCGAAGACCGTGCTGCCGACCAAGGACCCGGTCCGGCACCTCGCTTCGCGGCTGACCTTCGGGCCGAACGCCAAGACGATCGCCGACATCAACAAGCTCGGCATCAACGGCTGGATCGCCAAGCAGCTGAAGCCCGAGACGATCCCGCTCACGCGCGGCGAGCAGAAGGCCGACGCCGAGCTGGTCACCTGGGCCATGTCGTACGAGCAGCTGAAGGCCCAGCGCGAGGACCTGGACAAGAAGGGCATCCAGGCCGACGACCAGAACGTCCGCTACGCGATCGCCAAGCAGCTCTTCTCCGACCGCCAGCTCTTCGAGATGATGGTCGACTTCTTCGGCGACTACTTCCACGTCGCGGCCTTCCACGACGGCAACGAGCTGATCCGCGCCTCCTTCGAGCGCGACGTCATCCGCAAGCACGCGCTGGGCAACTACGTCGACATGTTCGTCGCCGGCAACAAGCACGCGGCGCTGCTGCGGTACCTCGACCAGGACGAGTCGACCAAGGACCAGATCAACGAGAACCTCGCCCGCGAGAACCTCGAACTCTACACGGTCGGCGCCTTCAACGGCTACACCGAGACCGACGTCCGGCAGGCCGCCATGCTGCAGACCGGTCGCAGCATCCGGGACAACCAGTACGTCTACCGTCCGGAGCAGCACTACGTCGGCCCCGTGAAGATCATGGGCTTCTCGCACCAGAACCCGACCGCTGAGGGTGGCGAGGCCGTCCAGGAGGCGTACTTCCGCTACATCGCACTGCACCCGAACACCGCGCGGTACATGGCGCAGAACCTCGCGACCCGCTTCGTCTCCGACGTGCCGCCGAAGACGCTGGTCGACGCCATGGCGAAGACCTACCTGGACAAGAAGAGCAACATCCCGGCCGTGCTCATGACGATGCTGAGCCGCACCGAGTTCTGGGAGTCCGTCGGCCAGAAGGTGCGCCGCCCGGGCGAGTACCTCACCGCGACCTACCGCGCGCTGGGCATCGGCGCCGAGGCCCCGGCCGGCTTCACCTCCAACAACATGAACGTCAGCCCGATGGTCCAGGGCCTCGGCGACATCAAGCGCAAGCTGGAGGAGTACGGCCACGCCCCGATGGAGCTGCCGACCCCCAACGGCTACCCGGACGTCTACGTCGCCTGGACCTCTGCCGGCACGATGGTCAACCAGTGGAACGACGCGTACGGCGCCGTCACCGGCGGCCGCCGCCAGTTCACCTGGCAGAAGCCCGAGGCGATCATCGCCGCGCCGCCGGCGACCGCGGGTGCCTACCTCGACGCGCTGACCAAGAAGCTCATCAACGTCACGCTCGACAACGACCGCCGCCTGGCGATCCTGCACATCCTCGGCCCGGCGACGACCGCGAGCACCCCCGTCGACGCCACGTTCAACGGCGCGATCGCCTCCATCGTCCGGGCGATCTTCGCCACTCCCCACCACCACCTCCGGTAAGTCGAGGCATACCAATGGAGAAGACAGTGCGCGCACAACACCCGTCACTGCACCCTGAGTGCCCCGACCTGCTGAAGCTCGGCCCCAACCGGTTCGAGGCCGCCCTGCGCGCCGAGGCCGTCGCGGTGCAGGAGGAACAGAAGGCGACCCGCGACGAGTACCTCGAGCTCGCCCGCCAGGAAGACGAGCAGGACGATGGCAAGGGCGTCACCCGCCGCCGGTTCTTCGTCGGCGCCGCGGCCACCACGACCGCCCTCGCGACCAGCCAGTTCCTGACCACGCAGGCCTCGTTCGCGGCCACCCCGACCGGCACGCTCATCCACGTGTTCCTGTACGGCGGCGCCGACGGGCTCTCGCTCTTCGCCCCGATGAACGACGCGGTCCTGCAGCGCGTCCGCCCCAGCTTCACGCTGCCGGAGAACGGGTCCATCCCGCTGGACCGCGGGTTCGGCCTCAACCAGTCCTTCGCCCCGCTGAAGAAGTACCTGGACGGGGGCCAGCTGGCCTTCATCCCGGCCGTCAGCGACCGGCGCCTCGACCGCAGTCACTTCGCCGCGACCGACATCTGCCAGCTCGGCGGCCTCCCCGCCGAGACCGGCGGCATGGGCTGGCTGACCAACCTCGCCGACAAGCTCGGCCCGGGCACCGCCTTCCGCGCCATCGGCATCGGCTCGACCCTGCCCCGCTCCCTCGTGGGCGGCGGTGGCGCGCTCGCGCTCAACAGCGTCGGCTCCCTCAACGTGAACGGCGACGGCAAGTACAAGCAGGCCACCGTCGACGCCATTCAGAAGCTCTTCACCGGCACCAACCACCCGATCGAGGCCCCGGTGAAGGCCGGCATCGACGCCCTCACTCTCGCCTCCACGCTGGCGCAGAAGGGCTACACCCCCACCGAGGGCGTCAAGTACACCGGCGTGGGCAACGCCTTCAAGGAGCTCGCCCAGCTCATCAAGGGCGGCGCCAACGTCCGCATCGCCACGATCGGCATGGGCGGCTACGACACCCACGAGAACCAGGGCACCCGCGGCGGCTACCTGGCCGGCCGCTTCGGCGAGCTGGCCGCCGGCATGGCCGCCTTCTTCGACGACCTGGGCGACCTGGCCGCCAACATCACCGTCATGGTCTCCACCGAGTTCGGCCGCCGCGTCGCGGAGAACGGCGGCGGCACCGACCACGGCAAGGGCGGCGGCGTCATCGTCCTGTCCGGCAAGAAGCTCGCCGGCAACCTCCTCGGCAACTGGAACGGCCTCACCACCCTCACCAACGGCGACGTCCCCGAGTACAACAACATGTTCAGCGTCTTCGGCTCAGTGGCCCAGGGCCGCTTCGGCCTGACCGACGCCGAGGTCGGGCAGATCTTCCCGCGCCAGACCTACACGCCGGTCAAGATCTACGCGTAGCTCCACCTACGCGTAAGTAGGGGCGGCCCCGGTCCCGGGGGCCGCCCCGCTGTTCTTCCGCTGTGCTGTGCTTCCGCCCCACCGCTGTCGCGGCGGGTCCCGGCGGGGCTTCTCACCCGACCGCTGTGCTTCCGCCCCACCGCTGCGCGGCGGGTCCCGGCGGGGATTCTCACCCGCACCCCAATGCGCCGCTGCGCGGCGCACAGCCGACGCTTGCGCGTGGCTGGAGTTGCGCATACGCGCCCATCCCGTGGTCACCCGCCGCCGCGCCGGGAGAGAACCACCCCGGCGCCGCCAACCGGGGTCATCCGCCGCGACTGGTGAACGAAGGACAATCGTGGCCGTGCGGGCGACCGCGACGCGCCTTGGATCATGTGTGGTGGCTGCTGGGGGCGGTCGTTCTTAAGCCTGGTCCGCGTGTGAATGCTGGTCTGGGCCGAGGGGCGTTCGCGGCGTCTGGTGATCGAAGGACGGTCGTGGCTGTCTGGGCGACCGCGACGCGACTTGGATCACGAGTGGGGACTACGCCGCCAGGTGCATCCGGCCGAGACGGGCTCGCGCGCCATCCATTGCCCGCCAGGCTGCGGGCCGAACCGGCTCTGCTGTTGATCAAAGACGGCCGTGGTTGTCCGGGTGGGCCACTACGCGAGTGGAATCACGAGCGGCGGCCGGAAGCGCCCGAACGCATCTATCCGACAGGCGCGCCACCCATCGGTCCCGGCTCGATGGAGTTGGGCTCGCTGCCTTCTGACCGCCGGCCACGTAGTCGTCTGGCTTGGCTCGGCCGGCTCCGGCTGACGACAGGCGCGCCCTTCGTCGGTCCTGGTCCGATGGAGTGGGGCTCGCTGGCTTTGACCGCTGGCTTCGTGGTCGTCTGGCTGTTGGCTCGCCCGGCTCCGGCTGACAGCAGGCTCCGCGTCAGCGACCTCTGGCTCGGTTGGCTTCGGCTGATGGCCGGGTTCCGCGACGGGCCGGCAGCGGTGAGACGCTGCCGGCCCGGGAAGCGGGGGTGTCAGTCCTCGGACTTGCCCGACTGGAGGCCGGACGAGATCAGGTCCATGACGGTCGAGTCCTGCAGGGTGGTGACGTCGCCCAGGCTGCGGTTCTCGGCGACGTCGCGGAGCAGCCGGCGCATGATCTTGCCGGAGCGGGTCTTCGGGAGCTCCGGCACGAGCATGATCTGGCGGGGCTTGGCGATCGGGCCCAGGGTCTTCGCGACGTGGTTGCGCAGCTCCTGGATGAGCGCCTCGCCCGCGTCGCCCTCCGTGTCGACGCCGCCGCGCGGGATGGTGAACGCGACGATCGCCTGCCCAGTCGTCGGGTCGGTGGCGCCGACGACCGCGGCCTCCGCGACCTTCGGGTGGCTGACGAGCGCGGACTCGACCTCGGTCGTGGAGATGTTGTGACCCGAGACGAGCATGACGTCGTCGACGCGGCCGAGGAGCCACAGGTCGCCGTCGGCGTCCTTCTTGGCGCCGTCACCGGCGAAGTACATGTCCTGGAAGCGTGACCAGTACGTCTCCTTGAACCGCTCGTCGTCGCCCCAGATGGTGCGCAGCATCGACGGCCACGGCTCGCGCAGGACCAGGTAGCCGCCACCGCCGTCGGGGACGGACTGGGCCTGGTCGTCGACGACGTCAGCGGAGATGCCCGGCAGCGGCCGCATGGCGCTGCCCGGCTTGGCGGCGGTGACGCCCGGCAGCGGGGAGATCATGATGGCGCCGGTCTCGGTCTGCCACCAGGTGTCCACGATCGGGCAGCGGTCGCCGCCGATGTGCTCCCGATACCACATCCAGGCCTCGGGGTTGATCGGCTCGCCCACGGAGCCCAGCAGGCGCAGCGAGGAGAGGTCGAACCCGGCGGGGATGTCGTCGCCCCACTTCATGAACGTGCGGATCGCCGTTGGCGCCGTGTACAGAATGGTGATCTTGTACTTCTGGATGAGCTCCCAGAAGCGGCCACGGTGCGGCGTGTCGGGCGTGCCCTCGTACATGACCTGCGTGGCGCCGTTGGACAGCGGCCCGTAGACGATGTAGCTGTGCCCGGTCACCCAGCCGATGTCGGCGGTGCACCAATACACGTCGCTGTCGGGCTTGAGGTCGAACACCGCGTTGTGCGTGTAGCTCGCCTGGGTCAGGTACCCGCCGGTGGTGTGCAGGATGCCCTTCGGCTTCGCCGTGGTGCCCGACGTGTAGAGGATGAACAGCGGGTGCTCGGCGTCGAACGCCTCCGCGGTGTGCTCGGCGGAGGCGGTCTCCACGACGTCGTGCCACCACAGGTCGCGGCTGTCGTCCCAGTCGACGTCCTGGCCGGTGCGGCGCACCACGATGACCTTCTCGATGCTCGGCGACTTGGCCGCGGCCTCGTCGACGATCGCCTTGAGGCCGCTGGGCTTGCCGCGGCGGAAGCCGCCGTCGGCGGTGATGACGACCTTGGCGCTGGCGTCGTTGACCCGGCCGCCGAGCGCGTCGGCCGAGAAACCGCCGAAGACGACGCTGTGGGTCGCGCCGATGCGGGCGCAGGCGAGCATCGCGACCGCGGCCTCGGGGATCATCGGCATGTAGATCGCGACCCGGTCGCCGGCGGTGACGCCGAGGTCGGTCAGCGCGTTGGCGGCCTGGCACACGGAGCGGTGCAGGTCGGAATACGTGATGGTGCGGGTGTCGCCGGGCTCGCCCTCCCAGTGGATGGCGACCTTGTCGCCGCGGCCGGCCTCGACGTGCCGGTCGACGCAGTTGTACGCCACATTGAGCTGGCCGCCCACGAACCACTTGGCGAACGGCGGGTTGGTCCAGTCAAGGACCTGCTCCCACTCCTTGGCCCAGCTCAGCCGGTGGGCCTGCTTCTCCCAGAATGCGAGCCGGTCCTGCGTGGCCTCTGCGTAGGCACCCTCCGTCACGTTGGCGGCGGCGGCGAACTCGGCAGGCGGGGGAAACTGCCGGGTCTCGTTGAGAAGGTTTTCCAAGGTCTCGCTCATCGGTGATGGCTCCTCGATGTGGTCCAGCTCTCGCAAGCAGGCTAGTTGGGGGGTGTGACAGTTTGCGAGTGTTCTGCGCTGAGTGGCGCCTGTGAAGCGCCGGGCTCTTCTGTAAGTATTGTTACCAGTAGGGGCACGATACCGTTTGCCCGTGCAAGATGACCCACTCGCTCCGCTGTTGGATCTGGCCGATGTCCGGCCGGCGTTCGACGCCGCGCGCGTCGCCGTCGACGCGGCCATGCGCCACCGTGCCCTGCGCCGCTCCGGCGGGCCCGTCGCCGCCGAGGTCGCCCTGCGTTCGTCGGTCGCCAGCGCGGCGCTCGACACGCACGGCTTCGACCTCGAAGGAGTGCGGGCCGGTGTCGTGACCGACCCGGTGGTCCACGGCGCGCTGCGGGCGACCGCGGCCCTCGACGGGCTGACAGGCACCTGGTCGAAGGCGCCCCGCCAGGCGCTCGCCCGGCTGCACACGCTGGTCGCCCGCGACGTCGTGCCCGAGGCGTCGCTCGGCCGGCCGGTCAAGCCGGAGGCCGCGACGCGTCTCGATGCATTGTCAGCGCTCATCACCGGTGGCACGAAGGTGCCCGTGTTGGTGTTGGCGGCAGTCGTACATGGTGAGCTTCTGGCTCTGAAGTCTTTTGACGGGCCGAACGGTGTGGTGGCGCGTGCGGCGGCGCGGCTGACCTTGATCGGCGGCGGGTTGGACCCCCGGGGCCTGCTGGCGATGGATGTGGGCCACCGTAGCCGCGAGCCCGAGTATGTCGGTGCGGCCAACGCCTTCGCGACGGGCACGCCGGATGGTCTGCGCTCCTGGCTGCGCCACTACGCGACGGCGGCCGAGCGGGCGGCCGAGGAGCTGGTCGAGATCTGCGACAGCGGCGCCTACGTACAGTGAACGGCGCCCCATCCAGAGGCGCCGTCACACACGTCCTACCGGGTTACCATGCGTGCACTTTGAGTCCGTTGTCGGCGGTCCTTGTGGAGCCGCCGCAACGCGCCTACCGCGGCTGATCGCTCGTGGGTGCCCGGTGGCCGTGCACGAGATCCGTGCAGATCCCGCTCTTCTGTTCTACGCCGCGACCTCCATGAGCGGAAGTCCTCGGCGGCAGAATGTGACGGATGGTGCTGCTGTGATCATGCCGCGGTGAGGGCCGCCTTGGTCCGGCGGTGCTTGCTGTACAGCGCGAACGCGATCGCCAGCCCGACACCGACGCCGATCGCGGCGGCCGTCACGGGCACCGCCGGCCGCTCCCGCAGCCGCCGGCTGAGCGGGATCGGGTGCCGGAATGCGAGCATCGGCCAGCCGCGCTCGATCGCGATCTTGCGAAGGCCGCGATCGGGATTGACGGCCGTCGGGTGTCCGACGAGGCTCAGCAGCCCGGCGTCGGTGACCGAGTCCGAATAGGCGAAACAGGCAGCGAGGTCGTAGTCACGCTCCGCTGCGAGCTCCTTGACCGCGACGACCTTGTTGGGTCCGGCGGCGTAGAAGTCGACGTCACCGGTGTAGCAGCCGTCCTCGCCGATGACCATGCGGGTCGCGACGATGTCGGTGACACCGAGCTGCTCGCCGATCGGCCGCACCATCTCGTCGCCCGAGGTCGAGACCAGGACCACGTCCCGGCCGGCGGCGCGGTGCTCCTCGATGAGCAGCACGGCCTCCGCGTAGATGTACGGGCTGATCAGCTCATCGAGCGTCTCCCGCACGATCTGCCGGACCTGCTCGGCGCGCCAGCCCTTGACCAGGGCCGCGAGGTAGTCCCGTGTCTTCGCCATGGTCTGCTCGTCGGAGCCGCCGCCGACGCGGAAGAGCAGCTGCGCGTAGGCGCCTTTGATCACGTCGCGGCGGTTGATCAGCCCATCGCGATAGAACGGTCGACCGAAGGCCAAGGCGCTTGACTTGGCGATCACCGTTTTGTCCAGGTCGAAAAACGCGGCGCTACGCCCCACGGCGGGCAAGTGTAGCGTTGTCGGACATGGTGTGGGGGCCGGACGCCGCAACCCCGACTACGGATCACGCTGGGCGTGTGCTCGATCACGCAAGATTACCGGCGGGCGAAATATTGATTGGCGTTCCGGGCGTGTTGCGGGCCGGGCCTACTCGACGTATGGCGGTCCACTCAGGCATGCTTATGTTTACGACGCGGTTTCACGTCGACGCGACAACGATCTGCTATTGACTCTCAGCGGTTGCACCCCCCGTAGCCGCTGAGTGGGTTCGGCTCGACCCCCCCGGAGCCGAACCCCCGGCGACCCCCGTCACCCCCCGGCGGGGGTCGTCCCCTTTGTATCTCGACTGCTATGTGGCGTTTTGCTGGGTGGCCCGGCGATTGGTCGGGCTAAGGGCATTGACGCTCGATGCTTTGTTGAGCGTTCACGGTTAGGCATCTCCTGCCGTTTTGATTTTCCTCCACGGTACTGCCGGCGCACCGCAACGCGGCATTACACCCGATTTGTCCGTACTGCTGTAGCAGATCGACTGATGGTGCGGGAGATATCCACAAGCGGCGGGTTATCCACAGAAACGAGCCGGCGGTCGAGCGGCCGAGGCGAGGTCGGGGCGATGGTGTGCGGAGTCCACCAGCCCGTCTAGACCGTGGAGCACGCCGTGACCCGTCACCGACCGCTGCTCGTCACCGCCGACGTCGACCTGCTCGACGACGTGCTCGCCCTCGCCGCCGGGGTCGCCCTCGACGTCGACGTCGAGCACGGACCCGAGCCGGCCAGGGCCCGATATCCCCACGCGCCGATCGTCCTGATCGGCGACGCCGCGGCGCAGGCGTGCGCCCGGGCCCACCTGCCGCGCCGGCGAGGCGTCGTGCTGCTGACCCGCGACCACGGGACGGACCGCCTGGCGGCGCTCGCCGACGCGGTCGGCGCCGAACAGATCGTCCGCTTCCCCGACGGCGCCGCATGGCTCACCGAGCGCCTCGCCACGGTGGCCCACGGGCCCGCCGTCACCGTCTCCGCCCGCGGCAGGATCCTCGCCGTCCTCGGCGGGCGCGGCGGCGCGGGTGCCAGCGTCCTCGCCGCCGCCCTGGCGATCACCGCCGGCAACGTCGGCCTGCGCTCCCTGCTCGTCGACGCCGACCCCCTCGGCGGCGGCGCCGACCTGATCCTCGGCTGGGAAAACGTCGCCGGCCTGCGCTGGCCCGCGCTCGCCGCGACGAGCGGCGCCGTCGACCCACCGGCGCTCGTCTCGGCCCTGCCCAGCCGCGGCGACGTGGCCGTCCTGTCCTGCGACCGCGGCCAGCCCGGCGGCCTGTCGCAGGACGCGATGGCCGCCGCGCTCGACGCCGGCAGCCGCGGCCGCGACCTCGTCGTCACCGACCTGCCCCGATCGCTGGACGACGCGGCGGTCCTCGCCCTGCGCGCCGCCGACCGGGTGCTCCTCGTCGTGCCGGCCGAGCTGCGCGCCTGCGTCGCCGCCGCCAGGGTCGCCGCGACCGTCACGCCACACACCGACGAGCTGCGGCTGGTCGTCCGGGGCCCCGCGCCGGGCCGACTGCGCACCAGGGACATCGCGCGCTCGCTTGGCGTGCCGGTCGCTGGCACTCTGCGCGCCGAGCCCGGCCTCACGCGCCGGCTCGAGAAGGGCAGCCCACCGGCCGGCGACGGCCGCGGCCCCCTCGCCCATCTCTGCCGCCGCATCATCGGCGACCTCGGCCTGGCGACCGGAGCGGCGGCATGAGCGCGCCGCGGATCGGGACTGCAGGTCTTTGCTCAGGCGGGCGCTGGGGCGCAGCGGAGGCGACGGCATGAGCGCATTGATGCTCGACGAGCGCAGCAAGGCGGCGCCGGGCAGGCGGATCGTGACGGCCGGCGGAGGGGTCGTCACGAGCTCGCTCGACGAGTTCGCCGAGCGGGTCAGGCTGCGGATGACCGTCGGCAGCGTCGAGCCGACCCCGTCGGCGGTGCTGGAGGCGGTGCGCGCCGAGCCGGGCGCCGCGCTGCTCGGCGAGAGCACGCTGCGGCAGGTCGCCGACCGTCTCATCGGCGAGATGATCGGCGCGGGCGGGCTCGCCCCGCTGCTCGCCGACCCGTCCGTGACCGACGTGCTGGTCAACGGTGTGGAGGTGTGGGTCGACCGCGGCGCGGGGCTGCGGCGGGCCGGCGGACGGTTCGGCGACGCGACCGAGGTGCGGCGGCTGGCGCAGCGGCTCGCGGCGAGCGCCGGGCGGCGGTTGGATGACGCGTCCCCGTTCGTCGACGCGCAGCTGGCCGACGGCACCCGGCTGCACGCGGTCCTGCCGCCCATCGGCCGGGAGGGGCCGTATCTGTCGCTGCGGACGTTCCGCCGGCAGACGTTCACGATCGACGAGCTCATCGCGCGTGGCACGTTCGACCCCGGCGCGGCCCGGCTGCTCGCCGCGATCGTCGCGGCGCGGATCCCGTTCCTGGTGACCGGAGGCACGGGCACTGGCAAGACCACCGTCCTGGCGGCGCTGCTGTCCCTGGCCCCGCCCACGGAGCGGCTCGTCGTCGTAGAGGACGCCGCGGAGCTGCGACTCTCGCACCCGCACGTCGTGTCGATGCAGTCGCGGATGTCCAATGTGGAGGGCGCCGGCGAGGTGACCCTCCGCGACCTGGTCCGCCAGGCGCTGCGGATGCGCCCCGACCGGCTGGTCGTCGGCGAGTGCCGCGGCGCGGAGATCGTCGACCTGCTCGGCGCCCTCAACACCGGGCACGAAGGCGGAGCGGCCACCCTGCACGCCAACTCGCCGGCCGACGTGCCGGCCAGGCTCGAAGCGCTCGGGCTGCTCGGTGGCGTGCCGAGAGCGGCGCTGCACGCCCTCGCCCACGCGGCGCTGCGGGTCGTGATGCACCTGCAGCGAGCCGGCGACGGCAGCCGCCACCTCAGCGAGATCTGCCTCCTGGAGGCGCATCCGGAGCAGCGCACCACCGTCATGGCCACCGCCTGGCGGCGCGGCACCGGCAGGGCGGCCGCGGCCGACCAGCTGGAGACGTTGATCGCCGCCCGAGGCATCACACCGCCCCGCTCCTCGGGGCCCTGGCGCTATGAGAGAGGAACGGGCTGGCAATGAACGCCATCGACCTGGCCCTCATGACCGGCGGCGGCATGACCGTCTTCTGTGGACTGTTCGTGCTCCGCCGGCGCCGGGCGCGCGCCCGGCTCGACCGCATCACCCGGCATCGCAGGACGACCATCGCCGCACGGTGGCCGAAGGCCGACCGGCTGCAGGCCGCGCTCGTCGACCGTCCCCGCGCGACCATCACCGCCGGCTGCGTGGTCGCGGCCGGGATCGGGCTGCTGAGCGGCGGCCCGGTCGCCGCCGTGCTGGCGGGGGCGTATGCGGCGGTCGGGCTGATCGGTGTGCGCCGCCAGCTGGCACGCCGGGCGGCCGACCGTGCGGTCGCCGAGCTGCTCGACACGATCGAGGACGCGGTCGGAGACCTGCGCGCGGGCATCGTGCCCTTTGCGACCGCCGCGCCGTATCCGGGCGGGGCGGACGTGGAGCTGTACACCACGCCGAGCCCATTCCGCACGCCTGGTGCGGGCGGCCTCGGGGCGACCGTCCGCCGGATCTGGGACGCCGCCGACAGGCAGGACGGTCAGCCCACCGGCCGCGACCGGAATGCGCAACGGCGCCGGCCCCCTGCAGGTCGGAACGCTGCCGAGGCCGCACTTGCTGCGAACCGTCGCCACACCGGTCGGGGCGCCATCACCGGCCGGGCTGCCGTTGGCGGCTGGGCTGCTGTCGATGGTCGCGCTGCGGTCGGCGGATCGGCTGGGGCGGATGGCTGGCCCGCGATCAACGGCCGGTCTGCGGTCGATGGCTGGGCCGCGGCTGACAGCCACGGCGTGGTTGATGGTTGGGGTGCAGCTGATGGTCGGGCTGCAACTGACCGTCGACCTCTGGTCAGCGGCTGGGCTGTGGCTGACGGTTCGTCCACGGTCGGTGGCTGGGCTTCTGTCATCAATGGCCGGCCTGCAGACGATGTCTGGTCTGCAAACGAAGCCCGCCCTGCGGTCGATGGCCGAGTTGCGGAACGTGGCCGGTTCGCAGGCGGCTGGCAGATGACGAATGACCAGGTTGCCGAACATGGCGGGGTTGCCGACGGCTCCCCGACGGTGGTGAACGGCCGGGCGACGGGCGATCTCCCCGCAGCAGATGGTGGCCGGGCGGTCGGCCGGTATGGGGTCGAGAGCGGCCGGGCAACGACAGGCTGGCCGGCGGCGGGAACTGGTCAGGTCGCGAATGGCTGGTCGGCCACGAGAACTGATCGGACTGCGAGTGGCCGGGCTGCGAGTGGCCGGACTGCGAGTGGCCGGGATGCGAGTGGCCCAGCCGCGAGTGATCGGGCTGCGAGTGGTCGGGCTGCGAATGGTCGGGCTTTGGGTGACCGTGTGGCGGGCGGGGGCGTGGTGTCGAGCGGTGGTCTGGTCGGCGGCGGGGTCGGGGCGGCCGGGTCGTCTGGTCGAGCGCGCGGCGGGCGGGCGCGGAGGCGCGAGGAGGCTGCGGTCGCGGTCGCGATGGCGCGTCTGGAGGCCGCGCACCGGGTCAGTGAGGCGCTCGGCACGCCGCTCGCCGATCTCCTTGACCAGGTTGAGGCCGACCTGCGGGCGGGGCAGGCCCTCCGGCTCAACCTCGCGGCGCAGACGTCCGGGGCGCAGACGACCACGACGCTGCTGGTCGGGTTGCCGGTGGCGGGGCTGTGGCTCGGCGCGAGCATCGGGGTCGACCCCGTCGGCCAGCTGCTGCACACGCCGCTCGGTGCGGCGTGCGCGATCGTCGCGGTCGCGTTGCAGTGCGCCGGGATGTTGTGGACCGGGCGGATGGTCGGGTCCGTCGTCGCGGAGGTGCGGTGATGGGCCGGGGGCGACGGTGGCTGTACGCGATCGGTTGTGGCCTGGCCGCCGGGCTGCTGCTGGGCGGGCTCGTGGGTGTCGTGGCCGGCGTCGTGTCGGCGGTCGCGGCGGAGCGGATGCTGCGGCGGGTCGAGTCCCCGCACGTGCGGCGGGAGCGGGCGACGGCCCGGGGTGACCTGCCGTTCGCGACGGATCTGCTCGCCGCCGCGTTGAGGACCGGCGCGCCACCCGATCGTGCGGCGATCGTGGTCGGGGAGGCGGTCGGCGGGCCGGTCGGGACCAGGTTGACGCTCGTCGGACGGGCACTGCGGCTCGGTGCGACGCCGCGGGATGCCTGGGCGCACCTGGCCGACCTGCCCGGCGGGCGGCGGCTTTCCCGGGTCGCCGCCCGCAGCGCCGACCGGGGCACGGCGCTGACGCAGGCGCTGGAGCGGCAGGCGGCGGACCTGCGGGTCGCGAAGGCCGCGGCCGGCGAGGCGTCGGCACGCCGGGTCGGCGTGCTGGTGGTGCTGCCGCTCGGGGTGTGCTTCCTGCCCGCGTTCGTGCTGATCGGGGTCGTGCCGGTGGTCGCCGCCATCATCCGCGACGTGGTGAGCGCCCTGTGATTCGTATTCAAGTTCATCGATCGGTTTGGTTCAGCGTCATCGTGAAGGAGCACCAGTGCACAACCTCCGCGCCCGTCTTCGTGCCTTCCGCCGGGAAGACCGTGGGTCGCACAGCATCGAATACGTCCTGGTCATCGGCGTCGGGGTGGCGCTCGCCGCGGTGCTGCTGAGGGTGGTCGTGTCGGATTCGACGTACGACGCCATGTTCCGCCTGATCGGCGGTGCGCTGGCATGAGAGACGACCGGGATCGTGGCGCCTGCCGTGGGGGTCCGTGGCGCCGGCGGAGATGGACGCTCCGCAACGGCCGGGCCGACGACCGCGGATCGGCGACGGTCGAGTTCGCCGTGACACTTCCTGGAGTCGTCGTCCTGCTGCTGATCTTCGTCGCCGGGTGGAGCGCCTTCGCGGCCAAGGTGCGCCTCACCGACGCGGCGGGGCTGGCGGCACGGGCGGCGGCCCGCGGCGAGCCGGTGGCGTCCCGCGGCGCCATGCCGGCGGGCGCCACGATCTCGGTCCAGCGTGACGGCGACCTCGTCCGCGTGACGGTGCGCCAGCGGGTCGGCCTCGGCCCGCTGCCGTCGATCACGTTGCAGGAGGAGGCCGCCGCCCTGGTCGAACCCGGAGCGGAGTCCTCATGACCGGGCGGCGACAGGCGGCCGGGGCCCGGGATCGCGGGTCGATCTCGCTGCTCATGGTGGTGCTTGGGGTCGTGTTCGTGGGGGCGCTGCTCGCCGGGATCGGTCTGGGCGGTGCCAAGGTCGCGCGGCACCGGGCGCAGAACGCGGCCGACGCGGGTGCGCTGGCCGGGGCGGTGTGGGCGATCGACGGTCCGGCGGTGGCCTGCGCGGTCGCCGGCGAGGCGGTCACGGCCAATGACGCGAGTCTGGTCAGCTGCGCGGTCGACGGGTTCGAGGTGTGGGTGACCGTCGAGGTCCGCCTGGGCGACGGGATGGCCGGCGGCAAGGCGAGCGCCCGCGCGGGGCCGGTGTGGTCCACCGGTACCGGCGACGCTGACGACGACAGATGACTACAGCGACGCGAGGACGAGCGAGAGGACCTGGACCGCATCGTGCTTGTTGAGGGGGTTGTTGCCGTTGCCGCACTTGGGGGACTGCACGCACGAGGGGCAGCCCTGCTCGCAGCGGCACTCGGCGACGACGGCACGGGTGGCGCCGAGCCAGTCGGTGGCCACGTCGAACGCGCGCTCCGCGAAGCCGGCGCCGCCGGGATGGCCGTCGTAGACGAAGACGGTCGGCAGGCCGGTGTCGGCGTGCAGCGCGGTCGACAGGCCACCGATGTCCCAGCGGTCGCAGGTCGCGACGAGCGGCAGCAGGCCGATCGACGCGTGCTCGGCGGCGTGCAGGGCGCCGGGCCAGTCGACCTCCGCGATACCGGCCTCGTCGAGCGCCTCGGGGGACACGGTCCACCAGACGGCGACGGTCTTCAGGATGCGTTCGGGGAGGTCGAGCTGGCGGGTGTCGATGACCTCGCCGCTGGTGATGCGGCGGTGCTGGTAGCTGACGACCTGGGAGGTCACCTCGACCTCCCCGAGCGAGAGCGTGACCGGGCCCGCCGTGCGGGTCTGGCGGACCGACAGGACGGTGAGGGAGGTGACGTCGCGGGGATGGGTGCTCCAGTCTGGCTCCTCGGCGTGGACGAGCGCGACGGAGTCGGCCAGGTCGAGCTTGTCCACGACGTACGAGACGCCCTGGTGCAGGTGGACCGCCCCGGTGTGGACCTGATGGTGCGCGGAGCCGGTGTCGACCGTGCCGAGCAGGCGGCCGGTGGCCTCCTCCACGACCGCGATCGGCCCGCCGCCCGCGCCGCGGAGGTCGACGTCCGGGCGGTGGCGCTCCGTCCAGTACCAGCCGCTGGGCCGCTTCCGCAGGATCCCCGCGGCGACCAGGGCGTCGAGCGTGGCCTCGGCGGTCGGCCCGAAGAGCGGCAGGTCCGCCGGGGTGAGCGGCAGCTCGGCGGCGGCGCAGCACAGTTGCGGCGCGAGGACGTGCGGGTTGCCGGGGTCGAGGACCGTCGCCTCGACCGGCTTGCCGAACAGGGCCTCCGGGTGGTGCACGAGGTACGTGTCGAGCGGGTCGTCCCGGGCGACCAGCACGCACAGTGCGTCGCGGCCCGCCCGGCCGGCCCGGCCCGCCTGCTGCCAGAGGGAGGCGAGGGTGCCTGGATAGCCTGAGATGAGGACCGCGTCGAGACCGACGAGGTCGACGCCGAGCTCCAGGGCGTTGGTGGACGCCAGGCCGAGCAGGGTGCCGTCCATGAGGTCGCGTTCGAGGGCGCGGCGCTCTTCGCGGAGGTAGCCGGCGCGGTAGGCGGCGACCCGGTCGCCGAGGCCCGGCACGGCCTGGTCGAGTGAGCGCCTTGCCATGCTCGCCACCACCTCGGCGCCCTTGCGGGACCGGACGAAGGCGAGTGTCCGTACGCCGGCGATGACTGCCTCGGTGAGCAGGTCGGCGGTCTCCCGCAGTGCCGACCGTCGCACCGGCTCCGCGTCCCGCCCGGCGCCCGCGAAGTCGCGCGCCGCCCCGGCGACGCCGCCCGCTGCGGTTGCGGCGCCGCCCGTGGGTGTGGACCTGCGCGCGGTCGCGGAGGCGCTGGCGGTGGTGGAGCTGTGAGCTGCGGTCGGGTTGGCCGCGGTCGTGGAGCCGCGCGCGGTTGCGGAGGCGCTGGCGGTTGTGGAGCTGTGAGCTGCGGTCGGGTTGGCCGCGGTCGTGGAGCCGCGCGTGGATGCGGAGGCGCACGCGGTCGTGGAGCTGTGCGCGTTTGCGGAGCCGCCTGCGGTCTTGGCGTCGGCAGTGGTTGACAAGCTGAGGGCGGTTGTGGGGCTCTGTGCCGAGGTCGTGGGGCTGGCCGCGGGTGTAGAACCGGCCGTGGTTGTCGGGGTGGCCGCGGTCGTGGAGCCGCGCGCGGTTGTGGAGTCGCCTGCAGTCGTGGGGGCGGGGATAGTCGTGGGGGCGGGGATAGAGGTGTGCGGCGTGGTGGAAGGGCGGGTGGCGACGGCGGGTGTGGTGCGTTCCGCGACCGTGGTCATGAGGGTGGGGTCGTCAGGGAGGAGGAGTTCGGCCTCGCCGATGCCGGAGAAGTCGGGGGGCGGTGGAAGCAGTGGGGGTTCCCAGAGGGCGAACGTCACCCCGCCGCGTGGCGATGCGTCTGTGGTCACGGCGGTCATCGGCAGGCCGGTCAGGCGCGAGCCGGAGGACTGCGGGTCGCCTGAGGTGGCGGACGCCAGGACGAAGCACGGGGACGGCAGGCCGCGAGGCGTGTAGCGGGCGGTCACCCGGCGCAGGCGGCGCAGGACGTGGGCGACGTGGGAGCCGAAGACGCCGCGGTACGTGTGGCACTCGTCGACGACCACGAAGCGCAGGCCGCGCAGGAAGCGGGTCCACGAGGCGTGGTTGGGCAGGATGCCGTGGTGGAGCATGTCGGGGTTGGTGAGGACGACGCGGGCGTGCTGGCGGACCCAGTCGCGTTCCTCGCGGGAGGTGTCGCCGTCGAAGGTGGCGGGGCGGGTGTCCGGCAGGTCGAGGGCTTGCAGCGAGCGGAGCTGGTCGGCGGCCAGGGCCTTGGTCGGCGAGATGTAGAGCATCGTGGCCTTGGCGTCGCGCAGCAGGGCGGAGAGGGCCGGCAGCTGGTACGCCAGGGACTTGCCCGAACCGGTGCCGGTGGCGACGACGGTGTGGGTGCCGGACCACGCGAGGTCGGCGGCGGCGGCCTGGTGGGTCCACGGGAGGGCGACGCCGCGGGCCTCGAAGGCGGTGCGCAGCGAGGGCGGCGCCCACGACGGCCACGCGGCGGTGGACCCGGCGCGGGGCGGCACGTGCTCGACGTGGGTGAGCGACTCGGCGCGGTGGGACGGTAGGAAGGAGTGCGGAAGTACGGCCGTCACGTCGAGCACTCTAAGACAGATGTTCGAAGAAGAAGGCGTGATACACGTGTGGCAATTGTGGGAAACAGGGTGGACGCGTCGCCTTGCGGAGGCGTCGATGGTTAGATGCCCGAGAGACTCATTGTGCGCAGCACCCGCCAGAAGAGGAGGTCCGCATGGAGCTGTCGTTGTCGACGTACGACTCCGGCGACCACACAGTGCTCGAAGTCGGCGGTGAGGTGGATGTGTACACCGCGCCACGGCTTCGCGAGAAGCTGGTCGAGCTCGTCGAGACGGGTGCCCGCCATGTCGTGGTCGACCTGAGCCGGGTGGAGTTCCTCGACTCGACCGGGCTCGGTGTGCTCGTGGGCGCGTTGAAGCGGCTGCGGGCTGTCAACGGCACGTTCGGGCTGGTGTGCGCGCACGAGAGGCTCCTGAAGATCTTCCGGATCACCGCCCTGGATCGGGTGTTCTCCCTGTACGACTCCGTGGCCGCCGCGACCGCCGCGGCCGGCTCGGACACCGAACCCACGGCGTAGGTTCATGCCCACAGTCAGGCTGTCGTTCTCGCCGGCGGCCGCACACGTCCGCACCGCCCGTCTGGTCGGTGTGGCCGTCGCGCGGCGCGCCGGTGTCGCCGAGGAGCTGCTGGAAGAGGTCAGGCTCGCCATCGGTGAGGCGTGCTCCCGTGCCGTCGCGCTGCACCGCTCGCACGGGCTGGACGACCTGGTCGACGTCGCGATGGCCGACGGCGACCGGTTCACCGTGCTGGTGGTCGACCGGGCGGCGAACGGGGCGATGGTGACCCGCGCCGAGGGTGAGACCGGGGATGAAGTCATGGTGCTGTCGGACCCGGCGCTGCCGCTGACCACCCCGCCCGACCTCCTCGCGGAGGAGGCGGTCGCGGCGAGGATGGGGCTCGCCCTGCTCGCCGGGCTCGTCGATGACCTCAACGTCTCCGAGCTGGGCGAAGGCGTCGGCACGCAGGTGCGCATGTCGTGGCCGCTGGAGCGTCCGACGGAGTAGAGCCGCCGGGGCGCCCGACGGGACGGCCGTGGGAGCGCTCAACGGAGTGGCCACCTGGAACGCCCAATCGAGTGAAGCGCGCCACAAACCGGACCATCGACAAAAAGCGATCTCTTGAAACGCGCAAGTCGGTGTGACCACAGACACGCTCTGCGGCTAGAGTACGGCGATCGTGTATGACGGGCCTGGTCATTGGGTACCTCGACCGTCCAGCACGGCTCCCTTGGGAGAACCCGCCGCCGGCCTGACCGCTCGCGGCGCTGTCATGTGTCGGTACAGGAGGACAACGAATGTCCGCAACACTCGTCGCAGCCGACGAGATTTCCCTCAGCGGGAACAACCTGACCTACGTCGTCGTCGCGCTCGTCATCGCCTTCGTGGCGCTGGGCTTCGCGGCCGCGCTGGTCAAGGCTGTGCTCGCGACTGGTCGGGGCACCCCGAAGATGCAGGAGATCGCCGGGGCGGTGCAGGAGGGCGCGACCGCGTATCTCACTCGCCAGTTCAAGACCCTCGGCATCTTCGTCGTCATCGCCGTGGTGGTGCTGTTCCTGCTCCCCGTGGGTGACGTCGGGGACAACGAGACCATGGTCAAGATCGGAAGGTCGGCGTTCTTCATCGTCGGCGCGGTCTTCTCGGCCTTCATCGGCGGCGCCGGTATGGCGCTGGCCACCCGCGCCAACCTGCGCGTCGCGGCGGCGGCCCGAGAAGACGGCGGCCGGGAGAAGGCGATGAAGATCGCCTTCCGGACCGGTGGCGTCGTCGGCTTCCTCACCGTGGGCCTCGGCCTGTTCGGCGCGGCGCTGGTCGTGCTGATCTTCAAGAGCGACGCCCCGACCGTGCTGGAGGGCTTCGGCTTCGGCGCCGCGCTGCTCGCGATGTTCATGCGGGTCGGCGGCGGCATCTTCACCAAGGCCGCCGACGTCGGCGCCGACCTGGTCGGCAAGGTCGAGCAGGGTATCCCGGAGGACGACCCGCGCAACGCCGCCACCATCGCCGACAACGTCGGCGACAACGTGGGTGACTGCGCCGGTATGGCCGCGGACCTGTTCGAGTCCTACGCCGTGACCCTGGTCGCCGCGCTGATCCTCGGCCGGGCCGCGTTCGGCGAGGAAGGCCTGGTCTTCCCGCTCATCGTCTCGACGATCGGTGTCATCGTCGCGATCCTCGGTGTGGCGCTCACCCGCCTGCGCCCCTCCGACCGCAACGGCCTGGTCGCCATCAACCGGGCGTTCTACATCTCTGCCGCAGTCTCCGCGGTCCTGGTGGCCGTCGCCGCGGTCGTCTACCTGCCCAAGACGTGGGCCGGCCTGCACGGCCAGACCGACTCGCTCAAGGCGATCGTCGGGCTCACCGGCGACGACGCGCCGCCGTTCGGCCCGCACGTGACCGCCATCATCGCCTGCATCATCGGCATCGTGCTCGCCGCGATCGTCCAGGCGCTGACCGGGTACTTCACCGAGACCGAGCGCCGCCCCGTCAAGGACATCGGCAAGAGCGCCCTCACCGGTCCGGCCACCGTGGTGCTCGCCGGCATCAGCGTCGGTTTCGAGTCGGCCGTCTACTCCGCGCTGGTCATCGGCGCCGGCGTGTTCGGCGCGTTCCTGCTCGGCGGCGGCTCGATCACCCTGTCGCTGTTCGCGGTCGCCATGGCCGGCACCGGCCTGCTGACCACTGTCGGCGTCATCGTCGCCATGGACACGTTCGGCCCGATCAGCGACAACGCGCAGGGCATCGCCGAGATGTCCGGCGACATCGACGAGCGCGGCGCCCGCACGCTGACCGAGCTCGACGCGGTCGGCAACACCACCAAGGCGATCACCAAGGGCATCGCGATCGCCACCGCGGTGCTCGCCGCCACGGCGCTGTTCGGCTCCTACACGGACTCGATCCTCAAGGAGTTCAGCCAGGTCGAGGTCGACAAGTTCCTGAACGTGGCCAACCCGGGCAACCTGGTCGGCCTGCTCATCGGCGCGGCGGTCGTGTTCCTCTTCTCGGGCCTGGCGATCAACGCCGTCGCCCGCTCGGCCGGCGCGGTCGTGTTCGAGGTGCGCCGCCAGTTCCGCGAGTTCCCGGGCATCATGGACTACAGCCAGCGCCCGGAGTACGGCAAGGTTGTCGACATCTGCACCCGTGACGCCCAGCGTGAGCTCATCACCCCGGGTCTGCTCGCGGTGATGGCGCCGATCGCGGTCGGCTTCGGTCTCGGCGTCGGCCCGCTCGCGGCGTACCTCGCCGGTGCGATCGGCACCGGCACGCTGATGGCGGTCTTCCTGTCCAACTCGGGTGGCGCGTGGGACAACGCGAAGAAGCTCGTCGAGGACGGCACGCACGGCGGCAAGGGCTCCCCGGCGCACGCCGCGACGGTCATCGGCGACACCGTCGGCGACCCGTTCAAGGACACCGCCGGCCCGGCGATCAACCCGCTGATCAAGGTCATGAACCTGGTCGCGCTGCTCATCGCGCCTGCCGTGGTCGTCTACACCACGGGCGACGGCAGCCCGGCGGTCCGCTTCGCGATCGCGATCGCGGCGACGCTCGTCGTCGCCGTGGCCGTGCTCATCAGCAAGCGCAAGCCGGTCGCGGTCGACGCCGGCAACGGCGACGACTCCAACGCGCAGGAGACGACGCCGGAGCGGGTCACCGCCTGACCTTCCCACCGATCCGACGCCCCGGCCGGGAGCATCCGGCCGGGGCGTCGTATTTGTCGAACAGACGATCGGTTCTAGGCTTCCATCCATGCACTTCCGCGCCGTCGCCACAGCCGCCCTCATTGTCGTCGTTTCGACGGGTATGAGCGGCTGCGGTGACGACGGCAGCGGCGACATCGCCCCCAAGCACTGGGCGCAGCAGGTGTGCACGGCGCTCACCCCCTGGCGGACCGAGATCGCCGACCTGACGACGAAGGCCCAGCAGCAGCTGCAGTCGGCGACGACCGCCGCGCAGACCAAGACCAACATCGTCGACCTGCTCGCCGGCGCCGAGACCTCGAGCGAGAAGGCCCGGGCCGGGATCAGCGGCGCCGGCGTGCCCGACGTCTCCGGCGGCGACAAGGTCGCCCAGCAGTTCACCGGCTCGCTCGCGAAGGCCCGCGACGCGTATGGCAACGCGAAGCGCTCCGTCCAGGGCCTGCAGACCGCCGACGCGAAGGCGTTCTACACCTCGGTCGGGTCCACGTTCGCGGTGCTCAAGGAGGAGTACGAGCAGAGCGCCATCGACCCGCAGCACGTCAAGCAGAAGGACCTGCAGAAGGCCTTCAACGAGGTGCCCGAGTGTCGGTGACGCCGGCTCGGAGCCGGCAACTGTCGCTGTTCGGGGTCGAGGCGCGCCCGCCCACCCCGATGGACCTGGAAGGCCTGCTCGCCGGCGCGGGCGAGGTCGGCAGGATGGGCGGCACCGCGAAGGTGTCGATCGAGGTCGAGGACGCCTGGCGGGCCGACGTGCTGCGCGCCGAGTGCGAGCAGCGGGGCCTGGTCGTGTCCTGCGAGCCGACCGGCGTCGAGGACCGGTGGACCGTCCGGACGGCGTACGCGGCGCTGCTGGCCCCGCTCGCGGCCCGCTGGCTCGACGGCACCGCGAAAGTTTCCCCACCCGACCTGGTGCTCGACGGCCGGCGGCTGCGGCTGTGGGTCGCGGCGGCGGGCTCCTGGGACGGCCAGCGCGCCTACCTGCTCCGCCTCGCCCCGAGCCGCCCCGCCCTGACAGACGAGGACGTCGATCCCGAAGCGGCGGACGACCAGGTCATCCCGTTCGATCCGTCGGGCGACATCTCGGACATGTCCGGGGTGGGGGGCGGCACGGACACCGACGGGGTCGGAGCGGGAAGCGAGGCGCGGCGAACCGGACGAAGCGGCACCGGCCAGGGTCCGGCGGGCGCGGCGGACGTAGGTGATGCCGGCGACGACGGGTCGGCTGCGGCCGGCGTCGAAGTGGTCGAGGGCGCGTCGGGCAAGCCCCGAACAGGAGACGGGGCGGAGCTGGTCGGCGACGAAGGCCTCGACGAGATCGAGGACCTGCCCGGCAAGCCCCGGGTGAAGGCGAAGAAGAAGGCCGCACCGCTCATCTCCGGGTTCGATCCCGGCCCCGTCGACCTGGGCGTGGAGGTCGAGGACTGGGTCGACGACGTCCGCGACGAGTGGCCCGACTCCGGGGTCGCCGACCTGCCCACCGTCGAGCTCGACGCCGTCACCGAACCGCCGGCCGAGGCTCCCGCGGTACCGACGCAGCAGGACGAAACCGATGAAACCTCCATCAACAGGAGAATCGCGGACAACTGGGTCGCTATCGGAGATGCCCTGGCGGCCGTCGGATTGATCGCGGTGTTCGTCGGTCCCAAAGCCGGCGGGCCCGCGTACCGGATCGTGGGACTGCGACGCGTGACACGTCTCGCGGAGCTCGTCGGTGAGCCACCGGCCGGGGCGCCGAACGCGAGTTGGCCGAGGTGACCGCGGGGTAGACTGGCCAGTCGGCGCGCAGTGTGATTCCACCCGCCATCGGGGTCACCGCCGTACGACAAAGCGTGACAAATACGGCAGCCGATGCGACACGATCGCAAGATCGGGCAGGTAGCGCTTCTGCTTGGGTGTACCGTGGCGCCGATCGGCGTGTCGCGAGCCGACCGCCGGGTGCCGCATTGCGCAACTCGGCGCGAGAGCGCGCGTTACGTTTGACACATGTCCGTCCGCACCGGGGAGAGCTGTGCCGAACTCCGCCAACACGAAGCGGCTGGTGATCGTCGAGTCGCCGGCGAAGGCCAAGACGATTTCGGGCTATCTGGGCCCGAATTACGTCGTGGAGGCGAGCTTCGGCCACGTCCGTGACCTGCCTGTGGGCAAGAAAGACATGCCCGAGGACCTCAAGAGCAAGCCGTGGGCCTACCTGGGCGTCGACGTCGACAACGATTTCACCCCGGTCTATGTCATCTCGGCGGACCGGCGTAAGCAGATCACCCGGCTCAAGGAACTGCTGAAGTCGGCCAGCGAGGTCTACCTCGCCACTGATGAGGACCGCGAGGGCGAGGCCATCGCCTGGCACCTCTTCGAGACCTTGAAGCCGAAGGTCCCGGTCAAGCGGATGGTCTTCCACGAGATCACCCGGCCGGCGATCCAGGCCGCCGTCGCCAACCCGCGCGAGATCAACCGCGCGCTCGTCGACGCCCAGGAGGCCCGGCGCATCCTCGACCGCCTCTACGGCTACGACCTGTCCACCGTCCTGTGGAAGAAGGTCCAGGGCGGCCTGTCCGCCGGCCGCGTGCAGTCGGTCGCCACCCGGATCGTGGTCGAGCGCGAGCGGCAGCGGATGAAGTTCCGCTCCGCCGAATACTGGGACATCCTCGCCAAGCTCCTGCCCGACGGCGACACCCGCACGTTCAACGCGACGCTGCTCGCCATCGACGGCGACAGGGTCGCCACCGGCCGCGACTTCGACCCGGAGACCGGCAAGGTCCGGCCCAACGCCGGCGTCATCCACCTCGACGAGCAGGGCGCCCGCGGCCTCGCCGCCCGCCTGGAGGGCCGGCCGTTCACGGTCACCCGGGTCGAGGAGAAGCCGTACCGGCGCAAGCCCGCCGCGCCGTTCATCACCTCGACGCTGCAGCAGGAGGGTTCGCGCAAGCTGCGCCTGTCCAGCGCGCAGACCATGCGGATCGCGCAGCGGCTGTACGAGAACGGCTACATCACGTACATGCGAACCGACTCGGTGAACCTGTCCGAGGCCGCGATCGCCGCCGCCCGCAAGCAGATCCTCGACCTCTACGGCCCGAGCGCCGTCCCCCCGCAGCCGCGCCGCTACACCGGCAAGGTCAAGAACGCGCAGGAGGCGCACGAGGCGATCCGCCCCGCCGGCGACAGCTTCCGCACGCCCGGCGACGTGGCCAAGGAGCTCAGCGCCGAGGAGCTGCGCCTGTACGAGTTGATCTGGCAGCGCACCATCGCGTCGCAGATGACCGACGCGGTCGGCAACAGCACCTCCGTCCGGATCAACGCGACCACCCCCGCCGGCGAGTCGGTCGACTTCAGCACCACCGGCAAGACCATCACCGATCCCGGCTTCCTGCGCGTGTACGTGGAATCCTCCGACGACGAGAACGCGGAGGCCGAGGACGCCGAGCGGCGCCTGCCGGTGCTGGTCAAGGGCCAGACGCTGACCGAGAAGGGGCTGACCGCGACCGGGCACACCACCCAGCCGCCGGCCCGCTACACCGAAGCCTCGCTGGTCAAGGTGATGGAGGAGCTCGGCATCGGGCGCCCCTCCACGTACGCCTCGATCATGGAGACGATCAACAACCGCGGCTACGTGTTCAAGCGCGGCCAGGCACTGATCCCGTCGTTCCTGGCGTTCGCCGTGGTCGGGCTGCTGGAGAAGCACTTCCCGCGCCTGGTCGACTACGACTTCACCGCGTCGATGGAGAACGTCCTCGACGAGATCGCCAACGGCGACGAGAGTGCCGTGGACTTCCTGCGCCCCTTCTACTTCGGTGGAGACACGGGCGACGAAGGGTCGGTGCCCCGCCAAGGCGGGCTGAAGCGCATGGTCACCGAGCGCCTCGGCGAGATCGACGCCCGCGGGATCAACTCGATCCCCCTGTTCCGCGACGAGGCCAACCGCGACGTCGTCGTGCGCGTAGGGCGGTACGGGCCGTACCTGCAGCGCTTCCTCGCCGACCAGCCCGAGGGCGACGAAGGCGACCGCGCGACCGTGCCGGACGGGCTCGCCCCGGACGAGCTCACCCCCGAGAAGGTCGCGGAGCTGTTCGTCGGCGGCGCCAGCGGCGAGCGCAAGCTCGGCGAGCACCCCGAGACCGGCGAGCCGATCGTCCTCAAGTCGGGGCGCTACGGGCCGTACGTGTCGACCGGCGAGAAGAACTCCTCGCTGTTGTCCACCCAGTCGCCGGAGCACCTGACCCTCGAAGAAGCCCTGCAGCTGCTGACCCTGCCGCGGCTCGTCGGCAAGGACCCCGACGGCGTGGACATCATCGCCTCGCCCGGCCGGTACGGGCCGTACATCAAGCGCGGCACCGACACCCGTTCGCTGGAGAACGAGGGCCAGCTCTTCACGATCTCGCTCGACGCGGCCATGGTGCTGCTGCAGCAGCCGAAGACCCGCGGCCGCGCCGCTGCCAAGCCGCCGCTGCGCGAGATGGGCCCCGACCCGGCGACCGAGAAGCCGCTGGTCATCAAGGACGGCCGGTTCGGCCCGTACGTGACGGACGGCGAGCACAACGCGTCGCTGCGCCGCAACCAGACGGTCGAGTCACTCTCGGTGGACGAGGCGAGCGAGATGCTGGCCGAGAAGCGGGCCAAGGGCCCGGCGCCGAAGAAGCGCGCGGCGAAGAAGGCCACGAAGAGCGCCGAGGACGGTACGGCGGCTTCCGCTTCCGCTTCCACTTCCGCGAAGAAGACGGCGGCGAAGAAGACGGCGGCGAAGAAGACCACGGCGGCGAAGAAGACGACCACCGCGGCGAAGAAGGCAACCCCGGCCAAGAAGGCAGCCCCGCGGAAGGCCACCTCGGCGAAGAAGTCGACCCCGCCGGGAGAGTGACCAGCCGGCGTCGCCGACGCACAGCCACCAGTCCGGATACGCACGGTCGCCACATCGACGCGATGGCGACCGTGACGCGATCCGTGCAGTGGATCAGTGGATCGGCGCCTGTGGACGGCAGTTCCGGTGGCGGTGCGGATGCGGTGACGCGCGATCCGTGCAGGGGTGGTGAAACGGCGGGTCAGGCGCCGGGTGGAAAAGGGGTCAGGCGCCGAGGACGCGGTCTGTGTAGGTGTTGGCGAACAGGCGGCCCGGGTCGAGCTTGTCGCGCAGTGCGGTGAAGTCGGTGAAGCGTGGGTAGGCCGCGGCCAGTGACTCCGCGTCGCGGAAGTTCATCTTTCCCCAGTGTGGGCGGCCGCCGAGGGGGGTGGTGACGGCCTCGAAGCGGCGGAAGTACTCCTCGAACGGGGCGCCGACGTACTGGTGGATGGCGATGTAGGCGTTGTCGCGGCCGTGGCCGTGGGAGAGCCAGATGTCGTCGGCGGCGGTGAAGCGGACCTCGACCGGGAACTGGATCTTGTACGGCAGGCCGGCGATCACCGAGCGGAGGCCGTCGAAGGCTTCGCGGAGGGCGGCGCGGGGCAGGCCGTACTCCATCTCGACGAAGCGGACCCGGCGGGGGGTGCAGAAGACCTCGTGCGAGGCGGCGGTGTACGTGCGTGCGGACAGTGCCCGGGCCGACACACGGCTGATCGTGGGGACGGTCGAGGGCAGGGCCCGGCCGAGCCGGCACGCGCCGCCGAAGACGGTGTTGGACAGGAAGTCGTCGTCGAGCCAGCGGCGCCAGCCCGCGAGGGGGTGGTCGGAGGCGGGCACGATGTTGTTGCGCTTCATCTGGACCCGGTCGGTGTAGGGGAACCAGTAGAACTCGAAGTGGTCGTTCGAGGCGATGTGGGTCTCCAGGCCCGACCACACGTCGGACAGCGGCGCCGGGCGCTCGTCGGCCTGCAGGATGAAGGCCGGCACGCATCGCAGGGTCACCTCGGTGAGCACGCCCAGCGCGCCGATGTTGACCCGGGCGGCGGCGAACAGGTCCGGTTGGGTGGACGCCGAGCAGCGCACGACCGCACCGTCGGCGGTGACCAGCTCGAGGGCCTCGATGAATGTCGAAAGGCACCCATATGCGGCGCCTGTCCCGTGTGTACCGGTGGACAGCGCCCCCGAGATGGTCTGCGCGTCGATGTCGCCGAGGTTGGGCATGGCCAGGCCGTGCGCGGCGAGCGTGGCGTTGAGGGTCGCGAGTTTCATGCCGGCCTGGACGGTGACGAGGTTGCCCTCGACCCGGACGAGTGACGCCATCTGGTCGAGCTCGATCCGCACGCCGTCCGTCAGAGCGGTGGGTGTGAAGGAGTGCCCGGAGCCGACGGCCTTGACCCGGAGCCCCTCGTCCGCCGCGGCGCGGAGCACAACGGCCAGCTCAGCGCTGGTCGACGGGTGTGCGACACGCGTCGCCCGCGCGGTCTGGTTGCCGGCCCAGTTGGCCCACGGAGAAGTCACGAAACCTGAGTACCCTTCACGTATGCCCGCCGTCAATGACCCGTTGAACCACAAGGGTGATATGGGCTATCCGCCGATCCCGCCCGCTCGTTGACGTGAGTAGGTTTCAGAGGGACGAGCTTGAGGGGGGACTGCCGGGTGGCGACGCAGACAGTGGCCAGTGCCGGGACGAAGCCGCTGCGCCGGGTTCCGGTGCAGGGGCGCAGTGTGGCGAGGGTCGGGCGGATGCTCGACGCGTGCGCCGAGCTCGTCGACGAGGTTGGCTACGACGGGTTGACCACGACGCTGCTCGCGGAGCGGGCGGGGGTGGCGATCGGCTCGGTCTACCAGTTCTTCCCGGACAAGCGCGCGATCGTGCAGGCGCTCACGCTGCGCAGCTTGGAGGGCTACCTGGAGCGCCTCGGCGCCCGGCTGGCCGACGAGGACATCTCGCACTGGTGGGACGCGGTCGACGCGGCCATCGACGAGTACATCGACATGCACCGCACGGTGCCGGGCTTCCGGACGCTGCACTTCGGTGACGTCGTGGACATCCACCTGCTCGACGACGAGCGGGACAACAACGACGTCATCGTGTCGCAGCTCGCGGCGCTGCTCATCGGCCGGTTCGGCATCGTGGACGCCGAGCGGCTCCAGTTCGTGCTGGCGATCGCGGTCGAGGCCGCCGACGCGCTGATC
Source organism: Dactylosporangium sp. CA-152071 (assembly GCF_050936335.1). NCBI lineage: Bacteria > Bacillati > Actinomycetota > Actinomycetes > Micromonosporales > Micromonosporaceae > Dactylosporangium > Dactylosporangium sp. CA-152071. The sequence continues at coordinate 5,636,388 of NZ_JBNJMZ010000001.1, read as the reverse complement.
AAGATGGCGTTCCGGCGCTCGCCGGACGGCGACCGCGCGGTGCTCGGCGAGGCCAAGGCCCTGATCAAGGACTACCTGCACCACCGCCTCTGACGACGTCGTTCGGACCCTTTATCGGCTGCTCGCGAGGCCGGTAAAGGGTCTGAAACCTCGTGTTGACAATCCCACACGTCCTGTCCGCTTTGCCCCGCACGACGCATACTCGTGGTCGACCGGTACCCCACTTTCGAGGACTGGATCCACCGCGATGAACAGTGCTCTGAACAGCCAAAAGAGCAGCCAGAAGAGCGGCCGGGAGAGCGGCCGGAGCATCGGCATCATCGGTGCCGGGCGGGTCGGCGCGGTGCTCGGCGCCGCGTTCGTGAACGCCGGCCACCAGGTGGTCGCCGCGGTCGGTGTCTCGACCGCCTCCAAGGCCCGCGCGGAGCAGCTGCTCCCGGGCGTCGCGCTCCTCCCCGCCGACCAGGTCGCCGCCTCCGCGGACCTCGTGCTGCTGGCGGTCCCCGACGACGTGCTCGCCGGCCTGGTGCACGGGCTGGTCGAGACCGGCGCGCTGCGCGCGGGGCAGATCGTCGCGCACACCTCCGGCGCCCACGGCCTCGACGTCCTCGCGCCTGTCACGGCAGCCGGCGCGCGCCCCCTGGCGCTGCACCCGGCGATGACGTTCACCGGCACCGCCGTCGACCTGAGCAGGCTCGCCGCCGGTGTCTCGTTCGGCGTCACCGCCCCCGACGACCTGCGTGACCTCGCCGCCTCCCTGGTCGCCGACCTCGGCGGTCAGGTCGAGTGGATCGAGGAGGAGCGGCGGCCGCTGTACCACGCTGCCCTGGCCCACGGTGCCAACCACCTCGCCACCCTCGTCAACGAGGCGCTCGACCGGCTGCGCGACGCCGGCGTTCAGCACCCGGAGCAGGTCCTCGCCCCGCTGCTCGGCGCCGCGCTGGACAACTCGCTGCGCCTCGGCGACGCCGCCATCACCGGCCCGGTGTCCCGCGGCGACGCCGGCACGGTCGCCAAGCACCTCAGGGCGCTCGACGCGGTCGCCCCGGAGTCGGTGCCGCCCTACCTGGCGCTCGCCCGGCGCACCGCCGACCGGGTCATCGCCGCCGGCCGGCTCCGCCCGATGGACGCCGAGCCGCTGCTCGACGTGCTCAGCGGCTCCGGGCATAAGGGCGGCGACTCCGGACAGAAGGAGGGCTCAGCGCAGAAGCAGGTGCCGGTGATCGCCGCGCAGCGCGGCGGCCGCCGGAAGGCCAAGGGCACCGGAGGTAAGCCATGATCGTCGCCGAGACCCGCGAGCAGCTCGCCGTTGCGCGGGCGGGAGCGCGCGGCACCGTCGCTGTCGTCATGACCATGGGTGCGCTGCACGAGGGGCACGCCGAGCTCCTGCGTGCCGCACGCGCCGAAGCGGACACGGTCCTGCTCACGATCTTCGTCAATCCGCTGCAGTTCGCGCCGGGTGAGGACTTCGAGCGCTACCCGCGCACCGTGGAGGCCGATCTGGCGATCGCGGAGCGGGCCGGTGTGGACATCGCGTTCACGCCGACGCCGGAGATCATGTACCCGCAGGGTGAGCCCGCGGTCCGGGTCGACCCCGGGCCCGCCGGCAACGAGCTCGAGGGCGCCAGCCGGCCGGGGTTCTTCCACGGCGTGCTGACGGTGGTCAACAAGCTGTTCCAGCTGACCCGCCCCGACGTCGCGTACTTCGGGGAGAAGGACTACCAGCAGCTCGGCATGATCCGGGCGATGGTCCGCGACTTCGACCTGCCGATCGTGGTGCGGGGCGTGCCGACGGTGCGGGAGCCCGACGGTCTCGCGCTGTCCAGCCGCAACCGCTACCTCGCCCCGGCGGAGCGGCAGGCGGCGCTGGTGCTGTCCAGGGCGCTCACGAAGGCGGCGCGCAGCGAGGACCCTGTCGCCGTGGGGATCGCCGAGTTCGCGACGGAGCCCGAGGTCAAGCTCGACTACTTCGTCCTGACCGACCCGATGCTGGGCCCGGCACCCGCGCACGGCGCCGGCCGGCTGCTGACCGCGGCCTGGGTCGGCGGCACCCGCCTGATCGACAACATCGCGGTGGACCTGCCGTGACGCACCAGAGGCGACATCGCGGTGGACCTGCCGTGATCCGTACCAGAGGCGACAAAGCAGTGGAGATGCCGTGATCCGTACGATGCTCAAGTCCAAGATCCACCGGGCGACGGTGACACAGGCCGATCTGCACTATGTCGGTTCGGTAACGGTCGACGAGGATCTGATGGACGCCGCGGACCTGCTCGCCGGCGAACAGGTCGCGATCGTGGACGTCACCAACGGGGCGCGGCTGGAGACCTACGTGATCGCCGGGCCCCGCGGCAGCGGCGTCATCGGGATCAACGGCGCCGCTGCGCACCTGGTCCACCCGGGTGACCTCGTCATCCTGATCTCCTACGCGCAGCTCGACGACGCCACCGCCAGGACGTACCAACCGCGGATCGTCCACGTCGACGCCACCAACGGAATCATCGAACTCGGTCACGATCCCGCGGACGCCATACCGGGTATGGTGGGCGAGCCTGTGAGGGGAGACCTTCTCCGGGCGTAAGCACCTGGGGAGGTGGCGGTGCGGCGCGCGGTCGTGCTGGTCGTGGCGGTGGCGACACTGCTGAGTGCCTGCGCGCGACCGACCCCGGCCGGCACCGACAAGGACCTGGTCAACGGCTGGCCGATGCTGCCGGCCGCCGTGCTGCAGCAGCCCACCGCGCCGGCGTGTTACGCGCTGCCGGCGGGCACCGCGAGCGCCGACGTCACGAGCTGGCCGGCGCCGGTCGGCTGCACCGAGCCGCACGAGGTCGAGCTGATCACGGTGGGCCGGTTCGCCGGTGCGGACGCCGAGCGGGCCACCCCGCCGAACGTCGGGAGCCCGGCCATGCGCGACGCGTACCGACGCTGCGCCGACGACGCGAAGGCGCTCCTGGGCGCGGACTGGCGCACCGGCCGGGTGTCGCTGAGCGTGGACGTGCCGAAGCCGTCGCTGTGGGACGCCGGGGCGCGCTGGTTCCGCTGCGACCTGCAGGCGCTCCAGGACATCGACCGCTTCAGCGTCGCGACCCGCACCGCGTCGCTGCGCGGCACGCTGCGCCCCGACGGCGGGGAGCTGCGCATCGGGTGTGTGAAGGTCACCACCAAGGCGGGCGGCGCCGCCGGCGACATCGACCGGATCTTCCCCGCCTCGTGCACGACCCCGCACGAGGGCGAGTTCGCCGGCCTCTACGAGCCCCCGGACGGTGAATACCCGGCCGACAGCGAGGCCCGCAGCAACGCCAACCTCGCCGGCTGCCGCCCCGTTGTGGCGGGCTTCACCGGCGTGCCGGACGACGTGAACTTCCGCTCCCGCACCGGTCTCGTAATGTGGCCCTATGACAAGACGGCCTGGGAGCTCGGCAACCGCGGGGTGCGCTGTTTCGTGTGGCCGCCGAAGCCGGTGACGACGTCGTTGCGGGGCGCGGGTACAAAGGGTCTACCGATCACAATCGCGTAGATGCTGTCCTAGATCTGGCAGTTGGGCCGGGTTGCCAACCACATTGATCATTGGCACACTGCACCCGCGCTGTGTGCGCCGGGGGAGGGGTTGGAATCATGGTGCGTTTTCGACGGCTCGCCATGGCGGTGGCACCGGTCGCCGCCGTCGTGATGCTGGCGGGCTGCTCGACGCCCGCGGGTGTCGACAAGAACCTCGTCGACGAATGGGCCATGCTCGCCGCACCCAAGGTTCCCTCGCCGCCGGTCGGTGCGTGCTACGACACCACCGTGCCGTACTTCGAGACGGACACCCTCACGGTCTTCTCCTTCACGGCCGTGGCCTCCTGCACGACCGCGCACATCAGCGAGACGTTCTTCGTCGGCGAACTCAGCGGCACCGCGGCCAGCGCGTCGTCGCCGCCGAAGGGCGCGGACCTCAAGGACGCCTGGGCGAAGTGCAACACCGAGGCGCAGACCTTCCTCGGCGGCGACTACCACGACGCCCGCCTCGAGCTGATCGTGCTGCCCCCGTCGACGACGCAGTGGAGCGGCGGCGGGCGCTACTTCCGCTGTGACCTCGCCGAGGTGCAGAGCGACGCCGGCAAGCCGATCAGCCGCACGAGCAGCCTCAAGGGCAACCTCACCGGCGACAAGCCGATCGCGCTGACCTGCGCCCAGGAGATCTACGAGGCCGACGGCAAGACCTGGGACGACTACGAGCCGAGGGCGTGCACGCAGACGCACAACATGGAGTACGTCGGCACGTACCTGGCCGGCGAGCGGGCCTTCCCGAAGAACGCCGACGAGCGGCGCGCCGCGATGCGGACCGGCTGCGAGGCGCTCGGCGCCAAGTTCCTCGGCATGACGCAGCAGATGCTGGACAACCACCAGGAGGTCGGCATCGGCTTCTGGATGGTCGACGAGGAGAACTGGCTGCGCGGCAACCGCACCGCCCGGTGCTACGCGATGCTCTACGGCACCAAGAGCACGATCCGCTCCCTCAAGGGCCTCGGTCAGAGCAAGATTTGATCCCCTCTGCGAGACTGTGAGGCCCGTGCTACGAGGTGAGGGAGTTCTGCCGATGAAGCGGTGGACCGCCGGGCTGTCAGCGGCGCTGGTGCTGTTCGCCGCGGGCTGCGGCAATCCGGCGGGCACGGACGGCGACCTCGTCAACGGCTGGACCGCCCTCGCGGCGCCGAGCGTGCCCAAGCCCTCCGCCGGTGAGTGCTGGACCTTCTCGGGTGACGCCGACAAGCTCGCCGTCGGACCCGACCTGGTCGAGGTCGAGTGCACCGCGTCGCACGCCAGCGAGACGTTCAAGGTCAGCGAGTTCACCGGCGCCATCGCGCAGAAGTCGACGGTGCCGGCCGACGCCGACCTGATCGACGCGTTCACCGCCTGCCAGGCCGAGGCCATCAACTTCCTCGGCGCCGACTGGCACGACGGCCGGCTGATGCTGCGGGTGCTGCCGCCGTCGTCGAAGCAGTGGACCGGTCAGGCGCGCCACTACCGGTGCGACCTGATCGAGGTCTCCGACGACACATACACGATCGCGCCGCGCACGACGAGCCTCAAGGACACCCTGCGGGGCTCCAAGCCGGCCCTGCTCCGCTGCGTCAAGGTCGCGACCGACAGCAAGGGTGGCATCGAGGACTTCATCCCGGTCCAGTGCGACACGCTGCACAACGGTGAGTACACGGGCACCTTCTACTCGCCGGACGCGCGGCCGTATCCGAGCGACGCCGCGGCCCGCCGTTCGCTGCTGCAGCCCGGCTGCAAGACGATCGTGGCGCGCTACCTGGGGCTCACCGACGCCGAGTACGACCTCAACAAGCAGATCTCGTTCGCCTGGTCGACCGCGACGCCGACCCGGTGGGGCTACGGCGACCGCACCGCCCGCTGCTACCTGATGCTGGAGGGCAACCTCTCGGTCAGCCGCTCCCTGCTGGCGAACGGCAACCGCCCGGTCTAGGAGCGAGCCGGTGACGTCCCGGTCCAAGACGGGTCGTGACGTTACCGGCCGGTAATGGCACACTGCTTCCTCATGAGGCGGGTCATCTTCATCGTCGTCGTGCTCGCGCTCGCCGGGGGCGGCGCCTACTGGCTGCTGCGCGACGGCAACCGGAAGATTCCGAAGACCCCACCCGCCGCCGCGCCGCAGGCCGGCTCCTGCTGGTCGGTCGACGCGGCCGGCGCGAAGGCCGCCTTCCCGTGGGCCGGCGGCCCCGTCGGCTGCGCCGCCGCCCACACCGCCGAGGTGTTCCACGTCGGCCAGGCCACCGAGGACCTGCTGCACCGCCTCGACAAGGCCAAGGGCCAGGACGTCGCGATCGCCCAGAACCTCCTGTACGCCCAGGCCCGCCGCGCCTGCGTCGTGCAGGGCACCGCGTTCCTCGGCGGCAACTGGCACGAGTCGAAGGTCCAGATCCTCGCCTCGTGGATCACGCCGGCCAAGGACGGCTTCTTCGGCTGCGCGGTCGCCCCCGTGACCGGCCCGGCCGGCGACGAGTTCGCGACCCGCGAGGGGAGCCTGGCCAAGGCCGGGCCGAGCCTGCCGATCGAGTGCATCTCCGCGCTGAAGTACGTCGGCTGCGCCGGCCCGCACGACGGCGAGTACTCCGGCAGCTACTCGATCGCCCCGATGGACGCGCCGTTCGACGAGACCGCGGTGCGCAACGCGTCGGCGAAGGGCTGCACGAGCGTCGGGCTGCGGTACCTCGGCCTGGCGGAGACCGCCGACCGGGCCGACCTGTCCGCCGCCGCCGTCGGGCCCAAGACCGGCTCCGCCTGGCTCGGCAGCGACCAGACCTTCGCGTGTTACCTGATGAGCGCACGCCCGCTGAAGGGAACCATCCAGAAACTGGGCACGGGCCCCTTGCCGTTCGCGTGATTCTCGGCACGGCGCGCAATGCCTGGTTGTGATGTTTGACTGGAGTGATGGAGCTGCCCGTACTACCGCGCCGACTCGCCGGGCCCCAGCCGGGGTGGGCCGAGCCGACCGACGTCGTCGTGATCGGCTCCGGCGTCGCCGGGCTGACCGCGGCCCTGCACCTGCGCGAGGCCGGCCTGCACGTCACCGTCGTCACGAAGGTCAACATCGATGACGGCTCGACCCGCTGGGCCCAGGGCGGCATCGCCGCGGTCCTCGACCCGCTCGACACGCCCGAGGCGCACGCCCAGGACACCCTCGTCGCCGGCGTCGGGCTGTGCGACACCGCCGCCGTCGACGTGCTGGTCCGGGAGGGGCCGACCCGCGTCCGCGAGCTGATCCGCTGGGGTGCCGAGTTCGACCGCAACAACGACGGCTCCCTCATGCTGACCCGCGAGGGCGGCCACCACGCCAACCGGATCATCCACGCGGGCGGCGACGCGACCGGCGCCGAGGTGCAGCGGGCCCTGCACGCCGCCGTCCACCGCGACCCGTGGATCCGCCTCATCGAGCACGCCCTCGTCCTCGACCTGCTCACCGACGCCGCCGGCCGGGCCTGCGGGGTCACCCTGCACGTCCTCGGCGAAGGCGCGGAGGACGGCGTCGGCGCGGTCCTCGCCCGGGCCGTCGTGCTCGCCACCGGCGGCATGGGCCAGATCTACTCCGCCACCACCAACCCGATCGTCTCCACCGGCGACGGGGTCGCGCTCGCCCTGCGCGCCGGGGCCGCCGTCACCGACATCGAGTTCGTCCAGTTCCACCCGACCGCGCTCGCGCTCAACAACCGCGACTCCCAGCAGCCGCTGGTCAGCGAGGCGCTGCGCGGCGAGGGCGCGTACCTGCGCGACGGCGACGGCAACCGCTTCATGGTCGGCCGCCACGAGCTCGCGGAGCTCGCCCCGCGCGACGTCGTGGCCAAGGGCATCTACCGGGTCATGCGCGCCGAGGGCACGAACAACGTCTGGCTCGACGCCCGCCACCTCGGCCGGGACTTCCTCGAGGGCCGGTTCCCGACGATCGTGGCGTCCTGCCGGGCGGCCGGCGTCGACCCCGCCGCGGACCTCATCCCGGTGTCCCCGGCCGCGCACTACGCCTCCGGCGGCGTCCGCACCGACCTGCACGGCCGCACGTCGATCCCGGGCCTCTACGCGTGCGGTGAGGTCGCCTGTACCGGTGTGCACGGCGCCAACCGGCTGGCCTCCAACTCGCTGCTGGAGGGGCTGGTCTTCTCCCGCCGGATCGCCGAGGACATCGCCCGCGACCTGCCCGCGCAGACCGACCCCGTGGCCGGCGACCTGCCGGCGTGGACCGCCGACCCCGGGCTGCGCGGCCCGCTGCAGGCGGCCATGTCGGCGCACGCCTCGGTGCTGCGCAGCGCCGAGTCGCTCGACCAGGCGGCGCAGGCGATCGCCAAGCTGGCCCTGGACCGCGCCGCGCCCGGCCTCGCCGGCTGGGAGGCCACCAACCTGCTCACCGTCGCGGCCGCCCTCGTCGGCGCCGCCGACCAGCGGCAGGAGACCCGCGGCTGCCACTGGCGCGAGGACTTCCCCGACGCCAGCGACGTGTTCCGCGGCCACTTCCTCGCCGGCCTGTCCGACACCGGCGCCCTGACCGAGACGTGGGAGGACGCGTGACGCCCCTCGTGGCCGCCGCCGGTGCCCTGACCGAGACGTTGGAGGACGCGTGACCCCGGAGACCGAAGCGCTGTTGCGGAAGGTCGGGCTCGACCCGGTCGCCGTCGGCGAGATCGTCGAGCGGACCCTGACCGAGGACCTCGGCCCCGACCGCCTCGACGTGACCAGCGTGGCGACCATCCCGGCCACCCAGACGGACTCCGCCGAGCTCGTCGCCCGCGCCGACGGCGTGGTCGCCGGCCTGGCCGTCGCGGCCGCCGTGTTCGAGGCCGTGTCCCCGTCCGTCGAGGTGGCGATCCACGCCGTCGACGGCTCGTCCGTCGTGCGCGGCACGGTGCTCGCGACCGTCACCGGACCGACCCGCGACCTGCTGACCGCCGAGCGCTCCGCCCTCAACCTGCTGTGCCGCATGTCGGGCGTCGCCACCCACACCCGCCGGTGGGCCGACCTCCTCGACGGCACCAAGGCCCTGGTCCTCGACACCCGCAAGACCACGCCCGGCCTGCGCATCCTGGAGAAGTACGCGGTCCGCGCCGGCGGCGGCACCAACAAGCGCATGGGCCTCTACGACGTCGCCATGATCAAGGACAACCACAAGCTGGCGGCGGGCGGCATCTCCGCGGCGTACGCCCGGGTCCGTGAGGCGTTCCCCGACGTCCCGGTCCAGGTCGAGGTGACCACGGTCGGCGAGGCGGTGGAGGCGGTCACCGCCGGCGCCACGTTCCTGCTGCTCGACAACATGGCGCCGGACCTGCTGCGGGAGGTCGTGGCGGCGGTCGGCGGCCGGGCCGAGCTGGAGGCGACCGGCGGCCTGACCCTGGAGACGGCGGCGGACTACGCGGCCACCGGGGTCGACTACCTGTCCGTCGGCGGCCTCACCCACTCCTCACCGATCCTCGACATCGCGATGGACCTGCGGACCCACTGAGCCCCTACGCGGGGAACGCGACGGCGACCAGCGCGGAGAACCGCTGGACCTTCCACGCCGGCGGGACCACCGCGGCGCAGCGTTCGACGCCGGAGACGCACACGATCGCCTGCACCGACGAGACCGGTGCGGGCGGGGCGGACGGGATCACCGACTCGGCCGCGACCAGCTCGACGTCCGGCAGGGAGATCTGCAGCGGGTACTCCCACAGGTCCCCGTCCATGACCAGGCCGACCCGCCGGACGCCGCTGGCCTTGATGGCGTCGATCGCCTGCTGGTACGGCACCGCCTGGTCGGGCAGCCGGACGAAGCGCTCCTGCCAGTCGGTGAGGGTGAAGACGGAGCCCTGGCCGACGAGGCGGCGGGGCTGCCCGTACGCGACGGAGATCCCGCCGGCCGCGAACGCCGCCGCCATGACGACGATGAGCGCGGCCGCGGTGGCGCGGTGGGTGCGCAGGCGGTCGGCCCAATAGCCGGCGAGCGGCGCGCCGAGCGCGAACGCGGGCAGGATCAGCCGGTTGCCCCAGTCCTGCCACTTGACGACCGCGGCGGTCATGACGAACGCGCCGAGCACCATGACCGCGTAGCCCCTCAGCAGCGGGGGCAGCCGCCGCCACACCAGCGTGACGACGAGGGCGCTCAGGATCAGCGCGGACTGGATGGGGTACGGCGAGCGGTCCTCGTCCGGCTTCCAGCGCGTGCCGGGGAAGACGCTCCGCCACTGGGTGATCTTTGGGTCGTTGGGGTTGACGCCCGCGACGTCCGCGACGGCGATGACGGCGTCGCTGACCACGCCGTTGACCGCCGGGAACGGCGTGGTCAGCGTGGAGGCGGCCAGGCGCAGGCCGTTGACCAGCACCGCGGGCGGGTCCTTGCGCTCCGTGGACAGCGAGGCGCTGTAGCCGGGCGGCCCGAGCGGCGAGCCGAACGCGTCGTTGACGCGCAGCATGGCCGGCCCGGCGAGCACGACCATGCCGGCGACGATCGTCAGGCCGGCGCCGGCGGTGCGCAGCCACTGCCCGGTCCGGCCACCCGCCCCGTCTGAGAGCCCGTCTGAAAGCCCGCCTGAAGGCCCGTCGGAGGGCACGGGAGCCTCGGACGTCACCGCGGACCGCGCCGGCCGGAGACGGAGCTGGCAGACGCCCCAGAAGACGAGGATCGGGGCGAGCGGCATGAGGCCGGTCGACTTGGTGACGGCGGTGAGGCCGGCGACCGTGGCGAGGGTCAGGACGTCGCCGGCGGTGGCGACCCGGCGGGCGCCGTCGAGCGCGAGGCTGGCGGCGCAGGCGACCCACGCGGTGACGACGAGGTCGTTCTGGGTGCTGGTGGCCTCCAGGGCGACCGCCGGGGCGGTGAGCAGGACGGCGGCGGCGATGAGCTGGCCGAGGCGGCCGACGCCGAGCTGGGCGGCGCAGCGGGAGACGGCGACGGCGGCCAGCAGCGACACGCCCCACTGCAGCAGGTTGTACAGCGAGTCGTCCCCGGTCAGCAGCCGGGCCTGCAGCAGCAGGTACTCCGCGCCCGGGACCAGGATGATCTGCTGGTTCTGGATCGTGGCGTAGGGGGCCAGGTCGCCGTCGGCGATCCAGTGCTCGATCTTCGTGAGGTGATAGTGGTTCGAGTCGTAGTTGTTCGGCGAGTGGGCCAGCGCGAGGACCAGCTCAGCCAGTACCAACGCCGCAAACGCTGACAGCAGCACCTTGTCCCAGTTTCGCAGGACAAGGTGGGGAACGTGCAGGTGGCGCCTGGCGAAGAAGGCCGACACGCCGGCGAAGAGCAGCCAGTAGACGATCACCGGCCAGGTCGTGATCAGCCCCGCGAGCGACAGCAGCTCGACGAAGACGACCGTGACGCCCGCCACCGTGGCCGCCGCGCGGATGACCGCCTGGCGGGCGTCCAGACTGCCCGGACGCAGCGCGAACGCGGTGAACACCAGCGCCGCCAGCGGGAGGAGCGCGAGCAGCGTGCGGGCCGTCGGCATCATGGGAACCGGATCGTAGATGACCAGGCTCACCCCGCCGCTGGCGGGCCTTTCGTTAGGCTCACCGCGTGCTGCTGTGCATCGACATCGGAAACACCAACACGGTGCTCGCCACGTTCGAGGGCGAGAAGCTGGTCCACTCGTGGCGGATCAAGACCGACGCGAGGGCCACCGCCGACGAGCTCGGCCTGCTCTACCGGGGGCTGCTCGCCACCGACGCCGTGTCGCTGACCGGCATCGCGGCCTGCTCGACCGTTCCCGCGGCCCTGCGCTCCCTGCGCACGATGCTGCAGCGGTACTACCCGGGCGTCCCGACCGTGATCGTCGAGCCGGGCGTGCGGACGGGTGTCCAGCTGGCGATCGACAACCCGAAGGAGGTCGGCACCGACCGGGTCGCGAACACCCTGGCCGCCTTCACGCTCTTCGGCGGCCCGTCGATCGTCGTGGACTTCGGCACGTCGACCAACTTCGACGTCGTCTCCGCCCGCGGGGAGTTCCTCGGCGGCGTGCTGGCGCCCGGCATCGAGATCTCCGTGGACGCCCTCGCGGCCCGCGCCGCCCAACTGCGCAAGGTGGAGCTGGTCAAGCCGCCGCGGGTGATCGGCAAGAACACGGTCGAGTGCCTGCAGTCCGGCGTCGTCTACGGCTTCGCCGGGCAGGTCGACGGCATCGTGCGGGGCGTCACCGCGGAGCTGGGTGTCCCGGTGAAGGCGGTCGTCGCGACCGGTGGCCTGGCCCCGATCGTGATCGGCGAGTCCGCCACAGTCACGCACCACGAGCCGATGCTCACCCTGATCGGGCTGCGACTGATCTTCGACCGCAACCGCGGTTAGCGTTTGCGGCCGATGTACGCGTAGGTCACGTACGGCAGCTCGAACTCCTCGGTCCGCGGCAGCACCTCCAGCAGCTGCTCCTCGAGCCGTCGCCGCGCCTCGTCGCCCGAGACCAGGTAGTAGCTGCGGGACTTGACCAGCTCCAGGAACGACTCCCTCGTGTGGGTGGCGCTCCACTCGAACGTCCCCCGCTCCACTGGGCCGAAGAGGGGGCCGAAGTCCTGCACGGCCGTCTCGTCGAACGCGTCGCGCTCGCGGGCGCCGTCGAAGAGGGTGGAGGACTCGGCGACCCAGGGGACGCGCTCGTCGCGGATGTTCCAGATCGGGACGAAGCGGCCGCCGGGCCGGAGGACGCGGGCGATCTCGGCGTGTGCCGGCTCGCCGTAGAACCAGTGGTAGGCCTGCCCGGCGGTGACGACGTCGACGGACGCGTCCGGCAGGGGGATGTGGGTGGCGTCACCCTTGCGGGCTTCACCTGGGATCTTGGCACGCATCTTGTCGTCCGGCTCGACGGCGATGGTGTGATGGCCCAGCTCGCGGAGCTGGCGGGTCAGGATGCCGGTGCCCGCACCAAGATCGCAGATTTCGGATTTTTCCGGTATCGCCCATTGCAGGGCCTCGCGCGGGTACCGGGGGCGGATGCGGTCGTACAGGTCGGCGGCCGCTCCGAACGAGGAGGCATGTGCTGCGAAATCCACGCCGCCAAAAGTACCGAATCCGAAGTTGCGAGGTCGCGCCGTAAAACGCGGAATTGGCCGGCCGGGCGCGCATGGCTCTCTCTGGGCGGCTGTTGGCCTCTGCTACCTGCAGCCGCCATGTTGCAGTTGTGCAAGGTGGTGCTGCACCTGCCATTCGTCACGCATAGCAATGCGACGGACACGGATTTGCGTCGGCGTATCGCCCTATCCGATTCCGAGGCCCTGTCTTCCTTGCCTGCGGCCCTGACTGCGGTGTGCGTGCCGGGTGTGGATGCCTGATCGGGAACCATCCGCGCGCGATGGAGTACGGAATGCCACCGGCGGCAGGCGTGTGATGGGAATCGATCGCGTTGGCGTGCGGCCCGTCGCGCCCGGCATTCGGGAAACGCGGTGTCTTTCCGCTGGTGCGGTAGCGGTAGTTTCGGCGTACCGTTGACGAAGCGGACCCTGATTGCGTTATCTTTGCATTCGCACAACGCGGGGCGAGCTTCCTCGAAGGGAATACGACAGTGGCCAAGCGGACCATCCACGTGCTGGTCGACGACATCGACGGCGGGGACGCCGACGAGACCGTGAAGTTCGCGCTGGACGGCGTTCAGTATGAGATCGACCTCTCGAAGAAGAACGCGACGAAGCTGCGTGACGCGTTCGGGCCGTTCCTCGGTGCGGCGACCAAGGTCGGCCGGGGTGGCGTCGTGGTCGGAGGGCGCGCCGCCAGTGCCCGCGGCCGCGGTGGGGCAGCCGCCGATCGCGAGCAGAACAAGGCGATTCGGGAATGGGCTCAGAACAAGGGCATCAAGGTCTCCGACCGGGGCCGCATCAAGCAGGAAATCGTGGACCGCTACAACGCCGAGGCCGGCCGTTAGCGCTCGTTGACCGGTTTCGGCCTGAGCGGTCGTTTTGGGGTTCTTTCAGCGCCTTTCACCCATCGTAGCCAACTTGCTACGGTGGGTGACTTGCGTGGTGCGTCGATTTCGCTCTTGGCGTACGGGCTCGCCAGCAGGAACACGGCGACGGATGCTCGCGTTGAGCAAAAGCGCCGGGTACACGCGTCCCCGGCGGGTAGACAAGTACCACGCAACGACTCCGACATGGTCCGATGGTGGGGTGCGGCAATGGCGCACACCCGCAATGTGTCGGCCTACGGCGATAGAGTGATGGCACGGTCACGTTGGCGTCCGACAGAGCTTCGGCGTGGCGACCCCCTCGAGGGGTTCCGCGGCAGGGGCGGCGGCGACGGACACGGCACGTGAAGGAGCAGGGATGTTCGAGCGGTTCACCGACCGAGCACGACGGGTTGTCGTCCTGGCGCAGGAAGAAGCCCGGATGCTCAACCACAACTACATCGGCACCGAGCACATCCTGCTCGGCCTCATCCACGAGGGTGAGGGCGTGGCGGCCAAGGCGCTCGAGAGCCTCGGCATCTCGCTGGAGGGAGTCCGCCAGCAGGTCGAGGAGATCATCGGCCAGGGGCAGCAGGCGCCGAGCGGGCACATTCCGTTCACGCCACGAGCCAAGAAGGTGCTGGAGCTGTCCCTGCGCGAGGCGCTGCAGCTCGGGCACAACTACATCGGCACGGAGCACATCCTGCTGGGTCTGATCCGCGAGGGTGAGGGCGTGGCCGCCCAGGTCCTCGTGAAGCTCGGCGCCGACCTCAACCGGGTCCGCCAGCAGGTCATCCAGCTGCTCTCCGGCTACCAGGGCAAGGAGCCGGCCGCCGCCGGCACCGGTGCCCCCGGCGAGGCTGCTCCGTCGACCAGCCTGGTGCTCGACCAGTTCGGTCGAAACCTCACCCAGGCCGCCCGCGAGGGCAAGCTCGACCCGGTCATCGGGCGCGAGAAGGAAATCGAGCGGGTCATGCAGGTCCTGTCCCGCCGCACCAAGAACAACCCGGTGCTGATCGGCGAGCCGGGCGTCGGCAAGACCGCCGTGGTCGAGGGCCTGTCCCAGCGGATCATCAAGGGCGAGGTGCCCGAGACGCTCAAGGACAAGCAGCTCTACACGCTCGACCTCGGTGCCCTCGTCGCCGGTTCGCGCTACCGCGGTGACTTCGAGGAGCGCCTGAAGAAGGTGCTCAAGGAGATCCGCACCCGCGGCGACATCATCCTGTTCATCGACGAGATCCACACGCTCGTCGGTGCGGGTGCCGCCGAGGGCGCGATCGACGCCGCGTCGATCCTCAAGCCGATGCTGGCCCGTGGTGAGCTCCAGACCATCGGCGCCACCACCCTCGACGAATACCGCAAGCACCTCGAGAAGGACGCCGCGCTTGAGCGCCGCTTCCAGCCGATCCAGGTGGGTGAGCCGTCGCTGGCGCACACCATCGAGATCCTCAAGGGCCTGCGCGACCGCTACGAGGCGCACCACCGGGTGACGATCACCGACGCCGCCCTGGTGGCCGCCGCGACGCTGGCCGACCGCTACATCTCCGACCGCTTCCTGCCGGACAAGGCGATCGACCTGATCGACGAGGCCGGCGCGCGGATGCGCATCCGCCGGATGACCGCGCCGCCAGACCTGCGCGACTTCGACGAGCGCATCGCCCAGGTGCGCCGCGACAAGGAGTCCGCGATCGACGCGCAGGACTTCGAGCGGGCCGCGCAGCTGCGCGACAAGGAGAAGCAGCTGCTCGGGCAGAAGGCGCAGCGCGAGAAGGAGTGGAAGGCCGGCGACCTCGACGTCGTGTCCGAGGTCGACGACGAGCAGATCGCCGAGGTCCTGGCGAACTGGACCGGCATCCCGGTCTACAAGCTGACCGAGGAGGAGACGGCCCGCCTCCTGCGCATGGAGGACGAGCTGCACAAGCGCCTCGTCGGCCAGGACGACGCGGTCAAGGCGGTCTCGAAGGCCATCCGGCGCACCCGGGCCGGCCTGAAGGACCCGAAGCGCCCCTCCGGCTCGTTCATCTTCGCCGGCCCGTCCGGCGTCGGGAAGACGGAGCTGTCCAAGGCGCTCGCCGAGTTCCTCTTCGGCTCCGAGGACGCGCTGATCCAGCTCGACATGTCCGAGTTCCACGACCGCTACACGGTGTCGCGCCTCGTCGGTGCGCCTCCCGGGTATGTCGGTTACGACGAGGGCGGCCAGCTGACCGAGAAGGTCCGCCGCCGGCCGTTCTCGGTGGTCCTCTTCGACGAGATCGAGAAGGCCCACCCGGACGTCTTCAACACGCTCCTGCAGATCCTGGAGGACGGCCGTCTCACCGACGGTCAGGGCCGCATCGTGGACTTCAAGAACACGGTGATCATCCTGACCACCAACCTGGGCACCCGCGACGTGGCCAAGGCCGTGTCCCTGGGCTTCCAGGCGTCGGAGGACAACGAGTCCAACTACGAGCGGATGAAGCAGAAGGTCAACGACGAGCTGAAGCAGCACTTCCGCCCGGAGTTCCTCAACCGCATCGACGACACGATCGTCTTCCACCAGCTCGCGCAGGACCAGATCCTGGGCATCGTCGACCTGATGATCGCCCGCATCGAGTCCCAGCTGCGCAACAAGGACATGGGCCTCGAGCTGACCGACAACGCCAAGAAGTTCCTGGCGAACAAGGGCTATGACCCGGTCCTGGGGGCCCGGCCGCTGCGCCGGACCATCCAGCGCGAGATCGAGGACTCGCTCTCCGAGCGCATCCTGTTCAACGAGCTCCGCCCGGGCCAGATCGTCGTCATCGACTGCGAAGGCGACCCGGCCCAGTTCGAGAAGGCCAAGCTGGTCTTCAACGGCGCCGACCGCCCGGGCGCAGTCCCGGACGCCGTCCCCGCCGAGCTGACCAAGGGCGGCTCCGCCGAGGAGTCCGCAGCCTGACCCGGCACCACGCGAAAGGCCCCCGTCCACTCAGGACGGGGGCCTTTCCCGTTTCGTGCGGTTCCGTTCTTGCGACCACCGCTCTCCCGCCGGCACCGTTGTCGTGCAGTTTGTTCAGCCACGCACCGCCGTCCACCTCGCGTGCTGACCACTTCCTACTGGAACCTTGGCATTCCACCGCGACCGAATTCGTGCGGTGTTCACTTTGAACCAGCGCCATCAGGCAAAGTTCGTCGCGCATTCCGGCTGCGCCCGGCGCGCCGGCGTCCAGCGGATGTGGTGATCGAAGGACGAAACCGGTCGTGATGGCAGCCAGATCCGTCCTTCGATCAAATTCAACGGTGTGGCGTCCGCCGGTGCGGTGGCCAGATCCGTCCGTCTTTCCATCAACCTCCCACATTGCGGGGTCGTCAGGACGTGATCGAAGGAGAGGACTGGTCGTGGGGACAGCCAGATCCGTCCTTCGATCAACTCAATCGTGCGATGGGCGGGGAGGGCCGGTCTTGGTGGCGGCACGATCCGGGCATTGATTGTCGGTGGCGTTGTGGGGGCATGTTGCGGGGATGGTTCACGCGGGTGGGTGGGGTTGGTGGCGAAGAGTGACATGTCGAGGGTTCGTGGGGGCGGTCGGCGGGTTACGTTGCCTGGCGTGAGTGGGTGGTGGCGGGACTTCGGGGCGGCGCGCTTCGGGCGGCCGGTCGCGCCGCGGCCGATCGTGCGGACGGGGTTGCTCGCGCGGCTCGACAGGGCGTTCGACGAACCAGGCCGGGAGCAGGCCCACCGAGCTGCCGACCGGGACGCCGGCCTCACGCCGGACCGGGAGCGGCCACGCCGACCTGCCGACCCGGACGCCGGTCTCGCGCCGGAGCGGTCTGGCACGTTGCCCGGGCAGGGGCTGAGTGAGAGGGCCGAGGCGGGGCAGGAGGCTGGGAGCGACAGGGCGGCAAGGGCGCCGGTGGTTGTGGTGGTGGCGGGGAGCGGGGCGGGGAAGAGCATCCTGCTGGGGCAGTGGGCCGAGCGGCGGGGGGCGGTGCTCGTACAGGCGGAGGAACTGCCGGCTGAGGTGCCTCCGGGTGCCCTCGTCGTGGTTGACGGGGTGGAGCGGCTGGAGGTCGGGGGTGCTGGGTGGGGGTGGGTGGTCGCGCGGGTCGGGGTGGTGCCGCTGGTGCTCAGTGGCAGGGAGCCGATTCCGGTGGACGCGGTGGACCGGTTGGGGGCGGGGCACCTGGCGTTCGGCGAGGATGAGACGTATCAGGTGCTGGCGGCGGCGCTGGCGGATGCGGCGGGGGCCGACAGGCTGGCGCCTGACCTGCATCTGTTGACGGGGGGATGGCCCGGGCTCGTCGGGCTGGCGGCGGCGTGGCTGGCGCGGGTGCCGCAGGCGGAGCGGGCGGGCAGCCTGCGGCAGCTGGCGCGGGTCGACGGGGGGCTGCAGGAGCATCTCGTCGGCGCGCTGGTCGGGGTGCTGGACGCGGGGGAGCGGGAGCTCGTGCGGCGGCTCGCGTACCTGCCGGCGGTGGACGCCGGGCGGGCGGATGTCCTGGGGCTGGCGGAGGAGTGGGGCGCGGTGCCGCCGCTCGTGGTGCCGGCCCGTGCGGAGAAGGAGGCTTTCGTAGTACCGGAGCCGCTGCGGAAAACGATCCAGCAGCGGCTGCCGCTCGCTGAGGCCGAACGGCAGGCGCTGCTGGAGGCGTTTCAGGGAATGTAGTCCTCCAGCAGGGCCGGGGTGAGGCCGGCGGCCTTGATGGCCTGGAGGGCGGCGATGAAGTCGTCGACGAACCGGTCGCGGAAGTGCATCAGGATGATGTCGCCGCGCTGGACCGTGTTGCCCTGCTGGTAGCGGACGATGCCCTTGTCGACGGTTTCCTTCCAGAAGAAGGCGGCGTGCATGCCGCAGTCGTGGGAGGCCTTCAGCGTCGTGTCGTCCTTCTCGCCGTACGGCGGGCGGAAGAGGACCGGGCGGCGGCCGTACCAGTTGCCGAGCTTGTCCGCGGAGTCGCAGATCTCCTTGCGCTGGACGTTGTACGACTTGCCGCGCAGGCTCTGGTGGGTGACCGTGTGCGCCTCGATGACGGCGCCGGCGTCCTGGAGGCGCTTGAAGTACTGCGGGTCGTTCCTGATCGCGTCGATCATGAGGAACAGCGTGACGGGCACGCCGGCCTGCTTGATCAGGTCGAGGGCCTCGGGGCGCTTGACCTGGCCGTCGTCGATGGTGATGAACGCGACGGGCTGGTCGGTCGGGATGCGGGAGTAGTACGCCGCGAGGTTGCCCTCCGGCAGGTGGACCTTGTCGGCCTTCGGGGCGCGGTCGAACTTCGGCAGCCGGTCACCGTAGTTGACGCCGGCGGGTGGTGCCGCCGCGGTGGTGGCCTGCGTCTTCGAGGGCTTCGCGGCGGGCGAGGCCGACGGCGGGGCCGCTTCGGACGAGGCCGGCGACGCCGCGACGGCGCTGGAGGCGACCGCCGGCGGCGGGGCGGCGGCGTCCGTCCACTTCGGATGGTCAGGCTTCGACGCGGCACAGCCCGCGAGCGTCGCGACGGCGAGGACCGCCGCGGCGATCCGGCGTGCCCTTAGGCGAGGGATGAGCACGCCGTGAGCCTATCCATGCGGGCACGTGAGGGGAGTCCCGAAAAGTGTGGGAAAAACCAGCTGAACCGGCTGCAACCCTCGCCTCACCCGGGCAGCGTGAACGTCCCACCCCGCTCGCGGACCAGCCCGTCCTCGATCAGCCCGGCCAGCGCCCGGCCGCGCTGCACCTCGTCGTCCCAGACGAGGTCGAGCCGCGCCGCGGGCACCGGGTCGTCGCTGGCGCGCAGCACCGCGAGCAGAAGGCCCCGCACATGGCGGTCGGTTCCGTGGTACCGCTGGGTGCGCCGGCTCGGGCCAGTGGACGCCGGCGCCCCGGCGATGCGCCAGGCACAGACGCCGGCCATCGGGCACTCCTCACAGCGTGGTGCGCGGGCGGTGCAGATCACGGCGCCGAGCTCCATGAACGCGACCGAGGCGCGGGCCGCCGCCTCGTGGTCCTCTGGCAGCAGCACCTCGACGGCGCGCAGGTCGGCGGGGGTGGTGGCCGGTCCGCCGTCGGCGACGCCGTCGACGATCCGGGCGACGACCCGGCGGACGTTGGTGTCCACGACCGGGTGGCGCTGGCGGAACGCGAACGCGGCGACCGCCCGGGCCGTGTACATGCCGATGCCGGGCAGCGCGAGCAGCGCGTCGACGTCGTCGGGGACGACACCGTCGTGCCGCTCCACGATCGCCACCGCGCACGCGTGCAGGCGCAGGGCGCGGCGCGGGTAGCCGAGGCGGTCCCACGCGCGGATGGCCTCGCCGGGCGGGTCGGCGGCCAGGTGGGCGGGCGTCGGCCAGCGCTCCATCCAGCGGCGCCAGGCGGGGTCCACCCGGGACACCTGGGTCTGCTGGAGCATGACCTCGCTGACCAGCACGCCCCACGGCGTCGCGTCGGGCTGCCGCCAGGGGAGGTCCCGGGCGTTGGCGTCGTACCAACTGGTGACGGTCTGTGAGAGGGCGATGGAGGCGATAAGGAAGGATAAGCCAGGTGAACGAGTACGCCGTCACCGTCATCGGCCACGACCGCCCCGGCATCATCGCCGACGTCGCGGAGATCCTCGCCGGTCTGGGCCTCAACCTCACCGACTCGACGATGACCCGCCTGCGCGGGCACTTCGCGATGACCCTGGTCTGCGCCGGGTCCGTGTCCGCCGCCGAGGTCGAGTCGGCGCTCGCGCCGCTGACCGCCGGCCGGACGCTGCTGGTCACCGTCCGCGAGGTGGGCCAGGACCTGGTCGACGAGCCTTCGGGCGCGCACTACGTGCTGACCGTCCACGGCGCGGACAAGCTGGGGATCGTGGCGGCGCTCTGCCGTACCGTGGCGGCGGCGGGCGGCAACATCACCGACCTGACCACCCGTCTGGCCGGCAACCTCTACGTGGTCGTGGCCGAGGTCGACGCGCCCGGGCCGATGGCGGACCTGGCCGAGGCGATCGAGCGGGTCGCCGGCGAGCTCGGGGTCGAGGCGACGCTGCGCGCGGGCGAAGCGGACCTGATGTGACCGTCCTGCAGGTCGTCCAGGCCCCCGCGGAGGTGCTGGGCTCGGCCGGCGTTGCCGTGGACCCGTGCGCCGACGACATCGTCAAGCTCGCGGCCGACCTCGTCGACACGATGCGGGTGTCGCCCGGCTGCGTCGGGCTCGCCGCGCCGCAGGTCGGCGTCGGCGCGCAGGTCTTCGCCGTCGACGTCACCGGCCACCCGAAGGCCCGCACCGTGCACGGCACGCTGGTGCTGTGCAACGCGCGGGTCGTCGAGGCCTCGCAGTGGCAGAAGGGCCGCGAGGGCTGCATGTCGGTGCCCGACCTCACCGGCGACGTGAAGCGCGCCAACCGGCTCGTCGTGGCCGGCCAGGTCCCCGGAACGGGTGACGAGATCGAGATCACTACGGATGCGTTCGAGGCGAGGGCTTTACAGCACGAGATCGATCATTGCGCTGGGTTACTGTTCCTTGATCGTGTTGCCGGCGCGCATGCCGTATACGCCCGCAAGGTCTATCTCTGAGCGGTCTACACGGCGCGCCGCCCCGTTCGCCACCCGTTCCCTCGATACGGTGAGTGCATCATGAAGCTGACGGTTGGCCCGCTTCCCGCTGGCGTTTACTGGCGGCGTCGCGCCATCCTCGGCGGGGCGCTGCTCATCGTGGTGCTCATGCTGTGGGTGCAGTGCTCCGGACCGGACCCGAAGCGGACCCCGGCATCGGCACAGACCAAGGCTCCGGCTTCCACGGGGCCCACCGCCACGCCTGCCGCGGCCGAGCCGACGATCCAGACTCCGACGACCGGCGACCCGGTCTCCAGCGCGCCGCCTTCGAGCGCGCCCGCCGTGACGTCCACGGTGCCGGTCTGCGCCGACACGGACCTGTCGCTGGTGGCGCAGCCCGAGCAGGCGATGCAGTTCCGCGGGGCGTATCTCAAGTTCTTCCTGAAGATCAAGAACACCTCGACCCGGGAGTGCACGCGCGACGTCGGCGCCGACTATCAGGAGCTCTACCTGCAGGTAGGTGCGGTCAAGATGTGGTCGTCGGACGCCTGCGACGCCCCGAAGGGCAGCCAGCCCACGACGCTGAAGCCGGGTATCGAGGTCCAGTTCTCCACCACGTGGAACGGCAAGACCACCAAGGACGGGTGCGAGCACCGGGAGCTGCCGCCGGCCGGCAAGTATGAGCTGATGGCCCGCCTCGACACCAAGCTGAGCGCGCCGGTCCAGGTGCAGCTCACCTGAACGTAGCTTCTAGACGTAGCGCTCCAGGATCGAGGCCTCGGCCAGGCGGCTCAGGCCCTCCCGGACGCCGCGGGCGCGGGCGTCGCCGACGCCGTCGACCGCCTGCAGATCCTCCACGGTCGCGCCGAGCAGCCGCTGCAGGCTGCCGAAGTGCTCGACCAGCCGGTCCACGACGAGCGCCGGCAGCCGCGGTACCTTGGCCAGCAACCGGAACCCACGAGGCGACACCGCGGCGTCCAGGGCGTCGCTCGCCCCCGGATAGCCCAGCGACTTCGCCACCGCGACCAGGTCGATCAGCTCCGTCGCCGTCAACGCGTCCAGCTCGTCGAGCGCGTCGTCCGACGAACGGCTGCGCCGCCCCGATGGCAGGTAGTCGCGGATCACCAGCGTCCGGTCGGCCTCCACGCCCGCCATCAGCTCCTCGAGCTGCAGCGCCAGCAGCCGCCCGTCGGTGCCGAGCTCGACCACATACCCCGCGATCTCGTCCGCGATGCGCCGCACCATCTCCAGCCGCTGCACCACCGCCACCGCGTCGCGGACCGTGACCAGGTCCTCGATCTCCAGCGCCGAGAGCGTCCCACTGACCTCGTCGAGGCGCAGCTTGTACCGCTCCAGCGTGGCGAGCGCCTGGTTCGCCTTCGACAGGATCGCGGCCGAGTCGTCCAGCACGTGCCGCTGGCCGTTCACGTACAGACCGATGATCCGCATCGACTGGCTCACCGAGATCACCGGGAACCCCGCCTGCTTCGCCACCCGCTCGGCCGTCCGGTGCCGGGTCCCCGACTCCTCCGACGGGATGGTCGGGTCCGGCATCAGGTGCACGGCGGCCCGGACAATTCTCGTGCCGTCACTCGACAGGACGACAGCACCGTCCATCTTGCACAGCTCACGCAGCCGCGTCGCGGAGAACTCGACATCCAGCGGGAACCCGCCGGTGCAGATCTGCTCCACCACCTTGTCGTAGCCGAGGACGATCAGGGCGCCCGTGCGCCCCCGGAGGATGCGCTCCAGCCCGTCACGCAGCACCGTCCCCGGCGCCATCAGGGCGAGCGTCGCCCGCAGCGGGTCTGCGGCGGCCCAACCCCCGTTGAGGCCGGTGTGGGAACCGCCTCTGCTGGGCTCGCGGTCTATCGGCACCCGCACAGTCTACGGATGGTCGGACATCTGGTGCTGGTGCGGTATCGACCCAACCCGTAGAGTGGGCCGACCCCATCAGTCGATGGATCGAAGTTGATGTCTGCGTTCAGTCTGTGAGGTCCCACCGGTGGCCGGTCCCGAGCGGATCGAGTGGCGGCGCAGCTTCCCGTCCCGCGCACTGGTCAGCCTCGCCTGGTATGTGCTCTCCGCCGCGCTCGCCGTCGGCCTGGTCCGCGGCTTCTTCGCCGACGAGCCCGACGTCCTGCCGTCAGGCGCGAACAACCCCCTCGCCGACCTTCCGATGTGGACCGTCGCCCTCGCCGCGGTCGGCGCCACCCCCTTCGTCCTCGCCGTCGTGCGCCGCCCCCGGGTCGGCGCCAACCACTTCGCCCTCACCCTGCGCCCCGGCTGGGTCCGCACGCTGGTCCTGCCGTGGTCGCGCGTCGCGCAGGTGGCCCTGATGGACGTCGGCGGCGAGCGGTACCTGCTGGTCAGGCTCCGGGCCGGCCTGGACCGCACCGGCACCAACCCCGGCTGGCTCGACCAGAACGTCGTCCGCGAACTGTCGAAGACCCCGTCGAAGCGCGCTCGCGGCTTCGACGTCGCCGTCCGCCTCCGCGACTTCACCGGCACCTCCGACGGCCGGCTGGCGGCCTTGGCCGCCTTCGCCCCCGACCAGGTCCTCATCGCCAACCACCTGCCGCTGTAGCTGTATTTCCGCCCCACCGCTGTCGCGGCGGGTCGCGGCGGGGCTTCTCACCCGACCGCTGTGCTTCTGCCCCACCGCTGTCGCGGCGGGTCCCGGCGGGACTTCTCACCCGACTGTGCTTCCGCCCCACCGCTTCGCGGCGGGTCCCGGCGGGGATTCTCACCCGCACCCCAATGCGCCGCTCCGCGGCGCACAGCCGCGTGTGCCGCGCTGGCTGGGATCGCGCGTGCGCGCCGCAACCTGTGGCCGGCCGCCGTCCTGCCGCAGTGCCGGGAAGGCGTTCAACACGCACAGTGGGCCGGGCGGCGTCCGGCGCCCGCGACAGGCGTTGGTCAATGCCCTGCTATGCGGCATTCATGCCATCGACATTGCGCAACCCACCCACAAATGATCTCTGAATTGGGGGGCAGATCGCGCAATGTTTATCCGAGCCGCATGCGCCGGAACTGACGGTGCTGGCTGCGGTGCGGCTGGGCTGGTGCGGTGCGGGGCTGGTTGAGTGGCTGTGGGTCGGTCCGGGCTGGATTGGTGGGCTGGTGCGGTGTGGGTCAGGGGGCTGTGGGTGCTGGGCGGGGGCTGGCTGAGTGAGTGGCTGCGGTGGAGGTCGAGGGGGCGGTTGCGTGGGCGCGGGTCGGGCCGGGATGGGGTTGGTGGGGTGGGTCAGCGGGGGTCGGCTTCGCTGGAGGCCTTTACGGCGTAGTGCAGGGCGGTGCGCACGTCGGCGACCTCCAGGACCCGCATGCCGGGTGGGGTGACGCCGGTGGCGGCGGGGCCGCAGCCGGGTGGGACGAGGGCGAAACGGAAGCCCAGGCGGGCGGCCTCGGCGAGGCGGCGGGGGACGGCGCCGATGCGGCGGACCTCGCCGGTCAGGCCCACCTCGCCGATGACGACCAGGTCGGGGGGCATGGGGAGGTCGTGGGCGGCGGAGGCGGCGGCGAGGGCCAGGGCCAGGTCGACGGCGGGCTCGGTGACGCGGAGGCCGCCGACCGTGGCGGCATAGACCTCGCGGTCGTGGAGCTGGATCTTGGCGCGCTGCTGGAGGACGGCGATGATCATGGCTAGGCGGGCGGAGTCGAGGCCGCTGACCGTGCGGCGGGGGGAGCCTGGGGTCTGGGCGCCGATCAGGGTCTGCACCTCGGTGACGAGGGCGCGGCGGCCCTCCATGGCGACGGAGACGCAGGTGCCGGAGACGGCGTCGGCATAGCGGGTGAGGAACAGGCCGCTCGGGTCGGGCAGGCTGGTGATGCCGCCCTCGTGCATCTCGAAGCAGCCGACCTCGTCGGCGGCGCCGAAGCGGTTCTTCAGGCCGCGGACCATGCGCAGCGAGGAGTGCTTGTCGCCCTCGAAGTTGAGCACGACGTCGACGAGGTGCTCCAGGACGCGGGGGCCGGCGACATTGCCGTCCTTGGTGACGTGGCCGACGAGGACGGTGGCGAGGCCGCGCTCCTTGGCGATGGCGACGAGGGCGGCGGTGACGGCGCGGACCTGGGTGACGCCGCCCGCGACGCCGTCGGTGCCGGGGGCGGAGATGGTCTGCACCGAGTCGAGGATGAGCAGCCCGGGCTTGACGGCGTCGAGGTGGCCGAAGACGGCGCCCAGGTCGCTCTCGGCGGCCAGGTAGAGCCGCTCGTGGAGGGCGCCGATGCGCTCGGCGCGCAGACGGACCTGGCTCACCGACTCCTCGCCGCTGACGACGAGGGACGGGGTGTCGCTGTGCTTGGCCCACTGCTGGGCGACGTCGAGCAGGAGGGTGGACTTGCCGACCCCGGGCTCGCCGGCGAGCAGGACGACGGCGCCGGGGACGATGCCGCCGCCGAGCACCCGGTCGAACTCGGCCACGCCGGTCGGGCGGGCCTGGGCCGGCTTGGCGCTGATCTCGGCGATGGGCCGGGCCGGCTCCAGCGGGGCGCGGCTCTGGACGGAGCGCAGGGCGGTGGGGCCGAGCGCGGCCAGCGGTGAGGACTCGATGATCGAGCCCCACTCACCGCACTCGGGGCACCGCCCCATCCACTTGGCCGGCCGGTGGCCGCACACGTCGCACTGGTAGGCAGCGCCCCTCGTCTTCGTCACATCCGAAAACTAGCCGAGGGGTACGACAGAAAAACTATTCGCCCTCGTGCCCCACGACCGAGGACGGCTTCGGCAGCGGGCTCAGCGGCACCGTCATCGGCAGCTCGCCGAGGGTGAGCTCGGTGGTGGTGCCGTCGGCATACGTGAAGGTGAACTTGACGTCCGCCAGCGCGCCTCCGGCCATCAGCACGTCGCCGGAGAGCTTCTCGACCGCGAGGTAGGTCTTGGTGCTCTGGCTCAGCGCGACGAACCCGCCGACCGGGATCTCGACGGCCATCTTCGCCGTGCCGACCGGGGCGGGCGCGGCGACCACGGAGGGCGACTTCGTCGCAGACGCAGGCGCAGACGGCGACCCGGACCCGGAACGCGGCGCGGACGGCGAGGCCGAAGAAGGCGAAGGCGCGGCAGAAGTGGGCGCGGGCGCGGCAGCGGCAGGCATGGCCCCGCCGACCAGGACCACGGTGCCCGCGGCGGAGGTCACGCCGGTCAGCTTCACGGACTGCTTCGCGTTGTTGAACAGCCGCACCTCGATCGGCACGACGCTGCCGGGCTTGTACTCGTTCGAGTAGGCCACAGCGCCGTCGCGCAGCGCGATCAGGCCGTCGGTGCTGTTGGCGCTGACGCCGGGCACCGCGGCGACCTGGGTGTCGGTCTGCGTGATCTGACCGGCGCTGCAGCCCGAGAGCAGACCGACGCCGAGCGCGGCGGAAGCCAGCAGCGCGGCGCCCAGTACCGTGCGGCGGCGGGCAGCCGGAATCGTACGCGTCACCTTGGGTCCTCCATCTGGATCGGGCGGCCGACTACAGCCTAGATGCCGTTGATCGGCCGATTACGCGCACCCTGACACTGCACCGGTCATTCCAGGTTCAAGCCGCTGACCAGCAGGAATACCACATCGATCAACGCCACGGCGATGACCGACAGGAAGGGGACGCGGGAGGTGGGGTCGCGGCGCATGGCGTACACGCCGAAAGACAGCGCGGTCAGAGCGACCCCGAGGGTCGGCCAGAACAGCGGCGGAGGCGGCCCCGGCGGCCCGAACGCCAGGGCCCCGGTGGCGAGCAGCAGCAGCACGGCCGCGGCGGCGAGCGAGCCGCGCCGGCCGAGCAGGTGCGGCAGGCCCCGGACGCCGGTGCGGATGTCGTCGTCCAGGTCGGGCAGCGTGTTGACGAAGTGCGCGCCGGCCCCGAGCAGGGCGCCGGCGAGCAGCAGCCACGCCGGCGGGTGCAGCCCCGCACCCAGCACGACGAACGCCGGCAGGCAGCCGAACGACACCGCGTACGGCAGCACCGACACCGGCGTCGCCTTCAACGGCCAGTCGTAGAGCAGCGCGGAGACCAGCGCGACCAGGGCGACGAGTCCGGGGGTGACGCCGGACAGGAGGCCCAGCGGCAGCACGAGCAGGCCCGCCACGACGCCGAGCGAGAGGATCGACCGGCGGGACACCACCCCGGCGGCGACCGGCTTGTCCGTGCGGCCCACCGCGGCGTCCCGCGGGGCGTCCAGGGCGTCGTTGACCCACCCGATGGAGAGCTGGCTCGCCAGCACCGCAGCAGCCGCCGCAATCACACCCGGCCAGGGTCTTCCGAGTCCGAACGACAGCAGCGCGGCGACGGCCGTGACCGCCACCGCCGGCTCCGGGTGGCTTGAGCGCAGAATCGCGCGAGCAACCGACACTCGGCAAGTGTGGCTGTCGGAGGGGTTCCGTGTCAGTCTCGATCCATGCGATCGACGCGCCGGGCGCGTAACGACCCTGGTCAGTATGACGACCTGGCCGGCGAGTGGTGGCGTCCTGGGTCGCCGCTGTCGATGCTGTACTGGCTGGCCCGCGCCCGCGCCCGGCTCATCCCGCCGGCGGAGCGCGACGGCGCCGTGCTCATCGACCTCGGGTGCGGTGGTGGGCTGCTCGCCCCGCACATCGCCGGCAAGGGTTACCAGCACGTCGGCGTCGACCTGGTCGTGTCCGGGCTGGAGCAGGCCGCGGCCCACGGCGTCCTGCCCGTGCTGGCGGACGCGCGGCGGCTGCCCTTCCCCGACGGCACCGCCGACGTGGTGAGCGCGGGTGAACTGCTGGAGCATGTCCCGGACTGGCCGGCGGTGGTCGCCGAGGCGTGCCGCGTGCTGCGGCCCGGGGGCTGGCTGGTGCTCGACACGCTCGCCGACACCGCCGTGTCGCGGCTGGTCGCGGTGCGGATGGCCGAGGCGATCATTCCGGCGGTGCGGGGCATCCACGACCCGGCCCTGTTCGTCTCCCCGAGGAAGCTGCGAATCGAGTGCGCGCGCCACGGCGTGCCGCTCGCGGTGCGGGGCGTCCGGCCGACGCTGCCCGCGCTCACCCGGTGGCTCGTCACCCGCCGCAACGCTGTGCCGATCGTGCCGACGTTCACCACCGCGATCCTCTATCAGGGGCGCGGCAGAAAGGGGACCCAGTGACAGGTGCCGCGATCGCAGGCATGGGTGTGACATTCCCCGGCCCGATGCGCCAGGACGAGGTGTGGACGGGCTTCTTCGAGCGGCACTACAGCGGCCCCCGCAAGGGGTTGGCGAAGCGGATCTTCACCAACTCCGGCGTGGTCAGCCGGCACGGCGCGGTCAACCCGCTGATCGAGGACGCGTCGAGCTGGTCGACCGCCAAACGCATGGGCCGCTACCTGACCGAGGCGCTGCCGCTGGGCAAGGACGCGGTCACGAGCGCGCTCGACGCCGCCGGGCTGCGACCAGACGAGATCGGGCTGTTCGTGGTGTGCTCCTGCACCGGGTACGCCACCCCCGGCCTCGACATCCTCCTCGCCCGCGACCTCGGCATGGCGCCGACGACCCAGCGCCTCTTCATCGGGCACATGGGCTGCTACGCCGCGCTGCCCGGGCTCGGCGCCGCGACCGACTTCGTGTCCGCCCGCGGCCGTCCGGCCGTGCTGCTCTGCCTCGAGCTGACCAGCCTGCACGTCCAGCCGCCCAGCGAGGATCCCCAGCAGATCGTGGCGCACGCCCTCTTCTCGGATGCGGCGGCGGCGGTGGTACTGGTGCCGCGGGCCGGACAGGAGGTCGCCGAGATCGCCGCCGTGACCGACACGGCCACGGCGGACCACATGACCTGGGACGTCACCGACCTCGGCTTCCGGATGGGGCTGTCGCCGAAGGTGCCCGACGTCCTGGCCATCTACGTCGCCGACCTGGTCGGTGACCTCCTCGCCCGGCACGGCCTGACCCTCGCCGACGTGGACGGCTGGGCGGTGCACCCGGGCGGCCCGCGCATCCTGGACGTGGTGCGCGACCAGCTCGCGCTGCCGGAGTCCGCGCTGGCCGAGTCCCGCGACACCCTTGCCGAGCACGGCAACTGCTCGTCCCCGACGGTCCTGCTCATCATCGACGCCCTGCGCCGCCGCCCCTCCGGCCCGCCGAGGAACACCGTCGCGCTCGCGTTCGGCCCGGGGCTGACGCTGTACGGGACGCTCCTGCGCGGCCTCTGACTTGATCAGGCTTTGATCAGGCCTTTTTTGATCAGGCGGTCGGGGCCGGGACCGCGGTCGCCAGGTTGCCCAGCTCCGAGTCGAAGGCCGACGCCGCCGTCACGGAGCTGACCGCCCTGATCACGGTGCCGTCGGCGGCCACCAGCAGGGCGGCCGTGGTGCGGCTCGGGGCGAGGAACGGCACCGCGGCCCGCACGGAGCTGTTGGGGTCGGCGAGCGCCCGGACCTTCACCTTCTCGTTCAGGCCCGGCGGCAGCGTCGGGACCCGGGCCGCGACGACGACGACCGTGGCCGACGGTGCCTTGCTCGCCGCGACCGCGTCGACCGTGCCCGTGATGAGGTCCGCGCAGGTGCAGCCCTCGACCAGCAGTACAACGGCCGGGGTGAGGTCATGCAGCGGCACCGCGGCGCCGTCGGCGTCGAACAGGCTGTGCCCGGTCAGCTTCACCGCGGCGGGTGGCGACGGCGGCGCCACCTGCGGCGTGCCGTTGGGATTGCGCCGCGGCCACGCGACGGCGAACAGACTCACCAACGTCGCGATGACGGCGATCGACATGATCAGCAGCGGCACGGCGAGCCCCGGGGAATCGTCTCCCGCTCGCTGGACCGGCTCGGGCTTCAGATGCAGCCGGCGCCGCCAGCGGCGACGGATTGCGGCACGGCGGAATTGTCGACGGATCGATGATCCTTCATCGTCGAGTGCGCCCGCATCGTCGGGAATGATGATCGTGCCCCACTCAGGGGGCAGGTCGGGGAGGCCACCACCATCTTGTGGTCGCTCACCACCGCCGTTGTCGCCCCGCAGCGTGCCCATCGCTGTTCTCCTCGCACCTGCCTCAACTTTCCCTCACCTGACGCGTCGGCGCCAGAGGAGCCACCCATCGAGATGGATGAAGAGTTTCCCACGCTCCGCCGCTGGTGGCGTCACGGAGAGTGGTGTCGGAACGGTGCGCCGACGCATCTGTACGTACTCGCGGCAATCAATCGGAAATGTCCCACAGGCTGCGCATTTGCGTGTGCCCAGGGTTGTTGATCCGTTACGCAGCAGGTTCCACGATTCATGTCAAGCGGGAGAAAGGGGACTCACATGTGTTCTGACCTGCGCGAATGCTGCTCTCTGGGGTGGGACGACAGCGCGTGACCGTGTTACCCTAGACACAGCGAAAGGGGTTTCGAACCTATGGTTTTCAGTGTCGGCGAGACCGTTGTCTACCCCCACCACGGGGCCGCACTCATCGAGGCAATCGAGACTCGGGTCGTCAGGGGCGAGGAGAAGCAGTATCTCGTCCTCAGGGTCGCTCAGGGTGACCTGACGGTGCGGGTGCCCGCCGAAAACGCCGAGATCGTCGGCGTGCGCGAGGTGGTTGGCGAGGAAGGCCTGACCAAGGTCTTCGACGTCCTCCGCGCTCCGCACACCGAGGAGCCGACCAACTGGTCGCGGCGTTACAAGGCGAATCTGGAGAAGTTGGCCTCCGGCAATCCGCTCAAGGTCGCAGAGGTCGTTCGTGACCTGTGGCGCCGTGACCGGGAGCGTGGTTTGTCGGCCGGCGAGAAGCGCATGCTGGCCAAGGCGCGGGACATCCTGGTCGGTGAGGTGGCGCTCGCTGAGAAGAGCACCAAGGATGAGGCCGAGACGCTGCTGGACAAGGTGCTGACCGAGGCCTGACATCTCAGCCCGGCTATCACTGAGACCGAGGACCGCGACGTGACGGCGCACCCACGCGTGCGTGGTGACGTCGCGGTCCTCGTGCCTGCTGCGGGCATGGGGGTCCGACTCGGCCCCGGCGCCCCGAAGGCACTGCGGCTCCTGCGAGGGGAGCCGCTGCTTGTGCACGCCGTTCGCCGGGTGGCAGCTGCCCCGAGCGTCGGCTGCATCGTCGTGGCCGCTCCTTCCGACGCCGTCGACGACGTCACCGCACTGCTCGGTCCACTGGTCGCCAGTCCTGTGACCACTGCGCCAATTGTCGCCAGCGAGACCTGTGGTGCGGCTGAGCCGAAGCTGGAAGCTTCCAGTGAGTCTCCGCTGCTGCCCGGGTCGCCGCTGTTGCTCGTTGTCGCGGGTGGGGCGAGCCGGCAGACGTCGGTCGCCGCCGCGCTGGCCGCGGTCCCCGCGGAGTTCGGCATCGTGCTCGTCCACGACGCGGCGCGCGCACTGACCCCACCGGAGCTGGTGGAGACGGTCGCGGACGCGGTGCGAGGGGGGCACGGCGCCGTCATACCCGTTCTTCCTGTGGTCGACACCATCAAAGAGGTCGACAATTCCGGCATTGTCGTCGGTACCGTCGACCGCTCGGTCCTCCGCGCCGTGCAGACCCCGCAGGGTTTCCGCCGCGACGTGCTGACCAGCGCCCATGCCGCAGCCGTCGACGAACACACCGACGACGCCGGCATGGCGGAGAAGATCGGCGTGCCCGTCCACACGGTCCCGGGCTCCGAGGCGGCCATGAAGATCACCCGGCCGTTCGACCTGGCCATCGCCGAGCTGCTGTTCTGACACCGTGCACCGCCCGCCGGTCTGGCTCGTGGACGTCGACGGCGTCATCAACACCCGTCGCCCGCTCTGGGGCCCCGACCTGCGCCGCGGCGTCGCCCGCGCCGATGGCGTCGACTGGCCGATCCGGTGGGCGCCCGCGCTCATCACCCGGATGCGCCGCCTGTACGACGCCGGCCTGGTCGAGCTGCGCTGGTGCTCCACCTGGTGCCCGGACGCCGCCGAGCTGGAGCGGCTCTTCGGGCTGCCGGCGCTCGGCCGGGCGCTGACCCGTGCCGAGCTGGCCGAGTCTTTGTCGACCGACGCCCTGAAGTTCGCCGCCGCCCGTCGCGTCCTCGCCGCCGGCCGCCGCCTGGTGTGGACCGACGACACCGCCGTCCCGGCGACTACCTTGACCGCCGGCGGCCGCGCCCTGCTGATCCGCCCACACCCCCGCCGCGGCCTGCGCCCCAGCGACCTGACCGCGATCGAGACCTTCGCCCGCCGCCCCGCTTTTTTGTCATACCCGGGCGATAGTGTCGATGGCATGACGGGGATCGATCATCCAGCCACGCGGCGGTTACCTCCGAGGCGACCGGGCGCAGGTCGTCGGGCATCTGGAGCGGCCCAGGTCTGACGTGACCTGAGGCACGTGCCTTGGGGTCGGCACGCGCCTGGGGTCGGCACGCGCCTGGGGTCGGCACGCGCGATCGGAAGGCGGACCCGGGTCGACTCGGGAGGAGACCCACGCTCCGGTCGCGGTCGGACTCGCCGGTCTGCTCGTGGGTCATGCCGGCGTCTGGCGTTCGAAATCCGCGCTCGAGATGGGTGCGGCGCCCGGCCGAGTTTGACGGAATCCGCCGATTCGGACACCAGTGCCCGAATCTTTGCGCGAATGTCCGCGCCTGGAGACCGGTGCCTGGAGGTGATCGCGGCCGACCCTCCGCTCGGCGGTGGTCGGCGCTTGGAGGGGCCGCTTGGACGTCGGCGCTTGGAGGCTCGCCGCCGATGCCCGTCTGAGGGGCGGCCTCCGGAGCCAGGGTCCGTCCACCTGCGTGAGGAGGTTGGCCCCCTCGTCCCCTCGTCCCCTCGTCGGCTCGCCGCCCCCATCCCGTCCACCCGCGTGAGGAGGTTGGCGTCTGGAGACTGAGCCCGGCGGCGGCCGAAGCCAGGAGGCGCGCCTCTGTAGGCCCCAGCTGGGGTTGACGTCCGGAGGCGGGCGTCTGGAGACCCGCGTCCGGTGCCGACGTCTGAAATGCCCGCGTTTGAAGGTCGGCGTCTGAGGCTGTTGTCCAGAGACCTGCGTCCGGAGATCCGCGCCTGGAGATCCGCGTCTCACAGGTCGGCGTCTGGAGACCGGTGCTGGAGAGGCACGCGTCTGGGCCCGGTGTCCGGAGATCTGCGTCTCGAGGTCGGCGGCCGTGCACAGACGCGACGGTGTCGGCGAGTTCCCTGGTGAGGCCGGCTGGAGACCCGTGCTGTGGAGGCGCGTGTCTGGGGCCGGTGTCCGCGGAGATCCGCGTCTCACAGATCAGTGGCTGGAGACCGGTGCAGGGAGGCGTGCGTCTGGAGGTCGGCGGGTGGGCGCGGCGTGCACGAGCGAAAGGCGTACACGAACGAAACCGGCCCCGGGCGATGAGCGCCGCGGGGCCGGTGAGAGACGGGAACGAGTGGTCAGGCGGCGGCAGGGGAGACCGGGGCGGCCGAGACAGGGGCGGCCAAGGCAGGGGTGACCTGTTTGCGGGGGCGGCGGCGCCAGACCAGGTAGGAGGCGATCGAGCCGCCGATGCCCAGGGTCGCGATCGCCACGCCGGCGATGGACATGCCCAGGTGGTCGCCGCGGGCGGTGGCTGAGCCGAGGGCGGCGTAGGCGATGGTGGCGGGCAGGGCGCCGAGGGTGGTGCCGGTGATGAACGCGGACCGGCGGACGCGGGTGGTGCCGAAGACGTAGTTGGCCACGCAGAACGGCACGAACGGGATCATGCGGGAGATGATCACGGCGACGATGCCGCGGTTGGCGACGGCCTGCTCGACGGCGAGGAAGCGGCCGCTCAGGTGGCGGGTCATGAACTCGCGGCCCAGGAAACGGCCGATCGTGTGGGCGATCAGCGCGCCGAGGGTCACCCCCGCCAGGATGTACAGGACGCCGCCGGCGAAGCCGAACAGGACGCCGCCGACGCCGGCGAGGAGGGTCCGGGGGACCAGGGCGGTGGTCAGCAGGGCGGTGCCGAAGACGGCGATCGCCGGGGCGAACGGGTGGTCAGGGCCCACGGCATGGGTCAGCGACGATTTGTCTGGGTGGATGATCAGCATCACCACGGACAACGTCGCGACCAGCAGGGCGAGCAGCCCGAAGCGCAAGGCGGCTCCGGTGCGCCACCACTGCTGTGGGGCTTTCGGGGTCGTCTGGTCGCTGCGCACCCGACCTAGCCTAGGCCCGGAACGCCACGATGCCGAGCCTGATGACGAGCCGGCAACCGGAAGTTCACGATTGTGCACCGGTCGTCGTACCCTCCCAAAGTGATCCGGAAATGATGTTGATCGGCAACGGGACGGATGTGCACGCGTTCGAGAAGGGCCGCGAGTGCTGGGTCGCGGGGCTCAAGTGGGACGGGGTCGACGGCCTCGCCGGGCACTCCGACGGCGACGTCGCCGCCCACGCGATCTGCGACGCGCTGCTGTCCGCGGCGGGCCTGGGTGACGTCGGGGCGATCTTCGGCACGGGCCGCCCGGAGTGGTCCGGCGCGAAGGGCGTGACGCTGCTCGCCGAGGCCGCGCGGCTGGTCCGGGCGGCGGGCTATGAGATCGGCAACGTGTCCGTGCAGGTCATCGGCGTCGCGCCGAAGGTCGGCAAGCGCCGCGCCGAGGCGGAGGACACGCTGAAGGCCGCCATCGGCGCGATCGTCCGGTTGTCGGGCACGACCACCGACGGGCTCGGCTTCACGGGCCGCGGTGAGGGTCTCGCCGCCACCGCCGTGGCGCTGATCTATCCCGTACCGAAGGAGTAGAGACACACGTGAACGAGATGCTGCGCGAGCTGCTCGACCGCCGGGCGTTCCTGGTGCTCAGCACGATCAACCCGGACGGCGCCCCGCAGTCGAGCGTGATCTGGGCCAAGCACGACGGGGGCGATGTCGTCTTCTCGACGATCCGCGGCCGCCGCAAGACCCGCAACATGGAGCGCGACCCCCGGGTGTCGATCTGTGTGTACGACCCCGCCAACCCGTACCGCCACGTCGAGCTCCGCGGCACCGTCGCCATCACGGAGGAGGGCGGCCCGGAGCTGATCGACGAGCTGAGCCGCTCGTACGACGGCAAACCCTGGATCGAGAAGGTCCCGGGCGTGACGAGGGTGGTCTGCCGGGTGACCGCCACCAAGGTCGTCGAGCACTAGCGGAAAAAACGCACCCAACCGCCGCCGACCCGCCGCGCGTCAATGCGGTGGGAGGCGATGTGCGCGACGAACTGGAGCGGGAGTACGTGGAGTACTTCCAGCCGCGGCTGCCGCAGCTGCACCGGCTGGCGGTGATGCTCTGCGGCGACGCCGACCGCGCCGACGACATCGTGCAGGCGGCGGTCACGACGCTGTACGCGCGGTGGCGGCAGGTGCGGCAGGTCGGCAACCTCGACGCGTACGTGCGGCGGAGCGTGGTCAACGCGTTCCTGAGCGAGCGCCGCCGCCTCTGGTCCCGGGTCGTGCTGACCGAGACGCCGCCCGACCGGCCGGCTGTCACGGGGCAGCCGGCCGACGAACGGCTGGTGGTCCGGGCGGCGCTGCGGACGCTGCCGCCGAAGCAGCAGGCGGTGCTGGTGCTGCGGTTCCTGTGCGACCTGCCGGTGGAGCAGGTCGCGGAGCTGGTCGGCTGCTCCGCAGGGACCGTGAAGAGCCAGACGTCGGACGGGCTGGCGAAGCTCAGGAAGCAGCTGGGCGTGCTCGCGCCGGCCGGAGGTGCACGATGACCGAGGATCTGCTGGCCCCGCTGCGCGACCCCGACGTGCGGCCGCCGAGGGTCGACCTGCACCGGGCGATCCGGACCGGCCGGCGCCGGCGCAGGATCCGGAACGCCGCGGTCGCCGCCGCCGCCGTGCTGGCGGTGACCGTCGCGATCGGCGCCGTGCGGAGCCGCCCCCAGGCGATGCCGGCGGATCGGACGCCGCTGCCGCTGCCGACGTCGACGATCGCTCCGCCGCTCGGCGAGTGCACGATCAGCAAGGACACCGCGCCGTGGGCGAAGTGGCATCCATGGTTCGTGCTGGACGACACCTGGCGGGTGGTCGTGCACCTCGAGGCGCGGGGCACGGGACCGGTCGAGGCGGTGCGGTACGTGGACGGTGCCGTCGAGCGGATCCCGGACGTGCCGAGCAGGTTCCAGCTGACGAACGTGAACCGCGCGGGTGACTTCGCCGGGGTCAACGGGAAGGTCGAGCGCGGCTGGGTGTACCGCGACGGCCGGTTCAGGGCCCTCACGCTCCCCAAGGGCGCGACGCACCTCGCGCTGACCGACATCAACGAGGCCGGTGATCTCCTCGGCGCGGTGGACCTGGGAAACCCCATGGGTTATGAGGCGGTGGTGTGGCCGGGCGGCCGGCCGGACCGCCCCCGGATGCTCAAGGCTCCCGCCGGTCATGTCGCGCGGGCGACCGGGATCGCCTGGGACGGCCTGATCGTCGGCGAGCTGGTCAGGGGTGATGTCGTCACACCGTATCTGTGGCACCCCGACGGCACCGGCGAGCCGTTGCCGGTGCCGCCGGAGGTCGGCGGGAAGGTCGAGGTCACCGGCCTGACTGGTGATTGGGCGGTCGGGTCCGGGGTGCGGTGGAACATCCGCACCCGCCACGCCGACGCGATCAACGGCCTGAGCCGCCGGTGGGCTGTCGTCGACATGTACGGGCGGGTCTACGGCGAAACGGACACGCCCGAGCACCGGCAGGCGGTGTGGGTCAACGGCACCCTCCAGCCGGTGCCCGACCAGTTCGAGGGCCGGACAGCGCGGCCCGAGGCGGTCCGGGACGACGGCCGGCAGCTGTTCGGCTGGTCGCTCCCGGACAACAGCCCTGTGCGCTGGGACTGTGGCTAGACGGTGCGGGCCCAGGTCCAGGCGTAGCCGGTGTCCTCGACGGACAGGCCGGGCTCGCACAGGTCGAGCGGGCGGAACGTGTCGACCATGACCGCCAGCTCGTCGAACGCCTCCACGCCGAGCGACCGCTCGACCGCGCCCGGCTGCGGGCCGTGGGTGAAGCCGCTGGGGTGCAGCGAGATCGAGCCCTGGACGATGCCCGACCCGCGGCGCGCCTCGTAGTTGCCGCCGGTGTAGAAGAGCACCTCGTCGGAGTCGACGTTGTGGTGGTTGTACGGCACGGGGATGGACAGCGGGTGGTAGTCGACCTTGCGCGGCACGAACGAGCAGATGACGAAGTTCGGGCCTTCGAAGGTCTGGTGTACCGGCGGTGGCTGGTGCAGCCGGCCGGTGATCGGCTCGAAGTCGTGGATCGAGAACGCCCACGGGTAGAGGCAGCCGTCCCAGCCGGCGACGTCGAACGGGTGCTGCGCGTACACGTGCTCGGTCCACCCGCGCCGGTGCTGCACGAGGACCGGCACCTCGGTGCCCTCCACCAGCAGGGGTGACGAGGGTGCGCGGAGGTCGCGCTCGCAGTACGGCGAATGCTCCAGGAACTGGCCGCGCCTGGACAGGTACCGCTTGGGCGGCCCGATGTGCCCGGACGCCTCGATCACCAGCAGCCGGACCTCGCCGGAGACCGGCACGAGCCGGTGGATCACCGACGTCGGGATGATCGCGTAGTCACCCTCGTTCAGCGGCAGCGCGCCGAACACCGACTCGACCAGCATCGAGCCGGACTCGACGTACAGGCACTCGTCGCCGATCGCGTTGCGGTACAGCGGGGACGGCGCCGTCGCGACCGCGTAGGACAGCCGCACGTCGTCGTTGGCCAGCAGGTGCTGCCGGCCCAGGACCGCGTCGGAGGGCCCGCCGCCGAGCTTGTGCGTCTGGAGATGGCGCGGCTTGAGCGGCAGGTTGGGCGCGCGGGTCGTGGCGAACGGCGTCACCACGGTGGCCGATAGAATAGCCGTCGGTCGATGCGTGTGGTACAGCAGGGACGAGTCGCTCGAAAAACCCTCCTGCCCCATCAGCTCTTCCGCGAACAGTGAGCCGTCCGGCTGGCGAAACTGGGTGTGTCGCTTCGGTGGAACGTCGCCCACGCGACGGTAGTAGGGCATCGCTGCCTCCCGGAAGAATGGAAACCGTCCGGATAGCGGACGAAGTTGTCCGCCCTGTATAGCGTCCATTAGATTCGGAAGCCGTGTCAAACGCAGTACCGCCTCTGCTGGCCGCCCTGGTCGACGACGCCGCCGTCTTCCCACCGGGGAGCATGTCGCTGCCCGACGCCGTCCCGGCCCACCTCCGCCACCGCGCCGGCCGGTGGGCGCCGATGATCGGGCCGCTGCTGGTCCCCGCCGCAGACCTGCCCGAGATCGCCGCGACCGTCGACATCGGCGTCGTCGGCGAGCCGGCCGCCGTGGACCAGGCCCTCGCCGCGATCCCCGGCAACCTCACCGTCCGGCAGGTCGAGTCGCCCGTCGCCAAGCGCGGCGAGGACCCCGCACCCGGCATCGACCGGCTCGCCGCCCTGGCCCAGAAGCACAGCGACAAGCCGTGGTCCTGGTACTTCGAGGTGCCGCTCGCCTGGGGCCTGATGCAGGCCCTCGATCACCTGGCGAGGCTGCGGGCCGACGGGCTGCCGGTCGCCGCGAAGTTCCGCACCGGGGGGCTCGCCGCCGAGCTGTTCCCGACGCCCGTCGAGCTCGCCGCCGTGATCTGCGCGTGCCGGGACCGGGGGCTGCCGTTCAAGCTGACCGCGGGCCTGCACCACGCCGTGCGGCACACCGACCCCGACACGGGCCTGGTCCACCACGGCTTCCTCAACGTGCTCGCCGCGTGCCTGGCCGCCGAAGACGGCGCCGAGCCCGCCGACCTGGCCGGCATCCTCGCCGCCACCGACGGGCTCCCGCTCGCGACGGCCGTCCGCGGCGCGCTGGACCGGCCGCGCCCGCTGTGGGTCGGCTTCGGCAGCTGCAGCGTCGACGAGCCCGTCACCGACCTGACCAACCTGGGCCTCCTACCCCGAGAGGTGCATGCGTGACCCCGTGGATCCAGCCCGCCGCCGACGACCCCTTCGGCCTGCACAACCTGCCCCTGTGCGCCACCCGTGACGGGTGGGTCGGCGTCCGCGCCGGCGACCTCGTCCTGAACCTCGCCGCCGCCGAGGAGGCCGGCCTGGTCGACGCCGGCGGCGCGTTCACCGGCGCGCCGAACCTGAACCGCTTCCTCGCTGCCGGCCGCCCCACCTGGACCCGGGTCCGCGCCCAGCTCACCGACCTCTTCACCGGCGGCGTGACCGGGACCGTCGAGCAGCACCTGCACCCGGTGGACGGCGTCGCGCTCGCGCTGCCGTTCGAGGTCGCGGACTACGTCGACTTCTACTCCTCCGAGCAGCACGCCAACAATCTCAGCGCGATCTTCCGCCCCGACGCGCCGTCGCTGCTGCCCAACTGGAAGTCGCTGCCCATCGGGTACCACGGCCGCGCCGGCACCGTCGTCGTCTCCGGCACCGACATCCCGCGCCCCCACGGGCAGCGCAAGGCGCCGGACGAGGAGCGCCCCAGCTACGGCCCGTCCCGGCGGCTGGACGTCGAGGCCGAGCTCGGGTTCGTCGTCGGCGCGCCGTCCGTGCCCTCCAAGGGGGCGATCGCCGTCGACGACTTCCGCGAGCACGTGTTCGGCGCCGTACTGGTCAACGACTGGTCCGCCCGCGACATCCAGGCGTGGGAGTACCAGCCGCTCGGCCCCTTCCTGGGCAAGTCCTTCGCCACGTCGGTGTCGCCGTGGGTCGTGCCGCTGGACGCGCTGGAGCCCGCGAAGGTGGCCGCCGTGGTCCAGGACCCGCCCGTCCTGCCCTACCTCGCGGAGTCGGAGCGCTACTCGTACGACATCCGCTGCGAGATCCGGTGGAACGGGACGCTCGTGTCGCGGCCGCCGTATGCCGGCATCTACTGGACGCCCGCGCAGCAGCTCGCCCACCTCACCGCCAACGGCGCCTGGGCGCGCACCGGCGACCTGTACGCGTCCGGCACCATCTCCGGCGACACGCCCGAGCAGACCGGTTCGTTCATCGAACGTACGTGGAACGGCGCACAGCCGGTCCGGCTCGACGACGGCATGACCCGTAGCTTTCTGCTCGATGGCGACACGGTCACGATTTCCGCCACCGGGTGGTGTACGGGTGGGGCCGTGGTTGGCTTTGGTGAAGTGACCGGCACGGTGGTGACGCAGGTGTGAGAAGCCCGGCGATCGACGGTCACCGTGAGCAGAATGCGACGATCGCCGGGTATGGTGCCCGGCGGAGGTGGTTATGGGGACCGGTGGTGCTGGGCGTCTTTCGGTGCGCCCGCGGACTTGGCCCCGGTCGTTGCGCCGGGTGCTCACCGCGCTCCTCGCGCTCGTGGTCATCGCGGCGATGGGCGTCACCGCGTACCGGACCCTCAAGCCCGCCGAGACGGTCAGCAGCGCCAAGAAGCCGGTGCCGTCGCCCGAGCCGGTCAAGTCCATCCAGTACGCCGAGCTGCCCTCCGCCCCGCTGATCGTCGAGGGCCGCCTGCGCGTCTACACCGAGCAGCGCCGGGTGTTCGCCGACACGCCCGTGACCGCGCAGCGGCTGATGACGCCGCACTGGGCGTACCGGCGCTGGCCCGCGGAGGTCGTCTCGGTCGTCGCCGTCGAGAAGCCCGCCAGCGGCGTCGGCATGTCCGTGGTCGTCACCAAGTGGTCCGACGGCGAGATCGTCGCCCTGGACGCCGAGAAGGGCGACATCGTCTGGCAGGTGCGCATTGACCCCGCCGACGGCGAGACGTTCAAGGGCCGCCGCACCGGCGCGAAGACGCTGTACAGCCCGGAGGACCTCTTCGTCACCACCTCGGCGCTGGACCACCAGCAGGTCGTCATCGCCACCGGCAAGGACGTCGTGCAGGCCATCGACCCGGTCGACGGCAAGATCCGCTGGACCCACTCCTTCGCCGCCACCCCCGGCTGCCACGCCGTCGACTGGACCAGCCTCGACGCCTACTTCGTGAAGGACACCTGCGCCAAGCCGGCGACCCTCGAGGTGTACGACGCCGGCACCGGCGCCCTCCTCACCACGTGGCGCCCGCCGGGCGCGTCGATCGGCCCCGACAACATCACCAACTGGTACCTGGAGCCGACCTCCTGCCAGCTCGGCCGCTCGGGCTGCGCCCTGTTCAAGGCCGCCCCGACCGGCGACGTGGTCTCCTTCGCCGACGCCGCCTCAGGCATCGGCAGCATCACCCCCACGTACTGGTCCCTCGGCGCCGACCACATCGTCAAGCCGGAGCTCGTGCCCGACAAGGACAAGGTCGTCGTGGTCGGCGACGTCCTGGCCGAGCAGGTCGTGGGCGGCTACATCTGGGCCTTCTCCCGCACGTCCGGCCAGCGCCTGTGGATGTCGGAGGTCTCGGGCACGCTGATCGGCGCCGACCAGCGCAACGTCTACCTGATCAACCGCGACTACCAGCTCCTGGTCCTGAACCTCGTCACCGGCGCCGTCACGTCGAGCACCGAGCTGCGGATCCGGCCGGAGGACAGGTTCGTGTTCAGCGAGCTGTACCTGCACGGCGGCTACCTCAGCGTGGAGCGCCTGCACACCACCAACGCGTCGGAGATCGACGACAGGTACTACTTCAGCATGAACACCGTCGTCCTGGTCGGCATCGGCTGATGCCTCCCGCCCTTGCCGGCGCCCCTGTTCGTGGCGGTCGGGTTCGCGGCGGTGGCCTTGCCGCGGCCGTCACGCTGACCGCGGCGCTGCTGGCCGCCTGCTCTTCCGGCTCTGGCTCTGGCTCCAGTTCCCATGGTCACGATGCCACGCCGAGGGTGACGGCATCGGCCGGCGCGTCGCCGACGGTCTCCGTTGCCTTCAACGCGACCGACGTGCAGTTCGCGACCGACATGATCCCCCACCACCAGCAGGCCGTGGACATGGCTGACCTGGCCGCCACCCACGCCTCGAACCCCGACGTGAAGGCCCTCGCCGCGAAGATCCACAAGGCCCAGGATCCCGAGATCGGCACCATGTCCGCCTGGCTCCGCTCATGGGGCGAGCCGGTGCCGGGCCCCATGCATCACGAAGCGGGCGACATGGGCGGCATGCCCGGCATGCTCACCGACACCGAGCTCCGCCAGCTCGCGGCCGCCAACGGCCCCGCCTTCGACACCAAGTTCCTGACCCTCATGATCAAACACCACGAGGGCGCCATCGAGACCGCGAAGACCGCCCAGGAGCAGGGCTCAGCGGTCAAACACCTCGCAGCCGAGATCGCGACAACCCAGACCGCCGAGCTCACCGAGATGAAGACCCTCCTCGACAAGCTCCCGTAGCCCGTCAGGGGCGCTTGCCGGGCAGGGATCCGGAAGGCCTCGGGCTGGGCGAGGTCTTCCGGATCATGAGCGCAGCGGTCAGAGGCAGTCGAGGAAGGCGTCGTTCTCGCCGGGGGAGCTGATCGTGACGCGGACGCCGTCGCCGGCGAAGGCGCGGACGATCACGCCGGACTCCTCGCACTTGGCGGCGAAGTCCAGGGCGGCGTCGCCCAGCGGCAGCCAGAAGAAGTTCGCCTGGGTGTCGGGGACATCCGGGTACACCTTGCGGACGGCGGTGACGACCCGCTCGCGCTCGGCGGTGATCAGGTCGACCCGGCGCTGCATCTCGTCGGCGGACTGCAGGGCGGCCAGGGCCGCGGCCTGCGCCGTCGCCGAGGTCGAGAACGGCGTGATGACCTTGCGCACGGTCGCGGCGACCTCGGGGGAGCCGATCAGGTAGCCGACGCGCAGGCCGGCCAGGCCCCACGCCTTCGAGAGAGTGCGCAGGACGACGACGTTGGGGCGGTCGCCGTACTCCACCAGGCCGTCGGGCACGTCGGGGTCGGTGACGAACTCGCGGTACGCCTCGTCCAGGGCGACCAGCACCGTCGGCGGTACAGCATCCAGAAACGCGTCGAGAGCGGCCTTGCCGGCGGCGGTCCCGGTCGGGTTGTTCGGGTTGCAGACGATGACCAGGCGGGTCCTGTCGGTGATCGCGGCGGCCATCGCCGGCAGGTCGTGCTCGTGCGAGGCGGTGTTGGGCACGCGGACGCTGGTCGCGGCGGAGGCGGCGGCGATGATCGGGTACGCCTCGAACGAGCGCCAGGCGTAGACGGCCTGGTCGCCCGGGAGGCAGGTCGCGCGGAAGAGGTGCTCGAAGAGGGCGACGGAGCCGCAGCCGGTGGCGATGCGGTCCGGGTCCACGCCCAGCCGGTCGCTGAGCGTGGAGCGCAGCGCGGTGGCGCCCGGGTCCGGGTACCGGTGGGCGCCGCTGATCGCCGCCGTGACCGCGTCGACGACGCCGGGCAGCGGGCCGTACGGGACCTCGTTGCTCGCCAGCTTGATCGCGCCGGGCACGGTGCGGCCGGCGACGTAGGCGGGCAGGGCGTCGAGGTCGGGTCGCGTGAGGCGGGTCATGAAGGATCTCCACTAGGTTCAGAAGGCTGCTGCGGAACGTCCCGCACCACGACGGTGCCGGCCGAACGGTCGTGGAAGGCCCGGTGCAGCGGCCAGTCGATCACCGGCGAGAGGCTGTCGAGGAACTGCAGCACGAACCCGACGCCGCAGGTCCACAGCAGCACCGACAGGCCCAGCGGGTTCCACCGGCGGATGGCGCGGCCGTAGCCGATGCGCTCCTCGCTCTCCAGCCGCATGACCTTGATCTTCAGCAGGCGCTTGCCCAGGGTCTGGCCGTTGTTGGCGATCGCGGGCACCTCGTAGGCGAACCAGAGGGCCGCGATGAGGATGAGGATCACCACCTGCAGCGAGTTGGCGCGGTCCGGCGGCACGACGTCGCTGGGCGACTCGTTGGCCAGGTAGCGGTCGTACGACTCCTGGAACACCGGCCACATCTCGCGCAGGTACTGGTAGACGAACCAGCCGGTGACCACGGCGTTGATCAGCAGCAGCGCGGCGATGTCGACGAGCCGGGCGAGCAGCCGCGCGCCGAGGCCGGCGACCTGGCGGCCGTGCGGCATGGCCGCCGCCGGGTTGAGGCCGGCGAAGGCCTGCGGCGGGAGCAGCACCTGGACGGCGCCGGTCGGGTACCCACCGGGCGGGAGGGTGCCCTGCGGCTGGGCGCCGGGTGGCAGCGGCGCACCCGGCGGCAGCACGATGGCGCCGGGCGGCAGCTGGCCGGGTGGGAAGCCGCCGGGTGGCACGGGCGTGCCGGGCGGCAGGATGACCGCGCCCATCTGCGGGATGGGCTGCGGTGGCGGTTCGACGGGCGGTGGAGCGACGGCTGGCGGCCCCGCCGGCGCGACCGCGTCGGCCGGGATGGCGTCGCCGATCCAGCCTTCACCGTCCCAGTACCGCTGGACGGCCGAGTCGACGGGGTCCTTATACCAACCTGGAGCTGTCACCTGTTGACCTTTACCACAACCGTCGTCGCGACCTTGTCGTGCAGGCACTGCTGGTATGGCTTGTCCCACAGCTGCCAGAGGCCGTCGACCCAGGAGAAGAACGGAACGAAGATCGCCACCACGTACTGCATCAGCCAGCGCTTGGCGGCAACGCCGCGGGTGATCGGCGCCGACGGGTTGTCGAGCCGGATGAGCGTCAGACCGAGCGCCCGCTTCCCCAGTGTGACACCGCGCCGGGACGGGAACAGCTCGACGTAGTACACGTAGCTGAGGGCGAACAGCCCGACGAAGAGGCCGACGTACATCAGGATGATCGGCCCGATGAACGTCCCGGGGT
The DNA here is from genome assembly GCF_050936335.1 of Dactylosporangium sp. CA-152071. NCBI lineage: Bacteria > Bacillati > Actinomycetota > Actinomycetes > Micromonosporales > Micromonosporaceae > Dactylosporangium > Dactylosporangium sp. CA-152071. The sequence goes on along the minus strand of NZ_JBNJMZ010000001.1, from coordinate 5,592,069 downwards.
CGGGGGAGTTGGTGATCTGGCCGGTGACGGGGTCGGTCTCGATCTGCGACGCCTGCGACTCGGCCCAGGCGACGATCCCGATGATCGCCGGGATCATCACGATCATCGACAGGAAGCTGAAGACGATCGCGTCGATGATGTATGCGCCGAGCCGAGCGCCGAATCCGGCGAGCGGCTGACCGGTCGGCGCCATGGGCACCGGCGGAGGCCCGTAGTAGGCCTGCGCCGGCACACCGTATGCACCCTGGGGGTACGGGTTGTGCTGCGGATGCTGAGGGCCCTGGGGGTATGGGTTGTGCTGAGGAGGCTGAGGGTATGTCACCCCGACAGTGTTACAGGTTCCCGCGACTCTCCTGCTCCCTCTCGATGGCCTCGAAGAGCGCCTTGAAGTTGCCCTTGCCGAAGCCGAGCGAGCCGTGCCGTTCGATCAGCTCGAAGAACACCGTCGGGCGGTCCTGCACCGGCTTGGTGAAGATCTGCAGCAGGTACCCGTCCTCGTCGCGGTCCACGAGGATGCCGCGCGCCTTGAGGTCCTCGATCGGCACCCGCACCCGGCCGATCCGCGCCCGCAGCTCGGGGTCGTCGTAGTACGAGTCGGGCGTCACCAGGAACTCCACCCCGGCCGCCCGCATCACGTCGACGGTCCGCAGGATGTCCCCGGTCGCCAGCGCGATGTGCTGCGCGCCCGGCCCGCCGTAGAACTCCAGGTATTCGTCGATCTGCGACTTCTTGCGCGACACGGCGGGCTCGTTGAGCGGAAACTTGACCTTGCGGGTGCCGCTGGCGACGACCTTGCTCATCAGCGCCGAGTACTCCGTCGCGATGTCGTCACCGACGAACTCCGCCATGTTCGTGAAGCCCATGACCCGGTTGTAGAACTCGACCCACTCGTCCATCTTGCCCAGCTCGACGTTGCCGACGACGTGGTCGACCGCCTGGAAGAACCGCTTCGCCGGCGGGGCCACGATCGGCTGCTTCGCCACGAAGCCCGGTCGCCAGGGGCCGCTGTACCGCGAGCGGTCGATCAGCGTGTGGCGGGTCTCGCCGTACGTCGCGATCGCCGCGACCCTGATGGTCCCGTGCTCGTCCGTCTCGTCGTGCGGCTGCTCGAGCCCGGTCGCCCCCTGCTGCAGCGCGTGCGCGTAGGCGGCGTCGACGTCCGGCACCTCCAGCGCGATGTCGGCGATCCCGTCACCGTGCCGCTCGTGGTGCTGCGTCGCCGCGGCCTGCCGGTGGACCCCGCCCGCCAGCACGAACACCGCCGAGCCGGACCGCAGCACGTACTCCGCGTGGTCCCGGTAGCCCTGCTCAGGCCCCCGGTACGCGACCAGTGTCATCCCGAACGCGGTCGAATAGAAGTGCGCGGCCTGCTTCGCGTTGCCGACGTAGAACAGCACGTGATCGAGCCCCGTCAGCGGGAACGGATCATGCGAAACGTCGCGCTCGACAGCACCGATGAGCTCGTTGATGTCCTCGACAGCCTGGGTCATGCGCCAAGCCTCGGTCGCCCACGGCGGCTGTGCAAGGAACGCTATTCTCCATGGTCAGGTTGCTCATTTTGCCGTTGGTTTCGGGGGTACTGGTGGACAAGTTGCCCAGTCCGATCGACACGCTGGACGCCAGGCTGATCGCGCTGCTCGCCCTGGAGCCCCGCATCGGTGTGCTGGAGTGCTCCCGCCGCCTGCAGGTCGCCCGCGGCACGGTCCAGGCCAGGCTCGACCGCCTCACCGATCGCGGCGTCATCCGCGGCTACGGCCCCGACATCGACCCCGCGGCCCTGGGCTACGGCGTGACCGCCTTCGTCACCCTCGAGATCCGTCAGCGCTACGGCCACGACCCGGTAGCCGCCCACCTCGCCGAGATCCCCGAGGTCCTGGAGGCCCACACCATCACCGGCTCAGGCGACCTGATGTGCCGCATCGTCGCCCGCTCCAACTCCGACCTCCAACGCGTCATCGACCGCGTCATGGGCTTCGACGGCATCGAACGCTCCTCCACGATCATCGCCCTCGCCGAACAGATCCCCCACCGCACCCTCCCCTTGGTCCACGCCGCCTCCCGCTCACCCGTGGGGTAACTCCGTTCAGCCGCAGGTGCCTGGCCAGGCCGTATACAGAACGTATACACTGCAGAAGTGGGATACCAGTGGATGCCCGGCCTCGTGGCGATCCTCTGTGCTGTCGCCGAGCATGGGGAGCAAGACCATGCATGACGATCTCGACCACGCCCAGATCGCCGCCGACCAGGAGTTCGCCCGCGCGTTCGCTGCAGGTGAGGTCGAGCTTGTCTACGACGACTCGGCTCCGGTGCCGGACCTGCCACCCGCCGGCGCGCCGGTCACGGTCGTCCGGCCGGTCCGGTTACCGCACGAGGTCGATGCCGCGGTGAAGCGGCTCGCCGATCAGACGGGAACCACGCCGTCCGCGCTCATCCGGCGCTGGATCGAGGCGGCGCTCGTGAACGAGACCACTCCCGACCCGGTCGCGGAGCTGCGGTACCTCAGCGCCGCTGTGCAACGCATCGCCGAGACGCTCGACTCGGACCGGACCCGCAACGCCGCCTGAGGTCGGGGCCCGGCCCGGATGTCGTCCCGATCGTGGGAACCCGACCAGCGGGTTCGCCGCGGCAGCAGTGCAAGAACGCGGAAGCCCTCGCCGGCGAGGGCGAGGGCTTCCGGCGGCGAGAAGGTCAGCGGCGGCCGACGGTGAGGACGGGCTTCGTGACCTCGGCGAAGAAGTCGTTGCCCTTGTCGTCGACGACGATGAAGGCGGGGAAGTCGACGACGTCGATCTTCCAGACGGCTTCCATGCCGAGCTCCGGGTATTCGAGGACCTCGACGTGCTTGATGCAGTCCTGGGCCAGGCGGGCGGCGGGGCCGCCGATGGAGCCGAGGTAGAAGCCGCCGTACGTGTTGCAGGCCTCGGTGACCTGCTTGGAGCGGTTGCCCTTGGCGAGCATGACGAGGGAGCCGCCGGCGGCCTGGAACTTCGACACGTAGGCGTCCATGCGGCCGGCCGTCGTGGGACCGAACGAGCCCGACGCGTAGCCCTCGGGGGTCTTGGCCGGGCCGGCGTAGTAGACGGCGTGGTCGCGGAGGTAGGCGGGCATCGGCTCGCCGGCGTCCAGGCGTTCGGCGATCTTGGCGTGGGCGATGTCGCGGGCCACGACCAGGGGGCCGGTCAGGGACAGGCGGGTCTTCACCGGCAGGGCCGACAGCTGCGCGCGGATCTCCGACATCGGGCGGGTCAGGTCGACCGCGACCACGTCGTCGTCCAGGTGCTCGTCGGTCACGTCGGGCAGGAAGCGGGCCGGGTCGCGCTCCAGCTGCTCCAGCCAGACCCCGGACTCGTTGATCTTCCCGACGGCCTGGCGGTCGGCGGAGCAGGAGACGGCGATCGCGACGGGGCAGGAGGCGCCGTGTCGCGGGAGGCGGACGACGCGGACGTCGTGGCAGAAGTACCGGCCGCCGAACTGCGCGCCGATGCCGAACTCCCGCGTCAGCTGCAGCACCTCGGCCTCCAGCTCCAGGTCGCGGAAGCCGTGGCCGGTCGGTGAGCCAGACGTGGGCAGCGTGTCGAGGTACTTCGCGGAGGCGAGCTTCGCGGTCTTCAGGGCGTGCTCGCCGGAGGTGCCGCCGATGACCACGGCCAGGTGGTACGGCGGGCAGGCGGCGGTGCCGATCAGGCGGAGCTTCTCCTCCAGGAACTGCATCATCCGGGTGGGGTTGAGCAGGGCCTTCGTCTCCTGGTAGAGGTAGCTCTTGTTGGCCGAGCCGCCGCCCTTCGCCATGAAGAGGAACTTGTAGGCGTCGTCGCCCTCGGCGTACAGCTCGATCTGCGCGGGCAGGTTGGAGCCGGTGTTCTTCTCGTCCCACATAGTCAGCGGGGCGAGCTGCGAGTAGCGCAGGTTGAGGCGGGTGTACGCGTCGAAGACGCCACGGGCGATCGCCGCCTCGTCGTCGCCGTCGGTGAGGACGAAGCGGCCGCGCTTGCCCATGACGATCGCCGTGCCGGTGTCCTGGCACATGGGCAGGACACCGCCGGCGGCGATGTTGGCGTTGCGGAGCAGGTCGAGCGCGACGAACCGGTCGTTGGGGGAGGCCAGCGGGTCGTCGATGATCGAGCGGAGCTGGGCGAGGTGCGCGGGGCGCAGGAAGTGCGCGATGTCGTGCATCGCCTCGTCGGTGAGGAGCGTCAGCGCCTCGGGGGAGACGGTGAGGAACCGCCCGTCGCGCCCGATCCCGTCGCTGGTGACCAGCCGGTATTCGGTGGTGTCGGGTCCGAGCGGCAGCAGCGGCGAGAACGCGAACTCAGGCATGCCTCGACTGTAGTTACTGGATTCCGGCCAGTCTGAGCAGGGCGGCGGTGAGTGCGGCGGCCACCACGACGACCACGAACGGCAGCTTCCGCCACGCGAGCACGGCGCCGACCACGACGCCGGCCGGCCGGGCGACGCCGACGAAGTCGGTGCCGTCGAGCAGCGCGGCGGTGCCGATGAGCGCGGCGAGCAGCGCGACCGCGGCCAGGGTCAGGTAGCGCTTGACGGTGTCGGAGACCGACAGCCGGCTGCGCAGGACGGGTCCGGCGAAGCGCAGCGCGTACGTGCCGGCGGCCAGGACGATGATCGCGATCCAGCTCATGACGGCCACCTCCGGAACGTGGGAACGGGCAGCCTCAGGACGGTCGCCGCCGGAAAACCCGGAACGGGCAGGCTCATGACGGCCGCCGCTTGGAACCGGGCACGGGCAGCGCGAACGCGAGTCCGAGCAGCGCCAGCAGCACGGGCAGCCCGGCCGGCAGCAGCGGCGTGGTGGCGAGCGCGATCGCGGCACCGGCGACTGCCACTCGTACCGACGCGGAATCCTTCAACGAGGGCAGCGTCAGTGCCAGGAGTGCGGCCGGGAACGCCGCGTCGATGCCGTAGCGGTTCGGGTCGCCGAGGGCGCTGCCGGCGATCGCGCCGACGGTCGAGGCGATGTTCCACGTGACGAACAGCGCGACACCGGTCAGCCAGTACGCGCGGCGGCGCTGCGCCGGGTCGTCCTGCGCCAGGGCGAACGCGACCGACTCGTCGGTCAGGATGTGGCTGCCGACGATGCGCCGCCACCGGCTCGCGCCGAGCGTCTCGTTGCCGATCGCCAGGCCGAACGGCAGGTGCCGGGCGTTGAGCAGCAGGCCGGCCAGGACGATCGCGAGCGCGGTGCCGCCGGCGGAGACGAGCCCGACCGCGAGGAACTGCGCGCCGCCCGCGTAGACGAACGCCGACATGACCACGATCTGGCTGAGCGGCAGGCCGGCGGCGGTGGCGATCGCGCCGAACGAGAGGCCGACCACGACGGCCGCGGCACACAGCGCGCTGACGTCGCGGACGACGGGATCCCGTGTTCGTATCATCGAACGCATAGTTCGATATGCTGGACTTTGCTGAAGCCGTTCGTCAAGTCGAATGATCCGTTCGTTAGACCGAACAGGGGGTCGCACATGGGCGCGCCGTTGGAGTTCATCGCCGCCGCGCTGCGCCGCGAGCGCGACCGGGAGAAGCTGTCGCTGAGCGAGGTCGCGAAGCGGGCCGGCATCGCCAAGTCGACCCTCCACCAGCTGGAGTCCGGCGCCGGCAACCCCAACATCGAGACCCTGTGGGCCCTGGCGGTCGCGCTCAACGTGCCGTTCAGCCGCCTGGTCGAGCCGCCCGCGCCGACCGCCCCCCGGGTGATCCGTGCCGGCGAGGGCCCCTCCATCCAGGCCGAGCAGGCCGACTTCGGCGGCGCGCTGCTCGCCACCTGCCCGCCGGGCGCGAAGCGCGACATCTACCTGATGAACGTCGGCATGGGCGGCCCCCGCAAGGCCGACGCGCACCTGCTGGGCACCGTCGAGCACGTGGTCCTGATGAGCGGCCGCCTCCGGGTCGGCCCTTCCGACGCGACCGTCGACCTGTCACCGCACGACTACTGCTCGTTCCCCGGCGACGTGCCGCATCTCTACGAGGCTCTCGAACCCGGCACGTCGTTCACGCTCGTGATGGAGCACCGCTAGCTGTAGGGCAGGAACCCCAGATTCCGTCCACGGGAGACGATCAGCCCGTCCGGTCCGACGCCGAGGACGTCAGAGCTTGTCTTCGCGTCGAGCCTGAGGGTGCCATTGTCCGGCTTGTACGCCTTGAGCGTCCCCGAGTCCCGGATCAGCACCGCGTAGCGGGTGATCGCCACGTCCGCCTTCTCGCCGATCTCCTGCTTCCACGCGGTCTTCCCCGTGGTCAGGTTGATCACCTGGAGGGTCTTCTTGTCGGCGCCGCGGATCAGCCCGTACTGGCTGTCGGCCGCGACCAGCGTGTCCCCGAGCGCCCCCACGAACAGCTCCCGCCCGTCGCGCGGCGACAGGAACACCTCCCGGTTGTCCCCGCGGGTCGCCGCGATCACCGAGTCCGCCCCCGCCGGGTCCCTGCGCTGCTCACACCCCGCCCCGGACGACGTCCGCAGGTCGTAGCCGTCCTTGCGCCAGACCGTCTTGCCCGTCGTGGCGTCCCGCGCCTCCAGGCTGTAGCGGCAGTTGCCGTCCTTCGGCTGCGCGGTCGAGACGAGGACCCTCCCACCGACGACCACGATCCGACTGGTGTTCGTCGGTTCTTCGGTACGCAGCCGCTTCCCGCTGAGCGTGTCGATCACCTGCACCCGCTGGTCGATCGGGAAGCCCAGCATGGCCGGAATGGCGTTCGGGCTCGCCTCGACGGCGTTGTCGTACGTGTCGGAGAGCAGCCTGGTCCCGAGCAGGTCCGTGTTCACGCCCGCGAGCACCCGCCCGATCCCGGGCAGCGTCAGCTTCCAGATCTGCGCCCCGTCCTTGGGCGAGCGCGCCGTGAGGGTGCAGTCGGTCAGCCCACCGCAGGCCAGCGCCAGCACCGAGTCCCGGTAGGTCCACGCCCCGACCGCGTCGCCGTCCTTCCACTTGACGGACCCGTTCGCGGGGTCGACGGCCTCGAGCCCCTTCCCGCGCCGCCCGACGACGACCACCTGACCGGCCCCGTCCCCGGCGACGGCGGCCCAGTCGGCCTCCTTGTCCCACAGCTTCGTCCCGCTGCGCAGCCCCCGGGCCTCGATCGTCCCCCGCATCTGCACGACCACGGCATCCCCGGCGATCACGGCCGCCGACGGCTGCCCCCCGACCCGGTCCGTCCACAACGTCTCAGGCTCCGACAGTTTCCCGCCACTGGAGGCGACCTTCTCCCACCAGCCCGTGAAGTCCATCGACATCTTGGGCAGCGGATTCCACCCGGTGACCAAAATCCCCGTGATGATGAGCGCCAGCACCCCGATCGCACCGAGCGCCGTCTCAAAGTTCCGGACCGCTCCCCTAGCCACCCGCCCACCGTAACGGCGCCGGATCTTACTGCGGTGGATCGCCCGATAAGCCCGTGTCGCGGATATTTCATCCACCCGTGTCAGCGGCGGTCTCTTGGCCGGCGGGGGACCTTCTGGCGCACGGGAGTCGAGCCAGGTTTAGTTCGAGCTATAGTTTGTCGGTGCCGACCGATCCCGCACGGTGCTGGGCGATCAAGACCACAACCGACGTCCGGCAATGGCTTCGCGCGCTGCGGCGCGACGATCCGGACACCTACCGTTCGGTGAACGTCGCCATCGACTTGCTTGCCGAGCGCGGTCCCGGCCTGGGTCGCCCGCTGGTCGACACGCTGCAGGGCTCGGACATCGCCAACCTGAAGGAGCTGCGGCCAAGATCGGGCCGTGACGTGGCGATCCGTGTCCTCTTCGTCTTCGACCCTTGGTCGCAAGCAGTGCTACTGGTCGCCGGGAACAAGGCCGGCGACTGGTCCGGGTGGTACAAAACAGCGATCCCGCTGGCCGAGGTCGCCTACGGAAGCTGGCTGGCGTTCGAACGTAAGAGGAGGGAGGACTCATGACCGAGTTCCACGACTGGGACGACATCCGCGCCGAGCTCGACGACGGTGACAGCGACGCCCTCACCGCGGAGCGGGCGCGGACCGAAGCGTGGGTCAGTGCCTTCCACCTGGCCGAGGAGCGCAAGCGGCTCGGACTCACCCAGCGCGAGGTCGCCGACCTCATGGGTGTCACACCGGGCAGAGTCAGCCAGATCGAGAACGGCGACTTGGACGTCAACGAGGTCGCCACCCTCAGCCGCTACGCCCAGGCCCTCGGGGCCCGGCTCCGCATCATCTTCGACTACGGCGACGACCTGCGGCAGATCGCCTGACCGTGTCGCTGCCACCCGCGCACCTAAGGTCACCCGGCGGCCGCCGCTCGTCGTGGATCGCGGGGGCGGTCGGTTGATTGAGGTGAGCCGATGGGCGGCCCGACCCGAGCGGTTGGCGGAGGGTGATCGGGACGTGACGCTGTAACACTCCGGGGTCATGACTGAACCGATCGCTCCCCGGCCGGACGTTCCATACGTGCCAGGCGTCGAAACTCCGCAGCTGTTCGGGCATCCGTCGACCTGGCCACAGGTGGACCCGGCCATGACGGAGTCGCCGCCGGTGCCGGTCGCGCCGGTGCGGCGCAAGGCGTCCGTGTTGTGGATCGCGTTGCTGGCCGGTGCGATCGTGCTCGTCAGCGGCGGGGTCGCGCTGGCGACGGCGGCTGCCGGGATCGGGCCGGTGGCCGGCATGTTCAAGGACTCGGGCGTCGCGGCATGCGAGACCATCCGCGACAACGCCGCCGCGAGTCAGTCGGAGAAGAAGGCCAGTCCGTCCGTCACGCCGAGCAGCGACAAGGCGGCCGAGGCGGCGGCGTATCTGAAGTGGCGGAAGGCGTTCGCCGACTCGCGTCACGAGGATCTGCGGGTGGCCGGGACGGCGGCGCTGGACATGATCAACCAGTTGGCCGGAGCGGGGCAGAGTGAGGATGACCTCGGGCTCGCGCTTGCCATGGTGGGGCAGCTCGTGGAGAAGTGGAGCGCGCTGGCGGGGGCGTGTGCCAACCATGGCGTCGTGATTCCGAAGCTCACGGAGATGAGTGGGCAGTGAGGTGGGCCGCCTCGACCGGGGTGGAGGCGGCCCGTCGGGGCTAAACCAGCGGGTGGGCGAGGCGGACCGTGGCCAGGGTGGTCTTGATGCCGCTGTCGATGAGGCGGCCGGAGGCGTCGAAGGCGCCTGGGCCGTCGGTCATGCCGAAGTCGTTGTCGTTGATGAGGGCGATCGTCCACGGGTTCAGGACGGCGACGCCCTCGATCTTCTTCTGGGTGCCGGGGACGGTGTTCAGGTCGATGACGAGGGTCTTCGGGACGAGGGTCACCGCGGAGGCGTCCTGCTCGAGGGAGGGCACCGTCAGAGGGTTGTCGTAGGGGCCGCCGAGGAGGTTGGTGGCCTTGCGCAGGTCGGCGCGGTAGAGGCGGGCGGCCTGGTCGGTGCGCTCCTGGACGAGGACGGTGTTGGGGCCGAGGCCGACGATGGAGGAGATCTTCAGCTCGGCGGGGTTGGTCTGGCCGGGGTCGACGACCGAGACGGGGGCGAACTGGTAGGCGTACTCGCCGATGACCTTGCCGGAGCGGGGGGAGAAGCGCAGCAGGCGGGTGTTCAGCGACGCCTCGCCTGCGGCCTTGGTCGGGACGAGGAGGGGGCTCTGCAGGCCGATGACCAGGTCGCCGCCGGGGAGGACGCCGAGGCCCTCGAAGCCGCGGTTGACCTTGCGGGAGGCGTAGATGGCCGGGAAGGCCTCGATCACCGGGTAGTCGGTGCCGGTCAGGCCCAGGCCCGACGGGACGTAGCGGGCGAGGACGCGGCCGCGGGACGACACGTGGACCAGCGAGGGGCTGTACTCGTCGACGAGCCAGAACGTGCCGTCGTCGGCGCGGACGATGCCTTCCGTGTCCAGGCCGTTGGGGTTGATCGACAGCGGGGTGCCGGCGTTGTACGTGTAGGGCTGCTCGTCGTGTGGCAGCTGGTTCGGCAGGCCGGTGACGGGCTTGCCGGACGAGGTCGTGATCGGGATGGTCTGCACGACCTTCAGGACAGAACCGGCAGCGCGGACGCGGACGATCGTCGGGTTGAAGTCGGGGGTCGGGAAGGTCCGGCGCTTCTCGGTGCCGACCGTGATCTGGCCGTTGGGGCCGCGGTCGGTGATCGTCCAGTACTCGCCGGGGCGGCCGGCCGGGAAGATGTCGCTGCCGATGCCGCCGAGCTTGACGCCGCGGTCGTCGGCGACGCCGAGGGCGCTGAGCGGGATCGAGGGCAGGGTGGCCGTCGCGGTGACCCGGGCGGCGCCGCCGTGAGCGGACGCGGGGGTCGCCGACAGCAGCAGGGCCGGGACGGCGACGGCGGCGGTCACGGCCGCGCGCAGCAGGAATGGCATAGCTCGACACGATGGGCGAGCCGGCCGAAGGCGGTGTGGCCGGAGGGTGAACGGGGGCCGCACACAACGTTGGGCGCGGCCCCAGAATGCGAATTCGCGCCGAAATGTCCCCGTTCGTCCAGAGCAACCCCGCAGAGGGCTTGAGTAGCCCGAATCCGGTTTATGAGCAAACCGCCTGCAAGACCTGGACGCATTCCGGCACACGCATGTCGTTCCACGAAAAAGACTCCACGGCGCTGCTCTTTCGCCGCTCTCATTTGACTACCATCGGGCAATACCGCGTGCAGCTTCGAGGGGAGGCAGGCGCCGCACAGAGGGTGGTTATGCGCAATTCGACCAAGTTTTCGATCTTGGGGCCGGTGCAGATCCGCACGCCGGGCTCGGAGATCACGGTTGCGGCGCCCCGTGAGCGGATCCTCCTGGCGCTGCTGTTGCTGCGCGAAGGGCAGCTGGTGCCGTTCCAGCAGGTCATCTCGGCCCTGTGGGACACCAGCCCGCCGACCACCGCGCGGGCCCAGGTGCACAGCTGCGTCTCCCGGCTCCGCCAGCTGCTGCGCCGCGCCGGGCTGCCCGAGGAGCTCGTCATCACCGAGCCTTCCGGGTACCGCATCAAGGTCGGCGCCGACGAGCTGGACGCCGTCGTCTTCGCCGCCCGGGTCGAGCGCGGCCGGGCCGCGGCGGCCGACGGCGACCTGGCCTCGGCCCGCGACGAGCTGCGCGCCGCCCTCGCCCTGTGGCGCGGCCGGCCGCTCGCCGACGTCGACTCCGACGCGGTCCGCGCCTCCGCGGCGCACCTGGAGGAGCAGTGGACCGCCGCCCTGTCGCTCTGCCTGGACCTGGAGCTGCGGCTCGGCGCGGCGGAGGAGATCCTCGCCGAGGTCGCCGACCTGGTCGAGCGGTTCCCGCACCACGAGCAGTTCCGCGGGCACCTGATGACGGCGCTCGCCCGCACGGGGCGGCGGGCCGACGCGCTCGCCGTGTTCCGCCGGGGGCGGGCGATGCTCGCCGAGGAGCTCGGCATCGAGCCGGGCGCCGAGCTCGTCGAGCTGCACCGCAGGATCCTCAACGGCGACGTGACGCTGCTGCTCGCGCCGCCCGAGCCGGCCGACGAGGGGCGCCGCGCCGCCCGCTGCCTGCCGCGCGACATCGCGGACTTCGCCGGGCGGGCCGACGCGTTCGCCGAGATCGTGGCCGCGCTCAGCGACGAGCGGCATGCCGTGCTCGCGATCGACGGGATGGCCGGCACCGGCAAGACCACGCTCGCCGTCCGCGCCGCGCACGCGGTGTCGCCCGGGTTCCCCGACGGGCAGCTCTACCTCGACCTGCGCGGGCACAGCGACCGGGCGCCGCTGGACCCGGGGGAGGCGCTCGGCGCGTTGTTGCGGCAGTTGGGGGTACCGCCGGAGCGGATCCCAGCCGTCTCGGACGAGCGCGCGGTGCTCTGGCGGACCGAGCTGGCCGACCGCAGGGTGCTCGTGCTGCTCGACAACGCCCTGGACTCCGCGCAGGTGCTGCCGCTGCTGCCCGGCACGGCGCTCACGGGGGTGCTCATCACCAGCCGGCGCCGGCTCGGCGGGCTCGACGGCGCCCGGCCCGTGTCGCTGGACGTGCTGCCGCTCGACGAGGCGGTGGAGCTGCTGCAACGCACCGTCGGCGCCCGCGCCGTCGCCGACCCGGCGTGCACCGTCGAGGTGGTGGAGCTGTGCGGGCGCCTGCCGCTGGCGGTGCGCCTGGCGGGCGCGCGGCTGCAGCACCGGCCGAGCTGGACGATCGCCGACCTGGCCCGCCGGCTGCGCGGCGCCGACCGGCGGCTGCCCGAGCTGGCCGTCGACGGGCGGACCGTGGCGGCGGCGTTCGCGCTGTCGTTCCAGCAGCTGCCGGCGCACCTGCAGCAGTTCTTCGCGGTGCTCGGCGTGCACCCGGCGGGTGACTTCGAGCCGGCCGTCGCCGCCGCCATGGCGCAGCTGCCCGTGGCGGACGCCGAGGAGCTGCTGGAGGACCTCGTCGACGTCCACCTGGTCGAGGCGCCCGAGGCCGGCCGGTACCGGCTGCACGACCTCCTGCGGGACTACGCGGCCCAGCTCGTGGCCGACGCGGACGCCGTCGTCGACCGGATGCTGGATCATTATCTGTACAGCGTGGCCGCCGCGAACGCGTTCCTGGAGCTGGCCGACACGCGCGTCGCCCTGCGGCTGGACACCCCGCCGCCGGCCGCGCGGGTGTTCACCGGGATCGCCGAGGCGCGCGGGTGGATGGAGCGCGAGCTGCCCAACGTCCTCAGCGCCGCGCGCCTCGCCTCCGACCTCGGCCGGCACCGGCAGATCTGCCTGATGACCCGCGCGGTGTCGCCGTTCCTGTTCGGCTTCGGCTACGGCGAGGCGCAGCTCGACCTGTACGAGCGGGCGATCGCGGCCGCGCGGACCCTGCCCAGCGCGGAGCTGGAGGCGGAGGCCCGGAACTACCTCGCCGGCGTGTACTTCCGGATGGGCCGCATGGCGGACGCCCTCTCGACGCTGCGGCTCGTGACCGCCATCGCCGAGCGTGAAGGCATCCCCCGGCTCATGGGCACCGCGCTGACCAACATGGCGATGCTGCACAGCCGGCTCGGCCAGTACGCCGCCGCCATCGCCGCCGCGGAGGCCGCCGCCGCGCTGCACCTGGACGAGGCCCCGGCGCACCTCCAGTTCAAGATCAATAGCACGATCGGCATCGCGCACACCCAGGCCGGCAACTACGACCAGGCCCTGCAGGCCAACCGGCGCGGCCTCGCCGCCGCGCGCACGCTCGGCGGGATGCGCGCCGTCGGCATCATGATGGGCGAGCTCGGCCTCAACCACCTGCACCTCGGCCACCTCACCGTCGCGCCGGCCCTGCTGCGGCGCGCGCTGACGCTGAAGCAGCACTCGGTCAACCAGTTCGGCTCCGCGGAGACCCTCAGCAAGCTCGGCACCGCGCACCGCCTGCAGGGCCACCTCGCCGACGCCCTCGCCTGCCAGCGCGCCGCGCGGTCGCTGATGGACCAGGTCGCCGACGTCTCCGGGCAGTGCCTCACCGCCAACGACCTCGCCCTCACGCTGCGCGCCCTCGACATGCACGACGAGGCCCGGCAGCTCAACGAGGAGGCGCTCGCCAAGTCCGTGCGCATCGGCGACCGGTACGAGCAGGCCCGCGCCCTGGCCGGCCTCGGCCGCCACGAGCAGGCGGTCGCGCTCTTCGAGGAGCTCGGCGTCAGTGATCTGGGCGCGCTCTACCGTTGACGGCGGTCGCCGCGGGGCACTGTAGAACGTATGGAATTCCGCGTGGAGCACGACACCATGGGCGAGGTCCGCGTCCCCGCCGACGCGCTGTGGCGGGCGCAGACGCAGCGCGCCGTCGAAAACTTCCCGATCTCCGGCGGCCGGCTGGAGTCCTCCCACATCAAGGCCCTGGCGCAGATCAAGGGCGCGGCCGCCGCGGTGAACGCCTCCCTGGGCGTCCTGCCCGAAGGGCTCGCGCAGGCGATCGTGGCCGCGGCGGCGGACGTGGCGAGCGGCGTGCACGACGACCAGTTCCCGATCGACGTGTTCCAGACGGGGTCGGGCACGTCGTCGAACATGAACGCCAATGAGGTCATCGCGACGCTGGCGTCCCGGTTGCTGGGCTCGCCGGTACACCCGAATGACCACGTGAATGCGTCGCAGTCGTCCAACGACGTATTTCCCACCTCCATTCACATCGCCGCCGCGTCGGCTCTGACATCCGAATTGGTGCCGGCTCTCTCCGTGCTTTCTGACGCCTTGTCGGATAAATCGGACTCGTTTGCGTCTGTGGTCAAGGCGGGACGGACGCATCTCATGGATGCGACGCCGGTGACGCTCGGGCAGGAATTCTCCGGATACGCCGCTCAGGTCCGGTACGGCATCGATCGAATTCAGTCCGTCCTGCCGTGCGTCTGCGAGCTGCCCCTCGGCGGCACGGCGGTGGGGACGGGCATCAACACCCCGCCGTCGTTCTCCGCCGCGGTGATCGCCGCCCTGGCCGGGACGACCGGCCTGCCGCTCACCGAGGCCCGCAACCACTTCGAGGCCCAGGGCGCCCGCGACGCCCTCGTCGAGGCCTCCGGCCAGCTGCGGACCATCGCCGTCGGCCTGTACAAGATCGCCAACGACATCCGGTGGATGGGCTCCGGCCCGCGCGCCGGCCTGCGCGAGCTGCGCCTGCCCGACCTCCAGCCCGGCTCGTCGATCATGCCCGGCAAGGTCAACCCCGTCGTCCCCGAAGCGGTCCGCCAGGTCGTCGCCCAGGTCATCGGCAACGACGCCGCCGTCGCGTTCGCCGGCTCCCAGGGCGACTTCGAGCTCAACGTCATGCTCCCGGTGATCGCCCGCAACCTCCTGGAGTCCATCCGCCTGCTCGCCAACGCCGCCCGCCTCTTCGCCGCCCGCTGCGTCGACGGCCTGGAGGCCAACGAGGAGGTCCTGCACTCGTACGCCGCCGGCTCCCCGTCGATCGTCACGCCCCTGAACCGCTACCTCGGCTACGACGAGGCCGCCGCCATCGCCAAGGAGGCCCTCGCCACCGGCCACACCATCCGCGACGTCGTCATCTCCCGTGGCCACCTCGACAAGGGCACCCTCACCCAGGCCCAGCTCGACGAGGCCCTCGACCTGCTGTCGATGACCCACCCCTGACGCGGACTTAGGCTGCACGGATGCCGAGCCTCACCGCCGCCGTGCAGCGGGCCGACAGTCCGGTGGGGCGGTGGATGCGGGCCACGTTCCCCCACCTGGCGCCGCTGCAGCAGGCCCTCCGGGAAGCGGCCGACGAACTGGCGGTCACCCCGTCGGCGGCGGTCGCCCTCGGTACGCAGGGCGGGGCGATCGACTGGTGGATCCGCCTGCTGGTCGACCCGCGGGTGTCGCTCGAACTGCCGATCCGGGGACTGTGGGACCGCCGGGCGGCGTTCGACGGGGCGGGGCGGGAGCTGCTGGAGGTGCTCTGCCCGCGCCGCCCCACCGTGCTCGAGGTCGGCCTGCACGAAGGCCGGCCGGACGAGTGGTGGGCGCGGACCTGCTACGCGCTGGCGCTGCTGGTCGAGCGGTTCCGCAACCCGATGGCCACCGGCTCACGGCTGTTCACCCTCCCCGCCGGCAGCAGGGCGGACGACCTGCTCGCCCTCGCCAACGACGACGAGGTGGCCGACCTGATCGCGATGCGCGACCTCGCCCGGACGCGGCTGCTGCCGGGACTGGCGGCCGGGACCGTGCACAGTGGACCGACGTTCGACGGCAGCGAGCTGCTCGCGGCGGACGCCGATCTCATCGTCGCGGGGCTCCTCATCGACATCAAGTCGGGCTCCGGCGGCCGGCCGCGCCTGGACGGCACCAGGTCACCGGCGCTCGCCGCCACCGACGTGTACCAGCTGCTCGGCTACGCCCTGATGGACTTCAGCGACCGGTACGCGCTGCGCGGCGCCGGCATCTACGCGGCCCGGTTCGGCTGCCTCGTACAGTGGCCGCTCACCGAACTGATCCAGCACGCGACCGGCCGGTCCGGCCGCGGCCTCCTCGACCTCCGGCGGGAGTTCGAGGACCTGGTCAGATCCGGCGGCGGACCCAGCGGCCGAGCAGGGCGCAGGTGACCAGGAAGAGGAGGAGGAACGTGCAGGAGCGCCACATGTCCGCGGTGGTGTTGTTCCCCGTGTACGCCTTCACGCCGTAGAGGAAGTAGCCGGCGTCGGCGAGCAGGGTGCCGAAGAGGACCTTGGTGTCGGTGCGCGGGCCGCGCCTGGCGGGCGGGGCACCGTGGTTGACGTGGATGTCGCCGCTCTGGGTGGCGTACAGGTCGCCGTTGTTGACCGAGTTGTTCTGGCCGCCGTTGCTCACAGGCGCTCCTTCGCATTGGGGCGCGACACCAGCTGCGGGATGGTGTGGCTGGCCGGGTCGTGCATGCCGAGCACGGCGACCGCCTGGTCGAACGCCTGCGGGACCGGGCGCCCGAAGCCCAGCGCGGAGTAGAACGACGCGGCGAAGATGGTGGCGACCTCGTCGGTGACGGACGCGTTCATGCCGACGACGTGGTCGACGTGCCGGCCGATCTCCGCGGCCTGCGCGGCGGAGTGGCAGGCGTTGAGCACGACGACCCGGATCTGCTCGCCGGCGGTCCGGAACAGCTCCCCGATCCGCGCCGCGGACACCCGCCGGTCGGTGCCGTCGCCCGCGGACAGGTACACCTCGCCGGCCCGGTTGCCATGCCCGCTGAAGTGCACGATCTGCGGGTTGTGCTGGTTCAGGTACTGCAGCAGGTCCAACGGCCGGACCGCCCAGCACGTGATCAGCTCGAACACGTCCCGGTCGTGCGCCAGCCGCAGCCGCTCGGTGACCTGCCGCGCCTCCTCGTCGATCGCGAGCCGCTCGGTGCTGCCGGGGTTGGCGGCCAGCATCAGCACCCGGACCTTCCGCACCGGCACCGGCATCGACCGCCCCGTGACGGTGATGTCGCCACCCTGCGTCACGTACATGTCGCCGCTGTGCACGGTGTTGGTCTGCGGCCCGTACTCCTGCATGCCTCCTCCTGACGGACAGCCTGGCCGGAGGGGTTCCGCTCGGGTCGGGCAGGGACCAGGATGCAGCGATGGGGATGCGTTGGCGGAGCGTGATCGGCGGGCTCAGCGGGCTCGCCGCGGCGGTGATCTGGGCGGTGTGCCTGGCGATCTACCAGCCGTACATGGAGCCGTCTCCGGCGGCCGAGTTCGTCGGCAACAACACGTACTGGCCGCGGGACATCCGGCAGCTCGCGATCCTGCTCGCGTTCGGCGGGGTGGTCCTCATCTTCCGTGCCGACCTGCGGGCCGTCCTCGCCGCCGCAGTGGGGGCCGTGATCTGGGTCGGGGCTGACCTGGCGCTCGACCGGGCCGGCGTCAGCGGTGGCGCGGCGGCCGTCTGGCTGGCCGTCGGTGGCGCCGTGGCGTTCGCCGGGATGGTGTTCGCCGCCCGTACGGTGGCGACCCCCGAACCCGGACCGGCGCACTTCCTGACGACGGTCTTCGCGGTGGCCGCCGCGGTCACCGTGCTGATCACGACGCCGTGGGACGAGCCGGTCACCGACGCCGCGGACGTCCGCGTCGAGAACGGCCTCTCCCTGCTCAAGGTCGTCCTCATCGTCATGCTCGCGGCCGTCACGGTCGGGCTCCTGCCGCTGGACCGTCTCCTGTGGGCGTTGCCGTTCGCCGCGCTGGCCGCGCTCGCCGCGTGGCCGGCCACCGCCGCGTACGGCTGGCTCGGCGCCCTTGGCCTGGTCCTCCTGCCGTCGGCCGCCGCGGCCGCGGTCACCGCCACCGGCGACGTGCCCCCGCTGCGCCTCCTCGCCATCACGGGCGCCTGCGCGTTGGCGCTGATTCCGGCGTACCTGCTGCTGTACTTCATCGGCTCCGCGGTCGGCACGGCGATGACGTCCCTGGCCGGCAACCCCGCCATCGACTCCGCCGACACCGACCTCTCCCTCGCCACGGTGGCGCTGCTGCTCGGCCTGCTGTTCGCCACGATCAGCCGCGCCTTCCTCGCCTCAGCACCGTCTTCGCCTTCTTCTTGGCCTGCACCTTCGGCTGTGGATTCGGCTGCGGACTCGTCTTCGGCTCCGGATGAGGCTCGATGAGCGCCATCCGCCTCCGCCCGGTGACCGAATCGGACCTGGCGATGTTCCACCGGTTCGCCACCGAGCCGGGCCTCATCGGCCTGGACTGGTCCGGCTACCGCGACCCGCACGCGGCCGGCCGGCGCTTCGCCCTGGACGGCTACCTCGGCCCCGACTCGGGCCGCCTCATGGTGGAGGCCGACCCGGACGGCGTAGCGGCGGGCTTCGTCAGCTACATCGCCGGCAAGTACAGCGGCCCCATCGGCTACTGGGAGATCGGCATCGCCCTCCTCCCGCAATGGCGAGGCCGCGGCCTGGGCTGGCGCGCCCAGGCCATGCTGTGCGACCACCTCTTCGCCCACTCCCCGGTCCAGCGCATCCAGGCCGGCACCCACCCGGAGAACATCGCCGAACAGAAATCCCTGGAGAAGGCCGGCTTCACCTTGGACGGCATCGTCCGAGCCTGCGAGTTCCGCTCCGGCCGCTGGCACGACGGCTACCTCTACAGCCGCCTCCGCACCGACCCCGCCCCGCCGCTGTAAGCCACCTCAATCACGGAGAAGAGGAACGGGCCATGACCGAGGCCGCGACCTGGCGCGACGTGAAGGTGAAGGCTCGTGCCGCCGACCCGATGTGGGACAGCACCGAACGCGTCGCCCGTCGCCGCGAGATGCATGAGCAGATGCTCGCCTCGGTCAGCGGCGCGCAGTCCGCCGAGATCCGCGAGCGGCTTGAGTCGCCCCAACAGCAGCGGTCGTAGGTGACTCCCGTGCGGCCGCCGGCCGACTATGTGCCGTACGGCGACCGCAGGCCATACGTCGTTGCGGACAGCCTGACCGAGCTGCGTGGTCCGACGAGCGGCACGGTCGTGCTGCCCCGCCACCTGGATTGGTCAGGCAGCGCCGAGCACGACCTGGACCGGCCGGCCCGGCTCGCCTCGATGTATCGAACGGTGCTGGCCGAGGCTGCCACGGAGGACGATCTACGGGCCTGGCTCGACGGTGTGTTGCTGGTTGGGCTCTGGCGGGCGATGTGGCTGCCCGCTCGGCTTCGCGGTCTCTGGGAGAACCGGTTTCCAGAGCTGGCCCGGTGCGTGGGGTCAGCGCAGGGCGGAGGCGACCGTGGTGGCGGCGGTGGTGACGAGGGTGGGGACTGAGGTCGGGTCCAGGGCGGTCAGGGCGACCACCCCCACGCTCGCCTCCAGGCCCTCGACGCCGGCGACGGCTGCGGCTACGCCGTAGGCGCCGGGCTGGAGTTCGCCGACCGTCGTGATGGCTGTGTAGTCGCCGCGGCGGCCGGCGAGGATGGCTTTGCCGGCGGCGCCTACGTCCAGGGCGTGGCGGGAGCCGGTCCGGTAGGCGACGTGGAACTGGGTCCAGCTCGGCTCCACCACTGCCAGGGCGTAGGCCTCGCCGCCGTCGGCGATGGTCAGGTGGGCGGTGGCGCCGACAGTCTCGGCCAGGCGGCGTAAGGCCGGCAGGGCGGCGTCGGCGACGAGGGGCTGGGCGCGGCGGGCGAGCTGGAGGACGCCGGCGCCCAGGCGGAGGCGGCCGGAGCGGTCGCGGCGGACCATGCCGTGCTCGGAGAGGGTGGCGACCAGGCGGTACACGACGGCGCGGCCGACGCCGAGGAGGGCTGCGGCCTCCGTCATCGTCAGGCCGCCGGGCGTCTCCGCGACCACGTGCAGCAGACGCAGGCCACGGTCGAGGGTCTGGGCGGTCTCGGTAGCCACAGGCTCAGGTTAGTGCTGGTGCGGGTTTGGAGCGGTCCGACCGTTACTCTTGCATCCGTGACCCTACGCCTGTATGACACCGCGACCCGATCGGTCCGGGACTTCGTCCCGATGACGCCCGGGCAGGTCGGTATCTACCTGTGTGGGCTCACCGTGCAGGGCGGGCCGCACATCGGCCACCTGCGCTCCGGGGTGAACTACGACGTGCTGCGGCGCTGGTTCCTGCGCTCGGGTTACAACGTCACGTTCATTCGCAACATCACCGACATCGACGACAAGGTCCTGGTCAAGGCGGAGGAGCAGGGCAAGCCGTTCTGGGCCGTCGCGTATGCCAACGAGCGGCTGCTGTCGGCGACCTACCTGAAGCTCGGCGTGCTGCCCCCGACCTACGAGCCGCGGGCGACCGGGCACATCACCGAGATGCACGAGCTGATCCAGCTGCTCATCGACCGCGGTCACGCGTACCCGGCGACGGACGGCAGCGGCGACGTATATTTCGACGTGCGCTCGCACGCCGAGTATGGCGCGCTGTCCGGGCAGCGGCCCGACGACATGGAGCCCGCCACGGACGGGCCGGAGCGGGCGAAGAAGGACCCGCGGGACTTCGCGCTGTGGAAGGGCACCAAGCCCGAGGAGCCGGCCGAGGCCAACTGGCCGTCGCCGTGGGGGACCGGCCGGCCGGGCTGGCACATCGAGTGCTCGGCCATGTGCTGGCGGTACCTCGGCATCGAGTTCGACATCCACGGCGGCGGGCTGGACCTGAAGTTCCCCCACCACGAGAACGAGGTCGCCCAGTCGCACGCCGCCGGGCACCCGTTCGCCCGGTACTGGGTGCATCACGCGCTGCTGAACCTCGGCGGGTCGAAGATGGCCAAGTCGCTCGGCAACGTGATCAACCTCGAGGCGCTGGTCGAGGCCGGCCTGCGCCCGGTCGAGGTGCGGTACTACCTGCTGGCGCCGCACTACCGGTCGGTGATCGACTACTCGCAGGAGGCGCTCGAGGAGGCCGCCGCCGCGTTCCGCCGCGTCGAGAACTTCGTGACCCGCGCGGTGGAGCTGGTCGGCCCCGGCGAACTGTCGGAACTGCCCGACGCGTTCGTCGAGGCGATGGACGACGACCTGAACACGTCGCGCGCGCTCGCCGTCCTGCACGATGTCGTACGGGACGCGAACACCGCTCTGGCGGCCGGCGACCGGGCGGCCGTGTCGGCGGCCCTCGCCACGGTGCGGGCCATGCTGGACGTGCTTGGGCTCGACCCGCTGGACGCCCAGTGGAGCGACACGCAGGCCGGGGACCTGACGCGGGTGGTCGACGCGCTGGTGGCGCTCGCACTGGAGCAGCGCACCGCGGCCCGCGGCCGCAAGGACTGGGCCGCCGCCGACGCGGTGCGGGACCAGTTGAAGCACGCCGGTATCGCGGTGGAGGACACCCCGGCCGGTCCACGATGGACGTTGGAGAGCTGAGAACAATGCCAGGCAATTCTGAACGCCGCGGCAAGCGGGTCGTCTCGAAGAAGGGCGCCGCCAAGGGCTCCGGTGGGAAGAACCGGCAGTCCCTGACGGGCCGCGGTCGCACCCTGCCCGCGGACGAGCGCCCCTGGCACAAGGGGTACAGCGGCGACGAGGAGCTTCCCCAGAAGACCGCCCGCAAGCAGGCCAACGAGCTGCGCGCGGCGGCCGCCCAGGGCCGGGCCCCGAAGATCGGCCAGCCCGGCACGAAGCGCACCGCCGGCAAGGGGCCGTTCGGTGCCTCGAAGCCGACCTCGGCAGGGGCACGGTCCACGCCGCGCGTCTCGCCCGGGCGGAAGTCGTCGCAGCCGAAGGACGGGCCGGAGCTGCTCGTCGGCCGCAACCCGGTCGTCGAGGCCCTGCGCACCCACGTGCCGGCCACCGCGCTGTACGTCGCCCTCGGCATCGACATGGACGAGCGCGTCAAGGAGGCGGTCCGCACCGCCGCCGAGCGCGGCATCGCGATCCTCGAGGTCACCCGCGCAGAGCTCGACCGGATGACCGGTGGCGTCCTGCATCAGGGCCTCGGCCTGCAGGTGCCGCCGTTCGCATACGAGCCGTTCGACGACCTGCTCGCCGCCGCCAAGGAGCACACGGCGCCGCTGCTGATCGCCCTCGACGGCATCACCGACCCCCGCAACCTCGGCGCGATCATCCGCTCCGCCGCGGCGTTCGGCGCCCAGGGCGTGTTCCTCACCGAGCGCCGGTCGGCGGCGATCACGGCCACCGCGTGGCGCACCAGCGCCGGCGCCGCCGCCAGGGTCAAGGTCTCCCAGGTGACGAACCTGACCAGGTCCCTGAAGGCCTGTCAGGACGAGGGCTTCATGGTCGCCGGCCTCGACGCCGACGGCGCCACCTCCCTGTACGACCTGGAGGCCGCCGTCGGCCCGCTGGTCGTGGTGGTCGGCTCGGAGGGCCGCGGCCTGTCCCGCCTCGTGGGCCAGACCTGCGACCTGAAGGTCTCCATTCCCATGATCTCCGACATCGAGTCGCTGAATGCGTCGGTAGCTGCCGCGGTCACCCTCGCCGAGGTCAACCGCCGCCGCACCCAGTAGCGCCGTTCACACGAAGAAGCGCCGCCCGGTCCATGGACCGGGCGGCGCTTCTTTCAGCTCCGGCCGGTGCACGCCACCTGACTAGGGGTGCAGGAGCAGCTCGGCGAACTCCTGGACGCGGTCGCGCGTGATGCCGTCGCGCTGCTCGACGGCCAAGGGGTGGTCGGTCGCCTCGAGCTCGACCCTTGGGCGGCTGCCGACCGGCTGGGTGTGCACGTGGGTCTTCAGGCTCAGCGTCGTCGGCTCGTACACGGGGATCTCGGTGGACAGCCAGCCGAAGTACGGCGGCTCCTGCTCCCGACCCGGCGTCGTCCACAGCTCCAGCGACCGCTCGAAGTTGGCCCTGCTGAGCGACACCCAGACGCCCCAGTCGAAGTCGGTGTCGGCGTCGAGCACGGGGATGACGATGCGGGCCCGGACGAAGAAGTGCTCGGCCTGGATGATGCACAGCTCGTCATCGAGCGTGCTGCTCTCGTCGCCGGCGTAGTCGTCGCTCCACACCTGCGGGGCGACCGCCCCGTAGGAGAACGGCATCCCGCCGTGGCGTTGGCCGCAGCCCCGGCACACGAACCCCTGCTCACTCATCGAGCGACCCTACAGCGCCGGGCGCTAATGTTCGCGCCATGGCCGACATGCAGGCGGCGTTGGCGGATGTACTGGCGAGCATCGATGACATCACCGTCAGGCTCCGGCCGGGTGCCGTCCAGGAACTCGCGACCAGCGGGGACCGCAGCCTCGTCCCGCGGGTGCAGGCGGCGCTGGAGCGTTGTCTGGACGACGAGGACCACGAAGGGGTCGAACTCCTCGCCGGGATCCTGGCGGGAATCCGCGGCACGCGGGCGTTTCCGCTGCTGCTGCGGGCGGTCGCGCGGCCGGTACAGCACGAGTGGGAAGGGCTCCAGGCGACCCTCGCGGGGCTCATGGCGGCCGACCCGGCGGGGTGCCGGCCGGCGGTGCTGGCGTTCGCCGCCGAGCGGCACCGCGACCTGCGGTGTGCGGGACTGTGGGCCCTCGGCCATGTGGTCACGCCCGCAGACGTCGAGCTCCTCGAAGCGGCCCTTCGCGACGCCGACCGGCGGGTGCGGGGGACGGCCCTCGGCGCGCTGTCCGAGCTGCACGGCGACGAGCGCGTGGTGCCGGCGATGGTCGGCATGCTGCGGGACCCGGAGCTGGGCCTGCGCAGCGGCGCGCTGATGAGCCTCGGGTACTACGGCGACCTCGCGGCGCTGGACAGCATGGTCACGCTCCGGCACGACCCGTCGGTGCTGGTCCGCGAGGTGCTGAGCGTGTCCGTCGGGCAGCTGGTCGTGCCCACCTGGCGGTCACCGCGCCAGCAGCCGGGACCGCCCGCCACCGCCGCTCAGGTGGAGACGGCGAGAGCCGCCCTGCGCGAGCTGCTCCGCGACGAGAACCGCAGCGTGCGTGGCTGCGCGGAGCGCGGTCTGGGCATGATGGGCCGCCTTTGAGAGCACCTATGCGAGCGAGGCCCGCACGTGGCGGCGCGCGTCGTGGATCCGGGACTTGATGGTGCCGACCGGAATGTCGAGGTGGGCGGCGATCTCCTCGTACGACAGCTGACACAGATCACGGAGCACCAGCGGGCCGACCAGCTCGGACCGGTGCGCCTCCAGCTGCTCGAGGGCGTCCAGCAGATCCAGGCGGGACCCGGCGATGACGCTCGTCGTGCGGGGGTCGGCGGTGTCGAGGGGCAGCTGCGGGGTCGACTGCTCACTCGCCCGGCGCTTCAGGCTGCGGTACGTCTGCCGGGCGCAGTTCGCGGTCACCACGTACAGCCACGTGGAGAAGCGGGAACGGGCGTCGAACGTGGTGATTTTCATCGCCACCTGGAGCAGCGCGTCCTGGCACGCCTCCTCGGCGTCCTGGCGGCAGGGCAGGATGCGCTGGCACTGGCGCATGACCTGCGGGGCGATGCCGGCCAGCAGCGCGTCACGCGCGGCCGTGTCGCCGGTCGCGGCGCGCGCCGCGAGCTGTTCGATGTCGGTCAACGAAGCCCTCCATGGCCGATAATTGCGGCGTGCCAGTGCCTGACAATATCGGTCGATATCGCGTGCTGCGACGCATCGGGTCCGGTGCCTTCGCCACCGTGTGGCTGGGGGCCGACGACGCGCTCGACGCGTCCGTGGCGATCAAGGTGCTGGCCGACAACTGGACGTACCACTCGGACCTGCGGGCGCGGTTCGAGGAGGAGGGGCGGATCATGCGGCGGGCCGACTCGCCGCTGCTGGTCCGGGTCCTCGACGTCGGCGAGCTGCCGGACGGCCGCCCGTATCTCGTGATGCCGTTCGCCGCCGGCGGCACCCTCGCCGACCGGCTCGCCGGCGGGCCGCTGCCGGTCGAGGAGGCGCTGCTGGTCGCCGCCGACATCGCCGACGCCGTGGCGGAGCTGCACGCGGCCGGGGTGCTGCACCGTGACCTGAAGCCGTCCAATGTGCTGTTCCAGCCCGCGCCGGGCCGGGACCGGGTCCTGGTCGCGGACCTCGGCCTGGCCAAGGCCCTTGCGACCGCATCCGGTTTCACGATCGCCGCCGGTACGCCGGGCTACGCGGCACCCGAGCAGGCGCGGCTCGGCGGCGGGCTGGACGTGCGGGCCGACGTCTACGGGGTCGGCGCGACGCTGTTCCACATGCTCACCGGCCGCCCGCCCACCGCGGGCGAGAGGATCGCCGGGAAGAGCCCGGTCAACGACATCGTGCGCCGGGCGCTGCACCCCGATCCGCGCAAGCGCTTCGCGTCGGCGGCCGAGCTCTCCGCCGAGCTGCGGTCGGCCGTCGACTCGATCGGGCGGACCACCCGGCGGCACAAGGTGTGGCGGTCGGTGACGCTGGTTGCCGCCGTGGCAGCTGTACTGGCAGGCAGCGCGGGCTCCGCCGCCGCGGGCGGGCCGCCGCCGGGCTGGGTGCGGGTGCACGACGCCGACGGCGTGCTGTCGATCGCGGTGCCGCCGGCCTGGGCGGGCCAGCTGCGCGACGCGGGCTGGGACCCGGCGGTGCTCGGGCTGCGCGGCGGCCGCGCCCCGGGCCTCGTGGTGACGACCGACGTCGTCGCCTGGGCGGACCCGGCGAGCGCGCCGCCCGGCGTCTTCGCCGGCGCCTTCACCACCGGCGGCCCGGCGCCCACGCTGCCCGAGCACGCCGCCCCCTGCGTCCGGCAGCCGGACCGCACCGTGGCCGTCGCCGGCGCACAGGCGCAGGTCCGGCGCTGGACGTCCTGCGCCGGACCTGTCTCCTACAGCGAGGTGCTGCTCTCCGCCCGTGGCTACGGGGTGTACGTGCAGGTCAGGCAGGTGGGCACCGCGGACCGTACCGACGAGATCCTGGCCGGCCTGCGGCTGTCCGCCTACTCGTAGCAGTTCTGGTTCGCCAGCTGCAGGGTCACGTCCGCGACCTTGTTGTCGACCGTCGTGATCCGGAAGACGGCCTTGTCGTTGCTGGGCACCTTGGCGAAGTGCCGGCCCTGGGTGAGGGTGCCGTCGACGATGGTCCAGTTCGAGTACAGGCCGCGCGCCTCGGTGACGGACATGCCGGCCCGCAGCCCTTCGGCCGTCGACAGCGTGGGCCACGCCTGGATCGCGGCGATGCCCCGGTCCGGGGACAGGAAGACCCTGCCCTGGCCCGCCGGTCGGCCCTTGATGAACGCCTGGGCGCAACCGGAGTCGTCGAACGCGGTCAGCAGCCCGGTGGCGACGGCCTGCTCCCGGGTCATGCCGAGCCGGAGCGCGCCGTACCCCTGCGGGCCGAGCACCAGCGTCGTGGTGGTGGCGCTGGTCTTCGTGGCGGCCGGCGCGGCCTCCGAGGTGGTGGCCGACGTCGGCGCGGCGGGGGCGGACGAGGTGGGGGTGGTGGCACCGGCCGGGGCGGCGGCGCCGTCCTTGCGCTCGGGCGACGTGCTGCAGGCGGACAGCAGGAGGGCGGCGGCGACGATCGCGGTGATGGCCTTGGTACGCATGATGGGCTCCCTGAACGGTTGTTGTTTCGGTGTCGCAGGGTTCGATGCGCCCCTCGGGGACTTTGTTCGCCGGATCGAAGTCAGGAATCCGTCACCGCCACTGATCTTGCGCGAGAGCGGGCCGGACTGCTACCCGTACGCTGGATTCGTGATCCGCGTGGCCGTCGCCGCCGAGCATGCCGAGAGCCGTGCCCTGTTCGCGGCGCTGCCCGGCATCGAGGTGGTCGCCTCGGCGGCGACCGGCCGGGAGGCGGCCGAGGCCGTGGCCGCCGCCCGGCCGGATGTGCTCGTCATGGACCTGCGCCTGCCCGGCCTCGACGCCGTGGTTGCCGGCACCGCCGTGCTGGTGCTGAGCATGTCCGACGGTGCGGCGCAGCTCTTCGACGCGATGCTGGCCGGCGCCCGCGGGTACCTCGTCAGAGGCGCCACGCAGGACGAGATCTGCCACGGGATCGCGGCGGTCGCGGCCGGCCGGGCCTTCTTCGGGCCCGGCGTCGCCCGCCGGATGCTGGACCACTTCGCCGCGACTGATCTGAGCGCGAAGGGGTTGAGCGCGAAGGGGTTGAGCGCGAAGGAGCGGCAGGTGCTGGAGCTCGTCGCCGCCGGCCTGCCCGCCGCGACCGTCGCGACCCGCCTCGGCCTGGCCGCGGGCACCGTCGCCGGCTACATGTCGGCGATCGTCACGAAGCTGCACGGAAGTAGTGGCCGGCCGCCAGGTCCTCGAGCAGGCCGGGGTGGGTCGGCTGCCAGCCCAGCAGCTCCCGGGTGACGGTGCTGGACGCGGGGATGTCGGCGGCGAAGAACCGGCCGATCCAGCCGAGCTCCTCGGCGGCGGCGGGTGCGACCGGCAGTCCGAGGCCGTCGCCGATCGCCGTGGCGATGTCGCGGGCCGGCACGCCCTCCTCGTCGACCGCGTGCACGATGGCGCCGGCGGGTGCGGTGAGCGCCAGTCGTACCAGGGCGGCGGCGTCGAAACGGTGCACCGCCGGCCACCGGTTGGTGCCGTCGCCGATGTACGACGAGACGCCCCGCTCGCGCGCGACGCGCACCAGCTCGGCGACGAACCCGTGGTCGCCGGCGCCGTGGACGGTCGGGGCGAAGCGGAGCGAGACGCTGCGGACGCCGCGCTCAGCGAACTCGAACGCCAGCTGCTCGGCGCCGCCGCGTGGGGCGTCGGGGCCGCTGGAGGGGTTCTGGTCGTGCTCGGTCGCGACCCGGCCGGGCGTGATGAGCGCGACGCCGGACGCGAAGAGGAACGGCTGGCCCTCGGTCAGGGTCTCGCAGAGGGCGGCGATGGCGGCCCGCTCGGTCCGCCCGGCGCCGGCGTAGTCGGTGAAGTCGTGCTTGAACGCGAGGTGCACGACGGCGTCGGCGTTCGCGGCGCCGGCCCGGAGGCTGTCGAGTTCGTCGAGGCTGCCTCGTTGGGGTGCGACTCCGGCTTTCCGCAGGGCGTCCGCCTTGTCGGCGTCCCTGGCGAGGCCCACGACGTCGTGGCCTGCGGCGATGAGCTCGGGGACGACGGCCGATCCGATCCAGCCCGTCGCTCCGGTGACGAAGATGCGCATGGTTGTGCCCTTCCGATGGACGATGTCAGTCGCTGACATCACCGACCATAGCGCGTGATGTCAGGAGCTGTCATCACTAGACTCGTGAGCTATGGCACGCTGGGAGCCGGACGCGCGGGGACGCCTCATGTTGGCGGCGCTCGCGCTGTACACCGAACGCGGCTACGAACAGACCACCGTCGCCGACATCGCCCAGCGCGCCGGCGTCACGGAGCGCACGTTCTTCCGCCACTTCGCCGACAAGCGCGAGGTCCTCTTCGACGGCTCCGGGATGTTGCAGGACACCGTGGTCGCCGCGATCGCTGACGCTGCTGCTGCTGACGGGCCGCTCGACGTCGTCGGCGCCGCCATGGAACGCGCGGCTGTGTCGATGCAGGACCGCCGCGACTTCGCCCGCCAACGGGCCGCCATCATCGCCGCCACCCCGAGCCTGCACGAGCGTGAGCTGCTGAAACTCGCCACCCTCGGTACCGCGGCCGCCGCAGCGCTCCGAGACCGGGGCGTGCCGCCCGTTGCCGCCGCCCTCGCCGCCGAGCTCGGTGTGGCGGTCTTCAAGGTGGCGTTCGAGCAGTGGATCACCGACTCGCCGGACTTCCCGGCGTGCATCCGCGCCGCTCTCGATGAGCTCAGCGCACTGCACAGCCCATCACCCGCGCCGCGACCGTGACGAACGGCGGCACCAGCCGCACCAGGTCCTCGATGGTCGCCAAGATGTGAGGCTGAACGAACGATTTGGCGGCGCACCTAGGATGGGCCGGTGAATGAGCCTCAGCAGGGCTTCGCGATCGGCGTCGACCTCGGCACGTCCAACACGGTGGCCGTGGTGCGCTGGCCCGACGGCCGCACGCGGCCGCTGCTGGTCGACGGCGCGCCGATCATGCCGTCCGGGGTGTACGTCGACGAGCACGGCAGGCTGCACGTCGGCCGTGACGCGGCCCGGCTCGCGGGGCTCGACCCGTCGCGCTTCGAGCCCAACCCGAAGCGCCGCATCGACGAGCCGACCGTCCTGCTCGGCGACCGCGAGATCCCGACCGTCGACCTGCTCGCCGCCATCCTCGCCGCCGTCGCCCGCGCGGCCGTGGAGGCGGTCGGGTTCCTGCCCACGGCGGTCCTGACCTACCCGGCGGCGTGGGGCGCCCGCCGCCGCGACACCCTCGCCACCGCCGCCCGGCGCGCGGGCTGGCCGCCGGTCATGCTGGTCCCGGAGCCGGTGGCCGCCGCCCGCTATTTCGCCGATGTACTGCGCCGCCCCGTTCCTGTCGGCTCCGCCCTCGCGGTGTTCGACTTCGGCGGCGGCACGCTCGACATCGCCGTCGTCCGCAACGACAACGGCCGCTTCACGGTCATCGGCTCCGGCGGCGTCGAGGACCTCGGCGGCCTCGACATCGACGCGGCGCTGGTCGAGCACCTCGGGCAGGTCATCGCCGGGTTCGCGCCCGCGACCTGGGACGCGCTGCGCAACCCGATGACGACGACGCAGCGCCGGGACCGCCGGCTCTTCTGGGACGACATCCGTGGCGCGAAGGAGATGCTGTCCCGCTCCACCGTCGCGCCGATCACCGTGCCCGGCGCGGACCAGGCGATCCACCTCACGCGCGAGGAGCTGGACCGGGTCGTCGGGCCGCTGATCCACCGCGCTGTCTGGGAGACCGGATCGGTGATCGCGTCCGCGGGCCTGCGGGGCGACCAGCTCGCCGGGCTGTTCCTGGTCGGGGGATCGTCCCGGCTGCCGCTGGCGGCGAGGCAGTTGCATGCTCAGTTGGGGATTGCGCCGACTGTACTGGAGCAGCCGGAGCTTCCTGTCGCCGAAGGGGCGCTGGCTGAGGTGGCGCCGCCGCCCGCGCAGGTGGGGTTCGGCGGCGCCGAGGTGACCTCCGCGACCGGCTACGGCGCCAGCCCGACCGGCTTCATGGCTGGTTCCCCGGCTGGTTCTCCGGTCGGTTCGCCGGCTCATCCTTCGACTGGTGCTTTTGGTGGCGCGCCGTCCGCTCCGGTGTCGCCGGGGTTCGGGGCGCCGACGTCCGGCGGGCCCGCGCCGACCGGCAGGCCCGCGCCGGCCGGCTTTCCGATGTCGGCGGCGCAGGTCATCCCGCCCGGTCAGTACGGTGCGACCGCTCCGCCGACCGAGTCCATCTCCATTCCTCCTGGTGATCCTCCGCGCCGTTCCCGCCGGGGCCTGCTCGTCGCCGGTATCGCCGCGGTCGTCGTACTCGCCCTCGTGGCCGCCGGCAGCTGGTTCTGGTTCTTCCGCGACGGCAACACCGCCGTCGACTTCGCCACCCTGAAGGCCGAGAAGTCGTTCGAGATGGACGACCCCTCGAAGATCGACGCCACCCTGTCGGTCACGCTCAACGAGCGCGCCGTCATCGGCTGGCAGGTCGACAAGCAGTTCTTCGTTCAGGCCATCGACCTCGACGGCATGAAGGCCGCCTGGTCGAAGGTCACCCTCGACGGCAACTACAGCAAGTGGAGCCTCGCGGCGTACCAGGGCGGCATCGTCGTCACCGCCACCGGCTCGGACCCCGGCAAGATGTTCCTGCTGGACTGGAAGAGCGGCAAGAAGCTCTGGGACGCCCCGTTCAACTCCTACGATGAGCTCTATGGTCTCGGCCCGGTGCTGGCGATCCACCGGTACGAGGGGAAGAAGATCGAGACGGTCACCTGGGCCGGCAAGGACAGCTGGAGCCGGCCCGACCACGCCAAGGGCTCCGCCATCTACAGCCAGACCAGGAACACGGACCTCCGCGGCCCGGGCAACTTCGCCGGCGCGCCCGCCGTCCGCGACATGAAGGCCCGCGACGACCTCGTCAGCGTCGACGGCGACGACACGATCCGCCTCATCAAGGCCTCCGACGGCTCTGACATCCGCAGCTGGAACAACATCGGCGAGTACGGCGCCAAGTACCTCGCCCACGAGGACAAGCTGTTCGTCGCGGGCGGCAGCACCAAGTACAAGGTCAGCGTCTACGACCTGACCACATCTGGTCAGCCGGCGCAGATCTACAGCTTCTCCAACGACAAGGTCCAGGTCGTCGACATGGCCCCGTGCGCCGATGACCGGCTGTGCCTCATCGACGGCCCGTCCGGTGGCAAGGAGAACAAGGTCCGCGCCATCTCCGTCGCCGAGAAGAAGCAGGTCTGGGAGGCTCCCGCTCCTGGCTCGACGGTGCTCATCCCCGCCGGTCGCCAGCTGTTCGCCACCGACTGGGACAAGCCCGCCAGCGTGCTGCTCTCGCTCGACGGCAAGCAGGTGCTGCGCGACGAGGACAAGGCCTCCTACGGCGTCCGCGTGACGGCCGGCAGCCTGATGTTCTTCACCGGCACCCTGAGTGCTTCCTCCGCCTACGACGTCTCGCTCGTCGGCGTCACGTCGTCCTCCGGCGAGCGGATCGCCCTGGGCCCGCTGTCCTCGAAGGTGGCCGGCCTGAGCTGCTCGTGGAACGCCTCCGTGATCCTGTGCGCGTCGGAGGGCAGGTTCCAGGTGTGGCGGTTCGCCGCTTCCTGACGGTTCTCATGGAAAGGGCCGGCTCTCCTATGGAGAACCGGCCCTTTCGCTATGTGCTAGTTCAGATGCGCAGGCCCGTCGCGGCGTTGAACGCGTGGTGCGTGTTGACGTGCGGCCGGACGTACACGATCTCCGTCAGGCGCGGCGTGCGGCGTGGGTCGGCCCGGACGACGAAGCGCTCGTCCTGGCCGTCGAGCGCGACGGTGCCGTGCACGTACGCGTCCGAGCCCAGCTCCTCGACCAGGTCGACGGTGATCGGGATGCCACCGTCGTTGGGGCCGACCAGGTCCGTGTCCTCGGGGCGGAACCCGACCGTGACGCGGTTGCCGCCACCGTCGGCCTGCGCCGCGGAGATCTGCTGCGGGGTCAGCGGCAGCGTGACGTCGCCGAAGCGGCCGCCCTTCTCCGTCAGCGGCACCGTCTTGATGTTCATCGCCGGCGAGCCCATGAAGCCCGCGACGAAGACGTTGGCCGGACGGTCGTACAGCGCACGCGGGCTGTCGACCTGCTGCAGCACGCCATCCAGCAGCACGGCGACCCGGTGACCCATGGTCATGGCCTCGACCTGGTCGTGCGTGACGTACACGGTGGTGATGCCGAGCTTCGCCTGCAGCGTGGCGATCTGCGAACGCGTCTGCACACGCAGCTTCGCGTCGAGGTTCGACAGCGGCTCATCCATGAGGAAGACCTGCGGCTCACGCACGATCGCGCGACCCATGGCGACACGCTGCCGCTGACCACCGGACAGCGCCTTCGGCTTACGGCCGAGGTAGTCCTCCAGCTGCAGCATCGCCGCGGCTTCCTTCACCCGCCGGTCGATCTCGTGCTTCGGCGTCTTGCGCAGCTTCAGCGCGAACGCCATGTTCTCGTACACCGTCATGTGCGGGTACAGCGCGTAGTTCTGGAACACCATCGCGATGTCACGAGCCTTGGGCGGCAGGTGCGTGACGTTGCGGTCGTTGATCAGGATGTCCCCGGCGTCGACATCTTCGAGGCCGGCGAGCATGCGGAGCGAGGTCGACTTCCCGCAGCCCGACGGGCCGACGAGGACGAGGAACTCCCCGTCACCGATCTCGAGGTTCAGCTGGTCAACAGCGGGACGCGGCGTCCCCGGGTAGATCCGGGACGCTTTCGCGTACGTGACCGTAGCCATGACAGAGTGCCACCTTCCACCGGCAGGAACGTGCCGGACGATCCGAGTAGAAGCCCCAGGCAGCGTCACTGCACACCCAGAGTTCCCGTAACACTAGGCGCCGTTCACCGCTCTGCCAAGGTCGCCAGCCCTTTTTGCCCACTTTGCTGCCAACCCGCCCGACCCGTATGTCGGAGGCAAGCCCCCCGCCCGGCCCGGTAGGATCAGCCCACCAGCCGACGTGGCGCAATTGGTAGCGCACCCGACTTGTAATCGGAAGGTTGCGGGTTCAAGTCCCGCCGTCGGCTCTTGCTAGACCCATGCCGACCTGGGGTTTCTGTTTCCGCTCGATCTGTGGCATCGATCAGGCGCCCGAATCGGAGACCAAACGGAGACCACCGGGACCACCGTGACCGCCCGCGGCGGCCTTCCGCGGGACGATCGCGGCGGTCGCTTCCGCCGCTTCGCGAGCCACCTCGGCGAAGACGTGGCCGTAGGTGTCGTCCGTGATCTTGCGTGACGAGTGGCCGAGCATCTCCGAAATAATCTTGGTGTCGATGCCCGCGGCCTTCGCCAGCGTCGCCGCGCCATGCCGTAGATCGTGCAGCCGGATCGGGGGCAGGTCGGCCGCGGCGACGAGTTCGCCGAACAGGTCCGTCAGCCACGGCGGGTTGAGCTCCGACCCGTCCTCCCGCGTGAACACCCGGCCCGAGTCGACCCACGCGGCGCCCCACTTGAGGCGGTCCTCGCGCTGCTGTCGCCGGTGCGCCTTGAGGGCCAGGCACGTCGCCTTGTCGAGCGCCACGTCGCGGTCGCCGGCGTCGGACTTCGGCCGACCCGCGCCGACCTTGCCTGCGGCGGAGAACAACTGCTCGGCGATCGTCGCGACACCGTCGTCCAGGTCGAGATCGACCCAGCGCAGGCCGCAGGCTTCACCGCGACGCAGGCCGACGAACGTGACAAGGTGGAAGAGGGCATAGAGCCGGTGCTCGGTGATGCTGTCAAGGAACGCGCCGGTTTGGGCCGCAGTCCACACCATGACCGGGCTCGGTCGTTCCCGTTCCTCGAGCGCCGCGATCTCGTCAGCCAGGCGGGCGGCCTCGGGGCGGTCGCGCCGGGCGAGCGCCTCAGCCCGCGCAGCCTCCTTGGCGGTGATAGCGGCACGGATCTCCTGCCAGCGGGCAACCCGCTCCCGCGTCCAGACCAGCCCCTTCGGCCGCTTGCCTGATTCGAGCTTCACGAGCTTCGCCACGTTCGTGACGATGAGCTGTTCGTTTAGCGCGTCGGTCAGCGCCGACCGGAGCGTGGCCCGGATGCGCTGCTTCGTCGCCGGCCCCACAGGCTTGCGGTAGCGCAGTGCGCGCCGTTCATCCTTGGTGCCGTTCGCGCGGACCTCGGCGAGGCGCTCATTGAAGTCGTCGATGTCGTCGAACATCGCCGACACGTGCTTAACGCGGAGCTTGTCCATCTCGATCGGCCCGAGAGCTGGCTTCAGGTAGATCCGGATGTTGCTCTCGTAGCCGGCCCACGTGGTCGGCCGGATGTCCTTCTTGCTCTCAAGCCATCCGTCGAGAAATTCGCCGACCGTGACGCGGCTCGCGATCGGCTGCCCGGTGCGGACGCGCCGACGGATGTCCTCGGCCGCGGGCAGAGGCGCGTGCTGCTTCAACGCCTCGTCGACGAGCTGCATGATCTGCGCTCGATCCGGGGCGCCGAGGTCTCCGGGCGCGGGGATCGCCAGCAGCTCGACGACGGCCTTTCCCTCGGCGAGTGCGTCGCCCTCGGTCCGGTGGGCGCCACGCTTCACAACCCGGCGTTTCTCCGTGGTGGAGTCGGTCGGCATCTCGATCCGCCAGGACCACGACCCGTGCCGCGGGTTGAGAGAGCCGTCGGCACGACGGAACTGCGGGCACTTCTGGCCCAGTTCGCGGCCGCCTGCATCGCGGCACCTGCAGCGCTTGAACGTCGACACCCTCACGAGTCGCTGTCTCCATCGTCCGATGCGTCGGCGTCGGACTCGAAGTTCTGGGCGAACTCCTGCGCCTCGCGGATGCGGGCGCCGTCACCTGGCCGGTACTCCCTGCCGGTGCGGAGGGCTGCCCAGTCGACGAACTTCAGATCGCCGGGATGCTCGGCAGCGTAAGCGTCCGCCTGCTCTGGCGTCATGAAGACGTGCCGCTTCTCGTCGATGTGCCGCTCGTCTGCGGCGAGTTCTGGCGGCGTAAGTCCGTGCCGGCGCATCTCCGCGCGCTTCTCCCGCAACCTGAACAGCACTGCGGTTGCGCGGGCGAGTTCCTTCTCCCGCTTGCGCTCGTCCTCGTCCGGGGGGTACAGGCGGCCGATGAGCACGTCGTGGTACTCGCTCATCAGCGCGTCGTGGGAGCGGTAGAGCTCGATGGGGGTTGCGGCCGAATTCCAGGCGTTGCCGTCGGTGATCAGCGGCCGAGCGCTGCTCTCCAGCTCCTGGGCTGCCGGGCGGCCGTCATCGCGGACGTGAAGGTCGCCCATGAACCAGCGCGCGGCATCCCAGGTGTCGATCCGTCGGCGGGGCACGACGGGTGATTCGGCGTCGGTGCCGATCGGGAACGCGAGCATGATCGGCGGGACGTCCAGTGCGGCAGCGAGGACGGTCAGCTCGTCGACGGTGATGTCCCGTCGGCGTTCGCCCTTCGGTCCGCGGCGGCCGGTCTCGATGTTGGCGACGGCCGGACCGGTGAGTGCCGGGTAGCCGAGTTGAGCGCATCTTTCGGCGAGCTGCTCGCGGGTGATGCTGCGGCTCTTTCGGATCCGGACGATCCGGCGGGCGATGACGTCGCTGAGGTTCTCTTCGTTTGCACTCATGATTTAGACACGTTACGCCTGATGTTGCTTCATGTCGATCAGGCGCGTACGCTACTAGCAGGGCGTATCCGCATCGCCCGTTTTTTCGATCTGAGGCACGTGTCGTTTGCGTTCACAACGTGTCGTTTTCATGAGTTGGAGGTACGCGAATGGCCCGAACAGTCCGCTGGACCCGCGAGCGGCTCATTGCCCTCGGCGTCCGCACCGACCTGGTCACCGCCGGCGCAGCGCTCGGGATCGGCCGAACCACAGCGCATGCGCTTGCGCGTCGCGGTGAGTTCCCGGTTCCGGTGCTGCGCTTGGGCAACAAGTACGTGGTGCCTACTGCACCCCTGTTCGCGCTGCTCAATGTTGATGTTGAGCCCCGCAAGGAAGAGCCCTCGGTCGCCTGAATACGGAACTCGACAACCCCCGATGTCGATGTCCCCGCCCGGCCGAGACCACCCGCCAGTCGGCAGAGATCCCCAAACACGAACGGGCCGGGCCCCCCGGCCCGGCGCCGCCACCAACGTCCTGAAGGACGCCACATCACCGATGAGAATTCTAACCACGCCTAGCCCGATCGGGAATGCCAACAATCGGAGCCGGCACAAGAACCTCCCCACCGTGCCCGCATCCCTACTGGCGCCCAGCGGCAGACGAACCCGATGGGCGATCATCACCGCACTCTGCCCGCTCGGCTACGGAGGGCGGCACCTCCACTTCGGCGACGCGCTCATCCTGACCGCAGTCCGACGCGCGGGGTGCGGCAGGGGTCGCTACCTGGTGAAAGCGGCCCGGACGTACAGGCGGGCCGCATGACTACCGCGCACG
The DNA here is from genome assembly GCF_050936335.1 of Dactylosporangium sp. CA-152071. Classification (NCBI taxonomy): domain Bacteria; kingdom Bacillati; phylum Actinomycetota; class Actinomycetes; order Micromonosporales; family Micromonosporaceae; genus Dactylosporangium; species Dactylosporangium sp. CA-152071. The sequence goes on along the minus strand of NZ_JBNJMZ010000001.1, from coordinate 5,556,025 downwards.
TAGCGGCGCCCCGCGCCCACCTTGCCCGGCGGCAGCCGTGAACGACATCATCACGTCCCACCCCACGCGGCCCCACGCCGACACCGGCATCGAGGGTGGCGACCCCTGCGTCCACCGATTCCACGCACCCGGCCCCACCGACGCGCACCGGCGCAACGTCCGGGGACTCGACCGGCACCTCTGCCTCGCCGACGCGCCGACCGAACCTGGCGAACCCATCGACTGGACCCAGACCGCACTGTCGTGGGAGCAGCGCGAACACCAGGGGTGCGCTGCATGAGCCGCGGATTCGGCAACGACACGTGGGTGCCCGGCGACCCGCTGGACAACGCGCCGCCCAAGAGCAACCGCCCCCGCGTCATCGACGCCGCCCGGCTCGCCGAGTCCCTCGCGCTGATGCAGCGCACCAACGAACTCATCGGCGAACCGGTCAAGGCCCCGGCGCACCCCGCCCCGACGCAGCGCGAAGACGGGCACCGCCGCGCACAGGCCGACCGGGACGACGACGAATGGGAGCGCACCCTCGCGGGCGAGGCGCCCGCCGAGGACGACCCGGGACCACCCGACGCCGACAAGGACACCGTCCGGCGCGACGACGGCGGCAGCGAGCAGGGGCACACGGACCCCGACGCGATCCCGTCCACCGTCGCGGCCGTCCGGAAGGCACACGCCCTCCTCGGCCGATTCGCGGGGATGGACGCGATGGTCCCGCCGGCCAGAGTCGTTGACGAGATCGTCGCCCTGCTGTACCGAGCGGCCAATCCCGACGGGAAGGACGGGGCGGTGCCACTCCGCCGCGCACCCGAATACCCGACCAAGTGGCTGCCCCCCGTCATGCAGGCCCAGCTCGACGCCATCGGCGCGCTTCCGATGGCGGCAGTGGCGGGAGCGCTGCTCGGGTGCGGATCGGCAGCGTCCATGATGAGCCGCCTCGTCATCGACGACACCCGCCGCGTCGTCCCCACCCTGTGGATCCCGTCCATCGGGGACGCCGGATCGGGGAAGACCCCAGCGGCCGACCTCGCCTGGAAGCCGTACCGCAGCCACGCCGAACGGGCAGCGCTGAGGTACGTCGCCGAGATGAAGGCGTGGAAAGACCTCGACCCCAGGGACCGGCGGATCATGCCGAAGCCGGTCAACTCGTCGAAGCTGTCCGAGGACACCACCGTCGAGATGCTGGCCCGCAAACTCAACGGCAACGGCGAGTGCATCGCACTGGTGCCGGACGAACTGACGACCGTCCTCGACGGCATCGGCCAGTACAAGCAGCGCGGCGGCGGCGTGGGCAGCGACAAGGCCCGCTTCCTCGCCCTGTGGTCCGGGAAGTCGTGGACCTACGAGCGGGTGGGGAAGGACGACGACCCGCTGTTCATCCACATCGCCAACCCCGTCATGCCCGTGTTCGGAACGATCCAGCCCGAGTTCGTCAGCCGTCTCGGAGATGCCGCGTCCGACATGCAGCCGCGCTGGTTGCCGCACTGGAGCGAAGGGCTGAGCGGCACCGAGACCGGCCGTACCGCATTCGAGTGGGAGGCGGCACTCCGTGTTCTGCTCCACGACCTGGAGCGGCCCCGGGCCTGGGGCATGCCGCGTGACTGCGACGCCCGTCGGGAGTTGCTGGCCGCCGAGGAACGGTGGGCCACCGAGCGGGCCGACATCACCCAGACCGCGGCGTCGACGTCGTTCCTCGCGAAGGGCGGCGAGCACGCGGCCCGGATCGCGCTGGTGCTGGCCGAGGTGTGCGCGGCCGGGGAAGCTGCCAGCCGCGGCGAGAGCAAGGTGACAACGGGTGTGATCCCGCTGTGGGCCGTCCGGGCTGCTGTCGAGGTCGTCGACTACTGCGCGGCCGTGTGGCGGATGTTGCCCGACACTCAGGCGCCGCTGTCGAGGTCGTGGGCTGAGGCCCGGATCGCCGAGAAGGACGGCGTGCTGAACGCGTGGCTGCGCAAGCACGGCGGGCAGGCGACCAAGCGGGAGATTCAGCGGGCCGGGGTCGCTGGGGCGAAGACGATGGATGACGCCCAGGCGTTGGTCGACCGGCACGTTGCCGTCTACGGCGAGGACGCCGCAGTGCTGGGCTCCAGGGGCTCGATCGTGGTTTACGCGCGATGAGCGGCCACTACAGAGCGTGCCTGTCACCTGTCGGGTCGGACCTGCGACCTGTCGGGTGTCACCTGACAGGTCGGGTCCGTCTGGGAGTGCTCTCACGTACGCGTAGATCTGAGGGTAAAACTACTCTCCGTATATCACAGCCCCTCGGTTCACTCACTGTAGGTAGGGGCGTGAGTCCTAGTACACGTCTCCACCTGTCAGGTAGACGCGCCGTACCCGACAGAACCCGACAGGTGACAGGTCGCCCGACACAACCACACACCGTCACCACAGCCTCAAAGCGCTGGGAACAGCGCACGCCGAAGGCCCGAACGGACCGTCATCGCCCCGTTCCTCGACGCGCTCTTAAAGACCGCAACCACCGACCACGAAGGAGTCACGCCGTGACCTACACCTACCCGCCCAGCCTCGACCACGACGGCTGCTGCACCGACCCCACCTGCCGCGCCCTCGGCGAGTGGCTCGACCTCATCGCCGCCGACCTCAACGCGACCGGCCACCACCAGCCCGCCGAGCAGGTCCGCGCCGCCAAGACCGACCAGGACTTAACCGACGCCGCGGACCACCTCGATGCCATCGCCGGCGCCGCTGACGACCCCGACCTGTACGACCGGCTCAGCGTCCACGCCCGGATGCTGCGCCGCATGGCCGGGATCTACGACCCGCCGCCCGCCTACCCGTCGATCGACGACCGCACGCAGCTCTGCGACTGGAGCGGTGAGGTGTACGCGCCATGAGCCTGCCCACCATCACCGGCACCGGCCAGTTGCTCGGCGACCCGAAGACCGGCCCGACCCGCACCGGCGGCACCTGGACCAACTGCGTCGTCAAGTTCCAAGCGTGGCGGAAGGGCGTCGACGGCTGGGAGGAAGGCGATGCGGTCGTTGCAGCCGTCATCACCTTCGATGACGAGGCGGGTCGCATCCTCTCCGGACTCGGCAAGGGCGACAGCATCACCGTCACCGGCACCGCCACCGTCGGCCTCTGGAAAGACACGGCGCAGTTGCGGATCACGGCCGACACGATCGCGCTCCCGGTGCGCCGTGCGAAGGGTGGGGACCAGCCCCCACCCTCGGCTTCTTCCCGGCGCCGCGAAGAAGCCCCGGCTACCGAGTGGCCTAAGCCCGCCGTTCCCGGCCAGGTCACTGGCCTGCACCAGCCGCTGACTGGTGCAGGCCAGCGCGGGCCAAGCGCCGTCCTCGTCAACCTGCGACAGCACGCCGATCGTCGGCGGAACGCCTCATGAACACGGAGACCAGCATGACCGCCACACCGAGAGCCGCCAGCATCTACGGCGAGTTCACCGCCCGCGAGCGCCGGATCGTCGTCGCGTTCGAACGCGCCACCGACCCGCTGTACGACACCCTCGACTGCGCCGACACCAGTGAGGCGTACACCCTCATGTCCCAGCAGTACGGCGTCGTCCAGACCCTCGACGCGTGCCGACGCAACCGGCATTTCCTCGCCGAGCTCGGCGACTGCGTCGAGTCGCTCGACGAGCAACTGCGGGAGGGCGGCGCCGAGCTGAGCATCGCCGCCGGTCTGTTCCTCGCCGCCGAGGCCAGCCAATACCAGACGAAGCGGGCAGGCGTCGAGCGCTGCCTGCTCGATGCCCTGCTCGGCCCTGCCGGGCGCTGAACCACATGCCACCTGGGGCCCAGATCCACGGGCCCCTCGTCAAGAAAGGACACGGGGTGACCATGACCACGGACAACCCTGACCAGGGAAAGAGCAAGCGCGGACGCGGCGGTAACGGGCGATTCGTCCGCACCGACGACACTGCCGTTCAGGACGCCGAGGCGTGCCGCCTTCGCAGCGACGGAGTCGGCTACCAGGAGATCGCCGACCGGTTCGGGTACGCCAATGCGTCGTCGGCGTGGAAGGCGGTGAACCGCGCGCTGAAGGCGACGGTCGCCGAGCCGGCCGCGCGTCTGCGGGCATTGGAGCTCCTGCGCCTCGATGCCGCGCTCATCGAGGCGTTCAAGATCATGCGGGCGGATCACGTCGCGCATTCCAACGGCCGCGTGATCATGGACCCTGCCGATCCGACGAAGCCGCTACTCGACCCTGGGCCGAAGCTGCAGGCAATCGACAAGATCGTCAAGGTCAGCGAGAGCCGCCGGAAGCTCATCGGCATGGATGCCCCCATGAAGGTGGACCTCCCGACCGCTGCCCAGGTCGAGGCGGAGATCGCCCGCCGTGCCGCCGAGCTCGGCATCGGCAACACCGAGGGGGACGAGCAGTGACCATCGACAACCTGCCCATCTGCGACGCCGGCCGCTGCTCGGTGATCCTCGACGCGCTTGCCGCGCGGGACGACCGGATCAGCGGCAACCTGGCCGCCGTCGTGGCCGCAGCCATCGAAGCGACCCTCACGGACTTCGGCGTCGACCACGCCGACACGACCGTCCGGGCGGCGCTTGCAGGCCACCTGGCGCGCCTCGGCGGCACCGCCACCGATCCGGGCAAGGTGACGTGACCACCGGGAACCCCTCCCCGGTGGGTGCCAACCAGAACCGCGACGGCGCCCGACGTCGAGCACGGCCCCGGCGCGACCATCTGGGGAGGTTCGCTCGCCGCCCCTCGGAGCATGTCGAGCCGGCAACGATGGCCGCCCTCCTGCGGGCGGTCGCGCTCGGCGACGACGAGGGCGTCCGCGTCATCGTCGGCACGTGCGACCCGCAGCGGTTGATCGATCGCCTCCTTGAGGCCGTGTTGCTCCTGGGGCAGAGCCGGTATGGCTCCCGGGAGGGCATGGCCGCGTCCATGAGTGACCTGCTCGGCTGGCTGGTGGTAAACGAGGTCAGCAGATGGCGGACCTGACCGGCTCGCCGCGACCGGGGCGGGGGCATCTGGTCGCCCCGGTCGCGGGGTTCCCTGCGTTCGTGCTCGCGATCCTCCTTGACGAGCACATGCCGGCCCGGCTGGTGAGCCTGGCAAAGCTGGTCGAGAAGGGTCACCTGCCTCCGAGCCGTCTTACCGCGACCCGCGAGACGTGGGCTGCGATCCGGGCTGCTGGCGAGGAGTGGAAGCACAGCGCTTCCGCTGGCGGAAGCACGGAAGCCCTGCCTGCGGAAATGCCCTCACGATCATCCCAGGAGATCGACACCGCCACGGCCGCCGACCTGCTGCGCGTCACGGAGTCCCGTGTTCGGCAGCTGGCCCGGTCCGGTGACATCGCCGCCCGCAAGGTCGGAGGTGTGTGGCTGGTCGATCGATCCGAGATCGAGATGAGGAGGGCAGCGTGACCAGCACGTTCGACAGGTTGGTTGAGTCATACCGAGTTCGCGGGCTAAGCGCGGAAGCCGCTCGCCGAGCCGCGATCGGCCGGGACGGCTTCACCGAGTCCAACGCCCGAGCGGAGTTCGACCGGAACGACCGGCTCCGCGTGGCTGAGGCCGCTGCTGCTGCTGCTGCGGTTCGCGCCCCGGTCGGGCCGTCGCCCGACCTCGCGATGGAGACTGTCGCGGTGGCGGAGGCCGCCCGCCGGCAGCTCGGCATGGACGAGCCGTCCTCGCGCAAGTACGCGATCAGTCTGCAGGAGCGGGAGATGCGCCGCGGCGGTCACGAGCACGCCGCCCGCTGGCAGAAGGCGTTCGCCGTGGCCCTGCGCGAGTCGGCCGCAGCGTGACCGGCGTGACCGAGTCCCGGTGGGTGCTCAAGCCGGTCCCGCCGAAGCCGACGCCGGACGAGGCGGCCGAGGCGCTCGCCGCCGCGGAGTCCTCGCTGTCCCGGTGGACTGCCGACAGCGACGAGCGGACCCGGGCCGCGGAGGTCGCCGCCGCCGAGCTGGCCGAAGCTGAGGCTGTCGCCGGCGACGCAGCCTACGAGACCCCTGACAACCTGGACCAGCTCGGCGATGATCTGATCCGTCGGCGTACCCAGCTTGAGGTCAGCCACCGTGCTGTGACGGCCGCGCACGGCCGCGTTGACGTGGCCCGCCGAGAGGTGCTGACCGCCCGCGCTCTCGACGCCCGGACCCGTGCGGATCGTCTCCGTTCGGTTGCCGCCGCCCGTCAGGCCCGCACCGACCAGCTGATCGCCGAGGTCAACGCGTTCGAGCAGACCAGCTTCACCGCGTCGCCGTTCACCGACTCGGCGGCGCCTATGCCGCTAACGAAGCGGATGCTGCACCGCGCCGAGTGGCTCGACGGACAGGCCGACGACCTCGCCCGCGCCGCCGAGACCGCCAACCGGGAGCAGCTCGCCGCGGCAGTGGCCCGGCCGCCGCTGCCGCTGGAGGCCGTCGAGGAGCAAGCGTTCGGGTCCGCCTTCGACTCCACTGAACGGCCGGTCCCGGCCACTTCCTGAACTGCGCGCCCGGCGCGCCCCTGGGATTCCTCCTTGTCCCCGGGGCGGGGCGCGCCGGGCGTGCATCGTACGCACTCACATGAACGGGCGGTCTGACCGTGGCAGCATCTGGCGGGTCAGCTAGCGGCATCTCCGCGGGATCGGTCCACGTCGACGTCATTCCTCGGACTGCGGGCTTCTGGGCGGCATTCGTCGCCCAAACCACACCCGGCGCCACGGCGGCCGGCAACACCATCGGCGCAGCCCTCGGCGCCGCGATATCGGCCCGGATCCGCGCCGCCGTCAACGGCAGCCTGAGCGGCCTTACGCCGACCGCCGCCCGCCACGGCGCCGCCCTCGGCAACCGGTTCGGCGGCACGTTCGCGACCACCGCCGAGCAGCGAATCCGGGCAGCTCTGCGGGCGCTCCCTGAGTACCGGGTCAACATCTACGCGCGGGCGACCGACGCCGAGCGGAAGATGCGGGAGCTCCGCGACCAGCTGGAGAGGCTGTCGACGAAGCGCATCGGGATCGACATCACCGAGACGCAGGCACGTGAGGAAGTCGCCCGCCTCAGGGCCGAGCTCGACCGGCTCGCCGCAACCGCGTCATCGCCGAGGGTCCGCGTCGACACCGGCCGCGCCTCCATCGAACTTGCCCTGCTCGAACAGCAGCTTGAACGCCTGGACGGGCGCAGGGCCGGCGCCGAGGTCGACGTCGACACCGACCGGTCCAGGATCGGCGTCAACCGTCTCACTGACGCGATCCTGACCATCGGCCCGGCCGCCGTCCCGGCCGCCGCGTCGGCTGCCGCTGCGATCGGCGGTATCGGTGCCGCTGCCGTCATCGCAGCCCCGTCCGTCGGCGTGCTCGCGCTCGCGTTCGGCGGCATCGGCGGCGCGGTCAAGGCGCTGAGCAACGCGCAAGCCGAGCAGGCCAAGACCGGGAACACCGCGGTCCAGCAACAGAGGTCCCTCGCGTCCAGCAGCGACCAGGTCCGCTCCGCCGTGGCGTCCCTCGCCAACACCCGCGCGAACGCCGCCGACCAGCAGCGCCGCAGCCTGCAGCAGATCGCCGACGCGGAACGCGCGGTCACTCGCGCGCAGGAGGCAGCGACCCGGGCGCAGGAGTCGCTCAACGACGCCCGCGAGGCGGAACGCCGCAGTCAGGAGGACACGGCGCAGGCGCTCAAGCGCAACGCCGTCGACCAGGCGAAGGCCGCGACGCAGGTCGCGGAGCTGCAGCGCCAGCTGGCGTCGTTCGGCGGGGAGAACACCGCGAACGCTCTCGCCGAAGCGCAGGAGCAGGCGGAGGAACTCGCGATCACCGGGCGGCGTCTCGCCGCCGATCAGGAGCGCGACCGGAAGACCGGCATCGACGGGTCGAAGCGTGTCCTCGAGGCGCAACGCTCGCTCGCGGAGGCGCAGCAGAAGGTTACCGACGCTGTCCGCGCCGAGGGTGAGGCGCGGCTGCAGGCGGCGTCGCAGGCCCGGCAGGCAGCGTTCCAGATCGCGCAGGGCCAGGCCGCGATCACAGCCGCACAGCGGGCCGCCGGCGCGGCACTCTCGGCGACCGCGTCGACGGCAGGCTCGGCACTGGACAAGCTCGACGACGAGCTGCGGACCCTGCCGCTCAGCGGCCAGAGGTTCGCCCGCTTCATCTTCGGCCTGAAGCCCGACCTGGACCGTCTTCGCGCGTCAGCGTCCGACGGTCTCCTGCCGGGCGCCGAGGCGGGTATCCGGCGGCTCCTGCCGTACATGGACGGTCTGACGGACTACGTCGGCGAGCTCGCCGACGAGCTGGGGCGCACCGCGGATCGGGCTGGCCGCGCGCTCACGTCGCCGTTCTGGTCGCGGTTCTTCACGCTCGTCGGCAACGAGGGCGTGCCGACCCTGCGAGGCCTAGTCACCGTGACCGGGAACGTGGCCGTCGGCATCGCCGGCATGGTGCAGGCGTTCATCCCGTTCGAGCGGTCGATGGGCCGCGGGCTGATCAACCTCACCGATCGGTTCGCGAACTTCTCGCAGGGGATGTCGACGAACAAGGGCTTCCAGGAGTTCATCCGTTACGCGAGCGTCGAGGGACCGCGGGTCGTCGCCACCATCGGCGAGCTCATCCGGGTGGGCGTCCGCATCGGGCAGGCGTACGCACCCGTCGGGTCCGTCGTCCTCGGCGTCCTCCGCGGGATCACCGCAGGCCTCAACGCTATCCCGCTGCCGGTGCTGACCGGGCTCGTCATCGGGATCACCGCCTACAAGGCGGCGACGCTGCTCGCTGCCGGCGCGCAGGGCCTCCTCAACTCGGGCCTCCTGACCGGCGCCGCCCGGATGATCACCTTCGGGTCGGTGACCACAACCACGATGACGCAGGCCGGCGCCATCCCCAGCACGACGACCGCCGCCACCCGGGCGATCAACGCGATGAGCGGCGCGATCGGCGGTCCGTTCGTCCTGGCGCTCACCGCCGCCGCCGTCACCATCGGGTACTTCGTCTCACAGAACCAGAAGGCGAAGCAGGAAGCCCAGGCGCTCACCTCAGCGCTCGGCGACTACGGCCGCGCCTTCAAGGAGGGCGTCAACCCGGCAACCGTCGAGAACGCGAAGGCGATCCTCGCCCAGAACGAGAAGCTCCGCGGCCTCGTCGAACTGACCCAACAGGCAGGCATCAGCTCACAGACGCTCGCCGCCGGCCTCAACGGCGAGGTCGCCGCCCGCGATGAGGTTACGAAGGCGATCCAGAACCAGATCGACCTCGCGTACCTGGAGAAGGCGTTCCAGAGCGGCGAGGCGCACGAGGCTACCGAGCGCCGCATCAAGGACCTCGAGGCGCTCCAGAAGGCGTTCGACTCGACCAACGCCAACGCCGCCGAGGCGGCCCGGCTCGCGTCCGGGCTCGCCGCCGAGCAGAAGAAGGCGAACGGGGTCTTCGACGAGGCATCGCCGACGGTCAAGACCCTCGCCGACTCGTACAAGATCCTCGCAAGCGCCCAGTCCTCCACCGCCGACAAGGCCCGCGCGCTGAAAGACGCCGAGGACCTCCTGTTCGGGTCTGCGCGCGCCGCCGACGAGGCCGCCGAGAACCAGGCCAAGGCGCTCCTCAACACCAACAAGGTGCTTGAGGTACGGGAGAACCTGACCGGCAAGGGCGCCAAGACACTCGACCTCAACACCGAGGCTGGTCAGAGACTGCGTGACAGCCTCAAGGATCAGCTCGCCGCGATCAACGCGACCTTCCGCGCTCGTGTCGCGGACGGCGAGTCGATCGAGTCGGCGACGAAGAAGCATGACGAAGAGGTCGAGGCGCTCAAGAAGAACGCCACTCAGCACGGCATCAACGGCAAGGCCGTCCAGAACCTGATCGACATCTACGGCAAGGTGCCGCCGTCGAAGTCGACCGACGTCACGATCAGCGGCATCGACGCGACGAAGGCCCAGCTCGATGAGTTGCTCGTCTACCAAACGGCGCTCCGCGAAGGCATTAGCTTGAGCACCGCCCGCGGGAGGCTGCACCCCGACGTCACCTCTCCGGGCGGCAAGGGCAACTCGCGCGGGTCGCTGCTCGCCGCCGGCGGCCCCGTCGTCGGACCCGGCACCGGCACTTCCGATGACGTGCCGGCCGCCGAACGCGCCACGGGCGCCAGGTACTGGCTGTCCAACGGCGAGTTCGTGCAGAAGACCGCCGCGGTGCAGCACTACGGCACAGGGTTCATGCATGCCGTCAACGACCTGAAGTTCCCGAAGGCCGCCGCACGGACATACGCGGCCGGCGGTCTCGTGCAGGGCTTCTTGACGGAGCACTACCCGTTCCCGGCGACCACGAAGACCACGCGCATCCCGACACGGGAAGAGGTCGCTGCTGCGGTCGCCATCAAGGGCATCGCCGGTGCGTGGCCGTCGAGCCCTTCGGCGCAGCGCGGCGACAGCGGCGTGTGGAAAGCCGTTCTCGCCCTGATCAAGTCCGGCCCCGGCGGTGGCACGTTCGGGAATGCTTACAGACCCGGTGACCCGAAGTGGCACGGTTCAGGACGCGCGATTGACTGGATGGGCTTCAACCAGGACGCCCTCGCGACCTACCTCGCCGCGCACCGCCCCCTGGAGCTCATCCACCGCACGCGGACCCGCGACTACGCGTACACGCGGGGGGTGAATAAGGGTTCCTTCAACAACGCGTTGATGGAGCAGCACCGCAACCACATCCACGTGGCTCTCCGCGCGGGTGGCCTGGTGGGCGCCGCAGCACCGCAGATTCCGTTCGGCGTGTACGACAGCGGCGGCCATCTACCGCAGGGTCTGAGCCTCGCCTACAACGGCACCGGCCGGCCCGAGGTCATCCCCAACCCGCAGACCGGCGGCGGCGAACCCCAGTTCAACGTGATCCTGTCGGCGGCAGACCCACAACTGAAAGCACTCGTGTCGATGATCGACGTCCGCGTCGAACGGGCCACCGACCAGCTTGCGCGTGACCTCCGGAGCGGCCCTCGTGTCTAGCGGCACTGCGGCACGACGTCCTACGCGCACGACGCACACCCGGCACTACCGGGTCGCCGCCGCCGACACATTCACCCGAGGTCCACGGGACCGACCGGCGCGCGAGGGACACCTCCACGCCGAGCGGGCCGAGCGAGATCTCCGCGTTCGGCTAGCTGCTGGCGAACGCCCGGCCGTGCTGCTTGTTGCGCCCGAGCGTGCGACCCGGGCGAAGATCGGCCCGGACGGTCACGTCTCCAAGGTGTTCGCGTGGGCGCCACCCGGCGCGGACGACATTGGTCTCCGGGACTTCTGGACGCACGTCCCGCACGTGACCGCAGAGCTCGAAGTTCAATCCAGTGCGCCGGACTTCGCCAGCAACCTGTACGCGGCCAACGGCTCAGTCTGGGTCAGCTCGGGTCGCGTCCGGAGGCTCACGGTCTCGGGGTGGCTCGGGCCGGTCTCCGACCAACTCGCCGAGCGGTACGGCGTCCCTGTCGATGTTGACCCGGCCCCGGAACTGCCTCCGCCGCCGCTGATCGGCGCGGGGTCGATCCTGTGCCGCAACGTGCTGCCCGACGTGCTTATTGCCCGGCTCCTCGCGTTGCCACGCCCCACGGGAAGCCTCGTCGAACGGTACCCCGGGTTTCAGCCGCCACGCCTTGCAGCAGAGCCGCCATGGGAAGACTGGGGCGGCATCATCAGCAACGCCCTTGTCGGCGCTGGCGAAGTCCTTGGAGCGCCGATCAACTACTGCGGCGAGTTCGGCGTCGTCGAGTACCTGCCGGGCGACCGGTTTCCAGAGCACACCGACCACATCGACGCTGGTGCTGACACATGGGACCGGACGGTCTCGTTCAGCCTGCTTTTGAACGAGCCGGACAGGGACTTCCGGGGTGGGGAGTTTGAGATCGGCGGTCAGGACATGGACCTGCACCGCGGCGACCTGATCGCGTTCACGTCCCGAACGCCCCACGCGGTCCGGCAGATCACGGCCGGCAGGCGGCTCGTGCTCGTGGCGTTCGGCGAGTACCGCAGGTGACCGGGCCGCTCTACGGGGACAGGGGCACAGGGTTGCCGTTAGGCGTCCACCGTTAGGCCCTGCCGCGCCGGGGACATGCGTCCCGGCGCGGCAGGAGAGAGCCGAGAGCTACCGGAACGCGTCGATCCGCCGCTGCTCGCCGGCGAAGTACTCGCGCGCCTCCGGGCTGGCGTCGTCGGCGAGGTAGTCGCGGACCTCGTCGAGCAGGTCCTGCCACTCGGTGAGCTGCTTCGCCTTGAACGCCGGGTCGACCTCGTCGACGGGGCGGGTCGTGCCGTCGATCGTCTCGGGCAGCCCGGTCGTGATCGTCCGGTAGCTCCACAGAGCCTCGGCCTCGGTCATGCCGTCCATACCGCCTACGTGCAGGGGTGCCATGGTGCTCTCCTGTTCCGGCCCGCAGGCCGCTCGATGTGGGGATTGCGTGATTGCTTGCGTGCACTGGATCCGGCCGTAGCGGTCCACGCCCAGAAGTCCGCGTGCACATGCGGGTGTGCGCGTCCGTGTCACGCGCGCGATACCAGCGGCCGACGCTGTCGGCAAGCAGCCGTGGTCACGAACCGGTGTTACGACGGTGCGCGACGCGTTCGGCCGGCTCACCAGAAGGTCAGACCCTTCCGCTTCGTCGGCAGGACACGCTGACGCTCCCGCTGCTCGATCTGGTGCTGCTCGACCCGGTCTTCGAGGCGGAGGCACAGCTGCTGCAGGTCGTCGATGATGACCCGCCACAGCTCGTCGGCGAGCGTCGCCGGTACGCCGCCGCGCACCACGGCGCGGAGGCGGTCATACCAGACCTGCGTCCGCTTCCGGTGGGTGTCGGCGGCGGCGAGACGCTGCGCCCAGAACGCTTCCCGGCGCTCACGTGAAGCGTTCTGCCGGGCGGTGCGCCGGCGGGCGGTGTCCTCGTGGACGGGGGTCTGGCTCATGAAGGTCGGCTCCTTGGTTGCTGTGAGTGAGTTGCTATGCGGCGGCCAACTGCGTAGCCTCGCGCGCGTGCGCGTCACGGGGCCGCGTTGGGTCGCTCCTGGCGCCGGATTGGACTGCCGCAACGGCTGCCGCCGCCGCATTGCCGGTGACACGCAGTGAGCGCGCCCCCGTGCCGGGGGAGGTCTTCCCGCCCCTCTTCCGGCGGTCTTCCTGCGGGTCTCCCGGACCTCTTCCGGACCCTCTTCCCCGCCCGTCTTCTCGACCGGCGGCAGCCGCTCCCACCAGTGAGGACGCCAGAGCGGGCCCCCGGGACGAGCCGGCGTCGGGGAGACCGGCAACCCCTTCCCCTTCTCTGGGCTCACCGTCGAGCGTTTGAGGATCATCGGGATCAGCCGGCGCGCTGAGCTGCTGACTGATCCCACGAACCCCACCGTCGGCGGCCGGCAGGGGAGAGCAGCCGCCGACGGTGGAAGTCACGGCAGAACTTGGCTGATCGCCGCACTCGCCGCGGTGATCGCCGCCCGCATCGCAGTCCGGCGCCGCGCCTGCTCGGCGGTGAGCGGGCTCCCGACCGGCGTCCAGTCGGAACGCAGCCAGTCGGCAGCGTCAGTGAGCGCACGGGCGGCGCGGTCAAGGTCGGTTTCGGCGTGGGCCAGCATCTCATCCGGCGTCGGCAGGGTCACCGCCGATCACCTCGTCCACGGCCAGTGGTGGCCGCCCCGGCCGCCCCTCGGTGGGCGCTCATCTGGCCGCCCCGTGGTCGTAGCCGTTGGCGTGGCCGAGGCTCGCCTTGGCGGCCGTGACATGGCGCCGCATGGTGCGCTCTGGGACGTCGAACCTCGCGGCCAACTGCGCCGCGGTGACCTGTGGGTTGCGCTTCAGCGCTGCGGCCACCTTCTGCACGGTTGCCGAGCCCCGGTCTGGCCGTGGCTTCCGCTGTGGCTGGCCGCCCGCCGATCCGCGTTCCCCCTGCTCGCCGCCCTGCTCGTCGTCGTACTCGTCGGCCAGGTTGCTGCCGTCGCTGGCGCCGATCATGGCCGGTTCGTCGGCCACCTCAACGGCCAGTTCTCGGCCATTCGTGGCCGCCGAAGTGGCCGGTTCGTCGGCCACGACCGCGGCCAATTCCGGCCGCTGAATGGCCGCCAGATTGGCCGCCGCTTCGAGCCTGGCCGTGGCCGCCGCAGTGGCCGACTCGATGGCCGCGATGTGGCCGGCCATCTGGCCGTCGACGGCCTGCCGGACAGCGGCCAAGATCTCGTCCTTGACCTCGTCCGGGTCGAACGGCTCGCCCGCGATCGACGGCACCCGGACCGGCGCCTGGTGTGCGGCGATCCGCGACGGCAGCAGGTCCGCGGCGATGAGGTCGGTCAGGCCGACGTAGTCCGCCTGCCGCTCCAACTCGTCGGCGACGCGATCGAGATCGTAGGCGTTGATCGCGATGCCTGCCGTCACCGGGTCGACCGCCTTGCGGATCTTCTTTTCCAGGACGCGGCTGATGCCCTTCACCCGGCGGTCCCGGCGCATCGCCAGTTCCGCCTGGAACAGCGAACCCGTCAGGCCGAGGCTCGGCTTGGCCTTCGCCATAGACCGCGCCCGCAGCGTGATCCAGGGGTGCCGCACCCAGTGCGTGATGAACTCGTACCGGGGCGGCAGGTCCGACATCTGGCCGTTCGCACGGAGCCGGTCCCGCCGCCGGTGCTCGGTCGACAGCGCCCACACCAGGAACCCGACGGTCGACATGAAGGCGAAGAACGCGCCGGTCACCTTGTTGTCGTGCGCCATCCAGTTGAAGACGGTCGCGAACGCGGCGATGCCGACGGCGAGCAGGTAGGTGAATATGGCGCTCTCGCCGAGTCGGCGCCGCACCTCGGCGGTCCGCATGATGACGACCCCGCCGAGCTCCAGCACGGACACGGCGGGGACCGCGACCCACCACGGCACGCCGATGACCTCGACCGCGCCGGACACCTGCCCGCCGAGAGCGGTCAGGAGCACGAACAGGTAGAAGACGGCCTTCAGCTTGTTCGTCCACGCGTTCGTCTTCTCGAGGTCGGCGTCGTACTCGGCGACCTTGCCGCGTCGTCGCGACGTCCGGCCGTAGTCGGGTTCGGTACCGTCCGGTCCCACGCGCGCGGGCGTCACGGGGCCGGGCTGTCCGTCCGCCCAAGGGCCGCCGGTTCCGTCGTCCGGAAAAACGTCGGTGCCGTGGTCGCTCACGGGGTCTCCTCACGGCTGGTGTAGATGAAGCGGTAGAGGGCCTGCTGCAGGTCGACGAGGTCCCCGCCGCGGGCGACGGCCGGGTTGGTCAGGTCCGGGAAGCCGTGCGCGGCGAGCACCCGGGCCACGTCCAGCACGAGGCCGAGCGTGAACCGCGGGTCGTCGTCCTCGCCGAGCGGCTGGACCGGGTAGGCGCTCACGCCGACGCTCCGAGCTGAACCATCGCGTCGACGCGGACGTGCAGCGCCGGCGTGTCCGGGTCGGTCTCCTCGCTCAGGTCGGTGAAGACCTGGACCTCGCCGGGGCAGTCGGTGTCCGTGCAGCACCACAGGTCGTGGAGCAGCGCGACGACGGACTGCACGGTGCCGCCGACCGTGATGTAGTCGCCGATCTGCAGCCGCCCGGCGGGGACCGCGTTGACCGCGGTGCACGCCGCTTCGAACAGGGCGGCGGCGAGCTCGAACGCTCGGTTGGGGCTGAACCGGTACGTCTCCAGCTCGGTGCCGTCGTTGACGAGCGCCATCAGGTGAACTTCGGGCTGCTCCAGCTGGGCAACGAACACCGACGCGGCGTCGTCGCCCCTGCTGCGGTCCGCCGGGACGACCGTGGCTGGCGACGTGTGCCAGTCGGTGTGGTCGTGGTGCTGAATGTGCTCGGTGCACCACGGCGGACCGCCGGAGCACGCGCCCGGCAGGTGGCCGACGTGAGGGCGGTGCGGTGCGATCGTCACGACTGCACCCCCGCCGGGACGAGGTCGGCCGCCTGGATCGCGGCGGCGATCAGTGCCTGGCCGAGCTGCAGGGCCGCGGCCGGGGTGAGGGCTTCCGCCCAGTCGTGGTTGCCGCGGGTCGGGCCGTCGCCGGCAAGCCAGACGTAGGGCACCCCGGGGTCGGGGCTGCGCAGGTCGTCGTCGTCGCGGCAGGCCACCACGAGCGCCGTCACGTCGGGCTCGCCGAGCCCGACGTTGACTGCGGTCGCCTCGTGGTGGCGCTCCTCGCGGTGCGCGCCGCACTCGGCGGTCACGCGGCACCACGGCGGGCACGGAGCGGGCGGCGGCAGCTCGACGACCCGGAAGCACGAGTTGCCCGCGAAGAGGACGGCGGTCACCGGACCTCACCGCCTTCACGGCCCAGCGCGACGAGCGCCAGCAGGTGCAGCGCGAAACGCTCGGTCTCGTCGAGGGTCGCGATCGCATCGGAGTTCGCCCCCACCCGAGCAGAACGAGGCGCCCCACCGAGGCCGATCTCCACCATCAGGCCCTGGTGCCGGTCCATCATCAGGTGCGCACGGGCGTACGTGGCGAAGTCGTTGTCGATGTCGCCGAGCGCGTCCCAGCCGTGGCCCGACATCGGCGTCCGCTCGCTGTGGTGGTTGCTCGCGTGGACTACGGCGTAGTCGGGGTCGTGCCAGTCGGGTTCGCCGATGCACCACGGCGGGCAGTCCGGGAGGACGACCTTCACGTCCGACGTCGACAGGTCCGGTGCGGGCTTCTCGATCGCGAGCGTCATCGGGGCTCGCCTCCTTCGGTCTTGGTGAACTTGCGGGTTGACTCGGTGGCGCTGGCGCCGGCGAGGCGACGGCGGGCTTCGTCGCATAGGCGAGTCACCGCGTGCGGGGCGATGCCCAGGCGCTGGGCGGCCTCCGTGGCGCCGAGGCCGTCCCGGAACCGCAGCAGGACTGCCTGCTGCTGCCGAGGGGTGAGGGTCGCAAGCTGGTCCGGGTCCGACACGGCCGCCGCGAGGGTCGGCCATGTCGTCTCGATCTCGGGGGCAACCGCCCGGATGGCGGCGTTGACCTTCTTCAGGTGCGAGTGGACCGTTCCCGTGCTGATGCCGAGCCTGCGCGCGATCTCCTGGTTGTCGAGCTGGTCGAGGTAGCGCAGCTGTGCCACCTCGGCGGCCCTCGGGCTCAGCCGCGAGAGCACACCCTCACGCAGCGCCTCGGCCGCGACGTCGGTGCGGGTCAGTGCCGGCGGGCGCTCGTCGAGCAGTTCCCGAACCTGGAGAAGGGCGTTGTGGCCGAGCTGCCGGGCGTTGTGCTCGGCAATGCCGATCTCGTCGGCGACGTCGGACCACCGCATGTCGTGGCCGTAGTGCAGCACGAGGGCAGAGCGTCGGCTCGCGCCGAGCTTGTCTAGCGCTGCGTGAAGCCGGCGCAGCCGGCGGTGGTTCGCGGCGCTCATCTGCGCTGGGGCGCGCGAGTCATGCTCGGCGAGGTCAACCACGTCACTGGCGGGAACGTCGCGGCGCCGCCGGTGGGCTGCCAGGATCTGATGGCGAGCCATGGTCCAGATGAGCGGCGCCGGGTGGCGGTCCTGCTCGAAGCGGTCACGGATGGTCCAGGCGTAGGCGAACGTCTCCTGGACGACGTCCTCCGCGTCGCGGGCTCCACCCATGGTGCGATGGACCATGGCAAGGAGTGGCCTGCGTAGTTCCCGGTAGGCAGCCTCAACGTCGAGGACCTCGACGGTGGGCGGCTCCATCACGGCGGTCATGCCGCACCGCCAAACGCCGGCGCGACGTCGAGCAGACCCCATGAGCGCAGCTGCGTCTTGGCACGGCCGATGTACGTCTTCACCTTGTCGGGCTTGACACCCATCACGCGGGCCGTGTCGGTCGTCGACATGCCGTCGACGTAGCGCAGCTGCATCGCGGTTCGCTGCCGCGACGACAGCCGGGCGAGCGCGGTCACGGCGGCCGGCGTGAGGTAGGTGGTGATCCGGGTCCGCAGACCGCGGAGCGGCACCATCTCCCCCGGCTTGAACTCGGCGGCGACACACGCCCCGGACAGGTCCGTGTGGACGCGGACGGTGCCCGCCCCCTGGTTCAGCCGCAGCCCGGTCACGGTGTGCGTGGTTCGGTCGACGGCGATCCGGTCGCCGATACGCAGGTCACTGGCGCGCTTCATGCCGCGGGCCGCGATGACGTGCGCGAGGATCTCCCGGGCGATCTGGTCGGCCTCGTCGAGGGTGGCGTAGCCGCCGTCCCCGCCGGGCATCCGGTCGCGGGTCGTCGCCATGTAGAGGCGGGTCCGGCCCGCGGCACCGTCGAGGGTGTCCCGCCGCTCCAGGTTGAGCGTGAAGCCGTTGCTGCCGCGCTGGTCACCGGCGGACATCGGCAGGTCGATGGAGGCGCTGTCGTGGTAGATCGTCTCGTCCTCGCGGAGCACCTCGAGGTCGTGGTTGTCCGGAGTGCCGGCACACCACGGCAGACCCTGCGGGCAGCGCGCGGGCGGCGCTTCGATGGGCGCCGTGGTGGCGGGACGGTCGAGGGTGATGGTCATGACTGGGCACCGCCGTTCGCGGGGTCGAGGGTGGGCAGTTCGGTCACGGCCGGGTCGGCGGCGGCGAGCACGCGCAGGACAGCGCCGAACGCGGTGTAAAGGTCGCGGAGCTGGGCCTCGTCGACCTCGACAACCGGGGGCGGCTTCAGCCCTGCGCCGGCCACGATGCCCAGTTCGAGCAGCGGGCGGCTGTCCGCGTCGCCGTAGACGGTGAGGATGAACCGGGCGCTGTCCGGGTTGCCGGCGTCTGCGGGGACGTCGATCGGTCGGCTGTAGTGCAGGTGACCCGGCTCGGCTGTGCACTCGGCGATCTCGCACCACGCCGGGTGGCGCACGTCATGCGGCGACACGGGACACCTCCGCGACAGCGGCACGGACACGGTCGGCGGTGATGGACTCGGCTGGTTTCGCGGGCCGCTCGTCGGAGCAGACCGTTGCGCGGCGGCCGTGCCACCACAGCACCCGATGGTTGTGGATCTCGATGTATCCGGTGCCGAGGGCGGTCAGCTCGATCTGCCCCATCCCGAACCACTCCAGCCACTCCAGGCCAGCCGCGATGGTGGCGGTGTGGAGGGTGACCACGTCGTGGTGGGTCAGGACGATCCGGATCGGGCAGGGCATGCCCCCGGCGACCGCGGCAGCGATCTGCAGCAGGGCCTCACGGCGCGGGATGCTCATCGGGTCACCTCGCCCCGGGTGGTGGTGACGCTGTCGGCGGCGTCGAGCAGGGCGGCGGCGAACGCGCGGGCCTGCTCGGGCGTGAACCCGACCGCGTCGGTGATCAGCGAGCCGAAGTCGGCCGGCAGGAGCCACACCACGGGGAGCGTCTGCCCGTCGTTGGTGTCGAGCCGGGCGGCCGTGACCTCGATCGTCTTCGGCTGTTCGGCGGCGACGAGGCTTGCCGGGCCGCCGGTCTTGATCGGCGTGTACGCGCCGTGGTGGTACTCGGCGCCGTCCGGGTCGGTCTCGTGGGTGAAGCACCACGGCAGCCGGTCGGGGCACGGGACAAAGCGGAGCCCGGTGCTCTGGGCCGGGGCCCCGCCGGTGACGGCGGGGCGCTCGACGGTGATCGTCATCGGGTCTCCTCGATCTGGTCGGCGAGGTTCAGGGCAGCGGCGGCAAGCTGACGCAGCTCGGCGGCATTCAGGTCGACGCCATCGGGGTGCGAGTCGACGCTGACCGCCACGACGCCGGCAAGCCCGGCGAGGTCGTACCGGTTGAGGCGCAGCGACACGCTGCCGGCGATCAGAGACTTGCCGCCGGAGGCCTCGATGAACTCCGGCGCCGACTCGTGCAGCACGGCGCCGTCGTCATCGATCAGGTCCTGCGTGCACCAGGGCGGGCACGCGGGCGCGGTGGTCAGGGTCGCCGTGCTCATCCAGTCACCTCGGGCGGTGTCGGGCCGGCGGTGGTCGGTCCAGGAGTTGCACCCATCCAGGCCGCGACCTCGGCGGCGAACCGGTCGGAGGCGAAGCCCAGCAGCGCATCGGCCATCGTCAGGAAGTTGGCGACCCGATCGAGCTGGGTGTGCACCTGCGCGGTCGGCAGCGAGGGGACGTCGAGGTCAACGACCAGCCAGCGCGCGCCACCAGACACGTGCGTTGAGACGGTCACCTGCCCGTCGGGGTCGGTCCATGGCTCCGCCATGCCCCGCTTGACACCCGCGCGGTCGAGGCGCAGCAGGAACGACGGGCAGGAGATCGACAGCAGGTCCGGCTGGGCCGGGTCGACGACGAAACCGGCGATGCTGGCGTGCGCCCTGTCTGCGGTGGACTGGTTCCGGCGATCTGCCCGCGTCATGAAGATCGGGATGCGGGCAACGATCGGCTCTACGGCGGCGGCGGTCATGGGGTCACCGCCGCAGCGGCCGGGCGTGCGTCGTCGCGCCACACAGGCAGCCCGACCCGCTTCGCGTGCGCCCGAGCCCGGCGGTTCATCTCCGACCGCGCCTTCGCCTTCGACGCCACGGTGACGCACTCGACGTCACCGGCGCCCGACGGCTGGTCCTGGATCTGCCACCCGGCCCCGCGGACCTGATGCGCGGACGCCAGCACGTGACCGCGGGCGCTGTACCCGCGGCCGGTGGCAACGACGACCTCCATGTGCGAGACGCCCTCGTTGACCACCACGCACCGCTGCTGCTGGGCCTTCCACCCGTCGACGTACGGGTGCTTGTCCGAGCGCCAGAACCGCCACACGCACCGGTCGGTGGTGACGGTGACCTGGGCGTGGATCTCGCCGTGCGGGGTGCGGGAGACGATCGTCTCCCACCGCCCGGCCGGGGTGAAGATCAGGCCGGGCGCGTGCATCTCGTCGACCTTCCACTCGAGCGCCGTCGGGCACTCGTGCTCGGCCTCGTCGTCGTAGCCGCTCACGCCGCCACCGTCACGGGCGCGGCGTCCGTGGTGCCGTCGAGGTCGTCGGCGTTGAGCAGGGCGGCGGCGAGCTCGCGGCGCTGGGCGCGGGTCAGGGTGACGCTGAACGCGGTGCTGTAGTCGCTGCCCGTGAGGGTGAGGACGACGTCGGTCTGGGGCGTCCAGCCGTCCTCGTTCCAGTCGGACCGCTCCAAGGTGACGGAGATGCGGGCCTCGCCGCCGTCGACCTTGTCGACCGTGTCGGCCTGGTAGACGGTGCGCTCGTGCTCGCGGGCCATCTCGTAGGCGTGGCCCTGGGGTTCGGCGTGCCAGAGGCCGCCGCCGATGCAGTCGCCGGGGCACCACCGGGGGCAGGTCCACCACGTGGTCTCGGCCTCGGCGAGGTACGGCACGAACGCGGGGATCGGGGGGACGACGGAGAGGTGGGAACGGTTGGCCTTAGGGTTGGTTGCCATGAGCGAGGCCTCCAGTGGTTTGCTCTAGGGCCCCGGGCTGCGGTTGCGTCGCGTGTTCGGGGCCCGCTTCTTTGGTGCTGGTCTGGCCGGGTGGCCATCGGTGCGTCCGGGAGACCCCGGGCGCACGGGAAAGACACCCGGGTCAGTGGTCCTGCTGCGCGTTGATCCACGTCCGCCCGGTGTCGGTGAGCGCGACGATGTTGATGCGGTCCCAGCAGCGGGCCTCAAGGCGACCGTCGGCGAGCATCGCGTCACGGGCGGCGGTCTCGTCGTCGCTGGCCGAGTTGAAGTAGCCGGCGGCGATCCAGCCGTTGAGGCTGTCGATCCGGCGGGCAAGCATCAGCTCACGGTCGATGGGCATGCGGGAGCTCCTCGCGAGGTTTGGGGGTGCGGGGCGGGATCGGGGGTCGTGGTCCCGCCCCGCGGCGGGGGGAGGCGTCAGGCGGCGGGGTACGCGGCGACGAGCTCGGCGTACCGGCGGAGGGCGTGACCCTCGAAGTCGTGGCGGGAGCAGAGGTCCGGGGCGTGCTGGCCGTTGCGGCGGCCCTGGACGAGGATTCCGGCCTGCGCGGTCTGGAAGATGCGGATGCTGACCGGCCCGGCGGTGTGCTCGCGGATCTCACCCTGGGCGAGCGGCGCGGCCGGGTCGGCGGTCTCGGCCTGGATCTCCTCGGCGCGGGCGAGCTGCAGGTAGGCGCTGGCGGTGAGCGCGGCGGCGACCTCGTCGGAGAAGCTCGCGCACTGGTCCTCGACCCGGTAGCTGCCCTGGTAGACGGTGACGGTCCAGGCGGAGAAGGTCACGCGCTGGAGGGTCACAACCGTGCGTCCGGCCTGCTCCTGCATCTGCTGGCCGATGGCCAGGACGGGCTTGCGGGTGGCGGCGGGAGCCTTGGTAAGTTCCATGTAGATCGGTCTCCTGTTAGCGCAGGTGTCCGGTTCAGGGCTCCGGTTGGTGTTAGCGCACCGTCCGGGGCCCGTTTCTCTTACGCCTTGAACTCTACGGCACGATGCCACATGGGTCAAGGCATTGGGCATAGTGCCCACCATTGAGTGTGGTGTGGTGCGTGTGGGATCATGCACAGTGTGACCACGCGAAAGCCCCAGGAGACGGCCAGCGCGGCAGCCGACCCGCTTGCTGCTGCGGCTGCCGCATTCGCCAACAGCCGAGACGCCGAGAAGGCCGCCATCCGAGCGATGGAAGACGCCAAGCGCTCCCGTCAGGCCGCCGCCGAACATCTGAAAGCCGCGCGGAACACGCTGGCCGAACAGATCGTCGCCGAGGCGAAGGCCGGCATCCGGCAGAAGACCATCCTCGAACGCCTCAACGGCGTCTACACCCGAGAGAGCGTCCGCCGCATCTGCCGCGAAGCCGGCATCGAACCGGCCGAGTAGCACTGACCGCACCGCGCACCTCCCGTGGTTGGGTGGGCCCGACGACGGCCGTAGTCGCCGCCGAACCCGTGACGACCACGCTCCGCCCGGAAGGAGGCCGGCGGGAGATGGAGCAGCTTGCGCACCCCGGCGCATTCATGCTCGACGTTGCGCACCCTTGCGCAGCCATGTCCCCGCCGCCGCCGCGCCCGTACGCTCAAACCGCCCCAGCATTCACCGCCTCGCGCACCGGATCAGGGTGACCGCCATGCCGAAGCCCGTGACAAACCACGAACTCGACGCCCTGCTCGCCGACGCCGGATACAGCCAGACCCAGGCAGCATTCGCCCGCCAGGTCAACGCACACAGCCGGCAGAGCCGCGGCATCGAGCTGCAATACGACGGCGCCTCCGTCTACTGGTGGCTCCGAGGACGCACCCCCGACGACCCCGCCCCGGCCGTCATCGCGGAGGTACTGTCTCGGCGCCTCCGCCGGACGATCAACCCCGAAGACCTCGGGTTCCGGCGCGGCGGCGCAGACCTGACACGGCTCGGCCTGACGTACGACTCGTCCCTCGAGGACAGCCGTACCACCGTCGCCGACCTGTGGAGGTACCTGTTGCTGCGCCGTGACGTCCTGACCGCCGCCCCGCTCGTCGTGGGCGCAACCATGACCGCCGGGTGGCGGTGGATGTTCGACCCGCGCGACCCCGACGTGTCCCGCAACGGCGGCCGGCGCGTCAGCCTCGGCGACGTCGCCGCCCTGCGCGCCAGCCAACAGCAGCTGCTCAACCTCGACCGGCAGCACGGCGGCGGACACGCCCGCGCGCTCATGGTCGGCTGGCTGCACCGCGAGGTGACCCCGATGCTGCACGGCGGCTACACCGACAAGGTCGGCCGCGAGCTGCACGCGGCCGTCGCCGAACTCACCGGGCAGGTCGGGTTCATGTCGTACGACGTCGGCGACCACGGCGTGGCACAGCGGTACTTCATCCAGGCCCTGCGCCTCGCGAAGGCCGGCGATGACACCGCGTACGGCGCCCACATCCTCGCCAACATGGCGACGCAGGCCGTGTTCCTCCGCCAGCCCGCCGAGGCCGTCCGGCTCGCCAGGGCCGCCGTCGAGGGCGCCCGGCGCGCTCACCCGTCGGTGATGGCGCGGCTCTACACCGCCGAGGCGTGCGCGCACGCGATCTCCCGCGACGAGGCCAGCTGCTCCACGGCGCTCCGCAACGCGGAGCGGGCGATGAGCAAGGCGACCAGCGGCGGCCCCGCGTGGGCCGGGTACTTCACGCCGGCGCACTTCGCCGGCACGGCGATGCGCTGCTGGCGGGACCTCGGCCGCCCCGACCGGGCCCTGCAGCACGCCGCAGACGCGATGCTCGTCGACGAGGGCGGCACCCGAACCCGGGCGCTGCACACCGCGCTGACCGCGACCGTCCACGCGACCGGGCCGCGACCGGACGTCGAGCATGCCGCCGCACTCGGCGCCGAAGCTCTGGCGCTCTCCGGTGAGGTCCGGTCCCGGCGGGTCGTCGAACGCGTCGACGAGCTCGCGCATCTGCTGCGACCGCACCGCAGGAACCAGGCCGCGGCGCGGTTCCTGCGGCAGGTCGAGCGCGCGCCGTTGGCTGCCTGATGTCCGAGTGGCTCCCACCTGAGGAGTGGTTCTCGAAGCTCGCCGCGTTCCACGCCGTGGTGTCGGTGCTCATCACCGACACCGACGGGCGGGTGCTGCTGGTGAAGCCGAACTACCAGGACCGCTGGACGCTGCCCGGCGGGTACGTCGACGAGGGCGAGGCGCCGCACGAGGCGGCCGTACGTGAGGTCCGTGAGGAACTCGGGCTCAACCTCCAGGTGGGCGCACTGCTCGTCGTGGATTGGGCGCCGCCGGCGGGTGCCCGGACTCGGGCGCTGATGAGCTTCACGTTCGACGGTGGCACGCTCGACGACCCGGGCCGGATCAGGCTCCGCGTCGAGGAGCTGGACGGGTTCGCGTTTTGCACAGCGGCGGAGGTTGCCGACCGGCTGCCCGCTGCGGTGTCACCCCGGGTGTCGACCGCGCGAACCGCGCGGCAACGTAAGTGCACGATGTACCTCGCGGGCAGAGGGTCTGTTCCGTTCACGTGAACGGAACAGACCCCCTGTGCTACCGCCGCATCCCAGGAAGGCGCTCTCGTTCGCGCCCCCGAGGCCTTGTCGATGATCGCCTTGGTGATCACGGAGGTGCCGCCGTCAGCGCACCTGACGAACCACGACGTGGCTCGCTGCCACATGCGAGGCGACCTGGTCGACGCTCAGTTCCGCCGCCTGCTGAATGCCCCCCGGTCTAGACGCGACCATCGTTGGATCTGCCCGCCAGGGCATCCGCCTCAGCTACTGCCCGTTCGCGGCGGCGGATGCGGGTCTTCACGTCGGCGAGGAAGACGGTGAGCGCGTGCGCCGCCGCGCGGCCGGCGTCACTGTCGGGGTCAAGCGGCTGCGTGTTGAGGCTCATCGGTGGCCGCATTCAGCGTCGTGGCGTTCGTCAGCGCCGCAGCAGCACGGCGGCGCGCTAGGTCATGCAGTGCCCCTGCGAGCACTTCGCCTGCAGCCTCGATGGCTTGCGCCTTCAGGACGCGCTGCTCTGGCGTCAGGTGAGCATCGCGTTCGAGCGCTTGATCGTCACCAGCTGACGGTTGTAATGGGTGCTTGACTTGCCCACGAGTCATGTCCGTTTTAACGGTTTTTAGATAGCTTCAGGATGCGCGCCGAACGCCGTCGGCCGAAGACCCGATACGACTCCACACATCCGGGCGTCCCCGTCCGTGTTCCTGTCGATCAAGCGGCCGACGGCATAACGTCAGCCGTGTGACAGACGAACCGGCAGGCCCTCCGTCCGGCCCGTGGCTCCCCGAGCATTTGCGCGGCCTCACCCGGGAGACCGCCACCGACGAGCAGCGGGCGGAGATCCGGGCGGCGTTCCGGCAGCGGCTGAACGACCTCGACGCGTACTGGACGCCAGCACGGCGGGCGGAACGGAACACGGAGTTCGAAGCCCTGCTGGCCAAGAATCAGATCAAGGTCGACGCCCGAAACGCCGCGGAGGCTGCGGACCCGTCGCTGCGGTGGCGCCGGCTCGGGACGGAGGCGGCCCGCAGTGCGGTAGTGGCGGAGCGAGTCGTGCCGGTGGAGGGTGTGACTGCGTTCCGGGCCGCGTTCGACGAGGCGCTCCCACAAGCGCGGGCGGAAGACCCGCTGGGGCGCACCGGACGATAGGCCTCTCATCCAGGGTAGAAGTACTCTCAGACCATGACTGGGCAGCAGGGCGACCAGCCCGGCGACTACGTCGACGAACGCGGCGTGACCATCACCGCCGTCGGCTGTGCAAGGATGCGCGCGAAGTTGGACGAGCTCAACACCCGGTGGACGCCGGAGCAGCGCGCCGAACGTCGTGCCGCGCTCGGTGCGCGAATCGACGGGGCCATCGACGAGCGACGTGCGGAACGCGAGGCGGACCCGGTCGCGTTCTGGCGCGCTCGTGGCGAGGAAGCCGCCCGAGAGGTGGTGCAGCGGGAACGCTATCTGCCGGCAGAGGCGCTGGAGCCATACCGGGCGGCGTTCGACGTTGCCCTGCGTGAGGAACGAGTCCAGGCCGCCGGTCCCGGCGATGAGGGCCGCGAACAACGGGCGCCTGCGAGCTGAGGAACGGCGGCTCGCTCCCACGCTTTGACTCAGCGCAGCTCGTCCGGCACCTCGGACGCCGACGCAACGAACGTCATCACCACGTAGCCTTCCCCGAACTCGCGCACCTGCAAGTCGTATTCGTGCAGGTCCCGCACCTTGCCGCCGTCACGCCGGACCGCATCGACCATGAGCCGGACCAGGAGCCCGTCAAAGGTCGATACCTGCTCCTGGTCGTCGAAGTCGATGACCCGGGTGAACCGGTCGAGGCGGGTCTCGTACTGGTTGCGACGCAACTTGAACTCGTACCGTTTCGCGGTCACGGTCACCCTCCGGGGTCAGGTGAGACTGTTCGGGTGACCCGAGGGTATCCGACTAGCCTGATCATTTGGCCGACCGCTGCCGCGCCGACCCGCTCATCCCGTAGGCGCGTCACCCATCGATGGTTGAGGATCCGCGGATGGGTCTCTTCAACAAGCTCACCCCCGAACAGCAGGCAGCCGCGGACGCCGAGAAGGCGCGCGCCAAGGCCGAGAAGCGGGCCGAGCAGGAACGACAGGCGTTCGAAGCGTCCCCGCAGGGCCTGGCGAGGGCCGCGTACGCACGCGGCGACCTCGTCCTGCAGACGAGCTTCGAGATCGGCTCACAGCAGGCGATCGTCGCGGTGATGATGGCCGCGTTCTCCGTCGGCAAGACCGCCGACCCAAGCGCCATCCTCAACGCCGTCGCGTCGGAGGGCTGGGACCTGGTGAACGGTTCGGTGGTGTTCGTGCAAACCGGGCAGGAGTCGCGGGACAAGTTCCTTGCGTCCGGGCAGCAGGTCGCGGTCGCCGGCGCCACGATCGGCTACTACTTGTGGCGGCGGCGCTGATCACACAACCTGGATGTCTGCCAGGCCCGGCCCGTACAGGTCGGGGTCCTGGGTGACCAGCGGGCAGTCGAGGGCCCGCGCTTCCCACAGGGCGTGCCGGGCAGCGAACGTCCCTGACCAGCCCGCGATCTCCACTGCAGCTCGCTCTCCCAGCGGCAGCACCGTGATGGTCGGCATCCACAGGAACCGGTCCCACGCCGTCGTGGACGTCTTGAGGGTCGCGCCAGCCTCAACGATCGCGAGGGCTGGGACGACGATCTCGGTTGCTCCCTCGTCGGCTCGCTGCCACAGCATGAACACGGTCGGGTGGGAGTTGAACAGACCTACGAGGGCAGTGGCATCGAAAACCAGCACAAGGAAGACGCTATGACGCGTGTATGACAATTCCAGGTCTTGGGAGACCAAATCGTTATGTGCGCCAGTGCCAGCTAAGCGGCCTGCTGACCCTCGTCGTGACGGCGCGCGGCGGCGATGATCTCGTCGGCGCGGCGGATGTCCTCGTCCGTGACCTCGGGGATCAGGTGCGGCGCTTCCCGCTTCAGTCGCTCCAGCCCGGCGCCGGGCGTCCACTGAGGTGGGCCAGCGGGTTCGGGAGTCCTGTCCATAGGTCCGACGGTAGGAGATGACAACGGCGTTGTCATCTCTACTGCCGGATGACTTGCCGGCAGCACGTGAAGCGTCAAGCCATCGCTGTAGGGTCTACTCGTCGAACGGACACACCTTGTGGTTGGCGTCCCACCACAGCACGTAGAAGACATTTGCGGTGACGAACCCCCACAAACGTTCGGTGTAGCCCATCCCGAATCGGAACAGTGAATCGACCCGCTGGTCGTGGCCGAGCTCCGCGATGCGCTGCTGAGCTTCCGGGCAGATGGTGTCGATGGACTGCTCGTGGTGGATGAGCCGATTACCCTCCCGCCAGTGGGTCACGTCGCGCCACGAACGTTGACCGATGTCGCGGAGGAAGTGCAGCAGTATCCCGGCCTCTTTGTCCGTGAACCACATCCATGCGCCGCTGTACTCGGTGTCGGCGTACCTGAACGAGACCGCGACGGGCTGGTTGCCATCGCGGTCTGGAAGGCCGGCGAGGGTGTTCGGCCGTGCGTCGGGCTGCTGCCGGGCTTTGGTTCTTGACCTTTTCGGCGACATGGGTCAGGCGCTGGTCACCGGCGGAACATCCTCGAGCGTTCCCCAGTCGAACTCGTCAACGGGTGTGGCGCTGTCGTCGTCGGCGACGTAGGTGTAGTAGTCCCGCATCTCCTCGACGGTGATCTCCACCTGACACAGGTCCGTCGGCCCATAGCCCCTGCGAGCGTTACGCCACGGGCCTTCGGAGTGGGTGAGGTAGCTGAGCTTACGGCCGGTCAGGTCGCCGTAGGTGGCCAGCACCGCGTCAACAGTGCCGGCCTGAACCTTGGTGAGGTTCGCGGCGTCGCCGCGGGGCCAGTCCGCAACGTTGAACCGCCCGCGGTGGGCGTTGAACAGTTCCTTCACCACGGGGCCGTTCGCCCATGCCTCGATGCGCTCGTCGAACAGTGGCTCTTCGATCCACACCAGATGCCACGCCTGCGAGTAGTACACGAGTTTCTGCAGCTTCATCGTCGACATCGAGCCCTGTTTGGCCAGGATGTAGGCCGCAACGTCGTGAGCGGTCGCCATGCTGATCGCCTCCTGGCTGGCCCTTCGTGTATCACCGTGACGCCCTCAGCGTAGCGGCCTGGACACAGGGCAGACCATAGCGACTGAAAGGTGCAGCTTAAGGGTGGTTTTCACGTACGGGCTGAGCCGCATTGAAGATCCACGACGTCACCCGCAGGGGGTAGGCCACGCGTCCAGCGGAATGCCCCTGACCGCGCGCCATCGCAGGTCACGGCACTGCGGTCATCGACCGGCGGCCCGTTGCCCGCATACCGCCGCATGTTCGGCCAGCCATTGCAGCGCGGGTGCCATCGCCGCCACCGGCTCGTCGGTGCCGCGCCCAGTGCACCGCTGCGTCAGGTACCCGGCCAGGTTCATCTCGATCCAGGCTTCCCCGCCGCTGGCAGTACGGATGACGTCCGAGACGACCTCCCTGTACTCGTCCACACCTCCATCGTGCCGCGGGCCGCCGGTCTCCCATCAAGGAATGCGCCGACCAGCCGAGCCCTCTCGCCGTCGCCGACTGGCAGCATCACCGCCATGCCGTCGCAGTCAACGAAGTGGGTCACGGTCGTCATCGGCGTCCTGTTCATCGGCACGCCCATACTCGGCTTCGCCGGATACGGCACCGGCCGCATGCGTTGGCCGTGGGAATGGCCGTGGGAATCCTGGTGTTGCTTCGTGCCCTGGACGGTCGGCGTCCTCGGGTATCTGCTCACTGTCGATGACGGCGACGGCGAGCGGTAGGTCCGGCAGTACGATCCCGGCAGCCGAAGCTGCCGGGCTCACGTGCAGGCGCGGATCCACGCCGCCACGCGATTCACTCGGAGGGCGGGGTTCAACCCATCGGGTACGTCGGGCACAGTCGCTTGTGCACGACGTCGAGGATCTTCGCCGCCTTCGCCAACCCGAACCCTTCTGGATGGTTCGGCGACGTGAACCGCTTGTTCGTGAGCTCGACGAGCTTCGCCCGGTCGTTCGGGAACGACTTGATCGACGAACACTGGTCGCGGCCCCGCCCGACGATCCTGTCCTCGTCCTTCTTCCCGACGATGTCCGGGTCGATGGCTTTCAGGTCGGCGATGTACGCGGCCTGCGTTGCCGCGTCAGGCTTCGGCGGGATTCCGTTGGCGGCCTCCGCGCTGGAGAGGTCCCGGGGACTGGCGGCAGTTGTCGGCGCGACGCTCGCGGGTGTCGTCGCCGCGGCCGGCGGGTCCGCGTTCGGGTCCGCTTTCGGCGTGCCACCACACGCGACAGCAAGGCCAGCGGCGACAGTGAGGGCGAGGACGGTACGACGCATCAAGCGGCTCCAGGGTCGAAGGCGTGGCAGTACAGGATCATCACCTACAGCTTGATCTGCAGCCCGGTCAGGCTGCCCTCGTTGAATCGCCGCACGCCACGATTCGACACCTCGACACCGTACGGGCCGACACCGCTGGGCACCTCGATGCTGAACGGCACCGCGCACGCCGACGCGCGGATCACACCGTCCGATCCCCTGGTAATCCCCCGTGCTTCCCCGGCTCCGAGCTTCCCCACTGCGAGCGTCTTGCCGGACGCGTCGAAGTACGTGACTTGAGCGCCCTCAGTGATGTCCTCGTAGTCCTTGCGGCCCTTGCATACGGGGTTTTCGACGCTCTGCCACTCGAAGTTCGGCAATTCAAGCACCACCACCCCGGCGATGGCGACACTTCCGGCCGCCGGCGCGGGCGCCGCGCTGTCGGGCCGCATCACGTACCACACGCCGAGGCCGACGATCGCCATCAGGACGAGCGCGGCGCCCGTGAACGCGGCGAACAGGCTGGGGCTCACTGTTCGCGGTGCGGGCGACTCGACCATTGTCGGTGTCGGCCACGTTGACGGGTGGCCGAACTGTTGTGGGGCGTCGGGCGGTGTCGTCATGGCCGTGGACGGTACCGCCAGCATCTGCATGATCACCCTCCGCTGAGTGGTGGAGGGTGTAGAGGCCTATCGTGCCTGTCGATCCTGTTCGACCGGCGGCTTCTGCGGTGGGTTCAGCGCGAAGCCCGGCAACCGTGGGGCTGCCGGGCTTCTGCCTGTCCACGGTTCCGGCGGGCGCTAAGCCTTCTTCGTGCAGGTGAGCACGATCAGTGTGCTCGTCGACACCTGAGTGCCAGCGGGCGTCGACTGCTTCGTCACCGTCCAGTTCGAAGCGAGCAGCACGACCGTGTCCTCGGCGTCCTGAGACCCGAACTGGATGCGGGTGAAACCGAGCTGCTCCAGCTCGTCCTGCGCGATCGCCGCGTTCTTCTTGACGAGGTCCGGCATGGTGACCATCGCGGGCGACGGCGACGCTTTCGCCGACGTCGGTGCAGGGTTTCCGGCCGCCGTGGTACGCGCCTGCGTCGCAGGGCCAGCCGTGGCCGCCGCCGGCGACGTGTCCGGCTTGCCGGTGACCACGCCGACCACGACGAGCACCACGCAGGACAGGACCGCGACCGTGCCGAGCGTGATGCCGAGGATCAGGCCGGTGCTCATCCCGGGCTTCGTTGGCGGGGCCGGGCGGAACGGCTGTGTTGGATGCATCGCCGGAGTGTCCCGGGGTTCGCGGTGGTGTCGCAACGGCCGGCAAGTCACTCAAAGAGGCACCCTCGGCGCACACGGGTGGCCGACAGTGGCCGCTCCGTGACCCGCACGGCTACGCTGTCTGCCGCCGAGCGGTCACCGCACCGCGTCGTGCGCCTTCACCGCACGCAGCAGCGTCGGCCGGCTATGCCGCCGCAGCGGGTGACACGGTTCCCCGTGCCAGACGACCGTCCGTCCGAGTCCAGGTTATCGGCCCATCACCTCCGGCAGGGTCACGCCCATCAGGTACATGAGCCCGGCTGTGGCGGGTGCGAGGCAGAACAGGATGAGGCACAACCGGAGGGTGCGGTCCGTTCGCCGGACGGCGAAGCGGACGAGCTTCACGAGTTCAGACAGAGATTCCATACCGTGGGTATCACCATTGCCCCTCCGCGAAGCGGCCCCGCAAGAAGCACCGTTCTCCCTGGCAGGACCGCCCATGGCGGTCCGTGACGATGAGGCGTGATACGGCATCCAGCGATACGGCAGATTGGCGGCTCGCCCTGCTGGCCGGTTATTGCCGCCCTTTCGCCGCCTTAACCCTGCCGGCCCTCCACGTCCGCCCGCTCCCCCCACCCCAGGCCTTGTTCGAGCAACGCTCGCCGCTGCTCGTCCAGTGCCTTGTTCTTGCCGGGCTCCCACTGGCCCACCATGGCGACGAGCGCGTCGCCGAAGAGACTGCTCCCCTTCGGTGAGTCCAACGATCGGATCAGAGGTGTCCATCGTCGCTGTGATCGTGGGGGCAGGTCGCATTGGTCATCCACAGTGGACAAACTTGGAGACCGAGAGGAGACCGGGCGGTCCAGGTGGGGACGCCATGGTCTGACATGATCTATCCCCAAGAACGGCCCGTGAACTGCTAGAACGTTAGGCCGTGTCATCAGGTGGCACAGCCTGGCACGCGAATGCTTCCACTTGTAATCGGAAGGTTGCGGGTTCAAGTCCCGCCGTCGGCTCTCCTGATCAAGCCCTGAGCTGGTGCTATCCACCGAGTGCGGGCTGAATTGTTCCTGGCGGACAGACTTTGGGTTCGATCTGTGCTCCTGTTGCGCCGCCGCCATTCAGCCTGTCATCGCATCGCGTGATCGACGTCGGCCAGTCAAACCAGACAATCGCTCCGACGTTCTGACGGGGTGGTGCCGGCCGTGGGGTCGGCGACGTAGCGTTGGCTGGGCACTGCTGTTGTCGGCTCTTGCGTTGACGTACGCCAGAGGAGGACATCATGTCCTTGGACAAGATGATGGAGTCCGCCAAGCGTGGCCTGGCGACGGGCCGGGCCCGGATAGACGAGACGAAAGCCCAGCGGCAGCGTGACAAGCTGCTGTATGAGCTCGGTAAGGCCAGCTACGCCGAACACGCCGGCCATGCGACGCATGAGGCCGTGGCACGGAAGCTCCGCGCTCTGGATGACCATGAGCAGGCGCTTCGCGCGAAGTACGAGCGGCGGGCGAGAGACATCATGCACCCGGGAGCCGAGTGCGTTAACGAGGGCGAGACCGCCGCGGCCGCCGCGCGGAAGATGCGCGAGCTCGGGGTCGGCTCCCTGCCGATCTGCGGCGCGGACGACCGGCTGCACGGCATCATCACCGATCGCGACATCGTCGTGCGGTGCATCGCTGAGGGCCAGGATCCCGGGCAGGTCAGCGTGCGCGACCTGACCAGTGGTGAGCTGGTCTGGGTGGATGCCGGCGCCGGCGTCGACGAGGTGCTGCATCAGATGGAGGACCGCCAGGTCAAGCGGCTGCCGGTCATCGAGAACCATCGGCTGGTCGGCATGATCAGCGAGGCCGACCTGGCTCGCAACCTTGACGAACGCCGGCTGGCCGAGTTCGTCGGGAAGGTCTACGCGACGTCCGACGTTCCCTGAAGCCGGCCGCTCCCAGACCCTAGGCCGACGGGCTGGGCGGCCCGGCCGACGCGGGGGAAGGCAGGTTCGCCCCGAGCTGGTCGGCGGGGGTGAGGACCGCCGCGTACCCGGTGTCGGTGAGTGTGCCGTCCCGGTGCAGCTCGTTGAGCCGGGCGCGCAGACCGGCCAGCTCCATTGCGGCGAGGTCGTTGTTGCCGCGCGCGAGTTGGCCGGCGAGGTTGTCGAACCGGCGGTTCAGCTCACGCGCGGTATCGCGGTCCAGGCCGCCGCCACCGGTCTGGGCCTGAACGGCGGCGCGAGCCGCAGCCAGCGACGCCTCGACCGGGTCGTTCGTCGGGGTGCTCGGTGCGTCGCTCACTGTGTCGGTCGGCGTTGGGCTCGGGGTGTCGGTCGGCGGGTCACTCGGGGCCGCGCTCGAGATGTCCGCGGACGGCAGGGAGCGGGTCGTCTCCGCGGGGGTGGTGGGCGCCGCGGCCGGGTGGCCGGATCGGTCCGGGAGGACACCGAGCGCGAACACGGCGACGGCCGCCGCGCCAAGCGCCGTCATCGCGATCCCGGTCGAACGGCCCCGTCGCCGGGCAGTCGGCTCGGGTGGCTCGCCGAGCGCGGGCAGGTTCTGCGTCGCCGGCCGCACCGGGGCGCGGCCGCGGATCGGCGCCTCGCCCCCGAGCGCGGCCGGTCCGGCGGTACGTGCGAGCACAGCCGTTCCGGTCCCGCCGGCGGCGCCGGACAGCGCCGCGCGGACCTGCGCCGCACTTGCCGGCCGGTCCCTCGCCCGCTTGGCCAGCAGCGCGCCGACCAGCCCGGCGAGCCGCGGCGGCAGGCCGGGCCGCAGTACCGTCACCGGAACCGCTGCCTGGTGAATCTGCTGCCAGGCGATCTGCACCGGCGAGCCTTCGGTGAACGGCGGACGGCCGGTGAGCATCGCGTACAGCACACAGCCCAGCGCGTACAGGTCGGTCCGGGCGTCGACGGGCTCGCCGAGGACCTGCTCCGGTGCCATGTACGAGCTGGTGCCGACCACGGTGGCGGGCGCGGTCAGCGCTGCCTGTGCCCGGTCGGTGATGCGGGCGATCCCGAAGTCGCAGACCTTCACCCGGCCCTCGTCGCCGATGAGGATGTTGGCCGGCTTCACGTCCCGGTGTACCACCCCGGCGTCGTGCGCGGCCGCCAAGGCGTCGCACACCTGCTCGGCGATGCGCACCGCACGCCGCGGATCCAGCGGACCCCTGGCCAGCTCGTCGGCGAGGCTGTGCCCCTGGACCAGCTCCATCACGAGGTACGGCGTAACGCCGTCCACCCCGACGTCGTACACGGCGACGATGCTCGGGTGTGACAGCCGCGCAGCGGTGTGCGCCTCGCGCTCGAACCGCTCCGGTATCGACGGATCCGCGCCGCCCTGGTCATGGAGCATCTTCACGGCCACAGGTCGATCCAGCCGCCCGTCGAAAGCCAGCCACACATCGGCCATACCGCCGCGGCCGATGACCGATCGCAGCTCGTACCGGCCGTTCAGCAGACGCCCCACCATGGTGGTTAACCTTGACACAATCGTCCTAATCACCCCATAGGGGCGTCACGACACGTCACGGTGGCCGGACGCCCGGCGTCGTCCTGCCCTGGCCGGACAGCCGGGTGGCCACGGATGCTTGAAGCCGTAGAGGTCGACGATCATCGCCGCACGGTCCAGAAAAAACGCCGAGGCGCAGCATCGCGCCCGCCGCTGGTGACGCCGTTCAGGCGTCCTCCAAGTCCTCTGGGAGCAGGGTGGTCAGGGCTTCCCTGTCCATGTTGGCGGTGCCGCGCAGGCGCATCGCCTGGCGGCCGGTCATCGACTCCAGGAGCTGTCGGGCGGCGCGGGCGTTGCCGAAGGAGTCGTCGGGTTCGCTGGTGTCCGACGAGCGGGCGTCGAGCGCTGCCCGTACAGCTGCCAGGGTCTGCGGTGGGCACTGGTAGTGCTGCTCGGAGGCCATCCGGTGGAAGATGGCGACCAGCTCGTCGACGGTGTACTGGGCGAATTCGATCCGCCGGCCGAACCTGCTGCGCAGTCCCGGGTTGGTGATCAGGAAGCGGTCCATCTCGGCCGGGTAGCCGGCGACCACCACGACGACCTCGTCCCGGTGGTCCTCCATCAGCTTCACGAGCGTGTCGACCGCTTCCCGGCCGAAGTCGTGACCGGGACCGTGGTGTGCGGAGAGCGTGTAGGCCTCGTCGATGAAGAGGACGCCGCCGCGGGCCTCCTCGAACCGTGAGGTCGTTTTGAGCGCGGTCTGGCCGACGAACCCGGCGACCAGGTCGGCCCGGCTGACCTCCACCATGCCGCCGTCGGCGAGGACGCCGAGCGCGGCGAGCAGCCGACCGTACAGGCGGGCGACCGAGGTCTTGCCGGTGCCCGGCGGGCCCACGAAGATCAGGTGCCGGCTCAGCGGCTGCGCCGGCAGTCCGAGCGCGGCGCGGTGCTGGGCCATCTCGACCTGCGCGACCAGCGTCGCCACTTCCCGCTTGACCGCGCCGAGACCGACCATGGCGTCGAGTTCGGCGAGGAGTCGCTGCGTCTCCTCCTGGTCGGCGACCCCCACTCCGGCGGCGATGCCCGAGGCTGCCCGCGCCGCCGTCACGTCCTCGGGCAGCAACGTCGTCAACGCCGCCACGTCATAGGCGTCGTTGCGGGCTGAGCGGCGAGCCAGGTTCTCCCGCATCGCCTGGAACAGCATCCGGGCCGCCCGGCCGTTGCCGAAGTTGGCGGCGCGGCTGAGCTGGATCATCGTCGCGGTCAACGCGGCGCGGGTCTCGCCGGGCACGACGTAGTCCTCGTCCACCGCGAACTTCTCGACGATCTCGACGAGTTCCTCGACCGTGTAGTGCGGGAAGTTGATCGTCGTGGTGAACCGGCTCCGCAGGCCGGGATTGACGTCCAGGAGCTTGCGCATCTCGTTCGGGTAGCCGGCCATGATGACGATGACCTCGTCCCGGCGGTCCTCCATCAGCTTGATGAGCGTGTCGATCGCCAGCCGGCCGAAGTCGTTGCTGTCCTCGTTGCCGGATGCGGGCGCGAGCGCGTAGGCCTCGTCGATGAAGAGGACCCCACCCCGAGCCCGCTCGAACGCGGCGAGCGTGCGCTTCTCCGTCTCACCGATGTGCGAGCCGACCAGCTTCGCCCGATCCGCTTCCTCGACGTGGTCGCGCGCGATGAGGCCGAGGGCGGAGGCGATCGCCGCATAGCGCCGCGCCACCTCGGTCTTGCCGGTGCCCGGCGGTCCCGTGAAGATCAGGTGCCGCTCCAACGACACCGGCGTCAGCCCACGCTCGGCCCGGCGCCGCTGGTAGTCGGCGAAGTCGACCAGCTTGCGCACTTCCTCCTTGACCCGGCCCAGCCCGATCATCGCGTCGAGCGCGGCGAGTGCCGTGTCGAGCCGGGGGCCCTGCTCCGCGGGCGCGGCCTGGTCCGAGTTCTGTGTCGCCGCTGTACTGCTGGCTTGGCCGCCCGTCGCCCGTCGTCCTTCATCGGTGACCGGGCTCTCGCCGGCGGGCGCTGACTCGCGCGCCCCCTCGGGCAGTGGGCCGACGTGACGTGCGAACGTGACCGGTTCGCCGCCCCTGAGCCAGACGTCGTCCTCGGCGTTGCCGGTGGCGGTGCAGTCGGTCACCTCCATCTCGCCGCACGCGTCGAACTGAATGCCGTCGCGGCGGTTACCGGTGGTGGCGCACCGGATCAGCTCGCCGCTCGTGCCAGCGCCGACGTAGATGCCCACGATGCTGTCGGTGACGCTGACACCGGTCAGCGTGGCACGCGCATTGCTCAGGGCGATGCCCGTCTGCCCGCCGGAGTTGATCCGTACATCGCTGGCGACCAGCCGGGCACCCTGTACGACGATACCGGACCCCTCGGCCCGCTCGATGCTCACGCCGGACATGGTCGCGGCGCCCTGGGAAAGGACGACGCCGACGCCGACATCGCGCAAGGCCAGGGTGTCCAGCCACACCTCGGCCGTCGGCCCCTGGATGCCGACCGCCGGCACACTCTTGTCCGCGACGTCGCGGACCGTCCAGTGGGAGTACCTTCCCTTGGCGTTGGTCACGCCCAACGCCTGGGAGGCGACGGACTCCATGGTCACGTGCTGCATCACAGGTGCCGCGTCGCCGCTCACCTGCACCCCCAGGCCGTTGATGCGCCGCAGCTGGACGTGCTCGAAACGGGGGGTCGCACCCGCTTCGACCGCGATCGCGCTGGCCCCATCGACCTGCTCGACGGTGCACTCCTCGAACGTGCCGGCGGCGCCGCGGACCACGATCGCCTGCGCGGCGAGCTCACGCAGCCGCGCCCGCCGCACGACCGGCCTGGCACCGTTCGCCACCATGATGGCCGGCATCTTGCTTCCGGTGACGGTCACATCGACGCACTCACCAGACGCGCCGTTATGCCAGTACAGACCGTTGCCGGCCGCACCAGTGACGGTGCAGGCGGACACCGCGACCGCCGCGTTGTCGGCCACGATCCCGCTCACCCCGACGGGGCCGATCGTGCACCGCTCGATGACGCCCTTCCCGTCGCGGACCTGAATACCGTCCGCCGCAATCGAACGCAGCGAGCACCCACGCACGGTGGCCACACCACCCCGGACGAAGACAGCCGAAGCGACGCCCTCCAAGTGGCTGTCCTCGACGAGGATCTCGCCGGCGTCAACCAGTACCGTGGCGAAATCCCGGTCGTCACCAGCGATCGACAACCCGCTCAGGACCGACGAGCCACCACGGACGTGAACCGCAGCTCCCCGCGCCGCCCGCCACCGCACAGAACCGGCACCGTCGCGCGCCTGGATCCGAACCGCCCGGGTCAGCACCACCGACTCCTGGTAGTCACCCGGAGAGACGAGCACCGTCGCACCTGCCGGCGCTACGGCCGTCGCCGCCGCGATCGACGGATACCCACCCGGCCAGCCACGCGCGACTTGCAGCACCACACTCATTTGTGCCCCTCCCGTGCGCCGCACTGTACCGGGACGCGGCCACCTGTGCCTGCCACCGGAAGTCCAGGCACGGACACTTTGGTCTCCCACGCAACGCTGATCGCTAGGCTGCCTGCCATGGCGCTGTCCCAGATTGAGCAGCCCGCCATTGAGGCGGCACTTGCCGAGTTCGACAAGCTCGGCAGGCAGGACTTTCTCAACATGTACGGGTTCGGTTTCGCGACCAAGTACCTGTTGCGAAAGGAGGGCCGCTTCTACGACCCGAAGGCGATCGTCGGCGCGGCCCACCGGCACACCGCCGGCGGCAATCCGCTCAAGCCGAACGAGTTCGACGCAACAGAGGCGATCGCCCGCCTCGAACGGCTCGGCTACGAGGTCGTGCCGTTCTCCGGTTTGTGGTGGGTCAATCAGGGCGACACGTACAGGGCCGAACGCGACGGCGGTTACCTCTGGGCACCGCAGCAAACGAAGGCCGGACGCTCGGTCGCCCACCACAAGGACGTGAACAACCTCGCGGTGGGACAGCGCATCATCCACTACGCCGCGAACCACATTCGCGCGATCGGCACCGTCGCCGAGGCGCCGTACACCGCGCCGCGTCCCGCAGAGTTCAACACCGATGCTTGGGGTGACATCGGCTACCTCTGCCCGGTCGACTACGCGGAGCTGCCGAATCCGATCCCGCGCGACGAAATCCCGGATCGCTCCCCCGAGGTCGGTCCGTTCACCAAAGACGGCAACGTCAAGCAGGTCTACCTCGTCCCGATCAACCACCCGCACGTGTGCACGATGCTGGAGTTCCTCAACAAGCGGATCCCCGACCTCTTCGGCGGCGCCGTGACACACGAGCACGCCAGCGCTGCGCCGACCGTCGAGCGGACCGGCCCGTCGGATCCGATTCTCGAAGCGTTGCTGGCCTTCAAGAATGTGGTGTTGGAAGGTGTACCGGGCACCGGTAAGACCTACGCCATCGAACGCTTGGCCGCGATGTGGCGGGCCCGCACGGGACGCGAACTGCTGTCGTTCGACGGCCGCAACTACCGGGCGATGGTGTTGCATCCGAGCAGTTCATACGAAGACTTCATCGAGGGTCTCCGGCCCGGCTCGCCGAAGCCTGGCGCGACATCGGGTCTGTTCGACGAGCCGGCGGCATCGGACGGCGGATTCAGCGTCAAAGATGGCTTCTTCTTGACGGTCTGCGCGGCGGCGGCAGCGGCGCCCGACCGCGATGTCCTCGTACTGTTCGACGAACTCAACCGATGCAACGTCCCGAGCGTCTTCGGTGACCTCCTGCTGACGTTGGAGGCCTCACGACGCGCGACGTACAAGTCCAGCGGAGGGCCGGCGAGCGCCAAGGACTGGCAGGTCGCCACGCCCGCCCAACTGACGTACTCGGGCCGCACATTCTTCGTGCCCGACAACGTCTACGTCATCGCCACGACGAACACGACGGACCGTTCGGTAGCGCCGCTGGATGCGGCATTGCGCCGACGGTTCGCCTTCCACCGCCTCGAGCCGGTCATGCCGGACGGCAGCGTGTTGCCGGAGACTGTGTCGGGTCCGCCGCGGGAACTGTTCACGCAGTCGGCGAAGATTCTGCGAGATTTGAATGACCACGCACTGCGCCCGTGCCTCGGCCCGGACGCGATGCTCGGACAGTCGTACCTGTACGCCGTTGCGACCGCGCTCGCGGAAGCGTCCACGCTCGAATCGGCCATGCGTTCGTTGCAGCTGCAATGGCGGTACACCATCCTGCCGCAGCTCATCGACATTGTGCGCGGTCTGGGCGCCGACGATCTCCTCGCCACCAATACGCGCGCCAGCTGGTTTGCGCAGCATGGCGCGCTGGAGCAGGTGCGCAAGACGGCCATGCCCGCGCTGAGCCAGCTGGACGACTTCCTGCAGCAGTCGCTGGAATTGCAGGTGGTTGTCGACGGTACGGGGCTCGCACGTGGAGCGCGGATCACCACGTACCGGGTCAGCGCCGACACCAGCGGAGCACTCGCAAACGAAGTTTCCATCGACCTCTTCGATGAGGACGAGGACGCCATCGCATGAGTGTCACGCTCACGGCATCGCCCCGCGGCGCCCGAATCGGGTTTACCGCGGCCGGGAGCGTCGACCACCAGATTGTGCTCAGCGTGGCGCCGAAAACGTGGCGCCCGCCCAACACCGCCACTGTGGTGCATGTCCCCGAATGGCCAGCTCGCCGCCATCACGAACTGACCCTGTATGAGCTCGACCGGCTCCACGTCACGGCCGACCACCCGGCAATGGACGCTCTCCTCACCAGCTGTCTGGAAGCGTCCCGGCGGACCCAACAAGGCGCGGTGCGCTGGGACAGCAGCCTGCTGGCGCCGGATGTTCGTCCACGGAATCTCCATACGGTTCGAAGTTTGGATGGCAACAACCAGCATGTGACCACCGACCTGCTGCAACTCTTCGACCGACTGAACTTCCTGGCGCCGCGTCCGGAGTCTCTGCACGGAGCCTCGGGCAAGTCTCCATTGCATCGGCCGCTGCTGTGTCGCCGGTTTCTCGATGAGGTACTGGCTCGCACGCACGCAATTCGCCGCGGATACCGCACGGTGGTCGCACCCCGCATCGCAGTCCGCGGCCGAATCGACGCTTCCAGCGCGGTCCGGTACGCCGCAACAGGCGACCCGCGGCTGACTTGCCGCTACGACGAACTCACCGAGTCCACCGAGCTGCTCGGCATTGTCTGTGCAGCGTTGGAACGAATCGCCGACGGACTCGGCATGCGGTCCCCGTTCGCCGGCCGGTTCGCCGAACAGCAACTCCGCCACGACGCGGTCACCCTGCGCCGGGCGCTGTCAGGAGTGGCGACAGTACCGCCGGCGACAGCATTACGAATCGGGCCACGGCTTCACCTGAACCGGTTGGATCAGCCATGGGTCGATGCCCTCCGCCTCGCCCTGGCACTCCTCGCCGAAATCGAGTTCGTCGCAGCGGAAGCCGACCGGCGTTTCGCGGACGCGATCGAACTGTCGTTTCCCACCGACAAGATCTGGGAGAAAATCGTCTACGACGTGCTGTCCCGCAGCCACTTCACCAAGGTGCTGGCGCAAGCCGCCCTGCCAGCCAACCTGGTCGCCGACCCCTGGGTCGACAATCCACTCAAGCCCAGCGAGAGCCGCCCGGACAACGTGGCCTGGCACGGCCCAACAATCTGGATCGCCGACGCAAAGTACAAGACCCTCGCAGCCAGCAAACCCCCGGACCGCAACGACCAGTACCAGATGTTCGCCTACACCCACCTCCTCGACGACACCGAAGGCAACGTCGAGCGAGCCCTGCTTATCTACCCAGGCGAAGGCACCAC
Source organism: Dactylosporangium sp. CA-152071 (assembly GCF_050936335.1). NCBI lineage: Bacteria > Bacillati > Actinomycetota > Actinomycetes > Micromonosporales > Micromonosporaceae > Dactylosporangium > Dactylosporangium sp. CA-152071. Next base: position 5,514,556 of record NZ_JBNJMZ010000001.1, on the reverse strand, counting down.
CCGAACCTGGCGCCGAGGCCGCGACGCAGCCCCTACTCCCGTGCGGCTGTCCACGGTACGAATCCCGTTCCCACAACCGGAGGATGCCCGCACAGCAACCGCCTGGGACACCTACCTCGACCAATCCGCCAACCGATTCCGCGAGGTCACCACGCCGCTGAGCACGCCCCTGTAACGCGCTTCATTTTTGAAGGCGCGGCGAACGACCGCCGTCCGTTCTTCTGAAGCCTCAGCTGCGTCAGGTCGGGTTCGCAAGGCGGGAGCGGGCGGTGTCCAGCTGGGGCTGGGTGAACAGTGGTGCGAACTCTGGGCGTAGGGCCAAGGTTTCGACAGTTAGGTCGAGGCGGCCTCGCTCCCAGAGTTCCGTGAACCCGTCCGATACCGTCGGTGTGTTCAGCAGCTGGCGCGCTGTAGCTGGTCCGCCCTTGGCAGCCAGCATCGAGTGGAACGCTTTGGCGGTGTAGCCGGCCTCGTCGCGGGCTCGCTCGTACAGGCGGACCATTGCTCGATGGAAGCGCGTCTCGAGCGCCGAGAGGCTGGACAAGTCGACGGGCGGCTCCGCTGGCGTGAATGGCGGCGGGGAAGTGGCGGTGTTGTGCGTAATCCGCAGAACGCGGGTCACGCTGAGGAAACGTAGCGCCGCGGGGTTGGTTGGTGGGAAGTACTGGACCAGGCCGACCACGTTCGAGTGTGTGTCCAGGACCGGTGCGTCCTGGTGGTGCTTCGCGGCGGCGAGAACAGCTCTTGCTTCCTGCTGCCGTACCCAGCAGACGAACTTGGCGCCGGTTGGATGGGCTCGTTCGATAACGACGTTCGAGCGGTACTTGCGCGCCTCCTCAGAGGCGCTCTGGTAGTACCGAGCCCAGCCGACGACCTTGCCTTCGTGGCGGATCGGGGTGTCGGTTGTCTGCTGGTATGCCTGGATGGCTGCGAGTGCCTCGTGCGGTCGGATCCAGGCAACGCTGCGGTAGCCGACGGGAACCATGACTTCGGCATCCTGAGCATCGGCGGGCGCGGGCGCCGACGTCCGGGCAACCGGCGACGCGGCGGCCCGAGGACGCGGCACCGGCGGCGCCACCGTTGCGGTGGCGGTAGCGTCGGCTCGATCCGGAGCAGAGGCCGTTGGGGGCGTAGAGGGTAAAGGTGCCGGTTCGGGTGCGGTCTCCTGCACGGCGCCGTCCGGGCCGATCGTCACAGTCTTGCCGAGGGAGATGAGCCGTGCGATCTCCCGCTGTTGTTCGATGCTGAAAGGCAGGATTTCCTCAGGAATCGTTGGTGTGACGACCGGCGGCTCCGGCTCCGGGATTGGGTCCGGCGCCGCCGTTTCAACGACAGGTTCGACGGCTGGCGGCGGCACGTACAAGCCGATACCCAACTCCTCGATGCGATGCCACACAGGCTCCATCGCGGCAGCCGGGTCTCGGCTGAACACGCTGCCGCGGATGCGGACGAAGACGCAGTTGCCGACGCGTTCCAACACTGTCTGCCGGCGAATGTCGCCTTCCCAGTGGTCCGGTCCGTGGTACGGGTCACCGTCGCACTCGATGGCGAGGCGGCGGCCGTCCGGGGCGAGGAGGACAAAGTCGATCCGGTAGCTGCCGATGCGGAACTGCGGAAGGGGCCGGTAGCCACGGAGTAGGAGATGCTTGAGCACTGCCCTTTCAAAATCGCTGTCGCAGCGCTGCTCGAGGTTGTCGTATGCATCTTCGGCGTTGGTGACGTTCTGGCAGTAGCGCAGCAGCTTGCCGCGAGCATCTTCCGGGTTGAGGTCCTCGGGCTGTACGGAGTGGAACACCCAGAGCTGGTCTCGAGCACGCGACGCCGCGACGTTGACCCTGCGGTGGTACTCGCGCTTCGTGAATGCCGAGATCGAGCCCCTGTGCGGGGACACGACCAGCGTTACCAGGACGACGTCGCGCTCGTCGCCCTGGAAGGTGTACGAATCGCCGACACGAAGGCGGCGGCGGCTGATCTCCTCTTCGCCGACAAGGCTGCGGATCCGGTTGAGGATGTACAGCGCCTGGTCACTGGTGCTGAGCAGGCTGACGACACCGATGGTCTTCCCACGGTAGGCAGGGTCGCCGATGATCGTGGTGACCTGCTCTACGAGGGCGTCGGCCTCGGCCACGTTGACATCGCCGTACGAGCCGACCGCCTGCCGGATCCCTTCAGGCACGTACACGGTGCGGACCGGATCGCCGATGCCCTGAGGACGGTCGGTGCGTAGCGGTTCGATGGCGTTGTCGTAGTACTCCCGGCTGGAGAATTCGATGATCGCCGGCACGCACCGGAAGTGTTCGGTGAGCCGAATGCGTTGCGGTGAGCGGCGGACCGCGTGGTCGTACAGGCTGCCTTCGGTGTCGAACTGCTCCGCCGACGGCACCTCGCCCGCGAGGTGGGCGTTGACCAGCCCGGTGACGTCGCTGACGAAGTTGAGCTGCGGGCCGATCTGCTGGTCGTCGCCGACGACCACGGCGCGTTCGGCGAGGGTCAGTACTGGCAGGGCGAAGAGATCGGCTTGTGATGCTTCGTCGACGATGACGACGTCGAACTTGGCGCCGCCAGTGAACTGCTCGATCGCCCGGTCCAACGGCATAACCCAGACTGGGACCGCGTCGATGGCGTCGGTCATCGCCTGTTGTGCGTACGCCTGCCATTTCGCGGCGTTCTTACCGGTGCCTTTGCCGTACTTGCGGAGCGCGGTGGCCCAGTCGGCGAGTGCGGCCCGGCGCCGGTCGTCGAGTGCCCGCGACACCTCCAGCCAGGCACGCCGCACGACTAGGTCGTTGGTGAGGCGGCGAATACGGTCGCGAGTCTGCGCGACGCGCCTGCCGAGGCCGTCGGTGTCGACGCTGCCGACGACGTTGTCGAACCACGTCTGGGCCTGCCGCCACTGCCAGCGCAGGACGCAGTCGGCGCCGCTGCCGCTCAGGGCCGGCGCACTGCCGTCGTCGATGGCCGCGGCCCACGCGGGTGCGGCTACCGCGATCGTGGTGTGGAGGCGTCGGTAGGTTTCGGCGTCCGGATACAGCGCGGCGAGTCGCCGAGCCTCGGCGAGGGTGCTGTCCCAGACGGTCAGGTTGGCCGACTGCCAGTCCAGGTCGAGCAACCGCCACAGCTCGCTGGCGTTTACCGTGGCCATGCCCTGCTGCAGGGCGGCCGAGACGGTCCGTGCCTGTTCGACCAGGCGGTCGTGCTCGAAGATGGCCTGGCATTGATCGAGCCGGGTGCAGATCGTGTCAAGGGCCTGGGCGTCGGCGTTCGATGCGGATCGGGGGAGCAGGACGCTGATCACCCGGTACAGCGCCGGCCAGTGCTGCCAGTCCCATTCCAGTGAGTTGTTGGCATCGGCGATGAAGCGCCCCGCCCAGAGCTCGGGCTCCGCTGGGCCGGTCGGCAGCTGGAAGCCGAGTCGTTGTGCCCATTCAGCCCAGCGGGCGCCGAGATCTTGCCGCAGCCGGATGCGGTTGACGAACGCGACGACGACGTCAACGTCCTCGGTGCTGCGCAAAGGCTCACCGTCGACGCGGCAGTCGGCGGAGAGTTTCGCGAGACTGCTGGCGAAGAGCTTGCTGACGCCCTTGCCGCTGTTGTACCGCTGACGTAGCTCCGCCAGTTCGGTGAGCAGTGCTCTCGGCTGGCCCATTTTGATGGCCGCGACCTCGACGCGGTGCCCACCGATGGTTCGCGACATCGCGGAGATCTGGCCGAGCAACTGCTCCGTGGCGGTGACGTGATCGCGCCAGGTCATGTTCAAATGTGGGTCCGCAATCAGGCGCCCGAGCCGGCCCGTCCAGGAACCTTCGCGGCCGTATAGATAGGTGACTGCTTCACGGAGCTTGCTCAACAGTTCGGCGAGTCGGTGCTCGCCGAGCTGGCGGACGGCGTGGACATCGACGGCGTTGCGGGCCAGGTCGTCGACTGCAGCGGCCGTCGCACTGGTCCGGCTTCGCATCTGCTGGATGGTTGCCGCAGTTGGCAGATCGGCGACCAGTGGGAGGTGCCGAAGCGCCTGCTGACGGTCTGCGCGTGAGATTCGGTGGGCCAGATCGAGCACGACACCGAACTCGTCTGCGGTCAGCGGCGCCTGGTCCCCATCGTGCAGCTCGTCCGGGATGTCGCCGTACCGATCCTCGCGGGCCAGCAGCCACGCTCCGACCTCAGCCGGCGACAGCGCAACGTTGTCGATTTTGAACGTCACGCTGTCACTTTCCGCAATTGTCCGCAGATTGCCGAGAGCGTGACCCAGATCTGCTTCGGCCTTCTCCAATTGGGCGGTGATCGAGTCGACGGTGCGTTGCTCCATACGATGGTCGAGCGTTGCGGCACGATCGGACAGCTCGCGGGCGGCGAGTTGGAGTTGGATGAGCTGATCCGTGGACCGGCCCAGGACGGCCAGGCACAAGGGCTGCACTTCGGCCGGCAGCCCGTCGCGCAGCACCCGCAGCGGGTCTTCTTTCTGAGCAACCACCAGCACCCGCTTGCCGTGCGCAATGAGGTGACAGATCAGGTTGCGGATGGTGTGTGTCTTGCCGGTGCCCGGCGGTCCCTGGACGGCGACGTTGCGATGCTGCGCGAGGCGACGCGCGATCGACTCTTGGGCTTCGTTGGTCGGCAGAGGCATGAGCAGCCGCTGGCCGACCTGACGCCACCGCTCGGGCTGGTCGCCTGGCATCTGCAGGTGGGTCGGCTCGTGAGCGAGGATCGCCGCGAGGGCACCGATTGAGGCCGTGTCACCGGCCTCCAGTCGACCGCGCAGCTCCTCCAGGAATCTGCGGATCATCCGTTGTTTCGGCCGGACGAACAACACACTGGTATCTTGGATGTTCGGCCCGTCTGGGGCAGGCGCGTGCGCCGCTCTGATCGCCGGCTCCATGCCGAGCCTGCGCATCGCCCGCTCAAACAGCTCGATGCGCTCATACTCTTCCCACACGTTGACCGCGACCTGACCGCCGTGCTGGCCGAGCTCGAGCAACTGACGCAGGTAGTGTTCGGGCAGGCCCGACAGCGCGTCGGTCTGCAGGCGGGCGCTACCCTGCGGAGCGACCGTGATCAGGGAACGATCTGGGTCGTAATCCACCATTACCGGTGTAGTGACGAGGGGGTACCGCACCGTTTCGCCGTCGATGGTCATCGCCACGATGCCGTGACCCCAGACCAGTTCGTTCGTGGCTGAGTTCATATCCAAGGTGTGCTTGAGCTCGAACAGTCGGTCGTGGAGCTGCCGCACCTGCTTGACGATGCGGACCTCAGCGGCCCACGGACGCCATGCTTCGTCCCGCCACTGCCGGAACCGAGCCTGCACAGCAGCGTCGGTGCCACTGCGCAGTGCGGGCTCCTGGTCCGCTGACAGTGCCTCCTGCAGCAGCGGGGCGAACTCGCGCGGCACCGAGACCGGTTTTGGCAGTGGAGGAAGGGCGACACGCAGCCAGGTTGCATCGTCGCCGGCGACGCCGACCTCGCACGCGGGGTGGATCGGCAACTGGTGCTGCCAGAACGCGTCGGATGTCGGTACCGTCCGGGACGGCTTCTCCATTCGCGCGCGGACCGCCATGAGGTAGTCGGCCAGCGCGAGCGCTCGGTCGCGGATGGTCCCCGGTGCGTCGTCGTTGCTCATGCCGCGCTCACTCGGTGTCGCTCCAGGTGGGACATGACTGCTTGGTTGGCTTCCCAGCCGTCGGGGAACTTGACGATCTCGTTCAGGTACATGCGGCCGGTGGAGGGGTGGGCGTCCAGGAGTTCGGAGATGCCGGACCGAGCGACCACGATGCAGGCGTGGCGGTGGCGGGAAGTTAGGACGCAGAGGCGGCCGGATTCGAGGTGGAAGGCGGTGGCGTCGCGGCGGCCGGAGAGCGGGTGCCAGACCACGGTCACGTCGTACTCACGTCCTTGCAGGCGGTTGGCGGTGTCCACGGTGATGCCGGAGTCCGAGGGAAGGAACTGACGGACCGCTGCGGCCTGGTCCCGGTGGGCGGTGCCGATGGCGATTCGGCCCGCCGTGACCTGGGCGCCGTCCAAAGACTTCTCCGACACGGCGACCGCGCCCCGTTCGAGCAGCCGCATGGCCGTGCCTGCGCAGGCCCGGGCGACCTCTTCGTCCGTGCGCATGCTGTGGCGGGCCGGCAGCTCATGCAGGGCCCAGCCCGTCGAGACCGCCATCGCCAGAGTCGAGTCCAGGGGAGACGACCCGAAGGCGTGCGTGGCGAAGGTCAGCGAGCGGTCGCCCGGCCCAGTGCCCGACGTGAAGCCCGTGAAAGGGTAGAACGCCTCGGAGACGACCGGGGCGGCGGTTGAGGGCAGGCGCCAGGAAACGGGCAGCCGGTGGACGTTGATGTCGTTGTGGCGTAGGAGGACGGCCACCGCGCTGAGCTGGGGGTCCCAGGACAGGCCGGCCCAGCGTTCGGTTTCCACCGTTGAGAAGGGGTCGAGTTGGCCGGGGTCGCCGACGAACAGGGTGCGGTCGAAGCGGCCCGCGATGCGGAGCAGGGCGTCGGAGCGCATCTGGTACGCCTCGTCGATGATTGCCCAGGGCCAGGAGCCGGACGTGAGGGTGGCCCACTTCGCGGCGGTGCCGACGACGACCTGGCAGCCGCCCAGGCCGGCGATGGCGTTGTCGACGGTGACGTTGCGGTGCGCGCCGATCCGGGCCGTCGCCACGTAGTTCTGCGCGGACAGGCGGCCGATCTGCACGGATGGTGCGGCGGTGGCGAGGTTGGCGATCAGGTCGTCGACCTGCTCGTTCGTCTGCGCGACGATCGCTAGGGGCTCGCCGGACTCGGCGATGTGCCGGGCCGCCCGGACGACGAGGGTCGACTTGCCGGCGCCGGGAGGGGAGTCGACCACGACGCCGGGGCCGGGGCCGAACTGCAGGTCCTCGATGACCGAAGGGAACACGTCTGTGGTCACGACCAGTCCTCCACGGCGTCTTCCTCGGTCGGGGCCGGCGGCGCCGGCGGGCCGCCGTGCGTCCACGGGGTCTCGTCGACGTCCGGCCACTGACCGGACGGCTGGAAAGCGTCCGACACCGTGCTGTAGGTGACCACCTCGTCGAGGGCCGGGATGCTCCCCGGCGGTGCGGTCAGCGACCGGCCCATGCCGCCGCTGAGCTCCAGCTCCACGTCCAGGAAACCGTCTTCGAGGCGTGTCAGGGCGAGGATCTGGCCGGTCTGCGAAGGGCGGGCCGGCGACGAGACCTCTCGACCGGCGTGAAGACGGAGCGGGTCGCGGGTGCGGACGGTGATGTGTGGGCGGAGCTTGCGGCGCGGGCCGCTGGCGTCGACCCGGTCCGGTGCGGCGGCCACGACGGTACCGGTGAAGGCCTCGCCGGCGAGACGGAACTCCGCCATGACGAGCGGGTCGTCCAGGGCCCGCTGCGCGTCATACGACGCCTGCGCGCGCTCCAGCCGGCTGAGCCGCCGTGCCGCGGCCACCGCACTGTCGCGCCGTGCCTGCGGTAGAGGGTTCTCGCCGTTGAGGTAGTTGACGTAGTTCGTGTACGCGTCGCGGTCGTCGGCCCACCGCTCCACGACGTGCTCTCCGGGAGTCAGACCAGCGAGGAGGTCCGCGCTTCGCCACATGAGGTCCCAGGTCGGCGCCAGTTGGCTGCGCAGGTTGTTCTCCAGCAGCGCGAGGGCACGCGGGTTGCCGGCGGAGCGTGCGTACCGCTCGATGGCGGGCGCCAGCCGCTCGGCGTCGAAGGTCGGGTCGGTGGTCGGACCGGCCGGCGGGAACAGCAACGGGTCCTCGGCGGCGAGCGCGGCCTCGAACGGCGATTGCCCCAAAGGTGGATCGATCCACGACAGCAGCGCTGCCAGGTTCGCGTCCTCGACAGTGCTCTGACCGGTCGCCCAGTGCGCCCCGAGCGCCGAGGTCATCGGCACCAGTAGCGACGACCCCGGGTGCTCGGCCCGCTCGGCGAAGAACGTCAGCCACCGTCCGAGCAGCGGCACGACGGGCGCGACCGCGTACTCGCCGTACGTGCGACGCAGCCGCGTCGAGCGACCGAAGAGCCGCATGAAGCCGACGCCGCCAGGATTCGGCACGAGGATCTGCGGCGCATCGCTGAAGCGGAACCGGGAAACCTTCCCCGACACCTCCTCTTGGTGCCGGGCGAACCTGTCGACGTAGGACAGCAGCAGCCGGCCGAGCGAGGCGCCGAAGGCGAACCGCTGGTCACGGTTGCGCGGCTGCGGCACGATCAGCAGCTGCGGCGAGGAACGGTCGTCGCCGAGCATCGCGGCGAGCGGCGCGTTGGCCTCGCCGGCGAGCGTCAGCGGGATGAAGACCAGCGGCCGGTCGCTGATGTGCGTGTGCCGGACCGTGGTGATCCGCTGCGCGGTCTCCTGCTGGACCGCGAGCGCCCTGGCGAGCGAGGTCAGCGACGTCATGCCGGGAGCCCGAAGCACTCGTTGCGCAGCCGCATCGCCGCCTGTAGCACGCCTGCGGCCTCGACCTGCTCCGGCGACGGCGTGAGCCTGCCGCTGGCCAGGCCGAGCGCCATGTGGATCGAGTCGACGCTGCCGAGCTCCTCGCTCACCGAGCGGCCCAGCGCGTACGTGGTGCCGCGCGCCTCGTTGCGGCAGAAGTAGGACAGCTCGCACATGGAGAGGCAGTCGGGGGAGTACCGCGCCGGGATGTGCTCCAGCGCGTCGCAGAGCTCGCCGACCGGACGGGTCGGCTTGCCGTCGCGGTCCGGCGCCAGGTCGAACGTCAACCCGGGGTCGAGCGGCTCCAGCAGCGAGTCGATGCGGGTCATCCGGGCGAGCTGGCGGTTGAGCACGGTGAGCTGGCGCCGCACGTCGATGAGGGTCGCGACCGCGTGGTTGGAGAAGTTCTCGGGGCAGACCAGCACCACCCGGTCCGAGACCGCCGCCGGGTCGTGGCCGAGCTCGGCGAGCAGTCGGCGCAGCGCCACGACGTACACCGCGGACTGCACCGCGGCGGCAGCCACCTTGCCGCCGTCGGCCTGGCCGTCGATGACCGCGAACGACTTGATCTCGATGACGTGGAAGGTGCCCTTGTACTGGAACGCGATGAGGTCGGGCTCCAGGAACACCTGCCGCCCGCCGACGGGAAGGCGCAGCAGCGGGTGGTCGAAGAGCGTGCCGCCGTCCTCAAGGCCCGCGGCCGCGGCTCCGAGCACCTGGCGGGCTACGGTGTGCCGGACCTCCTGGCTGACGTTGCCGGCCACCTCCTCGAGGTCCTGGTAGGCGACCTCGGGGATCGACAAGGAGAGCACCTCGCGCAGCATCCGCAGGAGTTCCGCGCAGCCGTTCGCCTTCACCTGCGCCTCGAACGACTGGGTCCGCGTGATGGCGAACGGGGACTGCCCGTACGGCGGCGGAAAACCGACGCGAGCGGCGACGGCGCGCTTGTCGACGCCGGCGGAGTCCATCACCGCGCGGCGCGCGCAGGCGGGGTTCGTCGTGAGCGCGGCGATGGTGCGTGCGTTGTGCGGGGTCGGCGGCACGGGTCCGCGGAGCTGATCGAGTCGCAGGTCGATGCTGTTCACTGACGTCTTCCTTCGCGGGGGAAGCGGCGGCTGGGAACGGCTTAGGAATCGGTGCCGGTGCGCACACTCCTGAGGTGGGTGCCGAAGAGCCGGTCGGCATCGTCGAGCTGGGTCCTGGCCCGGGCGGCGGCCGCTTCGCGGTGCGACCGGTCGACCGGCTGGTGCGTGTGCAGTTCCGCGCGCGCGGCGCGGATGACGGTGTCCGGCTTGGCGTTGCCGATGCCGTCGGCTGCGCCGGGGATGTTCTCGGCGAAGAGCCACAGCAGGCGGGCCGCGCCACGGTCGATCGTCGGCAGCCGGTCGAGGTGCTCGGCGATGCTGACGGCCGAGGTGAGGAAGTCGACCCGCGGGCTGAGCGCGCCGATGATGCGGCGGTCGAGCTGCCAGGTCGAGATGGCGAGCAGTCCCCGGACGGGTGCGAGCCGGTCGGCCGTCAGCGCGGCGCACAGGTAATACGGCCGGGCGAACGGTGCCGAGCGGAACGAGCGCTCCTCGTCGCGGCGGAGGCTGGTGAGCTTGGCGCTGTTGATGTCGCCGCCGAAGCAGGCGTTGTACACCTGGGCGATCAGCTTCGGCGCGGCCGGCACGGCGAGCAGCGTGAGGGCGCTGTGGACCTGCTCGCGCAGCGGCAGGATCGAGGCGCCGTCGCGGTGCACCGGTGTCTCGGGTGCTTCGGCGGGCTCCGGCGCCAGGGTCTCGAGCGCTTCGTCCCATGCGTCCTCCAGTGCGCGGAGTTCGGCCTTCAGAGCGCGGGCTCGCGGCCGGTCACCGGCGGACATCGCCTGACGGACAGCGGCGCGCAGCGACTCGATCTGCTGCTCAAGCTCCTCAACGCTGTCAGGCACGTCCGCGAGCCTACGCGCTCCAGTAAATTCCAGCAATACCCACTTCGGTCAACCATTTTGTACTGGTCAGCTTACCCATGGTAGCGAAAGCGGTCGGTCGATAGGTCGCCTGAACAGGTGGTATGCGACGCGTGGTGCTGAAGAGTGCTTGTGATCTTCCAGTAAGTTCCAGTAACTTCCAGTAATAGCCCAGTGCTCGTGCGTCCGTGCACCTCCCATCGAACCGGAGCTGTGATGACCACCGAAACCCCGCTGCTCGAGCTCATCTTCGACCGCCTCGCGACGGACCAGACCGACTCCCGGACCGCCGAACTCGTCCTCGCAGCCCTTGGAGCCGACGGCGAACTCGAGGCCACGCTCGGCGGTACCAACGCCACCTTGGCCATCGATCCGGCACCTCCGGAATCGGCCGGTCATCTCTTCCTCTCCGCCGTTACGGTGGCCGGGTTCCGCGGCGTCGGGCCCGCCAGAACGCTCCCGATCCGACCCGGACCGGGCCTCACGCTGGTCGTCGGCCGCAACGGGTCCGGCAAGTCGAGCTTCGCCGAAGCGATCGAGCTGCTGCTCACCGGCGACAGCGCCCGCTGGGCGGACCGCTCCAGCGTGTGGCGCACCGGCTGGCGCAACCTGCACCAGCCGGACCCCTGCGGCATCGAGGCGGAGCTCCACGTCGACGGCGACACCACGCCGATGCGGCTGCATCGGGACTGGGCGCCCGGCGCGGCGCTGACCGAGGCCACCGGCAGCGACCTCGCCGACCTGCGCCGGCCGATGGAGCTCTACCGGCCGTTCCTCACCGCCGCCGAGGTCGGGCGGCTTGTCACCGGCACCCCGTCCGCACTCTTCGACGCCATCGACGCCATCCTCGGCCTCGACGCGCTCAACACCGCGGACCAGCGGCTCCACGCCGCCATCAAGCCCCTCGACGCGGCGGCGAAGCAGGTCCGGACCGACCGCGCCCGGCTGAAGGAAACCCTCGCCGGCATCGACGACGACCGCGCCCGCCGTGCCGCCGCCGCGCTGGCGGACCCCGAAGCGGTGGCGGCGATCCTCGAAGAACCGCTGTCGGGGGAGCTGATCGACCACCACCGGCAGTGGGCCACGCTCTCCCTGCCGGACCTCGCCGACGTCGCCGCGCTGGCCGAGGAGCTCCGCGAGCTCTCCGCCCAGGCCCGCACCGCCGGCGACACCACCGCGACGGTCCGCCTCGCCGAGCTGCTCCGTCTCGCCGTCGACCACCACGACGCGACGGGCGCCAGCTCCTGTCCGGTCTGCCACGTCGGCACCCTCGACCAGGCGTGGCGCGCCTCCGCCGCCGCGACGCTCGACGAGCTGCGCGACACCGCGCTCGGCGCCCAGCGCGCCACGACCCGCCGCAACGACCTCGTCCGCAGGGCGCGTGCCGTCACCGCCGTGTCGCTGCCGCCCGACCCTTCGGTCGCTGCTGCGGTCGCCACCCTGCGCGCCGCGCCCTCGGCCGGCGAGGACCTGGCCGTCCACCTCCTCACGCACTATCCGGCGCTGGTTGCCGCCGCGGAGGTCGTACGAGCTGCTGCTGCCGCCTGGCTGGAGGAGCGCGACACCGGCTGGCAGCAGATCCTGCCCGACCTGCGCCGCTGGGTCTCCGCCGCGCGGGAGGTCCCGCAGCAGGCGGGCGAGCTCGCTTCCCTGAAGGCCGCGCGGAGCTGGCTCAAGGACGCCGCGATCGCGCTGCGCAACCAGCGGCTGGCGCCGTTCGCAGCGCACGCCCAGCGGATCTGGGAGGAGCTGCGCCAGGAGAGCAACGTGCAGCTCGGCACCATGAGCCTCGCCGGCACCGCCACCCGCCGCCGCATCGAGTTCCCGATCAGCGTCGACGGCGCCGACAGCGGCGCGGCGCTCGGCGTCATGAGCCAGGGCGAGATGCAGGCGCTCGGCCTGGCCATGTTCCTGCCCCGCGCCTGCGCCGACGAAAGCCCGTTCCGGTTCGTGGTCATCGACGACCCCGTCCAGAGCATGGACCCCTCCAAAGTGGACGGTCTCGCTCGCGTACTGGCAACGATCGCCACCGACCGGCAGGTCATCGTGTTCACGCACGACCCGCGCCTGCCGGAAGCGGTGCGCCGCTTGGAGATCGACGCCGTGACGCTGCAGGTGCTGCGCGGTGAGCGGTCCGTCGTCTCGGTCGAGCCGGCCTCCGACCCGGCGCTGCGCTACCTCGACGACGCCCGCGCCCTGGCCTGCTCGGCCGAGGTCGACGCCGACGTCCGGACTCCGGTCGTGGCGGAGTTGTGCCGGTCCGCTCTGGAGTACGCCTGTCAGCGGGTCGTCTGGCGGGTCCGGACCGCTCGGGGTGAGCGCCACGCCTCGATCGAGGAGACCCTGCAGCACGCCCAGAAGACGACCACCTTGTTCGCCCTGGCCCTGTTCGACGACCCGGACCGCGGCGGCGACGTCCTGCGCCACCTGCGCAACGCGTACGGCGGCTGGGCCGTCAACGCCTACGACCTGAGCCGCAAGGCTGTGCACGGCAACCACCCCGTCCCGGACCTGCCCGGCTTCGTCCGCGACACCCGCCGCCTCGCCGAGGCCCTCCGATGACCCCGGCCCGGTGCCTGTCCGCCGCCGACGGCCTGCTCCGCCGCGGCCCGTCAGGCGCGTGGTGGCCGAAGGCGTGCGCGTGCCTCATTCGGCTGGCGCTGGAGCTCGCCATCGAGCAGTACTGGCAGGAGACCAGCCCGGCGGTCGCCGCCTGCGGCGCCCAGCGGACCCGCCTGCTGATGCTCCGCCGGCGCTCGGGCAGGGAGCTGGCCCGCCGGGCCGCGTTCGCCTGGGCGACCCTGTCGCAGGCCACCCACCATCACTGCTACGACACCGCCCCGACCGCCGGCGAACTCCGCCGACTGCACACAGAAGTCGGCCTCCTGGTGGCCGGACTGACCGCTACGGCCAGCCCACGGCAGCCTGCCGTACCTCAACAGGCTGGGGCTGATGAGGTACGGCTCAGTGCTCGCAGTGACTCGTCGGCACCTCCGGGTTGACCGTTGCGGCCTCCCCCCAGCAAATGAGCGGACGGCCGCAACGGCCAATGCACCTCGGCCGAATACGCCCGTTCACGCCGCATCCATCAGGTCCGCCAACGCGAGCCGGGTGGCCTTGGCCGCCTCGTACGGCAGCAGCAACTCCCGTCCCGCACAGGGGTCGGTCAGGTGCCACGGCCGGCCGTCGGTCAGTGCAGATCGCGGCCGGCATCCTCAAGCCGGGCGACAAGCTTCCGAGCACCCAGCGACTCCGGGAGATCTACGATGTGAGCGCCACCGTGATCCAGTTCGCCATGGTGGAGCTCAAGGCCCAAGGCCTTGTATTGGGTCAACCCGGTCGAGGTGTCTTCGTGGTGGAACCGCCCGCGTGATTCGCGCGTTGTTCGACCCATCCAAGGTCGCAACTGTAATCGCGTAGTCATGCATTGACATGCTGTCCCGATGAGTGCCGAGCAGCCGGCCCAAGCGGGTGCGCTATTGCCCGAGTCGTTGGCTCTGGAGATCGAGCCAGTTCCAGGTGCGGACCAGCGGACGATCACCATCGGCGAACGGTACTGGGCCCTCGACGGTATCGACACCTCCGCAGAACCGCCGCGTCCAAGGTGGCGCGCGAAGAGCGCCGACATCAGCGATGAAGCGGGTGTCGGGTTCAGTCGGGCATACCTCGTCGCCGCAGAAGGCGTCCGTGCTGTCGTTGTCGGGACCAGTTGCCCGTCCTGTGACGGGCCTCTTTCCCTGCGCTCTCGCCAGCACCTGGTGAACATCCTCGCCCGCAACGACCTCGAGCACTGCGTCGACTGCGACGCCGGCATGCTGCTGGCCGTCGGGAAAGCGATCACTCCGAGCGCGGCAGAACGCCGACGGGCGGCGCAGGCCAAGGAACGCCGCCGAAGCGGAGCCGCCGGTGCCCGAGCCGCCTGGCACACTGCGCAGGTAGCGCACCTGTCGGATGCTTGCGCAGTCCAGCTCGACCCCATCCCTGACTGGGCGATGCCTACCGGATCGGTGCGGGCAGAGGTCGCCGCGCTCGCCGCCATTCGCAATGCCCCTGCGGTGACCCGGACCTGTTCGTCAAGCCCTTCCACGAGGACAGCGCGGTGCCGCCGTCGGCGATGACCCGGACGCTCTTCCTCAATCTCCTTGGCGCCGGGATGTTCGACACCACCTGTGCCGATGCCCAAGCGATCCTCGAGAAGCATGCTTCTGAGGTCGACCTGCAGGAGGATGACGACGAGGCGGAAGGTGGCGCCTTCACCGAGATAATGCGCGCGGTCCTGCGAACGGAGACCGAGGGCGACCCGCACGCCGTGTATGCAGTGATCGGCCGCGAGAGCGCGAATGTCGACCCGGTCATCGCGGCCGCCGCGTCGAAGCTCATCGAGGTCGTCGAGGATCTCAGGATCGCTGCCCGCGGTCTGCACATCGCGCTGGCGGCCGCGGTGAGCGCCTGCCGCCTGCTCACGGTCCGCGTCCAGGTGCCTGATCTCTGGTGGGGAGAACCGGAGTCGATCAAGGCGCCGGTAGGCGTGTATCTCGCCGAGCTCATGCGCCAGGCGGCAGTGCGAGGTGAACCGTAAGCGCGCCAGGCCCGAAGCCGCTCAATGCCTGCCACCGGTGTGGTGAACTGTCGGGATGAGTCCGAAGAGTCGTGGGCGCCCAGCTGGGCGGGGCAAGCCGAAGACCCGTCGGCAGGGTCCTGTCCGGCAGCTGCGGCTCTCGGACCGGCTGGTCCACGCGGCCCGGGACCTGCTCACCTATACCGATCGCCTTGAGGTCGAGCAGTGGGCGTCCGGGTGGCTCGGACAGGCGTGGCTGCACGCGCCGCTCGGTGACCGGGAGGCGGAGCACACCTTTATCCTCGAGGTGGTCGGCCGCTGCAGCTCCCACCCGTCCCCGCACGGCCTGGCCGCCGTGGTCGCGCTGCGGATGGTGGCTCAGCCGAGCGACCACAAGCTGCTCGACGGGACGATCGAAATTCTGCAAGAGTCTCAGCCGTCGCCATCCTGGCCCGATGCGGCATTTTCGCCGGTACGAGCGATGCGCGCCGTCGATCTATACGACAGCGAGCGGGTCCTGTTCCTCGAGTACGAGACGCACACCCTCCTCGCGCAGATCCTCACCAGTGGCGGGTTGGCCGTGGAGCAGCTCCAGCTGCTGCAGACCGGCGCGGCCGAGGCGTGGGAGGGCACGCGGGAGGACGACGAAGTGCCGATGCCGATCGAGGAGGTGCCAGTCGCCGACGCCCTCGCCGACCTCGCTGACGCGCTGCGGCACACCGACATGCTGTGGCCGCGGCACGACGACGAGGCCTTCGTCGACCTGCGGGCGCTCGCGTGGGCGCGGTGTCGCGAGCACCTGCCGGAGTGGCCCGAGTTCGTCGCGCTGGGTGGCACCGAGCGGCGCGAACTTGTCGAGGCATTCGTCGAGCGGTCGGTGGATTCCGAGGTGTACCGACGGCTGGCCGACCTCTTCCTCGACTACGGCGACGGCTACCTCAACAACCGCCCCCTCGGCTGGAGCCCCGGCGCGGTCGGCATGTTCCTCGCCGACTGGCTGCCACGCAAAGCCTTCCTCGACGATGACGAGCGAGCCGCCCTGCCCGACGCGCTGCGCAGCTGGGTGCGGTTCGCCCTGGAGCGCCGTAGCGTCGCCGACGAGTGGATCACGCCGGTCGTGGCCGACGTCGACATGTGGCTGCCCGAGTTCGAAGCCGCCGTCGACGACGAGACGTCCTGGGGCCCGGCGAAACAGATCGCGGCCGAGCTGCAGGCCCACGGCATCAACGTGACCGACAAGGACGCCGTCGAGGACGTGGTCCGCCAGCTCAACGCCGAGAACATCGCCAGGCGGGCGCGCGATCCACCGCTGTGACCGTGTGGTCAGTCAGGTCGAGCAACCACAGCCGCGATCAGCGTTGCGAGCCGGGCGGTCGGCACTTCGACGTCGGAGCGGCGTCGACTGCGCCGGGCAAGTTCGTGCAGGTGTGCTGCGGCATCGCGGCGCGAGCCTCGTAGCGGAGCCTCGTGCAGCCGCCAACCACCGATCTCGTCGGGTTGGTGGCTGTCGCGGATTTCAAGAAGGCGGTAGATGTCCTCGACGTCCCGGGGTTCCAGGCGGGAGCCGTACGCGAGCGCCTTGATGACGAGCGCGAGCTCCACTGCTGGCACTCGCACGGTGAATTCCAGCCTCGTGCCGTCGAGCATCCGCGCCCCGGCGTCGATCACGATGGGTTCGGCGGCCAGAGCGGGAGCGAGCCCAGGGGCCGAATCGAACGCGCGACCTCCGTGCTCCTGAGGTCGGAAGCGTCCGTCGAACGAAGGTATGAGCAGGTCGACGGCGAGCTCCGGGACGGGACCGCCCGCGACGGCGAGCTCCGGAACCGGTCGCATGTAGCTGTTGCCGCTCGTGGCGGCATACCCGTGGTCGACGAGACGCTGATGGATGACACCTGAGCCGGCGAGTTCGGTCGTGATCGCGGCATCCGCGTCGCGGGTGCGGCGTATGGCGACTCCAGCAACGGGGAAGGCGGTCAGGAGCAGCGAAGCCATCTGCCCGCCGATGATGCGCACGTTCTGGTCGACGGTGATCGCGCTGATTTCCGCGAGCGACCGGATGGACAGCTCGTCTGCGTATGAGGTGGCGACAAGCTCGACATGGCGCTTCAAGACCACAGTCGCTCCCGCAGTGCTCGCGTTCGAAGTTGCTCGACAGCCTCGTCAACGTCGCCGCCGGGGGACCTGCGCAGGTCCCATGCAGCGATCAGCGGGTCGGTGTAGCGGCGCTGGGTCCCACCTGTCATTGACGGCCATTCGCGGGACATGGTCAGGACGGTCGGGTCCCGGGGAGTCCACAGCTCGACCGTCGCGTCCGCGGGCCGTACGGTCGCGAAACCGTGCTCCTCCAGGGGAGGTTGATCGACGACATAGGCGATGATGCGGTCCGGACGTCGCCACGGTGCGTACAGATCGGCGGCGAGGTCGCCGGACACGGCCGGAGGGGCGTCGCCTCGGTCCCGTGCCACCTGTTCGATCCGTGCGAGCTGCGCCGCGACGTCTCCGGTCGCCGCCCAGTACGTGGTCAGACCGCGTGGCCCCGAATACTCCAGCATGAACCGGTCCCAGCATCCTGCCCGGTCGATCGCCTGCCATCCGCCGGGTGTGCGCACCACCAGCTCGCCGGGCATCGGAAGCTGCTTGCCGATCGCAACGTGCGACATCCCGAGCCGACGCGCTATTTCCGACTGCGACAACGGCTCCTCAGCGTTCAGCGCGAACAGCCGGAGCATCGCCAGCCGGGCCCAGCTGGAGCGCCCCGAGTGCACAGGAGGAGCCGGCCGTTGCTCACCGGACCGGTGTACCTCACCCTGGAAATGGACGATCGCGTCGTCAACCGCTGCGTATGCGATGCGGTGATCCCGCTCAGCGGCTTGCCTCAAAGCACGCCCCGCCCGCGCGACCACGAAGAGCAGGCCGTCCACGTGCGGCCGGAGCGCCGCCACGGCGCGGTCGATCTCCACCGGGCTCGGCGAGTGGCGCAGCAGCATCACCTGGTGACGTGACCACCGGCCGTCGCCGACGCCGATTTCGACCTCGGCGCTGCCCATGACCCGCCGATCCAACCCGGCATCCAGCAGCAGCTCGACGCCATCGCGACTGTCCACCTCCTCAATGTAACCTACATAGAAGATTTCTAGGTAGGTTACATTGAGCAGGTCAAGGCCTTGCGGCAGCTTGTGCTGGCAGGTCGCCTGCCTCTCCAGATCGAGCCGGTTTCGGAGGCCGAACCTTATCGAGCGATTTGCCGAGGCTGTTCGATGATCGACCTGACCGGCGCCCAGTGGCTCAAGAGCACTCGGAGTGGCGGCAACGGCGGCAACTGCGTCGAGGTGGCCGACAACCTGACCGGCATCGTGGCGGTGCGGGACAGCAAGGACCCGAACGGGCCGGCGCTCACCTTCGAGACCGCTGCCTTCGTGGCGTTCGTTGAGGGCCTGAAGGTCGACCGCATCTGACGTGAGCGGCGAGGTGATATAGCGAACCGGCTGGTGTCGGTTGACCACATGGTGTGATGGGTTCGCGGGTTTGACCGAAGGCTGGGCGGCATGTCCTACGGTTCTATGAGGCATGCGTCTTTCCCGCTCGCGTCGTGTCCTGGCAGGTGCCTTGGCGGGTGCCGTTGTCGTGGCGACGTTGTCGTTTTCCGAGACCGCTGCGCAGGCCGATCCAGGGGACCGGCCCATCGCGTTTACGAGTAGCAGCACGGGATATCCGGCCGACAGATGCAACACGGACCTCGGGCCGGCGCATCTCGTCATGGACAACATCAGTGCAGGTGCGGAAATGTCGGGCACGGCCACCATGGCGGGCCGGGGTTCCAACGACTTCTATTTTGAGCTGAAGTTCGTCGACAACTCGTACGGCGTCGTCGAGGACCTCGCGAACGTCGGGTATCAGCGTGTGCAGGGTGTGTACACGACGGTCGACTTCTCGTTCACGGCGCCTGTGGCCGGGAAGCTTGTCGGGTGCCGGTCGGCGGAGGTCGATGAGGCGGGGGTGTCCGGCCCGGCGGGGAAGGTCACCGGGACGGTCAAGGGTGACGGCGGCCCCAGCGCTACGCCGGCCATCACCGTGACGGGCACGTCGGTGGCGTTGAAGGCGGTCGACATCGCGCCGAACACGGGCCTCATCAGCTGGGACGTGTACGCGGAGGGCGCCGCCGAGCCGGTCGCCGAGCGGGACGGTGCCGAGGCGACCGTCGACGGGCTGGCGCCCGGCAGGTATGAGGTGAAGCTGAGCTTCTGCACGGTGACGCCGCCGCTGCACTGCGGCTTCGCGACCGGGACCTTCACCATCACGGCGCCGGTGGATTTCGAGGTCGTCGAGATTCCCGGAAGGGCGTTGTCGCGTCGGTTGGTGGTGTCGAGTCCGGCGGTCGACACCTCGTACACGTGGAGCGTCAACGGCACGCCGCTCGGCGAAAGCGGACCGAGCGTGGTGTGGAATGCGCCGCTGCCGGGGACCTATGAGATCGCGATGACCGCCACCAAGAACGGGACCGGGCGGACCGTGCGGCGGCAGGTCACCGTGGGGTATCGCATCGACGTGGTTGACACTCTGGCGAATGGGCTCATGAAGGGTCTGGTCGCGGATCCGAAAGCGCCGTGTGACGGGGACCGGACGGTGCTCACCGTGACGTCCGACATCGGGATCTGGGCGACGCTGCGCACTTCGGCGTCTCCGGCGTTGACGAATCCGCCTGTGCCGGGTGGCACCGCGGAACTTGGATTGCTGCCGCCGAACGGGGTCGCGACGTGGACCGGTGGGTGTTTCAACAAGGCCGGGCAAAGCTTCTGGGTGGACGCCGACATTGCCGACAGGCGGGCGCTCGCGGCGACGGCGCTGGCCGGGTTCCTGAGCTCCGTCTCGGGCGGCAGAATCGACGTGAACGCGATGGCGCGCGCCATGACGTACTGGGAAAGCGTCTCGGAATGGCCGCTGCCGAACACCCGCGCCGCGATCGATGAGATGGTCCGGATCGCCCAAGGGAAAGGCAGAATCGCCGTCGCGGGTGGGTACCTGTATGCGGCGCTGACGCTGGAGCCCGAAGCGACGAGGCTGCGGGAGTTCCTGTTCGCCACGGTCGGGGCGGTGCCCGGAATCGGTGACCTCGCGCAGCTCGCGGAGGAGGCGACGAAGGCCTGGCTCGGGCTCGGCGCCGACCCGTACAAACTCGGTGACCGCGCGACCGAGGAGCAGCTGAAACGCCGAAAGGCGAACCTCGAGGAACGCCTGCCGGACCAGGAGCAGAGCGTGCTCGACGCGACCACCAAGAAGGCCGAGAAGGACCTGCGGCTCAAGGAGATCGACGACGACATCAAGGCTGTCGGAAAGGACCTGGACGCGCGGAAGGCGGAGCGTGCCGCGCTCGTCTGCCCGCCGAAGGTGCAGCAGTGCCTGCTCAAGCAGCGGCAGCTCGACGGCGAGATCCAGCGGTTGACGTCGAAGCTGAAGAACCTCGTGGAGAAGGCCCGCCCGCCGGCGTTCGAACGGGCCACCAAGGCGGCCGCGAAACTGCTCGAAGAGGAGAAGGCCCTGGCCGCGATGACCAAGGCCATCAAGGTCCTCGGCACGGTCGTGCAGCTGCTCAACCAGCTCGCCATGAACGCGGAGCTGGCCATTCGCCTCATGCAGGGGCAGCGCAAGGGCACCATGGAGTTCCGTACGGGCATCTGAGACTGCTCAAGACTTGGTCAACCCATCGGCCGAAACGCCCAACGCTTCGACGGTTGTCCCTACCTTCATCGGTATCGGGGGCTGTACCCGCGGCACGCCAGCGCTGCTGTGCCGCGGCGGCCTCCACCCCATCCGCACAACGGGGGGAACCGATGAAACGCATGCTTGCGATGGCGGCTGTACTGTTCGCGCTGGCGGGCTGCTCGGAACAGCTCGGCGACCGCGGCGGCGACGAGGGCGCCGCACCCGACAAGATTTCCGACGTCGACTACATCGAGGTGTACCGCAACGCGGACAACTTCCCGAACGTGGCCCGCGTGTGCATTCGCGGGATCGCATTCGCGGCCACCTCGAGCGGCGCCCGCGGCGAGGACTCCTACGCCGCACCGGACCTCGTCCGCGTCCCCGAATGGGACCCGACCTGCCCGGCCGCGAAATGAAGCGCCTGGCGCTGGCGGCGGCATTGGTACTGGCGCTGGCCGGCTGCTCGGAACAACTCGGCGACCGCGGCGGCAAAGAAGGCGCCCCACCCGACAAGATTTCCGACGTCGACTACATCGAGGTCTTCCGCAACGCCGACAACTTCCCGAACGTGGCGATGGTCTGCGTGCGGGGAATCGCGTTCGCGGCGACGGCGAGCCGGGAGGGAATGAGCGCGCCGTCGCTGCTACGGGTGCCGGAATGGGACGCGCGCTGCAAGACGGTGTCGCCGGGTACGGTGCCGTCCACGACGCCTTCTTCAGCGAGCCCGTCCCCGTTCCCATCCTGAGCGAAGAGGTGCCTCACTGGTACCCGTACCCGGGTTGACCAACTGGGTACGGGTACGGCGCGCGGGGTTGGGCAACCGGGTACGGGAACGGCGGACGAGTTGACCAACCACGTGCGGGAACGGCGGACGGGTTGGGCAACGGGTACGGGAACGGCCGGTGGGTTGACCAGCCGGTTGGCAGTGGGAACGGGCCTGCCAGGTCGGTTGGACAACGAGTTTGCGCAACGCGTTGGGCAACTGCCGTCTGGAGCGGTACGGGCGGCAGGAACGGAACGAGTACGGAACGCCGTACGGTCCCGCCAGCCGCAAATCAGCGGTCATGCGCTCTCGTACCGGGGATGCGCCCGGCGTTCCCGCGTGCTGTACCGGTTCCGCGTACCGCGCCGCCCTGATGCACCCGTTCCCGGGTCTTGCCCAGTACCGCGTCGTACCCGGCCGGCTTGTGTTCCCGTTCCAGGTCGTACCCGCCGTCCGGTACGCCAGCTGACGGTACGGGATCGAGCGGCATCGGGAACGGCGTCGCGACGGCGACGGAGGGATCGACCGTACCCGCTACGCGGCGGCTGTACGGCTGCCTGCGGCCGGGAATCTGTCGACGGTGCTGAAGAGGTTGGGTCCCGTTGGCGCCGGAATCCAGGGTCTTGGCCCGCCTAGGGGTACGCCTACCCATCCGCCCGGGGCAACACCCGGGGTGGCGAAGATCCAACAGGCGGTTCGCCGGCCAAGAATCGGCCGGCGAACCGAATGCCTGCTACTGCCCGAGCGGGCGGCGGTCCAGGCGCAGGAGCGCGCTGTCGTCCGCGGGGTCGCCGAGCCGGCCGAGGTCGATCAGGCGGCGCGGCGGCTCCGGCGCACCCGCCGCGCCGGTCGGCAGCCAGACCGCGTCGGCGACGCCCGTGCCGTCCAGCAGGCGGTCCCGGGCGACCGTCGCGACCGGGACCGCTCGCGGCTGGCGGCCGAGGGCCTGGTGCAGGTGCTGCTCGCGGGTGTGGTCCGGTAGCGAGAACAGCACCGGCCAGGCGGGACCACCCTCGGTGACCAGCTGCTCGTACCGCTGCACCTTCTCCACCAGCGTCGGCACGGATTCGGTGGCGCGGTCGAGCTCGAGGAAGAACGCCACCCGCAGGTCGCCTTCCTGGTAGATGCCGTGGCCGTCGGCGCGGACCCGGTGCATGCTCACCGAGCCGAACCGCAGCGGGGCCGCGCACTGCCGCTCCGACCACCAGCGCAGCAGGGCGTCGCCGGGGCGGTGCCGGGCGTACGCGATGAGATCCACGAAGAACTGGTTGACGCCGAGCAGGTGCGGCAGGTTCGCGCTGGCGGCGATGCGCCGGCGCTGCGCGGTGATGTCCACGCGCCGCGGCACGGCGTCGCCGCGCAGCGCCGCGACCAGCTCGACGCCGGCCTGGTCGAGGACGTGGTGCCAGCCCGGCGAGGCCAGCCGCGCCGAGCGGAACCGCTCCAGCAGCCGCAGCCGGTACAGCCGCAGCAGACGCTCCTGGGCGGCGTCCTGCCGGTTGAACAGCGCCGCGGTGATCTGCGCCGCGCTCAGGACCTGGTGGTCATACAGCCAGTCGAGCAGGCGATGGTCCCGATCGGTGAGGAACGACTGTGCGTAGAGCACCGGGTCGTGGTGGGGCTGTGTCATCCATGCCTCCAAGGCAGCAGCGGTGCCGCGCGTGTGCGACCCCTCCTGCCGGACATGCCTCCAGTTGGGTGCCTTCGTGCGTCGCGAAGCCCCAACCGTGATCAACCGCCGCCAACAGCGTGCCAACCGGTTGGTGGCGGTTGGTTCCCCGATCGGATCGGGACGCACCAACCAGACCAACCGGAGGCCATGCATACGTAGGAGGCGAGTCGTAACGCCATAGCGGCATCGATGGAGCACACTGTTCGCCGTGAGGGCTTACGTGGGCGTGACCGACGGCCAGTGGTACCGGTTCCTCGCCGAGCGCCCGCACCTGCAGGAGGTCAACTTCTGGCGTCCCGCCAGTGACAAGGCGTTCCGGGCGCTGCAGGTCGGCGAGCCATTCTTCTTCAAGTCCCACCACCCGCACAACCGGGTCGTCGGCGGCGGGTTCTACAGCGGCTTCGCCCGGCTGCCGATCTCAGAAGCGTGGGAGCTGTTCGGCGAAGGCAACGGCACCGCCAGCCTCCAGCAGATGCGCGATGCCATCAGCCGGTACCGGCACCAGCCGATCTCGCCGCGCGACGACCCGATCATCGGCTGCCTCTTCGTCCGCGACACACGGTTCTTCGGGGCCGACGAGGACGCCGGGCCGCCGCCGGACTTCGCGTCGAACATCGTCCAGGGCAAGGGCTACGACCTGGCCGACGGCGCGTACGCCGGCTACTTCCGCGACGTGATCCACCGCCTCGCCGGCCCGGCCGTCGAACTGGACCTCAGCGAACCCTGGCACCGCGCCGGACCCGTCTACGGCGACCCGCGCCTTCAGCCGCAGCGACTCGGCCAGCAGGCGTTCAAGGGCGTCGTCCTCGACGCGTACCGCCACCGCTGCGCGATCACCGGCGCGAAGATCCGGCCCGTGCTGCAGGCGGCGCACATCCTGCCGCTGCCGAGCGGCGGCCAGCACCGGCTCGACAACGGCCTGCTGCTGCGGTCCGACGTACACATCATGTTCGACAGGGGGTACCTGAGCGTCGACCCGAAACACCGGCTGCTGGTCAGCCCGAGGCTGCGCGAGGACTTCGGCAACGGCGAGGAGTTCTACTCCCGGCACGGCCAGTCGATCGCCGTGCCGGAGCGCGCCGCCGACCGGCCGCACCGCGACTTCCTGGAATGGCACGTGGACACGGTCTTCCAGGCCGGATGACGACTGCTACAGCTGGCGGACGGCGAGCGAGTTGAGCCGGGCGCCGATCGTCCGCTCCACCAGCATCGTGATCAGATCGCCCTTCGGGGTCTTGCTCACGCCACCGATGCCGAGCTGCGCGGCAACGGCGCGGAGGTCGCCGACCAGCATGGGCTTGAGGTAGCGCTCACCCTCATCCCGGGTCTGCAGGCTGGCGAGATCATCCACCACTACCGACATGTCCTTGGCCGGCTTCGCGGCGGCGGTCCGCCGAGCAGGAGCCTTCTTGGCAGGCGCCGCCGGTGCGGCCGGCGTGGCGGCGCCGAACGGGTGGTAGGTCAGCGTGGCCCGGCCTTCGGCGATGTCGACGAGCTGGTCCTCGGGCAGGGTCGCCAGGAACTCGGAGATCCGCTGCAGGACGGTCATGGAAAGCTTCGCGACGTCGCTCACGCGGCTGCCCCTTCGGCATGGAGGGTGTTGAGGAATTCGGAGGCCAGGGTGCGTAGCTCGATGTTGATCTGCGAGGTGACCCGCTCGCGGAGCACCGCCGGCACGCCGCGCGGTACGGAGCTGGCGAACAGGGTGTTGTTCTCGCGCATGTACGTGCTGAACACCGGCACGCCGAGGGCGCGCACCGAGTCGATGTAGTACTGCAGCGCCGAGATCGGGCGGCCGCCGTGGAACTGGATCATGGTGAACACGACGCCGGCCATGTTCGGGTCGATGCGGCTGTGTCGGGTCCTCGCGTGCTTCAGTGAGTGCTCGTTGTGCCGCTGCACCAGTTCATCGACGTTGCCGTAGAGGTATTCGATGCCCAACGTGGACAGGTAGTCGGCCTTCGCTGGGATCAGGATATGGTCGCTGGCGACGATGGCCGCCTGGGTCACCACATTGAAGTTCGGCGGGCAGTCGATCAGCACCCAGTCGTATTCCGCAAACGACTGGTCGTGCAGCGCGCTCGCCAGTGCGCAGCGGACTCGATAGAGCGCTGGATCGAACTTCTGTTCGATTCCACCGATGCTGCGGGCGAGCTTGAAATCAGCATCGATGAGCTGCAGATGTGACGCGATCAGGTTGAGTCGTCCGCTGCCCTCGGGGAGTGCCGCGTTGACCGGGCGCGGCTGGACGGCCAGGTCAGCCAGGGCGACCTTGGGGATGCCGTCCTCGATGGAGTCGAACCATCGCTTGATCGTCAGTGCTTCGCGCAGCTCCGAACGCCATTCGTCGGGCTGGTAAAAGCAGAACGTCAGGCTGCTCTGCGGATCGAGGTCGATCAGTAGCACGTTTTGTCCGCGTCGGGCCAACTCGGCGCCCAGGTTCGCGGTCAGCGTCGTCTTGCCGACCCCACCCTTGTAGTTGATCACCGAAACTACTTGCACCGAGGTAACGGTAGAGATGCGAGTGGAACGTCACCACCGACCGTTAAGACGAGCTTTCATCGACGCGAGACCTATGACCGGTCGATGCGATTTCGGGTTAGCTCAGGACCATGCGGCTCGAAGACCTGGTGCCCGGATCCTCTGTTAGCGGTGTGGTGCCAGGTGGCCCGGTCGAGGTCATTGCCGTAGCGCCGATGGGTCCGGACTCCGTCCGGCTGGTGTACCGCACCGAGCAGGGCGTGCTTGGCGAGCAGATCCTGATGCGGGTCAACGAGCCGGCGCTGGAGATCGTCGAGGTCCACCGCACGACGTTCGACGCTGACACCACGGACTTCAAGCTGGCCGCCGAGGCGATGCGGATCCGTGCGGCCGCCCAGTCCGACCTCATGCTCGCCGTCACGACGAGCGACCTCGAGCCGCTGCCACACCAGATCGAGGCCGTCTACGGGCACCTGCTCGACAAGGTCCCGCTCCGCTTCCTGCTCGCGGACGACCCGGGCGCCGGCAAGACCATCATGGCCGGCCTGTACCTGAAGGAGCTGATGCTCCGCGGTGACCTGTCGCGCTGCCTGATCGTCGCGCCCGGCGGCCTGGTCAACCAGTGGCAGGACGAGTTGAGCGAGAAGTTCGGGCTCCGCTTCGCGATCCTGACCGCCGACCTGGTGGCCGCGACACCGCCGGGAGAGTCGATCTTCGACGAGCATCCGCGGCTGATCGCCCGGATGGACCATCTGTCGCGCAGTGACGCCCTGGTCGACCAGATCGGCCACTCGGCCTTCGATGTCGTCGTGGTCGATGAGGCGCATCGGATGTCGGCGCACTACTTCGGCAAGAAGCTGCAGAGCACCCGCAGGTACAAGCTCGGACAAGCGCTCGGCAAGGCGGCACAGCACCTCCTGCTGATGACCGCGACCCCGCACGCCGGCAAGGAAGAGGACTTCCAGCTCTTCCTGGCGTTGCTCGACCCCGACCGGTTCGAGGGCAGATACCGCAAGGACGAGCACAACCTCGGCGCTGACGGTCTCATGCTTCGGCGGGTCAAGGAGGAGCTGCTGACGTTCGCCGGCAAGCCGCTGTTCCCGCAGCGCAACGCGTACACCGTGCCGTATGAGCTGTCGGAGCTCGAGGTCGAGCTGTACGAGGCGGTGACGGAGTATGTCCGGCAGGAGTGGGACCGCGTCGACCAGCTGCGCAGTGCCGGTGAGACGGTCCGCGGAAACCGGGTCGGCTTCGCGCTCACCGTGCTGCAGCGCCGGTTGGCGTCCAGCCCCGAAGCCATCCTGCGTTCCCTGCAGCGCCGGCAGGCCCGCCTCGAACAGCGCCTCAACGAACTGCTCACCAAGCCGACGACGAGAGAGCGCCTGCCGGACATCGAACTGGCCGACATCCTTGACGACGACCTCGCCGACACGATGGAGGAGACCGAGGAGCAGCTCGTCGACGCGGCCACCGCGGCTCAATCCGCCGAAGAGCTGCGGTTCGAGATCTCGGTGCTGCAAGGACTGGTCGACCTGGCGGCGAAGGTCCGCGCGTCAGGCACCGACCGCAAGTGGACCGAGCTGAAGCTCCTGCTGGAGCGGCATGCGCCGCAGAAGCTCATCATCTTCAGCGAACACCGCGACACGCTGACCTACCTCGTCGACGGGATCAGCCAGGCGCTGCCCGGGAAGAACGCCGTCGTCTCCATCCACGGCGCCATGTCCCGCGACGCTCGACGTGCCGTCCAGGAGCGCTTCACGTCCGACGCTGATTGTCTGGTGCTGGTAGCGACCGACGCGGCAGGTGAGGGTCTCAACCTGCAACGCGCCCATCTCATGGTCAACTATGACCTGCCGTGGAACCCCAACCGGATCGAGCAGCGCTTCGGCCGCATCCACCGCATCGGCCAGCACGAGATGTGCCACCTGTGGAACCTCGTCGCCGTCAACACTCGCGAGGGCGCCGTCTTCGAGCGGCTGCTGTCCAAGATCGAAGAGCAGAACGCCGCGCTCGGCGGCAAGGTCTTCGACGTCCTGGGCGAGGCGTTCGAGGGCCAGCCGCTGCACGAGCTGCTGCTCGACGCGATCCGGCGCGGCGAGGACCCGCAGGTGAGGGCCCACCTCGACCGGGTCATCGACGAACGCGTCGGCGACACCGCCGTGAAGCTCGTCCAGGAACGCGCGCTGCACCACGACCTGCGCTCCGTGTCCGACGCCGACAACGCCCGCCGAGACCTGGAAGAAGCGCGGCTGCTGCGTCTCCAGCCGCACTACATCGAAGGGTTCTTCCGCGACGCGTTCGACCGCACGGGCGGCCGCATCCGGGGACGCGAGCCAGGCCGCTGGGAGATCCCCAGCGTGCCGCAGTCAGTCCGGGAGCTGCGAACACCCGCGGCACCGATCAACCTGCGGTATGAGCGGATCTGCTTCGACCGCTCGCACCTCCGCGTCGACGGCGCCCCTCCCGCGCAGCTCCTCGCACCTGGCCACCCGCTGCTCGACGCGCTCGTGCAGCGGATGATCGACCTGTACGGGGAAGCCCTCGAACGCGGCACGATCATGGTCGACCGGCTTGACCCGACCGAGGAGCCGCGCCTGCTAATCGCCTTGCACGAAGAGATCATCGACGGGTTGGAGCGCACCGTCGCCAAACGGTTCCAGTACGTCGAGCTGTGGAACGACGGGCGGAGTCAGCCAAGCGTCGCGCCGTTCCTGGACTACGACGCGCCCAGCGACTACGACCGCGAGCTCACCGTAGACCTTCTGAACGCCTCCTGGCTCAACGGTGCCCGGCGCACCGCAGAGCACTGGGCCGCCAGCACGGACCTGCCCGCCTGGTACGCGCACGTCGGCGCGGCCCGGCGGGAACAGGTCAGCCGCACGCGAGGCCTCGTACAGGAGCGGCTGACGCAGGAAATCCAGCATTGGCGCGACGAGGTAGCCCGCCTCACCAACATCGTCATGCAGGGCGGCAAACCCGCCATGCAGCCGACAACGGCTGAGCAGCGCGCCCAGGACCTCCGTCTCCGGCTCGCTCGCCGTATGACCGAGCTGGACCAGGAGGCACACACGCAGGTACGCCCACCCGCTATCGCGGCCGTGGCGCTTGTCGTGCCGCAGGGCCTGATCGACCGCCGCGCCGGACGCCGGGAGGAGCCGGTCGCCGAGTACATGGAGGATCTCGCCGCGATCGAGCGCCGCGCCATCCGAGCCGTCGTCGCGGCCGAGCAGCGCCTCGGCCGCGTGCCGCAGGTGATGGCGCACAACAACCCGGGCTATGACGTCCGGTCGGCGGGGGAGGACGAGCAGATCGTCCACATCGAGGTCAAGGGCCGGATGGCCGGCCACGACAGCTTCTTCGTCACCAACCGCGAGATCCGCGCCGGCCAGAACGCGGACAACTACCGGCTGGCACTCGTCGAGGTCGACGAACACGACCCCGCAGCCGATCGCGTGCACTACGTTCGCGACCCGTTCACGGACGTCCGGGTCTCCGCCCTGGTCAACGGTGTGCAGTTCAAGTGGCCCCAGATGTGGTCCCGCGGCACCGACCCTCACTGACTCGCGACTCAGGCGTTCGTCATTTCACGATCGGGACGATCCTGGCCGGGATGCCGTGGTCCTTGCAGATCGCGAGCAGTCCGCTGCCGTCGATGAGCTGCAACGGCTTGCCGTTGGCGAACTCATAGCTGCTCGGGCCGTACCCGCTCGTGGTGATCAGGATGCCGCTCTTGGCACCCTCGTGCTGCATCGTGCCGAAGAGGTCCCGTACTGCCGTCGGTGGCACGGTCTTGGTGTAGAGCTTGGCCTGGATGACGTACTTCCCGCCGCGGATCGGGGTGGGGTCGTAGGCGACGCAGTCCACACCGCCGTCACCGCTGGCGCTGAAGACTTTGGTGTCGAACCCCATCCGCGTGAACAGGTTGTGGATGAAGTGTTCGAACTCCTTGGCGGTGAGTTCGAGCAAGTTCGGGCGCTTGTCGATCTGGCTGATGACGTCCACCGGATCGATGATCCGAGGATCGGCCATCTTGAACTCCATGACCGGCTGGACCGGCTGCAGCTCCTCAGGGTGTTGTGAGACATCGGCGGCGAAGTACTTACGTACACACGCGACCGGGTCGACGTTCGCGAGGACGAGTTCCGTGAACTGCTCACGGTTGGCCCGCAGCGTGATCAGGCACGGCCTGATCGTCTGGCCCGTCGCAGGATCGATTGCCTCGACGATGCCGTTGAACACGACCGTGTTCACCAGGGAGAGGCGTCCGGCGGTGAAGACGGTGTGCACCGCACGCAACGCGATCTGCGCGACCAGGTTCTGGTAGGTCCGTCGGATCTCCGCCGCAGTACGCGCGGTACCGGAGATGTCGTCCCTCGTCTTCACCCATCTGAAAGCCCTTTGATCGGGAACGATCTGGACAGGCGGCAGCCGCCACTCAAGGGCGAGCAGGGTGGACTCGGGGACGTAGCCAGCCAGGCGGTGGGGAGGAAACCCGGCAGGATCCTGGACCTGGTCGATCACCATCTGGAAATACCGGCTCACCGCGTGCCGGTCGTGGTCGCGGACGCCCGCGGCGAACTGATCCACCGAGGCGTTGTGCGCGTCGATCTCGGCCTGTGCGGCTGCCAGCCGTTGCGCATGCATCCGGCGTGCCTCGGTCACCCGACGCTGCCGAGCGGCCTCCGCCGCCTGGTAGTCGCCGACTGCTGCGGCGAACCTGCGCTCTGCCTCACCTCGTTCCCGCGCGTGCCGGGCGTCGCCCCCGAGCAGGCGCCCCAGAGCGCCGGGTCTCGCCGGCTCGAAGTCCGCCCAGGTGGGTGCCGTCAGAGGCCGAGCGTCTTGCCCAAGGTCGATTGGCATTGCCGGCGGGTGCCTCCGCAGTGCGGCGAAGTCGATACCTGTCGGCGGGTGCGCGAGCGCTGTCGCCAGGACACCGTTCAGCGCAGCCATCCGCCGCTCGGCATCCGCCGTGAGCCGGGCGGCCTCGGCTGATCGGTGCTGCTCGTACTGCTTGACCTGCTCCTTGCGTTGCTGCTCGGCATCTCGTGCCTGTTGCCGCTTGGCGGCTTCGGCGGCTTTGCGTTGTGCCGCTACAGCACGCTGGAAGTCCGTTGATCGAGAACCCGACGCCATCGCCACCCTCCCCTGGCTGTATCGCAGAGTAGCCGAGCCGACACGAATTCGTATAGACGCAAGCCGTTGCGAAGCCGGTGGTGACCCGGTTCCAACCTGGCCTGTCGTTGGAGGCATGTACTCCAATGAGGCTGGTCCTGGGAGGAGCCGCGTGGAGGACGAAGAAGGATTCCGGGAGTTCGTGCGGGCGCGGTTGCCCCGCCTGTCCCGGGCTGCCTACCTGCTTGCCGGCGGGCACGCGCAGGCTGAGGACCTGATCCAGGCTGCCCTGATCAAGACGGCCACGCACTGGTCCAAGGTTTCCAGGGCCGGGGATCCCGAGGCGTACGTGCGGAAGATCCTCTATCACGAGCATGTCCGCTCCTGGCGGAGGCGGCGCTTCCTTGAGCACACGACGGCCAGCGTTCCTGAGAACGCGGCCGTCAGTGGTGATGAGACCGGCAGAGCGGAGCTGCGGGTCGTGCTGGAGCAGGCCCTGGCCAAGCTGACCAAGCGGCAGCGGGCCGTTGTGGTGCTGCGGTACTTCGAGGATCTGTCCGAGGTGGAGACGGCGCAGGTCATGGGGACGTCGGTGGGGACGGTGAAGAGCCAGACCAGTCATGCGCTGGGGCGGTTGCGGGTGCTGGCGCCGGAGTTGGAAGACGTGATGGAGGTGTGGTCGTGACGCGGCGGCTCGCGGAGGTGCTGGGGGACGTTGCCGAGCAGGCCAAGCTGTACGACCTCACCGACAACGCCATCAAGGTCGTGCGGCGGCGCCGGCGGGTGCGCAAGACCGCCGTGGCGATGGTGACGATGGTGGCGGTGCTCGTCGGGGTGGTCGCGTTCGTGCTGCCGTCCGGCGGGCCGGGAAGGCCGGAGGGCGGGCCCGGAAGGCTCGACGGGGAGCCGTCGAGCAAGGTGCTGCCGCTGCTCGACGCGCCGACGCGCGGATCCCTCAAGGATGACGCCGCGTTCCTCGACGCGTTGTTGGATCGGGTCGTCGATAATCCATCCGCCTTTGGATTGCCGGGCGATCGCGCGCGGTTGCGGGTGCTCTTCGCCGGGGATCTGCCCGGGAACCGGAGGGTGGCGCTCGTCGCCGGGGTCACCGCCGCGCCGCGGATGGTTCACCTCGCCGCGTCAGGGAAGGCGGCGGCGAAGAAGCTGGAGCTCACCGGCTGGTCCGATGTGGAGGATCCGGTCGTCCGCGACGATTGGCGCAACGACAAGAACCAGGGCTACGCGCTGCTCTTCGGGCCCGCGGACTACGAAGTCTCGGTTTCGGAGGCGCCGCGGTACATGGACGACGGAACAATCCAGCGGACGTGGGAGCCTGAGCCGGCGGGGTACATCGTCCGCGACACCAGCATGTTGCCGCGTGGGCTGCGGGTCCGCATGAGCAAGGGCGACGTCGTGTTCTACGAGGCGGCCGTCGCCCCGCCCGGCACCGCGCGGGCGGAGCGGATCGACCCGAGCCCGCTGTACGGCCGCGGCAAACCCGCTCCGAGGGCGGCGCAGGTGGCGGCGGACGCGCTCGCATACAGCACCGGACTCGTCGGACCGGGCATCCAGTACGTGGTGCTGTGGAGCGACGACTTCGCGGTGCCTGACGGCGTCGGCCAGATCGCCACCGTGATGGCGGTGACTGAGCAGGGCGGCGGGCCGTACATCACCATCGCGACCGACACGAGCCCGGAACCCAACGGTCGCAACCACCCGACCGGCGCCGGCGTTTCGGGCAACCCCGAGCACACCGTGATCGCCATGCGCATGCCCCACTTCGACGCCACGGCGCCGGACACCCTCCAGATCGTGGCGCCGCCGCAGGCCGTCCGGGTCGACCTGCTGAAGGGTGAGGAGGTTTTGGCGACTGTACCGCTGAGCAACGGCCTCGGCCGCGTCGAACTGCCCGGCCCGCTCCAGCTGACCGTCCGCGCCCTCGACGCGCAGGGCAAGGTCATCGCGCAGCGCGCGTTCGCCGACCTGACCGGCAACCAGCCCTCCGGCGGCTACGAGCCGGAGGTGCACGGCTGGTAGAACCTGACCATGACCGACATCATGGTCCGTGCCCGGAAGCTCGCGGAGTGGGTCGGTGCGGGCGGCCGCACCGTCACGGCCAAGGGCGTGCCGCGGCCGGCCGACATCCCGGCGGCCGCGGCGGTCGCCGGCGTCGAGGTGCCCGCGAAGGTCAGGTCCGCCGCCGACATGGAAGGCCTGCACCGGCCGTGGACCGCGGCGGTCGGGGCCGGGTACATCAGCATCGACGGCAACAGGGCGACGATGGTCGACGGCCCCGGCCGTGACCCGGCCGACGCGCGGTGGGACGCGCTGCTCGCCGTCCTGGCGGTGGAGTCCGACGACCCGCGGCACGAGGGCGCTCTCATCGCGTGCGCCGAGGTGCTGGCCGCCCTGGTCGACGGCGCCACGCTCGACGACCTCGACGACCGCGTCGACGAGCGGCTCGAGGACCGGTCGCCGCGGGAGTTCCAGGCGGTGTACCGGGCGTTCCGGCGCGGCGTGCTGCCAGTCGCGGGAGCCCTCACGCTGCTCGCCGAGTTCGGCGCGGTCGATCATCAAGGGCGCCTCACCGCGCTGGGCCGCGAGACGGCCGCGCGCCTCGCGGTGCCGCCGCCCGTGCGGCCCGACCTGCCGGTCACCGAACTGCTCGCCAGGCTGCGGGACATGTCCGACGCCGATGCCGGGCGCGCCACCTGGCGCTGGCTCGACGGCAGGGACCTCGCCGCGACCGCCGCCGAGCTGCTCGCCGCCGCCGGAGCCGGTGGTGCCGCCGACCGGCTGGACGCGTTCGGCGTCATCGCCGTGATCGGCGACCCCGCGCTGCCCTTCCTGCGGCCGATCCTGGAGCACCCGATGCTCGCGGTGCACGCCCGGACGACGCTGTCCGACGAGGAGCCGTCCGAGGCGGACCGGTGCTGGCTCACCGTCGAGGTCGCCCTCGCCGAGGACGACCCGGAGGAGCGCTACCACCTGGTCGAGGAGTGCGGCGGCACGGCAACGATCGAGGCCAGCGACCACCCCGACCGTGCCCACCTCCTCGATCTGCTGAAGGCGTCCGGCCGTCCGGAGATTCCGGTGTACGAGCTGAAGGTCGCCCTCAGCAGCACGGTGTGGCGCCGCCTGCGGCTGCCGGGCCCGACGACCCTGGAGGTCCTCCACGCGGCGATCCAGGTCGCGTTCGACTGGGACGACGAGCACGCCCACCTGTTCGAAGCCGCCGGCCAGCACTACAGCGACGTGTACCTCAACCTGGAGGATTCGGAGGACGAGTCAGCGGTCCGCCTGTCGAAGCTCCTGCCCGGCCGCGGCGCCAGGATGACGTACGTCTACGACCTCGGCGACTGGTGGGAGCACACCATCACCGTCGAGCGCATCACCGTTCCTGAAGATCCGGGTCCGATCGCGTGTACGGCCGGCGCCGGCGACGCCCCGGTCGAGGACTGGAACGAGGACGACGGCCCCGACACCACGCCGTTCGACCTCGATACCATCAACCAGCGCCTCGCCCAGTTGACGTCCTCATGAGGGTGACGGCGTCGCGCGGCCGGCGGTGAGACCCAGGCCGGTGCCGTCGGCGGCGGTCAGCGTCAACCGGCCGGCCTCGATCCGGAACTGCGCCGTGCCCCGCAGGACGTGCAGCACCTTGTCCTCGACCGTGCCGGCCTCGGCGCACGCCTTGCGGGTCGAGGCCACGGCGGTGAACGTGATCGTCTCGGTGTCGACCGTGTAGGTGCCGGTGAGGCTGTTGCAGCCGCCGGAGCCGGTGACCTTCCCGTCGATCGTGAAGGTCAGGTGCGCGCGCACACCGGCCGGCACCGAGCCGGAGGTCTGCCCGTCGACCAGCGTGTCGACGGTCCACTCGGGGCCGACGAGCTGCGCGTCCGGCTCGGCCACCGAGCCCTCGACGAAGCTGACCGTGGTGCCGCCGCCCTCCAGCACCAGATCCGCGCCCTCAAGACGTAACTGCGGCCCGGCCTCCAGGAACGTCGCGAACCAGGTGTCCTGCTCGGCGTGCTGCGGCTCGCACCCCATGGCCGTGCTCATGATCTCGCTGACGACCAGCCGCCCGCCGTCGATCCGCGCAGCGCCGCTGATGTAGTTGCAGCCCGCCCGGAAGCCGACCTTGCCGTCGTCGAACCGCAGCTCGATCCGGGTGCCGGGGACGAGCGGGCGGCTCGTCGACTGCGACAGGAACGTCCGCCCCCACGGCCCGCCGCCGCCCGCCGCATTCTCGCGGGCGCACCCGGCCAGCCCGAGGGCCGACAGGAGCACCACCGCCAGCACGGTCCCGAAACGCCTCATGCACCCTTGGACGCGAGACCGCTCCTCGCGGTTCCAATGGCGAACATCCGGACAGGATCGACCCCGCCACCGCTGGCAGCACGGACCTCGTCCCTTCGGTTGACCTTCACGGCACGAACATCTGATCGGGCTGGCCGGGAACGGGTCATCCCACTTAGCCTCTCCCTAATTCCGATCATCCGTCTGGCGTGAACCGTCGATGTCCGCCGGGGTGATCCTCGTGGGGAGGAAACAACCATCAGCACGAAGGGCATGGAAAGGGCTGCGTATGGACGGCTTGTAAGCCGGCCGCGGCGCTGGGCGATGGTGGGCGTCTCGACGCTCGCCGCCGCGGGCGTGGTGCTCGTCTCGGGCACGCCGGCCTCGGCGGAGGTGGTCAATCCTCCGCGGGGCGAGGTTCTCGGCGACGCGAACCAGAGCCTTGCCGGTAGCTACATCGTTCAGCTGAAGAGCACCGCCTTCGGCGGCATGAACACGGCGCAGGCGAAGACCAACGTCTCCGCGCTGGCCAAGAGTCTGTCGTCGCGGCACGGCGGCAAGGTCACCAGCGAGTACAGCGCCGCGCTGAAGGGCTTCGCGGTCAGCGGTCTCTCCGAGGACCAGGCCGCGCGTCTGGCGGCAGACCAGTCGGTGGCGTCCGTCTCGCGCGATGTCCTGCAGCGCAAGTCGGACACGCAGAGCAATCCGGTCTGGAACCTGGACCGGATCGACAGCCGCATCACGATGCCGAACTACCAGTACACCTACCCGAACACGGCGTCGTCGGTGACGGCGTACGTGATCGACACGGGCCTGTACAAGGAGCACAGCGAGTTCGGCGGCCGGGCTTCGTGGGGCAGGAACTTCGTCGACCGGGCGCTCCGCCCGTCCCCCGACCCGTACGGTTGGAACACGCCCGAACACAACCTGCCGGAGAACGTCTCCGACTGTGACGGGCACGGCACGCACGTGGCCGGCACGCTCGGCGGCGCCACGTACGGTGTGGCCAAGCAGGTGAAGATCGTCGGGGTCCGCGTCCTGGACTGCAACGGCGAGGGCTACCTCACTGAGGTCGTCGCCGGCATCGAATGGGTCACGGCGAACGCGGTCAAGCCGGCCGTGGTCAACATGAGCCTCGGTGCCAATGAGATCATCCCGGCGCAGGACGAGGCCGTCCGCAAGTCGATCGCGTCCGGGCTCACCTACTCGATCGCCGCCGGTAACGGCGACGGCGACCCGTACAACCCGCGGCCGCTCAATGCCTGCGACCAGTCACCGGCCCGGGTCCCCGAGGCGTTGACCGTCGGTGCTTCGGACCAATGGGCCTATGGCGGCTTGGAATTCCCGGCCGGCTGGTCGAACTACGGGCCGTGCGTGGACATCTTCGCCCCCGGCACCCACATCACGTCGGCAATGATCGGCTGGCCGTACGGCACCGCTGAGCTGGACGGCACGTCGATGGCGTCTCCGCACGTCGCCGGCGCGGCCGCGCTGATCCTGCAGGCGCACCCGACCTACAGCCCGTCGCAGGTGCGTCAGGCGCTCATCCAGAGCGCCACGAACGGTGTCCTGGACATGGGGGCGACGTACCAGCCGTACGCGGCGAACACCACCGCGAACCGGTTGCTGTACATCCGTCAGAACGACCCGCCGAGGATCGCGTCGAAGCCCGTTGGGATCAACAACCAGCGTTTCGGCACGACCGAGGTGTACGGGCGTACGACGGACAACCGGATCGTGTACGCGTACCGGGCCGGTACGGAGTGGTCGGACTGGTCTGACCTGGGTGGCGACACGCAGGGTGACCCGGCTGTGCTGTACAACCCGACGTACGGCACCACTGAGGTGTACGCGCGTCTGGCGAACAACCACCTTGCCTACCGTTACTACTCCAGCGGTTGGTCCGGGTGGAACGACCTCGGGGGCGAGCTGGCGGGTAACCCGTCCATCTTGTACAACCCGAAGTACGGCACGACGGAGATCTATGCCCGGTTCGCTGACGGGACGCTGAAGTACAAGTACTACGCCAACGGCTGGTCCGGGTGGTCCGACCTCGGCGGCTCGGTCGCCAGTGACCCGGCGCTGCTGTACAACCCGAAGTACGGCACGACTGAGGTGTACGTCCGTACCACGGACAACAAGGTGAAGTACAAGTACTACAACAACGGCTGGTCCGGCTGGGTCAGCCTCGAAGGGAACGTCTCCGGGAACCCGGGCGTCATCTACAACCCGACCTACGGCACCACCGAGGTCTACACCCGCACGTCGACCAACACGCTCGCCTACCGGTACTACTACAACGGCTGGGCGGACTGGATCGACCTCAAGGGCAGCCTCGCCAGCGACCCGGGCGTGATCTACAACCCGCGCTACGGAACCACCGAGGCGTACGCCGCGACCGCTGGCGGCCAGACCCAGTACGTGTACTACTACAAGGGCTGGTCCGGCTGGAACAACATCGGCGGCGCAGCTGTCTCCGCGCCTTCGGTGCTGTTCAACGTGTCGAACCGTTCGACACAGGTCTACACCCGCTCCGCGGACAACCACGCGAACTTCGCGGAGTACAACAACAGCTGGGCCTCGTTCATCGACATCTCGGCCTAGACCCCAAAACCGCCCGGCACCCCTTTCACAGGGTGCCGGGCGGTTTCCGTTCCCGGGGCGACTACAGCTGGGTGAGTTGGTGGACGACGTGGGCGAGGTGGTGGGACGTGCCCCAGGCGCGCCAGTTGGTGGCGTTGCCCGGGCCGGGCTGGCCGGCGGCGCGGGCGGCGATCTCGGCGTCGCCCCAGGAGAAGTCGGGGCCGGGCCAGGTGCCTGAGGAGATGACCGCGCGGCACAGGTGGTACATGTCGAGGTCAGGGGAGCGGTGGATCTGCCAGGTGGTGTCGCCGGTGTACCGGAGGTTCGGGCTCGGGCGCCAGCGCGGGTTGGTGGTCTGCGGGTGGGCGATGCCGTAGTCGCCGTACTGGACGTCGGGGTCCTCGATGCGGTGCCACAGGGCCAGGTCCCAGCGGGGGATCTCCGCCGGGGTGTGGCGGGGCAGGATTGCGGGCATGGCGCCGGCGGCGACGGTGATCGAGCGCCACGGTCTTCGGTGTGCCCAGGCGAGGTACTTCCGCACGAGGGGCTCGGTGCGGGTGAGGTCGCGGTCCGACAGTACCGACGCCATGTCGAGCAACAGGTCGCACTGCTCCGGCGGGAGGCCGGGCGCCAGGATCGGCCCCTCGGGTGGGTCGCCGGTGAGGCGGACGAGCGCGCGGCCGAGGTGGAGCCGGGCGGCGTGGGCGGCGACCGCCAACTGTGCGGGGGGATCCGTCAGGTGTACGACGGGCAGCATGGGGACGCCGAACGCCGCGAGATCGTGGGCGACGTAATCCAACGGGCTGTGGATTCCCGACAGCGGCACGGCGAGCCGGTGCGTGTCGACGGCGATCAGCAGGCCCTCGGGCACAGAGTCCGCGACCTTCAGGCTGAACGACCACAGGTCCTTGCCCGGGCCGTTCGCCGTGGGGACGACCTCGAATACCGGCATGACGAGCGGGGCGAGTGGGGCGGCCAGCTCCGCGATCGCCCTGAACTCGCCCTTGCGTGCCTTGAGGATCGGGACGTACATCACCATCAATGGTAGCGAGGGGTAGTCGATCGGCAACGTTCAGTTGGGTCGGGTTGTGCGGCGTCTATCCTGTGCTGGTGTCCGAGGACCTGGAGCGGCTTGAGGCGTACACGTACCTCACCGTGCCTGAGCGGGGCACATACCTGGCCGTGATGCGGCTGTTCAGCGCCTCGCTGATGACCGACCTGTCGGCGCAGCAGGTGGTCGAGGCGATCGACGGGCTGCCGCTGGACACGGCGGTCAGCCGGCTCAACCAGCTGGTCGCGTGGGGCAACCTGCTGCCCAGCTCGCACTCGGTGCGGGTGAAGAGCATCGAGGAGTATCAGCGGACCCGGTCGCGGTATCAGCTGTCGCCGCTGGGGGAGCGGGTGCAGCGGCAGGTCGACGAGGTCCTCGCCGGCGCCGAGACGGCGCGGGAGATCAGCCGGGAGCTGCTCGGCCTGGTGGCGACCGGGCTCGCGGCGCTGAGCGAGCTGCTCGAAGACCCCGGCGGCGCCGACATGGTCCGGGCGCGGGACACGGTCGCCGCGGTGTTCGCGCAGTTCTGGCAGTTCCGCGACTCGGTCCGCGACTTCTACGCCTACCTGGGGCAGGTGCTCGCGCGGTACGACCTGGACGGCAGCGAATACAGCGGGTTCAAGAACCTGCTGCTGGACTACGTCGAGTCGATCACCGAGGAGGTGGTGCTGCTGTCGCCCAGGATCCAGCATCACCTGCGGCGGATCTGGCCGCACCTGGACGGGCTGCTGGAGCGGCTCGACGAGGGCGGTCTGGCGGAGGCGGCCAAGGACCTCGGCGTCGTCGTGCAGCGCACCCGCGGGCACTCGCTGGACGACTGGCTGGCGCTGCGGGCCTGGTTCGAGGACACCGGCGGCCGGCGCAGCGAGGTCAACCAGCTGCGCGACGCGACCCTGCGGGCGCTGCAGTCGCTGCTCGCCAACGCCAAACGGATGATCCGCTCCTCGGGGCAGGCCACCTCGCGGCGCCGCGACCTGCTGCGGCTGGCGGCCTGGTTCGACGCCGCCGACGCGGGCACCGCCGCGGACCTGTTCACCGCGGCGTTCGGCCTGTACGGCAGCAGGCACCTCGGACTGGCCGCCGACGCGGAAGCGGTCGTGCCGGCCACCGACAGCTGGTGGTCGAGGCCGGCGGTCACGGTGCCCGTGGCGCTGCGCGAACGCGGCGAGCGGGCCGCGCGCGGCCGGCCCGGCGGGATCGTGGACCGCAGCGCGCAGCAGCGGCTGCTGGTCGAGCAGGCCGCCGCCGCGCAGGACGCACGGGTCCGGGCCGCGGCCGAGCTGCTGTCCGCGGCGGCGGACCTGTCCGCGGTGCGGCTCTCGGGGCCGGCGATGCAGCTGCTGCTGGAGCTCATGGCGCAGGCCCTCGGCGCCGGCGACCCCGCGGCGGGCACGGCGGTCACCGTGTCGATCGATCTGGGGCTGCGCTGCGAGCTCACCGCCAAGCCGGGCCACGCACTGACCCTGCGCTCCGCCGGCGGCGACTTCACCGCCGAGGACCTGGCCATCCTCATCGCCGGCCACGACACGGAGGTCGCCGGCCACGGCGACGAGATCGCCGGTCACGACACGGGAACCGTCGGCCAAGGCGCCGAGATCGCTGGTCGCGAGCCCGACGTCGCTGGTCGCGAGCCCGCGATCGTCGGCCGCGAGCCTGAGCAGACGGAGACCGAGCGGACCGGGAGCGGGCATGGCTGAGCAGCACGAGCACGACATCGCCCTTGCCGAGGAGCGGCGGCGGGCCGTCCGGGCGCTGCTCGGGCAGCCGCTGCTGCACCCCACGCACGACGAGTTCCCGCTGGTGCGGCGGCACGCGGACTGGCTCAAGAGCTGGTTCGGGCAGTTCCTCGGGTACCGGCTGGTCGTCGAGGCCGGCTTCGCCCGGCTGTTCAAGACGGGGCTGCCGGTGGGGCAGGGGCGGCCGCTGCTGCGGGCGACGGGGCCGTTCACCCAACGGTCCTACGCGTACCTGACGCTGACCGCGGCGGTCCTGCTCACCGGGCCGGAGCAGCTGCTGCTGTCGCAGCTCGTCGCCGACGTGCGCAGCGCCGCCGTCGAGGCCGGGATCGACCTCGGGGACGTGGACCGGCCGGTGGAGCGGCGGGCGCTGACGACGGCGCTGCGGCAGCTCGTGCGGTGGCGGGTGCTGGTGGAAGAGCAGGGGACCGTCGACGGTGACCAGGAGGAGGCGCTACTCACCGTGGACCGCGACCTGGTGACGCACCTGCTCGCCGCGCCGATCGGCCGGGCCGGCAGCGCGGAGGAGTTCATCGCGACCGCCGCCGAGGCAGGGCCCGGGGGCACCCGGCACGCCGTGCGCAGGCGGCTCGTCGAGTGCCCGGTCGTGTACGTGGACGACCTCACCGCGAAGGAGCGGGCCTGGCTGCGCAAGGAGCAGCGCCGCGACGAGCGTGCGTTCGCCGACTACACGGGCCTGCACGCCGAGCTGCGGGCCGAAGGGGCCGCGCTCCTCGATCCCGACGATGAACTGTCCGATGTGGATTTCCCCGGCACGGGCACCGTCGCGCAGGCCGCGTTGCTGACCGTCGAGGCGCTGGTCCGCGAGCTCGCGCCGGCCGTGTCGCGGGGTGGGCCGCTGGCGGTCGGCGTCCCGGTGCCCGAGGGACTCGTCGAGCGGATACTGGAAGGGCTGATCCAACGGCACTCGAGGCGGTGGGCAGGGTCGTACACCGGAAACCCCACCGCACTGAGCGACGCCGTCGTCGACCTGTTGACGCAGGTCGGGCTGCTGGGCCGCGCGGGAGCGACGGTCGCCGACTCGGAGGCCGACGAGGACGTCGCCGCCGAACGCGCGGTCGACGCCCGCAACGCCCGCGGCGACGCATCCGATGGGACATTGGTGTTGCTGGCGGCCGCCGCCCGGTATGCGGTGCTCGAGAGCGAGGGGCAGAGGTGACGCGGTTCCAGTTGCATCGGGCCGGCATCTGCAACGTCTGGCAGTACGGCGAGCAGATCTTCCAGTTCGAGGACGGCCGGCTGCTGCTGCGCGGCAAGAACGGCGCGGGCAAGTCGAAGGCGCTGGAGATGCTGCTGCCGTTCCTGCTCGACGGGGACGTGAAACGGCTCGACGCGACCGGCGCCGGCAAGACCACGTTCCGGTGGCTGATGGGCGAGGGCGCCACCGGCGTCAACCGGCAGGGGTTCCTGTGGCTGGAGCTGCGGCGCCAGGCGGAGGACGGCAGCGAGCGGCACCTGACGCTCGGCGCGGTCGTGCGCTGGTCCTCCGCGACGGGCGAGGCGCGGCTGCAGTACTTCATCACGCCGCTGCGCGTCGGGGTCGATGTCGCGCTCGTCGTCGACGGGCAGCCGCTGCCGCTGGAGCGGTTGCGGGAGCGGCTCGGCGACGGCGCCGTCATCGCCGGCGCGCGCGACTACCGGGCCCGCGTCGGGCGGGAACTGTTCGGCGTCAACGACGCCGGCCGCTACCAGAATCTCGTGCACCTGCTGTACCGGCTGCGCAGGCCGACGATCGGAGACCGGATCGAGGCCGGCCAGCTCGCGACCGAGCTCGGCGAGGCGCTGCCGCCGCTGGACGACGACGTGCTCGACTCGGTCGCGCACAACCTCGACGACCTGGAGACCGTCCGCGAGGACCTCGGCCGGCTCGAACGCACCCACGGCGCGCTCGCCGACCTCATGACCGGCTACCGCGGCTACCTGCAGGGCGAGCTGCGCGCCCGCGTCGGCGCCGTCCAGCAGGCACTGCAGGAGCTGCGCGACCGGCGGCGGCAGGCCGGCCAGCAGGAGCGGCAGGTGTCCGCCGCCGTCGACGAGGAGCGGGTCGCCGCCGCCGCGGCCGACGCGCTGGAGCTGGCTGGGCGGGAGGCGCGGGCGGAGCTCACCGCCGTGCGGGACAGCGCCGCGTACCGGGCGGTGCGCGACCTGGCCCAACGCCGCCAGGCGGTGCAGGCGCTGCAGTCCGCGGCCCGGGCCACCGCCAGCCAGGCGGCCGCCGAGGAGCGCAACCTCGGCAACCTCGTCGCCCGGTTCGACGACGAGTCCGACCGCATCGCGGCGGCGTCCACGCGTCTGCGGGAGGACCACGGCCGGCTCCGCGACGTCGCCGGCGAGGCCGGGCTGGACGTCGGCCACCTCGGTGTGGCACCGGCGCTGCGGCACACGGCCGTCGCCGGTCTCCAGGTCCGCGCCGTCGACGTGCGGGAGGCCTCGCGGGACCTCGGGGCGTACCGCGACCAGAGCAGGCAGGCCGAGGCGGCGGTGGCGGCCCGCCGGCGCGCGGTCGCCGACCTGCAGGACCTGATCCGCCGCGCGACCCGCGCCGCCGAGCAGGCCACCCGCGCCGCCGGCGACG
The DNA here is from genome assembly GCF_050936335.1 of Dactylosporangium sp. CA-152071. Taxonomy (NCBI): domain Bacteria; kingdom Bacillati; phylum Actinomycetota; class Actinomycetes; order Micromonosporales; family Micromonosporaceae; genus Dactylosporangium; species Dactylosporangium sp. CA-152071. Next base: position 5,471,631 of record NZ_JBNJMZ010000001.1, on the reverse strand, counting down.
CCGAACTGCTCGACGGCCAGCTCGGCACCGCCCGCGAGCGTCTGGACGAGCTCGCCGCCCTGCTGCAGGCGGCGGCCGACGCCTACTCGACCGCCGTGCAGCGCTGGACCGAGGACCCGCTCGTGGCCGCGGCCGGGATCGATGCGGCGCCGGTGCTCCTCGCTGAGTCCCCGGCGTCGGTACGGGAGGCGGCCGAAGCCTGCCTGGCCCCGGTCCGTGCCGCCCTGGAGCGTCGCCGCGACACGCTGCTGCACGGACGCACCCGGGCGGCGGACCGGCTCGCGGCCGTCCGCGCCGAGCATCAGGAGTGGGCGGCGAAGACGGATCCGTCACCGCCCAGGTCCCGGTTCGCTCACGCTGCCGCCGACCGGCCGCTGTACCGGCTGGTCGACTTCGCAGACGGACTCGACGCCACGCGACGGGCCTTGATCGAGGCGGCGCTGGAGGCCAGCGGCCTGCTCGACGGGGAGGTCACCGCCGCCGGCACCCTCGTCGCGCCCGGCACCGGCGAGGTGCTGCTGCGCCCCGGTCCGCCCGTCAAGGACCCGCTGCTCGGCACGGCGCTCGTGCCGGTCCCCGGCGCCGACGAGGTGACCGCTCTCCTGGCCGCCATCGGCTTCCGCGCGTCCGCCGCGTCCATGGAGGAGGCTGGCGCCACTGTCGGTTTCCGCGCGTCCGCCGCGTCCATGGACGAGGCAGGCGCCGCCGTCGGTTTCCGTGCGGCTGCCGCGCCCGTGGAGGAGGCCGGCGCGTCCGCCGCGCCCGTGGACCAGGCCGGCGCGTCCGCCGCGCCCGTGGACCAGGTTGGCGCGTCCGCCGCGCCCGTGGACCAGGTTGGCGCCGGCGGCGCTAATCCCGGGGGCGGGGTGGACGGCGTTCCCGCGAATGGGGCAGGTGCCAGCGGTGTTGCTGTGGGCGCTGTCGCTGGGGCTGACAGCATTCCCGCTGATGGAGCGGGCGCTGCCACCGGCGTTCCCGCGGCCGCCGGCTGCGGGGCTGGAGCGGCCGGCACTTCCGCGGGCGTCGCCGTGGCCGGCGCAGGCGCCCCGGCCACGACCGGCGCCGCCGATGACGCCGGCAGCTGGATCGGGGCGGACGGGAGCTGGCGGCTCGGGGTGGCGCACGGGGCGTGGCGGAAGCCGGCGGCCGAGTACGTCGGAGCGGCGAACCGTGCCGCCCTGCGCGCCCGGCGGCTCGCCGAGCTGCAGGCGCAGATCGACGAAGGTGTCGCCGCACTCGACGGGATCGACCGGGAGCTCGCCGAGGTCGCGACCCTGCGCCGCGAGCTCGACCGGCTCCTCGCCGCGCTTCCCGACGCGGAGCCGCTGCGCACCGCACAGGCCAGGCGCGACGAGGGGCAGGCCGCCGTCACCGCGCTGACCGCGCAGGTCGCCGACGCGCGGCGGCGGGCCCGCGACCTCGCCACCGAGGCGACCGCGCAGCGCCGCAAGGTCGCCGCCGCCGCCGACGCGCACCTCCTGCCGGGCGACCCGGATGACCTGACCCGCGTCGACGGCCGGCTGCGGCGGCTCGCCGACGAGCTGCCCCGGCACCGCCGCGACACGGATGGCCTCCTGGAACTGCTGCACCGCTCCACGGCGCACCTCGACGGCATCACCGCGGCCCGGCAGCGGGTCGACGAGGCGGCCGAAGCGGCGACGGCCGCGGCCACCGAGCACGCCGAGGCGGCCGCCGAGCTGGCCGTGTTGCAGGAGTCGCTGCACGCCGACGCGGCCGAGGTCATGGCCCGGGAGGCCGCCGCCGAGTCGAGGCTGCGCGACGCGGAGCAGCGCCTGCCGACGCTGCGGAGCCAGTACCAGAGCAGCCGCGACCGGCGGATCACCGCGGAGCACGCCCGTGACGAGGCGCGAGACCGGCTCGCCGACCAGGAGCGCGTCGCGCTGCAGGCCGGCACCGCACTGCCACGGATCATGACGCTGCCGGGCGTCGCCGCCGCGCTGGACCTCGGTGAGGACATCGCGGTGCCGCCGGACGTCGCCGAGACACCCCGCGAACGCATCGCCCGGCTCGACGGGCTCGCCGCGAAGCTCGCCGACGCGCTCGGCCCGCGGCGGACCGACGTCGGCGAGAACGCGCTGCACCTCAAGTACATCGACGTGCGCGGTCGGCTCGCCGGCGGGTACGACCTGATCTGGGAGAACCGCGACGGCGTCAAGGTCGTCGAGATCGCCGACGACATCGGCCAGCACCCGGTCGCGCACGCCACCGCCCGCCTCGGCGCCGAGCTCGAACAGAAGCGGACGGCGGTCGCGGACCGGGAGCGGCAGGCGTTCGAGCGGTTCCTGCTCGGCGAGCTCGGCGACGCGCTCACCCGGCAGATCCTCGCCGCCGAGACGCTCGTCAACGGCATGAACGCCACTCTCGCCCAGGTCCGCACCTCGCACGGCCTCGGCGCCCGGCTCGTGTGGTCGCTGCGCGCCGACGCGGACGCCGACACCCGCGCGGCCGTCGGGCTGCTCAGGACGCCGCTCGCGCTGCGGACCCGGGAGCAGAACGACCGGCTCCGCGAGGTCCTCGCCCGCCGGGTCGACGACGCCCGCCGCGGCGACCCGTCCGCGGGTTACGCCGTGCACCTGCGGGCCGCGCTGGACTACCGGCAGTGGTTCACGTTCACCGTCAAGGTCACCGACCAGGCGAACCCGGACCGGGAGCGGACCCTGTCGGCGCGCACCGCCATGTCGCAGGGCGAGCAGCGGGTCGTGTCCTACCTGGTGCTGTTCGCCGCCGCCGCGGCCCACTTCTCCTCCGTCGGCGACGCCCACCCGCCGGCGCCGCGGCTCATCCTGCTCGACGACGCGTTCGCCAAGGTCGACGAGCCCACGCACGGCCGCCTGCTGGGCCTGCTCGTCGCCCTCGACCTCGACGCCGTCCTCACCAGCGAACGGCTGTGGGGCTGCTTCCCGGAGGTGCCGTCACTCGGCATCTACGAGTGCCTCCGCGACCCTGCTCAGCCCGGCGTCGCCACCCTGCACTTCCGCTGGGACGGCAGCCGCCGCACGGTCCTGCCCGCATGATCCCGCCGACCACGCTGCAGTGGCTGCGCTCGCCGTCGCTGGCTCCACTGTGGACCTCGCTGCGCGGGCGGCTGCAGCGCAACGGCCGCCGGGCCGAGGGGCGGCTGACCGTCCACTGTGGCTCCCCGCAGGACCGCGACGCCATCGGGCAGCTGCTGGGCCGGGCCGTCGGCGCCTCGGTCACCGTCGACCTCGCCGCCCTCGACCGCCTGCTGCGCTCCAGCGCCGCCGGCACGGGTCTCGTCGAGGTCGTCGAGGCGGTGACCGGCCCGATCCCCGACCGCCGCGCCGCCGCGGCCGCCGAACGGGACCGGCGAGCCTCGTTACGTGGACAGGTCCTCGCCACCGCGTCCGAGGCCGGCCTCGACGGCCAGGAGTGGGTGACCGACTGGCTCGACGGCGTCTGGCGCAGCGGCATCATCGGCCGCCTGCCGTCACCCTCGGCGCTGACCCAGGCCGTGACGGTGCTGGGCCTGGTCCTCGGGGACACGTCGCGGCTGTGGTCCCGGGGTGAGCTCGCCGAGCAGGTCACCGGCACCGCCCACGGCCTCGACGACGACACGCTGCTCAACCGCCTCGTGCTCCGGGGGATCACCCTGGCGACCGCCTCCGCGCCGCCCTCCTCCGCAGTCGAGCGCCGGTCGCTGTGGGAGTCCGTCGGCGTGGCCGGCGACACCGTGGCGACCACCGTCCTCACGTACGGCCTGTGCCCGCTCGGCGACGGCTTCCCGGCCGGCCACCTGCGCGACCGGGCCTCCCATCACGCCGAAGCGCACCTCACCCTGCGCGACCTGCGCCGGCTGCTGCCACTGGCCCTGGAACCGCAGACCGTGTACGTGTGCGAGAACCCGCGCATCCTGGAAGCCGCCGCACAACTCGCGCTGCCCGCCGCGATGGTCTGCACCCTCGGCAACCCGACCGTGGTCACCCTCGCCCTCCTCGACGCCCTCGCCGCGCTCGACGGCGTCCAGCTGCGGTACCACGGCGACTTCGACTGGCCGGGCGTCGCCATCGCAGGCCGCGTCATGCGCCGCACCGGCGCGTTCCCGTGGCGCTTCGGCGCCGCCGACTACCAGGCCGCGGTGCTTGCCACCCGCGACCCGCAGACCCCACCCCACCGCCTGACCGGCACGCCCGCCGCCACCTGGTGGGACCCGGGCCTCGCGACAGCCATGCACCAGGAAGACGCCGCCGTCCACGAGGAACGCCTCACCGACACCCTGCTCGCGGATCTCGGGTAAACCGGCACGCGCCCATGGGCGTCTTTGTTCCCGTGAAGAACCGAGTGATGGCTCTCGTCCTGATCGCGCTCCTCGCCGGCTGCAGCGACGCGATCGAGCAGCCCGGCGCCACCCCCTGGAGCCCGCCCGCGACCCAGGCGCCCGGCGCGCCATGGCCGGACCGGGTCACCGCCGACGCGGGAGGTGTACTGGCGGCGCCGGGCTTCAACGCCCACATCGACGCCACCGCGCCGGCCTGGGCGGAGGCGGCGGACAGCACCGTGGCGGAACTGCTCAACCTGAACCGCGGCTTCGACGGCCCGGTCGCCATCTACCTGCACCGCGACAAGACCGACGACGACCCGGTCCTGACCGTCACGCTCACCAAACTCGGCGACGATTCCATCCAGGCGATGCGTTACCGCGTCGTCCTGCACCGCGAGACCGACGGCCGCTTCCGCTTCGTCTCGGGCGAACGCACCCAGCGCTGCCAGTCAGGCCGCGGCCACCAGACCTTCGAGGCCGCCCGCTGCTCGTAGGGGTGTAGTTATCCCCACCCCCGTCAGGTAGGCAGGGGCAATCCGCCGGAGTTGATCCATCCGTACCGTCGACGGCATGGAAACGGCGTTGGATATTCGGGGGCTGGTCAAGCGGTTCGGGGACAAGGTCGCCGTGGCTGGGGTTGACCTGGCGGTGCCGCGGGGGTCGTTCTACGGGCTGGTGGGGCAGAACGGGGCCGGGAAGACCACGACCCTGTCGATGGCGGTCGGGTTGCTGCGGCCCGATGGTGGCACCGCCAGCATCTTCGGGGCGGACGTCTGGTCGGCGCCGGCGCAGGCCAAGGCGCTGGTCGGCGTCCTTCCCGACGGGCTCGCCATGCCGGAGCGGCTGACGGGGCGGGAGGTGCTCACGTACATCGGGCTCCTGCGCGGCATGCCTCGGGCGACCGTCGCCGAGCGGGCCGATGAGCTCCTTGCCGTGCTTGAGCTTGATGCCGCCGAGAAGGCGCTGGTCATCGAGTATTCGACGGGCATGCGGAAGAAGATCGGGCTGGCCACGGCGTTGCTGCACGCGCCGCGGTTGCTGGTGCTGGACGAGCCGTTCGAGGCGGTCGATCCCGTGTCGGCGGCGACCATCAAATCCATCCTGCGTGGGTTTGTGGCGGGCGGCGGGTCGATCGTGCTGTCGAGTCACGTGATGGCGCTGGTCGAGCAGCTCTGCGATCACGTGGCCGTCGTCGACGCGGGCCGCGTCGTCGCCGCCGGGCCGCTGGACGAGGTGCGGGGTGGGCGGTCGCTGGAGGACACGTTCGTCGGGCTGGTGGGCACCGAGCAGACCAAGAAGGAGCTGTCGTGGCTGTCGAAGTGACCATGGCGCAGATGAAGTTCGCCATCCTGCGGCACGCCTTCCGAGGGCCGCGCGCGCAGACGGCCGGCACGGGTGCGCTGCTCGGGGCGGTGCTGGCGGCCGGGACGATCTACCTGGCGTTCGTCGACGCCGACCTCCTCGCCGCCGGGTACGCGGTCTGGATGCTCGGCTGGATGCTCGGCCCGGTCTTCATGGGCGGCGGCGACGAGACGGTCCGGCCGGAGTACTTCGCGCTGCTCGGGCTGCCCCGGCGGCGCCTGGCGATGGGCCTGCTGACGGCGGCGTTCGTCGGCGTCGCGCCGCTCGTGTCGTTCACCGCGCTGCTCGGTCTGCTCGTTGTTGGAATCCGCTCCGGTTCGGTGTTGCTGGCAGTGCCGGCGACGCTGCTGCAACTCGCGGTCTTCGTGCTGCTGTCGAAGGTGTGCGTGGCGGTCGTCGGCCTGGCGCTGCGGTCGCGGGTCGGGGCGGTCGGCTCCGGCCTCGTCAACGGGGCGATCCTGGCGGCGCTCGGGCAGGTCTGGGTGTTCTTCGCCGCGTTCGGCGAGACCGGAATTCCATCGTTCGTTGGATATCTCCCGTCGTCGTGGGGTGTGCAGGCCGCCCGCGGGCACTGGTGGGCTCTGGCAGCGTTGGCGGCGTCGGTACTGGTGCTGCTCGCGCTCTGGGCGGCGCTGCTCGGCCGGCGTTCCCGCCCTTCGTCGGGCCGCGGCGCGTGGTCTGTGCGGCCCACGTCCCCCACGGGTGCCGTGGTGGCGAAGGAGCTGCTCACCTGGTCGCGTGACCTGGTCCGCAACCACCAGCTGGCGTTCGCGCTCTCCTACGGCGTCTGCTTCGCCGCCAGCCCGCTGCTCATCGGCTGGAACGGCATGCTCCCCTACGCCGGCCCCATCTTCGTCGTCATGGCCGCCGCGATGTCCTCCAACCTGTACGGCACCGACGGCACCGCCCTCTGGCTCACCCTGCTCGCCAACGCCTCCGACGTCCGCGGCCGTCAGCTCGCGTTCCTCTCCGTCCAGGCCCCGCTGGCAATCCTCGTCACGTTGGTTTTCACCGCGATCACGGGTGGCCCGTGGCCGCTGGTCCTCGCCCTGCTGCCCGCCCTACTGGGCGGCGCCGCCGGCCTGATCCCGCTCGTCTCGGTGTACGCCCTGATCCCCGGCACCGACCCGCACCGCCGCGCCGGCAACCCCCTGCGCACCAGCGAGAACGACGGCGGCCTGACGGGCCTGGCGTACCTGATGATCGCCCTCGTCCTGCTGGCGGCCGCGCCGGCTCTTCTCACCGCGATCTGGTTCGGCTGGGCGGGCGTGGCGGTCGGCCTGCTGACCGGCGCGGCCTGCTTCTGGTTCCTCGGTTCGCTGGCCGAGCGCCGCCTCGCGTCCCACGGCCCCGAACTGCTGGACACGATGCGCACCGGCCGCAAACCGGTCACGCAGAAGACCCTGCGCTTCGACCACCTGAGCAACACCCAGAAGGCGGTGGCCGGCTGGTGCTTCGGCCTCGGCGCCATCCCCCTGTTCCCGCAGGGCATCGTCGCCGCGATCTTCGTCGCCAACGACAAGCTCCACCACAGCTGGTTCCTGGCCACCTACATGCCGACCGGCCTTCAGTACGCGGTAGCGGGCGCGTTCATCGCCCTCGGCCTCACGATGTACGGCACGGGCCTCTGGCTCGCCCGCCCGCGCGGCAAGGAACGCCAAGGAATCGCAGCCGCTGCGGTCGGGCTGCCTGATTAGCGTTGCTGGCCAAGAGGCGACTGGCCGGTTGGGGCCGGGCAAGCTCGGAAGCTTTGCCCGGCACCATCCGCAACGCATCCCCTGGGACCACCTATCCCGGCGGCATCTCGTCGGCAGTGCACGCTGAAGCGAACCATTGCAACGCATCCCGAACCGGTTCCCGTGCCTCCGGATTCGCCAGTACGTCGAGCGGGAACCACGGCTGGAAGTCCACCTTGGCAGCCGGCACGACGATGCCCGGGATGACCTCGCACCGTTTACGGAACTCTTCGCGGACTGCCGGATCGTCGAAAGGTGGGACGAGTCTCAAGGCGTCGAAGGCCATCTCGACGTAGTCATTCTCCGGGCTGACGATCCACGGAACAGCTGACCTGTCAGTACCGACGGCGAAATAGCCACTGATCTCTTCATGGTATCCGACTGAAAACTCGCCGCCTGCCTGCCGCCATGCCTCTACGGCAGCACGCAGACCAGCGATCGTTGCTGCGTCAGCCTCCGCATCGAAGACGCCCCAGAACTCTGCTTCAGAGTCGGGGTCGGGCGGCGGGGCACTGACGGCTTCTGGTGAAGTGAGACCGATCAGTTGAGCCAGTTCAGTCGGCCACATGCGGTGATACTGGCTCGCGACGCCTTCGATGAGGTCGACACCTTCGGCGGTCAACCGTGCGAGGGGATCCTCCCTCTCCGCACCGTCAGGCCAGCGGAGATCAGGCAGGACGCTGCCTCCCTGATCCAAGACGCGCCAGATGTTCGGGAACGCATTGCTCCGCAGGTGCCGGGTGACAACTCCCTGATAGCTGCTGACGAGTTCAGCCAGGTCCGCTGGGGAGGTCCAGGTGCCCGCCGGAAGTGCGGTGAGAGCCTGGCGTAGGGTGCGCCACTTCGGCTTCTCGGCAGGTGGCTCCGCAGGACGGGGATTCGGTCCCGGCCAAAGCGCGATGGCACGGCCGGCCAGCTCATCGGCACGGTCAAGGATCTGCTCCGGTCCCCAATTGCGGGACGCTGCGACGGCGTGGTTCATGGCGAGACCACTGTCGCGAAGGAGAATCCGCTTATCTGCGAAGGGCTTGTTGCTCAGCTGGCCGTTGTAGCCGCTGAGCGTGAGGTTGCCCAAGGTGTGTACCAGTGCGGCGTGAGCGTCCCTGACCGTCTGGCCGGCTGGGGCAAGTGGCTCGAGATCGCGGCGCCAGGCCGCGTTCAACGTTTGCGGCATCACGTGTTCGACGGTCAGCGATGCGCGGGTCCAGTCGACTGGCTCCTTGTGCTCGAAGCTCTCTTCGAACCGACGTAGGACGAACTGCCGCTGCTGTGAGCGGCCAGACCAGTAGAAGTTTCGGTCGCGGATGGCGTCGCGCAGCGCTGCGTCGTCCGCCCAGTAGTGACGTTCCCGGGACAAGTACTCACGGATCTTCTCGACGATCGGACCATCCACCAGCTCAGCCGGTGCGCTGTTGAGGATGCGGTTCAAGTTGTTCGTCGGTGTACCGCACAGCATCCGCCGGACGAGGAAGGACTCCAAACAGGTGAGCGCGTCAGCGACTTCCTCGCTTGTCGCGGTGGTCTTGTCGCGACGATCAAGGATTGCCATAGCAGCGGGATAGATCGTGACCGCATCCCAGGCGGTCAGCCGACGTAGCGCGCGCCTGACGTTCTGATGCGCCTCCCGGTCAGGGTCCAGCAGCAGACTCAGGAGACGCCCGCGCCGGGTCAGCTCGGCGACCTCGGCTTCGACGGCCACTTCGTCCAGCTGCTTCTCAAGGTGCGCCAGCCGGTGTCGCTGATTGCGGTAAACATCGTCCCGCCGCACCTTCTGCTGCCCGCGTAGGACGAGGTCCAGCCACGCAAGGAGCTCAAGACCTTCCGTCCCAAGCAGCTCATGAGTCGGTTGCCAGAGGTCGCGATAGACGGCCTCACCGCGTTGAGGAAGCAGCATGAACAGGTAGTTGCGGAGCAGGTCTGCTTGAGTCAGTTTGAGCCCGGTGTTGTTCAGCGATTCGAAGATGCGGTAGACGTTGTCGTCCTTGTCCGCAGCGATCCAGACGATCTCCAAGCGCCTTGCGATTGCGCGCTCGAGCCTCCGGAGGTCGCCGGGGTCGTCGGGATCATCGAACTCCGCCAGCATCCGTTGGAAGTACCGGTACGCCTCACCGATCGCGCCAGCGGCACCGGCGTCGACGGCGCCGGCGACGCAGGCCTGGAAGGCGGCCCGGTCTGCCTGTGTCGGGAGCAGTCGCAGCGCGTCGTCGCCGACTTCCCACCTGTTGGTGAGGTAGTCCTCATGAATTTTGTCGGCAAGCTTTGCATCTTCCAGTCGTGCTCGGTCGCGCAGCGCGCAGAGCAACAATGAAAGCGTCGTCAGGCGCTGCTGGCCATCGACCACGATCCAGCGTTGGGGACCGCTTGGCAATGTCGGTCCCGGTGCCAGCACCACCGGACCGAGGAAGTGTGCCGGCCCGGGATCGCTGTCGGTGAGTGCCTCCGCCTGCTCGCGGATGGCACTCCACAGCTGCGCCCATTGTTTTTCCTGCCAGCTGTACGTCCGTTGATAAAGCGGGACCCGGAACTGGCGGTTGCCGTTGACAAGCTCCTCAATCGTTGTTTCTTGGGCTTTCACCGGCCTGGCTCCCTTGCCATCGATGCAGAACGTTGCGATGCGGCGTATCTCGCCGGCAAGCCTGCCAGTCTGAACGCAGCCACCACATCGGCGGAACAGTCTCCATACCTCGCCGGTTCACCCCGTCGTGTGTCGAGGTCGCGACATCGGGGCTGGTGAACGGGGGCGGCGCGCTGGCCGTGCTCTGGGGTACCGACGGCGAATCCGCCGCTGTGTAGCCCGAGTGGGAGGTCGGAGTCATGGGAGTGGTCAAGGGTCTTGCGTTGCTGACGGTCGGGGCGGTCGCGGGGGCGGCGGCGTTCGTCGGCTACGGGGCGATGTACGGGGACGTCGAGCTGGACAAGGTCGGGAACTACACGTCGACCGGCGGGAAGAAGGCTGAGGTCGTCAAGTTCAAGCTGGCGCCCAGTTCGGAGCAGCTGGCGAAGTGCATGCCGAAGGTCAAGGTCGACGTGAGCGTCGCGCTGGAGACCGATGTGAAGGGGTTCGACGTCTTCGACGTCAGGGTCAGCGGTGGGCCGGCGAACACGGCGTTCACGGTGTTCCTGCTCGAAGTGCCGGCGGCGCCGTTCGGGGCGGCCGAGTACGTGGGTGACGTGTTCACCGACAAGTACGGCAAGGGGCGGACCGAGCTGCGGATGATCGCGGAGGAGGCGTTCTCCTCGACGCTGGTCGGCAAGGAGCGGGTGCGCAAGGAGCTGGGGCACGTGGGCATGTGGTTCGCGGACCCGGCCGGGGACGACTTCTGCCTCGGGGCGGGGCAGGGGCCGGTGACGCCGTTCGACGGGGACAACGAGGCCGGGGTGCAGGTGTTCAACTCCGCGCCGTCCCTGCCGAAGGCACCCCTCCCGTAAACAGCAGTGGGGCGGCACCCGGATGGCCGGGTGCCGCCGTTGCTGTGCCGGAGGTTACTCAGTGGTGCGGACGTTGCCGGTAGCGGCCCGCGAGCGGATGCCGCCGTCCTGGACCGCGTAGACGCTGGCCAGGTAGTACGTGTTCTCGGGGAACCCGTCGACGAAGTGCGACATCGGCCCGGTGCCGGGGTTGGCCGGCAGGAACCAGGTGTTGCTCCTCTGCACCCGGCTCGGCTGGCCCTTGTCGTTCCAGACGGTCTGGTCCCAGCTGATCGACAGGTAGAAGCCGGTCTCCGTGGTCGCGTTGTCGGTCCAGTTGAACCAGAGCGAGTGAACGCCGGCCGACAGCTGCAGGTCGGTCGGCCCCGGCAGCGCCACGCTCACGTCGGTGAAGCCCAGGACGCGGTTCAACGCGACCGGTGTGGTCCCGTCCGGCCAGTTGGCCACCGACACCACGACGTGGTGGTCGCCCGGCATCGTGGGCAGGGCGACGGTGACGTCGTACCCGTTGTTCTTGGTGCCGTTGGGCAGGTTGGCCGTGGTGCCGCCGACGATCGTGCCGTCGATGGCCACCCGCACCTGCAGCGGCCCGCCGTCGGGGTCGAGCGCCCAGCCGGTGGCCCGCACCGCGGTGCCCAGGTTGGTGAACGTCACCGTGCCGACGGGGGAGTCGTCGGTGCTCTCCGGCGGCTCGCCGACGCACGACGGCGGCGGCACCGGGTCGTTGCAGCGGCTGGCCGCGTGGGCTGCCGACGCCGGCACGAGCGCGGCGGCGCTCAGCACGGCGGTCGCCAGCGCTGCCTGTATCTGTCTGCGCATCACATCACGTCCTCATCAATTCGGACACGGGGGCAGGAACCCCCCGCATGCGGTCGCACGTTAGCCAGCCCACGCAAGCGGTCGGATTTTGAACTCCGGCCGCCTGACCTGCGCAGACGTCAAGCAGTGACAACCGTGATGTGTCGGAACGCCGACTGTGAACAGCAAAGCGGGGACCCGCGAAGGGTCCCCGCCAGGCAGTGCGGACGGATCAGTCGGTGCCGGCCTCCATGGCCGCGGCGTCGAGGAGCTCGTCGCCGGTGGCGGCCTTGCCGCGGGAGGCGATCTCCTCCGCGCCGCCCTCGGGCATGGTGCCGATCAGGCGGGTCGACTGCTCGGTCGCGGAGACGAGCTGGCGGTGCTGGCCGCTGCCGACGATGCCGATGCGGGCGTACTGCTCGAGCTTGGCGCGGGAGTCGGCGATGTCGAGGTTGCGCATGGTGAGCTGGCCGATGCGGTCCAGCGGGCCGAAGGCGGAGTCCTCGGTGCGCTCCATGGACAGCTTGTCGGGGTGGTAGCTCAGCGCGGGGCCCGTGGTGTTGAGGACCGAGTAGTCCTCACCGCGGCGCAGGCGGATGGTGACCTCGCCGGTGATGGCGGAGCCAACCCAACGCTGGAGGGATTCGCGGAGCATGAGGGCCTGCGGGTCCAGCCAGCGGCCCTCGTACAGCAGGCGACCCAGCCGGCGGCCCTCGTTGTGGTACGCGGCGACGGTGTCCTCGTTGTGGATCGCGTTGACCAGGCGCTCGTAGGCGGTGTAGAGCAGGGCCATGCCCGGGGCCTCGTAGATGCCGCGGCTCTTCGCCTCGATGATGCGGTTCTCGATCTGGTCGGACATGCCCAGGCCGTGGCGGCCGCCGATGGCGTTGGTCTCCAGGACGAGGTCGACGGCGGAGCCGAACTCCTTGCCGTTGATCGTGACGGGGCGGCCCTGCTCGAAGCCGATCGTGACGTCCTCGGCGGCGATCTCGACCGCGGGGTCCCAGAAACGCACGCCCATGATGGGTTCCACGATCTCGATGCCCGTGTCGAGGCGTTCGAGCGTCTTCGCCTCATGGGTGGCGCCCCAGATGTTGGCGTCGGTGGAATACGCCTTCTCGGTGCTGTCCCGGTAGGGCAGGCCGTGCGCGAGCAGCCACTCGGACATCTCCTTGCGGCCACCGAGCTCGGTGACGAAGGCGGCGTCCAGCCACGGCTTGTAGATGCGCAGCGCGGGGTTGGCCAGCAGCCCGTACCGGTAGAAGCGCTCGATGTCGTTGCCCTTGAACGTGGAGCCGTCGCCCCACACCTGGACGCCGTCCTCGAGCATCGCGTTGACCAGCAGGGTGCCGGTGACGGCGCGGCCCAGCGGGGTGGTGTTGAAGTAGGTGCGGCCGCTGGAGCGGATGTGGAACGCGCCGCAGGCGAGCGCGGCAAGGCCCTCCTCGACCAGGGCGGCGCGGCAGTCGACCAGGCGGGCGATCTCGGCGCCATACGCGCCGGCGCGGCCGGGGACCGAGGCGATGTCGGGCTCGTCGTACTGCCCGATGTCCGCGGTGTAGGTGCAGGGCACCGCGCCCTTCTCGCGCATCCACGCGACAGCTACGGACGTGTCCAGGCCGCCGGAGAAGGCGATTCCGACACGTTCACCGACGGGCAGGGAGGTGAGCACCTTGGACATGCCGTAAGTATATGCATCACACTGCATGGTGATGCAACTCGTTCAGCAGAGTGATGTGACGGATGACACGCGCATGTCACGTTCGGCGCCGTGGCATCCGTCCCGCGGTCATGACTACGTCAATCACCATCGCCGCAGCACTCTGGGTCGGGTTCTCCGCCGTGTCGGTCTTCATGCGCGCCAAGTGGGTCGTCGAGCCGCTCGCGGCCTACGGCGTCCCGGCCACGTGGTGGCCATGGCTCGGCGTCGCGAAGGCGGCGGGTGTACTGGGTCTGCTGGCCGGACTGTTCGTCCCGGCCGTCGGCGTGGCGGCCGGCATCGGCCTCGTCCTGTACTTCACCGGGGCGGTCATCACCGTCCTGCGGGCGAGGTCCTACTCACACGCGATGTTTCCGCTGATGTACATGGCTCCGGTCGTCGGCGTCCTGGTGCTGTACTGATCATGATGACCGACGAGTTCGAAATCCATCGCCGACTGCTTTTCTCCGTGGCGTACCGCATCCTCGGCAGCGCGTCCGACGCCGAGGACGCGGTCCAGGACGCGTGGCTCAAGTGGTCCTCCGTGGACCGGGCGCAGGTGGGCGAGGCCAAGCCGTACATGGTCCGCATCGTCACGAACGTGGCCATGGACCGGCTCCGGTCGGCGCGGTCCCGGCGGGAGGTCTACGTCGGGCCGTGGCTGCCGGAGCCGATCCCGACCGGCAATTCTGACGGCACCGACGACGGCGGCGAGTCGCTGTCGATGGCGCTGCTCGTGGTGCTGGAGACGCTGAGCCCGCTGGAGCGCGCCGTGTTCGTGCTCAAGGAGGCGTTCGGGTTCACGTACGCGGAGATCGCCGCCGCCGTCGAGCGCTCCGAGGACGCCGTCCGGCAGGTCGGGCACCGCGCCCGCGAGCACGTGCACGCGCGCCGCCCCCGGTTCCACGCCGGGCAGGCCACCCAGCGGCGGGTCACCGAACGGTTCTTCGCCGCGGCGACCGGCGGCGACATCAACACGCTCATGCAAATGCTCGCGCCGGACGTCACCCTGTGGACCGACGGCGGCGGCAAGGTGCGCCAGGCGACCCGCCCGGTCACCGGCGCCGAGCGGGTCGCGGCGTGGTTCGCGACGCTCGGTCAGCAGCCGTACCAGGGGGTGGAGCTCGCCGACATGCGCGTCGACCTCGTGGAATTCAACGGCGGACCGGGCATCGTGTTCCGCGGCGCCGGCCGGGTCATCGGCACCATGACGCTCGACCTCGACGACCAGGGCCGCATCGCCGGCATCTACAACGTCGCCAACCCCGACAAGCTGCAGGCGCTATGACGCGGGTGCCGCGAAGGCACGGCACCCGCGTCAGCTGGGTGATCAATACCCGTAACGGCTCTTCAGATGGCGCCACCAGTCGCGCAGCATCCAGGCGTCGAACTCGGTGATCGACGAGGCCGAGCCGGCCTTCATGAGGAAGCCGCCGACGCCGGTGGGCGTCCAGTCGTAGAAGTCGTCGAGGCCGAAGCTATGGCCTATCTCGTGCAGCAGGATGTGGATGTTGTCGTTGTTGAGGGCGCCGACGAAGTACTCGCTGCCGACGCGCTGGCCCCAGTCGCCGCCGGCGCCGCCGTTCATGCCGGCCGTCAGCCACAGTGACATGTCGTAGTGGTGCGAGGCGCCGCCCGGGCAGTTCGGGTAGTTGCCGCTCTGGTTGAAGAACCGGCCGCACGGCTCCGAGCACTGCGGCGCGTTCTCCCGGATGTTGTTGACGTAGACGTCGACCGAGTTGTCGGACCACTGCAGCGTGGCCCGGTCGCGGACCGCCCAGCCGACGACCTTCAGCGGCACGTTCTGGTACGGCCAGCCGTTGTGCCCGGCCATCACGTCCATCCACTTCTTGAACTGCCGCGCCAGCGACGCGTGGATCTGGTCGCGCAGCGCGGCGCTCACCGGGGCGCTGGAATCCCAACGGACGCAGTAATTGATGCTGCCCCGGTTCGCGAACACCTGGTCCCAGCCGTAGTTGCGGAACCCGTACGGGTTGGAGTACGTCGACTCGACGTGCTGCCAGACCTGGTTGAGCGGGGTGACGAGGTTCGCCGGCGGGTTCCAGCCGCTGGTCGGCGGCGGCGTGGTGCCGATCGCGGTGCTGTACGCCCGGAACTCCAGCACGCCGACCGACGCGGCGCCGCTCTGCAGGACGAGGCGCAGGCGGCTGGTGCTGACCGGGGTGAAGTTCACGGCGTTGTACTGGTTCACGGCCGTGGGATAGCCCGAAGCGCCGGCCACGTCCACATAGGACGAACCGTTCCACGACTGCAGGCGCCAGCTGCCGGGCGTACGGACGCCGCCGCCGTCGTCGAAGAAGTAGATGTCCGACGATCGGATGGATTGCGTCGACGCCCACGTGAGCAGGACCCACTGTTCGCCGGTGTTCGGCCACGTGCCCCAGCGCCGGTTGACGGTGTCGTTGGAATTCGCGGGGTCGATGCCGTCGTTGACCGCGGCGATGCTCTCCCACGGCGAGGTGTACGAGGCGCTGGCGGTGGCCGATCGGGCCAGGTTGTCGCTCTGTCCGGGGGCGGCCTGCGCGGCGGTCTCCGCCACCGTGAGGCCGCCGGCGAGTATCGCGAGGGTGGCGAGGGGCAGGACGAGTCTTCGCAGCATGAGCGCTGTTCCTTCCGTTGCCGGTTGCCGAAATCCTTTTCGGAACCGTGCCAACGTTGCTCATGCGTGTCAATGCGTTGTGTGGGCTACCCGTGCCCGAAACGCTTGTCGAAACCGTTTCGGCGTGAAAGTTACCAGCGGGACGTGATCAGGTCCTCGAGGGTGTCCAGCGGCAGCGGCCCGTGCGCGAGGACCTCGTGGTGGAACGCGCGGATGTCGAACGCCGGCCCGAGCGCCGCCCGCTCCCGCTCCCTCAGCTGCTGGATTCGCAGCCGGCCCAGCATGTACGCGAGGGCCTGCCCCGGCATCGCGATGTACCGGTCGACCTCGTTGGCGATGTTGGTCTCCGACAGGGCGGTGTTGTCGCGCATGTACGCGATCGCCCGGTCCCGCGACCAGCCGAGATGGTGCATGCCGGTGTCCACGACGAGCCGGCAGGCCCGCCACGCGTCGAACGACACCATGCCGAGCCGGTTCAGCTCCGACGTGTACAGGCCCATCTCGTCGGTGAGGCGCTCCGTGTACAGGCCCCAGCCCTCGCCGTGCGCGTCGAAGTAGGTGAACCGCCGGAACCGCGGCAGGTCCGCCCGCGACTGCGCGACCGCGATCTGCAGGTGGTGCCCCGGGACGCTCTCGTGGAACGCGAGCACCTCGTACTCGAACCGGGCCCGCGACTCCGGCCGGTACGTGTTGACGACGTGCGCCCCGGGCCGCGAACCGTCCGCGGCGGGCGCGACGTAGTAGCCGAGCACCGAGTTCTCCGCCTCGGCGGCGTCCATCTCCCGAACCACGCACGGCGCCGTGTCGTACTTCCTGAACCAGTCCGGCACCGCCTCCTCGGCGTTGCGCAGCGCGGTCGTGACGGCGTCGACGATCTGCCCGGCGTTGTCGAACCGCAGCTCCCGGTCGTCCCTGAGCCGCGTGATGACGTCGTCCGTGCTCCTGGCGTTCAGCGCCCGCCCACCCCGGTCGGCGAACTCCTCCCGCAGCCCCGCCACCAGGTCGAGGCCGATCTGGTGGATCTCCTCCGGCCCGAGCTCGGTCGTGGTGTACGCCGCGATCAGGGTGCGATACCCGTCGGCGCCGCCCGGCACGTGACACAACCCGACCTGGTCCCCTGAGCGGGCCACCGGCAGCAGCTGCTCGTCCAGTACGGTCCGGAACCGCCGCAACGCCGGCCGCACGTGCTCCGTGACCAGGTCGGCGGCCTGCTTCGTCTGCGCGACGTCGCGCTGCAGCAACGGGTCCCGCTCCAGCGGCGTGCTCAGGTACGCGTCGACCTGCGCGATCGCCTGCCGCACGCCCAGCGCCGTGGGGAACCGCCCGTCCTGCGCGGCCTGCTGGTACCGCGCGACGTAACCGTCGAAGAAGCCGCCGAGCTTCGCGAGCCGGGTCAGGTACGCCGCGTCGCCCGTCGTCGTCATCGTCGAAACCACCTGCGCGACCGGCCCGGCGATGCTGGCCGTCACCGCCACCTCGCTGACGCCGTCCTTGGAGATCCGCTGCTCGTCCCGCAGCAGCCTGCCCAGGATCGTGTGGCTGATCTTCTCCTGCGTGCTGAGCCCGGCCGTCTCGACGGTCTTGAGCTCCGCTTCGACCTGCTGGAGCGCGGCCCGGTGCCTGCCGGCCGCGGCCCTGCCTGGATCGGGGACGTCGGCGTCGTGCCCGTCCACGCCGAACACGGTGGCCGCGAACGGCTCAGCCGCGAAGTGCAGCCGGAAGTACTCATCACCCAACCGCGCCAGCGTGTCCATCGCTCCACCGTATCCGGTCACCAGCCCCGGCCTGCTCGACGCTTGCCTTGGTGCCCCGGCCGAGCCGCGCCTGGCCGTCGCCGCTCAACGTGCCGTCGCGCCCTCACCCCGCCCGCGCGGCGCGGCGGCCCGTTGACCTGGTGACTGGGCTGTCCGTGCCTGGTCGTCACCGCACGGCTGCCACCCGCGTGCACACCGATCGGCGCGGCTCCGGTGGCCGGCCGGGGCGTCCGTGGCAGGTGGTCAGCGCTTGGCCTGGTCGACCGCCGTCCGCAGCTGGTCCGCGGTGGCCTGGTGGCCGGCCGGGTCGTCGAACGTGCCATACGGCGGTCCATACGCGGGCGTGTCAGGCTGGAACCGCCACCCGTCCGCCAGCGTCCCGACGTCGATGGCGTCATAGCCGATGGTGTCCAGGAACTCGACCACGGCGCGCTTCGCGGTCTCGTCGTCGCCGGCGATCGGCAGCGCGCTGCGGTCGTCGGCCTGGCCGGGCCGGGCGAGCGAGCCGAGGTGCTTGAAGTAGATGTTGTTGAACACCTTCACCACGTGGGCGCCGTCCAGGTGCCGCTGCAGCAGCTCGCTGCTGGTCGTCTCGGCGTTGTCCAACTCGGCGAACGTGCCGTCGCGCTGCGGGTAGTAGTTGTTGGTGTCGATGACGGCCTTGCCCTTGAGCGGCCCGGCCGGCACCTTGTCGAACGCCTTGAACGGCACGCTCACCACCACGATGTCCCCGGCCGCCGCCGCGTCGGCCGACGTGGCCGCCCGCGCCCGCGGCCCGAGCTCGGTGACGAGGTCCTGCAGCGTCTCCGGCCCCCGCGAGTTGCTCACCACCACGTCATACCCGGCCGCGACCGCCAGCCGGGCCACCGTCCCGCCGATGAACCCACTTCCGATGAACCCGATCGTCGTCATACCGCCGACAACCCCGCCCACCACCGACCGATTCCCTGAAGACCGCGGCGACCAGGGTGATTTCTCAGACACGACCTCATGCGTGGTCCAGGAGGTAGTTGCTGGGCCCCCACTTGATCAGCCACTCCTCGTAGATGCCGGGCCGGCCGCACGCGAGGCAGCGCAGCCCGACGCAGATCCACCGCACGTCGTCGTCATCCTCACGCAGCGAGAACCCGACCGCCGCCGCGAACTCCTCCTCGCCGCACACGCAGGCGCAGACCACCTGCACCTCGTCGTCCTCGTCCCAGTACTCGACGCTGTCGGCGATGAACGCGTGCTGCCCGCACCCCAGACACGTCCGCCGGGCGGCCTTCGCCGTGTCCATCACCCGCACCTCGAACCGCCCGCCGCCGCACGACCCGCAGACGGACTCCCGCACCTCGTCGACCGGATGCTCACCGACCCCGGGCCGCCGGAGGAAGGCGGCGAGCTCCTCGAAGTCCGAAGCCATGTGCCACCTCCCGCCCAACTCCACGTCGATGCAGCCGAGCCTATCCACGAGGTACGACACTTTCCCGCGACGACGACGGCGGCGGGGGTGTCACGTTTCGCGGGCCTCGTACGTCCAGACAACCATGACCAAACGCAGCCCGTTCACGACCGCAGCCCTCGTGCTGGCCGCCATCATCAACGGCGGGCCAGGAGTGTGGGCGTTCTTCGCCCCGCGCTCGTTCTACGACGTCATCGCGACGTACCCGCCGTACAACGAGCATCTGTTCCACGACATCGGCGCGTTCGAGCTCGGGCTGACCGCGGCGATCCTGATCAGCCTGGTCTGGCGGGACGGGCTGTCCGTGGCGCTGTTCGGCGGTGCGGTCGGCGCGACCGTCCACGCGGTCGCGCACTTCCTGGACCGTGACCTCGGCGGCCGGTCCAGCGACCCGTGGACGCTCGGCGCGGTGGCCGTCGTCCTGACCGCCGGCCTCGTCGCACACCGCCGCCGGCCGACGCGAACCTGACAGTCACTCAGCGGTCAGAAGCCTCAGCGCCGCCTGGCCCTGACCGCGAACGTCGCCGCCCAGCACGCGCCACGCCGGGTGACTGTCCGGCAGTGCCTTCCGCAGCACCTCGACCCGGCGCCGACATTGGGCCATGGCGGCAGCCAGCCGCCGCGCGGGCCGGGAACGTCGATGGTCTGGCGGTCAGTCACGGAACCGGGCCAGTGCGCTGGTGAGGGCGTCGAGGCCGGCGCGGCGCTCGCGGACGTCGAGGGACTCCGCGAGGTCCAGTGCTGCCAGTACCGGCCCGGCGCTCGCCAGCTGGGCGACGACGTCGAGCGGCATGTCGGTGGCCCGCAGCGTGAACGGTCCGGCCTCGTCGGGGATCAGGCCGTGGCGGGCGGCGATCGCGTCGAGCTCGGCGGCGGCGACGTAACCGTCGACAGACGCCGTCGCGGTCAGGCCGAGCGCCTCGCTCGCCCGGGAGGTGTCCACCACCTGCCCGCGGAGCCTGCCCGCGGTGCTGGTGTGGCCGGTGTACCGCGAGGCGACCGCCCTTCCTCGGGCGCGTCCCACCAGCTCCTCGGCGGCCATCGCGTGGAGCTGCCTGCGCAGGCGGGACCGCTGGGCGGTGCCGACCCAGCCGGCGTCGTGGCCGGACAGCAGCGCGACGGCGCCCCAGGAGGTCGGGCTCGACCAGGCCCGCCACCGGTAACTGCCCCGGCTCGCCAGATACCGCTCGACCGACATCGCGTCGATGACGCCACGCGCGAGAGACCGCAGCACGCCGGCCGCGACGAGGTGCTGCACCTGGCGGGTGGACACGCCGAGTCGAGCGGCCGCGTCCCCGACCGTCACCAACTCCATGACAGATAGCTTCGCTTTCACGAAGCTATCTGTCAACGCGCGTGGAGTGTCAACGAGCCCGATGGAGTTCGAAGAACCGGATCGTTTCGGAGAAGTCATCGCCGATGAGGTGCACTGGGGCGCTGGCGTCGACGGGCGGGCGAGCCAGCGGGCGGAGGAAACGCGGCGCTGGGGCGGGTGGGGTGACGGCCGCGGCGGTGAACGGGCCGCCCGCCGCCTCCAGGGCCGTCGGCCCGCCGATGCCCTCGCCGTGGATGAAGACCTGTGTCGCGAGGCCGGAGTCGATCAGGTGTGCGGCCACCGTGCGGCAGTCGGCGGCGTCGGCGAAGTCCTCGATGTCGACGACCGTGAAGCCGTGGTCGTTGAAGCGCCGCACCTGGTCGAGATCTGGCGGGCCCGCGGGCACGCGCACGACGGTGGGGCCGTCGGCTGCGCCGTACACCAGCGCCACCAGCAACCGGTCGCCGTCGACCGGCACGGGGATACGCGAAGGGGCGGGGACGGCGGCGGACGCGACGACCCTGCGAGAAAAGCCGGCCGGGTCCACGATCGCGAGCTGCTGTCCGAGGCCCGGCGCGGCGCCGACCAGGGCCACCGAAGAGCCCCACGCCGTCAAGGAGGGGTTGATCATGGTGTACGGAAGGGGGACAGCCGAGCCGTCGAGCAGCAGGCGGTGGGTGGGGCCCTCGCGGACGAGCATGGCGATCCGGCCGTCGTCGAGGAAGCAGTACGACGCGTTGCCCAGCTCCCACGGCGGCGCCGCGCAGTCGGCGGGCATCGGGGCGATGGCCGTGCCGTCGTGGCGGTACAGGTTCCACCAGCCGGTCCGGTCGGACATGAAGTACAGCATCCCGTCGGGGCCCCAGCGCGGCTCGGTCGCCGCCTCGTCGCCGCCGCCCGCGACGCGCATCGGGTCGCCGATGTCGCCGCCGGGCTCGTAGCCGGCGACCCACACCTCGCACGCGTCCCACGGCATGTCCTTCGCGCTCCACCACGTCCAGGCGAGCATGCCGCCCGCCGGTCGCGGCGCCCCGAAGAAGCCCGCCGCCTCGGCCAGGACCCGCAACGAACCCCCGTCGAGCGGGACCGCCACGAGCGCGTCGCCGGTCGCGTCCTCCCGGACCGCGAGGAGCTCACCGTCGCCGAGGGCGAGGTCGCCGAACGCCCCCTCCGCGACCAGCGTCGAGTCCCGGAACAGACCGTCCGGCGTGGCGCACCAGACCGCGTCCGGCGCGACCACGAAGTCGCCGCCGCCGTACACGTGCGCCCCGCCGCCGACGCTGACACCCGGCGGGGTCACGTCGACCGGCTCGCCACCCGGCTGCCACCGCAGCAGCCGCGCCCCGTCCACCCAGTGCAGCGCGTCCCGGTGGGAGTCATGTCTCAGGTCGTGCACGACCCTGATTCTCCACGCCGCCGCTGCCCGAGGCCGGCGAGGAGGGTGTCCAGCGCGTCGAGCTCCGCCCAGCCGTTCACCGCGACCCGGCCGTCCGCGCCGCCTGGACCGCCGCGGCGACCTTGGCGAGCGCGGCGGCCTGGCAGCGGATGGTGCAGCCCTGCACCCAGATCGCGGTCCGCTCGCCCGGGTCCCTCCGCGGTGGTGGCGGCGACGAACCTGGCGACGGCGGCGTTGTCGGGATCCGTGTTCGCCGCCGGTACGAGCGGCAGCTCAGACATCCAGCACCCGGCGCTCCGGCGGCCGCTGCCAGGGCATCCTCGGCGGCGTGCAGGTCAGCCGGTCCCGCAGCGGAGCGAACTCGTGCGGCGCCAGGCCGGCGGCGGACGCGAACTCCTCCACGCTCGCGAATCCGGCACGCCGCCCGCGCTCGGCGACGGTCCGGCGCACCCGGTCCAGGTCGAACCCGGGCAACCGGGCCAGGTCCGCCGCGGAGACGGTGTTCACGTCCACGACGGCCGGCGCCCCCTTACTCAGCGCGACGGCGGGCGGCCCTTGACTGAACGCGGTGGCCGCTGGGCCGGGGAACGCGGATGGCGCCGGGTTGGAGTCGGTGGGCGGCATGGTGAAGCCGGCTGCGGGCGCCGGCTGCCGCCAGGTCGGCGGCGGGGCGGACGGCTCGGCGTACCAGGGGACATGGCCCGCCCGCCACTGCAGCCACGCCGAGTTGATCAGGCAGGCGTGCACCACGCAGACGAACCAGAGCACCAGCAACGCCCCCAAGGCCCAGTAGGCGGAGGCGGAGGGCTGCTCTTGCGAGGAGACGAGGATGAACAGGAAATCGGCCCAGCCGAGCACCGCGTACGCGATCCCAGGGAGCCACCAGGCCGGCCGTCTGGCGCGCAACCCGATGTAGAAGAACCCGGCGCCGCCGGCGCAGCCGTGGCCGAGGATCGGCAGCAGCAGCCACCAACTGTGCCGGATCCGCCAGCTCGGATCCGCCGCAGGGTTCGGCCCGTACTGCGGCGTGTACGGCCGGAACGCGTCAGGCATGATCGACACCTTGCTGCACCTCAAGGACGGGCTCGTCGAGCGCACGACTGTAGCAACGCCCCGCCACGTCTCCGACACGATCGAGCCAGGTGGGAGGGTGGTTGTTCGCCACCTGTCACGGCGGCGCGTAGTGCCGTTCCCGGATCGCCGTGGGCGGGTCATGATGGGGGGATGGAAGCGCCGGTGGAGCGGGGGGCGGTTGAGGCCGCGTTGTTGCCGTTCGGGTCGTCGCGGATGTTGCCCGCGGCGGCGTACACCGACCCCGCGGTGCTGGCGTGGGAGCGGCGGCACCTGTTCGCGGACGCGTGGACGTGCGTGGGGCGCGTCGACGAGCTGCGGGAAGGGTGCACGCAGCGGGCGGTCACCGTCGGCGACGTCGGGGTGCTGCTGACCTTCCCGGCCGGGGCCGTCCGCGCGTTCGCCAACGTGTGCCGGCACCGGGCGCACGAGCTGCTGCCGGACGGGGCGTCGAACGGGCGGCCGTCGGCCGTGTGCCCGTATCACGGGTGGGCGTTCCGGCTCGACGGGAAACTCGCGACCGCGCCCGGGATGGGGGCGGTCGACGCCGGCGAGCTCGGGCTGATCGAGCTGCCCGCCGCCGAGTGGGCGGGGTGGCTGTTCGTCAACGCGGGCGCCCGCGCGGAGCCGTTCGGCGAGCACCTGGGGGACCTGGAGCGGTTGCTGCGTCCGTACGGGATGGGCGAACTCCAACTGGGAGCCAGGCACGAATACCGGGTGGCCGCCAACTGGAAGGTGATGATCGACAACTATCACGAGTGCTACCACTGCCCGCTGATCCACCCCGAGCTGTGCAAGGTGTCGCCGCCCACGTCGGGCGACAACTGGGCCTTGCCGGGGGCGTGGGTCGGGGGCTCGATGGACCTGCGGCCGCACGCGACCACCATGTCGTTCGATGGCAACGGGCCCGGGCACTTCATCCCCGACGCGCCGCGCCGCACGGTGCTGTACGTGGGGCTCTTCCCCAACCTGCTGGTGTCGGCGCACCCGGACTACGTGATGACGCACCGGCTGACGCCTGTCGAGCCGGGGCTGACGACGATCGAGTGCAGCTGGTTCTTCCCGGAGGGGTTCACCGAGACGGCGTACGCCGTCGACTTCTGGGACCTGACGAACCGGCAGGACTGGGCCGCGTGCGAGTCCGTGCAGCGCGGCCTGGCCTCCCCGCACTTCGTGCCGGGGCCGCTCGCCCCCAACGAGGACGCCGTCTACCAGTGGACGACCCTGATCGCCGAGGCGTACCTCGGCCGCGGGATTCGCTTAACCTAGCCGCTCGGCGCTGGGCCGGAGCCGCGGCGCTCAGCCCAGCTTCTTCGTCAGGGTCTCGAACTGCAGGTCGTCGCGCAGCGGGCGGCCGAAGCGCTCGTCGCCGTACGGGAACGGCGACAGCTCGCCGGTCCTGACGAAGCCGCGCCGCACGTACCAGGCGATGAGGTCGTCCCGCTGGACGATCACCGTCATCCGCAGCTCGCCGGCGCTCCACTCGTCCCGGGACCGCCGCTCGGCCTCCTCGAGGACCGCCCGGCCGAGCCCGTTGCCCTGCTGCCGGGGGTCGACGGCGAACATGCCGAAGTAGACGTACCCGTCGCGGCGCTCCAGCTGGCAGCACCCGACGACGCCCCGCTCGTCCTCCGCCACCAGGACGAAGCCGGTGGCGATCGCCTCCGCGACCATCTCCGGGTCGGCCCGCTGGCCTTCGAGGAGGTCCGCCTCGGTCGTCCACCCTTCGCGGCTGCTGTCCCCGCGGTACGCGCGCTGCACCAACTCCACCAGCGCCGGCACATCGTTCGGCGTCGCACCCCGGAACTTCACCATGCCGAGCATTATGCAGCCTGCTGAAGACGGGTCAGCGGTGGTCGAGGTAGCTCAGGACGGCCAGGACGCGGCGGTGGTGGTCGCCGGACGGGGGGAGGCCGAGCTTCGCGAAGAGGGAGTTGATCAGGTTGTTGACCGACTTCTCCGCGATGACGAGGCGGGCGGCGATGGCGGCGTTGGAGTGGCCCTCGGCCATGAGACGGAGGACCCCGGCCTCGCGGCCGGTGAGGCCGTCGAGCGCGGACGGCTGGTGGATCAGCTGCGCGACGACCTCCGGGTCCATGACGGTGCCGCCGGCGGCGACGCGGCGGACGGCGTCGACGAACTCGCGGACCTCGGCGACCCGGTCCTTCAGCAGGTAGCCGACGGCGCCGGACCGGTCGGCGAGGAGGTCACGGGCGTAGAGGCGCTCGACGTACTGGGACAGGACGAGCACCGGCAGGCCGGGCACCGCGCGGCGGGCGGCGACGGCGGCGCGCAGCCCCTCGTCGGTGAAGGTCGGCGGCAGGCGGACGTCCACCACCGCGACGTCCGGGGCGGCGGCGACGATCCGGTCGGCGAGGCCCGCGCCGTCGGGGTCGGTGGCGGTGACGTCGAACCCGTACGCGGTCAGCATCCGGGTCAGCCCGTCCCGCAGCAGCACCTGGTCCTCGACGATCAAGACGCGCACGGTCAAGACTCGCACGGCAGTGACATCTCCAGCACGGTCGGGCCGCCCGATGGGCTGGTGACGTGCAGGGTGCCGTCGAACGCGGACAGGCGGCGCTGGATGCCGAGCAGGCCGGTGCCCCGGGACGGGTCGGCGCCGCCGACGCCGTTGTCACGCACCGTGATGTGCACCGCGTCGCCCGCGTCCACGAGCGCGATCCGGATCTCGCCGGCGCCGCTGTGCCGGATCGCGTTGCCCAGCGCCTCGGCGGTGGCGAAGTAGGCGGCGGCCTCGACGGGTGCCGCCAGCCGCCGCGCCAGCCGCAGGTCCAGCTGTACGGTCACCGCGCTGCCCAGCACGAGCGCGTGCACGGCGGCGGCCAGACCCCGGTCGGCGAGGACGGGCGGGTGGATGCCGCGGACCAGGCCGCGCAGCTCGGTGAGCGCGGCGCCGGCGCCGGTCCGGGCCTCGGCCAGCAGGGCCTTCGCCACCGCCGGGTCGTCGTCGATGACGTCCGACGCGACGCCGAGGTGCATGGCGAGCAGGACCAGCCGCGCCTGGGCGCCGTCGTGCAGGTCGCGTTCGATGCGGCGCAGCTCGGCGGCGGACGCGTCGACGGCGGCCGCCCGGGTCGTGGTGAGCCGGTCGACGCGGGCCGCCAGCCGGGCCGCGGACGTGGGCGCGAGCAGCGCCCGGGCCAGCACGGTCTGGGCCCGGACCAGGTGGCGCGGCAGCCACACCGCGACGACCGTGAGGCCGGCGCCGACCGGCACCAGGATCCAGGTCAGCGGTCCCGAGCGGCCGGTCCACTCCAGCACCGCCGGGTCGTAGCCCGTCGGCGACGGCAGCAGGGCGCGCAGCGCGGGGGCGGTCACGCACTGGACGGCGGCGAGCCACAGCGCGACGGCGACGACGAAGCCGCCGACGCCGGCCACGAACTGGCACGGCAGCCACAGCAGGTCCCGCCACGTCGCCGGGTCGCGCACCACGGTCCGCAGCCGCGCCGGCGGCCCGCCGGTGAGCGGCGCGTACGGGGCGGGCACCGCCGCGGCCCGGCGCTGCACGCCCGCCAGCTTGCGGCAGGCCCACAGCGCGGCCGCGAACAGGAGCACTCCCGCTCCGGCGGCGAGGCTCGCCGGTACAGACGCCGCAAACGAAACCAGCAGCACCGGGGCCGGCAGTCCGACGGCCGCGCCCACCGCGAGCCGGCGCAGCTCGGCCAATCGATCACGAAAGCGGTTCACGGCACCGACGGTAGGCGGCGCCGGGGCGGGCCGGACAGGGTGCGGACACCTGAATGCACTGGGGTGTCGCCGCCCTGGGCCGGCCTGCCCCGCCACGGCCAGGCTGAGCGGCATGCGAAGGATCATGGTGGCGATCGCGGCGGCGGTGCTGGTGGCGGCGCCCTTGACCGTGGGAACGCCAACACAAGCCGCACCCGAGGGATTGGCGGCGACCGAGGTGACGTTCACCGGCAACGGCGGCGTCACGCTGCACGGCACCGTGCTCGCGCCCACCGGAGGGGATGCCAGGAAACCGGCCATCGTGCTGCTGGAGGGCGCCGGCAGCCGGGGCCGCGGCTACCTGCGGGCGGAGGCCGAGGCGTACGCGCGGCACGGCATCGTGACGCTCACCTACGACAAGCGCAGCACCGGGTACTCCCTGATGCACCGCGACTACTCGGTGCTGGCCGACGACGCGCTCGCCGGGCTCCGCCTGCTGCGCGCCCGGCCGGATGTCGATCCCGAGAAGACCGGCCTGTGGGGGCTGTCGGAGGGCGCGTTCGTCGCCCCGATCGCCGCGAACCGCTCGACCGACGTCACGTTCGTCATCACCGTCGGCGCGGTCGGCACGACACCGGCGGAGGAGACGGCGTGGGCGTACGGGCAGTACCTGCGCCACGCCGGCGTCCGCGGCCCGCTGCCCCGGCTCATGCAGACCAGCGTGGTGCGCGCGACGATCGACCTCGGGCTCTTCGCCGAGGCCGGCTTCGACCCGGTGCCGCACTGGCAGCGGGTCCGCCAGCCGGTCCTCCTGCAGTGGGGCGACCTCGACCGCGATGCCGTGCCGCTGCGCAGCAGCCGGCTCATCGTCGGGGCGCTCGACCGCGGCGGCAACCCGCACCACACCGTCCGCGTCGTCGCCGGCACCAACCACGACCTGCACCGCACCGAGGACGACGGCTTCGACCGGCTGCCGCTCCTCCCGGCCGGCTACGGGGACTTCGAGGCCGCCTGGATCGCCGACCCGGCCATCGAGGCGCCGGGCGTCGCCCTCCCCGCGGAGGCGGCGATCGTCGACAGCGCGCCGCGCGGCTGGTGGGACACGACCTGGGCGCGGCTGGCGACCGCGGCGCTGCTGCTGGGCGCGCTGGTCGCGGGCGTGGTCAGGCGCAGGGCGTGGCTGCCGGCCGGGCTCGCCGCGGCCACCGTCGCCGGCACCCTCGCCTACCTGTTCTTCCTGCTCGTCGTCGCGGGCAAGGTGGCCGGCCCGGTCGTCCTCGGTCAGCCCCTCGCCTGGCTCGCCCTGCAGCTGCTCGCCGTCGCGACCGTGGCGGCGGCCGCCTGGCGGCGCCGGCCCATCGAAGGAGCACTGTTCGCGGTCTGGGCCGTCCAGTGGTTGACGGCTTGCTGAGAGTGCATTAGCTTCGCGTCTACTGCAAGCCGCTTCCCGAATCGGATCCGCCCGCAGCCGATTCCGGCAGGCAGCTCCCATCTTCGGAGGCCCGTGTGACCCCGCATCGGCGCGACATCCTCAAACTCATCGGTGCCGGCACCGCCGGAGCCTTCCTGCCCGTTGTCCTTCCCGTTGTCCTGAACAGTCCGGCGCAGGCCGCCGGCTCGGCCGTGGTCCCGCTCGACGGGGACTGGCGCTTCGCGACCGACCCCGGCGGCACCGGCGAGGCGTCCGGCTGGGCCACGCCCGGCTTCGACGACTCCGGCTGGGCGACGCTGCGCATCCCCGGCAACTGGGACGTCCACGACGCGTGGGCCGGCTACCGCGGCTGGGGCTGGCACCGGCGCGCCGTCGCGTCGCCCGCCATCAGCGCCGGGCAGGTCGTCCGGCTGCGGTTCGAGGCCGTCTACCACCGGGCCAAGGTCTGGTTCAACGGCGCCTACCTCGGCGAACACTCCGGCGGCTACACGCCGTTCGAGTTCGACGTCACGAGCCGGCTCGCCGCCACCAACACCGTCGTGGTGGCGGCGAGCAACACGTACAGCATCGGCGCCTGGTGGCCGTGGGGCGGGATCAGCAGGTCGGTGTCGCTCACCGTCGACGCCGCCGTGCGGATCGAGCGGCAGCACGTCATCGCCACCCCGGACCTGACGACCGGCACGGGGGCGGTCGTCAACTGGGTGACGGTGTCCAACGCCGGCGCGACCGCGAAGACCGTCACCGTGCGGAGCGCGTTCCCGTGGGGCACCCCAAGCGACGACGATCACCGTGCCCGCTCGGGGCACCGCCGAGGCGAGGCTGGACAGCAGCGTCCCATCCGGCGGGTACGCGCTGTGGGGGTTGGACCGGCCCAGCCTGTACACCTGCGAAACCACCGTCCTGGACGGTGCGACCGCGCTGCACGTGAAGTCGGACCGCTTCGGCTTCCGCAAGGTCGAGGTCCGCGGCACGGCACTGCTGCTCAACGGCGAACCGGTCAGGCTCAACGGCTACAACCGGGTCGGCGACGACCGGGTCGCCGGCGCGACCGAGCCGACCTACCTGGTGCGGCGCGACCTCGACCGGATGAAGGCCGCCGGGGCCGGCCTGATGCGCATCCACCACGTGCCGCAGACGCCGGAGCTGCTCGACTACGCCGACGAGATCGGCATGCTGCTCATCGAGGAGATCCCCGTCTGGGGCACCGGCGCCAACCTCGACCCCGCCGACGAGGTCACCCGCGCCGAGCTGCGCGACATGATCCGCCGCGACTACAACCACCCGTCGGTCATCGCCTGGTCGGTGGCGAACGAGATCCGCGGCACCAGCGCTGAGGGCATGACGTTCGTCCGCGAGATGATCGCCCACATCAAGTCCACATTGGACAGCACCCGCCTGTGCACGTACGTCAGCAACACCTACGCGGGCGCCGCCACGCCCGGCGCGGAGGCGTTGCAGTACACGGACTTCGCGTGCCTCAACATGTATGGCAACTTCGCCGGCAACGTCGACCACGTGCACGGCCTCTACCCCGACAAGCCGATCTTCGTGTCGGAGTACAGCTCGGACAGCTTCACGTTCCCCACCAGCCGCGAGGACGTCGACTTCCGCACGACCAGCGACGCGGCGGCCCTCGCTTATCCGTCCCGGCCGTGGGTGGTGGGCAGCTCGCACTGGACCTTCAACGACTACCGCAGCGGCTACGGCGGCTCGTCCCCGGACCAGGTGCGCGGCTGGGGGATCCAGAACGTGTGGGGCCGGCGGAAGCGGGCCTACGCGCAGCTGCAGGCGACGAATGCCCTCGTGGGGTTGGGCCTTCTTTCTTCCGGCGGCCTGACCGTTTTGTCGCTGTCTGTCAAGGATGGTCCCGCCCGGATCCTACGGGGGCACCGGCTCGCGTGGCAGGTCACCGACGCGGCCGGCACGGTGATCGACGGGCGGCTGCTGCCGCTGCCCGACATCGCGCCCGGCAGCCCCACGCTGCAGCGGGCCGTCCGGTGGACCGACCCCGGCACCGCCGTCCGGCAGCGGCTGACGCTGCTCGCGCCCTCCGGCCACGAGGTCGCCGTGTCCACATTGGACGTCCGGGTGCCGGCGGCGCCGACCATCAGCTCCGTGCAGGCCGCGAACGGCGCCGTCCGCGTCGTCTTCGACCGGGTCGCCAACGCCGACGGCTACCGGGTGCTCGCCTCGACCGGCGCCACCAGCGCCGACACCATCAACGGGTTCGCCGACGTGACGCTGGCCAACGGGGTCGCGGCGCAGGTGCGGGTCGTCGCGTTCAACGGCGCCGGCACGTCGGCGGCGTCCGCGCCGGTGACCGTCACGCCCGGCGGCACCCTCGCGCTGCCGCCGAAGATCCAGGACGTGGTGCCGGTCGACGGCGGGCTCGTGCTCGGCTTCATCGTCGCGCCCGGGGCGGCCGACCACCAGGTGGAGGTGCAGGGCGGCCCGTCGTTCACCACCACGCTCAAGGGCTCGGTCCGGATCGTGACCAGCGGCTCCGCCGTACGCGTCAAAGGCGACAACACCGTGTGGAGCGCATACGTCTCACCGTCCGGGGGCTTCGCGGCCCACGGCGCGCTCGCCGCGGACGACCGGGTCGCGGTGCGGATCACCCCCGACCCGTTCGCGGAGCGCTACGAGGTGACCGCCACCGGCGGCGGGCGGACCGTGACGCGCGTCGTGGAGTCCTCGGCGGTGGAGCTGCTGACCGTCGCCGGCCTGGTCGCCGACATTGCTCAGAGTGTCGTCGTCCGCTGCGGTACGAGCGGTGGCTGGTCGGATCCGGTCACCGTGGCCACCCGGACGGTCCCGGTGCTTCCGGCGGGTGCGCCGGCCACGCCGACCGGACTCGGCAGCTCGACCAGCGGGGGCGTGACGACGCTCGTGTGGTCCCCGGTGCCCGGCGCCGCCGGCTACCTCGTCGCCGCCACCGACTGCGGATCGCTGCCCACCACGGTCGTCACCTCGGCCGCGTCGCTGGTCGTGGGGGCCGCGTCCGCGGTCGCCGGCGTCGCCTACCGGGTCACGGCCATCGGCGAGGGCGGCGTCAGCGCCGCGTCCGCCGGTTACGTCGTGCCCGGCACGCCGGGGCCGCGGCAGGTGACGGTCACGCCCCTCGACACGGCCGCCGACTGCGCCGGCAACGTCCGCTACCGGGAGACCGGCACCTGGCTGGCGAGCAGCCTGCCCGGCGTGGACGGCACCCCGAGCCGGTACAGCAACACCGCCGGCTCCTCCGCCACCTGGGCGCCGACGCTGCGGGCCGCCGGCACGTACCGGGTCGAGGTGTGGGTGCCGGCGAGCAGCAGCAGCACGACCGCCGCCGCGTACCAGGTCACCCACGCCGGCGGGACGGCCTCGTTGACGGTGAATCAGGTCAGCGTCGGCGGCTCCTGGTACACGCTGGGCACGTGGTCGTTCGTCCAGGGTGCTTCGGGGAAGGTCGTGCTGACCGCCGGCACCACGTTCGCTCGCGCCTCGGCGGTCCGTTTCACGCCCGCGTAATTCGGCTGCCGGCGCTGATTCCGCGGTGCGAGGATGGCGCGATGTCGTTCACTGTCAGGCCCGTGCAGGCGTCCGAGTGGCCGCTGGTGAAGGAGCTCCGGCTCGCCGCGCTGCAGGATCCGGTCGCGCCGATCGCGTTCCTGGAGACGTACGAGCGGGCCGTCGCCCAGCCGGACGACTTCTGGCAGGGCCGCGCGGCCGACGCGGCGCTCGGTGAGACGGTTCGCCAGTTCATCGGCGTTTCGCCCGAAGGTCGCTGGCTCGGCTCGGTCACCGTCCTGGTCGAGCCCGCCGGCGTCGAGGACTTCTGCGGCCAGACCGCGCCGTTCGCCCAGACGCACGTCGTCGGCGTCTTCGTGCGCCCCGAGGCGCGCGGCACCGGCCTGGCCCTCGCCCTGTTCGACGCGGCGGTCGCGTGGTCCCGGACCCAGCCCGTCGACCGGGTCCGCCTCTACGTGCACGAGTCCAACGCCCGCGCCCAGGCGCTCTACGAGAAGGCCGGCTTCAAGCGCACCGGCGTCGAGGTGACCCTGTCGGCCGGCCCCGAGTTCGAGTACGCCTTCCCGCTCGTGTCCTCACTCCCCGAGGTACGCGACCTGGGGTGATCCCGTGGCGGACCGGACCTCGTACCCCCACCGGCGCAGGGCCTGCAGCATCTTCGCCACGCCCGGCGGGTTGGCGGAGTGGACGAGGACGACCCCGATGTCGAACGGCCTGCCCTCGAACGCCGCCATCTCCAGGACCTCCACCACCGGCCAGATCGTGTCGTCGCCGCCGAGGTCGTGATCCAGCCACAGCTCGTCGATCCGCGCCTCCCGGTGCCGGTGCAGCGCCTCGACCCCGGCCGCGCTGGTCCGGGCGACCTCGGCCGCCCGGCCGTCCACGAAGGACCGCAGGTCGTCGACGAGGATCACTCTCGCCATCAGGGGTTCAGGGTGCGCCATCAGCGGTTCAGGGTGCGCAGGAAATCGAGGTCGCGGCGGCCGGTCCAGATGGCCATGCGCTGGAACGGCCGCTCCGAGCGGGCCTTCGGGTCGGCGCCCGCGTCGAGCAGCGCCCGCACCAGCGCCGGGCTGCCGTAGGTGACGGCCGGGTGCAGGGGCGTCTCGCCGTTCACGTCGCGGGCGTCGACGTCCAGGCCGGCGGCCAGCAGCCGGGTCAGGATCGCCAGGTCGGCGTCGAACAGCCACGGCAGCAGGTGCAGCAGCGTGCGGCCCCGCTCGTCGCGGACGTGCGGGTCGATGCCGGCGTCCAGGGCGGCCGCCACCGCCGGGCCGTCGCCGAGGTGGACGAGCCGCATGAGGTCACGGCGCAGGCCGCGCATCTGGCTCGGCATCCGCACCGCCGGGTCCCGCCAGCCCTCCTGGGCGGCGACGCAGCCGCGGACCGGGCCGCCGAACGCGCGCATCGCCCGCTCGCGCTGGATCTCGGCCGGCGAGTCCTGGATCTGGATGGCGCCGTCGCGCAGCACCACCTCGTGGATCGTCCCGGTGCAGTAGATCCGCACGCGGTCCTTGATGCGGACCGTTGGCGGTGCGGGCGTCGTTCCGGCCGGGAACAACGCCTCGTGCACCAGCGGATGCAGCTGGTCGGGGCGCAGCGACCCGCGCAGCAGCCCGGTCAGCTCGTCCGGGCGGCGGGACAGCACGGACGGCAGCCGCGGCACGCGGGCCAGCTCCAGGCCGAACTCGGCGATCTCCGCGCGCTTCCGGTCGTCGTCGGCCTGCCCGTACGGCACGGCCGCGACCAGCCGGGCGCGCGGCTGCGGCGTGTCGAGGCGGTCCAGGACGAGGCAGCGCCCGGGGCGGTCGATCCGGACGAGGCCGCAGTGCTCGTCGACGTCGGTCGGCATCGGGTCGGGCCGCGGCGGTTCTCCTTGGGGACCCCAGTACCTTGGTTGGCTGCTCTTGTCTTGCTCCAGCGGTGCTGCGTGGCGCAGGTTTGTCACGTATTCGGCCACGCGGCGGGCCGCCTCGGGCAGCGTCGTGTGCACCGGCCGCAGCCGGGTGAGCGACTGCTCGACGACGGTCTGCCTGCTGGTCCGCAGTTCGTCGCCGGTGCGGCCGGGCGCGAACGCCGCCGGGTCGATGCGCTCCCGGCCCCATCCCGGGTCGAACAGCAGGACCTGGAGCTCGAACCCGGCCGCCGCCCACGCCTCGGCGTGCCGGCCCTCGTCGTCCAGCCGCATCGCCTGCTCGGCAACGGTTTCCGGCTGTGTTGCCCTACGCTCGCCGGTGTCGTTGAAGAACGGCAGGTGGGTCGTGCCGCCGCAGCGTCGCATCAGCTGGCCCGTGCACCGGGAGTCCCAGCGGTCGCGGAGCAGCAGCAGCGAATGGTCGCGCTTGCCGGGCGCGGTGGCGTCGAGGCGCTCGAACGCCAACCGGATCCGCTGCGGCTCGTCGAGGTTTCCCGGCGGCCTCGCGACCAGCGCGTACGCGTCGGGGAACACCGCCAGGGGCAGGCAGAGTCCGGTGCGCAGCAGGCCGTCGCCGGGGCGTTGCGGCAGGTGCCAGCGCAGCAGGTCGGGCACGAGGTGGCGCAGGTCGTCCTCGATCCGCCCGGCGACCTCTTTCCCGTGGGCGTTGCTGATCGCGGGCAGGTCCACGTCGACGTCGACGCCCGCGACCTGGCACGCGCCGTGCCAGTCGCAGGCGAGCCGCCGCTCGGTCGCCCGCTCGACCATCCACCCCAGCACCACGGCCCGCCCTCCTGTTTCAGGCAGTGCCGACCGGATTCGAACCGGCGTCCTTCCGACTATGAGACGGACGCGACCACCTCTGCGCTACGGCCCTGCCGCGGCCGAGTTTAACGACAGCAGGCACCTTCCCAGGTCCGTCAGCTCGACGGTTACGGACGGCTCCGGATCCACGGCCCACGGCGCGGTGCCCCACATGGCGGCGGCCTCGGCGGCCGCTTCCGGGTCATCCGCGAACCCGGCGACCGCGACGGCGCCGTGGCGGGCGAGCGACGCGAGGGTGTTGCGGACGGCGGTGGCGGCGATGCCTGCGAACAGGTCGGGATCCCCGGCCGGCAGGCGGCTCGCTTGCTCGTCGATCAGCCGGTCGGTGAGCTCGTCCAGCTCGGCCCTTCCCTCATGGTGCCGCTCATGTTCGGCCAGCAGGTCGAGGAACAGCGGGGTCCACGGGTCGATCCACTGGCGCAGCTGCGCGGTGCCCTTCTCCGAGTGCAGTGGGGTGATCGGGTGGATGAGCGCGTCGGCGAGGTCCACCCACAGGTCGAGCGCTTCCTGCGGCTGTGCCTTCCCGGCCAGGACGTCGTCGACCAGGGCCGCCCCCGGTCCGCGGACGACCCTGGTGCGGCGCAGCTGGATGACGTCGAACTCGATCGCGATCAGCCACAGCGGCGTCAGGACCGGATCGGCCGTGCTCTGGTAGCCGAGCACCGCGAGCAGCGCGGGCCGGTCGGCCTTGCGCAGCTCACCCCGGTCGTCGAGCGGCCGGCCGTCGAACCCGACCCAGCCGGCGAGCGCGGCGAGGTCCCGCAGCAGCGCGCTGTCCCTGACCTGCTCGTACGGCGGCTCGACCTTGTGGTGTTCCGGCTCCTGGTGCTCGATCTTCTGTTGTTCCGGTTCGTTCGTCTTCGCCGGTTCGTTCGTCTTCGCCGGCTCGCTCGTCTGGTCCGGCGCGGTCGTCTTCGTCCGCTGCGGAGGGCGGGTGCTCATCGTGACGGTGCCGCCGTCGATGGTGACGTGGCCGGTGGCGTACCCCTCACGCTCCTCCATCAGCCGCCCGAGCACCTCCCGGCGCTCCTCCGGCTCCCGCGCACTGAACTCCGCCGCCCACGCGTCGATCTCCGCCGGGTCCCCGTCGGGCCTGACGCCGTCCTGGAGCATCGCGGTGAAGATCCGCTTCGCCAGCTCCCACCGGCTCGTGTCGGCCATCGCGGCCGGGAACTTCGCCGTGAGCCGGTCCGCCTCCTTGAGCAGCGCGGCGGGCTTGGCACTCGCCGGGTGCAGCCGGTCCGTGGCGTCGAGGAACCGCAGGAACTCCCGCACCGTGCCGACCCCGTGCTCGGCCAGCCCCCACGCGTCGACCTGCCGGGGCACGACAGCGTTCATGAGCAGGTCGTGCACGTCCCCGCTGCGCCACCGGGTCGGATCGGGCCGCTCCAGCCGCTCGGCCCGCACCTGCAACAACACCGCGATCCGGTCCTGCTCGGCCTCGCCTGTCGACCCCCACGCCGCGAACTCGTCGACGAGCCGCTGCTGCAATCGGTACGCCATTCACCGACCCTATCCGTAGCTCAGGTCACCAGTTTGCTGAAGAAGTCCCCGAACCCGGTGCCGAGCGCGCCGATCAGCCCCAGGAGCCCTTGGGCGACGCTCGCCGCCGCCTGCGGCCGGAACGCGATGAAGTAGATGAGGAATGCCCAAGCGGCGTAGGTCAGCGTTTTCTTCACTGTCATCGGTCGCCCCGTGCGGTTGTCGTTCAGTCGTGTACCGATCCGCCGACTACCCCCTCGCCACAGCCCTAACCGCCCGTTTCCTCAGTGCTTCGTTCACCGCTTGACGGCCCGTTCGATGAGGTCAACTGCACCGCGCGGATCGTCGACCTGGATCACCAACCGCGCATACCGCTCGTCGGCGAGCTCCACGACAATGGCCTTCTCCGCGTCCCGCACATCCCAGAACACCTTCTCCCCGTCAAGGCGAAACGTCCCCGCCGTGATCACATTCGGGAAGTGCGTCCCAGCCGTCCTGATCCCTTTCGGCTGCCGCACCATGCCCGGGTCCGCCGTGGCCCCCCGCACGTTCGCCAGCGGAATCTCCAGCCTGCTCTTGAGCGCCCAGAGCTTGTCCAGCCCTTCCATCTCAACAACGAGGTTCCCCGAATCGATACTGACCGTCGCCATCCCCATCACTCCTTAGCTTCTCTGACCGCCGGGCCCTTCTGGACCGGCCAGGACTTCTCAATCGGCCGAGGCTTCTTGACCGGTCCGGGCCCGCAGCCGCAGCCCCAGCAGCTCCGTTGCCCGCTCCACTCCAACGGCGTCATCCAGCCGGGCGAGCGCACCCCTGATCAGCCCGGCGACCTCTGGATCACCCGGCGCCTGCTCAACGGCCGCCAGCAGCAACAGATCCAGCACGCCCCTCTCGACGAGCGAGGCATCCCGGCCGCCGTCCTTCGGGGCCAGCTTCTCGATGGCCGCGAGCGCCGGCTCAAACTCGTGCTCGAGATACCACCGCAACGCGGTCAGATAGAGCCCCCGCTTGCTGCCGAACGTCTTGTACAGGCTGTTCCGATGCACCCCCAACCCATTGACCAGGTCATCCACGGACAACCCGTCGTAGGCGCGTCCCGCGAACAGCCGCACGGCCGCCCGCGTGACCACCTCTTCGTCAAAGCCTCTCGGTCGCCCCACCCCTCAGACGGTACGAGTAAAGGAACGATCAGTCAAGAACGAACGTTCCTAAACGCTGCCAGCACCCTCACCGGCCGTCCAAGGTGGAGCACGCCCCGCCGGCCTCCGACGCCGAACCCGCGGCGCCTGCCTAATAGGTACCGCCGACGCGCACCCCCACGGGACGGGTCGTCGCGCGGGTCGACAGAGCGCTTGACAGCCCGACGTCGAAGCGCGCCCACTCGCCTGTCGCCCCGCTGGCTCGGAATCCGTGCCTCCATCGACCTCGGTAGCGGGCGAGGACCTGGTCGGCAGTCCAGCCGTGGGCGCTTCAGGTGCGGGCGGTTCAGGTGCGGGCGGTTCAGGTGCGGGCGGTTCAGGTGCGAGCGGTCCTGGCGAAGGCGGTGCGCCGGCGGGTGCTGGATCGTCGACCGGCTCACCGCAACCCGGGCTGCCGCCGTCGACGCGTCCGCCGCACAGTGCCGTGGCGGTCGACGGTGCCGCCTCTGCCAGGATTCGAGCGTTGCGGAGCCTCGTCAGCTTCGCTGCGTGGCGGGCCGCCAGCCCATGCGCGCGAGCCTCGGCGAACTCCGCCCTCACCCGCCGCTTCTCCTTGTACCGCCGGTCGAAGGCTGCGGCCTGCGCGGCGCGGCGAGCTGCCATCCACTCGTCCGAGCCGAACGGCGCCGACGAGGCGGAATCTGTTGCTGGAAAAGCGGATCGCATGCGCTGCCTCCCCCCGGTAGGCGCTGCACTCCATCGTCGGGGTCGCACGATCCCGCGTCCAGCGGCGTCGCCAACTGTCACTCACCGCCACCGAACCCAACACCGAGAGTTGCATTGCGGCGTCGCGGGTGACCGCGGCGGGTGAAGTCGTCTAACCTTGGGGTCGGCGCTCGGGGCGCCAGCAGTCCGCGCGAAGGGCGAAGCCCACCTGGTAGATCGAGGCAGTGCCGGCATCACCTCCTTTCCGGCCTGAGTTTGCGGACACCAGGCGCACGGACAAGGAGGCAGTCGTGCCGACCCGTCGTCTTCCCGATCAACCCGACGTCGAGCAGCTCCGCAATCAGGCCAAGGCGCTCCAGCGGCGCGTGCGTGAAAGTGATCCGCAGGCGCTGGAGCTGTTGCGGGAGTTCCATCCCAGGCACCGCGACGTGCAGCCCGAGACCGTCAAGCGGGCCGACGCGCAGCTGGTGGTCGCGCGGTCCTACGGGTTCGCGAGCTGGCCGGCGCTGCGGGCGACGCTGGACGTGATCGGCAGGTTCGCCCGATCGCCGCACCAGCAGAGGCCCGCCGGCGCGGCGGACGAGTTCCTGGTGCTCGCCTGCCTGACCTATGGCGGCGACGACCCGCGGCGGTGGGCGCGGGCGCGGCAGATGCTCGACGAGCGGCCCGAGCTGGCCGGGCAGTCCATCTACACCGCCGCTGCGGTCGGGGACGCCGCGGCGGCACGGCGGATCCTCGACGCAGATCCCGGTGCGGCGGATCGGCAGGGCGGCCCGCACAGGTGGGAGCCGCTGCTGTATCTGGCGTATTCGCGCGTCGACAGCACAGTGGCGGGGCACTCCACAGAGGAGGTCGCGCGGCTGCTGCTGGAGCGCGGCGCCGACCCGGCCGCGGGGTTCCTGTGGGACGGGTTGACGTCGCCGTTCACGGTGCTGGCGGGGGTGTTCGGCGGCGGCGAGGGCGGTCAGCCCGTGCACCGGGACGGGCCGGCGCTGGCGGAGCTGCTGCTCGAGGCGGGAGCCGACGCGAATGACAGTCAGACGCTGTACAACCGTGGCCTCCACCAAGACGATGACTCGCACCTTCCCGTGCTGCTGCGGCACGGGCTCGGGCGCGGCGACGGCGGGGTGTGGCACCGGCGGCTCGGGCCGACCCACCCCACGCCTGCGCAGCTGCTGCAGGACGAGCTGATCAAGGCGGCGCAGCACGGGGCGGTCGAGCGCGCGCAGCTCCTGGTGCGGCACGGCGCCGATCCGCGGGGTCTGGGCACCGGGCATCCCGTGTTCCAGGGGCTCGACGCGTTCTCGACGGCCGTGTTGTACGGCAATGCCGACGTGGCGGAGCTGTTCGGGGGCGACGGAGACCCGGTGCTGCGGTTTCTGGGCGCCTGCATGCGCGGTGACGCGGCCGCGACCGGTGACCGGCGGACGGCGGAGCTGGCGATCGCGACGAAGCCGCACCATCTCGTCGCCGCGGCGAAGCTCGGCAGGACGGGCGCGGTGAGGCTGATGGCGGAGCTGGGGTTCGAGTTCAGGGGCACGTTGGCGCTGCACGAGGCGGCGTACCACGGGCACCTCGACACGGTGCGGGCGCTGGTCGAGCTGGGCGCCGACCCGGGGCGGACGGATCCGTCGTTCCACGCCACGGCACGGGGCTGGGCGGAGCACAACGAGCAATGGGTGGTGGCGGACTACCTGGCGTCCGTGGAACGTTCGCGGACCGAGTAGGACACGGCCATGGTCACGAGGTCAGCGCTGTCGAAGCGCTTGACATGGTCCCGGGGCATCCCCAGCATGGGAGCGCTTCCATCCATGCTCTCCGATTGGACCGTCATGAAGATCGGAATTCGCCGCGGCGCCGTGATGGGCGCGGCGCTGCTGCTCGCGGCCGTTCCAGCGGTCGTCGTTCCGGGGGCCGCCATGGCCGCCGACCCCGTCGCCACCACCGTCACCGTCAACGCCAAGGCAGGCCTCGCGACCGTCCCCGACACCGCCCTCGGCGTCAACGACGCGATCTGGGACGCCGAGCTCGGCACCACCGCGGTGTCCGACCTGCTCGGCGCCGCCGGCGTGCAGATGCTGCGGTATCCGGGCGGCTCGTATGCCGACATCTACCACTGGCGCGACCACACCGCGCCCGGCGGTTACGTGGCGCCGAACACCGACTTCGACACGTTCATGGGCTCGGTCCGCCGCATCAACGCCCAGCCGATGATCATCGCGAACTACGGCACGGGTACCGCCGAGGAAGCCGCCGACTGGGTCCGCTACGCCAACGTGACCAAGGGTTACGGCGCGAAGTACTGGACGATCGGCAACGAGAACTACGGCAACGGCCACTACGGCTCCGCGTGGGAGGCGGACAACCACGCCGACAAGAGCCCGCGGGCGTATGCGGAGGGCGTGGTCGCGTTCGCCGCGGCGATGAAGGCCGTCGACCCGACCATCAAGATCGGCGCGGTGCTGACCACGCCGGGCAACTGGCCCGACGGGCTGGTCGGCTCAGGCGACGCCGGCACGTGGAACCAGGTCGTGCTGTCCGTCGCCGGGCCGTCCATCGACTTCGTGGACCTGCACTGGTATCCGGGCGGCGGCACCGCCGCGGAGTCCCTGACCAAGACCGAGCAGATCGACGACATCATGTACCTGACGCGGCAGCAGATCGCCCGCTACGCGGGTACCGGCGCCGGCCGCATCAAGGTCAGCTTCACCGAGCTGAACGTGGGCGTCGGTCAGAACACGCAGCCGGGAGCGCTGTTCCTCGCCGACGCGTACAGCAGCCTTCTCGCCAACGGGGTCTTCACCGTCCAGTGGTGGAACGTGCACAACGGCATCGGCACCGTCTCCACCGTCGCCGGGCAGACCGACTACGGCGACTTCGGCCTGCTGTCCAGCGGCGGCTGCCAGACCGGCGGCACCGTGTGCGAGCCGGCGATGAACACGCCGTTCGCGCCGTATCACGCGCTGAGCGTCATGAAGTCGTTCGTCCGCCCGGGGGACCAGCTCGTCCGCGCCGCCACCGGGGACCCGCTCGTGGCCGCGCACGCCGCCCGCCGCCCCAACGGGGACCTCGCCGTCCTGCTCATCAACAAGGACCCCGACAACGCGCGGTCCGTCAGCCTCAAGTACTCCGGCTGGTCCGCCGCGTCGGGCGCGCCGGCGGTCACCACGTTCCGCAACGGTGACAGCGCCCCGTCGACCGCGACGGCGGGCACGGCGGCGGCGCAGACGATCGCGCCGTATTCGCTGACGCTGCTCGTGCTCCACCCGTCGTCGTCCACGACCGGCGCGCCGAAGGCACCTGGCCAGCCCACGACGACCGCCATCGGCGCGAACACCGCGACCATCGCGTGGCCG
This sequence comes from Dactylosporangium sp. CA-152071, assembly GCF_050936335.1. Classification (NCBI taxonomy): domain Bacteria; kingdom Bacillati; phylum Actinomycetota; class Actinomycetes; order Micromonosporales; family Micromonosporaceae; genus Dactylosporangium; species Dactylosporangium sp. CA-152071. The sequence goes on along the minus strand of NZ_JBNJMZ010000001.1, from coordinate 5,430,635 downwards.
GCGGCGCCCGCGGGCGGCAGCCCGATCGCCAAGTACGAGGTGTATCGCCAGAACGGCGCCATCAGCGAGCAGCTCGGCGAGACGTCCGGCACGTCGCTGCCGGTGTACAACCTGAACCCTGGCACGCGGTACACCGTCAACGTGGTCACCCGCGACACCGCGGGCAAGGTCTCCTGGTCGTCGCCGCCGCTGACGTTCACGACGACGAGCCCGGCGACGAGCGCCTGCACCGTCCGCTTCACCGACGTCAACGACTGGGGCAACGGCTACGTCGGCAACATCGACATCACCAACACCGGGCCGAGCCCGATCAACGGCTGGACGCTGACCTTCACCTGGCCCACCGCCTGGCAGAGCGTCAGCGGCAGCTGGAACGGCAACTGGACCCAGACCGGCCGCGATGTGAAGGTCACCAACATCGACACGAACGGCGCCCTCGCCGCCGGCGGTGGGGCCACCAGCACCGGGTTCGTCGGTGCGTACAACGGGCCCAACGTCCTCCCGTCCGCCTTCCGCCTCAACGGCACGGTCTGCACCGTCGCCGCCTGACCCGTCCTGCGGCGAACCGGTCCGGCAGCAGTCGTTGCCGGACCGGGAGCCAACGCCCTGGCGCAGCAGTTGTTGCCGGGCAGGGGTGATCGCTGTGGAACGGGCTGGCAGCCGTCGCTACCGGCGTGGGGTGATCGCTCTGCGAACCAGAGGCGGGCGGCAGTCGCTGTCGGCACGGGGCGATCGCCTTCGTGAGGCAGTCGGCGGCGGCGAGTGCAGCGGCTTGGCCTTGGATGTATCCCGGTCGAACCGGGGCAGGCGGCGGTTGTTGCCGGCACAGGGCGATCGCCTGCGAAACGGGGCGGGCACCAGTCGTCGCCCGGGAGTCATCGTCTGGCGGGACGGTCTGATGGCAGCTGTTGCCGGACCCCGGGGGCGTCGAAATGTGTTGTGGGGGTGGGGGAGGGCGGCAGGATGAGTGGGGTGGGGACGTGGGAGGTGCGGCGGGCTGCGGCGGCGGATGCTGGGGTTGTGGCGGGGTTGCTGGATGCGTTCAACCGGGAGTTCGACACGCCTACGCCCGCGGTTGAGGTGCTCGCCGGGCGGCTTGAGCGGTTGCTGGTGGGGGATGAGCTGGTGGTGTTGCTGGCCGGGGAGCCGGCAGCCGGGGTTGCCGTGCTGTCGTTCCGGGTCAATGTCTGGTCCGAGGGGCCTGCCGTCGAGCTCGATGAGCTGTACGTCAGGCCGGGGCTGCGCGGCCAGGGGGTCGGGCGCGCGATGCTGGGCGCCGCGTGTGAGGTGGCGAAGGGGCGTGGGGCGGAGGCGTTGGAGATCAATGTGGATGGGGCGGACACGGACGCGCGGCGGTTCTATGAGGCGCACGGGTTCGTCAACGTTGAGCGGGGGGCGGATGAGCCGAAGTACTTCTACTACCGCGACCTCTAAGCCGGCAGCTCCAGGTCCAGGCGCACGCCGAGCAGGCGCACCGGGCGGTGCAGGGAGAACTTGGCCAGCACGGTTCGCGCGGTCCCGGCGATCACGTCGAGGTCGGTGGTCGGGCCGCCGCGCAGCTTCATGACCTTGGTGGGGGTGTAGAAGGACGAGAAGCGGACCTTCACCGCCACGTGCGTGACCTGCCGCCCGTCGGCGACGACCGAGGCGCCCAGTGCAGTCGCGAGCGCGGAGACGTGGCCGGCGAGTTCGTCCGGGTCGGTGACGTCCGTGAGGAACGTCGTCTCGCGGCTGCGGGACCGGGCGATCCAGGGCTCCGTGTCGATGGTGGTGTCGCCGGTGCCGACGGCCGTCGCCGCGAGCCACGTGCCGCTGCGCTGCCCGAAGTGCTCGATGAGCAGGGCGGCGTCGCAGGCGGCCAGGTCGGCGACGGTGTGCACGCCGATGGTGGTGAGCCGCTTCGTGGTCTTCGGGCCGACGCCCCACAGGTCGGCCGCCGGGAGGCCGCCCATGACGTCGGGCCACGTCGAACCTGTGAGCTGGAAAAGGCCGCCGGGCTTGGCGAACCGCGCCGCGTGCTTGGCGGTGAGCTTGTTGTCGCCGACGCCGACCGCGCAGCTCAGCCCGGTCTCGTCCAGCACCGCCTGCCGTACGTCGGCCGCGAGCACCATCGGCTCGTCGGTGTCGGCGCCGAGGAAGGCCTCGTCCCAGCCGTACACCTGCAGCAGCACCGGAAAGCGTGCCAGGGTCGCCATGACCTGCACCGATGCGGCCTGGTACGCCTCGACGTCGGACGGCAGGAACACGGCCGACGGGCACCGCTTCGCCGCCGCCTTCAACGGCATGCCGGACCGGACGCCGAGGGCGCGCGCCTCGTACGACGCGGTCGCCACCACCTGCCGCGGCCGCTCCGGATTCCCGTCGCCGCCGACGACGACGGGCAGCCCCTTCAGCGATGGCCGCCGAAGGATCTCCACCGCCGCGATGAACTGATCGAGGTCGACGTGCAGCAGCCACCAGCCCACCCGTCCACGCTAACCGAACCACGCCGCACGCAGGGCCGATGCGCCGTCACGGCCCCCATCTGAGCACGCTGGAACAAAAACACGCTGAACAAATGCCGGGAGCGGGAAGGTCCCCGCTCCCGGCACCGGTGTCAGTTGCCGGAGGTGAACAGTTGCTGGATCTCGGCGGGGGTCAGGGCACGGTCGTACAGGTGGACCTGGTCGACGGTCCCGTCGAGGAAGTCGACGGGGTTCCCGCCGAACTTGCCGCGGCCGATGACGGTGTTGCCGGTGGGGGCGGCCTGCGGGAGGCAGGCGCCGGCGGTGCCGGCGAGCTGGCCGTCGACGTACAGGCGGAGCTCGCCCTTCACGGTGTCGCGGACGCCGGCGAGGTGGTACCACTGGCCCGGGTTCGGCCTGGTGGGGGCCAGGGCGCGGACGCCGACGAAGCTCATCGCGAAGCGCTGGTCGGCGCCGGAGTACTGCAGGAAGAAGTCGCTGTTCGCCGGGCCGTCCTGGCTGACGACGGTCTGGAAGGCGCCGTCAACGCGGTCGAGCTTGACCCATGCGGCGGCGGTGTAGTCGGTCGCCGTGTCGATCAGCGGGGCGCCGGTGTCGAGGTAGCCGTTGTCGAAGGAGACGCCGTCACCGGTGTGCCCCGCGACGAACGCCGCCCCGCCGACCACGGTGGCGTCGTGGGAGCCGGCCTCATCCGCAAAAGAGCCGTCGAGGGGGTAGTAGGCGATGCCGGTCAGGCCCGGCGTGCCCGGCGGTGGCTGCGGCACGTTGCCCGGTGAACCGTCGGCGGCGGCGATGATCTGCTGGTTGATCTGCTTGACCTGCTTGAGGTCCATCTTCGCGACCTGCCGGTCGTAGGTCCAGAAGCCGTTGAGCTCGCCCTCGACGTCGGTGATCTGGGTGTACACCGAAGCGCTGATCCCGCAGGATTTCGCCGACGCGATGACGGCCTTCTGGTTCTCGACGTACTTCGCGGTGAGCGTCGCCTTGTCGGGCGTCATCTCGTACGCGCCGCCGTCGCCGAACCACATGTGGTTGGACGTCTTCAGGCCGAAGCCGCCGTGCTCGCCGTCGATCGAGACGCGGTCGCCGCTCGGCGCGGGGGAGGCCGGGCCGAGGTACTGGTGGAAATCGATCACGTCGCCGCGGCCGGAGTCGCCCTTGGAGTTGCAGCAGTTGACGCCGCTGTGCGCGTTGACGAGGCGCGAGGGGTCCTGGGCCTTGACGTCGTCGGCGATGCGGCCGGTCGCGGTGCGGTCCCACTCGCCCCAGCCCTCGTTGAAGGGCACCCACGCCACGATCGACGTCCAGCTCTGGTGCTCGCGGACCATCTCGTGCAGCTCGGCCTCGAACTGGTCGCGCCACTCCACCGGGATGGGGCCGGTGTTGGCGGCCGGCATGTCCTGCCACACCATCAGGCCGAGCTTGTCGGCCCAGTAGTACCAGCGGTCGGGCTCGACCTTGATGTGCTTGCGGACGGCGTTGAAGCCCATCGCCTTGTCCTGCTGCAGGTCGAACTTCAGCGCCGCGTCGGTGGGTGCGGTGTTGAGCCCGTCGGGCCAGAAGCCCTGGTCGAGGTTGGCGAGGTTGAACAGGATCTTGCCGTTGAGCGCGATCCGCAGCTTGCCGTCGGCGCCGCGCAGCGTGCCGATCTGTCGCATGCCGAAGTAGGAGCCGACGGTGTCGCCGGAGGTCAGCCGGACCTGCAGGTCGTACAGGAACGGGTTGTCCGGCGACCAGAGCTTCGGGTTCGGCACGGGCACCGTGACCGGGGTGCCGACGGTGCCGGTGACCCGGCCGACGACCTTGTTGCCGTTGCGGGCGACCGCCTCGAACTGCTGGCCGGGCGTGCCGTTCACGGTCAGGCCCAGGCTCTGGGTCGCCAGGGAGGGCGTCATCGAGAGGGAGGTGATGGACGCGGCCGGGACGGGCTCCATCCACACCGTCCGCCAGATGCCGGAGCTGCCCTGGTAGAAGATGCCGCGGTCGCTGACCCGGCGCTGCTTGCCGATCGGCTGGCCGGTCGCGTCGGTGAGGTCCTCCGCCCAGACGATGAGCTCCTGGGGGCCGGTCCCGACCAGCGCGTCGGTCACGTCGAGGTCGAAGCCGTCGTACCCGCCGCGGTGCGTGCCCACCTGGGTGCCGTTGACGTACACCTTCGCGTCGTAGTCGACCGCGCCGAAGTGCAGGACCAGCCGCTGGCCCGCCCAGGCGGCCGGGACGGTGAAGGTCCGCCGGTACCACATGCGGTCCTCGTGCCGCTGGATCCCGGACAGCGCCGACTCGATCGGATACGGCACCAGCACCCGCTCGCCGAGGCTCTGCCCGGCCGGCACGGCCTGGTCGACGGTGGCCCGGGCGAACTCCCACACGCCGTTGAGGTTCTGCCAGCGGTTGCGGGTGAGCTGCGGCCGCGGGTACTCCGGCAGGGCGTTGTCAGGCCCGACCTGCGCGGTCCACGGGGTGGCGATGGGCGGGATGCCGGGATGCCAGCTGGGTCCTTCGGGCGGTGGCGGGGCGGCGGCCGCGGGGGTGGCCACGGCGACCGCGATCGCGGTGGCGGCCGCGATCCAGGCGAGTCTTCTCACGGGTGCACTCCTTAGCATCGAAGTGCACCCATACCAACAAAAGCAATCAGGTTACGTCAAGCATTGACACATTCAAACACCTCATGCAACGCTCGGGGGCGGATCCCCGAAGCCCAGCCAGGTGATCCGGTGGCCCAGCCCGTCGTGCACCACCTGCAGGCGCAGCCGCGACACCCCGTACACCGTGTCCCACAGCGACATGACGCTGACCCGGCGGTACACCTCATCGGTGCTGATCAGGTCCGGTGGGATCCGCTGCGGCGGCAGCAGCAGGGGCACCGGGTAGCCGTCGACGATCTCCCGCAGCCGGTCGCCCTGCCAGCCGAGGCCGTCCGTGCGGGCGTCGATCGTCTGGTACCAGCCCCGCACAAGATCCAAAACGATCGCCGCGAGCTCGAAGCGGACCGACGGCGGCAGCTCCCGCGCGGTCGGTGGCCCCCACGCGACCGGTTCGAGCCCGCTCGGCGGCAGCGCGACGTGCATGCCGTCGCGGATCTCCGGGTTGCCGCCGAGCTCCCGCAGCGGGCCGTTGAGGTGCTGGTCGAGCGACGCGAGGACCTGCAGCGTGCCGAGCGACATCGCCCGGACCGCCGGCGAGTGCTGCCGGTTCCAGTCGTTGAGCAGGAACACGAAGAACTCCCGCAGCTTCAACGGGTCGAAGTGCAGCTCGTCGCTCTCGGGCCCGAGGATGCCGCTGGAGCGCTGGATCCGGTGCTCCATGACGCGCACCTGCGCCGCGAACAGCTGCGCCGTGCTGGTGCCCGGCTTCCAGAAGGGGACCCCGTCGACGTACCCGTACATGCCCATGCGCATGACCTTGCCATCCGTGGGCCGCGGCGACGAAAAAAACGTCCGGGCGAAGCCTCATGCCCATCCGGGTGGCGCCGATGTCAGAGCCGTGCGGGCCACGGACGGCCCGGGCGGTACGACCCGGATCAAGGAGGAATCACCATGGGTCTTCGTATCAACAACAACATCGCCGCGCAGAACGCCTACCGGAACCTGTCGACGACCGACAGCCAGATGAGCAAGTCGCTGGAGCGCCTGTCGTCCGGTTACCGGATCAACCGCGCCGCGGACGACGCGGCCGGCCTGTCGATCAGCGAGGGTCTCCGGTCCCAGATCGGTGGTCTGAAGGTCGCGGTCCGCAACGCGCAGGACGGCATCTCGGTCGTGCAGACCGCTGAAGGCGCGCTCACCGAGACGCACTCGATCCTGCAGCGCATGCGTGACCTGTCGGTGCAGGCGTCCTCGACCGGTTCGCAGGACACCGACGCCCGCACCGCGGCGCAGACGGAGTTCACGCAGCTGAACGCCGAGCTCGACCGCATCTCCACCACCACGTCCTTCGGTGGTCAGAAGCTGCTCGACTCGAGCGCCTCCTACACCGGCACCTTCCAGGTCGGCGCCAACACCAACACCGCGGACCAGATCGCGGTCAACCTCGGCACCGCCGCCTTCGGCAGCGTCACCGGCGTCACCGGCTTCGACTCGACCGGCCTCGGCACCGCCAGCCTCGACCTGGTGACCGGCGCCTCGGCCGCCATCACCGCGATCGACACCGCGATCAAGGGCATCTCGACCGCCCGGGCCACGCTCGGTGCGTACCAGAACCGGTTCGAGCACACGATCAACAACCTCAACACCGCGGTGGAGAACCTGTCCGCGTCCGAGTCCCGGATCCGTGACACGGACATGGCCTCGGAGATGGTGTCCTTCACCCGCTCGCAGATCCTGACCCAGGCCGGGACGAGCATGCTGGCCCAGGCGAACCAGGCGCCGCAGAACGTCCTGTCCCTGCTCCGATAAATCAACAGACCGTGAGCGGAGCCCGACCTACGTTGGGCTCCGCTCAACGGTTTCTTAAGTTTCGATTCGGTGACGGTGGATTCTGTCGATCTCTGTTGACACGTTCCCACCGGTAACAAAGGCTGCTGAGAGCGCTCTCACGAAGGAGTCTCTCGGTGCGTTTCAGGACAAAGGTGCTCGGTGCGCTCGCCGCGCTCGCCGTGGCGGTGCCGGTCGGCATCGCGGCGATGCCGTCGGCGTCGGCGCTCGGACCCAACCTGCTGCCCTTCACGGTCAAGAACACCACGGGCCGCGGTGACGCGGTCTACCTCTACGTCATCGGTGTCAACCTCACCACCGGCCGCCTCGGCTACGCCAACGCCGGCGGCACGTTCACCAACTGGGCCGGCGGGTCCAACCCGCCCTCCCCGGCGCCGGACGTCGCGATCGCCGGCCCCGGCAACGGCGGCAGCACCACGATCCAGCTGCCGAAGAACATGTCCGGCCGGGTGTACATGTCCCTGGGCCAGAAGCTGAAGTTCTTCCTCACCCCCGACGGGCTCGTCCAGCCGGCGCCGTGGGCCGCCGGCGACCCCAACCACGACATCCTGTTCGACTGGAGCGAGTTCACCTACAACGACGCCGGGCTGTGGCTCAACAGCTCGCAGGTCGACATGTTCGCCGTGCCGCACGAGGTCAGCGTCACCGGCAGCAACGGCGTCACGACCAGGACCGGCGCGCCCGTCGCCAACGGCCGGCAGAACGTCATCAACCAGATCAAGGCCCAGTCCGGCTGGGGCAACACCGTCGTCACCCGTGCCGACGGCACCGTGCTGCGCGTCCTCGCCCCGGGCAAGGCCGCCGACGCCGGGCTGTTCAGCGCGACGTACCTCGACCCGTACATCACCAACGCCTGGAACGCGTACACGTCCAAGACCCTGACGGTGGTGCCCTTCACCGACCAGCCGGGCGTCAAGTACTTCGGCCGGACCAGCGGCAACGTCATGAACTTCACCAACGGCTCGGGCCAGCGGGTCGCGTCGTTCAACAAGCCCAGCACCAGCAACGTCTGGGGCTGCGACGGCGCGCTCGGCGCCCCCAACGACCAGGTCGTCGGCCCGATCGCCCGCACGCTCTGCGCGGCGCTGCACCGCGGCACGCTCGGCACCATCGACACCCAGCCCGGCGGCGGGGCGGCGGACTTCTACAAGAGCTCGCTGACCAACCACTACTCGCGGATCATCCACGCGAACATGGCCGACGGGAAGGCGTACGGGTTCGCCTTCGACGACGTGCAGAACCAGGAGTCGCTGGTGCACTCCGGCGACCCGCGCTCCGCCGGCATCACCCTGAGCCCGTTCGTCGGCGGCACCACCCCGCCGCCCACCGGCGGCGGCACCACGCAGCCCCCGGCGGGCAACGTCAGCGGGATCGCCAGCAACTGGCACGGCAAGTGCATCGACGTGCCGAACTGGAACTTCAACGACGGCCAGCGCCTGATCGTCTGGAACTGCACCGGCGGCACCAACCAGCGCTGGACCTGGGTCAACGGCACCCTGCGCACCGAGAACAACAAGTGCATGGACGTCGCCTGGGGCTCGAAGGACAACGGCGCCGCGATCCAGATCGCCAACTGCAGCGGCAACGCCGCCCAGCAGTTCGTCCTGTCCGCCGCCGGCGACCTGGTCAACCCCCAGGCCAACAAGTGCGTGGACATCGCCGGCTGGAACCCGGACAACGACGCCGTCCTGCACCTGTGGGAGTGCACCGGCGGCGCCAACCAGAAGTGGCACAAAGTCTGACCACGCCGTGAGCAGTGGCCCGCCTCAGCCGGACAGGTCGAGGCGGGCCAGTTGCGTGCGGCTGGCCACGCCGAGCTTCGGGAAGGCGCGGTACAGGTGGTAGCTGATGGTCTTCGGGGAGAGGAAGAGCTGGGCGCCGATCTCCCGGTTGGTCAGGCCGGCCGCGACGAGCCTGACGATCTGGAGCTCCTGCGGGGACAAGGCGGCCCCGGCGCTGGCCGGCGGCGCCACCGCGAGCTGAAAACCGGAAGCGCGCAGCTCGGCGCGGGCCCGCTCCGCCCACGGGACGGCGCCGAGGCGGTCGAAGACCTCCGCGGCGGTCCGCAGCTGGGCGCGGGCCTCGGTCTTGCGGCGTTCGCGGCGCAGCCGTTCGCCGTAGGCGAGGTGGGTGCGGGCCGCCTCCCACGGGTGGCCGCCGAGCGCGACCGCGGCCTCGAAGTGCCGGCTCGCGTCGGGCCAGGACGGCTCGAGCAGGGCGTGGCAACGGTGCGCGACCGCGTCGGCCCAGTCGAGGCGCGCCGCGGCGGCCCAGTCGGCGAAGCGCGCGCAGGCCGCCTCGGCCCGGTCGAACGCGCCGATCCGCACCGCCGCCTCGACCTGGTCCGGTGCGCTGTAGACGGCCTGGATCTGGTGGCGGACTGGGCCGGCCAGGGCCGCCTCGAGCCGGTCCGACGCCTCCGCCGGCCGTCCCTGCCCCAGGTCCAGCAGGGCGAGGGCCCACTCCGCCCAGGCGAGCCCGTTGGCGATGTGGTTGCCGGCGTACCGGTCGTGGCAGCGCGCCGCCAGCTCGGCACAGCGGTCGGTGGAGCCGCTGACCGCGGCGATCCAGGCGAGGATCCCTTCCAGGTAGCCGGCCCGGTTCGGCTGGCCGGTGTCGGTGGCGAGCCGCAGCCCTTCGGCGGCGGTGGCGACCGCGTCCCGGAAGCGGCCCAGGTACAGCTCCGACGCCGCCAGCGTCACGTGGGCGAGGGGCAGCCAGCCGATCGAACCCTCGGCCCGCGACTCGTCGGCGACGCCCTGCGAGATCGCCCGGCCGGCCTCGAAGTCGCCGACGAGACCGGCCACGAACGCCGCGTTGAGCCGCAGGTTCGGCGGGCCGGTCCTGGTGCTGGTGAGGGCCCGCATCGCCGGTACGCCCGCCGCCGGACCCTCGAGCAGGAGCCGCGCCGCCGCCGTCACCGCCGCCACCGCCGGGGCGAGGCCGTCGGAGGGTTGCAGGCCGAGGTCGTCCAGCCGCCGCGCCGCCTCGCGCACCCGCGGCGGGTCGCTGAGCTGCCACGCGTTGCGCGCCGCGTCGACCAGCAGGAGCCCGGCGGCCCGGCGGTCCACCGGCGCCAGCGCCGACGCCCCCGCGACCAGCAGGTCGTGCGCGGACGCCGCCGACCCCTCGTCGAACGCCAGCCGTGCCCGCAGCTCGCACACCCGGGCGGTGAGCACCGGGTCGTCGTCGACCGGGTCGCAGGACGCCAGGAACCGGCGGGTCAGGTCGGGCTGGCCGGCGTCGTTCGCGGCGACCGCGGCCGCGACCAGCCGCCGGGTCCGTTCGCCGGGAGCGGCGGTCAGCTCGGCGGAGCGCTGCAACGCCGCCGCCGCGGCGGGGTAGCCCTTGCGGCCGAGGGCCCGCTCGGCGGCGCGTTCCAGGGCGAGCGCCGCCTCCTCGTCCGGCCCGGTCGCGGCGGCGGCCAGGTGCCAGGCCCGGCGGTCGTCGTCGGCGGGGAGTGTCTGCGCCAGCGTCCGGTGTACGGCCAGCCGCCGGTCGAACGTGGTCTGCTGATACGCGGCGGCCCGCAGCAGCGGATGGGTGAACGTGATCCGCCCGGCGGCGACCGTCACCAGGCCCGCCTCCTCGGCCGCGCCCAGGCCGGACGGTGCCACGCCGAGCAGCTCCGCCGCCCGTAGCACGACCCCGAGGCCCTCGTCGGGCGAGGCGGCGGCGATCAGCAGCATCGCCCGGCCGTCGGGCGGCAGCCGGTCGATCCGCGCCGCGAACGCCTCCTGGATCCGGCGCGGCAGCAGCGCCGGCACGAACGGCGGCGCCCCGCGCGGCAGCTCCCGCAGCGCCAGCGGGTTGCCGGCGCTGTCGCGCACCAGCCGCATCCGGATCCGCGGCGGCAGGTCCGGCCGGATGCGCCGCAGCAGGGCGTCCGCGGTCTCCGGGTCCAGCCCGGCGAGCCGGTGCTCCGGCAGGCCCTCCGGGGCGAACTCGTCCCGCGCGGCGAAGAGCATCGCCACGGACTCGGCCTGCAACCGGCGCGCCACGAACCGCAGCGCCTGCGCGGAGGAGCCGTCCAGCCACTGCGCGTCGTCGACCAGGCACAGCACCGGGCGCTCCTCGGCCAGCTCGGCCAGCAGCGTCAGCACCGCGGCCCCGACGAGCAGCTGGTCGCCGCCGGCGGCCGGGCCGAGCCCGAGGGCCCCGCGCAGCGCGGCGGCCTGCACGTCCGGCAGCTGCGACGAGGAGGCGAGCGCCGGCGCCAGCAGCTGGTGCAGCGACGCGAACGGGACCTCGGCCTCGGTCTCCACCCCGGCGCAGCGCAGGACCGTCATCCCCGCGGCGCCGGCGGCCGCGTCGTCGAGCAGGGAGCTCTTGCCGATGCCCGGGTCGCCGCGGACGACGAGGACGGCGCTGTGCCCGGCGCGGGCCCGGTCGAGCACCGCGCCGGTCGCGGCCTGATCGACGTCCCGCCCCCAAAGCATGATCATTCGAGGGTACTGGTCACCTGTCCGGTACCGCGACCACGCCCGCCGCTCGTACGGTCGGCGGCATGGTTGAGCTCGAGGCCGTCACCAGGCGGTACGGAAAGAACACCGCGCTGGACGCGGTCACGGTCGCGTTCGCGCGGGGCACGTTCACGGCGGTGATGGGGCCGTCCGGCTCCGGCAAGTCGACGCTGCTGCAGTGCGCCGCCGGACTCGACCGGCCCGACGCCGGCCGGATCACGGTCGCCGGTCAGGACCTCACCGGCCTCAGCGAGCGCCGCCTCACGCTGCTGCGCCGCGAGCGGATCGGCTTCGTGTTCCAGGCGTTCAACCTGCTGCCCGCGCTCACCGCCCGGCAGAACGTCGGCCTCCCGATGCGCCTCGCCGGCCGCCGCCCGGACCGCGCCACGGTCGACCGGGCCCTCGCCGCCGTCGGCCTCGCCGACCGCGCCGGGCACCGGCCGCGGCAGTTGTCCGGCGGGCAGCAGCAGCGGGTCGCGATCGCCCGGGCCCTCGTCACCCGCCCGGCGGTCCTCTTCGCCGACGAGCCGACCGGCGCGCTGGACACCAACACGGGCCGCGACGTGCTGCGGCTGCTGCGCGACCTCGTCGACGAGCACCACCAGACGATCGTCATGGTCACCCACGACCCGGCCGCCGCCGCGTACGCCGACCGCGTGCTGTTCCTGACCGACGGCCGCCTCTCCGGTTCCCTGTCCGCCCCCACCGCGTCCGCGGTCATCGAGATGATGGCCGCCGCATGATCGGCATCGCGCTCGCGGGGCTGCGGCTGCGGTGGCGGTCGTTCGTGGGGACGTTCCTCGCGCTCGCGTTCGGCAGCGCCCTCATCGCCGCCATGGGGCAGGTCCTCGCCACCACCGCCACCGCCCCGGACCGGGCGCCGCAGCGGTACGCGGCCTACCCGGTCGTGGTCGCGCCGCACGACACGCTGACCGTGCCGACCTGGCGCGGCGGCGAGAGCCAGCCCCTCGCCGTCTCGCCCGGCCTGCCCGCGGACGTGGTGGCGGCGCTGCCGGCCGGGCGGGTCGACCGGATCATCCCCGCGCAGTTCGCCGACGGGCCGCCCGGCGCAGGCGCTTATTCCGGGATCGCCCGGCCGTGGGCGCTCGCGCCCGCGCTGCTGTCGGGCCGCGCGCCCGCCGCCGCCGACGAGGTCGCCACCTCGGGCGCACCGGTCGGCGCGCGGATCCGGATCGTGACCGGCGACGGGATCCGCTCGTACACCGTGAGCGGCACTGTCAAGGAAGGACTGTTCTTCACCGACGCCACCGCCGCACAGCTGCGGCCGCAGGTCGACGCCGTCGTCGTCGACGGCGACGCCGAGCGGGTCCGGGCCGCGGTCGGCGACCGGGCAAGGGTGCTCACCGGCGACGACCGCGCCCACCTCGACCCCGGCCGCACCGCCGACGCCCGGGCCCGCAACAACGCCAACACGATCGTGGGCATCGCGCTGGGGTTCGCCGCCTTCGTCGCGATCTTCGTCGTGGCCTCGACGTTCGCCTTCGCCGTCGGGCAGCGGCGGCAGGAGTTCGCCCTGCTGCGGGCCGGCGGAGCGCTCCCCGGTCAGGTGCGGCGGCTGGTGTACTGGGAAGCCCTGGCGGTCGCGCTCGTCGCCGCCGCGATCGGCGCCCTCGCCGGTCCCGCGCTGGCCCCGGCACTGCTGGACCTGCTGCGCGAGCGCGGCATGGCGCCCGGCTGGGTGCACACGATCAGCCCGGCCCGGTGGCCCATGTGGACCGCCTTCGGCACCGGCGTCACCGTGGCGCTGCTCGGCGCAGTCACCGCGGCGTGGCGGGCCGGCCGGGTCCGCCCCGGCGAGGCGCTGCGCGAGACGGTCGTGGAGTCCCGGACCATGCCGCCCGCCCGCTGGGTCGCCGGCATCCTGACCCTCGGCACCGCGCTGGTCACGATGGCGGTGACGGCGATCGACGACCCGGCGTCCGCGACCAACCGCAAGAGCTACATGCCGGTCGTGATGCTGCTGATCGTCGCCGCGGGCCTGCTCGCCCCGGCGCTCGTCGCCGTCGTCGCCCGCCGCCTCGGCGGCGCCGCCCCGCGGGGCACGGGCCTGCTGCTGGCGGTGCGCAACGTGACGGCCTCGGCGCGCCGGACGGCGGCGGTCGCGGCGCCCGTCCTCGTCACCGTCGGGCTGGCGGCGGCGCTGCTCATCGCGTCCGACCTCACCGGCGAGGCGAAGAACGTGCTGCGCGCCAGGCCCGCGCACGCCGACTTCCTGGTCCTGCCCGACGGTCACGGCTTGGACCGGGAACTCGTCGCGGGGCTGCGCGGTGTCCCCGGCGTCGACGTCACCTTCAGCGCCGAGACCACCGTGTACACCCTGGAAGGCGACACCGCGCTGGTCCGGCGCGACGCGGCGGAGGCCGACGACGTGCCCGCCGGCGGGATCAAGGTCGCCGGCGACTGGGGGCTGCGCGCCGGCGACACGGCCCGGCTGTGGCTCGCCGACGGCAGCGAGGCGCGCCTGCGGGTGCTGGAGGTGCTGCCGCCGGGCAGCGCGGTCGACGCCTACGTGCCGGCGTCCGCCGGGACGCTGCCGTCGGTCGCGTACGTGCGGCTGCGCCCCGGCACCGACCCGGCCGCCGCGACCGCGGCGCTGCGGGCCGCCGCCGACGGGCACCGGGCCCGGGCGGTCACGCGCGAGGCGTGGCTGGCGGCCGCGCGCCAGGGCCAGGGGTCGGCGAGCCGGCTCGGGCTGCTGGTGGTGCTCGGGATCGTGCTCGCCTACACCACCCTGGCGATGGTCAACACGCTGCTGATGGCGGCGCCGGACCGGGCGGGGGAGCGGCGGTCGCTGGGCCTGCTGGGGGCCAGCCGGCGGCAGGTCCTGGCGTGGACGGCGGTCGAGACGCTGGTCACGGTCGCGCTGGGGGTCCTGCTCGGGGTGGTCGTCGCGGTGGTCGCGGTGGCCGGCCTGTGGACGACGCTGCTGGGCGTCGCCGGGGCGGTGACGGTGAGCGTGCCGTGGGCGACCCTGGGCGCCCTGACCGGGGGGACGGCGCTGATCGCGGTCACTGCGGCGCTGGTGGGAGCCGCTGACAGAGCCACTGACAGGAAGCCCCGGAGGAGCTGACAGGAAGCCCTGGAGAAATAGTGAGACCGGCACCCACGGGGGAAGGCGCCGGTCTACTGCATCCAAGGATAGGCCGCCCGCGGCGCATCCGCCAGTGCCAACCGGATGACGTCCTCCGTGGACGATCGGAGGCTGGTCCATCGCGATGTCGCCGCCCGTTCATCGGACGTTCAGCCGATCGGGTTCTTCGTACACACGTTCCATCCACAGCCTGTGGATAGCACATGTGTACGAAGATGGTTTGCCTGCTCAGGCCCTGTGGACAACGCTGTGGAGACAGCGAGCGACCCCCGGCCGGGGGTGGCCGGGGGTCGCTCGAGAGACGCGGTCAGAGGGCTCGGTGGCCCCGGCCGGCGAAGCCGGCGACCAGCGCGACACCGATGGCGGCCACGATCACCTGGACCAGGAGCTCGCCCCAGTCCACACCAGGCGTGTCGGTCGCGATGCCGACGGCGTTGGCGATGAAGGTGCCGATCAGAGCGGCGACGACGCCGATGACCATCGTGAGCCAGATCGGGATGTTCTGGCGGCCGGGGACCACCAGCCTGCCGAGCGCGCCCACGATCAGACCGACGATCAGCGCGGTGATGATTCCGGTGACGGTCACTGTTCCTCCTCGTTTCCCGACGCAGCGGCGTCGATGTGCCGCTGGTTCAGGGGTGCCCGATCACCGATGCGATCAAACACGCGCAGGGGTCTCCGAGGTCTCCGTGGTCTCCGGCGACTCCGGCAGCGGGCGGATCGCGCCCGCCAGCAGGAAGGCGACGGTCAGCAGGACAGGGATCGCGATGAGTGCCCGGAGGACCGACATGTGGTCGCCGAGCACCCCGATCAGGGGCGGGCCGCCGAGGAACGCGCAGTAGCCGATCGAGGCCACCACGCTGACCCGCCCCGCGGCCCGGGCCGGGTCGTCGGAGGCGGCGCTCATCGCGACCGGGAAGCCGAGCGAGGCGCCGGTGCCCCACAGGAGCGCGCCGGCGTACGCGGTCGGGGTGTTGGGGCCGAAGATGAACAGCGCCAGGCCGGCCAGGGCGATCACGGCGAGCGCCCGCACGACGGGGACGCGGCCGAAGCGGTCCAGCAGCGCCGGGCCGAACCAGCGGCCGGCGGTCATCGCGGTCAGGAACACCGTGAACGCGAGCGTGCCGACGGCGGCCGGGGTGTCGTACCCGTCGATGACGGCGACGGCGATCCAGTCGATGCCCGCGCCCTCGGTGAACGCGAACGCCAGCACGAAGACGCCGACGAGCAGGGTGCGCGGCTCGGTCCAGAACTCCAGCAGCCCACCCTTCTTCTCCGGGGAGCCGCCTTCCGCGGACGCGGGCGCGTCGTCGGGCAGGAACGTGCGGACCATGACGAACGTGCTGGCGCCTGCCAGGACGGCGACGGCGATCAGGTGGGCGGTGACCGGCACCTTCAGCGCCACCATCGCGGTGCCGAGCAGGGCGCCGGCGACGGTGCCGACGCTGTACCCGGCGTGGAAGCGCGGCATGATCGCCCGGCCGAGGCGGCGCTCGACGAGAGCGCCCTGGACGTTCATCGCCACGTCCCAGGCCCCGTTGGCGAAGCCGAACGCGAAGAGGCCGAGCACGACCGGCGGCACGCCGAGGTGGTACCCGGCCGCGACGACGGTCAGGCCGACGGCGAGCAGGACCGCCATCGCCGCGACCGTGGCGCGGGAGCCGAGGCGGGCGACGATCTGGCCCGACAGGACGAGCGAGATGATCGACCCGACCGCGATGGCGACGAGGACCAGGCCGAGCTGCGACGGGCCGAGGCGCAGCTCGTCGCGGATCTGGGGGATGCGGGTGGCCCAGCTCGCCATCGCGAACCCGGACCAGATGAAGGCGGCATAGACGGCGCGGGTCGCGGCGCGCAGTGATCGGTCGGTGGTGAGCGCCGGCCCGGCGGTCAGGGTCATCGCGGGTCTCCGTTGATCTGTGGGTCTTGTGCGGGTTGGTGCAGGACCCGGGCCACGATCACGCGGATCTCCTCGCGTGAGACGGGTGCCGTGGACAGGGTCTTGTGCATGACCAGGCCCTCGATCAGGGCGTCGACGCCCCGGGCGGTGGTCGGGTCGACGAAGCGCTCGAGGACCGCGCGGCTGGTGCGCATCCAGGTCTCGGTGATGGTGCGCAACTCGGGGTCGCGCAGCGCGGCCAGGTAGAGCTCGTAGGCGATGGCCCAGTCGGCGGTGTCGGCGCCGGCGTCGCCGTGGATCAGGTCGGTGACCGCCTCGACCAGCGCTTCATGCGTGTGTACGTGCAGGAAGTGCGACTCGTAGACGACCGACATCCGCTCGGCGTGCCGCCGGAAGGCCTGCGCCCGCAGGTCGTCGAGGCTGCTGAAGTGGTACGTCAGCGACCCCAGCGGCACGTCCGCCACCGCCGCGATGAGCCGGTGGGTGGTGCCCGCGACGCCGTGCTCGGCGATCACCGCGATCGCGGCGTCGACGATGCGGTCCTTCCGGTTCGGGTCGTGCCGCCGTGTCCCCGCCGCCACCTCAGGCCGGGCCGGGCGTGGCCGTCGGCGCGGGCGTGGTCGCCGGGGTGGCCGGGGCGGCCGCCGGGGCCGGTGCGTCGGTGAGGTGGCGGACGATCCGGGCCGGGTTGCCGACCGCGAGGACGCCCGCGGGGAGGTCCCGGACCACCACGGAGCCGGCGCCGACGACGGTGTCGGCGCCGATCGTGACGCCGGGGCAGACGATGACGCCGCCGCCGAGCCAGACGTTGTCGCCGATGACGATCGGCTTCGCCGCCTCCCACTTGTCGCGGCGCGGGCCCGGCTCCAGCGGGTGGGTGGAGGTCAGCAGCTGCACCCCGGGCCCCATCTGCACGTCGTCGCCGATCGTGATCGTCGCGACGTCATTGCAGACCAGGCCCCAGTTGGCGAACGCGCGGGCGCCGAACGTCGTCTGATACCCGTAGTCGCAGCGCAGCGGCGGCCGCACGTAGGCGCCCTCGCCGAAGCCGCCGAGCAGCTCGGTCAGCACCGCCCGCAGCCCCTCGTGATCGGTGGGGTCCGTCGTGTTGAACCTGTGGGTGAGCGCCTGCGCGCGGGCGTCGTCGGCCGCCAGCTGCGGGTCCTCGGCGCGGTACAGCTCCCCGGCGAGCATCCGCTCCCGCATGGTCCTCTCGGTCATGTGTACAACCGTACACTCGCTATGTACATCTGTACACTACGCGTCCACCACGCTGCGCCGCCGGCTGATCAGCGCGGCGACCAGGGCGGCGGGGATCCACAGGTACACCGCGAAGAACCCGGCGAACTTCAGCGCCGCGGCGGTCGAGTAGAGGACCGCGACGACCGGGTTCACCGTGGCGGGGTCGGGCAGCATGACGAAGGAGAGCAGATTCTCCACCGCGTCGCACAGCGGGGCGAACAGGCCCAGCGCCACGGCGGCGGTGGCGACCCGCCGGCCGCGGCTGCCGGCCGGGAACGCGCGGGCGATCAGCGCGAGGGTGGCTGTGAAGAACAGCGCCGTGGCGGCGATGAAGGCGAAGTCCATGAACTGGGTCTGCCAGTAGACGCCGAGGGTGCCCGCGTCCCGCATCGTCGTGTACCAGCCGGAGAGCTTGCCGGCGCTGAATGACAGCTGGCCGACGTAGTAGGGCACCGGGTAGCCGGACCGGGCGTAGAAGCCGTCGAGGACCGTCTGGGTGACCCGCTGGGCGGCGAAGCCCGTCACGGTGGCGCCGGCCAGGACGGGGAGCTTCGCGCGCTGCACACGCTCAATGAATTCCATGGAATGTATCTTGCGGAGAGCGGTGGCGTGACGTCAAGTGTTCCATGGAATATATTTGCCGCATGACCCCTCAGACGCGCGCTGAGCTGCAAGGGCGGGCGGTGCGCGAGCTGTCGATCGCGCACCAGCTCGCCGAGACGCGGCTCAACCGGGCGCTCCGCCCGCTCGGGCTGACCATGACCCACACCGCGGTCCTGCTCCACCTCGCCAACGCCGGACCGGGCTCGGTCGGCGACATCGCCGCCGCGATGGAGGTCAACCAGCCCGCCGTCTCGAAGACCCTCAAGACGCTGGTCGACCGGGGCGCGGTGACGATGGAGGCGGCACCCGGCGACGCCCGCCGGCGCTCGGTCGCGCTCACCGCGCTCGGCGGCGAGCTGATCGGGCAGGCCATGCGCGCCATGCACCCCGACGCGACGGTCGCCTTCGCCGGACTCGACGACGAGCGGCTGCGCCGGCTCGTCGACCTCCTCGCGGAGGTCCGCGCCACCCTGGACGCGGCGCGGCGTTAGCGGCCGGACTGCTTGACCGGGTGGGTGCGGCTGGGCTTGACGGTGCTGGGCTTGACGGCGCCCGGGCGGGAGGCCTCCACGGCGGAGGGCTCGACATTCGCGCCTTCTTCGCCCGGGCGGGAGGCCGCCGGGGCGGTGGGCGCGGGTGTCGGGGTGGTGGGCGCGGGCGTCGGGGCGAGGACGCCCCGGCAGAAGTCGTTGATCCCGGTCGCGCCCTTCGCCGCCTGGGCGAGGGTGCGGCGGTCCTCGCCGCTGACCGGCGGGGCCTGCGGGTTGGTGCGGCTCGCCTCCCACGCGCGGCAGAGCTCCTCGATCCGGGTGGCGCCCGACAAGCTCGCCTGCGGTGACGGCGACCGCGACGGCGCCGGTGCGGCGGCCGGCGACCCGGGCGGCGGGGCGTGCGGCGAGGTGGCCGGCGCGCTGCCCTCGTCGTCGCCGAACAGCGACTCGACGGTGCGCCGCACCGGATCCGGCAGGGGCGCGCCGCTCGCCGCGTACGCGGTGCCGCCCAGCGACACGACCGCCGCGACGGCGCACGCGAAGAGGGCGTTGCGCCGCCTGCGCCAGCTGCGGCGGTACGCCCGGCGGAACTCCCGCACGGTGTCGTCCTCGCTGGTCAGCTCGGCGGGCAGGGCCGGCCCCGCGGCGGCGACGAGCAGCGCGGCGACGCCCGCGTGCCGCCCGGCGGCCGGCTCGCACAGGTCGAGCAGGCGCTCGGCGACGTCGGGCGTCAGGCCGTCCAGGGCCGGGCCGTCGGGTGCCGGCGCGTCAGGGGTAAGCGCGTCGTGGATCGGTGTCTCGGGCATGATCAGCCGCCTTCCCGCGGATCTGTGCCGCGGTGCGCCTGGACTTCGGGGTGTTCGGCCAGCCGGCGCAGCCCTCGCATCGTCGCGACACGGACCGCGCCGGGGCGCTTGCCCAGGACCTTGGCGGTGCCGGCGACGTCGAGACCGGCCACGACGCGCAGCATCACCGACTCCGCCTGGTCGGGGGGCAGGGTGCGGATCATCCGCAGCGCCCATTCGGTGCCGGACCGGTCGCCGGCGTCCAGGGCCACGTCGCGGACGATCTCGCCGGCCGCCTCGCGGACCTCGTGCACGGTCTGGTGCGGCTCCTCGCGGCGCCGCCACGCGCGCCGGTTCTCGTCGATCCCGCGGTTGCGGGCGATCCGGAAGAGCCACACCCGGAACGCGGTCGTGCCGCCGCTGAACCGCCGCAGGTCCCGCGACGCCTGCAGCCACGTCTCCGACGCCACGTCCTCGGCGGCGTCGCCGCAGACGACCCGCAGGTACCGCAGCACCAGCGGCTGCAGCGCCCGCCACAGCTCCGCGAACGCCGCGGCGTCGCCGCCGATCGCCCCGGCCAGGGCCACTTCGAGGCGGTCGTCGAGCGTGGTCTCGCCCAGCGCCAGCTCGACCGGCGACATCCCGGTGTCGCCGTCCGCGGGCATCCCGGCGTCGCCGTGCGCGAACGTGCCGGCATCGCCGGCGTCGACCGCCGGCGTGCCGGCGCCGGCGCCCGCCGGGGGCTTGGCGTCGGTGCGCGGGGACGTCCCGGCGTCGCTGCCTGCCGGCGTCCGTGCGTCGCCGCGCCCGAACGTGCCGGCGTCGGCGCCCGCCGGAGGCTTGGCGTCGGCGAGTGCGGGCGTCCTGGCGTCGCCGCCCGTCGACGAGCGCGCGGAGCAGCCGTTGGAGTACGGCGTCGGGTGGGTACCGGCCAAGGCGGTCACGGCCGGCCCGACAGATCCGACGGCCACGCCCGGCCGTCGCGCGCCACCCGCGGCTCGAAGCCCTGTGGCGCGGGCAGGTCCCTGGAATGGGTCGAGGAATGGGTCGAGTGCGATGCCCGGTCCGGGTCCACCGCCGGCGCCTGGTGCGGTTCGAGGGCGCCCGGGAGCCCGGGCCCGCGCGGGGTGACGGCGGCCGCGGCGAGGCCGGTGCGGACCGATGCCTGCCAGCGCTGCCGGCCGCCGAGCAGCGCGGCGACGGCCGACTGGATGACGACCAGGTAGAGCAGCTGGCGGTACACCACCTGCTGCAGCGGCACCGTCCACAACGGCCCCAGGGACTCGCGGTCGAGCCGGAGCGCGTAACCGGCGGCCAGGACCTGCAGGGCGGTGAAGCCGCACCACACCGCGGCCACCTGGGCCCAGGGCAGGAAGAGGAGGCTGTAGACGGCGTAGACGTCGATCAGTGGTGCGGTCAGCGGCAGGAGCATCTGGAAGACCGCCAGGTAGACCAGGCCGCGCCGGCCCAGGTGGCCGCGCTCACCGACGGCCCGGCGGTGCTTCCAGGCCGCCTGCATCGTGCCGTAGCACCACCGGTACCGCTGCCGCCACAGCTGCCGCAGCGACGACGGCGCCTCGGTCCAGGCGATGGCGCGGTCCGCGTACACGACCCGCCACCCGGCGCGCAGGATGGCCATCGTCAGGTCGGTGTCCTCCGCGAGGGTGTCCGCGGGCACCCCGTCGGTGTCCAGCAGCGCCGCCCGGCGGAACGCGCCGATCGCGCCCGGGATGGTCGGCATGCACTCGCCGAGGTCGAACATGCGCCGGTCGAGGTTGAAGCCGACCACGTACTCCAGGTGCTGCCACCGGCCGAGCAGCCCGCCCCGGTTGGCGACCTTCGTGTTGCCGCTGACCGCGCCGACGGACGGGTCGGCGAACGGCTGGACGAGCCGGCCGATCGCGTCGGGCTCGAACACGGTGTCGCCGTCGACCAGCACCAGCAGCTCCCCGTGAGCGGCCGCGACGCCGGTGTTGAGGGCGGCGGGCTTCCCGGCGTTGGCCTGGCGGATCAGGCGGACCCCCGGAAGCGCGAGACGGCGCACCACGTCGGCGGTGTCGTCGGTGGAGCCGTCGTCGACGACGACGACCTCGAGCGCGGGGTAGTCGTTGCCGATCAGCGAGCGGACCGTCGCGGCGATGTTCGCCGCCTCGTTGTAGGCCGGCACGACGACCGACACCAGGCCGAAGGACCGCAGCCGCCCCGCGACGGCGCGGCGCGCGTGCCGGCGGGCGATGGCCACCTGGACGGCGAGCCTGATCAGGGCGAGGACGGTGGCGGCGACGATCAGCCACCACATCGCGGCGCTGATCCAGCCGCCGGCGGTCTGCGCCCAGCGCAGCGCGTGGCCGCGGGCGACGTCGCCGGTGCCGGCCGCCGCGTCCGGCGGCAGGCCGAGCCCCTCGGAGACCGTGACGAACCGCCGCCCGGGGGCGGCGGCGATCCGCTCGACCGCCGCCACGGTCTGCGTGCGGTCGCCGCCGCCGTCGTGCAGCAGCACGACACCACCCGGCGCGGCCGCGGCGACGATGGCGTCCACCCCCGGCCGCTGCCAGTCCTGCGTGTCGCGGTCGGTCATGACGGTGAGGAACCCGGCGGGCAGCCGCTCCGGCACCGACAGGTACGGCGGCCGCAGCAGCCGCACGGTCCGCCCGGTCGCGGCGGCGATCGCGGTGCGGGTGAGGTCGAGCTCGAGCCGCTGCCGCCAGGCGGGCAGCGCGGCGAGGTCGGCGTGGGTGAAGGTGTGCACGCCGAGCTCGTGCCCTTCGGCGACGATGCGCCGCACCAGGTCCGGGTGCTGGTTGACCCGCGAGCCGACCACGAAGAACGTGGCCCGCGCGTGGTGGCGGCGCAGCGCGTCGAGGATCAGCGGCGTCCACCGCGGGTCGGGCCCGTCGTCGAACGTGAGCGCGACCGCGCCGGCCGGCATCCCAGCGGAGCGCACGGTGCCGTCCGCCTGGACCTGCAGCACCGGTCCCAGCTCGCCGGGGGCCGCCGAGGGCGAGGCGCCGGGCACGCCCCGCACCCAGCCGTCGAGGCACAGCTCGGCGAGCAGGACCGCCATGACGAGCAGGAGCAGCAGCCAGTGCGCCCGGGGCGCCCTGCGCACCCGGTGGGATGTGTGCCGGGCCACCGCTATTTCGTCCGGCTCGGTCGCGGATTGCCGGGGTGCGCCGTCTTCCGGTTGTCGTGCGGCTCGCTCGCCGACGGGCTGGGTGACGCGCCGCCACCGGTCACGGGTGCGGCGGCGGGGCGCGCCGAGGTGGGCTTCGCCGCGGGCCGGGCGGGCGCGCCGGAGGTCGGCGCCGTCCCGAGACCGTCCTGGTGGCGACCGATCTGGCCGTTTTCCGGCAAACCGGGCAGCGGCACCGGCGAGGCGCCCAGCAGCCCGGCGATCAGCAGCGCGCAACCGGCCGCGAGCAGCACACCGAGGCCGGCCCCGAGGATCGTGAAGAGCCTCCGGCGCCGGCCGGTGCGGTCCACGAAGACCGGGTCGACCACATCCACGGGAGAAGGAGCGGCGGGACCCCCGAAAGCGTTACGGCGTGATCCCCGTGTTCGTCGGGTCGCGCAGCGCTTCATCGATGTCCGCGGTCGTCCTGGTCATGATCGCCTGGACCTGACCGCGACCCAGGGCCCCGGGCGCGCTCCACAGCTCCCGCAGGTCCTTCGCGATCACCGACTCGACGATGATCCAGGCCGAGACCGACGGGTACATCTTGCCGTGCGGGATCATCTCCCGGAACGCGGCGTACTCCGGCTCGGTCGCCAGCCTGGTGCCCTCGATCGCCTCGGTGCGGGCCGGCCACAGCCCCGAGTTGACGCTGTAACGCTGCTGGCTCGCCTTGCCCGTCAGGTACCGGACGAACTCGAACGCCGCCTCGGGATGCTTCGCCTCCTTGAGGATGCCCAGGTTGGAGCCGCCCAGGAAGCCGAAGCGGCCCGCCTTCCCGGCCGGCATCGGCGCCGTCGACCAGCCCGCCTTCAGGCCTGCGCGGGAGGGGTCGGAGGCGAACTCGGCGACCGACTGGGAGTTGTCGATGGTGATGGCGCCGGTACCTTCGGCGAACGCGCGCGGCACGTCGCTGGAGGACAGCGCCATCGCCTTCGGGTCGTCGTAGAGCCCGATGAGCCGCTGGTAGTACGTGACGCCGTCGACCGCGGCGGGCTCGGCGAGCATCGACTTCGTGCCGTCGTCCTTGATCAGGTCACCGCCGGCGCCCCAGATGAACGGGGCCACGTTGTGGATGATGCCGAAGTTGTTCTGCAGGCCGATGGCGAGCGGCGCGACCCCGGCGTCGGACACCTTGATCTTCTGCAGGGTCTCCTCGAAGGAGTCCCAGGTTGCGAACGCCTCCTTCGGGTCCAGGCCGAGCTTGCGCAGCACGTCCGTGCGGTAGAACAGGGCCCGGATGTCGATCAGCCACGGCAGCGCCGTGATCTCCTGCGACGTGATCAGGTGGCTGGAGCTCCAGCTCGCCTTGGCGAAGACGTCCTCGCCGCCGACCGCCGCGATCTCCTCGATGCTGTACGGGCGCAGCGCGCCGATCGAGCTGAAGCCGGCCACCCAGGTGGTGCCCAGCACCGTCACGTCGGGGCCCTCGCCGCTCGTCGACGCCGTGCTGAGCCGGGTCAGCGCCTCGTCCCACGGCACCCGGACCGCCTTGACCGTGATGTTGGGGTGCGCCTTGTGGAACTCCTCGGTCTCGGTGATGACCGCCTGGTCCTGCACCGGCCCGCCGTACGGCATGTACCAGAACTCGATCGTGACGGGTGGCCGGTCGGCGGCGTACCCGATGCCACCGGCGCCCTCGCCGTCCTTCTTCGCGCACGCCGCGGCGGGCAGGAGCGTCGCGGCGGCGGCCGCCGCGGACATGATCAGCCGGCGCCGGCTCAGGCTGCGTTGCACTGGGGAGCCCCTCATGAAGGGCCAATCGTCCCGAAGCCCCGGGTACTGAAGAATCTCCGGCACAAAACTCGAAGGTCGGCGCGTGCGTGCCGATAGCCATGCCATGCGGAAGGTCGGGAAGCTCGGGTGGCGCTGGCCGCGGGTGCTGGCGCTCGCGATCGTGCTGCTCGGCGGGGTCACGTTCGCCAACGTGTACCTGCACGGCAGGAGCCAGTCCCAGGAGGCCACCCGGTCGCGCCTCAGCGAGCTCAACATGCTGCTGCACGAGGAGAGCTCGCTGCAGTGGAAGACCGTCGCCGACCGCAACACGCCCGTGACGGTCGCCCGCGAGCTCGGCGAGATCCGCGGCCGCGAGCGCGACATCGTCGAAGCGCTTGGCGACCTCGACGCCGCCACGGTGCAGCGGCTGGAGGACAGCGTCAGCGCGTACCACGCCGTGCTGGACACCGAGCTCGGCATGCTCGGCGTCGGCAAGATCGCCGAGGCGCGGGCGCTGGAGAAGCGGCAGACCGAGCCGCAGTTCGGCCGGCTGAACGCCCAGCTGCGCAGCCTCGAGCAGCAGGCGGCCGACGCCGCCGCGCTGGCCAACACCGTCGCCGACCTGTCGCTCGCCGTCGCCATGACCCTCGCCGTCACCGCGATCGGCTGGCTGCTCTACCGCTTCGAGCGCGAGCACCGCCTCACCACCAAGGCCAACGAGGAGATGCTGGAGCAGCAGCAGATCGCCCTCGACACGCTCGCCGAGCACGAGGCGCTGATCCGCCACCAGGCATCCCACGACCCGCTGACCGGCCTGCCGAACCGCCGCATGCTCACCGAGCTGCTGGAGGGCGGCGACTGCGCCGACCAGGCGCTGCTCCTGGTCGACCTGGACAACTTCAAGCCCGTCAACGACCAGCTCGGTCACGCCGCGGGCGACGACCTCCTCATCGGCGTCGCCGGCCGGCTGCTCGCCGCGGTCCGCGGCGACGACACCGTGGTCCGCCTCGGCGGCGACGAGTTCGCGATCGTCATCGCCGGCGGCGACGCGAGCGTCGCGGTCCGCGTCGCCGAGCGCATCGTCGCCACCGTCGGCGAGCCGTTCGAGATCGCCGGCACCGAGGTCCGCGTCGGCGCCAGCGTGGGCGTCGCGATCAGCGGCGGCGGCCGCGACGGCGGCGAGCTGCTCCGCGACGCCGACATGGCGATGTATCAGGTGAAGCAGGGCACCAAGGGCGGCTTCGCCGTCTACAAGGAGCCGGCCGTCCGGCTGGTCCACCAGGCCGTCCGGTAACGCGCGCGGCGCCACCTCCGCTCCT
The DNA here is from genome assembly GCF_050936335.1 of Dactylosporangium sp. CA-152071. Lineage (NCBI taxonomy): Bacteria > Bacillati > Actinomycetota > Actinomycetes > Micromonosporales > Micromonosporaceae > Dactylosporangium > Dactylosporangium sp. CA-152071. The sequence continues at coordinate 5,404,934 of NZ_JBNJMZ010000001.1, read as the reverse complement.
TCGCGCATGAAGGAAAGGATCCTCGCGCTGACCGCGGCGGTTGCCACGGTCGTATCCGTCGGGGCGGCCGGACCGGCGCACGCCACGCCGACCGGCGAATCGGCGACCGCGACCGTGTTCTTCCCCAACCCGGTGCAGGCCCTCGGACTGCAGAGCCTGGTCGATGCGAAGGACGCCGACAGCCCGGCGTTCGCACCGGCCTACCGTCAGGTCACGCTCACCGACCTCGACGGCACCGGCAAGCTGTCCGGCCGGTACGTGGTCGTGAAGAGCTCCACCGGCAAGGCGGCCCTCGCCGTCGACGGCGCGTTCCCCGCCTGGCATCGCGACGCCGACCAGTTCGAGCAGGTGATGGCATACCACTGGGTGACCACCGCGCAGCGGTACCTGCAGCATCTGGGCTTCGGCTCGGCGCTCAGGCCGGTCAACCAGCGCCGGATCGAGGTCCGCATCGACCAGTACGGCGGCGACAACTCGTTCTTCCGCGACGACAAGGCCAACATCACCCTCGGCAAGGGCGGGGTCGACGACGCGGAGGACGCCGAGGTCATCGTGCACGAGTACGGCCACTCGGTGCAGGACGGCCAGGTGCCCGGGTTCGGCACGACCCTGGAGTCGGGCGCGATCGGTGAGGCGTTCGGCGACTACCTGGCCGTGGCGGTCACCAGCTGGGCGACCGGGGCACCGGCCCGCACCCCGGAGGCGTGCGTGGCGGACTGGGACTCCGTCTCCTACACCAGCACCGTGCCGCACTGCCTGCGCCGGCTCGACGGCACCAAGCACTACCCGGAGAGTGTCGTCGGCGAGGTCCACGCCGACGGCGAGATCTGGTCCCGCGCCCTGTGGGACATCCGGGTGGCGCTCGGTGACACCCGGGCCAGCACCTTGATCGTGGAGGCGCAGTTCGCCTTCGCGGTCGACACCACGTTCGCGGCGGCGGCCCAGGCCACCGTGGACGCGGCGCAACGCCTCTACGGCACCCAGGCCGCCCAGGCGACCCGGACCGCGTTCGTCGCACGCGGACTGTTGTAGGGGGTTTCATGTCCCGGATCGCCGCAACCCCGGCGATCCGGGACAATGATTGACCCCATGAAGCTGGGGCTGCACTACTGGAACTTCTCGACACCCGCCGACCCGGCGGCCATCGCGCCGACGCTGCGGGAGACCGCCCTCATCGCCGAGCAGGCGGGGGTCGCGTCCTTCACGGTCATGGACCACTACTTCCAGATGGACGGCATGGCGCCCGCCGAGGAGCCGATGCTGGAGGGCTACACCACGCTGGGCTACCTCGCGGCCCTCACCGAGCGCATGACGCTGGGCCTGCTGGTGACCGGCGTGATGTACCGCCACCCAGGCCTCCTGGCGAAGATCGTCACCACGCTGGACGTGCTGTCGGCGGGCCGGGCGCGGCTCGGGATCGGCGCCTCCTGGTACGAGCGCGAGCAGCGCGGCCTGGGCGTGCCCGTCGTGCCGGTGGCGGAGCGCTTCGAGCGCCTCGAGGAGACGCTGCGGATCTGCCTGCAGATGTGGAGCGACGACAACGGCCCCTTCGAGGGCACCCACTACCGGCTGACGGAGACGCTCAACTCCCCGCCGCCGCTCGGCCGCGCCCGCCCGATGATCATGATCGGCGGCGGTGGCGAGAAGAAGACGCTGCGCCTGGTCGCGAAGTACGCCGACGCCTGCAACCTCTTCGGCTCCACGCCCGAGGACGTCGCCGCGAAGCTCGACGTCCTGCGCGCCCACTGCGACACCGAGGGCCGCGACTACGCCGGGATCGTCAAGACCGTGCTGGTCACGCGCCCGCCGCTGGAGGACCCGGACGCCTGGCTCCGCGACGTCGAGGCCTACGCCCGCCTCGGCGTCACCGAGGTCCAGACGATGCCCGACCGCCACCCGGTCGAGTTCGCCACCATCCTCGCCAAGGACGTCCTCCCGCGGATGGACCTCAGCTGAGCAGGGCGATGTCGCGCAGGTAGTGCTCGAGGTCGCCGCGGGCGATGTGGGCGGCGAACGCCTCGTTGCCGGCGGCGGCCTCGGCGCGCATGTAGTCGGTGAGCAGACCTCGATGCTGTCCGAAAGGACGGGTTCATCCGGAAAAACGGTGACCTCGTCCGTGGCGTCACCTGCTCCGCCCGGTCGCCGTTGCACCCGTTGATGAGAGTTCTGGTCACCGGCGGCGCGGGGTTCATCGGGGGAAACCTGTGCCGGGAGCTGGTCACCCACCCTGCCGTGCACGAGGTCGTGGCGTTCGACGACCTGAGCACCGGCAGTGAGGGCAACCTCGACGGCGTCGGCGCGACGCTGATCACCGGCAGCATCCTGGACCGGCCCGCGATCGACGACGCGGTCGAGCGGGCCGACGTCGTCATCCACCTGGCCGCCCGGCCGTCGGTGCCGCGGTCCGTCGCGGACCCGCTGCGCAGCCACCTGGTCAACGCCACCGGCACCATGCACGTGCTGGAGGCCTGCCGGCGCGGCGGCACGCCGATCATCACGGCGTCCTCGTCCTCGGTGTACGGGCCGACGAAGGTCCTGCCGAAGCACGAGGAGCTGCCGACCCGCCCGCAGAGTCCGTACGCTGCGAGCAAGCTCGCGGCCGAGTCGTCGGTGCTGGCCTACGGCGCCACTTACGGCCTGCCGGTGCTCGCGCTGCGGTTCTTCAACGTGTACGGGCCGCTGCAGTCCGTCGGTCACGCCTACGCCGCGGTGATCCCGACGTTCGCCGACGCGGCGCTGCGCGGGCAGCCGCTGCACGTCCACGGCGACGGGCGGCAGACGCGGGACTTCACGTTCGTCGGGTCGGTGGCGCGGCTGCTCACCGACGCCGCGGTGCGCCGGGTGACCAGCCCGACCCCGGTGAACCTGGCGTTCGGCACCCGCACGTCGCTGGTCGACCTGATCGACAAGATCCGCGGGCTGGTCGACCGGCCGGTCGAGGTGGTCTTCGACCCCGCCCGGCCCGGCGACGTGCGCGACTCGCAGGCGGAGTCGTCCCGGCTGCGGGAGCTCTTCCCCGGCCACGGGCCGGTCCCGCTCGACCAGGGCCTCGCCGAGACCGTCAGCTGGTACGAGCGGCAGATAGCGTCGGCACCGCGATAGGCGCCGCGGGCGCCGAAGAAGGCACCGCAGGCGCCGCGGTCGGCGCCGCCGGCAGGGCGGCGGGCTCGACGAACGGCACCAGGCACAGGTCGGCGAGCTGGCCGACCAGGGCCGCCGGCGAGGACCGCACGTCCAGCGCGAGGGCCAGCGACGGGTCGAGCGGCGGCACCGAGACGTGCGAGATGAGCGGGTGCAGCGGCCGCAGGTCGATCTCGCCGGCGCCGAAGAGCTCCTCGTGCAGCTTCTCGCCGTGCCGCAGGCCGGTGTAGACGAAGTCGACCGGCCGCTCGGCCTGCGCGGCGAGCTGGTGCGCCAGGTCGTCGATCCGCACCGGCGTGCCCATGTCCAGCACGAGCGCCTCGCCGCCGGCGCCCAGCGCGGCGGCCTGGATCACCAGCTGCACGGCCTCCTGGACCGTCATCATGAAGCGGGTCACGTCCGGGTCGGTGACGGTGACGGGTCCGCCGGCGGCGATCTGCGCCTGGAAGGCGGTGACGACCGAGCCGCGGCTGCCGAGCACGTTGCCGAACCGGACGTTGAGGAACGTGCCGGCCGCGACGGCCGAGCGGTGCGCGGTCAGGCGCTCGGTGATCCGCTTCGTGTAGCCCAGGACGCTGATCGGGTTGGCGGCCTTGTCGGTGGAGATGTTCACGAAGCGCTCGACCCCCACCGCGTCGGCCGCCGACAGGACGTTGAGCGTGCCGAGGACGTTGGTCTGCAACGCCTCGGCCGGGTGCCGCTCCAGCAGCGTGAGGTGCTTGAGCGCGGCGGCGTGGAACACCACCTCCGGCCGGCGCTCGGCGAGGACCGCGGCGATGGAGCCGGCGTCGCGCAGGTCGGCGAGGATCAGCTCGGGGCTGTCCAGCAGGGCCCGGCCGTGGATCGACAGCTGCACCGCGTGCAGCGCCGACTCGTCGCGGTCGAGCATCATCAGCTCGGCCGGGCCGAAGCGGTGCAGCTGCCGGCACAGCTCGGAGCCGATCGAGCCGCCGGCGCCGGTCACGAGGACCCGCCGGCCGGCCAGGTAGTCGCCGATCGCGGCCAGGTCGGTGTCGATCTGGCGGCGGCCGAGCAGGTCCGACAGCTGCACGTCGCGGATCTCCGCGACCCCCACGGGCCCGTCGAGGCTCTCGTCGATGGACGGCAGGATCTTGAGATCGCGCCGCGCGGCGGTCGTCACGGCCCGGACGTCGCGCAGCAGCGCGCCGTCGTCGGCCCGGATGGCGAAGATGACGACCTCGGCGCCGGTCCGGGCGAGCGCGGCGGCGAGCGAGGCCCGCCCGCCGAGCACGGCGACGCCCTCGACGCGCAGGTTCTGCTTGGCCGGGTCGTCGTCGACGATGCCGACCGGCCGGTAGCGGCAGTGCGGGTCGTGCGCCATCGAGCGCAGCAGCCGGTGGCCGGCGGCGCCGGCGCCGTAGACGAGCACCGGCACGGCCTGCGCGGAGGGGGCGACCCGCAGCCGCCGCTCGCGCCGCAGCCGGCCGGCCGCGCGGCCGGTGACCATCGCCAGCAGGGTGGCCATCGCGCCGACCCCGGCGACCGCCGCCGGGGCGACCCCGGCGACCCACAGCAGCCCACCGGTCGCGGCGACGGTGAGCGCGAGTGCCCGCAGCTCGGGCAGCGTCCCGTGGCCGTAGCGGCGCCGGTACAGGTGGACCGGCCACGCGATCGCCGTGTGCGCCGCGGCGGCCAGGACGATCGCGGCGCCCGCGGTGAGCAGCGACGGACGGTCCGGCCCGATCGTGATCGCCAGCGCGAGGCCGCCGGCCCAGGCGCAGAGGTCGGCGGGCCAGTCCGCGGGCCCGGAGGGCCTGTGGTCGTCCATCGGTTCCCCCTTCGACACGGCGACCATTCTTCACGATTTGGCAGATGAGATCCCGGTAAAACCGGATAGGGGAAATTAGACCGTTTCACCTCTTGCGTCATGACAACATGTCACTCTTCGTGAAGAAGCGAACACGGGAGGTCATGGCGTATGGAGCTGCGCGACTATGTCAGCGCGGTCCGGAAACGCTGGTGGCTGGTGGCCACGACCGCCTGCCTGGCCCTGGTCGCCGCGGTCGTGATCACCGCGCGTACCGCGCCGACGTATGCCGCCTCGGTGACGTTCTTCGTCAGCACCCCGAGCAGCGGCGTGACCGACGCCTACCAGGGCGGCCTGTTCTCGCAGCAGCGCGCCCGGTCCTACGTCAACCTCGTCACCAGCGACCGCCTCGCCCGCGCCGTCGCCACGGACCCGGGCGTCGGCCTGGACGCCGACGGGGTCAAGGCACGCATCAGCGCGCGCACCGTGCCCGACACCGTGCTGCTGGACATCACCGTGCTGGACACCCGCAGCGACCGCGCCCTGCGCATCGCCGAGTCCGTCGCGACGCAGTTCGCCGCCCTCGTCGCGGTCCTGGAGACCCCGCCGGGCGGCGACAGCCCGACCGTCCGCGTCGACGTGGTGACCGGCCCCCGCGTCGGCACCGACCCCGTCTCGCCGCAGCCCGCCCGCAACTTCGCCGTCGCGCTGCTGATGGGGTTGCTCGTCGGCGCCGCCGGCGCCGTCCTGCGGGAGATCCTGGACAGCAGCGTCCGCTCCGCGACCGCGCTGCGGCAGGCCGGCGGCAAGGCCGTGCTCGCCACCGTGCCACTGGACCCGCGGGCCCGCCAGGAGCCGCTCCTGCTGGAGGACGCCACCTGGTCGCCGCGCGGCGAGGCGATGCGTCACCTGCGCACCAACCTGCAGTTCGTCGACCCCGACCGGCGGGCCCGCTGCATCGTCGTGACCAGCGCGCTGCCCGACGAGGGCAAGTCGACGATCGCCTGCAACCTCGCGATCGTCCTCGCCGAGAACGGGCACCGCGTCCTGCTGATCGACGCCGACGTGCGGCGGCCGAAGCTGGCCGAGTACCTCGACCTGGAGGGCGCCGTCGGCCTCACCAATGTGCTCGTCGGCCAGGTCGACCTGGACACCGCCGCGCAGCCGTGGGGCGACCGCGACCTGTGGGTGCTCGCCAGCGGCTCGATCCCGCCCAACCCGAGCGAGCTGCTCGGCTCGCAGCAGATGGCCCGGCTGCTCGCCACCGCCGGCGAGGACTTCGACTACGTCGTCGTCGACACCTCGCCGCTGCTCGTCGTCACCGACGCCGCGGTCGTGGCCAGCCGCGCCGACGGCGCCGTGCTGGTCACCCGGGCCGGCAAGACCACCGTCACCCAGGTGCGCTCCGCGGTCCTCGCCATCGACGCGGTCTCCGCCCGGCTCTTCGGCTGCGTGCTCAACGGCGCGAAGTCCGGCGGCGACGACGCCTACTCCTACGCCTACTACGGCACCCGGGCCGGCGCGCCGCTGCTGAAGGCCGCCGCCGCCGGCAAGCCGGCGCCGGTCACCCGGGATCTCGACGCGGCCGGCCGGCCAGGAGGGCGATGATGTCCGCGATCGTCCCGGCGCAGACGCGGAACCCCTCGACCGGGCCGCCGAACGGGTCGGTCAGGTCGTCGTCGAGCGGCGAACCCGCCCGCAGCCGCCCCCGCACCCGCGCGATGTCGCGCAGCGTCGTCGGCTCCGGCGGCAGCGCCGCCAGGTACCGGCCGAACTGGCGCAGCGTGAACGTCCGCGCCGCCGTCGCCGGGGCGAGCGTCACGCAGTGCGCCCGCTCCGCCCGCGTCGCGGTCAGCACCAGGTCGGCGCCGGCCAGCAGCGCGGCGTCGACGCGCCGGCTGGCGAAGCCCGCGGGGTCCGCGCCCCGCTCCAGCAGCACCGCCTTCGCCTCAGGCGGCATGTCCAGACCAGGCATCGCGTGCGTGCCGGCGCTCGCGGCGTCCAGGCCACCGGCCCGGGCCAGCCGCTCGGCCATGGCCGAGCGGCACAGGTTGGCCCGGCAGACGAACAGCATGGAAAGCCCCCGATGAACTCACGCATCTTCCTGTCCGCGCCCGACATCTCGGGCACCGAGGAGCGCTACCTCGTCAACGCCTTACGCTCCGGTTGGGTCGCGCCCGTCGGGCCGGATCTCGACGCGTTCGAGGCCGAGGTCGCCCGGCGGTGCGGCACCGCGCACGCCGTCGGCGTCAGCTCCGGCACCGCCGCGCTGCACCTGGCGCTGCTCGCGATGGGCGTCGGCCCGGGCGACACGGTGATCGTGCCGACGCTGACCTTCGCGGCCACCGCCAACGCCGTCGTCTACACCGGCGCCGAGCCCGTCTTCGTCGACAGCGAGCCCGACACCGGCAACATCGACGCCGCCCTCGCCGAGCGGGCCGTCGCCGACCTGCGCCGCGAGGGCAGGCGCGTCGCCGCGGTCGTCCCGGTGGACCTCTTCGGCGCCTGCGCCGACCACGGGTCACTCCTAAACGTGGACGTACCGCTGCTGGAGGACGCGGCCGAAGCGCTCGGCGCGACCCGGGACGGCCGGCCGGCGGGGTCCTTCGGGCGGGCCGCGGCGCTGTCGTTCAACGGCAACAAGATCATCACGACGTCCGGCGGCGGGATGCTCGTCACCGACGACGCGGCGCTCGCCGAGCGCTGCCGCCACCTGGCCACCCAGGCCCGGCAGCCGGTGCCGCACTACGAGCACGCCGACGTCGGGTACAACTACCGGCTCAGCAACCTGCTCGCCGCGGTCGGCCGAGCGCAGCTGTCCCGCCTCGACGGGATGCTCGCGCGGCGGCGGCAGCTGCGGGAGCGCTACGCCAAGACCTTCGCCGGCGTGCCCGGCGTGCGGATCGTCGGCGACGGCGAACACGGATCCAACTGCTGGCTGACCGTCGTCGCGGTCGAGGAGCGCGAGTCCGGCTGGTCCGCCGCGGCGCTCGGCGAGCATCTCGCCCGGCACGACATCGAGACGCGGCCGGTGTGGAAGCCGATGCACCGGCAGCCGGTGTACCGCCAGGCCCGCAGCTGGCTGACCGGCGCCGCCGACCACCTCTTCGCGACCGGCCTGGCGCTGCCCAGCGGCTCGCAGCTCGGCGACGCCGCCCAGCGGCGCGTCTTCGACGCGATCGACGAGTTCCTGTGAACCGCGCCCTGGACCTCGCCGGCGCCGCCGCCGCCACGGTCGTCCTCGCCCCGGTCATCGCCGCCACCGCCGTCTTCGTCCGCTGCACGATGGGGTCGCCGGTGCTGTTCCGGCAGGAGCGGACCGGCCTGCACGGGCGGCCGTTCACGTTCGTCAAGTTCCGCACGATGCGCCCGTCCCCACGCGGCTTCGACCCGGGCAGCGACGCGGAGCGGCTCACCGCCGCCGGCCGCTTCCTGCGCGCCACCAGCCTCGACGAGCTGCCCGCGCTGTGGAACGTCCTGCGCGGCGACATGAGCCTCGTCGGCCCGCGCCCGCTGCCGGTGGCGTACCTCGGCCGGTACACCGAACAGGAGGCGCACCGGCACGACGTGCGGCCCGGCATCACCGGCCTGGCCCAGGTCCTCGGCCGCAACAACCTCACGTGGGAGCAGAAGTTCGCCCACGACCTGCACTACGTGCGGGCCCGGTCGCTGCGGATGGACCTGCGGATCCTGGCCGCGACGGTCCGCACCGTCGTGCGCCGTGACGGCGTCACCGCGGCCGGCTCCGCGACCAACCACGAGCTGCGCGCCGTGCCGGAAGGGCGGCAGGCGTGAGGAACGGTCTCGTCATCGTCGGCATCGGCGGCCACGGCCGGGAGATCCTGACCATCGCCCGGGCCGCCGGCATGCCCGTGCGCGGGTTCGTCGACGACAACCCCACCCAGCGCAACCTCGACCGGGTGACCGCGCTCGGCGTGCCGTTCCTCGGCCCCAGCACCCGCCTCGGCGAGGAGCGCCCCTCGATCGGCTACGTGATCGGCATCGGCGACCCGCGGATCCGGGCCCGCCTCGACGAGCAGCTGCGGCCGCACGGCCTCGCCGCGGCCACCCTGATCCACCCGGCCGCGACGATCGGGCCGGACGCGTGCCTCGGCGAGGGGTTCGTCGCGTTCGCCGGCGCCCGCGTCACCACCGACGTGCGCATCGGCCGGCACGTGCACCTCAACCAGAACTGCACCGTCGGCCACGACACCGAGCTCGCCGACTTCGTCCAGGTCAACCCCCTGGCCGCGATCTCCGGCGACTGCCGGATCGGGTCCGAGGTGCTGATCGGCACGACCGCCTGCGTGCTGCAGGGCCTGCGGGTCGGCGAGGGCGCCACCGTCGGCGCGGGCGCGTGCGTCACCCGCGACGTCGAGCCGAAGGCGACCGTGAAGGGGGTTCCGGCGCGGTGAAGGTCGCGATGATCATCAAGACGGACGACGGCGGCCGGTGGACCGTGCCGCAGCTCGACGAGCTGCGCCGGCGCGGCCACGAGGTCGTCGCCGTGCTGCCGCCCGGCAGCGAGGGGCAGCTGCGCAAGGCGCTGCACGACCGGGGGATCGACGTCGTGCAGTCCGGGTTCGACTTCCGGTTCCGCCCCACCCCGGCCACCGCCGCCGGGCTGCTGCGGCTGCGCGGGCAGCTCCGCGCGCTCGCCCCGGACGTGCTGCACTACCACCTGTACGCGTCCGCGCTCGCCGCCCGGATCGCCAGCCTCGGCCTGCCCGCCCGGCGCGTGCACATGGTGCCCGGCCCGCTGTTCCTCGAGTCGCCGCTGATCCGCACCGTCGAGCGGGTCCTGTGCCGCCGCGACGAGGTCGTCATCAGCGGCAGCCGGCACACCGCGACCCTCTACCGCGCCATCGGCATGCCGGACTCGCGGGTCGTGCCGGTCCACTACGGCACCGACGTCGAGCACTTCTCGCCGCCGTCGGCCGCCTACCGGGCCGCGTGCCGGGACGCGTTCGGCCTCGCCGGCACCACGTTCACCGCCTGCATGGTCGCCTACGTGTACCCGCCGAAGTGGCTCACCCACCGCGGCCGCGGCATCAAGGGCCACGACATCCTGCTCACCGCGTGGCGGCGCTTCCGCCGCGACGTCCCCGACGCCAGGCTGATCCTGCTCGGCGGCGGGTTCGACGCCGCCGGCGAGGCCTACCGGCAGCAGCTCATGCGCCGCTTCGGCGTCACCGGGGAGCGGGGCCGCGGCGACGTCGACTGGCACGAGTCCACGCTCGACGTCCGCGACTGCTACGCCGCCGCCGACGTCAGCGTCAGCCCGTCGCTGTCGGAGAACCACGGCGCCGCCCGCGAGGCCGGCGCGATGGGCGTGCCGAGCATCGTGTCCGACGCCGGCGCCCTGCCGGAGACCGTCGACCCCGCGTCCGGCTGGCTGGTGCCCCGCGACGACGTCGACGCGCTCGTCGCCGCGCTGCACGAGGCGCACGCGGAGTTCCTCGCCGGCACCCTGCGCCACCGCGGGGCGCTGAGCCGGGAGCTGGTGGTCGACCGGTTCGCCGAGGGGCCGGCCGCCGCGGCCGTCGCCGACGTGCTGGAACGGGTCGTCCGAAGATGACACAGCTGCGGTCACCGAAGACGCCCGTCCGCCATGCCGCCCCGTCGAAGCGCCGGCCGTCCTTCGCCGGCAACGTCGGCTGGGGTGTGGTCGGCAACGCCGGCTACGCCCTGTGCCAGTGGCTGGTCCTGGTCGTCGTCGCCCGGCTCGGCACCGAGTCCATGGTCGGCGACTATGCCCTCGGCCTCGCCGTCGGCGCCCCGGTGGTGCTGCTGGCGAACCTGTCGCTGCGCACCGTCCTGGTCACCGACACCTTCCACGAGCACCCGTTCCGCCGGTACCTGCGGGTCCGGCTCGCCGGGATGGCCGCCGCGACGGCCGCGATCGGCGTCGCCGTGTGGGCCTTCGACCTGCCGCCGGCGGTCGTCGTCCTCGTCGGCCTGGCCAAGGCGTTCGACGGCGTCGGCGACATCTACCTCGGCCTGCTGCAGCGCCACCACGACCAGCGGGGCATCGCCGTCGCGCAGCTCGCCAACGGCGCGCTCACCATCGCCCTCACCGGCGTCCTGCTCGCCGCGACCGGCAGCGTCGCCTGGGCCGCCGCCGGCTCCGCGATGGGCTCGCTGATCGCCTGGCTCGGCTTCTGCGCGCCGCTCGCCTCCCGGCTGCTGGACGCCACCGCCAAGGCGAGCCTGAAGGCCGACCCGCCGAAGCGGCACACGCACCGGTTCAGCCCGCCCGGGCCGGGGGCGCTCGTGTGGACGGCGCTGCCGCTCGGCCTCGCCTCCGGGATCACCTCCCTGACCGCCAACGTCCCCCGGTACGCGCTGCAGGACCGTCTCGGCGCGGCCGCCCTCGGCGCGTTCGCCGCCGCCGGCTACCTCGTCCTCACCGGCAACCTGCTCGTCTCCGCCGTCGCGCAGACGCTCCTGCCGCGCCTCGTCGAGCTGCGCGCCGCCGGCGCCCGGGAGCGGTTCGCCGCACTCGTGCGGCAGTCGCTCATCGGCATCACCGTCGCCGGGGTCGTCGCCGTCTGGGCCGCGGAGCTCTTCGGCGCGAAGGTGCTGCGCGCCGTCTACGGCGAGGAGTACGCCGACGAGGCCGGCACCCTCACCGTCCTCACCATCGCCACCGCCGTCGCCGCGAGCTGCTTCGTGCTCGACGCGGCCCTGTCCGCGGTGCGCCGCTTCACCGGCCAGCTCGCCGTGAACGCCGCCGTCCTCGCCGCCACGGTCCTCGCCGCGCTCGTGCTCGTGCCCCGCCACGGCATCGCCGGCGCGGCCTGGGCGACCGTCGCGGCCGCCGCCGTCCACGCCGGCCTCAAGTGGGAGCTGCTGCGGCGTGACCTTTGATCCCTGGTACGCGGTGCTGCTCGCCGGGCTGGTGATCCCGGTGCTGCTGCTCGTCGGCGGGGTCCGCGACGTCCTCGCCTACGTCGCCGCGTACTTCTTCCTCTTCGGCTTCGGGCCCGTCGTCAGCTACCTGCTCGGCGGGGCGATCTACTTCGGCACCAACACCGCCCTGATCGGCCGGGCGGCGCTGGGCCTGCTGCTCGCGTTCGCCGGGGTCCTGGCCGCCGGCCTGCTGGTGCGCCAGCGCCACGACATCGCCGCGCCCGCGACCACCCACCGCTTCCCGCTGCTGCCCGTCGTCCTCGCCCTGCTCACGCTCTACGCGACGACCGTCCTCGTGCTCGGCGGCACCAGCTTCCTCGCCGGCACCAAGCTCGACCGCATCGACGTCGCCGGGCCCGGCCACTACGACTACCTGCTGTTCGAGATGTTCGCCTGCGCGCTGTACTACATGGCCGGCGGCAGCGGCGCCGGGCGCTTCACGTACCGGCTGAACTTCGCCGTCTACGTCGTCTACTGCCTCAGCACCGGCGAGCGCGACTTCGTCTTCGTGATCTTCAGCCTGATCCTGCACCGCGAGCTGACCCGCGGCGGCTCGTTCGCCCGGCCGGTCGGCTACGGCGCGCTGCTGCTGGTCGGCGCGACCATGATCTTCAGCCTCCGCGGCGACGGCCCCGCCGACACCAGCCAGGTGCTCAACCAGGGCTCGGTGCTCTTCGTCGACACGTGGGTGATGACGCACGTGCCGTCGGTCGAGCCGTTCGCGCGCGGCGCCACCTACCTGCACGCGCTCGTCAACCTGCTGCCCGGGCACGCGCAGCCGGCGCTGTCGCAGTGGCTCGTCGACCGGTACGCGCCCGGCAGCGCCTCCGGGTACGGCTTCTCCCTCACCGGCGAGGCGTACCTCAACTTCGGGCTGTGGGGGATCCCGGCGCTGTTCGCCGGGCTCACCGCCGTGCACCGGCTGCTGATCAACCGGCTCGACCGGGCGCCGGTCTACGCGTACGCCAGCGTGCTCTTCAACGTCGCGTGGATGTACGGCTTCCGCGGCGAGAGCGGCAGCCTGCTCAAGACCTGCGTGTACGGGCTGCTGTTCTACGGCGCGCTCCGCCTGGTCTCGGTCCGGGTGGAAGAACCGACCAGTGAGGAACCGGAGGCGGTGCCCGCATGCGTCTCGTCGTGAGCTGTGAGCAGCGGTACGCCCGCACCCCCGACGGGCGGGTGTGGAGCACGACCGGTGCCGCGTACGACTTCTGGCAGCGCTACCTCGCCGTCTTCGACGAGGTCCGGATCGTGGCCCGGGTCGCCGAGCGCGGCGGCCGCCCGCCGGACGCCGAGCGCGTCGACGGTGACCACGTCACCGTGCACGCGGTGCCCTACTACGTCGGCCCGCTGCAGTACCTGCGGCGCCTGCGCGCGGTGCGGGCCGCCGTCCGCGCCGCCGTCGAGCCCGGCGACGCCGTCCTGCTGCGGGTGCCGTCCGCGATCGGGACCCTGTTGCACCGGGCGTTGCGCCGAGGGGCCCGGCCTTTCGGCCTGGAGGTCGTCGGCGACCCCTACGACGTGTTCGCGCCCGGGACGATCCGCCACCCGCTGCGCCCGCTGCTGCGCGCCTGGTTCACCGCCCGGCTGCGGGCGCAGTGCCGCAGCGCCGTCGCCGTCGCCTACGTCACCGAGCGGGCGCTGCAGTCGCGCTACCCGGCCGCGCCCGGTGCGGTGACCGCCGCGTACTCCAGCATCCAGCTCGACGAGGCCGCGTTCGTCGACAAGCCCCGGGTGGAGGGCTCGCCCAAGGTCGCGGTCCGGCTGGTCTCCGTCGGCTCGCTCGAGCAGCCGTACAAGGGGATCGACACCCTCATCGAGGCGCTGCCGCTGCTGGTGAAGGCCGGCCTGGAGGCGCACCTGGTGCACCTCGGCGACGGCCGCTGCCGCCGCGACCTGGAGCGGCTCGTGCGGGAGCGGCGCCTCGGCGGGCGGGTCGCGTTCGCCGGCGCGGTCCCGCCCGGCGCGGCGGTGCGGCTGTTCCTCGACGACGCCGACCTCTTCGTGCTGCCGTCGCGCACCGAGGGCCTGCCCCGGGCGCTGATCGAGGCGATGGCCAGGGCGCTGCCCGCAGTCGGCACCACCGTCGGCGGCACCCCCGAGCTGCTCGACCGCACGCACCTGGTGCCGCCCGACGACCCCGTCGCCCTCGCCTACGCGATCACCGCGCTGGTCGCCGACCCGGAGGCGCTCGCCGCCGCGTCGGTGCGCAACCTCGCCCGGGCGCGCAACTACGCCGCCGACACCCTCGGCCGGCGCCGCGCCGACTTCTACCGCGCGCTGCGCGTCATCACCCAGCCAGAGAAGGTCAAGGAGGTCGTCGGCGGTGCACGGCAGCTCGACTGAGATCACCGGTGCTTCTGCCCACCTGCGTTCGCTGCTGCGGACCCGGCGGCGCAAGGTGGTGCTCGCCGTCGCCGTCGTGCTGCTGCTCCTCGCCGGCGCCGGGGTGCGGCTGATGGTCGTCGCCGAGTCCGCCGCCGGGCACCTGCGGCGCGCCGCCACCCTGGTCGGCTCGCTGGAGACCGCGCTGCGCGCCGGTGACCTCGCCGCCGCCCAGCGCACCACCACCGACCTGCGCCGCCAGACGGCGCAGGCCCGGTCCGACACCTCGGGCCTGACCTGGGGCATGGGCCGGTCGGCGCCGATGGCCGGCGACGACCTGACGGCGGTCGCGGCCGTCGCCCGGATCGTCGACGACCTCGCCACCCGCGTGCTCCCGCCGATGCTGGACGTCGCGGGCGGGCTGCAGTCGACGCTCGCCGGCCGGGACGGCCTCGCGGCGGTGACCGGTGCCGCGCCCCGGCTCGCGGCGGCGGATTCGCTGGTACGGGCCGCGCAGGCCCGGCTGGCCGCGCTCGACCGCGGCGGGCTGGACGGGCGGGTCCGCGCCGCCGTGCAGCGTCTCGACGACGCGCTGCGCCGGGTCGCGCCGCTGCTCGCGCCGGCCGCCCGCGCCGCGAAGCTGCTGCCCGCGATGCTCGGCGCCACCGCGCCCCGGACCTACCTGGTGCTCTTCCAGAACCTCGCCGAGGTGCGGGCCACCGGCGGGATGCCGGGCGCGTTCGTGGTGCTGCGGGTCGACAAGGGCGCGATCACCATCGCGCGGCAGGGCGCCGCCGCCACCGACATCCGCGAGTTCGCCGCGCCCGTCCTGCCGCTGGACGCCGACCAGGAGGACCTGCACACCGACCGGCTCGGCCGGTTCCCCGCCGACGTGAACCTCACCCCGGACTTCCCGACCGCGGCTGCCCTCTACCGCGAGATGTACCGGCTGCGCTCCGGCCAGACGGTCGACGGTGTCCTCGCGACGGACCCGGTCGCGCTCGCCTACCTGCTGCAGGCGACGGGACCGGTCGACGTCGCCGGCGGACCCCCGCTCACCGCGCCGACCGCGGTCCGGCGGCTGCTGTCGGAGGTGTACCTGACGATCGCCGACCAGAAGTCGCAGGACGCCTTCTTCGCCGACGCCGCCAAGGCGGTCTTCGACAAGCTGACGGGCGCCCTGACGGACACCTCGAAGCTGGTGCCGGCCCTGCGGAAGGCCGCGGACGAGCGGCGGCTCCTCGCGTGGAGCGCGCACCCCGAGGAGCAGGCCGAGATCGCCGGGACCGTCTTCGCCGGCACGCTGCCCGCCGACGACGGCGCCCGGCCGACGGTCGGGGTGTTCCTCAACGACGGCACCGGCGCGAAGCTCGGCTACTACCTGACCCGTGAGGCGGAGCTGAGCGCAGGGGAGTGCCTGGAGGACGGCTCACGGCACCTGCGGCTCACCGTGAAGCTCGGCTCGACGGCGCCTTCGAGCGGGCTGCCGCGCAGCGTGCTCGGGCTGGGGCTGGCCGGCGACTACACGGTCCGGACCAACGTCATGGTGTACATGCCGACCGGCGGCGCGCCCGTGGACGCCACGCAGGACGGCGCGCCCGTCGACTACGGCAGCGGCTTCGAGCTGGGCCGGACCGTGGCGGTCTTCACCGTCGACCTGAAGCCCGGGCAGAGCAGCACGCTCGCGCTGAACCTCATCACGGGCCCGCTGCCGTCGCCGTCGGCCGCGTTCACGCCGCGGCTCGTCACGACCCCGGGCATCGCCCCGTGGACGCTTCGGTTGCAATCCGCGCCGAGATGCGGCAAATGATGAAAAATGCCCATATCGGGGTGATGCGAAGTCTACGGTGAAATTCATGCGACCCCGAACAAGATCCGCACTGACCGCCCTCGCGGGGGCAATCGTCGCGGCGGCAGTGCTGGGAGCACCGACCGCCGCCCACGCCGAACCCGGTGGTGGAGCAGCGGCCGCTGCTGCCTATCCGGCTCCCGAGCCGGTCCTCAGGGTGAGCTCGGCCTCTGTGAGCACCGGTGGCGTGGTCTGCATCGCGGGGAAGCGGTTCCTTCCCGGCGAGCCGATCTCGATCCGCGTCCAGTACCGCGTCACCCGGCACTCCGGCGGCTTCGACGGCCCGTTCCCCGCCCGGGTGAGCGGCGACCGCCGCACGGACGACGACGGCAGGTTCGAGGCGAACGTCCGGCTCACCTCGCCGGGCTACGCCACCATCAAGGTCACCGGCAAGAAGTCCAAGCAGACGGCGACCGTCACCGTGCGGGTGCTCGCCTGGCGCGGCAACTACAGCTTCGGTGGCGACGACTTCTTCGCCGGCACGCCGCTCGGCAACGGCGTGCGCCACGACGGCGGGGGCGACAAGTGGGACGGCGGCGACCGGCCGGCCGGCTTCTTCGGCCCGTTCTTCGGCGGCTGGAGCCCGTTCCGGCTGTCGGCCAACGAGGCCAGCCTGACCGACTCGTCCTCGACGGCCTCGTCAACCGGCGCGGCCACCGAGTCCACCGACCTCGCCGCCGGCGACACGCAGCACCGCGGCGCCCCGGGCGCCGACCTGCTGGCGGGCCTGCTCGGCCTCACCGCACTGGCCGGCAGCGGCTTCGTCATGCGCCGCCGGCGCGCCTCCTGACACCGACACCAACCAACACCACCAACTCGCATCTGCGTTCGACCCGTCGGCCACGCTTCGGCCGGCGGGTCGAGTGTTCCCACCCTTAGGATGATCATGGGCAAAACAGTCATCATCGGGCAGGGCTACGTCGGCCTTCCGCTCGCCATCCGAGCGGTCGAGGCGGGCGACGACGTCGTCGGGCTCGACGTCGACACCGACCGGGTCAAGTCCCTCGGTGCCGGCATCTCCTTCGTCGAGGACGTCCCGGACGACCTGCTCACGTGGGCGCTGGAGACCGGCCGGTACCACCCGACCGAGGACTACGCGGACGCCGCCGGCTTCGACACGTGCGCGATCACCGTGCCGACCCCCCTCACCGACGGCGTGCCCGACATCAGCCACATCGAGCAGGCCGCGCTGCAGCTCGCCCCGCACCTGCGGCCCGGCTGCACGGTCATCCTCGAGTCCACCACCTACCCCGGCACCACCGAGACCGTCCTGCGGCCGCTGCTGGAGCACGCCTCCGGCCTCAGCGCGCCCGACGACTTCTTCCTCGGCTACAGCCCCGAACGCATCGACCCGGGCAACCCCACCTGGCACCTGGACAACACCCCGAAGCTCGTCTCCGGCATCGACGAGGCGTCCCTGGCCGCCACGACGCGCTTCTACCAGCGGTTCGTGCAGCGGCTGGTGCCCGTCTCCGCGCCGCGGACGGCCGAGCTGACGAAGCTCTTCGAGAACACCTTCCGCCACATCAACATCGCGCTGGTCAACGAGCTCGCCATCGTCGCCAACCAGCTCGGCGTCGACGTCCGCGAGGCGATCGGCGCGGCCGCGACCAAACCGTTCGGGTTCATGGCGTTCGACCCCGGCCCCGGCGTCGGCGGGCACTGCCTGCCGATCGACCCGTCGTACCTGTCGTGGCAGGTCAAGCGCGAGGTCGGGCAGCGCTTCCGGTTCATCGAGCTGGCCAACGACGTCAACGAGGGCATGCCCCGCTACGTCGTGCAGCGCCTCGCCGCCGGCCTCAACGACCGGTACAAGCCGATCAGGGGCAGCCGGATCCTGTTGCTGGGCCTCGCGTACAAGAGCAACGTCGGCGACCTGCGCGAGTCGCCGGCCCGCGCCGTCGCCGAGCTGCTCGTCGCGCAGGGCGCCGAGGTGCACGCCGTCGAGCCGCACGCGGCGCAGCGCGACACCGGCAACGTCAGCGGCGTAACGCTGGTCGACCTGACCCCGGCCGAGCTGGCCGCCGCCGACGCCGTCGTGCTGCTCACCGACCACGACGACTTCGACTACGACATGGTCGAGCGGCACGCGAGCTACATCTTCGACACCCGGGCCCGCTGCCACGGCGCGGCCGTCGAACGCCTCTAGGTTTCTCACCCTGCGGCGGCGCCGCGGTCGTCGGGTAGCTTGGCCCGGTGATCGTGGTGCCGCTGCTCACATTCGTGGCCGTCGCGTGCCTGTGTCTGCGCCTCGGCGGCGGCGTGCGGCTCGCGCTGCTGCGGGCCGCCGTCCTCGTCGGCGGCGCCGCCTGCCTCGCCGTCGAGGCGCTGTCATCGTTCCACACCCTGCACCGGCCCGCCGTCATCGTGGCCTGGCTGCTCGCCCTCGCGGTGCTGTCCGCCTGCTGCTTCTGGTTCGTCCGCCGCTCCACGCCTACCGGCTTCTTCCGGTTCATCAGGCGCTCCGCGCCCGCTGAACCGGAAGTATCAGCATTCGCCACTTCGTGGCGCTCCGTCCGCGCCCGGTGGACCGGCCTCGCTCGGGTCGAGCGGCTCATCGTCGGCGTGCTCGGCGGGCTCTTCCTGCTCGACCTGGTCGTCGCGCTCGTCGCACCGCCCAACAACTACGACTCGCAGACCTACCACCTGCCGAAGATCGAGCACTGGGTCCAGCGGGGCGACGTCGACTTCTACCCGACGATCATCGACCGGCAGCTCGCGATGGCGCCGGGCGCGGAGTACCTGCTGCTGCACCTGCGCCTGCTCACCGGCGGCGACGGCTACTACAACCTGGTCCAGCTCGCCGCCGGCGTCGGCGTCGTCCTCGCCGCGTCCCGCATCGCCGGCCAGCTCGGCGGCGGCACCCGGGCCCAGCTGATCACCGCGCTCATCGTCGGCACCACCCCGATGGTCGTGCTGGAGGCGACCAGCACCCAGACCGACCTGGTGGTCGCGCTGTGGGTCGCCTGCGTCGCCACCTTCACCCTCGACGGCCTGCGCGCCCGCTCCGGCACGCTCGACACCCTGCTCATCGGCGCCGCCGCCGGGCTGACCCTGCTGACGAAGGCGACCGGGCTGCTCGCCGCCGGGCTGCTGCTCCTCGTCTGGGTCGGCGCGCAGCTGCGCCTGCGGTGGTGGCGCGGCCTGGTCGCGGCCCTGGCGACGGGCGCGCTGATGCTGCTGCTCGCGGGTCCGTCCCTGCTACGGGTACAGCAGACCTACGAAAACCCGCTCGGCCCGGCGCACCTGCGCGAGTCGATCTCCATGCAGCGGCACGACCCGGCCTCGGTCCTCGTGAACGGCCTGCGCATCGCGGAAACGGCGCTCCAGACCCCGATCGGCCCGCTCAACGACGCGTTGGCCGCCGGCATCATCGGGATCGCCGGCGTCCTCGGCGTCGACCCGCAGGCCCGGGACATCACGTACTGGAACGAGAAATACCCGTACATGTCATGGCCGCCGGACGAGGACCGCGTGTCGCTGCCCGCGCAGGGCGTGCTGATCCTGCTCGGCGCGCTGCTGCTGGCCTTCCGCAAGGGAACCAGGCTGTATGCCGGCGTGTTCTGGCTGGCGCTGCTCGCCTACGTCATCACCGTGAAGTGGCAGCCCTGGGGCAACCGGCTCATCGTCTTCCTGATCGTCCTCGGCGCGCCGCTCGCCGGCCTCTGGATCGCGAGCCTCACCGGCCTCGCCGGCGGTCGTGCCGGAGCTCCCACCGGCGGCGGTCGCTTCGCGAGCCTCACCAGCCCTGCCGACGGTCACGCCGGCGGCGGTCGTGTCGGAGCTCCCACCGGCGGCGGTCGCTTCGCGGGGCTCACCAGCCGCCGGGCCGCGACCTGGATGACGACCGGCGCGCTCGCGGTCGGGGTCGCGGCGGGCGGTTTCGCGGTCGCCTACGGCTGGCCCCGCCGCCTCGTCGGCCACGGCTCGATCTTCACCACCTCCCAGATGGAGCAGCGCTTCATCCGCGAGCCGCAGTGGCAGCGCGACTACGAGTGGGCCGCCGCCGCGGTCCGCGCCTCGGGAGCCCGCCGGGTCGGCCTCGTGCAGGGTTACAACACCTGGGAGTACCCCTGGTGGATCCTGCTGCCCGGCACCGAGATCGTGTCCCTGCAGTCCCTCCAGCCGAACCTGCCCGCCACGTCGAACACCACCGTCGACGCCATGGTCTGCGTCAAACCGATCCACCCCTGCGAGTTCTACAGCTCACCCACCTGGCAGGTCCACCGCCAGGGCGACGTCGCCTACGTCATCATCCGCAGCCGGTGAACCCGCCGGCTTCGGCCACGGACATCACCTCACGCGACGCGGACCCCGGTCGTCATGACGGCCAGTCCGGTCCTTGGATCACCACGTCGATGGCCGTCAGGCCGATGGGCACCAGGCCGGTGGACGCGGCGGCGTTGTGAGCGCCGGCCGGATCGACCGTGGTCGGCCCGCGGTGCGGTGGTCAGCTGCTGGAGCTGACGATGCTCGGGTTGGCGGCGACGAAGGCCGGCACGGTCTTGGTGCGCACGGCGCTCAGCAGGTCCAGGGTGGTCTGGTCGAGGGCCTCGGCGCCAGGGTTCTCCGGGGAGGCGTGGAAGCCGCCGTCGTTGGTCTTCAGGGTCAGCATGCGGTCGCCGTCGATGCTGCGCATCGCGAAGATCCAGTCGTCGAGGCCGATGCTGCCGGTGTCGATGGTCATGGCGCGGCCGATGACCTCGAGGACCTTGTTGAGGGTGCTCGGGTTGCCGATGACCTCTTTGCTGGCGATCTTCTTCAGCAGCGCCTTGATGAACTGCTGCTGGTGGCGCTGGCGGTCGTAGTCACTCTTCGGGAGGGTCTCGCGCTGGCGGACGAAGTCGAGCGCCTCCCACGCGGCCAGGTGCTGGTAGCCCACCTCGTACACCTTCGGCGTGACGCCCTTGATCGGGATCAGGACGGTGCCGCCGTTGGGGCCGTCCTTCTGCTCGAACGGGACCTTCGTGTTGCCCTTGGCGTCGTGGCCGATGTGGACGGAGACGGTGCGCTGGTCGACGTACATGTCGACGCCGCCGAGGACCCGCACGACGTCCTGGAAGCCGACGAAGTCGACGATCGCCGCCGCGTCGAACGTGACGCCCCAGTTCTGCTTGATCGTGGCGGCGAGCAGCGTCGTGCCGTGCTTGCGCGCGTCCTTGCCGGTGAGGCCGTAGCCGCCCTCGGCGAACGCGCCGTTGATCTTCGACTTGCCGCCGTTGTAGGTGCGCTTGCCGTTGCTGTACCTCGGGATCGCGACCCACGTGTCACGCGGGATGGAGATCAGGAACGCCATGTCGTGACTGGCCGGGATGTGCAGGATCAGGATCGAGTCGGAGCGGATCGGCTCCGTCGGGTCCTGGTTGGGCCGCGGGTCGATGCCGATCAGCAGGATGTTCTTCGCGCCGTTGACCGACGCGTGCTTGCCCTGGTCCGACGGCAGCAGGTCTTCCTTGTTGACGCTGCGGGTCGCATAGCCGAAGACGGCGTCCTTGAGCACGAACGTCGCACCCGAGACGATCATCAGGAGCGCACCGGCGATCACGAGGATCCGCGCCCACAGTGGATCCCGCCGGCCGCGACCCTTCCGCCGCGCCACGCCCTTCGTCAACTCCCCGCCACTCCCCGTATTCGGCAATCACCTTCCGTCATGAAGGCCGGCCCCGGAAGCCTTCTGCACCGTACCTGGACGACGCGATATCGTCACCTCCCGTCGGCGACGTTGCATCGTCGGTGCCCCCGATCGATACGGAGCGTGTTGGTGATCCGCAAAACGGTGGTGGCGCTGGCGCTCGCCTGGCTCGTCCCGCTCGCGACCCACCAGCTGCATCTGGACTTCGTGCTTCCGGTGCTGGTCCTGGCGGGCACCGTGGCGATCCAGCGGGGCACGACGAGCCTGCTGGACCGGGTCGTGACGGCCGGGAGCCAGCTGTTCGGCGCGGCCTGCGTCTTCGGGATCGCGCTCACGCTGTGGCCCGGCCACCTGCATCCGACATTGATCGCCGGCATTGCGCTGTCGGTGTTGGTACTGATGGCGGCGGCCACCGGCCGGGTGCCCGAAATGCCCCCGATGCGCAAAGACGCACTCCTCGCCGTAGCCGTCGCCGCGGTGTCGCTGGTGGCCCTCGTCCCCTACGTCGTCCGCGACCTCGGCGGCCGCCTCGGCCTCCCGCTCGCCGGCGAGGACATCGCCCGCCACTACCTGCTGTTCGACGTCATCGGCCGCACCGGCGGCTACCTGTTCATGCGGCCGGAGGCACTGCGCCCGTTCGTGCCCGACGCCGAGCTGACCGGCATCGCCAACTACCCCCAGGGCCTGCACTTCAGCTACGCCGTCCTGGACCGCTTCGTGCGCTCGTCGGGGCACAACGCCGCGCCCGCGACCGCCGTCGACGTCATGGTGTGGCTGCTCGTCGGCACGTACCTGCTGCTCGCCCTCGCCGTGCTGTGGGCCGCCCGCCGCATCGCCGGCCCGGGCGCGAGCCCCGCCCGCCTGCTGCCGGTCCTCGCGCTCGCCGCCGCCTGGCTGGTCCTCGGCGACCCGGTGACCGTCCTGTCCCGCGGCTACCCCAACGAGCTCGCCGGCCTCACCTGCGCCGCCGTCCTCACCGCGGTCGTCGCCCGCCCCCTGACCCGCCGCGGCGAGCAGACCGCGACGGTCGCGCTGCTGCTGGTCGGCGTCTCATTCACCTACTCGCTGTTCCTGCCCTACGCGGGGATCGTCGCCGCCCTGTGGGCCGTCCGCGCCCGGCTGTGGCGGTTCTGGTGGGCGTGGCTGGTCGCGGTCGCAGTCGCCGGGCTCGCCGCGATCGGCCCGCTGACCGCGGCGCGCGCCTCCAGCGGCGGCCAGCTGCTGCTCAACGGCACCGCCCGGGTCGTCGACCGGCCCGCCACGGCGCTGCTCGCGGTGCTCGCCGCGATCGGCGTCCTGGCGCTGCGCAGCCCGCGGCTGCGCGCCGCCGGGTTCGCGCTCGCCACCGCCGGGCTGATGGCGGCCGGGCTCGGCGCGTACCAGCTGGCCACCCTCGGCAGGACGGTCTACTACTTCGACAAGCTCCTGCACCTGCTGATCGTCGTCGCGCTGTGCACCCTCGGCGGGCTCGCCAGGCTCCGCTTCAAGGCCACCGCCGCCGTCGCCGTGCCCGTCGTGCTGCTCATGGTGGTCGCCGGCGGCAAGTGGCACACGACGCCGGTCGCGCCGGGCGTGAAGCTGGCGCTCGGCAAGGACCGTGGCTCCCCGGAGGCGGCCCGCGACGCGCTGCTGATCGCCAGGATGTTCCCCGACGGCGGCGGCGCGATGAACGTCAACCTCATGAGCACGCCCTGGCGTAACTGGTCCGGCACGCTCGGTGCCGCCGCCCTGCAGGGTCAGTACCGGAACTTCCCGGGATGGTCCGGACTGCTGTACCCCGGCGGCAAAGGCGGCACGATGGCCGACCTCGACCGTCTCGTCGCCGACAGCCCGGTGCCGGTCCGGTTCTTCCTGCACGACCCGGCGGCCAGCCTGCTCGTTGTGGATACGGATCACCCGAGCCGCCCCGCGGTGCGGGCCGGACAGCCGCTGCCGGTAGCCTTCGGTGATCCGGCGGCACCGTCGAACATCGAGGCAGCGCGCGCGCTCGCCGCGAAGTATCCGACAAAAGTGCAGCTCGTGTACGCTACGCCAGCGAACCCTTAAGGATCGCCGAGACGGATTGGTCATCGTGCAAACACCCGTGGTGAGCGTCGTCATTCCGACGCGCAACAGGCCCGAGCTGGTGGTCCGGGCCGTGCGCAGCGCACTGGACCAGACGCTGCGGGAGATCGAGGTCGTCGTCATCATCGACGGACCCGACGCCGCGACAGTCGCGGCCCTTCGCGAGATCGGCGACGAGCGGGTCCGCTGGGTCGAGCGGGAGACGTCCGGTGGGGCGCCCGCAGCGCGCAACCACGGCGTCGACGTCGCCGCCGCCGAGTGGGTCGCGTTCCTCGACGACGACGACGAGTGGCTCCCGGAGAAGCTGGAAACCCAGCTGTCCCGGGCGAAGGCGTCCGGGGTCCCGCTGCCGATCGTGGGCAGCCGCCTCTACATGCGCACGCCGCGCGCCGAGCTGATCATGCCGCGCCGCGTCCCGGCGCCCGGCGAGCCGATCAGCGAATACCTGGCCGTGCGGCACGGGCTCTTCCACGGCGACGGGTTCATCCAGACCTCCACGATCATGGCGCCGACGGCGCTGCTGCGGAAGGTGCCGTTCGCCGACGGGCTGCGCCGCCTGCAGGAGCTCGACTGGACGCTGCGCAGCCTGCAGGAGGAAGGCGTCGACCTGATCTACGCCGAGGAGCCCCTCGTCATCTGGTACGCCGACGAGAACCGCCCCAGGATCAGCTTCGACGCACCGTGGAAGCAGTCGCTGGTCTGGCTGCGCGAGACCCGGCCGCGGGTCACGCCCCGCGCCTACGCGGCGCTCGCGATGAGCGTCGTCGGCTCGATGGCCGCCGCCAGCCGCAGCCCGCGGGTCTTCTTCGACCTGCTCGGCGAGGCCCGCCGGCACGGCAAGCCCAGCATGACCGACTACGTGACCTTCCTGCAGGTCTGGCTGGTCCCCGCCGGGCCGCGGCGGGTCGTGCGCGACTTCTTCCTGAGCCGCAGCCGGCGCAAGGGCAAGAAGCAGCTGCAGGCCAGCGCCCGATGAGCAGGCGCACCGCGATCCCCGCGGGCGCCGTCGCCGTCGTCCTGGCGGTCCTCGCGGCGATCCTGGAGCACGGCCGCACCGGCAGCGTCAGCGAATCGGCGGAGGCCTTCGCCGCCGCGGTCATCGCGCTCGGCGTCATCGGCCTCGCGGCCAGCCTGCGCGGCATCACGCTGCGCGGCGCGGTCACCGGCGGGCTCTTCACGCTCGCCGGCATCCTCACCTGGACGTCCACCCAGCACCCGATCGTCATCTGGGCCGTGCTGTTCGTCGAGGTCGTCGTCTTCGCCGTCTGGGGCCGGCCGTGGCTGCGCACCCTGCGGGAGCTGCCGGGCCTCGGCGGTGCCTGGCTCGGCCTGTCCTACTGGGTCTTCGGCGTGCTGGGCGCCCTGTTCGTCCTGCGCGCCGGCCACCTGACCGTGGCGGCGCAGCGGCTGGCGTACCTCGGCGTCTTCACCCTCGCGGTCCTGGCCGTCGTCGCCACGACCCGGCGGGACCGCGACGGCGACTCCGCCGGCGACCGGCACCGCGACCTCAGCGTCGGCATGGCCGCGGCGATCCTCGTCGGCATCGGCGCGCTGCTCTACTTCGGCGCCGGCAGCCTCTTCGACGAGCTGCACGCCATCCCCGACAGCGCCTCGGCCCGCATGATGCGCAACCGCTTCTGGGGCGGCTCCGGCCTCTTCTACCACCCGAACTCCCTCGCCGGCCTCGTGGTGATCGCCGCCGTGCGGGTCGGCTTCGACCGGGCGTTCGCCGCCTGGCAGCGCGTCGGCGTCGCGGCCGTCGCCGCCCTGGTCCTCTCGATCAGTGACTCCCGCACCGGCTTCGTGTTCGCCACAGCCGCCGCGTGTGCGTTCGCGGCTGTTGTACTGCTCCGCCACTGGACGGGCCGGAAGAGCCCTGGTGGCCGGACCGGCCACGCCGCCGGTTCCCAGCCTTCTGAGCAGCGCCGGAGCGAGACCACGGCCGGCGGGCAGGACGGCGACCTCGACCGCTGGGGGCGGCCCGCGCTGGTGGCGGTCGCGATGCCGTTCCTGGTGCTGGTGGCCGTCTTCACCATCGGCGGCGGCAGCGACTTCCTGTTCCGCGACCGGTTCACCGCCGGCGGCAACGACGTCACCAGCGGGCGCACCGACACGTGGCGCCAGGTCTGGGTCGACTGGGAGCACGCCGGCTGGGCCGAGAAGACCTTCGGCGACGCCCGCACCTCGCGGGCCGTCGTGCACCGGGTCGACGACGGCGCCCCCAAGGAAGGCCCGCGCCGCGACCTGAACACCGACAACGCCGCGGTCGGCGCCTTCCGCCGAGGCGGCGTCCTCGGCGCGATCGGCTTCCTCATCGGCGTGGCGCTGCTGCTCTGGCACGCCCTGCGCGGGCTCTGGCAGGCGGTCGTCCTGCGCCGCCCCGGCGTCCGCCACCCCGCGACCTGGTTCACCGTGGCCGCGGCCGCCGCCGTACCGACGATCATGACCGAGGACTGGGTCATCGGCGGCACCAACGGCGCGATCTGGCTCGTCCTGCTCGCCGGCGAGGTCCGCTCCAGGCGCACCGCCGAGGCCCCCGCGATCGTCCCGGTCCAGGCCCCGTCATCCGCCCCGACCGAGCCCGCACAGTCGGCCGCCCCCGCGGCGTCGGCTGATCCTGCGCCGTAGGCCGAGAGCGGTCACGACACGTCCCGGGCCTGATCCGCTCCCAGCGGACCGCATCGGCGCGCCGGACCTGTCCGTCGCGGTCGCCCCGGGCCTGATCCGTTCGGGTGGACCGCATCGGCGGGCCGGGGGTCCGTCGCGGTCCTCCCGGGCCTGATCCGTTCCGGGTAGACGGCATCGGCGCGCTGGGCTGTCCGTCGCGGTCGTCCCGGCCCCGGGACCGTCGAAGCCCTCGGAGAAGTCGGGTCCGGAGAGCGGCCGGGGCGACGGGGTTCGTTGCGAGCGGTCGCGGCGCATTCAGCGTCCGATCCCGTTTTTCGGTTCAATTCCGGCATTGTGGGGCATTGACCGGCGTCTGTGCAGCGCGAACGGCCCGGAGGATGCGACATTGCATTCCTCCGGGCCGCAGACGCTTGCGGACGGTGACGGTTACTCGGCGAGCGCGGTCAGCTCGGACCGGAGGGTGCGCAGCGCGCCCGCAAGGAGGCGGGACACGTGCATCTGGGAGATTCCGAGCTGGGCGGCGATCTGCGACTGGGTCAGATTGCCGTGGAACCGCATCGCGATGATCTTCTGCTCGCGCTCGGGCAGTTTGGCCAGAATGGGGCGCAGGGCCTCGCGGTTCTCGACGTTGACCATGTCGGGGTCCTCGCCGCCGAGCAGGTCGCCGAGGCCGTTGGCGCCGGCGTCCGTGCTGTCGCCGGCGGGGGCGTCCAGCGACAGCGCGCGGTACGCCTGCCCGCAGTCCAGGCCCTCGATGATCTCCTCCTCGCTGACGTTGAGGCGGGCGGCGAGGTCTGCGACCGTGGGGGAGCGGCCCAGGTCCTGGGCGAGGTCGCCGGAGACCTTCGAGATCTCCAGGCGCAGCTCCTGCAGGCGGCGGGGCACGCGGACGTCCCAGCCCTTGTCGCGGAAGTGGCGCTTGAGCTCGCCGACGATCATCGGGATGGCGTAGCTGGTGAACGCGGCACCGCGGCCCGGGTCGTAGCCGTCGACCGACTTGATCAGGCCCAGGTTGGCGACCTGGACGAGGTCGTCGAACTGCTCGCCGCGGTTGCGGAAGCGCCGGGCCAGGTACTCGGCGAGAGGGATGTACAGCTCGATGAGGCGAGCCCGGACGCGGTCGCGGTCGGCGCCGGCGGGCAGGTCGCCGAGCAGCGACAGCAGGGCCTTGGCCTGGGCGTCGTTGGCCCGCGTGCTGCTGCTCTCGGTCGGGGTCTCGTGGCTCTGGGCGATGGCGCGGCTGACGTCCCGGGAGGCGGGGACGGACGGCGCGGACACGGCAGCGGTGCTGGAGACAGAGATCGTCATCGGGATGACCTTTCGGGGGCGTTTGACCGGAACAGCGGTGACGGCACGGTCGTCATAGCCGTGCGGGAAGGGGTTGCGTCACCGTGCCGGGGCAGGCGCTGAGCGCACTGGAGCCGGCGCCGGTCGGGAATCGCTCTCGACACCCGTTGTTTGAGTGCCGGTGCAAGACCTGCGAGGTCAGCCTGAGGGCCGGTCCGCCGCTGCTGGACGGGAGCCCTAAATCGTCCGTTCGGACGAGGTGACCGAGCCCGACTGTACTAGAGCGATGCGCCAAATGCGAGATGAGCGCTCCCACGGGGCGTGGATCGGCCGCAATGTCACTGACTGTTGAGTGCATCAATACTCTGTGTGCACAAAAGGAATGGTTGTGCATTTCAATTCGGTAGTCGATCGGGTCCGTATGCCGAAACCGGGGCTGCGTTTTCGCAGCGCGCAAGCTACCGTCTCACCCGTGGCGTGCACCTGATTCAACATTGATCCGTGAGGTGCGGGTCGGGGTGTCGTCGCTAAGGAGTTACACGTGGCATCAGGCACGGTGAAGTGGTTCAACTCGGAGAAGGGCTACGGCTTCATCTCGCAGGACAACGGTGGACCCGATGTGTTCGCGCACTACTCGGCGATCCAGGCCACCGGCTACCGCGAGCTGACCGAGGGTCAGAAGGTCGAGTTCGAGATCACTCAGGGCCAGAAGGGTCCGCAGGCCGACAACATCCGTCCGGTCTGACACACCCTTAGTCGTAGGCCGAGACCCGCTTCACGGCCGAAGGAGTATGCAAGCCCCCGTCCGGTGCGTCCGGCGGGGGCTTTGCGGTTCCTGGACAGGACTGCGGCGGGCGGTTCGTGCACGGCTACGGCGGCTTCTGGACGCCGCTGGGTGGTCCGTAGCCGCCGCCGGGGCGGTTCCTGAAGGCCGCCGCGGCGCTTCCGGGGCGCCGCGGCGGGAAGAAATTTTCAGGCCAGCGCGGTCGGGCGGGCGAAGACCTCGGGAGTGCACGAGTGGGCGTACGCCTGCCGGATCATCCGCAGCGCCCAGTTCATCCTGGGCGAGGCGGTCTCCGGGTGGTCACCGAACTCCGCGGCGACCGTCGCGACGCAGCCCTGCACGCCGATCTGCCGGAGCGTGGTCGTCACCGCTGCGCGCACGTCAGCCTCCGCCGGAACCTGGGACATCTGCAGCGTGGAGGCGAAGAGTGCTTCAGCGCGGACCGCTTCGAACGTCGACTCCATGGTGGTGACCTCCTGCTCTTTGCTCCCCTGCTGTGGTCCAGCTAACTCCTGACCGGGTGCCGGGATGTTCCGGGTTCGGTTGCTAAACGGTTAGGCCGAACGTCTCCAGCAGCCCGGTGAGCTCTAGCAACCGGTGGACGGCGGGGCTGGTGCCGATGATGCGCAGTTCCCCGTCGACGTCCGTCTGGGCGGCGACGAGGACCTGAATGCCGGTCGAGTCCATGAACGGCACGCCGGTGAGGTCGAGATCGACCCGGGAAGGCGCGTACGCACGGATGGCGTCGCGCAGCGACTCGATGAGGGTGGGGGCGCTCGTCATGTCGAGCTCGCCGGTGGCGGTCACGAGGACCGCGCCCTCGCCGGCGGGAGAGACCAGTGCGGCGAATGCGGTCACAGTTGCTTCACCACCCTGAGCAGCAGGCCGTCGCCGCCGACGTCGACCGTGTCGGCCAGGCTCGAGACGACCTGGAGGGACGGTTGCGATGGCAAAAGCGCGTCAGGGGCATCCGGCGGAGACGTGACTTCGATCACGCACGCCTTCTCATTGACAGTAGCGCGGACCTGGAAGGCGACGCCCACCCGTACGTGACTGATCACGTTGGCCCAGGTCTCGGAGACGATCAGGCCGATGTCGGTGCGGGTCTGCTCGCCGACGCCGAGGCCGGCGAGCGCGCCGTCCAGCACGTGCCTGAGAGTGTTCATGCGATCAAGATCGCGTGGCAGGTCGACGGTCAGGCGCAGGTCCACAATCGCAGTGTTACCGCACAGCGGAGATCGGAAACGCGCCGCAGGTCAGCCGGCGTATGCGAACTCGCGGGCGGCCAGCTCCTGGTAGGCGGCGTCGATCATGTTCAGCGCCCAGTTCATGCGGGCGGCCGCGGTCTCCGGGTACTCGCCGAACTCGCCGGCGACGCGGGCGGCGCAGCCCTTGATGCCGAACCGGCGCAGGGTGGAGGTGACCGCTGAGCGGATCTGGACCGGCGACGGCTCCTGCGAGGCCTGCAGGGCGGAGGCGAAGAGGGCCTCGGCGCGGACCGTGTCAAACGTGCTGTTCATGTCAACCCCCCGGCTGCTGTGCTTCCCGACTGCAAACAGCGTTTCGCCGGGATGGTGCGGCTTGGTCCGCCGTACGGTTGCCGGAAGGTAGCGTGTCGACTACGGACAGATACTTGCTCTGGAGGGCTTGACGAGCTACGGTCAAGCGAGTCCCGCGGAAGTCGGCAGTCTGTCGCCCGGGGACCACCTTTCTCAGACGCGTGTCACGCCCTCTCGCAGGAAGCCAAGGTCACACGCGTTTCGGCCAGTGTTCTCAGGGACACAAGCCACCTCACACGCCAGTCCCGAGGAGGACGCCCATGGCCCCAACCGAAGTGTTGGATCGATCCGCCAAGCAAAGTCACGCAACGAAGCCTCGCCGTACCAGAGCGGCACAGCGCAACCGGGACCACAGTCGGCCCGGAGGTCAGCCCCAGCCGCCCGAGTCGGGTGAGGCCCGGGACGTCGCCGGCATCGCCGACATCGTCCGCGACAAGATGATCCTGAGGGTCGACAGCTACAGCCCCGGCCCCGACGACGTCGCCATCCCGGCGGCGATGGTCCGCCGGTACGGGCTGCGCCACGGCGACGCGATCACCGGCAGCGCCAACGGCTCGACGCTCACCAGGCTCGACACCGTGCACGGCAACGACCCCGAATGGGCCCGCAGCCGGCCCGAGTTCAGCAAGCTGACCGCGCTCTTCCCGCAGGAGCGGCTGCGGCTGGAGACCGGACCGCGGCAGCTCACCAACCGGCTCATCGACCTGGTCATGCCGATCGGCAAGGGCCAGCGCGCGCTCATCGTGTCGCCGCCCAAGGCCGGCAAGACGATGGTCCTGCAGTCGATCGCCAACGCGATCGCGCACAACAACCCCGAGGTCCACCTCATGGTCCTGCTCATCGACGAGCGGCCCGAAGAGGTCACCGAGATGCAGCGGTCCGTGCAGGGCGAGGTCATCGCCTCGACGTTCGACCGGCCGCCGTCGGAGCACACCGGCATCGCCGAGCTCGCCGCCGAGCGCGCCAAGCGCCTCGTCGAGCTGGGCCACGACGTGGTCCTCCTGCTCGACTCGATCACCCGGCTCGGGCGCGCCTACAACAACTCCGCCCCCGCCTCCGGCCGCATCCTCACCGGCGGCATCGACGCCAACGCGCTCTACCCGCCGAAGCGCCTGCTGGGCGCCGCCCGCAACATCGAGAACGGCGGGTCCCTCACGATCATCGCGTCCGCGCTGGTCGAGACCGGTTCCACCGGCGACACGGTCATCTTCGAGGAGTTCAAGGGCACCGGCAACGCCGAGCTCAAGCTCGACCGCAAGCTCGCCGACCGCCGCGTCTTCCCCGCGATCGACATCGACGCCTCCAGCACCCGCCGCGACGACGTCATCCTGCACCCCGACGAGCTGCTGGCCGTCTCCCGCCTGCGCAAGGCCCTGGCCGCAGCCAACGGCGGCGCGACCGAGCAACTGCTGGACCGCCTCGCCAAGACCCAGTCCAACGCCGAGTTCCTCACCATGCTCCTGCGCGGCAACGCCACCTGACCTCACCTCCAACTACAGAAGGTGACGCCCCGCCCACGATTGAATGATCAATTTTTTCGTGCGGTGTAGCGTAGGTATGCAGGACGCCGCCGCCGGTGCCTTCACGATCTGCCAGCGGTGGGGCGTGCTCGAGACCCCTTGTCGTGGCACCGTCCGCCACGCCGCCAGCACAACCCGCCGTTCCGCGCCGCCCGCGCGAGGGGGGTTGGTGAGGGGTGGGACGGTTCGCGCCGCCAGCGCGAGTGCCGTCCGGGAGGGCACGCGGGACTTCACGCCCGTCCAGCGCGATGCGAGCGGGGCTCCGGGTGAGAACGGGCTCCGTGAGCGGGCTCTGGGTGTGAGCGGGCTCTGGGTGTGAGCGGGCTCTGGGTGAGGTGAGTGAGCCTGGGTGAGAGCGGGCCCTGGAGGGCGATGGTGGTCTCCTGGGATGGTGGTCTCCTGGGATGGTGGTCTCCTGGGATGGTGGTCTCCTGGGATGGTGGTCTCCTGGGATGAGAGCGCGGCCCCGGCGTGGAGGGAGCGGGACGCGTTGTCGACGGGCCGCTGGTCACGTCGCCAGCGCTGCCGTCTGTGAGGCAGCCGTCTGTGAGAATGCCGGACGCCGCGTCCACGGTTCGCCGGCCAGGGCTGGAGCCCGGCGCGGGGCGGGCACGGGCCGGTCCGCTGTTTCGCGTCGCCGGCGCGAGGACGTCCGTGAAGAGGGAAGGCATCGCGCCTGGTCGGCGCGGATGGCTTGGATTCGCTCCCGGTCAGTGCCGGCGGCTTCGGGTGTCAGCACGAGTGGGCTCCGCGCGAGTGGGGCTCCGGGGGCCAGCGCGAGCGGGGCGGCATCGAGAGCCTTGGGCCTGCCGAGATCCAGGGCAGCGCGGTGCGGGACCTCCGGGGTGAACAGAGCGGGCGCCACGTCCCTGGGCCGCTGGTCGCGGTGCCACTGCGGCCATCCGTGGTTGCCAACGCGGCTCCCGCGAAGGGGCGAAACGCTGCGGACTCGCGGCCAAATTCGCGGTGCCGGCGTGGTAATTCGCGGTGCCGGCGTGGCGATGTCCGTTGCGAGGGCGGAGACGCTGTGTGCACGCGCCGCTGGTCGCGGCGCCCGGGGCTAGGGCGTCCGTGATGGAGCAAGACGTCGTGGCCGCGGTTGCGGTGCCGGGGTGGGGGCGTCCGTGATGGAGCAAGACGTCGCGGCCGCGGTTGCGGTGCCGGGTGGGGCGTCCATGAAAGGGGCAAGACGTCGCGGCCGTTGTTTTTGTGGTGCCGGGGTGGGGGCGTCTGTGACGACGGCGGGACGCCGCGTCCTCGAATCCGCTGGTCACGGCGCTGGCGCTAGGGCGGCCG
The DNA here is from genome assembly GCF_050936335.1 of Dactylosporangium sp. CA-152071. Lineage (NCBI taxonomy): Bacteria > Bacillati > Actinomycetota > Actinomycetes > Micromonosporales > Micromonosporaceae > Dactylosporangium > Dactylosporangium sp. CA-152071. The sequence continues at coordinate 5,372,169 of NZ_JBNJMZ010000001.1, read as the reverse complement.
TGGAAGAGGGCAACCCGGCTGCGCCCGGTCAGCGCGAGCGGGCTCCGGGAACAGCCAGGCTCCGGGAGGGGGGTCGGCGCGCGAGCGAGGCTCCGGGGTCAGCCGGGGCTTCAGGAGATCAGTCGGGCTGCGGGAAGATCGGTCGCGCTCCCATAGCGGTCAGCGTGAGCGGGCGCCGGGGGTGAGGCGGACCAGGGCGTCGTCTGCGGACAGGACGCCCAGGGCTGAGGCGTACGCCATCTCGCGGCCCCAGGAAGCGACGTCGGCCGGGGCCAGGTCGGCCACGCCCTCGACGGTTGTCAGGTGTTCGCGCAGGCCGAGCCAGCTCTCCGTCGCGGCCACGCCCTCGGGGGTGGTCTGGTCGGCCCAGTTGAAGTCGACCACGAGGTACTGCGCCAGGTAGACCGCGGCGGCGCCGATGATCGCGCCGGTGACCTGGTCGGGGACCTTGGCGCTGAGCTCGCTGTCCACCCACCACCAGGTGATGAACATCAGGAGCGCGGGCAGGATCGCGCCGAGGAGCAGGGCGCGGCGGGTCTTCGGGGCCAGGCGGGGGGTGCAGAGGCCGCGGGTGCGGGCCTCGGCGACCACGGCGCGGTAGAAGGTGCGGCGCCACCTACGGGCCTCTGTCCAGCTGTCGAACGCCAGGCTGGTCAGGGTCGTCTCCCCGTTGACCGACAGGTGGTGGACCCGGTCGAGGATCTGCTGCTCGTACGGCGTCAGGCTCCGGCCGTCGCCCTTGCGCAGGCGGGCCGTCGTCTGCGCCGGCTCGCCGGCGGCCGGGGAGCCGGTCTCGCGCAGCTCCAGGAAGCCCCGCGCGGCCAGGTCGAGCAGCGTGCTGTCGATCGCATCCTCGTCGGAGCGCCACCGGTTGACCATCAGGCTGACCACCGCCGGCGGCTCCTGTCCCGGCAGGTCGGTGCGCGCCGGCCCGGGCTCGGGCAGCCGGGGGCGGGAGCGCCAAAGGGTCACCGCCACCGCGGCGGCCCAGACGGCCAGCGCGGCGGGCACGCTGAACTCAAGGAACGGTGGCCAGTCCACGATGATCCTTCCCACGGGGGATGGGGAGATGCCATCACTCTAGCGGCTCAGCCACCACCACCTTGCCGACCATATGTCCGTCTTCAACCATTTCGTGGGCACGTGTGAGCGACGCCGCGTTCAGGCCGTCCAGCCGGGTCGTCAGCGTGGAGCGGATGGTGCCGGCGTCGACGAGCGCGGCGACCCGGTCCAGCAGCTCGTGCTGGGCGATCATGTCCGGGGTCTGGAACAGCGGCCGGGTGAACATCAGCTCCCAGTGGAAGCTGATGCTCTTCGCCTTGAGCGGCAGCAGGTCCAGTCCCGCAGGCTCGTCGATCGCGGTGATCGCCCCGCCGGGCCGCAGGATCTCGGCGAAGCGCTCGATCAGGCCGGGCCGGCCCGTGCTCGGCGAGAAGATGTAGTCCACCTCCGTCGGGAGGTCGTCGTGGTGCACGACGTCGTGCGCGCCGAGCGAAAGCGCCCAGTCACGCGACTCGGCGCGGGACGCGGTGCCGATCACGGTCAGGCCGGTCAGGGCCCGCGCCAGCTGGATCATCATCGAGCCGACCCCGCCCGCGGCGCCGAGCACCAGCAGCGTGCCCGTCGACTGTTCCGAGAGGCGGAACCGGTCGAACAGCGTCTCCCACGCCGTGATCGTCGTCAGCGGCAGCGCGGCCGCCGACGCGAAGTCCAGCGAGCGCGGCTTGCGCCCCACGATCCGCTCGTCGACCAGGTGCAGCGCCGAGTTGGTGCCGGGGCGGTCGATGCTGCCCGCGTAGTACACCTCGTCGCCCGGCGCGAAGAGCGTCACCTCGCCGCCCACGGCCACGACCACCCCGGCCGCGTCCCAGCCGAGCACCCTGTCCCCGCCGCCCTTACGGACCTTGTGGTCGACCGGGTTGACCGAGACCGCCTTCACCCGCACGAGCAGGTCCCGCGGGCCGGGTGCGGGCACTGGCAGTTCGACGTCCCTGAGGCCGTCCGCCGTGCTGATCACGGCCGGCATGTTCGTACTCATGCTGCCGACGCTATCCAGAGCGCCCTAGTTACCCGCAAGGGTGATGAGTTTCCATTGGGTACTGTTGGCCGCGTGCCCGACGACGTCTACGCGGCCTGCTGCCCGTGCCGCGACATGCTCGACCTGCTCGCCAACAAGTGGAGCGCGCTCGCCCTCGGCGCGCTGGAAGACGGGCCGCGGCGTTTCGGTAGCCTACGGACCCGACTGCAGGGCATCAGCCCGAAGGTCCTCACCGTCACCCTGCGCAAGTTGGAGGAGCACGGGTTGATCACCCGGAAGGTGTTCGCCGAGGTGCCGCTGCGGGTCGAGTACGAGCTGACCCCGCTCGGCCGGGACGCGTGCGCGCCGCTCGCGCACCTGCGGACCTGGGTCGAGTCCAACATCCACCGCTTCCCGGCAGCGGCGGCATGATCCTTCCGCTGCTGCCCGAGCTCACCCTCGACCTTGCCGACGAGGACGCGGGCCTGTTCGACGCCACCGGGGGTTCCTACCGCAGCGAGGAGCCCCCGCCGTTCTGGTCGTTCGCGTGGCCCGGCGGGATGGCGCTGGGTCGCTTCCTGCTGGATCAGCCGCTGTACGTGGCCGGCCGCAGCGTCATGGACCTGGGCGCCGGCTCGGGGCTGGTCGGCATCGCCGCGGCCCGCGCCGGCGCCTGCACGGTCACCGCAGTCGACACCGACCCGGCGGCCCTGGCGGCCTGCGCCCGCAACGCCCGGGCCAACGGCGTCGACATCGTCACCTCGTCCGTCCCGGTCGACGCCGAGGTCATCGTCGCCGGCGACGTCTTCTACAGCGGCCCCGTGGCCGAGCGGGTCCTCGGCTTCCTGCGCCGCAGCGGCGCGGAGGTCCTGGTCGGCGACCCCGGCCGCGGCTACCTGCCCACCCGCCTGTTCGAGGCGCTCGCCACGTACGAGGTCCCGGTCCGCGTGAAACTCGAAGACCAGTGCGCGATGCGCACCACCATCTGGCGCCTCCGCTGACCGTCGCTGCATAGACGTCGCGCGATCCAGGCCACTGACCGACGCGGCGGTTCGCGACCCGCGTTCGGTGGGCGGGTGCGGAACGGCCCGGGAGCAGGGAAATCATGCTCCCGGGCCGTCGCGGGGATCGCTACTTCTTGTTGAGGCCGTCGAGGCCCTTGTCGAGGCCCGCCCGGCGGAGTGCGTCGGCGAGGGCGCTGTTCTGCAGGCCGCCACCGTCGCGCTGGCGACCGCCACCGCCACCGCGGGAGTCGCCGCCGCGGCCACCCGAGCCGCCACGCTGGCCGCCGGACCCACCGGACCCGCCGGCGCCGCCCGAGCCACCGCCGCGCTGGCCGCCGCCGGTGCCCGCGCCGCCCGAGCCGCGGCCGCCGCCCGAGCTGCGGGGACCGCCGCCGCCCTGGCCGCCGCGGCCGCCGGGTGCTCCCGCGGCGCGCTGGCCGCCGGAAGGGCCGCCGCCGGGGGCGCCGGACTGCTGGGCCTCGTCGTCGAGGCGCAGGGTGAGGGAGATGCGCTTGCGGGGGATGTCGACGTCGAGGACCTTGACGCGCACGATGTCGCCGGGCTTGACGACCTCGCGGGGGTCCTTCACGAACGTGTAGGACAGGGCCGACACGTGGACCAGGCCGTCCTGGTGGACGCCGACGTCGACGAAGGCGCCGAACGCCGCCACGTTGGTGACCACGCCTTCCAGCAGCATGCCGGGGGTGAGGTCGGAGATCTTCTCGACGCCGTCGGCGAAGGTGGCGGTCTTGAAGGCGGGGCGGGGGTCGCGGCCCGGCTTCTCCAGCTCCTTGAGGATGTCGGTGACGGTCGGCAGGCCGAAGGTGTCGTCGACGAAGTCGGCCGGCTTCAACCGGGCCAGGGCCGTGCCGTTGCCGATGAGGGCCTTCATGTCGGTGCCGGTCGCGGCCAGGATGCGGCGGACCACCGGATACGCCTCGGGGTGGACGCTTGAGGAGTCCAGGGGGTCGTCGCCGTCGGGGATGCGCAGGAAGCCCGCGCACTGCTCGAACGCCTTCGGGCCGAGCCGGGCCACGTCCTTGAGGGACTTGCGGGAGCGGAAGGGCCCGTTCGCGTCGCGGTGCGCGACGATCGCGTCGGCCAGGCTGCCGCCGATGCCCGAGACGCGGGTCAGCAGGGGCGCGGAGGCCGTGTTGACGTCGACGCCGACGCCGTTGACGCAGTCCTCGACCACCGCGTCGAGGGAGCGGGACAGCTTCGACTCGGACAGGTCGTGCTGGTACTGCCCGACGCCGATGGACTTGGGGTCGATCTTCACCAGCTCGGCGAGGGGGTCCTGCAGGCGGCGGGCGATGGAGACGGCGCCGCGCAGCGACACGTCCATGCCGGGCAGCTCCTGCGCGGCGAAGGCCGAGGCCGAATACACCGACGCGCCGGCCTCGGAGACCATCACCTTGGTGACGTTGAGCTGCGGGAACTGCTTGACCAGGTCGGCGGCGAGCTTGTCGGTCTCGCGGGAGGCGGTGCCGTTGCCGATCGAGATCAGCTGGACGTCGTGCTTCTGGCAGAGGGCGGCGAGGATCGCGAGCGACTCGTTCCACTTGTTCTGCGGCACGTGCGGGTAGATCGTGTGCGTGTCGACGACCTTGCCGGTGGCGTCGACGACGGCGACCTTCACGCCGGTGCGGAAGCCCGGGTCGAGGCCCATCGTGGCGCGGGTGCCGGCCGGCGCGGCGAGCAGCAGGTCGCGGAGGTTGGCGGCGAAGACCCGGACCGCCTCCTCCTCGGCCGCCTGCCACAGCCGCATCCGCAGGTCGATCCCGAGGTGGACGAGGATGCGGGTGCGCCAGGCCCAGCGGACCGTGTCGTTGAGCCACTTGTCGCCGGCCCGGCCCTCGTCGCGGATGCCGAACTTCGAGGCGATCGTCGGCTCGTACAGCGACGGGAGATCGGGATCCTGGGTGGGCTCCAGCACCAGGTCCAGCATCTCCTCCTTCTCGCCGCGGAACATGGCGAGGATGCGGTGCGAGGGCAACTTGGTGAAGGGCTCACTGAAGTCGAAGTAGTCGGAGAACTTCGCCCCGTCGGCCTCCTTGCCGTCGCGCATCTTCGACACGAGGCGGCCCTGCCCCCACATCGTCTCGCGCAGCGAGCCGATGAGGTCGGCGTCCTCGGAGAAGCGCTCGACCAGGATCGCCCGCGCCCCGTCGAGGGCCGCGGCGGCGTCGGCGACGCCCTTGTCGGCGTCGACGAAGACCGCGGCGGCGGCGAGCGGCTCGACGGTGGGGTCGGCGAGCAGCCCGTCGGCGAGCGGCTCCAGGCCGGCCTCGCGGGCGATCATCGCCTTGGTCCGCCGCTTCGGCTTGTACGGCAGGTAGATGTCCTCGAGCCGGGCCTTGGAGTCCGCGGCCATGATCTGCGCCAGCAGGGCGTCGTCGAGCTTGCCCTGGGTGCGGATCGACTCGATGATCGCCGTCCGGCGCTCCTCCATCTCCCGGAGGTAGCGCAGCCGCTCCTCCAGGGTGCGCAGCTGGGTGTCGTCGAGCATCTCGGTCGCTTCTTTGCGATACCGGGCGATGAAGGGCACGGTCGCGCCGCCGTCGAGCAGCTCGACCGCGGCGGCCACCTGCCGCTCCCTGACACCGAGCTCTTCGGCGATCCGCGCCTGAATGGAGGTCGTCACGATCCTGCATTCTGCCCCACCCGCCACGCCGGTCGCGAAGGCAGCGCGCCGGTGAAGCCGAACGGGGACCGAACGTAGCGGGAAAGAAGCCCAACGTGACCTGGAAAAAGTCGGAGAGAAAGCGTTATTGACCCTGAGCCGCTTCGTCTCCTGAATAGTTCGACAGGAGGATGCGGATGGGCACGGCCACGGTGATCGCGGCGCGGGACGGTGACCAGCGGGCGCTTGACGCCCTGGTCGCCGAGTACCTGCCGCTGATCTACAACATCGTCGGGCGGGCGTTGCAGGGGCACGCCGACGTCGACGACGTGGTGCAGGAGACCATGCTCCGGATCGTCGACGGGCTGCCGCGGCTGCGCGAGCCGGAGAGCTTCCGGTCGTGGGCCGTCGCCATCGCGATGCACCAGGTCAGGGACCGGCACCGCCGGCAGGCTCAGGAGCCGTGGGCGGCGACCAGGCCATACAGTGCCGCGACCGGTGACTGGGCCGACCCTACCGACACCGCGGACCCGGGCGCCGACTTCGCCGACCTCGCGATCACCAGGCTGCGCCTGTCGGGGCAGCGCCAGGAGGTCGCCGAGGCGACCCGGTGGCTCGACCACGACGACCGGGAGCTGCTGTCGCTGTGGTGGCTGGAGGCCGCCGGGCAGCTGGAGCGCGACGAGGTCGTCGAGGCGCTGCACATCACCAGGCAGCACGCGGCGGTGCGGATCCAGCGGATGAAGGCGCAGCTCGACGCGGCCCGCGCGGTCGTGCGGGCGCTGGCCGTGCGGCCCCGCTGCCCGGAGCTGCAGGCGATCGTGACCAGCTGGGACGGGCGGCCGAGCGCGCTGTGGCGCAAGCGGCTGGCCCGCCACACCCGCGAGTGCCAGCGGTGCGACCGGGCGTGGACCGACATGGTCGCCGCGGAGCGCCTCCTCGCCGGGATCTCGCTGGTGCCGGTCCCGTTCGTGTTCAGCGCGGCGGCGGCGAAGACCGGCGCCCTGGCGACCGGGGCGATCGGCGTCAAGGGGCTCAAGGGGCTGATCCTGGGCTGGTTCGGCGCCGCGAAGCCGGCCCTGGCGGGCGTCGCCGCGACCGTCGCGATCGCGGGGGCGGCCGGCGCCGTCTACGTGGCCACCAGCGGCGAGCAGAAGCCCGCGGTCGTGTCCCAGCCGGGGGAGTCGCCGTCCGCACAGCAGAGCCAGAGCGCGAGCCCCGCCGTACAAAGTCCGAGCAGCGCTCCACCGTCGAGCGCGACCCCCTCAAAACAAGCGCTGCCGCCGGCGGTGAAGAGCCCGAAGAAGGGCATCAGCACCAACGGCAAGGTCAACTTCAACCAGGCGGCCGTCAAGGACATGAAGGCCGGCTGGTACTACAACTGGTCGCCGGCGCCGAGCTTCGGCGCGACCAGCGGCGTCGAGTTCGTGCCGATGGTGTGGGGCACCGCGAACGTCGACGCCGACGTCGCCAAGGCCAAGCAGAACGGCAAGGTGCTGCTCGGGTTCAACGAGCCCGACCTCAAAGAGCAGTCGAACATGAGCCCCGAGCAGGTCCTCGACCTGTGGCCGAAGCTGCAGGCGTCCGGCCTGCGGCTAGGCAGCCCGTCCGTCGCGTACGGCGGCGACACCCCCGGCGGCTGGCTCGACCGCTTCATGAGCGGGGCGAAGCAGCGCGGCTACCGGGTCGACTTCATCACGCTGCACTGGTACGGCGGCGACTTCGGACCGGACGCGCCGAACCAGCTCAAGCGCTACCTGCAGAACGTGTACAACCGGTACAAGCTGCCCATCTGGCTGACCGAGTACGCGCTGATGCGGTTCGAGAACGGCACCGTCTACCCGACCGTGGACCAGCAGGTCAGCTTCGTGAAGAGCTCCACGGCGATGCTCGAAGGACTGTCGTTCGTCGAACGGTATGCCTGGTTCATCCTGTACAGCTCGAAAGCGGGCGACACCGGTCTCTACAGCAACGGCACCACCCCGACCGGGGTGGGCGCCGCCTATCGCGCAGCAGGAGGATGATCATGGACGCGAGGTCGGGTGGGGCCGCCACACTGCTCGGTGCGCTCAACGACGCCTGTGAGGATTTCCAGCGGTACGGGCAGCAGGTCGCCGCCACGCACGGCCCCATGCACTGGGAGCTGATCGGTCGCATCGGACCCGGTGAGGCGCCGTTCGCCCTGGTCGGCGTGGTGCTGCGGTACGACCGGACCACCGTCGACCTCGGCGTCGACCTATGGGTGCGGGAGGGCGCGTTCGAGGTCAGCGGCTACGGCACGGTCGACGGCCGGCGGCTGCTCATCGACCTGCCCGACGTGCTGACCGAGGACCTCGACGAGGCGATCGACGTGCTCCGCGAGTACACCCGGCGGCTGTGCTCCTACCGCAACGTGCTGGACGACGTCGCGTAACCGCCGCCCCCGCAGCAGCGTGGCGAGCGCGAGCAGGCCCACCGCCGTGGTCGCCGCGCCGCAGGCGGCGAACGTGGCCGGTGCCCCGACGGCCTGCACCAGCGGGGCGCCCAGCAGCGTGCCGAGGGGCGTGGCCACGACGAGCACCGCCCCGCGGGCCGCCAGCACCGGCGGCAGCCGTCCGGCCGGCACCGTGCGCTGGACCAGGGACATGCTGGTCGTCGGGTACGGCGCCCACACGAGCCCGGCCAGCCCGAGCGCGATCATGTGTCCCCACAACGGGAGCGGGAGGCCGAGCGGCATGAGCAGCAGGCCGAAGGCGATCACCACGCCGATCATGACCGGCCACAGCGCCAGCCGCCGCAGGTGGCCGGTGACGACGGCGCCGATGACCGCGCCGACGCCGAACGCCATGTACACCAACCCGATCTCGTCCACGGAGGACACGAACAGCGGCATCGCGACCGGCAGCGGGCCGAACAGCAGGAAGAACCAGAACGTCAGCACCATCGGCCCGCGCAGGCGGGGATCCCGCCGGATCGCCGCGAAGCCCTCGCTGCGTCCGTCCGCCGTCCGACCGGCCGCCTCGGCGCCCGGCGTGTCGGCCTTGATCTGCAGGAACGACACGGCCAGGACGGCGAACGTGGCGGCGTCGACCGCGAGGACCGCCGGCGCGCCGAGGAAGGCGATCAGCAGCCCGGCGATCGCCGGCCCGGCCACCGTCGAGGCCTCCACGAGGGCGGTGAGCAGCGCGTTCGCCGGCAGGTGCAGCGGGGCCGGCAGGACCTGCGCGATCACGGTGTACCGCCCGGCCGAGCCCCACGCCGACAGCAGCGCGGACAGGGCGAGCAGCGTCACGTACCGGCCGATCGACAGCCCGCCGCAGGTGGACAGCAGCGCGACGGTGCCCAGCAGCGCCGCCCGCAGGGCGCCGTCCCACGCGACGAGCAGCGCGGCACCACGGTTGCGCAGCAGTGGCGCGAACACGACCGTGCCGACGGCGCCGGGCAGCGTGAAAGCGGCGACGGCGAGCCCGACCCACAGTCCCCGCGCGTCCGCGGGCGCCAGCTGCAGCGCCAGCCACCCGACGGCGACCGCACTCATGCCGTCACCCAGGGCCGAGAGCACCAGCCCCGGCAGGACCCGGTTGAGCACAGGGTGCCGGATCACCTGTAGATAGGGAGACATCGATTGATTCTCGCCCATGCGCTGGGCATTCTCCAAGAATGATGGTTGGGCGCGTAACGCTCGCCACACGGGGTATCCGGAGGCCATGGTCAACTTCGGTTACACACTGATGTGTGAGCAGACCGGGCCCAGCGAACTCGTCGACGACGCGGTGCGCGCGGAGGAGGCGGGGTACGACTTCGCGGCCGTCTCGGACCACTTCAACCCGTGGCTCGTCGAGCAGGGGCACTCGCCGTTCGCCTGGTCGGTGCTCGGCGCCGCGGCGTACGCCACCCAGAACCTCGAACTGATGACCATGGTGACCTGCCCGACCCGCCGCTACCACCCCGCGGTCGTGGCCCAGCAGGCGGCGACGGTCGGCGCGATGTCACAGGGCCGCTTCACGCTCGGCCTCGGCTCGGGGGAGAACCTCAACGAGCACATCGCCGGCGCGTGGCCGCACCGCACCCAGCGGCACGAGATGCTCGCCGAGGCCATCGAGATCATCAGGCCGCTGCTGGCCGGCGAGACCGTGCACCACGGCGGCACGTACTTCGACGTGCCCGAGGCGCGGCTGTGGGACCGCCCCGACGAGGGCGTGCCGGTCGTCCTGGCCGTCTCCGGCGACGGGTCGATGCACCTGGCGGAGCCGCTCGACGGCACCGTCGCCGTCACGCCCGACGCGTCGCTGCGGCTGCCGGGCCGGCCCGCCTACGGTCAGGTCGCGCTCTGCTACGGGCCCGACGAGTCGGAGTGCCGCAAGCGGGCCCTGGACCAGTGGCGCTGGTTCGGCCTGCAGTGGCCGGTCCTCGCCGAGCTGCCGGACCAGCGCGCGTTCGATGACGCCGCCGCGTTCGCGACGGAGGACGACGTCGCCGCGGCCGTGCCGTGCGGCCCCGACGTGGACCGGCACGTCGCGGCGGTCCGCAAGTACGTCGACGCCGGCTTCACCCACGTCGCGCTGGTCCAGATCGGCGGCGGCAACCAGGAGGAGTTCCTGACCTGGTCGCGGTCCGAACTCCTCCCGGCGCTGCACGCGGAAGCCGGCACGTAGGACCCGCCCCGGGCCGTGGCCGCCCCTACACGCCGCCGGGGCGCAGCCGCGGGAGCCTGGAGTCGACGTCCGGCACCGAGTAACCCAGCGCGCGCAGGCGGCTCGACACGTCCTCGATCGGCTTGCGGATCTTCTGCGCCGCGGCGAGGAGATGGTTGAGCGGCACCGGCTGGCTCGCGTCCAGCCACGGGCGGGAGCCGTCCAGGTCGGTGCTGGCGAGGAGGAGGTCGTTGGGCTTCACCGAGTCGACCTGGATGCTGCTGAGGTCGACGTCGACGTTGTAGCCCAGCGTCTCCAGCCGCGCCGCGATCTCGTGCACCGGCCGGCGCACCCGGCGGGCCGCCTGCAGCAGGTGCGGCAGCGGCACCTGCTCGTCGAGGTCCAGCCACGGCTGCGAGCCGTCCAGGTCCCGGCTGGTGATCAGCAGGTCGTCGGGCTCCACCTGGTCCAGCGACGGGCCCGCGCCGTGCAGGCTCACCGCGTAGCCGAGGAACGTCAGCCGGGCCGCGATGTCGTGCACGCTGCGCCGGGTCCGCTGCGCCGCCCGCAGGATGCGGATCGTCGGGACCGGCTTCATCGGGTCCAGCCACGGATCCGAGCCGTCGAGGTCCTCGCTGGTGATCGTCAGGTCGTCGGGCTCCAGGTGGTCGATGAGGATCGCGTCCGGGTCGACGTCGACGCGGTACCCGACTGCGGCGAGCCTGGTGGCCACGTCGGCGACGTCGCGGCCGGTCGCCTCCGTCGCGCGCAGCAGGTGGATCAGCGGCACCGGCCGTGCCGGGTCCAGCCACGGCTGCGAGCTGTCCAGGTCGCGGCTGGCCAGCTGCAGGTCCTCCGGCTCCAGCTTCACGGTCTCCAGGGCGTCGAGGTTGCCCCCGAGCGTGAACCCGAAGGCGCGCAGCCGCGCCACCACCTCCGCCACCGGCCGGCCGGTCCGCTCGGCGGCGCGCAGCACGTGCACCGGCGCCACCTCCTCGTGCAGGTCCAGCCACGGTGACGTGCTGTCCAGGTCGCGGGAGATGAGCACCAGGTCGTCGGGCTCGACGGTCAGCGCCTCCCAGCCGGGCTCCAGCGGGTAGCCGAGCAGCGCCAGCCGCGCCGCGGTCTCGTCGGCCGGCAGGTCGACCTTGTGCGCGGCGCGCAGTATGTGCAGCCGCGTCACCGGCTCCCGCGGGTCGAGCCACGGGTGCGAGCCGTCGAGGTCCCGGCTGGCGATCGTCAGGTCCTTCGGGCCGAACTGCTCGATCGGCAGCATGTCCACGTCGACGTCCACGTCGAAGCCCAGCTGCCGCAGCCTCGCGACGATCTCCTGGATGGGACGGCCCGTCTTGTGTGCCGCCCGCAGCAGGTGCACGAGATGCACCGGCTGGTCCGGGTGCATCCAGGGACGGGTCCCGTCGACGTCGCGGCTGGTGAACACCAGGTCGTCGGGGTCGACACCCACCTGCGCGGCGCCCACCGACGGCTCGTAGCCCAGCTGGTCGAGCCGGGCCGCGATCTCCGGCGCGCTCCGCCCGGTCTTGCGCGCCGCCCGCACCAGGTGCACCAGCGGCACGATGTCGACCGGGTCCAGCCAGGGGCCGGTGCCGTCGACGTCGACGCTGAGCAGCAGCGCGTCCGACGGCCGGGAGCGCAGCGCCCGCTTCCAGTCCGCGCCCGGCTTGAGCACCTTGCGGTAGCGCCCGCCTGCGGCGAGGGCGGTCAGCCGCCACTCGACCAGCTCGTCGGGGCCGCCGACCGGCCCGTCGTTGGCCACGAAGCAGCCGGTGACGGACGCGTCGACGGTCTCGCCGTCCATGTCCCACCTGCCGTGGCCGCGCTCGATCGCCTGCTCGAAGATGAGGTCCGCGACCAGCGGCCGGATCGGCGCCAGGCGGCACAGCCACTCGTAGCCGAGCAGCGTCGTGCCCGGCGCGGTCAGGGCCGGCACCGCCTCCCACAGCAGCCGGTCGACGTCGTCCTCGCGGTACGCCAGGATCTTCGTCCGGTCGACCGACAGCCGCGGCGCGAGGTCCCGGTTCAGGTTGACCACCGCGCCGAAGATCTCCTTGCCGGCGTAGAGGCCGTCGGCGAGCAGCGCGCCGGTGCCCTTGCACCACCACACCCGCGACCCCTCGGCCGCGACCACGCCGACGCCGACGCCCTCCTCGTCCTCGTCCTCGTCGTCGAGGGCGGTCGCCGCCTCCGACAGCTCCCCGGGCGCCCACTGCTGGGTCTCGACGCCGTCGGTCGCGTCGGTGCCGAACTCGGCCACCCACAGCAGCTTGCGCAGCTCCTCCACCGATGCGACGGTCACGCCGTCGCGCAGGTGCAGCCGCACCGTCGTGCCCGAGTCGGTGCCCGGCCCCAGGTCCTGGATGCGGAACAGGCTGCCCGGCCCCGCGATCGACACCCGCAGCCGCTCGCCGGCCTGCCCGTCGCGGCCCATCCGGCAGGTCTCGACGGTCAGCTCGTCGGCGAGCATGAAGTAGCTGAGCACGCCGATGCCGAACCGGCTGTTGGGGAACAGCTGCACCGGCGGGTCGAGCCGGGCCCACTCGGCCTGCTCCTCGAGGAACTCCGGCAGGTCCGCCAGCCGCACGCCGGCCTGCGAGAACACCTCGCTCAGCTCGCGGACGCCCATGCCGATGCCGTTGTCCACGCAGTCCAGGAACGGCCGGCCGGACTCGTCGACGCCCTGCTCGAAGCGGATCCGGCCGCTCCACGCGTCGGGGGGCGCGGCGGTGGTGCGGGCCAGGAACTCGGTGCGCGCCTCCCGGTAGCGGCACGCGTCGAGGGCGTTCTGGTACAGCTCCCGGATCGCCAGGGCGGGGTCGCCGTAGAGCTGCTCGCCCATCAGCAGCTCCCGCACCCGGTCCTCGGCGAGCCGGAACCGCACGCCCGCGGACTGGTAGGCCGGGACACCGCCGACGACCGCCGGGCGCACCTCGTCGGTCGCGGCCCGGTTGGGCAGGTGCCGCAGCGCGGCCAGGGAGTCGTCCCGGGCCGCCGCCCGCTGGGCCTCGGCGAGCAGCTGGTTGAGCGTCTCGATGTGGACGCGCAGCGCCACCTCGATCGAGGGGTGGGCGCAGTCGGCGGCGAGCACCAGCGTCGCGCCGCGCAGGTCCCAGCGGGCCGCGTGCACCGTCTCGATCACCTGGCCCGGCGTGACCGGGTCGCCGATGCCGAGGTGCTCGCCGATGACCTCCGGCAGGACCGTCGCCTCGATCGCCAGCCAGCGGGCGATCGTCAGCAGGAACGCGACCAGCCGCTCCCGCGTGCCGTGCCGGTCCTGCGAGACCAGCGCCTCGGGCCGGTCATGCCGGTTGAGGAACGCCGGGTCGGCGCGGATCGCCCGCAGCAGCTCCGCCAGGCGCTTCTGCGGCTCGTCGTCCAGCGCGCCCGCCAGGTCCTGCGTCTGGCCCTCCGGCCCCCTGATCAGCGCCTCGATCGTCGCCGGCTGGTACGCGGCGGGCCGCCGGCCGATCCACCGGTGCAGCAGCCACCAGCCGAGCTCCGCGGCCGCCTCCCGCCGGCCCGCGCGGATCGCGGCGAGGGCGCGGCGGTGCGGCTGCGCGTAGGTCTGGGAGAACCGCTCGAACGCGGCCCGGTCGCTGGACGCGTCCTGGGACGGCTCCAGGTCGCCGGGGTGCACCCCGCGCTCGGCGGCGGCGATGCCGGCCCACAGCGCGTCGTGCAGGAACGGGGTCGTCACCAGCAGTGCCGCCTCGGCGCCGCTGAGCCGCTCGCCCTCCGGCAGGAAGCCGACGAGGCTCTTCACCTGCTCCGACATGCGCAGCGCGAAGTCGCCGTCCTGCCACGGGTCGTCGGGCAGTGCGGCCGCGGACCGTCTGCGCGCCGCGGCGAACTGGCGCACGAGCGTCACCGCGCGGTCACGGTGGGCCGCGCCGTCGGTCACCCGCCCCCACACCTCGTGCTGTGCAGCGAACGTTTCCCAGCCGTCAGGAGCCATGCGGGAAAACTTACCGGCCAATCGCAACGGACCGCTCCTGTTGGGGCCGAACGGCCGGTCGCGCGTTGTTGCTTTCGCAGGCTACGGTGCAGCGGGCAGTGATGGTCGTTGGAAGGAGCACGTCGGGTATGTCCATCGCTGAAGACGGCAACGAGCAGGAACAGCGTGTGGACCGGGCGGCGCGGCATCGCATCCCGCCGACGGCCTCCGCGACCGCGAAGGTCCCCCTCCTGCCGGAGCCGTTCAACCCGGCGAAGCCGACGTTTCCGGCCGGCGCGGCGATCCCCCGGCAGCGGCGCGGCGGCCCCACGGCGATCGCGACCGCCTCGATCCCGGTCACTCCCGTCGAGGACGACCGGCCGGACTTCGACGCCCTCTTCGCGGACGCCCTGGGCGACGAGCCCGAACCGGAGCCCGAACCCGCTCCGGCCCCGTCTTCCGAGGCGCCGTCCCCTGACACCGTCGCTCCTGACGCGGCCGGTCCGGAGACCGATGATCCTGAACAGGGGGACGACCCGGCGACCGTCGGGACGCTCGCCGGTGAGCTCAGGGCGAGCGCCGCGGAGTCGCTGCCGCCGGTCGACGACGAGCCCGCCGAGCCCCTCGTGCCCGCTGTGCCCATGGCGCTGGTCAAGCCCGCCGCCGAGGCCCCGGCGCTCGTGGACCCGGCCGCCTTCGATCCGGCCGAGCTCGACCCGGCCGCCGATGAGCCGGAGGATGCCGCTGTACCGGCGGCGCCGCCGGTCGGGGTGGCGCCGGTCCTGCTGGCCCCCGACGACTCGCCGACCGTGGCCGACTACGTGCCGCCGGCCATCGCGATCGTCACCGACGACCCCGCCGACACCGACGACGGCCCCGACTACCGCGGCGCCCGCCGCCGGAACGCCGCCTGGCGCCGGTACCCGGTCGGTGCCGTCGCCGTCGCCGTCCTGATCCTGCTGGTCACCGCCGCCGTCGTCCTGCAGCTGGTCAGCAGCGGCGACCACGGCACCCCGGTCTCCGCCGACGCCAGCCCGCAGCGCTACCCGGGCATCGGCGGCCTGCCGGAGCTGACCCGCGACGCCGGCGCGTCACCGTCCGCGACACCGTCGGGCACCCGGTCGGCGAGCCCGACGCCGAGCAGGTCGAAGTCCTCGGCACCCGCCGTCCAGCCGCCGAGCGCCTCGGTGTCCCCGTCGAAGCCGGCCAGCTCCGCCCCGCCGCCACCGCCGCAGGTGACGACGGGCCAGCTCGTCGGCGCCGGCTCGCGCATGTGCCTCGAGTACCGCTCCGGCCAGAACAACCAGGCCGTCATCGACGCCTGCGACCGCGCCGGCTCGCGCAACACCAACCAGCGCTGGACGATCCGGCCGGACGGCAGCATCCGCGCCGACGGCGGCTGCCTCGACGTCGCCAACGCCGGCAAGGGCAACGGCAACGCCGTCCAGCTCTACTCCTGCAACGGCACCGTCGCCCAGCAGTGGACCTTCCGCGGGGACGGCACGCTGGTCAACCCCAACTCGGGCCGCTGCCTCGACGTCGCCAACGGCGGCACCGGCGCCGGCACCCAGGTCATCATCTGGGACTGCACCGGCGCCGCCAACCAGCGGTGGACCCGCCAGCCCTTCTGACGCGCCTTCCGTCACCGGGACGGTCTGGGGATCAGGAGGCTCGCCGCCGTGGCCACGAGGGTGGCGACGGCGAGGGTCAGGTCGGTGGTCGCGGCCGCCGACGGGGACGGGACCAGGGACAGGTAGACGCTGCCGAAGGTGGCGACGCCCAGGACGGCGGCGAGCTGGGTGACGGTGGCGACGACACCGCTGGCGTCGCCGGCGAGCGCCGGCGGGACGTGGGTCAGGGCGACCCCGATCAACGGGCTGAAGGCGGCGCCCAGGCACAGGCCGTAGAGGGCGCTCACCGAGAGGTAGGCGACGCCCAGCGGGCGGCCGTCGCGGATGGTCCAGGCCATCCAGGCGTACGTGACGGTGACGACGACCAGGGCCACGGTGATCGCGGGGTGGTGCCAGGACGCCGGGAGGCGGCGCCAGTTCAGGCTGCTGAGACCGAAGGCCAGGGCGGCGGGGACCAGGACCAGGCCGGCCTTCGCGGGACCGTAGCCCAGGTCCGACTGGGTGTGCAGGCCGAGCGTGAAGAGGAAGCCGGCGTAGGAGGCCATCACGGCCAGGATCGCCAGGGCCGCCGGCACCAGGCCCGGTGAGCGCAGGACCACCCCCGAGATGAGCGGCGCCGGGCTGCGGCGCTGGACGAGCGCGAACGCGGCGAAGAGGGCGGCGCTCAGGGCGAGACCGGCCCAGGTCCACGGCGGCCAGCCGGACCCGTGGCCCAGGACGAGCGGCAGGACCAGGGTGAACACCGCTGCGGCGAGGATCAGCACGCCGAGCGGGTCCAGGCGGCGGGTGTCGGTGCCGGGGTCGGTGGGCAGGTGGCGGCTGCCGAGCAGGAGCAGGGTCACGCCGATCGGGACGTTGACCAGGAAGACGGGGCGCCAGGCGGTGCCGAAGAGGTCGGCGCCGGTGAGGAAGCCGCCGGCGGACTGGCCGACGACGGCCGCGCCGGCGAGGACGGCGCCGTAGAGGCCGAGGGCGCGGGTGCGGGCGGGGCCGGCGAAGGTGCGCTGGATGATGCTGAACACCTGCGGCACCATCAGGGCGGCCGCGAGCCCCTGCAGCAGGCGGCAGGCGATCAGCGTGCCGGTCGACGGGGCGAGGCCGCACAGCAGCGACGCGGCGGTGAAGGCGGCCAGGCCGGCCCGGAAGGTGCGGCCGTGGCCGTGGCGGCCACCGAGGCGGGCGCCGGTGACGAGCAGGACGGCGTAGGCGATGGCGTAGCCGGCGACGACCAGCTGCAGGCCGGCGCCGGAGGCGCCGAGGTCGGTGCGGATCGACGGCACCGCCACGTTGACGATCGAGACGTCGAGGACGGCCATGAACTGCCCGCCGAGGATGGTCGCCAGGAGCACGCCACCGGTCCGTGCGGTGGCCGGCGGGCTGTCGGTCAGAACGGTCATGGAGCCACCCTCCGGCGGCGCCGGTGCCGGCGGGGAGAGCCCGCTCATCCTGGTACCGGCAGCACCTGGCACCGGGATGGGCACCGCCCGAAGATGGAAGCATGACGACGTCCCGCGCCGAGCTGGCCGCGTTCCTGCGCTCGCGACGGGCCAGGATCAGCCCCGCCGACGTGGGCCTGCCGCCGGGCTTCCGGCGCAGGACACCGGGGCTGCGCCGGGAGGAGCTGGCGCAGCTCGCCGGGGTGGGCGTCACCTGGTACACGTGGCTGGAGCAGGGCCGCCCGATCAACGCGAGCGTGCAGGTCCTGGACGCGATCGCGCGCACGCTGCGGCTCGACGAGGCCGAGCGGGAGCACCTGTACCGGCTGGCCGACGTTCCCGCGTTCACCGCGCAGCCCGCCGGCTGCCCCCTCGAGCCGCAGGTGCAGCTGATCCTGGACAGCCTGACGCTGCCCGCCTGTGTCTACAACGGACGGTACGACCTGCTCGCCTGGAATCCCGTCTACGCCGATCTATTTCCGGATCTCGTGCGCCGGAAAGGAACCGAGCGAAATGCCTTATGGCATTTGTACATGACGCCGAAATGCTGTATGCCGTTCGTAAACCTGGCGGATGAGCTGCCGTTGATGACGGCGACGATGCGGGCCAACTTCGCCCGGCACATCGGCGAGCCGGCCTGGGAGAATTTCGTGCGCGACCTGTCCGCGGCCAGCCCGGCGTTCGCTGCGGCGTGGCAGTCGCACGACGTGGCGGTGCCCGGCAGCCGGTTGAAGATCTTCCGCCACGGGGACGTCGGTGACCTGCGGCTTTCCACCCAGAGCATGCTGCTCGCGGGGACGCCCGAGGCGCGGCTCATCGTCTACACCCCGGCCGACGAGGCGACCGCGGCCGGGCTGGCGAGGCTTCCCGGACTGCGTCCGTTGACCGGCGCGTGTACCGGGCATGGTGTGGCTCTTCCCCGGGACGCCCTGCGCGGCTAGTTTGTTAGGTAACACAACGAACCACCGCACGGGCCGGTCGACTCCTCGGCGGGATGACCCCGGTCCCATTACGCGCAGCGGTTTCGGCGAACCGTTGCGCGCAGCGACCTGTGTCCACCCCGCACAAGGAGCTCCGTGTTCACCCAACGCCGGCGCGCGGCACGCGCGCTATTCAGCCTTGCCTGCTTATCCCTGACCACGACCGCGGCCGTCACAATTCCGGCTGCCGCAGCCTCCGCTGAAACCGTCCCCCTCCAGGCGCCCCAGGTGCCGCAGGCGCAGGCCGTCGAACCGTTCGACGTGCTCGTCTTCTCCAAGACCGCCGGGTTCCGGCACGATGCCATCCCCGCCGGCATCACCGCCATCCAGCAGCTCGGTGCCGCCAACGGCTTCACCGTCGACACCACCGAGGACGCCGGCGCGTTCACCGACGCCAACCTCGCCAAGTACGAGGTCGTCGTCTGGCTGTCCACCACCGGCGACGTGCTCGACGCCACCCAGCAGGCCGCGTTCGAGCGCTACATCAAGGCCGGCGGCGGCTACGCCGGCGTCCACGCCGCGAGCGACACCGAGTACGACTGGCCCTGGTACGGCGAGCTCGTCGGCTCGTACTTCACCAGCCACCCGGCGCAGCAGCAGGCAACCATCAAGGTCGAGGACCCGGCGCACCCGTCCACAAAGGACCTGCCGGACCGCTGGAGCCGCTACGACGAGTGGTACAACTTCCGCGCCAACCCCCGCGGCAAGGTGCACGTCCTGGCCAGCCTGGACGAGACCAGCTACACGCCGGGGACCGGGGCCATGGGCGCGGACCACCCGTTCTCGTGGTGCCGCGACTACGACGGCGGGCGCTCCTGGTACACCGGCGCCGGCCACACCCAGGAGTCCTACAGCGACCCGCTGTTCCTCTCGCACCTGCTCGGCGGCATCGAGACCGCCGCGGGCGTGCTGAAGTCGGACTGCAGCGCCACGCTGACCAGCAGCTTCGAGAAGGTCACGCTGGACAGCAACACCAACAACCCGATGGAGCTCGCGGTCGCCCCCGACGGTCGCGTGTTCTACATCGAGCGGGACGGCCGGGTGCAGATCGTCAAGCCCGACACCCACACCACCGTCACGGCCGCCACGATCCCGGTGTTCACCGGCAACGAGGACGGCCTGCTCGGCATCACCCTGGACCCGGGCTTCGCCCAGAACCACTGGGTCTACCTGTACTACGCGCCCAACGGCGGCGGCCCGCGCAACGTGCTGAGCCGCTTCACGGCCGTCGGTGACACGCTCGACCTGAGCAGCGAGAAGCAGCTGCTGCAGGTCGACACGCAGCGCAACACGTGCTGTCACGCCGGCGGGACCATGACGTTCGACAGCGCCGGCAACCTGTACCTCGCGACCGGCGACAACACGAACCCGTTCGAGTCCGACGGCTACGCCCCGATCGACGAGCGGGCCGGCCGGCAGGACTACGACGCGCAGCGCACCTCCGGCAACACCAACGACCTGCGCGGCAAGGTCATCCGGATCAAGCCGCAGGCCGACGGCACCTACACGGTCCCGCAGGGCAACCTGTTCCCGGCCGGCACGGCCAAGACCCGGCCCGAGATCTACGCGATGGGCTTCCGTAACCCGTTCCGTATCGGCGTCGACCCGAAGACCAACACGCTCTACGTCGGCGACTACGGCCCCGACGCCGGCCAGCCCAACCCGAACCGCGGCCCCGGCAACACCGTCGAGTGGAACATCGTCGGGCAGCCCGGTAACTACGGCTGGCCGTACTGCACCGGCGCGAACGTGCCCTACCGCGACTGGACGTTCCCGTCCGGCCCGGCCGGCCCGGCGTTCGACTGCGCCGCACCGGTCAACAACTCGCCCAACAACACCGGCCTGACGAACCTGCCGCCGGTCATCGCGGCGACCGTCGACTACGACTACGACGCCAACCCGCGCTTCCCCGAGATCGGTGGCGGAGGCGCGCCGATGGGCGGCCCCGTCTACCGCTACAACGCCGACTCCACCTCCGAGACGAAGTGGCCGGCGTACTACGACGGCAAGGCCATCTTCGGCGAGTGGAACCAGAACAAGCTGTACACGATGCAGGTCAGCGCCGACGGCAAGTCCCTTGTGGACATCAACCAGCTGCTGGCCGGCATGAGCACGATCCGGCCGATGGACATGGAGTTCGGCCCCGACGGCTCGCTCTACCTCATCGAGTGGGGCACCGGCTTCGGCGGCAACAACGACGACTCCGGCGTCTACCGCATCGACTACACCGCCGGTGACCGGGCCCCGATCGCCCAGGCGGCGGCCGACCCGACCAGCGGCCTCGCGCCCCTGGCGGTGCACTTCTCCAGCGCCGGCTCCCGCGACCCCGACGGGCAGCAGATCACGTTCGCGTGGGCGTTCGGCGACGGCGGCACGTCCACCGAGGCCAACCCGATCCACACGTACACGAGCAACGGCAACTTCACCGCCCAGCTGACGGTCACCGACTCGGAGGGCCGCAGCGCCACCGCGAACGTGCCCGTCACCGTCGGCAACACCGCGCCGAAGGTCACCATCACGCTGCCGCCCAACGGCGGCTTCTACGAGTGGGGCGACCAGGTCGCGTTCACCGTCACCGTCACCGACCCGGAGGACGGCACGGTCGACTGCTCGAAGGTCCAGGTCCAGTACCTGCTGGGCCACGACGAGCACGCCCACCCGCTCAACCAGCTGACCGGTTGCAGCGGCACCATCCAGACGTCCCTGGCCAGCGGGCACGGCGCCGACGCGAACGTGTTCGCCGTCATCGAGGCGTCCTATGTGGACAAGGGTGGCGTCGGCGGTGCCGCCCCGCTCACCGGGCGGTCGCTGGTGCAGCTGCAGCCGAAGCGCAAGCAGGCCGAGTACTTCGCGGCCACCGGGCGGGTGCCGGGCTCGACCGCCGGCGGCGACCCGGGCGTGCGCACCGAGACGACCGGTGACCCGCAGGGCGGCTTCCAGAACATCGGCTTCGTCGAGGAGGGCGACTGGTTCTCCTTCGCCCCGGCCAACCTCACCGGCATCACCCAGCTGCGGATCCGCGCCGCCTCCAACAACGCCAGCGGCGGCACGATCCAGGTCCGCACCGGCGCGCTCGACGGTCCCGTGGTGGGCTCCGTCGCGGTGCCGGGCACGGGCGGCTGGCAGACCTATGTGGACCTGACCCTCGACGTCACCCCGAGCACCTCCAGTGGGCCGCTGTACTTCATCGCCACCGGATCGGGCGCCGGCTACAACGTGAACTGGGTCGACTTCATCGGCCGCGGCGTGACGGACAACGCGCCGCCGGTGGTCACCGCGACCGCCACCCCGCCGACCGGGACCGCGCCGTTCAACGTCGCGTTCACGGGCTCCGCCACCGACGCCGAGGGCGACACGCCGCTGACCTACGCGTGGGACTTCGGTGACGGCGGCACGGCCACGACGGCGAACGCGAGCCACACCTACACGGCACCGGGCACCTTCACCGCGACGCTGACGGTCACCGACTCGCGCGGAGCGAAGGGCTACAAGAGCGTCACCGTCAAGGCGGAGGCGCCGAACACGTCCTGCTTCGGCGCGAAGTCCGACGACTTCCTCGGGTCCACGCTGGACCGTGCGAAGTGGACGGTCGTCCGGGAGAACCAGACGTTCTCCGTCGCGGGCGGCTCGCTGATCCTGCCGACCGCCTCCGGCGACCTCTACGGCAGCCGCAACGACGCGACCAACCTGGTGCTGCAGCCGGCACCCAGCGGCGCGTGGCAGGCCACCACGAAGATCACCCTGGCCACGTCGGCGAACTACCAGCAGGCGGGCCTGATCGTCTACGGCGACGACGACAACTACGCCAAGGTCGACCTGCTCTACGCCGACTCGCGCAAGGTCGAGTTCATCCGTGAGACCGCCGGCACCCCGCGCAACGAGGGCGCCGACGCGATCCCGGCCCAGCCCGGCGACACGTACTACGTGCGGATCGCCTCCGACGGCACCAACCTGACCGCGTCCTACTCCACCGACGGCACCACGTTCACCCCGGTCGGACGGTCCGCGGCGCTCGCCGGGATCGCCAACCCGAAGGTCGGCCTGTTCGCGCTCAACGGCGGCACCACCGCCCCGGTCGTCAACGCGAGCTTCGACTACTTCCAGCTGGTCCCGGACGAGCCGGCCGGCGCGGTCAACCCGAACGACGAGTTCACCGGATCCACTCTGGACCACTGCCGGTGGAACGCCATCCTGCGGGAGGACTCCACGAAGTACCGGGTGAGCAACGGCGCGTTGCAGATCGACGTCCCCAACGGCGACATCTACGGCGCCGACAACTCCAACCCGTCCAACTTCATCCTGCAGAAGGCGCCCACGGGTGACTTCACGCTGGACACGAAGGTCGACGGCTCGCTGTTCAACGAGCAGTACCAGCAGGGCGGCCTGATCGTCTACGGCGACGACGACAACTACGTCAAGTTCGACTTCGTCGCGGACAACCAGGCGGGTCAGACGGTCACGCGGCGCATCGAGTTCCGCAGCGAGATCGCCGGCGCCGTGCAGAACCCGCAGCCCGGGGCGAGCAACCTGACCGCCGCGGTCTGGTACCTGCGGCTGGCCAAGGCCGGTAACGTCTACACCGCCTCGTACTCGGCGGACGGCGTCACCTACACCGCGCTGGAGAAGCTCACCAACGCCGCGGTGGCGACCAACGCCAAGGTGGGCCTGTACACCCTCGGTGCCGGGCAGAAGGCGTCGAAGCCGGCGTCGTTCGACTACTTCCGGATCAGCACCGCCTCGGTGGACACGACGGCACCCGTCGCCACGTCCACTGTGGATGGTCCGCAGTCGAACGGCTGGTACACCGGGCCGGTCACCGTGACCCTCGCGGCGACCGACAACGCCGGCGGCTCGGGTGTCGACAAGATCGAGTACCAGGTCGACGCCGACAGCACCTGGACGGCCTACACCGCCCCGGTCGCCGTCAGCGGCGACGGCACGCACAGCGTCAAGTTCCGCGCGTCCGACAAGGCCGGCAACGTCTCCGCCGTGCAGACGGCGACCGTGAAGATCGACGCGACCGCGCCGGTCACCACGGCGGCGTTCGCACCGGCGTCCGACGCCGGCTGGCACAACGGGGCCACCCCGGTGACCCTCGCGGCCACCGACGCCGGCTCCGGCGTGACCAAGGTGGAGTGGTCCCTGGACGGCGGCCCCTGGACGCCGTACACGACGCCGGTCAACGTCACCGGCAACGGCCAGCACGAGCTGCTCTACAAGGCCACCGACGCGGCCGGCAACGCGGAGACGCTCAAGTCGGCGATCCTGAAGATCGACGGCACCGCGCCGACGGTCATCGTCGCCGGCCTCGCCGACGGCCAGCTCTACGGCGACAGCCAGGACGTCCGCGTCACCTGGCAGGCCATCGACCCGGTCTCCGGGATCAGGTCCGTCACCGGCTCGCTGGACGGCGGCGCCTACCAGACCGGCACCCTGCAGGCGATGTACGAGCTCGACCTCGGCCTGCACGAGCTGGTCGTCGTCGGCACCGACAACGCCGGCAACGCCACCACCAGCACCGTCCGGTTCTTCGTCACCACCTCGTTCCGGGACATGCAGAACCTGCTGGACCGGTTCAAGGCGACGAGCCGCCTGACCAGCAAGGCGTACACCCAGCTGTCGGACCAGCTCGCGAAGGCCCGCAAGGCCGAGGCGAGCGGGAACGACAAGAAGGCCCTGAAGGAGCTCGCGTCCTTCCGTGACCTGCTGACCGCCAAGCTGGTGCCCGAGGCCGAGGTGCGCGACACGCTGATCCGCGACGCGGACGCGATGACGTTGCGGCTCGGCGGCACCCCGCCCAGCAACGCCGGCGTGAAGGCCAACGCCGGTAAGTCCCTGCAGGGCACGGGCCGGCTCGACGAGGACCCGAGCCGGGTGAAGAAGAACGGCAAGCTGTGAAGGTTGTGCTCGCGCTGCTGATGATGGCGGCGTTGACGTTCGCCCCCGGCGACCTCAGTCTCGAGGTCGCCGGGGACGGCGCCGAGGGGGTGACCGTCCGCGCGTTGAGTGCGGACGGCCGCCCCGCCGAGGGCGACATCCGTCTGGTGCTGACCGCCTCGGCGGACGGCGGCCGGACGGTGGGTCCGCTGCAGCTGAACGCTGCGGCGGAGGGGCGTGGCTTCTACACCTCGGGCCCGGTGCTCTCACCGGGCACGTGGACCGTCAAGGTCACCGGGCCGGGTGCGAACCCGGTCTCCGCCACGGCGGTGGTGACGTCGCGCCTCGCACAGTCGCCGCCACCCGCGTCCGCAGCGGCTGCCGCCGCTCCGGAACGGGAGTCCTCCCACCTCTGGTGGTGGGGGCTGGCGGCGGCCGTGGCGGCGGGGGCGTTCGCGGTGACGGCCGTCGTGCGGCTGCGGCGCTCCAACTGACCACCGATCACCACCGACAGCAACAACAGTCCGGCACCTGCCGCTGACCAGCTCGTCAGCGGCTCGTGCAGGACCAGCACGCCGAGGGCGACCGCGGCGAGCGGCTCGACGAGGGCCACGACCGCCGCGGTCGTGGCCCTCACGACCGTCAGGCCCGCGAAGAACAGCGCGTAGGCGAGGGCGGTCGGCACCGCCCCGAGAAACGCCAGCAGCGCCACCGTCTCTCCCGTCCCGCCCCTGGTCGGCAGCAGGCCCTCCAGCAGCGCCAGGGGCAGCAGCACCACGGTGCCGACCGCGAAGCCGCCGAGCGCCGAGTCGAACGGGTCCTCCTTGCCCGCCCGGTTGAGCAGCGTGACGCCGGCGTAGCCGGCCGCGGACACGAACGCCACGGCGAGGCCCGCCGCGTCGACGGTGTCGATGCCCACCAGCAGCACGAGGCCGGTCACCGCGAGGGCGACGGTCGGGACGCTGGCGCGCTCCTTGAAGAGGATCCGGTCGCCGATCGCGACCAGCACCGGCCCCGATCCGAGCACGACGACCGTGGCGACGGCGACGCCGGTGAGGTCGATCGCCACGTAGTACGCCGTCTGGTAGAGCGCCATGCCCAGCCCGTTGAGGACCAGCCGGCGCTTGTTAAGTGGTTTTTGTCCGTTTTTCTGGAATGGCCGAATGGCTGCGAGCAATGCGATGCCGCCGAGGTACCGCCAGAACGTGACCGCGATCGGGCCGAGTCCGCTGCGGTCGTACAGAACGGCGGCGACAAACCCGCCGACACCCCAGGCCAATCCCGCGAATGCGATACAGAACAGTCCTCTGTTATGTCCCATTTATGTCTTACTCCCGAATTGTCGTGACGCTGCCAGAGCTGGGGATTCGGGCAGCCGTCACCGGCGCCGCGGCGCGAGGCCGTGACGCTTCTCCGGGTCGTTCGCCTGCCCGCTAGCGGATGGGCGGCGAAAGCACGACACGCAAGCACATGGCGGGCACGTTAGCGATCACCCGCCGGCGGGACACCTGATTTACCAGCCACGATCACGTTCTGGTGACAACTGGCCGCCTGCGCCGTGGTGATCATCACTGTCCGTCGCCGGGTTACCCCTGCTGACCGGCCCTTTTACGCGTGGGCGTGACAATTCGTGTCCGGGTTTTCATCGGATTGTCACCCTTCGATGGGTCGCTCTGCCCGGGTCATGACCTTTACGCTGTAGCGACACGCACAGCCGGAGGTCGCGCCGTGGCTCTTTCCGCACCCGCCACGCACGGGTCATCCTCGGGTCAGGGCCTGCCCTGGACCCTCGACGGCGGCAGAGGCATCCTCGGTCTCGACCCCGTCACCGGCGCCCTCGTGGTCTGGGCCGCACTGATGGGCGTCATCGTGCTGTTCATCCTCTTCGCCGCGATCCTGTCCCGCTGGAGCCTGGCCCGCATCGACCGGGCCGAGCGCCGGGCCGAGGTCGCCGAGGCCGACGCCAGCCTCAGCCCCGCCGAGCGCGCCCGCCTCCGCGTCGAGGCCGGCGAGCTGATCCGCCAGGCCGCCGCGACCGCCGCCGCCGCGAAGCGCGCCCAGCTCGAGGTCGGCGAGGCCCAGGCCCGCGCCCTCGCCGCGCAGCAGGCCCGCGAGGTGGCCTGGACGACGTTCGACGTGGCGCAGAAGGCCTACGAGGAGGCCCTGAACGCGGCCGCCGCGGCCACCTCCGGCGACGCCGGCGACGAGGACGAGGAGAGCAAGCGCGAGGTGTCCCGCGCCGCCCTTGCCGCCTTCAAGCGCGGCGACATCACCGTCGACGCCCTGGAGTCCGTCTTCAAGGGCGCGTCCGGCTGGGACCCGCTGCACGAGCTGCAGGCCCGCGAGATCGAGCTGCGCCGCTCCGCCGAGAGCCGCGCCCGCCGCCTGTACGACGCGGCCGCCGCGGCCGAGCGCGCCGCCGTGAAGGCCGCGGACGTGGCGGTCGTCGCCGCCCAGGCCCTGGCCGAGGAGGCCGCGGGGGTCGCCGAGGAGGCGGCCGAGCTGCGCGACACGCTCGACGCCGCCCGCCAGTCCGCGATCACCGCCTCCACCGTCACCCGCAAGCAGCGCCGCGTCCCGCAGCAGCGCACGAAGAACGCCCGCGCCACCGACACCACCCGCCCCGGCGCCGACCCCGCGGCCACCTCCGACCCCGACCGCACCCAGGACATCCGCGCCGTCCTCGAGGCCCGCAACGCCTCGCTGACCGAGGCCGCCTGAGACCAGCCCGCGGCGGCGGATGCCCGCCTCCATCCGGCGCGATGCGCCCTCGTGGTGAGCGAGGGAGCGGCCGGGGACCGTGCGGTCGGCGCTGCGGCGGATGACGCAGTGGGGGAGAAGCCGCCCGGAGGCTTGTAGAACGAGCGTTCAGTGTCGCAGCATGGAGGACATGGGTGAGCTGGTTGCGCTGCCCAAGTCGGGCGACGTGTTTGAGGACGTGCGGGGAGACGACCGCACCATGCGGGTGACGTGCCATCCGATGCGCGGCACGGTGGTGGTGTCGCTGTGGGTGGACAAGATCTGCCGGGCGTCGTTTCAGCTGGCCGAGGGCGACCTGCCCAGGTTGCGGGCCGCCCTCGACGCCATGGAGTTCAACGCCGCGCCGATGGTGGTCAAGGAGGCGAGCGCCTGAGGCAGACGTCAGCGCAGGTGCAGGACCATGCTCGGGGACGGGTGCTCCAGGACCGTCCGGCCGGGCTGCGGGACGCCGGTGGCGGGGTCCAGCTCCAGCAGCGTGACGGTGTCCGAGTGCTGGTTGGCCACGGCGAGGGCGCCGTCGAGCAGGGCGAAGTGGCGGGGCCAGGTGCCGCCGGTGGAGACCTCGTCGAGCGGTGACAGGCCGCCGGCGGTCACGGCGAACGTGGTGATGGTGTCGTTGCCCCGGTTGGCGACGTAGAGGCGCGTGCCGTCGGCCGACAGCAGCAGCTCGCTGGGGAAGTTGTCGCCCGCGGGCGGGACCAGCACCGACGGCTGGACGTCGAGGACCTCGAACCCGCGGTCCAGCACGGCGACCGTCGAGGCGAGCTCGTTGGCGACGAAGACCCGGCCGTCGGGGTGCAGGACCAGGTGCCGCGGCCCGCTGCCCAGCGGGGTGACGGACGTGGCGCGCTGCCGCTCCAGGACGCCCGAGGACGTCAGGCGGTAGTGGACGATCTCGTCGAGGCCGAGGTCCACCACGTACACCATGGGATCGCGGGAATCGCGCACGGTCACCTGATGGGCGTGCGGCGCGCTCTGCCGGTCCGGGTTCACGCTGCTGCCGGTGTGCTGCACGAGATCGGTGCGCGAGGCCAGGCCGCCGCCGGCGTCGAGGGCGAAGACGGAGACGCTGCCACCCTGGTAGTTCGCGGACAGGACGAACCCGCCGGCGACCGCGAGGTGGCACGGGGAGGCACCGCCCGTCGGCAGCGAGCCCAGCGGGGTGCCGTCGAGGCGGAACGCGGCGACGTGACCCTCGTCCAGCTCGGCCACCGTGTAGATGACACCGCCGTCGGCGGAGGCGGCCAGGTATGAGGGCGACGACGCGCGGATCGGCGGGGCCGACGGCTTGAAGTCGTCGTCGAAGAACGAGATCTGGTCGGCGTAGGAGCCGATGAGCACTGGCACCTTCCAACCCTAACGGGGCCTGAGGGTAGGGGCAGCACCACCACAAACAGCGGGGCTGCCCGGCTCGTTCCGGAGGCCCGCGATCGCGAGGCTTGACGCATGACGCTGCTGGCCGACCGCACCTCAGACTTCACGACACTGTCCCGCCACATCCGTGCGGCCGGTCTGCTCGACCGCCGCCCCGGCTACTACGCCCTGCGGTTCACCCTGGTGGGTGCCCTCTACGCCGGCGGGTGGGCCGCCCTCGCCCTCATCGGCTCGTCCTGGTGGGCGCTGCTGGCCGCCGCGCTGCTCGCCGCCGCGTTCGCCCAGGTGGCCTTGGTCGCCCACGACCTGGCGCACAAGCAGGTGTTCCGCACGTCCCGGATCTCGGAGATCCTCGGCATGCTGGTGGGCAACCTCGGCATCGGGATGAGCTACGGCTGGTGGATGAACAAGCACACCCGCCACCACGCCAACCCCAACCACGAGGAGCACGACCCCGACGTCGCGCCCGACATCCTGGTCTGGTCGACCCGCCAGGCGCGCGAGGCGAAGGGCCTGGCCCGGCTCATCGGCGGCTGGCAGGCGGTGCTGTTCTTCCCGCTGCTCCTGCTGGAAGGGTTCAACCTGCACGTGTCCAGCGCCCGCGCGATCGGCAGGATCAAGCGCTCCAAGCTCGAGGGTTTCCTGCTGTACGGCCACTTCGCCGCCTACCTGGTGGCCGTCTTCGCGCTGCTGTCACCCGGGATCGCGGTCGCGTTCATCGCGGTCCACCAGGGGCTGTTCGGCCTGTACCTGGGGCTGACCTTCGCGCCGAACCACAAGGGCATGCCGACCCTGACCGGCGACGACGAGCTGGACTTCCTGCGCAAGCAGGTGCTCACCTCCCGCAACGTGCGCGGCGGGGTCCTGGTCGACGTGCTGCTCGGCGGCCTGAACTACCAGATCGAGCACCACCTGTTCCCCAACATGCCGACCCCGAACCTGCGCAAGGCACAGCCGATCGTGGAGCGGTACTGCGCGGAGATCGGCGTGCCGTACCTGTCGGCGACGTTCGTCGACTCCTACTCGCAGGCGCTGCGCCACCTGCACGACGCCGGGGCGCCGCTACGGAAGTGAGGAAGGGCCGGCGGATGACCGCCGGCCCTTCTCATGTGGACGGTCGGCGGGTGACCGCCGGCCTTTCTGTGTGGACGGTCGGCGACCGCCGGCCGTTCCTTGTGCGAGGACGGTCAGCGGCCGCCGAGCAGCCCGCCGACCAGCGGGAGGTTGCCGCCGGCGATGCCGTTGAGCAGCGGCAGCCCGCCGACCACCGGCAGCGCCTCCTCCGAAGCACCCGCCGAAGCCGAGGCCGAGGCGGAAGCGCCGGCGGAGTGCCGCGGGGAGTACGCCGAAGCGTGCCGCGGCGCGTAGGTCTTCTCGGTGACGAGCGGCAGCTGGCTCGCGGCCTGCGGCAGCGCGCCGGTCGTGGGCACGAGACGGTTCGCGACCGCGGTGGTGCTGACGCCCGGGGTCGGGCCGACGCCGCCGATCACCGGGACGCCGGTGATCGAGTCGTTCTTCAGCACGTCGCTGCCGCCGAGCGGGAGCTCGCCGATGGGCAGGCCCGAGTCCGCCTCCGTGCCCGAGATCCGCTGGACCCGCTGGTTGCCCGAGCGCTTGCCGCCGGTGCCGACCGGGATGGCGAAGTCGTCGACGGGCTTGAGCGTGCCCTGCACCGGCAGCCCGCCGACCAGCGGGAGGCCGCCCGTGCCGCCGCCGAGACCGCCGACCAGCGGCAGCCCGCCGCCGGCGGTGTTGCCCAGCGGGAGGCTCGTCGCCTCGCCCGGGACGCCGGGGAACGCGGTGCGGGTGTCGGCGATCGACGTGCCGTGCAGCGTGTCACCGGCGGCGACCGGTACACCGGAAACCCCCGGCAGACCGAACTGCTGCAGCGAACCGACCAGCGGCAGCGCCGCCACCGAGTCCTCGGCCGGCAGCTGGTTCGGCACCGACTGCAGGTTGGAGACCTTGCTCGACGTCGCGCGGGGCAGCCCCAGCATCTCGGTCGGGATCATGTCCAGCACGCTGGGCAGTTGCCGGGAGCTGCCGGAAGGGCGTGACAGCTGGGGGCTGCTCATCTGCGTCGAGGTGGTGCGACGGCCCGCCTGCGTGCTGCTGTCCGCGCTCGTGTCGATGCGGGAGCCGTGCGCCTCGAGCTGCAGCGACTGGTTGTTGGGGCCGCCGGCGGGCGACAAGAGATCGTCCAGCTGGCCGGGCACCAGGGCGTCATCGGCGTGTGCGGCACCGGCACCGAGCAGCAAAATGCCGCCGGCCACACCGACGGTGCCGACCGCCCGGCGAAACCACGTGTTCATCCTCGTAAACCAATCTGGTCGACAAATCCGATCGCCTGTTCAACGACCAACCCGGACAAAGTGACGCGGCAGTTGTCGATCGAGCGGGCCCCCGGGCGTTGGTGATCTTCGTTAGGATCGCCCTGTGGAGTCCGAATCATGGTTGATGCGCCGGCTCCGCAGCGGCCTTCCCAACGCTCAGGCGATCACCCGTCCGTGGTGGGTCGAGCCCTTCTCGGATCCGCGCCGCCCCCCTCGGCTCGCGGCCACGAAACACATCGTCGTCTGTGGTGACGACCCCCTCGCGTATCGCCTGATCGAGGAGCTGATCCACCAGTACGGGGTGCACGTCACCGCGATCCTGCCGAGCGTCGACCAGCGCTACGGGCCCGGCATCGCCCGCCTGCTGCGCGAGCGCGGCGGCCGGGTCATCGAGGCCGCGAACCCCGACCGGGACGCGTTCGAGCTCGCGGGGCTGGCGACCGCCGACGCGCTCGCGCTGGTCAAGCAGGACGACATCGGCAACCTCGACGCGGCGCTGCAGGCCCAGGAGATCAACCCCGGGCTGCGGTTCGTCATCCGGATGTTCAACCTGCGCCTCGGGCAGAGCGTCCGGCGCAACTTCGCGGACCTCCGCGTCCTGTCCGACGCGCAGATGGCGGCGCCCGCGTTCGTGTCGGAGGCGCTCGGCGAGGTCGCCCCGGTGCACGTCCGCGTCGCGCGCCGCACCCTCTTCGTCGCGCGCCGCCCGGAGGTGCGGGCCGAGGACGTGATCTGCGGGCTGGCGGTGACCGAGGGCGACGGCGAGCCGGTGCTGCTCCCCGCCGACCAGGGCGCCGCGGACCTCGTGCTGGCCGTCGCGACCGGCGAGCCCGTCAGCACCGTCGTCGTCCGTGAGGACGACATCCGCCAGGTGCACCGGCGGCGGCGCTGGCGGTGGCTGCGCAACCCGTTCCGCGCGTACCAGGGACTCGTCGGCCGCCGGCTCTGGACGACCTCACTGATCATGGCCGGCCTGCTCGCCGCGGGCACCGCGATCATCGCGAGCTTCAGGGACGTCCCGTGGTGGGACGCGGCCTACGTGACGCTGCTGTCCGAGCTCGTCGGCGCCGGCCCCGACCTGGAGGCGCGCTGGCCCGAGAAGCTCGTCACGGTCCTGCTGAGCCTGGTCAGCATCGCGCTGGTCCCGGTCATCACCGCGGCGGTCGTCGAGACGATCGTCAACGCGAAGCTGGCCATCGCGCTCGGCCGGCTGCGGGAGCCGCTGTCGGACCACGTCGTGCTCGTCGGGCTCGGCAACGTCGGCACCCGCGTCATGCACGCGTTCGTCGACCTGGGCGTGCCCGTCGTCGTCATCGACCGCAACGAGAACGCCCGGGGCGCACAGTCCGCCCGCGACCGTGGCGTGCCGTTCATCGTCGGCGATGCCAGCCGCGTCGCGACGCTGCGCGCCGCGTCGGTGGACACCAGCCGGGCGCTGGTAGTGGTCTCCACCGACGACCAGGCCAACCTGGAGGCGGCCCTGGAGAGCCGCGAGCTCAAGCCCGACCTGCGGGTCGTGCTGCGGCTCTTCGACGGCGCGTTCGCGCACCGGGTGCAGCAGGCGTTCGGCATCACCGCCTCGCGGAGCGTGTCGTTCCTCGCGGCCCCGGCCTTCGCGGCGGCGCTGCTGGAGCGCGAGGTGATCGGCACCATCCCCGTCGACCGCAAGGTGCTGCTGCTGGCCGAGGTGCCGGTGGTCGCCGCCTCCGACCTCGACGGCGGGCCGGTCGGCTCCGCGGAGGACGTCGGCGAGGTCCGGGTGCTGGCGGTCACCACCGACGACGGGCGGCAGACCGTCTGGAGCCCGCCGCCGAACTACGTGCTGTGCGCCGGTGACCTGCTCATCGTGGTGGCGACCCGGGCGGGGCTGGGCAACCTTTTGGCTCAGACCGGCGGGACGGTCGACCCAACTCCCTGAGTTCCCGCCTCCTCCGCACCGGATCCGTCGTTGAATGAGGCGGATCGCCCGATTTACCCCTAACAGTCCGGGCGGTTCCTTCATGCGGACCATCGGGAGGATCGCGCTCATGCGCCGTAGGGTTTTGCTGGTCACCGGGGCGTGCGCCATCGTGGCGCTCGCCGGGGCGGGCGTCGCGGCCGCGACCTCGTTCGCCCCCGCACGACAGCCGGCGACGGCGTCCGCGTTCGCGGCGCCCGCGCACGACAATCCCGCCGCCACGGTGTCGGGCGTCATCGAGCCGATCACCGGCGACGCGTCGACGTTCCGCTACCCCGGCGCCGACTACGTGAAGGTCCACTTCTCCCGGCTGCAGCTCAAGCCCGGCGACACGGTCAAGGTCAGCGACGCGACCGGCGACGAGGTCCACCGGTACAGCGCGGCCCAGCTGCGCGACGCGGACAACTGGACGATGTCCGTCTCGGGCGAGTCGGCCACGGTCAGCGTCGAGCGGGCCGGCGACCCGCTGGGCATCAAGTCGAAGCTCGCCGGCCTCGGCCTGAGCGTGGACAAGATCGCCCGCGGCCAGACCCCCGCCGAGCAGGCCGCCGCCGAGCGGCTGGCCGCCGCGGCGCCGCACACGGAGAGCATCTGCGACAGCGACGAGAAGGAGAACGCCGCCTGCTACAAGTCGGCCGACCCCGTCGCGTACGCCAACTCCAAGCCGGTCGCGCGCATCCTCATCCAGGGCGTCGAGCTGTGCACCGCGTGGCGCGTCGGCACGAAGAACCGCATGATGACCAACGCGCACTGCTTCACCACCACCCGCGAGGCCCGCAACACCGAGGTGTGGTTCAACTACGAGTGCGCGCAGTGCGGCGGCGGCCCCACCCTGCGCCCGGTCAAGGTCATGGCCGACCAGGTCCTCGCCACCGACGACGTCCTGGACTACACCCTCTTCACGGTCCGCAACTTCGACGCGATCGCGCGCTTCGGCTACCTCCAGATGGACGACCGCGCCCCCGTCCGCGGCGAGGAACTCTACATCCCGCAGCACCCGCGCGGCATGCCGACCGTGATCACCACGTACGACAGCAGCGAGCGCTCCGGCAACTGCGCGGTCGCCAACCCCGCGTACAACGGCTACGACGTCGACACCGACATGTCGTACTACTGCGACACCGACGGCGGCTCGTCCGGCTCGCCCGTCATCTCCCGCCGCACCAACAAGGTCATCGCCCTGCACCACTTCGGCGGCTGCCCCAACTCCGGCGTCCGCATGGACCGCATCGCGGCGGACATCAGGAACCTCGTGTAAAGGTCCTGTGCAGGGTCCGGGCGCCGTTCCCGCTGTCGGGTAGCGTCTTGCGGCATGCGGAACGTGCGCCCGGCCCTGTGGTTCGACCTGGTGCTTCTGGCACTCTTCGCCGCGATCACCGTCGCGCTCGCGCTCCGGACGCCGCTGCTGTCACTCGACCTCGCCGTCCGCGACCTCGTCGACGCGCACCGCCCCTCGTGGGCCTACTGGACCGCCCGCGTCTTCAACTACCTCGGCCAGGGCGGCCAGGTCCTCACCCCCCTGGCCGTGCTGACCGCGCTGGTCGTCGGCCGGCGTACCCACTCCGTGCGCCCCGCGCTGCCGGTCATCGGCGGTTTCGTCATCACGTACCTGACGATCGGCCCGCTGAAGGTGTGGACCGACCGGACCGCCGCGAGCGACCACAAGGTCGTGCACCCGGAGTACCTCTTCCACGTGCCCACCGGCATGTCGTATCCGTCCGGGCACGTGGTCAACGCCATCGTCTGGTACGGCGTCCTGGCCATCCTCCTCGGCGGCCTGCTCCGCCCTGGCCAGCTGCGCGCCATCCGCTACGGCGCCCCGGCGATCGTGCTCTTCACCACGACATACCTGAGCTTCCACTGGGTCACCGACGGCCTCGCCGCCATCTGCCTCGGCCTCGTCCTCGACCGCATCCTGCAACGGGTCCCGTGGGACACGATCCCGCTGCCCTGGATCTCGCCAAAATTTGCTGGATCATCGAGTTTGCAGGAGCAGCAAACTCGATGATCTGGCAAACTTGATGCATGTTCGCGGCGGATGTCCGGGAGTGCGCGCAGCGCCTCCTGCATGACCTGCTGCCGGTTTACCTGCGGCCGGCCGGCGTCGACGTCTGGACGTTTCCCGGTGGCGGCCGGCTTCGGGTCGCGGTCCGCGAGTCGTTGACGCCACGCGAGGCGACCCGGCTCGACAGTGATGCGGCGACGCTCGTGATCGCGCCGTGGATCAGCCCCCGCTCGAGGGAGGTGCTCGACCGGCGCGGATGCTCGTATGTCGATCTCACCGGCAACGTCCGTCTGTCCATCCAACGCCCGCCGATGTACGTGCGGCTGCAAGGCGCGGACCGGGATCCGGCCCCCGCCGCTCGGACGTCGGTCCGCCTCAACGGGCCGCGTGCCCGCCGCCTCGTCCGGATCCTCGTTGACACCGTGCCGCCGTACCGGCTGACCGAACTCGCGAGCGTTGCAGGGCTCAGCAAGGGCTACGTCTCCACCCTGCTGGAGGCCATGGCGGAGGCGGCGTTGATCGAGCGTGACCGGCGCGGCAGCGTCCGCGACGTCGATTGGCCGGCGCTGCTCGCGGCCGGTGCCGACGGCTATCGGCTGTTGCGGAACAACGCCGCCGGATCGTTCGTCGCTCCGGGTGGTCCGCGAGCGCTGTTCGAGCGCCTGTCCGCCCCCGGCGCACCTCGCGCCGTGGTGACCGGCTCGTTCGCCGCGGTTGCCGTCGCGCCGATCGCGGCGCCGGTTCAGCTCGTCGTCTACGCGTGCGATCCCGCGGCGGTGCGCCGGTTCGGCGGCCTGCTCCCCGCCGAGCGCGGTGCCGATGTGGTGATCCTCGAGGCGGAGGACGAGACGTCACAGCTCGCCGGCACCCGCACGCTCGACGGCGTCGAGCATGTGTCGCTGAGCCAGGTGGTCATGGACTGCCTCGGCGGCAACGGACGCCTGCCGGAGGAGGCTGCCGCCGTCCTCGACGTCATGCGCGCCACCCCGGAAACCTGGCGGCTTTCCAGCCTGCCGACAACCTAGATACCATGTGGCCCTATGGCTATCGAACATGCGCCGCTGTACGTAGCTGCCCGGCGGGTGCTGCTGGATGCACTCGACGCGCTCGCCGGGCACAGGTCCGCGGTTGTGCTGGCTGGAGCGCAGGCCATCTACGCGCGCACCGGCGCGGCGGAGATCGACGCCAGTGTCGCCCCGTTCACGTCCGACGCCGACCTGGCGCTCGATCCGCGGCTTCTCGGCCCGGATCCGCGGATCGACGAGGCGATGACGGCGGCCGGCTTCCGCCTCTGCGGGGAGCCCGGCATCTGGGTGACCCAGACCTTGATGGGCGACGCGACCGTGGAGATACCGGTCGATCTGCTTGTGCCCGCGTCGCTTGCCGGTCCGGGACGCCGGTCGGCTCGGCTGCCGGAGCACGGACGCAACGCGGCCCGGCGGACGCCTGGACTGGAGGCTGCGGTGGCCGACCACGGCGTTCTCGAGATCGCCAGTCTGGAGCCTCACGTCGACCAGCGTGTCAGAGCGGTGTCGGTCGCTGGGGTGCCGGCGCTCTTCGTCGCCAAGGCGCAGAAGATTGCCGAGCGGCTGGCGGATGCGCGGTGCGGCCGACCTGAGCGGCTGAAGCCGAAGGACGCCAGTGACGTGATCCGCCTGATGCAGGGCGCACCGCCCGACATGGTCGGCGACCGGCTGGGAGCGATCGCGCACGATCCCGTCGCCGGTGCCAGCGTCCGTGAGGGGGTCGAGCATCTGCGCCGGTTGTTCGGGCGCCGCAGGTCTCCGGGTGTGGATCTGGCGGTGGCGGCGCTGACCGGGGCAATGCCGGAGCTCTCGGTCCGAGAGCTCGCGGTGTCGTACGTCGGAGTGCTACTCGAGGCCTACTCGACCCAGGCGCCGGAGCGCATGACGCGGGTGACGTGAAGGGCGTCGTCCAGGAGGACGAGGTCGGCGCGCCGGCCGGGGCGTAGGGTGCCCAGGTCGTCGGCGAGGCCGATGGCGGCGGCGGGGGTGGCCGAGGCCATCCGGGAGGCGTCGACGAGGGACAGGCCGGCGCCCGCGGCGCGGCGGAAGGCGGCGTCCATCGTCAGCGTGCTGCCGGCGATCGAGCCGTCGCGGGTGAGGCGGGCCACGCCGTCGGCGACGGCGACGCTCTGGCCGCCCAGCTCGTACTCGCCGTCGGGCATGCCGGCGGCGGCCATCGCGTCGGTGATGAGGGCGGCGCGGGCGGGGCCGGTGACAGAGGCCGCGAACGCGAGGGTGCCGTCGTGGAGGTGTACGCCGTCCGCCACGAACTCGCACGTGACCGGCGCGGCGCCGAGGAGGGCGAAGACCGGCCCGGGCTGGCGGTGGTGCGGCGGGCGCATGCCGTTGAAGACGTGGGTGCCGACCGTCGCGCCGGCGTCGACGCCCGCGAGGGTCTCCTCCCAGGTGGCGTCCGTGTGGCCGAGGGCGGCGACGACGCCGCGGGAGACCAGGAGCTTGATGGCGTCCAGGGCGCCGGGCAGCTCGGGGGCGACGGTGACCATGCGCACGGCGCCCTCGCCCGCGTCGATGAGCGAGTTGAGCTCGTCCAGCGACGGGTGGCGCAGGTGCGCCGGGTTCTGCGCGCCGCACCGCGCCTGCGACAGGTACGGGCCCTCGAAGTGCACGCCGGCCAGGACGCCCTCGCCGACCAGCGGCGCGAACGCCTTCGTGGCGGACAGCATCAGGTCGGGGGGCGAGGTGACGAGGCTCGCCAGCATCGTCGTGGTGCCGTGGCTCAGGTGGTACGCGGCGGCGACGCGGGCCGCTTCGGGGTCGCCGGTGGTGAACGTGGCGCCGCCGCCGCCGTGGACGTGGATGTCGACGAACCCGGGCACGACCGTGCCGGCCGTCGCGTCGACCGCGCCGGTGAAGGCCTGCCCGACCTCGGCGATGCGGTCGCCCTCGACCCGGACGAAGCCGTTGTCGATGACGCGGTCGCCCGCGATCACCCGTACGCCGGACACCACCGTCATGCCGTTCCTCCTGTGCTGTCGTTGCGCTGGTCTTGCAGTGCGTCCAGGGCGAGCAGAGCGGCGCCGAGGCAGCCGGCCTCGTCGCCGAGCGCGGCGCGGGTGATCTCCGGCTCGCGGTGGAACGTGACGCGGGCGTGGACCCCCGCCCGCAGCGGGGCGAGCAGTGCCTCGCCCGCCTCGGCGAGGCCGCCGCCGAGGACGATGACCGCCGGGTCGAACAGGGCGATGCCCGTCATCAGGCCGTCCGCCAGGGCGTCGATGGTCTCCTGCCACACCGCGACGGCGGCCGGCTCGCCCTCCACGGCCAGCCGGGCCACGTCCTCGGCGGTGGCGGGACGGCCGGCGTGCTCGCCGTACCGGCGACCGACGGCAGACGCGGAGGCGATCGACTCCAGGCAGCCGCGCTGCCCGCACCCGCACATCGGCCCGCCGGGGCGCACCACGATGTGGCCGATCTCGCCCGCGGCGCCGTGCGCGCCCGTGTAGACCTGCCCGTGCACGACGTTCGCCGCGGCGATGCCGGTGCCGATGGGGATGACCAGCACATACGAGTGGCCGCGCCCGGCGCCCAGCCGCGCCTCGGCGAGCCCGCCGGCGCGCACGTCGTGGCCCAGCGCGGCGGGCAGACCCAGCCGCTCCTCCAGCAGCGCCTTCAGCGGCACGTCGCGGAAGCCGAGGTTGGCGGCCCAGACGGCGATCCCGTTGCGCTCGTCGATCACGCCCGGGACGGCCAGGCCGGCGGCCCGCGGGTCGAGGCCCTTCGCGCGCGCGGTGGCGGCGAGGCCCTCGGCGATGTCGAGGATCGTCGCGATGACCGCCTCGGCCCCCCGCTCGCGGCCGGTGGCGTGCCGCTCGGCGTGCAGGACCTGGTGTGTCGCCTCGCCCTCGGCGCCGACCAGCGCACACTTGATCCCGGTGCCCCCGACATCGAGGGCGATCACGGTCTGCGTCATGTGTAGCTCGTCCTCGCGCTGATCGATGTGGCATGAAGCCGGGCGGGTTCGCGCATCATTGCGCACTGTCGGGCAGGCTGGCAACCGTACCCCCGAGGTTAGTTTGAGCAGTTGCCTTTGCGTTTACCCGTAGTTTCGCGCATTATTGTGCACACATCTCGCACCGTACGCGCAGGGAGGGGCTCGTGGACCGCTACGCGCGCTGGAATGCGCTCCTCGAGATCCTCACCGACAGCGGGCGCATCAGCGTGGAGGACGCGGCCGAGCGCCTCGACGTCTCGCAGGCCACGATCCGCCGCGACTTCGACCAGCTGGCGCAGCAGCAGATGATCACCCGCACCCGCGGCGGGGCGGTCGCCAACGGCGTCTCCTACGACCTGCCGCTGCGGTACAAGACGGCGAAGCACGCACCCGAGAAGCAGCGCATCGGCGCGGCCGCGGCCGCCCTGGTCTCGCCCGGCATGGTCGTCGCCCTCAACGGCGGCACGACGA
Source organism: Dactylosporangium sp. CA-152071 (assembly GCF_050936335.1). NCBI lineage: Bacteria > Bacillati > Actinomycetota > Actinomycetes > Micromonosporales > Micromonosporaceae > Dactylosporangium > Dactylosporangium sp. CA-152071. Next base: position 5,333,161 of record NZ_JBNJMZ010000001.1, on the reverse strand, counting down.
CCACCGAGGTCGCCCGCGCGCTCGCGGTGCGCCCCGAGCTCACCGGCGGCGTCGACGACGCCCAGCTCACCGTGGTCACCAACGCGCTCAACATCGCCAACGAGCTGCTCGTGCGCTCCCGCATGAAGATCGTCGTGACCGGCGGCGTGGTCCGCCCGCAGTCCTTCGAGCTCGTCGGCCCGCTCGGCGGCAACATCCTGCGCGACGTCACCCTCGACATCGCCCTGCTCGGCGTCGACGCGCTCGACGTCACCCTCGGCGCCGCCGCCCACCACGAGGGCGAGGCCGCGATGAACAGCCTCATGGTCGCCCGCGCCCGCCGCGTCGTGATCATCGCCGACAGCTCGAAGCTCGGCGGTCACGCGTTCGCCCGGATCTGCCCGATCGACCGCATCGACACCCTAGTCACCGACTTCAACGCCACCCCCGAGACCCTGGCCGCCTTCGCCGCCGCCGGCGTCAAGATCGTGACCGCCTGACCCGTCCCGCCGGTACTGTGGGGCGATGCAGCGCGACGACCTCACCGCCGCCCGGGTCCCAGCGCAGCCCCCGACCCAGGACCCCGACGACTTCGTCGACACCGACGTCGCGGACACCGACGAGGACCCCGACGCGGGCCCCGACGCGGGCCCCGATCTCGCGACGGCCGAGGAGCCCCCGGAGCTCGACGAGCGCAGCAAGGCCATCCTCGCCTTCGAGCGCCGGTGGTGGCGCCAGGCGGGCGCCAAGGAGCAGGCCGTCCACGACACCTTCAACCTGTCGGCGACCCGCTACTACCAGCTGCTGAACACGCTCCTCGACGACCCGCTGGCCCTGGCCCACGACCCGGTCGTCGTCCAGCGCCTCCGCCGCCTCCGCGCCTCCCGCTCCCGCCGCCGCTGAGCGCCGCGACGGCGAAAACGGCGGGCGCTCAGCGGGCCTGTTGCTGCTCGGCGTAGGCGGCGAGCCAGGCGACCTGGACCGGGTCCAGGGAGGGGCGGACACGGTCGCGGGCGAGGGCCACGTGGGCGGCGGTGACCTCGGTGGCCTCCAGCGACTCGCGCATGGCGGCCAGGGCGGACTCGCGGATGAGGGCGGCGCAGTCGGCGGCCGAGAAGCGGTCCAGCGACGCGGCCAGGGCGGGCAGGTCGACGTCGGCGGCGAGGGGCACGGACTTCGCGGCGGCGCGGAGGATCTCGGTGCGGGCGTCGGCGTCCGGGGGCGGCACGAAGACGAGGCGTTCGAGGCGGCCGGGGCGCAGCAGGGCCGGGTCGACCAGGTCGGGGCGGTTGGTGGCGCCGATGACGACGACGTTGCGCAGGGACTCGACGCCGTCGAGCTCGGTGAGGAGGGCGGCGACGACCCGGTCGGTGGTGCCGCCGTCGGTGGCCTGGCCGCGGGTCGGGGCGAGGGCGTCGACCTCGTCGAGGAAGACGAGGGTGGGGGCCGCCTCGCGGGCGCGGCGGAAGAGCTCGCGGACCGCGCGCTCGCTCTCGCCGACCCACTTCGACAGCAGCTCGGCGCCCTTCACCGACAGGACGTTGGCCTTGCCGGTGCCGGCGATCGCCTTGACCAGGTACGTCTTGCCGCAGCCCGGCGGGCCGTAGAGCAGCACGCCGCGGGGCGGCTCGATGCCGAGGCGGGAGAACGCGTCCGGGTAGGACAGCGGCCACAGCACGGACTCGGTCAGGGTCTGCTTGACCTCGACCATGTCGCCGACGTCGTCCAGGGTGACCTTGGCGAGCTCCAGCGACGACTCGGCCATCGACGTGGGGCGCACGACCTCGAGGGCGGCCTCGAAGTCCGCCATCAGCACGCCCGTGCCGTCCCCGTCGCGGCGGTGACGCAGGGCCGCTCGTACACCTGCCTCACGCGACAACGCGGCGAGGTCCGCCGCCACGAAGCCGGGGGTGCGGCCCGCGATGTCGTCGAGCCGGACGTCGTCGTCGAGCGGCATGCCGCGGGTGAGGACGGCGAGCTGCTCGCGGCGCAGGGCCGCGTCGGGGAGCGGGACGGCGATGCCGTGGGCGAGCAGGCCGGGGGAGTGCAGGGACGGGTCGACGGCCTCGGGGCGGCTGGTCGTGCAGACGACGGCCTCGCCCTCGCGGACGAGCTCGCCGATCAGCTGGCGGAAGACCGTCGACAGCGGGCCCGGCTGGTCGCGCGGCGCGAGGGCCTCCACGTCGGCGACGAGCAGGATCGCCGGGCGGGCGGCCCGCACCTCGCCGGCGGCCTCCCGCAGCCGGGCAGCGGCGGCGTTGTTGGTGAGCGCCGCCAGCTCCGGCGCCCACAGGGGGACGACCCGCGCCCCGACGCTCGCCGCGACGGCGTGCACCAGGGCGGACTTGCCGGAGCCGGCGGGGCCGGTGATCAGCACCCCCAGCGTCACCGTCGTGCCGAGCCTCGCCAGGACCTCGCCGTGGTGGAAGCCGAGGTCCAGCAGCTCGCCCAGCTGCTCGGCCTGCGCCCTGAGCCCGGGCAGGTCGTCGAGCGCGACCGCTTCCGGTGCGGCGGCCGGCGGCGCGACAGGAACGAGGCCGCCGGGCGCGTGGGTGGCGTGGCCGTGGTGCCAGCCGACGGCGGTGTCCATGGTGACCAGCGCGCCCGCGCCGGGGCCGGCGGCGACGACGGTGAGCAGGGCGCTGGTCCAGCCGTAGCCGACGGTGTTCTTCAGGCTGCGCCGCGCCGCCTCGAACACGCCGGGGTCCAGCGAGGTCAGCGACACGTCCTGCGGCAGCAGGGAGACGTTGTCGCCGACGGTGACGACCTTGCCCAGCAGCGCGAGCCGCAGCATCTCCGGCGACACGACCCCGACGATCTCCGGCGGGCCGGACAGGGTCACCGACGCCGCGGCCCGCAGCGGCGCCGCCGCGACCGTCACCTGGCCGCCGTCGCGCAGGCCCAGGTTGCCCAGCAGGAGGTCGTCGGCGTAGAGCAGGGCGCGGCTGGCGCTGGCCTCGGCGACTGCGGCGATCCCGGCGGACTCGCGGCGGCCGGTGAGGGCGATCGGGTCGCCCGCGCGCAGGCCCAGCGCGGCCAGGACCTCAGGGTGGAGCCGGACCACGCCGCGGCGGGCGTCCAGGGCCGCGGGGCGCAGGCTGGCGGTGAGCGTCAAGGTCGCGGCCACGCACCGAGCGTATAACTCGCCCGCTTGCTGTGAACCTGCTGAGGAATTCGACATCGCGCAACATGTGTTGCGTACGTTTGGCCGATGCGTCTCTTACCGCGTCTCAACCGGCGCAGGGTCATCGCCGGCTCGGTGGCCGCCCTGCTGCTGGTCGGCCTGGTCGGCTGGGCGGTCGTCCCCTCGCCCGCCACGTTCAGCACCCAGGAGCAGCGCATCACCGTGCGCACCGGCCCCGACGACGCGACCGAGGTGACCCTCGACACGACGCTGTACCTGCCGAAGAAGAGCGGCAAGAAGCCCGCCATCCTGCTCGCGCACGGGTTCGGCGGCACCAAGCGGAGCGTGAAGTCCGACGCCGAGGACTTCGCCGACCTCGGCTACGCCGTGCTCACCTGGACCGCCCAGGGCTTCGGCGACTCCACCGGCGAGATCCACCTCGACAGCCCCGACTGGGAGGTCAAGGACGCCCAGCGGCTGCTGGACTGGCTCGCCGCCCGGCCCGACATCCAGACCGACGGGTCCGGAGACCCGCGGGTGGCGGCGGTCGGCGGCTCGTACGGTGGAGCCCTCGCCCTCCTGCTCGCCGCGCACGACAAGCGGGTCGACGCGATCGTTCCCATGATCACCTGGAACGACCTGTCGCGGGCCTTCCTGCCCGAGGCCACCGGCAAGGACCCGTCCGGCGGCGTGTTCAAGAAGCAGTGGGCCGGACTGTTCTTCGGCTCCGGCAACGCGCTGACCGACAGCTCGGCGCTGACGAGCCAGGCCGCTCCGCAGCGGACCTCGACCGGCGACGCCCAGTGCGGACGGTTCGCGAAGGACGTCTGCGAGGCGTACCTCGACATCGCCACCACCGGGGAGGCCGACAAGGACGCGATCGCGCTGCTGCGCCGGTCCAGCCCGGCGTCCGTGCTCGACCAGATCAAGGCGCCCACGCTGCTCGTACAGGGGCAGGTCGACACCCTGTTCCCGCTCAGCGAGAGCGACGCCAACGCCCGCGGCATCGCCGCCACCGGCACCCCGGTGCGGGTCGCGTGGTTCACCGGCGGGCACGACGGCGGCACCGGGCCGCAGTCCGAGGTCGACCGGCTGCGATACCTGACCGCGCAGTGGCTCGACCACTACATCAAGGGCAACGGCGAGGCGCCGCCGACCAGCTTCACCTACTCGCGCGTGTCGGGCCTCAACGCCCGGGGCCGCGGGCTCGTCACGACCGCGTCGTCGACGTCGACCTACCCCGGCACCGGCGGCACCTCCACCGAGAGCGTCGCCCTGATCGGCGTGCCGACGAGCATCGCCAACCCGCCCAACGGCACCCCGTCCGGGATCTCCTCGCTGCCGATCGCCAACATCGCGAGCCTGCTCGGCAGCGGCGTGTCCGCCGAGATCCCCGGCCAGCACGCCGACTACACCTCCGCGCCGCTGCCCGACACCCTCGACGTGGCGGGCGCGCCCACGGTCCGCATCCGGGCGGCGTCGCCGACCGGCGAGGCCGTGCTCTTCGTCAAGCTCTACGACGTGCCCGCCAAGGGCGCCCCGTCGATCCCGGACGGGCTCATCGCGCCGGTGCGCCTCACCGGACTGCCGAAGGACATCGCCGACGCGCAGCCGATCGCCGTGACGCTGCCCGCGGTCGTGCACCGGTTCGAGGCCGGCAGCCGGGTCCGGGTCACCGTCGCCGCTGCCGACAGCGCGTACTGGTCGCCGCCGGACCCGCTCGTCTACCAGGTCGCCGTCGAAGGCGCGCTGACCCTGCCCGACGTGGCCGGCACGCCGATCGCCAACCCCGACGTCATCTGGCGCTACGTCCTCGCCGCGCTCGTCGCCCTCATCGTGGTCGGCCTCGCCGTCGCGATCCTGGTCGCCCGCGCCCGCGCCCGGCGGATCGAGCGCCGCGTCGACCCCGAGCACGTGGACACGCCGCTCGTCGTGCGGGGGCTGCGCAAGACCTACGGTGACTTCGTCGCCGTCGCGAAGGTCGACTTCACCGTCCAGCGCGGGCAGGTGGTCGGCCTCCTCGGCCCCAACGGCGCCGGCAAGACCACGTCGCTGCGGGTCCTGATGGGGCTGACCCGGCCGAGCCAGGGCGAGATTCTCGTCTTCGGCCACCAGCTCCTGCCGGGCGCGCCAGTGCTGTCCCGGGTCGGCGCCCTGGTGGAGGGGCCCGGCTTCCTGCCGCACCTCACCGGTCTGCAGAATCTCCACCTGTACTGGGCAGCGACCGGCCGGCCGCTCGACGACGCCCACTTCGACGAGGCGTTCGACATCGCCGGTCTCGGCACCGCCGTCAACCGGCGGGTCAAGACCTACAGCCACGGGATGCGCCAGCGCCTCGCCATCGCACAGGCCATGCTCGGCCTCCCCGAGCTGCTCGTCCTCGACGAACCCACCGACGGGCTCGACCCGCCGCAGATCGCCGAGATGCGCAAGGTCCTGCGCCGGTACGCGACCGGCGGCCGCGCCGTCCTGGTCTCCAGCCACCTCCTCGCCGAGGTCGAGCAGACCTGCACCGACGTCGTCGTCATGCACCGGGGCGAGGTCGTGGCCACCGGCAAGGTCGACGACATCGTCGGCGACTCGCCGACCGTCCAGATCGACGTGTCCGACGTGGACGCCGCCACGAAGGTCCTCGACGAGCTCGACGGCGTCCGCACGGTCATCCCGGCCGGCAGCAACGGCGGCCTGGTCGTCGACATCGACGGCGTGCCGCGCTCGGAGGTCGTCGCCGCGCTGGTCCGGGCCGGCGTCGGCGTCGACCGGGTGACGCCGCGGCGGCGGCTCGAAGACGCGTTCCTGTCGCTCGTCGGCGGCGACACCAAGGCCAGTGGAGAGCGGTCATGAGTACTTCTGCTGTTTCTTCCTCTTCTTCTTCCTCCGAGCGCGGCGTCGTCGGTGGCGCCCCCGGCTACCGTCCCGGCGCGACCCTCTCCCTCTGGACGGAGATCCGCCGCCAGGCGGCCCGCCGCCGCACGCAGATGGCGCTCGGCTTCATGGTCCTGCTGCCGCTGATCATCCTGATCGCCTTCCAGCTCGACAGCGGCGGCGACGACGAGGGCGGCAACAACGGCGAGTTCTCCCGCCTCGCCGACCTCGCGACCGGCGGTGGGGCCAACTTCACCCTCTTCACCCTGCTCGTCTCGTCCGGCTTCCTGCTGGTCGTCGTCGTGGCCCTCTTCTGCGGCGACACGGTGGCGAGCGAGGCGTCGTGGGGGAGCCTGCGGTACCTGCTGGCGATGCCCGTCCCGCGGGCCCGGCTGCTCGGCGTCAAGGTGACCGCGGCGCTGCTCTACTGCCTCCTCGCGGTCCTGGTCCTGGTCGGCACCGCGATGCTGGCCGGCACCCTGCGCTACGGCTGGGCCCCGCTCAACGCCCCCATCGGCGGGGAGATCGCCGCCGGCACGAGCGTCGTCCGCCTGCTGGAGATCGTCGGCTACCTGTGCGTGTCGCTCCTGGTCGTCGCCTCGCTCGCGTTCCTGCTCTCCGTCTCCACCGACGCCCCGCTCGGCGCCGTCGGCGGCGCGGTGCTGCTGCAGATCCTGTCCAGCATCCTGGACCAGATCACCGCCCTCGGAAACCTCCGCAACTTCCTGCCCACCCACTACAACGACGCCTGGCTCGGCCTGCTCTCCACCCCGCTGCAGACCGACGACATCGTGAAGGGCTGCATCGCCTCCCTCGCCTACGCCACCGTCTTCTTCTCCCTCGCGTGGTGGCGCTTTCTGCGAAAAGACGTGGTGAGCTGAATGCGTCTCGCGTACTGACCGGTAGGGTGCCGGTCCATGCGAACCTCGGCGCTCCGCGGTGCCTGGCTCCTCGTCCTCGGCCTCGCCGCGCTCTCCGGCACCCTCTACTACGACCAGGCCAACCTGGCGGCCTGGACCTCATACGTCGCCTCCTCCAACGCGATGAGCGGCCCCGCCGAGGCCTTCACCGCCCAGATCTTCACCCTCATCGGCGCTCTGGCCTCGGCGTCGGCGGCGTCGCTGGTCGCCGTCTGCGCCCTGCTCTTCGCCACCGGCCGCACCTTCGGCCACTGGGCCCTGCGCCTGACCGTGGTGCTGACCCTGGTCCTGCTGTCGCTGGTCGCGGTGGTCGTCGTGGTCGCCACCCTGACGGGCGACCCGCCGGCCGCCGTCATCGACACCCCGGTCTGGCTCCTGGCCGCCGAGTGGCTCGCCGTCCTGGCCGCCCTGGCCGGCGCCGCCATCACCACCTCGACGCTCTGGGGCTTCACCCCCGCCACCGACCCCCTCTGACCGGGGGCCTGCGCACGGCGTACCAGCGACGGGAAACGGCTAGGCGGGCGGCCTCTGGTAGCCCGGGATCGTGGTCATCGGGGGGCGGTCCGGGTGGGCGACCGGGTGGTCGGCCGGGGTGACCGTGCCGGTGCGCCTGACGAACTGGGTGAGGGTCGGCCAGACCGGGGCGCCGGGGGTGACCCGGGCGTGGATGGTGTGCAGGATCGTGGCGGCCATGCGGCCCAGGGCCGCGGTGTCCTGGTGACCGTGGGTGCGCTGGCCGAGGTCGACCTGCGCGACCGCGTCCAGGCCGGCGGTGCGGTAGGTGTCGATGAGCAGGCCGGTCTCGACGCCGTAGCCCGCGGCGAAGGGCAGGGACTCCAGCAGGGAGCGGCGGGCCGCGTACTCGCCGGCGAGGGGTTGCACGACGCCGGCCAGGGCGGGGAAGTAGGCGTTGAGCAGCGGGCGGGCGGCGAGCTCCGTGACGCGCCCGCCGCCGCCGGCCGAGACGTCCAGGAGGGGGCGGTCGTAGAAGGCCTTCACCATCTGGGTGGCCGGGTCGTCCAGCAGCGGGCCGAGGAGGCCGGTGACGAAGTGCGGCCGGAAGTCGGTGAGGTCGGCGTCGACGTACACCAGGATGTCGCCGGTGGCGACGGCCAGGGCCTTCCAGAGCACCTCGCCCTTCCCGGGGCGGGAGCCGGTCCCGGGGAGGATGTCGTCGCGGTGGTGGACGGTGGCGCCGGCCTGGCGGGCGACCTCGGCGGTCCGGTCGACGGAGCCCGAGTCGACCACGATGACCTCGTCGACCAGGGGCATGAGGGTGCGCGCGCCGGTGACGATCTCGGCGACGGTCGGCTCCTCGTCCAGCGCCGGCAGCACGACGCTGATCCGGGTGTCGCCCTTGCGGTCGTAGAGGTCGGCGAGGGGCCAGTCGCGCCATGCCGAGGTGCGCTTGGCGAACCAGTCCGCCGCGTCGGGATGCATGAGTGAAACCGTAGTCAGGTCCATCTCGTGAGATGACTCATACAGCGGCACCCGTGTCGGCCCTTACACTCGAATACGAACCACGCGAACAGCACGTCACAACTGAATACCTCATCCAGAGGGGCAGAGGGATACGGCCCGATGAAGCCCCGGCAACCCCTGCGACACGTCTCGACGCTGAGTCCGGTCGCGGTAGGTGCCAAATCCGTCCCGGTGCGCAAGGCCATGCACCTGGGAAAGATGAGAGGAAGGCCTCCATGACCTCGACGCTCGGCGTCTTCACCGACTCTCCCGCCCGCCACCTGGTCTGCCGTGGCTGCGGCGCCCAGTTCCCGCTCGCCGCGCAGCACGCCTGCTACGAGTGTTTCGGCCCGCTCGAGGTGGGCTACGACGCCGAGGCGCTCGGCCGGGTCACCCGCGAGCAGATCGAAGCCGGCCCCCAGAACATCTGGCGCTATGCGCCGCTGCTGCCGGTCGGCACCGACCCCGCCAGCCGCGTGACCCTCGACCCGGGGCTGACCCCGCTGGTCAAGGCGGATCTGCTGGCCAAGGAGCTCGGCATCACCGGCGCGCTGTGGGTGAAGGACGACTCGGCCAACCCGACCCACTCGTTCAAGGACCGGGTCGTCTCGGTGGCGCTGACGGCGGCGAAGGCGCTGGGGTTCACCCGCTACTCGTGCGCCTCCACCGGCAACCTGGCCAACTCGGTCGCCGCGCACGCGGCGCGGGCCGGGGTGCCGTCGACGGTGTTCATCCCGTCGGACCTGGAGCCCGGCAAGGTCGTCATGAGCGCCGTGTACGGCGGTGACGTCGTGGCGATCGAGGGGTCCTACGACGACGTCAACCGGCTGTGCTCGGAGCTGACCGAGACCGACGAGTTCGAGGACACGGCGTTCGTCAACGTCAACGTGCGGCCGTTCTACGCCGAGGGGTCCAAGACGCTCGGGTATGAGGTCGCGGAGCAGCTCGGCTGGCGGATCCCGGCGCAGGTCGTGATCCCGATGGCCAGCGGCGAGCTGCTGACGAAGATCGACAAGGCGTTCAGCGAGCTGGTGGAGATCGGGCTCGTGCCCGACACGGAGTGGACGGTGTTCGGCGCGCAGTCCGCGGGCTGCAACCCGATCGCGGTGGCGCTGCACAAGGGCACCGACGAGATCGTCCCGGTGAAGCCGACGGGCATCGCCAAGTCGCTCAACATCGGCGACCCGGCGGCCGGCGTCTACGCGCTGGAGTCGGTGCGGCGCACCGGCGGCTGGATGGAGTACGTCGACGACGACGAGATCCGCGCCGGCATCGAGCTGCTCGCCCGCACGACCGGCGTGTTCGCCGAGACCGCCGGCGGGGTCACCACCGCGGTGCTGAAGAAGCTGGTCGAGACCGGCAGGCTCGACCCGTCGAAGGAGACGGTCGTCTTCAACACCGGCGACGGGCTGAAGACCCTCGATGCGGTCGCCGGCACGGTCGGCCCGACGCACCGGGTCAAGCCTTCGCTGAAGTCCGTCCGCGAGGCCGGGCTGGTGAGCTGAGGCCCGGGCCATTTCGGCTGAGGGCTGATTTTTTCGCGCAACCCGCCGACGCCGTGACGGACGGTGTCGGTTCGGGTGCGGCTGAGAGAGCGCTTTCACTCCTTGGACGAGGGGCGACTCAGCCGATCGACGGAGCCGGTCGCGACGCAGTGTGATCGCGCTCAAGCCGTGCGTCTCGAAGCCACCCGGCGAGGGACTTGACGACCTCAGGACCGCGCGCCAGGATGCTCGGTGCGGGAGGACGTGTCGCCGCGAGGCCCGGACCCTGGTCCAGGCCCGCGACCACAACACCGGAGGTGTTGGCGAGCGTCCTCTCGACCATTTCCACCGGTCCCCGTATATCTGTTGTCCGTCGATGCGTCTCTGCGCCACGCTGGCGGGCATGAGCCAGGACCTCAGCATCGTCGAGCTGGACGCCGATGACCCGGCGGCGGTCGACGCGGCCTTCACCATCGGTAACGAGGCGATCCTCGCCGACCTGCCGGACTTCCCACCGAGCTGCCGCGCCGAGCACGAGGTCCGGGTCCGCCTGCCGATGCCGGGCACGGACCGGCACACGTTCCTGGCGTATCGCGACGGTCTCGCGGTCGGGCTCGTACAGGCGGATCTCCCGATATTCGACAATCTGAACAAATCGTTCCTCGACGTGCTGGTCCTGAAGGAGCACCGGCGGCGGGGCGTCGGGCGGGCGCTGTTCCGGCACGCGGTCGGCTTCGGCCTGGCCCGTGGCCGCACCTCGGTGATGGGGTTCAGCGTGATTACCGACGCCGGTGGCGCGCCGACCGGCTCCTCGGCGCCGTTCGCCGCGGCGCTCGGCCTGGACAACAAGCTCCTGGACGTGCGCCGCCGGCTCGACCTGTCGACCGCCGACGATGCCGAGCTGGCGAGGATGCTCGCCACGAGCTGGCCGAAGGCGGCCGGCTACAGCACCGTCCAGTGGGGCAACACGCCGCCCGAGGAGCTGCTCGAGGACATGGCGCTGCTGGACAGCTCCTTCCTCGACGAGGCGCCGAAGGGTGACCTCGACCTGGAGGCGGAGAAGGTCGACGCCGATCGTCTGCGGCGGGTGTACGAGACGCGCGCCCGCTACGGTGCGCGCCCATACGAGACCGGCGTCATCCACGACGCGACCGGCCGGCTCGTCGCGTTGAGCGCGCTGCGGATGAGCAAGACCGTCGACTGGCACGCGTGGCAGCAGATCACCCTGGTGCACCCGGCCCACCGGGGGCACCGGCTCGGCCTGATCTCCAAGCTGGTCAACCTGCAGACCATGCGCGCACAGGAGCCGGCGGTCCGGATCGTCGACACGTTCAACGCCGAGGTCAACTCGCACATGATCGCGATCAACGAGGCGATGGGGTTCCGCGCGCTCGACCGGTGGGCCAACTGGCAGGCGTCAGTCGCGTGAGCGGTCCTCGTACATGGCGAGGAAGATCGAATAAGGTCGGCCGTGGGTGCGCTCGCGGCCGGCGTATTCGTCGAGCAGTGTCTGGAAGCGGTCCTGCAGCTCCTGCCACTCCGCCGGGGTGAGCCGCAGCCCGAGCCGGGCGAAGTTGGCCGTGTCGGCCTGACCGTCCAGCAGCGCCAGCTCGTCGTTGAACGCGTCGAGCATCGCCCGGTTGGTGCCCGCGCCCTGGTCGCCGAGGCTGAGCTGCCACGACTTGGTCGTCGACAGGTAGGGCACCTCGCGCGTGCCGCGCGGCCCGCGGCGCTCCTCCTGGGGCACCAGGAACCCCGTCGCGACCAGCGTCCGGACGTGGTGCAGCACGGTCGCCGGGTTGGCGTCGAGCCGCTCGGCGATCTCCTTGTTGGTGAGCGCACGGTCCAGGCAGAGCCGGATGATGCGCAGGCGGACGCCGGAGGCGAGTGCCTTGGCCTCCGCGTCGGTCGCTGGTCGCCGCATCGTCCGAGTCTAGCGATTGACTTTTCCCAATCGGTCATCGACAGTGGGTCCGTGAGACTGGGCCTGCTCCGCGATCACGACTTCCGGCTGCTCTTCACCGCCGACACCATCAGCCAGGTCGGCACCCAGGTGACCCTGCTCGCGCTCCCGCTCGTCGCCGTGCTCACGCTCGACGCGACCGCGCTGGAGGTCGGGATCCTGGCGGCCTGCGAGACCGCCGCGTTCCTGCTGGTCGGACTGCCCGCCGGGGCTCTCGTGGACCGGCTGCGGCGGCGCGAGACGATGATCGTCGCCGACCTCCTGCGGGCGGTCCTGCTCGCCTCCGTGCCGCTGGCGTGGTGGAGCGACACGTTGCGGATGCCGCAGCTGTACGTGGTGGGCCTGCTCTGCGGGGTGTGCACGGTCTTCTTCGACGTGGGGTATCAGAGCTACCTGCCGTTCCTGGTCGGCAAGGACCGCCTGGTCGAGGGCAACGCGATCCTGGAGATGGTGCGCTCCACCTCCCAGATCGGCGGCCCGAGCGTCGCCGGCGGCCTGGTCAAGGTGCTCGGCGGCCCGCTCGCCCTCGCCACCGACGCGGCCAGCTACGTGCTGTCGGCGCTGTTCCTGTGGCGGATCCGCAAGATCGAGGAGCGCCCGGCCCGCAAGCCCGACGCACACCTCGGCCGGGAGATCCTGGAGGGTCTCCGGTTCGTCGTGGGCAACCGGCTGCTGCGGGCGATCTCCATGTGCACGGGCACCGGCAACTTCTTCGGCTCCATGTACGGCGCGATGCTGATCGTCTACTTCGCCCGGGACCTCGCCCTGTCGCCGGCGGTCATCGGCCTGTGGTTCAGCGTCACCGGGTTCGGCGCGCTGGCCGGCGCGTTCCTGGTCGGGCCGTTCGTGCGCTGGTTCGGGCAGGGGCCGGCGATGTGGATCTCGATGCTCGCCGCGTCCCTCGGCGAGCTGCTGGTGCCGTTCGCGCGCGACGACTGGCGGCTGTGGCTCGCGGCGGCGGGCAGCATCGTCTTCGGCATCGGCGTCGTGGTCTACAACGTGACCCAGGTCAGCTTCCGGCAGACGATCACGCCCGACGACCTGCTCGGCCGGATGAACGCCACGATGCGGTTCATCGTCTGGGGCACGATGCCGATCGGCGGGCTCGTCGGCGGCGTGCTCGGCACTGCCATCGGCGTGCACGAGACCATCTGGGTGGCATGCGCCGGAATGCTGGTATCGGTGGTGCCGCTCGTTCTGTCACCCTTGCGGAAGCTCCGCGAGTTGACGTCCGCACCTTCCGCGGGCACGGAAGCAGTGCGGAAGTAGGCCGATCTTGCGGTTGTGGGCGGTTGCGTGGTTCCAGTCACGGCTTCCTGGCACAACCGCAAGATCGGCGCTTCCATCCACATTCGTCTGACATTTTGCTTATTCTTTACCGGTACGATTCGACGCCTGACGATGCGCTGGCATTTGTCGGACCGCTCAAGAAAGGTCCCATCGGAAACCTTTTGCGTGCGCATGAACCGTGACCTTGCTGTCCGATTTGGGGCTGTCGGGTCTCGGGTTATCTCGTGTACCGTCCGTTTCGGTCGTCGATCCTCGCGCCGGTGCCACGCTCATGGCCCGGCGTGCCGGCCGAGGACCTCAAGGCTGGTCCCCACAGCCAGCCGGAGTACGAAGAGGGACCGAAAGCAGAGGAAGTGCACCGTGGCACAGGGCACCGTCAAGTGGTTCAACAGCGAAAAGGGCTATGGCTTCATCGCGGTCGACGGGGGGCAGGACGTCTTCGTCCACTTCTCCGCGATCGAGATGGATGGCTACAAATCGCTGGAAGACGGACAGCGCGTCGAGTTCGAGATCGCGCAGGGCCAGAAGGGCCCGCAGGCCGAGAAGGTTCGTCACCTCGCCTGACAGATCGTTCGTCCACCCCCGCCGGGGCACCGTCCTCATTGATGAGGAACGGTGCCCTGCGTCTTTTCCGCCATTGTTCGTGCCATTCATGCCTGATTTGTAGGTGTTTGCACGCTTCGACCACCCTGGCCGTCACCTCGGGTTTGCTTGCACTCGACGGGCCAGAGTGCTAAACAGGAGTTGGCACTCGCAACAGGTGAGTGCCAACGGTCGGGGCGGTGCAGCGCCTGGGCGCGGGAGCGTCGAGGGGCTGGTCGTCGCGGGCTCATCCGGCCCGACCATTGAGGATCCCGCTGGGTCCTTGAAGGTGCGAAAGCAGGCGGTGAGCCGCCGGCCCCACGTGGGTCGCGAGGCGTAGCCGGAGTGTCCAGGAGGACAACGCCGAATGGCCAAGATTATCGCGTTCGACGAGGAAGCGCGCCGCGGCCTCGAGCGGGGCATGAACACCCTCGCCGACGCCGTCAAGGTGACGCTGGGCCCCAAGGGCCGCAACGTCGTCCTCGAGAAGAAGTGGGGCGCGCCCACCATCACCAACGATGGTGTGAGCATCGCCAAGGAGATCGAGCTCGAGGACCCCTACGAGAAGATCGGCGCCGAGCTGGTCAAGGAGGTCGCGAAGAAGACGGACGACGTCGCCGGTGACGGCACGACGACCGCGACCGTCCTCGCCCAGGCGCTGGTCCGTGAAGGTCTGCGCAACGTCGCCGCGGGTGCCAACCCGATGGCGCTGAAGCGCGGCATCGAGGCCGCCGTCGCGTCCGTCGCGTCGGAGCTGGCCAACCTTGCCAAGGACGTCGAGACCAAGGAGCAGATCGCCTCCACGGCCTCGATCTCCGCCGGTGACTCCACCGTCGGCGAGATCATCGCCGAGGCGATGGACAAGGTCGGCAAGGAAGGCGTCATCACCGTCGAGGAGAGCAACACCTTCGGGCTCGAGCTGGAGCTCACCGAGGGCATGCGCTTCGACAAGGGCTACATCTCGCCGTACTTCGTCACCGACACCGAGCGGATGGAGACGGTCCTCGACGACCCGTACATCCTCATCGTCGAGTCGAAGATCTCCGCGGTGAAGGACCTCCTCCCGGTGCTGGAGAAGGTCATGCAGTCCGGCAAGCCCCTCGCGATCATCTCCGAGGACGTCGAGGGCGAGGCCCTCGCGACCCTGATCGTGAACAAGATCCGTGGCACGTTCAAGTCCGTCGCCGTCAAGGCCCCGGGCTTCGGCGACCGCCGCAAGGCCATGCTGACCGACATCGCGATCCTGACCGGCGGTCAGGTCATCTCCGAGACCGTCGGTCTCAAGCTGGAGAACGCGTCGCTCGACCTGCTCGGCAAGGCCCGCAAGGTCGTCATCACCAAGGACGAGACCACCATCGTCGAGGGCTCCGGCGACGCCGAGGGCATCAACGGCCGGGTGGCGCAGATCCGTGCCGAGATCGAGAAGTCGGACTCGGACTACGACCGCGAGAAGCTGCAGGAGCGCCTGGCGAAGCTCGCCGGCGGTGTCGCGGTCATCAAGGTCGGCGCGGCCACCGAGGTCGAGCTCAAGGAGCGCAAGCACCGCATCGAGGACGCCGTGCGCAACGCGAAGGCGGCCGTCGAGGAGGGCATCGTCCCCGGCGGTGGCGTCGCGCTCGTCCAGGCCGGCAAGTCGGCCTTCGACAAGCTGGACCTGGTCGGCGACGAGGCCACCGGCGCCAACATCGTCAAGGTCGCCCTTGACGCGCCGCTGCGCCAGATCGCCGTGAACGCCGGCCTCGAGGGCGGCGTCGTGGTCGAGAAGGTCCGCAACCTGGACGCCGGCTGGGGCCTCAACGCCGCCAGCGGCGACTACGTGAACCTCCTGGCCGAGGGCATCATCGACCCGGCCAAGGTCACCCGCTCCGCCCTGCAGAACGCCGCCTCGATCGCGGCGCTCTTCCTCACCACCGAGGCAGTGGTCGCGGACAAGCCGGAGAAGACCCCGGCCCCCGCGGGCGCCCCCGGCGGCGGCGACATGGACTTCTGAGTCCAGCTCTTCCAAGAAGGGCAGGCCCGTTCCGGGCCTGCCCTTCTTGCTGTCCACACACTTCCGACCCGCCACTGACGGTTTGCCGCGGGCCTCAGCCCCGCCACTGACGGTTTGCCGCTGGCTCCAGCCCCGGCGCTGACGGTCGGCCGCTGGCCCCGCCCGTCGCTGACGGTTTGTTGCGCGGCGGGCCGTCTCCGCCGCTCGGCGTCTGACCGGGGCCCTCTCTGACCGGGCGATTCCGCCTGTGGTCGGCCGTCCTCCGGCGTCTGGTCGGCCCAACCGTGGTTCTTCTGCCTGTGGTTGGCCGCCTTCCTCTGGCGGTTGGTCGGCCCGGTCGCGATTCCGCTCGGTGTTTGTCGCCCCGGCGCTGGTCGGCCCCGCGGCGATTCGCCGTGGTCGGCTGGGCCGGGCTGCGTTCTTGTCTGTGGTTTGCCTGCCGTGATCAGCACGGTGCCGTGGCGTCTCCGTCCTCCAGCCATGATCGAAGGACGGATCTGGTTGTGCGGGCGGCCGGATCCGTCCTTCGATCATGGCGGGGTGTGGGGTCAGCCGCAGGTGTCGCGCAGGACGCGCAGTGTGTTCTCCCAGCCCAGGCGGCGCAGGTCGGCGTCGGACCAGCCGCGGGTCCGCAGTTCCTCGAACAGGGACTGGTACGTCGACACGTCGTGGAGGCCGGTGGGCAGGACTTCCGTACCGTCGAAGTCGCCGCCTATGCCGACCGCGGTGATGCCGGCGACGTCGCGGACGTGCTCCACGTGGTCGGCGACGTCGCGGACGGTGGACGGGGGGCAGGGGTTGGCGGCGATCCAGTCGCGCTGCAGGCGTTCGAACTCCTGGGAGCCGTACTCGGCGGGGATGGCGTCCTCCATGCGGACGAGCTCGTCGCCCCACTGGCGGCAGGTCTCGTTGAGGAAGAACGGCACGAACGTCACCATCACCACGCCGCCGGTGTCGCGGACCCGGGTGAGGACGTCGTCGGGGACGTTGCGCGGGTGGTCGCACAGGGCGCGGGCGGAGGAGTGCGAGAAGAACGCCGGCGCCGTGGACACGTCGAGCGCCGCGTGCATCGTCTCGGGGGCCACGTGCGACAGGTCGGCCATCATGCCGAGCCGGTTCAGCTCGCGGACCACCTCCACGCCGAACGCCGACAGGCCGCCGACCGCGGGCTCGTCCGTCGCGCTGTCGGCCCAGGCGGTGTTCTTGCCGTGGGTGAGCGTGAGGTAGCGGACGCCCAGGCGGTACAGACTGCGCAAAACGCCGAGAGAGTCATCGATGCAATGCCCGCCCTCGGCGCCGAGCAGCGACGCGATCCGTCCGGTTTCGCTGATCCGCTCGACCTCGTCGGCGGTCGTCGCCAGCGCGAGCTCGCCGGGGTGCGCGTCGACCAGCCGGTGCACCAGGTCGATCTGCTCGAGCACCTTCACGGTGGCCTCGGACTGAGGGATGCCGCACGGGACGTACACCGACCAGAACTGCGCCTTGACGCCGCCCTGCCGGAGGCGGGGGAGATCCGTGTGCAGCCCTGCGGCGTGACCCGCGATGTCGGCCGGGCCGCGCATCCGCAGCCGCCACGGCAGGTCGTTGTGGCCGTCGATGACTGGTATCGCACCGCTCATCCCCACGACTCTAGATGCGAAATGTGGAATTTGCCCGCATCACGTGAACGGTCCTCATATGGTGGGAGCGGCCTACACGAGGGGGAAGCCATGGGTAAGTCACAGAAGAACAGCAACTTCGACAGCCGCGGTATGCACCGCAGCGAAGACGACCTCGGCTACATGGACCCAGACCGTTCCGACGACATGATGATCACCCCGGACGCGGACATCGCGGGACAGCAGGCGACCGCGAACACGGCCACCATGCAGGCGAAGAAGCTCCAGCAGGAGCAGCAGACCACCGCGCAGGACAAGCGGGCCAACCAGCCCGACCGCTGACCCAGCCCCTGGGGCTTCGAGTCGGGTTGTTGAGACGGCACCGGCCGCCCGTGGCATGACGGGGGATCACTGGGCGCTGGTGCGACGTGTGCGGGGCAGGATCGTGGCGAACCCACGGCCTGCCCTTCATGCGCTTATTGCGTTTGCGGCAGGTGTACGTCTTTCGTGTAGATCCAGAAGACGCGTTCGAGCCGGGCGCCGACCGTCTTCGAGTAGAACGCGACAGGCCCGGCCCACCCGATCTGCGCCGTCAGGTGCCCGTCGTCGAACTGGTCCGCGAGGCACCGCCGCAGCAGCACCCGCCCAACCCCGAGCCCCTCCGCCGCGGGCGCGGTGCCCATCGGCCCGAACCAGCTGGGGCGGTTCGCACCGTACGCCGCGAACCCCAGGATCTCGCCGTCCCTCACCGCGACCCAGCACCCCATCGACTGCGCCGCTTCCCAGGCCCAGCCGTCGCCCCAGATGCCCCGCACCCACTCCGGCGTGTCGCTGCCCGCCCGCAGGACCTTGACCCCGGCCTTCTCCAGCCGCTCCTCGTCCGCCTGCTGCGTCGCGCTCACCTGGCTCAGGTCGGCCGTCATGTTCCAGGCGGTGTCGGTCCGCTGGTACCCGGCCCGCTCCGCCAGGCACACCGCCGGCGTGTACCGCACGTCGATCCCCGGCCACGCGTAGCACGGCGGGTTGCCCCCGATCCGGATCCTCCGCGCCCCGACCTCCGCCAGCCGCCGCTCCGCCGCCGCCAGCAACCCGCTGCCGATCCCCTCCCGCCGCCGCCCGGGCTCCACCGCGAGCAGCTCGATGTGCCCGAGCGCTGGGTCTCTGTCGCTGATCGACCCGAACACCACGCCGACCGCGTCCCCCGCGTCGTCCAGCTCCACCAGCCGCACGGCGACCCGCCCCTCAGGCGGCGCCGCCAGCCGGTTTATCAGCTCCTCCGCCTCCCGGGCATCCTCCGGCAGGTCCAGCGCCCCCGCACACAACCGAGCCACCTCAGGCCCACCCACCCACTCACCGATCATTTGGTAAACATACCTAACTGTTCGACCGCCCCGACCCTGTCACCTTGATCAAAGCGCGCCATCCGCAGCTTCGCCAGCCACCCGCCGCCCGTGTCGGGGCCTCCGCCGATGCGAACCGATACCGCGGAGGCTGGACAGGCGCGGAGAACGCGGCAGGTTGAGGGCTGGGGGGTGCCCCGGGCCGGGGCGTCGACCTGTTCGCGCTGGTACGGAACGGCAGGCCGCCTTGCCTGCACACGTCCGGTTGCGGGTCAGGCCAGCCCGCCGAACACGGTGGTGCGCGACGATCGGCAAACCCGAGCCTGTGCGTGGCGCAGGCGGTCGCGTCGTCGAACAGGCCGCGGCAGTGACGGCGGCCAGCACGACGACGAGGCCGGCGCTGGCGGTGTCAGCGGAGCCGCAGTGGGAGACCGTGGAGCGGTGCGCGGCGTCGGGTTAAGGGTTGGGTGATGGTGGCGTCGGTGCGTCGATGAGGCTGGCGTCGGCGGGCCACAGGGAGGCCGAGGAGCGGCAGGCAGTGTCGGGTTGAGGGATTGGTTGGGTGGCGGCGGTCCGTATATCGGCGAGGCCGGCGCTGCGGTGTCGGAGGGCCGCGGGCACAGGGTGGTGGCGGGTGCGTCGATGAGGCCGGTTTCCGCGGAGCCGTGGGGAGAGACCGATGAGCGGTGGGCGGCGTCGGGCTGAGGGTTTGGTTGGTCGGTGCCATTGACCGGTGTGTCGGCGAGGCCGGCCCCGGCGGAGCCGCAGGGGGAGGCCGTGAAGCGGTGGGTGGAATCGAGTGAGGGGTTGGTTCGGTAGCGGCGGCTGGAGTGTCCGCGAGACCGGTGTCGGCGGTGTCGGGCGGGCCGCATTGGGAGGTCGAGGATCGGTAGGCAGCGTCCGGATCTCAGGGATTGGTTGGGTAATGGAGGCCGGTGTATCGGCGAGGCTGGCGCCGCAGCGCCGGAGGGGTTCGAAGGCTAAGGGTTGGTTTGGGTGGCAACGACGGCGGTGGCCGATGCGTCGGTGAGGCCGGTTTCGGGGGAGCCGTAGGGAGAGACGGACGAGCGGTGGACAGCGTCGGGCTAAGCGTTGGTTGGGCGGTGTATTGGCGAGGCCTGCGCTGGCGGCGTCGACGGAGCCGTGGGGAAGACCGTGAAGCGGTGGGTGGCGTCCGGCTAGGGGTTGGTTCGGTGGCCGGTGTCGAAGGGGCCGCAAGGGGAGCCGAGGAGCGGTGAACGGCAGGTTCAGAGGTTGGTTGGCGTGACCGGGTGTTGGCGAGGGCGGGTGGCGGAGGGCCGCAGGGGAAGGTCGAGCAGCGGTGGGGGCGGCGGGGTTAAGGGGTCGGGTGGGTGGCGGTGGCGGCGGTGACGGCGGCCATGGCGTCGACGAGGCCGGCGCCCGCGGTGTCGGTGGGGCCGCAGGAAGAGGTGGAGGTGTCGACGGGCTGGGTGGTGTGGATGAGGATGGCGCGGGTCTGTTCGATGTTGCCGATGAGGGCGGGGTTCGCCGCCCACATCAGGGCGACCACGCCCGCCACGTGTGGGGTGGCCATGGAGGTGCCGCTCAGGGCGCCATAGCCGCCGCCCGGCAGGGCGGAGACGACGGCGGCGCCGGGGGCCATCAGGTCGGGCTTCGGGAGGTTGTCGGGGGTGGGGCCGCGGCTGGAGAAGGAGGCGACCTGCGACGTGCTGGTGACGGCGCCGACGGTGAAGGTGGCGGCGTAGTTGGCCGGGGGGTCGGTGACGGTGGCGCAGCCGGGGCCCGTGTTGCCGGCGGCGGCGACGAAGAAGATGCCGGCCGCGGCGAAGGCGTCGACGGCGTGGCGCAGGGAGCGGGTGTCGCAGCCCTCGACGGAGGGGCAGCCCCAGGAGTTGGTGAGGACCTGCGGGGCGCGGTCGGGCTGGCCGTCGTGCAGGGGGTCGGCGCCCGGGTGGAACGGCGCCAGCATGAACTGCAGGCAGCTCAGATAGTTGGCCATGCTGCCCAGGTTGCGCGGGAGGTTGGAGCACGCGATCCACTGCGCTCCCGGAGCGACCCCCACGCCGGCGCCGACCGCGGTGGCGAGGGTGTGGGTGCCGTGGCCGTTGTGGTCGGCGGGGGCGGCAGTGTGGTCGACAGGGTCGAACCAGGAGTCGTCGGAGCCGCGGAACGACGTGCGCAGCGCCGGGTGGGTGACGTCGACGCCGGAGTCGGAGCTGCCGACGACGATGCCGCGCCCGGTCGTGAAGTGGGACCACACCTGGTCGGCCTTGATGAGGGTCAGGTTCCACGGCGGGGCGGTCGGCGCGGGCAACACGCCGCGGGTCGGTGCCGCGACGGCCGGCAGCGGGCGCAGCCGCGGGTTGAGCAGGACGCGGTCGACCTCGGGCCGGCCCTCCAGCCAGCGCCGCGCGAGCGGCCCGGCGGCCACCTCGATGCCGTTGACCAGGTAGAAGGGCGTGTAGTCGATGCCCCTGGAGCGCAGCGCGCCGCGTAGCGACGCCTGCGAGCGCTCGGCGGTGCCGACGAGCCGCTCATAGGTCTGCCGGATGCGGGTGGTGCGGTCGGGCACCTCGCGGAGGCCGCTCAGGTCGGCCTGCTCCTTCATGATCACGAAGAGGTGCTCGCCGTGGAAGCCGGGCTGGCCGAGCGTCGCATATACGGTGGCGCCGCCCGCGAGCACGACGGCCGCGGCGAGCGCGGCGAACCCGGGCCGCCACACGATCCGCCCGGTCGCCGGCACCGCCGCCGCGGCGACCGCCAGCGCCAGGACCAGGCCGACTAGGGCGCCGATCGCCGACCAGAACGCCACGTCGCGCAGCCCGAGCAGCAGCGACGTCTCCTCGGGGTCGACCAGGGCGAGCGGGCCGAACAGCGCGGGCGCCAGCAGGGCGAGCGCCGACGGGTGGCCGCGGCGGGCGAGCGCGGCCAGCGCGAACGCCAGCGGCGGCACTGCCACCATCGCGAACAGCTGCACCGCCGGCTCGCCGGCGCCCGCGACGAGCGTGACCAGGCCGACCCCGGCGGTCAGGCCGCCGATGGCAGTGCCGCCCCAGACGCTGCGGATCGAGGAGCCGGCGTCGGCGAGCGCCGTGGCCGGTCGCACCGCGAGCCAGGCGACCGCCACCGCGGCGAGCGCGGCCAGGACCGTCTCCACCTGGCCGCCGAACGCGCCGACCCACAGCCACGGCAGCAGCGCGACCAGCCCGATCGCGAGGCACAGCCAGAACAGCCAGCCGTTGGACCGGGGCGCCCGCCCCCGGACGGCGCGGTGCACGGTCGCGGCGACCGCGGCGGTCACGGCGAGCAGCGCCAGATAGCCCTCGTGGGCGGTGGTGGGGATGATCCGCGCCGTGCCGAGCAGCCCGCCGAGCAGCGCGGTCAGCGCCCACTGCCTGCCCGCGACCTGGGCGAACGCGACACGCGACAGCCGGGCGAGCAGGAAGGCGGGCCCCGCGACCAGAAGGGCGGCGAGCCAGCCCGCGGCCGGCCACACGAACGACGGCAGCTCGAATCCCAGCGCGAGCAGGCCCTCGCCGACGACCCAGACCCCGGCGTGGACGGCGACCGTGACCGCCACCGCCCAGAGGCCGAGGACAATGGTCAATCCCAGCGCCCAACCCCGTGATCGACCCATGGCCGCACTCTACGACTCGCCTACGACAGTTTCGGATGAGCCGCGGGGGCAAACTGAGGGGCATGCGGGAAACGGTCGACGCGGTGGTCATCGGCGCCGGGCACAACGGTCTGGTCGCCGCCAACATGCTCGCCGACGCGGGCTGGGACGTGCTCGTGCTGGAGGGCACCGGGCACGTCGGCGGCGCCGTCCGCTCGGCGGAGATCACCGCGCCCGGTTTCCTGAGCGACCTGTGCAGCGCGTTCTACCCCCTCGGCGCGGGGTCGCCGCCGCTGCTCGCGCTCGACCTCGAGGCGCACGGACTGCGCTGGACGCACGCGCCCGAGGTCGTCGCGCACCTGTTCCCGGACGGGCGTGCGGCCGTGCTCAGCCGGGAGCTGGACCTCACGGCGGAGTCGCTGGAGCGGTTCGCACCGGGCGACGGTTCACGTTGGCGGCAGGTGTACGAGCAGTGGCGCCGACTCTCCGCCGACCTCCTCCCGTCGCTGCTGACCCCGTTTCCCCCGGTCCGTTCCGGGGTGCGGCTCGCCGCCCGCGCCGGGCTCGGCGAGGCGCTTCGCCTCGGCCGCCGGTTCCTCGTCCCGGCCCGGGTCCTCGGCGAGGAGCTCTTCCACGGCGACGGCGGCCGGCTGCTGCTCACCGGCCTGGCCCTGCACACCGACCTGGCCCCCGACGACGCGGCCAGCGGCGGCTTCGGCTGGCTGCTCGCGATGCTCGGCCAGCAGCACGGGTTCCCGGTGCCCGTCGGCGGCGCCCAGCAGCTCACCGACGCCCTGGTCCGCCGCCTCGGGCGCCGGGGCGAGATCCGCACGGGCGCCATGGTCGACCGGGTGGTCGTCGGCGGCGGCAGGGCGCTCGGTGTCCGGTGCACCGACGGCCGGCTGGTCCGCGCGCGTCGCGCCGTCGTCGCGGACGTGCCGGCGCCCACCCTGTACCAGAGCCTGATCTTGCAAGAGCACCTGCCGGTCCGGCTGCTGCAGGACCTGGAGGGTTTCCGCTGGGACAACGCCACGCTGAAGATCGACTGGGCGCTGTCGGGCCCGGTCCCGTGGATCTCGCCGGACGTCGCGGGCGCGGGCACCGTCCACCTCGGCACCGACCCCCAGCGGTACGCGGCGGACCTCGCCGCCGGCCGCGCGCCCGAGGACCCGTTCCTGCTCATCGGGCAGATGACGACGGCCGACGCGACCCGCTCGCCGGCCGGCACGGAGTCGCTGTGGGCCTACACGCACCTGCCGCGCCCCGCGAAGCCCGGCGAGGTCGACGCGGAGATGGTCCGCACGCAGATCGCCCGGGTCGAGGACGCGGTGCGCCGGCACGCGCCAGGCTTCGACGACCTGGTCCTGGCGCGGCACGTCAGCGGCCCGGCGGAGCTGGCGCAGAAGAACCCGAGCCTCGTCGACGGCGCGATCAACGGGGGTACCGCGGCGGCGTTCCAGCAGCTCGTCTGGCGGCCGGTGACCGGTCTCGGACGCGCGGACACGCCCGTGGACAGGCTGTTCCTGGCGAGCTCCAGCGCCCACCCCGGCGGCGGCGTGCACGGTGCCGCCGGCGCCAACGCGGCCCGGGCGGCGCTGGCCCGCCACCGTCCGCTGCTCGGCGACGCCTACGCCGCGGGCATCGGGAGGGCGATGCGGGCGATCTACCGGTGAGCCAGGCGGCGGGCGACCGGTGACCGCTCCGCGAGATCCGCCAGCCGGGTCAGCGCCTCGCCGTTGCGGTAGTGCAGCACCACGTCGCCGATCTTGTTCTGGACCGCGAGCATCGGCCCGCTGGTGAACTGCTCCTGCATCGTCACCCGGGTCGCCTGGGCGTCCAGCGGGTCGAGCGTGAAGCGCACCTGCCCCACGCCCGCGGGCCACAGACGGACCCTGAGCAGCAGCATCCGGCCGGGAATCCAGTCCAGCGACTCGCTGTGGTCCTTGATCGACATCGGCCACGGGCCGGCCTTGTGGTGCAGCCGCGAGCCGGGCTCGGGCCATGCCGGGTCGACGTCGCGGATGTGCGCGGTGCCGACGACCCAGTCGCTGTAGGTCCACCCGTCGGACAGGACGGCGAAGACCTGCTCCACGGGCGCGTTGATGATGCGTTCGGTGATGGACACGATGATGTGATGCCCCGTGACGGGCGCGGCTACCGTAGTGAGGTGCGCCGTGAACCCTCCACGTCCCGTTTCGAGGCCAGCCGCCTGTCGCCCGCCCGCCGCGCGCAGGACGTCTCCAGGCTGCGCCGGGAGCGCTTCGACGTCCTGATCATCGGCGGTGGGGTCACCGGCGCCGGGGCGGCGCTCGACGCCGCGTCCCGCGGGCTGTCCGTCGCGCTCGTCGAGGCCCGCGACCTCGCCTCCGGCACGTCCAGCCGGTCCTCGAAGCTGATCCACGGCGGCCTGCGCTACCTGGAGCAGCTCGAGTTCGGCCTGGTCGCCGAGGCGCTGCAGGAGCGTGGGCTGCTCGCGACCCGGCTCGCGCCGCACCTGGTGCGGCCGGTGCCGATCCTGGTGCCGCTGCCCGCGCACCGGGGGCTGACCGGCGTCGTCCAGCGGGTCTGGCAGCGGGCGTACTACGGCGCCGGCGTCGGCCTCTACGACGCGTTCGCCACCGCCGCCCAGCTGCACGGGTCCGCGCCGCGGGGGATGCCGCTGCACCGGCACCTGTCCCGCACGGAGACCCACCGCCGCTTCCCGTCGCTGCGCGAGGACGCGATCAGCGGCGCCATCCAGTACTACGACGGCCAGGTCGACGACGCCCGGCTCGTCGCGACGCTCGCGCGCACCGCCGCCAGCCTCGGCGCGGCCGTCGTGCCCAGCGCCCGTGCGGTCGGGCTGCTCCGCGACGCGCGCGAGGTCACCGGCGTGCGGGTCCGTGACCTGGAGTCCCGCGAGGAGTTCGAGGTCCACGCCCGCACCGTCGTCGCCGCGACCGGCGTGTGGATGGACGACATCGCAGGCATGCTGTCCGGCACCGGCCCGCGCGAGTCGGCGGGCATGCAGGTCCGCGCCAGCAAGGGCGTCCACCTGGTGGTGCCCCGCTCCGCGATCACCGGCGAGGCCGGCCTGATCCTGCGCACCCAGACGTCGGTGCTGTTCGTCATCCCCTGGGGCGGGCACTGGATCATCGGTACCACCGACACCGACTGGAACCTCGACCGTGGCCATCCGGCGGCCTCGGCGACCGACATCTCCTACCTGCTCGGCCAGGTCAACGAGGTCCTGGACCGGCCGCTGTCGACCGCCGACATCGAGGGCGTCTACGCCGGCCTCCGGCCGCTGCTGTCCCGCGAGGCCCGCCACCGGCAGCCGCACAGCAAGGACGAGCAGACCTCCGCGCTGTCGCGCACCCACGCCGTCGTCGAGCCGATGCTGGGGCTGATGCTGATCGCCGGCGGGAAGTACACGACGTACCGGGTGATGGCCGCCGACGTCATCGACCGCGTCGCGCACCGCCTCGGCGGCCTGCGCCGGCACGGCGGGCTGGTCCCCGCCTCCCGCACCGCCGACCTGCCACTGCTCGGCGCCGACGGCTACCACTCGCTGTGGACCAACCGCGCCGACCTCGCCCGCCGGCACGGGATCTCCGTCGGCGTCCTGGAGCACCTGCTGGAGCGGTACGGCTCGCTCGCCTTCGACGTCCTCGCCCTGGACCCGTCGCTGCGCCGCCCGCTGCCCGGCGCGCCGGAGTACCTCGCGGCCGAGGTGGCGTACGCGGCGCTCGCCGAGGGCGCCCTGCACCTCGAGGACGTGCTGACCCGCCGGACCAGGATCTCCTTCGAGACCGACCACCGCGGCGCCGCCTCGGCCTCGGAGACCGCCGCGATCATGGGCGAGGTGCTCGGCTGGGACGCCGCGACCCGGTCCACGGAGATCGACCACTACCTGGCACGGGTCGCGGCGGAGCAGGAGTCGCAGCGCATGCCGGACGACCTGACCGCCGACGCCGCCCGCCTCGGCGTCCCGGACGTCCGCGGCTTCCGGTCAGACCGCACGGCGATCGCATAAAGACCGCATGAAGGCCGCACGGCGGTCGCGGGAGAAATGAGCAGACCTTGACGAAGTCCGAGCAGCGTCCGGCATAGAAACCGGACGATGATGCTCGCATGGTGTGGGGCATCGGGATCGGCATCGTGCTGCTGCTGGTGGTGATCGTGGCGGTCGCCGCCGCGAAGCGGTCGAGAAGGCGGGAGCTCAGCCGCGAGGAGGTGCTGCGCCGGGCGCGGCTCGCCGGCGGGCAGGTGGCGCGGTCGAGCCGGAACAACCGGCGCGGCGCCGGACGCCGCAGGGGCCGTGGCGGCTCCGATGGTGACGCCGACGGCGACGACGGCGGCAGCGACTGGGACGGCGGCGACTCAGGCGGCGACTCAGGCGGCGGCGACTGAAACGGACTCCAGCGACCCGACGCCCGCCGCCGTGCCGGCGCTCTGGACCGTGGCCGGCGTCGCGGCCTTGACCGCCGCGGCCAGGTTGAGCTCGCCCACGCCGCTCGGCAGCGCCGTGGCGGTGCTCTTGAGCAGCGCCTTGACCTGGTCGGGGGTGAGGGTGGGGCGCTTCTGCAGGAGCAGGGCGATGCCGCCGGACGTCACCGCCGCGGCCTGCGAGCTGCCGCTGCCCCGGAAGTACCGGTCGCCCACGCGGGCGCCCAGGTGGGTCTGGTCGAGGTAGGAGCCCGGGTCACGCAGCGACACGATCTGCTCGCCGGGTGCGAGCAGGTCCAGGTTGCGCGCGACACCGCGGGAGTCGAACGACGACGCGGTGTCGTCGGCGCTGCTGACGGTGTTGTTGACCGAGGCCGAGCCGACGGACAGGACCGACGGGTCGTTGGCCGGGTTGGTGAGCGTGGCGACGGTGCCGGCGTTGCCGCCCGCGGCGACGACGACGACACCGTTGCGCCACGCGTTCTCGACGGCGTAGTTCAGCGGGTCGTAGAAGGTCGGCTGGGTACGCGAGGGTGATGATCCGGATCGGGTTGGCCTTGTCGTCGTTGCGGTGCTGCACGGCCCAGTCGATCCCGGCGATGACCTGCAAGACGTCCACGGCGCCACCGGAGGCGCCGACCTTGGCTCACCCAACATGCGGGAGTGTTCACAGATAGTCACGCCGCGCGGACGCAAAGGGACATTCGGCGCCGACGAACATCCAGCGGGTGGACACCGGACGGTCAAAACCTGCTGAACACCTCATCGGCGACCCCGGAAGGCCGATCAAGTTGACAATGAACGTGCAGGGCGGCCCAGCACCGGTGACGATGGATCCAGTCACCGGTGCTCATTCGCGTGCCGCGCTGGACGACGCCCTGCACGACGTCGCCGGGTGCAGCCTGCTGCTGTTCGACGTCGACCACTTCAAGACGGTCAACGACGCCTTCGGCCACCTCCGCGGCGACCTGCTGCTGCGCCAGCTCGCCGACCGGATCGCCGAGCTCATCCGCACCGACGACATGCTGTTCCGCTACGGCGGCGACGAGTTCGTGCTGTTGCTGCCCAACACCGGCGCCGACGAGGCGCTGCGCCTCGCGATCCGGCTGACCGACGAGATCCGCGCCCGGGAGTTCGCCGGCACCCCGCCGCTGCACCTGTCGATCAGCCTCGGCGTGGCGACCAGCCCGGTCGACGGTACCGACGGCGAGACCCTGATCGCCGCCGCCGACCGCCGCAACTATCTCGCGAAGCGCCGCGGCCGCGGGCAGGCGGTCGGCGACGACGTCGAGGTCTCGGGCGGCCAGGGCGGCGGCTCGTCCCGGCTGTGGGAGCGCGACGCGGCGCTGAGCAGCACGCAGGAGTTCCTCACGCGGGTCGCCGCCGGTGGCCACGCCGCCCTGCGGATCGTCGGCCCACCGGGCGCGGGCCACACCCGTTTCCTCCGTGAAGTCGCCCAGATCGCCCGTTTGCGCGGTTTTCCGGCGGTACTGGCGGCGGAGCGAACCCCCGGATGCATCCTGCTGGCGGACGTGGGTGACCCGCTGCCGGAGCTCGGGGACGCCGCGGCGATCGTGTACGCGACCACGAACCCGCGCGACGACGACCCGCGCCGCACCGGGCTGCGCGAGGCCGTCGTCGAGCTGACCCCGTGGTCGCCGGCGACGCTGCGCATCTGGATGCGCATCGCCCTGGCCGGCGAGCCCAGCAAGGCGCTGGTCGACCGGCTCGTCGAGCGCTCCGGCGGCCTGCCGGCGAAGGCCGAGGCGGAGCTGGCCCGGCTGCGGTCGCAGGGCGAGCTCATCGGCGCTTCCGACGGCACCTGGACGGTCAAGCCACCGAAGGCGAGGCGCCGCCGCAGCCGGCTGCCCGTGCCGATGACCCGGCTCGTCGGACGGGACCGGGAGACCGCGAAGGTCGCCGCCCTGATCCGGGACGCGCGGCTGGTCACGCTGGTCGGCCCCGGCGGCATCGGCAAGACCCGCCTGTCGCTGGCGGCCGCCACCGTCGCCGCCGACGACTTCGAGGGCGGCGCCGTGTTCGTGCCGCTCGCCGACAGCACCGACGCCGAGCAGATGACCGCCGCCCTGGCGCGGGCGCTCCAGGTCAGCGAGCTGCCCGACCAGCACCTCTTCGACACCGTGCTGGACCAGCTCGAGGAGTCGGAGCTGCTGCTGGTCCTGGACAACTTCGAGCAGGTCGTCGACGACGGCGCGGCCCTGGTCAGCGACCTGCTGGCCGCGGCGCCGGGGGTTCGCGCCCTGGTCACCAGCCGGGAGCGGCTCTCGCTCTACGGCGAGCAGGTGTACCAGGTGCCGACGCTCGCCGACTCGCCCGCGGTGACGCTCTTCGAGCAGCGCGCCCGGGCCGTCGACGCCGACTTCGAGATCACCATCGACACGGCGCTGCCGGTCGCGGCGCTGTGCCGGCGCCTGGACGGCCTGCCGCTCGCCATCGAGCTGGCCGCCGCGCACATCGACCGCTGGACCCCCGACGAGCTGCTCAACCACCTCACCGAGCACCTCGACCGCGACCTCGACTCCCTCGGCGGCGCCGGGCCGCGGGACCTGCCGGCACGGCAGCAGACCCTGCGCGGGGCGATCGACTGGAGCTTCGTGCTGCTCGACGCCGAGGGGCAGCGGCTGCTCACGGAGCTGTCCGTGTTCGCCGGCGGCTGGACGGCCGCCGCCGCGCTCGCCGTCACGCTGCCCGGCGGCGACCTCGACCTGCTGGTCAAGCGGCTCGAAGGGCTCGTCGACAAGCACCTGGTCGTCCGGGACGAGGACGACGGCCGGTTCCGGCTGCTGTCGACGATCCGCTCGTACGCCAGGCACCGGCTCGGCGACGAGGCCGCGCCCCTGGACCGGCACGCCGACTTCTACGCCGAGTTCGCGGAGGCGTCGGCCGCCGGCCTGTCCGGGCCGGAGCAGGTCGAGTGGACCGGCCGGGTCGAGGCGGACTACCAGAACGTGCGGGCCGCCTTCGCGCACGCGGGCGTGGGCATCAAGACCCGGATCTGTCTGGGGCTCTGGCGGTACTGGCGAAACGGCGCCCACATCAACGAGGGTCGCGAATGGCTCACGGCGCTGCTGGCGGCCCCGGGACTCGAGGACGGCGCCCTGGCGCGGCTGCTGCACGCCGCCGCCATCCTCGCCGCGACCCAGGACGAGCACGAGGAGGCGTTCCGCTACGGCGCCTCCGCCCTGGAGAAGGCGACCGCGGCGGGGGACCGCGCCACCGTGGGCCACGCGCACAACGCGATGGGCATCGCGGCGATCGGCGGCGGCGACCACGCGGCCGCGACCGAGCAGTTCGGGCACAGCCTGGCGATCTGGCGGGAGCTCGACGTGCCGCAGGGGGTCGCCGCGTCGCTGGGCAACCTGAGCAAGGTCTCCCTGTCGCAGGGTGAGATCGCGGTCGCCGAGCGCTACGCCACCGAGTGCCTCGCGCTGGAGCGCGCCGCCGGCAACACGCGGGGCATCCTGCTCGCCCTGGAGTGCCTCGGGCAGATCATGCTCGCCCGGGGCGACATCGCCGCGGCCCGCGAGGCCCTCGACGAGAGCCTCACCCTCAGCCGGCAGATCGGCGACGCGTTCGGCGCCGCGATGGCCCAGCACCAGCTCGGCCTCGCCGCCCGGCTGGAGGGCGACCGGGTCGAGGCGCTGCGGCTGCTGGTGACCGCGCTGGTCACCCGGCACGAGGTCGGCGACCGGCTGGACCTGGCGATCTCGCTGGACGTGGTCGCGGCGCTGGTCGCGGCCGACGACCCGGGGCACGCGGCGCGGCTGATCGGCGCCGCGGACGGCCTGCGGGCCCGGCACCGGCTCACGGAGCCGCCGGACGCGCAGACGCTGCGCTCCGTGACGCTGCCGCTGCTGCCGGACCACCAGCGCGACCGCGCCGCGGGCCGGGCGGTCAGCATCGAGCACATCGTGGAGGCCCTACAGTCCTCGTATGGTGTCGTTGGCTGACTGGCAGCGCCTGTTTCCCGGTGATGCTTCGATCGGGGTCGATCTGATCGCCCGCTGGTCGGAGCCGCACCGGCGGTACCACACCCTCGACCACCTGGGATTCATGCTCCAGGTCATCGACGATCATGGCGATGCCGCCGACGACGTCGATGCCGTGCGGATGGCGGCGTGGTTCCACGACGCGGTCTACGAGCCGTTCGCCGCCGACAACGAGGAGCGCAGCGCCGCCCTGGCGCTGGACGTGCTGCCCGGCCTGGGCGTCCCGCCGGACCGGGTGGCCGAGGTGGCCCGGCTCGTCCGTCTCACGGCGGGCCACACCGTCGCCGGCGGTGACCGCAACGGCGCGCTGCTCGCGGACGCCGACCTCGCCATCCTCGCGGCGCCGCCGGCGGACTATGCCCGTTATGCGGCGTCTGTACGAGCGGAGTACGCGGCTGTCCCTGAGGAAGCCTTCCGCTCCGGGCGGGCGCAGATCCTGGGGGCGTTCCTCGCCGAGCCATCGCTGTTCCGCGCGGTGCCGGCGCGGGCGGAGTGGACCGCCCGCGCACACGACAACCTGCGGACCGAGATCACGACGCTTCTGGGTGCTCCGTGACGTTCTGCAGATACAAGGGCTCGCCCAGCTTCTCGATGAGGGCCAGCTGGGTCTCCAGGTAGTCGACGTGGTGCTCCTCGTCCTCGAGGATCTCCTCGAAGATGTTGGCCGACGTCACGTCGCCGATCGAGCGCATGTATTCGATGCCGCGCCGCAGCCGGTCGACGGCCTCCATCTCGATCTGCATGTCGCACTTGAACTGCTCCGGGACGGTCTCGCCGATCCGCAGCGCGAAGAGGCGCTGGTAGTTGGGCAGGCCGTCCAGGAACAGGATCCGGTCGGTCAGCACCTCGGCGTGCTTCATCTCGTCGATCGACTCGTGCCGGGTGTGTTTCGCCAGGACCGTATATCCCCAGTTCTCCTGCATCTTGGCGTGAAGGAAGTACTGGTTGATCGCCGTGAGCTCGGCGGTCAGTTGTTCGTTGAGAAATTCAATGACTCGTGCATCCCCCTGCATGTGGGCAGGGTAACCGCTTTTCTAGGCCAAAGCGGGCAATACAGCATTCGGCGCCTCCGCCTCGATCAGGTCTGCCACCCGATCGAGGCAGGTCCCGCAGCCGGTGCCGGCGCCGCACTCGTCGCCGACGGCGTCCTCGCTGTGCGCCCCGGCGCGGATGACCCGCCGGATCTCGCACTCCCGGACGCGGGCACAGATGCAGACATACACGGTTGCACTCCTCGCTTAGCCTTACCTAAGCAAGGGTCGCCTAAGTTACCCCCAAAAACAACCCCTGAGCAGCTATTTCACTGTCCTGGATGCGTCCGCCGAACCGGACAAATGTCGTGGCCGACGCAGCCCGGCAGCTTTCAGGCGCGCCACGATCTCCTTGCCGGTCACCCGCTCCGCACCCAGCCAGACGGCCCGCTGCGCCATCTCGGCGGGCACGTCGTAGTGATCCCGCTCGAACCCGCGCCGCGGCGCCCCCAGCAGCTCCGCGAACGCGTGCAGCTCCGCCACCGACACGTCGCTGATCAGATGGGCCCAGAACCTGCCGTGCGCCGGCCACCGCGGCGTGTCGATGTAGAGCACGCCTACTAGCCTGCCAAACATGGATCTCAGCATGGATCTCATTCAGGCGCTCCGTGCCGCACTGCCTCACGAGGGTGGTGTCCTCACCGACCCGGACCTGCTGCGTTCGTACGAGCACGACGAGGCCGACCTGTGCGCGTACGGCACCCCCGCGGTCGTCGTCCGTCCCCGGACCACCGGCCAGGTCTCCGCCGTCCTCCGCGCCGCGAGTCAGCACCGCGTCCCCGTCATCCCGCAGGGCGCCCGCTCCGGCCTGGCCGGCGGCGCGAACGCCATCGACGGCGCGATCGTGCTGTCCCTCGTCGCCATGAACGAGATCATCGACATCGACGCCGCGAACCGTGTCGCCGTCGTCCAGCCCGGCGTCGTCAACGCCCAGCTCCGCCGCGCCGTCGCCGGCAAGGGCCTCTACTACCCGCCCGACCCCGGCTCCTGGGAGCAGTCCACCATCGGCGGCAACGTCTCCACCGACGCCGGCGGCATGTGCTGCGTCAAGTACGGCGTCACCAGCG
Source organism: Dactylosporangium sp. CA-152071 (assembly GCF_050936335.1). Lineage (NCBI taxonomy): Bacteria > Bacillati > Actinomycetota > Actinomycetes > Micromonosporales > Micromonosporaceae > Dactylosporangium > Dactylosporangium sp. CA-152071. The sequence continues at coordinate 5,300,431 of NZ_JBNJMZ010000001.1, read as the reverse complement.
ACCACGTCATCGGCCTCGAGGTGGTCCTGGCCAGCGGCGAGGTCCTCAACTGCGGCCGGCGCACCGCCAAGGGCGTCGCCGGCTACGACCTCACCAGCCTCTTCGTCGGCTCCGAAGGCACCCTCGGCGTCATCACCGAGATCACCGTCAAGCTGCGCCCCGCGCCCGCCGACTCGCTCACCCTCGTCGCCGTCTTCGACACCCTCCCCGCCGCAGGCGCCGCCGTCTCGTCCGTGATCGCCTCCGGCCTGCAGCCCAGCATGCTGGAGGTCATCGACCGGGTCAGCCTCGGCGCCATCGAGGCCTACCGCCCCATGGACCTGCCCACGACCGCCGCCGCGCTGCTCATCGCCGCCGTCGACTCCGGCAGCCGGGCCCCCGACGACCTCGCCGCGATCGCCGCCCTCTGCCGCCACGCACAGGCCTCCGACGTCCACGTCGCCACCGACAGCGTCGAGGCCGACGCCCTCCTCGCCGCCCGCCGCCTCGCCCACCCCGCGCTGGAGCAGTTCGCCGCGCAGCTCTACCCGGGCGGCGGCGGCATCATGGTCGACGACGTCGCCGTCCCGCGCACCCGGCTCGTCGAGCTCATCGAAGGCATCGAGTCCATCGCCGCGACCCACGGCGTGGTCGTCGCCACCGTCGGCCACGCCGGCGACGGCAACCTCCACCCCATCATCGTCATCGACCGCTCCGACCCCACCAGTCTGGCCCGCGGCCAGAAGGTCTTCGACGCCATCATGTCCCTGGGCCTGGCCCTCGGCGGCACCTCCACCGGGGAGCACGGCGTCGGCCTCCTCAAGCGCGACTGGCTCGCCCGGGAGATCGGCCCCACCGGCCTGAAGGCGCACCGCTCGATCAAGGCCGCCCTCGACCCCGACAACATCCTCAACCCCGGCAAGATCTTCTGACGCCGCATCTTCTGGCGCCGCGCGCCCGTCAGCCTCGCACCGGCAGGGCGGCGCTGATGGTCGCGCGGACCGTCTCGGCGGCCGGCGGGGCGACGCGGCGGTCGGCGTAGAGCAGATGACCCGTGCCGATCAGCATCCTCGCCAGGGTGTCGGTGTCGGCCCCCGGGGCGATGCGGCCGAGGCCACGCTCGGCGGCCAGATAGGCGGCGATCGAATCCGCCGCCTCCTGCAACACCGGCAGGCTCGTGGGCCAGGTCTGGCGCAGCCTGGCACGCAGCTCGTCCCGGAACGTCATCAGCGGCACCACCGCCACCGCCACCGAGGTGAACAACTCCTCCAACGCCTCGGCGACGTTGTCCTGGACGGTGCCCGTGCCCACGGCGGCCTTCAGGGCCTCCCCGCGGGCCCTCGTCCGCCCGGCGTGGTCGCGGACGAGCTCGACGAGCAGGTCGTCGAAGTCCTTGAAGTGCCGGTGCAGGACGCCCTTGGCGCAGCCGGCCTCCGCCGTGACCGTCCTGCTGGTCAACGCCCCCGGCCCGTCCCGCAACAGCACCCGCTCCGCCGCGTCGAGCAACTGCTGCCGCGCGTCGCGTAACGCCACCCCAGTCGGCACCGTGTCTCCGTCCTGCTGTTCCGGGCTCGCGCCCCTGCATGTGGGCGCTCGCCCATTCCGAATGGGCGCTTGCCCATTTATAGTGGGCGCATGGTCACTCTACCGCCGTCGCCCGCGCCCCCTCCGTCCCTCGACCCGGCTTCGGGTCCGTTGCCGGCTTCGGGTCCGTCGTCAGGTCCGGATCCGTCGTCAGGTTCGGGGCCGTCGTTGGGTTCGGGGTCTTCGTCGCGGCCGGGTCCGGCGTTGTTGTCGTCGCAGCCGGGTCCGAGCCCGGAGCAGCGCCGGGCGGTCGCCGAGTCGTTCGGCGTGGACGCCGGGCGCTACGACCGGACCCGCCTCGCCTACCCGGAGGCGCTGATCGCCCGCATCACCGCCACCGCACCCGGCCCGGACGTCCTCGACGTCGGCTGCGGCACCGGCATCGCGAGCCGCCAGCTGCGAGCCGCCGGCCACACGGTGTTCGGCGTCGAGCCGGACCCCCGGATGGCCGCCTTCGCCCGCGCCGCCGGCATCGACGCCGAGGTCTCGACCTTCGAGTCCTGGGACCCCGCGGGCCGCTCCTTCGACGCCGTCGTCGCCGCCACCGCCTGGCACTGGGTGGACGCCTCGGCGGGCGCGGCCAAGGCCGCTGAGGTGCTCAGGCCGGGCGGCCTGCTGGCGGCCTTCTGGCACACCTGGGAGCTGCCTCCGACCGTCGCGGAGACCTTCGCCGAGGTCTACCACCGGGTCCTGCCCGACACCCCCTTCACCATCCAGGCATCGGTGCAGGGCGTCGCGATGTACCGCCCGATGTTCGTCCAGGCCGCCGACGGCATCCGCGCGACCGGCGCCTTCACCGAGCCGGAGGAGTGGACCTTTTCCTGGGAGCACATCTACACCACGGCCACCTGGCTCGACCAGCTCCCCACGTCAGGCGTCCTCACCCGCCTGCCCCAGGACCGCCTGACCGAGATCCTGGACAGCGTCGGCACCGCCATCGACCACCTCGGCGGCTCCTTCACGATGTCCTACACCACGGTCGCCATCACCGCCCTGCGACACGTCCAGCAGCCACCGCCGCCGGCCAGCCGGTAGCCGCCCGCAATCGAACCGTCTCCAACGCGGACGGATGCCGCCGCCGAAGTGGACGGATACCAACATGGACGGATGCCCACACCGGTGGGGCCCGCCGCCACCGCGCCCACCGGCGCAGGTGCGACCCGCGCCGGTGGAGCTCCTACCGCCGCGCCCTCGATGAGCACGACGGCCCCGCTCACCACGACGGCCCCGCTCACCACGAGAACGAAGGCGTCACCTGTCGCCGGCCTCCTTCGCCGCGCGCTCCACGCGGTCGTAGTGGCTCGCCCACCAGGCCTTGTCCTCGGCCGGCAGGTTGTCGTTGCCCTGGTGTAAGCCGGCGGCGCCGTCGATCAGCTCGCGGATGATGTCGGCGTGACCGGCGTGGCGGTCCGTCTCGGCGATCATGTGGATCAGGACCCGGTGCAACGTCACGTCGCGGTGCCCGGCGGACCACCACGGCACCTGCCCGGCGGCGTCGAGCGGCAGCGCCTCGATCGTGGCATCGGAGTGCGCCCACACCCGCCGGTACAGGGCGACGATCTGCTCGCGACTCTCGTCGGGCGTGGCCCACGTGTCGGCGCTCGGCTCGGCGCCCGGACCGATCCACGGCATCGGCTCCTCGAACGGCCGGCCGAACGTCACGCCGAAATAGCCCGACTCGACGCTCGCCACGTGCTTCACCAGACCGAGCAGGTTGGTGCCCGTCGGCACCAACGGGCGCCGTACGTCAAATTCCGACAGCCCTTCCAGCTTCCACAGCAGCGCATCGCGGCCGGACTGCAGATAGCGGTGGAGGTCACCTTTGCTCATGCCCGCAGCATCCCACGGGGGTATGACAAAAAAATGAGTCAGGGCCGGCCTCCCGTGTGGAAGACCGGCCCTGGACGCTGTCGGGGTAGCCGGATTTGAACCGACGGCCTCTTCGTCCCGAACGAAGCGCGCTACCAAGCTGCGCTATACCCCGAGCGTGCCGGGTAATCGTAGCCCACGCTCGGCAGGGCTCCAACTCGGTATCCCCTGTCGCGTCAGAGGGACTTGAGGAAGGTGCTCACGGTGGACTCGTAAGCGGCCGGATCGAGGTTCCAGCTGCGGCAGTGACCGGCCTCGCGGGTCTCGACGAGCTGGACGGATGGGCAGGCCGTGGCCAGGGCGACCGTCGGTTCGGGGGCGACCGTGCGGTCGTCGTGGTCGACGTACAGCAGGGTCGGGACGTCCAGGGGCACGTCGCGGTAGTTCAGATCGGCGGAGCGCACGCCCAGGCGGTGCTGGATCAGCTTGAGGGCGGTCCAGGTCCACAGGGGCGGGACGTTGAGCTGGCGGGCATTCATCCGCAACGTCGCGATCCAGTCGACGACGGGGCAGTCCAGGACGATCCCGCGGACGAAGCCGCCGTGGTCCCACGAGCGCAGCAGGTTGAGGATCGCGGCTCCGCCCATCGACCAGCCGTACAGGATCACCTGGCGGGCGCCGGCGGTGCGGGCGTAGTCGATCGCGGACAGGACGTCACGCCACTCGGTGTGGCCGAGGTGGAAGAGGGCGTCGGGGCTGGGGAACGCCTCGGGGTCGTTGCGGTACGTGACGACCAGGGTGTTGTGCCCGGAGGCGGCCAGGGTCGGCAGGATGCGCAGGGCCTCACCGCGCGGCGCGCCCCGGCCGTGGACCGCGATGATCCACGTGTCGTCGGCCGGGCCGCTGGTCGGCGGGACCAGCCACGCGGGGCAGTCGCCGAGCTCGGCTGGGACCAGCACCTCCTCGAAGGGCAGGCCACGGGCCGACAAGGGGTCGCCCTCGTAGACATAGCCGGTGGTGTACCCCCGGAGGCCGCTGGTCAGCGTGCCCCGCGTCAGCGTCGTGATCTCCCGGGTCACGCTGACCCGGTCCGTGGCGATGACCGGGCCGAGCACGGCGTGCCCCGCGGGCCACACGAAGGCGAGCGGCATCGAGCGGGCCGTGTCGGGGGTGCGGGTCAGGGTGATCCGGTTGCCGGCGTACGCCCGGACGCGGACGGGCCACGCCCGGGCGGCGTTGACGTTGAGGACCTGGCCGGCGAGGAACCAGCCGGCGCCCGCGGTGCCGGTCGGCAGCAGCACGGCGAGCCCCGCGGCGCCCGCCACGCCGGCATAGGCGGCCCGCCGCGGCCACTTCCGCGGGACGGGCGCCGGCGCCACGGAGGTCATCGCGGCACGAGGGTCAGGATCGACGCCTCCGGCGGGCAGGCGAGGCGCACCGGCGCGGTCGGGTGGGTGCCGAGGCCCGCCGACACGTGCAGGAACGCCGACGAATACGGCCAGCGGTGCAGCCCCTTCGCCATGCGCCGGTCGAGGCCGCAGTTGGTGACGAGCGCCCCGAAGAAGGGCATCGCGACCTGGCCGCCGTGCGTGTGGCCGGCCAGGAGCAGGTCGAAGCCGTCGTCGGCCATGCGGTCCAGGATGCGCGGCTCGGGGGAGTGGGTGAGGCCGAGGCGCACGTCGACGTCGGCCGAGGCGGGCCCGGCGACGCTGTCGTAGTCGTCGCGGCCGACGTGCGGGTCGTCGACGCCGACCAGTTCGACGGTACGGCCGCCGGCCTTGATCGTCGTCCGGGCGTTGTTGAGGTCGGCCCAGCCGTGGCCGGCGAGCACGTCGCGCAGCTCCTCGGTGGGCAGGACGGCACCCTGCACATACGGCTTGTCGCGGTTGAAATACCCGAACGGGTTCTTCAGCACGGGCCCGCGATAGTCGTTGCTGCCGAACACGAAGGCGCCCGGACGGTCGAGCAGCGGTGTCAGCGCGCGGACCACGGCGGGCACCGCATCCACATGGGCCATGTTGTCGCCGGTCACCACGACGAGGTCGGGGTCGGTGCCCGCCAGCTCGCCGATCCACCGCTGCTTGCGGTGCTGACCGGGGGTGAGGTGGAAGTCGCTGAGGTGCAGGATCCGCAGCGGCTCGGCGTCCGGGGAGAGCACGGGGACGTCGAACCTGCGCAGGGTGAACATGTTGCGCTCGACGAGCGAGGCATAGGCAAATGTGGCAGCACCGGCCGCGGCGGCACCGACGGCGAGGCGCCGGACAGTCTTCGAGCGCATCCGCTCAGCGTACCGGGGGTTTTACAACAGAATTTGGCCAAGTCCCCCGCGGATAGACTGCACTCATGTTGAAGGAGCGTCTGGAGTCCGACTTGCGCGAGGCCATGAAGGCCCGCGACGAGTTGGTGACCTCGACCCTGAGGATGGCGATCACCGCGGTTCGCAACGCCGAGGTCGCCGGCAAGGCCGCCCGCGAGCTGTCCGACGAGGAGATCCTCTCGGTGCTCACCAAGGAGGCGAAGAAGCGGCGCGAGGCCGCCGAGGCGTTCGCCGGCGCCGGCCGTGAGGCGCAGGCGGCGAAGGAGCGCGCCGAGGAGGAGGTGCTCGCCGGGTATCTGCCGGTCCAGCTCTCCGAGGAGGACCTCGCGGGCATCGTCCGCGACGCGCTCGCCGGGCTGGGCGGGGCGCCCAACATGGGCCAGGCGATGAAGGCCGCGCAGGCCGCCGTCGGTGGCCGGGCCGAGGGCGGCCGCGTCGCCGCCGAGGTCCGCGCCCAGCTCGCCAAGGGCTGAGCGAAGTACGGGGCTGAGCGAAGCACAGGGCTGAGCGTCAGCAGGACACAGCGGAACGGCCGCCCCAGGAGCTCCTGGGGCGGCCGTTGTCGTCGTAGCGGGGTCAGCAGACCCAGGGCGCCGGGCATTCCGTGTCGTCACGGATGCCGTCCGGGTTGTCGCCCAGGTACGGCGGGGCCGGCGCGCCGGGGCCCTTGCTGATGATCAGCGAGACCTGCCCGCCCTTGACCGTGGCGCCGCCCGGCTCGGTGCGGGCGACCGTGCCCGCCGGGCAGGGCGAGGCGACCTGGGCGGAGGAGACCGTCACGGTGAACCCGGCCCGGGTGATCCGGCTGCGGGCCTGGTCGACCGGGGCGCACTTGACCGACGGGATCTCCACCAGCTTGCCCATCGACTTGTCCTTGGTCGGCGCCGTGAACTGCACCACCGGCTTGCCGGTGAGGCCGTCCTTGAGCGTGCCCAGGGTCGCGTAGTTGATCTGGGGGTGCTTCATGTCCTTGTTGGTCTCGGGCCAGTCGGGGTCGGTGAGGAAGCCGCCGACCGCGAGCTGCTTGGTCATCGCGACGAACGTGGCGCTCTTCTCCGAGTCGGTGGTGCCGGACTTGCCGGCGACCGGGCGGCCGACGTACTTGCGGGCGTAGCCCGCGGTGGCGCCGCCGCACTTGCCGGTGGCGGACTGGTCGCCGACGGGGCAGCGGGCCATGTCGACGGCCGCGCGCGCGACCTCCTTGTCGACGACCTGCTTGCACCTCGGGTCGAGCCCCTCGACCTTCTTGCCGCTGTTGTCCTTGACCTCGAGGATCGGGGTCGGCTCGCAGTACAGGCCGTCCGCGGCGAGCGTGCCGTAGGCGTTGGCCAGCTGCAGTGGCGTGGTGGCGCTGACGCCGAGGGTGAAGGCGCCCCAGCCCTTCGCGTTCTGGGGCTGGGCCAGGTTGGCGTCCTCGGAGGCGTTGAACTGGATGCCGAGGCGCTTCGCCACGTCGACCACCTTGTCGGCGCCGACCTGCTGCTCCAGTGGCACGAAGTACGTGTTGATCGAGCTGCCGAACGCGGTCCACATGTTGTACGGACCGGACTGGCCGCCGGCGTTCTTCGGGCAGTACCAGGGGCCGTTACACGCGGCCGGGCTGCTCGGGTTGATCTTGAAGGTCGACTGGAACTGCTTCTCGGTGTTGATCGTCGTCGCCAGGGGCAGGCCGGCCTCCAGTGCCGCCACCGCGGTGAACATCTTGAACGTCGAGCCGGCCTGGTAGCCGGGGATGTCCTTGTCACCGGTGATGATCGGCACCGTGGTGTTCGGGTAGTTGCCCTTCTGGCCCTTCTTGTCCGGGTTGGTGTTGGGCCCGTTCTTGCTGTTGTCGTTGCTGAACGTGCGGTTCGTCGCGATCGCCGTGACCCGGCCGGTGCCGGGCTCGACCGCGGCGAGCATGATCGCGTTCTGGTTGCCCAGCCGGATCTTCTCGTTCTTGCCGACGTTCGGCTGGTCGGCGGCGTACTTGAAGGCCGCGGCCTGGGTGTTGACGTCGAGGGAGGAGATCACCGTGTAGCCGCCGGCGCGGAGCCGGTTGGCGCGCTGGTACTGGTCCTCGCCGAAGACCTTCTGCTCCATCCACCAGCGGCGCAGGTAGTCGCAGAAGAAGCCGGCGCCCAGCTCGTTGGGGCGCTGCACCGACTCGCAGCCCTCGGGCGTGCGCTTGCCGACGATGTTCAGCTTGGTCTTGCCGGCCTCGTCGGCCTGCTGCTGGTTGATGTAGCCCATCGCGACCATCTGGTTGAGCACGTACTTCTGCCGGTCCAGCGCGCGGGGCAGGCCCTCGACGGTCGCCGGGTCGCTCGTGCCGGGCGCCTTGACCAGGCCGGCGATGAGCGCGGCCTCGGGCAGGGTCAGGTCCTTCGGGTCCTTCTCGAAGTACACGTGCGCGGCCGCGAAGATGCCGTAGGCGCCGTGACCGAACGCGGCGATGTTGAGGTACCGGAGCAGGATCTCGTCCTTGTTGAGCTTCTTCTCCAGGTCGATCGCGTACTTCATCTCGCGCAGCTTGCGCGTGGGGGTCTTGTCGGTGGCGTCCACCACGTCCTGCGGCGTCTTGGCCGAATAGGAGATCGCCTGCCGCACGTACTGCATGGTCAGCGTCGAGGCGCCCTGCTCGGCGGTGCCGCCGGCGTTCTGGTTGGCGACGAACGCGCGCGCCACACCCTTCACGTCGACGCCGCGGTGCTCGTAGAACCGGTTGTCCTCGGCGGCCACGATCGCCTTGCGCATGACGTCGGCGACGTCGGTAAGGTTGGTGACGTCGCGGCGGTTCTCGTCGTACATCATCGCCAGCAGGGTCTTGCCGTCGGATGCGTACACATAACTGATCTGCGGCGACGGCAGCACATCGATGTCGGTCGGCAGATTCTCGAACGTGTCGGCGCCGGCCTTCGCGGCGAGGCCCGACATCGCGACCGCGGGGAATGCGGCCGCTGCAACCACCAAGCCCGCGAGCAGCCCACACAGCAGGAGTGATGCTGCGTTGGGCAGCAGGCCGTGTTCGCGTTTGCGCATCCAGGTCACTTCCTCAGACTACGGGACGGCGTCATGAGGCCGCGTCCTGATGCTGGCGTCCTCGTTGTCCTAGACGCGTGACACCGGTCGTGAGGTTGACCCGTAGCCGAGTCTGATACATGGATCGCGGGGGTGCGGGCTTTTTGGGCAAATCGCACCCGGTCGTGACGCGGCAGTAGCACGCTCCGGCCTTTTGGTGGATCACATAAGGCCGGTTAACCTGGTGCAACAACGTTGCGTAACTGGACGACTACAGAGCATGATGTTCCGGAAAGCTCCTCTCGGGGTTCCCGTGGCCGGGGACCCTCCTGTCGCGCCGGGTAGCCCGGCGAACTGCATCCAAAAGCCATGGGGGGACGTGGTTTGGGTGCTATTCGCTGGGGCAAGCACGGCGGATGGACCCGGGGGGAGTCCAAGGGGGGAAGAGGAAATATGAGCATGGTCGTCGACTGGCCCAGCATCGCCGCGTGTCGCAATGGCGACCCGGACGCTTTGTTCGTCCAGGGTGCCGAGCAGAACGTGGCGAAGCGGATCTGCCGGAGCTGCCCCGTGCGGTATGAGTGCCTGGCAGACGCCCTCGACAACCGGATCGAGTTCGGAGTCTGGGGCGGCATGACCGAGCGCGAGCGCCGTGCGTTGCTGCGCCGTCACCCGCAGGTGCCCAGCTGGCGCAAGATGTTCGAAGCCGCCATGGATCGTAACGAGAAGGACGCCACCAAGGAGCTCGTTCCGACCGGCTGAGGCACCGGCTAGAACGAGTATCCGATCGCGCGCAGCCCGTCGAGGTCATGGACGTCGGCGGGCTGTGCCGGGATCTTCACGACCGGAACACCCGGGTGGGCCCGCAGGAACCGACCTGACACCGCCGCCTGCCTGTCCCGCTGGTCCGCGAGCTCCGCGTGCACGCGGAGCACCTCCGCCGTCGAGGGATGCTCACCCAGCTCGTCGAGGCGGCCGGCGGCGGCACGGGCGTCGTCGGCGCTCAGCGCGGCGGGCACCGACACCACCCGGTTGAGCACGAGACCCGCCAGCGGCATCCGGTCGGCCGCGAGCCGCCCGGCGAAATACATCGCCTCCCGGACCGCGTCCGGCTCGGGTGCCGCCACCACCAGGAACGCCGTCTCCGGTGCCTGGAGCACCCGGTACGTCTGCTCGGCGCGCTCACGGAAGCCACCGAACATCGAGTCGAGGGCGCCGACGAACCCCGACAGGTCGGTCAGCAGCTGCGCCCCGAGGATCTTGGTGACGGTACGGCTGAACAGACCGAACGAGGCCGACACGAGGTTGAACACGCTGCGCCCGCCGGCCCGGGCCGGGGCGAGCAGCAGCCGCAGCATCTTGCCGTCCAGGAACCGCGACAGCCGCGCCGGCGCGTCGAGGAAGTCCAGCGCGGAGCGCGACGGCGGCGTGTCGACCACGATCAGGTCCCACTCGTCGCGGGCCCGCAGCTGGCCGAGCTTCTCCATCGCCATGTACTCCTGCGTGCCGGAGAACGTGGAGCTCATGGCCTGGTAGAAGGGGTTGGCGAAGATCTCCTCGGCCCGCTTCGGGTCGGTGTGCTCGAGCACGACCTCGTCGAAGGTCCGCTTCATGTCCAGCATCATGGCCTGGAGCTCGGCCGAGTCGGGCTGCAGCCCCTTGACCAGGCGCGGCGTGTTGTCCAGCTCGGTCAGGCCCAGCGCCTGCGCCAGCCGGCGCGCCGGGTCGATGGTGAGCACCACCGTGCGACGGCCGTGCCGCTCGGCGGCACGCACCGCGAGCGCGGCCGCGGTCGTGGTCTTGCCGACTCCGCCGGAGCCGCAGCAGACGACGATGCGGATCGCCGGGTCGGCGAGGATCGCGTCGGCGTCGAGCTTGGGGGTCCCCACCTAGCGAGCGTATCCGTTCATCGCTCGGTCAAGCTCAGGTGAGCAAGAGATCACCGAGGGACTCCAGCGCCTGCGGGGTGACACCGCCCGGGAGCACGGGCAGCTCCACCACCGGCCGGCCGAGACCCTGCAGGTCGGCCCGCAGTGACGCCTCCGCGGCGACCCGGGTCTGGTACGCCTTGGCCTCGCCCGCCAGCCCCGCGAGGGTCTCCTTGTCGGCGGTGAGCCCCGCCGCGGTCAACCCCCGGCGCAGGTCCGCCTGGGTCACCTTCGCCCCGGCCAGCACGGGCAGGCGGGTCGCGTTGACGATCACCGTGCCGATCGGGATGCCGAGCCGGCTGAGCTCGTCGATCGCGTCGGCGGTCTCCTGGACCGGCATCTCCTCCAGAAGAGTGACCACGTGCACGGCGGTCATCGGCGAACGCAGGATCGCCGCGACGCCCTCACTCTGCGTCTTGATCGGGCCGACCTTCGCCAACCGGGCAGTCTCGGCGGTCACGTTGAGGAAACGGCCGATCCGCCCCGTCGGCGGCGCGTCGAGGATGACCGCGTCGTACACCCGGCGGCCGTCGACGGTGCGCGTCACCGCCTCCTTGACCTTGCCGGTCAGCAGCACGTCGCGGAGCCCCGGCGCGACGGTCGTGGCGAAGTCGACGGCGCCGACCTTGCGCAGCGCCCGGCCGGCCACGCCGAGCCGGTAGAACATCTCCAGGTACTCCAGGAGCGCCTCCTCGGCGTCCACGGCCAGCGCGCGGACCTCGCCGCCGCCGCTCGCCGTGGCGATCCGCAGCTCCTGGTAGGGCAGCGGGTCGCGGTCGAAGACCTGCGCGATGCCCTGCCGGGCCTCGACCTCGATCAGCAGCGTGCGCCGGCCGTCCCTGGCCAGTGCGAGCGCCAGCGCGCCGGCGACCGTGGTCTTGCCTGTGCCGCCCTTGCCGGTGACCACATGCAGACGGGCGGGCCAGCCCATGCTTCCTGCACGGCCGCCCCGCCCGTCCTGAGACTCGCGCGTTGTCACCCCTCGACGCTACAGGGCGCCGTCCGCGACTACGCGGTGGTGATCTCGCACACCCACCAGCCGTTGTCCTTCGTCGCGAGGAACTTGTACTTCGACTCGGCGACCTTCTCGTCACTCGTGGCGACCTTGATCGGCACGACCAGCGTCGCCGAGGAGGCGTCCTGCTTCTCGACCGTCGGGGCGGGCCACGTGTAGGTCGGGCTGGTCAGGCCGGCGTCGTACTTCTTGATGTCGTCGACCCGGGCGGCCAGCTTGTTCTTGTCACGGGACGACGCGCAGACGTACTTGAGCGCCTCGGTGGTGTTCTTGTCCTTGTAGACAGCCTTGAGGAAGCCGTTGACCGCGTCGACCGCGCTCGGCTGGCCCTTGCCCTGGTTGCCCTTCTGGACGAAGTACGCCGCCGCGCCGCCACCGCCGCACAGGACGAGCACGACCGCCAGGACGATCAGGGTGATCATCAGGCCGCGCTTCCTCGGCGGCGCCGGCTGCTGGTAGCCGGGCTGGTAGCCACCCGCGTAGGGGTCGGCCGGGAAGCCACTGGTCGGCTGGCCGGGGAAGCCGCTCGTGGGCTGGCCGGGGAAGCCGCTCGTGGGCTGGGCCGGGAAACCGCTGGTCGGCTGCTGCTGCTGCAGCGGACCCGTCGGGAACTGCCCGGTCGGCTGCGGACCCGTCGGGAACGCGCCCGTCGGCGGGTACTGCGGCTGCTGCGGGTAACCCTGCTGCGGATACTGCGCCGGATCCGGCTGCCCGAACTGCGGCTGCTGCCCGTACTGCGTCGGGTCGGGCTGCTGCGGATACCCGGCCTGCGGGAACGGCGGCTGGACCGGCACCGCATACGGCTGGCCGGACGTCGGCGGAGCGGAGGTCGGAGGCGCCGAGGTGGGCGGCGCGGCGAACGGGTCCTGCACGCCCGGCGCGGGCGGCCAGCCCTGACCCGGAGCCGGCTGCGGAGGCTGCGGTGCCTGACCCGGCGCGGCGTAAGGGTCGCCCGGCTGGCCCTGGTATTCGGGCTGCCCGGGGTACTGGGGCGGTTGTGTCATGTCTCCACCTCGTGTGCGACGGCCGGTCCGCCGGCGGTCCGGCTCCCGGGACCCGTGCGGCGCGGCCCTTAGGGTAGCCGTCGCGCGCGAGCATTGGGGGACCCCATTTCGGTCGGCGTCCGCTCGTCGCGCCGCAGGCGACCGATAGTCTCCCCTCATGCAGAAATGGGAGTACCTGACCGCACCCCTGCTGGTCCACAACACGAAGCTGATCCTGGACAACTTCGGCGAGGACGGCTGGGAGCTCGTGGCGATCGTGCCGGGCCTCAACCCGGAGAACCTCGTGGCCTACTTCAAGCGCCCCAAGGCGGACTGACGTGGGCAGTGAGGTGTTCACCCGGCTGGAGGACCTGGGCCTGACGATCCCGGCGGTCGTGCCGCCGGTCGCCGCCTACGTGCCGGCCGTACAGACGAACAACCACGTGTATGTCTCGGGGCAGCTGCCGATGGTCGGCGGGAAGCTCGCCGCCGCCGGCCTGGTCGGCGCCGACGTGACCCCCGAGCAGGCCAAGGAGCTCGCCCGCCAGGCCGGGCTCAACGCCCTCGCCGCCGTGCACGCCCTGGTCGGCCTGGACAAGGTCGTCCGGGTGGTCAAGATCGTCGGGTTCGTCGCGTCGGCGCCGGGCTTCACCGGCCAGCCGGGCGTCATCAACGGCGCCAGCGAGCTGTTCGCCGAGGTCTTCGGTGAGGCGGGCCGGCACGCCCGCAGCGCCGTCGGCGTCTCCTCCCTGCCGCTCAACACCCCGGTCGAGGTCGAAGCGATCTTCGAGGTCGCCTGAGCGACGGACCCCCGTGCGGGTTCGATGCCCGGTCGGGTGACGTGTCGTGGGAACCGGCCCGCCGTACGATCACTTCGTGGTAAGCCACGTCACCGCCCCGACCGCCGAGGTCCTCACGTCGTTGCCCGACTGGGTGACGCTGGTCCGCGCGCCCAACCCGGGCCCGATGACACTCGACGGCACCAACACCTGGCTCCTGCGGGCGCCCGGCGGCGGCTGCGTCGTCGTCGACCCGGGCCCGCTGGACGAGGGCCACCTGCGGGCAGTCGCCGGCCACGCGCCGATCGCCGCCATCATCCTCACGCACAGCCACGAGGACCACACCGAAGGTGTACCGCGCCTCGCCGAGCTCACCGGCGCGCCGGTCCACCAGCCGCCGGTACACGCGACGCTCGACGTCGACGGCGTCCTCATCGAACCTGTCATCACGCCCGGTCACACCGCCGACTCCGTCTGCTTCGCCGCACGGCACGGCGACCAGCGGCTGATGCTGACCGGCGACACCATCCTCGGCCGAGGGACCACCATCGTCGCCTGGCCCGACGGCGACCTCGGCGACTACCTGAACAGCCTGCGACTGCTGGCCGGCTTCGAGGGCGTGCCCGCGCTGCCCGGACACGGTCCGGCACTCACCGACACCGCCGTCGCCGCCCGCTTCTACCATCAGCACCGCCAGGCCCGCCTCGAGCAGGTCCGGGCGGCGCTCGCCGCGGGCGCCACCGATCCCGCCGAGGTCGTCGCTCTGGTGTACGCCGATGTCGACCGCAGCCTGTGGGAAGCGGCCGAGTGGTCGGTCCGGGCGCAACTTGCCTATCTGAGTCGGGAATCACAACCACCCCAGCCAGGGTTGGACGCAACGTGACGTGTTCGGTGTGTGGAACCGTGGCCGTTCCGGGTGCGCGGTTCTGCCACCATTGCGGCTCGGCGCTGCCGGCCGCGGCCACCCTCCCGGCCGCCGAGCGGCGGATCGTGACCGTGCTCTTCGGCGACCTGTCCGACTTCACCGCCTGGTCGGAGGACCTCGACCCGGAGCGGGTCGGCGCGGTCACCGACCGGGTGCTCGCCGCGCTCGCCGGCGCGGTCAAGACCTTCGGCGGCCACGTCGACAAGCTCACCGGCGACGGCATCATGGCCGTCTTCGGCGCCCCCGTCGCCCACGAGGACGACGCCGAGCGGGCCGTCCGCGCCGCGCTGTCCATGCAGCGGGCGGTGCGCCGGGTCCTCGACGACGAGCGCGGCGGCGGCGCCCCGCTCGGCCTGCGCATCGGACTCAACACGGGCACCGTCGTCGCCGGCGTACAGGCGGGCATCGAATACACGGTCATCGGCGACACCGTCAACACGGCGGCCCGGCTCGCCGACGCCGCCGCGATCGGCGCCGTCTACGCGGGCGACCGCACCTCCGCCACCACCCGGCGGCTCGCCTCCTGGCGCGCGCTGCGCCCCCTGCGCCTGAAAGGCAAACGGGAGCCGGTCGAGGCGTACGAACTGCTCGGCCTGCTCGACGCCCCCGGCACCCGCTCCGGCCTCGGCGACGAGGCGCCGTTCGTCGGCCGCGAGGCGGAGCTCGCCCGCGTCTCCGGCCGGCTCGCCGAGATCGCCGACCGGCAGGAGACCCGCGTCCTGGTCTTCACCGGGGAGGCCGGGCTGGGCAAGTCCCGGCTCGCCGGCGAGATCGAGCGCTTCGCCGCCGGCTACCTCGGCAGCGCCGGCTACACGCCGAGCGCCGGGTTCGCGCCCGGCGGCGGCGCCCGCGTGCTGTCCGTGCACTGCGCCGCCTTCGGCGAACGCCGCCGGCTCGCGCCCCTCGCCGACCTCGTCCGCGCCGCGATCGGCCTGCCGCCGGACGCCACCAACCTCACCCGCGAAGCGGTCGAGGAGCGGCTGCGCCGCCTCGCGCAGCGGCTGGCCCGCGCCGCCCGCGGCCGCCCCGAGCCGCCCCGCTTCGCCACCGACCTCCTGCTGAGCCTCATCGGCTACTCCGGCTCGTCGTCGGAGGCGTCCTGGGTCGCGCCCGGCGCCAAACCCGACGAGCTCGACCTGCACGCCGTGCCCAACGCGGTCGCGGAGCTGCTGTCCGGCATGGCCGCCGAGACGCCCCTCGTCGTCATCGTCGACGACCTGCACGACGCGACCGCCGAGACCGTCGACGCGCTCGGCGCCGTCATCGAGCGGATCACCGGCCCGGTCCTCATCGTGCTGCTCGGCCGGCCCGAGCTGGTCCGCTCCGCCGGCGTCCTCACCCGCGTGCCCGACGCCGAGCTGGTGCCGATCCCGCCGCTGCGCGGTGCCGACGCGGCGCGGCTGCTCAGCGCGTACCTCG
Organism: Dactylosporangium sp. CA-152071; assembly: GCF_050936335.1. Lineage (NCBI taxonomy): Bacteria > Bacillati > Actinomycetota > Actinomycetes > Micromonosporales > Micromonosporaceae > Dactylosporangium > Dactylosporangium sp. CA-152071. The sequence goes on along the minus strand of NZ_JBNJMZ010000001.1, from coordinate 5,284,693 downwards.
GCGGCGGGCGGCTCGCGGCACCCGACGAGGACCGGCTCCTCGCGACCGCCCAAGGCAACCCGTTCTACCTCGCCGAGCTGGTCACCCTCCTGCAGGAGCGCGGCGCGCTGAGCACCGTGCCCGGCAGCGACCCCGTCGGCTGGCGGCTCACCCCCGGCTCTCTCGGCGGGCGGCTGCTCTCCCGCGACCTCGCCGCCGTCCTCGCCGCCCGCATCGACGCGCTGCCCCCCGACACCCGCGCCGTGCTGCGCGACGCGGCCGTCATCGGCGACACCGTGCCCAGCCGGGCCCTGGAGGCGCTGCGCTTCAACCCGCCCGGCCAACCGGCCCGGCCCGCCGTCGTCGCCGCCGTCGAGCTGGAGCGCGCCGTCGAGGAGCTGCTCCAGCGGCGCATGCTGCGCCGCGCCCGCGGCGGCTACGCGTTCGCCACGCCGCTGCTGCGCGAGGCCGCGTACGCCGGCATCGGCAAGGCCGACCTCGCCGAGCGGCACGCCGCACTGTCCCGCTGGGCGGCCGCGGCGATGACCGCCTGGCAGACCTCCGGCAATACCGGCGGCACCGTCACCGGCCTCAACATGACCGCCGGCGCCGCCGACGCGTTCATCGCCGACCACGCCGAGCGCGCCTCCCGCCTCGCCGACGTCGTCGGGCTGCGCCCCGACTCCCTCGCCCGCTCCGCCGCGCCGCTCGGCGTGCAGGCCCTCGGCCGCGCGGCCCGCGAGGCCCTCGCCACCGGCGAACCCGCCCAGGCCGCCCAGGCCGCCGACCGGGCCACCGCCCTCGGCACCGTCCCACTCGGCGACCGGCTCGTGCACGCGCGGGCGCTGCTGCAGCTCGGCCGGGTCTCCGAAGCCCTCGCCGGCGCCGAGAAGGTCACCGCCAACGCACCCGACGACCCCGCGGTCCGGGTCGGCGCCCTGCTCGTCGCCGGCCGCGCCTACCGCGCCACCGGCGACCAGCGCCGCAGCTACCAGACCCTCAACGAAGCCCTCGAAGCGGCGACGGAGGCGCGCCTCACGTACGAGCGGGGCGACGCCATGCGCCGGCTCGGCATGGCCGACTTCCTCGAAGGCCGGCTCGCCGAGGCCGGCGGGCGCTTCGCCGAGTCCTTCCAGATCGCGGTCAGCTCCGGCGACCGGCGGGCGCAGGCCTGGTCGCTGCAGCACCTGGCCTGGGTCACCACCACCCGCGGCGACTTCGCCGGCGCCGACGCGGCCCTCGGCCGGGCCGCCCGCCGCTTCGCCGAGCTGGGCGACCCCGTCGGCCGGGCCTGGCTGCGCGGCACCACCGCCTTCGTCCGGCTGCTCGCCGGCCGGCTCGGCGAGGCCAGGCGCCTGGCGAAGGCGTTCCTGCCCTTCGGTGAGCGGGTCGGCGACGCCTGGGCGGTCGGCACCCTGCGCGCGGTCGAGGCCTTCGCGGCCGCCGAGAGCGGCGACCTGGCCGACGCCGACCGGGAGGCGCGCCGGGCCTACCGCGACTTCGCCGCCGCCGGCGACGACTGGGGCCGCGGCCTCGCGCTCGTGGTCCGCGGCGTGGTCGCCCGCGAGCTGGCCGAGCCCGCGCACGCCTTCGACCTGCTCACCGACGCCACCGAGTACGGCGAGAAGACCGGCCATCCGCTGCTCATCGGCATGTCGCGGACGATGCGCGGCTTCGTCAGCCTGGACCGCGGCGACGCGGCGGCCGCCGAGGACGACGCCAGGGCTGTCCTGCAGGTCGTGGAGACCCACGACGTCCTCGAAGCGGCGAAGGTCGCGCCGCGGGTCCTGTTCGGCCTGGCCCGCCAGGCCCAGGGCGACCTGGCGGCGGCGCTGGAGGTGCTCGGCTGCGTGGCCGCGGACCGCCCCGGTCCGTCGGTGATGTTCTCCCGCCGGCACGCGGTGGCGGCCTACGCCGGCGCCCTGCTCGCCGCGGGCCGGCAGGTCGAGGCCCTCGACTGGGCCCGGCAGGCGCAGACCCTGGCCGGCGAGGACGTGCGCAGCCGGATCTACGCGGCCCGCGTCCTGGCCGACGCCCTCGAGGCCAACGGCCAGTGCGACGAGGCCGCCGTCGTCACCGCCGCCCTCGCCACATGACACGCCGCGTCACGTGATGACGTGGCGTGATTGTCTGATGACTCGACTGGAGATCAATTTCCGGTGAGGGTGTAAGGTAGCTTCAAAGCGGCCACGCAGCGCCGACCTCGCCCTGGTGCGTTCCCGGTCGAGCGGCACCCCCGGCAACGACAGCCCCTGACGGCAACGACGACCTGCCCCGACGACGTGCTCGCGCGCCTGCGCGTCAGGCGGCGGACGGCGAGCGGCGGCTCGGCGGCTCCTGGGGATGCTCCTGGGGATGCTCGGCGTCTTGTGTGGAAGGTGCGTTCGGGGCGCCGTTTCGGATGTGTCTGACCGGGGGCACGGTCTCGTCGGCGGGCCCTTGATGCACCTTCGACTGGATGCTGGCCGGTGTGCGGACCGGCGTGGTCGCCGCTGGTGGCATCGACTAGCTCCGGGTGGCATCGACTGGTCGCGTGTCGGTGACTCGAGCGCCGTTGGGTGCATCGGCGTGCTGCCGGTGGCGGCAAGGGGCGGTGGGAACCCGGCGAATCGGGCATCGGGCGGGTCCTTCGGGTCGTCGCCGCAAACCGGCTCACGCCGTCGGGGTCTTGCGGTGGGCTGGCCGCGAAGATCCACGTTGCATGTGACGGCGCGGGCTGGGTTCTGGGTTCGTTCCAGTGCGTTCTTCCCCGGCCCCGGTGGGCGGCGACCCTGGCGGCGACGGCTCCGGTCCCGACGAAGACCCACCCCTGGCGGCGGCCCCGGCCTGTGGCGGCGGCCCCGGCCTGTGGCGGCGGCCCCGGCCTCTGGAGGCGGCCCCCACGCCCCCGACCCTGGCGGCGGCCCCGGCCCCGGCGGTGATCCCGGCACCGTCGGACTGGCGGACTCGGCGGCGGCGCCAACGAGGACGTGGACGACGAGTTCGTGCCTGCGTGGCGGGGTGGCAGGTGGGGCGACGGCTCTTGTGGATGAGTGGGTGGCGTGTTTGCGGGGTGATCAAGGGGCGGGTGGGCGGTGTGGGGGAAGGGTATCGATGGCTGGCGGGGTGTTGTGGCCGATGCGTGACGGCGAATGTCGGGTGGCTGTCGTACCGTTCTAGCCGTGGCCGATGCCGTACCCCTGCCGACGGTGCCCGGGATGACCGGGTTGACCGTGTTTGCGCGTGGCGGGTATGCGACCGTCTACCGGGCGACGCAGGAGTCGGTCGGGCGGGAGGTGGCGGTCAAGGTCGAGCATCGCACGCTGGAGTCCGAGCGGGACCGGCGGCGGTTCATGCGGGAGGCGCGGGCCGCCGGGCGGATGTCGAGCCACCCGCACGTGGTCGACCTGTTCGACGCGGGGGTCACCGACCTCGGGCACCCGTACCTGATCATGGAGCTGTGCGACGGGTCGTACGCCGAGCGGATGCGGGACTCGCCGCTCAGTGCGGCCGAGGCGCGGGACGTCGGGTTCAAGATCGCTGATGCGCTGGCCGACGCGCACGCGCTGGGGGTGCTGCACCGGGACGTGAAGCCGGCGAACATCCTGTTCAGCCGGTTCGGGGAGCCGGCGCTCGCGGACTTCGGGCTGGCGATCCTGGCCGAGTGGCGCGACGAGTCCATGACGCTCGACACGCTGACGCCGGCCTACGCGCCGCCGGAGACGTTCCGGCAGTCGCCGCCGGCCGGGTCGGCGGACGTGTACTCACTGTGCGCCACGCTGTACGCGCTCATGCGTGGGCGCCCGCCGCGGTGGCGGGAGGACCAGGCGCCGAGCCTGCTGTCGCTGGTCGACATGTTCAACGAGCAGATCCCCGACCTGCCCGGCTGCCCCGAGAACCTGATGGCGGTGCTGCGGGCCGGCATGGCCAACGACGAGACCGCCCGGCCGTCCGCGATCGAGCTCCGCGACCAGCTGATCAACCTGCGCCTGGAAGCGCCGCCGCAGGTGGTCGTCCCGCCGCTGGGCTCGCCGCCGGTGGAGCCGGTGTACACGTCGAAGCCGCAGGCCGAGATGAGGGAGGATCCCGACAAAACGGTCCAGCATGGCATCGAAGAGCGGCCGGAGATCGTGCTCGACACGCCGACCCCGCCGCCGGGCGCCAAGCGGTTCATCCTGGTCGCCGCGGCCGTCCTGCTGCTCGTGGCGGCCCTCGCCGGCGCCGGTATCGCGTACAACCTGAAGGCCGGCAAGAAGGAAGGCCCGGACCCGGCGAAGAGCCCGACCGCGAGCGCGGCCCCCGAGAAGGGCGTCCCGGCGACGATCGCCTGCCCGCCGACCGCGCCGAGGGCCGCCCGCTGCTCGCAGACCGTGGAGTGCTTCGACGCGGCCAAGAAGGCGGTCGGCTGTGAGACGCCGCACACCTGGGAGGTGTTCGCCTACGGCGACCTTCCCAAGGGCAGCCAGGTGCGGTCGCCCCAGGACAGCCAGACGGTCCGCGAGGTGTGCAGCGTGAAGACGTTGTTGCTCGTGTACCTGCCGGCGGTGGGATGGGACGTGGACGTGCTGCTGCCCGACGTGGCGCAGCAGCAGGCGGGACCGACCACGTTCCGCTGCCTGGCCGGCGAGCCGCCGGGCACGTTCACCGGCCAGCAGCTGCGCGTCAGTAGGACTTCTCCTGCCCCATCAGGTGCTGGGCGACGAAGTTGAGGATCATCTCCCGCGAGACCGGCGCGATGCGGCCGGCGCGGGTGGCGCCGAGCAGGGTCGCGACGCCGTACTCGGTGGTCATGCCGTTGCCGCCGTGCGCCTGGATCGCGGTGTCCACGGCCAGCGCCGACGCCTCCGCCGACGCGTACTTCGCCATGTTGGCGTTGACGCCCGCCTCCAGGTCGCGGCCCGCGTCGTAGAGGGCCGCCGCCTTCGCGACCATGAGCCGGGCCAGCTCGACCTGGATGTGCGCGTGCGCCATGGGGTGCGCGACGCCCTGGTGGCTGCCGATGGGGCGGCCCCAGACGGAGCGGGAGGCGGTGTAGGTGGAGGCCCGTTCCAGCGCGTACCGCGCGGTGCCGCAGGCCATCGCCGCGACCGTGATCCGCTCCGGGTTGAGGCCGGAGAACAGCGCCGGCAGGCCCGCGTCGGGGTCCTCGCCGATCAGGCAGGAGGCCGGGACCCGTACCTCGTCGAAGAACAGCAGGAACTGGTTCTCCGGCGACACGATCTCCATGTCCAGTTTGGACATGGTGAGCCCGGGGGCGTCCGTGGGGACCATGAACAGCGCCGGCTTGAGCTTGCCGGTGCGGTCGTCGGCCATCCGGGCGACGACCACGACCTGCGAGCATTCGTCGACGCCGGAGATGTACACCTTGCGGCCGGTGATCACGTAGTCGTCGCCGTCGCGGCGGGCCACGGTGGACAGTTTGTGGAAGTTGGAGCCGGCGTCGGGCTCGGTGATGGCGAAGCAGACCTTCCGCGTGCCGTCGGCGAAGCCCGGCAGCCAGCGGGACCGCTGCGCCTGCGTGCCGTGCCGGTCGACGATCGTCGCGGCGATCGCGGGCGACACCACGAGCAGCAGCAGCGGCGCGCCGGCCGCGGCCAGCTCCTCGCAGACGATCGCCAGCTCGGTGATGCCGCCACCGCCGCCGCCGAACTCCTCGGGGACACTGACGCCGAGGTAGCCGAGCTTGGCCGCCTCGTCCCACAGCTCGTCGGAGTGCTCGCCGGCCTTCGCCTTGCGCACGAAGTACTCGTGCCCGTAGCGCTTGCCGAGTTTCGCCACCGCGTCGCGGAGGTCCTGCTGTTCCTGGGTGTAGTCGAAGTCCATGAGGGGTGGGCTCCAATCAAAAAAAAAGCGAAACCAAGGCTAGGCCGGCGACAGCACCGCCAGCAGGGCTCCCGACTCCACCTGCGAGCCGGCCGCGACCCGCAGGTCGCTGATGACACCGTCGGTGGGGGCGTGGACGGGGTGTTCGAGCTTCATCGCCTCCACGGTCAGCAGCAGCTCGCCGGCGGCGACCCGCTGGCCGGGCACGACGAGCACGCGGCCGACCGCGCCGGGCAGCGGCGCGATCAGGGAACCTTCGGGCTGCTCGGCGACCGGCAGCGGGTAGCGGGGCAGCTCGGCCAGCGTCACCGAACCCTCGGGACTGTCCACGTAGGACACCGGGCCGACCTCGTGCACGGAGAAGTGCAGCCGCACCCCGGCGACGTCGAGCACGACCTGGTCGCCGGTCGCGGACAGGATCTCGACCGGCGGGTGGTCGGGCGCGCCGGCCGGGTCGAGCGCGGCACCCGGCAGGTCGACGTCGTCGGGGTCGACGCGGCGCACCGCCCAGGCGGCCAGGTCGTTGAGGCGGTCCAGCCGGTAGCCGACCTCGATGACGCCGGTCGGCCCCTCGTACACCACCGACTGCAGCGAGCTCGGGACGTTGCGCCATCCGGAGGGCAGCCCCGGCAGGGTGGCCCGCTTGGCGCGGCGGGCGGCGCCGGACAGCGCGGCGGCGAGGCACGACAGGCGCACGGCGTCCACCGAGGACAGCAGCGGCACGAAGACCTCGGGGTGCCGGTCGAGGAAGCCGGTGTCGGTGCCGCCGGCCAGGAACGCCGAATGCCGCAGCACCCGCACCAGCAGGTCCCGGTTGGTGGTGACGCCGTGGAAGCGGGCGCGGGCGAGGGCGTTGGACAGCATCCTGGCGGCCTCGGCGCGGGTCGGCGCCCAGGCGATGAGCTTCGCGAGCATCGGGTCGTAGTGCACGCCGACCACGGAGCCGTCCACGACCCCGGCGTCCAGGCGCAGCCCCGGGGCGGGCAGCGGGCCGAACGCGTGCGCGACGCCCGGCACGTCGAAGCGGTGCAGCGTGCCGGTCGAGGGCATCCACGCGTAGGCGGGGTCCTCGGCGTACAGGCGGACCTCGATCGCGTGCCCCCGCAGCGGCGGCGGGCCGTTGAACGGCAGCGACCCGCCCTCGGCGACGACCAGCTGGAGGCGCACGAGGTCGACGCCGACGACGCACTCGGTGACCGGGTGCTCGACCTGCAGGCGGGTGTTCATCTCCAGGAAGAAGAACTCGCCCGACGGCGCGAGGAGGAACTCGACGGTGCCGGCGCCCACGTAGGACACCGCCCGGGCGGCGGCGATCGCCGCCTGGCAGAGCCGGTCCCGCAGCTGCGGGTCGACGGCCGGCGACGGCGTCTCCTCGACGATCTTCTGGTGCCGGCGCTGGATGGAGCACTCGCGCTCGCCGAGCGTCACGACGTTGCCGTGCGAGTCGGCCATGATCTGGACCTCGATGTGGCGGGCCCGTTCGATGTACCGCTCGCAGAACACCGTCCCGTCGCCGAACGCCGACGCCGCCTCGCGCCGCGCGGCCGCGACCGCCTCGGCGAGCGACTCGCGGTCCCGCACGATGCGCATGCCCCGGCCGCCGCCGCCCGCGGACGCCTTCACCAGGACCGGGAACGTCTCCACCTGCTCGGGCTCGAGCGCGGTCGGCAGCATCGGCACGCCCACGTCGGCGAGCAGCGCCTTCGCCTCGATCTTCGAGCCCATGAGCGCGATCGCCTTCGGCGACGGCCCGACCCAGGTGAGCCCGGCGTCGATGACGGCCCGCGCGAACTCGGCGTTCTCCGACAGGAACCCGTAGCCGGGGTGCACCGCGTCGGCGCCGCACTTGCGGGCCGCCGCGATGAGCAGGTCGCCACGCAGGTAGGTGGCGGCCGGCGCGTTGCCCGGCAGGTGGACGGCGTAGTCGGCCTCGGCGACGTGCGGCGCGTCGGCGTCGGAGTCGGAGTAGACGGCGACCGTCTCGACGCCCATCGCCCGGCAGGTGGCGAACACCCGCCGGGCGATCTCGCCGCGGTTGGCGACAAGTAGCCTGCGAATCACGGCTGGTCCTTTGCTTAGAGGCGGAAGACGCCGAAGTTGGGGTTCTGGTCACCTGAACGGACGAGTGCCAGGCACATGCCGAGCACGGTGCGGGTGTCGCGCGGGTCGATGACGCCGTCGTCGTACAGGCGGCCGGACAGGAACAGGGCGGCCGACTCCTGCTCGACCTTGTGCTCCACCATGAACCGCATGGTGCGGTCCTGCTCCTCGTCGTAGGCGTGGCCCTTGGCCTCCGCGGCCTGCCGGGCGACGATCGACAGCACCCCGGCGAGCTGCTGCGGGCCCATGACGGCCGACTTGGCGTTGGGCCAGGTGAAGAGGAACCGCGGCTCGAAGGCGCGGCCGCACATGCCGTAGTTGCCGGCGCCGTAGGACGCGCCGATGTTGACCGTCAGGTGCGGGACCCTGGAGTTCGCCACCGCGTTGATCATGAGCGCGCCGTGCTTGATGATGCCGCCCTGCTCGTATTCGCTGCCCACCATGTACCCGGTGGTGTTCTGCAGGAAGAGCAGCGGCGTGCCGGCGGCGTTGGCGAGCTGGATGAACTGGGCCGCCTTCTGCGCCTCGGCGGAGAAGAGCACGCCGCGGACGTTGGCGAGGACGCCGATGCGGTGGCCGTGGATGGCGCCCCAGCCGGTGCACAGGGCCTGCCCGTAGGCGGGCTTGAACTCGTCGAACTCGCTGCCGTCGAGGATCCGCGCGAGGATCTCGCGGGGGTCGAAGGGGACGCGCAGATCGGCGCTCGGGATGCCCAGGAGGTCGTCGGCGTCGAACTTGGGCTCGGCGCCGTAGCTCCGGCCGACGGAATGCCCGAAATTGCGGACGACGCCCCGGGTGAGGCGGAGCGCGTCGCGCTCGTCCTCCGCGATGTAGTCGGCCAGGCCGGAGCGGGAGGCGTGCATCGCAGCGCCGCCGAGCGTCTCGTCGTCGACGGTCTCGCCGGTGGCCATCTTCACCAGCGGCGGGCCGGCGAGGAACACCTTCGCCCGGTCCCGCACGAAGATCGTGTAGTCCGACATGCCGGGCACGTACGCGCCGCCGGCCGTCGCGTTGCCGAACACCACCGCGACCGTCGGGATGCCCGCCGCTGACAGCCGGGTCAGGTCGCGGAACGCCGCACCGCCCGGGATGAAGATCTCCGCCTGCTGGGGCAGGTCCGCGCCGCCGGACTCGACCAGGTTGATCATCGGCAGCCGGTTCTCGCGGGCGATCTGCCCCGCCCGCTGGGTCTTCTTCAGCGAGAACGGGTTGACCGCCCCGCCGCGGACCGTGGGGTCGTTCGCCACGATCACGCACGGCGTGCCCTCGACGATGCCGATGCCGGTGACGACGCTCGCCCCGACCGGGTAGTCGGTGCCCCACGCGGCGACCGGGCAGATCTCCAGGAACGGCGAGTCGCGGTCGACCAGCAGCTCGATCCGCTCGCGGGGCAGCAGCTTGCCGCGGGCGTGGTGCCTGGTCACGTACTTCTCGCCGCCCCCGCCGCGGGCCTGCCGCAGTGCCGAGTCCAGCTCGGTCAGCCGCTCCAGCATCGCCTCCCGGTTGTCCAGGTAGGCGGCCCCGCGCGGGTCCAGCGCACTGGTCAGGATCGGCATGCCTCAGACCCCCAACTGCTTCGCGATGATCTCGTTCATGATCTCCGTGGTCCCGCCGCCGATGCCCATGATCCGAGCGTCCCGGTAATGGCGCTCGACCTCGGCGTCGCGCAGATACCCGAGGCCACCGTGCAGCTGCACGGCCTGGTCGACGACGTGGTCGCAGGCCGCGACCGCCGTGTTCTTCGCCATCGCCACCTCCGTAACGAGTTGATCGCCGCTTGCGACACGCAGCGCGGTGTGTCGCACGTAGGTGCGGGCGACGTCGACCTGCCGGGCCATCTCGGCGAGCCGGTGCCTGACCAGCTGCCGGCTGGCGAGCGGCCGCCCGAACGTGTGCCGGTCGCGGACCCAGGCGAGCGTCAGGTCGAGGCACCGCTGCGCGGTCGCGTAGCACTGCACGGCGAGGGACAGCCGCTCGGCGGCGAAGTGCGCCAGCAGCGTCTGAATGCCGCCGACGTCGTGGCTCCTCGGCACCCGCACGTCCACGAAGGACAGCTCGGCGGTGTCCGAGCAGTGCCAGCCCATCTTCTCCAGTCGTCTGGTGACGGTGAAGCCTTCCGCCACGACCAGCCGCACGCCGTCCTCGGTCCGCACGGCCGTGGTGGCGAAGTCGGCCCTGGCGCCGCTGGTGATGAAGAGTTTCGTGCCGTTCACGGTGTACGAGTCGCCGTCGGCCTTCGCGGTGGTGCGGATCCCGGCGACGTCGGATCCGCCGTCCGGTTCGGTGATCGCCAGGCAGCCGATGCGCTCGCCGCGCAGGGTGGGCCGCACATACCTGTCGATGAGGTTGGCGTCGCCGCTCGCGACGATGTGCGGCAGCGCGATCCCGTGGGTGAACAGGGCCGCGATCAGCCCCGACGAGCCACCCGACTGGATGATCTCCTCGGTGACCACGATCGAGTCGAGCAGGTCGCCGCCCTCGCCGCCGACCTCCTCCGGGAACGCGATCCCGAGCAGGCCCAGCTCGGCGGCCTTGCGGTGCAGGTCGCGCGGCACCTCGCCGGCCCGCTCCCACGCGTCGAGGTGCGGCACGATCTCGTTGCGGGTGAATTTCCGCGCAAGGTCCCGCAGCTCCGGCTTCGCGAACGCGTCGATCATGGCAGCAGCTCGTCGGGGATGTCGACGACCCTCGATCGCAGCCACTCGCCGAGGGCCTTGCCCTGCGGGTCGAAACGGGTGCTGGCCGCGACCCCGTCGCCGAGGATGCCGCGCACGACGAAGTTGAGCGCGCGGAGGTTCGGCAGCTCATACCGGCTGACGTCGCGCACCTCCGGCAGCAGCGTCTTGAGCAGGTCCTCGGTGAGGGTGGCCCGCAGCCACGCGTACGCCTCGTCGGAGCGTGCCCAGACGCCGATGTTGGCGTCGCCGCCCTTGTCGCCGGACCTGGCCCCGAACAGCGTCCCCAGTGGCACTCTCATCGGACCTCCACCGTGCTGCCGTCAGGGAGGACCGCGACGTGCGGGACCTCGCCGCGCGGTACCGAACCCGCTGAGAACACTCCGAAGGGCGTGGCGTCGCCAGGTGGGCCGGTCAGCGTGAGGCCGGGATAGGAGGCCAGGGCCAGCTCGACGGCCGCCTGCGAGAAGGCCCGGCCGGCCGCCTTCTGGTCGGTGCTCTTGATGTGCACGGCCAGCAGCGCGCTCGCCCGCTGCTCGTCGTCGGCGTCGGGGTGGTCCGTGCGGGCCAGCGTGAACTCCATCGGGTGGTCCAGCCTGCGCCGCAGCTGCCGCTCGACGAGGGCCGCCTTCTCCTCGATCCGCAGTCCACACAGGACGAACGTCATGCTGTTGCGGAAGCCGCCGAGGGCGATGGTGCCGACCTTCAGCGTGTCCGGCGGGGGGCTGCCCTTGACCCCGGTGACCTCGACCCGGTCCTGTCCGAGCTGGGTGAGCCGGATCGTGTCGAAGTGGGTGGTGACGTCCGGGCCGAGGTACTCGGGGGCGCCGATCTCGTACAGCAGCTGCGCGGTGACCGTGTCGACCGTGACGGCGCCGCCGGTGCCGGGGTGCTTGGTGATGACCGACGACCCGTCCCCGTGCAGCTCGGCGATCGGGAAGCCGGCGTGGTCGAGGTCGGGGATCTCGGTGAAGAACGAGTAGTTGCCGCCGGTCGCCTGGGCGCCGCACTCGAGGATGTGGCCGGCGACGGTGGCGCCGGCGAGGGCGTCGAGGTCGCCGGGGGTCCAGCCGTAGCGGGCGATGCCGGGGCCGACGACCAGGGACGCGTCGGTGACCCGGCCGGTGACGACGACGTCCGCACCGGCCTTGAGGCACTCGGCGATGCCGAACGCGCCGAGGTACGCGTTGGCGTTGGGCGCGATGGCGTCGCCCTCGACGTGCGCGACCTTGACGCCCGGCGCGACGGCCTCGATCGCCTTCCGCAGGCCGGCCGGGTTGAGGCCGCCGGCGTTCGTGACGATCTTCGTGCCCTGGTCGCGGGCGGTCTGCAGGAAGCCTTCCAGCTGCCTGAGGAACGTCTTGGCGTAGCCGGTGCCCGGGTCCTTCATGCGGTCCTTGGCCAGGATCAGCATGGTCAGCTCGGCGAGATAGTCGCCGGTGAGCACGTCGAGCGGGCCGCCGTCGAGCATCTCCTGCCAGGCCGTGGCGCGGTCGCCGTAGAACCCCGAGGCGTTGCCGACGCGGATCACTGCCGCGGCTCCCGCTTCTGCCCGGGCGGCCCGGCGAACGCCTGGGCGAGCGTCATCCACTCCCGCGCCTCGTCGCCGGTGGCCAGCAGCCCGAGGTCGGCCGGGTTTCTGCGCTGGGTGACCAGCAGGCAGAAGTCCAGGACCGGGCCGGCGACCCGGTTCGGCGCGTTCTCGGGTCCGAACGTCCACAGTGCGCCGTCCACCGTGGACAGCTCGACCCGGAACGAGCCCGCCGGCGCGCCACGGCCGTGGCTGAGGAAGCTGTGCCCGATCGTGCGGAAGCCGAGGTTGGCCACGTGCCGCAGGCGGTCCGTCGGGCGGCGGTGCTCCTGGGCGTCGGGCCGCTCCGGGAACGTCTCGGCCACGTCCTGGCCGTGCGCCCACGTCTCCATCATCCGGCCCGTCGCGCTCGACAGCGGCGACATCGCGGTGCCGAACCACGGCAGCTTCTCGTCCTTGGGTTTACTGGTCAGCGCCTTCGCCAGTGCGTCGCGGCCGTCGCGCCAGCGGCGCAGCAGCTCCTCGGGCGGGGCGATGTGCTCGGCCGCCGCGCGGTCCACCATCGTGAACGGGTCCTCGATCGCGCTCATCCGCTCGATGAACGCCGCCGGGTCGGTCGCCGCGAGGGTCGCCACCGTGTCGGTCCAGTGCAGGTGCGCGATCTGGTGCGCGACCGTCCACCCTTGCGCGGGGGTCGGCCGGCTCCAGTCCTTGTCGTCCAGCGCCGACACGAGGCGGTCGAGCGATGCCGACTCCGCCTCCAGGTCTTGCAGGACGTCGTCCAACGTCACCATCTCAGGTCCCCAGGATCGTCGTGAGCTGCACTTTCCACGCCGCGAGCAGCTGGCCGCGGCGGTGACTGTCGTCGGTGAGCAGGTTGGCCACGCCGAGGCCGCGCAGCAGGTCGAGGGTCGCCTGCACCGCCTCGCGGACGCCCGGGCGGCGCTCGTCGGCCCCGAGCAGCTCGACCGTCAGGCGGTGCATCTCGCGGCCCACCCGCGCCTCCAGGGGCACCAGCGCGTCGCGGAGGTCGGCGTCGGTGCGGGCGGCGACCCACACCTCGAGGGCGGCGACGAACAGCGGACCGGTGAACGCGGCCGCCAGCATGTCCAGGACCTTGTCGAGCCGCTCGTCGCGGTCGCCGGTGAGCGCGGCCGCCTCGGTGCGGATCTCCTCGGCCCGCCGCTCGGCGAGATGCGTGACGGCGGCGAGCACCAGGGCGGCGCGGGTCGGGTAGTGGTGCAGCTGGGCGCCGCGGGAGACGCCGGCGCGCTCGGCGATGACCGTGGTCGTGGCGCCCGACCAGCCGTGCAGGACAAGGCAGTCGACGGTCGCCTCCAGCAGGCGCTGCTGGGTGGCTCGGCTGCGCTCCTGCTGCGGGGCTCGGGTTGCGCTCACACCTTCGAGGTTGGCCTCTTCAAAACAAACAGTCAAGCCTGATTTTTTTGACCGCAAGCAAAAAGGCACGCGGCGGCGTGCCTTTTTGGGGTGTCTGTTCTGTTCCTCTGTCCTGTTCCTCTGTGCCTCAGACGCGGGCGCGGCGGGCCAGGCGCTCGGGGTCCATGATGATGACGCTCTTGCCGTCGAGGCGGAGCCAGCCGCGGGAGGCGAAGTCGGCGAGGGCCTTGTTGACCGTCTCGCGCGAGGCGCCGACGAGCTGCGCCATCTCCTCCTGGGTCAGGTCGTGGTTGACCCGCAGGACGCCGCCGTCGCGGGTGCCGAAGCGGCCCGCCATCTGCAGCAGCGTCTTGGCGACCCGGCCCGGCACGTCGGTGAAGATCAGGTCGGCGAGGGCGTCGTTGGTGCGGCGCAGCCTCCTGGCCAGCACGCGCAGCAGCTGCTCGGCGATCTCCGGCCGGTTGGTCAGCCAGGGCCGCAGCGCCTGCTTGCGCAGCCGGGCCAGCCGCGTGTCGAGCACCGCCGTGGCGGTCGCGGTGCGCGGCCCCGGGTCGAAGAGCGACAGCTCGCCGACCATGTCGCTCGGGCCCATCACGGCGATCAGGTTCTGCCGGCCGTCCGCGGCGCGGCGACCCACCTTGATCTTTCCGGACAGCACGATGTACAGGCTGTCGCCCGGCTCGCCCTCACTGAACACGATCTCGCCCTTGCGGACGTCGATCGTCTCCATCTCCTTGGCGAGGGATTCGGCAGCCTCGGGCTCGACGCCCTGGAAAATGCCGCTGCGCGCCAGTACCTCGTCCATCGCGTCCACCTCGAATCCGTCGGCGCGTCGCTCGCCATGAGCAATCACGCGAACGTCAGTTTATGCACACGGGGTCGTCTCCCGGGCGTCGGGCAGGATGATCACAATACATGCCGACCTGCGGGCGCGCCCCTTCTCGACGGTACCGGTGACGCAGCGGAACCGGACGGTCACGAGGTCGCGGGGGTGCGATATGTTCGCCCCGGGGCGAGTGGACCCCACCGGTTTCAGCTGTGGGGTGGGAAGCGCATGACGGTGTACGGCGGATCGCCTTCCCGTTGGCCCGACGATCGCGAGCAGCCTCCACAGGAGCAACCGCCCGGCCGCGACGAAGGTTACGGCCCGCCCGGCCCGGATCCGCGCGCCGGAGACTGGGCCGCCGAGCCCGGGACCGCGGCGTGGGGCGCCGACGCCGGTGCCGCCGTCTGGGGCGGTGACGGCCGTGGTGCCGATCCCGCGACGGCCGCCTGGCGCGCCGACACCCGCCCTGACCCCCGTTCCGGCGATCCCCGTTCTGGCGATCGCCGTCCGGGCGACTCCCGTGCCGGCGATCCTCGCCCCGGCGACCCGCAGGGCGGCGAGCTGCGCGGCGGCGACTTCCGGGCGACGCAGCCGCCCAGCAGCGCGTGGGCGCCCGACGACGCCCGCGGCCCGCAGCCGACCTCCGGCCCGGCCTTCGGCGGGGGTGCGCAGGGCACCTCCCAGGTCCGGGGGAGCGCTTCGCCGGCCGGACCGCTGTTCGACCCGGCCGGCCCGCCGCGGGGTGCCGCGCCGGCCGGCTATGACGGCCCGCCCCCGGTGCGGGGCTCGGCCGCGCCGCCGCCCCCGCCGTTCGACGCGGGCCTTCCGGCGCGGGGCAGCGCCCAGCCGACCGGCTCCCTGTTCGACCCGGGCGCGCAGGCCACCGGCCAGGTCCGGGGGAGCGCACAGCCGTCCGGGTCCATGTTCGAGACCGGTGGGCAGCCCACCGGCCAGGTCCGCGGCGGCGCGCAGCCGTCGGGCTCCATGTTCGAGACCGGCGGGCAGCCGACGGGGCAGGTCCGGGGGAGCGCTTCGCCGGCCGGACCGCTGTTCGACCCGGGCGCGTCGGCCACGGGCCAGGTCCGCGGCAGCGCCAGGCCGGTGAGTGGCACGTATGGCGCCGCCGCCGTCCCCGGCGCCGAGCCGACCGGCACGTTCCGCGACGCGGACCCGCAGGCCACGGGCGCGTTCCGGGAGGCCCGCCCGCCCGCGACGGGGACCTTCCGCGACGCGGACCCGCAGGCCGCCGGCACCTTCCGCGACGGCGACCCGCAGGCCACCGGCTCGTTCCGTGACGGCCGGCCACCCGCGACCGGCACGTTCCGCGACGCGGACCCGCAGGCCACCGGCGCGTTCCGGGAGGCCCGCCCGCCCGCGACGGGGACCTTCCGCGACGCGGACCCGCAGGCCACCGGCGCGTTCCGGGAAGGCCGGCCGCCGGCGACGGGGACGTTCCGCGACGGCGACCCGCAGGGCGGCGCGCTGCGGGATGTGCCGCCGTCGGGGCCGCTCAGGGATCCGCACCCGCAGGCCACGGGCACGTTCCGCGACGCCGGGCTGCGGGCCTCGGGCGGTGCGGTGAGCGGTCCGTTGTACGGCGAAGGAACCGCGTACGGCGAAGGACCCAGCTACAACGACGGCCCCTCCGGCCGGGGCTTCGGCACCGGGCAGTCCTCGGGGCCGGTCTACGGCGCCCAGCCGGCCGGGCCGGTCTACAACGCCACGCGGGCGCCGGACCCGGGGGCGACCCGCGGGCCGGACGACCTGTTCGCGGCGCAGGCGTACCAGCCCGAGGAGCGGGCCGGGCGGCGGAAGCTGCCGCTGCCCGGGGAGGCGCCGCCGGAGAAGAGCGGGGGCGGCCGCCGGACGGCGATCATCCTGGGCGTGCTCGCGGCGCTGGTGATCGGGGCCGGGACGGCGGGCGCGGCGACGTTCCTGGGCGGTGACGACCCGGAGCCGGCCAAGAGCCAGCCGGCGGTCGCGCAGCCGGGCGGCGAGGCGAGCACGCCGGGCGGCGGCACGTCCGCGCCCGCGGCGGGCGGGGCGGCCGGGCAGGAGGTCACGATGACCGCCACCGGCGACATCGTGATGGGTATGGCGCCGGGCGGCCTGCCGCCCAACAACGGCAAGGGGTTCTTCGACCCGGTCAAGGAGTTCCTGACCGCGGACTTCCAGATGGGCAACCTGGAGCAGGTGCTGACCGAGGACACGGGTGTCGGCAAGTGCTCCGCGGAGTCGGCCGGCAAGACGTGTTTCGCGTTCCGGACGCCGCCCGGCTACGTCAGCAACCTCAAGGACGCCGGGTTCCACATGATGACCATGGCGAACAACCACGCCTACGACTTCGGTGAGGTCGGGTACAAGAACTCGCAGAAGGCCCTCGACGGCGCCGGGATCAAGTACACCGGATGGCCGGGGATGATCTCGGTCGGCGAGGCGAAGGGCGTGAAGATCGCGGTCGTCGGGTTCTCGTCATACAAGTGGTCGAACCTGTGCAGCGACCTCGGCGCGGCGGAGACGATCATCAAGGAGGCCGCGACCAAGGCCGACCTGGTCGTCGTGCAGGTCCACCAGGGCGCGGAAGGCTCCGACAAGACGCACACCAAGCCCGGCACGGAGTTCTTCCTCGGGGAGAACCGGTGCGACACGATCGCGTTCGCGCACAAGGTGATCGACGCCGGCGCCGACCTGGTCGTCGGGCACGGGCCGCACGTCATGCGGGCGATGGAGTTCTACAAGGGCCGGCTGATCGCGTACAGCCTCGGCAACTTCGCCGGCTACAAGGCGCTGAGCTACAACGGCACCGTCGGCATCGGCGGGGTGCTCAAGGTGACGATGACCGGCGACGGCACCTTCAAGAGCGGATCGCTGACCGCGACGTACATGGTGGCGCCGGGCCTGCCGAAGCCGGACCCGAAGAAGCAGGCGATCCCGTTCGTCTCCAACCTGACGAAGCAGGACTTCCCGTCCACGGGGGCGAAGATCGCCGCCGACGGGACCATCACCCAGCCGAGCGGCTGACCCATCGTCCGGCGGGGCCGGCGGCTGACGCTGGGCCGGCCGGCTCCGCGCGGTGACGCTGAGCCGGTCGCCGCCGGGCGGCGACGTAGAGTCGGAGCGTGACTGAGACTGCGCTGGGGCTGAAGCGGCGTGCGCGCAGGATGGGGCGGGCACTCGCGGAGATCCATCCCGACGCGCACTGCGAGCTGGATTTCAGCACCCCGCTGGAGCTCGCCGTCGCCACGATCCTTTCCGCGCAGACCACCGACGTGCGGGTCAACCAGGTGACCCCGAAGCTGTTCGCGCGCTACCCGGACGCCGCCGCGTACGCGGCCGCCGACCGGATCGAGATGCAGGAAATGCTCGTGCCGCTCGGGTTCTTCCGCAACAAGACCGACTCGCTGATGAAGCTGGGGCAGGCGCTGATCGATCGGCACGACGGGCAGGTGCCCGGCACGCTCGACGCGCTCGTCGCGCTGCCCGGGATCGGGCGCAAGACCGCCAACGTGATCCTCGGCAACGCGTTCGGTGTGCCCGGCATCACCGTCGACACGCACTTCCAGCGGCTCACCCAGCGCTGGCACTGGACCACGGAGACCGACCCGGTGAAGATCGAGCACGTGGTCGGGGCGCTGATCGAGCGCCGCGACTGGACCATGCTGTCGCACCGGGTGATCTTCCACGGGCGCCGGGTCTGTCACGCCCGCAAACCGGCGTGCGGTGCCTGCACGCTGCGGCGCGACTGCCCCTCGTACGGGATAGGCGAAACGAACCTCGAAGCGGCGATCGGCCTGTTGAAGGGGCCACGGGTCGCCGAGCTGGCCGAGCTGGCGCTCGCCTCATGAAGCGCCTGCTCACCGGGCTGGTCGTGGCCGCCCTGTTCGCTCTGTCCGGCTGCACCGGCGACGCACCGGCAGCCGACGACGGAGCCGCCGCCGCACCGGCCGGCCCGCCGTGCCTGACCCCCGTCGAGTCGCCCGCCGCCGCCTCGAAAGACGGCAAGCCGCTGCCCGCGATGGCCGTGAAGTGCTTCGACGGCGGTCGCTACGTCGACGCGGCGCTGCTCGGCAACGCGCCGACGATCATCAACCTGTGGGGGTCGTACTGCGAGCCCTGCCGCACGGAGCTGCCCGCGTTCCAGCGGTTCGTGACGGCAGCCGGCGGCAAGGTCCGGGTCGTCGGCGTGGTCGTCAAGGACTCGCGGAGCGCCGCGCAGTCGGTGATCGATGACAAGAAGCTGACATTCCCGATGCTGGAGGACCGCGACCAGCAGTTCTCGATCGCGTTGAGCCAGGCGGTGGGCAAACCCGTCTCCAGCGCGCTGCCGGCCACGCTGTTCGTCGCGCCGGGGGGACGGATCGTTCACACGTACCAGGGGGAAGCCCTCGACGAGGAGAAGATCCGCGCCCTCACGGCCGGGTATCTGGGGATTGAGGTGCCCGCGTGAGTGACCGTCCCGACTGGCTCCAACCCCTGCTCGACCGCCTCCGGGACACCTCGGCGAGCGACTTCACGCGGCTGCCGACCCCCGACGGCGAGGGGCCGCGGCAGAGCGCGGTGCTGGTGCTCTTCGGCGAGCAGGAGGAGAGCGGCCCCGACATCCTGATGCTGCAGCGGGCCGCCACGATGCGGAACCATGCCGGCCAGCCCGCCTTCCCGGGCGGCGCGGTCGACCCGACCGACGCCGACACGATCGCGTGCGCGCTGCGCGAGGCGGAGGAGGAGGTCGGGCTCGACCCGGCGAGCGTCGAGGTGATCACGACCCTGCCGACCCTGTGGATCCCGGTGAGCAACTTCCTCGTCACGCCGGTCGTCGCGTGGTGGCGCTCGCCACATCTCGTCGGACCCGCCGATCCGGCCGAGGTGGCCCGGGTCGAGCGCCTGCCGATCCGTGACCTGGTCGACCCGGCGAACCGTCTCCGGGTGCGTCACCCGAGCGGCTGGATCGGTCCGGCGTTTCGGATTCACGACATGTTGGTGTGGGGATTCACCGCCGGCGTGGTCTCCACGCTGCTGGAACTCGGCGGATGGGCGGTGGAGTGGCCGACAGACCGGGTTGAGGAACTGCCGACACCTGGTGCCGCCCCCGTAGGCTGAATGCGTGTCTGGCAGCGTGATCGATATCGTCCTTGTGCTCCTCGTGGTGATGTTCGCCGTCAACGGCTACCGCCAGGGGTTCCTCGTTGGTCTGCTGTCCTTCGCCGGGTTCTTCGGCGGCGCGCTGCTCGGACTGCGCATCGGGCCACTCGTGGCCGAACACTTCGATGACGACCCGATCCGGGTCGTCATCTCGTTGGCGGCGGTCTTCGGGCTCGCGGTCGCCGGTCAGGCCTTCGCCAGCTTCGTCGGCAACCGGCTGCGCACGGCGATCGTCAACCGCACCGCGCAGGGCCTCGACAACGCCGGCGGCGCGGTCGTCTCCGTCATCGCCGTCCTCGTCGTGGTCTGGCTCGTCGCCGCGCCCCTGAGCCAGTCGTCGCTGCCGTGGCTGGCCCGCTCGGTGAGCAACTCGTTCATCCTCAACGGCGTCGACAAGCTCATGCCTTCGGAGGCCGACAAGCTGTCCGAGGCGCTGCGCGACACGGTCGACACGCGCGGCTTCCCCGACGTGTTCGACGGCCTCTCGCCCACCCGCGTCCGCGAGGTCGAGGCGCCCGACCCGAAGCTCGCCGGCTCCGAGCTGGTGAAGAAGTCGGAGCGCTCCGTCGTCAAGGTCCGCGGCGTCGCGCAGAGCTGCTCCCGCCGCATCGAGGGCTCCGGTTTCGTCTACGCCACCGACCGCGTCATGACCAACGCCCACGTCGTCGCGGGCACGAAGTCCACCACGGTCGAGGTCAACGGCTCGCAGAAGAAGGCCGTCGTCGTCGCGTACGACCCCGACCGCGACCTCGCCGTCCTCTACGTCAAGGGGCTGAACGCCCCGATCATGCCGTTCGCCACGAAGAAGGCCGAGACCAACGCCGACGCCATCGTGATCGGCTACCCGCTGGACGGCCCGTACAACGCCCAGTCCGCCCGCATCCGCGAGCACCGCAACATCACCGGCCCCGACATCTACGAGGACGGCAAGGTCACCCGCGAGATCTACACGATCCGCGCCCTGGTCCGCAGCGGCAACTCCGGCGGCCCGCTCGTCTCCCCCGACGGCACCGTCCTGGGCGTCATCTTCGCCGCCGCCGCCGACGACCAGAACACAGGCTTCGCCATCACCGCCGATGAGGCAGCGGTCGTCGCCGACGCCGGCAAGACCCACACCGACCCGACAGGCACAGGCAAGTGCGCTTGATGCCTTTTCGCCTCCTGTACGGCACTGCCGCCGGGGGTCTTTCGGCTCGCTGATGTTTGTTTGTGGTCCGCTGGTGGCCGCGTGGTCCTACGGCTCCGATGACTGCTCTGGGCTGCTCTGGGCTGCTCCGGTGTGCTCCGGTGTCAGAAGCGCTTGGCGTGCCTGGCTCTGTGATGGAGCACGACTCCGGCGGCGCCGGCGGCGAGGATCAGCAGCATCGCCAGCAGTCCGACGGTGATGCTCGACCCGACCGGCACGCTCCTGTCCGCCACCTGCCGGGCCCGGGCCAGGCCGGCCGCCTCGCTGGCCGGCAGCGGCGCGGCGCCGCCCTCCTGCGGCACCTCGGTGGCCTCTTCCCTCGGCGCCGCCCCGCTCTGAGCAGGCTTCCCGGCTTCGCCCTTCGGCGGTGCCACGGTCAGCGGGTTCGCGACCACCTCGGCCACCGGCTCCCGCAGCGCCGCCAGCGGATCGACCTCGCCGAACCCGAACTCGTCGTCCCGCCCCGCCGGCCCCAGATCCTTCGCCGTGCCGATCAACCGGTTGATCACGTTCGCGGCGCTCATCGTCGGATACTTCGCCCTGACCAGCGACGCCGTCGCAGCCACCAGCGGCGCGGCGAAGCTGGTGCCCTGCACCTGCCAGTACCCGCCACCGGGCCTGGCGCCGGTGAGATTGTCAGCGGGCGCGGTCAGCACCGTCTCCGGCCCCGTCAACGAGCCTGTCCACAACCCGCCCGCCCCGCCCGCCGCACCGCCGGCGCTGTCACTGGCGGTCGTGCTCGGCGCCGGCTTCGCGCTCGGCTGCGCCGCGCCTCCGCCGCTCAGCCCGGCCACGGCGACGACGCCGGGCTCGCGGGCCGGGTACCAGACCTCGTGGATCGACGGGTCCGTCGCCACGTTGCCCGTGCAGGCCACGACGACGACGTCGTGCGCCGCCGCGTACCGCAGCGCCTCGGCGATCTCGTCGCTGCGCAGCGCGCCGCCGAGCGACAGGTTGAGCACCTTCGCCCCGTGGTCGACCGCCCACCGCACACCCTTGGCGACGACCGCTGGGTCGTCGTACTTGTTCGACCTGTCCAGCACCCGCACCGGCAGGATCTTCGCCCCCGGCGCGACGCCGGCCACTCCGCTGTTGTCGTCGGCCCGCCCCGCGATCAACCCCGCGACCGTCGTGCCGTGCCCGACCGGATCGACCCGCCCGTCACCGCCGTCGACGAGATCCACGCCCGGCAGCACCTGCCCCGCGAGATCGGGATGCTTCGCGTCGACCCCGCTGTCGAGCACCGCCACGATCACCCCGCTGCCCGTCGACACCTTCCACGCATCCTTGGCGTCGAGCGCGTTGAGCTGCCACTGCGCCGACCTGGTCTGGTCGGCCCCGGCCGGCTGCGCCGCGACCAGGCACACCAGCAGCGCGAAGACCGCCGTAACAAGGCCACGGGCGGCGGCGCGGAAGAGGGAAACAGGTGCGATGCCACCCATTCTGGACCGCGCCGGCAGGCTCTGTCAGCCATCCTGACCGTCCCGCCAGATTCTTAACCAGCCGCTAAACGTCCCCCACGAACCAACCCCGATCCGATGCGAGCTCACGTCAGGCCCTCACTGAGCCGACGAGTCCCCTACGTCGATGGCCGCACAGGCCCGGATGCCTCCTCCTCATGCCAGCCGGCTCGTACAGGTCGGTGCGTTCTCATGTCGTCGACCCGGACCCGCCCAGGTGCGTCCTTCCTGGTGCGTCCTCCCCTCAGCCCGTCAGCGGCCTGTCAGCGCCCCCTTCACCGGCCGGCGTGCCGGTCGGTGCGTCCTCACCGTCAGCGGCCTGTCAGCGGCCCCTTCACCGGCCAGCGTGCCGGTCGGTGTGTCCTCACCGTCAGCGGCGCGCGTACTGGCCGGTGCGTCAGCAGCCCGCGTACCGGCCGGTGCGTCCTCTCACGTCAGCGGCCCCGTACAGGGCGATGCGTCTCACCGGAGGAGGCCATAGAGACCCAGGACGGCGCAGGCCAGCGGGATCGCCGACACCAGGCAGAGGACGTCGAGGATGTCGGCGGCGCGGCCCGCGTACGGCGACAACGGCCGCAACGCCGCACGCGCTCCCACCAGCGCGGTGCCCAGCGCCGCCGCCGCGATCAGCGACGTCAGCACCGCCCCCGGCGGAGCGGACAGGGCGAGCGCGACCAGGGCGCACCCGCCCGCCGCGAGTAACGGCACACGGTGGCGCACCGTGACGAACATCCGGGCGCGCAGCACCAGCGCCACGCCGGCGACCGCGACCAGCACCAGGCCGGACAAATCGCGGGAGTGGGTGAGCACGGCGGCGGCGACGCCCGCGGCGAGGGCCGAGCCCAGCAGCATGCCGGTGAGCATCTCGTCGGTGCGGGCGACGGCCGCGAAGACGCGGTCGCGGTCCGGTGGCGTCCCGAGGCCCGCGCCGGTCGCGGTGAGGTCGCCGGGCAGGGCGACGACCGGCATGGGCAGCTTGCCCAGCCTGATGGCGAGCAGCGGAGTGCCCGCGACGCCGGCCACGACGACCGCGAGGACGACGGCGGCCGCCGCGGCCGGGCGCAGCTGCACGGCCAGGAACGCGCCCCCGGCGCCGAGCAGCGCGGCGGTCGCCGCGGCGACGAAGAGCCGGAGCAGGTGCGCGACGCCGGCGCCGGCGAGCAGCGAGATGACGAGGAGTGCCGTGGAGGCCAGCAGGACGCGCCCGGCGGCGTCGGTGAGCGGCGGGGCGCTGAGCCAGCCGAACGCGGCCGCGAACGGCAGCCCGGACGCGGCCACGACCGCGCCGGTCAGGGCGTCGCCATAGGCCCTGGACGCGACGGTGCCGGTGAGGACGAGGACCAGCGCGGCGATCGCCGCGACCAGCGGCAGGTCGCCGCGGACCGTGGCGACGAGGACGACGGCCAGGCCGGCGCCGGCGGCGGTGAGCGCGGCGGCCCGTGTCGCGGCCGGGTTCCAGGCGACGCCCTGGCGGCGGGCGCCGGCGGCGATCGCGTCGACCACGTCGTCGAACTCGGGATCGGGCCAGCTCGACCGGGCCGGGACCAGGTGCAGGACGGCGCCGTCGCGGACCTCCTGACCGGCCAGGCCGGTGGTGGTGGACAGCGCGGTGCCGTCGCCGCGGCGCAGGAGCCACCCGCCGTGCCGCTCGCCGTCGTCGGCGAGGCCGACCCCCGCGTGCTGCAGCAACTCGGGCAGCAGCTCGGCCAGCGGGACGCCGTCGGGCAGCGCGACGTCGACGCGCCGCTGGGGCGAGTTGATCGTCACGCGGGCCAGGCCAGGGGATGCTGCGGGCATGCCTCAGGGGTACCACGATCGATGCCGCGATGGCGCCCCGCGACCTCGGATCGCACGTTGTGTGACTGAGATGTAACTCTCGATGCAACCTCGTCCCACGCTGCTCGTGCAGGTCTTACAGTGCCTGGCGTGAGCACGATCGTCGTCAATCGGTTGCCTCGGCGCCCCGCGCCCGAGATCCCGAGCGGTGAGCTGGTTGTCCAGGCGCCGCCCGAGATCCCGCCGGCGCCGCCGTCGCGCTGGCAGCAGATGGTCCAGGTGGTGCCGATGCTGACCGGCACGCTGGCGACCGCGCTGCTGTTCGCCGGGCGTGACGGTGGCACCTACTCCTACGTGATCGGGGCGGTCTTCGGCTTCTCGACGCTGGGCATGCTGCTGACCTCGGCCGGCGCGGGCAGCGGGCCCAAGAAGGCGCAGATGATGGCGGCGCGTCGTGACTATCTGCGCCACCTCGCGTCGCTGCGGCGACAGGTCCGCGACACGGCGGAGAAGCAGCGCACGGGCCTGCACTACCGGCATCCCGATCCGGGTTCGCTGTGGTCGACGGTGGACAGCTTCCGGCTTTGGGAGCGCCGCCCGGCCGACGGTGACTTCGCGGTCGTGCGCGTGGCGGTCGGCCCGCAGACCCTGGCCACGCCGCTGCACCCGCCCCTGACCGGGCCGCTGGAGGATCTGGAGCCGCTGACGGCCGGGGCGCTGCGCCGCTTCCTCGACGCCTGCTCGGTGGTGCCGGACCTGCCGGTCGCGATCTCGCTGCGCAGCTTCGCCCGCATCCATCTGAGCGCAGAGGCTCCCGATGAGGCGTCAGCAGCTTTGGTACGGGCCGTGCTGGCGCAACTGGTCGTCTTCCACGCGCCGGAGGACCTGCTGGTGGCGGTGTGCGCCGCGACCGACCGCCGGGAGCGGTGGGAGTGGACGAAGTGGTTGCCGCACGCGATGCACCCGACCCGCACCGACGCGGTCGGGCCGGTCCGGCTCGTCGCGGACTCCGCCGTCGAGCTGGAGGGCCTTCTCGACGACCTGCTCGCCAACCGGGGAAGGTTCGCGCCCGACCGGGCGGCGGCGCACCGCTCGTCGCCGCACATCGTCGTCGTGCTCGACGGCGGGGACCTGGCCGGCAGCGCCCACCTCGGCACCGACGGCGGCGTCGACGGGGTCACCCTGATCGACCTGGGCGGCGCGCCGGCGCGGCTGCCCGATCGGACCGCGATCGTGCTCGACCCGTCCGGCGGCCGGCTGGTGACGACGTCGGTGCCGACCGGCGGCGACCCCGTGGTGCCGGGCGAGTCCATCGGCGTGCCCGACCAGCTCACCACCGCCGAGGTCGAAGCGATCGCCCGCCGGTTGGCTCCGTTGCGGTTGGCGGTCGCTGGTCGTACCGACGAGGAAAACGCCAGAGGGGACACCGGTGCGGACCTGGCGGCGATGCTGGCGCTGGACGACCCGTGGTCGCTCGACGTGGCGAGGGCGTGGGCGCCGCGCCCGCACCGGGACCGGCTGCGGGTGCCGATCGGGGTGGGGCCGCAGGGGCAGCCGGTGGAGCTCGACCTGAAGGAGTCCGCGCAGGACGGGATGGGGCCGCACGGGCTGCTCATCGGCGCGACCGGGTCCGGCAAGTCGGAGCTGCTGCGCACGCTGGTGCTGGGCCTGGCCGCGACGCACTCGTCGGAGACGCTCAACTTCGTGCTGATCGACTTCAAGGGCGGCGCGACGTTCGCGCGGCTGGACCGCCTGCCGCACGTCGCCGCGTTCATCACCAATCTGGAGGCGGAGCTGCCGCTGGTCGACCGCATGACCGACGCGATCAACGGCGAGGTCGTGCGGCGGCAGGAGGTGCTGCGGCGCGCGGGTGACTACGACTCGCTCCGCGACTACGAGCGCGCCCGCGCCGGTGGGGCGCCGCTCGCGCCGCTGCCGAGCCTGCTGGTGATCTGCGACGAGTTCAGCGAGCTGCTGGAGGCGAAGCCCGAGTTCATCGACCTGTTCGTGCAGATCGGGCGGGTCGGCAGGTCGCTGGGCGTGCACCTGCTGCTGGCGTCGCAGCGGCTCGAGGAGGGGCGGCTGCGCGGGCTCGACACGCACCTGTCGTATCGGATCGGGCTGCGGACGTTCTCGTCGCTGGAGTCGCGCACGGTGCTCGGCGTCCCCGACGCGTATGAGCTGCCGCGATCGCCCGGGCACGGCTACCTGAAGGCCGGCACCGAGCCGCTGGCCAGGTTCAAGACGGCGTACGTGTCGGGCGCGCACCGGCGGCGCCGCAGGCCGGGTGCCGACGGCGACGGTCGGCGGGTCACGGCGTATGACACGCGGTTCGTGCCGCCGCCGGTCGCGCGGCCCGACGCGACCGACGAGCCGGCCGCCACCGCCAGCCTGCTCGAGATCCTCGTCGACCGGCTGGTCGGGCAGGGCGTTCCCGCGCACCAGGTGTGGCTGCCGCCGCTCAGCGCGTCGCCGCCGCTGGACGAGCTGCTGGGCCCGGTCGCACCCGAGCCGGGGCGCGGGCTGGCGGTCACAGATCCCCGGCTGCGAGGGGCGTTGCAGGTGCCGGTCGCGGTCGTCGACAAGCCGCTGGTGCAGCGCCGCGAGGTGCTGTGGCTCAACCTCGACAGCGCCAACGGACACGTGGCGGTCGTCGGCGGCACGCAGAGCGGCAAGTCGGTGGCGCTGCGCACGCTGATCGCGGCGCTCGCGCTGACCCACACGCCGGTCGAGGTCCAGGTGTACTGCCTCGACTTCGGCGGCGGGCAGCTGCTCGGGCTCCGCGACCTCCCGCACGTCGGCGGGGTCGCGGGCCGGCTCGACCCGGCCGCGGTCCGCCGCACCGTCGGCGAGGTCGCCGCGCTGCTCACCGATCGGGAGCGGCGGTTCGCGGAGGCCGGCATCGACAGCATGGCCACGTATCGCCGCCACCGGGCCGGCGTCGCGCCCGGCGGCCCGCCGGCCGACGTCTCGTCAGGCGAACTCCCGTCAGGCGAACCCTCGTCGGGCGAACTCTGGTCGGGTGCACCTTCGGCCGGCGACGTTCCGTCAGGCGATGGGCTGTGGGGCGACGACCCGTGGGGTGACGTGTTCCTGGTGATCGACGGGTGGGCGACCGTCCGCGGCGAGTACGAGGACCTTGAGGGCACGATCACCGACATCGCGACCCGTGGCCTCTCGTACGGCATCCATGTGGCCGCGTCCGCGTCGCGATGGATGGACTTCCGGCCGGCGCTGCGGGACCTGCTCGGCTCCCGGATCGAGCTGCGCCTCGGCGACGACAGCGACTCGCACGCCTCGCGCAAGGCCGCGGCGAACGTGCCGAAGGAGTCGCCCGGCCGGGGCGTAACCGCCGACGGGCTGCACCTGCTGGTCGCGCTGCCCTCACTGACCGGCGGCGACCAGGCCGGCCTGGTCAGGGCGGTCGCGGCGGCATGGGACGGGCCGCCGGCGCCGCGCGTGCGTCTGCTGCCGAGCCTGGTGCCGCACGCGGCGATGACGGCCGCCGCCGAGCCCGGCCAGCCGCTGGACCTGCCGGTCGGCATCGCCGAGTCGGACCTGCGCCCGGCGCTGGTCGACTTCGGCGCGGAGCCGCACCTGCTGGTGTTCGGCGACGCCGGGTCGGGCAAGTCGACGCTGCTGCGCGGGCTGGCCACGACGATCACCGAGCGGTTCACGCCCGAGGAGGCGCGGATCGTGCTCGTCGACCACCGGCGCAGCCTGCTCGGCGCGGTGAGCACCGAGCACCTCATCGGCGACGGCACCGGCGGGCAGGAGACCGAGGAGCTGATCGCCTCGGTCGCCTCGTACATGCAGCGGCGGCTGCCCGGCCCCGGCGTGACCCAGGAGCAGCTGCGCAGCCGCGGCTGGTGGACCGGGCCGGAGTGTTTCGTGCTGGTCGACGACTACGACCTGGTCGCCGTCGGGTCGGGCAATCCGATCGAGCCGTTGCTGCCGTACCTCGCCCAGGCCCGCGACATCGGCCTGCACCTGGTCGTGGCCCGGCGCAGCGGCGGCGCCGCACGGGCCCTGTTCGAGCCGGTGCTGCAGCGGTTGCGGGAGCTCTCGTCGCCGGGGCTGCTGCTGTCCGGGGACCGGGAGGAGGGGGCGCTGCTCGGCAACCTCCGTCCCGGCCCGCTGCCGCCCGGACGGGGGTGGTTGGTCACCCGCCGCGACGGCGCGCGTCTGGTGCAGGTCGCGCACGTCGAGACTGACTGAGCTTCGGGGCGTCGCCGCGGGCTCAGTTCCGCATCGAGAAGCGGCTGAGCGTCGGACCTCAGCGCGGCTGAGTTCCGCGGGTCGGCACGGGCCGGACTCCGCATGGATGCGGGTCGAGTGCGCCGGCCTGGTCGTCGAGGCTGCCCTGGCGTCGACGTTCGTGGCGCGTCGACGGGGTTGGCGCCGGGTGTCGGCGCGGCTTCGGTTTCCGTGCGTCGACACGGGTCGTGGTTCCGTGTCGACGCGGGGCCCTGTCTCGATGCGGGAGCTGAGCTCGCCCGTCAGGGCACGCTCAGGTCCGCTCGTGGACGTGGGCTGGGGTTTCGCCCCTCGACGCGGGCGGAGTTCCGCGCGTCGAGGCGGGCGAAAAGGGGCTATTCGGTCGGGTGCGCGTTGGGGGCGACGCCCGGGTCGTGGTAGGTGCCGTTGGCGACCGCCTCCTGGTAGCGCTTGCGGGAAGCGGCGATCTCGGCCTCGGCCTCGACCCGTCCGACCCACGTCGCGCCCTCGACGCTCTTGCCCGGCTCCAGGTCCTTGTAGACCTCGAAGAAGTGCTGGATCTCCAGCCGGTCGAACTCGCCGAGGTGGTGGATGTCGCGGAGGTGCTCCAGGCGCGGGTCTTCGGCCGGCACGCAGAGGACCTTGTCGTCGCCGCCCTTCTCGTCCGTCATCCGGAACATGCCGATCGCCCGGGAGCGGATCAGGCAGCCCGGGAACGTCGGCGCCTGCACCAGCACCAGCGCGTCGAGCGGGTCCTCGTCCTGGCCGAGTGTGCCCTCGATGAAGCCGTAGTCGGCCGGGTACTGCGTCGAGGTGAACAGCGTCCTGTCGAGCCGGATCCGGCCGGTCGCATGGTCAACCTCGTACTTGTTGCGTTGACCTTTCGGGATTTCGACCGTCACGTCGAAGTCCATCTGATGACTCCTCACCCTCGCACCGCTGCGCCGACCATTAGTCTCCCTGACAGCACCACGGTGAAGAACGGGGAGGGTCGGTTGGCGAGGGAAAGACCACAGCTGGGCTCTGTCGTCGCGGCCGTCGCGCTGGTCGTGGCGCTCGTCGCCGCGCTCGGTTCGGTGTACGCCGGACCGCAGACCATCCGCCTGCTGGGACTCGTGGGATCGGACGAACAGGCCAAGTGGACCGCCGGGGTCACCCCGGAGCTGCCGCCGGCCGTACTGGCGGCGATGGACAGCCAGGCCCCGCTGCCGTCGCCGGACGGGGTGAAGGCCGCCATCGGGTCGCTGCTGACCGCGCCCGCGCTCGGCCCGCACATCACCGCCTCCGTCGTGGACGTGGCGACCGGGCAGGTCCTGTACTCCTCGGAGCCCGACGCGGCCATGACGCCGGCGTCGACGACGAAGGTCGTGACGGCTGTGACGGCGCTCGCCGCGCGTGGGCCCGCGTACCGCATCCCGACCCGTGTCGTGGCCGGCGCGCAACCCGGCGAGGTCGTGCTGATCGGCGGCGGCGACCCGACGCTCGCGGTGTTCCAGACGCCGTATTACCCGGGCGCCGCTCGGCTCGACGACCTCGCCGCTCAGGTGAAGAAGTCGCTGGGCGACACCGCGCCGACGAAGGTGGTGTACGACATGTCCCTCTTCGTCGGTTCCGGCATCGGACCCGGCTGGGACGCCGACGCCACCACCGAAGGGTCCGGCGCGGTGATCACCCCGCTGATGACCGAGGGCGGCCGGCCCAACGGTGGCCAGTACGCCAAGCGGTACCCGCAGCCGGACGTGCAGGCGGCGCAGGCGTTCGCCAAGATGCTCGGCCTGCCGGCCACCGCGGCCGTCGCAGGCACCGCGCCGGCCGGTGCCAAGGAGCTCGGCAAGGTCGAGTCGGCGCCGATGGTGCGGCTCGTCGAGTCCATGCTGCTGCAGAGCGACAACGTGCTCGCCGACATCCTGGCCAGGCAGGTCGCGCTCGCCAAGAACCAGCCCGCGTCGTTCGAGGGCGGCGCCGCCGCGATGCGGATGGTGCTGGAGGAGCTGAACGTGCCCGTGACCGGGTACGGGCTGGTCGACGGCAGCGGGTTCTCCCGCAACGACCGGCTGTCCCCGGCGCTGCTGACCACCCTGCTGGCGATGTCCGCGCGTTCCGACCGCGCCGACCTGCACGGCATCTTCGGCGGGCTCCCGGTCGCCGGGTACAGCGGAACCCTCACCGGACGGTTCGTCAAAACGCAGGAAGGGGCGGGCGCCGCGGGTTTGGTCCGGGCCAAGACGGGCACACTGACCGGGGTCAACTCGCTGGCGGGCATCGTCGTGGACGCGGACGGGCGGACGCTCGCCTTCGCGTTCATGGCCGACGCGACCACCGACCGGGACAAGGCAGTGGTCGCGCTCGACCGGGTCGCTGCCGCGCTCGCCGCTTGTGGCTGTCGGTAGTCGGCCCGTCGCTACGGGTCGACTCCGGGTCTTCTCAGCAGCAGCCGGTGGTCCGGCGCGGGTACGGTGGGTGCATGGCGCAGTTCGTCGATTGGGATCTGGCCGCTGCAACCGCCGCGGCGTTGGGCAAGAGCGGCCCTGCCGTGTCCTACGAGGAGGCCGCCGCCGCAGTCACCAACCTCCGGGGGCTGGCGGACGAGGCGACCGAGCACGTCAGCTCCTTCACCGGCCTGCGCACGAAGGTCATCGCTCCGCCGGTGCGGATCGTCGACCGCCGCGACTGGGCGGCGACCAACATCGAGGGCCTGCGGCAGGTGATCCAGCCGCTCGCGGAGCGGCTCGCCGGCGGCAAGCAGCCGGGGCCGGTCGCCAGCGCGATCGGGTCACGGTTCACCGGCGTGCAGGCCGGCACCGTGCTGGCGTATCTGTCCGGCAAGGTGCTCGGACAGTATGAGGTGTTCTCCGTCGACCCCGGCCAGCTGCTCCTGGTCGCCCCCAACATCGTCGAGGCGGAGCGCCGGCTCGGTGCCGAGCCGCGCGACTTCCGGCTCTGGGTGTGCCTGCACGAGGTCACCCACCGGGTCCAGTTCACCGCCGTGCCCTGGATGCGGGGCTACTTCCTGGGCGAGGTCGGCGCGTTCGTGGACGCGTCGCAGCTCAACCAGGACCAGCTCGCCGAGCGGCTGCGGCGCGGCATCGGCGCCCTCGCCGACGTGGTCCGCGACCCCAACAGCAAGGTGTCGGTGCTCGACCTGGTCCAGACGCCCGGCCAGCGGGCCGTGCTCGACCGGCTCACCGCCCTGATGACCGTCCTGGAGGGGCACGCCGAGTTCGTCATGGACGGCGTCGGCCCCGACGTGGTGCCGTCCGTCGAGGACATCCGGGCCAAGTTCAACCGGCGCCGCGAAGCGGCCGCCAACCCGCTCGACCGGGTGCTGCGCAAGCTGCTCGGTGTCGACGTGAAGATGCGCCAGTATGCCGAGGGCCGCAAGTTCGTCCACGCGGTCGTGGAGCGCGTCGGCATGGACGGCTTCAACAAGATCTGGCAGTCGCCGCTGACCATCCCGCGGCTCGACGAGCTCAGCGACCCCGACGCCTGGGTGGTGCGGGTGCACGGGTCGAGCGCGCTGCACCGGCCCATGGTCTCGCCGCCCGCCCCGCCGGCGGCCGCCGCGGCGCCCCCGGTGACGGAGGGTTCGCCCGCGAAGGCCGGCGTGGTCGAGGCGCCCCCGGCGCCCGTGCCGACGGTGCCGGAGCCCGCCGAGACGGCGCCGGCGGAGGCGGGGATCGCGGACGCCACCGAGGTTGCGGGCCTGTCCGTGGAAGAGGTCACGGCCCCGCCCACGACGACGGCCGCCCCGGTCACGCCCGCGACGACGGCTGCCCCGGGTGACGGGGCTGCCGCGGCGACCACCAAGACGGTGGCAGAGCCGGTCGGCGGGTCCTCGGAAGGGACCGGCGAGGACGCCGAGGCGGAGCCTGCCGAGGTGGAGCCGCTGGTCGCCAAGCAGGGCGGCAGCCAGGCGGCAGCAGGAGACGAGGGCGCGCAGGAGCAGCCGGCCAAGCCCGACGCCACCGGCTGATCGAGGTGGCCGCGCTCCCGCCGGCTGTGGCGGCGGTGCGTGCCGCGGTCCGGCGCAGCCTGGGCGACGTGGCGGCCGGCGACACGGTGCTGGTCGCCTGCTCCGGCGGCGCCGACTCGCTGGCGCTGGCGGTGGCGGCCAGGTTCGTCACCGCCCGGCTGCGGGTGCGCTGCGGGCTGGTGACCGTCGACCATGGCCTGCAGGCCGGGTCGGGGGAGCGCGCGGCCAGGCTCGCGGCGTGGGCGAGAGACCACGAGTTCGACCCGGTGGACGTGCGGACGGTCAAGGTCGCCGGGCACGGAGGGCCCGAGGCGTCCGCCCGCAACGCGCGGTATGCGGCGCTGGTCGCCGCCGCGAAGTCGCACCGGGCGGTGCTGGTCCTGCTCGGCCACACCCGCGACGACCAGGCCGAGACGGTGCTGCTGGCGCTGACCAGGGGTGCCGGGCCGCGCGGGATCGCCGGGATGCCGGCCAGGCGGGAGCGGCAGGGCGTGCTGTTCGCCCGGCCGCTGCTGGACGTGACACGGGCCGACACCAGGGCCGCGTGCGAGGTGGCGGGGCTGACGCCGTGGGAGGACCCGCACAACACGGATCACGCGTTCGCCAGGTCGCGGGTGCGGCCGCTGGTGGCGGCGCTCGGACCGGCGGTGATCGACAATCTGGCCCGCACGGCGGCGCTGATCGCGGCCGACACCGCGCACCTCGACGAACTGGCGTCGGACGCGTTCGAGAAGGCGGCGACGGGGGCGGACGAGCTCGACATCGCCCAGCTGGAGCGGCTCCCGGCGCCGGTACGGACGCGGGTGCTGCACTCGTGGGCGCGGCGGCTCGGGGTCTCCGGCGGGGCGCTCTCCCACCGCCACGTGGTCGCCATGGACGCGCTGGTCACCGACTGGCACGGGCAGGGGCCCGCGGCGCTGCCGGGTGGCCTGCGGGTCGCCCGCCAGGGCGGCAGGCTGCGGCGGATCACGTAAGATCCACAGATGTCAAAGGACCTGCATCCGCGCCGGCCGGTGTACGCGCCGCGCGGTGTCGTGGCGACCACCCAGCCGCTCGCGGCGTCGGCCGGGCTGGCGGTGCTGCGCAGGGGCGGCAACGCCGTCGACGCGGCGATCGCGACCGCCGTGGCGCTGACGGTGCTGCAGCCGGGGTCCAACGACATCGGCAGTGACCTGTTCGCGCTGGTGTGGGACGGCGAGCGGCTGCACGGGCTGAACGCGTCCGGCCGGTCGCCGGCGCTGCTGACCCGCGACCTCGTCGTCGAGCGCGACCCGGCCGCTCGGGCCACTGCCGCGCTCGGCGGCGCGCAGGCCGTCGCGGCGCAGGTCATGCCGGCCCGCGGCTGGCTGCCCGTGACCGTGCCCGGCGCCCCGGCGGGCTGGCACGACCTGCACGAACGCTTCGGGTCGCTGCCGTTCGCGGACCTGTTCGACGACGCGATCGCCTACGCCGAGCGCGGCTACGGGGTCTCGCCGACCGTCGCGCACCACTGGGACCGCGCGGTCGAGGCCGTCCACGCGGGGCTGTCCGGCGAGGAGTTCGCCGAGTGGGGCCGCGTCTTCACGCTCGGCGGCCGGGCGCCGCGGGCGGGGGAGCGGTTCAGCAACCCGGACGCCGCCCGCACGCTGCGTGCGATCGCGGCCACCGGAGGTGCCACGTTCTACCGCGGTGAGCTGGCCGAGCGGATGGTGGCGCACGCCGAGCGGACCGGTGGGCTGCTGCGGGAGGCCGACCTGGCGGAGCACGCGTCGCTCTGGGTCGAGCCGCTGTCCGTCCGGTACCGCGGACACGACGTCTGGGAGCTGCCCCCGAACGGCCAGGGCATCGTGGCGCTGCAGGCGCTCGGCATCCTCGACGGCTTCGGGGCCGGCGGCGCCGCTGACCTGCACCGGCAGATCGAGGCGGTCAAGCTCGGGTTCGCCGACGCCCATGCTTACGTGGGCGACCCTTCGCCGGCTGTACAGTGGCCGCCGCTGCTCACGGAGGACTATCTGGCGAAGCGGCGGGAGATGATCGGCGAGGACGCCGCGGAGCACCCGCCCGGCGATCCCGCGCGGGGCGGGACGGTCTACCTCTGCACCGCGGACGCCGACGGCCGCATGGTCAGCCTGATCCAGTCGAACTACATGGGCTTCGGCTCGCACGTGGTCGTGCCGGGCACCGGCTTCAGCCTGCAGAACCGGGGTGCCGGGTTCGTGCTTGCCGAGGGTCACCCGAACGAGGTCGGACCGCGGCGCAGGCCGTTCCACACGATCATCCCGGGCTTCCTGACCAGGGACGGAGCGCCGGTCGGGCCGTTCGGCGTGATGGGTGGCCACATGCAGCCACAAGGCCACGTGCAGGTGGTCCGGTCGACCGTCGACGACCTGCTGGATCCACAGGCGTCGCTCGACCGGCCGCGCTGGTACTGGCACACGGGGCTGGACGTGCGGCTCGAGTCCGGCCTCGCCGGCGCCGCGGACGACCTGCGACGGCGCGGTCACCGGGTGCGCATCGTCGACGAGCAGGGCGCCTTCGGCTACGGACAGGCGATCTGGCGCACACCGTCCGGTTACGTGGCGGGCTCCGAGCCGCGGGCCGACGGCGCGGCACTGGGCTATTGATGGCGGATGTCTCCTTGAGGGTGACCCGCCGTCGATCCGGGAGGGCCGATACGGCAGGCTAGATCCATGGCCGACGGCAGCACCTGGCACGCGTCCGACATCGACCACGTGATCATCAGCGAGGAGCAGATCCGCGACAAGACGGCGGAGCTCGCCAAGCAGGTGGCGGCGGACCACGCCGACGCCAAGTCGATCCTCCTGGTCGGGGTGCTCAAGGGCGCCGTCATGTTCATGGCGGACTTCGCCCGCGCGCTGGGCCGGGTCGGCCCGCCCGTGGAGCTCGAGTTCATGGCCGTCTCGTCGTACGGGCAGGGCACGACCTCGTCCGGGGTCGTCCGCATCCTCAAGGACCTGGACCGCGACATCACCGACCGGCACGTGATCGTCGTCGAGGACATCGTCGACTCCGGCCTCACGCTGTCCTGGTTGCTGAAGTACCTCGAGAGCCGCTCCGCGGCCCAGGTCGAGGTGGTGGCGCTGCTGCGCAAGCCCGATGCGCTGAGAGTGAACGTCCCTGTGCGGTATGTCGGCTTCGACATCCCTAGCGAATTCGTGGTCGGATACGGGCTCGACTACGCCGAGCGCTACCGTGACCTGCCCTTTGTCGGTGTCCTGAAGCCGTCGGTGTACGGCCGCGGCTGACCCCGCACTTCCTGGGAGTCTGCTGGGAGCATCTCCGTCCCGGCCCACGCCGATCCGCGACTGTCGGTGCCACGGTGTACCGTCAAATGGTCGCGAGCGTCAACTAGGCCATTCTGTCGACGCTTTCGACATCGCGTCGGCACACTGGGTCCGGCGCGGTCAGCGGTCTTACGGATGGAGGGGCCGGGCGCCGCGTGCGCTCGACGACAACATGGAACGTACCCGTTTGTTCCGCCGGCCGGTGGTCTGGATCCTTGTGGTGATCATCGGTGCGATCATCCTTAGCTCCCTCTTCACGTCCGGCCCCAGCTACACGAAGGCGGACACATCGCAGGTGCTTGCCTTGTTGCGCGAGGGCAAGGCCAAGAAGGCGGTGATTCAGGACAAGGAGCAGACGCTCAAGCTTGACCTGAAGACGAAGGAGTCGATCAAGGGTTCCAAGACCGACAAGGTCGAGACCCAGTTCACCGCCCGGTCGGCCAACGACCTGCAGAATGAGCTCAACGAGCTGCAGGCGGCTAAGAAGCTCGACCAGTACAACGTCAATGTCACGCAGGACAATATCTTCGTCAGCCTGCTGATCAACCTGCTGCCGATCGCGGTGCTGGTCGTCCTCCTGCTGCTCTTCATGTCGCAGATGCAGGGCGGCGGCTCGCGGGTGCTCAACTTCGGCAAGTCGAAGGCCAAGCTGATCTCCAAGGACACGCCGAAGACGACCTTCGCCGACGTGGCCGGCTCCGACGAGGCCGTCGAAGAGCTGCACGAGATCAAGGACTTCCTGCAGGCACCGGCGAAGTACCAGGCCCTCGGCGCCAAGATCCCGAAGGGCGTCCTGCTCTACGGCCCGCCCGGCACCGGTAAGACGCTGCTGGCCCGCGCCGTCGCAGGCGAGGCCGGCGTGCCGTTCTACTCGATCTCCGGCTCGGACTTCGTCGAGATGTTCGTCGGTGTCGGCGCCTCCCGGGTCCGTGACCTGTTCGAGCAGGCCAAGGCCAACGCGCCCGCCATCGTCTTCGTCGACGAGATCGACGCCGTCGGCCGTCACCGCGGCGCCGGCATGGGCGGCGGTCACGACGAGCGCGAGCAGACCCTCAACCAGCTCCTCGTCGAGATGGACGGCTTCGACACCAAGGGCGGCGTGATCCTGATCGCCGCGACCAACCGGCCCGACATCCTCGACCCCGCGCTGCTGCGCCCGGGCCGCTTCGACCGGCAGATCGCCGTCGACCGGCCCGACATGGAGGGCCGCAAGGCCATCCTCCGGGTGCACGCGAAGGGCAAGCCCTTCACGCCCGACGTCGACCTCGACTCGGTCGCCCGCCGCACGCCCGGCTTCACCGGTGCGGACCTGGCCAACGTCATCAACGAGTCGGCGCTGCTCACCGCCCGCAGCGAGAAGCGCGCGATCACCAACGACTACCTCGAAGAGGCCATCGACCGGGTGATCGCCGGCCCCGAGCGGCGCACCCGCATCATGAGCGACCACGAGAAGAAGGTCACCGCCTACCACGAGGGCGGCCACGCGCTGGTCGCCTGGGCGCTGCCGCACTCGGCGCCGGTGCACAAGGTGACGATCCTGTCCCGTGGCCGTTCGCTGGGGCACACGCTGGTCCTGCCGACCGAGGACAAGTACACGCAGACCCGCTCCGAGATGATCGACACCCTTGCCTACGCGCTGGGTGGCCGGGCCGCCGAGGAGCTCGTCTTCCACGAGCCGACCACCGGCGCCGGCAACGACATCGAGAAGGCGACCGCGCTCGCCCGCTCCATGATCACGGAGTACGGCATGAGCTCCAAGCTCGGCGCCGTCAAGTACGGCGTGGGCGACGGCGAGCCGTTCCTCGGCCGGACCATGGGCCACGAGCGGGACTACTCGGAGAAGGTCGCGGCCGAGATCGACGGCGAGATGCGCGCCCTCATCGAGATCGCACACGACGAGGCGTGGGAGATCCTGGTCGAGTACCGGGACGTCCTGGACCAGATCGTCGAGGAGCTGTTCGAGAAGGAGACCATCTCGCAGAACGACATGGCGCGCATCTGCGCCCGCGTCGTGAAGCGGCCGCCGATGGCGCCGTACAGCGGCAACGGCCGCCGGCGGAGGGCTCTGGAGGCCGGCGCCAACGGTGCCGAGCTCGGGACGCCCGTCGGGGTGAACGGCGATGGTGACCACGTGCGGATCACCAGCGGCGGCGAGACCACGGACGGCAAGAACTGAACGAGATCAGCAGCACCGAGCCCGACGCCGATGACGATGGCGCCGGGTTCGGTGTTTCCACGGAGCCCTTCCTCAGTGGCGAGCTCGACCATGTGGCCGCCCGCCTCGTCAGCGGGAAGCTCGGAGGTGTGGAGGTCGAGCGCAACGTCGACCTGAAGCGCATCGAGGCCGCCGTCCGCGAGATCCTCATCGCCGTCGGCGAGGACCCCGACCGCGACGGGCTGCGCAAGACGCCCGGCCGGGTCGCCCGGGCCTACGCCGAGCTCTTCGCCGGGCTGCGGGTCGACCCCGCCACGGTCCTCTCCACGACCTTCGAGGCGGACCACGAGGAGCTCGTCCTTGTCCGCGACATCGAGGTCATGTCGATGTGCGAGCACCACCTGCTGCCGTTCCACGGCGTCGCGCACATCGGCTACATCCCGGGCCACGACGGCCGCATCACGGGGCTGTCGAAGCTGGCGCGGCTGGTCGAGGTGTACGCGCGGCGGCCGCAGGTGCAGGAGCGGCTCACCGCGCAGATCGCCGACCGGTTGATGGAGGAGCTCAACCCGCGCGGCGTCATCGTGGTCATCGAGTGCGCCCACATGTGCATGTCGATGCGGGGCATCCAGAAGGGCGGCTCGCGGACGATCACGTCGGCGGTCCGCGGCCTGCTCCGCGACGACGCCAAGTCCCGCGCCGAGGCGATGTCGCTGATTCTGAGCGGCTAGCGCCCAGGTGCTGCTGTGAGCCCGGTCGCCGCTTGGTGGCCGGGCTTTGTGTTTCCTGCGGGCGCTGACCGGCGCGGCGCTTGGCTTCCCGGCGGGGCTCGTGAGGGGTGTCAGCCCAGGAAGAGCACGCCGGCGAAGACGATCATGGGAATCAGGGCGAGGAGGCTGATCGCCATACCCATGACGGGCGTTCTGGAGGTCGGGCGGCGGGTCGTCGCGCCGATCGTCAGCCAGCCCAGGGCGAAGGCGAGGGCCGGCAGTACCAGAGCACACGGCAGCGCCAGAAGGCTGATCTCGTCGAACCGCTCGCCCGCCAGCAGCGTCGGCACCTGTACGACGGCGGCGAGCACAGCGAACGTGAAATAGACCGCGGCGTTGATCCAGACCCTGGTGCTGGAGGCGGTGTCGGACCTGCCGGGGGCGGCCAGCGCCGCCTCAGACTGCTTCAGACCGGCCGCCGCCACGCGGAGGGCATGGGACACCCTCCCCGGCAGCGATTCGGGCGCTGGAGGGCTCTGGGGGCGTACAGCACCCGTACCGCTCGCGCCGCCCGCAACGGAGACCGGCACGCCGCTGACGGCCGCGGGGCGCACGGGGCCGCCGCTGACCTGAGCCGGGCTCTTCGCCTGCGCCGGACCCTGACCCGGACTCTGCGGACGGGCGGGGACGCCGCTGACCGGCGGGCGGTAGACGGGTTGGGCTCCGGTGGGGCCGTTCAGCGCGCCGCCCGGGGGCCGGTAGACGGGCTGGGCGCCCGTGGGGCTGTTCAGCGCGCCAGGGTAGGTCTGGTACGGGCCCATGATCGCGCCCGTGTTGCCGGCGGTGCTGCCCATGTACAGGTTGCCCGTCACCGGCGGGACCGCGCCCGCGGGTCCGGCTGGCGCTGGTGACGACGGTGGGGCCGGTGGGGAGCTCACCGGGGCCGTCGTGCGGGGGGCCTGCTGCGGCGCGCTCCTGCGGCGGCCGCCGGGCTGGGCCGCGCCGGTCAGCACCGAGGCCGCGGTCTGCGTCTCCTGCCAGCTCGGCACCACGTCGAACGGGCGGCCACCGACCTCGCGGGCGACCTCCGTCAGGTACGCCTGGTGGTGGGCGAGCTTCGCCCGGATCGCGGCGAGGTCGTCGCGGGCGGCCTTCAGCGCCGCCTTGTGCTCCGCGACGACGGCGATCACCTCGCGCCGGACCGTGTCCAGCCGCTGCCCGGCGGCGACGTAGTTGAGCCAGGCCGTGCGGCTCGGCTCACCGACCGGGGCGGGTGGCGTGGTCCAAGGGCCGACAAGCTGGGCGCAGACCCGGCGTACCAGATCCGCGGGCGGTTCAGGGTCGAGGTACACCGGGGCGTTGAGCCTCCCGGGCGTGACGCCGGTGCCTGAGAACGTCGCGCCCGGCGGATCGCCCACCCAGGCATGCGGGTTGCGGATGGCGATCTGCGTCGCGTGCGGCAACGGTGCTTGCGTGGTCTCCGCCGTCAGCGGCGGCGGCGGCCAGCCCGCGGCGATCAGGTGCAGCCGGCCCGCCGGACCCGCGTGCGCCAGCCCCGCGATCCTGGCCAGGTCCCGGCCCTCCGTCAGCTCCGGCAGCGACGCGATCACGATCAGCAGCGTCGGCCCGGCACCGTCCGTGCGGGCGGCGAGCCAGTGCTCGCCCTCATCCAGTACCGCGCGAAGACCCTCCGCATCGGTCGCCGGCGGCGGCATGATCGACTCGATGCCGGCGAACCATCCGAACGTGGACCCTTCCTCGACCGCGTCCACCGCTCGAATCCGCACCGAACCCGGCGGCGACGAAGCCAGCAGCCGCAGCACCAGACTGCGCAGCAACCCCGCGACCCGGCTGTCCCTCGCATCGGCGTCGATGGCGATGTGCCCCGCCCGGAGCAACGGCACCACCACCGGGAACCGCGCGTCGTCCAGCGGATGCGCCTGCCCGACCCGCACGAACGTCGGCGGCAGCGGCCCCCCGAGCGGCGTGGTGGGCGAGAGCGCGTCCAGCTGTGCCCCGAGCCAGCCGGGCGCCAGCAGGTTCGCGTCGGCCCGCAGCCCGGCGGTCAGGTCGTGCTGCTCCGCGTACTGCTCCGTCGGCGCCGCACTGGGCGAGTAACCATCGAGGATCGGCCCGGCGGCGGCGACCAGCGCAGCGGTGTGCCGGTGCAGCGCTGCCGCTCGCTCGATCCGTGCCCGCAGCCGTGCCACCGTGCCCCTTTCCGCCCGCTCCGATCCAGCAGATGCCGGAACGGTAACGCAGTCCGCGGAAGCAGTCAGTAGGCGCACTGGGAGTCTTGTATTCCCGCAGGTGACCGCCACACCCTCCCAACCACACCCCACCCCCTCCCGATCTTGCACCCACCCCCGCCGATCCCTCAGAGCGCGTGGGAGCGTGCCAGCCTCGATGCGGCCCGATAGCCTCTGAACCGTGGACGCATCGAAGCCGAACGAGCCAAACCTCGATCAGGGCAGGTCGATCCCGAGATCCCGCCCCGGCAGCGACGAGGTCCTCGAAGGCGAGATCATCGGCAAGGACGAGCCCCTCGGCCGCCCCGCCCCCACCCCGCCATCCAGCCCCCCGAAGCGAGGCCTCGGCCTCCGTAAGACCTTGCTCCTTGTGATCGCAGTAGCCGCCGCCGGCCTCTGCCTGGGCGGCTCAATCACCGCGTACATCCTGTACGACAAAGCCACCACCCCCGACCGCAGCACGCCCGAAGGTGTTCTCGAGCAATATATCGAGGCAAAATTTTCCTCCAGAGACAACATTCGAGCGAAGCTCTTCGAGTGTCCCACTGCTAGCCTTAAGGAAGTAGATGCTGCGCTCGCTGCAGTCAAAGAGCGGGAGGCAAAATTCGCCATTAGGATTACGGTGAAGCCTGCTCGATTCGATGTAAATGCCGTCGGGACTCAGGCAGAGGTTAGGGCGACGCTGAACGTCTTCGTGCCAGAGTCGGATGGACGTGAAACTGTTTCTTTGCAGGAATGGCGTTTCCTGCTGGAAAAGAGCCGCAGCTGGTTGATCTGCAGTGCGGAGCAGCTGTAGCGCCTACTCGATCCAGATTAGGTGGATCGGCAGTTCAAGGGTCTTCGGTGTTTGTCCGCTCCAAGCCCACCGATACCAGTCCAACTCTTTACAGACCCGCACGCAGATGTCGCCCTCGGTGCTGCTGTACGGCTCTGTCACCGCTCGAAGGTCCCGCTCGTCCCTCCCGGCCTTGTTGTCAGGGCCTGGGACGCGTACGACGCGGAGTCCGGTTACCACCCCGACCTCCCGAATCGGCCGAGGCGGCCGAGGCGGCGGCACGTCAAGCGAAACGAGCCGTCCCACCAGGTCCGAACGCCCCTCGGCGGGGGTCACAGCCGAAGACGTCCGCTCCACCCACACCCGCTCGATCGGCACCAGCGGCGCAAAGACCTCGGTTCTTTCCGCTTCGGCTCGGTACCATTCCTGCTCCGGCAACGCCGGCACATAGGTCCGGCTCGCCTGCACCACCGGGTCATCGACCCGCAGATCACCCCGCCAGCCAAGACCCGGCATGCCAACCATCGCCCGGTGCCCGCGGAGGTCGCGAACGGACACGGCAGGCACCAGTTCGATGCCTACAGGAGCACGTTCGGCGCCGCCGGCAATCAGATCCCAGTCGGGTAGATCATCGCTCGGGAAACCGCTCAC
This sequence comes from Dactylosporangium sp. CA-152071, assembly GCF_050936335.1. Lineage (NCBI taxonomy): Bacteria > Bacillati > Actinomycetota > Actinomycetes > Micromonosporales > Micromonosporaceae > Dactylosporangium > Dactylosporangium sp. CA-152071. The sequence continues at coordinate 5,242,806 of NZ_JBNJMZ010000001.1, read as the reverse complement.
GGCTCCCCTCCCAGTGGCGCCCCCATCAGCTGCATGAACTGAACTGGATCCATCGCGCCGTTCTTGCTCGAGTCGCTGTTCCGGTGCGTCTCGAAATGCACGTGAGGACCCGAAGAATGTCCGGTCGTGCCCGAGAGCCCGATCTCCTGACCGGGCGCAACGCTTTGGCCCACCACGACGCTCGGCTGTTTCACCATGTGGCAGTACCGCGTGATGATGCCATTGGCGTGCAGAATGTCGACGAACCAGCCGCAGCCACGAACGGATGGTGAACCATCCCGGTCGCAGCCCCACGGTTTACCGTTCGGGCCGATCGCGTCGCAGCGCACTTTGATGACACGCCCCGCCGCCGCAGCGTGGATGACGGTACCTCGCGGAACGATGAGATCGACGCCCTGATGAGTGGGGCGGGAGGCGGTCCGAAACCCTGACCCCACCTTTCCCTTGACCGGTGCCGTCCAGCCAGAGGCGGCGATCTGGCCGGCACTGACGCATTGCAGGTCGGTCTGATCGCCGACCGCGCGGGCTGCGCCGCCCGTCAAGGAGTTGACCACCGTCGAGGCCAGTTCCTCATGCTTTGCGTAGGCATTGGGGTACGCGCTGCGCTGCACCTTCTGAGCGGCGCGAGTCAGGCTCATGGTCTGCCAGCCGGGAATCGTCACCAGCTTCTCGTAGAACTTCCGCGACGCGTACTTCGGATCCATGATCTGCTCGGGTGTACCCCAGCCGGTGCTGGGTCGCTGCTGGAAGAGCCCGAGTGAGTCGTGGTCGTTGCGAGCGCCCAGATTCGGCAGGTTACGGAGCCATGACTCCTGCATCGCCGTCGCGACGGCGATCACCCAGCCCCGGGGCGGCACATTGAGATCCTGCCCGACCCGCACGATGATCGCCGCATTACGTACCTGCTCCTGGCCGAGCCTGCGATGGTTCGGCATCTCTGCCGCCACGTCGACCAGTTTCCCGTTGCCGCAGCCGGAATCGTAGGTGACGGTCTTGTTCGCCGCGTCGAGGAAGAACGACACCACGCCTCCGCCGCAGCAGACCAGAATCAGTACCGCGGCGAGCGCCACCAGCAGCGCAGGGCGGAGCCTTCGCTGTCCGCCCTCACCGTGCTCGTCAGCGGTCTCGAAGTCGGTCACGCCACCTCCCAGTCCAGCGAGGTGACCTGCCAGCGGCCACCGATGGCCTCGAGCTGCAGGATGATCGTTCCGCCATCAGCCGGAACCTTGGCGGTAGCGACCTGTCCGAGGTTCTCCACGACCGTAGAGCCGGTGATCGTAGCGGCAGGGACGTCGCTCGGATCCGTGTCGGCCAGGTCTTCCATCAGTTCGTTCGTCGCGTCCGGCTTCAACCCGTCCCGCCATTGGGCGCCGGAAATACCGGGCTTGCGCAGCCAGGCCTTCGCGAACCGAGTGGCCACCGTGCTCGCGTCGGCGGCCCCCTTGCTCAGGGAGGGCGCCGCCGAACTCGGCTCCTCCACGACACCGTCGTCACCGAGCGAGTTGTACGGGTCCGGCGTCGTCGTTGCGGGAGCAACGGTAGGTCCGAGTGCGTCGTTGCCGGTCCCGTCATCGTCCGTGAAGACGGTGCGGCCGAATCCCACGACGATCAGCACAACAACGATCAGGACCATGGCGATGCCGTACCGCGTGCCGAGCAGACGCAGAACCGTACGCATGGACGCTCACCCCGGCAAGTTCGCCGACTCCGGCCGTCGCGTCGGCGACCGGTCGGACGTGGACCGTTCGGAGTCGGGCCGATAGATCGAATACGACGGCGCGGTCTCTTGCGGCAAGTCGGGCTCTTCCCACGTCGGCTCCCGCCGCCGTCGCTGCGGACCGTCCTGCCGCGTCGTCCGCTCCTCAGGACGCGTCCGGTCGCCACCTCCACCGACCGCCACGACGTCCTCGTCCCGCGTCTCCGGCCGGTGCTCTGGCCGCTGATGTCCCGGCAGGCTGTCCCCACGTTGCCGCGGCTCATTCGTTCCACCGGCGTCAACGACCTTGAGCGCCGCAGCCTGCCGCACGTCCCGCAAGAACAACCGGTGCCAGCTACCAGCGGATGTGATGGCGCGAGTGGAATCCTTCCCACCGAGCTGCGTGATCCGCCGGTAAGGCCGCAGCAACAGCCAGCCGACGACTCCAGTCAGCCAAATAAGCAAAACCTGCAGCCACCCGGCAAGCGAAGAAGTTCCGAGAATCAATGTAACTGCCAGCAGATAGATTGCTGATCCTGTTCCAAAGATGACGATGTTGAATATCGCCGCGATCACCGCATTGCCGAGTCGGCGAAGGCCCGCATTTGCTGGGCGTAGAAGGCCGACAGTGCCCAGGATTGGTGCCGCGATTACGGCCCATCGGAAAATCAAGAATCCGAGGAAAACGAGCACCGATGCGGTCAGGTCGAATAAGGCGAAGAACAGTGCGGAGAGGATCGCAAGGAATCCGGCGCCGATTCGGTCCATGCCATTGCTGCCTTGGAGGTGCTCGTACGCCTCAGGATCTTCCGTCTTGATCTGTTCGGCGACCTGCATCCAACGCTTCTTCTTCTGATCAGTCAGAATCTTGCGTTCGTTTGACTCGATAGCTGGCCCAGGGCGCTTCAGGCGGATTCGTTCTTCTTCGCTTTCGCGAGCCCGTGACTCGGCGGCGCGAATTCTGTCAATTTCATCCCAACTAAAGGACTTTGCGTCATATAGTGCGGGGCCATATTTTTGGGCTGTGATGCTGTCCGCGGACCCGAGTGTCCCGCGAAGCCAATTTCGATACAGAAGTCCGTCAACGACCGTGTCGCTTGCCCGCGCCGCTGGAGGTCGTATGTCTATGCACGCTTTTGGTTCGGGGTTACGGCATTTATCTGCCGGGATGCTTTCGTCAGGTGGGCCGATGGCGTCGTGGATTACGCCAAGGCTGCCGATCAACGTCTTGTCGGCGAGACCGGCAGAGAGTTGCGGCCATGATGCTATGCCCGTGATGAGGACCATCACAAAGATTGCCCAGCCCGCCGTGGTCACCGCACCGGAGAGATCTGCCTGCCGTGAGCGCCAGAGTAGGTACATTCCGACAATGGTCAATGTTACTGCGCCAAAAGCAGTGAAGACTTTTTCGTATACTGCTTTGGTTGCGGTCTCGACGAGAGGATCCGCCCAACCCCAAGTCGCTGACGGATCCCACGCCCGCTCTCGCAGAGCGTTAGATGCCCCAATGATCGAAGTTGCAACGAGGAATTCGCCGTTGGCAATCGTTCCTTCGAACTCTGCGCTTGGATTCCTGACTACTGAAGCGCATTTCAAGTCGTAGGTCGAAAAGTCGTAACCGGCGTATCCATACTCGCTATAGCGGTAGGCAAAGCGTAGGCCTGTGCCGGTTTTGGGTCGGCTGGCAAACCAGCCCGCCATGCCTGAATCTGGCGCGCTCGGAGTTGGTGCGTCCAGGCAGCTAATTCGAGACTGGACGTCTACCTGCAATCGATCGGCGCAGTTCTCGAAGTTCCCCGGTACTCTCCATTCCTGGACCGTGCACAACGGGTCCCCTGGGGCGCGGGCTGGGGTGGCGGTGGCTGGGGAGATGGGGCCGGCGAAGAGGGTTGCCAGGGCGGTGACGATGACCACGGCTGCGTGCACGGGCAGGCGTCTCACCGGTCGACCTCCGAGTCGTCGTCGTGGATGTCCACGATCTCGCCGCCGACGGTGTCGCCGGTTGGGATGCCGCCTGGGGTTGTGTCGAGGTAGCGCAGGAGGTCGCGGACGTACGAGACGTCGACGCGGACCTTCTGGACTCGGCCGTCGACGTCGCGCATGACGAACTCCCGGAAGCCGAGGCGCGAGGATGAGGACGTGTCGACCTGGGAAAGGGCGGCCAGGGTCTGTTCGTAGCCGACGTCGGTCGGGACGCGCAGGAGGCGGAGGGCCTCGGCGGCGATCTCGGAGTCCTCGGCGATGCGGCCGACGAAGACGGTGGAGACCAGGTTCTGCACGTCCAGGCCGAGGATGTCGCGAGGGTTCTGGGAGGCGACCAGGGCGGCGAGGTTCCACTTGCGGGAGTCGCGGGCGAGGCGGACCAGGAAGGAGCGGCCGGAGCGCCAGCCTTCCATGAAGTGGGCCTCGTCCAGGCCGACGAGCTTGCGCTGGGTCATGTCGCCGCCGTAGCAGCGGCGGACGGCCAGGCGGTGGGCGGTGTGGAGCATGGGGAGGGCGAGGGACTCCTCGGCGGACCAGTACTCGCGCTCGATCTTGAGGTCGGGTAGGCGCAGGCCGGCCATGGTGATGACGGTGAGGGTGGCGTCGGCGCCGAGGAGGCCGGCCGGTGGGGTGCCGAAGAAGAGCATGGCGAGGGGCATCTCGGCGGTGTCCAGGAGGAGGTTGCCGAGCTCGAGGGCGTCGTGGTCGCCGGTGTCGCGCAGGGAGCGGATGACGTCTTCCAGGGTCGACGACTCCTCGGCCGGGACCTGGCGGACGGCGTGGCGGAGCATCGTGGCGGTCGAGGCCTCGCGGGCGACCTGCGGCGGGACCAGCATCATGCAGATGTCCTGCACGAGCATGCGGCGCTCGGCGCGCGCGTTGGAGATGGCGATCTCGAACTCGCGGTCGCCGGAGGGGCCGGGGACGTAGTGGCCGCGCTGCGGGGTGGGGATCAGCGAGTAGGGCGCCAGGGTGCCCTGCTCCGAGCCGGTGAGGTTCAGGACGCGCGAGTACGGGGCGAGCTCGGGCATCGCGCAGAGGCGGGCGAGCGGCCCTGAGGGGTCCAGCAGCGTGACCTGTACACCGCGGCGGGCGTTCAGGTAGCCGAGGGCGCCCATGAGGGTGGACTTGCCACCGCCGGGCTCAGCGACGAAGACGGCGAGGCCGGAGCGCTCGCGGACCTCCATCGGGAAGTGCAGGTCGAGGAAGACAGGGCGGCGGGAGGTGCCCGCGGTGCGGCCGATGAGGTCGCCGCGGCGGTCGCCGACGGTCGAGGCGGCCTGGGGGAGGGCGGCGGCGAAGAGCTTCACCGGCATGCGGCGCAGGTAGCCGGTGTTGGCCAGGGGCTCGCCGGGGATGAACTCGCGCGCGAGCCAGTCCTGCTGCTTCGGGTGCTGCAGGGCGACGCGCATCTCGCGGGAGTACATCTGCGTGACCCGGCGGGCGCGCTCCAGGCACTCCTCGCGGGTGCGGCCGCCGACGGCGATGCGGTGCCAGCCGTGCGCGCGCGAGGAGTCGACGGGCAGGCCGGTGCTGATCTCGTCGCCGATGGTGAGGGCGCGCTTGGCGAGCCGCTCCAGCTCCGGTGGGGCGTCGATGCCGTGCTCGCTGTAGTCGGCCTGCTGGGAGCGGATCAACCGGAGCCGGTGCTCGAGGTTACGGAACGAGTCGTTAGGGCCGAGGATGTCGATCCGCGAGGAGAGCTCCATCGGCCAGGGCAGCCGCTCGTGGAAGTGCAGCCACGGCTCGTGCCGCTCGGGGATCTCCAGGGGCTCCATGCGGCCGACGGTGAGGACGGCGACGTGCCGCTCCTCGCCGCTGACCCGGTTGACCAGCTTGACGGTCGAGCCGTACGGCGTCCGGTAGCGCTCCACCTGCTCGGTCAGCGCGAGCAGGTCGCCGCGGTCCCAGCCGCCGTCCAGCGAGGTGACGTGCGCCGGCGGCGACATGCACAGTGCGACGGAGCGGTAGAGCAGCCACTCCAGCTCGTAGGCGGTGACCCGGCGGCCGCGCATGCCGAACGCGCCGAGCACCTCGTCGAACTGCTCGACGGTCCGTGCCATCCGGCGCCGCTCGGCGTCGGCGACGCCGCGGCGGAAGAGGGCGCCGATGCGCTCGGCGAAGGTGTCGCCGAGGGTGCGCCGGGCGAAGGAGATGCCGAGGTACGTCTGGCCCTCGGCGTGGTTGATCGCCAGGAGGTGCTTCTGCGCGGCGACCAGGTGGTCGGTCCACGACGGGCCGGCGCCGGCCGTGGGCAGCGGGAACGGCGTGTTGTTGTCCACCACGCGCGCCCACTGGTCGGCGGGGAACGGCCGGGTCGTGCGGCGCAGGTGCAGGCGGAAACCGGCGAGGCCGGCGTACTGCTCGGAGATCGCCGACAGCAGCGCCTCGCGCTCGGCGTCGGGGCGGAACGCCCAGCGGACCTCGGGCAGCCAGTACCAGGCGGTGACGGTGTTGGGTGTGAACGTCAGGTGCCCGGCGATCTCGGTGATCGCCAGGTCGATCGACGGCTGCCGGTCCCTGACCCGGGGCTTCGGCGTGCGGTCCAGCGGCGTCCGCTTGCCGGTGGGCCGGGCGGGCTGCTTGGGCGGAGGGCTCGAGCGGCGCGCCGGGGGCACCAGGTCCTTGCCCGGCACGACTTTCCCGTTTGCGGTTCTGGCGCCTGTACGACTGCCGCCGTCGCCCATCGCCGGTGTGGTCAGACGGGGAGCGCGATCTTGCGCCTGCCGCTGCGCCGGCCGCTGCCGCTCGACGGGCGCGCGGTCGCCCGTGCCCGGCCTGCCGGGAAGCCGCGGATGCTCACCGGTGCCCGGCCGTCCGGGGTACTGCGGGTGCTCGCCGGTGCCTGATCGTCCGGGGACCTGCGGGTGCTCGCCCGTGCCCAGCCGGCCGGGGAGCCGCGGGTGCTCGCCGCTCCAGTCGAAGGCGTCCGGGTGCTCGCCGCTGCGCTCCAGGCGCTCGGCGGCCGTCAGCGGTCCGGATCGGGCGGCCGGAGGGAGCGCGGGCGGTGGGTCGGCCGGTGCCCGGTCCAACTGCCGCCGCTCAAAGGCATCCACCTGCCGCCGCTCGGCGGCCTCGATCTGCCGCCGCTCGGCGACGTCCGCCTGCTGCCGCTCGGCGGCCGCGTCCAGCAGCCGCCGTTCAGCGGCGTCCACCAGCCGCCGCTCGGCCGGGGCCAACCGCCGGTCGTAAGCGGAACCGGACGAGGGGACCGCAGACGTCGGAGCGGCGGAAGGGGAGGCGGAGGACGGCAGCGCCTCTGTCCGCGGCACCACCCGCTTCGGCGCCCGCAGGTCCTCGGGGGCCCGCCCGGCGCCGGACGTCGGGGCCGCCGACACCGGGATGCCGGAGATCGGCCGGTTGCCAGGGTCGCCGGCCGTCACGCGGTCGCGCGGCCGCCCGCCCGGCGGGTCGTCGAACAGCCCGAGGAACGGCGAGTCGACGTCGGCCGCCGGAGGCGCGCTCGCCGGGCGGTCGGCCGACGGGCCGCGGGCCGGCCCGCGGAACATCGCCACGCGACCGCCCTCGGCGGCGGCCCGCAGGCCACCGTCGTAATCGGACGTGTGCGCAGCGTCGTCATCGACGTCCGGCTGGTTGGAATAGCCCCCAGGACGGCGGGGAGGCGGGTTGGTCATGCGAGATCACCGGTGAGTTCCGGGCGGATACGCACCCTGGTGGCCACGAGCCGAGCGTCACGCTGCTCGTGGCTCGGCTCCCGGGTGTGGCGCCAGTCGGTCAGGGCTGTGCGGACCACCATCCGGGCGGGACGATCGGGGTCGACGTAGCGGAAGATCAGCGACGTCGCCACGATCGCGAGGGCGATCTCGTAGGCGGGGAAGTAGTCGACCTGCAGTGTGATCAGGTAACGGATGAACATGAACAGGGGCACCAGGAGCGCGAACACCCCGTACTGCGCATAGGGCAGCTGGATGGGCAGGGTGTAGCCGGGCGGCCCGAGGTAGACCAGGCGGGCCCGGTAGATGTCGTCGTCGGTGCGCAGCCGCATGTCTTGTTCACTCGTCTCAGCAGTGAGGCTCAGCAGTGAGTCCGGAAGGCACGGCAGCTCTAGTTGAAGAGCAGTTTGACGAGGGAGTCGCCGAAGAAGAAGAGCGACGCGGCGCCCGCGACGAAGGCCAGCCCGATGATCGCGATGGCGGAGCTGGTCAGCACCCGGGAGACCTCGCCCTTGCTGGCCCGACCGATGAAGATCACGCCGAGCGCCGCGAGGAGGATCGGCACGATCTTCGTGGTGAAGAACTGCAGAATGCCGTCGGTGTTGATCGTCTTCGGTGCGGGTTCGGGCGACGGCGCCAGAGCGATCGCATCAGCGACGCGGGTCGTCTCCCCCCACAACGCGTGGCCGATCTCCAACAACATCATCAGACCTCCCCGGAGGCGCGACGGGCGAGGTGCACGCCGCGCGTTAAGCCTCGCTGATAAGACGACCCGGTCATACGACCCCGGCTGCTGTGTCGCCCTCCAGCGGAACCTTATCCGGGCGTTTGCCCTGCTAAATGCCCATTGTCGGGTTTAACGGTCCGAATAACGTTCACTTGCAGAGAGTACGTTGCAGCCCTCTTTCCAACAAGCTGACCGGTCCGTGATCAGTGTTGCGGATGAGGCGCCTGAGCGGTTACCCCTGGTGGGGGACAGGTGACTGACCGGAGGTGAGTACCTTCATTCAGGTGACGCTCCTTCGCCGTCCTTCCCCCGTGGTCATGGGGGTGCTCAACGTGACCCCGGACAGCTTCTCCGACGGCGGCCGCTACGCCGATCTGGGCGCCGCGGTCGACCACGCCATGCAGATGGTCGCCGAGGGCGCCGACGTGATCGACGTCGGCGGTGAGAGCACCCGCCCGGGCGCGGACCGGGTCGACGCGCGCACCGAGCTCGACCGGGTCCTGCCGGTGATCCGCGAGCTGGCCGCGGCCGGCGTCATGATGAGCATCGACACCACCCGCGCGGCGGTCGCCGCCGAGGCCGTCGCCGCCGGTGCCGCCCTGGTCAACGACGTTTCCGGAGGGCTCGCCGACCCCGACATGGCCCGCGTGGTCGCCGACGCCGGCTGCCCCTGGGTGCTCATGCACTGGCGCGGCCACTCGCGCAAGATGGCCGATCTGGCCGTTTACGACGATGTCGTCAAAGAGGTGTGTGCCGAACTGCTGGAGCGGGTCGACGAGGCCGTCGCCGCCGGCGTCGCACCCGAACGGCTGATCCTCGACCCCGGGCTGGGCTTCGCGAAGAAGGCCGAGCACACCTGGCGGCTCGCCGCGCACCTGCCGGACCTCATCGGTCTGGGCTACCCCGTGCTGGTCGGGTCGAGCCGCAAGTCGCACCTCGGGCGGCTCCTGCAGGCCGCCGACGGCTCCCCGCGCCCGACCGAGGAGCGCGAGGCGGCCACGATCGCCACCACCGTGCTGTCCGTCGCGGCGGGTGCCTGGGGTGTGCGGGTCCACGAGGTCCGTGGCAACGTGGACGCGATCAAGGTGTGGCAGGCCGTACAGGCGGCGCGGTGACGAATGAGGATGACAAGGGCATGACGGCTGACCGGATCACCCTGACGGGGCTGCGGGTCCGCGGCAACCACGGCGTGTTCGACTTCGAGCGCCGCGACGGCCAGGACTTCGTGATCGACGTGATCCTGGAGCTCGATCTCGCCCCCGCCGCGGAGTCCGACGACGTCACCGACACCGTGCACTACGGTGAGCTGGCCGGACGGCTCGCGGAGATCGTCGCGGGCGACCCGGTCAACCTGATCGAGACCCTCGCCCACCGCCTCGCCGGCTCCTGCCTGGAGGATTCGCGGGTACGGGCGGCGACCGTCACCGTGCACAAGCCCCAGGCGCCGATCCCGCACGATTTCGCCGACGTCGCCGTGACCATCCGGCGGGCGAGGCCGTGACCAGGGCCGTGCTGTCGCTGGGCAGCAACCTCGACGACCGCGAGGCCAACCTGCGCGGCGCCGTCGCGGGACTCGGCGACGCCGTCCGGGCGGTCTCCGGCGTCTACGAGACACCCCCGTGGGGCGATGCCGACCAGCCGTATTACCTCAACGCGGTGGTGCTGGCCGTCGACCCGGCCGCGACGCCCCGCGACTGGCTCGACCGCGCCCACCGGCTGGAGCAGGCCGCCGGTCGCGTGCGCGATCCGGAGCGGCGCTTCGGCCCGCGTACGCTTGACGTGGACGTCATCGCCGTCTGGGACGACGACGACCGGCCGGTCGTGTCGGACGACCCGGAGCTGACTCTGCCCCACCCGCGGGCGCATCTCCGGGCGTTCGTGCTCCGGCCGTGGCTCGACATCCAGCCCTACGGGCAGGTGCCGGGCCACGGATGGCTGTATGAGCTGGTCCGGGCCGCCCCGGTCGCCGCCGACCTCGCCGACCTGCGCCCGCGGGAAGACATCCACCTCGATTCGTGATCTGGAGCCGAGCCGATGGCCACGCCGCCACCCGACGAACCGAACGCGAACGGACCCAAGGGCCGGATGGAGCCGACCAGGCCGGCCACCCTCGTCATCGCAGCGCTCGCGACCACCGCGCTGGCCTGGATCGGCATCAGCAGCCTGTGGAACAGCCTGCCGACGCTGCCGTGGCTGCCGCCGCTGACGCTGATCGGCCTGGCGATCTTCGAGGGCTTCGAGGCGTACTCGACCCGGAACCGGATCCTCCGCAAGGAGGGCGCCGGCCCGCTCCAGCCGCTGGTCATCGCGCGGTACGCGGTGCTCGGCAAGGCGTCGGCGCTGGTCGCGGCCCTGTTCGGCGGCCTCTACCTGGGCATGTCGTCGTGGCTGCTGACCCAGCGGGGCGTGCTCGCCAAGGTCTCGGAGAACCTGCCGCAGGCGCTGCTGGGCGTCGCCGCATCGATCGTCCTGCTCGCCGCCGCGCTGTGGCTGGAGCGGTCGTGCCAGGTGCCACCCAGCCAGCGAGACAAGGATCTTCCCAGGCAGGGCCGCATGGACGGACGCCGGGAGGGTGATCGCAGCGAGGACGAAAGCCTCGATCGATAGAGATCTGGCATAAACACTGCCGTCTTCCTCGCCCAAAGACTGTCGCAGGCCACAATCCGCGGTTACTGTGCGACGCGTAACCGGTCGTCGGCTGGCAGGAGGCGCGCGCGATGGCGTACGACGACTCGCGGTTCCGCGGTGAGCCCGGGTTCCGGGAGGAGCCCGACTTCCGCTCGGGCGGGGTGCCCGAGGACGCTCCCACGCTCGGGGTCTCGAACCAGTCCGTCTACACCCCCGGGTCGTACGCGGCGAACACCGACTACAGCGTCCCGCCGTCGGAGAGCACGTTGGGCCTCGCCGCCAGGCGCGCCGCGCCGAGCCCGGCGCAGCTCGGCGACGTCTTCGACGACCCGGAGCACGGCGAGCCCGGCCGCGACCGGCTGGCCGTCCACGCGCTCTGGGAGATGGTGCTGCTCCTCGCCGCGGTGTCGCTGCTATACCTGCTGCGCGACGCCCGACCGGAGGCCCTGCGCGGCACTGAGCTCGAGTCGCTGCTGCTGGCCGGCGCAGAGCTCGGGCTCGTCGGCATCGCGATGGGGCTCACCCTACGTGCCGGCGCCGCCAACCTGGCGCTCGGCCCGATCGCGTACGCGTCGGCGCTGTTCTTCGCCGACAACTCCGACCGTGGCCTGGCGATGACCGCCAGCATCACCGCCCTCATCGCGCTCGGCGTCGGCGTGGTCATCGCGGTGCTGGTCGTCGGCTTCCACGTGCCCGGCTGGGCGGCCAGCCTCGGCGTCGCGGTCGCGCTCATGGCCTGGATCGCCGACCAGAACGACGAGAAGGTCGTCACCGGCGCGTACGACCCGCACGACCAGGCACTCTGGTGGATGCTCGGGGTCGTGCTCGTCGCCGTCGCCGGCAGCGCCATCGGCCTGATCCGGCCGGTCCGCCGCGCGGTCGGCCGCTTCCGCCCGGTCGCCGACCCGGCCCGCCGCCGCGGCGGCGGCGCCGCCACCATCACGGGCTTCGCGATCGCCGGCTCCGCCCTGCTCGCCTCCTTCGCCGGCGTGCTGACCGCGCTCGACCAGCGCGAGGTCACCACCACCCAGAACGGCATGGCCGCGGCCGGGCTCTCCCTCACCATCCTCGCCCTCGGCGCGGCCCTGCTCGGCGGCACCTCCGTCTACGGCCGCCGCGGCGGCGTGCTCGGCACCGTCCTCGCGGTCGCCGCGATCACGCTGCTGTTCCAGTACTCCGCCGCCGAGCAGTGGAACATCGCTCCGCTCGCCGTCGGCGGTGGCGCGATCGCCATCGGGCTGGTCGTGACCCGCCTGATCGAGACGTTCGGCCGGCCGCGGACCGTGGAGGACGACGTCGAGGAGGAGCAGGTCTGGACGCCGAGCACCTCGACCGCCGGCTACGGGTCGAGCCAGGCCGAGCCGGACAGCGCCTGGTCGGCGTCGCGCACCGGCGGCTGGACCAGCCAGCTGCCGGCCCGCAGCACCGACGAGGACTGGGGCGTCGAGGAGCGCTGGGGCAGCAACCGCTGAACCGCGCCGGGCCGCTCATGCCGGCGCGCTCCGGTCTCCAGGTGCCGCCTTGGGTCGGTTATGTCGACTCGCTGCGCTCCCCGACATAACCGAAATTTCGGATATGTTCGCGGAGCGGACATATCCGGGGGCTGCTCGCTTCGCTCTCCGACACCGCCGCTGGGCCGGTCATGTCGGCTCGGGTCCTTCTCCGGCGTCGCCGCTGGGCTGCTCATGTCGGCTTGGCTCGATCTCCTGCCCCGCCGAGCCGGTCATGTCGGCTCGCTCCGCTCCTCGATATAACCGGAATTTCTGATATGTCGGGGCGAAGGGCGGACCTCGCCGGGGTGGCCTGCCCGCTTCGCTCCTCGGCGCCGCCGTCGAGTCGGTCGTGGCGGCTTGCCTCCTTCTCTGGCGCGGGCATGTCGGCTCGCTCCGGTCTCCAGGTGCCGCCCTGGGTCGGTTATGTCGACTCGCTGCGCTCACCGACATAACCGAAATTTCGGATATGTTCGCGGAGCGGACATATCCGGGGTAGCGGCCTGTGGCACGCCGGACGAGTGCCGTCGGGTCGCTGGGTGCGGGTGGTGCCGGCGACGGAGGGCGTGAGCGCGACCGACCAGGGCGGCGGGTGTCTCGCTAAGCTGTGGTCATGACCGACGCCACCCTTGCGGAGCTTGACGCACTACCCACCGAGGAGCTCCGCGAACGTGCCTTCGCCCTCGCCCGGCAGCGTCGCGACGTGAAGTTCTTCTGGGACCTCTTCAAGCACGTCACGACCAGCAACGACGACACGCAGGACGGCTGGCTCGGCTCGCTCGACGCCACCATCGACGACGTCGTGGCGCTGTGGCGCGAGGTCACCGACCACACCTATGGCGAGTCCGAGCCGCTGGTCCGCGCCGCGTTCATCGACTACATCATGTCGCCGGCCAAGTAACTATCGGTATTTGTTTATAAAACGTGTTTCCCGGGACTCATCCGGGGCATGGCAATCACTCGTTCGCGCTACCGCACCGCGTCAAGCGCGGGCACCCTGGTGGCGTTCCTCCTGGTGCTGATCTTCGGCAGCCCCTGGTACGTCGACTGGGTCAACGAGGGCGACCGTGGCGTGTTCCTGGAGACGCTCGCGTGGCCCGCGTGGAACTTCGACACCGACCAGTCGGTGCGTGACCTGCTCGCCGCCGATCTGAAGGCGATCCTGCTGGTCCTGTTCACGGCCGTGTTCATCACACTGCTCGTCGGCGCGCAGCTCGCCAGCGCGCGCGGCACCATCTCGGCGATCCTGACCGGCTGGGCCGCCTACATGTTCGCGGCGGCGCTGGCCGCCCTCATCACCGCGTTCCTGCTGGCTGATGCCTCGATCGGCGGCGCGGTCGTCGCCGCCGCCGGTGGCGCCGGCTACGGGCTCATCGTCGGCTGGATCATCGGCCTCGCCACCATGGCCGGCCGCCGGCCCTGACAGAACGGCAACAGGGCCGGCGAGAAGCGGCCCGCGGCGGCAGACGCGGGCCTGACAGAGCGGCACGCCGGCGGCGGGAACTCCCCACCGCCGGTCACCGTTTGACGGCGTCGGCCTCGGCGAGCGCTACCCGTACATCAGCGGCAGACAGCAACCCGAGCGGCTGATCGCCCTCGCGCACCACCACCGCGTCGACGCCGGCCGCCAGCATCGCGCCGAAGGCGACGCGCAGGGTCGCGTCCGCGGACACCGCCGGCAGGTCGCCGGGCGCGCCGTCCAGGGAATGCAGCCGGTCGCGGGGGATCGGGGTCACCGACAGGCGCATCAGCCCGCGGTCCTCGCCGATGAACTGCTCGACGAACGCGTTCGCGGGGTTGGCCAGCAGCTCCGCGGGCGTCGCGTACTGCTCGAGGTGGCCGCGGTCGGACAGCACCGCGATCTTGTCGCCGAGCTTGATCGCTTCCTGCAGGTCGTGCGTGACCACGATCGTCGTCTTGCGCACGCTCTGCCGCAGCCGCAGGAACTCGTCCTGCAGCCGCCCGCGGTTGATCGGGTCGACGGCGGAGAACGGCTCGTCCATCAGCAGCACCACCGGGTCCGCGGCGAGCGCCCGGGCGAACCCGACCCGCTGCCGCTGGCCGCCCGACAGTTCGTGCGGGTAGCGGGAGGCGTACTGCTTCGGCGTCAGGCCGACGAGCTCCAGCAGCTCGTCGGTGCGAGCGGCGATGCGCTGCTTGTCCCAGCCGAGCATCCGCGGCACGGTGCCGACGTTGGTGCGGACCGTCTGGTGCGGGAACAGCCCGACGTTCTGGATGACGTAGCCGATCGTGCGCCGCAGCCGCACCGGGTCGGCGCGCGTCACGTCCTCGCCGTCGACCAGCACCCGGCCGCGGGTCGGCTCGATGAGCCGGTTGACCATCCTGAGCACGGTCGACTTGCCGCAGCCGGACGGGCCGATGAGCACGGTCACGTCGCCGCCGGCGATCTCCAGGCTCAGCTCCTCGACCGCCGTGGTGTTGTTCGGATACGTCTTGCCCAGCCGATCGAGCGTGATCGGCGCGCCGTCGGCCTTCGCGGTACGGTCCACGCATGTCCTTCCTGGCTCGCGGTGAGGCGGGCAACCCCTGGTTCTCCTGGAGCTATGTCCGGGACAACGCCGACACGATCCGCGACGCGCTGCTGGATCACGTGGCCATCACCGTGTGGTCGGTCGCGATCGCGGTGGCCATCGCGGTGCCGCTGGCGGTGCTGGCCTACTGGGTGCGCCCGCTCGCCACGCCGATTCTGACATCAGCCAGCGTGCTTTACACGATTCCGTCGCTGGCGCTGCTGGCCTTCCTCGCGCCGTTCCTGGGCACGGGACGCACTCCGGTCGTCGTGGCGCTGGTGATGTACGCGCTGATCGTCATCATCCGCAACTCGCTCACCGGACTGCAGCAGGTGCCGGGCGACGTGCGCGAAGCCGCCACCGCGATGGGCTACGGCCGGGGCGCCCGCCTGCTGCGCGTCGAGCTCCCCCTCGCCCTGCCCGCGATCCTGACCGGGCTGCGGCTCGCGACGGTCTCGACAGTGGCGTTGGTCACTGTCGGCGCGGCCGTCGGCTCGCAGGGCGGCCTCGGCGCGCTGATCCTCAGCGGCTTCCGCAACAACTTCTACAAGGCGCAGATCGCCACCGCCGCGCTCGTCTGCGTGCTGCTCGCCCTGGTGCTCGACCTGCTCCTGGTCGCGCTGACCCGGGCCCTCACCCCGTGGACCAGGAGGAGCAAGGCATGAGCGGCCCGGAGCGCAGCGGAGGGCTGCGAATCAGGATTGCAGGGTTTGGCTCAGGCCGGCGCCGGAGCGCAGCGGAGGTGACGGCGTGAGCGCCATCAACGACATGATCAACTGGTTCAACGATCCGCTGAACTGGACCAATCCCGACGGGGTACTGGTGCGCCTGCAGGAGCACCTGGAGATCTCGTTCCTGTCGGTGCTCTTCGGCAGCCTGGTCGCCTGGCCGATCGGGATCTGGCTCGGGCGGCGCGGCGCCGGGTCGGGCGTGGTCGTCATCCTGTCCAACATCACGCAGGCGATGCCCGTCATCGCGCTGCTGACGATCCTGTCGCTCAGCCCGCTCGGCATCGGCAAGCCGGCCGTGGTGGTCGCGCTGACCGTGTTCTGCCTGCCGCCGCTGCTCGCCAACGCGTACACCGGCATGCGCGAGATCGACGAGGAGGTCCGCGACGCGGGCAGGGGCATGGGCCTGACGTCCGCGCAGATGCTGATGCGGGTCGAGCTGCCGCTCGCGGTGCCCTACCTCGCGACGGGCCTGCGCATCGCGACCACCCAGGTCGTCGCCACCGCCACCCTCGCGACCCTCGTCAACGGCGGCGGCCTCGGCAACATCATCTCCGCCGGCTTCGGTCTCGGCCCGGGCCGCGGCGACGCCCAGATCCTCGCCGGCGCGGTCCTCGTGGCCCTGCTCGCGCTGCTGATCGACGGGCTGATGGCCCTGGTGGAGCGCAAGGTCACACCCAAGGTGCTGCGGCAGGCCGCAGGCCGGGCGTGACCGGTCCAGAAGGCCGGTCACCAGGGGTGCGGCGGCGGCCGGGGCAGCGGTGAAGGTCGCTCCGTGACGGGTCGTTACGAAACCGTGCCTGGTTGCGGTTGCCGATTTCCCATAGCCAGAGTTGCCTATTCAAGTAGCGGGCGGGCTTCAAGCCGATAGCGCCGTCCGTCGGACACGCGGCCGGTCACAGTGATCGCGCCGGGACACGGAAGGCGGGCCATTTTGCGAACTGCCATGCGCGCCACGCTCGGGGTCCTGCTGGGCCTCGCCACCGTGGGCCTCGCGGCCTGCGGCGAGGAGGGCTCCTCGGGCACCAAGGCGCCGGCGAGTGTGAGCGGGGCCGGCTGTGCCCCTGTCGCCGGGGACAAGCTCGTCGTCCTCACCGACGACAAGCAACTGCAGACGGCGGACAACATCATCGCCGCGATCAACACGAAGGCCGCCGACCCGGCCCTCGTCGCGGCGCTGGACAAGGTCTCCGACGCGCTCACCACGGAGAAGCTGATCCAGCTCAACAAGGCGGTCGTCGTGGACCGCAAGACGTCCAAGGTCGCGGCGGAGGACTTCGCCAAGGCCGAGAACCTCACCACCGGCATCGAGAAGGGCAAGGGCGGGGCGATCAAGATCGGCGCCGCCGACTTCGCGGAGAGCGCCACGCTCGGCGCGCTCTACGAGATCGTCCTCGACGCCGCCGGCTACGACGCGACCGTCCAGACCATCGGCAAGCGCGAGGTCTACTACGGCCAGCTGACCAAGGGCGACATCCAGGTCATCCCGGAGTACGCCGGCACGCTGACCGAGTTCATCAACGGGCAGGTCAACGGCAAGGACGCCAAGACGCTGGCCTCGGGTGACGTCGACAAGACCGTCACCGCGCTCAAGGAGATCGGCGGCAAGGCCGGCCTGTCCTTCGGCAAGGCGTCGAAGGCGGCCGACCAGAACGCGTTCGCGGTCACCACCGCATTCGCCGACAAGAACGGGGTGAAGACGCTCAGCGACTTCGCCGCCAAGTGCTCCGGCAAGGACACCGTCCTCGGCGGTCCGGCCGAGTGCCCGCAGCGGCCGTTCTGCCAGCCCGGCCTGGAGAAGACCTACAGCATCCAGTTCGGCAAGTTCGTCAGCCTCGACGCGGGCGGCCCGCAGAGCCTCGACGCGCTGAAGAAGGGCACGGCCACGATCGCGCTCGTCTTCTCCTCGGACGGCTCGCTCGGCTAGCTCCTCCGATACGCACGGTAGTTGGCGGATGCCCGTCCTGGCCTTCCAGGGCGGGCATTTCGCTTGCCCTGAAGAGTAGGTAAGGTCTCTGCTCATGCCAGCCGCGGAGACCACCGGAGGACGGCCGAGCGCGAAGCTGCTCCAGATCCTCTTCTGGGCCGGCGTCGGCCTGGCTCCGCTGGCGGCACTGTTGCTGCTGGTCGGCGGCGGGTTCGTCCTGCAGCTCGCCGCGGTGCTCGCCGTCGGCGTCGTCGTGCTCATCGGCCTGTCGATCGCGTTGCGCCCCGACAACGACAACGTGCGCAGCGAGGTCGAGGAGGCGGTCTTCGAGGAGATGGACACGCTCCGCGACGAGATCCGCGGCGACATCACCCACGCGGCGCGCGCCACGCACGGTCAGCTCGTCGAGCGCATCGGCGTGCTGCACGAGACCGTCGACGCGCTGCGCAACCAGGTCGACATGATGCGCGGCCAGCTGGAGCGTGCGACGCGGGCCGCTCAGCAGGCGGCGGCCGCGCAGCACGGCGGCCCGCAGCCGGTCGGCTCCGCCGCGGTCCCGCAGGGCGTGCTCCGGCACACCGAGACCGTGCAGGTCACCACCAAGACGATGGTCGTCGACCCGACCGACCAGCGGCGCGACGGCACCGTGTACGGCGCCCGCCCCGTCGAGATCCCGCAGCAGCGCCGCCCGGTGTCGGAGCGCGTGTCGGAGCGGGTCTCCGACCGCGACGCCGACTGGCACGAGACCGGCCGGGTCGTGGACGGCACCGGGCACTGGAGCGAGGCTCCCGAGCGTGGCGGGCGGTCGGGCGCGCCCGACCGCGGCCGCGCGAGCCACGGCGACTGGTCCCCCCGCGACGGCGACGCGGGCCGGTCCTCCCGTGACGGTGACGGCGGCCGTGGTGAGTGGGCTTCCCGTGACGGTGACGGCAGCCGCGGCGAGTGGGCTTCCCGCGACGGCGACGACGACCGCGCGGACCGGACGGACCGGGCCGACCGGGCCGGGCACCGGGCCGATCACCGCGGCGAGTGGTCCTCCCGCGACGGCGACCCGGGCCGGGGCGATCGCGCGGGCCGTGGCGAGTGGTCGGAGCGCGGCGAGGCAGCCGGCCGCGCGGGCCGGGCCGATCGTGGCGGGCGCGGTGACTGGGACGGCGGCGGCGAGGGCCGCGGCAGGCGTGGCGAGTGGTCCGACGCAGAGCGTGACCGGGACCGCGACAGGGACCGTGACTGGGACTCCGACCGGAGCCGGGGTCACCACGCCGACCGCGGCGGGCGTGGTGAGCACACCGACCGCGGAAACCGGGACGACCAGCCCGACCGTGCCGACCGTGCCGACCGGGGCCGGGGCGCCGAACGGGTCAGCCGCACCGAGCGGTCGGAGCGCTCCGAGTGGACCGAGCGGAGCGAGCGCTCGGAGTGGATCGAGCGCACCGAGACCCCGCGCGAGGAACCCCGCGAGCCGTCCTGGACCGAGCAGCTCCTGCGCGACCGGATGGCGCACGCCGACGACTCCGGTGAGGTGGTGCGCGCCGGTGGGCGCCGCCGCGCGTACGACCCGGACGACGACGCCGGCAGCGTGACCGGCGTCCGGACGACGGACCGGTGGGCGTCGGTGCACAGCGACGAGCACGGCGGCCGGGAGCTCCGCGTCGGCGAGCGCCGCGCCGCGGTCCACGCCGACGAGACCGGCACCCACGTCCGGATCGAGGACCGGTGGGCGTCCGTGCGCCACGAGGAGTACGTGCCCGAGCCCGACGACGACGAGCCCCGCCGCGAGAGCCCCCGCAGGTCCGAGGCCCGCCGCGAGCGCGAACGCCAGCACGGCGCCGACGTCCAGTGGTCCGAGTCCAGCTACGAGGAAGCCCGCCGCGACGACACCGGCACCACCCGCTGGTCGGAGGTCCGCCGCCCCGCCATCGGCGCCACCCAGGCCGCCCTCCCGGCGTCCCCGGCCTCCCGCTGGCAGGACCCCGGCCCCGCCCGCGACGACGAGCGCGTCTCCCGCCGTGCCCGCCACGACGACGACGATGACTACGGCTGGAACGGCTCCCGCGACGACTCCCGCCCCCGCTCCGCCCGCCAGATCGTCGACTTCGAAGGCGACGACGACCGCTGGCGCTGACCCGCGGCTGCGGACCGGAGGCGGCGGGCACCGCCCTGACGGATACGAGTGAACAGCTCCGCTATTTGTCGACGTCGCCGACGACGAAGAACATCGAGCCGAGGATGGCGATCAGGTCGGGGACCAGCGTGCCCGGCAGGAGCTTCGACAGGGCCTGGACGTTGGAGTAGGACGCGGTGCGCAGCTTCAGGCGCCACGGGGTCTTCTCGCCGCGGGAGACCAGGTAGTAGCCGTTGATGCCGAGCGGGTTCTCGGTCCAGGCGTAGGTGTGGCCCTCCGGCGCCTTCACGACCTTCGGCAGGCGGACGTTGACGGGGCCGGTGAGCTTGTCGACCTCGTCGAGGCACGCCTGCGCCAGGTCCAGCGACGCGTACACCTGGTCCAGGAGCACCTCGAAGCGGGCGTGGCAGTCGCCGGTGGTGCGGGTGACGACGGGGACGTCCAGGGCGCCGTAGGCCAGGTACGGCTCGTCGCGGCGCAGGTCGAAGTCCAGGCCGGAGGCGCGGGCGACCGGGCCGGAGGCGCCATACGCGGCGGCGTCGGCGGCGGACAGGACGCCGACGCCGACGGTGCGGGCGAGGAAGATCTCGTTGCGGCGGATCAGGTTGTCCAGGTCGGGCATGCGGCGGCGGACCTGGTCGATCGCGGCGCGGGCGCGGGTGGTCCAGCCGGCCGGGACCTCCTCCTTGAGGCCGCCGACGCGGTTGTACATGTAGTGCATCCGCCCGCCGGACGCCTCCTCGAGCACGGTCTGGATGGTCTCGCGCTCGCGGAAGGCGTAGAAGACCGGCGTGATCGCGCCGATCTCCAACGGGTAGGAGCCGAGGAACATCAGGTGGTTGAGGACCCGGTTGAGCTCGGCGAGGGCGGTGCGCAGCCAGGTGGCGCGCTCGGGGACCTCGATGCCCATGAGGCGCTCGACGGCGAGGGCGACGCCGAGCTCGTTGCAGAACGCAGACAGCCAGTCGTGCCGGTTGGCCAGCATGATGATCTGCCGGTAGTCGCGGACCTCGAAGAGCTTCTCCGCGCCGCGGTGCATGTAGCCGATGATCGGCTCGGCGCTCAGGACCCGCTCGCCGTCGAGGACGAGCTTCAGACGCAGCACGCCGTGGGTGGAGGGGTGCTGCGGGCCGATGTTGAGCACCATGTCGGCGGTGTCGAGGCCCGCCCCGGTGCCGACCGTCAACTCGGAGGTCATACCGTAACCCTAAGGCCCTACAGATCCTGCAGGATCCGCAGCGCGCGCGAGACGTTGTGCATCGTGGCGGTGTCGGCCACGGCGACCCGCTCGACGAACCAGCGCTTCAGCGGCGAGGAGATCCGGTCGGGCATGACGACCAGGTCGTCGAGCTCGACGGCGAGCGGCGAGTCGCGCAGCTCCTCCTGGTCGGTGACCTCGGCGACGATGACGACGGGCACGTCGGTGCCGTTGAAGACGTCGGAGCTGATGATCAGTCCGAGGCGCTCGCGGGCGCCCTTGATCAGCCAGACCTCACCGCGCCGCACGGCGCCCGCTGAACAGCTCCGCGTCGACCATGGCGATCTCTTCCTCGTCGGCGAGCGCGGCCCGCTCCAGGTCGGGTTTGGCGCGGCGCACCGCCTCGGCGTGCGCGGTGAAGATCTCACGCAGCGCGCGCTCCTGCGCGGCCCGGTCGATCCACGCGCTGAGCGACACGCCGTCGCGCTCGGCCCAGTGCCGGGCGTCGGCGATGGTCTGGTCGGAGAACGACAACGTCACCTTGGCCGTCATGCCCCTAGCGTACCCCCGGTATGACCGATGTTCATACCCAGTACATGACCCAATGATGGCCGCCGAGGCCGGCGGGGTCGGTCAGCTCGGCCGCCTGCCCGGCCCGTGCCAGGGCCCGCACGTAGCCGGCCGGGTCGGTCGAGGCGAGCGCCAGCGGCGGGCGCCGGCCGTCCACCCCGAGCAGGCGCAACGCCTCTCGCTGTGTCGTCAGCAGGTGGTGTACGCCCAGCGAGTCCAACGCCACCGCGATCGTCAGATCACACGACCCGTCGGGCACGGGTGCGGTCTCCCGGCCGTCCCGGAAGCCGGTGAGCGTGCCGAACAGCGGGCGGTCCCCGGCGAGGTGCCCGTAGTCGACGGCGAGCGCCATCCCGCGCGCCACGCTGGCCGTGGCCGCCGCCCAGGCCTCGTCGCGCGGGGCGCCCACCTCGGCGCGGGCACCCTCCGGTAACCCTGCGAGGGGCCACCAGTCGGCCAGCCATCGGGCGTCATCGGGTTCCAGCGGCGACTCGTCGAGCGTCAGGGTGCCGTCGGGCGTGCTGCGCCAGTACCGTGGCCGCAACGTCGAATCGAGCTCCACGACCTCGACGGGGATGTTGTCGAGCCATTCGGTCGCCACCAGAAGGCCGGTGATGCCGGAGGGGATCGCGGAAGTCCACCCGATCGTGGGGGGCAGGTGCTCGGGGCGGGGCGCGACCTCGACGCCGACGGCCGCGACCCGGGCGGCGACCGCGGGCGGCAGGGCGGCGAGGATGCCGCGCAGCAGCTCGCCGCGGCCGGCGCCGACGTCGACGAGGTCGAGCCGGGCCGGGTGGTCGAGGGCCTCGTCGACGCGCTCCAGCAGCGTGGCGATCGCCCCGGCGAAGAGCGGCGACGCGTGCGCGCTGGTCCTGAAGTGCGCGGCCGGACCGGCTTCCGCGCGGAAGAACCCGCCGTCGCCGTAGAGCGCCCGCTCCATCGCCGCCCGCCACCGCACGGCTCCGGCGTTCCGCTGGTTCACAGGAACACTTTGCCTTCTCCCCGGTACGTCGGCACGGTGTCGACGATCGTGTCGCCGGAGACGAGGTGCACCTCGTTGACGTGCTCGCACAGCTCGCCGGCCTTGGCGTGGCGGAAGTAGACGCGCTCGCCGAGGCGCAGGCCGGCCGCGCCGGGGCCGATGAGCGGGGTCTGCACCTCGCCGGCGCCCTCGGTGCCGATCAGTTTGAGGCCCTCCGGCAGCCACGGCTGCGGCTGGCGGGCCGGCGAGGTCTCCCCGGACGCGATCCAGCCGCCGCCGAGCACGGTCGCGACCTGCTGGTTCGGCCTGCGCACGACCGACATGGCGAAGAACGCCGCCGGTTGGGGGCGCCAGCGGCGGTACGAGTCGAACAGCCACGGCCCGAACAGGCCGGATCCGGCGGCGACCTCGGTGACCGAGGGGTCCTGCGCGGTGGCCTGGACGCTGCCGGTCCCGCCACCATTGACGAACTCGAGGTCGGCGTGGCGCCGCACCTCGGCGACGACCGCGGCCCGCCGGGCGAGCAGCTCCGGGAACGAGCGCGACTGGATCATGCGGATCAGCGCCCCGCGCACGGGCCGTCCGGGTGGGGCGTCGCCGAGGCCGGCGATCTGCGCCTCGTAGGACATGAGCCCCACCAGCCTGAATCCCGCCCGGCCGGCGATCGCGGCGGCGAGCTCACCGGCCTGGCGGGCGCTGTGGACCGGGGAGCGGCGCACCCCGATGTGCACGCTGCTCATCGGCCGCCAGGAGGCGTCCAGGTCGATGCACACGCGCACGGCGCCGGCCCGCTCGCCGGCCGGGATGACCGAGTCGACCAGGTCGAGCTGGGCGGTGCTGTCGACCATGACCGTGACGGTCGCGGCGAGCTTCTCGTCGGTGGCGAGCCGGTGCAGCGCGGCGCGGTCCGCCGTCGGGTACGCCACCAGGATGTCCCCGGACGTGCCCTGCTCCGCCAGCCAGATGGCCTCCGGCAGCGTGAACGCCATGACGCCCTGCCAGCCGGGCTGGGCGAGCGCCCGGTCCATCAGGGCGCGGACCCGCACCGACTTGCTGGGCATCCGCAGCGGCTTGCCGGCGGCGCGGCCGAGCATCGCGGCGCTGTTGGCGTCGAACGCGTCAAGGTCGACGATCGCGAACGGCGGGTCGAGATCCGCGGTCGCCCGGTCGTAGCGGGCCCGCTGGGCGGCACGTGAGCTGGTCACGACTCACCGTACCGAGTCGGTGATGAATATGAAAGAACCTCGCGTCCGCGCGTCGGCCGACACCGGGGCGACATCTGGGGACCGGTAGCGTGGTTACAGTAGGCGTCCTAGTTGAGGAGGTGCCGCCATCGCGAGCAGCGACCTGTCCGGCTTCGGGGAGCTCAAGGCGGTCCTGCGCATCCGGGCGTTCCGCCGGTTGTGGGCCGTCCTGGGGCTCTCGTCCCTGGGCGACTGGCTCGGCCTCCTCGCCGCGGCGACGTTCGCCGCCTCGCAGGTGTCCAACTCGGCGGCCCAGGGTGCGGCGTTCGGCTCGGTCATCGCCGTGCGCCTCCTGCCCGCGCTGATCCTCGGACCGGTGGCGGGGGTCTTCGCCGACCGGTTCGACCGGCGGCTCACGATGGTCGCCTGCGACCTGGTCCGCTTCCTGTTCTTCGCCTCGATCCCGGCGTCCGCGCTGATCCTCGACGACCCCGCGCTGGTGATCGGCTGGACCGCGATCGCCACGTTCATCATCGAGACCACCGCGATGATCTGGACCCCGGCGAAGGAAGCGGCGGTGCCCAACCTGCTGCCCCGCGCCCGGCTCGAGACGGCCAACCAGCTGACCCTCGCCACCACCTATGGCATCACGCCGGTGCTCGCCGGGCTCGTGCTGATCGGCCTGGAGCAGCTCGTCGTCCTCGTGTTCGGGGCCGAGGGCCGCCCGAGGGGCGCCGAGCCGAGCGACGTCGCGCTGTGGTTCAACTCGCTGACGTTCCTGGCCACCGCCGTCACCGTGTTCTTCGGCATCAAGGAGATCAGCGGCCGTCGCACCGCGGCCGTCGAGCACAAGCCGGGGATGCTCAAGGAGTTCGTGCAGGGCTGGGCGTTCGTCCGGCGCACCCCGCTGGTCCGCGGCCTGGTGCTGGGCATCTTCGGCGCCTTCGCCGGCGGCGGCGTGGTCGTCGGCACCGCGAAGTTCTACGCCGTGTCGCTCAGCGCCGGCGACGCCGCCTTCGCCCTGCTCTTCGCCACGCTCTTCCTCGGTCTCGGGGTCGGCATCGCGGCCGGCCCGCGGATCGTCGGCGCGCTGTCCCGGCGCCGCTGGTTCGGCTTGTCGATCATCCTGGCCGCCGGCTCCGTGCTCATCCTGGCCCTCGCCACCCACCTCGCGGTCGCCGTCGGCGGCGCGCTGCTCGTCGGCGTCGGCGCGGGCATGGCGTTCCTGTCCGGCACCACGCTGCTCGGCAGCGAGGTGTCCGACGACATGCGCGGCCGGGCGTTCGCCTTCGTGCAGACCGGCACCCGCGTCGTGCTCATGCTCACCATCTCGCTGTCCAGCGTCATCGTCGGCGCCGGCGGGTCGCGCCACCTCAGCCTCGGCTTCACGTCCGTGGAGATCTCCAGCACCCGGCCGCTGCTCGCCGTCGCCGGCGTCCTGGGCGTCATGGCCGGCATCGTGGCGCTGCGCCAGATGGACGACAAGAAGGGCGTGCCGCTCCTGGCCGACGTCCTCGGCTCGATCCGCGGCCGCCCGCTCAGCCCCGACGAGCCGAAGGCCGCCAGCGGGCTCTTCATCGTCTTCGAGGGCGGCGAGGGCGCCGGCAAGTCCACCCAGGTCAAGCACCTCGCCGAGGCGCTGCGGAAGCTCGGCCGCGACGTCGTCGTCACCCGCGAGCCGGGCGCCACCGCGCTCGGCGCCCGGATCCGCAGCCTCGTGCTCGACCCGCCGGAGGTCACCGGCGAGGTCGTCACGCCCCGCGCGGAGGCCCTGCTCTACGCCGCCGACCGCGCCCACCACGTCGCCTCCGTCGTGCGCCCCGCGCTCACCCGCGGCGCCGTCGTCGTCAGCGACCGCTACGTCGACTCGTCCCTGGCCTACCAGGGGGCCGGCCGCACCCTCCCGGTCGACGAGGTCTCCTGGCTGTCGAAGTGGGCGACCGGCGGCCTCAAGCCCGACCTGGTGGTCCTGCTCGACCTGGAGCCCTCGATCGGCCTCGCCAGGGCCGGCCGCCGCGGCGAGGCCGACCGGCTGGAGAGCGAGTCGCTCGCCTTTCACGAGCGGGTCCGCTACGCGTTCCTCGACCTGGCCGCCGCCGACCCGAGCCGCTACCTGGTCCTCGACGCCTCCATGCCACCCGAGGCCCTGGCCGCCGGCGTCCTGCAGCGGGTCCGGCACCTGATGCCCGCCGAGGAGGAGTTCGACCTGGAGGAGGCCATCGAGGAAGCCCTCGAGGACGCGGCCGACACCGTCACCATGCTCACCGGCGACGAGCTGACCGACCTCCCGCCCGTCGACCTGGACAAGGACGCCCCCGGCGGAGGCCGGGAGACCCGGGTATGACCCCCGACGCCGCCCCGCCCCGCCCGTTGCCCGCTGGCCTCCGGGCCGGCGCCGGCGCCCGGGGCGACGTCCTCCCGAGCACCGACCACCTGCGCCCTCCACCTGGCGCCTGCCTCCCGTCCGCCGCCGCGCTGAAGGCTGCCATGCCCGGCGCCACCGTGTCCGACGTCGACGTGCTGCACGCGGGCACGGACGGCGGTGTGCCGAGCGCGGGCGTGAAGGCCGACAGGTTTCCGGACGGCGGTGCACTCAGGACCGCTGGGCGGAGCGGCCGTGCGTCGTGCGTCGGCGTGCCGCGCCGATCGGCCTGGCCGGGATTTCGTGAGAGGACGGTCGGCGCGGGTTTGAGCCCTGTCACCATGCACCGTCCGCTGGATGTCGGCGCGGGCACCTCTGCGGGGGTGGGTGCTGTCCGCGACCCTCTGCTGAGTGGTGCTCGTCCGGGCGGCGGTGTTGCAGGCGGCCGACTGGCGAGTGACGCTCGTCGGGTGGCGGGCGAGCGGCTGCGGGGTGGTCGCCTGCGCCCGTCCGTTGCCGGCCGTTTGGCCATCGCGCGCGGGGTGGTGGGTCGGCTGGAGATCGCTCCGGCGGTCGGGGGGAGGCGTGGGCATGAGGTCTGAGGTCGGCACGGCTCCGCCGATCTTCGCGGAGCTGGTCGGGCAGGAGGACGCGGTCGCGACGCTGAGCAGGGCGGTCGCGGCCGCGGGGGTGATCGTCCAAGGGGGCGTGCCCGAGGCGGGCATGACGCATGCGTGGCTGTTCACCGGGCCGCCCGGGTCGGGCAGGTCGGTGGCGGCGCGCATCTTCGCCGCGGCACTGCAGTGTCCTGATGGTGGTTGCGGCGTGTGTACGGCATGCCACACGACCCTCGGTGGCACGCACGCCGACGTACGGTTCGTGGTGCCGGAGGGGCTGTCGATCGCGGTCGGGGAGATGCGGGCGCTCGTGTTGCGGGCGGCCAGCTCGCCGACGCAGGGGCGCTGGCAGGTGCTGCTGGTCGAGGACGCGGACCGGCTGACCGAGGCGGCGGGCAACGCGTTGCTCAAGGCGATCGAGGAGCCGCCGCCGCGGACCGTGTTCCTGCTGTGCACGCCCAGCACCCATCCCGACGACATCTCGGTCACCATCCGGTCCAGGTGCAGGGTCGTGCCGCTGCGGCAGCCGCCGGCCGACGCGATCGCCGGGCTGCTGCGGCGGCGGGACGGGCTGGACGAGCAGACCGCGGCGTGGGCGGCGGCCGCGGCGCAGGGGCATGTGGGGCGGGCGCGCCGGCTGGCCCGGGACCCGCAGGCCCGCGCCCGGCGCGAGGCGGTGCTCGCCGTGCCGCGGCGGCTGACGGGCATCGGGGCGGCGTTCGACGCGGCCGCGGCACTGATCGAGGCCGCCGAGGCGGAGGCGGCAGCGTCGGTACTGGAAACCGACGCGGCCGAGCGGGCGGCGCTGGAGACCGCGCTCGGCGCCGGCGGCACGGGCAAGGGCGCCGCCGGGGCGGTCCGCGGGTCGGCCGGGCAGCTCAAGGACCTCGAACGGCGGCAGAAGTCCCGCGCCACCCGGGCCCAGCGCGACGCGCTCGACCGGGCGCTGGTGGATCTCGCCGGGTTCTACCGGGACGTGCTGGTGCACACGTTCGGCGCGGGGGTCGAGCCCGTGCACGGCGACACCGACGAGCTCGCCGGGGCCGCCGCGCAGAAGTGGGCGCCGGAGAGCACGCTGCGGCGGCTGGAGTCGGTGCTGGAGTGCCGCGTCGCCATCGAGGCCAACGTCAAGCCCCGCATCGCCGTCGAGGCGATGATGCTCGCGCTGTGGCGGGGCTGACGCGCGAGGTTATCCACAGGCCTGAGTTCGGGGTTTCGTGTCACTCGCTGGTGCCGTACGGTCACTCCGGGGAGGGGCCGACATGCGCGAGATCGACGAGTCGTGGATCGAGGAGGCGGTGGAGCGTTACCGCCGCATCGAAGCGCTGCTCGCCGAGTTCGACAAGGCGGTCACGACCGTCGAGGTGAGTGTGCGCTCGCCCGACGGCCTGGTCGAGGTGGTGGTCACCGCCGACGGCACGATCCGCGACGTGCGGATCGACCACCTGCGGGGGCAGACGGGCGCCGAGGTGTCCCGCTCGGTCCGCGCGGCTGTCACCGCCGCCACCGACGCCGCCGCCTGGGCGAGGAAGAAGCTGCACGCCGAGACGTTCGGCGACTACCGCTCCCTGGCCTGACCAGCACACCGTCGACCCAGCGGGGGGACTGCATGCGACTCGACGACCTGGCCAACCGGCTCGACGCCACCGGCGACGAGCTGGCCGCCACCAGCACCACGACGGCGCTCATCGACCCCGGCTCCGGCCCGCTCGGCGGCGACGCCCCGGGCGGCCCCGGCGAGCTCGGCCGCGCCCTGCACCGCACGCTGACCACGGCCCTGACCGCCCGCGGCCGGGAGGCCTCGACCCACGGCGCCCGCCTCGCCGAGACGGCCGAAGCGCTCCGCCAGGCCGCCCGGTCCTACCGCGCCGCCGACCACGACGCCCGCCACCAGCACCGGGACACCTGATGCTCCGGGCCGCCGCACCTCCGACCCGTCCGGGCACCCGGGCCGCGGGCCGGCCGGCCTCACCGACCACCCCGACGGCCCACCGCGCCACGGAAACCGTGGCGCTGGACGGCCCCGCCAGCGACACCGGGACATCCAGCGCTCAGGGTCGACGCATCTCTTGCCCGTCCGGGGATCGGTCGGCGGCGCGATGATGGACGCGCTTGAGCGGTTGGCGGGGGTCGGGGGTGACCTGCTGCGCCGGGTCGACAGAGTGCTGATCGCCGGGGGTGCGCCGGCCGGGGACCCGGTCTGGGAGCTGCTGCGGCGGGTCGGGGCGCTGCCCGGGGACGTGCTGGAGTTCGGGCTCAAGGTCAGGGCCGAGCCGCTGCGGGTCGCCGGGGCGCAGCTGCGGGCCGACGCCGACCGGTTCGCGCGGCGGCAGGGCAAGCTCACCGTGGACCTGGCGGGGGTGTGGGAGGGGACGGGAGCCGAGGCGTTCGCGGTGCGGTGGGGGGCGCTCGCCTCGTACATCGGCGACGGCGGCGACCCGGGCACCATCACCGGCAGGCTGCGCGCCACGGCCACTTACGCCGAGGCGCTCGCCGACTGGTGCGACGCGCTGCGGGGCGAGCTCGCCGAGGCGGTCGCCCGGGTCGTGAGCTCCACGGAGGCCGTCACGCTGCGGCAGGTCGATCCGGCTGCACTGAGGGAGGAGCCACCGGCGGCGGACGTGCTGGAGGCGGCGGCGAGGATCGCGGTGCGGGTGCTGCAACCGGCGGCGGACGCGTTCGCCGAAGCGCGCGAGCTGATGGCGCGCCGGGCGCCCGACCTGGAAGAGCTGCGCTACAGCGAGCCCGGGGCCGGGCCCGCCGGGGGTGCGGCACCGACCACCAGGGTCACGTTGTAGGGGCATTACGATCGCCGCATGCCAACCGCGGTCGAGCAGCTCTCCGGATACGGCGACGACGGCTTCGAGGGCGACCTGGTCCGCTGGTTCCCGGACCGGCCGCCGGTCGAGGTATCGGCGGACACCCGGCCGGTGGACCCGTTCCTGGCGCGGCTCCCGCGGGAGGCGGCCGTGGCGCTCGCGGCGTTCGACCGGCGGGTGCGGTCCGGGACGCTGCCGTGGGTCGTCGACGTGTCCGGGTATTCGTACGGGTTCGACTTCGCCGGGAACGAGTGCGAGATCCTCGACTCGGACTACGCGACCCGGCTCACCGACGACGACGTGTGGTCGATCGCGTCGGACGGCGGCGGCAACCTGTACGTGATGCTGACCAACGGCAGGATCGCCGTCTGGTTCCACGAGGAGCAGGTCATCGAGGGGCACACCCAGTTCGACAACCTCGACGTGTTCCTGTATTCGATCGTGCGGTACCAGGCGGCCCGCAGCGGCGTGCTGGACCGGGCCGCCGTCGCCGAGGAGTTCCGCGCGCTCGGGCAGCCCGGTGCGCTCGCGCCCGAGGTGGGGCTGCTGGCGTACCTCGGCGGCTAGGACAGCTTCATCGGGCGCTCCATGAGGCCGGCCAGGACGGCTCGATCGAGGGCTCCATGAAGGCCGCGGCTAGGACAGCTCGATCGGGGGCTCCATCAGGCGCAGGGCCATCGGCTTGCGCGGGGCGAACCAGGAGCCGGTCGGCTGCGCGTTCCAGCGGCGGGCGGTGCGGTCCACCCCGATGGGGTAGATCGTGAGGGTGCCGTCGGCGCCGAACCGCATCCGGAGGAAGCCCTTGTAGCCGGTGATGCCCTGGCCGGCGAACAGCTCGTTGACGTTCACGCCGAACTTCGAGGCGATCAGCAGGTACAGCGCGAAGAGCTCGCCGGCCGCGACACACGACAGCGGGAAGTACAGCACGATCGCGATGAGCAGCGGCAGCGGCCACGGCTGGTCGACGAACGGCAGGTTGAGCCACGCCCACGTGCCGAGCACGGCGATGCCGACGAACGCGGCGCCGTGCCCCAGGCCGAGAATCCAGTGCCGGGGTCTGCGTTTCCCGGCGACGCCCGGCATCGCGAGGAAGAAGCCACTGAGCACGTCGACCATCACCATCAGGAACGCGGGGATGGTGACGAGCCGCTGCTCGGTGCCGGAGATGACGCGGTCGGCGGCGTTGACGAAGGCGAGCATCGTCAGGGTCTGCAGCACGCCGAGCAGCCCGAGGAACATGGGGTTGCGCCACGGCACGCGCCAGAAGACGCCGAGGGAGAGGGCCCGCGACCGGGCCTTGCTCGGGTACGCCGCCTTGAAGTCGAACCACTGCGAAGGGCTCGCGTTGCGCACCAGCGAGCGCCGGGGCGGCACCTCGATCCGCGGCGGCAGCTCGTGCGTCGGGTACAGGTACGCGCCCCCGCCGCCGCAGGTGATCAGCTGGCGGTCGGTGCCCTCGTACCGGGCGTAGTGATGCAGATCACCGGAGAGCATCAGCTTCACGTCGGCGCCGGTCGGGGCGATGACGGTCCGCACGAAGTAGTCGAGGCTGTCGTACGCCTTGCGGTCCTCCTGCGCCTCCACCCAGCTCGGCGCCGGTGGGCAGATGATCACCTTGTCACCGGGGCCGAGGCGGGCCGCGACGCGGTTGAAGTACCGCAGCTGCGGGTCGTCGATGTACGCGCCGGCCTGCACGTCCGTGCCGAGGATCCACCACCGGTTGGGCAGCTGGATCGCGAAGTACGACCGCGACTGGCGGGTCTGCCAGCCGCCGATCTTGCCCTCGCCGCCGCGGACGAACAGGCGGAGGAACGCGGTCAGGCCGTCGTACCAGTCGTGGTTGCCGGGCACCGCGTACATGCGGGGGCGGGGACCCTCCGCGGGCGGGTCGGGGAACGCGGCGCGGAACGGGCCCTTGAAGCGGTCCTCGTACTGCTGGCCGCTCGCCGTCGGGTAGACCTGGTCGCCGCCGAGGACGAGCACCTCACCGCGGGGCAGTTCGTGCCCCTCGACCGTCAGCGACTGCTGCGCCAGCAGATAGGCCACGGAGTAGGTGGCGTTGAACCCGTCGCCGGTGTCGGCGCAGTAGTCCACCCACAGCTCCCCGTCGGGGATGTCGTCGGTGTCCTCGGCGCTCAGGAAGCCGGTGTACCCGGGTGCCTCCCGCATGATCCGGTCCGGCATCGAGTCCTGCAGCTCGCGCTTGTCCAGGTACGCCCCGAACAGGTCGGCCAGCACCACCCGCACCGCGGTGCCGCTGAGCAGCACCGGGCTCAGCCACGGCACGGCCCGCCGCGGGGTGAACCCCATCTGGTCGGGGTCCAGCGCGTCGGGCCGGTCACCGACCCGCGCGACCGGCGGCCCGGTCTCGGGCATCGGCAGGATGGGGTCGCCGGGCTGTGCCGTGAGCTCGCCGGGGGCGGCCGGCAGATCGTCAGGGATCACGCGCCGGACGTTACCCGGATAACCCCTCGCGCGCGCCCCCCGGGCGTGCCGTACACTTGGTCATCGTTGCCGCCTTAGCTCAGTCGGCAGAGCGATTCACTCGTAATGAATAGGTCAACGGTTCGATTCCGTTAGGCGGCTCTGGCAACGTCGAAGCGCCCCCCACCTGTAGGTGGGGGGCGCTTTGCATGCCGCCGTAGAACCGGAAGCGGACGCGCTCAGGCGACCAGGGAGATCTCGGGCTCGCGGGGGTGGAACCCGAAGCGGTGCAGGCCGCGCTCGACCCGGCTCGGCCCGATGATCCGGTTCTGCCCGACGTGCGCCGCCGCGGTGGGAACGTCCTTGGACAGGTCCACGTGCTGCGAGTGGAGCATCGACCGCCGGTGCGCCTTGAGCTCGTCGATCGCCGCCTGACGCGCCGCGACGCGCAGCAGGCTCTGGTAGAGCCGGTCCGCTTCGTGCACGAGCATGTTCACGTCTTCGAACTCGTCGCGGTCGCGCTGGGCCAGGATCTGCGAGGTCAGGGTGTTCAACTGGCGTGCGTGGTGGATGACGTCCATGTTGAGGTCCAACGGGCCCGACTGGGTGAGCAGCTCCAGCTGGACCTCGTTGAGGTCGAACTCCATTGCGGCCATGATCGGCTCCTCCTCCGGTTCTGTCGGTTCGGGTCAGTTCGAGCGGCGGCGGATCAACAGGAAGGCGAGGGGCACCGCCGTGGCGACCGCGACTGCGCCCGCGACCAGTGCCCGGCGCCAGTCGGGTGCGACGACGATGACGGCCGCAATGCCGAGGCGACGCTCACCAGGAGGAGCGAAGTTATGAGCAGAACCGACACGCTTGACCATCGGGCCGCCGTCAATGACGACGTCGACATACCGGGGCCGGGTGACCCGGTGGGCGCCGGCGGTGGCAATGGGCTCACGCGAGTGACGGTGAACCTCAACCAGCAGGCCATGAAGGCGCTGGAGCAGATCAGCTCCACTGAGCGGTACAGCAAGACCGACACGATCAACCGGGCGCTGCAGATCTACGCCATCGTGCAGGAGATCATGGACCGCAATGAAGGAGTGCTGCGGGTCCAGCATGCCAATGGCGAGATCGAGCGCATTCACATCATCTGATCCGGGATGCCAGAAGGAAGGCCCGAGGTGTGCTCCTCGGGCCTTCCTGCCCTGGATTCCAGGAGAAACCCGATAGGCATGACGCAACGTATTCAGTTCGTCGCCTTCAGTCAATAGATACTCGCCGGTACGTTGCGGCATTGCTTGCGAAACGCAAAGCCCCCCACCGCCGTGGGTGGCTTTTCTATGCCCTGAAGCCTCTTGAAAGGCGCTCGGGTGGCGTGCAACACTCCTCAGCAGTAGATGGTCGATCGTATACGGTCGACGCTGAGCAGGGGAGATGCCTGACATGGCAGACGCGTTCGACAGGCCGCTCGGTGGGTTCCAGACCAAGGCGGACCTCGTGTACGAGCGGCTGCGCGACGCGATCCTCAGCGGTGAGCTGCGCCCCGGCGAGCGGGTCAACATCGACGCGCTGTCGCGGCAGTTCGGCATCAGCAAGATCCCGCTGCGGGAGGCGATCCAGCGGCTCACCGGCCAGGGGCTCGTGGTGCAGCCCAACCCGCACGCCGGTGCGCACGTGGCGCCCCTGTCGCTGCGCGAGATGCGCGGCGTCTACCTGGCCCGTGGCGCGCTCGAAGGGCTCAGCGCCCGGGTCGCCGCCGCGGTCATCACCGACGCCGAGCTGGAGGAGTTGGAGGAGCTGCACGCGCAGATGCAGTTCCAGCACCAGCGCGGCAAGCTCACCCCGATGTCGGGGCTCAACCGGCAGTTCCACACCGGCATCGCGACCGCCACCCGCTACGCGACGCTCCGCGAGCTGACCGACCTGGCCCTGCTGCGGGTGCAGCACTACCGCGTCGGCGTCCGCGTCGAGCCGGCCTGGGGGCAGGTCATCACCGAGCACGAGGCGATCCTCGGCGCGCTGCGGCGGCGGGACCCCGACGGTGCCGAGCGGGCCGCGCGCGACCACGTCGAGTGGCAGCTGGGCGTGGAGCTCGCCGCCCAGCTCGACCCGGAGCTGATCGACCTGGATGACGACCACCCGAGCGTGATGACATGAAGGACCGGACGTTCGGGTTCCTGCTGACCCTTCCCGCGCTGGCGTTGCTGAGCGCCGTGGTGCTGTACCCGCTGGTCGGTTCGCTGACCACGAGCCTGTTCGACCAGAGCCTGGTGCTGCCGGGGCGCTCGTTCGCCGGCCTGGCCAACTTCGCCGACGTGCTCGACCGGCAGTTCTGGCCGACGCTGCGCAACACGCTCGTCTTCACCGCCGGCGCGACCGTGGCGCCGGTCGTCATCGGCATGGCCCTCGCCCTGGCGCTCAACACGCGACTCAAAGGCCGGGCGGCGCTGCGCGGGCTGTTCCTGCTGCCGTGGGTGATCCCCGGCGTCGTCGTGTCGTTCGTCTGGCTCTGGATCTTCAACGCCAACTACGGCCTGCTCAACGGGCTCCTCACGAGCATGCACCTGATCGACGAGCCGATCGTCTGGCTCGGCAGCCCCGGCACCGCGATGGCCGCCGTCATCGTGGCGAAGACCTGGGCGAGCTTCCCGTGGATCATGGTGATGCTGCTCGCCGGGCTGCAGACCGTGCCCGAGGCGCTGTACGAGGCCGCCGCGCTCGACGGCGCCGGGAGCGTCAACCGGTTCTGGCACGTGACGCTGCCACACCTGCGCGGGGTCCTCGGCATCGTCGTGCTGCTCGAGGTCATCTGGAACCTGCAGCACTTCGACATGATCTACGTGCTGACGCACGGCGGCCCGGCCGGCTCCACGACGACGTTCGCGGTCGCGGTCTACGACACCGCGTTCAAGGCCTTCGACCTCGGCCAGGCGAGCGCGCTCGGCGCCCTGTGGCTGGTGCTCATCCTCGGCCTGACGATCGTCTACGTCCGGTTCTCCGAGCGGGGTGAGCGGGCGTGAGAAAGGCAGCGGCGACCGTCGCGCTCGTCGGCATCTTCGCCTTCGGGCCGGTCTACTGGGTGCTCGTCACGGCGCTGACCCCGACGCACGAGGTGTTCCGGTTCCCGCCGCGGCTCTTCCCGGAGCACCTCACGTTCGAGCACTTCACCGCGATCCTCGACAACGCGAAGCTGCTGCGGTACCTCACCAACAGCCTCATCGTGTCCACCGTGACCGCCGTGCTCACGGTCATCGTCGCGGCCTACACCGGCTACTCCTTCGCCAAGTTCCGCTACCGCGGCCGCCGCTCCCTCATGTACCTCGTCCTGGCCTCGCAGATGTTCCCCCAGGCGCTGCTGCTCATCACCCTGTACCTCGTGTTCAGCCAGGTCGGGCTGATCAACTCCTACCTCGCGCTCATCCTGTCCTTCACCACCTTCACCCTCCCGCTGTGCGTGTGGATGCTCAAAGGGTTCTTCGACACCATCCCCGACGAGCTCATCGAGGCCGCCAAGATGGACGGCGCCGGACAGGGCGCCATCATCCACCGCATCCTGCTGCCCGTCTCCCTGCCCGGACTCGTCGCCACCGGCCTGTTCGCGTTCATCCGCGGCTGGAACGACTTCATCTTCGCCCTCACCCTCGCCGGACCCGACAAACAGACCCTCCCACCCGGCCTGGTCAACACCTACCTCGGCGAGTTCGAGACCGCCTGGCCCGACCTCATGGCCGCGTCCCTGGTCGTGTCCCTCCCCGTCGTCATCGGCTTCACCATCCTCCAGCGCTATCTGGTCGCCGGCCTCACCGCCGGCGCCGTGAAGGGCTGAACACCCCGCCGCTGAACAACCCCTCCCGCTGAACACCCCGCCCCAGCCCAGGAGCACACCCATGTCACTCAGCCGCCGCAACATACTCAAGCTCGGCGCGTTCGGCACCGTCCTCGCCGCCTGCGCCCCATCGACCAGCACCCCGAAGCCCGCCGGCACCGAGGGCCTCAAGGACGACGGCGTCAAAGAGTTCCCGCTGACCAGCTGGGCCTACAACGAGGCCGTGACGAAGGAGCCCCTGCAGGCGGCGATCGACAGGTACGCCGCCGCGAACGCCGGGACGAAGATCAGCACGCCGTCGTACCCGTACAACGACTACCTCAACCAGGTCCTGCTGCAGGTGCAGGGCGGGCAGCTGACCGGCGCCGTCCAGCTCGACGTCGCCTGGCTCGCCACCCTCGCCGCCACCGGCAAGCTCCTGGACCTCAAGAGCGTCGCCGCCGGCCAGGACTACGCGGCCGCCCCGCTCGCGCTCGGCCAGTCCAAGGGCGTGCAGTACGGCCTGCCGTGGACCACCGCCGGCATCGGCCTCATCAGCAACACCGAGCTGCTGACGAAGGCCGGCGTCACGAGCGCCCCGAAGACGATCGCCGAGTTCGAGGCGGCGCTCACCGCCGTCAAGGGCCTCGGCGGCGGGGTCGTGCCATGGGCCGGGATGACGAAGGTCGACCAGCTCAAGGACATCATCCCGTGGCTGTGGGAGTTCGGGTCGCCGATCGTCGAGAACGACAGGATCGTCATCGGCGACGACCCGTCGATCGAGGCGCTCACCTGGTACAAGAAGCTCTACGACCAGAAGCTCATCGCCCCCGACGTCAACCGCGTCGACGCCCGCGCGCTGATGTCCCAGGGCAAGACCGCCTTCTACGAGGACGCCATCGGCGGCCGCGCCGCCGTCACGAAATCCTCGCCCGACAAGGACCTCGGCACGAAGATGGTCCCCGTCGCCCGCCCGGTGAAGAACGCCGGCGACAAGCCCCGCCACCTCGCCTGGGGGCAGATCATCGTGGTGGTCAACGGCGCCGGCGCGGCCGCGGCCGCGGCCTTCGCGAAGACCATCACCACCGACACCGGCTACTCGATCCCGTGGTTCACCAAGGCGGGCCTGCCGCCGACCACGACCGCGGGGCAGGCCGCCACCGAGGTGAAGAACGACAAGTTCGCCACCGACTTCACCAGCCAGATCGGCGTCAACTCCAGCGCCGGCCCGTTCTGGATCTACCCGCAGTTCTCCCAGATGGAGAAGGTCCTGGCCGAAGAGGTCCAGGCCATCCTCATCGGCAAGAAGACCCCGAAGGACGCGCTCATGGCTGCCCGTGACCGGATGAACGCCCTCATCAAATGAGTCTCACCATCGCCTCCGTCGAGGCCATCGCGCTCGCCGCGCCGTTCGCCGACCTCTACGACACCGTCCCGGACTGGCTCACGACCCCCGCGTCGAGCCACCGGGTCCTGCCGCGGCTCGGCCAGTACACCACCCTCGTGCGGATCCGGACGGTCGACGGCATCGAGGGGATCGGCGAGTGTTACGGCCTGCCCGAGCCGCGGGTGACCGCGACGATCGTCGGCACGCTGCTCGCCCCGATGCTGGTCGGGCGCGACGCGGGCGCGTCGGAGGCGCTGTGGGAGCTGATGTTCGGCGCGCAGTCCGGCGCCGGCCGGACCGGCGGGTTCTACCTGGAGGCGATCAGCGGCGTCGACCTGGCGCTGTGGGACCTGCGCGGCAAGGCCGCCGGGCTGCCGGTCCACCGGCTGCTCGGCGGGCCGGTCCGCGACACGGTCCCGGTCTACGCCAGCCCGATCCCGTTCCTGCCGGACGTGGCCGAGTCGGCCGAGCGCGCCCACGCGTTCCTCGACCAGGGCTTCCGCGCGATGAAGCTCAAGCTCGGGCGCGGCGAGGCCACCGACCTCGCCCACGCGTCGGCGGTCGTCGACGCCCTCGCCGGCCGGGCCGCGCTGCACGTCGACCTCAACTGCGCCTACGACGTGAAGACCGCGATCCGGCTCGGCCAGGCGCTCGACGGCCTCGGCGTGCGGTGGCTGGAAGAACCCCTGGCCACGGACGACGTCGCCGGGCTCGCCGAGGTGCGCGCCGCCGTCCGGATCCCGGTCGTGACCGGTGAGAGCGAGTTCAGCCGCTACGGGTACCGCGACTTCCTGCTCGCCCGCGCCGTCGACGTGGTCATGCCCAACCTGGCGCGGGCCGGCGGGATCACCGAGGCGCGGCGGATCGCGGCGCTGTGCGACGCCTTCCACGTCACCGTCTCCCCGCACGGGGTCGGCTCGGCGGTCGGGCTCGCCGCGGCGCTGCAGTTCGCCGCCGCGACCCCCAACGTGCCGATCTACGAGTACAACCGGCTGCCGAACCCGCTGCGCGACGACCTCCCGGTCACCAAACCGTCCCTTGTGGACGGTGCGCTGGCGGTGCCGGAGGGGCCCGGCCTCGGCGTCACGCTCGACGAGTCGCTCATCGCCAGATACGAGGTGTTCAGAGCATGAGAGGGGTGTTCAGAGCATGAGAACGGTCGTGACGGGGGCGGCGGGCGGCATCGGGTCGGCCGTGGCCGCCCGGTTGCAGGCGGACGGCCACGACGTCGTGGGCATCGACCGGCAGGAGGCGGACCTCACCGACCCCGGCGCGGTCGAGCGGGTCTTCGCCGCGATCGGGACCGTCGGCGTGCTCGTCACGTGTGCGGGGCTCACCGAGGGTGCGCCCGTCCACCGCACCGACCCGGCCGACTGGCACCGGATCATCGACGCCAACCTCACCTCCGCGTTCCTGTGCGCCCGCCAGGTGCTGCCCGGCATGACGGCCGCCGGCGAGGGCGTGATCGTCACCATCGGATCCGTGCTCGGGCAAACCGTCGCTCCTGGTCTGCCGGCGTACGCCGCCGCGAAGGCCGGACTGGTGGCGTTCACCCGCCAGCTCGCCGTGGACTACGCCACGCACGGCATCCGGGCCGTGACCGTCTCACCGGGCTGGATCCGTACACCGGCGACCACCGCACGACTGGGTGGTCCCGAGGACGAGGCCCGCCAGCGCGAGGCGCACCTCGGCCGGCTCGGCACCCCCGAGGACGTCGCCGCCGCGGTGTCCTTTGTGGTCTCTCCCGCCGCGGCCCTGCTGACGGCGACCGAGATCGTGCTCGACGGCGGCGCGTCGGCCGTGCAGGCGGCCAGCCTGCTGCGGACCGCCCCGCGCGCCGCCTTAGGTCTTCCACCACTGTGAGATCCGAGAGGAGTTCCACCGCCATGGCACTCACCCGCCGCTCCACCCTCGGCCTGGCCGCATCGGCCGGCGCCGGGGCCGTCCTCGGCACCGCCGCCCGCACCGCACCCGCGTCCGCGGCCGCCGCCGACTACGTCATCCGCCACGACCAGCCCCGCCAGACGATCTGGGGGCTCGGCGTCGAGCTGCAGTTCGACTCGATCGGCTCCGGCAACAACGGGCTGCCCGAGGCCACCACGTCGGTGCCGCACGACCTGGTCACCGAGGAGCGCACCCGGCTCTACCGGGACATGCTGAAGGTCCGCCCCGACCGGGGGTTCCGCTACTGCCGGCTCGCCCTCGGCCTGTACCTGCGCGGCCTGACCGCCGACCGGAAGAACATCGTCGGCCGGTGGCCCGAGCAGATGGCCGAGATCCGCGAGCTGATCCAGCAGTCCGGGATCGAGGGTGTGGCGGCCGAGTACTGGTCGCCGGCGCCCGCCTGGAAGTCCACGAACAGCTACATCGGCGGCACGCTCGCCTCGACCACGCCGGCGGCGCTGGACCAGTTCGGCGACGCGCTCGTGCGCGACATCGAGTACCTGGAGGCCAACGGGATCCCGGTGAAGATGTGGGGGCTGCAGAACGAGCCGCACCTGACCAACCTCGCGTATTCCGCGTGCGGCTACTCCAACGAGCAGTACTACGCCGCGTTCAAGGTCGCGGCCGGGAAGATCCGGGCGAGCCGGCCCGACATCCACATCCACGCCGACTCCAACGCCGGGCAGAACGGCCGCGGCGGCGCGCTCATCCGCGCCGACGCCACCGCGCTGTCCTATGTGGACGGCTGGAGCTGGCACCGGATCGGCGCCGACAGCAACGAGCAGCTGACCGCCGGCGCGTTCACCGGCAACGCGGCCGGGAAGGTGGTCTACAACAACGAGTTCGAGTACCTGTCCGGCGGCACCAGCGACTGGCGGATGATCAACACCGCGCAGTCCATCATGAACTGGATGACGTTCCAGAACTCGCCGACCTGGTTCTGGCTGCACGCGCTCAAGCCCACGTACAACACGGAGGCCGCCGGCTACTCGCTCGGCTTCTGGCGCCCGTACGACGACAACGACTTCACGAAGTACGCGAACATCGCCAAGGGGCACTGGGACTACAACCGCCAGAACTGGCACGCCGTCGCCGGCTTCGTGCAGTACCTGCCGTGGAACTCCGTGCGCCACCACGTCGACGAGGGCACCGTGCGCCAGGACCAGCGGATCATGGCCTGGAAGACGCCGCAGGGCAAGCTGGTCTTCGCCTTCACCAACCGGGGCACCGCATCCGTCTCGTACACCGTGGACACCGGCTCGACGCGAGCCTTCCACGGGCAGCAGTACACGCCGTCGCAGTACAACAGCGGCCTCGGCGACAAGACCGGCCCGGTCCTGGCGCTGACCCTGCCGCCGAAGTCCATCCAGTTCTGGATCGAGAAGGTCTGAGACCGCTGGTCATGCGGGCGGGAACAGCAGCGGCGAGTCGTGCTCGCGGAACAGCGCCGGCCGGGCGAGCAGGTGCGTCCGGCCGCGGGCGAACGCGTCCGGCACCGCCCAGCCGGCGAACAGCCCGAGGTAGAAGCCGACGCTGAACTCGATCGCCGCCTCGTCGCCGATGCGGTAGCGCATGCCGACGACGTGGTCGATCCGCGCCGTCAGCGCCTCGGCGAGCCGCTGCGAGTAGCAGGCGTTGAGCACGACGCAGCGGATCGTCGAGCTGTGCTGGCCGAACAGCCCGGCGAGCCCCTCCGGGGTGACCTTGGTGCTGTTGCCGGTCTCGTCCTCGACGCACAGGTTGCCGTCGCTGTCGCCGTGGCCGGAGAAGTGCACGATCTGCGGCTCGTAGTCGACGAGGGCCTGGCTGATGTCGTCGAAGCGGGCGGCGAGGAAGGGCTCGATGCGGTACTGGTCCCGGTGCCGGCTCAGCTGGAGCCGCTCCTTGACCTTGCGCATCTCCAGGTCCGACCGCAGCTGCGGCAGGTTGCGCGGG
Organism: Dactylosporangium sp. CA-152071; assembly: GCF_050936335.1. Taxonomy (NCBI): domain Bacteria; kingdom Bacillati; phylum Actinomycetota; class Actinomycetes; order Micromonosporales; family Micromonosporaceae; genus Dactylosporangium; species Dactylosporangium sp. CA-152071. The sequence goes on along the minus strand of NZ_JBNJMZ010000001.1, from coordinate 5,202,082 downwards.
CTGGCCGCCAGGTACAGGACGGTCTGCACCGACGGGGACTCCTGCCGCGGCTCGACCGCCCGCACGACGACGGTCGCATGGTCCTCCTGCCGGGCCGTGCGGAGGTCCCCGCCCAGGTCCCGGTAGCCGTACGTGGTGCTGACGGTGACCGGCACGTGCCGCCCGCCCTGGGCCGCGTTCACCGCGAAGGTGCACCTCGCGGTCGCGCCGTCGGCCAGGACGGCGATCCGGGACCGCTTGCCGTCGCCGGAGAAGGGGCCGACGACGTCGACGATGACGTCGTCGAGCGGGACGCCGGTGGTGTTGGTGACCCTGACCGACAGCTCGTCCCACGCGCCGAGGTCGAGCTCGCGGTCCTCGCACTCGACGCGGAGGCGGCCGGAGGGCTGCTTGCGGCGCTCCGGCGCCGGCGCGGCCGTCGCGGTCAGGCCGGCGCGGAAGTCGTTGACCCGCACCGGGCTGTCGTTCTCGTCGCGGTAGGAGAAGTTGGTGCTGGTCAGCTCGAACGCGCCGGCCCGCCGGGCGGCGACGGTGACCGTGTGCGTGTGGGTCTGGCCGGCCCGGATCGCCGGGATCTCGACCTGGCCGGATCCGCTCATCAGCACGACCCCGGTCGGCAGCCGCAGCTTGAACACGACGTTGAAGCACGAGCCGCGGCCGGTGTTCGCGAAGCGGATCGACAGCGGCGTCGCACGCCCGGCGACGACGTCGCCGGGCGTGACGGAGACCTCGATCATGGCCGGACGACCGGTCGGGGGTCGGCCCAGCCGTGCCGCTTCACCGTGCCCTTGTGGAACCTGTCCACGCAGTCGCGGCAGTGCATGGCGGGCCGCGGCACCGTCAGCCCCGTCGCCGGTGGCGGCACGTCCGGCAGCACCGACAGCACGTGGGTGAACTCGGCGAACGCGTCGTCGGCCGCGACGACCCAGCCGTGCTCCTCGCACACCGGCATGCCGCAGTGGTGGCACACGAAGATCTGGTGAACGTCGCGCCCCTCGCCGTTGACCCCGCACTTGATGTTCATCGTGACGCCTCCAGCCTGCTGAGCTCCGATTCGATCCGGGCGACGATCCGGCCGTGCGTGTCCTCGTTGATCCGGCCGTTGATCACCGCGTCGTCCGCGGCCTCCCGCTGCCGGACGAGCTCGGCGCGCCGGTCTCCCGGCGCCGGCCCGCCGTTCGACGCGACCGGCACAGGCGCGACCGGCACAGGCGCGACCGGCACAGGCGCCGCCGACACGGGCACGGTGGGCATGGACCCGGTCTGCATGGGCACGGCCGTCGCGGACACGGCGGGCATCGGGTCGGCCCGCACGACGTGCTCCGGGACGGTGTCGACCAGCTCGCCGTGGTGGATCTTCTCCGCCGCCCCGGGCAGTGCGTGCCGCCGGACGGTCCGCTCGGCCCGGGCGGCCAGCAGGTCCGTGACCCTGGTGTGCAGGCTGACCCAGGTGTCCTCGATCCGCCGGAGCAGCTCGTCGCCCTGCAGGTCCGTCTCGACCGTCGCGTCCGCGAGGTCCATGACGGCGCCGGTCGTGTCGGAGGACTCCCGGCTGTCGACCAGGGTCCCCTTGGCGTACGCGCCCTTGACCGTCACCTGCACGACCGTGTTGCCGGTGAACCCGTCCTGCACGGCCATCTCGTCGCCGCGCAGGTTGATGTCGAAGTCCATCGGGAAGAGCCCGACGTACATCCGCCCGGCGATGTCCCAGACCCGGTTCACCACACCCATCCGGACGTCGTCGCGGAACGGTGGGTGCTCCACGACGCTCTTCACGTAGTAGCCGTCGGAGCTGATCGCGTTGGTCAGCTCCGCGACGGTCCGCGAGTCGGGCAGCACCCCGTGGAACTCGTCCGCCCGGTGCCGGCCCTGCGCGAGGTCGCTCTCGTGGTTCTCGTCCGGCACGACCCGGTCGTCCTGGTAGCGGATCGAGCGGAGGCTGGCGTCGAAGGTCACCGCCACCTTCGTCTGCGTCTTCGGCCGTGGCGAGTGGCCGGGCCCGCCGCCGGGCAGGTAGACGCCGACGCCGGTCACCCCGGACAGCAGCCCCTCGAAGGTGGCCTCCACCTTCCCGGAGAGCGTGAGCCGGCTGCGGCTGCCGTCGTCGTCCGGGTCCGTCGACTCCGGCACCTCCGTGATGGGCCGCTCGAACCGCAGCTGCAGGGTGAGGCTGCGCGCCCCGGGCTGCGGCGGCGGCAGCTGCTTCCAGCGGATCGTCCGCCGCCCGCCGGACCGCCCGATCGCCACCTGGCCGGGTGCGGAGCTCTCCACGGTGCCCCAGCTGGCCGGCACCTCCAGCTCGATGAGGTCGAACACGGCGAGGCTGAGCCGCTGCTCCCGCTCGGGGCCGAGCCGGTTCCAGTGCAGGTCGATCTCCAGCGCCCGCCGGTCCGACGCCGGCACCAGCGACGGCACGATCCACAGTGGAATCTCGCGCGGGCTGCGGCGGTCCTGCACCTCGTAGTCGATCGCGAGGGTGCTCTCGCGCTGCGGCAGCTGCGGGTCGGCGGGGAACAGCTCGTGCTCGTCGGCGGACTCGCCGCCGATCGAGACGCCGGTGCCGCCGCTGAGCACCGGCGCCTGCCCGGCCCGGAACGCCAGGCCGACGTCGCCCTGCAGCATCAGGTACCCGCCGGAGAACGGCACCGGCTCGGCGGCCGGTACCCCGAACTTCCTGCGGTAGGCGCGGAGCGCGGCGTGGCCCTCGTTGGCCGACATCTCGGCCGTCAGCTGCCCGGTGAGGGACTCGACGGTGCTCGTGTACTCGCCGTCCTCGAGCCGGACGTACCCGGCGAGCCGCTCGAGCAGCTCGACGGTGTTCACCTGCGGGACGAGCGGCAGCGGCGGGCGCACGATCCGCGTGGCCATGGCCCGGCCGAGCAGCCAGGCGCCGCCGCCGACCAGCCCGCCGGTCAGGATCAGGAACAGGCCGAACTTCGCGGCGACGCACAGCAGGAGCAGCCCGAGCACGGCGGCGCCTGCGCCGGCGTACACCCAGGGCATCAGGCTGCCGCGGACCATGTGCACGTGGTCCTTGCAGTGGTAGACGGCCTCCCGCAGGCCGCCCAGGTGCAGGCCGGCGAGCTCCTTGCTGGCCGGGCGCGCCTCCTCGGCCGACCCGCCGGGCATCCGGACCAGCGTGCCGCCCTGCCGGTAGGCGAGCGGGCTGTGGTGGTCGCACATCGGCCGCTGGCAGTGGTGGCACACCGCGAAGACGCGGTCGGACCCGCACTCGTAACAGCGCACCCGTGGCGCGCGGTCCACCAGTTCTTCAGTCATGATCCCGCCGACTTCCTGGACAGTTGGTGAGAGTGGTAGCGCTCGCGCAGCTTGCTCTGGAATGCGTTGATCTCGCGGGTGAGCTCCCGGTGGTCCCGTGGCAGCGTCGCCATGACGGACACCTTGAGCCGGCCGCTGTCCCTGATCCCGCTGACCTCGTAGTCCGAGCGCAGGAGCTGCTTGTGACCCTGGGTGGTGCGTTCGCCCTCGACGGCGACCAGGAGGTCCAGGCTGTCCGGCCCCTGGCTGCGGTGCGCCACCACCAGCCACGTCGGGGCGAGCGGGTCCTGCGGATCCTTCGGCCGCGGCTCGTCGACCGTGAACCTCGAGTTGCGCAGCACCGTGACGACGTCGGTGATCCGCTTCTCGTCGGGGAGGATGTCGTCGACGACGAACTGGTGGTAAGGCGAGAACGCCCGCCCGGCGAAGATGTCGGCCGGGTAGACCATGGTGCGGACGTTCAGCTTCGTGGCCAGCTTCGGCTGCGTGCGCTGCGGGTGCCCGGTCGCGTCGTAGAGGCGGGCCTCCATCCCGGACAGCAGGTAGTCCGGCACCCGCACCCGGGCGGTCACCTCGAGCTGGTCCTGGTCGAACAGCTCGCCGGGGTGCCCGATCTTCAGCAGGCAGTTCGCGCTGAGGAAGACCCGGGTGCCGGCGCCGTTGCCCGGCCCGCCCTCCTTCACCTCACGCATCGGGACGGCCTTCCACTCCAGCCGGCCCTTCACCGGGTTGTACCGCACGGGCGCCCGGCGGATCCGCTGGTCGGGCTTCCCGCCGAAGTTCTCGATGTACAGCTCGGTGCTGCGCATCGAGGTGAGCGTCGGCCACTCCACCGACATGTCGGTGACCGAGGGCCGCAGCGCGGGGTAGCCGGCCTTGACCGGGATCGCGATCTTGACCCGGAACGTCAGCAGCAGCGCGCTGGAGAAGCTGGCCTCCTGCTGGAGCCGCTCGATGACCAGTGACGGGTTCTCCCGCCCGCGGGTCATCAGCGTCTGCATGGTGTCGAACGTGCCGGTCAGGGTGTCCAGGTCGTCCAGCTCGACCGTCAGCGCCACCGGGTACACCGGCGGGTTCTCCGGCTGGTAGTCGAGCGTGACGACGCTCGCCTGCCGGCCGCCGCTCAGGTCGAGCGTCCCGTCGCGGTCCGCCACCGGGATGCTCAGCGGGACGAGGCCGGCCTGGCCGTGCGGCCGCATGACGTTGCGCAGGCCCGACGTGTTCGTGTGGTCGGCGAGCAGCAGGTGCCCGATGGTGGCCCGGCGCTCGCCCGGGGCGCCGCGCGCGCCGAGCGCCCGCTCCACGTCGGCGACGGCCTGCCGGGTGAAGAACTCGTACCCGTCGTACGGGACGGTGGCCTCGATCCGGCCGGCGCCGTCGCCGACCTGTTCGATCGTGGGGTTGCGTGAGATCTCCTGGTCGACGGCGTAGGTCTCGGTCAGCTCGACCTTCTGCGGCGTCGCTCGGACGTACACCGTGTCGTCGCCACGCGCGCGCCGCTGTCCAAGCATGGACACGTCACTCAGCCTCCATCGGGATGTCGGGCGTTCACTCGCACGCGGCTTCTGACGGACAGCGGCCACCGGCGCGCTGTCCGTCAAGTGAGCCTTGAGCGACGAGTGAAGGAGCTGGGGCGTGGCCGAGACCGACATCCACCTTCGGATCAATGAGGCGCTGAACGGGCGGCGCGGCCAGTGGGCGTTCGTCGACCGGCTCAGCGCCGGCTGGGCGGCGATGACCGGCGGGCTCGACCGCCTCGTCGGGCTGCTGGAGACGGCCGACCAGGCGGTCCGGCGGGAGCAGGACGTCGCGGAGCGGGCGCGGATCATCGCCGAGGTCGGCGGGCTGCTCCAGCAGGGGCGCGCGCTCGCCGGCAAGGGCGGGCGGATCGCGGACGCGGGCCGGCAGATCGACGCGGTGGCCGCCCGGGTGCGGCGGGAGACCGTCAACATCGGCGTGATCGGCGCGACGAAGGTCGGCAAGAGCACGCTGCTGCGCACGATCACGAACCTGCCGGACACGGTGGTGCCGTCGACCCGGTTCAACCCGACGACGGCGGCGGCCAGCAGCATCTACCACACCGAGGGCACGCCGTCGGCGACGCTGATGCTGCACACCTGGGCGTCGTTCCGGGACGGGTACCTCGCCCCGCTGCACGACCAGGCCGGTCTCGGGCCGGTGCCGCAGGACGTCGACGGCTTCCGCGACTACCGCTACCCGGCCGCCGGCAGCGCCGAGGCCGCCGGCGCGAAGGCCGACGACTACCTGCGCAAGCTGCACGCCGCGCACCGGTCGCTGGCCAGCTACGAGGCGCTGCTGCTCGGGCCGGACCGCACGGTCAGGGTGCCGTTCGAGCGGCTCCGGCCGTACATCGCCTATCCGCGCAAGGAGACCGGCGACCCGGTGGAGGTCCAGCCCTATCACGCGGTCCGCAGCGTGCGGATCGAGCAGTCCTTCCTCGACGGTACGGCGACGCGGCTGGGCCTGATCGACCTGCCCGGCTCGGGCGAGGCCGGGCTGGACATCGACCGGCAGTTCCTGCAACAGGTGAAGAACGAGATCGACCTGCTGGTGATGGTCAAGCGCGGCGACCGCAAGGGCGCCAGCTACCTGGCCGAGGACTCCTACACCCGCAACCTCGCCGACTCCGCGCGCGGCGGCGTGCCGCTCGAGGACTACTACGTGGTCGTCGTCAACCGCGACCGGGCCAACGACCCGGAGGGCGAGTACTTCGACAACACCGTCAAGAGCGTCCGGGACGCCTCGCTGGAGCGCGACATCCGGGTGCTGACCGCGGACGTCGCCGTCCGCGACGAGGTCGTCGAGGAGCTGCTCCAGCCGCTGCTGCGGCACCTGGCGGGGAAGCTGGCGGAGATGGACCGCGCGGTGGTCCGGGCGGCGGTGTCGGTCGCGTCCGGGGCCGCCGCCGCGGTCGCCGCGTTCGCCGCCGAGGTGCGGCGCAGCGGCCAGGACCTGGCGCAGCTGCTGCCGAACCGGGAGGACGAGTTCCGGACCCTGGCCGAGGAGCTGCGCAACGACCTCGCCGACGACCTGTCGCGGCTCGTCGACCGGTACGACGCGGCGCTGGCCGCTGGCGACGCCGGCCGGACCCTGACGGAGGCGATCGCCGAGGCGGTCGGCGAGGCGCGGGCCTGGACGCGCGGCGGGCTCGGGCACGGCGACCGGGCCACCTGGACCACCAAGATCCACGGTCAGTTCGTCCACGGGCCGCTGGAGACCAAGCAGGACGAGTACTACCGGGCGCGGACCAGGATCGGGGAGATCTTCAGCGGGATCGACCTGTCGCTGGCCGCGTCGGTCCAGCAGCTGTGGGACGACGTGGCGGAGGTGCTGCGCGGCCGGTTGACGCCGGAGCTGGTGCCGGCCGGGCCGAACGCCCTGCACGACCTGCGGGCCACCGCCGGCGACCGGCAGGCAAGGATCCTCGCCGGCGCCCTGCACCGGATGTGCGAGCTGAAGAAGGACTACGGCAGCGTCGTGCTGCGGGTCACCCAGCCGATCGTCCGCGAGGTGCACTGGGACACCGTCGTGCCGCCGTCCGCGCCACCGTCCGCGCCGGCGCCGTCCTCGCAGTGGCCCCCGCCGCCGCGGTCCGTGCCACGCCCCGCGGCCGCGCCGCCCCAGGCCGTGCCACCCCAGGCCGCTCCGGCCCAGGCGGCTCCGGCGCGGCAGGCCGCGCCGACCGGCGGCGGCAGCAGCCAGTGGGTGGTGATGCCGGACGGGTCGCGCAAGCGCGTGTCCCGCGTCGTCGGGCAGTTCGGGCATCCGGACCCTGCCGTGCCGCAGCGGGCCGCGTTCCAGCAGACGGCCGCGGTCGGCGTCGACGGCCTGTACGACGAGCTGACCGCCGTCGTCGAGCACTGCGTCGTCGAGCTGGAGACCGCGCTGCTGGACGAGGTGCGGCTGATGACCCGGATCCTCGCCGCCGCCGCCGACCGGTTCTTCGACACCGTCATCCGCACCAACCGCAGCGAACGCGACTACGAGAACCTCTGCCGGCAGGACATGTCGTCCATCTGGCCGCAGCGCTTCGACGGCGGCAACGCCAGGGTGGCCGCCGAGCTGGAGCGGCTGCAGGACCAGGCGCGGGCCGTGACCGATCTGGCGACCGCGGTGAGCGGCCTGTCCGCCGACCGCGGCGCCCCCTGATCCCAACCCGACCGAGAGGAACACCATGGACCACTCCGGAGCCAAGCTCCTGCCGTTCTACCTCGTCGTCGACGTGTCGCTGTCGATGCAGGGCAGCAAGCTCGACGAGGCCAACAAGATCATGCCGGCGATCGTCGACGCGCTGTCGGAGAACCCGATCCTGTCGGACAAGGTGCGCTTCGGGCTCATCGACTTCTCCGACGACGCGCAGGTCCGGCTGCCGCTGTGCGACCTGCTCGACCCCGACCTCACGCTGCCGGCGCTGTCGGTGCGCGGCGGCACCAGCTACGCCGCCGCGTTCCAGACCCTGCAGCGGGAGATCGACGCCAACGTCGCGCAGCTGAAGGCCGACCAGTACGTCGTGCACCGGCCGGCGGTCTGGTTCATCAGCGACGGCGAGCCCACCGACCAGAAGCAGGTGTGGGAGCGGGCGTTCGCCGACCTCACGTCCGCGCGGATCTACCCGAACTTCATCCCGTGCGGCGTCGACCAGGCCGACATCAAGGTGATGAGCTCGCTCATCCACCCGTCGGCCGGCGCGAAGAAGATGGCGCTGTACATGATGGAGACCGGCCACGACCCGGCGAAGGCGATCACCGGCATGGCCGAGATCCTGATCTCCAGCATGATCCAGTCCGGGTTGAGCCTCGCCGGCGGCGGCACCGGCACGATCCTGCCGCCGAAGTCGAGCCTGCCGGCCGGCATCAAGCAGTACGACCCGGACGACTTCGTATGAGCCCCGAGCTGCTGCCGCTGTACCTGCTCGTGGACCTGGCCGGCGAGCCGGCGAACCCGTCGAAGCAGGCCTCGGTCGACGCGTTCGTCCAAGGGTTCATCGGCGTGCTGAAGGAGCCGGACCTCGGGTCGCGGGTCCGGCTCACCGCCGTCGGCTTCGGCCGCACCGTGCGGCGCGTCCTGCTGCGGGCCGAGCCGGCGCACGCGAGCGGCTCGCTCCCGCTCCCCGTCGAGGGGGAGCGGGCCTACGGTGCCGCCTTCCAGAAGGTCGCCGGGTGGATGAAGGAGGACCTGGCCACCTTCCAGGCCGACGGTCTCGCCTCGCAGCCGCCGCTGCTGCTGGTGCTCGCCGACGGGCCGCAGGCCGGGGACGACGAGTGGGAGACGGCGCTGCAAGGGCTGACCGCGGCGCACCCGCTCGCCGTCGTCCGGCTGGTGTACCACCAGGGCCACGACTGGGACGGCGCACCGGTGGATCCGGTCGCCGCGGCCCGGCGCATCGTCCAGGGGCACGCCGCGCTGGGCCGCTCGGCCCCGCGCCGCCCGTCACCGACGAAGCGGGAAACCGCGGCACAGGCACCCCAGGTGTTGGCGCACGGGCCCGCCCGGGCGCAGGCCCCGGTGAAGGCGCACACTCCTGTCCTGACCAAGGCCCTGGCCCCGATCCAGCCGCAGTCCCAGCCGCAGTCCCAGCCGCAGTCCCAGCCCCAGTCCCAGCCCCAGTCCCAGCCCCAGTCCCAGCCCCAGTCCCAGTCCCGGTCCGAACCGCGAGCCGAGGTACAACCCCAGGCTCAGCCGCCGGGCCGGGGGCCGGAACCTGCCTGGGCCGGTGGGTTCACGCCATACACCGTCGGGGAGCCGGGTGCCGCCGCGCTGAGGGTGAAGCCGCGGCCCGACCCGGCCGAGTGGGACCGGCGCGACACCGTCCTGGACGGCGTGTACCTCCACGACGTCACCGACCGCCGGGTCCTGCAGCTGCGCGCGGCCAGCGTGCGCGGCCTCAGCCACCGGTACAACGGCACCGTCCGGCAGGACGACTACGCGTTCCGCTGCACCGACGACCGCCGCCACCTCGTGGCCGTCGTCTCCGACGGGGTGTCCAACAGCAAGCTGTCGCACAAGGCGGCGTCCGTCGTCACGCGGCTCGGCGCCGAGCTCGTCTCGCTCGCGCTGACCCGCAAGCCCCCGGCCGAGATCGACTGGCCGGAGATCGTGACGCAGCTCAGCGACGAGATCGTCCGGCTCGGCAACAAGCTGGTCGAGCCGGCGCCGGACGGCGGGGAGCTGGACGCCGGCGAGATCGCCCGGCACCTGGCCGCCACCGCCCTGTTCGGGGTGATCGACCTGCGCCCGGTGGAGCCGGAGGTCGACGCGTACTTCTACGCCGTGGGGGACTCCTCGGCGTGGGTGCTGCGCGACGGCAGGCACTGGCAGCCGATGTTCGAGACCAAGAACAGCGGGGAGGGCGCGGCCACCTCCGTGACGAAGGCGCTGCCGCTCAGCCGGCCACCCGCCGGCGGGTGTGTCACGACCACCGTGCGGAAGGGCGACGTCGTGGTGCTCATGAGCGACGGGCTCGGCGACCCGCTGGAGGACGGCACCCGCACCGTCGGCAGGTTCCTGGCCGAGGCGTGGCGGGAGCCGCCGGCGCCGCTGCAGTTCGCCGCGCAGGTCGACTTCGCCCGCAAGACCCACGACGACGATCGCACCGCCGTCGCGATCTGGGCCGTGTGACGCGGTGGCCGACGAAGTCGTCACCGTGGGCCAGCTCGGCGCGCTCGGCCGGCTGCTCGGCACGGGTGGGCAGGCCAGGGTGTACGAGGCACCGCACCTGCGGCTCCCCGACGCGCCCGGCCCGCTGGTCTACAAGGAGTACAAGCCGGAGTCCAAGGCCCGGCAGGGGCCGCGGCAGCTGGTCAAGTTCCGCAACGGGCTGGAGCCGGCGGGCCGCGCCAAGCTGGACAGCTTCACCGCCTGGCCGCTGCGGGTCGTCGAGGACGGCAGTCAGGTCAGCGGGGTGATCATGCCGCTGATCGACCCGTCGTTCATGCAGCTGCGCACCCTGCCCGGCACGGGCACCAAGAAGACGTCGACGCGGGAGGTGCAGAACCTGCTGGTGCCGCCGCAGCGGGCGGCGCTGGTCGGGATGCCGGTCGTCACGGCGCAGCAGCGCCTGACGATCTGCCGCGACCTGGCCGCCGCGCTGCACTGGCTGCACGCCATGGACCTGGTCTTCGGCGACCTCAACGCCCGCAACGAGCTGTTCCGGCTCAGTGGGCACCCGTCGGTGATGCTCGTCGACTGCGACGGCGTCCGGAAGAAGGGCACCATGGCGGAGGTCGCGCAGCTCGACGCGCCGGACTGGGACGCGCCGGAGGGGTGGCTGACCACCCAGTCCGACTGCTACAAGTTCGGCCTGTTCGTCCTGCGCGTCTTCAGCAGCGGCGACCAGCAGTCCACGACCCGCGACCCGGCGCGCGCCGACGCGGCGCTCGACGACGACGGCCGGCAGCTGCTGCGGGCCACCCTCAGCGAGGTGCCCGGCAGCCGGCCGCCCATCGAGGACTGGGGCTACTACTTCCGCTACCGGCTCACCGGCAAGCCGCCGCCGGCGGCCGACCCGGCCAGGACGGTGCCCCAGCCCCGCCCGGCGGCCGTCGTACCGGCGGCGAAGACCACCGCGACGACAGGATGGATCCGGGACAGGGTGACCGGCAGATGGACGCCGCTGTAGTGGCGCCGGCGTGCACCGTCTGCGGGAGCCGGCCGGTGCTGGCATACCGGCAGTCGCTGCACGGCGAGGTCACCTGCGCCGCCCACCCGGTCCTGGCCGAGTGCATGTTCTGCGCCCGGACCCACGCCGACCCGGCGCCGCCGGGCTGGCGGCCCTTCGCCGCCGGGATGATGCGCTGCCCGACGTGCCTCGCCGACGCGGTGGAGACCCAGCAGGACGCCCGGCTGCACCTGCCGTCGGTACGCCGGCAGATGACCGACATCGGGCTGGAGCTGCCGGACCGCGTGCGGGTGCGCATCGTCAGCCCGGAGGAGGCCGCGGCGACCGCCGGGCTGGTGACGACGGGGGTCCTGCTCGGGCTCACGGAACAGACGACCGGCGGAGCGGAGGGGACACGGGTGACCGGGATCAGCATCGTCGCGGGCCTGCCGCCGACCTACTTCGGCCGGGCGGTCGCCCACGAGATCGGCCACGCCTGGCTCGCGCTGCGCGGCCGGGCACCGGTCGACGACGTGATCGAGGAGGGCCTGTGCGAGCTCTTCGCCTACGCGTGGCTGCGGCGGCACGGCACCCCGATGGCGCTGGAGCTGCGCCGCCGGCTCAGCACCAACCCCGACCCGGTCTACGGCGGCGGGTTCCGCACGGTGCACCAGGCGGTGCGGCGGCACGGCGTCGCCACCGTCCTCGACCGGTTGCTGACGACAGGAGGCTTGCGGTGAACGGCCATGACCACGCGTGTGTCCCATCCCCGACCCAGCGGATCCGGGCACACGGACAGCGAGCTTCGGCCGGTCGCCCGGCCCTGGCGCACAAGCAGCGACCGGAGATCGACATGTGTGACTACGAGACCGACGGTGGCCTGCCCTGCACCGCGCAGTGCCGGCTGACCGGGCTGCTCGCCGGCGAGCTCGCCGCCGCCTGGGGCGCCGCCGTCGCGGCCGGGGCCGACCCGGCCGAGCTCTGCACGATCGTCGCCGAGCGGCTCAGCGCCGTCAACGACGACAGGGGTTGATCGCCACCCTCCGTTCTCCTGGCTTCTGCCGTCCGTGTCGCTACCGGGCGCCACCGCTTCGGTCCGACGTGCGGCGTCCGAGGGGGGAACTCGGCACAGGCCCGGCTGACATCGGCCGGTGGCGGAGGCACGATGGCGCAATGGCAGGCGATCGGACGGCCCGCGCGTTCGTCGGGCGTCGCACGGAGCTCGACCGGCTCCGGCATCTCCTGCGTGGCGCCGGCGGTTCCGCCGGCACCGGCACCGTCCTGATCGCCGGCGAGGCGGGCATCGGCAAGAGCCGGCTCATCAGCGAGTTCACCGCGGCGGCCATCGCCGCCGCGGGGCCGGCGGGCAGGCTGCACGTGCTGTCGGGGGCGTGCATCAACCTCGGCGTCGGCGTGCCCTACGCGCCGCTGGTCGACGCGATCCGGCGGCTCGTGCGGGCGCACGGCGACGACTACGTGACGAAGTACGGCGGGCCGGCGTACACCGAGCTGACCAAGCTGATCGCCGGCCTGCCGGGCGGCGGACCGGCGACCGGTGCCGCCGCCGAGCCCGTGTCGCAGATGCGGGTCTTCGGCGCGGTGCTGCGCATGCTCGACCATCTCGGCGCGAACGGCCCGACCATCCTCGTCTTCGAGGACCTGCACTGGGCGGACCCGTCGACCCTCGACCTGGTGTCGTACCTGGTGCAGTACCGCACGGACGAGCGGGTGCTGTTCGTCTTCAGCTACCGGCCCGGCCGGGAGATCGAGGGCAGCCGGCTGATGGCGCTGCTGGCGGAGACCACGTTCAGCGCTCGGGTCGAGCACATCAGGCTGCCCGCCTTCACCGAGACCGAGCTCGGTGAGCTGCTCGGCGCGTCCGTCGCCGAGGAGCTCGAGCCGGCCGTCGTGCGGCAGTACCACCGGCTCACCGGCGGCAACGCGTTCTTCGCCGAGGAGCTCATCGTCGACGGCCGGCTCACCGACCCGTCCGCGGGCCAGCTGCCGCACTCGCTGGAGCACCTGCTGCACTCGCGGCTGCACCCGCTCGGCGAGGACGCCAGGAACGTCGTCGACGCCGACGCCGTGGCCGGCCAGCCCGTCGGCTACGACCTGCTGGCGACGGTCTGCGAACTGCGCCCCCGCGTGCTCGACAACGCGCTGCGGGTCTGCGACGACCGGCAGATCCTGCAGCTGGACCCGCAGCGGCTGACGTACGACTTCCGCCACGCGCTGCTGCGTCAGGTGGTCCTCGACGACCTCGGCCCCGGGCACCTGCGCGAGCTGCACACCCTGCTCGCCGAGGCGCTCACCGCCGACCCGTCGCTCGCCACCGAGGGCAACCCGGCCGCGACGCTGGCCCACCACTGGTTCGAGGCCCGCCGCTGGCCGCAGGCGCTGCGGGCGGCGCTCGCCGCGGCCGCGGAGGCCGAGCGCAGCCAGGCGTTCCGGGTCGCGCAGAGCCACTACGAGCGGGTGCTGGACCGGCTCTGGCAGCTGGTCCCGGACGCGGCCGCGGTCGCCGGCACGACCGAGGACCGGCTGCTCGCCTCCGCCGCCGAGGCCGCCCGCTGGGCCGGCGACCTCGACAAGGCCCTCCAGCTGCTGCGCCGCGCGATCGACGGGGTCGACGCGGGCGAGCGGCCGGTCCGCGCCGGCGAGCTGCACGAGCGGCTCGGCCGGTACCTGTGGGAGCAGGGCGACAACGAGGCGTCGGTGGTCGCCTACCGCCGGGCCGACACCCTCCTGCCGCTGGAGCCGCCCAGCGCGGCGAAGGCCCGCGTGCTCGCCGCGCTCGCGACCGTCCAGCTGCAGTCCGGGCACTACCGGGACGGGCTGGCGGCGGCCCGCACCGCCGTCGGGCACGCCCGCAAGGCGGGGGCCCGGGCCGAGGAGGGGCGCGCCCTCAACACCGTCGGGGTGGCGCTGACCCTGCTCGACGAGCCCGACCGGGGCATCCCCGACCTGCTCTCCGCCGTCGCGATCGCCAAGGAGGTCAGCCAGCTCGAGGACCTGCACCGGGCCTACGGGAACCTGACCGTCGCCCTGGAGCACGCCGGCCGGCTGGCCGAGTCGGCGGCGGTCGCGCTGGACGAGCTCGACCGCTGCGAGGCGGCCGGGCTGCAGACCAAGAGCACCCGGGTGCTGGCCAACAACGTCAGCACCACGCTGGTCATGCTCGGCCGGTGGGACGAGGCCGAGTCGCTGCTGACCGGCGCGATCCGCGACCGGCCGGTGCGGGAGACCCGGTACCCACGGCTCACCCTCGCCGAGATCCACGTCGCCCGCGGCCGGTTCGGCCGCGCCGCCGAGCTGCTCCGGGACCTGCGGGCCGACGCCGGCACGGACCCCCGGTTCCTCAGTCCGCTCGCCTGCTGCCTCATCGAGCTGGCGCTCTGGCAGCGGGAGCACGACGCCGCGGCCGAGGCCGTCGACCGCTGGATCGACCTGCTCAAGGGCACGGAGCACGTGCTGTCGCTGCTGCGGTTCCTGGCGAGCGCGCTGCGGGCGGCCGCCGACGTGCCGCGCAGCGAGGGGCGGCAGCGGCACCAGGAGGCGCTCGCCGGGCGGCTGGCGGCGCTGGAGCCGCTGCTCGACCGGGCCCGGCCGGCCGAGCCGGGGTCGGAGGTCGACGTCCTGTCGGCGCAGTGCCGGGCGGAGCTGGACCGTGCGCGATCCGCCGCCACCGCCGGGCAGTGGGAGCGGGTCGCCGCCGGCTGGGCCCGGCTGGAGCGGCCCTACCACCGCGCCTACGCCCTGTGGCGCGCGGCCGAGGCGGCGGTCCGCACCGGCCCGAAGGAGACGGTGACCCGCTGGGCCGGCGACGCGAACGGGCTGGCCCGCGAGCTGTCGGCGAAACCGCTGATGCGGGCGGTCGAGGAGCTGGCCGGGGCGGCCGGCGTCGAGCTGGACCCGGTACGAATGGCCGAGACGTCCGACGCCCCGCCGCAGCCGGCCATTCCGCAGCAGCGGCGACCGGCGGTCCCCTGGGGGCTGACCGGCCGGGAGATGGAGGTGCTCGAGCTGCTGACCGCCGGCGACACCAACCGGAAGATCGCCAGGAGACTGGGTATCGCCGAGCGGACCGTGGCGGTCCATGTCGGCAGCATCCTTCGGAAAGCGGATGTCGAGAACCGGCAGATGGCCGCGATGGCGGCACAACGGCTCCAGTTGTTCGCCGATTCGTAGGAGTAGGTGTCGCCCGATACCGGAAGCGCTTGCCCACAAGGGCGGTCCTGCGCAATACGTGAACCAACGTAGTCGTCGGCTAGTGACTGCCGCACCGCGCAGCCAATAACGTCCGGGGTGGATTTCTTCACCCACCTTGCTGAGGGGGCGTTGTGGCGCGGAAGGCATTGCTGATCGGCGCGCAGACCAACGGGCTCGCCGGAGTTGAAAACGACGTCGACGCGATGGCCGACGCGCTCTCGCGGCGGGAATTCACCATTCAACGGTGCACCGGGGAAGCGGCCTCGCGGGCCGGGATCCTCGACGCCTACGAGCAGCTGATCGCCCAGACCGGCACCGGAGACTCGGTCTTCGTCTACTACAGCGGGCACGGCGGGCGGCTGCTCGCCCCGCCGGACGAGCGGCACCCGTCGCGGCAGGGCCGGCCCTCGGTGCAGTTCATCGTGCCGAACGACCTGGAGAAGTCGACCGAGGGCGACTTCCGGGGCATCACGGCGGCCACCCTGTCGAGCCTGCTCGCGCTGCTCACCGGGAAGACGGACAACGTCGCGGTCATGATCGACGCGTGCCACTCCGCGCTGGTGTCGCGCGACGACTTCAGGGTCAAGGCACTGCACTACCCGTACGAGTGGGCCGAGGAGCACGTCGCCGAGGAGCTCGACAGGTTCAAGCGCCTCGGCGGGCTCCCCAGGGACATCCTGGGCAGCGACCTCGCGGTGCGGCTGGTCGCCTGCGCGCCGGAGGAGGCCGCGTACGAGTACACGAACGCCCACGGCGTGCGGACGGGCATGTTCACCGACGCGTTCGTCCGGGCGCTGCGCGACGCCGGCGACCTGCCGGTGACCTGGTCGTCGCTGATGGACCGGGTGCGCCGGGAGGTCCTCGCGCTCGCCCCGGCGCAGCGCCCCGAGGCCGAGGGGGTCGCCGCCGACCGGGTGATCTTCTCCACCCGGGTCCCGGACGCGGCCGGCGCGCTGCGGGTCGTGCCGGGCGCCAACCCGGAGCGGATCTCGCTGCAGGTCGCGCCGCTGCTCGGGATCCGGCTCGGCGACGAGTTCGCGGTCATGCCGGCCGGGGCGGTGGAGGCCGACCCGGCGCACGCGGTCGGGACGGCGGTCGTCGACCGGGTCGGGTCCCTGGAGGTGCACGCCCACCTGACCTTCGCCGGCACGTGGACCGCCGTGCCACCCGGCGCGCGGGCGTTCCAGACCCGCTCGTCCGAGCCGAGCCTGCCGGTCGGGATCCCCGACGACCCGCGGGCCGATGAGCTCCGCCTGGCCGTCGGCACGACGCCCCTGCTGCGACCGGCGGAGCCGGGCGAGGCCACCGTCGCGGACGTCGTCCTCGACGGCGACGGCGGCATGGCGCTGCGCGACCGGGTCGGCCCGCTGCACCCGCCCCGCCCGGCCGGCGGCGCGCAGGCCGGCCTGGTGAAGATCGACCTGGTGCGGCTCGCCCGCGCGGCCCGGCTGCGTGAGCTGCACGACGACCCCAGGTTCGCCCTGGACGCGCAGATCAGCCTGGAGTGGGGCCGCGTCGTGGACGGCGCCGAGCAGCCGCTGCGCCACACCGGCGAGGTGTTGTACCGCGACGAGCGGGTCTTCGTCCGGATCGGCAACAGCGGCGAGCGGACGGTCCACGTCGCGCTCGTCGACATCGGCGTCGGCGGCGCGATCACCCTGCAGACCAGGTTCAGCCCGTCGGGCATCCGCCTCGACCCGGGGCAGTTCTACCTCTTCGGCCTCGACGACATGACGGGGCGGCTGGAGGGGGTACAGCTGGGCTGGTCCGACGGGCTGGACCCGAGCGCGGTGCGCCCGGAGAGCCTCGTCGTCGTGGCGTCGGACCGCCCGCAGGACCTGTCCGTGCTGGAGCAGGGCGCCGCGTACACCAACCGGAAGGGCCACTGGCCGTCGCCGCTGGAGCAGCTTGTCCGTCAGATCGCTGTAGGGGGCACGCGCGACATGGTGATGTCGTCCGGCCCGCAGATCCAGTACACCGTCCGCTTCATCGATTTCGACCTGAGCCCGGTGCCCGCACCGGTGGCCGAGGAGGTCACCTTTGCGATCGACGACCGTCCGGACCCGGCGGCGCGGCTGCTCACGCCGTCGTTCACCGCGCGCGGCGCGGCGCCCGAACGGGTGGCCGTCCGCCTCGGCGAGCTGGTCGTGCACCGCAACCGGGCCCTGTTCGGCGCCGACGTCCGGGTCGACGCCGTGGTCCTGACCGGCGGATCGCACCCGGGCACGCCGGTCTACACCGCGCAGACCCAGCGCTTCGCCAACGTCCGCGACGGCGACCGGCTGCCGCTGGACAAGCTGCTGGTCTACCACGGGCCGGCGACCGACTTCCTCGACATCGCGGTCTTCGTGTCCCGCGACTCGGCCGGAAGTCTCGAGCTCAGCGACATGATGCGCGCCGAGCTCGGCGACCCCGAGGTGCAGGGCGCGGCGACGACCCTGGCCGGCCTCGCCCTGGCCGCGCCGCAGGCGGCCCTGGCGGTCGCCGCGATCGGTGCCGGGGCCGTCGTCGTCAACGTCGCCTACAAGCTGCTGCGCCGGGCCGTCGGCGACAGCATCGGGCTCTACCGGACCTCCCTGCTGGCCCATGAAGGGTTCGGCGCGGGACGGCACCCGGCCGACGGGACCCTGCGCCGCGCGCAGGACTTCTCGTTCTCGTTCACCGTCGAGGCAGTCGCCTGAGCTGCCCGGCGTCCATCGCAACGCACCACCTTCTGAGAGGAAGACCGTCATGGGCACCAAGCGGATCGTCATCGGCCAGCACGAGTACGGCATCCACGCAGACCAGTTCACCTCCGTCGTCCAGAACGTCCAGTCCGCGATGGAGAGCGCCACCACCGCCCGGCTGGCCCTGCTGGACAAGGAGGAGCGGCCGGTCACCGTGTACCTCAACGGCCGCGTCGCCGAGGTCGTCGTCGTGGACGGCGACGAGCTGGACCGCGACACCAGGCCGAGCGAGATCTCCTGAGGCTCCCGGAGCCGCTGCGCTCCCGAGGCCCGGACGCCGGGTGCGGCGTCCGGGCCCTGCCTGCGTGACGGCTCAGGCACCGGGTTTCAGCAGGCCCAGCCGCTGCGCCCGCAGGACGGTGGTCAGCCGGTCGGAGGTGCCCAGCTTGCGGTACACCTTCTCCTGGTGCTTGGCCACGGTCCGCTGCGACAGGCACAGCCGCTGGGCGATGCCCCTGGTGCTCAGGCCGCTGCCGAGCATCGTGAGGACCTCCCGCTCACGGCGGGTCAGCCGGGTCTCGTCGGTGGCGTCGCCGGGGTCGGTGCGGTCGCCCAGCGCCTGGGTGACGGCCGCGAACGGCTCGGCGCCGGTGGCGGTGAGGGTCCGCAGGGCGGCCAGCTGGTCGGGCTTCATGGTGAACGCCCTGGCCTCGATCAGGCCGGTCGTCCGGCTCGCTTGCGACAGGTCCGGGGCCCAGCGCCACCGCCCCGATTGCCACACCAGGGTGCCGTCGGCGAGGGCGCTCGTCACCAGGGCCCGCAGCAGCTGGGGGTCGCCGCCGGACGCGGTGTGCAGCAGCCGCCGGGTGGTGGGCGCGACGGGGCCGTTCAGCACGTGGTGCACGAGCCGGGCCAGCACCGCGTGCAGAGGCTCCGGCTCCGGTTCGAGGGTCGGTCGAAGGGTCGTCATCTGCGTGCTCCTCGTCGCTCGAGAGGTACGCAAGAAGCCTCTCGACCTGCGGAGACGATCGATATCGGCAACGTTGACTAGGCGCCGGAACGCGATGACTAGTCCATCGGGGGAGAGGGGGACGGGACATGGTCGCCGCCGGTCCACACCAGCCCGTAGCCGTGCCTGGGCACCAGGTCGTCGAAGACCAGCCGCAGCCCGCGGCGCCCGTCCTGCCCGTCCCGGTCGTCCTGTTCCGCGTGTACGGCGTCGCCGGCGGTCCCCAGGACCGGGGGCTCCTCGCCTGCGCTGCCCGGGGGCGCCGCCTCCAGCCGGTGGATGCGCAGGCGGGTGCCGGGCGACAGGCGCACCTCGACCTCGAACCGCGCACAGGGCACCAGCGGCACCACCGTGTAGTGCGAGCCGGTCCTGCCCTGCGACAGCCACGACTCGTGCGTGGCGGGCAGCCTCGCCGGACGGCGGCCCGCGGGCGCGGTGACGTCGACGGTCTCGCACGCCTCGTGCAGCTGGAGCGTGCCGTCGCCCAGGTGCAGCACGGCGCGCAGCGAGCGCAGCTGCCGGCCGGCCGCGTCCCGGTGCTCCTGCCGGTTCAGGGCGGCCCGGACGACCAGGCGCAGCGCGTGGTCCATCCGCCGGCGGACCGTCCGCGGCGCGCACGACTGCTCCCGGGCCAGCCACTCGACCCGCTGGGTGAGGTGCCGGTGCTGGACGTCGCGCTCCAGCGCGAACGCCACCGCGGTCGTGCGGGCCAGCTCCGCCGGGAGGTCCACGACGTGCGAGCCCAGCCAGGTGAGCAGCCGGTCGCGGACGTCGCGGTCGCTGTCGGCCGGCTCGACACCGCACAGCGCGGCCAGCCGCTCGCCGACCCTGGCGCGCAGGTCGTGGCTGTCCAGCCCCCACCCCCGGCGGATCCGCACCAGCTCGCGCACGAGATCGTCCTCTGCGGACACCGGTCCCCCTCTCGAACTGCTCCAGCGAAGATTCGACGGGCGCCAGCGTAAGCCCCCATTCCGGCGCTCAGACCACGTCACTCTTCAATGTCCGCACTATTGCGCAGAACTTGGCCAGTACTTGTCCAATGAAAGGGTCGGGATATCGGGTGCCGGGACCCGTCCGATCGACGGACGGCAGAAAGCCGAAGGAACGTCATTGGATGCGGGTAGTGGGATCTTTTGCGTAATGGTCTTTTCCGGTGCGGGGGCGCTCGGGCACTGTTGCAGCATTAGCAGGCGAAAGGATTCTGAGGTGCCCGAATCGACGGAAACGGTGCGCGATCTCGCCCGCGTCGGCGAGCTGGCACACCGGGCGAGCGACACCATCGGCAGCAACGACTACACCGCCCTCACGGCCGGCGCCTACGACGTCGTCTGGCCGCTCGTCTTCGAACAGCACACCCGGCGCTTCGAGCTGCAGCGCGGACATCCGACGTGTGCCGCGTCGATCGCCGGGCTGCGCCCCGACTGCCTCGATCGGTTCCAGGACGACGTCGAGGCGGTGATGGAGGACCTCCTCCGCAACGCGAAGGTGCCGATCCACAACCTTGAAGGCTGGATCGTCCGCCGGCTCACCCCGGCGACCGTCGACGGCCACCGCCGCCGCCGGGGCGCCGCCGGGGCGCTCCAGCGTCCGCGGATGCCCGCCTGGCTCGCCACGGCGCTGCACCACGACCCGTGGCACACGACGCTGGCCATCGAGATCCTCGTCTGGGTCGGCGTCCCGGCCACCGCCGGCACCGGTCTCTGGCCGCTGAGCGCGTGGGCCGAGCTGCGCTCGAAGGTCACGGGGGAGCCGCTCGGCAGCGAGCGGGCGGTCGCGGCGGACGTGGAGACCGTCCTCGCGGCGATGCGGCAGAGCACGACGTGGTACGCGAACTTCGTCGAGCGACCGCTCGGCAGAAAGCAGGCACCTGTGACGCCATCGCCCCGCTCGGACCCCGACTCGGCCGCCCTGTTCGAGCAGCCGCACCTGGCCCTCAGCGAGCGCCACGACAACGACGAGGCCCGGCTCGCCGACCTGGCGGCGGCCGCGGTCCAGGCGATCGACCGCCGGATCCGGGCCGGCCAGGACCCGGTCGAGGCGGTCGGCATCGTCCTGGACCTGACCTTCCGCTCCGGCAGTGGCGCCGAGGACCTGGACCTGGTCCCCGGCGCCGGCGCGGACCCCGGCGAGCGGATCACGCTCCTGCTCGCCGACGAGACGGCGATGGCCCGCATCACCAGGGCGGTCCTGGACATCCTCGGCATCGATCTCCAGGCATGATCCGTCCCACCCGCGACGGTGCGGCCGGACACCGGCCGCACCGCCGCCGGAACACGTCCTCCACCCGCGGCTGACCCCGGCCGTCGAGCGGTGTGCGGCGAAGGCGGCGCGGCCGGTTCGTCGGGTGGTGGAGCGTGGTGGAGATGGCGGCATGACACGGCTGCCGGGACTCATGGAGGAGGACGGCATGCACGACCCGCTGGACGCCGGGTTCGCCCTCGCGCGCGGCGCTGTGCCGGCGGGGCTGCGCCGCTGTGCCTGGGACGTGCTGCTCCAGCGCGACGCGGCCGCCGCCCGGGCGGCCGCCCGCGACGCCGCCGGCAGTGTGCTGGAGATCGCCCGTCGCTGTCTCGTGGGCGACGACCTCGCCGCGGCCGTGCAGGCGCTCGACGCCGGGCGAGGGCTCGCGCTCTTCGCCGCTACGGAGTTCGTCGACGTCGCCGCCCGGCTCGACCGGGCCGGGCGGCCGGGACTCGCCACCCGCTGGCGGATGGTCACCGGCGGCGCCGGGGACATCCCCGCCGACCTGCGCACCGCCGCTCGGGCCGCACTGTCCGGGGACGGGGACGGGGACGGGGACGGTGGCGACCCCGCGCTCGCCGGCCTGCTCGACCCGCCGGGACTGCCCGACATCCGCGCCGCCCTCGCGGCCCTGGACACCGACGCGCTCGTCTACCTCGTGCCCGGCACCGACCGGATGCCCGGCTGGGCGGTCATGGTGCCGGCCGCCGGTCCGCCGAGCCTGATGGCGCTGCCGGGCCTGGTCCCCGACGTCGGCGTCGAGCGTCTGCTCGCCGCGGTCTCCGCACCGGACCTGGTCGGCGACGCGCCAGGCGGCGAGGCCGTCGCGGGGAGCCTCGACGCGCTGTGCGACTGGGCCTGGGGGGCCGCCGTCGGGCCGCTCGCGGAGCGGTTCCTGCCGGCCCTGCCGCCGGCGGCCGGTGGACGGCCGCCGCGGGTGGTGCTCGTGCCGGTGGGCGACCTCGCACGGGTGCCGTGGCATGCTGCGCGGCGCGGCGACGGGACCCACGCCGTGCGGCTCGTGGCGTTTTCGCAGACCGTCTCGGCGCGGATGCTGTGCCGTTCGGCGGCGGCGTCTGCGGTGCCGCTCCTGCCCGTCGGCCTCGTCGTCGCCGACCCGCGGACCGGCGAGGGGACCACCGACCTGATCGCGGCGCGGACCGGGGCCGAGGCCGTCCACCGCTCGTTCTACCCCGGCGCCCGCTACGTCGGCCGCCGGCCCGACGGCACGACCAGCACGTCGGGCGCCGGCACCGCCGCCGAGGTGCGCGACTGGCTGACCAGCGGCCGGCCCGGCGCCGGGGCGATGCTGCACCTCGCCTGCCACGGGGTCAGCCAGCCGGCGGCCGGCGACACCACCTCGCACCTCGTGCTCGCCGGCCCGGACGGGCGGCTCACCGCCGAGGAGCTCGTGGCGCTGCTGGTGAAGGTGCCGGACCGGGCCATCGGCCTCGTCGTCCTGGCCGCCTGCCGCACGGGCGTCGCCGGGCGCGGCCACGACGCGGCGTTCGGCCTCGGCGCCGCGTTCCTCGCCGCCGGGGTCCGCACCGTGCTGTCCACCCAGTGGAGCGCCCCCGAACAGGACACCTCCGTCCTCGTGTACATGTTCCACCACCACCTCATGGTCGAGCGCCGCCCGGCGTGGGACGCGCTGCGCCGCGCGCAGTTGTGGATGCTCGACCCCCGGCGCGAGGTCCCGCCGGCGATGCCGGAGGCGCTGACCCGCCGGCTGGCCGGCGCTGACCCGGCGCGGGTCGTGGCCTGGGCCGGACTCGTCCACAGTGGACAGTGACGGGGCGGACGGCGCGATGGACACCCCGACGGACACCACGACCCTGCGCGCCCGGCTCGCCGCCCCGGCAGCCGCGCCGCTCGACCTCGACGCGCTGCGGTTCGTCCTGCTGGACACGGTGTCGGCCCTCGCCACGGAGGCGGCAAGCGCCCCAGATCAAGCTCCAGACCAAGCTCCAGACCAAGCTCCAGACCAAGCGTTGGACCAGGCCCCGGACCGGGCCGCGGACGGGCCGGGCGCGCTGCACGTGCTGGCCGCCGTGCTGGTCAGGGCGGCCGTGGAGCCTCCCGCGGCAGGGGCCGTCGACGAGCTGGTGGGCCTGGCGACCACCATCGTCTACGGCGCCGAGGAAGCGGACCCCGCCACGGCGGGCGTCGACCGGCTCGTCCTCGCGGTGGCCCACCTGCTGCGCGCCCGGCTGCAGCCAGGCGCCGGCGACGCCGACCGGGTGACCGCGGCCGGGCACCTGCTGGCCGCGGCCGAGCTGCTGCCCGCCGGTCACCCCGCCGCCGCCACCGTCGCCTCGGCGGCGCCCGCGTTCGTGGGGGCGGCCGGCCCGTACGCCGCCCGGCTCGCCGCCGCCCTCGCCCCCACCCGCACCGCCGGGGCGCTCCGGCCGGATGCACCGCCCTGACCCGACGGCCGCGGCGACCCGCCATTCGCCGCTGCGCTCGGCCCGCCGGGCCGGTGGCTGTTAACCTCGGTGTGCCATGGAACTGTCACCGCAGCAGCGCGACCAGCTTGCCCAGCTCCTGCGGGCCGAGCTCGGCACGCTGCGTGACGCCGCCGTGGCGTCGGGCGCGGACGCCGAAGCGGTGGCCGAGACCGTGGAGTCCCGCCGTCGCGCCCTTGAGGCCGACGCCCCCGACGGCGAGCCCCAGGACGACGCCCAGGGCGACCCCCAGCCGTAACGGCTCACCCGGCACGCCGCCGTCCATCGCGGCCGGGTGCTCCACGCCGCCCGTACCGGCGAGAAAACCCTCCATCGAGGTGCCCTCCATCCGTCCTGACTGACGGACATGCGACCGCGACCGGTCGCGGAGACGTGCTGCCGGAAGCGCTGTCCGTCAGGGATGCGGCGAAACGGGGTTCGACCGCAGAGAGGACGGCAAACCGTGACGCGAGGCGTATCTGCACGGGTGGCACTTGTCGCCCTGGCCGCCTGTGCCGGTGTATTCGCAGGCGCGGGGCCGGCGGCCGCGGAAGAGGGCGAGGTCAAGCCCATCGACGTCGTCGTGGCGGTGGACGAGTCGGGAAGTCTCCGCCCGGAAGCCGTCATACAGGAGAAGGCGGCCGCGACCACGATCGCGCTCGGCGAGCTGTCGGCGCAGTCGAGGGTGATCGTCTTCGGCTTCGCCAGCAGGGGCACGAAGCCCGCCGTCGAGTCGCAGCGGTGCGAGCTGCGCCCGGGGGCCGGCGCCGCCGACCGCGAGGCGATGGGCCGGTGCATCCAGCAGAACATCAACCTCCGCGCCGGCGGCGACGGCGACGACACCGACTTCGTCGCCGCGCTCAACCAGGGCATCTCCGACCTCGGCGGCAGCGACCGGCCGAAGGTGCTGTTCCTGCTCACCGACGGCCGGCTCGACGTGCGCGGCGACACCTCCTACGGGCCGAACGACACCGCCCAGCAGCAGCACGCCGAGGACCTGCTGCGGCGGCAGGTCCTGCCGAAGGCCAAGGAGCGCGGCGTCCAGGTGTGGCCGCTCGGCTTCGGCGGCGACATCGACCAGACCATGCTGGAGTTCTTCGCCGCCAACGGCGGCCGGGCGCAGTGCGACGGCCGGGAGGTCACGCCGAAGGCCACGCTGGTCCAGGACTCCGGCGGCGCGCGGCTGCTCAAGTCGATGCAGGAGGCGTTCGCCACCGCACGGTGCGGCGGCAGCTCGTTCGCCGAGCCGACGACCCTGGACGGTGGCGGCGAGGTCACCCTGAAGGTGCCGATCCCCGCCATCGCGACCGACGGCACCATCACCGTCTACAAGGCCGACCCCGCCGTGTCGGTCACCTTCACCGACCCGGACGGGCGGAAGGCGCCGAGCAGCGGCGAGGCCGACGGCTCGACCTTCGAGCTGGCCGGCAACAGCGGCACCGTCGAGGCGCTGCGGATCCGCAACCCGAAGCCGGGCGACTGGGCCGTCAAGCTCGTCGCGCCCGGCGGGATGTCCAAGCAGCTGGTCACCGCGAGCGCGCTGTGGCAGGGCGTGCTGCGCTCGGTGTTCGTCCTCGACCCGCCGAGCCCGGCGCCGGGGCAGGCCTTCACCGTGTACATGCGCCCGCACACCCGCTCGCTGGAGATCACCGACCCGAAGATCCTTGAGGGGCTGACGTTCTCGGCGCGGCTCACCGGCGCCGGCGCCGACACGAGCGTGGCGCTGCTCGACGACGGCAAGGACGCGGACGCCAAGGCCGGCGACGCGATCTACAGCGCCTCGTTCCAGCTCCCGGCGAACGCCTCCGGGCGGTACACCGTCCGCGGCGTCGCCAGCGGCACGGGCGTCGCCGCCGACGAGCACTCCGAGACCTTCGAGCCCGGCAAGCCGACGGACGTCAACGCGCAGATCGCCTTCGACCGGGCTCCCGCGGAGGCGGGGTCGACCCGGTCCGGGGTCGTCCGGGTGACCAACCGCGGCACCGCGCCGAAGGAGGTCCGCCTGCTCGTCAAGGACCTCAACCGGAGCGGGTCGGTGTCGGTCTCCCCGGCCACGGCCGCGGCGGCGCCGGGGCAGAGCGAGTTCAAGTTCAGCCTGGCGTTCGCGAAGGACGCCGTCGGCCCGTCCGGCGGCGTGCTGCAGCTCGTCGACGCCGCCAGCGGGGACGTGCTGACGAACACTCCGCTCGGCGTGACCGTCACCGAGCGCCCGTCCTGGCCGCAGCGGTACTTCTGGTGGCTGGTGGGCGCCGCGGTCCTGCTGGCCGCCGCCGCCGTCAAGGCCGCGCTGATGCTCGTCGCGCGGGTCCGGGGGCAGGACGTCAGGGGGCTGCAGTTCGCGCTGTACCGCGGCAACCAGCAGCAAGGAGGCGTGCTGGGGCCCGAGCCCGAACACCGCTCGAACCGGTTCGACTTCGACATCCTCGTGCCCCAGGACCATCGCGACCCGGCGGGCCTGCGATCCACCAACACCGGCGAGGGCCCCTACACGGCGCGCCGCGGCGGCAAGAGCGGCGTGCTGCTGGAGCACCCCGGCGCCGGCAAGCCGCTCGAGCTCCTCACCGACGGCCCGGCGGTCGACCTGCAGCACCTGCCCGGCGGCTACTCGATCGCGGTGCGGGACTCGGGACAGGTCCCGAAGCAGCGGGACTACGACCCGCCCCAGCACGAAGACACCAGCCCCACCAACCGAGCGCCTGAATATCTCTAGGGGACCCCATGCATATCTATCACCCGGTCATGTTCGTAGGCCTCGGCGGCACCGGTTGCCGGGTCGGCGCGGAGCTGGAGCGCCGGCTCCGGGAGGAGCTGTGCGGCGCCGACGGCATGCGGCTGCGTGGCCCCGAGTACAACCTGCAGCACCTGCAGCCGTACGAGCTGCCGCACTGCCTGCAGTTCATCTACGCCGACCTGAGCCAGGAGGAGCTCAGCCAGCTCCGCCGCCGTTCGGTGCCGAACGAGTCCTACGCGGACGTGGCGAGCAAGACCGCCTCCTACGCGTACGACCTGCTGCCGCCGTTCGAGAGCTACCCGCAGGTCGCCCGGAACCTGCGGATCCAGGCCCCGGACTTCGTGGAGAGCTGGCTGCCGGGCCCCGAGCGGGAGCCGATGGTGGTGCCGCTCGGGCTCGGCGCCGGGCAGCTGCCGACGGTGGGCCGGGCGGCGATCTTCGAGACCGTCTCGCAGAACATCGACGCGGTCCGGCACCCGATCACGCAGGCGATCGGCGCGATCAACACCTCGGCCGCGGACCTGCGGGTGCTCAACCGCGACCTGGAGACGGCGCTGCAGCCGGTCGACGTCTTCGTGGCGTTCTCGGTCGCGGGCGGCACCGGCGCCGGCATCTTCTACGACTACCTGCACCTGATCGACTCGGCGTTCGCCCGCGCGAACGTCAAGGCGAACATCTACCCGCTGGTGCTGATGCCGTCGGCGTTCGACGAGGGCCGCGGCGGCGGGATGGCCGCCTCGCTCAACGCCGGCCGGTCGCTGCTGGACCTGTTCCGCCTCATCGACGACCTCAACCAGGACAACCGCAACCACGGCGCGCTCAGCGCCGAGCTGGTCAGCCGCGGCCTGCACGTGACCTACCCCAACGAGGGCGACGTGCTGATGCGCCTGGGCGCGGCGCAGACCGCGTTCCTGTTCAGCAAGACCGCCGGCATCGACCGGGAGGACCTGCACCGCTCGATCGTCGCGCTGATCCTGTCGCTGGTCGGCCTGGAGCAGCCGAAGCAGGCCCTCGGCGGGACCGACGGCCACCAGTCCTTCGCCGCGACGTTCATCAACGGCAGCCACGAGCGGCAGCTGATCTCCAAGACCGGCATCGGCCAGCGCAGCGTCTCCACCAGCCTGGTCGGGTCGCTGACCGTGCCCTTCGACGACCTCGCTGACATGTTCGCCGGCCGGATGCTGGCCAGGGGCGTGCGGGAGCTGCTGCCGGCGCCGCCCGGGCGGGCCGAGTCCAACCTCGACCACATCCGCAACTTCTTCAACGCCTCCGGCGTCGGCGCCGTGTGGGCGCGGGAGGAGCAGCCGTTCCGCGAGCCGGCCGCGGTGCGGGGCGCGACCGACATCGTCAACATGCTGCGCACCCGGGTCAAGCGGATGGAGGAGGGCCTGACGGGCCTCGACCAGTCCCTCGCCCGGCGGTCGCCGGAGCTGGCCCGGGACTTCAACCCGGTCGAGGGTGGGCTGCACGTCCTCAACGAGATCGACCTGCTGCGGCTGAAGCGGGTCTTCTGCGGCGACTCCGCCCTCGCCGAGCAGATCGACAAGATGGGCGTCGAAGGGGTGATGGAGAACCGCCGGCAGCAGCCCGAGCCGCCGTCGCAGGACTGGCGCATCCAGGCGCCCCAGCCCGCCGCGATCAAGAACGGGTTCGGCGGGGTGATCCGGGTGACCGTCGCCGACCCCGCCGTGCGCAAGAGCATCGAGACCCAGAACGCCTGGTACCGCTACCGCACCAACCGCTGCTGGCACGCCGCCTGGAACGACCACCGCGCCCTCTGGCACCCGCGGGTCGACCGGTTCGGCCAGAAGCTGCGGGCGCTCGTCGACGCCCTCGCCAACCACGCCGGCAAGAGCGAGGAGGACTACAACCGGCGCGCCGACGAGCTCTACCGGTCGCGGGTCGGCGTCACGTACCTGCTGCCGCTGCGGACCGAGCTGGAGCTGACCTACGACCGGATGCTGCGCCGGCTCGCCGACCGGTACGCCGGCAAGAAGATCCGCCCGAACGCGACCGAGGGCGAGATCATCGCCGCGGTCCTCGGCCCCGACGGCTGGCGGGCGGCGCTCACCGAGAGCCTCACCCCCGGCCGCGGCCCGGAGCACGGCCTGCAGATCCTGCTCGGCCTGCTCAAGCAGCAGGTGGTGCAGATCCTGCGGGGCAGCGAGCAGCAGCAGGAGGAGGCGCCGCTGCTGCCGCACATGAGCCAGCTGCTGCGCGCCGCCGCGACCCGTGACGAGGCGGCCGTCGCCCACAACGACGTGCAGTGGTTCGTCTCGGCGCTGGCCGGCATGATCCCGGCCGCGTTCGTCCCCGAGGGCACCGGGAAGCTGGACACGCTCGTTGTGTACCCGGCCGGCGCGCCCGACGACGACGTCGAGCGGTTCCTGCAGGAGACGCTGAAGCTGCCGCACGGGCACAACGTCGCGCCGCCCGAGTTCCGCGCCGTGAACACCGAGCTGATCACGGTCGTGTTCGCCCGTGGCGGCATGGGCGTCACCGAGGTCGCCGAGGTGCGGCAGGTCCTGCTCGACTGGTCCCAGGCGGCGAAGGCACCGAAGCCGCAGCACTACCTCCCGTGGCGGCAGCGGCTCGGGTACGACCAGGACTGGCTCGCCACCACCGAACGGCACCGCGTGGAGATCCTGCAGCGGTTCCTCGCCGCGCTGTGGAACGGGCAGATCACCGTCAGCGGCGACCGGGACTCGCCGGCCGGGATCCAGGTCGTCACCCGCCGCGGCGCCCCCGCCTCCACCGGGATGGTCCTGGACCTGCAGCCGTTCGGCGCCGCCTCCTCGTGGGGCAGCCTGCTGCGCGCGTACGAGGAATGGACCCTCACCGACAGCAACGTGATCCGGCTGAACTTCTGCGAGAAGCTCATGGAGACCTCCCCGAACGGCCTCGCCACGATCATCGAGGACCCGGACCCGCTCTACGTGCACGTCGTCGACGTCGTCGTCGAGCGCGAGATCAAGATCCTCACGGACATGCTGGAGCGGCTGCCCGCCGGCACCCAGCCGTACTGCAAGCAGCTGCTCGGGTTCTGGCGGGACACGTTCTCCGCGGCCCGGCGCCGCACCTTCCTCGGCACCGCGCCGAGCGGCAACACGTTCGAGGAGCTGGAGCACACCGTGCTGACCCGCCACGCCCCGATGCCCGGGATGACGAAGCGATGACCACGACGACGCTGACGACGCAGGCACCGGAGAGCCGGACGCTCCTGGTCGACCTGCGCACCGAGTACGCCGCGCTGGCCGCGTGCCGCACCTTCAACGAGTACGTGCGGCAGCGGGGCGCCGGGCTGGACGGCGGCGTCCGGGAGGTCGACCTGAGCCGGGTCGTCGTCGTCGACCGGGCCGTCGACCTGCTCGCGCACAGCGACGCGCTGACCGTCGTGCGCAACGCCGGGGCCGTGCGGCACGTCGTGTGCATCGCGGTCGGGATGGCCGACGACGCCTCGGGCGTGCCGGTCCGGCTGCCGACGATCCTGCGCAACGAGGTCACGACCGTCCTGTGGGTCGGCGACGAGCACGGCATCACCTGGAACCCCGGCGAAGGGCCCGCGCCGGTCGTCGTCCTCGTCCCGGCCGGCGCCGGGTACAACCACCTCGACGACCTCCTCGAGGCGCTGACCGCGAAGGAGCTCTTCGACGAGGTGGCCGCCCGCGCGGCCGCCATGCCGTCGCGGGTCGCCGTCCCCGGGGTGCGGGTGGTGTCCAACCGCGTCGCCGGCGACGTGCTCGTGGCCGCCCAGCGGCGGGCCGTCGAGGCGATCGTCACCGGCGGCGACCGGGTCATCCCGGCCCAGCCGGGCGGCCAGGATCCGGTGGCCCTCGGGGGCGAGCTGGCCCGCCGGTTCGGGCACCCGGACCCGACCCAGCCCACCGGCGAGTTCGGGCACGCCCGCGGCGACGCCGAACGGGCCGCGCGGGCGCTCGGCGCGGCCCTCGCCACCGCCGGCCGCCCCTGGCAGCCGCTGCTGCCGCAGCGCGGGCCCGGGATCCCGGGCCTGTTCCGCCGGTCCGCGGAGACGCTGCACACCTACCGCGAGGCGCTGCGGCGGCTGCTGCTCACCGGCGACGCCGGCCCCGACGAGCAGCGCCGGGCCAAGCTGCGGGCCGAGGGGGTCACGCTGCCGCCGCCGCCCGGCGGGCCGGCCACCGACCAGCCGGCCGCGGTCGACCAGGTCCTGCGCACGACCCTCGGCGGGATCGGGATGGGCCGGCCGCTGCGGCAGCTCGTCACCGAGATCTTCGAGACCGCCAGCGCGCTGCGCCCGGCCGGCAGCGCGGTCCGGGTCCCGTCCGTCGACCAGGCCTGCCCCGACCAGCGCCTCGCGGAGCTGAGCTCCGTCCCGGCGATGCCGGGCGGGTTCGGCAGCCTCCTGGTGCCGCTGCTGATGGTGCTCGCGCCGCTGCTCGCGCTCGTCCCGGCGGCCGGGTCGCCGCTCGGCCGCACCGTCGCCGCCGGGCTCGGCGGTGCCGTGGTGGCGCTGCTCGTCCTCGGCGCCGTACTGCTGCGCGGCCGGCGCAACCGGATCGGGCTGGTCCGTCGCGCCGCCGTCCGCGACGTCGCCATGGTCGCGCTGGTACTGGTGATCAGCGCGGCGCTGCCCGCGGTCGGCGCCGCGCTGCTGCTCAGCGGAGGCCTCGGCGACGACCTCGGTGCCGGTGCCGACCCGCCCGTGCCGGCACAGGTCGCCTGGGCCTGCGCCGGAGCCGGCGTGCTGCTCGCCGTCGTCGCGACCGGGCTGTGGTGGAGCCGCCTGGTCGCGGCGTGGCGGCTGCGGCTGCCCGCCGGCCAGCCCGACCGGCTCGTGCGGGCGCTCACCGACGTGTACGACGAGGCGACCGTGGAATGGGTGCTCACCGACGCCCGTACCCGCGCCTCCGACGCCGTGCGGACGCTGGGCAGCACGCTCGACTCGCTCGGCGACGAGCTGCTCGCGCACGGATCGGCGCTGGACGCCGGCCCGCAGGGGACGCCCTACACGGCGGCGACGACCGTCGGCGCGGTCAACGCGATCGTCCGGCACGACCTCGTCACCCTCACCGTCGACTGTGTGGAGCGCGGCGCCGCCGACATCAGGCGCGGCGAGCGTGACGGCGTGCCCGACCGGGTCGCGCAGGACGCCCGCGACCTCGCCACCGGCTACGACCGCTACGTGCGGCACGACGGCATCCAGCACCCGCCGCCCCGCTGGCCCGCCCGCGGCGACCGCGACCAGCTCGTCCTCACCTGGTGGCGCGGCCTGGACGACTTCCGCCGGGCGGCGCTGGACGACGGCCCGGTGCAGCAGCTGTGCGCCGACGACCAGCTGCAGCTGATCGGCAAGGACCCGGCCGGCGCGGTCGTCGTCGCGTTCGCGCCCGGCAGCGCCAAGGAGGCGATCGCCGACGCCGTCGACGGCCTGGACCCCGGGCGCCGGCCGCGCCCCGCCGAGCTGGTCTGGACGACCGCCGGCACGTCGGCCGGGATGCTGCACCTGGTGCCGCTGCGCGCCCGCGTCGAGTTCGAGCAGTTGGAGGCGACCGCATGACCGATCTGGGGACGTGGCAGGCGATTGTGGCCGGCGTACTGACGCTCATCGGCCTGTACGCCGTGTGGTCGACCGCCGAGGGCCTGATCCATCCGGCGGGTCCTGCCGGCAAGCGGGACGGCACGGCGGGCGACAGGCGCGCCGACGAGGACGGAGGTGGCCGGGATGTCCGGCGCGATCTGTGACGAGGTCCTGGACTTCACCACGCCTGCCGGTGACGAGGTCTCCTGGCCGGTCCTGAGCGACCCGGGCGACTCCGGCGGCCCGTTCGACAACGGCGGCTTCCGGTTCCGCACCCGCTACCTCGCCGCCGGCGGCGGATACCAGGTCCTGCAGCGCCGGCTGGTCGGCAGCGGCACACCCGGCGAACGCGACGCCTGGGAGCGCCGCCTCGACGGTGAGATCTGCGCCGGCCTGCGCCTGCACCGCCGCTTCGGCGAGCGGGACCAGCGGCCGCTGCTGCCGCGCATCGTCGGCTACAAGGTCGACGTGGACGAGCCGTTCGTCCTCTGGCAGCCGGTGCCCGGCGAGCCGCTGGCCGGCCACCTCGGCCGGCTGCTCAACGAGGACATCGACCGGGTGCTCGTGGACGTGCTCACCGCCCTGGCCCGCCTCGACGCGGTCGGCGTGGTCCACCGGGCGATCAGCCCCGACACCGTGCGCTGGGACCGGCACCACGCCTACCTCGACGGGTTCTCCTGGGCGGCGCTCGCCGGGGAGCCCCGCGAGCCGCTCGGCGAAGGGCCGTGGAGCCCGCCGGAGCAACGTACCGGCGAAGGCAACGCCGACCCGCGCGACGACGTCTGGAGCGTCGGGGTGCTGCTCGGGCGGATCGTGTCCGGGACGCTGAACGGCACGCCCCGCCCGCAGGACCTCGGGCCGCGGTTCGGCGCGCTGCTCGGCGACATGCTGGAGCCGGTCGCCGCGCGCCGGCCGACCGCCGTCGAGGCGCTCGCGCGGCTGTCGATCGCGTCCCCGGTCGGCCGCCCGGGCGAGCCCGACGACCGGCTGGCGGCCGGCCGCCGGCGCTACGAGGAGCTGCGGTCCGGCCGTGTGCCGGGCGGGCACGGCGCGGCCCACGCCGCCGCGGCGCTGGAGGAGGCCCGCCCGGCCCGGCGGGGGTTCTTCCGGTCGCGGCCGCCGGCGCAGGCCGCGCCCGAGGCGCAGTACCCGCCCCGGCGGTGCTACCTGTGCCTGGACGACGTGCAGTGGACCGGGACGAACCTGCGCCGCTGGGTCGACGGCAAGTACCGGGCGCTGGAGCTGACGCCGGACCTGTCCGAGGCGCAGCGCGAGTCGCTGCTGCTGCACGCGATCCAGCGCTGCCCGAACCGGGCCGGCGACGGCCCCGACCACTACCTGCCGGTGGGCTACCTGCGCAGCGGCAGGCCGATCAACGTCGCCGTCATCGGCAGGTCCGGCGCGGGCAAGACGCACCTGCTCGCCGGCATCGTGCGCGACATCGACGCCGGCGGGCTGACCAACTTCAACGTCATGACCGGCGCGGTCGACATGGCCGGGCACGACAGCTTCCGCGAGCAGCACATCACGCCGCTGTACGACCAGGGCACCATGCTCCCGCACACCGGCGCGGTGGCCGAGGTCGAGTACACCGACGGCGTCGTGGTGACCGTCAACGGCCGGTCGCGGCCGCTCATGTTCTTCGACGTCGCCGGGGAGACCCTGCAGCCGCGGCAGCAGCGCACCCGGGCGGCGCAGTTCCTGTCCGCCGTCGACGCGCTGCTGTTCGTCGCCGACCCGGAGATGGACACGATCGACGCGACGTTCGGCGCGGTGATCGACCGGCTCGCCACCCGGCAGGGCCCCGACGGCCGGCTCGACATGCCCGCCGCGATCGTCGTGACGAAGAGCGACCTGGGCCGCTTCGAGGAGCCGGTCGACCGGTGGATCCGCGCCCGCTCGACGGCCGTCCCGCCGCTGGACTGGGACCGGGTCGTCGAGGAGAGCCGGGATGCCTACGCGTACCTGCACCGCCGGGGGCGCACCGGGCTGCTCGCGCCGTTCGCCCGCTTCCGCGACTGCACGCTGCACTTCGCCTCGGCGACCGGCGGCGGCGCCGACTCCGGCGGGCGCTTCCCGCGTGGCGCCCGGCCGCAGCGCTGCCTGGAGCCGCTGCTCTCGCTGCTGGCGCAGCTGGACGTGCTGCCCGCCGGGACGCTGCATCGGGGTGCGGAGATGCCGGCCGGGACGACGAGGAGGGCGTAGTGAGCGGCCAGGTGCACACGATGCTGTTCCAGTGGTCGGAGGCGAAGGGCTTCATGACCGCCCGCTCGTCGCTGCCGAGGCCGGAGCAGGAGCTCTGGTACGACCGTCTGCTGCCGCGGCTGTCGCTGCCGCAGGGCCAGTACGACACCGGCAGCACCTGCTACCTGCAGTACGACGACGTCATGGCGCTGCTGCACCGCTGGCCCGCCAGGGACGGCCACCACCGCGCCTCGACCCGCACCCGGGCCCTGCTCGGGCCGCCGCGGCTGCTCACGTTCGCCGACGCGGTCAGGGTCCGCACCGACGCCGAGCCGGTCGAGGGGACCGACGGCGAAGGCCCGTTCCCGGGGATGCCACCGGGATGGCGGGCGGCGAGCGACGACGACGCCACGATCCTCGCCGCGCTCGAGGAGTGCCACGATCGGCTGGTCACCTTCGTCGCCGGGCTCCTCACCGACGGCGCCGCGGGGCGCTTCGCGGTGGTGGCGCCCGAGCAGTACCGGCGGGCGCTGCTGTGGGGCGCGCAGCACTGCTTCCGGCCCGACGAGTGTCCACCGTGGACGTTCTCGACGGCGGAGGCGGGCGTGGCCGGGACCGACCTGCCGCGCATCGTGTTCGTCCCGTCCGAGGCGTCGTCTCGCGGCTACGGCGGCGACGACCTGTCGTGGATCGACGTCAACCGGCCCGAGTACGTCGACCCGCTGGCGCGCGACCATGCCGCGCGGGTCGTGGACGACGCGCTGTACCGCGTCGCCGTCCCGCACCGCACCGCCCACAACGGACGGCCGCCGGTGCCGCACTCGCTGCCGCAGGCGGTGCCTCATTCGATACCGCAGCCGGTGCCGCATTCGGTGCCGCATTCGGTGCCGCATTCGGTGCCGAGTTCGGTGCCGCAGCCAGTACCGCAGCAGCCGCCGATGCCGGAGCAGGTGAGCGTGCCGCCCGGGTCCCCGGATGCCCGCCGGCAGGCTGAGCGGCCGGCCATGGAGCCGGCGGTGCTGCGGACCGAGGAGAGCGAGTACGCCGTGTTCGTCCTCAGCCTGGCGATCGGGTCGGCGCTGTTCGTGCTGCTCCTGATGTATCTGGGGGCGGCGCAGTGAGCGCCGTCCGGGCGGTGCTGCGGGACCCGCACTGGTACCGCGACGCGGCCGGCGCCGGCCTGCAGGCGCTCGCCGCGTTGCTGCTGACCCTCGCGTGGGCGGCCAGGGACCCCGACCTGCCGCGCGTCGCCTGGGCGGCGTTCGCGGGCGTCGGCCTGTGCGGCTGGCTGTTCCTGATCACCGCCGCCCGGTCCGCCCGCCTGGCCGCCACCGGCGCCGGCGAGCTGCGGGGGCTCCTGCTGGTCGCGATGCTGCTCGCGCAGATCGGCTTCGTGCTGCGGCTCAGTGCCCGCGAGCCGGTGGTGCCCGGCCTCGAATGGGTCGTCTTCATGATCTCGGCGCTGCTGTTCCTCGCGGCGTACGAGGTCGCCCGCCGGCCGGTGCACCAGATGCTCTGGGTCGCCACGGTCGGCGTGCTGCTCGCCGGGTCGGTCGCCGCCGTCGTTGCGACCCCGCACGGCGTGCTCGAGCCGCGCCTGTACTGGCGGCAGGCCCTCCCTGCGGCCGTCCTCGCCGCGGCCGTGTCCGGCGCCGTGGTGCTCGGGTGCCTGTGGCGCCGGGACCGGGTCATGCGGGAGGCGGTCAGGGCGCACGTCGTCGCCGTGCCGCCGCTGGCCGTCTACGCGTTCACCCGCGACCCGGGCGCCGCGACCCTCGTGTGCGGCGCCACGGCCGGCGCGGTGTTCGGCGCGGGACGGGTGCTGTGGCGGTCGTCGTGGACCGCGACCCTCCGGCCGATCGGCACCGGCGTCGCCGCGGTCGCGGCCGTCACGACGGTCCTGTGGCTGTTCGACCCGTGGAAGGTCGCCGTCAGGGAGCCGGCACCCGCCCGGGATCTCGTCGGGGTCGCGCGGGAGGCGGCCGGGGCCGTGTCGCTGGCCGACGTGGGCGGGCGGGCCGGCGAACTGGTGCTGACGCTGCTGGTCCTGGTGTTCGCGCTGCAGGTGGGGCTGCTGGCGGCGCGGGCCGCCCGCCCGGACGCCGAGCTGCCGGACCGGCACGCGTTCCAGCGGGTGTGGGCGGTCGCGCTCGGCGGCCAGGTCCTCGCGTCGCTCCTCGCGCCGCTGCTGGTCGGGGTGCTCCGGCTGCCGGCCCCACCGACCCTCACCACGCTGCCGTTCGCGGCCGACGGGGCGAGCTTCGTCGTGACGTTCGCGGCGCTCGGTCTGCTGTTCGCCGCCGCCCAGCGCCCGCCGGCCGGAGCCCTGTAACGCCTGGGCGGCCCAAAAGGTTGTATCGGATAGGGGTCTGCGAATCTTCGCGGACGTCGATACTGTTTCCGCCACGGGCACCCTGACGGGGAAGGGTGGTGCTGGTGGAAACGCTTGTGCACAAACAGGATCCGGTCCTGTCTCACATCGCTCTGGTCGCCGCGGCGACCGCCGGCGTCGTCGCTCAGGGTGGCTTCTACCTGCCGGGCAGGACGCTGGTGACCGTGCTGGCCGCGGTCGCGTTCGGCCTCGCGCTGCACGCCCGGCGGGACCTGCTCACGGGGCTGGTCGCGATCCTCGGCACCGCCGGTGCCGTCGTCGCGTGGGCGCTGCTGCGGGGCGTCGTGAGCGGCGGGCTGCCGGTCGTGGCCGCGGTCGCGGCGAGCCTGGCCACGCTCGTCGCGGCGCTCGCGGCGGTGCGCCTGACCGGCCCGGCCGCCCGGCAGTGGCTCATGTCGGGCCTGGTCGGGCTCGGCACGCTGGTCGCGGTGACCGGCTGGGCCGGTGTCGCGTGGCGGCTGGAGCGCTGGTCGGTGCTGGTCGAGTCGACGATGTGGCGCGCCGCGTCCACGCTGACCTACTCCAACGCCGCGGCGGCGGTCCTCGCGGCCGCCGCGCTGCTGGCGCTGGCACTGGCGGTCGACGATCCAAACGTCTGGTGGCGGCCCTGCGCCGTCTATCTCACGCAGGTGGGGCTGGCCGCGACGCTGAGCCGGGCGGGTGCGCTCGCGTTCGCCGCCGGGCTGGTCGTGCTCGCCGCCGCCGCCGGTGTACGAACCGTGCTCCGGCACGCCGTCCCGGCCCTGCTGGGCGCGGGGGTGGCCCTGGCGGCGCTCATCCCGTCGTTCCCGGCGGACGCGTCGCCGCGGCCGCTGCTCGCGGTCGGCGGCCTGGTCGCCGGCGCCGTCGTGGCGCTGGTCCTGCCGCGGCTGCCCGCCTTCGTGCTGCTGGGCGCCGGCGCGGTGCTGGCGGTCGCGGCGCTGCTGGGCCTGCGGCACGTGGCGGGGCTCGACGCGCTGCTCGCCCGGCGGGCGACCCTCGCCTCCCGCGGGCGGTCCGGGGCCACGTCCTCGGCGCTGGACCTGGTCGCCGCCCACCCGCTGGCCGGCAGCGGCCCGGGGCAGGGGCGGTACTTCTGGATCGACCACACCGGCCAGCTGGTCGTGAGCCGGTGGGTCCACAACGAATACCTGCAGTGGCTCGTCGACCTGGGCGCGATCGGCCTCGTGCTGCTGCTCGCGTTCGTCGCGGCCCTGATCCTGCACGTCCGCGCCGGCCGGCGTGCCGGCGTGCCCATCCCGCTGTGGGCCGGGGCGGTCGCCGCCATCGCCGCGCTCGCGCTGCACAGCGCCTTTGACTTCCTGTGGGAGCTGGCGGTCGTCCCGCTGCTCGTCGGTGTCCTGGTGGGCATCGCGGGTCCCTCCCACGGCGAAGAGTCCGCACCACCACCCAACGGGGAGGAAACATCATGAAGGTCACCAAGTCCAAGCTCGGCGTCGCCGCGCTCGCGGTCGGCGGGGTGCTCGCGTTCGCCGTCCCGGCCGGCGCGGCCGTCAACCTCCAGTCCGAGTCGCCGGGCCACGGCACGGTGAAGATCGCCAAGCAGGCCCAGCTGAAGGCGAATGGCGCGGCCACCGTCGTGACCCTGAACGTCAGCTGCCCGGCCGGCTGGCTCTTCACCGGTTACGTCAGCGTCACCCAGGCCGTCGGCAACATCACCACCGGTGGCTCGAACCGTACGTCCGAGATCACCTGCACCGGCTACACCCAGAAGGTCAAGGTCCCGGTGACGGCCTCGCCGGCACCGTTCAAGGTGGGCGACGCGTACGCCCTCGGCGAGATCCAGGTCCACAGCCCCGGCTACCAGTACTTCTACGCCAACACGGGCCGCGAGATCGTCAACGTCCAGTCCTGATACAGGGGGCGCGCCGGCTTCCGGGCCGGCGCGCCCGCGCTTCCCGGCGGTGGTCGGGCCGGGAGGCGCCACACGACGGGGGTGTCGAGCAGGGATGCAACGGGGGACCTGCTCGACACCCCGCGGTCGATGATGGAGGGGTGACAGCGTTGCTGATCCATCTCCAGGCCGCGGGCACCAGCCTGGTGCTGGACGCCCGCGGCCCGCGGCCGCCCGCGATCCTGCACTGGGGCGCCGCGCTGGGCGACCTGACCGACGCCGACCTGGCGGCGCTGGCCGGCGCGGCGGTCCCCGCGGTGCCACCCAGCTCCCTGGACGAGCCCCTGCGGCTGTCGACGCTGCCGGCGCTGGCGGAGGGCTGGACGGGCCGCCCGGCCGTGCGCGGCTCCTGGGCGGCGGGCCCGGCCCGCCCCGCGTGGCGGCTCGCCGGCGTCGAACGCCCCTCCTCCGGCGCCGTCGTGGCGGACCTGCGCTCGGCCGACGGGCTGCTCCAGGTCGCCGGCGAGGTCTCGCTGTCGCCGCAGGGCGTCCTGCGGATGCGGCACACCCTGACGAACCACGGCACCGGCCCGTTCCTGCTCGACGCGCTCGACGTCGTGCTGCCGGTGCCCGCGCGGGCCGCGGAGATCCTCGACTTCAGCGGCGTGTGGGCCTACGAGCGGCGGCCGCAGCGGGCCCCGCTGCGCGACGGCGCCTGGAGCCGCGAGACCCGGCACGGCCGCCCCGGGCACGACGACCCGTTCCTCATGATGCTCGGCGTCCCCGGCTTCGACTTCCGCGCCGGCGAGGTCTGGGCCGTGCACCTCGCGTGGAGCGGCGACAAGCGGCTGTGGGCCGAGCGGCAGCCGCTGGGCCGCTCGGTGCTCGGCGCGGGCGAGCTGCTCGACCCCGGCGAGATCCTGCTCCCGCCCGGCGGGTCCTACACCTCGCCGTGGACGGTGGCGGCCTGGTCGGCGACCGGGATCGACGGCCTCTCCGAGCGCCTGCACGGCTGGGTCCGCGCACGCCGGGGCCCGGTCCCGCCGCGTCCGGTGGTGCTGAACACCTGGGAGGCGGTCTACTTCGACCAGAGCATGGAGCGCCTGCGGGGCCTCGTCGACGCGGCGGCGGACGCGGGCGTCGAGCGCTTCGTCCTCGACGACGGCTGGTTCACCGGGCGGACCGACGACCGGCGGGCGCTGGGGGACTGGACCGTCGACGCGGACCGCTGGCCGCACGGGCTGCACCCGCTCGTGGCGGCGGTGCACGCCCGCGGCATGGACTTCGGGCTGTGGGTCGAGCCGGAGATGGTCTCCCCGGACTCGGACCTCGCGCGGGCCCACCCGGACTGGCTGCTCGGCCCGCCCGGCGCGGCGACCTGGCGGCACCAGCGGGTCCTCGACCTGTCGTCCGGCGCCTACGAGCACGTCCTGGAGGGCCTCACCGCGCTGCTGCGGGAATACCCGATCGCCTACCTGAAGTGGGACCACAACCGGGACCTGCTGCAGGAAGGCGCCGCGCACCGGCAGACCACCGCGCTCTACCGCCTGCTGGCCGAGCTGCGCGGGCGGTTCCCGCACGTCGAGGTGGAGAGCTGCGCGTCCGGCGGCGCCCGCGTCGACCTCGGCGTGCTCGACCTCGTCGACCGGTTCTGGACCTCCGACAGCAACGACCCCCTCGAGCGGCAGCGCATCCAGCGCTGGACCGGCGTCCTCGTGCCGCCGGAGCACCTCGGCTCGCACGTCGGCGCGCCGGCGGCGCACGTCACGGGGCGCACCAGCGACCTGAGCCTCCGGCTGGCCACCGCGCTGTTCGGCCACGCCGGCATCGAGTGGGACCTCACCACCGCGTCCGGGGAGCAGCGGCTGGAGGTCGCCGAGTGGGTGCGCTGCTACCGGCGGCTCCGGCCGCTGCTGCACACCGGGACGGTGGTCCGCTCCGGCGGCGACGACCCCGACCGGCTCGTGCACGGCGTGGTCGCGGCCGATCGCGGCGCCGCCGTGTACGCCCTGGTGACCCTGCGGGCCTCCGGCGCCGCGATCCCGCCCCCGGTCCGGTTCGCGGGGCTCGACCCGGACCGCCGGTACACCGTGCGGCCGCTGCCCCTCGGCGGCCCGCCCAGGACCGTGCAGGACCGGCCGCCCGCGTGGCTGCTCGACGGCGGGATCACCCTGCCGGGCCGGCTGCTGGCGGAGGTGGGCCTGCCGGCGCCGCTGCTGGCCCCGCAGCAGGCGGTCGTGTTCGAGGTGGTCGCCGCCTGAGGTCGGGACCGATCCTGAACGGCAGCCGCGACGAGCGGGCCGTTTGGCTCAGCCGCGGCCCTCCGCCGCCGAATGGGTGGTTGACGACGGTGTCGGGCGGAGGTTGCCAGGGCGGTGGGAGCGGACCGGCGGACGCGGCGCTGGGCGGCCGTGCTCTGGGTGCTCGGCGGCCTGTACGCGCTCACCGTCGCCGGCATCGTCGCCACGGCCGGCGCGCTCACCGTCGCCGGCATCCTCGTGTCCGGCGTGATCGGCCTGGTCTGCGCCGTGTGCGCGGCCCGCCACGACTGGCTCGACCAGCGGACCCGGCGCGCCTGGCGCTTCATGGCCTTCGGCTACGGGCTCGCGCTCGGCGTGCCGGTCGTCGCCACCGTCACCGACACGGGGCCCTTCCCGTCGCCCGGCGACGCGGCGCACCTGGCGTTCGTGCTGGTGCTGCTGTTCGCGGTGCGGGCGTTCCCGTTGCTCCCGGAGGCCCGCGGCGAGCGCCACAAGCACGTCCTCGACGCGGCCATCGTCGTCGCCGGCGCCGCCACGACGATGTGGTACTTCGTGGTCGGGCCGTACATCGCGGCGAAGGGCGCCTCGACCGGCACGGTCGTCGCCGCGGCCGCCCGCCCCGCCGCCGACCTCGCCCTGCTGTCCGGGCTCGTCATGGTGCTCCTGCGCGGCGCCGACCCGACGTCGCGCCGCCCGCTGGGCATCGTGGCCGCCGGGATGCTCGTGTACACCGTGGGCGACGGCCACCTCGGCCACCTGCGGGCCCACGCCGACCAGGTCGGGCGCACCGCCTGGCAGCTCGCCTGCTGGAGCACGACCCTGTTCCTGCTGGCGGCCGCCGCCGTCGAGCAGAACCGCCGGGCGACCCGGCGGTCCGTCGATCGCGGCGCGGCGCGGCCCGGCAGGACGCGGCTGCTGCCGTACGCCGGGATCGGCGTCGGCTACGCGCTGCTGGTGCTCGCCGCGGTCCGGCAGGGGCAGGCGCACCCGTGGGCCGGGCTCGTCGCCGGCGCGGCCGGCATCACCGGGCTGGTCATGCTGCGCCAGGCGCTCGTGCAGCAGGAGAGCCGCGAGATGGCGGTCACCGACGGGCTCACCGGGCTGGCGAACCGGTCCCGCGTCCACGAGGCCCTCGGCCGCGCCCTCGCCCGCGGCGGGCGGACGGGCGGGAGCACCGCCGTGCTGCTGCTCGACCTGAACGGCTTCAAGCAGGTCAACGACGCCCTCGGGCACGAGGCGGGCGACCGGCTGCTGGTCGAGTTCGGCGAGATGATGCGCCGCAGCGTGCTCGGCGGCGACCTGGTCGGCCGGCTCGGCGGCGACGAGTTCGCCGCGGTGCTGCACGACATCGGCCGGGTCGACCACGCCGTCGCCGTCGCCCGGCGGATCGCGGCCGCGACGGAGCAGCCGATCCCGTTCGGCGACCAGACGCTGCGCGCGTCGGCGAGCATCGGCGTCGCCGTCGGCGGGCCCGGCGAGTGCACGGCCGACGAGCTGCTGCACCGTGCCGACCTCGCCATGCACCAGGCGAAGCGACGGGATGGCGGCACCCGCTGGCAGTGCTGGGACCGCAGCCTGACCGACGAGGCCGAGCTGTCGCTGGAGCACGAGCTGCGCGGCGCGATCGCCGGTGGCCAGCTGCGGCTGCTGTACCAGCCGATCGTCGCCCTCCCGCACCGCGAGATCGCCGGCGTGGAGGCGCTCGTCCGCTGGGAGCACCCCAGGCACGGGCTGCTCGTCCCGGAGAGGTTCGTGCCGCTCGCCGAGCGCGCCGGCGTGATCGAGGACCTGGGCCGCTGGGTGCTGGAGCAGGCCTGCGCGCAGGCGAAGGCGTGGCAGCGGCGGGTGCCGTCGCTCCAGCTCAACGTCAACATCTCGCCCCGTCAGCTGGACAACCAGGGCTTCACCGGCGAGGTGCTGGAGATCCTCGACCGGGCCGGGTTCTTCCCCGGTCACCTGGTGCTGGAGGTGCCTGAGAGCGCGGTCGTCGGCGGCGCCGCCGACGGTGCCGGGCACACCGCCGAGGCCGACCCGATCGCGCAGCTGGAGGCGCTGACCACGGCCGGGATCCGGGTCGCGCTGGACGACTTCGGCACCGGGTACTCGTCGCTGCGCTACCTGACCCGCCTGCCGGTCGACGCGCTCAAGCTCGACAGCTGCTTCGTCGCCGAGCTCGACGGCACGTCGAAGGGCTCGGCGGTCGCGCAGGCGGTGCTGCGGCTCGGGCAGATGCTGCACCTGGACACCGTCGCCGAGGGCGTCGAGGGCGAGGCCCAGGCGCGCGAGCTGACCCTGCTGGGCTGCGAGAAGGCCCAGGGCATCTACTTCTCCGGCCCCGTCCCCGCCGCCGAGCTGGAGCGCCAGCTGCCGGCGGTCGCGACGCCCCGGTGACAGCGCTCCCACGGGACAGTAGCGGGTTGCCGCGCTGCGAGTGATACTCGTCGCACCATGCGTGACTCAGTGCGCCTTCGTGCGGCCGTCGCACTCCTCACCGCCACGGGAGCGGTCGTGCTCGGGGTGGCCGGCGCCCTCCCCGGGGGGCTCGCGACGCTTCCCCTGGCGGTGGCCGCGGCCGTCGGGGGCACCCTGCTCGGCCTCGCCGCCGCGGCGATCTGGCTGCCGGCGGCGGTCCTGCTGCTGTGGCTGCTTCCGGGTTCGGGCTCCGGCGACGGTACGGGCGCCGTGGCCGCCGCGCCGGAGCCGCACCCGGTCGTCGCCGTCGCGGCCGTCGCCGCCGCCGGGCTGCTGCCGGTGCTCGCCATGCGGGTGCGGCGGGCGTGGGCGGCGCGCGGCGAGCGGATGCGGATCGAGGCCCGGGCCGCCGCCGCGGCCGCCGAGCGCGCCCGGCTCGCCCGGGAGATGCACGACTCGCTGAGCAAGACGCTCGACGCGATCGCCCTCGGCGCGGCCGCGCTGCCGGGCACGCTCGCCGAGCCCGACCGGGCCAGCCGGCTGGCGGCGACGCTGCGCGACGGATCGCTCGACGCGGCCCGCGACGCCCGGGTGCTCATCGACGAGCTGCGGTCCAACCCGGCCGACGCGCCGCTGTCCGACGTCGTCGCCGCGATCGGGCGGGAGTGGTCGGTGACCAGTGGCGTCGGCGTCATCCTGCACAACGCCGACGTCGACGCCGCCCCCGAGGTCGGCATCGAGCTGTGCTGGATCCTGCGTGAGGCCCTGCGCAACGTGGCCGCGCACGCGGGGGCGGAGCTGGTCGCGGTGACGCTGACCCGGGCCGGCGGCGAGGTGACCCTCGAGGTCCGCGACGACGGCGCCGGCTTCGCCGTGCCCGACGACCTGAGCCTGCTGCAGCGGGCGGGCAGCCACGGCCTCGTCGGCATGCAGGAGCGGGCCCGGCTGTGCGGCGGGACGCTGACCGTGTGGTCCCGGCCCGGCGGCGGCAGCCGG
Source organism: Dactylosporangium sp. CA-152071 (assembly GCF_050936335.1). Classification (NCBI taxonomy): domain Bacteria; kingdom Bacillati; phylum Actinomycetota; class Actinomycetes; order Micromonosporales; family Micromonosporaceae; genus Dactylosporangium; species Dactylosporangium sp. CA-152071. Next base: position 5,158,246 of record NZ_JBNJMZ010000001.1, on the reverse strand, counting down.
GTCACCGCGGTCGTCCCCGCCGAGCCCGCGACGCCCGCGGCGCCGCCGTCGCGCCGGCTGCGGCTGCTCGTCGGCGCCGCCGCGGTGGCTCTGCCGGTGGCGCTGATCCTGCCGTTCACCGGGGTGCCGCCGTTCGGCGAAGCCGCGGACCAGCCTGGTGAGCGCGTAGCCGGGGCGTCCACCGGCGCCCTGCCCGCGGGTGACGGGCCGTCCGTCCCGGGTGGACAGACGCCCACCGGGCCGGGCGGTGTGCCGTCCGGGTCGCCGGCGGGGGCGTCGCCGGGCGCCGCACCGGCCGTCACGAAGTCGCCGAAGGCCTCGCCGGGCGGCGCCTCCGGCCAGCCGTCACCGCCGGTCGCCGGACCGCCCACCGGGACCGACGCCGCGAACGCCTGCACGGTGCGGTATTCGAAACGCAACGAGTGGAACCCGGGCTTCGTCGCCGACGTGGTCCTCACCAACACCGGCACGCGGACGATCGACGGCTGGTCGCTGCGGTTCCAGTTCTCGTCGGGTCAGCAGCTGATCAGCTACTGGGGCGCGATCGCCACCCAGACGGGCCCGGCGGTCGTGGTCGAGGACGGCGGGGTCAAGCCGACCGTGCCCGCGGGCGGCACCGTCACGTTCGGGCTGCAGGGCACCTGGCAGGGGGCAAACCCGGCGCCGACCGTCTTCACCCTGAACGGCGTTCGGTGCGGCTGAGCCACTGCACGATCGCCTCGGTGCGGTTGTTGACGCGCAGCTTCAGGTAGATCTGGCTGACCCGGTTGCGGACCGTCTTCTCGGCCAGGTCGAGGCGCGTGGCGATGGCCGCGTTGGGCTCGCCGGCCGCGATCAGCTCCATGATCTCGTGCTCGCGGCGGGTCAGCGGCTGGTGCAGCAGCGCCGGCGCCCGGTCGGCGGTGCGGTGCTGCACGTGATCGACCACGATGGACAGTGGCACCGGCGAGAGCCGGCTGTGCCCGTCGGCGGTCGCGCGGGCCGCGTCGAGCAGGTCCGCCCGGGTGTACTGGCCCTCGACCAGCAGGCTGCGCGCGCCGGCCCGCAGCATCGGCACCACGTCGCCGGGCACCACCGCGAAGGCGACGACCAGCACCGGCGGGCGCGGCGGCGGCAGCGTGGCGAGCGCGGTCAGCTCGCGGATCGGCGCGTGCGTGTGCAGCACGACGAGATCGGCGTCGATCCGCCCGCCGTTGAGCACGTGCAGCAGCGGGCGCACGTCCAGTGCGCCGGCGCACGGGCGCAGCAGCTCGGCGAGGCTGTTACCGGTGGAGCTGATGACCAGGACCCGCATGCCCGTCACGACACCACGGGCGCGGCGTGTTGGCAACGTTTCCCGAAACTCCCGCTGGGTGCGTTTCCGCATCTCAGGAGCGATTCGCGGGGATCGCACCCAACGGATTTGGGTGCTCGTCCCCCGAAAGTCAGGTGTCCCAACGCCTGATGGCGCCCGCCCGGCCGGTGACGCCGAGCTTGGCGAAGATGCGGTTCACATGGTTCTCGACCGTCTTCGATGAAAGGACCAGGGTCGCGGCGATGTCCCCATTGGACAGTCCGCGGGCGATCAGATCCATCACCTCCGCCTCGCGCTGCGACAGCCCGTGCCGCGGCGGCGCCTGACGCACGGCGGCGACCAGGACCCGCGCGGCGCTCGGCGACAGGTGCGACTCGCCGCCCGCGACGGCCCGGACCGCGTGCAGCAGCTCCGCCGGGCCGAACTGCCCGTGCACCAGGAACCCGATCGCGCCGGAGCGCACGGCGTCCAGCACCGTGCGGTCGTCGGCGCTGCGGGTCAGCATCAGCACCCGGCTGTGCGTGCTGATCGCCCCGACGACCGACAGCCCGTCGCGGACCGGCATGCGGTGGTCGAGCAGCGTCACGTCGGGCCGGTGCCGGCGGGCCAGCTCGAGCGCCTCGGCACCGTTGGCCGCCTCCGCGACGACCGCGATGTCACCGGTGAGCATCTCCCTGACGACCGCCCTGACCACGCTGTTGTCGTCGGCGATGAGGACAGTGGTCAATGCCGGGACCTCCTTGCGCGGGTCCCGGCGTGCCGCGGGACAAGCGTGCCAACGATGTTCGCCATTGTTTCGCGACGGTGTCGACATGCTTACGCTACCCGTCACCGGGAGCGCTCCCACGCGCCGCCACGCTGGGGGCGCCCCGGTTTTGTTCTGGACCGCCATCTGGAAGGAACGTCAGCATGCGCCTCCATCGCAGGTTGCTGGCCGCCGCCGCGGCCGCGCTGCTCGTCCCGCTCGCGCCGTTCGTGTCGTCGAGCCCCGCCACCGCCGCCGACACCGCGGACTGGCTGCACACCGCCGGCAACAAGATCGTCGACAGCCAGGGCAACGAGGTCTGGCTGACCGGCACCAACTGGTTCGGCTTCAACGCCACCGAGCGCGTCTTCCACGGCCTGTGGAGCGGCAACATCACCGAGATCACCAAGTCGATGGCCGACCGCGGCATCAACATCGTCCGGGTGCCGATCTCGACCCAGCTGCTGCTGGAGTGGAAGGCCGGCCAGGCCGCCGTGCCCAGCGGCGTCAACACCTACGCCAACCCCGAGCTGCTCGGCAAGACCACGCTGCAGGTCTTCGACTACTTCCTGCAGCTGTGCAAGCAGAACGGCATCAAGGTGATGCTGGACGTGCACTCCGCCGAGGCCGACAACTCCGGCCACATCTACCCGGTGTGGTGGAAGGGCTCGATCACGCCCGAGCTGTTCTACCAGGGCTGGGAGTGGGTGATCGACCGGTACAAGAACGACGACACCCTGGTCGCGGCCGACATCAAGAACGAGCCGCACGGCAAGTGGTCGGAGTCGCCGCGGGCGAAGTGGGACAACTCCACCGACCAGGACAACTTCAAGAACACCTGCCAGGTCGCCGGCAACCGGATCCTCGCGAAGAACCCCAACATGCTCATCCTCTGCGAGGGCATCGAGATCTTCCCGAAGAACGGCACCAACTGGTCCTCCACCGCCGAGGCCGACTACTACGGCAACTGGTGGGGCGGCAACCTGCGCGGCGTCAAGAACTACCCGGTCAACCTGGGCAACCACATCGTCTACTCGCCGCACGACTACGGCCCGCTGGTCTACGAGCAGCCGTGGTTCCAGAAGCCGTTCGACAAGGCGTCGCTGACCACCGACGTGTGGCAGCCGAACTGGCTCTACATCCACACCGAGAACACCGCGCCGCTGCTCGTCGGCGAGTGGGGCGGCCGGCTCGGCCAGGACGCACGCCAGGACAGGTGGATGTACGCCCTGCGCGACACCATCATCGAGAAGCGCATCAGCCAGACCTTCTGGGTGCTCAACCCCAACTCCGGCGACACCGGCGGCCTGCTGCTGGACGACTGGAAGACGTGGGACGAGGCCAAGTACGCGATGCTGAAGCCCGCGTTGTGGCAGTACCAGAACAAGTTCGTCGGCCTCGACCACAACGTCAAGCTCGGCGCCAACGGCATGAGCCTCAACGACCGCTACGGCGGCGTCTCCGACACCGTCGCGCCGTCGGTGCCCGCCGGGCTCACCGTCGCCGGCACCACCGGCACGAGCGTCTCGCTGACCTGGACCGCGTCCACCGACAACAGCGGCACCGTCGCCGGGTACGACATCTACCGCGGCGCCACCAAGGTCGGCACCTCGGCCACCGCGTCCTTCACGGACACCGGCCTGACGCCGAGCACCACGTACAGCTACACCGTGCGGGCCTTCGACGCGGCCGGCAACGTGTCCGCGGCGTCGGCCGCCCGCACCGCCACCACGTCGAGCACGCCGGTCGACACCACCCCGCCGTCGGTGCCGGGCGGGCTGGCCGTCACGGGCACCACGACCAGCAGCGTCTCGCTGGCGTGGAGCGCCTCGACGGACAACAGCGGCAGCGTCGCCGGGTACGACGTCTTCCGCAACGCCGTCAAGGTCGGCACGTCGGCCACCACGTCCTTCACGGACACCGGGCTGGCGGCGAACACCACGTACAGCTACACCGTGCGGGCCGTCGACGCGGCCGGCAACGCCTCCGCGGTCTCCGCCGCCGTCACCGGCAAGACCCAGGCCGGGCCGACCGGGGTGGTGCGGGTGCAGTACCGCAACAACAGCGTCCCGACGAACGACCAGGAGATCAAGCCCGGCCTCCAGGTCGTCAACGGCGGCACCGCGCCGCTCGCGCTGAACACCGTCGCGGTCCGCTACTACTTCACCCGCGACGGCGGCAGCTACGCCATCTGGTGTGACTGGGCCGTCGTCGGCTGCGGCAACCTCGCGACCCGGGTCGTGAACCTGCCGTCGGCGGTCAACGGCGCCGACGCGTACATCGAGGTCACCTTCACCGGTGGCAGCGTGGCGCCCGGCGGCAACAGCGGCGAGATCCAGCTGCGGGTCAGCCGCACCGACTGGCAGCCGGTCAACGAGGCCAACGACTACAGCCGCGGGGCGGGCACGTCCTTCGCGGACGCGGCCACCGTGCCGGCGTTCATCGGCGGCGCCCTCGCCTGGGGTGTCCTGCCGGCCTGACACGTCGAGGTCAGCGGGCGGGTGGCGCGGGTTCCGCGTCACCCGCCCGTGGTTTTTGTGCAAAAGGGACCAATCCGATCGGCCGGGGCGCTCCGAAGACATGGTGTACATCCGCTTACGGCCTGGCCGGTGCGGCCGCGGCGGCGAGCCGGCCGGCCGCCGGTCCGCTGGACGGCCTGCCGTCGCTGCTCGGCGGCGTGGTCGCGGCGGCCGCGCTGGTCCTGCTGCTGCGCCCCCTCGACCGGAGCGGTGCCACCGATGCCGGCGGGTCCGCTCGGCCGATGGGCCGGCGCCGCTTCCTCACCACCGCCGGGCTGGTCGCCGCCGGGGCCGCCGTCGCCGGGGGCGGGGCCGCCCTGGTGCGCGCCGCCGGTCGCGGCGCCGCCGAGCGCAGCCGGGACGCGATCCGGCTCCCCGCGCCCGCCTCACCGGCGCCGCCGCTGCCGGCCGGGTCCGGCGCCGGGTTCGTCACCGCCAACCGGGACTTCTACCGCGTCGACACCGCGCTCACCGTGCCCCGCGTCGACGTCGCCGGCTGGCGGCTGCGGGTCAGGGGCATGGTCGGCCGCCCGCTGGAGCTGACCTTCGACGACCTGCTCCGCCGCCCCCTGATCGAGCGGGACGTCACGCTGAACTGCGTCTCCAACGAGGTCGGCGGGCCGTACGTGGGGACGGCGCGCTGGCTCGGCGTACCCTTGGCGGACCTGCTGCGGGAGGCCCGGCCGGCGCCCGGCGCGGACCAGGTGGTGGCGCGGTCGGTGGACGGCATGACCATCGGGACGCCGCTGGCGGTCGTGCTCGACGGGCGCGACGCCATGCTCTGCGTCGGCATGAACGGCGAGCCCCTGCCCTTGGAGCACGGCTTCCCGGTGCGGATGCTCACGCCCGGCCTGTACGGCTACGCCGGCGCCTGCAAGTGGCTGACGTCGATCGAGCTGACGACGTTCGAGGCGTACGACGCGTACTGGGTGGCGCGGGGCTGGGCGGCGCGGGGCCCGGTGAAGACGGCCTCACGGATCGACCGGCCGCTGCCCTTCACCCGCCTGGACCCGGCCGCCGGCCCGGTCCGCGTCGCCGGCGTGGCGTGGGCGCAGGGGCGCGGGATCGCCGCGGTCGAGGTGCAGGTGGACGACGGGCCGTGGCAGGCCGCGACGCTGCTGCCGGCGCCGACGGACGACACCTGGGTGCAGTGGCGCCTCGACTGGGCCGCGACGCCCGGCAGCCACCTGCTCCGGGTCCGGGCGACCGACAAGACAGGCGCCCTGCAGACACCCGACCGGGCCACGCCCTTTCCGTCCGGGGCGACCGGCTGGCACACCGTCACCGTGACGGTTCAGTAGCGCTCCTCGTACGCCTGGCGGGATCCGCACACGGAGGCGCGGCTGCACGAGCAGCGGGACCCGTCGGCGTCCATCCGCACGGTGACGGAGTCGCGCGGCACACTGTGCCCGACGACCCGGCCCTCGCCCGACGGCGTGGACACCCGCGTGCCGACGGCCGGCGCGGTGGCCTGGAACTGCTGGTACAGCGGGTGCTCGTACTTGAGGCAGCACATCAGCCGCCCGCAGGCGCCGGAGATGCGCAGCGGGTTGAGCGGCAGGTCCTGGTCCTTCGCCATCCGGATGGTGACCGGCTCGAAGTCGTTGAGGAACGTCGCGCAGCACAGGTCGCGCCCGCACGAGCCGATGCCACCCTGGACGCGGGCGGAGTCGCGGGCGGAGAGCTGGCGCAGCTCCACCCGGCAGTGCAGGGTGGCGCCCAGATCCCGCACCAGCGAACGGAAGTCCACCCGGTGGGGTGCGGTGAAGTAGATCGTGGTCCGCGCGCCCTGCCCGCCGGTGCTGTCCAGCACGTGGTCCACCGCGACGACCTTCATCGGCAGCTCGTGATCGCGGATCAGCTTCTTCGCGGCGACCTTCGCCTCGGCCTTGCGCTTGCGCAGCAGCTCGTCGCGGCGCAGGTCGGCGTCGGCGGCCATGGCGACCAGCCGGGGGAAGCCCTCGGTCTCCTCGCTGACCCACTGCGCGGCCCACACGCACTCCGCGACCTCGGGCCCGTCGTCGGTCGGGACCAGCACCCGGTCGCCCACCTCCGGGCGGAACTCGCCGGGGTCGAAGTAGAACAGCCGCCCGTAGCGATTGAAACTCACCGCGCACAGCATGCCCATGGGTGCACAGTAACGCGGCCCACTGCCAGTTCCATATGGCCTGCGGCTTTATCGGTCAAAAGTCCAGTTTGACTCTTTTGGTGTACCCCGTAGCTATTCCAACTACTTCGTCGTTGCTAGTGCGGATGAGCCCGCTAAGTGGGCCGTAACTCCGGCCGGAAAGGGCTCGTTGGGGGCAGCAGTGGCACGCCCCCCGGCGAGCTACCCCCGTACTCCCGGTCTCGGAGGACCTCAAGCATGACGTCTCCTGTTGCTTCCGCACGCCCAAAAACAGCCCGGACCCTCGCCGCCCTCGCCGCAACGGCGATCGTCGGAGCGCTGAGCCCGGTCGCGTTCGCGGCGCCCGCGGCTGCGGCACCGGCCGACGCGGCCTGCCCAGAGGGCTTCGGTGCCACCGCCGCCAGCAACACCCTTGCCCTGGGCCGCGTCGACCTGCGCGCCGCCGGCCTGTCCGGCACGGTCCTTCCCGAGCTCCGCGTCGCCACCACCCACTCCGGCATCGCCGGCGGCACCCTGCGCGCCGCCGCCGACTCCCGCTACCTGCGCAGCAGCGGCGACCTGCCCGCGGGGGTGCTGGGGCCCAGGGCGTACCAGCAGGCGCCCCCGACCCAAGACCAGCCCGACGTCGTGAACGTCGCCGGCGTCGACCTCGGCGCGCTGCGGCTCGGCACCGGCGGCCTGCGCGCGCAGGCGTCCTGGAAGAACGCCGGCCGCTGCACCAGTGCCGACGGCCCGCGGGCCGCCGGTGAGGCGAAGCTCGCCGGCATCACCGTCCTGCCGGGCCGCAACGGCCGCGCGCTGCTGCGCATCAACGCCGTCGAGAGCGCCACGGTCGCGGGCGTCGACTCCTCGGGCAGCCGCCCGGCCGCCTCCGCCACGGCCACCGGCGGCATCGCCGACTTCAAGCTGCTCGACAACGGCCCCTCCGCCATCGGTGTCCGGGTCGTCAGCCCGCCGACCCTGCGCGTCCTCGCCGGCGGCAAGAAGACGGTCGACTACACCGCCCCCGTCCTCGAGGTCACCATCCCCGGCCAGACCCCGGTCCGCGTCTCGTCCGCCGGGTCCCACGTCGACGTGGTCGTGCCCGTCGACGCCGCGAGCACCGAGGCCGCCATCGACCTCGCCCGCACCGAAGGCCTGCCGATCCTGTCCGGCATCCCGCTGCTCGACCTGCTGACCGGCATCACCTCCGCCGTCTCCGGCGTGGTCGGCGGCGCCACGGCCATCCTGCCCGGCGCCGACCTCAACAGCCTGCTCGGCGGCCTGCCCGGCCTCCCCGCCGTCGGCGGCCTGCTCGGCTCCTCCACGGCCGCCCCGGCCGCCGCCTCCACCGAGAGCACCGCCCCCTCGAAGCGCGGCGTGGTGGTCCTGCGGGTCGAGCTCGGCGTGGTCGAGAAGCAGTTCAGCTCCACCGGCGTCTACGCCAAGGCCGCCTCCGTCCGCGTCCAGCTGATCGCCCGCAACACCTGGAAGTCCAGCGGCGGCTACGGCCACGGCGACTCCGGCCCGGCCGACAAGACCGCCCTCGTCGACCTGGGCATCTGCACCCTCGAGGCGGCCGCCGCGGCCCCCAAGGCCCCCGGCACCCCCACCAAGAGCCCCGGCGACGACTCCGACGGCGGCTACGGCCCCGGCGACGATGACGACGACGGTTACGGCGGCGGCGGTACCGGCGGCGGCGGTGGCCAGGCCGGCGGCGGCCTCCCGGTCACCGGCAACAACGTGGCCCTGATGCTCGGCGGCGGCGTCCTCCTCGTCGTGGGTGGCCGCCTCCTGCAGATCCTGGCGCGCCGCAGGGCCGCCTGAGACCCCTTCGCCGCCCGTGCAGCGCCGCCCGCCCTCCCCGGCGAGCCCGCTGCCCGGGCGGCGCTGTCTGTGCTGTGCTGTGCTTCCGCCCCACCGCTGCGCGGCGGGTCCCGGCGGGGATTCTCACCCGCGCCCCAATGCTCGCTGCGCTCGCACCGCCGGCCACGCTGCGCTTACTGCGCGCCTTCGGCGCGGGGCGGCGGCTTCCGCGCCTGCGCGCCGCATCTGCCGCGCGTCCCCTGCCCTGCTCGCGTTCTTCTTCTTGTGATCGAAGTCGCGTGGTGGCTGTCCGGGCGGCCGCTGCTGTCCTTGGAGCACGGGCAGGCGGTCGGTGGACAGTGCTGGACCGTGACACCCAACGGTTGCTTCTGCAGCGGACTGGTGATCAGGGAGTTCTGGGGAACCGGTCCGGTGCACAGGCAGCCGGTGGGTCAGGCGGCGAGGGGGGTCGGGGCGTGGACGCGGCGGAGTGCGGCGGCGAAGTCGGTGGCCGCGGTGGCGACGCGTTCGGCGCCCAGGATGGCCTGCTCCCAGGTGCCGCAGAGGCCGGAGCTGAACTCGATCTGCACGTCGCCGTCGTCGACCAGGAGGATCAGGTCGCCTTCGTCCTCGGTGAGGACGGCGCGGATGGCGCGCAGGTCGAGGGTGACGATGGGGAAGAGGTCGTCGTCCATGGCTGGCTCCGATTGGTCGGCTGCGCACATGAAGGTGGGGTACGGCGCCGCGCGGCTCGCAGCGTCGTGGTAACGGCGCCGCACCCCTGATCTGGTGGCACGGAACCGGACCGCCCAGCCCGGCCCCGCGCCTGACTCAGATAGTAGCCCAATGGCCATAAGGCCACAATATCTCCTGCCGATAGACCTTCATATGGTCGCGGTCATGATCTCCCGGAGTTCCGGCCTGGCTCTCTATCTGCAGGTCGCGGACGCGATCCGACAGAAGATCAACAGCGGTGAGATGGCTCCAGGGAGCCTGTTGCCCTCGGAGAAGTACCTTGCCGAGGAGTACGACGTCGGCCGCGACACGATCCGCGACGCCATGGCGTACCTGCGCGGCGAAGGGCTCGTGGAGAGCAAGCGGGGCTACCGCAGCCGCGTGCGGTCCAACGCGCCGCGGGAGCGGATCTGGCTGCACCAGGGCGAGGTCGTCTGGGCCCGCATGCCCACCCCGCAGGAGAAGAAGGAGCACGGCCTCGGCGACGGCGTGCCCGTCCTGGTCGTCGGCGACAAGTCGTTCCCGGCGGACCGCTTCGAGTTCGGGCGAGAGTAACGCGGCCAGCACAAGGCCGGCCACTGAAGCAAAGCCAGCCGTAACGCGGATCACCCGTTATTGAGTTGGTGAACCCTGCCCCGCGAACCGATGCTTGTGGCAAGCAAGTATCGCGACGCAGGGACGAGGATCCGTGGACGACGACGCCGAGCTGGCCGAGCACGCCGCCATCGGGCGGCAGGTGGGGCGGTTCATCCGCCTCTCCGAGCGCTTGTTCGCCACGCTCAAGTGGAGTGACGCGGGCCGTGGGCTGGAGCGCCCCGCGTACGTGCTGCTGAGCCGGATCGCGGTCGACGGGCCGTTCCGGTTGTCGGCGCTCGCCACCGAGGTCGCGCTGGACCTGTCCACGGTCAGCCGGCAGGTCGCCGCGCTGGAGTCGGCGGGGCTGGTGCGTCGCGCGACGGACCCGACCGACCGCCGCGCCAGCCTGGTGGAGGTCACCGACCTCGGCCGTGACGTGTTCGCGGAGAACAAGGCCCGTTGGCTCGCCATGTGGCAGGAGCTGCTCGCCGGGTGGACGCCCGAGGAGCGGCAGATCTTCGCCGCCCTTTTCACGCAACTGAACCAGACGCTGGCCGAGAAGCTGCCAGGAACAAGCTCCGAAAGGGACGCTCGATGACCACCGTCGCGCCGCCGGAACAGGCCCGGCCGCAACTCGCCCATCGGCAGATCATGCTGCTGATGGGTGGTCTCATGACCGGGATGCTGCTGGCCGCGCTCGACCAGACCATCGTGGGCACCGCGTTGCCGACCATCGTCGGTGACCTCGGCGGACTCGACCACTACTCGTGGGTCGTGACCGCGTATCTGCTCGCCTCGACCGCGTCGACCCCGCTGTACGGCAAGATCAGCGACCTGTACGGCCGCCGCCCGGTCCTGCTGTTCGCGATCTCGACGTTCCTGGTCGGTTCGCTGCTGGCCGGCCTGTCGCAGGACATGACCCAGCTGATCGCCACGCGCGCCCTGCAGGGCATCGGTGCCGGCGGTCTCATGACGCTCGCGTTCACCATCGTGTCCGACGTCGTCGCGCCGCGGGAGCGCGCCCGGTACCAGGGGCTCTTCGGCGCCGTGTTCGGCATCTCCTCGGTGGCCGGCCCGCTCGTCGGCGGCTACTTCGCCGAGACGGACTGGCGCTGGATCTTCTACATCAACGTGCCGCTGGGCGTGTTCGCGCTGTTCGTGTGCAGCCGCGTGCTGCGCCTCGTCCCGCACGTCCGGCGGGACCACAGGATCGACTACCTGGGCGCCACGCTCATGGTCGCGGCGGTCAGCGCCTGGCTGCTCGCGCTGTCGTGGGGCGGCAACGAGTACGCGTGGGGCTCGCCCACCATCCTCGGGCTGCTGGCCGGCGGTGCGGTGCTGACCGCGCTGTTCATCGTCGCCGAAGGGCGCGCCGAGGAGCCGATCCTGCCGCTGCGCCTGTTCAAGCGGGCGACGTTCTCCCTCGCCAACACCGCGACCTTCATCCTCGGGTTCGCGATGTTCGGCTCGATCATCTACGTCCCGCTGTACCTGCAGATCGTCAAGGGTGCTTCGCCGACGCGCTCGGGCCTGCTGATGCTGCCGATGATGGCGGGCGTCATCGTGACCTCGATCGTCGCCGGGCGGGTCATCAGCGGGATCGGCCGGTACAAGTGGTTCCCGGTCGCCGGCACCGTGATCATGGGCTCGGGGCTGCTGCTGTTCACGACGCTGCAGGTCGACACGCCGCTGTGGCAGGCGTTCATCTACATGACCGTGATCGGCGTCGGCCTCGGCATGGCCATGCAGCCGCTCATCCTCGCCGTGCAGAACGCGCTCGACCTGCGGGACATGGGCGCGGGCACCAGCGCCGCCACGTTCTTCCGGTCGCTGGGCGGCTCGGTCGGCGTCGCCGCGCTCGGCGCGCTGATGAACAACAAGCTGGCGGCACAGATGAGCGACAGCGGCATGAAGGGCGTGTCGATCAACGCGCCGGCCGAGGTCCGCAAGCTGCCGCCGCAGGTCCTGGAGGCGGTCGAGCACGTGTTCGTCAACGCGCTGCACCCGGTGTTCCTCGCCGCGGCGGTCGTCGCGTTCGTCGGCACGGTGATCACGATCGCGCTGCCGGACAAGCCGCTGCAGGGCGGGGCGCCGCAGCAGACCGACAGCGAGGAGGCCGCGGCCGAGATGGAAGCCAAGGCCGCCGCGTTCTGACACAGGAACCCCGGAGCTACTCACCAGTAGCTCCGGGGTTCCGTTGTGAGCCACCGCACATTAGCGTGCAGTACATGCGCAGCACGATGATGCAGACACCCCTCCTGATCTCCCGAATTCTGCAGCACGGGGCCACCGTCCACGGCGACTCCGAGGTGGTCACCTGGACCGGCGCCGACGGCAGGCACACGTCATACGCGGAGGTCGGCCGCCAGGCCGCCCGCCTCGCCCACGCCCTCCACGACGACCTCGGGGTCACCGGCGACGAGCGCGTCGGCACACTCATGTGGAACAACGCCGAGCATCTGATCGCGTACCTGGCGGTGCCGAGCATGGGCGCCGTGCTGCACACGCTCAACCTGCGGCTCTTCCCCGAGCAGCTGATCTACATCGCCAACCACGCCGAGGACCGGGTCGTCATCGTCGACTCGACGCTGATCCCGCTGCTCGCCGGCGTGTTGCCGCACCTGACCACGATCCGCCACATCGTGGTCGTCGGCGACGGCGACGCGTCGAAGCTGAGCAAGGACGGCGTCGAGGTCCACCGCTGGGACGCGCTGCTGGACAGCAAGCCCGACACGTACGACTGGCCCGCCGTCGACGAGAACGACGCCGCCGCGCTCTGCTACACCAGCGGCACCACGGGCAACCCGAAGGGCGTCGCCTATTCGCACCGCTCCATCTACCTCCACTCGATGGAGGTCTGCATGGCGGAGAGCTTCGGGCTCGGGCCGAAGGTGCGCGACCTGTGCATCGTGCCGATGTTCCACGCGATGGCGTGGGGTCTGCCGTACGCGGCGATGATGAGCGGCGCCTCGCTGATCATGCCCGACCGTTTCCTGCAGGCGGCCCCGCTCGCGCAGATGATCGCCACGGAGAAGCCGACGTTCGCCGGCGCCGTGCCGACGATCTTCACCGACCTGCTCGCGTACCTGGACGCCAACCCGACCGACACCTCGTCGCTCAAGGAGGTCGTCATCGGCGGCTCGGCCTGCCCGCCGGCGCTGATGCACGCGTACTCCGAGCGGCACGGCATCGAGGTCATCCACGCCTGGGGCATGACGGAGATGTCGCCGCTGGGCTCCGTCGCCCGGGAGCCCTCCGGCGTCGACGGCGCCGAGGCGTGGGCCTACCGGTACACCCAGGGCAGGCTCCCGGCGGGGGTCGAGGGCCGCATCGTCGGGCCCACCGGCGAGGTCATGGCCAACGACGGCACGGCCGTCGGGGAGCTGCAGGTCCGCGGGCCGTGGATCACCGCGCAGTACATCGGCGAGGGCGGCCCCGACCCCGACAAGTTCGAGGACGGCTGGCTGCGTACCGGCGACGTCGGCACCCTCTCTCCCAACGGCTACCTGACCCTCACCGACCGCGCCAAGGACGTGATCAAGTCCGGCGGCGAGTGGATCAGCTCCGTCGACCTGGAGAACGCGCTCATGGCGCACCCCGCCGTGCTCGAGGCGTGCGTCGTCGGCGTGCCGGACGACAAGTGGGGCGAGCGGCCCCTGGCCACGATCGTGCTCAGAGAGGGTGCGAGCGCCGACGCCGGGACGCTGCGCGACTTCCTCGCCGACAAGGTGGCGCGGTGGCAGCTGCCGGAGCGCTGGTCGTTCATCGAGGCGGTGCCGAAGACGAGCGTCGGCAAGTTCGACAAGAAGCGCGTCCGCGCCGACTATGCGGATGGTGGCCTCGAGGTGGTACAGATCAACGGGTGAACCGTACGGCGAAGATCGCGCTCGTCGTCTCCGGCGCCGTCCTCGCCTGCGTGATCGCGGCCTGTGGCGTGGTCCTGGCACTGAGTGACCTGGTGCCGGGACTCGCCGGCTGCGACGAGCTCGACAAGCCCACGAAGACCGGGATCATCACCTCGACGACCCGCATCGAGCAGCAGTGGCCGCAGCTCGCGCCCATCCAGCAGGTCCACTGGCAGGAGCACGAGGCCAGGGCGCGGTCCTGCCCGGAGATCGGGCCGATGGACTACACGATGGACGGGTTCGCGGTGCTGACCGCGGAGCGGGCCCAGGCACTGCCGGCGACCACGGCGGCGGAGGCTCCGGACGTGCCGGAGGACCTCCGCCCCTTCGCGCCCGCCGGCGCCGCATGGCTGCGGGTCGACGGCACCGACCTGCTGCTCGACAAGGCCTCCTCGACGGTCTACTTCACCCGCACCACCAGCTAGGCGGACTTCCTCGCCTTCGCTGGGGTGACCTTCTTCGCGGGCGTCGCCTTCTTCGCCGCGGGCGCCTTCTTCGCCGGGGTCCGCTTGATCGGGGTCGCCTCGGCCACGTCGTCGTCCTTCGCGGCGGCGGTCTTCACGGCCTTCTTCGCGGGCGCCTGGGCCGGCTCGCCGCGCGCCGCCTTCGCCCGCTCCACGGACGCCCGCAGCGCCGCCATCAGGTCGACCGCCGCGGCCGGCGCCTCCTCGGTCTCCTCCGGCTGGACGACCTCCCGGCCGGCCACCTTCGCGTCGATGACCTCCTGCAGCGCCTCGCGGTAGTTGTCCGTGTACGTCGACGGGTCGAAGTCCGCGGCCATCGACTCGATCAGGGAACCGGCCATCGCCAGCTCCGCCGGGCGCGCCGACACGTCCTCGTCGAGGATGTCGAACTTCGCCGCCCTGATCTCGTCGGGCCACAGCATCGTGTTGAGGACCAGCACGTCCTCGCGGACCCGCAGCGTCGCCAGCTGCTCCCGCTGCCGCAGCGCGACCTTGACGATCGCGACCCGCTCCGTGTTGGTGAGCGCGTCGCGCAGCAGCGCGTAGGGCTTCGCGGCCGTCTTGTCCGGCTCCAGGTAGTACGCCTTGTTGTAGAGGATCGGGTCGACCTGCTCGGCCGGCACGAACTCCAGCACCTCGATCGCCCTGCTCGTGGTCAGGGGCAGGTCGGCGAAGTCCTCGTCGGTGAGGATCACCATCTCGCCGCCGCCGAGGTCGTACCCCTTGGCGATGTCGTCATATGCGACCTCCTCGCCGTCGATCGAGCACACCCGCTTGTACTTGATCCGGCCGCCGTCGTCGCGGTGCACCTGGTTGAAGCGGATGTCCTTCTCTTCTGTCGCCGAATACAGCCGGACGGCGATCGACACGAGCCCGAAGGAGACCGCGCCTTTCCAGATCGCGCGCATTAAGGGATCCCTTTCCGCAGCGTGTTGACCTCGGAACACCAGCTTCGCATCGAATCGACCTCCACGCGAGGAAGTCGGCGGCGAACTATCGTGGGGTGATGGGGACCGGGCCGCCCGCACCGATGCTCGCCTCGACCGGCCCGCTTCCGACCGGGCCGGGCTGGTCGTATGAGTTCAAGTGGGACGGCATCCGGGCGATCGCCGTCGTCACCGCCGGCGTCACCCGTCTCTACGCGCGCAGCGGGGTCGAGGTGACCGCCGCCTATCCGGAGCTCGCGGCGATCGGCGAGGGCCTCGACGACACCGTCCTCGACGGCGAGGTCGTCACCATGGACGAGGCCGGCCGGCCGTCCTTCCAGCTGCTGGCCGAGCGGATGCACGTCCGCGAGCCGGCCCGGGCCGCGCGGCTGGCGGTCGCGTTGCCCGTGTCCTACCTGGCGTTCGACGTGCTGAGGGCCGCGGGCAAGGATGTGCTCGCATCGCCGTACACCAGCCGCCGCCGCATCCTCGAAGGGCTCGCGCTGGGGGCGCGGGCGGTGATCCCGCCGTGCTTCGACGACGGCCCGGCGACCGTCGCCGCCAGCCGCGACAACGCCCTCGAAGGCGTGGTGGCGAAGCGGACCGGCTCGCACTACCACCCCGGCCTCCGCTCGCCGGACTGGGTGAAGGTCAAGCTGGAGGAGAGCTGCGAGTTCGTCGTCGGCGGCTGGCGGCCCGGCAAGCGCGCCCTCGGCGCCCTGCTCGTCGGGGTGCCGGCGGCCGGTGGGCTGCTCGCCTTCAGCGGCCGGGTCGGCGGGGGGATCTCCAACGCGGCCGAGCGCGCCCTGCTGGACGCGCTGCGTGACCTGTCGGTGCCGCAGCCGCCCTTCGCCGGCACCGTGCCCCGCGAGGACGCCCGCGGCGCGACCTGGGTCACGCCGACGCTGGTGGTGGAGGTGAAGTTCAGCCACCGGACGCGCGACGGGCGGCTCCGCTTCCCGCGCTTCCTGCGCCTTCGGCCGGACCTCACCCCCGCGGACGTCGCTTCCTCCTTGGGCGGCGTCGATGCCTGACAAGGTCCGGGTCGAGGTCGAGGGGCGGCACCTCGACCTGACCAACCTCGACAAGGTCCTGTACCCGCAGGTCGGCTACACCAAGGGCGAGATCATCGACTACTACACCCGCATCGCGCCGGTCCTCCTGCCGCACCTCGCCGGCCGGCCCCTGACCCGCATCCGCTACCCCAACGGGGTCGACGGCATCAGCTTCTTCGAGAAGAACGCGCCGGCCGGCACGCCCGACTGGGTCCGCACCGTCCGGCTGCCGGTGCCCGGCTCCAGCCGTGGCCGCGAGACCATCGACTTCATCGTCGTCGAGGAGCTGGCCACGCTGGTCTGGCTGGCGAACCTCGCCGCGCTCGAGCTGCACACCCCGCAGTGGCGCGTCGCCGCCGACGGCTCGCCGCTCAACCCCGACCTGCTCGTCATCGACCTCGACCCCGGCCCGCCGGCCACGCTCGCCGACTGTTACGAGGTGGCCCTGCTGGTCCGGGACCGGCTCGCCGCCGACGGCCTGGAGCCGGCCGCCAAGACCTCCGGCCGCAAGGGCATGCAGCTGACCGCCGAGCTGTCCGGCGAGGAGACCGCCGACGAGATCAGCGCGTACGTCAAGGATGTCGCCGAGGAGCTCGCCCGCCTCCGGCCCGACCTGATCGTGGCCCGGATGGCGAAGCAGCTCCGCCCGGGGAAGGTCTTCATCGACTGGAGTCAGAACAACGCCTTCAAGACGACGGTCGCGCCGTTCTCGTTGCGCGCGGGTGCCCTGCCGACGGTGTCGGCCCCGCTGACCTGGGACGAGGTCGCCGAGGGCACGCTGACCATCGCCGACCTCACCCCTTCCGTCGTGCTGGACCGCGCCACCGCCGGGCCGTGACCCGGTGCGGTGCCGGCGCGCCGCCGACACCGCACCGGATCGTGCCGGCGCCGCCGGTGCCGCGGGATCGTGGCGGCGGGCCTGGTGGCTCAGCGGCGCAGGGCTTCCAGGAGGCGGTCGATGTGGGCTTCCGTGGTGCCGAGGCCGAAGCTGGCCCGCACCGCCTGGGGCGGCACCGGCGCCGACGGGGCGATCCTGGCCGTCGCCTCCGACAGCAGCCGCCGGGTCAGCGGATGCGCGCAGAACAGCCCCGTCCGCACCCCGATCCCGTGGTCCCGGCCGAGCGTCGTGGCCAGCGCGCCGGGGTCCTCGCCCAGCACCGCGAACGACACGATGCCGACCCGCTCCGCGTCCGCCTCGAACAGCCGCAGCTCCTCCACGTGCGGCAGCCGCGCCAGGCCCGCCCGCAGCCGTGCCACCAGGGCCCGCTCCACGGAGTGGTCGGCGGCGGCGAGCGCCCGGCACGCGGCCGCGATCGCGACGGCGCCGAGCAGGTTGGGCGTGCCGGCCTCGTGCCGCGCCGGCCCGGTCGCCCACCGGACGTCGAGGTCGTCGCCGACGCTGGCGCTCGCGCCGCCCCCGGCCAGGTACGGCTCGGCGGCGTCCAGCCAGTCCGCCCGCCCGGCCAGCACCCCGGCCCCGAACGGCGCGTAGAGCTTGTGCCCGGAGAACGCCACGTAGTCGGCGCCCAGCGCGGTCAGGTCGACCGGGGCGTGCGGGGCGAGCTGCGCCGCGTCGACCGCCAGCCGGGCCCCGTAGCGGTGCGCCACCTCGGCGAGCGCCGCCACCGGCCACACCTCGCCGGTCACGTTGCTCGCCGCCGTGACGCTGACCAGGCCGCACGGCTGCCGGCGCAGCGCCCACTCCAGCGACTCCACCGCCTCCTGCGGCGAGCGCGGCGCGTCCAGGTGGAGGCTCTGCTGCCACGGCAGCAGGTTGGCGTGGTGCTCCCCGTCGAACGTGAGCACCGTCGTGCCCTCGGGCACCGCCCTGGCCAGCAGGTTCAGGGCGTCGGTGGTGTTGCGGGTGAAGACGACCGTGTCGCCGTCGCGGCAGCCGACGAAGTCCGCGACGGTCTCTCTGGCCTGCTCGTACTCCCGCGTGCACCGCTCCGAGAGCGCGCCGGCGCCGCGGTGGACGCTGCCGTAGAACGGCAGGAGCTCGGCGACCGCGTCGGCTACCGCCCGCAGGCACGGGGCGGTCGCGGCGATGTCGAGGTTGGCGAAGTCGACGCTGCGGCCGTCGCGCAGCTTCACGTCACCGGGGGACAGGATCGTGGACATGGCAGAGTCCTCCGCTCGCGCTTGCCCGGACACACCGCGTGCCGGACCGTGTCATCACCCGGGGCACCCCGCCGCGAACGCGAGGGTTGCCGGCCAGCAAGCCGGGGCTTCAGCGCTGGCACTCATGACCTGGTCTCACCGTAGCGCGGATATGGTTGGCCCATGACCGATCTCCCGCCGACTGGGACGCCCCAGGATCCGGGTAACCGTGACGCCACCTTGTTGCCGTCGTCGGGTGATGTACGACCAGCGGCGGCCTCTGCCGCGCCCGAGGAACGGTCACCCTGGGCAGCTCCGATCCCCGTACCTGCCCCGTCGAGCGGCGGTCCGGTCCCGTCCAGCGGCGGTCCGGTCGCCCTGGACAAGGGGCCCGACGCATCGGCCGGTGCTTCCGGCGGTGCTTCCGGCGGAGCTACAGGCGGCACTTTTGGTGGTGCGGCCGGCCCGGCCGCCGGCTTGGCCGCGCCGCAGGGGTGGGACGCGGCCGGCGGCGACGTCGTGCCCAACGTGACGGAGGACGCCGCCCCCGACACCGGCGAGCAGCGCTACCCGACCGCGGCCCTCGCCCTGGCCGCCGCGCCGCCCGCCAAGCGCTCCGACCGCCGCCGCCTCTGGACGCTCATCGGCGTCATGGGCGGCATCGCGGCGTGCGGCGTCGCGCTGCTGGCGTTCTTCGGCTTCAGCGGCGGATGGACCGCCCTCGTCATCGGCGTCGGCGCGGCCGTCATCCCGGTGCCGCTGCTGGTCTCCTGTTTCCTGTGGCTCGACCGGTACGAGCCGGAGCCCGTCCGCTATCTCGTCTTCGTCTTCGGCTGGGGCGCGTGCGTGGCCACCGGCGTGGCGCTCGTGGTCAACACCGCCGGCGGGGTGCTCGCCGACAAGCTCGGCCTGTCGGACGCGATCGTGGCGGTCGTGGTCGCGCCGTTCATCGAGGAGAGCATGAAGGCCCTCGGGCCGGTCCTGCTGCTGTGGCGCCGCCCCCGGGCGTTCTCCGGCCTGATCGACGGCATCGTCTACTGCGGGCTGTCCGCGACCGGGTTCGCGATGGTGGAGAACATCCTGTACCTCGGGTACAAGGGCTACGCCGACACCGCCGAGCAGGGCGGCGCGGTGAAGGGCGCGGCGGCGCTCGTCGGCATCTTCATCGTGCGCATCCTGATGACCGGGTTCGCGCACCCGCTCTTCACGTCGATGACCGCGATCGGGCTCGGCACCGCGTCGCGCAGCTCGACGAAGGCGGTCAAGTGGCTCGCACCCCTCGCCGGCCTGCTGCTCGCGATGCTGCTGCACGGCTCGTGGAACCTCATGTCGGTGATCGCCGCCGCGAAGCCGATCATCCTGCTGTACGGCTATTTCTCCGTCATGATGCCGATCTTCCTCTGCATGGTCGGCTTCGCGCTGTGGCAGCGCGCGGCCGAGGGCAGGCTGACCGAGCGGATGCTCACCGAGTACGCGCGGGCCGGCTGGTTCTCCCCGCCGGAGGTGGCGTCGCTCGGCACGCTCGGCAGGCGGCTGTCCGCCCGCCGGTGGGCCAAGCGGGTCGCCGGAGACCCGGGTGCCAAGGCGATGAAAGCCTTCCAGTTCGACGCGACGAAGCTCGCCCTGCTCCGCGACGGCATGCGCCGCGGCCTGGACAACACGCCGGCCCGCCGGATGGAGGCGCTCGCCGAGGAACGCCAGCTGCTGACGGCGCTCGCCGCCTACCGGCAGGTCTTCGTCGGGCGCGATCCGCAGGCACCCATGGCGGTGTGGGACGGCAGCAGGTATCACATCACCTTCCCGGACGGGATGGTCCGGGTGCTCGCCGCTCCGCCCACCCCGGTCGTGCCCGTCCCGGTCGTCGTGCCGCCGCCTCCGCCCCCGCCGCCGATGTACGCCGGATACCCCTACCCCTACACCTACAGATAGAGCCCCGTCGAGTCCGGCTCGACCCGCCGCGCCGCGACGGCGTGCACGTCCCGCTCGCGCAGCAGCACGTAGTCGCGGCCCTGCAGCTCCACCTCGGAGCGGTCCTCCGGGTCGAACAGCACCCTGTCGCCGGCCACGATCGACCGTACGTTGGGCCCCACCCCGACGGCCGTGGCCCACGACAGGCGCCGCCCCACCGACGCCGTGGCCGGGATCACGATGCCGGACGCGTGCCGGCGCTCGCCCTCGGCCCCTTCGAGCCGGACGAGGACCCGGTCGTGCAGCAACCGGATCGGCAGGCCCCCTTCCACATCGGACACGACGGGCGGGGTGGTGGCCGGCGGGTAACCGGCGGCTGGCTGGGCTGTCACGGTTGCGACGCTACCGCCTGGGTACGTGCGATCGCCGCGGGACCCGGACTACGGTGAAGCGTCCGGTCGGTTCGCAGGCATTCACAGGGGGTTTCGTGGGCCGGTTCGATCAGGTGCGCGCCAATCTCCGGCGGGCGTACGAGCAGCGTCTCGAAAACGCCCGCCTCGAACGCGAGGCGATCGCCGCGGAAGTGGCTGAGGCTGAGGTGCCGCCGCCTCCACCGCCGGCCGAGCCCGACGTGATCCACTCGTCGACGATGAGCCGCGACGACGCCGAGATCCCGCGTGGCCTGCGGCTCGCCGCCGCCTGGTCGTGGCGCCTGCTGGTCCTCGTGGCGGCCCTCGCGGTCCTGCTCTGGCTGGTCAGCCGGCTCGACACGGTGCTCATCCCGCTGAGCATCGCCCTGCTGCTGTCCGCCCTGCTCGCGCCGATGATGGAGTTCCTGCGCCGCCGCGTGAAGCTCCCGCCGTCCCTGGCCGCGTTCCTGGTGCTCGTCACCGGCCTCGCCGCCGTCGCGGGCGTGCTCACGCTGGTCGTCAGCGAGTTCGTCGACGGCTTCCCCAACCTGGCCGACAAGGCCTCGGCCGGCGTCAACCAGATCCAGGACTGGCTCACCACCGGCCCGCTGCACCTCAACGGCAGCCAGCTCGACGCCACCTTCGACGCCGCCACCAACTGGCTCAAGGACAACCGCGGCAGCCTCACCGACAGCGCTGTCTCCACCGCCACCGCCACCATCGAGTTCTTCGCGCTCCTCCTGCTGGTGCTCTTCGTCACGTTCTTCTTCATGCGCGACGGTCACCGCATCTGGCTCTTCCTCACCGGCGTCCTGCCCACCCCCGCCCGCGACCCCATCCGCCGCGCCGGCGAGGCCGCCTGGCGCACCCTGGTCGCCTACGTCCGCGCGACGGTGCTGGTCGCCTTCATCGACGCCCTCGGCATCGGCCTGCTCCTGGTCATCATCGACGTGGACTTCTGGTTCCCCCTGGCGACAATGGTGTTCCTGGCCGCCTTCGTCCCCATCGTCGGCGCCACCGTCTCAGGCGCCGTGGCCGTCCTCGTCGCCCTCGTCGACGAAGGCCCGATCAGCGCCCTGGTCGTCCTCATCGGCGTCATCGCCGTCCAACAACTCGAAGGCCACGTCCTCCAGCCCCTCATCATGGGCCGCGCCGTCTCCGTCCACCCCTTGGCCGTCATCGTCGCCATCTCCACCGGCGTCGTCCTGGCCGGCATCATCGGCGCCCTGGTAGCCGTCCCCCTGGTAGCCGTCCTCAACACCGGCATCCGCCACCTGGTCCAACACCGCCACGAACCACCCCCCGACTCGGTCATCATCTCCGCGGATTGACCCTGCTCGTGCCACCGGCCAGGCCCGCCCTTCGAACCAGACCGGCGCACCGACCAGGTGGCAGCACTCCGCCCACAGCGAGGTGGCGCCGGTCGACGTGGTGATCGAAGTCCAGCCCTGGCCGCGCCGGCAGCCAGCCCTGTCCTTGGATCAAGCCAGCCACAGGAGAAGCGCACTGCAAGCACGGTGCCGCTGGACTCGGCCGGCGCGGCAGTCCTGGCAGGCGGTGGGGAGGGCGCCGTGCGGTCGGCTGGGGTTGCTGGGCATGGCTGGCTGTGGGCTGGCGGTGAGTGAAGTCGGTGCGGTCCGCGAGGAGGTCGGGGGCGGAGCAGACGGTCAGAAGGCGGACGGAGTTGTGGGGACTGGCGACCCACGAAGTCGGCGCGGTCCGAGTGGGGTCAGGGCCGAAGCGGGCGGTCAGGCGGCGGATGGCGACCGTTTCGATCGGCGCTGTGTCGGTCGGCACGGCGCGACGCCGGCCGGTGGCGGGCTGAGGTGCGGTGGGCGGTGTCGCTGGACCGGGCCAGCATGTCGACCGGGGCAGTGGTGTTGGCCAGTGGTGGGTGTCATGCGGTGGGCTGGGTCTGTTGGGCCCGTCTGGTGTGTCGAGCGGTGCGGCGGCAGCGGCGATGGTTGGGCGGCAGTCGGCGGAGACGTGGGTCGATCCGGGATGCGAGGCAGGTCCGGCGGGGCGGCGGACGTGACTGCTGTCGGGAGTCTGGCGGTGGGACTGGTTGTGGGGCTGGCGGCCTACGACGGCGGTCCGGTCTCAGTGCTGGTCAGGCCCGGAGCGGGCGGTCTGGCGGCGGGAGGGCGGCTGTTTCGATCGGCGCTGTATCGGGTCGGCACGGCGGTGGTGGGTGTCGTGCGGTGGGCTGGGTCTGTTGGGCGCGGCTGGTGTGTCGAGGGGCGTGGCGGCAGCGGCGATGGTGGGACGGCAGCCGACGGGGACGTAGGCCATCCGGGATGCGAGGCAGGTCCGGCGGGGCGGCGGACGTGACTGTTGTCGGGAGTCTGGCCGTGGGACTGGTTGTGGGGCTGGCGGCCTACGACGGCGGTCCGGTCCCAGCGCTGATCAGGCCTGGAGCGGCGGTCAGGCGGCGGAGGGCGATCGTTCGATCGGCGCTGTGTCGGTCGGCACGGCAGTGCTGGCCAGTGGTGGGTGTCGTGCAATGGGCTGGGTTGTTGGGCTCGGCTGGTGTGTCGAGCGGTGCGGCGGCAGCGGCCACGGTTGGACGGTAGCCGGCGGGGACGTAGGCCGATCCGGGATGCGAGGCAGTTCCGGCGCGGTGGCGGACGTGACTGCCGTCGGTGCGGCGTGGGCTGATCGTGGGCTGGCGACCGGCGAAGGCGGTGCGGTCCGCGTGGAGGCAGGGGCGGAGTGGGCGGTCAGGTGGCGGTCGGACGGCAGGGGCAGGTCAGGTCCGGTGGTGGCCGATGTGACCGCCGTCGGGGTGGTGGGACTGGCGAAGGGTGCGGTCCGCGAGAGGGCGGGGGCGGAGTGGGCGGTCAGATGGTGGACGGGGCGGCAGGGCAGGTTCGGCGCGGTGGCGGACGTGACCGCTGTCAGCGCTGGGTGGGACTGGCGAAGGGGGCGCGGTCCACGAGGGGGGAGCGGGCGCGTCAGGTGGTGGACAGGCGGCGGAGGGCGGCGCGGACGACGTCGGGCTTTGTGGTGTACCAGAACGGGGGGAGGGAGGCGCGCAGGTAAGGGCCGTAGCCGCGGGCCGTCTCCAGGCGGGAGTCGAGGACGGCCACGACGCCCTTGTCGGTGCGGGCTCGGATCAGGCGGCCGACGCCCTGTGCCAGGCGGACCGCGGCGATCGGGACGCTGACGGCGGCGAAGCCCGAGCCGCCGGCGGAGTCGACGGCGGCGGAGCGGGCGGCGGCGAGGGGCTCGTCGGGGCGGGGGAAGGGGAGGCGGTCGATGATGACGAGCTGGCAGGCGTCGCCCGGCACGTCGACGCCCTGCCAGAGGGACATGACGCCGAGCAGGCAGCTGTTGCGGTCGGTGCGGAACTTGCGGACGAGGATCGGCAGTGCCTCCTCGCCCTGCAGGAGGATCGTGATGCCGGGGGCGCGGGCGCGGAGGACCTCGGCGGCGCGCTCGGCGGCCTTGCGGGAGGAGAAGAGGCCGAGGGCGCGGCCGCCCAGGGACTGGACGAGCTCGACCATCTCGTCGGCCGCCGGCTCGGACAGGCCGGAGGTCTGCGGGCGGGGCAGGTGGGCGGCGACATAGAGGATGCCCTGCTTGGCATAGTCGAACGGGGAGCCCACGTCGAGCGAGCTCCACGCCAGGTCGGCCTCGTCGCGGGCGGCGGAGGCGCGCATGACCGCGTCGCGAGCGGCGGCCCCCGGCGACGAAGGCTGAGCCGGGACCGGCGCCGGGGCCGTGACAGGCAGGCCGAGCGAGCGGGCCACGGTGTCGAACTGCCCGCCGAGCGCCAGGGTGGCCGAGGTCGCGACGACGGTGCGCTCGTGGAACAGGTGCGTGTTGAGCGTGCCGGCGACCGAGAGGGGGGCGACGACCACCGCACGGCGGCCGCGGTCGTCGCGCTCGATCCAGGTCACGTCGTGCTCGGCGTCGGAGAGGATGCGCTGGGCGATCTTGGTGAGGTCGGCGACCATGGTCTTGGCCTGCTGCTTGCGGACGGGGTCGGCGTCGTCGGCCTTGACCTCGCCGATCGCGTCGATCGCCTTGCGGCCGCCGCCGTCGAGGAGCGTGAGCGCCTCGCCGAGGGTGGTGGGCAGGCCGTCGGTGATGCGGCCCGCGGGGGCGTCGGCGAGCGCGACGGTGAGCGTGTCGCCGGCCTCCATGAGCCGGTCGGCGACGTCGTCGTCGACATAGGGGCGGCAGCGGCGGGCGGCGCGCTCCAGCAGCTCGGGGGTCAGCTCGGCCTGCGAGGCGGAGCTGACCCGGTCGGCGAGCTCGTGCGCCTCGTCGACGACGAGGAGCTTGTGCGGCGGGATGATCATGCGGCCGCTGAGCATGTCGACGGCGAGGAGGCTGTGGTTGGTGACGACGATGTCGGCCTCGCGGGCACGGGCGCGGGAGGCCTCGGCGAAGCACTCCGACCCATAGGGGCAGCGGGCCGCCCCGACGCACTCGCGGGCGGGCATCGAGACCAGCTTCCATGCGGAGTCGTCGACGCCCGGGTCGAGCTCGTCGCGGTCGCCGGTCTCGGTCTCCATCGCCCAGTCGCGGAGGCGCTCGATGTGCTTGCCGATCCGCCCCGCCTCGCCGAGCCAACGGGTCGGCCGGGCCTCGCCGACGTCGAAGAGCGCGTCGTCGGGCTCGTCGGCGGAGGTGCCCTCCAGCCGCGCCAGGCAGACATAGTGGTGCCGGCCCTTGAGCACGGCGAAGGTCGGGCGCCGGCGCAGCAGCGGCTCCACCGCGTCGGCGAGCCGGGGCAGGTCGTGGTCGACGAGCTGCGACTGCAGCGCGAGGGTGGCGGTGGACACCACGACGGGGCCGTCGACCAGCAGGGACGGCACGAGATAGGCCAGGGACTTGCCGGTGCCGGTGCCGGCCTGGACGAGCAGGTGCTCCTCACTCGAGGCGGCCGCGGCGATCGCCTCGGCCATCTGCTGCTGCCCGGGCCGCTCCATGCCGCCGGGCACGGCACCGACGGCAGCGGAAAGCAGATCAGCGGTCGCAAGCGTGGCAGTCACGACCAAGAAGCTACCGCCTCGGTACGACAGAAACCTGCGGGCACCAACACGATCAGTACTGTGGGCGCATGCCAAAGGTGGTCTACCGCAAATTCGACGGTTCACTGCACTGGAACTACGAGACCAGGATCCTCGGCGAGGACGACCACGGCATCTGGGTCGGCGCCGACACCGGCACGATCGTGCACCGCGGACCGACGAGGACCGGCCCGGTCGAGGCGCCGCACGTGCTGCTCTTCCCGCGCCAGGCCTGGTGGACCGCGTGCTTCAACGCGGCACCGCACCGCACCGAGATCTACTGCGACATCACCACCGTCCCCCATTGGGTGGAGGAGACGGAGGTCACAATGATCGACCTGGACCTCGACGTCCGGCGCCGGCGCACGGGCGCGGTCGAGCTGCTCGACGAGGACGAGTTCGCCGCGCACCAGGTCAGGTACGCCTACCCGGCCGACGTGATCGCCGAGGCACAGGCCAGCGCCGATTGGCTCTTCGGCGCCGTCTCGCAGCGCATCGAGCCGTTCGGCGACAAGTACCGCGAATGGCTAGATCTCGTCCAGTGACAGCTTCGCGGGGTTGAGCTGGTTGTAGAGCCCGGTGATGAGCCCCGACTGGCTGATCCCGAAGCCGGCGACCGCGGCGGCCCCGTCGAAGTGCACCACCAACCCCAGGTCGCCGTTGACCAGCGCGACCTCGATCGACACATCGGCGGTGCGGCGGTACAGGCCCAGCACGAAGCGGGCCACGTCGGACGCCCCGAGAATCGGCCGCCGGGCCGCGGACACGACGCCGCCGCCGTCGCCGAGGG
Source organism: Dactylosporangium sp. CA-152071 (assembly GCF_050936335.1). Taxonomy (NCBI): domain Bacteria; kingdom Bacillati; phylum Actinomycetota; class Actinomycetes; order Micromonosporales; family Micromonosporaceae; genus Dactylosporangium; species Dactylosporangium sp. CA-152071. Next base: position 5,131,885 of record NZ_JBNJMZ010000001.1, on the reverse strand, counting down.
CGACCACGTCCGGGGCGAGCAGCTTGAGCAGCGCCTCGATGTCCCCGCCGGCCGCCGCCGCGGTGAAGGCGGTCAGCACCGAAGCCTGCAGCGCCCGGTCCGTCGTGTGGCGGCGTTCGCCGTCGGTGACCGCACGGCGGGCGCGGGAGGCCAGCTGCCTTGCGTTCTCAGGTGTTGTACCGAGGGCCGCCGCCACCTCCGCGAACGGCACCGCGAACACGTCGTGCAGCACGAACGCCACCCGCTGCTCGGGGGTCAGGGCGTCGAGCACCAGCAGCAGCGCCATGCTTACGCTGTCCCGGAACGACACCCGCTCGCCCGGGTCCACCTGCGACGGGTCGGGGAGACGCTCCACCAGCGGTTCAGGCAGCCACGGCCCCACGTACGCCTCCCGGCGCACCTTCGCGGCCCGCAGCTGGTCGAGGCACAGCCGTCCGGTGACGGTGGTCAGCCAGGCCCGCAGGTCGGTGACCCCGGAGGTGTCCGCCCCGGCGTACCGCAGCCAGGCGTCCTGCACGACGTCCTCGGCATCGGCCCGGCTGCCGAGCATCCGGTACGCCACGCCGAAGAGATGGTCACGGTGCGCGCTGAACTGATCCACCACGACACCCATTCAAGCAGGGCGTTTCTCACCCGGGCGATATGCGTGTTACATACCATTTAGGGATGAGCAATGGTCTTGCCACGGTCGCCAGCGGCATGGTGGGCCTCGCGGCGATGGGCGCACTGGCCGCGGCGCGGGCGCGGCGCGGCCGGCCGTACCTCGCCGACGGCCTTCTCGTGGCGGTCGACGGCCCCGCCGACCCCGTCGCGGCCGCCGTCCGCGCCGGCTTCGCGGGCGTCGAGGTGGCCGTCCGGCTCGACACCGACACCGCGCCGCCGGTCCTGCGCCTGGACTGCGCCATGCCCGACGGCGAGCCGGCGCCGACCTTCGAGCAGGCCGTCCTGGAGCCCCTCGCGGCGCTGGTCGACGAGAGCCCGCTCGGCCGGGTCCACCCGCGCCGCGCTGAGCCGTTCCTGCTGCTCGTCCACGCCGACCCGGAGCCGGGCCCGCCGCCGCGCATGACGGCGCCGCAGCAGCGGGCCGCGCTGCTGCTGCAGGCCGCCCGCCCGGAGTACGAGGCCCTCGACCTCCTCCTGCGCCCGCGAGCCGAGCTGCTCACCACGTTCCTCGGCGGCCGCGTCGTGCCCGGCGCGATCACCGTCGTGCTCACCGGCCCGTACTGGTCCCGCGCCGACCTGCTCGGCGCCTACGAGCGGTTCGCGTTCCTGGAGGGCCGCTTCAGCGACCTGGAGCCCGGCGGCCTGCCCGTCACGGTCGCGCCGCTGGTCACCGAGGCGCTCGGCGCGCGGATCGGCTGGGACCCGCAGGAGGAGTGGCCCGAGTTCCCCGCGGAGGCGCGGCACATCCTGCGGTCGCTGGTCGGCGCCGCGCACGCCGGCGGCCGCCGGATCCGGTTCGTCGGCGTCCCCGAGGAGCCGCGGCACGTCCGCCTGGCGTTCTGGCAGGAGCTGCGCGCCGCGGGTGCCGACCTCATCGCCAGCCGTCACAGGGCCCAACTCGCAAGATTTCTCCGCAAACCAGTCGATCGCGAGCGAAAGCATCGGGCCGAGCCCCGGCGGCCCGCCGTACAAGATGAACAAAAGCTGAACGGAAGATGAACTGCACAAGGTCACAGGACTGCGGTTCTGCCGAGGTCGGCGGCGGGATCTAGCATTCCCGCCGAGGACCAACCGGCCCTCGCGGATTTCGTTCACGTCTCGAGGTCAGGCTGTGCGTTTGAGGCTCCGTCCCAGTGACGATTCGTTCTACGACTTCTTCACCCGTGCGGCGGGGAACCTGGTGAAGGGCACGGAGCTGCTCTCCGAGCTCGCGGTGCCCGGCGTCGACGTGATGACGGTCAGCGAGCGGCTGGTCGAGGTCGAGCACGACAGTGACGCGATCACGCACGAGCTCTACAAGAAGATCAACTCCAGCTTCATCACGCCGTTCGACCGGGAGGACATCTACCGGCTTGGATCGCTGCTCGACGACGTGATGGACCACCTCGAGGCGGTCGGCAGCCTGCTGTACCTGTACGGCCTGACCAAGCTGCCGTCGCTGCCCCGTGAGCTGCACGAGATCGTCAAGGTCCTCGACCAGCAGGCCCGGCTCACCGCCGAGGCCATGCCGCGGCTGAAGACCATGAAGAACCTCGAGGAGTACTGGGTCGAGTGCAACCGCCTGGAGAACGAGGGCGACAACGCCTACCGCATGCTGCTCGTGCGGCTCTTCTCCGGCGAGTACGACGCGCTCACCGTGCTCAAGATGAAGGAGGTCGTCGACGAGCTCGAGGCCGCGTGCGACGCCTTCGAGCACGTGGCCAACACCGTCGAGACCATCGTCGTCAAGGAGTCGTGACATCAGCGCGCAGCTCGTCGCGGTGCTGGCCGTCATCCTCGTGGCACTGGTGTTCGACTACACCAACGGGTTCCACGACGCGGCCAACGCGATCGCGACCTCAGTCTCCACCCGCGCGCTCAGCCCGCGCACGGGTCTGATCATGGCCGCGCTCGGCAACTTCGCCGGCGCGCACCTCGGCGGCCAGGTCGCCAAGACCGTCGGCAGCGGCATCATCCACCCGCCGAGCGGGATGAGCGGCCTCGGCATCGTGTTCGCCGGCGTCGTCGGCGCCATCGCGTGGAACCTCGTCACCTGGTACTTCGGGATCCCCTCCTCCTCGTCGCACGCCCTGGTCGGCGGCCTGGTCGGCGCCTCGCTCGGGGCGATGCTCTTCGGCGTCGACGACGCCACCGTCCTGTGGGGCGGCATCGTGGAGAAGGTCGTCATCCCGATGGTGGCCTCGCCGCTGGTCGGCTTCACGCTCGGCGGCGTCGCGATGATCGCCATCATGTGGATCTTCCGGAAGGGCAACCCGCGCAAGCTCAACAAGGGCTTCCGCTACGCACAGACCGCCTCGGCCGCGGCGATGTCGGTCGGCCACGGCATGCAGGACGCCGCGAAGACCATGGGCATCGTGGTCCTCGCCCTGTACGCCGGCGGTTACCAGGACAACACCAGCCACATCCCCGAGTGGGTGTTCTGGACCTCTTCCACGATGCTGGCGCTCGGCACGTACTCCGGCGGCTGGCGGATCATCCGCACCCTGGGCCGCAAGGTCATCGACCTCGACCCGCCGCAGGGCTTCGCCGCCGAGACGGTCGCCTCGGGTGTGCTCTTCACCACCTCGTGGCTGGGCGTGCCGATCTCGACGACCCACACGATCACCTCGGCGATCATGGGCGTCGGCGCGACGAAGCGGCTCTCCGCGGTCCGGTGGAGCGTGGCTGGCAACATCCTGGTCGCCTGGGTCCTCACCTTCCCGGCCGCGGGAGCCATCGCCGTCCTCGCCTACGCGATCTCGCGCTGGATGTTCTGAGCCCCCATAGGCCCTAGGGCCTGCTTCATAAGGGGGGTCGAGGCGAGGCGAGGTCCAGGCGTCGATCTGGGGCCGCGCCGGGCGCGCCCGGATACCGGTGTTGTATCCGGGTGTGACCGGCGTGGTTCCAGGCGGCGTCTGGGCCCGCCGCAGCCCGGCCATCCCTTATGAAGCAGGTCCTAGGGGCGGCCGTACGTGTCCCGGAGCGGCAGGCGCATCTCGGTGCGCAGGCCGTTCTCGGTGAGCTCGATCGGGTGCCGCGGGTCGAGGCGGTTGGCGGTCGCGGGGTCACCGTCATGGTCGATGGGCAGCCCGGTCGCCTGCCGTTCGAGGTTGAGCACCGGGTTGCCCAGACCGTCCACGTCGCGTCCGCTGGCGCCGTTGTACGGGTGCTCGTCGGCCGTCCCGTGCGTGAAGTCGTACACGTGCGCCAGCTCGTGGAACAGCGTCGACAGCGGCGGGCGGCCGTCCTGCAGGGCACCCCACGCCGGGTTGTAGCGGATCACCGGCCACGGCCCCGGCTCGGCGTAGCCGTTGTCGTCGCCCACCGGCCGGATGGTGATCGGCACCGCGGTCGCCTGCAGCGCGGCCAGCATCTGCCGGCCGGCGGGGGAGGCGGCGAGCAGGTCCAAGTCCGTCCGGACCCGCTCGGCGAACTCCGCGTCGCCGTCGATCCGGATGAACGCGTCCATGGATGTCGCGACCCCGGTCATGTGCTCGACCCCGGCGGCCCGGTCGTCGCCCTGGCCGTAGAGCAGGTCGTCGCCCTCACCGCCGCGCACGGCGTCGGCGCCGGCACCGGAGTAGACGACGTCGTCGCCGGCCCCGCCGGTCAGCGTGTCGTCGCCCTGCCCGCCGGACAGCACGTCCCGGCCGTCGCCGCCGTCGAGGACGTCGTCGCCGGTGCCGCCCTCCAGGTAGTCGCCGCCGGCGCCGCCGGTCAGGATGTCCCGGCCGGAGAGCCCGTAGAGCACGTCCGCGCCGTCGCCGCCGTCGAGCCGGTCGTCGCCCGCCCCGCCGTCGAGGTGGTCGCCGGAGTCGCCGCCGAAGAGCGTGTCGTCGCCACCGTTGCCGGCCAGCCGGTCCTCGCCGGCGCCGCCGTCGACGGTGTCCGCGCCGGCCCCGGCACTGATCACGTCGTCGCCGTCGCCGCCGAAGAGCAGGTCGTCGCCGTCCCCGCCGTCGACGCGGGCCACGCCGCCGCTGCCCCAGAGCCGGTCGTCCCCGCCGCCGAGCGCGGCCGTCTCGGCCTTCTGGTCGCCTCCCCGCCACGGTCCCAGGCTCACCAGGTCGTCGCCGTCGCCCGCGCGCACCGTGTCCGCTCCCGCGCCGGCGAGCAGCGTGTCGTCGCCGGCGCCGCCCTCCAGCGTGTCGTCGCCCGAGCCGCCGAGCACGGTGACCGCGCCGCCGCCCTCCACACGGACGGTGTCGTCGCCCGACCCGGCCCGCACGACCAGCCGCGCACCCGCTGGCACGCGCACCGGCACCCCGCCGACCAGCACGATCCTGCTGCCGTCGGCCTCGGTGCGCACCGTCACGACGTCGTCGCCGGCGCCGGCGTCCACCACGACGCTGCCGGCCACGATCACGTCGACGGCGTGTGACGCCTCGGCCGCGGCCAGCCAGCCCTCGACGCGCCCCGCCGCGATCTCGCTCCAGCCGGCCGCCACCGCCGCCCACCGCGGGCGTGCCGATCGAAGCGCGGCGTCGTGCACGACCAGCGCCTGCGCGATCTCCGACCGGATCGTCGCGGCCTCGGTGACGGCCCGCCCGACCGCGGCGGCCTGCACCGGGTCCGCCGGGCTGAACGTGACCCCGTCCAGCCCCCGCCGGTGCGGCACGGCGGCGATCGCCCGCCACGCGTCGTCGAGCAGGTCCTGGCCCCGCCGCAGCAGCGCCGCCATCGCCTCGTACCGGTAGGCGACCTCCGGCGCCAGCCCCGTCACGGCGTCCAGGTCCCGGCCGAGCCGGCCCCGGTGCGACTGGTAGCTGTCGGCCGCATCGCCCGCCCAGACCAGCCGCCGCGCCGCCGTGTCGAGTGCCGTGCGCGCCGCGTCCGCGTCCCGCCCCACCTGCCGCCACACCACGGCCGCCGCGTCGAGCAGCGCGGGCCGCGCCTCGAGCCGCCACAGGTCGTCGACGGTGACCGCCTCCATGACCAGCCCCGCGTTCGTCATGCCGGCGCTCCGCGGGAACCGCCCATGCGCTGGTCGGCGAGGCGGTCGGCCTCGTGATACGCGAACGCGGTGCGCCACAGGCGCTCGGCGTCGCCCTCCAGGACCGCCACCAGCCCGCTGATCACGGACTGGGCGTCCCGCAGGACCATGGTGCAGGTGCCGTGCAGGGCGGCGCTGCCGCCGAGGTTGCCGAACGCCGTCGCCGGGACCGGCAGGTCGCGGTAGCCGCCGCGGAAGTGGTCGCCCAGGTGCGCGGCCGCGGCCAGGCTCGCGTCGGCCAGGTCGCTCAGCGCGCCGGGATCGGCCCGGATCTCCTTCGCCATATCGCGCACGGTAATGGTGACACGACGAACGGATGGCCCCGTTCAGCTCGAGTAGTCAAGACCGACCTTTACCCGTACAACATCCAAAACCGTCAAAATGTCCAGCGTCTCCGACAGCGGGACCAGCGGGCTCTCGGTGCGGCCCTCCCGGATGCAGCGGTGCACCTCGGCGGCCTCGAAGTGGTAGCCGGCACCCTCGAACGGCAGGTCGACCGTCTCGGCCTCGCCGCCGCGCCAGATCGTGAAGCCGGACGGGTGGAAGAACTCGCGGGCCACCTCGATGCGGCCGGTCGTGCCGGTGACGGTCGCCCGGCGGGCGCTGTCGCCGACCAGCGAGCAGGTCAGCGCGGCGAGCGCGCCGGAGTCGTAACCGAGCAGGATGCCGGTGTTCTCGTCGACGCCGCCCGCGCTCATCCGCGCCCACGCCTGCACGCTGGACGGCGCGCCGAGGAACAGGTGCGCGAACGTCACCGGGTAGATCCCGACGTCGAACAGCGCCCCTCCGCCGAGCGCCCGGGACAGCAGCCGGTGCGACTCGTCCCACGGGCCGGCCATGCCGAAGTCGGCGTGCACGGCGGTCGGGTCGCCGATCGCGCCGGCCGCGACGAGCTCGACCATCCGCCGGATGGCGGGGATGCAGCGCATCCACATCGCCTCCATGAGGAACACGCCGCGCTCGCGGGCGGTCGCCACGAGGGCCTCCGACGACGCGACGTCGAGCGTGAGGGGCTTCTCCGTCAGCGTCGCCTTGCCCGCCGCGAGCGACAGCATCGTCGCGTCGTAGTGCGCGGTGTGCGGCGTCGCCACGTAGATCGCGTCGACCTCCGGGTCGTCGACCAGCGCCTGCCAGGAGCCGTGCGCCCGGGGGATCCCGTGCTTGGCCGCGAACCGCTCGGCGCTCTGCGCGGTGCGCGAGCCGACCGCGGCGACCTCCGCGTCGGGCAGCAGGTGCAGGTCTTCGACGAACGTGCTCGCGATGCTGCCGGTGGACAGGATGCCCCAGCGAATGCGGTCGGCCATGGCGTTCAATCTAGTGCTCGGCGGGGTACCGGACCGTCGTGGGACCAGATGAGCAGCACCGCAGGCCAGACGGTGTCTCCGACGCCACCGTCGAGGCGCTGGGCAAGTTGAGCGAGGCCCTGGAGTGCGTCGAGCGGGCCCGTGGCCGCCTCTACGACCTGCACCAGCTGATCGGCCACGCGGACCTGATGCTGGACGAGGCCGTCAGGCTCTTCCGCGAGGCCGGCCACCCGAAACTCGCCGAGCGGATCCAGACCGACCTGGTGGGCCGCAACGTCATCGCGGGCCACTGGACGTTCCAGATCGTCGAGGACTTCGACGACGACTACTACACCACCTTCAAGGACCTCGACCGGACCGCCCGCGACGAGCTCGTCCAGGGCCGCCGGCACCTCTACGAGGCCGAGATGAAGGAGCGGCGCCGCACCCACGGCCGCCCCGGGCACGAGCAAGGCCCTAGTGTGGCCTGATGGTTGAGTTCCGTCTGCCGCCCGCCCTCGCCGAGCAGGCCCGTCAGTTCGCGGCGTCGGGTGCTGTACCGGTGGAGCCCCGCCTCGCCAGCACCGTGGTGCTCATGCGGGCGCCGTTCGAGGTGTACCTGCTGCGCCGGGTCCCCACGATGGCCTTCGCCGCGTCGATGTACGTGTTCCCCGGCGGCGGCGTCGACCCGCGGGACGCGACGGTGCAGCCCGGCTGGGCCGGCCCGTCGCCGGCGGAGTGGGCCGCGCGGCTGCGCCTTCCGGAGTCGGTGGCGCGCGCGGTGGTCTGTGCGGCGGTCCGGGAGGTGTTCGAGGAGTCCGGGGTGCTGCTGGCCGGCGCCGACGTGGACACCGTGGTCGGCGACGTGAGCGGGGCCGACTGGGAGCGGGCCAGGATCGCGCTGATCCAGCGGGAGCTCGGCTTCGCGGAGTTCCTCGCGGACAACGGCCTGGTGCTGCGCTCCGACCTGCTGGCGGCGTGGTCGCGCTGGATCACGCCGGAGTTCGAGCCGCGGCGCTTCGACACGTACTTCTTCCTCGCCGCCCTGCCGGAGGGTCAGGTCACGAGGGACGTCGGCGGCGAGGCCGACGACACGGTGTGGTGCTCGCCGGCGGAGGCCGCCGACGGCCGCTTCACGATGCTGCCGCCCACCATGTTCACGCTCACCGAGCTGGCCGAGGCGGGCGGCATCGAGGCGGCCCTGGCGGCGGCGTCGGACCGTGACCCGGCCGACGCCATCCGCCCTGTCTGACCCACGCGACTAACCGAACCGGCCGGTGATGTAGTCCTCGGTCTTCTTCACCGACGGGTTGGTGAAGATCTTCGCGGTGTCGTCGTACTCGATGAGGCGGCCGGGGTCGCCGGTCTTGTCGATCGAGAAGAAGCCGGTGCGGTCCGAGACGCGCGCCGCCTGCTGCATGTTGTGCGTGACGATCACGATCGTGTACTGGTTCTTCAGCTCGGTGATCAGGTCCTCGATCGCGAGCGTGGAGATCGGGTCGAGCGCCGAGCAGGGCTCGTCCATCAGCACGACCTGCGGCTCGACCGCGATGGCGCGGGCGATGCACAGGCGCTGCTGCTGACCGCCGGACAGGCCGGCGCCGGGGCGGCCGAGCCGGTCCTTGACCTCGTTCCACAGGTTGGCGCTGCGGAGCGCCTTCTCGGCGACCTCCTCGAGCACCGACTTCTTGCGCACGCCGTTGAGCCGCAGGCCGGCCACGACGTTGTCGAAGATCGACATGGTCGGGAACGGGTTGGGCCGCTGGAAGACCATGCCGATCATCCGGCGGACGGCGGTGACGTCGACGTCCTTGTCGTAGATGTTCTGCCCGTCGATGAGGAGCTGCCCCTCGATCCTGGCGTTGGGCAGGACCTCGTGCATCCGGTTGATCGACCGCAGGAACGTCGACTTGCCGCAGCCGGACGGCCCGATGAGAGCGGTGACCGACTTCGGCTCGATCGTCATCGAGACGCCGTCGATGGCCTTGAAGGATCCGTAGTACGAGGTGACACCGTGGGCTTCGATGCGCTTTGCCATGTGGGGCGCTCCAGAGAGGGTCATCGGGCGAGCTTGTTTCGGCGGGCCAGAAGCTTCGCCGCGACGGTGAGGACCAGGACGAGGACGACCAGCGTGAGGGCCGCCGTCCAGGCGCGGCCGGGCGCGAACTCCGAGGCGACCCCGGCCTGCTCGAAGACGAACAGGGAGAGGGACGACTGGTTGCCGCTGAACACGTTGAAGTTGATCGAGTTGAGGCCGCCGGCGACCAGCAGGACCGGTGCGGTCTCACCCGCGGCCCGGGCCACCGCCAGCATGACGCCGGTGACGATGCCCGGCAGCGCCGTCGGCAGCACGATGCTGACGATCGTCTTCCAGCGGGCCACGCCGAGCGCGTAGGCGCCCTCGCGCAGCGCGCTGGGCACGAGCCGCAGCATCTCCTCGGTGGAGCGGACGATGGTCGGCAGCATCAGCACGCTCAGCGAGAGCGCGGCCGCGAAGCCCGAGTAGGCGGCCCGGCCGTCGTTGAACAGCGGCGTGACCGTGAAGACCCAGAACGACAGGATGAACAGGCCGGACACGATCGACGGGATGCCCGTCATGACGTCGACGAAGAAGCGGATCGCGTTGGCCAGGAAGCCGCGGCCGTACTCCACGATGTAGATCGCGCCGAGGATGCCCAGCGGCACCGTGATCAGCGTGGCGAGACCGGCCTGCTCGAGCGTGCCGATGATCGCGTGGTAGGCGCCGCCCTTCTCGTCGAACGCGCCGATGTTGTTCATCGACGTGCCGAAGAAGTTGCCGTCGAGGCGGGTGGTGCCCTTGCTGACCAGGGTCCAGGCCACCGACAGCAGCGGGGCCAGGGCCAGGATGAACGCGCCGTAGATCAGCGTGGTGGCGATCCGGTTGCGGGCCGCGCGGCCGCCCTCGACGATCGAGGCGGCGATCGCGAAGAACGCCACGAACAGCACGGCCGCGACGACCCCGGTGAGGACCAGACCGCCGGCCGAGGTCAGGTAGATCAGGACGAACGCCACGGCGATCGCGGCGGCCGCCGCCGCCCAGGCCGACCACGACGGCAGTGACTTGCTGCGCAGCTGCTGGCCGCTGCTCAGCCCGACGACGCGCTCAGGGGTTTCGACGCTCATCATGCGCTCCCGACGAATTCGCGGCGCCGGTAGATGATCGCGCGCGCGGCCATGTTGACGACCAGCGTGATGGCGAACAGCACCAGACCGGAGGCGATGAGGGCACCGCGACCGGTGTCGTTGGCCTCACCGAACCGGTTGGCGATGTTGGAGGCGATGGTGACACCGCCGGGGCCGAGGAAGTCCCACTTGATGTCGTAGACGCCGCCGAGGGTCAGCGCGAGGGCGATCGTCTCGCCGAGCGCGCGGCCCAGGCCCAGCATGACCGAGGCGATGATGCCCGCCTTGCCGTAGGGGAGCACGGCGGTGCGGATCATCTCCCACTTGGTGGAGCCGAGCGCGAGCGCGGCCTCCTGGTTCTCCGACGGGGTCTGCATGAAGACCTCGCGGGAGAGCGAGGTGACGATCGGCAGGACCATGATCGCCAGGACGATCGAGCCGAGCAGGATCGACTTGCCGTAGGGGCCTTCGCTCCCGAAGATCGGCAGCCAGCCGAGCGTGTCGTGCAGCCACTTCGAGAAGTTGGTGATCGGCTCGTAGAAGTAGTCGCGACCCCAGAGACCGAACACGACGCTGGGGACGGCGGCGAGCAGGTCGATCACGAAGCCGAGGCTGGTGGCCACCCGGCGGTGCGCGTAGTGCGACAGGCACAGCGCGATGCCGAGGGCCACCGGGACCGCCAGCAGCAGCGCGAGCGCGCCGGTGAGCACCGTGCCGAAGACCGTCGCCGCGACACCGAACTGCGGGGTGTCGCCGTCGGTGAACCACGACTTGTAGGTGAAGAAGTTCTCGGTGTCCTTGTTGATCGCCGGGATGGCCTTGACGATCAGGAAGACGGCGATGGCGGCGATGATGACGAGCACCATCGAGCCGGCAGCTGTCGCGGTGCCACGGAAGATCATGTCAGCGCCGAGACGGCGCTTCCTCGGAAGACCGCCACCTCCGCCGGGCGAACCGGCGGAGGTGGCAGGCAGAGTCTGCTGGCTCAAGGAGAGTCCTGTCAGGCCAGGTTCTTGATGGAGGCAGCGACCTTGGTCTGGACCGACTCGGGCAGCGGGGCGTAGCCCAGCTTCTCGAGCTGAGCCTGGCCGGCGGCGCTCACGGTGTAGCCGAGGAAGCCCTTGACCAGGTCGAGCTTGTCGGCCGGGGTGCCCTTGCTGCAGACGATCTCGTAGGTCACCAGGATGATCGGGTAGGCCCCGGCCTCCTTGGTGGCGTAGTCGATCGAGAGCTTCAGGTCGTCGCCGGTACCGGTGATCTTGGCGCCCGCGACGGTCTTGCCGGCCGCGGCACCGGTCAGCGCGGTGTACTCACCGGCGCCGTTGAAGATCTTGGCGGTCGAGAGCGAGTTGACCTTGGCGAAGGACCACTCGACGTAGCCGATCGCGCCGGGCGCCTTCTTGATCGCGCCCGCGACGCCGTCGGAGCCCTTCTCGGCCTGGCCGCCGGTGGCCTTCCAGACCTTGTCCTTGCCGAAGGTCCAGGTGCCGGCCGCGGCCTTGTCCAGGTAGCCCGTGAAGTTCTCGGTGGTGCCCGAGGACTCCTGGCGGTGGATGGCGTTGATCGGGGTCGACGGGAGCGTCGCGCTCGGGTTGTCGGCCTTGATGGCGGCGTCGTCCCACTTGGTGATCGAGCCACCGAAGATCTTGGCGAGGGTCTCCGGCTTGAGCTGGAGGTCCTTCACGCCATCGAGGTTGTAGGCGATCGCGATCGGGCCCGTGACCATCGGCAGGTTGAGCGCCGGGTTGCCGCCGCAGCGCGCGGTGGCCTTGGTGGTCTCGTCGCCGTCCTTGAGGGCCGAGTCGGAGCCCGCGAAGTCGGCCGTGCCACCCGAGAAGGCGGTGATACCGGCACCGGAACCGGTGCCCTGGTAGTCGATCTTGGCGTCGGTGCACTTCTGCTGGTACGCCTTGATCCACTCGTCCATCGCGTTCTTCTGCGCGGACGAGCCCTGGGCCGTCAGCGAGCCCTTGGCGCAGGTGATGTCGGAAGCCGCGGTGCTGCCACCGCCGGTGCCCGGCGTGCTGGGGGTCTCGTTGTTATCCGAGCCGCACGCGGTGAGCGCCAGCGTCGCGGTGAGCGCGATGCCGGCCATGATGCCGTGCCGCTTGAAGTTCACTGCGGTCCCTTCGTCGGGGTACTGCCGACGGGGGTCGTCGACTGAAAGCGACGCTAAGAGCGCTAGGTAACCGGTCCTCCGGAGGCGGGTGAACGCACGGTGAACAGGTGCTTCGGGGAAGGTGACGCCTGGTCGGAGGCCAGTTTGCCAATGGGTGAACTGCCCAGTGGAGATAGCCGGTGCCCGTTTTGCGTCAGCGCGTCGCGGCGCCGTCCCGGGGCCCGGACCGCTGGAAGCTCACGTCCATCGCCCAGCGCACGAACCCCAGCCGCTGGTAGAGCGACACGGCCCGCCGGTTCTCCTCGTCGACGTAGAGCATGACCTGCGAAAGCCCGCGGGAGCGGAGGTGCCAGAGGCCGGCCAGGGTCAGCGCGCGGCCCAGCCCGCCGCCGTGCGCGCCGGGCGCGACGCCCAGCACGTAGACCTCGCCGATCGGGTCGTGCGAGCGATCCTCGGGATCGCCGTGGATCTTGGTCCAGTGGAAGCCGGCGAGCTCTTCCGGCGGATCCTGGCGGAACGCCAAGAGGAAGCCGGCCGGGTCGAACCAGGGCTCCTGAATCCGCACGCGCAGGTCGTCGAGGGTCCACTTGCCCTGCTCGGGGTGGTCGGCGAAGGCGGCCGCGTTGACCGCGAGCCAGGCGGCGTCGTCCTCGCCCGGGCGGAACCCGCGCAGGGTCACCCCGTCGGGGAGCGCCACCTCGTCCAGCGGCGCGAACAGCGACCGCCGCAGCTGCAGCAGCACCCGGGCCCGGTCGAAGCCGAGCCGGATCGCGAGGGCGGAGGCCGACGGGTGGTCGCCGTGCGCCCACAGCCGCAGCCGGCCGCCGGAGCGCTCGTCGGCGACCGCGATCGCCGCCTCGGCGAGCGCCCGCCCGATCCCGCGCCGCCGGTGCTGCGGGTGCACCGCCAGCTCGGCCGAGGCGCCCGCGACCGCGTCGGTCGTGTCGACGTGCGCATACCCCGTGACGGTGCCGTCGGCGTCGCGCGCCAGCAGGTGCACCGCCTGCGTCTCGCCCCCGTGCCGCAGGTGCAGCACCACGTGCTCCGACAGTGGCAGCGCCCCGTCGGTGTCGCCGGCGGCCTGGCTCAGCGCGAGCACCTGGTCGACCTGCGCGGTGGAGAGGCGGTCCAGCTGCTCGACGGTCACGGGCCAAGCCTAGAGCAGACCCTTACCGGGATCGCCCCGTGCGTCGGCCCGTGTCGGCCGGTGCGGCGGTCAGACCCGCACCGGCTCGGACTCGTGCAGCGGGCGGGCCGGCGGGACCACGAACTTGTAGCCGACCTGGCGCACCGTGCCGATCATCGACTCGTACTCCGAGCCGAGCTTCGCGCGCAGGCGCCGCACGTGCACGTCGACCGTGCGGGTGCCGCCGAAGTAGTCATAGCCCCAGACCTCGCGCAGCAGCTGGTCGCGGGTGAAGACCCGGCCGGGGTGCTGGGCGAGGAACTTGAGCAGCTCGAACTCCTTGTAGGTGAGGTCGAGCGGGCGGCCCTTGAGCTTCGCCGCGTAGGTGTCGGGGTCGATCGTCAGCTCGCCGGCCTTGATCATGCCCCCGCTCGCGGCCGCGGCCGAGTTGAGCCGGCCGACGCCCAGCCGCAGCCGGGCCTCGATCTCGGCGGGGCCGGCGCTGGCCAGGACGACGTCGTCGAGGCCCCAGTCGGCGTGCAGCGCGACGAGGCCCGCCTCGGTCACCACCGCCAGCAGGGGCACGCCCAGGCCGGTCGCGTGCAGCATCCGGCAGGTCGCGCGGGCGTCGGCAAGCTCCGTGCGGGCGTCGACGATCACAGCGTCGGGGCTCGGACCGTTCACCAGTGTGCGGACATCGCGCGGGGCGGTGCGCACCGTGTGGGGCAGCAGGTCGAGGCCGGGCAAGACCACCTGGCCCGCGGGAGCCGCGGTCAGCAGCAAGATCTCCACGAGTCACCTCCGCGGCTCTGTTTCGTCCCGGCCACACTGACGGGAGGTTGTGGGGGTATCTCAGCCCAAGAATATCGGAGTATTCATCGTTTGCGACCAGCGGCAATCCAGATCGGGACAGTCGGCTGAGCCACACTCCACCGTTCCCCGTCGCGTGCTATGCGCGATTTCGTCATCCCGGTGGGGGCCGGGTGAGGGGAGTTCTGGCACCATCGGGGCGTGCCCGCTACCCCGCCCTCCGCCGAGAACCACGCCGAGGACCACGGCGCCTGGCCTTCGGCCGCCGACGAGGCGCCCCGGCGCCGGCGCCGGGAGCAGGCCGACGTCCCGGACAATCCCGAAACACCGGGACAAATCCCCCCGGTGCGGCGCATGGTCTCCCTCGGCATCGCCGGGTTCGCGGCCCTGATGACCGTCGGGCTCGTCGTCGGCGCGCAGACCAGGCACGAGTCCTACGCCGTGGTGATCTTCGGCGTGCAGGTCCTGTTCGTCGGCGTGTGGATCATCGCCAGCCGGCCGCCGGCCCCGCGCGTCGTCGCCGCCGTCGGAATAGCGGTCGCCGTCGGCACCGACGTCGCCGCGGTCCTCACCCGCCCGGCGTCCCTCGCCCCGCTGGCGTATGTCACCGCGGCCGGGTTCATCGTCGGCGTCGTCGGCCAGCTCACCCGCCCCGCGGGGCGGCAGCGGGTCACCGAGTCGCTCGGCTCCTCGCTCGTGGTCACCCTCGGCGTCGTGGCCTTCGCCAGCCTGATCGTCCTCGGCAGGATCCCGCGCGGCACCCAGGCGATCGTCGCCTGCCTCGCCGCCGCCGGCATCGCCATCGTGATCGCCCGGCTCACCGACGCGATCGTCGCGCTGCCCCGCATCGCGCCGCAGGTCCCGCGCGGCGGCGCCGGCGTCGTGCTCGGCGCGATGGCCGGCACCGCCGCCGCCGGCGCGATCGGCAACCTGCTCGACGGGATAACGCCGCTGTGGAGCGCCCTCGCCGGCCTGGCCACCGCCATCGTCGCCGTCATGGTGGACCTGTCCGTCGGGTATGCCGAGGCCAGCCGCGTCATCGACGGTGACGAGCCCGCCATGTACCTCGCCCGCCACATCCAGGGGCCGATGGGGGCCTTCGCCTTCGCCGCGCCCGCCGCCTACGTCGCCAGCACGCTGTTACTGCTCTAGTACTGCTGTAGGGCCCCGCGGTTGCGAGGGTAGGAAATCCTGGTGGCTGGGTACGTTTCGGTAACACCCACCCCGGGGCGCGGAAGGAGAGCTGTGGCGAGCAGAGGTGCCAAGGTCAGCATCGTGCTGGTCGTGCTGGCGGTCATCCTGGTCGGAGTGCTCTTCGTCGCGGACCGGATCGCGGCCAGCACCGCCCGGGACCGCATCACCGACGAGACCCGCAAGCAGCTCGCGGCCAACTCCGTCACCTACGAGGGCGACCCCTCGGTGAAGATCGCCGGCTTCCCGTTCCTCACCCAGGTGCTCGCGGGGGAGTACGAGAAGATCAGCATCGCCCTGAGCAAGCCGCAGATCGACAACGTGAAGCTCGAGACGCTCAACGTCGACGCCAAGGCGGTCAAGGCCGACGCGCGCGACCTGATGAACGGCCGGGGCGAGGTGGTGGCCGGCGAGGTCACCGGCCAGGCCACCATGACCTGGGACAACGTCCGGAAGCTGCTGGAGTTCACCAACCTGCCGCAGGGTGTGGACCCCTCCGCCATCGACGTGAAGGTGGTCAACAACAAGATCGTGATGCGGATCCCGTTCGTGTACCAGGGGTTCAAGGTCACGATCATCGCCAACGGCAGCATGGTCGTCGAGTCGGGCAAGGTCCGGCTCAAGCTCGACTCGGTCACCACCGACCAGGGCAACCTGCCGAAGCTCGTCAACGACTTCATCCAGGCCAACAAGAGCCGGCTCCAGGTCACCGTCAAGCTGCCGGGCCTGCCGTACAACCTGGTGATCAACTCCGCGGAGACGACCGACTCGGGCCTGCGCGTCACCGCCTCCGCGAAGGACGTTCCGCTGTCCGAGCAGTGATCAGGTCCCCTTCCGGGCGGTGATCGTGCCCCCTTCCAGGCAGTGATCAGGTCCAACAGGCGGACAGTGACCAAGCGGACCCTGGGATGACACCTCCAGCGGTGCTAGGCTGCCTGACCATGAGCATGCTGCTCACCAGACGGCGCGCGGTCGACCTGTGCCGCGTGGCCACCTGCCTGTGTTGCCGCCCCTAGTGGTGCGGCCCTGCAGCGTGCTCGACTAACGGCTCGAGGCAGCGGCGCCCCAGACCGATGGGTCTGGCGGGCGATTCCCAGTCCGCGGCAGTTCTCAGACCCATCGCCGAAACCGTGATCCGTCCCCTCGGGTCGCGCGCGGCGTGGTGCACACCCCGACCCGTGTGCCGACTCGACCCACCCCAAAATCGTCCCTGGGAGAGAAAACACTCATGAGTCGCGAGAGCGCACTGGTCACGGCCGACTGGGCCGAGCAGAACATCGGTGCCGACAACGTGGTCTTCGTCGAGGTCGACGAGGACACCGCCGCCTACGACGGCGGCCACATCGCCGGTGCGGTCAAGATCAACTGGAAGACCGAGCTGCAGGACCAGGTCCGCCGGGACTTCGTCAACAAGGAGCAGTTCGAGGCCCTGCTGTCCAGCAAGGGCATCGGCAACGACGACAAGGTCGTCCTCTACGGCGGCAACAACAACTGGTTCGCCGCGTACGCGTACTGGTACTTCAAGCTCTACGGCCACGGCGACGTCAAGCTGCTCGACGGCGGCCGCAAGAAGTGGGAGCTCGACGGGCGCCCGCTGACCAAGGACGAGGTCAGCCGCCCCGCCACGAGCTACGTCGCGGTGCACGACCAGGACCTGTCGATCCGCGCGTTCCGCGACGACGCGGTCAAGGCGATCGGCGTGCAGAACCTCGTCGACGTCCGCTCGCCCGACGAGTTCGCGGGTCGCCTCCTCGCCCCCGCCCACCTCCCGCAGGAGCAGGCGCAGCGCCCGGGCCACATCCCGACCGCCGTGTCCGTGCCGTGGAGCAAGGCGGCCAACGAGGACGGCACCTTCAAGTCCGACGACGACCTGCGCGAGATCTACGCCGCCGCCGGCCTCGACGACAGCAAGGCGACCATCGCCTACTGCCGCATCGGCGAGCGCTCCTCGCACACCTGGTTCGTCCTCAAGGAGATCCTCGGGCACAGCGACGTGCGCAACTACGACGGTTCCTGGACCGAGTACGGCTCCCTTGTCGGTGTCCCCGTCGCCGTCGGCGACGAGCCCGGCAACGCGTGAAAGGCAGAGCATCATGAGTGTTGCTGACAGCTGCGGCGCCCCCGAGCAGAGCGCGCCGATCCCCGCTTCCGTCGACGTCGAGAAGGAAACCGTCATCACGGGCGTCGTGAGCTCCGGCGACGGCCCCGTCGGCGGTGCCTACGTGCGCCTGCTCGACGCGACCGGCGAGTTCACCGCCGAGGTCGTCACCTCGCCGGCCGGGCAGTTCCGGTTCTTCGCCGCGCCCGGCAACTGGACGCTGCGCGCACTGTCCCGCCAGGGCAACGGCGACGCGAGCCTCGCCGCCGCCCGCGGCATCAACGAGGTCGCGGTCGCGGTCGCCTGACCTTCGCACGCACCGTGCCGCCGCCCTCCGGGCCCAACCCCGGGGGGCGGCGGCATTTGGCGGCACTGTGCTGGACTGCGAGGATTGCCGCCGTGAAACGTCGCTGGATCATCGCCGCAACGGTGGCCTGGGCCCTCGTGGTGGCCGGATTCGCCTACTACTCCTCGCGCCACGGCACGCCGACCTCCCGCGACCAGACCACCATCGCGCAGGGCCTGCCCATCGCCGACCAGGCCCTCGGCCGCATCGCCGCCGCGGTCGACCCGGCCACCTCGGTCCCGGTGCTCGGCGGCTACACGCGCGTCGACCGCAGCTGCCGGGTCACCTCCGCCCGCGAGGGCACCCGCTTCGAGCGGGTGTTGCTGGTGTACGTGAAGAAGGGCACCGAGCCGGACGTCCTCGACCGGATCAAGGCGGCCCTGCCCGCGTCGTACGACGTCCACCTCGTGAGCGGCCCGAGCAGCCACTCGATGACCGCCGACGCCGGTGGGTTCGTCGCGGTGCGCGGCAGCGTCATCCAGCCGGGTCAGCTGCGCTTCACCGCCGACACCGGCTGCCGGGTGCAGGACGCCCCGGTCGAGGAGGCGACCCCGCAGTCGCAGACCGCCAACCGCGCGCCCGTCCAGGCCGTCCTCGACACCCTCAAGCAGAGCGCGTCGCAGTGGCGGACCCACCGGGTCACCTGCCCCGGCGGCGGCACCCTGTGGACCGTCGAGGCCGTCACCACCGGCGACGGCGCCGCGTCCCGCACCACGGTCCCGGCCTCCGCGGTCGTCCTCGACGAGCCGAAGCTCTTCGCCTTCCGCGCGGGCGAGGCGGGTGTCGCCCTGCGCGTCGACGGCAGCGAGCTGCACATCACCTCGACGGCGGGCTGTTAGCCCTCAGTACACGAGCGCCTGCGCGCCCTCCTCGAGGGCCTCCTCGACGAAGACGGCCGCGCCCGCGATGCGGATGCCGGGGATGACGTCGTCGGGTCCGATGCCGCGCCGGGCGGCGCACTGGGTGCACAGCGTGACCGTGCCGCCCGCCAGCACCGCGTCCAGCAGGTCGGCCAGCGGCGCCGCGTGCGGCAGCTCGAACTGCGCCGCCCGGCCCGGCAGCGCGAACCACGCGGACTCCCCGGTCAGCCAGAGCGAGGTGGCGACGCCGCCGGCGAGGGCGGTCGCGGCCACCGTGAAGGCCTGCGAACAGCGTTCCGGGGCGTCCGAGCCGGCGGTTGTCTTGATGACCAGAGAGCGTGCCATGCCTCGCAGCATAGGATTCGGGGGATGGTTACCGAGATCGGGTTCGTCAGCTTGCTGGTCGCCGGGATGGGCGCCCTCGCAGGCGGGCTGATCTATCTCGCGGTGAGGGTGTCGAGGGGGCGTTGGTGACAGACGAACAGCCGCCATGGGCCGGGTTGGCCCAGGTCGGGGAGTACCCGTACGAGGAGACGCACGACCTGCGGGTCGGCCCGGACCTCCATCCCGCGCTGCTGGGGCTGCTGCCGCTGGTCGGGGTGTGGCGCGGGCGCGGCCAGGGCGACTACCCGACGATCGAGGGCTTCCACTACGCGCAGGAGATCCGCTTCAGCCACGACGGGCGGCCGTTCCTGTTCTACGAGTCGCGCGCCTGGGTGATCGACGTCGACGGCAACCCGATCAAGCCCAGCAACCGGGAGACCGGCTGGTGGCGGCCGGTGCTCGCGGACGGCAAGGCGACCGACGAGGTCGAGGTGCTGCTCAGCCAGCCGACCGGGATCATGGAGCTCTACATCGGCCAGGCCAAGGGCACCACGCAGTGGGACATGGCCACCGACGCGGTGGTCCGCACGTCGACCGCCAAGGAGGTCCGCGGCGCCAAGCGGCTCTACGGGATCGTCGAGGGGGCGCTGCTCTATGCGTTCGACCTCGCCGCCGTCGGCCAGCCGCTCCAGCCGCACCTGTCCGCCCGCCTGGAGCGCGTCGCGGGCTGAGTCGCGCGTTAATCTGAACGTCGTGGGTTTCGATGATCTGGCCGCAGTGCTCCGGTCGCGGGGCCTGCGGCTGACCGCGCCCCGGCAGCTCGTGCTCGAGTCGGTCTACCGGTTGCGCCACGCGACGCCGGACCAGATCCACGCCGACGTCAGCGAGCGCGCCGCCGGGGTCAACATCACCACCGTCTACCGCACGCTGGAGCTGCTCGAGGAGCTCCAGCTGGTGACGCACGCGCACCTGTCGCACGGCGCGCCCACCTACCACCCGCTCGGCGAGCACCAGCACGCCCACCTCGTGTGCCGGGGCTGCGGCGACGTGCAGGAGCTGCCGCCACCCATGCTCGAGGGCCTCGCCGAGGACCTGCGCACCACCCGCGGCTTCCGCCTCGACATCGGCCATGTGGCCCTGTTCGGCGTGTGCGGCAGCTGCGGCTCCAAAGAGGAGTAGCTCCGTGAAGCCAGTTACCGTGGCGTCCATCGATCCCTCGTCCGCCGACGGCGCCGCGGTCGCCCACTACGGCGACCCTGCCCGCGAGCAGAAGATCCTCGACACCGGGGCCGGGCTGGTCGACCGCTCGCACCGCGACGTCCTGGCCGTGCCCGGCGCCGACCGGCTGACCTGGCTGCACAGCCTCACCACCCAGCACCTGACCGGCCTGGACCCCATGAGCGGCTCGGAGCTGCTCGTGCTGTCGCCGCACGGGCACGTGGAGCACCACGCGATGCTCGTCGACGACGGCACGGCCACGTGGCTGGACCTGGAGCCGGGCGCCGGTGCGGGCCTGCTGACGTTCCTGTCCCGGATGATCTTCATGATGCGGGTCGAGCCCGCCGACGTGACCGCCGACCGGGCGGTGCTGTCGATCGTCGGCCCGCACACCGACGAGGCCCTGCGGGCGCTCGGCGTCACGCTCGCCGCGCCCGACGTGGTGCCCGTGCCGCCGGCGAAGTTCGCGACCGGGGTGGTGCCGCCCCGGCCGACCGCGCGCTACGCGGCGGCCGCGCTGCCGGCGTTCGACGGGCTGGTCCGCCGGGTGGAGGGCGGCGCGGACCTGATCGTGCCGCGGTCCGCGGTGCCCGACCTGGTCGCCGCCGCGCAACTCCCGCCGGCCGGGATCTGGGCGTACGAGGCGCTGCGGGTCGCGGCGCGGCGCCCCCGGTTCGGCTTCGAGACCGACCACAAGACCCTGCCCGCGGAGGTCGGCTGGACGGCGCACGCCGTGCACCTGGAGAAGGGCTGCTACCGGGGGCAGGAGACGGTCTCCCGGGTGCACCACCTCGGCCGGCCGCCGCGCAAGCTGGTGCTGCTGCACCTGGACGGCATCGCCACCGACGAGCTCCCCGCGCCGCACACCGAGGTCGTCCGGGACGGCCGGGCGGTCGGGTTCGTCGGCACCGCCGCCCGCCACTACGAGCTCGGCCAGATCGCGCTCGCCGTCGTCCGGCAGAACGTCAACGAAGACGGGGGTCAATTGCTGGTGGGCCCGTCCACGGCCGCGATCGACCCGCTGTAGAAAGAGCCATGACAACAACGACGTTGATCACGGTGGCGCCCACCGGCGCCGAATCGAGCAAGGCCGACGTGCCAGCGCTGCCGGTGACCCTGGACGAGCTGGTCACGACCGGCAAGGAGTGCCAGGCGGTGGGCGCCTCGATCATCCACGTGCACCTGCGCGACGACGACGCCCGGCCGACTCTCGACCTCGGCCGGCTGAAGGACGCCGTCGCCGCGCTGCGGGCCGAGACCGACCTCATCGTCCAGCTCTCCAGCGGCGGCGCGGTCACCGACCCGGAGTCCGACCGGCTCCGCGTCCTCGACGCCGGGCCCGACATGGCCTCCTGCACGATGGGCACGGTCAACTTCGGCGACGACGTGTTCCTCAACCGGTGGTCGTTCATCGTCGAGCTGCACACCCGCATGCGTGACCGGGGGATCGTCCCCGAGTACGAGATCTTCGACCTCGGCCAGCTCACCACGCTGCGCCGCCTGCTCGACAAGCACGGGCTGCCCGCCGGCGGGCACGTGCACCTCGACCTGGTCATGGGCGTGCCCGGCGGGATGCCCGCCACCGCCGAGGCCCTGGTCGCCTGCGTGCAGGCGATGCGCGACCTGCCGTCCGGCACCACGTTCTCCGCCACCGGCATCGGCCGCGGCACGCTGCCGGTCCTGCTCGCGTCGCTGTCGGCGGGCGGGCACCTGCGGGTCGGCATGGAGGACACCGTCACCTACGCCAAGGGCGCGCCGGTGGAGAGCAACGCGCAGCTCGTCGCGCGGGCCTCCGCCTTCGCCCGGCTCGCCCAGCGCCCGCCGATGACCCCGTCCGACGCCCGCGCGCTGCTGGGGATCCCGGCGTGAGCGGCCCGGAGCGCAGCGGAGGAGCTGCGAACCGGTATGGCAGGTGTGGCTCAGGCCGACGCCGGAGCGCAGCGGAGGCGGCGGCATGAGCGATCTGTACCTCGGCGGGGAGCTGCTCGCGGAGGTCGAGCGCAACGGGTTCGTGGAGAGCCGGCACAGCGGGTCAGTCGTCGTCCTGGACGCCGGCGGCGAGGTCACGGCGTGGGCCGGTGACGTGCTCGGCCCGGTCTTCCCGCGCTCGTCCAACAAGCCCATGCAGGCGGTGGGGATGCTGGCGGCCGGCCTCACCGCGACACCGGCGGAGCTGGCGATCATCTCGGCGAGCCATCGTGGACAGCCCGCGCATGTGGCGTCGGTACGAGGTGTGCTCGCCGACCTCCCCGCCTCGGCGCTCGGCTGCCCGCCGGACTACCCGCTGTCCGACGACGCCCGCGACGCCGTGGTCCGGGCGGGCGGGGAGCGGTCGCCGCTGTACATGAACTGCTCCGGCAAGCACGCGGGGATGCTGCGCACCTGCGCGGCCAACGGCTGGCCCCTCGCCGGCTACCTGGACCCGGCGCACCCCGTGCAGGTGGCGATCCGAACCGGCGTCGAGTCCCTCGCCGGTGAGCCGGCCGCGGCGGTCGGCGTCGACGGGTGCGGCGCGCCGCTGCTCGCGGTGTCGCTGCGCGGGCTGGCCGCGGCGTTCCTGCGGCTGGTGTCGGCCCCGTCCGGCTCGCACCCGCGCCTGGTCGCGGACGCCATGCGCGCCCACCCCGACCTGGTCTCCGGCACCGACGCCGACGGGCACGACACGCAGCTCATGCGGGCGTTCCCCATGCTGCTGTCGAAGATCGGGGCCGAGGGCGTGATGGCGGCGGCGGTCCCGGGCGTCGGCGCGGTGGCCCTGAAGATCGACGACGGCGCCGCGCGGCCGCGACTGCCCGTGCTGAGCGCGGGGTTCGCGCGTCTCGGCTTCTCCCTGGGTGACTTTTCGGACATGCCGGTCATGGGCGGCGGCGTGCGGGTAGGTTCAGTCCGGACAGTCTGGTGAGCGGCTTCACGCTAGCTGGAGTTAGCAGTTTGCTTGCAACAGTTAGCACGGCGAGCTACGGTCGGTGATGTGACTGAAGAGCCGCGCGACCTGGGTGGGTTCATCCGTGACCTGCGCCGCAACGCGCGCATCTCGCTCCGCCAGCTTGCTGAGCAAGCCGGCGTCAGCAACCCGTACCTCAGTCAGATCGAGCGTGGCCTGCGTAAGCCGAGCGCCGAGGTGCTCGCGCAGCTCGCGAGTGCACTGCGGGTGTCGACCCCGCTGATGTACCTGCGAGCCGGCCTGCTCGAGCGCGAGGGGCACGACGTGCTGGCCGCGATCGCTGCGGACAGTGATCTCACGACGGCCCAGAAACAGTCGCTCACGCAGATCTACGAAACGTTCCGGCGCGAGAACTCGCGCAGCGATGCCGACAGCGCCGCCTCGGGGGCGGGGCGCGACGCCGACCCGGCACCACCGACGAAGTCAGAGGAGTCATCATGACCACCAGCACCACCACCCGGAAGATCCCGACCCCGCTCTATGCCGCCGCAGGCGCCGGTGACCTGGCCTATGAGCAGCTGCGCAAGCTGCCCGCGCAGGTCGCCCAGCTGCGCGCCCGGGTCGAGGAGCTGCGCCCGGCGGTCGCCGAGACCAACCTCCGCGCCGACCTGACCGTGGCCGCCGACCGCCTGCGCAACGCGGCCCGCCGCAACACCACGTCGCTGCTCGCCGGCGCCCAGGTCGCGCAGGACCGCGCGGTCGCCGTGTACACCGAGCTCGTGAACCGCGGCGAGAAGGTCGTCGCCGGCGGCCGCACCGCCGAGGCGAAGATCGAGATCGCGCCGGCCACGAAGACCGTGACCACCGAGGTCGCCGTCACCCCCACCCCGGCCGACATCGCGCCGGCCGTGACGCCCGTCGAGACCGACACGCCGGCCCCCGCGAAGAAGGTCGCGGCGAAGAAGACCGCCGCCGCCAAGAAGTAACGGGAGTTTGTCGGGAGCCCTCCGGACCGTCTCGCACGGTTCGGAGGGCTTCGGAATAAGCTCGGGGGATGGTGACTGCAGTGCCGGTGTTCTACGACAGGGTTGAGCTGTACATCAACCTGGCGGTGTGGGTCTTCTGCCTGGTGCTCGGCGCCGCGGCGTTGCTGCACTGTCTCGTCCAGCGGGCCGACGCGTTCCCGGCCATCGGCACGATGTCCAAGACGGTCTGGCTGGCCATGAACGGTGGCGGCCTGCTGCTCACGGCCCTGGCGCCGCAGCTGCGCATGGGCTACCTCAGCATCTTCCTGCTCATCTCCGCGGGCATCTTCGCCGTCTACCTGCTCGACATCAGACCCGCGCTGCGAGACGCGGTCGACGGCCACGGCTCCTGGTGATGGCGGCCGGAATGACGGCTGCCCCGGCGATCGCACCACTGCCCTGCTCGGTGGCCTCTCCGACGTCCGGCCTGGCGGTTGCGCCGGTACCTGGCTCGGTGGCCTCTCCGACGGCTGTGACGGTGGCTGGGCCGGCGGTTGTGCCGACGCCTGCGGCGGCTGATGCGCCGGCGGCTGGGCTGGCGGTTGTGACGGCGGCTGCTCCGGCCCGTGCGATGGCGGTCGCAACGGCGCCTGGCTTGGTGGCTTCTCCGACGGCGGTTGTGACGGCGGTCCGCTGATGGACTTCCGCTGGCCGCCGCCGCCCGACGGCAGGCCCGACCGGTTCCGCCCGCCCGTGACGCGCGGGCCGCAGACCGGCCGGCCCACGCTCCCCGCGCCGCCGACCGAGCAGATCGCCACCCCGCACGGCGTCGAGCTGGAGTGGCTCCTCACCGGCGAGGGTGACCCCGTCACGGTCTTCGCGCACGGGCTCGGCAGCGGCATCGCCGAGACCCGCCCCCTGGGCAGCGCCGTCGCCGGCCGCAAGGTCTTCTTCCAGTTCCGCGGCCACGGCCACTCCGCCGCGCCCGGCGGCGTCTGGACCTATGCCGACCTCGCCCGGGACCTGCGCGCCGTCGCCGACCTCTCCGGCGCCACCCGCGCCCTGGGCGTCAGCCTCGGCGCCGGCGCCCTCTGCCGCCTCCTGGCCGACAACCCCGGCCGCTTCGAGCGCGCCGTCTTCTTCCTCCCCGCCGTCCTCGACACGGCACGCCCGGCCGCCGCGCAGGAGCGCCTCACCGCCCTGATCGAGGCGATCGACGCCGGCGACGCCGCCGCCGTGGCCGACGTGCTCTCCATGGAGGTCCCCGCCCAGGTCCGCAACTCGCCACCGGTCTGGGCGTTCCTGCGCCAGCGGCTCGACCAGCTGATGCGCGACGGGCTCGCCGGGGGTCTGGCCAGCCTGCCCGCCCAGGTCGCCGTGCAGGACCGCGCCGACCTCGCCGCGGTCACCGCGAAGTGCCTCGTCATCGGCTCCAGGGGCGACGAGCTGCACCCGGTCGCCGTGGCCGAGCAGCTCGCCGAGGCGCTCCCCGACGCGGAGCTGCACGTGTACGACCGCCCCGGCGTCGTCTGGACCCAGCGCGCCGACCTGCGCGCCCGGATCTCCACGTTCCTGAACCTCGGCCCCGACCGAAACTGTCCGAACGGCTGACCCCCGGCACGTATCAGAGTGGCACCCCGGAGCGTCTGTCCTATGGATGACAACTTCGCCACTACTGACCTGAGGGGGATCGGACCATGACCGCGCTGCGCCGCTGGGCCGGACCGACATAGAGTTTCGGACATGGGTGTCACGCAACACGGCAGGACCTCCCGCCTCGACCTCGCCGACCCGACGCTGCGCGAGTGGACGTGCGTAGTCCTGCACTCCGATGCCACCGACGGCATCGTGCTCGACCGCTCAGCCTTCTACCCCGGCGGCGGCGGCCAGCCACCGGACCACGGCGTGCTGCTGTGGCAGGGGGTACAGACGCGAATCACCGGGACCCGCAAAGGCGACGACCTCTACCTCCAGCCCGCCGAGGGAGACCCGCTCCCGCCCGCCGGCACCGAGGTGATCGGCGCCGTCGAGGACGACCGCCGCACCAAGCTCATGCGCACCCACTCCGGCCTGCACGTCCTGGGCGGCGTGGTGTTCCGCGACTTCGGCGCCCTCGTCACCGGCGGCTCCATGGAGCCCGCCGAGGCCCGCATGGACTTCAACCTCCCCGAGGTCCCGCCCGACTTCAAGGCCCGGCTCGAGGAGCTCATCAACGCCGAGGTCGCCGCCGACCGCAAGGTCGTCACCAAGGTCCTCGCCCGCGACGAGGCCCTCGCCCTGCCCGACATCATCCGCACCCAGTCCAACCTGATCCCGCCCGACGAGCAGGAGATCCGCATCGTCGACATCGTCGGCCTCGACGCCCAGGCCGACGGCGGCACCCACGTCGCCTCGACCGCCCAGATCGGCCGCCTCCAGGTCGTCAAGGTCGAGAGCAAAGGCAAGGCCAACCGCCGGGTCCGCGTCCGCCTGACCGACTGACGCCCGCTCCCACCACAGCACCCGCCCGCCGCCCTCGTACGCGCCGGCTCGCCTGCTCCGCGCTGACCCGCTTCAGGGTCCGACCCGCGGCAGGTTGGCGCCTGTGGACACGACCTGCTCGCCCTGTGCGTGCTTGCTCCGGCCGCTACTGCTTGCTCGGGGTCTGACCCGCAGCAGCTTGGCGCCCAGGGGTAGGACCGCTCGCCCTGCACTCACTCGCTCGGGGCACGCTCGCCCAAGGCCTGCCAATTGGCCCTGCTTGCCTGGTCCGCGCTCGCCCGCTGCTGGGTCCGACCTGCGCAGGTCGGCTCTCGCGGACAGGACCTGCTCGCCCTGCGCCCGCTCGCTCACGGCCTGCTCGCCGTGGGTCTCCTGCTCGGCTCCGGGTCTGCTCGGCTCCTGCGTCCGCTTGTTCGCGGCTGCTTACCTCAGGGGCGGCTCGCAGCAGGTCGGCTCCCGCAGGCAGGACCTGCTCGCCCTGCGCCCGCTCGCCGTGGCCTCCTGCTCGGCTCCGGGCCTGCTCGGCTCCGGGCCTGCTCGGCTCCGGGCCTGCTCGGCTCCGGGCCTGCTCGGCTCCGGGCCTGCTCGCCCCTTGCGTCCGCTCGGCTCCGGGCCTGTTCGGCTCCGGGCCTGTTCGGCTCCTGCGTCCGCTTGTTCGCGGCTGCTTACCTCAGGGGGCGGCTCGCAGCAGGTTGGCTCCCGCGGGCAGGATCAGCTTCTCGCCGCCGGCCCTGGTCACCTCGAGAATCGGCTCGCCCGGATCGATGCCCAGGTCGCGTCGCTCCGGATCGGTCGGCATCCGCCCGATCACCTCGTCGCCGGCTCGCAGCTCCACGACCTCCCGCTGCAGCGCGGGCCGCACCATGGTCCGCGCGCCCCGGGCCGACACGACGAGCCCCTCCTGCCGCAGCACCGCCACCGCGTTGCGAACGGCGGGCCGGCCCAGCTCGTACTCCTGCATCAGGCTGCTCTCCGACGGCACGAACGCCCCCGGCGCCAGCTCTCCCGCCCGAATCTGCTCACGCAGCAGGTCCGCCAGCTGCTGGTACAACGGCCGATCCGAACTCCGGTCGATCATGCCCCAACGGTAGATAACCCCATGATCTTGTCCGCTTGCCGTCCTATGCGTACATGGCCCTACCATCATCCCACCGCAACGCACGAGTCGGCAAACTGGCCTCCTCCGTATCTGGGGCTTGCTGTCGGGGCGGTCTTCGGGTCGTGAAAGATGACGGAGTGGCGCAGCTGAAGACGATGTGGGACGAGTTCGCCGAGGGGGCGAGACTGCTTGGGCGGGGGTTCTCGCTGTACAGCCGAAGCCCCCGCCTCCTGCTCCTCGGGCTGATCCCGGCAGTCATCTCCTTCCTGTTGCTGGCGACCGCCTGGTTCTTCCTGCTCTGGTTCATCCGCGACCTGGCCGCGACCGTCACCTGGTTCGCCGACGACTGGGGGTCGCCGTGGCGGGGCGTGATCAGGTTCGGCGCCGGCGCGGGCATCGTCATCGTGTCCGCCCTGGTGTCGGTCCTCACGTACACGGCGCTGACCCTGCTCATCGGCGACCCGTTCTACGAGGTCATCTCCGAACGCGTCGAGGACCACCACGGCGGCGCGCCGGGGCTGCCCGACCTGCCGTGGCACCGCACGTTCTTCAAGAACGCCGCCGACTCCATCAGGCTCATCCTGCTGGGCATCGTCGTCTCGGTCCCGCTGTTCCTGCTCGGCTTCGTCCCGGTCCTGGGCCAGACGGTCATCCCGGTCCTCGACGTCGTGGTCGGCGGCTGGCTGCTCGCCGTGGAGCTGACCGGCGTCCCGTTCAACCGCCGCGGCCTGCGCCTGAAGGACCGCCGCGCCATGCTCCGCGCCAACCGCCCGCTCGCGCTCGGCTTCGGCATGCCGGTCTTCGTGATGCTGCTGATCCCCTTCGCCGCGGTCCTGGTCGTCCCCGCCGCCGTTGCCGGCAGCACCCTGCTGACCCGCAGGCTCTTCGGCCTCCCGACCGACAAGCCGTCCGCCGCCCTCGGCAAGCCCCCGCTCGTCCGAGCCCCGGAAACTGTCGTACCTGGCGGGCATGATGTGGGAGTAGCCGGCCGGTTGTGACCTGACCGCTTCCGACCGGGGGAGTGAGGATGCATGACGGTTTGTGACTATCAAGCGGCATTCGGCGCGGTCCGCGCCGCCGTCTGACCTGAACGCCGACGGTTGGCAGGCAACCGTGTCTGTCAGGTCTTCGGGGGTTCGCCCGCGTTCGGGTCCTGAGATACGGCGTGGCCAGGCGCCCGGCGCAACAGGGGAGGCGCCCGGTTCCGCGGTCGCTGCTGCGGCGGGAAGCGTCGGGGTTCGTGCGGCAGAGCTTGGGCGAGCCAGAAACCGTCCACCGGCTCCGCCGCCACGTCAACGATGGCGCCGACGCGACCGGCCAACGCGACGGGTCACCCGCCTTGGCTCGCGAAGGCAGGCTTGAGCACTGCGCCCGGCACGGAGGACAGGCCACCGCACCGCTGGGTGACGGCCGGGCGGGCAGCGGCGAGCCCCGCCATGCGGTGACCTCGGCATGCGGTGACCTCGGCATGCGGTGACCTCGGCATGCGGTGACCTCGGCGACCATCACCGCCACCATGGCCACGCTCGCCGTCACGCGGCGCCCGGTCACGGCGACCGGTCGCACGTGTCCGGGCGTGCCGCCGACCAAGGCTGCCATCGGGTCGGGTGTGCCACCGAGCGGCGGCGGTGACCTGGAGGCGGCTGGTCGGGAGTCTGGTCCGGTGTTGGTGAGTGCTGCTGCTGGTTGGGCGCGCCGCCAAGGCGGGCCTGTCGCTGAGGGGCGTGCCATAAGTCCGTGTGGGTGCATTACCGGACGGGCAGGACACGGCGACGACCATGCTGTCGGCAGGCGGCCCGGCTCCCAGCGAGCGTCCACGTCGCGGGTTTCCGGCGCGGACCCCACCGCAGGTCCTTGAGGGGAGCTCGTGTGTGGAGCACTCGGTGCGGACTTCCGGCGTGGACCCTCATTGCGGGGCGTTGAAGCGGACCTCCGGGCGAACCCGGCCGACGCGGAACCCCCCATCGCAGGTTTCCGGCGGGAACCTGCGCCGCGAAACCCGCTGCCGACCCCGGCTTGACACCGCTCGGTGTGGAGCCAGTGACGCAGACCTTCGGTGCGGACTGGTCCCTGGCTCGGTAATGGGGGTCAGCCGGTGCGGAGGCCTTCCAGGAGGGTGGTGTCGCCGCTGACGAGGAGGGTGTCGAAGGCTACGCGGCCGAAGAGGGCCAGGACCAGGTCGCTGGCGGGGCCGCTGGCGGTGGCGCGTTCGTGGTGGTCGTCGGTGTCGAGGAGGGTGTCGGTGTCGAGGAGGGCGACGCCCGCGCCGCGGAGGCGGACGTACCAGACCTGGTCGACGTCGGTGGCGTGGAGGGCGATCATGCCGGCGCGGTTGGTGGGGCCGGAGCGGCGGCCGGCGGGGAGCCAGGTGTCGAGGACCTCGGTGACGCCGTCGCTGGCGAGGCGGGGCTCGATGGGCTCGCTGAGGCCCGCGGCCATCTGGGCGTCCCAGCGGTGGATGGCGGTCTCGTGCGCCATGCGGCGGTGCCAGAAGCCGGCCTTCTTCGCCTGCGGGGCCCAGTTGTAGGCGGGCAGGTCGGGTTCCAGGGCGTCGAGGGTGGCGAGGAGCTCGGTGAAGGCGTCGGTCCACGCGACCGCCGGGTCGACGTCCGCCGGGAGCGGGGTGTCGGGGCGCGGGTCGGGGCGGTCGGTGACGCCGCGGGGGGCGATGGCGTTGACCCACACATAGATCTGGGTGAGGTGCCAGGCCAGGTCGCGCAGCTGCCAGCCGGGGCAGGTGGGGACGGCGGCGTCGAGGGGGACGGTGCCGAGCGCGGCGCGGAAGGCGTCGCCTTCGGCGCGCAGCGCGGTGAGCCAGAACTCCTTGGTGAGCTGAGGCTTGCTCATCGGCGATCCCTCTCCCGGTCCGGACGCTGCAGCTCCAACATTAGGGCACGCCTTACTCTGGTGCGGTGCCCGAAGCAGCCGCGTCCGCGCCCAGCCTCGCCGACCTGACCACTCTGCGCCTCGGTGGCCCCGCCGGGGAACTGGTGGAGGTGACCTCGGAGGAGGAGGCGGTCACCGCGGTACGAACCGGAAAACCGGTGCTCGTCCTCGCCGGAGGCAGCAACGTCGTGATCGCCGACGAGGGGTTTCCGGGCACCGTGGTGCTTTTGCGGCAGCGCGGGATCCACGTGCAGGAAGAGGGCGGGAGCGTCCGGCTGACCGTCCAGGCGGGGCAGCCGTGGGACGAGGTCGCGGCGGCGGCGGTCGCCAACGGCTGGGCGGGGATCGAGTCGCTGTCGGGCATCCCGGGGTCGGCGGGCGCCACCCCGATCCAGAACGTCGGGGCGTACGGGCAGGAGGTCGCCGAGACGATCACCGCCGTCCGGGCGTACGACCGGGTCCGCGACGAGATCGTCACGCTGCCGAGGGACGCGTGCGGCTTCGCGTACAGGACGAGCGTCTTCAAGCACAACGAGCGGTTCGTGGTCCTGTCGGTGACGTTCGAGCTGGCGGTGTCGCCGCTGTCGACGCCGATCCGGTATGCGGAGCTGGCCAGGACGCTCGGCGTGCAGGCGGGGGAGTCGGCGCCGCTCGCCGACGTGCGCGAGACGGTGCTGAAGCTGCGCGCCGGCAAGGGGATGGTCCTGGACCCGTCGGACCGTGACACGTTCTCGGTGGGCTCGTTCTTCACGAACCCGGTGGTGGCGGCGGACGCGGTGGAGCACGTGCGCCGGGCCGCCGGCGAGCCGCCCGCCTGGCCGGCGCCCGACGGGATGGTCAAGCTCAGCGCGGCGTGGCTCATCGAGCGGGCCGGGTTCGGCAAGGGCTACGGCGACCCGGCCGGCGGCGTGGCGCTGTCGGGCAAGCACACCCTCGCCCTGACGAACCGGGGCACCGGCACGACCGCCGCGCTGCTCGGGCTGGCGCGCGAGATCCAGCACGGGGTCCAGGAGAAGTTCGGCGTGCGGCTGCACCCGGAGCCGGTCCTCGTCAACTGCTCTCTGTAGCGAGGCAACTGTAGGGGACCGTCATCTCGCCCAGGCGCCAGCGGGCGGGGCGGTCCAGGACGGGCCAGCCGGCGTCCCGGGTGGCCTCGACCGCGCGCCGCCAGCGCTGGCGCGGCCCGAAGGCCGACAGCGGCGCCGCCGCGCGCCAGGC
Organism: Dactylosporangium sp. CA-152071; assembly: GCF_050936335.1. NCBI lineage: Bacteria > Bacillati > Actinomycetota > Actinomycetes > Micromonosporales > Micromonosporaceae > Dactylosporangium > Dactylosporangium sp. CA-152071. The sequence goes on along the minus strand of NZ_JBNJMZ010000001.1, from coordinate 5,100,198 downwards.
GGCGTCCAGTGTGGACAGCAGCGCGTGGATCGGCTGCCCGGGCACGTTGTGGTGGATGAGGCACTTCGGCAGCCGCTCGGCCAGGGTCGCCGGGGTGTCCAACGTGGACAGGCGGCTGGCGAGGGTCAGGGTCCGCGGCACGCCGCCGGTGACGGTCACCCAGGACGCCAGCCGGCCGAGCTCGTCGCAGGTGCCCTCCACCAGGACCGCCCCGGTCGCGGTCATCGCGGCCCACGCGGCGGGGACGGCCTCCAGGTCGTACTGGCGCAGCACGTTGAACGCCCGGACCACGGTCGGCGCGAGCCCCGCCAGCTCGAAGCCGCCCCGGCGGAACTCCAGGAACGGCGGGTCGGCGAAGGGCTGCGCGACCGCGACCCGCTCCGGGTCGATCTCCAGGCCGACCACCCGGACCGGCGGGCCCGGCAGGTCGAGCAGGCGGCGGCGCAGCTCCAGGGTGGTGACGGGCGAGGCGCCGTACCCGAGGTCGACGACGAGCGGCGCGTCGGCGCGGGCCAGCACCGGGCCGAGCGTCACCGCGATCCAGTTGTCGACCCGCCGCAGCCGGTTGGGATTGGTGGTCCCGCGCGTGATCGCGCCGAGGACACGCATCACGTCACCCGGTGCACCTTGTGCTGGGCGGCCTGGGCGAGCGGGCGGACCACGAGCCGGTCGATGTTGACGTGGTGCGGCCGGGTCGCGGTCCACGCGACGCAGTCGGCGATGTCCTCGGCGACCAGCGGGTCCGCCACGCCCTTGTAGACGGCGGCGGCCTTCTCCGAATCGCCCTCGAACCGCTTGAGGGCGAACTCGTCGGTCTTCACCATGCCGGGATCGATCTCCACGACCCGGATCGGGCGGCCGTTCAGCTCCAGCCGCAGGGTCTCCGCGACCGCCGTCTGGGCGTGCTTCGCCGCCGTGTAGCCGCCGCCGCCCTCGTACACGATGAGACCAGCCGTGGAGGAGATCACGACGATCGTCGCCCGGCCCGAGGCGGACAGCAGCGGCAGGAGCGCCTTGGTGACCCGGACCGTGCCCAGCACGTTGACCTCGAACATCCACTGCCAGTCGCTGAGGTCGGCCTCCTCGACGGTCTCCGCGCCGATGGCCCCGCCGGCGTTGTTGACCAGCAGCTCCACGGGCGCACCCAACGCGGCGACCGTGTCGACAAGTCGTGAAATGTCCGCATCCGACGTGATGTCGGCCACAACCGCGGTCGCCGACGGCAGCGAGTCCACCAACGCGGAGAGCAGCTCGGCGCGCCGGGCAACGGCCACCACGTGAAAGCCCTCGGCGGCCAGACGGCGGGCGGTAGCTGCGCCGATACCGCTGGAAGCGCCGGTCACAACGGCAACAGGAGAAGACATGCCGACCATCCTCCCGCATGCACCGCGAACCGCAGTGATGAACGCAACGGTGGGTAGACGCCCGCCCGCGAGGGAACATGGACGGTTGGGAAGATGTAACCGTCCAGCAACAGATGAAGGAGCACCGACGTGGCGCGGGTCGACTCGCTGCACAGGCACACCCCGCAGTCCCGTCGCTCTCTCCCGCGGAGGGTCGCGACGCTGTCCGTGCACACGTCCCCGCTCGACCAGCCGGGCACCGGCGACGCCGGCGGCATGAACGTGTACATCGTCGAGGTCGCCGAGCGCCTGGCCCGGGCCGGCGTCGAGGTCGAGGTCTTCACCAGGGCGACGTGCAGCGAGCTGCCGCCGGTGGTGGAGATGGCGCCGGGCGTGCTCGTGCGGCACGTCATCGCCGGCCCGTTCGAGGGCCTGGCCAAGGAGGACCTGCCGGCGCAGCTGTGCGCGTTCACCAACGGGGTCCTGCGCGCCGAGGCGTCGCGGGCGCCCGGTTGGTACGACCTCGTCCACTCCCACTACTGGCTGTCCGGTCAGGTCGGCTGGCTGGCGAAGGACCGGTGGGGCGTTCCGCTGGTGCACACCGCCCACACGCTCGCCAAGGTGAAGAACCAGCTGCTCGCCGACGGCGACAAGCCCGAGCCGATGGCCCGTGTCATCGGCGAGGAGCAGGTCGTCGCCGCGGCCGACGGCCTGGTGGCCAACACCCCGGCCGAGGCCGCCGACCTGATCGAGCTGTACGCCGCCGACCCCCGCAGGGTCAGCGTGGTGCCGCCCGGCGTGGACCTGGAGACGTTCACCCCGGGCGACGGCAGGAACAGGCAGAAGTTCGGCCTCCCCGAGGACGCCCTGGTGGTCGCGTTCGTCGGGCGGATCCAGCCGCTGAAGGCGCCCGACGTGCTGCTGCGCGCCGCCGCCGAGCTGCGCGCCCGCGACCCGGAGCTGGGCGCGAAGCTGGTCGTCGCCGTCTGCGGCGGCCCCAGCGGCTCGGGCCTGGACCGGCCGACCGCGCTCATGGACCTCGCCGCCGAGCTGGGCATCGCCGACTGCGTGCGGTTCCTCGCCCCGCAGCCGCGCGAGGACCTCGCCGAGCTGTTCCGCGCCGTCGACCTGGTCGCCGTGCCGAGCTACAACGAGTCGTTCGGTCTGGTCGCGATCGAGGCGCAGGCGTGTGGCACACCGGTCGTCGCGGCGGCCGTCGGCGGGCTGGTGACCGCCGTCCGTGACGGGGTCTCCGGGGTGCTGGTCGACACGCACCGCCCAGAGGACTGGGCCGCGGTCCTCGGCGACCTGCTGGCCCACCCGGCGAGGCGCCGGGAGCTCTCGGAAGGCGCCGTCCGGCACGCCCACGAGTTCTCGTGGAGCCACACCGCGAGCGGCCTGCTCGCCGCGTACCGCGACGCCCTCACCACGCACCGCGACACCGAGCTGCTGGCGGCGATGTCATGAGAGAGACGGTGAGCCGGCTCATCGAGCGGGTCTGCGACGAGCGCGAGATCGCCTGGGAGAAGACCGGCGACAACGCCTACGTGGCGGTCCTGCCCGGCACCCACAAGCAGAAGACCAACTGCAACCTCATCGTCGGCGAGCACACGCTGCGCGTCGAGGCGTTCGTGATGCGCCACCCGGACGAGAACCGCGAGGAGCTGTGGCAGTGGCTCCTGCAGCGCAATTCGCGCATGTACGGCGTCGCGTTCAGCGTCGACACGGTCGGTGACGTGTACCTGATGGGCCGGCTGCCGCTGCACGCGGTGACCGAGGAGGAGCTCGACCGGCTGCTCGGCGCGGTGCTGACCTACGCCGACGAGAGCTTCGACCCGATGCTGGAGATCGGCTTCGGCTCCGCGATCCGCCGCGAGTGGGAGTGGCGCGTCAAGCGCGGCGAGCCCCTCGACAATCTCAAGGCATTTACGGCCTTCGTGGAGCGCACGAGCTAGCTACCCTGAGCCGGTGATCGAACGGGCGCCGCTCGCTTGGAGACCTGTCGGTGCGGTGGCGGCCACGGCCGCCGTCGCGCTCCTGCTGACGATCAACCGCTATGACTATCACCGCGACGAGTTGTACTTCCGCATGCTCGGTGACCGGCCGAGGTGGGGCTACGTCGACCAGCCGCCGTTCACGCCGCTGCTGATCCGGCTGTGCGCCGAGGTCTTCGGCGACTCGGTCTGGGCGATCCGGCTGCCCGGCCTGCTGTTCCTGCCCGCCGCCGTCTTCCTGCTCGCCCTCATCGCCCGCGAGGCCGGCGGCGGCGCGGTCGCGCAGACCCTCGCCGGCACCGGCGCGCTGACCACGTTCGCCCTGGTGTCCACGCACCTGACCCTGACCACCGGGCCGGACCTGCTGGTCTGGCTCGGGGTCGTCCTGTGCGTCATGCGGGCGTCGTTGCGGGAGCTGCCACGGTACTGGCTGGCCGCCGGGCTGGTCACCGGGCTCGCGCTGTACAACAAACACCTGGTCATCCTGCTGCTGCTCACGTTCGCGGCGGGGCTGCTGGTCGCCGGGCCGCGCAAGGTCCTGCTGTCGCCGTGGCTGTGGGCCGGCGCCGGCATCGCGCTCGTCGTCGGGCTGCCCAACCTGCTGTATCAGATCGCCAACGGCTTCCCGCAGCTCGACATGGCCGCGGCCCTGGCCGAGAACAAGGGCGACGAGGCCAGGATCACCCTGATCCCGCTGCAGCTGGCGTGGCTGGGCCCGTTCTTCGTGCCGGTCTGGGTCGCCGGCATCGTGACGCTCCTGCGAAACCCGGCGCTGCGCCCGATCCGGGCGCTCGGGGTGGCGTACCCGCTGATGCTGGTGCTCCTGTTCGTGATCGTCGGCCAGCCGTACTACACGGTCGGGCTGCTGTCGGCGCTGTTCGCGATCGGCGCCGTGCCCGTCGCGCGGCGCGTGACCCGCCGCTGGATCCTGGTCGCCGGCGCCGCGGTCAACGTGGGCTTCGCGATCCTGATGTCGCTGCCGGTGCTGCCGGTCGGCGTCGTGGGCGGGACGCCGATCCCCGCGATCAACCAGGGCATCTCCGACCAGGTCGGCTGGCGCCGGTACGTGCGGCAGGTCGCCGACGTGTACGAGGCGCTCCCGGCGCAGGACAAGCCGCACACGGTGCTCCTGACCGGCAACTACGGCGAGGCCGGCGCCCTGGACCGCTACGGCAGGGCGCTGGGCCTGCCGGATGTCTACAGTGGACAGAACGAGCTGCACCGGCTCGGCCCGCCGCCGGAGTCCGCGACCGTCGTCGTGCTCGTGACACAGGGTGACCCGAGCCGCTCGCCGGCGTTCGTGTCATGCGAGTTCAAGGCGAATCTGGACAATGGTTACGGCGTGGAGAACGAAGAGCAAACAGCTCGCGTCTTCGTGTGCCGGGGCCTGAGGGGCACCTGGGCCGACCTGTGGCCGGGCTTCCAGCACTTCGATTGATTTCAATTATTTCAAGTGTGTGAGGGAGCCGACAGTCCCGTTACTTGTCGCTGCAATTCCTCGCCGCGTACCGTCAATCACGGATACCGGCGATTCCTGAAGTTGGGGAGCGACGGGGGTGTTTCTGGGCCTTCACGGGCCCACTCGCAGTGGTCTGTCCGGGCGGGGCGACCACTGCAACCGGCGGCACCGCGCGGTCGAAAGACCGCAGCAGAGCGGGTGGTCGTGGACTGGGGGTGCACGCCACCCGCTGCCGCCGGTACGAGTTTCCAGGACTGGGCATCGGCCCCAAACTTAAGTCCGGCGTAAAGACGCACAAAGTCGCAGAGCCGTAGTTTCTCTCGCATGCGGATGCGCGGTGCTCTCGCCGGTCTCTTGCTCGTCGTCACGTTGGCCGGCTGCGGCGCGAAGACCGACGCATCGGCGAATCCGGAAATGTCCGTATCCGCGGACGCGAACGCGGGCGAGGATGCCGCGAGCGGGGACGCCGTCGCCGCCCTGGCCGCCGCCGGGGCCGCGCCCTCCGGGTCCGCGTCGGCCGCCGCCTCGAAGAGCGCCGCGCCGCCCGCCGTGAAGGCGCCCACCCAGACGTTCGCCGTCGGGGTCAGCCAGTTCACGTTCAGCCGCGCCGGCCGCACGCTGCGCACCCTGGTCTTCTACCCGGCGACCGGGGCGGCCGGCGGCTCGCCGAAGAGCAACGCGGGTGTCGCCGCGGGCAGGTTCCCCCTGGTCCTGTGGAGCCACGGCCTGCACGGCTCGCCGGAGGGCTACCAGGGCGTCACCGCGAAGATCGCCGCCGCCGGGTTCGTCGTCGCGGCGCCGGCCTACCCGTTCACCAACTCCGCGGCGAACCCGTTCAACCAGAACGACATGGGCAACCAGCCCGCCGACGCGTCCGCCGTGATCACCGAGGTGCTCAAGCTCGACACGAAGGCCGGCGCCGCGCTCGCCGGCCACATCGAGACCGGCCGGGTCGCCGCTGGCGGCCACTCGGCGGGCGGCTACACGACCGCCGGCATGCTGTCCGGCTCGGGCCGCGACGCCCGGCTCAAGGGCGGCATCATCGTCTCCGGCGGCGGCATGGGCGGGAAGTTCAGCGGCGCCGCCACGCCGGTGCTGTTCATCCACGGCGACGCCGACGGCACCGTCCCCTACAGCAGCGGCCGCGGCCTGTACGACGGCTGCGGCTGGCCCAAGGCGTTCCTGACGCTGCTGGGCGGCGACCACGGCGGCGGGCTGTTCGGCTCGGCACCGGCCAACCAGGCCGTGTCCAGGACGATGCTCGACTTCCTGCGGTACACCCTCTACAGCGACGGCGCCGCGAAGGGCCGGCTCCGCGCCGACGCCACCGTCAGCGGCGCCGCCAGGTACGACGGGACGCTCTAGCTGAGCGCGAAGACGGGCAGCAGGCCGGTCAGCCGCAGTTGCGCGTAGGCGAGGGGGCGCGGGTTGCGCAGGCTCAGCGTGCAGCCGGTCTCCTTGGCGAGCTTCCAGCAGCCGACCAGCGCGCCGATCCCGGCGGAGTCGAGCACCGTCACGCCGGCCAGGTCCACCACCAGCGCCCCCGGCCGGAAGACGGGCAGCACCGCCCGCACCGCTTCGGAAAGGTGGTCGCGGGTGGCGAGGTCGAGCTCCCCGTCGAGCCGGATGACGACCGTGCCGGGGTCCGGCGCCTCGAGCTTCGCCGTCAAACCATCCACTTCGCCCCCTGTCACGTCGAAGGGCGGCGTCTACCCCGCTACCGGCACCGCTAAACGCTCCTTCTCGGCCTGAGTGACCCGGCGCTCCCGGGCCGGCTGGATCAGCAGGTGACCGGCGGCGGCGAGCGCGCCGAGCCCGCCGCAGATCACCCAGTGCCAGTCGCCGAGGAACTCCAGGCTCACGCCGCCGGCCGCGGGCGCGATGAAGCTCGCCGCCGGGAAGATCAGGTAGAAGACGCTCTGGTACCGCCCGCGCAGTGCCTCCGGCGACAGCTCCGCGATGACGGCCGCGTTCGGTGGCGCGGCGAGCATCGAGCCGATCGTCCAGATGGTCGCCGCGACCAGGTAGCCGGGCACACCGGAGGCGAGCGCGACGCAGCTGAAGCCGAGCCCGAGGAACACGTTGGCGACGGCGAGTGTGGTGCCCTTGCGCCAGCGGTCGATGAGCTTCGGCACGAAGAGCTGCCCGGCGACGATGAGCAGGCCGGCGTAGGCGACGACCGAGCCGTACACGGTCGGCCGCAGCCCGTCGGCGTCGATCGCGAGGGGCAGGATCGTCGAGCTCTGCATGGTGACGACGGCCAGCAGCAGGCTCAGCCCGACGAACGCCAGGTAGGCCCGGTCGGTCAGCGCCGTGTGCAGCCCGCCCTTGGCGGGCCCGCCCGCTGTCCGCGCCGTGGGCCTGGTCTCGTGGACCTTCCACAGCAGCAGCACGGCGGTGACCAGCGTGCCGGCGGCGTCGACGGCGAACAGCAGCGGGAAGCTCACCTCGGCGAGCGCGCCGGCGATGACGGACGCCGCGGCCATGCCCAGGTTCATCGCCCAGAACTGCAGGTTGAACCCGCGGTTGCGGTCGGCGGCGGGGACCACGTCGACGATCGCCGCGACGAACGCGGGGCCCGGCATGGAGTGCATGAGCCCGAGCAGCGCGGCCAGGGCGGCGATCGCGGGGATGTCCCGGGTCAGGGCCAGCCCGCCGACGAACGCCGCCGCGCCGAAGTGGGCCAGCAGGAGCGTCGGCCGGCGCCCCCACCGGTCGGCGAGCACGCCGCCGAGCAGGACGCCGGCGATCCCGCCGATGCCGTAGAGGCCGACGACCAGCCCCGCCGCGCCGGGCTTCAGGCCGCGGTCGGCGGTGAGGTACAGCGAGAGCACCAGCGCGACGAACCCGCCGACGCGGTTGATGAGCATGCCGGTCCAGAGGTACCAGTACATCCTCGGCAGACCACCGATCGTGGACCGGTACCACACGCGCACGTTTGCTCCAGAATTGTTAATACTCTTTACAGTTAGATCTTAGCCAACTCGGCCGGCGCCTCCGCGGCGGCGGTGACCTCGGCCACCCGGCGCTCCCGGGCGGGCGCGGCGAGCAGGCTCCACGCCCCGGCGGCCAGGCCCAGCCCGAGGCAGCCCAGCCACAGCGCGGTGTTGCCGGCGAGCTCGCGGACCGCGCCGCCGAGCGTCGGCGCCAGGAACGACGCCGCCTGCCACGACAGCCCGTACGCGCCCTGGTAGCGGCCCCGCATGTCGACCGGTGACAGCCCGGCCAGCAGCGCGGCGTTGGACGGGGCGTTGAGCATCTCGCCGACGGTCCAGAGCAGCACGGTCGCGCCGTACCAGACGGGGGTGTGCGCGAGCGCGGTGAGGCCGAAGCCGACCCCCATGACCACGGCCGCGACCGGCGCGACGAGCGCCTCGCGGCGGGTGGCGAGCAGGCGGGTGACGAGCGGCTGGCCGAGCACGATGAGGACGCCGTTGAGCGCGATCACCACGCCGAACGTGCGCGGGCTCAGCCCGTCGTCGATCATCGCGATCGGCAGCATCGCCATGTGCTGGAGCAGCAGGAGCGCGATGAGCAGGTTGCACACGACGAACCCGAGGAACACCCGGTCGCGGCCGAGCGTGCCCAGGCCGGACCGCTGCTCGGTCCTCGACGTCGTCGCGGGCCTCGTCTCGCGGATCCGCACCGCGATGAGGACCGCCGCGGCGCCGGTCGTCGCGGCGTCGGCGAGGAACAGCGTCAGGTAGCCGCTGCCGGCGGCGAACCCGGCGAGGATCGCCGCGGTCGCGAAGCCGAGGTTGATCGCCCAGAAGTACACGGAGAAGGCCCGGCCGCGGTCGGACGCCGGCACCAGGTCGGCGATCATCGCGCCGAGCGGCGGGCGGGCGCCCTCGGCGGCGATCCCCAGCGCGAGCGCGCCGGCCATGATCGCGGGCCGGCTGTGCGCCAGCCCCAGGACCACCATGAGCACCGACGCGGAGCCCATCGCCAGCAGGACCGTCGGCCGCCGCCCCCACCTGTCGGTCAGGTGGCCGGCGCCGGTGACGCCGATCGCGCCGCCGAGCCCGTAGAGCCCGAGGACGAACCCGGCCGTGGACTCGCTGAACCCGCGCTCCGTCGTCAGGTAGATCGTCAGGAAGATGCCGACGAACCCGCCGGCACGGTTGATCAGGGTGGCGGTCCAGACGACCCAGAACTGGGACGGTAACCGTTTTTGTAAGCTGCGCGGCACGCCCGCATCCTTACATTGGAGGTCCGGTGCTGTCGAAGTGATTCAGTGCGGGAAGATTGCGGCATGAGTGAAGTCGGGACACTGGTGCTCTTGCGGCACGGTGAGAGCGAGTGGAACGCGAAGAACCTGTTCACCGGCTGGGTCGACGTGGACCTCAGCGCCCAAGGAGAGGCCGAGGCCCGCAGGGGCGGCGAGCTGCTCCGTGAGTCCGGTCTGCTGCCGGATGTGGTGCACACGTCAGTGCTGCGCCGTGCCATCCGCACCAGCGAGATCGCCCTGCACGCCGCCGACCGGCACTGGATCCCGGTCCAGCGCAGCTGGCGGCTCAACGAGCGGCACTACGGTGCCCTGCAGGGCAAGAACAAGAAGCAGACGCTCGAGGAGTTCGGCGAGGAGCAGTTCATGCTCTGGCGCCGCTCCTACGACGTGCCGCCGCCGCCGATCGCCGACGACGACGAATGGTCGCAGGCCTCCGACCCGCGCTACGCGAACCTGACGCCGGACATCCGTCCGAGCACCGAGTGCCTCAAGGACGTCGTGCAGCGCATGCTGCCGTACTGGTACGACCAGATCGTGCCGCAGCTGCTCGCCGGCCGCACCGTGCTGGTCGCGGCGCACGGCAACTCGCTGCGCGCGCTGGTGAAGCACCTCGACGGCATCTCCGACGAGGCCATCGCCAAGCTCAACATCCCGACCGGCATCCCGCTGCGCTACGACCTCGACGCGGCGCTGCGGCCGGTCACGGCCGGCGGCACCTACCTGGACCCGGAGGCGGCCAAGGAGGCCGCGGCCGCGGTCGCCAACCAGGGCCGGTAACCGCTCACATACAGAAAGAGGGGGCCGCGGAAGCGGCCCCCTCTTCTCGTGGGTCTCAGGCTTGCGTGGAGTCGAACGACTCGCCCGTGACGAGGAACACGACGTGACGGCCGGCGTTAACGGCGTGGTCGGCGTAGCGCTCGTAGAAGCGGCCCAGCAGCGCGGTGTCGACCGCGGCCTGCGTGCTCTCGGTCCACTTCGGGCCGAACATCGTCTCGAACAGGCTGGTGTGCAGCCGGTCCATCTCGTCGTCGTCGCGGTCCAGCTGGCCGGCGGCGACCACGTCGAGGTTGGAGATCGCGCGGGAGATCTTGCCGGCGATCCGGTCGGCGACCGTGCCCATCTCCTCGAACGTCGCGATCAGCGGCTCCGGCACCGCCACCTCGGGCAGCCGGCGCAGCGCTGTCTTCGCGACGTGGTCGGCGAGGTCGCCCATGCGCTCGAGGTCCGCCGCGAGGTGCAGCGCGGTCAGCACGACCCGCAGGTCGGAGGCGACCGGCGCCTGGCGGGCGCAGAGGTCGTAGACCTTGTCCTCGACGAGCCGGTAGAGGGCGTTGACCTCCGCGTCGCGGGCCACGACCTCCTCGGCGTCGGTCTGGTCGGCGGTGAGCAGCGCCTTCGTGGCACGGATCATCGCGCTGCGGACGGCGTCCGCCATCGAAACCAGTAGACGGTTGACCTGCAGCAGGTCGGCACGGTATTCGTCGCGCATGGTTCTCCTATCGTGGTGTCCCTCACGGTAGGTCCCGCACCGGCGCATCCGGTGAACTTCATCCCGCGCGAGAGTGAACACTGGGTGATGTGAGCCCGTTTCGTGCCCTGGACCACCGTCCGTCGGGTAAGCGACCTCCTACCATCAGGTCGTGGATTGGAAGTTCCGGCAGTCGAAGGCCGACAGCGCGGCGATGGGCTCGGCCATGACCGAGATCCTCGACGCCCTCCTGGTCGGTGTCGTCGTGCTCGACGACACCGACCAGCCTGTGCTGGTCAACGCGGCTGCCCGCGAGATGGGCCTGGTCCGGCAGCGCCAGGGCGCGGCGGAGGAGGCGCACACCATCGTGCGCAGCCTCGCCACCCAGGTCCGGCGCAACGGGGTGACCCGCGTCGTCGAGCTCGACCTGCCCCGCCTCACCCACGGCGACCCGCTCGGCGTCAACGTGCGGGCGGTGGCGCTGGACGGCGGCCGGGTCGCGATCGAGGCGACCGACGTCACCGAGGCGCACCGGGTCGCCCGGGTCCGGCGCGACTTCGTCGCCAACGTCAGCCACGAGCTCAAGACCCCGGTCGGCGCCCTGCAACTGCTCGCCGAGGCGCTGCTGGACGCCACCGACAAGGACCCGGCGGCCGCGATCCGGTTCGCGGAGCGGATCAAGCACGAGTCGGCCCGGCTCGGCCGGCTCGTCTCCGAGCTGCTGGAGCTGTCGCGCCTGCAGGGCGCCGAGCCCCTGCCGGAGCCGGAGCCCGTCGAGGTCGACAAGATCGTCGCCGAGGTGCTGGACCGGACGAAGACGCCCGGCTCCGCGAAGCACATCGAGGTCGCGTCGAGCGGCACCCGCGGGCTGACCGTCTACGGCAACGAGAACCAGCTCGTCACCGCCGTGGTGAACCTGGTGGAGAACGCGATCGCCTACTCCCCGGAGAACACCACGGTCAGCCTGTCGACCCGGGTCCTGACGGACGCCGACGCCAGCTACGTCGAGATCGCGGTCGAGGACCAGGGCATCGGCATCGAGCCGCGTGACATCGACCGGATCTTCGAGCGCTTCTTCCGGGCCGACCGGGCCCGGTCCCGCGCGACCGGTGGCACCGGCCTCGGCCTGGCGATCGTCAAGCACATCGCGACCAACCACGGCGGCCGGGTTGACGTGGTCAGCACGGCCGGAGTTGGCTCGACGTTCACCTTGCGGCTCCCCGCGCGTCCGACAGATGCCGCGCTGGCGCTACCGCCGTCCGTTGAGATCGGAGGCACCCCATGATTGTGACCCAATCGCAACATCAGACCCGCGGTTCGCAGCGCAGTGCGGCTCCCCGGCAACTACGAAAGGACAGCACGTTGGCGCGCGTACTCGTGGTCGAGGACGAAGAGTCCATTTCGGACCCGTTGTCGTACATGCTCCGCAGGGAAGGTTTCGAGGTCTCCATCGCGGCGACCGGCACCGAGGCCCTCACGGAGTTCGACCGCACCGGAGCGGACATCGTCCTGCTGGACCTGATGCTGCCGGAGATGTCGGGCACCGAGGTCTGCCGCCAGATGCGGACCAAGTCCAACGTGCCGATCATCATGATCACGGCGCGGGACAGTGAGATCGACAAGGTCGTCGGCCTGGAGATCGGCGCCGACGACTACGTCACGAAGCCGTACTCGCCCCGCGAGCTGGTCGCCCGCATCCGCGCCGTGCTGCGCCGGCAGGTCGACACGGTCGGCGAGCTGGCCCCGCCGACGCTGTCCGCGGGCCCGGTCCGCATGGACGTCGACCGGCACGTCGTCACCGTCGCCGGCGACGCGGTCCAGCTGCCGCTGAAGGAGTTCGAGCTGCTCGAGCTGCTGCTGCGCAACGCCGGCCGGGTGCTCACCCGCGGCCAGCTGATCGACCGGGTCTGGGGCGCCGACTACGTCGGCGACACGAAGACGCTCGACGTGCACGTCAAGCGGCTGCGCTCGAAGATCGAGCCGGAGCCGTCGGCGCCGCGCTTCATCGTCACCGTGCGCGGCCTCGGCTACAAGTTCGAGCCGTAGGAAGCTGCCGGGCCCCGGCTCACCCGGCGTTCGCGACGGACTCGCGGGCCCGGCGGCGCTCCTCCATCTCGCGGCGCAGGACGTAGCCGCGGATCGCCCGTCCCATGTTCTCGGACGTCTCGTACGTGATGATGACGTCGAACGCGTCGTTCTCCGGGTCGCGGCGGACGAAGAGCACCGTGCCGCGAATCGCGATCGTCTCGTCGTCGAGCGCGATCCGCAGGTCGACCCGGTCGTCGCGCTCGAAGCGGTCCTCGTGCAGGCGGCACCGCACGCCGCCCTCGGACAGATCGATGACCCGCCCGCGGAACACGGTGCCGTCCTTGCCGACCTCGACGTTCTCGCCGCCCCCGCCGCGCACGTAGTTGCGCCGGGTCTGCAGCCGCACCGAGCTGACGGCCTCCAGGCTCCAGCGCGGCGGGTGCTCCTTGCTCAGCTCGACCAGCCGGACGTCGACGGCCTGCCGCCGGTCGCCCGCCACCCACGCCAGCTCGACGGAGGTGCCGAGCTTCGGCATGTCGGCGCCGTTGACGCCGAACGGCGCGGCGACGGTCAGCCGCTTGCCGGTCACGTCCTCGACGCGGGACTGATAGGCCTCGCCGTCCATCAGCACCACGTCGACCAGAGCGTTGATCGCGGGCAGGGTCACGATTACACGTTCGGCCGATCGGCCGCCGACTTGAGTGCCGGGGTGCTACGAGTCCAGTGCCTCGCGCCACTCGTACGGCTTCGCGAAGTGGCCGGGGGCGCAGACCAGCTCCGACGTCTTGCGCTTCTCGCGCGCCGGGCTGCCCGCGACCACGGTGTCCGGGGCCACGTCCCGGGTCACCACCGACCCGGCGCCGACCAGCGCCCGGGCCCCGATCCGGACACCGGGCAGGATCGTCGCGTTGCCGCCGATCGAGGCGTCGTCCTCGACCGTGGCTCCGCCGACGCACTCGTCGTAGCGCGGGCACGGCGGGTGCGGGTCGTCGGTGAAGACCACGCCCGGGCCGAGGAACACCCGGCGGCCGAGCGTCACGTTCTCCAGGAAGCAGTGCGAGTGGACCCGGCTGCCGTCGCCGATCCGGTTGCCCGGCTCCAGCACCGCGTTGGTGCCCACCGAACAGCCGTCGCCGATGACGTTGTTCTCCCGGATCATCGCGCCGTGCCCGGACTGGAACCGGGCCCCGATCCGCGCCCCGGCGTAGATCACCGTCCCGGACCTGATCCGGCTCCCCGGCCCGATGATCGTCGGCAGTTCGCCGGGTGCCGCGCCGCGCGGCGGCACCCCGATCCGCGCACCTGGCTCCACCACGGTGCCCTCACCCAGCTCAACCCCGGGGAAGATCTCTTCGGTCACCGGATGAACCTATTGCACCGCGGGCCGGTTCGGCCGTCGGGTTCGGGCGTTGTCACACACCGGACACCCCGCGACCCGTAGCGTTTCCTGGGGTGCGCAGCTTCAACTCCGGCCCCGCCGGGACGCTCATGATGCTGGTCGGCGTGATCCTCGCGATCAGCTCGACCTGGACCGCCATCGCCCGCACGGGCTGGGCCGCGGCCGTCCCCAGCATCCTCATCGGGCTGTCCATGACCGCCGTGGGCTACTCCCTCTTCGCGAGGTCCCGCCGCACCCGCTCGGAGTCCAGCTCCGACGACGACTGAGCCCCGGCCGCTGGTCCTGGCCCTGTGGCTGAGGTCAGGACTTGCGGGTCGGCAGGAGGGTCAGGGCGACCGTCGTCGCCGGGTGGGGAGCGACCATGCCCTGCCGGGCGCGCTCCGCGCACAGCTCGGCGAGCTTCGCGTAGGCGGCACGGCCGATGAGGGCGACGAGCTCCGCCTCGTACTCCTGGTAGAGCCGCTTCGCGCCGACGTGCGCCTCGGGGGAGGACGTGCACCACCAGTGCAGGTCGTGGCCGCCCTCGCCCCAGCCGCGGCGGTCGAACTCGCCGAGGGTGGAGACGAGGACCTTGGTGCCGTCGGGGCGCTTGCGCCAGTCCTGGTCCCGCCGCACGGGCAGCTGCCAGCACACGTCGGGCTTGTACTCCAGCGGGTGCACGCCGTCGCGGAGAGCCTGGCCGTGCAGGGCGCAGCCGCCACCGCCGGCGAAGTCGGTGTCGTTCTGGAAGACGCAGCCGGCGCCGGGGCGGGTCGCGGTGCGCAGGGCCTTCGACTCGCCGTCGATGGTGTCCCACTCGGTGTAGTTCTTGAAGCCGCGGCGGTAGTGCTGCCAGTGCTCCGGGGTGAGGCGCTTCGCGGCGGCGCGGACCCGCTTCTCGTCGTCGTCGTCGGTGAAGAACGCGCCGTGCGAGCAGCAGCCCTCCTCGGCCTTGCCCTCGATGATGCCGTGGCAGCCCTGCCCGTAGACGCAGGTCCAGTTCGACAGCAGCCAGGTGAGGTCGGCGCGCACGAGGTGGTCGGCGTCCGCGGGGTCGGTGAACTCCAGGAACTCCCGCGAGAAGTCGAGATCGACCTCGAGGTCGCGCGGCGTCTCTGGCTCGCCGGTGCCGTCGACCGCGACGTGAATCTCCATTTGGTGAAGGGTACGCGTCCCGCCGCGGCATTACGGTGAAGGGATGCGGCTCGGTGTGCTGGATGTCGGCTCGAACACGGTCCACCTGCTGGTGGTCGACGCGCACCATGGCGCCCATCCGTGGCCCGCACACTCGCAGAAGGCGGAGCTGCGGCTCGCCGAGAAGATCGGGACCAACGGGGAGCTGACCAAGGCCGGCGCCGACAGCCTGGTGGCGGCGTGCGCCGAGGCCCGCGACGCGGCGTCCGCCCTGGAGACCGACGACCTTCTGGCGTTCGCGACGTCGGCGGTACGGGACGCGAAGAACTCCGCGCGGGTCCTGCGGCGGGTCCGCGAGGAGACGGGCGTCGACCTGCAGGTCCTGTCCGGCGAGGCCGAGGCGATCATGACCTTCCTGGCGGTGCGCCGCTGGTTCGGCTGGTCGGCGGGGCGGCTGCTGGTCATGGACATCGGCGGCGGCTCGCTGGAGCTGGCGACCGGCATCGACGAGGAGCCTGACGTGGCGCTGTCCGTGCCGCTCGGCGCGGGACGGCTGACCCGCGAGCGACTCGACGGCGACCCGCCGGCCAGGGCCTCTGTCGAGGCGCTGGGCGAATACGCCGAGGCCGAGATCGCCAGGCCGGCGAAGCGGCTGATGGAGGCCGGCTGGGACCGGCCGGTGGCGACCTCGAAGACGTTCCGGACCCTGGCCCGCCTGGCCGGCGCCGCGCCGTCGTCCGTGGGGCCGCGGGCGCCGCGGAAGCTGACCAGGGTGGGGCTGCACCAGGTGCTGTCGTTCATCCGCAGGATGCCGTCGGCGGCCCTGGCCGAGATCGACGGGGTCAGCCCGGGCCGCGCCCACCAGATCCTCGCCGGCGCGGTCGTCGCCGAGGTCACGATGCGCACCCTCGGGATCGACGAGGTCGAGATCTGTCCCTGGGCGCTGCGCGAAGGGGTGATTCTTCGCCGGCTGGAAGTGCTGGAGTCGAGTTGATCGACAGGAGACGCTACCCGGCTGGGGCTAGCCTGGGGGAGTGAGTCATCGAGTGCCGGTGCTGCTGTCCACGTCGTCAGTCTTCCCCGAGCCGACCGCGGCCGGGTTCGAGATGGCGGCCGCCGTCGGGTATGACGGCGTCGAGGTGATGGTCTGGTCCGACGCGGTGAGCCAGGACGCAGGCGCGCTCGCTGGCCTGTCGAAGCACTACGGCGTGCCGGTCGGCTCGGTGCACGCGCCGTGCCTGATGGTGACCCAGCGGGTGTGGAGCCCCGACCCGTGGGAGCGGCTGCGGCGGGCCGCGGTGCTCGCCGACACGCTCGGCGCGCCGGTCGTGGTGGTGCACCCGCCGTTCGCCTGGCAGCGCGACTACGCGCGGACCTTCAGCAGCGGCCTGGCCAAGCTCGGCAAGGCGTTCCCGGGCATCCGGTTCGCGGTGGAGAACATGTTCCCGCTGCGGGGCGTCGGGCGGGAGTTCGTCCCGTACGCGCCGGGCTGGGACCCGACGATCACCGGCTTCGACGCGTACACCCTCGACCTCTCGCACTGCGCGGCCTCCCGGACCGACGCGATCGGGCTCGCCGACACGATGGGCGCGGGGCTGGCCCACGTGCACCTCGGCGACGGCACCGGCAAGGGCCGCGACGAGCACCTGGTGCCCGGCCGGGGCACCCAGCCGTGCGCGCAGCTGCTGGGGTCGCTGGAGCGGCGCGGGTTCACCGGGTCGGTCGCGGTCGAGGTCGGCACCCGCAAGGCGAGCAGCCGCGCTGACCGCGAGGCGGACCTGGCGGAGTCCCTGCACTTCGCCCGCCGGCACCTGGCCACCACCCCCACCGTCGAACCGAGCAAGGTGTAACAAGGCCGACCGCCCTCGCCCCGTTCCCCCGGATAAGTCCGGCGCGAGCGCCAGACTTATCCGACTTTTCGTATTTGTCTGGTGGGAGCCGGCAATCGCCGGCTGAGGGGGTTGGGCAGGGGCTTGAGTCGACGGGGCAGGAAAAAGCCCGGCACGCCAATGCGCGCCGGGCCGTGAAGTCGCCGGTCAGAGCTTGCGGACGGATTCGGCCTGAGGGCCTTTCGGACCCTGCTTGATCTCGAACTCGACGCGCTGGTTCTCGTCGAGGCTACGGTAGCCGTCCTCGGCGATGGCGGAGAAGTGGACGAAGACGTCGTTGCCGCCGTCGACACTGATGAAGCCGAAGCCCTTTTCAGCGTTGAACCACTTCACGGTTCCCTGTGCCATGGTGCTGTTTCTCCTTCGTAGGGCGTCGTGATCCGGTGCGGGACCCCGGTGTCGAGCGCCGCGAACTGGTGCCACGACCCAACATCGCCCTACCCGCATGTCCGACTTTACCCGTTAAATCGGATTGGTCGGGCACGCGGTGAAGCGAACCACAACACGCAAGATATGCCGAAGTTGGCGGCGTGTGTGGCCGTTTCGCGCAGTTACGCGGTCACGACCGCCCGATCGGCCTCGCCCACCCCTACCTGCGACGGTGCGAGTGTGGCGCCCGTTTCGGCGGCACGCTTGCGGGCCCGGTGTGCCGCGACGTGCGACCTGGTCGCACACCGCTCCGAGCAGAACCGTCGGCAGCAGTTGGACGACGTGTCCAGGTAGACGTTGCCGCAGCGCTCGTCCGCGCAGACGCCGAACCTGGAGCTGCCGTGCTCGCACAGCCACACCGCCAGGCCCCACGCCGCGCCGGCGAGCAGCTCCGAGCTGACCGAGGACCCGCGACCGGTGACGTGCATGTGCCAGTCGTGGGTGTCGTGACCGGAGATGCGCGGCTGCATGGGATAAACCTCCAGCAGCGCGTTGAGCTCGGCGACCGCCGCGACGTCCCGGCCGGACGAGCCGTGCTCGAACACCTCCCGCAGCCGCTTCCGGGCACGACGGAACGCGATCAGATCGCGCTCCGTCGCCTCGGCGGTCTGCCAACTGTCCTCGCCGAACAGGGCGGCGAGATCCTGCATGCTTTCGAGCGGCGCGTTGACGATGTCGACGGCGGTCCGCGCATACGCGTCGAAGTCCACCCGACCAAGGTAGTCAAGAAATGCCACACTGGCGACCAGGCGTCACCGGAGTCGGGCGGTTCTGTCTACGCTCGGCACATGCTCAGATCGGTCATCCTCGCCGCCGCCCGCTCACATCGGGTCGAGCGGATCGTTGAAACCGCCCCGGTCAGCCGCAGCATCGTGCGCCGGTTCATCGCCGGAGAGCATGTGGAGGACGCGTTACAACGCACCCGCGAGCTCGTCGCCGCCGGACTTGCCGTCACCATCGACCACCTGGGGGAGGACACCACCAATCCCCAGCAGGCCGAGGCGACCCGGGAGGAATACCTGAAGCTGCTCGACGCCCTGCACGCCGCCGAGCTGACCCCCGCCGCCGAGGTGAGCCTGAAGCTGTCCGCCCTCGGCCAGGTCTTCGACGAGAAGGTCGCCTACGAGCACGCCCGCGCGATCTGCGCCAAGGCGAGCGAGGCCGGAACCACCGTCACCCTCGACGCCGAGGACCACACCACCACCGACTCGACCCTGGAGGTCCTCGGCCGGCTGCGCGCCGAGTTCCCCACCACCGGGGCCGTCGTCCAGTCGTACCTGCGCCGCACCGAGGCCGACTGCCGCGAGCTCGCCGTCACCGGCTCTCGGGTCCGGCTCTGCAAGGGCGCCTACAAGGAGCCCGAGTCGGTCGCCTACCAGTCCCGGCTGGAGGTCGACAAGTCGTACGTGCGCTGCCTCAACGTCCTGATGTCCGGCACCGGCTACCCGATGATCGCCACGCACGACCCGCGACTGGTCGCCATCGGCGAGGACCGGGCCAAGTGGTTCGACCGCAACCCCGACGAGTTCGAGATCCAGATGTTGTACGGCGTGCGCCCCGACGAGCAGCTGCGCCTCGCCCAACTCGGGTACACCGTGCGGGTCTACCTTCCGTACGGCACGCAGTGGTATGCGTACATGATGCGGCGCCTCGCCGAACGCCCCGCCAACCTCGGCTTCCTCGCCCGGGCGGTCAGCTCGCGCGGCTAGTCCGACATCTCGGGAGGTTACGGGCTTACTCAGCATCTCGTCCGTACGGGCGACGCGGCACCTTGACCGGGTCGCGTACGTTCCGGCAGTGATGCAGGGGGATGAAGCCGACGCGCCGCACCGCACGGGACCGGGGACCACACCGGAGCCCGCGCCGTCCGACGCGCCGGCCCGCCCGCCGCTGCCCCGCCCGCGACCGGCCGCCGAGTGGGCGCCCGAGCCGGCGGCGGCCGAGCTGATCGGCGAGCCCGTCGCGGCCCCGATGTGGGTGGCGCCGGACTCGCCGTCGCCGCAGCCGCTGACCGAGGAGCGGCCGCGGACGTCGGCGCAGCCGGTGGCGCCGTGGCCGCCGGCCGGACCGTTCCCGCCGCGGATGGGCAACACCGGCCAGCACCCGATCGTCCAGCCGCGCCCGGCCACCGGCCTGCCGCCGGCGCAGCGCCGGCCGATGCCCGGCGAGCCCCTGCCACCCGCGGCCCAGCACCCGACCGGCAAGTTCCCGGTGGTGCCGCCCCAGGCCGGCCGGCACCCGACCGCCCGGCACCCGCTCGTGCCCCACCAGGCGGGACCGTCGCCGGCCGGATCACACCCGAGCGGCCAGTTCCCCGTCGTGCCGCCGCCGGCAGTCCAGCGCCCGAGCGGCCAGTTCCCCGTCGTGCCACAGCCCGGAGTCCAGCGCCCCACCGGCCAGTTCCCGGTCGTGCCACAGCCGGCGGTCCAGCGCCCGAGCGGGCAGTTCCCGGTCGTGCCGCGGTCGGGCCAACCGACGGGGCAGTTCCCCGTCGTGCCGCCGCCGGGCCAGGCGCCGACGGAGCAGTTCCCGGTCGTGCCGCGGCAGGCGGGACCGTCGCCGGCCGGGGCGCACCCGAGCGGCCAGTTCCCGTTCGTACCGCAGCAGCACCGGCCGCAGGAGCACGGGCCGCACCTCGGTGTGCCGTCGCAGGCCGGTCCGCAGATGTTCCCGCCGCACGCCGGCGGCTACCCCCAGGCGTACACCGGACACCCATACCAACCGGAGCCACCGCGGCGCGGGAAGCTCACCGGGCTGCGGATGGCGCTGCTCGTCGCGCTCGCGCTGGTGCTCGTCACGCCGCCCGCGGCGATCGCGTTCGAGACGGTGCGCCGGGAGCGGACCGCCGGCAGTGCGCAGAGCGTCGACCCGGCCGGGAAGAGCCCCGGCCAGGCGAACGGCCGGCCCGGCGCCAGCGGCACCCCGAAGACGCCGCCACCCGCGTCCGTCGACGGCAAGATCAAGCAGGCGCTCACCGACCAGGGCAACGCGCTGCTCAACGGCGACTCCGCCGGGTTCGTCGCGGCCGTCGACCCGTCCGCGGCGGCGCTGCGCGACGAGCTCACCAAACGCTTCAACTCGCTGCGCCAGCTGCAGGTGAAGCTGTGGGAGCCGAGCGTCCTGGACAAGGTCGAGGTCGCCGGCGACAGCACGGCCGACGTGATCGTCTACGTCCGGTACTGCTACGTCGTCACCACCTGCGACCCGATGAACCTCGAGACGAAGACGAAGTGGAGCGTCACCGCCGCCGGCGTGAAGCTGCTCGAGTTCGGCACCGCCGAGGACCTCGGCCCGCGGCCGTTCGAGCGCAGCGAGCTCAAGGTCGCCGTCGGCAAGCGGGTCATCATGGCGACCACCCCGAAGTACGCCTCGCGCCTCACCACCATGCTCAACGCCGCCGAGAAGGCCGCCGAGCTGTCCGACCGCTATTCGAAGTGGACCTCGCCGCCGTCGCGGTACGTCGTCTACCTGGCCGGGCCGGAGGAGTGGTCCACCTGGTACGGCATCCGGCAGGAGAGCTGGGTCGCCGGCTTCGCGCTGCCGCTGACCGCCGAGGCCACCGAGATCGTGCTCAACGCCAACCGGGTCGACGTGAAGGAGACCCTGGACGTGCTGCGGCACGAGTTCACGCACGTGGTGACCCTGTCGAAGGTGTCGCGCGCCTACGACCAGACGTGGTGGCTCGTCGAGGGCATCGCCGAGTACGTGCGGGTGCAGGGCCTCGGCGGCCGGTTCGACGACGTCTCGTCGGTGCGCAAGTACGTGCAGAGCGGCCGCTGGCAGAACGAGATCGCGATGGACGACCCGCCGGAGGGCACCACGTCCGCCGACGTCAGCGGCCGGTACGGCGTCGCGTACATGGCGGTCAACCGCATGGTGGAGCGCTTCGGCGAGGCGAAGATGCTGGAGTTCTTCGACCTGGCCGCCAGGCAGGGCGTCGCGCTGCAGGACGCCGCCCCGAAGGCCTACGGCGTGTCGTGGGACGACGTCGCCACCGACTGCGTCAAGTACGTCCGCAATCACGCCTGAAAGCCCGTGGCAGACTTACGGGCGTGAATCGCGTCCCCCCGCGTGTTCAGCTGCTCGTCGCCGTCCTGACCGTCTTCTCGCTCACCGGCGCGTCCTGCTCCGACGAGGACGACGGCATCGGGCTCGGCACCGCCGGCCGCGGTGACGTCGTCGAGGTCGTCGACGCACCCGCCACCGTCACCGCGCGGGCCGCGGCGACGCTGACCGCGGCCGCCGACGGCACCCTCGCCTCCCTGGCCGTGCGGCCCGGCGACACCGTGACGGCGGGGCAGGTGCTGGCCGTCGTGGACTCCCCGTCGGCACAGCAGCGGCTGCGCGGCGCCGAGGAGGCCCTCGAAGCGCTCAAGGGCGCCGGCGGCGGGGGCGGCGTCAAGAACCTGTCGGCGACGCAGAAGAAGACCGACGACGCGGCCGCGAAGGCGTTCGGCGAGGCACGCAAGGCCGCTCAGGCCATCGCCGATGCCACGGTACGGGCCGGCCTCCTCGCCCAGATCGACTTCGCCGAGAGGTCGTACCAGGAGGCGGCCGCCTCGGCCCGCGCCGTGATCAGCGCCGTGCAGCGCGGCCTGGCGAGCGTGACGAAGGCGATGGCCGCCCTGACGACGGCGCAGCGCAGCCAGGCGCAGGCCGCGTACGACCTGGCGAAGTCGACCGTCGACGCGCTGACGCTGCGGGCGCCCGTCGGCGGCGTCGTCCAGCTCGGCGGCACGTCGGCCGCCGCCGCGCCGTCCATCACCGACCTGCTCGGCGCGGCGCTTCCGGCGGGTGCCGCTCCGGCCGCCGCCGGCACCGCGGGCGCCGCCGGCCCCGGGGTCGACCCGGCCGTCCCGGTCGGCGGGCAGGTGGCCGCCGGCACCGCGATCCTCACCGTCGTCGACGTGTCGCAGCTCGGGCTGATGGCGGAGATCGACGAGACCGACGTCCTGCTCGTCGAGCCGGGCGTCACGGCCCGCGTGGAGCTCGACGCGGCACCCGGCGCCACCTACGAGGCGACGGTCACGTCCGCGGACGTGCTGCCGTCCGCGTCGGCGCGCGGGGGTGTCTCGTACCGGTCGCGGCTCACGCTGAGCGGGGGCACCTTCGCCGACGGGCGGGCCGCCCCGGCGCCGCGCCCCGGCATGAACGCGGTCGCGCACCTGCAGGTCCGGCAGATCCGCGACGCGGTGACGGTGCCGGCGGCCGCGGTGTTCAACGTCGGCGGCAAGGACGTCGTCTGGCTCGTCCGAGACGGCAAGGCGGTCCAGGCGCCCGTCGCCGTCGGCGTCGCCGGCCAGGACCGGGTGCAGGTGCTCAGCGGCGTCGCCGACGGCGACCGGGTCGTGATCCGCGGCACCGACAAGGTCAAGCAGGGCATGGACCTGACCCGATGAGCCCCGCTTTCGTCGTGCAGGACGTGACGCGGGAGTACGCGCTGGACGGCGTCACCGTGCCGGCGCTGCGCGGGGTCAGTTTCACCGTCGACGCGGGCGACTACGTCGCGATCATCGGCCCGTCCGGGTCCGGCAAGTCGACGCTCATGCACCTGCTCGGCGGCCTGGACCGGCCGACGGCGGGGTCGCTGCGGATCGGCGGGCGCGACGTCGCCGGCCTCGACCCGCAGGCCCTGGCCAGGCTGCGCAACGAGACCATCGGCTTCGTCTTCCAGTCCTTCCACCTCCTGGCCCGCACCAGCGCCGTCGAGAACGTGGCGCTGCCGCTGGTGTACCGGGGGATGCGCGCCTCCGAGCGGCGCCGCCGCGCCGTGGCGATGCTGGAGCGGGTCGGGCTCGGTCACCGGCTCGACCACCGGCCCAACCAACTGTCCGGCGGCGAGCAGCAGCGGGTGGCGATCGCCCGGGCGCTGGTCACCGACCCGCAGGTGCTGCTCGCCGACGAGCCGACCGGCAACCTCGACACCCGCAACGGCCAGGCGGTGCTCGCCCTGCTGGAGACGCTCAACGCCGAGCAGGGCGTCGCGTTGGTGATCGTCACCCACGACAACGAGGTCGCCGACCGCGCCCACCGCAAGATCGTCATGCGGGACGGCGTGATCGTGTCCACCGACGTACCGCCCGCTGCCCCCACCGCTGATGAGGGCGTCTCGTGAGGTTCGCGGAGGCGTGGCGGGTCGCCATCGACGCGCTGCGGGCCAACCGGCTGCGCTCGACGCTGACCATGCTCGGCGTCATCATCGGCGTCGCGGCGGTGGTCGTGCTGGTGGCCATCGGCACCGGCACGAAGCAGCAGATCGAACGGCAGGTCGAAGGGCTCGGCTCGAACCTCCTCATCGTCCTGCCCGGCCAGGTGAGCCTCGGCTCCGCGCCGTCCGTGTCGCGGATGGACCTGTCCGACGTCGACGCCGTGTCGAAGATCGTGGGGGACCGCAACCGGGTCGCCGTCACCGTCGCCTCCGGCGAGACCGTCGCGGCCGGCAACGTCGACACGTTCGCCACCATCAACGGCGTCATCGAGACCACGCCGCAGGTGTTCGTGCGGAGCCTGGCCCGCGGCACGTACCTGAGCCGCAGCGACGTCGACACCCAGCGCCGCGTCGCCGTCCTCGGGTGGACCGTCGCGCGAGCGTTGTTCGGCGACCGCGACGCCGTCGGCCAGCAGGTCACCATCGCCGGCGTGCGCTTCCGGGTGATCGGCGTCTTCGCGAAGCTCGGGCAGAGCCTCGGCGTCGACCGCGACAACGAGGTCCACGTGCCGATCACCACCGCGCACCGCCTGCTGGGCACCAACCGGGTCGACGGCATCGCGATCAAGGCTCCGAACCGGGACGAGATCGACGACCTGAGCGCCCGCATCATCGCCGAGCTGGCCCGCCGGCACCCCGGCACCGAGTTCAGCGCCGTCACGCAGGAGCAGATCCTCGGCGTCCTCGGCGACATCCTCGGGGTGCTCACCGGCGTCCTCGCCGCGATCGCCGGGATCTCCTTGCTCGTCGGCGGGGTCGGCGTCTCCAACATCATGCTCGTCTCCGTCCGGGAGCGCACGAAGGAGATCGGGCTGCGCAAGGCCGTCGGCGCCCGGCCCCGCGACATCGGCGTGCAGTTCCTGCTCGAGGCGGTGCTGCTCACGACGCTCGGCGGGTTCATCGGGATGGGTCTGGGCATCGGCGCCGCCCTGGTCGTCGCCGCGCTGTCGCCCGTGCCGGCCGCGATCACGTGGTGGTCGCTCGCGCTGGCGTTCGGGGTCTCCGCGGCCGTCGGCATCGTCTTCGGCGTCGTGCCGGCTCAGCGCGCCGGCCGCCTCGACCCCGTGGTCGCGCTGCGCACCGAGTGACCCGCACGGCGAGTCGTGGTGCGTCGCGCGGTGTGTCCGCGCCCGACTTGACCTTGGCAGCAAAGAATCCGACGAAGCGAGGGCGCAAGTCACAGCAGTACCGTTACCGTACTGATAACACGCTGATTCATCAGCTTGGCGAGCACGCTGGTCGGAGGTCGCGATGTCTAGCACGCCACACACCACCGAAGGCCGGTTGGGCGAGGTCAGGTTTCTCACGGTCGCCGAGGTCGCAACCCTGATGCGAGTGTCCAAGATGACCGTCTACCGCCTGGTTCACGCCGGGGACCTCACCGCCGTGCGGGTCGGCCGGTCGTTCCGGGTGCCTGAGCACGCGGTCGACGCGTATCTGCGCGAAGCGTTCCGCGAAACGGCGTAAGTCGCACGTTTCGCCGCTGATGGTGGGCCCGCTTTTCCGATCACGCGGGGGTGCGGCTACGCTGGAGCCGCTAACCATGTCTTCGGCGTGCCAGCGATGGCACGCGTTCCGCTGTTTCGAGGAGATACCCGTATGGGCTCGGTGGTCAAGAAGCGCCGCAAGCGTATGGCCAAGAAGAAGCACCGCAAGCTGCTGCGCAAGACCCGCGTCCAGCGTCGTCGTCTCGGCAAGTAGCAACGCGTCGGCGGTCCGCCCCGGCTCGGAGGTGACGCTGTGACGACGCCACGGGTAGTCCTGGTGACCGGGGTGGGCCGATATCTCGGTGCGCACCTGGCCGCCAGGCTCGCCAAGGACCCGCGCATCGAGCGGGTCGTCGGCATCGACTCCACGGCACCGGCGGGCGAGCTCGCCACCGTCCTCAAGGACGTCGACGTGCACCAGGTCGACCTGCGCACCCCTGGGGTGCTGCGGGTGATCGTCGACGCCCGGGTCGAAGCGGTGGCGCACCTCGCGGTGACCACCGCCGCAGACCAGCACGGCGGCCGCGCCGCGATGAAAGAGCTCAACGTCATCGGCACGATGCAGCTGCTCGCCGCCTGCCAGCAGGCGTCCCGGCTGCGCAAGCTGGTGGTCCGCTCCTCCACCGCGGCCTACGGCGCGTCCTTCCGCGACCCGGCGATCTTCACCGAGGACACCGAGCCGCGGGAGATCCCGCGCGGCGGCTTCGCCAAGGACGTCCTCGACATCGAGGGCTATGTCCGCGGCTTCCGCCGCCGGCGCTCCGACGTCGGTGCCACCGTGCTGCGCTTCGCGCCGTTCATCGGCTCGACCGTCGACACCAGCCTCACCAGGTACTTCGCCGCGCCCGTCGTGCCGACCGTGTTCGGCCGCGACCCGCGCCTGCAGTTCCTGCACGTCGACGACGCGTTCGAGGTCCTGCACCGCTCCGTGGCCGAGTCGCACCCCGGCACGTTCAACGTCGCCGGCGGCGGCACCCTGACGCTGTCGCAGGCGATCCGGCGCGCCGGACGCATCACCATGCCGGTCCTCGAGCCCGGCCTTGGCATCGCCGCCGGTCTCGGCCGCGGCATCGTGTCGCTGGACCAGCTCGACCTGTTCGTCCACGGCCGGGTCGTCGACACCAGCAGGCTCGTCCGCGAGTTCGGGTTCACGCCCAGGACCACGGCGGAGGCCTTCGAAGAGTTCGTCCGCAGCCGCCGCTCCGGCGAGGCGCTGCCGGCGGACCGTATCCGCGCCGTCGAACAGACCCTGCTCGAAGGCTTCCGACGGACCCGTGCGGCGCGCGCCGCGTTGGAGGCGGGCTCATGACCGACCCTGGTTCCCCTGACCCAGGGCTGCCCGACCCCGACGCCACGCCGCCGGACCCCGCGCTGCCCGGTGCCTCGGCGCGCGACGCCGCGCTGCCCGGTGCCGCGGATCCGGACGCTGCGGCGGCCGACGCCGCGCTGCCTGACACTGCCGCGACGGACCGTGCGGTGCCCGGCTCCAGGGCGCCCGGTGCCGCGAGGTCCGACGCCGCGGCGTCCGAGCCCGCGCTGCCCGACCAGTGGGACGACCGGGTCGCCGGCGCGCTCGCGTTCGTCCGCGAACGCCTCACCGGCGACTACGAGGTCGACGGCTTCGGGTTCGACCGGCACCTGACCGACGGCGTGTTCCTGCCGCTGCTGCGCCCCCTGTACAACCAGTGGTTCCGCACCGAGGTCTTCGGCGTCGAGCACCTGCCCAAGGAAGGCCCGGCCCTCGTCGTCGCCAACCACTCCGGCACCGTCGCCCTCGACGCCCTCATGCTCTCCGTCGCCGTCCACGACGAGACCTCCGCCCGGCGCCACCTCCGGCTTCTCGGCGCCGACCTGGTCTTCCGCCTCCCGGTCCTGTCCGAGATGGCCCGCAAGTCCGGCGCCACCCTCGCGTGCAACCCCGACGCCGAACGCCTCCTCGGCGAGGGCGAGCTCGTCGGCGTCTTCCCCGAGGGCTTCAAGGGCATCGGCAAGCCCTTCGCCGAGCGGTACAAGCTGCAACGCTTCGGCAGGGGCGGCTTCGTCTCCGCGGCGGTGCGCACCGGCACGCCGATCGTCCCGGTCTCCATCGTCGGCGCGGAGGAGATCTACCCGCTGATCGGCAACCTGCGCCCCCTCGCCCGCCTGCTGGGCGCCCCGTACTTCCCGGTCACCCCGACCTTCCCGTGGCTGGGCCCGCTGGGCCTGGTGCCGCTGCCGAGCAAGTGGCTCATCGAGTTCGGCGAGCCCATTCCCACCGCCGACTTCGTCGACTCCGCCGACGACCCGATGGTCGTGTTCAACCTCGCCGACCAGGTCCGTGAGACGATCCAGCAGACCCTCTACAAGCTCCTCGACCGCCGCCCCGACGCCTTCGCATAACGCTGTCACCCGCCTGTGGCCTTCGGCCATGGGCTCGCCGCCCCACCGCTGGCGCGGCGGGTCCCGCCGGGGATTCTCACCCGGACCCCAATGCGCTGTTACCCGCCGGTGGCCTTCGGCCATGGGCTCGCCGCCCCACCGCTGGCGCGGCGGGTCCCGCCGGGGATTCTCACCCGGACCCCAATGCGCTGTTACCCGGCGGTGGCCTTCGGCCATGGGCTCGCCGCCCCACCGCTGGCGCGGCGGGTCCCGCCGGGGATTCTCACCCGGACCCCAATGCGCCGCGAGCGGCGCACGGCCGCGCGTGCCGCTGGCCGGATACCGCTCACGCGTGCCCGACGTGGCCGACCACCGCGACTCTCCCGCCTCTTCCGGCGACCCCGACCGGCCCCGCCGCAATCCCGGGCGCATCCGTTCCCATGATCGGAAGACGTCGTGTCCCCCTGGCTGCACAAGGTCTACCGGAGATCATGGGGGAGGACAGCTGGCCCAGGGCGGTGGGCGGCCACCGGGATGCGGCGTGCCTGCGCAGTCCTGCCGCGGGGCAGCGCTGGCAGTGCGTCGCGCAGCGGCGCATTGGGGGTCCGGGGTGAGAATCCCCCGGCGGGCCCCGCCGCGGCAGCGGTGGGGAGGTGAGCACATGGCCGAAGGCCACAGGCGGGTGACAGCGGGTGACAGCGGGTGACAGCGCTTCAGCGAAGCTGAACGCGGGTAACAGCGCGGCGGCGGCGTAGGGCGGCGGCGGTGGCGACGCCGCCGAGGATGGCGCCGGTGGCGAGGGCGGCGGGGATGGCGATCTTCGCGGCCTTGCGGCCGGTGCGGAAGTCGCGGACCTCCCAGCCTCGCTTGCGGGCCTCGCGGCGCAGGGCGGGGTCGGGGTTGACGGCGACGGCGTGGCCGACGGTGGAGAGCATCGGGGTGTCGTTGACCGAGTCGCTGTAGGCGGAGCACAGCGACAGGTCCAGGCCCTCGACCGAGGCGAGCGCGGTGATCGCGGCGGCCTTCTCGGGGCCGTGCATGAGGTCGCCGACGAGGCGGCCGGTGTAGACGTCGTCCTGGATCTCGGCGACGGTGCCGATGGCGCCGGTGAGCCCGAGGCGCTGGGCGATGATACGGCCGAGCTCGACGGGGGCGGCGGTGACGAGCCAGACCCGCTGGCCGGCGTCGAGGTGGAGCTGGGCGAGGGCACGGGTGCCGGACCAGATGCGGTCGGCCATCAGCTCGTCGAAGATCTCCTCGCAGAGGCGCGACATGTCGTCGACCTTCCAGCCGGCGATGAACGCGAGCGCCGCGGACTTGGCGCCGGCGACGGTGCCGGCGTGCTCGGAGGCGAGGAGGCGGAAGCGGGCCTGCTGGTACGCGAAGCGGACCAGGTCGCCGCTGGTGAAGTAGCGGCGCTTCGCGAGGCCGCGGGCGAAGTAGTAGATCGACGCGCCCTGCATCATGGTGTTGTCGACGTCGAAGAACGCGGCGGCGGACAGGTCGGCGGGGACGGCGAGCGCGGCCTCGACCTCCGCGACGGCCCAGCCGGCTGACGGCGAAGTGGATCTGGGCGGCGCGATTCGGCCCTGCCGGCGGCGGCGCAGGGCGAGCGCGGCGGTCGAAGGTCGGATCGGCATGCGGAGAAACCCCCTGTCGTGTTCGACCAACCGTACCGGCATGGACAACGACAAGGGCCCGGTGTCAGACACCGGGCCCTTCTCAACGCTGCTGGCGGACCATCAGTGGAACAGCCAGTCGAGCAGGCCCTGGTTCTTCGTGGGGGAAGGTGAGGGACCCTGGGAGGGCACCGCCGGCGCGGACTCGGTCGCCGTGCCGCTGGAAGCCGATCCGCTCGGGACGGGACGCTGGCCGGCGGGGGTGCCGGTCTGGCCCGGGTTGTTCTGCTGCTGGGTGTTGCCGGGCTGCTGGTTGGTCCCGGAGGTCTTCTGCCCGGCCGGCTTGCACGCGGTGCTGTTGGGCACCGGTCCGAGCTGGTCGGCGGCGGAGACCGCGGCGGTGCCGCACTTGATCAGCGGGCGGATCGCCTTGGAGCGCCGGTCGATCTCGTCGAGCAGGGTGACGGAGTTGCCGGCCCGTGCCCTGGCGTCGCCGTCGACGCCGTTGCGGAGCTTCTCGGCACCCGCGTGCTGCGTGGACACGAACGCGTCGATGGCGTCGAGCGCGGCGGCGTCCTTGCGGCTCACGGCGGTCGTGGTCAGCAGGCGCACACCTTCGAGCGTCTCGCTGTCCATGTCGTCGAGGACCGCGGTCAGACCCGTCGGGTCCTTCACCGCCTGTGCCTCGTCGAGCCGGGTCCGGGCGAACTCGAGGTACAGCTGGCCGCGGCTGATGTCCGAGCCGGCGAGTGCCAGCTGGGCCTTCTCCGTGGACCGCTTCACCGTGTAGAGGGCGTCGCCGGGGATGGCGTCGCCGCTCGCCGCGGACATGCCCGACAGCGCGAGAGTGCCGGCGGCGAGGCCGACGACGATCGCGCCGCGGGTCCGGGTCCGCCGGCTGACCGCCGGCCTGCTGCCCGCCGGGCGCCGCAGCGAGCGCACGCCCCTGCGGGCCGCCTCGGGCTCCGGGTCCTTGGCGGTGATGCCGATGCCTTCTCGTTCTGCTGTGGCCAGGAGCATGGCCCGCAGCCCGTCCTTGAACTCCTGCTGCGTCTCCACTTTGACCGGCATCTCGGCCAGCCGTTGGCTGACCGAGACCAGTTCGGTCAGGGAGTCGTCGAGCGTGGACCTCATGCGGTGCCTGCGGGCTCCTGCAGCCTCGTCCACGAGCTGCGCGAAACGCTCAACCCGGCGACGGTGGAAGACGGAGCCGATCACCTGAGGCACCCCCCTTCACTGATCGCGTCACTCAGGCGCGGCAGGGCAGCGGGATGGTGTGCCACCGCGTCCGCCGTGCGCCAAGCCGACGGTCGCACCCGGACCAACGGTGCAGAGCGGAAGCTGGTTACGGCGCCGGAGGAGGCACTGTAACGGAAGGTGACAACGGTCACGGCTGGAATCCGTCGGGGAGCAGCCGCGCGAGGGCACGCACGGCGCGGTACTGCAGCGCCTTGATCGCTCCCTCGTTCTTGCTCATGGCCTGTGCGGTCTCCGCGACGGAGAACCCGTGCAGGAAGCGCAGCACGATGCACTCCTGCTGTTCCGGGTTGAGCTGCTTGACCGCCTTGAGCAGGTCGACGTTGGTGATGTGGTCGATGACCGCGGCCTCGGGGCTGCCCTCGGGCCCCCGGTCGGGCCGGTCGGCGTCCAGGACGTCACCCGTGGTGACCTCCAGCCGGTACCGCCCGGACTTGAAGTGGTCCGCGACGAGGTTCCGCGCGATCGTGACGAGCCATGCGCCGAGGTCGCGACCCTGCCAGGTGAAGCTGCCGATGCGCTTCAGCGCGCGCAGGAACGTGTCGGCGGTGAGGTCCTCGGCGAGCTGCCGGTTGCCGACGCGGAAGTACACGAACCGGAAGACGGTGTCGAAATACCGGTCGTACAGCAGGCCGAACGCCGCGCCGTCGCCGGCCTGGGCGCGCTCGATCAGCGCCCACACCTCCGAGGCGGGGTCGCCGCGGTCCGGCCGCGCCGGCTTCGGGGCGGGCTCCTGCGCGGGGCCACCCGGCTCGGGCGCGGTGTCGACGAGCGTCCCGGCGACCACGGACTTCGTGATCGGGACCGTGTCCTCCTCGATGAGACCGGCACCCGGCGACGGCTTGGCGCCCGGGTTCGGTCTGACGTTTGTGCCGGTGCCTTGACCGGAACCCTGCCGGGTGGGTGCCTCGTTGGTGTGGGGGCGTCCCCGTGTACGCGGAACGCTGCCGCCTTCACCGCGGATCACCGTGCTGAACATGTCGCGCACTGAGTCGCGGACGGACTCGCGCAGGATCGACAGCCCATCGGCGAGTGCGTGCTCGGCGTCGAACACGTGCTGAATCGCGGTCATGCTGCGCAATCCAGACGACACGGCTTATTCGGCGCGATCACGGGCACTTCGGCCTCCTCGGGGTGAGGGGTGTCAACTCGCAACAAATGGGGTGAGCTGACTTGGGTGATGATAGGTCCGGCGTCACCCGCATGTGGGCAGTCTTTGGCGTGAGGGCACAATTCTTCCCACGGATCGGGGACGCCTCGGCGCACATGCTGTCCGTCACGCGACGGCAACTCGCCGTGCAACACGCCGCATACTTGGGCAAACGGGACGTAGACACGCCGCACTTACTCGGGTGCGACACACCCAACCCACACGATCGAGTGGACCTTTACTCAGTCGGCGTGTCGGGCGCCTAAGCACCCTGGCACAGCACCGGGTGCCCCGAGGGTGATAGGTGACGGGTGATCTCTCAGGTGGCGGCAACTCACCCGTGACGTGGCAGACTGATCGACCGTGCAGGACGTCACGAACTTCGCCGACCTGGTCCGGCGCGCCGCCGCCTCCGCTGGCGCCCGACCGGCCCTGCGATCACACGCCACCCTGATCACCTGGTCGGAGCTCGACCGGCAGGTCGACGCGGTCGCCGCGCACCTGGCCGGGCTCGCCCTGCCAGCCGACGACCACGGCCCCGCCCGGGTCGCGATCGCGCTGCCCAACGTGCCGGAGTTCGCCGCCGTGTTCTTCGGGGTGCTGCGCGCCGGGCTGGTCGCCGTCCCGATCAACCCCGCCTACACCGCCCGCGAGCTGACCCACGTGCTCACCGACTCGGGCGCCGCGGTCCTGGTGGGCACCCAGCCGGTGACCGCCGCCGTGGAGGCGCCGGCCCGCCGGTACACCCTGGGCGGCAACCTGCCGGAGCTGCTCCAGCCGGCCGCCGCCGCACCGGCCGAGACGCATGGCGGCCTGGCGCTGCTCCTCTACACGTCCGGCACCGCCGGCGCCCCGAAGGGCGCGATGCTGTCGCACCGGGCCCTGCTCGCCAACCACGAGCAGCTCGCCGCGATCGACCCGCCGCCGGTGCGCCCCGACGACGTGCTGCTGCTCGCCGTGCCGCTCTTCCACGCGTACGGGCTGAACAGCGGCCTCGGCGCCGTCGCCTACCACGGCGCGTGCGGCGTGCTCGTCGAGCGGTTCGACCCCGCCGACTCCCTGGAGGCCATCGAGCGGCACGGCGTCACCGGCGTCGTCGGCGTCCCGCCCATGTTCATCGCCTGGTCGCTGATGGGGGAGCGGCTCGCCCGCGCCTGGTCCGGTGTCCGCCTCGCCGTCTGCGGCGCGTCACCGCTGGACGCCGCCGCCGAGCGGCGCTTCGCCGAGGCGACCGGGAAGCCGGTGCATCAGGGGTACGGGCTGACCGAGGCCGCCCCCGTGGTGTCCAGCACGCTCTCCGGCCGCACGGTCAAGCCCGGCTCGATCGGCCGCCCGATCCCCGGCGTCGAGCTCAAGCTCCTCGACGCCGGCGGTGAGGAGGTGCTCCTGGACGAGGACGACGAGGTGCGCACCGACCCCGGCGAGATCGTCGTGCGCGGCCCGAACCTCTTCGACGGCTACTGGCCCGGCGGTGAGGAGGCGCCCGGCGCCGACGGCTGGTGGGCGACCGGCGACGTCGCCTACGCCGACGAGGACGGCGACCTGTTCATCGTCGACCGGCTCGGCGAGCTGATCCTCGTCAGCGGCTTCAACGTGTACCCGCACGAGGTCGAGCTCGTGCTGGCCGCGCACCCCGCGGTGGTGGAGGCGGCCGCGCTGGGCGTGCCCCACCCGTACACCGGCCAGACCGTCAAGGTCGTCGTCGTGCGGCGCCCCGGGTCACAGGTCACCGCCGAGGAGCTGATCGCGCACTGCGAACGCAACCTCGCCAGGTTCAAGTGCCCGACCGCCGTCGAGTTCGTCGACGAGCTGCCCCACTCCGCGACCGGCAAGATCCGTAAGGCGGCGCTGCGATGAGGCTCACCCTGTACACCCGGCCCGGCTGCCACCTGTGCGACGTCGCCAAGGAGGCGATGGAACGGGTCGCCGCCGCGACCGGCGAGGCCTGGACCGAGGTCGACATCACCGGCGACGAGGCCCTGGAGGAGGAGTACGGCTTCCGCATCCCGGTCGTCCTCCTCGACGGCAGGGAGCACGGCTACTGGCGCGTGGAGGAGGACCGGCTCCTGCGCGACATACGGCTATCCTCACCCGCGTGAAGCACCTCGTCTGGGACTGGAACGGGACCCTGCTCGACGACCTGAAGCTGGTCGTCGACGCCACCAACGTCTGCCTGGCCACCGTCGGCGGCCCGGTGATCACCGCCGCCGACCACCGCCGTGACTTCCGCCGCCCGATCCTCGACTACTACGCGCACGTGCTCGCCCGCCCCGTCGACCAGGTCGAGTTCCAGCTGCTCGACGACGCGTTCCACGACGCGTACCGGCTGGGCATGGCCGACGTGCAGCTCGTCCCCGACGCCCTCGCCGCGATGGGCCGCTGGACCGGCACCCAGTCGCTGCTGTCGATGTTCTTCCACGACGAGCTGCTGATCGAGGTCGAGCGGCACGGCCTCGGCGCCCGGCTGGTCCGCGTCGACGGCCTGCCCGGCACCGTCGGCGGCCACCGCAAGGCCACCTACCTGGAGCGCCACCTGCAGGCCCTCGCCCTCGACCCCGCCGATGTCGTGCTCATCGGCGACTCCGTCGACGACGGCGAGGCCGCCACGTCCGTCGGCGCGTCCTGCGTCCTGTACGCCGGCGGCTTCACCGACGAGACGCTGCTGAAGGCGACCGGCCTGCCGGTGGCGTACACGCTGCTCGAAGCCGTCGAGCTGGCGGCATGAGCGGGCCGGAGCGAAGCGGAGGTGACAGCATGAGTATGCGGGTGGTTGTCGCGGATGACGCGGTGCTGCTGCGGGAGGGTCTGGTGCGGCTGCTCACCGAGAGCGGCCACACGGTCGTCGCCGCCGTCGGCGACGGCCCGAGCCTGGTCGCGGCGGTCGTCGAGCACCGGCCCGACGTCGCGATCGTCGACGTGCGGATGCCGCCGTCGCACACCGACGAGGGCCTGCGCGCCGCCGTCGAGGCCCGCCGGCAGGTGCCGGGCACCCCGATCCTGGTCCTGTCGCAGTACGTCGAGGTCTCCTACGCCGACGACCTCCTCGCCGACCGGGCCGGCGCCGTCGGCTACCTGCTCAAGGACCGCGTGTCCGACGTCGCCGACTTCCTCGACGGCATGCGGCGCGTCGCGTCCGGCGCCACCGTGCTGGACCCGGAGGTCGTCGGCCAGCTGCTGGTCCGCCGCCGCCGCGACGACCCGTTGCGCAGCCTCACCCCGCGGGAGCGCGAGGTGCTGGGGCTGATGGCCGAGGGCCGCTCCAACACGGCGATCGCCCGCAAGCTCGTCGTCACCGACGGCGCCGTCGAGAAGCACGTCAAGAACATCTTCACCAAGCTCGACCTGCCCCCGGACGACGAGCAGCACCGCCGGGTGCTGGCGGTGCTGACGTACCTGCAGACGTGAGGCCCGGCCCGGACCTCACGGCGGCTCAGATGGGGGCGGCTCAGATCGGGGTGGCTCGGATCGGGCGGCTCAGACGGGCAGGATCGCGGTGAGGCGGGTGCCCTCGCCGGGCGGGCTGGTGACGGTCATCTCGCCGCCGGCGGCCTTGACCCGGTCGGCGAGGCCGGTCAGGCCGTGCCCCTTGGCCAGGCTCGCCCCGCCGACGCCGTCGTCCTCGACGGTGACCAGCAGCCCGTACGCCGACCGCTGGAGCCGCACCCGGCACTCCTCGGCACCGGCGTGCTTCGCGACGTTGGTCAGCGCCTCGGCGACGACGAAGTAGGTCGTGGTCTCCAGGCTCTCCGCCAGCCGCTCGTCCAGCTCCGGCAGGTCCAGGTCCACGGGCACCGGCGACCGGCCGGCGAGCGCGGTCAGCGCGGCCCGCAGCCCGCGGTCGACCAGGATCGGCGGCGCGATGCCGCGCGACAGCGCCCGCAGCTCGTCGAGCGTCTCCCGGGTCTGCGCGAGGGCCTCCGCGACCGTGGCGCGCGCCGCCTGCGGGTCCGACTCGAACTGCAGGTCGGCCCGGCCGAGGTCCATCGCCAGCCGCACGAGCCGCTGCTGCGGGCCGTCGTGGATGTCGCGCTCGAGGCGGCGCAGCGCGGTCGCCTCCGCGGAGACGGCGGCCTCCCGCTGGGCGCGGGCGGCGTCCCGGCCGGCCTCGGCCTCCGCGACCCGCTCCCGCAGCTCGTTGACGCCGTTGAGCAGCGCCCGGGCGAACTGCGCCTCCAGCTGCGCGGCGCCCCGCACGACCGGCACCAGGGTGAGCGCGAAGATCAGGCCGAGCCCGGTGTAGAGCAGCACCCGGCCGCTGTCGCCGCCGCCGATGCCGATGAGCTCGTTGAGGTCCTTGTTGTCCGGGGGGCGGGGGATCGACCAGTCCCATAGGATGGTGGTGACACCGCTGAGGGCGCCGACCCACCAGGTGACGACGAACGCGAAGGCGATCGTGCTCGGGATGAAGCGCAGGATCCCGTGCAGCAGGTCCAGCCACGACTGGCCGTCGCTGAGCGGCACGATCATCTTTCGCCAGAAGCCGTCGTCCGGGTCGGGTTTCTTGTAATAGGGGTGTGGTAGCCGGGTCCGGAGCACGGGTCCGATCCGCGCGCGCTCGACGGTGGCGAAGCCGCGGGCCTGGAAGAGCGTCGCGACCAGGATCGGGAAGCCGAGCACGGTGACGATCAGCCCGACGCCGAGGGCGAAGCCGACGAGGAAGAGCACCACGGTCAGGATGCCGAGTGGGAAGCCGAGCAGCACGTACTGGGTGTCAACGGCAAGCTGGCGGAAGACTCCGCGGCGGCGAGGGGTGATGGTCGTTGTCATGTCATCGACGCTATGCATGACGCCCCGCCCATCCCATCCCGCCGCCTGGCTTCTCGGTAGTAGGGGCAACCCTACCGAGACGTGTAGCCTGGCTACTGGTGAGTTCTTCTCTTCCGCGTGTCGTCAGCGAAATGCCCGATTTTGTAGTGATACTTCATCGAGCGCCCGCCCGCTGCCGGCCAGGTCCGGGGAAGGGGCACGCAGGTGCCGCGGGGGCATTCCATGTCGACATGGACCGCACGGGCGGGCGCTGACCTCTATGTGGTTGGCGTGGACGCTTCAAGATCGCGATTTGTGCACGGCTTCACAAGCGCCTACTCTGTTGCAACGACGAACCCCGCTAGCACAGGCGGTCACAGCCATCGCGAGCGGCCTCGCATACCGTCGTCGTCACGGAGACTCATGAGCCAGCAGCGCACCGGCCCCACCGGCGGACCGGACTTTCCGGACCTCCCGGAGGCGACCGTCGCCCGGCTTCCGGAATACCTGCGCGCCCTGCACCACCTCGCCGAGGACGGGCACGACACGGTCTCCTCGGAGGGCCTCGCAGCGGCCGCCGGCGTCAACTCCGCCAAGCTCCGCAAGGACCTCTCCCACCTCGGCCGCACCGGCACCCGCGGCGTCGGCTACGACGTGACGTTGCTCATCGACCAGATCGAACAGGTCCTCGGGCTCACCCACCGCAGGGCCGTCGCCCTCGTCGGCGTGGGTAATCTCGGTCACGCCCTCGCCGGGTACGCCGGCTTCGGCACCCGCGGCTTCCGCATCGCCGCCCTCTTCGACGCCGACCACGGCCGCGTCGGCGAGCACATCAACGGCCTCGTCGTCCGCCACATCGACGACCTGCCCGAAGTGGTCGAACAGGAATCGATCTCGATCGCGGTCATCGCCACCCCCGCGCACGCCGCCCAGCACGTCGCGGACCGCCTCGTCGAGGCCGGCGTCACCAGTGTCCTGAACTTCGCACCATGCGTCTTGAACGTTCCCGACGGCGTCGACGTGCGTAAGGTCGATCTGGCCATCGAACTGCAAATCCTGTCCTTCCACGAGCACCGCAAGTCAGCGCTGACCGCGCTGCCGGCCGCGGTGCAGAAACCCGGGCGGGTCGGCATGGCCAACCGGCTCGGCGGGGAGGCGGTGGCCACGTGAACAGTTCGGGGCACAGCGGAGCAGCCGTCCACCAGCGGCTCGGCGCCGGATCAGGCCGGCGCCGCAGCGCAGCGCAGGTGACGGCATGAACGGATCCAACCTGCTCGTCGTCGGCATCTCGCACCGGACCGCCGGGGTGCCCCTGCTGGAGCGCCTCGCCGTCACCGGCGAGCAGCTGCCCATCCTCCTGCGCGAGCTCGTCGCCCAGCCGTACGTCGACGAGGTCGTCGTCCTGTCGACCTGCAACCGGGTCGAGATCTACGCCGCCGTCACCGCCTTCCACGGCGCCCTCGCCGACATCGGCGGCGTCCTCGCCGCACGGTCCGGCACCACCGTCGGCGACCTGGCCAGCCAGCTCTACGTCCACTACGAGGTCGACGCCGTCCGGCACGCCTTCCGCGTCGCCGCCGGCCTCGACTCCATGGTCGTCGGCGAGGCCCAGATCCTCGGCCAGCTCCGCGACGCCTACGGCGCCGCCGCCGAACACGGCACCGCCGGCCGCGTCCTGCACGAGCTGCTCCAGCAGGCGTTGCGCGTCGGCAAGCGGGTCCACGCCGAGACCGAGATCGACCGCGCCGGGCAGAGCGTCGTCAGCGCCGCCCTCGCATACGGCCAGGGCGCCACCGGCCCCGTCGAAGGCCGCCCCGCGCTCGTCATCGGCGCCGGCGCCATGGGCGCCCTGTCGCTCGCCACGCTGCGCCGGTCCGGCGCGCACCCCCTGTACGTCACCAACCGCAGCCACGAGCGGGCCGAACGGCTCGCCGAGCTGCACGGTGCCGTCGCTGTGCCGTACGCCACCCTGCCGACCGCACTGGAGCAGGTCGACGTCGTCGTCAGCGCCACCGCCTCACCCGAGCCCGTCCTCGACGCCGCCCTGGTCGGCGCCGCCCTCTCCGGCTCCCGTGACTCGCTGCTCGTGCTCGACCTCGCGCTTCCGCGGGACGTCGCACCCGGCGTCGGCGACCTGCCCGGCGTCACGCTCGTCGACATCGAGCTGCTGTCGACGTCGCTGTCCACCACCGCCGACGCCGAGCAGCGCGCCGCCGAGGACATCGTCGCCGGCGAGGTCGAGGCGTTCCTCACCTGGCTGCGCGGCGCCGACGTCGCGCCCACCGTCGCCGCCCTGCGCGCCCGCGCCGACGAGGTCGTCGAGGCCGAGCTCGGCCGGCTCGCCCAGCGCTGCCCCGAGCTCACCGACGGCCACCGCGCCGAGGTGGCCCACAGCGTCCACCGGATCGTCCAGCGGCTCCTCCACCAGCCGACCGTCCGCGTGCGCCAACTTGCCGCCGAACCCGGTGGCGAGGCATATGCTCAGGCGCTCCGGGAACTATTTGATCTGCAGATCCCCACCGCCGACATCGACCCGGCCGCCGCAGGCGAGGTGCACCCCTGATGTCCACCAACCCGTTGCGACTCGGCACGCGGGGCAGCGCCCTCGCCATGGCGCAGTCCGGCACCGTCGCCCAGGCCGTGCGCGACCGCACCGGCCGCGACGTGGAGCTCGTCGAGATCGTCACCCCCGGCGACCGCTCCAGCGCGCCCATCCAGACCCTCGGCGTCGGCGTCTTCGTGTCCGCGCTCCGCGACGCCCTGCTCGCCAAGGAGATCGACTTCGCGGTCCACTCCTACAAGGACCTGCCGACCGCCCCCGCCGACGGGCTCGTCGTCGCCGCGATCCCGCCGCGCCACGACCCCCGCGACGCCCTCGTCGCCCGCGACGGCCTCACCCTCAACGAGCTGCCCGCCGGCGCGCGTATCGGCACCGGCGCACTCCGCCGCATCGCACAGCTCAACGCGCTCGGCCGCCACTTCGAGCCGCTCCCGCTGCGCGGCAACGTCGACACCCGCCTCCGCAAGCTCGCCGAAGGCGAGTACGACGCGATCGTCCTCGCCCACGCCGGCATGGCCCGCCTCGGCCGCGGCGGCGAAGCCACCGAGGTCCTCGACCCGCTGCTGATGCTGCCCGCCCCCGCGCAGGGCGCACTCGCGGTCGAATGCCGAGAAGACGATGCCGAGCTGCGCGACCTCCTCGCCGCGCTCGACGACGAATACACCCGCGCGGCGGTCACCGCCGAGCGGGCGCTCTTGGCCGAGCTCGAGGCGGGATGCTCCGCCCCGATCGCGGCACTGGCCGAGGTCGCAGAAGGCGACGACGGCCCGGAGATCTATCTGCGCGGTGCCGTCTTCAGCCCGGACGGCGGGTTCGCCCTCCGGCTGTCGCGCACCGGAACGCTCGCCGACGCCGCGGAGGTGGGCCGAGCCTTGGCCCGCGACCTGCGCGAAGAAGGCGCCGACAACGCACTGGGAGTGCAGCATGACCCGCACCCGTAAGGGCAGCACCGGCCGGATCGCCTTCGTCGGGGCCGGCCCCGGCGATCCAGGCCTGCTGACGCGTCGCGCCCATGAGGCGCTGGTGTCCGCCGACCACATCGTCCACGACCGCAACGTCCCCGAGTCGCTGCTCAGCGTGATCCGCGCCGAAGCCGACCCCGAGACGCAGTTCTCCCCGGCCGAGGGAGCGCCCGGCGACGTCGCCAAGGTGCTGCTGTCCGCGGCCCGGTCCGGGCTGCGCGCCATCCACCTCGTCGGCGGCGACCCGCTCGCCCACGACACGGTGCTCAAAGAGGTGCAGGCCGTCGCCCGCACCGCAGTCCCGTTCGAGGTCGTCCCCGGCATCGGACAGGCGGCGGGCGTCGCCACGTACGCCGGCGTCCCCCTCCCCGGGGTTCGCGTCACCGCCGACGTCGACGACGTCCAGAGCGTCGACTTCGAGTCCATCGCCGCCGCCGTCAGCCGGGGCTCCTCGGCCGTCGCCGTCGACGCCGGTGACCTCGCCGCGGTCCGCGACGGCCTCCTCGCCGCCGGCGTCGACCCCGCCACGCCCGTCTCCGTCACCGGCGACGGCACCGGCGAGACCCAGTACAGCTCCGCCACGACCGTCGACAGCATGGTCGCCGCCGCGCTCGGCTTCGCCGGCCGGGTCGTCCTGTGCCTCGGCGCCGGCGTCGCCCAGCGCGAGAAGCTCGGCTGGTGGGAGAACCGCCCCCTGTACGGGTGGAAGGTCCTCGTCCCCCGCACCAAGGAGCAGGCCGGCGCGATGAGCGAGCGCCTGCGCGCCTACGGGGCCATCCCGTGCGAGGTGCCGACCATCGCGGTCGAGCCGCCCCGTACACCCGCCCAGATGGAACGCGCGATCAAGGGCCTCGTGGACGGCCGCTACGCCTGGACCGTCTTCACGTCGGTCAACGCCGTCCGCGCCGTCTGGGAGAAGTTCGCCGAGCACGGCCTCGACGCCCGCCACTTCGGCGGCGTGAAGGTCGCCTGCATCGGCGAGGCGACCGCCGAGGCCGTCCGCGGCTTCGGCATCGTCCCCGAGCTCATCCCCGCCGGCGACCAGTCCTCCGAAGGGCTCCTCGCCGAGTTCTCCCCGCACGACGAGATCCTCGACCCGGTCGGCCGGGTGCTCCTGCCCCGCGCCGACATCGCCACCGAGACCCTCGCCGCCGGACTCACCGAACTCGGCTGGGAGGTCGACGACGTCACCGCGTACCGGACCGTCCGCGCGGCCCCGCCGCCGGCCGACATCCGCGACGCCATCAAGTCCGGCGGCTTCGACGCGGTGCTCTTCACCTCGTCCTCCACCGTCCGCAACCTCGTCGGCATCGCCGGCAAGCCGCACGCCCGCACCGTCGTCGCCGTCATCGGTCCCAAGACCGCCGACACCGCCGTCGAGTTCGGGCTCCGCGTGGACGTCCAGCCGCCGCACGCCTCCGTGTCCGACCTCGTCGAAGCCCTCGCCGGCTACGCCGTGGAACTGCGCGAGAAGCTCGCCGCGATGCCTGCCAAGCAGCGCCGCGGCTCCAAGGTCCAGGGCCCGACCGCGCTCCGGTTCCGTTAGGTCGTCATCCGCTAGATCGTTTTTGCCGCAGGGGGTTCACCATGGCTGGCTACCCGACCGTCCGCCCACGCAGGCTGCGTCGTACCCCAGCGATGCGACGGCTCGTCGTCGAAACGCACGTCGAGCCGTCGAACCTCATCCTGCCCATGTTCGTCAAAGAGGGCCTCACCGAGCCGCGACCGATCTCGTCGCTGCCCGGTGTCGTCCAGCACTCCCGCGGATCCCTGCGGAAGGCCGCCGTCGAGGCGGTCCAGGCAGGGGTCGGCGGCATCATGCTCTTCGGCGTGCCCACCTCCCGGGACCCGCAGGGCTCCGCCGGTACCGACCCCGACGGCATCCTCAACGTCGCCATCCGCGACCTCGCCGCCGAGGTCGGCGACGCCACCGTCATCATGAGCGACCTCTGCCTGGACGAGTTCACCTCACACGGCCACTGCGGCCTGCTCGCCGCCGACGGCACGGTCGACAACGACGCCACCCTCGAGGCGTACGCCACGATGGCGGTCGCCCAGGCCTCCGCCGGCGCTCACGTCCTCGGCCCCTCGGGCATGATGGACGGCCAGGTCGGCGTCGTCCGCCGCGCCCTGGACGAGGCCGGCTTCACCGAGGTCGCCCAGCTGGCCTACGCGGCGAAGTACGCCAGCGCCTTCTACGGCCCCTTCCGCGAGGCCGTCGAGTCCGCCCTCGTCGGCGACCGCAAGTCGTACCAGCAGGACCCCGGCAACCTGCGCGAGGCCCTCCGCGAGGTCGCCCTCGACATCGCCGAGGGCGCCGACATGGTCATGGTCAAGCCGGCCCTGCCGTACCTGGACGTCCTCACGAAGGTTGCCGCCGCGGTCGACGTGCCCGTCGCCGCCTACCAGGTCTCGGGCGAGTACGCGATGGTCGAGGCCGCCGTCGCCAACGGCTGGCTGGACCGCGACCGCGTCATCCTGGAGACCCTCACCTCCATCCGCCGCGCCGGCGCCCAGCTCATCCTCACCTACTGGGCCGTGGACGCCGCCCGCCTGCTCCGCGCCTGACCCGCCTTTTGTCAACTCACCCCGGTTACACCGGGTGACGATGCGGTTCGCCGGTTTGGAAGCCGGGTCTAGGCTGGGATAGAGCGGAACGCCCACCGGCCGTCAGACCTCGCACCTCCGACACCCACCGGACCGCCTGCCTCGCTGAGCGGCCCGGACCTTCCTGAGCAGCCCCCGCCCCGCCCCCGCGCCCGCGCGTGTCCCGGACCGGGTGGGACAGGCTGGCCAGCGGTGGACGGGGGAGCGCAGGTCAGGCGGCGAGGCGGTCGCGGCCTGTGCGTTTGGCGGTGTAGAGGTTGCGGTCGGCGAGGTCGTAGAGTTCGCGGCCGTCCATGCCGTCGTCGAGGGCGGCCACGCCGATGCTCAGCGTGACGTGCAGGCCGAACGCCAGCTGGTTCCAGTCGCGGGCGGTGACGACGTTGAGGATGCGTTCGCCGATGCGGGCGGCGGTCGGCAGGTCGGTGCGCAGGAAGAGGGCGAACTCGTCGCCGCCGAGGCGGACGGCGGTGTCCTCGGGGCGGCAGTGGGAGCGCAGGATGGCGGCGATCTCGCGCAGGACACGATCGCCGACGATGTGGGAGAAGCGGTCGTTGATGCCCTTAAAATGGTCAATGTCCACTAAAAGTAGGACTAGGGTGCCTGCGACGCCGGCCAGCTGACGGTCGAACTGGCGGCGGTTGCCGAGGCCGGTCAGGGCGTCCGACGCGGCCACGCGGTCGGCGCGGGCGCGGGCGGCCTCCAGGTCGACGCGGCGGCGGGCCTGCTGGAGCATCGAGCGGCGCTCCAGGCGGAGCCGCCACAGGTGGCGGGCATGGGCGCGGACCGCGTTGAGCAGAGCGCCGGTGGAGTCGCCGGGGAGCTCGGCGGCGGCGAGGAGGGCCAGCTCGTACTGGAAGATCAGCCGCTGCGGGCTCAGCGGGGCCAGCTCGTCGGCGGCGAGGAACTCGCGGCGGGCCTCGCGGAGGCGGCCGGTGCAGCGCAGGGCGATGCCGTACGCGAGGTGGGCCAGGCGGGCCTCGTGCTCGTGGCCGTTGGTGCGCAGCGGCACGACCAGCGAGTCGGCGAGGACGAGGGCCTCGTCGACGGCGCCGATCTTCACCAGGCCGAGCGTGTAGAGGACGGTGGCGAGCGGCGCGTCGTGGAAGTGGTTCTGCACCCAGTACCGGACGAGGCCGACGCTGCGGGCGAAGCGCACGTTCGCCTCCTCCACCAGGCCGACGTGCTCCAGTCGCAGGCCCCACTCGAGGAGCAGCTCGGCGCGCTGCAGCTCGGCGGCGGCGCGCTGGTCGGTGCCGGGGCTGAAGGACTCGACGGCGAACGCGGACACCTCGTCGGCCAGCTCGTACAGCTCGGCGGCGCGCGCGGCCTCGCTGACCGACGACATCGCGGAGATGTACCGCACGTTGCCGCGCGGGATGGTCTCCATCAGCCGCAGGGCGCTCGCGAGGTGGTGCAGGCCCTCGTCGAGCAGGCCGAGCTTGATCAGGATCTCGGCGGTGTCGGCGAGGATCTTCGCCTCGCCGGTGCGGGTGCCGGCGGCGCGGTGCATCTGCAGGAGGCGGTCGGCCTCCTCCAGGGCCTCGTGCAGCCGGCCGAGGCTGATCAGCGCGTACAGGCGGCCCTGGCGGATCATGCCGGCGCTGCGGTCGTCGCCGAGGATGGCGACGACGTGTTCGAGCCGGTCGGCGAGCTCGAGCGCCTCGGAGTTGCGGCCGTGCACGGTCAGCTCGTGCACCTGCAGTGACAGGTCGTGGTGCGGTCCGAAGGGCCACAGCGGGATCGGCAGCCGAGCCTCAGTCATGTGCCTCCCCCGTCCGGTCGTTGGTCGTCGTTCCGACCAGAGACGTCGGCAGCGCGACGGCCGGCATGAGCCTTGCGACGCGCCTCTCACTCGAATAGGCGTAAATCGGACAAAACGGAAGGCGCGGGTCGAAGAAGCGGGCAAACTGGGGGGACTTTGGTCGGACTTTTGGGTGTTCCAAGTGTCAGGAACCCGACAGTTGCCCGATTCGTAGTGATAGACCCTCGTTGCCCCCATCGTGAGATGGCTTGTCACTGGAGGCGCCGGGTACATCGGCGCGCACGTCGTCACCGCCCTCGGGGCGTCCGGGGTCGAATCGGTCGTCGTCGACGACCTGTCGACCGGGCGCGCCGCCCGCCTGCCGCTCGGGGTGCCGCTGGTGCGCGCCGACGTGCGCGACAGCACCACGATGCGCGACCTGTTCCGCCGCTTCCAGCCCGACGGCGTCATCCACCTGGCCGCCCGCAAGGACGTCGCCGAGTCGACCGCCCACCCGCTGCGCTACTACCAGGACAACCTCGACGGGCTGCGGTCCGTCCTCGCCGCCGTCGCCGCGACCGGCACCCGGTCGGTCCTGTTCTCCTCCAGCGCCGCCGTCTACGGCACGCCGACCTGCTCGCCGGTCAGCGAACTGGCCCGCACGGCACCCGAGAACGCGTACGGGCGCACCAAGCTGATCGGTGAATGGATGCTGCGCGACGCGGCCGCCAGCGTCGGGTTCGGCTGGGCGGCGCTGCGCTACTTCAACGTCGCCGGCGCCGGCGCCCCGCACCTGCGCGACCACGGCGGCACCAACCTCGTGCC
The DNA here is from genome assembly GCF_050936335.1 of Dactylosporangium sp. CA-152071. Classification (NCBI taxonomy): domain Bacteria; kingdom Bacillati; phylum Actinomycetota; class Actinomycetes; order Micromonosporales; family Micromonosporaceae; genus Dactylosporangium; species Dactylosporangium sp. CA-152071. The sequence continues at coordinate 5,055,325 of NZ_JBNJMZ010000001.1, read as the reverse complement.
GCGACTGCTGCAGGCGGCCGCCGAGGGCCTCCCGGCGGTCGTCTACGGCGACGACTACCCGACGCCCGACGGCACCGCCGTGCGCGACTACGTCCACGTCGCCGACATCGCCGAGGCCCACGCCCACGCGGCGCTGGCGCTCAGGGACGGCGACCTCCACGACGAGGTCCTCAACATCGGTCGCGGCGAGGGCGCCTCGGTGCTGCAGATGATCGCCGCGGTGTCCGGCGCGTTGCGGTTGCCGCTGCCGTACGTCGTAGCGCCCCGCCGGACCGGCGACCCCGCGGCGGTCGTCGCCTCCCCGGCCCGGGTCCACGAGCTGCTCGGCTGGCGCGCCCGCCACGACCTCGACGAGATCGTCCGCAGCGCCGCCGCCACCCCCGTCGCGGAACCCCAGGCCGCCTGACCCCGCCGCCACCCCCTCGAAGAGCCTGACCCCCGCCGTCCCCGGTCGCGGAGCCCCAGGCCAGGGTGCCTGACCCGCCCGCCGCGGCACCTGCTCGTACACCTGCCGAACGAAAGCACGGACAAGCGACAGCGAACAGCGAAACCCCCCGCCCGAAGGAGCAGCACGTTGAAGTTCCGGATCCGCCGGCGAGCCATCGCCGGTGCCTGCGCGCTCGTCGGCCTCACCGGCCTCGTCTTCGCCCCGCCGGCGCTCGCCGCCGAACCACGCCAGCGCATCGACCTGCGTGTCCTCGTGCTCGACGACGGCAGCACCGGCGTCGACATGCTCCGCGCCCAGCTCGACCGCGAAGGCGTCCCCTACGACGCGCTGCAGCTCGCCGACGCCGGCCGGGCCCGGATCAGCCCCGCGTTCCTCGCCGACTCCGTCAGCGGCGTGCGGCGGGCCAAGTTCCAGGGCGTGATCGTGCCGAACGAGAGCGCGGTCACCGGCACCGAGGCGACCGCCCTCGCCGACTTCGAACGCGAGTTCAAGATCCGCCAGATCGACGCGTACACGTGGGCGAACCCGAACGTCGGGCAGGACCTCGCCTGGAGCGGCGTGCTCGACGGCGCGACGATGACCGTCACCGACGCCGGCAAGGCCGCCGGCTTCGGCTACCTCAAGGGCACCGTCCGCATCGACGACCGCGACCCGGCCGTCATCGAGTCCTACGGGTACCTCGGCACCCGGCGGGAAGGCGCGACCTTCACCCCGCTCGTCACCGGCTCGGTGCCCAACGCCCCGACCGGCTCGCTGATGGGCGTCTACAACCACGACGGCCGCGAGGAGCTCGTCGTCACGCTCGCCGCCAACCGCTACCAGACCCACGCGATGGAGCTCGGCCACGGCCTGATCACCTGGCTCACCAAGGGCGTCCACCTCGGCAACACCCGCAACTTCCTCAGCGTCCACGTCGACGACGTGCTCCTGCCCGACGACCGGTGGGACACCACGCACAACTGCACCGTCGGCGACGACTGCGGCCCCGGGATCGAGAACACGACGATCCGGATGACGCCCGCCGACGTGCAGGCACTCATCGCCTGGCAGCAGGCCAACGACCTCAAGCTCGACATCGCGTTCAACGGCGGCGGCAGCGTCGAGGCCGGTGCCGGCGACCCGCTGACCACCGCCATGGTGAACAACAAGAACCAGTTCCGCTGGATCAACCACACGTACGAGCACCCGTACCTCGGTTGCGTCCAGGACTTCACCGTGTCGCCCTGGAAATGCGCGACCGACGGCTACGGCGCCACCCGGTGGACGTCGCAGGCCGACATCACCGCCCAGATCAAGCGCAACATCGACTGGGCGAAGAGCAAAGGCATCACCGTCGACGCCGCCGAGCTCGTCACCGGCGAGCACTCCGGCCTGAAGACGCTGCCGCAGATGCCGGCCGACAACCCGAACCTCGCGCCCGCGCTGAACGGCACCGGCGTCAAGTACATCGCCTCCGACGCCTCCCGGGAGCAGACCACCCGCGCCGTCGGCAACGCCGTCACCGTGCCCCGCTACCCGATGAACATCTACTACAACGTGGCGACGAAGGCCGAAGAGGTCGACGAGTACAACTGGATCTACACCAGCCGGGCCCACGGCGGCAGCGGCATCTGCGAGAACAACCCCGCCTCCACCTGCATCACCCCGCTCGGCGCCAACGGCTTCGACACCTACATCGTGCCGGTCGAGGCCCGCATCGCCTACGACCACGTGGTCTCCACCAGCCCGGCGCCGCATTACGCGCACCAGTCGAACCTCGCCGAGGACCGCATCCTCTACCCGGTCCTCGACGCGGTCCTCGCCCGCTACACCGCGACCTACACGAGCGCGACCCCGGTCGTGAACCCGAAGTTCGCCGAGACCGCGCTGCAGAACAAGCGACAGGCGGCGTGGGCGGCGGCGCTGCGGAGCCGGGCCGTGGAGGCGTACACGCTCGACGGCCGGGTCACCGTCGTCAACCGGGGCGGCGGCGCCCTCGACGTGCCCATGACCATGCCGAACGGCACCAAGGTCATCAGCATGTCGGTGCTCGGCATCGAGGTCGTCGGCGGGAACTTCGGCGACCCGTACGGCGGCGAACGCTCCACCTGGCGGAGCCTCGGCCGCGGCGCGTCGCAGCAGCTGCGGCTGCCGGCCTGAGGTCCGCGCCGTGCGTGTCGTGCTCGTCAACGAAGGCACCTACCCGTACGTCACCGGCGGCGTCAGCACCTGGTGCGACCAGCTGGTCCGAGGACTGTCCGAGGTGGACTGGGACCTCGTCGCCATCGTCGGCACCGAACCGGACCGGCCCGCGGTCCAGCTGCCCGGCAACGTCCGGTCGCTGACCGCGGTCCCGGTCTGGGGCACCGCCCGGCCCGCCCGCGGCAGACCCGAACGGGCCGCCGCCAGGCTGTGCCGGGGCATGCTCGGCGACACCGCGGCCGACCTGGTCGTGTTCTCCGAGGGGCTGCGTGAGCTCGCCGAGCTCGCGCGGCCCCGCCCGGGGCGGTTCCTGCCCGCCCGCGGCGGACGGCATCCACTGGCCGGCGCCAGGCTCGCGGACGTTCTGCTGGACGCGTGGGCGCGGGCCAGGTCCGACGGCATCCACCTGCCGCGGCTGACCCTTCGCGACGCGGATGTCGCCGGTGTACTGGTGGAGCACGCGCTCCGCCCGCTCGCCGCCGAGATCCCGCCGGACGCGGACCTCGTCCACGCCAACGCCAACGGCCTGTCGGCCATGGTCGCCCTCGCCGCGAAGTGGCGCCTCGGGGTGCCGTTCATGATGACGGAGCACGGCGTGTACCTCCGGGAGCGCTACCTCAGCGCCGGCGACCAGTCACCCGGCGTCAAGACGGCGCTGCTGCGCTTCCACCGCGCGCTCGCCCGGCTGGCGTACTGGGAGTCGGACCTCATCACCCCCGTCAGCGGGTTCAACTCGCGGTGGGCGGTCCGGCACGGCGCAGACCCGGCGAAGCTCGCCGTCATCGGCAACGGCGTCGACCCGGCCCGCTTCCCGCCGCTGCCCGAGGAGCCGGCCGGGCCGGTCATCTCCTGGGTCGGTCGGATCGACCCGCTCAAGGACCTCGAAACCCTCATCCGCGCCCTCGCGGTGGTCCGGGCGAAGGTGCCCGACGCGCGGCTCCACCTCGCCGGGCCCGTCCCGGCCGGCAACGAGGCCTACGCGGCCGCCTGCCGGGACACCGCCGCCGAGCTCGGCCTCACCGACGCGGTCACCTGGGCCGGGCCGTGCGCGTCCAGCCGGGACGCGTTCGCCGAGGGGCAGGTCGCGGCGCTGTCCAGCATCTCCGAAGGCATGCCGTACACGGTGCTGGAGGCGATGATGTGCGGCCGGCCGACGGTCAGCACCGACGTCGGCGGCGTCGCCGAGGCCGTCGGCGACGCGGGGCTCGTCGTGCCGCCCCGCGACCCGCAGGCGTTCGGCGAGGCGTGCGTCGCACTGCTCACCTCGCCCGAGCTGCGGGCGGCGACCGGCCGCGCCGGCCAGGAACGGGCGCTGAAGGAGTACACGCTGGACCGCTGCCTGTCGGCGTACCGCGGCCGGTACCAGCGGCTGACCGGCCACCGCGTCACCGCCTCGGCACCCGTCCCCGACCCCGTCCTGGTGCCCGCGTGAGCGGGCCGGAGCGCAGCGGAGGTGGCGGCATGAGCGGGCCGGAGCGCAGCGGAGGAGCCGCGAACCGGGATTGCAGGTTTGGCTCAGGCCGACGCCGGAGCGCAGCGGAGGTGCCCGCATGAGTGCTGATTCGCTGTTGGTCGTGCCGATGCAGCGGCGGGCGCGGCCGCCGGCGCTGGAGCGCGGCGAGTCGCTGCGGTACGTCGGGCGGGCCTCCACCGACCCCGTCGCCGCGCTCGCCGACCGGATGCTGGAGGACTGCGTCGGCGCCGTCGACGTCGACGAGGTCGCCGCGATCCTCGAGGCCAACGGCATCAACGACCGCGTCGCCGACCGGGAGTACGGCCTGCCGTCGGTGTTCGCGCTGGCCGGGCGGGTCGTTGCCCGTACCGTCGAAACCGCCGCCACGGTCGTGCAGGCCACGCCCCTGGAGGAGGGGCCGACGCCCCGCGCGGTCATCACCGACACGCTGACCCGCGCGACGATCTACCTGACCCCGCTCGCGATCGGCCTCGGCGCGGCGGCCGAGGTCGACGGCGCCCCGCCGCTCGCGACGACCGGCACGCTGCTGCTCGGCTGGGGCGGCGGGCAGGCGCTGTCGTACCTCGGCTACCGGGCGCTGTCGGAGCGGGGCGTCACCGCCGCCGCCCGCCTGCTCGGCGCCGGGTTCCTCGGCCTCGCCGCGGTCTGGGCCGTCGCGCTCGCCGGCAGCGGGGTCCGCGCGTACACGATCGCCGGAGTGCAGCTCGCCCTGTTCGCGGTCGCCGCCGTCGCGCTCGTCACCCGCCGCGAACGGGTCGTCCTCGCCGCCGCCGCGCCCTGCTGGGTCGCCACCGCCTGCGTCGCGCTCGGGGCCGGGACCTGGGCGGTGACCGCGCTGCTGGGCGGGGTCGTGGCCCTGCTCGCCGTCGCGTTCCGCCCCGTCGCCGGCGCGGACGTCAGCGGCCGGATGCCGTGGCGGCGGTGGCGGTCGTGGCGCGGCGACATCGGCTACGCGCTGCTCTACGGCCTCGTCGGCACCGGCCAGGCGGCGCTGCTGCGGGCCGTCGCCCTCGACGGGATCGCCCCGCACCGGGTGCCGGTCCAGGCGGTGCCGCTGCTCGTCGGCGTCCCGCTCATCGAGCTGACGCTGGTCTGGCATCAGCGGCGCATCGCGTACGCGCGGGCCGTCCTCGCCGACCGCGCCGCGTTCGACCGGCGGCTCGCCCGCATCAGCAAAAGCACCGCCGGGGTGCTGAGCGTCCCCGTCGCGCTCGGGGCCGCGATCGCCGGCGCCGTGTGGGTCGGGATCAGCGGCCCAGGCGGGCAGGCGCTCGCCGCCGCGATCCTGCTCACCGGCGTGTACGCCCTGTGCCTCGTCCTCGCCGCCCACGGCCGGGCGGGCACCGCTGCCCTCGTCGTCTGGTGGCCGACGCTGCTCGTCGCGGGCGTCGGGCACTGGGCGCCCGCCCTGGTGCACGTGGCCCCCACGTTCACCGAAACCCTCGCCGTCGCGACCCTGCTCGGTGCGGGGTTGCCCGGCCTCGCCGTCGCGGCGCTCGTCCTGCGTGACCCGGAGAGTTACCGATGATGCTCCTGCCGATGTACGTCCACCCGCTGGCCGACCCCGACGCGTGGGAGGCGCTGTGCCGCAGCACCGAACGCCCCACCGCGATCGTCAACGTCCACAACGGCCCCGGCGCCGAGCGCGACGAGGTGTACGCGGTCGCGACCGCCCGCCTGCACCGCTCCGGCGTGCGCATGCTCGGCTACGTCGACCTCGACTACGGCCGCCGCGCCAACGGTGAGGTGTGGTGCGACATCGTCGGCTGGGCCCGGTACCCGGTCGGCGGTATCTTCTTCGACCAGGTGCCGGCCGACGCGGCCGGCCTCGCCTACGTGACACAGGTGGTGCGGGCGGTGCGCGGATCGGTGGTCCTCAACCCCGGCACCCGGTGCCTGCCCGGCTACGCCGACCTCGCCGACGTGGTCTGCACCTTCGAAGGCCCCTGGGAGTCCTATGTGGACGCCCCGCCCGCGTACGGGCTGCCCGACGGCCGCGACTGGCCCAACGCCGCGCACCTCGTCTACGGCGTCCCCACGGAGCGGATCGGCGCCGCCACCGCGCTGCTGCTGTCCCGCGCCCCGCACGGCCTCGTCACCGACCTCGTCGCGCCCCTGCCGTACGAGGGGATCCCGACGGTAGTCCGGCAGCGCGCGGCGGCCGCGCGGTGACCGACCGGCGGCTCCGCCTCGCACTGTTCGGCCTCGTCATGCTGACCGTCCTGTACGCGGCCGCGTGCACCGGCGCCGGCGGCGACCCCGACGAGGGCCGGGGCACCCCGAAGACCGCCGCGGTGCCCCCGTCCGGTTACGGCGGCCTCGGCTCAGCGTCCGCGTCGCCGTCGCCCGCGCCGGCCACCCCCGTCGGCTGGTGGCGGCCGGCCGTCGGCCTCACCTGGCAGTGGCAGCTGACCGGCACGCTCGACACGTCGGTGGCCGTCGACGTGTACGACGTCGACGCCGTCACCACCTCCGCCGCCGAGGTGGCGAAGCTCAAGGCCGCGGGCCGTCACGTCATCTGCTACGTGAACGCCGGCGCCCACGAGGACTTCCGCGCCGACGCCGGCAACTTCCCCGAGTCGGTGCGCGGCAAGGGCCTGGAGGGCTGGCCGGGGGAGAAGTGGCTCGACATCCGCCGCTGGGACACCCTGGCGCCGCTGCTCGAGGCCCGCTTCAAGGTGTGCAGGGACAAGGGCTTCGACGCCGTCGAGCCCGACAACGTCGACGGCTACGCCAACAACAGCGGCTTCCCCCTCACCGCCGAGGACCAGCTCACGTTCAACCGCCGCGTCGCCGACCTCGCCCACCGCCTCGGCCTCGCGGTGGGCCTGAAGAACGACGTCGAACAGGCGGCCGCCCTCGCCCCGGCGTTCGACTTCGCGGTCAACGAGGAGTGCGCCCACTACGACGAGTGCGACACCCTCAAGGCCTTCATCGCCGCCGGCAAGCCCGTCTTCCACGTCGAGTACGACGTCGACACCGCCAAGTTCTGCCCGAAGACCACCGCCCTGCGCTTCTCGTCGATGAAGAAGAAGCAGGACCTCGACGCCTGGCGCCAGCCCTGCTGACCTGCGCCGCCCCGCCACACCCCCGCGCCGGCGAGATCACGACCACCTCGGCGCCAACGGACCTGACCCCCTGAACACGAAGCCCACCACCATGGTGATCTTGCCGACCTCGACGCCAACGTCGCTCACCTGCGCCCGTCTGTGACGTGCTGGTCCCGGGGCCCGATCGCGGTGCGGAACCCCCCGCCACCGCAGACGCTGATGTTCACGAGGTCGGCGATCTCGATCTGCGAGTAGCCGCGCCCGGTCAGGATGATCGCGTCACGGGCGCGAGGGCCGAGCTCCCTGAAGCCCCCGGCGGATGCTGTCCCAGCGTGCGGCGATGCCCACGGGTCGGGTCCGAACACGCGTGATCATCGCGACATCGCCGCCGCTGGTGTGCTCCTATCTGGCCTTGTGCCGCCGCCACGCGCGGTACTGGTCCGCGAAGCTCAGCACGCCCGAGCCGATGAAGCAGGTTCTGATCAAGGCGCCACCGCAGGTCTTGATCGAGGCGCCACCCGTGGATTTCCAGTGGCCCCCGACCAGGCCCTCTGCGCCGGAAGAGCGGGAGGCCTTCGGCGACGGTGTCATGGGTGAGTGCCCACCGGTCCTGGCCGCTCCAACAGCTCATACGGCGGGCGGCGAGCTCATTCTCGGGGCCTTCGAAGCGGGTGGCCGGCAGGCGGACCCATAGCTGTTCGGCGCCGGATCGGCGCTGCACGTCCTCGACACGTCCTCAACCGCCTAGAACGCTGCCTTCTCCTCGGCGGCTCACGGAGTCGTCGGCATTCCGGAGCGCGCCTGTCATGCCGCGCGCCGATGGAACAGGGGCGGTGGTGGTGCGGCCGGCCAGGGCTCACATCTCCGGCGCGCCGCCCACGTAGAGCCGTCGACAAAAGCGTTCCAGGCCCGTGCTGTCAGGCGACAAAAACGCTCCAGGCCCGTGCTGTCAGGCGCCGGCGCTCACCTGCTTCCAGCAGCCTTGTGCCGGGTCCGGGCCCGACGGGCGGGGCGGCAACTCCTCGACACCTGTCAAAGTTCTGTCCGATGGCCACCGCCCAGCGCTGTGTCGATGAGGGACGAAAGAACGAGCCGGCGCGCCGCGACCCGCCGAGTCGGCATGGAGCCAGGCCGGTGGCGGCGCGCTGCTTTACCTGCAACCTTAGCACCACCGACCAAATTTCTTGTCGGTAACGCCACCCATCATAATGCATGCGCGCAGACGTAGCGGGCGGTGACTTTTGGTTAGCGGGACAAAAGTTCATGCCAACGCGACGGAAAGTGTGGACAGGTTGGTTCGAAGCTCCTAGTGTGTCCCCCACGACACTGGAGTGTTTCATCGATGTTATCCGGCGGCAGCGGATGCATCGATGGGCATGTCTGTGTTGCGGAGGCACACGGCATCCGGCGCGGCGGCGCGCGCCCTGCCTGGCACGTTTCGTCAGGAAGGGACACAGTGAACCTACAACCCTCACGTCATCGATGGCGGCCGATGAGTGCCGCCCTGCTCCTTGTTGCGGCGAGCGCGAGCGTCAGCGCCGTCGTCGTCCAGGCCGCGCCCGCGGCGGCGGCGATCAACGCGGCCGACTTCCAGCAGGTCACCCTCGCCAAGGGCGAGCCCGAGGTCGGCGAGCCGCTGACCATCTCGGTGCTGCCCGACCGCTCGGTCCTGCACACCGCCAGGAACGGCACGCTGCGGCGCACCGACGCCAACGGCACCACGTCGGTGATCGCCAACATCCCGGTCTACCAGCACGACGAGGAAGGCCTGCAGGGCGTCGCGGCCGACCCCAACTTCGCCACGAACCGCTACATCTACCTGTACTACGCGCCGCCGCTGAGCACCCCCGCGGGCGACGCGCCGGCCACCGGTACCGCCACCGACTGGGCCACCTGGACCGGGGTCAACCGCCTCTCCCGGTTCACCCTCAACGCGAACTTCACCGTCAACATGAGCAGCCAGGTCAACATCCTGGACGTGCCCGCGAACCGCGGCATCTGCTGCCACGTCGGCGGCGACATCGACTTCGACGCGGCCGGCAACCTGTACCTGTCGACCGGCGACGACTCCAACCCGTTCGACTCCGCCGGCTACTCGCCCCTCGATGAGCGGACCAACCGCAACCCGGCCTACGACGCGCAGCGTTCGGCGGGCAACACCAACGACCTGCGGGGCAAGATCCTGCGGATCAAGGTCAACGCCAACGGCACGTACAGCATCCCGTCCGGGAACCTGTTCGCGCCGGGGACGGCGAACACCCGGGCCGAGATCTACGCGATGGGCTTCCGCAACCCGTTCCGGATGAGCGTCGACAAGGCCACGGGCATCGTCTACGTGGGCGACTACGGCCCCGACGCCGGCACCACCAACGCCAACCGCGGCCCGTCCGGGCAGGTCGAGTTCAACCGGATCACGTCGCCCGGCAACTACGGCTGGCCGTACTGCACCGGCTCGAACACCAGCACCGAGATCTACAACGAGTGGGACTTCGCCGCCGGCACCGGTGGAGCCAAGTACAACTGCGCCGGCGGGCCGACGAACAACTCGTTCCGCAACACCGGCCAGGGCACGCTGCCCCCGGCCCGGCCCGCGTGGATCAAGTACGGCGGCGACTCCGGCACCCCGACCGAGTTCGGCGGCGGCTCCGAGTCGCCGATGGGCGGACCCGTGTACCGCTACGACGCGGCCAACCCGTCGGCCACGAAGTTCCCGGCCAGCTTCAACGGCATGTTCTTCGCCGGTGAGTTCGGGCGTGGCTGGATCAAGCCGATCGTCGTCAACAGCGACGGCACCCGCGGCGCGATCGACACGTTCCCGTGGGGCGGCAAGCAGGTCATGGACATGCAGTTCGGCCCCGACGGCGCGCTGTACGTCCTGGACTACGGCACCGGCTACTTCAACGGCGACGCCAACTCGGCCCTGTACCGCTACGACTACGTGGGTGGCGGCAACCGCGCGCCGACCGCCGTGGCGAGCGCGAACAAGACCTCGGGTGCGGCGCCGCTCGCGGTGACGTTCTCATCCGCCGGGTCCAGCGACCCGGAGGGTGGTCCGCTGACGTACTCGTGGGACTTCGACGGCAACGGCACGCAGGACTCCACCGCGGCGAACCCGTCGTACACGTACAACACCAACGGCAACTACACCGCGACGCTGACCGTGCGGGACAACCAGAACGCCCCGGCCACGTCCAGCGTGCTGATCAGCGTCGGCAACACCGCGCCGACGGTCGTCGTCAACGCCCCGGCGAAGGGCCAGCTGGTCTCCTTCGGCGACAGCGTGCCGTGGAGCGTCACGGTCACCGACCCCGAGGACGGGGCGATCGACTGCTCGAAGGTCACCATGACCTACGTGCTCGGCCACGACCAGCACGCCCACCAGATCACCTCGCAGAACGGCTGCACCGGCACGATCACCATCCCGGTCGACGGTGAGCACGACGACGCGGCGAACATCTTCCCGATCTTCGACGCGCAGTACACCGACAAGGGTGGGCTGACCGTCCACGCGCAGAACATCCTCCAGCCGCGCAAGCGGCAGGCGGAGCACTTCAAGACGTCGTCGGGCATCAACACGTTCACCAAGACGACGGCCGAGGGCGGCAAGACGGTCGGCGACATCAACAACGGCGACTGGATCCAGTTCGACCCGTACAAGCTGAACAACGCGACCTCGGTCTCGGTCCGGGCGTCGTCCGGCGGCACCGGTGGCACCGTGCAGTTCCGCACGGGCTCGGCGACGGGCCCGATCATCGGCTCCGCGACGATCCCGGTGACGGGCTCGTGGGAGACGTTCACGACGGTGACCGCGCCGATCTCCGGCGCGCCGGCCGGCACCACGTCGCTGTTCGTGACGTTCGCCGGCACCGGCACCGCCGCACTGTTCGACGTGGACAGCTTCACCTTCACGACCAGCAGCAGCGGCATCGGCCCGGTCAAGGGGCTCGCCGGCAAGTGCCTCGACGTGCGCAGCGCAGCCACGGCCGACGGTACGCAGATCCAGCTGTACACCTGCAACGGCACCAACGCGCAGACCTGGACCCGCTCCGGTCAGACGCTGCAGGCGCTCGGCAAGTGTCTGGACGTGTCCGGTGGCGGCAGCGCCGACGGCACGAAGATCCAGCTGTGGACGTGCAACGGCTCGGCCGCGCAGAACTGGGCGCCGAACGCCGACGGCACGCTGCGCAACCCGCAGTCCGGCAAGTGCCTCGACGTGTCCGGCAACAACTCCGCGGACAGCACCGTCGTGCACCTGTGGACCTGCGTCAGTCCGGCACCCGCCAACCAGAAGTGGACCCTGCCCTAACGAGGTGATCGGGCGCCCGTGCCGCCACACGGGCGCCTCCCTCCCTGCTAAGGAGATTCAGTGCGCAGAATCCTCGCCGGAGCGGGCGCCGCCATCGCCCTCGCCGCATGCTCGCTGTACACCGCCAGCCCGGCCGTCGCCGCCGACGCGCCCTACGACGTGCTCGTGTTCTCCAAGACCGCCGGCTTCCGCCACGACGCGATCCCGGCGGGCATCACCGCGATCCAGCAGCTGGGCGCGGCCAACAACTTCACCGTGACCGCCACCGAGGACGCGACCCGCTTCACCACCGCCAACCTCGCGCAGTACGAGGCGGTCGTCTTCCTCAACACCACCGGTGACGTGCTCAACGACGCCCAGCAGACGGCGTTCGAGTCGTACGTGCGCGGCGGCGGCGGATACGTCGGTGTCCACGCGGCCGCCGACACCGAGTACAGCTGGCCGTTCTACGGCAACCTCGTCGGCGCGTGGTTCGCCTCGCACCCGGCGATCCAGCAGGTCAACTCGAAGACCGAGAACCGGGCCCACCCGGCCACGGCGCACCTGCCGCAGACCTGGACCCGCACCGACGAGCTGTACAACTACCAGACCAACCCGCGCAGCAGCGCCCGCGTCCTGGCGACGCTGGACGAGTCGTCCTACTCCGGCGGGTCGATGGGTGCCGACCACCCGATCACCTGGTGCAAGACGATCGACAGCGGCCGGTCGTTCTACACCGGCTTCGGGCACACGCAGGAGTCGTACTCCGACGGCAACTTCCGCAACGAGCTCCTGGGTGGCATCCGGTACGCCGCCAAGCGCGCCAAGGCGGACTGCCGTCCCGAGAGCGGCTACACCGCGATCTACAACGGCGCCACGACCGGCTGGTCGCAGGCCGGCCCCGGCAGCTTCACCAACAGCGACGCGACGCTGACCTCCACCGGCGGCATGGGCCTGTTCTGGTACAGCGCGAAGCAGTACACGTCGTACTCGCTGAAGGCGGACTGGCGGCTCACCGGCGACAGCAACTCCGGCATCTTCGTCGGCTTCCCGAACCCGGGCACCGACCCGTGGGTCGCCGTCAACCAGGGGTACGAGATCCAGATCGACGCGACCGACGCCGCTGACCGCACCACGGGCGCCATCTACACGTTCAAGTCCGCGGACATCGCGGCCCGCGACGCGGCGCTCAACCCGGCCGGTGAGTGGAACACCTACGAGCTGCTCGTCGAGGGTCAGCGGATCCGGGTGTACCTCAACGGCAGCCTGATCAACGACTTCACCAACACCGACCCGGCCCGCAACCTCGACGGGTACATCGGCATCCAGAACCACGGCAGCGGCGACACGGCCTCGTTCCGCAACGTCCGGATCAAGGACCTCGGCGGGAACCCGTCGACGGACGTGACCGTGCAGGCCGAGTCCTTCAGCTCGGTCAACGGCGCGCAGGCCTTCACCAAGGCCGGCGCCAACAACGGCCAGACCCTCGGCTACATCGACCCGGGCGACTGGGCCGGCTACAACAACGTGAACGTCGGCGGCGCCACGTCCTTCCGGGCGCGGGTCGTGTCCGGCGGGCCCGGCGGCCAGATCCAGATCCGCAACGGCTCGCAGACCGGCACGGTCCTCGGCACCGTCAACGTGCCGAACACCGGCAGCTGGGACACCTACGCCAACGTCACCACCACGCTGACCGGCGTCCCGTCGGGCAACGCGAACATCTTCCTCACGTTCACCGGCACGGGCACCGGCCTCTTCGACGTCGACGACATCACGTTCGTGAAGGGATCGACGCCGCCGACCGGGGTCGGGCCGATCAAGGGCCTGGCCGGCAAGTGCCTCGACGTCCGCAGCAGCGGCACCGCGGACGGTACGCAGATCCAGCTGTACACCTGCAACGGCTCCGGCGCGCAGACCTGGACCCGCAACGGCCAGACCCTGCGGGCCCTCGGCAAGTGCCTCGACGTGTCCGGTGGCGGCAGCGCCGACGGCACGAAGATCCAGCTGTGGACGTGCAACGGCTCGGCCGCGCAGAACTGGGCGCCGAACGCCGACGGCACGCTGCGCAACCCGCAGTCCGGCAAGTGCCTCGACGTGTCCGGCAACAACTCCGCGGACAGCACCGTCGTGCACCTGTGGACCTGCGTCTCGCCGGTGCCGGCGAACCAGAAGTGGACCCTGCCGTAACGAACCCCGCTCCACGAGAGGGCCCCGGGCGCATGCCCGGGGCCCTTTCCGCTTGGTGGCGAGAGTCAGCGTGGCCGGGTGCGGGGGACCCGAGTGGCTTCACACCGGCGTTGATCCGGCCGGCCGGTCCGGCTGAGCACCTGGCTGATTCGTCTACTTCAGCCGGCGGAGCAGGTCGATGACGTCGGCGTCGTACTCGCGCCACTCGCGGTCCGGCTTGAAGCCCAGCTCGGCGTTGACCTTCAGCAGCGGCTCGTTCTCCGTCGCGTTCCACGTCTGCACGTCCAGCAGGTGCGGCTCGGCGGCCCGCAGCTCGAAGAGCATCCGCGCCTTGATCGCCCGGCTGATGCCGTAGCCGCGGTGCGTCGGCACCTCGATGGTGTCGTACTGGTCGGCACGGGTCGGCCGCTGCGCCGGGACGACGACCTCGGTGAGCCCCGCGATCGTGTCGGACGCCTCGTGCACCGCGAGGACGATGTACGGCTTGAGGCCGCGCGCGTGCAGCGTCGCCAGGCTCGCCCGCAGCCGCTCCGCGTCGTAGGAGCTGGGCCGCAGCTCCAGGTCCGCCACGACGGACGCCCGCGCCGCCTCCTTCGCCGCCGCGTAGGCCGCGTAGTGCTGCTCCGGCGGGCCGCCCGGGTGGTACTCGACCCGGTAGCCCGCGCCGATGCCGGCCGCCATCTCGCCCAGCCGCAGCCAGTCGACCCCGCCCAGGTCCAGCAGGTTGCGCTGCTCGATGAACGCGCACTCGAAGCCGAACGACTCGAAGAACTTGACGCTCGGGGTGCCGCCGATCACCTCGACGCCGACGGACTCGAAGCCCTCCTCGGCGGCCCGGCGGGCCACCGCGGCGAGCAGCGCCGTGCCGACGTGCCCGCGGCGGGCCGCGGGGCGCACCGACAGCTCCAGCACGCCGATCTCCTCCAGCGCGAGCAGGCTCGCGTGGCCGAGCACGTCACCGGACTCGTCGACGGCCAGCCACGACGTGCGCCGCTCGCCCGGCATCGTGACCGCGAGATACTCCCGGAACTTGACGTCACGCCACGGCGGATCCTCGGGCACGTCGAACGCCACGATCTCGTTGAGCGACCGCAGCACCGCCTCGATCTCAGCCGCGGTCGCGGTCCCCGGGTCCCACTCGCGCACCATCACGGAGTCAAGCTTGCCTACCTTTGTGGCTCAGCGGAAGTACCGCGCCGCAGAGCGTGGCCTTTCATGTACGCGAATCTACGCCGTGCGGTCCCGGCGGCCGTAGTCGTTCGTCGCGTTGAAGACCGCCGTGCGGTACTCCTCGGGGATGTTGTACGAGTGGATGGCGGCGTTCCAGCCCTCCACCGTGGACAGGTCGCGGCCGCCGGAGCACAGGTACGCGGCCGCGGTCAGGGCCGCGTCGTCGATGTCGTTGACGTCGGTCACCCCGTCGGCGTCGGCGTCGATCCCGTACTGCTTCCAGGTGCTCGGCAGGAACTGCATCGGCCCGACCGCCCGGTCCCAGGTCTTGTCGGTGTCGATCGCGCCGCCGTCGGTGTCCTTGATCGCCTGCCGGTTGCTCTGCCCGTCCAGCGGCGGGCCGATGATCGCCGGCACCGACTTGCCGTCGTCCTGCACCAGCGCGCCGCCCGTCCGGCCGTGGTCCGACTCGATCTTCGCGATGCCGGCGAGGGTGGTCCAGGTCAGCTTGCAGCCCGGGGTGGTGCGGGCGGTGATCAGCTCCGCGTACCCGTACGCCTGCAGCGACACCGGCGGGATGTTGAGCTTCACCGCGCGCGGGCCGGCCCACGCGGCCAGGACGTCCGACGGGCGCTCCTTCGTGCCGGCGGGCGGGCTGAACGTCGTCGGCGGCGTCTGCGGCACGGGCGCGTCGCCGGTCTCGATCCCGCCCGGGGTCGCGGTCGGCGGCGGCGGGGCGGAGCTGCCGGCCCGCTGCTCGGACACGGCCGGGACGAGGTACTTGCCGGACGCGTAGGCGGCGCCGAGCACCAGGGTGAGCGCGAGGCCGGCGACGAGCATCCGGCCGCCGGGCCGGCGCAGCCACACCCGCAGCCCCTCGAAGCGGGCCGGCCGGCTCTGCAGGACGTCGGCGGGCGCGTCCGGCTTCCCGGTGGTCGCGGGTGCCGGTGTCGTGGTCGCCGGGTCGCCGGGCTCCTTCGCGGCGTGCTTCGGGACGTGGCGCTGCGACGGCACGCTCGGTGATGCCGCCGCGGCATTGTCGGTGGTTGATTTGTCGTTTTCCGCCGCTCTTTTACCGTGTTTCGACGGAGGATTCCCCGGGACGGGGTCCTCATCCGGCGCGGGTGAGCGGATCGCGGTCACCGAGAGTGTGTCCACTGTGGTGGGTTTGTGCTCGTCGGGCCGGGGACCGCGGTTCTGTGCCACCCGTCGAGTATTCCGTACTTGCCGCGCACGTGTCACCGTCGCCTAACCTGTGGGGATGCCTCGTTACGAGTACCGGTGCAGGGCCTGCGGCGACACGTTCGAAGTCCAGCGGCCGATGGCTGAAGCCAATGCGAACGCCGCATGTCCGGCGGGCCACGACGACACGGTGAAGCTGCTGTCGACGGTCGCCGTCAATGGTGTCAACGCCGCGGGCATCTCGCAGCGTCCTTCCGGTGGCGGATGTTGCGGCGGCTCGTGCGGTTGTTGATGCATTGTTACGGGCCGGTTTCGCAATAACCGCCGGACGGCTTTGATGTTGTGGCCTAGCGTGCCACAACTCGGCCGGTCAGGTTGTCGTTACGTCACGCGAAACCCACTCGAGCTTCACCCCCGTATGCTTGCTGACCTGCTTGGAAGAGTGCAGACCAACGTCTGTCCGACCTTGAGGACGACTGGTTGGGGACCGTTTCTACGATGCGCGCGACCCAGGGGTGGGGAAACATGGGTCACGCCTGAAAAGGGAGGCGGGGGTTTCACGTGTCGGCGCGGACGCATCTGCCCAGCGGGCTGGTGACATTCCTGTTCACCGACATCGAGGGCTCGACTCGACTTGCCCAGATGCTCGGCACGGGATACCGGCCGGTGCTCCAGGAGCACCGGCAGGTGATCCGTCGCGCACTCTCCAAAGCGGACGGTGTTGAACTCTTCACCGAGGGTGACTCGCTCTTCGTCGCGTTCGCCGACGCCGCCGCCGCGCTCACCGCCTGCATCGAGGCGCAGCGCGAGCTCGCCGCCCACGACTGGCCGGCCGCGCCCGACGGGTCCGACGCCCGGCCGAGGGTCCGCATGGGCCTGCACACCGGGTTCGCCGAGCCCTACGGCGGGGAGTACACGTCGCCGGAGGTGCACCGCGCGGCCCGCGTCGCCGCCGCCGCCCACGGCGGGCAGGTCCTGTGCTCCGCGGCCACCGCCGGCCGCGTCGGCGGGCTCGACGGCGCCCTCGGCGACGACGCCTACCTGCTCGACCTGGGCCTGCACCGGCTGCGCGGCTTCGACGGCTGCGAGCGGATCTTCCAGCTGGTCGCCCCGGGCCTGGACCGCCAGTTCCCCCGGCCGCGCACCATCGACGCGCCCGCCCACAACCTGCCGGTGCAGACGACCCGGTTCATCGGCCGCGCCGCCGAACGCGCCGCTGTGCGCGACCTCGTCGGCGCCCACCGCCTCGTCACCGTGGTCGGCGCCGGCGGCGCCGGCAAGACCCGCCTCGCCGTCGAGGCCGCCGGTGAGCTCGTCGAGCAGTTCCGCGACGGGGTCTGGTTCGCCGACCTCAGCGCCGTCGCGACCAGCGACCTCGTCGACGTCGCCGTCGCGGCCGCCGCCGGGCTGCGCCCCGAGCCGGGCCGGCCCGTCATCCAGACCCTCGCCGACCACGTCCGCGACCGGCGGATGCTGTTCCTGCTCGACACGTCCGACGCGCAGCTGCCCGCGGCCCGCCGGCTCGTGTCGCGGCTGCTGTCCACCGGACCGGAGGTCACCGTCCTGGCGACCAGCCGCGAGCCGCTCGGCCTCGCCGGCGAGGTCGTCTGGCGGATCCCGCCGCTGTCGGTCGAGGCGGCCAGCGGCGGCGGGTTCAGTGACGCCGTCGCGCTGCTGGTCGACCGGGCCTCTGCCGCGCGGGGCGGCCGGCCCGCCGAGCCCGGCGACATCGCCCAGCTCACCCGGGTCGCCGAGGCCCTGGAGGGGCTGCCGCTCGCGCTGGAGCTCGCCGCGGCGCGGCTGCGGCTGCTGTCCGCCGCGCAGCTCGCGGCCCGCATCGACGACGTCCTCGGCACCCTGGACGCCGGCCGCGGCGCCTCGTCCGACGCCGACGTCCCCGGCAACCGGCACCGCACGATGCAGGCCGCCGTGGACTGGTCGTACCGGACGCTCGACGACCGCGCCGCCCGGCTGCTGCGCCGGCTGTCGGTCTTCGCCAGCCCCGTCGACCTGCCCGCGATCGAGTGGCTGCACGACGGCGACCCCCTCGACCCGCTCGCGACCCTCGTCGACAAGTCCCTGCTCCAGGCGGAGGCCGGCGCGACGAACGCGACCTACCGCATGCTCGACCCGATCCGCGCCTACGCCGCCCGGCGCCTCGTCGAGGCCGGCGAGGAGGAGCCGGCCCGGGAGCGGCACGTCGCCTGGTGCCTGCAGGCCGCGCACGACGCCCACGTCGACGCCGAGGGGCGGCCCGTCACGCTGTCGCTCTACACCC
The DNA here is from genome assembly GCF_050936335.1 of Dactylosporangium sp. CA-152071. NCBI lineage: Bacteria > Bacillati > Actinomycetota > Actinomycetes > Micromonosporales > Micromonosporaceae > Dactylosporangium > Dactylosporangium sp. CA-152071. Next base: position 5,037,070 of record NZ_JBNJMZ010000001.1, on the reverse strand, counting down.
TCGACCCGCTCGCCGACGAGCTGCGGGCGGCCCTGCACTGGACCGTGACCCGCGGCAGCGCCCGGCAGGGCCTCGCCGTCGCCGGTGCGCTCGACCAGTGGTGGCGGGAGCGCGGCCTGGTCCGTGAGGGTCGCATGTGGCTGTTCCGCCTGTACGAGCGGATCAGCGCGACCGGTGAGCCCGTCCCCGACGCGGAGCTCGCGGCGGCCTACCACATGCACTCCCTGCACGCGGGCGCCGACGGTGAGACGGTCGAGGAGCTGCGCTTCTCGCAGCGGGCCGAGGCCGCGGCGCGCCGGGCCGGCGACCCCGGGCTGCTCGCGCGGGTGCTCGCCGGGCGGGGCGCGCCGCTGCTGGACATGGGCCGCTTCGACGAGGCCGAGCGCGGCTGCCGGGAGGTGATCGCCCTCGCCGAGGAGCAGGGCGTCGCGGGGGAGACGCTCTTCGCCGTCTACGCCCTCGCGCAGCTGCTGTGGCGCCGCGGCGCGCTCGACGAGGCCGCCGACCTGCTGGCGTCCGCCCGCACGCTGGAGAACTCCCGCCCGACGGAGCGCGGCCGGCGCACCGTCGACATGCTGCTCGGCATGGTCGCGCTGTCCCGCGGCGACCTGGTCGCGGCGCACGACCACCTGATCGTGGCGCTGCGGTCGCGGATGAGCTTCGGCTTCCACCTGCGGGTGTGCGAGGCGCTGATGGCGATCGCGGTGCGCTGCTCCCTCGCCGGCGAGACCGGCACCGCGGCGCGGCTCTTCGGCGCCGCCCAGGCGGCCATGGTGCGGCTGCGCTGCTCCGCCGGCGGGTTCGGCGCGTACTGGACGGAGCAGCAGGCCGCGCTGCGCACCGCGATGGGCGACGCGGACTTCGACGAGGCCTACGCCGCCGGTGGCGCGCTGAGCCTGGAGGAGTCGGTGGCCCTGGCCCTGACGATCGAGCACCCGGACCTGGTGGCGGGCTCGATCCGCTTCTCCGCCGCCGAATAGCCGGAGCCGGACAGCCAGATGGGGTGACAGCCCGCCGGGGGATTACCCCGTTGCACTGCCACCCCACCTCAGGGAGGGCTCACCGACGTGTCGGTGCGCTACCTCTTCAGACGCATCGGCTGCTGTACAGGTTGCCTACAGGATCGTCTACAGGATCGTCCATGTGTCGCCGCTGTTGAGCAGGGCGCCGAGCTCCTCCTCGGGGGTGCCCTTCGCCTTGGCCTTCGCCGTGGTGAGCTGGTCGCGGACCAGGTCGTCGTAGGCGGGCCGCTCCACATTGCGGAACACCCCGATCGGGGTGTTGCGCAGGTCGAGGCCCGGCAGCCGGGACAGCGCGAACGCGTATGCCGGCTCGGCGACCGACTCGTCGTGCACGACGATCTCCTCCGGCGCCGCCGACGCCGTCGGCACCACCGACAGGCCGAAGCCGCCCGGCGGGTGCGTCACCGCCCACTCGCCGTCCTTGCCGAACGTGATCGGCTGGCCGTGCTCCAGGCGGATCGTGAAGTCGTCCCGGGTGGCGGGCTCCTTCAACGCGTCGAACGCGCCGTCGTTGAAGATGTTGCAGTTCTGGTAGATCTCCACGAACGCCGACCCGCGGTGATCGGCCGCGGCCCGCAGCACCGACTGCAGGTGCTTGCGGTCGGAGTCGATGGTGCGGGCGACGAACGAGGCTTCCGCGCCCAGGGCCAGGGAGATCGGGTTGAACGGCGAGTCCGCCGAGCCCGCCGGCGTCGACTTCGTGATCTTGCCGATCTCCGACGTGGGCGAGTACTGACCCTTCGTCAGGCCGTAGATCTTGTTGTTGAACAGCAGGATCTTCAGGTTGACGTTGCGGCGCAGCGCGTGGATCAGGTGGTTGCCGCCGATCGACAGCGCGTCACCGTCGCCGGTCACCACCCACACCGACAGGTCGGGGCGGGACACCGACAGGCCGCTCGCGATCGCCGGCGCGCGGCCGTGGATCGAGTGCATGCCGTAGGTGTTCATGTAGTACGGGAAGCGCGACGAGCAGCCGATGCCGGAGACGAACACGATCCGCTCGCGCGGGATGCCGAGCTCCGGCATGAACGACTGGACCGCGGCCAGGATCGCGTAGTCCCCGCAGCCGGGGCACCAGCGCACCTCCTGGTCGGACTTGAAGTCCTTCGTCGTCAGCTTGAGTGCCTCAGGCATTCTTGACCACTTCCTCCAGCACGGACTCCAGCTCCGCGGCGGTGAAGGGCAGGCCGCGGACCTGGTTGTACGCGATCGCGTCGATCAGGAACTTCGAACGGATGACGCCGGCCAGCTGGCCGAGGTTCATCTCGGGGATGACGACCTTGTCGTAGGCCGCGAGCGCCGCGCCGAGGTTCTTCGGCATCGGCGACAGGTGCCGCAGGTGAGCCTGCGCGATCGGCAGCCCGCGCTGGCGCAGGGCCCGCGCGGCGGCGCCGATCGGGCCGTAGGTGGAGCCCCAGCCGAGCACCAGCACGCGGGCGGTGCCGTCGGGGTCCTCGACCTCGACGTCGGGCACCTCGATGCCCTCGATCCGGGCGGCGCGGGTGCGCACCATGAAGTCGTGGTTGGCCGGGTCGTAGGAGATGTCGCCGGTCTTGTCGGCCTTCTCCAGGCCGCCGATGCGGTGCTCCAGGCCGGGCGTGCCGGGGACCGCCCACGGGCGGGCGAGGGTCACCGGGTCGCGCAGGTACGGCAGGAACGTCGTGCCGTCCTCGCTGTTGGGCTCGGTCGCGAACTCGGTCCGCAGGTCCGGCAGGTCCGCGACCTCCGGCAGCCGCCACGGCTCGGAGCCGTTGGCGATGTACCCGTCGGAGAGCAGGATCACCGGGGTGCGGTAGGTCAGTGCGATCCGGGCGGCCTCGATCGCGGCGTTGAAGCAGTCGGCGGGGGAGCGTGGCGCGATGACCGCCACCGGGGCCTCGCCGTGCCGGCCGAACAGCGCCATGTTGAGGTCGGCCTGCTCGGTCTTGGTCGGCAGGCCGGTGGACGGGCCGGCCCGCTGCACGTCGATGATGAGCAGCGGCAGCTCCAGGGCCACCGCGAGGGAGATGGTCTCGCCCTTGAGGGCGACACCCGGGCCCGACGTGGTCGTCACGCCCAGCGCGCCGCCGTAGGACGCGCCGAGGGCCACGCCGATCGCGGCGATCTCGTCCTCGGCCTGCACCGTCGTCACGCCGAACTTCTTGTGCTTGCTCAGCTCGTGCAGGATGTCCGACGCGGGCGTGATCGGGTACGCGCCCAGGAAGACGGGCAGCTCCGCCCGTACACCTGCCGCGACGACACCGAGAGCGAGCGCGGCGTTGCCGGTGATGTTGCGGTAGTTGCCCGCGGTCATCTTGGCGGGCTTGACCTCGTAGCGGACCGCGAACGCCTCGGTCGTCTCGCCGAAGTTCCACCCCGCGTTGAAGGCGGCGATGTTGGCGGCGACGAGCTCCGGCCGGGCGGCGAACTTGCGCTCCAGGAAGCGCAGCGTCGACTCGTGCGGGCGGGAGTACATCCACGACAGCAGGCCGAGGGCGAACATGTTCTTGGCCCGCTCGGCGTCCTTCTTGGACACGCCGTGCGACTCCAGCGCCTTCACGGTCATCGACGTCAGCCCGACCGGCGCGACGGCCCAGCCCTCGAGCGAGCCGTCCTCGAGCGGGTTGCTGGCGTAGCCGACCTTCGCCAGGTTGCGCTTCGTGAACTCGTCGGTGTTGACGATGATCGAGGCGCCCTTGGGCAGGTCGGCGAGGTTGGCCTTCAGCGCCGCCGGGTTCATCGCCACCAGGACGTTGGGTGCGTCGCCCGGCGTCAGGATGTCGAAGTCGGCGAAGTGGACCTGGAAGCTCGACACGCCCGGCAGGGTGCCGGCGGGCGCGCGGATCTCCGCGGGGAAGTTGGGCAAGGTCGAGATGTCGTTGCCGAGCTGCGCGGTTTCCGACGTGAAACGGTCACCGGTGAGCTGCATGCCGTCGCCGGAGTCGCCAGCGAACCTGATGACCACTCGATCCAGCTGGCGGACCTGCTTGGTCACGTGAGCTGACCTCCTGTTTAAGCCGGCGGAGCGGGGATGCGGTGGTGCGACGACATCGTCGAGCCGGCCCGATCCTTCTGTCACTCAGAGGGTACGTCGAAGGTCCGCGCCTGCCGCCTTCGCAGGTGCCGCTGTGCGTCGGATCCCGGATTTGTGCGGCTGACGTCGAACCGCGCAAACACCACTATTCTGCGCTTACTCCTCCGGCTGCCGGAAGCTGGAGCCCGCGACGGGGCCCTTCGGCAGCCTCGGCAGTGTCAATGACCTGGGCATCGGCGTGCGCTGGGGCAGCGGCGGTAGATCTTCGTCACTTCTTCGCGGCTCTGGTACCAATCTCTGGGACGCATCGTCCCGTGGACCGGAATCGTCTCGCATGCCGGGCTCATCGGGGGTCGCGGACTCGTCCCGCAGGCGTCGCCGCAGCGAGAACACGACCAGGAACCCCACCAGCGCGACCAGCCCGATGATCCCGCCGATGAACGGCAGGCTGGACAGCTGGCTGCTGTTCACGGCCACCGGCGACGCCGGGGCGTCGGTGGGGAGCTCCACCTCGCCGGCGAGCGGCGGACCGGTGATCTTGTAGTCGGTGCGGGTCTCGACCGGATCCAGGCCGATCGGCGCCAGGTAGCCGTGCACCGCGCCCGTCAGCGGCACCTCGGCCCGGGCGGAGGCGCTGATCGACAGCACGAAACCGGCCGGCACCTCCTTGCCCGCGGCGACGTCGCCCAGCTCACAGCGCGACCGCTCGGGCGACAGCTTCCGCTGTGCCCGGCAGACGCTCGGGAACGACACCACGTCGACCCCGGGCGGGGTGACCACCTCGACCGCGCCGGTGGCCTTCGCCGAGCCGGTATTGCGTAGCTTGACCTGGAGCGTGGCGGTTTCAGTGCGCGGCGTCGCCTGCGACGGGAGGGTCAAGGGGTCGGCTGTCAACTCGATGCCGGGCACCGGGGGCTTCGTGCTGAACGTGATTGAGAAGTTCCGCACTTTCTCCGGGAAGTTCTCCATCACGGCCGTCACGTTGCCGGACCCGGACAGCCGCCAGGCGTCCGGCGCGACGTCGACGTCGACCACGACCCGGCCGATCTTCCCCGGCGCGAGCGGGCAGGAGAAGCTCAGGGTGCCGTTGCTGGTCCGGCAGCCGTCGATGCCGTAGCCGCCGGTGGCGCGGGTCCCGCTGGGGAAGGTGTAGAAGCCGGTGATGGTCTCCGGGGTCTCGCCGAGGTTCTGGACCGAGACGACCAGCTTCGAGGCGCCGTTGCCCTGCCAGTACGCGTCGCCGAGGACCACGTCGCTCACCGACACCGTGAACTTGCGCACCTTCTGCGCCGGTGGCGGCGGCGCCTTGGTCGTCGGGCGCGGCGTCGGGGACTGTGTCGTCGGCTTCTCGGTCGGCGAGGCCGGCGGTGTCGGCGGCTCCGTGGTGACCGGCGGATCCGTCGGCGCCGTGGTCGACTCCTCCGGGTCCGGCTCCGCGTACGCGGCCGGGGTGAGCGTGAAGAGCAACGCGCAGGAGGTGCTCAGCGCGACGAAGGCAGCACGAAGCCGGGCGCGGCGGCGCGCGGGTGCTTCCATGGGGGCGTCCTCGTATCCTGGCGGCGGTCCGCTCGCTGCTTGATTGCCATGCGGCAAGGAAGCCCATTATCTAGACAAGTTCTGGTTTCGGCATGTCGGAGTTCGTGGTTATGCGAGTACGGTGCGTGGCGTGAGTGGCTATCTAGGTGGTTATGCGACGCTCGGGCTCCTGCTTCTGGTCGGTGCCGGCGTTTTTGTGGCCGCCTTTACGACCGCTCGGCTGCTGGGACCGCGCCGATCGGCGGACAGTGGGGCGACCGCCGCGAAGTTCGACACCTACGAATGCGGGCTCGACCCGGTGGGCGGCGACTGGGCGCAGGCGCAGATCCGGTACTACGTGTACGCGTTCCTGTACGCACTGTTCGCGGTGGAGAGTGTGTTCCTCTTCCCCTGGGCCGTGATCTTCGACCGGCCCGGGTTCGGGACCGCCGCGGTCGTCGAGATGGCGATCTTCGTGGCGGTCCTCGCCCTGGGGATCCTCTACGCGTGGCGCAAGCGCATCCTGCGCTGGACCTGACGCGGGTCCTTGCGTGGTCCAGGCCCGGTTCAGGCCCAGTTCAGGCCAGGCCGCGCCGGGCGACCGCGGGCTGCCGGTCGCCCCTGATCGCCGCCACCGTGTCCAGGACCCGGCGGGTCGCCCGCACCTGGTGGGCCCGGAAGACCCGCGCGCCCAGCCAGGCCGACACCGCCGTGGCCGCCAGGGTGCCCTCCAGGCGCTCGCCGACCGGCAGGTCGAGGGTCTCGCCGATGAAGTCCTTGTTCGACAGCGCCACCAGCACGGGCCAGCCGGTCGCGGTCATCTCACCGAGCCGGTTGGTGATCGCGAGCGAGTGCCGTGTGTTTTTCCCGAAGTCGTGCGCCGGATCGATGAGGATGCCGTCCCTGCGGACCCCCAGGGCGACCGCCCGCTCGGCGAGGGCCGTGACTGTCCGTACGACATCCTCGACGGGATCCGCGAACGCCACCCGATGCGGGCGGGTCCTCGGGGTGAGCCCGCCGGCGTGGGAGCAGACCAGGCCCGCGCCGGTCTCCGCGGCGACGACGGCGAGGTCCGGGTCGGCGCCCGCCCACGTGTCGTTGATCAGGTCCGCGCCGGCCGCGATCACCTCCCGGGCCACCTCCGCCCGCCACGTGTCGATGGAGATGACCACGTCAGGGAAGCGCTCCCGGACCTTCGCGACCGTCGGCAGCGTCCGGCGCAGCTCCTCCGCGGCGTCCACGGTGCTGCCCGGACCGGCCTTCACCCCGCCGATGTCGATGATGTCCGCGCCCTCGCCGACCGCCGCCTCGACCGCCCGCAGCGCCGCGTCCTCGGCGAACGTCGCGCCCTTGTCGAAGAACGAGTCCGGTGTCCGGTTCACGATCGCCATCACCGCGTAGTCACTGTCGGTGAACTGCCGGCCGCCCAGCCGAAACATCATGGATCCTCCGTCTTTCCTTCAGATGGGTGTGCCGGGGTCGCCCGCGCTCAGTCAGCGTGCCACGATTCCCCCTATGGCTGAGTTCCTCCTGGTGTTGATCGCCGCCGTGGTCGTCGGGGCCATCGGGTTCGGCGTGTCCTTGTTGATCACCGGCGACGACCCGGGGATCGAAGGTCACGAGCCCGACGGGCGCGCGGTGCCCCTGCCGTCCTCCCGCCCCCTGGTCGAGGGCGACGTCGGGCAGGTCCGCTTCGACACCACCCTCCGTGGGTACCGGATGGCGCAGGTCGACGCGGCGCTGCGCCGCGCCGGCTATGACATCGGCTACAAGGAGGAGCTGATCCAGGTCCTCGAGGCCGAGGTCAAGGCGCTGCGCGACGGGCGCACCGAGGACGCCGACGCGCTGCGCGACGCCCGCGAGGCGGCGGTCACCGGTGCCGGCGGCAACGTCGTGCTGTCCTCGCCGTCCGGCTCGCCCTCGGCCGAGTCCGAGTCCGAGTCGGAGTCCGCGGCCGAGCCCGCCGTCGTCGACCTGGACAAGCGCGCCACCGACGACGACAGCGCCGCGCACACCTGGGGCGCGCCCTCCCCGGTGGTGAAGTGACCGATTCGTCCTTCGACGACGAGGTCGCCCGGCCCGGCACCGGCGAGGTGACCGCGACGGTGATCGTCCGGGCGCCCGCCGAGCGGGTCTTCGCCGCGCTCATCGACTGGACCCGGCAGAGCGACTGGATCCCGTTCACCACGGTCCGCGTCCTGTCCGGGGACGGCGGCGAGGGCAGCTCGATCGAGGCCGTCACGCGCGTCGGCCCGGCCGCGCTGCGCGACCTCATGCGGGTGGTGAAGGTCGATCCCCCGTACGAGGTCCGCGTCGTGCACCACGGCAAGGTGCTGCGCGGCCCCGGGGTGCTGCGCTGCACGCCGCTGGGCAGCAACCGCACCCAGGTCGTCTGGCACGAGTGGTTCCACCTGCCGGCCGGGGCCGCCGGGAAGGCGGCCTGGCCGGTCCTCTGGCCCGGCTCCAAGGTCAGCCTCACCGGCGCCCTGCGACGCTTCGCCCGGCTCGTCGAGACGGGGAAACTGTCGTAGGCCTGCAGTACATTGCGGGGCGTGGTTGATGTGGTGGTGGGCGACGACGGGCTCGCCAGGTGTGCGTGGGGCGCCTCGACGCCCGACTACGCGGTCTATCACGACACCGAGTGGGGCCGGCCCGTCCGCGACGACAACGGGCTCTTCGAGCGGCTCACCCTGGAGGCCTTCCAGTCCGGCCTGTCGTGGATCACGATCCTGCGCAAGCGGCCCGCGTTCCGTGCCGCGTTCGCGGACTTCGACATCGCCAAGGTCGCCGAGTTCGGCGAGGCCGACGTCGAGCGGCTCCTCGGCGACGCCGGCATCGTGCGCAACCGGGCGAAGATCGAGGCCGCCGTCGCCAATGCCCGCGCCGCCGCCGACCTCCCCGGCGGGATCGCCGCGCTGTTGTGGTCCTTCGCACCCGAGCCGCGAGCCGCCCGCCCCGCCGGCTTCGCCGAGGTGCCGGCCTCGACCGTCGAGTCCAAAGCGCTGGCCAAGGCCCTGAAGCGGCACGGTTTCAGGTTCGTCGGCCCGACGACGGCTTATGCCCTCATGCAGGCCACCGGCATGGTCGACGATCATCTCGCCTCTTGTTTTGTGCAGCTCGACCGGCCATGATCCGGACTGACGACCGCCCGGTGAGTGACTGGAGTGTGGACTGATGACCGCCGAGTTCGCCGCCGACTACGGGGGTCCACTCGAACTGGTCGAATATGACCCGAACTGGCCCGCGAAGTTCGCCTATTACCGCGACGAGCTGGCCGACGCACTCGGCCCGGTGGCGCTCCGCATCGAGCACATCGGCTCCACGGCCGTTCCGGGCCTCGCCGCGAAGAACGTCATCGACATCCTGGTCGTCGTCGCCGACGAGCACGACCGCGACGGCTACCGCCCCGCGGTCGAGTCGACCGGCATGGCCCTGGCCCACCGCGACCCGGCCGCCTCCTGGTCGTTCTACCGCCCGGCCACCCCGCCGCGCACCCGGCACGTCCACGTCACGTCGCGCGGCTCCTCGCACGAGCGGGTCCAGCTGCTCTTCGTCGACTTCCTGCGCAACCACGACCTGGCCGCCGACGCCTATGCCCAGGTGAAGCGCCGCCTCGCCGTCCGCTTCGCCGACGACCGCGAGGGCTACACCCGCGCCAAGACCGACTTCATCTTCGACATGCTCGACCGCGCCGAGCAGTGGGCCGACCAGACCGGCTGGACCGTCGAGGAGCGGTAGTCCCCATTCGCACCACCGGCGCCCGTCCCGCCCGGCTCCCCGCAGGCCCGGCTGCTGTCGATCACGGCCGGATGGTGGAATGGGGGCATGGCGAAGTGGGCGGTGGTTGTCTCCGGGGAGCGGTACGAGCAGGAGCGGCTCTACGCCTCGCCGGTCGTGCCGGGGACCACACTTCCCGCCGGGGACGAGGCGCTGCTGGTGGCGGCGGTCGAGCCGCCCGTGGTGTTCGGCGTCGCCCGGGCCGACGGTGAGGGGCACCTGCGCTACACCGTGGACCTGATCGCGGCGCCGGTGCCGTTCGGCGGGAGCCTGGAGCAGGGCGAGCACCGCCTGGACGAGGCGGCGTTCGTCGCGGTCGCGCAGGAGGTCACGAGCGCGACGAAGCGGCCCGAGGCGAAGCGGACCTGGCTGGTGAGCGTCGACCTGCCGATCGAGGCTGCGTCGCCGGGCGAGGCGGTGCGGGAGTTCTGGACCTACGTGCGCGACCTCGGCCCGGCCGAGCTGCCCGCGTTCGTCTGGCCGGCCGGCGACGAGCTCGCCATGCAGGCGTTCGTGCTCGGCGCCGAGGCCAACCAGGATCCTGAAGAGGACTAGAACAGCCCGGGCAGCGCCGACGAGTACCCCAGGATCCGCTGCGGATCGGCGTCCAGGACGTTCGACAGCAGCGAGGCGTACACGGCGCGGAAGTCGGTCGTGAACTTCAGGTCGCCGTTGTCCAGGTCGGACAGGCTGGGCTGCTCGCCGTACAGGCCGCCGCGCACGGGGCTGCCGAGCAGGAACATGTTCGAGGCGGTGCCGTGGTCGGTGCCGTCGGAGCCGTTCGCGGCGACCCGCCGGCCGAACTCGGAGTAGACGGCCACCACGACCCGGCGGCCCGCCTCGGTCTTCGCCATCCGCGCGGCGAACCCGGTCAGCGCCTCGTCGAGCCGGCGCAGCAGGTTCTCCTGCGAGTCCCGCTCCTCGGCGTGCAGGTCGAAGCCGCCCAGCGAGACCGAGAACACCCGGGTGGCGACGTTCGCCTCGACGCAGCGGGCGACGAGGTCGAGCTGCGCCTTCAGGTCGGAGCGGCCGCCGGTGCCGGTGCCTGTGGTCTCCTCGCCGGTGTCGTCGTGGTCGCCGTCGGCGGCGGTGCGGACGAGGGCGTCGACGCTGACCAGGTCGGCGAACGCGCGGGCGGCCCGCGCCTGCAGCGGCGGCTCGCCCTCGGCGGCCGCGCCGAGCTGCGACAGGGTCTCGGCCCGCACCCCGTTGGGCAGGGCGAGACCGGTGACCGGCACGGCCGCGCCGGCGCTGTTGGCCCCGGCGAGCAGCGGCGGCAGGACGGGCTCGAAGGACACGGCGTGCCGCGGGTCGCCGCCGAACGTGTCCAGCCAGCGGCCGAGCCAGCCGGTGTTGCCGGGCCGGTCCGGCTGCGCGGTCTGCCAGATGTCCATGGACCGGAAGTGGCTGTGGTCGGGCTTCGGGTAGCCGACCCCGCGGACGACGGCGAGCTTCCCCGCGTCGTACATCTGCTTGAACCCGGTCAGGGCGGGGTTCAGCCCGACCGTGTCGTTGAGGCGGATGACCTCCTCGGCGGTGTAGGCGAGCTCGTTGCGCGCCTCCCGGTAGCCCTTCTCCGCGAACGGGATGACATTCGCGAGGCCGTCGTTTCCCCCGTACAGGGTGACCAGCACGAGCGTCTTCGCGTCGCCGGGCCGGTCGTCCCAGGTCGCGGTGTCGAAGATGTCCCGCAGGGTCCACGCGCCACCGGCGGCGAGCGCGGAGGCGCCGACGACACCGCTGGTGATCAGGAACTTGCGCCGGGTGACGGTATCCATGAGAACCACCTAGGCAATCGCGTACTCGGGGCTCGCCAGACCGAGGGCCAGGAGCTTGCGGGGGTCGCCGGCGACGGGGTCGAGCGCGGCGCGGGTCCGGTCGGTGAACGCGTCGACGACGAGCAGCCGGGCGAGGGCGTCCGCCCGCTGGCCCGTCGGCGCCGCGCCGATCCGGTCGAGGACCGGCTGCGGGGCCTTGCCGGCCAGCAGCTGCGCCATCTTCAGCCGGGCCTGGGTCGCCGACGTGGTGAGCCAGGCGGCGCCGGCGGGCCAGCCGCCGACGCTCGGCGGGCGCAGCGGGACCTGGCCGAGCTGGTTGAGGCCGCCCTGCAGCTGCTTGCGCTGCTGCTCCGGCATGTCACCGGGGCGCAGCCCGAGCTGGCGCAGCGCGCCGACGAGCCACTCCACCGGCTGCTTGACCAGCTCCGCGTGGCCGTCGGCGAGCAGCAGCACACGGAGCATCGCCGCCGTCGTGGACTGCCGCTTCGCCTCGGCGAGCACCGCCTCCGGGATCGGGTTGTCGCCGCAGTACCGCAGCCACAACCGCCGCGCGATGAACTCCGGGCACGCGGGCTGCCCCAGCAGCAGCGCGGCGAAACCGTCGGCGTCGAAGTCGGCGGTCGTGCCGAGGATGGTCTTGGGCTTGGCGTCGTGCCGCTTCGGGTTGAGGCTCGCGGTGCCGGACTTCGGGTCCACGACCCAGCCGGTCAGCGCCCTGGCGCCCTCCCGCACGTCCTGCTCGGTGTAGTGACCCACGCCGAGCGTGAACAGCTCCATCAGCTCGCGGGCGAGATTCTCGTTGGGCGCCTTGACGGTGTTCCTCTGCCCGTCCAGCCAGATGATCAGCGCCGGGTCGTGGACCATCGCGCGGACCATCGTGCCGAAGTCGCCGAGCGCGGTGCGGGCGAGGGTCTGCTGGTGGCCGAGCATCAGCGGCCCGTACTTCACCTTGTCGGCCGACGTCGCCCAGTGCCCGTGCCAGAAGAACGTCAGCTTCTCGTGCAGCTGGTGCTCGGCCTGGACCATCCGGTCCAGCCACCAGTACCCGACGGTGCGGATCTGCGCGGCCCGGTCGGTCTTCTCGTTGACCACCGGGGGGAGCTTCGGCACGGGTGTCCGGGCCGCGCCCGCGTCGTCCCCGGCGGGGCTGATCAGGGCGTCGAGGGTCGCGGACGGGCCGGCCCGCTCCGCCGCGTCGACCTCCTCGGCGGTCGGCCCGAAGGTCGCGCGGCGCAGCAGGTGCGCGAGTGCTTTCCGATCGGCCATGCGGCCAACGGTAGGCCCCGCGTGTTCGAGCCACGTAAATCGGCGGTCAGGCTCCGGCGAAGACCCGCTTCTGCTTCCGCACGAATGCGGCCGTCGATGCCTTGTGGTCCGCCGTCTGCCCGCAGACCGCCTGGACCTGCGCCTCGACCTCCAGGGCCTCCCGCAGCGTGCCGGAGGAGCCGGCGGCGAGCTGGCGCTTGATCTGCGCGTACGCGACGGTGGGGCCGGCGGCGAGGCGGGCCGCGAGCTCGAGGGCGACCGGCAGCACCTGCTCGTCGTCGTCGACCAGGCGGGTCAGCAGGCCGAGACGGTCCGCGGCCGGCGCGTCGACCGGCTCGGCGAGCAGCAGCAGCTCGGTCGCCTTCGCGTGCCCGACGAGCCGGGGCAGCGTCCACGACACGCCGGTGTCGCCGGCGAGGCCCACGTTGGCGAACGCCATCAGGAACCCGGTGCCCGGCCCGCCGATCCGGAAGTCGGCGAGCAGCGCCAGGGACGCCCCGGCGCCCGCCGCCATGCCCCGGACGGCCGCGACGACCGGCTTCGGCATGGTCAGGACCAGCTCGGCGATCGGGTTGTAGTGCTCCCGGACCGTCGACAACGGCGCGTCGCTGCCGGATTCCAGGAGCGCCACGTGCTCGCGGAGGTCCTGCCCGACGCAGAACGCCCGGCCGGTGCCGGCGAGGACGACGGCCCTGACCGCGGTGTCCTCGGCGAGCTCCTTGAGGGTGTCGCGCAGGGCCACCTTGGTGGCGGTGTCCAGCGCGTTGAGCGCCTCGGGACGGTTGAACGTGACGACGGCGACCGCTTCATTGCGCTCGACCTGCAGACTCATGCGATGAACTCCTTCTACGTTCGCAGACACTGGTCAACGTAGCGGTCGGCGGCGGGGCGCAGGCGACCCGCGTGCCGGTCGAAGAACGCCGCCGCCGCCGTCCCCGGCCATTGCTGCGGCAGCAGCTCGGGCGGCAGCTGCGGGTCGCGGAACAGGAACGCCCGCCACGCGTGCACCAGCGTGAACCTCGCCGCGTACGCGCGCTCGTCGTCGGTGCCGGGACCGAGCGCCGACACCAGCGGCGTCAGGTCGGTCACGAACTGCTCGTACGCCTCGCCGATCGCCCGCAGGTCCCAGGCGCGCGTCACGAGCTGCTCGCCGCCGGCGACGTGCGCCGCGCTGAACCGGTCGTACCGGACGCCGGCCTCGACGAGCAGCGCGTCGACCCCCTCGCCGGGCCGCGGTGCGATCCAGGTGGACGCGTCGATCGCCCCGTAACCGAGAAATCCCAGGTTGGCGACGAGTTTCGCCCGCGCGCCTCGGTGCTGCGGCGGGCCCAGCGTGATGAGATCGAAGCGGCCGTCCCAGCCGGCGTCGCCCGTGGGGGTGCGGTAGATGCGGGCACCCGCCGCGTCGAGCCGCCGTGCCGCCTTCGGGGTGATGCCGTAGCCGGGGCCGGTCGGCAACCGTAAAGGGTGCAGCCAACCCTGCCGTACCATCCGTGACACCGCGGTCCGGACGGCGGGTGGTGCGATGCCGAGGGGTGCGAGCAGGCGCACGAGGGCCGCTATGGCGGCCCGTCCACCGCGGGGACGGAGATGGTCGCCATAGAGATCAAAGAGGGCGGACCGGGCCTGCATGGCCGCTTATTGTGACAGTTGACCGGCGTTCACCGCCAGGAGTTGTCACATGGTTCGCGTCCCAGTTTGGGTCTTGGGGCCATCATCAGGGAAAATCATCTGTTGGCGCGTTCATCACGAGTCCGAAGGCCGGGGAGGCAGGTTCCGGCCGACGCTGGTGGGTGACCGCGCGGGCATGCGGGGACGGCTGTGCCACCTGATGTCTGGGACATCAGGGAGCGAAGGGAGACAACATGGCGGCCATGAAGCCGCGGACAGGCGACGGTCCGCTGGAGGTCACCAAGGAGGGCCGGGGCATCGTCATGCGGGTCCCGCTGGAAGGTGGTGGGCGGCTCGTCGTCGAGATGACCAAGGATGAGGCCAACGAGCTCAGCGAGGCACTGAAGACCGCCACCGGCTGAGGTCTTCTCGCTCATCCGGCACGACCCCGCGCAACCGAGTGGCCCTGAGGCGGTCGCTCCCCGAGGCGTGCGCGGAAACATGTGAGTTTCGAGTGGAGGCAAGCTCTTGCTGGACATCCGGTTCGCCACGGCCCGCAACGTCTCCGGTGCGGTCGCCGCTGTCGTGCCGGCCGCCGATTCTTCCGACGACCCCGCGGCGACACGGCTGGCCGCCGTGCGGGCGTCGCTGGCGAGATTGAAGCTCGGCCCGGCCGACCTGGACGACATCACCGCGTTCCTGCTGGATGTCGAGCACTCCGGGTCGGCCGGCACCCTGCACAAGCTGCCGCGCGCCGGGCACCGCCCCGACCTGCTCTTCTTCGTCGGCGTCGGGTCCGGCGACGAGGCCGGCTGGCGGGCCGCGGGCGCGAAGCTCGCCAGGTCCGCCGGCGACGAGCCGACGCTCACCCTCCTCCTGCCCGACGACGTCACGCCGGCCGCGGTGCGAGGCCTCGGGGAGGGGCTGTGGCTCGCGTCGTACCGCTTCCGCCTCGGCGCCGACGAGCCCCCATCGCTGCGCCGGGTCAACCTCGCCGCCGCCCCGTCGGCCGATCTCGAGGCGGGCCTCGCCGCCGCGAAGGTGGTCGCCGAGTCGACCCGCCTCGCCCGCGACCTCACCAACATGCCCAGCGACGAGAAGACCCCCGCCTGGTTCGCGAAGCGGGTCGAGAAGGCCGCCGCCGGCGTGCCCGGGCTGACGGTGACCGTCCGCGACCCGAAGGCCCTCGCCGAGCAGGGGTTCAACGCGATCCTCGCCGTCGGCGGCGGCTCCACCCGCGGCCCGCGCCTGGTCGAGCTGTCCTGGCGCCCGCGCGGCGCCCGGCGGCACGTGGTCCTGGTCGGCAAGGGCATCACGTTCGACACCGGCGGCATCTGCATCAAGCCCCTGTCCGGCATGAAGCTCATGCGCAAGGACATGGGCGGCGCGGCGGCCGTGATCGGCGCGACCCTCGCCGCCGCGGCGCTGCGCCTCCCCGTGCGCATCACCGCCCTCGCCCCCCTCGCGGAGAACGCGATCGGCGCCGACTCCTTCCGCCCCGGCGACGTGATCCGCCACTACGGCGGCACCACCTCCGAGATCCACAACACCGACGCCGAGGGCCGCCTCGTCCTCGGCGACGCCATGGCCTACGCCGTCCGGCGCCTGCGCCCCGACACGATCGTCGACCTGGCCACCCTCACCGGCGCGCAGGGCGTCGCCCTCGGCAAGCGCACCGCCGCCCTCTACAGCTACAACGACACCCTCGCCAAGGAGCTCACCACCGCCGCCGACACCGCGGGCGAGTCGGTCTGGCGCATGCCCCTGCACGACGACTACGCCGACGCCCTCGACAGCGACGTCGCCGACATCGTCAACTCCACCGACGTCGGCGCCGGCTCCGTGATGGCCGCGCTCTACCTCCGCGAGTTCACCGGCCCCCTCCGCGACCAGTGGGCCCACATCGACATGTCATCCTCCGCCTGGTCCGACTCCCCCGACGCCGACCTCACCAAGGGCGCCACCGGCTGGGGCGTCCGCACCCTGCTGCGCTGGCTAGAGACAACAACCTGACGCTCCGCGTCCCCCAGCCATCACCCCACCGACCCCTGTAGCCGTGGCCACGGCCAGCGCGGTGATCGAAGCCTGATTCTGGCCGTGCTGACGGCCAGCGCCGTCCTTCGATCAAGCGGATGACGCGAAGAGGCCGGCGTCGCGAGTGGGGCCACCCGTCGGCGCGGCGCCCGTCGCGCGCGTGGTGCATTGGCCCACCGCCTGACGGTTTACTGGCCGTAAAGGCTGCGGTGCGGCCATGGCCGGTGTGGTGCTCGAAGGTTGGTTCTGGTCGCTATGGCGGCCGCTGCTGTCCTTGGATCAAGTGGATGGTGTGGAGGGGTCGGTGTTGCGGGTGGGGTGGCCGGTCGGCGCGGCGCCTGTCGCGCGCGTTGTGCATTGGTCCGGGCGTCTGACGGTTTGCTGGTCGTGCCAGCTGCGGTGTGGGCAGCAGTGGCGCCGAGTGGTGCACCCCGCCGGGGGCGTGGCCGGCGTGGTGATCGAAGGCTGAGTCTGGTCGTGCGGGCGGCCGGTGCTGTCCTTCGATCAAGCGGCCGGTGTGGAGGGGTCGGCGTTGCGGGTGGGGGTGCCGGTCGGCGCGGCGTCCGTCGCGCGCGTGGTGCGTTGGTTCGGCGCCTGACGGTTTGCTGTTCGTGCTGGCTGTGGTGCGGGCATGGTCGGTGTGGTGATCGAAGGCTGGTTCTGGTCGTGATGGCGGCCGGTGCTGTCCTTTGATCAAGTGGATGGTGTGGAGAGGGCCGCGTTGTCGGCATGGGGCCTGCCGGTTCTGAGGCCGAGACGGATCTTGCTTCTGCGACCCAACTGCGGAACGGAGGCGCTGCGCACGACCTGCCGGCTGCTACCCGGGCCGAGACGCCGATCGTGTGGCGCCAACCGGGCGGCGAGCGCCGGCAGCAGGTCGGGACATGTCGGACCCGAGGTGTGAGGTCCGTGCAGTACCGCGGCAGCGGCTGTGATCCCGGGAGGCGATGCAGCCTGAGAGCCCGGCAAAACGGTCGTCCGTAGCGGTCAGGCAACCAGGGCAGGCCCGTGAGGCTGGAGCGCGGGCAGGACGGCCGGGGCGTCGGGGCGCGAGCCTGTGGGTTGGGTGGCCGCCGAGCTGTGACTGGCGACGGCTGGACGGTGCTGGTGGCTGACTCGCCCCCGCTTGTCGGCGTGCAGTGGTGGAGCGATCTGAGAATCCGGCGAAACGGGCATGCCCCAGGAATTCGGCAACCGGGGCAGCTCCGAGGGCCGAGGGGCCGGTCGGGTGGTCGGTGGACGTCGGGTGCCGGGTCGTGGGTTGGGTGGGTCGGGGAGTTGCGGCGGGAGGAGGACTGAGTGGTGCCGGGTGGGGCTCGGCTCCGGGTGCTTGCGGGCGCGGGGTGGCGACCTGAGAACTCGACAAATCGAGCAGGCGGGCAGCGATCTGAGAGCCCGACAACGCGATCGCGCCGCGGCAGTCAAAGTGGCTGGGCAAGGCGACGGATCGTCTTCAAGAAGGCGGGAAGGCGCGGCGTCGGGAGTCAGACGGGAAGTCGGGAAGGTTGGCGCGTTAGGGAGTTGGGACGCGTGATGACCCAGCGCCGTGATGGTGGGTGTGAGGCGGGAACAGCCAGGCGAGCGCGGACGACCGGAACGCCCGCAGACGGCCGTCGCCGGTGGCCGGGCACCGGAGTGCCGGCCACCGGCATGAGCGGTGGGGGAAGTGTCCGGGTCGGCCGGACAAGCGCAGGGTGCCGGGCGCTGGGCGGGTCAGGAGGCGTGGGCGGCTGGGTGGTCGTCGTGGGGTGCGGCGGCGTGCAGGGCGGGCGCCGGTGGTGCTGGTCGCGTCGTCGCGGTGAGGGAGGTGCTCAGCTCGCCCTTGGTCTGGCGCAGGAGATACGGCGTGCGGGGCGCCCGGCCGGGGGAGCGGGCGGAGCGGGCTGCGGCGCGGCGGTCCTGGTCGAGCCAGTCCAAGGCGGTGCGGACGGTGTAGGCCCACCAGCCGATCGTGGCGCCATACCACTCGCGGAGCTCGGCCGGGGAAGGAGCGGGAGTGCCGTAGACCGACTCGGCGGAGGTGAGGTGCTGGCGCATCTCGAGGGGAGCGCGGTCGGGGTGGCCGAGGGCGCGCAGGAGCAGGGCGTGGGCGGTGAAGGGACCGATGCCGCGCACGGACAGCAGCGTGTCATAGACCTCGTCGGCCGGGGCGGTGCGCAGCCGGTGCTCGTCGAGGCTGCTCAGGGCGGTCAGCACGGCGTGGACGCGGCGGGCGCTCAGCGTGTTGCTGGCATAGGGCGTGAGGCCCTTGACGCCGAGCGCCACCAGCGTGGACATCGGCGGGAACGCGGCATAGCGGACGCCGTCGACAATGCCGTGCGGGCCGTGGTCGGTGAGGAGGCGGCGCTTGTACGCCTTGGCGAACCAGTGGGCGGAGTGGTGCACGAGCGTGTAGAAGACGGCGGCCTCGGTGAACGAGGCGAAACGGACCTGGTGCAGGCCTTCGGTGGTGGCGAGGATCGAGGTCATGGCCGGGTCGGCGCGGGCCATGCGCAGGAACGTGGCGCGGTCGTCGCGGAGGCTCAGCCAGTCGCTGACCCGGTCGCCGACCGCCTCGGTCTCCCCGGGTCTCAGCTCGCCGTCGCTGAACACGGTGAGCGCGACGCCCGGGAGCCCGTCGTCGCGGGCAGTGACCTCAGCGACGACGGCGCGGGTCGGGTCGGACGGGTGCAGGAACGCGCGGCGGGCGCGGCCGGCGGTGACGAGCTGGTCGCCGCTGCAGGGGGCGAAGGACTCCATGGCGCGTAGCGAGCTGGCGAGGTCGAACGGTGCCGTGGCGGACAGGACGGTGCTGGTGGTCGTGCCGAGTGCTGTCATGCCCCCATTTTCGAACAGGGGTACGACAATTCCGGGGACGGAAAAGCCGCGCGCCTCAAGGGGCGAGGCGCGCGGCTGACAACGATGTTGCCACCGCCGCGGACGCGGGACAACCCCGTCACCGTTCGGGTGAGTGTGATGCGTTACGACCCACGGGCTGGCCGCCTGAACAGCGGCGGTGGCCGACGTACGATAGCGGCATGTCAGCCCCGGCCACCACCGTCGAAGCCGCGATCGCCGCCGCCCTGTCGACCGTCGACGACCCCGAGATCCGCCGACCGATCACCGAGCTCGGTATGGTGCGCGAGGTCGTGCTGCGCCCTGACGGCGTCGCGGTGATCGGGCTGCTGCTCACGGTGGCCGGCTGCCCGCTGAAGGACAAGCTGCGGACCGACATCACCGCCGCGGTCGGCGCGGTCGAAGGGGTCACCGGGGTCGAGGTCGACTTCGGGGTCATGACGCCCGAGCAGCGCAAGGAGCTGCAGAGCAGCCTGCGCGGTGACGTGCAGGAGCCGGTCATCCCGTTCGCCCAGCCGGGCTCGCGGACCAGGGTCTACGCGGTCGCCAGCGGCAAGGGCGGCGTCGGCAAGTCGAGCGTGACGGTCAACCTGGCGGCGGCGCTCGCCGCGAAGGGGCTCAAGGTCGGCGTCGTCGACGCGGACATCTACGGCCACTCGGTGCCGCGGATGCTCGGCGCGGACGGCCGGCCCACGCAGGTCGAGTCGATGATCATGCCGCCGTCGGCGCACGGGGTGAAGGTCATCTCGATCGGGATGTTCACGCCCGGCAACGCGGCGGTGGTGTGGCGCGGGCCGATGCTGCACCGGGCGCTGCAGCAGTTCCTCGCCGACGTCTACTGGGGCGACCTGGACGTCCTCCTGCTGGACCTCCCGCCGGGCACCGGTGACGTGGCGATCTCCCTGGCGCAGCTGCTGCCGTCGGCGGAGATCCTGGTCGTGACGACCCCGCAGGCCGCCGCGGCCGAGGTCGCGGAGCGCGCGGGCTCCATCGCCCTGCAGACGCACCAGCGCATCGTCGGCGTCGTGGAGAACATGTCCTGGCTGGAGCTGCCCGACGGCCAGCGCATGGAGCTGTTCGGCAGCGGCGGTGGCGCGCAGGTCGCGGAGTCGCTGAGCCGGGCCGTCGGCGCGAAGGTCCCGGTGCTGGGCCAGATCCCGCTCGACACGCGCCTGCGCGAGGGTGGCGACGCCGGTCTCCCGCTCGTGCTGTCCGACCCGTCGGCACCCGCCGCGGCCGCGCTGATCACCGTCGCCGACCGCCTCGCCGTGCGCCGGGAGAGCCTCGTCGGTAAACCGCTCGGCCTCAAGCCCGCCGGTCGCTGATCTCAAGAGCGACAACCGCGGCCACTGTACGAGAGACCGCCTGCGCCGATAACTGGTCGCAGGCGGTCTGTCCGCATGTGAGGCCGAAGCCTCGCGAAGAACGGCCGGCAGGCGTCAGGTGACGTCGTCCCAGGAGGGGCGGGCCGGAGCCGGGGCGGGGGTCGCGGCCGACTTGGTGAGCGACGTGGGCGCCGCCGTGGGGGTCGCCGCAGGGGTCGCCGTGGCGTTGATGCCCTTGGCGGCCGCCTCCGCGTCGCGCTTGACCGAGTCGGCGACGCCGCGGACCTCGCCGACGATGTCCTGGAGAGGACGGCGCAGGGCGGCCTCGTCGGCCTCGCTCAGCAGGTGCTTGCGCAGGAAGGCCTTCGGGTGGAGGTCCTCGAGCTGGATGTCGGTGCCGAGCTCGCGGCTCAGGTCACCGGTGGCGTTGCGGGCCATCTGGCGGACGTTGCGGAGCATGCGCATGCCGTCGCTGATCGCCTTCGGCAGCCGGTCGGGGCCGAAGATGAACAGCCCCACCAGGATGATGACGATGAACTCCCAGCCACCGAGGTTTTCCAAGCCCATTGCCGGCCTCCTTGCTCTCGCCCGCCAGCCTACGCACCCGTGGCCCCCGCGGGGAGGGCCCACCGGTCACTTCGCGTCGGCGACCAGGGTCACCGAGGTCTTCTCCTTGGTGGTGCCGCGCAGGTACTGGATCTCGACGACCGCGCCGGGAGCGTACTTGCGGATGAGGGCCGTCAGGTCCCAGAACTCCTCCACGGGCTTGCCGTTGACGGCGAGGATGACGTCGCCGGCGTGCAGACCGCCGCCGGCGGCCGGGCCGTTGGCTTCGACGGAGGCGAGGCGGGCGCCGCCCGCGGGGTTGCGGTAGCTCGGGTCGGGTGAGACACCCATCACAGTGCGTCGGGCCTTGCCGGTGTTGATGACGTCCTGGGCCACGCGGCGGGCGTGGTTGATCGGGATGGCGAACGCGAGGCCCACGTTGCCGGCCGTCGCCTGGTCCTCGGAGAGGGTGCCGATCACGGAGTTGATGCCGACGACACGGCCGGCGCCGTCGAAGAGCGGGCCGCCGGAGTTGCCCTGGTTGACGGCCGCGTCGGTCTGGATCGCCGAGTAGTAGCGGGCGGTGCCGCCCTCGCTGGTACGGATGGGACGGTCGAGGTAGCTGACCACGCCATACGTGACCGTGCTGGTCAGGCCGAGCGGGGCGCCGACCGCGACGACCGGGTCGCCGACCTGCAGCTGGTCGGAGTCGCCGAACTCGACGGGTTTCAGCTGGTCGTCGGGCAGGCCGGCGGTGTCGATCTTCAGCACGGCGATGTCGGACTCGTCGTCGCTGCCGACGACGGAGGCCGGGGCGACCGAGGCGTCGGTGAAGCGGACCGTGGCGGAGCCGTTGCCACCCTGCACCACGTGGTTGTTGGTGATGACGTAGCCGTCGTTGGACACCACGAAGCCGGAGCCCAGGGACGTGCCGGCGCCCACCCGCATGCTGATCGTGACGACGCTGGGGAGGACCTTCTTCGCGAGGGCGGCGACGGTGTCCGGCGGGCGGCCGTTCAGCGGCGGGTTGCCGCCGAGCGTGGATCCACCCAGGACGCCACCGCCACCGCCGGCGAACACGTAGCCGAGGGTGCCGCCGAGCGCGCCGGCGAGCAGGGCGGTGATGATCGACACCATCAGGACCAGCCCGAGGCCGGCCCGCGGTGCGGGGCCGGGCGGCGGGACCTTCTCCAGCGCCGGCGGCTCGTCCGCCGGCGTCTTGACCACGACGACCTGCGCGTCAGGGTCCCGCCACGGGTCGGCGAGGGCGTCGGACCACCAGCTGCCCGGGGCGGGCTGCGGTCGTGGCTGCGCGGGCGGCATCGGCCAGCCAGCGGGGCTGGTCGATGCGCCGTGGCCAGGCTGACGCCAGGCCGAACCGTCTGTCACGATCGGCTCCTCCGTCCGTTTCGCATCCAGCATTACACGGGCCGGCATCCCACACGTGAGGGCGAGGTCTCCTAGGCTTGCGGGGATCGACGTCTCATGGAGGTGCGACATCCCCCCGTCCGTCAGAGCAGCGCAGCAGTTCGCCGACTTCGTCGACGGCTACGTGCTGGAGGACCCCGTGCTCACCGCGGCCCGCGAGCAGGCCGCCGAGCTGGGCATCTCCAGCGTCAGCCGGGGTGAGGGCGCGGCGCTGCGGGTCGTCGCCGCGGTCAGCAACGCGAAGGCCGTCGTCGACGTGGGCACCGGCACGGGGGTGAGCGGCGGGTGGCTGCTGCGCGGCATGCGCCGCGATGGGGTCCTCACCACGATCGACCTCGAGCCGGAGCACCAGCGGGTCGCGAGGCGGGTGTTCGCCGCCGCCGGCAACCCGCCGTCGCGGACCCGGATCATCAGCGGCCGCGCCCTGGACGTCCTGCCCCGGCTCGCCGACCGCGCCTATGACCTGGTGTTCGTCGACCACGACCCGAGCGAGTACGCGGCCGTGACCGCGGCGGCGGAGCGGCTCCTGCGCCCTGGAGGGACCCTGGTGCTCGCCGGCGCGCTCGGCGGCGGCCGGGTCAGCGACCCCACGATCCGCGACGCGGAGACCGTCCTGCTCAGGGAGGCCGTCAAGGCCATCAGGGACAGCGACGCGTGGGTGCCGGCGATCCTGCCCCTCGGAGAGGGTCTTCTCGTGGCAGCGAGAGCGCACTGACACGCAGTACAAGCGACAAAAACGGCAAAAGCGGCACATAGGGTCAGCGGGTGGAGCGGGCGCGCCGGCGGGGCGGGTCGTCGCCGGGGTCGAAGGTGTCCTCCTCCACCGGCTCGTCCAGCGTCTTCTTCGCCTTCTTCCGCTCCAGCTTCGCCCGGCGCACCGCGGCCTCGTCCAGCTCCTCGCTCATCCGCGCCAGCTCCGAGCGCAGGAAGTCCCGGGTGGCGATCTCACCGACGGCGATCCGCAGTGACGCGATCTCCCGCGCCAGGTACTCGGTGTCCGCCTTCTGCGCCGCGGCCCGCCGGCGGTCCTCCTCGGAGGCGAGCCGGTCCCGGTCCGCCTGCCGGTTCTGCGCGAGCAGGATCAGCGGCGCCGCGTAGGACGCCTGCAGCGACAGGATCAGGGTCAGGAACGTGAACGTGTACGGGTCGAACTGCCACGTCCTCGGCGCGAGCGTGTTCCACACGACCCACACGAGGATGAAGACCGTCATGTACACGAGGAACTTCGCGGTCCCCATGAACCGCGCGATCCCCTCGGACCACTGCCCGAACGCCTCCGGGTCGAAGCGGGGCAGCTTCAGGCGCCCCGGCTCCCGCGGCTGGTCGAGCCGCCGCCGGTCAGCCATGATCGAGCGCCCGTCCGGCGGGGCCGGAGGAGCCCGACGACATGGAGGCGGCGTGCTCCCGGTCGCGCCAGTCCTCGGGCAGCAGATGGTCCAGCACGTCGTCGACGGTGACGGCGCCGAGGAGCCGGTCGTTGTCGTCGATGACCGGCATGACCACCAGGTTGTACGTCGCCATCCGCCGGGTGATCTCGCCGAGCGTGGCCTGCGGCGCGAGCGGTTTGATGTCGTTGTCCACGACGCCGCCGAGCAGCGCCGACGGCGGTTCGCGCAGCAGCCGCTGGAAGTGCACGACGCCGAGGTACCGCCCGGTCGGCGTCGCCATCGGCGGCCTGGTCACGAAGACGCCCGCCGCCACCGCGGGTGACAGCTGCGGCTCCCGGATGCGGGCGAGGGCCTCCGCGACGGTCTCGTGCGGCGCCATGACGATCGGCTCCGACGTCATCACCGACCCGGCGGTGCCGGGCAGGTAGTCCAGCAGCGCCCGCACCGGCGACGCCTCGTCGGGCTGCATGAGGTCCAGCAGGACCTCCTGCTCGCCCTTCGGCATCTCCGCGAGCAGGTCGGCGGCGTCGTCGGGGTCCATCTCCTCCAGCACGTCCGCGGCCCGCTCCGGCTCCAGCGCCGCCATGATCTCCAGCTGGTCGTGCTCGGGGAGCTCCTCCAGCACGTCGGCGAGCCGCTCGTCGTCCAGGGCGGTCGCGACCTCGACGCGGCGGGTCTCGGACAGGTCCTGCAGCACGTTCGCGAGGTCGGCGGGGCGCATGTTGTCCAGCACCGCGAGGATGCCGGCCGTGCCCTGCGCGTGCGGGGTGCCGGCGAGCCCGACGACCTCACCCCACTCGAGCTGGTTCAGGTGACCGCGGCGGGTCAGCCGGCCGCTGAACTCCCGGACCGCGACCCGGCTCAACACCCAGGTCCCCGTCCGGTCGGCCTCCATCGCGACGTCCACGACCGTGCCGGTGCGGCCGGTCGCCGGGATGCTCACGTGCCGGTCGATGAAGTCCTCCAGGACCAGCAGCTCACCCTGCCGCTTCTCGAACCGGCGCAGGTTGAGCGTGCCGGTGTTGAGCACCACCGCGTCGGGCTCCATCGCCGTGATCCGGCCGATCGGCAGGAAGATCCGCCGCCGCATCGGCATCTCCGCGACGAGCCCCACGACCCTCGGCGGCTGGTCGTCGGTGCGGGCCCGCGCGACCGCGTCACGCACCCGCCCGACCTGGTCGCCGTTCGGGTCGAACACACTCAGGCCGGCGAGGCGCGCGACATAGACCCTGGGCGCGGTGCTCACGAGGTTCAAGACTACTGAAGAAGACCACCGGCTCGCCGTTGGACCGCCTCCCGCACCTGCCCGCTCGCCTAGGCTCGAGTGCATGAGCATGCTGCGGTACAAGGTGGTCGACGTCTTCACCGACCGGCCGTTCACCGGCAACCCACTCGCCATCGTGTTCGACGCGGATCACCTCGCCGGCGAGCAGATGCAGGCGATCGCCCTCGAGTTCAACCTGTCCGAGACGATCTTCGTGCTGCGCCCGACCACGCCCGCGGCGACCTACCGGGTGCGGATCTTCACCCCGGGCACCGAGCTGCCGTTCGCCGGGCACCCCAGCGTCGGTTGCGCCGTCACTCTGCACCGCGACGGCCTGGTCAAGACCACCGACGTGATCATGGAGTGCGGCGCGGGCCTGCTGCCGATCACCATCGACGACGTGCACGGCACCGCCACCGTCACCGGCGGCACTCCGACCGTCGAGCCGGCCCTCGACCCGGCGCCGCTGCTCGCCGCCGTCGGCCTGACGGGGGCCGACTTCGTCGGGCCGGCGCCCCGCAGGGCCGGGTGCGGGCTGCCGTTCACGTTCCTGTCTGTGACCGACGAGGCGGTGGGGCGGCTGCGGCCCGCCGGGCTCGTCGACAACCTGAGCGTCCTGCACTGGGACGCCGGGCGGCACGAGGCTCATGTACGGGTCCTCGTCCCCGACGCCGGCGTCGCCGAGGATCCCGCGACCGGCTCGGCGGCGATGGGGCTCGGGGTGTGGCTGGTCGCGTCGGGGCTGCTGCCGGGTGACGGGCTCAGCCGGTACCAGATCCGTCAGGGCTCGGAGATGCGCCGGCCCTCGCTGCTGAGCTGCTCGATCACCGCCACCGGCGGCGAGGCGGTGTCCGCGACCGTCTCCGGCCACGTCGTGCAGATCGCCTCCGGCGAGATGATCGTGCCGCCGTTCGTGGGCTGACCCGATCCGGGTGAAGCGGCCGGCGCCTCAGCCGGCGTCGAGGCTGTCGTCGAGGCGCGCCGGCCGCCGACCACCACGATCGTCACGCCGGCGAGCAGCAGCGCGATGCCGGGCAGTGTCTGCGCCGCCGGCAGCTGGTCGAGCATCAGCCACGCCAGCAGCAGCGCGCCCGGCACCTCCAGCAGGAGCAGCACGGCGACCGTCGTCGGCGGCACCCGGCGCAGCGCGTAGTTGATCAGGGTGTGGCCGAGCAGCTGGGGGCCGGCGGTCATCGCCACGATCGCCAGCCACGTCCGCGTGGTGTAGCCGCCCAGCTCCTGCCCGCCGAGCAGGCACGCCAGCCCGAGCAGCGCCGCGCAGACCGAGTAACAGACGGTCGCATAGGTGCTGGTCGAGATCGTCCCCCGCGCGTGGGCGCCGAGCATCGTGTACCCGGCCGCCGCGATCCCGCCGGCCAGCGCGAGCGCGTCACCGAGCAGCGCGCGGCCCGACAGGTCCGGGTCGGCGCCCGTCGCCAGGGTCACGCCCACGACGGCGACGCCCACCCCGGCCCACGTGCCGGCCGGGACCCGCACTCCCCGCACGACGGAGATCAGCGATGTCCAGATGGGTGTCGTGCTCACCAGCGCCACCGACATGGCGACGCTCGTCAGCTTGGCGCTGGGCACCCACGTGGCGAAGTGCACCGCGAGCAGCACGCCGGACGCGGCGCTGACGCGCATCGCCCGCGACCGGAACTCCTCGCGGCGCGCCGTGAGGGCCACCGGGGCGATCGCGGCGACCCCGAGCGCGTTGCGCCAGAAAGCGATCGCGAGTGCGGGCGCGGCCGCGTAGGCGATCAACGGCGCCGACGCCGAGACCGCGATGATCGCGACCGTGAGGGCGACAATTGCGGCTATCCCGATCTGGCGCATGCGCCGATGTTGTCACTAGGTGAAAATTGTCAGCGATCCGACACTTGGTAGCGCTCTTAGGCAGTAGACCGGAGCGGTCTGCACTCGTACTTTCGGACGATGCCAGGAGGGCCGAACGGTGTTTTACGCTGTCCTTTTCGACTACTTCAATACATGCACCACCGCAGTCGTCCGCGGTGACGGCCACCGCAGGACCGCCGAGGTGCTCGGCGTCGACCCCGGAGCGTGGCTCAGCCTCCTCGACCGCACCTTCGACGCGCGGGCCAAGGGCGCCTACGGCAGCGTCTTAGCGGGTCTCCGCGCGCTGTGCGTCGAGCTCGGCGTCGAGCCCACGCCGGCCCAGCTGCGCGAGGCCGCCGAGCTGCGCATCGCCTCGCTCCAGCAGGACGCGTCACCCCGCCCCGAGACCGAGCCCGTCCTGCGCTGGCTGCGCGACCAGGGCATCCGCACCGCCGTCGTCAGCGACTGCTGGTTCGAGCTCCCGACCGTCCTGCCCGGCACCCCCATCGGCCGCCTCTTCGACGCCGGCGTCTACTCGTCGCAGGTCGGCCACGCCAAGCCACATCCGGCGATGTACCGCACGGCCTGCGAACGCCTCGGCGTCCACCCCGAGGCCTGCCTGTACGTGGGCGACGGCGGCGGCCACGAGCTCACCGGCGCCCGTCGCTTCGGCCTCACCGCCGTCCAGCTCGACGCGCCCGACCTCGGCGGGCACCTCACCTTCCACGCCGACCTCGACTGGGACGGCGCCCGCATCACCAGCCTCGACCAGATCCCCGACCTGGTCGCCGGCCGTATGCCGCTGCCCGCGACGATCGGCGCGCCTATGCTGGGCTGGTGACGGCGCCGTCTGGGCTTCTGTCGCCGAAGGACGGACGGCTGCTGGCCGGACTCGCGGCGGCCGCCGTCCGCGCCCGCCTCACCGGCGAGCGCCTCATGTTCCGCATCCCGTCGACGGGCGCCCTGCACGACCCCGGCGCCTCCTTCGTGACGCTCGAGCGGGCCGGCGCCCTCCGCGGCTGCGTCGGCAGCCTCGAGCCGGCCCGCCCGCTGCACCACGACGTGGTGGACAACGCGGTGCGGTCCATGCGCGACCCGCGGGTGCCGCCGGTCACCGCCGCCGACTGGCCCGAGCTCGACATCAAGGTCTCCGTCCTCACCGAGCCCGCCGACCTGCCCGCCGCCGGCAGCCGGGAGGCCCTGCTGGCGGTCCTGGAGCCCGGGGTGCACGGCCTGATCCTGACCGACGGCGCCCGCCGCGCCACCTTCCTGCCGGCGGTCTGGGCCAATCTGCCGACCGCCGCCCAGTTCCTCGACGCCCTGCTCCGCAAGGGCGGCTGGGCCTCCTGGCCGCCGGGCCTGCGGGCCCTGGCCTACACCTCTGCCGAGTTCGAGGACCGCTCCCCGCGCCCGCCGCTGAACGGGGCGGCGACGGCGACCTGACGGGCCACCGTTGTGATTGGATGGCAGGCGTGGAACCGCTGGTCGAAGAGGCCGCCAAGAAGGCCGCCGTCGCCTGGCTCGCCGTGCCCGGCGCCGGCCCGGCCTACCTGGTCTGGTGCGCGTGGCTCGGCGGGTCGCTGCTGGTCGTGAGCGGCCCCGGCGAGCAGTCCGCCCCCGGCCTGGCCGGGGCCGGCACCGTCGAGGTCTCCCTCCGCGGCGACCACGGCGGCCGGATCGTCACCTGGACCGCGGCGGTGGAGCGCATGGACCCGACCGGGGAGGCCTGGGCTGAGCTCGTGCCGCAGCTGGCCGGGAAGCGGCTCAACGGCGGCGCCGACCTCGCGACCAGGTGGGCCACGGACTGCGTGGTCAGCCGCCTCACCCCGGTCGAGGACGCCCCGCTCGTCCCGATGCCCGACGACTCGCAGGCCGCACCGCCGAAGCCCTCCCCGGCGACCCGCCTGCCGAAGCGCCCCTTCCGCCTGCACAGGGTTCGCGGCGCCAAGTAACGAAAGAGCGGCGTCAGAAGCCGACCGCGGCCAGGCTCGCGTCCCACAGCTGCGCCGCCAGCCGGGGGTCCTCGGTGGCCGCGTTGGGCCTGATCAGCTTGCGCTTCTCGTAGTAGCCGCCCGACACGAGCTGCGGCCGGGGCGTCGCCACCAGCCAGACGAGCGTGTCCGCGCCCTGCTCGGGCGTCTTCGCGAACGGCGTCACCTTCGACATCAGGTTCACCCCGACGCCGGCGCCGAAGCGGCTGCGCACGAAGCCGGGGTGGTAGCTCGCCGACATGATGTCGGGCCACCGCCGGGCCGCCTCCGCGGCGAAGAGGATGTTGGCCTGCTTCGCCGCGCCGTACCGCTTCCACATCCCCGCCTTGCGGTCCCCCCGCAGGTCGGCGGGGTCGATCGCGCCCATCGAGTGGGCGGCGGAGGCGGTGTTGACGATCCGGCCGCTGCGCAGCTGCTCGCGCAGGAGGTGGCTCAGCAGGAACCCGGCCAGGTGGTTGGACTGGATGGTCGGCTCGAAGCCGTCGACGGTGCGGGCGTGCCCGGCCACCACACCGCCGGCGTTGTTCGCGAGGGCGTCGATCCGCTGGTACCGCTGGCGCAGCTGATCCACCAGCACGTGCACGTCGTCGAGGCGGCTGAAGTCGGCCCGGTACGCCGGGGGAGTGCGCCCACCGGCGGCGGCCACCTGGGCGACCGCCGCGTTCAGCCGGTCCGGGTCGCGGCCGACGAGGACGACGTGCGCGCCGCGCCGGGCCATGTCGACCGCGGCCGCCAGGCCGATCCCGGAGCTGGCACCGGTGATCACCACCGTGCGGCCGGTGAGATCTCCCACAGGTGCGTTCTGTGCCATCACGCGACGAGGCTACCGTGGCGAAGGTCCCCTTAATGAAGCCTAAGGAGCACCGCCATGCGCCCACGCCGGTCCTGCCTCGCCGTCCCCGGCTCGAGCGTCAAGATGCTCGACAAGGCCCAGGGGCTCCCCGCCGACCAGGTGTTCCTCGATCTCGAGGACGCCGTCGCGCCGCTGGCGAAGCCCGACGCGCGCAAGAACATCGTGGCCGCGCTCAACGACGGCGACTGGGGCGGCAAGACCAGGGTCGTGCGGGTCAACGACCTGACCACGCCGTGGACGTACCGCGACGTCATCGAGGTCGTCGAGGGCGCCGGCGAAAACCTGGACTGCATCATGCTGCCGAAGGTCCAGTCGGCGGGGCAGGTCGAGTGGCTGGACCTGACGCTCACCCAGATCGAGAAGACGATGGGGCTCGAGGTCGGCAGGATCGGCATCGAGGCGCAGATCGAGAACGCGGCCGGCCTCGTCAACGTCGACGCGATCGCGGCCGCCTCCCCGCGGATCGAGACGATCATTTTCGGCCCGGCCGACTTCATGGCGTCGATCAACATGAAGTCGCTCGTCGTCGGCGGCCTCATCCCCGGGTACCCGGGCGACCCGTACCACTACATCCTCATGCGCATCCTGATGGCCGCGCGGATGCACGACCTCCAGGCGATCGACGGCCCGTTCCTCCAGATCAGGGACGTCGACGCGTTCCGCGAGGTGGCGACCCGCAGCGCGGCGCTCGGCTTCGACGGCAAGTGGGTGCTGCACCCCGGGCAGATCGACGCGGCCAACGAGGTCTACTCGCCCGCCCAGGACGACTACGACCACGCCGAGCTCATCCTCGACGCCTACGAGCACTACACCTCGGAGGCCGGCGGCAAGCTCGGCGCCGTCATGCTCGGCGACGAGATGATCGACGAGGCGTCCCGCAAGATGGCCCTGGTCATCTCCGCGAAGGGCCGCGCCGCCGGCATGTCCCGCACGACGTCGTTCACGCCGCCCGCCTGAGCGACCCGCGCGCCCGGGTGGTCGGGCGTGCCCCGGACAACCCGGCGGCCTGAGAAATCCGTGTCGCATTGCCCGGGAGCGGCTCGGGCAGGCAGGATTTGCCCTATGGCACCCGACCTACGTTCCACCGGCCCCGCGGGCAAAGGCAACCGGCGCGACGCGAGCCGCCCTTCCTCGGCCCGCCGCACCCTGCGGGCCGTCCCGTCGTCCGGGCCTGAGCTCGCCGAGGAGCCGGTTGCGGATGACGAGGGCACGGCGATCGACCGCCTCGACGGCCGTGTCGCGCTGGTCACCGGCGCCGGCAGCCCGGACGGCATCGGCTACGCCACCGCCCGCCGGCTGAAGGCGATGGGCGCGGCGGTCGCCATCGTCTCCACCACCCGGCGCATCCACGACCGGGCCACCGAGCTCGGCGTCACCGGCTTCGTCGCCGACCTCACCGTCGAGGCCGAGGTCGGCGCGCTGGCCGACGCGATCGTCGACCAGGTCGGCACCGTCGACATCCTCGTCAACAACGCCGGCCTGGCCAGCAAGGCCAGCCCCGAGGTGCTGCGCCCCGTCGCGCAGCTCACCTACGAGGAGTGGCGCGCCGAGATCGACCGCAATCTCACCACCGCGTTCCTGGTCAGCCGGGCATTCGTCGGCGGCATGGCCGAGCACGGCTGGGGCCGCATCGTGAACCTCGCCGCCACCGCCGGCCCGGTCAACGCCCTGCCCGCCGAGGCGGGCTACGCGGCCGCGAAGGCCGGCGTCGTCGGTCTCACCCGCGCCCTCGCCATGGAGCTCGTCGCCGACGGCATCACCGTCAACGCGGTCGCCCCCGGCATCATCCACACCGGCGCGTCGACGCTGGTCGAGCTCAAGCAGGGCTTCGGCACGCCGATGGGCCGCCCCGGGACCCCCGAGGAGGTGGCCGCGACGATCGCCTTCCTGTGCTCGCCCGGCGCCTCGTACATCACCGGACAGATGCTCGTGATCGACGGCGGCAACAGCGTCCGCGAGGCCCAGTACCGGTGACCCGGGCGCCGGAGGTGTCACACCGGCGTCAGAAGCCGAGCGCCACGATCGGGATGCCGCAGAGCACCAGCAGCTCCACATAGCCGATCACCAGCGCCGCCAGCGCGAGCCCGTGCCCGCGCTGGCCGGTGCGGCCCGTCTGCGCCCACGCGATGTGCCCCATCAGGATCCCGAAGGGCGGCACCAGGACCGCGCAGACCAGGGCAGCGATCGCCATCTTGTTGTAGGCCACCTGAGAACCATTTCACAGGGGTGTGTGGGCTGCTCACGTTGGCCTGGGCCAGGCCGAGCCGGAATACTTCCTCCATACCTGCCGGTAACAAGCAGGACGCTGACCAATGGAGGTCGATCAATGGCCCGCCTCGCCCAGACGCCCGGTCTGACCGATGTGCAGCAGTCGATTCTGGAGACGGTGCGGGAGTTCGTCGACAAGGAGATCATCCCGCACGCCCAGCACCTGGAGCACGACGACGTCTACCCGGCGGACATCGTCGACGGCATGCGCGAGATGGGCCTGTTCGGCCTCACCATCCCCGAGGAGCACGGCGGTCTCGGCGAGTCGCTGCTGACGTACGCCCTGGTCGTGGAGCAGCTCTCGCGCGGCTGGATGTCGGTGTCGGGCATCGTCAACACGCACTTCATCGTCGCCTACCTGGTGGCGCAGCACGGCTCGGCGGAGCAGAAGGCGAGCCTCCTGCCACGGATGGCCGCCGGCGAGGTCCGCGGCGCGTTCTCGATGTCTGAGCCCGGCTGCGGGTCCGACGTCGCCGCCATCCGCACCAAGGCCGTCCCGGACGGCGACGACTACGTCATCAACGGCCAGAAGATGTGGCTGACCAACGGCGCGTACTCCTCCGTCGTCGCCACCCTGGTCAAGTCCGACCTGGGCGCCGACTCGGTCTACGGGAACATGACCACGTTCCTGCTGGAGAAGACGCCCGGCTTCGGCGAGAACGAGGCGCTGCCCGGCCTCACCATCCCCGGCAAGATCGAGAAGATGGGGTACAAGGGCGTCGAGACGACCGAGATGGTCCTCGACAACGTCCGGGTGCCCGGCAGCGCGGTGCTCGGCGGCGCCGACAAGGCAGGCCGCGGCTTCTACCAGATGATGGACGGCATCGAGGTCGGCCGGGTCAACGTCGCGGCCCGCGCGTGCGGTATCTCGATCCGCGCGTTCGAGCTGGCCATCGCCTACGCGCAGCAGCGCCAGACATTCGGCGCGCAGCTGGTCAAGCACCAGGCGATCGCGTTCAAGCTCGCCGAGATGGCCACGAAGATCGAGGCGGCGCACGCGCTGATGGTCAACGCTGCCCGGCTCAAGGACGCCGGCCAGCGCAACGACGTCGAGGCCGGCATGGCGAAGCTCCTGGCCAGCGAGTACTGCGCCGAGGTCGTGCAGGAGTCCTTCCGCATCCACGGCGGCTACGGCTACTCCAAGGAGTACGAGATCGAGCGCCTCATGCGCGAGGCGCCCTTCCTGCTCATCGGCGAGGGCACCAGCGAGATCCAGAAGACGATCATCAGCCGGGGGCTGCTCAAGGAGTACGGGGTCCGCTGATCGCGTGCACGGCGCGCACCACGGCGATGCACGTGTCCTCGACGTAGTCGACGCCGGCGGCCTCGGCCAGGGCACGCCCCTCGGGCGAGACGATGTCCTGCTGCAGCCAGACCGCCGGCGCGCCGATCGCGATCGCGTCCTTCACGACCTGCGTCGCGTCGGCGGACGGCCGGAAGACGTTCACGAAGTCGACCGGCTCGGGGATGTCGGCGAGGCTGCG
Source organism: Dactylosporangium sp. CA-152071 (assembly GCF_050936335.1). Classification (NCBI taxonomy): domain Bacteria; kingdom Bacillati; phylum Actinomycetota; class Actinomycetes; order Micromonosporales; family Micromonosporaceae; genus Dactylosporangium; species Dactylosporangium sp. CA-152071. The sequence continues at coordinate 5,003,836 of NZ_JBNJMZ010000001.1, read as the reverse complement.
GTACACGCGGACCCCGAAGATCTGGTCCGCGAACGGGTTCACGGGGATGATCCGCCAGCCGCGCCGCTGGATCGCCAGCGGCACCGAGTGGGCGGTCTTCCGCGGGTCCCGCGACGCCCCGACGACGGCGATCGTGGCCGACTCCCGCAGGATCTGCTCAGCGCTGCGCATGCCTCGACCGTAGCGCGCGGCGATGCACGCGCGGCGATGTGCGTCGGCCACCGGCCCCTGCCGGGCGGCTCACGCCGCGGCAATGGGCGTCGGCCACCGGCCCCTGCCGGGCGGCTCACGCCGCGGCGATGGGCGTCGGTCCGCCGGTCAGTCCTGCCGACAGTCGCGCGCCGAGCAGCAGCGCGTGCACCCGCACCGCCTCACCCGGCTCGCCGACGGCCGCCCGGCGCTCCGGATGCGCCACGTAGTAGCCGATCAGGTCCATCAGGAACAGCAGGCTGCCGTCCACGTCCTCCGGCCGCACCGTCACCGGTCGCGACCGCCCCGCGACGAGCAGGTCGACCCTGGGATGCGCCCGGTCGCCGTTGAGCTCGACCCGTTCGATGCTGCTCCAGGTGTACGAGCGGCCGCCGACCCGCACGCCGTCGCCCGTGAGCCGCACCGAGGGCGTGCCGCGCACCAGCCGCAGGAGGCCCCTTGCGCCGGACACGTACATGGCAGCGGCACCGCCGAGCGCGAGCACGGCGACGACCGGCCCGGCGTCCGCGAGCAGCGCCCAGACGAGCACCACCGACCCGACCGCGAACACCCGCCCGACCCGCGCGCACGCCTCGCGGAACGGCCGGTGGAGCTCCCACCCCGGCCGCGCCGGCGCCTCGTCCCGCCGGCGCAGCTCGTTGACGGCGAAGTTGGTGCCGTGCACGACCGCGTTGGCCAGCACGAACGGCGCCAGCACCGGGCTGCCCTCCGGCGCTGCGAGCGCCAGCAGCAACGCGCCCGCGAGCAGCGTCACCCCGGGCGGGACCGCGACCCACAACCAGTTCGACGGATTGCGACGTGGCGCGCTCATGGCCAGAACGCTAGCCACTCCCGTCCCCGCCCGGCGTCACCCGATCGGCCTCGCCGCCGGTGCCCGCGCCTGCGTCGCCGACCCTGCGGCGGACCGCACCGCCGAGGACGGTGACGGCGGCGCCGACGTAGACGAGGTTGAACAGGATCTGCGCGATGACCACGATCCGGGCCGCCTGCCCCACCGCGTGCACGTCGCCGTAGCCGACCGTCGCGAGCGTCGACAGCGTGAAGTACAGCGCGTCGGTCCTCGTGGCCAGCCCGGTGAACTGCCCCTCGTGGCCGGCGAGCAGCACGTACACCAGCGAGAACGACAACACGGTGACGACCAGCAGATTGACCAGCGCCTCCAGGTGCGCGGCGGTCCGCCCGCCGGTGCGGACCTGCCGGAGCAGCTGCCGCCTGAACACCACGACCAGCACCGTGAGCAGGACCACGGCACCGCCGGCCTGCGCCCAGTCGCCCGCGGTGCGCATCAGGCGCAGCGGGACCAGGTAATACAGGAACGCGGCGGCCGCGAGCGTGCACGCGACGCGCCGGACCGGTCTCCGCACAGCTCCACCGTGCCCCACGGCGGCCCTGCGGTCAGGTGACCTGCCGGGTGAGCGCGCCCCGGAGCCGCTCCAGCTCCTCGGGCGTGCCGATCGCCGCGCGCCGCTCAGGCTGCCGGGCGTACAGGTCGATGACCCTGGTCAGGAAGTACAGCGACACCTCGAGCGGCACGTCCTCGCCGGGCCGGAACTCCCGCACCCGCCGCCCCCGCACCAGCTCGGGGCTGCCGACCGCCCACGCGCCGGACTCCGACCTGACGCCCAGGGCGTCCCACGGCACGAACGAGCGCCCCCCGTCGATCGCCAGCCCCTCCGAGGTCAGCACGAGCGGGCCGCTGCGCAGCATCCTGACCGACAACACCAGCAGGAACAGCGTGGTCAGGACGACGATCCCGTACGACATGGCGCGCAGCACCGACAGGTGCCCGACCCGGAACCCGTTGAACGCCATCAGCACCAGCGCCGCGCCCAGCACCCCGTAGAACACGCACTGCCGCCGGAAGTTCGGCTGCACCCTGAACGCCGCCTGCTCCTGCCACACCACGATCGCGAACGTCGACGGCCCCCGCGTCGTGTGCGCCAGAAGAATCAACCCGAACGCGATCCCGATCGTCGCGACGATCAGCAACACCAGGAGCACCGGCACGTACGCGGCCGGGTCGTCTCTGGTCACCACCGGCACCAACACGCCGACCACGAGGGTCGGCGCGAGGAGCACCAGGAAGTCACCGGCACGAGCACGCATGCAACCGAGCTTATGCACGCTAGCTGACCGTTTCCTGACCGCCGATCACAGCAACGACAGCTGCTCACCCACCTCCACCACCCCCGCCCGGCCCCCTTCCACGACCGGTGCCGCCGACGCCCCGGCAGAGCCTCTGCCGAGCGCCCCCGGTGCCGTTGGCTGTCCCGTGAGACTCTTCTCCGGCGTCTCGACCGAAGCGGGGCTGATGGACAGCGGCAAGGGCTCGGCGGTGGTCCCCGGCGCGCCGGGGGCTCTGTCCGCCGGGGCCGGGTCGACCGAAGCTGCTGACTGTGGCGCGGTGCTCTTCGCCTGCGTCCCGGCAGCGGTTGGACTGATGGGCAGCGGTAAGGGCGTGGTGGCGGTCGCCGGACCGCTGGCGGACCTGTTGGGCGGGGTGCGAGTGGTGGGCCGCGGCGGCGTGTCGGTGGTCGCCGGGCTGCCGGTGGGCCTGTTCGGTGGGGCGGTGGTGGGGCTGGTCGCCGGGCCGCTGGTGGAGTTGCTGGGCGGGGCGCTGGTGGATCTGGGTGCCGAGCCACCGGCGATGGGCGGGGCGCCGGTGGTGGTCGGGGGGAAGGGCAGCGGCAAGGTGTCGGCGGCGGGTGGGGGTGGGGCGGCGGAGAGTTGGCGGGTGGTGCTGGTGTCGCCGGTGGGCAGGCCGTGGCGGCGGCAGGCGAGGCGGACGCGGGCGGCGACCTCGCGCTGGTAGGCCTGGCCGGCGTAGGCGCCGTCGCCGTAGAGCTGGCGGTAGCGGGGGGCGAGGTGGGGGTGCTCGCGGGCGAGCCAGGCCTGGTACCACTCGCGGGCGCCCGGGCGCAGGTGCAGGGCCAGGGGGACGACGCCGGCGGCGCCCGCGGCCGCGAGGGCGGCGACGGTGGTGTCGATCGACTCGGCGGTGTCGGTGAGGCCGGGCAGGATCGGGGCCATGAGGACGCCGACGGCGAAGCCCGCGTCGGCGAGGCGGCGCACCACGTCGAGGCGGCGGCGGGGGCTGGGGGTGCCGGGCTCGACGGAGCGCCACAGCGGCTCGTCGACGAAGCCGATCGACATCGAGACGCCGACGGTCGTCACCTGCGCGGCCTGGGTCAGCAGGTCGAGGTCGCGGGTGATGAGCGTGCCCTTGGTGAGGATGGAGAACGGGTTGGCGTGGTCGCGGAGCGCGGCGAGGATGTCGCGCATCAGCTGGTAGCGGCCCTCGGCGCGCTGGTAACAGTCGACGTTGGAGCCCATCGCCAGGTGCCTGGGGGTCCACGAGGGGGCGGAGAGCTCGCGGCGCAGCACCTCGCCGGCGTTGACCTTGACCACGATCTGCGAGTCGAAGTCGTGGCCGGCGTCGAGGTCGAGATAGGTGTGGGTGTTGCGGGCGAAGCAGTTGTGGCTGACCACGCCGCCCGCGATGAAGTCGCCCGTGCCGGTCGTGATGTCGAACATGGGCACGTCGACGCCGAGCGGCTCGATCGCGGTCACCCGCAGGCTCTCGTCGCCGCGGACGAGCTCGCCGGCGACGGTGCCGGTGGGGGTGGCCGGGGCGAACATCAGCCCGAAGCGCAGCCGCTCCCGCACCCCGCCGAGGACCCTGGTCAGCGTGCCGTCGGTGACGGTGGCGAAGCCGAGGACGGTCAGGCACTCGACGAGCCAGTCGACGACCACCTTGTCGACCAGGTCGAAGGCGGGCAGCTCGCCGGACATGTCGCCGGCGGCGTCGAACAGCCCGGCGACGAACCCCTGCCGCCACGCGCGGGTGGGGACCTCGGGCCAGTCGATGACGGCGCTCGTGTCGCGGACGCTGGCGCCGGCGAACTCCCGGTCGTCGGCGGCCATCGCGTGCAGCCCGCCGCAGGCGGTGGCATAGGCCCCGGCCCGGCGCAGCGCGGCGGGCGCGACCGGGCCGACGTGCCCGTCGCCGTGGACGAACCCGCACAGATACCCCCGCCGGTAACCCGGGGTCACCCGGGGACGCTCGGGGAGGGCGCCGAAGCCGGTGAGCCGGTTGGCGGTGGTCAGGTGCGGCCGGCGGGCGCGGCCGTGCCGGGCGCCGGTGACGTGCTTCCAGCCGCGGTCGGACAGGAACCGGTGGTCGCCGGACGCGACGAGGGTGGTGCCGTCGTGGAGGGTGACGCGGTGCGCGGGCTTGACGGTCGACCAGTGCGCGAGGACCTTCGTCGTGACATAGCGTCGCAACCGTCCGTCACGGACCGTGCCGATGATGTCGTCGCCGGGGCGCAGGTCGGCGAGGGGCCGGGTGGTGCCGTCGGCCATGAGGATCGCGGTGTCGCCGGCGAGGCAGTAGACACACGCGTGCGAGCACCCACGGTAGGGGTTGATCGTCCACTCGAACGGCACACGTGACTGGCCCGGCACCCGGTTGATCAGGGACTTTGCCTGCACCTCATAGAACGTGACACCGCGGAACTCGGGGGTGTCGAAGGTGCGGGCGACGGCCCCGGGCAGTGCGAGCGGAAGCGCTCGCACTGGCCCGGCGTCACCGGTGCCGGGACCGCCAGTCGCCTTCAGGTTGTCCCATCGCACACGCCAATTCGAACACGTGTACGAACGAACCGCAAGCTACGCCTCGACGGTTTCGCCCACAGCTTTCTCGCGCTCCGTGACGCCCGCAGGCTTGGCCTCAGGGTCCTTCGCGGTCTCCGCCTCGGCGGTCTCGGTCTTGCTCGTGTCGGCCTTCGCCGCCTCGGTCTTGCTCGTCTCGGGCTCGCTGGTCTCCGCCTTGGCCGCCTCGGCCTTGCTGCTCTCGGCCTTGGCCGCCGGCGCCGCCTTGGCGGGTGCGTCGTGCTTGGTGGCGTGCTCGGCGATCTGCGCCCGCACCTCGTCCATGTCGAGGTCGCGGACCTGCTGGATCAGCGACTCGAGCTGCTGCTCGCGCAGCATGCCCGGCTGGGAGAACACCGCGACGCCGTCACGCACGATCATCAGCGTGGGGATGGAGCGGATCTGGAACTCCATCGCGAGCTCCTGCTGCGCCTCCGTGTCCACCTTGCCGAAGATCAGGTCCGGGTTGTTCTCCGAGACCTTCTCGAACGTGGGGGCGAAGGCACGACACGGCCCGCACCACTCGGCCCAGAAGTCGACGAGGGTGATGCCCTCGCCGCCGACCTTCTCGGCGAAGTTTTCGGCGGTCAGTTCAACGGTTGCCATGTCTGTCCGATCCTTTCGGGCGGTCGGGTACGCACCGTCATAACCACGTACCCCTTACGGGCATTCCCAACCGGTGGCAGGGCTCACGATGGCGTGGGCCGGCGCGTGATCCATGATGGAGGACATGGATCGGCCGACGTTCGTCTTCGACGGTGACTGCGCGTTCTGCTCATCATGCGCCCGGTTCATCGAGCGGCGCATCAGGCCGGCCGCGCATGTCGTGGCGTGGCAGTTCGCCGACCTCGACGAGCTCGGCGTCACCGAGGACGAGGCGGGCGCCGCCGTGCAGTGGGTGACCGCCGGCCGCGCGCCCACCGCGGGCCCGGTCGCGATCGCCGACATGCTGCGCTCGGTGCCCGGAGCGGCCGGGCGGTTTCTGTGGCGCCCGCTGGGCGCACTGTTGGGGTTGCGGCTCGTTTCGGCGTTGGCGTGGCCGGTGTACCGGTGGGTCGCCCGCAACCGGCACCGCATGCCCGGCGGGACCGCCGCCTGCGCGCTGCCGCCGAACCACCCCGCCCGAGCGGGACGCTGACCCGGAAGCCCACCTGACGGCTGAGCCGGGAGCGCGGCAAGTAAGGGGGCAAACCCGGAGATTTGCGGCTGAGCCGGGCTTTTCGGCATACGCTCGCGAGTGGGAGGTACGCCATGTCGAGCCAGCCCACACCGAGCCAGCCCAGCGCCGGGGTCGATCTGCCGCTGCACAGGCACGAGTGGGACCGGCTCGTCCGGCTGCCCCGCCACGTCCTCGTCGTCGCCAGCGCCGGGGACGACAATGTCGACGCCGTCGCCGGGGTCGAGGCCATCGCGGCGGGCCAGCGCTCCCGGGCGCTGCTCGTCCGGGGCGTCGTCGCGGCGATCTTCGCCGAGCACGAGCAGGTCACGGGCACCGAGCCGCTGGACCGCGAGGGTGTCCTCGCGGAGTGTGGCGCGGCCGTGCGGATGCTGGCCGCCCGGCTGGGCGCGGACGTCGCGCTCGCCTACGGCGAGTGGCTGATGGACGTCGCGGCCAGCGTCGGCCGCACCGCGTGGCGGCCCGGCGTGATCCGGCTCGGCGGGGTGGAGATCCTGCTCGCCGAGCGGGAGTTCGTCAACGAGATCGGCAGGGAATTGGCGCTGGCTCTGCACCGCCAGTAGAGGACGCGCCGGCGGTCGCCGGTCGGGTGGGCTGGGCAAACCTTCTCATCCGGCTGGCCTCCAACACACCCGGCCGCCGTACAAAGCCGCGAATGCGCGAAGAGCTGCAAATCAGTACAAGAGCCGCAAACGCCAGCAGGTCAGGCCTGCACCATGCAGCCCCAGCCGTCATAGGCGCCGTCGTGGCGCTCGACGACGCCGCGCACCTCCCAGGTGACCTCGTGCAGCGCCGGCGGCTCGACCGCGTCCCGCCGGATCGCCTGCAGCACGAAATCGGCCTCGTCGCCGCGCTCGACGGTCACCGCGAACCCGAGGTCGCGCAGCTCCTGCGCGGCCGCCTCGGCGCGGTCGGTGTCGGGGAAGTACGCGAGGAACTCGACCGGCCGCGGCTGGCTGAGCCGGTCGCCGTGGCCCTCCAGCTCCTGGACGACCTGGTTGTCCTCCATGATGTTGCGCTGCCAGCCGTTGGGGGTGAGCTCCTCGCGGACCCTGCTCCAGCCCGGGTCCGGCTCGAGCCTGCCGGTGGCGGACAGCTCGGGGATGTCCGGCAGCGCCGGTGCGGCCGCGCCCTCGGGCAGGTAGCCGGTGATGCGCCCGGTGTTGGCGGTCACCACCCGGCCGACCATCGCCCCGCGGACGCCGCGCAGCGCCTGCCGCACGGCCTCGTCGAGCGCGTGGATGGCGCCCAGCTCGGACTCGGCGGGCATGCCGCTGGCGCCGTCACCGGTGTAGGTGAACTCGACGTCGAAGCGCTGCGGCAGCCGCGCCACGGGAGCCGCCTCTACGGCGCCGAGGTCGATGTTGTACATCGCCAGCCCGGCGCCGATCTCGCCGGGATACACGGCCCAGCGCTCGACCCATGCCGGCTCGCGCCCCAGCAGCCTGCGCAGCAACCCCACTGCCGTCCTCCTAAACGAGCGTCATTCGCGCGGCTCCGGGAAGCTCGGCATCTCCGGCCCCGCGTGGGACTTCTTCGGCACCATGACCTTGCGCCGGAAGACGCAGATCAGCGTGCCGTCCTGCTTGTAGCCCTTGGTCTGCACCGTGACCACGCCGCGGTCGTCCTTGGACTCCGACTCGCGCTTGTCGAGCACCGTGGTCTCGCCGTAGATGGTGTCACCGTGGAAGGTCGGCGCGGTATGCCGCAGGGACTCGACCTCGAGATTGGCGATCGCCTTACCGGACACGTCGGGCACCGACATGCCGAGCAGAATCGAATAGACGTAGTTGCCGACGACCACGTTGCGCTGGAAATGCGTCGACGTCTCCGCGTAGTGGACGTCGAGGTGCAGCGGATGATGGTTCATCGTCAGCAGGCAGAACAGGTGGTCGTCCGACTCGGTGACCGTCTTGCCGGGCCAGTGCCGGTAGACGGCGCCGACCTCGAACTCCTCGAAATACCGGCCGAACTGCATCAGCGACTCCCTCGTCGTTGTGGGGTCTGCAAGCATGCCGGGTAGGGACGGGAAATTCAGCCGAGTGTGACAAAAACGCAGTGAGCGGCGGGGCCCTCCCTGGCGCCCGCCGCCCACGCTGTGTGATCAGTATCTTGGTCGCGAAGGCCACGCTCCGTATAGAGACGCAGATCACAGTTATAGAAATGAGACGAAAATTGAGCGCAAGCACTACGGAGTGTGCCGATGGTCTCACTACACAGCGTAGTGGGCGTCTGGGGTACGAGACGGCGGACGGTAAAGTCTGGCGCCGATGGAACGGTTGAGCACGCGGGGGCGCGTGGCACGGGTGGCGGTCACGCTGGTGGTCGTCGTGCTGACCTTCGCCGGCACGCTCGTCGGCAACGACTTCTGGTTCCCGTTCGCGCCGTTCCAGATGTTCGCGATCGCCGACAAGCCCAATGAGCCGGTCCTGGTGCTGCGCACCGACGGGGTCGACACCACCGGCAAGCGGATCGTGCTCGACGAGCGCAACGCCGGGGTGCGCCGGGCCGAGATCGAGGCGCAGATCGACCGGTTCAAGGCGGACCCCAGCCTGCTGCGCTCGGTCCAGGACGCCTACGCCGCCCGCAACCCGGGCAAGCCGCCCCTCGTGGAGGTCGACATCGTCGAGGTCCAGCACCACCTGCGCAACGCGCAGCCGACCGGCGTGATCACCGAGGTCGTGCTCGCCAGGTGGAAATCATGAGCCACAAGGCCGTGACCAAGCTGCGCGACTGGCTCTTCGAGCCGGTGCCGAAGGGGCGCATCGCCGCGTTCCGCACCCTGGTCTACGTCTTCGTCGCCCTCGACGTGGTCTTCTTCAGCGCCTGGATCAAGAGCCACGGCGACCTGCCCGGCAACCTGTACCAGCCGCTCGTCGTCGGCGAGGTGCTGCCGCTGCCCACGCCCACCCCGTTGGTGGTCGGCACGATCTACTGGGCGCTGATCCCGTTGAGCCTCGCCGCCGCGACCGGCCGCGCGCACCGGCTCCTCGGCTGGAGCGTGTTCGTCCTGTACCTCGAGTACATGATCGTCGCGATGAGCTACGGCAAGATCGACCACGACAGGTTCGGCCTGCTGGTCGCGCTCGCCGTGCTGCCGGCCGCGGGCCGCGCCAGGCACGGCGACAAGGAGCTCACCGAGGCCGGCGGCTGGGCGCTGCGGCTCACCCAGATCGGCGTCGTGTGCACGTACTTCCTGTCCTCGCTCGCCAAGCTGCGCTTCGGCGGGCTGGAATGGTTGACCGGCGCCACCCTGACCAGGGCGTTCATCCGCCGCGGCACCGTGCTCGCGCACTGGCTGCTCGGCATCCCCGGCTTCACCACGGCCAGCCAGATCGGCATCGTGGGCTTCGAGCTGCTCAGCCCACTGGTGTTCGTGGTGAAGCCGAAGGTGCGCGCCGCGGTCGTCGCCGGCTTCTACGCCTTCCACCTCGTGACCTTCTGCCTGATCACGATCTCGTTCGTCCCGCACCAGGTGGCGATGGCGTGCTTCCTGCCCCTGGAGAAGGTCACGCCGGTGCGCTGGACCCGCCGGCTGCTGCGGCGGCCGAAGCCGGACGGCTCAGCCGAACAGGCTCGCGAAGAAGTCACCGAAGCCGCCGGCGATGTCCATCAGGGCGCCGCCGATGGACTTGACCACCTCGGCCGCTGACTGCGGCCGATACGCGACGAAGAAGATGAGGAAGGCAATGCCTCCCCAGGTGAGGACCTTCTTGACCATTTTCGGCAATCCCCTCCGGGTCTGCGATTGCAAGGAACGTAGCGTATCGGGTGAGCGCCACAGGGTGAATGAGTGTCGGCCCGGGGATTCACGGTAGATGCACAACGACGACGACATCGGCGTGGGGTCGTGGGACGGCGACTGGCCGGCCGGTCCCCACTACGACCCTGAGCTGCTCGCGGCCGGTGACCGGCGCAATGTCGTGGACCGTTACCGGTACTGGCGGCTCGACGCGATCGTCGCCGACCTCGACCGCCGCCGGCACACATTCCACGTCGCCATCGAGAACTGGCAGCACGACCTCAACATCGGCACGGTCGTGCGCAACGCCAACGCGTTCCTCGCCGCCGAGGTGCACATCGTGGGCCGCCGCCGGTGGAACAAGCGCGGCGCGATGGTCACTGACCGCTATCAACATGTCCGGCACCATCCGACGGTCGAGGAGTTCCTCGACTGGGCGGTCGCGCAGGACCTGCCGGTGATCGGGATCGACAACCTGCCGGGCGCGCTGCCGCTGGAGCGGGCCGAGCTGCCCCGCCGGTGCGTGCTGCTGTTCGGCCAGGAGGGCCCTGGCCTCTCGGAACCTGCCCGGAAGGCATGTGCCGCCGTGTACTCCATCGCGCAGTACGGCTCGACCCGGTCGATCAACGCCGGAGTCGCCAGCGGGATCGCGATGCACACCTGGATCCGGGCGTACGGCGACAACAGCCCATAGGACCCATTACCGTGGGTACATGGGCGTCGCAGTCAGCTGTCCCCGTTGTGGCGGCCCGGTGCGGTCACCGGACCTCATGCACTCCGAGTGGAGGTGCGATGACGACGGCGAAGTGCTGCCGCTGCACGTCGCGCAGCACATCGGACCGGAGATCGTCGAGGCGGCGAAGGCCAGGCTGATCGCCGCGGCGCAGCGCGCCGGTGAGCGGCGGCCCACCCCGATGTGGTGCCCGTGGCCGCTGCCGACCGGCTGGACCGTGACCGGCGTCGGCTGGGTCGGCGACGAGCGCTCCGGCGTGCGCGCCACCGCCGTCGCGTGCAGCGGCCCCGGCCCGGTCGAGCACGGGCCCGCCGACTGCGTGATCATCGCGGAGGAGCCCGGCATCGGCCTGGGCACCCGCTTCGCCGGCATCCCCGGCACCGACCCCGGCACCTTCTTCGACGGCGACATCGCCACCACCACCGCGCACGCCAAGGTCCGCGCCGCCGGCTGGCCGACGCCGCTGTGGATGGCGAAGTCGCCCGAGGACCGCTGCGCCTACGTCGGTGAGGCGATGGGCGTGTGGCTCTACGTCGTCACGTGGCCGGCCGCCGCGGGCTACCTCCTGGAGGAGGAGCTCGACCTGCACGATCTCGCCGACGATGTGCCAACCCATCTCGTCTACGGCGCGCCGTCGCCGTATCTTCACGGCAAGGCGTAGAAGTTCACGACTAGGATCGACCCTTAGTCGATGGGGTCGATGTCGGCGCGCCATACATTCACCGTGTGCCGCGCAACTGATACGCTGAGTTCGCCGCGGTGCACGTGCACGACGCCGTGGGGAGGGGATTGACGGCAATGGTCAAAAAGGTCCTCACCTGGGGAAGCATTGCTTTCCTCATCTTCTTTGTGGCATATCGGCCGCAGTCCGCGGCCGAGGTCTTCAAGTCCATCGGCGGCGGCATCATGGACATCGCCACCGGTTTCGGGGACTTCTTCTCCAGTCTGGTTGCCTGACTGCGATGTCCACCGGGCCTGAGCCTTCCGCCGAAGAACCGGGTGCACGTCGCTGGGAAGATCGCGACACCGAGCCGATCCCGCGGGCCCGTCCCGCGAATCCCGGCCCCGCCGACTATGCCGACCACGACCCCTACAGCGACGGCGCCCAGTCGGCCACCCTCGGCGGTTACGACCGCGGCGACTATTACGTCGAGGAAGGCCCGCCGACCTTCACCGAGGACGAGTTCTCCGGCCTGCGCGGCGGCGGTGGCGACGCCGGCCCTTCCGTGCCGCCCGGCAGCCGCATGGCGCCCCTCGACGAGGAGGCCAGCCGGCACGCGGCCCGCTATCTCTTCCCGACCGAGAAGTTCCGCGGCGAGTGGAAACGGCACTGGATCCAGCTCGCCAAAGAGGGCGGGATCGCCGTGGCCGCCACTATCGCGATGGGCTACATCGCGGGCTGGCTGACCAAGCACAACCAGACGCAGCTGCGCACCGTCGTCCTGGTCATCTGGGCCGTCGTGATCCTCTACTGCGCTTGGCGGGTCGCCGACTGGTGGTATGACCGATTCATCCTCACCAACAAGCGGGTGATGGTGGTCTCCGGGATCTTCACCCGCAATGTCGCCATGATGCCGTTGCTGCGGGTCACCGACATGAAATACGTGCAGTCGCTGACCGGCCGCATGTTCGGCTACGGGCACTTCGAGCTGGAATCCGCCGGTCAGGACCAGGCGCTGCGCAACATCCGCAACCTGCCCAACCCGAATGAGCTCTACCTGCGCATCGTCGAGGAGATGTACGAGCCGGAGGCCGTCGAGGCCCGCCTGGGCCGTGCCGCCGGCGTCGAGGACGACGGAACCTAGAAACTTTTTCTCCGGGGTTGCAACCGTGCCGCCCCTCCATCGCGTCTTGCCTGGTGGGCGGAGCGGGGGAGGGAGCGGCGGTGCCGGACGAGGCGGGGTTCCGTGAGGAAGACTTCCGTGATTTCGTCGAGACCAGGTCCAGTGCGCTGCTGCGCACCGCGTACCTGCTCGCCGGGGACTGGGCGACCGCCGAGGACCTGCTGCAGATCGCATTGACCAAGACCTACCTGGCGTGGAAGCGACTCGGCCACATCGAGGCCGTCGAACCCTACGCCCGCCGGGTCCTGGTCAACACCTCCACGAGCTGGTGGCGGCGCCGGTGGCACGGCGAACGCCCCACCGAGATCCTGCCGGAGTCCGTCGCCGCGGACCGGGTCGAGGAGAGCCTCGAGCGTGACGCCCTGTGGCGGCACGTCCGGGAGCTGCCGAACCGGCAGCGCGCCGTGCTGGTCCTGCGCTTCTACGAGGACCAGTCGGAGGCCGAGACGGCCCGTCTGCTCGGCGTGTCGGTCGGCACGGTGAAGAGCCAGGCGTCCCGGGCGCTCGCCACGCTGCGCCAGCGGCTCAGCGCGGAGGGCATCGAGCCCGCCGCAAGGCCGGCGAGACCGCCGACGGTGCGGCTCAGGCCGGCGACGCCCGCCACGGCGAACGCGGCGGTGTCCGCGACGGCAAGATCCACGGCGAACGCCAAGATGTCCGCCCTGACGGCGAACGTGGCGAAAACCGCACAGGCAGAGAAAGACGTGCCGAAGGAGCAGCCCGCACCCGAAGACGAGTGCGACATGTCCGGACGCGAGGCCGTCCTGGTGGAGACCTCCGGGCCGGTGGAAGTGGGACTGGTGACGTGACCATGATCGAAGATGCGCTCCGCGAGGCGTTCAAGGCGAAGGCGGGCACCGCGCCGCCGACGCCGCTGAACGGCATCGCCGACGTCGCCATCCGCAACGCCGGGCGGGTCCGCCGGCGCCGGCGCGTCGCCGCGTCCGGGTTCGCCGCGTTCGTCGTCATGGCGGTCGCCGCCATCGCCACGTTCCACATCGTCGGCCAGGGCTCGCCCTCGGCGCCGGTCGCGCAGGGCGACCACGACCCGCAGAGCTCGCAGCCGCAGGCCACCCTCACCACGCAGACCGCGCCGCCGGCCGTGGGCAAGGAGGTCCCCGCGATCGACGGGGACGCGCAGCCGTCCACCACGGTGCGGCTCAAGCTGCCCGACAACGGCACCGTCGCCGCCGCGTACAAGGCGAAGGACGGCTACCTGGTCGTCAACACCGAGGCCGACGGCGACAAGCAGCTGGTGCTCCAGGACGACCACGACAAGCAGCAGGTCCTGGTGAAGAAGGCGTCGAACATCGCCGTCGCGAAGGGCGGCGACAAGGTCGCGTGGGCGCAGGAGGGCAAGGTCACCGTCGCCACGCGTACCACCACCGACGACAAGACCAAGAAGCAGCAGCTGACCGAGCAGGTGACGGCGGACGTGCCGGAGACCGCGGTCGCGGTCGGGTTCGTCGGCTCCGACCTGCTCCTCGGCCGCGAGGAGGGCGCCGGCTACGACGTCTGGTTCTCGGGCCGCGCCTACACCCAGTCGTGGGACGACAACGTCGTGCGGATCTTCGGCGTCGACCCCGGGACGAAGAGCGTCTACGCCGAAGTGAAGACCGGCGACAAGGACGAGCGCATGTGCCTGGCGATGCTGACCCTGGACCAGCCGTTCACGGTCGCGCAGCGGCGGTGCGGGCTGCCGGTGGCGGCGAAGGCCGGCGGCCGGGTCTCCCCGGACGGGCACTGGCTCGCGTACCCGGTCGACGGCCTCAAGCAGGTCGCGATGCTGGACCTGACGAAGGTCTTCGACGCGGCGACGGTGGCGGCAGCGGTGAAGACCTGGACCCTGACCGTCACCACGAAGACGGTGTGGATGAACGCCACGACGTTCGTGGTCGACAGCGGGGGCAAGTTCCGCGTGATCACCCCGACGGGAGCGGCCGGCGCCTCCGAGGAGCTCAACGTCGAAAGCGACGGCGTCGTCCTGATCGAACTGCTCTAACCTTGTTGGGTGCGGATCGATCTTCACTGTCACTCGACCGCCAGTGACGGCACGTCGAGCCCGGCCGGGCTGGTCGCCGAGGCGGCCGCCGCCGGGCTCGACGTCGTCGCGCTGACCGACCACGACACGACCTCCGGGTGGGCCGCCGCGATCGCCGCCCGCCCGCCCGGGCTCACGCTCGTGCCGGGCGCCGAGCTGTCGTGCCGGTGGCACGGCGGGCCGTGGCCGATCTCGCTGCACCTGCTGGCGTACCTGTTCGACCCGGCCGAGCCGGCCCTGGCTGGAGAGATGGCCCGCATCCGGGCGTCCCGCGAGACCCGCGCGGAGCGCATGGTGCACCTGATGCGCGCCGACGGCATCGACGTCACGTGGGCCGAGGTCCTCGAGCACGCCGGCGGCGGCACCGTCGGCCGCCCGCACCTCGCGCAGGCGTTGATGCGCCGGGGACTCGTCGACACGGTGTCGGAGGCGTTCCTTCCCGAGTGGCTCGGTCACCGGTACCGGGTGGGCAAGGAGGACCTCGACGTCTTCGACGCCATCCGGCTGGTGCTCGGGGCCGGCGGCGTGCCGGTCTTCGCCCACCCGCGGGCCAGCATCCGCGGCCCGGTCGTCCCCGACGTGGCGATCGAGGAGATGGCCGGCGAGGGGCTCTTCGGCGTGGAGGCCGACCACACCGACCACACCCCGGCCGAGCGCGCGCACATGCGGGCGATCGCCGACCGGCTCGGGCTGGTCGTCACCGGCTCCAGCGACTACCACGGCACCAACAAGACCGTCCGCCTCGGCGCCCGCACCACGGCACCCGAGGTGTTCGAGCAGATCGTCGAGGCCGCGACCGGGTCCGGTGTGGTCGCGTGACGACGGAGTACGCCGGCGCCGGCGATCCCAGACGCAGCATCGAGCTGCTGTGGGGCACCGCGGCGCCGTCGCGGCGGGGCCCGAAGGCGAAGTTCACCATCGGGGACGTCACCGCGGCCGCGATCGCGCTCGCCGACGCCGAAGGTCTCACCGCGGTGTCCATGCGGCGCGTCGCCGAGCAGCTCGGGGTGACGGCGATGTCGCTGTACACCTATGTCCCCAGCAAGGCGGAGCTGCTCGACGTCATGGTCGACACGGTCAGCGCCGAGGCCGTCCGGCCGGCGTTCACGGCCGCCGGGTGGCGCGAGCGGCTCGTCGAGATCGCGTCGTCGAACTGGCAGTTGTACCGGCGGCACCCGTGGCTCCTGCAGGTGGCCACGAGCCGGCCCGTCCTGGGCCCGAACGTGATCGAGAAGTACGACTTCGAGCTGCGGGCCTTCGAGTCCTGCGCCGTGCCGGACGTCGACGCCGACCTGCTCCTCGGTCTCGTGCTCAACTACGTCGCGGGTGCCGTGCGCGCGGCGGTACAGGCGGACCAGGCCGAACAGGGCACGGGGATGAGCGAGGAGCAGTGGTGGGCGGCCTACGCGCCGCTGCTCGGCGAGGTCCTCGACCCGGCGCGCTTCCCGACGGCGGCGCGGGTGGGGCAGGCGGCGGGGGAGGAGTACGGCGCGGGTGACCCGGTGCGCGCGTACTCCTTCGGGCTCGAACGGGTGCTGGACGGCATCGAGACGCACCTGGGCCGCCTTCGTCCTTGAAGGCGGCCCAGGTTGTTCGTGGTGTCGCTTCTCGTAGTGCTGCTGTTCGTGGTGCTGCTTTTCGGGTGTTACCTGAGGACGGTGCCGATCGTCTTGGTCAGCGTGCCGCTGGCGTCGTCGCCGTCCAGCGACCAGACCATCGCGCCGCCGTAGCCGTTGACCCGGACGTACAGCGACTTCTGGGCGACCGTGAGCTGGTCGTCGAAGGTCCAGAACGTGGTGCCGTTGAACAGCCACGCGTGGCCCGAGCGGAGGTCGCGGTACACCTTGTACCCCTGCTGCGGCAGCGTGGCGAGGACCTTGTAGTCCTCGTTGCCGGCGGCCCAGGTGGCCGGCGCGGGGCCGGTCGCGGGCTGGAAGAGGCCGTGGTTGGCGGTGCTGGTGATGCCGGTCCAGCCCTGGCCGTAGTACGGGATGCCCAGGACGAGGGCCTTCTTCGGGGCACCGCGGTCGGTCCAGGCCTTCAGCGTGGTGGCACCGCTGAAGTCCGGCGTGGTCGGCGCGCCGCGCGGGACGAACAGCGCGGACTGCTGGTTGGTGGTGGGCTCCCACGTACCGTGGAAGTCATAACCCTGGATGGTGCCGAAGTCGAGGTACTTGAAGATCTTGTTGACCTCGAAGCCGGCGTCGATCTTCGCCGGGTTCGCCGGCAGGAACGCGGTCAGGGTGGCCTTCTTGCCGAGCTGCTTGCGGAACTCGGCGACCATGAGCGTGAAGTTCTGCTTGTCCTCGGGGCGGATCACGTTGCCCGGGTTGCCCTCGGAGCCCGGCCACTCCCAGTCGAAGTCGAAGCCGTCGAAGACCCCGGTCGACCAGAACGTGTCGATGCACGACTGCACGAGCGCCTTGCGCGACGCGTCGGTCAGCACGGCGTCGGAGAAGTTCGCCGACAGTGTCCAGCCGCCGAGCGACAGCATGACCTTCAGCCCGGGGTGCTTGAGCTTCAGCTTGCGCAGCTGGTTGAAGTTGCCGTTCAGCGTCTGGCCCGGCGCGTCCGCGACACCGTCGACGCTCTCCTCGGCGGAGACCGGGCGCTGGTAGTCGGCCCACGGGTCGGCGGAGACGCACTTGCCGGTCGCGTCGACGTTGCCGAAGGCGTAGTTGATGTGGGTCAGGTTCTTGGCCTGCCCGCTCGTCTCGAGGTTCTTGACGTAGTACTGGCGGCCGTAGATGCCCCACTGGATGAAGTACCCGACGCGCTTGTACTGGTCCTGATGCGACGCGCTGTGCGCCGAGGCGGTGCCGGGCACGATCGCCAGTGACGCGAGCGTGAGCGACACCGCCAACCCGGCCAGGACGGAGCGTCTGCCCATGAACCCTCCATGACTGTAAGGAAACCTTGCTGTTGATGGGCAACGTAGGGGTGCCGCCCGGTGCCGTCAAGACCCTGGTTTCCGGTCTATGTAGGCACACCACGACAATCCGGGAGTGGATCTCAAGCTCTTCGGCGAAGTATTCGTGACCCTGCTGGTCATCCTCGACCCGCCGGGCGCCGTGCCGATCTTCCTCGCCCTCACCGGATCGATGGCGGCGAAGCACCGTAACCGCGCCGCTCTACAGGCCGTGCTGCTCGCGCTCGGCGTCATCGTGGCGTTCGCGCTCGTGGGGCGGCAGATCCTCGCGTACCTGCACATCGACCTTCCCGCCCTGCAGGGCGCGGGCGGCCTGCTCCTGCTCCTCGTCGCGCTCGAACTGCTCACCGGCAAGACCGACGACCCCCGCCAGGAAGCCACCTCCAACGTCGCGCTCGTCCCCCTCGGCACCCCGCTGCTGGCGGGCCCCGGTGCGATCGTGGCCACGATGCTCTTCGTCCAGCGGTCCTCGGGCCCTCTGGACTTCGTGGCGATCGCCGTCGGCATCATCGCCGTCATGGCCATCGTGTACCTGGCGCTGCGCTTCTCCGGCATCCTGGTGCGCATCCTGCGGCCCAGCGGCATCGAGGTCGTCACCCGCATCGCGGGCCTGCTCGTCGCCGCCATCGCCGTCCAGCTGCTGGCCGACGCCATCGGGGCGTTCGTCACCGAGTACCTGCACTCGCCCCATTGAGGTTTTGTCGTACCGCGGTGGCAGGATCGGGGTGTGGAGAACGAGCAGCTCGGCCTATTCGCCCCGCCCCGGCGCCTGTTCACCTGCACGCCCAGCAAGCTCGGCAGCTATGAGGACTGCCCGCGCCGCTACCGGTTCACCTATGTCGACCGCCCCACCCCGCCCAAGGGCCCGCCCTGGGCGCACAACTCGCTCGGCGCGTCCGTCCACACGGCACTGCGCAGCTGGTATGCGCTGGACCCCGACCGCCGCGACCGCTCCGCCCTGCCCACCTTGCTGAAGGCCACCTGGGTCAGCGAGGGCTACCGCGACGAGGCCCAGGAGCGCGACGTCTTCCGCCGGGCCCTGGGCTGGCTCGAGTCCTATGTGGACGGCCTCGACCCCCACGACGAGCCACTCGGCGTCGAGCGCACCGTCGCCGCCCGCACCGACACCCTCGCCCTCTCCGGCCGCGTCGACCGCATCGACCAGCGCGACGGCCACCTCGTCATCGTCGACTACAAGACCGGCCGCTCCGGCGTCACCGCCGACGACGCCCGCGGCTCGCGCGCGCTCGCCCTCTACGCGATCGCCGCCTCCCGCGTCTTCCGCAAGCCCTGCCACCGCGTCGAGCTCCACCACCTCCCGACCGGCACCGTCGCCGCCCACGACCACACCGACGACTCCCTCGCCCGCCACCTCCGCCGCGCCGAAGCCACCGCCGCCGACATCACCACCGCCGACGCCGCCCTGGCCGCCGGCACCCCCGCCGACGAGGCATTCCCGGTCGCCCCCGGCCCGCAGTGCTCCTGGTGCGACTTCCGCCGCTCCTGCCCCGCCGGCCTCGACGCCACCCCGAAGGACCCCTGGACCGCCGTGGACCGCCCCACCACATAGCCCGCCCGCTTCCCGTTCCCCTCAGGTTTCGTCTCCCGGATCGTGGGGTTGGTTCGTTCCATTTGCTACCCGGATCACCCCTGGCCAGGCGGCGGGCACCCGTCAGCTGGAGTCGCTGCTGGACCGGGTATCGGTCCAGCGGGCCGGCGGCAGACTCACCGAACTTCGACCGCGCCGCCTACTTCCGGCGTAACCAGGTCGAACGCGGCTTCAACCGGCGAAACACCGGCGCGGGCGGGCCACCCGCAACGACACATTGGGAAGCCGCTTCCAAGCCACCCTCGACCTGGTCGAGACGGGCGGTTCCCGACAACCATGATCCGCGAGACGGGACCCAGCCGCCTGGTCTGGCCTCAACGCCCCCTCGATGCAGGAGGCACAGCCGTATCGACCAGGACAGGCTCGCCCTCCATGCGGACTGGGATCAGCAATTGGCCGACACCGATACCGACGGCCGCCTGGTCTGGTTGCCCGGTCTGGGTCGCCTGGTCTGGTTGCCCGGTCTGGCTGCCTGGCTCACGCCATGACGTTGGTCAATGCCCAGAGATGCCCCATTTCGGCATTGACGTTGCGCGATCCACCTGCAAATCGGAGATCATTTTGTGGGTGGATCGCGCAACCTCGATGGAACAAATGGTGCAAACACGGGCATTGATCAATGTCTGTGGGTTGAGGGTGGGAGAGGAGGGGAGGGGGGCCTGCCAGTCGATCCGGCGATGCTCAATCGGCCGTGTGGGCGAGGCGGGACTGAGTGGTGGCGCCGGCGGAGTGGTTGCCGGTAGTGGGCTGGGTTCTGTCTCGCGGATCATGGGGTTTGTTGAACCGCTGTGGTGGTCGTGGTGGGACTTGCGCCGGTCATGCCCCGCCGTCGTCGCGCAAAAGGGCCGGGGGTCACGCCGGCCACCGCCGTTCTGGTCGGGCGGCTCGGCTTCTTGCGCCGGCTCTATCCCGACCCGTTTCTGCCGGGCAAGCGTGATCGGAACGTGAATCCGGCCGTTCCCACAGTCGGATCCGTCATCCGATCAATCGGGGAAGGCGGCGGTGAAGCAGGTGGTGAGGAGGGTGTTCAGGTCGGGGGAGGGGTCCGCAGTGACCCAGCGCATCAGGGCGGTGTCGAAGGCGGCGAACGCGACGGCGACCAGGACGGCGGGGCGGGGGTCGGTGGTGGGGTCGGTGCCCAGGCGGGTGGCGAGCTCGGTGGAGAGGGCGGCGCGCCAGCTGACCTGGCGCTCCAGGTAGCGGGCCAGCAGCGGTGGGGTGGTGACCATGATCTTTGCCAGGCGGCGGGACTTCTCGGGGTGCTCCCAGAAGGTGTCGGTGAAGGTGCGCAGGGTGTGCTGGAGGGCGACGGCGGGGGGTTCGGCGGCGGGGCGGGTGGACAGGGTGGTGGTGAGCTGGCGGCCGAGGTCGCTGAGGTGCTCGATGATGACGTCTTCCTTGGACTGGAAGTAGCGGAAGAACGTCCTGCGGGACACGCCCGCGGCGGCGGCCATCTGGTCGATGGTGGTCTCCTCGAACCCCTGGAACGCCAGGAGCCGCAGCGCGGCATCGGTCAGCTCGTCGCGGACCAGCTGGCGTTTGCGTTCGGCGAGGCTCACGCAGGGCATTCTATTCGCCGTGCGGCAACTATGGCACTTAAGCGCACGGTTGACACTCAGTGCCAAGTCGAGTGAAGATGCAGGCATGCGATGGACTGAGGCGGAGATCGGGGATCAGGGCGGGAAGACGTTCCTCGTCACCGGGGCCAACAGCGGGCTCGGGTACGAGACGACGCGCGCGCTGCTGGCCAAGGGCGCTCGGGTGATCATGGCGGTCCGTAGTGAGGCCAAGGGCCGGGCGGCGGTCCAGAAGCTCGGGGGCGGGGAGCTCAGGATCGTGGACCTGGCGGATCTCGACTCCGTGCGGGCGCTGGCCGCGGGGCTGCGCCGCGACCGGGAGCAGACGTCCGGGCCGACCGGCGTCATGAAGGCGTTCATGCGCGTTGGCAACGCCGTCCTCGCGCAGCCCGCCGCCCGTGGGGCGCTCAACCAGCTGTACGCGGCGGTCGACCCGCGGGCGGAAGGCGGGCAGTTCATCGGGCCCGACGGCATGGGGGAGAACCGGGGCTGGCCGAGCGTCGTCGAGCCGGTCGCGCGGGCGAAGGACCCGGCCGACGCTCAGCGGCTCTGGACGCTGTCGGAGCAGCTGACGGGCGTGCAGTTCGAGGGCGCGCGGAGCCGGTAGACCGCGATGTCGCCGCGCTGCCAGGACAGGTCGGTGAGGGCGGGCAGCGCCGCGGTCGGCGTACCGTGGGCGCGGTCGACGAGAATCCAGCGGACGCGCTGCCGCCACAGCCACGACAGTCGTGACGGGGTCGGGTCGAGCACGGCCGCGTCGTTGAGCGCCAGCCGCTCCGGATCCCAGTAGGTGAGCGCCGGGCCGATGCGGTGCGCGCGGGACTGCGACTCCGTCGACTCGGGCGAGTAGCCCCAGCTGCCCAGGAGGACGCGGCGCTCGCTGTACGCGGAGATCCAGTAGGCGAGGCTCTGCCCCTGCATCAGGCCGCTGCCGCCGACACGGTGCACGTTCGTGGCCACGTACTCGGCGGGGGTGCTGTGGGCGCGCAGCCAGCGGGCGCCGGCGACCTGGTCGGGTGTGATCCGGATGTGGTACGCGACGCCGAGGTTCGCGTTCGTCGCCGCGTCGAACGGCAGCCGGGCCGCACCGGCGAAGAGCACCACGACCAGGGCCCCGAAGACCCCGGCGCGCCGGTGCAGAAGCAGGGCCGACACCAGGACGAGGGCGCCCAGGGCGTACACCGGCAGCGGCACCCACCAGCGATGCCGCGGCACCGGCAGGGTGAACGCGACCGACACCGCCGCGAGCACCGCCGCCACCGCGAGCGCCGTCCACAGCGCACGCGGTGCGCCGGGCAGGCGGACCAGGCCGGTCGCCGAGAGGATCGCCGCGCACGGCCAGGCGGCGACGACGAAGAAGTGCTCGCTCCACGACACGTGCCAGACGCACAGCGTGCCGGCGACGCCCGCGGCGGTCGTGCCGGCCAGGAAGACGCAGGCGTCATCCCAGCGGCGAACGAACAGCACGCCGGCGAGGCGGGCGCCCATCGCGATGCCGTACGCGCCGAGGCCCCACAGGATGAGCGGGACGTCGCGCACCGTGGTGCCGTGGCGCTGGCTCCCGACGAAGTCCAGCATGATCGCGAAGGGGCCCCATCGCAGGCCCTGCCCCTCGAACCCGTAGAGGATGGCGACCGCACCCACCGTGACCGCGGCAAGCAGCCCACCGAGCAGCCAAGGGGTCCACTGTGGCCGTCGCCGCAGGAGGTGTACCGCGCAGACGGCCGCGACCCCCGCCCCGAAGAGCGGGACGATCGTCGACTTCGCGCCGGTCGTCCCGGCCGCGAACAGCAGCACGAGCAGCCAGTCCCGCCGCCCGCCGCCGCGCAGCACGGACACGGTCGCCGCGATCAGCGGCATGCTCAGCGCCGCGCCGAACAGCAGCGAGCGGCTCGACCAGCTGTAGTAGGCGGTGATCGAGCCGAAGAACGCCGGCGCCTGCCGCTGCGGGACGAGCTCGCCGACGGTGAACATCAGCGCCGCCGCGACGGGGCCCGCCCACGGATGCCCGGCGACCCGCCGGCCGGTGACCGCGAGCAGGCACACGGCCAGCACGGCGAGCACCGGCAGGTCCAGCCGGAACCACACGACCGGCAGGTCGACGCCGCTGATCAGGCTGCTCGCGGCGACGTGGCCGTACGCGAACCAGTGGTAGCCCAGCGTCCGGTCGCCCTGCTCGGGGACGGTGAGCGGGAAGTGGTGCTTCAGGTCGGCGCTGACGGCGAGCAGGTTCAGCTGGTCGATCATGTAGTCGTGCGCGCCGCCGGTCGGCAGCGCCGGGTTGACCGCCAGGAACGCCGCCGTCAGGTACGCGAGGAACCCGGCCGCGATCCCGGCGACCGCCCACGACCAGGCCGCCGTCGGCCGCTCGGGATAGTCGGGGTGCTTCCGGAGGCGGGCCAGCGGGACGATCACCAGCAGCGGCCACGCCCACAGCCAGCCGCGCAGGTCGAGCAGGCTCGCGACGGTCAGGAAGGCGGTCTCGGCGAGCAGCCCGACGACCGTGCCGTACGTGAGATCTTCGAGCAGCGACCGCGGCGTGGGCCGGATCGCGCGGTACAGCAGCGTCCCCGGCACGACGACGGCATAAACGAAATATCCGGCATATAGGACAACGTCGAGCGGGGCGGTGCCGAGCGCCAACGGAAGCGCGGCGGTGGCCAGGGCGAGCGCGAGCCATGGAAGTTTCATGCCAACCGCTCAACGCGGCGAAGCGCGTCGGTGTGACGGTGGTGTGACGGTGGTGTGAGGGTCCTCAGGAGGCGAGGCGGCGCATCGCGTCGCGGCGCAGCGGGGAGATCCAGTCGATCGGGATGACGCTCAGCATCCGGCCGAGGACCAGCGCGTTCGCCGACGCGATGAGATCGGTCCCGGGGAGGCCGGGCAGCCCGTACAGGCGGCGCGCCCACGCCGGCAGCAGGCCGATCGCCAGCGCCGACACCCCGAACGCGGCGCCCCGGACGGGGGTGAGGCCCAGCCCGTACGGCAGCGGGGGCAGCGTCAGGAACAGCCCCGTGGCCGCGGAGTCGACGGTCAGCTCCAGCTCGGGACGCATCCGCTCGTAGTAGTCCGCGACCGCCGCCGCCGAGTCCGGCACCGTGGCAGGGTCGAGCCCGACGAGCGCCGCCGCCCTGGTCTGCTCCGCGTAGTAGCGGTCGATCTCCGGCCCGCTCAGCCGCAGCCCGCCCCGTAGGGCGGCCTCCATGAACGACTCGACCTCTGTGACGTGCACCCAGCGCAGCAGGTCGGGGTCGTCGACGCGGAAGCGCTCGCCGGTGCGCGGGTCGGTCGCGGTCATCTTCGCGTGGATCGCCCGCACCCGGCGGCCGGCGCGTTCGGCCTGCTCGGTCGTGCCGTAGACGACCGTCCCCACGTACATGGCGGTGTGCTGGAACCTGCCCCACGGGTCCTTGCGGTACCGGCTGTTCTGCTCCACGCCCGCGACCGCCCGGGGGAGCAGCGCCTGCAGGTACAGGCTGCGCAGGCCGCCGACGGTGACGATGGGCTCCCGGTGCACCCGCCAGGTGACCGAGTCCGGTCCGAAGAGCCCCGGGTCGCTCAACTCGGCAGGTCCTCGACCGTGTCGTCGGCGAGCCGCTGCTGGCAGGCGGGGCACAGCCCCCAGAACGTGACCTCGGCCTCATCGAGGACGAACCCGTGCGCCTGCGACGGCGTCAGGCACGGCGCGTCGCCGACCGCGCAGTCCACGTCGGCGATCTCCCCGCACCCGCGGCAGACGATGTGATGGTGGTTGTCGCCGACGCGTGACTCGTATCGCGCGGGGCTGCCGGCGGGCTCGATCCGCCGCGCCAGGCCGGCCCTGGACAGCGCGCTGAGCACGTCATACACGGCCTGGGTGGAGACGGTGTCGAGCCGGGCCCGGACCCGCGCGGCGATCTGGTCGACGTCCAGGTGACCCTGCGCCTGCCCCCGCGACGCCTCCAGGACCTCCAGCACGGCCAGCCGGGGCCGCGTCACCCGCAGACCCCGGGCGCGCAGCAAGTCCTCACCCGACACGCTTTCAATAACACCACGCACCCTGGAACCGTTCAAATGTTTCCGGGCTCTTGATTGAACTGCCGGTACTCGGGTTGTGTACACGTCCGGTGGGGGAGGATCGCACCGACGAAGAGGAGGCCCCGTGTTCGAACGTGTGCTCGGTCTACCGGCTCACCCGTTCTTCATCCATGCGGCAGTCGTGCTCGTGCCGCTGCTGGCGGTGGCGGGCATCCTGTACGCCGTCTGGCCGGCCGCGCGCCGCCACGTCCGCTGGACGATGATCGTCCTGGCCGTCGCCACCCCCGGCGCCGTGTTCGCCGCCAAGGAGTCCGGCGAGGCGTTCGAGGAGAGCCCCAACTTCCAGTCCGACCAGCTGCAGGCGAAGATCAGCGAGCACGAGGACTTCGGCAGCACGCTGTTCCTGATCGTGGTGGGTCTTGCCCTGGTCGCGCTCGTCATGGCGTACGTCGTCCGCCCCGCCCCGGGCGAGCCGATCGGCCCCGCCGTCGCCCACTGGGCGCTCAGCGGGCTGACCGTGGTGCTGGCGGTGGCCGCCCTCTACTACGTCTTCAAGGCCGGCGACACCGGCGCCAAGATGGTCTGGGACGGCTTCTAGCCCTCAGAACAGCAGGCGGCCGCAGAAGATCAGCAGCAGCACGAGGATGACCGCGCCGGCGAAGATCCCCATCCCCTTGGTCAGGATCGTCGCGGCCTGCTCCTCCCGGTCGATCCGCTCGGGATCCTGGGCCGGGAGATTCCGAGGCGCCGCCGGTCGCTCGACGGTCGGCGGCCGCCACCCGCGCGGGGGCGGCGCGCTGCGCGGCGCGCCGGTGTAGGGGACAGCCGCGGGCTCGGCCGGCGCTGCCGGCGGTGGCGGTGCGGCCCCCTCCGGCGGCCGCCGCCAGAAGGCGTCGTCACTCACGCCACGAGCGTACCCACCGGGCCCGGCCGCCAGACCCGGCCCGGTGGGGGAACCTCAGTCGCTGTTCAGCAGATCGGCGAGCGACATCGGACGGGTGGCGTCCGGGTCGCCCTGGTCCAGGCGCACGGTCGGCTGCTCGTCCGCCGCCTGCTCCGCCTGCTGCGGGTCGGTCTGGTGCTGGGGGGCACTGTCGTCTGTCATGCCGCCGAGTGTGACCTGTCGACGGAAGGGCGACTGTCGTCATTCGGCCAACTTCCCGCAAACTCGCCGGAGTACGCTCGCGGCGTGGCGACGACGAACGAGTGGGCATCCACCGATGAGCAGCGCGAAGTGAGCTTCGAAGACTTCGCCGACGAGCTGGTCGTGTTGCCGGACACCACGACCGACGACACCGACGCCGGCTGGGGCGAGCGCAGCGCGTCCAACGACGACCGCCTGCTCGCCGACCGCCCCCCGCACTGGGACTGACGGACCGGCACAGACAGCGCTACGCCCCGGACCGCTGACCGGTGGGGCGTAGCGCCGGGTGGTGCGGGCGACCTCAGGCGGTCGAGGAGGCCGACTTCGTCGACGCGCCCGCCGAGGAGGTGCTCGACGACGCGGCCGCGGCCGGCTTCGAGTCGGAGGACGACGAGGCGGACGAGCTCGAGTCCGACGACGACTTCGACTCGGAGGACGACGAGGACGACGTCGACGAGGAGTTGCTCGACTTCGTCGAGGAGCGGGAGTCGGTGCGGTAGAAGCCCGAGCCCTTGAAGACCACACCCACCGCGGAGAACTGCTTGCGCAGGCGGCCCTGGCACTCCGGGCACTCGGTCAGCGCGTCGTCCGTGAACGACTGCACCGCCTCGAGCTGGTGGCCGCAGGCCGTGCAGGCGTATTGGTAGGTAGGCACCGTTCAGCCTCCATCATTGGCACTCAACCCTATCGAGTGCCAATAGTGCGGTATCGCACATCCTTTCGTCCAGTGGAGGTGGGCGGTCTCATACCTGGCGGTAGCCCCCACCAGGGCCCCCGAGACCCGCTGGTCGTGCGGGTCGGCGGGCACGGACGGCAGGAGCTCGCCCGGGTGCAGCAGGGCGATCGTCGGGGCCGTGACCCGGGCGAGGACCCGGTCGTAGGAGCCGCCGCCCTGGCCGAGCCGCGTCCCGTCCAGCCCGACGGCGAGCGCCGGGACCAGCATCAGGTCGACCGACCGGACCGCGTCGACGCCGAGCCGCGGGCCGGTCGGCTCGGACAGGCCGAGCGGCCCGCCGGCCAGCGTCCCGTCGTAGCGGGCCCAGTCCAGGTCGCGCGAGGGCAGCAGCACGGGCAGCAGGACCTGTGGCGCCACGGCGGACAGTGCGGGCAGGAGCCCCGGGCCGCCCGCCTCGAACGGCAGCGGCGCGTAAGCGGCGACCGTGCGTGCGCCAGCTGCCCGTATCATGGCGGAAACAGCATCAATGAGCGACTTGTCGGAAAATGGGTGCGCGGAGGAGCGCCGAGCGGACCGGATGTGCGACCGGAGCTCGGATTTCGGGGACACCGCAGGCGGCACCGCTCAAATCCTCCTCATCTGTGACAGCATCGCAGAAACACAGCTTCGGGAGGACGGACGTGACGCTGCGGGCGCGGCTCACCGCCGCCTTCCTGGCGGTCGTGCTCGGACCGGTGCTGCTCGGCGCGATCTTCGTCGGCATCGCCGTGTCCGCCGTCAGCCAGCAGCGGGCCAAGGAGCGGCTCGAGTCCGGCGCGCAGAACGTCGAGGCCGCCCTCGCCGTCACCTGCCAGCGGCTGCGGCTCGCCGCCGAGACCACGGCGCTCGTCACCGCCGACGGCGACCAGCCCGACGCGGCCCAGCGGGCCGTCCAGCGCGGGCTCGCCCGCGCGGTCGAGGTGAGCGGCGCCGACGGCATCGTGCTCACCACCGCGGGTGTGCTGCCGCCGAAGCCGTGGGCCGACTGCGCCGCGCCGGCCCACGCGCCGTTCGCCGCGATCGCCGCGTCCGTCGACGTGCTCGACCCGAGCTCGCGGCGCATCGGCCGGGCGTACGCGGTCGAGCCCGTCGACGCCACCCTCCTCGCCTGGCTCACCGACGCCAGCGGCGTGCGGGTCGACTCGCTCGCGACGGACCAGACGGAGTCGGAGTCGGTGCGCGTCGCCGCCAAGCTCGACCGCGACGCGACCGGCACCACGCCCGGCGGCCTGCTGGTCCGGCGGCTCGAGCCGCGGCCCGACCAGCCGCTGACCCTGGCCCTGTCGGTGCCCGAGCCCGACACCGGCGGCCTCTACGCGGTGCTCGTCGCCGTCGTCGCCTGCGCCGGGGTGGTCGCGGTCAGTGTCGCCTGGTGGCTGGCCCGCTCCACCACCCACCCGCTGACCGAGCTGGCGCAGGCGGTCGAGCGCGTCGCCGACGGCGACCTCAGCGCCCGAGTGCCCGTCCGCAGCCAGGACGAGGTCGGCCGGCTCGGTCAGACGTTCAACCGGATGACCCGCGAGATGCAGGGGTACGTGCAGGCGCTGACCGCCAGCCGCGACCAGCTGCGCGGGCAGCTCGGCGTCCTCGGCGACACCCTTGCCGGCACCCACGACCTCGACCGGATCCTGCAGGTCATCCTGCAGACGGCGACGGCCGCGACCGGCGCGCAGTCCGGGGTGGTGCTGATGGTCGACCCGGCCAGCGGCGAGCTGCGCGGGCAGGTGGCCGAGGGGCTCGCCGGGTTCGACGTCGCCGACCTGCGGCTCCAGCTCGGCGACGGGCTGCTCGGCACGGTCGCCGCCTCCGGTGAGCCGCGGCGCGGCCGGGTCGACCGGGACGGGCCGGTCCTGGCACCCGTCGAGCCACGCTGCATCACGTACGTCGCGGTCCCGATCGCGGCGCCGGGCGTGGGGCCCACCACGGGCCTGGAGCCCCAGTCCGACCTGCCGCCCGCCGCGCGCGGGGTCCTGGCCCTGTACGACCGGCACGGCTTCGACGAGTTCGACGACGCCGACCTGATCACGCTGCGGACGTTCGCGGGGCAGGCGGCCGTCGCCGTCGACAACGTCCGGGTGCACGAGGAGGCGCAGCGGCTGTCCCTCACCGACCCGCTGACCGGCCTGTCCAACTACCGGTACCTGCGCGAGTCGCTGCGCCGCGAGGTCGAGCGGGCCAGCCGGTTCGGCCGCAGCCTCGCCGCGCTCGCCCTGGACCTCGACCGGTTCAAGGAGGTCAACGACACCTACGGCCACGCGGCCGGGGACGCGGTGCTGGCCGAGTTCGCCCGCCGGCTCCGGGCGGAGATCCGCGAGGTCGACTTCGCGTTCCGGCAGGGCGGCGAGGAGTTCGTCGTGCTGCTGCCGGAGACCGACGCGGCCGGCGCCGCGGTCCTCGCCGAGCGCCTCGGTGCCGCGGTACGGCGCAGCCCGGTCCTCGTGGTCTCCTCCACGCCCGGCCAGCCGCCGCGGCGCATCCCGGTGACGGTCTCGATCGGCATCGCGGTCTTCCCGATCCACGGCGCGACGGGAGCGGCCGTGCTGGAGGCCGCGGACGACGCGCTCTACGCGGCCAAGGCCGCCGGCCGCGACACGTACAAGATCGCCCCCGACGTGGTCGTGGCAGTGCCGCTTCCAGGTGCGCTTCCAGGTGCGCTTCCAGGTGCGCTTCCGGGTGCGCTTCCGGGTGCACAGGAGTCGTTCACGGGTGCGCAGGGGCCCGCGAAGGCTAGTACGGAGGTGACGCCCGGCGCGCCAAAGGCGGCACAACCGCCACGACAGAGCCGCGGCGGCTAGCCTTGCCACATGCCTGACACGACTCCTCACCAGCCCGCGGCGCAGCGCCAGCGGGCTGTCAAAGCCGTGATCCCGGCGGCGGGCCTGGCCACCCGCTTCCTCCCGGCGACCAAAGCCGTGCCGAAAGAGCTGCTGCCGGTCGTTGACCGGCCCGTCCTCCAGTACATCGTGGAAGAGGCCGCGGCAGCCGGCATCCGAGACATCCTGCTGGTCACCGGCAGGGGCAAGACATCGATGGTCGATCATTTCGACCGCCGTCCCGACCTTGAGGCGCGCCTGCAGGAGAAGGGCGACGACGAGCGGCTCGCCGCGGTCAAGCGCCCCAGCGAGCTCGCCGAGATCTACACCTGCCGGCAGGGCGAGCCCCTCGGCCTCGGTCACGCCATCTCGTACGGTGAGTCGCACGTCGGCAGCGAAGCGTTCGCGTGCCTGCTCGGCGACGAGTTCGTCGAGGAGACCGAGCCGCTGCTGCCCGCGATGCTCGACCTCCAGGCGCAGACCGGCGGCATCGTCCTCGCGCTCATCGAGGTCGAGCCCGACGAGACCAGCCGCTACGGGATCGCGTCCGTCGAGCCGTCCGACCTGTCGGCGGACGCGGGCGAGGTGCTGAAGGTGACCGGCCTCGTGGAGAAGCCGAAGCCCGCGGAGTCGCCGAGCAACCTCGCGGTCATCGGCCGGTACGTGCTGCCCCCCACCCTCTTCGACGCGATCCGCCGCATCGGCCCCGGCGCCGGCGGCGAGATCCAGCTGACCGACGCGATGGCCCTGCTGCTCGCCGAGGGCACCCCGGTGCACGGCATCGTCTACCGCGGCACCCGGTACGACACCGGCATGCCCCTCGGGTACCTGCAGGCCGTCGTCCAGCTCGCGTGCAAGCGCGACGACCTCGGCCCGGCGTTCAGCGAGTGGCTGACCCAGTTCGTGGAGAAGGATCTGCGCGGGTGACAGCGGTTCCAGCGACGGGCTCCCACCACGACGCCGCACGCGATGCGGGCGTCGGGTCGAACGCGCGCGTCCCACTCGCCGACTATCTCGCCGGCGTGCTCCGGGGCCTGCGCCCGTTGCCCCCGCTGGACCTTGAGATCACCGCCGCGCACGGCAACGTGCTCGCCGAGGACGTGGTCGGACCGGGCCCCGTGCCCGCGTTCGACCACTCCGCGATCGACGGCTACGCCGCCCGGTTCGACGACATCAGCGACGCTCAGCCGGGCCGCCCGGTCCGGCTCAGCGTCGTCGGTGACCTCGTCGCCTCCAGCTGGCGGCCG
Organism: Dactylosporangium sp. CA-152071; assembly: GCF_050936335.1. Lineage (NCBI taxonomy): Bacteria > Bacillati > Actinomycetota > Actinomycetes > Micromonosporales > Micromonosporaceae > Dactylosporangium > Dactylosporangium sp. CA-152071. Next base: position 4,973,388 of record NZ_JBNJMZ010000001.1, on the reverse strand, counting down.
GTCCGGCTGACCCCCGGCACCTGCTTCTCCGTCGCCGCGGGCGCCCTGATGCCGGTCTCGGCGGACGTGGTGGTCCCGCCCGGCATGACCGACCAGGGCATGGCGGCGGTCGAGGTGTACCACCCGACGAAGCGCGGCCACGGGGTGCGCCGCGCCGGCGACGAGCTGCCCGCCGGGGCGGTCCTCGCCCGCGCCGGTGCGTACGTGACCCCGCCGCTGGTGTCCGTCCTCGCTGCCAGCGGCATCGGGCACGTCGTCGTGCGCCCCAGCCCCCGCGTCGTCGTGATCGCCACCGGCGACGAACTCGTCGACGTCGGCCGCGCCAGCCAGCCCGGCCAGGTCGTCGACGCCAACTCCCACGCCCTCACCGCCGCGGCGGCCGAGGCCGGGGCTCACGCGTACCGCGTCGGCATCTGCGACGACGACCCCGAGGGGCTCCGCGGCCTGCTCGACGACCAGATGCTGCGCGCGGACCTCATCATCACGACTGGCGGCACCGGCACCGGCCCCGGCGACATGGTCCGGCGCATCCTGTCACGGTCCGTGGTCTTCTCAGACCTCTCCGTGTACCCATGCTCGTCGCTCGGCTACGGGACCATCGGCGGCGCCGCCGGCGTCAACGGCGTGCCGATCGTCTGCCTGCCCGGCGACCCCGGCGCCGCGCTCATCGGCTTCGAGGTGCTCGCCCGGCCCGTGATCCAGCTGCTCGCCGGCGCGGACCCCGTCTTCCGGCCCAGCGTGCGCGCACACCTGCTGGAGACCGTCAGCTCGCCCTCCGGCATGCGGGAGTTCCGCCCCGCGTACATCACTGAGCGCCGCGGTGGCGGCTACACCGTCATGCCGCTCGCCGGTGGCCCGTACACGCTCTCAGGCCTCGCCGACGCCAACGGGCTCATGGTCCTGGGCGAGAAGGTGATCAGCGCCGCCGCGGGCTCTACAGTGGACGTCATCATGTTGGATAGACGGCGATGAGTCAGCCTGGATGGCCGGCGGTCCTGACCGACGGTCCCGTCACCCTCCGGCCCTACCGGCGCGCCGACGCCCGCCTGTGGGCCGAGGTCCGCCGCGCCAACGAGCAGTGGCTGTCGAAGTGGGAGCCCACCCCGTACGGGACGTGGCACGACCTCAACTCGCCGGCCGCCTTCCGTGCCGTGCACGCCGACCTGCGCCGCGCCGCCCGCACCGGCAGCGCCATGCCGTTCGCCGTCTGCTACGAGGACCAGCTCGTCGGCCAGCTCACCCTCGGCAACATCGTCCGGCGCGCCTTCTGCTCCGGCTACGCGGGCTACTGGGTCGACTCCCGCCACGCGGGCAAGGGCATCACCCCGACCGCGCTCGCGCTCGCCGTCGACCACGCCTTCAGCGTCGGCGGCCTGCACCGCATCGAGGTCAACATCCGGCCCGACAACCTCGCCAGCCGGCGCGTCGTGGAGAAGCTCGGCTTCCGCCAGGAGGCGTACCACCACCGCTACCTGCACATCGACGGCGACTGGCGGGACCACCTCGGCTACGCCATGACCACCGAGGACGTCTCCACCGAGGGCGGCCTCCTCGCCCGCTGGCACAAGGTCCTCGCGGGCTGACTTCAGGCCCCTCCATTCCGGCCCCTCCCGCTCGGCTCCTCCTTTTCGGGTGTTTCCTCCTGCGTGTTGACGTGGTGTAACGCTGCGCAACCCGTACTGTTCTGAGTCGGAGTTACCACGCTGTAACTTCCACAGACTTGGATGACTTCGCGCGCCTGGGGGGACCGGCGCACGAAGTCGGTGAACGGAGGCGTGAGGGTGCCGACCTCGGTGCTCCTCGCCGTCCTTGCCGCTGCTGGGCTCCTGGCCTTGGCGCCCGCGTTGGTGCGCCGGTACGACGCCACAGAGCGGCTGGTGGCGGAGCGGGCGTTGTCCACGGCACGGGTGCTGACCCGTGCCGGAATGCGCGCTGACCGCCGCCGGCGCACGATCCCCGGCCGCCGCCCGGTCAACCCGCCCCGCACAGTGGTGCACCGCACAGTTTCCTCTCCCGGTTCTTCTCCCGGCGGCGCCGCCCCGCCGCCGTTGCGGGTCGTGCCGCCCACCGCCCGCCGGCGCCGTCCACACCGGGCGCCCCGCGCCATGTACCGCCGCCGCCGGGTCCTGCTCGCCCTCGTCCTGCTCAACCTCGTCGAGCTCGGCGGCGTCGCCCTCGTCAGCACCGGCTTCTGGGTCGGCTTCGCCGTCACCGGCGCGCTGCTCGTCGCCTACGTCGCCCACCTGCGCACCCGCGCCCTCGCCGAGCAGCGCCGCCGGCGCCGCGAAGCCCAGTACGCCGCGTGGATCGCCCGCCGCCAGGCCCAGGTCCGCCGCGAACAACTCCGCCGCGCCGCCCAACGCCGCGAGGCCGTCGCCGCCCAGCTCGCCGAACGCGACCGGGCCCGCCGCGAAGCGGCCCGCCTGGGCGCCCTGGGCGCCGTCCGGGGCCGCCCCTACGACACGCGGGCGTCAGGTCAGTGATCTGATTCGCGCCCCGTCCAACCCGTTTGCTACTCTTGGCCCCGGCCCACTCCGGCGGGCCGGTTGGGGTTGTGGCGCAGTCTGGTAGCGCACCTCGTTCGCATCGAGGGGGTCAGGGGTTCGAGTCCCCTCAACTCCACCAATCGGCGCAGTCTGCTCAACGGACTGCGCCGTTTCGCGTTGGTGGTGGAGTTGGTTCCCCGCGCACGGGCTTCGCCCGCGCTCCCCATTGGGGGAGCTTCGCTCCACCCACGCCCCCTCAAGACCGTCGCGTGGCGCTCTGATCGGTGGGCTCGTCGGCTGCGCCGCCTCGGGGGCCCGCGCTGTACCAGGATCAGCACGTACGCGGCGTAGAACGGGTCCGGGGGCTCCTGGGCAGCCTTCAGGAAGGTCTTGGCCTCCTCGGCGGTCCACGCGGTGGGTTTGCGGGTTCGGGGCTTGGCGACCTTCGCCAGCGCAGCCGGCAGCTATGACGGCCGGGGTCGTCCGCCAGCGACAGCAGGCGTACAACCGCGAGGCGTTCCAGCTCGGCTATGTCGTCGACTCCAGCGACCTTCAGGCCTGGGTCCGGGGTACTCAGAGCCGAGCGGCCCATTACGTCGGTGCTCAAAGCGCAGCCGGGAGTCTATTCACGCTGCGCTCAGAGGGAACAACCTTGCCGCGGTGAGCGACGTCGCCGAGACGCTACAGATTGCTGAACGACGTTGACCGCCCCGGCGCCGTAACCTCCAGTCGTGACCCGACAAGAGGACCCTCGCCCTTGTTCTCGGTCTCAGGCCCGACGCGAGCTGACCGATCGCTTTGGCACGTCGGTTTGTGAGCCGCACGCAACGCCTCAGGTGAAAGCCCGGCGAGGTGAACGTGGGACCGATCGGCGCCGCAGGAATGCCGCAGCGGAGGAACCCGCACGGAATCCCGCACACGGCCAGCGGCTTGGTCGTCATGACGCGGATTGGACCGTCGTCCCGGCCGGGCTCCACCGTCGCACTAGCTTGTGGGACCGGCAAGCCCGAGGATGGTCACATGACAGACGACAGCGGTGTTCTGGTACATGCCAGAGCCAATCTGTGGAGCGGTGCGGAGGCCGTCGGTGGTCACCTGATCCTGACCCGCGACCGACTGTCCTTCCGTGCGCATGCACTGAACATCCAGACTGAGCCGCTCGACCTCCCGGTCGACCAGATCGTGTCCATGCACAAGTACAACCAGTTGAGGATCATCCCGAATGGCCTCGCTGTCACGATGGCGTCGGGGACTGTGCACCGCTTCGTCGCCACCAAACGCGATCGCTTCATCGCTGTTTTCGCGGCATACCGACAGTAGTACGACACTGCAGGTCGATGTATGCCGCATTGGCCTCGCTGTTGTAGGTGCAAACCGGTGGGCAGGAATGGTCCGGCGCGGCGGTTCGGGCTTGCGGACCTTGTGCCGAGCGATGGGCTTCGACGTCGGACCACCGCAGGCCGAGGACCTCACCCTGGCACAGCCGCACACCAGGATCAGCACGTACCAACCCGGCCGGGTTGCGGGTGAGCAGCTCCTCGACGATGGCGTTGTTCAGCGCGTTGCGAAGGACCGTCCAGGCGTCACGAGCGGTGCGTTCGGACACCGGCCGACGGCGCAGCAGCGGCGGCGGTTGACCGGCCGGGCGGCGTTCACAGCGGTGGCCGGCGCCAGGTTCGGCGCGACGACTGAGCTTCGGCGTCGTCATCGGTGATGGCGTACTCGTCGATTGCGACGGACGTCAACATTTGGGCGTGGATGCCGCTGTTGGTGGAACAGTCCGCTCGTTCAGCAGGCAGTCGTTCAAGGTGGGTGGAGCGGATCGCCGGTAGGGGTTCGTCGGGTCAGTCGGGCCAGGCGGTCATCGAGCGGGCGATGTTGGTGACGAAGCGGGTGCCGAGGGTCGTCAGGGCGCCGGAAGCCTGGAGGGTGCCGACCGCGTCGGCGGTCCAGTCGCGGTACATCCGGTAGTTGCGCCAGGCGTCGGCGGCATCAGCGGCGTCGGTGCGGACCGCTCTGGCGCGCCAGATGTCGGCGACGGCCTGGTGGGCGAAGGTGCCGTGCAGGGCGCCGACGACAGGGCGGGCGTCGGTGCGCCAGCCGACCTTGAGCCGGCGGGGGTCGTTGCGGTCGACCAGGTCGCAGGCGTCGAGGACGGCGTTGAGCTTGTTGTGCTGGAACTCGTGGACCAGCACGACGGCGAGCTCGGACGGGGAGGCGAGGGTCGCGGCGATCGTGCCGAAGGCCTGCTTCGTCGTCGACGCACGGCTGTCGCCGCCGGGGGCGGCGTGCAGCGGGACCACCGTGCGCAGGCCCACCCGCAGGCCGCCGACGCGGGCCGGCGCCTCGACCGCGATGAGCCGGGAGGCCGTGGTGAGGGCCTGGCGCCAGCGCTGCGCGGTGTCGTCGTCGAGCCGGTCGGTGGGCTTCCACTTGTGGCAGTCGCGGTGCGGGTCGGCGTCCTCCAGGGCGAGGCCCGGCATGACCTGGCGGATCGGGCGCCATCCGGCGGTCTCCCGGCCGGCGTCGGGCACCGCCACCGCGTCGTCGCCGGCCTTCAGGGTGAACCCGCCGGCGGTGACGGCCACGACCGCGGACGAGTGCGCGCGTCCGGCGAGGACCGCCGTGCCGAGGGTCGGCAGGTACAGCTGCCCGGCCTGCGCCGGCACCGTGACCGTGACCGTCGCCGCGGCCCTGATCGCCGCCGCCGCCGCGACGACCGCGAGGTAGCCGGGGGTGGCGGAGCCGGTGCCGGACAGGCATCCGACGGCCCAGGCTCGCACGTACGGATGCCGCAGCACCTCATCGGTGGGCTCCGGCGCCTGCTGGTCGACGGCGGTCAGGAGGTCCCATCCGCCGCGCACGTGCGGGTCGTCCGGCCACCGCCTGGTGACCTCCCGGAGCAGCGAGCGGGTGATGGCCAGCTGGGCCGACGCCAGCGCCTCGACCGCGGTGACGTCGTCGCCGGCGAGGGCGATCGCGTCGAGGTGCTCCAGCGGGAGGGCGATCGCGTCCGGGACGGGGGCGGCGGGCTCGGAGGGCGCCGGTGGGTGGTGCCGCATGTGCTGGATCAGCTCCATGAGGTCGGGGCAGTAGACCGACGGGTTGTCGAAGCCGCGCCCGGTGCTGTACCGGTGGGCGAACAGGCCGCCGCCGCACTGCGTGACGACGGGGCAGGCCCGGCACGTCGCGGACAGGTCGGCGAGGCCGAGCTGGCGGCGGGCGACGCCGGGCGCACCGGCGACGTCGTCGACGCTGTGGGTGAAGACGTCCATCCCCGTCGCCGGGGCGCCGTCGTAGGTGATCTTGATGCTGTCGGCCAGCTCCCACTCGCCGTTGGTCTCGACCACGACGAGGTCCGCGGGGTCGAGGCCGACCCATTCGCTGTAGCTGGGTCCGCCGCCGGCGGTGGACAGCAGCGACTCGAAGAGTCTGATGCCGGTGGGCTGGCCGTCGGCCAGCCACCGGTCGTAGATCGTCGCGAGCCACCGGGCGTACGGGGCGGCCTCTCCGCCCGGGCGGGCCGGCGGGTGGTCCCACGTGCCGTGCGGTAGCAGGAAGTCGACCCGCGGCGGCTCGTGCCGCAGCAGCTCCTCGTAGACCGCGACCGGGTCGTTGGTGAGGTCGACCGTGCAGAGCAGGCCGGCGTAGCTGCGCCGGTACTCGGGCCGGCGCAGCAGCGCGACCCCGGCGACGACCTCGCGGTAGCTGCTGCCGCCGTTGCGGAACCGGCGGTGCAGGTCGTTGGCGGCCCGGTCGCCGTCGAGGGAGACACCTACCTTGATGTCGAACTCGCGGAACAGGTCGCAGAACTCCGTGGACATCCGCACGGCGTTGGTCTGCATCCGCAGGTCGACGTGGACGAACGGATCGAGGGCGGCGACCAGCTCCCCCACCAGCTCGCGCATCCTCTGCGGACCGAGCAGCAGCGGCTCCCCGCCGTGCAGGACGATCCGTACGCTCGCGAGGCCGTGCGCCTTCGCGTGCTCGGCGATGCGGGCGCCGGTCGCCCGGACGACGTCGCGGTCCATCGTCCGCGGCTGGCGGCGCCACGACTGATCGGCGTGCTCGTAGACGTAACAGTGGTCGCAGGCAAGATCACATCGCGAGTGGACCTTGAGCACGAACTGGCTCAGGCCGCTCGCAACCCGCCCGCCACTGTCCACTGTGGTGGCTAGATCGACGAATTGAAGGCGGCCACGTCGAGGCTCGTAATGCCGTCGACGTCTTCGAGGATGCGCTCGACAATACGGCGGCTGTCGTCGTCGGAAAGACGGGTCAGCGGGACGCGGGCGGCAACAGCGGTTGCATTACCCGCCGGACGCGGCCGGTTTTCGACACTTGTCTTCATCAAGTTGATCCTTCTAGGGAAGCTGTAGGTGCCTTGGTCAGGCGATTGCTATAATGCAGGTAGGCACCAAACGCCGTGGTATTGATCATCACGCGCGCCTGGAACTCCGCCACTCTAGCCGAATGCATGCCTGCGCCATAGCGGGCTCGCGGGCAGTCACCCCGCAGTGGCTCAGTGGAGCTGGATCGGGTATTCCACCTGGATCATCTCACCGTTTCGTGACCATGCGTAGTCATTCCCGCTTTTCGTCCGGCCCATCGCGGACCGGGGCGATACAAGGGAGGACTACAGCCGCGACAGCAGGATCGGGGCGCTCCAGTTGCCCAGCTCAGCGCTGCTCGCCCACAGCTTGCCGGCCTCGACCGGGTGGCCGTCCAGGTACTCCGCGAGGCCCAGGAAGTTGATCGCGTCGGTATCCGCAGGGCCACCGAGCGCTCGCAGATGGTTACGCTGCCGTTGCGTGAGCTTGCGGCTCACCACCGCAAGGTACGTGGTGGCTTGATCAAGGTCTTCCACCGCTCTGAGTAGCAGCCGCTTCGCTTCTTCGAGATTGCCGTCCGCGGCGGCAATCGGCGCGAGTCGCGCGACCGCTTGGACATTTCCGGCGTGTGCCGCCCGCCGCCAGATGGCAATGGCCTCGTCAAACGCGTGCCGCCGGACCGCCCAACCGCCGCGCTCAAGACGCAGGTCGATTTCGGGCCGGGTTTCGAGTCGTTCGAGCAGTGCCTCAGCCTCGGCCAGAGAAACCTCGTCGCGGCGGGAAAGCACAATGGTGAGCAGCCGGCGCATCTCCTCGACGTCGCCCGCCTCCGCCCTGTGCCGGGCCCAGTGCTCGACGTGCCGGCAGTTGGGGCGCAGGCCGTACTGCCGCAGCTCCCCGTTGCGCATCGGCCGCACCATGTGCCGCACCGCCCGCTCCAGCAACAGCGCCTGGTCGGCCTCGAACGTGCGGGCGGAGCCGTCCCGGCAGGCGGTCGCGACGAGCGTGCCGTCGGGCGAGAACGCCACCGCGGTCACCCAGTCCGGATGGTCGAACCGGGCCAGCTCGGCGCCGCTGGCCGCGTCGATCAGGCGGGCGGTCTTGTCGTGGCTGGCGGTCGCGACCCGGGCCCCGTCGGGCGAGAACGCCACGGCCACCACCGCCTCGAAGTGGTCGATCCGGCCGCGTTCGATCCCCGTCTCCACGTCGAAGACGCGGGCGGACTTGTCGAAGCTGCCGGTGGCGAGGAGCCTGCCGTCGGGTGAGAAGGCCACGGCGACCACGTCGTCGTGGTGCGGCAGGCGGACCAGCTCGCGCCCCGTCGCCACCTCGAAGATCCGCGCGGTCGCGTCGTAGCTGGCGGTCGCCACGTACGCGCCGCCGGGCGAGACGGCGACGGCCACCACCGCCCGGTCCTGGACGAACTCGACGGTCTCCAGTCCCGTGGTGGCGTCGAAGACCCGGGTCACCCCGTTGTGCCCGCCGGTGACGACCCGGTCGCGGGCGCCGTCGAACGCGACCGCCGTGACGGGCCCGTCGTGTGGCAGCTCGAGCAGCTCGACGCCGGTCCGCGCGTCGTAGATCCGCGCGAACCCGTCCTTGCCGATCGTCGCCACCCGGTCGCTGTCACCCTCGCCGGCTTCGGCGAAGGCGACCGCTGGGACCTCGGCGCCGTGCCGGCCGAGGATGAGCTCCGCGCCGGTGCGGGCGTCGAACGAACGGGCGAACCCCTCCCGGTCGCCGGTCACCACGCGCCGCCCGTCCGGCCCGTACGCCAACGCCAGGACCTCGGCGTGGTGGTGCATCCGCGCCCGTTCCCGCCCGGTGCCGACGTCGAACACCCTGGCGGTCATGTCGTTGGAGGCGGTGGCCAGCCAGGCGCCGCCCGGGTCGAAGGCGACCGCCCGTACCTCACCCGAATGCCGGAACCGGGTGCGCTCCGCGCCGGAGGTCACGTCGACGACCAGCGCCGAGCCGTTGTTCGCCGCCGCGACGACCCGATGGCCACCCGCGGTGAACGCCACCGCGAACACCTCGCTGTCGTGGTCGAGGCGGGCCCGCTCGGTGCCCGTCGCGGCGTCGAAAACCCGTACCGACCGGAAACTGGCCGTCGCGACCTGGGTGCTGTCGGGCGAGAACGCGACCGCCAGGACCGCGCCGTCGTGCGGCAGCACCACGAGCGAGCCGTTGCCGCCGGCCCGGAAGATCCGCGCGGTCCAGTCCAGTCCGGCGGCCGCGACCAGGGTGCCGTCCGGGCTGAACACCACCGAGGTCACCGGGCGCTCCAGCTGGCACTGGGCCACCGGGGCACCGGTCAGCAGGTCGAACACCTGGGCCGTGGCGCCGCTCGCCGTCACCAGCCGCGCGCCGTCCTCGGCGAACGCGACGTCGAGCACCTCCCTTGTGTGCCGCACCGCCAGCAGCCGCCGGCCGGTCCTCGCGTCCACGACGCGTGCCGTGCCGTCGTGCGACGCGATGGCCAGGCGCTGCCCGTACGGCGCGAACGTCACCCTCGAGACCGGCCCCTCGTGCCCGAACTCGGTCACCTGCGCCCCGGTCGACGCGTCGTGGACGCGCGCCGTGCCGTTGCGGTCGGCGGTGGCCAGCAGCGCGCCGCCCGGGTCGAACTCGATCCACGTCACCTCGCCGAGCTGCGGGATCTCCAGCGGCTCCGGCTCCGCGTCCGCCAGGTTGTAGACGCGCACGACCTGGTCCTGGCCGGACGTGGCGAGGCGGTCGCCGTCGGCGTCGAAGGCGGCCGCCACCACCGCGGCCGGGTGGGTGAGCGCGGCCACCACCTCGCCGGTGTCCGTGTCGTACACGAGGGTCTCGCCGCCGGAGCCGCACATCGCCATGCGGGTCCCCTCACGGTCGAACGCCACCGCCGTCGGCGGGACCCCCGAGTCGATCTGCCGCAGCGTCCGGGGGTGCTGCCGCAGCACGTGCTGGAGCGCCAGGTTGCCCTGTAGCGTCGGCTTCGTCAGTACGGACTCCACCGCCAGCGCGAGCGCCACGTGGGTCGGCACCCTGGGCAGCCGCGCGACCAGCTCACAGTCCGCCGCCAGCCGCAGCGCCTCGGCCTGGTCCGTGGCCGCCTCCGCGCGTTGCCGCGCGTCCTCCGTCTCCCGGTTGCGCGCCTCCGCGGCCGCCCGGCTCCTGGCGACGAAGTCGTGGACGTCGAACGGGATCTCCTCCGGCCGCTGCTCGATCCAGGCGGTCGCCTCGGCGATCCGCGACTCGGGCAGCGGGTCGTCCTCGCGGATCCGCCGCTGGGTGATGTCGAGCCAGATCAGGAACTCGGCGTTGCCGCGCACCAGGTCGCGCAGGTAGGTCCACGACCGGATCAGGGCCTCGTGCGCGAACTCGGCGAACCTGCCGGACTGTGGCTCGTTGTCGAACACGACGAGCCGCTCCCGGGCCAGGTGCTGGAGCACCCGCTCGTGGGTGGGCGGCAGCCCGGCGAGGTGCACCCGGCGCCGGATCGCCCGGTCGACGTCGTCGCCGACGAGCTGCACCAGGCTCAGCAGCACCTGGTCCAGCAGCGCCCGCGGGGTGTCGGCGACCTTGGCGATCTGGCTGTCCGCGAACTGGTCGAGGACCTCGCCGATCTCGCCCAGGTGCCGGTAGCCGGTGTAGTCGATCAGCCGCTTGCGCTGCGTCTGCCACAGCCGCGTCAGCATGAACTCCAGCAGCGGCAGCGACCCCCGGGCCGCGTCCTCGACGATCTTGTCGACCAGTCCCGGCTGGAAGGTGACGCCGCGCGCCTCGGCGGGGCGCAGGACGGCGGCGTGCATCTCGGCGGGTGTCATCTTCGACAGGGGGAAGAGCCGCTCGACCAGCCGCGGGCCGACGCCCGGGATGCCGAGCAGGGCCGGGACGAAGTCGGCGCGCAGCGTGTGGACGGTGCGGAACCCGGGATCCCGGTCTTTGCCCGGCGGGCGTTCGTGAGGGCCTTCGCCCGGCGGGCGTTCGTGAAGGTCTTCGCCCGGTGGCAGCAGCAGGTCGAGCAGTTCCTGCTCCGGTGGGGCGTCGCCGAGCAGCAGCTCCTCGAACTGGTCGACGACGAGCAGCAGCGGGCGGTCCTGGCTGCTCAGCAGGCGGGCCATCCAGTCCAGGCCGTCCGCGCGCAGCCGGGCGACGGTCGCCTCGATCTGGGCCGCCTGCGGCTGCCGGTCGTCGAGCGCCCTGAGCAGACCGATCGCCAGCCGGTGCCACGGGTCCCGCCCCGGACGGATGACCGCGACCGACCACGCGTGCTCCGCCAGCAGCCTCGGGACGAGACCCGCCTGGACCAGCGACGACTTGCCGACCCCGGACGGGCCCACCAGCATCGTCACCGGCTGGTGCCGCACCTGCTGCGCCAGGGCCGTCACGACGTCCTCACGGCCGAAGAACACGTCCGCGTGGGCCTCGGTGAAGCTCTCCAGGCCGCGGTACGGGTTGGCCGGGATCAGCAGGTAGTCCAGCTGGTCGGGGCAGGTGGCGGCGAGCAGCTCCGGCGGCAGCAGGTAGGCGTCGCGGTGCGGCTCGTCGGGCGGGGCGGTCGCGTGCAGCAGCCCGATCACCCGGCCGTCGGCGCGCCACACCGGCGAGCCGCTGTAGCCCGGCTGCGCGCGGATGCTCTGCCGCTCCAGGCTCTCGACCTGGATCAGCCCGCCCTCCACGGCGCCGACCAGGCCGACCTCGACCCAGACCCCGTTCGGCCGCGACACCGCCTCCGGGTCGCCGAACACGACGAGCCGGTCGTCGGGCCCCGTCGGGGTCTCCGCGAACCGGGCCGGCGGGGCGTCCGCGGGCGCGTCCTCGTTGAGCTCCAGGCAGGCGACGTCGCCACCGGTGCCCCACTCCGGCGGCGGGTTCCACGCCACGACCCGCGCCGTCCGGATCGGCCTGCCCCCGACCCGGGGGAACTCGACCTGCACGGTCACGGTCTGGTCCGGCCTCGGCTGGCTGCGGTGGTCTCGACCGAGCGCCGCGTTGACCACGTGCGCGCAGGTGATCACCTGCCGCGGGCCGACCAGCACGCCCATGCCCACCGGTCGCCCGGACCCGCTGATCCGGACGACGGCGACGCCGTCAGTGCCCGTCATCGGTGCCGGTCGTCTCCAGCGCCGCGCGGTGCCACACCATGGTGACCCTGGTCAGGATGATGCCCACCTCCCGCTCGCGCCACGCATCGGTGTCCGGCTCTGGATCATAGCAACGACGGTCACTATTCGAACATGGACGAATGCTCCCCGTGCATGGACCGTCGGCCCGTCTCGGCCCGCTCTTGTGCCTGAGCCGCCGACCGGAACGGCGTGCCCTCCCACCGCCACGGATGATCGGCCAGGACGATCGTGTTCCAGCCGCCGCCGAGGCAGTACGGCCCGCCGAACAGGGCGCCGACCAGCTCGTGCCACCGGTCCTCGTCCTCGTGCCGTACCAGATCCGCCGCGTCGGCGACCACGAGGCACTGCCGCAGCGAGGCCGCCCGGTCGCCGACCGCCTCCAGCATGTCCAGCCATCCGCGGCTCGCCGCATACGGCAGCTGCAGCACGCCGGCGAGGTGCTCGACGGTGCGAGCGGCCGTGGTGCACGCCGCGCCGAGCACGATCCGCACGTCGGCCTCGTCCTCGTACGCCGCCACCCGCAGCTCGTCGACGAGGCCCTGGAACCGGTCCGGCGGCAGCTCCACCGCGACGACCTTCCCGCGCGCGGCCGCGATCCGCGCCACCAGCCCCCGCAGCGCGTCGTCGTCGATCTCATCCATGGCCCCAAGGGTGCCAGGGCCGCCCGGCTGTGTTTGCATCAAGACATCGGACCGGCCGGCGCACAGGGAGGCCAGACATGGCGAAGCCCGCTCGGCTGAGCGCGGGGATGCTGCTGTACCGCCGCTCAGACCAGGGAATCGAGGTGCTCGTCGGGCACATGGGCGGTCCGTTCTGGGCCCGGAAGGACGCCGGCGCCTGGTCCATCCCGAAGGGCGAGTACGACGAGCACGAGGAAGCCCAGGCCGCCGCCTTCCGCGAGTTCGAGGAGGAGCTCGGCGCCCCCGCCCCCGCGGGCACGCCCATCAGCCTGGGCGAGGTCCGCCAGAGCGGCGGCAAGGTCGTCACCGTGTTCGCCCTGGAAGGCGACTTCGACGAGCAGACCGCGGTCAGCAACACCTTCGAGATGGAATGGCCGAAGGGCTCGGGCGTCATCCAGTCGTTCCCCGAGCTGGACCGCGTCGCGTGGCTCGGCCTGGAGCCCGCCAGGACCAAGCTGGTCAAGGCCCAGGCCACCTTCCTCGACCGGCTCCAGCAGCACCTGGAACCCGGGCATCCATCGCCTTGAGGACGCCAGGCCAGTCATCGCGAGGTGGCCCTGTCCCCGCGGCCACGGCGCGCCGAGCATGGGCCACATGCGAATCTCCGACGCGACAACCCTGCTGGCCCGCACCCCGACCACGGTCTCCGCGCTGCTGCTCGACCTGCCCGACGAGTGGCTGCACCGCGACGACGGCCCCGACACCTGGAGCGCCTACGCCATCGCCGGCCACCTCCTGCACGGCGACGAGACGAACTGGCTGCCCCGCATCCGCCTCATCATGGAGCACGGCACCGACCGCCCCTTCGAACCCTTCAACCGCGTCGCCATGCTCTCCTGGGACCGCGAACCCGTCGCCGACCTGCTGGACCGCTTCCGCTCCGTCCGGTCCCGCTCGCTGGAGGACCTCGACGCGCTCGGCCTGACCCCTTCCGACCTGCCCCGCTCCGGCACCCACCCCGAGTTCGGCACGGTGACCCTCTCCCAGGTCCTCTCCGCCTGGGTCGCCCACGACCTGACCCACACCGCCCAGATCGCCGAGGTCCTCGCCGGCCGCCACCGCGACGACGTCGGCCCCTACCGCCGCTACATGCCCGCCCTGGACCGCTTCGCCCCCGCCGAGTAGCCGCCCCCTCGATACACTCAGCGACGGCAGCGCCGTAGCGCAGAGGTTGACGCGCCCGACTCCGGATCGGAAGGACGCCGGTTCGAATCCGGCCGGCACTGCCTCCAACGGCCCACGACCCCACCCGCCGAGCCTCGGACCGCACCTGACCGAGGCTCTCCGCTCCACTTTCGCTCCCGCCAGGCGCCCTGCGTCAGGCCAGCTGGCCGCCCCCCCGCAGTCGCGCCCGACGGCAGCTGGCTCGCCAGCGCCGACGGACGAGCGCTGTGTGTGAGCGGAGCCGCGGGAGGCCTGCACGGCTTCACTCTCGAACGGGACCTGATCCCCTGGTGGGTCCAGCGGGCGCACACGCTGGGATACGCCAAGAGGCACGCGGCCCCTGGTGGGAGAGTTGCAAACAAACCAGCCGTAGTTTCGCGTAGCCCACGCCGCTTCGTGAGGGTGGCGTGAGGTTGAGTCACGCATTTACTCTGGTCGTACCTTGCGCCGGGTGACGACGGGAGTGCCTCGAGTGATGTCAGAGCGCGCCCCGTGAGCCAGCCGGACGACGGCGTCGACGAGCCTGTCCGCCGGTATTTTTACCTCAGCTATGCCCGCCCTCGCGCGACGGCGGCCATGGTCACCCCGGACCACTGGGTGAAGCAGTTCTACGAGGATCTCGTGCAGCACATCCGCGCGATCGTCGGCCCGGGCAAGACCCCGCTCGGCTTCGCGGACGTGGCCGTGCCCGCCGACCGTGACCGGCAGGCGGAGATCCAGGCCGCGCTCGCGTCCGCGGACGTCTTCGTCGCGCTGTACTCGCAGAAGTACCTCGTCAGCCGCGAGGCGCGCAGCGACCGGGCGACGTTCATGGGCCGGCTCGCGTCGGCGGCGAACGGCACGCCCGCCGAGGAGCACATCCTGCCGGTGCTGTGGGCGCCGCTGCCGGGCAACGTCTACCGGGCCGAGGTCGCCGACGCGCGCCGGTTCGCCGAGGACGTGCCGGAGTACGTGATGAACGGGCTGAGCGTCCTGTGCCGGATCGGCACGTTCCGCAAGCAGTACGAGCGCGTGCTGCGGCGGATGGCGGAGGAGGTCGTGCGCATCGCCGACCGGTCCCCGCTCGTCGCGACGCAGACCGTGGACATGGTCGAGGCCTACCGGGTGCGGGTGTGGCCGACCGCGCCGTTCACCATCGCGGTCCTCGCACCGACCAGCGGCGACCTGCCGCTGCCCGACGGCCGCGGCACCGCGCACGGCTACGGTCTGCGCGCCGAGCACTGGAAGCCGTTCGCGGGCGGGCACGCCGTCGCGGACGAGGTCGCCGCCGAGGCCGACCGGCTGCGGTTACCGGTGGACGTGGTCGGTTACACCGCCGACGACTCGATGTACCGCGACTACCCTGGCATGATCCTCATCGATCCGTGGATCCTCGCCACCCCGGGCGGACGCGACCTGGTGCGCTCGACGCTGCGCTGCCCGTACTCGTGGGTGACGATCGCGGCGGTCGTCGACGAGCACCACCCGCGGTTCGAGCCGCACGGCACCCGGTACCTCAGCCAGCTCGAGTCGCTGCTGCGCCGGACCGACCGGTTCATCCGGTTCACCACGGTGGCGAGCTGGCGCAGCGAGATGCCCGAGATCGTCAGCCGCATGCGGCGCGAGTACATGAACAACGGACCCAGTTACGCGCCGGCCAGCCCGCCCGGCACCAGGCCCCGCCTCGGCCGGCCGGAGGCCGGGCGCGGCACACCGTCCTCCAGCGAGGGTGAGGAAGCATGAGTGACCACCGTGACGGCAAGGTCATCACCTTCTACTCGTACAAGGGGGGCACCGGCAGGACGATGGCGCTGGCCAACGTCGCCTGGATCCTCGCCGCGAACGGCAAGCGGGTGCTCGTGGTGGACTGGGACCTGGAGTCGCCCGGCCTCGCCCGGTACTTCAGCCCGTTCCTGGACCGCGCCGCGCTCGACAGCACCGAGGGCGTCATCGAGATGATCCGCGAGTACGAGTGGGCGACCACCCGGCACCGCGGCGACGACGAGCGCTGGTACGAGGAGTACGCGCGGGTCCAGAAGTACTCGTTCTCGCTGCGCTGGCCGGGCTTCCCCGACGAGGGCACGCTGGACTTCCTGTCCGCCGGCCAGCAGAACAACGACTACTCCAGCAACCTCGCCGCGATGGACTGGGACGCGTTCTACGAGCGGCAGCGCGGCGGGCTGTTCCTCGACGCGCTGCGCGCGGACATGAAGCGGCACTACGACTACACGCTCATCGACAGCCGCACCGGCTTCAGCGACGTCGCCGACATCTGCACGATCCACCTGCCGGACACCCTCGTCACCTGCTTCACCCTCAACGACCAGGGCATCGACGGCGCCGCCGACGTGGCGCGGCTGGTCGACCGCCGGCACCGCAAGATCAGGGTCCTGCCGGTGCCGATGCGCGTCGACCCGTCGGAGCAGGAGAAGGCCGACATCGGCCGCCGGGTCGCCATCCAGCGCTTCGCCGGCCTGCCGGTCGGCCTCGACCCGGACCAGCGCGGCGAGTACTGGAAGAAGGTGGAGATCCCGTACCGCGCCTTCTACGCCTACGAGGAGGTCCTCGCCGTCTTCGGCGACGAGCCGGGCGTGCGCACGTCGCTGCTGGCCGCCTACGAGGCGCTGACCGCGCAGATCACGAGCGGGGACGTGACGAGCCTCCCGCCGATGGACGAGGTGACCCGGCAGCGGACCAGGGCCCGGTTCATCCGGCAGGCCGTGGTCGCCGAGCGGGAGGTGCTGCTGCGGTACGCGCGGCAGGACCGCGTCTGGGCGGAGTGGGTGACGCACGTGCTCCAGCAGGCCGGCGTCCAGGTCATCGACCCGTGGGACGGCGACCCCAAGGACACCACCGTCGACGGGTTCACCCGCACCCTGGTGCTGGTCTCGCAGGCAAACGTCGAGCGCGAGGCGACCCACGTGGTCCCGGACCGGGCCGCGGACCGGGCGCCGTTCGCCGTCTACGTCGCCGACGTCCGGCGCCTCGCCGGCATCCCGCAGGCCAACACCGCGACCGTCTTCGGCGCCACCGCCGAGGTGGCCGTGGACAGGATCCTGCGGCTCATCGGCGCCGACGTGGAGCACGTCGATGCGGAGGTGGCCGGCGGGCCGCGCTTCCCGGGCCGGGACAACCTGGTCTTCAGCATGCCCAGCCGCAACATCCGGTTCACCGGCCGCGAGCAGGACCTGCGCCAGCTGCGCGACCAGCTGCGCGCCGGCACCGCGGTGGTGCTCGCCGGCAACGAGCCGGTGGCGCTGCAGGGCATGGGCGGCATCGGCAAGACCCAGCTCGCCATCGAGTACGCGTACCGGTTCCGGGCCGCCTACGACGTGATCTTCTGGATGAACGTCGAGCAGTCGAACGTCATCGAGACCGAGCTCGCCGACCTGGGCACGCTGCTGGGCGTGCCGGCGCGGCAGTCGACGCCCGAGTACGCCCGCGCGGTGCTGCAGAGCCTGCAGCACACCGACAAGCGCTGGCTGATCGTCTTCGACAACGCCGAGGACGCCCCGGGCATCGAGCAGTACCTGCCGACCGGCACCGGCCACGTGATCATCACGTCGCGCATGTCGACCTGGGGCGAGCGGGTCAAGCTGCTGCCGGTCAACGTGTTCACCCGCGACGAGAGCAAGCAGCACCTGCGCCAGCGGGTGCCGACCATGCAGGACGTGGACGCGGGGCGCATCGCCGAGCTGCTCGGCGACCTGCCGATCGCGGTGGCGGCCGCCGCCGCGTGGCTCGCCGACACCGGCAACGCGGTCGACGAGTACCTCGTGCACATCGCCCGGTCCGGACCGCGGGGGCTGCGCGAGCCGCAGTCCGACACCCCGATCGAGGCGACCTGGGACCTGTCGCTGCGGCGGCTCAACCAGCGCTCGCCCGCCGCGTACCGGCTGCTGCAGATGTGCTCGGTGTTCGCCCCGGAGATCGCGCTCGACCTGGTGTACAGCGACGAGTTCGCGGCGGCGCTGCGCCCGCTGGACCCGAACGTGTCCGACTACATGTTCCGCGCGTCGCTGGTGCAGCAGGTGCACCGGCTCGCGCTGCTGCGGCTCGACCTGCGCGGCGAGCCGGGCAGCCGGGAGCGCACCGGCACCGTGTTCGTCCACCGGCTCCTGCAGCACGCCGTGCGCATCCGCATGAGCGAGGACGAGCTGACCCAGACCCGCCGGCAGGTCCACCGGGTGCTGGCCGCCGCCCGGCCGAAGAACCAGGAGGTCGACGACCCGGACGCGTGGCCGCAGTACAGGATGCTGTGGCCGCACGTGGAGGTCACGAAGGCCGCGTTGAGCGACGACGAGTCGGTCCGCGCGCTGATGATCGACCGGGTCCGGTACCAGTGGCTGCGCGGCGACCTCGTCGGCGCCCGGCAGAGCGCCGAGCAGTTCGACGCCATCTGGTCGCAGATGCTGGAGGAGACCGAGGACCCGGACCAGCGCCGCACGCTGCACCGGCAGCTGCTGCACCTGCGGTTCAACCACGCCAACATCCTGGGCTCGCAGGGCAACTTCACCGACTCGCTGCGCCTGGACGAGGCGGTCCTCGCCACCCAGCAGGAGCTGCTCGGGGCGCGCCACCCGCACACCCTGATGACCGCCGGCGGTCTCGCCCGCGACCTGCGTGGCCTCGGCCGGTACCGGGAAGCCCTCGACACCGACATCTCGACCTACGCGGCGTGGCTGGACGACTTCGGCGAGGACTACCCGCGCACCCTCGCGGCGCTGAGCAACCTCGCCATCTCCTACCGGCTCATGGGCGACTTCCACGAGGCCCGGGCCCGCGACGAGGCGGCGTACAACTCCCGCAAGTCGATCCTCGGCGAGTCCAACCCGTACACGCTGTACTCCGCGACGAACCTGGGCCGGGACATCCGCGACGCGGGCGACTACGACCAGTCCGTCGACTGGCTCGCGTCCGTGTACGAGCAGTACAAGGTCACCCGCGCCGAGGACGCCCGGGGCATGCTCGTGTGCCAGACCAACCTGGCCGTGTCCCTGCACAGCGCCGGCCGCGCGGCGGAGGCCGCGGAGCTGCTGCAGTCGGCCAGCAGCCAGCTGTCCGTCACGTTCGGCCGCACCAACCCGGACGCGCTGAGCAGCCGGCTGAGCCTCGCGGTCACCCTGCTGTCACTCGGGAAGTTCGCCGAGTCCCGGGAGCTGCTGACCGACGTGTACGAGACGTACCGCGACAACCTCGGCGACGAGCACCCGCACACGCTGGTCTGCATCGGCAACCTCGCGCTGCTGGCCCGGGCGCAGGGCGACCACGACCTGGCGGTGCGGCTCGCCGAGGAGGCCGTCGAGGGGCTGCACCGCAAGCTCGGCGACGAGCACCCGTACACGCTGTCGACCCGGATGAACTGGGCGGTCTGCGTCGCGGAGACGCCGGGCGGGCTGGACAACGCCATGGAGACCCTGGAGCGGGTCGCCGAGCAGATGCAGGTGGTGCTGCTGCCCGACCACCCGAACGCGCTGCGCTGCCAGGCGAACCTGAGCCTGGTGCGGCAGCTGGCCGAGGTGGGCGGCGGCGACTTCGTCGACCGGGTCGCGGCGCTGGAGGAGCGGGTGGGTCAGCAGCATCCGACCGTCAACGCGCTGCGCCGGCGGGAGCTGGTCCACCGGATCATCGACCCGCACCCGTACTAAGACCGCCGCCCGGCGGCGGGCTACAGCGCGTCGCCGGTCGGGACAGGGTCGGCGGCGAGCCAGACCAGGACCTCCGGCAGCGCCTCGACGGCGCCGAAGTGCGCGGTCTCCAGCTGGACCCGCACTTCGGCGTGCGGGATCCGGCCGGCCAGCCAGCGGCTGTGATTCACGGGCGAGAAATTGTCGTCGGCGCCGTGCCACAGCAGGACCGGTCCGGTGATGTCCTCGAACGCGAATCCCCAGTTGTTCTGAAATGCGAGATCGTCGTCGATCCACCCGTACGGCCCGCGGCGCAGCGCCTCGCGATACGTGTCCAGGAACTGCCGCCGGATCGGCAGGCCGTTGACCACCCGCCGGTCCGCCTCAGTCATCTGCTCCCAGAGCAGGTCCATGAACGACTCGGGGTCGTCGGCCGTGCGGCGGGCCAGCTCGTCCAGGCGCTCGGTGAGCGCCGCCTGGTCCGCGTCGGCGGCGGTGTGCTCGTCGACGTTGGCCTCGGTCATCCCGTCGTACCAGTCGAGGCCCTCGGCGTCGCGCGGGGCCAGGCCGACCAGCACCGCCGTGCGGGTCACCCGCTCGGGCAGCAGGGCCGCGCAGGCGAGGGCGTGCGGGCCACCGCCGGAGCGCCCGACGACGGCGAAGCGGTCCAGGCCGAGCGTGTCGGCGATGGTCTCGACGTCGGCGGCGGCGTCGGCCACGCGCCGCCCGCGGTGCCGGGTGGAGTCGCCGTAGCCGGGGCGGTCGTAGGAGATCAGCCGGACGCCGAGCCGATAGAGCACACTCGATCTGGGGCGCGGCCCGAAGCGGCTGCCGGGCGTCCCGTGCAGCAGCACGACCGGCGTCCCGCCGGGCGCTCCGGACGCCGCCACGAACAGTTTGCGACCGTCCGCAGTGATTACCTCGCGGTTATCCATATCGACGTCGGTCACAGAGTTGCCTTTCGGTGCCGGCCGCAGTTTCACGGTCGGCCAAGCCTATCCGTCGATGGCTGCACCCGGTAGGCGCCGCGCGCGGTGCGGCAATCGTCCACCGGCCCCACGGGGCCGTGGCGGTGCCCGCCGGTGGTGCCGGGATCCGATCGGGGATCCCGGCACCACCGGCGTGTACTACGAACCCTGGCTGAGGACGCCCAGCTCGCCGCTCCAGTCACCCCAGCCGATCTCGCCGGTGTAGTACCAGTACCAGTACTGCAGGGTGCCGCCGGCGCCGTGGTCGAAGATGTAGTGCTGGGCGCCGACGTCGGTGTGGACGCTCGGATCGCTGAAGCCCGACGAGAGCAAGCCACCGCCGAAGGACGTGTACGTGATGGTGCTCGGCGCACCGGAGCGGCCGTTCCAGCGCCACAGGTGGCCGTCGGTGCCCCGGGCGTAGACCCAGATCTCGTTGGTCCACCACCACACCGCGGTCGGTTGTCCGAGCGCGCCGCCGCCCCAGGTCACGTCGCTGATCGGGGTCGAGGGACCGCTGCTGGTGAAGTACCAGCGGTGGATCGGCTTGCCGCCGGTGCCGGTGCCGACACGGGCGAAGACGTTGATCTGGTTGGCGACGACGACGGCGGAGGGGTCCCCGTCGACCGTCTGGGCACCGGCGAACGCGACGGGAGCCGGTGCGGCGGTCATCGTCCGGGGCTGCTCCCACCACAGGAGGTGGTTGGCGGTGTTGCGGACGAAGACCTCGAAGCGGTTGTCGGTGGTCAGGAACGCCGACGGGGTCGCGTCCGCCGCTGGGGCACCGTTCCAGGTCTCGAACGCCGGCGCCTGACCGGGCTTCTGGTACCAGTGCCGGAGGGTGCCGTCGGAGGCCGGCGTGAAGACATGCCGTTCGCCGTTGTAGGCGAACCCGCTCACGCCGCCCGCCGCACCGGCGCCCCAGTCGGTCTTGGTCAGGCCGTTCGTCGGTGACCACCGGTAGTTCCACAGGTGGTTGTCGGTGCCGCGGAAGAACACGTCCAGGTCGGGGCCGACCTGGTAGACCACCGGCTGGCTCGCGGCGCTGCCGCCCCAGTCCTCGATCGTGACGCCGACGGTCACCGAGGCCGTGAACCGCACGATGTGGCCGCTGATGTTGCGCTGGAAGTCGCTGTATCCGTTGGCGATGTTGAGGCTGCGCCCGGCGGTGACGGTGCTGGACGCGGTCGGGCTGCCGGTGACGGTGCCGGTCGTCGCCAGGGTGGCGATCTCGTGCGCCGTCGCGGCGTGGTCGAAGATGTCGACGTCGTCGATGCTGCCGGGGAAGTAGTCCTGGCCGCCGGTGGAGGTGCCGAGCTTCGTCCGGCCGATCTGCAGGGGACCGTGGGCGTTCCAGACGGTGGACCGGGGGGACGAGGTGGCGGCCAGCACGCCGTTGACGTAGAGCCGCATGAGCCCGCTCTCGTCGTAGACGCCGGCGATGTGTGTCCACACCCCCGCCACAGGGTTGACCGCCGCGATGGCGCCCAGGTAGGTCGGGGTGGTGTTGTCGGCCGCCGTGAACAGGAACCGCCACTGGCCGGGGGCGTAGCCGAGGATGAACCCGGGCTGGTTCACACCCTCCTGCGCGACCGCGGTGTAGTAGCCGCCGGTGCTGGCGAGCTTCACCCAGGCCGCGACGCTGAACCCGCGGTCGGTGCGCACGACCGGCTGGGTCGTCGACGCGTACTGGTTCGTGCCGTTGAGCACCAGGCTGCGGTCGTCGGCGCGGACGGTGTGGCCCGTTCCGCGAGCGGCGCCGCCGGACACGGTGGCCGGGTTGTCGCCGTAGTCGTCGGAGACGCCGGTGCCGGTCTCGTCGAAGCGCCAGGCGGCCCGGCGTTCCGGCTTCTCCGACACGGTCCACGTGCGCTGCATGGTCGGCGCCGCGAACCCGGTGGTCGTGGACAGCGCCGTCCACAGCTGCGTCACCCCGGCGACCTGGCCGCCGGCGAACGCCGCCAGGTCGTCGCGACCGTCGGCGTTGAAGTCGGCCGACTGCAGCTGGTTGACCTTCCGCGAGTCGAACGCGGTGTCGACCGGCCATGCGGCGCCGACGGTGGATCCGGTGGCGGTCGAGGTGACGACGGTGAGGTTGCTCGTGTTCGAGGACGTCTCCGTCAGCATGAGGATGTCGGTGCGTCCGCGGCCGTTGGTCGTGTCGCCGTCGAAGTTCCCCGCCGTGAAGCGGCTGCGGTTGTACTGGGCGTTCACCGTCGCGTCGGCGGCGGTCGGCACGCCGTTGGAGCCGATGAGGCCCGACATGTACTTCCAGACCTTCGTGGTGGCACCCGCCTCCTGCACCAGCGCGACATCGGTGTGGCCGTTGGCGTCGAAGTCGCCGGCGAGCATGTCGTAGCGGCCCCACGCCCAGCCGATCGACTCGGTGCGCCACTGGGTCGGCGCGTATTGCCCGGTCGCCGGGTCCCTGTTGAAGCGGAAGGCGGTCCAGCCGCCGGAGCCGTTGTTGCGCAGGACGGCGATGTCGGTGTCGCCGTCGCCGTCGAAGTCGCCGGACTGGGCCTTGATGCCGGCCAGGTTCCACAGCGGATCGCCGGCAGGGCTCGTCCACAGCACGCCGTCGACCACGTCGAACCGGTTGCCTTTGGACTGCAGCAGGTACAGCCGCAGCCGGCCGTCCGGGTCCTGCCGGAACAGCGCATGGTCGCTCAGGCCGTCACCGGTGAAGTCCCCGCTGACGAACCGCATGGTGACGAACGACGAGCCGTCGCGGCCGGTGTCCCACCCGACGGTCTGGGTGGACAGCTGGATGTTGCCGTCCGGGGCCGCGCCGTCGGAGGTGAGCGTCCACGCGCGGAGCCGGTCGCCGCCCGCGTCGATGATCGCGGAGATGTCGCCCTTGCCGTCGCCGTTGACGTCGCCGCGCTTGGCGGCCGGCACCGCACCGGTGTCGTTGGCGACCAGGTAGTACGGCCCGGCGGTGGTCTGGCTGACGTTGCCGGCCCGGTCCTCGGCCTGCACGTAAAGCTCGGACTCGGGGAAGCCGGTCTCCGGGTTCGTCCAGAGCGTGATGGGCACCGTCGCGTTGCCGTCCTCCTGCGCCGGCACCCAGCCGGTCAGCTTGTCCGCGGCGAAGCCGTAGCGGTACCCGGCGATGTCGGTGTCACCGGCGGCGTGGCGGAAGGCGATGCTGCCGGACTCGCCGGTGTTGCGGACCGGGACCCCGTTCGGGAAGTCCTCGGGTCCTGCCGGGTCGGTCACCGGTCGCACGGCCGGGTCGATGACCGGGACATCGGGGCCCTGGTTGTCGACGATGAAGAAGCACCGGTTGCTCCACGCGCTGACGCCGGTGCCGTCGTTGGTCCGGGCCCGGTAGGAGTACAGCGTGTTCGCCGCGAGCGTGCCGGCCGGCACCTGCGGCCAGGCGGCCGACGACCCGTTGGCGACGCCGGACGTCTTGGCGGCGAAGACGACGGTCTCGGTGGCGCCCTGCAGCACGTTGAGCTCGCCGTGCAGCGTGTTGGCGTCGGTGTCGTTGAGCAGCGCGGTGAACGTCGGGGTCAGCATCCCGGCGGGCATCCGGGTGGGCCGCTGCTCGGAGCCGCAGCCCGACGGCGGGACGGTGTCGAGCTCCGACGGCACGTTCGGGGTGCTGTTGTACTCGACCGTCAGCGCCGCGCTGAACGGCATGAACTGCTTCCACTGGTACCGGTCGCCCTCGTCGGCGGCGCGCAGGCCGAAGGTCATCTGCGCGCCGTAGGCGCCGTTGGCGGCGTTCTGCACGACGGAGTTGATCGCCGGGTACTGGTCGCTCGACCAGTACATGTTCATGTCCGGCTGGTTGCCGCCGGCGCAGCCGTTGCCCTGGTTGGCGTGGCCGGACTGGGCGCCGAGGTGCCAGTTCCAGGTGCCGCTGCCGGAGGAGTTGTTCCACGTGACGGCGTTGGAGCTGTACACGTTCGCGGTGGAGTACAGGTAGACGAGCGTGTCATTGCAGCTGCCGGAGTGGTCCAGCGTGATGGAGAACGTCGATCGGGTGATCTGCTTGCCGCTCAGCGTCGGGGTGCCGAAGAGGAAGAACGACCGCCACGGCGTCTTCGTCGAGGCCCAGTACGAGTAGCCGACCTTCGCCCGGTCGCGGTCCTCCGACCAGTAGGACTTGCTGCCGTTGGCCTGGTTGATGTGGGTCCAGTTGCCGTTGGTGACCACGATCGCGGATGGGTCGACGAACACCGGGAAGTTGAGGTCCGACCGGGCGAGCATCGCGCGGTCGGGCACGATCGTGATGTCGTGGCCGGTGACGCGTGAGCCCGCCGTCGCCGTGTGGGCCGGCTGCGCCTGCAGCCGCTGCTCCTCGGTCGCGCCGGCGGGCAGCAGCGGGGTGTCCCACATGGACGGTGCGTCGCCGGCGAAGACCTGGTTGCCCTCGCGGTCCTTCAGGACGAACCCGCCGTCCGCACGACCGGTGAGCTTCAGCTCCTTCGTCTTCACGCCGAACGTGAGGCTGCGCAACGCCGCGCTGTCGGCGGCGGCGCGGTCCTTCACGACGAAAAGCTTGCTGAAGCCGGTCCGCTGCGCGGTGACCCGCAGATCGACGCCGGGCAGCACGTCGGGGTAGACGGCCGAGTCGCCGTCGAGCCGGGGCGCGGGCAGCGCCTTCGGCCAGGTCAGGGTGAACTCGCGGCCGTGGTCCCGCACGCGGACGACGTCGCCGTTGCCACCGCCGGAGAACGTCACGTCGACCGGGCCGGCCTTCGAGTGCACGCCGCCGTCGGGGGCGCGCTGCAGGGTCAGGTCGACCGGCACCCACGTCGTGCCCTGCTTGACCCGCACCGGCACGGTGTACTGCCGCATCGTGTAGGTGCCGGACGGGTTCGCGAAGTACTCGGTCGTCTCGGTGCGCCGCTCGAGGATCTCGACGGGCCGGCTGGTGCGCTTGGCCTCGGTGAACCGTTGCGCGGTCGGCACGTCGGCCGCCGTCGCCCCCGGCTGCTGCTGGGCCTGCCGCCCGGCGACCGGCGGCTGCGACGCCGGCGGCTCCGGCCGGTCGAACTGCGGCCAGTTGATCACTGCCGCGGCGGCCAGAACCGCCGCGATGGACAAGACCGGCCATCGCCGGCCACGGCTGTGCCGCGTCCCCTGTGTCGCCATATGAGTGCCCTCCCCGTGGGTGCCTGTCGCCGCGCCCGCAACGCCGTGTGGGCCGCCCGCTGGGGCGACCCACACGACATCCGCTGTTCATGACGTCGACACCTGTCGGTGCATATGGGCTGGCTGGAGGCCTGGCCGCACTGCTCCGCGGTGCCGTCGTGCCGGAGCCTAGAACGATATGCATAAAAATTTCAATGTCTTGCGGATCTCTACATGCACATGCATGATCGAGCGGCGACCCCTCTCCGTGAGGTATCGCTCTACGGCTCGTAACGGGGAGGATGCCGTGGCCTGGTCTGTGGTTTCTGTTGTGCGGCCCGAAGTTCCGCCGGCTCGTCAGCGCGGTCGCCGACGTCGCTGGGCTGTCTCGACGCTCATCGGGGTGCTCAGCGTCACACTCGCCGGCGGTGCCGTGTCGGTCCTGCCGGCGCACGCCGCGCCGGTCGACCCCTTCGCGGCCCAGCCGAACCAGGTCGAGCGGATCGTCCCGGAGGACAAGAGCCGCAAGAACGTCGTCAAGCCGATCGCCGACGCCGAGCAGGACATCGCCCTCAAGGCGAGCCCGCCGGTGGTGTGGCCGAAGGCCGAGACCTCGACGGTCGACCTGGCCGCGCGGCGGCTCGCGGCGGAGCCGGCACGGACCAACGCCGATGTCGTGAGCGCGGCCAAGGCGGGGCCGACTCGGGCCGGCGGCAGCCCGGTCTTCGTCGGCGACGCCCGCGGCGACGTGCGGGAGGACCTGCGCAAGGTGCCGCTGGCGGGTCCGCAGGCAGTGCAGGTGGAGGTGTACGACCGGGCCCGCACCGCGAGGTCCGGTGTGGACGGCCTGCTGCTGCGGGTGTCGCGGCCGGACCGGACGATGAGCACCGACAAGATCGCGGTCGAGGTCGACTACAGCGGCTTCCGTGCCGCGTACGGCGGCGCCTGGAGCTCCCGGCTGCAACTGGTTGAGCTGCCCGAGTGCGCGGCGAGCACTCCTGAGTTGAGCGCCTGCCGGACCGGCCGGAAGCTGGCCGCCACCAACGACGGCCAGGCGGCGCGCATCGGCGGTGACGTGACCCTCGCCGGCGGCGCGACCAAGCTGCTCGCCGTCCAGGCGGGCGTCCAGGGCAGCGCCGGCAACTTCGGCGCCACGTCGCTGACGACCTCGTCGTCGTGGGGTGCGGGCGGCGCCACCGGCGAGTTCACCTGGTCCTACCCGCTGCGGGTGCCGCCGGCCAACGGCGGGCCGAGCCCGAGCATCAGCCTGTCGTACGCCTCCAGCGGCGTCGACGGCCGCACGAACGCCGCGAACAACCAGCCGTCCTGGATCGGCATGGGCTTCGAGTTCGCGCCGGGTCAGATCGAGCGGCGGTACAAGCCTTGCGCCGCCGACATGGAGGGCGCGGCCAACAACAAGACCCGCCCGACCGGCGACATGTGCTGGTTCTCCGACAACGCGACCATCTCGCTCAACGGCCACTCCTCGGAGCTCGTCCGGGTCGGCACCACCAACACGTGGAAGCTGAAGAACGACGACGGTTCGATCGCCGAGCAGCTGCTCGACAGCGGGCGGAACAACGGCGACGACAACGGCGAGTACTGGAGATTCACGTCGCCGGACGGCACCCAGTACTACCTCGGCTACAACCGCCTGCCCGGCTGGAACGGCAACGAGGAGACCAGGTCGACGTTCACGCTGCCGGTGTACGGCAACCACCCCGGCGAGCCGTGCTACAACGCGTCGTTCCAGGCGTCCGCCTGCCGCCAGGCGTACAAGTGGAACGTCGACTATGTCGTGGACGTTCACGGCAACACCCTGTCGTACTTCTACGACCCGGAGACCAACAACTACGCCCGGTACGGCGACGCGGACCACCCGGACTGGTACACCCGAGGCGGCAACCTCAAGCGCGTCGACTACGGCCAGCGCAGCAACGCCGTCTACACCACCCCGGCGCTGGCCCGGGTGCACTTCGAGACCGGCGACCGGTGCCTGCCGAACACGAACTGCAACGACGCGTGGAACTGGCCGGACACGCCGATGGACCTCAACTGCTCCGCGGCGCCGTGCACCCAGACGTTCTCCCCGGCCTTCTTCACCAAGCGCCGGCTCAAGCAGGTCGACACCGAGGTCCTGAACAACAACGGCGTCGGCTACCGGCCGGTCGACCGCTGGACGCTGCGCCATTCCTACGTCAGCGGCGACGCCGCGACCGGCTACGCGTTGTGGCTCGACGGGATCACCCAGACCGGCCGCGGCGCCACACCCGAGATCGTCATGCCCGAGGTAACCTTCGACGGCACCTTCCTGCCGAACCGGGTCGACGACCTCGCCAACAACATCGCGCCGCTGAACTGGCGCCGCATCATCGGCATCACCAACGAGAACGGCGGCACCCTCGCGGTCCGCTACGCGCCGACGAACTGCTCCCGCACCAACCTCCCGGCGTCACCGGCCACCAACACCCAGCGCTGCATGCCGGTGAAGGGTAGCGACGACGCGTTCCCCAACCGGATCGACTACTTCCACAAGTACATCGTTGACAGGGTCACGCAGTCGGTCTCCGGCTACACGGTGCCCGCGGTGACCCAGGTCGTCACCGACTACGACTACGTCGGCGACGCCGCCTGGCGCTTCGACGAGCTCGACGGCATCACCCCCGAGGAGGACAAGACCTGGTCGCAGTGGCGCGGCTACGGCACCGTCGTCACCTACACCGGCGACGGCGTCGACGGCGCCCGCGGCAAGACCGAGTCCCGGTTCTACCGCGGCATGCACGGCGACCGCACCGCCACGGCCGGCGTCTTCAAGACGGTCAACGTGACCGACTCCAGAGGCGGGTCGGTCCCCGACGAGGACCGCTTCACCGGGATGACCCGGGAGACGACCCAGTTCCTCGACGCCACGACCAGGCTCAGCACCTCCATCGCCGACTTCTGGGTCTCCGCGGCGACCGCGTCGCAGACCCGGCCGTGGGGCGTCATCAACGCCACCAAGGTCGCCACCACGGCCACCAGTTCGTTCACCTATCTCAGCCCGACGAACGTCCGCGAGACGCGGGTCGTCAACACCCTCGCTGCAGACGGCACGATCACCGCCGTGCACAACATGGGCGTCGTCGGCGACGTCAACGACGACGAGTGCACGAAGTACACGTTCGCGTCGAGCAGCGTCGCGTACCTGCCGAACCGGCCGGTCCGCGCCCAGAAGCTCAGCGCCGCATGCTCGGTGGCCGACCCGCCGAAGGCCGACGTGCTGTCCGACAGCCGTACCTACTACGACGGCTCGGACACGCTCGGCTACGTCGGCGCCCGCGGTCTCGTGACCCGTGTCGACGAGTTCAACGGCTTCACCGGTGCCAACGCGAGCAGCGCGACCTACCAGACGAAGTCGAAGGCGGTCTACGACGCCGAGGGCAACCTCACCGACGGGTACGACGTCAAGGGCAACCGGACGCAGACGACCTACGCCCGCAACGGCAACGGGCCGATCACCCGCATCACGACGAAGGACCCGATCGGCCACGTCACCTACCTCGACTCGGACCCCGCGTGGGGCGCCCCGGTCGTCAACGGCGACTCAAGCAACGCCACCGCGCAGGGTGACGTCAAGACCGAGGTCGAACTCGACGCACTCGGCCGAGTGCTCAAGGTCTGGGGGCCGACCCGCATCCGTGGCGTGGACACCCCGAACACCACCTACCAGTACCTCATCCAGCGGAACGCCCCGCCGGTCGTCGTGACCACGACGCTGCAGTCACCCTCACAGGTCACCGGCTCCCCGGCCGGGACCCTGGCCCCGCAGTACACCTCGAAGTACGAGATCTACGACGGCCTGTTGCGGCTGCGGCAGACCCAGATCGCCAGCCCCAACGGCGGGCGCTCGGTCAACACGATCGACTACGACAGCCAGAACCGCATCGTGAAGCGCTCCGGGCCGATCAACAACGACGCGCCCTCCGGCTTCAGCTACCTGCCGCTGGCAGACGCGTCGTTGCCGAACCAGATCCAGACCACCTACGACGGCGCCAGCCGCGTCACCGCCGAGATCCTGTTCGGGCACAACTCGTCTGGCCTGTTCGAGAAGTGGCGCACGACGACCACGTACAACGGCGACCAGATCAGCACGACGCCGCCGGCCGGCGCGGGCGCCGCGACGGTCACCTACGACCCGCAGGGCCGGGTGTCGAAGCTCTGGCAGTACAAGACCGGCGTGCCGACCCCGTCGGACCCGACCAGCTACGACGAGACCAAGTACAGCTACGCCAAGGACGGCCAGCAGAGCGTCGTCCAAGACTCCGCCGGCAACACGTGGGAGTACTTCTACGACGACCTGCACCGCACGAAGGAGACCCGGGAGCCGGACCGCGGCACGTCGAAGATCGAGTACAACCAGTACGGCGAGGTCGTCAAGACCATCGACGCACGAAACTACGCCCTCGGCATCACCTATGACACGGTCGGCCGCCCGCTCGAGCTCAAGGACGTGACGAGCACGCCGGAGAAGCGCCTCGCCACCTGGACGTACGACACCCTCAAGAAGGGCCTGCTGACGTCGTCGTCGCGGTGGGTCGGCGCCGACGAGTACCGGGACTCCGTCGTCGAGTACGACCACGCGATGCTGCCCGTCAAGACGTCGGTCGGCATCCCCATGATCGAGGGCGGTCTCGCCGGCACCTACACGTACGAGCACACCTTCAACTTCGACAGCTCGCCGAAGACGACGAAGCTCCCGGCGGCCGGCAGCCTCGCCGCGGAGACGCTGACCTACGGGTACAACACCTGGGGTCTGCCGATCTCCCTGGTCGGCGCCTCCTCCTACGTCCAGACGGGCGCCTACAACTCCTTCGCCGAGCCGATCAGCGTGACCGTCGGCGCCACCGGCGCCGGCAACCGCTCGATGCTGCTGCAGTTCACCTACGAGGAAGCGACCCGCCGGCTGCTCACGTCGTCGGCGCGGCCGAACGGCGGGGCGTCGGCCTACAACGCGAAGTACACCTACGACGCGGTCGGCAACGTCACGTCGGTCTCGGACCAGCCGGCCCTCACCGGGCAGCCGCAGGACCACCAGTGCTTCCAGTACGACTACCTGCGGCGAATGACCGAGGCCTGGACGCCCACCACGCTGGACTGCGGCACCGCGAACCGCACCACCGCGAACCTCGGCGGTCCGGCGCCGTACTGGAGCAGCTACACCTTCGACAAGACCGGCAACCGTACGACCGAGCAGAAGCACGAGCTGCCCGGCGAGCCGACGAAGAACTACGTCTACGGCACCGGGCACAAGCTCGCCAGCACCACGGTCGGCGGCAGCACGCTCACCTCGTACCAGTACGACGCGTCCGGCAACACCACCCAGCGGGTCGTCGGCGGCAGCACGCAGATCCTCGAATGGAACTCCGAGGGCAAGCTCGCCAAGGTCACCGAGGGCACGAAGATCACCCAGTACCTCAACGACGCCGCGGGCGGCCGCCTCATCCGCCGCGACGACACGGGCACCACGCTCTACCTGCCCGGCCAGGAGATCCACGCAAGCACCAGCGGCGTCACCACCGCGACCCGCTACTACAGCCACGGCGGCTTGACCGTCGCGGTGCGCACCAACGACAACAAGCTCACCTACCTGGCATCGGACCCGCACGGCACCGCCACCCTGGCGATGGACGCGTCGACCGGCACCTTCCAGAAACGGCGCGCCACCCCGTTCGGCGAGGACCGCGGCGCGGCCGTCGTCGGCTGGCCCGGCGACAAGGGCTTCATCGGCGGCACGAAGGACCAGTCGACGGGCCTGACGCACCTCGGCGCCCGCGAGTACGACCCGACCCTGGGCCGCTTCATCTCGGTCGACCCGCTCACGATCCCCGAGGACCCGCAGCGGCTCAACGGCTACGCGTACGGCAACAACGCCCCGATCGTGAACGCCGACCCGACCGGCGAGGCGTTCCCGGCCGATCCGGACGCCAGCCCTGGCCCGCCCCCGGCCACGAAGCCCGGCCTCACACCGGAGGAGGAAGCGGCCCGCGCCGAGGCCGAGGCCGTCAAGAAGAAGTCGATCATGGACATCATCCTCGAACAGGGGCTGGCGTTCCTCCTCGACTTCCTCGGCATCACCGACATCGTCGACTGCATCAGGTCCGGCAAGGTCAGCTCCTGCGTGAATGCCCTGATCGGCCTGTTCCCGTCCGGCCGCGTCCTGAAGTCACTCAAGTCGATCATCAAGGGCGTCGACCGAGCCTTCTCCGCCTACAAGGCCTGGCAGAAGGCGATAAAAATCGCCGACGACGTCATCAAACGCACCGACGACCTGATCGCCGCGGCGAGGAAAAAGGCAGACGAACTCGCCGCCAGCATCGGCGCCGGCGCCAAGAAGGCCGACAACGCCGCCGGCGGCATGACCGACGATGCCGCCAACGCCGCAGGCGGCGGTGCTGGCAAGGGCGGCAATCCCAGCAAGTGTGGTGGCAAGGGCGCGGGCCACAGCTTCGATCCGGAGACGCCCGTCCAGATGGCAGACGGCTCCGTCAAACCCATCAAAGACGTCAACGCCGGCGACGAGGTCGTAGCCACGGACCCGGAAACGGGTCGGACGACGACACGTGTGGTCGAGCGTCAACACGTCAACTTGGATAGTGATCTCGTCGATGTCACGCTCGCCGGCGACGACGGTGTCGAGACCCTGCACACGACTGAGCGTCATCCATTCTGGTCCGTGACCCGCCAGGCATGGGTCGACGCGGCGGCCCTTCAGTCGGGCGAGCAGGTCCATACACTCGACGGCGCAACGGTGGTCGTTCTCGAGGTCCAACTCCTCGATGCGTCACGGGTCATGCATGACCTCACCGTTGCCGAGATCCACACGTACTATGTGATGGCCGGTAGTGAGCCGGTCCTCGT
This sequence comes from Dactylosporangium sp. CA-152071, assembly GCF_050936335.1. Lineage (NCBI taxonomy): Bacteria > Bacillati > Actinomycetota > Actinomycetes > Micromonosporales > Micromonosporaceae > Dactylosporangium > Dactylosporangium sp. CA-152071. The sequence continues at coordinate 4,941,054 of NZ_JBNJMZ010000001.1, read as the reverse complement.
CCACAACTGCGGCGACAGCGAGCACTCATCTACCTGCGAGTGTGACTCCGGTGGGCAGGTGCGCTGGAAAACCGGAAAGTTCGGCAAGAGTAACGGCGGCGGACAAGTAGGTGCCGGCGATGAGGAAAATGCGTGGGACCAGCTGGAGTTCGATGGTGTCGAGGAGGTAATCCGCAAAGAGGTCGAGGTCTGGATGCCGCCCTTCAAGAAGTCGCGAAAATATGACGGCCTTGTCAAAGTCAACGGGAAGTGGTACGGGATCGAGACCAAGGGCCGTGGTGCAACACGAAATCCGAATCAAAGGGCATTCGACGCGCAGTTGAACAAGGACGGGTGGACAGTAACCACAAAAGCCGGTCAGGTGCTGCACGGAGTGTTCGATGTCTGGATCATCAAATAACGTTCGATCTGGCCGTTGCGAGAGTTGGTGGGAGAGATGAGCTTCGACCTGGCCGTCTGGTATCAAGTGGGTCCGCTGACGGGTGACGAGGCATTTGCCATTTACGAGCGCCTGGCGGATGGGATCGTGGGGGTCGTTGAGCCCAGTCCGGCGATCGCGGCATTTCTGGAGGATCTCCTGGAGGTCTTTCCTGACGATGACGACGATTCGGCGCCCTGGGCCGCGGGGATCTACTCCACCGATGCGTGCGTCCTGCTTGCGATTTCCTGGTCCAGGGCGGAGGAGGTGGCGAGGGTTGTTGAACGCCTGGCCGCCAAGAATGCTCTGACTGTCTATGATCCTCAATCTCACCTCGTGAAAGGCCAGGCGGGATGAGTGGATGCGACACACCCGCGCGGTGCTGCGAGTCTGCCGATGTGGCAGGCCGCGCGGGTGCGTTTGTCCCCCGCCGCGGCAGTCTCGTTGTTCCCTGATCGTCGCGGTTGCGGTGGCTGGCCCGGGCGTAGCGGTTGGCGGGCTGACCGTCCGCCGGGTTCCCGAATCCGGCGGCGCCCGACGCTGGTAGCTCCGATGTGGACGGTTCGGCAGTTCTGGCCCACCGCGGTGAGCGGGACCGTCGACGCGGCGAGCCGAGGGCGCGCATGGCACGCTCCCACCTGTGACCCCTCAAGAACTGCGGAGCGGGATCACCCGGCGGGCGAAGCGGTCCAGGGCGGGCATGTAGCGGCGGTAGGGGCCGACGTCGTCGCGGTGGCGGCCGGCCCCGTGAGTGAGCGGGGCCGGCCGGTGAGCTGTCAGTACACCTCGAACTCGTAGATGCGGGTCGCGCCGCCGGTGCCCTGCTCGGCGGTCAGGATGTTCAGCTTGACGTAGCGGGCGGTCGCGGTGAACGTGTGCGACGAGACGCTCGCCGTGTTGCCGCGGACCTGCGAGACCGTGGTCCACGTGGTCCCGTCCGAGGACACCTGCACGTCGAAGTCGCGGGTGTTCCACGACGTGGACTCGCCGCCGGCGCCGGCGTGGCGGACCGTCACCGACTTGAGGGCGGTGGCGGCGCCGAGGTCGACCTGGAGGTACTTGGTCGACGCGGTCGAGCAGAACTTGTCGCTGGTGCCGCCCGAGACGCTGCCGTTGACGGCCTTGGCGGGGCCCTCGTTGGTGTTGCAGGCGGCGGAGCCGGTGGCGGGCCGGTTCAGCGCCAGGTTCGTGGCAGGCGGCGTGACCGTGGTGTCGAACGACGGCGGGGCATCAGCAACAGCGCTGCCCCACGACGGGTTGGCGGTGGTGCCGACCGTGAACGCCAGTGTCCCGCCGTTGGCGACGAAGGACTCCGGCAGCCACGCCCGGGTGGAGGCGGTGCCGTTGACGGTGAGGCTCTGCACGTACGTGGCGGCGCCGGGCGCGGTGATGGTGATCGTCTTGCCGTTGCCGCGCTTGACGGTGACGCCCGGGAAGAGCGGCGCGGACAGGAGCAGCTCGGCGCGGCCCGGGGTCAGCGGGTGCAGGCCCATGGCGGACCACACGTACCAGGCGGACATCGCGCCGAGGTCGTCCTGGCCGGGGATGCCGGACGGGGTCGGCGCCCACAGGGCGTTGAGCACCTGGCGGATCGTCTGCTGCGCCTTGTCGGCGCGGCCGGCGAAGTTGTAGAGCCACGGCACCCCGATCGACGGCTCGTTGTCCATCTCGGACTTGGTGCCGCCGGCGCCGGTCAGGGCCCAGCTGCCGTCGCTGTTGTGGAAGAAGGAGTCCAGCCGGCTGACGGCGGTGGCGTTGCCGCCCATCTTGTCGAAGAGGCCGCGGACGTTGTGCGGGATCATCCAGGTGTACTGCGCGGCGCTGCCCTCGGCGAAGCCGTTGGAGCTGCCGGGACTGAAGGACGGCCAGGTGCCGTTCTCGTTACGGTCCTGGATGTAGCCGCCGTTGCCGGGGTTGTAGACGTTCTTCCAGTACTGCGACCGGGCCAGGAACTGCGAGGCGGTGGTGGTGCTGCCGAGCCGCTGGGCGAGCTGCGACACGCCGAAGTCGGCGACCGAGTCCTCGAGGGTCTCGCCGGCGCCGCCCCAGGCGTTGCCGTTGGCGGGGATGTAGTTGATGGACAGCCACTTGTCCAGCGAGGGGCGCTCGCCGACGACCATGACGTTCCAGCCGTCCCGGCTGAGGTCCGCCGCGGTGACGGTGGTCGCGGCGTGCACCATCGAGTTGAGCGCGCCGGTCGCGTCGAAGCCGGTGCCGCCGAACGCGTAGATGCTCGGCACGGCCGCGTGCGCCGGGTCGCCGGTCATCACGTGGGTGCCGCCCTGGTTGTGCGTCCACCGGTCCCAGACGCCGCCGTTCTGGGTGGCCTGGTTGAGCAGCGACTGGGCGATGTCGGCGCCGACGTCGGGGCGCAGCAGCGTGATCAGCTGCACCTGCCCGCGGTAGACGTCCCAGCCGGAGAAGTTCGCGTACTGCGCGTGGCCGCTCGCCGCCGAGTGCACCTGCTGGTCCATGCCGACGTACTGGCCGTTGGTGTCGCTGAAGACGTTCGGGTGCAGCAGCGCGTGGTAGAGCGCGGTGTAGAACGTCTGCAGCTGGGCGGTGGTGCCACCGGTGACGTCGATGCGGCCGAGCTCGGTGTTCCACGCGTCGGTGGCCCGCTGGCGCACCGTGTCGAAGGTGGTGCCGGCCGGGTTCTCGGCGGCGAGGTTCGCCTGCGCGTTGGCCTGGCTCACGTACGAGATGCCGACCCGCACGCCGACGGCAGTGCCCTGGCTGAGGTCGAACGTGACGTAGCCACCGGAGCCCCGGCCGGCGACCGGCCAGCCGTCGGTGCCGTAGGTCGTGCCGCCGGAGGCGCTGGTCGTGCCGGCCCGCAGCGTGCCGTCCTGCCACGTGCCGACGCTCGCGAACGGCTTGTCGAAGACCGCCGTGAAGTGCAGCGTGTAGTAGCTGCGCCGGCCGACGGCGTTGATGTAGCCGCAGAAGTTGCCGCTGGTCACCGAGCCGCTGATGGTCCGGTTGGCGGCGTCGATGTTCACCGTCGCGGCGCTGCTGCCGACCTCGGAGTTCGACGTGCGGATGAGCATCGAGGCGGTGCTGCCGGTGGGGTACGTGAAGCGCCCCGACCCGGTGCGGGTGGTCGCGGTCAGCTCGGTGTTGACGCCGGAGCTGAGCCCCACCCGGTAGTAGCCGGCGGTGGCGGTCTCGTCGGCGTGGGAGAAGTTGCTCGCGTACTTGGCGTCGGTCGTGTCCGCCGTCGGCGACGAGTTCACGGCGCCGACGTAGGGCATGAAGGGGATGTCACCGGACCCGCCCGCGCAGCCGGTGCCGGACATGTGGGTCAGGCTGAACCCGCGGATCCGGGTGGCGTTGTACCCGTAGCCGCCGGGCCGCACGGTCCGGGTCTGGTTGCCGGCGGTGTTCTCCGGGCTCCACTGCACCATCCCGTAGGGCGTGTCGGCGCCCGGGAACGTCTCGCCGCCGTTGGTGCCGACGAGCGTGTTGACGTAGCTCGCCGGGTTCGTGACCGCGAGTGCCGGCGGGGCCGCCACCAGGGGAGCCGCCGCGGCCCCCACCAGCGTCGCGACCGCGGCGAGCACCCGCCCGCCTCTGTTCAACCTCATAGTGCCTCCATCCATCCAAGGATGTGAAACCTATGAGCATCAGTAGGTGCTGGTCAACGGCGCTGTCATCGTTGGCACATTCTTTTCACGAGGGCGCCGTCTTTACCCCGACAGCGGGGGTGGCGAAAGATCAGACGTCACGAATTCGCAAGGCCCACCCGTGCCGGCCGCCGTCCGGACCACGCCGACGTTCCCGGAGATGCCGGCGCGGGCGACGGACCTGATCGCGTCGGGCTCGCTGAACAGCAGCCGCGGCGGCGCCCGCGACGTGATGGAGCCGGGCGACCCGATCACGCTGGACGGCGGCGGGTTCGCGCCCAACTCGTCGGTGCGGTTCGCCGCCTACACCTCGGGCGGCGCCGCCGACGACGTGCGGGTGGACCTGCTCGGCACCCCCACCGCCACGACGGACGGGACGGCGGTCGTGGCGACCGCGGTGCCGGCGACGGCGACCGCGGGGATGCGGCTGGCGTTCCTGGCCCGCGGGGTCGCTCCCGACGGGACGGTGCGGAGCCTCCTGCTGTGGGCGGACCTGCCGGGCTCGGCGCCGGACATCGGGCCGCTGCCGGGTCCGGAGCCCGAACCGGTGACCGCCCCCGTGACCGGCGGCCCCGGCACCGGCCCGGCGGCCGCGCCCCCGGTGCGCCGGGCCCGGACCGGCGGGCTCGCCACCACGGGACCACCGGTCGGCTCGCTCCTGGTCACCGGCCTCCTGCTGCTCTTCGCCGGCGTGGCGCTACGGCGCGTCGCGAGATACGACAAAGATCTCGCGTTTCAGCGATCTGTAGTTGGCCAACTACGTAGGGTGAAGGGCAATCGAGCGAGACCAACGGGGGTTTCTACGAGATGTCTCAGACACGACAGCGCCCGAAAGGCGGCCGGCTCCGGATTCCGGTCGTGGTCGGAGCGGCGGGGTTCCTCGTCGCGCTGACCGGCGGGATCGTACAGACGGCGGGCGCGCACGAAGCGACGGGCGACGGCATGGCAAGGGTCGCGGAGACCATGCCGCCGTGGACCGACCCGAGCATCGCGCAGCCGCCGGACCCATCCATGACCACCGACCCGAACGGGGGCCCGTTCACGGTCCCGGATCCGTGTGCCACGAGCCCGGGCGCCGGCACGTTCGGCACCCCGACGCCCGGCGGCACCGTCGACCCGGGCCTGCCACCGGTCTACCCGGGGACGACGCCCGGCGGCCTGGGCGCGACGCCCGACCCGAACCTGCCCGGCGGACCCACCACGGCGCCGTCCGACACCGGCGCGCCGATCATCATCCCGCCCGGGATGGACGGGTCGACGCCGATCGCGACGCCGGGCGACACCACGGTGCCGCTGCCCGGCGACACCGGGATGCCGACGCCCGGCGACGGCACGGTGCCGACCGGTGGTGCCGCCGGCACGGTGCCGCTGCCCGCCGACACCACGTCGGTGCAGCCCGGCACCAACCCGTGGCCGCTGCCCGGCGACACCTCGACGGGGCTGCCGGGGATCAACTCGACGCCGCTGCCCGGTGACACCAGCGCGACGCCGTCGCCGGGGGACACCACCGGCGCGACCCCGGTGCCCGGCTCGACGCCGTCGTGCGCCAGCGTCCCGGTGCCCGTCCCGACGGACACCGCGGTGCCCGTGCCGACCGACACCGTGGTGCCTGTCCCGACCGACACCGTGGTGCCCGTGCCGACCGACACCGTGGTGCCTGTCCCGACCGACACCGTGGTGCCTGTGCCGACCGATGTGGTGCCCGTCCCGACGGACACCGTCGTGCCGATCCCGACCGTGGGCTGACCGGTCGTCGACCACCCGCGGGGCCCGCACCGGTGCGGGCCCCGCGTCGTGTCCCGCACGCACGAGATCGTCACCGGGCGATGCCAGCGGCTAAGGTCCAATCGTGACCGGACGACTGCTGGCGATCAGTGATCTGCATGTGTCGTATCAGGAGAACAGGGAGATCGTCGAGCAGCTGAAGCCGACGGACGACGGCGACTGGCTGATCGTGGCTGGCGACGTGGGGGAGAAGGTCGCCGATGTCCGGTGGGTGCTCCGGACGCTGCGGGAGCGCTTCGCCAACGTGATCTGGGTGCCGGGCAACCACGAGCTGTGGACGACCCGCGACGACCCGGACCAGTCGCGCGGCGAGGAGCGCTACCAGCGGCTGGTGGCGATGGCCCGCAACCTCGGGGTCGTCACGCCCGAGGACCCGTATCCGGTGTGGGACGGCGAGGGCGGGCCGGTGATCGTGGCGCCGCTGTTCGTGCTCTACGACTACTCGTGGTGGCCCGCGGGCACGTCGAGCACCGAGGAGGCCATGGCGACCGCGCAGGCCGCGGGCATCGTCGGCACCGACGAGGTGCTGCTGCACTTCGACCCGTACAGCGGCCGCGACGCCTGGTGCCGCGCCAGGGTCGAGCAGACCGAGCCGCGCCTGGAGGCCGCCGCCGCCGAGCTGCCGACCGTGCTGGTCAACCACTTCCCGCTCGTGCGGCACCCCACGGACGTGCTGCGCTACCCGGAGTTCGCGCTGTGGTGCGGCACCGACCTCACCGCGGAGTGGCCGACCCGGTTCAGGGCGCGGGAGGTCGTGTACGGCCATCTCCACATCCCCCGCACCACCTGGCAGGACGGGGTGCGGCACCAGGAGGTCTCGGTCGGCTACCCGAGGGAGTGGAACCGCCGGGCGACGCCGCCGGGGCGCCTCGTCCCCGTCCTGGAGCGCTGACCTTCACGGAACGCTGCCCCTCAGGGCACGACGATCAGCTTCCCGCGGGCGTGGCCGGCGGCGACCTCGGCGAGGGCGTCGGCCGCGGCTGCCAGGGGGTAGGTCGCGCCGACGGGTGGCACGAGCGCGCCCGCCTCGACGAGCCCGGCGAGCGTGACCAGGTCGTCGCGGCTGTCCCGGGCGATGAACGTCGCCATGCGCTGCCGGACGACGAGGCCGGTGAGCCGGGCGGCGACGATCCGGTCCAGGCCGGCGAGCCGCCCGCGGCCGCTGTTGGGGATCAGCACGCCCGCCGGTGCGAGGACCCGCCGGACCCGCGACAGCGGCCGGGCCGCGACGTTGTCGAGGATGACGTCGTAGCGGTCGTCGCCGGCCGTGAAGTCCTCGCGCGTGTGGTCGATGACGCGGCCGGCCCCCAGCGACCGGACGCGGTCCACGCTCGCGGTGCCGCAGACCCCGGTGACCTCGGCGCCGAAGTGCCTGGCGAGCTGGACGGCGAACCCGCCGATCCCACCGCCCGCGCCGACGACCAGGACCCGCTGCCCGGGCCGCACCCGGGCGACGTCGCGGAGCGCCTGCAGTGCCGTCGTGCCCGCGAGGGGTACCGCGGCCGCCGCCTCGAACGACATCGCCGCCGGCTTCGCGGCCACGTCGTCCTCGGCGGCGACGGCCAGCTCGGCGAAGGCGCCCACGCACCGGCCGAAGACGGCGTCGCCGGGGCGGAAGCGGGTCACCTCCGCCCCGGCCGCCTCGACCACCCCCGCGACGTCACCGCCGGGGATGGTGCGCCGCGGCCGGCGCAGCCCGGCGCCGAGCCGCACCAGCCACGGCCTGCCAGTGCTGAGGAACACGTCGGCCGGGTTGACCGACGCGGCCGCGACCCGCACGAGCACCTGCCGCGGGCCCGGCTCCGGCGGGTCGGCCTCCCGCAGCCGCAGGACGTCCCGCGGGGGCCCGTACGCGTCCTGGACCAACGCCTTCACGACGCCACCTCTCATCCTTGCTCGACACCTGTAAGACAATTCTTACACGCGACAGCAAGGACTGGCATCAGGCGGAGCTGTCGACCGCCTTCCGGAGCCGGTCGAGGAGGCGGAGCTCAAGGTCGATGTCCGTCTGCCGGATGCTGGCGACGAGGATCTCGTCGACGCCGCTGCCCTCGAGGCGGGCGACGTCCTCGGCGACCTGCTCGGGTGAGCCGCCGAGGAACGGCCTGCCTTCACCGATCGGGTCGTCGGTCAGCGGCACGTTGGCGCGGGCGACGACGGTGAGCGCGGCGGCGTCCCGGCCGGCCTCGGTGGCGAGCCGGCGGAACGTGGCGACCGTCTCGGTCAGCTGCTCCGGCGAGAACGCGATCGGATTGAAGCCGTCGGCGATCCGGGCGGCCCGCGCGATCCCGGCCGGGGTGGTGGAGCCGAACAGGACCGGGATCGGCTGCTGCACCGGCTTCGGGTTCACCTCCGAGGCCTCGATCTTGTAGAAGCGGCCCTGGTACTCCGCCGGGTCGGGCCCCCAGCAGGCCCGCATCGCCGCGACGACCTCGTCCATCCCGGCGCCCATGCGCTTCATCGGTACATTGGCCGCCTCGAACTCCTGAGGCATCCAGCCCTGACCGAGGCCGGCGATCACCCGCCCACCGCTGAGCTGGTCGAGCGTGGCGAAGCGGCGGGCGAGGACGATCGGCGGGTGCAGCAGCGCGTCGATCACGCTGGTGCCGAGCTTGACGGTCTCGGTCATCCCGGCGACGTAGCTCAGCGTCTCCAGGGGCTCGTAGGTCAGCCGGTAGGTCTCGGGGATGCGCGCCGGCGGTGCGCCGAACATCGAGATCTCCGCCATCGGCCGCAGCAGCCGCTCGTAGGTCCACACCGAGTCGTACCCGAGGCGTTCGGCCTCCTTCGCGACCCGCGCGATGTTCGCGGGCCCCGCGAGGGCGCCGGAGGTTGGTAACTGGACGCCGAGCCGCATCCGCTTCCCCTATTCGTAGATCGAAATCCTTCCGCTCAAACGTGGCACGGGGTCGGGACTTTAGTAAGGGGCAACGCCGTATGTCGTCGCCGCGCGCCGGGCCGAGGAGTAGTAGCTCGTGCCGCCCGTCGCGCAGTTGCCGCTGCCGCCCCAGTTCATGCCGATGCCCACGGATCCGGCGAAGAGGGGGCCACCGCTCTCGCCGGGTTCGCTGCACACCGTGGTGCGGATCATGTTGTACAGCGTGCCGCCGGCGTAGTTGATGGTCACGTTCAGCGAGGTGATCGTGCCGGTGCGGACCCCGTTCGGTCCGGTGCGGCGCACGGCCTGGCCCACCGTGCCGGAGCCGAACGAGGTGATCGGCTGCAGGCCGCCCGCGAACAGGTTCACCGTGCTGGGCTTGGCGATGGTGGTGTTGGTGTACCGCACGAGCGCGTAGTCGTAGCTCGGGTCCCGGGCCGCGACGACGCCGAGGACCGTGCCGGTCCCGGTGCCGGCGTAGACGGTCGCGCCGACCGCCGGGACGCAGTGCGCCGACGCCAGGAAGTAGTACGTCGCGCCGGCCTTGGCGTTGAAGCCGAGCAGGCAACGACCGCTCGTCGTGTTGAACCAGTCGCCGCCGGCGATGTGCGGCCGCAACGTGCCCGGCTCACGCAGGACCGTGCCGCCCTTGAGCGTGACGGCCCTGGCCAGCGCGGCCGCGACGGACGGGCGGACCGAGTCGTCGATGCTGACCGTGAGCGTCGCGTCGGTCCACCACGCCGTGCCCGGGGTGCTGGTCCAGCTGGTGACGGGCGCGGCCGATGCTTCCGGGGACGGCAGCAGGATCGCCGCGGCCGCCAGGGTGCTGAGCAGGATTCGGCGCATGGGTTTGGGCCTCCATCCAGAGATGTAAATCTCTAGATGGTAGTGCCTCAGTGTCCGGAGTGGTTGCGCTGGCAGCAGCGGGCCCGGGCGAGCAGCTCGTGCATGCGCGGCGCGGCCTCCTCGGCGGTGCGCAGCGGCGCGCTGAACGGCAGCTGCACGTCGCGGTGGCGGGCGGCGAACTCCAGCCGGAGCACCACGCCGAAGCGGTCCATCCGGATGGGCGCGATGCGGCGCACGCCGTGCAGGTGGTGCGGCGGGATCAGCCGCGACAGGTGCTCGATCGCCTCCGGGTGCGCGCCGGTCAGATGGCACAGCAGGTCCGCCTCATCCGTCGCGAGGGGGTCGGGGCGTGCGGCGGCGAACTCGCCGGCGTCGACCCGGACCTCGCCGAGGAGCGGATCGGCGAGGGTCGCCTCGGCGAGCTCCAGCACGGCCCGCAGGTCTCCGTCGTGCTGGAGCCACCCTTGATAGACGGCCCTGGACCGCACCCTTCCCTTGACGGGCGTCGGTGCCACGTCGGTGATCTCGATCACCGCGGCGACGTCACGCTCGGCCTCGACGAGCAGGGCGACGTGGCTGCCGGCGGGCAGCTCCACGATCACCCGGCCGGTCTCGTCGACGTGATGGCGGCCGATGAGGTCGCAACGGTGACCGGGGACGTGCAGCGTCAGGGATGACGCGGCGGCCAGCAGCGTGCGGAGCCGTTCCGCGGCGGTGGGGAGCTTGATCCCGGACAAGGAGACCTCCTAAGGTTAGGCTTACCTTAGTAGAGAGGTTGCAAATGAACCAGTCTCGGCCGAAGGTCCGTCTGTCCCGGGCGCTCGGTATGCCGCTGACCCCCAAGTGCGTCAAGTACTTCGAGCGTCGCCCGTTCCCGCCCGGCCAGCACGGGCGCAGCCGCCCGAAGCACAGCGACTACAAGGTCCGGCTGCTGGAGAAGCAGCGGCTGAAGGCGCAGTACAACCTGCGGGAGAGCCAGCTGCGGCACGCCTTCGAACGGGCGGCCGGCCGGCCCGGCAAGACCGGCGAGGAGCTGATCGTCGACCTGGAGACCCGCCTCGACGCGCTGGTCCTGCGGGCCGGCTTCGCCCGCACGATCTACCAGGCCCGGCAGGTCGTCACCCACCAGCACCTCACCGTGAACGGCCGCCGGGTCGACCGCCCGTCCGCGCGGCTGCGCCCCGGTGACGTCATCCAGGTGGCCGAGCGGAGCCGGCAGAAGACGCCGTTCGTGGTGGCCGCCGCCGGCGCGCACGTGGGCGAGCGGACGGCGCCGTACCTCAGTGTCGACATCTCCGGGCTGACCGCGACGCTGATCCGCCTGCCGCTGCGCCGGGAGGTGCCCGTCCTGTGTGACGAGCAGCTCATCGTGGAGTTCTACAGCCGGTAGTCTCGACGACCAGTGGAGACCTATGACGTCATCGTGATCGGGCTCGGCGGGATGGGCAGCGCCGCGGCGCACCATCTCGCCGCCCGCGGCCGGCGCGTCCTCGGCCTGGAGCGCTTCGGGCCCGCCCACGACCAGGGCGCCAGCCACGGCGGGTCCCGGATCACCCGGCAGACCTACTTCGAGGACCCGGCCTACGTGCCGCTGCTGCTGCGCTCGTACGAGCTGTGGGCGGCGCTCGAGCGGGACTCCGGGCGGGACCTGATGGACCTGTGCGGCGGCATCATGATCGGCTCGCCCGACAGCCTCACGGTCGCCGGCAGCCGGCGCAGTTCGGAGCAGTGGGGGCTGCCGCACGAGATGCTCGACGCGGCCGAGATCCGCCGGCGGTTCCCCAACCTGCGACCTCAGCCGCACGAGGTCGGCCTGTACGAGCGGAAGGCGGGACTCGTCCGCCCCGAGGAGACGGTCCGCGCCAACCTCGACCGGGCCTCGGCGCTGGGCGCATCGCTGCGCTTCGAGGAGCCGGTCACCGAGTGGACGTCATCGTCCTCCGCGGTGCAGGTGCGGACGGCTCGCGGCACCTACTCGGCCGGAGCCCTGGTTATCTGTCCGGGGCCGTGGGCGCCCTCGCTGCTCGCGGATCTGGGCATCCCGTTCTCCGTGGAGCGGCAGGTGCAGTTCTTCTTCCAGCCCGTCGGCGGGGTCTCGGCGTACCTGCCGGACCGCCAGCCGATCTTCATCTGGGAGGGGCCGCCGGAAACGCAGGTCTACGGCTTCCCGGCGCTGGACGGCCCCTCCGGCGGGGTGAAGGTCGCGTTCTTCCGCGGCGGCGAGGTGACCACGCCCGAGACGATCGACCGGTCGATCCGCCCCGACGAGATCGCAGCCGTCGCCGCGCACCTCGCCGACCGGGTGCCCGGTATCGCCGGCACCTACCTGCGCGGCAAGACCTGCATGTACACCAACACCCTGGACACGCACTTCGTCATCGGGCGGCATCCCGGGCACGCGAACGTGACCGTCGCGTGCGGCTTCTCAGGCCACGGGTTCAAGTTCGTCCCCGTGGTGGGCGAGATCCTGGCGGACCTGGCGCTCACCGGCGCGACCCGGCATCCACTCGGCCTCTTCGACCCCCGGCGTTTCTGCGATGCTCACCCCTGAGGAGCTCCGGGACGAGACGTGCGTCGCATGTCCGGGGCAGCGCCTGCCGCTGGGTGCCTTCGACGTCGCCGCGCGGCCGTCGCCCACCGTCCCGTTCTCGGCTTCCCTCGGCTATCGGGTGACGGCCGACACAGGGGTGCCGACGTGCGTGCATCCGTTCCGGGTCGGTGTCATGCCCGGCCTGTACGCGTCCGCGGGCGAGCCCCTGACCTCCCCGGTTGCTCCGGTCCCGCCACCTGAGCTGGAACTTCCCTCGGACGGGACGCTGCTGGAGGCGTGGCTGCTCGCGGTGGTCCGTTCGGCGCCCGCCGCCGCGCTCGGTGAGACCGTCGCGAGGGCCGAGGCGCTCGCCGCAACCCGGTTCTCACCTGCGGAAATCGTGCCGGCGATGCGCAGGGTCCTGGGTGGTTGTTGACAGGGCTGGCGGGGGAGAGTAAGTTTGCACAGCCAGCACGAGCCGGGCGGATGTGTCGCAGCGCGATCATCGGCCGGTGTGCGAGGCCACCCGCAATTTCACTCACCTTTCGGTGTGCGTCAGCGCGGGTGTGATCGGGCGATGCTAGCGAATCCCCTGGGAATCGCGATTTGGCGAAATCGACCGAGACGCTCTACAGTTACGAAGGCCCCGAGAGAGCGCCTCAACAAAGAGGCGGTTTCAAGGTGTGTGTTGGTTGTTTGAGAACTCAACAGGGTGCTTGTTAAGCCAGTGCCAATTGATTGACCCCGTGACATGGCTTTGTTGTCGTGTCCGAGGATTCCTTTGGTGACAAACGATTGTTTGTTGCCAGGACTGATTTTCCAGATTTTGTTGGAGAGTTTGATCCTGGCTCAGGACGAACGCTGGCGGCGTGCTTAACACATGCAAGTCGAGCGGAAAGGCCCTTCGGGGTACTCGAGCGGCGAACGGGTGAGTAACACGTGAGTAACCTGCCCTAGGCTTTGGGATAACCCTCGGAAACGGGGGCTAATACCGGATATTCATTCTCCGCGGCATCGTGGGGTGTGGAAAGTTTTTCGGCCTGGGATGGGCTCGCGGCCTATCAGCTTGTTGGTGGGGTGATGGCCTACCAAGGCGACGACGGGTAGCCGGCCTGAGAGGGCGACCGGCCACACTGGGACTGAGACACGGCCCAGACTCCTACGGGAGGCAGCAGTGGGGAATATTGCACAATGGGCGGAAGCCTGATGCAGCGACGCCGCGTGAGGGATGAAGGCCTTCGGGTTGTAAACCTCTTTCGACAGGGACGAAGCGCAAGTGACGGTACCTGGAGAAGAAGCGCCGGCCAACTACGTGCCAGCAGCCGCGGTAAGACGTAGGGCGCGAGCGTTGTCCGGATTTATTGGGCGTAAAGAGCTCGTAGGCGGCTTGTTGCGTCAGCTGTGAAAACCCGCAGCTCAACTGTGGGCTTGCAGCTGATACGGGCAGGCTTGAGTTCGGTAGGGGAGACTGGAATTCCTGGTGTAGCGGTGAAATGCGCAGATATCAGGAGGAACACCGGTGGCGAAGGCGGGTCTCTGGGCCGATACTGACGCTGAGGAGCGAAAGCGTGGGGAGCGAACAGGATTAGATACCCTGGTAGTCCACGCTGTAAACGTTGGGCGCTAGGTGTGGGGGGCCTCTCCGGTTCTCTGTGCCGCAGCTAACGCATTAAGCGCCCCGCCTGGGGAGTACGGCCGCAAGGCTAAAACTCAAAGGAATTGACGGGGGCCCGCACAAGCGGCGGAGCATGCGGATTAATTCGATGCAACGCGAAGAACCTTACCTGGGTTTGACATGGGCGCTAAAGCAGCAGAGATGTTGTGTCCTTCGGGGGCGTTCACAGGTGGTGCATGGCTGTCGTCAGCTCGTGTCGTGAGATGTTGGGTTAAGTCCCGCAACGAGCGCAACCCTTGTTCGATGTTGCCAGCGGGTTATGCCGGGGACTCATCGAAGACTGCCGGGGTCAACTCGGAGGAAGGTGGGGATGACGTCAAGTCATCATGCCCCTTATGTCCAGGGCTTCACGCATGCTACAATGGCCGGTACAAAGGGCTGCGATACCGTAAGGTGGAGCGAATCCCAAAAAGCCGGTCTCAGTTCGGATCGGGGTCTGCAACTCGACCCCGTGAAGTCGGAGTCGCTAGTAATCGCAGATCAGCAACGCTGCGGTGAATACGTTCCCGGGCCTTGTACACACCGCCCGTCACGTCACGAAAGTCGGTAACACCCGAAGCCGGTGGCCCAACCCTTGTGGAGGGAGCCGTCGAAGGTGGGACTGGCGATTGGGACGAAGTCGTAACAAGGTAGCCGTACCGGAAGGTGCGGCTGGATCACCTCCTTTCTAAGGAGCAACCTTCACCGAAAGGTGACAGGAGCCCATGGTCGACCGAATGTGTCGACAGGGTGCTCATATGGCGGAGACACTGGCGAAGATTTCCTGACAACGGTTCATGTGTCCTAGTACTGCTCACTTGTGGGCGTGGAACGGCGATTGGATGCGGTTGGGAGGTCACACAGGCACCCTGTTGGGTCCTGAAACAATCAGCGCGTGAGCGGGGTTGTTTTCAGACGAGATCCACATCTGTCGCAAAACCGGTCGGCGTAGCCGGCGAGGTTGTGGCTGATAAAGAGGTGTGGGTTTGGTGTTGGTTGAGAATTGCACAGTGGATGCGAGCATCTTTATAGCTTTTTTGTGGTCAAGTTGCTGAGGGCGTACGGTGGATGCCTTGGCACCAGGAGCCGATGAAGGACGTGGGAGGCCGCGATAGGCCTGGGGGAGCTGTCAACCGAGCTGTGATCCCAGGGTGTCCGAATGGGGGAACCCGGCACCAGTCATGTGGTGTCACTCCCGCCTGAACACATAGGGCGGGTAGAGGGAACGCGGGGAAGTGAAACATCTCAGTACCCGCAGGAAGAGAAAACAATTGTGATTCCGTGAGTAGTGGCGAGCGAAAGCGGATGAGGCTAAACCGTGCACGTGTGATACCTGGCAGGGGTTGCGTGTGCGGGGTTGTGGGACATGTCTGAACCAGGCTGCCATCTGGTTGCACAGTCAGAAAATTCGTGGTTAGTCGAAGTCCGCTGGAAAGCGGCACCGTAGACGGTGAGAGTCCGGTAGGCGAAAATCGCGGGTCTGTGTTGGTGTGTTCCCGAGTAGCGGCGGACTCCTGTAATCTGCCGTGAATCTGCCAGGACCACCTGGTAAGCCTAAATACTCCCTGGTGACCGATAGCGGACTAGTACCGTGAGGGAAAGGTGAAAAGTACCCCGGGAGGGGAGTGAAATAGTACCTGAAACCGTGCGCCTACAATCCGTCGGAGCGTCCCACCGTTTGGTGGGGGTGACGGCGTGCCTTTTGAAGAATGAGCCTGCGAGTTAGTGATACGTGGCGAGGTTAACCCGTGTGGGGGAGCCGTAGCGAAAGCGAGTCTGAATAGGGCGTTCAGTCGCGTGTCCTAGACCCGAAGCGGAGTGATCTAGCCATGGGCAGGCTGAAGCGCGGGTAAGACCGCGTGGAGGGCCGAACCCACCAACGTTGAAAAGTTGGGGGATGACCTGTGGTTAGGGGTGAAAGGCCAATCAAACTCCGTGATAGCTGGTTCTCCCCGAAATGCATTTAGGTGCAGCGTCACGTGTTTCTTGCCGGAGGTAGAGCACTGGATGGCCTAGGGGGCCTACAAGCTTACTGAAGTCAACTAAACTCCGAATGCCGGTAAGTGAGAGCGTGGCAGTGAGACTGCGGGGGATAAGCTTCGTAGTCGAGAGGGAAACAGCCCAGATCACCAGCTAAGGCCCCTAAGCGTGTGCTAAGTGGTAAAGGATGTGGGGTCGCATAGACAACCAGGAGGTTGGCTTAGAAGCAGCCACCCTTGAAAGAGTGCGTAATAGCTCACTGGTCAAGTGGTTCCGCGCCGACAATGTAGCGGGGCTCAAGCACACCGCCGAAGCTGTGGCATTCACATGATAACCCGGCCTGATTCTTCGGATGAGGGTCCAGGTGTGTGGATGGGTAGGGGAGCGTCGTGTCACCGGTGAAGCGGCGGAGTGATCCAGCCGTGGAGGTGACGCGAGTGAGAATGCAGGCATGAGTAGCGAAAGCAGGGTGAGAAACCCTGCCGCCGGATGACCAAGGGTTCCAGGGCCAGGCTAATCCGCCCTGGGTGAGTCGGGGCCTAAGGCGAGGCCGAGAGGCGTAGTCGATGGATAACGGGTTGATATTCCCGTACCCGCGTAGAAGCGTCCATGCTGAACCTTCATGTACTAACCTCCGGATTCCTTGAAGCCTTCGGGTGGATGGGTTGATGTTGGGAACTTGTGGGGTAGTAGGCAAGCGATGGGGTGACGCAGGAGGGTAGCTGGACCCGGCCGGTGGTTGTGCCGGGGCAAGCGTGTAGCCCGCAGTGTAGGCAAATCCGCACTGCTTGAGGGTGAGACGTGAAGCGGAGCCGTTTCAGGCGAAGTCAGTGATCCCATGCTGCCGAGAAAAGCCTCTAGCGAGTTTCGAGCGGCCCGTACCCCAAACCGACACAGGTGGTCAGGTAGAGAATACCGAGGCGATCGGGCGAACTGTGGTTAAGGAACTCGGCAAATTGCCCCCGTAACTTCGGGAGAAGGGGGGCCACCGATGGTGAGACCACGTGCTGGTGGAGCGGTTGGTGGCCGCAGAGACCAGGGGGAAGCGACTGTTTACTAAAAACACAGGTCCATGCTAAGTCGTAAGACGATGTATATGGACTGACGCCTGCCCGGTGCTGGAACGTTAAGGGGACCTGTTAGTCCTTCGGGGCGAAGCGGAGAACTTAAGCGCCAGTAAACGGCGGTGGTAACTATAACCATCCTAAGGTAGCGAAATTCCTTGTCGGGTAAGTTCCGACCTGCACGAATGGCGTAACGACTTCCCCACTGTCTCAACCACAGGCCCGGCGAAATTGCACTACGAGTAAAGATGCTCGTTACGCGCGGCAGGACGGAAAGACCCCGGGACCTTCACTATAGCTTGACATTGGTACTCGAATTCGATTGTGTAGGATAGGTGGGAGCCGGTGAAGCGGCCACGCCAGTGGTTGTGGAGGCAAGCTTGAAATACCACTCTGTTGGATTTGGGTATCTAACTTCGGACCGTGATCCGGTTCAGGGACAGTGTCTGGTGGGTAGTTTAACTGGGGCGGTTGCCTCCTAAAATGTAACGGAGGCGCCCAAAGGTTCCCTCAGCCTGGTTGGCAATCAGGTGTTGAGTGCAAGTGCACAAGGGGGCTTGACTGTGAGACTGACAGGTCGAGCAGGGACGAAAGTCGGGACTAGTGATCCGGCACTGGCAGGTGGAAGCGGTGTCGCTCAACGGATAAAAGGTACCCCGGGGATAACAGGCTGATCTTCCCCAAGAGTCCATATCGACGGGATGGTTTGGCACCTCGATGTCGGCTCGTCGCATCCTGGGGCTGGAGTAGGTCCCAAGGGTTGGGCTGTTCGCCCATTAAAGCGGTACGCGAGCTGGGTTTAGAACGTCGTGAGACAGTTCGGTCCCTATCCGCCGCGCGCGTAGGATACTTGAGAAGGGCTGTCCCTAGTACGAGAGGACCGGGACGGACGAACCTCTGGTGTGCCAGTTGTTCTGCCAAGAGCACGGCTGGTTGGCTACGTTCGGAAGGGATAACCGCTGAAAGCATCTAAGCGGGAAGCTCGCTTCGAGATGAGGTATCCCACCCCTTGAGGGTTAAGGCCCCCAGTTAGACCACTGGGTTGATAGGCCGGAAGTGGAAGCCTGGTAACAGGTTTGAGCTGACCGGTACTAATAGGCCGAGGACTTGACCTCATACACAAAAGCTGTGAAGACAACGCATCCACTGTGTGATTCTGAACCAACACCAGAACGCACCCCCGACAGACTGGGGTGTGCGGTGGTTGACAGGTTCATAGAGTTACGGCGGCCATAGCGGAGGGGAAACGCCCGGTCCCATTCCGAACCCGGAAGCTAAGCCCTCCAGCGCCGATGGTACTGCACCCGAGAGAGTGTGGGAGAGTAGGACGCCGCCGGACAAAATTTCGCAGTAGCCCCAGCCATCCGGCTGGGGCTACTCGCATTTCCAGACCAGGAAAACAGCGCCAGGAAAGCCTCGCCACCGAACGGCGAAACGCCGATGGCCGGCACCCCCGCCAGGGTGCCGGCCATCGGAACGCTCCGGGGGAGCGGTGTGGTGGTGCTTAGTTGGAAGCCACGCCGAAGGCGCCGCCGTCGGTGTGCAGCTGCGTGGCCGAGGCGAACGAGCTGTCGAGGCGCGCCTGCAGGGCCTCGAGCTCGTTGTACTCCGACGCCGACGAGTGCTCCGAGCCCTCCGCGGCGAACGTGTGGTCGGCGCTGGCCTCGTTGTGGTCGTACGAGGTGAAGTCCGACTCCTCGTACTGCGCACCCGACGCGTCCGTGACCGACACGTGGTGACCCTGGTCGAACGACGTCGACTCGGCCGACGCGGAGTCCTGCTCGTACACGCCGAAGTTCGAGTCGTAGTTGTTGTCAGCCGCGTTCACCTCGTGCAGCTGGTTCAGCGACTCGTGGTCCTGACCGGTCTCCACGTGACCGTAGTCGGTGCCGCCGTCGTACCCGTGGTCGCCGCTGTCCCACTCGCTCATTGCGTTTCTCCCCGATGTCCGGTGTGTTTTCCGTTGCTGTCGAAGACAACGTTAGTCAATCTTGCGGACCGTCGAATCCCCGAAACGTGCCACGGAGATCACACCAGCAGGACGCGGCCGGTGACGCCGGAGGCGGGCACGGGGCCGTAGTGGCGGGAGTCGCGGGCGACCTCGCGGTTGTCGCCGAGGACGTAGAGCATGCCGTCGGGGACCGTCACCGGCGTGCAGTCGGTGGCCGCGCCGTGGATGTAGGGCTCGTCCAGCGGCGTGCCGTCGCGGCGCACCCTGCCGCCGGCGCAGTCGATGGTGTCGCCGGCGAGGCCGATGACCCTGTCGACGGTGGTGAACGAGCCGCCGACGCCCGACGGGGCGCGCAGCACGACGATGTCGCCGCGGTCGATGCCCGTCAGCCGGAACGAGAGCCGGTCGACGACCGCGTGGTCACCGATCGACAGGGTCGGCGCCATCGCGCCCGACGGGATCGAGCGGAGCTGGAACGCGGCCAGCGCGGCGGTCGCGACCAGGGCCGCGACGACGGCACGGCGGACCCGGCGCCGCTCCCGCACCGCGACCCACAGGCCGCCGGCCGTCCAGCGCAGCACCGGCCAGGTGCCCTTGACCTCGTCGAGCTCGGCGATGACGGCGGCGCCCCACGGACTGCGGCTGCCCGCCAGTGCCACGGTCAGGACGCCGCGGGCCAGCCGGTGGACGGCGCTCACGACGCGGTCCGCGGGTGCAGGCGCGGCGCCGGAGCGGTGGCCTGCGCCGCGCGCCGGGCCAGGCGCGAGCGGGCCAGCGACGCGCCGTCCTGGGTCAGCCGGTACAGGTGGCGTGGGGGACGACCGGGCTGCTCCGCCGGCTCCCAGCGGGTCTCCAGCAGCGCCCCCTCCGCGAGGCGCATCAGGATCGGGTACAGCGAACCGGACGCCAGCCCGGTCTCGCGGCTCAGGTCATACCCGTACCGCCACGCGTCGGGCGCGGCGAGCAGGGCCTCGAAGACGTGCAGCGTCTGTGGCGACGAGTGCGGCAACCTCGGCATACCTGAAACTCTACATATGAAGACTATCGCTGGAAAGGTGTGCCGCGCCCCCGGGCGAGGGCGTCGACCCGGCGCAGCGCGTCCGGCAGGCGGAACGCCCCGGCCATCGCCGCGACCATCGCGGCCGCGTCGGGCAGCGGCACCCCCGCCGCGGTGACGAACAGGGGCCGGTCGGCGCCGCCGCGGCGCACGGCGACGGCGTGGGTGGCGCTGCGGAACGCGGTCTTCGCCACGCCGACCACGGGGATGCCGAGCGCGTCGCGGACGTGCGCGCCGAGGCCCGGGCGGCCGTCCGGGTCCAGGTCGACGTAGCCGTCGACGATGAGCAGGTCGAGCGGTGGCAGCGGATCCAGCAGCGCGTGGACCGCCGGCAGCTCGCGCTTGTAGAAGACGCCCGGCTCATACGGGGCGACGTCGTCGAGCCAGGCGACGCGCTCGTCGAGCAGCGCGCCGAACGTCGGCTCGGCGGCGACCACCAGCGCACCCCGGGCGCCCCCGGTGTCCGGATAGTCGACGTCGATGGCGCCGTACCGCCGCGGGTTCACACCGGCAAGTGAACCAGCTCTGCGCCGCGGGTCAGCGCAGGGCCTCGTCCAGGCCGGATCGCGGCGTTGATGAGGCCGAGGTGGGAGAACGCCTGCGGGAAGTTGCCGAGCTGCGCGACTCCCAGATGCCGTCGTCGGGCTCGTCCCAGTGCTCGCACAGCCAGTCGACGGTCTCCGCCAGCCCCTTCCAGCCGTCGTACGTGGGGCGCCCCACCCAGGTCCGCCAGAAGTCCCGGGTCTCGTCGTACAGGCGCCAGATCTCGTCGACGGAGGCCGTGGCCTTCGATAGGTGGGAATTCCATGCCTCGACGGTCGCCCGGGCCGGGTGACCGTCCAGCACCCGTAAAGGGTGACCGGCGGGTGTCAGGGGCGGGTGGCGGCGCGCTCCAGCAGGGAGACGAGGCCGGCGCGGGTCGCCACGACGATCATCGTGTGGCTGCGGTCGAGGGTCCGGCCGCGGTTGCGTTCGGGCCACCAGAAGGTCTGGACGCCCTGGCCGAGGCCGGGGCGGCCGGTCTGGACGGCGACGAGACGGAGCTCGTCGGCGACGCCGACCTCGTGGAACGGGCGGCCCTCCAGCAGGGAGCGGGCGCCGACGCGGACCTCCGCGACGAGCAGGACGCGGCGGCCGACGGGGATCGTGTCGACGACCTCGCTGCCGACCATCGACGCGGCGAAGGCGGGGGCGGCCAGGTAGGAGACGCTGCGGGAGTGGTTGATGCCGAAGGCGACCTTGATCCGCCGGGCGAAGTCCTCCTCGAACAGCCGCAGCACGACCCGCAGGTCGGCGCGCAGCGAACGGGCGAGCAGGGCCGCCTCCAGGTTGGTGACGTCGTCGGTGGTGACCATGACGAGGCAGCGTGCCGTGGCCACCGACGCGGCCTCGAGGGTCTCGGTGTCCTTGGCGTCGCCGAGGATCACCGGGATGCCGAGCGCCCGGGCGACCGCCACGCCGCGGGCGGTCGGGGCGCGGTCCACGGCCACCACGTCGATGCCCTGGTCGTGCAGGCCCTGCACGACGCGCGCGCCGACGTTGCCGAGGCCGACGACGATCACGTGGTTGCCGACGGGCACGGCCAGGCCGCCGGCGGCGATCTTCAGGCGGGCCTTGACGAGGGTGTTGACGACGGCGGCGGTGACCGCCGGGATGACCGCGACGCCCGCGAAGACCAGCGCGAGGTCGACGGCCTGGCTGATCCGGCCGGCCTCCAGGTCGGCGTTGGCGCCACCGAGGGTCGTGAGCACGGTGACGTACAGCGCCCGCCACGGGCTCAGGTCCCGGACGGTGGCGACCACGACGCTGCCGGTCGCGATCAGGGCGAACACGCCGACGAGGACCCGCCGCAGGCCGCCCTTGAGCACGAGCCGGGTCATCCGCAGCGGGTGCCGGCCGTCGCGCCGCGGCGCCGGCTGGACCTGGCCGTAGACGCTGACGAGGACCAGGTCGGCGGCGTCGTCCGGGGGCAGGGTGGTGCCGCCGGCGGTGTCCGCCAGGCCGCACCGGATGTCGGCCGGGTTCGCGAGCGCGCGGTCGACGGCGGCGAGCCGCTGGCCGTCGGTGAGCTGGATCGACGTCGGGGTGTTGTCGCCGAGCGCCGCCGCGACGAACGCCGGCGCGGCGATCTCCGACGCGGACAGGACCGCGCAGTTGCGCACCCGCGACGCCACGCCGGCGCCGAGGACGGTGTTGAACATCCGCAGCACGACCCGGACGTCGGGCAGCACCTCCCGGGCGATCAGCGCCGCGTCGACGTTGGCGACGTCGTCGGCGTCGACGAACGCGATCGCCTCGGCGTCGGCGAGCTCGGGCCGCAGGAACGTGGCCGCCGTCAGGCGCCGCTCCTGCACCACCATCGACCACGGGTCGGGCGCGCACAGCTCGGCGATCTCGGGCGCCAGGTTCTGCGTGAGCGACGGGACCACGGCCGTCACCTGAGCGCCGTAGCTGTTGATCAGCTCGCCGACCAGCCGCCGTGCGAGAGCGTTGTCACCCCAGACGACGAACCGGCGCACATCGACGATTGTACAAACGTCCGGTGAGCCTGAGGCGTCAGCAGGGTGGCGGGAACCCTGCCAGGAGATTGACGTCGTACACCAGCACCGCGTAGCGGCCGCTGTCGAAGCGCTGCTTCGGCGACCCCCACATGCGCATCGCCTGCGCCGGCGTGCCGTAGAACGGGCGGTCCTTCTCGAAGACGATGAACCTGGCGTCGTGCGCCGCGTCGTACATGTCGGTCTTCGACTGCCAGCACATCGGGATCACCCGGTCGTGGTCGCCGATCACCGGCGCGACGGTCACCTTCCGGTGCGTGGTGACGGTGATGTTGTTGGACACCCAGTAGGCGCCGAGGCCGTAGGTGAGCCCGCGGGCCTGCAGCCAGTCGGCGACCTCCTGTCCCTCGGACGCCTGGGCGCGCGGCGGCGAGTACGCCACCAGGTTCAGCGTGAGCAGCGCCAGCACGCCGGCCAGCACGCCCTGCCGCCAGCGGGCCGTGAACCGCCGGCCGGTGGGCCCGTCGGCGGCCATGAGCCGCGGTCCGACGACGCGACCGGCGATGACCGCGGCCATCGGCAGCACGGGCGAGATCTCCCGCGCCGCCATCAGGTCGACCGGCAGCGTCGACACGATCTCCGCGCCGATGTCGCAGCAGATCGCGATCGCCATGATGGACTCGACCCGGTCGGCGGTGCCGCGCAGCGTCCGCAGCAGCACGATCGCGACGGCGACCAGCGCGACGACGAACCCGATCAGGTGCAGGTACGAGACGCCCTGCTGGACCCACTTGCCCTGCCAGCCGGGCCGGTGGGTGCCGAACAGCACGCCCAGCATCCGCGCCGTCATGTGCGCCCGGCCGAACCACTCGTCCCACGGCGACAGCTCGATCGGCGGCTTCGGCGTGTGGTAGCCGCCGATCGCGTGCAGCGCCCAGGTCGCCAGGTGCGACAGGGCCACCGACATGCCGGCGGCGAGCGCCAGCTGGAAGTCCATGCTCGTCAGGCGGCTCCGGAGCGACCCGGGCAGCCGCAGCGCACGGACCAGGCACACCAGGGCGAGCGGGACGGCGCCGACGAACGTGACGAGGGGGTCCCCCCACGCGCCCCAGCCCAGCAGCAGCGCCACGACGACCGGCTTCGCCTTCGTGTCGCGCATCCGGTCGATCGCCCCCCACGCCAGCAGCAGCGGCACGGCGGAGCCGGTGTGGTTGGGCGAGGACAGCAGCGTCTGGTAGCCGGTGCCGGGCACCGGGCACAGCAGGATCGCGACGGTCACCCCGACCCGCAGCCACGCCTGGAGCCCGGTCGCGCGGCCCTTCGCGAGGGCGGCGGCGAGCAGCACGATCATCGTGTACGTGATGGCGGCCGCGATGTGGATCTGGTCGACGGTCGGCCCGGTGAAGACCTGGACGATCGCGTACTGGATCAGCTCCGTCGGGTAGAACGCGACGTCGGACAGCGTCCATCCCGACAGCCGCGGGTTGCCGTGGAACATGTCCCAGGCCTGCAGCGCGTTGCTCGCGCCGTCGCTGTTGATCGGGAACGCGTACGCCATCCGCAGGTATGCGAAGAACAGCCCCACGGCTGCGACGGCGATCCCCGAACCAATCAACAGCCTGGTTTTCAACACCACGGCAGGGTAGCTACTCGAATTCGTCGGCCAGTTCGCGGTATGCGGCTAGTACCGTTTCGGTCCGTTCTGTCAGTGTTTCCGCGGGCTCCGCGTCGCGGGGCGGCCGGCCGCTGATCGCGCCGAGCAGCGCGTCGGCGGCGTCGATCCGCACGCGGGCCCGCGACTGCGCCGCCCGCTGGTCCAGGAACCCCTGGCACAGCCCGGCGAGGTGCCGCAGCTGCCCGACCCGCCGGCTCACCTCGGCGTCGACCTCGGTCAGCCGCTGCGTGAGCTCCGCCTGCCTGTCGGTGACGGCCGCGAACAGCAGCCCCGCGCCGATCGGCTCGCCCACCGACGCGCGCAGCGCCCGGGCGGCGGTCCGCAGCTCGCCGCGCTCGGCGAGGGCGTGCGCGAGGTCCCACAGCGTGCGTTCCAGGGTGTCGTGGGGATCGGTCGGGTCGCCGAGCCGCTCCAGCGCGGGCCAGGTCAGCACGATCCGGTCGGCGTACCCGGCGGCCTCCTCGAACATGGACCGGTCGCGGGGGTCGGTGAGGTACTGCCGCAGCGACCGCTCCCGGCTCGCCGGCGTCCTCACCAGGTGCAGCCCGGCGAGCAGGAACCCCGTGGCGGCGACCGCGGCCAGGATCGCGCGGCCCAGCGGCGGCGCGCCGAGCCAGTGGATGCCCAGCGCGGCGATCGCGGCGCAGGCGAGGGCCGCCGCGTACGCGACGAACACCCAGTTGTCGGCCGGCCAGAACGGGCCGACGCGCGGCTGCCCGGACGCGCCGGCGAGGGCCCGTTGCGCCGCGCCCGCCTGCTGGCGCACGATCGCGGTACGCCGCCCGCGGAGGTACTCAAGCACGCCGGATCAGCGCCGAGGTGGCGCTCGCCAGCAGCAGTCCGGCAAGGACCCCGGGCAGTCCGGCGACGAGCCCGGCGAAGAGGGCCGTCGCCCCGAGTGTCGGCAGCGACAGCGGCCCCATCCAGCTCGGCAGGTGCTGCGCCGGCACGCCCACCAGCGCGATCAGCGACGCGGCGGCCAGGGCGAACAGCGGTGCGAATGGCTGGCCGGTCATCAGGACCAGCCCGGCGGCGAACGCGATGCCCAGCGCCGGCCCCGGCAGCGGCAGCACCGTGAGCAGGCCGACCCCGACGGCGGCGGCCTGCGGGTGGGTGACGCCGCCGACGTTGAGCGCCGGCCAGGCGACGGTGGCCGCGAGCGCCGCCCAGACACAGCGGTGCGTTGCGGCCGTCGCTGGTCCGGTTCCCTCGTCGACGGCCCGGACGAGCATCACAGCAGCCGCAGTTCCCGCGCCCGCTCGACGGCCTCGCGCCGACGGCCGGCGTGCAGCTTGCGGTAGATGTTCTTGACGTGCGTCTTGACGGTGTTGACCGACACGTACAGCGTCGAGGCGATCTCCAGGTTGGACATCGTGCCCTGCAGGTACCGCAGCACCGTCAGCTCCCGCTCGGTGAGCGGCTCGACGAGGCTGCCGTCGGCGCCGCGCCCGCCGCCCGCCAGCGGCGACGAACCGGCGGCCAGCTCGGCCGCGAGGGGGTGGTACACGGGCAGCAGCGGCGCGAAGTTGGCCAGGAGGTCCCGCACGGGGTGCCCGCCGACGAGGAACGGCCGGCGGAAGCTCTCCTCCTCCGCGATGTCCAGGGCGACCTCCAGGCCGCGCAGCACCCGGTTGCGGTCGCCGAGCGCCCGGCCGGCGAGGGACGTCAGGATCGCGGCGTGCACGGTCCAGGTCAGCGCCGTGTCCACCGACGGGGTCGCGTACTGCTGGGCGGTCGACGCGGCGGCGGCAGCCTTGCCCTCGACCAGCGCCGCCGACGCGTCGACACAGGCGGCCCATCCCGGGTACACGTCCGGGTCGCCGCCGGTCGCGACGAGTCGCCGGGCCGCGCCCAGGTCCCCGCCGCTGATTCGCAGCTCCGCCTCCGTCAGGGCCAGGGCCCGCTCCACGCTGGGCGTGAGCGGCGCGCCGCCGAGCTCGCGGCGGGCGGTGTGCAGCACCTCCAGGGCGGCGGCGAGCCGGCCCGAGCCGTGGCGGAGCTTCGCCCGCACCGTCGCGATCGCGACGAGCAGGTCGGGGTCGCCGGAGGCCAGGTCGAGGCCCTCGTCGAGGAGCCGGTCGGCCTCCGCGATGCGGTCCCATTCGCCGTACACGCTGGCCAGGGCCATCCGGACCCAGCCGAGGTCGGTCGCGTCGGTGATGCCGAAGCGGTCCGCGGTCACCAGCGCCTGCCGGCCGAGCCGAGCCGCCGCCCGCAGCCTGCCGCGGGCCGCCTCCAGCACCGACAGCTGCGCCGCTGCGCACACCTGCGTCTGCGCCATGCCTGTGCGCTGGGCGAGCACCAGAGCCCCGTGCAGGGGAGACCCGGCGGCGGCGAGCTCACCCAGCCGTAGCCGGGCCGCGCCTTCGTCCAACATGGACAGTGCCCGGACCTCGTCGGTCTGGTCCTCGGGCCGGTTGAGCTCCCCGAGGGCGGCGAGCGTCCTGCGCGGGTCGCCGGACAGCCACGCCTCGGCGGCCATGAACCCGGCCATCATCCGCGCGCTGACCCGGGCCGGCGCATTGGCCGCGGCGGGCTCCTTCGATGTGCCGCCGGCTGCCGCGACCGGTCCAGCGGCGGGTGTACCGGCGGACGTCCCGCTCGGCGCGGGCGCGGTCATCACGGCCGTCGCACCGCCACCGTTCGCGGCCGGGACGTGCAGCGCGGCCGGCACACCAGACCCGGCCGGCCCGGAGCGCCCGACGGTCGCGCCGACGTTGCCGGTCGGTCCGTTCGCGCCCATCCCGTACGCCGCGCGGTTCATGCCGGCCGGACCGCTCGCGGAGGTCCCTCCCGCGGAGCCGCCGGTGGCGGCCACGTTCGCAGGCCCGGTGCCGGTGCTCTTGCCGCCGTCTCCGCCGGACGTGTTCGTGCCGATCCCGTTCGTGCCGTTCGTGTTCGTGACGAACGCGGTGCCGGTGTTCGTGGTGGTCGCGCTCGCCGGCGCGGTCTCTCCGTTGCCGTTGCCGCCGTTCGTACCGTTGGTGCTGGTGGCTCCGGCGCCGCCGGCGGGGCTGTTGCCGCCGTCTCTGCCGGGCGCGTTCGTGACGTCCGTGGTTCCGGTGCCCCCACCGCTGGTGGCGGTGGCGGCCGGCCCGGTCGAGGTCGTGCCGGTGGTGCTGGCGGGCGTGGAGGTCGTGGGGCCGTTCGTGCCGGTCGCGGGCGTCCCTGTTGCGGACGTCCCAGTCGCGGTCGGGCCGGTCGGGTTCGTAGCGGTCGCAGCCGGACCGGTGGTGGTTGGGCTGCTCGCGGTTGGGCTGCTCGCGGTTGGGCTGCTCGCGGTCGGGCCGGTCGCGGTCGGGCCGGTCGCGGTCGGGCCGGTCGGGTTCGTGGGGCCGGTGCTGGAGGTGGGCGGGGTGTCGGCGGCGCGGTTGCTGCGGCGCAGGTAGTCGCGGGTGCCCTCCAGGTCGCCGACCCGCAGGCGCTCCGCGGCGAAGGCCAGCGCCAGCCGCGGGTCCGCGTGCTCGTCGCCGGCCGGCGGGTGCGGCGCGGCCTCGTGGGGGCGGTCGTAGCGGACCCCGCCAACGATGTCCGGCCAGTGCCGGTCCAGCGTCTCGACGGCGCCGGTCCAGTCCTCGGCGAGCAGCGCGTGCCGCATCGCCTCGGCCGGGATCCCGTAGGTCGAGTGCCACGCGGCCGCCCGGCGGTGCAGCTCGGCGACGCGTTCGGGGTTGCGGCGCTGCAGCTCGGAGTGCAGGGTGCGGGCGAAGAGCGGGTGGAAGCGGTACCAGCCGCCGGGGCCGGCGTTGCGGGTCAGGAAGGCGTTGGAGCCCTTGAGCTCCGCGAGGACCCGCGCGCCGTCGTCGCGGCCGGTGATCGCCTCGACCAGGCCGGCGTTGAGGCGCGTCGCGACCGCCGTGTCGAGCAGCAGCCGGCGGGTGTCGGCGGGCAGCGTCTCGATGACCTCGCCGGTGAGGAAGTCGCCGACGGCGGTGCTGTAGGCGCCGCCGTCGTCGAGGACCCGCTCCGGCTCCGGGTGCCCGCGCATCGCCATCGCGGCGAGCCGCACCCCGGCCGGCCAGCCCTCGGTCATCGAGTGCAGCGCGTACAGGGTGCTGCCCGGCAGCACGACGTCGTGCGCGGCCAGCAGCTGCGCGGTCTCGGCGATGGTGAGCGACAGGTCGGTCGTGCGCACCTCCGTCAGCGAGCCGTTGACCCGCCACCGGTACAACGGCAACGCCGGATCCCGCCGGCAGGACAGCACCAGGTGCAGGCGGCCCATGCCGTGCCGCACCAGCGACTCCAGCTCAGCGAGCGCGGCCTGGTCGCTGATCTCGCGCACGTCGTCGACGACCACGACGTGGGGGCGGTCGAGCGCGTCGACGGCGCGCGGCAGGTCTTCGGCGTAGAGGTCGGGCTTCAGGTCCCCGGCGGGCGCCGCGTGATCCCCCGCGGAGAGGGCGCCGCGGAGCCGGCCGGGCACGTCGGCGCCGTCCGGCGAGTGCGCGGTCACCCAGCTCACGACGGGCACCTCGTCACCGATCCGCACGGTGCGGGCCCACGCGACCAGGGCGGCGGTCTTGCCCCATCCGGCGGGCGCGGTCACCAGCGTCAGCGGCGCGCGCACAGCTGCGTCAAGCTGCGCGACGACCCGGTCGCGCAGTACGTATCCGGGTGGGAGGTCCGGCACCGCCAACGTCGACGGGGCCGTTCCACGGCGATCCTGCTGTACCAACGCTTGCGACACTCGGTGCCCCCCGATTTCATACCTCGCCAAACGTGACGAGCAAAGCACCGCTCCAAGCTGCGGGGCCTCACCCTGCCTGGGTGGTCTTCCCTCGGCCGATGTGGCTGTTTGCCTTGCGTAGCAACGGTTCCATCGACATCGCTGCACCGGCGCGCCGCATGCAGGAGGCTCACCCGGATCGGATGACGCGCGGTCACCACACTGGTCGGCAGCGTTCCCGCTATCGCCCGTCGCGTCGACGGGCGGGGAGGGATGAGCCCAGGATGAGCGCGCTTGTCGGTGAGATCGAGCTCCGCGGCGAGAACGGGTTCGAGCTTGCCCTGAGGGGTTACCACCGCGGCCAGGTGGATCGCTACATCGCCACCCTGCAGATGCGGCTGACCACCGTGGAGACGGAGCTTGCCTCGGCGCGCTACCGGGAGCAGCAACTCGCGGGCAAGGTCGAACGGCTCAACACGCAGGTCCGCCAGTGCACGTGCGGCGACGAGACCTCGAAGGCCGTCGGCGGCCGGATCCAGCAGATGATCGAGCTGGCCGAGCAGGAGGCCGACGACCTGCGCAAGCGGGCCGCCGAGGAGCTCGACGGCGCCCGGACCGCGGGGGAGGGGCTGCTCGCCGACGCCCGCAAGCACGCCGAGGACGCGATCCGCGACTTCCAGACCGCGCTCGCGCAACGTCGCTCGGAGGAGGCACGCGCCGAGCAGGCCCGCCGCGTGCAGTGGGACACCCGCCGCCAGCGGCAACGCGAGGCGGCCGAGAACCTCCTGGCGTCGACCCGATCCATCGGTGCCGAGAGCCTGCAGACCACCAAGAAGTTGCTCGACGCCCTGTCCGAGCAGCACGCCAAGTTGACCGCGGAGGTCGAGTCCGCGGAGAAGGAGATGGCCGACCTGCCGAATGCCTGAAGACGTTCTGCCCCGAGACGCCCGGTGGTCCACAGTGGACCACCGGGCGTCACCGTCTCCGGGGAGGAAGGGGGTTCAGACGAAGACCTCGTGCAGGTGGTCTTCCTGCTCCTTGGACAGGTTGGTGTGCAGGAGCTTCGGCCGGTCGCCGGCGAACGCGTCGCGGACCTTGTCGACCACGACGTCGGTGGTCAGCACGAACAGCGCGGACGTGCCCGGCTGGATCTCGTCGCGGGTGCGCTTGATGAAGTCGTCGTCGATGCCGACGTCCCTCAGTGAGCCCGCGATGGCGCCGGCGGCCGCGCCGACGGCCATGCCGAACAGTGGGATGAGGAAGATCAGGCCGAAGAGCATGCCCCAGAACATGCCGCCGAGCGCGCCCCGGCCGGTCAGGTTGTGCATCTGCCGGGTCTTGGGCTTGCTGGCGCCCTCCTCCCAGGAGACGGTCGCGGCGTCCTCGATGTTCACCAGGCCCTGCTTCGCGAGGCCCTGGAGCTTCTCGGCGGCGCGGGACGCCCCCTCGGGGGTGTCGAACTTCCAGACGGTCAACGTGGCCATGGTCGTGCTCCGTTCCGTGAGTCGGGCATTCCTTGAAGAGCGTCGCTGCGCTGGACGGTGCGCGGCCCCACCTGTGC
Source organism: Dactylosporangium sp. CA-152071 (assembly GCF_050936335.1). Classification (NCBI taxonomy): domain Bacteria; kingdom Bacillati; phylum Actinomycetota; class Actinomycetes; order Micromonosporales; family Micromonosporaceae; genus Dactylosporangium; species Dactylosporangium sp. CA-152071. The sequence goes on along the minus strand of NZ_JBNJMZ010000001.1, from coordinate 4,910,865 downwards.
GGAGTGACGATGTGCCCGCTGGCCGATCACCCCGCCGGGGTGAGGACGCATCACTCTGACAGCCAGCAGGATTCCTGCCATGAACGAACTGCGGGCGGCCCTGATGGTGACTGCTGCACCGTCGATGACGGTCCGCCCGTTCCCGCCAGCCGCGGGCGTCACGTCGTCGGTGGTCCCCGGCGTGACGACCCAGCTGGGGCGTCAGGTGAACACCGTTGAGCAGGGGGTACTCAACGGGGCAGGACGAGCGGTGAACACGGCCCGCATCCTGCGCACCGGGCGCTCTTCAGCGAGGGCGGCGGGAGCCGATGGGTGGGCGGCTGATCCGGAGGAGGCCGCCCACCCATCGCAAGTCACACAGCAGGCCCGATAAGACGTCTGAACACTGAAGGACGGCGCGAGAGGCGCCGACGCGCTCCCAGGCCCGCGTCGGCGCCTCAAGCGTTTCCAGACACAGAACTGGGTGGCTGCCACGGGGGCAGCCACCCAGTTCTTTTCTGTGTGCCGTGCGGTCCCTCAGATCACGCCGTGGTCCGAGGTCGGTGCGGCGTGCCGGGGCGGGTCGGACGACCACCGGGCCGTCTCGTCGTGCCGGGAGTGCGCGCCCGGCCCGCCGACGTCGCCGTACCGCGGCGGCTGCGGTGCCTCACCGGTCGCGGGCATGTCGCCGTGCCGGCCCGGCTGGCTCGGCTGGCTCGCCTCCGCCGCGCTGTGCGCGCCCTCGTTCGGCCGCGCCGCGGGACCCGGCCGCCCCGCCTGATACGGCCCGCTCGGTGGGTAGGGCCCCACATTCGGCCCGTACGCCGCCGACCCCGACGTCTGCGCGGCGGGGTGGTGCGGTGAGGTCGGCGCGTTCATCGGGATGCCGCTGCCGTGCCCCTGGTAGTCCACCGCCTGGTAGTCCCGGTCGGCCGCCCGGTGGCTCGCCGGGGCCGGCGTGACGGCGGGAGGCATGGACTCCGACCAGTGGACGGTGAGCGCGAAGAGGACCACCACGCTGAGTGTGATCATCAACAGCGACCACACCGGGTATGCGCCGAGCCAGCCGACCTGGATCACCATGTGCACCGCCACGATGGCGATCGCCGCCACCCGGGCGACGCTGTTGCGGGACAGCAGCCCGATCCCGGCGGCCAGCATCAGCCCGCCGAAGACCAGCATGAGGATGCCCCAGCCGGTCAGGTTCACCACGACGAGACTGTTGTTGTCGATGAACGCCACCTGGTTCTGCAGCAGCGTGACGAGTCCTTCGAGCACGTTGAGGAGCCCGATCACGACGAGCATGACGGCCGCGAAGGTGACCCAGCCGAACCACACGGCTCTGCTCTTGGTCATGGCCACTGTGTTCCTTCCTCTGCACGAGCGGGGCACCGGCAGGAGGCAGGTCTGGCAGGTCTGACCAATGAGAGCAGGTTCGTCGTCCGGCCGCGGCGGACAAGAGAGGAGGCGCCGCGGCCGGATCCGGCGAAGCTCGTGTGGCGACCTCCCTCCCTTGCGGAAATTGCGAACCGGTGCTTTTGAGCCGATCGTTCGGGGCGACCGGATGACCGGACATCACCCGGCCCGTGTGAGTTGGATCGCCCGTCCATCGATGGACCGCCCGTCACCCGCACCGGGTGAGGACTTCTCACCCGGCGGCGCCAGCACAATGCGGTCGTGGAGATGGCCTGGATACCTGGTGGCGCGTTCGCCATGGGTGCGGACGGCTTTTATCCGGAAGAGGCGCCGGTGCGCAAGGTCACCGTCGACGGCTTCTGGATCGACTCGCATCCCGTGACGAACGCCGAGTTTGCCCTGTTCACGACGGAGACCGGCTACGAGACGGTGGCGGAGCGGCAGCCGGAGGACGAAGGTCAGCCCGGCTCGATGGTGTTCGTACAGCCGCCCGGACCTGTGCCGCTCCGCGACTGGCGGGTGTGGTGGGAGTTCCGCCCCGGCGCGTCCTGGCGACATCCGTGGGGGCCGGACTCCGACATCCGGGGCCAGTCGGCGCACCCGGTGGTCCACGTCGCCTACGAGGACGCCGCGGCGTACGCCAGGTGGGCCGGCAAGGACCTGCCGACCGAGGCGGAGTGGGAGTTCGCCGCCCGCGGCGGGCTCGACCAGGCGATCTACCCGTGGGGTGACGATCCCGAGCCGGGCCGGGCCAACATCTGGCACGGCATCTTCCCGTGGCTGGACCGCAGCGACGGCGGCCACGGCACCAGCCCCGTCGGGGCGTTCGCCGCCAACGCGTACGGCCTCTTCGACGTGGTCGGTAACGTGTGGGAGTGGACGTCGGACTACTACCGGTCCGGAAATGCCAGATTCGACGTGGGTGACGATCCTCTCCAGCCCCAGGGTGAGATCGCCGACAACCCGCGGGTGGACACCCCCGCAGGGGCGGCCGTCTATGCGAGCAGGGTCGTCAAAGGCGGCTCCTACCTGTGCTCCACCGGCTATGACCACCGGTTCCGCCCCGCGGCGCGACAGCCGGAGGCGGTCGACAACGGCAGCTGTCACGTCGGTTTTCGTTGCGTTCGCCGACTCGGGTGAACACGCACTGTTATTTGTTCACCCCCTACGGGTGAGGCGACCTCACCTTTAATCGCCTCACAATCCCGTGGTCATCCGCCGTGCTGCGGTGGGTGGGAGGGGGCGAAAAACGTTGGGGCAGAAAACGCTCGTTGACACCATCACCCGTCCCGCACTGCACTTCGCAGTGCCTGAGCCGCCCCGCTATCACGTGCCACGACCGCGTCTTCTGGACGCATTGGATCGTGCGGTGGCGGGGCATTTGACATTGATCTCCGCTCCGGCGGGGTGGGGCAAGACCACCCTGTTGGCAGAATGGGTGGCGGCAGGGCGATCTCCCTGGCCGCTGGCGTGGTTGACCGTCGAGGCACACCACGGCCCACGCTTTTGGGAACACGTGCTGGGTGCGGTCGCGGCGGCCACCGCGGAGCACCAGGTCACCGCGGCGGCGACCGACGGTGGCGAGGCACTCGACGAGCTGGTCGTGCTGCTGCGGCGGCCCGGCCCGCCGGTCGTCGTCATCCTCGACGATCTGCAGGAGCTGTCCGTCCCGCGGGTGTGGGGGGAGCTGGAGACGCTGCTTTCCCAGGCGGGAGACCGCCTGCGTCTCGTCATCGCCTGCCGGACCGACCCGGCGCTCACCCTGTACCGCTTCCGCATCCGCGGCGCGCTCGCCGAGCTGCGGAACGGGACGCTCGGCTTCACCCTCGACGAGACCGCGCAGATGCTCAACGCGCACGGCGTCCGGCTCGCCGAGTCGGCCCTCGTGGAGCTGCACGCGGTGATGCGAGGTTGGGCGGCGGGGCTGCGACTCGCCGCGCTCGCCGTGCAGGGGCACCCGGAGCCTGACAGCCTGGTGCCCCGTTTCGCGCTGCAGGATCGGGCGCTCGGCGAGTACCTCGTCGGCGAGGTCTTCGACACCCTGCCGGAGGACATCCGCGAGGTGGTCCTCTGCACCTCGGTGCTCGACCAGGTCAGCGCCGAGCTCGTGGAGGCGCTGACGGGCCGCGTCGACGGCGCCCGCATCCTGGCGCAGCTCGAACACTCCAACCTGTTCGTCGTGCAGGGCAGCGGCAACGCCGGCATGTACCGGTGCCACCCGCTCTTCGGTCTCATGTTGTACGACGAGCTGCGGCACCGCCGGCCCGAGCAGGTCCGGCAGCTGCACCGCCGCGCCGCGGACTGGTTCGCCGCGCACGACTCGCCGGCCGACGCGCTGCGGCACGCGCTCGCGGCCCGCAACTGGGGCCAGGCCTCCGACCTGCTCGCCGCGAGCTGGCAGGAGCTGGTGCCGGGGGCGCGGCTGCGGACCATCAAGGAGCTGGTCCCGCCGCCGCCGCAGGAGGTCCGCAACGACCCGCGGCTGGCCCTGGCCTTCGCCGCGGAGCGCCTGGACGCGAGCGACCCGCAGGGCACGGAGACGTTCCTGCACCTGGTCGACCGCTCGCAGCACACGCTGGTCGAGTCGGCCCGCACGGCGTTGCAGCCCATCGTCGACAGCTTCCGGATGGCCGAGGCGCACCAGTCGGGCAAGCCCGAGCTGATCCTCGCCACGGCGCCGCAGCTGCTGCGCGACGACATGGGCCTCGACGACCAGGACACCGCGCGGATGCGGGCGCTCGCGCTCGTCGCCGTCGGCGGCGCGCGCCTGCTGCAGGGCGACCTGGGGGCGGCGGAGCTGGCGCTCACCGAGGCGCTCAACCTGGCCCGCCGCTGCGGCGGGATCCAGTCGCAGCTGGCCGCGCTGCGGCAGCTCGCGCAGCTCAACGCGACCCGCGGGCGGCTGACGGCGGCGATGCGCTACGGCAAGGAGGCCCTGGCCCTCGCCGACCGTGAGGGGCAGACGCAGGGCAGCGACGTGGTCTGGGCGCAGCTCACCGTCGCCGAGGTCTGCTACCTGCAGGCCAGGGTGCGGGCGGCCGAGCACTACCTGGACCGGGCCCTGGACGGCGGCGGTCTGGCCGACCCGGGCCTGGTCGCGGTCGCCACGATGTCCCGGGCACACATCCGGGCCGCCGCCGGCGACGCCAGGGCCGCCTGCACCGAGCTGGCCGCGATCCGGCGGCAGCTCGCGGACTGGCGGTACACGCCCCGGCTCCAGCACTGCGTCACGCTCGCCGAGGCGGAGCTGCGGCTCGCCGCCGGCGACGTGGAGGCGGCGAAGCGGCTGCTCAACCTGGAGCCGGTGGATCTGCTGACGCCGTGGCTGGGTGTCGTCCGAGCGAAGGCCGCCCTCGCCGAGCGCCGCCCCGCGGCGGCCCTCGGTGCGGTGCAGCCGTTCCTGGAGTACACCACCGGCTCGCTGGTGTGGACGGTCGACGCCAACCTCACCTGCGCCCGCGCGCTCCGCGCGCTCGGCGACCGGAGCAAGGCCGGCCGGGCTCTCGAGCAGGCGCTGCGCTGCGCCGAGGACGAGGGCATCCGCTGGCCGTTCGTGGCCGGCGGCCAGCCGGTCCGGGAGCTGCTGGTGACCTACCTGCCGGCGGGCAGCGGTTACCGCGGCGTCGCCGAGGACATCGCCACCGAGCTCAACGGCTTCGGCCGCCCGGCCGCCGCGGCGGGCGAGCTGGCGGAGCCCCTCACCGAACGCGAACTGGCCGTCCTGCGCTACCTGCAGGGCACCCTGTCCGCGGGCGAGATCGCCTCGATGCTCTACGTGTCCGTCAACACGGTGAAGACGCACATGAAGAACATCTACCGCAAGCTGGGGGTCGGCAGGCGGCGAGAGGTGATCGAACGGGCCCGCGAGCTGAACCTGCTCTGACAGGACAGCTCGCCGGCCACGGCAAGCGGCCCCCGGGGAATCCCCCGGGGGCCGCTGCTTTGCGCGTCCAGTTTCCGGGACGGGCCCGCCCCTGTGGCGCCGTCCGGCCTCCGGTGCGGCCGCCGCTGTGCGCCGTCCGGTTCTCGGAGGGCCGTCGCTTCGCGTCGCGTCGTCCCGGCCTCCCCCGAACGGCGCTGCTTCGCGCCGTTCGGTCTGCGGGGCGGGACCACCGGCGGACACCGTACGGGGACACCCGAACGGACACAAAACAGCGGCGGCGCCCACTCCATTGGGGGCGCCGCCGCCGTCGGCGGTGGGGTGTTCGAGTTACTGGGTGACGTAAGGGCGGGCGCCGATGGCGGCCAGCTCCTCCGAGATCTCCTCGTCGTCCTCGACCATCACACCCTCGATGATCGCCGTGTCCGCCTGCGCGGCCATGAGCACCGGCAGCGGGTCCATGAGCGGGTCGAGGGAGGCGCACTGCACGGCGATGAACGAGTCGTCCATCTCGTGCACCGGCTCGGCGACGATCATCGGGACGGTGGCGTGCCCGACCGCCCGGACCCACACCTGCGGCGAGTCGAGGTCGATGACGTCGACGTCGGTGCCCACCGGAACCCTGCCGACCGCGGGCTCGAGCTCCTCGACGATGTCCACCAGGATCACGTCCTCGTGGCGCACGATCGGCCGGCCGGCCTTGTGGCGGCCCCGGTACCGGTCGTTGCGGCTGTTGCGCCGCAGCGCCAGCTTCGTGACCGACGCGATCGGCGCCTCCTCCGGCTCAACGCCGGCGGCGGCCGCCCTGCCCTTCGGCACGGTCAGGACGAACAGGATGATCACGTCGAGCGTGATCATCAGCAGCGACCATGCCGGGTACGCCCGGAGCATGGCCAGCTGCGAGATCGCGTGCAGCGCCACGATGCTGACCGCGACGGCCCGGGCGCTGGTCTTGCGGGCGCGCAGCGCGAACCCGGTGACGCCGAGGAGCACGCCGAGGGTCACCGTCGCGGTGGCCCATGTGGTGGCGCTGGTGAACGCCACGTCATTCCTGTTGAACCCGATACCGCCGCTGGCGAACCCCACCAGCAGCCCTTGCGAGACGTTCAACGTGCCGACGAGCGCGAGCATCGTCGTGCCGAACGTGGTCCATTCCTTCACCACACCGCCGCCGCTGTCCATCCGCCGTACTCTCCCTACTGCCTCTGCCGTCTGCAGGATCGGTTTCAAGTGGGAAACAGTCCGGGAATACGTGTGGGCCGTGCCGGCCCCGGTCGAAACCAGGACCGGCACGGCCTATCTCCCCCGTTGTTTCTCTGTTCCCCCCGGAACAGGCCCGGATGGTCGTTCCGGACGCGCCGCCCGCGCGCCCGGAACGTCCACGTCGTGCCTGGGGAAGATGATTCGAGGGAGGCGGGTGATCAGGGATCACCCTCGATGGGTGAGGCGCCGGAGGAACCGGGGAGCCGCTCCGGGTGGGGGCGCCGCGGATGGGGGAGCCGCCGCGGGTGGGGCTACCAGGCCACGGGCTCGGCGGCCAGCAGGCAGGCGTCGTCGTCGAGGTTGCCGCGCCAGGCCATGTCCAGCACCCCGTCCAGCGCGCGGTCCAGGTGCTCGGCGGGCGCGGCCGCGCGCATCGCGGCCCGGACGTCGTCGGCGAGGCCCTGGACCCCCTGGTCGATGGCCTGGTCGCGGCGCTCGACGACGCCGTCGGTGTACATGAAGAGCAGCTCGCCGGGCTCGATCCGCACGGCCGCCTGCGGGTACACGGCGCAGGGCTCGACGCCGAGCGCCATCCCGGGCGGCTGGCGCAGCGGCCCGACGCCGTCCGTGTTGGCCCGCAGGATCGGCAGGTGGCCCGCGCGGGCCCAGACGAGCATCCGGTCGGCGGGGCGGAACCGGCCGCAGACCGCGGTGGCGAGGACCGTCGCGCGGCGCCGGCACAGCATCCGGTTGAGCGCGGCGAGGATCACGCCGGGCTCGTCGCCGGCCAGGGCCAGCGCCGTCATCGACGCCCGCAGCTGCCGCATGGTGCCGGCCGCGTCCGGGCCGTGGCCCATCACGTCGCCGACGGCCAGCAGCACGTCGCCGCCCGGCAGGGCGGTGCCGAGGAACCAGTCACCGCCGACCCCGGCGATCCTGTCCGCCACCGCGTACCGCACGCCGACCCGCACGCCGTTGACCGCAACATCCGTCGTCACCACGTCACACCCCTGAGGCCTACGTCGGTCGGCGGCGGGAACACCGGCGACCGCCCATATCGTGGCCCTCACGGCCGGGTGGGTGGCTCGCCCGCAGAGGGTGGTTGGCGGAGGTGCCGGTCCCACACTGGCGGGTGAGGCGTCAGATCAGGCTGAGCTCCCGTGCCCGGCGCACCGCGTCGCGCCGCCGGCTGACGCCGAGCTTCCTGTACACGTGCCGCACGTGCGTCTTGACGGTGTTGGTCGACACGCTGAGCACCGCGGCGATCTCCGCGACCGACAGCATGCTGCGCAGGTAGAGCAGGACCTGCGCCTCCTTCTCGGTGAGCGGGTCGGGCATCGGCTCCCCCGCGGGCGCGGACCAGGCCGCGAGGCCGTCCTGCGCGGCTGAGGACACAGCGGGGGACGCGGCAGGGGACGCGGCAGGGGACACGGGGGCCGCCGCGAGAGGCTCGGGGTCGGCGGGCTCTGGGTCGCGCTGCCGGGGTGGGGTGAGCACCGGCGGCGACGCGAGGACCTCCGCGATCCAGCCGGCGTGCCCGTCGAACGGCCGGCGGATCCCCTCCGGGCCGGCCATCCGCAGCGCCTGGTCGATCTGCTCCGACGCGCCGGCCAGGTCGCCGAGCTGCCGCAGCGCCTGGGCCAGTTGCACCGTCGCGGAGACGGCGGTGACCAGCGACCCGGGCCCTTCGTCGAGGATCCGCTCGGCCACCTGCGCGGTAGCCGCCGGCCGCCCCTCGGCCAGGTGCAGGCGGCCGAGCGCCAGCAGCGGCTCGTCGGAGCCGGGCCAGTGCCGCAGCGCCTCGGCGATGACCGTGTGCGCCTGGTCCATCCGGCCGTCGAGCAGGCACAGGTCCGCGTGCAGCGCCCGCACCGTCACGTCGGCGTAGCGCGGCATCACGCCCGCACCGGTGTCCATCAGCGGATCGAGCGCCTCCAGCACGCCGGCGTGGTCGCCGCGGTCGAAGAGCAGCAGCGCCAGGGCGATCGACCCGCTGACCCAGCCGTTGGGGTCGGGGACCGCGTTGGCGTTGACGCTCTCCTCGATGTGGAAGCGGGCCTCGTCGAGCTGGCCGCGTTCCCGGCACACGGTGGCGAGCACCAGCCGGGCGTAGCTGATGTTGCGCGACTCGGCGATCCCCGCGTCGCGGCAGCCGTCGAGGACCCGCCGCGCGCAGGCCGCCGCCGCCGACAGCCGGCCGCGGCTGAGGTGCGCGACCGCCCGCAGGCGGTTCGCCTGCACGGTGAGCAGGTTGAAGCCGGACTTGCGGGCCAGGTCGGCGCCGCGCTCCAGCTCGGCGTCGGCCTCGTCGAGCCGGCCACCCGCCATGGCCGCGCCGGCGAAGGTCAGGTGTGCCACGGCCCGCGCCGCGTCCGCGGAGTCCGCGAAGACGTGCTCGCCCGCGGCGTCCTCGGTGCGCTCCAGCAGGCGCACCGCGGTCTCGTGGGCACGGTCGGGGTCCTCGGTAGCGGCGGCCTCCGCGAGCCGCATCGCCGCGAGGAGCTCGGCCTGCAGAGTCCCTGGCGCCTCGCCGAGGCCGCGCTCGCCGAGCCGGATGAACGCCGACATGCCGACCATGTCGCCGGTGTCGCGGCACGACAGGGCGAGCGCGAAGGCGAGCATCGGCCGCTCGGCGATGTCGTGCGGCGGCTGGGGCCCGTCCCGGGTGGTCAGCGCCCGCGGCCCCGAGCCGGCCAGCTCCGGCCAGTACTGGAGGAACAACCGCTCGGTCGAGACCCAGTCGCCGCCCGCGATGGCGTGCGTCAGGGCGTCGCTGGGCAGCCCGTTCGCCGCGTACCAGCCGGCCGCCGCCCGGTGCAGGGCCCGCTCCTCGGCGAAGGACAGGGTGGTGCGCAGCTCGGCGCGCAGCATCGCCCGCAGCAGCCTGCGGTAGCGGTACCAGGAGTGCGAGCCGCCGTAGAAGCTGGCGAGCGAGTTGGCGCGGCTCATCTGGGCGAGCAGCCGGGCGCCGCCGCGGCCGCCCGTGAGCGCCTCGACCAGGCCCGGGCAGACCGTCTCCAGGATCGAGGTCCGCAGCATGACCTCGCGGATCTCCGGGTCGAGGTGCTGCAGGATCTCCCGCCGGACGTACTCGCTGAGCCCGACCTCCTCGTTGAGCCCGGCCTCACCCAGGACGATGTCGGTGACCAGCCGCTCCGGCTCGTGCCGGCCGACCATCGCCGACAGGATCACCGCGACCGCCGCCGGCCAGCCCTCGGTCACGTGCCAGAGCGCGTAGCGGAAGTGCTGGGCGAGGCGCACCCCGTAGCCGTCGGCGAGGCCGGTGACCTCGTCCTGGGTGAGGGCGAGGTGATCGGTGCGCAGCTCGTTGAGCTGGCCGCGGACCCGCCACCGGTAGAGCGACAGGGGCGGCTCGGTCCTGGCGAGGATGAGGAAGCTGATCCGGTCGCCGAGACGGGTGATGAGCCGCTCGAGCCGCCGCAGCACGGTGTGGTTGGCGACGTGGTGCAGGTCGTCGAGGACGACGACGGCGCGCTCGTAGTGGTGGGCGTTGCTCCACGCGTAGGTGGCCGGGTCGACGGCGATCCCGGCGGCGGTGAGCGCGTTCGTCAGCTGCCGCCATGCGCCGGCCCCGCAGTTGGCCTCGAACCGCACGTACGCGGCGCGCCCGGGTGCCCGGCCGGCGGCGATCCACGACGCCACCAGGACGGTCTTGCCCCAGCCGGTCGGTGCGCACAGCAATGTCACGGGGTGTGACACCGCGGCGTCGAGCTGCTCCATGAGCCGGTCTCGCGCGAGGTGTACCGCCGGCAGCTCGGGCGCGTCGCCGCGCCGCTCGGTGGCGGGTGCCTCGATCGGCCGGCTCGGCCCTGTCCAGCTGCGGAACCGCTCGGCGGCGTCGTTGTGCGCCAACTTGTCAAGAGTGCTCTCGCGTGGACCGCCGTGCTGGCTGCTCTGCACCGTCACTCCCGTGGACGCGTTTGAGACGTGCTGGGCGACCCTTCACCGAGGGATGGAATTCGTCGGAGAACCGACGCCGACCACCATAGATCTCCACGCGTCCGGAGGGGAGACCCCATATTTGGCTGCTTCGATTGTAGGAGTACAAACATTGACGAACATCTCATGATTGAGCGTTCTATTCATAGATACCCCCCAATTAATAGCGGCACCTTGTCGTACAGCGGGTGTGCGAGCGCTGGGGTGATGCATGGCATTTGTCCAGTTTTGCTGTCCGTGTCAGTTCTAACGGACAGTCTTCGGGGCTACACAGCGTGAGCCCTGGTTTGGAGGAGTCGCGCGGCGCTGTGCGGGGGTGTGGGGAATGGTCCGGTTCGACCGGAACCGGACCCTTCACGCATGCCTTCTTCGATCGTCCCTGGTGCCGCGGCGGCATGTCGACACGCTTTTTACTCATGTGGGTGTCTGTAGCTACTCATAGAGACGTATGACATCGATGTTTTTTACGGAGAATTACAACGATGTCATCAACGACACTCCTCATCTCGATCGGGCTTTTCGCTCAAACCCGTGCCATTCTGCAAGTTGCACATCGCAGGAACCGGCATTGGGGGCAAACCGGGCGCGCTGCGTGACCGGTCCGCGGTTGGGATCATTGCGCCCGGGGCAGGTTGTTGGTTTGGATGGTTCGTCCGTGAATGTGCCAAGACCGGAGGCCCGGTGTACGACCTCAACAGCCTCTCCCTGAGCGAGATCGTGCGCTGCGGGACCGAGGTGCGTGCGGTCGCGGCGAAGGGTGACGACCTTTCCGGCGCCCTGTATGACGTCGCGGAGCTGCTTCACGAACGCATTCGGGACGGTGCCGCCGGCCCGTCCGCCTTCTCCTGGCTCCGCCTGGCCGCGGGGGAGACGATCGTCACGACCGTGCCCGCCGGCGTCCTTCCGGCCGGAGGGTGGGGTGCGACGGGCGACTGGCGGGCGTCCGGTGCGATGCCCGTGGGGGTGCAGCTGCGCGAGGTCGACGACGATCCGGTGCGGACCGTGCTGGCCGTCGGCTGCGCCGGCCACCACCTGCTCGCCGGCGTCACCGTCCGGCTCGACCAGCAGACCGCCGACCTGTTCGAGCTGATCGTCCTCAACCTCCGGATCGGCCTGCACCGCCACGCCGACCCAAAGGACGCCGCCGCCCGCGAGGAGGCGTACGGCGACCTGCTCGGCGCCGTGGAGCGGGCCGCCGAGCGGCAGGCGGCCCGGCTGGAGCGGACCGTCGCCGAGCTCGCCGACGCCGCCGCGCGGCTGCGCCGCAGCCAGCAGGAGCTGCGCGAGCGGGAAGGCCGGCTGCGGGAGGAGACGAGCCTCGTCGAGGCGCTGCACTCCGTCGGCACCGAGCTGTCGTCGGAGCTCGACGTCGACCGGGTCGTGCAGCGCGCCACCGACGTCGCGACCGGCCTCACCGGCGCGGCCTTCGGCTCGTTCTTCTACAACGTCACCGACGAGCTCGGCGAGTCGCACCAGCTGTACTCGCTGTCCGGGGTGTCCAAGGAAGCGTTCGCGAAGTTCCCGCTGCCGCGCAACACCAGCGTGTTCGACCCGACGTTCCGGGGCGTCGGGTACCTGCGCAGCGACGACATCAGGAAGGACCCGCGCTACGGGCACAACCCGCCGTACACCGGCATCCCGTCGGGGCACCTGCAGGTCGTGAGCTACCTGGCCGTGCCCGTCGTCTCCTCCACCGGCGAGGTCCTCGGCGGCTTCTTCTTCGGCCACCCGCAGGTCGCCCGGTTCACCGAGCGGCACGAGCGTCTCGCCGTCGGCATCGCCGCGCACGCCGCGGTCGCGCTCGACAACGCCCGCATGTACCTGCGCCAGCGCGACGCCGCCGTCGAGCTGCAGCGCAGCCTCCTGCCCAGGATCCCGCGGGTCGACGGGATGGAGGTCGTGTCGCGGTACCTGCCGGCGGCGAAGGGCGTCGAGGTCGGCGGCGACTGGGTCGACCTGGTGCCGCTGTCCGCCGGCCGGGTCGCCCTCGTCGTCGGCGACGTGATGGGCAAGGGCATCCGCGCCGCGGCGGTGATGGGGCAGCTGCGCACGGCGATCCGCTCCTACGCGTCGCTGGACCTCGCCCCCGGCCAGCTCATGCGCCAGCTCAACACGCTGCTCGCGGCCGACGACGACACGCAGATGGCGTCGTGCGTCTACGCGGTCTACGACCTGGTGCACGGCACGCTCAGCTACGCCAACGCCGGCCACCCGCCCGCCGTCGGCGTCCTGGCCGGCCAGCCGACCCGGCTGCTGACCGGGCCCGTCGGGCCGCCGCTCGGGACGGCCGACTTCCCGTACACCGAACAGGTCGTCGCGGTCCCCCCGGGAGAGGCGCTCCTGCTGTACACCGACGGCCTCATCGAACGGCGCGACCGCAACATCGAGGACCGGCTCGCCGACCTCCAGGCACGGATCGCCCTGCACCCGCGACCGACCCTGGCCGCGATCGACGACCTCGTCGCCGGGATGGTCGACCCGGCCCATCACGAGGACGACATCGCGGTCCTCTATGTCCGGCAGCCGCCGACCGAGGTGCCGCTGACCGCGGTCGCGGCCTACCCGGCGGTGGCGTCCGAGAGTCGCGCGGCCCGCCGCTTCGTCCAGGAGACCCTGCACGGGTGGGACGTGCCTGGCGAGCGCACCGACACCGCCGTCGCGGTCGTCGCGGAGCTCTTCGCCAACGCGGCGACCCACGCCCGCACCCGCCACGTCGAGCTGCGCCTGCACCTGCTGCCGGCCCACGTCGCGATCGAGGTGTTCGACCAGGACAACCGGCTGCCGTTCCTGATCGAGCCGACCTTCGACGACGAGCACCACCGCGGCCTGCAGATCGTCCGCGCCAGCTCCGACCGCTGGGGGACCCGCGCCGTCGCCGACGGCAAGATCGTCTGGGCGGAGATCCCCTAGCGCGCGGTCAGCCCTGGAGCCGGGCCAGCTCCTCCTCGACGATCGACTCGTCCAGCTTCTTGAACACCGGCGTCGGCGCCGACAGCGGCGTGCCCGCGACGATCGCCTCCGGCACCCACGTCGCGCCGTCCGTGTAGTCGCCCGTGAGGATGGGGTACGTGAGGCCGTTGTCCAGGTCCTCCACGTCGACGATCCGCGGCATGGGCGCGTGCACGCCGGTGCCGCCGAGCAGCTCGTGGATCTGCTGGGCGGCGTGCGGCAGGAACGGCGTGAGCAGCGTGTTGCAGTCGCGCACCGCCTGCAGGGCGACGTGCAGGACGGTGCCCATCCGGGCCTTGTCCTCCTTGAGCTTCCACGGCGACTGGTCGGAGAAGTACTTGTTGACCTCGCCGACGATCCGCATCGCCTCGGTGATCCCGGCCTTCTGCCGGTGCTTGGCCAGCAGGTCGCCGACGCTGCCGAACCCGGCGCGGACCGCCTCCAGCAGCGCGGTGTCCTCGGCCGTCAGCTCACCGGCGGCCGGGATCTCCCCGAAGTTCTTCGCGGCCATCGAGATCGAGCGGTTGACCAGGTTGCCCCAGCCGGCGACCAGCTCGTCGTTGTTGCGCCGGCGGAACTCCGACCAGGTGAAGTCCGTGTCCGTCGCCTCCGGGCCGGCGACCGCGATGAAGTAGCGCAGGGCGTCGGCGTCGTACCGCTGCAGGAAGTCGCGGACGTAGATGACGACCCGGCGGGAGGAGGAGAACTTCTTGCCCTCCATCGTCAGGTACTCCGACGACACGACCTCGGTCGGCAGGTTGAGCGCGCCGAGCGAGCCCGGCTTCGGCGCCGAGTAGCCCAGCAGGATCGACGGCCAGATCACCGAGTGGAAGACGATGTTGTCCTTGCCCATGAAGTAGAACGCCTCGGCGTCCGGGTCCTGCCACCACTTCCGCCACGCCTCGGGGTCGCCGCTGCGGCGGGCCCACTCGACCGAGGCCGACAGGTAGCCGATGACCGCGTCGAACCAGACGTAGATGCGCTTGTCGTCGCGGTCGCGCCAGCCGTCGAGCGGGATCGGCACGCCCCACTCCAGGTCCCGGGTGATCGCGCGCGGCTGCAGGTCGGCGATGAGGTTGCGGGAGAACTTCAGCACGTTGGGCCGCCAGCCTTCGCGCGTGTCGAGCCAGGCGTTGAGCTGGTCCGCGAACGCGGGCAGGTCCAGGAAGAAGTGCTCGGTCTCCACGAACTCCGGCGTCTCGCCGTTGATCTTCGACCGCGGGTTGATCAGCTGGTCGGGGTCGAGCTGGTTGCCGCAGTTGTCGCACTGGTCACCGCGGGCGCTGTCGTAGCCGCAGATCGGGCACGTGCCCTCGATGTAGCGGTCGGGCAGCGTCCGGCCCGTCGACGGCGACCGCGCGCCGAGCGTCGTCTTGGCGATGATGTACCCGTTGTCGTGCAGGCCCTCGAAGAGCTCCTGCACCACCTGGTAGTGGTTGCCGGTCGTGGTGCGGGTGAACAGGTCGTAGGTCAGGCCGAGCCCGTGCAGGTCCTCGACGATCACGCGGTTGTACCGGTCGACGAGCTCGCGCGGGGTCACCCCCTCCGCGTCGGCCTGGACCTGGATCGGGGTGCCGTGCTCGTCGGTGCCGGAGACCATCAGCACGTCGTGGCCGGCCATCCGCATGTAGCGGCTGAACACGTCGGAAGGCACTCCGAAGCCGGACACGTGACCGATGTGGCGCGGCCCGTTGGCATAAGGCCAGGCGACCGCGGCGAGAACACGACTCATGACCTGAAAGCGTAGTGACCCGTCCTGACCTTCGGCGAACGGATAGTTTCTCCCGACACGCTAGGGGACGTCCGAAATCTCCGGTATGACCCGTTGTCCAATGAAAACGTGAGCGAAGAAGCGTGGTGGCGGGGCCAGGCCGCCGGAATCCCACCGAAACCAGCCGACGGCTTCCCGCTGTGGCCGACCACGTCGACCACCACGGTGCGGGCGCCGGTCCACGACGAGCCGGGCACGGACCTGGTGCCGGCGGCCGCGGGCCTCGCTCCCGATCTCGTCGACCCCGCGGCGCACGACGCGGGGGCGACCGCCGTCATCGAGCACCTCCAGCAGGCCACCGCCCAGCTGGAGGAGACGGCGACGCAGCTGTCCTCACTGTCCGGCGGCGAGCAGCCGTCCGGCGGGCAGCTGTCCGGCACGGGCGAGGCGTGGCCGCCGCCCGCGATGCGGGTCATGCGCCGGCCACGCGACGCCGCCCGCACCTCCCCGCCGCCGGTCCGCCTGCCGCGCAAGCCCAAGCGCCTGCGCAGCCCCGCCGCCGGCCTGCCCGCGATGCTGCTGATCGCGCTGCTGGCCGGCTTCTTCGCCTGGACCAGCGCCGAGCCGTTCTTCCTCGACATGGGCCAGGGCGAGGCCGGCCACGCCCAGGTCACCCGCTGCCGTGGCGACGGCGTCCTGCGCCGCTGCTACGTGACGTTCCAGCCCGACAAGGGTGCCGCGGTCGCCGGTGTACCCCTGGTCGGCGCCGACGAGGATCCCGGCGCGGTCCTCGACGCCCGGATGCGCGAGGGCGGGCGGATCGCGTACGCCGGCAACCCCACGGGGCTGCGCGTCCGCTGGACCGTCGGCCTGGCGCTGATCCTGCTGTGCGGCGCCGCCCTGTGCTGGGCCACCGGCGCCGGTCGCCTGGGCCGCCTCCGCACCCGCCTCGCCGCCTACGCCCTCACCGCCGCCGCTCCGCTGGTCCTGGCCCTCGGCGTCCTCGTGAGCTCCTACTGACCCCGCCGCTGCCGCCTCGTGATCCGGAAGACTTCGTGTCGCTCTGGCAGCACGAACTCTTCCGGATCGCGGCGGCGGGCGCACTCGTACACGGGGCGTCGCATGATCCGGAAGACCTTGTGCGGTCGTGGCTCCGGATCGCGGCGGAAGTTTCACGCGTGAGCGGCGGCGTAGACCTCGCGGCGGGGGAGGCCGAAGCGGGTCGCCACCTCGGTGATCGCGTCCTTCTTGGACGTGCCGGCGGCGACCAGCGCGGCGACCGAGGCGGACAGCGCGGCGTCGGAGGGGCGTTCCTGCGGCACCGCCGGCGCCCCGCCGACCACCAGGGTGATCTCGCCGCGCGCCGATTCCGCGTCCTCGGCCAGCTCGCCGAGGGTGCCGCGGCGGATCTCCTCGTACGTCTTGGTGAGCTCGCGGCACAGCGCCGCCGGGCGGTCGGCGCCGAAGGCCGCGGCCAGGTCGCGCATGGTGTCGCCGACGCGGTGCGGGGACTCGAAGAAGACCAGGGTGCGCGGCTCGGCGGCCAGGGACGCGAAGTACGTGCGCCGCTCGCCCTGCTTGCGCGGCGGGAACCCCTCGAAGCAGAACCTGTCGCAGGGCAGCCCCGACACCGCCAGGGCCGTCGTGACGGCGCTCGGGCCCGGGGCGGCGCTCACCGGTACACCCAACGCCACCGCGGCCCGGACGAGCCTGAACCCGGGGTCGGAGACGCTGGGCATGCCGCCGTCGGTCACCACGGCGACGGTCGCCCCGGTGGCGAGCAGGTCCGCGAGCTCGGGCGTGCGGCGCTCCTCGTTGCCCTCGAAGTAGGAGACGAGCCGGCCGCCGATCGTCACGCCGAGGTGCTGGGCGAGGCGGCCCAGCCTGCGGGTGTCCTCGGCGGCGACGACGTCGGCGGAGGCCAGGACCGAGCGCAGCCGGGGCGAGGCGTCCTCGGGATTACCCAAAGGAGCTCCGAGCAGAATCAATGGCACATGTGCGATGGTGGCATCCCACCGCCTACGATCGCGCAATGACCTCGGTGCTCACCGACGCAAGCGAGACGCCGCCGCCGGCGGCGGAGCCGTCCTGGGATGGAACCGCCCACCCGGTCGCCGACGCGGTGCGTCGCCGGCTCGCCCGTCCCGGACCCGCCACCCCGGCCTTCTGGCTGGCGGCGATCCTGGTCACCGCGATCGGGCTGCTCCTCCGGATGGTGAACCTGTCCCATCCGAGGGAGCCGATCTTCGACGAGGTCTACTACGCCAACGAGGCGTGGGACCTGCTCCAGCACGGCGTCGAGTGGAACCCCGAGGACAACACCCCGCAGTACGTGGTCCACCCGCCGCTCGGCAAGTGGATGATCGGGCTCGGCGAGCAGATCTTCGGGTACAACTCCTTCGGCTGGCGCATCGCCGCCGTCACGGTCGGCGTCGTGTCGATCCTGCTGATCGTCCTCGCCGCCCGGAAGCTCTTCCGCTCCACGATCCTCGCCGCCACCGCCGGCCTGCTGATGTCCCTGGACGGCATGCACTTCGTCCTCTCGCGGGCCGCGCTGCTGGACATCTTCCTCATGTTCTGGATCGTGGTCGCCTTCTACTTCCTGGTCCTGGACCGCGAGCAGCGGCGCGCCAAGTGGCTGGCGGCGCTGGAGCGCGGCGTCGACCCGAGCCGCCCCGGCCCGGCCAACCGGCCCCGCCTCGGCGTCCCCTGGTACCGGCTGGCCAGCGCCGTCTCGCTGGGCCTCGCGTGCGGCGTCAAGTGGAGCGCGCTGTGGTACGTGCTGCTCTTCGTCGCGCTGACCCTGATCTTCGACATCAGCGCCCGCCGCGCGGCCGGGTCGCGGCACAGCGTCCGGGACGGCATCCTCGACGACGGCCGCTGGATGGTCGTCATGGTGGGTCTCGCGCTGGTGACGTACCTCGCGACCTGGACCGGCTGGTTCCTGTCCGACGACGGCTACTTCCGGCACTGGTACGCGCAGGCGAACGGCCGTCCGAGCGACCGGCCGATCGTCGACCCGCTGCTCAACCTGTGGCACTACCACCACGAGGCGTACAAGTTCCACACCGGGCTGAGCTCGAAGCACCAGTACCAGTCGTGGCCGTGGATGTGGCTGCTGCTCGGCCGCCCCGTGGCGTTCTACTGGAACACCGACGGCCCGTGCGACGCGAGCAGCTGCGCGTCGGAGATCCTGCTGCTCGGCACGCCCGTGCTGTGGTGGTCGTTCCTGCCGGCGCTGCTGGCGCTCGGCTGGCTGGCGATCGCCCGCCGCGACGGCCGGGCCTGGCTGATCATGGTCTGCGCCCTGGCCGGCATCGTGCCGTGGTTCCAGTCGATGCCCGAGCACCGCACGATGTTCTACTTCTACGCGCTGCCCGCCGAGCCCTTCCTGGTCCTCGCCGTGGTGTACGTCCTGGGTGCCATCATCGGACCCCCGCGGCACGTCAAGCCCGCCAGCGACCACCGGCTGATCGGTTCGATCGTCGCAGGTGCATATGTTCTGCTCGTAGCGGCATGTTTCGCCTATTTCTACCCGATCTACAGTGGAATGGACATTACGTACACCGAATGGTTCTCCCGGATGTGGCTCGGCTCTCGCTGGGTGTAACTCCGACGGGAGCCTGGGTATCACCTGACTCGACAGACTGCCTTATATTATTTGCCGCACGGCAAGCAAAGGCTTCGGTCGCGGATGGTGAAGGGTCACATGTCCGGCGTTGGCTCCATCGAGAAGGCTTTGCGCACCGCCCCACCGGATCGGTTGGTGGAGGTGCTCGACGCCCACCTGAGCGCGTCACACGGGACGAAGAGCAGCACCGTGTGGCTCGCCGACTACCGCTCGACCTCGCTGTCCCCCAGCGGCGTCGAGCCTGACGGCACTGACGACCTGCTGGCGTCGGCCACCAGAGCGTTCGCCAGCCAGACGGTCGTCGTGGACGCCCGTGAGGGGCAGTCGCTGGCCCGGCTGCACCTGCCGATCACGGCGTGGGGCGAGCGCGTCGGCGTGCTCAGCGTGGTGCTGGACGCCGACCGGGCGCAGCAGGCGCGGGAGGGGCTGCGCGAGCTGGCCGGCACCTTCGCCGTGGCGTTGCAGGCGGTGTACCGGCGAACCGACCGCTACCACATGGACCGCCGCCGCAACGGCAGGCTGACGATGGCCGCCGAGATGCAGTGGGACCTCCTGCCCGCCCGGGGCTACGACCAGCCCGGTGTGAAGCTCGCCGGGCAGCTGGAGCCCGCGTACGCCGTCGGCGGCGACCACTTCGACTGGTCCATCAACGGCGACTGGCTCACCGTCACCGCCCTCAACGGGATGGGCACCGGCCTGGACGCCGCGCTGCTCACCACGCTCGCCGTCAACGCGATGCGCAACGCCCGGCGGTCCATACCCACCGGCCTCAGCGCCCCCGGCGACCTCGCCGACCAGGCCGTCCTCGCCGCCGACGCGATCTATTCGCAGTACGGCGGCACCCGCCACGTGGCGACCCTCCTGCTGTCGCTCAACCTCGCCACCGGCGACCTGCGCATCATCGACGCCGGCTCGCCCCGCATGCTCCTGGTCCGCGGCGGCCAGGTCCGCGACATGGTCCTCGACCCGCAGCTGCCGCTCGGCATGTTCGGCGACACCAGATACGTCGAGGAGCAGGAGCGTCTCCAGCCCGGTGACCGCGTCTTCATCGTGAGTGACGGGGTGCACTCGGCTACCCGGCCGAACGAGGCCGCGTACGGTGAGCGGGAGTTGAGCCGTGCCATACGATCGACCCGGTTGCAACCACCGGCCGAGGCGATCAGCAGCGTCATGCGGAGCCTGCGCGACTATCATGCAGGCGCCGAGCTCGCCGACGACGCGCTGATCGTCTGCCTCGACTGGTCGCCCTGAGCCGACCCGTGATCCCCGCGAACCCCGGAGGACGACGTGCGGACCCGACCCTCACCGCACCCGGCTGGCAGTGACGACGCGGCCTCGATGGCCGCTGCCCTGGTCGACGCCGCGGGCCAGGCACTGGTGCTCGCCACCAGCGCCGCCAACGACAACTCCGGCGTGTCCGCCGCCCAGCTCCGCGTCCTGGGCGTCGTCGACCAGGCCGGCTCGATCAACCTGACCCAGCTGGCGATCGCGCTGCACACCGCCCCGTCGTCGGCCAGCCGCCTCTGCGACCGCCTCGAGGCCGCCGACCTGCTGCGCCGCACCAACGACGACCGCGACCGGCGCGAGGTCTGGCTTGTGCTCACCCCGACCGCCCGCCGCCTGCTCGACGGCCTGGGCCGCCAGCGCCAGGAGACGATCGCCGCCGTCCTGCGCCGCATGTCCCCGGACGACCGGGCCGCCCTGGTCCAGGGCCTCCAGTCCTTCTCCCACGCCGCCGGCACCCCCGTCGCCGACTCCTCCAAGGCCCAGGCCAGCTAGGTGCTGTCACTCCCACCCACCGCTGCCGCGGCGGGGATGCTGTACCTCCACCCCACCGCCGCCGCGGCAGCGGTGGGGGAATTACAGCGTCACAGGTCGAACCAGTGGTCTTCCTCGCGGGCGTCGGTGACCTCGGCGCCGGGGGCCCAGGCCTCGTAGAGGCCGCGCTCCACGCAGTGGGCGCCCAGGCGGGCCACCGCGTCGCCGTCGGGGCGGCTCAGGCGCAGGCGCAGCCAGTCGCCCTCCTCGCGGATGACGGTGCAGGGCGCGTCGCGCCAGGTGGCGGAGGGGACGCGGCGGGCCAGGGCGTCCAGCGGGTAGCGGGCGGCGCGGGTCTTCGCCGCGACCCGGAACTCGCCCGGCGGGTCGACGATCGCCTCGTAGACGTTGTCCCGGTAGCGGCCGACGTACCGGCTCAGGGGAGTGGTGGTCGGGAAGTACTCCTGGTCGGCGGCGATCGTGTCGGGCAGGAGGTGGCGCCACTGCGGGCCGTGCATTCGGCTCCACGCGCGCTGCTCCGGTAAGTACGTGTAGAGCGTCACCTCGGTGCCGTCGCTGGTGTAGGCGACCAGGGACGTGTTCGCCGGGACGGGGAGCTCGGCCAGGTCGCGGGTCACGAACTCGGGCACGATGTGCCGGCCGCTCGGGCTGAAGCCGGTGCCGATGACGGGGGAGCCGAGGCGGTCGTGCGGTGGCATCGAGACCAGGCCGCCGTACGAGTCGGCGAAGGGCACGTCGTAGTCCCACGGGTCCACGGCCCGCCAGCGGATCGCGAAGACGACGTCTTCGGGGGAGGAGGACGAGCTGAGGATCGCCAGGTCCTGCGGGGTGCGCAGGTGGGCGACGTCGAAGGCGCGGTAGCAGAAGCCGCTGATCGGCCAGCCGCGCAGGTGGCCGCCGAGCTGCCGGCCCGTCAGGAACTTGATCATGCGGGTGCCGCGGCGGACCGCGGCCGTGCGGCGGATCGGGGCGATCCACTCGGCGGCGGACGGGGTCTGCGTGAGCTTGTGCAGGCCGGTCCAGTCCAGCGTGCGGGTGACGGGCATCAGGAGCGGCTCGTCCTCGTACACGGACAGGCCGCCGGCGACGACCTCCGTGACGTGCACGAAGCGGCGGAACGGCCAGCGGGCGCCCGGCCGCGGGTTGGGCAGGAAGCCGGGAGCGGGCTGCGTCGCGTACACCTCGAACGCCGCGCCCTGCGCGATCTCCTCGGCGGGGTAGGTGGTCCCGTCGAGCGTCACGCTGTGGGTCGCGGACCCTGCCGTATGCCCGATGACTGTCACCTTCGCGACGCTAAGACCGCCTGGTGAACGAATCGTGAACGCGGAACCGGAGGTGGCATGCTTAACGCCGATGAGTGCGAGAAAACACAGTCGGCAGGGTGAGTTTCCCCCAGCGCCGGAGCCGTTGCCGGTCGCAGTGCTGGACAGTCACACCCACATCGACATCACCCTTGAGGGTGACGGACAAAACGGCCCCACGACGGTCGCGGAGGCGCTGGACCGGGCGAAAGCCGCCGGGGTCGACCGCCTCGTGCAGGTCGGCGTCGACGTGGAGTCGTCGCGGTGGGGTGTACAGGTGGCCGAGGAGCACCCGGACGTGGTGGCGACCGTCGCGCTGCACCCGAACGACGCGCCGCGGCAGGCCGACCTGGACGGCGCGCTGCGGGAGATCGAGCGGCTCGCCGCCCACCCGCGGGTCCGCGGGATCGGCGAGACCGGGCTGGACTACTTCCGCACCGGCGACGACGGCCGCAAGGCCCAGCACGAGAGCTTCCGGGCGCACATCAGCATCGCCAAGCGGTACGGCAAGACCCTCGTCATCCACGACCGCGACGCGCACGACGACATCCTGCGGGTCCTCGACGAGGAGGGTTCGCCCGACCAGGTCGTCCTGCACTGCTACTCCGGCGACGAGGCGTTCGCGCGGGAGTGCCTCGACCGGGGGTACCTGCTGAGCTTCGCCGGCACGCTCACCTTCGGCAACGCGAAGGACCTGCGCGCCGCGGCCGCGATCACGCCGCTGGACGGGCTGCTGGTGGAGACCGACGCGCCGTTCCTGACCCCGGTGCCGTTCCGCGGCCGGCCCAACGCCAGCTACCTGATCCCGCTGACCGTCCGGGCCCTGGCCGAGGTGGCCGGGCACGACCTGGACACGCTGTGCGCCGCGATCTCGGCAAACGGCACCCGAGCGTTCGGCGAATGGCGATGACGCTGCTCGGCCCGGCGGAGATCCGGGAGCTGGCCGCGGAGCTGGGCGTGCGGCCCACCAAGCAGCTCGGGCAGAACTTCGTCCACGACCCCAACACCGTCCGGCGGATCGTGCGCGCCGCCGAGCTGAGCGCCGACGACGTCGCGCTGGAGGTCGGTCCGGGCCTGGGCTCGCTGACCCTGGGCCTGCTGGAGGTGGCGGACAAGGTCTGCGCGGTGGAGATCGACCCGGTGCTCGCGAAGGCGCTTCCGGCCACCGTACAGCGGTTCGCTCCCGAGCAGGCCGGGCGGCTGCACGTGATCGAGGGCGACGCGCTGCGGGTCGACGTCGACCAGAAGCCGACCGCGCTGGTGGCGAACCTGCCGTACAACGTCGCCGTGCCCGTCGTGCTGCACCTGCTGGCCACGCTGCCGTCGCTGCGCAAGGGCCTGGTCATGGTGCAGAAGGAGGTCGCCGACCGGCTCGTCGCGGGTCCGGGCAGCCGCGTCTACGGCGTCCCGAGCGTGAAGCTCGCCTGGTACGCGACGGCGAAGCAGGCCGGCAAGGTGCCGCCGAGCGTCTTCTGGCCGGTGCCCAACGTCGACTCGGGTCTCGTCGCGTTCACCCGGCGGGAAACACCGCTCGAGGAGACCGGCGACGCGGAGGCCGGCAGGAAGGCGACCTTCGCGGTCGTGGACGCCGCCTTCGCACAGCGCCGCAAGACGCTGCGGGCCGCCCTGGCGGGCTGGGCCGGCGGGCCGGACGCCGCCGAGCGGATCCTGCGGGCCGCCGGCGTCGACCCCGGCGCGCGGGGAGAGCAGCTCACGGTGCATGACTTCACCCGTATCGCGAGCCAGCGGCAGGCGCAGCCGTCGCACGGGTAGGGTGCACCACGTGACCGAGCCGCTCTTCTCCGAAGACGACGACGAGGAGTTCGACCGGCCGCGCCTGGCCGCGCACGGACCGGTCCGGGTCCGCGTGCCCGCGAAGATCAACCTCCACCTGCACGTCGGTGCCGCGCGTCCGGACGGGTTCCACGAGCTGACCACCGTCTATCACGCGATCGGGCTGTACGACGAGATCACCGCCCGCCGCGGCGACACGCTGACGCTCACCATGGAGGGCGAGGGCACCGGGCAGCTGTCGCTCGGCGAGGACAACCTCGTCATCCGGGCGGCGCGGGCCCTGGCCGCCGAGACGGGCCACGACGCGCACGCCAGGCTGCACCTGAAGAAGCAGATCCCGATCGCCGCGGGCCTGGCCGGCGGCAGCGCCGACGCGGCCGCCGCGCTGGTCGCCTGCGACCAGCTGTGGGGGACCGGGCTGTCCCGCGACGACCTGGCCGGCATCGCCGCGACGCTGGGCTCCGACATCCCGTTCCTGGTCCTGGGCGGCACCGCGCTGGGCACCGGCCGCGGCGAGCTGGTCAGCCCGATCCTGACCGGCGGGCACGCGTGGCACTGGGTGCTCGCCGTCGCCGAGGAGGGCCTGTCGACCCCCACGGTCTACAAGACGTTCGACGAGCTGGGCGCGCAGAGCGAGGCGGGGACGCCCGACGGGTTGCTCGCCGCGCTGCGGCAGAAGGACCCCGACGTGCTCGCCGAGCACCTCGCCAACGACCTGCAGGCCGCCGCGCTGCACCTGCGGCCCGAGCTGCGGGGGGTCCTGGACGCGGGGCTCGACGCCGGCGCCCTGGCCGGGCTCGTGTCCGGCTCCGGCCCGACCGTGGTCTTCCTGGCCGAGGACGCCCGGCACGCCGCGCTGCTCGCGGCCGACCTGGAGGCCACCAACTGCTGCCGCGCGGTGCGCACCGCCGTCGGTCCCGTGCCCGGAGCGAGAGTGCTGTAGATGGCCAACATCATCAACCTGGACAAGGTCGGCAAGACGTACCCGGCGGGGCGGATCTTCGACGAGGTGTCCCTCGGCGTCGACGACGCCGACCGCATCGGTGTCGTCGGGCTCAACGGGGCCGGCAAGACGACCCTGCTGCGGATGCTGACCAAGGCGGAGGAGCCCGACGAGGGCCGCGTCACACACCGGCGCGACCTGCGGGTGTCGGCGCTGCCGCAGAACCTCGACCTGCCGCCGACCGCCACGGTCCGCGACGTCATCATCGGCACCGCCTGGCTGCCCGCCGCGTTCGCCGCGGAGCACGAGTGGGCCGGCGACGCCGGCGTCCGCACCGTCCTCAACGGGCTCGGCATGCCGCACCTCGGCCTGGACGCGCCCGTCGGGCCGATGTCCGGCGGCGAGCGGCGCCGCATCGCGATCGCCGCGCTGCTGGTGCGCCCCGCCGACCTGCTGATCCTCGACGAGCCCACCAACCATCTGGACGTCGCCGGCATCGCCTGGCTGGCGCGGCACCTGCTGCAGCGCCGCGGCGCGCTCATGGTCGTCACCCACGACCGGTGGTTCCTCGACGCGGTCTGCACGACCACGTGGGAGGTCGCCGACGCGACGGTTCGCGCCTACGAGGGCGGCTACGCGGCCTGGACCCTGGCCCGGGCGGAGCGGCTGCGGGTCGCCGCCGAGGCCGAGTCCCGCCGGCAGAACCTGCTCCGCAAGGAGATCGCCTGGCTGCGGCGCGGCCCGCCGGCCCGCACCAGCAAGCCGAAGTTCCGCATCGACGCGGCCAACGCGCTCATCGCCGACGTGCCGCCCGCCCGCGACACGGTGTCGCTGCAGCGGCTCGCCGTCACGCGGCTGGGCAAGCAGGTCTACGAGCTGTCCAAGGTGGACCTGCGGGCCGGCGAGCGGACCCTGCTGTCCGAGGTGGACTGGCTGGTGGGGCCGGGCGACCGGATCGCGGTCCTCGGCGCCAACGGGGCCGGCAAGACGACCCTGTTGCGGGTGCTGGCAGGTGTACGGGACCCCGACGGCGGGCGGCTCCTGCGGGGCAGCACGGTGCGGGCCGCGTTCCTGTCGCAGGAGCTCAAGGAGCTGCCGTCGGGCCTGCGGCTGCTGGAAGCGGTCGAGGAGGTCGCGAAGCGGGTCAAGCTCGGCGACCGGGAGCTGACCGCGGCGCAGCTCGCGGAGGTCTTCGGCTTCAGCGGCGCCCGGGTCTGGACGCCGGTCGCGGACCTGTCCGGCGGTGAGCGGCGGCGCCTGCAGCTGCTGCGCCTGCTCGCCACGGAGCCCAACGTGCTGCTGCTCGACGAGCCCACCAACGACCTCGACATCGACACCCTGGCGGCGCTGGAGGACCTCCTGGACTCGTGGCCGGGCACGATCGTGGTCGCCAGCCACGACCGGTACCTGGTCGAGCGGGTCGCCGACGTCGTCTACGGCATGTTCGGCGACGGGAACCTCGTCCACCTGCCCGGCGGCGTCGACGAGTACCTGGAGCGCATCGCCGGGGCCGAGGAGGGGTTCGGCACCGGCACCGGCACTGCCTCCGCGGCGTCGGCCGGCCGGGAGAAGGCCGCTGACCTGCGGGCGTCGGACAAGGACGCCCGGGCCGCGAAGAAGGAGCTGTCGAAGCTGGAGCGCAGCATGGACCGGCTGACGCAGAAGGAGGCGGCGCTGCACGCCCAGCTGGCGGAGCACGCCACCGACTACACCAGGATCACCGCTCTGGACGCCGAGCTGCGCGCGGTACAGGAGGAGAAAGCGCTCATCGAGGAGCAATGGCTCGCCCTCGCCGAGATCGCGGGATGACCCGGCCCTAAGATACGGTCATGGCCGCTCACTTTCCGATCAACCACCACCTCCGGCCCCTGTACCGGCTGCTCTGCGTCGTCGCCGGTCTCTACATGCTGGTCTTCGGCGTGGTCGGATTCGTCCAGACGTCGGGTAACCAGTTCACCGGCATGGACGGGGCAGAGTGGGTCCTGGGGCTGCGCACCAACCCCGCCTTCTCGCTGCTGTCGCTGGCCGCGGGGGTCGTCGTCCTCGGCGCGAACCTCGTCGGGCGCAACCTGGCGCACTACG
This sequence comes from Dactylosporangium sp. CA-152071, assembly GCF_050936335.1. Classification (NCBI taxonomy): domain Bacteria; kingdom Bacillati; phylum Actinomycetota; class Actinomycetes; order Micromonosporales; family Micromonosporaceae; genus Dactylosporangium; species Dactylosporangium sp. CA-152071. The sequence continues at coordinate 4,884,237 of NZ_JBNJMZ010000001.1, read as the reverse complement.
TCAACCAGCTCGCCGGCATCGTGCTGACCGTGGTCGGCATGGCGTCGCTCGCGCTGATGCAGACCGAGGCCAACATCTTCGCGTTCTCGATGGTCAACGTGATCGTCACGTTCATCCTCGGGGGCATCACCGGCACCGCCAGCCTCTACGACCGGGTCGGCAGCGCCTCGGCGGCCGACGCCGAGGAGCACCTGCGGCACAGCCCCCGCACCGCCTGAGCCACTGACAGCGAAGCGGCGCCCCGGACCCGTCCGGCGCGCCGCTTCCGCGTCATCTGCCCTGGCCGGTGACGAGCGTGGGCTTGCCCTCCATATTGGACAGCCCGTTCCAGGCCAGGTTGACCAGGTGCGCCGCGACGACCTCCTTGCGCGGCTTGCGCACCTCCAGCCACCAGCGGCCGGTGAGCGCGACCATCCCGACGAGCGCCTGCGAGTACAGCTCGGCGAGCTTCGGGTCGAAGCCGCGGCGCTTGAACTCCGAGCCGAGGATGTGCTCGGCCTGGTGCGCCACGTCGTTGAGGACGCTCATGAAGTTGCCGGTCGGCGACATCACCGGCGACTCGCGGACCAGGACCCGGAAGCCGTCGGTCTCGTGCTCGATGTAGTCGAGCAGGGCGAGGGCCGCCTGCTCGAGCAGCTCGTGCGGGTGGCCGCCGGTCAGCGCGTTGGTGAGCCGGTCCAGCAGGTTGCGGACCTCGCGGTCCACGACCACCGCGTAGAGGCCCTCCTTGCCGCCGAAGTGCTCGTAGACGACGGGTTTGGAAACCTTCGCGCGTGACGCCACCTCCTCGATGGAGGTGGCGTCGAACCCCCGCTCCGCGAACAGCGCCCGCCCGATGGCGATCAGCTGCTCGCGGCGCTGGGCGGCGGACATCCGCACCCGTGACTTCGGCAGGGCCGGCGGCGGTGGCGGGCTCTTGCGCTGGACGTGCGGGATTTCCTCCGGAAGGTCGGTCACCCGCTCATCGTGCCAGCCGTTTGGCGTCCAGCCTGTCCCGCTTCGGCCACCGCACGTCCGTGGCCCAGCCGAACTTCTCGAAGAGCCAGATGAGCCGGGCGTTGATGTCGATCTGGCCCTTGTCGACCCCGTGCCGGGCGCAGGTCGGGTCGGCGTGGTGCAGGTTGTGCCAGCTCTCGCCGAAGGACAGGATCGCCAGGGGCCAGAAGTTGCTGGCCTTGTCGCCCTCGCGGGTCTCGAACGGGCGCTCGCCGTAGACGTGGCAGATCGAGTTGATCGACCAGGTGACGTGGTGCAGCAGGCCGATCCGCACGATGCCGGCCCAGAAGAACGCCGACAGCGCACCCTGCCACGACCAGGTGACGAGGCCGGCGATGATCGCGGGCAGCGTCGCGGACAGCGCGACGATCACCGGGAAGAGCTTGTCGATGCGGCGGATGTCCTTGTCGGCCAGCAGGTCGGGGGCGAAGCGCTCCCGGTTGGACAGCTCGCGGTGGAACAGCCAGCCCACGTGGGCGTAGAAGAGGCCCTTGAGCAGGCCGCCGAACGACTCCCCGAAGCGCCACGGCGAGTGCGGGTCGCCCTCCCGGTCGGAGAACGCGTGGTGGCGGCGGTGGTCGGCGACCCACTGCGTCGGGCTGCCCTCGATCGCGGTGCTGCCGGCGATGGTCAGTGCGATGCGCAGCCCACGGTTGGCCTTGAAGGCGCCGTGGGTGAGGTACCGGTGGAAGCCCGAGCCGATGCCGAGCCCGCCGATCACGTAGAAGACGGTGCCGAGCGCGACGTCGAGCCAGGTGAGTCCCCATCCCCAGGCGACGGGGACGGCCGCCAGCAGGGCGGCGAACGGCAGGACGACGAATCCCCAGAGGGCGATCAGGATACCGGCGCTCTGGCGCCCCTCGGTCAGGGCTTTTGGCCCGCGCTCAGGGGTCTGACCAGGGACGGGATCGAGCAGTACAGCGGACATGCTACCTCTCAGGGATCGACGCTACGCCTACGTCACCGTAACTTACGGAAGCGTAGGTTCGCCAGATTGGCTCTGTGTCAAGCCGATTACCCGCGGTTTTATGTGATCTTCGTCCGCAAACATCGGCTGACCCGCCGAGAGGGTGAGGGGAACCGGCCTCGATACGAGCCGGATCGACGCGACCGGTAGGCTGCACAGGCAGATCTTTGGGGTGTGGGGTAACGGCAGCCCGCAGGCCTTTGGAGCCTCGCAGTCCAGGTTCGAATCCTGGCACCCCAGCCACCTGACTACGATGAGGCGCACCGACACCGTCGAGGAGCGCGCCCGTGCGAAACGTGATCATCCTGGCCGCCGGCGAGGGAAAGCGGATGAAGTCCGCCCTGCCCAAGGTGCTGCACCCGCTGCTCGGCCGGACCCTGGTGGGCCACGTGCTCGCCGCCGCCGAGGAGGCGATCGGAGGCGCCGCCACCGTGGTCGTCGGCCACGGCGGTGAGCTGGTCCGGGCCCACCTGGAGCAGATCGCGCCGGCCGCCGTGCCGGTCACCCAGATCGAGCAGCGCGGCACCGGTCACGCGGTGCGCATCGCGCTGGAGGAGACGCCCGACCTCACCGGCACCGTGGTCGTGCTCAACGGCGACATCCCGCTGCTGCGCGCGGAGACCCTCAGCGCGCTCGTGCACACGCACGAGAGCACCAAGGCCGCCGCGACCGTGCTGACCGCGGAGGTCGACGACCCCACCGGCCTCGGGCGCATCGTGCGCAACCGGGGCGGCGAGTTCGCGGCCATCGTCGAGGAGCGCGACGCCACGCCCGCGCAGCGGGGCATCCGCGAGATCAACTCCGGGGCCTACGTGTTCGACGCGGAGCGGCTGCGCGAGATGCTCGGCAAGCTCTCCACCGACAACGACCAGGGCGAGGAGTACCTCACCGACGTCATCGGCCTGCTCTCCGCGGCCGGCGCGCCGATCGTCGCCCACCGCGCCCCGGACGCCACCGAGACCCTCGGCGCCAACGACCGCGCCGAGCTCGCCGGGCTGCGGGCGCTCATGCGGGACCGGATCAACGACGAGTGGATGCGCTCCGGGGTCGCGATCATCGACCCGGCGACCACGTGGATCGACGTCACCGTCACCCTCGACCGGGACGCGGTCGTCGAGCCCAACACGCACCTGCGCGGCGCGACCCGCATCGGCGAGGGCGCGGTCGTCGGCCCCGACACCTCGCTCATCGACGTGATCGTCGGCGAGGGCGCGACCGTCGTGCGGACCCACGCCCTGTCCTCGGAGATCGGGCCGCAGGCGTCGGTCGGCCCGTTCGCCTATCTGCGCCCCGGCACGCGGCTCGGCCGCAAGTCGAAGGTCGGCACGTTCGTGGAGACCAAGGCCGCCGACATCGGCGACGGCGCGAAGGTGCCGCACCTGTCCTACGTCGGCGACGCCGAGATCGGCGAGGGCACCAACATCGGCGCCGCGACCGTCTTCGTCAACTACGACGGGGTGCAGAAGCGCCGGTCGGTGATCGGCGCGCACGCCCGCACCGGCGCCGACAACATGTTCGTCGCCCCGGTGCACGTCGGCGACGGCGCCTACACCGCCGCCGGCAGCGTGATCGTCAAGGACGTGCCCCCCGGCGCACTCGGCGTCTCCCGGGCCAACCAACGCAACATCGAGGGCTGGGTGGAGCGCAAGCGGCCTGGCACAGCCGCCGCGCAGGCCGCGCGCGACGCCCTCGCACGTGAAGAAAACCACGTCGCGCCCGCCTCGGTGGCCGATGCGGGGCCATCCGACGAACAATGAGCCCAACCACGAGATCGGGAGCGGGCGAAACCCACATGGCCAGCATCAGTTCGGAGAACCGCAAGAACCTCATGCTCTTCTCCGGCCGGGGTTTTCCCGCGCTCGCTGAGGAGATCGGGGCGGTGCTCGGCGTCGAGCCGACACCGATGGACGCCTACGACTTCGCCAGCGGCGAGATCTTCATCCGCTACCGGGAGTCGGTGCGCGGCTCCGACGCGTTCGTCGTGCAGTCGATGGTCGCCCCGATCAACGACTGGCTCATGGAGAGCCTGATCATGGTGGACGCGCTCAAGCGCGGCTCGACCAAGCGGATCACGGTCGTCCTGCCGTTCTACCCGTACGCGCGGCAGGACAAGAAGCACCGCGGCCGCGAGCCGATCTCCGCCCGGCTCGTCGCCGACCTGCTCAAGACCGCCGGCGCCAACCGGATCCTCACCGTCGACCTGCACACCGCGCAGATCCAGGGCTTCTTCGACGGCCCTGTCGACCACCTCTTCGCGATGAACACCCTCGCCGACCACATCGACGCCAAGTACGCCGGGCGCCCGATCACCGTCGTCGCCCCCGACTCCGGCCGGGTCCGGGTCGCCGAGCGCTGGACCGACCGCCTCGGCGGCTGCCCGCTCGCGTTCATCCACAAGACCCGCGACCCGCTCAAGCCCAACCAGGTGGTCGCCAACCGGGTCGTCGGCGAGGTCGAGGGCCGGGTCTGCCTGATCGTCGACGACATGATCGACACCGGCGGCACGATCGTCAGCGCCGCCGACATCCTCTTCCAGGAGGGAGCCGCCGACGTCATCGTCGCGGCCACCCACGCCGTGCTGTCCGACCCGGCCTGCGAGCGACTCGACGCCAGCCGGATCAGCGAGGTCGTGGTGACCAACACACTCCCCCTCCCGAACGACAAGAAGGTCGACAAGATCACCCAGCTGTCGATCGCCCCGCTGCTGGCCCGCGCCATCCGCGAGGTGTTCGACGACGGGTCGGTCACGACCCTTTTCGGCGGTCTGTCCTGATCCTCCCCGGGCTTTCCTGGTCTTTTCCAGGGCCCTGCGGCCCGTCCGGTTGACACAGGCGCGTGATCTGCACAACCGGACGGGTGCCGTGTGAGGGTGCCCGGAGGTCTCGGGTAAGCTAGTGCGGTTGCCACGGCGAGGGTGCTCCAAGGGCCGGGCGTGCGTTCCAGCGACCATCGCGGAAGCGGTCTTCGCGGGATCGGCATGACGGCCATCGGGCTCCGTGATCGACGCGGTGCTCCGGGCCTGTGCCCCGTGCGCCTCCTCGCCCGTGCGCCGCACACGACAACTGTTACCGGTCGCGCCGGCCGGTGCCCGCCGCACAACCGCATCAGGAGTTTTTGCCGTGTCCGAGGTAAAGATCAGCGCTGAGCCCCGCACCGAGTTCGGCAAGGGTGGTGCCCGCCGCACGCGCCGGGCCGGCAAGGTGCCCGCCGTGCTGTACGGCCACGGCGAAGCGCCCCGCCACATCGCCCTCCCCGCCCGCGAGTTCGCCGCCGCCATCCGGCACGGCGGCAAGAACCAGATCTTCAACATCGAGATCAACGGCGGCGGCACCGCGCTCGCCCTGCCGAAGGCCATCCAGCGCGACCCGATCAAGGACATCTACGAGCACGTCGACCTGCTCATCGTCCGCCGTGGCGAGAAGGTCACCGTCGAGGTCCCGGTCCACCTGACCGGCGAGGCCGCCCGCGACACCCTCGTCATGGTGGAGAGCACCACCCTGGCGATCCTGGCCGACGCGACCAAGCTGCCCGAGTTCCTCGAGGCCTCGATCGACGGCCTGGAGGCCGGCAACCACGTCACCGCCGGTGCGATCAAGCTCCCCGCCGGTGCCGAGCTGGCCGCCGACCCGGAGAGCATCGTCGCCGTCATCAGCGCCGCCCCGACCGCCGAGGCGCTCGAGGGTGAGGCCGCTGAGGCCGCCGTCGAGCCGGCCGCCGAGGCCGCCGAGGCGACCCCGGAGCCGGCCGACGCCTGAGCTCCACCGCTCCAAAGGCCGCGGGCGCCCCAAAGGGCACCCGCGGCCGCTGTCTGAGCGGACCCCGGCCCAGCACAGCGCACCCGGCCCACCGCGACCCTGATGTCGCAAGGACCGATCCACGTGCGCCGGCCGCTCCCTGCCCCCGGCGCCGCCATCTCACCGAGCCTGGCCCTCGCGGCTGCGAGCCTGGCTGTAAGCGCACTCGCCGCCCGCGACCTGTGTCGTGCGGAGACTTGGCCGTGGCCGAGAGACCGGACTGTGGCTGCGGGGCTCGGTTGTGGCTGTGGGACTTCGGCCGTGGGTGGCTGGCTGTAGGCGCTTCCGGCGCCCGTGACCGGCAGCCCGCCGTGACCTGGCCGTGGCTGTGGGATTGGGCGTGACTGCGAGTCCAAGCTGTGGCTGTGGGACTCGGCTGTGGGTGGCTGGTCGTGGACGCTTTCAGCGTTTCGTGACCGGCAGCCCGCCGTGACCTGGCCGTGGCTGCGGGATTGGGCGTGACTGCGAGTCCAAGCTGTGGCTGTGGGACTCGGCTGTGGGTGGCTGGCCGTGGACGCTTTCAGCGTTTCGTGACCGGCAGCCCGCCGTGACCGTGGCTGTGGGTCTGGCTGTGGCTGCACTTGGCGTCGCGACTTGCGTCTCGCGTAGACCTGGCCGTGGCTGCGGGATTTGGCTGTGGCGACGAGGCCGGGCTGCGGACCGCGGCCGTGGCTGGCTGGCTGGCTGTGGACGTTTCGCTGCGCATGACTGGCAGCCTGCCGAGACCAGGCTGTGCTGCGAGTCCGGTCGCGGCTGCGGCGTTGGCGTCGACGCATCCGGCGCCTGCGACCGGTGTCTCGGTGAGACTTGGCCGTGGCTGCGGGACCGGGCTGTGGCTGTGGCTGTGGGACTTTGGCGCGTGGGTGGCTGGCTGTGGTCGCTTCCGCCGCCCGTGACTGGCGGCCTGCCGAGACCAGGCTGTGCTGCGGGTCCGGCTCTGGCTGCGGCTCTGGCCGTGGATGCACCCGGCGCTCGCGACGGGGGTCTCGCGGAGGGCCAGTCGTGGCTGCCGGACCAGGCCGTGGCCGCTGCCGGTCTCCGCGGCTGGCAGTCCGCCGAGGCCGGGCCGTGGTTGCGGGTCGGGCCGTGGGTGCGGCTTGGACGCGGTCGGCGGTCGCGACCGGTGGCTCGCGGGGACCGGGGCGTTGCTGCGAGACTTGGCCGCGGACGCCTCCCGCGCCTGCATCTCGCCGAGCTCGACGTGATGAAGGTAGCAGCGAGGTACGACAGTTCTAGCCGGCCGCTCGACCGGCGCTTCGTGGAGACTCGGGGCTCGGACGCCTGGTGGTGGTCGTGGCCTTGCCGCTGTGAGGGGACCTGATGACGGACACCGCGCCCTGGCTGGTCGTGGGGCTGGGGAACCCCGGCCCGGAGTACGCGCGACACCGGCACAACGTCGGCTTCATGATTGCCGACCTGATCGCGCAGCGGGCGGGGCTGCGGTTCTCCAAGCATCGCCGGGTCGCGGCCGACGTGGCCGAGGGGCGGCTGCGCGTCGGGGGGCCGCGCATCGTGCTGGTGAAGCCGCTGACGTTCATGAACCTGTCGGGCGGGCCGGTGGCCGGCCTCGCGCAGTTCTACAAGGTGCCGGTGGCTCAGGTGATCGCCGTGCACGACGAGCTCGACGTGCCGTACGAGCAGCTGCGGCTCAAGCAGGGCGGTGGGGAGGGCGGCCACAACGGGCTGCGGTCCATGTCGTCCTCGCTCGGCAGCAAGGACTACGTGCGGGTCAGGTTCGGCATCGGCCGGCCGCCCGGGCGGCAGAACCCGGCTGACTTCGTCCTGTCGGACTTCTCCGCGGTCGAGCGCAAGGAGCTGGACTTCTTCGTCGACCGGGCCGCGGACGCGGTGGAGATGGTAATCGAGCGCGGCCTGGAGCCGGCGCAGAACCAGTATCACGCGTCGTAACGGCCTGCCTGTCCATCGTCCGTCCGGTCCGAACCTGCCATGCGGGTCCGTGTGTCGCCGTGACGCATGTCCGAGTTGCACGTTGTACTCCAAGTCGCACCTTTTGCAAAGAAGGCGGACTCAAGGAGGCGTGCGTGGCGGTCGACAGCGGGCGAGCGCGGGATGGCTTCCACCGCCCGGCACATCTCCGCCCCGAGGACCGCCCCGGCGGCCTGCGCCGCGAGGAGCGCACGAACGCGCTGCGCCGCGAGGAGCGCACCGGCGCCGTCCAGCGGCGTGAGCACCGCGCCGGCCTGCGGTGGGAGGAGCGGCCGGGAGGTGCGCGCCAGGAGCGCTCCGGCGGCCTGCGGCGCCCCGAACGCCAGAGCAACGCCCTGCAGTCCACGCCACCGGCCGCGGCGCCGCCACCCGCGGTGGCCAAAGAGCCCGTCCAGCGCACAGAACCCGTCCAGCGCACGGAGACCGTCGAGCGTCAGGTCGTACGGCGCCGGCCCAGCCCCATGGGTGCAACCACCGGCCGCCGCGCCGGGCACCCCGAGCGCCTCCCGTCGGCCGCCGCCCGCACCGCCGCCGCCCCCGTGTCGCCGGCCCCCGGCCCACCGGTCCCGCCCGCCCTCGTGTCGGCCCAGCTCGAGGCCGCCGTCGAGGATGCCGTCGGAGGGGCGGCAACGTTCGTACCGGCGACGAAACCGCAGGAAGAGCACCTCGAGCCGGCCAGGACGCCGCGGCACCGGGCCCGCTGGGCGTGGGAGGGGCGTTACCTGCGGACCCTGCTGCTGATCGACTCGGTGATCGGGGTGCTCGCGGGCCTGGTCGCGTTCGAGGTGCGGTTCGGCTCGGTGCTGACGAACTACAACACCCGCTACGCGCTGCTGTCCGCGCTCCTGCCGGTCGCCTTCACCGCCACCCTCGCCGCCAACCGCGCGTACGAGAAGCGGTACCTCTTCGTCGGCACCGACGAATACCAGCGGGTGCTGCGCGCCGGCCTGGGGCTGACCGCCGCGACCATCGTCGGCGCCTACGCCGCGGAGATCCAGATCGCCCGCGGCTGGTTCGCGGTCGCGCTGCCGCTGGTCACGTCGGGCTGCCTGGTGTCGCGGTTCGTGCTGCGGCAGCTGCTGCACCGGGCCCGCAAGACGCGCGGCGCCTGCATGCGGCGGGTCGTGGTGGTCGGGCACGGGCTGGCGGTCGAGGCGATGACCACGCAGCTGTGCCGGGAGCGGTATCACGGGCTGAAGGTCGTCGGCGCCTGCCTCGCCGAGGAGGGCAGCGTGCCGGGCGTGCCGGTGCTGGGCACGTTCGACGAGATCGCCGGTGCGGTGCGCCGGGCCCGGGCCGACACGGTGCTGGTGCTGTCGTGCCCCGAGCTGGACGGGCACGCCCTGCGCCGGCTCGCGTGGCGCCTGGAGCGCGACGACATCGACCTGATCGTGGCCAGCACGCTGATCGACGTGGCCGGCAGCCGGACGACCATCCGGCCCGTCGACGGCCTGCCGATGCTGCACGTCGAGCACCCCACGCTGACCGGCGCGCGCCGCGTGCTGAAGGCGGTCGTCGACCGGGTCGGCGCCGTAGTCCTGCTGGTCGTGCTGAGTCCCCTTCTGGCTGGTCTGGCGCTCGCGGTTCGCGCGGAGTCCAAAGGGCCGGTACTGTTTCGTCAAGTACGGGTTGGAAAAGACGGTCGTGAGTTCGTGATCGTCAAGTTCCGCACCATGCACACGGACGCCGAAGCCCGCCTCGCCGAGCTCCGGCACCTCAACGAAGTCGACGGCGCGCTGTTCAAACTGCGCAACGACCCACGGGTCACCCGCGTCGGACGGTTTCTGCGCAAGTTTTCGCTCGACGAGCTGCCCCAGCTGCTCAATGTGCTCGGAGGCAGCATGTCACTGGTCGGGCCGCGCCCGCCGCTGCCGGAGGAGGTCGCCGTGTATCCGGACGACGCCCGGCGCAGGCTGGCCGTGCGGCCCGGGATGACCGGCCTCTGGCAGGTGTCCGGCCGGTCGGACCTATCGTGGGACGAAGCGGTCCGCCTCGACCTGCAGTATGTGGAGAACTGGTCGCTGTCGCTCGACCTGGTGATCATGCTGCGGACGCTGAGCGCGGTGACCCGAGGGGCTGGAGCGTACTGATGACCGATCTGCCACCCGCCACCGACGGCGGGTTCGCGCGCTGGCTCGCCCAGCGCGCCGGCGACCTGCTGCTGAAACTCCGCGAGGAGATGGGGTACGCCGACCCGGCCGCCCTGCGCAAGGCCGGCGACCGGCAGTCGCACGAGCTGCTGGTGGCGCAGCTGGAGCGCTGGCGCCCCGCCGACGCGGTCCTGTCCGAGGAGGGCGCCGACAGCGCCACCCGGCTGAACGCCGATCGGGTCTGGATCGTCGACCCGCTCGACGGCACCCGCGAGTTCGGCGAGGAGGGCCGCGCCGACTGGGCGGTCCACGTCGCCCTGTGGGGCCGCACGTCCGCGCGGATCACCGAGTACGCCGGCGACGGCACCCCGCAGCCGCAGCGCGCCGCCGGCTGGGGCCGGCTCCTGGCCGGTGCGGTCGCCCTCCCGGCGCAGCACTGCGTGCTCGGCACCGACGCCCCGCCGCCCTTCCCGCCCATGCCGGGCGTGCAGGGCGAGCCGATCCGCCTCGCGGCCAGCCGGACCCGCCCGCCGGCGCTGCTGACCGCGCTCGCGGAGCGGCTGCCGATCGAGCTGGTGCCGATGGGATCCGCCGGCGCGAAGATCGCCGCGGTGATCGACGGCGCCGTCGACGCCTATGTCCACGCCGGCGGTCAGTACGAGTGGGACTCCGCCGCACCGGTCGCTGTGGCGGTCGCCACGGGTCTGCACGCTTCCCGGATCGACGGGACTACGTTGGAATACAACCAGCCCGACCCACGGCTGCCTGACCTGGTGGTGTGTCGGAAGGCACTGGCGCCTCAGCTGCTGGCCGCGATCAGCGCGTCCGTCGCTTCCTAGGGAAAGGTTTCCGCCAACCATGAGCCGCGCGCCCTACCGCGTCTCGCATCTGGACGCTCTCGAGGCCGAGAGCCTGTTCATCATGCGTGAGGTGGTCGCCGAGTTCGAGCGACCGGTCCTGCTGTTCTCCGGCGGCAAGGACTCGATCGTCATGCTCCGCCTCGCGGAGAAGGCGTTCGCGCCCGGCCGGATCCCGTTCCCGGTCATGCACGTCGACACGGGGCACAACTTCCCCGAGGTTCTCGAGTACCGGGACCGCCGCGTCGGCGAGCTCAACGTGCAGCTCATCGTGGCGAGCGTCCAGGAGGCGATCGACAGCGGCCTGGTGCGCGAGTCCGGCGACGGCATGCGCAACCGGATCCAGACGCCGGTCCTGCTGGAGGCCGTCGAGAAGTACCGCTTCGACGCGCTGTTCGGCGGTGCCCGCCGCGACGAGGAGAAGGCCCGCGCCAAGGAGCGCGTCTTCAGCTTCCGCGACGACTTCGGCCAGTGGGACCCGCGCAACCAGCGGCCCGAGCTGTGGGCGCTCTACAACGCCCGCATCGCGCCCGGCGAGTCGATCCGCGTCTTCCCTCTGTCCAACTGGACCGAGCTGGACGTCTGGCACTACATCGCCCGCGAGGGCATCCCGCTGCCCGACATCTACTACTCGCACGACCGCGAGGTCGTCGACCGTAACGGGATGCTCTACGCGATCAACGAGTTCCTGCCGCTGAAGTCCGGCGAGAAGCCGTTCGTGGAGCGGGTCCGTTACCGCACCGTCGGCGACGCCTCCTGCACCGCGGCGGTCCGCAGCGACGCGGACACGATCGACAAGGTGATCGACGAGGTCGCCGCGACCCGCATCACCGAGCGCGGCGCGACCCGCGGCGATGACAAGGTCAGCGAGGCGGCCATGGAAGACCGCAAGCGTGAGGGGTACTTCTAAGATGACCGCGGTTGTTGAGACGCCCGCCCAGCGGCAGATGGACCTGCTGCGGTTCGCGACGGCGGGCTCCGTCGACGACGGCAAGTCGACCCTGATCGGCCGGCTGCTCTACGACTCGAAGGCGATCTTCGAGGACCAGCTGGAGGCGGTCGAGGCCACGTCGCGCTCGCGTGGCGACGAGTACACCAACCTCGCGCTGCTGACCGACGGCCTGCGCGCCGAGCGCGAGCAGGGCATCACGATCGACGTGGCCTACCGGTACTTCGCGACGCCGCGGCGGAAGTTCATCATCGCCGACACGCCGGGGCACATCCAGTACACGCGCAACATGGTCACCGGCGCCTCCACCGCCGACCTGGCGCTGATCCTGGTCGACGCGCGCAAGGGCCTGGTCGAGCAGTCCCGGCGGCACGCCTTCCTGTGCTCGCTGCTGCGCGTGCCGCACCTGGTGCTCTGCGTGAACAAGATGGACCTCGTCGACTACTCGCAGGAGGTCTTCGAGCGGATCGCCGACGAGTTCACGTCGTTCGCGGCGAAGCTCGAGGCGCCCGACCTGACGGTCATCCCGATCTCGGCGCTGCACGGGGACAACCTCGTCAGCCGGTCGGAGAACATGCCGTGGTACGAGGGGCCGTCGCTGCTGCACCACCTGGAGCACGTGCACATCGCCTCGGACCGCAACCTGGTCGACGTGCGGTTCCCGGTGCAGTACGTGATCCGTCCGCAGTCGACCACGGTCGCCGACTACCGCGGCTACGCCGGCCAGGTCGCCTCGGGCGTGCTGAAGCCCGGCGACGAGGTGATGGTCCTGCCGTCCGGCTTCACCACGAAGATCACGCACATCGAGACCGCCGACGGGCCGCTGCAGGAGGCGTACCCGCCGATGTCGGTGACGATCCGGCTCGCGGACGAGATCGACATCGCCCGCGGCGACCTGATCTGCCGGCCGAACAACGCGCCGGCCGTCGCCCAGGACATCGAGGCGATGATCTGCTGGATGGACGAGAGCCGCCCGCTGACCGTCGGCGCCAAGTATTCGATCAAGCACACGACCCGCTCGGCCCGCACCGTGATCCGCGGCCTGCAGTACCGGCTGGACGTGAACACGCTGCACCGCGACGAGTCGGCGACGTCGCTCGGCCTCAACGAGATCGGCCGGGTGAAGCTGCGCACCACGGTGCCGCTGCTCGCCGACCAGTACCGGCGCAACCGCACCACCGGCGGCTTCATCATCATCGACGAGGCCACGAACCGGACCGTCGGCGCCGGCATGATCATCGAGGCCGGCTGAACATCCGCTTACGGTTGGCGCGGGCGGATCACCGACACCCGCGCCACCCGGCGGCCTTCCACCGTCCTGACGTGCAGGTGCCAGCCGTCGTGCCGCACCTCGTCGCCGGAACGGGGCAGCCTCCCGAGACGGGCCATCACGAAGCCCGCCACGGTCTCGTACGGGCCGGTGGGCAGTGTCAGCCCCGTCCGCTCCGCCAGGTCGGCGAGGTTGAGGCGCCCGTCGACCTCGGCGGTCTTCTCTTCAAGAGGCGGCAGGTCGTACTCGTCGTGGATCTCGCCGACGAGCTCCTCGATCAGGTCCTCCAGGGTCACGATGCCCGCGGTCCCGCCGTACTCGTCGATGACGACCGCCAGGTGGTGGCCCTCCCGCCGCATCTCCGACAGTGCCGCCAGGACCCGCTTGCTGGCCGGCAGCCGCTTCACCTCGCGGGTCAGCTCCCGCAGCCGCAGGCAGGGGTCGACCGCGGGCAGCAGGGTCAGGTCGCGCACGTGGACGAAGCCGAGCACGTCGTCCTGGTCGCCGTCGATCACCGGGAACCGGGAGTGCCGGGTGGCCCGCACGACGGTCACCGCCTCGGCGACCGTCAGGCCCGCGTCGAGGAACAGCACCTCGGTCCGCGGCACCATCACCTCACGGACGTGGCCGGTGCCGGTGCCGCCGGCGATCAGCGTGCGCAGCTCCGCCTCGCTGACGTCCGTGGATTCGTCGGCGGTGTGCAGCCGGTGCGCCAAGCGGCTCAGCAGACCCGCCACAGCCTGTCGCAAGGTCCCGGCGCCATGCTGCGACATGCCCGAAATTGTAGGTGCCGGGCACTATGCCGTTCACCTCTGACGTGTAAATTTGTTGGTTCCTGATGACTTTTGGAGGAACGCCGTGAAACTGCTCGTCACCGGGGGCGCCGGCTACATCGGCAGCGTCGTCACCGCACTGCTGCTCGACGCCGGTCACGACGTGACAGTGCTCGACGACCTCTCCACCGGCCATGAGTCGTCGGTGCCGCAGGGCGCCGTCTTCGTCCGCGGCCGGGTCCACGACGCGATCGGCGACGTGCTGACCCGCGACGCCGGATTCGACGGCGTGCTGCACTTCGCCGCGTTCATCGCCGCCGGCGAGAGCGTGCAGAAGCCGGAGAAGTACTGGGAGAACAACACCGTCGGCACGCTGCTGCTGCTGGACGCCATGCGCGCCGCCGGCACCCGCCGCCTCGTCTTCTCCTCCACGGCGAACGTCTACGGCGACCCCGACGTCGTGCCGATCCCGGAGACCGCCGCGGTGCGGCCGCCCAACCCGTACGCCACCTCGAAGCTCGCCGCCGACCACGCGCTCACGGGCGAGGCCGTCGGCCACGGCATCTCCGCGGTCAGCCTGCGCTACTTCAACGTCGCCGGCGCGCTGCGCCGCCCGGACGGCTCGATCATCGGCGAGCGGCACGACCCCGAGACGCACCTGATCCCGATCGCGCTGCAGGTCGCGCTCGGCCGCCGGGAGAAGCTCCAGCTCTTCGGCGACGACTACGACACCCCCGACGGCACCAACATCCGCGACTACATCCACGTCGCCGACCTGGGTGAGGCCCACCTCCTGGCGCTCGCGACCATGGACGGCCCCGGCCACCGCGTCTACAACCTGGGCAACGGCACCGGCTTCTCCAACCGGCAGGTCGTCGACGTGGTCCGCGAGGTCACCGGCCACCCGATCCCGGTCGAGATGGCGCCCCGCCGCCCGGGCGACCCGGAGCGGCTCGTCGCCGCCTCCGACAAGGCGAAGCGGGAGCTGTCCTGGACGCCGCGGCACACCGAGCTGTCGACGATGGTCCAGGACGCCTGGGACCTCATCCGGGGCTGACAGGGCTTTGTCCAGGGCGGGCGCTACTGGGCGTCGAGCTTCTGCCAGGTGGTGCCGTCGACCGAGTACGCGGTGTAGATCGTGGACATCTCGTAGGCGACCCAGCCGGTCTGCGTCCGGGACAGCCGCTTCGTCGGGTGCAGGCCCTGGACCCGCTGCCAGGTGGCGCCGCGGTCGGTGGAGACGAGCCAGTGGCTGTCGCCGTCGACGATGACGAGGCGGCCGTCCAGCAGCGGGACCAGGTCGCCGCCGATGGTGGTCGCCGTGAGCGGGCGGGGCTGGCCGAAGCCGGCGCCGCCGTCGGAGGACGCGGCGACGCCCAGCAGCGTGGGCGGGGTGGTGGTGGGGTCCGTCAGTGCCGCGTAGACGTCCCGGCCGAGGAACGACACCTGGGCCGTGCCGCCGCCGGGGAACGTCGTCGGCTTCCACGTGACGCCCCCGTCGCGGGACACCGCCACCGCCGGGTGGCCGCCGTCCGCCCCGCCGACCCACCAGGAGCCGTCGCCCGCGCGTACGGGAGCGACCCACGCCAACCCGAGCGGCGGCTGGGCGTGCGGCTGCACCAGCGTGGTGCCGTCGTGCAGCAGCGCCATGAGCCGCCCGTCGCGCAGGACCAGGCGGGCGTCGCCGGGCAGTGCGTCGACGGTGGTGGCCGGTTGGGAGTCGGTGTCCCAGTCGGCCCCGTCGGTGCTGCTGGCCCGGGCGCCGTCCGCGCCGAGCAGGGTGATCCGCGACCCGGTGACCACCAGCGACGGCAGCGCGCCGCGCGGGGGCGAGCGGAAGGCGCCGGGTGCCTGGGCGGTGCTCCACGTCCGGCCACCGTCGAGGGTGGCGTTGACCCAGGCGGTACAGGTGGCGGCGCAGTCGACCGTGAGCAGGAACCCACGGTCGGCGTCGATGAACTCGGCGTCCTGGATCTTCCCGGGGAGGTCCCGGGGGAGGGCGGGCAGCCCGTTGATCGTGATCCCGCCGCCCGTGTAGACGGCGCCGGGCGCGGCGGACGGCGAGGCGGCCACCTGCGGCGGTGGCGCCTCGCGCGGGATCAGGCGCGGGACCAGGAACGACGCGGCGACGAGCAGCCCCAGGGCGACCGCCCCCACCTGGGCGGCGCGCCGGCGGCGGCGCAGGACGCGGGCCCGGGCGGTGATCGCGGCCAGCGGCGGCTGGGTGAAGTCGAGCCGCTGGGCGCGGAGCAGGGTCTCCAGCTCGTCAGGCATGACGCACCTCCGTGGGCGCATAGCCGGGAAGCCGTTCGGCGAGGGCGGCCCGCCCCCGCGACAGCCGCGACTTGACGGTCCCGCCGGGCACGCCGAGCGTGGCCGAGATCTCCTCGACGCTGAGGTCGGCGTAGTAGTGCAGCACGATGACCTCCCGGTACGTGCGGGGAATGGCGTCGAGGGCGTCGGTCAGGTCGGTGCGCTCGGGCGAGGGGCCGGCCTCCACGTGCCGCTGGACGGCGCGCTCGCGGAGCATGATCAGGTCGAGCAGCTTCCGCCGGCGCCAGCGGCGGCGGACGACGTTGACCGCCACGGTGCGCAGCCACGCCTCGGGGTTGTCGATGCCGGTGAAGCCGCCGGGCCGGGCGGCGGCGCGGGCGAACGCCTCCTGGACCACGTCCTGCGCCTCGGTGAGGTCGGTCGTGAACGCGTAGAGCTGCGTCACCAGCCGCCGGTAGCAGGCGTGGTAGACCCCCTCGAGCTCGCTCACACCGGCCACGATCCTCGGCCGCCTCCTTCGGTTCCCGGGAATTCCACTTTTCCGGGAACCCGCGGTCAGTCCGGCAGGACGGTCGCCGACAGCGTGGCGGACTGCCAGTTGCGGCCGTCCAGGGAGAGCCTGGGCGGGTCGCCGAGCGAGGCGTAGCCGTTGTCGAGCGCGTCGAGCGGGCCGCCGGGGCCGGCGACGATCTCGAAGTGCTCCCCGTCGATGCTCTGCAGGTAGGCGATCTCGGAGTCGCCCTGGACCCACAGCACCAGCGAGCGGTCGAGGCGCGCCAGCACGCCGAAGGCGCGGCCGTTGAGCGCGCCGTCGTTGTTCAGCGGCGCCGGCAGCTCGATCTTGGTGGTCACCTCCTGCCAGGTGTGGCCGCCGTCGCGGGTACGGAAGTGCCGGATCCCCTTGCTGTAGCGGATGAACGCGTGGGCGGTGACGCCGTCGAGCGTGGCGAGCGTCGGCGCGTCGATGCCCGTGGGTGCGGGGAGCGTGACGGCCTGCCAGTGCCGGCCCTGGTCGGTGCTGACCGCGACCGCGGGCGCACCGGAGTGGATGTCCGCGCCGGTGACCCACCAGCCGGCCGCGACCGGCAGGTCGCCCACCAGGGACCGGCGGGCCATCGGCGGCTGGTCGACGAGCAGGCTCAGCCCCCCGGTGTCCTGCCGGACGCCGAAGAGGTCGCCGTACTGGGCGAGCTGGAGCGCCCGGTCGGCGGGTCCGAGGGCCTCGCGGGTCTCGGGCCCGATGACCGGCGTGGCGGGCTTGTCGTCGAGGCGGAACTTCACGCTGGTGCGGGAGCCGCCGCTGACCTCGCCGCTGAGCATGAACGTCTGCGGGGAGATCCGGGCCAGCTCGATGTGGTCGAGCTTGTCCAGCGGGCTCTGCCGCAGCGCGTCCATCAGGAACGGGCCGCGCCGCTGCGCGGACCCGTCCCGCAGCACGACCACCTGGAGGTTGCACCGGCGGGCCTGCGGCACCTCGACGCAGACGTCCACGGCGGCGACCACGCCGTCGGGCAGGTCGCCGGCGGCCGCCCGGATCGTCCGGGTCGACTCGAACGTGCCGCTCGCCGGCGCCGACGCCGACGGCTGCGGGCTCCAGGGGTCGCCGATGTCCGGGTTGGGGCCGAGGGCGGCCGGTGTGGGGCGGCCGAACACGCCGGCCAGGGCGACGGGCGCGAACACGGCGAGCGTGCCGACCAGGGCGCCGGCGACGGCCATCCGGTCGCGTCTGCGGACCCGGCCGGCCCGGCGGGACAGCAGGCTGAAGTCGGGCATCCACGTCGCCGACTCGATCTGCGCGCGGAGGGTGCGGAAGTCCAGGTCAGG
Source organism: Dactylosporangium sp. CA-152071 (assembly GCF_050936335.1). Classification (NCBI taxonomy): domain Bacteria; kingdom Bacillati; phylum Actinomycetota; class Actinomycetes; order Micromonosporales; family Micromonosporaceae; genus Dactylosporangium; species Dactylosporangium sp. CA-152071. The sequence continues at coordinate 4,866,496 of NZ_JBNJMZ010000001.1, read as the reverse complement.
GCGCATCGCGCACCTCCTGGACGTCTCGCTGGGGCAGGACCGCGGGGCGGCGGCGCGGGCCGACGGCGTCGGGGTCGGCGTCGCTGAGCAGGGCGGCGAGCATGGCGCGGCCCCGCGACAGGCGGGCCTTCACCGTGCCGACGGGCACGCCCAGGGCGTCGGCGACCTCGTGCACGGACATGTCGGCCAGGTGGTGCAGCACGATCGTCTCGCGCGTCGCCTGCGACAGCTGCTGCAGGGCGGCGACGAGCGCCACCCGGTTGGGGTCGACGCCGGGCACGCTTTCCACCGGACGGGCGACACGGCCGCTGCGGACCAGGGTGTCGAACAGCCGGCGGCGCCGCCAGCGGGTCCGGGCCAGATTCATCGCGACGGTGCGTAACCACGCCTCCGGGTCGGCGACGTCGAGGAACTGCCGCGGGCGGGCCAGGGCGCGCGCGTAGGCCTCCTGGACCAGGTCCTGGGCCTCGGCGTGGTCGCCGGTGAGCGCGTAGAGGGCGGCGACCAGCCGCCGGTAATGTGCCTCGTACGCGTCACGGACGGCCTCGCGTGCCTCGAGCTCTTCACCCACCCCGTCACCCCCTCACCGTTGAAGACCGCTATGACCCGCTCCCGGTTGCGCCACCGCTGTGGTGGTGCTGACAGAATGACGCGCATGTCGCCGTCCGTCAGCACCGACCGTCCTCGGGTGCTCTCCGGGATCCAGCCCACCGCCGACTCGTTCCATCTGGGCAACTATCTCGGCGCGTTGCGTAACTGGGTGGCGATGCAGGACACGCACGACACCTTCTACTGCGTCGTCGACCTGCACGCGATCACCGCCGGCCACGACCCGGCGCTGCTGCGCAAGCGGACCCGGGTGAGCGCGGCGCAGCTGCTGGCCGTCGGGCTCGACCCCGACCGGTGCACCCTCTTCGTGCAGAGCCAGGTGCCGGAGCACGCGCAGCTCGGCTGGGTGATGGGCTGCATCACCGGCTTCGGCGAGGCCAGCCGGATGACGCAGTTCAAGGACAAGTCGCAGAAGCAGGGCGCCGACCGCTCCAGCGTCGGGCTGTTCACCTACCCGATCCTGCAGGCCGCCGACATCCTGCTCTACCAGGCCGACGCGGTGCCGGTCGGCGAGGACCAGCGCCAGCACCTGGAGCTGACCCGCGACCTGGCCCAGCGGTTCAACACCACCTTCGGCAAGACGTTCACCGTGCCGGCGCCGTACATCATCAAGGACACGGCGAAGATCACCGACCTGCAGGAGCCGACCGCGAAGATGTCGAAGTCGGCGTCGACCGCGGCCGGCCTGGTCGAGCTGCTCGAGGACCCGGCGAAGGCGGCGAAGAAGATCAAGTCGGCGGTCACCGACACCGGCCGCGAGATCATCTTCGACCAGGCCGCGAAGCCCGGCATCGCCAACCTGCTGACGATCTACTCGGCGCTGACCGGCCGGAGCATCGACGATCTGGTCGCCGCCTATGACGGCAAGGGCTACGGCGACCTCAAGAAGGACCTCGCCGAGGTCGTGGTGGAGTTCCTGCGCCCGATCCAGCAGCGCACCAACGCCTACCTGGAGGACCCGGCGCAGCTGGACAAGCTGCTCGCGATCGGCGCCGAGAAGGCCCGCTCGGTCGCCGCTGCCACCCTCGGCACGGTCTACGACCGGATCGGGTTCCTCGCACCGGGTGCTGCGCACTGACGTGGCTCGCGAGCAGACCACCATCGGCGTCGCGATCGACCTTCCCGACCCGTGGGGCAGCGAGCTGACCGCCGCCCGGCTCGCCGCGGGCGACCCCGCCGCGGCGCACGTGCCCGCGCACGTGACCCTGCTCGGCCCCACCGTCGTGGCCGCCGCCGACCTGCCCGCGATCGACCGGCACCTCACGGAGGTCGCGGGGCGGCACGCGGCGTTCACCGTGCGGCTGCGCGGGACCGGCACGTTCCGCCCGCTGACGCAGGTCGTCTTCGTGGCGGTCGCCGCCGGCATCGGCGAGTGCGAGCGGCTGCACGAGGCGGTGCAGGCGGCGACCGAGATCGAGGCGGCGGCGTCGTACCCGTACCACCCGCACGTGACGGTCGCGCACAACGTGGCGCCGGAGCGGCTCGACGCGGCCTTCGCCGACCTCGCCGGCTACGAGGCGGTCTTCGACGTGGACGGGTTCGCGCTCTTCGAGCACGACGAGAGCGGTCGATGGCAGCCGTACGCGCAGTACCGCCTGTCGCCGCGCCGGTCCGCGGTCGATCAGCGACGATAGAGAGGTGGGCCTGCTGGACCGGCTGGAGGCCGGCTTCGACAAGGCGGTGGCCGGGGGCCGCCGGCGCTCCCGCGCGTTCGACCACGTGTGGCGGGCCCAGGAGCGCTACTTCGACGTCGACGCGGCCCGCCTCGCCGCCGCGACCGCCTACTACGGCTTCTTCGCCGTCTTCGCGATGGTCGTGGTGGCCTTCTTCATCCTCGGCCGGGTGCTCGGCGGCAACGAGGCCGTCGTCGCCAGGGTCCAGGCCTACCTGGCGGTCAACCTGCCGCAGCTGCACTCCGACCAGATCTTCGCCGGCAGCCAGCAGATCGGGCTGATCGCGATGATCGGCCTGATCATCGCCGGCGTCGGCTGGGTGGAGAACCTGCGCTCGTCGCAGCGCGCCCTGTGGCACCTGCAGGAGCATCCCGGCAACTACTTCGTGCGGTGGCTCGTCGACCTCGCCGTCCTGGTGGCGCTCGGCCTGCTGCTGATCGTGTCGATCGGCATCTTCGCCGGCGTCCAGGAGCTGCTGTACTGGCTGGCCGGCGACTTCGAGCAGGACCCCGTCCGGGTGGCGCTGCGGGGCACGTCGACGCTGCTGTCCGGCATCGTGGACCTGGTGCTGGGCATGGCGCTGCTGGCCGGCGTGCCGCGGCTGCGGATGTCGCTGCGCCGGCTGCTGCCCTCGGCGGCGCTCTTCGCGGTCGGGCTCGGCCTGCTCAAGACGCTGGGGAAGCTCTACATCACCCGGATCGAGGACAACCCGGCCTACCAACTGGTCGCCGGCACGATCGGGCTGCTGCTCTACATGTACCTGCTGCACCAGCTGCTGCTCTTCGCCGCGGCCCTGGCCGCCACCGACACGCACGGGCGGGCGAAGGACCTGGCCGGCGGCGCGCCGCGCAGCGACGTGCAGGCGGCGCTGCGGGCGGCCGAGCTGGTCGAGCAGGCCGCGGAGACCACCCAGCGGGTCGCCGCCGAGGTGCGCGCCGACCACCCGCCGCTGGCCGGCGCCGCGGATCCGGAGCCCTCCGCCGCCGGCACCGCCTCCGCCGATCCCCAGTCGGTCGCGGTCGCCGCCGACATGGCGCGCCGGATCGCCCCGTCCGGCGGTTCAGCGCCACCGGAGCCGCGCGACGCGTCATGATGGGCGCCGTGGGTGCACTTGTGACTTTGGACCTGCCGGCCGACGCGCCGGCGCTGACCCTGCCGTGGATCATCACCTTCGGCCCGTTGAACGAAGACGAGGAGTGGGAGCCCGTCGTGTGCGGGCCCTATGAGCGGGCGCACGCGCTCGCCCTCGCCGAGGCCGTCGTGGCCGACGAGGAGCTGATGGCGGTGGTCGAGCCGCTCCAGCCGCACGTCACCGCCGACCAGATCCTCGGCGACATCGCCGCCTCCCGCCTCGCCGCCGAGAACGAGGACCTGGAGACGGCGGCGCTCGACGAGGAGCTCGCCGACTACGACGACGACCACGGCCACCACCACCACGACCACGACCACGACGACCCGGACCACACGCACGAAGCCCCGTCGATCGAGGAGATCCGCGCCGGCTTCGCCCGGATCGCGGCGAAGCTCACCGCTTAGACACTGTCCAAACAGGGGCTAGACGCTCCACCAGGCGGTCGTGTCGCCTGGCAGCTCGCCGGCCATCTCGCTGCTGCTCAGCAGCAGGGTGGCCGGCTCTTCGATCTTCACCGGCTCCGCCGTCAGGTTGGCGGCGACCCGCATGGTCTCCGTCTCGAAGCGCAGCACCCCGTCGGGCGCGTCCAGCCAGCGCAGCGTCGTCGACGGGCGGCGCAGCCGCAGCGCGTCCCGGTAGAGCGACAGCGTCGAGCGCGGATCCCCGCGCTGCGCCTCCATCGTGACGGCCGCCCAGTCCGCCGGCTGCGGCAGCCAGGAGCCGCCCGGCCCGAAGCCGAACGGCGGCGCGTCACCCGACCACGGCAGCGGCACGCGGCAGCCGTCGCGGCCGAGCTCGGCGCCGCCGGAGCGGACCCACTGCGGGTCGGTGCGCACCTCGTCCGGCAGGTCGAGCACCTCCGGCAGGCCGAGCTCCTCGCCCTGGTACAGGTAGGCGCTGCCGGGCAGGCCCAGCATGAGCAGCGCGGCGGCGCGGGCCCGCCGGACGCCGCCGAAGCGGGTCACGTGCCGGCGCCGGTCGTGGTTGGACAGCACCCAGGTGGGCGGCGCGCCGACCTGCGTCGCGGCGGCGAGCGACCCGTCGATGATCCGGCGCAGGACGGCCGGGTCCCAGGGCGCCTCCAGGAAGTCGAAGTTGAACGCCTGGTGCAGCTCGCCCACCGACACGTAGCGCGCCACCCGGGCCGGCGCGGTGTCGAACACCTCGGCGACGGCCATCCGGTCGCCCGGGTAGCTGTCGAGGATCTTGCGCCAGCCGCGGTGGATCTCGTGGACGTCCTCGTGGTCGAAGAGCGTCACGCCGGCCAGGTCCTTGATCATGCCGTGGGCGACGTCGACCCGGAAGCCGTCGACGCCCCGGTCCAGCCAGAAGCGCAGGATGTCGTCGAACTCGGCCCGCACCTCCGGGTTGTGCCAGTTGAGGTCGGGCTGCTCGGGCGCGAACAGGTGCAGGTACCACTGCCCGTCCGCGACCTGCGTCCAGGCCGGCCCGCCGAAGAGCGACTGCCACTCGTTCGGCGTGTCGCGGAAGATGTACCGGTCGCGCCGGCCCTCCACGAACCAGGGGTGCCGCGACGATGTGTGGTTGGGCACGATGTCGACGATCACCCGCAGCCCGAGCCGGTGCGCCTCCGCGAGCAGGGCGTCGAAGTCCGCGAGCGTGCCGAAGACCGGGTCGACGTCGCGGTGGTCGCTGACGTCGTAGCCGCCGTCGACCATGGGGGAGCGGTAGAACGGCGACAGCCACAGGGCGTCCACCCCGAGGTCGGCGAGGTGGCCGAGCCGGTCGGTGATGCCGGGCAGGTCACCCACGCCGTCGCCGTCGCTGTCGGCGAAGCTGCGCGGGTAGACCTGGTAGATGACCGCGTGCCGCCACCACTCCACAGAGTCACGCTAACGGGCCGCGGGCCGCCCGGAGGGCGTTCAGGAACCACTCCCACCTGTGCATTGTCGCCGGGATCGGCGGCCATCCATTGATTACGGCCATGAGCTGCCAGTACCGCTCGGCGCGCGGGTCGACGGCGAGGGTGAGCTGGTCGACCAGGACGTCCCGGTCCTCCTCGGCGACGCCCCACCGCCGCAGGACGGCGGCCACCACGAGGACCGCCTGCGGGCTGCCGGGCGCGACGCCCGCGTCCATGTGCTCGGCGATGTGACCGGTGAACCACGATATTTCTGACATGTCGGTCGGCACCAGGCGGCGCTCGTCCGTGGCGAAGCTCCGCTTGCCCATCTCCCGCAGCCGGGCCCGGAAGTCCTGCTCGCGGAGCATCCCGGCCAGCTCGATCCAGGCGTCGATCTGCGCGTCGGTGGGGTCGTCGGGCAGGTCGGGGGAGACGCTGCGCATCCGGGCGCTGAACTGCGCGGCCTCCGGCGACTCCTCCGCCCTGGGCAGCTCCGCGAAGATGCTGTCGAAGAACTCGTCCACGATCCGGCGCCGCTCGTCGGTGCTGGCCTGCGCGATCCGGGTCATCCGGTCCAGCTCGGCGGGGGTCGGGCCGCCCCGCTCCGGGTGCAGGGCCACCGCGCGCAGTGCCGCCCGGCGCAGCCGCAGCACCCGGATCTGCACGCCGATCGCCTCCGCGTGCGCGGCGGCCACCGCGCCCAGGTCCTCGCCCCGGTCCAGGACCCGCTTGATGGTCGCGATGTCCAGCCCGAGCTCCCGCAGGGTGCGCACGAACTCCAGCCGGACCAGCGAGTCGTGGTCGTAGCGCCGGTAGCCCGCGTGCGACCGCTCCGCCTCCGGGACCAGGCCGACGTCGGAGTAGTAGCGGATCGTCTTGACCGGGAGCCCGGACAGCCTGGACAGCTCGCCGATGTTCATGCGGCTCATCGTGGACCCTCCAGCTGCTGGAGAGTCAAGGAGGCGCTACCTTGCGCCAGTGGAACCTTTGCGGCTCATCCTCCTCTATGCCCACCTGATCGGCTTCGCGCTGCTGCTGGGCGGGTCGGTCACCCAGTACCTCACCGGCAAGCTGCGGATCAACAACGCGATGCTGTGGGGTGCGATCGTCCAGGTGGTGACCGGCATCGCGCTGTCCGCGCCGTTGCGCGACGGCCATGAGCCGCCCACCGCCAAGCTGGTCGTCAAGGGGCTCATCGGCCTGGCGATCTTCGCCATGACCTTCTTCTCGCGCAAGCGCGAGGAGGTCAACCGCGGGCATTTCCTGGCTTTGGTGGGGCTAACGCTCGTTAACGCCGCCGTTGCCGTCTTTTGGTAGCAAGCAGGGCGGTGCAAGATCGATGCCGGTACGCTGGAGGGACCTCTGGCACGTCACGGCCCTATAACGCACTCCTCCCAACCCGGCAGCAAACTGCGGAACTGTCGGTCTGAGGGCGTACGCTCCCGCCGTTGGGATTCACCGCGTTGGGGCGGTGCATTGGTGAAGGGAGACCGTCTTGCGCCGAGTGCGTGGGATGAAGGTTCTCGCGGCCGCCGCGGTGGCGATTGTCGCGTTGGGTGCCATGGCCGCTTGCGGTGACGACAAGGGCAGCGACCCGGGCAGCTCGAGCAGCGGTGGCACCACGGCGAAGAAGAACGTCAAGGTCGGCCTCGCGTTCGACATCGGCGGCCGGGGCGACAAGTCGTTCAACGACTCCGCCGCAGCGGGCCTCGACCGGGTCAAGAGCGAGCTCAACCTTGAGGTCAAGGATCTGGCCGCGGTCGCCGGCGAGAGCGAGAACGACAAGTACGCGCGACTGAAGCTGCTCTGCACGACGGGTTACAACCCGGTCATCGCGGTCGGCTTCGTCTACGACGGTGCGGACGCCAAGAACGGCCCGCTCGCGCGCGCCGCGAAGGACTGCCCGAACACCAAGTTCGCCATCGTCGACGGCGGCACCACCGCCGACAACGTGGCCGACCTCGTCTTCGCCGAGGAGCAGGGCTCCTTCCTGGTCGGCGCGGCCGCCGCGCTGAAGACGAAGACCGGCACGGTCGGCTTCATCGGTGGCTGCCAGGTCGACCTGATCAAGAAGTTCGAGGCGGGCTTCGCCGCCGGCGCCAAGGCCGCCAAGGCCGACGTCAAGGTGCTGACGAACTACCTGTCGACCCCGGCCGAGGCCTGCAAGGGCTTCAACGACCCCGCGGGTGGCAAGACCGCCGCGACCGGTATGTACGACCAGAAGGCCGACATCATCTACGCGGCCGCGGGCGGCTCCGGCACCGGCGTCTTCGAGGCCGCCAAGGCCAAGAGCGCCCTGGCCATCGGCGTCGACTCCGACCAGTACAACACCGTGACCGACGCCTCGCTCAAGACGGTCATCATGACCTCGATGCTCAAGCGGGTCGACAACGCGGTGTTCAACTTCGTCAAGGACTTCGGCGAGGACAAGTTCAAGGCCGGCCCGACGGTCTTCGACCTCAAGGTCGACGGCGTCGGCTACGCCACCTCCGGTGGCCAGGTCGACGACATCAAGACCAAGCTCGACGAGTTCAAGGCCGACATCGTCTCCGGCAAGATCACGGTGCCGACCAAGTAATCCAGAGCTGGACGTGAGGCGGGGGACTGTGATCCGGTCCCCCGCCATCACTTGTTGAAGGAGCATCTCGTGACCGCGGACCCACCCGCCGTCGAGCTGAAGGGGATCACCAAGCGGTTCCCCGGCGTCGTGGCGAACTCTGACGTCAACCTCACCGTCCGCAAGGGCACGATCCACGCGATCGTCGGTGAGAACGGTGCCGGCAAGTCGACCCTGATGAAGATCCTCTACGGGATGCAGCCGCCGGACGAGGGCGAGATCCTCATCGAGGGCAGCCCGGTGAAGTTCCCGACGCCCCAGCGCGCGATCGAGGCCGGCATCGGCATGGTGCACCAGCACTTCATGCTGGCCGACAACTTCACGGTCACGGAGAACGTGGTCCTCGGCGCCGAGAAGCTGCACGGCATCGGCGCCCGGGCGAAGCAGAAGATCAGTGAGATCTCCCAGCGGTACGGGCTGGACGTCGACCCCGACGCGCTGGTCGAGAACCTCGGCGTCGGCGACCGCCAGCGGGTCGAGATCCTCAAGGTGCTCTACCGGGGCGCCCGCATCCTCATCCTCGACGAGCCGACCGCGGTGCTGGTCCCGCAGGAGGTCGACGAGCTCTTCGGCAACCTGCGCGAGCTCATCCGCGAGGGCCTGACCGTGCTGTTCATCTCGCACAAGCTGGACGAGGTCCGCGGCGTCGCCGACGACATCACCGTCATCCGGCGCGGCACGACCGTCGCGTCCGTCAAGCCCGACCAGGTCACCGCCCGCCAGCTGGCGACCCTCATGGTCGGCAGCGAGCTGCCCAGCCCCGAGGCCCGCGAGTCGACCGTCACCGAGGTGCCCGTCCTGGTCGTCGAGGGGCTCACGGTCCGCGCCGCCGACGGGCGGCCGATCGTCGACAACGCCTCGTTCACGATCCACAAGGGCGAGGTCGTCGGCATCGCCGGCGTCGAGGGCAACGGCCAGGCCGAGCTCGCCGAGGCGATCATGGGCATGCGCGCCACGACCGGCACCGTCACCCTCGACGGCGACGACGTCTCCGACTGGCCCACCCGCCGGCGCCGCGAGGCGGGCATCGGCTACATCCCGGAGGACCGGCACCGGCAGGGCCTGCTGCTCGACGCGCCGCTGTGGGAGAACCGCATCCTCGGCCACCAGACCGAGCGGCCCAACGCGAGCGGCTTCCTCATCAACGTCGGCGGCGCCCGCCGCGACACCACCCGCATCGTCGCCGAGTACGACGTGCGCACGCCCGGCATCGACGTCGCCGCGGTCGCGCTGTCCGGCGGCAACCAGCAGAAGCTCATCGTCGGCCGGGAGATGAGCCACCAGCCGAAGGTGCTCATCGCCGCCCACCCGACCCGCGGCGTGGACGTCGGTGCCCAGGCCGCGATCTGGGACCACATCCGCAACGCCCGGATCGCCGGCATGGGCGTGCTGCTCATCTCCGCCGATCTCGACGAGCTGATCGGCCTGTCCGACTCGCTGAAGGTGATCTACGGTGGTCGGCTGGTGGCCGACGCCGACCCGTCGACCGTCACCCCCGAGCAGCTCGGCGTCGCCATGACCGGCGCCACAGGTGAGGAGATCCCTTCATGAACGGCTTGGAGTGCAGCGGAGGAGCCGTTCATCATCGGCTCAGTGCTCCGCGTGCCTCGTGGCGGCGCCGCGGCGAGGCGGGGGCGTCGGCATGAGCGCTGTCGCCGCGGTCCGGCGCATCGACATCGGCAAGCTGCTGCCGCAGCTGATCGCACCGGTCGCCGCGCTGATCATCGCCGCCGCGATCTCGTCGATCGCCCTGCTGATCAGCGACAAGGACCCCCTGCTGGCGTTCCAGCACATGTACGAGTTCGGCATGCTGCCGGACACGAAGGTGGAGATCCTCAACAAGGCCAGCGAGCTGTACATCGCCGCGGTCGCCGTCGCGTTCGGCTTCAAGATGGGCCTGTTCAACATCGGCGTCGAGGGCCAGTCGAAGGTCGGCGCGTTCTTCGCCGGCGCCCTGGCCAGCGCGTCGTTCATGGACTGGATGCCCGGCGGACTGCGCATCGTGCTCATCATCGTCGTCGCGATGATCGTCGGCGCGGCGTGGGCGTCGATCGCCGCGCTGCTCAAGACCCAGCGCGGGGTCAGCGAGGTCATCTCCACGCTGATGCTCAACGCGATCGGCGGCCTGGTCATCACCTGGCTGCTCAACGACCACTGGGGCGTCACCGAGCCCGGCGCGCAGATCAAGACCACCGGCATCCTGAGCGAGGACTCGTGGATGCCCGGCCTGCCGATCATCTCCGGGACCGACCAGAAGGTGCTCGGCTTCTTCGCCGTCGCGGTGGTCCTCGGCGCCGCGTACTGGTTCGTGATCAACCGCACCCGCTTCGGCTTCGACCTGCGGGCCACCGGCTACAACCCGTTCGCGGCGGTCGCCAGCGGTGTCAACGCCAAGCGCATGGTGATCACCGCGATGCTGATCTCCGGCGCGATCGCCGGCCTGGTCAACCTGCCCCGCATGCTGGGCGAGAGCCACACCTACACCGAGGGCTTCGGCGGCATCGGCTTCGCCGGCCTCGCGGTGGCGCTGCTCGGCCGCAACCACCCGATCGGCATGGCGCTCGCCGCGATCCTGTGGGGCTTCCTGGCCAGCTCGCAGATCATCCTCGACATCGACAGCATCCCCAAAGAGATCGTCCTGATCATGCAGGGCGTCACGGTCCTCTCGGTCGTCATCGCCTACGAGCTGGCCGCCCGCATCGGCCGCCGGGCCCAGCAGCGCCGGGTCGGCGTGGCCACCGCCACCGCCGCGCCCGTCCCGGTAGTGGAGGAGTCGAAGTGAGCACCGACACGATGCTCTCCGAGGCGGCGGCGCAGCCTCCGGTCAAGACCAAGGGCCGGCGGATGTCGAGCTGGATGATCATGCTCATCATCTCCGGTGCGCTGATCGGCCTGTCGCTGGTCCACCAGCTCGCCAACGCCCCGGACGTCACCTCGTCGGGCGCCATCCAGGCCGCCCTGCAGGCGGCGGTGCCGCTCGGACTCGCCGGCCTCGGCGGCCTGTGGGCGGAGCGCGCCGGCGTGGTCAACATCGGCCTCGAGGGTCAGATGATCCTCGGCACCTGGTTCGGCGCGTGGGGCAGCCTGGAGTTCGGCCCGTGGGTCGGGCTGCTCATCGGCATCCTCGGCGGCGCCATCGGCGGGCTCCTGCACGCCGTCGCCACCGTGACCTTCGGCGTCGACCACATCATCTCCGGCGTCGCGATGACGATCCTGGCACCCGGCGTCGTGCGCTACCTGTCCTACATCACCTGGGGCAGCGCCGGCGCCACGCAGTCCCCGCAGGTGCCGCACATCCCCAGGATCTCGGTGCCCGGCGTCAACGGTCTCAAGGGCATCGAGGAGCACGAGTGGTTCCTGGTGAGCGACGTCGCGGGGGTACTGCGCGGCCTGCTCTACGAGGTGTCGCTGGTGACCATCCTCGCCGTGCTGCTGATCCCGCTGACCTGGTGGCTGCTCTGGCGCACCTCGTTCGGCCTGCGGGTGCGCTCCGTCGGTGAGGACCCGCACGCGGCGGAGAGCCTCGGCCTCAACGTCTACCGCTACAAGTACTACGGTGTGGTCATCTCCGGCGCGATGGCCGGCCTCGGCGGCGTGTACCTGTCCACCGTCACCTCCGCGATCTACCGCGAGGGGCAGACCGGCGGCCGCGGCTACATCGGCCTCGCCGCGATGATCTTCGGCAACTGGCGGCCGGGCGGCCTCGCCGTGGGCGCCTCCCTGTTCGGCTACACCGACGCGCTGCAGCTGCGGCGCGGCAGCGAGTCCGTGCACGCCCTGCTCATCCTGGTCGGCGCTCTGCTGCTCGCCCTCGCGGTGTGGGAGTTCATCCGGCGCAACCGGCTCGTGGCGGTCGCTTCCGCCGTCCTCGGCGTCCTTTCCTACGTATTGTTCTTCTCCGTGGACAAGATCCCGACCGCGCTGGTGCAGGCGGCGCCCTACATCACCGTGCTGGTCGTGCTGGCGCTCGCGGCGCAACGACTCAGGCCACCGGCCGCGGACGGCAAACCGTTCCGGCGGGGAGGCTGAGCGTGACGGACGTCGACTGGGTGGCGCTGCGAGAGGCGGCGGTCACCGTGATGGCGCGCGCCTACGCGCCGTACTCGAAGTTTCCGGTGGGCGCGGCGGCGCTCGTCGACGACGGCAGGATCGTCGTGGGCTGCAACGTCGAGAACGCCTCCTACGGCCTCGGCCTGTGCGCCGAGTGCGGCCTGGTCTCCAACCTGCAGGTCACCGGCGGTGGCCGGCTGATCGCCCTGGCGTGCGTCGACGGCGACGGGCGGCCGCTCATGCCGTGCGGCCGGTGCCGGCAGCTGCTGTGGGAGCACGGCGGCGCGGACTGCCTCATCGACCACGCCGACGGCCCGCTGCCGATGACCGCGCTGCTGCCGCATGCCTTCGACGACACGGACCTGGGGCGGATCGCCCCGGCTGGTCCTTCCGTCCCGGCCGCGCTCGCCCTGAAGGTCGGCGCCGGCACGGTGTTCGTACACCCTGACATCGCCGACGGCAGGCAGGTCTGGACCGCCTACTGGGAGCGCTCGTCCGGCGCCGCGGAAAGCGAGCCGGCGGGCATCCTGGAGGAGGGCCCGACCTGGGCCACCGCCGACGAGGGGGTCGCCTGGGGCCGGGTCCGCACGTCGCGGGTGATCGTCGTCGACGCCCAGGGCACCGCCAGATGGGCCGGGGAGGCTCCCCGGCCGGCCGGCATCGAGCAGGACTGGAGTGCGGCATGAGCTTCGCGGCCGTGGACGTCATCCGCGCCAAGCGGGACAAGGGCATCCTCAGCGACGAGCAGATCGACTGGGTCGTCGACGCCTACACCAAGGGTGTCGTCGCCGACGAGCAGATGTCGGCCCTGGCGATGGCGATCCTGCTCAACGGCATGACCGCCGGCGAGATCGCCCGCTGGACCGCCGCCATGATCGCGTCGGGGGAGCGGCTGGACCTGTCCGGGGTCGGCCGCCCGACCGTCGACAAGCACTCCACCGGCGGCGTCGGCGACAAGATCACGCTGCCGCTGACCCCGCTCGTCGCGGCGTGCGGCGCGGCGGTGCCGCAGCTGTCCGGCCGCGGGCTGGGCCACACCGGCGGGACCCTCGACAAGCTGGAGGCGGTCGCCGGGTTCGGCACCAAGCTGTCCAACGAGGCGTTCGTCGAGCAGCTGCGCACGGTCGGCGCCGCGATCTGCGCCGCGGGGGAGGGCCTCGCGCCCGCCGACCGGAAGCTGTACGCGCTGCGCGACGTCACCGGCACCGTCGAGGCGATCCCGCTGATCGCCAGCTCGATCATGAGCAAGAAGATCGCGGAGGGCACCGGCGCGCTGGTCCTGGACGTGAAGTTCGGCTCCGGCGCCTTCATGCGCGAGGTCGCCGACGCGCGCGAGCTGGCCCGCACCATGGTCGAGCTCGGCAAGGCCCACGGCGTGACCACCGTCGCCCTGCTCACCGACATGGAGGTGCCGCTCGGCCGGACCGTCGGGCACTCCGTGGAGGTCGAGGAGTCCCTGGAGGTGCTCGCCGGCGGCGGGCCGCAGGACGTGGTCGCGCTGACCCTGGCCCTCGCCCGGGAGATGCTGGACGCGGCGGGTCTCGGCGACGCCGACCCGCAGGCCGCGATCGCCGGCGGGCGGGCCATGGACTCCTGGCGGGCACTCGTGCGGGCCCAGGGCGGCGACCCGGACGCGCCGCTGCCGGTGGCGCACGAGGTCGAGACGATCACCGCCGACGCCGACGGCTTCGTCGCCACCATGGACGCCTACGCTGTCGGCGTGGCCGCCTGGCGCCTCGGCGCGGGCCGCGCCCGCAAGGAGGATCCGGTCAGCGCGTTGGCCGGCATCATCCTGCACCGCAAGCCCGGCGAGGCGGTCCGGGCCGGTGACGTGATCATGGAACTGCGGGCCGAGGACGCCGGCAAGCTCCCGGCGGCGCTGGCCGTGGCCCGCGACGCGGTCACGTTGTCGGACACGCCGCCACCCTCCCGACCGCTGATTCTCGACAGGATCTCCTGATGCCCGAACTGATCAAGGCCCCCACCCAGATCCCCGTCCCCGGCGGCAAGATCATCGACGAGTACGTCGGCCGGGTCAACTCCGGCGAGTCCGCGACGTCGATCGCCAAGATGATCGCCCCGGGCGGCTGGACCGAGCCGTTCCAGACGCCCGAGTTCGACGAGTTCACGATCGTGCTCCGCGGCACCGTCAGGGTCGAGCACGACGGCGGCCACTTCGACGTCACCGCAGGTCAGGCGATCGTCACCCGGGCGGGGGAACGCGTCAGGTACACCACCCCCACCGCGGACGGCGCCGAGTACGTCGCGGTCTGCCTGCCCGCCTTCGCCCCCGACCTCGCCCGCCGGGATCCTGAGGGCGACTCCTAGAGACACTGCTGGATCCGGCGGCTACAGTGCCCGGGTGACCGTGACGTCGCCGGATCCGCAGCGGGTGCGGGAGGCGAGCCTCGAAGAGCTGCACCGCCTGCGGCTCCCTCTACCACCGCCCAACTTCCCGCTCGCCTGGGAGCCCGGCGACCTGGTGGAGCTGCGTCCCGGTGCGGAGATCGAGGTGCGCGCGGCGATCCTCAACGTCGTGCTCGCCCGGGTCGCCGGCATGCCGCCGGAGCTCGCGACGCACTGGCTGGACCGGTCGGGGCTGCAGGACCGGCTGACCGGGCCGGAGTGGCAGTTCGTGGCCGAGGGCGACGGCGACGAGCGGTCCTTCGCCCTGCACCTGGAGGCGCTCTTCGCGCTGGCCTGGCTGCTGGGCATCGCCATGGACCTCGATCCGCTGCTGCCCTCCGCCGACGGGCTCATGGAGCGGCTGCCCAACCTGCCGCAGGGCGAGACCTTCTCGGCGTGGCGGCAGCGCACCCTGGCCGCACCGCGGGGTGCGGGTGACGCCGCGGCGCAGCTCGACCTCTATTACTGCCTGGACTGGTCCTATCTGGAGGCGGAGCGGCGGCGGCTGCCGCTGCCCGGCCAGCTCGACTCCAACGCCGTCGGCCAGCGCCGCTGGGCCCTGGAGTGGGCGGTGGTCTTCACCGGGCCGTACCACGGCGACCCGCCCGGATGGGAAGAGGTCGACCTATCCACCTGAGCGCCGGCCTATCCGCCTGAGCGCCGGCCTATCCGCCTGAGCGCCGGCTTATCCGCCTGAGCGCCAGGTGCTCAGGCGCACCTCCAGCGTCGCGGTGATCGGCTCGGGCATGCCCGCCAGGGTGGCGGTCACCGCGGCCGGGTCGGTGTGCCACGCGCTCGGACCCATCCCGACCAGGGCCGCCGCTGCCGCGCGGTCCAGCGCCAGGGTGGCCCGCAGCGGCACCTCGTCCACCTGCGTGAGCCAGGGGCGCAGGCTCGCCGCGAGCCGCTCCGGCTTCGCCGGGTCGACGCCGACCATGCCCAGCGCCGCCACCAGCTCGGCGAGGTGCCCGGGCGCGGGGGTGACCACCACGGCGACGCCGCCGGGGCGCAGCACGCGGGCGAACTCCGCGCCCGACCTCGGCGCGAAGATGTCGAGGATCACATCGGCGGCCGCGTCGCGGACCGGCAGGCCCTGCCACACGTCGGCGCGCACCGCGCCGATGCGGGGGTCGGCCCTGGCCGCGCGGCGCAGC
Source organism: Dactylosporangium sp. CA-152071 (assembly GCF_050936335.1). Taxonomy (NCBI): domain Bacteria; kingdom Bacillati; phylum Actinomycetota; class Actinomycetes; order Micromonosporales; family Micromonosporaceae; genus Dactylosporangium; species Dactylosporangium sp. CA-152071. The sequence goes on along the minus strand of NZ_JBNJMZ010000001.1, from coordinate 4,850,991 downwards.
GCCGCCTTCGACACGTCCACGGCGAGTCCGACCCTGTCCGGGCCGAGGGCCCGCGCCAGGTAGCGGCCGGTCCCGGCCCCCACCTCGACGGTCAGGCCCGCTCCCGGTACACCTGCCGCCGCTGCCGCGACGGCGTCGGACACAACGTCGAAGTGTCCGGCCTCCAGGAGGGCCTCCCGGGCGGTCACCATCTCGGCGCTGTCGCCGGTGTGCACCGACCGGCCTGCGGTCAGGTCGACATAACCCTGCCGCGCGATGTCGAACGAATGGCCCGCGGCGCAGCGCAGCGCCCGATCGGCGGCGGTGAGCGGGCCGGCGCAGACCGGACACCGCAGATGTGTGATGACGGAGGCGTGCACGCTACTAGTGTCGTTCCATGGTTGCACCCACCTACGACGAGATCCGTCGCGCGCCGAAAGCCCTCCTCCACGACCACCTCGACGGCGGCCTGCGCCCCGCCACCATCCTCGACCTCGCCGCCGGCATCGGCCACGAGCTGCCCGCCGCGACCCCGGAGGGCCTCGGGGAGTGGTTCGTCGCGGCGGCCGACTCCGGGTCGCTGGAGCGTTACCTGGAGACCTTCGCCCACACGGTCGCCGTGATGCAGACCCGGGAGTCCCTGGTCCGGGTCGCCCGGGAGTGCGCCCTGGACCTCGCCGCCGACGGCGTGGTCTACGCCGAGGTGCGCTTCGCGCCGGAGCAGCACCTGGCCCAGGGCCTCGCGCTGGCCGAGGTGGTGGAGGCGGTCCTCGACGGCTTCCGCGAGGGCTCCGCCGAAGCGGCGGCCGCCGGCAACCCGATCCGGGTCGGCACGCTGCTGACCGCGATGCGGCACGCGGCCCGCTCGATGGAGATCGCCGAGCTGTCGGTGCAGTACCGCGACGCGGGCGTGGTCGGCTTCGACATCGCCGGGGCGGAGGCCGGATACCCGCCCACCCGGCACCTCGACGCCTTCGAATACCTTCAGCGCGAGAACTCGCATTTCACCATCCACGCCGGTGAGGCGTTCGGCCTGCCGTCGATCTGGCAGGCCATCCAGTGGTGCGGCGCCGACCGGCTCGGACACGGTGTGCGCATCGTCGACGACGTCGCGGCCGACAATTCCCTCGGCCGGCTCGCCGCGTACGTGCGGGACAAGCGCATTCCGCTCGAGCTCTGCCCGTCGTCCAACGTCCAGACCGGCGCCGCCGCCTCGATCCGGGAACACCCGATCGGGTTGCTGCGTGACCTGCGCTTCAGGGTCACGGTCAACACCGACAACCGGCTGATGAGCGGCACCTCGATGAGCCGCGAGATGGCCCTGCTGGTCGAGGCCTTCGGCTACGGCTGGTCCGAAATGCAGTGGTTTACGGTGAATGCAATGAAGAGTGCTTTCATTCCGTTTGATGAGCGGCTGTCGTTGATCAACGAGGTGATCAAGCCCGCATACGCGAAGTTGATGTCGTAATTTTGTACCGATTTGTCAGCCGTCATCATCTGCGTGCATCGGGTAAATCGCCCAGCGTAGGGGGATGATCGGCTGAACTTACCGTCAAACGGACTTTTTTCTTCATGCGGAACATAACGGCTAGCGGGAGGCCTGGGCTTTCTTCTTGCGACGGGACATGGTGGAATCTCGGAGGTCTGGCCCAGTAGGGTCGGCCGGTCGCGGGTGCCTGCTGATTCGCAAGGCCCCGGTTCGGAGGGCGGTGAAGTGAGCAAACGGCCAACGACGCGGGAGCCGGTCTCGTCGCGTCTGCGTCTCCCGGTGGGCCGGCTCCGAGACCTGCCGATCTGGTCGAAGCTCGGCCTGATCATGATCGTCCCGATCATCGCGACGATCGTGGTCGGCACCAACGGTCTCGTCGACAACATCGGTGACGCCAACGACGCCGACCGGGCCCGCACCCTGTCGGGGCTGTCAGCCAAGGCCTCCTCGCTCGTCCACGAGCTGCAGAGCGAGCGCGCCAACGCGGCGCTGCTGCTCGGCGTGCTCGACCAGCAGGGCAGCGTCGAGGCCCGCGCCACCTTCGAGCGCCAGATCCAGAAGACCGAGGACACGAGCAAGGAATACCGGCTCACCCGGTCCGGCCTGGCCGACCCGCCCGAGGACTTCCGCAAGCAGCTCGCCTCGATCGACACCCAGCTGCTCGACCTGCCGGGGATGCGCAAGCAGATCTCCGAAGGCGGCAAGGACATCCTGGCCAGCACCGTCGTCAGCCGGTACCGGACGCTGATCGACGACCTGCTGAGCATCCGCGACGCCGCCGCCGAGCTGTCCAACAACCCGGCCCTCGGCGCCGACATGCGCGCCGCCGCCGCGATCTCCGAGATGAAGGAGCAGGTCTCCCTCGAGCGGGTCGTCGTGCTGCGGGTCCTGACGACCAGGAAGTTCACGCCGCAGCTGCGCAAGGAGTTCGACTCCGCGCTCAACGGCCAGGATCAGGCCGAGGAGCAGTTCCGGGTCGTCTCCGAGCCGTGGCACCGCGACCTCTTCGACAAGAAGATCGCCGGCTCCGACCTGCGCGAGGCCGCGAAGTTCGAGGGCCAGCTCACCCCGCTCACCGGTGAGGACCTGCCCCAGACCGGCCTGCCATCCGCGGCCGCGTGGGACAACTCGATGGTCAACAAGGCCAACCTGCTGCGCGGCATCGAGGTCGAGTTCGACGAGCACAACATCGAGAGCGCGACCGCGCACCGCAACGACCTGCAGCGCCAGGTGCTCGTCACCGCCGGCGCCCTGCTCGGCATGCTGCTGCTGGCCATCCTCTTCGCCTGGATCGTGGCCCGGTCCATGGCCCGCTCGCTGCGGGAGCTGCGCCACGGCGCGCTGACCGTCGCGCAGTACGGGCTGCCCCAGGCCGTGCAGCGACTGCGCGACCCGGCCCTGGCCGGTCAGATGTCGCCGCATCAACTGGCACTGCAGATCGCCGAGCCACTACCGGTCCGCAGCCGCGACGAGTTCGGCCAGGTGGCCGAGGCGTTCAACGCCGTCCACCTGGAAGCCGTCCGCACCGCCGCCGAGCAGGCCGCACTGCGGGCCAGCGTCGCGACGATGTTCGTCAACCTCGCCCGCCGCTCCCAGATCCTGGTCGACCGGCTCATCGGTCACCTCGACCGGCTGGAGCGCGGCGAGGAGGACCCGGACCGGCTGGCCGAGCTCTTCCAGCTCGACCACCTCGCCACCCGGATGCGCCGTAACGACGAGAACCTCCTGGTCCTCGCCGGTGCCGACTCGACCCGTATCCAGCGCGAGCCCGCGCCGCTCATGGACGTGCTCCGCGCCGCGCAGTCCGAGGTCGAGCACTACACGCGCATCGAGTTCGGCATGATCGACCGGGACATCGAGATCGCGGCCCACTCGGTCAACGACATGGTCCACCTGGTCGCCGAGCTGCTCGACAACGCGACGGCCTTCTCCCCGCCGGACTCGGCGGTCATCGTGGAGGCCCGCCGCGTCGGCGACCGCGCCGTCCTGCTGGTCGAGGACCACGGCATCGGCGTCTCGCCCGAGCAGCTCAACGAGCTCAACGAGCGCCTCGCCAACCCGCCGATGGTCGACGTCGCCGTCTCCCGGATGATGGGCCTCGTCGTGGTCGCCCGGCTGGCCGCCCGGCACGGCGTCAAGGTCGAGCTGCGGGCCGCGCGCGAGCGCGGCACCATCGCCGACATGACGCTGCCCGCCGGTGTCCTCGTGCCGCGGGCCCTGTCCGGCCGCGCCAACGCCGGCATGCCGACCGCCGGCATGCCCGCCGTCGGCCCCAACGACATGGTCCAGGCCCGGCCGATCCCGTCGACGCCCGCGCCGCGCTCCCCGCTCGCCTCGCCGCTCGCCCTGGAGAGCGGGCCGGCGACCGTGGGCGGCCCGGCCGGCGGCGGCAACGGCGGCGGTCCGCGCTTCGGCACGCTCACCAGCAGCGGCCTCTTCGGCTCCGGCCCGCACACCGGCGAGCGGCCGACGGTCAACGGCTTCGCCAACGGCACCCCGCCGCGCCGCGAGACGCCCCCCGCCGCGTTCCACGACAGCTTCGGTGGTGCGAACCCCGCCGGCCCGCCGCCGCGTGACAGCTTCGCCGGCGGCCCCAGCGGCGCCTTCCCCCGCATCGACCCGCGCGACGCCGGTCCCGGTCCGCGCGACGGTGGTGGCTTCGGCCCTCGCCCGCCGGCCCAGCAGGGTCCCGGTGCCGGTCGCAGCCTGCCCGCCTGGTCGGACCTGACCGGTGTGGGCGGCGAGCAGTCCGAGGAGCGCCGGACGCCCGGTGACCTCAACCCGCTGCCGCAGCGCCGCGCCAACGAGAACTGGACCGTCGAGGGCGAGGTCGCCGAGGAAGAGGTCAGCGGCCAGATCCCGCGGCAGCGTCCCGAGGCGTCCGACCCGCGCGGCTATGACGTCCCCGCGGCGTACGCCGCCGGTGGCCCGCCGCCGCCCCCGGCCGCGGCGGCACCGCCGGCCTGGCCGCCGGTCTCGTCGGGGCCGCAGCAGCAGTCCGACCGGTTCGCGGCGCAGCCGCCCGCTCCGGCTCCCGCGGCCACCTCCGCCGATCCGTACGCGCCGGTGGACATGACGGCGGAGATCCCGCGGGTCCGGCTCGACTGGGACCCGGCATCCTCCGAAAGCGACGCCGGCGACTCCCGCCAGCGCTTCGTCGACGAGACGATGGAACTGCCGATCTTCCGCGAGCTGGAGTCGGCCTGGTTCCAGAGCACCAGCAAGCGCCCGACCTTCGACGACGAGCCTGTCGCCGCCGCCCCGGCCGCGCCCGCCGCGCCGGCACCGGCGTCCAACGGCGCTTCGACGCGGCCGGTCGAGGTGACCTACAGCGACACGGCATACGTGCCTCCGCAGCGATTTGAAACCCGGGTTCCGGGTGAAGCTTCGCGAGGTTCGGCCGACCGGGCGACCGGCGGTTCGGCGGTAAACTGGCAGACTGCGGCAGACGAAGGATGGCAGGCGGCCGCCGCACTCGCCCAGGAGCAGGAATTTGCGAAGACCGACACGGGTTTGCCAAAACGCGTGCCGCAAGCGCAACTGGTCCCGGGCGGGGTGGAGAAGAACCCCGCCACGGTCCACCGGCGCACGCCGGAGTCCGTGCGTGGTCTGTTGTCCGCTTATCACCGAGGCGTTCAGCGCGGCCGCACCCGGTCCGACGACTCGAAAACCCCGGAGCCCACTTCGGCCGGGCCTCAAAACTCGCAGGTTGGCAAGGAGCAAGAGGCATGACATCTACGCAGGATCTCGGTTGGCTACTGGCCAATTTCGCAGACCGGGTGCCGGGCGTCGCCCATGCGGTAGCCGTCTCGGCGGACGGTCTGCTGCTGGCCGCCTCTCGTGACCTGCCGCGCGACCGTGGCGACCAGCTCGCCGCGATCGCTTCCGGTTTGGTGAGCCTCACGCAGGGCGCCTCCCGCTGCTTCGAGGGCGGGGCGGTGCTGCAGACCGTCGTCGAGATGGACAACGGCTTCCTCTTCCTCATGTCGATCTCCGACGGCTCCTCGTTCGCGGTCCTCGCGGCCCGGGCGTGTGACGTCGGTCAGGTCGGCTACGAGATGGCGCTGCTGGTCGACCGGGTCGGTGACGCATTGACGCCGCCACCCCGGCCGACAGCATCGATGCTCGGCTGAAACTGAACTAGGTGCTTTCCGCTTTAGCGCATGACGCAATAACTGTTGACGCTGTTGACGAGGCCCGACGAGTGAGGAGGTGAACGGCGACCATGGCCGAGCGCGATGAACCAACCGGCGCGTTGGTCAGGCCGTACGCCGTCACCCGAGGTCGCACCCGGCCCAAGCTGGACATCGCGATCGAGGCGCTGGTCGAGACCACCGTGCGGGGTCGCGCGGCCAACTCTCGGCCGGGCGGCGCTCACGGACAAGAACAGCAATACATTTCAACGCTTTGCGACGGTCGCCTGCAGTCTCTCGCTGAGATCGCGGCGCGCATGCAGCTTCCGCTGGGTGTCGCGCGGGTCATTGTGGCGGACATGGCTGCCGACGGACTCGTCGCGGTGTACGAGCCGACCTCGCTCGACGAAAACGAGTCGGTGGGCACAGAACTGCTTGAGAGGGTGCTGAGTGGACTTCGGAGGCTCTGACGTGGCAGTCCGCCCAGGGCGGGTCACGTCAGCGAAGATCGTCATCGCCGGAGGGTTCGGCGTGGGCAAGACCACACTGGTCGGCTCGGTCTCGGAGATCACGCCGCTGACCACCGAGGCCATCATGACGTCCGCCGGCGTCGGTGTGGATGACACCCGCAATGTCCCCGGCAAGACGACGACCACGGTCGCGATGGACTTCGGTCGTATCTCGATCGACCGTGACCTGATCCTGTACCTGTTCGGCACCCCGGGCCAGACCCGCTTCTGGTTCATGTGGGACGAACTGGTCCGAGGCGCCATCGGCGCTGTCGTCATGGTGGACACCCGGCGCCTCGCCGACTGTTTCGCCGCGATCGACTTCTTCGAGCACCGGCGCCTGCCGTACCTCGTCGCGATCAACTGCTTCGACGGCGTGCAGTACCACAACGCCGACGACGTCCGCGAGGCCCTGGCCATCTCCAGCGACGTTCCGGTCGTCTCGTGCGACGCCCGCTCCCGCGAGTCGACGAAGAACGTCCTCATCTCGCTCGTCGAGTACGTCCTCTCGATGCGCCGCACCCGGGCCACCGCCCCCGCGTAACGCACCACCCCCTCTCCAGCACCTCACCGCGCGCACCGTCGCCGCCTCCTCAGCAGGGCGGCAACGGTGCGCGCACCATTTCCACCCAGTCTGTCGGTGCGCATGCGGTTGCCTGGGTTCTCTGACGGTTGGGTGCGCGGCGGCGCGCTGGCTCGGCGGTCGGGCAGCTCGGCGGTCTGGTGGGCGAGTTTTGTGTGGTGCCTCTCGGCGGCCGGTGCACGGGCGGCGCCATGACATCGGTCCGCATCGCAGTCTGGACGGGACGTGCCGGATCGGTCGATGGCTGCGGTTCTTCCCGCGGCCCCGATTGCTGGCTGGCGACCTCAGGCCGGCCGAAGTGCCAGCCGAAGTGTCGGCGGCGGCCGGGATCGGCGATGGGACTGCGTCATCCTGCGGGGGCTCCCTCCTTCGGGCGGTTGACGGCGAATCAGTGCTGGAGCTGGCGGGCATCCTCGCTGAGCTCGACGGCGCCCGCGTGTAGGTTGCCCTCTACCCCTACGAGCTGTGACTGCCCGCGAGACGGTCCTGGTGTGCTCTGAGACGCCCGTGCGCCCCGCAAGTCACACCCAGACCTCCTCAGCGGGGATCGAAGGCTCACAGTCCATCTGAGACCCCCAATTCTCCCGGCTGGCCGCGGCCCGGCGCCAGCGGCACCCCGTGAAGTCGACGCTCGATCACCAGGGCGTCACGTACAGCGACGAAGCTGGGCAAAGCAAAGGGCCGCCCGAAAGACGGGCGGCCCTGATTGCCGGTAGAGGGTCAGCGGCGGGCTGAGCGGTACTCGAACTCGCGCTCCTGGTATTCGCGGCTGGCCTCGCGTTCGCGGCTGAAGTCCCAGCCGCCTGCCGCCTCGCGGCCCGGGCGGCCGCCGACGGAGAAGCCGCCGACCTCCTGGCCCCGGCGCCACCCGCGGAAGTAACCGGTGGTGTGCGCCGCGATCTGCGCCGCGTCGCGGACGATGCGGAGCGGGCGCTCGGGGGAGTTGACGGGGGCGCCGGGCACCAGGTTCTGCTGCGGCACGCGCCGCGGCAGGCCGGTGGACGTCTCGTCGCCCAGCTTCGGCTGGCTGGCCTGCTCGGCGGCGCGCCAGGCGGAGTCGTTCTGGTTCTCCCAGCTGACCGCGGGGCGCTCGGCGGCGGCCTCCGACTCGCTGTCGGCGTCCCAGTCGGTGAACCACGCGGAGCGTGCCGCGGCGAATATCAACAGGTCACCGTCCGCCTCGTCGGACTTCGAGGTCGAGGCCGGAGCCGGACCCGAAGCCAGCGCGGATGCCTCGGCGGCCGCGGCGCGGCGGCTGCGGCCGGCACCGGTGCCGTTGCTGCGGGCCGTGGCCCGTTCGGCGGCGGGCCGGTCCTCGACGAGGCGCAGCGCGGGCGGCTCGAAGCGGAACTCGCCGCTGTACTCCCCGCTGAGCTCGTCGGAGTAGCCGGTGAGCGCCGGGTCCGGCACGGGGGCCGGCTCGACCAGGCGCAGCCCGGCCGGCTCGGCCGGCAGGTCGCCGGTCTGCCACGGGGGCGGGACGCGACCCTCGCGCTGGCGGGGCAGCTCGACGGGGCGCTCGGTCCGGGAGCGCTCGCTGCGGGGGATCTCGGTGCGGGCCCGCTCGGACCGCGGGATCTCCGTCCGCGCCCGCTCCGAGCGGGGGATCTCCGTGCGGGAGGCGCGAGGCGTGGCGGCGGCGGCCTCCTCGGCCCGCGCCGACCTGCGGCCTTCCGTCCTTCCGGCGGTCGTTTCGTCGTCGGTACGACTGGCGCGCCGCCCACGCGTCTGCTCCGCCGCGGCCTCGGCCTCGACGTCCGTGGAGGCCGACAGGTCGGAGCGGTTGAGCGGGTCCCGGTCGGAGCGGTTGCGGTCGGCCCTGTTGCGCTCGGACCGGCTCAGCTCCGAGCGGTTCAGCAGCTCGGAGTGCTCAGACCGCTCGGCGCGCGAGCCGCGCGAGGAGCGGCGGCCGAAGTCCTCCTCGGCCTCCAGTTCGGCCGGCGGCCTCGGGATGTCGCTCAGCCGCGGCAGGCTGCTCAGATCGGAGGAGAAGGACGACGCGGGCGGCGTGCTCTCCGTCGCGAACGCCGAGGTCGTCATGTTCAGCGGGTCACCGTCGAACGCGTCGCTGGTGACCGGGCCGCCCAGCGGCCAGCCGCTCCGCGAGCCGGGCGCGGGCGTGCCGGGGTCCATCGTCGGCGGCTCGCCGAGCGCGCTGAGGTCGCTGAGCCGGATCGAGCCGCTGTCGCTCTCCTGAGCGGCCGCCGCCGGCGGCGCGGAGGAGGGGCGGGTGAAGTCGAAGCCGGTGTCGGCCAGCAGCGGGGCGATGCCCGGCGGCGGCGTCGGCATGAGCGACGCGAACGTGGGCTGCTCGCTCGCGGCCGGCGGCGGGATCACCGGGGCCGGGGCGACCGGCGGCGGCGCGACCGGGGCGGGCGCGACGGGCAGGGGCGCGACCGGCACTGGCTGCGGCGGCGCCGGCTGCAGCGGGACCGGGATCGACTGCATCGACGCCGGGACCGGCTGCTGCTGGTACGTCGGCGGGATCGGCGGTGCGGGCGCGTAGGTCGGCGTCGGCGGCTGGTAGGCGGCCGGCTGGTACGGCGGCGTCGGCGCCCCGGTGCCCGGGCTCTCGAACGCGCCCGGGAAGGTCGGCGTGTAGCCGGGCGGCGCGGCCGGCGGCTGGTAACCGGGCGGCGTCGACGTGACCCCGTACGCCGGAGGCGTCGAGGTGACCCCGTACGCCGGAGGCGTCGACGTGACCCCGGTCGACGGCGGCGCCGACGGGACCCCGTAGGCGGGCGGCGTCGAGGGCACGCCGTACGCGGGAGGAGTGGACGGCACACCGTACGCGGGCGGCGTCGACGTGACCCCCTGCGGCGCCGCGACGCTGAAGCCGGGCGGCGTGGAGGTGACGGGCTGCCCGTAGGCCGGCGGGGCCGACGCGACCTGCTGCCCGAAGCCGGGCGGGGTCGACGTGACGGCGGGCGGCGCGGAGGGGACCTGCTGGCCGAAGCCGGGCGGCGTCGAGGTCACCGACGGCGGGGCCGACGGCACCGGCTGCCCGAACGACGCGGCCGCGGGCTGATACCCGGGGGCCGACGGCGGGGCGGAGGGCACGGACGCGGCCGGCGGCGCGGAGACGGCGGGCGGCTGGGCCTGCGCGGGTGCGGTCTGGGCGCGGCGGCGGCCGCCGGTCGCCTGTGCGGCGTTGGTGCGGCCGGTCGTCGCGGGCTGGGCGCCGAACGCGGCCGGCGCGGCCTTGGCGGCGATCGACTCGGCGGCGCGGGCGGCCTCGGCGGCCCGCGCGGCGACCCGGGTGCGGGTCGGCGCGGCGTCCTGCCCGACGGCGGCGACGGCGCCGTGCGAGCCGGCGGCGGGGGGCCCGGAGAGCGGCCCGGCGGGCGCGGCCGGCGTGCTGCGCAGCGGCACGACCGGGGTCAGCGGCGAGCCGGTGCGCTGGCGGCCGGGCAGGCGCGACGGGCTCATCTTGTCGGCGAGGACACCGACGAGCGAGGCGGCCGCGGCGTCGCAGGCGCGGACGGCGGCGACGGACTGGCGGATGGTCTCGGCGACCGCGGCGGTGAGCGCCCGGTTGACGCCGGTGCGGCGGGGGGTCTCGGCGATCGCGACCCGCAGCGCGGTGATGGCCTCGCCGAGCGTGTCGGCGTCGGCGACGCCGCTCGCGGCGAGATCGTTGGCGACCTGGGCGTCGCGGTTACGGCCGGCGGCGCCGCCGCCGAGGATGCCGGGCTCCGGCAGCGCGTCGAGGATCGCCAGCGGGATGGCCTCGGCGGGGTCCGGGTAGGCCCGCAGCGCGGCCGGGTACAGCTCGCGGAGCACCTCGCGCAGCGTCGCCGCGGCGCTCTGGCGGCCGGCCACGACCGCGGCGTGCGCGGCGAGGACCGGCTTGAGCGGCAGCATGTCGCGCGGCGGGGACTGCCCGACGGCGGAGAGCACGCCGGCCTGCAGCGCGCGGGCGAGGCCCACGGCGCGGCGCTCGGCGGCGTTGGACTGGATCTCCTCCGGCGACTCGTCGTCGGCGAAGCGCTCGGCGTAGTCGTCGGCCGAGTCGTCGTCGGTGAAGGCGAGGTTGCGCCCGGCGGCGGTGAGCAGCTGGGTGACGACGTGATCGTCGCTCTCGGCCGCGACCGCGACAGCGGACTGGCCGCCGGAGCGTTGCGCGAGCAGCGCGCTGAGCTCGGCGTAGCCGCCGGCGTCGTCGCTCACCTCGCAGATGTCGATGAGCCGGCCGGCGTCGTCGACGACCGCGACGGTCAACCAGATTTCGGAGCTTGACTGCGGCTCGGCGAGATCAGCCGACGCCAGACCGCAGTACACCCGAACGAGCGCCACCGCGTCGTCCTCCTCTCGGGACATCAGTTGAGCTTTCACCACGTCGGCGGGGACGTGTCCCGGCGCCCCGCCGTGTGTTACCGCAGGTCAAACTGAACGACCTCTACTAAACAGGTTGCGGGCGGGTGACGCGATCAGCCGTTTCGGTTGAATGCCGTTCTCGGCTGATCGTCGCGCACCGCCGCCACCCGTCCGGTCAAAGGCCGGGTCTCGCCCGCCGCGCCAAGATGCTCACGGCTTAGATCCTGTCGGTCACAAATCAATCACGCCAGTCCGTGGCGGCAGAAATCTTGCCAATAATCGTCCGCCAGCCGAGCGCTGCCTGTTGTGCCCCGATTTTCTTGAGCCGCCGCTTGGCGAAGAAGCCGCTGACGCCGCCGCCGGCCGCCGCACGCAGGGCTTCGTCGAGGTCGTCGAGCGGGGAGCCCGGGGAGAGGGCGGTGCGGACGGGCTCGAGCCGGAGCGAATACGCGAGGTCACGGGCGACCTCGCCGGCCGCGATCAGCAGGTCGCCGTCCCACGCGTCCTGGCCGCCGCGGAGGTTCTCCACGACGAGGTCCAGCTCGTAGCGGTCCTCGTCCTTCGGCACCACCGACGAGGCGGTGATCCGGGTCTGCAGGCTGTCCCAGGTGTCGAGCTGGCGCAGGTCGTGCTCCGCGTCGGACTTCACGAACTCGACGAGCCCCTCGACGCTGCGGAAGAGCAGCAGCTTGCCGCGGTGGCCGAGGAACGCGGGAACCTCCTCGGGCTCCTCCTCGTCCTCGTCGTCCTCTTCCTCGGAAGCCTCGTCGGCGATGACGTCGGCCTCGTCGGTCTCGTCGTCCTCGTCCTCATCTTCGTCCGAATCGTCAGACTTGTCCTTTGCGAGGACGTCGTCCTCGTCGTCGGCGTCCGAGCCGTCCTTGGCCTTCTTCTTGGCGAGCGAGGCGGCCGGCGCGGGCTCCTCCTCGAACAGCTCCGCGTTCTCGTCGAGGATGATGACCTCGTCCTCGTCGACGTCCGCCTCGCGGCGGTGGAGGATCGCGAAGTCGTCCTCCTCCTCGTCCAGCTCGGTCGGCGTCAGCTCGGTCGACAGCCGGTAGGCCCGCAGCGTGTAGCCCACGCCCTTCGGCAGCGCGATCTCGACGGGCTGGACGTTGACGTCCTCCCACATCGCGTCGGCCTGCGCGGAGCGCTCCTTGCCGCCCTCCTCCTCGTCGAAGTCGGCGTCGTCGGAGTCGTCGGAGTCGTCGTCGGACAGCGCCTCGACCTCGTCGTCCTCGGTGGCCTCGATGGCCTCGACCGCGTCGACGTCGTCGATGACGTCGGCCGTCTCGGTCGTGTCCGAGATCTCAGGCTCGGTGACGGCGGGCGCCGGCGTGCTCTTCTTCGCTGCCGCTGGGCGCGACGACGCCGGACGTGATGAGGACGGACGGGAAGACTGGCGGGCCACTGTGACCTCCGTAGTCGGCTCGGCGTGCGGGCACACTGCTCACTGAGATGGCCTCGCGCACAAACACCCTAGTGTGCCCGGTTGGCGACGGTCAGACCCCCTTGGGGTGCCAGACCGTCTTGATCTCCAGGAGAGCCACCATGCGGGACACCCCCGGATCGGCCGTCCAGTCCGGGTCCGCAGGTCGGATCACCCGTTTCAGGTTTTCCGCCGCCGCGACTTCCAATTCCTTCGCGAGGGTGGCGTCCGTCACACCCGTGAGATCGACGGCGTTCACGTCCATGTGGGCCGCCAGCCACGGCGCGATCTCGGCGACCTTCCCGGTGAGCACGTTGACGACCCCGCCGGGCAGGTCCGAGGTGGCGAGGACCTCGGTGAGCGTGACCGCCGGCAGCGGCCGGTCGGTCGAGGCGATCACCACGACGGTGTTGCCGGTCACGATCGCCGGCGCGATCACGCTGACCAGGCCCAGCAGCGACGACGCGGCGGGCGCGACGACGGCGACGACGCCGGTCGGCTCCGGCGCGGACAGGTTGAAGTACGGCCCGGCGACCGGGTTGGCGCCGCCGTGGACCTGTGCGAGCTTGTCCGACCAGCCCGCGTACCAGACCCAGCGGTCGATCGCGGCGTCCACCTGCGCGGCGGCCTCCTTGCGCGACCCGCCCTCGGCCGCCTTCACCTCGCTCACGAACTGGTCGTGGCGGCCTTCGAGCATCTCGGCGACCCGGTACAGGATCTGGCCGCGGTTGTAGGCGGTCGCGCCGGACCACTTGCCGGCCGCCGCGCGGGCGGCCTTGACCGCGTCGCGGGCGTCCTTGCGGGAGCCGAGCGCGGCGTTGGCGAGGAAGTCGCCGGAGGCGGAGTGCACCTGGTAGGACCTCCCGGACTCGCTGCGGGGGAACGCGCCGCCGATGTAGAGCTTGTACGTCTTACGGACGGCGAGACGCGCCGGTGACTCAGTGCTCAAGGTAGGCCTCCAGCCCGTGACGGCCGCCCTCGCGGCCGTAGCCGGACTCCTTGTAGCCGCCGAAGGGTGACGTCGGGTCGAACTTGTTGAACGTGTTGGCCCACACCACGCCGGCCCGGAGCCGGTCCGCGACGTGCAGGATGCGCGACCCCTTCTCGGTCCACACCCCGGCGGACAGCCCGTATGGCGTGTTGTTGGCCTTCTCGACGGCCTCGTCCGGGGTACGGAACGTCAGCACCGACAGGACGGGACCGAAGATCTCCTCGCGGGCGATCCGGTGCGCCTGCGTGACGCCGGTGAAGATCGTCGGGGCGAACCAGAAGCCGCGGTCGGGCAGCTCACAGGGCGCGGACCACCGGGCAGCGCCCTCGTCCTCGCCGATCTGCGACAGCTGCCGGATGCGGGCCAGCTGCGCGGAGGAGTTGATCGCGCCGACGTCGGTGTTCTTGTCCAGCGGGTCGCCGACCCGCAGCTGGGCCATCCGCCGCTTCAGCGCGTCGAGGAACCCGTCGGCGATCGACTCCTGCAGCAGCAGCCGGGAGCCGGCGCAGCAGACGTGCCCCTGGTTGAAGAAGATGCCGTTGACGACGCCCTCGACCGCCTGGTCGACGGCCGCGTCGTCGAAGACGATGTTGGCGGCCTTGCCGCCGAGCTCCAGGGTGAGCCGCTTGCGGGTGCCGGCGACGGCCCGGGCGATGGCCCGGCCGACCTCGGTCGAGCCGGTGAAGGCCACCTTGTCGACGCCGTCGTGCTCGACGAGCAGCCGGCCGGTGTCGCCGGCGCCGGTGACGATGTTGACCACGCCCGGCGGCAGGTCCGCCTGCTGGCAGATCTCGGCGAAGAGCAGCGCCGTCAGCGGCGTCGTCTCGGCCGGCTTCAGCACGACCGTGTTGCCCGCGGCGAGCGCCGGCGCGATCTTCCACGCCAACATCAACAACGGAAAGTTCCACGGGATGACCTGAGCGGCGACGCCCAGCGGCCGCGGGTCGGGGCCGAACCCGGCGTAGGGCAGCTTGTCGGCCCAGCCGGCGTAGTAGAAGAAGTGGGCCGCGACGAGGGGGACGTCGACGTCGCGGGACTCCCGGATCGGCTTGCCGTTGTCGATCGACTCGAGCACGGCCAGCTCCCGGGCCCGCTCCTGGACGATCCGGGCGATGCGGAACAGGTACTTGGCGCGCTCCCGCCCGGGCATCGGGCCCCAGACGGTGTCGAAGGCGTGGCGCGCGGCCCGTACCGCAGCGTCGACATCCTCCGAGGAGGCGGTGGCGATGTCGGCCAGGGCCTCCTCGGTGGCCGGGTTGATCGATTTGAACGACTCACCCCGCCCGTCGACGAAGGCGCCGTTGATGAACAGGCCGTAGGAGGACCGGATGTCGACGACCGAGCGTGACTCCGGCGCGGGTGCGTACTGAAAGTCCATCGCCCTAGTCCAAGGTGAAGTAGTCGGGGCCCGAGTAGTGGCCGGTGGCGAGCTTGGTGCGCTGCATGAGCAGGTCGTTGAGCAGCGTGGAGGCGCCGAAGCGGAACAGGTCGGGGTCCAGCCAGTCGGGGCCGGCGGTCTCGTTGACCATGACCAGGTACTTGATCGCGTCCTTGGCGGTGCGGATGCCGCCGGCGGGCTTCACGCCGATGGTCCGGCCGGTCGCGGCCCGGAAGTCGCGGACGGCCTCCAGCATGACCAGCGTCACCGGCATCGTCGCGGCCGGCTGGATCTTGCCGGTCGAGGTCTTGATGAAGTCGGCGCCGGCCAGCATCGCCAGCCAGGAGGCGCGCCGCACGTTGTCGAGCGTCGCCAGCTCACCGGTCTCCAGGATGACCTTGAGGTGCGCGTCGCCGCACGCCTCCTTGATCGCCACGATCTCGTCGTGGACCTCCGCGTAACGCCCGGCGAGGAACGCGCCCCGCTTGATCACCATGTCGATCTCGTCGGCGCCGTCGGCGACCGCGGCGCGGGTGTCGGCGAGCTTGACCTCCAGCGGCGCCTGCCCCGACGGGAACGCGGTCGCGACGCTCGCCAGGTGCACCCCGCTGCCGCGCAGCGCCTCGGCGGCGACGGCGATCATCGACGGGTACACGCAGATCGCGGCGGCGCTGGGGCACGTCGGGTCGGCCGGGTCGGGCCGGACCGCCTTCGCGCACAGCGCCCGGACCTTGCCGGGGGTGTCGGAGCCTTCGAGGGTGGTCAGGTCCACCATGCGGATCGCCAGGTCCAGCGCCTGCGCCTTCGCCGTCGTCTTGATCGACCGGGTGCCCAACATGGCGGCGCGTTGCTCCGCGCCGACCTGGTCGACACCGGGCAAACCGTGCAGGAAGGTCCGCAGAGCGCCTTCTGAGCGCGCGACCTCGGCGGTGAGGGTCATGGCCTGAGTCTAAGCTCAGTCCCTGTGGACGTACTCGTGGTGGATCACCCTCTGGCCAAGTCGCGACTGACCGCGATGCGTGACGAACGGACCGACAACGGCCAGTTCCGTGCCGCGTTGCACGAGCTCACCACGATGCTGGTGTATGAGGCCGCCAGGTCGTTCGCCACCGAGCAGTTCCCGGTGCAGACCCCGGTCGCGGTGGCCGAGGGCACCCGCCTGGCCAACCCGCCGCTGCTGGTGCCGGTCCTGCGGGCCGGCCTCGGCATGGCCGACTCGGCCCTCGCCCTGCTGCCCGAGTCGTCGATGGGGTTCGTCGGGCTGGCCCGCGACGAGGAGACCTTCGAGCCGCGTGCCTACATGGAGTCGCTGCCCGGTGACCTCAAGGGGATCCCGGTGCTCGTCCTCGACCCGATGCTCGCCACCGGCGGCTCCCTGGAGCACTGCGTGCGGCTGCTCGTCGACCGGGGTGCGACCGACATCACCGTCCTGTGCGTCCTCGCCGCGCCCGCCGGCATCGAGCGGCTCGCCGACTCGGGGCTGCCGATCCGGCTCGTCACCGCCGCGATCGACGAGAAGCTCAACGAGCGGATGTACATCGTCCCGGGCCTCGGCGACGCGGGCGACCGGCAGTTCGGCGGCATGCCCCGTTTCTGAGGCGCGCCTTAAGTCTCGTCGCCGGATCGGGGGATTCCCGCTGGTCAGGCATTGCCCCAGGAGCTGAGCGTCGGCCTACGGTGACCGGCGATGAAGCACCGACGCTCGTTCCTGCGCACCCATCCAGTCCTCGCCGTCGCCGTCACGGTCGGGGTCCTCGTCGGCTCCGGCGCGCTCGCCGCCACGGCCGCCAGGCGACCCGAGCCGCGGGCGGCATCAGTACAGACGCCGCAAAACGCCGACAAGGCCGGCCTCGGCGCGGTGCCGTCCTCGCCGGGCACGCCGGCGCCTTCGAGCAAGCCGCCCGCGTCGAAGGCCGCCGAAGCCAACCGCTGCGCGCTCAGCGCCAAGCTGGTGCCCGGCTGCGGCCTGCTGTGGGGCGTCGCGCCCGGCGCCTTCACCGACCTGTCGTCGTCGAAGGCCCTCGCCAACTTCGAACGCACCACCGGCCGCCCCGCCGACATCCTGCACTCCTACCACCGCGGCGACGAGGTCTGGCCGACCGCGGACGAGATCGCCGTGGTGCAGCAGTCACGCAAACGGATCCTCTTCGCCAACTGGAAGGTCGCCTGGGGCACCACCTGGGCCGACGTCGCCGCCGGCGGGCAGGACGCCCGCATCGACCGCGCCGCCGCCAGGCTGAAGGCGTTTCCGGGCAAGCTGTTCGTCGCCCTGCACCACGAGCCGGAGAACGACGTGCGCGCCGGCGGCGGCATGACCGCCCGCGACTACGCCGCCATGTTCCGGCACACCGTCCAGCGCCTGCGCGCCGCCGGCGTCACCAACGTCGTCTTCGTCATGGTCTACATGGCGTACGAGCCGTGGTGCGTGCAGCCGTGGTTCGGCGACCTGTACCCGGGGGACGACGTCGTCGACTGGGTCGGCATGGACCCGTACCTCTTCGCCAAGCCCGGCGGCTACGGCCACGGCGACTTCGCCTACCTGGTCGACCGCACCTCCGATCCGGCGAGGTGGCCCGGCTTCTACACCTGGGTCACCCGCACCCACGGCAACAAGCCGCTCATGATCGCCGAGTGGGGTGTGTACGAACACGCCGCCGACTCCGCGCAGAAGGCCTGGATCTACTCGACGGTCCGCCAGCAGCTCGGACGGTTCCCCGCGATCAAGGCCCTCGTCTACTTCGACTCGCCGAACGCCCCCAAGGGCGACACGCGGCCGGACAGCTCCCAGGCGGCCCTGCAGGAGTTCCAGAAGCTGGCCTCGTCGACGGTCTTCTCGGTGACGCTATAGCCCCAGCGCGGCGGCGGTCTCGGTCCGCAGGGCGGCCAGCGACGCCCGGGCCGTCTCGCGGGCGGCCCTGATGTCGCCGCCCGTCACCGGGACGACCACCTCCAGGTACGCCTTCAGCTTCGGCTCCGTCCCCGACGGCCGCACCACCACCCGCGTCGTGCCAGCCCGCACGATCAGCACGTCGGCGTCCGGCAGCAGGTCCTCGACCGCGTGGACCGGCTCGTCGAGCAGCGCCGCCGGCGGCTTCAGCCGGATCGTGGCCATCGCCGCCGCGATGTCGGCGAGGTCGTCGACGCGGACGCTCAGCTGGTCCGTCGCGTGGACGCCGTGCCGCAGCGCCAGCTCGTCGAGGCGGTCGCCGAGGTGCTTGAACTCGGACTTCAGCCCCGCGGCCAGCTCGCACACCAGCAGCGCGGCGGTGATCCCGTCCTTGTCGCGGACGTGGGTGGGCGCCACGCAGTACCCCAGCGCCTCCTCATACCCGTAGACCAGGTCGTCGCCGGCCCTGACGATCCACTTGAAGCCGGTGAGCGTCTCGCCGTAGGGGAGCCCGTGCGCCTCGCACATGCGCGACAGCAGGCTGGAGCTGACGATCGTGGTCGCGTACCGGCCCTTGACGCCACGGCGGATCAGGTGGTCGGCGAGCAGCACCCCCACCTCGTCGCCCCGCAGCAGCCGCCAGCCGTTTCCGTCCTTGTACGCCACGGCGCACCGGTCCGCGTCCGGGTCGTTCGCGATCGCGATGTCCGCGTCCACGTCGTCGGCGAGCGCCAGCAGCAGATCGGTCGCGCCCGGCTCCTCCGGGTTGGGGAACGCCACGGTCGGGAAGTCGGGATCGGGCTCGGCCTGCTCCCGGACGATCGCGGGCGTCTGGTGGCCGGCCTCGACGACCGCCCTGACGAAGACGTCCTTCCCGACGCCGTGCATCGGCGTGTACGCCACGACGAGGTCCCTGGGCACCTCAGGGTCGACGGTCCGCAGCGCCCCGTCCACGTACGCGTCGACGACGTCCTCACCCAGCGTCTCGCCCGGGTCGCCCAGCGGCACGTCCAGCAGCGGCCCGACGCCCCGGATCGCCCGCTCGATCTCCTTGTCCGCGGGCGGCACGATCTGCGACCCGTCGCCCAGGTACACCTTGTAGCCGTTGTCCTGCGGCGGGTTGTGGCTCGCGGTCACCATGACCCCGGCCGCCGCCTTCAGGTGCCGCACCGCGAACGCGAGCACCGGCGTCGGCAGCGGCCCGGGCAGCACCAGCGCCCGCCGCCCGGCGCCCGTCGCCACCCTGGCGGTCTCCTCGGCGAACGCCTTCGAGCCGTGGCGGGCGTCGTACCCGACGACGAGCGGCCCCTCAGCCCCCGTTTCCGCCAGCCAGCGCACCAGCCCCGCCGCCGCCCCGCGGACCACGGCGAGGTTCATGCCGTTGGGCCCCGCCCGCAACGGCCCCCGCAGCCCCGCCGTCCCGAACGTCAACGGCCCCGCGAACCGCTCCCGCAGCTCGCGCTCGTCGTCGAGCACCGCCCGCAGCTCCTCCCGCCCCTCAGGATCGGGGTCGTCGGCCAGCCAGGCCTCCGCTTCGGCGCGCAGATCACTCATCCGTCGTTCTTAGCACGCTGTGGCTGCCGCCCCACCGCTGTCGCGGCGGGTCCCGGCGGGGATTCTCACCCGCGGCCCCAATGCGCCGCTCCGCGACGCACTGCCCGCGCCGAGACGCGTGGCAGACCAAGCGGCGCGTCCGCGCCGCATCCGGTGGTCGCCCTCCGCCCTCATCGGCACCGCATCCGTCACCACCGTGATCCAAGGACAGTCCCGGCCGTGCGAGCGGCCGGATTCGGCCTTCGATCATGATGGCGGCGGTCGGTGGGCAGTGGACTTCGTGGGGCGCCTGTGGGAAGTGGGGCCGGCGGGCCAGCGCGCATGGCGGAGAAGCGTGTGCGGTATGCCCGGGTCCTTGGAAAAAGTGCGCGTGGTAAGTGCGGGTTCCTGAGGCACGCGTGGTCCGCGGAAGAAGATCAGGACGAAGCTCGCCCGGCTGGCCCCGGCCGGGGAAGGGCGGGCGAAGGGGAACCGGACCGGGCGGCCGCCTCCGGGAAAGTGGAGGCGGCGCCCGCTTCGGTTACTGGCCGGTGGAGGAGCCCGGGGACGCGGCCGCCAGCTTGAAGGAGTGGACCATCTCGTCGAAGATGACCTTGCTCTCGGCGAACTTGGCCTCGGGCACGGTCACGAAGAAGTGGTAGCTCTTGCCGCCGAGGACGACGGCGTTCCACAGGGCGTGGCGTTGCTGGTCGCCGGAGCCGCAGGTGTACTCCAGGACCGCCGCGTCGTGGCCGTCGAGCTTGTTGTCGGTCATGTCGACGTGGTTGTACGGCGCGGCGCAGCTGGCCGGGGTGTTCTTCAGCCGGTTCTCCGCGCTCTGCAGGAAGGCGCGCGGCGTGTTGGACGCCTTCTCGATGTTGACGCGGATGCGGCGGTTGGGGTCGGCCGGGTCGGTGATGTCGAAGTAGGGCGCGGTCGCGGCGCCCAGCTCCTTCCGCGTCCAGCCCTTCGGGACGTTGACCGTGATGCCGCCGGGGTGGGAGAAGGCCTCGACGTCCAGCAGGGGCTTGGCCGGGCCGCTCGACGCGGTGGTCGGACCCTTGCCGGTCTGGTCGCCGGAGCCGCCGCCGGAGAAGAGCCCGGACATCGAGACCACCAGGATCAGGACGAGCACGACGCCCGCGGCGACGGTGATCTTCGCCCAGGTCGGTGCCTGGGTGACGATGCGCTTGAGGTCGGTGCCGGGCTGCTTGGGCGGCTCGGCGGGGGCCTGGGTCCAGTCGGTCGTGCCGAGCGGGCCGTCCTGGTAGGCCGCGAAGCGGCTGGCGTCGGTGCGCTCCAGCTCGGCCTCGTGCTGCGCGCCGCCCTGGGTGGGGGCACCGCCGCCGGAGTGCATGCGCCGCAGGGCGCCGCTGACCGTCTCGCCGGGAGCCATCATGGCCCGGCCGCCGATCTGGCCGGTCGGGGTGTGCTGCGGGGTCACGACCGTCGGCTGGTGCGTGGGCCGGACCACCGCATAGGGGTCGGTCATGTGGGCCGGCGCGTTGCTGGCCAGGGGACCCGCGAGCAGGTCGCGCAGGACCGCGCGGGCGGTCTCCACGTTCCACCGGCGGGCGGGATCCTTCTCCAGCAGGCCATAGAGCACGCCGGCGAGCGGGCCGGCGCGGACCGCCTGGGCCGGCGGCTCCTCGACGACCGCGCGCATCGTCTCGAAGGGGTCGCGCCGGTCGAACGGCGGACGGCCCTCGACGGCCGTGTACAGCGTCACGCCGAGGGAGAACAGGTCGCTCGGCGGGCCGAACTTGGCACCGATCGCCCGCTCGGGGGAGATGAAGTGCGGCGAGCCGAGCACCATGCCGGGCGTGGTCAGCTCGCTGTCGGTGGGCATGCGGGCCACGCCGAAGTCGGTGAGCACGCAGCGGCCGTCGCCGGCGATGAGCACGTTGGCCGGCTTGACGTCGCGGTGCAGCACGCCGGCGGCGTGGGCGACCTCGAGCGCGCCGAGCAGCGCGATGCCGATCTTGGCGACCGCACGGGCGGCGAGGGGGCCGTCCTCGACGATCATCTCGGCGAGGCTGCGGGCCTGGAGCAGCTCCATGACGATCCATGGGCGGCCGGCCTCGGTGACGACGTCATACACCTGGACGACGGCCGGGTGCGACAGCGCCGCCGCCGCGCGGGCCTCGCGCAGCGTCCGCTGATACATCGAGTCGCGGTCGCTGGGTGCCATGTTGGGCGGCAGGATCACCTCTTTGACCGCCACGTCACGGCGCAGCACCGTGTCGCTGGCGCGCCAGACGGTGCCCATGCCGCCGTGACCGATGGCGGTGCGCAGCGCATAGCGCCCACCGATCACCACGCCCGGGGCGGCGCGCTGCCCGGGCACGGGCATGCTCGTGGAGCCGGGCTCGCGGGGCTCCCGCTGCTCGGGGCCGCGCGCAGGATCACGCCCGGCTCCGGCGGAGGCCAGGGCGCCGGTGGGTGGCAGAGGCTCGCCGTGCCACGTCGGGAGCTGAGTCACAGGCAGTAAACCGTCGTCATGGAGGGGAGATGACTTTCTCGCTGTACGACCGCGGTCACCCCCTATCTTGCGTGCTGCTCGCCAGTTAAGAAAGGTGGGGTCCTCCCCTTCACCGGACCGTGACCTGAGAGCAACGCTCCGTGTTGATCATGTCGCGCTGCTGAAACGGTTGGGTTGAATCTTCGAATTCTGGGAACCCGAAGGGGACGGAGGAGCGTCTACGCAAGGGACAGAAACGCATCTGGAACATCGGGGGACTACGTTTCCCTGGACTTTCGGGTGCGCCTGCCGATCAGAGGGGTTGGACGGACGCGCGGTGCGGCGCCGGCCCCTTGGTTCATGCCACTCTGCGACGTCTTCCGTCACTGTGCGTTGATCTGTGGCAACGCTGGACGCGGCACCGAAGCGAAAAGTTACTCGCGACACCACGTGACCGTGGCGCCTGTCACCCGTTGTAGGAGGTGAGGGGTTCTTGGCTGAAGCGGAACGCTCACTTCCGACGAGGCCAGCATCTTTACGCCTCCAGTTCCAATCAAGTGACGCTCAGCTATCCCAGCATCACGAGAATGATGTTGCGCTCCGTCACCTTGACCCAGTTAGTCTGTCCGTGGCACGCATGGGGCGGGCCGCTCCTTTAGACCGAAATAGAGAACTCACCGTGACGAGAGCGCTGACGCTGCCCGATCCAGCCGCCGCGGCGGCCCGGGTCAGCAAGTTGACGTCGTCCTGGCCCGAGACTCCACCCGGGGCCGATCCGTTGCCCGGTCAGCTCGACCGCTGGCTCACCTCCCGGGGTGCCGAGCTCGTAGCCGTCCGACGTCACATTCACGCGCATCCGGAGCTCTCCGGCCAGGAGTTCGAGACGGCGGCCCTCGTCGCCCGCGAGCTGACCCGCGCCGGTCTTTCGCCCCGCATGCTGCCCAAGGGCAACGGCGTCATGTGCGACATCGGCTATGGCGACCGGGTCATCGCGCTGCGCGCCGACCTCGACGCGCTGCCGCTGCCCGACACCAAGGACGTGCCCTACCGCTCCACCGTCGACAACGTCTGCCACGCCTGCGGCCACGACGTGCACACCACGATCCTGCTCGGCGTCGGCCTCGCCCTGGCGCAGCTCGCCGAGCGCGACGAGCTGCCCGGCCGCGTGCGGCTGCTCTTCCAGCCGGCCGAGGAGACCATGCCGGGCGGCGCGCCCGAGGTCATCGCCGCCGGCGGTCTGAAGGACGTCGCCGCGATCTACGCCCTGCACTGCGCGCCGCAGCTGCCGGTCGGGCTGGTCGGGGTCCGCTCCGGCCCGTTCACCGCCGCCGCCGACAAGATCGAGGTCCGGCTCACCGGCCGCGGCGGGCACACCGCCCGGCCGCACCTGACCGCCGACCTCGTCCACGCGCTCGGCCGGATCCTCGTCGACGTGCCGTCGCTGCTGGACCGCAAGCTCGACGCCCGCGCCGGGGTCTCCATGGTGTGGGGCGCCGTGCGGGCCGGCGAGGCGGCCAACGCGATCCCGATCGAGGGCGTCGCCCGCGGCACCATCCGCGTGCTCAGCCGCGACGCCTGGCGCGACGTGCCGGAGCTGGTCACCAAGCTCGTCCACGACGTCATCGCGCCCACCGGCGCCGACGTCGAGGTCAAGTACACCCGCGGCGTGCCGCCCGTCGTCAACGACCGGCTCGCCACCGCGGTCGTCGCCGGTGCCGCCGGCGCGGCCCTCGGCCCGGACCGGGTCGTCGAGGCCGAGATCAGCATGGGCGGCGAGGACTTCGCGTTCTACCTGGACGAGGTCCCCGGCTCGATGATCCGTCTCGGCGTCGGCGTGCCGGGGTCGGACCAGAAGTTCGACATCCACCAGTCGGCGTTCGACGTCGACGAGCGCTCGATCGGCTACGGCGTCCGCGTCATGGTCCACACCGCACTGGCCGCACTCGGGGCGGGAGCCTTCTAGACACAGCGGCCCGCAAGCGGTAGCCATAGGCCGTGGTCACCGAATTGCGGGTGCACGGCGTCACCGGTACCCCGGCCGAGGACGTCCTCGACAGGCCGCTGCTGCGGCGGGTCGCGGGCGACACCGAGGCCGGGTTCTTCCGTCCCCGCGCGGAGTACGGCGCGGTCACCGGCCCGGGTGGCGTGACGCTGGAGGCGTACCGCTGGGGCAACCTCACCGCCGGCGCCGCCGCCCGCGCGCTCTGGCTGCTCCTGCTGCCGTTCATGCTCGCCAACGTGGCCATCTGGCTGCGCCCCGACGTCGGCGTCCGGGCCAGGGCGACGATCCGCGCCCTGACCCGCGTCTTCGCGCTGACCATGACCGCGTCGTTCGTGCTGTCGTTCATCGAGATCTCGATGGACCTCGTCGGCTGGCAGTGCGCGGCCCAGGCCCGGTGCCTGGAGGGCCGCGGCTACCTGGCCGTCCTCGTCGACCTGACGACCAGCCGCCGGCTCGCGGTCACCGCCCTGGTCCCGGCCCTCGCGATCGCGTTCCTGTGGTTTCTCGGCCGGCGCACCTGGGCCCGCTACGAGGCGTTCCCGGTCACGACCGACGGCGACGGCGACGGGCTGGCCCACCCGTGCTTCTGGAACGGCCGGCCCCTCGTCGGCCGGCTCCGGTCGCTGCACATCGCGGTCGCGTTCGGCACCCTCGACGCGGTGCTGCTCGGGGTCCTCGTGCCGCACGACCGGCACCCGGCCGGCTACGCCCTCGCCGCCGCGACCGCGGTGATCCTGCTGGCGGCGTTCGTCGCGGTGACCCTGACCGCCGTCGTGCACCGCGACGCGCCCGCCCGCTGGGCGAAGCCGTTCACCAGGGTCATGAGCCACG
Source organism: Dactylosporangium sp. CA-152071 (assembly GCF_050936335.1). Classification (NCBI taxonomy): domain Bacteria; kingdom Bacillati; phylum Actinomycetota; class Actinomycetes; order Micromonosporales; family Micromonosporaceae; genus Dactylosporangium; species Dactylosporangium sp. CA-152071. The sequence continues at coordinate 4,826,469 of NZ_JBNJMZ010000001.1, read as the reverse complement.
CCGCGGTCGTGCTGACCGGCCTCGTCCTCGCGTACAGCTGCCTCGGACGCGACCCGTGGCAGGCGAGCGGCCGGATGCCGGTGTTCAGCGGCACCGTCACCGTGCTCTTCGCCGTGCAGGTCCTGCTCATGCTCGTGCTCGGCGGGGTCGTCCTCGCGACGCGGCCACGGGGCACGTTCCTGCAGGGGCTCGCGGGGCCGTTGATCGCGAGCACCGGCCTCGGTGTCGCCGCCGCGTTCGCGGCCGCCATGGCCTACCGGGTCGCCGACCTGCTCAACCGGCGCGCCCTCGCCACCACCGCCGACTACGCCGAGACCCCCTTGCTGCTGGAGCCGCCGCCCGCGTACGAGTGGGCCGCCGCCGGCTTCGTCCTGCTGCTCGTGCTGGCGGTGCTCGTCGGGCTGGTCATGGGTATGCCGCTGGTGCGCCGCCTGCGCCGGTACGCCCGTGTCGTCACCGACGCCGACTTCCGCGGCGGGCGGCAGCGCGACCCGGAGCGGGCGAGGCACATCGACACCGCCGTCGCCGACGCCCTCGTCACCGACCACGTCGGCCGCATGCTCGTCTGGGTGTTCGTCCCGACCGCCGCGGCCGCGGTCGTCGCGACCGGGTTCGCGCTGCTCGGACGGCGGCCGATCCGGCTCGCGGACTCAGGGTCCGTGGCCGCCGAGGTGATGTCGGCCGTCGTCAACCTGGGCACCTACCTCATCGGCCTGGCCGCGTTCGCGCTCGTGTTCATCGGTGTGCTGGCGTACCGGTATCAGCGCTTCCGCCGGATCGTCGGCGTGCTCTGGGACCTCGGCACGTTCTGGCCCCGGTCCGCGCACCCTCTCGCGCCGCCCTGCTACGCCGAGCGGGTCGTGCCGGAGCTCGCCCGCCGCGCCGGGTGGCTCGCCGCCGAGCAGGGCGGGGTCATCCTGTCCGGGCACAGCCAGGGCAGCGTCCTGGCCGCCGCGACCGTCCTGCAGCTGCCCCCGGAGGCGCAGGCGAGGACCACGCTGCTGACCTACGGTTCGCCGCTGCGCCGCCTGTACGCGAGGTTCTTCCCCGCCTACGTCAACGACGCGGTGCTGGGACGGATCGGCGCGGTGCTGGCCCGCGCGGAGGATGGCGTCCTCGATGCGGGTCAGCACAGCCCCCGTTGGGTCAACCTCTGGCGGGACACCGATCCGATCGGCGGCCCGGTGCAGTCGCCCACCGCACGGGATGTGCGGCTGGCCGACCCGCCGGGATTCGACATCGCCGCGGGTGACACGGTGTTCCCCAAGGTCGACGGCCACTCCGGCTACCAGTTGCGCCCCGCCTTCGGCGCCGCGGTCACCGGGCTCGTCGCGGTCCTGTCGGAGGGCCCGGACGAGACACCGACGGTCGCCAACCCGCCGGTGTCCGCGTCCTGAGACCTGGCGAAGGACGTTCAGCTGTCCTTCGGGTCGTCCTCGTCCCGCTTCGACAGCGCCGGGAACGGCGGCACCGGCGACCCTGACGGCGACCCGGACTCCGCGCCAGAGGAGGCACCAGCCGCAGGCGGCCCGGACACGGGACCGGCGGCGGGCGACACCGAATCAGGACCGGCGGCCGGCGTCGCGGTGACAGGGCTGGCGGCGCGCGGCGCGGGCACGGGACCGGCGGCGGGCGGCGCGGAGACCGGACCACGACCCGTCACGACCGCGCCACCGGGCGCCCCGGAGGCGGAGGCGGCGGGCCCAGGCGCCGGCCGCGGCGCGACCGGGAACGCCGGCGCCGGCGGGCTCCAGCCCGGCAGCGGGCCACCCTGCTGGGCGAGCGCGAGCGCCGGCCGCTTCGGACGGAACCGGCGGACCAGCCGCACCAGCAGGTACAGCGGCACCCCCAGCAGCAGGACCCACGGCGCCAGCCAGCCCAGCACCGTCAGCGCGACCTGCAGCGAGGCCAGGAACGCCTTCATGCCCTCCTTGAAGCCCGCCACGATCCCGATCTCGTCCTTGTCGCGGGTGATCGCCGCCTCGGGCCCGAGCAGCTGCAGCGTGATGGTGGACAGCGCGGTCAGCCCGTCGAGCTTGCGCTTGCGGGCCTGCAGGGACTCCAGGTCGGACAGGCGGCGCGACAGCTCCGACTCCAGCGACGTGATCTCGCCGATCGTGGTCGCCTTCGCCAGGAGCGCGCGGATGCGGTCGACGCTCGCCGAGGCGTTGTCCAGCCGCGCCTGGACGTCCACGACCTGGTCGGTCACGTCCTGCGCGTTGACGGTGCGGCTCTCCTCGTCGCCGAGCTCCTTGAGCTGCTCCAGCGTCGTGGTGAACTTCGGCGCCGGGACGCGCAGGACCAGCGTGCCCGTGGAGCGTCGGTCGTCGCTGCGCCGGTTGTCGCCGCCGACGAAGCCGCCCGCCGCGGTGGCGAGGGCGATCGCCTTCGCGGCCGCGTCGTCGACGTTGTCGACGCGGACGGTCATCGTGCCGGCGTAGATGATCGAACGGTCCTCGACGTCGATGTTGTCGGGGGCCTTGTTGGCGTTGGGGTCCTGGACGGGCTGCTTCGCGGGGCCGGCGCCGGGCCCGCCGCCCTCCTGCGCCATGCCGCCGGCCGCGGGTGCGACCGCGCGGTCCGCCGAGCTCGTGCTGGCGGAGTCGCTCTTGTCGGCCGCGCAGCCGCTCACCGCGACGAGTAGCGCGGCACCCGCCGCCGTGAGGAACAGTCTGGTGCGCCTGACTGACATGACGCCTCCTGGGTAGGGTCGATCGGAAGGATCGAACTGCACCCTGGGACGCAGCCGGGCGCCGCTCCGGTTCCCGGGCGGACAGTCACGGTTGTGACACAGCGAAGCAACGACAAAGCACGGAGACCGACGGGAGACGGACCGATGCTCATCACCAAGTTCACCCATGCCTGCCTGCGGATCGAGCACGACGGCGGGGTGCTGGTGATCGACCCGGGCGTCTTCACCGAGGCGGAGGCCCTCGACGGCGCCGACGCCGTGCTCATCACCCACGAGCACATGGACCACGTCGACATCGACGCGCTACGGGCCCTGAAGCGGCCCGAGCTGACCGTGCACACCCACGCCGACGTCGAGGCGCAGCTGAGCGACCTCGACGCCGACATCTACGCGGTCGAGCCGGGTGACACGTTCGTCGCGGCCGGGATGACGGTCCGCGCGCACGGCGGGCGGCACGCCGTCATCCACCCCGACATCCCCCGGATCGCCAACATCGGCTTCGTGATCGACACGCCCGACGGCCCGCTGTACCACCCGGGCGACGCGTTCCACGTGCCCGACGAGCGGATCGCGACGCTCTTCGTGCCGGTGTCGGCGCCGTGGCTGAAGCTCGCCGAGGCGATCGACTTCACCCGGGCGGTCGCGCCGGAGCGGGCCTACGCGCTGCACGACAGCCTGCTCGTGGACGCCGGCCAGCAGATGGTCACCGGGCACATGACGAGGCTGTCCGGCACCCGGTACACCAGACTCGAACCCGGCACGTCGATCTAGGGCTTCAGCGCTTCAGGGCTTCCAGACCATGAGGTTGGCGAAGAGCTCCGCCTGCTCGATCGCGTCGTCGAGCGCGTGGTGGGTGTGCCGGCGCTTCGACAGCAGGTGGGCCGGCATGCGGCTCTTCACGGCCGCGCCGATCGGGACGCCCGCGCGGACCGCGTAGAGCGTCTTGATGTCCAGGCAGCCGGAGTGGCCGAAGACGCTGCTGCCGGTGAAGCGCAGCAGGTACCAGTAGAGGAACATCCAGTCGAACACGGCCGGATAGGCCACGATCACCGGCCGCCCCTTGCCTGCCGTGCGGGTCACCCAGTCGCTGAGCTCGCCCATCGCCGCGGCCGGGTCGGCGCCGTCGCGCAGCAGCGCCGCCCGGTCGAGGCCGGACACGGCGAGCGCCTCGGGGACGAAGTCGTCGCTGATCGGGCGCAGCTCCCGGTAGAAGGTCTCGGCGGCCGGGTCCGCGGCCCTGAACTCTCCGTCGGACCGCCCGGCGACGGCCAGGCCGACGCTCACCATCGAGTACGGACCCGGGATCGGGCCGTCGGCCTCGACATCGAGGGAGAAATAGACGTCCGCGCGCATCCGCTGATCCTACGATCGGATGGTGGACGATGCGCTCGCCGCCGCGGTGGCCAGGCTGTACTCGGCGCCGCCGGAGGATTTCGTCGCGATCCGGTCCGAGGAGGTCGCGAAGGCCCGCAAGGCGCGCGACACCCGCCTGGCGAAGGAGATCGGGGCGCTGCGCAAGCCGACCGTCGCCGCGTGGCTGGTCAACCTGCTCGCCCACGAGCGGCCCGACCTGGTCGAGGAGCTGCTGGAGCTGGGCGGGCAGCTCCGCGAGGCCCAGCGTGACCTGCGCGGCGCCGAGCTGCGCGAGCTGTCCACCCGCCGCCGGGCGACCGTCAGCGCCCTCGCCAAGCAGGCCGCGCAGCTCGCCGGCCGCGGCGAAGCGGCCCTGGCCGAGGTGGAGGGCACCCTCGCGGCAGCGCTCGCCGATGCGGCCGCCGCTGCGTCGGTACAGGAGGGACGGCTGACGAAGTCGCTCGAATACACGGGATTCGGGGAGACCCCGCGACCGCAGCTGCGACTGGTCCAGGGCGGCGACGAGCAGCCCGGCCTGAGCACCGTCACCGCGAAACGGTCCACGCCGACGCAGGACGACCGGGAGCAGCGCGCCGAGGCGCGGCGGCGGGAGGAGGAGCGGCGCCGCGCCGAGGAGGAGCACGCCCGGGTCGTCAAGCAGGCCCGCCGCGAGCTGATGACGGCGCTGCAGCAGCTGACCGACGCGGAGACCGCGAAGTCGGAGGCGGAGCGCGCGGTCGCCGCAGCGGAGAAAGCCATCAAATCAGCCGAGAAGCGGGTGAAACTCGCACAGGACGCCCTCGCGGGCCTGTCCTGAACGCGACCCGACGCATCGCCACGAACGAGTGGCTACTCTGTGATCCACCCGAGCGGGCAGAATGAGCCGGGTGACTCCCGAGCAGGCGGCAGCGGCGGCGAAGCAGGCCGTCCTGATGCTGGGCGGCGCCTTCAGCGACGACCCCAAGACCATGCGCCGGGCTCGGCAGATCGGGCTCACCGGCTGGGCGTTCTACGTCGCCGGACGCGGCGGCGCCCTCGGCGACGTGCGGGCCGACACGGTCGCCGCGGCGCTCGGCTTCATCGCGCCCGACGCGGTGCAGGACGGCTGGGACGCGGCCCGCAAGGTCGCCCCGCCCGAGCAGATCGCCGCGGACAACCTCGACGAGTGCTGCCGGTGGGGCCGCGAGCACCTGGAGAGCTTCTACGCGCTGCCGAAGCTGGTCGAGCTCGCCGAGCGGGTCGTCGTCAGCGCCGAGACGGCGGGCATGCCGCTGTTCGCGGCGTGGCGGGCGATGCCGCTGCCCGACGACTCGCCCGGCGCCCGCGCCGCCGTCCTGGCGCACCTGCTGCGCGAGCACCGCGGCGCGGCGCACCTCCTCGCGATCCGCGCCAGCGGGCTGAGCCCCCTGGAGGCGATCATCGCCGGGCCGGAGGGCGAGTCGGGCGCGACGGCGTTCGGCTGGCAGCCGCCGTTCCCGCCGTTCGAGCCGCTGGTGCGCCGCCGCAGCTGGGCCGAGGCCCTCACCGACCGGATCGCCGGCGAGGCGTTCCGCGCGCTCGCACCCACGGAGCGCATCGAACTGGTCAACCTGCTCGACGCGGCGGTGACCACCGTCCGGGAGGCGACACCCGTATGACCGCACTGCCAGGACTCGACGGCTGGACCGTGCGCGGCTGCACGCTGCGCGACGTGCCGGCGATCCTCGCGATCACCCGCGCCGGCGACATCGCCGCGCTCGGCGAGCCGGACTGGTCCGAGGACGAGATCGTGGAGACGCTCACGGCCCCCGCGGAGGACCCCGCGGTCGACACGTGGCTCGCCGCCGGGCCCGACGGCGAGCCGGTCGCCTGGGCCTATGTCGACAACCCGCAGCGCGGCCCGCGCGACAACGTGGAGCTCTACGGCTGGCCCGGCCGCGGTGAGCCCGCCTACGGCCCGCTGCTGGAGCTCGCCCTGGTCCGGGCCGCCGAACGCGCTAGCCGCAACGGCTTCGAGCGGGGTGTGCTGCGCGCCGGGACGCTCGCCTCGGAGACGGCGCTGGTGGCGGTACTGGAGGCGCACGGCTTCTCGTTCGTCAAACGCCACGCGCGCATGACCCGCCCGCTCAGCGGCGACGAGCGGGCTCCCGAAGGGTTCGACATCCGGCCGGTGCACCCCGACGAGCTGCCGCGCTTCCACGAGGTGCTCGAGTCCGCGTTCGCCGACACGCCCGACTTCCAGCCGACGGCCTACGCGGACTGGCGGACGGCGCTCGACAGCCTGCCGTCGATCAGCTGGGACGAGTGGTTCGTGGCCCTCGCCGGCGGCGAGATCGTGGGCGTGCTCCAGTCCGCCGACCAGGCCCTCGAGCGCGGCGAGGGCTGGGTCAAGAACCTGGCCGTGCTGCGCGGGCACCGCAAGACCGGCATCGGCGGCGCGCTGCTGCGCACCGCCTTCGCGGCCTACGCGGCGAAGGGGCGGGCCACCGCCGGGCTCGGCGTCGACCTGACCAACCCGACAGGCGCCTACCACCTCTACACCGGGGTCGGCATGAGGGTGGTCTTCGCCGCGGACGTCTACGAGCGGGCGCTCCTCCTGTAAGCCGGTCTAGGGCATCGCGGTCTTGGTGGGGCGGGCCCGCAGCGCTTCGAGGTAGTCCGCGGGCGCGCCGGCCTTCGCGGCCGCGTTGGCGATCTCCGCGAGATACCACGCGGTCGGCAGGCCGCCCTCGTACCCGTTGAAGACGTACACCCACGCGGTCGCGTCGCCGTCGAGCGTGGCGACCCGCAGGTGCAGCTTCTGGTACGTGCCGGCGAGCTGCCCCTCGACCTCGTCGAGCTGCTTCTCGTCGTTGGGGTGGACGTCGTAGAGCGCGACGAAGACCCGGTCGCCGGGCGACTCGACGATCGTGGTGACCGAGCCCTCCCAGCCGAGGACATCCTCACCGGCGAACGTCAGCCGCCAGCCTTCCAGCCAGCCGGTGCCGATCATCGGCGAATACGGACAGTAGGCCCGCATGCGGGCTGGGTCCAGGTTCGAGCCATACGCGGCGTAATGACGCACGGCGATGACGATAAACCCGCTGGGGTGCGGGAGAGAATACTGCAGAGCGTGTCGGATTCGGATCCACTCGTCGGCGCGTTGCGGCCGTTCGGCTGGGTCGCTGCTCAGTGGCGTATGCCGCCGGGCGACAATGTGCGGCAGGAGTCGGGGAAGGGGTGGCGTTCGTGGGCCGGATCGTGATCATCGGAGGGGGCCCGGCGGGCTACGAGGCGGCCCTGGTCGCCGCGCAGCTCGGCGCCGAGGTCACCGTGATCGAGGCCGAAGGTGCTGGTGGCGCGTGCGTGCTGCACGACTGCGTGCCGTCCAAGACGTTCATCGCCAGCTCCAGCGTGGTCACCGCGCACCTGGACACCGAGGAGTTCGGGGTCATGGGGCCGCCCGGCGACGACGTGCGCGTGGACGGCCCGGCGGTGCACCGGCGGGTCAAGCGGCTGGCCGCGGCGCAGTCCAGCGACATCCACTCGAAGCTCGTCAAGGCCGGTGTCGAGTTCGTCACGGGCACTGCCCGCCTCGGTGAGGACACGCTGGGTCACACCCATGCGGTGCAGATCACACCCACGGGCAGTGACGCTCCGTATGTGATCGCGGCCTCAACGGTACTGCTGGCGTCCGGCGCGACCCCGCGGGTGCTGCCGACCGCGACGCCGGACGGCGAGCGCATCCTCGACTGGCGCCAGGTCTACGACCTGCCCCAGCTGCCCGAGCACCTGATCGTCGTCGGCTCGGGCGTGACCGGCGCGGAGTTCGCGTCGGCGTATCTGGCGATGGGCATCGACGTGACCCTCGTCTCCAGCCGCGACCGGGTCATGCCGCACGAGGACCCCGACGCCGCGATGGCGATCGAGCGGGTGTTCCGCGCCCGGGGCATGACGATCCTCAACAACTCCCGCGCCGCGGCCGCCCGCCGGGTCGACGGCGGCGTCGTGGTCGAGCTCGCCGACGGCCGTTCGGTCGAGGGTTCGCACGTCCTGATGGCGGTCGGCTCGGTGCCGCAGACGGCCGCGCTCGGTCTGACGGAGTACGGCGTCGAGGTCGCTCCCGGCGGCTATGTCACCGTCGACCGGGTCTCCCGCACCAACGTGCCGGGCATCTACGCGGCCGGCGACTGCACCGGGCTGCTGCCCCTGGCCAGCGTCGCCGCCATGCAGGGCCGGATCGCGATGTGGCACGCCCTCGGCGAGGCGGTCGCCCCGCTGAAGCTGCGCACCGTCGCCGCCAACGTGTTCACCGACCCGGAGCTCGCCTCCGTCGGCATCACCCAGTCCGACATCGACAGCGGCCGGGTCCCGGCCCGCTCGGTCATGCTGCCCCTGGCCGGCAACGCCCGGGCCAAGATGGACGGCCTCGACGACGGGTTCGTGAAGATCTTCTGCCGCCCCGCGTCGGGCCTCGTCGTCGGCGGCGTCGTCGTCGCCCCCAAGGCCAGCGAGCTGATCATGCCGATCGCCATGGCGGTGGAGAACCATCTGAGCGTCGACCAGCTCGCCCACACCATCACGATCTACCCGTCGATCTCCGGCTCCGTCGCCGAGGCCGCCCGCCAGCTCATGCTCCACGCCTCGGACTGACCCCGTCTCCCCATGATCCGGAAGACAAATCGTCGCCCTGACGACAACAACTCTTCCGGATCACTCTGGGTCAGGGCAGTTCCCGATAGATGTCGCGGGCGTAGTCGACCACCGCGGCCTTCTTGACGGTGGCCTCGATCGGGAGGACCTCCAGGCAGCGGCGCAGCGCGTCGGTGAGGATCGGGCGGGGCACCCGCATGGAGACGGTGCAGTGCGGGACCCACTCGCCGGGGTCGTACAGGGGCAGCCCCTCGATCCCGGCGCCGGTGAGGTGGCGCCAGACCTCGGCCTGGTGCCGCATCAGGTCCGGGGTCGGCGCCAGGCCCAGGAACACGACCCGCCCGACGAACACCCCGGCGAACTGGAAGTTCAGGCGCAGCGGCGCCGCGACGCGCACCGGCTTGAGCGCCTCGACGACCGCGTCGGGGTCGAGCGCCCGGGCGCTGATCAGCGAAACGTGCGGCCGGTGCTTGCCGTCGTGCGGCGTCCGCAGCGTCTGTACGCCGAGATCCTCCAGCAGGTCCCACAGGACGCGGATGCGGCGGGTCGCGCGCTCGTCGAGGTGCAGCTCCAGGGCGGCGACCATCAGCGGGTCCTCTGGCAGACCCGGCACCAGTACGCGTTGCGGGCGTTGACCTCCGCCGTCTGCACGGGCGTGCCGCAGACGAGGCAGGGCTGGTTCGTCCGGCGGTACACGTAGACCTCGCCGCCGTGCCGGTCGACGCGCGGGGCACGGCCCATCGCCTCGGGCAGGTGGATGCTGTGGACGGTGTCGATGCGGCCGTCCTCGACGCCGGTGCGCATCAGGGTCCGCAGGTCCTGCCAGATCGCGTCCCACCGCGGGCGGGTCAGCCGCCGGCCGGCGACCGTCGGGCGCAGGCCGGCCCGGAAGAGGGCCTCGGTCACGTAGATCAGCCCGGCGCCGGCCACGATCGACTGGTCCATGAGCAGCGCCATGAGCGGCCGGTCCGACTTCTTGATGGCCTTGAACGCCTTGACGCCGCCGTCGTCCTCCTCGGCGAGCGGGTCGGGGCCGAGACGGGCGTGCAGGGCGTCGACCTGGAGGGGGTCGAGCAGCTCGCAGGCCGTCGGGCCGCGCAGGTCGAGCCAGTGCTCGCCGTTCGCCATCCGCAGCCGCACCTCACCGACCGCGGGCGGGGGGTCGCCGTCACCGTCGGTGAACTTGCCGTACAGGCCCAGGTGGACGTGCAGCGTGATGTCGCCCTCGTACTGGTGGAGCAGGTGCTTGCCGTGCGCCGCCGTGTCGAGCAGCACCCGCCCGTCGACCTGGGCGGCGCCGGCGGCGAACCGGCCCTGCGGGCTGCTGACGGCGACGGGCCGGCCCGCGAACAGCTTGCGGTGCCGCTCGGCGAGACGGTGGATGGTGTGACCTTCAGGCACCGCACGTTTATACCCGTCGCGCCCTCCGAACGGCGCGCTATTCTTCCGGGCATGAGTCACAGCGCACTGTTCACGACGACGCCGGGCCTTCCCCGGCGGCGCTGACACTCACCTGTTCTCAGCAAAGCTCCGGGGCGCCCGCGCTCCGGAGCTTTTTCGTGCGCGGCGCCCCCTTGTCGCATCAAGGGAGTCAAGACCATGCAGGACCATCGCAAGCTCGGCCGCGACCTCGAGCTCTTCCACTCCGACCCGCTCGTCGGCGCGGGGCTGCCGCTGTGGCTGCCCGCCGGCGCCGCCGCCCGCCGCGCCGTCGAGGACTACCTCCACGCCCTGGAACGCCGCAACGGCTACCAGCACGTCTACTCGCCGCCCCTGGCCAAGCAGGAGATGTACCTCAGATCGGGGCACCTGCCGCACTTCGCCGACGACATGTTCCCGCCGATGGCGCTCAGCGAGCACGACGCGTTCGTGCTGCGGCCGAGCCTCTGCCCGCACCACGCGGCGGTGTTCGGGGCGCGCGGCCGCTCCTACCGGGAGCTGCCGCTGCGCATCGGTGAGATCGGCGGGCAGTACCGCGCGGAACGCTCCGGCGTCCTCGGCGGGCTGTCGCGCGTGCGGGCGATCTCCCTCAACGACGGGCACGTCTTCTGCGCCGAGGAGCAGGTGCGCGACGAGGTCGTCGAGGCGCTGCGGCTCATGCGGGTGGCGCACGCCGCGCTCGGCTTCGAGCCGTCGTCGTTCCGGCTGTCGCTGCGCGGCGAGGGCGGGAAGTATGTCGATGACCCCGAGATGTGGGCGGCGGCGTCGTCGGTACTGCGGGAAGCGCTGGACATCGCAGGCGTCTCCTACGTGGAGGCACCCGGCGAGGCGGCCTTCTACGGGCCGAAGATCGACGTCCAGCTGGTGGACCACGCCGGGCGGGAGAGCACCCTCGCGACCGTGCAGGTCGACTACTTCCAGCCGGCCCGCTTCGACCTGTCCTACGTGGACGCCGGCGGTGAGCGGCGGCGCCCCGTGATGGTGCACCGCAGCGTGGCGGGCAGCATGGAGCGGCTCTTCGCGCACCTGATCGAGGTGCACGACGGGGCGTTCCCCGCCTGGTTCGCACCGCTGCAGGTCGCCGTCCTCCCCGTCGCCGACGCGCAGGCCGGCGGCGACTTCGTGCGCGCCTGCCGGGCCGCCGACCTGCGGGTCGAGGAGTGGCACGCGGGCAGCCTGGGCGCGCGGATCCGGCAGGCGGCGGCGCGGAAGGTGCCGTTCGTCGCGGTCGTGGGGGAGCGGGAGGCGGCCGGCGGCTCGGTCTCGCTGCGCCCGCGGGACTCCGGGCCGCTGTCGGGGGTGCTGCCGATCGCCGCGGCCGTCGCGAGCCTGTCGGAGGTGTGTGCCGCGCCATAGGCGGGGGTTCATAAACAGTCGGACGGGGGCGGTGCGTCAGTCCCGGTGTGCGGATCTTCCCGACCATCGTGACGCTCGCCCTCGTGGCCGGCTGCTCGTCCACGCCGTCCTTCTCGGCGTCGGCCGCCTCGCCCGCCCCGTCGATCGTGTCCTCGCCACCGTCCCCGCCACCGTCGTCGCCGTCGGCGGCACCGTCGTCGCGGGGACCGGCCACGACCGACGTGCCGGTGATCCGGTTCCCTGTCGACGGCGGCGGCACGTTCGGCTTCGCCACCGCCGGCGGGCGCGCCATCGGGACGAAGGGCAGGCTGCTGACCTACCGGATCGGGGTGGAGCACGGCATCACCGGCGTCGACGCGGCCACGTTCGGCGATGCCGTCGAGCTGATCTTCACCGACCCGCGCAGCTGGCCCGGCACCGGCAACTGGCGGCTGCGCCGGGCCGGGCAGGGCGAGGCGTTCGACTTCACCATCTACCTCGCCACCCCCGCGACCCGCGACGTGCTGTGCGGTGGCGGCTACGACCGGTACACCTCCTGCAGGAACGGCAACACCGTCGTCGTCAACGTGGCCCGCTGGGCCCGCGGCATCCCCGGCTACGGCGCCGACCTCACCGCCTACCGGGCCTACGTCGTCAACCACGAGACCGGCCACCGCCTCGGCCGCGGCCACGAGCTGTGCCCCGGCCCGGCCCGGCCCGCCCCCGTCATGCAGCAGCAGACCCTCGGCCTGCACGGCTGCGTAGCCAACCCGTGGCCGATCGTCGACGGCCGGCCCTACGCCGGGCGCTCCGGGCAGTACGACGACCCAACTCCGTCGGAACAGCCATAAACGCCCGACCCCACCGGCAACGTCAAGGAAGACGTGCAGGACTTCGACGAATTCGTGACGGTGCGCAGCGCGGCGCTGCTCCGGTTCGCGTACCTGCTGACCGGCGACCGGCACCTGGCCGAGGACCTGACCCAGGAGGCGCTCGTCCGGGCGCACCGCCGCTGGCACGCGATCACCGGCGACGAAGGCCCCGAGCCCTACGTCCGCCGGGCGGTCCTGCGGCAGTACCTGTCGTGGCGGCGCCGCCGCGCGAGCACCGAACGGCCGGTCGCCGACCCGCCCGACGGCGCGCCGCCCGGCTCCTCGCCCGACGCGCTCGCCGACCAGGTCGTCGACGCGGACGAGATGTGGACGGCGTTGAACGCGCTGCCCCGCTCCCAGCGCGCCGTCGTCGTCCTGCGGTACTACGAGGATCTCCCCGACGCCGAGATCGCCAGGCTGCTGGGCTGCGCCCAGGCGACCGTCCGCGTCCACGCGTTCCACGCGCTGCACAAGCTCCGGTCAGCACTGACCCCCGTCCCACTCCGCAGAGGCGAGCCATGAACGACCTTTCCCCGCAGCGCGGTGCGGTGAGCGACGTCGAGCAGCGCGTCCGTGACCTGATGCACCGGCACGCCGCCGAGGCCCCGGCCGGGGCGGCGCTGCTCACGGTCGTCCGCGCGGAGAGCCGCCGGCGCGCGCGGCGGACCCGCGTCGTGGTCGGCGCGGTCGTCGCCGTGCTGGCCACCGTCGGGGTCACCGTGCCGCTGCGGCTCGCGGCCGCCCCGGTGGCGGTGGCCGCGCCGTCGGTGCTGGCCTCGTCGTCCGGCCCGCTGACGGTCACGTTCCCGCTCAGCCCGCCACCGTCGGGCACCGATCCCGAGGTACGCCTCGCCGCCGGACTCCCGACGCTCAGCCAGCCCCTGCCGGACGACGCCGCCACCGCCACGCTGACGGTCAGCCCGACCCGCCCACTCGCGACCGGGACCGAGCCGATCATGGTCCGCGGTGTCGTCGGGTACACCGCGGAGTCCGCCGACACGGGGACCTCCCTGATCTGGCAGGAGGCGCCCGGGCAGTGGTTCGAGCTGCGCGCGTCCCCCGCCGTGCCGGTCGACCGGCTCGCCGGGTTCGCCAAGGGCCTCCTGCCGCAGCCGGTGAGCGTGCCGGCGCCGTTCACGTTCGCGCTGGTCCCCGACGGGTACACGGTCGACAACATCAGCCCGGCCGCCGTCACCTTCTGCCCGCCGGACGTCACCGCCGACGAGACCTTCGTCGGCAAGCTCACCGTGATGCTGGGCGTGACCGGCGAGCTGTCCACGGGCCGCGCGGTCGACGTCGCGGGCCGCCCCGGCATCCTGACCGACCCGGTCGAGGGCTTCTTCTCGCTGCAGGTCGACCTCGGCGACGGCCGGCTGCTCGTGATCCAGTCCGCGACGCCCGTACCGCTGCCGGAGCCCGACCTGATCCGCTTCGCGGCGGGTATCACCGTCAACCCCAACGCCACTCCCGGGCAGGGCTGAGGGGGTGGTTCCCAGTAGATCCACCCTAAACCGTACATATGTGCATACGATTCATATGTGCTGGTTGTAACGACTGAGGGTTTACCGGGGTACGAGATCACGACCGTGCTCGGCGAGGTGCTCGGGGTGTGCGCGACGTCGCGGAACCCGTTCGCCGCGGGGCTACGCTCGACCGAGGGCGGCCCGGGCCTCGACATGTCCCAGTTCCTCGTGCAGACCCGTGCGCGCGCCGTCGGCCAGATGGTCCACGTCGCCGAGCAGCGCGGCGCCAACGCCGTCGTCGGCATGCGCTTCGACCACCGCGACTTCACCAACACCTGGGCCGAACTCTGCGCCTACGGCACCGCCGTCGTCGCCGTCCCCCTCCACGCCAGCACAGGCGCCCACGCCGCACCGTAATTCCCCACTGTGCTTCCGCCCAACCGCTGCCGCGGCAGGTCCCGGCGGGGATTCCCACCCGCAGCCCCAATGCGCCGCTCCGCGCCGCACTGCCCGCGCCGAGACGCGAGCCAGGCCAAGCGACGCATCCGCGCCGCATCCGGTGGCCACCCCCAGGCCTACGTCCAGCAGCGCGGCGCCCGTCCCGTGATCCAAGGACGGTCCCGGTCGTGCGGGTGGCCACATCCGTCCGTCGATCATGCCGGTAGTTGATCCGCCGTGTCGGGTCGGTGGCGATGGAGGTTTGGTCCCGGGGCTTGCCGGATTCGCCGGCGCCTCCCGTCGTGATCCAAGGATGGTTCTGGTCGTGCGGGTGGCCGGATCCGTCCTTGGATCATCCGTCGGGGAGGTGCGTCCGTGCGGGGAGTGGTGGTCGGGGCTGCTTGAGTGGACGACCGCGGTGTGCCGCCGCGTCCAGCGGTGCGGTGTTCGCGGTCATGGCCCAGAGGGAGTTGCGGTGTGCCCGATAGTGCGGGAATTCCGGTGATTGATCCGCTTCGTCCGGTCGGCGGTGACGGAGGTTCGCCCTGGGGCTGCCAGGGTTGCCGGCGCCTTCCCCTGATCCAAGGACGGTTCCGGTCGTGCGGGTGACTGGATCCGTCCGTCGATCATGCTGGTGGTGGCCCCAGCGAACAGGGGCTCACCAGGCCAGATCCGCCTTAGAGCTTCCGCCCCGGGGAGATTGGTCATGGGGGCCGCCGAACGGGGCCCGCAGGGCCGGAGGTGGTTGCGGCATTGTCGCGCCGGTGGGGACGCGAGCGCGCCGCCGGAACCGCGGGGCTTGTGTGGCGGTGCCGGGGGTGGAGTGGAGCGGCCGCGTGGTGGTGGAGGCGGCTACTTCAGGGTGGCGATGACGGCGCCGGCGGAGACGACCTCGCCGACGGTGGCTGCGAGGTCGGTGACGACGCCCGACTTGTGGGCGTTGAGGGGTTGCTCCATCTTCATCGCCTCCAGGACGACGATCAGGTCACCCTCGGCGACCGTGTCGCCCTCGGCCACGGCGATCTTCACGATCGTGCCCTGCATGGGGCTGGTGAGGGCGTCGCCGCTCGCGGCGCCCGACTGCTTCTTCGTGCCCGAGCGGCGGCGCGGGGCCGGCGAGCCGGCGGTGGCGACGGCGGGGCCGGTGCCGAAGCCCGCGGGCAGCGACACCTCCAGCCGCTTCCCACCGACCTCCACGACCACCGTCGAGCGCTCCTCGGCGGCGGGCAGGTCGCCGGAGGGGGCGGTGAACGGCGGCACCGTGTTGACCCACTCGGTCTCGATCCAGCGGGTGTGCACCCGGAAGGGAGACTCGGTGAAGGCCTCGTCACGCAGGACGGCGCGGTGGAAGGGCAGGGCGGTGGCCATGCCTTCGACGACCATCTCGTCCAGGGCGCGGCGGGCGCGCTCCAGGGCCTGCTCGCGGGTCTCGCCGGTGATGATGACCTTGGCGAGGAGGGAGTCGAAGTTGCCGCCGATGACGCTGCCGGACTCGATGCCGGTGTCGACGCGGACGCCGGGGCCGGTGGGCAGGCGCAGGGTGGTGACGGTGCCGGGGGCGGGCAGGAAGCCGCGGCCCGGGTCCTCGCCGTTGATGCGGAACTCGATGGAGTGGCCGCGCGGGGCGGGGTCCTCGTCGAAGCGGAGCTTCTCGCCGTCGGCGACCCGGAACTGCTCGCGGACCAGGTCGATGCCGGCGGTCTCCTCGCTGACCGGGTGCTCGACCTGGAGGCGGGTGTTGACCTCGAGGAAGGAGATGGTGCCGTCGTTGCCGACGAGATACTCGACGGTGCCGGCGCCGTGGTAGCCCGCCTCGCGGCAGATCGCCTTCGCCGACTCGTGGATCTGGGCGCGCTGGGCGTCGGTGAGGAACGGCGCGGGCGCCTCCTCGACGAGCTTCTGGTGGCGGCGCTGCAGGGAGCAGTCGCGGGTGCCGACGACGATCACGTTGCCGTGCTGGTCGGCGAGGACCTGGGCCTCGACGTGGCGGGGCTGGTCCAGATAGCGCTCGACGAAGCACTCGCCCCGCCCGAAGGCGGCGACCGCCTCGCGGGTCGCGGACTCGAAGAGCGCCGGGATCTCCTCCAGCGTGCGGGCGACCTTCAGGCCGCGGCCGCCGCCGCCGAAGGCGGCCTTGATGGCGACGGGCAGGCCGTGCTCGCGGGCGAACGCGACGATCTCGTCGGCGTCGCGGGCGGGCTCGGCGGTGCCGGGGACGAGGGGCGCGCCGGCGCGCTGGGCGATGTGCCGGGCGGTGACCTTGTCGCCGAGGTCGCGGATCGCCTGCGGGGTCGGGCCGATCCAGGTCAGCCCGGCGTCGATGACGGCCTGGGCGAAGTCCGCGTTCTCGGACAGGAACCCGTAGCCGGGGTGGACGGCGTCGGCGCCTGCGGTGAGGGCGACCTCGACGACCTTCTCGATGCGCAGGTAGGACGCGCCCGGGGTGTCGCCGCCGAGGGCATAGGCCTCGTCGGCGAGGCGGGTGTGCAGCGCGTCGCGGTCGGAGTCCGCATAGATCGCGACACTGGCCAGACCAGCGTCGCGGCAGGCGCGGATGACGCGGACGGCGATCTCGCCCCGGTTGGCAATCAGAACCTTGCGCACGCTGAACGCTCCCTTGGGTAACCCTCAGCCGCAGTCTAAGCGACCTGTACGACAAGTCCCGCTGCCAACAATGTCATAGTCAAACCGACCCTATTAAGATTATGTCGTGTCTACTACGCGTTTGATGATCATGGGACTGATCTCCTACCTGCAGCCCGTCCACGGTTACGACATCCGCAAGGAGCTGACCAGCTGGAACGTGGAGAGCTGGGCCAATGTCCAGCCGGGATCGATCTATCACGCGTTGCGCAAGCTGGCCGAGGAAGGCCTGCTCGAGCCGGTCGACACCGAGCAGGTGGACGGGCGTCCGGCCCGCACGAGGTACCAGCTGACCAAGGCCGGCGAGGTCGAGTATCAGGCCATGCTGCGCCGGTACTGGTGGGAGTACTCGGAGCCGGTCGACCCCTTCCAGGCCGCCTTCGCCTTCCTGCCGTCGCTGCCGCGCCCCGAGGCGGTCGGCGCGCTGCGGGCCCGGGCACGGCTCCTCAACGACTGGGTTGCAACCTATCGCGACAGCATCGACGAGTGGATCGCCGACAAGCCGCCGCACGTGGGCTGGCAGCTGGAGCTCACGGCGGTGCGCGCCGAGGCGGAGGCCCGCTGGTGCCAGGACGTGGCCGCGCGGGTCGAGGCCGGCGAGGGTGGGCACTTCAACGAGGGTGGGCAGAGCCCCGACGCCTGGCGCGCGGCGATCCGTGAGCAGTTCGGAGACCCGCAGGACGACGAGGACGAGGTTTAAAACGCGATATATAACGCGCTTGACTAGTAGTTTATATCGCGTTAGGTTGACCCGCGTAGCACACAGACGACAGGGGAGACCGTCATGATCGAGACGAAGGGTCTGCGGAAGTCGTACCGCTCACGGGCCGGTCGGGAGACCAAGGTCGTCGAGGCGGTCCGGGGGGTCGACCTCTCCGTCCGGGAGGGGGAGATCTACGGGTTCCTCGGCCCCAACGGCGCGGGCAAGACCACGACGCTGCGGATGCTGGCCACGCTCATCACGCCCGACGGCGGCGAGGCGGTCATCGCCGGCGCCGACCTGCTCAAGCACCCGGGCGAGGTGCGCCGCCGGATCGGTTACGTCGCCCAGGGCGGCAGCACCTGGGACGAGAGCACCGCGCGCGAGGAGCTGGTCCTGCAGGCCCGCTTCTACGGCATCCACAAGGCCGAGGCGCTCGAGCGGGCCGACAAGGCCCTCGCGGCGTTCCAGCTCACCGAGTACGCCGACCGCAAGACCAAGACCTACTCCGGCGGCCAGCGCCGGCGGGTCGACATCGCGCTCGGCATCATCCACGGGCCGAAGGTCGTCTTCCTCGACGAGCCGACCACCGGCCTCGACCCGCAGAGCCGTGCCCACATGTGGGACGAGGTGCGCCGCCTGCGCGCCGAGGGCATGACGGTCTTCATCACCACCCACTACCTCGACGAGGCCGACGCGCTCTGCGACCGGATCGCGATCATGGACCACGGCGAGATCGTCACCGAGGGCACGGTCGACGCGCTCAAGCGCGAGGTCGCCGGCGACGTCGTGACCGTCGGCACCGCCGGAGCATCCGCTGAAACGGCGATCGCGCTGCTCAGGAACCAGGACTACGTCCGCAAGCTCGAAGAACACGCCAAGAACGAGCTCCGGCTGTACGTGGACGAGGGCGCCGTCGCGATCCCGCACATCCTCCGCGTGCTCGACCACGCCGGCGTGCAGCTCACCCAGATGGAGCTGCACCGACCCAGCCTCGACGACGTCTTCCTCACCAAGACCGGCCGTTCACTTCGGGAAAGCTGAGTAGCGATGAAATTCCTCCGCGACACCTGGCTCGTCTTCGCCCGCCAGATGCAGCTCATGCTCCGCCAGCCGGTGTGGCTGATCGTCGGGGTCATCCAGCCGCTCTTCTACCTCCTGCTCTTCGCGCCGCTGCTGAAGCCGGCGCTCGGCGTGAAGACCAACGCCGAGGCGTACGAGCTGTTCGTGCCGGGCCTGCTGGTGCTGCTGGCCATGTTCGGCTCGCTGTTCACCGGCTTCGGGCTGATCGCCGAGCTGCGCGCCGGCGTCATCGAGCGGAGCCGGGTCACCCCGGTCAGCCGCCTGGCGCTGCTGGTCGGCCGCTCGCTGCGCGACGTCGTGTCGCTGCTGTTCCAGGCGGCGCTCATCGTCATCGTCGCGGTCGGGTTCGGCCTGAGCGTCGGCGTCCTGGACGTGCTCGCCGCGTTCGCGCTGATGGCGGTCATCTCGCTGATGCTGTCGGCGTTCTCCTACGCGATCTCGCTGAAGCTGCGCAGCGAGGACGCCCTCGCGCCGCTGCTGAACACGATCTCGCAGCCGCTGCTGCTGACCGCCGGCATCCTGCTGCCGCTCACGTTCGCCCCGGCGTGGCTCAAGCGCGTCGCCGACTGGAACCCGTTCTCGTGGGCCACCGACGGCGTCCGGGCACTCTTCGCCGGCAACCCCGGCGCCGACTCGGTCTGGCAGGCGGGCGTCGTCATCGGCGGCCTGACCCTGATCACCGTGGTCTGGGCCTCCCGCGCCTTCGCCAGGGGCGTCCGTTAGGCCAGTCAACTTTACCGGTAACGACAATCACCGTCACGGCCCCTTCCACCACGGGAGGGGCCGTGACACCGTCAGGCGGTGCCCAATCTCGTCCGCGACCGCCTCACCTGGGTGATCTACGTCCAGCTGTCCCTGTGGTGCTACTTCCTCTACGGGTTCGGGCCGGTCGCCCCGCTGCTGCGCGACGAGCTGCACATCAGCAGGACCCTCGCGAGCCTGCACGGGACCGGGTTCGCCGTCGGCGGCATCGTCGGCGGCGCCGTCATTCCGGCGTTGACCCGCCGGTACGGGCGACACCGCCTCATCTGGGCCGGCCTGACGCTGATCAGCGGCGCCGCCGCGGGCATGTTCGCCGCGCACCACCTGGCGCTGACCCTGACGTTCGCCACCCTCGCGAGCTTCGGCGGGTCGTTGCTGGTCAACGGCATCGTCGCGGCGCTCACCGAGCACCACGGGACCGCCGGGCCGGCCGCGATCAGCGAGGCCAACGCCGCCGCGGCCGCCGTCGGCCTGGTCGCACCGCTGGTCGTCGGGTTCGCCTACGGCACCGGTCTCGGGTGGCGGGCCGGGCTTGTCCTCGTGGTGGTCCCCACCGTCCTGTTGGCGGTGTTCGCCGGTGTACGGGCACCCGAGCCGCTCCAGCACGGCACCGCCGACGGCCGGCGCGCCCGCAGGCTCCCCGCCACCTACTGGCTGGCCGCGACCAGCCTGTTCGCGACCGGTTCGGTGGAGGTCTGCCTGACGCTGTGGGGCAGCGACGTGCTCCGCGACCACGCCCACGTGTCCGCCGGGGTGGCGACGGCGGCCGTGTCGACCATGATCGCCGGGATGGTGACCGGGAGGATCGTCGGCGGGCGGCTGCTGCTGCGGTACCGCCCGACCCGCATGCTCCTGGCAGCGCTCGCCGTGTCCGCCGCCGGGTTCGCGCTGTTCTGGTCGGCGACCGTGCCCTGGCTGGCGATGGCGGGCCTGTTCGGCTGCGGGCTCGGCTGCGGCCTGCACTACCCGCTCGGGATCGGCCTCGCCCTCGCCCACTCCGACGGGCAGCCGGACCTGGCCGCGGCCCGGGCCTCGTTCGCCGTCGGGATCTCCTTCGCGGTGGCGCCGTTCGCGCTGGGCTCGCTCGCCGACCGGGTCGGGCCGCACACCGCGTTCCTGCTCGTGCCGGCGTTCCTGCTGCTGAGCGCCGCGGTGGTGACGCGCCTGGAGAGGCTCACCGGGCGCGCCACCCTCGACACCACGCAGACCGCGGCGCCGGTCAGAGCCGCCGAGCCAGTGTGAGCCCGTCAGCGATCGGGATGAGCACCGACTCGACCCGCTCGTCGGCGAGGACCCGCCGGTTGAACTCGACGATCGCGAGGGTGCCGTGGTCGCCCGGGTCCGGGTCGAGCACGTGCCCGTGGCGCAGCACATTGTCCACCAGGATCAGGCCGCCGGGCCGCGTCCGGGGCACGACCGCCTCCCAGTAACCCAGGTAGCCGGTCTTGTCCGCGTCGATGAAGGTCAGGTCGAGGTGCGGCTCGGCCGGCAGCGCGCCGAGCGTCTCCGCGGCGGGCCCGATCCGCAGCTCGATGCGGTCGTCGAGGCCGCCGCGCCGCCAGTACCGCCGGGCGATCGACGTGAACTCCTCCGACACGTCCAGGCAGGTCAGCCGGCCGCCCTCGGCGAGGCCGCGGGCGATCGCGATCGACGACAGCCCGGTGAACGTGCCGATCTCCAGGGCCTGCCGGGCGCCGCTGATCCGGGTCAGCATCGTCAGCAGCGCCGCCTGCTCCGGCGCGACCTGCATGCCCGCGTCGCGCGGCAGCGCCGCCGCGGTCTCCTCGATCAGGTCGCGGACCAGGTCGTCGGGCTCGCTGCCGTTGGCGACGACATACGCGTGCAGCGCGTCGGTGAGGGCAAGTGTCTGTCTCGTCATGATTCGATCCTGCCCCGCCAGAAGTCGGTGATGCGGACCCCGAGGATCGACATCAGCACCCGCAGCGTCGGCAGCGACAGGCCCACGACGTTGCCGTGGTCGCCCTCGATCCGGTCGACGAACACGCCGCCGAGCCCGTCGATGGTGAACGCGCCGGCCACGTGCAGCGGCTCGCCCGTCGCCACGTACGCGGCGATCTCCTCGTCGTCGGGCTCCGCGAAGTGCACGACGGTGCCGACGGTCTTCGACGTGTTGCTGCCGGACCCGGCGTCGACCAGGCAGTGGCCGGTGTACAGCACGCCGGAGCGGCCGCGCATCGCCTTCCAGCGGGCGACCGCCTCGTCGGCGTCGGCCGGCTTGCCGAGCACGTCGCCGTCGAGCTCGAGCACCGAGTCGCACCCCAGCACCAGGGCGTCGGTGCCCGCCACCCCGGCGGCCTCGGCGACGGCGAGGGCCTTGAGCTCGGCGAGCGTGCCGGCGAGGGCGGCGCCGCCGGGCGCCTCGATCGCGGACTCGTCGACGCCGCTCACGATGACCCGCGGCTCGATTCCGGCGGCCTGCAGCAGCCGGCGGCGGGCGGGGCTGGCAGAGGCGAGGATGAACGTCTTCACGGGACGGACGTTAGTACCATCGCGGCCATGCGGAAGCTCTGGGCTGAGTTCAAGGCGATCGCGATCGGCGGCTCGGTCCTGGACCTGGCGCTCGGCTTCATCATCGGATCGGCCTTCGCCACGCTCGTCCAGTCCTTCGTCACCAACCTGTTCCTGCAGGCGGTCGCCGCCGTGGTCGGCGAGCCCGACTTCCAGCAGCTGAAGATCACGCTGCACCGCACGCCGATCAAGTACGGCGTGTTCCTCAACGACCTGCTGCAGTTCCTGCTGCTGGCGGTCGCCCTGTTCGTGATCATCAAGTTCATGACCTGGATCGGCGTGGAGCGGGGCAGGTCGCTGGACCAGCGGCAGTGCCCGTTCTGCTACGACCGGGTGCCGGCCGCGGCGCTGATCTGCCGCTCGTGCGGCCAGCAGCTGGTCGAGGACCTGCCGACGCTCGCCCAGGCGGAGTTCCTGCAGGACGAGCGCGAGGCCCGCCGCTGGCCGACGCTGCCGGCCCTGCCGCCGATCGTCATCCCGCGCCGGCGCCCGCCGACCGGCCGGCCACCGGCGAGCGAGCCCCCGGTGGACGAGCCCCCGGTGGACGAGCCCCCGGTGGACGAGCCCCCGGTGGACGAGCCCCCGGTGGACGAGCCCCCGGTGGACGAGCCCCCGGTGGACGAGCCCCCGGTGGACGAGCCTCCTGTGAACGAGCCTCCTGTGAACGATCCCACTGCCGGCGGGCCCCCGGCGGGTGGTGGCGCTAGCGCCAGCGGGGACGAGACGCCGGCCGGGCGCTCTGGCGCCAGCGCGACACCGGCGCAGCAGCCACCGCCGCGGCGGCGGGACGGCTGAAGAGCACCCCGACGATCGCCGCGACCTCCTCGGCCGTCGGCGTGCCGCGGACGACCTTGAACAGCGGTTCCTCGGCCACAGGACCTCCCGGAAAGTACGCGAAACGTTGCCGTCCTGCGAGCATACGCATGCATCGGCGGCGCATACTCAAGCGGAACGGGAGTCGATGGCGAGTTTGGGGGGCGCATTGACAAACGTCCCATTCCGGGTCGCATCGATGCTCATCGTCGGCGTGCTCCTCGCGGCACTGCTGCCCGGGGCGCCCGCCCAGGCGCGTGAGGGCGAGCAGCCGGCGTCGGTGTCCGCGTCGCTGCGGTATCAGATCACGTTCGCGGCGCGCTCCTGCGGCTCGTACGACGACGTCATGGCCAACCGGGTCCGCGACGACCGCATCGAGGCGGCGTCCGCCCCCGGCCGCGCCAGCGCGTACAAGGACGGCCAGGCGGTCGATCCGGCCGTCGAGGCGGCCAACGGGGCCGGCTGCACCGCCCTGCCCGGCTGGCATTTCTCGCTGGGGCCCGGGCAGGAGAAGAAGGGCGCGCTGTCGACGGTGACCATGCCGGCGGTCGACTCCGGCGCGACCGCCGCCCAGGTGCCGCTGCTGGACGCGGCCGGCCACAAGACCGACAAGCTCATCGACGGTGCGGTCACCCTGCAGCTGACCCCGGAGCAGGCGAGCGCGTCCTCGCACCGGCAGCTGTGGGTGCAGGGCGGCACGCCGGGCGACCCGCTGCTCGCCGCGGCGCTGCCCGGGTACGGGTTCGGCGTCCTGCGCTGCGGCGCCGACGGCCACGCCGGCGGCAACGTCCAGTGGCTCGGCTTCCCCGCCGGGGCGCGGCACGTGCTCTGCTTCGCGTACTACGTGAAGTCCGCGCAGGCCCCGGCCACGCTCGTGGTGAAGGCCCGCACGACGGCCCCGGCCGGCTACCAGCAGCGGTTCGCGTTCGACGCCTCCGCCGGCTACGCCGCCGACAAGCGGATCTACGCCGACGTGAAGACCGACGCGACCCTGGTGCGCAGCTCCGGCGGCCAGCCCGGCACGGTCGTGTCGCGGACCCCGGCGGGCTGGACGCTCACCGACCTGAGCTGCGGCAAGAGCGGCGCCGGGCGCAGCCTCACCGCCACCGACCTGCCGACGGGCACCGCCACCGTCACGCTCGCCCCCGGTGAGGTCGTCACCTGCACGTTCACCTACACCCCGCCGGCCGCGCCGCCGGGGCTGACGCTGCGGCTGTTCGGCGACGCGCCCGGCGGCGGGTTCAACCTGTCCGTCGCCTCGGGCGGCGGGGCCGACCCGCCGCGCCTGCTGCAGGCCGCGCCGGCCGGTGACGGCTCCGCCACCGTCGCGACCGGCGCCGACCTGAGCACGCTGCTGCCGGGGGCATACCCGGTGACGCTCACCGCCCCGGCCGGCGAGACCGACGCATGGTCGCTGACCGGGGTCGGCTGCGGGGCGACCGAGCTCAAGCCGGAGGGCATGTCCGTCACCGTCATGGTCGCCGCCGGCGCCCCGACCGACTGCGCGCTGCGGGTGACCCGCAAGGGCGGCAGCATCCAGCTGCGGTCGGTGACGGTCGGCGGGATCGGCGCGGCGTCGTTCGTGATCGCGCCGCGCGGCGAGGGCTCGCCCGGCTGGTCCGGGGTGGCGACCACGACCGCGTTCGGCGAGGCCGCGATCGCCCAGGGCCTCCCGGCGGCGCTGCCGCTCGGCGACTACGTGGTGACCCCGCTGCCGCCCCTGGCGACGGTCGAGGGCAGCTGGCGGCTGAGCTCGTTCGCCTGCGACCCGGGCGAGTCGCAGGACGTGCCCAACGTCGGTGCCGACGTCGTGCCGCTCACCGCCGCCGTGCCCGCCGCGAAGTGCACCGCGTCCTACCTGTTCGTCGAGGCGCACCAGCTGCAGGTCACCGTCCGCTTCGCGGGCAGCACCAGCGGCCGCGACGGCCCGATCGTGCTGGACGTGGACTGCACCGACGGCTCGACCGGCCGGGTCGTGCTGCCCGGGGACGACAACAGCGAGGCGTCGCTGCCCACGCCGCTGGGCTTCCTGGACCCGGCGAAGTGCACGGTGCAGCGCCCGGCGACACCCACCGCGGCCGGCGCCGCGGTGGCCGTCGGCGCGACGGTCGATCCCGCGCCGGGCAACGCGCCGCTGCCGATCCCCGGCACCGTCGTCATCGGCGAGGAGACCGGCGCCGACGTCGACCTGTACACGGTGACGGTCACGGTGACCTTCACCGCCGACGACAGGGCACCGACCCAGCAGAAGGTCCTCGACACGTTCCGGGTCCTGCCGGTGGCCCTGATCGGCGCCGGTCTGGTCGGTATCGGCCTCGTCATCCTATTGATCATGGTCTTGCGGTCCCGCACCGACTGAGACGGGTGATCTCGCCCAGGTCCGGGCTGTCTGGAACGTGCGCTCGTTCGGTAGCGTCTGTGGTGATGACGCAGTCCACGTCCCTGATCGCTGAGCGCTATCGATTGATCGAGTCGCTCGGCGCCGGTGGCATGGGCCGGGTGTGGCTCGCCCGCGACGAGATGCTGCGCCGCGACGTCGCGATCAAGGAGGTCATCCCGCCCGAGGGGCTGACCGCCGAGGAGCGCGAGGAGCTGCGGCTGCGCACCCTCCGGGAGGCCCGCGCCGCGGCCCGCCTCAACGACGCGAACGTCGTGCGGATCTACGACGTCGTGCAGACCGAGCAGGCACCGTGGATCGTGATGGAGTACGTGCCGTCGCGGTCACTCCATCAGGTGATCACCGACGACGGGCCGCTGCAGCCGGAGCGGGTGGCGCAGGTCGGGCTCGCCGTGCTCAACGCGCTGAAGGCCGCGCACGCCGCCGGGGTGCTGCACCGTGACGTGAAGCCCGGCAACGTGCTGCTCGCCGACACGGGCCGGGTGGTGCTCACCGACTTCGGCCTCGCGGTCTTCGAGGGCGGCGACGGCGCCGTCACCCGCCCCGGCCTGATCCTCGGGTCCCCGCAGTACATCTCCCCGGAGCGCGCGAGAGAGGGCACCTCCGGACCGGAGTCCGACCTGTGGTCGCTCGGCGCCACGCTCTACGCGGCCGTCGAGGGCCGCTCGCCGTACGCGCGCTCCACGACGTACGCGACGCTGACGGCCCTCGCCACCGAGGACCCCGACCCGCCGACCCGCGCGGGCGTGCTGAAGCCGGTCCTCAACGCGCTGCTGCGCAAGGACCCGAAGGCGCGCGCGGGCGTCGCCGAGACCGAGCGGCTGCTGCAGCGGGCCGCGTCGGGGGAGGGCCGCGCCTGGTCCTGGACCTTGCCCACGCTGCCCCGGCCGCGCCGCTCGCGGGAAGGCCAACCTTCGGGCCTGCGCAGCTCCTCCAGCGGCTCGTCGAGAGGCTCGTCGCACCCGCTCGGCGGGGGGTCGGCGCGGCCGGAGGCGCCGATCAGCTCGCCGCCCGCGGGCCTGGATCAGGACAGCCCGGCGCAGGTCGCGGACGCCACCCCGGCCCGGACCGACTTCCCCGGCAAGGCCCGCGGCAGCGCGCCCGTCGGCGCCGGCCTCTACTCCCGCGGCGGGGTTCCCGCCCCCGAGGTGGTGCCGGTCAGCGACGACGTCGAGACGGTGCCGCCCGGCCGGCACCGCGGCCGCTGGATCGCCGCGGTCCTCGTCGCGCTGGCCCTGCTCGTCGGGGCCGCGATTCTGATCGCCGACTCCGGCGACGACCCGCCGCAGACGCTGCCGACCGGCGCGCAGGCCACCGGGCTGGGGGCAGGGCCCGCC